>NZ_JAAHBP010000024.1 GCF_023184515.1 Streptomyces sp. D2-8 | reverse complement strand
CCCCGACGTGGGGCATCTACTCCGGCTACGAGCTGTGTGAGAACACCCCGCTGAAGGAGGGCGGCGAGGAGTACCTGGACTCGGAGAAGTACCAGCTCAGGCACCGCGACTGGGCAGCGGCCGAACGTGAGGGCCGCACCATCACCCCGCTGCTCACCAGGCTCAACACCGTCCGGCGCGAGCACCCCGCGCTGCACCAGCTCAGGAACCTCCGCTTCCACCGGACCGACAACGACGCGCTCATCGCGTACAGCAAGCGCAGCGGATCCGATGTCGTCCTGGTGATCGCCAACCTCGACCCGCATCACGCCCAGGAGGCCACGGTCTCGCTGGACATGCCGCAACTCGGCCTGGACTGGCACGAGTCGGTGCCGGTGCGCGACGAGCTCACCGGCGAGACCTACCACTGGAGCAGGACCAACTACGTGCGTCTGGAGCCGGGGCGGGCTCCCGCGCACGTCCTTCACGTCCAGTCCCCGCCCGCCGCGCGTGCGAACGGAGGGGCAAGAGCGTCATGACCGTGAACGAGCCCGTGCTGGACACCTTCGAGGACACTCCCGCCAGGGACCGTGACCCGGATTGGTTCAAGCGCGCCGTCTTCTACGAGGTACTCGTCCGCTCGTTCCAGGACAGCAACGGCGACGGCGTGGGCGACCTCAAGGGCCTCACCTCCAAGCTCGACTACCTCCAGTGGCTCGGCGTCGACTGCCTGTGGCTGCCGCCGTTCTTCAAGTCCCCCCTGCGCGACGGCGGCTACGACGTCTCCGACTACACCGCCGTACTGCCGGAGTTCGGCGACCTGGCCGACTTCGTGGAGTTCGCCGACGCCGCCCACCAGCGCGGCATGCGCGTGATCATCGACTTCGTCATGAACCACACCAGCGACCAGCACCCGTGGTTCCAGGAGTCGCGCAAGGACCCCGACGGACCCTACGGCGATTACTACGTGTGGGCCGACGACGACAAGGGCTATCCGGACGCGCGAATCATCTTCGTCGACACCGAGGCGTCGAACTGGACGTTCGACCCGGTGCGCGGCCAGTACTACTTCCACCGCTTCTTCTCCCACCAGCCGGACCTCAACTACGAGAACCCGCGGGTCCAGGAGGAGATCCTGGCCGCGCTGAAGTTCTGGCTGGACCTGGGCATCGACGGATTCCGGCTGGACGCGGTGCCCTACCTGTACGCGTCCGAGGACACCAACTGCGAGAACCTGCCCGCCACGCACGCGTTCCTCAAGCGCGTCCGCCGCGAGATCGACGCGCAGTACCCGGACACGGTGCTGCTGGCGGAGGCCAACCAGTGGCCCGAGGACGTCGTCGACTACTTCGGCGACTACGCGAACGGTGGCGACGAGTGCCACATGGCCTTCCACTTCCCGGTCATGCCGCGCATCTTCATGGCCGTACGCCGCGAGTCCCGCTACCCGGTCTCCGAAATCCTGGCCAAGACCCCGGCCATCCCCTCGGGCTGCCAGTGGGGGATGTTCCTGCGCAACCATGACGAGCTGACGCTCGAGATGGTCACCGACGAAGAGCGCGACTACATGTGGGCCGAGTACGCCAAGGACCCCCGCATGCGCGCCAACATCGGCATCCGCAGGCGCCTTGCTCCCCTGCTGGACAACGACCGGCACACCATCGAACTGTTCACCGCGCTGCTGCTGGCCCTCCCGGGCTCGCCGATCCTCTACTACGGCGACGAGATCGGCATGGGCGACAACATCTGGCTCGGCGACCGGGACGCGGTCCGCACGCCGATGCAGTGGACCCCGGACCGCAACGCCGGCTTCTCCACCTGCGACCCGGGCCGCCTCTGCCTTCCGGCGATCATGGACCCGGTCTACGGCCACCAGGTGACCAACGTCGAGGCGTCGATGTCATCGCCGTCGTCGCTGCTGCACTGGACCCGCCGCATGATCGAGATCCGCAAGCAGAACCCCGCCTTCGGACTCGGCTCGTACACCGAACTGCCCTCCTCCAACCCCGCGGTGCTGGCCTTCCTGCGGGAGTACGAGGACGACCTGGTCCTGTGCGTCAACAACTTCGCGCGGTTCGCGCAGCCCACCGAGCTCGACCTGCGCGAGTTCGCGGGGCGGCACCCGGTGGAGCTGTTCGGCGGGGTCCGCTTCCCGGCCATCGGCGAGCTGCCGTATCTGCTGACCCTCGGGGGCCACGGCTTCTACTGGTTCAGGCTCACCCGAGTCGCATCCCGCATCGGCCGGCGACTGTGAGCCTGCGCCGACGAAAGGAGGCGTGACCATGCCGAAGACCGCATCCCTCGGCCCGGACCTCCCGCGCCTGGGCGAGCCCATGGAGTCGCTCGGCGGGCTGCTGCGCGAATGGCTGCCCCGGCAGCGCTGGTTCGCGGGCAAGGACCGGCCCGTCACGGAACTCGGTCTGCTGTCGATGACCGAGCTCTTCCCGGGCTGTCTGCATCTGCTGGTCCACGCCGGTCACGCCGGCCACACGGGCGTGCCCTCGCCCGGCGGGGCTCCCCCGGCCGGCGACTGTTACCAGCTGCTGCTCGGCGTGCGGGAGCAGCCGTCGCCGCGGCTCGGGCGGGCGCTCATCGGGCGGGTGCAGGACGGGCCGCTGGCCGGACTGACGGTCTACGACGCGCTGCACGACCCCCGTTCGGCCCAGCTGCTGCTGGACCGGCTGCGGCACCCGGGCACCGCGGGCCCCCTGCGCTTCGACTGCGACCCGGACCAGCAGGTGCCCGCCGGGCTGGTGCCGCGGCTGCTGGACGCCGAGCAGTCCAACTCCTCGCTGGTGTACGGCGACGAGTACATCCTGAAGGTCTTCCGGCGCATCCAGCCGGGCGTCAACCCGGATCTGGAGGTGCCGGGCGCACTGGCTCGCCAGGGCTGTCACCGCGTGCCCGCTCCCGTCGCCTGGTTCCAGACGAACCACCCTTTCAAGGCCACCCTCGGCGTGCTCCAGCCGTATCTGCGGGACGCCTCCGACGGCTGGACGCTGGGGCTGCACGCGCTGGCCGCCGGGGACGACTTCACGGTCCAGGCCCGGGCGCTGGGCGCGGCCACGGCGGAGGTGCACCTCGCGCTGGCGTCGGCGTTCCCCGTCGGCGGGCCCGGGGAGAACGGGCAGACGGCCGCCGCGATGATCGAGCGGCTGGACGCCGCCGCGCACTGCGTGCCCGCGCTTCAGCCGTTCGTGCCGGGACTGCGGACCGCGTTCGCCGCCCTCACCAGCTGCGACCCCGGGCCGCCCGCCCAGCGCATCCACGGCGATCTGCACCTGGGCCAGGTACTGCGGGCCGGGCGCGAGTGGTTCGTCATCGACTTCGAGGGCGAGCCCTCCCGGCCGCTCTCCGAACGGCGCAGCGCCCACTCCCCCGTGCGGGACATCGCCGGGATGCTGCGTTCCTTCGACTACGCCGCCCGGCAGCGCCGCCCCTGGCGCCCGGAGTGGGCCCGCCGCTGCCGCGAGGCCTACTGCGCGGGCTACGCCGCCCGCGCCGGCTGGGACCCGCGCAAGAAACACGGACTGCTCCGCGCCTATGAGACGGACCGGGCCGTGTACGAGGTGCTGTACGAGGCACGGCACCGCCCCGACTGGCTGCCTGTACCGATGGCGGCGATCGAGCGCCTCGCTGTGAGAGGAGACTGAGCCGTGGCCCTGCGAGACACCTCAATCCCGGAGCCGTCAGGTCCGGTCCCGAGCACGACCGCGCCCGCACTGAGTCCGGAGGACCGCGGACGTCTGCTGGCGGGTGCCCATTACGATCCGCACGGGCTGCTGGGCGCCCACCCGGTGCCCGGCGGGGTCGTGTTCCGGGCCCTGCGCCCCTTCGCCCGCGCCGTGAGCGTGGTGATCGGCGGCAGGCGCACGGCCCTCGTCTCGGAGGGGGACGGCCTCTTCTCGGGCGTGCTGCCGCTGGACGCGATCCCCGAGTACACCCTGCACGTGGCGTACGAGGACGGCCAGCAGGAGACGCACGACCCGTACCGCTTCCTGCCCGCGCTCGGCGAGCTCGACCTGCACCTCATCCGCGAGGGCCGGCACGAGGAGCTGTGGACGGCGCTCGGTGCGCAGCCCATGACCCACGAGGGCGTCACCGGCACCCGGTTCACCGTGTGGGCGCCGAACGCGCAGGGCGTGCGGGTCGCCACGGACTTCACCCACTGGGACGGGACGCAGTTCCCGATGCGGTCCCTGGGCGCCTCCGGCGTGTGGGAGCTGTTCCTGCCGGGCGTCGGCGAGGGCACCGCGTACAAGTTCGAGATCCACTCGCGATACGGCCAGCGCTTCCTCAAGGCCGACCCGATGGCCCGTCGCTGCGAGGAGCCGCCCAACACGGCGTCGATCGTGACGGCCTCGCACTACCAGTGGGGCGACACCGAGTGGATGGCGCACCGCGCGGACACGCCGGTGCACGAGGCGCCCATGTCGGTGTACGAGGTGCACCTTGCCTCCTGGCGGCCGGGGCTGACCTACCGGCAGCTCGCCGAGGAACTCCCGGCGTACGTGAAGGACATGGGCTTCACGCACGTCGAGCTGATGCCGGTCGCCGAGCATCCCTTCCACGGGTCCTGGGGTTACCAGGTCACGGGGTTCTACGCTCCGACGGCCCGGCTCGGGACTCCGGACGACTTCCGGTTCTTCGTCGACGCCTGCCACCGGGCCGGCCTCGGCGTGATCATGGACTGGGTGCCGGCGCACTTCCCGAAGGACGACTGGGCGCTGGCCCGGTTCGACGGGGAACCGCTGTACGAGCCCGGGGACGACCGGCGTGCGGAGCACCCGGACTGGGGCACGTACGAGTTCGACTTCGGCCGCACCGAGGTGCGCAACTTCCTCGTCGCGAACGCCGTGTACTGGTGCGAGGAGTTCCACATCGACGGGCTGCGGGTCGACGCGGTCGCCTCGATGCTCTACCTGGACTACTCGCGCGAGGACGGCCAGTGGGAGCCCAACGCCTACGGCGGCCGGGAGGACCTGGCGGCCATGGGGTTCCTGCAGGAGATGAACGCGACCGTGTACCGGCGGGCTCCGGGCGTGGTCACGATCGCGGAGGAGTCCACGGCCTGGGGCGGGGTGACCCGGCCGACCGACACCGGCGGGCTCGGCTTCGGGCTGAAGTGGAACATGGGCTGGATGCACGACTCGCTGGAGTACATCGCCCACGAGCCGGTGCACCGCAAGTACCACCACCACGAGTTGACGTTCTCGATGGTGTACGCCTACAGCGAGAACTACGTCCTGCCGATCTCCCACGACGAGGTCGTGCACGGCAAGCAGGCGCTGGTGTCGAAGATGCCCGGCGACTGGTGGCAGCGGCGCGCCACGCACCGGGCCTACCTCGGCTTCATGTGGGGCCACCCGGGCAAGCAGCTGCTGTTCATGGGGCAGGAGTTCGCGCAGGGCGCCGAATGGTCGGTGGAGCAGGGGCCGGAGTGGTGGCTGCTCGACGACGGCTACCACTCGGCGGGCGACCACCGGGGCGTGCGCGACCTGGTCCGCGACCTGAACACCGCGTACCGGGCGACGCCGTCGCTGTGGCAGTGCGACACCCGCCCGGAGGGCTTCAGGTGGGTCGCGGTGGACTCGGCCGACGACAACGTCTTCGCGTTCCTCCGCTACGACGCCGAGGGCAATCCGCTGCTGGCGGTGTCGAACTTCTCCCCCGTCGTGCGGCAGGACTACGGCCTGTGGGTGCCGGGTGACGTCGTCGCCTGGGAGGAACGGCTCAACACCGACGACACGCGCTACGGCGGCAGCGGCGTCACCAACCCGGACCCGGTCAAACCGGAGGAAGGCCGTGTCCACATCACGCTGCCCCCGCTCGCCACGGTGTGGCTGACGCCGTTCGCCGTGTGAAGTCCTGCCGCCCCAACAGGTGTCCCACCCGCCTGTGAGGGGCACTGGGGGTCGTACCACCGGGTGCCCCCGGTGGTACGACGCGGCAGGGCACAGAAGGGCGGGCATCAGGTGCGCACCGTGGGAGTGGAGGAGGAACTCCTCCTGGTCGATCCGGAGACCGGTGAACCGCGGGCGCTGTCCGCAGCGGTGCTCGCCCGGGCGGAGAAGGACGACGCGGATCAGGACGTCTTCGAGAAGGAACTCCATGAGCAGATGCTGGAGTTCGCCACCCATCCGCAGTCGTCCATGGAGAGCCTGCGCGCGGAGATCGCCCGCTGCCGCAAGGAGGCCGCCCGGCACGCGGGGGAGATCGGCTGCACCGTGGCGGCGCTCGCCACCTCGCCGCTGCCGGTCAGTCCGGCCATCGGAGTCAACCAGCGTTACCAGTGGATGGCGGAGCAGTACGGCATCGCCACCCGGGAGCAGCTCGTCATGGGCTGCCATGTGCACGTGTCGGTCGAGTCCGACGAGGAGGGCGTCGCGGTCGTCGACCGGCTGCGGCCGTGGCTGCCGGTGCTGCGGGCGCTGAGCGCGAACTCGCCGTTCTGGCAGGGCAAGGACACGGGGTACAGCAGCTACCGCAGCAGGGTGTGGGGGCGCTGGCCGTCGGCCGGTCCTGTCGAGATCTTCGGCTCGGCCGAGCGGTACCACCGTGTGATCTCGGACATGGTGGCGACCGGCGTCATCCTCGACGACGGGATGATCTACTTCGACGCGCGGCTGTCCCAGCAGTACCCGACGGTGGAGATCCGGGTCTCGGACGTCTGCTTGCACTCCGGCACGGCCGCGCTGATCGCCACCCTCGTCCGCGGGCTGGTCGAGACGGCCGCGCGGGAGTGGCAGGCCGGCCGGGAGCCGCTCGGCCACGGCGTCAGTCTGCTGCGGCTGGCCGACTGGCAGGCCGCCCGATCCGGCCTTTCGGACGAGTTGCTGCACCCCGAGACCATGCGGCGCATGCCCGCCGAGGCCGTGGTCCGTGCCCTGCTGGACCATGTCCAGGAGGCCCTCGCGGGCACCGGTGACCTGGAGCGGGCCCGGGCCGCCTGCGACGAACTGCTGAGGAGGGGCAACGGCGCTCGGGTGCAGCGCGCGCTGATGGAGCGCACGGGGAGTCTGCGGGACGTCGTCACCGAGTGCGTCCGCCACACGCAGGCGTGAGGCGTCCCGTCTGTTCCGGGCAGGGGCTCAGAGGATCAGGACCAGGGCGTAGGCCAGGAAGAACGCCGCGATCAGCACCACCACGAGGATGATCACGGTCAGCGGGGCCCTGGCCCAGCCCTTGGTCGGGTTGTGTGTCTCCCGGGGCAGCGTTTCGGGCATGCTGCTCTCCGCGGGTGGGGTCTCGCCCGGTGGTACACCACCGCCGGGTTCCAGACCGGGGGTGCGTTCGGGTTCGGGATCGGGGCTGATGTGAGTCATGCCGTCCGTGTCCCCCGGTCACCCCGAGATCATCAGGGGATTCCACTTCCGTATTTTCCGACCCCGAAGGGTCTCCACTCGACTACATTCGAGCACCGCCGATGACGGTACCCGTCGGCAACGTCACACCCCGTACATGTCAGGAGCAGTGCATGCGCGACCTCGCCCTCGCTCCCCCGACCGTGGCGCCCCTGACCGGCGGGCTCGCCGACAGCGTCTTCGAGACGGCGGACCGCGAACCGACCCGCCCGATGCTCGCCCGCCGCGCCGACCCGGCCTCCGCGACCTGGGAGGAGGTGACGGCGATCGAGCTGCGCGACGAGGTGGTGGACGTGGCCAAGGGGCTGATCGCCTCGGGGATCGCGCCGGGCCACCGCGTGGCGATCATGGCGCGCACCCGGTTCGAGTGGACGGTCCTGTGCCACGCGCTGTGGGCCGTGGGCGCCGAGGTCGTCCCGGTCTATCCGACGTCGTCACGCGACCAGGTGGAGTGGATCCTGCGGGACGCCGGCTGCGTGGCCGTGGTGGTCGAGGACGAGCAGGGGGTCATGACCGTCGGCTCGGTGTGCGCGTCGCTGCCGCTGCTGCGCCACGTCTGGCAGCTGGACGCGGGCGCCCTGGAGGACCTGACGGTGCGCGGGGAGTTCATCCCGATCGCCACGGTCGACTCGATGCGCCGCATCGTGCTGCCGGACTCCACGGCCGTCATCGCCTACACCTCCGGCACCTCCGGCCATGCCATGGGCTGCGCGCTCAGCCACCGCAACCTGGCCGGCCCCTGCGACACGCTGCTGGCGGGCTGGGGGCACACGGCCGCGCGGCGCGGGGAGCAGGGCTCCGTGCTCGCCTTCCTGCCCTTCTCCCATGTGTACGGGCTGATGATCCAGGGGCTGTGCGTGCGCGGCGGGCTGCTGATGGGGCACCAGGGGGATCTGAGCGGGGAGGCGCTGTCGGCGGCGCTGCGCTCGTTCCGGCCGACCTACCTCTACGCGGTCCCGTCGATCCTCGAGAAGATCTACAAGAACTTCCTGCGCACGGCTCAGCAGAGGGGTCACGGCGGACTGTTCGAGCGGGCCGCCGAGACGGCCCGGGACTTCGCCGCGGCCCTGGAGCGCCAGCGGCTGGGCCGCGGCCGGGGCCCCGGCTTCGACCTGCGGCTCCAGCACGCCCTGTACGAGCGCACGGTGTACCGCAGGCTGCGGGCGGCGCTGGGCGGACGGGTGCAGCGGGCGACGTCCGGCGGCTCCCCCCTCAGCCGCGATCTGTCCCTCTTCTACGAGGGCATCGGCATCTACGTGCACGACGGGTACGGCCTGACGGAGACCGCCGGCGGGGTGACGATGCAGCCGCTGGGCCGGGAGAAGTCCGGGACGGTCGGGCGAGCCCTGCCGGGCATGGAGATCCAGGTGGCCGAGGACGGGGAGATCCTGGTGCGCGGCCCGTCGGTGTTCCAGGGGTATGTGGGCGACCAGGCCGCCACCCGGGCCGCGCTGCGCGGCGGGTGGCTCGCCACCGGGGACCTCGGGCGGCTGGACTCGGAGGGCTATCTCACGATCACCGGCCGCAAGAAGGACATCATCATCACCAGCAGCGGCAAGAGCGTCGCCCCGCTCGCCCTGGAGCAGCGGCTGCGGATGCACCCGCTCATCCACCAGGCGGTGGTCGTGGGGGACAACCGGCCCTGCGTCGGCGCCCTGATCACGCTGGATCCGGAGTTCCTGGCGCACTGGCGGGCGGCGCTGGCGCTGCAGGGCGAGATGCGGGAGGCACGGGAGGAGAACGCGCTGCGGGAGGAGGTCGCGCGGGCCGTGGCCGCGGCCAACAGCGCCGTGTCGCCGTCGGAGTCGATCCGGGTGTTCCGGGTCCTGCCGGAGCCGTTCGACGTGGCCAACGGGCTGCTGACGCCGTCGATGAAGCTGCGCCGGGACGAGATCGTGCGGCACTACGCTTCCGAGATCGACGCGATGTACCAGTCACGCAGGCGTCCCGGGCGGCCGAGCACCCCGGACGAACCGCCAAACTGGGATGATTCGGACAATGTGTTCCGCTGAGCGTGCAACCGGACGACTAGGCCTCGCCCCCTCGGGAACACGCAACAGTGGCGACGCAAGAGAAAGGACGACAGCCCTGACGACAGCCCTTGCTGACGCCCGGGCCGGAAAGGCGATATGTCAACCGAGCCGCGTGGGGACGACGCCCTGACCTCCGAGGAGATCCCGAGCCGCACGAACAGCTTCGTGGGCGAGCCGCATGACGTGACAGGTGCGCGGCTGGCCGCGGAGGAGTTCTTGCGTGATCTGGCACGCTCCGCCCCGCCCTCTGCCCCCGAGTACTGGGACGACATCCTGCTGGTGGTGACGGAACTGGCCGCCAACGCGGTCCAGTACGCCCCCGGTCCGTTCGCGCTGCGGATGCGCCGGACGTTCGACGGTGTGCATGTGGTTCTGCGCGACACCAGCACCACGGAGCCCGCCCCTCGCCCCTTCGACCCGCGCAGCGGCGGCGGGGGCATCGGCTGGCACCTGATCCACACGCTGTGCGACCAGGTCAGCGTGGTGGCCGACGGCCGGGGCAAGGACGTGCACGTGTTCATGCCCTGGTGAGCCGGGAAGCGTCACGGGCGCGAGGCGCCCGTGACCGGCTCAGACCGAGGCCGTCTCGCGCGGCGGCAGCCGGTCGTAGTAGTCACCCACGGCCCGCAGGTACTCCTGGTCCCTCGTCTCGCTGTCGGTCTGGAACCGGGGCGCCGCCTTGGCGTCCGCCCTGCTGCAGGCCAGTGTGACCTTCCTCCCCTCCGTGTCGATGCCGGTGACGACTCCGGCCGGCACCAGGACGCTGCGGCCGAACACCCAGACACCGGTGTCGACGACCAGATGCCGCATCCCGTGCGGCGCGGCCTCCCGGTCCACGTGCCCGATCGTGCCGTCGGTCGCGGCGACGGCGAAACCGGTCAGGTCCTGCCCCTCGATGTGACCGCTGTCCGGCGCGTACGACCAGATCCTGTCGATGGCCACGCTGCTCCATCCTCCCTGGCGATGTGCGGATCGCAATGCCTCCGGCGGACACCTCGCGCCCACCGCGTTCCACAGCAGCAACTACCCTCCTGCCGCAAGCGCATTCGGCGCACACACCTGCTACCGCGGGCGACTTCCGGCGGCCGGTCCCGGCGATGTCGGACCGCGGGTGCATGGAGGACGGTTTCCGGGGTAATCGCGGGGGCGCGGTGACATCCGAAGCCCGTCCACGAAGGGAGGCGCATGAGAAACGGCATTCGAGTCCGGAGAACGACCGGGATCCCCTCGCACCGCGGTCATCCCCAGAGGTGACCAGCCCAGGCCGTAGCACTTGTTGGAGGTATCCGTGCCCCTCGCCCAGAACCCGCTGTCCGTGGAAGTCGAACTGCCCCGGGAGGACGTGGCCCTGATCACGGTCGACGGCTACCTGGACGTCGACACCGCGACCGAGTTCCAGGCCCATCTGGCCAACCAACTCCACCACGGCCGACGACACTTCCTGCTCGACCTCTCGTCCGTCCCCTTCATGGACTCGTCCGGGATGAACATCATTCTGCGGGTGTACCAGGAGACCCGTAAGACCGAGGGCAGCGTGCACGTCATCAGCCCGACGCCGGCTGTGCGGCGCATCCTCGATCTGACCGGCGTCAGCATCACGGTGCCGATATCGGAGAGTGTCGACGAGGCTCTGACCCGTGTCGACGAAGGGCCGCATCTCCCCGAGGAGCCGAGCGTCTGACGGTCAGGGTGCCCCCTCGGGCCCGGCGCCGGCGAAGTCGGCGGGCCGGTGCCCTCGCTCCGCCCTGCCCGGACGACGGCTCGCCCGCCCTTCGCACGCCGATCGCGGCGGCGCCAACCGCCGTTCTCCTGGACCGGATCGCTTGCACCGGAGCAGGTGTCGTACGAGGTCGGCGCATGGTTAGAGTTGTCGCCCGGCAAGTGTCACATCGCCGTCTCGTTCCCAGAAGCGGGCTCGGTCGACGCAACGCGGATGAGGAGAGAACCAGGTGCCGGAGCACGAAGCGGACGGACAGCTCGCCACGCCCTCCCACGAGGTCAGGGACTTCCTGCACCGCCGGCGTGAGCAGATCGCCCAGCGGTGGGCGGACGAGCCCTTGTTCCGCACCGTGTTCACCGTCTCGCGCGACGAGGCGGTGGAGGCGGGCAAGGCCGTCGTGGACGCCCTGGCCCAAGTGGCCGACTCGGACCAGGTGGAGGACCCGGACGCCGCGGGATTCAGCGGGGTGCGCGAGCAGCTGGCCCGGATGGGCGTGGCCCGCTCCCGAGCCGGGCTGTCCAACACCCAGGTCTCCAGCGAGCTGGCCGCCCTGCGGCCGCCCGTGGAGAACCTGCTGGCCGCCGATCTCGAGCAGGCGCCCCCCGAACACCTGCGGGCCTGTTCGACCGCGATGACGGTGCTGATGGGCACCCTGCGGCTGGTGGCCATGCAGACGGCACTGAGCGAGTGGCAGGCACTCAGCGACCGGCAGCGGCTGCAGCTGATGGAGGTGGCCACGCCCGTCATCCGGCTGTGGGACGGCGTCGTGGCCGTGCCGCTCATCGGGACGCTCGACAGCGCCCGCAGCCAGATCGTGATGGAGACCCTGCTGAACGCCGTCGTCGAACAGCACGCACGGTTCGCGATCCTCGACATCACCGGGGTGCCGACGGTCGACTCGCTGGTGGCCCAGCACCTGATGAAGACGGTCGCCGCGGCGCGTCTCATGGGCGCCCAGTGCATCGTCTCGGGCATCCGCCCCGCCATCGCGCAGACGATCGTGCATCTCGGTCTGGACCTGGACGTGATCACCCGTGCGAGCCTCGCCGACGCGCTGGGGTACGCGCTGCACCAGCTCGGCACGGACATCGTGAACCCGGGTGCGGGTCAGCGGTGAACGACGCGTACCCAGGTCCCGTGACCGGCCATGTGCCGGTGCTCCGGCTCGGCGACGTCCTGCTTGTCACGCTCCAGGGGGACCTGCACGACAGCACGGCGCAGCAGCTCCAGCAGGACCTCGCCGAGACCATCTCCCGTACCGGGGTTCGCGGGGTCCTCATCGACATCTCCGGTGTGGAGATCGTCGACTCCTTCCTCGGCCGGGTGCTGGCCGAGATCGCCGCGCAGGCCAAGCTGCTGGCCGCGCGCACCGTGGTGGCCGGGATGCGCCCGGCGGTCGCCATCACCCTGGTCGAACTGGGTCTGACGCTGCCGGGGCTGAGCACCGCGCTCAGTACCGAGGCGGGTATGGAGCTCCTCGCGCAGCAGGCCCCGGTGACCCGCCCCGGCAGCCCGCGTCAGGAGAGTCCGTGATGCACACTGCCGCGGGCGTGGAGGCCTGCTTGCCCATCCGGTCGGACATGGACCTGGTGTGGGTGCGACAGCACGTACGGCAGGCCGCCGCCCGGCTCGGCTTCGGCCTGGTGGACCAGACCAAGCTCGTCACCGCGGCCAGCGAGCTGGCCCGCAACACCCTGGTGCACGGCCGTGGCGGACAGATGGAGGCCACGCAGGTCAGCAGGGCGGGTGCGCAGGGGCTGCGGCTGGCCTTCACCGACGAGGGGCCGGGCATCGCCGACCTGGAGCAGGCGCTGAGCGACGGCTACACCTCCGGCGGCGGTCTGGGGATGGGGCTGAGCGGTGCGCGGCGCCTGGTGCACGACTTCGGCATCGACACCACGCCGGGCTCGGGCACCACGGTGCGGGTGACGTGCTGGGTGGGCCGGCCGCCGCGTCCGCGCGAGGAGGTCTGATGCCGCGCGTGTGGGATGTGCCGGTGCGCGACTCGACCCGGGTGCGCGATGCGCGGGTCGCGGCGGAGGACGCCGCCGCGCGTGCCGGGCTGGACGAGCGGCGTACCGCGGCGGCCGCGCTGGTCGCGACGGAGCTCGCCACGAATCTGCTGAAGCATGCCGGGGGTGGTCAGGTGCTCATCGACGTCGTCGCCCCTCCGGTGCTGCGGGAGGGCCGGGCGGAGTCCCGGGTGGTGCAGATCGCCGCGATCGACCACGGACCGGGCATGGACGACGTGCCCGCGGCCCTGCGCGACGGTTTCTCCACGACCCGCTCGCTCGGCGCCGGCCTCGGCACGTGCCGGCGCCTCTCCGACGACTTCGCCCTGCACAGCGTCCCCGGCCGCGGCACGGTCGCGGTGGCCCGCGTGAGCGCGACGCCCCGGGCCGGCGAGGCGCCGGTGCGCTCCGAGGCCGGGGTCTCCGTCGGCGGACAGTGGCCGGGCGGCGAGCCGCCGTTCGGCGGGGTGGCATGCGGCGGTCTGACGGGCCACGCGGCGGCGTCCGGCGGTGCGCCGGGCGCCGCGGAACAGGCCCGGGGGGCTGCGGGCGGTCCCGCGTCCGCGGGGCTGTACGGAACGCCGAGCCACCCCAACCGCAACAATGCCCAGGCAGCGCCGGGCCACGACCACGCAGGCGCCGACACCCCGGGGGCCGACTCGGCCTCCCGGACGGCACCGGGCCACGACCCGGCAGACGCCGGGGTCACGGGCTCGGGACCGCGGACGGGCGAGTCGGACTGGCCCGTGGCGCCGGTCCACGGTCTCGCGGGCACCGCGGCCGCGGGCAGCGGGCCGAGGACGAGGACGCCGGAGCACCGCGCGGCACCGGCCCGCAGCCTCCCGGATCCCGGGGCCGCCGCGCACAACCGTTCCTTGCCGGTGGCCGGTGTGCGGGCCGGTGGGGTGAACCTCCCCTACGGGGGAGCCGAGTACTCGGGGGACGCCTGGGCGTGGGTCCGGGCCGGGGACCGGGTGACGTTGATGCTGGCGGACGGGCTGGGGCACGGGCCGGAGGCCGCGCGGGCCTCGTCCGCCGCGGTCGCGGCGCTGCACCGCTGGGCCCACGTCTCCCCCGCCGAGGCGCTGCGGCGGCTGCACGACGCGCTGAAGGGCACGCGGGGCGCGGCCGTCGCCCTGGCCCAGCTCGACCTGTCGACCGGGCGGCTGCGGTTCACCGGCATCGGGAACGTGGGGGCGCGGCTGCGCACCGACGGCACCTGGCGCCATCTGCTGTCACGGCCCGGCATCGTCGGAGTCCACCGGCCCACCACCCTCCGCGAGGAGGAGGCCGGCTGGGCGGACGACCCGCTGCTGATCCTGCACACCGACGGCCTGCCCAGCCGCTGGACGCCGCCCTCGGACCCCGCTCTGCCCGCGGCCGACCCGGCCGTGACGGCCGCCGTGACGATACGTGACGCCAGCAGTCCCGCCCGGCCGGTGCGGGACGACACCGCCGTGGCCGTGCTGACCTCGACCCCGCCGGAACGCCCATGATGCGCACTTGGCAGATCGCCACCGTCACCGACGCGGCCCGCGCCCGCATCTCGCTCGCGCGCCTGGCCGCCGCGTACGGTGTGCCCACCGTCGAACGGACCCGGCTGGCCGCCGACCTCAGCGCCCACCTGCGGCAGTGCCTCACCAAGGGCGGCACCTGGCGGCTCACCATGGACCTGGCGGGCTCCCCCGCCGAGGAGGGGCTGCTGCACGTCGTGGTGACCCCGTCGCCGGAGGCGTGCGCCGCCGGGGAGCCGCTCTGGGAGGTCACGGTCACCTGTCCCGAGACGGCCGAGGCCGCCGAGGACGGCACCGTCGCCGACGACCCCGCCGCCCTGTCGGAGGCGCTGCTCGGCGCCGACGAGGACACGGCCGTGGTGCTGGACAAGCTCACCGAGCAGGAGGACCTGGTCTCCTTCCACCGCGAGGAGCTGCACCAGACCAACCAGGGCGTGCTGGCACTGCACGCCGAGCTGGACGCGGCCGGGCGGGCCCAGCGCGAGGCCTTCGCCGCCGAGCGCAGCGCCCGCAACGAGGCGGAGAGCGCCCGGCGCAGACTGACGTTCCTCGCGGACGCGAGCGCGGTGCTGACGGCGTCGCTGAACCACGAGGAGATCGTGCGCCGGCTGCCGGACCTGCTGGTGCCCGAATACGCGCGCAGCGTCGACATCTGGCTGTTCGACCACGAGGAGGACAAGCACCGCTCGACGCCGCATCCGGCCGCCGCCGTGGTCGCGGCCCGAACCGGGCGGCCCCAGTACGCCGCCGACCACCCCGGCAACCTGCCCGGCGTCGACGACCACCCGCCGTCGGCGCTGGAGCCCGGGCGGCCGCTGCTGTGTGTGCCGCTGCCGACGCGGCGAGCCCCGCTGGGGATCCTGACGCTGTCGCCGCCCGGTGCGCGCTGGGACCCGGACGACGCGGTGATGCTGATCGAGCTCACCCGCCGGGCCAGCATCGCCATCGACAACGCCCGGCGCTTCGAGCACAACCGCGACATCGCCGAGACGCTGCAGCGCGCCCTGCTGACGGATCTGCCGGCCACGCCCGGCCTCAGCCTGGCCGCGCGGTACCTTCCGGCCACGCACGGGCTGAACATCGGCGGCGACTGGTACGACGCGTTCCCCCAGCGGGACGGCGGCCTCATCACCGTCATCGGCGACGTGACCGGACACGGTCTGCACGCGGCGGTCATGATGAGCCAGCTGCGCACCGCACTGCGGGCGTACGCCGTCGACGGCGACAGCCCCGGCCGGCTGCTGACCCGGCTGCACCGGTTCCTGCACCATCTCCAGCCGGACCTGTACGCCACCGCCGTCATCGCCCGGTTCCACCCGGACGAGCCCACGCTGACCTGGGCCGCCGCGGGGCATCCGCCGCCGGTGCTGCGGCTGCCCGACGGCACCGTACGCACGCTCGACGCCAAGCCCGGCGCGATGCTCGGCATCCCGCTCACCCAGGAGATCGCCGACCACACGGAGCAGCTGGCGCCCGGTTCGACCCTCGCGCTGTACACGGACGGGCTGGTGGAGCGCCGTGCGCAGGGCATAGACCCGGGCATCGAGCGGCTGGCCTCGGCGCTCGGCGGGTTCCGTTCAGCGGAGCTGGACGCGGACCTGGAGGGCTCGGCGGACCGGATTCTGCATCCGCTGCTGAGCGATTCCGAGCGGGACGACGACGTGTGTCTGTTGCTGTGTCATTTCCAGGGCGGCGCCCGCTCCTGACGGCGGGTCCGGCGGGCCGGGTGTGCACGCGTTCTTCACTCCCGCCTGGTGCTTTTCGGCCACGGTGCGGGCATGGTGGTGATCGACGCATTCGTCTGCCTGCCGCGTCCCGCTGGCGTACCGGCCGGACACACGGTGGGATCGAAAGGGTGCGAACCGGCGATCCAGGGGCAGTCGGAAGGCGTTCGAGGCAGACCGCCTGGAGCCGCAGAAAGGGATGAACACCGTGACACGACCCAGGATCCTGGTGGTTGGCGCAGGCTTCGCCGGCGTGGAGTGCGTCCGCCGTCTGGAACGGAAACTCTCCCCGGACGAGGCCGACGTCACGCTGGTGACGCCGTTCGCCTACCAGCTCTACCTGCCGCTGCTCCCCCAGGTCGCCTCCGGCGTGCTGACGCCGCAGTCGATCGCCGTCTCCCTGCGCCGCAGCAAGAAGTACCGCACGCGGATCATTCCGGGCGGCGCCATCGGCGTGGACCTGAAGTCGAAGATCTGCGTCATCCGCACCATCACCGACGAGATCGTCAACGAGCCGTACGACTACATCGTG
This sequence comes from Streptomyces sp. D2-8, assembly GCF_023184515.1. GTDB lineage: Bacteria > Actinomycetota > Actinomycetes > Streptomycetales > Streptomycetaceae > Streptomyces. The sequence continues at coordinate 150,828 of NZ_JAAHBP010000024.1, read as the reverse complement.
CTGGCGCCCGGCAGCATCACCCGCACCTTCGACATCCCGGGGCTGACGGACCACGCGTTCGGGATGAAGACGCTCGCCGAGGCTGCGTACATCCGTGACCACGTCATCTCGCAGCTTGACCTGGCCGACGCGAGCCAGGACCCCGTGGAGCGGGCCTCGCGGCTGCAGTTCGTGGTGGTCGGCGGCGGCTACGCGGGCACCGAGACCGCGGCCTGCCTGCAGCGGCTGACGCACGCGGCGGTCAAGCGCTACCCGCGGCTGGACCCGGGTCTGATCAAGTGGCATCTGATCGACATCGCGCCGAAGCTGATGCCGGAACTGGGCGACAAGCTCGGCAGCAGCGCGCAGGAGATCCTGCGCCGGCGCGGTATCGACATCTCCCTGGGCACCTCCATCGCCAAGGCGGGCCCCGAGGAGGTCACCTTCACCGACGGGCGGGTGGTCCCGACCCGCACGCTCATCTGGACCGCCGGGGTCGTCGCCAGCCCACTCATCGCCACGCTCGGCGCGGAGACCGTCAAGGGGCGGCTCGCGGTCGCCTCCGAGATGAACCTGCCGGGCAACGACGGGGTGTTCGCGCTCGGCGACTCGGCCGCCGTGCCCGACCTGGCCAAGGGGGACGGGGCCATGTGCCCGCCCACCGCGCAGCACGCCCTGCGGCAGGGCAGGCACGTCGCCGACAACGTCATCGCGTCACTGCGGGGCCAGGCGATGAAGCCGTACGTCCACAAGGACCTCGGGCTCGTCGTCGACCTCGGCGGCACCGACGCGGTCTCCAAGCCGCTGGGCATCGAACTGCGCGGGCTGCCCGCCCAGGCCGTGGCCCGCGGCTACCACTGGTCGGCGCTGCGCACCAACGTGGCCAAGACGCGGGTGATGACGAACTGGCTGCTCAACGCGGTCGCCGGTGACGATTTCGTACGGACCGGGTTCCAGGCCCGCAGGGCGGCGCGGCTGAAGGACTTCGAGTACACCGACGCCTATCTGACGCCGGAACAGGTGCGGGCGCAGATCGAGGGGTCGCCCGGGCCGGAGTAGGCCGGGCCGGTCGGGGGCTCCCGCCGGTGGCATGTCATGCTGAGATACGGATCTTGGTGTGAGTCGGGAGAGAGTGCGGCGGCGTGAGGGCAGCGGGACGCGCGGTGCGGGCACGACTGCGGGACCGGATCGCGGCGTCCGACCCCGGACTGCTGCGTCTGACGGCCGGGTTGCGGACGGTCGGCGCGATCGCCCTGACCGTGGCCGTGCTCTCCCTGCTGGGCGCCGATGTGCACCTGCTGGTGGCGGGGGCCATGGCGGCGATGGTCGCCACCTTCGCCATCCGGGAGAAGCAGCCGGCCGCGCAGGCCGTGACGCTGGCGCTGGGGCTGCCGGTGGCTCTGGCATCGGTGTCCCTCGGCGCGGTGCTCAATGCGCGTCTCGTCGTCGGTGACGTCTTCTTCGTCGTCCTGATCTTCTGCGCGGTCTACGGCCGCCGGTTCGGTGACCGGGGCACCGCGCTCGGGCTGATCGGCTTCCAGGTCTACTTCCTGTCCCTGTTCGTCGGCGCCACCGTCTCCAGGCTGCCCGCGCTGTGCGGTGCGATCGCCCTGGCGTTCGCCTCCAGCGCCCTACTGCGCTTCGCGATCGTGCCCGCGACGCCCACGGGTGTGCTGCTGCGGATGCGGCTGGCCTTCCGCGCGCGGCTGGCGCAGCTGGTGTCCGCGCAGCTCGAACTCCTCGACGCCCCCGCGGACGAGATGGACAAGGCGCTGGAGGCCGTGCGCGAGGGCACCGCGCGGCTCCACGAGACGGCGATGATGATCCAGGACCGGCTGGAGGAGGGCACCCCGGACGAGTCGGCGGCGCGGCTGGTGCAGCGCAGGATCGCGGACGCCGAGATCGCCGCCGAGCGGCTCGGCCTGCTGCTGCTGTCCGCCCGTAGCGCCGAGCGGGCCGACACCCTCACCCTGCACCTGCCGGGCGCGCCCGCCCCGTCGGTGGCCGGGCCGGCCGTGCCGGACGAGACGGGTGCCACGCTCCGCCGCGATCTGCAGGCGCTGCACGCCTTGGTGCTGCGGACGGGCACCGGCGACACGGGCACCGGGCTGGCCCATGTGCGCAACCGTCTCCTCGGCTACCGGGACGAGGAGAACCTGCCGCCGGCGTCGGCCGCCGCCCAGGACGTCTTCCGCGGCATCGGCGAGTCGGCCCGTGCGGTGCTCGGGCTGCGGATCGCGCTGGACGGCCCGCAGGACGAGTCGGACGACACCCCCGCGACGGCCCGCTCCCGTGAGGAGCTGGACGCCGAGGACGCCGCGATCGACGGCGGCGAGGAACCGGAGCAGGAGGAGCAGACGGGACTGCGGCGGCCCACCACGCGTGCCGCCGTACAGGTCGCCGTCGGGTCATCGCTGGCCATCGTGGGCGGCGAGCTGCTGTCCACGCAGCGCTGGTACTGGGCGGTGCTGACGTGCTGGATCGTTTTCCTCAACACCGCGTCGACGGGCGAGATCCTGGTCAAGGGGTACCGGCGGCTGCTGGGCACGGTGTTCGGCGTGGTGGCCGGCATCGTCCTGGCGGGGCTGGTCGGCAACCACACCTGGACGGCGTTCGCCCTGGTCCTGGTGCTGATCTTCGCGATGTTCTACACGGCGCCGCTGTCGTACACCCTGATGTCGTTCTTCGTCACCGCGATGCTGGGGCTGCTGTACACGCTGCTGCACACCTACAGCCTCGAGGTGCTCGTGCTGCGGATCGAGGAGACGGCGATCGGCGTGGTCTGCGGGGTGGTCGCGGCGGCGCTGGTCCTGCCGGTGCAGACGGATCGCCGTACCAACGAGCTGCTCGTCACCGTGCTGGAGCGGCTGGCCGAGGTCACGGAGGCCGCGGTCGGCCAGCTCAGCGGCGGACCGGCGGACGAGCTGCTGGACAAGGCGCGCGACCTGGACCAGGCGCTGGCCGATCTGCGGGGCGCGACCCAGCCGCTGATCCACCCGGTCACACCGCTGCGGACCCGGCGTCACACGGCCCGGTACGTGGTGGCGCTGCTGGAGACGTGCGCGTACCACGCGCGGACGCTGGCGGCGACCGCCGAGCTGCTGCCGACGCATCCCTCGATCGCGGCGGACCCGCGACTTCGCGGAGCCGCCGGGCGCACGGTGCGCAACATCGAGACCATCGCGGCCCGGGTCGCCGACGAGCACGCGGACGTGCAGGCCGAAACCGGGCCGAGCATCGCCTCCCTGCTGGGATCGGACGCCGGCACACCGCGCTACGGCCGCATCACCGACCGCGTGCTGCGGCATCTGGAGCGGCTGGACGAGGCCGTGGTGGGTCTCGCGCGGCCGCTGGGCGTGCCGGTGGCGGCGCCCAAGGGGTGAGAGCCGCCCCGGGAGTGAGAGGCGCTGCCCGTCAGAAGTCCGTGGGCAGGCCGCTCACCTCGGCGATGCCCCGCAGTTCCTCGGTCTGCTTGTGCCGGTCCCGGATGTAGTCGGCTATCTCGCCGAGGCGGATCGGGTCGGACGCGGTGGTGGCGTCCGTGACGATCCTGACCGGGCCGGTGTCGTCGACGTCGAGTTCGACCACTTCGTTGTCCAGGCGGCCGGTGACGGCGGTGGCGATGACGAGGGCCACCTCGTCACGGACCTCTTGGGGCAGTTCGTCGTTGGCGCCGGAGTCGAGCGCGAAGTCGAGGCTGGACAGGCGTTCCTCGTCGATCGCCTCGAGGACCGGTTCCACCGCGCGCATCAGAAGGCGGTAGTCCTCCGTGTCCATCCGGATGCGCAGGAGGTCCAGGTACACGTCCACGGGCCGGCCGTCGCCATGCGGAATCTCGGAATCGCTCATTGGCTTCGTGTTCCCCGCAGAACGCGGCTCAGACGCGTCGCCACCGGGCCATGGCGAAGGAGAACATTCCGAAGAGCACCAGCCCGGCCGCCACGCAGACCAGCAGCCAGGGGCCGAGCGGGGTGTCGGCGAAGGAGCGCAGGGTGTCGTCCAGGCCCTTGGCCCGGTCGGGCTCGTAGTCGACTGCGGCGCGGACGGCGAAGACACCGGCCACCGCGAACACCAGCCCGCGGGCCGCGCCGCCGACCACGCCGGTGACGTCCACCAGCTGCCGCGTCCGGCGGCTCATCTGCCCCAGCCGGAGCTTGTCGTGGTACTTGCGCAGCACCGCGCGTACGGCGATCCAGCCGCCCGCCGCGACGATCGCGATCCCGGCGGCACCGACCAGCCACTGGCCGGCGGGTATCTCCAGGGCCCTGGCCGTGGCGTCCCGGGACTGCTGGTCGCTGGATCCGCTCTGGTGGCGGCTGGCCGCGAACGACAGCACCGAGTAGGCGACGAAGACGTAGAAGGCGAAGCGGACCGTCGCCATCAGCCGCTTGCGTGCGCTGCGGCCGTCCTTGCCGATCGAGCCGAAGAGCGCTTCGGACAGCCGCCACAGGGCCATGCCGACGAGCCCGATGCCCAGCGCCCACAGCAGCACCGCGCCGAACGGCTTCTGTGCCAGTTCCTGCAGGGCTCCCCCGCGGTCGGCCTGCCGGCCCGTGTCACCGAAGGCGATCTGCAGAGCCAGCGCTCCGACGAGCAGATAGATCACGCCCCGGGCGGTGAAGCCCGCCCGTGCCGCCCCCTCGGTCACCGAACCCCGCGCCATTCGGCGGGCCCGGAACCGACCGCCCTGTGCCATCGCAGTCGTGTTCATGTCGACCTCCCGGCAGTCCGGATGCCCCGGGTCGGCGCCCACACACCCGGCGCAGCCTCCGGACCAGGGGATTCCGGTTCCAGGCCGGGTCCCGTCCTCCACAGCGACACGGCGGCGCCACTTCCGTAACGGGCTCAGGACCGCCGGAGCCTCGATCCGTGGCCGGCGCGGCCGAGGGCGTGCAGGTGCTCCAGGGCGTCCAGGACCACCGTGCGGTCGTGCCAGGCGAGCCAGCGTCCGGCCTGGCCGCCCACGGTGTCGAGGGCCTTGGTCTGGGCCGCCGTCAGTCCGCTCAGGGGCCGGTCCAGGTGGGCCGAGACCATGCCGACGCACATCCCGGACGCGGTCGTCAGCGGGACGCTGTGGCAGGCCCTGCTGCCCGCCGCGAGGATGGCCCGCCGGGCCGGTTCGGTGAACACCGGGTCGCTCTCCACGTCGTGCACGGTGACCTGGGCGATGTCCCGGGCGGCCCGGGCGCAGGAGGTGCCGTCCTCGCCGACGTGGGCGAAGAAGTCGACGAAGTCGGCCGTGAGGCCGGTGTGCTGCTCGATGCGCAGACCTCCCCGCGCAGGGTCGGTGAGCTGCACGTTGCCCATGTCGGTGCCGACCACCGCCAGGGTGGAACTCAGCACGGCCTTCAGGACGGCACTGCGGCTGCCGGACCCGGACCGGTGCGCCTGGGTGAACGTCAGGTCGGGTTCCGGCCCGCGGACGCGCCGCGGGAACCACAGCGTGTCCCGCCCGCCGGGGCGCGGTGCGGTCACCAGGACGCCGGCCAGCGTGCGCAGCTTGACGTTGTACCGCTGGGAGGCCCGCTGCAGCAGAGCGAAGGCGCTCTCCCCGTCGGGCAGCGCGTAGCGCTCCTGCAGAATGCCCTGGGCCTGCGAGATCAGCGGGTGGACGCGGGCCCGGGCCCGCAGGTCGCGCACCTCGGCACGCAGGCGCTCCACCTCGCCGTCGTCTTCGGCCGCTGCCCGCCCGGCTGTGTACATGGGACTCCTGAGATGTCGATGGCATGACGCGAACGGGCCCGGCCGCGGCTTCCGCCGTCGGCCGGGCCCTCGTCCCGTCTCGCCTTCCCCGTCGTGTCAGTGGCACACGCGCATCAGGCGGGCTCCGGGGCCGGCATGCGCTGTCCGGTCGTCGGCGCAGCGGGTTCGCGGACCGGTGCGGGTGCGGCCGCGAGCCACTGGTGGGCGGCTTCCAGGGCGCGCTTGACGTCCCTGGTGCCGGTGGACACGCACAACGTGTACGCCAGGTCGCGTGCCCTGGGATTCAGCTCCGCCGGTCCGCGGGCGGCCCCGGCGGCAGCCAGGGCCTCGTACTCGTCGACGAGTCGGCGCAGCACGGCGGGGTGGGGCCTCAGCATGGTCGTTCGCTCCTCGTGGGGTCGGATGGTCATGCCGTGGTGGAGGTGCCGTCGCTCCCCCGGGTGCCCGTCCGCTGTCCCAGGACCTCGTCGCGCACGCGGGCGCAGCTGCGGCTGATGAGGCGGGAGACGTGCATCTGGGAGATGCCGAGGTGGTCGGCGATACGGCTCTGGGTCATGTCCTCGAAGAAGCGCATGTAGAGGATGGCCCGTTCGCGTTCCGGCAGGCGGCGCAGGCCTTCCTTGGCGGACTCGCGGTCCACGACGACGTCGTAGGACGAGTCGGCCGCGCCGAGGGTGTCCGCGAGGCTGTAGCCGTCGTCGTCGGCCGAGAGCTCGGCGTCCAGCGACAGGGTGCTGAAGCTGTCCAGGGCCTCGAGCCCGGCGTTGACCTCTTCCTCGGTCAGGCCGGTGTGGCTGGCGAGGTCCGCCACGGAAGGCTCGGGGCTGCCCGGGTTCTGGGTGAGTTCGCGGCGTGCCACCCGCACCTTGTTGCGCAGCTCCTGCACACGGCGGGGGACCCGCAGGGCCCACATGCGGTCCCTGAAGTGGCGCTTGACCTCGCCGGTGATGGTGGGGACGGCGTAACTCTCGAAGGCACCCCGGCTCGGGTCGAACCGGTCGACGGCCTTGACCAGGCCCAGTGCGGCGACCTGCCGGAGATCCTCGATCGACTCTCCGCGGTCGCGGAAGCGGCCGGCGATGCGGTGGGCCATGGGCAGCCACAGGGCGACCAGTTCGTCGCGGACGGCCTCCCGCTCGGGCCCCTCTTCCAGCTCCGCCATCCGGGCGAAGAGGGCGGCGGTGTCGGGGGCGTCGTCGTGCCGCCGCCGGGGAGCGGTGGTCACCGTTTCGGGCGTGCCGGGACGATGGGTGGGCGTTTCGATGAGCATGCGGATTCGCTCCTGAACGGTGGTATCAGGGACTGACCGCGGGAAGGCTGATGCCCGGATCGCCTGGAGGGCCTCCGGGGCAGTCATACCGCTCCCGCTGGCGCGCCTCCGGTCCGAAGCACGAAATTGCGTCTGCCCTGCCCCCGGTGGAACAAACTCCGCTTTGCTGTGCAATCTGTGGAGTACCGGCTCACGGGGTTCAGGACAGAGGTACGACGGCGGTGATGCACTTGCCCCCAGCGGGCAGGTCCGACACGCGGACGTCGCGGGCGAGCCGGCAGACTATGGGCCAGCCGTGGCCGCCGTGCCGAAGCCGTCCGTGCAGATCGGTGCGTGGCATGACCACGGGCAGCGCGTCACTGCCGTCGCTCACCGACACTCGCACGCCGGGGCCGTCGACGTCCACCTGGAAGTCGGTGACACCGCCGCCGTGCAGGATCGCGTTGGTGGTCAGCTCCGAGACGACGAGCAGCGCGTCGGACAGGGCGTCCGTGTCGCACGGGGTGTGGGTGGCCCGGCAGCGTTCGGCCACGGCTCGCTCCACCGCCCGGCGCGCCTCGGCAGGTTTGCACGGCCGGGCCCGGTGAACGCCGGGCGGCTCGAATACGGATTCGATCATGTGCTCGTCGCACATTCTGCAGCTCCCTGTCGGCACGGACGAACCGGGTCCTGACCGCTTTTCCGTGGCCGCCCGCACGGGCCTGCCCGGGGCCCGCGGACCCGCTGCTTGCTTCGACCTGGCGCGGCGTTCGGGGCGCGCACCGTGAGCGCCGCGGTCTTACTCTTCGGCTCACCTTTCGCCGCACCTGCAAACCTCCGGTCCGGCCGGAAGACCCGAAAACACCTCGAACGGCCGTGCCCCGGTGCCATCTCCGGGCCTTGGGCGGGTAGGCGGTGTGCATGACCGATGTGGTGGATTCGGACGAGCTGCTGCGGCGCATCCGGCGCGCGAGGGACTGCGCGGTGCAGGAGGAGCGGACGTGGCGGACCAGGAGCGAGGAGCTGGACGCGACCGACCCGCAGGGGGCCCGTGACGCGACCGTGCGGCGGATGTCCTACGAGGCGGTGCTGCGGGTGCTGGACGAGATCGTGACTCCGGGCAGACACGTCCCGGAGGGCTGACCGGGCGGAGGCCGGTGGCCTGTTCGGACGGGGCCCGCGAGGGCACCGCCTGGAACCCGGCGCGCATGACGGTCGACCACCCATAGGCACCGGTTCGGGAAGCCCTGGGCGAGTACCGGCGCAAGGGGCATCTGTCTCCGAGCACACGTTCTTCGGCACCTGCGGGAGTTCCCTTCGGTGAAGGCCGCGATGCTGTCGGTCGCGGGGCTCGGGATCACGGGCTACCGGGCGGCGGACTGGCTGCGCGAGCACCGGCACATCGACGCGCATCCGGTGGATCACCGGCGCATGGGCTCCCCAGATCACCCATGGCGACGACCGGGAGACCACCAGGCCGTCGCTGGAGGCGCTGCGGGACCTCGCGCGGGCCACGCCCGGCCTGCCCAGGGCGCCGCGGCGGAGGTTCCGTCGCCCACGGAGCTGCGGAGCAGGCGGTGCCGCCCCCGGGACGCGTTCTTCGGCACGGCCTCGGCCGGGCCGGTGCCGGCGTACCTGCGGACAGGGCTGGACGCGGGCATGCACCTGCCCGGCCCCGAGGCCCCGGAGCTGGAGACGGTCCGGGTGCTCGTGCGGTGACCCGGACGTGAAACAGGTCACGCAACCCGGCCTCGGGGACGCACACAGGGCCCAGATGGTTTATTGTTCATCCATACGTGGTGCCGGAGTCGACCCCTCGTCCTCCGCGCATCACCGCTTACGGCCCTGGCTGGTCTCCCCCGTCCAGCCAGGGCTTTTTCATGCCCGGACGGCCTGCAGGAAGAAGTCTCGTACGCCGAGGTGCCCAGGGCCCCGCCAGCGGCTGAAATGGGCTAAGGGACAGCACCGCAGTCGACCTCCCGGCGAGGAGCTCCGCGTCATGACCAAAGCGATCAAACTCCTGACCGCCCTGCCTCCGCCCCAGCGGCAGCGTCTGATGACGCTCGCCCGGGAGGTGTCCTTTCCCGAGGACGCCCGGATCTTCGAGGCGGACGGCACGGCCGACCGCTTCTGGATCATCCGCTCCGGCGCCGTCTCCCTGGACCAGCAGGTGAACTCGCTGCAGCGGGTGACCGTGGCCAGCCTCGGCGCGGGCGACCTGCTCGGCTGGTCGTGGCTGTTCCCTCCGTACACCTGGGACTTCGGCGCGGTGGCGTTCAGCCCGGTGCGGGCCTACGAGTTCGACGCCGGGTCCGTACTGGCGCTGTGCGAGGAGGACCCGGAGCTCGGGCTGATGCTGGTACGGAACGTCGCCGAGGTGCTCGCGCACCGGCTGGAGATGACCCGGGGCAAGCTGATGGAGCAGTACACGCTGCACCGGCGCGGAGCCCTGTGAGGCGTCAGACGCGGTAGCGCCGCAGCGCCGGTACGGCGGCGGCCAGCACCAGCATCACCGCGACGACCAGCAGTCCGCCGCCGCAACGGCGGTGCGGGGGCCGAAGGCGGAGCCCGCGGTGCCGTGCAGCACGCCGGCGAGGCGCGGGCCGCCCGCCACGACGACGGTGAAGACGCCCCGCATGCGCCCGCGCGTCTCGTCGGTGGCGCGGACAGCAGGATCGCACCGCGGCCGAGGTGTCAGCTTCCGATGACGAGCACGGCACCGAGCACGATCATGGTGGCGGCGACCAGGCCGTCCAGAACACGCCAGGCCGCGGGCTTGGCGAGGAAGCGGCCGAGCATCCGGGCGCCGAAGCCCAGAGCCGTGAACCAGCACAGGCTGGCCAGCACGGCGCCGAGGCCGAAGGTCCAGCGCAGCGCACCCTGGTCGGCGGCGACAGAGCCCAGCAGGAACACGGTGTCGAGGTAGACGTGCGGGTTGAGCCAGGTCATCGCCAGGCAGGTGAGCACGGCCCGGCGTACCGATCCGGCCGCCTCCCCCTCCGTCCGCAGTGCACCGCCGTCCGGCCGGAACACCCGGCGGGCGGCCAGGGCGCCGTAGCCCAGCAGGAACGCGCCGCCGATCCAGCCGACCACCGTCAGCGCGCCCGGCCACTTCACCACCACCGCGCCGACCCCGCCGACCCCGAGCGCGATGAGCGCGGCGTCGGACAGGGCGCAGATCCCGACGACGGCGAGGACGGCCTGGCGGCGGATCCCCTGGCGCAGGACGAAGGCGTTCTGGGCGCCGATGGCGACGATGAGGGACAGTCCGGTGCCGAAACCGGCGGCGCCGGCGGTGAAGGTGCTGGTCATGACGTCGACGCTACGGACGCGCCCGACCAAGGTCCAGCTAAGGATTCTTACGTATCATTAGCATGCGTGATGATGACGGATCTCCCGCTGGACCAGGTGCGGACCCTGCTCGCCGTAGTGGACGAGGGAACGTTCGACGCGGCGGCGGCCGCGCTGCATGTGACGCCGTCGGCGATCAGCCAGCGCGTGAAGGCGCTGGAGCAGCGCACGGGGCGGGTCCTGCTGCTGCGGACCAAGCCGGTGCGGCCGACCGAGTCGGGCGAGGTGCTGGTGCGGCTGGCCCGCCAGGTGGCGCGGCTGGAGCACGACGCGCACGCGGAGCTCGGGCTGAGCGGCACCGGGGAGCCGACGCGGGTGTCGGTGGCGGTGAACGCGGACTCGCTGGCCACCTGGTTCCTGCCCGTCCTCACCCGTGTGCCGCAGGAGCCGCGGCTCTGCTTCGAGCTGCGCCGCGAGGACGAGGACCACACGGCGGCCCTGCTGCGGGAGGGCGTGGTGATGGCCGCGGTGACCTCGTCGCCGGACCCCGTGCCGGGCTGCTCCGTGCGGTCGCTCGGACGGATGCGCTACCTCCCCGTGGCCGCCCCGGACTTCGCCGCGCGCCACCTCGGCGGGCCCCTGGCCCAGGCGCTGACGGAGGTGCCCGTGATGGTCTTCGACCAGCGTGACGACTTCCAGGACGGCTTCGTCCGCGGGCTCACCCGGGGGCGGAGCGGCGCGAGCGCGCTGCGGCACTATGTGCCGACCTCGGAGGGCTTCGTCGAGGCCGTCGCCGCCGGGCTGGGCTGGGGCCTGGTGCCGGAGCCCCAGGCGGATCCCCTGCTGCGCGACGGCCGGCTCGTCCGCATCGCCCCGGGCCGCACGGTCGACGTGCCGCTGTACTGGCAGCAGTGGAAGCTCGACTCACCGGCGCTGGCGCAGGTGGCGGAGGCGGTGACGGCCACCGCCGCGGAGGCGCTGCGCGCCTGACGCCTCAGTCCCGGATGCTTTCCAGCCGGGCCGCCGCGCTGTCCAGCAGCATCTCCAGGGCCGTCGGGTAGGCGCTGGTGAGCATGCGGGTGGCGAGCAGGGGCGCCGCCTCGGCGATGCGGGGATGGGTCGTGGCGGGCAGGCGGCCGTACGTCGAGCGCCACATGTCCTCGTCGGCGTGCAGCGAGTCGCTGGGCAGGGCGAGCGAGGCGGCGTCCAGCGCGGCGAAGGCCAGTGTCTGGTCGATGAAGGCGTGGTAGATGCGCACGGTGTCGGGCAGCGGGAATCCGGCCGTGCGCAGGAGGCCCAGGACGGCCTCGTCGGCGGCCAGCTCATGGGCCCGGCCCGTGACGCGGTTCGTGGTCAGCAGGGCGGCCTGGGGGTGGGCGAGGTACGCGGCGTGAACACGCAGCCCGAAGGACCGCAGGTCCGCCCGCCACTCCCCCGTGGGCCGCCAGCCCTCCAGCGCCTGGCCGATGAGCGCGTCGCCGATGGCGAGGGTCAGGTCGTCCATGCCCCGGAAGTACCGGTAGAGCGTGCTCGGGTCGGCGTCCAGGGCGAGGCCCAGCCGGCGGGCGGTCAGTCCCGCGCTGCCGTGTTCGCGCAGCATGCGCAGCGCGGTCTCGACGATCAGCTCCTCGGACAGCACGGTGCCGCTCTTGGTGGGCCTGCGCCGACGGCGTTTCTCCTCCGGCACCACGGGCTTGGGCACGACGCCTCCCTCCTTATGCCAACGCCATTGACCTTATGACACGGCACGGCGTTTCATCTCTGCAAGGGCGCGTCACGTTCTTCGCAAAAAGGGAGTTTCTGTCATGCGTGTACTGCTCGTGGGTGCCGGTGGTGTGGGCGGGGCGATCACCCGGATCGCGGCCCGTCGGCCGTTCTTCGAGGCGATGGTGGTGGCGGACTACGACCCGGACCGGGCCGAGGCGGCGGTCGCGGCCCTGGGCGGTGACCCGCGGTTCACCGCCGAGCAGGTGGACGCGGGCGACGAGGCGGCCGTGACACGCCTGCTCGGCTGGCACCGCTGCGACGTCCTGCTCAACGCCACCGACCCCCGCTTCGTGATGCCCCTGTTCCGCGCGGCCCGCGCCGCGGGCGCCACCTATCTCGACATGGCGATGTCGCTGTCCCGCCCGCACGCCGAGCGGCCCTACGAGGAGTGCGGGGTCAAGCTCGGCGACGAGCAGTTCGCGCAGGCCGCCGACTGGGAGAAGGAGGGACTGCTGGCCCTCGTCGGCATGGGTGTGGAGCCGGGCATGTCGGACGTCTTCGCGCGCTTCGCCGCCGACGAACTCTTCGACGAGATCGAGGAGATCGGCATCCGCGACGGCGCGAACCTGACCGTCGACGGCTACGACTTCGCACCCTCCTTCAGCATCTGGACCACCATCGAGGAGTGCCTCAACCCGCCGGTCGTCTACGAGACCGGCAAGGGCTGGTTCACCACCGAACCCTTCAGCGAGCCCGAGGTCTTCGACTTCCCCGAGGGCATCGGCCCGGTCGAGTGCGTGAACGTGGAGCACGAGGAGGTGCTGCTCGTCCCGCGCTGGGTCGACGCCCGCCGGGTGACCTTCAAGTACGGCCTGGGCCGGGAGTTCGTCGAGACGTTGAAGACGTTGCATCTGCTGGGCCTGGACCGCACCGACCCGGTGACCGTGCCCGGGCCGGACGGCCCGGTGCAGGTCTCGCCCCGGGACGTGGTCGCCGCGTGCCTGCCCGACCCGGCGACGCTGGGCGAGCGCATGCACGGCAAAACGTGTGCGGGCACCTGGGTGCGGGGTGTGAAGGACGGCGAGCCGCGCGAGGTGTACCTGTACCACGTGGTCGACAACCAGTGGTCCATGACGGAGTACGGCTCCCAGGCGGTGGTGTGGCAGACCGCGATCAACCCCGTCGTCGCGCTCGAACTCCTCGCGACGGGCGCCTGGTCCGGGGCGGGCGTGCTCGGCCCGGAGGCCTTCCCGGCCCGGCCGTTCCTGGACCTGCTGACGGACTACGGCTCCCCCTGGGGCATGCGGGAGCAGTGAACGGCTGCCGGGGAACGCCCTGTTTCAGCGCGCATCGACAGGTCACCCGAAGAGGAGTAAGCATCCGAGAGAGCACGTTTCTACTGCGATGCAGGTGACTTCGATGGACAACTGGCGAGACCACGCTGCCTGTCGGCACGAGGACCCCGAGCTCTTCTTCCCGATCGGCACCTCCGGCCCGGCTCTGTTGCAGACGGAGCAGGCCAAGGCGGTGTGCCGACGGCGCTGCCCGGTGCAGGAGCAGTGTCTGCAATGGGCCCTGGACACCGGCCAGTCCATCGGCGTGTGGGGCGGGACGAGCGAGAACGAACGGCGTGCGCTGAAGCGCCGCACGGCCGCCCGCCGCCGCTCCGGCTGATACCGGCCCGCACCCCTGGGAACCCTGGATGTACCGCAGCGGTCCCCGGGGGTGCGGGCGTCCGGCCGGGGTTAGGCTCGCGGCAGGTATCCGTGTCGCCGCGGAGAGGAGCCGCTCATGAGCGTGCGCGTGCGCCGCGTCTACGATCCGGCCGAGCCGGACGACGGGGTGCGGGTCCTGGTCGACCGGCTGTGGCCGCGCGGAGTGGCGAAGGACGCGGCACGGGTGGACGAGTGGCCGAAGGCGATCACCCCGTCGACGGAGCTGCGCCGCTGGTACCACGCGGGCGAGGGCTCGTACGAGGAGTTCGCCGAGCGGTACGAGGCGGAGCTCGCCGCCGACGAGGCCGCAGAGGCCCTCGACCGGGTGCGTGACCTGGTGAGCAAGGGCGATGTGACGCTGCTGACCGCGTCCAGGACGCCGGAGCAGAGTCACGCCACGGTGCTGGCCCGCCTCCTCCGGTCGTGAGGCGACGGGCCGTTCCGTACGGTCAGGCGGTCTGCTTGGCCGCGGCCCGTCCCGCCGCCCGGCCCGAGAAGAGGCAGCCGCCGAGGAAGGTGCCCTCCAGGGCGTTGTAGCCGTGGACGCCGCCGCCGCCGAATCCGGCGACCTCGCCGGCCGCGTACAGTCCCTCGACCGGCTTGCCGTCGGTCCCTAGGGCGCGGGAGTCCAGGTCGGTCTGGATGCCGCCGAGGGTCTTGCGGGTGAGGATGTGCAGCTTGACGCCGATCAGCGGGCCGGCCGCCGGGTCGAGGATCCGGTGCGGGGTGGCGACCCGGCCGAGGCGGTCACCGATGTAGCGGCGGGCGTTGCGGATGCCCTGCACCTGGGCGTCCTTGGCGTAGGGGTTGGCGATCTGCAGGTCGCGGGCCTCGATCTGGCGCTTGACGGCGGCCGCGTCGAGGAGCGGCTTGTCGGTGAGTTCGTTCATCTTCGCGACGAGTTGTTCGACGCCGGCCGCGGTCACGAAGTCGGCGCCCTTGCGCAGGAACGCGTCGACCGGTCCGGGCGCGCCCTTGCCGAGGATGCGTTCCTTGAGGAATCCGACCCGGTCCTTGGCGGTGATGTCGGGGTTCTGCTCGGAGCCCGAGAGTGCGAACTCCTTCTCGATGATCTTCTGGGTGAGGATGAACCAGGAGTGGTCGTACCCGGCGATGTCCTCGGTGGTGCGCAGGTGCTTCAGGGTGCCGAGGGTGTCGTAGCCGGGCAGGTACGGCCCGGGCAGGCGGCGGCCGAGGGCGTCGAACCACATCGAGGACGGTCCGGGCAGGATGCGGATGCCGTGGCCGGGCCAGATCGGGTCCCAGTTCTGCAGGCCCTCGGTGTAGTGCCACATGCGGTCGCGGTTGACCAGCCGTACACCCGCCTCGGCGCTGATGTCGAGCATCCGCCCGTCGACGTAGGCGGGGACGCCGGTGACCATCTCCTGCGGCGGGGTGCCGAGGCGCTCGGGCCAGTAGCGGCGGACGATGTCGTGGTTCGCGCCGATGCCGCCGCTGGTGACGATGACGGCCTGGGCGGTGAGTTCGAACTCGCCGATCGCGTCGCGGCTGGAGGCGACGCCGCGGGGTGAGGCGTCCTCGGCCAGGACCGTGCCGCGTACGCCCCGGGCGGTGCCGTCCTCGACGACGAGGGCGTCGACGCGGTGGCGGTGGTGGAAGGTGAGCAGGCCGTCGCGGGCGGCCTGCTTGGCATACCGCACGAACGGTTCGACGACGCCGGTGCCGGTGCCCCAGGCGACGTGGAAGCGGGGCACGGAGTTGCCGTGCCCGTGCGCGGTGAGGTCGCCCCGCTCGGCCCAGCCGACGGTGGGCAGGAACGTGATGCCGTGTCCGTCCAGCCAGGACCGCTTCTCCCCCGCGGCGAACTCGACGTAGGCGCGGGCCCAGCGCACCGCCCAGGAGTCCTCGTCCTCCAGCCGGTCGAAGCCCGCGCTGCCCCGCCAGTCGCTCCAGGCGAGGTCGAAGGAGTCCTTGATGCCCAGGCGCCGCTGCTCGGGCGAGTCGACGAGGAACAGCCCGCCGAAGGACCAGAAGGCCTGGCCGCCGAGGTTGCCCGCGTTCTCCTGGTCGACGAGGGCGACCCGTCGGCCCTTGCTGGTCAGTTCGTGCGCCGCGACCAGGCCGGCGAGGCCCGCTCCGACGACGATGACATCGGCATCCATGGCGACCGTTCCCTTCCTCAGTTCTTCGTGTGGGCGAGGGTGCCGCTGCCGTCGGTCAGCAGGGCCGTGAGCAGTTGCTTCAGCCAGGCCCGTGCGTGGTCGAGGTCCCGGTCCAGCAGCAGTTGCGTGGTGACGCCGTCGTACGCGGCGACCACGGCGTGGGCGGCGCCGTCGGTGTCGCCCAGGACGGCGGGCAGTGCGGTGTGCCCGCGGGCCCGGCCGAGCCGGTCGGCGATGGCCTGCCGCAGCCGCGCGCGGTGTTCGAGCAGGCTCCGCGCCACCTCCGGGTCGCGGGCGGCGTGCACGAGGAAGTCCGTCTTCACCAGGAGCCAGTCGCGGTCGAGGAGCAGCACGCCGGTGACGCGGTCCACGGCGGCGGGTACGTCGAGGTCGGGTTCGTCGAGGGCCAGGGCGCCGGACACCTGCTCGGCGATCAGGTCGGCCCGCTCCCGGTAGAGGGCGAAGAACAGCTCGTCGAGGCTGGAGAAGTTGGAGTAGAAGGCGCCCCTGCTGTAGCCGGCGGCCTCGCAGACCTCCTCGATCGAGACGTGCCCGAAGCCTTTGGCCGCGAACACGGAGAAGGCCGCCTCGAGGAGGTTGGCGCGGGTGTGGACACGGCGCCTGGTCACGCGCCCGGTGGTTCCTTCGACAGCCATGCCCGGCCCTCCTTTCGATACAGGACTGTATTGGATACACCGGCGTATCGAAAGACCGGGTTCTCCCTGGAACACATATTCGATTCAGGGGTACGCTGGCCGCATGCACCTCCAGGGCTCCCTCTTCGACCAGGCCGACGAGCTGCGCCTCGGCTCTCTGGACGGGATCAGCCGTACCCACCTCGGCTTCGGCGCCTGGCTCGACGTCCTGCCCGGGTGGCTGAGCGGCTCGGACGAACTGTTCGAGCAGCTGGTCGCCGGGGTTCCGTGGCGTGCGGAGCGGCGCAAGATGTACGACAACGTGGTCGACGTCCCCCGCCTGCTCGCGTTCTACGGGGCGGACGATCAGCTGCCGCACCCGGTGCTGGCCGAGGCGCGGAGCGCGCTGAGCGCCCACTACGGCGAGGACCTGGGCGAGCCGTTCACCACGGCCGGGCTGTGCTACTACCGCGACGGCCGGGACAGCGTGGCCTGGCACGGCGACCGGATCGGGCGCGGGGCGCGCGAGGACACGATGGTCGCGATCCTGTCGGTCGGAGCGCCCCGGGACCTGCTGCTGCGCCCGCTGCGGGGCGACCGGGACACCGTGCGCCGCCCGCTGGGCCATGGCGACCTCCTCGTGATGGGCGGCTCCTGCCAGCGCACCTGGGAACACGCGATCCCCAAGAGCACGCGCGCGGCGGGGCCGCGCATCAGCATCCAGTTCCGCCCGCACGGCGTGCTCTGAGACGCATCGAACGCCCCTCCCCCACCACTCCGTTGAGCCGGACCCGGTGATTCCGCCTGCCGCGGGAGCTGCTTCTCTTCTCCCGACGGGCCGGAACCGGGACCACACGAGGCGGGCGATCATGCGGGCGGACGTACACCACGTCGCGGACGGCACCTACCTGGTGCACGGTTCCCACACCAACTGGGTGATCCTCACGGAGGGGGACGCCGTCACGCTGGTCGACACCGGCTACCCCGGTGACCGGGAGCGGCTCCTCGCCTCGCTCGCCCAGGTCGGCAGCTCCCCGGAGGCGGTCGCGGCCGTGCTGATCACGCACGCGCACAACGACCACCTGGGCAACGCGGAGCACCTGCGCGCCGCGTACGGCACCCCTGTCCACCTGCACGAGGCCGAAGTGCCACACGCGCGACGGGAGTTCCTGCACCAGGTGTCCGTCGGGACGGTGCTGAGGAACGGCTGGCGGCCGGGGGTCCTGCCGTGGGCGGTGCACGCGCTGCGCTCGGGCGGCACGGCCCACGTCCCCGTGGCCGCTCCGCTGGCGTTCCCGGCCACGGGCGCCCTTGATCTGCCCGGGCGGCCGGTACCGGTACACACCCCGGGCCACACCGACGGGCACTGCGCCTACCACCTGCCCGGCGCAGGGGTACTGATCTCCGGGGACGCCCTGGTCAGCGGGCATCCCACCTCGCGGGTGGAGGGACCCCAGCTGCTGCCGGACATGTTCCACCACCAGCGGCCGCGTGCCCTGGCCTCCCTGGACGTCCTGGCGGAGCTGGAGGGCGAGCTGCTGCTCCCCGGGCACGGCCCGGCGCACCGCGGGCGGGTGCGGGACGCCGCTCTGCGGGCCCGGGAACGCGCACTCTAGAGTGAGGCGACGATCGGCGGCGAGACAAGGACACCCGGCGCATGGCTCTGCAGATCAGCGCGACGAACCCCGAGCACCCCGCGCTCTTGCTGGAACTGCCGTGGCACCTGCCCCTGGAGAACTGGCCGGAGGAGTACCTCGTCCCGCTGCCGCGCGGCATCTCCCGGCACGTGGTGCGCTACTCCCGCGCCGGCGACGAGGTGATCGCCGTCAAGGAGCTGGCCGAGCGGCCCGCGCTGCGCGAGTACGAGCTGCTGCGCGACCTCGACCGGATCGGCATCCCGGCGGTGGACCCGCTGGCCGTGGTCACCGGACGCACCGACGCGAGCGGCGGCCCGCTGGAGAGCGTCCTGGTCACCCGGCATCTGGGCGGCTCGATGCCGTACCGCTCGATGTTCGAGACGACCATGCGCCCGGCCACCATGCACCGGCTGATGGACGCGCTCGCCGTGCTCCTGGTGCGCCTGCACCTGGCCGGGTTCGCCTGGGGCGACTGCTCGCTGTCCAACACCCTCTTCCGGCGCGACGCCGGCGCCTACGCCGCCTACCTGGTCGACGCCGAGACCGGTGACCTGCATCCGCAGCTCAGCGCGGGGCAGCGGGACTACGACCTCGATCTCGCCCGGGTGAACATCAGCGGGGAGCTGCTGGACCTGGAGGCGTCGGGGGCACTGCACCCCTCCGTGGATCCGATCGAGTTCGGCACGGAGATCTGCGCCCGCTACCGCGGCCTGTGGGAAGAGCTGACCCGGGCCTCCGTCTACCCGGCCGGCAAGTACCACTACATCGAACGCCGGATCCGCCGCCTGAACGACCTCGGCTTCGACGTCGCCGAGATGCAGATCGAGCACGCCTCGAACGGCGACACCGTCAGCTTCGTGCCCAAGGTCGTCGACGCGGGCCACCACCAGCGGCAGTTGCTGCGCCTGACCGGGCTGGACACGGAGGAGAACCAGGCCCGGCGGCTGCTGAACGACCTGGAGAGCTGGATGGCGACCCAGGACGACTACGCGCCGGGCGACCCCCTCGGAGCCCGCCCCGAGGTGCTGGCCCACCGCTGGGTGCGCGAGGTCTTCCGCCCGACCGTGCGGGCCGTGCCGCTCGAACTGCGCGGTGCGATGGACCCGGCGGAGATCTACCACCAGCTCCTCGAACACCGCTGGTACATGTCCGAGCGGGCCCAGCACGACATCGGCATCGAGACCGCGGTCGAGGACTACATCGAGAACATCCTGCCCAAGGCGAGCAAGACGCTGCAGCCGCCGACGTCGGAGTGAGCGACCGGCGCCGTCACCCGTGCGGCACCACCGCCACCGGGCAGTCCGCGTGGTGCAGCATCCCGTGGGCCACCGAGCCGATGCGGGCCCCGACGGCCGTGCGGTGGGCCCGGCGGCCGACGACCATCAGCTGCGCCGTCCCGGCCACCGACAGCAGCACCTGACTCGCGCTGCCCATCTCCACGTGCTCCTCGACCGGCACATCGGGGAAACGCTCCCGGAAGGGCCGGACGGCGGCGGCCAGGCCCTTCTTCTCGTACGGCTCCAGTCCCCCGGCCTCGTCCAGGAGCTTCAGCGAGCCCGGGCTGTAGGCGAAGACGGGCGGCAGGTTCCAGGCCCGCACGACCCGCACGGTCGCCCCGCGCGCGGCGGCCGTCTCGAAGGCGAAGCGCAGCGCGGCGGCGCTGTCCTCCGGGTCGCCCTGCTGGCCCACGACGATCTCGCGCCCGGCGGCCTCGGACGAGGGCTGGTCGCCGGCCCGGACGAGCACCACGGGCCGGGTGGCCGAGGCGATCACCTGCTGGCCGACCGAGCCGAGCAGGAATCCGACGAGGCGACCGTGCCCGCGCGAGCCGAGCACCAGCAACTCGGCGTCGGCCGCGGCGGCGGCCAGGGTGTCGGCCACCGCGCCCTCGATGACATCGGTGGTCACCGCGAGCTCCGGATGCTGTTCGGTGACGGTCCCGACGGCCTCGGTCACCGCGCTGTGCACCCACTCGGCCTGGCTGTCCGCGTCCCCCTCGATCCCCGCTCCGAGCGCCTGCTGCGGCTGGAACCGCCAGGCGTGCACCACCCGCAGCGGCCGGTCGCGCCGCACCGCCTCCCGCGCCGCCCAGGCGAGGGCCGCGAGGCTCTCCTGCGATCCGTCGACCCCTGCGGTGATCGGACGTGTCATCCGGCTGCCTCCCATGTCGAAATCACTATGTGCCGGTGATCAGTCTTCACTACGTCGCCCGCATGTCCCCCTCGGGCAACGAGTTCTGCGTGCCGGGGGCCTCGCGGAGCCGATCCTCGTGTCCGGGCACTCCGCTGCGATCGAACATATGATGGGCGGAGGTCGGCGCGGTGCCCCGGGACGCCGTGCCGTGGGTCGACCGCCCAGTGGGGGGGGACGTATGGCACAGGCCGCCGATACGGCGCGGACCGTCATCATGACCGTGGACGACGACCCGGGTGTCTCGCGGGCCGTGGCCCGGGACCTGAGGCGGCGGTACGGCGCGTCGTACCGGATCGTGCGGGCGGAGTCCGGCGCGTCCGCGCTGGACGCGTTGCGGGAACTGAAGCTGCGCGGCGATCTCGTGGCCGTGATCCTGGCCGATTTCCGGATGCCGCAGATGAACGGCATCGAGTTCCTCGAACAGGCCCTGGACGTCTACCCGGGCGCGCGGCGCGTGCTGCTGACCGCGTACGCGGACACGAACGCCGCGATCGACGCGATCAACGTCGTCGACCTCGACCACTATCTCCTCAAGCCCTGGGACCCGCCCGAGGAGAAGCTGTACCCGGTCCTCGACGATCTGCTCCAGGCCTGGCGGAACAGTGACTTCCGGCCCGTGCCCAGCACCAAGGTCGTGGGCCACCGGTGGTCGTCACGCTCCTCGGAGGTACGGGAGTTCCTGGCCCGCAACCAGGTGCCGTACCGCTGGTACTCCTCCGACGAGCCGGAGGGGCGGCGGCGGTCTCGACGTGGACTGGCTGGACCAGGTCGCGGCGGCGGTGGACGAGGACATCCTGCCCAGCGCGATCGGGTGGCTCAACTACACGGTCGAGACCGAACTGCTGATGGACGAGATCAACGACTCGACCACCCGCATCTCGCACCTCGTGGACGCGGCGAAGCAGTACTCGCAGCTCGACCGGGCGCCCTTCCGAGCCGTCGACGTGCACGAACTCCTCGACTCCACCCTGCTGATGCTGTCGGGCAAGATCGGCAAGCGGATCAAGGTCGTCAAGGACTACGACCGTACGCTGCCGAAGATCCCCGCTTACCCCGCCGAGCTCAACCAGGTGTGGACGAACCTCATCGACAACGCGGCCGCGGCGATGAACAGTGCGGGCGGGGAGGGGACGTTGACCGTGCGGACGGCTGCGGACCACGACCGGCTGGTGGTGGAGTTCCGGGACACCGGCGTCGGCATCCCGGCGGAGGACCGGGAGCGGATCTTCGATCCCTTCTTCACCACCAAGCCGGTGGGTGAGGGGACCGGGCTCGGGCTCGACATCTCCTGGCGGATCGTGGTCAACAAGCACCACGGGAGCATCCAGGTCGAGTCGGAGCCGGGCGACACGCGGTTCCAGGTACTGCTTCCGCTGACAGCGGTCGAGGAGGAGTCGGCATGAGTGGCGAGAACGGGATCGACCCGAGTGTGCCGCCGAGCGGCAGCGGGTGTGCGGAGTGCGACGCGGCCGGGGGGTGGTGGTTCCACCTCCGGCGGTGTGCGCGGTGCGGGCATGTGGGGTGCTGTGACAGTTCGCCGGCGAAGCACGCGACGGGGCACTTTCGCGACACCGGGCATCGCCTGGTGCAGAGCTTCGAGCCGGGCGAGGACTGGTACTGGGACTACGGGACGAACGAGCTGTACGAGTCGGGGCCCGAGTTGGCCCCGCCGGTGAGTCATCCCGCGGAGCAGCCGACACCGGGCCCCGCGGGGCGGGTGCCGGCTGACTGGGCGAAGGTTCTGCGGGCCTAGGCGCCCGGGACTCGTAAGAAGAAAGTTGGATCTGTGCAGCAGGCTTCATCGGTCACGCCCGTCGTCGGACGGGATGCCGAACTCTCGCGACTCTCCGGTGTGCTGGAGCGTGCGCGTGCTGGTGAGGCCCGGGCCGTGTTGATCGCCGGGGACGCCGGCGTCGGCAAGACCCGGGTGCTCGACGAGGTCGGGGGGCAGGCTGCCGCAGCGGGCATGACCGTGGTCACCGGGCACTGCGTGGATCTCGGGGACGTCGGGCTGCCCTATCTGCCGTTCACCGAGATCCTGGGGGTGCTGGCCGCCGATGAGCGGTTCGCCGGCGCTCTCGCCGCTCATCCCGTGGTCGAGCGGCTGCTGGGGGCCGGGACCGATTCCGTGCGGGACGTGGACGGGCGGCTGCGGCTGTTCGAGGGGATGGCGGGGCTGCTGGCCGAAGTCGCCCAGGTCGCGCCGCTGTTGCTCGTGCTGGAGGATCTGCACTGGGCGGATCAGTCGTCGCGGGATCTGCTGCGGTTCCTGCTCGGCCGGGGCGTGCTCCGGCACCGGCTGACGGTGCTCGCCTCGTACCGGGCCGACGACCTGCACCGCCGGCATCCGCTGCGGCCGCTGCTTGCGGAGCTGATACGGCTGCCCGTGGTCGAGCGTCTGGACCTGCGGCCGCTGGCCGATTCCGATGTGGACCGGCTGGTGCGGGCCCTGGAACCCAGGCCGCTGCCGGACGCCACGGTGCGGCGGATCGTGGAGCGTGCCGAGGGGAACGCCTTCTACGCGGAGGAGTTGCTCGCCGCCACCGACACGGAGTCCGGTGGCGTGCCCAGCGGGCTCGCCGATGTGCTGCTGATCCGTTTCGAGCAGCTTTCCGAGACCGCGCAGCAGGTGCTGCGGACCGCCGCCGTGGCCGGGCGCCGGGTGGAGCACGATCTGCTGCGGGAGGCGGTCGGGCTGCCGGAGGCGGAGCTGGAGTCGGCGCTGCGTGAGGCGGTGGGGCGGCAACTGCTGGTCGCCGGGGGCGACGACACGTACTCCTTCCGGCACGCCCTCGCCCGCGAGGCCGTCTACGCCGATCTGCTGCCCGGTGAGCGGGCGAGACTGCACGGCGCGTTCGCGCGGCTGCTCGCCGGGCGCGGGCACAAGGCCGAGAGTGCCGCCGAGCGCGCCCACCACTACCGGGAGAGCCACGACCTCGCCGAGGCGCTGACCGCGTCCCTGGAGGCCGCCGATCACGCCCAGCGGGTCGGGGCGCCGGCCGAGGAGCAGCGGCATCTCGAAGCGGCCCTGGACCTGTGGCCGGCGGTCGGTCCCGAGGCCCGGCCTTCGGGCGTGGGTGCCGACCGGGTCACGCTGACGCTGCGGGCTTCGGCGGCGGCCGCGCACGCCGGGGAGCTGCACCGCGCGGTCTCGCTCAGCCGGTCCGCGCTCGGGGAGCTCGGCCAGGACTCCGACTCCGAACTCGCCGCACGGGTCCGCTACACCCTCGCCGGGAACCTCATGAGCGTGGACAGCCTGACGGCCGCGTTCGCCTACAGCAGCGAGGCTCTGGCGATGATCCCGGAGAATCCTCCGTCGCGTACGTGGGTGTGGGCGGCTGCCACGCATGTCATGGCCGCCCGCTACATCGGGGAGAACGACACCGCGCTGAAGGTCGCCCGCCGGGCCCTGGACGTGTCCGAGCAGCTCCGGGCGACCGACGCCCAGGCGGACCTGCTGATATCCCTGGCCGGGTTCGACGGCGGCGGGCGGCGCAGCCCCGAGGGGCGTGAGCGGCTGCTGAAGGCCCGGGAACTGGCGGCGCGTTCGGGCAACGCGGCCGTGGAGCTGCGGGCCCTGTTCAACCTCGCCATGGGCTGCTACGAGAGCGGGGAGCTGGAGGAGTGCCTGCCCTGGCTGACGGAGGGCCTGGACCGGGCCCGGCGCGCCGGGCTGCTGTCGTCGCCGTATCCGCTGGAGATGCGCTACCTGCGGCTGCTGGTGTTGCAGGTGCTGGGCCGCTGGGACGAGTGTGTGCGCGCGGCGGCGGCCGATGCCGAGGTGCTGCCGGCCGCCGGCGGGTTCACCGTCGGTCCCGCGCTGTACGTGGCGCTCGCGAGGGGTGACTTCGCCGCCGCCGACCGGGCGCGTGCCCTGCTGGAGGGCCCGTTCGACTGGATGGCCACCCTGGTCTCGGGCATCGTGCTCACCGACGCCGCGGCGCTGCGCGGGGATCCCGAGGACGCGGTGCGGTGGATGCGGTCTACGGTCACGGCCCTCACCGACGAGGCGGGCACCCGCCCGTACGCCACGGTCCGGCTCGCCGCGCTGGCGTTGTCGGCGGTGGCCGACGCGGCCGCCGGGCTACGGCCGACCGGCGACGAGGCCGGGGCCCGCTCCTGGACGGACACCGCAACCGAACTGGTGGAACTGGCGCGGACCATGGCCACCCACGGCGCGCACGGCACGCCACAGGGGCCCGAGGGGCAGGCATGGCTGGCCCGGGCCGAGGCGGAGTGGGTCAGGGCCGCGTCGGGGCCCGAGGCGGTGGCCGCCTGGGCGAAGGCGGTGACGGCGTTCGGCTACGGCGACGTCTACGAGCGGGCGCGGTGCCGTCTGCGGTACGCCGAGGCCCTGGTGGCGGCCGGACATCGTGAGGAGGCCGCGGCCGAGGCCCGGGCGGTCCGGGAGACCGCGGACCTCCTGGGCGCCTCGCCGCTGCGGGAGCAGGTCGACACCCTGATCCGTCGCGGCCGGCTGTCGGACCGGCCGGGCAGCGACGCCGGGGCCGCCGTGCTCACCGCGCGCGAGCAGGACGTGCTGCGGCTGCTCGCCCTCGGCCACAGCAACCGCCGGATCGGCGAGGAACTGTTCATCAGCGGCAAGACCGCGAGCGTCCACGTCTCCAACATCCTCGCCAAGCTGGGCGCGTCGAGCCGCGGCGAGGCCGTGGCGATCGCCTACCGCGAGGGCCTGATCGCCCCGGAGCCCACGACGTCCGGCTGACCGGCCGGCGTGCCGGGGGTCCGGCACGCCCACTTGGGCCACCGAGGCGCCGAACCGCCCGAACGTCCGCTTCCGGAGCATGGTGACCGTCGCCCTGGGCGGCACGGGGACCATCCGGCATGTCGTCGACGACCGTGGCGGCCTGTCCGACCCGGCGACGAACGTGGTCGGCCTGGTCGCATATCCCTGACCGGGCATCAGCCGGTCCCGCAGTCGAGGCTCTCCAGATCGACGGCGTCGGCCATCGCCCGCATCCCCTTGTCGTTGGGGTGCAGATGGTCGCCGCCGTCGAAGACGGGGAGCATCCGCTCGGGGTCGCGGGGGCTGCGCAGGACGCGGTCGAAGTCGGCGACCCCGTCGAACTCGCCGCTGTTGCGGATGAAGGCGTTCACCTGCTGCCGCACCGCTTCCCCGGCGGGGTCCCACTCCTGCCAGCCCTTGAAGGGGGCGATCGTGGCGCCGACGACGCACTTCCCGGCCGCGTGGGCCCGGTCGATCAGCCTGCGGTACCCGGCGATCAGTCCGGCGCCCGTGGCCGCGGGCTCGGCCTTGATGTCGTTGACGCCCTGGAAGAGGAACACCGTGCGCACGCCCGGCAGCGAGAGGGCGTCCCGCTGCAGGCGGTTCAGGGCGCTCTGCCCGGGGCCGTCGAGAAGGACCTTGTTCCCGGCGATGCCCGCGTTGGCCACGCCCTTGACCGTGGTGCCGGCGGACTCGCCCAGCCGGCGGGCCAGGTAGTCGGGCCAGCGGCGGTCGAGGTCGGTCGTGGACTGCCAGCCGTCGGTGATGGAGTCGCCGACGGCGGCCACGGCGCCCGTCCCCTTGCGGGGCCGTACGGTGACGGCGTCCAGGTAGAACCAGGAGCCGGTCCGCTGCTTCCAGTGGGCCGCGCCCTCCTCCGCGGTGTGGTCGCCGTCGGTGGTGTACGACGTCTGCATCGCCAGCCAGTGCCCGGTGAGCGCGCCGCCCGCGCGGGGGACGTACAGGCTGACGGCGAGGGTGCGCCCGGCGGGGACGTGGCCGGGCAGCGGGTCGCTGTAGACGATGCCGCCGGCGGGGACGGTGGCGGAGCGGGCGCCGCCGAAGGTCAGGCGCCTGTTGCTGCCGGGGACGAGTGCGGCGCCGTCCCGTTGCAGGCCGGCGTGGACATTGCCGAACGTCACCGGCCGGTCGCCGAAGGCGTTGGACAGCCGCACCCTGAGGCCGCTGCCGCCGACGCTGGTGTGCACCATCAGCCGGTAGCCGCGGTCGTCGGCCGCCTCGCCGACGCGGCCGGCGGAGGAGGCCCAGGTGACCACCCCGCGCCCGGCCGCCGTCGGGGCGCTGGACGGCGGGCTCGGCTGGTCCCCCTGAGGCACCGTGCCCGTCCCGCAGCCCAGCGCGACGCAGGAGGAGAGAGCGGCCAGGGCGGCACGGCGGCGGGGGCGTGCGGTGCGGGACATCGTCGGCGCTCCTTCGGCCGGTCGGTGGCGTACAGACGGTTTCATGGGCGAGGTTCCGCAGGGTCACGGAGCCTCCGGGCCTGAGGCGGATCCTTGGGGCGTCCCGGCGTACGACACCGTAGTGGTGCGGCCGCCGACGCTGTGCAGGGTGGTCTCGACGGGTGTGCCGTGCCGCCGGCGCAGGTCGAGGACGAAGCCGCCGCGGGCAGGGCCGGCAGCAGCTCCACGTGTCCCGGCCGGGACTGGACGAGCGTCTCGATCATCGGCGCGGGGTACCCAGGTCGGCGTCGATCTGAACGATGCCGCGGCTCTCCACCTCGTAGAAGCCGAAGAGGTCGAAGGCGGCGCCGTTGCCGCCGCCGGCGTACGGGCTCGGTCTGCGGCGGCGTGAACCGCCTTGCGGCGTGTCGGTGTACGGCCGCACCGGTGCCGTCCAGGGCCACTACACCTACGCGTTCGCGTCCCGCGTGGGCCCGGGCCGAGGAGGGAACCCCTGTGCCCCGGCGGCCGTTGTCCGGGCAACCGAATCCCTCGCGGGGAGGGGCAGGGCGGCGTGATGAGCGAGTTGGTTCCCGGAGGCAATCTGGCGCTCCCGGGCGGTGCGGTGACCGTCCGGGTGCCCGGGCCGTTCGACGTGTCCGCGCTCGTGACCGACGACGGCGGAAAAGTCCGGGACGACGGCGACTTCGTCTTCTACAACCAGCCGGCCGCGCCGGGAGCCGTCCTGCGGGGCGACACGCTCACGGTGGACCCGCCCGGGCTGCGCACCGGCGCGGCCCGGGTCACCGTCGTCGTCAGCCCCGCCGAGCCCGGAACCGTCCTCGGCAGCCTGCCCTCCCCCACCCTCCACGTCACCGACTCAGGCGGCCGCCCCCTCGCCCGCTTCACCCCGCCGCGCCCCCGCCAGGAGACGGTGCTGCTGCTCGCCGAGATCTACCGGCGCGGCGACAACTGGAAGCTGCGGGCCCTGGGCCAGGGGTACGCCGACGGGCTGGCGGGACTCGCACGGGACTTCGGTGTCGACGTCGTGGACGACACACCCTCCGGCCCTCCCACGAGCGCCTCCGCCGCCCCTGATCCCGACGGCTTCCTGCCCCTGGTCAACTCCGCCCGGGCCACGGCCGGTTCACCGCCGCTCTCGCTGGACGCCCGTCTCATGTCGGCGGCCCGGGAGCACGCCGCCGCCATGGCCGCCGCCGGGCGTCTCGGCGTCGAGACGCGCGACGGCGTCTCCGTCTACCAGCGCGTCATCGGCTCCGGGTTCGCGTACCTCACCGTCGGTGAGCACCTGGTGTCCGGACCGCGCACGGCCGCCGAGTTCGTCGCGTACTGCCTGCGCACGAACGGGCCCCGGCGCACCCTGCACGACCCGGCGTTCACCCACGCCGGACTCGCCCACGTGCACGACGGCCCCTCCGATGACACCTACTGGACAGCGCTGTGGGCCAGGCCGTTCACGCCGGACGGGCTGGCCGGCACGGCGGCGGCCATGATCGACCTCACCAACCGGGAGCGCGCCCGGGCCGGGCTCCCGCCCCTGTCCGCCGACCCGTTGCTCACCACGGCCGCGCAGGCGCACAGCGCGGACATGGTGGCCCGCGCCTTCTACGCGCACACCGCACCCGACGGCGGTCAGCCCTGGGACCGGGCCGCCGCGGCGGGTTCCACCCGGCGGTCCATCGGCGAGAACATAGCCTGCGGCCAGCGCTCCCCCGCCGACGTCGTGGAGGGCTGGATGAACAGCCCCGGCCACCGGGCCAACATCCTCACACCCGGCTTCACCCACATCGGCATCGGCTTCGCCGGCGGCGGCCGGGCGGGGATGTACTGGACGCAGCTCTTCGGTGGTTGACCCCGGCGACCGCGCTTCACGAACGGGCCTGCTGCGTGATCTTGGCGGAGGGAGAGGCTCCGGGCGAGGATGCCGGTATGAAGGGTGACCTCTTTTCCAGTGAGCACATGGTGCAGCCCGCCGTAGCGCCGGGCATGACCGTCGAGAACGCCAAGTGCATCCGATACACGGTGAACGGAGAGATGCTCGCCCGGCAGGGCGCGATGATCTCCTACCGCGGCAACCTCCAGTTCGAGCGCAAGGGCCAGGGCGTGGGCGGCATGCTCAAGCGCGCGGTCACCGGGGAGGGACTGCCGCTGATGGCGGTGCGCGGGCAGGGCGAGGCCTGGTTCGCGCACGAGGCACAGAACTGTTTCGTCGTCGACGTCGAGCCCGGCGACGAGTTCACGGTCAACGGCCGCAACGTCCTGTGTTTCGACGCCACGTTGTCGTACCGCATCGCCACCGTGAAGGGCGCCGGCATCACCGGGGGCGGCCTGTTCAACAGCGTCTTCACCGGGCACGGCAAGCTGGGCCTGGTGTGCGACGGCAGTCCGCTCGTCATCCCGGTCTCGCCGCAGTACCCGGTGTACGTCGACACGGACGCGATCGTCGGCTGGACCGCGGGCCTGCAGACCTCGCTGCACCGCTCCCAGTCCATCGGGTCGATGCTGCGCGGCGGCTCCGGCGAGGCCGTGCAACTGCTGCTCCAGGGTGAGGGGTACGTCGTCGTCAGGCCGAGTGAGGCGACACCGCACAAGGCCGGTCAGCACTGAATGCCCGTCGGGTGATCTGCGCCTCAGAGGCAACCCGGTCCGTTCCGCCGTCGTCTTGATCGGCAACAGGTGATGCCCTGGCCCTTGTGGCCAGGGCAGGCTTCCACCCTTCTATACACCCCATGTATACGCTCTATGTATACGCATTGAATATACCTGGGGTGTATACGGACCGAAAGGCATCGATGTACGGCAAGGCATTCGCCCCGGAGTACCAGGGCGCGCTCACCACCCTGTCCGTCAACTCCTCACTGACCGACGTCCTGGCCGCCGGTACCGAGCAGTTGAGGGCGGCGGAGCGCGCCGGACAGCCCGGGGAGGCGGCGCGTTCCGGACTCGCGGTGGCCGAGGCGCACCGTCGGCTGGGCCGGGTCGAGGACGCGGACCGGGCCTGGAAGGCGAGCTACCGCGCGGCCCGGCAGGCCGGGGACGTCGGCGCCATGGCCTGGGCGCTGTGGAGCGGCGGCACGCTGGCCCGGCAGCGCGGCGCGCTCCCGCTGGCCCGCAGGCTGCTCCGGCTGGCGGCCGACCTCGGCGAACGGGGCGGGGACATCGTCGTGCGCGGCTACTCGCTGGCCGGCCTGGCCGAGACCGGCCGCATCCAGGGCGACTACGAGGCCGTGGGCCGGCTGCACGAGCAGTTGCTCGCCGAGGCCCGGCGGCGCGGGGAGGCGCGGCACACGGTGTGGGCGCTGGAGGGCATCGCGCAGATGCACCGCAACACCGGGCGCTACGACAGCGCGTACGCCCTGTTCGAGGAAGCCGCCGAAATCGCCGCTCGTGCCGACGACCGGCGCGGCCACGCCTGGGCGCTGCGCGGGCTGGCCGATGTGGTGTCGGTGCGCGACGGGGACACCGAGCGGGCCCTGGAGCTGCTGAGCGAGGCGGAGACGACGTGCCGTGCGATGCGGCTGTCCAGCGCGCTGGCCTACAACCACAAGATGCGCGGCAACGTCCTGTACCGGGCGGGGCGTTACGGGCGGGCGCGGGAGCTGTACGAGCAGGCGCTCGAGGAGTTCCGCGAGATGAGCGAGCCGCGCGGGGAGGCTTTGTCGCGCCTGGGGCTCGCCAAGGCCCTGGCCCGACTGGGTCGCGACCGTGACGAGACGGCGGCCGAACTGGCCGATCTCGAGGGCATGCTGGAGCGCATCGGTCTGCAGCACGCCCGCCGGATGGTGGCCCGGGCCCACGAGGAACTCGGCATACCGACGGCCGAGCGGGCGACGGAGGCGGCACTGTGACGGCGCTGCCGACGACGGTGAAGGCAGCGCGGCGGAGCAATGGGGCGGCATCGCCCCCGGCCACGCAGGCGCCGCCGTCCCGCGGAGCCGGACCGGCGGCAGCGGCACGCCAGGGCCCGGCGGCTCCGGTCCCGGCAACCGCCAGGCCGCCGCGGCAGGACGCGGTGTCCGAGGCGCCCGCCACGGCACGGACAGCACGGCAGGGCGAGCCGCACGATCTCCGGGCCGGCACCTGCGACGCCCCACGGGTCCTCGACCGCTGCCGCGCCCTGGTCCGGCCCGCCCTGGAAGAAGCGGTCGGCCGGCTGCACCCCTGGGTCGGCGAGATGGCCGCCTACTCCTTCGGCTGGTGCGAGGTCGGCGGTGCGCCGGCCGTCGCCTCCGGCGGCAAGGGCGTACGGCAGGCGCTCGCGGTGCTCGGGGCCGAGGCGGCCGGTGCGCCGGAGCGGGCCGGGGTGGCGGCGGCCGTCGCGGTGGAACTGGTGCACACGTTCTCCCTGCTGCACGACGACATCATGGACGGCGACGCGGACCGGCGCCGCCGCCCGACCGTGTGGAAGGCCTACGGCACGGGGCCCGCGGTACTCGCGGGCGACGCGCTGTTCGCCCTGGCCGTCGAGACGCTGGCCGCGCAGCCGGGCGGCGCCGGGGCCGTGCGGACACTGTCCGTGGCGCTGGGCGACCTGGTGCGCGGGCAGGCGGACGACCTGCTGTTCGCCGACCGTCCGTGGACGGGGACGGAGCGGGTACGGCCGGACGAGTACCGGGCGATGGCGGAGCACAAGACGGGAGCGCTGCTGGGCTGCGCGGCGGCGCTGGGTGCCGTGCTCGGGGGCGCCGGCCCCGAGACGGTCGGCGCGCTCGACCGGGCGGGCCGGCATCTGGGGGTCGCGTTCCAGATCGTCGACGACGTGCTGGGGGTATGGGGCGATCCCCGTGTCACCGGCAAGCCGGTCCACGGTGATCTGCGCGAGCGGAAGAAGACGTTCCCGGTGCTGGTGGCGCTCGATTCCCCGAGGGGCGACCGGATCGCGGCACTCCTGGAGTCCGGCGACGCGCCCGAGACGGCGGCGGCGCTGATCGAGGAGGCGGGCGGCCGTTCGGCGGCGATGGCGGAGGCCCGACGCCACATCACCGCTGTCGAGAGGGCACTCGCCGACGTGCCGTTGGCCGCAGCACCCGCCGCCGAACTGCGCTCGCTCCTCGCCCACCTGGCGCGACGAGACGCCTGAACGCGGGCGGGCAGGGGCACTCCGCGCGGGCGCCCCTTGATGCCGTCGACCGCAGGGCCCGCCCGCGAACGTCGCTCGCTCCTCGCCCACCTGGCGCGACACGACGCCTAAACGCCGGCAGGCAGGGGGCACGCCGCGCGGCCATGGCAACCGGCGGGGGACGAGCACCACGGCACACCCCTGGGTGCCATCGGCCGCGGGCCTCGCCGTCGAACTGCGCTCGCTCCTCGCCCACCTGGCGCGGCGCGGCGCCTGAAGGCGGGCGGGCAGGGGATCTCCGCACGGCCGCCATGGCAACCTGCGGACCGTCGGCCGCAGGGCCCGCCGGCGGACTGTGATCGCTGCCCTCCCACCTGATCCGGCGCGAGGCATGACCGACACCAACAGCCGGCGCGCGGGCGGGGGCACACCGCCACAACAACCCGCGCGGGACGGCACCACGGCGCCCTCCGGGTGCCGTCGGCCGCAGGACCGCCGGAGAACTGCGCGCGCTCCTCACCTGCCTCACGTGGCCCGACGCCGGAACGTCGGGAGGCAAGGTCGCTCCATGGCCCTAGCCACCGGCGAGGGAAGGGCGATCGGCACGGCTGGAGCGACCCCCGCGGCCGCGCAGCCGCGCCGAGCGCCTGCCCTCGCACCGCCCCGGTACCGCGTTGACCTCGGCCCCCTGCGCGCGTCAGGGTTCGACACGGCGCGTTTCGCGACCCCGCGCCGGAAGGATGGCTGCCATGATCGGCATCTCGGAGATCGAAGCCGCGGCCGGGCGGATCGCCGGGCACGTCGTGCGGACCCCGACCGTGGACAGCCCTGGGCTGTCCGCACTGCTCGGTGCCCCGGTCACCGCGAAGCTCGAACTGCTGCAGCGCACCGGCTCGTTCAAGGCGCGCGGGGCCACGGCGAAGCTGCTGTCGCTTGGCGAGGCCGAACGGGCCGCCGGGGTGGTGGCGGTCAGCGGCGGCAACCACGGGATCGCCCTCGCGGTCATGGCCGCGGCCCTCGATGTGAAGGCCACGGTGGTGATGCCGCGCACGGCACCCGCCCGTGCCGTGGAGGTCGCGGAGGCGGCCGGCGCGTCGGTGCGGCTGACCGACGACATGGACGGGGCGTTCGCGCTCATGACGCGGCTCCAGCAGGAGGGGATGACCCTGGTCCACCCCTTCGACGACCCGGTGGTGATCGCCGGACAGGGCACGGTCGGGCTGGAGTTCGCCGCCGACGCCGGCGAGCTCACCGACGTACTGGTCAGCATCGGGGGCGGCGGCCTGATCGCCGGTGTCGCCGCCGCGCTGCGGGCGTGCCGGCCCGGGGTGCGGGTGTGGGGCGTGGAGACCGAGGGCGCGCAGGCCATGTCCGAGGCGCTGACGGCGGGCGGCCCGCGGCCGGTCGCCCTGTCGTCGATCGTCTCCACCCTCAGCGCCCCGTCCGTGTCACAGCTGACGTACGACCACGTCTCCGCCCTGGTCACCGAGGTTCTGGTGGTTCCCGACCGGGAGGCCGTGCAGGGCTCGCTGGACCTGGCCGACCACGCCAAGGTGTGGGCCGAACCGGCGGCCGGCTGTCTGCTGCCCGCGGCCCGGCAGGTCCTGGAGCGGGTCGGCGACGGGACCCGGCTCGGCCTGGTGGTGTGCGGGGGCAACGCGACGACGGGCGACCTGTTCGCCTGGGCGCGTCGCTTCGGTCTGCGCTGACGTTCCGGCCCTCTCCGGGAATCCGTCGCGGAATTCATCGGAGGGCTCCGAGTTCAGACGTTGTACACCTCCGCATTTACCGGCGGTTACCACCAGGCCGGGCAAGAATTTGCGAATCCGCGGGCGGCGGCGGGCGAATTCCCCCCGCGCCCGCGGAGCCTCGGGGCGGCCGAGGTGAACCGCGCCGGAGCCCGCGAAAGACCGTGTTTCCTCGCACACTTGCTCCCATCTCTTGAACAAAAGGCAAGAATGAAGACGGAGTTGCGATCCGATTGAACGCAGGCCGCCTCACTCTCCGTACCTCTGGAAAAGGTGAGAGCCAGGTTTCCAGCGAGGGATGGCCATGGGCAGGGCGCACGTCTCCACACACCAGTTGGTCGCCGGCCGGTACCGGCTGCTCGAGATCATCCAGCGCGAGACCAACCGCATCTGCTGGTATGCCGAGGACACCGGGGCCGGCGAGATCTCCCGACCGTGCCTCGTGACCCAGATCGGGCTTCCGGACGACCCGCGCGGAGCCGAGCGCCGGGCCGCCGCCCGCCTGCTGCGCACGACCGAGAGCATGGCGCTGCTCTGCCCCGGCCGGATCGCCGCGGTCGTCGACGCCGTCGACGAGGCCGGCGCCCTGTGGACCGTCAACGAGTGGATCGACGGCACCCCGCTCGGCGAACTCCTCTCGGAGCAGGGCACGTTCAACTACGTGCGGGCGGCCCGGATCGGCCTGGAGCTGCTCGACGTGCTGGACGCCGCGCACGCCGAGGGCATCACGCACGGCGAACTCAGCCCCGGCCAGGTGTTCGTACGGGAGGACCACTCGGTCGTCGTCACCGGCTTCGGCCTGGCCGGCGCGACCTTCGCGCCCCGTCTCACGGCCCCCGCGTACGCCTCCCCGGAGCAGGCCCGTGACCAGCGCATCGGTCCCGCGGCCGACCTGTGGGCGCTGGGCGCGATCCTGTACACCATGGTCGAGGGGCGCCCGCCCTTCCGGGACCGGGGACGCCCGGAGAACACCCTCAAGGGCGTGGACCGGCTGCCGCTGCGCACCCCGGTGCGCGCCGGGCCGCTCACCCGGGTCGTGCAGGGGCTGCTCCGCAAGGACTCCCGGGAGCGGCTGACCCGCCCGGTGGTGCGTGAGGCGCTGACCCGCGCGCTCAGCGAGGACCCCGAGGCCGCCCTGGCCGCGGCGCCGGGCCCGCGGCTGCGCGGCGCCTACACCGCGGTGCGGACGGGGAGCCCCGCGTGGAGCAGACGGACCATGGTGGTGGGAACGGCCCTGGCCGTCGTCACCGTAGCGGTCGCCGTGCTCGCCTCGACCCAGGGGCTGCCCGGCACTGACAGCGCCAGCGACGCGGCCGAATCACCGGCCCGGCCGCCGGCCTCCGCCGCCACGCCGGGCGAGGGCACCGGCGGCGACACCCCCGAACCCTCCGGGGCGCCCAGCCCTCCCAAGTCCCCCTCGCCCACGCCCACTCCCTCGTCCCCGTCCCCCACTCCCACTCCCACACCGTCCGCCCCGGCCACGGCCCTGCCGGCCGGTTTCCAGCGCTACCGGGCGGCGGAGGGTTTCTCCGTCGCGCTCCCCGAGGGCTGGAAGCGGGTGGACACCGACCGCCAGGGCGATCTGAGGTACCGGGTCGTCTTCGGTGCCGAGGGTGACGACCGCACGCTGGCCGTCACCTACAGCGAGCGGGTGGGCCCGGACCCCGTGGCCGTGTGGCGGGACGAAGTCGAGCCGAACCTCAAGGAGGAGGCCGACGACTACGAGCGGATCGGAGCGATCCGCGCGACGACGTACCAGGGACGCGAGGCCGCCGACATGGAATGGACCGCGGATGCCGACGGCACCCGGGTCCACACCTTCGGCCGGGGGTTCCTGCTGGGTGAGGGCCGGAGCTTCTCGCTGCGCTGGACGACCCCGGACGCCGACTGGGAGGACGCCGCGAACCAGGAGGCGTTGCGCACCATCCTCAAGACCTTCCGGCCGGGCTCAGCCTGAGCCGCGCGGGGCGCGCAGGGAGACGAGCCTACCGCCGTGCAGCGGCTGGGTGCGCCAGCACGCGGTGAGCGTCCGGTCCGCGAGGGAGCAGGTCAGCGCCAGGCGGTGCGGGGTCTCCAGGAACAGCACCTCCACGGCCAGCGTGCCGGCATCGGTCCAGCCGCCGCTCACCGCGGTCGGGACGGGTTCCTCGGCGACCGTCCAGCCCTTCCCGGCGAGGCGCAGGGCGAACCGGTCCGGGTGGTCCGGCCGGTCCCCCTCTCCAGTGAGCGTGAGCATCCAGCCGTCCGTGTCCCGGGCGAGCCCGGCCGACCGGACCGGTCCGGTCCCCGCGGAGGGCGCGAACGCGGCGGCGGCCCAGTCCCGGTCCCGCTCCGGGGGTGCGGGCCGGCCCGGCGCGGGCGGCAGCGCGAGCAGGCCGAGGCGCTCCCGCAGCTCCGTGTCGGCGGCCTCGCGGCCGGTCAGCGGCTCGGGGCCGAAGGCGGGCAGCAGATGCTCCCAGACCAGGTTCAGGTACTCCTGCATCCCCTCGGTCGCCGCGGTCGCCGCGATCACCGCGGCGTGCTCCGGCAGCACCAGGCAGAACTGGCCGTACGCGCCGTCGCCCCGGTAGCCGTGCCGGGACGTCCAGAACTGATAGCCGTAGCCCTGGTCCCAGTCCTGCCGCTGCGCGTCTCCCATGGCTCCGGCGGTGGGAATGCGGGGTTGCGAGGCCCGGGCCGTCCATCCCCTCGGCAGCAGCCGCTGACCCTCCCAGAGCCCGTCGTTCAGATACAGCAGGCCGAGCCGGGCGACCGCGTCGGTGGTGGCGTGCAGGCCGCTGAAGCCGAGCTCTCGGCCGGCGCGGTCCCGCCGCCAGGCCACGTCACCGATGCCCAGCGGATCCAGCAGCCGGGGCCGCAGATACGCGGTGAGCGGCTGCCCGGTCACCCGCTGGACGATCGCGGCGAGCGTGTAGGTGGCGGGCTGGTTGTAGGCGAAGACGGTGCCCGGGTCGCCGTCCGGCGGCAGCAGCAGGAATCCCCGGACGGGCTCGGCGGGGTCCCGCCCGAAGGCCTCGTCGACGGTGTCCCGCCGATGGCCGCTCGCCATGGACGCCACGTGCCGCACGAGCATGGCCCGGCTGCGCGGGTCGGTGATGTCGGCCTCGAACTCCGGGAAGTACGAGATCACGGGCGCGTCGAAGTCGAGCAGCCCGTCGGCCTCGGCCAGGGCGGCGGCGGTCCCGGTGAAGCTCTTGCTGAGCGAGTACAGCAGATGGGGGCGTTCGGCGGTGTACGGCGCCCACCAGCCGGAGGCGACCAGATGCCCGTGCCGCATGATCATCAGGCTGTGCGGCTCGATCCCGGGGGCGGCTTCGAGGGCGTCGAGGAAGGCGTGGACACCGCGGGGGTCGACCCCCTGGGCGGCGGGGCCGGAGGACGGCAGGGCGGAAGCGCTCATGGATGCATCCTGCACCCGTCCGTGACCTTGATCGAGCCGTTTCCGGCCCTTCTGTCAGGGGACTCGCGGGTTATGGTGCAAATCGGATACACGATGATGACCGAGCAGGCCGGCCCCCGAGAGCTCGTCGACCACGTGGTACGGGCCGAGGAGGCGGGCTTCGACTTTTCGGTGACCTCGGACCACTACTTCCCGTGGCTGCGCTCGCAGGGCCATTCGCCGTACGCGTGGGCCGTGCTCGGCGCGGCCGCCCAGGCCACGTCACGTATCCCGCTGATGACGTATGTGACGTGCCCGACGTTCCGCTACCACCCGGCGGTGGTGGCGCAGAAGGCGGCGACGCTGCAGTTGCTGTCCGAGGGCCGGTTCCGGCTGGGGCTGGGCTCGGGCGAGAACCTCAACGAGCACGTGGTGGGCGGCGGCTGGCCGTCCGTCGACGTGCGGCACGAGATGTTCGAGGAGGCCGTGGAGATCATCCGCGCCCTCTTCGAGGGCGGCCACGTCAACCATCGCGGCACGCACTTCGACGTCGAGTCGGCCCGGCTGTGGGACCTGCCCGACGAGGCCCCGCCCATCGGCATCGCCGTCTCCGGGAAACGGTCGTGCGAACTCGCGGGCCGGCTCGGCGACCTGGTGATCGCCACGGAGCCCAAGGCCGGGCTGCTGGAGGCCTTCGACCGGCACGGCGGCCAGGGCAAGCCCCGCGTCGGCCAGCTGCCGGTCTGCTACGACCCCGACCGGGACACGGCCGTCGAGCGGGCACACTCCCAGTTCCGCTGGTTCGGCAGCGGCTGGAAGGTCAACTCGGAGCTGCCGCACCCGGATTCCTTCGAGGCGGCGACCCAGTTCGTCCGGCAGGACGACGTCGCCGCATCCATCCCGTGCGGTGACGACCCGGACGCGTTCGTCGAGGCCGTCCGCCCGTACGCCGAGGCCGGGTTCACCGAGATCGCCCTCGTCCAGATCGGCGGTGAGTCACAGCCGGCGTATCTGGACTGGTCGGAGAAGACCCTGCTGCCCGCGCTGCGGGACGCGTTCGGCTGAAGTCCTCGGCCAGCGCCTCCACGGCCCGTTCGGCCAGTTGAGCCCTCCGTCCCGGGGGGCTCTTCTTCACGAGTGCGCTGAACCGCTGGGCTTCCTCGGTCGTGGGCAGGAACCCGGCCAGCAGGAGGGGCAGCAGCAGGCGACGGACGAGCACTTCGCTCTCCGAGGTGACCTGGGGCCTGCGCACCACCGAGACGTTGACCCGGATCGCGTGCTCGTTGCCGGGCGGGACGCCCGGCCGGTCCGTCTCGGTCGCGGCGTAGCGGAAGCCGTGCGCCCGGTCGCAGCCCGGGCAGCCGGCCGGGCCGCGGGCGGGCCGGTCACCGCAGTCGGGGCACACCAGCCGGTCGAGGGCGGCGTCCACCGGCCGCCAGTCGTGCCGGTCGGGTTCGGCGGCGACCATCCCGGCCAGTTCCCGCTCCTGGTCGCCGCCCGCGGCGGTGTCCCACTGCCGCAGGAAGGCGGCCCACTCCCCCTCGACGATGCCGTCCACGAGGTCGCGGCACACGGAACAGCCGGGGGCACCGCCGTACGCGTAGCCGCCGCACTCCGCGCAGCGGCGCAGCACGGCGTCCGCGTCCCGTCTCGTCATGCGGAGCATCGTCGCGCACCCGTGCCCGGTCGGGACAACGGTTTTCGGACGGGTCGTGCGGGCGGGTGAACAGCGAGGTCAGCAGGTGCCGCTAGGCTTCCGTGCGCACCTCGTGCAGTCCGATCTGCCCCGCCTCAGGAGAGTCGTCCGTGACCGTAGCCATGACCCCGCCCGAGACGTCCCCCGCTGCCCCGGCGCCCGTCTCCGACCTGGTCGCGCGGGACGCGCGGGAGTTCGGGGTGTACGCCCGGACCGGAGGGTGGGCCTTCGGGCTGAAGGTGGCGCGCAGTGTGCGGCCCGGCGGGCAGGGCGCGGACGAGACGCCGAAGGTGTCCGCGAAGGAGTTCGCGGAACTCGCCGGCTGCTCCCCGGAGCGGGTCATGCGCTACTACAAGGCGTGGGACCGGGCGGCCGACGACGGGATGGTCCCGCACTTCGAGGCGCTGACGCCGGGCCAGGAGGTGGACCTGCCGGACGCCGACGTGTGGCTGAGCTACTACGTCTCCCGCAACAGCGCGACCTCCGAGCGCGGCACCGCCATCACCGAGGCCGCCGAAGCGGAGGGCATCCGGCCCACGAAGGCCCTGGAGGTCGCGGAGAACCCCACGGCCCTGCGCGCCGCGATCCTCGCCGACCCCTCCACCGCCCGGGCGGCCCGCCAGGCCCTGCTGGACCGGGTCCGCGAGGACCCTGACCTCCAGTCGGAGCTGGCCCGTGACGTCGTGCGCACCGACGAGCTGAAGAAGGCCGTCGCCGGTGAGAGCAAGGCGGCCGACCGGATCGGATACGTGCGCCAGATCGCCGAGTCGGGGCAGATCAAGACGCCCGCCGGGCAGACCGTCGACGCACCCGCCGACCTGCGGCAGGAGGCCGAGCGGCACCTGTCGCTCATCGACGAGCTGGACGAGGACGAGAACGCCGGCGAGTGGGCCGCCGAGGCGTACGACACGATGAAGTCCCTCGTCGTGGAGGTCGTGGAGGCCGACCCGGGGCTGCGGGTGCGGGAGCGCCGCACGAAGTTCTACAGCAGCCTGCAGAAGGCGACCAAGGTGTTCGAGGAGCTGACCTTCGACGACGCCGGGGAGTTCTACGAGGACGACATGGTGCAGCGTCTGGAGGAGCTCCAGCGGGCCGTCGCCGTGTGCATCGAGTCGCTGCGCGGTGCTCGCGGGAATCACCCGGTCGGCTGAGCATTCCGGCTGGATCGGGGGTACTAGAGGGCTCTACGTCGGTACTTCCCGGAGGCCCCCTCGTGAACTCGTTCGTCCACAAGACCCTGGTGGTGCAGCTCCAGGCGGGTGACACGGACCGTTTCTCCGTGCTCGCCCACCTGAGCTACGACGCCGCGGACCCGTTCGCCGTCACCGTGGTCTTCAGCCACGACGGCCGGGTCCTGGCCCGGTGGCAGCTGGACCGGGAGATGCTCGGTGACGCGCTGCGGCGTCCGGTCGGGGTGGGCGACGTGCGGATGCGCCCGGAGTCGCGGGGGATGTGGCAGGAGCTGCGCATGGAGTTCTTCGGCGACGCCCGCCCCGACGGCGGTCGGCACCACGCGGTGGTGTTCGCGTGGGCGCCGGGGTTCGCGGCGTTCCTGCGCGAGACCCACGAGGTGGTTCCGCCGGGGTGCGAGGAAGTCCATGTCGACGACTTCCTCGCGAACGTCATCGCCGGGAGCTGAATCGCGGCCGGCATGAGTAGGCGTACTCATGCCGGGGTCCCACCCCCGCGAGGACGATGGGCTGCCCCGAGAGGAGCCCGCCGTGTCCGCTGTGTCCGACGTGAGTTCCGGTCGCCGTCCGTCCCTGCCCGCCACCCTCGCCTGGGGCGTTCTCGCGGTGCTGGCCCTGTCCGGATGGAACCCGCACGACCGCACGATTTGGTTCCTGGAGGTCGTGTGGGTCGTGGTGGGCCTGCCGCTCCTGGTGCTGACCCGGCGGCGCTTCCCGCTCACCGGCCTGCTGTGCTGCCTGCTGGCCGCCCACGCCGTGGTGCTCATGGTGGGCGGCCACTACACGTACGCCGAGGTGCCGGTCGGCGACCGGGTCCGGGACGCCTTCGGCTGGGACCGCAATCCCTACGACCGGTTCGGCCATCTGATGCAAGGCTTCGTCCCGGCGGTGCTGGTGCGCGAACTGCTGGTGCGCACCTCGCCGCTGCGCGACAGCCGCTGGCTCGCTCCGCTCACCGTGTGCGTCTGTCTGGCCTTCAGCGCCGTCTTCGAGATGCTCGAGTGGGCGGCCGCCGTGGCCGGCGGACACGCGGCGGACGCCTTCCTGGCCACCCAGGGCGATGTCTGGGACACGCAGTGGGACATGTTCTGCGCGCTGATCGGGGCGACCGCGTCGCTGCTGCTGCTCAGCCGGGTGCACGACCGGCAGCTGGTCGCGGTGGCGTCACCTCGACGTGTAACGGCGCCGGGTCCACAGCGGCAGGACGAACCAGCACAGCAGATACCAGCAGACCACACCGGCGACCAGGTAGGGCACGAAACCGTCGTGCGTCGCCACGCGCAGGATCAGCAGCAGTGAGGAGGTCGTCGTGGCGAGCAGCAGCACGAGCCCGAGCAGGGTGAGCCGCGAGGCCAGCTGCACCGCCTGGGGTTTGACGCGCCGCCCGGAGACGAGGCGGTGCAGGGACACCGGGCCTATGAGCGCCCCGGTCGCGCAGGCGCCGAGGACGACCGTCACGAGATAGATCGTCTGGTCGGCGGAGGAGAGGTCGTCGTACTTCTCGGTGAACACCACCGTGAGCAGAAAGCCGAACAGGATCTGCACGCCCATCTGCGCCACGCGGACTTCCTGGATGAGCTCCTGCCACATCCGGTCCGCTCTCTCCTCCTCCGTCTCGTTGCGCCCCCGGCGCATGACCCCGCCCTCTGCCGCGTCCGCCGCCACTGTTCCTCCCGGTGTGAGTCCGAGCCCTCCTCTTTCCCAGGTTCCCCGGAACGAGTCGTCGTCCCGGGGCTCGCGGCGGTTTGAGAGATCAGCGGACGGTTACACGGACGGCGCGAATGACGCAGAGCACGAGGAGGTCGTGGACGCATGTCCGGTACGCAGCTCACCGTGACGCTCAGCGGCGGGGGTGCCGACGACGCGCGAACCGTCGTCCGGGCCCTGGAAGGCACGTTCGGGTCGCCGGACGAGCTTCCCGCCGACGAGAAGGCGACGGTGCACACGGCGACCTTCGACGGGGAGACGGATGCGGGTTCCGGCGGTGGCGGAGAGGGTCCCGGGCGGCTTTCCGCGCCCGTGACCGTCACCGTGCAGGGCAGCCCGGAGGCCGTGCGGCGGGCGAGCGACACGCTCACCCGGACCTTCACGGCCCGCGACGACGGCGTTGCCTCCGGCGACCAGGAGCAGGAGAGGGAGCTGCTCCTGGAGCCGTGAGAACCGGCCTCACCAGCGGGATTCGACCTGGCCCTTGATGCGCCGGTCGTACAGGTCGCGGATCGCCGCCGGCGTCTCGCCGGGCAGCTCCGGGAGGCGGGCGGCGGCCGCGTTGGCCCGGGCCTGCTCGGGTGAGCGCGCGCCGGGGATCACGGTCGTGACGCCGGGCTGCTCGACGATCCAGCGCAGGGCCAGCTGGGCCGGGGTGTAACCCTCGGGGGCGAGCGCCGCGAACTCGGCGGCTGCCTCCACACCGGTGGCGTAGTCGACGCCGGAGAAGGTCTCGCCCACGTCGAAGGACTCGCCGTGCCGGTTGTAGGTGCGGTGGTCGTTCTCCGGGAAGACGGTGTCCCGGGTGTACTTTCCCGACAGCAGGCCCGAGGCCAGCGGTACGCGGGCGATGATGCCGACGCCCGCCTCACGGGCGGCCGGGAGCACCTCGCGCAGGGGTTTCATGCGGAACGGGTTGAGGATGATCTGCACGCTCGCCACGTTCGGCCGGGCGATCGCGGTCAGCGCCTCCTCGCAGGTCTCGACGCTGACGCCGTAGGCGGCGACCCGCTCCTCCTCGACCAGGGTGTCGAGGGCGTCGAACACCTCGTCCGTGGAGTAGACGGGCGTCGGCGGGCAGTGCAGCTGCACCAGGTCGATCCGGTCGACGCCGAGGTTGCGCCGGGAGCGGTCGTTCCAGGCGCGGAAGTTGTCGAGCACGTAGTTCCCGGGGATCTGGTCGACCCGGCGGCCCATCTTCGTGGCGACCATGACGTGCAGGTCCGGGCGGCCGCTGAGGAACGCGGCGATGGTCTGCTCGCTGCGGCCGTCGCCGTACACGTCGGCGGTGTCGAAGAAGGTCACCCCGGCCTCGGCCGCCGTCTCCAGTACCGTGAGGGCTTCCTTGTCGTCGACGTCTCCCCAGTCGGCACCCAGCTGCCAGGTGCCCAGACCGATGACGGAGGCGTGCTGACCCGACCTGTCGAATGTGCGCTCGTCCATGGGTGTCAGTCTGTCATCCGTCACCGCACGGCGCGGAACGTATCGGTCCGGTCTGCCGAGCCTGCTCGATTCACTCACACGAGTGAATAGGTGCGACAGGAACGCATCACCTGTCAACCAGCCCCTAGCGTGACTCCACGTGACCACTGGTTCAGCGAACAACTACCCGTCGGACGCGTCGTCCTGGACGCGCCGGGGCTTCCTCCTGACCTCCGCCGCGCTGGCCGCCGTGCCCGGTCTGCCGGCGGATCCGGCGGCCGCAGCGGCGGAGTTGCCGGACTTCCCCGCGGACGTCGCGCTGTACCGCTCGGCGTACCGGAACTGGGTCGGCGAGATCACCGCCGACGGTCTGTGGGCCTGTGCGCCGGACAGCCCGGGCCAGGTCGTCGCCGTCGTCAACTGGGCGTGGCGGCAGGGGTGGCGGGTGCGCGCCCGGGGCGCCTCGCACGGCTGGTCGCCCCTGACGGTCACGGAGGGGACACCGTCCGGTGCGCCGGTCCTCCTCGTCGATACCGCGCCCCACCTCACCGGCCTCGCGCTGGACTCCCCCACCGCCGTGCGGGCCGGGACCGGCGTGACCATGGAGGCCCTGCTGACCTTCCTGGAGGAGCACGGCCTCGGCGTCACGGCCGCCCCCGCTCCCGGCGTGCTGACCCTGGGCGGCGCCCTCGCCGTCGACGCGCACGGCACCGCCGTACCCGCGCGGGGCGAGCCACGGCGGGCCGGGCACACGTACGGCTCGCTCAGCAATCTGATCCTGTCGCTGACGGCGGTCGTGTGGGACTCCCGGGCCGGCGCCTACGTGCTGCGCACGTTCCACCGCGACGAGGCGGACTGCGCCGCGCTGCTGACCCACCTGGGGCGGTCCCTGGTGACCGAGGTGGTGCTGCGGGTCGGCGCGAACACCGACCTCAGGTGCGTGAGCCGCACGGACATCCCGGCCGGGGAACTGTTCGCCGCGCCCGGCTCGGGCGACGGGCGGACCCTCGCGCGTTTCCTGGACGAGGCGGGGCGGGTCGAGGCGATCTGGTTCGCCTTCACCGACTACCCCTGGCTGAAGGTGTGGAGCGTCTCGCCCACCCGGCCGCTGACCTCGCGGAAGGTGAACCGGCCGTACAACTACCCGTTCTCGGACAACATCCCGGCGCCGGTGGCGGAACTGGTCGGGCGGATGACGTCGGAGGCGGCCTGGTACCTGGCGCCGGTGCTCGGCACCGCACAGTACGAGGCCGCCGCGCTCGGGCTGGTGACGACGCTGTCCGCGGACCTCTGGGGGCCGTCCAAGAACACGCTGCTGTATCTGAAACCGACCACGCTACAGGTGCACGCCAACGGCTACGCGGTCCTCACCTCGCGGGACCGGGTGCAGCGGGTCGTCTCCGAGTTCGCCGCCTTCTACCGCGAGCGGCTGACGGCGTACGCCGCCCGGGGCAGCTTCCCGGTCAACGGCTCGGTGGAGATCCGGGTGACCGGCCTGGACGACCCGGGCGACGCCGACGTGGCGGGGGCCCGTCCGCCGCTGCTGTCGGCGCTGCGGCCGCCCGAGGACCACCCCGAGTGGGACACGGCCGTGTGGCTGGACGTCCTGACGCTGCCGGGCACACCGGACGCGGAGGCGTTCCTGCGCGAGATCGAGCGGTTCCT
This sequence comes from Streptomyces sp. D2-8, assembly GCF_023184515.1. Taxonomy (GTDB): domain Bacteria; phylum Actinomycetota; class Actinomycetes; order Streptomycetales; family Streptomycetaceae; genus Streptomyces. Next base: position 106,562 of record NZ_JAAHBP010000024.1, on the reverse strand, counting down.
GCTGCGCACGTTCGACGGCGGGTTCGCGCTCACCCGGGTGGAGTGGTCCAAGGGGTGGGCGTACACGGACGACGGGGTGTGGAGCGACGAGGAGATGCTGGGCAGCGTCGTTCCGGCGGCGGTCGGCCCGGCCGAGTGGGCGGCGGCGGACGCGGTGCTGGACCGGCTGGATCCGCACCGGGTGTACGGCAACACCTTCCTGGAGCGGCTGTTCGGCTAGGGGGTTCGACCAGGGGGTGAGGTACGCAAGCCGTCCAGGCCGATCGTGCGCATCAGGACGTTGACGCCGTTGACGGAGGCGGTCTGCCCGGGTGGCACGGCCCGCAGAATGAGGGTGGGCGGCGCCGAGCGAGGCGCGGGTGGATTGCTGTTCACCCCAATCAGTGAACAGCAATCCACCCAGGATTCCGGAGGCTATTCGCGGGACGCCAGCGCCCGTGCGTGTACGGTCCGCGCGACCTTCGGACCCAGCCAGCGCTTGAACCGGCGCAGCGGCTCCAGCTGCCCTGCCGCCCGGTCGAGCCGGTAGTACAGCTGGGGCGGAACGTAGGGCAGCAGGGGCGAGTGGCGCTGGCCGAGCAGGGCGAACATGCGCTCCGGGGGCAGCTGCATGTAGCGCGGCAGGTTCTCGTACCACTGGGCGCTGTAGCGGGCCGCGCTCTGTACGGGCAGCAGGGCCGCCTTGCGTTCCCGCTCGTAGCGGGCGAGGGCCTGCGGCAGCTCCGGGTGCTCGCGCAGCGCGGCGGCCAGGGCGATCGCGTCCTCCAGGGCGAGGGTGGTGCCGGCGCCGACGGAGTAGTGCGTGGTGTGGGCGGCGTCGCCGAGCAGGACGAGGTTGCCGTGGTGCCAGGTGTCGTTCGTGAGGGTGCGGAAGGTCTGCCACGGGGTGCCGCCGGGGCGGCCCAGCAGGGGGTTCCCGTCGAGGACGCCGGCGAAGAGCTTCTCCAGCAGGGCCCGCCCGTCGGCCTCGCTCGCCCGGTCCAGTCCGAGCCCGGTCCAGGTCTCGGGTGCGCACTCGACGACACAGGTGCTGCGGTCGGGGCCGTAGCCGTAGCCGTAGCACCAGATCCAGCCGTGGGCGGTCTCCACGAAGGCGAAGGTGAAGGCGTCGAAGACCTTGGGGGTGCCGAGCCAGACGTAGTGATTGCGCCCGGGCGTGAGCTGTGTGCCGAAGTGGGCGGAGTGGCGGGTGCGCAGGGCGCTGCGGACCCCGTCGGCCGCCACGATCAGGTCGGCGCCGGACGGCAGGCCGCCGGCGGTGATCTCGCGCTCGTACTCCAGACGCACGCCGAGGTCGCGGGCCCGGGCGGTGAGGATCTCCAGAAGCCGGTGGCGGCCGATGCCGTGCCCCTGGTCGCCGCTGTGCCGGGTCGTCAGGTCCCGGACGTGGGCGACGCCGTCGCTCCACCGGACGGAACCGGCGTCGAGGGCGCCCGCCGACTCGGGGTCCTGCTCGTGGAGTTGGTCGAGCAGTCCGCGCCAGTACGTCACGCCCCAGCCGTAGGTCGAACCCTCCGGATCACGTTCGTAGACGGTGATGTCGTGGGACGGGTCCTGCCGTTTGAGCAGGATCGAGAGATACAGACCGGCGGGCCCGCCGCCGACACAGGCGACCTTCACGCACACCCCTGAGAATTACCGAGAGCTGTCGATTGCCGACGCAGAGTAGCAGCACGCGGGCACCGTCGGCCGGACCGCCGGATCGCGCCAGTTTCGCGGCGTGACGCGTACCACGGACAGCGGACCGCACAGGCAGAAACATCCGCCACAGCACCCCCCACCGGTGGAATTTCCCCTTCCGCACGCGTACGCAGACACCTCGCGACAAGATCATCTTGGTTCAACCTTGCACCACATAAGGGGAATTGCCCGGATCACAGCCAACCGGCTCGCGTGGATTTCTCCCGGTAGCGGGCGTGCCGATAGGCATGCGGGGTCATCAGCCGAACCCACCCAGGAGGTCCGTATGCCGGAACTCAGCCGCCGCAGCGCGCTCACCGCCGCTGCCGTTCTCGCCACGAGCGCGGGGACGTTGTCAGCCATCCCCCCGGCCTCGGCCGCCGGGCACCACGACTCCCCCGGAACCTTCGACGAGGTCTACAAGGGCCGCCGGATACAGGGCCGGCCGGCCGGCGGGTCCGGTCACCACCACCACGGCGCGGGAATCGCGGTGTTCGTCGACGGGGTGGAGCTGCACGTGATGCGCAACGCCGACGGCAGCTGGATCAGCGTCGTCAGCCACTACGACCCGGTGGCCACCCCGCGCGCCGCCGCCCGCGCCGCGGTGGACGAGCTGCAGGGCGCGGCCCTGCTGCCCTTCCCCGCCAACTGAACCGCATCGCAAGGCATCTGGAGCACCCGCACATGGCTGTCCGCAAGAACCAGTCCACCCTGACCGCCGACGAGAAGCGGCGTTTCGTCGCCGCGCTGCTGGAGCTGAAGCGCAGCGGCCGCTACGACGAGTTCGTCACGACGCACAACTCGTTCATCGTCTCCGACACCGACAACGGCGAGCGGACCGGGCACCGTTCACCGTCCTTCCTGCCCTGGCACCGAAGATTCCTCCTGGAGTTCGAGCGGGCGCTGCAGTCGGTGGACGCGTCGGTGTCACTGCCGTACTGGGACTGGACCGTCGACCGTACGCCGCGCGCCTCGCTGTGGGCGCCCGACTTCCTCGGGGGCACCGGGCGGGAGCGGGACGGCAGGGTGCCGGACGGGCCGTTCTCCTCGTCCGGCGGCAACTGGCCGATCAACGTGCGCGTCGACGGCCGCACGTTCCTGCGGCGCTCCCTCGGTTCCGGGGTACGCGAGCTGCCGACGCGGTCCGAGGTCGAGTCGGTGCTGTCGATGTCCACGTACGACATGGCGCCCTGGAACAGCGGCTCGGACGGCTTCCGCAACCACCTCGAGGGGTGGCGGGGGGTCAATCTGCACAACCGCGTCCACGTCTGGGTCGGCGGGCACATGGCCACCGGGGCCTCCCCCAACGACCCGGTGTTCTGGCTGCACCACGCCTACATAGACAAGCTGTGGGCCGACTGGCAGCGCCGGCACCCCGGCTCCGGCTATCTGCCCACCGCGGGCACGCCGAACGTGATCGACCTCAACGAGACGATGCGGCCGTGGCACGACATGAGCCCGGCGGATCTGCTGGACCACACACCGCACTACACGTTCGACGTCTGATCAGACGGTCGCGCCCGTGCGGCAGTCCGGGTGGCCCCAGCCGCTGTCGTTCTTGGCGATGGGCTCGCCGGCGGCGTAGGAGCGGCCGCACTGGCAGCGGCCGGGGAACTTCGCCTTGATCGTGCGCGCGGCGCCCTTTCCTCCCGCGGTCTTGGCGGTGCGGGCCGCGCCGCCGCGCGGGCGGGACCGCGGGGCCTTGGCCGGGGTGTCGGGGGCGGGCGGCGGCTCGGGAGAGCCGAAGCCGCTGCCCGCGGGCTCCTGGACGGTGGCGGCCTGGCTGGCGGCGCGGTCGGCGAAGTCGTTGAGCCGGTCGCCGTCGACCTGGTGGGCGGGGACGTAGCGGAACTCGACCGAGCGGCCGTCCAGGAGCTCGTCGATGCGCACGACGAGGTCCTGGTTGGCGACCGGCTTGCCGGCGGAGGTCTTCCAGCCGTTGCGCTTCCAGCCGGGCAGCCAGGTGGTGACGGCCTTCATCGCGTACTGCGAGTCCATCCGGATCTCCAGCGGCACATCCGGGTCGGTCGCCGTCAGCAGGCGCTCCAGCGCGGTGAGTTCGGCGACGTTGTTGGTGGCCTTGCCGAGCGGCCCCGCCTCCCACCGCTCCGGCGTCTCGGAAGCGTCGGCGACGACCCAGGCCCAGCCCGCGGGTCCGGGATTTCCCTTCGAAGCCCCGTCACACGCGGCCACAACACGTTCACGCATGCGCTCGATCATGCCATGGCCGCGGAAGCGGTCCGGCCGGGAGGTCCGGGTGCCTACGCCACGTCGGTCAGCTTCGGCATCTCGCCTTCGGTCTTCGTGATGTCGATCACCGAGAAGCTCGCGCCCTGCGGGTCGCTGATCGCCGCGAACCGGCCGAAGGGAGTGTCCATCGGGCCGAACCGCAGCACGCCGCCGAGCTTGGTGGCCTTCGCCACGGCCTCGTCGCAGTCCTCGACGGTGAAGTAGACGTTGATGTACGGCTGCACCTCGGGCGGGAACTCCTCCGTCATCTGCATCCGGCCCAGCACGGTGTGCTCGCCGAGGTCGTAGACCCGGAAGTCCACCTGCTCGTCCTCCATGTCCCGCTGCCGGTACGAGAAGACGGCGGGGAAGAAGGCGTCGGACTTCCCGGGCTCGCGGGTGAAGATCTCCGCCCAGGTGTAGGCGCCGGGCTCGCCCATCACCTGGAAGCCCTCGTGGGTGCCCGCCTGCCACACGCCGAAGACGACGCCGCCGGGGTCGCGGGCCAGGCACATGGTGCCGAAGTCGGCGACCCGCATCGGCTCCATCAGGATCTCGCCGCCGTGGTCACGGATCCGGGCGGCGGTGGCGGCGGCGTCCTGGGACGCGAAGTAGAGGCACCACTGCGACGGGCCCTCCTGGCCGGGCATGGGCGGGACGACGGCGGCGACCGCCTTGCCGTTCGCATAGGCCTCCGTGTAGTTGCCGAACTCCGCCGACGCCTCGGCGAACGTCCAGCCGAGGACGTCCCCGTAGAAGCTCTTGGCCCCTTCGAGGTCGCTGAACATCGCGTCGGCCCAGCAAGGGGTTCCTTCAGGTTGTACCGCCATGGCTACGGCCCTCTCCGAATGAGTGGAATCGTCCGCTTCCTCACGCTAGTCACCCGGGGGCCGGCCCGCGCGTCGAGCGGGCGTGCACCGAGCGCGCCGGGCTGCTCAGCCTCCGATCGCGGACCGGGCCGAGCCATCGCGTCCGGCGTATGTCTTCCCCCCGGCGCCCGGCTGTGCTTGCCTGGGTGCCGTTTCGGTGGCCGGGGCGGGAGTTGCCGTATGCGCAAGCCGTGGGTCGTGGGGTTACTGCTGGCCGGGGTGCTGCTCGGCGGGTGCGGGGATCCCGCGTCCGCGCCCGAGGCCCCGGCACCGGCCGCACCGCGCGCGTCGGCCACCACCCACCAGCGCGCACCCGCCTCCCCCGGCCGGGAACCGGAGAAGGCACCCAGGGTGCTGTACCTCGGCGACTCGCTGGCGATGGAGGGCCAGAAGGTCCTGGGCCAGGAGTTGCGCAGGGACCTGAAGGCGGAGTACACCGGCGCCCCGTACTCCGGCACCACCCTGTGCGACTACCTGGAGGGCACGGCGGACCGGTCCCTGGTGCCGGCCGCCGACAAGGCCGCCGCGCTGGTGCGCAGGCTGCGGCCCGACTTCGTGGTCCTGCAGTTCTGGGGGAACTCCTGGGGCTACACGCCGTGCATGGACGGCATCACCTACGACAAGTCCCCGGCCCGGTACTTCAGCCGCTACGACGCCGACGCCCGCCGGCTCACCGAGCAGATCGCCACGGCCGGGGGCGGCAGCCGCCCGAGGATCGTCTGGGTGTCACAGGGCCCGGATCCGATCACTCCCGACCGGGTCCGGCGCGTCAACGCGCTCTACGAGAAGCGGGCCGCCGCCTCGGGCGACTTCGTGGCGGACGCAGGGAAGGCGGTGAGCCCGGCCACCGGCCGCTACACCTGGACGCAGTACCTGCCGTGCACGGCCCACGAGCGTGCCCACCCCGGCCTCTGCACCCAGCCCGGCCGCGACCGCACGGCCCTGCACCGCGACGACGACTATCTGCACTTCTGCCTGGCCCCCACGACGTCCAAGCCGAAGCCCTGCCCGGTCCGCTCCCCCGGGATCCTTCGCATCGCCCGGGAGGTCACCAAAACCGTTCGACAGGCGGCCCGTTGACCGCTCCAATGAGCGCCATGTGCGCTGCGCGAATGCATGAGGACGAGCTGGACATCGACGACTCGCTCGTCGGCCGGCTGATCGCGGGGCAGTTCCCGCAGTGGGCGGGACTGCCCCTGCGGCGCCTGGAGTCCTCCGGCACGGAGAACGCCATGTTCCGCCTCGGCGCGGACAAGGTCGTACGGCTCCCCCGGCATCCGCGGGCCGTGGAGGCCATCGCGCACGAACTGCGCTGGCTGCCCCGGCTGGGCCCGGCGCTGCCCGCCGCCTCCCCCGAGCCCCTGGGCCGGGGTGAGCCCGGCGACGGGTTCCCGTGGCCCTGGTCGGTCTACACCTGGCTGGACGGCCGCAACCCCGTGCCCGGCAGGCTCGAGGAGCCCCGACTGCTCGCCGAGGACCTGGCGGCGTACCTCACGGCCCTGCGCGGCATCGACGCGTCGGAGGGCCCTCCGGGTTGCCGGGGAGTGCCGCCGGCGGCCCGGGATCCCTTCCTGCGCGAGGCGCTCGCGCAACTCGCGGGGCGGGTCGACACCGCCGCGGTGACGAAGGTGTGGGAAGAGGCCCTGCGGGCTCCGGAGCACACCGGGCCGCCGGTCTGGGCGCACGGCGACCTCATGGCCGGGAACCTCCTGGTCACGGGCGGACGGCTGAGCGCCGTGATCGACTTCGGCACGGTGGGGGTCGGTGATCCCGCCGTCGACCTCATCGGCGCCTGGTGCCTGCTGCCGGCCGAGGCCCGCGGCTTCTTCCGCGAGGCCGTGGGCGCCGGCGACGCCGAGTGGGCACGGGCCCGGGGCTGGGCCCTGTCGATCGCGGTCGTGGCGCTGCCGTACTACTGGGAGACCAACCCGCCGGTCGCGGAGAACTCCCGGTACGTCATCGGGGAGATCCTGACCGAGGGCGTGTAGGGGCAGGGCGGCTTCCCCGCAAGCCACGGCCCTGCCCCAAACCGCGGCGCGTCACCCGCCCGCGTACGCCTTCTCCAGGGCGGCGATGTCGAACTTGCCCATCGCCATGAACGCCTGGGTCACCCGGGCGGCCTTCGCGGGATCCGGGTCGGTGATCATCGCGTCGAGCCGGTCCGGGACGACCTGCCAGGACACGCCGAACCTGTCCTTGAGCCAGCCGCAGGGGCCGGGCTCGCCGCCGTTCTCGGTGAGCCTGGTCCAGTAGTAGTCGATCTCCTCCTGGTTCTCGCAGAAGATCATGAAGGAAGTGGCCTCGGTGAACTTGAACTGAGGGCCGCCGTTGAGCCCGAGGAACCGGTGCCCGTTGGCCGTGAACTCGACGGTCATCACGCTGCCGGCGGCCTGGAGCGCCCCCTCCGGGTAGCGCGCGATCTTGCCGATGCTGGAGTTCTTGAAGATCGAGACGTAGTGGTGCGCGGCCTCCTCGGCCTCGCCGTCGAACCAGAGGCATGTGGTGAAACCGTCGGTGGCCATGAGTCCTCCTGGAGGCGTGGAACGCTGTCACCACTGTCGACCGGCGCTCGCTTGGGAACTCATCGGTCGGAGGGCCGGCAAAATCAGGTGGCCACTACACCGTTCACATCTAGCATCGCGGTCATGACGTCCACGCCCGCCGACAGCGGCATCCGTCCCTTCCGTATCGACGTACCGCAGAGCGACCTCGACGATCTCCACGAGCGCCTCGACCGGACCCGGTGGCCCGAGGAGCTGCCCGGCGTGGGCTGGACGTACGGCGTTCCGTCGGGCTACCTGCGCGAGCTGGTGCGGTACTGGCGGCACGAGTACGACTGGCGGGCCGCGGAGGCGCGGCTGAACACGTGGCCGCAGTTCATCACCGAGATCGACGGCGCGCGGGTGCACTTCGCGCACATCCGCTCCCCCGAGCCCGACGCCACCCCGCTTCTCGTCACGCACGGGTGGCCGGGGTCGATCGTCGAATTCGCCGACATCGTGGGACCGCTGACGGACCCGGCCGCCCACGGCGGGGATCCGGCCGACGCCTTCCACGTCGTGCTGCCGAGCATTCCCGGCTTCGGGTTCTCCGGCCCCACCCGGGAGACCGGCTGGGAGGCGCGCCGGATCGCCGACGCGTGGACCGAGCTGATGACACGCCTCGGCTACGAGCGGTTCGGCGCCCAGGGCGGCGACTGGGGTGCGGCCATCTCCCGCGAACTGGGCCGCGCCCACCCGGGCCGGGTCGTCGGCGTCCACCTCAATCTGCTGCCCGGGGCACAGGCGGCCGTCGAGCCGACCGCCGAGGAGCTGGAGGCGCTGAGCCCTGCGGAGCGGGAGCGCACGCTCACCTCGTGGCGGCGGTGGGCGGAGTGGTCCCGCGACGGCACGGGCTACTTCCACGTGCAGTCCACCCGGCCGCAGACCCTGTCCTACGCGCTGACGGACTCCCCGGTGGGGCAACTCGCCTGGATCGTGGAGAAGTTCCAGGAGTGGACGGACTCGGAGGAGCTGCCCGAGGAGGCCGTCGACCGGGACCTGATGCTCACGAACGTGATGCTGTACTGGCTGACGGGCACGGCCGGTTCGTCGGCCCGGGTCTACTACGAGCGCGCCCACGCCCGGGGCGAGAGGATCGCGGCCCCGCAGGAGCCCTCCACCGCGCCGACCGCCGTGGCGTCCTTCTTCGGCGACCCCCAGATCCCGCTGCGCCACAAGGCGGAGCGGACGGAGAACATCGTCCGCTGGACGGAGTTCGGGCGCGGCGGGCACTTCGCGGCGATGGAGGAGCCGGAGCTGCTGGTCGGTGATGTGCGGGCGTTCTTCCGCCAGTTGCGCGAGAGGGGCTGAGCCTTCGGGCTCTGCCGGTAGCGGATCTGCCGAGGGCAGAGAAACCGTTCGCCGGCATCGTCCGAGGTCAAGAGTGGAGTCGACGGCACATCCCCGACCTGTCCGCGGCCCCGTCGCCGCGACGAGGAGGAACCGATGACTCCACTCACGACACTCGCCCCGCGGGCGGAGGAGGGCGACACCCCTCCGACCCGGTTCGACGACCATCTGGCCGCCCAGCTGCTCGCGCAGCGCATCGTGCTGCTGGGCACCCAGGTCGACGAGGTCTCCGCGAACCGGGTCTGCTCCCAGTTGCTCATCCTGTCCGCGGAGGACGCGCACACCGACATCAGCCTGTACATCAACAGCCCGGGCGGGGCGGTGCACGCGGGCCTCGCCATCTACGACACGATGCGCCTCATCCCGAACGACGTCTCCACGCTGGCCATGGGCTTCGCGGCCAGCATGGGCCAGTTCCTGCTGAGCGTCGGCGCGCCGGGCAAGCGCTACGCCCTGCCGAACGCGCGGATCATGATGCACCAGCCGTCGGCGGGGATCGGCGGCACCACCGCCGACATCGAGATCCAGGCCGAGAACCTGGAGTTCACCAAGCGGACCATCGAGCGGATCACCGCCGAGCACACCGGCCAGAGCCAGGAGACCATCTCCCGGGACGGTGACCGCGACCGCTGGTTCACGGCCGAGGAGGCCAGGGAGTACGGCATGGTGGACCGGGTCGTGGAGTCCCTCGCGGACGTCCGCCCGGCGGCCACCCGGCGCAGGATGGGGCTGCAGTGATGGGTACGTACACGATTCCGAACGTCGTCGAGCGCACCCCGCAGGGCGAGCGGTCCTACGACGTGTTCAGCCGGCTGCTGTCCGAGCGGATCATCTTCCTCGGCACCGAGATCGACGACGGCGTCGCCAACGTCGTCATCGCCCAGCTCCTCCACCTGGAGTCGTCGTCCCCGGAGAGCGAGATCGCGATCTATCTCAACTCCCCCGGCGGCTCGTTCACTTCGCTCATGGCCATCTACGACACCATGACGTTCGTGCAGGCGCCGATCTCCACGTTCTGCGTCGGGCAGGCGGCCTCCACGGCGGCCGTGCTGCTGGCCGGCGGGGATCCCGGGCGGCGGTTCGTGCTGGAGCACTCGCGGGTGCTGCTCGGACAGCCGGCCGCGGGCGGGCAGCGCGGCATGGTGTCCGACCTTGCGCTCCAGGCCAAGGAGATGGTGCGGATCCGCTCCCAGGTGGAGGAGGTGCTGGCGCGGCACACCCACCACGACGTGGCGGCCCTGCGGGCCGACATGGACCGCGACAAGGTGTTCACCGCGCAGGAGGCGGTGGGCTACGGGCTGGCCGACGAGGTGCTCGGCCGGCGCCTCGTGAGGGTCTGAGGCGCCGGCCGGCCGATACGGTTCAGGCGGCCAGGCACATTCCGTCGTGCGACGAGGTGGACAGCCCGCGGCGGCTGCCGCCCGCGTGACGTGACGTGACGCGGGTCAGTTCGCCCTGTGCCCTCGCCAGCAGGTCGCCGAGGTTCAGTCCGAGGGCGTGGGCGGCGGCCGCGAGGACCTCCGAGGAGGCCTCCTTGCGGCCGCGCTCCACCTCCGAGAGGTAGGGCATGGAGATCCGTGCCTCGTCGGCGACGTCCTTCAACGTGCGCTCCTGCGCGAGGCGTTCGCGGCGCAGGACGTCACCCACGAGGTCCCGCCACAGCGGCTCCTTCGCGGGGGCCGGCGGCGCCTGGCGCGGCGGTGCGCCGGCGGGACGCGCACGGTGCCGGCGCAGAGGGATGACTCGGGCTTCGTTCGGCAGGTGGTTGCTCACTCGTCCAGCCTAGGAATCCCGGCCGCGGGCGGAAGGGTCCGACGTTCAGCCCTGGGTGGAATAACCGCGCCCACGAGGAAGGAGGGCGGCATACTGCCCGATTTCACCCAGGGGGAAATCGGAGGGCATGGTGCGCGTCGACCCGGGTACCCGCAACTCGGGAGTACCTATGCAGATGTCCGCCGCGACGTTCGGGAGAGGTAATGGAGACCGCCGTGATCCGGTCGAAGGCACAGGTCGTCGAAGAGAACGCCGAGGCCAGCGCGGGTGACGGAGCACTGCCGGGCGTCGTGGACCCTCGGTCCGTCGCCCCGCGGGACGCCAGGGAGCTGTCCCGCCAGTTCTTCCAGCGCCTGACGGAACTCGAAGAGGGCACGCACGAGTACCAGTACGCGCGCAACACCCTGATCGAGATGAACATGTCGCTCGTACGCTTCGCGGCCGGCCGCTTCCGGGGCCGCGGCGACGACATGGAGGACATCGTCCAGACCGGCATGATCGGCCTGATCAAGGCCATCGACCGGTTCGAGCTTTCGCGCGAGGTCGAGTTCACCTCCTTCGCGCTGCCGTACATCGTCGGCGAGATCAAGCGGTTCTTCCGGGACACGACGTGGGCCGTGCACGTGCCGCGTCGGCTGCAGGAGCTGCGCGTGGAGCTGGCCAAGGCCCGTGAGGAGCTCGCCAGCCGACTGGACCGCGAGCCGACGGTCGCCGAGCTGGCCACGCTGATGAACATCTCCGAGCGTCAGGTCGTCGAGGGACAGATCGCGGCGAACGGGTACAACTCGTCGTCGCTGGATGCCGCACTCACCGGCGACGGCCCGGAGGGCGGCGAGGCGGTCCTGGCCGACTTCATCGGTGTGGAGGAGGACGGGCTCCGGCTCGTCGAGGACTTCCACTCGCTCGCCCCGCTCATGGCGGAGCTGAGCGAGCGCGACCGGCAGATCCTCCACATGCGGTTCGTGGAGGAGGCCACCCAGGCGGAGATCGGTGAGCGGCTCGGCTGCTCGCAGATGCACGTCTCCCGCCTGATCAAGCGGATCATCACGCGACTGCGCGAGGGCATGCTGGGCGAGCTGGGCTGCGCCTGACACCGTCGTCCGACCAGCGGGTGCCGTCCCCCATGCGGGAGTGGGGCGGCACCCGCTGGTGTGTTCGGCAACGCCGGCATGTTCGGCTCCACACGACAGGCGCCGAACCGCCACGGCCCGACGTGTGCACGGAATGACGCGCTTCGTCCGGGTGACGCATCTCACCCGGACGACTTACCTCTCGGTTCCCTCGGAGAGCGGCAGAACGGCGCGCACGCGCTTGCCCACCGGCACCCGTTCCACGCTGACCTGCTCCGCGAGCGCGTGGACGATCTCCAGGCCGTGCCAGCCGATGCGCTCGGGGTCGCGGGGGAAGATGCGGGGCAGCGCGGAGCTGCTGTCGTAGACCGACACCGTGACCGCGGCGTCGGTGCCGACGAGCTCCAGGATGTACGGCCCGTTGCTGTGCCGGTCGGCATTGGTGACCAGCTCGCTCACCACCAGCAGCACGGCGCCGTCGACACGCTCGTCGATGCGCGCGCACCACTCGGTCCTGAGCTGGTCGAGAAAGAGCGCGGCGAAGGACCGCGCCTCGGCGATGCATCCCTGCTCGCCGGTGTAGTGTGCCGCCCGCCTCAGCGGTTCCACGGGCACGTCGAAACCAGTCGGTATCACTGCCCCGTCCAGGTGGTCGATCATTCTTTTCTCTCTGGGAAGCCGGACTGGCCGGACGCTCTGCACCAGTCCTCGTACCCCGAGCCGGGCTTCGCAGTCCTGACAGATGCTCGCCCGTCCGGCGCCGCGGGCATTGTCCCCCGTTCGTGGGGCACCCGGAAAGAATCAGGGCCGGCCGAGGGCGGCCGGGCCGGATCGCCGGAGGTGCGCGGTGGCCTGGTGGACATGGCTGATCTTGGTGATCGCGGCGCTCGCCGCCGTCGCGGTGGTGACGCTCGCCGTGCAGGCGGGCCGGCGGTCGGGCACCGTCATCGCGGTCCGGCGACGGCCCGGCGGAAAGGGCCTGCGATGAACGAGCTGCTGGCTGCCCGGAGTCTGACGACGCTGCCCGTGGTCACCCTGGGCGGTGACGCCGTCGCGCAGGTCAAGGACACCGTCTTCGACGCCGCCGCCGGGCGGATCACCGGCTTCACGCTCAGCGGCCGGGGCCTGTTGTCGGGCCCGCTGAAACAGAGCCTGCCCTGGTCGGGGGTGTACGCCCTGGGTCCGCACGCGGTCATGATCCGCGACACCCTCGCCCTGCAGGACACCTCCGTCGTGGTGGCCCGCCGCGAGGCCCAGCAGGGCCGGGTGCTGCACGCGAAGGTGCTGACCGACGAGGGCGCCGAGGTCGGCACGGTGCTCGACGTGATCGTCGAAGGCGGAGCCGTCGGCCGGGTCGTGGGATTCCGGATCGCCGCGGGCAAGGCCCTGGTCCAGGGCTCCAGACGCCGTCGGCACCGGGTGTACGTGCCGCGCGGCGAGACGCTCGCGGTCTCCGGCCGTGCCCTGGTCATCCCGGCGGACGCCACCCGCTACGTCGCCGACGACCTGCCGACCTTCGCCGCCCGGGTCGGCGCCTTCCGGGCCGGGCGCGAGGGGACGGCGTCATGATGCTGTTCTCCGAGGCGCAGGGCCTGCCGGTGCTGACGTTGAACGAGGCGGAAGAGGTCGGCTCCCTGAGGTCGCTGACGGTCGACGCCGTGTCCGGTGTGGTCACCCATGTCCGGGTGCGGGGCCGGCACTCCCGCAAGGAGACCGCGCTGGCCTGGGGTGCCCTGCACGCCATCGGCCCGGACGCGGTGCTGGTCCGCACGACCGGCGAACCGTCCGAGGTGCCGCCGCACCACGAGCTGACGGGCCTCAGGATCCTCACCGAGACGGGCGACACGCTCGGCACGGTCCAGGACGTCGCGTTCGAACCGGAGACGGGCCGGGTCGAGGCGATCGTCACCGCCCACGGCGACCTGCCGGCCGATCGGCTGCTCGGGCTCGGCGACTACGCCCTGGTGGTCCGTGCCGCGTGAACCGGCCGGATCAGGAGGCCGGGGCCTGGTCCGTCGTCGTGACGCCGCCGGTGTCGCTCCCGGTGTTGGCGTCGGGCGGAGGCTCCTGCGTGTCGGCCGAGGGCGGCTCGTCCGTCGTCGGCCCCGACGTGTCCGTGTCCGAGGTCGGCGGTTCGCTCGGGGGCGGTTGCGACGACGTCGAGTCGGACGGAGCCGTCGGTGTGGTGACGCTCGCCGACGGGGAGGGCTTGTCCGGCTTCTTGGTCTTCTCGTCCTTCTTGCCGGTGTCGCCCGTGTGGCGCTCGAACCACTCGCCGTCGGGTTCACACATCACGAAGACGTCGACCGGCTCCGGTGCGGGCGTCACCGTGACGACGTTCGACGACTTGTACCCCGGCCACGCGTCGCCGGTCGTCTTCGGCGCGCTCTGCTGGGCGACCGGCGGGGACAGCGGGTTGCCGCACGCGCAGCGCACCCGGGGGACGCCGCGGTCGTTGACGAGGACGGCCGTGCCTGCCTGGAGGACGGCCTGGTAGCTGGTGGGGGCGCCGTTCTTGTAGCCGTGATTGGTGACGCGGGTGTCCATGCGGAGCTGCACGGGGGTGAGCGAGCGCAGGTAGGAGGGGACCTCGGACGACTGGACCCCGATGACCGAGGCGAACGCGCGCTGCTTGTCCGGGGCGTCCTCGAAGTACCGGATCTGCTTCTCCACGTCACAGCTGGCGACGTTGCGGGTGCCGCCGTACAGGCCGGGCGCGTCGCCCTTCACACCGCGGAGCGCGTTCTGCGGCGCCGACTCGGTGGCCCCCGAGGGCGTGACCGGCGAGGCGGAGCTCTTCTCCTCGGTCGTCGACTCGGTGAACGCGTCCGGGCCCGTGTCGGCCGCGGGCTGGAGGAAGACCTCGCCGCTGGACGTGCTGGTACCGCCGTCGGACGCACCCGAGCCGCCGTTGTCGGGCCGGGAGAGCACCACGGCCAGGATCACGGCGGCCACCACGGCGGTGGCGATGATCGCGACACGGGGCACGGACCCCCACCACGGCCGGCGGGGCTCCGGCTCCTTGCCGCCTCCGCCGCTCGGCGGCTCCGAGGGCGGGCCGCCGCCCGAGGGCGGCTGGGAGGGACCCGACAGCGGGCCCGAGGGAGGTCCTGTGGGGCGGCCGGACGACGGCGGATCGACGCTCACGAGCTCTTCTTCCCGCGTGGGTTCTCTGCGGCCTTCACACCACCGGGGTGATTGGTCCCGGTCTATGCCGCTTTTTCCACTACGACCTTATTGTGTGCCCTTGCCCCGTAGGCCTCGCAAGCCGACGCGGACGGACCTCTCCGGCGGGCGTCCGGCGCGGGGCCTGCTTAGCGTGGCAGCGTGAGTTCGCGCACCCCCTCCGGCCAGGCACGCACCTCCGGCGAGCGGGCCGTCGCCCGCCACGGCTGGGCGCATGCCCTCGTCACGGTGCTCGGTGGGCTGCTCGCCATGGCGGTGGTGGCCGCCCTGGGCCTGTGGGCGGCCGGGGCCTCGGACCTTCCGGACGGTGCCTTCGTCCCCGTCGTCGCCGCCACCGTGGTCACCGCCGTCGGCGGCACGGTGAGGCTCGCCGGGAGCGCCGGCGACCTCGCCGACACCCAGGCGGGCCTGACGGTGATTCCGCTGTCCGTCACGCTGACCGGAGCGCTGGTGATCGCCTGGGGGTTCCTGCGTCCGCTGCGGCACCGGGCGGTCGCCGGTGCCGCGGAGCTGGCCGGCTGGGCCGGCCGGGTGGCGGCCCTGTGGCTGCTCGCGCTGATCGGCGTGACGCTCGCCGCACGCCACACCTTCGACATCTCCCTCGGGGACGACACGCTCGGTGAACTGGGCGACCTGTTCGGCGCATCACCGAAGATCGGATTCACCACCGACGTTCCGCTGTCCGTGTTCGTCGGTGTGGTGTGGCTGGCCGGTGTGCTGGTGCTGGCGCTGCTGGTGTCGCGCGGGGCCCCGCTGCCCGCGGGGCTGCTGCGCTTTCAGACGTCGGTGCGGCCGGCCGCGTACGCGATGGTCGCGCTGCTGCTGGCCTGCGTCGTCATCGGCGTGGTCGTCGCCCTGATCGTCGCGGCGACCAAGGGACACGTGCGGGAGACGTTCGCGGTGATCCTGCTCGGCTTGCCCAAC
Source organism: Streptomyces sp. D2-8 (assembly GCF_023184515.1). Classification (GTDB taxonomy): domain Bacteria; phylum Actinomycetota; class Actinomycetes; order Streptomycetales; family Streptomycetaceae; genus Streptomyces. The sequence goes on along the minus strand of NZ_JAAHBP010000024.1, from coordinate 90,941 downwards.
CTGGTGTGGCTGGCACTGACGATCGGGCTCGGCGCCACCTGGAACGGCCGGGTGGAGGGACCGTTCGGGCTGCCGATGCCGCATGTGCTCGACGAGGTGCTGCGCACGCCGGACGTCTCCGAGCTGAACCTGCGGACCCTCTCCGAGCACGACGGCCGGGTGTGGTGGCTGCTGGTCATCGACGTCGTGCTGCTGCTGGCCGCCGCGTTCGTGATGGCGGCCCGGTCACCGGCCCGGCTGCGGGCCTGGCAGCACGCCGTGCACATGGCGGTCGCCCTGATGCTCACGGTGTTCATGATCTGCCTGCTCGGACGCCTCTCCGCGCACTTCGGCCTGTCCGTGCTCGGCATCGGCGATCTGGGCGGAGGTCTCGGGGGCGAGCTGTTCCTGAGACCTAAGTTGTGGGGTGCCGTCGGCCTGGCCGTCCCGTGGGGGCTGGTGACCGGGTTCGCCGGGGCGCTGCTCGCGCGGCACGTGCGGCGGCGCGGCGAGGTGCGCTCCGACAGCGAGGGCTGACGCAGGGCCCTACGTCCGCTGTACGAAGACCGGTTCGGCCCAGCGTGGCGGCGGCTTGGGCCGCTCCTCCCCCGCGCCCGGCAGCTGCCGGTCCGCCCGCGTGGGCGCCCTGGTGGCCCCGGCCCCGCCGCCGGTTGCCGCGGCGCGCAGTGCGGCGACGAAGGCGAGGCAGGACGGGTACCGGTCATCGGGGCTCTTGGCGAGGGCCCGGGCGAAGACGGGGTCGACCCGCGGGTCGAGGTCGGGACGGTCCTCGGTCAGCGGCGGCGGTTCGTCGTACTGGTGGGCCCAGAGCAGGGCCATGTCGTCGTCGCGGAGGAAGGGCGGATGGCCCGCGAGGGTCTCGAAGACGACGCAGGCGAAGCCGTACACGTCGCAGCGGGCGTCGACCGGTTTGCCGGAGATCTGCTCGGGGGCGACGTAGTCGAGGGTGCCGACGAACTGGCCGACCGTGGTGAAGCCGGTCAGCGACAGCGACTTCTTCGTCAGGCCGAAGTCGGTGAGGTAGACGTGCTCGGGGTGGTCGCTGTCGGTGCCGCGGGACACCAGGATGTTGCCGGGCTTGACGTCCCGGTGGACCAGTCCGTTGTCGTGGGCCGCGTCGAGCGCGGAGGCGAGCTGGGCGGCGACGCGCAGGGCGGTGACGGGCGGCATCGGGCCCTCACGGTCGAGGACGTGCCGCAGGTCGCTGCCGGCGACGTACCGCATGGCGATGTACAGCACGCCGTCCGTCTCGCCGGCCTCGAACACCGGCACGATGTGGGGGTGGTCGATCGCTGCGGCGGCCCGGGACTCGTGGGTGAAGCGGCGGCGGAAGGTGTCGTTGCGGGCGAGCTCCGGGGCGAGCAGCTTCAGGGCGACGGTGCGTTCCAGGCGCAGGTCGCGGGCCCGGTAGACGACGGCCATGCCGCCGCGCCCGATCTCCTGCTCGATCCGGTACCCGGCGATCTGCTGCCCGACCAGCTCGGAGGGCCGCCCCGAGAACAGGCTCGTCTCGCGGTTCACCGGCCGTCTCCCTCGGGTGAGGCGACCCGGGTGGGCTCATGCCCCACGACCCGCGTGGGCGGCGGCGCCACGACCGGCCGATCGTCCTCGCCCTCGTCCTCACGGTCCTCGGGGGACACGAGGCGCGTGGGTTCGGGTGTGTCAGCGGATACGGCCCTCGTGGGCTCCGGAGCGTCGGTGGATACGGCCCTCGTCGGCTCGGGGGCGTCGGGGGCCACGACTCGTGTGGGCTCGGGGGCGTCGGAAGCCACCACCCGCGTGGGCTCGGGTGCGTCCGGCGCCACCACGCGGGTCGGCTCTGCAGCCTCGGCAGGCACAGCCCCCTTCCGCTCGGGCGTATCCGAAGACGCCACCCGAGTCGGCTCCGGAGGCGCGGCACGCACACCCCCCGACGGCCCGGGGGCGTCCGGTGCCACCACCCGGGTCGGCTCAGCCGCATCCGGAGCCACCACCCGCGTCGGCTCCGGAGGCTCGGCACGCACAGCCCCCCTCCGCTCAGGCGTATCCGAAGCCACCACCCGCGTCGGCTCCGGAGGCTCGGCACGCACAGCCCGCTTCCGCGCCCCGGCAGGCGAGGCCCCCTTCGGCTCCGGGGCCTCGGGCGGAACCAGCCCGGACGGACCGGGTGCCTCAGGCGGGACCACGCGCGTCGGTCCGGCGGGTGCGCTCTGGGCGGGTGGAGGCGGGTCGGCAGGGCGAGCCGCCTGCTCGGCGCGGGGCGGCTCGATGGGGCCCTCGGGCGGCACGACCCGCGTAGGGGGATGCACGGGCGCTTCGGCCGGGCGGGACTCCGGTTCGGCCGCGGGCGTCTCGTCCGTCGCGTACGTGGTCATCCGGGTGCCGTCGGCGTACACCCAATGCCCGTGGGCGGAGTCGTAGAGCCACACGGACTCGCCGTCGATGACGACGCCGATCCGCATGCCGTGGGTACGGGTGCGGAACGACTCCCGGTCGAGGCCGCCCGCGAGGTCCTCCACCGCGGAGCGGTAGCGCGCCAGGGCTGCCTGCGCCCGGCCCAGCAGGGGCCGCGGATCGGCGGCGCGGGTGAGGGGCCCGTCCGCGGCGGGCGGATCCAGCGGTACGGCGACCAGGCGGCGGCCGTCGACCCAGGCCGACCAGCCGTTGAAGCACAGCACGTGCCCCCAGTCGCCCTGCCGCTCCAGGAGCTGCACCGGCAGCAGCGGGTCGAGGTCCACGGTGGGCCGGGCCGGGTCGGGGGCCTCCCAGGCGGGCATCCCGTGCTGCGGGACGACGTGCGTGGGCCGGAAGCCGGGGGACGTCATCGGCGCTCCCTACTTCCGCATGACGGCCGGTTCGTGCCGGCGCAGCATCCGGGACACGAGGAAGCCGAAGAGCACCGACAGGACGACCAGCATCCCGACGTCGAGCAGCCACGTGCCCGCCGAGTGCTCGAAGAGCGGGTCCTTCGTCAGGTCATCGGGCACGATCCGGCCCAGCCCGACGGTGCCGGCCATCGCGGCCAGTGCCCAGCGCGCCGGCACCAGCCAGCCCAGCTGCTCGAGCCCGGGGGTGTCGGCCAGCTTCAGCAAGGCGCCGCAGAAGACGACCTGGACGATGGCGATGAGCACGAGCAGCGGCATCGTCACCTCTTCCTTGCGCACCAGCGCCGAGACGAGCAGGCCGAGCATCATCGCCGTGAAGGCCAGCAGGGCGACGGCGACCGTGATCTCCACCAGGGGCGGCATCAGCACGCCTTCGCCGCCCGGTGCGTTGAGGTCGACGCCGAGCAGGGCGACCAGGGTCAGCACCACCGCCTGGAGCACGGTGATGACACCCAGGACGATGACCTTGGACATCAGGTACGCCGATCTGGAGAGCCCCACCGCCCGTTCCCGCTGGTAGATCACGCGTTCCTTGACGAGTTCGCGCACGGCGTTGGCCGCCCCGGTCAGCACCGCGCCGACGCACAGGATGAGCAGCGCGTTCATCGCCGTGTCGAGCGTCAGCTTGCCGCCCGCGAGGGCGCGCGCCATCGCGCCCATGACGAACGGCAGCGCGATCATGATGATCAGGAAGGTGCGGTCGGCGCTCAGCGCGGCCGCGTACCGGCGCACCAGCGTGCCGAGTTGGGCGCTCCGGCTCCGCGGCCGGGGCGGGGCGGTGATGACGACGGGCTCGGACCGGGGCTGCTGGGGCTGCGCCGAGGCGTCGGCCACGTACCGGCCGTGGAACGGCGAGACGAGGTACTCCCCCGCCCAGTCCCGGTCCGCGTCCCGGTCGAAGGCCTCGAAGGCCTCCGGCCACTCCTCGAAGCCGAAGAAGGACAGGGCGTCCTCGGGCGGCCCGTAGTAGGCGATCTTTCCGCCGGGCGCGAGCACGAGGAGCCGGTCGCACACGTCCAGGCTGAGCACGCTGTGGGTGACGACGATGACGGTCCGGCCGTCGTCGGCGAGGCCGCGCAGCATGTGCATCACCGACCGGTCCATGCCGGGATCGAGGCCGGAGGTCGGCTCGTCGAGGAACAGCAGCGAGGGCTTGGTCAGCAGCTCCAGGGCCACGCTGACGCGCTTGCGCTGACCGCCGGACAGGCTGTGCACGTGCTGGTCGGCGCGCTGTTCCAGGCCCAGTTCGCGGATGACCTCGTCGACCCGGGCGCGCCGCTCGGCCTTGGCGGTGTCCTGCGGGAAGCGCAGCTCGGCGGCGTAGGAGAGGGCTTTGCGGACGGTCAGCTGGGCGTGCAGGATGTCGTCCTGCGGGACCAGGCCGATGCGCTGGCGCAGCTCGGCGTAGTCGCGGTAGAGGTCGCGGCCGTCGTAGAGGACGGTGCCGTGGTTGGCGGGCCGCTGGCCGGTGAGGGCGTTGAGGAGGGTGGACTTGCCGGCGCCGCTCGGGCCGACGACGGCGAGCAGGCACTTCTCCCCGACCGGGAACGACACGTGGTCGAGGAGTGTCTTGCGGCCCCGGTCGACGGTGACCGCGAGATCCTGCACGTCGAGGGAGACCTCACCGGTGTCGACGTACTCCTGGAGCTGGTCGCCGACGAGGCAGAACGCCGAGTGGCCGATGCCGACGATGTCGCCCTGGCCGACCGGGGCGCTGGTGACGCGGCTGCCGTTGAGGTACGTGCCGTTGTGGCTGCCCACGTCGGTGATCTCGTAGGTTCCGTCGGCCAGGGCGCGCAGTTCGGCGTGCCGGCGGGAGACCAACAGGTCGTCGATGACCAGGTCGTTGTCGGGGGCGCGGCCGATGCGGACGGTGCGGGAGGGCAGCGGGCGTACGGTCGTGGGCTGCCGGTAGGTGCTGGTGTGGGCCGGCATGGAGACGGCGGAGGGGCGTTCCGGGGCGGGTGCGGCGGGAGCGGGGCGGCCCGTGAGGGTCATGCGCGGTCCGTCGGCCGGATTGCCGAAGCGGATGACGCTGCCGGGCCCGACGTCCCACTCGTGGATGCGCCGGCCGTCGGCATAGGTGCCGTTGGTGCTGTCCTCGTCCTCGATCGTCCAGTGACCGTCCTCGGGACGCAGCACCGCATGGTGCCAGGAGACCCGGTCGTCGTCGATGACGACGTCGCACAACGGATCGCGCCCCACGTGGTAGTCGCGGCCCGGGATCATCACGGTGGTGCTCGTCTCTGTCTCCAGGACGAGTTCTGGTGCTACCGAGGGTTGCGCCATGGTCAAGATTCTACCGATTTGCCATGTTATGCGCCTGGGCGAGAGCGGGGTGAGCAGCGGGGTCAGCCGACCGTGATGCCGACGAAGGGAGCCGTGCGCTGCATCCGCAGGGTGTCCACGGACTCGGCGAGCAGTTCGTATTCGGTGGTGTCGTCGCTGGTGGCGATGCGCACCAGCCGTCCGGCCGCCAACTCCTCGGCGATCCGCTCCTGCTGGGCGGGATCGGCGCACCAGGCGCGCAGCAGCCCGGGCACGTCGGGCACGGTGTGGGCGACCGGCACGAGCGCGCCCGGCGGTAAGTGCTCGGCGTCGGGCTGGGGGTCGAGGCGCTGGGCGATCCAGGAAGCGCGGTCGCGCAGCCACCACAGGGCGAGGGCGAGGGTGGGCGCGCGGTAGGTACCGAGGGGCACTCCGATACGGCGGCCGTCGCAGACTCCGTACGCCGTGACGTGGCACAGAAACTCGTCGTGCACGTGACCCTCCCCCGTTGCCCTGCCCGCCTGCCGGCCCGGCCTCGCATCCCTGCGGCTCGCGTGCTGTGCGTGAGGTCGCCGTCGCTCGATGTGAAAAGCGCTCTCGCAGGTCAGTATGTTCACTACTGAATCACTGTCACCACGACTTTCCGGCCACTCTCCTGGCATATTCACCCCCCGAGTTGGCTGGAATCCGGCGAGCTGTCGCGGGGGCCCACGACTCCGGAGGCAGCTGCACCGGCCCTCTGGCCGACGTCGGCGGGCACGAGGGCATCGCCGCGGTGATCGCGGCGGCCCACGAGCAGTTCCCGGGGTTCGGGTTCCGGCTCACCGGCGCCGTCGACGGGCATCACGACACCGCCCGGTTCTCGTGGGAGCTGGTGAGCGCGGCCGACGGCTCGGCGGCGGTCGCCGGGTCGGATGTGATCACGCCGGACGGGCAGGGCCGGATCAGGGCCGTGCTCGGGTTCCTGGACCGGGTACCCGCCGGGGAGTGAGACGACCGGCGATGAGTTCTCCGGTGTCCGGCGGTCTGTACGGGGAAGAGGCCGCCCAGCACCGGAGGACGTCATGGCCGTCACGGGAGAACTGGACGCGGAGTTCACCGCCGTCCTGCGCAGAAGCCCCGCCGAGGGCGGCTGGACCTATCTGGTCTGGCCCCGGTCCGTCGAGTTCTTCGGCACCCGCGGCCTGGTCAAGGTCCGCGGGACGATCGACGGGCACCCGTTCCGCAGCTCGTTCATGGCCCTGGGGGACGGCACGCACAAGCTGCCCGTGAAGGCCGGCATCCGCAAGGCCATCGGCAAGGAGGAGGGCGACACGGTGACGGTGCGCCTCGAGGAGCGGATCAGCGCGTAGCCGGCGCGCCCGCGGGCGGCCGCCCCCGGGCGGGCGGACCTGCTACTGCTTGACGATGGCGTCGATCCGGGCCAGCTCGTCCGCGTCGAAGTCCAGGTTGCGGGTGGCGCCGACGCTGTCCTCGATCTGCTGCGCGCTGCTCGCGCCGACCAGCGCGGAGGTGACCCGGCCACCGCGCAGCACCCAGGCCAGCGCCATCTGGGCCAGGGTCTGGCCGCGCGACTTCGCGATGTCGTTCAGGTCGCGCAGCCGGCCCACCAGGTCCTCGGTGAGCGCGTCCGAGTTCAGGAAGGGGCTGTCGCTCGCGGCCCGGGAACCCTCAGGGATGCCGTCGAGGTAGCGGGCGGAGAGCACGCCCTGCTCCAGCGGCGAGAAGACGATGGAGCCGACCTGGAGCTCGTCGAGGGCGTCGAGCAGGCCCTCGTCCTCGGGGCGGCGGTCCAGCATCGAGTAGCGCGGCTGGTGGATGAGGAGCGGCGTGCCCAGTTCGCCCAGGATGCGGGCCGCCTCGCGGGTCTGCTCCGCGGAGTAGTTGGAGACACCGACGTACAGCGCCTTGCCCTGCTGCACCGCCGAGTGCAGGGCACCCATCGTCTCCTCGAGCGGGGTGTCCGGGTCGGGGCGGTGCGAGTAGAAGATGTCGACGTAGTCCAGGCCCATCCGCTTCAGGCTCTGGTCCAGTGAGGACAGCACGTACTTGCGCGAGCCCCACTCGCCGTACGGGCCCGGCCACATCAGGTAGCCGGCCTTGGTGGAGATGACCAGCTCGTCGCGGTACGGCGCGAAGTCCGCCTTCAGGAACTCGCCCAGCGCGGACTCGGCGGCGCCGGGCGGCGGGCCGTAGTTGTTCGCGAGGTCGAAGTGGGTGACGCCGAGGTCGAAGGCGCGGCGCAGGATGGCGCGCTGCGTCTCGACGGGCCGGTCCGGGCCGAAGTTGTGCCACAGGCCGAGCGAGAGCGCGGGGAGCTGCAGGCCGCTGCGTCCGGTGCGCCGGTAGGGCATGTCCGCGTAGCGGTCGGGGTGTGCGGTGTACAACGCGACTCCAGAGGGGTTGGCACGGTCGGGATGAAACCGGTCTCCACTCTGGCGTGACCTGCGCCCATGCGTCCAACAGAAGAATCCGATGGAATTCAGCGGCTACGCTTCTCAGTCATGGAACTGCGCCACTTGCAGCACTTCGTCGCGGTCGCCGAGGACCAGCACTTCACCCGGGCGGCGGAGCGGCTCCTGGTGTCCCAGTCGGGCCTGTCGGCGTCCATCCGGGCCCTTGAGCGGGAGCTGCAGACGCCGCTGTTCGTGCGCACGACCCGCCGGGTGACGCTGACCCCGGCCGGGCGGGCGCTGCTCGGTGAGGCGGAGCGGATCCTCGCGCAGGTCCGCTCGGCCCACGAGGCGGTGGCGGCGGTGCAGGGCGTGCTGCGCGGCATGCTCACACTGGGCAGCGAGCAGTGCATCGCGGGGGTGCACGTGGCGGGGCTGCTCGCCGCCTTCCGGCACCGTCATCCGGACGTGGAGATCTGTCTGCGGCAGGCCGGGTCGGGCGCGCTCGCGGAGGACGTCGAGGCGGGGCGGCTCGACCTGGCGTTCGCGGTGCGGACGCAGGCGGACAGCGACCAGCTGCGATCGGTGCCGCTGACCAGCGAGCCGATGACGCTGCTGTGCCACTCCAGCCACCGGCTCGCCGCCGCCCGCGCGGCGGTCACACCGCAGGAGCTGGGCGGCGAGGTGTTCGTCGACTTCCAGCCGGACTGGGGTCCGCGCCGCACCACCGACACGGTGTTCGCGGCCGCCGGCGTACGGAGATCGGTGGCCCTGGAGGTGAACGACGTACACACGCTGCTCGACCTGGTCGACGAGAACCTCGGCGTCGCCGTCGTGCCGCGCCACTTCGCACACAAACGCGCCACCCTGACCGCACTGCCCGTGAAGGGCACCGGCGAGGCCGTCTACGAGACGGTGGCCCTGCTGCCGCCCGAGCAGGCGACCAGCCCGGCGGCCCGGGCCCTGATGGCCCTGCTGGAAACCGGGGGTCTGGCACCACCCCGGGAGATTGTCCACCCCTCCTGACCCGATCCGTGCCACGCAACGGACTCGTGACCGTTGAGGCCATGTTCGTGCCGTCCGACCCGTGCGACGGGAGGGCTGCGGAGGACGACGGGTACACGATCGCGCCCGGGCCCGGGTGCCGTTGGGCTTCCACGGGAGCTGGATCCCCGGCCCGTGATTCCCCGCGGTGATCCCCGGCGCGTGATTCCCGGCGATGCGCGATGGTGGACCTATGCATGCGAAGGACATCCTCATCGACGGTTTCAACCGCATCCGCGAAGAAGTCCACGCCACCGTCGAGGGTCTCGGGCCCGACGAGCTGAGCGCCCGCCCCTCCCCCGACACCAACTCGATCGCCTGGCTGGTCTGGCATCTCACCCGCGTCCAGGACGACCACCTGGCCGACGCCTTCGGCCTCGACCAGGTGTGGCTGACCCAGGACTGGGAGAAGCGCTTCGGTCTTGACCTGCCCCGCCGCGACACGGGCTACGGCCACAGCCCCGCCAAGGTCGCCAGGGTCCGGGTCGACTCGGGCGAGCTGCTGACCGGCTACTACGACGCCGTGCACGACCAGAGCCTGGACGCCCTGCGGGGACTCGCCGCCAAGGACCTGGAACGCGTCATCGACGAGCGCTGGGACCCACCCGTCACCCTGGGCGTCCGGCTGGTCAGCGTCCTGTCCGACGATCTCCAGCACATCGGACAGGCCGCCTACCTCCGGGGGCTGCTTCAGAGCGCCGCGGCGTAACCGGGCAGCACCACGTCCCGGATGAGCGCGTTCCGCTCGTCGAACGGCAGGAACGCGCTCTTCAGAGCGTTGACGGTCACCGTGCGCAGATCCTCGACGGTCCAGCCCGCCTGCTCGGTCAGCAGGGACATCTCGCGGGTCATCGTGGTGCCCGAGACCAGCCGGTTGTCGGTGTTGAGGGTGACGCGGAAGCCGAGGTCCTTCAGCGCGGTGATCGGGTGCTCGGCGATCGAAGTGGCGGCGCCCGTCTGGAGGTTGGACGTCGGGCACATCTCCAGCGCGATGCGCCGGTCGCGGACCCAGCTCGCGAGCCGGCCGAGCTTGCCCGCCGCGAGGTCCGGGATGTCGTCGGTGATCCGCACACCGTGCCCGATGCGCTGGGCGCCGCACACCTGGAGGGCCTGGTGGATGCTGGGCAGCCCGTGCGCCTCCCCGGCGTGGATGGTGAACGGCACGTTCTCGCGGCGCAGGTGCTCGAAGGCCGCGAGGTGGTCGGCGGGCGGGAAGCCGTCCTCGGCACCGGCGATGTCGAAGCCGACGACCCCGGCGTCACGGAACGCCACGGCCAGGTCGGCCGCCTCGCCCACCCGGTCGAACATCCGCATCCCGCACAGCAGGGTGCCGACCCGCACCGGCGTGCCCGCGGCAGCAGCCTTGGCCATGCCCGCCGCGAGACCCTCCTGGACGGTCTCCACGACCTCGGCCATGGTCAGCTCGCCCCTGGTGTTCAGCTCGGGGGCGTAGCGCACCTCGCCGTAGACGACGCCGTCGGCGGCCAGGTCCAGGACGTACTCCTCGGCCGTGCGCAGCAGGCCCTCGCGGGTCTGCATCACGGCGAGGGTGTGCTCGAAGGTGGCTATGTAGCGCACCAGGTCGCCGGAGTTGGCGGCCTCGTAGTACCAGGCGGCCAGCTCGTCCGGGTCGGTGGTGGGCAGGGTGTGGCCGACCGCTTCCGCCAGCTCCACCACGGTGGCGGGGCGCAGGCCGCCGTCGAGGTGGTCGTGCAGCACGGCCTTGGGGAGGCGGCGGATCAGGTCGGCGTCTACGCGCGTAGCAGTCATGGCGGGGTCTTTCCTCGGGCGGGTGGTTCGAAGCGGCGGGAAGCGGTCAGCCGGCGGGCTGGAGCAGGTCCCAGCGGTTGCCGTACAGGTCCTGGAAGACGGCGACGGTCCCGTACGGCTCGCGCCGCGGGTCCTCCAGGAAGGTCACGCCCGCCTCGGTCATCCGGGCGTGGTCGCGGGCGAAGTCGTCGGTGTGCAGGAAGAACCCGACCCGTCCGCCGGTCTGGTCCCCGACCCGGCCTGCCTGGGCCTCGCCCTTGGCGCGGGCCAGCAGCAGGCCGGTGCCGGCTCCCGGGGTGCCGGGTTCGACGACGACCCAGCGCGATCCGTCGGGCCGGGGCATGTCCTCGGCGAGCCGGAATCCGAGGGCGTCGGTGTAGAAGCGGATCGCCTCGTCGTAGTCGTCGACGACGAGGGTGACCAGGGCGATACGTCTCATCGGTGCCTCTCGGAGCGGGCGGTTGACCGGAGAGGTTATACGTAAAACCTCGGGGATGCCAACTACCCGGTGGACCCCTTCGACCTCTACTGTAACTACTAGTATGTACACTATTGCCGTCCACAACGCCCTGACCGAGGCGATCGGCATCCCGCCCGACGACCGGTTCCAGGTCCCGGTGGACCACGACGGCACGAGCGGCACCCTGCGCTTCGACGACTACCTCGGCGTGCACCGCGACAAGGGCATCGTCTACGTCGCGATCACACTGCGCTCTCCGGTCGCACGCCCGCGCAGAAGCAGGCGCTGTACCGCAGGATCGCCGACCTCGCCCACGCCGGCACCGAGCCGCGGAACGTGTTCGTCGTCCTGACCGAGAACGCGTCGGCCGACTGGTCACTGGGCGAGGGCGTGGGGCAGTACCTCGGGAGTCCTAGGTCGTGTCCGCAAAGTCCCGTCGTCCGCCCGCGGGGCAGGGGGGACTTTGCGGACACGGCCTCGGGCCCCGGGCCTAGGGCCGGGGCCCGAGGCGCCCCGGCCCCTCCGCCCGCTAGCGTCCCGTCCATGAAGATCACCGAGCCGTCCCGCACCCCCGAGCTGCGCAAGGCGGACCTGCTGGGCCGTCTGGAGCGCGAGATCGACATCTGGGTGGGGACGGCGGATGCCGAAGGGGTTCCCTGTCTGGTGCCGCTGTCGTTCGTGTGGCACGACGAGGCCGTGTGGCTGTGCACCCGGCTGAGCAACCCCACCGGCCGCAATCTGCGGGACGGCGGACGGACCCGGCTGGCCTTCGGTGACACCCGGGACGTCGTGCTCGTCGACGGTGAGGTGCGGACCTACCCGATGCGGGAGGTGCCGTCGGCGGCGGCCGAGGCGTTCCGCGCGAAGACCGGGTGGGATCCGCGCGAGGACGACGGGTCGTACGCGTTCTTCCGGGTGCGGCCGCGCGCGGTACAGGCGTGGTGCGAGCAGCACGAGATGCCGCGCAGGCATCTCATGCGGGAGGGTGTCTGGGCCGTGTAGTCGTCGCTCAACCGGCCTTGCGGCGCGGCAGATCGAGCCGGTCCAGTTCCTCGTCGGTGAGGCGGATCGCGCCCGCCGCCACGTTCTCCGTGAGGTGGCCGGGGTTGCCGGTGCCGGGGATGGCGAGGACGTGGGGGCCCTGGTGCAGGGTCCAGGCGATGCGAATCTGGGCGGGGCTCGCGCCATGGGCCCGGGCCACGGCGCGGACCTCCTGGTCATGGGCGGTGACGGCACCGTGCTCACCGGCTTCGCCGGCGACGGCGTAGAACGGCACGAAGGCGATGCCCTGTTCGCCGCAGATGCGGAGCAGTTCGTCGGTCTCGGGGTCGGGGCGGTCGAGGGCGTACCGGTTCTGGACGCAGACCACGGGTGCGATGGCCTGCGCCTCGGCCAGATGGCGCGGCTCGACGTTGGAGATGCCGAGGTGCCGTATCAGGCCGGCCTCGCGCAGTTCCGCGAGGGCACCGAAGTGCTCGGCGACGGAGTCGTTCTTCGGCATCCGGCGCAGGTTGACCACGTCCAGGTGGTCGCGGCCGAGCTGGCGCAGGTTCTCCTCCACGTGGCCGCGCAGGTCCTCGGGGCGGGCCGCGGTGCCCCAGGCGCCGTCGTGGGTCCGGTAGGGGCCCACCTTGGTGACGATGACCAGGTCGTCTGGGTACGGCGCCAGCGCGCTGTTGATGAGTTCGTTGGCGGAGCGCAGCGACGAGAAGTAGAAGGCCGCTGTGTCGATGTGGTTGATCCCGAGGTCGATCGCCTTGCGCAGGACGGCGATCGACCGGCCGCGGTCACTCGGTGTGCCGTGGTGGAAGGCGGCGCTGCCCGTCAGCCGCATCGCGCCGAAGCCGAGGCGGTGGACGGGCAGGTCGCCGAGTTTCCAGGTGCCTGCGGCGTCCGCGGTGATCAGCTGTGAGCTCATCGGCGGAGTCTCACACACGACGCGCGGACCGGCGAACCCGGTTTACGGATACGTGTACGAGTTGAGGGTGCTGACGGCGGATGCCGGGTTGCCGCGGTCGTAGTGGTCCACGGCGAGGAAGGTGGGCTTCTTGCGCGCGGCCGGCTGGCAGAACCTCCGGGCGCGGTCGGCGAGTTTGGTGTTGTCGGTGCCGGCCGTGCCGGTGATCGGGACGTCACGGAAGTGGTTCATGACGAACAGCGGACGGAATCCGGTCTCGGTGCGGGTCAGTGGGATGTTGGTGTCGGCGCCGTACCAGCGGCTGTAGCAGGACCAGTCGGAGGTGCCGACGCCCGAGCCCATGGACCAGTAGTTCTCGACGGTCCACTCGCGCTGGTACATGACGCCGAAGCTGTCCCGGGTCAGGCCCGCGGCCTGGTCGGCGGAGCGGCTGTGATCGGTGAAGATCAGCAGCCGGTCGCCGGCGGCGGCCAGCTCCGCCATCGTCGGCCAGCCGTTCTGCCGTACGCCGGTGAGGTCGGGCCGGTAGAGCACGTCCGACAGGCCGTTGACCCGGGCGAGTTCGGCGCGCAGGACGGCCGGGTCGACGTAGTCCTCCAGGAAGACGGTGACGAACTGGTCGGGGTGGGTTGTCAGGAAGTCGACCATGCGCTGGAGGTCGACCCACAGGGCGACGGGCCTGCTGACGAGGGTGCAGCTGTTGTGGCAGAGGATCGCACCGTCGGGGGTCTGGTGGATGTCCAGCATGAATCCCCGGACGCCGTCGGCGAGTTGGCGTTCGATGCCGCGGGTCTGGTTCGGCACGAGGTTGACGAAGGGCGGGGCGAAGCCGCCGTCGACGCCGTTGGCGTACGCGTTGTGCGTGGTGAGGAACGTGACCTGGTCCAGGGTGCGTCGCTCCTGCGGCGGCATGGGGCCGGTGGCGGGGTCGACCGGGGTGAGGTACCAGGCGGCGAGGTCGCCGGAGCCGCCGAGGGCGAGCCGGGCGGGGTAGGTGGCGCCGGGCGGCTTGGGCGCCACCGTGAGGTGGCGCGTGGTCCCCGGGGCCTTGAGCGTGTGGCGGTCGGCGCCGAGAGGACTGATCTCCCACCCGGCGTCGGCGCCGGCGCAGGCGACGGTCGCGGCCTGGTCGCCGCTGCGGCCGAGGCAGCTGCCGGGCGCGTCGGTGCTCTCCAGGAGATGCGAGGAGCCGCTCGGCTTCAGCCGCCACTGCTGGCGGTCCTCGTTGCCGCGGGGTCTGTGCTGCTCGACCGCTCCGCCGTTGTCGGCCGCGTTGAGCCCGGTCGTGGCGCTCTGGACGTAGTACGTACCCGGAGCCGGAACGGCGGCGGCAGCGGGCTGGGGGGCCACGACCGCGGCGGCGAGCGCCGCGGTCGTGGCGAGCAGGGCGTGGGGGGTGCGTAGGCGCATGAGGGATGCCCTTCGGTCAACCAGTCAGGTTCATGACATCCCGCATGACACCACGCCACGCGGTCCGGCGTCAGCAGTACAGGTTGCCGCCGGGTGCGGTCCCGAGGATCTGCGTGAACCGCTGGTAGTTGTTCACACGGCTCTGCACCTGCGCCGGGTTCTTGCCGTCGCACTCCAGGGAGCCGTTGATGCTGCGGATCGTCTGTCCGAACCCGGCGCCGTTCACCATGGCGTTGTGCGGGGTCATGCTGCCGGGGCCGGTCTGGGTGTTCCAGTACCACAGGGCTGTCTTCCAGGCGACGGCCGAGTCGTTCTGCACCAGCCAGGGGTTGTTCAGCAGGTCGATGCCGAGCGCGTCGCCCGCGGCCTTGTAGTTGAAGTTCCAGCTCAGCTGGATCGGGCCGCGCCCGTAGTAGGAGGCCTGTCCGGCCGGACAGCCGTAGGGCCGGCTCCAGTCGCAGTAGTGCGGGTAGTTGGCGGTGTTCTGCTCCACCACGTGCACCAGGCCGCCGGTCTCGTGGCTGACGTTGGCGAGGAAGGCGGCGGCCTCCTGCTTCTTCACCGTGTCGCCGCCGGTGTTGGCGAAGCCGGGGTAGGCGCTGAGGGCCGCGGTGAGGCCGCTGTAGCTGTAGAAGGAATTGCGGTTCGGGAACATCTGGTGGAACTGGGCCTCGGTCACCACGAAGCGCGTGTCGGGCGTGCCGGGGCCGTTGTCGCAGGCGTACGGCTCCCAGTACCAGGTGCTGATGATGGGGTCGTAGCCCGGGTTGGCGTGCTCGGCGATGTACGCCTTGCCGTCGGTGTAGCGCACGATGTCGCCGGCGGCGTACGACTTCCCCGCCGTCCAGTTCGGGTAGCTGGAGCACGCGGCGGCCGAGGCGTTCGAGGCGGGCAGGAGCACCGGCGCGGTGCCGGCGAGGGCGAGGGTGGCCAGGACTGCGGAGATGCGGCGTCTCGACACGGGTTCAACTCCTTTGCGGAGCACGGCCGCACCCCGACAAGGGCAGGGCGGGGCAGGCCCTTGACCGCACGCACCGGTGGTCCGGTCACGGCGTGGGGGCGGCCGTGGTGGGGGCTGTGGAGGCACACTCAACCGCGTTGGTCTGTACCAGTCAAGGGTGTAGACCAGTCAGGTATAGACCTGTCGTATGCGCGCTGGGTGACGGCCCGTCATTCCCTTGCCAGGGGCTCACACGTGCGCCGCGTCCTCCAGCGTCGCGGCCAACCGGTCCAGCAGGGCCCGCAGCAGGTCGTCGTCGCCGTCGCCGAGCGAGGGCCGGCCGGCGCGGACCGCGCGGTCGACGCGCTGCCAGTACTCCTGGCCGCGCGGGGTGAGGTGAGCGAGGATGCGGCGGCGGTCGAACGGATCGACCCTGCGGTGCACGAGGTTCTGGTCGACGAGCTGGTCGACCAGCTTGGTCAGCGTCGGAGGCGGCAGGAAGGCGGCCTCCGCGAGCCCCGTCATGTGATGCCCCTCGCCGTCGGACAGCGAGGCCAGCACCCGCCAGGCGTCGAGCGAGCAGCCCTCCGCCCCCAGAACGCCCTGCAACCGCCGCGCCGCGAGCCGTTCGGCCCGCGTCAGCAACTGCACGAGGTCGTCGGGCCGACGCCGGGTGGGGCTGGGCATCCCTGCTCCTAGGTCACGAGGGGTGTCCATCGTAGGAGACGCACTGGAGTTCGTCCGGTGGAGCCGGAATCATGACGCCATGTTCCGGCACGACCTTTCCGGGCCCGAGTGGTTCACGGCCGACGACTCCGTGCTCGGCGTGGCCCTCGTCTTCCCCCTGCAGGGGCCTGCCGGGATCTTCGGGCCCACCTGTGAGCTGTGCGCGCGGCTGGCCGTCGAGGAGGTCAACCGGGACGGCGGCGTGCTCGGCACTCAGCTCCGGCTGGTGCCGGTCGACGGCTCGGGCGCGCCGCACGAGATCGCCGCCGAGGTCGAGGCGCTGGTGGACCTGGGTGCCGTGCAGGGCGTCACCGGCTGGCACATCTCCTCCGTACGGCAGGAGCTGGCGCCACGGATCGCGCACCGCGTCCCGTACGTGTACACCGCGCTGTACGAGGGCGGGGAGGACACGGCGGGGGTGTTCCTGACGAGCGAGACCCCGCGCGACCAGCTCCGGCCGGCGATGGACCTGCTGGCACGCGAACGCGGGGTGCGGCGCTGGTTCGTGGTGGGCAACGACTATGTGTGGCCGCGCCATACGGCCCGCTCGGCCCACGAGTACGCCCGGGACCGTGGCGGCCGCGTCGCCGGTGAGGTCTATCTCCCGCTCGGCACCCACGACTTCGAGCCGGTGCTGCACCGCGTCGAACGCTCGGACGCCGACGCGGTCCTGATGCTGCTCGTCGGCAGTGACGCGGTGCGCTTCAACCGGGCGTTCGCGGCGTACGGCCTGCCCGCGCGCTGTCTGCGGCTGAGCACGCTGATGGACGAGAACATGCTGGTGGCGAGCGGCCCGGCGGCCACCGAGGACCTCTACAGCACGGCCGGGTTCTTCGCCTCGCTGGCCAATCGCGACACCCTCGACTTCCACGGGCGGTACGCCGCCCGCTACGGCGTCCAGGCACCCGCCCTCGGCAGCCTCGGCGAGTCCTGCTACGAGGGGGTGCTGCTGCTGGCCGCACTGCTGAAGAGGGCCGGGACGCTGGACGTCTCGGCGATCGGCGCGGCCGCGGGAGCGGGTGCGGTGTCGTACGAGGGCCCGCGCGGGCTGCTGCACCTGCGGGACGCTCACGTACGCCAGCGGATCTACCTGGCGCGGGCCGACGGACTCGACTTCGACGTCCTCACGGAGCTGGACCTGCCCGCCTCCCGGTCCTGACGACTCTCCCGGCCGGTCATCACGGGCCGTCCGGCCGGGGGCGTGCGAGTGCCCTCCTGCGGCGCTCGAGGAACGCGCGTCGCGCCGGGTTCTCCGCGAGCGCGATGGCCCTCGCGTACGCCCGCACCGCCTCGGTGTCGCGGCCCAGACGGCGCAGCAGGTCGGCACGTACGGCGTGGAGGACGTGGTAGCCGTCGAGGCCCAGGGCGTCCACGAGGGTGAGGGCCGGCCCGGGGCCCTCGGTCTCGGCCACGGCGACGGCCCGGTTCAGCGCCACGACCGGGCTCGGGGCGATGGTCATGAGCTGGTCGTACAGTCGCCGGATCTGCGCCCAGTCGGTGGCGTCCGCGGTCGGCGCGTCGCTGTGGACGGCCTGGACGGCGGCCTGGATCTGGTAGGGCCCGGGCCGGTTCCGGCGCAGGCAGCGGCGAACGAGCTGCTGGCCCTCGCGGATCAGGTCGTGGTCCCAGCGAGCGCGGTCCTGCTCGGGCAGCGGCACCAGTTCGCCCCGGTCGCTCCCGCGGGCGTCCCGGCGGGACTCGGCGAGGAGCATCAGCGCGAGCAGGCCCGTCACCTCGGGCTCGTCGGGCATGAGTTCCGCCAGCAGCCGGCCGAGCCGTACGGCTTCGGCGCACAGCTCGGGCGATCCCTCGTACCCCTGGTTGAAGACCAGATAGACGATGGCCAGGACCCCGCCGAGCCGGTCGGGCAGATCGGCGTCGCGGGGCACCCGGTAGGGGATCCCGGCGTTGCGGATCTTCGCCTTGGCGCGGACGAGCCGCTGGGCCATGGTCGGCTCGGGCACGAGGAAGGCGCGCGCGATCTGCGCGGTGGTGAGGCCGCCCAGCAGCCGCAGGGTCAGGGCGACCCGGGCCTGGAGGGCCAGCGCGGGGTGGCAGCAGGTGAAGATCAGGCGGAGCCGGTCGTCGCCCACGGGGCCCTCCTCGGGCGGTGCGCCGGAGGTGTGCAGCAGGGCGGCCTCGGCGTGCCTGGCCGGCCGGGACGACTCACGGCGCAGGCGGTCGACGGCGCTGTTCCGCGCGGTCGTGATGATCCATCCGGCCGGGCTGGCCGGGACGCCGGCCTCCGGCCAGCGCCGTACCGCCGCGGTGAACGCGTCCTGGACCGCTTCCTCGGCGAGGTCGATGTCGCCGAGGAAGCGGACGAGGACGGCGACCGCGCGGCCGTACTCCGCGCGGAAGACCGCCTCGACGTCCACCTCCATCAGTCGGCGTCTCCCATGAAGGGACGGACCTCGATCGGCAGGGTCGTGGCCAGGGCCGCCTTGCGCCCCCACTCCAGGGCGGCGTCCAGATCGGGTGCCCTGACGAGGCAGATGCCGCCGAGCATCTCCTTGCCCTCGGCGTACGGCCCGTCGGTGATCAGGACGTCGCCGTCGCCGGGCCGCAGCACCGTGGAGGAGTCCGGGCCGTGCAGCCCGCCGGCGAAGACCCAGGCGCCAGCCTCGCGCAGCTCCTGGTGGAAGGCGTCGAGGTTCCTGCCGATCTCCTCGAGGGTGTCGGGGTCGGGCATACCGCCGACCGGCTGCATCACACTCAGCAGGTAGTACTTCATGACGGCCTCCTTGGCCTGACGTCGTCCGGGTGTCCCCGCACCTCCTACACGAACGACACAGCCCCGGATCGACACCCCGCGCCGCCCGACGGCGAGAATTCCTCCCATGACCACCACACCCCATCCCCTCGTCACCGGCGCACAGCGACTGGCGCGCGATCTGCTCGTCCCGCGGGCCGAGCGCGTCGACCGGGAGGGTGTGCCCGCGAGTCATGTCGAGGCGGTGAAGCGGGCGGGGCTGCTGGGGGTGGTCGCGCCGCGGGAGTACGGCGGGGCGAACGCGCCCGTGGCCGTGGCGCGGGAGACCGCGGAGATCCTGGCCGGGGCGTGCTGCTCCACATGGTTCGTGCAGACACAGCACCACACACCGGTGAAGCTGCTCGCCGCACACGACTCGCCCGTCCGGGAGAAGCTGCTGCGCCCCCTGGCGACCGGCGAGCTGATGGCGGGCATCGCGTACGCCCATGTCCGTGCCTTCCCCCGGGTGCCGGTGCGGGCCGTTCCCGAGGAGGGCGGCTGGCGGTTCGAGGGCCGGGTGCCCTGGTACACGGGCTGGGGGCTGAACGACGTGATGCTGCTGGCCGGGGTGACGGACACGGCCGAGGTGGTGTTCGTGTTCGCCGAGGCCCGCGAGCAGCCGGGGCTGACACCGTCGGCGCCGATGCGGCTCGCGGCCCTCACCGCCGCCCGCACGGTGTCCTTGGAGCTGGACGGCCTGTGGGTGCCGGAGGAGGCCGTCGTGCTGCGTACGCCGCGGGAGGAGTTCGCCCTGGTCGACCTGCCCCGGGCCGCCAACGCCAGTCCGGCCGTGTTCGGGGTGGCGTACGCGGCGCTGGACCTGGTGGCGCAGGCCCCGGACGGATCGGAGACGGCCCGGTCGCTGCGGGCCCGGCTCGACGAAGTGCGACAGGAGGCCTACGCCCTGGCCGACCGGCCGGCCGCGCACGACTCCGTCCCGCAGCGACTCGCCGTGAAGACACGCGCGTACGACCTGCTGCGCGCGGCCACGACCGCGGCGATCGTGGCCGGGGGCGGCCGCTCCATGGATCTGGGCAGCCGCGCCCAGCGGCTGGCGCGCGAGGGGATGTTCCTGCTGGTGCAGGGCCAGACGGCCGAGGCCCGCAGGACGCACCTCGGCTCGCTGGCCCCCTAGCCCAGGCGGGGCGCGGCCGGTGTCCGGTCCGTCCGGGACGGGATCCGGCCGCAGAACTCCGCTTCGATGACGTTGATGTACAGGGAGGAGTCCTGGAGCCAGTCGCCGTTGACGTTGAACGTGAGCTGGTGCTTGCCGTCCTGGGTGCCGACCATCGCGGACAGGGAGCCGTTCGTGGAGCCGCTCTTGCCCACCACCTTCACACCGCAGGACAACCGGGCGAACTCGACTCCGAGTCCGTACCCGAGGCCGTGTCCGGCCGGGACCTCCTCGAACATCTCCTTCGTCTGCCGCGGGGGCAGCAACTCGCCCTTCACGAGGGCCCGTTGGAAGCGGTTGAGGTCGCCGCTGGTGGAGATGACGTCGCCGGCCGCGCCGAGCCAGGTCATGTTCTGTTCCGTGGCGTCGTGGATCTCGGCGTCCGGGGTGGCGTCCTGGTCGAGCCGGGAGTAGCCGACGGGGTGGGGCTTCGGCATGTGTGGTGCTGCACCGGGGAACGATGTCCCGCGCAGCTTCAGCGGCCGGATGACGCGGCGGGTGATCTCCTGCGCGTACGAGTGACCCGTCGCCTTCTCGACGACCATTCCCGCGAGGACGAAGTTGGTGTTGGAGTACGACGGCCGGCTCTCCGGGTCGGGCTGCGGAGGGGTCTTCAGGGCGATCGCCACGAGTTCCCCGGGCGTGTACGTGTCGTACCGGTGCTCCGGGAAGCCGAGCCCTGTGGTGGCGTGGCTGAAATCGGGGTCGTCGGTGTAGTTGGCGATGCCGCTGGTGTGGTTGAGCAGCTGCCGCAGCGTCACCCTGCTGCCGTCGTAGCCGTTGCCGCGCAGCAGGCCGGGCAGCCATCGCTCGACCGTGTCGTCCAGGTTCAGTCTGCCTTCCGCCTCCAGCTGGAGCAGGACGGTCGCGACGAACGGCTTGGTGATGCTGGCACCGCGGAAGTGCTCGCCGGCCGACCGCTTGCGGCCCGTGCCGGTGTCCGCGTAGCCGGACTGCCCGAACCAACTCCCCTTGTCGTCGGAGACCTTGGCCGCCGCTCCGGGGAGGCCGCCCTTCTCGACCAGAGCGCGTAACGCGGTCCGGGTCGCCTCGTGGCCGTACTTCGGTTCCGCTGCCTGCGCTGCCGGCGCGAGTGCCGCCGCTCCGGCGGACAGCGCCACGGCCAGGGCCATCGAGACGGTGCGTGCGGCGCGCTGCTTCATGGGTGCATACCTCCCGGTCACCGAGAGGGCGGGCCTGCCCCCTCGGTGACCAGGACGCCCAAGTCCGGCTCCAGGGTTGATCTTGACAGCCGGATGGGGCGGTCGCCCCGCACGGTGATGTCCTTGTCGGGGGTGAACCAGCCTCCATGATCACGGGCTCTTTCCGGGGCAAGGCGCGACTGCGCGGGCAGCGTGGCGGTGGAGGTCGGGGGCCGTCAGGGAAGTGGCGGCTCATCCCGTATCCCGGACCGGCCATTTCACGAACGGCGCCCCGGAAAGGCTTGCGCGCGCCCTCGGTTCGGCACGGCCTGGGCGCGCGCTCCGTCGGTGCGCGGACGGGCGCCGGATCTCAGCCCTCGTCCGCCGGAACGACCACGAGGAAGGCGTCCGACTCCAGGTCCATCACGACCGTGGCGGGCTCGCCCTCGGCGCGACGGCGTGCCGCGTACTCCTCCGCGGGCCACGATCCGCGCGGAGACCCCGCCGGGAACCGTTCCAACACCTTCGCGCTGATGGCCGCAGTCACGTCCGCTGCCCTCCCCTGTCCCGCGCCGCCCGCCGGGCGACGTCGATCGGTCGCTGTCGTACGGATGCGGATGCCCCCGATCCGCCCGGACATGTACCACCGGGTAGCTCCTGTATCCCCCGCAGACCTCTACACATAAAGGAAAAGTAAGAGCAGAATGATGCTTACGCGGCGCTTACCGCATATCCCCTCCAGACGCGGTCGCCCTGCACCATGAAGGAGACGAGTCATGGCCAACGTCTCGCCCACCAGAGGCGACATGACCACCCACCCTGACGCCTCCGAGATGCGGGATCGGTACGCCCGCGTCCTCGGCGGCCGCGATGTGGCGCTCGTGGACGGACCGGTGTTCCTGCTCGGTCTGTACTGCGCCGCATCTCCGTGGATAGTTCACTACACGACCAGCCAGCCGGCTCTCGTGACCCACAACCTGATCATGGGTATCGCGATCGGTCTGCTGGCGCTCGGGTTCACTCGCGCTCCGGAGCGCATGTACGGCCTGAGCTGGGCCATGTGCGCCCTCGGGGTATGGATGATCATCTCGCCGTGGGTCGTCGGCGAAAGCCCGGACGCCGGTGTCGTGTGGAACAACATCATCATCGGCGCTCTGGCCGTGATCCTCGGGCTGGTGTGCGCCGGAACGGCGGCGAAGGCCTCACCCAGGCCGTAGCGCCGGCCGGAAAGGAGCCGAAGGCCGGTCCGCGCCCCGGACCGGCCCGTCCATGTCCGCCGCGCCACCCACCAGCCGCAGGCACCGCGCACGCCCCGGTCCCGCGCCGCGCTGCCGTCTCCGTCCGCGCGGGCCTCACCGCCGACGCGCCGACCGCATCGCGGCGAGCCCCTCGCCGCTCGACGCGTAGAGCGGTGTCCAGCCGAGTTCACGTTCCGCCTTGGCGCAGGACACGCGGATCCGGGACGACATCACCGTGTGCGCGTACGACATGGGTGTCATCAGCCACAGCGGCACGGTCATCGGCTTCGGCAGTCCGAATGCCCGGGCCACGGCCTCGAGGTGGGTGCGGAAGCCCATCGGGGTGCCGTCCGCGATGTTGTAGGCCTGCCCCGGCCGGCCGCGCTCCACGGCGGCGACCACCGCGCGGGCGGCGTCGGTGAGTTCCACCCACGGCAGCACGCGACCCCGGTCGCCTGGCACGGGGAGCTGCCGCCTGCGCAGCAGAGGCAGCAGGGCGTCGGTGCCGCCGGGGCCGTAGAACAGGCCGAAGCGCAGCGCGACGCCCTCCAGCGCCCGCGAGCCGAGGGCGAGCCGCTCCTTGGTCCGCATGGCCGCGATGTGCCGTTCCAGCCGCGCTGTGCTGCCGGGCGGGCCGAAGGGGTCGTCCTCGGTGAGCGGACGGTCGCCGTGGTCGCCGTAGCCGTACCCGAAGACCATGGACTCCACGACGAAGCGGCGGGCACCGGTGGCGCGGGCGGCCTCGACGAGGTGGGCCGTGCCCTGGGTGCGCAGCGCGTCGGTGGCGTCCATGTCGCGGTCCCGCATGGGGGGCTTGCGCAGGGCGGTCGCGGCGTGGATCACGGTGTCGAAGTGGTGCCCGTCGACGGCACGCAGCAGCGCGTCCCGGTCCATGAGGTCGGCCCGGATGCCGTTCTCCGGGCTCCGGCCGAGGCCGGTGACCTTGTGGCCCGCCTCGGTCAGGGCGTGGGTGATGTGCCTGCCGAGGACACCGCTCGCGCCGGCCAGCAGGATGCTCTGCTTCTTGTCGTTCGTCGTCATGACAATGCGACGGATCGGGCGGGCGCGGATGTGACATCGCATCGCGGCCCCGCGGGCCACAGAACGGCTAGGACGTGTACACGTACGGCGTCGTGGTCGTCAGCGGCACGAAGCCGAGGCGTTCCAGGATCGGCCGGCTCTGGCTGGAGGCGTCGACCCGGAGGTAGCGGTAGCCGCGGGCCGCGGCGGCCTGGGCGCGGTGGGCGACCAGGGTGCGGTAGATGCCGCGGCCGCGCCAGCCCTGGACGGTGCCGCCGCCCCACAGACCGGCGAAGGGCGTGCCGGGCACGAGTTCCATACGGGCCGCGCTCACCGGCTCGTCCCCGGCCATCGCCACGACGGCGACGACGGTGTCCGGGTCGGCCGACAGCCGGGCGAGGAGCTGGTGGCGCAGCCCGGAGCCGTCCGCGCCGAACGCCTTCTCGTGGACGTCGACCACGAGATCGACGCCCGCGGGGCCGGTGACCGGTACGACCCGGACGCCCTCGGGTGGCGCGGCGTCGAGGGCGAGATCGCCGACCCGGCCGATCATCAGCGTCTCCTCCGGCTCGGGGACGAACCCGGCCGCGCGCAGCCGCCGCCCGAGGTCCGCCGGCCGGTCGTGGCCGTACAGCTTCCACTCGAAGTCGAGGCCGAGCCCGGTGTAGTGGCCGATCTGCCCGGCGATCGCGGCGTCCGCTCCGGCCTCGTCGAGGGCCGTCCACACGACGCCGTTCCAGCCCGGCGCGGGGGCGACCTGGCGGACGACGCCGCCGGTCCGCTCGACACGGGCGCCGGGACCGTCCGGCCGCGCTCCCGCACGCAGGTCGCGGTCGAACAGGGCGAGCAGCTCGGCGTGATCCATGGGCAGACCTCAGCAGCATCCGGGCCGGACGGCAAAGGGTTTTCCGGCACAGCGGCGGCCCCTCGGCCCGCGGCCCCGTTCCTTTCCCCCGGCGCGCCGGCGCCCTAGGGTCCTGCTTGATCACTCCGTCACGGGAAAGGCCGGCCCCATGGTCGTGAAGGACACGGAACTGCCGCATCTGCGCCGCTGCGTGGAACTCGCGGCCGAGGCTCTGGAGGCCGGAGACGAGCCGTTCGGTTCGGTCCTGGTGGGCGGGGACGGCA
The DNA here is from genome assembly GCF_023184515.1 of Streptomyces sp. D2-8. Taxonomy (GTDB): domain Bacteria; phylum Actinomycetota; class Actinomycetes; order Streptomycetales; family Streptomycetaceae; genus Streptomyces. The sequence goes on along the minus strand of NZ_JAAHBP010000024.1, from coordinate 66,694 downwards.
CCGTCCTCGGCGAGGACCGCAACCGGGTCGCCTCGGGCGACCGCACCCGGCACCCCGAGTTCGAGCTGGCGCGCTGGTCGGCGGCGCACCTCACGCCGGAGGAACGGGCGGCCGCCACGGTCCACACCTCCGGCGAGCACTGCCCGATGTGTGCGGCCGCGCACGCCTGGGTCGGCCTCGGGCGCATCGTCTACGTCGCCTCGTCCGAGCAACTCGGCGCCTGGCTGGGCGAGTTGGGTGTCCCCGCTCCACCGGTGCGGACACTCCCCGTGCGCGAGGTCGCACCCGGTGTAGCCGTCGACGGCCCGGTACCAGAACTGATCGAGCACGTAAGGGAGTTGCACTTCAGGTTCCACCGCGGACGCGACTGAGACACGGCGGTTCCCCGGCGCGGAAACGCCGGGTCCGCCCCCGGCGGGACGCCCGCCCGAGATGCAGGGCCGCTCGCACGAACCTACGATCGATTTCAACTGGTCCGGGTGTAAAACCAGGCGTACGCCCCGTTCTCCCCGACGGGGGGAGGCACATGTCCTCGCTGCCGGCACGGCGGCTCATGGCCGTCTACATCGCCCTGGTCGCGGTCGTCACCATCGTGTACATGACCGTCCCGGTGATGGTCCCCGTGATGTGGGCCGTGATGGGGCTGGCCGGTGTCGCCGCCATCCTGATCGGCACGCGCCTCCACCGGCCCGCCCACCAGTGGCCCTGGTGGGTCCTGGCCGGCGGCCTGTTCGTCTTCATCGTGGGCGACACGTACTACTACGTGATGGATCAGTACCTGGGAGTCTCCAACCCGTTCCCGTCCCCGGCCGACGCCTGCTACCTCGCCATGTACCCGCTCATCGCGATCGGCCTGTCGGGGCTGGTGCGGCACCGGTGGGCCGACCGGGACCTGCCGAGCCTGCTCGACGCGCTGATCGTCACCGCCGGCCTCGCCCTGCCCGTGTGGGTGTACCTGGTACAGCCACTGACCGTGGTGCAGGGCCTGACCTGGCAGCAGCGTGCCATCAGCATCGCCTACCCCCTCGGTGACATCCTCGTGCTGGCACTGCTGGTCCGGCTGCTCACCCCCAGCCCGGTCGACGGTCCCAATCGCGCCGTACGCCTGCTCGTCCTCGGCACGGTGACACTGCTCGCCACCGACATCGCCTACGGGATCCTGCAGTTGAACGACGTGTGGCAGACCGGCAGTCTGCTGGATCTCGGCTGGGTCGCCTTCTACACCGCCTGGGGCGTGGCGGCTCTGCATCCCTCCATGGTCGAGCTGACGGCTTCCGTGCGGCAGCGGGAGTCGCTGCTTCCGCCGCCGCGCCGGCTGGTCATGCTCGCCGTGGCCACGCTCATCGCGCCGGGGATCCTGCTCTGGGAGGGGGTGAGCGGCCAGTCCCGGGACGCCGCCGTGATCGCGGCCTTCTCGGGCCTGCTGTTCCTGCTGGTGATCCTCCGGCTGGCGGGGATGGTCGTGGCTCATCGCCAGGCGGTGTCCCGGGAACTCGCACTGCGAGGAGCCGCCGCCTCGCTGGTCTCGGCGTTCCGGGAAGAGGAGGTCGACCGGTCCTGCCGTGTGGCCGTCGACCGGCTGCTGGGGCCCGAGGTGCCGCACCGGACCCTGCTGCTGCCGGCCGAGCGGGCGGCGGAACTGGGGGCGCGCGGCGCCCACCTGATGAGCCCGGCCGCCCTCGAGCCCGCCACCGCCGCCGGACTGGTCGGTCTGCCCTCCATCCTGGTGTGCCCCATGACCCAGCCGGACAGGCCGGGGGGAACGGTCCCGGGTGTCCTGCTGGTCGCCGCACCCGAGCGGCAGCTGAACGAGACCTGGGGCTCCCTGGAGATCCTGGCGTCGCACGCGGGCCTGGCCCTGGAGCGCGTCAGCCTGCGCAAGGAGGTGTTCCGGCAGGAGAGCGAGGCGTACTTCCGCACCCTCATCCGCAACACCTCCGACGTCATCCTGATCCTGGAGGACGACGACACCATCCGGTACGCCAGCCCGTCCGCGCGGTCCGTGTTCGGCACCGAGAACCTCATCGGCCGGTTGCTGTCGGAGCTGGTGGACCCGGGCGACCGGGAGCGGGCCGCGCAGGAACTCGCCGCGGTCCGGGAGAGGGGGTCGCGGGCGGGACACGACCACTGGTGGGTGCGCCGCCCGGACGGGCGCGTCGAGGCGGAGGTCCGGTTCAGCGATTTCCGGGACGAGCGGACCGTGTCCGGACTGGTGGTGACCCTGCGGGACGTGACCGAGCAGCGTCGGCTGGAGCAGGAGCTGACGCAGCGGGCGTTCCACGACTCGCTGACCGGCCTGCCCAACCGGACGCTGCTGCTGGAGCGGATCGAGCGCGCCCTGCTGCGCGGCCGCCGCGAGTCGACCCTGACCTGTCTGCTCTTCATCGACCTGGACGACTTCAAGCTGGTCAACGACACGATGGGACACCGCGCGGGCGACCATCTGCTGATGGCGGTCGGCGACCGGCTGTCCCGGACGCTGCGGCGCACCGACACCGCGGCCCGGCTGGGCGGGGACGAGTTCGCGGTGCTGATGGAGGACGCCAAGCAGCCGCTCGACGCCGAACTCCTGGCAGCGCAGGTGCTCCAGACGCTGAGCCGGCCCTTCGACCTGGCCGACGAGTCGGTGCCGGTGTCCGCCAGCGTGGGCGTGGCCACGGCACGCGACAGCACCGACGCCGAGGAACTGCTCGGCCACGCCGACCTCGCGCTGTACGCGGCGAAGGCAGCGGGCAAGCGGCAGTGGCGCCGCTTCAAGCCGTTGCTGCGCAGCCGTATGGTCGAGCGGCACGACATGCAGTCCGAGCTGGCCCGGGCGGTCGCCGACAAGTCGTTCGCGCTGCGCTACCAGCCGGTCGTGGACATCACGGCGGGCGAGGTCGTCGGGTTCGAGGCCCTGGTCCGCTGGCCGCACCAGCACCGGCCGCCCATCGCGCCGGACCAGTTCATCAGCCTGGCCGAGGAGACCGGGCACATCTCGCCCCTGGGAGCGTGGGTGCTGGAGAACGCGGTCAACGACATCGCCGGTCTGCAACAGCTGCCGGGGCCCGCGCGTCCGCCGTACGTGAGTGTGAACGTCTCCGCCCGCCAGTTCCGCGATGCCGGGTTCATCGAGCAGGTCGGGCAGGTGCTGAGCACGCCGGGTCTGGAACCGGGGTCGCTGCAGTTGGAGATGACGGAGACGGTGCTGCTGCAACGCGACGACCGACTCCAGACGGTGTTGCACACGCTGAAGCAGCTCGGCGTGCACATCGCGGTCGACGACTTCGGCACCGGTTTCTCCTCGCTGCGCTATCTGCAGGACTTCCCCATCGACGTGCTGAAGATCGACAAGTCGTTCATCGACAACATCGCGCGCGATGCCCAGCAGGTGGCGCTGGTCGAGGGGATCGTGCGGATCGCCGACACCCTGGGCCTGCAGGTCATCGCGGAGGGCATCGAGAACACCGCGCAGCGGGACCTGCTGGCCGGGATGGGGTGCCGGTTCGGGCAGGGCTTCCTGTTCGCCCGGCCGATGACGGTGGAGCAGAGCGCACACGTGCTACAGGAGCCGAGTGCCCAGCCCTTCGCGGCACCCCCGACGCGACGGCCGCGGGTGGACACCGCCCCCCGGGGACGCCGGGAGGCGCGCTGGGCTGACCTGGAGCATCTGCGGCGCACCAGTCCGATGAGCGACGCGGTCCTCGACGAGGTGCGCGGACGGCACATCCGCAGCGGCGACCACTGGCTGATCGACTTCGCGTCCTGCAACTACCTGGGCTTCGACTGGGACCCGGAGGTCATGGCGTCCATCGACCCCGCCGTGCACCGCTGGGGCACGCACCCCAGCTGGTCGCGGCTGCTGGGCAGTCCGCGCCTGTACCCCGACATCGAGGAGCGGCTCGCCGCGCTGCTGGGCGCGCCGGACACACTGCTGCTGCCCACGCTGACGCTGGTCCACTCGTCGGTGATCCCGGTGCTGGTCGAGGACGGCCACGTGTTCGTGGAGGCGACCGCGCACCGCACGGTCTACGACGGCTGCGTGGTGGCCCGTGCGCAGGGCGCGACGCTGCACCGCTTCCACGCCGAGCGGCTCGACGAACTGCGCGCCCTGCTGGCCGGGGTGCCGGCGGGGACACCTCGGCTGGTGTGCATGGACGGCGTCAACAGCATGAGCGGCAACGTCCCCGACCTGCCGGCGCTGGCGGCGGTGTGCCGCTCCGAAGGGGCGACGCTGTACGTCGACGACGCGCACGGCTTCGGGGTGATCGGGGAGCGCGGGCCGGGCGAGACGTGCCCGTACGGCATGCGCGGCAACTGCGTGGTGCGGCACACCGGGGAGTCGTACGACGGGATCGTGCTGGCCGGCGGCTTCTCCAAGGCGTACTCGTCGCTGCTGGCGTTCCTCGCGCTGCCGTCGGAGCTGAAGAACCGGCTGAAGACCGCGGCGGCGCCCTATCTGTACTCGGGGCCGTCACCCACGGCATCACTGGCGACCGCGCTGGCCGGGCTGGACGTCAACGAGCGCCGGGGCGACGCGATCCGGGCCGACCTGTACCGCAAGACGGTCCGCCTGCTCGACCACCTGGAGGGCATGGGGGTGAGCACCCTCAACACGGACCGGCTGCCGATCGTGGAGGTGCCGCTGGCCAACCCCGCGGACCTGGACGCGGTCGCCGCGTTTCTGTGGCAGGAGGGCGTGTACGTGACACTGGCCTCCTACCCGCTGGTCCCGCGTGACCGGGTGGGTTTCCGCGTCCAGCTCACCGCCCTCAACTCCGACGACGACATCGATCACCTGAACGGGACTCTGACCCGGTTGTCCGAACGCTTCCCGTTGCGGCTGAAGGGCTAGACGGCCATGACGACGCACAACGACGACGTGGACTGGGACCGCTGGCCGGTCGCCGACTACCTCGCGGAGAACTACCGCGAGGTGCACGCGTCGGACGCGGCGGTCATCGCGCACCATTCCGCGTTCTACCGGCGTCTTCCCCCCGGCGGGATCGCCCGCTCGGTGGAGTTCGGGGCGGGCCCCAACCTGTACCCGCTGATGCTCGCGTCCGCCGCGTGCCGCAGGATCGACGCCGTGGAGGCCGGGGCGAGCAATGTCGCCTACCTCGAGGACCAGATCTGCCACCGCCTCGACGCGAGCTGGCTGCCCTTCCACGCGCTGTGCCGGCGGCTCAACCCCGAGGTGCCCCCGACACTGGCCGGGGCGCTGGCGCCGGTGAACATCGTCCACGCCGACGTCCGAACCCTGCCACCGGGCACGTACGAACTCGCCTCCATGCACTTCGTAGCCGAGAGCGTCACGGAGGACTTCACCGAGTTCGCCGACTTCTGCCGCACCTTCGTCCGCACCGCCCGGCCGGGCGGCTGTCTGATCGCCGCGTTCATGGAGAACATGCCGACGTACCGCATCGGCCCGGCCTCCCGCTGGCCGGGCTGCCCGGTGAACCCGGCGACGGTCTCGGAGGTCTTCACGCCCCTGACCAGGGACCTGGAGGTGACCCACATCGACGTGGACCCGACCCTGCCGGACTACGGGGATTCGGGGATGGTGCTGCTCACGGGGGTGGCGGAGGCGGTGTAGCCCGTCTGCCGCGCGTCTCAGCCGTTCGATCCCGGGCGGAACCTCCGGCGCAGCACCACTCCCCCGGCGACCAGCGCCGCGCTCGCTGCGACGGTCTGGAGGGTGTGGTCCATGCCCGTGTGGGCCAGGGCGCCGGTGGCGTGCTGGGCGGTGTGCGGGGCGGGTTCGGGAGCCGGGTTCGGCCGGGGCGGCGGGGTCGGCTTCGGAACCGGCTTCGGCGGCTGCTGGGGACGGACCGGGCGAGGGTCGCCGTCGCCGGGGGTGTTCGAGGACTCGTTGCCGGTCGACGCGTTGCCGATGCCGACCACGTTCACCGAGTTGCCCGTGACGTTGACCGGGAGGTCGACCGGAAGCTGCACGCCGTTGCCGGAGATCACGCCCGGTGAATCCGTTCCGCCGCCCTCGGCGACCGCGCCGCCGGACCCGTCCGGCCGGCCGCCCCGTCCGTCGTCCTTGTTCGCGCAGCTGTTGCCCGCGGCGGGGTTCAGGAGCCCCACCACGTTCACGGTGTTCCCGCACACGTGCACCGGAACGTGCACCGGCAACTGGACGGTGTTGCCGGAGACCACCCCGGGCGAACCGGCCGTCGTGCCGTCCGCACCCGAACCGGCGTACGCGGGGACGGTCACGGCCATCGCGCCCGAGGCGGCGGCGACGGCGATCACTCCGTTTCGGGTAACCCGTCTCATGGGACCCCTGCCTTCCAGACATCGTCGCGGGCACTCACCCGCACCGGGTAGAACGCGGGGCGCCCGGTCCCAGTTATGGCTAATCGGCCTTTCACTCCATCGAGCGGCACGGTTGTCGAACTAGCGGTAAAGCCCTTCGTATGCGGTCGCCCGCGGGCTTCGCGTGCGGGGCGATCCGCGCGGGATGCGGCGCGCCGCCCGGCCCCGCCCGCCCGGAGGCGCGGCTTCCGGGGCCCGTTTAAGGTGAGCGAGGGCGCCGATCCCGGTCCGCTGCGGGGCGCCCCGCGTCCCTGGAGGCATCGATGCTGGCCAAGCTGTCCACGCGTCCCTCGGTACGACGCTGCGCGGTCACCGGCACGGCCGGGCTCGCCCTGCTGGGCACGGCACTGCCGGCCGCCGACGACCCTGCGCCCGGCCTCACGCGCTTCTACGACCAGAAGGTCACCTGGTCCGGATGCAAGGGCATGGACATGCCGAAGGACCTCCAGTGCGGGAAGGTCACCGTCCCGCTCGACTACGCCAAGCCCGGGAAGGGCACGCTCGACCTCGCCGTCGCCCGCTACCGGGCCACGGGCGAGTCCCGGGGCTCGGTCCTGCTGAACTTCGGCGGCCCGGGCGGCCAGGGAGTGGCCCAACTCGCCATGGGTGGCAAGGACTTCATGGGCCTGACCAACGGCTACGACGTCGTCTCCTTCGACCCGCGCGGCGTCGGCCGCTCCTCGCCGGTCAGCTGCGGAAACGCCTCGGACGACGCCCTGGACGCGACGGACGGCAATGCGGACGCGGACGATCCCGGGGCCGTGCTCGAAGAGCTGCGCGCGGCGGCGGCCGAGTGCACCGAGCACTCGGGCCCGGTCCTGCCCCACATCGGCACGGTCAACGCCGCCCGCGACCTGGACGTCATGCGCGACGCGCTCGGCGACGACAAACTCAACTACCTGGGCTTCTCCTACGGAAGCCGGCTCGGCGCGGTGTACGCGGCCCAGTACCCCGAGAAGGTCGGCAGGATGGTGCTGGACGGCGTCGACACGCTGACCGAGCCGCTGGCCGACCAGGGTGTGGTGAGCGCCCAGGGGCAGCAGACCGCGCTGGAGAACTTCCTGACCTGGTGCACCGAGGACATCGCCTGCCCGTTCGGCCGGAACCCGCGCGAAGCACGGGAACACGTCGTACAGGTGGTCGAGTCGCTCGACAAGGACCCGCTGCCGACCGACTTCGGCGAGGCGTTCTCCGGCCAGGACTTCGCGGGCGCGCTGGGACAGGGCCTCTACAGCAGGGAGCTGTGGCCCTCGCTGCAGCGGGCCATCGGCCGGCTGCTCGAGGACGGCGACACCCGCGGCCTGGAGACCTTCCTGTCCGGGGGCTTCACCCTCCCGCTGCGGCGCAGCCCGCACGCCGGACTCACCGACCCGGCGGACGTGCCCCTCGACAACCTGCCGGCGGCGCTGATGGCGGTCAACTGCGCGGACGATCCCGACCGCCCCGCCGCCGCGCAGGTCACCAAGGACCTCGGCCGGCTGCGCGCCCGCTACGAGCAGGCGTCACCGGTCTTCGGCCCGTACCGGCTCACCCAGGTGCTGATGTGCTACGGCCGCCCCAAGGGCACCGACTACATCCGCGCCGACGTCAAGGACGTCGACACGCCGAGGATGCTGCTCGTCGGCACCCGGGGCGACCCGGCCACGCCGTACCGGTGGACGGTGGAGACGGCCAAGCGGCTCGGATCGTCGGCCGTGGTGCTCGACAACCGGGGCGAGGGCCACACCGGCTACGGCTCGTCCAAGTGCGTGCACAGCAAGGTCGACGCCTTCCTGCTGTACGGAACGCTCCCCCCGGACGGCAGCTCCTGCGGCTCCGACCGCGACGACGAGTGAGATCGAATGCCCCAAATGCCCTAATGGCGAATTCGCTCTATCGTTCTGTCATGGAGCACGTTCTGAGTCCCGCGACCCTTGCCGAGCTGCGGCGCCCGCGCCTGTACCCCGCGGTCTCCGTGCTGACGCCGACACATCGGCGCGATCCCTACAACGCCCAGGACCAGGTCCGGCTGCGCAACGTGGTGGCCGAGGCCAAGAGGCAGCTGGAGGCCGATCCGGCCGTCACCCGCGAGCGACGCACCGAGGTGTCCGGGCACCTCGACCGGGCCATGGCCGAGGTCGACCTGACACACGCCGAGGACGGCCTGGCGATCTTCGCCGCTCCGGGCGAGCACCAGGTGTGGTCACTGGCCCGGCCCGTACCCGAGCGCGTGGTGCTCTCGGACACCTTCCTCACCCGCAACCTCGTGTCCGCCCAGACGGCCGGGCGGCCCTTCTGGGTCCTGTCCCTCGCCGCGGACCGCGCGGTGCTCTGGAACGGCGGCGTCGACCGGGTCGCCGGAGCCCGGATCGGCGGCTTCCCGCTGACCCGGCGCGTGGAGAACTTCGACCCGGAACGGCAGCAGCGGATCGGTGACACGCCGAGCGCCTTCCGGGAGGAACGCACCCGCCAGTTCCTCCGTGAGGCCGACACCGCGATGAGCGCCGTGCTGCGCGACCACCCGAGACAGCTGTACGTCACCGGCGAACCGGCCGCCCTCTCCCTGCTGGACGAGGTCGGCAGCACCGCCCGGAATGCGGTGCACATCCCGCACGGCGGGCTCGCGCACGGGACCCCCGAGGTCGTGTGGCAGGCCGTGCGCCCGGTGGTCGAGGCGGAGGCCCGCAGGAGCACGGACGCCGTGACCCGCGCCCTCGAAACGGCCCGCGGGCGGCGGGAGTTCGCCGCCGGCGTCGACGAACTGTGGCAGAGCGCCCGGGACGGCCGCGTCCGGCTGCTGGCCGTCGAGGAGAACTACCGTGTGACGGTCCGCGCCGCCGGGGACCATCTGATCCTCGCCGAGAGCGGCGACCTCGACTCCCGCGAGGACATCGTGGACGAGATCGTCGAGCAGTGCCTGGAGACCGGAGCCGAGGTCCGCTTCGTACCGGACGGCGCGCTCGGGGAGGCGGACGGCATGGCCGGGGTGCTGCGGTACTGACCGGAGCCCCCCGGAGGCACTCGACGGCCCTGGAGCCCCCCTGCCGACAGGGCTCGAACACAGGGCCGTCGAACATCCGGAGCAGCCCGCCGTCGCCACCCCGCCGGATCGTCAAGTGCCCTGTGTAATCTACGACTTGGATCTCCGGGTGGCGCACTCCGCACCTACCTCGGAGTAACTCCGTGAGACTGTGGCATATGCCAGAAGCACCACCGTATCGTGTGTTGCCGAATCCCTTACAGGGCGTCGCGGGCTGTGCAACAGTCGTAACGGTCCCTCCGTCCGCCTTGGTCGTACCGTCCCCGCATCGGAGTGCGTCATGCCGTCCCACCTCTCCGCGGACCGCCCCGCCGCCCAGCCGCCCGGACGCGGCTCGGTCGACGCGCTCATATCGCAGACGCGGCGGCTCAAGGGCGACGTGGACGCGGTGCGCCGCGACGCCGCGGGAGAGGGATCGGACCACCCGCGCGAGCGCTGGCAGCGCGCCCTGTACGACCTGGCCCTGCACCAGCTCAACGACCTCGACGAGCACCTGGCTCAGCTGCGGGACGGCCCCCTGCCCACGGCGGCGGCCCCTGAACCTGCCGCACCCTCGCCGGGCTCCCTGCTCAGCAGGGTCGGCAGCGCCGAGTGGAACCTGCTGACGGACCAGGCCAGTTGGTCCGGGGAGCTCTACCAGATCCTGGGCCGCGACCCGGCCGCTCCGCCGCTCACCCTCGACGAACTGCCGTCACTGGTCGTGGACGAGGACCGGCCGAAGCTGACGGCGATGGTCACCAACTGCCTCGTCGACGCCCGGCCCATCGACGGCGAGTTCCGCATCGCCCGCCGGGGCGACGACGTACGGACCGTGCACATGATGGGCGAACCGGTGCTCGACACTGACGGCAGCACCGCCTCGATGTGGGCCGTGCTGCGCGACGTCAGCGAACTGCGCCGCAGCCAGCGGGCGGTGAGCGAGACCCGTGACTCGCTCCACCACCGGCAGGAGGCCGCGCGAAGCGAGCACCGGCTCGCGGTCGAGCTGCAGGAGGCCGTGCTGCCGCCGTGGCGCGGCTCCCTGCGGCTCCCGCACCGGGGCCCCAGGACCCTCGACCTCGCGTCCCGGCACCTGCCCGCGTCCACACAGACACTCATCGGCGGCGACTGGTACGACGCACTCGAACTGACCGACGGCGAAACGCTCCTCAGCGTCGGTGATCTCACCGGCCAAGGAGTCGGCGTCACCTCGAACATGACCATGCTGCTCGGTGCCGTGCGCGGCATGGCGATGGCCGGTGCCCAGCCGGGGCCGTTGATGGCCTGGCTGAACCAGTTACTCGACTCCACCGTGCAACCCGCCCTGGGCAGCGCCGTCTGCTGCCGCTACCGGCCCGCGACCCGCACCCTGGTGTGGGCTCAGGCCGGACACCCCGCCCCACTGCTGTTCCGCGGCGGGACGGGGCGCGTGCTGAACGCACCGGACGGCGTCCTGCTCGGCGCCACCTCGGGCGCCGTCTACGAGCAGGCCGAACAGACGCTCGAGGTCGGCGACCTGCTGCTCCTGCACACCGACGGGCTGGTCCCCGGGCACACCGGCTCGGCGGCCGCGAACCTCCTCTTGGGCCTCGCGCCCCGTCTGGCCGGGAACCGCACGGCAGAGGACTGCGTACGGACCGTGGTCCAGGAGTTCGGCGAGAGCGGGCGCGAGGACAACGCCTGTGTGCTCGTCGCCAAGGTCATGTCTTAGGAATCTCAGGCCTGTGCGCGGTTGCCGCCCCTGCCCTTCGTCTTAGGCAGGGCGAGCTTGATCTCCTCCCTCAGTTCCTGGATCTTCGGGTAGCCGGAGTACTCGGCGGTGAGGCGGTACATCTGGCGCAGCCGGTCCCAGGTGCGGTGGGAGGAGTTGGATCCCATCGACACCAGGGCCAGTCGCGCGTACCGGTCCGCCTGTTCGGGGTCGTCGGCGATGAAGCAGGCCGACGCCATCGACAGGTAGTCGAAGATCTTCGACCGCTGCCGGCCGTCGACCCGCAGGGCCAGGGCCTTCTCCGCATAGTGCTGGGCATGGGCGGCCGCGCCCGGCTCGAACTCGGCGAGCGTGCGGTAGGCCAGGGCCTGCATGCCGTAGAGGTCCTCCTCCTTGAAGGTCTGCATCCAGTCCGGCGGGGGCACGTCGGCCTTGTCGGAGACGAACAGGTCCTCCGCGCGCCCGAGGGTGCGGCGCATGGCCTGGCCCTTGCCCATGGAGGCCTGCGCCCAGGCCTCGATGGTGTAGAGCATCGCCCGGGTGCGGGGCAGCACCTCGTCACCGGAACCGGACGTGGCGAGCTTCATCAGGTTCAGGGCGTCGTCGGGCCGGCCCAGGTGCACCATCTGGCGGGCCGCGCGGGAGAGCGCCTCGCCCGCGCGAGGCCGGTCCCCGCCCTCTCTGGCCGCGTGCGCGGCGATGACGAAGTACTTCTGAGCCGTGGGCTCCAGGCCGACGTCGTGCGACATCCAGCCCGCGAGGACGGCGAGGTTGGCGGCGACGCCCCACAGGCGCCGCTGGAGGTGGGGTGGGTGACGGTAGGCGAGCATGCCGCCCACCTCGTTGAGCTGGCCCACCACGGCCTTGCGCTGGAGCCCGCCGCCGCGGGCCGCGTCCCAGGCACGGAACACCTCGACCGAGCGCTCCAGTTCCTCGATCTCCTGCGACCCGATGGGGGTGGCCTCGTAGCGGTCGAACCCAGCGGGGTCGGCGTGCAGGGGATGGTCGAGGTCGGGGGCGTCGGCAGCCAGGGAAGGGTCGGTGTGCAGCCAGTCGTACATGGCACTGCTGAGTGCGGATCCCGCGGCGAGCGCGGCGCCCGCGCCCACCAAGCCGCGTCGGTTGAGCATGAGGTCCATTCCCGTGAATTCGGTGAGGACCGCAGCAGTCCGCTCGGGCGCCCACGGCACACCGTCGGGAGTCTCAGCGCTCCCGCCGCCCTGCCGTTTCCCCGCACGCCCGTGCCGGACCAGACCGAGGTCCTCGATGGTCACGACACGGCCGAGACGCTCGGTGAACAGAGCCGCCAGCACCCGCGGCACCGGATCGCGCGGGATCTCTCCCGTGTCGATCCACCGCCGCACCCGGGAGGTGTCGGTCGACAGCTGGGGATGGCCCATGGCCGCCGCCTGCCGGTTGACCAGCCTCGCGAGTTCGCCCTTGGACCAGCCGGCCAGGCCGAACAGGTCCGCGAGCCGGGTGTTGGGTTGTCCGCTCACGTCAAGCCCCCAGGTTCTCGGCTGAGTTGACAGTAGCCCGGGGAGACTTGCCGGGCGACTATTCGCCAGGGTTCGCCAGGGTGCGCCAGATGGTGTGCCACCGGCCATCCGGTGTCAGGTAGGAACGCGCCACCCCGACCCGGTCGCCGGGGACACTCCCCAGGGTTCTCCCGGGCGTCCGGGCCGGGTGGTGCGCTGTCCTCGCAGGCACACGAAGGGATCTGTTTCGCCCATGTACGCAGCATCGTCCTCCGTGTCCGCACCGCCCCGGCCGCTGCACCCGCGTCCCACGGACAGCGGCCCCTACCTCGCCCCCGCGCGGCCGGCGGCCCCCGCACTCGGTGCGGGCAGGGCCCGGCGCGGCGCGGTCCTCGGCACCCAACCGCTCAGCGGGAGACTCGACTTGTCCGGCCCCCAGGGCGCGCAGCTGCGCACGGCGATCGCGTCCGTGCACCGCATCTGCCCGGAGTTCGCCCCGGTGCAGGTTCTGCGCCGCAACGGACGGTCCGTGCTCCTGGTCGGTACGACCGGTCGCAGTACGGCTGTCGCCAAGTGCTTACTGGACCACTCCCCCGCGTGGTCGGAGCGGATCCGCCACGAGATAGCGGCATACCGCTCGTTCGTCCGGCACCGCCCACCCGTGCGGGCGCCGAGACTGATCGCGGCGGACCCGGACAACTGCACGCTGGTGATCGAGCGCATGCCGGGCCGGGTGGCGGCGCTCCAGCGGCACCCGGCGGAGGCGCCGCCCCGGGCGGACATCAGAGCGGCACTCGGGGCGATCTGCCGGCTGAACGCCTGGCGGCCGCCGGCGGGCACGTTCGACGCCCCGCTCGACTACGCGGCCCGGATCTCCCGGTACCACGAGCTGGGCCTGCTCACCGACCGGGACCTGGGTGACCTGCAGAAGCTGCTGCACGGCATCGCGCAGGCGTCCGGACGGCAGGGCATGGGCCAGTTCTGCCACGGCGACGCACTGCTGTCGAACATGCTCCTGTCACCGGCCGGTCCAGTGCTGGTGGATTGGGAGCACGCGGGCTGGTACCTGCCGGGCTACGACCTGGCGACGCTGTGGTCGGTGCTCGGGGACGCACCCGTCGCTCGTCGCCAGATCAGCCAGATCGCGCAGTCGGCGGGGCACGCGTCCAGGGATGCCTTCCTGGTGAACCTGATGCTGGTGCTGACCCGTGAGATCCGTACCTACGAGACGGCCGTGCAGCGTTCGATGCACGACGCGACCCCGGCGGCACCGGGCACGGCCCACCCGGGTGCTGCGCCGACCGGCGAGGAGCAGAGGCTGCTGCTGCGGCGGCTGCACGACGACTGCCAGTTGGCCCGGCGCGCCGTGCGCGCGGCGGTCGGCACTCGCTGAGGGGACGAAAGGGCCGCTGTACGCCTGGTCAGGCGTACAGCGGCCCTTTCGTGTGCGGTCGATTCGGCTCAGCCCTGCTGGAAGAGTTCCGCGGGCAGCGGTTTGAGGAGGGCGTAGAGGTCGTCCGTGATGGGACGGTCCCAGGCGGCGATGGTCACGAGGACGTTGTCGCTGCGGTCGAACTGCACGCAGGAGATCCGGCTCTCGGAGAGCTTGACGCGGCGCACGATCAGAAGGTTGTCGCCCTGCATCACCGGTACGTCCTCGGTGCTGACGACGGTGACCTCCTCGTCGTTCTCCAACGCCAGCAGCAGCTGGGCCACCTCGAAGGGGACCTGGCCCTCGGGAACCTCGCGGGCCGGGGAGCCCTCCGGCAGATTGCCGATGATCATCGCGGGGCCGCGGCCGCCGAACAGGTCGTAGCGCAGGAAGACGCCCTGGCAGGTGCCGTCGGGAGCGGGCAGGAGTCCCGCACCGAGGTTGCCGGGCCAGTCGCCCGGGTCCATGGCCAGTACGTCGAAGTCTGGCCCGGCGGGAGTGGCGCTGCGGCGGCGGAGGAACGACATGTCGCCATGGTACGTGCCCCGGCCTGCGAAGTGCGGGGCGGGCGGCGGACCGGGTGGGCCGGGTTGCGGCCTTGTGCCGGGCGTGGTGGCGGGCCGCTCGGGCGGTCCGGTCGGCCTAGGCCGTGGCCTTGTGCCGCTGGTGGTGGCGGGCCACCCGTGCACGGTTGCCGCACGAGGGGTTGCACCACTCCTGGCGTGGGTGCTCCTTGGGGAAGTACCGCACGCAGCGCGGCGCGTGGCAGGCCCGCAGCCGGTCGCGGTCGGGGCTAGCGAGGAAGGCGATCAGGGCGTCCGCGAGGGCCGCTGTCAGGTCGTTGCCGGCGCGGACGGACCTCTTGCGGACGGCCGGGGCGACATCTTCGGGCCAGTCCAGGGCCGGCATGGTGGGAGTGCGGGCAGCCGCCTCGTTCAGATGCCGCACCGCTTCCGGCACAGGCATGAGGCGGGCCGCGTCCGCGGGGCTCGGCCGGCCGGGGCGCACGGCCCGGGCGAAGAGCGCACGGACGGCGGCCCGCAGCTCACGGACGGCGACGAGCTGCGCGGCGTCGGCGGCGAACCCGGCAGCGCCGCCACTGCCGCCCTCGCCGTCGGCGGGCCGGGGTGCCGTGCCGGCGGGGAAGCCCACACGGTCACCTCGCTGGGCGGGGTCGTCGGCGATTCCGTCTCGATCGGCACGCCGCGCGGGATCGGCGGCAGCATCCCCCCGGCCGGCCGGCTGCGCAGCCGTCTGCGGCGAACCCGGGCTGCCGGACCTCGGGGTGTGCCCGGACCCACTCGGTCAGGTCCGCCGGGCCGGTCAGGTCGTCGGTGACGCCGCCCTTGCCGTCGTGGCGGATGGTGAGGGCCAGGTCCAGGGCGAGCCGAGCGTGCCCGTTGATCGGTTCCCGCATGCGGCTAATGACGGGCCCGGCCGTATCCGTTACGCGAGGTCAGCCCTGCGGGGGCGACGGCGGCACCACGGCGACGGGGCTCGCGGCGTGCAGCAGTACGGCCTGGGTGACCGAGCCCATCATGCGCACGGGTGAGAGCAGACGCCTCCGGTGGCGGCCCACGACGACGAGGCCGGCGTCCAGGGAGGCCGCGACGAGGTGGCCCGCCGCGTCGCCCGCCGCCGGGACCAGCTCGATCGGGACATCCGGGTGCCGCTCGCGGTACGGGGCGAGGAAGCCGTCGGCGAGGACCCGGGTCTCGTCCTCGATGACGTCCTGGTCGACGACCGGCGGGGGCATCTCCCCGGGCATCATCCAGGGCTGCGCGGGCCACGGGTAGGCGGCGACCGCCTGGAGCCGGGCACCGCGCCGGGCGGCCTCGGCGAAGGCGAACCCGAGTGTGGCCTCGTCGGGGCCGTCCACCTTCAGGCCGACGACCACCCGCGAGCCGGGACCGCCGGGCGCCCCGTCGGGGACCTCGCGTCCGGGCCGGGGCACCACGACGACGGGGCACTCGGCGTCGCGGGCGGCGGCCATGCTGTTGGAGCCGAGCAGCAGACTGGCGAAGCCGCCGCGCCCCCGGGAGCCGAGCACCAGCAGCTGGGCGGTGGCACCCAGTTCGGGCAGGACCACGCCGGCCGCGCCCTCCAGGCCGACGTACTCCGTGTCCGGCTGGTCCGCACGGCCCTCCAGGTGGGTGCGGACCTGGTCGAGCACGGGGTCGTCCTGCGGGTCCGCGGGCCCGGCGGCGAGCACCTCGGGCTGGGCCCAGTGGGCGTACTGGCGCACGTGCGCCACGCGCAGGGGTGCCGCGCGCCGGCGAGCGGCGTCGACCGCCCACTCCAGGGCGCGCAGGCTGTCGTCCGAACCGTCGACCGCCGCGACGACAGGCAGGGTGCTCATGGGTTCCTCACCTCCGGGATCCGACCGTCCCCTCCCGGGGGCCAGCCTGACTCAGGCGGTGGCTCCGGGAAGATGCCTCCGGTCGCGTGTCCGGAAACGCGGGCGGAACACCCCCGGATCGGCCGTGGGATCCCGGCCGTCCGCAGGGGTTCGCCCCGGCCTCAGGTGAGGTCGAACTCTCCCTCCCGCGCTCCCGACACGAACGCGCCCCATTCGGCGGGCGTGAAGATCAGCGAAGGGCTCTCCGGGCGGGCACTGTTCCGCATGGCGATGAAGCCCTCCACGAAGGCGATCTGGACATCCCCCCGCCCTCGGCTGCTGGACTGCCACTGTGCGTTGGTGAGGTCCAGCTCCGGCTTGTCCCAGCCCGTGAGCGGGCGCTGCTGGGTGGTGGTCTCGGCCACGTCCGTGCTCCTCCCGGTTCGTCGTCCGCGGCCAGCCTAGCGATCGTGTCCCACAGCCAACAGGGCACGTGAAGGGGACCTTTCAGGAGTCGGGGGGCCGGTCGCCCACGAGCCACATGGAGAAGAACTGCGATCCGCCGCCGTAGGCGTGTCCGAGGACCCGGCGAGCCCCGTCCACCTGGTGTTCTCCGGCCTGTCCGCGCACCTGGAGTGCCGCTTCCGCGAAGCGGATCATGCCGGAGGCACCGATGGGGTTGGCGGACAGCACGCCGCCCGACATGTTGACGGGCAGGTCCCCGTCCAGTTCGGTCACGCCCGCCTCGGTGAGCTTCCAGCCCTCGCCCTCGCCGGCGAAGCCGAGGTTCTCCAGCCACATGGGCTCGTACCAGGAGAACGGCACGTAGATCTCGGCGCCGTCGATCTCGCGGCGGGGGTCGGTGATCCCGGCCTGGCGGTAGACGTCGGCGGCGCAGTCCTGCCCGGCCTGCGGGGAGACGAAGTCCTTGCCCGCGAAGAGGGTCGGTTCGCTGCGCATCGCGCCGCCGAGCATCCAGGCGGGCGGTCGCGGTGCCCGGGCGGCTCCGGCACGGTCGGTGAGGATCATGGCGCAGGCACCGTCGGAGGAGGGGCAGGTCTCCGAGTAGCGGATCGGGTCCCACAGCATGGGCGAGGCCATGACCTTGTCGAGGGTGATGTCGTGTTCGTGCAGGTGGGCGTAGGGGTTCTTGAGCGCGTTGCGGCGGTCCTTGTAGGCGACGAAGGCGCCGATCGTCTCGGGCGCGCCGCTGCGGCGCATGTACGCGCGGATGTGCGGGGCGAAGAACCCGCCGGCCCCGGCGAGCAGGGGCTGCTGGAAGGGGATCGGCAGGGACAGGCCCCACATGGCGTTCGACTCGGACTGTTTTTCGAAGGCGAGGGTGAGGACCGTGCCGTGGACGCGGGCCGCGACGAGGTTCGCCGCGACGAGTGCGGTGGATCCGCCGACGGAGCCGGCGGTGTGCACTCGGAGCATGGGTTTGCCGACGGCGCCGAGGGCGTCGGCGAGGTAGAGCTCCGGCATCATGACGCCCTCGAAGAAGTCGGGCGCCTTGCCGATCACGACGGCGTCGATGTCGGTCCACGACAAGTCGGCGTCCCCAAGGGCGCGTTGGGCCGCTTCCCGGACCAGTCCGGCGAGGGACACGTCCCGGCGTGCCGCGACGTGCCTGGTCTGGCCGATACCGACGACGGCCACGGGCTCCTTGCTCATCGGGGTTCCCCTTCGAGTACGGCGACCAGGTTCTGCTGGAGGCAGGGGCCGGACGTGGCGTGGGCGAGGGCGCGGTCGGACTCGCCGCGCTGGATGCGGGCGGCGGCCTCGCCGATGCGGATGAGGCCGGCCGCCATGATCGGGTTGGCGGCGAGGGCTCCGCCGGAGGGGTTCACGTCCACGTCGTCACCCAGCCGGAGCACCTTGCGCAGGACGATCTCCTGCGCGGTGAAGGGCGCGTGCAGTTCGGCGGTGTCGACGGGGCGCTCGAAGGCTCCGGCCCGCTCGGCGGCCAGGCGGGTGGAGGGCGAGTCGGTCAGGTCGCGCACGCCGAGGCCGTGGGCCTCGATGCGGTGGTCGATGCCGCGGATCCAGGCGGGGCGTGCGCACAGTTCACGGGCCCGGTCCCCGGCCGCGAGGATCACGGCGGCGGCGCCGTCGCCGATGGGCGGACAGTCGCCGGTGCGCAGGGGCTGTACGAGGTAGTCGCCCTGCGGCACGGATCCTCGCAGTGGTGCGTGCGGGTTGGCGGCAGCCGCCTCACGGCTGCGGGAGGCGACGGCGGCGAGTGCGGGCTCGTCGGTGTCACCGGCGTCGATGAGGGCCTGCGCCTGGAGGGCGGCGAGTGCGACGGAGTCGGGCCACAAGGGTGCCACGTAGTACGGGTCGAGCTGGCGGGTCAGGACGTCGCGGACCGAGCCGGGCGAGGACTTGCCGTACGCGTAGACCAGGGCGGTGTCGGCGTCGCCGGTGAGGAGTTTCGTCCAGGCCTCGTACAGGGCCCAGGCCCCGTCCATCTCGACGTGCGACTCGGAGATCGGTGGCCAGGCGCCGACGCCGTCGAGGGCGAGGGTGAAGGAGAAGGCGCGGCCGGCGAGGTAGTCGCTGGAGCCGGAGCAGGTGAAGTCGATGTCGGCGGTCTTCAGGCCGGTCCGGTCGAGGACCTCGTGCAGCACCGGCATCAGCATCTCCACCTCGGAGAGCTCCTCGCTGGTGCGCCGGTGGTCGGTCTGGGCGAAGGCGACGACGGCGATCTCGCGGTCCCGCGGTGCGCTCGTCACAGCAACTCCTTGTAGGTGTCGTAGTCCGCGTCCGGTTCGCCCGTGGGCCGGTAGTGGTCGGGGTAGCGGGCGCCCTCGGTCCACACGGGTTCGACCCGCAGGCCCATGCGGACCTCGTCGTACGGGATGCCGCCGATCCGGCCGTGCAGTGCCAGGCCGGCGCCGTCGAGGGCGATGTGGGCGTAGACGTACGGCACCTCGATGTCGAGGTTCTTCGCCTTGATGTTGACGATGCAGAACGTGGTCACCGTGCCGCGCGGCCCCACCTCGACCTGCTCGGCTGTGGCCACCCCACAGGTGGGGCACGCACCCCTCGGGGGGACGTACACCTTGCGGCAGGACGGGCAGCGCTCGCCGACGGTGCGCCGGCCGGAGAGGGCGTTGATGTAGGCGGTCTGGGCGCGGCCGGGCGAGTAGGTGTAGTCGAGGCGGGCGGCGGCGACGATGCCGGTGACGGGGTCCTCGAACTCGCCGGTGTGTCCTGTCGGTTCGGCTCGACGGCCGTCGTACGGCTCGAAGCAGGCGATGTCCGTGATGGCGCCGGTGCGTTCCGCGGCCCAGCGGATGCGGACGGGCATGCCGGTGTGCACGGCGGCGGGGCCGGGGGCGTCGAGGGCGTGCAGGAGGGCCGTGTCGGCGCCGTCGAGGCGGACCAGTACCCACGCGAAGGGGGTGGTGAGGGGCTGGCCGCGGCGTGGGGCGGGGTTCCAGGCCCAGGTGGTGACCGTGCCGGTGGGGGCGACCTCGACCAGGTCGCGGAGTTCCTCGGCGGTGACGGGGTCGTACTCGACGGGCGGGACGAGGACGCGGCCGTCGCCGGTCCGGACGCCGAGGACGACGCGTTCGCGCAGGCCGGTCAGGAACGCGCTCTGGACGGGGCCGAGGGAACGGGTGAAGGGGAACTCGACGACGAGGGGGGCTTTGAGGACTTCGGGCATGCCGGAGGGCTCCTTCGGTCAGGCACACACGGTCAGGCGCGCTTGTAGACGGGCGGTCGCTTCTCCGCGAAGGCGCGGGCGCCCTCCTTGGCGTCGGCGGTGTCGAAGACCGGCCAGCCGCGGGTGAGTTCGGCGGCGAGGCCGTCGGACTCGGTCATCTCGGCGGTCTCGTACACGGACGCCTTGACCGCCTCTACGGCCAGCGGGCCACAGGAGTTGATCTGTTCGGCGATCTCCAGGGCCCTGTCGAGTGCGGTGCCGTCGGGGACGACATGGCCGACCAGGCCGATGGCGGCGGCCTCGCGGGCGCTGTAGGGGCGGCCGGTCAGGAGCATCTCCAGGGCGTGGGTGCGCGGGATCTGGCGTTGCAGGCGGACGGTGGAGCCGCCGATGGGGAACAGGCCGCGCTTCACCTCGAACAGGCCGAAGGTCGCGGACTCGGCGGCGACGCGGATGTCGGTGCCCTGGAGCATCTCGGTGCCGCCCGCGACGCAGTACCCCTCGACGGCGGCGATCACCGGCTTGCGCGGGCGGTGGTGGCGCAGCATCGCCTTCCAGTGCAGGTCGGGATCGGCCTTGAGCCGGTCGCGGTACTCCTCTCCGGCCATGCCGTTCCCGGCGAGGGCCTTGAGATCCATGCCGGAACAGAACGAGCCGCCCGCGCCGGTGAAGACGATCGAGCGGACCGAGTCGTCCGCGTCGGCCTCCAGCCACCCGTCGTGGAGGCCGACGAGCATCGGCAGCGAGAGCGCGTTCCTGGCCTCCGGCCTGTTGAGCGTGAGCACCAGTGTGGCGCCTTCGCGCTGCACGGTGAGGTGTTCCGTCCCACCCATGGCGAACTCCCCTCTCGTGGAACGAGAACAGGTTGCAGTAGGGCGGGAAGCACTTCAAGGGTTTTCTGACAGACAGTCAGATTCTTTCGCGGGGACCCTTCACAGTTGGACCGCCCTTTGCTCTGATGACCGGCGAACCGTCCGATGCCAGGCACGCCCGGGGTCAGGAGGAGCGGTGGAGTACAACCTTGCCGACCTGTTCGAGTCGGTCGTCGACGTCGTCCCCGGCCGTGAGGCGCTGGTGTACGCCGACCATCCCGGCACGGGCGCGGAGCGCCGCCTGACGTACGCGGAGCTGGACGCGGCGGCCAACCGCGTCGGCCACCATCTGCTCGACAGCGGGATCCGCCCGGGTGAACACCTCGGGCTCCACCTCTACAACGGCGTGGAGTACCTGCAGACGGTGCTGGGCTGCCTCAAGGCGCGGATCGTCCCCGTCAACGTCAACTACCGTTACGTGGCAGAGGAGTTGGTGTACCTCTACCGGGACGCGGACCTGGCGGCGCTGGTCTTCGACGCCGAATTCACGGACCGGGTGGCGGCGGCGCGTCCCCGGGCGGAGAAGCTACGGCATCTGGTCCGGGTGGGAGCACCGGCGCCGGGAGCCGCAGCGGTGCCCTGTGTGGAGTTCGCACAGGTGGAGTCCGCGGGATCACCCGAGCGCGGCTTCCCGGCCCGCTCGGCCGATGACCAGTTCATCATCTACACCGGTGGCACGACCGGGATGCCCAAGGGTGTGATGTGGCGGCAGGAGGATCTGTTCTTCGCGGGCCTCGGCGGCGGCGCCCCGACCGGTGAGCCGGTGAAGAAGCCGGAGGAAGTCGCCGAGCGGGTCGCCGGCGGCGGTGCGGGGATCACGTTCTTCCCGACGGCCCCGCTGATGCACGGCACCTCCACCCTCACCGCGTTCATCGGTTTCAACTTCGGGCAGCGGGTCGTGATCCACCGCAAGTTCGTGCCCGCGGAGGTGCTGCGGACCGTGGAGAAGGAAAGGGTCAGCAGCATCTCGCTGGTGGGGGACGCGATGCTGCGGCCACTGATCGACGAACTGAGCGGTCCGCTGCGGCACATCGACCGCTCGTCGCTGTTCAGCGTGTCGTCGTCCGGCGCGATCATGTCGGACACGGTGCGCCGGCAGTTCCAGGAGTTGGTGCCGAACGCCATGCTGCTGAACAACTTCGGCTCGTCGGAGTCGGGCTTCAACGGGACGGCGACCGAGGATTCCGGCCCGGAGCGGGGCTTCCGGGTGCGGGTCAACGCCCGCACGCAGGTGGTGGACCCGGGCACGTACGCGCCGGTGCCGGCCGGTGAGGTGGGCCGGATCGCACAGTGCGGACATGTGCCGCTCGGCTACTACAACGACCCGGCCAAGACCGCAGGGACCTTCTTCGAGAGGGACGGCGAGCGGTGGGTGCTGCTCGGCGACATGGCCACCGTCGACGAGGAGGGCGTGGTCACCGTCCTGGGCCGGGGCTCGCAGTGCATCAACACCGGCGGCGAGAAGGTGTACCCGGAGGAGGTCGAGCAGGCCCTCAAGTCCCACCCGGACGTCTACGACGCGCTGGTGGCCGGGGTGCCGGACCCTCAGTGGGGCCACCATGTGGCGGCGGTGGTGCAACTGCGCTCGGGCGCGGTGCGGCCGTCGCTGGAGGACATACAGACCCACTGCCGTGACCGGCTCGCCGGCTACAAGATCCCGCGCCAGCTGGTGATCACCGAGGCGATCCAGCGGTCGCCGAGCGGCAAGGCGGACTACCGGTGGGCGCGGGAGGTGGCGGTGACGGCGGACGGGTGATTCTCCGGCCTGAACATTGAACCCAAGGTGACGTGCGGACGTACTGGTGGTGGCAGGCTCGGTCTCCGGGCTCTGTTCGCCATGCCAGCAAGACCGCACGGAAGGACCACCGGGTGTCGCTCTTCACTCGCTCCCGTCAGCTTTCGGACACGACCGAGGGCAAGGCGGAACCGGATGACGACACCGGCACGGCGGATCCGGACGACACCGGCACGGCGGATCCGGAGGGCGGCACCGGCACGGACGCCCCCGAGAGCGCCACCGCCACCCCGGCACAGGAGGCAGCTTCCGAGCAGCCGCCGGCGGCGCCCCCCGGCGCGGCGAAGCCCGGCTGGTTCGGCTGGCGGCGCCGCTCCCCCCGGGCGGCACGAGGCATCTCCATCGGCACCAGCGTGCTGGCCGGTGCCCTCGTCCTGTTCGCGCTGCTCGTGCCGAACCGGATCGAGAAGATCGAGTTCGCGTCATTCGTCCGCATCCCCGCCGAGGGCGTGCTGCTCGCCGGCCTGCTGCTCGCACTGCCGCCGAAGCCCCGCCGGATCACGGCCGCTGTCACCGGCGTGTTCCTCGGCCTGGTCACGGTCCTGAAGTTCGTCGACATGGGCTTCTACCAGATCCTGGCCCGGCCCTTCGACCTGGTCCTGGACTGGATCCTGATCGAGAACGGCACGGACTTCCTGAGGGAGACGTTCGGCCGCACCGGCCAGGTGCTGGCCGTGGCCGGCGTGATCGTCCTGTTCGTCGCGGTGCTGGTTCTCACCACCCTCGCCGTGGTGCGGCTGACGCACCTGATGGTCCGGCACCGGCCCGTCGCCGCCCGTACGACTCTGATCCTCGGCACGGCGTGGATCACCTGCATGACGCTGGGCGTACAGATCGGCACCGTTCCGATCGCCACCAAGGGCAACGCGGAGTTCCTGGGCAACCGGGTGGAGCAGGTCCGGGCGGGCCTGAAGGACGCCCGGGTCTTCGAGAAGCAGGCCTCGGTGGACGCCTTCGCGAAGACGCCGCCCGACCAGTTGCTCACGGGGCTGCGCGGCAAGGACGTTCTGTTCACGTTCATCGAGAGCTACGGCCGGGTGGCGATCGACGACCCGGCGATGGCGAAGCAGACCGACACCGTGCTCAAGGAGGGCACCGGCAGGCTGAAGGCGGCCGGTTTCGAGTCGCGCAGCGGCTGGTTGGAGGCGCCGGTGACGGGCGCGGGCAGCTGGCTCGCCCACTCGACCTTCCTGTCCGGGCTGTGGATCAAGAACCAGCAGCGGTACCGCAGCCTGACCACGAGCGACCGCATGACGCTGACGAACTACTTCGGGAAGACGGGCGCCTGGCGCACCGTCGGCATCGTGCCGGGGGTGCGGCGGGCCTGGCCGGAGGGCAAGTACTTCGGCCTTGACCACATCTACGACTCCGAGCACCTCGGCTACCACGGCCCGTACTTCAGCTGGACGCCCGTGCCCGACCAGTTCAGCATGGAGGCCTTCGAGCGGCTGGAGCACGGCAAGAAGGACCGCGAGCCGATCATGGCGGAGATCATCCTCGCGTCCAGTCACAACCCCTGGTCCCCCATCGCGAAGATGATCGACTGGAACGACCTGGGCGACGGCTCGGTGTTCCACCGGATCAAGAAGGAGGGCACCGACCCCACGGAGGTCTGGAAGGACCCGGAGAAGGTGCGCACGGAGTACCGGCGGGCCATCGAGTACTCGATCCGGAGCCTGACCGAGTGGGTCGAGCGCTACGGCGACGAGGACACGGTGCTGGTCTTCCTCGGCGACCACCAGCCGGTGCCGACCGTCACCGCCGGGGACACCGGCAAGGACGTGCCGGTGACGATCGTCGCCCACGACAAGAAGGTCCTGGACCGGGTCGCCGACTGGGGCTGGACGGACGGCCTCAAGCCGGCCGGGAACGCGCCCCGGTGGGGCATGGACAAGTTCCGCGACCGCTTCATGACGGCGTACGGTCCGCAGGGCTGAGGAACCCCTCCACGGCCGCGAGGAACTCCTCAGGGCGGGCCTCGTGCACGAGATGCCCGGCGTCGACGGTGATGTGCCGGGCGTCGGGAAGCAGTTCGGCGAGCTCGGCGATCTGCTCCTGCGGGATCGGGCTGCTCGGCCCGCCACCGATCAGCAGCGTGGGCATGGTGATCCGCCCCATGTGGTCCCACCACATAGGGTCCGGTGCGTTGCGCTGTGCGTCGGTGGCGAGGATCATCGCCCAGTCGTACGGCAGGTCCCCGCGCGGCCGTTCGGCGGGCGGGCGGGGCGGGTCCAGCGGGCAGGGCGCGGGCACGTCCTCCAGGACGAGCCGCCGTACCGGCGCCGGGCTGTGCTGGGCGAGCAGGTAGGCGACGGCGCCGCCGAGCGAGTGGCCCACGACGTCGGCGCGGTGGATGCCAAGCGCCCCGAGGAAGGCGTGGATGTCGTCGCGCATGGTCTCGTACGCGTATCCGCCGGGCCAGTCGCTGCGGCCGTGCCCGCGCAGGTCGGGGGCGTAGACCCGGCGGGGTCCGGCGGCCAGGGCGGGGGCGATGCCGGCCCAGTCCGCGCCGTCGGCGCCGCGGGCGTGCAGCAGCACGAGGGGCTCCGCGTCCTGCGGGGCACGGTAGGCGAGGGGTGCTGCGGATGCGGGGCCGCTCTGCCGACGGCAGAGGGGCGTGCCCCGCTCCGGTCAGGAGAGGAAGGCCGCCACGCGGCGCGTGAACCACTCGGGGTCGTCGAGCCAGGGGTAGTGCCCGGCGCCCGGCTGCACCACGCACTCCGCCTTCGGGAAGGCCTCGGCGGTACGGCGGGCGAGGGCCGGGCTCGGGCCGCCGTCGACTCCCCCGGCCAGGACCAGCACCGGAGCCGTGACCCGGGCGAGCGCCGCCCGTGTCGCGACCGGGTCGTAGGCGCCCTCCGCGCCGTAGCGGCCGGCGGCCTCGTCGTTGGTCTCGGCCTCGTCGCGCTCGGCGTGCGCCTGGGCGGCATGGTCCCAACGGCCGTACCAGAACGCCCAGATGAGGGGGTCGAAGTCGGCGGGGTTCGCGAGCCAGGCCTCGAACGCCGGGAAGGCCTCGGGGAACCACGGCTCGTCCTGACGCTGCCGGGCCGCGGCCAGCCGGTCCCGCGCGGTCGCCGGCCTGCCCAGGGCCCACGGAGTGGCGGTGATCAGCGCCAGCCGTTCCACCCGCTCCGGATACCGTGCCGCGTAGAGCATGGCGAGACTGCCGCCCGCCGAGTGCGCGAGCACATCCACCCGCTCCAGCCCCAGATGAAGCCGCAACGCCTCGACGTCGTCCACGAGCCGGTCACATCGGTACGTCCCCGGATCCGCCGGCTCCTCGGACTCCCCCGTACCGCGCAGGTCGAGGAGCACCAACTGCCGGTGCGCGTCCAGGCCGCCCAGGTTCCCCAGGTAGGCGGATGCCCGCATGGGCCCGCCGGGCAGCACGACGAGCGGCTTGCCCTCGCCGCGCAGGTGACAGGCGAGTCGGGTCCCGTCCGGGGCACTGAAGATCGGCATGCCGTCGATCCTGGCCCCGGGGCCGCTCCGGCACAACCGGGTTCTCCGGCCCCTGCCCGCGCTACCCGTTCCCGAGGTCGTTCCGCAGCTCCCGCTTGAGGATCTTCCCGCTGGCGTTGCGCGGCAGGCTCTCCGCGAACACCACCCGCTTCGGCGCCTTGAAGGGCGTGAGCCGCTCGAGGACGTGGTCGATCAGTTCCGCCTCCGAGACCTCACCGCGCGGGACGACGACGGCCGTCACCGCCTCGATCCAGCGCTCGTCCGGGAGGCCCACGACCGCGGCCTCGGCGACGCCGGGGTGGGTGTACAGCGCGTCCTCGACCTGGCGTGAGGCGATGACGACGCCACCGGAGTTGATGACGTCCTTCACCCGGTCGACGATCGTGTAGTAGCCGTGCGCGTCGCGTACCGCGAGGTCGCCGGAGCGGAACCAGCCGTCGCGGAAGGCCTCGGCGGTCTCCTCGGGCTTGTCCCAGTAGCCCTCGCACAGTTGCGGGGAGCGGTAGACGATCTCGCCCGGGGTGCCGTCGGGTACGTCCTTGCCGTCCTCGTCGACCACGCGGGCGTCGACGAACAGGACGGGCCGGCCGCAGGAGTCCAGGCGGCCCTTGTGCTCGTCGGGCGCGAGAACCGTGGCCAGGGGGCCGATCTCGCTCTGGCCGAAGCAGTTGTAGAAGGCCAGGTCCGGCAGGCGCTCCCGCAGCCGTTCCAGTACCGGGACCGGCATGATCGACGCGCCGTAGTAGGCCTTGCGCAGACCGCTGAGATCGCGGCTGGCGAAGTCGGGGCGGTCGGACAGGGCGATCCATACGGTGGGCGGCGCGAACAGGCTGTCCGCACGGCCCGTTTCGATCAGGTCGAAGAGCCGGTCGCCGTCGGGTGCGTCGAGGATGATGTTCGTCGCGCCGACGGCGAGGTAGGGCAGCAGGAAGACGTGCATCTGCGCCGAGTGGTACAGCGGCAGGGAGTGCGCGGGGCGGTCGCCCGCACTGAGGTCGAGGGCGGTGATCGCGCTCAGGTACTCGTGCACCAGCGCCCGGTGCGTCATCATCGCGCCCTTGGGCAGGGCGGTCGTCCCGGAGGTGTACAGCAGTTGCACGAGGTCCTCGGCGCGCGGCTCGGGGCCGTCGTACGCGGGTGCCTCGGGCAGCCGTGCGAGCAGCGAGTCGTCGGCGTCGCGCAGAGGCAACCTCCTTGCGTCATCGGGTAGTCGCGCTGCGAGATCCGGGTCGGTGAGGACCAGGGTGCTGCCGGACTGGCCGACGATGTAGGCGAGGTCGTCGCCGGTCAGGTTCTGGTTGACGGGTACGTGCACCAGGCCCGCGCGGGCGCAGGCCAGGAAGGCGATCAGGTAGGCGTCGGAGTTGTGGCCGTAGGCGCCGACCCGGTCCCCTGGGGACAGCCCCTCGTCGAGGAGGACGCGCGCCGCGCGGGAGACGGCGGTGTCGAGTTCGTCGTACGTCCAGGTGCGCTCGGCGTACTCCACCGCGACGCGCGCCGGTGTGCGCCGGGCGCTGCGCCGCAGGACTCCGTCGACCGTGCTGCCGTGTCCGGGCGTCGTCATGACACATGATCCTCGGTTCAGCGCCCGAGGAGGTCAAGGACCCCGGACAGGACGAGCCGGGGCGCGACCGGCTCCGGGCGAGCAACCCTGCCGCCGTCGACGGCGTCCGGTGTCATGAAACTGACGGACTTTCGATCAGGTTCGTACGCTCGTCACTCCTTTCCCTCGACGACGTTGGAGGGCACGATGCGCAGCCGTCTGAGACGACTCGTTCTCGGGGCCACGGCCCTGTTCACCGCCGCTTCCGCGTTACCCGCGGCCGCCGCCACGACCCACCAGCGAGCAGAGCAACACCCTTCCCGCGACGGCCTGTCCGCCGTCATCCGCTACACCGAGTACGGCATTCCGCACATCCTCGCGAAGGACTACGCGAACCTGGGCTTCGGTACGGGCTGGGCGCAGGCCGCCGACGAGGTGTGCACGCTCGCCGACGGGTTCGTGACACTGCGGGGCGAGCGGTCCCGGTACTTCGGCGCCGACGCGCCCGCCGGCGGCGATCTCTCGGCGGCCAGGACGAACCTCGCCAGCGATCTGTACTTCCGCGGGGTCCGCGAGAGCCGCACGGTGGAGAAGCTGCTCGCCGAGCGGGCGCCCGTGGGGCCGAGCCGTGAGGTCCGGGACATGATGCGGGGCTGGGCTGCCGGTTACAACGCCTGGCTGAAGCAGAAGAAGATCACGGATCCGTCCTGTGCGGACGTGCCCTGGGTCCGGCCCGTCACCGAGCTGGACGTGGCGGCCCGTGGGCTCGCCATCGCCTCGATATCCGGCGAGGGGCGGTTCGTGGACACGATCACAACCGCGCAGCCGCCGACCGGAGCCGCCTCCGGCACGCCGTCCGCCCGCACGCCGGGCGCGAAGACCGCGGCGAAGGCGGCGGACGAGCTGTGGGGCGACCCCGGCATGGGCTCCAACGCGGTCGCCTTCCGCGGTGACACGACGGCGAACGGCCGTGGCCTGCTGCTGGGCAACCCGCACTACCCGTGGGACGGCGGACGCCGGTTCTGGCAGTCGCAGCAGACCATCCCGGGCGAGCTCAACGTGTCCGGCGGGTCCCTGCTCGGCACCCCGGCGATCTCCATCGGGTTCAACGCACATGTGGCGTGGAGCCACACCGTCTCCACCGGCATTCCGGCCAACTTCCACCAGCTGACGCTCGATCCGGCCGATCCCACGACCTACCTCGTGGACGGCAGGCCGGAGCGCATGAAGAAGCGGACCGTGACGGTCGCGGTGAAGGACGGCACGCCCGTGACCCGCACCCAGTGGTGGACCCGCTACGGCCCCGTCGTCACCTCCCTCAGCCCCCAGGTCCCGCTGCCGTGGACCGGCAAGGCGGCGTACGCCCTCCACGATCCGAACGCCGCGAACCTCCGCTTCGCCGACACCTCGCTGGACTTCAGCAGGGCGCGGAGCACGGCCGACGTCCTCGCCTCCCTCGATCGGCACCAGGGCATCCCCTGGGTGAACACGATCGCCGCCGACCGGGCGGGGCACTCCCTCTACACCCAGTCCCAGGTACTCCCGCGCATCACCGACGAGTTGGCCCGGCGCTGCTCGACGGAACTCGGCAGGACCACGTACCCGGCGTCCGGGATCGCGATCCTCGACGGCTCACGCGGCGACTGCGCTCTCGGCAGCGACCCCGGAGCCGTCGTGCCGGGGATCTTCGGCCCGGCGCGGATGCCGACGCTGAAGGACGCCCCGTACGCGGAGAACTCCAACGGGACCGCGTGGATGACCAACGCCGACCGGCCGCTCACCGGCTATGAGCGGGTTTTCGGCACCGTGGGCACCCAGCTCGGCCTGCGCACCCGTGGCGCGATCGAGGACGTGGACGCGATGGCGGACCGCGGCGGCCTGACCGTACGCGACCTGCAACAGCAGCAGTTCGCCAACCGGGTTCCCGCGGGTGACCTCGCCGCCGGGGACGTGGCACGGGCGTGCGCCGCGCTGCCCGGCGGTACGGCGACGGGCAGCGACGGCACAGCGGTCGATGTGTCGGGGGCCTGCGGCGTGCTGAAGGCGTGGGACCGCACCATGGACACCGGCAGCCGGGGAGCGCTGCTCTTCGACCGGTTCTGGCGCCGGCTCGAACAGGCGGTGCCGGCCGACCGGTTGTGGAAGGTGCCGTTCTCGGCGGCGGACCCGGTCCGCACCCCGAACACCCTGAACACCGGCGCTCCCGGCCTCCCCACCGCCCTGGCCGACGCGGTGGCCGAGCTGCGGGCCGCGGGCATCGCGCTCGACGCGCCGCTGGGCGCGCACCAGTTCGTCGTCCGCGACGGCAAGCGCCTGCCCGTGCCGGGCGGCGCGGGGCGGCTCGGCGTGTGGAACGTGATCGAGCCGACGTGGGACGCGGCCGGGGGCGGCTACACGGAGGTGCCGTTCGGGAGCAGCCACCTGCAGGCGGTCGGCTGGGACGCCAGCCGCTGCCCGGTGGCGCGCACGCTGCTGACGTACTCCCAGTCGTCGAACCCGAAGTCGCCGCACTTCGCCGATCAGACCCGGCTGTTCTCCGGTGAGAAGTGGGTGACGTCGCGCTTCTGCGAGAAGGACATCCGGTCCTCGCCGAAGCTGAAGGTCGTGCGGGTGCACGAGCGCCGCTGACCGTCGCGAGGGGTGCCGCCCCTTGTGGGGCGGCGCCCCGGTCAGGCCCGCGTCCGGCCCTCCCAGTACGGCTCCCGCAGCCGCCGCTTGTACAGCTTGCCGTTGGGGTCGCGGGGCATCTCGGTGATGAAGTCGACGCTCCTGGGCCGCTTGTACCCGGCGAGCCGGTGGGCGCAGTGGTCGAGGAGGTCGGCGGCGAGGGCGGGTCCGGGCCGGTGTCCGGGGGCCGGTTCCACGACGGCCTTGACCTCCTCGCCCCAGTCGTCGTGCGGGATGCCGAAGACGGCGGCGTCCGCGACGGCGGGGTGGGCGAGCAGGGCCGACTCGATCTCGGCCGGGTAGATGTTGACCCCGCCGGAGATGATCAGGTCGATCTTGCGGTCGCGCAGGAAGAGGTAGCCGTCCTCGTCGAGATGGCCGAGGTCGCCGACGGTGAAGAAGTCGCCGATGCGGTTCTTGCGGGTCTTGGCCTCGTCCTTGTGGTACGAGAAGCCGCCGGTGTTCATCTTCATGTAGACGGTGCCCAGTTCACCGGGCGGCAGCCGGTTGCCGTCGTCGTCGAAGATCGCGAGCTCGCTGATGGGCCAGGCCTTGCCGACGGTGCCGGGCTTCTTCAGCCAGTCCTCGGCGGTGGCGAAGGCGCCGCCGCCCTCGCTGGCCGCGTAGTACTCCTCCACACAGGGGCCCCACCAGTCGAGCATGGCCCGTTTCACATGGTCGGGGCAGGGCGCGGCGCCGTGGATGGCGTGCCGCATGGAGGAGACGTCGTAGCGGTCCCTCACCTCGTCGGGCAGCGCCAGCAGCCGGTGGAACTGGGTGGGGACCATGTGGGTGTGGGTGCAGCCGTGGGCGTCGATGAGGCGGAGCATCTCCTGGGGTGTCCACTTGTCCATGAGGACCAGCCGGTGGCCGATGTGCAGGGACGCTCCGGCGAACTGCAGGACGGCCGTGTGGTAGAGCGGCGAGCAGACCAGGTGCACGTTGTCGTCGAACGGCCGGATGCCGAAGATGCCGAGGAAGCCGCCCAGGTACGCCTCCTCCGGCGGTTTGCCGGGCAGCGGGCGGCGGATGCCGCGGGGGCGGCCGGTGGTGCCCGAGGTGTAGTTCATGACCCAGCCGAGGGTGCGGTCGGCGGGCGCCGAATCGGGTTGCCCGTCGAGGAGTTCGGCGTACGGGCGGAAGCCCTCGGCCGTGCCTGCGGCGTACCGGTGGCTGCCCGGCAGGCCGGCCTCGTCGGCGGCGTCGCGGGCGGCGTCGGCGAAGCGCGCGTGGGCGAGGAGCACCTTGGCGCCGGAGTCGGAGACGATCCACGCGATCTCCGGTCCTACCAGGTGGTGGTTGACGGGGACGAGGTAGAACCCGGCCTGGCTGGCGGCGAGATACGCGGTGAGGAACTCGACGCCGTTGGGCAGGACCACGGCGAAGGTGTCGCCGCGTTCCAGCCCGGCCGCGCGCAGGCCGTGCACGAGCCGGTTGGCGGCGGCGTGCAGCCGTCCGGCGGTCCACTCCTCGCCGTCGGGGACGACCAGGACCGCGCGGTCGGGGTCGGCGGTGGCCTGGGCCCAGAAGCCCACGGGAGCACTGGTGTTCACTGGCCGCTCCTTCCGGCGATGCGGTTGACGCGGTCCACGGCCTGTTCGAAGCCGCGGGTGAGGTCGTCGAAGACGGCCTGGACGCTGCGTTCGCTGTTCATCCGGCCGACGATCTGGCCGACCGGGGTGCCGAGCAGCGGATCGACCTCGTACTTCTGGATGCGTGAGACGGCCTCGGCGACCAGCAGCCCCTGCAGCGGCATGGGGAGGGTGCCGGGCCCGTCCGGATCGTCCCAGGCGTCGGTCCACTCGGTGCGCAACTGGCGTGCGGGCTTGCCGGTCAGCGCGCGGGAACGGACGGTGTCGCCGGAGCCGGCCGCGAGGAGCTTGCGGGTCAGGGCGGGTGAGTGGAGGTCCGCTTCCGTGGTGGTCAGCCATAGGGAGCCCAGCCACACGCCTTGAGCGCCGAGGGTGAGCGCGGCAGCCACCTGCGGTCCGCTGCCGATGCCGCCTGCGGCCAGCACGGGCAGCGGGGCGACGGCGTCGACGACCTCGGGGGTGAGCACCATGGAGGCGATCTCCCCGGTGTGCCCGCCCGCCTCGTAGCCCTGCGCCACGACGATGTCGATCCCGGCGTCCCGGTGCTTGCGGGCGTGCCGGGCGCTGCCCGCGAGTGCGGCGACGAGGACGTCCTGGTCATGAGCGCGGGCGATGACGTCGGCGGGCGGAGAGCCGAGGGCGTTGGCGAGGAGCCGGATCGGGTAGTCGAAGGCGACGTCGAGCTGGCTGCGCGCGACCTGCTCCATCCAGCCGGTGATGCGCCAGCCGGACGCCTCGCCCTCGGCGAGTTCGGGCACGCCGTGCTTGGCCAGGGTGTCCCGGACGAACTGCCGGTGCCCTTCGGGGATCATCGCCTCGACGTCCGCCTCGGTGACGCCTTCGACCTTCTTCGCCGGCATCACGACGTCCAGCCCGTACGGCCTGCCGTCGGCGTGTGCCTCGATCCAGTCCAGGTCGCGTTTGAGCTCGTCGGGGGCGGTGTAGCGGACCGCGCCGAGGACGCCGAGGCCACCCGCCCGGCTGATGGCCGCGGCGACGGCGGGGAACGGCGTGAAGCCGAAGACGGCGTGCTCGATTCCCAGTGTCTGGCTCAGCTCCGTCTGCATGGGCGCAGGATGCCGGAGTCCTCCGGAGGACGGAAGAGGTTTTCTGATGCTCCGTCAGATTCCCCGGTGCGCCGGGCGGATTCACCGATGCCCCGTGCCGGCTTCCGTGGAGGATTCTCCGCCGGATTCGCGGCGGCGCGCGGGGGACATACTTCCGGGGGACACGCGAGGCGGTTGAGGCGAAGGGGTACGCGGTGACCGGCAGAGCGGCGAGCAGCGAACTGACCCGGCGTCAATTGGGCAGAGGGGGCCTGGCCCTGGGCGGTGCACTCGCCCTCGCCCCGCTGCCCGCCGGGCCCGCCGGAGCCTCCTCGGCGACGACCGGCCGGCGCCCCACCCTGCGGCACGGCTCCGCCGCACGCGCCGGACTGCTCTCCTCCCACCTGCGCCGGCTCGTCACCGACGCGGAGGCGTTCCTCGGCCCCTCCCCCGCGCACCCCTGGTACGCGGGCGCCGTCCTGCTCGCCGGACGCGGCGGCACGGTCGCGCTGCACCGCCCCATCGGCATGGCGGTGCGCTACCGGGCCTACGACGAGAAGACCGACACCGGTGTCGAGTTCCCGCCCGGCCAGCAGATCCCGATGGCCGAGGACACCGTCTTCGACCTCGCGTCGGTGTCGAAGTTGTTCACCTCGATCCTCGCCGTGCAGCAGATGGAGCGGGGCGCACTGGAGCTGGAGGCGAAGGTCGCCTCGTACCTACCGGACTTCGGGCGCGCGGGCAAGCAGGACATCACGATCCGTCAGCTCCTCACCCACACCTCGGGGTTCCGCGCCTGGATCCCGCTGTACAGCGCGCCGACGTACGAGGAGAAGCTCCAGCGCATCTGGAACGAGGCGCCGGTCAGCGCGCCCGGCACGGCTTACCTGTACTCGGACCTGAACCTCATCTCGCTCCAGCTCGTGCTGGAACGGATCACGGGCCGCACCCTGGACGTCCTGCTCCGTGACGAGATCACCGCACCGCTCGGCCTGCGCCGTACCCGCTACAACCCGCCCGCGTCCTGGCGTCCGAAGATCGCGGCCACGGAGGACGCGCGGGCACCGTGGTCCGGCCTGGACCGGGGCCTGGTATGGGGCGAGGTGCACGACGAGAACGCCTTCAGCCTGGGCGGGGTCGCGGGCCACGCGGGCGTGTTCTCCGACGCGTGGGACCTCGCGGTCCTCGGCCGTACGCTGCTCAACGGCGGCGTCTACGGGCGGGCCCGGATCCTGGAACCGGAGTCGGTGGAGCTGATGTTCACCGACTTCAACACCGCCTTTCCCGGGGACGAGCACGGCCTCGGATTCGAGCTCTACCAGCACTGGTACATGGGGGCGATGGCCACGCCGCGCAGTGCCGGGCACACCGGTTTCACGGGCACCTCACTGGTGCTCGACCCGACGACCGAC
Organism: Streptomyces sp. D2-8; assembly: GCF_023184515.1. Classification (GTDB taxonomy): domain Bacteria; phylum Actinomycetota; class Actinomycetes; order Streptomycetales; family Streptomycetaceae; genus Streptomyces. The sequence goes on along the minus strand of NZ_JAAHBP010000024.1, from coordinate 32,369 downwards.
TCCTTCCTCGTCGTCCTCGGCAACTCGGTGCATCCGGTACGGAGCTGGCGTTCCGGATCCGCGCCCAGGGTCACCGCGGCCAACACCATGGCGCGGGCCGTGCCGGTCCGGCCGGCGCGGGGACGCACGGCCTGGTTCTCCGGGATGGCGGTCTCCACGACGGCGGCCCTCACCCTCCCCGCCCTCGACACGTCCGCCGGCCGGGCACGGCTGCGCTGCGCGCTGTGGTGGGACACCGAGCCCAAGGCCGACCTCCTGGCCCTGGAGGCCACGACCGACGGCGGCACGACCTGGCAGCCGGTGCCCTTCACGACCTCCCGCCGCGGTCAGGCTCCGGAGCAGCACCCGTCGGGCTCGGTCACCGGCTGGTCCGGCCGCGTCTGGCACGGGCTCACCGCGGACGTCCCCACCGCGCGGGAGCTCGCCCTGCGCTGGCGGTACGCGACGGACCGGCTGTACGTCGGGCGCGGCTGTTACGTCGACGGACTGCGGGTGGAAGCGGCCGGGGACGTCCTGTTCGACGAGACGCGCCCGGCGGACGCGGCGCGCCTGCGGGCAGTGGGGTGGACGCGGTCCGCCGACTGAGGGGTCACTCGGGGTCGTTCTCCAGCACCGCCATGGCCGCGTTGTGCCCCGGCACCCCGCTGACCCCGCCCCCGCGTACCGCGCCCGCCCCGCACAGCAGCACGTTCACGTGCCCCGTCTCCACGCCCCAGCGACCGGTGCCGTCCTGGGCGTAGGGCCAGCTCAGCTCGCGGTGGAAGATGTTGCCGCCGGGCAGGCCGAGGTCCCGCTCCAGGTCGAGCGGGGTCCGGGCCTCGATGCAGGGGCGTCCGTCCGCGTCGGTGGCCAGGCAGTCGGCGAGGGGTTCGGCCAGGTGGGCGTCGAGCTGGGCGAGGGTCGACTTCAGCAGGTCCTCGCGTACGGCGTCGTTGTCCCGCTCGAACAGCCGGGCCGGGGTGTGCAGGCCGAAGAGGGTGAGCGTCTGGTAGCCCTGCTCGGCCAGGTCGGGCCCGAGGATGGTCGGGTCGGTGAGCGAGTGGCAGTAGATCTCGGAGGGCGGCGCGGCCGGCGGCTCACCGGCGGCGGCCTGGGCGTGGGCGGCGGCCAGTTGCTCGTAGCCCTCGGCGATGTGGAAGGTGCCGGCGAAGGCCTCGCGCGGGTCGACGGAGCTGTCGCGCAGCTGCGGCAGCCGCTTGAGCAGCATGTTGACCTTCAACTGGGCGCCCTCGGCGGGGGCCGGGCGCGGGGCGCCGGTCAGGTCCGCCAGGGCCTGCGGTGAGGCGTTCACCAGGACGTGCCGGGCGGCGACGGTGCCTTCGCCGTCGGCCGTGCGATACGTGACCTCGGCGGTTCGGCCGTCCGTGGCGACGCGCAGCGCCTCGTGGCCGGTGGCGAGGACCGCCCCCGCCGCGCGTGCCGTGTCGGCGAGGGCGTCGGTGAGGGCTCCCATGCCGCCGACGGGCACGTCCCAGTCGCCGGTGCCGCCGCCGATCACGTGGTAGAGGAAGCAGCGGTTCTGCTTCAGGGAGGGGTCGTGGGCGTCGGCGAAGGTGCCGATGAGTGCGTCGGTGAGGACGACGCCGCGCACCAGGTCGTCTTCGAAGCGCTCCTCCACGGCGACACCGATCGGCTCCTCGAACAGCACCCGCCAGGCCTCCTCGTCGTCGAGGCGGCGGCGCAGTTCGTCGCGGGTGGGCAGCGGCTCCGTGAGGGTCGGGAAGATCCGCTGGGCGGCGCGGCCGGTCATGCCGTAGAACTCCTGCCAGGCCCGGTACTCGCGGTCGGAGCCGGTGAGCCGGGTGAACGCCTCCCGGGTGCGCCGTTCGCCGCCGCCGACGAGGAGTCCGGTGGGCCGGCCGTCGCGCTCGGCGGGCGTGTAGGAGGAGACGGTACGGGTGCGGACCCGGAAGTCCAGGCCGAGGTCCCGGACGATCTTCTTCGGCAGCAGGCTGACCAGGTACGAGTAGCGGGACAGCCGGGCGTCGACCCCGGCGAAGGGCCGGGTGGACACCGCCGCGCCGCCCGTGTGGTCCAGCCGCTCCAGGACCAGCACGGAGCGGCCGGCCCGGGCCAGATACGCGGCGGCGACCAGGCCGTTGTGGCCGCCGCCGACGATGACGGCGTCGTACGTCCGGTGTGCGCGGGGTCCCTCGGGTGCGGTCATGGTTCTTGGTAACACGGGGTGATCCGGGTCGGCCAGACGGCGCCTGCCTGCTCAACAGGGGTCAGCGCCCCGCCGCGGCCCGCTGCTCCCGCAGGGCCGCCACTCTTCGGTACAGGGCCACGGCCTCGGCGCTGCGGCCGAGCTGTTCCAGACAGTGGGCCTCGTCGTTGCGGCTGGCGAGGGTGTCGGGGTGGTCGGCGCCGAGGACGCGTTCGCGGGCGGCGGCCACCCGCCGGTACTCGGTGAGCGCGTCGGCCCAGCGGCCCAGCCAGCCGAGGCCGACGGCGACCTCGCGGCGGCTGACCAGGGTGTCCGGATGGTCGGAGCCGAGAACCTGTTCGCGGAGGGCGGCCACCTCACGGGACTCGGCGAGGGCCTCCTCCCAGCGGCCGAGCCGTCCGAGGTTGACGCAGCGGCCGTGGCGGGCGCGCAGCGTCTCGGGGTGGGTGGGGCCCTGGCTGCGGGTGCGGTCCTCGGCCAGGCCGCGGTAGAGGTCCAGGGCCCTGGCGCTGTGGCCGAGGCGGCCCAGGCTGATGCCGATCTCGTGCCGGGCGGCGAGGGTGTCGGGATGGTCCGGGCCGAGGGCGCGACCGCGGGCCTCGGCGACCTCGCGGTAGGTCTCGAGGGCTTCGGACCAGCGGCCCAACTGTCCGAGCGCGTAGGCGACTTCGTAGCGGGTGACGAGGGTGTCGGGGTGGTCGGGGCCGAGCACGCGGGCGCGGGCGGCGGCCACCTCGCGGGCCATGCGGTACGAGTCCTCCAGGCGGCCGAGGCGGCTGAGGTTGAAGGCGAGGTTGTGGCGGCAGCGCAGGGTGTCGGGGTGATCGGGGCCCATGGTGTGCTCGCGGGCGGTGAGCACCGATGTGTAGACGCGGTGGGCGTCGAAGGGGCGGCCCAGCTGACCGAGCACGTAGGCCATCTCCTGGCGGGCGGCCAGGGCGTCGGGGTGATCGGCGCCGAGCATGCGGATCCTGGCCTCGGTGACGTGCTTGTACTCGCGCAGGGCGTCCGCGGCGCGGCCGGTGCGGCTCAGCGTGAAGGCGACCTCGTAGCGGCTGGCGAGGGTGTCGGGGTGGTCGGGGCCGAGGAGGTGCTCGCGTTCGGCGGCGACCGCCCGGTGCACCTCGCCGGCCTCCGTCCAGCGGCCGAGCCGGCCGAGGCTCAGGCCCGCGTTGTGCCGGCCGGCCAGGGCGGTCAGGACCTCCGTGGGCGGGGCGGGCCGCTCCGCGGGAGCGGGTTCCTCGACGACGGGGCCGGTGGCGGGCCGGGCGATCCACTCGCCGGACAGTCCCGCCGCCGGGTCCGACGGTGCGGTGCGCAGCCCTGTGCCGGTCGCCTTGTGGCCGGTGGTCATGCCGCGGGTCCAGGAGGGCAGCCGGCCCGTGCCCACCGGCACGCCGGGAGCCGGGCGGGCCGCCGCGACGGCCCTCACGTACGCCGGCGCGGCCCGGTGCGCGCTGATCCGGCGGGCCAGCTCGCGGGCGTCGTCGGGGCGTTGCCCGGGTTCCTTGGCGAGCAGGTCGAGGACGACCCGCTCCAAGTACTCGGGCAGTTCGGCGCGGTGCTCGCGCGGCGGGCGGGGCGGGGTGTCGCGGTGGCCGATGAGGATCGCCCACGCGTCGTCGAGGTCGAAGGGCGGCACGCCGGTGGCGATCTCGTACAGGACGCACCCGAACGAGTAGAGATCGCTGCGGTGGTCGACCCCGTCGCCGCCGATCTGCTCCGGGGACATGTAGAGCGGGGTGCCCATCGCGATGCCGGTGCCGGTCAGTCTGGAGGTGAAGCCGATGTCGTGGCCGAGGCGGGCGATGCCGAAGTCGCAGATCTTCACCGTGCCGTCGCCGAGCCGCACGATGTTCGCGGGCTTCAGATCACGGTGGACGATGCCCTGTTCGTGGCAGTAGGCGAGGGCGGCGGCGACCTGCTCGGCGATCTCCACGACGTCCGCGACCGGCAGCGGGTGCTGTTTGTTGTCCTCCAGGAGCTGACTGAGGTTGCGGCCGTCCAGCAACTCCATGACGAGGTAGAGGACGCCGTCGGACTCGCCGAAGTCGTGCACCACGGTGATGCCCCGGTGCTGCAGCGCGGCGGCCACCCGGGCCTCGCGGCGGAACCGCTCCCGCAGTACGCGGGTGAAGGCGTGGTCGTGGTTCGGGCCCAGCGGTTTGAGGCACTTGACGGCGACGTGCCGGCCCAGGGACTCGTCCCGTGCCCGCCACACCTCGCCCATGCCGCCGCGCCCGATCAGTTCGAGCAGCCTGTATCGGCCATGGATGAGCCTGCTGTCCCCCATCTCGCGCGACGCTCCCCCCGGTAGCTGTTCGCCCGCGCCTCCCCTGGCCCACTCAGTATGGCGGCCTATCGTCCGAGTTTGTACGGTGCCGGGCGCGCGTCGGGGCCGAGCCTCGCCATGGCCCGCAGAATGTGTTTGGGCGGGAGTTGCCACCGCACACGTGCGGGAATGCGGCGCAGCAGGAGGCCTGCGAGGCGCAGCTGACGGGTGACGGTGGCGGATGCGGGGGCCGGTCTGCCGTACAACTCGTGGGCGTACGGCGGCAGGGAGGCGTACGCCAGGTGTGCCACGCGCCGCCACAGCACCTCGCGCGCCGGTACGAGGAGCGGGTGCGTCGGCGGGCGGAGCAGGAAGTCGTCCACCTCGCGTGCCTCGGGTCCGGCGGCGAGGTCCGGGTGCACCTTCTCGAAGTACTCGGCCATCTCGACCCGGTTCGCGGGTACGGCGTCGGGGTCGAGGCCCACCAGGCGTGCGCTCTGCCGGTGTTCGGCGACGTAACGGTCGGCCTGGGCATCGGTGAGCCGGAACCCGGACCTGCGCGCGACGTGCAGATAGGAGTCGATCTCGGCGCAGTGCACCCACATCAGCAGCGCGGGTTCGTCGACGCCGTAGCGCTCACCGGTGTCCGGGTCGGTCGCGGTCAGCATGCGGTGGATCTTCCGGACCCGGGCGCCGGCACGCTCGGCGGCCTCGGTGGTGCCGTACGTCGTCGTTCCGACGAAGTCGGCCGTGCGCATCAGCCGGCCCCAGGCGTCACGACGGAAGTCGGAGTTCTGTGTGACCCCGCGTACCACGCGGGGGTGCAGGGCCTGGAGGTAGAGCGCCCGGACGCCCGCTATCCACATCACGGGGTCGCTGTGAAGCTGCCAGGTCACCGATTCCGGACCGAACAGCCCCGGGTCCGCGCCGGTCATGCGCATCACCTCCGCTCGGCGCACACGATGGCACAGCTCGAACAGCGGGTCGAGAGGCCTTCGTTCGACCCGCGACCGTCCAATCGTTGAGATTTCACCTACCTGGCTGAGAGTTTGGTAAGGCTCCCCTTATATGCTGACCGTCGCCGATCAAGCCCCGACCGGGCCGCAGCGGCCTGCCCGACCTCCCGCACGACAGGATCCGACATGCGCACCACCTCCCGCGGCCTCATAGCGGCACTCGCTCTCACCCCTCTGCTGGCCGGCTGCTTCGCACCCGGCGACAGCGACACCGGCGCGGGATCGGGCGGGCGGCTGCGGGTCGCGCTGGCCGTGCCGCCGGTGCAGGCGCTGTCCCCGTACAGCAACGACGCCACCGCGCTGAGCAAGCTGTCCGTCGCCGAGGGCCTCACCGCCCTCGACAAGAACGGCACGGCCAAGCCCGCGCTGGCGAAGTCCTGGAAGCGGGACGGCGACACCACCTGGACCTTCGAGCTGCGCGAGGCCGAGTTCCAGGACGGCACCGAGCTCACCGCCCAGGCCGTCGTCGACGCGCTCGACCACGCGGGCGCCGCCAAGCCCAAGCCCCGCGTCCTGAGTGACGTGTCACTGACCGCCGAGGCCGAGGACGCCGACACCGTCACCCTCACCACCAAGTCGCCCGACCCGGTGCTGCCGCTGCGGCTGGCCAGCCCCGCACTGGCGATCCTGTCGGCGAAGGCGTACGCGAAGGACGGCGCCGTCAGCCCGGTCGGCACCGGCACCGGCCCGTTCGAGATCACCCGGCTGAGCGGCAAGGCCAAGGCGACGCTCGACCGCTTCGACGGCTACTGGGGTGGCAAGGCGAAGGCGCCCGGCATCGACGTCAGCTGGATCGCCGACGGCACGGCCCGTGCCAACGCGCTGCGCGGCGGCGAGGCCGACATCGCCGAGTGGATCCCGACCGCCCAGGCGAAGCTGCTGGACAAGCAGACCCGGCACGAGGTGCCCTCGGTGCGCACCGACAGCCTGATCCTCAACACCGGCAGCGGCCTGTTCACCGACGCCGGGCTGCGCGCCGCCGCCCGCGAGGCCGTCGACGGCTCCGCGCTGGTCGACTCCGTCTTCGGCGGCTACGCCGACCCCGCGCAGGGCCTGTTCGGGCCCGCGGTCCCCTGGGCTGCCGACAAGCGCGCCGAGGTGACGGGCCGCACCGAGGCCGCGACCACCGCCGAGGTCAAGACCGGCACCAGGGGCAGGACGCTGCGGCTGGCCACCTACACCAACCGGGCCGAGCTGCCCGAGGCCGCGACCGTGCTCCAGCAGCAGCTGGAGAAGGCCGGGTTCACCGTGAAGCAGGACGTGCGCGAGTACACGCAGATGGAGGGCGACCTGCTCGCCGGGAAGTACGACGCCCTCGTCTTCTCGCGGGTGACGCTTCTCGACACCGGCGACGCGGTCGACTACCTCGCCAGCGACTTCACCAGCGAGGGCGTCTACAACATCGCCGGCCTGAAGGACGCCGCGGTGGACAAGACCATCCGGGCCGCCGCCGCGGAGCGGGACACCGGGAGCCGCCGGGAGAAGATCATGCGGGCGGAGGCGGAGATCCTGCGCACCGACGCGGTGGTGCCGCTGGTCCACGAGCAGGCGGTGCAGGGCATCGCGGCCGATGTCGAGGGCGTGATCCTCGACCCGCGCGAACGGTCCCTCATCGACGTCGACACGCACCTGAAGTAACCCGCATGAGCCTCGCGCACGCCCCCGCCGCCACCCGCCCGTCCCTCTGGCCGGCGGCCGCCGGCCGAGTGCTCGCCGGTACCGCACTGCTCGGGGCGGTGGCCCTGCTCCCCTGGCTGTCCGGCGCGGACCCGGCCCGCACGGTGCTGCGCGCCCGCTCGGCCGACCAGAACCCCACGCCGGCGGAACTGGCGGTCGTGCGGGAGCAGCTGGGCCTGGACGAGGGCCCTCTGGTCCACCTCGCGCACTGGCTGGGCGGCCTGCCACGCGGGGACGCGGGCGTGTCGTGGGTCTCCGGCGCACCGGTCATGCCGCAGGCCGGGGCGGCGCTGTCGGTCTCCCTGACGCTGATGCTCGGCGCGTTCGCGGTCACCGTGCTCGTCGCCGGACTGGTGTGTGCCCGTACGGTCTTCCTCGGTTCCCGGCGCCGGCTGCGGCAGGACCGGGCGGGCACCACGGCCGCCGTCCTGGCGTCGCTGCCGAAGTTCCTGCTCGCCTCGGTGCTGGCCACCGTCTGCGGGGTGTGGTTCGGGTGGTTCCCGTCCAGCGGGTGGGAGGGGCCGCAGTCGATGGTGCTGCCCTCGCTCGCGCTCGGCATCCCGTCGGGCGCGATGCTCGGCGGCATGCTCGACCAGGCTCTGCCCGCCGCCTTCCACGAACCCTGGGCGCGCACGGCCTGCGCCATCGGGCTCCCGCCCGGTCACATCGCCCGCGACGGACTGCGCCGCACCCTGCCCGGCATACTGCCGCAACTGCTGCCGACCGTCGTGGCCCTGGTCGGCGGTGCGGTCGCCGTGGAGAAGATCTTCAACATCCCCGGGCTCGGCCGGCTCGCGCTGGAAGCCGCCGTCGCGCAGGACCTCCCGGTGCTGCAGACGGCGACCCTGGCCCTGGTCCTGCTGGGCGTCGCCGCGGGCATGCTGATCCGCGCCCTGCGTCACGCCCTGCTCGGCCGCCCCCTGCGCGACGGCGCCCTGCCTGCCCTGCACCGGCCCCCGCTCACGGTGCCGCGTTCCCTGCGCTGGGTCACCGCGGCCTGTGCACTGCTCCTGCTCGCCCTGGTGACCGCGGGCCTCCTGCGCGACCCGCTCCAGGTCGACACGGCGGCCCGGCTGCTGTCCCCGTCCCTCGAACACCCCCTGGGCACGGACGCCCTGGGCCGTGACCTCCTGGCCCGGCTGGGCCACGGGGCGCTGCGCACGGTCGCGGTCGCCCTCGTCGTGACGGCGGTCAGCGCCGTCACCGGACTGCTGCTGGGCATGGCACCGAGGGCGAGCGCGGGCCCGACTGAGGTCGTGTCGACGCTGCCCGCCGTCCTCGCGGGCCTGCTGATCGCGGGCGTGACCGGACCGTCGGTGTGGGGCGCGGCGTGCGCGGTCTGCGTGGTCGGCTGGAGCCCGTACGCCGCCCAGACCTCCGCGCTGCTGGAACAGGAACGCGCGAGCGGACACATCGCCGCGTCCGTCGCGCTCGGCGCGGGGCGGCTGCACCTGCTGCGCCGCCACCTGCTGCCCTCGGTGGTCCCAGCCCTCCTGCGCAACGCCCTGCTCCGGCTGCCCACGACGGTCCTGGTCCTGGCCTCCCTGGGCTTCCTGGGCCTGGGCGAACAGCCGCCCACCCCGGAGTGGGGCCGCCTTCTCTCGGAGAACCAGCCGTACGCCGAACTGGCACCCTGGACCGTCCTCGGCCCGGCCGCGGCGCTGGTGGTGCTGTCCGTGCTGGCGGTGACCGGCAGCGTGCTGGGACGCGGAAGGGGCGAGTAGCACGCGCCCCGGCCGGTGGAGGCTACCGGCCGGGGCGCCTGCTCCTCGCCTTTCAGGCGGGGTACGTCTTGTCGATCACGTATCCGCGCCGCTTGTCCACGACGTTGCGCAGCGGCCGGCCCTCGATGTGCCGGGTGAGGTTGTCGAGGAACACCTCGACGAGCGCCTCCCGCTCGCTGGTGGTCTCGCCCGCCGTGTGCGGGGAGATCATCACGCCGGGCATGTCCCACAGGGGCGATTCGGCAGGCAGCGGCTCCTGGGCGAACACGTCCAGGGCGGCACCGGCGAGCCGTCCGGCGGCGAGGTGGCCGACCAGGGCCTCCTCGTCGACGAGTCCGCCCCGGCCGACGTTGATCAGTCGCGCCCCGGGCTTCATGGCGGCGAGCACGGGGGCGTCGACCATGCCCCGGGTCTCCTGGGTGAGGGGTGCGGCGAGGACGACGTAGTCCGCCTCCGCCAGGGCGGCGGACAGGGTCGTCGCACCGTGGACCGTGCCGAAAGCGGGGTCGTTCGTGCGGGCCTTGCGGCCCGCGCCGCAGACCCGCATCCCGACGGCGCGCAGCATCCGGGCGATGGCCCGGCCGATCGGCCCTGTCCCCCAGACCAGGACGGTGCGTCCGGTGATGCCGTCGCTGGGGCGCGGGCGCCACTCGCGGCGCTGCTGGTGCTCCCAGGTGCCGGGGAAGTCCTTGGCGAGGGCGAGGATCAGGCCGAGGACGTACTCGGCGGTCGGCTGGTCGTAGACGCCGCGGGCGTTGGTCAGGACGACGCCCGGATCGTCCACCAGGGCGGGGAACAGGAAGGAGTCCACGCCCGCGGAGGACGCGTGAACCCAGCGGGGTGCCTTCTCCGGGTTGTCGGGCCAGGCCTCGCGGATGGCCGGGGTGATGGTCACCCAGGCCAGGAGGGCGTCGGCACCGGGGAGGAGGTAGGGCAGTTCCTCCTCGGTGGCGTAGACGGTGTCCGCGAGGCGTTCGATGAGTCCGGTGGCCGGTGGCCGGTTGCCCCGGTACAGGACGACGAGTCGCTCGGGCATGTCAGGCTCCGACGGGGACGGCTATGTACTTGTACTCCAGGAACTCGTCGATGCCGACGCGTCCGCCTTCGCGGCCCAGGCCGGACTGCTTGACGCCGCCGAAGGGGGCGGCGGGGTTGGAGACCAGTCCGGTGTTGAGGCCGATCATGCCGCTTTCGAGGCGTTCGGCGACGCGCAGGGCGCGGTCGAGGTTCTGCGTGAACAGGTAGGCGGCCAGGCCGAATTCGGTGTCGTTGGCGGCGGCGACGGCCTCGTCCTCGGTGTCGAAGGTACGGATCGCGGCGACCGGGCCGAAGATCTCCGTGTCGGTGATCGCCGACTCGGGGGCGATGCCGGTGAGGACGGTGGGCGGGTAGAAGCAGCCCGGCCCCTCGGGGAGTTCACCGCCGGTCAGGACGGTGGCGCCGCGCTTGACGGCGTCCCGCACCAGGTCGTGGGCCTTGCTGCGGCCGGCGACGTCGATGAGCGGGCCCACGTCGGTGCCGGGTTCGGTGCCGGGCCCGACCTTCAGCGCTGCCATGCGGGCGGCGAGGCGGGTGGTGAACTCCTCGGCGACGGAGGTGTGGACGAAGATGCGGTTGGCCGCGCAGCAGGACTCGCCCATGTTGCGCATCTTGGCGACCATGGTGCCTTCGATCGCGACGTCGAGGTCGGCGTCGTCGAAGACGATGAGGGGGGCGTTGCCGCCCAGTTCCATGGAGGTGCGGATGACGGTGTCGGCGCACTGGGCCAGCAGGATGCGGCCCACCTGGGTGGAGCCGGTGAAGGAGAGTTTGCGGATCTGCCCGCCCCGCAGCAGCGGCTCGACGACGCCGGGGGCGTCGGTGGTGGTGACGATGTTCAGCACACCGGCCGGCAGACCCGCTTCGCTGAGGATCTCCGCCAGGGCGAGGCTGGCCAGGGGGGTCTGGGGGGCGGGTTTGAGGACGATGGTGCAGCCGGCGGCGAGGGCAGGGCCGATCTTGCGGGTGCCCATCGCCAGAGGGAAGTTCCAGGGAGTGATCAGCAGGCAGGGGCCGACCGGCTGGCGGGTGACCAGCAGGCGGTTCCTGCCGTCCGGGGCGGTGGTCATGCCGCCCTCGATGCGCACCGCTTCCTCGGAGAACCAGCGGAAGAACTCCGCCGCGTAGGCGACTTCGGCCCGCGCCTCGGCCAGGGGCTTGCCCATCTCCAGGGTCATCAGCAGCGCGAGGTCCTCGGTGCGCGCGATGATGATGTCGTAGGCGCGGCGCAGGATCTCGCTGCGCACCCGGGGCGCGGTGGCGGCCCACGCGGCCTGCGCGGCGACCGCCGCCTCGACGGCACGCCGGCCGTCGGCCGGGGAGGCGTCGGCGACCCGGCACAGCTCCTCGCCGGTGGCCGGATTGTCCACGGACAGGGTCCGGCCGGCCTCCGCGTCCTGCCAGCCACCACCGATGAACAGCTGCTTGGGAACATCACGGACGACAGTCATCGTGGGTTTCTCCTTGTATGCGTAGAGGTGCTGCCGACCGGTCAGCGGATACGGTCCAGCGTCTTGTAGTAGGCGCCCGCGAAGGGCAGGAACCAGGCGGTGCCGTTGTAAAGGGGGATGCGGGGCGGGGCGAGGTCGCGCACCGGGCTCACCTCGGGGTGGCCGTCCATCACCTCGGCCATGACCTGCCCCATGTGCGTGGCCATCTGCACGCCGTGGCCCGCGTATCCCAGGGAGTAGTAGACGCCGTCATCGGTCTGCCCGGCGTGCACGATGCGGTCCATCGCGAAGCCGACGGAACCGCCCCACACGTACTCGACCTTCGTCCGGGCGAGTTGGGGGAAGATCTCGCACATCTCCCGGAACAGGACCGCTCCGCTCTTCTTGTCCGAGGTGGGGTCGGACGGTGCGAAGCGGGCGCGGCCGCCGAACAGCAGCCGGTTGTCCGGGGTGAGCCGGAAGTAGTGGCAGACCTGGTTGGAGTCGACGATGAGGCGGGCCTTCGGGATGATGTCCCGGGCGAGCTCCTCGCCGAGCGGCTCGGTCACGATGATGAAGCTGCCCAGGCAGACCTGCCGGCGGCGCAGCCACGGGAAGTTCTTGTCGGTGTAGGCGTCGGTGGCCATCATGACCTGCCCGGCGCGGATCACACCGCGCTCGGTGCTGACCTCGAACCGGCCGGTGGCGGTACGCCGTACGCCGATGGCCGCGTTGCGCTCGTGGATCTCGACACCGGCGCGCTCGCACGCCTCGGCCATGCCGCGCACGAAGCGGCCGACGTGCAGTGCGGCGCTGAACGGGTCGAGCAGGCCGCCGTGGTAGGCGTCGGATCCGATCTCGGAACGCAGCTCGGACTTGCCGATCAGTGTGGTCTCGTGTCCGAAGTACGTGGCCAGGTCGCGCTGTTGGGCCTTCTTGCTCTCGAAGTGCGCGGGGCGGGACGCGACGCCCAGGCGTCCGACGCGACGGAACTGGCAGTCGATGGACTCCTCGTCCACGAGCCGCTCGACGGTGTCCACGGCCTCGCCGTAGGAGTTGTAGATCTCGCGGGCCCGTTCGAGTCCGTACCGGCGGATGGCCTGGCGTACGCCGATCGTGAAGCCCAGGTTCGCCATACCGCCGTTGCGCGCGGAGGCGCCGGAGCCGATCTGGCTCTTCTCGACCAGGGTGACACGGGCGCCCTTGCGGGCGGAGTGGAGGGCGGTGGACAGACCGGTCAGGCCGGCGCCGATGACCACCAGGTCGGTGTCCTCGGTCAGTGGCTTGCCGGACCGGTCGGGGAAGGCCCCGGCGGTTTCCACCCAGTACGGGATCGTCTTCATTGCGGGTCTCCTGCGGGGAAAGTGTTCGGGGAGGGCGCGGCCGGGCGCCACCAGAGGCCGGCTCAGGTGAGGGGTTCGACGGGGAGGACGTTCTGGCCGCCCCGGTGGCCGCCGAGTTTGCGGACGAGGGCGACCAGGGCGAGGGCCAGGATGGCCAGGGCGATGAGCACGGCGCTGACCGCGGTGACGGTCGGGTCGACGTCGAACTGCAGGGCGTTGAAGACCAGGACCGGCAGGGTGCGGGTGTCGGGGGTGGACAGGAACTGGGCGATGAAGAACTCGTCGAAACTGGTGATGAACGAGAACACCGCTGCCGCGATCAGGCCGGGGGTGGCCAGGGGGAAGGTGATGCGCCGGGCGATGGTCGTCCGGCTGGCGCCCATGCTGGCCGCGGCGTCCTCGAGCCGTTCGTCGATACCGCGCAGGGTGGAGATCAGGATGAGGATCGCGATCGGTGCGGAGAGCACCGTGTGCCCGAGGGCGATGGCGAGGGGGCTGCCGAGCATGCCGGCCGGTTCGAAGAAGAGGAACAGGCCGAGGGCGATGACCACCTGGGGGATGAGCATCGGGGCCAGGACCAGTCCGTAGACCGCCGCGTGCAGGGGGAGACGGCCTCGGGCCAGGGCGGTGGCGGCGGTGACGCCCAGGATCAGGGAGAACACCGTCGTCAGGGCGGCGACCAGGCTGGACAGGGCGATGGAGGTGGCCCAGTTGCCGCCGGGTGCGGCCATCTGCTCGTACCAGCGGGTGCTGTACTGCTCGGGCGGGAAGGTGCCGATGCCGTCCGCGCCGAAGGACGTGACCAGGATGATGACGATCGGCAGCGCCAGGAAGAGCAGGATGGCGGTGGCGCTCAGGCCGCGGCCGATGTGTCCGGCCCGGGTGGGGGGCAGTTCCATCATGAGCTGCTCCTTCGTGCGTGCGCCTTGGTGCGGCGGAGCTTGGCCAGGCCGAGCACGCCGAGGCCGGCGAAGGTGAGCAGGAGCAGGATGACGCCGAAGGCGGCGGCGGAGTTCCACTGGTCCTGCTTCATCACCTGCTGGTCGATGAGCGCCGCGACGACGGTCTGCTTGTCGCCGCCCATCAGGGCGGGGGTGATGTAGTAGCCCAGGCAGAGGATGAAGCTGAGCAGTCCTGCCGTGCCGATTCCGGGCGCCACGAGCGGCAGGTAGATACGGCGGAAGATCGTCAATCGTGTCGCGCCGAAGCCTGCCGCCGCGGCGAGGAGCCGGCCGTCGACGCCCCGCATCACGCCCTGGAGGACCAGGACGGTGTAGGGGAGCATGACGGAGGTGGTGCCGATGACCACGCCGGTCTCGTTGTACAGCAGCGAATACGGTGCGCCGGGGGCGTGTACGGAGGTCAGCAGGGTGTTGATGAGGCCGTGTTCACCGAGCATGATGATCCAGCCGTAGGTGCGGACCAGGGCGCTGATGAAGTGCGGTACGACGACGATCAGCATGGCCAGGGCGGCGAAGACGGGCCGCATCCGGGCGATGGCGTGTGCCAGGACGAAACCCACCAGCAGACTCAGCAGCGCGGTCTCGGCGGAGATCCGCAGGGTGGAGACCAGTACCGAGAGGTTCACGCCGCTGAGGGCGTCGGTGTACCAGTGGAGGGTGAAGCCGCCGCCGTCGCCCTCCAGGCTGAGCGAGAGCACCCCGATGATCGGGTAGACGAACAACACCAGCAGGAACACCGTGACGGGGACGGCGTTGACCAGGGCGATGCGGGAGCGGTGTCCGCGCTTCGCGGACGTCTTCACACGCACCTTGGTGGGTGCGACAACGGTGCCGGCCACGGCTCACCCCCCGTCCGCGGCGTCGAAGACGCTGACGTCGTCCCGGTCGGCGGTGACACAGACCCGCTCGCCCGTGCGCGGCGGGACGCCGGCGGTCTCGATCCGCAGCGGCGGCGTCCCCGGAGCGGCACCGTCCGGACGGACCGTGATCCGGGTCAGCGAGCCGACGTAGACGGCCGTCTCGACCGTGCCGGTACAGCAGCTCTCCTCGGCGCCGACCAGGCGGAGCCTGCCCGGCCGCACCGCGGCGCGCACGCTCTGTCCGGGCACGCAGGGGTGGGCGCGGGCGGTGAGCACGCCGCCGGTGTCGAGGCGCACCCGGGTGCAGTCGTCTCCCCCACCGTCCTCGACCTTGCCGGTGAGGAAGTTGGCGGCGCCGAGGAAGTCGGCCACGAACGGGGTGCGGGGGCGCTCGAACAGGCCGCGGGGGGTGTCGAACTGCTCGATGCGGCCGTCCTTCATGATGGCGATCCGGTCCGACAGGACCAGGGCCTCCTCCTGGTCGTGCGTGACGTAGACGACGGTCAGGCCGAGTTCACGCTGGATGGACTTGATCTCGGTCTGCATCTGGTCGCGCAGCTTCTTGTCCAGCGCGCCCAGCGGTTCGTCCATCAGCACGATCGGCGGGCGGTAGACGAGCACCCGGCACAGGGCCACGCGCTGCTGCTGCCCGCCGGAGAGTTCGCGGGGCTTGCGGCCGGCGAACTTCGACAGGCCCGCCGCCTCCAGGGTCTCGCCCACGCGGCGGCGGATCTCCGCCTTGGGTACTGCGCGCAGTTGGAGGGGGAAGGCGACGTTCTCCGCGACCGTCATGTGCGGGAAGAGCAGGTACTGCTGGAAGACGAAACCGAAGTCGCGCTTTCCGGGGTTGAGTCTGGTGATGTCGCGGCCGTCGACGGCGATGCTTCCGGAGTCGGGTTCGGTGAACCCGGCGAGCATCATCAGTGTGGTGGTCTTCCCGGAACCGGAGGAGCCGAGGAAGGTGACGAACTCGCCCGCCGCGATCTCCATGTCCACGCCGTCGACCACCGTCGTCCCGCTGTAGGACTTCCGCAGGCCCGTGACGGACAACGACTTACCGGTCAGCGAGTGGGACCCGGGGGCCAGGGCCGAGGCGAGAAGTTGGGTCCGCTCAGGCATCGGCCCACTCCCGCCAGCGCTCGCTGACCGCTTCCAGGTTCTTGTCCCACCAGGCCACATCGGTGTCGAACCCGGTCTTCAGATTCTGCGGCGAGGTCGGCAGCGTGGCCAGGACATCGTCCGAGAGCAGTTTGGTCGCCGCCGGGACGACCGGGCCCTGCGGGAAGAGCTTGGCGAACGCCGCCTGCACCTCGGGACGCAGGGAGAAGTCGATCAGCTGGTAGGCCGCGTCCGTGTTGCCCGCGCCCTTCGGGATGCCCCAGCCGTTGGTGAGCCTGCGGGCGCCGTTCCACTGGTAGGCGACCGGCTGGCCCTGCTTGATCAGCTCGTCCGCGCGGCCGCTCCACAGGCTGGTCATGACGACCTCCTTACGGCCCAGCAGCACCGCCGGAAGGGCGCCGGTGTTCCAGAACTTCTTCACCTCGCCGCGGATCCGCGACATCGAGGCGAACGCCCGGTCCAGGTCGAGCGGGTACAGCTTGTCCAGCGGCACCCCGTCGGCCAGCAGCGCGAACTCCAGCTCCGGGTAGTCCGCTTCAGCGCTCTGCAACGAGCGCTGACCGGCGAAGGAGTGGGTGTTCCAGAAGTCGGCCCAGCCCTTCGGCGCACGCTTCAGACTGTCCGTGCGGTAGGCCATCAGGCTCGCCCAGACGTTCTTGCCGACCGCGTGCTCCGGCAGGTTGTGCTCCGCGATTCCGGCACCCTTGACGCTCTTCAGCCGGTCGTGGTCCACCGGCTCCAGACAGTCCAGGCGGGCCATCTTCTGGAAGATCAGCAGGGTGTTGTCCATCAGGTCGACCTGCGGCCGGCCCTGCCTGACCTGCGCGATGACCTGCGCGGACTGGTAGTTGACCGTGGTGACCGTGATGCCGGTCTCCTTGGCGAACGGCTCGTAGACCGCCTTGGTGAGAGCCTCGTTGTAGGCGCCGCCGCTGTTACTGACGACGATCTTCTTCTCGCCGCCGCCACCCGATGAGCTGCGGCTTCCGCCGGAACCCATGAGAGTGCCGCATCCGGTCACTGCGGTGGCAGCGGCCAGCGCACCCGCGGTGCGGAGTACGGTTCTGCGTCCTATCCGGTTGTCTTCCATGACAGAGCCTCCTGGATTTCGCTGGGGGTACGGGACCCGTGACTCGGGGACGTACGGGTCCCGTACGGAGGGATGGGGAGTTCAGATGCCGAGCATGCGGTTGACCTCGTCCAGGGACTTCACCGTCACGTAGTCGTAGCCGGGGGTCACGGGGTCGTAGCCGCGGTTCAGGTAGACCAGGTTGCGGAAGCCCATGTCGTGCATCGGCATCAGGTCGTAGCGGGTGTGCGAGGAGACGTGCACGAAGTCCTCGGGGGACGCGTCGAGCCGGTCGAGCATGTACTCGAAGGCGGCGTACCGGGGCTTGTAGTAGCCGGCCTGCTCCGCGGTGTAGACCGCGTGGAAGTCCGCCCCGAGCCGGGGCACGCTCTCCGCGAGGAAGGAGTCGTCCGCGTTGGACAGGATCACCAGCTCGTAGTTCTCGCCCATCGTCTTCAGCGGCTCCGGCACGTCCGCGTGCGGGCCCCAGCTGCGCACGCCGTCGGCGAACCGCCTGCCCGCGTCCGGGTCCGCCTTCAGACCCCACTTGCGGCAGACCCGCTCGAAGGAGTCCTGCAGCACCTGCTCGTAGGCGTAGTACTCGCCGCGGACCTGGTCGTAGCGGTAGCCGCGGAACTCCCGTACGAACTGGTCCCACTGCTCGGCGGGGATCTGATCGCCCACCAGTTCACGGGTGATGGGAGTGATCGGGTATTCGATCAGCGTGCCGTAGCAATCGAACGAGACGTACTTCGGCCGGAACGAGGGGTCGCTCATGGAGGGCTCCACATGTGTTCTCGAGGAAGGGGTTCGGGGGAACGGAAACCGGTTTCGGTTCGTGTTCAGACGGCGCCGGCGCCAGCCGGTGCGAGGAAGTCGACGGGGTGGTCCGTCGTGCCGTCGAGCGCCAGGTCGGCGGCGATCTCGCCCATGGCGGGCGAGAGTTTGAAGCCGCTGCCGGAGAAGCCGGCCATGACGACGATGTCGTCCTCGCCGGGGAGATGACCGACGAGCGGGTTGCCGGAGGCGGTGTAGCCCTCCATGTAGACCGACAGCCGGATGGGGTCGGGGTTCAGGTCGGGCATCAGCTCCGCGATGAGCTCGCGGAAGGTGGCGAGTTCCTCCGGGCGGACCGTGCGGTCGAGCCGCTCGGGGTCGGGTACGGGCAGGTAGCGGGCGTAGGAGAGGCCCAGCTTGACGGAGATGCCGTCGGGTGACGGGAGTCCGTAGCAGTCGTGGGGGGTGCTGCGGACGAAGGCGGGTGCTCCGCCCGCGAACCAGTCGTGGCGGGTGGGGATGTGCCAGGAGCTGATCAGCCTGCGGATGTCGACCGTCCGCGGAAGGTCCGGGAGCAGGGTGTTGACCCACGGGCCGACGGTCACCACCGCGGTGTCCACGTGGTCCGTGCCGTGGTCGGTGACGATGTGCACCCCGCCGCCTGCCGCCGGGGCGATCTCGCGCACCGGTGTGTAGCGGTGCAGCCGGGCGCCCAGTTGCTCGGCGCGGGTGGCGGCGGCCTGGATCGACGCCTCGGGCCTGATGATGGAGCCCATCCGGTCGAGTACGGCCGTGTGCCCGTCCGGGAGGCGGTGCTGCGGGTAGCGACGGGCGAGTTCCTCCCGGTCCAGTACGTCGTGGTCCAGCCGGTGGGTGGTGCTGGCGGAGCGGAGCAGGCGCATGGACGCGGACTCGGTCTCGCCCATCACCAGGCAGCCGCTGCGACGGCGCAGCGGGAAGCCGGTCTCGCGCTGGAGCCCGTCCCACATCCGGTCGGCGAGCCGCAGCAGCGGAATGTACCCGGGGTCACCGAGGTGCACGGCGCGGAAGATGCGGGTCTCGCCCCCGGCCGCGCCGCGGTCGTGACCCGGCGCGTACCGGTCGTAGCCGATGACCTCGGCTCCGCGGGCAGCCAGCCGCCACATGGCCTGGCTGCCCATGCTGCCGGTGCCGATGACGGCGACGCGCTTCGGGATGCGGCGCATGAGGTCGCTCCTTTCCCCGGGGGGGGCATGGGTGGCAGTAGTGCCCCCAGCACCGAGCGGACGCCGTGCGGACTCTTCCGGTCCGTGTCCCGCTGGGGATGGCGTTCACTTTCGACCCGGGCGAACACGCAGGTCAACCCACACTCTGTTCCACCTCACGGCCTTCTTGAGACGGTCTGTCACGGCGAGCGTCCAGCCTTTGGAAAGTGCGATCCCCCCTCTTGTCACCGCGATGGGCCGGTGCGAGGGTGGCCCCGCGTCCCTCGGAAGAAAGCACCCTCTATGCCACCCAGACGCCCGGTAAGCGGGCACTTCCTCACCATCGCGGAGGTTTTGCGCCTGCCTGTGCTCACCGAGGGGATGCCGCGCGTTCTGGCCGGAGAGTCACAGCTGCACCGTGCGGTGCGCTGGGTACATGTCACCGAGCTGCTCAACCCCGCCGACTTCCTCGAGGGCGGCGAGCTGGTGCTGACGACCGGCATGCCGTATCCGCAGGACGCCTCCGAGCTGCGGGGTTACGTCGACCAGCTCGCCGATGTCGGCGCGGCCGGCCTGGTCGTGGAGCTCGGTCACCGTTACCGGAAGGTGCCCGAGGAGCTGGTGGCCGCCTGCCGTGCCCGTGGGGTGCCGTTGGTCGAGCTGGCCCGCGGTGTCCGGTTCATCGACGTCACGCAGACGGTGCACGCGCTCATCCTCGACACCCAAGGGGCGCTGCTGCGGCGCGGGAGGGACATCCAGGACATCTTCACCGCCCTGACGCTGCGGGGCGCGGGTCCCGAGGAGCTGGTGCACACCACCGCGGAGCTCACCGGAGCACCCGTGGTGCTGGAGGACCTCACCCACCGGGTCCTGATGTGCGACCTGCTCGGCAGGCCGTACGAGCCGGTGGTGTCGGCCTGGTCCCGGCGTTCCCGGGCCGCGCCGACTCTGGAGAAGATCGCGCCGAGCGGTCCGGAGGGGTGGCTGATCGCGCCCGTGCAGGACCACAACGGGCCGTGGGGGCGGCTGGTCCTGCTGGAGGGCCGGCTGCACGCGGAGCCCGACCCGGAACACGTCCTGGTCCTGGAGCGCGCGGCGGTCGCACTGACCATGGCGCGTCTGGCCGGGCCGGCCTGGTGGGAGCGCCGGGCCCACCGCTCCGTGCTGCGGGACCTGTACGAACGCCGGTTCCGCTCCCCCGCGGACGCCCGCGCCCGCGCCGAGGCCCTCGGGCTGCCGGCCTTCGGGCACCGCCTCTTCGCCGTGGTCATCCGCCACACCTACACCGGCGCCGAGGAGCACCTCGACGAACGGGTCGCGAAAGCGCTGACGCAGACCGGCATCCGCGCTCTGGTCGGCGAGACGGCCCCGGGCCGGATCGGCGTGCTCCTCGCACTGGCGCAGGCCAGCGCCTGGCAGCCGGTCGCCGAGCGGATCGGCCGTCTCGCCCGCGAGGAACTCGGAGCGGAAGCCGTCGTCGCCGTCGGCCCGGGGGTGACCGACCTCTCCGGGATCGCCCGGTCGTGGCAGGAGGCCGAGCAGACGGCCGAGGCCATCACGCCGGCGTCTCCGCAGCGGTGGTTCTACGTGCCCGCCGATGTCGGGTTGCCGGAACTCCTGGGCGTCCTGCGGGAGGAAACCCGCCTCCAGCGGTATGCGGAACGGCAGCTGACCCGTCTCATCGAGCACGACGACCGCAACGGCGGCGACCTGCTGCCCGCGCTGCGCGCCTATCTGACGGCCGCCGGGAACAAGTCGGTCGCGGCGAAGCTGGCGGGCATGTCCCGTCAGGCGTACTACCAGCGCCTCCACACCATCGAGCGACTCCTCGGCTGCGACCTGGAATCAGGGCTGCAGCGCACGTCCCTGCACGTCGCGGTGCTGGTCCTGGACGCGCGAGGAGAAGCTGTTCCCGGTGCATGACGGGCACGCCGGGCTGTCACGCGGAGTAGCCTGGCGGCAGCCGGTGCCACAGGGAGACGCCTTGCGTACGTTCGTCGTGTTCGATCTCGAGTTCACGTCCTGGCAGGGGGCGCTCGAACAGGACTGGGGGGCGCCGGGGCAGCTTCGCGAGATCGTGCAGATCGGGGCGCTGCGCCTGCGCGAGGACTTCTCCGTCGCCGAGGAGTTCGAGGCACTGGTGCGGCCCGTGACCAATCCGCGGCTGTCCGCGTACTTCACCGGGCTCACCGGCATCGGCCAGGAACGGGTGGACCGCGAGGGGGTCGAGCCGGCCGCGGCGCTGGGCGACTTCCTCGGTTTCTGCCGGGGGCGGTCCGTGCTGTCGTACGGGAACGACATGGTCGTTCTCGGGGAGAACCTGGGCTGGGCGCGCGCCCGCGGTGAACAGGTCGAGAACGGCTTCCTCCCCGCCCATTTCCTCAACATCCGCCCGTGGCTGAACTCCCTCGCGCCAAAGACGGCGACGGTCAACGTCGGTCGCCTGTGGCAGGTGCTCGGCCTCCCCCGGCCGGCGTCCGGGCAGGAGCACTCGGCTCTCTTCGACTGCCATTCCCTCGCCGCGGCCATCGAGCATCTGTGCCGCACCGGAGCCGCCCTGCCCGAGGGGTGCCTGCGGCGCCCTTGAGGGCTCGCACCGTGGAAGAGCGCCCGGGGCCGGGGCCGTCACGGGATCGTCTCCGCGTTCACGCGCCGCGGCACGACGGCCACGGGGCATGCGGCGTGGTGCAGCAGCGTGTGGGCCACGGTGCCGAGTTGGAGCCCGAAGTGGCCCTGCCGGCGCCGTGCTCCCACGATGACCAGGTCGGCCGCGGCCGAGCGGTGCACCAGCACCTTGCGGGCCGGGCCCTCGACCGTGGCGCGGTGCACCCGGACGCCGGGGTGATCGGCCACGGCGTCGCGGAGCAGGTCGTCGAGCTCGGCGCGGGCCCGCTCCTCGTGGTCCCGTTCGGACGCTTCGGCGGACTCGTGCGCGGGGCGGCGCCAGGACCGGACCACGTCCAGGACACCTCCGCGGGCCTCGGCCTCGTGGAAGGCGAAGCGTGCCGCTTCTTCGCCGGTGGCCGGGTCGCCGGCGCCGAGCAGGATCCGCTGGTGGGTGCCGGCCAGGCCGGCCCGGTCGCCGCGTACCACGATGACCGGGCAGTGGGCGCGCGCCGCGACGGCCAGACCGACGGAGCCGAGCAGCAGTCCCTTCAGCTCACCGCGGCCCCGCGAGCCGGTGATCAGGGCGGTGGCGTTCTCGCCCTCGTGCAGCAGGGCGTCCGTCGCATCGGCGCGGAGGACGCCGGTGGACACCTTCACATCGGGGTTGCGCCGCCCGGCGCGCTCCGCCGCGGAGGCGACGACGTGGTCGGCCGCCACCTGCCCGGCGGGGCGGCCCAGACCGACCGACGGGGTGAGGCCCTCGTACCGCTCCCAGAGGGATCCGTGAATCAGCCGCAGGGGAAGCCCGAGCCGGGCCGCCTCGTCCACCGCCCAGTCGACCGCCGGCAGACTGCCGTTCGATCCGTCGACACCCACGACCAGGGGACGTTCCATCGTCATCGTTCCCATCGCCTCGTACCCGGCATGGTGCAGATCCACTCTCACCGTCGCACCCGCCGCGGCCGGACGCGAGGGGCGGTCGGTCCCCCGCAGGGGCCGTTCGGCCCGTGGTGCGCCACAGGAGCCGGGCACAGGCTGAAGTCAGCAGCCCGGGTTGCGGGCCTGCGCCACGGACTCGCCGCCCGGCCGGGTGGGAGTTGAAGGGAGCCGGACGATGACCTCCACCACCAACCTGTCCACGGGTCTCACAGCCGGGCATCGCGAGCAACTGATGCGCATGGCCCGCGAGGTGTCCTTCGACGCGGGCACCCGCTTGTTCGAGGAAGGGCGGCGCGCCGACCGGTTCTGGATCGTGCGGACCGGGACGGTCGCGCTCGACCTCCGGGTCCCGGGCCGGCGGCCCGCTGTCGTGGAGTCCCTGGGGCACGGCGAGCTGGTCGGCTGGTCGTGGCACATCCCGCCGCACGTGTGGCATCTGGGCGCGGAGGCGGTGAGCCCGGTGCGCGCCTACGAGTTCGACGCGGAGGCGGTACGGGCGATGTGCGTCCGGGACCCCGAGTTCGGCCGTGCGATCGCTGACTGGGTCGGCCGGGTGGTCGCCCACCGGCTGCACGCGTCGCGTGTCCGGTTGCTCGACCTGTACGCCCCCTACGGCAGCGGGAGCCGCGTCTGAGCGACGCCCCGCCGCCGGGGCCCGACCACGGGAGGAGTACGACGATGCAAGGCAGTCCACAGATCGTCAGCGACGTCATGACACACACCGTGGTGGCCGTCGCCCGCGGCGCCGCGTTCAAGGACATCGTCAAGGTCATGGAGCAGTGGAAGGTCAGCGCGGTGCCGGTGCTGGAGAGCGAGGGCCGGGTGATCGGGCTGGTGTCCGAGGCCGACCTGCTGATCAAGGAGGAGTTCCGCGACGGCGAACCGGACCTCGCCCGACCGCTCCGGCTGTCGGACCTGGCCAAGGCGGGTGGGATGACGGCGGAGCAGCTGATGAGCTCCCCGGCCGTCACCGTGCACGCCGACGCCACGCTCGCGCAGGCCGCGCGCCTCATGGCCCGGCGCAAGGTGAAGCGGCTGCCGGTCGTCGACGAGGACGGTGTCCTCAAGGGCATCGTCAGCCGGGCGGATCTGCTCAAGGTGTTCCTGCGACCCGACGAGGAACTCGCCGAGGTGGTCCGCCGCGAGGTCGTCGACCTCCTCTTTCCCGCGCCCGTCGTGCCCATCCGGGTGGAGGTGCGGGACGGAGTCGTCATCCTCACCGGCCGTATCCGTGACACCTCCCTCGTGCCCGTCGCGGCCCGTCTGGTCCGCGCGGTCGAGGGGGTGGTGGGCGTCGAGTGCCACCTGGCCGGGGCATCCGTCCCGGGACAGCACACCTAGGCCGTAACGGCAACCGCGGAGACCGGCCGGCCGGCCCCCGGTCAGCCGGTCATCCGCTTCCTCCACTGCGGGCCGACCCGCGCCCACTCCGCGTCCCATTCGGCCAGCCGCCGCCGGTCCAGTCGCATGCGCACGAGCCGTCCGCACACCCATACCGTCGCTGCGGTGCCGGCACCGGCCAGGACACCCGTACCGGCCGCCTGGAACATCGACTCCGTGGGGCTGAGGGGCGCTTCGACCAGTTCGCCGGAGCGGTTGGTCCAGACCGTCACCCGGGTTCCGGCCGCGGCGGAGGGCTCGACCTCGGTCCGTCCGGTGTGCCGCGAGCCGTCCTCGGCGGTCCAGCGCACCATGGCCCACACCGTGTCGCCGCCGGAGCCCTCCGTCGTCACCTGCGGGGCGCTCGGCGCCCGCTCGGTCAGCACGGCCCGCGCGACCCGCGCCTCCGCTCGCTGCTCGGCGAGCGTACGGTCCGCCGCTCCGGCCGCCAGCAGGCCCGCGATCACCCCGCCCAGCGCGGCGAGGACCCAGGCGACGAGCACGGTCCAGGCCTCCAGGCGGTCGCTGCGGCGGCGGAGCGGATTGCTGCGCCACCGCCACAGCCGCACTCCGGCGTCGTTCCTACGACGTGTCCGAGTCATCGTGCTTCACCCCTCACGGGTGTGCTTCCATTGTGCGCCGCCACGGCTGCGGGGCGCCTCCCCGCAGCGCGGCGCGAGCCTGGGAACCCGGAGACGATGCGTGACTCGGCCCGTCCGTCGAGGACCTCGTCGAAGGACTCGTTGATCTGCTCCAGGCGTCGCGGCTCCGCGATCACCCGGTTCCTGCGCGTTCAGACGACCGTGATCCGACGCCCGGTGACGGCGACGGGCTCGATACGCAGCCACAGTTCACGCCGGCCTCCCGCCCAGGGTGTGCTGTAGGCCTGCTCCTCGAGACGGGCGACCTCGTCCGGATCGGTGACCGTCTTCGCGGGGCCCCGCACCAGCACGCTCCAGCCCTCACTGAACGCCTCGTCGATGCGGTCGGCCTCGAAGGCGACCCGATGGCCGTCCGCCTGTGCCGGGGTCGTGCCGGGCTCGGTGCGGAAGACGATCCCGCCTTCGACGACGCTGTAGTTGACCGGGACGACGACCGGGCCGGAGTCCGTGGGCAGGGCGAGGCGTCCCACCCCGTGCGTCGAGAGCAGGGAGCGGCACTCCGCCTCGGTCAGTTCCGTGAACCGGGGTGTGCGGGCGGCCCGTCCGAGTCCGGGCGGCAGCTCGGTGTCGCCACCGGTCAGGTGCCACACCGTGGTCTTCAGGGCTCCTGCCAGCCGCAGGAGGGTGCCCGCGCCCGGGTCGGCGGTCGGCCGCTCCTCCAGGTACTGGAGGTAGGCCGGCGCCATGCCCGCCCGTGTGGCCGTCTCCTGCCGGCTCAGGCCGAGTTCGGTACGCCGCTGGGTGATTCGCCGCCCGAGGTCGCCCAGCGGGCGTCCTTCCACGGCATGCGACGAGGTCCGTCCGGTCATGACTCGTCACCCCTCTCCTTCGTCAGGCCGCCCGGTAGGGGACGACTTCCTCGTGCGGCTCCTCGCCCAGGACGACCTTGAGCGCACCGGTGTCGGCGGCCCGGGCGAAGACGTCGTACGCCTCCTCCATGTGGGTCAGCGGGAAGGTGTGCGTGACCAGTTGACCGGTGGGCAGGCGGCCTGCGGCCGCCATCCGGAGCAGGGTCGGGGTGGAGTAGGTGTCCACCAGCCCTGTGGTGATGGTGACGTTCTTGATCCACAGGTCTTCCAGGTGGAGGGTCGCGGGCTTGCCGTGCACGCCGACGTTGGCGACGTGCCCGCCGGGCCGCACCATGCGCGTGCAGAGTTCGAAGGTCTCCGGGACGCCGACCGCCTCGATGACCACATCCGCGCCCAGTCCGTCGGTGAGGTCCGCGATCAGCTGTTCGGGGGCCTCCCGGGC
Organism: Streptomyces sp. D2-8; assembly: GCF_023184515.1. Classification (GTDB taxonomy): domain Bacteria; phylum Actinomycetota; class Actinomycetes; order Streptomycetales; family Streptomycetaceae; genus Streptomyces. Next base: position 6,892 of record NZ_JAAHBP010000024.1, on the reverse strand, counting down.
GTCCGCCACCGCGTCGGCGCCGAGTCGCCTGGCCGCTTCCAGTCGCGGGGCGGCGAGGTCCACCGCGACGATGCGCTCCGGAGCGAAAAGCCGGGCCGTGGCGACGGCCGCGAGCCCGATGGGCCCCGCGCCGACGACGGCGACGGTGTCTCCGGGGCGTACGTGCCCGTTGAGCACGCCGACCTCGTAGGAGGTCGGGAAGATGTCGGCCAGCAGCACGGCGTCCTTGCTGTCCAGGGCGCTGGGCAGCCGGTGCACCGAGAGGTCCGCGTACGGCACGCGGACGTACTCGGCCTGGGTGCCGTCGATCAGGTGGCCCAGGATCCAGCCTCCGCCGCCCCGGCACTGGCCGTACACGCCGTCACGGCAGTAGCGGCAGCGGCCGCAGGCGGTGATGCAGGAGACCAGCACCCGGTCGCCCGGCCGCACCGTGCGTACGTCACCACCGACGTCGACGATCTCGCCGACCGCCTCGTGCCCCAGCACCGTGCCCGGGCGCACCTCGGGGACGTCGCCCTTGAGGATGTGCAGGTCCGTTCCGCAGATGGTGACGGCGTCGACCCGCACGATGGCGTCCGTCGCCTCCTTGATCCCGGGGTCCGGGACGTCCTCCCAAGCGGACTGTCCAGGGCCGTGGAAGACGTAGGCCTTCATGGTTGACCACCTTCCCGGCACGGGCGATGTGCCCGGTTTGCGCCGCACTTCCAGCTTGGCGCGGATCGGTGCGACGCGCTTGGGCCGGTCGGCCCCGTCCACCGGCCGGTCGGGGTCTTGTGGGACGGTCCGGCCGGGATGTGTACCGCTCAGGTCCTTCCGGCCCCGGTCGGCAAGGGCCGGATGGCCCTACCGCACGCCCTGGCTGCCGGGCTTTGCTCGGACCATGTCCGACATCCCCGGCAGGTCCACGCCGCCGCCACCGAAGCACACGACACGCGTCGTGACCCTGCACGGCGAGCTCGACCTGCTCGCGGCACCGGCCCTGAGGGACCGACTCGACATGCTGACCGCCGGTCCCTGTCCCGACCTGGTGCTGGATCTGCGTCCGGTGTCGTTCATCGACTGCGCGGGGCTGGGGGTTCTGTGCCTGGTGCGGAACCGCGTTCGGGCACGGCACGGCCGGCTGCGTCTGGTCACCGGCAGCGCCTCTCTCCGGCGCGTCCTCCGGCACACCGGCATGGCGGGGGTCTTCGAGGTGCTTCCCGGCATGCCGGTGGGCGTGGCCGGCCCGCCCGCCGGGGACATCCTCGACGGGGCGGCGCTCTGATCGCGTCACACGGGGGTCAGCTCATGGCCGATCTTCGCCGCCCATGCCTCGATCCGCTCGAAGTCGCGGAAGTCCCCGCCCTTTCCGTTGCGGAGGATCATCCGGGCGACCCAGCCCTTCGCGCCCTCTCGGAGGCAGCCGCCGAAGGTGACGTGCTCAAGGGCGTCGAGCCGGGCCATGGCCTTCTTCACCCCGGGCACGGGCGGGATGTCCCGCTCCGAGGCCGAGGGGTCGAGCGGGCCGCTGCTGAAGAACCACAGCGGGCGCTCGGCCAGGGTCTTGGCGTGGCGCCGGACGAAGCGGCGGGCGTCCTTGTGCCAGTGGCCGGCGTACAGGCCGCCACCGACCACGACGGCGTCGTAGGCCGCCACGTTCGGCACGGCGCCGGCCGGGAGGGCCTCGGCCGTCGCCCCCTCCTTGCGCAGGACCTCGGCGATGGCCTCGGCGATCTCCGCGGTCGATCCGTTCGTCGTCCCGTAGGCGACGAGCACGTTCGTCGGCATGGCGGTCCGCCTCCTCTCACAGTGTGCGCAGCCGGTCGTCGGTCACGCCGCGCAGTACCTGCTCGTCCGACCGCAGACGCGTGTCGTCCACGCGCCAGGTGAGCTCGTCGACGACCGCGACGACGCCGTCGGTCTGCCGGGTCATGGCGACGGCGATCTCCGCATCGCTCCTGCGTTCCGGCCGTCCGGTGAGCGTGACCACGCCCTCCGCGGCGGAGACGTCGATGCCGCGCGGCATCAGCCGCAGCGCACGCACCAGCACCTCGTCGATCACCTCGGCACGGATGTCCGCGTCGGGCCGCAGGAAGACCCTGAGCAGGTCGCGCCGGGTGACGATGCCGACCAGCCGGTCCTCCTCGTCGAGCACCGGCAGCCTCTTCACGCCCCGCCGGGCCATGGTGCGCGCGGCCGCGACGATGGTGTCCTCGGCGTGCGCGGTGACGGGCGGCGCGCTCATCAGCTGACCGGCCGTGCGGGCCGCCACCTTCGCGGTGCGCCCGCGGGCGGCGGGTGACAGTGCGGTGAGCCTGAGGCGGCCACGCGTCCGGTGCGGGCCCGGGGTCTCGGCCTGATGGGCCACGAGGTCGGTTTCGGAGACGACGCCGATGACCCGGTCGTCCTCGTCCACCACGGGCAGTCCGCCGATCCCGTGGGCGGCCCGCAGCCGGGCCACCTCGTCGGACGGGGTGTCGTACACGGCTCGCACCACGTCCATGGTCATCACGGAGCCGACCCTGTCGTGTTTCATGATCTCTCCTCCTCGGCCGGCTCGGCCGGCGACCGACTCAGCGGAGCCGGCGCAGGTAGGGGTCGTGGGCCCGGCGCGGCAGCAGCCTCAGCCGGGCGTCGAGCACGGTGACGGCACCGGGCGTCGCCAGGACCGGGTCGAGGTCGGCCTCCGCGAGCTGCGGCAGATCGCTCGCCATCCGCGACAGGCGCAGCAGCAGTTGCTCCAGACCCGGAAGGTCGACGGGCCCATCGCCGCGCGCGCCGAACAGCAGCGGTGCGCAGCGCGTGGACGTGATCAGGTCGTGCACGTCGTGGTCGGTGAGCGGCGCGAGCCGGGCGGCGTGGTCGGCCAGGATCTCCGCGGCTGTGCCGCCCGGCCCGAACAGGACGAGCGGTCCGAACACCTCGTCCTGGACGACACCCGCGAACAGCTCGATGCCGCGCGGGGCGAGCGGCTGGACGACCACGCCGGTCAGCACGTCACCGAAGCGTGCCGCGAAGTCCCGGAAGGCGGACCGCACTCGGGCATCTCCGCGGAGGTCCAGGCGGACGGCACCCTTCTCGGTCCGGTGCGCCAGGCCCGGCCAGTGCGCCTTCATCACCACCCGGCCGTCCGCGCCGCGCAGGCGCCGGGCAGCGCGTACGGCGTCGTCCTCGTTCTCGGCCCAGGCCCACGGAACCTGCGGGATGCCGTAGCAGCCGAGGAGTTCGGCGCAGGTACGAGGGTCGAGCCGGCCGCTCTCCGGCTGTGCCGCGAGGTAGGTCTCGGCGATCTCGTGGGCCCGTCGGGTGTCGACGCCCTCCAGTTCCGGGACGGTGCCGGCCGGCCGGGCGAGCCAGGCCGCACGGCGCGCGGCATGGGCCAACGCCCGTGCCGCAGAACGGGGTTCGGCGTACGAGGGGATCGTGCCGCCGTCGGCCGCGGGCAACAGGGTCACGGAGACGTCCTGCTCCATCCGGACGACGGCGACGGGCCGGGGGCGACGGCCGGGGGCGGCCGTCAGGGGCCGCACCAGGTCCTCTCCGGTCGCGGCGGCGACCGCGGTGGGCACCAGGGCCACGAGCACCGCGTCGACGCCGCCGTACGCCATGAGCCGGTCGACACACGCGCCGAGTTGCTCCTCCGTCACCGCGGCTGTGGCGTCCACCGGGTTGCCCACGGCTGCGCCGTCGGGGAGCAGGTCTCGCAGGTCGTCGGCCGGCCCGGCGTCGAGCGACGGCAGGGTGAGCCCTGCCTCGGCGCAGGCGTCGGCGGCCGGCACGCCGGCGCCGCCCCCGTTCGTGACGATCGCGACCCGCCTCCCGGCCGGGAGCGGCTGGGCGTGCAACAGGGCGGCGGTTTCGAGAAGTTCACCGATCGAGCGGGTCGCGGTGATGCCCGCCTGGGTGAAGAGGGCCTGTCGGGTCATGGTCCGGGTGGCGGCGGCCGCGGTGTGCGAGGCGGCGGCCCGCCGGCCCGCGTCCGTCCGGCCGGCGTCGACGGTCACGACGGGCATGCGGCGGGTGACGCGCCGGGCCGTACGGGAGAAGGCGCGCGGGTTGCCGAACGACTCCAGGTGCAGCAGGGCGAGGTCGGTGCGGCCGTCGCTCTCCCACCACTGGAGCATGTCATTGCCGCTGACGTCGTACTTGTCACCGAGGGAGGCGAAGGACGACACGCCGATGCCGAGGCGGGAGAGGCCGTGCAGCAGCGCGATGCCGGCCCCGCCGGACTGCACGGCGACTCCCGCTGTGCCGGGCCGCGGGTGGCCGGCCGCGAAGGTCGCGTCCATCCGCAGCTCCGGGTCGGTGTGGCAGACGCCGAGGCAGTTGGGGCCGACGAGCCGCATGCCGTACGTCCGGCAGTGCGCCATCAGGTCCCGGGCCTGGCCGGCGTCGAGACCGGCGGTGACGACGAGAAGGGCCCGTACGCCCGCCTTGCCGCACTCTTCGGCGGTGGCCGGCACCGCGCCCGCGGGCACGGCGAGGACCGCGAGGTCGGGTGTCCTGGGCAGGGCGCTGACCGACGGGTGGGAGGGCACCCCGAGGATCGCGGTCGCGGCGGGGTTCACGGCGAACAGGCGCCGTGTGAAGCCGCCTGACTTCAGCTGGTGGAGGATCGCCCGGCCGACCGAACCGGGCCGGCGCCCGGCGCCGACGACGGCGATCGCGTCGGGCCGGAAGAGCGGCTGGAGGCTGGCCACGTCGGCGGTGCGTCCCCGCTGTTCCACGGCGGACAGGTACGCGTCGCCCAGGTCGAGCCGGATGGTGCAGCGCACCTCGGGCCCGTCGAAGTGCCGGGTGATGCGCAGACCGAGGTCGGCGAAGAGCCGGAGCACCTGGTGGTTCTCGCCCAGGGCGTCGGCGGTGAAGGTGGTGATGCCGTTGGCGCGGGCGGCGGAGACCAGGTGCTCGACGAGCAGGGTGCCCACACCGCGGTGGTGCAGGCCGTCCGCGACGGCGACGGAGATCTCGGCCGTGTCCCGCTCGTCGGCGGTGTCGTACTCGGCGAGACCGATCACCCGGCCCTGTGTCTCGGCGAGCAGGGCCCGGTAGCCGGGCCGTGCGGGGGCGCAGGCCCGGTCGGCGGCCGTGGCGGCGGAAAGCCGGCTCACGGCGAAGAACCGCAGCCGCAGGTTCTCCGGGGACATCGCCTCGTAGAAGCCCCGCAACCGCTGGTGGTCCTCCTTCCGCACGGCGCGTAGGCACACGGTCGTGCCGTCCGCGAGGAGGGCGTGGACCGGGGGCCGGTCGAGCACATCGCGCGTCATGGTGGCCTCCTCCGAGCCTTTCGACTCTTCGAGCATCCGACGGACGAGGGCGTCGTCGCATGGGCTGTCCGGGGTCGGCCGGGGGCCGATCGGCCCCACCAACGGAAGCGAGTCATGCCCGCTCGGGGACGACCGCGACGGGGCAGGCCGCGTCGTGCAGCACGGCGCGCGTGGCACGGCCGGTGCGGAGCCCGAAGCGTCCCCGGGGCGCCGGGAGCCGACCACGAGGAGGGCGGCATCGGCCGTGACGTCGCGCAGCACGGCCCGACGGCGGCTCCCGGCCTGCGGGGAAGACGGCGTGTTCGCGGCACTCCCACAGCGACGCGTACACACATGCGGCACGAGCGCGCGCAGCGCGGCCTCGTCGGCCGCCCATCCACGGCCCGCAGGCTCACCCCGGAGCCGAACAGGCCGACGACCACCGGCTGGTCCCTCGTCCGGATCCTCTCCGGAGGAGCCGTCCGGCAGGGGCGGCTTCCGTCCGCCGTGCCGAACGGCTCGCCTCGTCGCGTCAGACGTGCGCGACGACGGCGACGGGCGCGGCGGCATGGTGCAGCACGGCGTGCGTGACCGGGCCGATGTGCACCCCGAACGGGCTGCGGCGGATCCGGCGTCCCACGACGACCAGGGAGGCCTCCCGGGAGGCGGTGATCAGGTGCTCCGCCGGGCTGCCCGAGCGGGACACCGCGACGGCCTCGACGGACGGGTACTTCTCCCGCCACGGCCGCAGCGCTTCGGTGAGCTCGGTGGCCTGCCATTGGACGACCGCGTCGTACTGTTCCAGGTCGGTGACGGCTCCGTAGACGTAGTACGGGGGCAGATTCCACGCGTGTACGACATGCAGGCCGGTCCCGCGCCGGGCGGCCTCGTCGAAGGCGAACTCGATCACCGACGCGTCGGGGTGGCCGGCGTCGATACCGAGCAGGACGGGCCGGTACGGGGTGGCGGCCGACGGAATGCCGGCCGGGTCCATCTCGTGCTCGTCCGCGGCCTGCTCACCGGCGCGGACCAGGACGACCGGACACGCGGCGCGCGCCACGACGGCGAGACCGACCGAACCCACCATGAACCCGCCGAGCCCGCTCAGCCCGCGCGAGCCCAGGACGAGCAGTTCGGTAGTGCTCGCCACTTCGCCCAGTACCTCGCTCGGCCGGCCGGTCCGGTGCCCGGCCGTCACCTCGACGCCGGGGTGCCGCAGCCGCAGGCCCTCGGCGGTCTCGCGGGGGATCTTCTCGCTCCAGTGCCGGTGGGTCTCGGCACCGAGCAGCGGGGCCCGCGCCATGGGTTCCGGCACCGGCTCCCACACGTGCAGGAGCCGCAGAGGCAGACCGCGCAGCTTCGCCTCACGCGCGGCCCACTCCGCTGCGGCCCGGCTCTCGGGCGAACCGTCGAGGCCCACGGTGATCGTGCGGGACATACTCTCCACCTCCGAAGCGGGTCTGATGGTCCGAGCGTCGCGGTGACGGGCCGCCGCGGTGGAGAGGCCACAGGTCCCCTGCCGGGGCCGACCGGCCCTAGTTGTATTGATCACGAGCGTTGTTAACGCGGGGTCGGACTTGATCATGGCGAAGGCCCCCGTGTGTGGTGGAGGTGTCGAATCTTCACCGTACGGAGGCCTTCGTGTCCCACCGTAATGCCCGCCTGAC
>NZ_JAAHBP010000023.1 GCF_023184515.1 Streptomyces sp. D2-8 | reverse complement strand
ATGCGCAGCGGCCGTTCTCTCGCACTTCGTTACTCGACATCTCGAAGCGTGGAGAACGGCCGCCCACGCTGTCCCGGGAAGAACCGCAGGTCAGCAGGACGAGTGACCTGCGATGTTAAACGCCAAGATGAGTGGGGGTCCCTCTTCCGTTGGGTTCCTTGCGATTTCCGCGGTTGCGTGGGGGGTTCTTCAGGCGCGGTGAGACTTTCGCGGGCATGCCGGAGCCGGCGCGGCGCCGTACGCGGCCGACGCGGGGCAGCAACTGTCCGCCGCACGCGGCGGCTCACGCCGGCGGCGGCTCAAAGTACTGAACGCGGGGGGTGTCGCATGAGCGGACTCCTTGCAGGTCGGGCGCGCCGTGACGGACGCGTCGACTGATGGAACCGCTCCCACTGGTGTCAAGGAAGGTAGCGCCAAGTGACGGTAAAGAACAGGGGAGTTGCTGACTTTTGCTCAACGGGGGCCGTCGAATCTTTTCGACTCTTCAAGGACCTTGACCGATACCTGACGAGTCCGCACTATGGGAGCGCTCCCACTGGTTCAAGCCTTGACTTCTCCGAGCCGCAAGGAGGAACCAGCACCATGCATCCCCCACCCCGGAGACGCGGAGCGGTACGGCGGTTGTGGACCGCCGCCCTCGCAGCTCTCGCGCTTCCGTTGACGATGCTCTCCTCGGGGTCGACTCCCGCGCAGGCAGCGGCACTTCAGTGCAGTGTCGACTACAAGACGAACGACTGGGGCTCCGGTTTCACGGTGGACCTGACCCTCACCAACCGCGGCACGGACGTCATCGACGGCTGGACGCTGACGTACGCCTACTCCGGCAACCAGAAGCTGGGCAACGGCTGGAACGGCACCTGGTCGCAGTCCGGCCAGAACATCACCGTGAAGAACGCCTCCCACAACGCGCGCGTCGCCGCGGGCGCCGCCGTCTCCACCGGCGCCCAGTTCTCCTACAGCGGCGGCAACACCGCGCCGACGTCCTTCTCGGTCAACGGCACTCCCTGCACCGGCGCGCACCAGCCGCCGATCGCCGTGCTGACCAGCCCGAGCGCCGGCGCCGTCTACACCCAGGGCCAGGCGGTGCCGCTCGCGGCCACCGCCGCCGCCGCGGACAACGCCACGATCAGCAAGGTGGAGTTCTACGACGACACCAAGCTGCTGGGCACGGACACGAGCGCGCCCTACGCACTCTCCGTCTCAGATTTGACCGTGGGCAGTCATTCGCTGGTGGCGAAGGCGTACGACAGCATGGGTGCGTCCGCCGACTCCACCCCGGTCGGCATCACCGTCGCCTCCGGCCCGACCGTCGTCGCCTCGCCGCTCCAACTGGGCGTCCAGTCGGGCAAGTCGGGCACCTACGAGGTGAGGCTGTCCAAGCAGCCTTCGGCGAACGTGACGGTGGCCTCGGCCCGCGCGAGCGGCAACTCGGGGCTGTCGGTCTCGGCCGGCGCCTCGCTGACCTTCACGCCGCAGAACTGGAACACCGCGCAGAAGGTGACCGTCACGGCCGCGGGCTCCGGTACCGGCTCCGCCGTGTTCGAGTCGACGGCGCAGGGCCACGCCAAGGCCTCGGTCACGGTGACCCAGCTGGCGGCGGCGAAGGTGTACGACGCCCGCTTCCTGGAGCTCTACGGGAAGATCACCAACCCGGCGAACGGCTACTTCTCCCCCGAGGGCATCCCCTACCACTCGGTCGAGACGCTGATCGTCGAGGCGCCGGACCACGGCCACGAGACCACGTCGGAGGCGTACAGCTACCTCCTGTGGCTCCAGGCCATGTACGGCAAGGTGACCGGTGACTGGTCGAAGTTCAACGGCGCGTGGGACCTCATGGAGAAGTACATGATCCCCACCCACGCCGACCAGCCCACCAACTCCTTCTACAACGCCTCCAAGCCGGCCACCTACGCGCCCGAGCTGGACACGCCGAACGAGTACCCGGCCAAGCTCGACGGCGGTGTCGCGGTCGGCTCCGACCCGATCGCGAGCGAGCTGAAGAGCGCCTACGGCACGGACGACGTCTACGGCATGCACTGGCTGCAGGACGTGGACAACGTCTACGGCTACGGCAACTCGCCCGGCAAGTGCGAGGCGGGCCCGTCGGACACCGGCCCGTCGTACATCAACACCTTCCAGCGCGGCGCGCAGGAGTCGGTGTGGGAGACGGTGCCGCAGCCGACCTGCGACGCCTTCAAGTACGGCGGCAAGAACGGCTATCTGGACCTGTTCACCGGTGACGCCTCCTACGCCAAGCAGTGGAAGTTCACCAACGCGCCGGACGCCGACGCGCGGGCCGTGCAGGCCGCCTACTGGGCGGACCTGTGGGCCAAGGAGCAGGGCAAGGGCGGGGACGTCTCCGCGACGGTCGGCAAGGCCGCCAAGATGGGCGACTACCTGCGCTACTCCATGTTCGACAAGTACTTCAAGAAGGTCGGCAACTGCGTCGGACCCTCGACCTGCCCGGCGGGCACCGGCAAGGACGCCTCGTTCTACCTGATGTCCTGGTACTACGCCTGGGGCGGCGCCACCGACATTAGTGCCGGCTGGGCCTGGCGCATCGGCTCCAGCCACGCCCACGGCGGCTACCAGAACCCCCTCGCGGCCTACGCGCTCGGCAACTACGCCCCGCTGAAGCCCAAGTCGGCGACGGGTGCGGCGGACTGGGCCAAGTCGATGGACCGGCAGCTGGAGTTCTACCGCTGGCTGCAGTCGGACGAGGGCGCCATCGCCGGAGGCGCGACGAACAGCTGGGCGGGCCGGTACGCGACCCCGCCCGCCGGGAAGTCGACGTTCTACGGCATGTACTACGACGAGAAGCCCGTGTACCACGACCCGCCGTCCAACCAGTGGTTCGGCTTCCAGGCGTGGTCCGTGGAGCGGGTCGCCGAGCTGTACCAGCAGACGGGGAACGCGAAGGCCAAGGCGGTCCTCGACAAGTGGGTCGACTGGGCGCTGTCCAAGACCACGTTCAACCCGGACGGCACCTACCGCATCCCGTCGACGTTGCAGTGGTCGGGCCAGCCCGACACCTGGAACGCCTCCAGCCCCGGCTCCAACAGCGGGCTGCACGTCACCGTCGCCGACTACACCAACGACGTCGGCGTGGCGGCCGCGTACGCCAAGACCCTGACGTACTACGCCGACCGCTCCGGTGACACGGAGGCCGCGGCGGCGGCGAAGAAGCTGCTGGACGGCATGTGGGCCAACCACCAGGACGCGCTCGGGATCGCGGTCCCGGAGAACCGGGCCGACTACAACCGGTTCGACGACCCGGTGTACATCCCCAGTGGCTGGACGGGCACGATGCCGAACGGTGACGCGATCAACTCGTCGTCGACGTTCGACTCGATCCGGTCCTTCTACGAGGACGATCCGGCCTGGTCGAAGATCGAGAGCTATCTCGCGGGCGGTGCGGTGCCGTCGTTCACGTATCACCGGTTCTGGGCCCAGGCGGACATCGCCCTGGCCATGGGCTCGTACGCGGAGCTTCTCGAATAACCCCGCCGGGCGCTCCCCACGTGAAGGCAGGCGCGTCCGAAGCTCCGCGTACGTGGCCCCGCACCTGACGCGGGGCCACCACGGCCGGGCGGCTCCCCCCGCACGGGAGCCGCCCGGCCCTCGCACGTTCCCCCTCACGGAAGGACCCCCACCGTGCGAAGAACCCGTATCCTCACGGCCTGGCTGGCGCTGGCGGCCGGCCTGCTGTCGGGCGCCCCCGCCGCCCTGGCCGCCGATCCCCCGAAGGCGCAGCTCGCCGCTGATACGTACACCTGGAAGAACGCCCGGATCGACGGGGGCGGGTTCGTACCCGGCATCGTCTTCAACCGCTCCGAGAAGAACCTGGCGTACGCCCGCACGGACATCGGCGGTGCCTACCGCTGGCAGGAGTCCTCCAAGACCTGGACGCCGTTGCTGGACTCGGTCGGGTGGAACGACTGGGGGCACACGGGCGTCGTCGGCATCGCGTCCGACTCCGTCGATCCGAACCGGGTGTACGCGGCGGTCGGGACGTACACGAACAGCTGGGATCCGAAGAACGGTGCGGTGATGCGCTCCACCGACCGGGGCGCGAGCTGGCGGAAGACCGTCCTGCCGTTCAAGCTGGGCGGGAACATGCCGGGGCGGGGCATGGGCGAGCGGCTGGCCGTCGACCCGAACCGGAACAGCGTGCTGTATCTGGGCGCGCCCAGCGGCAAGGGGCTGTGGCGGTCGACGGACTCGGGCGTGACCTGGTCGCAGGTCGCGAACTTCCCCAACGTGGGCACCTACGTGGCGGATCCGAGCGACACGTCCGGCTACTCCAGCGACAACCAGGGCATCGTCTGGGTCACCTTCGACGAGTCCACGGGTTCGGCCGGGAGCGCCACGAAGACGATCTACGTCGGGGTCGCCGACAAGGACAACGCGGTGTACCGGTCGACGGACGCGGGCGCGTCCTGGCAGCGGCTGGCCGGGCAGCCCACCGGCTACCTGGCCCACAAGGGCGTCCTGGACGCGGAGAACGGCCACCTCTACCTCGCCTACAGCGACAAGGGCGGCCCGTACGACGGCGGCAAGGGCCGGTTGTGGCGGTACACGACCGGGACCGGGGCGTGGACGGACATCAGCCCGGTGGCGGAGGCCGACACCTTCTACGGCTTCAGCGGGCTCACGCTGGACCGGCAGAAGCCGGGCACGGTCATGGCGACCGCGTACAGCGCCTGGTGGCCGGACACGCAGATCTTCCGCTCCACGGACAGCGGTGGGACCTGGACCAGGGCGTGGGACTACACGTCGTACCCGAACCGCGAGAACCGCTACACGATGGACGTCTCGTCCTCGCCGTGGCTGACCTGGGGCGCGAACCCGCAACCGCCCGAGCAGACGCCGAAGCTGGGCTGGATGACCGAGGCGCTGGAGATCGACCCGTTCGACTCCGACCGCATGATGTACGGAACGGGCGCCACGATCTACGGCACCGAGAACCTCACGAACTGGGACAGCGGCAGCAAGTTCGCCGTCAAACCGATGGTGCGGGGCCTGGAGGAGACGGCGGTCAACGACCTCGCCTCTCCCCCGTCCGGCGCCCCGCTGCTGAGCGCGCTCGGTGACATCGGCGGCTTCCGGCACACGGACCTGACGAAGGTGCCGTCGATGATGTTCACCCAGCCGAACTTCACGACGACCACGAGCCTGGACTTCGCCGAGTCGAACCCGAACACCGTGGTGCGGGTGGGCAACCTCGACTCGGGGCCGCACATCGCGTTCTCGACGGACAACGGCGCCAACTGGTTCGCGGGGACCGACCCCTCGGGCGTGAGCGGCGGCGGCACGGTCGCGTCGGCGGCCGACGGCGGCCGGTTCGTGTGGAGCCCCGAGGGCGCCGGCGTGCACCACACGACGGGCTTCGGCACGTCGTGGCAGGCGTCCGCCGGGATTCCCGCCGGGGCGATCGTCGAGTCGGACCGGGTCGACCCGAAGACCTTCTACGGCTTCAAGTCCGGCACGTTCTACGTCAGCACGGACGGCGGGGCGACCTTCAAGGAGTCGCCTGCCACCGGGCTGCCGGGCGGCGACAGCGTCCGCTTCAAGGCCCTGCCGGGCGGGAAGGGCGACGTGTGGCTGGCGGGCGGCGCGACGGACGGCGCGTACGGGCTGTGGCGCTCCACGGACGGCGGGGCGAGCTTCACCAAGGTCCCGAACGTCGAGCAGGCCGACACCGTCGGCTTCGGCAAGGCGGCACCCGGCGCCTCCTACCAGACCCTCTACACCAGCGCGAAGATCGGTGGCGTCCGCGGCATCTTCCGCTCCACGGACAAGGGCGCGAGCTGGACCCGCATCAACGACGACACCCACCAGTGGGGCTGGACGGGCGCTGCGATCACCGGCGACCCGCGGGTGTACGGCCGGGTCTACGTCTCGACGAACGGCCGGGGCGTCATCTACGGCGACAGCTCCGGCGGCGGCACCACGGATCCGGGGCAGGGCCCCGATCCGACGCCGACGGGCGCCTGCAAGGTGACGTACAAGGTCACCAGTCAGTGGTCGGGCGGCTTCCAGGCGGACGTCCAGCTCACCAACACCGGCACGACCACCTGGAACGGCTGGTCGCTCGGCTGGACCTTCCCCGACGGTCAGAAGCTGACCCAGGCGTGGAACGCCGAGGCGACACAGTCGGGTGCGGCGGTGAAAGCGAAGAACGTCGGCTGGAACGCGAACGTGGCGGCGGGTTCGTCGGTGAGCTTCGGGTTCACGGCGAGCCGGTCGAACACGAACACGAATCCGGCCGCCTTCACACTGGGCGACAGGAGCTGCACGGTCACCTGAGGGGTGCCTCCGGGGGCGCACGCCGAACACGGTGAGCGCCCCCCGCGGCGGAGGGCCTTCTCGCGGCGGCGGCCGACTGGGGGCCGGTACCTGCCCGGCCGCTCCGCCTCCGTCACGCCCGCCCTCGCCCTCGCAATTCCGTTCCCCCGGCCTTCCGGAACGACCGCAGGCTGAACACCGGGTCGGGGCGGGGCCGGTCCTGGTCGGGGAGGTCTGCGAGGCGGGCGGCGAATCCGTCGGCGAGCGGGTCACCGGGGGGCAGGGTGACGAACCAGCCCCGGCGCAGGTCGGCGATCGTGCGGCGAGGGCTGCGGCCCTGGCCGTGACCGGTGAAACGGGCCTGCCCGACCGGGACCAGGCCGTGGGCGGCGGCGCAGGACTCGACGTCCGCCGCCGCGTCCCGGACCGGGCTGGGCGGCCGGGAGGACAGCACGACATCGATGTCACTGCCCACGTTGTGGGAGGCGGCCTTGTCGACCGTGGTGACGTAGACCCCGCCGGGCCGCAGCACCCGGGCGCACTCGCCGACGATGGTCCGCACCTCGGCGGGCCCGGCGGCCAGGTGCAGCAGCCAGACGCTGCACACGGCGTCGAACTGTCCGTCCCGGAAGGGCAGCCGGCGGCTGTCGGCGCGCACGACGGCGCCGGGGAGCCGGGTGGAGGCCTGCCGGGCCATCGCGGGGGCGAGGTCGACGCCGGTCACCCGCATGCCGTCGCCTGCGGCCGCGAGCCGGCGGGTCACGATGCCGGTGCCGCACGCGACGTCGAGCAGACTGCGCGTGTCCGGCGGTACGAGGCCCAGCACGGCTCGCGCGGCGGCGGCCGCCCGGGGCTCGCCGCCGCGCGAGGCGTCGTACCGCTCCGCTTCCTTGTCGTAGTCGAGCACCCGGTCAGTGTGCCCCGTGCCCGGGGGCGAGGTCCTCCACCCTGCGGGCGAGCTCGAAGTCCTTCTCGGTGAGGGCGCCGCCCGCGCTGTGCGTGTGCACGGCCAGGGAGACGGTGTTGTAGCCGAGCGTCAGGTCGGAGTGGTGGTTCAGTTCCTCCTGGACCTGGGCGATGTGCACGACCATCGCCGTCGCCGAGAAGTGCGAGCCGAGCCGGTAGGAGCGGATGAGGTGGTCCCTGTCGAGCGACCAGCCCGGCAGCTCGGCCAGCCGGTCCTCGACCTCCTTCTGCGACAGCGGTTCGACGGGCATGGGCCGCGCTCCTTCCCTGGCTGCTGTGTCCTCTCAGCCTGCCACAGCGGGGCGGTCGAGGCCCTGGTCAGAAGGGTGCGTCTGTCCGGCACGACCGGTTCTCGACTACGGTCGCGGCATGACCTCTCACCCGTCCACCGCCGAGCGGGGCGTGGGCCCGCTGCTGCGGGCCTGGCGGGAGCAGCGGCGGGTCAGCCAGCTGGAGCTGGCCCTGCGCGCGGACTCCTCGGCCCGGCACATCAGCTTCGTCGAGACCGGCCGCTCCCGGCCCAGCGAGGAGATGGTGCTGCGGCTGGCCGAGCATCTGGACGTTCCCGTGCGGGAGCGCAACGCGCTGCTGCTGGCGGCCGGATACGCCCCCCGCTACCCGGAGACCCCGCTGGACGACCCGGCGCTGGACGCGCTGCGGGAGGGCATCGAGCGGCTGATCAGCGGCTACGACCCGTATCCGGCGCTGGTGGTGGACGCGCTGTACAACGTGGTGGCGGCCAACCGGGGGATCATGACGCTGGTCGACGGCGTGTCCGAGGGGCTGCTGGAACCGCCGCTGAACGCGATGCGACTGGCCCTGCACCCGCAGGGTCTCGCGCCCCGCATCCGTAATCTGCGCGCCTGGCGGGGTCATCTGCTGGAGCAGATGGAGCGGCAGATCGCGCTGCACCGCTCGGAGCCGCTGCGGGCGCTGTACGAGGAGGTGGCGGCCTATCCGGCGCCCGACGCGGATCCGGCGGACGAGCCGTCGGAGCCGGTGCCGTACTTCGCCCTGCCGCTGCGGATCGAGCACGAGGGGCGGACGCTGTCGTTCATCTCGTCGATCTCCACGTTCAACACGCCGATGGACGTGACGGTCGCCGAGCTGGCCATCGAGACACTGCTCCCGGCCGACCCGGCGACGGCCAAGTACCTTCAGACGCTCATGCCCTGACGGGCCCTCAGGGCCAGGTGCTGGAGTACGGCGAACCCGGCCACGACCAGGGCCTGGAGCACCGTCCACACGGCGCCCGGCGTGCTCGGCGTGAGCCACAGCGCCAGGGCCGCAAGGCTCACCGCCGCCCAGGCGAGGTTGCCCTCGACGACGGCCCGCACGCCGAGCGCGGGCGGCTGCCTGCGGGCGGCCAGCAGGCCCACGCCGGTCGCGTAGACGGCGAGGAAGGCGCCCAGGGCGAGCAGCAGGGCGGAGCCGACGCCGAGGAATCGCCCGAGCGGGCCGGAGAACGCCAGGTAGGCGAGCGCGTTCGCGCCGGTCACCACGGCGTCCAGGGCGAGGAAGCGGCGCAGCGTCGACTGCGGCTCGGAGGTCCGGGCGAGTGCGGCGAGCTGGATCGCGGACATGGGGGATCACCCTCCGTCGGGTCGTGGTGCGGCGGCTTGGGCCGGTTCCCGGGCCGGAGTGCGCCGGCCCGGGAACCGGTGCGTTCACGATCCCGTTCCGGCCGCGCCCGGTCGATTACCCGCGGGGTCATGCCCGAGCCGTTCCTCCGTTTCCGGCGATCTCCTCGGTGCGATCCCTGTGACGCTGCCTACCGGACGTGACAGACTGATCGCAGGCTTGGGCGCGTTGGGGAGGCGTGGCGTGAGTGAACGGCGGGCCGCACCCACCGTGGGCCAGGTGGTCCTGGGCAAGCGGCTGCAGGAGCTGCGCGAGGCCGCGGGCCTCAGTCGTGACGAGGCCGCCAAGGTGCTGCGCGTCGCCCCCGCGACGGTCCGGCGGATGGAGACCGCCGATGTCGCGTTGAAGATCCCGTACGTGCAGATCCTGCTGACGGCGTACGGGGTGGCCGAGGACGAGGTGACCACGTTCGTCGACCTCGCCGAGGAGGCGAACCGGCCGGGCTGGTGGCAGCGGTTCCACGACGTGCTGCCGGAGTGGTTCAGCCTGTACGTGAGCCTGGAGGGCGCCGCCCGGATCATCCGGTCCTACGAGCCGCACTTCGTGCCGGGGCTGCTGCAGACCGAGGGGTACGCACGGGCCGTGATGCAGGCCGGCACCATCGCGAACGCCGGGCCGGAGGCCGTGGACCGGCATGTGTCGCTGCGGATGGAGCGGCAGCGGCTCCTGGACCGCCCGAACCCGCCGCACCTGTGGGTGATCATGGACGAGACGGTGCTGCGCCGCCCGGTGAGCACCGACGGCCGGGTGATGCGCGACCAGTTGGACAAGCTGCTGGAGTACGCCGCACGCGACCGGGTCACACTCCAGATCGCGGAGTTCGCGGACGGCCCCCACCCGGGGACGTACGCGCCGTTCTCGCTGTTCCGCTTCGCCGAGCCGGAACTGCCCGACATGGTCTTCACCGAGTATCTGACCGGAGCGCTGTACCTGGACTCCCGCAAGGAGGTCTCCGCGCATCTGGAGGTGCTGGACCACATGACGGCCCGGGCGGGCTCCGCGCAGCGCACGGAGGAGCTGCTGCGGGAGTACCGCGAGCGCTACTGAGCCTCCGCGGTGCCGCGCGGGTGCGTGACCGCGCTCGCGAGCTGGCGGCACAGCGCTTTCGGCGTCGTGGCACTCCCCTTCCGCCCTGACGTCATGGCACGGGTTCTGACCCGTACGGGCGCCGTCGGCAGGTGTGCTCCCCGGCCCGCCCCTAGCGTCGGGATGACGGGGCAGGCAAGGGAGCGCACGCGAAGGAGGTCCGATGCCCGGATTCGAGGTGCTGTACCAGGCGGCCGCACTGTGCCTGATGTACCCCGACGACGACTTCCGCGCCCGGCTGCCGCTGCTGCGCGAAGCCGCCCCGCAACTGCGGGAGTTCGCCGACCACGCGGCCGTCACCCCGCCGATGGAACTGGCCGCGCACTACGTCGAGGTGTTCGAGGCCGGGCAGGACCACAGCCTGTATCTGAGCGTCTGGCGCGAGGCCGCCCCGGCGCCCTCCGAGGAGCTGTACCGCGCGCACGGCCTGGAGACCACCGGCGAGGAGCCGCCGGACTTCCTGCCCGCGGTCCTGGAGTTCGCGGCCCGCACCGGCGACACCGAGCTGCTGGCGGAGCACCGGGACGGCCTGGACCAGCTCCGTTCCAGGCTCACCGACTTCGGCACGCCGTACGCGACCGTCCTGGACGCGGTCTGCGCGACCCTGCCGCCGGTCGCCACCGGACGCTAGCTCTCGCTGTCGTAGGCGTGGCGGGCCTGCTCGACCTGGTCCAGATGGGCGGCCGACTATTCGGCCAGGCGTGCGAAGAGTAGGGCGAGGCTGCGGCCGAGTGCTGATCTCGTACTCGACTTCCGCTAGGCGGCACCTCCCTGTTCGTCGCGTCGATCCTGCTTGTCCCTGCCCTTGTCCTTGTCCCTGTCCTCGTCCACGATCTCCGCGTCGACCACGCCCTCCTCATCGTGGGGGGTGCCGGAGGGTTCCTCGGTGGGGGTCTGCTGGGCCTGGGCGTACATCGCCTGGCCCATCTTCTGGCTGACGGAGGCGAGTTTCTCGACGCCGGCGCGCAGGGCGGCGGTGTCCGCCTGCTGTTGCAGTTGCTCCTTCACCTCGGCGACGGCCGACTCGACCTCGCTCTTCGTGTCGGCCGGGATCCGGTCGCCGTTCTCGCGGAGGAAGTTCTCGGTCTGGTAGACGAGTTGCTCGGCCTGGTTGCGGGTCTCGGCGGCCTCGCGGCGCCCCCGGTCCTCCTCGGCGTACTGCTCGGCCTCGCGCATCATGCGGTCGATGTCGTCCTTGGGCAGGGCGGAGCCGCCGGTGACGGTCATCTTCTGCTCGCGACCGGTCGCCATGTCCTTGGCGGAGACGTGCATGATGCCGTTGGCGTCGATGTCGAACGCCACCTCGATCTGCGGCACACCGCGCGGCGCCGGCGGCAGGCCCGTCAGGTCGAAGACGCCGAGCTTCTTGTTGTACGCGGCGATCTCGCGTTCGCCCTGGTAGACCTGGATGCCGACCGAGGGCTGGTTGTCGGCCGCCGTTGTGAAGATCTCCGAACGCCGGGTCGGGATGGTGGTGTTGCGCTCGATGAGCTTCGTCATGATGCCGCCCTTGGTCTCGATGCCCAGGGACAGCGGGGTGACGTCGAGCAGCAGCACGTCCTTGACGTCGCCGCGGATGACGCCCGCCTGGAGCGCCGCGCCGACGGCCACGACCTCGTCGGGGTTGACGCCCTTGTGCGGCTCCTTGCCGGTGAGTTCCTTGACCAGGTCGGTCACGGCGGGCATCCGGGTCGAGCCGCCGACGAGGATCACGTGGTCGATCACCGAGAGCTGCACACCGGCGTCCTGGACCGCCTGGTGGAAAGGCGCCTTGCAGCGGTCCAGCAGATCAGCGGTGAGCTCCTGGAACTGGGCCCGGGTCAGTTTCTCGTCGAGATGCAGGGGCCCTTCGGCGGAGGCCGTGATGTAGGGCAGGTTGATCGTCGTCTCGGTCGAGCTGGACAGCTCGATCTTGGCCCGCTCGGCGCCCTCACGCAGCCGCTGCACGGCCATCTTGTCGGTGCCGAGATCGACGCCGTTCTGGCCCTTGAAGCGCTTGATCAGGTAGTCGACGATCCGCTGGTCCCAGTCGTCGCCGCCGAGGTGCGTGTCGCCGTTGGTGGCCTTCACCTCGATGACGCCCTCGCCCATCTCCAGCAGCGACACGTCGAAGGTGCCGCCGCCGAGGTCGAAGACGAGCACCGTCTGGTCGTTCTCCTTGTCCAGGCCGTAGGCGAGGGCCGCGGCCGTCGGCTCGTTGATGATCCGCAGGACCTTCAGGCCCGCGACCTCACCGGCCTCCTTGGTCGCCTGGCGCTGGGAGTCGTCGAAGTAGGCGGGGACGGTGATCACCGCGTCGGTGACGTCCTCGCCGAGGTAGGACTCCGCGTCCCGCTTCAGCTTCTGCAGCACCCGCGCGGAGAGCTCCTGCGCCCGGTAGCGGGTGCCGTCCACGTCGCCCTCGCCGGGGAAGCGCCAGTGCGCGTCGCCCATGTACCGCTTGACCGAGCGGGCGGTGCGCTCCACGTTCGTCACGGCCTGCCGTTTGGCCACCTCCCCGACCAGCACCTCGCCGTTCTTGGCGAACGCCACGACCGAGGGGGTGGTTCTGGCCCCCTCGGCGTTGGCGATGACGGTGGGCTCGCCGCCTTCCAGCACGGCGACCACCGAGTTCGTGGTTCCGAGGTCGATTCCGACCGCTCGTCCCATCGCTGTCCCCTTCCGCCAGGGCGACGACTCTCCACACACTCCAGCACAAAACTTGAGTGCGCCGTTGTCAATGCCGCGATGGGGTGATCGGCCCGCGCAGCGCCACCGCACGGCGGGGCCGGTCCGTGACGAGCACGTCGACGCGCGGGTGGGCGAGGAAGGCCCGCATGAGGGTGTCGTCGTTGACGGTCCAGACCATGGTGAACAGACCGTGCCGGGTCGCCTCACGCAGCACGTTGGTCCTGGCCAGGCGCTGGTGCACGGCGACGCCGTGCGCCCCGCAGGCCCGGATGCGGCGGGCCGGGAACAGCTCGCTCAGCCGGGTCCCGGGCAGCCGGGCCAAAGCCAGCTCCCTGCGGTCGCGCCCGAGGGACAAGGCGGTGCGCACGCCGGGGAAGCCCCGGGTGACGGCGGCGACGGAGCAGTCCTCCAGCGTGGTCACCACGAGCCCGTCCGAGCCGAGCAGGGCGACCGCCCGGTCGATCACCTCCTGCTCGTAGCCGATCTCCTTGAGGTCGAGGTGGGCCACGAGTTTCCCGGCGATCAGCGCCATGACCTCGTCCACCACGGGCACGGCGTATCCGGCCCGCTCGCACAGCTCGGCATGCGTGAGCGCGGACAGCGGCGGCCCGGCGGGGCCGACCCGGGGGTCGTGGTAGACGACGAGCACCCCGTCCCCGGTGCGGCGGATGTCGAACTCTACGTACTCAGCGCCGGACTCGATCGCGTCCTCGTACGCCTCCCAGGTGGCGGGGCCGGCGCGCTCGGAGCCGCCCCGGTGGGCGGAGACGGCGGGGTGTGGGGTCATGGTCGTCGGTTCCCTGAGGGCGAGCGGGGCGGCGGGACGGGTACGAAGTCGTCGTCGGGCGCGGGCAGCAGCGAGCCGGAGCGGGCGCCGACCCGTCTGAGCAGGATCCAGCCGATCGCCACGAGGACGACGAAGGGCAGCCAGGCCAGCGCGTAGGCCGTGCCGTAGGCACGCACGTCGAGGATGGAGCGGTGCTCGTCGACGTTCGTGCCGTTCACGCCGAAGAAGGCCAGCAGCAGGGTCGGCGGCAGGGCGATCAGGGTGGCCGCTGCGACCAGGCCGGAGACCGTGCGGTCGCGGCGGTCGTCGCGCTCGGCGAGTTCGGCGTCCAGGGCGGCGGAGCGGGTGCTGATCACCGAGGTCAGGCGCTCGACCATGCGGGCCGAGTTCTCCAGGCTGTCGCGGATGCCCAGGGCGTCGCCCAGCGAGGACTGGAAGGCCTCCGTGATCATTTCGGGGATCAGCAGGCTGTCGACGTAGGCCTCGACGCCGAAGGCCAGGTCCAGCTGGAGTTCGTTGACACCGGCGGAGAGGCGGGAGATCAGGGAGCGGATCTCGGTGGGTGAGTCGGTCAGGGCCTGCTCGTTGGCCTTCATCATGGCGAAGGCCGCCAGCCGGGTGCGCTGGAGCACGGACAGGGCGGAGATCATGCCGACGGCGACGAGGACCAGGCCGTTCTCCACGTGCGGGGCCCAGCCGGCCTGGACGGAGACGCCCCGGCCGAGGGCGCTCAGGGTGAGGCCGTGGTTCCTGAGGTGGGGCGCGAGGCTCGCGTCGTCGGGCGTGGCGGGGTTCCACGGCATCCGGCCGCGGTAGACGATCTCGTTCAGCAGGATCGCCTTGCGGGTCTCGTCGGCGCTGAGCAGCTCCCGTTGTAACCGGCCGCCGGGGAAGACGAGCTGGTGCACGTTCTGGCCGAGGGCGAGCGGCCGGCCGCCGAGCTGCGCGGCCAGCGTCTGCAGGAGCGGGCGGTCGTCGAGCTCGATCCGCTCCCGGTCGAAGCAGGTGGTGGCCAGCCAGACGGCGAGGTCGCCTGCGGTGGTCTCGCCGGCGAAGGCGCAGTCCATGACGAGGGTGGCGTCCCCGCGGGGGGTGTTGACGACGAGGATCCGCAAGGACGCGAGGCCGAGGCCGTGGTCGCCGTGCGGCAGCCGCAGCCGCCGGGGCGCGAGAAGTTCGTCGAGGACCGGGACGGGCAGCACGTCCTGGCTGGTCATCAGGTGGGAGGCGAAGCGGCCGTAGTCGTAGCGGTCGACGAGGGCGCCGAGGGCGGAGCTCCGGGGGCGGAGCCGTCCGGAGAGGCTGAACAGCAGCAGGACGCGGGTCCGGTCACGGGTGGCGGAGTCGAGCACCGTGGCGTTCGTGGACGTTCCCGGCAGCATCGCGTTCCTTCCGGCCCGGCGGTTCGAGGCGTGCGCACCGGGCGTCGTGACGCCGCGGAGATCCATCAGAAGCCCCCTGGTTCATACCCCGGCCGGGGGTGGTGAACCGACGACGACGCGCGGGCCGCCCCTGGTGGGCGGGCCCGCGCGACGAGGGTACGGCGGGTCAGGCGAGCTTGGCGGTCAGCGTGATGGGCGTGGCCTTGAGGGCCTGGCTGACCGGGCAGCCGACCTTGGCCTCGTCGGCGGCGGCCTGGAAGGCCGCCTCGTCGATGCCGGGGACGGTGCCCTCGACGGTCAGGTGGATGCCGGTGATGCCCTCACCGGGCTGGAAGGAGACGTCGGCCGAGGTGATGAGCTTGGTGGGCGGCGTCCCGGCCTTGTTGAGGATGTTGGAGAAGGCCATGGAGAAGCAGCTGGAGTGGGCGGCCGCGATCAGCTCCTCGGGGCTGGTCCTGCCGTTCGCCTCCTGGGCGCGCGAGGCCCACGTGACCGGCTGCTCGCCGATGGCACCGGAGGAGTCGAAGGTGACGACACCGTTGCCCTCGAGCAGGTTGCCTTCCCAGACCGTGTGTGCGGAGCGCGTGGTAGCCACGAGTTCTTCCTTTCGCGTGCGGACTCGCGTGTGGGCCCGTCTCCGGGCCCCGTGTCCCCCATCCGATCACACTACGGCTCAACTCACGCGGAAGACCTGCCCTCTGGCGGTGAACGGCAGCCGCGCTCCCCGCGGGATCAGGTACGCGTGCTCGCGCCGCACGCGCAGGACGTCGCACCAGCCGTCGGTGATGATCAGGACGGGCGCGCCGGGCGGGAAGTCGTCGGCGCGCTGCAGCAGGTCGATGCCGGGTTGCAGGACGGTGCCGCCGCGGCCGTGCACCCGGACCCGGCCGGCGATCTCGGTGACGGGCAGGTAGCCGGCGTCGTGCGGGGCGGCGTCGCAGAACACGACCCGGGCCGCCGGCACGTCCCTCGCCCCGGCGTAGGAGGCGATGGCGCCCAGGGCCTTGCCGAGCAGAACGCGGTTCATGGAGCCGGAGGTGTCCAGGACGACTCCGAAGGTGCAGCGGGCGATCTCCTCGGGCGGGAAGTACCGTCCGGCGCGCGGGATGTCGGGAGTGGCCGCCTGCCGTCGCGAGGGGCGGGCGTAGGAGCGGGCGGGCTCGGGGCGGGGCACGAACTCGTCGAACCAGCGGGCCAGTCGGGCGTCCCAGGGCAGCGGCGGATGGCTGAGCGCGCGGATCTCCTCGACCAGACCGCCGGGCAGGAAACCGCGCTCCTGCCGCTGGTGCAGGTCGAGGCCCTGGGCGAGGCCGCGGCGGTAGAAGGCGTCGAGGTCGACGTAGTCGCGGGGCGGGCCGAGCGGGCCGCCGAGGATGTCCCCGACGCCCTTGCCGCGCAGGGTCGCCAGCCGGCGTGTGCGGCGCAGGTCGCCGGCGATGCGGTCGTAGACCTCCTCGGCGGACAGGCCCGCGAGTTCCGGGTCGTACAGCAGCCCGTCGGGCATGGCGCCGACCTGCATCTCCTTCAGCCAGCCGTTGATGACGTAGTCGCAGGCGACGTTGAAGAGGTACGGGTCGCGGGTGCCGCAGCGGTCGCCGTGGCGCAGGGCGGCGTGCAGCATCTCGTGGGCGAGGACGAACCGCCACTCCTCGTCGTCGAACCGGCGCATCGGGTTGATGTAGATCTCGGCCGCTTCGGCGTCGACCGCCGCGATGGCGATGCCGTGGGCGCGGGTGAGTTCGGCGTCGGCGACCAGCTTGATGCCGGAGGCGATGCCGCCGAGCAGCGGGTAGGAGGAGATGAACCAGCTCAGGGCCCGCTGCCAGGGGCGCAGCCGGGGTGCCTCGCCGTCCAGGCTGTCGCGGCGGCCGCCCGCCATGTCCATCGCGGCCGACACGGTCCGGGTCAGGGCGGTGGCGAAGGCCAGCTGCCAGTCGGGCGGCTGGGACCAGCCCGCCCAGCGCGTCAGCAGCTGGTCCGGCTCGCCGCCGGCCGTGCCGCAGCGCGCGTACACGGCGGGCAGTCCGTCGCGGCGCCAGCGGGCGGCGAGCTGCTCCTCGTCGCCGTCCGGGTAGGAGGCGGGCAGATGCTCGGGGGTCTCGCCGATGCTGAAGCCGAGCAGGAAGCGGTTGACGACGACGCAGCGGGCGGCGAGGTCGTAGCGGTCGGGCTGGACGCGTTCGCCCTTGACCGCCGGGACGTGCCCGAAGCCGAGGTGGAGGACGGCGTGGGCGAGCGCCCAGGCCCAGGCGGCGGGCTCGGCGAGGCGCAGCGGGTGGACGTGCAGGTCGCCGTCGGAGTCGACGACGACGAGTCCGTCACGGGGTGCGAAGCGGCACTCCTCGTGACGGCAGACGTCGAACTCCACCGCTGCGAGGGCGGGGTTGGCCCTCATCAGCCGCATCCCCTCGGCGAAGGCCTCGCCCGCGAGGTCCCGCTTCTTCTTCTTGGCGGGGCTGCGGCTCACCGGCGGGCCTCCACCAGCCGGGGCATGTCCCGCGCCGCCTCGACGAGGAACCAGGAGGGCAGCACGGGGTTGCCGTCGCCGTCGGAGGCGATGACGGTCTGGGCGACCTCGACGGAGATCTCGGCGAGCTGCACCAGCAGGGACTTGGCGCGATAGGCGGTCTGCCGGCCGTTCGCGGACATGTGGTCCTTGCTCGCGGGCAGTTCCTTGACCAGGCGGCCGCGGAAGGAGTCGGCGAGGTAGTAGAGCAGGTCGCGGTCCTCCGGCCGGTTCGGCCAGCGGGCGTCTCCCCTGACGATGGCCTCGATGCCGTACCGGCTGCGGACGACCTTGACGTAGCCGCAGAAGGCGGTCGCGTGCGCCGGGGTCAGCGTGCCGTGCGCGAGGACCTTCAGGGTCTCCTCGTCGAGGTCCCGGCCGAAGGAGTGCAGCGCGTCGGAGAGCATGTGCCAGGAGCGGGGCGTGGAGAACGGCTCCTCGCTCTTCGGCGGCTTGGACCACAGGTGGTCGGGCCGGTCGGTGAGGTGGTCCACGATCCAGGGGTGGATGCCGTTGCTCCCGGCCCAGGTCAGCCAGTCCTTCGCGGAGGCCTCCAGGTGCACGTGGGCGAGGCGGTTGACGAGCGCGGAGGCGATGGGCCGGGCGAGGGCGTTGTCGGTGGCGCGGTTCCCGGCGCCGATGACGATCGAGCCCTTGGGCAGCTCGTAGCTGCCGATCCGGCGGTCCAGGATCAGCGAGTAGAACGCCTTCTGCACATCCGGTGTGGCCGCGTTGAGCTCGTCCAGGAAGAGGCAGTACGGCTCGTCCCGGGCGATCGTCTCCGGCGGGCAGAACACCGAGCGGCCGTCGCGGATCTGCGGGACGCCGATGAGGTCCTCGGGGGCGAGCTGGGTGCCCAGCAGACTCACGCACTCCAGGCCCAGCGACTCGGCGAAGTTCCTTACCAGGGAGGACTTTCCGATGCCGGGAGCGCCCCAGATGAAGACGGGCCGGATGGTGGCCAGGCCGAGCAGCAGGTCGGGAATGCGGGCGGGCGTGACGGTGACGGCTGCCTGCAAAGCAGCAACTCCTCGGGGGTGTTCGAAAGGGACGCGCAGGTGTGCGGCGTCCGGCACGAACAGTGTGGGCGTACGGCCCTGTGGGCGCAGCCGAATTTCAGGCGGCGCGCTCCTCCTCGGTGGCCTCCAGCGGCACCTGCGGTCCGTGCGACTCGCGCAGCCAGCGCCGCAGCACCCGGTGCACGTGCTCGGCGCCGACGAGTTCCTCGCCCTCGCGGACCGGTGCGGAGACGCCGAGCGGGGACAGCAGGAAGGGTCTGCCCTGGGCGCCGCCGAGCCCCCCGTGGGAGCCGATCTGCTCCTCGAAGGCGAGGACTTCGCCGTCGGCCGGGTCGTGGACGGAGTTGACCATGATGTCGGCGGTGTGCGGGAAGGAGTGCGTACGGCGTACCGCGTCGGCGGCGCCCGGCCCGAACGGGGCGAGCGGGCCCGGGTTGTCGTCGAGGTCGGCCAGCGGGATCTCGGCGCCGTACGCGCCGAGGACGACACCGCCGTGCTCGTCGCTGCGGACCAGCAGGAAGCCTATGCCGGGGTGGTTGGCGAGGGTCGGCAGCAGCGCGGGGTGGCGGGCGTCGATCTCCTCCTTGCTCATCCGGTGCGTGATGTCGGGGAAGGAGACCAGGCCGAGGTTGCCGGAGGCCAGCACGATCGGCTCCGAGTCACGCGTGGGGCGGTGCTGCTCGCCGCCCTCCTCGACGGGGAAGCGCAGCGCGGCGCGCACGGCGGCGCGGGCCTCCGCCCCGCTGCGGGTGCGCTCCGCCCGGCGCGGTACGGGCATGCCGCAGCCGGCCCGCACCAGGTCTTCGAGGGTGAGGCCGTAGCGGGAGCGGAAGGTCTCGCCGGGACTCTGGCCGTGGTCGGACAGCACGACGATCCGGTACGGGCGCGGGGCGTGCTCGGCGACGTTCTCGATCAGGGCGAGCGAGCGGTCGAGGCGTTCGAGGACCTTCTGCGCGTCGCGGCTCGCCGGGCCGGAGTGGTGGGCGACCTCGTCGTAGGCCACCAGGTCGGCGAAGACGGCCGTGCGGCCGACGAGCATGTCGCCCGTCACCGCGGCGACGACGACGTCCCGCTCGACGACGGTCGCGAAGGCCCGGACGAGGGGGTAGAGGCCGCCGCGGGAGACGCGCGGGCGCTGCTTGCGCAGGCTCGCCCGGGTGGACTGGCCGATCTCCCGGCCCACCTCGGCGATGAAGGACAGCGCGGTGCGCACGGCGTTGGCCGGGTCGGAGAAGTAGGCGAAGTAGCCCGCACGGGAGCGGTTCTCCCGGCTGCGGCGGCGGGCGGCGATGGACAGCACGAGGGCCTGCTGCTCGGCGCCACCGCTGAACAGGTTGCCCCGGCTGGCGCCGTCGACGGCGAGCAGCCCGCCGTGCCCCGCGTACGCGACGGCGCGGCGCTGGAGTTCGGCCGCGCTGGTCGGGCGGTTGCAGACGACCACCTCGCGGGTGTCCTTCTCGTACCAGCGGAAGGCGGGCACGTCGTGGTTGCTGCCGTGCAGGATGCCGAGCTGGCTGGCGCCGGTCTGACTGGACCAGTCGGTGCGCCAGGGGGTGAGCCGGTGGCTGGGGCGGCCGCCGTCGCCTATGTCGAGCCAGCGGGCGACGGTGGGCATCAGGCCCTTGCCGACCGCGTCGAGCAGGGTGTCGTGGCCGACGCCGTCGAGCTGCACGAAGACCGTGCCCGGGCTGGCGGGGGAGGGCGGTCCGGACCGGCGGCGGCGATCGGAGAGGCGGTACAGCCTGCGGCGGTAGGCGTCGTCGTCCCGCACGGCCAGGGCGGCGCCGGTCGCGGACGCCACGGCGGACATCACGGCGGCGACCACCACGGCGGTCTCCGGCGCGGCGGCGCCGCGCTCGGCCGGGTTGAGCTGCAGGGCGAGCAGCAGCAGGGCGCCGTTGAGGAAGAACACCAGCAGCCCCAGCACCAGCGCCGGTACGAGGAGCAGCAGCCGGACGAGCAGCGGCCACACCACGGCCGACAGCAGACCGAAGGCGCCCGCGCCGAAGGCCGCCGTGACGGCGATGTCGGTCGCGCTGCCGCCGTTCTCCGAGCGGAGCCGGAAGTCCGGGAGGATCCCGGCGAGCACGAGCATGGTGACGGTGGAGACCGCCCACACGGCGGCGCTCCGTCCCACCTGACTGGCGACCCGCCGCCACCGCACGCCCCGCACGCCCGCCCACCTCACGTCCCTGGCCCGCAGCCGTCGCGGGCCCTCCCCCACAGTGTCTCAACGCCCGGTCGGGCCGTTTCGTCCCCAGGTCACACCCGTGAGAGGACGACCGTCAGCGACCGTCGTAGCCGGCCGTCGGCATCGACAGCCGCCGGTGCACACAGGCCTTCATCGCGGCGTCGTACGCAGGCTCCGCGTGCCCCGCCGTCTCGACGCGTACACCGCGCCGGGCGCACTCGGCGGTGAACTCCTCGACGGAGGCGAGCGCACTCTCCAGGACCCGCCGGCTGGGCGCGACGAACAGGTCGAGGCCGGGCCGGACGCCGTCCCACAGGGCGCCGTGGTCGGGCCGCAGTCCCCGGACCAGTAACTCGCGGCTGACCACGTAGCCCCGCTCGGCGGCCCAGCGGGCGCACATCGCGTGCTGACTGCGGGAGTCGACCAGGAACGGGTCGTCGTCCAGTTCCTCGAGCGGCGTCAGACTCGCGATCGCCGTGACCCGCACCGGCACCATGGCGTCCCCCCTCACCTCCGGTTTCGCCGCCGACCCTACTCCTGCACGTAGGCTTCGGGGGAGTCGCGCGAAGGAGGCAAAGAAGTGCCGGTGGAGATCACCTGGTGGGGTCACGCCACTTGCACCGTCGAGGACTCGAACGTGCGCGTGCTCACGGATCCCCTGTTCGCACGCCGGCTCGCGCACCTGCGGCGCCGGCGCGGAGCGCTGCCGCCCCCGGGCGCCCCGCACGCGGACGTGGCACTGGTCTCGCATCTGCACGCCGACCATCTGCACCTGCCGTCGCTGATGCGGCTCGCTCCGGGCACGCGCCTGCTCGTGCCCCGGGGCGCGCGCCGGGCCGTACCGGGTCTGCGCCGGCTCGCGCACCTGCGGGTGAGCGAGGTGGCCCCCGGGGACGAGATCCCGGTCGGCGACGTCGTCGTACGGGCCGTGCCCGCGCGGCACGACGGGCGGCGGATGCCGTTCGGACCGCACCGCTCCCCCGCTCTCGGCTACGTCATAGCCGGCGAGGCCCGGACGTACTTCGCCGGGGACACGGGGCTGTTCGACGACATGGCCAAGGAGGTCGGGCCGGTCGAGGTGGCGCTGCTGCCGGTGGGCGGCTGGGGGCCGTACCTGGGCGAGGGGCACCTGGACGCGGACCGGGCGGCGCAGGCGCTGGCACAGCTGGCGCCGCGCAGTGCGGTGCCGGTGCACTACGGCACGTACTGGCCGATCGGCATGGACGCCGTGCGCCCCCACGAGTTCCACGCGCCGGGGGACGAGTTCGTCCGGCTGGCGGCCCGGCACGCGCCGGACGTGGCGGTGCACCGCCTCGGCCACGGGGAGAGCGTGCGCCTGGAGGTGGCGCGGTGAGCTGGTCCGCGCTCGCGGCGCCGGCCGGTGTACACCTGCTCGCGGCATCGGCCGTCACCCCCGCGTCGGTCGTTCCGGAGTCCACGCAGCAGGCGATCGGGTATCCGACGCTCTTTCTGCTGGTGCTGGCCGGGGCGCTGGTGCCGGTGATTCCGACGGGGGCGCTGGTGAGTTCGGCGGCGGTGGTCGCCGTGCACCAGACGGCGCCGTTCTCGCTGGCGATGGTGTTCGTGACGGCGTCGCTGGCGGCGTTCCTGGGCGATGCGGCGCTGTACTGGCTCGGGCGGCGCGGGCTGAAGTCGAAGAACGGGTCGCGGTGGCTGGAGGCGCTCCGGTCCCGGGCGCCCGAGGACCGGCTGGAACAGGCGCAGGAGAAGCTCGCCGCACACGGCGTCGCGGTGCTGGTGCTGTCCCGGCTGATGCCGGCGGGGCGTATCCCCGTGATGCTGGCCTGTCTGCTGGCGGAGTGGCCGATGCGGAGGTTCTCCCGGGGGAACCTGCCGGCGTGTCTGGCCTGGGCCGTGACGTATCAGTTGATCGGCATCCTCGGGGGGTCGCTGTTCGCCGAGCCGTGGGAGGGCGTGGTGGCGGCGATCGCGCTGACCGTGCTGATCAGCGCGGTGCCGGCCGTGGTGCGCCGGGTGCGCGGTTCCGCCGGCTCCTGAGGTCAGTCCCCGGACAGCACCCGTGAGGCGCCCACCGGCAGGTCCCAGAGGTTCTCGCGCGGCAGGCCCGCCTTCTCCCACGCCGCTCGCACGCGCGTCAGGGGCTCCATGACCGGTTCCGCCGACAGGACGAACGTCGCCCAGTGCATGGGGGCCATCCGGCTCGCGCCCAGGTCCTGGGCCGCGCGGACCGCTTCCTCCGGGTCGCAGTGGACGTCACGGAGCCACCAGCGCGGGTCGTAGGCGCCGATGGGCAGCAGGGCCAGGTCGATGCCGGGGTAGCGGCGGCCGATGCGGGAGAACCAGTGGCCGTAGCCCGTGTCGCCGGCGAAGTAGACGCGTTGGCCGTCCTGGTCGGTGAGGACCCAGCCGCCCCACAGGCTGTGGCAGGTGTCGGTGAGGCTGCGCTTGGACCAGTGGTGGGACGGGACGAAGTCGAAGCGGACGCCGTCCAGTTCGGCCGCCTCCCACCAGTCGAGTTCCGTCACGCGCGTGAAGCGGCGGCGGTGGAACCAGCGGGCGAGACCGGCCGGGGCGAACACCGGGGTGTCGCGCGGGAGGCGGCGCAGCGTGGGGGCGTCCAGGTGGTCGTAGTGGTTGTGGCTGATGACGACGGCGTCGATGCGCGGCAGGTCCTCCCAGGGGACGCCCACGGGGGTGATGCGGGCCGGGGTGCCGAGGATGCGGCGGGACCACACCGGGTCGGTGAGGACGGTCAGTCCGCCGATGCGCAGCACCCAACTGGCGTGTCCCGCCCACGTGACGGCGACGGTGCGGGCGTCGACACGGGGCAGCGGGGCCGGGGCGTAGGGCAGCCGGGGGATGTCGGCGAGGCCTTCCGGACCCGGTCTCACCGCCCCCTCGCGGGCGAAGCGGGCCATGGCCTTCAGGCCAGGGAGCGGCGCGGTCAGCCGGTCGTGGAAGGTGCGCGGCCACACCCGCCGCTCGGCCAGCGGCCGGGGTTCGGCCAGGGGCGGATACGGGGGTGCGAGGAGTGACGGGAGCGCTGGCTCGTCGGCTTCCCGGGTGGTCGTGCCGGTGGTCGACTCGGACTGCTGCGTCATCGAGGAGGCTCCCATCGCTGAGCGTCGTCGCGGAGATCGCCGAAGACCGTCTTCAGCCGGATCAACGCGCGCTGCACCTGCGGCAGTTCCAACGGCGTGGGTGAGGTGAGGCATTCCGCGCGCTCCGTGTCGGACCCGGCCATCAGCGCGCCGGTGGAAAGCCGCACGCGCGGAGCTTCGAGGTCGTCGCCGAAGCGGTGCCCGCCCGGGGCGGGCATGCCGAGGCGTGCGGTGAGGAAGTCCTCCAGTTCCTGTGCGTCGCCGACGCCGTGCGCGGTCAGCGCGGGGCTCAGCGGGGCCAGGTCGACGTACAGGTGGCGGCCGGACCGTGGGGGCCGGGCGAGGGCGCCCGCGGCGACGACGGCGGAGTGCGCCTCGGCGGCCAGGAGCGCGTGCAGGCGCACGACGGCGGCCATGCGCGCCGTGACGGCTTCCGGCTCGCCCAGGGCGTACGCGGCCGCCGCGGTGACGGGGGCGGCGACGCTGGCGTCGAGGGCGGTGAGGACGTCGAGCACGCGCGCGTGGAGGCCCTCGCCGTCCTCCCCGGCCGGGAAGCGGGCCACGGCGGCCGGCCAGCCGGGCGGGAGCAGGGCACCGGCCAGGTCGGTGACGACGGTGACCCGGTCGGGCACCATCTCGGCGGGGCTGAGCAGCACGGTGTCACGCGGTTCGTGCAGGGTGTCGCGCCATGTCTCGTCGCTGACCAGGTGCAGGCCCTCCCCCTGGGCGGCCTCGACGGTCTCGTGCAGCAGTTCGGGCGGGGCGACGGTCGCCGTGGGGTCGTCGGCGACGGACAGCACGAGCAGGCGCGGGTCGCCGCCCTCGGCTCGCACCCGGCGCACGGTCTCCAGCAGGGCGTAGGGGTCGGGAACACCGCCGCTCTCCGGCGGGGTCGGCACATGGAAGGCCGGGCGGCCCAGCAGGCGTGCGTACGGCGCCCACCAGGCGGCGCAGGGTCTCGGCACGAGGACGTCGCCGCCGACGGCGGCGGTCAGCGCGAGCAGCAGGGCGGGCGAGCCGGGGCCGCCGGCCACACGGTCCGGGTCGCAGTGCAGTCCGCGCCGGTCCCAGTAGCCGCAGGCGGCCTCGCGCAGTGCCCGGCCGCCGCCGACCGGCTCGTGGTCACCCCGGGACGCCGCGGCGGCGAGCACCGCGGACAGCTCCGGCAGGACGGGCAGCCCGTCCTCGGGGAGCGGGGGCCCGAACCGGACGGGGCCGTGACCTTCCGGGGCCGTCCGCCGCATCCGTACCTCCGCAGTGCCAGTGCCTGGTGCCGCCGTGTTGTGCCGCCCACGCCACTGAGTACCCAGGGTGCCGCCGCCCCATGGGCGCCCGGCCGGGTTGTGACGGTCACAGCATGAGCGGGCCGGGGCCGGGGAAACCGGGTTCTTCCGGGTGGTGGGCGGGCGGATCAGCGGTAGGGGTCGCTCTCCCGGTTGCGCAGCCGGTGCAGGGCGGCACCGAACGCGCCCGCGATCAGCACCCCGCCCGCGACCAGGGCCGGCACGGAGTCGGTGAAGGCGCCGCCGTCACCGGCCCGCACCCCGCGCTGGACCGGCGCCGTGTCGCACGCGGAGTGGTGCGGTCCGCGGTGGTGCGAGGGCTCGGGGCAGGGCTTGTGGGTGGGTTGGTGCGTGGGCTGGTGCGTGGGCTGGTGCGTCGGCTTGTGGGGACCGGAGCCGTGGCTCACGGTGAACGTCGCGCTCCACTCCTTGCCCTCGCCGCCGGGAGCGGCCGGACAGGTGCCGTCGACGGTCCACGCCGAGTCCTCCCCCGTGGCGTCCGGATCACCCTCGAAGTTCTCCGCGGAGGCGATACGGGCCGTGCCGCGGTAGGCGGGTCCGGACACCTCGTCGTCGTTGCCGGTGACCCGGTGCAGCGCCACCGTGCCCTCGTCGAAGGCCTGCGAGGTGGCGTCGACGGTGTCGGGCGGCGACCCGCCGGTCGGATCACAGCTGACCGAGACGGTGAGCGTGCCTCCGGGCTGGACGGTGGCGGGACTGACCTCGGCGGCCGGTTCGGCGGAGACGGCCGGCGCGAAGCCCACCAGGGCTGAGCCGGCCAGGACGGCGACGGACAGGGCGTGCAGGCTGCGGCGCATCGAGGGGACTCCTTCGGTAGTCATACCCCTCTGCCATGACAGCCCGCCCCCGGCAGCCCCGCGCGAAGCCGGACCCCATTAGCGGGACAGCACCCTCCAACCGGGTGAAAGCGGAGACGGCCCGCCCTCAGGCCACGTCCCGCATCACCTGCTCCCGCACCCGACCGCAGCACCGGCTGATCAGCCGGGACACGTGCATCTGCGAGATCCCCAGCTCCTCGGCGATCCGGCTCTGCGTCATGTCCCCGAAGAACCGCATGTACAGGATCGCCCGCTCCCGCTCGGGCAGCGCCGCCAGCCGGGCCTTCACGGACTCACGGTCGACGACCGCGTCCAGCGCCGAGTCGCAGGACCCCAGCGCGTCGCTCAGGGAGTACCCGTCCTCGCCGCCGGGCAGCTCCGCGTCCAGGGACAGCGCCGTGAAGCTCTCCAGGGCCTCCAGGCCGGCCCGGACGTCCTCCTCGCTCATGTTCGCGTGCTCGGCGATCTCGGCCACGGTGGGCCGGCGGCCGGAGATGGTCTGGGACAGGTCCTGGCTGGCGAAACGCACACGGTTGCGCAGGTCCTGGACGCGGCGGGGTACGTGAAGGGTCCACATGTGGTCCCGGAAGTGGCGCTTGATCTCGCCGGTGATGGTCGGTACGGCGTAGCTCTCGAAGGCGTTGCCCAGCTCGGGGTCGTACCGGTCGACGGCCTTGACCAAGCCGAGGGCCGCGACCTGGCGCAGGTCGTCGAAGCTCTCGCCGCGGCTGCGGAAGCGTCCGGCGAGGCGGTCCGCCATGGGCAGCCAGGCCTCGACGATCTCGTCGCGGAGCGCGTCGCGTTCCGGGCCGGCGGGCATCGAGGTGAGCCTGCGGAAGGCCTCGGCGGTGTCGGGGGCGTCGTCGTGGGGGTGCCGCTTCGTACGGGTTCGGGTCTGCATGATACGTCGCAATTCCCTTGAAAGTGCTGCGGGTTGGACGGGTCTCCGTGGGAGCGCATCCGTTGCGGGACAGGGCGCCGGTGGCGGCTCGCTGGGCCGCTCCCACGGGCGTGCCTCCTGTCCGAAGCACTGAGGTGCGCCTGCCCCGGCCCCCCACCCGCAAACCCGGAGAGGTTTTCCGCCGTCGCGCAGGGTGACTCGTACCGCTGGGTCTGTCCCCATACGTCCAGGAGGTCGTCCATGAGCACCAAGGTCGCCGACCATGTCCTGCAGAGGCTGCGCGAGTGGGGAGTGGAGCAGGTCTTCGGCTATCCGGGCGACGGCATCAACGGCCTGCTCGCCGCGTGGGGCAGGGCCGGGAACGAGCCGCGTTTCGTGCAGTCGCGGCATGAGGAGATGTCCGCGTTCCAGGCGGTCGGCTACGCCAAGTTCAGCGGCCGTATCGGGGTGTGCGCCGCGACGTCGGGGCCGGGCGCGATCCATCTGCTGAACGGCCTGTACGACGCCAAGCTGGACCATGTGCCGGTGCTGGCGATCGTCGGCCAGACGGACCGCACCGCGATGGGCGGCTCCTATCAGCAGGAAGTCGATCTGCACACGCTGTACAAGGACGTCGCCTCCGAGTTCGTGGAGACGGTGACGGTGCCGGAGCAGCTGCCGAACGTGCTGGACCGGGCCATCCGCACCGCGTACGCGCGCCGCTGCCCGACCGCGGTCATCATCCCCGGCGATGTGCAGGAGCTCGACTACGCGCCGCCGACGCACGAGTTCAAGATGGTGCCCTCCAGCCTGGACCGCAGCTCGTGGACGGCGGTGCCGTCCGACGACTCGGTGCGGCGGGCCGCCGAGATCCTCAACTCCGGTGACAAGGTGGCGATCCTGGTCGGCCAGGGCGCGGCCGGTGCGCGGGCCGAGGTGGAGCGGATCGCCGAGCTGCTCGGCGCGGGCGTCGCCAAGGCGCTGCTCGGCAAGGACGTCCTCAGCGACGAACTGCCGTACGTCACCGGCTCGATCGGCCTGCTGGGCACCCGCCCGTCGTACGAGCTGATGCGGGACTGCGACACACTGCTGACCATCGGGTCGTCGTTCCCGTACAGCCAGTTCCTGCCGGAGTTCGGCACAGCGCGGGGCGTGCAGATCGACATCGATCCGCACATGGTCGGGATGCGCTACCCGTACGAGGTGAACCTGGTCGGCGACGCGAAGGCCACCCTGGAGCGGCTGATCCCGTTGATCGAGGAGGGGCGCGGGCGCGAGTGGTACGACACCGTGTGCGACAACGTCACGCGCTGGCGTGAGGTCATGGAGCGCCGGGCGGGGCTCGCAGCCGATCCGATCAACCCGGAGTACGTGGCCCGCGCGCTGGACCGGATGTTGCCGGACGACGCGATCGTCACGTCCGACTCGGGTTCCGCGGCGAACTGGTACGCGCGGCACCTGACCATGAGGCCGGGCATGCGCGGCTCGCTCTCCGGCACGCTGGCGACGATGGGCTGCGGGGTGCCGTATGTGATCGGCGCGAAGTTCGCGCACCCGGACCGGCCCGCGATCGCGCTGGTCGGGGACGGGGCGATGCAGATGAACGGGATGGCGGAGCTGATCACGGCGGCCAAGTACCGGCATCTGTGGGAGGACCCGCGGCTGGTGATCGCGGTGTTCAACAACCACGATCTGAATCAGGTCACGTGGGAGATGCGGGCGATGGAGGGCGCGCCCTCGTTCCTGCCCTCGCAGGAGCTTCCGGACGTGCGGTACGCCGCGTTCGCCCGCTCCCTCGGCCTGACCGGCATCCGGGTGGAGAAGCCGGAGGACGTCGAGGCGGCCTGGCGGTCCGCACTGGAGGCGGACGGTCCGGCCGTGGTCGAGTTCCTGACCGATCCGGCTGTCCCGCCGATCCCGCCGCACGCCACCTGGGACCAGATGGAGGCGACCGCCGCGTCGATCCTGAAGGGCGACGCGGACCGGGGATCGATGGTCAAGCGGGGCTTCAAGGCGAAGGTGCAGGAGTTCCTGCCGGGGCGGGAGAAGAAGTGACCGCCGCGGAAGCGGGAGGTACGCCCGCCGGTTCGCGCCGGTCGGCGTCCTCCTGCGGCAGCAGCAGTTCCTCGTAGCGGCCCAGCACCAGCACCACTCCGAGCATGAGCAGCGGGATGAGCACAGCGAGCATCGCCATGACGGGTCCTTCCCCAGGGAGGTGTGGGGGGGTGCAATGCGGGTCTCCCGCAGGGCATGGCGCAAACCAGTACGGACGGCGGCGATCGGGTTCGGGCAACCTGTGTCGCCTTCCGGTGTTCGGGTACGCGGTGCGGGCCCCCGAACGTCTGGAGGGAGACATGCAGCGAGGCAGCAACCGGCTGAGCGTCCACCGGGACGACGAGATGAAGCACGAACTGCAGGGTCTGCTCAGGTCCGGGCACCCCACGCGCAGTGAGGAGTGGCACGACCCGGAGCCGGCCGCCGAGGACGATCCCGAGGTCGCTCACGGTCCGGTGACGCCGAGCCGTGCGCCGACGTCCCTGGAGTCGGTGCGGCTGGAGCTGGCCCGGATCCTGGGCCGCAGGGCGTTCCCCGCGAGTGCGCGTGAGCTGGTCCGCGAGTTGCGCGGCCACCAGGCGCCCGACGCACTCGTCGAGGCCCTGGAGGGACGGCCCCGCCAGGAGCGCTACGGCACCGTCCAGGAGCTGGCCGAGACCCTGACCCGGGCCCGTGAGACCGGGCCGGAGGAGTACGCGTAGGAACCGCGGCGGGGGCATCGCGGCAGGTCGCGGTGTCCCCGCCGGCCTGGGAACGGAGGGAAGGCTCCAGTGGTGGCCGAGTACGTCAAGGACGTGATGACAGCGGGTGTGGTCGCCGTGCGCCCGGACGCCTCGCTCGTCGAGGCGGCGCAGTTGATGCGCACACAGAACATCGGCGATGTGGTGGTGGCCGAGGGGCAGGACGTGATCGGTGTGCTCACCGACCGTGACATCACCGTACGGGCCGTCGCCGACGGCGCCGACCCGATGACGGTCAGCGCGCAGACCGTGTGCACCCGCAATCCGGTGACGGTGACGCCGGACGACCGGGTGGCGACCGCGGTGACGCTGATGCGCGAGCACGCGGTGCGCCGGCTGCCGGTGGTGGAGAACGGGCTGCCGGTCGGGATCGTGAGCCTCGGTGACGTGGCCGAGGCCGAGGACCCCGCGTCGGCGCTCGCCGACATCAGCCGGGCCGAGCCCGACGCCCGGGGTGGTGCATGAGCACGGACCGGGCGAAGCAGATCAGCGCCACCGGAGCCACCGTCGACGTCGGCGACGCCGCGACCCGGTATCTGCTCTACGGGCTGCTGCCCAGCTGGTTCGTGCCCGGCGTGGCCGACTGGGTGATGCACCGGCGGACCCGCATCGAGGACACCGCGGGCACCAAGGAGTCCTTGATCCACTCTTTGATGATGGCCGAGGTCGGCATCCCGATCGCGCTGACGCTGCGCTACGAGGTCAATCCGCTGCTGCTGACCGTGCAGCTGGGCGGAGCCGCGGTGCACGAGGCGACGGCGCTGTGGGACGTCCGTACGGCCGTCGGCAGCGAGCGCGAGGTCAAGCCGATCGAGCAGCACATCCACAGCTTTCTGGAGTCGCTGCCGTTCGGGGCGCTGGCCGCCCTGATGTGCCTGCACGCCGACCAGGTGAAGTCGCTGCTGCGCGGCGGCAGGGGCGATCCCGACGCGTGGCGCCCCGTGCCGCGCCGACGGCCCCTGTCGCGCGGCTATCTGGCGGGCATCGCCGCCGCGATCGGCACGTGCGTGCTGCTGCCGTACGGCGAGGAGCTGCTGCGGTGCGTGCGCGCGGGTCGCGAGCGCAGGAAGAACGACAAGCACGACAAGCACGAGAAGTACGAGAACGACGCGTGGAGCGACGCGGCGCGCTGGAGCACCGCCCGCTCCGGGAAAGGACGTTGAACATCATGCGTATCGCGTTTCTGGTCGCACCCGAGGGCGTCGAGCAGGTCGAGCTGACCGATCCGTGGCAGGCCGCGAAGGACGCGGGTCACGAGCCCGTGCTGGTGTCGACGCAGCAGGGCGAGATCCAGGCCTTCCACCACCTCGACAAGGCGGACACATTCCCCGTGGACGAGGTCGTCGGCGACGCCGCCCCGGACTCGTTCGGTGCGCTCGTGCTGCCGGGCGGCGTCGCCAACCCGGACTTCCTGCGGATGGACGACAAGGCCGTGGCGTTCGTCCGGGACTTCTTCGAGCACGGCCGGCCCGTGGCGGCGATCTGCCACGCCCCGTGGACGCTGGTCGAGGCGGACGTCGTACGCGGCCGGGAGCTCACGTCCTGGCCGAGCCTGCGGACGGACATCCGCAACGCGGGCGGCACCTGGGTCGACAAGCAGGTCAAGGTCTGTGACCACGGGGCGAACAAGCTGATCACCAGCCGCAAGCCGGACGATCTGAAGGCGTTCTGCGAGACCTTCCTGGACGTCTTCGCGCAGGAGGCCGCCTGATGGCATCCCCCGACGACCGCAAGCAGCGGCAGCGCGAGGGGTTCCGGGCGGACGATCCCGCCGCCGGTCCGCTCACCACCGACCAGGGCGTCGAGGTGGACCACACCGACGACTCCCTGGCGGTGGGCGAGCGCGGTCCGACCCTGATGGAGGACTTCCACTTCCGGGAGAAGCTCACCCGCTTCGACCACGAGCGGATCCCGGAGCGGGTGGTGCACGCGCGGGGCGCGGGCGCGTACGGGTACTTCGAACCGTACGAGTCCTGCGCGGAGTTCACCCGCGCGGCGTTCCTCCAGGACCCGTCCGTGCGGACACCCGTGTTCGTGCGGTTCTCGACCGTGCAGGGCCCGAAGGGCTCGGCGGACACCGTGCGGGACGTGCGCGGCTTCGCGACCAAGTTCTACACGTCGGAGGGCAATTACGACCTGGTCGGGAACAACTTCCCGGTCTTCTTCATCCAGGACGGCATCAAGTTCCCGGACTTCGTGCACGCGGTGAAGCCCGAGCCGCACAACGACATCCCGACGGGCGCGTCCGCGCACGACTCCCTGTGGGATTTCGTGTCGCTCCAGCCCGAGACGCTGCACGCGATCATGTGGCTGATGTCGGACCGGGCGATCCCGCGCAGCTACCGCATGATGCAGGGCTTCGGCGTGCACACCTTCCGGTTCGTGAACGCCGAGGGCCGCGGCACGTTCGTGAAGTTCCACTGGAAGCCGAAGCTGGGCGTGCACTCGCTGGTGTGGGACGAGGCCCAGGAGTGCCAGGGCCGGGACCCGGACTTCAACCGGCGTGACCTGTGGGGCGCGATCGAGGCGGGCGAGTACCCCGAGTGGGAGCTGGGCGTGCAACTCGTGCCGGAGGAGGACGAGTTCGCCTTCGACTTCGATCTGCTCGACCCGACGAAGATCATCCCGGAGGAGCAGGTGCCGGTCCGGCCGATCGGCCGGATGGTGCTGGACCGCAACCCGGAGAACTTCTTCGCGGAGACCGAGCAGGTCGCCTTCCACACGGCCAACGTGGTGCCCGGCATCGACTTCACCAACGATCCGCTGCTCCAGGCCCGGAACTTCTCCTACCTGGACACGCAGCTGATCCGGCTCGGCGGGCCCAACTTCTCGCAGCTGCCGGTGAACCGGCCGGTGGCGCCGGTGCGCAACAACCAGCGGGACGGCTACCACCAGAGCGCGATCCACTCCGGGACGAACTACTCCCCGAACTCGCTCGGCGGGGGCTGCCCGGCCCACGCCGGGGCCGGCGGCAGCGCCTACACCCATTACGCCGAACGAGTGGACGGGCACAAGATCCGGCGTCGCAGCCCCAGCTTCCAGGACCACTACAGCCAGACCGCGATGTTCTGGAACAGCATGACGGACTGGGAGCGGCAGCACATCGTGGAGGCGTTCCGGTTCGAGCTCGGCAAGGTCGGCGCGCTGACCGTGCGGGCCCGGACGGTGGAACACCTGGCCAAGGTCGACGGGGAGCTGGCCGAGCGGGTGGCACGGGGCATCGGTATCCCGGAGCCGTCCGGTGCGCAGACCCCGTACAAGCAGGCCTCCCCCGCCCTCAGCCTCGAGTCGCTGCGCGGGGACGGTTCGATCCGGACCCGGCAGGTCGCGGTGCTCGTCACCGACGGGGTGGACGCCGAGCAGGTCACTTCCGTGCGGGTGCGGCTGGCCGCCGAGGGGGCGATCGTCGAGGCGCTGGCCGCGACGGACGGCACGATCACCGGAGCCGACGGTGAGACCTACGCGGTGGACCGGGCGCTGCCGACCGTGGCGTCCGTGCTGTACGACGCCGTGCTGCTGCCCGGCGGGCCCGCCGGCACTCCGCCGGCGGCGGCCGATCCGGACATGGTGCGGTTCGTGCGGGACGCCTACCGGCACGGCAAGCCGGTGGGCGCGCTCGGCTCGGGTGTGGGGATCCTGGCAGCGCTGGAGCCCGAGGGTCTCGGGCTGTCGACGGAGTTCCACCGGGTGGTCGCGGACCAGGGCATCGTGACGGACACGTCACCGGGACCGGCGAGCGAGGAGTTTCTGGACGCGTTCGTGACGGCCCTCGCCGGGCACCGCCACTGGGGCCGGCCGGCGGTACGGCGCTGAGCTGCGGGGCCGGGCCGGTGGCTGCCGGTCCGGTCCGTGCGGCGCGGGTGCGCGTCGGTGCTGTTCCGGTCGTGTCCTTCGAGGGGCTCAGGTGCCGGGGGTCGTGGGAGTCGCCGACTCCCCGCTCCCCCGCTCCCGGGCCCCTTCGCGTGTGCGGCCCGCGGACACCAGGCGGCCCGGGTTGCGGCGCAGGTACTCGCCCTCGAGCTGCGCCATGCGCTCGTTGTGGGCGCGCAGCGCGTCGTTCGAGCCGTAGAGCAGCGTGTCGTGGCGCGTGCGGTGGATGGTCTCCAGCTCTTTCATGAGCTGCTGGTCGTCCAGCCGGTCAGGGTCCACTCCGGTCATCGTGTCGCCCCGCTCGTCGTGTTCGTTCATGCGGTCCGGGTACCCGCCCCCGGAGCAACTGAGCACTGCCCCCGAGCGGCATCCGGGAGGAACCATGGATCTCGCCTTTCTGCACCCACTGTACGAACACCCCGGGCCTTGGGCCTCCGTGTACGTCGACACCTCACGGCACTCGGAGGGCACTCCCCACGAGCGGGAGCTGACGGCCCAGGCGATGGCCAGGGAGCTGGCCGCGCAGGGGGCGGACGAGGCGACCTGCCGGGCCGTGCAGAGCGCGATCGAGGATCTGCGGCACTCCTCCGAACCGCACGGCCGGGCACTGTTCGCACGGGCCGGCGAGGTCGTTCTCGACCCGCCGCTGGTCCGTCCCCCGCAGGGCGGTGACTGGGCCGAATGGGCGCCGCTGCCGCGGGTCGCGCCGCTGCTGGAGCTGGCCGGGGAGGACCCGGTGTGCGTGGTGGCGTACGTCGACCGCAGGGGCGCGGACTTCGAGCTGCGCAGCGCGCTGGGCCGGGAGGACGCCGGGAGCGTCACCGGGCGGCAGTGGCCGGTGCACCGGACGAGTTCCGCGGACTGGTCCGAGCGGCATTTCCAGCTGCGGGTGGAGAACACCTGGGAGCACAACGCCGCGGAGATCGCCGACGCGCTCGCCGTGTGCCAGGAGGAGACCAAGGCCGACCTGCTGATTCTCGTCGGCGACGACCGGGAGCGGCGGTCCGTGCACGAGCGGCTGCCCAAGCGGCTGCACGGCATGGTGGTCGAGGCGCCGCACGGCACCGGCAGCCGGCTGCTCGACGAGGACGTGGAGCGGGCCCGGGCCGAACACGTGGGGCGGCAGGCCGAGGCGGAGCTGGAGCGGTTCCGCGCCGCCCGCACCGCGGACGGCGCGGGCCGTGCCGGGGCCGTCGAGGGCGTGCCGGCGCTGGTCGAGGCGGCGCGGGAGCACCGCATCGACGAGCTGCTGATCAGGGTGGACGGGCCCGACGCGCACCGCGAGGTGTGGATCGGGGAGGAGCCCGACCAGCTCGCGGTGCGCCGGACGGACCTGAAGGTCCTGGGCGAGGAGCACTCGTGGCCGGCCCGGGCGGATGACGCGTTGATCCGTTCCGCGGTGGCCACGGACGCGCCCGCCCTGTCGGTCTCCGAGCGGGAGGTCCCCGTGGGGGGCCTGGGGGCGCTGCTGCGCTGGAAGTGACCGGGAGCGGGTCCTAGCGGGCCCGTTCCACCCTTCGTTCGTCCCAGACCGGGTCCGGGGTCTCCCGGACCCGGCCGTCGCTGCCGAAGACCAGGAAGCGGTCGAAGGAGCGGGCGAACCAGCGGTCGTGGGTGACCGCGAGTACGGTGCCGTCGAAGGCCTCCAGACCCTCCTGGAGCGCCTCGGCGGACTCCAGGTCCAGGTTGTCGGTCGGCTCGTCCAGCAGCAGTGCCGTCACGCCCTGGAGTTCCAGCAGCAGGATCTGGAAGCGGGCCTGCTGGCCGCCGGAGAGACGCTCGAACGTCTGCTCCGCCTGGTGGGTGAGCTCGTAGCGGCGCAGGCGGGACATCGCGGCGCCGCGGTCCTGTGCGTGCTCCTTCCACAGGATGTCGAGGAGCGTGCGGCCCTCCAGCTCCGGATGCGCGTGCGTCTGCGCGAAGTGGCCGGGCACGACCCGGGCGCCCAGTTTCCAGTCCCCCGTGTGCGCCACGTCGTCACCGGCGAGCAGGCGCAGGAAGTGGGACTTGCCGGAGCCGTTGGAGCCGAGGACGGCGACGCGCTCGCCGTAGAAGACCTCCAGGTCGAAGGGCTTCATCAGGCCGGTGAGTTCCAGGTTCGCGCAGGTGACCGCCCGGACGCCGGTGCGGCCGCCCTTGATCCGCATCTTGATGTCCTGCTCGCGCGGCGGCTCGGGCGGCGGTCCCACTTCCTCGAACTTGCGCAGACG
Organism: Streptomyces sp. D2-8; assembly: GCF_023184515.1. Lineage (GTDB taxonomy): Bacteria > Actinomycetota > Actinomycetes > Streptomycetales > Streptomycetaceae > Streptomyces. The sequence continues at coordinate 135,182 of NZ_JAAHBP010000023.1, read as the reverse complement.
GGTCTGGGCGGCCTGGTAGCGGGAGGACATCTCATGGCTGACCGCAGCCGCCTGACGCAGCGTCAGCACCAGTTTCTTCAGCTGCGCGTGCTTCTCGTCCCAGCGCCTGCGCAACTCCTCGAAGCGGGCGAAGCGTTCACGACGGGCGTCGTGGAAGGTGGCGAAGCCGCCGCCGTGCACCCAGGCGTCGGCACCCGCGGGGCCGGGCTCCAGGGAGACGATCTTCTCGGCGGCGCGGGCGAGGAGTTCGCGGTCGTGGGAGACGAACAGGACCGTCTTGCGGGTCTCCTTCAGCCGTTCCTCCAGCCACCGCTTGCCGGGGACGTCGAGGTAGTTGTCGGGCTCGTCGAGGAGCAGCACCTCGTCGGTGCCGCGCAGCAGCGCCTCCAGGACGAGCCGCTTCTGCTCGCCGCCGGAGAGGGTGCGGACCTCCCGGAACTGCGCCTTGTCGTACGGCACCCCGAGCGCGGCCGTCGTGCACATGTCCCACAGCGTCTCGGACTCGTAGCCGCGGGCCTCGGCCCAGTCGGCGAGGGCCTGCGCATACGCCAGCTGGGCGGCCTCGTCGTCGACGGTCATGATGGCGTGCTCGGCGGCGTCCACGGCGCGGGCCGCCTCGCGGATGCGGGGCGTGGCGACGGACACGAGCAGGTCCCGCACGGTCGTCTCGTCGCGTACGGACCCCACGAACTGCCGCATGACGCCGAGCCCGCCGCCGACGACTACGGACCCGCCGTGCGGCTTGACCTCACCGGCGAGCATCCGGAGCAGGGTGGTCTTCCCGGCGCCGTTGGGCCCCACGAGGGCCACGACGGCCCCCTCCCCCACCCGGAACGAGACATCACCCAGCAGCGCCCTTCCGTCGGGCAGGTAGTACTCCAGGTGCGCGGCTTCGAGGTGACCCATGTGCGCGATTCTGTGGGGGCGCGGGGGTCCGGGGCAAACGGGTTTCGGATCTGCGGGTGCCGGTCAGACCCGTTCCAGCGGCCGGTGCGGCTCGCTGGGAAGCTCCGCCTCGATCGGGTCGCCGGGCCGCACCACGCCGCCCTCGCGCACCACGCTCATGATCCCGGCCTTGCGCACGATGTTCCCCGCCTCGTCACGTCCGACGACACGCTTGAGCAGCCCGTCCTGGAAGAGGTCGATCTGCAGGCAGGGGTTGCGCAGCCCGGTGACCTCCAGGACCGCGCCGTCGCCGATGCGCAGCAGCGTGCCGGTCGGCAGTCCGAGCAGGTCGATGCCGCGGGTGGTGATGTTCTCGCCGAGTTCGCCGGGCGTCACCCGGAACCCGTCCTCGCCGACCTCGGCGAAGAGCTCCTCGTGGATGAGGTGGACCTGGCGCAGGTTCGGCTGGGTGGGGTCCTGAGCGATGCGCGAGCGGTGCTTGACCGTCACGCCGGCGTGCACGTCGCCCTCCACCCCGAGCCCCGTGAGCAGCGTGATGCTGTCCCGGTTCGGCTTGGTGAACGAGTACTCCCCGTTGCTGCTGACCGCCGTCACGTGCCCGCTCATCTCTCGGTTCCCCCTGTTTCGGTGATGATGATCAGGCACGAGCCTGCCCGCGGACCGCCGGCGTGTCCACCCCCTCCCTGTACCCGCACCGCACGGCGGGCTACTGACGTCCCGTCAGTCCACATTGCAGGATGCGGGTCTCAATATGCGGCCACCCTGCGTACGGTGATCCCAAGCCGACCCGACCGGAAGGGGTGGGATCCGCCATGCCGGAACCCCGGGAGACCGCCGTCTACACCCACGGGCACCACGAGTCCGTACTGCGCTCGCACACCTGGCGGACCGCCGCCAACTCGGCCGCGTACCTGCTGCCGTCGCTCAAGCCCCACATGAAGATCCTGGACATCGGCTGCGGGCCCGGCACGATCACCGCCGACCTGGCGGAGCTGGTGCCCGACGGGCAGGTCACCGGCGTCGACCGGGTGCCGGGGATCCTGGAGCAGGCGCGTGCCACGGCGGCCGGCCGGGGGCTGGCCCACGTCGGCTTCGCGGTCGCCGACGTGCACGCCCTGGACTACCCGGACGACACGTTCTGCGTGGTCCACGCCCACCAGGTGCTCCAGCACGTGGGCGACCCGGTGCGGGCGCTGCGCGAGATGAAGCGGGTCGTCAGACCCGGCGGTCTCATCGCCGTACGGGACGCGGACTACGCGGCCATGACCTGGTATCCGGCGTCCGAGGGGCTCGACGCCTGGCTGGACCTCTACCGCCGGGTCGCCCGGGCCAACGGCGGTGAGCCGGACGCGGGACGCCGGCTGACGGCCTGGGCACGGGAGGCCGGGCTCACGGACATCACGGCGAGCTCCGGCACCTGGACCTTCGCCACACCGCAGGAGCGGGCCTGGTGGAGCGGACTGTGGGCCGACCGCACCCTGGCGTCGGCCTACGCGGACCGGGCCCTGGAGGGCGGACACGCCGACGAGGCGCACCTGCGGGGCGTGGCCGAGGCCTGGCGGGAATGGGGCACCCGGGAGGACGGGTGGTTCAGCGTCCTGCACGGCGAAATTCTCTGCCGAAAGGAGGCCTGAAATACCGATTGCGGGACACTATAAAAGCAGGAGGTTCGAATTATGGTTCCCATCCTGCTGGTCCTGCTTCTGGTGTTGATTCTTTTCGGCGCCGGATTTGCAGTGGAGATACTCTGGTGGATCGCACTCGCGGTTCTCGTCCTGTGGCTGCTGGGATTCTTCGTCCGCGGCACATCGGCATCCGGCGGCAGGGGTCGTTGGTACAGGTGGTAAATACACACGCGTTTCCCCGGGCCTGGGTCAGGGCCCGGGGAAACGCGTGAGCGTCAGTCCCGCGGAAGCAGCGGTCCGAGCGGCCCGAGGTCCAGATTGAGGTCCTCGGGCCGCAGTCCGTACCGCTCGCGCAGTTCCGTCATCCGCTCGTCGAGCAGCATGAGCGTGAGCCCGATCCGCTCCTCCTGATCCTCGCTCAGGTCCCCCACGTCGAACCGGCGCAGCGCCTGGCGCTCCATGAGCTGGCGCAGCAGCTCCACCACCGTCAGCACGAGTTTGACCAGGTCGCGCTCGACGGTGTCGGGCTCCAGATCCATCCGGTTGCGGTGCGGCCGGGGCTTGTCGGGGGTGGTCACAGCAACTCCTCGAACGGTGAGGGCACCTGGGCGTTCACCGAGCTGATGAGCGCGTTGAGGTCGATACGGACGAGGTCGACGTCGGCGATCCGCAGCGTGATGTCCCCCGTGATCACGACTCCGCCGGCGAGCAGCCGGTCGAGCAGGTCCACGAGAGCGACCTCACGGCGTTCCACTACGGTCACGGATGCTCCCCGTCGGTCATGTGGCCTCCCCGGCGAACGAATAGGCCGCCCAGGGGCCGGTGAGTTCCACGCGCATTCCGGGCAGCTCGCCCTTGGTACGGTCCACCAGTTCCACGAATTCCTCGGAATGCGCACGCGGTACGAGATAGGCGGCGTTCAGGACGTTCCGCCCGGTCGCCTTGGAAAGAGCGGGGTTCTGCGGCGGGTGCAGCCGGGCATCCTCCGCGAAGGCGGAAAGCTCCTCGTGCAGCCTGGTCGAGAAACTCTCCGCCTTCTGCCACGTTTCCTCGTGCGACCGGGTCTGCATCCGCCGCTGCCGCAGGTAGTCCCGGCCCGACGCGGGCTTCTGCGCGGGCCGGGGGCTCTCCTGCGGTTCGGACTCGGCGTAGACCTTGACGCCCCACTCGACGCGGCCCTCCAGCCGGTCGAGGGTCTGCCGGAAGCTCTCCTCGCGGGCCTCCATCATGGTCCGCACGCCGCTGTCGTCGTGGAAGACGGTGCCGAGCCGCAGCGGCAGCGGGGTCGTGACGGTGGTGAGTGCGTCGATCACGCCCTGGTGGGCCCGGGCGGTCTCGGTGAGCCAGTCCAGGTCCTCCAGATGGGCATGGAGCGGCTCCTCCGCGAAGTCCCGCTCCGGTACGTGGCTCACCACGGCGACCAGGCCGTGGTGGGTCAACGTTCTGGGCGGGTCGCCCGCCACCCCCGTCAGTTGGGCCTGGAGCGGTGTACCGAAGGGGCGGCAGACGGCGTAGACGTACCGCAGTCCGGTCACGGTGCCTCCTTCTTCTCCGCGCGGCCGGGCTCCAGTTCCTCCAGCCGGGCCAGCCTCTCGCGCAACTCGGCGTTCTCACGGGTCAGTTCGTCGCGCCGGGCGCGCGAGGACAGGGCCGGGTCGGTCTCCCACCAGTCGATGCCCATCTCCTTCGCCTTGTCGACCGACGCGACGATCAATCGCAGTTTGATGGTGAGGAGTTCGATGTCGAGCAGGTTGATGCGGATGTCGCCCGCGATCACGATGCCCTTGTCCAGGACCCGTTCAAGGATGTCGGCGAGGTTGGCGCCGCTCCCCTGGCCGTAGGGTTCGGGCATCCTGCTGGGCGTCGTCATCGCCGGCTCCCCGCCTCGACTTCCTCGTCCTCGTCCTCGTCCTCGTACTCAGCCTCGGGCTCCTCTTCGTCCTCGGGCTCCTCGTCCTCGGCCTCCTCGTCGTACTCGGCCTCGGAGTCGTCCTCGTACTCGCCCTCGGGCTCCTCTTCGCCCTCCTCCTCCGTCTCATCCTCGTCGTACTCGCCCTCGGGCTCCTCGCCCTCGGGGCTCTCCTCCTCGGACTCCGCCTCCTCCTCGGCGACGGCGTCCTCGTGGCTGCGGACGACCTCGCCGTCGCGGATCTCACCGCGCCAGCCGTCCTCCGCCTCGCCCTTGATGGTGATGAAGCGGACGAAGTTCTTCAGGTCGAGCCGGGCGCGGCGGCCCTGGGCGCGCCAGATGTTGCCGGTCTTCTCGAAGAAGCCGGAGGGGTAGTACTCGATGACCAGCAGGACGCGGGTCAGGCTGTCGGTGAGTTCGTGGAAGGAGACGACGCCCTTCGTGGTGCCCTTGGCCCCCTCGGAGGTCCAGGCGATGCGGTCGTCGGGGACCTGCTCGGTCGTGGTCGCCTTCCAGCTGCGGTTGGACCACCAGACCTTCAACTGCCAGTCGGAGGTGGTGTCGTCGGCCTTGCTCGCGGCCTTGACACCCTTCGCGAAGGTGCTGAAGTCCTGGTACTGGGTCCACTGGTCGTACGCCGTGCGCAGCGGGACGCCGACATCGATGTGCTCGATGATGACGGTGGGCTTGTTGCCGGAACGGCCCTTGCCCTTGCCCTTGCCGCCCAGGCCCTTGAAGGCACCGGTGACCTTGTCCTTGAGGCGCGAGCCGCCCATCTCCAGTGCGGAGCGCAGCGGCCCCTTGCCCTCGGTGATCTTGCGACCGCCTTCGAGGGCGAGCTTGGCGAAGCCGGGACTGTTGCCCTCGGCGATGTCGTTCAGCTTGCCGGTGGTCTCGCCGAGCTTGTGGCCCACGCCGGTCAGCATGCGGGTGGCCTGAGCGGCGAGGTACTCCTGCAGTTCGGCCTTCAGCCGGTCGGCGGCCTCGCTGTGGGCCAGGTCTGTGAGCGGGTTCTTCGTCGCTCCGTTGGCGGCGGACTTCGCCGAGCCGAGAGTGTCACTCATCCCTCACCGCCTCCCTTCGGCAGCCGGGACCGGGCGCTGCCGCCCCGGCCCCCGGAGGTCGCCTTCTTCTTGGCGGGCGTGGTCTTCTTCGCCGCCGCCTTGCGGCCCGCCGTCTTCTTCGCGGGAGCCTTCTTCGCGGGGGCCTTCTTGGCGGGAGCCTTCTTGGCCGCCTTCTTCGCCGGCGCCTTCTTGGCGGGGGCCTTCTTGGCGGGGGCCTTCTTCGCCTCCGGCTCCTCTTCCTCTTCCTCCTCCTCTTCTTCCTCTTCCTCGTCGGCACCGGAGTCCTCAGGCTCCTCCGCGTCGGGCTCCTCTTCCTCTTCTTCCTCGTCGAGTCCGGAGTCCTCGGGCTCCTCGGGCTCCTCGGGCTCCTCGTCCTCGGCGTCCTCGTCCTGCTCGCCGGGCACCACGCCCGTCAGCTGGTCGCGCACCTTGGCGGTACGGCCGTGCAGCCGGTCGGCGAGGGCGTCGATCTGCCGCTCGACCATGGCACCGGAGGCGGCCTTGCCGACACCGCGCAGGTCCTGCCGCAGCTGGTCGCCGATCTCCTTGAACTGCGGGTTGTTCCGCAGCTGCTGCTGGAGCAGATCCGCGACCATGCGCGGACTCAGGTTCAGCTTCTTCCCGGCGACCAGGCCGCCGACGGCCATCGCCATCTTCAGCTTCTTGGTCCGTCCCAGGAGGTATCCGGCCCCTATGGCGAGACCCAGTCCCGTTCGGTTCATGGTGTTGTCCCGTTGCCTGTTCCCGCGCTCCCGCGCGAAGCGATCTCCAACCGGTCGAGGAGTTCGTCCTCAAGACGGTCGAACTCGTCCTCCGTGATCTCTCCGGCCTCCATCTGCTCCTCAAGGCGGGCCAGTTCGGCCCGGATCGTGGCGGGGTCGTAGTAGATCCGCTCGGCCTCCTGCACCACCTGCTTGATGGCCCAGGCGCTGCCGCGTACCGGTGCGAACGGCAGCAGCAGCACCTCAGAGATCAGACCCACGTCGTCACCCCGCTCCGGTTTCCGTTCCGCTCGCCACGGTGCCCGCGGGCTCGGCCGGGCCGGGCTCGACGAAGCTGTACGGCGGCAGCGGACCGTTGACCCGCACCTCCAGGTGCGGCATGTCCTTGCGAACCTGCTCGACCGCGGCCAGGAAGGACTCGGCCGAATCCCGGTCCACCAGGAACGACACATTGGCCAGCCAGCCGGTGGACTCCGGGCCCACGCTCACGTCGTCGGCGGCCGGCTCCAGGGCGCGCTGCACGGCGGCGCCGTCGTCGGCCTCCTTGGCCTTGACCGCGGCCGCGACCAGCTCGCCGAGCCGGATCTTGTCGTCGTAACTGCCGCCACCCGCCTGCCGGTTGGCCTCCGCCAGACCGCGGATGTCGGGACTTTCGGCCATCACCTGGTGCAGGACGGCCTCTTCGACGTGGTTGGCCTTGACGTTGTACTCGACCCGGTTGTCCAGGGCCCGCAGCCGCTCCTTGTAGTGCTCGGCGCGCTCGGCGAGCACCCCGGTGATGGAGTCGTCGTCCGGGGCGACGCTGCCGAACCGCATGGGCAGCACACAGCCGGCCGCACCCGCTTCGCTGAGCACGTTCTGGTGGGCGAGCAGCTCCTTGCGCTTGGGCCGCAGCCCGTCGGGCGCCTCGCTGACGACGGCCGCGAGGTCACCCTCGCGCAGGATGCGCACCGGGCGGGGCGGATCGCCGACGCCGCTCATGCCCTCGGGGAGACCGGGGTGCGAACTCGAGGCGATGCCGTAGACGTACGTGCTCACTCCTGCTCCTCCTTACGGCGGGACGACGTGCTCTTGCGGGCTCGCGGACGCGACTCGGTCTCTCGCTCGGAGCCTTCGGACCGCGCCTGCTGGAAGGCGTCGGAGATGGTCTCGGCGGCGCCGGACAGCGCCCCCTTCGACTTGCCGCGGGCGCCGGACTCGGTCATCTCGCCGACCAGGTCGGGCAGCCCCGGGTCCTTGCGCGGGCCGGCCTCCAGGTCGAGCCGGTTGCACGCCTCGGCGAAGCGCAAGTAGGTATCGACGCTGGCGACGACGACGCGTACGTCGATCTTGAGGATCTCGATGCCGACCAGGGAGACGCGCACGAATGCGTCGATGACGAGCCCCCTGTCCAGGACGAGCTCAAGCACGTCGTAGAGACCGCTGCTGCCGCCTCCGCCGCCGGACTGCTGTGCCGGTACGACTGTCATGCCGGGTGTTCCTCCTCGTGTGTGGGTGCGGGTCGGGTCGGGGGGCCTAGCGGCCGCCCCTGCGCGCGTCGGACCGACCCCGTTCGTAGCGACGGACGCGCCGGTAACCCGTGAGCTGCCCGTCGGGGTCGAGCTCCACCTGGTAGCTCGCCATCAGGCTCATCGTGTCGGGTACGCGCTCGAGTTCGAGGACTTCGACCTCCAGCGCCCAGCCCTCCTCCGTCTGCTCGAAGGACGACACGGACTCGGCTTCCATGCCGGTGAGCTCCGCGAGCTGGCCGCGCGCCTGACGCAGCACCTCCATCGGGCTCGGCCGCTTCCGGGCCGTCCGGTCGTCGTTCGTTTTGCTCGAATTCTGAGAGTCCTGTGACTTCTGTGAACTCTGTGACTCTTGCGTGTTTTTTGTGTTCGACATGGCCACCTCCCCCTCCGTGTGGCCGCAAGCGTGTTCGCCAAACCTCTACAGGCGCATGCATCTGACACCCACCGGAAGATCGCCGCGGGGGTCTCAGCCGCGCAGGGCGTTCAGCCGCCGCCAGGCCGGTCCGAGCGCCCGGCCGCGGCTCAGCAGGCCTGACCAGGGGTTCGTGCGGGCCTGCTCGACGGCGTCGGCGACGGTCCAGCGGCGGGCGCCGAGCTCAGGGTCGTCCAGCTGGGCCCAGGTGATGGGGGTGGCCACGGGCGCGCCCGGCCGGGGCCGGACCGTATAGGGCGCGACGGCGGTCTGGGCGTAGGCGTTGCGCTGGATGTCGAGGTACAGCCGCTCGCCGCGCTCCTTCTTGCGGGCGGCGGTGGTGAGCCGGTCGGGGTGCGCCTCGGCGAGGGTGTCGGCGACGTCCCGGGCGAAGGCGCGAACCTCGTCGAAGTCGTGCCGGCCGTTCAGCGGCACGATCACATGCAGCCCGCGCGAGCCGGTCGTCATCAGCGCCGAGGGCAGCTCCAGCTCGTCGAGCAGTTCCCCGAGCAGCCGGGCGGCTTCGCGCACGGCCTCGAAGTCGTCCCCCGACGGGTCGAGGTCGAAGACCAGCCGGTCGGGGTGGTCGGCGCTGTCGGCGCCGGACAGCCAGCGGTGCAGGGTGATGCTCGCCTGGTCGGCCAGGTAGAGGAGGGTCGCCGTGTCGTCACAGACGGTGTGGCAGACGGTGCCGCCCTCCTTGGCCAGCTCGACGCGCTTGATCCACTCCGGGTAGTGGTCCGGGGTGTTCTTCTGCATGAACGTCGGCCCGTCGATGCCGTCCGGGTGCCGCTCCAGCATCAGCGGGCGGCCGCGCAGGTGCGGCAGCATGAAGGGCGCGACGGCCCGGTAGAAGTCCACCAGGTCGGCCTTGGTGTACTCCTTGGCGTCGCCGCCGCCGGGGAAGAGCACCTTGTCCGGCCGGTGCACCTCCACCGTGCGGCGGCCCGCCCGCACCCTGCGCGTGCCGGAGCCGCCGCTCACCGCACGACCGCCTCCTCGACCAGCAGCCGGCCGGCCGCCGCGATGGACTCCGCGTCGATGCCCGAGGCGCGCAGCTGCTCCTCCGGGGACGCCGAGCCCGGCATGCTCCGGACGCCGAGGCGCACCAGGCGCGGGACGGGGCGCCCATCGGTGAAGGCGTCGAGGACCGCGTCCCCGATACCGCCCTCGGGGTGGTGGTCCTCCACGGTCACCAGGCAGCCGGTCTCCTCGGCGGCCCGGCGCAGGGTGGCCCGGTCGACGGGCTTCACGGAGTACAGGTCGATCACCCGCACCAGGATGCCCTCCTGCTCCAGGGCCTCGGCGGCGGTCAGCGCCTCGTGCACGGTGACGCCCGCCGCGACGAGGGTCAGCCGGTCCTGGCCGGAGGAGCGCAGGACCTTGCTGCCGCCGACCGGGAACTCGTCGTCGGGGGCGTAGATCACCGGGCTCTCGCCGCGCGAGGTGCGCAGGTAGCGGACGCCCTCCAGGCCGGCCATCGCGCCGACGAGCCGTGCGGTCTGGTTGGCGTCGCACGGGTACAGCACGGTCGAGCCGTGCACCGCCCGCATCATCGCCAGGTCCTCCAGGCCCATCTGGCTGGGCCCGTCCTGGCCGATGGCGACACCCGCGTGCGAGCCGACGAGGTTGATGCCTGCGCCGCTGACGGACGCCATCCGGACGAAGTCGTAGGCCCGGGTCAGGAACGCCGCGAACGTGGCGGCGTACGGCACCCAGCCGCGGGAGGCGAGGCCGACGGCCGAGGCGACCAGCTGCTGCTCGGCGATGTAGCACTCGAAGTAGCGGTCGGGGTGCTCCTTGGCGAAGAACTCGGCACGGGTGGAGTCGCCGACCTCGCCGTCCAGGGCGACGATGTCGCCGCGGCCGGTGCCGAGGGCGGCGAGCGCCTCGCCGAAGGCGTTGCGGGTGGCGACCTCTTCGCCCTTGTCCCACCTCGGGAGTTCGAAGTTCCCGGTGTGGACGGAGTGCAGCATGCGGGCGGCGGGCGGCTCCTGCACCCGGACGCGGATGTCACGCGGGCCGCCGAGTTCGGCGATCGCCTCCTCGGCCTCCGGCAGCGGCTTGCCGTGCAAGCCCTCGCGGTCCTGGACGCCCTCGACGCCCTTGCCCTTGAGGGTGCGGGCGAGGATCGCGGTGGGCTGGCCCTTGGTGGACGCGGCCTCTCCGTAGGCGCGGTCGATGGCGTCCACGTCATGGCCGTCGACCTCGATGGTGTGCCAGTCGAAGGCCTGGAAACGGCGGGCGTAGGCGTCCAGGTCGTGGCCGTGCCGGGTGGGGCCGCGCTGGCCGAGCCGGTTGACGTCGACGATCACGGTGAGGTTGTCCAGGTGCTCGTACCCGGCGTGCTCGGCGGCCTCCCACACGGATCCCTCGGCCAGCTCGCTGTCACCGCACAGCACCCAGGTGCGGTAGCCGGTGCGGTCGAGCCGCTTGCCGGCCAGCGCGATGCCGACCCCGACGGGCAGGCCCTGCCCGAGCGAGCCGGTGGCCGTCTCGACCCACGGCAGGCGCTGCGGAGTGGGGTGCCCTTCGAGGCGGCTGCCCAGCTTGCGGAAGGTGAGCAGTTCCTCGTCGTCGATGGCGCCGGCCGCCTTGTACGCGGAGTACAGCAGCGGGGAGGCGTGGCCCTTGGAGAGGACGAAGCGGTCGTTGCCGGGGTGGGCTGGGCGGTCGAAGTCGTAGTGGAGGTGGTGCGCGAGGAGGACGGCCATCAGGTCGGCCGCGGACATCGAGGACGTCGGGTGCCCGGAGCCCGCCGCGGCGGCGGCGCGGACACTGTCCACCCGCAGCTGCTGTCCGAGGTCGGTGAGTTCACCGGTGTTCATGAGTCTCCTTTCGCGGAATCGTCCGGGAGGTCGGTTCGCTTGACGGGGCCGGGGGCGGGATGGGGGCTCGGGGGCGGGCGGCCGGGCGGGGGTGCGGGCACGGGCTGGTTCTTGGCGGGCTCACCACCCGGCTGATTCCTCGCAGGCTCACCACCGGGCTGATACCTGGCGGGCTCGCCACCCGGCTGGTTCTTGGCCGGTTCGCCACCCGGCTGATTCCTCGCGGGCTCACCACCCGGCTGATTCCTCGCAGGCTCACCACCCGGCTGGTTCTCGGCCGGTGCGCCACCCGGCTGATTCCTCGCAGGCTCACCACCCGGCTGGTTCCTGGCGGGCTCGTCACCCGGCTGATTCCTCGCAGGCTCACCACCGGGCTGGTTCCTGGCGGGCTCGTCACCCGGCGGGTTCTTCGCGGGCTCAGCATCAGGCTGATTCCTCGCAGGCTCACCGCCCGGCTGGTTCCTGCGCGATTCGCCGGCTGCGCCCGCGGCCGGCCGTCCCTTCGCCGTCTCGGACTCGGACCGCAGCTCCCCGTGAGCGGAGCGGGGCCGGCCCGCGGGCGGGCGGCCCTTCGCCGTCTCGGACTCGGGCCGCGGTACCGCGGCCCCGGATCCGGGCCGCACCTGCGTCGCCCCGGATCCGGGCTGCCCCTTCGCGGGCTCTTCGTGGGGCCGGGCCGGGCCCGGCCCTCCGGTGCCGGTGCCCCCGTCGTCCGTGTCGGCCGCGAGCGCCGCCCCCGGCCCGGACCGGGCGCTCGCCTCCTGCCCCTGGCCGGGGCCACCCGGCACGCGGGCCACCTCGGGCGACGACGTGTCCAGCGGAACCGACCAGGACCGTACGAGCCCCAACTGCACGGCCTGGCGCGGCAGTACGGCGTCCAGCAGCCAGTCGGCGGCGACCCGGACGCGGTTGCCGGGCATCGCGGCGAGGTGGTAGCCCCGTGTCACCGCGCCCGCCGGTACGCCGGACAGGGGCACACCGAGCGGGTTGGCCGCGGCCTTCGCGCCGCCCAGGTCGACGACGAAGCCCAGGTCGCGATGGCGGTAGGGCTTGCGCACACCGCCGAGGCCGAGCGACGCGGCGACGTTCTCCGCCGCGACCTTGCCGTGCCGCCAGGCGTGCTGCGCGGTCATCGGCGTATAGCTCCCCGGGTCGTCCAGATCGGGTACCGCGGCCACGTCCCCGCACGCGAACAGCTCCGGCCTGCCCGGCACCTGCAGGTGCGGGTCGACGAGCAGCCGCCCCTTCTCCATCGGCAGCCCGAGGGACTCGACCAGCGGGTCGGGACGTACGCCCACGCACCACACCAGCGTCCGGGTCCCGACGAACTCGCCGTCGGTCAGCACGACCCCGTCGTGCGTGGCCTCCTTCACGGAGGTGCCCATCCGCACGTCCACGCCCCGCTGCCGCAGCACCCGGTCGGCGGTGGCGGACAGCTTCTCGTCCATCTCCGGCAGCACCCGCGGCGCCACGTCCAGCAGCATCCAGCGCGGCCGCATGCCCTGCCGCAGCGGGTGCTTGCGTACCTGCGCGTCGGTGAACATCTGCCCGTGCGCGGCGACCTCGGTGCCCGTGTATCCGGCGCCGACCACCACGAAGGTGCACCGCGCGGCACAGGTCTCGGGATCGTCCGCCGCGGCCGCGAGCTCCACCTGCCGGGTCACGTGATCACGCAGGTACAGCGCCTCGGGCAGGCCCCGGAAGCCGTGCGCGTGCTCGGCGACACCGGGGATGGGCAACAGCTTGTTGACGCTGCCCGCGGCAAGCACCAGCCGGTCGTGGGCGAGGGTGCCGCCCTCGCCCTCGGGGCCGGTGTAGTGCAGCGTGCGGTCGTCGAGGTCGATGCGGTCGGCCTCGCCCAGCACCAGTCGTACGTCCGGCAGCGAGTCCGACAGGGAGACCGTGACCCGGCGCGGCTCGAGGACCCCGGCGGCAACCTGGGGCAGCAGGGGCAAATACAGGAAGTAGTCGGTCGGGTTCAGCAGGGTGATGTGCGCCCGGCCCCGGGTGAGCCGGGACAGGGTGCGGGCCGTGCGGTACCCGGCGAAGCCGGCACCGACGATCACGATGCGGGGTCGACTCACGGTCGCTCGCCTCCGGCGCTGTCGCGTAGCTCGGGAGCCTTCCGCGTCCCCCTGGCCAGGGCACCCAAACGTCCACGGGTGCCCGGTAGGCCCGAACGGCACCGGTTTCCGGCCCCGCACCCGGGTACTCGGTGCGGGTTACGGACCGCCGATGTCGCGGAGGCACTCCCCCATGCCCGAATACGGCTACTTCCTCTCGTGCGAGCAGTACGGACCCGCCGAGCTGATCGAGCAGGCGCGGATGGCCGAGCAGGCCGGATTCCAGGCGCTGTGGATCTCGGACCACTACCACCCGTGGAACGACGAGCAGGGCCAGAGCCCGTTCGTGTGGTCGGTGATCGGCGCGCTGTCCGAGGCGGTGTCCCTGCCGGTCGAGACGGCGGTGACCTGCCCGACCGTGCGCATGCACCCGGCGGTGGTGGCGCACGCCGCGGCGACCAGCGCGGTGATGACGAACAACCGCTTCCGGCTCGGCGTCGGCTCCGGCGAGGCGCTCAACGAGCACATCCTGGGCGACCACTGGCCGCCGGCCCACGTCCGCCTGGAGATGCTGGAGGAGGCCATCCAGGTGATGCGCCGACTGTTCACCGGCGAGGAGGTGAACCACAACGGGCCGCACTACACGGTCGAGAACGCCCGCCTGTACACCGTCCCGGACGAGCCGATCCCGATCGACATCTCCGGCTTCGGCCCCGCCGCGACCCAGCTCGCGTCCCGCGTCGGCGACGGCTACATCACGGTCGCGCCGGACGAGGCGATGGTGGAGCAGTACCGCAAGGGCGGAGGCGGCGGAAAGCTGGTCAGCGGCGGCACCAAGGTCTGCTACGACACTGACAGGGACGAGGCCGTACGGACCGTGCACCGGCTCTGGGCGAACGAGCAGCTGCCGGGCGAGCTGGGCCAGGTGCTGCCCTCCCCCAAGCACTTCGAGCAGGCGCAGCAGCTCGTCACCGAGGACATGGTGCGCGAGAACCGGGTGTGCGGCGGCGACGTGGACGAGCACATGGCGGAGCTGAAGCAGTTCGCCGACGCGGGTTTCGACCGGGTCTATGTGAACCAGATCGGCCCGGACCTGCGCGGCTTCTTCGACTTCTACCGCACGAAGGTGCTGCCGCAGCTCCAGCAGGCCGTCTGACGAGGGCGAGCGCGCCGAATCGAGAGGTGGCGGAACGCCGGGTCGCCTAGAGTCGCCCGCATGTCTGTACGTCTTCGTATGCGTGACGCCCTGCCGGAAGCGATGCGGGCCCGGGACAAGGCCGCGGTGAGTGCCCTGCGCAGCACCCTGGCCGCGCTGGACAACGCCGAGGCGGTGCCCCTGGCCGACACCGCGCCCCGGGCCGGCGCGCTGGAAGCCTCCCCGGTCGGCGCGGGCGCCACCGAGGCGGCCCGGCGCGAGCTCAGCGAGCGGGACGTCCTGCACGTCGTACGCGCCGAGGCCGACGAACGACTGGCGGCGGCAGATCACTTGACCACGCCCGCCCACGCCGACCGGGCCGCGCGGCTCCGGGCGGAGGCGGCGGTGCTGCTCCGGTTCCTCGACGGAGGAACGGACGAAGACGCCCTCGGGACCTGAGTCCGTCGCTCGGCCCGGACAGCCTCGCCGGCCGGGCAGGACTCGGACGACCCTCCCTGCCGGCGGGACGCCCCTCCCTACCGGCGGACCAGCCCGGCCAGCTTGCGCGCCGCCAGGGCGCCCGCTCCCGCGGTGAGGGCCGCTCCCATCCACCCGCGGTTGCGCGACAGCCACTGCTGCGGGCCGTCGTCGGCGGATTCGTCGTCGAAGCGTCCGTGCGCGCCGAAGTCCCGCCCGTGCGGGCCGTCCGCCGGGGACCACAGGTTCGCCGGGCCCTCGGTCCGGCCCTCCTCCTGCTGCGCGTCGACGTTGGTGCGGGCCAGATAGCGCTCCAGCAGCCCGGGGACGACCGCGTTGGCGAGGAGCGTGGCGGCCGTGGAGCCGCCCACCCAGTACTCCCGGCGCCGCGCGTGCGACGACGCGTGGACGATCGCCCGGGCCGCGACCTCCGGCTGGTACACGGGCGCGACGGGCCGGGCCCGGCCGGGCATCCGGTTCAGCACCCAGTCGAACTGCGGGGTGTTGAGGCCCGGCAGCTGCACCATCGTCGTCCGCACCCCGCTGCGCGCGTGCAGCAGTTCGCAGCGCAGGGACTCGTTGAACCCCTGGATCGCGTGCTTGGCCCCGCAGTACGCCGACTGCAGCGGAATGCCCCGGTAGGCGAGCGCGGAGCCGACCTGCACGATCGTGCCGCGGTCGCGCGGCAGCATGTGGCGCAGGGCCGCCCGGGTTCCGAACACGTAGCCCAGGTACGTCACTTCGGTCACGCGCCTGAACTCGTCCGGGGCGACCTCCGTGAACGGCGCGAACACCCCGGTGAAGGCGTTGTTGACCCAGACGTCGATGTGGCCGTACGCGTCGACGACCTGCTGGGCGGCGTCGTCGACGGCCCTGGCGTCGGAGACGTCCACGCCGACGACGAGCGCTTCGCCCCCGGCACGCTCCACCTCGTCCGCCGCCGCGGCGAGTCCCGCACGCCCGCGGGCGAGCAGGGCGACCCTGTCGCCGCGGGCGGCGAAGGCCCGGACCGTGGCCCGTCCGACACCGCCGCTGGCTCCGGTCACCACGACCACACGGCCGCGCTTGCGCGATGTTCCCGCCTTGCGCACCCGGCATCACGCCCTGTGGTGGGGTACGTCCGGGTCGTCGGCCGGCCGCGGGGGCACGGTGCCCGGGGCGGCGGGCGGGGCCGGCGGCACGGGCGGATACGGCATGCCGCCGACCGCCCCGGCGGCGCTCTGCCGAGCGCTGTCCCCGCCCGGCGCCATGCCGGCCGCGTGCTCCGGGCCCGGCCGGGACGGCCGGGCCATGCCGCGCAGCACGAAGGCCAGGGCTCCCAGGATCACGGCGGTGATCAGCGCGGCGGCCCAGTCGGGCAGGCCGAGGGCGAGGGCCAGCCCCACGGCGAGCGCGAGGGCGGCGCCCGCGTACAGGGCGAGGGCGCCGGACGCGGCGTACAGCGCGGCCTTGCGGCGCTGCTTGCGCGTCTGCTCGCGCAGTTCCTCCCGTACGGTCTCGCGCGCCACCTGTGCCAGTTCGTCGACCAGGTGCTTGTCCAGATGCTCCAGGTGATCCAACGGCTTCATGCCCGACCGGGTACCCTCGCCCCCCGGTGCGTAACTAGGCTCAGCAGCATGGAGATTCTGGGTGCCACACTGCGCGTCTGCGTCGACGACCTCGAGACCGCGATCCCCTTCTACGAGCGGCTGGCGGGCGGCAGAGCCCAGCGCTTCGAGCGGGGAGGTGTCCAGGTGGCGGCGATCGGCTGCTTCCTGCTGATGAGCGGCCCCCCGGCCGAACTGGAGGTGCTGCGCAAGGTCGCCGCGACGATCGCCGTGACGGACGTCGAGGAGACGCACAAGGTGCTGACCGGGCTGGGCGCCCACATCGTCGCGGGCCCCATCGCCTCGCCGGCGGGCCGCAATCTGATCGCGCTGCATCCGGACGGGTCGATCTACGAGTACGTGGACCGCCACGCGTGAGCGCCGCCGGGCTCAGCGCCGTCTCGGCTGGGTGATCATCTCGGTGGTGATCGCCCAGCGTTCGTGATCGCGCCAGGCCCCGTCGACGAAGAGCATCTTCGGCGAGAAGCCCTCCAGGCGGAACCCGCAGCCGCGGGCCAGGGCGATCGACGCGGCGTTGCCCGGCTGAACGTTGATCTCCAGCCGGTGCAGCCGCATCGGGCCGAACGCGTACCGCACGACGAGGTCCAGCCCTTCGCGCATCAGCCCCCGCCCGGCGGCGTGCGCGAAGGCGCCGTAGCCGAGCGCCCCGGACTGGAAGCCGCCCTCGACGATGTTGTTGATGTTGATGAACCCGCCGATGGCCCCGTCGCTCTTCTCGCAGACCAGGAACCCGGCCTTGGACGGGTCCTCGATCAGCCGGCCCGCGTAGGCGGTGTACGCCTGTGTCGTGGTGGGCGGGAAGAGCCAGGGGTGGTGCAGGTTTTTGCTCTCCCGGGCGCGGGCGGTGAACTCGGCACCGTCCTCGTAGGTGAAGTGGCGTATGCCCACCCGGGGGCCTTCGGCGAGGTGGCGGGATGCGTGGTGCGGCACCCCGCCACAGTAACCGCGCTGCCTGTGTGGCCCCAGTCGTGGCGTCAGGAGCCGGCGACCGGCAGCCGCAGCACCCCGGTGTCGCGCGGCCCGCTGACCACGGTCACCGGCTTGATCCCCCGGTTGCCGAAGTACGCGTCGTCGCTCGCGGCGATCACGAACCGCAGCCGGTGCCCGGTCTCGTACCGGTGCACGATGCCGGGCAGGGTGACGGTGAAGCTCTTGGTGACGTCCGGGACGCGCACCGGCGCGACCAGGCGGCGCACCAGGGTGCGGGTGCCGTCGGGGGCGACGTCGTAGAGCTTGGCGAACAGGACGAGCTTGTCGGCCGCGTCGGCGGAGTTCTGGGTGCGCTCGGCCTTCGGGGAGACGACCTTGAGCGTGGCCCGGGGTGCGCCGACGACGTCGAGGGGGTCCTTCAGCGGTGCGCTCGTCCAGTCGAGGTAGGTGCCCTTGGTGTCGCGCGGCGGTGAGTCCCGCAGTCCGATGAGGCCGGAGAGCGAGCTCTCCGAATGGCTCGTGGGGATCAGCCAGTTGGTGTTACCGCGGCTGCCGCGGGCCACCTTGCCGCGCTGGTCGACGAGGGTGCCGTCGCCGGAGAGGTACAGGGTGCGACTGAGGGCGGGGAGGTCGCCGGCGGTGGCGTAGGTGCGGTCGGGGTCGGTGATCCAGTCGCGGTAGTAGGCGAAGGCCGGACCCGTGTCGACGTGGGTCTGCTTGCGCAGATGGCGGCCGAACCAGGCGAGGACGCGCGGGCTGACGTAGCTGGTCTCCAAGTTGCCCTTGGACAGGTCGAGTTCACCGGCGGCCGGGCCGGTGAGCCCGCCGCTGTGGCCCCAGGACTGCCAGATCATCTTGACGGGCGTGCCCTGGGCCTTGAGCGTCCGGTACGTCGCCGTGGCCTCGTTGAGGTTGAACAGGGTGTCGGCCTGGCCCTGGACCAGCAGGGTCGGTGTGTCGACGCGGTGGAGGTACGACACCGGGGAGACGCGGTGCGCGAAGGCGAGCAGCTCGGCGGTCCGGTCGGCCGGGTAGCTGCCGGAGTTGAGGGTGTGGACGGTCCGGCAGGCCTCGGTGACGAAGTGCAGACAGGCCAGGGAGTTGATGCGGGACGGGTCGAGACTCGGCTGGAGCAGCGGCTGGCCCTCGCCGCTGAGGTAGAAGCCGTTTGTCCACTGCCATTTGAAGACCCCGGGGACGCCTCCGCTGCCGACGGCGTTGTCGGGATCGAGCGAGTACGCCAGGTCGTTCCAGGTGATCATCGGGACGAGCGCGTCGAGGCGGTGGTCGACGGCGGCCGTCGCGAGCTGGACGGCGCCGCCGTAGGAGCCGCCGATCATGCCGACGCGCGGGTCGCCGGTGCGTCACGGGTGACGTAGTCGGCGGTGGTGCCGTCGTCGGCGGCGCGGGTGCCGCCCAGGAAGTCGACCAGCTGCGAGGCGGCGGCGCCGTCGATGTCCGGGTCGTCGAGGGAGACGAGGCAGCCGCTGCGGCCGAATCCGAGCCCGGAGTAGACGAGCGAGACGTAGCCGCGCCGGGCGAAGGCCTTGCCGATGGTGTCGGTGGAGCCGTCCGTCTTGCTGCCGCCGAAGCCGTTCGTGCCGAGTACGGCGGGCGCCGGGTGGTCGCGGTCCACGCCCGCGGGACGGTACAGGTCGGCGTCGACGGTGCAGGCGCGGTCGCCCGCCCGCGGTGAACTTCAGCGGCGTGACGGTGTAGGTGTCGGCGGCGGTCGCGGGCGGCGTGAGGGTGAGGGGCACGGCCAGGGCGGCGCCCAGAGCGAGAGCGAGGGGTGCGCGGGATCTGGGCACGCTTCGGGGCACACGGACCTCCACGGTGAGGGCAACCGGGGTACCGACCAGTAAGTACTGGCCGGTTGTCATGGTGTGACACGTGTCAGTACCCGTCAATCACCGAAACGAGGGTTTCTTGACAGAATTTCAGCAGCGGCGGTTCTCAGCCCAGAGCCGGTTCGTCCAGCGTCAACGTGCCTGCTCCGGCGTCCAGTTCGGCCCGGACCCCGAGGGGCATGGTGAGCGCGCCCTCGCCGTGCCCGAACCCGAACTCCTCCACCACCGGGACGCCCAGAGCACCGAGCCGGTCGGTGAGGACCGCGCGCAGCTCCCCGTACGGGCCGCACCCCGCCCAGGACCCGAGGACGATCCCGGCGACCCCGTCGAGCCAGCCGGTGCGCAGGAGTTGGGTCAGGTACCGGTCCAGGCGGTACGGGCTCTCACCGACGTCCTCCACCAGCAACAGCCCGCCCCGCGCCCGGGGGTGGGCGTGCGGGGTGCCGAGGTCGCTCGCGAGCAGGCTCAGGCAGCCGCCCAGGGTGACGCCCCGGGCGCGGCCCGGGACCAGTGCGGTGCCGCCCGGGGGCACGGCCGTGACGGTCCGCACGGACTCCGGCTCGAAGAGGGTGGCCCGCAGGTGCTCCTGGGCCCGGGCGTTCTTGAGGAAGTCGACGCCGGCGGCCGCGGGCCCGTACAGGGTGACCAGGCCCAGGCGGGTGGCGACGGCCTGGTGCAGGACGGTGACGTCGCTGAACCCGGCGAACACCTTCGGGCCCGCCGCCCGCATCGCCGCCCAGTCGAGCAGGTCGACCATGCGCTGCGCCCCGTACCCGCCCCGGGCGCACAGCACGGCGGCGACGGACGGATCGCACCAGGCGTTCTGGAGGTCGGCGGCCCGCTGCTCGTCCGTGCCGGCCAGGTAGTCCAGCTCCCCGTGACGGCCGAGCACATGGGGCATCACCACGGGGTCGAGGTCCCAGCCGCGCAGGATGTCGAGCCCGGCCTGGAGCCGCTCCTCGGGCACCGGCCCGCTGGGCGCGACGACGGCGACGCGGGCGCCGGGGGCGAGCCGGGGCGGTCGTACCAGCGGGTTCACTTGGCGAGCTCCAGAAGGGGGATGCCGGGCGGGTTCAGTCGGAACACCTGGGCGTAGAGGGAAAGTTCGGCCTCCAGGGCGCGCACCATGGTCTCCGCCCTGCGGAACCCGTGCCCCTCCCCCTCGAAGGCGAGATACGCGTGCGGCACCTTCCGGCCCTCCAGCCGGGCCAGGAACCGCTCGCACTGGACGGGCGGACAGATCACGTCGTCCAGGCCCTGGAGCAGCAGGAACGGCACGGCGAGGCGGTCGGCGTGGGCGGCGGGCGAGCGCTCCGCGTACCGGGCGGGCACCTCGGCGAGCGGCCCGATCAGGCCGTCCAGGTACCGCGACTCGAAGTCATGGGTCTCCCCCGTGCCCCAGCCGGTCAGGTCCAGGATCGGGTACTTGATGGTGCCGCAGGCGTAGACGTCGGTGGTGGTGAGCGAGGCGGCGGCGGTCCAGCCGCCCGCGCTGCCGCCCCGGACGGCGAGCCGGCCGCGGTCGGCGGTGCCCTCGTCGGCGAGGGCCAGGGCGACGGCGGCGCAGTCCTCGACGTCCACCACGCCCCACTGCTCGCGCAGCCGCTCGCGGTAGGGACGGCCGTATCCGGTGGAGCCGCCGTAGTTGACCTCGGCGACGCCGATGCCGCGCGAGGTGAAGTAGGCGATCTCCAGGTCGAGCACGAGCGGCGCGCGGCCGGTGGGTCCGCCGTGCGCCCAGAGGACGTAGGGCGGCAGTTCGTCGCCGGGCGCGACGCAGCCGGGGTGGTGCGGCGGGTAGAGGTGGGCGTGGATGTCACGTCCGTCGGGGCCGGTGAAGGTGCGGATCTGCGGCTCGGGGTAGTACGCGGGGTCCACGGCGTCGTCGTGCTCGGCACCGACGACACGGGCCCGGCCGGTGCGGGTGTCCAGCTCGACGACCTCGTAGGCGCTGCGCGGGCTGGCCCCGACGGCGACGACCCGTTCGCCGTGGGCGGCGAGGGTGGGGGCGAACTCGGTCCAGGGTCCGGCCGCGTCCACGACCTCGCCGGTCTCGGGGTCCAGGACGCCGAGGGCGGTGGCACCCCGGCCGTGCACGACGGCGATCAGACCGCTGTCCAGCGGCGTGAACCATCGCGATCCCAGCTTCCACAGCGCTCCGCCGAACTCCTCCTCGCGCGGGCACAGCGGCTCTCCGTCGAGGTAGAGGTTCCACCAACCGGTGCGGTCGCTCGCGTGCAGCAGGCGGCCGTCGTGGGTCCAGTCGGCCTGGGCGATCGACTCGCCGGGCCCGCCGGCCACGGCCCGGACGCCGCGCAGGGTGCCGTCGGGGGTGATATCGGCGAGGAGCAGTTCGGTGCCGTCCCACGGCATGCGCGGATGGTCCCAGGCGAGCCAGGCGGCCCGCCGCCCGTCGGGCGAGAGCTTCGGCCCGGTCACGAACCGGTGCCGCCCGTCGGTGAGTTCGCGTACGGCGTCCCGGTCGCGGGCCGCGGATCCGTCCAGCGGGACGGCGGCCAGGACGCGGCGCACGTCGGTGGGTCCGTCGCCGGTGAACTCCTCCAGCACGCACCACACTTCCCCCCGTTCGGGCAGCGGCAGCGGCTCGGCCCAGCGCAGGCCGGCGCCTACGGGGGACACGGGGGTGAGCGGCTGGGGTTCGCCGCCCGGCGCGCAGCGGTACAGCCGCTGGTCGGCGAAGTTCACGAACACCACCAGCGGTCCCTCGTCGCCCGCGAGGGCGGCCCACGGGTGCCCGCCGTACTCGATGACCCGGCTGCGCACGTTCCACGGCGCGGGCAGCAGCGACTCCTCCCGGCCGTCGGCGTGCCGCCGCACGAGGGTGCGCCGGCCGCCCTCGGCGGGGCGCGGCTCGGTCCACCACACCTCGTCGCCGACGAAGCCCACGTACTCCGGGTGCCCGTCGTGCGCGGCGGTCAGGGCCGCGTCGATGGGCGAGGGCCACGCCCCGTAGGCCAGCGTCCGCACCGTCTCCCCCACTCTCCTAGGCCGTGCGCAGGAACCGGTCGAGCACGCGGACGCCGAAGTGCAGCGCCTCGACCGGTACCCGCTCGTCGACGCCGTGGAACATGGCCGCGTAGTCGTAGCCGTCCGGCAGCTTCAGCGGCGTGAAGCCGTAGCCGGTGATGCCGAGGCGGGAGAACTGCTTGGCGTCGGTGCCACCGGACATGCAGAACGGCACCACGCTCCCCTCGGGCGCGAACTCCTCGATGGCGGCCCGCATCCCCGCGAACGTCACCGAGTCCACCGGCGACTCCAGGGCGACCTCGCGGTGGTGGAACTCCCAGTCCACGTCCGGCCCGGTGAGCCGGTCGAGGGTGCTGCGGAACTCCTCCTCGCCGCCGGGCATGTACCGGCCGTCCACGTGCGCCACGGCCTCACCGGGAATGACGTTGATCTTGTAACCGGCGTCCAGCATGGTCGGGTTGGCGCTGTTGCGCAGGGTCGGCTCGACGAGCCGGGCGGCAGGGCCGAGCTTCTCCAGCAGTGCGTCCACGTCGGTGAGGTCGGTCTCGATGCCGTAGAGCGCGGCGAGTTCGGTGAGTGCGGCCCGTACGGTCGGGGTCAGCCGCAGGGGCCACTCGTGCGCGCCGATCCGCGCGATCGCGCCCGCGAGGCGGGTCACCGCGTTGTCCCGGTTGACCTTGGAGCCGTGTCCGGCGCGTCCGCGGGCGGTGAGCTTCAGCCAGGCGGTGCCGCGCTCCCCGGCCGCGATCGGGTAGATCTGCCGCCCGTCGCCGTCGTGGAAGGTGAAGGCGCCCGACTCGCTGATGCCTTCGGTGCAGCCCTCGAAGAGTGCGGGGTGCTGGTCGGCGAGGAATCCGGCTCCGTCCTCGGCGCTGTCCTCCTCGTCCGCGGTGAACGCGATGACGATGTCCCGGCGGGGCCGGACGCCCTGCCGTGCCCAGCCGTGCACGACGGCCAGGATCATCGCGTCCATGTTCTTCATGTCGACGGCGCCGCGTCCCCAGACGACCCCGTCGCGGATCTCCCCGGAGAACGGGTGCACGCTCCAGTCGGCGGCCGCGGCGGGCACGACGTCCAGATGGCCGTGGAGCAGCAGCGCGCCGGCCGACGGGTCGGTGCCCTCGATACGGGCGACGACGTTGGTCCGCCCCTTGGCGCGCTCCAGCAGGGTGGGCTCGATCCCGGCGCCGGCGAGCCGGGCGGCGGCGTACTCGGCGGCGGGCCGCTCCTGGCAGTCGCCGCCGCCCCGGTTGGTGGTGTCGATCCGGATGAGGTCGGACGTGAACGTCACGACCTCGTCCAGCGCGGTCCCGTCCACCTGATCAGCCATACTGCTCCTCCACCGCGGCCGAGACGATCGTGGTGACCGCCTTGAAGGCGCGGATGCCCTCGTACATGGTCTCGCTCGTGTACGCCACCTTCCGCTCCCCGATCCGTTCCACGCCCGGGACGACGGTGGCGGCCATCGCCAGGTGCTCGGCGTCGAACTCCACGGCCACGGTGAACGGGCCGCCGTGCACGGGTTCGTGACGTACCGCCAGCGCGGCGGCCTCCTTGGCCGCCGCCCGGATGTCGGCCCCGGTCCGGGCGGGCGTGCGGCACACCGCCGCGTAGCGCGACACGTGGTCCTTCACCGCGACCTTCAGCGCCTCGGGCGCGTACCCGAGCGCGTCCTCGCACGCCACGTCGTCCCCGGTGACCAGCACGACCGGCACCCCGAACTCGGCGACGACATGCGCGTTGAGCAGCCCCTCGCTGGCCCGTACGTCGTTCAGCCACACGCCCGTGATCGAGTTGGCGAGGTAGGTGTGGGCGAGGACGCCCTCCATGCCGGCGCCCGCGTGGTAGCCGACGAACGCGATGCCGTCGACGTCGCCGTGCTGCACGCCCTCCACCATGGACAGTTCCTTGTGCCGGCCGGTGAGCATCTGGGCGCGGTCGTCGAGCTGCTCCAGCAGCAGGTTGCGCATCGTGGAGTGCGCCTCGTTGATGATCACCTCGTCGGCGCCGCCGTCGTGGAAGCCTAGTACGGCGGCGTTGACATCGGAGGTGAACAGTGAGCGGCAGCGCTCCCACTGGGACGCGCCCGGCATCACGTCGTCGGGCCAGGTGACGCCGGTGGCGCCCTCCATGTCGGCGCTGACGAGGATTCTCATGACGAGCCGTCCAGGGCGGAGATCTTCATGGTTCGTCACGTTACGCGCTGCGGGCTGAACCGGCTACGAGGTGGTCACCAACGGATCGGCAGGTCGGCGAGGAACGCGGTGAGACGGTCGGCCAGCAGGCGGTGGTCACGGGCCGAGTAGTGCCAGTGGCAGCCGGTGTGGTCCAGGCCGGTGGTGTCGAGGGGCCAGTAGCGCACCCGTCGGTCGCCCGCGCCGGTGCGCTCCCGCACGACGTGTTCGACATGGCCGGCGAAGGGGCCCGTGCCCACGGCCAGGATGGTGGCCGCGGGCCCGTAGCGCCCCCGCAGCTTGTCGAGGAAGCCGCTGTAGGCGCCGCGGTAGGCGGCGGCGAGGCTCTCGTCCGTCCATGGCTCGCCCGGGTTGATCGGGGTCGAGAAGTCGTTCGTGCCGAGGTGGATCACCACGAGCTGCGGCCGCCAGGTGCCCGGGTTCCGCCAGACGTCGCCCGGCACGTTCAGCAGCGCACGGTCGTAGAAGCTGCGGTAGTTCACCTCCGGGGAGCCTCCGTTGTAGTTGCGCACCATGCCCTGGCCCGAATAGGCGTTGACCTGGTAGTCGGCGCGCAGCCCCCGGGCGGTGAGGGCGCCGTAGCTCACGTCGGCGTTGGTGGTGCGGCCCAGCTGCCCACCGTCGCAGTCGCGGGAGGTGGAGAGGTTTCCGTAGCCGGCCGTGAGGGAGTCGCCGATGAACTCGATCTGGCGGCTGCGTGCGGCCGGCCGGGCCAGGACGGCACCGCCGGGTGCGGCGACGAAGCCGCCGAAGGAGCTGGTGCTCCACGGGGTGTCGTTGCGCTTGACGAGCCGGACGCTGTGCACGCCGTCGCGCAGGCCCCTGACCCAGTGCGTGGCTTTCCCGGGAGTGACGAGGGTCGCGACGGTGGCTCCGTCGACCTGGACGTCGTAGTCGGCGGCCGGATCGTCGAGTACGACGCCCACGCCGGTGCCCCGGATCCGGCCCTCGAAGTAGACGCCGGGCCAGCTGTACCGGAGCACGTCGCCGGCGTCCTGCACCCGCCCTGCGGTGTGCACACTGTCCCGTAGCGCGCGAGGGTACGGTGCGGCGGCGTCCGTGACGGCGGAGGTCCCGACCAGCACCGTCGACACCGCCGACGCGACCAGCATCCGTAACCAGGGCATCGGCATGGCCGTCCTCCGCGGGGGCGAGGCAGGTGCACGGACCGGGGCAGGGTGACCGTACACCGACAAATCTGTTCGCCGCCAGAGCACGTCCCCCGGGTCCGGTCCCCTGATGGCCCCCCTCAGGCCGTACGCCCCGCCACCAGCCAGGTGGAGGGCAGCTCGATGCGTGTGCCGTCCGGCCGGTACTCCGCGCTCCTCAGGGGCAGGTGACCGCTCGCCAGGACGGTGAGCCCGGCCGAGCGCAGATACTCGGGCACGGCCTCGTCCGAGACCTCGCCGGGCGCGAGGCCGTGCCGGAACACCGGCGTGAGCTTGGGCGGCGGACCGTCCGGGCCGCCCGCGAGGCCCCTCAGGACCGGCTTGGCGGCGCCCGAGAGCTCCACCAGGCAGGCGCGGCCGCGGTCGCCGACCAGCGTGGCGATCCCGTCGACCAGGGCCTGCCGGTCGTCCGGCTCGCACTGGTGCAGGACGCCCCGCATGTAGACGTTGGTGTCGCCGAGCTCCGCGTGCAGGGCCTGGGTCTCGTCCTTCTCGGCGGCGTCCACCTGCCGGTAGGCGGCCTGCCCCGCCGGGTCGCCGCGCCGGGCGTGATCGAGGGCGGCGGCGGACAGGTCGACGCCCAGCACCCGCGGGAAACGGTCGGCGAGGTAGCGGGTCTGGGTACCGTTGCCGCAGCCCAGGTCCACCAGCGGCAGTGCGGGGTCGGCCAGATACGGTTCGAACAGGGCGAGATGCGGGCCCACGGTCAGGACCGGTTCCGCGTCCCAGAACACCGCCCCGGATTCACCGGACGCCTCGCGCCAGAACCCTTCCCAGGCCTCCCGGTACCGACTCGTCACGCTCATGGCCCACTCCCCAGGGTGCGAACGAATCCCGCCATACGACGGGCGAGTACGGTGTATCGCGCTCCGGTCGCGGCCACAAGAACGCGGGGACGTACCTTCACGCCGCGTTCGCCCCGGAGGTGCTCAGCGGCGCGGCAGCGTCAGCTCGAACCAGACCGTCTTGCCGGCCTTGGTCCGGCTGCTCCCCCACTCGCGCGACAGCGTGCTGACGACACGCAGGCCGCGTCCGGTCTCGTCGAGCGGGCCCGCGTTGAGCAGCGTCGGCAGCTCGTGGTCGTCGTCGTCCACCTCGCACAGCAGGGTGTCGCCGCGGACCAGGCGCAGTTGGACGGGCCGGGCGTGGGAGTGCCGTACGGCGTTGGTGACGAGTTCGCCGGCCAGCAGCTCGGCGGGCGCGACGAGGTTCGCCAGGCCCCAGTCGTGCAGTTGCTCGCGGACCACCGCGCGGGCCCGGCCCACCTCGGCCGGGTCGAGGGCGAGGCGCCATTCGGCCACGTCGTCCGGCTCGATGCCGCCCAGCCGCGCCATCAGCAGCGCCACGTCGTCCTTACGGCCGCCGCGGCCCGCTTTTGAGAATGTCACAGCCAGGGCGCGGATGATGGTGTCGCAGGCGTCGTCCATGGACGCGGCCGGGTGCGCGGCCGACTCGCAGAGCGTGGCGAGCCCGGCCCCGATGTCCTCGCCGCGCACCTCGACGAGCCCGTCGGTGCACATCACCAGCCGGTCGCCGGACTCCACGCGCACACGCACCGCCTCGAAGGGCACTCCCCCGACGCCGATGGGCGCGCCCGTGGGCAGGTCCAGCAGTTCGCTGCGGCCGTCGTCGGCACGGACCAGGACCGGCGGGATGTGACCGGCGTTGGCGAGGTGGAGCTCGCTCGCGATCGGGTCGTAGACGGCGTAGAGGCAGGTCGCGAGGTAGCCGTCGCCGAGGCGCTGGGCGAGGTCGTCGAGGTTGCGCAGCAGCTCGGCGGGCGGCAGGTCGAGCCCGGCCATGGTCTGCACGGCCGTGCGCAACTGGCCCATCATCGCAGCCGAGTTCAGGCCGTGGCCCATGACGTCGCCGACGACGAACGCCGTGCGCCCGCCGTGCAGTTTCACCGCGTCGAACCAGTCGCCGCCGACCCGCCCGAGCAGCGTGCCCGGCAGATAGCGGGTGGCGATGTCGCAGCCCGCCATGCGGGGCGGGATGTGCGGGAGCATGCTGTCCTGGAGCGTCTCGGCGACGTTCTCCTGGAAGGTGTACATGCGCGCGTTGTCGAGCACGAGGCCCGCGCGGGCGGCGAGTTCGGCGCCGGTGACGCGGTCCATGTCGTTGAAGACGGGCCGCTCCGGGTGCCGCAGCAGGATCATGAACCCGAGGACGACGTTGCGCGCCTTGAGGGGCACGACCAGCATCGAGCGGCCGGTGATGAGGGGCCGGATGTCGCGCTTCTCGAACTGCGCGGCGATGGCGTGCCCCATCTCCTCGCTGATCCGCGGCACGAGGACGGGTTCGCCGCTCGTCATGCACTGGAAGAACGGCGTGTGCGCCGGGAACGGCATGGCCTCGCCGACCGGCACGACATCGTCCCAGCGGCCCGGTTCGTCGGTGTGCTCGACGGCGACGCGGTGCCACATCGTGGTCGTGTCGGGCACTCCGTCCTCGAACGCCTCGCCGGCGACGACCTGTTCACGCAGGTACGTCCCGGCGACATCGGTGAAGCGGGGCACGACGGCCCTGCTGACCTCGATGATCGTGCGGGACAGGTCGAGGGAGGTGCCGATACGGCCGCTGACCTCGTTGAGGAACTCCAGGCGCTCGCGGACGGCGGCATGTTCGAGGTCCTCGCCCTCGTCCCGCAGGTCCTCCGGAACGGGTTCGCCGGCGGCCAGGGCCCGCGCGGCCCGTTCGCGGCGCGCCGTGCGTTCGGCTCGCCGGGCCACGCCCCAGTCGGGGGTGACGGGCACCCGGTCGTTCTGACTGAACTCCAGGATCGGGTAGCCGAGTTCGAGGATCTGCGCGACGATCCGGGCGCTCTCGCCGACGCTCATGCTGGGCAGGATCTCGGGGAGCCGGCGGGCGAGGTCCTCGGACCCGGGGAAGTCGGTGTGCAGTGCGAAGCCGGGCGCGATCCGCTCGAACGCCCCGCCGCCCGCACGCAGCCCTTCGGCGTCGGCGGCCAGCACGAGCAGCCGCTCGGGCCCGGGGCCCACCAGGGGGTAGGCCCACCACAGGACGTCGACCCGCCCGTCCCCGGAAGCGGTGAGCCGGGCGCGGCCCGCCGAGGGGTAGGAGAGCCCGCCGTCGAGGGAGGATTCGAGGTCGGGGCCGAGACCGTCGCCGGCGGCATACGGAGTGGTGCCCTGCTCGTGGGGCAGGGCACCGGAGACGGGGAGCAGGTCGAGGGCCGTGCGGCCGATCGCCTCCTCCTTGGGGACGCCGAACAGGCGCCGTGCGCCGCGGCTCCAGTGGGACACGAGGCCGTCGCGGTCGACCACGACGACGGCCAGGGGGACGCGGCCGGGTTCAGCGGGTTCCGTCGTCGTGCCCTGCCCAGCGCTGTCGGTGCCACGGTCCATGGCCCAGGCCCTCTCTCCCCACGGACGCAAGATCTGTGCCGGCGTCACCACCGTACGGCTCCCGCAGGTGGCGATGTGAGGCAATGCGGGAATTGCTCGCGCGGGGTTCGCACCGGCGTGCGACCCCGCGCGCCGCTGCCCGTTCAGTCCTCGTGACCCAGTTGGAGATCCCGCTCGGTACGGCCTCCTCCGGCGACCTGGAGCACGGTGGCGACGGGCGGGTATCCGGCGGCGATGACGGTGTATTCGCCGGAGGACAGGTCGACGAAGCGGAAGGTGCCGTCGGCGCCCGTGGTGAGGGTGTCGACCACGTTGCCCGCCACGTCGAGCAGCGTCACGCGCGCGTCCTCGACAGGCCGGCCACCGCCCGCCCGGACGGTGCCGCGCAGCACGGCGCCGCCGGCCAGTTCGATGTCCCGGCGGGTCTCGCGGGCTGCCTGGACGGTGACGGGGAGCGCGGCCGGGCGGAAGGCGGGCGCACTGGCGGCGAGGGTGTACTCGCCGGCGACCAGCTCGGTGATGACGTAGCCGCCCTCCCGGCCGCTGCGGGTGGTGGCCACGACCTCGCCGTGCACGTTGGTGAGCGTGACGGTGGCATCCCGTACGGGCGTGCCGTCGGCGGTGACCACGGTGCCGATCAGGTTTCCGGCGCCGCCGAGGACGATGTCGAGTTCGACGGGGCGTTCGCCGACGGTCACGGACACCGCCTGCGGCTGGTGGCCGCCGGCCGCGGCGATCAGCACGTACGAGCCCGGGCCCGGGGTGGCCAGCGCATAGCGCCCGTCCTCGCCGCTCGCGCCGCGCCCGGTCTGCTGCCCGGTGACGTCGATGAGCGTGATCGCCGCGCGGGGCACGACGGTCCCGTCGTGGTGCTGCACCGAGCCGCAGACGGGTACGCCGGCGGCGTACCCGGCGCGGGCCTGCGGGATCGGGGCGCTCCCCGGCGCCGTGTCCGGGTCGGTGACGGAGGCGTTGTGGGACACCAGGGGTTTCTCCTTGAGGAAGAGGGCGATGACCAGTCCGAGGACGAGCACCGGCACCAGGTAGAGGAAGATCCGCGGCATGGCGTCGGCGTACGCCCGGATGTAGTCCTCGCGCACGGCCGGGGGCAGTGCGTGCACGAGCTGCGGGGTGAGGGACTCGGGGTCCGGCAGCCCGGTGCCCGCGCGTGCCGGCAGGCGCTCGGCGAGGGCGTCGGTGAGCCGGTCGGCGAGGAGGGTGCCGAAGACTGCGGCTCCGACGCTGCCGCCGATCTGCCGGAAGTAGTTGCTGGCGCTGGTGGCGGTGCCGAGGTCGGCGGGGCGTACGGAGTTCTGCACGGCGAGGATCAGCACCGGCATCACCATGCCGATGCCGGCGCCGAGGACGGCCATCCAGATGCTGTAGTGCAACCGGGGCGTGCCGACCTCCAGCCGCGACAGCAGCCACATGCCGGCGACGGAGAGGACGCCGCCGAGGATCGGGTAGGCCTTGTAGCGGCCGGTGTGGCTGATGAGCCGGCCGGCGATGATCGAGGCGCCGACGATGCCGGCCATCATCGGCAGCATGAGCAGGCCCGACTCGGTGGCGGAGGCCCCGTCGACCATCTGCAGATACGTCGGCAGATAGCTGGCGGCCCCGAACAGGCCGACCCCGATCACCAGGCCGACCAGGCCGGTGACGTTGAAGACGGAGTCCCTGAACAGCCGCAGCGGGATGAGGGGTTCGGCGGCGAAGTGCTCGGTGACGAGGAAGAGGACGGTCGCCGCCGCCGCTCCGGTCGCGAGGCCGAGGATCGTGCGCGAGTCCCAGGCGTACTCGGTGCCGCCCCAACTGGTCAGCAGGACCAGGCAGGTGGAGGCGGCGGTCAGCAGCAGCGCGCCGAGGATGTCCAGCCGGGCTCTGACGGCCGGCTTGGGCAGCTTCAGCGTGACGGCGACGACGGCCAGGGTGACCAGGCCGAAGGGGACGTTGATG
Organism: Streptomyces sp. D2-8; assembly: GCF_023184515.1. GTDB lineage: Bacteria > Actinomycetota > Actinomycetes > Streptomycetales > Streptomycetaceae > Streptomyces. The sequence continues at coordinate 104,467 of NZ_JAAHBP010000023.1, read as the reverse complement.
TAGAAGCACCAGCGCCAGGAGAGGTGGTCGGTGAAGTAGCCGCCGAGCAGCGGTCCGGCTACGGAGGCGAGGCCGAAGGCGGCGCCGATCAGGCCCATGTAGCGGCCGCGCCGCCGGGGCGGCACGATGTCCGCGATGATCGTCTGGACACCGATCATGAGGCCGCCCGCGCCGACGCCCTGCAGGGCCCGGAAGGCGATCAGTTGGTCCATGTCCTGCGCCCGGCCCGCGAGCGCGGAGCCGGCGACGAAGACGACGAGCGCGAACTGGAAGACACCCTTGCGGCCGAGGAGATCGCCGAGCCTGCCGTAGATCGGCAGTCCGACGGTGGCGGTGAGCAGGTAGGCGGTGATCGCCCAGGACATCCGGTCCAGGCCGTGCAAGTCACCGACGATCTTCGGGAGCGCGGTGGCGACGATCATCTGCTCCAGGGCGGCCAGGAGCAGGGCCGGCATGAGAGCGAAGAAGATCAACCGCACCCGGCGCGGGCTCGGTCCGGTGTCCGGATCCGGCGGTGGTGCGGGGGTGTCGGGAGGCGCCACCGCCGGTTCGTCCTGCGCCAGAGTGATCCCGCCCACTCACCGCTCCCCTCGTCGCGCTGCCGCACAATTCCCGCGTAAAAGCGACAACTACGAGCAAGCGCGACGAGTTACGGCACAGGAGCGAGCCGTACGGAGATCACTCGAACCGGTGAGGGGCGCAACGCCCCCTGGTGGTTTGCGTCTTGGGACGGGTTACTTCTCGACCTCGGCGGCGAGCTTGGCGAGCATCGCGTCGTAGATCCGGCCGAGACCCTTGGGCGCGAAGGTCTTCTCGAAGAAGCCGCCGATGCCGCCGGCGCCGGTCCACGTCGTGGTCACGACGACCCGGGACTTGCCCTCGCCGGCCGGGGTGACCCGCCAGGTGGTGACCATGGAGGAGTTGCGGTCCTTCTCGACCAGTTCGCCGTCGGTGGGCTCGCCGACCTCCAGGAGGCAGTCGCGCACGCGCTTGCTGGTGGCCTGGAGCTTCCAGTGGACGAGGGTGCCCTCGCCGTCGCCGCCCTCCCGGACCTCGTACTCGCTGAACTGCTCGGGCAGCAGCTTCGCGCGCGTGCCGCTGTAGTCGGCGAGGGCGTCGAACACCGTCTCCGCGTCCGCCGCGACGATCCGCTCCGTAGTGGCCTCGACCTGCGCCATCGCTTTCCTCCAGGACCTGGTTGCTCGGGGGTCGGGGCAAGCCAACCACCCCGCCGCCCGGCCGCCCAAATCGGGGTGACGCAACTCGGTCGAACACGTTCGGAAAACACCCTCGCACGATCAAGGGAACATGTGTTCTATTTTATGGTCAGTGCTACCGAGGAGGCGTCATGCGCTGGGAGAACCTCACAGTGGACTCCGAACACAGCCGGGCCGATGCCGCGCTGTTCGGCGCGGACGCGGTGACCACGCGTACCTTCGACACGGCACACCTTCCTCGGCAGGGACGTCCGCGACGGGGCGCACGCAGTGATCGCCGCGGACCCCCGCTCCCCGGTCGAGCACCCCTCCGCTGAAGCACTGGCCGAGCAGGCCTGCGGCCTCGCGCAGCACAACCGGCCGGCCCAGGAAGCGAGCCGCCGGCTGCACCAGGCCCTGGATTCACTCGAAGCCTCCCCCACGCCGCCCGGCCGCACGAGACGTGGCTGATCACCCTGTGCACGGCACTCGCCGCGATCGGGCACCACGCCGACGGCGCGCACCTGGCCCGCAGCCTGCACAACCCCGCCCACCAGGTCCAGGCGCTGGCGGGTGCCGCCGTCGCAGCTGCCGCCGGGCATCTCCCCGACGGTCGGCGGCTGGCCGACGAGGCCGCCGACCGCACGAGGACGCTCAAGGGCGCCGAGACCTTCTCCGTCCGCGACGGCGCGCCAGGGGCGCGACGTCAGCGATGCGCGGGCCGCCGCCACACAAGCCCTGTCGTATGCCGGCGAGGGCCCGCGAGCCCTTTCCATCGTGCAGGACACCGACGGCCCGGACAGCGACAGGAGGCAACGCGCGCTCGTCGCCGTGGCGGCCGGGCTGCGCTCCCACGCCCCGGCCGCTGCAGCCGGCATCATCGACCACCAGCGGGAACTGCTCCTGGCCAGCACCTCCCCGCGGGGGCCGGGCGGGCGCATCGCCGATCTTGCCGAACTCCTCGCCGCTCTCCAGGACACGGATGCGGCCTGCGCCGAACGCCTCCGCGACGCCGTCGACCGCACATGGGAACAACTGAAGGAGACACGCACACCGCTGGATGCGGAGGATTTCCTCGTCCTCCTCCTCAATGCCCCCGGGCAGCGCGAGCAGGCCGGGCAGACACTGACACGGTGGGAGGAGAGCAGGACGAGCGTGCCCCCGTGGGAACTGCCGACCGCAGCCGTGGCCGTCGCACACGCCGCGTTCGGCGACCTTGATGGCGCCCGCCGCTGCGCGAACGGTCTCAACGTTCCCCACGACCGGTCCGCGGCGTTCGCCGACGTGGCCGGCTACCTCACCGGCGCGCCCGCAGCCCAGATCCGTCTCCGAATCCACCAGCACTGCCTTCGCCCGGACGTTCCGGGCCTCGCCCAGTCTCAGATACCTGCGGACACGGCACACACAGTCCAAGAGGCGGCGTCCTTCGTTGTCGACGCGCTCGCCAGCGACGGCTGGTACCACGTGCTGCCCGTCTTGGCCCGCATCGAGCCGGCCTCCGTCGTATGCGTGCGCGACATCGTCTTCGCCCACCGGCAGCTGGGCGAATGACGCCGCCTCCCCTCCCTCGGTCCGTTCGGCTGCATCGGCGCCGGGTATGGAAGGACGCCGATGACATGTGGCGCCGAACCACCGGGGTGGCGAACGGGCCGGGATAGGGGTCACGGTTCACGGAACGGCGACACGGGCATCTGTGCCCGATGACGCATCACGCGGGGAGCAGTAGGTGCGAGGGGCGTTTCGCTGGAATCACCGTGACGAGGGCGGGTCGGCTCGATCGGCAAGGTGTTCCTGCAACTCGATGTGCCTGAACTGCCAAGCGGTGCCGACTGTACGCAGCAAGACCAGCCGATAGCAGTCGTCGAGAAACCTTCCCAGCCGCCAGGGGAGTTGCCTGCGCGAGCAGAGCAGAAAGGCGACGTACCGAAGCGTGGCCCGCCCTGCCTCGTTTTTCGGGGTGACAAGGAATCCGTTGGTGAATCGAGCCGCGGAACCGACTGCCAATCCAGCGAGAACTGCGATGGTGACCATCTCGGACAGTCTTCCCATGCCGTTCAGGGCAAGAAAAGACGCGATGCCGAAGGCTGCCGCGTAAAGAGCCCCTCCCAATGCGTCTCCGCTCACCGAGTCTTGCGGCTTCATAACCGGATCGGTATCCGTTCTCGTCACGGCCAAGGTGAGGGAGACGACTGCGCCGCCGACGGCACCCCCCGCGAGACCGGCCATGTCGCCGATCAGCGCTCCAGGGACGCCGAGGAAGATTCCCACGGTCAGCCACAAAATCGCGTCTCTTCTGCCGGTGCGGGTACGCAAGCGATTGAGGCCGAATCGCTGTGGATGTGGCCAGACCGGTCCTCGTACTCCGCACGACGGCGATCGTGCTGGGCCTGCGGCCCGGACCCCATGGTATCGGCGCGTCCACCGCGTTCCGGCTGACGACGACAACCGGCTACGCGGTGACAGGGGCGCTGTGCCCGACGGCACTCCTTACGGCGTGGACGCCGGTGCGGCAGGTGCGTGCCGTGGACCCGAACGGCCGGGAGCGTTATCTCGGCTTGAATTTCTTCTCGTTGATGGTGGCGTGCCATGCTGACAGCACCACTGACCAGAACACTTCTGCGTCGCGCCGGGTTCCGTCGGTCGGACTCCAGACCGGCGTACCGGACTCTATGACGGCCCCTCAGAGCGCTTCTTCGCCCCGGCGCTAGCTGAAGCCAATGAAGCAGTCCTAGACGCACAGACCAGCGCCCGTTTGCGAGCATTCGAGCGCATCCGAAGATCCAATTGGGTCATGAGTTTGACGGAATGAGTTCTTCCGGGACCGGTTTCCGGGACGATGCGGCGAGGACGGTGCCCCTCGCGGTCCGACATCCCGCCGTCCTGGGAGGACTCCATGAGAAAACGCGCAGTCGCACTGTGCGGCGCCGCCGTCGTCATGGCCGGGACCTTCACGGCCGTTCCCGCCGAGGCGAGCGCACCCAGCACCGCGAACACCACGCAGACCGCGAAGCTCACCTGGAAGAGCTGCGCCACCGAGAACTACCCGACGCTCCAGTGCGCGTCCCTGAAGGTGCCGCTCGACCACCGCAGGCCGCACGGGGAGAAGATCACCCTCGCCCTGTCCCGCGTCCCGCACACCGCCCGGACCTACCAGGGCCCGCTGCTGGTCAACCCCGGCGGTCCCGGCGGCAGTGGGCTGACGCTCGCCGGGTTCGTCGCCTCCTCGCTGCCCGCGAAGGTCGCGGCCCAGTACGACGTCATCGGCTTCGACCCGCGCGGCGTGGGAGCGAGCAAGCCCGCCCTGGACTGCAAGCCGGGCCACTTCGACCCGGTCCGCCCGAACTCCCTGCCGGCGACGCCCGCGATCGAGAAGGCCAACCTCGACCGCGCCAGGTCCTTCGCCGCCGCCTGCGGCAAGAAGTACGCGCATCTCCTGCCGTACATCAACACCACCAGCGCCGTGCGCGACATGGACGCGATCCGGCAGGCCCTGGGCGCGAAGAAGATCAACTACTTCGGCTACTCGTACGGCACCTACCTGGGCGCGGTCTACGCCAGGCTCTTCCCGGAGCGGGTCCGGCGCCTGGTCCTGGACTCCGTCGCCGACCCGACCGACGTCTGGTACGAGGCCAACCTCAACCAGGACGTGGCCTTCAACGACCGCCACCGCGCCTTCCTCGCCTGGGTCGCCCGCCACGACGCGACCTACAAGCTCGGCACCGACCCGGAGAAGATCGAGGCGAAGTGGTACGCGATGCGCGCCGCCCTCGCCGAGAAGCCGGCGGACGGCACGGTGGGCGCCTCGGAGCTGGAGGACACCTTCATCCCGGGCGGCTACTACAACGGCTACTGGCCGAGCCTGGCGGAGGCGTTCGCGGCGTACGTGAACGACAAGGACCCCGAGCCGCTGGTCGAGGCGTACGAGAACTTCGGCGCGGTCGACGCCTCCGGCGACAACGGCTACAGCGTCTACACCTCGGTGCAGTGCCGGGACGCCGGCTGGCCGCGCGACTGGCGGCAGTGGCGCAAGGACAACTGGGCGGTGTACGAGAAGGCGCCGTTCATGACCTGGAACAACGCCTGGTACAACGCGCCGTGCGCGTTCTGGCCGACGGACTCGCTGCGCCCGGTGAACGTGGCCAACGGCAAACTGCCGCCGGTCCTGCTGTTCCAGGCGACCGGCGACGCGGCCACGCCGTACGAGGGCGGTGTCACCGTGCACCGTCTGCTGGCCCGTTCCAGCCTGGTGGTCGAGGAGGGCGGCGGCAACCACGGCATCACGCTGAGCGGCAACGCCTGCCTGGACAAGCATCTGGCGGCGTACCTGACGGACGGCACGGTGCCGCGCGGCTATGGGGAGGCGGACGCGGTGTGCGAGGCGCTGCCCGACCCGAAGCCCGCGGCGGCCACGGCTTCGCCTTCGGCACGCGGGGCGTCGGCCTCCTCGAACGGTTCGGCGCTGCACGGCCTGCTCGGGTTCCGTCACTGAACGGCTGACGATCCGTCGGGGGCGGGCGCTGTCAGTCCCATGGTCCACCATGGACCCATGAGTGAGCTGACGAGGATCCCCGCCGGCGTCGCGGCCACGGCCCAGTACAGCCTCCCCCAAGCTCTCGACTTCGCTCGAGCAGGGGGCACCCCCATCGTCATCGGCACGGGCCGTTTCGTGGCGATCTCCGGCCAGCTCGCGCTCGACGAGCGCAGCCGGCTGGTCGGCGAGGGCGACCCTGCGACGCAGGCGCGCCAGGTCTTCGAGAATCTCCGACGCTGCCTGGCGGCCGCCGGTGCGACCTTCGACGACGTCGTCAAACTCACCTACTTCGTCACGGACATGGCCCACATGCCCGCCATCCGCGCGGCCCGCGCCGAGCACATACCCGACGACCGGCTGCCGGCCGCTTCGGCGGTGCCGGTCGCCGCCCTGGTCCGGCCGGAGTTCCTGCTGGAGGTCGAGGCGTTCGCGGTGGTGCCGGAATGAGCGGCCTGCGCGTTCGGGAGATGACACTCGCCGACTGCGACCGCGTCGCGGAGATCCGCACCCGGGGATGGCAGAGCGCCTACCAGGGCCTGATCCCGCAGTCGTACCTCGACGGGCTCAGCGTCGAGGAAGACGCCGAGCACCGTCGTACGTACCTCTCGCAGGGCGACGACAGTGTGGTGAACCTGGTCGCCGAGGACACCGGCGGCGAGATCGTCGGCTGGGTGTGCCACGGCCCGTACCGGGACGGCGAAGTCGTCACCGGAGACGCCGAGTTGTACGCCATCTACGTCCATCCGGACCAGGTGGGGCAAGGCGTCGGGCGGACGCTGCTCACGGAGTCCGTCACGCGCTGCACCGCCGCGGGCCACGGCCGTCTCCTGCTGTGGGTGCTCAAGGGGAACGACCGGGCCCGCCGCTTCTACGAACGGGCCGGCTTCCGGGCGGACGGCGCCGAGGAGCCCTTCGAGGTGGACGGGGTCGCGGTCCCCGAGGTGCGGTACGCCAGGACGCTCCCCCGCTGACGTCACCTCTGCTTCGGAATCCGCCCCAGCGCCCGCACCGCCGCCTCGGCCAGGGCCGGATGCGCGAGGGCCTCGTTCAGGACGGGTCTGGCCCGGGCGTCGCCCAGCGTGCCGAGCCCGTCCACACAGGCGAGTGCCACGCGGCGGTACGGGTCGTGCGGGCGCAGGCGCCGCTGAAGCGTGGTGATCAGCGCGGGCACCGCCTCCGGGGCGCGCAGCTGGACCAGGAGCCGCACCGGGTGCAGGGCGTAGGCCACGCGCAGTTCGTTGGTGGCGAGGGCGGCGGCCGCGCGGGCGGTACGCGGGTCGCCGAGCCGGGCGAGGGCGTGGGCGGCGGAGGCGCAGCGCGGGGGGTCGCGGTGGTTGAGCAGCAGCACCAGCGCCTCGAAGGCCCGCAGGTCCCGCGCGAGTCCCAGCCGGAACGCGGCCAGCTCCCTCGCCCACAGGTGCTGCCCGGGTTCGGTCAGCACCGCCGCCAGGGCGTCGAGGTCGTCGGTCGCCACGAGCCGCTCGAACGCGGGCGGCGCCCCCGACTCCTGCCGTAAGCGCTCCGTGAGTGATCGCAACTCTTCGTCCATGACTCAGAGGTTAGGGGCGGCGCGAGCCGCGCGGGACGTACATCACAAACCCGGGGGCTGGCGCGCTCGTTACCCGCCGGTTAAGCTCAGACGAGCGAGTTACCCACTCGCATTTCCTCGCGGCGGTCTGGTGACGCGGCTGTCGCGGGAGCAGTCGGTTCGGTGCCTCAGGTACCGCAGTACGGCTCGGCCCCGGGACAGGGCCGGTCGGACCCGCCGTTCACCCCGGGCGTGTGCACGCCCGCGGCGCGGCACCGGGCGTGTGCGCTTCGCAGCCCGGCCAACACCCGCACTTCCTCACGCACCCGGTGCGCCCGTGGTCCGGCCTCTGCCGGGCCGCCTCCGGCGCACCCGGAGCGCGTTCCCCGTCGTCACCCTCATCCTGGAGTCCCGCGATGGCCACTCCCCTTTCCGACCCGTCCCAGTCCCCGCTGCAGACCATCGCCGTCGTCGGCCTCGGCACGATGGGCACCGGCATCGCCGAGGTCCTCGCCAAGGCCGGCCGCACGGTCGTCGGCATCGACATCAGCGAGTCCCAGGCCGCGAAGTGCGTCGCCGCCCTGGAGGCCTCCACCGCCCGTGGCGTCGAGCGCGGGCGGCTGACCGAGGAGGAGCGCGCCGAGATCCTCGGCCGTGTCCGTACCTCCGCCGACCTGCGCACCGCGGCCGACGCCGACCTGGTCATCGAGGTGGCCCCGGAGTCGTACGAGATCAAGCAGCAGATCTTCCGGGAACTGGACGGGATCGTGCGCCCCGAGACGATCCTGGCGACGGGCACCAACGCCCTGTCCGTGACCCGCCTGGCGGCCGACTCGTCCCGCCCCGAGCGGGTGCTGGGCCTGCACTTCTTCAACCCGGCCCCGGCGATGCGGCTGGTCGAGGTCGTCTCCTCGGTGCTCACCGCGCCGGCGGCCGTCACGGCGGTCACCGACCTCGCGCTCGACCTGAGCAAGGAGCCCGTCGCGGTCGGCGACCGCCCCGGATTCGTCGCGGACGGCCTGCTGTTCGGCTACCTCAACCAGGCGGCCGCGATGTACGAGGCGAAGTACGCCTCCCGCGAGGACATCGACGCCGCGATGCGGCTGGGCTGCGGGCTGCCCATGGGCCCGCTGGCGCTGCTCGACCTGATCGGCGTCGACACCGCGCGCACGGTCCTGGAGGCCATGTACGCCGCCTCCCGCGACCGGCTGCACGCCCCGGCCCCGATCCTCAAGCAGCTCAGCGAGGCGGGCCTGACCGGCCGTAAGACGGGGCGCGGCTTCTACACGTACGAGGCGCCGGGCAGCCCGGTCGTGGTGCGGGACGCGCTGACCCCGCTGGAGGGCGGCGACCTGGTTCCCGGCCGGGAGGTCCGCTCGGTCGGTGTCGCGGGCTCGGGCACCATGGCCTCCGGTATCGCCGAGGTCTTCGCCAAGGCCGGCTACGGGGTGGTCATCGCCGCCCGCAGCGCGGAGAAGGCGCAGACCGCGAAGGCCCGGATCGGCAAGTCCCTGAACCGCTCGGTCGACAAGGGCCGGATGACCGCCGAGGCCGCCGCCGCGACCCTGGACCGCATCACCGCCACGGGCACGTACGACGACTTCGCCGACGTCGACCTGGCCGTGGAGGCGGTCGCCGAGGACCTGGAGGTCAAGCGGCAGCTGTTCGCGGCCCTGGACAAGGTCTGCAAGCCGGGCGCGATCCTGGCCACCACGACCTCGTCGCTGCCGGTCGTCGCCTGCGCCCGGGCCACTTCGCGCCCGCAGGACGTGATCGGCATGCACTTCTTCAACCCGGCGCCGGCCATGAAGCTGGTCGAGGTCGTCCGCACGGTGCTGACCGCCGACGACGTCCATGCGACGGTCCGCGAGGTGTGCGGCCGGATCAGGAAGCACCCGGTCGACTGCGGTGACCGCGCCGGGTTCATCGTGAACGCGCTGCTGTTCCCGTACCTCAACAACGCGATCAAGATGGTGGAGGAGCACTACGCGACGCTCGACGACATCGACGCGGCGATGAAGCTGGGCGGCGGTTACCCGATGGGCCCGTTCGAACTGCTGGACGTCGTCGGACTGGACGTCTCACTCGCCATCGAGAAGGTCCTGCACCGCGAGTTCCGCGACCCGGGGCTCGCTCCGGCGCCGCTGCTGGAGCACCTGGTGGCCGCGGGCTGCCTCGGCCGCAAGACCGGCCGTGGCTTCCGCGAATATGCCAAGCGCTGAGCGTCCCGGCGACTGGTTCCGGTCCGGCGCGGAGTGGGGTGGCCTGCTCGGCCCGGACCGGTTCCACCCGGCCGACCGGCCCGCCCATCCCCCGCCCCCGGGCTCCGGTGGAGAACCAGGTCATGCGCACCGAGCTGCGCACATGCAGTACGTTCAGGGCATGCCCCAGCCCGCCAAGTCCTCACGTACACCAGCTACGGCCGACGCGCCGGAGAGTGCCGCCGGCTCTCGCGCCGCCGCCCAGCGACTCAAGATGCGCCGGGAACTGGCGGCCGCCGCGATGGAGCTGTTCGCGACCAAGGGGTACGAGGCGACCACCGTCGACGAGATCGCGGCCCAGGCCGGCGTCGCCCGCCGCACGTTCTTCCGCCACTTCCGCTCCAAGGAAGAGGCGATCTTCCCCGACCACGACGACACCCTGATCCGCGCCGAGGCGGTGCTCAACGCCGCGCCCTCGCACGAGCATCCGCTCGACACGGTATGCCGTGGCATCAAGGAAGTCATGCGGATGTACGCGGCCCGGCCGGAGATCTCGGTCGCCCGCTACAAGCTGACGCGCGAGGTGCCCACCCTGCGCGAGGCGGAGATCGCGTCGGTGGCCCGCTACGAGCGCCTCTTCACCCGTTATCTCCTCGGCCACTTCGACGAGCGCGCGCACGCCGACGACGCCAACGACGACCCGCTGCTGGCGGAGGTCGCCGCGTCCGCGGTCGTCACCGCCCACAACCACGTGCTGCGGCGCTGGCTGCGAGCGGGCGGCCAGGGGGACGTGGAGGCGCAGCTGGACCACGCCTTCGCGATCGTGCGCAAGACCTTCGGCACGGGCATCGGGGCCGGGCGCTCCACGGAACCGCAGCCGGCCCTGGCCACGGCTTCGTCGCAGGGCGAGGTGCTGGTGACGGTCGCCCGCACCGATGCCCCGCTGGACGAGGTCATGAGGACGATCGAGCAGGCACTCAAGGAGCGCTGAGCCCCTTCACCTGTGTGATGACGGCCACCCCACTGGGGTGGCCGTTTTGGCATGTCAGGGGCCGTTTTGCAGGCTCTCGGAGAGGCCATTCGATCGATCATCGCTCATTTGTTACGTAAAGATTTCATCTGAGGGGAACTTCTGGCACTCAGTGCCTTGCGGGGTGACACGCGGTGTCATACGTTGAAGAGGTCCGGGCGACGTCCCAGCAAGCTCACCCGCCTGCTCGCCCGGGCGCCTGCGTCACAGGCAACCTCCCGCGCCACCCAGCGCTGCCGAACAGCACCACCGCCGAACCGACGGCACACCCTCAACCCTCAGCAGCACCGACGAAACCATCGGCGCCCCTCCCTCAGGGCGCTCACCGCCGGAGGCAACACCGTGACCGTTAAGGACATCCTGGCCGCGATCCAGTCGCCCGACTCCACGTCGGAGGACTTCGCCGCCCTCCCGCTCCCCGAGTCGTACCGCGCGATCACCGTGCACAAGGACGAGACGGAGATGTTCGCGGGCCTCGAGACCCGCGACAAGGACCCCCGCAAGTCGATCCACCTGGACGAGGTGGCACTGCCCGAGCTCGGCCCGGGCGAGGCCCTGGTGGCCGTCATGGCCTCGTCGGTCAACTACAACTCGGTGTGGACGTCGATCTTCGAGCCGCTGTCGACGTTCGGCTTCCTGGAGCGCTACGGCCGGCTCAGCGAGCTCACCAAGCGCCACGACCTGCCGTACCACATCATCGGCTCCGACCTCGCGGGCGTCGTCCTGCGCACCGGTCCGGGCGTCAACGCCTGGCGGCCCGGTGACGAGGTCGTCGCGCACTGCCTCTCCGTCGAGCTGGAGTCCAGCGACGGCCACAACGACACGATGCTCGACCCGGAGCAGCGCATCTGGGGCTTCGAGACCAACTTCGGCGGCCTCGCCGAGATCGCGCTGGTCAAGTCCAACCAGCTGATGCCGAAGCCCGACCACCTGTCGTGGGAGGAGGCCGCCGCCCCCGGTCTGGTCAACTCCACCGCCTACCGGCAGCTGGTCTCCCGCAACGGCGCCGGCATGAAGCAGGGCGACAACGTGCTCATCTGGGGCGCGAGCGGCGGACTCGGCTCGTACGCCACCCAGTTCGCGCTGGCCGGCGGCGCCAACCCGATCTGCGTCGTCTCCAGCGAGCAGAAGGCGGACATCTGCCGGTCCATGGGCGCCGACGCGATCATCGACCGCAACGCCGAGGGCTACAAGTTCTGGAAGGACGAGAACACCCAGGACCCGAAGGAGTGGAAGCGCTTCGGCAAGCGCATCCGCGAGCTGACCGGCGGCGAGGACATCGACATCGTCTTCGAGCACCCCGGCCGCGAGACCTTCGGCGCGAGCGTCTTCGTCACCCGCAAGGGCGGCACCATCACCACCTGCGCCTCGACCTCGGGCTACATGCACGAGTACGACAACCGCTACCTGTGGATGTCGCTGAAGCGGATCATCGGCTCGCACTTCGCCAACTACCGCGAGGCCTGGGAGGCCAACCGGCTCATCGCGAAGGGCAAGATCCACCCGACGCTGTCGAAGGTGTACTCCCTTCAGGACACCGGCCAGGCCGCCTACGACGTGCACCGCAACCTCCACCAGGGCAAGGTCGGCGTGCTGTGCATGGCCCCCGAGGAGGGCCTGGGCGTGCGCGACCAGGAGAAGCGCGCCCAGCACGTCGACGCCATCAACCGCTTCCGCAACATCTGAGACAGCCGAGGTCATAGATGACTGAGCGTCAGCCCGCCGAAGGTGTGCGGGAGAAGGACCGGCCGTGGCTCATGCGCACGTACGCCGGTCACTCCACGGCCGAGGCGTCCAACGAGCTGTACCGGCGCAACCTCGCCAAGGGCCAGACGGGTCTGTCGGTGGCGTTCGACCTGCCGACGCAGACCGGCTACGACTCCGACCACATCCTCGCCCGCGGCGAGGTCGGCCGGGTCGGCGTGCCGATCGCGCACGTCGGTGACATGCGCCGGCTGTTCCAGGACATCCCCCTGGAGCAGATGAACACCTCGATGACGATCAACGCCACCGCCATGTGGCTGCTGGCGCTCTACCAGGTCGTCGCCGAGGAGCAGGGTACGGACATCACCAAGCTCCAGGGCACGACCCAGAACGACATCGTCAAGGAGTACCTGTCCCGGGGCACGCACGTCTTCCCGCCGGGACCCTCGCTCCGCCTGACGACGGACATGATCGCGTACACGGTCTCCCACATCCCGAAGTGGAACCCGATCAACATCTGCAGCTACCACCTGCAGGAGGCGGGCGCCACACCGGTCCAGGAGATCGCGTACGCGATGTCCACCGCGATCGCCGTCCTCGACGCCGTGCGCGACTCCGGCCAGGTGCCGCAGGAGCGCATGGGCGATGTCGTCGCGCGCATCTCCTTCTTCGTGAACGCGGGCGTCCGCTTCGTCGAGGAGATGTGCAAGATGCGGGCGTTCGGCCGCATCTGGGACCGCATCACCCGTGAGCGGTACGGCATTGAGAACGCCAAGCAGCGCCGCTTCCGCTACGGCGTCCAGGTCAACTCCCTGGGCCTGACGGAGGCGCAGCCGGAGAACAACGTCCAGCGGATCGTCCTGGAGATGCTGGCCGTCACCCTCTCCAAGGACGCCCGCGCGCGTGCCGTGCAGCTGCCCGCCTGGAACGAGGCCCTCGGCCTGCCCCGCCCCTGGGACCAGCAGTGGTCGCTGCGCATCCAGCAGGTGCTGGCGTACGAGAGCGATCTGCTGGAGTACGAGGACATCTTCGAGGGCTCGAAGGTGATCGAGGCGAAGGTGGAGGAGCTGGTCGAGGCGTCGTTCGCCGAGATCGACCGCATCCAGGAGATGGGCGGCGCGATGGCGGCCGTCGAGTCCGGCTACCTCAAGTCGCAGCTGGTCGCCTCGCACGCCGAGCGCCGGGGCCGGATCGAGTCCGGCCAGGAGAAGATCATCGGTGTCAACGCCTTCGAGGGCACCGAGCCGAACCCGCTGACCGCCGACCTGGACACCGCGATCCAGACGGTGGACCCCGCGGTCGAGGCCCGGGTCATCGCCTCGCTCCAGCAGTGGCGCGACAGCCGCTACCAGCCTCCCTTCAACCACCCGCGGCCCTGCAAGGCGCTGGAGCGGCTGAAGGAGGCCGCGCGCGGCAACGAGAACCTCATGGAGGCCACCCTGGAGTGCGCGCGCGCCGGGGCGACGACCGGCGAGTGGGCCGGGGCCCTGCGCGAGGTGTTCGGCGAGTTCCGGGCGCCCACGGGCGTCTCCTCGGCGCCGGTGGCCGTCCCCGTCGAGGAGGGCAGCGCGCTCGCCGTGGTCCGCCGCAAGGTGGATCTGACGGCCAAGGACCTGAACGTGGGCAAGCTGCGCTTCCTGGTCGGCAAGCCGGGCCTGGACGGGCACTCCAACGGCGCCGAGCAGATCGCGGTGCGCGCGCGGGACGCCGGCTTCGAGGTGGTCTACCAGGGCATCCGGCTGACGCCCGAGCAGATCGTGGACGCGGCCCTGGCCGAGGACGTGCACGCGGTCGGCCTGTCGATCCTGTCCGGCTCGCACGCCCAGCTGGTGCCGGACGTGCTCGAACGGCTCCGTGTGGCGGGTGCCACAGATATACCGGTGATCGCCGGTGGCATCATCCCCAACGGGGATGCCGAGCAGCTCAGGGCAGCCGGAGTGGCCGCGGTCTTCACCCCGAAGGACTTCGACATCACCGGGATCATCGGCCGCATCGTCGACGAGATCCGGAAAGCGAACAAGCTCGACCCTCTGGAGGTCCCCGCATGACCAGCCCTGCTCCGCAGGTCAACCGCCTTCGCCCCCGGCGTTCCTGCCTGGCGGTACCGGGCTCGAACCCGCGCTTCCTGGAGAAGGCCCAGGGCCTCCCGGCGGACCAGGTCTTCCTCGACCTGGAGGACGCGTGCGCCCCGCTCGCCAAGCCCGAGGCGCGGCACACCATCGTGAAGTTCCTCAACGAGGGCGACTGGACGGGCAAGACGCGGGTCGTGCGCGTCAACGACTGGACGACCGAGTGGACGTACCGCGATGTCGTCACGGTCGTCGAGGGCGCCGGCCAGAACCTCGACTGCATCATGCTGCCGAAGGTGCAGACGGCCCAGCAGGTCGTCGCCCTGGACCTGCTGCTGACGCAGATCGAGAAGACCATGGGCTTCGAGGTCGGCAAGATCGGCATCGAGGCGCAGATCGAGAACGCGCAGGGCCTGAACAACGTCAACGAGATCGCGACGGCCTCCCAGCGCGTCGAGACGATCATCTTCGGCCCGGCCGACTTCATGGCGTCCATCAACATGAAGTCGCTGGTCGTGGGCGAGCAGCCGCCCGGCTACCCGGCGGATGCCTACCACTACATCCTGATGAAGATCCTGATGGCCGCCCGCGCCAACAACCTCCAGGCGATCGACGGCCCCTACCTCCAGATCCGCAACATCGACGGCTACCGCGAGGTCGCCCAGCGCGCCGCCGCGCTCGGCTTCGACGGCAAGTGGGTGCTGCACCCGGGCCAGGTCGAGGCCTCCAACGAGATCTTCTCGCCGTCGCAGGAGGACTACGACCACGCCGAGCTGATCCTGGACGCGTACGACTACTACACGTCCGAGGCGGGCGGCAAGAAGGGCTCGGCGATGCTCGGCGACGAGATGATCGACGAGGCCAGCCGCAAGATGGCGCTCGTCATCTCCGGCAAGGGCCGCGCCGCCGGCATGCAGCGCACCAGCAAGTTCGAGATTCCGGAGGGCTGAGCGCGATGCAGTTCGGGCGCACCTACGAGGAGTTCGAGGTCGGGGCGACGTACAAGCACTGGCCGGGCAAGACGGTCACGGAGTACGACGACCACCTGTTCTGTCTCCTCACCATGAACCACCACCCTCTCCACATGGACACGAACTATGCGGAGAAGACGACGGACTTCGGCAAGAACGTCGTCGTGGGCAACTACATCTACTCGCTGCTGCTCGGCATGTCCGTGCCGGACATCTCCGGCAAGGCGATCGCCAACCTGGAGATCGAGTCGCTGAAGCACGTGGCGCCGACCTTCCACGGCGACACGATCTACGGCCAGACGACCGTGCTCGACAAGTGGCCGTCGAAGTCGAAGAACGACCGCGGCATCGTCTACGTCGAGACCAAGGGCTACAAGCAGGACGGCACGCTGGTCTGCGTGTTCCGCCGCAAGGTGATGGTGCCGACCGAGACGTACATCAAGGAGCGCGGCGGCGAGCAGCCCGGCCGCCCCGAGCTCAGGGAGCAGGAGAAGTAGCCATGGCGCGACTCGCCCAGACCGCCGGTCTGACCGACATCCAGCAGGAGATCCTGTCCACCGTCCGGGACTTCGTGGACAAGGAGATCATTCCGGTCGCCACGGAGCTGGAGCACCGCGACGAGTACCCGCAGCAGATCGTCGACGGGCTGAAGGAGTTGGGCCTGTTCGGCCTGATGATCCCCGAGGAGTACGGGGGCCTGGGCGAGTCGCTCCTGACCTACGCGCTGTGCGTGGAGGAGATCGCCCGGGGGTGGATGTCGGTGTCCGGCATCATCAACACCCACTTCATCGTGGCGTACATGCTCAAGCAGCACGGCACGCAGGAGCAGAAGGACCACTTCCTGCCGAGGATGGCGGCCGGTGACATCCGGGGTGCGTTCTCGATGTCGGAGCCGGCCCTCGGCTCGGACGTGTCGGCGATCACGTCGAAGGCGGTGAAGGACGGCGAGGAGTACGTCCTGAACGGCCAGAAGATGTGGCTGACGAACGGCGGAACGTCGTCTCTGGTGGCCGTTCTGGTAAAGAGTGACGAAGGTCACCCCGAGGGCACCGCGCCCCACAAGTCGATGACGACCTTCCTCGTCGAGAAGGAGCCCGGTTTCGGCGAGGTGCGTCCCGGCCTCACGATCCCCGGCAAGATCGACAAGATGGGCTACAAGGGGGTCGACACCACCGAACTCATCATGGATGGCCTGCGGATTCCTGCGAATCGGGTGCTCGGCGGGGTCACTGGCCGTGGTTTCTACCAGATGATGGACGGCGTGGAGGTCGGCCGCGTCAATGTGGCGGCGCGTGGCTGCGGTGTCGCTCAGCGTGCGTTCGAGCTGGGCGTCCGGTACGCGCAGCAGCGTCACACCTTCGGGAAGCCGATCGCCCAGCACCAGGCGATCCAGTTCAAGCTGGCGGAGATGGCTACCAAGGTCGAGGCCGCCCATGCGATGATGGTGAACGCAGCACGCAAAAAGGACTCCGGGGAGCGAAACGACCTCGAGGCCGGGATGGCGAAGTACCTCGCCTCCGAGTACTGCAAGGAGGTCGTCGAAGACGCCTTCCGGATCCACGGCGGCTACGGCTTCTCCAAGGAGTACGAGATCGAGCGCCTCTATCGTGAGGCTCCGATGCTGCTCATCGGTGAAGGTACCGCCGAGATCCAGAAAATGATCATTGGCAGGCGGCTGCTCGAAGAGTATCGATTCCAGGGCTAGATGTCCGGATACGGGGTGTTTTCTTGGAGAAGAAGATCACACCCCGTCAGCACTCTTCTGCCGCCGACTCGGCTGCCTGGCTTACCCAGTTACGGCCCCGAGCCGCTACGATCGCCGGAAAGCCGCCGTCCCCCGTCAGAGTGCGGCATCATCCGCTACGAAGGTCATCCATGCCCCACAGCCAAACCTCTGCACCACGCGACAGCCGGGTCGGCGTACGCCTCGCGCGCGGAGCATCGCCGTGGCTCCTTCCGACCGTCGCCACCGCAGCCCTCAGCCTGGCCCGGGCCCGGCGCTCCGGCGCCGCCAAGGCCGTCGCCGTTCCCGCCACCGCGCTCGCGGCGGGGATGCTGTGGTTCTTCCGAGACCCCGAGCGTGAGATCACCCAGGGCCGGGTCATCTCGCCCGCCGACGGTGTGGTGCAGAGCATCATGCCGTGGAAGGACGGCCGCACGCGCGTCGCGATCTTCATGAGCCCGCTCAACGTCCACGTCAACCGCGCGCCGCTGGCCGGCACGGTGACGTCGGTCGAGCACGTACCCGGTGGCTTCGTTCCCGCCTTCAACAAGGAGAGCGAGAACAACGAGCGTGTCGTCTGGCACTTCGACACCGAGCTCGGCGACATCGAGATGATCCAGATCGCCGGCGCGGTCGCCCGCCGCATCGTCCCTTACCTGCCCCAGGGCACGAAGGTCGAGCAGGGCGAGCGGATCGGCCTGATCCGCTTCGGCTCGCGCGTCGACCTCTACCTGCCCGAGGGCGTGGAGGTGGCGGTCGAGGTCGGTCAGAAGACCGTGGCTGGGGTGACTCGCATTGACCGTGATTGATCCTGATACCAAGGCCGGCTGGGTCCCGGAGGCCGACGAGGTCGACGAAGAAGAGGAGATGCCCCTCTCTCTTCGCCTGTCGATAGCGGACACCCTGACACTCGGCAACGCCACGTGCGGCTTCATGGCGGTGTACTTCACCACCACCGGCATCCTGATCCCGCACCTCACGGGCAGCCAGGAGACCGGCATGGCCCGCCACAGCGCGGCCACGGCGGTCATCCTCATGCTCTGCGCGGCGGTCTTCGACCTCTTCGACGGCCTGGTGGCGCGCAAGCTGCGCTCCTCCCCCATGGGCGCCGAGCTGGACAACCTCTCCGACCTGATCAGCTTCGGTCTGGCGCCGGCGTACTTCGTGCTCGTCTACGGCATGGTCGCGAACGACGCGCACCAGCGAGTAGCCGCGGTCGGAGCGATCGTCGTACTGCTGGCGGTGGTCCTGCGACTCGCGCGGTTCTCGTGCGTGACGGTGAAGGACGGCACCTTCCAGGGCATGCCCTCGCCGTTCGGCGCACTCACGGTCGTCTCGATCGTGCTGCTCGAGCTGCCGTTCGAGGCGACGCTGCTGGCGGTCGTCGGCACCGCGTGGCTGATGGTGAGCCGGGTCCAGTACCCGAAGCCGCGGGGCATCCTCGCGGTGGCGATGCTCTGCTGGATCGTGTCGGCCATGGGCATGCTGGCGGCGTGGGCGTTCGACGCGCCGGGCGGCCAGGTGCTGCTCCAGATGGGCTGCGCGCTGCAGATCGTGATGGCGGCGACGATCCCGCTGTTCGCCACGGCCCGCCGGGTGAACACCTTCCGTGACAACCGGCGCGAGGCGCGGGCGGCACAGCTGCCGTGACCTCGTGGCGTTGACATGGCTGGGGCCCCGGACCGATTCGGTCCGGGGCCCTTCGCTTGTCCTGAGGATGTCCTGAAGAGGCTCAGGTCAGAAGAGGCTCAGGTCAGGAAATCCCTGGCGATGCGTTCCGCGACCCGCTCCAGGATCGGCCCCGCCTCGGCGATGCACTTCGCCACGTCCGGTTCCGCGTCCGTCAGGGGGTAGGCCCGGCGGAAACCGGCGCGGCCCAGGATCTGGGGCGGCAGGGCGAGGCGGCCGCAGACCGCCACGACGTCCTTGTCCGCGGCACGGGCCGCCGCGGCGACGCCCGCCGGGGCCTTGCCGTGGAGGGTCTGCTCGTCGAGGGAGCCCTCACCGGTGATGACCAGGTCGGCACGGTCCAGGGCGGGGGCGAAGCCCAGGACGTCGAGCATGACCTCGATGCCGGGGCGGAACCGGGCGCCCAGCAGCAGGGCGCCGTAGCCGATGCCGCCCGCCGCGCCCGCACCCGGCGCCGCCGCGTACGCGGCGGCCTTCGGGCCGGCCGGGCCCTGAAGCACCTTCGCGAAGTGCGCGAGGGCGGTGTCCAGGGCCTCCACGTCGTCGGGTGCGGCGCCCTTCTGCGGGCCGTAGACCGCGGGGGCGCCCTTCGGGCCGGTCAGCGGGTTGTCGACGTCGCTCGCGAGGACCAGCTCGACCTCGTCGAGGCGCGGGTCGAGTCCCGACAGGTCGGCGGTGGCCAGCTCGGCGAGGCCGCCGCCGCCCGGAGGCACCGGCTCCCCGTCGGCGTCCAGGAACCGGGCGCCCAGCGCCGACAGCATCCCGGCGCCGCCGTCGGTGGTGGCGCTGCCGCCGACCCCGAAGACGATGGTGCGGGCGCCCGCGTCCAGCGCGGCCCGCAGCAGCTCGCCGGAGCCGTACGTGGACGCCGTGAGTGGGGCGAAGACCCCGGCGGGTAGCCGCTGGAGCCCGCTCGCCTCGGCCATCTCCACGACCGCGGTGCCGTCGCGCAGCGCGAACGCCGCCGTCACCTCGTCGCCGAGGGGACCGGCGACCCGTACCTCCCGGCGCTCGAAGCCGGCCGCGACCGCCGCGGCCACGGTCCCGTCGCCGCCGTCGGCCACGGGCAGCGCCTCGACCTCAAGGTCCGGTACGGCCCGGCGCAGCCCCGCCGTGATCCGCTCGGCGACCTCCACGGCCGTCAGCGACCCCTTGAACTTGTCCGCGGCGACGAGCACCCGCTGTGCCTTCCGGGTGTCGCTCACTGCAGCGTCCGCCACTTGCACTCCCCTTGCTCTCCGGGCCCTCACGCATGTCAAGGCCAGTCGCGCCGTTGTGACCTTAACCGGAGGACGCCGCCGCCGTCAGCTCGTGCCCATCCCCTGGACCGCCGCCCCGAGGGCACGCCGCCGCCGATGCGGGTAGACCGTAACCATGGCCCCAGCACACACCGAGACAGATCTGACCGGCCGCATCCTCGGCGGCTGGACGGGCCGCATCGCGGGAAACATGCTCGGCAAGCCGGTCGAACAGGGCGAAGTGTGGACACGCGACCGTATCGACCGCTACCTCAGACAAGCCGCGGCCCTCCCCCTCACCGACTACCTGCCCGAGCCCGTCGGCGACGACGGACCGCCGCTGCGCCCCGAATGGCGCCAGTGCGTCCGCGGCCGCGTCCACGGCAGCTGCCGTGACGACGACATCGACTACGCGATCCTCGGCCTCGACCTGCTGGAGACCCACGGCTTCGGCTTCAGCACCGAGCAGGTCGGCGACCTGTGGCTGCTGCGGCTGCCGTACCTGCAGACGTTCACCGCCGAGCGGGCCGCGTACCGCAATCTCGCCAACGGGCTGAAGCCGCCGCTGACGGCGACGTACGACAACCCGTACCAGGAGTGGATCGGCGCCCTCATCCGCGCCGACGTCTTCGGCTGGACCTGCCCGGGCGCCCCGCGCCGCGCCGCCTCGCTCGCCCGGCGGGACGCGGTGCTGTCGCACACCGGCAACGGGGTCTACGGGGCGATGTGGGCGGCGGCGCTGATCTCGGCGGCGTTCACGGCGCGGTCGGTGCGGCACGCCGTCGACCAGGCCTTGGCCGTGATCCCGGCGAGCAGCCGCCTGGCCCGCACCGTACGCCGGGTGGTCTCCCTGCACGACACCCGGATGTCCTGGGAGGACACGCTCACCACGGTCGCCGAGGAGACCACCGGGATGGGCTGGATCCACACCGTCCCGAACGCGGCCGTCCTCACCGCCGGTCTGCTCTACGGCGACGGCGACTTCACCCGCACCATCACCCTGACCGTGCGCGGCGGCCTGGACACCGACTCCAACGGCGCGACCGCGGGCTCGGTGGCCGGCGTGTTCGGCGGGGCGGCGGCCATCCCCGACCAGTGGAAGGCCCCGCTGGAGGACACGGTCCGCAGCGCGGTGTTCGGCTACGACGGGGTGCGGATCAGCGAGCTGGCGGAACGGACGCTGCGGCTGGCGGAGCCGGTGGCCTGACCGCCGATGGATGCGCCGGGATCCGATGGCTACCCTGCACCGGTGACCTCCTCATCTGACTTCGCCGCCTACATCGCGTCCCTGCCCCGCGTCCTGGCCGGCGCCGCCGCGCTGTTCCGGGACGGCGAGGGCCGTGTGCTGCTCGTCGAACCCAACTACCGGGAGGGCTGGGCGCTGCCCGGCGGCACCGTCGAGTCCGACGACGGCGAGACCCCGCGGCAGGGGGCGCGGCGCGAGACGGCCGAGGAGATCGGCCTGGACCGGGAGCCCGGCCGGCTGCTGGCGGTGGACTGGGTGCACGGCACGGGCCGTCCGCCGCTGGTGGCGTACCTCTACGACGGCGGGGTGCTGAGCGAGGACGAGTTCAAGGCGATCCGCCTCCAGGAGGAGGAGCTGCTGTCCTGGCGGCTGGTCCCGCGCGAGGAGCTGACCGAGTATCTGCCGGGCGCCCTCGGGGGTCGCGTCCTGGCCGCCCTCGACGTCCTGGCGGACGGCTCGGGCACGGCGGAGCTGGAGAACGGGCACCGGGTCGCCTGAACGGCGCCGGCTGCTCAGGCCTCGACGTCCCGGGGTTTGACGTCGACCTCGCGCAGCGCCTCGTCGCGTGCGGCCACGCGGGCCTCGGTGCGGTGACCGCGCTCGACGTAGTCGCGGACGACGAGTTCCACGGCGTCCTGGGGACTGCCCACCCCGGCGAGCACCATGGCTTCCACGACGAGTTCGGCGTCGAGCGAGACAGTGACCTTGGCCATGGGCGGACAGTAACACCGGTCCGGGGCACCGCGATATCCGTTCGCCGCTCCCCCACGGCCCGGCCTACCCTCGGCGACATGGCCAAGCCCCTCGTCGCCCTGCTCACCGGTGCCGGTATCAGCACGGACTCCGGCATCCCCGACTACCGCGGGCCGAACGGGCTGTGGCGGCGGGATCCGGAGGCCGAGAAGCTCGTCACGTACGAGTACTACATGGGCGATGCGGAGATCCGCCGCCGCTCCTGGCGGATGCGGCGCGAGAACCGGGCGGTGCGGGCGGAGCCCAACGCCGCGCACCGGGCGGTGGCCGAGCTGGAGCGGTCCGGGGTGCCGGTGCGGGTGATCACGCAGAACGTGGACGGGCTGCACCAGCTCGCCGGGATGCCCGGCCGCAAGGTGCTCGAACTGCACGGCACGGCCCGGAGTGTCGTGTGCACCGGCTGCCATGCCCGCGGCCCGATGACGGACGCGCTCGCGCGGGTCGAGGCCGGTGAGGAGGACCCGCCGTGCCGGGAGTGCGGCGGGATCCTGAAGTCGGCGACGGTGATGTTCGGCGAGCGGCTCGACCCCGTCGTCCTCGGCGAGGCGGTCGCCATCAGCAAGGGCTGCCAGATCTTCGTCGCCGTCGGCACGAGCCTTCAGGTCCAGCCCGCCGCAGGCCTCGCCGGTGTCGCCGCCGACCACGGCGCCCGCCTGGTCATCGTGAACGCCGAGCCCACCCCGTACGACGACCGCGCCGACGAGATCGTCCGCGAACCCATCGGCACGGCGCTGCCCGAACTGCTGCGCGGCCTCACCGCCGAGGCGAGCCCCGCGGGTCCGCCAGGCGCGTGAGCGCGTCACTGCGCAGCACCCGGTCGATGACCTTGGCGGCGCCCGCCGCGTCCCCCTTGGAGTCCGCCAGGAGG
The DNA here is from genome assembly GCF_023184515.1 of Streptomyces sp. D2-8. Lineage (GTDB taxonomy): Bacteria > Actinomycetota > Actinomycetes > Streptomycetales > Streptomycetaceae > Streptomyces. The sequence goes on along the minus strand of NZ_JAAHBP010000023.1, from coordinate 81,720 downwards.
GACGCGAAGTGCAGGGCCCGTGCGAACGTCTCCTCGGGGGCGTGCCCGTGGTGCCGCTCCAGTCACATTCGATGAGTTACGGAGTCAGAAAAGGGAGGCTCCGCGTTCGAAGTCCAGCAGGCGCCGCTTGCGCTCCAGCCCGCCCCCGTAGCCCGTCAGGCCCCCGTTCGCGCCGATGACGCGGTGGCAGGGGACGATGATGCCGATGGGGTTGCGGCCGTTGGCGAGGCCGACCGCGCGGGAGGCGGCGGGGGCCCTGAGGAGGTCGGCGAGTTGGCCGTAGGTGCGGGTCTCGCCGTAGGGGATGCGGCGCAGCTGGTCCCAGACGGTGCGCTGGAACGGGGTGCCGGCCAGGCGCAGTGCGACGGTGAACTCCTTGAGCTCGCCCGCGAAGTAGGCCTTCAGCTGCTCCTGCACCTCCCCGAAGAGGGTGTCGTCGCGGAGGCCGAAGCTCTCCTGCGGCGGGCGGTGGCGCTGGTCGGTCATGTAGAGGCCGCACAGGACACCGTCGTCGGCGACGAGGGTGAGGGGGCCGTACGGGCTGTCGGTCACGGTGTGCTGCTTCATCGAACGTCCCTATACCGGAAGGAAGTTGATCGGGTGGCTGTCGGTCGCCCAGAGGTACTGGACCGCGTAGGCCCGCCAGGGGCGCCAGGCCGCGGCGCGTGCGGTGAGCGCGGCGGGAGTGGACGGCAGGCCCAGTTCCCGGGCGGCGCGGCGGATGCCGAGGTCGGTGGGGAGGAAGGCGTCGGGGTCGCCGAGCGCGCGCATGGCGATGACGTCCACCGTCCAGGGACCGAAGCCGGGCAGGGCGAGGAGCCGGGCGCGGGCCTGGGGCCAGTCGCTCTCGACGCCCAGGTGGAGGTCGCCGTCGGCGAGGGCGCGGACCAGGGTGGTGAAGGTCGTGCGGCGGGTGCGCGGCATCGCCAGCGTCTCGGGGTCGAGCGCCGCGAGGGCCTCGGGGGCCGGGAAGAGGTGGGTGAGGCCGCCCTCGGGGTCCTCGACCGGTTCGCCGTACGCGGTGACCAGACGGGCCGCGTGGGTGCGGGCGGCGGCGGTGGAGACCTGCTGGCCGAGCACCGCCCGGACGGCGAACTCGGCCTCGTCGACCGTGCGGGGCACACGCCGGCCGGGTGCCTTGTCGACCAGCGGCGCCAGGACGGGGTCCGTGCGGAGCTGGTCGTCGATCGCGACGGGGTCGGCGTCCAGGTCGAGCAGGCGGCGGCAGCGGCTGATGGCGACGGTCAGATCGCGCAGGTCGCCGAGGGTGAGGCGGCAGGCGATGTGGTCCGGGTTCGGGGTGAGGGCCACGATGCCGTGGCCGTACGGCAGGCGCAGGGTGCGGCGGTAGGAGCCGTCGCGCCACTCCTCCACGCCGGGTACGGCCGTCGCGGCGAGGTGGCCGAAGAGGTTGTCGGGGTTGAGCGGCACGCGGAACGGCAGCCGCAGCGACAGGGCGCCGGGGGTGCTCGCGCCCTGCCGCTTCGGGGCGCGGGCGCGCAGCTCGCCCGGGGGCAGGGCGAAGACTTCGCGGACCGTGTCGTTGAAGGTGCGGATCGAGGCGAAGCCGGCGGCGAAGGCGATCTGCGCCATGGGCAGGGCGGTCGTCTCGATGAGCAGCCGGGCCGTCTGGGCGCGCTGGGCGCGGGCGAGCGCCAGGGGGCCCGCCCCCAGCTCGGCGAGCAGCTGCCGCTCGACCTGCCGGGTGCTGTAGCCGAGCCGGCCGGCGAGGCCGGGCACGCCCTCACGGTCCACGACGCCGTCGGCGATCAGCCGCATGGCGCGGGCCACGAGGTCGGCGCGCTGGTTCCACTCCGGGGAGCCGGGGCTGGTGTCGGGCCGGCAGCGCTTGCAGGCCCGGAACCCGGCCTGCTGACAGGCCGCCGCGCTGGGGTGGAAGACCATGTTCTCCGGCTTGGGCGGCACCACCGGGCAGCTGGGACGGCAGTAGATGCCGGTGGTCAGGACGGCCGTGAAGAACCAGCCGTCGAACCGTGCGTCCTTGGACCGGACGGCGCGCACGCAGCGCTCGGTGTCGGTGTGCATTCCCGTCTGCATGCGTCCAGGATCGGGCACCGGGCGGTGCGGGGCTGGCGAGAATCCGACATCGACGTGCCCACGCCCCACCACCCCACCGGGACAGATGAAGATTCATTCATGTGTTCGTGCGGGGCCGGTACGATGACGTCATGGGTCATGGAGCCGTCACCCCCGTGCAGGACGCCGGCGCGCGCGTACGCCTGGACGCCGACAACGTCGCGAAGGTCGCCACCACGCTCCAGGCCCTGTCCACACCGTCCCGGCTGCTGATCCTGGCGCGGCTGCGCGAAGGCCCCCTGCCGGCCACGGAGTTGGCCGCCGAGGTGGGCATGGAGCAGTCGGCCTGCTCGCACCAGCTGCGGCTGCTGCGCAATCTGGGCCTGGTCGTGGGTGAGCGGCAGGGCCGTTCGGTGGTCTACGCGCTGCACGACCACCATGTCGCCGAACTGCTCGACCAGGCCGTGTACCACGTGGAGCATCTGCGCCTGGGCATCAGCGACGCCGCCGACTGAGGCGGCGCCGCTGACCCGGTCTACGCGCCGGCGGTCGGCCGTCGCGAGGCCTCCATCGCCTCGCTCACGCGCGTGAGCGGCCGCAGCCGGTAGGTGTACGCGTAGTCGCGGCCGGCAAGCAGCTTGAACTCGTCATGCGTGTGCGCGCCCCAGCTGTTGTCGCCGCCCACGCCCATCTGGCGGTGGTTGAGCCGCAGGACCACCGCGTCCCGAGGGGTGAGCTGGTAGTCGTGGCGGGCCCCGACGGACAGGTCCTCGGGGGTGAAGTGCGAGGCGTTCACCTCCAGCAGCGGCTCACCGGACACGAGCAGTCCGCGCCCCCTGCCGTCGGTCAGCGCCGCCCAGCGGACGTCGGTCTTGTTGCCGTTCTCCTGGGGGCGCAGGTACGGGGTCCACTGCCCGGAGACGGTGCCGGAGTACAGGCCCACGTCGGTGGCGTTGTTGCGGTCCCACATGTTCTCCTCGGGGCCCCGGCCGTAGTAGTGCAGCCGGTCCAGGCTCCTCGGCAGGAACAGCAGGGTGCCGACCTCCGGGATGTAGGGCAGGTTCGCCGCGCCCGGGTGCAGGGTGTTGTCGACCTTGATCTCGCCGTTGCCGAAGACCGTGTACGTCGTGCTGTACGTGGACTCCGTGCCGGTGGGCAGCGTGCCGGTGACGGTGACCTCGACGGCCCGGTCGTCCAGGGGCCGCACCCGTACGTCTGCCACCTTCCGCTTCGCTCCGGCGTCGCGCCACGTCTGGTTGCGGGTGTGCTGACCGTTGCCCCGGTCGTTGTCGGTGGGCGCCCGCCAGAAGTTCGGGACGGGTCCGGAGGTGATGAGCCGGATGCCGCCCGCCTCGTAGGAGGTGATGATTCCGGTGCTCTTGTCGACGGTGACGGCGAAGCCCTTGCCCTTCACGGTGACAATCTCGTCCCCGTCGGTGTGGCTGAGGGCGGGCACGGTTCGCAGCGGCGCGGGCTTCACGGCCGGGCCGCCCGCGTCGAGGGCGAGTTGCTGCTTGGCCACCTCGAAGCCGGCCTTGGCCCACCGGGTGGCTTCCCTGGTGGTGAAGGAGAGCTGGAGGAAGTACTCCGTGCCGGGCTCGGGGTTTGCCGGGAGCCGCACCGGGATCCTGATGTCCTTGCTGCTCAGCGGTGCGACGTTCAGCTGGTCGCGGGTCAGCCGGCCGCGCTGGACGACCTTGCCGTCGGCGACGAGGGACCAACGGCCGTCGAACTCGCGGAGGTTGGTGAACAAGTACTCGTTGGTGAGCTTGACGGCGCCGGGACCGCCCGAGGCCGGGGTGGCGTTGACGGCCTGGTAGATCTGCTTGACCTCGGCGGACTTGCCGGTGAGGCCGCGGTCGGCGGTGACGATGCCGTTTCCGCAGAAGGCGCCGTCGTTGGGGTTGTCGCCCCAGTCGCCGCCGTAGGCGTAGAACGTCTTGTCGCGCGGGCGCTTCTCGGTGAGGCCGACGGTGGCCGCGTCGAACCAGAAACGCACGCCCTCGTCGCCCGGCTTGCGCGTCTCCGAGGCCAGTTCCGCGGCGCTCAGGGCGCGGGCGTACACGCGGGCGCGGCGGATGGTGCCGCTGAACTCCCGGGTCGGGTTGTCGATGTCGGTGGCGAGTGACAGGGAGGCGGTGTTGTCGGCGGGGCGCCGGGTGGTGGTCCGGGTGCCGCGCACCTGGCCGTCGACGTACAGGGTGAGCGTGCCGGCGTCGGCGTCGAAGACACCGGCGATGTGGTGTTCCCTGCCGGTCCAGCCGTCGGGCAGCGCCCAGCTCGCGGTGACCCACTGGCCGCCGCCGTGGATGAAGAACTCCAGGTTCTTGTCCGTCTGCTTGAGGGCGTACTGGGTGTCGCCCTTGGCGATGATCGGCTGGTGGAAGCCGGTCACGTGCGGGGTGACCCAGGCCTCCAGCGTGAGGGAGCCCGTGAGGTCGAGGCGGGAGTCGCGGGGGAAGACGGTGCCGCCGGAGATGCCCTTGGCGCGGTCGAAGGTGCCGGCGGGCGCGATGACCTCGCCGCGCAGCGAGCCCGGGCCGGACTCGGTCAGCAGCTTGCGGGACGGGGTGGGCCGGCGCAGGGCCTGGTCGACGAAGTCCCAGATCCAGCCGCCCTGGAGGACGTCGTGGCGGCGGACGATGTCCCAGTACTTCTTGAAGTTGCCGTTGGAGTTCCCCATGCCGTGGGAGTACTCGATCATCACGTACGGCCGGGTGTCGCTCGTGTCCTTGGCGCGCTGCTCGACCCGCTGCGGGCTGTCGTACATCTCGGAGCGGATGTCGCTGATGCCCGGGCGGTCGTCGCCCTCGTACTGGATGACGCGCGTGGGGTCGTAGCCGCGGATCCAGTCGTACATGGCGTTGAAGGTGGTGCCGCCGCCGGCCTCGTTGCCGAGGGACCAGATGACCACCGAGGCGTGGTTCTTGTCGCGGTGGACCATGTTCTGGGCGCGCACCACGCACGCCTCGGTCCACTCCGGGTGGCCGCTGCCGGGGAACTTGTCGCGGATGCCGTGGGTCTCGAGGTTGGTCTCGTCCACGAGGTACAGGCCGTACTCGTCGGCGAGTTCGAGCCACAGCGGGTTGTTGGGGTAGTGCGAGGTGCGGACGCTGTTGATGTTGAGCCGCTTGATGATCTCGATGTCCTCGACCATCTGCGCGCGAGTGAGTGCCGAGCCGGTGACGGGGTGCATCTCGTGCCGGTTGACGCCGCGCAGGGAGACCGGCTTTCCGTTGATGCGCATCAGGCCGTCCTTCAGCGCGAACTCGCGGAAGCCGACCCGGTGCGAGAGGGTCTCGACCACCTTGCCTGCCGGGTCGCGCAGGCGGAGCACGGCGGTGTAGAGGTTCGGGTGCTCGGCCGACCACAGCTTCGGCGAGGGGACGGCTCTGGACGCCTCGACCGTCGCCTCGTCGCCGTCGGGGACGTCGACGGACCGGTTCAGGGGCCGGGACCAGACGGCGTGGCCGCGCGCGTCGTAGAGCTGGGTCTCGACGGTGTAGCGGCCCGCGCCCTCGCCGCCGTAGTCGCGGACGTGCGCGGTGACCTCGAGCTCGGCGGAGGTGTAGCCGTCGCCGAGCGGGGTGTCCAGGCGGAAGTCGCGCAGGTGCACGTTCGGCGTGGAGTACAGGTGCACCGAGCGGAAGATGCCGCTCAGCCGGATCATGTCCTGGTCCTCCAGCCACTCCGCGTCGGAGTAGCGATAGACCTCGACGGCGATCTGGTTGGTGCCCGGCTTGAGGTGACGGGTGATGTCGTACTCGGCGGAGGTGTAGGAGTCCTCGTGGTAACCCACCAACTCGCCGTTGATCCACACGTAGTGGGCGGACTTGACGCCCTCGAAGTGCAGGAAGGTGCGGCGGCCGGACCAGTTGCGCGGCAGCGTGAACGTGCGGCGGTACTGGCCGACGGGGTTGTAGCGGGTCGGGGCGGCCGGCGGCTGGGTTTCCTCGCCACCGCCGTTGGGACCCCACCAGGGGTAGGTGATGTTGACGTAGATCGGGAAGTCGTAGCCGTGCATCTGCCAGGCCGAGGGCACGGGGATGGTGTCCCAGCCCGAGTCGTCGACGTCGGTGCGGTGGAAGTCGGTGTCCCGGTCGTCGGGGCGGTCCACGTAGGCGAATTTCCAGGTGCCGTCGAGGCTCAGGCGGTACGGCGAGCGCTCGCGGTCGCCCTTGAGCGCCTGTCCGAGGTCCGCGTAGGGCATGAGGGTGGTGTGCGGTGGCTCGGTGCCCACCCGGTACACACTCAGGCCGTCGTTCCACTCCGGAGGCCCGTCCGCCGCCGGGCGCCGGCCGGCCGCGTGCGCCGCGGCGGGCGACGCGGACAGGGCGAGCGCGCCGAGCACGGCGGCTCCTGACTCCAGCAGTCGGCGACGGCTGACGACCGGCCGGTCGGCGGGAGAGGGGTGCGAGTGCGGGTGCGGCATGACCGTGGCCTTCCTCGGTTCGACAGGGTGCTGCACGGACTGAGGGCATGTCAGAGGGGACGCCCAACCACCCCTTACTGATGGGTGTTTCTGTTGGGACGCCCGCAACTGACGGTGACGGAGCAACTGCTGAGCAGGCACACCCTAGGACTCGAACACAAACGAAGCAATGATCTCGTCGGACTTTGTGCGGTCCTGATGGTTCCCCGGTGTCGGACGGCGCTCAGGCCGTGAGGAAGGCGAGCAACGTGCTCGTCAGCCGGGCCGGCGCGTCCAGCGGGACGAGATGACCGGCCTCCGGGACCGGCACCAGCCGCGCGCCCGGGATCAGGGCGGCGAGCTCCTGCCCCCTGGCGAAGGGGATCCAGGTGTCCTCCGTGCCCCAGCACACCGTGACGGGCAGGTCGATTGTCGGGTAGAGCGGCTGGATCTCGTCGGTGTAGCGCTGGTCGGCCTGCGCGATCTGCCGGTAGAAGGCGGCCTGGCCCTGCTCCCCCGTCCAGGGCCCGACCAGCGCGTCGAGCGTGGCGGGGCGCAGGCCGAGGTGACTGGCGGAGGAGACGTACTCGCGCACCAGGGCCTCGTGCAGCGCTGCCGGGAGCTGCTCGAACACCTGGCTGTGCTCGCCGACCAGCCGGAAGAAGGGGGAACCCCAGGGCTTCAGGGCCACCGGGTCGACCAGCGCGAGCCGCCGGTAGCGGGCGCCGTGCAGGAGGTGGGCACGCAGTGCCACGCACCCGCCGAAGTCGTGGGCGATCACGGACGGCTCCCGAAGCCCCCAGTGCGCGAGCAGCTCGGCGAGGATCCGGCCCTGGGCGCCCAGCGAGACGTCCTGGCCGGGGTGCATGCCGGAGGTGCCGTAGCCCGCCATGTCCCAGACGTGCACGTGGTGCCCGACGCCGGCGAGGGCGGGTGCGATCTCGTGCCACACGTACGACGAGAAGGGCGTCCCGTGCAGCAGCACCACCGGCTCGCCGCCGGGGTCCCCGAACCGGTCCCAGCGCACGGTCCCCGACGCGGTGTCCAGGCTCTCCCGCAGTGTCCAGTCCCCCACGATGCCGCTCCTTCCCACCGCAGGTGCCGACCCGCCGTTTTTTGTCATTTCAGCGCGACAGTGCGCCTCCTCCGACCGTAATGTGACCTCATCGGACAGCCTGCGCAACAGATCATGGCGGTACCTTTGCCGCGCCGGAAGGAGCGGCTCGCATGAACGGGTATGCGACCTCGGACCGCGAGGCCGTCGCGGCCGCGCCCGGTGGGCTGCTGGATCTGCTGAAGGTCGCGGCCGTGGTCCTGGACGCGGGCGGGCACATCGCGCTGTGGAGCCCCGAGATCGAGCAGCTGCTCGGCTGGACCGCGGAGGAGGCCCTGCGGCAGCGTGCCGACACCCTCCTGGTCTCCCCCGAGAACCGGCCCCGTGGCAGGGAGCTGTTCGCCCAGGTCAGCACGGGCGCCCGCTGGGCCGGTGTCTTCCCGCTGCGGCACCGCGACGGCACCGAACGGGCCGTGGAGTTCCGTACGATGCGTCTCCTCGACCCCGAGGGGCAGCCCCACCTGCTGGGACTCGCCACGGACGCGACGACCGTACGGAAGGTGGAACGCGACCTCGCCCTCTCGCACAGCCTCGTCAACCAGACCCCGCTCGGTATCGCGATCTTCGACAACGACCTGCGCTGGGTCGGGGTCAACCCCGCGCTGGAGCGGATCAACGGCGTGCCCGAGGAGGCCGTGCTGGGGCGCCGGGTCGGGGAGGTGCTGCCGGACCTGGACGTGGAGGCCATCGAGGAGCGGATGCGGCACGTCCTGGAGACCGGCAGACCCCTGCTCGACCAGCAGACCGTCGGGCGTACGGCGGCGGACGCACACGACCGCGCCTACTCGGAGTCGTACCACCGCATCGAGGACACCGACGGCCGGGTGCTCGGACTCGCGATGGCCGTGCTGGACGTCACCGAGCGCCAGCAGGCCGCGGCCGAGGTCGCGCAGGCGCGCCAGCACCTGTCGGTGATCGCCGACGCGGGGATGAAGATCGGCACCACGCTGGACCTCCAGCAGACCGCCCGGGAGCTGGCCGACGTGGTCGTGCCGCATCTCGCGGACCTGGCCGCCGTGGACGTCCTGGAGTCGGTCGTGGCCAGCGGCACCATCACGCCCGTGTCGGGCGGCGCCCCGGCCGAGTTCCGGGCGCTGGCCGTCGCCGCCGGCTACCCCACCGACGCCATCCACGCCGCCGACCCGGTGGGCGAACTGGCCACGTACGGCTCGTCGCGGATCATCACGCAGTGCGTGCGCAGCGCCCGCCCGGTCCTGGTCGAGCGCGTGGACGGCAAGATGATGCGGCGTCTGGCCCGGGACTCACGGGCCGCCCAGGCCCTGCACGAGGCCGGCGCCCACTCCTACCTGGCGCTGCCTCTGATGGCCCGGGGCAAGGTGCTCGGCACGCTCTCGCTGTACCGCACGGTCAGCGAGCGCCCCTTCGACGACCGGGACCAGGTGCTCGCCTCGGAACTCGCCGCCCGCGCCGCGATCTGCATAGACAACGCCCGCCTCTACGGCCGCGAACGCGGCACCGCCCTGACCCTGCAGCGCAGCCTGCTCCCGAGCACGCCCGCCGAGCGGGAGGGGCTGGACATCGCCGCCCGCTACCGTCCGGCCCTCAGCGAGGTCGGGGGCGACTGGTACGACGTCCTGCCGCTGGGCCCGGGACGCACCGGGCTGGTCGTCGGGGACGTCATGGGCAAGGGCGTCCAGGCCGCGGCGATCATGGGGCAGCTGAGCACGGCGACACGGGCGCTGGCCCGGCTGGACCTGCCGCCCGCCGAGCTGCTGCGGCACCTCGACGACATCGCCGGCTCGCTCGGCGATGCGATCGCCACGTGCGTGTACGCGGTGTGCGACCTGAAGCGCGGCACCTGCGAGCTGTCCAGCGCCGGGCATCTGCCACCGGTGCTCGCCGGGGCGGACGGCAGTGTGAAGCTCGTCGACGTGCCGGGCGGTGTCCCGCTCGGGGTCGGCGGCGTGGAATTCGGCACGGTGGAGGTGGAATTCACCCCGGGCTCCCTGCTCGCCCTGTACACGGACGGGCTCGTCGAGAACCGCGCCGAGCCGATCGACACCGGCCTCAGCACGCTGACCCGCCTGCTCCAGAACGCGGGGCCCAGCCTGCAACGCGCCAGCGACAGCCTCCTGAGCGCGCTGAGCCCCGAGCCCGACGACGACGTGGCCCTGCTGCTGGTACGCGCCCGCGCCTGAGTGCCCGGTCCGCAACTCCTGGCCCGTTCGGGCGAGTTGGAGCGGGACAGGGCACAACTGGGCCATGCACGGCCGGACGGGTCAGGCGTCACCCTTGCGTGGGGTGCACAGGGCCCAGATGATGAACCCGGACATCGCGATCATCACCACGGACCAGACCGGATAGGCGGGCAGGGAGGCGAAGTTGGCGATGATGACGAGTCCGGCGATGCCCACGCCGACGACGCGCGCCCAGCCGGACCCCTGGAACAGCCCCATGCTGACCAGCACGGCGACCACGCCAAGCATGAGGTGGATCCAGCCCCAGCCGGTGAGGTCGAACGCGAAGACGTAGTTGCGAGTCGTGACGAAGACGTCGTCCTCGGCGATCGCCGCGATGCCGCGCATGACGGCCAGGATCCCGGTGATCATGAGCATGACTGCCGCGAAGACCATCATGCCGGTGGCCCAGCCTCGCTTCGCCGTCGAGTGCCCGTGCGTAGGGTGTGTGGCGGTCATCCTGCTCCTCGATTCTGCTGCGTCCGGCGCGGTCGGCGACCGGAGGTGGGGGGACCGGGTTCCGTAGGGCGCCGCGGGAGCGGATCCCGGACAGCCCTGCGAGAGGGCCGCATCCCGGCGGCCCCGGTCCGGCCGCGAGCGAGGACACAGACGCGCACACCCCCCGGGAACCAGTCCTCCGTCCCCGGTGCACGCCCGGCGGCGGTCCCCGTCGACCCCAGCCTGCCCGGGGCCCGGGCAGGCTGCCTCACCCGCGGCGGGTGATCCGCATGAGGCGCCGGCGCGCTGAAGTGGTGGGGCAGGCCTTGTGGGGCGCCCCAGTGCCGGAGGCAGGACCGAGACCGAGAGACGCGCGATGGACGATCCAGCAGAGGTGCCGTACCGGCGGCGGCCGGGACGCCGGCGTGCGGCGGTCTCGGCCCTCGCGCGCTCCGCGCTCATCGCGGCCGGGCTCGTCACGGTCTACTACGTGCTGCCCCTCGACGGGCGCATCACGAGCGGCGATTCGGTAGTGCTGGCCTGCGGTCTGCTGCTGGTGGTCGTGGTCTTCTGGTGGGAGGTGCGGGCCATCGTGACCTCGCCCTACCCCCGGCTGAAGGCCGTCGAGGCCCTGGCCACGACACTGGCGCTGTTCCTGCTGCTCTTTGCGGGCGCCTACTTCCTGCTGGAACACACGACCCCGGGCTCGTTCAGCGAGCCGTTGACCAAGACGGACTCCCTGTACTTCACGCTCACGACGTTCGCCACCGTCGGCTACGGCGACATCACGGCCCGTTCCCAGACCGGACGGGTGCTGACGATGATTCAGATGGCGGGCGGACTGCTGCTGGTGGGCGTGGCGGCACGGATCCTCGCCGGCGCGGTGCAGGCGGGACTGCGCCGGCAGGGCCGGGAGCCCTCGGACTCCCCCTCGCGGCCGGAGAACTGAGCCATGACCGTACCGAGCCCCTTCACGACCTTCATGTCACCGGCAGAGCGGGCGGCCGCGGGCCGGGCCGCGCGGCGGCGCGTGCCGCGGTCGTCCCACGCCGGATTCGAGGCGGGACCGGACCGTTTCGACCCGGTCGAGGTGGTGGAGCGCCAGTCGGCCACCCGCGTACCGGAGTTGGTGCCGCTGCGCTACGGCCGCATGCTGGAGTCCCCGTTCCGCTTCTACCGCGGCGCGGCGGCGATCATGGCGGCGGACCTCGGGGCGACCACGGACACCGGGCTGCGGGTGCAGCTGTGCGGGGACGCCCATCTGCTGAACTTCCGGCTGCTGGCCTCGCCGGAGCGCCATCTGGTCTTCGACATCAACGACTTCGACGAGACCCTGGCCGGGCCGTTCGAGTGGGACGTCAAACGGCTCGCGGCCAGCTTCGCCATCGCGGGCCGCGCCAACGGCTTCTCGGCGGCGGAGCAGAACAGCGCGGTGGAGACCTGTGTCCGGGCCTACCGGCGGCGGATGCGGGAGTTCGCCGGGATGCGCAACCTGGACATCTGGTACGCCCAGGACGACGCCGACCACATGCGGGAGCTGATGGCCGCGTCGATGTCCAAGGAGGCCCGGCGCCGCACCGGGAAGGCCACGGCGAGCGCCCGGGCCCGGACCCACATGCAGGCCTACGCGAAGCTCACCCGGGCCACGGCCGAGGGGCGGCGGATCACACCGGACCCGCCGCTGATCACCCCGCTGCGGGACCTGATGGACGACTCCTCGCAGCGGGGGCGGGAGAGGGAGCTGCGCGCCGTCCTGGAGGGGTACGCCCGGACCCTGTCGTCCGAGCGCCGGCATCTGCTGCGCCGCTACCGCCTGGTGGACATCGCCCGCAAGGTGGTGGGGGTCGGCAGTGTCGGCACCCGCTGCTGGATCGTGCTGCTGCTCGGGCGGGACGACGACGATCCGCTGCTGCTCCAGGCCAAGGAGGCACAGGAGTCGGTGCTCGCCGCCCACTCCGGCGGCGACCGCTACGACAACCAGGGCCGGCGCGTGGTGGCGGGACAGCGGCTGATCCAGACGACCAGCGACATCCTGCTGGGGTGGACGCACGCGGTGGGCCTCGACGGGCAGGAGCGGGACTTCTACGTACGGCAGTTGCGGGACTGGAAGGGCGTCGCCCGGCCGGAGACCATGGACCCCGGTCTGCTCCGGCTGTTCGGGCGGCTGTGCGGGGCGAGCCTGGCGCGGGCCCACGCCCGCTCCGGCGACCCCATCGCCCTCGCGGCCTACCTGGGCGGCGGCGACCGATTCGACCGCGCGCTCACCGTGTTCGCCCAGGCGTACGCCGACCAGAACGAGCGGGACTTCGAGGCGCTGGGCGCGGCGGTCCGCTCGGGCCGGCTCCACGCGGCGACGGAGTGATCACTCCGGCAGCCGGCGCATCTCCACGACCCTGAGTCCCAGCGACCGGAATCGGGTCAGCAGCCCGTACAGGTGGGCCTCGTCGGTGACCGGGCCGAACAGGACCGTCTGCCCGGCCATCACCACGTGCTCCAGCTCCGGGAAGACCTTGGCCAGTGTCTCCGACATCTGTCCGGCGACGCGGATCTCGTAGCGCATGTGCTGCTTCTCCCCCGGGCGGCCTGGGGCGGGCGGGGTGCGCCCTCGTCCTGCCATGGTCCGCTCCGGCGGGCCGTCCGCCCTCACCCTGCGCAGGTGAACCTCGCGGCGCGGCTCACAGGGGCTTCATGGGGCGGGCGCGGCGGACCGCGTCGCGGCGCCGGCTCACCGCGAGCTTGCGGTTGATGCTCGGCCGGTCCGCGCGCCGTCGGCCATCGTCAGCGGTGTCGCGAGGGCCCGGTCGAGGTGGCGGACCAGGCGCACCCGACGCACGAAGGGGCCGGGCCGCTCCGGCTGGGCGCGCGCGGGTGCTCAGGAGCGGATCACTCGTGGGATCGACGTCCTCGGGCTCCGCGTCGGTCTCCTCCGTCACGGCCACGGACCCCACCGTCGTCCGCCGTCCGTCCGGTCGCGAGCGACGCTCGTCTCGATCAGGATCTCGGCGTTCACTCACCCGCGCAGGCCCGGCCACGGCCCCGCAACCACCCGCGGCGGGCGATGCGACCCGGGCGCGAACGGGGTTCCCTGAAGTCCACGTACACCGGCTACGGAGCCGCGCGGGCCCGGCCCGGGCGGCTCGGAACAGGGGTATCGGCCATGTGCCGCTGGCTCGCCTACTCGGGCACTCCCGTGCTGCTCGACGACGTCCTCTACCGCCCCGAGCACTCGCTGATCGACCAGAGCCTGCACGCGCGGATGGGGGTCGAGACCACCAACGGCGACGGCTTCGGCGTCGGCTGGTACGCGTGGCACCTGCGCACCCCCGCCGTCATCCGCGACACCGGCCCGGCCTGGAGCAACCGCAACCTGCGGGAGATCGCCGACCACGTCCGCTCGCCGCTGTTCTTCGCGCATGTACGCGCCTCCACCGGCTCGGCCGTGCAGCAGACGAACTGCCATCCGTTCCGCCACGGGCGGTGGATGTGGATGCACAACGGGGCGATCGACGGGTTCCGCGAACTGCGCCGGGATCTCATGCTGGCCGTGGACCCGGGGCTGTTCCCGTCGCTGGAGGGCACGACGGACTCCGAGGTGATGTTCCACGTGGCGCTCACCCTCGGGCTGGACGGCGATCCGCCGGGTGCGGTGGCCCGGATGACGGGGCTCATCGAGCGGCTGGGCCGCGAGCACGGAGTGCCGCAGCCGCTGCAGATGACGGTCGCGGCGACCGACGGGGAGCGGGTGTGGTTCTTCCGCTACTCCAGCGCGGGAAAATCGCGGTCGCTGTACTTCAGCAGCCGGGTGGAGGACATACGTGCCCTCCACCCCGACCTGGGGTTCCTGAACCACGTCTCCGACGAGACGCGGCTGGTCGTGTCGGAGCCGCTGGGCGATCTCCCCGGCGTGTGGAACGCCGTACCGGAGAGCAGCTACGGCGTCGTCCAGCCAGGCCGGGACCTGCTGCGGCATTTCGAGCCGGAGCCCGTCTGAGCCCGCCGCCGCGTCAGCCGAGTCGCGCGGCGAACGCCTCGTACGCCCGCTCGTCGAAGAGGACGAACCTGACCTCCTCGACCGCCGTGTCCGCTGCCCGCACGGTCTCGACCGCGATGCGGGCGCCGTCGTCCATCGGCCAGCCGTAGACGCCCGTGGAGATCGCGGGGAACGCGACGGTACGGGCGCCGAGTTCGCCGGCGACACGGAGCGACTCGCGGTAGCAGGAGGCGAGGAGGCCGGAGCGGTCCTCGCTCGCGCTGAACACCGGGCCGACCGTGTGGATGACCCAGCGGGCGTCCAGGTCGCCCGCGGTGGTGGCGACGGCCTGGCCCGTGGGCAGGCCCTTGCCGAGGTGCGCCGCGCGGAGCCGGCGGCAGTCCTCGAGGATCGCGGGGCCGCCGCGGCGGTGGATCGCTCCGTCGACGCCTCCCCCGCCCAGCAGTGAGGAGTTGGCCGCGTTGACGATCGCGTCGATGCTCTGGCGGGTGATGTCGCCCCGGACCAGTTCGATGGTCGTCATGTCTGCCTCAGTCGCTTCCATACGGCCTTCGCCGCGTTGTGCCCCGACATGCCGTGCACTCCGGGGCCCGGCGGGGTCGCCGACGAGCAGATGAACACGGCCGGATGCGGGGTGCGGTACGGGAACAGGGTGGGCTTCGGGCGCAGCAGGAGCTGGAGGCCGGAGACCGCGCCGGAGGCGATGTCCCCGCCGATGTAGTTGGCGTTGCGGGCGGCGAGTTCGGGCGGGCCCGCCGTGGCGCGCGCCAGGACGCGGTCGCGGAACCCCGGGGCGAAGCGCTCCAGTTGGCGCTCGATGGTGTCGGTGAGGTCGCCGGTCCAGCCGTGCGGGACGTGGCCGTAGGCCCAGAAGACGTGCTTGCCCGCCGGGGCCCGGGTGGGGTCGACGACGCTCGGCTGGACCGTGATGAGGAACGGCTTGTCGGGGGCCCGGCCCTCCCGGGACACCGCGCGCAGGGCCGCGCCGATCTCCGCGCTGCTCGCGCCGACCTGCACCGTGCCGGCGGCGCGGGCCTCCTTCGCGGTCCAGGGCACGGGGCCGTCCAGCGCGTAGTCGACCTTGAAGACGCCCGGTCCGTAGCGGTAGCCGGCGTAGTGGTTGCCGAAGCCGGCGATGCGGGCCAGGGCGGTGGGCGAGGTGTCGAAGACGTACGCCCGGGCCGGCGGCAGGTCGTCGAGGCGTTTGACCTCGTAGTCGGTGTGGACGCTGCCGCCGAGGTCGCGCAGGTAGGCGGTGAGGGCGTCGGAGAGGGACTGGGAGCCGCCGCGGGCGACGGGCCAGCCGCGGGCGTGCGCCGCGAGGGCGAAGACCAGGCCGATGGCGCCGGTGGCGAAGCCGCCGAGCGGTGCCATGACGTGGGCGACGAGCCCGGAGAACAGGGCCTTGGCCGGTTCGTCGCGGAAGCGCCGCATCAGCAGCGTCGACGGGGGCAGCCCGGCCAGGCCGAAGCGGGCGAGGGTCACCGGGTCGCGGGGCAGCGCGGTCAGCGGCAGCGACATGAAGTCCCGGGCGAGGGTGTCCCACTTGGGCAGGAAGGGCTTGATGAGCCTGCGGTACGCACCGGCGTCGCGCGGGCCGAAGGAGGCGGCCGTCTCGCCGATCGTCCGGGCCAGGACGGCCGCCGTGCCGTCCGGGAAGGGATGCGCCATGGGCAGCTCGGCGTGCAGCCACTCCAGGCCGTACCGCTCGAGCGGCAGGGCGCGGAACGCCGGTGAGTTGATGGCGAGCGGGTGGGCCGCGGAGCACGGGTCGTGCCGGAAGCCGGGGAGGGTGAGCTCCTCGGTGCGGGCTCCGCCGCCCACGGTGCTCCGGGCCTCGAAAACGGCGACGGAGAAACCGCGGCGGGCCAGCTCCACGGCCGCGGTCAGTCCGTTCGGCCCCGCACCCACTACGACGACATCGAGCATCGACGGCACCTTCGGACCCCTTCGTCAGCCGATGGCCACTGAGGATCAGGATATGCCCGGAGACTGACAGTCACCGGCGGCCGGTGATTTCCGGTGCGGAAGGCCGCTTTGCGGCGGCTGAAACCTTCCGATGCGCACGTTGGGTCATCACCTGTGTGCGGCACGCAACGGGTTCTGCCGCTCATACGCCGCCCGACAGCAGGCCCACCACCCGGCGGGCCGTGGCGGCGTCGCGGGCCGCGGTGAAGGGCAGGGCGTTGCCGCCGGAGATGCGGAACGGCTCGCCCGCGAGGGTCAGGTGGGCGCCGCCCGCCTCCTCGACCAGGAGCAGACCGGCCGCGTGATCCCAGGCCGCCTCCCAGGAGAACGCCACCGCGTCCGACTCGCCGCGGGCGATGGCGAGATACTCCAGTCCGGCCGAGCCGCACGGGCGCGGTGCCACACCGTCGGCGCGCAGGCCGAGCAGGGCGTGCTTCTCCTCGTCCGTCGTGTAGTCGGGGTGGGAGGTGGCCACGCGCAGGTCCCGGCCGGGCTCCGGCACTCCGGCGAACAGCCGCTCCCCGTCGAGGTGGGCGCCCTTGCCCCGCTGGGCGGTGGCGAGCCGGTCGCGGGCGGGCGCGTACGTCCAGGACGCGAGCAGGGTGCCCCGGTGGGCGAGCGCGACCAGGGTGCAGAATCCGGCCTCGCCGCGCACGAACTGGCGTGTCCCGTCGACCGGGTCGACGATCCAGACCGGGGCGTCGCCGCGTATCGCCTCGTAGGACGCCGGGTTGGCGTGGACCGCCTCCTCGCCGACGACGACCGAGCCGGGCAGCAGGTCGGCCAGGGCCGCGGTCAGGTACAGCTCGGCCATGCGGTCGGCGTCGGTCACCAGGTCGTGCGGCCCGCTCTTCTGGTCGACCTCGTGCGCGGCGAGCTGGCGCCAGCGCGGCATGATCTCGGTGGCGGCCGCCTTGCGGATCGCCTCTTCGACGTCGGAGGCCTGCTCTGCGAGAAACTCTTCGATGGTTTCGTTGCTGTCGTTCACCCCTCCATGACAACACGTGCCACTGACACGGCCCGCCCGCCGGGTGGAATGGGGGTGGCATCGTGATGAACAGCGGTTCACCGGCCCACCGCGTATCCCTGCATCCCGCGCGGGTTCGCCGCCGCCGACAGCACGCCCGTCTCCGGGTCCCGCGCGACCGCGCACAGCCTGCCCTCCGACCAGGGGCCGCCCACGGTCACGTCGTGGCCGCGCCGCCTCAGCTCCCCGATGACGGCCGGGTCGGTGCGGGACTCCACGGTCACGCTGCCCGGGCGCATGCCGCGCGGGTAGAAGGAGCCGGGGAAGCTGTCGTTGTGCCAGTTCGGGGCGTCGATCGCGCCCTGGAGGTCGGGGCCGCCGCGCACCTGGGCGCGCAGGGCGACGGCGAGGAAGAAGTGCAGCTGCCACTGGTCCTGCTGGTCCCCGCCGGGCGTGCCGAACGCCATGACGGGTACGCCGTCGCGCAGGGCGATCGAGGGCGTCAGCGTGGTGCGGGGGCGGCGGCCGGGGGTGAGGGAGCCCGGCAGGCCCTCCTCCAGCCAGGCCATCTGGAGCCGGGTGCCGAGCGGGAAGCCGAGTTCGGGCACGACGGGGTTGGACTGGAGCCAGCCGCCGCTGGGCGTGGCCGAGACCATGTTGCCCCAGCGGTCGACGACGTCGAGGTGGCAGGTGTCGCCGAGGGTGGTCCCGTCGGCGAGGGTCTCCGGCTCGCCCGGCACGGGGGACGCCGGGCTCTTGGCGACGGTCGGTTCACCGGCGCCCAGGGCGTCGAAGCCCTCCTGGGCGGCGGCCGCCACGTGCGCGTGCGCGGACAGGCGCGGGGTGCGGCCGCCGGGGCTGCCGGGCCGCAGGTCGTTCTCGGCCCGGTCTCCGACGAGGGCGCGGCGGGCCGTGTTGTACCCGTCGGACAGCAAGTCGTCGAGCGGCACGTCGGCGGCGTCCCCGTACCAGGCCTCCCGGTCGGCCATGGCGAGCTTGCAGTTCTCGATCAGCAGGTGGACGTAGTCGGCCGAACCGTAGGGGGGCAGTTCGGGCGGGAGCAGGGCGAGCTGCTGGAGCAGGACCGGGCCCTGGCTCCAGGGGCCGGGTTTGCACACGGTCCAGCCGTTCCAGTCGTAGGTCGCCGGTGTCTCGTAGGTCGCGGACCAGGCGGCGAGGTCGGCGGCCGTGAGGGTGCCGGTGTGGCGTTCCCCGCTGGTGTCCCTCGTCGGGCGCCCCGCCTGGCGGACGAGGGCGTCGGCGATGAACCCGGTGCGCCACACCTGACGGGCGGCCTCGATCCGCGCCTCCCTGCCGCCCGCGCCGGCGGTCTCGGCGAGCAGGCGCTTCCAGGTGGCGGCGAGCGCGGGGTTGGCGAAGAGCTCACCGGGGCGGGGCGCCTTGCCGCCGGGCAGGTAGACGTCCGCCGACGAGGTCCACTCCGTCTCGAACAGCTCGCGCACGGTCTCGACGGTTTCGCCGACGCGCTCCACGGGCGCGTGCCCGTGCTCGGCGTAGCCGATGGCGTACGCCAGGACGTCGTCGAGGGTCTTGGTGCCGTGGTCGCGCAGCAGCAGCATCCAGGCGTCGAACGCGCCCGGCACGGCGGCGGCGAGCGGCCCGGTGCCGGGGACGAGGTCCAGGCCGAGGCCCTGGTAGTGCGCGACGGTCGCCCCGGCCGGCGCGACGCCCTGCCCGCACAGCACCCGTACCTCGGCGCCGGCCGGGGCGAGCAGGATCGGCACCTCGCCGGCCGGGCCGTTGAGGTGCGGCTCGACGACGTGCAGCACGAAGGCGCCCGCCACGGCCGCGTCGTAGGCGTTGCCGCCGCTCTCCAGGACGGCCATCGCCGACTGCGAGGCGAGCCAGTGGGTGGAGGACACCATGCCGAAGGTGCCGCGCAGGGTGGGACGAGTCGTGAATTCCATATCTGACCCCGGTGTTTACGTGTGCCGGTCGGCTCAGAACGGGCCGTGGGGAGAATGAGCGCGAGGCCATCTCCTCCAGGTGGACCCATCGCCCCCTCTTTCCTGGCCGGGCCGTTGAGGCCCGAAACTACTGCGCTCGCGGAGTCAAGGTGCACAGCAGTTCAGCGGCAACCCGTCTCACCTGGCGAAATGGGCCCCCTGGGCGGGCACCAAAATCTCCTGGTGCACGCTGCCGCTCCGTTACGCGGACACGTCGTTCTCGCCGACTCACGACGCCCCCACGATCGCGAACCCGGTACCGCAGGTGGAGGAGCTGGACGTCATGTCTCCCTGCAAGACGTCGCCGACCGCGAAGGAAGCTGCCTGCATCCTCTCCGCGCCGCCCTACGCAAGAACGCCGTTGCCATGCGCTTCTCAATGGCCCACACGACCCGACAGGTGGACGCCCCGGAGTCCCGCAGAACAACAGGGAGCTCGTTCAGCGTTGCCTCTCCGCTGAGTAGGAGCGGCCGGCGCGCAGGAGGAGGGACTGCCATGCGTCCGACGCGGCCGACGGCCTGGCATCGCCTGCCGACTCCTCCCACGGACTCCTGCTCCGTCGTCGTCTCGCTCACGTGGCGTCTCTCCCTTGATCAGCAGATCCGCCGTTGATTATGGACAGCCCCCAGCAGACCACGCCGTTCCTAGTAGCGCAGAGTCAAGACGGGAGTTGCCCGTCCGTGAAGGCATCACCGTGACGGTAGTGGTCAGGGCCATCGCGACCGCGTCGGGCGCTATGTCGGGAAGGCCGATGAAACGAGCGGCCCCCAGGGCGACTTCTGTACCAGTACAGGGTCTGGAGCGCCGCCCCCTGTTCATAGCAGCAGGCCCTCTCCGTAGGGCCCATGGGTGATCAACCGGTTATTTCACCCACCCTGTCGTCGTTTTGCCTCCGTGGCCATCCTGGCCGCCATCGTCGCCTTCGGCTGGTACACCGCCCAGCCTGTCGAATCCAGCATGCCCAGTCTGCCCCGGGGCCTACGTGCCGGCCAGTGCGTCGGCTGCAGACAGGGACACCGCATCCCGACAAGCGTACGAGAAGGCTCTGGCCGACGGGGCTGTGCGGACCCTCGCACGTCCGGTTCCCAAACTGGGTTGACTGACCTGGGCACGCGGGCACCGGGGCGCCGTCGCTACTCGAACAGACTCTCCGCGAAGCCGAGGCGGGGCTCATGAGTATGCGTACTCAAATCCTGCGGACGAAGGTGACCGCGCCTTCAGTGTCTGATACATCTGTCGCCGTTGTCATGCGCCCGCCGACCGGCGGAAGCGAAACCCGCAGGAGCGGGCAATGGATGGGACTCAAACAATGGCGTATCGGCGTGTGCTCGGACCGGCGCTCTTCGGGGCGCTGTTGCTGGCTGGACTGCTCTGGTGGGCGGGCTCCAGTGCCCACGCACTCAGCTTGCCCGGCGCCACGCGATTCTTCGGCCCCGACCAAGCAAACCGCCTGTTGGCGTGGACGCTGCCGTGGTCGACCGACCTCCCGTCCTCAACCCAGTTCACCGATCCCGCCGGGGCGGTCGGTCACGGCGCGGACTACGCGGCTCTGAGAGAGACCGCCATGCGGGTGCGATACGCCGCGCTCGTCCTGCTCTTCCCATGCGGCGCGCTGCCGCTGTTGCGTCGGCTCTCGGGCCGCGGCGTCAGACGCGCTGTGGTCTCCGTGGCGGCCCTATGGGGCTGGGGCATCGCCGCGGCCATGCTTGCTGTAGTTGTCTCCGCGCCATGGATGGTTGCTTCCGGCGGCTCGGCGACATTCCGGCTGCTCCCCGGCCTCGCGAGCGCCATGTCTCAGGGCCGCGAACTCCCGGTGGGCGCCGCCTTGGTGGCCGCAGCAGCGGCCACCGGCCTCATGACCCTGCTGCGGCCCGAGGCGACACCGGAACCAGGCCCGGCCCTGCCGACCACGGCCACCGCACGGCTCGCCGCAACCCTGGGCACCGCCGTGGTCGCCTTCGCCCTCATCATGCTCTCCAACGACCGGGTCGCCGGGCGCATCCAGACCGGGTTCGGGGGCGGAGGACGGCTGTCCGAGCCCGGCGATCTACTGCGGCAGTGGGTCCAGCTCAGCGCCTGGACCATGCCCACCAGCTCCGCCGACGGGCGCTGGCTGCTGTATCGGCTCGGCGACGTGGCGCTGCTCGCCCTGGTCTGGTGGGGGCTGCGGCTGCTGGCCGTCCTGCTTGACCGCGTGACCTACCCCGCCTACGCGCTCGGCGCCGTCGCCGCCACCACCCTCGGCGTCGAGGTGAGTGGAATGTGGAACTCGCTACTCTCCTATCAGGGCAGCACAGGCGGGCCACTGCTGTACTACGTCTCCATGGGCTCAGGTGTGTCCGCGGCGCTCGTCTTCGGCATCCTCGCCGGCTGTGTAAGCGCGCTGACCGTGCGGCTGCGCGCCCGCCCACAGCCGTCTGCCCCAGCCGCGGCACAGGCCCAACCGGCCTGAGCGGACCCAGCGCGCCCCGGATGCCGGTCCCGGCGCTCTGCTTTCGGCAGCAGCGGCTCAGTCGCCGCCCCCAACTCAGCGTCTACTTCCCACGACTTCCACCGCGCCACCCCGCAAACCCCTGGTTCGAGGGCTGCTGAGTGCTTCGCCCTCGCGGGCCACGCACATCCATCGCGCCACCGTGCCGATCCTCCAACCGCACGAAGCCAAAGGCATCGAGTTGGAGCCCGCCGCCATCGCGGGTGAAACCCGCTCGGGGATGCGTGGTCTGTACGTCGCTCTGACGCGCTGCACACAGTCACTCAGCATCGTCCACCACGCCGCGCTGCCGGTGCCCATCGGCCCGGGCACGGCCCCAGATGACGGGCCGGTGCGCGGTTTGATACCGAGCGCTTCCAGATGGCCGTCTCTGTTGTGCAGGTCAGCGACAGGGATTGCCGCATCACGGCAGGTCAGCGCCACCCTGTGGACAACTTCATGCCGAAGGTGCCCTGGAGGGTGGGGCGGGTCGTGCACATACGGCCTTCTCACCTCTCGTCGTCGTACGCCACCCGTCCCCCTCCCCCTGTCCGGGTCCCGCCAAAACCTGGGGAAGATCGCAGGTGGGCGGACACGTCTCGGCAGGAACCACCCCAGCTCCCCGGCTACGCACGCACCTGCCGCAAACCACCCGGAAGCCGCTCAACCGGCCGATATCCGGGCGGTGGACCGCGGGCCCCCGTCACCGCGCAGCCACGGAGCGAGTTCGCACTTCCGCACCACGGACACTCGTGTGAAACTGTCGTCCCGTCCGCCGTGCGGACCCGTTCCGCACCGCCGTCCCCCACGAGAAGGGCGCCGTGCGTTCTCTACCTCTGCCCTTGGCCCTGACCGCTCGTCTGTCGCCGGTGGTTGTGCTCGCCGCGGCGGGCTGGGCGCTGTCGTCCGGTCCGCTCGCCGCGCCGCAGGCCGCCGAGCACAAGCAGGCCGAAGAGAAGACCGAGACCCAGTCCGCGTCCGCACCGTCGACGTCGACGGCGCCGAAGGCGTACTCGGCCGCGCCCGCCCCGTGCGAGAGCGTCGCCAAGAAGACGATCGAGTCGCTGGTGCCGGGCGCCAAGTCAGCCGGCAAGGAGATCCCGTCCACGGACACGAAGCTGCGCCGCACCTGCTCCTGGAACGCGCTCAAGGGGTACGACTACCGCTGGCTCGACGTGTCCTACGAGGTCCTGGAGTCGGACGAGGCGGCGCAGAAGTCGTACGAGGCGCACACCGAGAAGAAGAGCGGCGGCGGGGCCGTCCCCGGTCTGGGCGAGAGCGCGTACTCCGTCGTGAACCTCACCACCGAGGACAAGCAGGAGACCCGCGAGGGCGTCGTGATCGCCCGCGCCTCCAACGCGCTGGTGATGATCACCTACAACGGCAGCGACTTCGAGTCGAAGAAGGCGCCCAGCACGGACACGATCAACAAGGGCGCCATCAAGGCCGCGAAGGAAGCGGTCGCCGCGCTGGAGAGCGACAAGGACTGAGCGCCCTCCAGCGCGCCGGCCTTCCTCAGACTCAGACGGTGCTCCGGCCCCGCGTGGCCATCAGCACCAGGTACAGAACCATCGACGTGCCCAGACCCACCGCCCAGCCGTAGTCGGCCAGATCGGCCAGCGCCGGGATCGGGCGGCCGTCGATCAGCGGCTTGAAGCTCGCGCCGCCGACCGCGAGGACACCGCCGACGCCGAAGGCGACGACGGCCCGCCAGTTCCAGCCGCCCTCGTACCAGTAGCGGCCGCCCGTGCGGTACAGGTCGGCCAGGTCCAGCCGGGCGCGGCGCAGGATCCAGTAGTCGGCGATGAGGATGCCCGCGACGGTGCCGAGCAGGCCGCCGACCAGGCCCAGCCAGGTGAAGATGTAGCCCTGCGGGTCGGAGTACAGCTTCCACGGGAAGATCAGCACACCGAGGACGCAGGTGGCGAGGGCGCCGGCCCGGAAACTGATCCTGCGGGGCGCGATGTTGGAGAAGTCGAACGCCGGCGAGACCAGGTTGGCCGCCACGTTGACGGAGAGTGTCGCCACCAGGACGGTGACCAGCGCGAAGAGCAGGCCCACCGTGTTGTCGGTCTTGGCCGCGAGTTGCACCGGGTCCCAGATGGCCTCCCCGTAGACGGCCTGGGAGCCCGAGGTGACCATCACCGACAGGAACGCGAAGAGGGTCATGGTGGTCGGCAGGCCGAGGGCCTGGCCCCAGGTCTGCGCCTTCTGGCTCTTGCCGTAGCGGGTGAAGTCGGGGATGTTCAGCGACAGCGTGGACCAGAAGCCGATCATGCCCATGAGCGCGGGTGCGAAGAGCTTCCAGAAGTCCGCGCCCCAGCCGAGCTTCGACGGCTGGTCGAGCAACGGGCCGAAGCCGCCCGCCTTCTCGCTCATCCACCACAGCATCACGAACGCGCCGACGAGCACGAAGGGCGCCGCCCAGTTCTCGAAACGGCGGATCGTCTCCATGCCCCGGTAGATGATGACGACCTGCAGCGCCCAGAAGATCGCGAACGACAGCCACATCGTCCAGGCGTAGCCGCCGACCTTCGCCGCGTCCGTCCAGCCGGTGCCGATGAGCTTGCCGGCCAGGAAGTAGATGGCCTCGCCGCCGATCCAGGTCTGGATGCCGAACCAGCCGCACGCCACCAACGCCCGTACGACAGCGGGCAGGTTGGCCCCGCGGATACCGAAGGAGGCCCGGGCGAAGACCGGGAAGGGTATGCCGTACTTCGGCCCGGCATGCCCGGTGAGCAGCATCGGTATCAGCACGATCACGTTGGCCAGGGCGATGGTGAGCACCGCCTGCTTCCAGTCCATGCCGACGGCGATGAGCCCGGAGGCCAGGGTCCAGGAGGCCGTGTTGTGGGCCATGCCGACCCACAGCGCGGAGAAGTTGTACGTGGTCCAGGTGCGCTTCTCGACGGGGACCGGCAGCAGGTCCTCGTTGGCGTAGGGGCCGGTGGGCGCGGGGGCGCCCGGGGCGATCTCCACCCGGCCGTCGTCGCGGGTGACTTGGATGGTCGGCGGTGGGGCCGTGGGAGCGGTATCGGTCATGGGCCGGGCCAATCAGGGGAGGTGGGACGGGAAAGGCCGTGCGGGGACGCCGATGGGGGGGTGCGCTCCGGGTGCGGCGGGGAGCGTCCTGGGGCCCCCTTCCCGAGCCGCTGGGAAGGGGGAGTTCACAGGGTGCGGCGGAGGAGGTCAGCCGTTGACGGCCGGGATCACCCGCGATCCGTAGGCCTCGATCACGGCCTCCTGCGCGTCGTGCATGTCGTAGACGGCGAACTGGTCGACGCCGAGCGCGCGCAGCGCGTCCAGCTTCTCGATGTGCTTCTCGACCGGGCCGATCAGGCAGAACCGGTCGACGATCTCGTCGGGCACGAACTGGGCGTCGGGGTTCCCGCTGCGCCCGTGGTGGGAGTAGTCGTATCCCTCGCGGGCCTTGATGTACTCGGTGAGGTCGTCGGGCACCTGGGAGGAGTGCTCACCGTACTTGGAGACGAGGTCGGCGACGTGGTTGCCGACCATGCCGCCGAACCAGCGGCACTGCTCGCGGGCGTGGGCGAGCGCTTCGGGCGAGTCGTCCTCGGTGACGTACGCCGGGGCGGCCACGCAGACGGTCACCTCGGCGGGGTCCCGGCCGGCGGCGACGGCCGCGTCCTTCACGGCCTTGACCATGTACTCGGTGAGATAGAGGTCGGCCAGCTGGAGGATGAACCCGTCCGCCTCCTCACCGGCCATCTTCAGGGCCTTGGGGCCGTACGCGGCCATCCACACGGGCAGTTCGGCGCCCTGCTCGATCCACGGGAACCGGACGACGGTGCCGCCGCCGAGGTCGGCCTCCCGTCCGCTGCCGAGGTCCCGGATGACCTTCATGGCCTCGCTGATCCGGGCGAGGGTGTTGGGCTTGCGGCCGGCCACGCGCATCGCGGAGTCACCGCGGCCGATGCCGCAGACCGTGCGGTTGCCGAACATGTCGTTGAGGGTGGCGAAGGTGGAGGCGGTGACCTCCCAGGTACGGGTACCCGGGTTGGTCACCATCGGACCGACCTTCAGCGTCGTGGTGTTGGCCAGGATCTGGCTGTAGATCACGAACGGTTCCTGCCACAGCACGGCGGAGTCGAAGGTCCAGCCGTACGTGAAGCCGTTCCGTTCCGCCCGCTTCATCAGGCTGATCACCCGCGAGGCCGGCGGGTCGGCCTGCAGGACGAGTCCGAAGTCCATCTGCGCCACTCCTAGTTGAGGTACTGACAGGTGGATCGCGGGGTGAACACGCCGTGCCCGGCGTGCCCGGTGTACTCCCGCTCGGTGATGACGGGTTCGCCGCGCGAGAGGACCGTCTCGACCCGGCCGGTGGTGCGTTTGCCCTCGTACGCCGAGTAGTCGACGTTCATGTGGTGTGTCTCGGCGGACATGACCTGCTCGGCGTGCGGGTCGTAGATGACGACGTCGGCGTCGGCGCCCGGCGCGATGGTGCCCTTCTTCGGGTACAGGCCGAACATCCGGGCCGGGGTCGCGCAGGCGATCTCGATCCAGCGGCGGCGCGAGATGTGCCCGTCGAGGACCGCCTGGTGGAGCAGGTCCATACGGTTCTCCACGCCCGGCAGGCCGTTGGGGATCTTGGAGAAGTCGCCGCGGCCGAGTTCCTTCTGGCCCACGAAGCAGAAGGGGCAGTGGTCGGTGGAGACGACCTGGAGGTCGTTCGTGCGCAGGCCCCGCCACAGTGCGGCCTGGTGCTCCTTCGGCCTGAGCGGGGTGCTGCACACGTACTTCGCGCCCTCGAAGTCCGGCTCGGCGAGGTTGTCGGTGGACAGGAACAGGTACTGCGGGCAGGTCTCGCCGAAGACGTTCAGTCCCTCGTCGCGGGCCCGGGCCAGCTCGGCGACCGCCTCCGTCGCCGAGACGTGCACGATGTACAGGGGGGCGCCGGCCACCTGCGCGAGTTTGATGGCGCGATGGGTGGCCTCGGCCTCCAGCAGGGCCTTGCGGACCTCGCCGTGGTAGCGCGGGTCGGTCTCGCCCCGGGCCAGGGCCTGCTCGACGAGGACGTCGATGGCGATGCCGTTCTCGGCGTGCATCATGATCAGGCCGCCGTTCTCGGCGGAGCGCTGCATCGCGCGCAGGATCTGTCCGTCGTCGCTGTAGAAGACGCCCGGGTAGGCCATGAACTGCTTGAAGGAGGTGATGCCCTCCTCGACCAGGTGGTCCATCTCCTTGAGGGTGTGCTCGTTGACGTCGGAGACGATCATGTGGAAGCCGTAGTCGATGGCGCAGTTGCCGTCGGCCTTGGCGTGCCAGGCGTCGAGGCCCTCGCGCAGGCTGTGCCCGACGCTCTGCACGGCGAAGTCGATGATCGTCGTCGTACCGCCCCAGGCCGCGGCGCGGGTGCCGGTCTCGAAGGTGTCGGAGGCGAAGGTGCCGCCGAAGGGGAGCTCCATGTGGGTGTGGGCGTCTACGCCGCCGGGGATGACGTACTTTCCTGTCGCCTCGATGACCCGGTCGGCGGTGAAGGATTCGGCGGCAGGTGTGCCGGAGGCCGCGAGGGCGGCGATTCGGCCGTCCTCGATCAGGACGTCGGCGTGCAGTTCGTCGGAGGCGGTGATGACCAGGCCACCTCGGATGACGGTTCGGGTGCTCATGATCTGTCGCTCCTCGCCGTTTGAACGTGACGGTCGTGTGTGGCTGGTCGCGCAGTTCCCCGCGCCCCTAGAGGTCCGTCAGCGGACCGTACGTTCCAGGTGCCCGGTCCCGGTAGAACTGCCAGCGGTCGCGGACCTCGCGGAGTTTGGCCATGTCCAGGTCGCGGACGACCAGTTCGGGCTCCTTGTCGCTCGCCACCTCGCCGACGAACTGGGCCTCGGGGTCCACGAAGTACGACGTGCCGTAGAAGTCGTTGTCGCCGTAGTCCTCGACCCCGACCCGGTTGATCGCGCCGACGAAGTACTCGTTGGCGACGGCCGCCGCCGGCTGCTCCAGCTGCCAGAGGTAGGCGGACAGTCCCCGGGAGGTGGCCGACGGGTTGAAGACGATCTCGGCACCCGCGAGGCCGAGGGCGCGCCAGCCCTCCGGGAAGTGACGGTCGTAGCAGATGTACACGCCGACACGGCCGACCTTCGTGTCGAAGACGGGCCAGCCGCTGTTGCCCGGGCGGAAGTAGAACTTCTCCCAGAAGCCCCTGACCTGGGGGATGTGTGTCTTGCGGTACTTGCCGAGGTAGGAGCCGTCCGCGTCGATCACGGCGGCGGTGTTGTAGAGGACGCCGGGCTGCTCCTCCTCGTACATCGGCAGCACCAGGACGATGCCCAGTTCCTTCGCGAGTGCCTGGAAGCGCCGGACGATGGGGCCCTCGGGGATCTGCTCGGCGTACTCGTAGAAGGCCGGGTCCTGGACCTGGCAGAAGTACGGTCCGTAGAACAGCTCCTGGAAGCACAGGACTTGAGCACCCTGCGCGGCCGCGTCGCGAGCCGCCTGTTCGTGGACCTGGATCATCGATTCCTTGTCGCCCGTCCATGCGGTCTGGAAGACGGCGGCACGGATCACTTGGCTCATCGGGACCTCCGGTCGCTCGGTGTGCCGTGAGCCTAGGAAGTCGCGTGGTGGTCTTTGAGTTGCACCGTGTCACGTCTGAGGGCGTGCGGCGTGCCACCGTGTCACTCTGCCAAAGACCCATGTTTCACCGCCGTTTTCCCAGGTGGTCGCGTGTTTCACTGCTGTTGCGCGTCGTGCGCGAGGAGTGCGATGTGCACCGAGGCGGCCTGCTCGAAGTCGTCGAGGTCCACCCCGAGGCGCACCTGTATCGCCTCCAGGCGGCGGTAGAGGGCCGGCCGGGAGACGTGGTGGAGCTGTGCGGTGCGGGACTTGTTGCGGCCGGTGGCCAGGTAGGTGCGCAGCACCGACAGCAGGTCCTCCTCGGTCTCGCACAGCAGCCCGTCCAGCTCCCGCTCCGCGAAGGACTGCACATGCGGGTCGTCGCGCAGCAGGCGGATCAGGCCCCGCAGGTGGACGTCCTTGAGGCGCACCACCGACGGGAGGTCGAGGACGGCGGAGGAGTCGGCCACGGCGTCCGCGACGTGCTGGGCCTCGCGCAGTCCGGTGGGTACGTCGTCCCAGGCGGCACGGGGTTCGGCCGCGGCCACGACCGTGTGGTGCGCGCCGGACTCGGTGCGCAGCCGGGTCGCGAAGTGCACGGCGAGGGCGCCCGCGTCCTGGTCCCGGGGCAGGCTGAGCAGCACGGCGGTGGCCCCGTCGGCGAGTTCGGCGACCAGCCCGGGCAGGCCCAGCAGCCGCAGGAGCCGTTCGAGGCGGGCGGGGTCGCCGTCGCGGACCACCAGCGGCACGAAGGTGCGCCGGTTGACCGGCAGCCCGGCCGCGCGGGCCCGGGGCAGCAGTTGCCGTGCCGGTACGACGCCGCTGACCAGGTCGGTCAGCAGGCTCTGTGCGGACTGCTCCTCCCAGGAGCACGCGGCGCCGCCGCCGAGCATGCGGTGCAGGACGAGGGCCTCGGCGGCGCGGTCGGCCAGCAGCCGTCCGGTGGCGGTGTCGCCGCGGTATCCGCACAGCACGATCCGGCCCCACCGTTCGCCGCGCCCGCCCAGTTCGGCGCGGATCCAGCCGTCGCCCTCGGTGCCTCCCCCAGTGCCTGAACGGCCTGGGTGGTGCCCCCATGCCTGCCGGGCGATGCGCTCCCAGTCGCGCAGCACGTCGTCCACCGCGGGCCGCTCCCCGGCCGTGCCGAGGACGCGGTGGGCGAGGTTGGTGACGACGACCGGGCAGGCGCTGTGCCGGGCGACCTCGTCGAGCAGGCGTTGCAGCGGGGCGCCGGCGGTGATGAGGGCGGTGAGTTCGGTGCGGACGGCTTCGGAGAGGCTGACGACGGCGAACTTACGCCGCACCAGCCGCGACTGGACCTCCTCGGTCAGTTCGGCGAAGGGGAAGGGCCGGTGCAGGACGACCATCGGCAGTCCGCACCGCTCGGCCGCCCGGCGCATCACGTCCGGCGCCGCGGGGAAGGCGCGGCCGAGTCCGAGGACGACGGCTGCGGCCTCCGCGCGGTGCAGCGACCGGACGTACTCGGCCTGCTTGTCCTCGTCGCCGGCGAGCAGCACACCGGTGGTGAGGACCATCTCGCCACCGCTGAGCATCACACCGACGTCGGCGGCCTCGGCGACGTGCACCCAGCGCACCGGCCGGTCGAGATGGCTCGCGCCGGCCACCACCTCGGGCTCCCCGGCGAGCACCCGCTCCAGGGTGAGGACCTGCCGGACGGACAGGGCCGGTTCCAGGGAATCCGGGGTGATGGTCATGGTGGCGGGTCCCTTGCTCAGTGCACTGCTACCGGATGCTCCTCAGAGCGTTCTCGAGGATCGCGGCGCCCTCCTCGGCCTCCGCGACGTTGAGGGACAGCGGCGGGGCGACGCGCAGTGAACTGGTGTTGTGGCCACCGCCCTTGCCGATCAGCAGGCCGCCCTCGCGCGCCGCCTCCAGGACGGCCGCGGCGGCCTGCGGATCGGCCGTGTCGGTCCCCGGTTCGGTGATCTCGATGCCGATCATCAGCCCCCGGCCGCGTACCTCCCGTACCGCCGGAACGTGCGCGGCGACGGCCCGCAGCCGCTCGATGAGCAGGCCGCCGACGCGCCGGGCGTTGCCCTGGAGGTCGTGTTCCAGCAGGTAGTTGAGGTTGGCGAGGCCCGCCGCCATGGTGATCTGGGTGCCGCCGAACGTGGAGATGCTGTTGGAGTCCAGGCAGTTCATGATCTCGGAGCGGGCGACGACGCCGCCGATGGACATGCCGTTGCCGATGCCCTTGGCGAAGGTCACGATGTCCGGCGGGCCGTTGCGCCCGTGGGCCTGCCAGCCCCAGAAGTGCTCGCCGGTGCGGCCCCAGCCGGTCTGCACCTCGTCGGCGATCCACAGGATGCCGCGTTCGTGCAGCACCTCGCGGAAGGCCGCGTACAGCCCGTCCGGCGGCGCCGTGAAGCCGCCGACGCCCTGGACGGGTTCGGCGATCAGCGCGGCCGGGGCGCGGGTGTGGCCGAGCAGGTCCAACAGGTCGTCGACGCAGGCCGCGATGTAGTCGTCGTCGCTGAGGGAGGCGAACGGGCCGCGGGTGCGCACGCCGCCGTGGACGTACAGCGTCTGGAGCGGGGAGAGCGAGGTCGGGGACCAGCCGCTGTTGCCGGTGATGCCGACGGCGCTGAAGGAACGGCCGTGGTAGCTGTTGCGCATCGCCAGGATCGTGTTGCTGCGCCGGTACGCCGTGGCCAGCAGCAGGGCGGTGTCGTTGGCCTCGGTGCCGGACGTGGTGAAGAAGACACGGGCGTCCGGGATGCCACTCAACTGGGCAATGCGCTCGGCGAGTTCGACCATCGGGCGGTTGAGGTAGAGGGTCGAGGAGTGGATGATCCGGCCGGCCTGCTCGCTCACCGCCTTCGTCACCTCGGGCAGCGCGTGCGCCGTCATGGTGGTGAGGATGCCGCCGAAGAAGTCGAGGTACCGGTTGCCCTGGGCGTCCCAGACGTGGCGGCCCTCGCCGTGGGTGATCTCGAGGGGCTCCTCGTAGTAGAGGGCGAGCCAGTCCGGGAGCACGGCCCGGTGGCGGCCCAGGAGGTCGTGGGTCACGGCTGCACCAGCCCTTCGTAGGCGTCGGGGCGGCGATCGCGGTAGAAGGCCCACTGCTGCCGCACTTCTTCGATGAGGTCGAGGTCGAGGTCCCGGATGACCAGTTCCTCCGTGCTGTCGCTGGCGACGTCGCCGACGAACTGCCCGCGCGGGTCGACGAAGTACGACGTCCCGTAGAAGTCGTTGTCGCCGTACTCCTCCTGGCCGACACGGTTGATCGCGGCGACGAAGTACTCGTTGGCGACGGCCGCGGCGGGCTGCTCCAGCCGCCACAGGTGGGAGGACAGGCCGCGGTGGGTGGCGGAGGGGTTGTAGACCAGCTGGGCACCGGCCAGGCCGAGCTGCCGCCAGCCCTCCGGGAAGTGGCGGTCGTAGCAGATGTAGACCCCGACGCGGCCGACGGACGTGTCGAAGACGGGCCAGCCGAGGTTGCCCGGCTTGAAGTAGTACTTCTCCCAGAAGCCCTTGACCTGAGGGATGTGGTGCTTGCGGTACTTGCCGAGGTAGCTGCCGTCGGAGTCGATCACGGCCGCGGTGTTGTAGTAGAAGCCCGACTGCTCGACCTCGAACACCGGCACGACGATCACCATGCCGGTCTCGCGGGCGAGGTCCTGCATCCGGCGCACGGTCGGGCCGTCGGGGACGGCCTCGGCCCAGCGGTAGTGCTCGGGCTCCTGGACCTGACAGAAGTAGGGGCTGTTGAAGACTTCCTGGAACCCGATGATCTTCGCGCCCCGGCGGGCCGCCTCGCGGGCGTGCTCCTCGTGTTTCGCCACCATGGACTCGGTGTCGCCGGTCCAGGTGGCCTGGACCAGGGCGGCACGTACGACGTTGGCCATGAGCTGCTCCTTCGACGCGACGTCTGCGCCTCTACGCCCGTAGAAGCGGGCCGTAGAGCCACGAACGTAAGCCTCTGGCACGGGGTTGCCAAGACCATCGTCGCCAACCCGCGGGGCATTGCGCGATTCGCACTCCTGTGGGTGAGTCGCCCGGGGCGCGGCATCGCCGTTCAGGCGGGGAATCCGGCGACCCGCAGGGCGTACACGACATCCCAGCGGCGCTCCTCCGACACGTCCCGGGCGGCCTCCAGCAGAAGCGGTACGAGGCGCCCCGGATCGGGTTCGGCGCTGCGGGCGGCCTCTTCGGGGGTACGGGCCCGGACATACGCGTCGAGCAGCACGCGCACCTCGCGGTCGTGCCCCGCGGCGGCCAGGCCGAGGACGGCCTCCCCGATCTCTCCCGGCGGCCGTGCGAGGCCCTGCCGGAGCATCTGCCGCCCGTCCCCCGCCCGTCCGGCCGCGACCAGCGCGTCGGCGGCGGCGACCAGCCGCCCGGCGGGCAGCGAGGCGGCCTCCCACAGCAGGGTCTGCCAGTCGGCGTCCAGCCCGGCGAGGTGCAGCCGCTCCGCGAGCAGCGGAAACCGGCCGGGCTCCCACGAGACGACCTCGGCCAGCAGCGCGTGGGCCTCCCCGCTGCGCCCCTCGCTCCGCAACCGGGCCAGCACCTCCACGGTCCGTCCGACCTCGGCCCGGTCCGCGGCCCCGGCCGCGTGGGCCTCCGGCGCCCGGCGCTCCGCCACCGCCTCCTCGGCGGCCCCGGCGAAGCGCGCGCCGCGCGGGGTACGGCCTGTGGTCGTGGGGGCGGGTGCGGGCAGGGTCGGCACGACAGCGGGCGGCACGGCGGCGGCTGCGACCTCCTCGTCCGCCATCCCGGCGAAGCGAGCACTCCCGCGACGGCGCTTGCGCTGCTTGGGGGTGGGGGGTTCGGGGGCGGGCGATGGGGCCGGGGCTGGAACGGTGAACGCGTCGGAAACGCCTGCGGCGGCTTCCCCGGCGGCGGTCCGGCTCGCCGGATGCCGCTGGGCGGGACGCCCGGTGTCCGGGTCGACGGCGCCCCTCGCAGCCGAGGGTGGCCCGGGATCGTACGGGTCCCCGGCCGCTGACGAACCTGCCCCGGCGCCGCGCAGCCCCTCGCCCTCACTCCACGCTCTCGGGGACACCCCCTGGTCACGCCGGTTCACGTACGCCAGCCGGGCCCGGAGTTCCGCGCATCGCGCGCCGGCCCGTTCGTGGTCGTCGCGTGCCCAGGCCAGGTCCAGGCGCAGGGCGTCCGCCTGTTCGCGGGTCGTGGCCGAGGTCAGGTGGCGGGCCAGGGCGGCCTGGCGCTCGGCGGCGTACTTCTGTTCGCGGAGCATGACGTCGAGGCGGTCGCCGAGGGCGTCACGGCCCCCGGGCCGGGTGTCGTACGCGGCGAGCGCGGCGGCGTGCAGGGCGCGGGCGCGGTCCGTCTCCGGGCCGGCTCCCGCCGGGCCGTACTGCCCGGCGAGGTCCTGGAGCAGCGCCTCGACCACGTCCCAGGGCGGCATCTCGCGTCCGTCGAGGCAGGCCCGCATGCCCTCCGGGTCGCGCTGCCAGAACACCGCGAACCAGCCGCCGGACGGGTCGAGGCGTGCCAGCAGACCGTCCAGGTAGGTCGCGAACTCCCCGACTTCAGCCGGGAGTTGATCCGCCGCCATCGCTCAACTCCCTGAGACCGGAGCACTCCGCCCCGTAGGCAACACCAGTCGTGTTACGGACGTGCTACGGGGAGTTTTCACGCGCGGCGCAGGAGCCTCAGACGGGCACCAGCACGCACTGCCCGGCCAGTTCGTCCATGGACAGTCCGAGGACTCCGGCCAGCGCGGCCACCGTGAAGAAGGCCGGGGTCGGGGCCCGCCCGGTCTCGATCTTCCGGAGGGTCTCCGCGGAGATGCCCGCGTTCGCCGCGATCTCCGCCATGCTCCGGCCACCACGTGCCTCACGCAGCAACCGGCCGAGCCGCTCGCCGCGTTCGCGTTCTTCGGGAGTGAGAGGGGTGCGCACCATGCCCCCATTCTAATACCGGTATAGTAATTGGCATGGTGGAGCTGAAGACAGACACTTCTATCGACGCGATGCACGAGGCGGGCCAGGTCGTCGCCCGAGCCCTGACGGCCGTACAGGAGGCCGCCGACGTGGGCGTTCCCCTGCTGGAACTGGACGAGGTGGCGCACGGCGTGCTGCGCGGGGCGGGCGCGACCTCACCCTTCCTCGGCTACCGCCCCTCCTTCGCGCCGACCCCGTTCCCCGCCGTCCTCTGCGTCTCGGTCAACGACGCGATCGTGCACGGCATCCCGGGCCGCTACCGCCTGCGCGACGGCGACCTCGTCTCCATCGACTTCGGCGCGGAACTGGGCGGCTGGGTCGGCGACTCGGCGCTCAGCTTCGTCGTGGGCACCCCGCGGGAGGCGGACCTCCGCCTGATCGAGACCGCCGAGCGGGCCCTGGCGGCCGGCATCGAGGCCGCCGTCGTGGGCAATCGCATCGGCGACATCGCCCACGCGATCGGCACGGTGTGCCGGGGCGCCGGTTACGGCATCCCGGACGGCTTCGGCGGCCACGGCATCGGCCGCCGTATGCACGAGGACCCCGGGGTGCCGAACGAGGGCCGCCCGGGGCGCGGCATGCGGCTCCGGCACGGCATGGTGCTGGCGATCGAGCCCATGGTCATCAAGGGCGGCACGGACGCGTTCCACGCGGCCGCCGACGGCTGGACCCTGCGGACGAACGACGGCTCCCGCGCGGCCCACGCGGAGCACACGGTGGCGATCACGGAGTCCGGGCCGAGGATCCTGACGGCCCGCTGAACCCCGCCGACCGCCCCTTCCCCCCGGTATGCCCCAAAGGTGCCCCTAGCCGACGATCGTGCGAAGGTGTTGTACGAGCGCGCCCCAGGTGTAACCGGCTGCCACCCGGGTTACCCGACCCCGGCACGTCGACCAGCGAGGGCGTCCCCCGCCCGCGCGCCGGGGACGCCGGGAACGGAAGGCCCATGAGCAGCGGCTTCACCAGCCCGGAGGGCTACGGCTCGGATCCCTTCGGAGAATTCCTCGCACGCTTCTTCGGCGGACCGCGTCCCGGTCCCCGGCAGATCGATCTCGGGCGGCTGCTCAGCCAGCCGGCCCGGGAGCTCGTCCGCGGCGCCGCACAGTACGCCGCCGAGCACGGCAGCCGGGACCTCGACACGGAGCATCTGCTGCGGGCGGCGCTCGCCACCGAGCCCACCCGCACCCTGCTCAGCAAGGCGGGCGCGAACCCCGACTCCCTGGCGTCGCAGATCGACGACCGGTCAGGCCCGGCCCAGCACACGCCGGACGACGCTCCGCCGCCGACCGCGCTCTCCCTCACCCCGGCCGCCAAGCGGGCCCTGCTGGACGCGCACGACATGGCCCGGGCCCGCGGTTACGGCTACATCGGCCCGGAGCACGTGCTGAGCGCCCTGGCGTCGAACCCCGACTCGGCCGCCGGGCACATCCTGAACGCGGCCCGCTTCGCCCCCTCCGAACCGCCCGAGGCGCCGGAGGTCCCCCAGTCCGAGCGCCCGCGCCCGACGAACACGCCGACCCTCGACAAGTACGGCCGCGACCTCACCGAGCTGGCCCGGCAGGGCCGGATCGACCCGGTGATCGGCCGGGACCAGGAGATCGAGCAGACCGTCGAGGTCCTCTCGCGGCGCGGCAAGAACAACCCGGTGCTGATCGGTGACGCGGGAGTCGGCAAGACGGCCATCGTGGAGGGGCTGGCGCAGCGCATCTCCGAGGCGGACGTGCCCGACGTGCTGGTCGGGCGCCGCGTGGTGGCCCTGGACCTCACGGGGGTGGTCGCGGGCACCCGCTACCGGGGTGACTTCGAGGAGCGGATGAACAACATCGTGGGCGAGATCCGTGCCCACTCCGACCAGCTGATCATCTTCATCGACGAGCTGCACACGGTCGTGGGCGCCGGTTCCGGCGGCGGCGACGGCAGTTCGATGGACGCGGGCAACATCCTCAAGCCGGCCCTCGCCCGGGGCGAGCTGCACATCGTGGGCGCCACCACGCTGGAGGAGTACCGCCGGATCGAGAAGGACGCGGCACTGGCCCGCCGCTTCCAGCCGATTATGGTGCCGGAGCCGACGCCCGCGGACGCGATCGAGATCCTGCGCGGCCTCCAGGACCGCTACGAGGCCCACCACCAGGTCCGCTACACCGACGAGGCGCTGGTGAGCGCCGTGGAGCTGTCGGACCGCTATCTCTCCGACCGCCGCCTGCCGGACAAGGCGATCGACCTGATCGACCAGGCCGGTGCCCGGGTGCGACTGCGGGCGCGGACCAAGGGCACGGACGTACGGGCCCTGGAGCGGGAGCTGGAGCAGCTGACCCGGGACAAGGACCAGGCCGTCGCGGACGAGCAGTACGAGCAGGCCTCCCAGTTGCGCGACCGCATCGTGGACGTGAAGCAGCGGATCTCCCAGGCCGGCGGCGACAGCGAGATCGACGAGGGCCAGGACCTCGTCGTCGGGGCCGAGTCGATCGCCGAGGTGGTGTCCCGGCAGACCGGCATCCCGGTCAGCAGCCTCACCCAGGAGGAGAAGGACCGGCTGCTGGGCCTGGAGGAGCATCTGCACCAGCGGGTGGTCGGCCAGGACGAGGCCGTGCGGGTCGTCTCGGACGCGGTGCTGCGCTCGCGCGCCGGCCTTGCCGCCCCCGACCGCCCGATCGGCAGCTTCCTGTTCCTCGGCCCGACGGGTGTCGGCAAGACCGAACTGGCCCGGGCGCTCGCCGAGGCCCTGTTCGGCAGCGAGGACCGCATGGTCCGGCTCGACATGAGCGAGTACCAGGAGCGCCACACCGTCAGCCGCCTGGTCGGCGCCCCGCCCGGCTACGTCGGCCACGAGGAGGCGGGCCAGCTCACCGAGGTCGTGCGACGGCACCCGTACTCGCTGCTCCTGCTGGACGAGGTGGAGAAGGCCCACCCGGACGTCTTCAACATCCTGCTCCAGGTCCTCGACGACGGCCGGCTGACCGACTCCCAGGGCCGCACGGTGGACTTCAGCAACACGGTGATCGTGATGACGAGCAACCTGGGCTCCGAGGCGATCACCCGCCGGGGCGCCACGACGGGCTTCGCCGCGGGCGGCGCCGACGCGGACGAGGAGGCCCGCCGCGAGCAGATCCTGCGCCCGCTGCGTGAGCACTTCCGCCCGGAGTTCCTCAACCGCATCGACGAGATCGTCGTCTTCCGCCAGCTCACCACGGAGCAACTGCGCCGGATCACCAACCTCCTGCTGGACCGCACCCGGGCCCTGGTGCGGGGCAAGGGCATCACGGTGACCTTCACCGACCGGGCGGTCGAATGGCTGGCCGACCGCGGCTACCAGCCGGAGTACGGCGCCCGCCCGCTGCGCCGCACGATCCAGCGCGAGGTGGACAACGAGCTGTCACGCCTGTTGCTGGACGGCAGGGTCGACAAGGGTGGCGGGGTGACGGTGGACGTGGAGGACGGTCAACTCATGTTCCAGACGCAGAGTCCGGCAGCGCCCCGTTAGGGGCGCGGGGAACTGCGCGACCAGCCCCCCACGCACCCGCACACGGCCGTCAACGCGAGGGCCGCACCACCATCGCCGACCCCCCACCCCGCCGCACGGTCTCAGCGGCTGCCAGCCACTTACCGCCCGGCAGCCGCTGAACACCCGTGGCGGCACCGATCTCCGGGTTGACCTTGAAGGAGTGTCCGATCGCTTCGAGCTGCTTCCTCAGGTCACTGTCGTACAGGCCGGGTTCGAGCTCGGTCTGTGCGGCGTTGCGCTGACTGGCCCGGGGCGCGGCGATCGCGTCGACCAGCGGCAACCCCCGGTCGACGAAGCCGGTGAGCGTCTGCAGAACGGTCGTGATGATCGTCGCGCCGCCCGGCGACCCCAGCGCCACCACGGGCTTGTGGTGCCGGTCCAGCACGATCGTCGGCGAGATCGACGACCGCGGGCGCTTGCCCGGACCAGGGAGGTTCGGGTCGTGCACGGCCGGGTTCGCCGGGGTGAAGGAGAAGTCGGTCAGTTCGTTGTTGAGGATGAATCCCCGCCCGGGGACGGTGATCCCGCTGCCACCGGTCTGCTCGATGGTGAGGGTGTAGGCGACGACGTTCCCCCACTTGTCGGCCGCCGTCAGATGCGTGGTGCTGTCGCCCTCGTACGTCGTGGGAGCCGCCGTGCCGCCCGTGCCGCACCGCTGCGGATGACGCGGGTCGCCGGGCGCGACCGGGCTGGAGAGCACCGCGTCGTCCTTGATGAGGCACTCGCGCGAGTCGGCGAACCTCTGCGACAGCAGTTCCTTCGTCGGCACGTCCTCGAAGGCGGGGTCGCCCACCCACCGCCCGCGGTCGGCGAACGCGATCCTGCTGGCCTCGATGAAGCGGTGCAGATAGCGCGCCTTGCTCGCCTTGGACAGGTCGGTCCGCTCGAGGATGTTGAGCGCCTCACCGACCGTCGTGCCTCCGGAGGAGGACGGCGCCATGGAGTAGACACCGAGGCCGCGGTACGAGGTTCTGGTGGGCGCCTGGAGCTTGGTGCGGTAGGCGGCCAGATCCCTTGCGGTCAGGTCGCCGGGCCGGGCGTTCCAGCCGGAGCCGGGATCCACCGGTGGCTTGTTGACCGTGTCGACGATGTCCCGGCCGAGCCGGCCGTGGTAGATCGCGTCGACGCCCTTGCGTCCCAGCTCCGCGTACGTGCGGGCGAGATCGGGGTTCTTGAAGGTGGAGCCGACGACGGGGAGCCGTCCGCCCGGCAGGAACAGCTCGGCGGTGTCCGGGAAGTAGCGGAAGCGGGCCTCGTTGGACGCCGTCTGCGAGCGGAAGGTCTCGTCGACCGTGAAGCCCTCGCGGGCGATCCGCTCGGCCGGCTTCAGCACGCTGGAGAGCCGCTTGCTGCCCCACTGGTCCAGCGCCGTCTGCCAGGTGGCGGGCGTCCCCGGGGTGCCGACGCTCAGGCCGCTGCTGACGGCGTCGGCGAAGGCGAGGGGCTTGCCGTTCTCGAGGAACAGGTTCTTGTCGGCGCTCAGGGGGGCGGTCTCGCGGCCGTCGATGGTACGCACCGTGCGGGACTTGGCGTCGTAGTAGACGAAGTAGCCGCCTCCGCCGATGCCGGCGGAGTAGGGCTCGGTGACGCCGAGTGCGGCGGCCGTGGCGACGGCCGCGTCGACGGCGTTGCCGCCCTTCCTCAGGACCTCGATCCCGGCGGCTGAGGCGTCGGGGTCGACGCTCGAGACGGCGCCGCCGTAGCCGACGGCCAGCGGGGTTTTCTCACCGCCGGGGCTCTGCGCGGCCGGTGGCGGCGCCGCCGCCCCCACCGACACCACCACAGCGGCCGAAACCGCCAGGACCGTCAGATTCCGTGCGACAGGGCGACGCATCCGCACCTCCAGTCAAAGGCCGTCCGCGCAGCTTAATTCATGGCCATGCCCGCGTCAGGCAAGCGTCGAACACCGGTGCGTCGGGCCCGCTACCATGCGCGCCCATGAACGACGACGTGCGCAACATCGTGCTGGGCGTGATAGCGGCGGGCATCAGTGCCGCGCTGGGCTGGGTGGCCCGCACCTATCTGTACCGGCGCAAGCTCCGCCGCAAGCAGGCCTTCTTCGGGCTGCCCGACAACTCCGAGTCCCTGCTGGTGGTGAACCGGGGTGCGGCGGGGCCCGAGTTCTCGGTGATGCGCTACGACGTGTTCGCACTCCTCGAACTCGCCGCGCTGATCAAGGACTGCACCGCCCACGCCCAGATCCTCCCGCACGACACCGCGCGTCAGGGCTTCGGCGAGCGCACCGAGTTCTGCGTGGGCGGCCCGGCGTCGAACCGCCGTATGGCGGCCCATCTGTCTTCCCTGCTCCCCGGTGTGCGGGTGAACGTGGATGCCGAACCCGGCCCGGACCGCGGCTCGTTCCTGGTGGGCCCGGAGCGCTACCGCGTGGATCACGGCAAGGAGGAGTACGCCCTGCTCGCCCGGCTCACCGCCGAGCGCAGCCAGAACACCCGTCCGGTCTTCGTGTTCTGCGGCCAGACGTCGATCACCAACCAGGCGGCCACCCGCTATCTCGCCCGCAACCAGGAGCGGCTGGCCCGCAAGTACGGCAGCGGTTCCTTCGTGCTGCTGCTCAAGGTGATCAACTCCCAGGCGTACGGCCCGGACGTCGTCGAGCTGGTGGAGGACGTGACGCGGGCGGCACAGACCCCATTGCCCGCCGCGACGCCCGCCGCTCCACGCAATTCCCACCGGGCCTCCTGAGCTCCTCCACTGCTCAACAATCGTTACTGGCACGTAACTTACCGACGGGTTACCTCTGGTAAGGGGGCGAGGTTACCGTTCGGTCACTTTGCACTGACACGAGTGAGGAGTGACCCGTGGGACCCCACCGCAAGGCCGCCCTGCGCACCACCGCCGTAGGCGCCGTCTCGGCGACCCTGGTCGCCGGCACCGCCCTCGGATTCGCCCCCACCGCCCAGGCGGCGCCGAACCCCGTCCGTTTCGTCGACATCGCCGGCGACGGCGGCACCGTCCTCAAGGCCAACGTCGTCACCCCGGCCGGTGCACGCGGCACCGACCGCTACCCGCTGCTCGTCATGCCCACGAGCTGGGGCCTGCCCCAGGTCGAGTACCTGGCCCAGGCACAGAAGCTCGCCGACTCCGGGTACGTCGTGGTCACCTACAACGTGCGCGGCTTCTGGCAGTCGGGCGGCGAGATAGAAGTGGCGGGGCCACCCGACGTCGCCGACGCGTCGAAGGTCATCGACTGGGCGCTCGCCCACACCCCCGCGGAGGCCGGGCACATCGGCATGGCGGGTGTCTCCTACGGGGCGGGCATCAGCCTGCTCACGGCCGCGCACGACAAGCGGGTCAAGGCGGTCGCCTCACTCAGCGGCTGGGCCGACCTGATCGGCTCGATCTACGGCGGGCGCACCCAGCACGTCCAGGCCGCCGCGCTGCTGGACGGCGCGAGTGTGGTGACGGGCCGCCAGAGCGCGGAAGTCCGGCAGACCTTCGACGACTTCTACGGATCCAACCTGGCGAAGGAAGCGGAGCTCGTCGCCTGGGGGAAGAAACGTTCCGCTGCGACCTACGTCGACCAGATCAACGAGAACGGCGCGGCGATCATGCTGGCCAACGCCTGGGGGGACAGCGTCTTCACGCCCAACCAGTACGCCGACTTCTACGAGAAGCTGACCGGCCCGAAGCGGCTGGAGATGCGGCCCGGAGACCACGCCACCGCGGAGCTGACCGGCCTGTTCGGGCTGCCCAACGACGTGTGGAAGGACACCGCGCGCTGGTTCGACCACTACCTCAGGGGCGTGGACAACGGCATCGACCGCGAGCAGCCCGTCCAGCTCAAGTCCCGTACCTCCGGCGGCTACGAGGGGTACCCGGACTGGAAGTCGGCCGGCGCGACCAGCCGGAAGATCGCCCTCGCGGGCTCGAAGACGATCCGCGCGAACGTGAACTCGGGGGCGGACGGCGGCGTCGTCTTCCTGTCCAGCATCCTCGACCAGGTGGCCCAGCTGCCGCCGATGGCCTCGATCCCGCTGCTCCCCCGCCGCTGGGCCGCCGTCTGGCAGTCGGAGAAGTACGCCGCGGCCCAAAGGGTGCGCGGGACGACGGCGTTGCACACGACCCTCACCCCGACCAAGGAGAGCGGCACCCTCGTCGCCTACCTGTACGACGTGGGGCCGCTCGGCCTCGGCAAGCTGGTCACCCACGCGCCGTACACCTTCCACGGGCGCACCCCCGGAAAGCCGTTCGGCGTCGACCTGGAGCTGTACTCCACGGCCTACGACGTCCCGGCCGGGCATCGCCTCGCCCTGGTCGTCGACACGGTCGACCCGCTCTACATCGAGCA
Source organism: Streptomyces sp. D2-8 (assembly GCF_023184515.1). Classification (GTDB taxonomy): domain Bacteria; phylum Actinomycetota; class Actinomycetes; order Streptomycetales; family Streptomycetaceae; genus Streptomyces. The sequence continues at coordinate 39,839 of NZ_JAAHBP010000023.1, read as the reverse complement.
CAACCCGCCCGGCGCGCAGCTGACCTTCTCCTCGCCGGTGAACGACCCGTCGTACGTGTCGGTTCCGCTGCGCGAGCAGTGATCTCCGGCTGCTGCCGGACGGGCCTGGCCGATGTGATCCGCCGCCCCCGTGGCCTTCGGGCCATGGGGGCCGCACCCGGTGGGAATGGCCCCGCGGACCGGGCGGGCGGTCAGCTCACCCCTGGCGGGATCGGCGGCCTTCGGCGAAGTCCCCCTCTCCGACAGGGATGAAGGGCACATCGTAGTCGAGGTCCGATGCGATGAGCCGTCCGGTGCCTGCCCGTTCAGTGCTTGAGGATCTTGGAGAGGAAGTCCTTGGCGCGGTCACTGCTCGGGTTGGTGAAGAACTCGTCGGGGGTGCGGTCCTCGACGATCCGGCCGTCGGACATGAAGACGACACGGTTGGCGGCCGAGCGGGCGAAGCCCATCTCGTGCGTGACGACGATCATGGTCATGCCGTCGCGGGCGAGTTGCCTCATGACCTCCAGCACCTCGTTGATCATCTCCGGGTCGAGGGCCGAGGTCGGCTCGTCGAAGAGCATCGCCTTGGGCTCCATGGCCAGGGCGCGGGCGATGGCCACGCGCTGCTGCTGACCACCCGAGAGCTGCGCCGGGTACTTGTCCGCCTGGTCGGCGACGCCGACCCGGTCGAGGAGTTCACGGGAGCGCTGGTCGGCGTCCTCCTTCTTGCGCCCGCGCACCTTGACCTGCCCGAGGGAGAGGTTCTGCAGGACGGTCTTGTGGGCGAAGAGGTTGAAGGCCTGGAAGACCATCCCGACGTCCGCGCGCAGCCGCGCGAGGGGCTTGCCCTCCTCCGGCAGCAGCTGCCCGTCGAGGATGATCGTCCCGGACTCGATGGTCTCCAGGCGGTTGATCGCCCGGCACAGGGTGGACTTTCCCGACCCCGACGGGCCGATGACCACGACCACCTCCCCCCGGCCGACGGTGAGGTTGATGTCCTGCAGGACATGCAGCTCCCCGAAGTGCTTGTTGACGTCACGCAGCTCGATCAGCGGCTCGACGGCCATACTCAGCCCTACTCACTCTCAGCTGTGTGGTGGTTGCCGCAACGTATCCAGGCAAGATCGGACTTGTCGGGCGACACGCACTTTTCGATCATTAGCCGTATTTACGTCGGACTTTGGGCCAAAGGTTGCGGCCATGGGGCTCACGACTCCGCGACTTCGGCGTACAACTGCGACAGCTCGGGCACCCCGTTCGCGGCCCACTCGTGCCCGGAGTCCACGACGTCGAACTCCCGGCCGGACGCCAGCCGCACGACCGGTTGTCCGTCGGAGCGGATCTCCCAGGCGGCTCCCGGCACGGTGCGCACGATGACGGTGCCCAGGTAGAGCCCGGCGTCGTTGCCCAGCCAGGCCAGGGTCTCCTCGTCGTCCCGCCAGCGCGGAACGAGCTGGTCCAGCGCCTCCAGGGAGGCCGCCGAGTCGTCCAGCAGGAACCCCTCGCGGGACGCCTGGGAGCGGAGCAGCTCACACTCGGCGAGGAGTTCCGCGATGCCTGCCGGATCGGGGATCCCGACCTTCTGGCGCCGGTTGCCCAGGAAAGGGATGTTCATACGTCCAGCGTGTCATTCGTACCGCCATACGCACCACAGGGACGCGCGGGCCCGCCGATCCCGGTCGCATTCAGGCCGAGTTCACGTATCGCGCGTTGACGGGTCTGTCATGTCTCCCTAGTTTCACCGTGCGTCTTGCGTCTCGGCCGTCGTTACCTCTTCTGTTCCGTCCCTGCGTTTTCGTCTGTTGCGTCGTGTGTCGATGAACGGGAGGAGTCGGCCGTGCGCCGATGTGTCCGGGGGATCCTGGTCGTCCTGACCCTGTGCGGGTCGCTGATCTCGGCGGTGGCGGCGCAGGCCGCCGAGGAGAGACGAGCCGCGCCGGTGCCGCTGGAGCGGCTGTTCGACAACGTGGCCGTCAGCGACGACGGATCGCCCCAAGAGGCCGACTTCGACGGTTCCGGCGCCTCGCTGTCCGCGCGGGACCTCACCGCCGCGGGCTGGACGCCCGGCCGCGCGCTCACCGTGCAGGGCGCCCGGCTGACCTGGCCGAGGCGGCAGCCGGGCGAGCCGGACAACGTCCGCGCCGCCGGGCAGGACGTCCGGGTCACGGGGCGCGGGGACGCCCTGGCCTTCCTGGTGGCGGGCACCGCAGGCTCCCAGGTGGGCGGCCCGGGCACGGTCACGTACGCGAACGGCTCCCGCTCCGGGTACCGGCTGACCGCACCCGACTGGCGCACCGGGCCGCTCGCGACCAAGGCGGTGGCCCTGCCGCACATCAACACGCCCGGCGGCCAACTCGCCCGGTCGGCCCGCCTGTACGTCGTGACGGTGCCGCTGGCCCCGGGGCGCGCGGTGACCTCGGTCCGGCTGCCGAGCGCGGCCGGGCTGCACGTCTTCGCGGTGTCGGTACGGACCGCCACGCAGGGCTGGACGGGCAGCTGGTCGACGGCCACGGGCGGCTACGCCGCGGTGGGCCCCTGGACGGACCGGACGCTGCGGCTGGTCGTGCACACGTCGGCCGGCGGGTCCCGAGTGCGGGTGCGGTTCGACAACACCTTCGCGGCGGCTCCGGTACGGATCGGGAGCGCGACGGCCGCGGTGCAGGCGTCGGGCGCGGCCTCCCGGGCCACCCCGGTGGCGTTGGCCTTCGGCGGTGCGGCGGGCGTGACGATCCCGGCCGGGGGCCAGGCGTACAGCGATCCGCTCGGCTTCTCCGTCCCGGCGGACACCAATCTGCTGGTGAGCTTCCATCTGCCCGGGACGGTGGCTGCGGCACCCGTGCACGGGCTGGCCCAGCAGCGCTCCTGGGTCAGCGAGCCCGGAGACCACGCGGCGGACCACGACGCCGGGGCGTACACCTCGGTGATCACCCGCTGGCCGCTGCTCGCCGGGGTCGACGTGAGCGGCGGTCCCGGGTCGGTGGTGCTGCTCGGGGACTCGATCACCGACGGCGACAAGTCCACGGTGGACGCGAACCGGCGCTGGCCGAACGTCCTGGCCGGCCGGCTCCTGAAGCAGAGCACCGTCCCGCGCTACGGCGTGCTGAACCTGGGCGTCTCCGGCAACCGCGTGGTGTCCGACCGGTACCCCGGCGACGGGGTCTCCACGGACACGGCCGGGGTGAGCGCCCTGCACCGGTTCGACCGGGACGTCCTCGCCCAGCCGTCGGCGCGTACGGCCGTCGTCTTCGAGGGCATCAACGACCTGCGGTGGGGCGCGTCGGCGGAGCAGCTGGTCGCGGGGCTGCGCGAGCTGGCGGCACGCGGGCACGCCCGGGGGCTGAGGATGCTCGCGGCGACGATCCTGCCCTGTGAGGGCGAGACGCGGTGCACGGCCGCCGTCGACGCCGAGCGGGTCGCGGTGAACGAGTGGATCCGCGACGGCGGGGGCTTCGACGGCGTGCTCGACTTCGACGCGGTGGTCCGTGATCCCGAGCGGCCTTCCCGGATGCTCCCCGCGTACGACAGCGGGGACCATCTGCATCCGGGTGACGCGGGGCTTGCGGCCCTGGCGGACTCGGTCGACCTGCGGCTGCTGAGGCCCTAGGGGGCTTCTGATGGCTCTCCATGGAAGAAGGAGCGGCGTTCGGTGCGTGCTCTCGGCGTGCCGGGCGGAAGGCCTTGATGGGGGTCCCCCCGCTCGAGCGAAGCCGAGAGTGGGGGGAGGAGCTACCAGGCCTTTTGTCCGGTGCGGCGAGTGGGGGTCCCCCCTGCTCGAAGTGCTTGGGGGAGCGCGCCGGGCGTCGCGACGCCGCGGAGATCCATCACAAGCCCCCTAGACGTCCAGGTCCACGACCACGGGCGCATGGTCGGACGCGCCCTTGCCCTTGCGCTCCTCGCGGTCCACGTACGCGTCGCTGACCGCCTTCGCGAAGGGCGCGTTGGCGTACACCAGGTCGATGCGCATGCCGCGGTTCTTCGGGAAGGAGAGCTGGCGGTAGTCCCAGTACGTGAACGGGTGCTCGTACTTGAGGGGCCTCGGGACCACGTCGGACAGGCCGGCCTCGCGCAAGGAGGCCAGGGCGGCGCGCTCGGCGGGGGTGACATGGGTGGAGCCCTCGAAGAAGGCGGGGTCGAAGACGTCGTCGTCCGTCGGCGCCACGTTGTAATCCCCCATCACCGCGAAGGGGCGGCTGCCCGCCGCGTCACCGGCGACGGCGGCCTTGAGCGCCTCGAACCACTGGAGCTTGTAGGCGTAGTGCGGGTGGTCCACCTCACGGCCGTTCGGCACGTAGACCGACCAGACGCGGAGCGGGCCGCAGGTCGCCGAGATGGCACGGGGCTCCACCGAGCCGTCGAACCCGGGGTCGCCGGGCACGCCCTTGACGACGTCCTCGATGCCGACGCGGGAGAGCACCGCCACGCCGTTCCACCGGCCGGTCGCGTGGACCGCCGACTCGTAGCCCAGCTCGCGCAGCTGCTCCGCCGGGAACTGCTCCTCGGCGACCTTGGCCTCCTGGAGGCACAGCACGTCCGTGCCGCTGCTCTCCAGCCAGGCCAGGAGCCTCGGCAGGCGGGCGGTGATCGAGTTCACGTTCCAGGTCGCGATGCGCATGTCCCACAACCTACCCGGCGGGTCTGACAACGCGGCCCGTGTCCCCCTGGGGGCCTCAGACCTCGGCCGAGTCCCCCGGCGTCAGCCGCAGGTGCTCCGAGCCGCCGAGCTGCCCGATCTGCCGGTCGTAGATCGGACGGGCCAGGTCGGTGAGGAGGGCGTCGTGGATGTCGTAGGCGCGCTGCGGCTTCAGCTCGCGCACGTAGTCGATGACCTCGGAGATCTTGCTCCAGGGGGCCATCACGGGGAGCATCAGCGTCTCGACCGGGTGGTCGGGGACGGTGAGGGCGTCGCCGGGGTGGAAGACCCTGCCGCCGTCGACGAGGTAGCCGACGTTGGTGATGCGCGGGATGTCCGGGTGGATCACCGCGTGCAGTTCGCCGTGGACCTGGACGTCGAAACCGGCGGCCGTGAAGGTGTCACCGTGGCCGACGGTGTGGACGCGGCCGGGGAAGGCGGACGAGATCTTCTCCGCGACCGCCTTCAGGGTCCAGATCTCGGCGGCCGGGTTGTCCTCCATCGCGGCGCGCAGCCGGGACTCGTCGAAGTGGTCGGGGTGCTCGTGGGTGACGAGGATCGCGTCCGCGCCGAGCGCGGCGTCCTCCTCGCTGAACCCGCCCGGGTCGAGGACGAGGGTCCGGCCGTCCTTCTCGAGGCGGACGCAGGCATGCGACTTCTTCGTGAGCTTCATGGCTCCATCCTGCCTCCGCGCTCTCCCGCGGGCTCACTCCTGGGGCGTGGTCTCCTCGCGGATGACCTGCTGGGCCACCTTGAACGCACTGTTCGCCGCCGGGACACCGCAGTAGACGGCCGCCTGGAGCAGCACTTCCTTGATCTCGCCCGGGGTGAGGCCGTTGCGCAGGGCGGCTCTGGTGTGGAAGGCCAGCTCGTCCAGGTGGCCGCCCGCGACCAGGGCGGTGAGGGTGACGCAGCTGCGGGTGCGCCGGTCGAGGCCGGGGCGGTCCCAGACCTCGCCCCAGGCGTAGCGGGTGATGAACTCCTGGAAGTCCCCGGAGAACTCGTCGGCCTGGGCCAGCGCCCGGTCCACGTGCGCGTCGCCCAGCACCTCGCGGCGGACCTTGATCCCGGCGTCGTACGGGTCGGGGCGCCCCTGGGCCTGCGGCGGTACGGCGACCGGGGCGATCTCGGCGACGGGCCCGGTCTGCAGGGGCTGCGGCGAGGCGGGAGACAGGACCGGCTTGAGGGCGGCGGGGGGCAGGGCCGTCTGGCCGGTGGAGGTCTCGAAGGCGGGCTGCCAGGCGGTGGAGAAGTGCCGCACCAGCAGGTCGGTGACCGCCGCGGGCTGCTCCACCGGGACCAGGTGGGAGGCACCGGGGACGACGGCGAGGCGGGCGTCCGGGATGCCGGCGACCAGCGTGCGGGCCTCCGCCGGGCCGGTGACCTGGTCGTCCGAACCGACCAGGACCAGGGTCGGTACGCCGACCCGCCCGAGCTCCGGGCGGACGTCGAACGAGGCGAGCGCCTCGCAGGAGGCGATGTAGCAGCCGGGGTCGGTGGTGCGCACCATCTGCACGGCCCACTCGGTGATCGCGGGCTGCGCGGCGGCGAACCCGCCGGTGAACCAGCGCTCGGGCGCGGTACGGGCGATGGGGTCGAGGCCGTTCGTGCGGACGATCACGCCTCTCTGCCGGAACTCGTCGGCCGTGCCGAAGCGGGGTGAGGCGGCGATCAGCGCGAGCGAGGCGAGCCGCTCCGGGTGGCGCAGGGCCAGCTCGATGCCGACAGCGCCGCCGAGCGCGCAGCCCGCGTAGCCGAAGCGCTGCACGCCGAGCCCTTCGAGGGTGGCCAGCAGCCGCGTCGTGAGGTCACCCACCGAGCCCGCCGGGTACGCGGGGGCACCGCCGTGGCCGGGCAGGTCGAACCGGAAGACGCGCCACTGCTTGGTCAGCTCGGGGATCTGGCGGTCCCACATGTGCCATGTGGTACCCAGTGAGGGACCGAGGATCAGGACGGGAGCCTCTTCTGGCCCGTCAAAGCGGTATTGCAGGGTGTTCGGTGGTGTCTCGCTCACCCGTCTGAGCCTCTCATCTGTCACGACAGCCCCTATGAGCGGGGTCCTGGCTGTAGCTGTCCTAGCAGGTGGAAGACCTCCCCGGCCGCATAGCGTTTGAGGCAGCGGACGATTTCGCGCCGGGCCTTGCCCTCCTTGATCCGGCGCTCGCAGTAGTCCTGGGTGCGCGGGTCGACCCGCAAGCGCGTGAACACGATGCGATGGAGCGCGGCGTTGGCCTGCCGGTCGCCGCCGCGGTTGAGGCGACGGTAGTTTCGCCGACCCGAGGAACGCTCGACCGGGCTGACACCGCACAGCGCGGCGAACGACGCCTCACTGTCCAGCCGCTCCGGGTTGTCCCCCACCGTGATCAGCAGAGCGACCGCCGTGTCCGGACCGATCCCCACCACGTCGAGCAGCTGCGGGGCGTGCCCTTCCACGAGCCGGGTCAGACGAGCCTCAACGTCCCGGATCTCCTCGGAGAGCCGGCCGATCCGTTGAGCCAGCAGGCCCAGCGTGATCCTAGTGGCCTGCACCACCGACTCCTCGCTGGCCGCCTCGCAACGGCTCGCGCCCGCGAACCGCGCACAGGTACGCAAGAGTGCGGCATTGCCCAGTCCGGCCAGTTCCTCCCGCAAGACGGGATCGGCAGTGACGAGTACGGCTTTGAACTGGTTGATGGCCTGCGTGCGAGCTTTGACAGCCGACGCCTTCGTGAGCTTGTACATCCTGCCGATCTGCACCGGCCCGTCGCCCGATTTGGCCCGGGCACGGGCCCGCCCGCTCAACACGGATCGCGCCGCGTTCTGGGCATCGAGCGGATCCGACTTGCCGCGCCGACGACGATCCGCACGGTCCATTCGATTCACGTCGAACACGTCTATGCCCTGGGCCAGCAGATAGCGGGACAATGACGCTCCGTATGAGCCGGTCCCCTCCACTCCGGCCCGCATCACGGTTCCGCACTTCCTGGCGCGCTTCAGCAGATCGCGGTAGCCAGCCGCGGTGGCCGGGAACTCGTCGGTGGCAAGGACTGCCCCTGTCACGGAGAGCACCGAGGCTACGTGGGCATCCCGGTGCGTATCCACTCCCAGAACCACCTCCCCTGCCGGGCGACGGCGGCCGGTCTTGGGAGCAGGCGACGTACTGGGCACGGTCGAACCGGACATGCCCGTTCCTCTCCTCCCGTCCGATACCACGTCGCGTTGCGGTACCGGGCCGCGTCAGACGGTCAGAATCGTGAGGACGCCACAACTGTCGACAGGCCCCTATCGGGACACACCCCGCCGGCCCGGCACCGGCAACGCACCATCCCCGGCCAACGGCCGACACCGTGTGATCGAGACACTTCGGTCAGAGAAATCATGAGTCAGACCCCGGGCCCGGGACAGCGCCCGCTCATCCTCCCGCCCCTCATCTCGCTACCAATCAGGAACCGCAGAACATGCTCAATCCCCTTCACTCAACACCCCGAACTTATCCCGACCGAGCACAACAGCACACGAAGGCAAGCAGCGCGATCAGAGGTCGCCAGCGGCAAGAGCTGCGACCCGGGGACCGACGTCGTTGCCAATCCCCTCGGACTGTGGAGTCCTTCCTATGCAGCCAGTCTCATGGTGAGGCTGGCCCGGTACTCGTTCTCGTAGTCGATCGGGCTCTTGAATCCACACACGCTGCGTAATCGGCGGGTGTTGTAGAAGTCGGTGATCCAGGTGGCGATCCTGATTCGGGCCTCGATGCGGGTGCGGAATGTGTGACGGTGGATGTATTCGACCTTGGGGACGCTGTTGAACGCCCCGCTCACGGCGTTGTCGAAGCACGAGCCGACTCGGGCCACGGACCATGTCACTCCCAGCCGGCGGCAGGCGCGGACGAACTTCCGTGAGCCGTACTCGCTCCCGCGGTCCGAGTGGAAGATCACGCCACGGACGTCACCGCCGCGGGTGGCTGCTGCCATGTTCAGCGCGGCCACGACCAGGTCCGCGTCGTGGTGGGCGCCCATCGCGTAGCCGAGCAGGCGCCAGGAGAACAGGTCGATGACCGTGGCGAGGTACAGCTTGCCCGCCTCGGCGACGATCTCCGTCATGTCACCCGCCCATACGAGGTCGGGTTCCTCGGCGGTGAAGACCCGCTTGACGAAGTCCGGTGCAGCCGGCCGCTTCCCCGGCCTGGTCAGCGGGGTGTTGCCCCGCAGACCGTAGTGGCCGGGGAGCTTGTTCTGGATCAGCCACGCGTGCGCGGCGGCCGCCGGGAACTTCTTGGAGTTCATGACGTACGTCGGCTTGTAGCGGCTGAAGACACAGCCGGGTGTGGTCCCACCTCGACGTCGCAGCGGACGTCCAGTTCCTGCTTCTCGACGTCGACGGAGTTCACCGTGGTCGCTCCGTTGGCCGCGCCCTTGACGGTCCAGAGGGGAGAGATGGCACTGCGGTCCGTCCCCTTCGTCCACTTGATCTTCGAGGTCGCGGTCACCGTGTGGAACTCGCCCTTGACCCAGGTCTTGCTGCCGGTCCAGACCGGAGTGTCATGAGCATGTGAAGTTCGGTCGAGCGGGAGATCGCGCGGGAGAGACGGGCGCCCGCCCGGCCCGCTAACTCCTAGACTGCGCAACCGAGTTGGTCGGCCGGGCAGTTGGTGCGACGCTGGTAGCACTCCACGATGCCGGGAACCTGCTCACGAAACGTCTGCTGCGGGCAGCCGAGCACCGGACAGACCAGGCGCCGGACCCGCACCGACGCCACGACCCGCCGTCCGTCCACCGGCACGTCCGCGACCACCCGCCCGGGGAAACCATGCACCCGCCCCGTCGGCTGACCGCACACCGGGCACGGCACCGGATCGTCCCGTGGCGACCTCCGGCCATGGCCCGTTCAGGCTGTAGCTGATCACCGGCGCACCCTGCACGTTTACGCAACCGACCTATCGGGGGAGCGCCGGGCAATGCATTGTCACAGCGGAGGACCACGGTAGAAAGCTTCGTCAGCTCTGACGGCGCCGCTCACTGCGGTTGGTGGACGTCCAGGGTGGCGACGCTGCGGCCGGTTCCCCGCTGCTTGGCGGCAGCGGTGTTGACGGTGGTGTCCATGAAAAACGGGCCGGAGGGCTCAGCACTCTTGGACATAGTCTGTGCCGGGAAGCCCTTCTTCGCCACCTTGCACTTGCCGAGGCAGGATGACTCCCAGGCGCCTTGGTGCCCGGGTATCACGGCCTATCCGGCCCTCTATCCGGTGATGGCCACCGGGGCGTCCCAGGCGTTGCGGTCGACGGTGATGGTGTGGCCGCCGCGGGTCTCCTTGCTGTTGACCATGTACTGGTGGGAGCGGCTGTGGTTGGTGTAGAGCTTGGGGTCCCAGGGCCAGTCAGCGGTGGTGGTGTTCTTGTTGTTCCACAGCGCGTACCAGAGGTTGCCGGGCAGGTCGGTCCGGTCGCCGGCGGTGGCGACGGCCTTGGCGCTGGAGCTGCTGAATCCGTAGAGCCCGGCGCGGTAGGTCTTGGCTCGCAGGGTCTTGGTGAAGGAGCGCACGTACGTCAGCGCGGCGTCGTTGCACGCCTTGTTCGTGATGTCGTACGACTCCATGTTGAGGTAGATGGGGCTGCCTGGCTTCATGCCGAGCGCGGACGCCTTCGCGACGGCGTCCTCGGCGTTGCTCTTGCCGACGGCGGCTGCCGTGGTGGCGGTGAACCTCTCCGGGTTTCTGCTGGTCTGGCAGGGCGGCTGGGCGCCGACGTAGAGCGGGATGAGCTTCCAGCCGGTGGCGCTGACCGACTTCACCCAGGACGCGGTGAGGTTGGGCTGGGCGCAGCCGCGGTTCTTGCCGCCGATGTAGACCGCGGCGGCGCCGTAGAAGCCGGTCTTCCACGCCCTCATCGCGGCGAGGGAGGGCGCCGTGCAGGTGTCGAACGCCCGGCCCGTGTACGTCTTCTGCGTCGGCCAGCTCGAGGCGGCCATGGAGGTCTGCGCCGCGATCCCGGCACCGGCGACCACGACGACGCCTGTCGTGGCCCACGCGATGTAACGGCCTCTCCTGGACAGCCTGTGCTTGGTCATTCCCACCCCATTCGGATCGCGGCCCCGGCCGCATACGTGCGCCGGCGGAAGGCTTGCGAACGCGGCGACACACCGTGGGGTGAGGCTGCAGCGCTCGGCGCGTTCTGTTGCGGCGCGGTTGAGCTCCGGCAGTCGGAGCGCTCCCGCACTCTATCCAAGCCGCCGCTGCTTGGTGGTGGAGGGCGACAATGCTGGGCTTCAGGGTCTCCGCACAGATAACGGCGGCCTTCGAGACCGTGGCGACGACCGGGTTGTCGATGCGGGCGGTTCCGCGACCGTCGCTGTCGGAGCGGCGGTCAACAGCTTGAAGGCGGTGTGATCCGTTACAGGTTCAGCCTCTTCCGCGGTGGGAGACCGGGACCCAGCTCATCCGAACGGTCGGATTCCGCAGGCTGCTCCGCTTCGCCGACGACAACGAGTCCCTCGACTTCTTCCAGCTCGTCGAAAGGGCTGTCCCAGCCAGTCGTCTCCCGTAACAGATCTGCCGTAGGAGACCGCTGCCGACCGCAACGCATCAAAGGCATCGATGCCCGCTTCTCCCGCCGACCCCGGCCCGGTCATCAACCGGGCGTGCTGTCGCAGAGCGGCGATCAATTGCTCCAAGTTGGTGTCTACCGTCATGGATTCAGCCCTTTTCGCCGTGGGAGACCAGGGCCCACGGTGCTTCGCTTCCGAAGCGCTTGCCGAAGACTGTGCCGGGCATCGCGAACGCCGCTTCCACTGCGTCGTCGCCGATGGTGCTGCGGGCGGGCCGAACGGGAATCTTCCGGTAGCCGCAGACTCGTATGAGTTCGATGGCCGATTTCCAGCTGTCTGCAGCCACTACCACCTCGTCGACGGCATCACAAACGTTGCTCGCGTCGGCCAGGACTGCGTAAGCAACTACGAGGTCCTTGATCGAGTCTTGGCGCTCATTCCACTCATATCCACTCCAGCCCGTGACGAAGCGGCCGCAGCACAGCCGCACCGCCTTCTGCGCCTGCTCGGCCGCCAGGTGCAACCTTGGAGTCATGGCCGATCCTGCCCGGCATCTGCTGTGTTGCTCGACACATTCCTGGCCGTGCCCCCACGTCCTCACTGCGGCCCGCACTCCCCGGCCCAAGGGTGACAACTCCCGGCACACGCCCGCCGGGCCGTGGCCTCACCCCAGCGCGGCGAACCGTCAACCGGGCACTGTCCGCGGCATGGGTCGGGGCGGCCAAGACCTCCTGGCCGCCCCGACGTTCATCGTCCGCTTCTTACGTCAAGACCTTCGTGCTTCAACGGTGTCGACGTCTGACGCGATTCAGGCTCGATGCTCCTCATCCGACGTTTCGGACAGTGTCTTCGGGATCTGCTCGATCACCCACTCCTGACCGCCGTCGGCGAGGCCATGGCGTGTGTAGCCGCTGAAGGGCTCATCGTGAGAGAGAAGCTCATGCATCGCCTGAGCAGCGCTGTTCAGTTCCACGACGCAGTCGCCGGCACCGAGATCGTCCAGTTCTTGGACTACGTGCGCAAACCATGCCTCCTGGTCCGTCACGACGAAGTCCCAGCGGCCTGTGATGCTGATGCGCTCGGCGTCTGCGGGTATTGAGCCGTCATCGGACTTGTTCTCTTCCGTGTCCTCGGCCAGTTCCTCGTCCTCGAACAGATCGGAGAACGGACTCCCCCAACCCGATGATTCGAAGGTCGCGTCGGAGTAGCGCGCCGCAGCGACACGTACCCGTTCATTGACCTCGACAGCCCTCCTTGGCGCGACGTCCTGTCCGGACATCACCTCGGCATGTTCCTTCAAGGCAGCCACGAGCTCGTTCAGCGCGGCAGGGATACTCATGTGCTCGATACCGATTCCTTGGTTCTCCGGCCGATCTCTGGCCGTGTCGTCCCGTCACCAGTTGTAGTGGCGGGTGTGCGAGATTTGCCCACGTCTGTTGAAGTAGTCCACGTGGACGTGATTGCCTGAGGAGCACACTCCACGGTATCGGCAGCGACCACCCATTCGGGCATCGCGCCGAGCAGCTGCTATGGCCTGCGCCTTCGACTTGAACTTCGTCGGCGTCCGCAGGTCCTTCCAGCCTCGCTTCTTGGGAATCCGGCGGGCGCAGTTGTGGACCAGCGCCGACCGGCCGTCGGCCACCACGTAATACGTGTGGGTGCCGGCGACGGTCAGGTTGAAGACGGTGCGGACCACCTGCGTGCGGCTGGTGGCCGTGACCTTCGGTGCGGTCCCGCTGGGGCTGGACAGGCGTGAGCCCGGGTTCAGCTGGACCGCGTCGACCCATCCGCGGCCCTGGACGAAGAACGGGTGGTTGGCGGTCGCGGTGATCTTCTTCGACGTGCCGTCGCCGTCCGCATCCACGGACAAGGTGACGAGGTCCTTGGTGCCGTGACCAGTGATCACGTCTGAGACCGGGGAAATCGTGGTCTCACCGGTGATCTCGTCCACCGCCTGGACCAGGTCTCCGACCTCCACCTGGCTGATCGGCTTGGTGCTGCCGTCGGCCATGACGACCGGCGTCTCGGGCAGGAAGGAGTTCCGGCGGCAGCTGCGGGCGATGGTGCGGGCTGCTCGCAGGGCGCGGTAGCCGCGGTAGGCGCGGTAGCCCCAGGCGGCGGCACCGAGGCCGGGGATGAAGCCGGCCGCGGTGAGCGCGATGTCCCACTTGTTGCGCCAGGCCCAGCGTTTGGCCCTCTTGAAGATCTTCCTCCAGCCCCATTTGCCGTCGAGGTCGAAGCAGTTGACCGGGTCGGCCGAGCAGTACTCGTAGGCGTTGGCGTTGCCGCCGTGCTGGGGGTCGACGGACAGGAAGCGGCCGGTGGCGGGGTTGTACTGGCGTACGCCCATGAGGGTGTAGCCGGCCACTGTCTCGCTGGAGCGCTGCTTTCCGCCCAGCCAGCCGTAGCGCACGGCCTGCTGACGGTCGCGCGGGTTGCCGTACTCGTCGGTGTCGAGGACGACCGGCGCCTCGCCGGCGTTGAGCGGGAGCTGGAGCGCCACGTCGCCGTGGATGTCGGTGAACTGGAGCACCGTGTCACCGGTGGCGCTGGTGACCGCGCCGAGGTTCCCGGACAGGGAGTCCACGTTGCGGGTCAGGGCACCGGTGGCGGTGTTCTCGACGATCCAGCGCGGATTGTCGTTGTCGCCGTCGTAGTGGTTGAGCTTGTTCTCAGTGGGCGACCAGGTTCCGCCGCTGTTGGTCTCCACGGTCCACGCGCGGAAGCGCAGTGCCGCGTCGAGGGTCCAGGTCTGGCGCTTGGTGCCGCTGGTCTGCTGGTGGGCGAGATCGTTGGTGTAGTAGCCGACTTTCACGCCGCCCGGCAGGGCGCTGGTGCGGCCGAACGCGTCGTACACGTAACCCGCGTCGGTGATGCGGTCGGCACTGTCGAACGTCGAGGTCTTGCTGGTTCCTCCGGAGGTGGGGCAGTCCAGACCGGGGGCCGCGGCGGCCGTGGTCAGGGACGTGCGGTTGGCGTGCTTGTCGAAGCCATAGGTGCGCCGGGTGCAGACCGTCTCCACCGTGTCGTCGACCTGGGTGAGGCGTCCGGCGGCGTCATAGCGGTAGGTCTGGTCCGACCAGCCGGCGTGACTGGTCGTCTGGCCCTGCACGGACTCGGTGACCGCGTCGGACATCACCACGGTGCCGTCGCTGTCACGGGTGTACGTGCGATCGACCGGAGCGCCGGTGGTGTCCTCGGTCTGGGTGAGGGTGTAGCCGCCGGGCAGCTTCTCCGTGGCGACCGAGCCGTCCGCGTCGTACGTCGCCTGGAAGACACCCGCGACGGAGTCCGTCGCCCTAGTGGCCATGCCGCGCGGCTCGGCGGTGTGGTCGTAGGTGAAGGTGACGGTGGACGGGGCGGTGTCGCTGACCTTGACCGGACGGTCCAGCGCATCGTATTCGGTCGTGGTCCTGCCGCCGTCGGCGTCCGTGTACGAGGCGGCTCGGCCGAGCTTGTCGTAGACCTGCGTGATGGTGCCGCCGGTCGGCGACGTCGTGCGGATCTCCTGCCCGGTGGCCGGGTCGTACGCCGTGGTGGTCTCCGGGACGGCTTGGCCGGTGCCGCCGGTGACCTTCACGGTCTCGGGGCGGCCCGCCGCGTCGTAGCTGGTGGTCGTGGTCCGCGTGACGCCGCCTGCGGTGTCGGTGCCGACCGTGGCGTTGCCCCACCAGTCGTACTGGGTGCTCGTCGTGGGGAGTTGCCCCGGGTTGCTGCCGCCTCCGGTGATGGCGCCACCGGGTCCGGTGGAGCACACCAGGTCGGCCCACTCCGGACGGCCGGCGCACGTGCCGGTGCCGGTCGCGGACCAGTACGTGGTCACCACGGTGCCCGCGTCGGCGCCCGTGCTGCCCGTGTTGTACGTCTTGGCCACACGGCCCAGCGCGTCGTACTCGGTCGTGGTGGTGATCGCGAGGCCGCCCGGGTCCTGGACCGACTTCACCGGCAGGCCCTTGGCCCAGTCGTACGCGGTCTGCACGACCCTGGTCTCGCCGTGCACACCGGGGTGCTCACGGACCTGGGCGCCGGTGGTGACCTTGGTGACCTGGTCCTTCACCTTGGCGGTGCCGTCGGTCGGCCGGCCCGCGTCGTACTCGTTGACCGTCCAGCTGCGGGCGGTGACGGGCGAGTCGGCCGCCACCAGGGTGGTCGTGCCGGACTTCAGGTCCGCGGTCAGGTCGACGCGCCGCAGCGGGCCGAACTCCTCCAGCTCACGCGTGCCGTTGTCGTTGTAGACGGACTTGGTGGTGAGCAGGTCGGCGCGCTCGGACGAGGCCAGGGAGGCGATGCCCAGCTCGGCCTGCATGGCACGGTCCGCGGCGGTCGTGCCGAGCGCCACGGCCCGGTTGGCCGCCGTCAGCTCGCGGACGGTGTTGCCGAAGCGGTCGTACTCGGTCGTCGTGATGTGTCCGCCGGGCGTCGCGGCGTTCACCGCGCGGCCCGAGACACCCATGTACGTGACGTCGGCGCGCGTGTAGGACGTGGCGGACAGGCCGCTGCCCGCGTTCGACGCCGGGACGGCGTCGGCGGGGAACACGGCGGTCGCGTCGGTCGGGGCGTCCGACTGGCCCCATGCCTTGACGTCGGCGGCGCCCATCTTGTGCGGGGCGGTGCCGCCGGTCAGGGGAACGTCGTAGACGACGCTAGTCGCGGCGGTCCCTTCGACCACGTCGAGGGTGCCCTGCCGCAGCGCCGGCCGCGTCGCCTTCAGCAGCATGCCGTCACCGGCCGCGCTGCCGGAGCCGGCCTTGCCGTAGGTGAAGGTCCACGGAAGCTGACCCGGCGGGGTGACCTGGGTGACGCGGCCCGCGGTGTCGTAGACGTACTGCGTCTTCAGCGCGGGGCTGATCAGCGGGTTCCACGTCTCGGTCAGCCGGCCGGCCTCGTCGTACCGGTAGGTCTGCACGACCTTGGATGTCGCCGATGCCGCGCCGGGGTCGGTCGACCAGAGACGGATCTCCTTGACCTGGCCGGTGAAGTCGCCGAGCGTGGAGGCGTTGGCGGTGGTGGTGCTCGCGTAGACGAACTCCAGCGCGCGGCAGCCCTTCGTGGCCGGGGTGGCCGTGCAGGTCGCGGCGGACACGGCCGACGTCGGCGCGATGACCCGCTTGGGTCGGGCCAGCGTCTTGCCGACGACGTTCACCGTCTCGGAGACCACGGTCGTGGAGGTCTGCGCCAGGCCGTCCATCAGGGCGCTGGAGACCTGCCAGGTCGTCGCGGCAGGGTCCGGCTTGGTGAACTCGGTGACCGTGCCCTCGGTGTCGGAGAGTGTGAAGGTGCTGCTCACACTGCCCTTGAGGGTCAGCTCCTCCGAACCGGGCTCCGGTATCCAGCCGGTCTTCGCGGCGTTCGCGGTGAAGGAGATCTCCTCGCCCTCGAGGTCCACCACGGCCACGGCCGTGTCGGAAATCCTCCGCAGGTGCGAGTAGTCGGAGTCGGTGGCCTCGGCGGCCGTACCCGACACCCACTCCTTGCCGAAGATGGCCACCTGGCCGGTCTGCTGTCCTCCGGCGTCCGGTCTCCGGGAGGACGCGGTGCGGGTCACCGACAGGTCGAAGTGCGAGGTGTCGGTGGCGGACAGGCTGTAGTCACCGGTCAGCAGGTTCAGCGAGCCGGGGCCGATCTCGTCGGTCGCTGCCCCGGAGGCGTTGCGGTCGACGACCACGGACAGCGGCTGGGTACTGCCCGACGCGTTGTCGGGCCCGGTGAAGTCGGCCTTGATCTGGACGGTGCCGTCCGGGTCGACCGTGGTGGTCGCGTCCCACACCAGCTGATCGTTCCGGCCGGCCGTGAGAGCCACCGGCCAGGCGGTCAGCGCAGTGCCGGACGAAGTGACGTCACCCGCGGGGATCCGCACCCACGGGTCTGCCTCGGAGCGGCGCCAGGAGAACGACACCTTGTCGTACTTCGAACCGTCGGCCTCCGCGACGAGCGGCAGGCGTCGGGCGGTGCGCTCCCCCTCGTCGGGCCGGACGAAGCCGCCCGGGCCGGCGTGGAAGGTGTAGTCGACGGCCTCGGACTTGTTGTCGCCCTTGTCGACCTGGCGGACCTGAAGGGTGTGAGTTCCGTCCTTGGGCGGGGTGATGCCGATGGCCTTGGCGGCGGTGGAGCCACCGGTGGCGACCTTGGTCCAGGTCATGCCGTCCAGCGACCACTCCAGCCAGTTGTGGTCGCTGCCCTTGGGGGTGACGGTGAACGTGCCGGCTTGTCCGGCGCCCTTCACCCACTGGGGCGTCGGGTAGTCCGTGGACGTGACGGAAGTGGGGGCGGAGGGGGCGGTGGTGTCGACGGTGAAGGTCTTCCAGGCCGACCAGCCGTTGTTGTAATGGGACCCGTCGTAGGGCGAGGTGCGGAATTTGTAGGTCTTGCCGTTGGTCAGCACGCCGGAGGGCACGGTCACCGAGGCGACTTGCCCGGAGGGCACGTACTTGGAGACGATGACATCGCCGACCTGGGTGTTCGTGGCGTTGTCGAAGATCTGGAAGGTGCCGTTGACCTTGTCACCGTCGGCGTCGACGAAGGTGTCCCGCAGGGTGGGTGTGGTGGTGTTCACCACGTAGGCGCCGCTGTAGGAGAAGTACGGCGGGCCGGCCTCCTGCTTGGTGCCCGTGCGCGGCCGGTAGTTGTAGTTCACCACCAGCTTGGGCGGATTAGAGGCCGCGTTCGCGGAGTTGACCCGCTTCCACTGGGCGGTCGCCGACTCGTCGGAGGCGCGGATGCCCATATGGCCGCGGGTGGCCTTGGCCGACGCCCACTCCTGCATCAGCGTGGTGACGTCGGCGTTGATCCAGCCGTCCGGCTGTGTGCTGCAGCCCGGGTTGCCGCGGGTCTCGGTGGAGGTGGCCTTCTTCGCCGTCATCGTCGGACGGTTGGTCCAGCGGCTGGAGGTGGACGCCGCTCCGGAGGACCACGCCTCCCAGGGGTAGGGCTTGCAGTCGGTGTTGCCCGAGTGGAAGTTCCACAGACTCAGCTTGGCACTGGACACCAGTGCGTCCTGGACCGGCGAGGTGTTCCAGGAGATGAACGACTGCGCGGTGCGCGGCGTGCCGTCGGCGTTCTTCGTGCCCGGGTTGCCGAAGTCCAGTTCGGTGTCGTTGGACCAGTCGACGGTCTCGCCCTGCTGGACGTAGGTGTCGAAGACGTTGGACAGCGAGGACGTCGACGGGTCGACAGTGACCGGGTACTTGGTGTCCGGGTCGGCGAGGAACTTCGCGTCCGGGGTGACGACCAGATCGACTCCGCCCCGGGTCTTGACGACCTTCAGGCCGACCCTGGCCTTGCGGGTGTGCTCCCCGGAGCGCTTGTCGACGGTGGCGTCCCACATCACCGGAGCGGGCATGACGGCCCGCTTCTTGTTCTTCCGGTCGGTGAACTGGACGCTCCCGTCCTTCAGTTGCTTCGCCTTCAGCCCCTTGGCCTTCAGCGGCAGCGTGTAGGAGTAGCCGTCGCCGGTGGGGCGCTGCCTGAGCTCCACGTACTGCTCGAAGCCGGTGCGTGTCGCCTCGACGACCACGTCCGCCCCGGGCACGGCGTCGACGTACTCAGCCCGCGTCCCGTCGAGCTTCGGCTTCGGCAGCCCGCCCTTCCACTGCAGGGTGATCTGCTGGCCACCCTCGCCGAGCGTCACCAGGTCGGTGGCCTTGGCCTCGCGCGCGGCCGTCAGTGATGTCGCGGGCGTACCTTTCTTGCCCGCGAGCCGCAGTCCCTCAGGGTGCGCGACCGGCTCCACACCTGAGCCGGATTCACGCAGTTCCACATCGACGTCGACCCACTTGCCGTCCCGCTCGAAACGGACCGGCCCGGCCGCGAACTCGGTGGTGAGGCTGCCGTCCTTGTTCACCCAGGTCGTGGAGGTCTCGGTCCGCTCTGACAGCGCTTCGACGCGTTTGCCCGACAAGCGGGCCGCGACACGGGCTGACGGTAAGTCCGCTGCTTGGGTGACGGCAGGCTTCTTCGGCGCGGACGGCGCCTGGGAGCGCGGCACCGCGGCGGCGGTCGCGCCGTCGAGCAGGGTGACGGTCAACGCCAGGGTGAGGCTGCCCGCTATGCAGCGCAGGCTTTCCCCTGACCAGAGCCGTCCCCGCTCCTCCGGCGTGGGACTGTGAGTCGCCATGATTCCTCGGTCTCTTGATCACATCTGTGCACTTCCTGTGAAGTGCCTGGGTGACCGTACAGAGATCCAAAAGGTACTCAACTGGAGCAACTTGCCATGACTCAGTCATTTTCCAGCTCCAAAACCCTCACATCAACATCAATTTGTGATGCAAATCCGCCTCCTTCTCTTCGGATTCAGGTCGTTGTTGCCCCCTTTGTTGCCGTCATGAGTGAGTGAAGGGCGGGTGAACTCCGGAGTCGGCCGTCCAGATGCGGCTGCTCAGGCGTGGACGGTGAGGAGCCGGCGGCTGGTGGCGTCTAGTTCGGCGACGCGGACCTGGAGGTGCAGGGCACCGGTGCGTGGCAGCACCAGCGGCGTGTCGACGACCAGTTCGCCGACCGCCGTGCAGCCCTCCTCGTCTCCTGCCCGTACGGCCAGTTCAGCGAGAACCGTGTTCGGTACGACGGTCTCCCCGGCGACGCTGTGGCGAGGAGGAGTCCATACGGGCCGACCGGCGGACCGTGAACAGCGCCTCGTCACGGTCTGAGGGGAACAGTGCCGCGCCGATGAGGGGGGTCGGTGCTGTCCAGACCGAAGCCGCCGGCGTCGCGGCTCCCGAACGTGAGCGCGTCGACCTAGTACCGCTGGTGGTGGAAGGCGTACGTAGGCTGTCGGCGGCGGCTGAATTTTGGTTCTGGACCACTTTCCGTGTTGCGCTGACGGACGGTCACCGCCCCCGCAGGGCCCGGGCACTACTCACACGGCCAGCAGGACCCGTTTGCGCAGCAGGTCCAGCCCCGCACGGCCTAACATCTGCCGCTTGAGCATCTTGATCCGGTTCACCTGGCCCTCCACTGCGCCCGAGCTGAACAACAGCGACAACCCCGTCGCCACCGCCGGCCGGTCACACCCGATCCCGTTCACAAACGACCAGCCACCCGCGGTCGCCTTCGACGCTCTGTCTGCGCAAGGGCGCCTTTGCACCGAAGATCTGTCTTCGTGGCCGAGGTGGATCTGGACGATGTGCTGTTCCGCGAACTGGACGGGGTGGCTGGTACGGCGCTTCCGCTGCAGTGCGCCCGCGTGTCCGAAGGCCACCTTCGCCGAGCAGCAGGTCGGCGGGCTCACCTTCCGGCACGGCCGCCGCAGTCAGCGTCTGCAGGCCATGCTGCAGCGGCAGGTTGGTCACCACGAACTGGTTCAGGATGTCGTCGCGATCCATGAACATGATCTGACTCCGCTTCGCCGCGTCCAACGCGTTGCCCAGCCAGTTGCGTGCAGCCTTGGTGATCTCCCCGCCAGCCACGGTGAACGCATGGTCGACAAGGACACGCCGGCTGGTCTCGGGGTCGAAGATCTCGTGCGCCAGCGTCATCAGGGCCTGATTGTGAATCTCAGCGATGTTGGCATTTCCCGCCCTGGACTTTCCGGTAGCGTCCAGTTTCCCGCGCTTCACCTGAATGCCGAAGTACAGGAAGTGCTGGCTCGGCAGGGTGTAACGCATCCAGATGTCCTTGCCGTACTCCAGCGCCTTGTCCCGGTGCCCAGCCGCAGTGATCCGGTGAAAACCCAGCTGCCGGAACAGTGGCAGCAATATTTCCTCAATGAGCGCATCCTCACTGCACGTTTCCAAGAACGCGGCAAGTGCTGCACGCCGCTGCATCTCGGCGACGCTCAGCGGACGATGCGGATTCTCGGCCAACATCGAGGCGGTGTTCGTTCCGCAGGTAGCAGTGCTTGTCCTCCCCATAGAAGGCTTCGAAACCTTCCCGGGCGAGCGTTCAGCAAGCGCAGGGCATCGGGCCGGTCGAGACCCTCGTTGAGGGCATCCGCCGGATTCATCAAGTGGTCGATCACCCTGCAGAAGGACTCCTGTGGGTGTGAAGACCCCTCGTGCGGCTCTCCCCAGCAATTGTTCCAGCACCCCCGCAACCCAGCGATGCCGCGTCGAACCGTCGTGCTCCCACTCCATGTCGAGTTCCGCGAAGAACTCGGTGATGTAACTGCTTGAGCGATACGGGAAATATGCAGGCTCGGCACCAACCTGAGGATCAGCCGCACCGAGGTTCCCGCAAATGAGGTCGCCAAGCCTTTCCAGCGTTCGCTTTCTGAACTTCACGACGCCCCCAGAGCCGCTCCCCCAGCCGCCGCATGCCGACCATTGTGCCCTGTTCCCGCAGAACGCCCGGCACGTACGACCAAGTCCGGTTTCATCACGGGGCGCAGCACCAACGATGGCCACCACGTCGCACATCCGCCCGCCCGGTTTCCCCGCGGGGTCGCGTGGCCTCACAGGTCCCGTCTTGCTGGCTGCAATCGCAAATCCAGCATCGCCGAACGCAGCACAGGGACACGAAATGCATGAGAAGCCGAGCCCGTCATGCGCGCAAGCACAGTCGAGCTCGAGACGCAGCCCTACCGGGGCTCCGGTAGGGCTGCGTCTCGTGGCTCCGGGCAGAGGCCCCGCCGGCATGCTCCCCAGTGCGGCCATGTCCTATCACCGGCCTGTCACAGGCGCTGTCACACGTCTGTCACCAACTACGCCGACTCCCCCGGAGCGCGACACCCTGACCTGGACTTACGCACCCGCCCTGGACTGACATGGACGCCCGAAGACGGTCTCTACAACCTGTGCCATGTGGTACCCAGTGAGGGACCGAGGATCAGGACGGGAGCCTCTTCTGGCCCGTCAAAGCGGTATTGCAGGGTGTTCGACGGTGTCTCACTCACGCCCCAGACCCTCTCACGTCTCACAGACGCCCCTATAACGCGGGGGTGCAGGAAACCGGTCTGACCAGGTTGAAGACCTCGCGGGCTGCATATCGCTTGAGGCATCGGATGATCTCACGTCGGGTCTTGCCCTCCTGGGTGCGGCGTTCGTAGTACGCCTGGGTGCGTGGGTCGTGGCGCAGGCGGGTGAACACGATGCGGTGCAGGGCCGCGTTGGCCTGGCGGTCGCCGCCGTGGTTGAGCCGGCGCGTGCTCCGACGGCCAGAGGAGTACTCGATGGGGCTGACTCCGCAAAGGGCGGCAAAGGATGCCTCGGACCCAGCCGTTGGCCGGGGTCTGCGGACCAGTCGATGGGACCGGACGCTGGGCTGCGGGCCTCGTCTGCGCCAAGGTGATACTGCTGGGAACCCTGCCGTTGTGCCAGGCGGCGTCGTCGTAACTCGATCACCCGGAACGTGATGCTCACACAAGCCCTGGCCGTAGCAGCCAGACTGCACTGCGACACAGAAGCGCGAACGCAGCTCCCCGCCGCAGCGTGAGTGGCGTCAGCGGGCTGGAGCCGGGGGCACCGCGGCCATGGACGAGGCTTCACCTTGCCCACGCCAGTGCCTTGATCCGGTGCGGCACCGGCACCGCGTGAGCTCGATCAGCGCACCACATGCCAACCTCGCTACGGGCAGCAGCACTTCTGTAGATGCTGGCCATCGCCCCAGTATCGGCCCGGTCACGCCGCTGATCCGGCCAATGGCCGACCCCGCGCTCTACTCGGGTCGGCCCTCGTCGGCCAGACTGCCGCACCGAGGTGCGCTGGGGACGGGAGGCTCGCATGGCGGCTCGGCGTGGACAAGGTGCGGTTGCACGTAAGCGGAGGGTGGTCCGGCTGAAGCGGGCATCGGCGTGTGGGGCCGCCTTGGTGGTCCTCCTGGTGATGTTCTGGTCGATGGTCTGGCCCTACGTCACCGGGGCCCTGTTGCTGGGCGGCGTGGGAACGGCCGCTTGGTGGCTGTGGCGCACTGACCGGCTGGTACGCCAGAGGGACCACCTATGGCGTCAGGCCGATCTGATCGATGCCGGTCGACGGACGCTGACCGAAGTGGACGCGATGACCGGTATGGAGTTCGAGGAACTGGTCGCGAACCTCTGCCGACGAGACGGGTGCGTCGAGGTACGCCGGGTGGGCGGCGCGAACGACAACGGAGCCGACGTCCTCGGCCGTCTTCCGGACGGCCGCAGCATGGTGATCCAGTGCAAGCGGTACGCACCGACCAACACGATCGCGAGCCGCGAACTGCGGGACCTGCTGGGAGCCCGGGTGCATTTTGGTGCCGATCTGGCCGTCTTCGTGACGACCACCCGGTTCAGCCGTCCGTCGGAGAAGTTCGCGGTACAGCACGGGATCCTCGCCATACACCGTGATCACCTCGGGGCGTGGAACGGGGGAGCCTCTTTGATGTCGCTCGCGGAGATCAACGGTGCCGGCCAGGGGGACGCCCAGCACAGGACACGCTGGAAGCAGGCATACAGCAAGTAAGCCCCCCTGTATGAGGGCAGGGAGGCAGGGCCACTCCCTGCTCAGGTCCCACTCGTGTCGTACAGCCTCCAAGCCGGCCAGCGGATGGCTCCTTCTTCCTCGTGTCCGCCGCTCAGCAGATTCCGTCGGTGCAGGGCCAGCCGCAGATGACGTGCCGCGTCGGTCTCTTCCTCCGGCTCATGATCGAGCAGTATGGCCCGGGTCGCTGTGCCATCGGTGTAGCGCACCAGCGCGTCGGCCGGATGCCCGTGGAGGCTCTCACCCAAGGTGACAGTGGCTCCGGGTAGCTGGGAGAGGACCTGATAGAGGCGCTTGGACAGGGGGTCTCCGGCATGGTCGTGTGGTCCTGAGCGGTCGTCTTCCGCTGCGTCGAGCAGTGCGACGGCTACACCGCCCCGTTTCCGCCAACGCTCTTTGTCCCCCACCACGATGAGGTGACTGCGTGCTCTGGTAATGGCGACGTTCCAGAGGTTCAGCTGGCCGGCGCCCCATTCGACGGCGCCGGGGTGCATGCCCTCTCCGGCAACGAGTGAGAACACCATGACGTCGCGTTCACCGCCTTGGAAGGTGTGCACCGTACCGACGCGCAGACGCTCTTCGTCATATCGACTCAGTCGACGACGCAGTGCTTCGGCCTGCGCTGCGAAGGGGGTCACCACGCCAATGGTGGCCTCTGGAGGCAGTTGCTCCAACAGATACCGGACGCTCGCGTCCACTTTGTCCATCTCGACATCGTTGACCCAGGAGCCTCCGTACGGCGGCCGGGCTGCGCGGCCGGGCACGTGGGTCCAGATGACTGCCGGACGCGGCAGGGCAGGCCGTCCGCGAGTGTCCGTGAGAACGGTCAGTTCACCGTCGTAGAAGAAGTCGTTGGAGATCGCGGCGATACGCGGGTGGCAGCGGAAGTGTTCGTCGAGCAGCAGAGTGCCGCCGACGGACTTTTCGGCGGCGTGGAAGGCGGAGTGGCGCCGGTAGGCAAGGCGGTGCTTCTCCAGCCATTCCGACCGCAGTCCGAGTTTCCGTCGGACGAGCGCCTCGCGTTCCGGGCTGATCTTCGCGATGTGCGCCAATTGCATGGCGTCGCCGATCACCAGAGCCCGCCGCGCGCGGAACAGCAGCGGCAGAACGTGCGGGATGGCGCACTGGCTGGCCTCATCAATGACGACGAGGTCGAACAGAGCCGGGCCGGGTGGGAAACGCCGGGCGGAAAGGCTGGTCACCGCCCAGCCGGCCACCGCGGGCTGGACCTTCTGCCCGTGGGCCCGGCCGAGGACTTCCCGTATGTCGGGCCAGTCGCTGCGGTCGCTGTCCCGTGCGCGGAGCAGGTCGAGGATGCGGCGACGCCCGGCCCGTGCATGTGCCTGAACAGTGCTGGCGAGAAGGGTGCGCGACGCGGCATGCACAGTCGCCTCGGCGCCGTGCAGAGCTTTGGACAGATGTGTGTCATCGACGGAAGCCACATGACTGTGCAGGTCACGCCAGTCGGCCTCGGCGGCGGCGAAGCCGGCGAGCGCGAGGCACCCTGCGACGTGATCACCGTCGTACGCGCCGAGGCCGTGCATACGCAGAAAGCGGGTGCAACGCCAGCTCCCGAGGAACCACGCGCGGGCGAGGCGGCCCGCCTTCTCCTCCAGCTCTTTCGGTTGCGTCGGCCCATTGAGGACCTGGTGCAGTTCGGTTACGGCAACACCGAGCTGCCTGGCGTGCTCCTCGCGGGCCTCACCCGCCTGGCGCAGCTGCCGTTCCGTGGTCGCGATATGCGCGAGAGCGTGCCGGTCACGAGCAAGCTGGTCGGCCGACACGTCGACCTCCACGGCGGCGGTGGCCACGTTGGGCGAGGGCTCGGCCATGGTCCGCAACTCGTGCAGGGCGGCGATCTCGTGCTCCGCGTTGCTCGTCGCGTTCTTTCGGGCCGAGCCGGTGCGTACGACGCTGCCGGGGACCAGCCTGTCGCACCGACGCCAGACCTCGTCCACGGCCTCGTTGTTCGTGGAGGCCACCAGGACGGTCTGCCCGTCGACGATGGCGGTGGCGACGAGGTTGGCCACCAACTGGCTCTTGCCGGTGCCGGGAGGTCCCGTGGCCACGGTCAGGCGGCGGGTCATGGCAGAACGGATGACCTCGGCCTGGGCTTCGTTACAGGGCAGAGGGGTCACCAGGCGCGCAGGTTCCGTATCTGCCAGAGCCAGCGCACGTGCGCGCTGAGCGGCGTCGGGCGCGAGGGCGCCGAGGGCAGTCATCTGGATCTGGTCCGTCTGCTTTCCGATGTCCGTGAAGTCGTCGAGCAGCCGCTTCGTGAAGCCGGTTTTGGGAAGGGCCGTGAAGAGGACCGCGGCGTTACGGGCACCGTGGCAGGGAGTGTGGACGTCGATACGGTCCGCAAGCTGGTCGGGGCGGAGTTCCTGCACGCACGGCAACTCGAAGTCCTCGGCCAGGAGATTGCGGGCCTCCACTGCCATACGGTCGTGCTGGCCCCGGTGCCAGGAAGGCTGGAAGGTGTCCGCGAGATGGGAGGCTTCCTCCTCGCCGAGCCAGTCGACAGCGAAGTGCCTTCCGGCATTGAACCGGAAGTCACCCGCTGACGGATGATCTTGTCGCTGGACTACCGCCCCGGACCTGCCCGAGCCGCCCGACACCTACGCACACCAGGCCATCCGACGTGCAGCTCTCACGATGCACCGGGCTCACTGCCATGACACCGGAATCCCCGTACGCGTCCAAGGCTCCTTCACCAGTCCTCCGGGCGGCCAGGCCACCATGGAGGTGGACCACTTTGCAAGATGATGAGATTTGACGGGTCGAATTTCGTTGCCGCGCGGGCAGTCCAGCGGGTGCCGAAGCGCAGGCTGGGCGAGCTGCGAGTGGCAGGGAGCGCTCTGGTCAGAGTCGGTTGTGGTAGATGGTCTGTAAAGACCACGTCAAGCTCGATGTGGGGTGTGCCGGGAAGTCTGGTCGGCGTTTCAAGGGGGCTGTGTGCCCGTTCGTCGACGTTGCCCGGAGACTCCACCGTCGTGACTCTTGCTGCCAAAGGGTGTACCGGCATGGCCTTGGTAGTCGTGGGCGCACTGCTCTTCCTTGCAGGAGCTGCGCTCTACGTGCTGCCCGGCCCCGGCTTCCCTGTCCTTGTACTCGGCCTGGCCGCTCTTACCATCGGCTTCTTCATGCTCACCGCGCTCCGCCGCAGGTGATCACTTTCACCCCCGACAGGAGCCCTGGTTCCCATGCTCTGGCAGTGGATGGGCCTCGCCGCCTTCTCTGTCACTCTGTTGCCCGCTGGAGTCGCTCTCCTCATCGGCCGTATTCCACAGCGGCTGCGTCCTCGTCTGGACCCGATGCGCCCGCGCGGCCTGGCGCTTCTCGCCTTCTACGCCGCTGCGCCGCTCAACGCCATTCCCCGCCTGGCCGACGCCTCGCCCTTGATCACCCTGGCCGCCACGGGCCTGGCGATGGTGGTGACGCTCACGGGATGCATCGTGGTGATCGTCGCCACCCAGCGGACCAGGGCCACCCGATGACCGGCCGTACACGCTTGGTGCGGCATGCCTGCTCCCTCGCAGCTTGGTGGCTGCTGCTGGCCCTGGCTCTGTGGCTCCTTGGCCACGCCGCCGGCCAGACCTCTTCCCTCACGGCATGCGCCGCCTCCTCGGCGTTCCTGGTCGGCATCGGGGAGATCGGTGACTGGCTGCGCCGACGCTGGGCAACTCACCGTGGACAGTCAGGGTCCGCTGCCAAACGAACCCGTTCGAGGCGCATGCAGGGGTGAACTTGTGCTCTCTCGTTGGTGGTACGCCCTGATCAGTGCCGCGTGCCTGCTGGGTTTCCTCGTCGCCGCAGCCCTCGGGGACTGGGCCGATGAGAACAACGTCGGCTGGCTGTCTTCCGGCTGCGTCGCCATCGGAGGCGCCATGCTGGGCATCGGTCCGGTCATGGCCGGGCGGGCCCTTCTGCCCGGCCGGCTACGGCGGGCGATGTTCCGGGTGCCCCCACCCGAAGGACGGCACCGACGACCAGGGCCGCCTCGCTGAGTTGCCTGTCCCGGCGCGGCGGCTCCCCTGCCCCGGTCCTCGTGCGGCGGTGGAAAGGTTCCTCGCAGCTGGAGCGGCCGGGGCCGAGACTTGCGAGAGCTGAAGGAAGGTGGGGATGTCACGAAACCCGAGGAGCGAGTTCTTTGACGGCCCGGGGGGGGGGGATGTGCTTGAGCATCGTGTTCTGTGGGTGGACGGCGGCTAGCAGTGGCAGCGCCTCCTGGGTGAGGATTGCTGCGACGTTGACGATGGTGGCCTGCGTGGTGTTGTTGGCAAGGCATCTTTTGCGGCGTGCCCGTGGCCATAGGTCTTCCGAGCCGGATCGATCGACATCCTGAGGAACGCAGAGACCGGGGACGTCCCACCGTCTGTCAGGGAGACGGGCCGAGGGGATGGACGGGGTTCGGCCGACGCGGTAGGAGTCGGTGCTGCCGGGTTTGGGCTTGCGGCCGCCGGGCTGTTCACCGTACGGCAGCACCGCCGGGGACGCCGCCGACCGTCCACCGCCCGGTCACGGACCGCCGTCTTCGCAGACGGCTAGGCTGACCGAGTCGGCCCATCGGACCCCGCACGACATGGGCCGCACGCCCTGTACGCGGCTCGGAACGTCGAGGGAGGTACCCATGCGGCTGGCGCGCGTACTCGCCGCCGCCCTCACCACGGCACTACTGCTCGCAGGGTGCGGCGGAAGCGACGCGCCGCCCCGCCCGTCCGGGGAGATCAAGGTGGCCACCGGCAACCCGGGCGGTGTCTACGCGGACTATGGGGCCGGTTACGCCGACCTCATCGAGGGCCGGCTGCCGGACGTCTCGGCGCGGGTTCTGCACACCGGAGGCAGTGTGGACAATCTGCGCCGGGTGGCCGCCGACCAGGCACAGGCGGGCTTCACCCTCGCCGATTCCGCCGCCGACGCAGTCGCCGGGAGCGCGCCCTTCTCCCAGAAGCTGCCCGTGGTGGCGCTGGCCTCGCTCTACGACAACTATGTGCAGTTGGTGGTCCGCGCGGACAGCCCGGTCCGCAGCGCGAAAGCGCTGCGCGGGCTGCGGGTCTCCGTGGGGTCCGAGGGCTCAGGCACGGCGCTGATCGCCGAGCGCATCCTGAAGGTCTCCGGGCTCTCCCCCAACGGTGACCTGACCTCG
This sequence comes from Streptomyces sp. D2-8, assembly GCF_023184515.1. GTDB lineage: Bacteria > Actinomycetota > Actinomycetes > Streptomycetales > Streptomycetaceae > Streptomyces. The sequence goes on along the minus strand of NZ_JAAHBP010000023.1, from coordinate 11,189 downwards.
CTGCGGCTGGATGTGCGCGAGTCGGCGACCGCCTTGGCCGAGGGACGGATCGACGCCTTCTTCTGGAGCGGCGGCCTGCCGACCGGAGCCATCACCGAACTGCGCCGCAGCACCATGATCCGCCTCGTCGACCTCGGCGACGTGGTCGACGAGCTCACCGGGTCCTACGGCGAGCTGTACACCGAGACCACCGTGCCGGCCGTCGTGTACGGGGCGCAGAGCGCGGTGACCACGGTGAGCGTGCCGAACTTCCTGGTGGTACGGCGGGACATGCCGGAAGCGGAGGCGTACTGGCTGACCCGGCTGCTGTTCGAGGGGCAGTCCCGGCTGATCCGGGCGCACCCTGAGGCCCGCCGCCTCGACCGGCGTACGGCGATCGCCACCCACCCGCTGGAGCTGCACCCCGGCGCCGCTCGGTGGTACCGCGAGTCACATCCCTGACCGCTCGCAAGTACCGTCACCGGCTCCCCTCACAGCGGATCGGACAGGGGATCGCCGGGGAGTGCCGGCGCGGCGGGCAGCCGTACGGTGGCGGAGAGTCCGTGTGGCCGCGCGGCTGCCAGGAGCAGTTCACCGCCGCCAGCCTCCACCACCATGCGGGTGAGCGCGAGGCCGAGCCCCGTGCCGCGGACGTTCTGGTGACGTGTGCTGCGCCAGAACCTCCCGCCCGCCTGGGACAGTTCCTCCGCGGTCAAGCCGGGGCCGGCATCCCGCACCGTCACCTCGACCGTTTCCATCGCTGCCCCGGCCGGGGCGCGGTGCACGGAGACATCGACCGGTGCCCCCTCGCCGAACTTGAGGGCGTTGTCGAGCAGGGTGTCGAGTGCGTGGTCGAGACAGTCGGGCAGGGACAGCGCGCTCACCCCGTCGGGAATCTGCGTGGTGAGCGGGACACCCGCACCGGAGAAGGCAGCCCGCCAGGCATCGACCCGGTGCGTCACCACGGCGGTGACGTCGACCGGTCCCCTTTCCGCCTCCGACGCCTCCGCCCTGGCCAGCCGCAGCAGCCCGTCGAGCATCTCGCCGAACCGGTCGGCCTCCTCCACGGCGAAGTGCAGTTCGTTCAGACCGCGCGGGTCGTTCACGAACTCCTCCAGGTTCTCCACCCGCAGCCGGAGCGCGGTCAGCGGATTGCGCAGTTGGTGGGACGCCTGTGCCACGAACGCCCGCTGCTGCTCCTGGGAGGCGTGCATGCTGTCCGCCATCACGTTGAAGTGGTTGGCGAGGCGGCGCAGTTCCGGGGCACCCACCCGCTCCGACACACGGGTCTTCAGGCTCCCGAGGGCGACCTCATGGGTGGCACGGTCCAGGTCGTGGACAGGACGGAGCACCCAGCGAACCACCGGCGCCGCGACCGCGATCACCACCAGGACGAGTGCCGCGAGGCTGCCCAGCACCACCAGGGTCAGATGGTCGGCCACCTCGGAACGGGCCTGTTCGGTGGGTGAGACGATCAGCACGGCACCCAGCACACGGCCGTCGCGCCGGACGGGCTCGGCCAGCACGAAGGGCCGGTCGTCCCATGGCCACCACACGCCGGGCTGCTCGGGAGGCCGGTCGGCGAGGGCGAGCAGCAGCGCCGACCGCGCCTGCGGCTCCTCCAGGTCGACGGGGCGCGAGGCGATCACGGTCTCGCTGTCGGCGTCGACCACCGCGACGCGTGAGTCGTAGAGGTTCGCGTAGCGGTCGGCGGCGGCCTCCAGACGGCCGGTCCGCCCCGACTCCAGGGCGGTGGCGGCCAGGTCCGCGAACCATGCGCCGTCCTCGACCCTCCCGATGAACGAACTCTGGACCGTACGCTCCGCGGTGGCCCGCACCAGGGGCAGGCTGAGCGCGACGATCAGACCTGCGACCAGGACGAAGACGATGAAGAGAAGTCGGCGGCGCATCCGGCGTCCTCACTCGCCTGCCGCCGCCGGACCGCCGGCCTCCGCGCCACCACCGTCGGCTCCCGGACCGGTGCCGCCCCCCGGACCACGGGCCGCCCCCGGGCCCGCGGAGAGCCGGTACCCGAACCCTCGCACGGTCTGTACCAAGCCCCCCGCCCGCCCCAGCTTGCCGCGCAGGGTGGCCACATGGACGTCGAGGGTGCGTGACATGCCGTCGTACGTCGTCTGCCACACCTCCACCACGATCCGGTCGCGGGGTACGGCGGCACCGCCCGCGCGGGCCAGCAGGGCGAGAACCTCGAATTCCTTGAAGGTCAGGGCGACGCTGCGCCCGTCCACGGTGACCGTGCGCCGCCCGAGGTCCACCTCCAGGCCCTCGACGGCGACGAGCCGGTCCTCATGGCCGCGCTGGCTCACGCTGCGCCGGAGCACCGCCTCGATACGGGCCAGCAACTCCGCGGTGCCGAACGGTTTCACCACGTAGTCGTCGGCGCCGCTGCGCAGCCCCCGCACCCGGTCGGGCTCGTCTCCCCTCGCGGTCACCGCGATCACCGGTACGCCGCCGCGGGCGCGCAGTTCGCGGCAGACCTCGATGCCGTCCCGGTCGGGCAGACCCAGATCGAGCAGCACGAGATCGGCGGGGGGTGCCGCCAGGGCGTCGGCGGCGTTCGCGGCACGCCGTACCTCGTATCCGTGGCGCCGGAGGGCACCGGTGAGGGCGTCGGCGACCCGGTTGTCGTCCTCGACGAGAAGTATCCGCACACGGCCTCCCGGTGGATGGAATCCGGCGGGCCCTGAGGCCCGGCGGCACAGGTGCCGAGGGAGCGCGCAGGTCACAGCCGGTGCGATGAGCGTAGAAGTGACCGCCGTCACTGAACCCTAAACCTACGTTAAGTCCTCGGTCGTGCTCTGTTGCACGCATGTGAACAGCTGCCACGGTCTGGGACACCACGAACCGCCTAGTTCCAGGAGAAGCCGCGATGAGCATGGCAACGGTGCCGCCCGAGCCGAGGCAGCGATCAGCCGAGGAGCTCGTGGCCGAGTTCGAGCAGGAGCGGCCGGCCCGGAAACTCTCCCCCCGGGTCTCCGCGGCCGTGTCCGTGGTGTGCGCCGCGCTGTCGGTCTTCGTTCTGTACGCGATCTTCTTTCCGGTTGCCAAGGGCACCCAGTACTACCTGACCCTCTTCCTCGCGGGGACGCTGCCGTTGATCTTCCTGACCCACCGCGGGACAGTGCGGGTACCGGCGCTGCTGCTGCCCTGGCGACGCGGTGACCGCACCGCGCCCGCCGACGGGGTGCCGGACAAGGCGGCCGTCCGCCACGACAACCCGGGGTGGCTCGACTGGCTGCTCGCCGCGGCGGCACTCGCCGTGTGCCTGTACCCGCTGCTGGAGTTCGACGCCTTCATCGAGCGGCGCCAGCTGCCGACCTCGCTGGACACGGCGGCCGGCCTCGCCATGATCGTGCTGGTCCTGGAGGCGTGCCGACGCACCACCGGCTGGGTCCTGCCGGCCTTCTGCGCGAGCTTCCTGGTGTACGCGTACTACGGCGGACTGCTGCCGTACGACTGGTCACTGGCGCACGGCGGCTTCGACATCGACGCGATCGCGGCCCACTTCTTCATGGGCACCGACGGCGTCTACGGTGTGCCGCTGAACGTCGCCGGCACCTACATCGTCCTGTTCACCATCTTCGGCGCCGTCCTCGACATCTCCGGCGCGGGCAAGTTCTTCATCGACCTGTCGTTCGCGGCCTTCCGCGGCTCCCGCAGCGCGCCCGGACGCACGGTGACCGCCGCGGGCTTCCTCCTCGGCACCGTCTCCGGTTCCGGCACCGCGACCGCGGTCAGCCTGGGCTCGGTCGCCTGGCCCGTCCTGCGCCGGGCCGGTTACGGCAAGGAGCAGGGCGGCGGAGTGCTCGCGGCCGCCGGGATCGGCGCGATCCTCTCCCCGCCGACACTGGGCGCCGCCGCGTTCATCATCGCCGAGTACCTGAGAGAGAGTTACCTCACCGTCCTGCTGTACGCGCTGGTGCCCACGCTCCTGTACTACCTGGGCATCCTCCTCGCCGTCGAGATCGACGCCCGCAAGCACCACACCCAGCCCGTGGTGGACGACGAGCCCACCTCGGCACTGCGCCTGCTGGGCCGGTTCGGCTACCACTTCCTCTCCCTCTTCATGATCGTCGGCTTCATGGCGATGGGACTGCCCCCCTTCAGGGCGGTGGTCTACGCGACGGCCCTGCAGTTCCTGCTGTCGTTCCTCGACCCCAAGCACAGGATGACGCCGCGACGGCTGTACCAAGCCCTCGCAGAGGGCAGCAAGTCGGTCCTCCCGGTCGTCGCCACCTGCGCCGCGGCGGGCATGATCGTCGCCGTCGTCACCCAGACCGGTCTCGGCCTGAACCTGGCCTCGGTCATCGTCGACGCGGCCGGGGCCTTCGGCGAGAACCCGACCGTGACACTGGTCCTGACCGTTCTCTTCGCCGCGGTCGCGGTGTCGATCCTCGGGCTCGCGGTCCCGGTCACCGCCTCGTTCATCATCGCCGCGGTGATCATCGCGCCGGCCCTGCTCGAACTGGGAGTCGCCACCCACGAGGCGTACATGTTCATCTTCTACTACGCCGTGCTCTCCGAAGTGAGCCCGCCGACGGCCATGGCGGCGGCCGCCTCCGCCGCCATCACCGGCGGCAACCCGATGCGCACGATGGTGGCGACCTGGAAGTACTCGCTGCCCGCGTTCCTCGTGCCGTTCGCCTTCGTCCTCACCGACAACGGCGCCCATCTGCTCGGCACCGGCGGCCTGTGGGGCGTCCTGTGGACCACCGCGGTCTCCGCCCTCGCCGTAGCCGCACTGGCCGCGGCCACCGGAGGCCGGCTGCTCGGCCCGGCGGGCCCGGTGGAGCGTGCGCTGTGCGCCGCCGCCGCCCTGTGCCTGCTGTACCTCGAACCCGTGGCGATCTCCGCGGGTTGCGCGGCCCTCGTACTCGCCCTCGGCGTGCATCTCGTACGCCGTCGGCAGTCCACCCTCTCGGGTTCCACCACCGGTGAGAACCCCGAGGCGGACACCATCACGGAAGGACAGCTCTCCTCATGAAGCACCGGATGCGCACCCTGCGCCTCGCCACCGCCGCTCTCGCCGTAGGTCTGCTCGCCACCGCCTGCGGTGGCGGGAAGCAGACCGAGAACACGGCCGCCGACAGCGGCGGGAAGGGAGGCCGGCTCACCATCGCGACCGGCCCCACCACCGGCGTCTACTACCAGATCGGCGGCGGACTCGCGGAGCTGATCTCCGACAACCTCGACGGCTACCGGGCCACCGCCACCACCACCGGCGCCTCCGTGCAGAACATTCAGGGCCTCGGAGCCGGCACCTACGACGTCGCCTTCTCCCTGCTGGACACCGCCGGCGACGCCGTCGAGGGCAAGGAGTCCTTCTCCTCCCCCCAGGACATCGAGGCACTGACCCGGCTGTACCCGAACTACACCCAGGTACTGGTCCGCTCCGACGCGGGGATCGACTCCATCAAGGACATGAAGGGCAAGCGAATCTCCATCGGGGCCCCCGGCTCCGGCACGGAAGTGATCGCCAACCGGCTGCTGAAGGCCGCCGGGCTGGACCCCGACAAGGACGTCTCCGCCGACCGTCTCGGTCTCCCCGAGACCGTGGACGCCATGAAGGACGGCACGATCGACGCGCTGTTCTGGTCCGGCGGGCTGCCCAGCGGCGGGATCACGGACCTCACCACCAGCCTCAAGAAAGAGGTCCGCTTCCTGGACGTGACACCGCAACTGTCCGCTCTGAACCAGGAGTACGGCGACGTCTACATGACGGCCTCCATCCCCAAGTCCGTATACAACCAGTCCAAGGACGTGCCCACGATCGTGGTACCCAACGTGCTGCTGGTGAAGAAGGGCTTCGACCCGGATCTCGCCGCCGAGATCGTCAACCTCGTCTACGAGAAGAAGAGCGAACTGGAGAAGGTGAACGCGGCCGCGGCCGACATCGATCTCGACATGGCCGAGATCGTCACCCCCGTCCAGCTGAACCCCGGCGCGGAGAAGGCGCTGAAGGCCCTCGCCCAGAAGTCCTGAGCCAGGCAAGGGGCAGGTGGCCGGTCCGTCCCGAAATGGACCGGCCACGCATCACAGACAGATCAACCTCTACCCGGCGCGGGCGCACCAACGCGGGCGGACGACAAGCCATACGCCCGATCCCGGGAACCACTGCCGGCCCCTCCTTCATATGCCTGCTGCCTCACGCCCGCCGACCGTGTCCGCGGTGTCGCCGCCCGGTCCGCACCGGGAGCGCACCTGTCAAGGGGTGATCATGGTGCACACCCACAGAGAACTCCTGTGCCGCGACTTCACCCTCAGCACGGGGGACGAGACCGTTCCCACGGCGCGTCGGCTCATCCTGTCGACGGTCGGTGACTGGGGTCTGCCGCTTCCGGACGAGACGCTGGATGACCTGGCGCTGCTCTCCGGCGAGGTGATCGCCAACGCGCTGCAGCACGCCACCGGCCCGTACAGCGTCGTCGTGAGCTGGACGAGGGCCCGGCTGCGGGTGGAGGTGGCCGACACGGCTCGCCCCCTCCGGACCTCGCATGGTGGCGAGCCGTACGCCGAGAGTGGTCGCGGCCTGTTGCTGGTCGCGGCCCTGGCGGCCGATTGGGGCAGTACGCCCACGGCCACGGGAAAGACCGTTTGGTTCGAGGTAGCACCCCACGCGCCCACAAGCCATCTCGACCGGCCGGCGTCGTGACACGAGCGGCGCCGGAGCCCCCCAGCCTCCGTATTCACTCCGACTGCATGGGAAAGACATGATCTTGAGGACATTCGGCTGGTCGTTCGCCGTCACGGCGGCCGGCCTTGCCTTCGCCGCATGGCAGTGGGGCTGGGAGGCGTTCGGGATCGTACTGATCCTGTCGATCCTCGAGATCTCGCTGTCCTTCGACAACGCGGTCGTCAACGCCGGGATCCTGAAGAAGATGAACGCCTTCTGGCAGCGCGTCTTCCTCACCCTCGGCATTCTGATCGCGGTGTTCGGCATGCGGCTGGTGTTCCCGGTCGTGATCGTCGCCATCAGCGCGAAGGTCGGCCCCGTCGAGGCGGTGCAGCTCGCCCTCGACGACCCGAACCGCTACGAGGACCTGGTCACCGACGCCCACCCGGCGATCGCCGCGTTCGGCGGCATGTTCCTGCTGATGATCTTCCTGGACTTCATCCTCGAGGACCGGGACATCAAGTGGCTGGCCCGGCTGGAACGCCCGCTCGCCAAACTCGGCAAGGTCGACATGCTCTCGGTGTGCGTCGCGCTGATCGTGCTGCTGGCCACCGCGACGACCTTCGCCACCAACGCCCACGTCAGCACGGGCCACGCCGACAAGTCCGCCACCGTGCTGCTCTCCGGCGTCGCCGGCCTGGTCACGTATCTCGTGGTCGGCGGTCTCTCCGGCTACTTCGAGGACAAACTCGAAGAGGAGGAGGAGCACGAACACGAGGAGGAGGAAGAGGCCAGGGCCGAGGGCAGACCGGCCCCGGCGGTCGCCCTGGCCGGCAAGGCCGCGTTCTTCCTCTTCCTGTACCTGGAAGTGCTGGACGCGTCCTTCTCGTTCGACGGGGTGATAGGCGCCTTCGCCATCACCAACCACATCTTCTGGATGGCGCTCGGCCTGGGCATCGGCGCGATGTACGTGCGTTCACTGACGGTCTATCTGGTCCGCGAGGGCACCCTGGACGACTACGTCTACCTGGAGCACGGCGCCCACTACGCGATCGGCGCGCTCGCCGCGATCCTGCTGGTGACGATCCAGCACGAGATCAGCGAGATCATCACCGGCCTGGTCGGCGTGTTCCTGATCGCGGCCTCCTTCCTGTCCTCCGTACACCGCAACAAGACACTCCAGGCGGCAGAAGAAACAGCCGCGGCCTCGGGCGAGAAGACTCAGGTCTCGGCCGGGGCCTGACCAGCCGACGAACCCTCGTGTGCCGTTCCACCACGGCGGGTCGCCCGGGGAACGACCTCCCACTCTGCCCTTCCGCCCGCTCGGCCAAGCCGTCGCTACACGCTTCGCCCACTGCATGTGGCGCATTGACCAACAGCGCGCAGCACACCCACGGTAGGCGGGGGTTCACCCCAGAACCTCCCCCTTACGTGCCGGAGGCTTTGCCCTTAGTCTCAGATCTGCTTACGAGTTACCAGCCAGTTAACAAGCCTTTGGATGGGCGCATCCGGGCCCGGAGGTCGATGTGAGTTCCGCGCAGTCTCTTCTTGAAAGCCGCCCCGTTTCCGTGGCGCACCTCTTCCTCTCAAGAGTCCGGGCCACACCTGACCTGGAGGCTTACCGCTACCCCGCACCGTCCGACGACGGCTCTTCCGGCACCGAGCAGTGGCACTCGCTGACCTGGGCGCAGACCGGCGAGCGGGTCAAGGTGATCGCGGCGGGCCTTCTCGCACTCGGGGTGCGGCCCGAAGAGCGTGTGGCGATCTCCTCCTCCACTCGCGTGGAATGGATCCTGGCCGACATGGGCGTCATGTGCGCGGGCGCTGCCGCCACCGCCGTCTACCCCAGCACCAATGCCGACGAGACGGCGTACATCCTCGCCGACTCCGGAAGCCGGGCGATCTTCGTCGAGAACGCCGCCCAGCTGGCCAAGGTGGTCGCCCATGCCGACCGCCTTCCCGGGCTCGACCACGCGATCCTCTTCGACCCACAGGCGGACGCCCTACCCGTGGACGGCCTGGAGGTGCTGTCACTCGCCGAGCTCGAGAAGCTCGGCACCGCGCACCTGGAAGAGCACCCTGCCGCAATCGAGGCAGCCGTCGGCGCCATCGAGCGGGAACAACTCGCGACCCTCATCTACACCTCCGGCACGACCGGCCGCCCCAAGGGCGTTCGCCTCGTCCACGACTGCTGGTCGTACCAGGGCGTAGCACAGGAGGTCAGCGGGCTGCTGCGACCCGACGACGTGCAGTTCCTCTGGCTTCCGCTGTCCCACGTCTTCGGCAAGGCTCTGATCTCCGGTCAGATCGGGACCGGACATGTGATGGCCGTGGACGGGCGTGTCGACCGCATCATCACCAACCTGCCCGCCGTTCGGCCCACCGTGATGGCATCCGCACCGCGGATCTTCGAAAAGGTCTACAACGGCATCGCGAGCAAGGCGAGGGCCGAGGGCGGCGCCAAGTACAAGATCTTCCTCTGGGCGGCGCAGGTCGCCCGCGACTACGCCAGGGCGCAGCAGAACACCGTGGCGGCGAACGCGAGGCGCAGGGCCCCTATGCGGCTCTCCGTGCAGCACGCCCTGGCCGACCGGCTGGTGTACCGCAAGATCCGCGCTGCCTTCGGAGGCAATCTGCGCGGCAGCGTCTCGGGCAGTGCCGCGCTCGCGCCCGACATCGGCTACTTCTTCGCCGGCGCCGGCGTGCCCGTCCTCGAAGGCTACGGCCTGACCGAGACCAGCGCCGCCTGCACCGTCAACCCCGCCGACGACCTTCGCGTCGGCACCGTCGGCAAACCCCTGCCCGGGACCGAGGTCCGCATCGCCGACGATGGCGAGATCCTTCTCCGAGGGCCCGGAATCATGCGTGGCTACCACAACCTCCCGGAGAAGACCGACGAGGTGCTGGAGAGCGACGGCTGGTTCCACACCGGCGACATCGGAGAGGTCGACGGCGACGGCTTCGTCCGGATCACCGACCGCAAGAAGGACCTGTTCAAGACCTCGGGCGGCAAGTACGTGGCTCCTACGGAGATCGAAGGGCGCTTCAAAGCCATCTGCCCGTTCGTCAGCAACGTCCTCGTCATCGGCAACGGCCGCAACTACTGCACCGCTCTGATCGCCCTCGACGAAACCGCCATCATGCCTTGGGCGGCATCCCACGACCTCGGTGGCCGCGGCTACGCGGAGGTCGTCTCGTCACCGCAGGTGCACGAGTTGATCGACGGCTTCGTCCAGCGCGTCAACGGCGAACTGCAGCGGTGGCAGACCATCAAGAAGTTCTCGGTGTTGCCGCGCGACCTCGACGTGGAGCACGGCGAGCTCACGCCGAGCCTCAAGGTCAAGCGGCCTGTCGTGGAGCGCGAGTACGCCGAGGCCATCGAGGCCATGTACGAGGGTTCCCGCGAGGCGTGACCTCCATCGGTCCGGTGGTGCGACCGAGCCTCCCGGGCCGCTGCACGAGCTGGTCAAGGCGGCGTCCCCCGCCAGGTTCGTGGCTGCCGGGCCGATCACCGCCGGGACCTGCACCATCACGAAGGCGACCCGGCCACACATCCGAGGGGACGTCATCCTCACTCTGCATATCGCCGAAAGAGTGGCCGACGGCAATGGGAGTCCTCTGGGACTTTCCCCCCACTCCACCTCAGGGCTCAGCTCGTCGCGACCTGGCCCTGCCCGCCTTCGAGCATCCAGGCGGCATGACCTTCACCAGGGTCTCGGACAGGCACAGTCTGCGCTTCACCGGGGCGCACGGTGACTTGGCGCGGCGGGTGATTTCGATGGCTGGCGGTCGGCGAGAAAGCGCAGAGCAGGTTGGATGAGGTGTCGGTGGTGGCCTTGGGTGCCGGAGCCCTCGGACCAGCCGCATGGGGCAGCGACGGCAGGCACGCAGACTCCAGCTGCATCCCCGGCGGCGGTTCCCGGAACGAGGACTTCCGTCACGCGGTGCGCCGCATCACTCACGTGACTGAAGAATCAGCCGCCGCAGCAGGGTGGGCCACTCAGGAGATCGACAGGCTGATCGTCCACCAAGCAAACGCACGCATCAGCGTAGTTGCGCCTGGGACAGCCTCCATCCCCCTTCTGCTGAGTCACTCCGCGATCAACAGGCAGCTGAAACCCAGGCAACGAGTCGTCGTGACCTCACACGCTGAGGCCCTGGGGACCACCATCCCCCTGCCGATCTTGGGTACCGTGGTCGCCACTGTGGCTGATGGACCTCTCCACGTGCTATCTCCCGGAGTCGCATCCGTAGCGCCCGTACCCTTCGTGTGTCCACGGCGTCACACAGCGAGCGCCAAACCACTGGAGGCACCACCCCGTGCTCATTGCTCAGCGTCCGTCCCTGACCGAAGAGGTCGTCGACGAATTCCGCTCCCGGTTCGTGATCGAGCCGCTGGAGCCGGGCTTCGGCTACACCCTCGGCAACTCCCTGCGCCGGACCCTCCTGTCCTCGATCCCGGGTGCGGCGGTCACGTCCATCCGCATCGACGGCGTGCTGCACGAGTTCACCACCGTGCCGGGCGTCAAGGAGGACGTCACCGACCTGATCCTCAACATCAAGCAGCTGGTCGTCT
>NZ_JAAHBP010000022.1 GCF_023184515.1 Streptomyces sp. D2-8 | reverse complement strand
GTTGCCGAGCGCACCTGCATGCTCTTCATGAACACCGCGCTGACCCGTGGCCGCGCCGAGATGGTCGTCACGGCCACCGGCATGCGCACCGAGGTCGGCGCGATCGCCGAGGCGCTGCGCACCGGCGTGGAACCGCCCAGCCCGCTCCAGGTCCAGATGGACAGCCTGGGCCGGCGGCTGGCCCTGGTCAGCGGCGTCTGTGAGCCTCATGGTGTGGCCACCCGGTGCGGCCGACACGACACGCACGAACGCGATACGCCCCTCGGTGGTCTGAACACAGAACTGCCCATCTTGAGGCGGGTCCTGCAGCATGGGGTCGCCGTTGCTCCGCAACGCCTCCGCGCACTGCGCCTCGGTTGGATCAGCATCACTTCCCGAAATCGGCGCAATGATCGCCGCGAGCCGGGGGCCACCATGAAAGTTGGTGGACCCAGCCGTCCCGCTTCCATCAGTGACGGCCGACAAGTCGGCGCCCTTGAGATCATCCGCAACAAGCGGCTTGCGCGTGTCGAAGTCGATGTCAACCCCGTAGGCGCTGGTCCGGAACTGAATGGTGTGTGGACCGAACATGGCGCTGGGACGCCGTGTTCTCCGGGCTGGCCGTATCCGCTGATGCGGCGGGCTTGGCTTGATCATGCGTGGCAGACGGTGCCCCAGCGCCGGCGGGTGGCTTCGAGTCGTCAGCAGAGCCGTGCCGGTTGCTGACGAACACCGTGGCTGCGATGCCAACGACGGGCACGACGATGCCTACGACCCACCAGGCCCAGCGCGGCTGCCCCGGCGCAGGCGTGCCCGGACCCGCTGCCGACGGATTGCTGCCGTTGCTGCTTGTCACAACTTCCCCACCGCTTCACTGGCATCCCGGCCGTTCACACGATGACGGACTCCTAGCCCGGTGATCAGTTCCCAGCTGTGTCACGGAGTCGAAGGTCGCACTCGGGCGGCGGAGGCGGGGGCGACTGGATCTTTGAGATTCCACTTCCGGTCCACGGCTGGACCGGGATGATGTCACCTGAGGGCCGTGTGGTGGCGCAAGGTGTTGAACTTGTTGGCGAGCGTGCTTGTCGCCCTGGGTGGTCTGGAGAGCAACAGTGCCTTCAGACCACCCACTTGAAGCGCTAGAAGAACCCAAGCTTCTGAGGGCTGTAAGAACAAAGAATGTTCTTCGTCTGCTGGTAGTGGTCGAGCATCATCTTGTGGTTCTCGCGGCCGATGCCGGACTTCTTGTAGCCGCCGAACGCCGCATGCGCCGGGTACGCGTGGTAGCAGTTGGTCCAGACGCGGCCCGCCTTGATCTCGCGGCCCAGGCGGTATGCCGTGTTGCCGTCGCGGGTCCAGACACCCGCGCCGAGGCCGTACAGCGTGTCGTTGGCGATCTTCAGGGCCTCGTCGACCGAGTCGTACGTGGTGACCGAGACGACCGGGCCGAAGATCTCCTCCTGGAAGATCCGCATGTCGTTGGTGCCGCGGAAGATGGTGGGCTCGATGTAGTAGCCGCCCTCCAGGCCGGGCACCGCGCGGGGGTTGCCGCCCGTCACGACCTCGGCACCCTCCTTCCTGCCGATGTCGAGGTAGGAGAGGATCTTCTCGTACTGGTCGTTGCTCGCCTGCGCGCCGATCATCGTGGCGGGGTCCAGCGGGTCGCCGCCGACGATGGCCCGGGTGCGTTCGACGCAGCGGGCCATGAAGTCGTCGTAGATCGACGAGGGGATCAGGGCGCGCGACGGGCAGGTGCAGACCTCGCCCTGGTTGAGGGCGAACATCACGAAGCCCTCGACCGCCTTGTCGAGGAAGTCGTCGTCGGACGCCATGACGTCGGGCAGGAAGATGTTGGGGCTCTTGCCGCCCAGTTCGAGCGTGACCGGGATGATGTTCTCGCTCGCGTACTGCATGATCAGGCGGCCGGTCGTCGTCTCGCCGGTGAACGCCACCTTCGCCACCCGCGGGCTGGACGCCAGCGGCTTGCCCGCCTCCACGCCGAAGCCGTTGACCACGTTGACCACGCCCGGCGGGAGCAGGTCGGCGATCAGGTCGATGACGTAGAGCAGGCTGACCGGGGTCTGCTCGGCCGGTTTGATGACGACGCAGTTGCCCGCGGCCAGCGCGGGGGCGAGCTTCCAGGTGGCCATGAGGATCGGGAAGTTCCACGGGATGATCTGGCCGACCACACCCAGCGGCTCGTGGAAGTGGTACGCCACCGTGTCGGCGTCGATCTCCGCGATGCTGCCCTCCTGCGCGCGGACGACTCCGGCGAAGTACCGGAAGTGGTCCACGGCCAGCGGGAGGTCGGCGGCCAGGGTCTCGCGGACCGGCTTGCCGTTCTCCCAGGTCTCGGCGACCGCGATCTTCTCCAGGTTCTGCTCGATGCGATCCGCGATCCTGTTCAGTATGTTCGCGCGTTCCGCCGTGGACGTGCGGCCCCACTGGTCGGCCGCCCGGTGCGCGGCGTCCAGGGCGAGATCGACGTCGGCCGCGGTGGAACGGGCGACCTCGCAGAAGACCTTGCCGGTCACGGGCGTCGGGTTCTCGAAGTAGCGGCCCTCGACGGGGGCTGTCCAGTCGCCGTCGATGAAGTTGTCGTAGCGGCGGGCGAAGGTGACGATGCTGCCTTCGGTTCCTGGCTGCGCGTACACCATGGCGGCTCTCCTCGGTGAAGGGCGGTGCGGGGCGGGCGACGGACCGTGCCCTCGTGACGGCCCTCACTGTGCTCCCGGGAGGTTGGCGCAAGGTTGGCGCGTGGGGACGGCCCGTCAGTCGCGCAGGGCCGTCGTCAGCCGGCCCGCCGCGATTGCGCGGCGCGTGTCGTCCGGGCCGAGCAGCCGCAGCGCGTGCTCGTGGATCTCCGCGTCGTAGGGGGCCCGTTCGCCGTAGCGCAGGGCGTGCTCCGGGCGGGTGCTGGCCAGCACGGCCTCGCGTACCGCCACTTCGAGGCGGGTGCGCCACTCCTCGATGCCGGGGGCCTCGGAGCGGGGCAGGAGCGGGCCGCCGTAGCGGCGCACAGCGGTGTCCGTGTCGCCCTGCTCGAGTGCGCGCAGGACGTCGGCGGCGTCGCAGGACACCGGGGCGGTGAGGGCGTAGTGGCGGGGGGAAATCGCGCCGCCCAGCGCCCGGCGCAGATGGGAGATCTCCGCCTTGAAGGTGGAGGAGGTGACCGGCCGGTCGCCGTACAGGGCTGCGCGCAGCCGTTCCGGGGAGAAGCCTTCGGGTTCGAGTGCGAGGAGGGTGAGGATCTCCAGCTGGCGTGGGCGCAGAGGGAGCGGCTGTCCCTCGTGCACGGCTTGTTCGGAGCCCAGGCACGTGAGCCGCAGCCGGGCCGGGCGAGGCGCCTCCGTGGTCAGGCGGGCCTCGATCGTCGACACCAGTGTGCGGACGGTGGACATGGCCAAGGGGTGCGAGCGGTCCCAGGTGGTGGACAGGTCCAGTACGCCGAGGACGCGGCCGTCCCGGCTGTGCACCGGGGCGCAGTAGCAGACCCAGCCGTGCAGGGCCGACACCAGATGTTCCGCGGAGAAGACGGAGCTGGGGCGGCCGGTGCGCAGGGCGAGGGACAGCGCGTTGGTGCCCATGGCCTGCTCGTCCCAGCGGCCGCCCGGCGCGAAGTTGACCTGCTCGGCCCGGCGGCGCATGGTCGGGCCGCCGCAGGTCCACAGAATGGTGCCGGACTCGTCGGTGACCGCCGTGACGAACCCGGCGTCCTCGGCGATGCTGTGCAGCTCCTCGGCGAGAGCGGAGACCGGCCGGTACAGCGGTGAGGACGTCCAGCGCTGGTGCACCCGGCCGCCGTCGGTGACCGGGGCGCTGTCCCGGCCCGGGTCCACACTGCCGAGCGAACGGGCCCAGGACTCGGTCACCTCGTGGCGCAGTGTCGCGGTGCCGCCGGGCCGCGTGCCCGGGACGCTCAGCCGCGGCACCCAGCGGGACCACTCGTGCTCCAGCACGGCCCTGCGCTGCCGGAGGTCAGGGCGCTGTGACATGGCCTCTCCCTGCCGTCGTACCGGATTCTGGGCGTGAGGTCAGTGTTACCGGATGCGCCTGCCCCGGTCGAGAATTCCGTCAGACCCGGGAGCGATGTTCCGCATGAGCCGGCCGGGGCCACCGGCCGGCCTGGAAGAGACATGTGGCCTGGAACCGCCCCCCGCTCTGAACGGGCGACCGCCTGACTGGATGTTTGTCCGGTGTCCGCGTGCCGCCGTACGGGTGACGGGTTCACTCGACCCGACGGACGGGGTCCGCCCCGCGTACCAACGGTGTGCGGCGGCGCGTTTCCCAGGCATGGACAGCACGGAGACGGCGCGGCGCCTTCCGGGGAACGACGCCGCGCCCCGCTCGTACGCCGAACTCACCAGCGGATACGCGGGACATCCGCCGATCTACGCGGCCCTGGTCGCCGAGTGGGAAGCCCGGGGGAACACGGTCCCGGAGCACCGGGACGGCCAGTGGGTCTCCTTCGCCGCGCCGGCCGAGAGCGAGACCTGGACCGCCGTCACCTCGTGGGCGGCCGGCCGGCACATGGGTCCGGTCGTCCCCGCCGCCCCTCACCCGGCTGCCGCCCCTCACCCGGCCGTCGGCCGGCACCCGGGCCCGGCCGCGCCCGCCGGCACCCGCCCTGCCTCCGGCCGCCACCCGGGGACGTCGGCGCCCGCTTCCGGCGCCCGCTTCACCAACCGTCCATCACCACCGGCTCCGCGCTGACCGGCGCCAGCACGGCGAGGGTCCGGCTGGCCTCGCGCAGCGCCGTTTCGAGCGTGCCGGGGATGTGCAGACTGCCGGTTCCGTCCGGCGGGACGAGCCACTCCAGGCGGCCGGCCGGCCTGTAGGGCGGCGGCACGGCGACCCAGGAGCCCCGGCCGACGTGCCGCACGCCGAAGCCGACCCACTCACTGACCGGATCGGGAGGCAGGAAGAACCCCACTCTGCGGGCCGCGCAGTCGACCAGGGTGGGGCCGGGCACCTTCAGCGGGTCGCGCCACAGGATGTCCAGCGCGAGCAGGCCCAGCCGGTCGGGGACGCTGAGCACGTCCCAGTAGCGGCCGGCCTCCACGAGCATCGTGCCCGCGCCGTAGTCCCACTCCCGCTTGCACTCCTGGGGGTCCGTGGCGGCCGCGGCGAGCCACTCGACGGCTTGCTTCCACATGACGCTCTGCATGTCCACCCCAGGCACAGTCGGCGGCGCCGCGGTCGGCGCGCTGGAACGGGCCGGTGACCCGCGGGGTTCCGCGTGCCGCCCGGCCGTAGCCATGCTCGTAGATACTTCTACGGGCCGGAAGGGGTGGCGCGGCCTGGCGTTTGGGGCGGGCATGTCCCGGTCGAAAGAGGGCACTCGAAGGATGCGTCCCGTAAGGCTGCGATCAACTTCGTGCGCGTCCATGCCACCCCGACGACGCGCCCCGCGCGCCGAGGCCCAGAACGTGCTGATCCCGCGCGGTGCGCGCAGCCACAGCGTGCCCCCGTCCGCCGACGAGGAGTCGCTGACCTTCGAGGGCCTGACGGCCCGCTGGGACTTCAATGAACTGAAGGTCCGCCGCCGCCGTCCCTCGCTCGTCACCCCGCAGGACCTCGACAAGCGCTCCGAGCCGTTCGTCGAGGGCACCGGGCTCTCTCCAGACCGGCGACCAGCTGCTGTTCGTCTTCGGGGAAGGCGCCGGCAGCGGGCGCAAGCTGCTGCCGTCCGCGCCGGAGCCGCCCGCACAGTGGACCTACTGGGACCAGCCCGACGGCCACCGCGACCCGGAGAAGCCCGGCGACCGGCTGCCCTCGCTCGCCCAGACGCCGTTCGTCGACTACCTGAACGTGTGGGAGCGCTCGATCGGCGCAGCCGAGGACCCGGCGCTGCGCGAGGTCGCCCTCGGCGCGGCCATGCCCGAGACGGCAGCCCGCGTGAAGGTCGTCCGGCAGGTACTGCCGCTGTCCACCGCCGCGCTGGAGATCGAGGAGACCGGCCCGTCCAAGGAGACCGTCCCGGGACGCCTTCACCCGCAGGGCGCAGCGCCAGCCGGCCCCGTCGGCCCGGCTCGCCGCGCGCAGCGAGCGACCCGACCACGCCGACGAGGCCCCCTGCCCGGTCAAGCCCGACGCCCGCTACCGCGGCCGGAGAACCAGCTGTACGCCGCCTGGTCGCGAGGGTGCAGCCGTTACGAGGAGGGGCCCAGCCCCGCCTGGAGCGAGGCCGACCGCCGGTCCTACGCGCTGTGGCAGCACAAGCAGGGCTTCTCCGGCAAGGACGCCGACGGCATCCCCGGCAAGGTCAGCTGGGATCGGCTGAAGGTGCCCAAGTCCGTTAAGTGAGGGTGTGCGCCCCTCCCCGGGGAGGGGCGCACGGAGGTCACCAGCGGGGCAGCCTCAGCTCGTACTCCGGCTGGAACCGCTGCATGTAGCCGGTGTCGTCCCGGCTGCGCATGCCCGAGTCGACGTACCGCCGGTGCAGTCGCTCCAGCTGGTCGTGGTCGAGCTCCACACCCAGCCCCGGCCCGGTGGGCACCTTCACCTCGCCGTCGCGCAGCTCCAGCACGCCGGGGACGATCACGTCGTCCGCGGAGTTCCACGGGTAGTGCGTGTCGCAGGAGTGGTCGAGGTTCGGGATGGCCGCGGCGACATGGGTCATCGCGGCCAGGCTGATGCCCAGGTGCGAGTTGGAGTGCATCGACAGGGCGAGCCCGAACGCCTCGCACACGGCGGCCAGTTCACGGGTGCGGCGCAGTCCGCCCCAGTAGTGGTGGTCGGTGAGCAGGACCTGGACGGCGTTCTGCTCGACGGCCGGCTTCAGATGCTCCCAGGCGATCACGCACATGTTGGTCGCGAGCGGCATGGGGGAGTCCTTGGCCACCTCCGCCATCCCGGGGATGCCCTTGGTCGGGTCCTCCAAGTACTCCAGGACACCGCCGAGTTCACGGGCCACGTACTGGGACGTCTCGACCGTCCAGGCCACGTTCGGGTCCAGCCGCAGCGGCTGCCCGGGGAAGGCCTCGGCCAGGGCCCGCATCGCGGCGATCTCCTCGTCGGGCGGGAAGACACCGCCCTTGAGCTTGAACGACCTGAAGCCGTAGCGCGCCTGCATCAGCCGGGCCTGCTCGACGATCCCGGCCGGGTCGAGGGCCTCGCCCCAGTCGTCGGTGACGGCCGGGCGGCCGTCGAGGGCGGGGTGCTCGGCCCACTTGTAGAAGAGGTACGCGGCGAACGGCACGCTGTCGCGGACCGTGCCGCCCAGCAGGTCGCTGACCGGACGGCCGAGCAGCTTGCCCTGCGCGTCCAGACAGGCCACCTCCACCGCCGAGGTGGTCCAGCCGCGCTCGTGGGAGCTGGGCACGGTCGGCAGCAGGGCCGCGTCGATCGCGGCGGCCACCGCGGTGGTGTCGAAGACGTCCATGCCGACGACGACCTTCGCGGCGGCGTGCAGCCGCTCCAGGCGGGCCGCTCCGCCCGGCGACTCGCCGAGTCCCACCGTGCCGTCCTCCAGAACCAGTTGGAGGATGATCCGCAGGGCCAGCGGCTCGTGCACGCCGTTGGAGTTGAGCAGCGGCGGGTCGCCGAAGGCGATCGGGGTGACGATCAGCTCACGGATACGGCTGGAGCTCATGCGCCGGCCACCTCCAGTCCGTGGTCGAGCAACTTGGAGAGCCGGGCGATGTGCTCCGGCGTCGGATCGAGCAGCGGCGCCCGCACCCCGCCCACATCCAGGCCGCGCAGGGTCACTCCGGCCTTGACGAGCGACACGGCGTACCCGGGGACCTCGTCACGCAGGGCGACCAGCGGGCCGTAGAACTCGTCGAGGAGCCGGGAGACCAGGGTGTCGTCGTCCTCGGCGAGCGCCCGGTGGAAGGCCAGGGCGATCTCCGGGGCGAAGGCGAACACCGCCGAGGAGTACAGCTCGACACCGACGCCCTGGTAGGCGGGCGCGGTCATCTCGGCGGTGGGCAGGCCGTTGAAGAACTGGAAGTCCTCCGTGCCCGGCACGGCACGCACCGCGCGGACGATGCGGTGCATCCGCTCGATGTCCCCGATGCCGTCCTTGAGGCCGACCACCCCGGGCAGGGCGGCGATCCGGGCGGCCGTCTCCGCGGTGAGCCGGGCGGTGCCCCGCTGGTAGAAGACAACGGGCAGGTCCGTGGCCGCGGTGACCTCCTCGACGTACCGCACGAGCCCCGGCTGCGGGGCGCTGACGAGGTAGGGCGGCAGCAGCAGGATGCCGTCGGCGCCGGCGCGTTGGACGCGGGCGGCCTGGTCACGGGCGACCGGCGTGGGGCCGCCGGCCGCCGCGAGAACCGGCACACGTCCGGCCGTGGTCCGCACGGCGACCCGGGTGGCCCGTTCGATCTCCTCCGTCGACAGGGCGTGGAACTCGCCGGTGCCGCAGGCGACGAACACGCCTCCCGCGCCCGCGGTGACGCCCGACTCGATGTGCTGGGCCAGGCGCTCCTCGTCCAGTGAACCGTCCGCGGCGAACGGCGTGACCGGGAAGAACAGCACTCCGTGGAACTTCATGTCTCCCTCAAACGTGGGGGTGGGTGGTCAGCCCTTGGTGGCCCCGGCGGCGATGCCGGTGACCAGCGAGCGCTGGAGAAGCAGATAGACGATCAGGCTGGGAAGCAGGGCGATGACCGCACCGGCCAGCACCACCCCGGAGCCGACCTGGGGGTCGGTGCGCAGGATGGACAGGGCGACGGTGACCGTGTAGTCGGTGGGGTCCTTGGCGGCGATCAGGGGCAGCAGGTACTGGTCCCAGATCATGATGAAACCGAGCACCCCGGCGACACCGAGCGCGGGCTTGCACAGCGGCAGGACGACCTGCCACAGCATGCGCAGCTCGCCCACGCCGTCGATCCGGGCGGCCTCCTCGATCTCGGAGGGGATGTCCTTCATGAACTCCGTCAGCAGCATCACCGAGAAGCCCCAAGCGCCGAGCGGCAGGATCACGCCCCAGACCGTGCCCTTCAAGTCGATGCCCACCACGGGCACATGACCGAGCACCAGGGACAGCGGGATGGCGATGACCTCCTCCGGGAGCATCATCGTCAGCATGAACAGGGTCAGGATCAGCGCCTGCCCGCGGAACTTGTGCCGGGCCAGCGCGTACGCGGCGAGCGTGCAGACGGCGAGCTGGAGCAGCAGTCCGCCGCCCGCGATGACGAGGGAGTTGCCGAAGTAGTCCCAGATGCCGCGCTCGCCCGCCACGTCGAAGTTCAGCAAGGACGGGTGGTGCGGGAGGAAGGACAGGGTCGAACCGCTGGCCTTCTCGCTGAAGGAGCCGGAGAAGATCGTCAGGAACGGTGCCGCGAAGACGCCCAGGGCGAGCAGGCAGAGCAGGACGCGCAGGGCCCAGGCGGGTCCCGGCCGGTCGCTCCAGCCGAGGGCGGTGTCGAAACGGGCGGGGGTGGTGCGCTGCTTCCCGGCGGACTTCCGTGCGGGAGAGGCGGTCACCGGGGTCCGGACGGGATCGATGGCGGGGGCGCTCATCTCACGTCTCCCCTCTTGCGGAGGTAGTTGACCGTGACGGTGAGCAGCAGCGTCACGCAGAGCAGAACCACGGAGGCGGCCGAGGCGCCGCCGATGTCGTTACGGGTGAAGCCGAGGGTGTAGGCGCGGGTCATCCACACGTCGGTGGAGCCGGCCGGACCACCGCCGGTGAGGACGTACACCTCGGTGAAGACGCGCAGTCCGCGGATGGCGGCGAGGGTGAGGACGATGCCGAGGGCGGGCCGGATCGCCGGCAGCGTGATGTGCCGCAGCCGCTGCCACAGCGAGACGCCGTCCATCGCGGCGGCCTCGTACAACGAGCGGTCCACGCCCGCCAGTCCGGCGAGGATGATCACCATGTTGTACGGGGCGAGCATCCAGATGCCCATGGCCATCGTCGCCCACAGCGCGGTGTCGGGATTGTCCAGGTAGGGCACGGGCCCCAGCCCGAACAGCCCCAGTCCGCTGTTGATCAGGCCGTCGGAGGTCGGGTAGTACATCAGCCGCCACATCTCGCCCACCACCGCGGTGGCGGTGACGACGGGCAGGAACACGGCGGTACGGATGATCTTCAGCGAGCGGGCCTGGCCCTCCAGCAGCAGCGCCAGCGCGGAGCCGACCACGATCCCGCCGAGGGACATCCCGACGCCGAGGAGCAGGGTGTGGCCGATGGCGTCCTGGAAGCGGTGGTCGGTCAGGACCCGCGTGTAATTGTCGAGGCCGACCCACTTGTCACCGAGGAAGGGCCGCACGTCGAAGAAGCTGAGCCAGACGCCCTTGCCCATGGGCAGGAACTTGAAGACGAGGGCCAGCAGCAGCCCCGGGGCGAGGAACAGCCAGGGCAGTACGGCCTTCTTGCCGATGGCCCGGGCTCTGCGCGGCCCGGGCGTCGTCGCGGTCGCGGTCATTTCAACAGGTCCTGGTCCTTGAGGTCACCGGCGAGGGTGTCGTTGAGTTCCTTCAGGCCGGAGCGGACGTCGCTGCCGCAGTAGGTGAAGATCGCGTTGAGCGCGTCGGCGGTGTCCTGCTTGATCGGGGCGAAGTCGGGTGCGTTGGGGAACTGCACGGAGGCCTTCTCGTAGGCCTTCTGCACCACGCTCCAGCGCGGGTCGCTGCGCACCTTCGCGGCGTCCAGCGTGGAGTTGACGGGGATGCGCACGACGGGCTGGTGGTCGCCGGTCATGGCGAGTTCCTGGCCCTCGCGGGAGACGAGGAACGCGGCGAGTCTCCGCTCCTGCTCCGCCTTGCCGGTCCTGGCGCCGAAGTAGACGTTCTCGCCGTCGGCCAGCACGTCGTTCCCGGCCGGGCCCGCGGGCGCGGGCAGGACCTCGTACGTGTCCTTGCCCAGCGCCTCGTCGAACGTGGAGATGTTGTACGGGCCGGTGAGGTACATCCCGGCGTTGCCGTCCTGGAAGTTGGTGGTGTTCGCGGTGACGGAGGTCAGGGCGCTGGGCTGGATGACACCGTTGTCGCCGCAGAAGAGGTTCTTCTTCATCCAGGTGACGGTGCGCAGGGCTGCCGCCGAGTCCATGGCGGGCCGGTAGCCGGAACCCTCCTTGTCGAGGATCCGCACACCGCCCTGCCACAGCCAGCTGGCGCCCCACCAGGCGACGTAGCCGTTCTGGGCGCTGCCCGGGACGACCATGCCGTACGTGTTCTTCCTGCCGTCCCCGTCCGGGTCGCGGGTGGCGAAGGCCTTGGCGAGGGCGAGGGTGTCCTGCCACGTCTTCGGCTGCGGCAGGCCGAGTTTCTCGCGCCAGTCCTTGCGCACGAACAGCGTCATGGCCTGACGGGAGTACGGGATGCCGTAGTGCCTGCCGTCGCGGCCCACCGTGGACGACCAGGATGTGGCGCTGATCTCGTCATGGCCCGCGATCGAGGCCGGGGTGATGGGCTTGAGCAGGCCCTGGGACTGGTAGCTGCCCATCAGGGCCGTGTCGTTGATCATGACGTCCGGCAGGTCCTTGGTGGACGCGCGGCTCTGCAACTGCTGGTCGAAGTTCATGACCGGCTGGTAGTCGATCCTGATGCCGGTCTTCTTGGTGAAGGCGGCGAACACGCGCCGGTAGGTCATGGCGGACTCCGGATCGCTCCGGGTCCACACCTCCAAGGTGTTCGGGTCGCCGGCCCGGGCGCTGCCGGAACCTGAGCCGCAGGCGGCCGTTCCGAACAGGAGCCCCGAGACGGCGAGCGCGGCAGCCAGGCGGCGCGCGCGGCGGAGCCGCAAGTCGATGCAGCGTCGGCGATCCCGCATGGGCGTCTCCGTTCATATCCGTGAACTCACTTCACGAATCTAAATGATCGGCCAAGCTACGGATCGTTTCATCGCCATGTCAAGACATGGCCGAAAGTTTTCACCGACGTCACACGACGCCCGATGACGCCCAGAAATACAGCGACGGCCCCCACCGGGTCATCCGGTGGGGGCCGTCCGAAAATGAAGGGGGTGCTCTGGTCAGTCCTGACGTTCGGCGTTCTTCTTCTTGATCCGGGCCGATTCCTTGCGGACCTCCGCCTGGGTGGCGCGCTCGCGTTCCAGCCACTCCGGGCCTTCCTGCTTCAGCGCCTCGACCTGCTCGGTGGTGAGGGGCTCGGTGACACCCCCGCGGGCGAGGCCCGCGATGGAGACGCCGAGCTTCGCGGCGACCACCGGCCGGGGGTGCGGGCCGTTGCGCCGCAGGTCCTGCAGCCACTGCGGCGGGTTCGCCTGGAGCTCGTTCAGCTCGGCGCGCGAGACGGCACCCTCCTGGAACTCGGCGGGTGTGGCCTCGAGGTACACACCCAGCTTCTTCGCCGCGGTCGCGGGCTTCATCGTCTGGGTGCTCTGGTGCGACGTCATACCGTCCAGCGTATCGAGCACGTACGCGACCTCTGACCACGGCCGGTAACCTGGCGAGGTGACAGGCTCGGATGCAACCCCCTCGTTCCGGCTCGCCTACGTCCCCGGGGTGATGCCCGACAAGTGGGTGCGCATCTGGGACGAGCGGCAGCCCGATGTCCCGCTGATCCTCACGCAGGTGCCCGCCGGAGCGGCGGCCGAGCGGATGCTGGGCGGGGACGCCGACGCGGGCCTCGTCCGCACGCCCGTGGACCGGTCGGTCTTCAGCGCGATCCCCCTCTACACCGAGCAGACGGTCGTCGTGGTGCCCAAGGACCACCTGGTCACGGCCGTCGACGAGGTGGCGCCGGAAGACCTGTCCGACGACATCGTGCTGCACCCCCTCGACGACGTCCTCGACTGGGAGAACCTCCCCGGTCGGCCCGCCCTCGAACGGCCCGCCACCACCGCCGACGCCGTCGAACTCGTCGCGGCGGGCATCGGCGTGCTCGTCGTCCCGCTGTCGCTCGCCCGCCTCCACCACCGCAAGGACCTCACCCACCGGCCCCTCAAGGACGCCCCCGAGTCGAGCGTGGCCCTGGCGTGGCCCGAGGACGCGAAGACGGACCAGGTCGAGGACTTCATCGGCATCGTCCGCGGCCGCACGGTCAACAGCACCCGGGGCCGTCAGCAGCCCCCGGCGCGGGGCGAGTCCACGGGTGCGGACCGGGGCGGTGCCCGGCGCAAGCCGGCACCCGGCAAGTCGGCGGGGGCGAAGCGCGCCGGGAAGAGCGGGAGCGGCGCGCCCAAGGGCAACAGGCGCGGCAAGCCCCGCCGCCGTTCGTAGTACCGGGGCCGGCGGACGGACCGCAGCCCCGGACCCGTACCCCTACCCGCTCAGCCGGCCGACGGAGACGGCGCCGGTGCCCCGTAGGACGGATTGGGGGCGACCGTCTGGAAATCCTTCAGGTCTTCGGGGACCGGCAGCACGCGGACCGGTGCACCCTGCTGCGGCGGCGGCGGTGTCGTCTGCTCCTGGGGCAGCTTGGGCGGGGCGGTGATCTGGAAGCTGACCTGCTCTTGGTTGATCAGGCCGGTCTGCTCCAGGACCGTGATGTGGTCGAGAACGGTGTCGTTGGTCGTGTCGGCGAGCTCCCGCACGAGACTGTTCCGGGTGGTCGCCCGGATCTTGGCGATCGTCGGGAAGATGCCCCCGTGCGCGACGCGCATGATGGTCACGGCCGTGGACTCGAACTCCTTGCCGGTGCTGCCTTCGGCCGTCGCCACGAACTGCTGCTGCTGCGGCGACGCCTCGTTCGGCAGGGTGATGCCCAGGTCCGTGGAGATCTTGCGGCAGCCCGCGTCGAGCCGGCCGTGACCCACGAGCAGATGCTTGGAGACTTCCTGCATCTCCGGCGACGTGCTCCGCTCCTTGATCATTTGCGCCATCGGGTACTCCCACAGGCCGGCCGCGCGCACACGCACCACGAAGTCGCGGTCCGCCTCGGTCAGCGGACCCCACTGGGTGTTGGCGATGATGCGGTCCTGGCCGGAAGCCGCGTTCTCCACGCCCAGCATGCTGGGATAGGCGAGCGCGGTCAGCGTAAGGATCAACGCACCGCCCACGAACGCGGTTCCTGCCGTGCTGCGCGAGATGCGCATCGTGCCTCCTGGGATATGAACGGCCCAACACCGGGAGATACGGATGCCAGGGGCGAAACAATCACCCCTGCCGCAAAAAAGTTCGGCCGTGTGCGGCGCCCGCTCGAACGCCGCACACGCCCCGGCCGGGCAGGCGTTCAGGGCTGGTACGAAGCCGCTTCCGCCGTCGCCACCACCCGGTCCGCGTCCGCCCTGCTCAGCAGCCCGGCCGACACCCACGCGTCCACCGTGGTCCGCACCCGCGCCACCAGCGCCCCCTTGTTCCGGAACGGCGCCCCGGCCCAGATCTCGTCCAGGAGCGTGGTTCCGTCGGCCTTCGCCGGGTTGGTGACACCGGAGTCCCGGCCGCCGAACACGACCCTCGGTTCCGCGCGCCGGAAGTAGGCGTGCGTCGGATCCTCCGTCCCCTCGGCGAACGGCGCCCACTCGCTCCCGCCCAGCGTGAAGTGCAGTGGCTTGCCCGGTACCGGTGTGAGGGAGGGCGACAGATCGCCGGACAGACCGGCATCGCGGTACAGCCCGACCTTCAGGTACTCCGTGGCCGCGTTCCGGGCGACCAGGTTGACCGGCCCGTGGAACAGGGTCTGCAGGGACGGGTCGTCGAGGGCCTTCTCCACCCGTGTCCGGAACGGCATGGCGATACGGACGGTGTCACCGGCCCGCCAGGACCGGGCCACGTCGAAGTAGCTCCCCGGCTTCGGAGTCCCGGACACCGTACGCCCGTTGACGGTCACCCGGAACCCGGCGGTCGCCCAGGACGGCACCCGCAGCCGCAGCGTGAAGGAGGCGCGACCGCCTCCGAAGGTCAGCGTGCTGCCCTGCTCCTCGGGGAAGCGGGTGGTCTGTGTGACCGTGACGCCCTGCTCCGCCCAGGTGAGCGTGGACGGGCTGTACAGGTTGACGTAGAGCGCGCTGCCGTCCGCCTTCGCGAAGTACACCGAGTCCTGGTACTTCGTGGCGCTCTCCATGCCGGTGCCCTCGCAGCAGGTCGTGCCCTGCTTGGGTGTGTAGTCCCGGACGTGACCGGGCGTCAGCCCGATGAAGTACGTGACGAGCGGCTTCTCCGCGTCGGGCCTGTCCTGCTTCGAGCCGAGCACCTGGTTGTACAGGGCCCGCTCGTAGTAGTCCATGTACTTCGGGTCCTGCTCGTGGAAGAACAGCGTCCGGCTCAGCTTGAGCATGTTGTAGGCGCAGCAGGTCTCGGCGGTGGTGGCGCTGATCGTGCCCGCGATCACGTCCCGCGCCTTCCAGAACTCCTGGGTGCTGGTGCCGCCGATGCCGTACATGCGGTGCGGAACGACCATGTTCCAGAAGTTCTTGGCCGAGGCGAGGTAGCGCTCCTCGCCGGTCGCGTCGTAGAGCCGCACATAGCCGGTGAAGATCGGGATGTGCTGGTTGGCGTGCAGCCCGTCGAGGATGTCGGTGTTCGCGGCGCACGCGTCGATCAGCCGGTCCAGGTCGAACAGCTTGGCCAGGGCGAGGTGTTCGGCCTTGCCGGTGAGGGTGTGCAGATCGCAGATCGCCTCGACGATGCCGCCGAACTCGCCGCTGGAGAAGATCCCCCACATCCGCTGGAGCGTGGCCTCCGGCAGCGTGGACAGCCGGGAGTGCATCCAGTCGCACATGCCGGACGCGAGGTCGAGCGCCCGGTCGTCGTCCGTGGCGGTGTACGCGTCGAGCAGCCCCCTGAGGATCTTGTGCGCGGTGTAGTACGGCGCCCACACCTTGGTGTAGTCGGAGCTGGTCCTCGACTCCAGGTCGATGAACTGCGTCTCCGGGTACGCCGCGAGGAACCCGGGGTGGCTGGGCCCGCCCCAGGTGCGGCGCAACGTGGCGGTCAGGCCGCGGCCGGAGGCGTCCGCGAACGTCCCGCCGGCCGTCTCGTCGAAGGCGTACGACGCCAGGTCGCCCCGGCCCGTCGAGGCGTCGGCGGCCCGGCGGTTCTGCACCTCGGTGATCTCGGCGGCGGTCAGCGCCCGCGAGAAGACGTTGAACTCCTCGAAGGCGCCCGCGAAGACCGGGTCGGCGGAGTAGTTCGAGCGGCCCAGCCAGTTGTTCTTCAGGGTGCCGAGGGCCGCCGGGGTGAGGCTCATCGCGGTGTTGCGGGCCACGGCGGTGCCGTTGACGTAGAGGGTGCCGGTGCCGCCCGCGATCGTGACCGCCAGGTGGCTCCACTGGTTCAGCGGCAGCGCGGCCGTGCCGTTCAGGCCCTGCTCGCCGCCGGCTCCTGACGTGGTGATGGCGAAGCGCGGCACCCCGGCCTGGTTGCGGGCGGCCAGGTACACATAGCGGTCGGTGCCGTCGCCGAAGTCGAAGATCCGCGTCCAGCCGGCGTCGTGGGTGGGCCGGACCCAGACGGAGAGGGTGATCGCGGAGGCCCCGCCGAGTACGGCGGCCGGCAGGTCCACGTACTGGTAGGAGCCCCGGACCTGGTCCGCCGCGGCCCCGAACCTCCCGGTGACGCTCAGCACCGCCGGATCCCGCCGCAGTGCCGCGCGCACCTCGGTCAGCGCCCCGACCATGGTGCCGATCCGGTCGGCGAACACCTGCTCCTTCGTCCCGCGGTACGCCTGCGCCAGCATGGTCAGGAAGTGGCCGGTGTAGTGGCCCCGCAGATTGCCGTTGGCCTCGCCGTCCAGCCCCTCCCAGCCTCCGGGGGCGACCGCGCCGCCCGTGGACAGACCGGCGTTGGCGCGGAACACCTGGAGCAGCCGGTTCACGTCGTAGCCGCGGGCGTGATCCAGCATCAGCTTCCGCTTGTCGGCGAAGACGCCCTGCCCGAGGCTCACGTCCTCCAGACCGAAGGGCCGTACGGTCCAGGCGGACGGGGTGTCTGCGGCCGCTGTGGCAGGAGCCGCAGCGGCCCGCCCCGTCGCCGCGTGGGACAGCGCGGGTACGGCCGCGACGGCGGTCGCGGCCTGCAGAAGGGATCGTCTGGAGAGGGGCCGTGCCATGTGTGCTCCTCCACGGGTCCACGGGACTCAGGATGACCGAGTCTGGCCGGTATTTCGAACGCTGTGCGGATGATCGACCAGACCCTAGGGAGGGGACGGGGGAGCGTCAACGGGTGGGGAGAGGTGAGTTCAGGAAAGGCCGGCCGGGTTCACGAGCCAGTCGTATGCGGTCCGCGCCGTGAACTGCTCCTGGCCGCCCCGCAGAAGCAGGCCTGCGGTGGTGAACTCCGGTGCGTCCGCCTGCGACGGGACGTACGGGATCGCGATGCACCGCATGCCGGCCGCGTGTGCGGCGGCGGCACCCGGGGCGGCGTCCTCCAGTACGACGCAGTCGGACGGGGCCGCGCCGAGCCTGCGGGCCGCCTCCAGGAAGACGTCCGGAGCCGGCTTGCCGTGCGCGACCTCTTCGGCGGAGACCACGGTGTGCAGATGCGCGTCCAGTCCGGTTCCGGTCAGCACCGCGCCGATGGCCTCCGGGGACGAGCCCGAGGCCACGGCCATGGGCACGCCCTCGGCCGCCAGCAGTTCGACGAAGGCGCGCATCTCCGGGTAGGCGCGGGTGGCGCTGCGGGCCAGCTCCAGATAGCGGCGGTTCTTGGCGGCGACCAGTTCGTCCACCGAGGCGGGCAGGCCGTAGCGGTCCTTCCAGTCCGCGACCGTCTCCTGGGTGCTGATGCCGACATACCGCTCGTGGTCCGCCCAGGTGAAGTCCGGGACGCCGTTTTCGGCGAGCGTCCGACGGCCTGCCTCGTAGTAGTTCGGCTCACTGTCCACGAGCGTTCCGTCGAGATCGAAGATGACCGCTATTCCGTGGAGCCTGCTCATGCCGCCATGTTCTCAAAGATCATCCGCGGGTCAACCGCCCGATCGACTCCACCAGCGGCAGCATCCGGTGGGAGACGCGCTCGCGCAGGGCGACCTCGGTACGGGTACGCACCACCCCGGGCATGCTGATCAGCTTCTGGACGGTGTCCTCCAGGTGCGCGTTGTCCCGCGCCACCACCCGGGCCAGCAGATCCCCGCCACCCGTGATCGAGAACGCCTCCACGATCTCCGGAACCGCCGCCAGCGCGTCACCCACCTCGTCGAGATGGCCCTGGGTGACCTCGATGTGCACGAACGCGAGCACCGGATGCCCGAGCGCGGCGGGGGAGAGGGCCGGTGCCGTGCCGGTGATCACCCCGTCGCGCTCCAGCCGGTCGAGCCGGGCCTGGAGCGTGCCCCGCGCGATGCCGAGGGTTCGGGCGTACTCGCGCACACTCGTGCGCGGCTGCTCCAGCAGCAGCCGCAGGATGCGGGTGTCGAGCTCGTCCACGGGCATGGCGCGTCCTCCTCGTCCGTTGGCTCTGCCGCGGCCGTTCAGCGGCCGCTCAAGCTATACCAATGGACCAGTCTAGAAGGAGCCGGTTGAGCCAGTGGCCTCCGGGATGCTGATATGGGTGCGTCGATGGCGCTGCGGACCCCGCGGCGCCTTTTCCATGCGTGCTCATGGCCGGTACTTCGAAGGGGGCGGTAAACGGTGCTGAAGAGGGTGTTCATGGCTCCGGATCCGGGGCGGACGCGGTTGCGGTTCGGCGCGCGGGCCGTGCTCGGCATCGCGCTCGCGGTCGCCCTGTGCGGCCTCGCCGGGCACTCCCTCACGGGTGCCGTCACCGGCGGTCTCGCCGCCCTGCTCGCCCTGTTCACCGTCACCGACGCCACGGTCCGCGGCCAGGCGGTCACGACCGCGCTGCTGCCCGCCGTCGGCCTGCCCGTGCTCACCGCCGCGGCCGAGCTGCACGACCACCCGGTGGCCCGGGACCTCACCTTCCTCGCCGTCGTCGGCGCGGGCGTGTACGCGCGCCGCTGGGGCCCGCGCGGGCACAGCCTCGGCGTGTTCGCGTTCATGACCTTCTTCGTGGCGCAGTTCCTGCACGCCACCACCGACCAGCTGCCTCAGCTGTACGTCGCGGTCCTGCTGTCCGTCCTCGCCGCCGCCGCGGTGCGCTTCGGCCTGTGGTGCTACGAGCGCCGCCTGCCGCCGCCCGCCGTGCCCGCCCCGCCGGGCGGCACCGGTCTGGCCCGGGTGACCACCCGCCAGGCGATCCAGGCCACCGCCGGGGCCGGCTTCGCCCTCGTCGTGGGTCAGCTGGTGTCCGGGCAGCGCTGGTACTGGGCCGTCGGCGCCACCTGGTGGATCTTCGTCAACACCACCTCGCGCGGCGAGACCCTGGTCCGCGGCTTCCGGCGGCTGCTCGGCACGGTCATCGGCATCGCCCTCGGCCTGCTCGTGGCCATGCCCGTGCACGGCGACCCGACCGTCACGGCCGCACTCGCCGCCGCCTGTGTCTTCGGCATCTTCTACACGGCCGCCGTGTCCTACACCTGGATGATGCTCTGGGTCACCCTCCTCGCCGGACTCCTCTACGGCCTCCTCGGCGTACTCGGCCCGGACCTGCTCGCCCTGCGGCTCGCCGAGACCGGCGTCGGGGCGCTCGGCGCCGCCCTGGCCGTGATCCTCGTCCTGCCCGTCACCACCCACAGCATCACCGACGCCTGGATCCGGCGGGCCCTGCGCTGCGTGCACGCCTGCGCCGTCGAGACCGCCCGGCGCCTCGCGGGGGCGGCGGACGCCGACCCGGCCCCGCGGGTGGCGGAGCTGGAGCAGCTCCTCACCCGGGTACGACTCTCGGTCGCCCCGCTCGTGCACCCGCTGAACCCGATGCTCGGCCGCAAGCGGCGGGCCCGGCATGTGCTCGCCCTCCTCGACGACTGCGCCCGGGAGGTCCGCGGCCTGGTCGCCGTAGCGGCCGACCCGGAGGCCTCCCACGACGCCCGTCTGTCCACGGCCTGCCGACGGGTGGAGGCCGCGGTGGAGGCCCTCACCGAGGGCAGGGACATCGCGGTCCACGCGGACGGACTGCCCCACGCGGAACCGGCACTGGCCCACCTGCACGGCCTGGAACGAGCCCTGTCCGAACTGGCCCGCCCCTTGCGCACCCCACCGGGCTCACCGTTGGTGGGGGCCTGACAGGAGCTCCTGCGCGGCCTGGAGCGTGCTTCGGCGGAGCCGGCTTGCCCGCTGCCGTGCACGTCGCTGGGGCACTACGGGGCGTTCCCGCGTCGCCTTGGGCAGGCCTGGGCCGAGTCGGCCCTGCTGCTGCGCACTCCGTCGTGCCCCGGCCTGATCGGGCGATCCGCCCTTGACCGTTTGGTCTAGACCGCGCATGATCGGCTGCGCGGTCCTTCCGGGCGGCGCGGGCGAGAGGGGACAGCGGTGGCGGACGGCAGGCGGCGGGCGTACATCGGGTCGTTCACGGCGGCCGGCGGGCCCGGGATCGTGATGGCGGACATCGACGCCGGCAGCGGCGCGCTGACCGTGCTGAGCAGCGTGAACGCCGTCCCGGACCCCTCGTACCTGGCGCTCGCGTACGACGGGGAGACGCTGTACGCCGTCAGTGAGACGGCCGAGGGCGCGGTGGCCGCGTACCGGGTGGGCGGTGACAAGCCCGAGCCGGCCGGGCGGCCCGTGCCGGTCGACGGCAACGGCCCGACCCACCTCAGCCTGTTCGCCGGGCACGTCCTGAGCGCCAACTACGGCTCCGGCAGCGTCACCGCGATCCCGGTCCGCCCCGACGGCACCCTCGCACGGTCCGCCTCCGGCGTGCTCCGACACAGCGGGGCGGGGCCGCACACGCCCCGCCAGCAGGGGCCGCACGCCCACCAGGTGCAGCCCGACCCGAGCGGCCGCTGGGCCGTCAGCGTGGACCTCGGCACGGACTCGGTGCGGGTGTGCGCGCTGACGGACGGCGCCCTCGCCCTGCACCGGGAGACCGCCCTGCGGCCCGGCTCGGGGCCGCGCCACCTGGCCTTCCACCCGGACGGTGCGTACGCGTACGTCGTCAACGAACTGAGCCCCTCCGTCACCCTGTGCCGCTGGGACGCGGCGGAAGGCGTCCTGACCCCGCTCTCCGAAACCCCGGTCCTGCCCGGCGCTCCGGCCCGCGACGCCTACCCGTCGGGCATCGTCACCTCGCCCGACGGCCGCTTCGTCTGGACCGCCACCCGCGGCGAGGACGTCCTGTCCGTGCTTGCCGTCGAGGGCGAGGAACTGCGGCTCGTCACCACGGTGCACTGCGGCGGCCACTGGCCGCGCGCCCTCACCGCCTCCGACGGCTTCCTGTACGTCGCCAACGAGCGCTCCGGCGACGTGACGTGGTTCGCGGTCGACCCGCTCACGGGCATCCCGCGACGAGGCGGCTCGATCAGGGTGACGGCGGCATCATGCGTGGCCATCGCCTGACGCGGGCGTGCGGGCTCCTCCCGGCAACGCACCCGCACGCCCACCCGGCCAGGGAATCCCACCCCCGACGACGAAGGCCCGCTCCGAACCGGAGCGGGCCTTCTCGGCGTGAAGTGCAGCGCCTCGCGTCAGCGCACAGACGTGCTCTGCGCCTGCTGCGGCACGATGCCCAGCGCCGTCGTGTACTTGGCCAGGGCGAGCTTGCCGATCGCCGGGTACGGGCCGAGCGACTCCGCGGCGGAGCAGCCCGCCTCCTTCGCGGCCTCCTCGACCAGACCCTGCTCGATCTCCGGACCGATCAGATACGGCGCCAGCGCCAGCTGCTGCGAGCCCGAGGAGCGCAGCTGCTCGGCGACGGACGCGATGGAGCCCTCCTGGTCCAGAGCCGCCGCCATCACCGGCACGGCGAGGCGCGCGGCGAGCAGCATGCCGGTGATCCCGGCCGCCTGCACGGCCTCGGCACCGCCCACGGAAGCGAGGATGATGCCGTCCGCGGCGGTCGCCACGGTGAACAGCCGGGCACGGTCGGCACGGGCCAGACCGGACTCCGACAGCCGCACGTGCAGCGCCTCGGCGAGCAGCGGGTGCGGGCCGAGGACGTCGGTCAGCTCGGCGGCGACACGGCTCTCCATGAGGGCCTGACGGACCTGGCGCAGCAGCGCGCTGTCCGGGCCGGCGAGCAGCGGCACGACGACGGCGACGGGGCCGTCGGGCATCTTGACGTCCATGCCGGCGGCGCGGGCCTGCTCGAAACGGGCCGTGCGCTCCTCGGCGGCGCGCACGAGCACGGCCTGCAGCGAGGGGAACTCCGCGTTGTCCCCGTCGAGGTACCCGATGCGGGCGTCGAGACCGGGCAGCTCGGAGCGGGCGATGCTCACGACCTCCTCGGCGAGGCTGCGCGTGGCGCTACTGGGCGTCCCCGGCACGGCGAGGACGAGCGCGGGCGCGCCCTCGGGAGCAACCAGCGGCTCGGGACGACGGTGCCGTCCGGGCTGGCGGGGGCGCGGCATTCGTACGGGCAGGCCATCCGCGGGCCCAGTGGGGGAACTCATGGCGCCGCATGTTACTGGCTTCTTGGGTTCCCCTGTTCGGGGAGGGTGCAGGTGAGCGGTATCCGTCCTGTTTTGTCTGATGAGTTACGTACGGATGGGATGTGGTCGGATCAATCACCCGAGCGGGTGGTCACGGACAGCATCGCCCCGTCACCCGGCAGCGTGAGCGAACCGGTGCTCAGCTCTGCCGCGATACGCACCGCGCCGTGCAGCGGGTCACCCTCGGCCGGCACCCGCCGCGCGTGCGGGAGCCGCTGCGTCAGTTCCTCGTCCAGGGGGCCGAGCAGCGGGTCGCCCAGCTTGAACAGGCCGCCGGTGACGGCGACGCGCGGCTCACCGCCGGAGGGGCACACGGCCGCCGCGGAGTCGGCCATGTGCCGGGCGGCAGCACGCAGGATGCCCGCCGCGACCAGATCCTCGTCCGCGCAGGCGGCCACGCGGGGTGCGAAGGAGGCGAGCACGGCGGGCCGGTCGGGGCGGGGATACAGGGCGCCGGGCAGCCCCGCGACGGGCCCGAACACCTCCTCGGCGCAGGCCAGCAGCCGGGCCGAGCCGTCCGCGCGCCCGTCGTGGGCGCGCAGGGCGGCCTCGAGACCGGCCCGCCCGATCCAGGCACCGCCTCCGCAGTCGCCGAGCAGATGCCCCCAGCCGTCCGCCCGCCGCCAGCCGCTCAGGTCGGTGCCGACCGCGATCAGTCCCGTACCGCCGGCGATCACGGCGCCGGGGCGTGGCCCGAGCGCACCCACGTACGCGGTCACGGCATCGGCGGCCAGTGCGACCCTGCGCACGCCCCACTCCCGGGCCAGGGCACCCGGCAGTTCGGCGCGCAGCCCGTCACCCAGCGAGGCCAGCCCGGTCGCGCCGACGACGACGGTGGTCAACCGCACCGTCCCCGCCTCGGCGGTCAACGCACGCACCAACGGCACGAGTTGCGCCATGAAGTGCTCGGGGTCGATGCCCCGGTCGCCCGTACGGACCGGCTCAGCGGACTCCCGCCGGGCCAACGGTCCGCGCCCGGCGGTCCCCACCACGGCCCGGAGCCCGGAGCCGCCGGAGTCCACGGCGAGAAACCCCGAGCCGTCCGACGCCCCGGTCACGGCAGACGCCAGTCCACCGGTTGGCCGCCCTGGCGGATCAGCAGGTCGTTGGCCCGGCTGAACGGGCGGGACCCGAAGAAGCCCCGGTCGGCCGACATGGGGGAGGGGTGGGCGGATTCGACGGAGGGCAGGTCCCCGAGGAGCGGACGCAGATTGCGGGCGTCACGGCCCCACAGGATGGACACCAGCGGCTTGCCGCGCCCCGCCAGGGCCCGGATGGCCTGCTCCGTGACCTCCTCCCAGCCCTTGCCGCGGTGGGCGGCGGGCTTGCGCGGGGCGGTGGTCAGGGCCCTGTTGAGCAGCAGCACGCCCTGCTGCGTCCAGGGCGTGAGATCACCGTTGGACGGCTGGGGGAGCCCCAGGTCGGCGTTCAGCTCGCGGTAGATGTTGATGAGGCTGCCGGGCAGCGGCCGCACCTCTGGCGCGACCGAGAACGACAGCCCCACCGCGTGCCCCGGAGTGGGGTACGGGTCCTGACCCACGATCAGGACGCGTACGTCGTCGAAGGGCTGCTGGAAGGCCCGCAGAACGTTCGGCCCGGCCGGGAGGTAGGTGCGTCCCGCGGCGATCTCCGCGCGGAGGAAGTCCCCCATCGCGGCGACGCGTTCGGCCACCGGTTCCAGGGCCTTCGCCCAGCCCGCTTCGACGATTTCATGCAAGGGTCGTGGTGCCACGGGCGTCACCCTACTGCCGTACGGGCAGCGGCGATCAACCGGTGGCCAACGCCTGTGCGTAACCTCGCCCCCCGCCTCATCCGGGCCTCAGCCGACGAGCGCGGCCCGCACGCACAGCACGTCCGGCAGGTGCGAGGCGAGCTGCTGCCAGCTGTCGCCGTCGTCCGCCGACGCGAACACCTCGCCGTTGCGGTTGCCGAAGTAGACGCCCGCCGGGTCGGCGTCGTCGGTGCACATCGCGTCGCGCAGCACCGTGCCGTAGTGGTCCTCCTGGGGCAGGCCCGCCGAGAGCGGCTCCCAGCTCTTGCCGGCGTCCGCCGTCCGGTAGACCCGGCACCGGTGGTCGGCCGGGACCCGGTCGGCGTCGGCGTTGATCGGGAACACGTACGCCGTGTCGCCTCGGTGCGGATGCGCCGCCGCCGCGAAGCCGAACGTGGACGGCAGGCCCTCACCGATGTCCGTCCAGTGCGCGCCCGCGTCGTCGCTGCGGTAGACCCCCCAGTGGTTCTGCAGATACAGCCGGTCCGGGGTGGCCGCGTCCCGCGTGACCTTGTGCACGCACTGGCCGAACTCCGGGTTCGGGTCGGGCAGGAACACCGCCGAGACACCCGAGTTGGAGGGCGCCCAGCTCGCCCCGCCGTCCAGCGTGCGGAACACACCGGCGGTCGAGACGGCGACCGTCACCGCCTTGGGGTCGCGCGCGTCGGTGAGCACGGTGTGCAGGCCCTCACCACCGCCGCCCGGCACCCACTTCGACCGCGTGGGGTGCTCCCACAGGGGCCGGACCAGCTCGAACGTCTCCCCGCGGTCCTCCGAGCGGTACAGCGCGGCCGGTTCGGTGCCCGCGTACACCACGTCCGGCTCGGCGGCGGCCGGGTGCAGCTGCCACACCCGCTCCAGGGACGCCCCGGTGTCCTGGGGGAACTTGACGGCCGGACGGGCCGGTTCGGTCCACGTCCGGCCGAGATCGTCGGAGTGGAACACGGACGGGCCCCAGTGCGCGCTGTCGCCACCGGCCAGCACCCGCGGGGTCCCGGCCCGGGTGTCGATGGCGACCGAGTACACGGCCTGCGCGTTGAAGTAGGGGCTCTCGTCGAACTCCCAGGCGCCACCACCTCGCCGGCGCCCGATGAACAGGCCTTTGCGCGTGCCCACGGCGAGCAGTACCTCGGTCATGCCGATCACCTCCGCGGCGTCGTCCTTGACGCCTTCGTCCCGAACACCGGCCAGTCTGCACCCGGCCACTGACAGTCACCTCCGGAACCTGCTCCGTCACAGGTCAGCGGGGTGTCGGCCATGCGGGCGCAGGATCCCGCGGGCCGCTCCCGGAGGACGCTCGCGAGGGCCGGGGGCCCGTGGGGACCGTCACGTCGGGTACGTGCAGTGAGCATCCAGGCGCCGCCGTCCGTATGGGGAGAGCGGCGAGATGGTCGTGGGCTCGTGAGGAGGAGGCCTTCGATGGCGTTACGTGGTCCGAAGGTGTGGCTGTGGCGCTGGCGGCGCAATCCGCTCAAGCGCCGGGCCGACAGGGTGGAGGCCTGGGTCGTCCTGGGCGTGTGGATGCTCACCGTGTTCGCCGCGGTGCTGGCCGGCACGACGGTGAGCCGTTCCGTGGAGGACGGGCTGGCCCGGGAACGCGTCGAATGGCGCCCCCTGGTGGCACGGCTCGCCGAGCGCGCTCCCGGGACGGCCTCCGAGAACGCCCATGTGTCCCGCGCCGAGCAGGTGTGGGCGACGGCCCGGTGGACCGCGGCGGACGGTACCGAGCACTCCGGCCAGCTGCGGGTCCCGGCGGGCAGCGCCGCCGGGACCCCGGTCACCGTCTGGACGGACCCCGAGGGCCGCCAGGTCACCCGACCCGTCACCGAGTCCCAGGCCCTCGTACGGGCCTCCCTGATCGGCGGCGTGGCCGGCCTCTGCGCCGCGACCGTGCCCCTGGTCGCCGGCCGCGCCCTGCGCGGCCGCCTGGAGCGTCGCCGCATCGACCAGTGGGACACGGAGTGGTCCCGCTTCGGCCCGATGTGGGGGCGGACGACGGGGTGAGGCCCTACGGGTGCCCCTGCCCGGTCAGCGCCTCCCGGCACACCCGCAGCAACACCAGGTCCTCGTGTATCCCGTGGCCGGCGGAGTCGGTGCGATGCCGCCGGGGAGAGGCGAGCTCCGCTCGAAGTACGTCGTACAGGGGTGCTCCCGCCGGTCCCAGTGCCGAGACGCACTCCGCGATCGTTCTGCGCGTGTGAGGGTGTTCCACCCAGGCGGAGCGGAGGACAGGAAGGAACTGTTCCGGATCCCCGGCTGTCCGCCACACCGCGCAGGCGGCCGCGGCCCGCGCCGGCGCGTCACCGGAGCCGGCCGCCTCGCGCAGCCCGGGCAGGGCCGGACGAGCCGCCGGCCCCATCCGGCCCAGCACGGCCGCCGCACGCTGCCGGCGACCGCTCCCGGCGCCCGTCAACTCCCGCAGCAGCACGGGCACCACGGCATCCGCATCGCCCGCGACCGACCACAGCGCGTCCGCCGCCGCGACCGCGCAGCCGGTATCCAGCAGCCCGCGCAGATCGGGTATCGCTTCGCGCGCGGAGTTGCCGAACGCGCCGAGCGCACGGGCCGCCGCTTCCGTGACGGCGTCGCGCCGCCGCAGCCCGTCCGGCATGCCGCGCAGCAGACGCAGGACCGCGGGTATGGACTCGGCGTCGCCCAGTGCGGCGACTGCCGACAGCAGGGGAACGGCCCGCTCGTGGGTGTCGGACGCGTCGAGCGGCACACGGGCGAGCCGTCGCCGCAGCGCGGGGACGAGCGGAACGGCCGCGCGGCCCAGGTGGGGTATCACCAGCCCCAGGTCGTTCGGGACGACGGGGCCCGCCAGCACCTCGGCCAGCACCGGCGTGGCCCGCGCGTCCCCGGTCCCGGCCAGCGCCCTGAGCGGCCCGCCGAGGGTCGCCGCACCCCGCTCCCCGTGCCGTATACGAAGCTCGGGACGGTACGTCACCAGCGTGTGCAGATGGTCCGCTGCGGGCGCGGCCAGTTCGAAGAGCTCCACCAGGACGGCAACCGCCGCGTCGTGCAACCGGCCCTCCTCCGCGCCCAGTTGGTTGCCGATGAGGGTGACCGGCTCGGCGTGGCCGGTGCGCCACTCGCGGAACAGCCCGGCCGCCATCCACACGCCGTTGCACCGGTCGAGGGGGTCCGGGCTGGTCAACTGCCCGCACAGCAGGGCGACCCGGTCGGCCACCCGGCTGCCCAGTGCGGAGTGCAGCGTCCGCAGCAGCCGGGAGCCCTCCTCGTCCGAAGGGCGCAACCGCCGCAGCCGGCCGGCGAGCGTGTCCGGGCCGGGACAGTCGTACGGGTGTCCCGGCCGGGTCCGCTGCCCGGATCTGTCCCTGAGCAGCCGGACGACGGTCGGTACGAGATCGGCGGGGAGCAGATCCGGGGCGCACCCCGCGAGCTGGCCGAGTGCGGCGAGCCGGAGCCCGGGGTCGTAAGGGGGCCCGCTCAGCTCGGTCAGCAGGCGCACCGCCTCGGCGGCGTGGGCGTCGTCGGTGAGGCGGTACCGCTGTGCGAACAGGCCGAGGCTCTCCGCCAGGGCGAGCAGGACCCGGTCGTCCCGCTCCACGGTGATCCGCTCCCGCACCAGGGCGAGCACCTGTGCCGGCCGGCCGAGGAACCGCACCAGCGCCCCGGAAGCCGCCCGGCGCACCGCGGGGTCCGCGTCCCCGGCGAGCCGGACGAAGTCCTCGGCACGCGCGCGCAGGGCGTCACGGGCTCTCGTCGCGGGATCGTCGGGGGCACCGGCGATGTCGCCGATGCTGACGAGGAGTTCCACCACCCCCGCCCGGTCCCGCACCTCCTCGCGGCCGGCGAGCGCGAGGAGAAACGGAACACAGGCGAGCGTCGAGTCGTACACTTCGCCCTGGTGGTGCACGGCGCCGTACATCCCGTCGAGCGCGGTCTGCCGCTCGGCCGGGTCGGCGGAGGCCAGTCCCCGCAGTAATCCGGGCACGTCCTCCGCGCTGCCGAACGCATGGCGCAGCGAGGCCCAGTCGACCTCGTCGATCCCCCTGAACACGTTGTCCTCCCCCAGGCGAAATGCCAACTGACGGGGAGTCTGCACCACAGCAGTGACAACGAAGCGGAATCGGGAGATGACTGTGCGCGAACTGTGCGCACGATGGCTTGAGTTCGAGTCGGCCCCGCCCAGGCCGGTCGGTCTGCCCGGGCCGGTCGGCCCGCCTCGACCGGTCAGCCCGCCCCGGCGCCCCGCCCCCCGCCGGGCAGCGCCCGCTCCACGATCGTGTCCAGGTCCGCCGTCCGCGGCAGTGTCCCGAACGCGTGCCCCCAGTCACCCCCGAGCCGCGTCGCGCAGAACGCGTCGGCGACGGCCGGCGGGGCGTGCCGGACGAGGAGAGAGGCCTGAAGGGTCAGCGCCATCTGCTCCACGAGACGGCGTGCCGTCGTCTGCGACGCCTCGGACAGCCCCGTCTTGAGCCGCGTCACGGCCGCGTCCAGCCGGGCATCCGCTCCCCGGGCGAGCGCGAGCTCCCCGAACAGGGCCTCGGCGGTGCCCGGTTCGCGGCTCAGCGCCCGCAGCACGTCGAGGGCGTTGACGTTCCCCGAGCCCTCCCAGATCGACAGCAGGGGAGCCTCGCGGTAGTGCCGGGGCATGCCCGAGTCCTCGACGTAGCCATTGCCGCCGAGGCATTCCAGGGCCTCCGCGGTGAAGGCGGGGCCCCGCTTGGTCACCCAGTACTTGCCGACGGCGGTGGCGATCCGGCGGAACGCCGTCTCGGCCCCGCCCGCATCGTCTCCGCGGATCGCCCGGTCGGCCGCCCCGGCCAGCCGAAGGGTGAGCGTCGTGGCGGCCTCCGACTCCAGCGCCAGATCGGCGAGAACATTGCGCATCAGCGGCTGGTCCACGAGCCGTGCGCCGAACGCACCGCGGTGGCGCGCGTGGTGCCCCGCCTCGACGAGGGACGTGCGCATCAGCGCGGCCGACATCATCACGCAGTCCAGCCGCGTGCAGTTGACCATCTCGATGATGGTCTTCACGCCCTGACCCTCGGGGCCGACCAGCCAGGCCACCGTTCCGTCGAACTCGGGCTCGGAGGAGGCGTTGGACCGGTTGCCCAGCTTGTCCTTCAGCCGCTGGATACGGAAGGTGTTGCGCGTGCCGTCGGGCAGCACGCGCGGCACCAGGAAGCACGACAGCCCGCCCGGAGCCTGCGCCAGCACCAGGAACACGTCGCACATCGGCGCCGAGGTGAACCACTTGTGCCCGCGCAGCGTGTACATCCCGGGCTCGGCCGTGGGTGTGGCCGTCGTGGTGTTCGTCCGGACGTCGGAGCCGCCCTGCTTCTCGGTCATCCCCATACCCGCCAGCAGCCCGCGCTTCTCCGTGGGCTCCCGCAGGACGGGGTCGTACTCCCGGCTCGTCAGCAGCGGCTCGTAGAGCTTCGCCAGCTCCGGCTGCCTGCGCAGCGCCGGTACGGCCGCGTAGGTCATCGACGTGGGGCAGCCGTGCCCCGCCTCGGTGTGCCCCCACACCAGTCCGCCCGCGGTCCTGACGACATGGGCGCCGGGCCGGTCGTCCGCCCAGGGCGCCGCGGCCAGTCCCTCCGCGATCGCCGTGCGCATCAGGTGGTGCCAGCTGGGGTGGAAGTCGACCTCGTCGATGCGGTTGCCGTACCGGTCGTGGGTGCGCAGCTCCGGCTCGTGCCGGTTGGCCAGGTCGGCCCACTCCTGGGCCTGGGCGCTGCCGGCCTGCCGGCCGAGCCGCCGCAGGTCCTCCTCGGCCCATCCGGCACCCTCCCGCCGCAGCCCCTCCAGCAGGGCCGTGTCGTCGGAGGCGTCGTACGGGGTGAGGGGCGGGGTCTGGTTGGTGACGTCGTGCGTGGCGGGTCCGCCGTACGCCCGCTGTTCGTCCAGTGTGGAGACCATGCCGCGAGTGTTGCACTTTGGCTGCGATCGCAGCAATCCTGCAACATCGAAATCCGCCGCGTACAGTACGTGACCATGCCGATGAACGTCCCGGCGCGGTCCGGCGCGCTCGATCTGCGTCCGCTGTCCGCGCGGTCGATCGTGCTGAGCCTGCTCCTCGGGACGCATCCCCCCGAACTGCCGGTCAGGGAACTGGTGCGGCTCGTGGAGGGCTTCGACGTCGGCGGCTCCACCCTGCGGGCGGCGCTCAGCCGGATGGTGGCCGCCGGAGACCTGCGGCGCACGGACGGCGGCTACCGCCTCAGCGACCGGCTGCTGGAACGCCAGCGCCGCCAGGACGACGCCGTGCACCCGCGCACGCGCGCGTGGGACGGGGACTGGGAGATGGTCGTGATCACCGCGACGGGGCGCGGCCCCGCCGAACGCGCCGACCTGCGCACCCGGCTGACCGCACTCCGGCTCGCCGAACTCCGCGAGGGCGTCTGGCTCCGGCCCGCCAACCTGACCCGCGCCCTCCCCGACGACCTGGACCAGGTGGTCCAGCGCTACACGGTCCGCCCCGACCGCCCCTCGGGCGAATTGGCCGAAATGCTGTGGCCGATGAACGGCTGGTCCGCCACGGCCCGGGCCCTGCTCACCCACATCGCCGGCGCGCCCCGCCCGGCCGACCGCCTGACCGCCTTCGCCGCCGTCGTACGGCACCTGCTCGCCGACCCCGTCCTGCCGCCCGGACTCCTGCC
This sequence comes from Streptomyces sp. D2-8, assembly GCF_023184515.1. Classification (GTDB taxonomy): domain Bacteria; phylum Actinomycetota; class Actinomycetes; order Streptomycetales; family Streptomycetaceae; genus Streptomyces. The sequence continues at coordinate 151,165 of NZ_JAAHBP010000022.1, read as the reverse complement.
CGCCGGCTGGCCCGGCACCGAACTGCGCGCCGCCTACACCGGCTACCAGCGGGAGCTGATCGGAGAGGTACGCGCGCGCGTGCGCGGCACCTGACGCGGACGGCCGTGCGCAGCGCCCTCCGGGACGCTGTGCACGGCCGCCTTCACCGTGGGGGGACTGGCTGCGTGGGACTGCTACCTGTAGGTGATGTCCGAGGTGGAGTAGAGGCAGTTCTTGCTGTCGGGGCCCGATCCGACGGCGGTGTTGTTGTTGTACTTCTGGCAGGGGACGACCTTGCGGCCTGAGTCGTTGCGGATCGTGATGTTCCGCAGCGTCGCCACGTCGTTGCGGTTGACGTTGATGCCGACGAGCCGCGCGGTGGAGCCGGTGCCGGTCACGTCGACGGTGTTGAGGTTGACCTTGCGCGTGTACTGCGTGGAGCAGTCACCGCAGGAGCGGTACAGCGTCTTGAACTCCTGCACCGCGAAGTTGGAGATGGTCAGCGTGCCGCCGCCGTTGTGCTGGAAGACCTTGTCCGCCGCCTTCTTCGCGCCGCCCCCGATCACCTGGTAGGTGGCGCCGTTGCCGCCGCGGAAGGTGGCGGCGTCCTCGCCGACGTCCTCCCACCAGACGTTCTGCAGCGTGCAGCTGCCCTCGCAGTGGATGCCGTCTGCCGCGGGGGCGCCGAGAATGACGTTCTTCAGCACCGCGCCGTTCGCGAGCTTGAAGATCGGGTCCTGGCCCTCCTCCTGGCCGTCACCGGCCAGGCCCCCGGTGCCGTAGTACCGCTTCATCCCGTAGTCCTTGGTGCCGGACACGGAGATCGTGGAGGAGGTCCCCTGGCTGCCGTTGGGGGTCGGCCAGGTCGCGGCGCTCGCGGTGGGCGCATGGGTCGTCATGATCATGCCAACCGACAGGCCGAGTGTGGCCAGTGCGCCGGTCAGTGCACGCCTGCGGGCGCGCGGACGTGTCGCAGAAGTCATGTCCCGATTCCTTCTGTCGTGGGGGCGGGTGGGGGTCAGGGCCTTTCCGGTGCCCGTGTGTCCCGTCGGGGTGCCTTCATGGAGCCAGTGGGTCATGGACGTGAATGTCGTTCGTCATGTTGCTTGCCGGCGCGCCGCGTGCGCCCGGCCCGGAAGCCCTGCCGCACTCCGGGGGTGCACGTCCCCGGGGCGGCAGACCCCGATGGGCGCCTTCGCGAGGGCGCCTCCGGGTCACACTGCTGAACGGAACGTAGGCGGCAAGCGCTTTCTAGTCAACGCCTCGCGCAGAACGCATTCGGCCGCTCCTGGTCGCGGCGACAGCCGTGTGGGAGCGCTTCCATGAGAGCCATGACCATGTCACCATGCCGAACGGACGCTTCCCTTCACGAGAGGGCGAGTCGATGAGGGCTCCGTGCATGCGTACGTTCGTCGGTGGGCTCGGGTTCATGCTGGTGACCATCGGCGCTCCTGCCCCGGCGCCGGGACCGGCGGCCGCGGGGCCCTCGCGGCCCGACCGCGGGGGCTCCCTGCCGGGTTCCTCCACCTGGACGTCGAGCGGCCCGCTGCAGTTCCTTTACCAGGGGATGGACCCGGCGGAGAGCGGCGAGTACCACCGGCTGCCCCGGCGGCTCGCCCTGCTGACCCAGAACGACTCCACCCGCTGAACCGCCCGTACGACGTCCTGCGAGCCACACCTCACAACGGAAGGAACCCGGACGTGTCTGCCACCCCCCACCCCACCTCGAGGAGACCCCTGCGGTCGCTGCTCCTCGCGCTCGTCGCCGCGCTGCTGCCGTTACTCGCGGCCACCGCACTCACCGCCCCCGCGGCCGCCGCGGGCGGGCCCGCTCGCGAGAGTGCCGTACCCGCCGCGGCTCTCACCGAGGTCACGAACTTCGGCACGAACCCCAGCAACCTGCGGATGTACCTGTACGTACCGGAGAGCGTGACCCCCAAGCCGGCGGTCGTGGTGGCCGTGCACTGGTGCACCGGCTCGGGCCCGGACATGTACAACGGCACCGAGTACGACACGCTCGCCGACCGGTACGGGTTCATCGTGCTCTACCCGTCCGTCACCCGCAGCAGCAAGTGCTTCGACGTCTCCTCGCCCCAGGCACTGCGCCGGGGCGGCGGCAGCGACCCCGTCGGCATCAAGTCGATGATCGACTGGGTCACCCGCACCTACGACGCCGACACCGGCCGGGTGTTCGCCACCGGCATCTCCTCCGGCGCGATGATGACGAACGTCCTGCTCGGGGACTACCCGGACGTGTTCGCGGCGGGCGCCGCCTTCTCGGGCGTCCCGTTCGGCTGCTTCGCCACCGCCGACGGCTCCGAGTGGAACAGCGCCTGCTCGGGCGGCACGATCACCCGCACCCCGAAGGAGTGGGGCGACCTGGCCCGGGGCGCGTACCCCGGCTACACCGGCCCCCGGCCCCGGATGCAGATCTGGCACGGCACCCAGGACGACGTCCTGCGCTACCCCAACTTCGGGGAGCAGATCAAGCAGTGGACGAACGTGCAGGGCGTGAGTCAGTCGCCCACCACCACCGACACGCCCCAGTCCGGCTGGACCCGCACCCGTTACGGAGGTGCGGGCGACCGGGCCCCCGTGGAGGCCGTCAGTCTCCAGGGCGTCGGCCACGACCTGTATGCCCAGGGCATGGCGTCCCGCGTCCTCACCTTCTTCGGTCTGGACGGCGCCGGCCCGGCTCCCCAGCCCCAGCCCGGCGCCTGCAAGGTGACGACCTCGCTGAACGCCTGGAGCACCGGTCTGACCGCCTCCGTGACCCTCGCCAACACCGGTACGACAACCGTCAACGGCTGGAAACTCGGCTTCACGCTGCCCGCGGGGCAGACGGTCACGGGCGGCTGGGGTGCCACGTACACGCCGTCGTCCGGGTCGGTCACCGCCACCAACGTCTCGTACAACGGCACCATCGCGCCGGGAGCGAGCGTGAGCATCGGTTACCAGGCCGGCCATGGCGGCAACAGCGCCGCTCCGGCCGCCTTCACGCTCAACGGAACGGCGTGCGCGGCCGGTTGACGTACCTCTTCGGGTGCCGGACCGGACCGGCGTGAGGCACCTCCGCGGGTGCCGGATCAGACCGACCGGTGGTACTGGTCCGGCACCCGCACCTCGCCGCCGAGTTCCCGCGCGGCGTGCCGTGCCCATGAGGGGTCGCGCAGGAGCTCACGGCCCAGCAGGACCGCGTCCGCCTCGCCGTTGGCCAGGATCTTCTCGGCCTGCTCGACGTCGGTGATGAGCCCGACCGCGGCGACCGGCAGGTCCGTCTCGTTCTTCACCCGGGCGGCGAAGGGCACCTGGTAGCCGGGGCCGGTGGGGATGCGGACGCCTGAGGCGTTGCCGCCGGTGGAGACGTCCAGCAGGTCGATGCCGTGGGCCCGCAGGTCGACGGCGAAGCGGACCGTGTCGTCCGCGCTCCAGCCGCCGTCCTCGAGCCATTCGGTCGCCGAGATGCGGAAGAACAGCGGCTTGTCGTCCGGCCAGACCTCCCGTACGGCGTCGACGACTTCGAGGGCGAAGCGGGTGCGGTTCTCGTACGAGCCGCCGTAGGCGTCGGTGCGGTGGTTGGAGTGCGGGGAGAGGAACTCGTTGATCAGATAGCCGTGGGCGCCGTGGATCTCGGCGACCTCGAAGCCGGCGGCGAGCGCGCGGCGGGCCGCGGCCGCGAACTGCCCGACGACGTCCTTGATCTGGTCGACGGTCAGCTCGGCCGGGGCCGGGTGCCTGTCGTCGAAGGCGAGCGGGCTCGGGGCGACCGAGTCCCAGCCGTGCGCGTCCGGACCGACCGGGGCGCCGCCCTTCCAGGGGCGGTCCGTCGATGCCTTGCGGCCGGCGTGCGCCAGCTGGATCGCCGGCACCGTGCCCTGCGCGGAGAGGAAGCGGGTGATGCGGCGGAACGCCTCGACCTGCGTGTCGTTCCAGATGCCGAGGTCGTAGGGGGAGATGCGGCCCTGCGGGGACACCGCGGTGGCCTCGACGATGATCAGGCCCGTGCCGCCGGTGGCGCGGGCGGCGTAGTGCGCGAAGTGCCAGTCGGTGGGGACCCCGGTCTCCGGGCCCTCCGGCGCCGCCGAGTACTGGCACATCGGGGGCATCCACACGCGGTTGGGGATCGTCAGCTCGCGCAGGGTGTAGGGCTCGAAGAGCGCGGTCACGGCGGACTCCATTCGTCACGGGGCCGATGTCGACTCGTACGATAGGCATCGTAGTACGGTGGATGTCAAACTACGAGGGTTCTCGTACTATGGAGTCCCCGAGGAAGTGGAGCCGCCGTGACGTCCCCCGCCGTCAGCAGTCGTGACCTGCCGCATCCCGTGCGTGACGAGATCCGGCTGGAGGGGGTGCTGCATGCGCTCTCGGACCCGATGCGGTTGCGCATCGTGCGGGAGCTCGCCGGTGCGAGCGGCGAGTTGTCCTGTTCGCACTTCGAGCTGCCCGTCACCAAGTCGACCACCACGCATCACTTCCGGGTGCTGCGGGAGAGCGGGGTGATCCGGCAGGTGTACCGGGGGACCGCCAAGATGAACGGGCTGCGGCGGGACGAGCTCGACGAGTTGTTCCCGGGGCTCATGGGCGCGCTGCTCGATGCGGCTGCCGGGCAGGCCGCCCGTCTCGGTGGCTGAATCGTCCGCCGGTCCGGGAGGGGCGTGGCGTGTCGCGCCCATGCGGCGGAGACGTACGGTACTACCGCCCCGCGCCCCTAACGTGCCCTGCCCGCCGCGGCCTTCAGCAGAGACTCCCAGTCGGGGAGTTTGACCACTCCGCGGCCCAGTGATGCTCCCAGTTCCGCTTCCGCCCGCTCGATCGACTGCCAGCCCGGCCATTCGATCGGGTCGGTCCCCTCGGCGCGCAGGGCCGGGAGCGGGTCCTCGGGGACGACCCGCGCGGCGAGCGCCGCCGCGTCCTCCAGGAGTGACGTCGCCGTCTCCTTCGCGCAGGGGCGGTTCGTGCCGATGACGCCCGTGGGGCCGCGCTTGATCCAGCCCGCCACGTACTCGCCCGGGGTGACGACGCCCTCGCGCATGACGCGGCCGGACAGGTTCGGGACCGTGCCGGTGGCCGGATCGAACGGAAGGCCCTCCAGGGGGACTCCGCGGTAGCCCACCGAGCGCAGGACCAGCTGTCCCTCGATGACCTCGTGGCGGCCCGTGCCCGTCACGCCGCCCAGGCCGTCCGGGGCCGTCCGCTCGAACCGCGCCGCTCCCACGTGGCCCTGCTCGGCGAGCAGTTCGGACGGGCGGAGGAAGAAGCGGAGGTGGATACGGCGCGGGGCGCCTTTCGGGGGTGTCTCGGCCCAGCCGCGCAGTACCTCCACGTTGCGGCGCTGTGGCGCGGGCAGTGCGGACGGGTCCCCGTACCCCGGGTCCAGCGCCAGCTCCGCCGGGTCCACGACGACGTCGGTCTCCGGCAGAGTCCCCAGCTCGCGCAGCTCCTTGGCGGTGAACCGGGCCTGAGACGGGCCGCGCCGGCCCACCATGTGGATCTCGGTCACGCTGCTGTCCGCCAGGGTGGTCAGGGCCGCCTGCGGAATGTCGGTCGTGGTGAGCTCGGCCAGGCCCCGGGCCAGCATCCGCGTGACGTCCACGGCGACGTTCCCCACGCCGATGACCACGGCCGACCGGGCGTCCCGCAGGAATCCGGCGTCCACGGCGTCCGGGTGGGCGCTGTACCAGGACACGAACTGCGTCGCCGACCAGCTCCCCGGCAGCTCCTCCCCGGGAATGCCCAGGTGCCGGTCGGTGGCGGCGCCCACGCAGTACACCACCGCGTGGTAGAGCTCTCGCAGCCGCGCGACGGTCACGGCACCGGGGCCGATCTGCACGCCGCCGAGGAACCGGACCCGATCGTGCTCCAGGATCGCGCGCAGGTTGTTCTGCAGCGACTTGATCTTCTCGTGGTCGGGAGCCACGCCGTAGCGGACGAGGCCGTACGGGGACGGCAGCCGGTCCAGGACGTCGACGCGCACGTCGGAGTCCAGCTGGACGAGGCTCTGGGCGGTGTAGCACCCGCTCGGCCCGGAGCCTACGACGGCGACTCGCAGCACGGCGGAACTCCTTACCCGGGGGATCCGACGGATCTCAGGAGAGCGCTGACGCCTCCAGCATCGCACCGGTCGGGCTCCGCTGACAGGGTGCTGTGCGCCGCCCGTGGCGCGTGTCCGATCTATAGGGAATGTGATCATGCGGTTACGTTCAGTGTGTGCTGGAAGCATCCTTTCTGAATCTTTCTGATCGCTCTCCGGCGGACGGTGCGGTGTCCGTGCGCCCCGCGTGGGAAGTGCGGGAGAGCGGGGGCGCCACGCGCTGGTTCGAGTTCCGGCTGGCTTTCGCGGACGGCGCCCGGGTCGACGCGCTGGCCGTCGTGGGCGGCGGATGCGTCTGCGTCGAGGAGGTGCGCGCTCAGCCCGCGCTGTCCCTCGACGACCTGGCCGTGCTCGCCGACTGGATCGAGGAGTCGGTGGCCGAGGCGTGCGATGCCGGGCCCGGGCCGGACGGCTGCGGGGGGCAGGGGCGCCGGGCCCGGCCGGCCTGGCCGCGCGGGGCGGAGGGGCGGCGGCTGGTGGCACATGAGTACCGCGCGGCCCAGCGGGACGGAGCCGACCCGGTCCTCGCCGTGATGTGCGCGACCGGGCACAGCCGTCGTACGTCGCTCAGGCTGATCGGCCAGGCCCGGGACGCGGGCCTGCTGTCGCCGCGCCGCGCCCGGCGCTGAACACGTGCGAGGCCCCGCCCCCGGTCGCGTTCAGAGCATGTTCCGCATCCGTGTGATCTCGCTCGTCTGCTGTGCGATCACCTCGTCGGCCATCTCCTCGACGCGGATGTTGTTGCCCTGCCCCTTCACGTCCGTGGCCATGGTGATCGCGCCCTGGTGATGGGTCGTCATCAGGGTCAGGAAGAGGTGGTCGAACGCCGCGCCGTCGGCCGCGCGCAGCTTCTTCAGCTGGGTCTTCGTCGCCATGCCGGGCATCGTGGCGTGCTCGTGCCGCTCGGCCTTCAGTGACGTGCCGTACGACTTCAGCCAGCCCTTCATCGCCTCGATCTCGGGCTTCTGGCCGGCCGCGATGCGCTCGGCGATCCCCCGCACGTCCTTCGACTCGGCACGCTTGGGGACGAGTTCGGTCATCACCAGGGCCTGTGCGTGGTGCTCGATCATCATGCGGACGTAGGAGACGTCGGCCGAGTTGGGCGAGTCGTTCTCCGGGCGCTGGTCGGCGGCTTCCTCGGCGGACAGGGTGCGGTTCGCCTCGCCGGGCTCACCCGGCGCGATCACGGCGGGCCCGTCCGCGGCGGCCGGCTCGCGGTCCGGACCGGAGTCACAGCCCCCGGCCGCGAGCACGGCCAGGGCGACCAGCCCTGTCGTGACGGCGGACGCCCGGGACGCACGGCGGAAGAGCACAACGACCTCCTGTGGCAGGCGGGTTGGGACGCACCTCGTGTTGCGGACGACGTACTGGCACGCTTCCGCGGGTCATTGATCGGAAAACTTCATTGCGATTCTGTTGCCCTCTATTGGTATGTGCATGGCGAAGACGATACTGCGTGGTGCGTGAACCGTTCCGCAGTGAACGGAACCAGGGAGGAAAACAGTGATCCTGTTGAACGACCGCAGAACACGCCGCAGACGCCTCGGAGTTGCCGCTGCCGCCGGTGGGCTGCTGGCCGCGCTCCTCACAGCGGCACCGGCAGGGGCCACCCCCGACCCGGGGGACGCGCCGCCCGCGCCGAAGAAGGTCTCCCAGAGCGACCGGGCCGAGGTCCGTGAGGCCATCGAGAACGGCGAGATACCCGGCCAGGACGAGATCGTCCACTCCGACAACATCCAGCACCTGGCCCACGTCCCCAAGGACGTGCTGCAGGGCACGAACTCGGACCTCGCCTTCCAGGGCAGGTACGCGTTCGCGGGCAACTACGACGGCTTCCGCATCTTCGACATCAGCAACCCCAGGGTGCCGAAGACAGTCGCCCAGGTGCTGTGCCCCGGCTCGCAGAACGACATCTCCGTCTCCGGCAACCTGCTGTTCCTGTCCACCGACTCCTCGCGCAGCGACAGCAGTTGCTCCAGCACCACCCAGCCGGCGACCGAGAAGTCCTCCTGGGAGGGCATGAAGGTCTTCGACATCAGCGACAAGCGCAACCCGAGGTACGTCGCGGCCGTCGAGACCGCGTGCGGCTCGCACACCCACACGCTGGTGCCCGAGCGCCGCAACGTCTACGTGTACGTCTCCTCGTACTCGCCGAACGCCGCCTACCCCGACTGCCGACCGCCGCACGACGGCATCTCCGTCATCAAGGTGCCGCGCAACGCCCCCGAGAAGGCGAAGGTCGTGGGCTTCCCCGTGCTGTTCCCGGGTGAGGGGCCGGACGGCGGCGGCAACCCGGGCGGACCCACCAACCCGGGCGTCTCCAAGACCACCGGCTGCCACGACATCACCGTGCTGCCGTCGAAGGACCTGGCCGCGGGCGCCTGCATGGGGGACGGCATCCTGTTCTCCATCAAGGACCCGGAACGCCCGAAGGTCATCGACCGGGTGCAGGACAACGTGAACTTCGCGTTCTGGCACTCGGCGACCTTCAACCAGAAGGCCAACAAGGTCGTCTACACCGACGAGTTGGGCGGCGGCGGCGCGGCCACCTGCAACGCGGAGATCGGCCCGGACCGCGGTGCCGACGGCATCTACGACATCGTCGGCAAGGGCGACAAGCGCAAGCTCGTCTTCCGCAGCTACTTCAAGATCCCCCGCCACCAGGCGGACACCGAGAACTGCGTCGCCCACAACGGCTCGCTGATCCCGGTCAAGGGCAAGGACATCATGGTCCAGGCCTGGTACCAGGGCGGCGTCTCCGTCTGGGACTTCACCGACTCGGCCAGACCCAAGGAGATCGCCTACTTCGACCGCGGCCCGCTGACCACCGACACGATCAAGTCGGGCGGCTCGTGGTCGGCGTACTACTACAACGGCTACATCTACTCGAACGAGTACGCCCGGGGCTTCGACGTCCTGAAGATCGACGACCGGCGCACGGCCCCGGCCCGCCGGGTCCACATGCGTGAGCTCAACGTGCAGACGCAGCCGGACTACTTCGACTGACCGCGCGACCCGCACTCCGGTGCGGCCCCGGTCGCGAAGAACCGTGACAGATCCTTGTCGCCCCTCCCGCCGGAGGCTCCGGTCTCCGGCGGGAGGCCCAGCTCCCAGTCGAGCCGGTAGCGCTTGAACAGCTCGGCCCGCAGCACCGGCACCGGCATCGGTGCCCCCGGCACCAGGGCCGCGTACACGGCGCCCATCAGCAGGGCACGCATCATCGGGTAGTCGCTGTCGACGTCCGCCGAGCCGTGCCGGGCCATGGTGTCCCGGAGCAGCTCGGCCAGCCGCCGCTGCTCCGGGCACTGCATGAAGCCCTCGGCCTGCAGGATCCCCGCCATGTGCTGGCGCATCAGCACGGGCCGGTCGCCGGCCAGGCCCAGGATCGCGTCGATGGCCCGGGCCATCCGCTCCCGGCCGTCCTCGGTGCGCGGCTCGCGCTCCAGCGCCTCCTCCAGCGTGCGGTGCATCAGCCGGTGCACGGCGGACTGCACCAGCTGGCGCTTGCCGGGGAAGTAGTACGACACCAGGCCGCGGGCGGAACCCGCCCGGTCCGCGATGTCGCCGAGCGTGGTGGCGTCGAAACCGCGCTCGCCCACGAGCTCGACCGCCGCCTGCAGGAGCCGCTCCCGGGAACGCCGCCGCAGCTCTTCATTGACCGAGGCGCTACGCGGAGACATGCTGTAACTCCTGTGTTGACTGGCTGCCAGCCAACTATACTCGGAGCATCCGGCCAAGACCTCTCGGGTCTGGGCCGGTGATGCCGTCTGCCTCGGGCGACGCGGGGGATCGTCCGAGGCGGGCGTGCAGCCCGATCCGGTGGTGGCCTCGGGCTACTTTCTGTAACCGGGCCCCTCTCCGAGGACGGCGCGACTCCTCAGCTCACCAGATCCAGGACCGGCCGCAGCCCGTCCGGCCGGTCGGCCGCCGGCAGGTGGTCCACGAAGTGCACCCCGCATCCCAGAGCGGTGGCGCCGCCGTCCGCCCGGCGGTCGTCGCCCACCATGAGGGTCTTGCGCGGATCGGCGCCGAGCGCCTCGCAGGCGGTGGCGAACAGCCGCGGGTCGGGCTTCTGGATGCCGTGTTCGAACGACAGGACGTACGTGTCGATGTAGGGATCCAGGCCGTGCGCGCGGAAGACCGGCCGCAGATCCCAGCCGATGTTGCTGACCACCCCGACGGGAATGCCCCGCTCCCGCAGTGTCCGCAGCACCTCGACGGCATCCGGGTACGGAGCCCACGCGGCCGGGGCCATGTGGCGGTCGTACAACGCGTCGTACAGCATCGGGTCGGGCAGCGGGACCTGGCGGGAGAGGCCGGTGTAGGCGGCCCGGTGCAGGGCGGCACTCTGGTCCCGGATCAGCCAGGCGTCCGCCAGCTCCTCCGGAACCCGCGCGGGATCACCGCCGCCGGGCAGCGCCCCGACCGCCTCCAGCGCCAGCGCCGCGGCGGTCAACTCGGCCTCCGCGAGCCGGACATCGGCCCCGGCCAGAGCGCCGCGCAGCCAGGAGTCGGTGGACTCGACACGGAAGAGGGTTCCGGAGAAGTCGAAGAGCACGGCGGTCATGCCGCGATCCTACGAGGCCGCGTCGCGCCGCGAAGGAAGATCGGTGAGGCGGCTCCCGGCCGAGGGCTGCCAGCGCCGGTGCGCCCACACGGCCAGGGCCACCACCGTCGTGCCCAGCAGCCAGCCGCCCACCACGTCCGACGGCCAGTGGACGCCGAGCCAGATCCGCGTCAGCCCGACCCCGACCACGGAGACGGCGGCCACGGCCAGGGCCGTACGCCACACGGCCCGGTCGACGCCGTGCCGGTGCAGGAGCCACAGCAGTAGGCCGCAGACCACCGTGGCGGTCATGGCGTGGCCCGACGGGAACGCCGAGTAGTGGGCCGAGTCGACGGGGTCGGGCCAGACGGGGCGGGGGCGGTCCACCGCGGCCTTGATGCCCTGTTGCAGCAGGGTGCCCAGTGCGACGGCCAGCGCCAGCCACAAGGCCGTCCAGCGCGCCGCCATCCGTACCACCAGCCACACGACGACGGCCGCACACAGCACACGCATCGTCCACGGATCCCACACCCAGTCCGTCAGGATGCGGCACGCCTGGGTGAGGACCGGTTCGTCGACCGCCCAGCGGTGGGTGGTGCCTGCGATGTCCCCGTCCACGCTGATCAACGGGCTCCATCTGACCGCGACGAGGATCAGCAGCAACGCCGAGCACAGGGTCAGGGTGCCGGCGAAGCGGGCGGCGCTGCGGTTCTCCGGACGAGGCGGTGAGTCGATGGACGAGGTGTGCATGATGCGATCCTCGCCGAACCGGGGGGTCCGGATCCAGTACGGCGACGATCTTCGGCCGCTCAGACGCGCGCTTCGGCCATGCGGGAGCCGCCGAACCCGGCCCGGTCACAGGCCTCATCCGACGCCGATCGGGGCAGGAACCCCGGCGGCCTCGGCGCCGCCCCGGTCAGCCCAGTGCCCGCAGCCCCGGTACGAACGCCACCAGCACCGGCACCACGGGCACCAGCGCGGCCGCCGCCGTCAGCCGCAGACGCCGGGCCGCGGTCAGCCGGTCCGGGGGTGTGAGCAACCGGTGCACCCGGGCCGGGACATGGGCATGCGGTGTGGGGCAGGGCCCGAACACGCCGCGGTGCTCGTTCAGTTCGACCAGGGCCAGGGCCGTGGTCAGACGACCGAAGCGCCGCGATGCCGTGTCGTCGGCGGCGAGTTCGACCAGGCGGTGCATCTCGTCGCGGAACGCGGCGAACACCGGCACCTGCGGAAAGCCGCCGGCCAGGGCCGAGGAGCAGTTCAGCAGCCAGTCGTGCCGGGCCCGGGCATGGCCCTGCTCGTGGGCGAGCACGGCGTCCAGCTGCCGGCCCTTCAGTCGGCGCAACGCGGCCGTGGTGACGACCAGTTGCGGGGGAGTGCCGGGCTGCCACCAGGCGTCGGGCTGCTCGCTCTCCAGGACGACGAGCCGGCCGGAGACGGTCACCTCGCCCGGCAGCAGCGGAGCCCGGACCAGCAGATCGGCGCGCCGACGGCGGCGCCGGGCGCCGGCCCGGCCGATCTCGCGGAGCAGCATCGCCGCGCTCCACAGCCCGCCGCCGGCCAGCGCGACCGCGGTGGTCGCCGCCCAGGGGCCCGCCGTACCGAGGGCGTAGGCCTCGGCGACCGCGCGCGGGGCCGTGGCGAACAGGTGGCCGCCGACCGCGTGCCAGGCCGCGGCCGCGCTGAGCGTCATCGACAGCCCACAGCACACGAGGACGGCCGCCACCACGCACTGCCACACCCACAGCGCCACCACCGGCTCACGGTCCGGCCAGTCCGCCCGGGCGAGCAGCCGGGGGGCGACCACGGCGGTCAGAGCGCCGAGCAGCATCAGCGCGGCGGTGAGCATCATGAGGGCAGCCTATGAGCGCAGCCCTGCTCAGGGGTACGACTTGTGCCGTCAAAGTGACGCAGGCAACGGATCCGTGGCGGCTGCCGGGCCGGTCCCGCTCACAGCGCCAGCAGCATGGCCACCATCGCGATCCCCATGGACAACCGGCAGGCCCGCGCCAGTTCCGGCCGGTCGCCCCACCCGACGGGTCCGCCGGCCCCGGCCACGGCGGCGACCGGCACCAGGCGGACGCCGGTCAGCAGCACGTACCCGGCGAAGTAGAGCAACAGCGCCCCGGTCAGGAGCGGGACCCCCGATCCGCCCCGACCGTGCGCATGTGCGGGGGAGCCGGCCATGACGACGGACATGTAGACCATCGCCGCGGCCCCCACCAAGTGGTGGAGATGGTGCGCGCCGGCCCGCGCCGCCCACAGTGCGTGCACGCCCGCCGCCCCGAACACCGCCGCGTAGGCCGGCCACGCCCACGAGGGTGGTGTGAACACCGCCGCCGGCACCGCCATCGCGGCCATCCCGAAACCCATCAGCGCCTCGCCGCCCGCGGCGCTGCGCTGCTCCTCGGTGCCGCTGCGCATCCGCGCCAGGCAGTAGGCGCCGGTCACCGCGCAGAGCGCCACCAGCAGCCAGCCGGACGAAGCCGGTCCGTGCACGCGTACCTCCCCGTTCGGCAGTCGGTCATTCGATGCCCGGGCCATGCGGCGCGCACGCAAGCGCAAGGGTGTACACGGGGAGCATTCGACGGAGCACGCCGGACGGGGAGAGGTATTTCCGGCGGTCTTTCACAGGTAAAACACCTGCTAATCTTGCGGGTATGAGCAGTGCGCCCCCCACCTCCGCCACCCCACCCGCCCGGCGTCTCCCGCTGGCGGGGGTGCTGCGCCTCGGCAGGCCCTCGGAGATCTGGTTCAAGCCCGCGCTGAGCGTGGTCGCGTCGATCGCTCCGCCCGCTTTCACCCTGCTGGCGCTCGGCCGGCTCGACCTCGTGATGTACGCGATGGCCGGGTCCCTGTGCGCGCTGTACGCCCACAACCGTCCCTACGCCGCCCGCGCCGGGGTCCTGGTGTGGGTGGTGCTGGGCATGCTCGGCGGGCTCGCCGTGGCCCTGGTCGCGGCCTCGCTCACCGGCAGCGCCTTCGTCCTGGTCACCGTCGGAGCCCTGCTGGCCGCCGCGCAGAAGGTGCTGTGCGACGCCACCCGAGTCGGTCCGCCGGGCAACGTCGTACTCACCTTCGTCAGCTCCGCCTCCCTGTTCGCGCCGCAGACCCCCGGCCAGGTGCCCGGCCATCTGGCCCTGGCCGCCGCGACGGGGGGCTGGGCCTGGCTGGTCTGCATGGCGCCCGCGCTCGTCCGGCCGCACGGACCGGAGCGCCGCGCCACCGCCGCCGCCCTGAAGGCCGCCGCCGTGTACGCCGGCACCGGCGGCTCGGGGGAGGGCCATGCCCCGGCCCGCGCCGCGGGATATGCCGCCGTGCAGGCCGCCTGGCAGTCGCTGCTGTCCACCAGCGCCCCTTCCCGGACCCGGCGAGCCCTCGAACGGCTCGTCGTCCGCGCCGAGGTCGCCCTCGCGGCGCCGACGGAGGCGGACCCGGGACGGCTGCGCGCATGGGCCGGCTCGCTGCGCGGCACCGGTCCCGTCCCGGCGGCCGGACTGCCGGACGCGGCCGCCGACGAACTGCTCGGCGTGGCCGCGGCCCGGCCCCTCTGGGCGCGGCTGGGCCCGCTGACCCCGCTCGCGGTGCGTACCGCGAGCGGCTGCGCGCTCGCCGGTTACGCCTCCCTCGCCCTCGGGATCGGCCGCCCCTACTGGGCGCTGGTCACCGCCGCCTCGCTCTACCAGGTGAACATCGCGCTGACCTGGAGCCGGGCCGTCCAGCGGGTCGTGGGCAATGTCGTCGGCGTGCTCGTCTTCCTGGCCGTCGTGCCGCTCGCCCACCTGGGCGCGGTGGCGCTCCTGCTGTGCTGCCTCGCGTTCAGCTTCGGTGCGGAGGTGCTGATCAGCCGGAACTACTGGCTCGGCAGTGTCTGTGTGACGCCCATGGCCCTGCTCATCACGGAGTTCGCCGGATACCAGCAGCCCGGGACGCTGATGACGGAGCGGGTCGTGGACACCGTCGTCGGTGCGCTGGTCGGGTTCGTCGCCGCCGTGGCCGTCACCAACCGGCGCGCGGGCGACCGCGTGGAACGGGCCCTGACCGCCGCCGACCGGGCCCGCGAGCTCGCCGCCCGCCTCCTGGCCGAGCCGGACCCCGGCACCGCGGCCCTGGAATCCGCCCGCCGCGGCCTCGCGGTCGCCCTGGCCGACCTGCGCGCCACCGCCGATGCCGCCGCCGGTGAATGGTGGCAGCGGGCCCTGCCCCGGGAGCGGGTCGTGCTCGCCGAACAGTCCGGACACCGTACGCTCGCCGCGACGGCCCGACGCCAGGGCCTGCTCCCGGACCGGGACCCGGCCACAGAAACGGAGGACGCACGGCCATGACGCCGACGGAAGGACCATCGCCCACGGGGAACGACGCGGGGCAGTCCCCGCAGCCGGGGGACGAGGCGGAACCGGTGGCGCAGGGACGGGCGGTCGGTGAGGGGGCAGCGGCCGGTGGTGCTCGGGCGGCCGCAGGGGATGCGGCCGATCTGCGGGGGGCGGGCGCGGCCCGGGCGGCCGGTGGGGATGCGGCGGCGGAGTCGCACGCCCCTCGAGGGGGTCTCGCCGGTGGTGCCCGGACGGCCGGAGGGGATTCGGCTGACGGGGCCCGCGCGTCGGGGAACGGTCTCGCCGACGGCGACCGCGCGGCCGGAGGCGATCTTGCCGAGGGACGGGAGGCCCATGAGGGGGCAGCGGCCGGAGGGGATTCGGCTCGCGGCTCGGCGGCCGGAGCGGACCCGGTCGGCGGTCCCCCCGTCGGAGCCGAGCCGGTCGGCGGTCGGCGGGGTGACACCGTGGCCGCCGTTGTCCGGCAGTGGCAGGCCGTGCGTCCCGGGCTCGACACCGGGCCGATGGAGATCATCGGGCGGATCAACCGCTGTGCCGCTCTGCTGCAGCAGGCCGAGGACGCTCCCTTGCGCCGGGCCGGGCTCAGCCGGCCCGAGTTCGATCTGCTGGGTGCGCTGCGTCGTACCGGGCACGAGCTGACGCCCGGAGAGCTGGCCCGGGAGACCTTCTCCTCTGGGGCCGCCGTCACCAAACGCCTGAAGCAGCTGACCGAGCGCGGTCTGGTCGAACGGCGCGGGGACACCCGTGACCGCCGCGTCGTCCACCTCCGCCTCACCGACGCCGGGCGCGACCTCGTCGACGGCATCCTGCCCGTCCAGCTCGCGTACGAGACCGCCGTGCTGTCCGGCCTGGATGGCCCCGAGCAGGGCGAACTGGCGGCTCTGCTCGGGGAGTTGCTCGGTCAGCTGGAAGGGCGCCTCGGCGTGCTGCGGGCCTGAACCGGGCACCGGTCGGGGCGGTCGGTGTCCCCGCCGGCGGTGTCCAGCCGCCCCGCCTCACCCCGGCGGTACTTGCCCGCGAGCGGCGCCCACGCCAGCACGGCCAGGCCGAACGCCCGGGCCTACGACAGCAGTTCGCGCTCGGGGTCCGTTCCAGCAGGCCGTAGCGCGGCTGCGACCCGGCGAACGCGGTCCGGCCCGCGGCTCCGCGAGGGCGCCCGCCAGGGCGGTCTCCAGGCGGGCCAGTCCGAGGCACCGACGTCCAGCACCTTGCCGGTGCGCACGAGGTCGTCCAGCCACAGCCTCCCCCGGCCGTGGCACACCGCCGTCTCAGCCCTCGTAACCCGCCCGGTACACGCCGAACATCGCCCCCTGCGGGTCCCGCAGCACCGCGATGCGCGGCCCGTCGGGCACGGAGGTGGGCACCATCAGGACCGTGCCGTGCTGCTGCACGACGGCGGTCGTGTCGTCCACGTCGGCCACGGCGAAGTACGGCAGCCAGTGCGCGGGCACCTCGGGCGGGAACTTGTCGTCCATCGCCACCATGCCGCCGAAGTCCGCGCCGCCGACGCCCCACTGGGTGTAGCGGTCCGACGGGGCGACCGTCCAGCCGAACACCCGCGTGTAGAAGGACACGGCCCTCTCCGGATCCCGTGTCATCAGCTCCACCCAGCCCAGCGAACCGGGCGCGTTGAACAGCCCGGCACCCGGGAAGGTCCCCGCCTGCCACAGCTGGAACACGGCACCACCCGGATCGGCGGCCACCGCGAAACGGCCCACGTCGAACACGTCCACCGGGCCGAACAGCAGCGTCCCGCCCGCCTCGGTCACCGCACGGGCCGTGGCGTCCGCGTCGGTCACCGCGAACGACACGTTCCACGCGACCGGCTGCGACGGCTGGTACAGCGGGGCGAGCGCGGCCACGGCCGCGTCCCCGAGGTGCGCGACGGTGTAGCCGCCGGCCTCCTGACGCGCGTCGGTCTCGGACCGCCAGCCGAACAGCCGCGTGTAGAACCGCCGGGCCGCGTCCAGGTCGCTGGTCCCCAGTTCGGTCCAGCAGGGGCCGCCGGTCACCGGTGCGTCGAGCTTCATGGCGTTCCTTCCACGAGCGGCGGGGGCAGGCCCCCCGGGGCCCCTCCAGCACGCTAAGCCGCTCCCCGGCCTCCCTGCCATCCGGGGAAACCCACTGGTGTGCCGCCGCGGCCCCGACGTACCCTCACCCCGTACCGCACCGCGTGGCGGCCTCCAGCTCCTTCACCCCGCCCGGAGGTACCCCATGCCCGCGCCCGAGGTGCGCCCGTTCCGCCGGACCGACCGCGACCAGCTGACCGACCTGGTCAACATGCACGTGGCGGCCGTCGTCCCCGGTGTCTCCGTCTCCGTGAACACCGTCCTCGGTGACCTGGAGCGGCAGCCCGGCGAGTTCATCACGGACCCGTGGGTGGCCGAGCGGACGACGCTCGTCGCCGAGCAGCGCGGGTACGTCGTCGCCGCGGCCCATCTGCTGCGCTACCGCGCCGGCGCCGAGGTCGGCGAGGACTACCGGGACGCCGCCGAGATCAACTGGTTCGTCCACCGCCCGGCGGCCTCCCTCTGGCCGGACGCCGACCTTGCCGCGGACCTGCTGATGCGGGCGTGCCTCGCGCGGTTCGCCCGCTGGAACGCCCGTGTCCGGTACGCCGACGGGGCCCTGCCCGCCCCGCTCGTCCACGGCCTGCCCCGCACCTGGCCGCACATCCGGGCCCTCTATGAACGCGCGGGGTTCCGGCACACCGGGGACACCGAGGTCATCCTGATCGCCCGGGTCGCCGACCTGCCGCCGCTCGAGCCCCGGCCGGGTGTCACGGTCGCCCGCACGCTGGGGGAGTGCGGCACCCGCTTCACGGCCTACGCCGAGGCGCGCGCCCTCGGCTTCGTCGAGATCGACACGGCCCTGGCCCGCCCGGAACGGCACGCCCGCGCGGCGGGCCTGGCCGACATCGGCAATCTGCACGTCGACCCCGCGCAGCACGGCACCGGCCTGGAGCACTGGCTCCTGGCCCAGGCCGCCGACTGGCTCCGCCTGTGCGGCGTCGACCGGCTCGTCGCCTATGAAACGGCCGCCGACGTCACCGGGCTCGACCTCCTGACGGGCGCGGGCTTTCGCGAACTCACCCGCACCGACCGGGGCTGGGAGCACCGCCCCGGGTGACCTCAGATGCCGGGCCGGTAGCGCATCGGGTGGTCCGCCGGGACCTCGACCAGCACGATCGGCGTCCCGTCCGGATCCGCGATCCACATCTCGACCAGACCCCAGGGCTCCTTCACCGGAGGCCGCACGATCTCCACGCCCTTCGACCGCAGTTCCTCCTCCGCCGCGGCCACGTCGTCGACCTGGAGCCACAGCCGCACGTCGGGCGACGGGGGAGTCTCGGACCGGCCCGCGACCTCGAGGAAGCCGCCGCCCAGGAAGTAGACCGTGCCGCGCTCGGGGCCCGTGCCGAACTCGCGGTAGACGGCGAGGCCCAACTGCTCGCCGTAGAAGGCACGGGACCGCTCGGGATCGGTGGGGCGGAGCAGGATCCGGCTGCTGAGTACATGCACCATGCAGCGGAGCTTAGTGGCGGCGTTACGCTCGTCCCTGCCCGAGCCGCGCCAGGAAACGGAGACGCACGCCCATGGAGACCGCCACCGCACTGACCTTCCGCGACGCCACCGACGCCGACGTGGACGAGCTGGTCGCGCTGATCGAGTCGGCGTACCGGGGCGACGACAGCCGGGCCGGGTGGACCACCGAGGCGGACATCCTCGAAGGGCAGCGGACAGACCCGGAGGGCGTGCTGGAGGTCATCAAGTCTCCCGACAGCCGGCTCATGACCGTGGAGCGGGACGGCGGGATCGTGGCCTGCTGCCAGCTGGAGCACCAGGGCGACCACGCCTACTTCGGGATGTTCGCCGTCAGCCCCCGGCTCCAGGGCGCGGGTCTCGGCAAGGTGATCATCGCGGAGGCGGAGCGGCAGGCCCGCGAGACCTGGGGCGTGACGGAGATGCAGATGACCGTGATCTCCGTACGCGACGATCTCATCGCCTGGTACGAGCGCCGCGGCTACCGCCGCACGGGACGGATGACCCCGTTCCCGTACGGCGACGAGCGCTTCGGCCTCCCGCAGCGCGACGACCTGAGGTTCGAGCTGCTGGTCAAGGAACTCGCCTAGGCCGTGAAACGGCCCGTGCGCTTGATGTCCGGGTGGTCGGTGGTCGCGCCGTCCAGCCCGAAGGCCCGGACGAGGCGCAGCTGGTCCTGCGTGTTCACCACCCAGCCGATGATCTTCAGGTCGGCCTTGCGGGCCCGCTCCACGATCTCCAGGGTGAGCCGGCGGATGTTCAGGCAGACGGTCGCGGCACCCACCTTCACCGCGCGGTCCACGATGTCGGTGCCGTAGCGGCTGGCGATCAGCGCGGTGCGCACACCCGGCACCAGACGGGCGATCTCGGCGACCGCCTCGTCGTGGAACGAGGACACCTCCACTCGGCCGGCCAGCCCGCGCTGGTTCATCACCTCGGCCAGGGCCCGCGCCGCCTGCACATCCTTGATCTCCGCCTGGAGCGGCGTGTGAACGGTCTCCAGCACCTCCTCGAAGACCGGGACCCGCTCGCCCCGGCCGGCGTCCAGGGCCCGCAGCTCGGCGAGGGTCTTCTCGGCGATCGGCCCGGTGCCGTCGGTCGTGCGGTCCACATCCGTGTCGTGCATGACGACGAGCGCGCCGTCCTTGCTCAGATGCAGATCGAGTTCGATGGCGTCGAGGCCCGCCTCCTGGGCGGCGACGAAGGACCGGAGGGTGTTCTCGGGTTCCACACCCATGACTCCGCGGTGACCGATGGTGAGGAAGTTCAAGACGCGACTCTCTTCCGTCGACAGGCGGCACAGGGGGCCTGACGGGCCCATCTGACCGTATCGCCTGGACCCGCCCTGTGCAGAGAGTGAGGGCATGGTCGGCGCACATCCGGGCAGAAGCATGGCCGACAGGAAAAAGTGCGGTGAAGCACACGGTCGGGCAGGATAATTTCCAGGGTTCACCCTTGCTGGGAGGAACCTCGCGTGTATACGGTCTGCATACGTGAGATTCTCCCGTGGAAGGTGGGACATGACGGAAATTCTTGTGCAGGTGGGTTCGGAGGAAGGTCTTCCTCCCGTGGCCAGGGTGGTGGAGCACCCGGCATGGCCCGTGCTCAAGGATGCCGTGGAGCGGATCCGGCCATGGCAGTCCAAGGACGGGTCGATCGACTTCGACGCCGAGGGCGCGCCCGACCGGGCCGACGCCGAGCTCGCGGTCCGCAAGGTCGCCGACGCCGTCCTGGAGCTCTCCCCGCTGCTCCCGCACGACGGCGCCTATCACGAGGCCCTGGTCAAGGACCTGACCCGGTGGGCCGACAGCGGCTTCCAGGTGCCCGACTTCCTCGACTCGCTGCTGGCCTTCCAGCCCGCGGCGAACCGCGCGGACGGCCTCCAGCACCTCGTCGTCTTCCCGATGTACACGCAGAACGGCAACCCGGACCGCAACCTCGAGGCGGTCGTGCTGCGCATGGTCTGGCCGGACTGGCTGGCCGAGCTGGAGCGCACCCGCTACGACAACCCGCTCTTCTGCGGCATCAAGTTCGAGGACTTCACGGCCGGCTACGACACCCACTCGGCCGTCCTGTTCCCCGAGACCATCGCCGTGCGCGAGGCCCCCGAGCGGTTCACCTGGGGTGGCATCTTCTGCGACCGCGAGGCCGCCCGCTTCCGCCGTGTGACCGACGCCGCCGTCGACATCCTGGGCCTGGAGCTGCCCGAGGACGTCGCCGCGATGGTCCACGACCAGAAGCGCTGCGAGGAGGCGTTCGTCCTGTGGGACATGGTCCACGACCGCACTCACAGCCACGGCGACCTGCCCTTCGACCCGTTCATGATCAAGCAGCGCCAGCCGTTCTGGATGTACGGCCTGGAGGAGCTGCGCTGCGATCTCACCGCCTTCAAGGAGGCCGTGAAGCTCACGGCCGACGGCGTCCCGCAGGCCCGTGACGTGCAGGTCGCGGTCCTCTTCGACCGCATGTTCCGCTTCCCGGTCAGCGGTGAGCGGGTCCGCAACTACGACGGCCTCGGCGGTCAGCTCCTCTTCGCCTACCTGCACAAGCACGATGTCGTCCGCTGGACCGACAACAAGCTCACCATCGACTGGGAGCGCGCCCCGCAGGTCACCAACCAGCTGTGCGCCGAGATCGAGGACCTCTACCGCGACGGCATCGACCGTCCGAAGCTCGTCCACTGGTTCGCCGGGTACGAGCTGGTCTCCACCTACCTCTCCCCGCACCCGGGCTCCAAGTGGGCCAAGGGTCCCGACGCCCTGGACACGACGCAGCCGCCGCGGAAACTCGTCGATGACGTGCTTCCGGACGAGTTTCCGCTGAGCATGTTCTATGAGGCACTGTCCAAGAAGCTGAAGAACGTGATCGCCTCCGCAAAGGGCATCACGGCGGACAGCGCCGAGCGGATCGCCGCGTGAGCGATCGGCATACCGGGAACACTGCTCAGGAGGCGAGGATCATGGGGAACGGGGCGCTCAGCGGTGCGGTGATCGCGGTGGCCGGAGCGGGCGGGCCCGCCGGCCGGGCCGCGCTGCTCAGGCTGGCCGAGGCGGGTGCGACCGTCATCGGGTCGGACAACGATCCGGAGCGGCTGGCGGAGGCGGTGGACGCGGCGAGCTACGCGACCGGCGGCGCCACCGTCACCGGCGACACGGTCGATCTGCTGGATCTGGGGGCCACCCGCGACTGGGCCACCCGCATCGAGAAGGACTTCGGCCGCGTCGACGGCCTGGTCCACCTCGTCGGCGGCTGGCGCGGCAGCGAGACCTTCACGCGGACCAGCCTCGACGACTGGGACTTCCTGGAGATGCTGCTGGTCCGCACGGTGCAGCACACCTCCCTCGCCTTCCACGAGGCGCTGCAGCGCAGCGACCGGGGCCGGTACGTGCTGATCAGCGCCGCGGGCGCCAGCAAGCCCACCGCGGGCAACGCCGCCTACGCGGCCGGCAAGGCGGCGGCCGAGGCGTGGACGCTGGCCATGGCGGACTACTTCCGCAAGGCCGGGGGCGCCGGGGGGCCGACGTCGGCTGCTGCGATCCTGGTGGTGAAGGCGCTGGTCCACGATGCGATGCGCGCCGATCGACCCAACGCGAAGTTCGCGGGCTTCACCGACGTCAAGGACCTGGCCGAGGCCATCACCGAGGTCTGGGAGAAGCCTGCCGCCGAAGTGAACGGAAAACGTCTGTGGCTCACCGAGAAGCCGTGAACCCGCCGAAGACCGACGCCCGTCGTCATCACGACCCGGACGTCCGCGGTTTCGCCAGCGACAACTACGCCGGGGCCCACCCGGAGGTTCTCGCCGCCCTGGCCCTGGCCAACGGCGGGCACGAGGTCGCGTACGGCGAGGACGCGTACACCGAGAACCTCCAGCAGGTGGTCCGCAGCCACTTCGGGCCCACGGCCGAGGCGTTCCCGGTCTTCAACGGCACCGGCGCCAACGTCGTCGCGCTCCAGGCGGTCACCGACCGCTGGGGCGCGGTGATCTGCGCCGAGAGCGCGCACATCAACGTCGACGAGTGCGGCGCCCCGGAGCGGGTCGGCGGCCTGAAGCTGCTGACCGTTCCGGCGCCCGACGGCAAGCTCACGCCCGAGCTGATCGACCGGCAGGCGTACGGCTGGGACGACGAGCACCGCGCCATGCCGCAGGTCGTCTCGATCGCCCAGGCCACCGAACTGGGCACGGTCTACACGCCGGACGAGATACGCGCCCTGTGTGAGCACGCCCACGCGCACGGCATGAAGGTGCACCTGGACGGCTCCCGGCTGGCCAACGCGGCCGCCACCCTGAACGTCCCGATGCGCACGCTCACCAACGCGGCCGGCGTCGACATCCTCTCCCTGGGCGGCACGAAGAACGGTGCCCTGTTCGGCGAGGCCGTCGTGGTCCTCAACCAGGACGCCGTCAGTCACATGAAGCACCTGCGCAAGCTGTCCATGCAGCTCGCCTCCAAGATGCGCTTCGTGTCGGTGCAGCTGGAGGCCCTGCTCGCCCGGGACCTGTGGCTGCGCAACGCCGGTCACGCCAACGAGATGGCCCAGCGCCTCGCCGAGGGCGTGCGGGCGGTGCACGGTGTGGAGATCCTCTACCCGGTGCAGGCCAACGCGATCTTCGCCCGCCTGCCCCACGACGTGAGCGAGCGCCTCCAGAAGCGGTTCCGCTTCTACTTCTGGGACGAGGCCGCGGGGGACGTCCGCTGGATGTGCGCCTTCGACACGACCGAGGAGGACGTGGACGCGTTCGTGGCGGCGCTGAAGGAGGAGATGGCCCGCTAGGGGTCACCTGTGCGCTCCGTGCAGGTGGACCGGCGTACGGCAGTAGCGGGTGGTGGGGGACGTCCCGTCCTCCACCATCCAGCACCTGTCCTCCGGCAGGGCGCCGACGGTGGTGCCCTGTCGGCCGCCCGGAACCTCGACTGCATAGGTATGCGGCCGAGGGGAAATTGATTGACTCGGAAGTGGATCTCTCCCTAAGCTCTGCGCGCATGCAGCTGATCCAGGAAACCCCCGACCTCTCCGCCTATTTGGCCGCTGACGAGGCGGTCGACCATCATCACCCGCTCGTGCGCGAGACGGCGGCGAGGCTCGCCGACGGGGTGGCGGACTCGTATGAGTATGCGCGGGCGGCCTTCGAGTTCGTACGCGACACCATTCCGCACTCGCAGGACTCCGGTGATCTCCGCGTCACCTGGCGCGCCTCCGATGTCCTGGAGCAGCGCACCGGCATCTGCTACGCCAAGGCCCACGCGCTGGCCGCGCTGCTCCGGGCCGAGGACATCCCCACCGCGTTGTGCTACCAGAGGTTCGAGGTGGTGCACGGGCTGGTGGCCGTGCGGTTCAACGGCGCGTGGCACCGGCAGGATCCCCGGGGCAACACGACCGGAGTCGACGCGCAGTTCTCCCTCAACGGTGAACGGCTCGCCTTCACGCCCGATCCTGCGTCCAATGAAATGGACTATCCAGTCCTGTATGCTGCACCGCATCCGGTCGTACTGGACGCCCTCACGGCAGCTCGCGACCGGCCGCACCTGTGGCAGACGCTCCCCACCGCACTCTGAGGCAAGGCGACCATGACGCTCACGCTGACCGTGTCCGACGACGTACGCGCGCTCGCGCCCGGTTTCACGCACGTCGCGATCGAGGCGCACGGCCTGGTCAACGGGCCGAGCAACGACGCCGGCTCGGCACTGCTGGACGACGCGGCGCGTCGGCTCGCCGTACGACTGGACGGCCGCGCTCCGCACGAGGACCCGCACATGGCCGCATGGCGCGAGACCTACACGGCGTTCGGCTCGAAGCCGTCCCGTACCCGCAACTCCGCGGAGGCGCTGGCCAAGCGGGCACTGTCGGAGGCCGGGCTGCCCCGCATCAACCTGCTCGTCGACCTCTACAACGCCATCTCCGTCGCCCATCTGATCCCCGTCGGCGGCGAGGACGCCGACCGGATCGAGGGCGGCATGCGCCTGATCCGCGCCACGGGCGAGGAGGACTTCGTGACCGTCGCCGGCGGTGAGGAGACCGTCGAGCACCCCGACGCGGGCGAAGTGGTGTGGCGCGACGACGCGGGCGTGACCTGCCGCCGCTGGAACTGGCGCCAGGGCCCGCGCACCCGGCTCACCGAGCAGACGACGTCGGGCATCTTCCTGCTGGAGAGCCTCGCGCCGATGCCGGTCGCCGAGGTGACGGCGGCCGCGGCGGAACTCGCCGAACTGCTGGCGAAGTTCAGCCCGGGAGCGGACATTTCCGTCCGCGCTCCGGAGTCCTGCGCCTGAGCCCCGGCCGGGCGTGCCTCAGAGTGCCTCGGCCGCCCGCACCTGCTCCGGCGTCGGGGCCGTGCCGCCGAGGTGGGCCGGCATCCACCAGGTGTCGTCCGGGCCCTTCGGGCGGACGGGGTAGGCGCGCTGGGCGGCCTCGAGGAGCTCCTGGACCCGCTCGCGCAGCTGGCGCGTGATGGCGCCCGCGTACTTGTCGCGGGAGGCCTCGATCGCCTCGCCCACCCGGATCGTGATGGGGATGTGGCTGCGCTTGAAGTTGCGCGGCTGGCCCTTGGTCCACAGCCGCTGCGTGCCCCACACCGCCATCGGGATCAGGGGGACGCCGGCCTCCTGGGCCAGGCGCGCGGCACCCGACTTGAAGCTCTTCAGCGTGAACGACTGCGAGATGGTCGCCTCCGGGAAGACCCCGACGATCTCGCCAGACCGCAGCGAGTCCAGGGCGTGCGCGTAGGCCGCCTCGCCCTGCTTGCGGTCCACGGGGATGTGCTTCATCCCGCGCATCAGCGGGCCGGAGATCTTGTGGCGGAAGACGGACTCCTTCGCCATGAACCGCACGAGACGTTTCTGCGGCAGGGCCGCCAGACCGTCGAAGACGAAGTCCAGGTAGCTGATGTGGTTGCTCACCAGCACGGCGCCGCCCGAGCGCGGGATGTTCTCCGAACCCTGGCAGTCGATCTTGAGGTCCCACACCTTGAACAGCGTGCGGGCGAAACCGACGACGGGACGGTAGACGAGCTCTGCCATGGGCGGGTCGGACCCTTCCTGCTCTGCCTGGGAAGGGATTCCCAGTGGAAAGTTACGCAGCCGTAGGTTTACGGCTTGCGCAGATCGTGCCCGAAGAACGGCCGGGTAGCCAGTCCTCGTGCCCGTCGGCGGCGAGATTCTCGTCACGTCGCCCGCAGGTTCCCACCTCGTGCTTTTGCGTCCCCATTACCCCGCGCGGACCGTCACCCGCCGCACGAGCAGGTACAACTCGCATCCCAGGCAGTACCCGAATGCCGCATTCAGGAAGGCGGCGGCGAGTGCGGCGCCGGTCGCCGCGAGTCCCAGCCAGCCCGGACCGAGGGTGTAGCCGGCAAGCCCGAGTCCGGCGAAAAACAGCCCCACCAGTTGGGCGAAGCGGGGCGGTTCGGGCGCCTCGAACTCCGTCGGCGGCCCGAGCCGCGGCCGCACGGCCTTGGCGAACAGCAGGCCGTAGGGGGAGCGGCGCACCCCGCCCGCCGCGCCGAGCAGGAACGCCAGCGTCTGCCAGGCCAGCAGCCAGGCGCTCCCCGTGACCAGAACGACCGCCAGGACGGCGGCCGTGACGGCCGCACCGAAACGCGGCCCTCTCACATCGATGTCCATGGAACACAGCATTCCGCAGCGCGGCCGCATTGCGGGGGCGGGAATCTTTGCGGTCTCGTGAACGCTTGCAGCAGGTGATGACCGGACTGGTGGTGTGTGCGGTGGTGCTCGCGGCGGCGAGCGCCTACGGAGTGCTGCAACGGCGGCGGAGCGGGAGTGTGCGGGTGCGCGGGCGGGACGACGGCAAGCGGCTCGATGCGGCGGAGCTGGGCGCGGAACTCGGCGAGCGGGCCACGCTCGTGCAGTTCTCCAGCGCGTTCTGCGCGCCCTGCCGGGCGACCCGGCGGGTCCTCGGCGAGGTCGCCGCCGTGGTGCCGGGCGTGACCCATGTCGAGATCGACGCCGAGGCGCACTTGGACCTCGTGCGGCGGCTGGACATCCTCAAGACCCCGACCGTGCTGGTCCTGGACGCCGACGGCCACGTGGTCCGGCGGGCCACCGGGCAGCCGCGCAAGGCCGACGTGATCGCCGCGCTGGGGGAGGCGGTGTGACGGGCGTGGTGCCGCCAGTGAGTCATCTCCCACATCACGGAACGAACTTGACTGCGCGTACCATTTATCGTCAGCCTGACCCCATGCCTGCGGACCTCCTCGCCACGCCCGATCTCCTGCGCTCGGTCTTCCGGCAGCACGCGGCAGGGGTCGCCGTCATCACCGCTCGTGGCGAGGAGGGGCCGGTGGGATTCACCGCCACCTCCCTGACATCCGTCTCCGCCGAGCCGCCCCTGCTGTCCTTCGGCGTCGGCACCGGCGCCTCCAGTTGGCCCGCCATCGCGGCGGCGGAGCACGTCGGTGTCCACGTCCTCGGCGAGCACCAGCAGGAGCTGGCCGCCACCTTCGCCCGCAGTGGTGCCGACCGCTTCGGCCCGCCCACCGGCTGGCGGGAGGGGCCCGAGGGCGTGCCCCTCCTCGACGGCGTGCTCGCCTGGCTGGTGGGCCGGGTCGTCACGCGCGTGCCCGCCGGGGACCACCGGATCGTGATCGCGGAGGTCGTGCACGGCGACCCCACGGGCACCGGCCGTCCGCTCCTCTACCACCAGGGACGTTTCCAGCGTCTGCGCGACTGAGCCGGGCGTCCCCCGGGCTGCGTGACCGTCGAGTTCCGGTTACGCTGCGTTGCGAAGGTCACAGTTCAAAGCGCTTGCTTAGCGGGAACGAACTGGGTGTACTGACGAGTAATATTTCGCTCGGGGCGTGGGTCGCCCCGACCGGGATCGGACGCTAGAGGCGCCTATGCTGCCTGCAAGTAGGCAGCATGGAAATGACGATGCAGTAGGAGAGCCGGCGTGAGCTTGAGGATCGTTGTCACTGTGAAGTACGTGCCCGACGCCACTGGCGACCGGCACTTCGCCGATGACCTGACCGTCGACCGGGACGACGTGGACGGTCTGCTCTCCGAGCTCGACGAGTACGCGGTCGAGCAGGCGCTGCAGATCTCCGAGAACTCCGACGACGACGTGGAGATCACCGTCCTCACGGTGGGCCCCGAGGACGCCAAGGACGCCCTGCGCAAGGCGCTGTCCATGGGCGCGGACAAGGCGATCCACGTCGAGGACGACGACATCCACGGCACCGACGCCATCGGCACCTCCCTGGTCCTGGCCAAGGCCGTCGAGAAGGCCGGTTACGACCTGGTCATCTCCGGCATGGCCTCCACCGACGGCACCATGGGCGTCGTGCCCGCGCTGCTCGCCGAGCGCCTGGGCGTCCCGCAGGTCACCCTGCTCTCCGAGGTCTCCGTCGAGGACGGCACGGTCAAGGGCCGCCGCGACGGCGACGCCGCTTCGGAGAGCCTCGAGGCGTCCCTGCCGGCGGTCGTGTCGGTGACCGACCAGTCGGGCGAGGCGCGTTACCCGTCCTTCAAGGGCATCATGGCGGCGAAGAAGAAGCCGGTGGAGTCCTGGGACCTGTCCGACCTCGACATCGAGGCCGAGGAGGTCGGCCTGGAGGGCGCCTGGACCGCGGTCGACGGCGCGGCCGAGCGCCCGGCCCGCACCGCGGGCACGATTGTCAAGGACGAGGGCGAGGGCGGCAAGCAGCTCGCTGAGTTCCTCGCGGGCCAGAAGTTCATCTGAGCCCGGCATTCGCTGACCGCCCCTCATCTTTCGCAAGCAGGAGAGAAGAAGTCCCATGGCTGAAGTTCTCGTCTACGTCGACCACGTGGACGGCGCCGTCCGCAAGCCCACCCTGGAGCTGCTGACCCTGGCCCGCCGCATCGGCGAGCCGGTCGCCGTCGCGCTGGGCACCGGCGCCGGTGACACCGCCGCCACGCTCGCCGAGCACGGCGCGGTCAAGGTCCTCACTCATGAGGCCGCGGAGTACGCCGACTACCTGGTCGTACCGAAGGTGGACGCCCTCCAGGCCGCCCACGAGGCCGTGTCCCCGGCCGCCGTGCTGGTGCCGTCCTCCGCCGAGGGCAAGGAGATCGCCGCCCGTCTGGCGCTGCGTCTGGGTTCCGGCATCATCACCGACGCCGTCGACCTGGAGGCCGGCGACGAGGGCCCGGTGGCCACGCAGTCGGTGTTCGCCGCGTCCTTCACCACCAAGTCCCGTGTCTCCAAGGGCACCCCGGTCATCACGGTCAAGCCCAACAGCGCCGCCGTCGAGGCCGCCCCGGCCGCCGGCGCGGTCGAGGCCCTGTCCGTGACCTTCTCCGCGCAGGCCACCGGCACCAAGGTCACCGGCCGCACGCCGCGTGAGTCGACGGGCCGCCCGGAGCTGACCGAGGCCGCGATCGTGGTCTCCGGTGGCCGTGGCGTCAACGGCTCGGAGAACTTCGCGATCATCGAGGCGCTCGCCGACTCCCTCGGTGCCGCTGTCGGTGCCTCGCGTGCCGCGGTCGACGCCGGCTGGTACCCGCACACCAACCAGGTCGGCCAGACCGGCAAGTCCGTCTCGCCGCAGCTGTACATCGCCAACGGCATCTCCGGCGCGATCCAGCACCGCGCCGGTATGCAGACCTCGAAGACGATCGTGGCGGTCAACAAGGACGCCGAGGCCCCGATCTTCGACCTCGTCGACTACGGCGTCGTCGGCGACCTCTTCGACGTCGTCCCGGCCCTGACCGAGGAGATCAAGACCCGCAAGGGCTGATCGACCCCGGCTGTGGAAGGCCCCCGTGACCGCGCGAACGGTCACGGGGGCCTCTTCTCATCCCAGGGTCATCGAGGCCTGCACCGGCAGATGGTCGCTCGGATACGTCCCGTCCGCGCTGAAGGTGTTCATCCCGGCCCAGTGCGTGGTCACCCCGGGCGTGGTGAGGATCCAGTCGATGCGCCGCCCGCCGGGCCTGGGCGCCCGGTAGCCGTGGTGCGTCCCGTACGCCGGACCCCGCGAAGCCGCCGCGTCCCAGGCGTCCACCAGTCCGATGTCCAGCATGAGGTCGTGCACCCGGTTGTCGTGGGCGGCCGCGTTGAAGTCGCCGGTGACGATGACCGGTGACGACCGGTCCCACGCGGCGATCGTCTCGCCGATGAGCCCCGCCGAGCGTTCCCGGGCGTACTGGCTGACGCTGTCCAGGTGGGTGTTGAGGACGTAGAACTCCCGTCCTCCGTCGGCGAGATCGGCGAAACGGACCCAGGTCACCATGCGCAGCCAGTCCGCGTCCCAGGTGTTCGAGGCGATCGTGTAGGGGGTGCCGGACAGCCAGAAGTGGTCGAACTCGATCGGCTCGAGTCTGCGCGTGTCGTAGAAGACCGCCATGAACTCGTCCTTGCTGCCGCCCCCGCGTCCGGTGCCGATCCAGTCGTAGTGCTCGCCGAGATCCTTCTCGATCGCGCGCACTTGCCGGTAGAGCCCTTCCTGGGTGCCGATGACGTGCGGTCGCTCGCGGCGCAGCAGTTCTCGCATCACCGGTCGGCGCACCTCCCAGCGCGGTGTCCTGTCGACGACGGTCCCGAAGCGGACGTTGAACGTCATGACGTCCAGGGCGCCCGGGTGCTCGCCGGCGGACGCGGGCTGTGTGGGGCCCGCGGTGGTGAGCAGCGGTCCTGCGACGGCGGCGGCCGCCGCTGCCTTGAGCCCGTGGCGGCGCGTCACTCCGACCTCGTTCGGCACGTGGTCTCCCTCCCCTTGCACGTCAGGATGAAGCTTGCCTTCTGAATACGGAAGATGAGGGCGGGTCGGCGGTGACCAAGGGTGAAGGATGGGGAACCCCACTTCACGACGGTGTTGACCAGGCCGAAGGTGGGCCGATAACTTCGCTCTACGGATTGTTGATTCCGCACAGCGGAAAATAGGAGGGTCTCGGGATGGGTCAGGGCCAGCAGGAGAAGGTGGCGACGAGCCTCGCGGGCGCCGTCAGCGAGGAGATCAGCGCCTCCCTCGCGCCGGTCGACGCGGAGCTGGAGCGCCGCTACCCCGGCGACCCCGGCACCCGCCAGCCCGTCCACACCGTCTACGTGCCCGGCGACGTCTTCGCCGCCGACACCATCCGCGCCTGGGGCGACCGGGCGCTCGCCGCCCTCGACGAGCACGCCCCGGACGCGGCGTCCTTCGCCGCCGTCCTCGGCCTCGCCGACGAGCTCGCCGAGCCCGTCCACGCGCGCGTGCGCGCCAAGCTGGAACGCGAGCCCGTCGAGGACCTGCGCGTCGACTTCGAGGACGGCTACGGCAACCGCCCCGACGCCGAGGAGGACGAGGCCGCCGCCCGCGCCGCCCGGATCGTCGCCGAGGCCTACGAGGACGGCACCGCCGCCCCCTACATGGGCATCCGCACGAAGTGCATGGAAGCGCCCGTACGCGCCCGGGGCATCCGCACCCTCGACATCTTCCTCACCGGCCTGATGGAGGCCGGCGGCCTGCCCGACGGGCTGGTGCTCACCCTGCCGAAGGTCACGTACGCCGAGCAGGTCACGGCCATGGCGCGGCTGCTGGACGCCTTCGAGAAGGCACACGGCCTCGAACCCGGCCGGATCGGCTTCGAGATCCAGATCGAGACCAGCCAGTCCATCCTCGCCGCCGACGGCACCGCCACCGTCGCCCGCATGATCCAGGCCGCCGAGGGCCGCGCCACCGGCCTGCACTACGGCACCTTCGACTACAGCGCCTGCCTCGGCGTCTCCGCCGCCCACCAGGCCAGTGACCACCCCGCCGCGGACCACGCCAAGGCCGTCATGCAGGTCGCGGCGGCCGGTACCGGCGTACGGGTCTCGGACGGCTCGACGAACGTCCTGCCAGTCGGTCCCACCGCGAAGGTCCACGACGCCTGGCGCCTGCACTACGGCCTCACCCGCCGCGCCCTGGCCCGCGCCTACTACCAGGGCTGGGACATGCACCCCGGCCACATCCCCACCCGCTACGCGGCCGTCTTCGCCTTCTACCGCGAGGGCTTCGAGCAGGCCGCCGCCCGTCTGTCCCGCTACGCCAACCGCACCGGCGGCGACGTCATGGACGAGCCGGCCACCGCCAAGGCCCTCAGCGGCTACCTGCTGCGCGGCCTGGACTGCGGCGCCCTCGACATCGGGGAGGTCGCCCGCCTGGCCGGTCTGACCCGGGCGGACCTGGAGAGCTTCGCGGTGCCCCGGCGCGGGGATCTGACGGCCTCCGCCTGACGGCCTCCGTACGGCGGTTCGGCCGACACGTACCGGCCCTGTCACAGCCGTCGCCGACGGCTGTCGCCGTCACCGCCGCCCCGTAGTCTGTACGCCACGCACCGACGGTGTCGGTCGTCGGTGCGGCCGGTGGGGCCACAGGAACGGGGCAGCGGTGTCGACGGGGGAGTACGGGCAGACGGACGGGGCCGGACGGCTGCTGGCAGGCCGCTATCGCGTCACGGCGGCGCTGGGGCGCGGCGGCATGGGCGTCGTCTGGAAGGCCGTCGACGAGGTCCTCGGCCGTGAGGTCGCGGTCAAGGAACTGCGTACCTACACGGACGCGGCCGGTCCCGAACTGGCCGATCTACGACTGCGGATGCAGCGCGAGGCGCGTGCGGCGGCCCGGGTGCGACACCCCGGCGTCATCGCCGTGCACGACATCGCCAAGGTCGACGGCCGCCCGCTCATCGTGATGGAGCTGGTCGACGGGCCGTCCCTGGACGACGTCCTGCGCGAGCGCGGCCCGCTGGACCCGGGTGAGGCGACCGGGATCGGCGCGAAGGTCATGGACGCGCTGGCCGCAGCCCACCGCGCCGGCGTCCTGCACCGGGACGTCAAGCCGGGCAACATCCTCCTCGACCGCTCGGGCCGGGTCGTCCTCACCGACTTCGGCATCGCCACGATGGACGATCCGGGGGACGGTTCGGCCACGCGCCTCACGCGCAGCGGCGAACTCGTCGGCTCCCTCGACTACCTGGCCCCCGAACGCGCCCAGGGCGCCGACCCGGGCCCCGCCTCCGACATCTGGGCCCTGGGCGCCACGCTGTACGCGGCCGTCGAGGGCTCCTCGCCCTTCCGCCGCACCTCCACGTTCTCCACGCTCACCGCGATCGTCACCGAGCCGCTGCCGGAGGCCCGTCGCGCCAGCTCCCTCGCGCCCGTCCTCCAGCGGCTGATGGACAAACGCCCCGAGTCCCGCCCGGAAGCCGACCAGGCCCGCGCACTGCTCCAGGCGGTCGCGGACGCGGGCGGCACGGACACACCGACCTCTCCCTTGCGGGGCCCCGCGGCCACGCCCCCGCGCGCGGAGACGGAGCGCAGCGTCCCGTCGGTGCCGCCGGGGTTCGGACCCCCGCAGCCGGGCGCCGCAGGACCCCACGGAAGCGCGAAGACCCCGGGCCTCGGCACGGCAGCCGCGCTCGGAGCCGCGGGGGCGGCGGGGACCGAGGGCCATGACGGTCCAGGGCACGCCGGTGCCGGCGGGCCGGCGCCGGGAGGCTTCGGCCCGCAGGGCACAGGATCCGGTCACGCCCCGCCGACGGGCCCCGGCGCGCAGGGAACCGGCTCCGGTGCGCAGGGAACGGGCTCCGGGCACCCCGCGCCGACGGGCCCCGGCGCGCAGGCCTCGGGCTCCGGTCACCCCATGCCCTCGGGCCCCGGCCCGCAGAACCCGGGCACCAGCCCCCAGGGCTTCGGCCCGGTCGGCCCCGGCAGCACCGCTCCCGGCGTCTCCGCCCCCACCGGCCCGCTGAACGCCGACCGCGCGGCGTCCCGCCGCAGGACGCGCGTCCTGCTCGCCGTCGCGGCCGTCACCGTCGTCCTCGCCGCCGCCGGCACCACGGTCGCCCTCCTCGGCGATTCCGGCGGCAGAGAGACCGGCACAGGGACCGGCGCCGCCCGTGCGGATGCCGGGTCCTCCGAGCCCAGCGGCGCGGACGACGGCTCGAGCGCCCGGAGACCCACGCAGCAGGGCGTCGACACGGGCAAGGCCCCGTCCGAGAGTCCCGGCGACACGAAGGACCCCGAGCCCACCGGCCGGGCGACCACCGCGCCCCCCGCCAAGGCCACCGGCGGCGGCACCACCGGCGACAACGGCGGAGGGACGCCGGACGGCGGCGCCACGACAGGCGGCGGCCCGACCACCCCGGCCCCGGTCTGCCACCCCATCGGCGGCGGCAAGTACAACTGCCAGGTCTGGAAGACCGCCGACTCCTACACCGCCTCCGGCACCAAGGCCGGCATCCTCAACGCGGGCACCAACTACTTCTACTGCCAGCAGAACCTGGGCCGCCGCGAGACGTCCGGGGAGTGGACCAACGTCTGGTGGGCGAAGACCGACGACGACAGCGGCAACACGAACGTCTACGTCAGCGACGTCTACATCAAGGGCGGCGACAACGACGCGCCGGTCCCCGGGCTCCCGCTCTGCTGATCCCGCGCCGAGGCAGCCACATACCGCTCCAGACCGGAGGCCGTCACCAGCTTCTCCTCGATGAACAGCCGCGTGCCCCGCTCGCACAGCCGCCGGTCCCCGCGGGCCCGCGCGCAGAACTCCTCGGGCACGACACCGAACAGCTCCCGCAGACGCGGCAGCCCGACGAGGAGCTCGGTCAGCAGTTCCCGCTCACCCGGGTGCGTGCGCGGAGTGCCCGTGCCGTCGTGGAGGACGCCGTGCCGGTTGACGTAGGCGTACGCCCCGGGCAGGCGCGTGCCGTCCGCGAACTCGATCCGGACGTCGGGCGACGGCAGCCAGGCCCGGTCGAAGTTGCCGCCCGGCACCGGCACGCCCTCGCTCGCGTCGATCACCGCGAGCTGCTGGGCGTCGAGCCACAGGACGAACAACTCCCGCACGGTGTCCGGGGCGCCGACCGGCGAGGCCGACACGTACCCCATGCGGCTCACATGTGCGGAGACGCCGGCGTCGACACCGGTCACCCGTGCCTTCACCATCGGCAGCGGCGACGTGATCCCGAACTCCGTCATCTTGTGCCGCAGCTGGCCGGGGCAGCCGTTGGAGCCGATGGCGATGACCGGCGTGCGGTCCTCGTGGACCAGTTGCTCCAGCGGCAGGAAGCAGTCCCCGTCGAGAAGCCCGGAATCGGCGGGCCACGCGCCCGGATACAGCAGGGGATGCTCGCGCGGCGCCTCGGCCGTGCCGAGTGCCCGCAGCGTGCGATCGGTGGCGTCGTCCATCGGCCGCTCAGTCCGCCGGGGGGATCTCGCCCGAGCCGCGGGTGATCAGCCGGGTCGGCAGCTCGATGCGCTCGGGGGTGACAAGGGTGCCGTCCAGCTGCCGGAAGAGGCGGTCCGCCGCGGTGCGGCCGATGTCCGACGCGTCCTGGGCGACGACCGTGACGCCCGGCTGGAGCAGGTCGGCGAGCTCGATGTCGTCGAAGCCGACCAGGGCGACACGGCGGGCCTGCTCGGCGAGCACGCGGATCACGGTGACCGTCACCCGGTTGTTGCCGGCGAAGATCGCCGTGACCGGGTCCGGGCCGGTGAGCATCTCCTCGGCCGCCCTGCGCACCCGCTCGGGGTCGGTGACGCCGAGGGACATCCAGGAGCCCGCCACCGGTATGCCCGCGTCCCCCATCGCGGCGCGGTAGCCGCGCAGCCGCTCGGCGGCGGTGTGGATGCGGGGCATGTCGCCGATGAAGCCGATCCGGCGGTGCCCGTGCGCGATGAGGTGGGCGACGCCGTCGCGGGCGCCGCCGAAGTTGTCCGACAGGACCACGTCGGCGTCGATGTGCCCGGCCGGCCGGTCCACGAACACCGTGGCGACACCCGCCTTGAGCTCCGGCTCCAGATACCGGTGGTCGTCCCCGGCCGGGATCACCACCAGCCCGTCCACCCGCCGCGCGCACAGGGCCAGCACCAGCTCCTGCTCGCGCTCGGGATCCTCCGCGCTGGAGCCGTTGATGAGCAGGGCGCCGTGCGCGCGGGCCACCTCCTCGACCGACCGGCTCAGCGGCCCGTAGAAGGGGTCCGCGAGGTCCTCCAGGACCAGGCCGATGCTCGCCGTGCGGCCCTTGCGCAGCACCCGCGCGCTGTCGTTGCGGCGGAAGCCGAGGGCGTCGATCGCCTCCTGGACCCGCCGCTCCGTCTCCGGGGTGACCCCCGGCTCGCCGTTCACGACACGGGAGACCGTCTTGAGCCCGACTCCGGCGCGGGCCGCGACGTCCTTCATGGTCGGCCGGGTGCCGTAGCGCGTGGCGGATCGGAGGGGGGTCTGGGGCACGGTGCGGCGTCCTGTCCTGTCGTCCACGGGGGTGCGTCGCTCCTGGGTTTGTATGAGGATGTGGCGTCGAGCATAGAGCCTGGACAACGTTGTCAGACTCGGGGGAGACTGTCCACCGCAATCTCCGGCCCCGTGCACCTCCGCGGGACCGGTCTGCTGCTTGCCCTGCTTGATGGCCATTCTCGGCGTTTTTCTCATGCCCGACGGGGAGATCCGACTCTGATGCACACCGACCTCGTGGCCGCGCTCGACATCGGCGGTACCAAGATCGCCGGCGCTCTGGTGGACGGCCATGGCCGGATCTTGGTCCGCGCCCAGCGGCCGACGCCCGCCCGGGAGGCCGGCGACACCGTGATGCGGGCCGTGGAGGAGGTGCTCGGCGAGCTCACCGCGTCGCCGCTGTGGGAGCGTGCCACGGCGGTGGCGATCGGCAGCGCCGGGCCCGTGGACGCCTCGGCGGGCACGGTGAGCCCGGTGAACGTGCCCGGCTGGCGCGACTACCCGCTCGTCGCCCGGGTCCGGGCCGCCGCCGGGAATCTGCCGGTCGAGCTGATCGGTGACGGGGTGGCGATCACGGCGGCCGAACACTGGCAGGGCGCCGCCCGCGGCCACGACAACGCGCTGTGCATGGTCGTCTCCACGGGCGTCGGCGGCGGTCTGGTGCTCGGCGGCCGGCTGCATCCCGGGCCCACCGGCAACGCGGGTCACATCGGCCACATCAGCGTGGACCTCGACGGCGATCTGTGCCCGTGCGGCTCGCACGGCTGCGTGGAACGCATCGCGAGCGGCCCCAACATCGCCCGGCGCGCCCTGGAGAACGGCTGGCGGCCCGGCCCCGACGGTGACACGTCCGCCGCCGCGGTGGCCGCCGCCGCCCGGTCCGGCGACCCGGTCGCCGTCGCCTCCTTCGAACGCGCTGCCCAGGCCCTGGCCGCCGGGATCGCCGCAACCGCGACCCTCGTGGAGATCGACATCGCCGTGATCGGCGGGGGAGTGGGCAAAGCGGGCGATGTCCTGTTCGACCCCCTGCGCAAGGCCCTGAGCACCTACGCGACGCTGTCCTTCGTCCGGAACCTGACCGTGGCGCCGGCGCAGATGGGCACCGACGCCGGGCTGGTGGGCGCGGCGGCGGCAGCCCTGGCGAAGCGGACGGACGCGGCGGCCGGGGTGTGAGACCGGGTCGGCTGATCGGGCAGGAACGTTCAGCCTGCGGTGACGTAAGGCGGACCCGGGCCGGTGCGGTGGCTGACGGTGACCCGGGGCTATACGGACCGGTTCGGTCCGTATAGCCGGAAATCAACCGCACGTGCGTGCGATGTGGCACGATCGCGCTTGTGAGCAGCAGACCCGCCTCGGCGCAGCACCTGCGCGACCTCGCTCGACTGCGCCGCGTCAAGGACCGGATCGACCGGGAGTACGCGAAGCCTCTGGACGTCGAGGCGCTCGCCCGGGGTGTGCACATGTCGGCCGGGCACCTCAGCCGTGAGTTCCGGCAGGCGTACGGCGAGTCGCCGTACAGCTATCTCATGACGCGGCGCATCGAGCGCGCGATGGCGCTGCTGCGCCGGGGCGACCTCAGCGTCACCGAGGTGTGCTTCGAGGTCGGCTGCGCGTCGCTGGGCACCTTCAGCACCCGTTTCACCGAGCTGGTGGGCATGCCGCCCAGTGCCTACCGGCGCGAGGCGGCGCGCGCGACGGCGGGCATTCCGTCGTGCGTGGCGAAGCAGGTGACCAGACCGATCAGGAATCGAGAAGCGCCCGCCCCGAGCCGAAACTAGCGTGATGGCCATGGACCTTCAGATTCACGCCAGTTTCCTTCCGCACGACGACCCGGACGCCGCCCTGGCGTTCTACCGCGACACCCTCGGTTTCGAAGTCAGAAACGACGTCGGATACGAGGGCATGCGCTGGATCACGGTCGGCCCCGTCGGTCAGCCCGGCACGAACATCGTGCTGCACCCGCCGGCCGCCGACCCCGGGGTCACCGAGGACGAGCGCCGCACCATCGCCGAGATGATGGCCAAGGGCACCTACGCCGGCATCGTCCTGGCCACCACCGACGTCGACGGCACCTTCGAGCGGGTGCAGGCGGGCGACGCCGAGGTGGTCCAGGAGCCGGTGGACCAGCCCTACGGCGTTCGCGACTGCGCCTTCCGCGACCCCGCGGGCAACATGGTCCGCATCCAGCAGCTGAAGGCGCAGTAGCCCCCCCCGCACCGCATCCCCCGCGCCGCCCCCCCCCGGGACCGGTGCGGGGGAACGAGATCGTCCGAGCGCGGCAGCCCCGCCCGACAGATGGAGCCACCATGAGCAAGGCCACGACGACGGACAGACAGTCGCCCGGGCCGCACGTTGCCGACAGCCATGACGTGATCCGCGTGCACGGCGCGCGCGAGAACAACCTCAGGGACGTCAGCATCGAGATCCCGAAGCGTCGGCTCACGGTGTTCACAGGCGTCTCCGGCTCGGGCAAGAGCTCGCTGGTGTTCGACACCATCGCGGCGGAGTCGCAGCGGCTGATCAACGAGACCTACAGCGCCTTCCTGCAGGGCTTCATGCCGAACCTGGCCCGGCCCGAGGTCGACGTGCTGGACGGGCTGACGACCGCGATCGCCGTCGACCAGCAGCGCATGGGTTCCGACCCCCGCTCCACGGTCGGCACCGCCACCGACGCCAACGCGATGCTGCGGATCCTCTTCAGCCGGCTCGGCACGCCGCACATCGGACCGCCCGGCGCGTTCTCCTTCAACACCGCGTCGGTCTCGGCGAGCGGTGGCATGACGGTCGACCGCGGCGCCGACAAGAGCAGGACGGAGAAGGTGACCTTCAGCCGCACCGGCGGCATGTGCACGCACTGCGAGGGCCGGGGCACGGTCTCCGACATCGACCTGACCCAGCTCTACGACGACTCCAAGTCGCTCTCGGAGGATCCGTTCACCATCCCCACCTACACCGGGGGCGGCTGGGTGGTGCGGGTCATCGCCGAGTCGGGCTTCTTCGACAAGGAGAAGCCGATCCGCGAGTACACCAAGAAGGAGCGGCACGACTTCCTGTACCGCGCGCCGACCAAGGTGAAGATCAACGGCATCAACCTCACCTACGAGGGGCTGATCCCGAAGATCCAGAAGACCTTCCTGTCCAAGGACCGCGAGTCGATGCAGCCGCACATCCGGGCCTTCGTGGACCGGGCGGTCACCTTCACCCGGTGCCCGGACTGCGACGGCACCCGGCTCAGCGAGCTCGCCCGCTCCTCGAAGATCGGCAAGGTCAACATCGCCGACGCCTGCGCGATGGAGATCCGCGACCTGGCGGAGTGGGTGCGCGGGCTCGAGGAGCCGTCGGTGGCGCCCCTGCTCGCCAAGCTCCAGCACACCCTCGACTCGTTCGTGGAGATCGGCCTCGGCTACCTCTCGCTCGACCGGGCGTCGGGCACGCTCTCCGGCGGCGAGGCGCAGCGCACCAAGATGATCCGCCACCTCGGGTCCTCGCTCACCGACGTCACCTACGTCTTCGACGAGCCCTCCATCGGGCTGCACCCCCATGACATCCAGCGGATGAACAACCTGCTCCTGCGCCTGCGCGACAAGGGCAACACCGTGCTGGTCGTGGAGCACAAGCCGGAGACGATCGCCATCGCCGACCACGTCGTGGACCTCGGCCCCGGTGCCGGGACGGCGGGCGGCACGGTCTGCTTCGAGGGCACCCTGGAGGGGCTGCGCGGCAGCGACACCGTCACCGGCCGCCACCTCGACGACCGGGCCAAGATCAAGGCGACGGTCCGCAAGCCCACCGGTGCGCTGGAGGTCCGGGGCGCCTCGGCGAACAACCTGCGCAGCGTCGACGTCGACATCCCGCTCGGCGTCCTCACCGTCATCACCGGCGTCGCGGGCTCCGGCAAGAGCTCGCTGGTGCACGGCTCGATGGCCCGGCAGGCAGCGGCCGAGGGCGTGGTGGCGATCGACCAGACCCCGATCCGTGGCTCCCGGCGCAGCAACCCGGCGACGTACACCGGGCTGGCCGACCCGATCCGCAAGGCCTTCGCCAAGGCCAACGGGGTGAAGCCGGCGCTGTTCAGCGCCAACTCCGAGGGTGCCTGTCCCACCTGCAACGGCGCCGGTGTCATCTACACCGACCTGGCGATCATGCAGAGCGTCGCCACCCCGTGCGAGGAGTGCGAGGGCAGGCGGTTCGAGGCGTCGGTGCTGGAGTACCGCCTCGGCGGCCGTGACATCAGCGAGGTGCTGGCGATGCCGGTGACCGAGGCCGAGGAGTTCTTCGGCAGCGGAGAGGCCCGCACGCCCGCCGCGCACAAGATCCTGGAGCGGCTCGCGGACGTCGGGCTCGGCTACCTCACCCTCGGCCAGCCGCTCACCACGCTGTCCGGCGGCGAGCGGCAGCGGCTGAAGCTGGCCACGCACCTGGGCGAGAAGGGCGGCGTGTACGTCCTCGACGAGCCGACCACCGGTCTCCACCTCGCGGACGTGGAGCAGCTGCTCGGCCTGCTCGACCGGCTCGTCGACGCCGGCAAGTCGGTCATCGTGATCGAGCACCACCAGGCGGTCATGGCACACGCCGACTGGATCATCGACCTCGGCCCCGGTGCGGGCCACGACGGCGGCCGGATCGTCTTCGAGGGCACCCCGGCCGACCTCGTCGAGGCCCGCTCCACGCTGACCGGGGAGCACCTGGCGGCCTACGTGGGCGCCTGACGGAGGCCTTGGTGGCCGTGAGGCGAGCATTCGAGGGCTCGCCTCACGGCCACCATGTCAGACATAAAGTACAAATCAGGCGAATATCGGCGCCGGTCGAGGGCACTCCGTCTCCTGAATCCCCCACGGAACGGAGCCGCTGATGATCATCAAGAAGATGCATGAGATGGGTGTCCGCAGCGAGCACGCCTACATGGCCGGCATGGCCTCCATCGGCCTCAGTGTCGTCGCCTGGGTGGGCTCCCTGAAGATGGAATCCGGCACCGGCATCGCCCGTGCCGACCGCTGGGGCATCTTCGTCGGCGAATGGGCCCCCACCTTCTTCGGCCTGGGCCTCGCCCTGTCCCACTACGAGCAGCAGGACGGCACCCTCACCGCCGACGTCCACGAGTTCCGGCCGACGCGGAAAGCGGGCTGAACGGCCCATCCCGGCGCGCGGCGGGCGCCGTCCCCGCGCACCCTGGTGCCATGGCGTCCGTGAAACCCGTCGTGGTCTACCCGCCCGCCGTGGACGGCGGCCGGCGGGTCCGTGTGGACGGCCAGTTCCTCGGCATCGCGTACGGGCCGCTCGACATCGCCGAGTTCCTGCGGCGCGCCGGGATCGATGACGCGGACGAGGTGTACGTGGCCGTCACGGGGCTCATCGAGTGGCGCGGCGGCGGGCCGGGAGTGTGGGCGACCGACCGGGACGGCGACTCCGCGTAGCGCCCGCTTCGCCCGGTCGCACGCGGCCGCGTGACCCCGGAGCGGGTCCGGCAGTTGAGTCGGGCATGAAGAAGCGCAGCATGCTCGCCATCGCCTCCCTCGCCACCGGCTTCGTCGTCGCGGCGGTCACCCCGTCCCACGCCCTCGGGGACAGCCTCGGCACCCTGAGCGTCGACGAGACCCTCAAGACGCTCGACGAGACCGTCGCCAAGGACAGCCTCTCCCTGGACCGGGAGGACGGCGCCCAGGCGAAGAAGAAGGGCTGACGAGCCGCACGGCCCCGCCGCCACGGCGCCGTCGCTCCCGCGTGAGGGGGCGCCGGCGCCGTCGTCATGCGCCCTCAACTGCGGCTGGTTTCCGTGGCAGGGTGGAGCGGGCAAGCCTCAGGGGGCCAACAGAAGAGGGGGACCTGTGACCGTCGTCTGGATCAACGGCGCGTTCGGTGCGGGGAAGACCACCACCGCACGGGAGCTGATCGAACTGATCCCGAACAGCACGCTCTTCGACCCGGAGGTCATCGGCGGCGCGCTCGCCCACCTGCTGCCACCCAAGCGCCTCGCCGAGGCCGGCGACTTCCAGGACCTGCCGATCTGGCGGCGGCTCGTGATCGATACGGCGGCCGCGATGCTCGCCGAGCTCGGCGGGACCCTCGTCGTCCCCATGACCCTGCTGCGCCAGGAGTACCGCGACGAGATCTTCGGCGGCCTCGCCGCGCGCAGGATTCCGGTCAGCCACATCCTGCTCGCTCCGGCCGAAACGATACTGCGGGAGCGCATAGCGGGCCGTGAGGTCCCGCAGGACCTACCCGACGGCGAGATACGCATACGCCAGTGGTCCTCCGACCACATCGAGCCGTACCGGGCCGCCCTCGCCTCCTGGCTCACCGCCGATGCCCATCCGGTCGACACCGGCGATCTCACGCCGTACGAGACGGCCGTCCGGATCGCCGAGGCCGTCACCAGCGGCTCCGTGCCCGTCTGCGACATCGTGCAGACGCCCGAGCCCACGGCCGAGACCGTCGCCGCCGGAGTGCTCCTCTTCGACGAGCAGGACCGGGTGCTGCTCGTCGACCCCACGTACAAGGCCGGCTGGGAGTTCCCCGGCGGTGTCGTCGAACCCGGCGAGGCGCCCGCGCGGGCCGGGATGCGGGAGGTCGCCGAGGAGACCGGCATCAGCCTCGACGAGGTGCCGAGCCTGCTCGTCGTCGACTGGGAGCGCCCCGCGCCCCCCGGGTTCGGCGGCCTGCGCCTGCTGTTCGACGGCGGTCTCCTGCACTCCGCGGAAGCCGGGCGGCTGCTGCTGCCCGGCCCGGAGCTGCGCGCCTGGCGGTTCGTCACCGAGGAGGAAGCCGCCGGCCTGCTGCCCCCGGTGCGCTACGAGCGGCTGCGCTGGGCCCTGCGGGCACGCGAACGCGGAGCGGCGCTCTATCTGGAAGCCGGGGTCCCGGTCGGCTGACGCCGGGCTCGCTGCCCGCGCCCTTTACCCGGCACGGGGGATTCCTGGGGAAAAGCAAAAGGAAACGGCACCGGACCCACTGTCAATCGCTTCCCAAGGAATCTCCCGCAAACACTCACGCGGTGGGTAATCACATTCCCCGCTCTTGCCAACACTTCGCCATGTCCGCAAACAATCCCTTTTCTCGCCCCTGCGCGGCTTGACCGGGCTCGCACGCCATTGCGAAAGTCCGCAGAGTCTCACGGCGGAATCAACGACCGCCACTCAATTTCCTTGCCCCAGGGGCAGATCCGGGATGTCCGTACGATGACCACGCAACACCAGCCGGTCGACGCCGGCGGCGGCACCGCGCTGCTGACCGAGCCGTCGACGCAGGACTCCAGACCCGGCGGCACGGTTGTCGCCGGCCGCTCACCGGCCCGGATGGCCTGGCGGCGGATCAGGCGGGACAAGGTCACCACGGCCGCCCTGGCGGCCACCCTCCTGTTCATCGCGATCGCCCTCCTCGCGCCGGTACTCACCGCACTGACCGGCTGGGGGCCGATCACCCCCGACACCAAGGCGATCAATCCGGACACGGGCAACTTCCCCTACGGATCGCTGGGCGGCATCAGCCCCCAGCACCTCCTCGGCGTCGAACCGGGCACCGGCTACGACCTGTTCGCCCGCATCGTCTACGGCCTGCGCACCTCCCTCTACGTGGGACTCGCCTCGGCCGTACTGTCCACCACGGTCGGTGTCGTGGCCGGGCTCGCCGCCGGCTACTTCGGCGGCTGGGTCGACTCCCTGCTGTCCCGGATCATGGACGTGATGCTGGCGTTCCCGCAGCTGCTGTTCATCATCGCGCTCACCCCGGTGATGCAGAACGCGTTGCAGACCGACAGTCACGGCGGCACCGACGAGAACCTCCGGCTGCTCGTCCTGGTCCTCAACATCGCGGTCTTCGCCTGGGCGTACACCGCCCGCCTGGTGCGCGGGCAGGTACTGTCCCTGCGCGAGCGGGAGTTCGTCGACGCGGCACGGCTGATGAGCGCCGGCCGCCGGCACATCCTCTTCCGGCAGCTGCTGCCCAACCTGTGGGCGCCGATCCTGATCTCCTTCGCGCTCGCCGTCCCGCAGAACATCACCACCGAGGCGGCGCTGTCGTACCTGGGGGTAGGTGTCATCCCGCCCAACCCCGACTGGGGAGCCGTGCTGTCGGACGCCTCCCAGTTCTTCCTTCGGGACCCGATGTACCTCTTCGTGCCCGGCGTCCTGCTCCTCCTCCTGGTCCTGGCGCTCAACCTGCTCGGGGACGGCGTCCGGGACGCCCTGGACCCCCGCGCCCGCCGCGGCTGACCGACCAGCCCCCCGAGTTTCGGCCGGCGGTCCCACGAACGGCCGCCGAGCCCGTAGCAAGAACGGAGTTTCCTCAATGACGCGCAGCACGCGCAGATCGCGCACGGTCGCTCTCACGGCAACCGCCGTCGTGATCGCCCTCGGAGCCACCGCATGCGGAGGGTCCTCCGGAAACAGCGCCGGCGGCTCCCCCGGAAAGGGCGGCACCCTGACCGTCCTGAACAAGGCCGACTTCGACCACCTCGACCCCCAGCGCGTCTACACGACCGAGGGTTCGAGCATGGACCAGGAGATCGTCCGGGACCTCACGGGCTGGGACGAGACCGGCTCGAAGCCGAAGCTGGTCGGCGACCTGGCCACCGACACCGGCACGCCCTCCGAGGGCGCCACCGTCTGGACCTTCCACCTGCGGCACGGCGTCAAGTACCAGGACGGCACCGAGGTCACCGCACCGGATGTCAAGTACGGCGTCGAGCGGTTCTTCTCCTCCGACATCAACGGCGGCCCGCCCTACGCGGCCCAGTGGCTCGTCGGCGGCGCCGACTACAAGGGCCCGTACCAGGGCAAGGAACTCGACTCCATCCAGACGCCGGACAAGTACACGGTCGTCTTCCACCTCGACCAGCCGGTGGCCGACTTCAACGAGACCACCTCGATGACCGGCTGGGCCGCCGTGCCCAAGGCCCATGACACCGGCTCGACCTACGACACCAAGGTCTGGTCCGACGGCCCGTACATGATCAAGTCGTACACCAAGAACAAGGAGCTCGTCCTCACCAGGAACACGTACTGGTCCCAGTCGACCGACCCGATCAGGCAGCAGAACGTCGACGAGATGGACGTCAAGTTCGGCCAGGACGA
This sequence comes from Streptomyces sp. D2-8, assembly GCF_023184515.1. Lineage (GTDB taxonomy): Bacteria > Actinomycetota > Actinomycetes > Streptomycetales > Streptomycetaceae > Streptomyces. The sequence goes on along the minus strand of NZ_JAAHBP010000022.1, from coordinate 106,431 downwards.
GTCCGCCATCGACCAGCAGATCAAGGCCGACGCCGGCACCGCCCAGACCTCGATCCAGCAGTGGCCCATCGCCGGATCCGACCTGGCGCAGCTCGCCAACGACCCGTCCCTGAAGAGCCGTTACTACAAGATTCCCGCGCCCGGCATCAACTACCTCGCGATCAACACCACTCGCGTCAAGGACATCCGCGTCCGCGAGGCGATCGAGTACGCCATCGACAAGACCACCGTCCGGGGCGCCTTCGGCGGCTCGGCGTACGGCGACTACGCCACCACCATGCTGAGCCCCGGCATCGGCGGCTACGAGAAGTTCAACCTGTACGGCTCCAACCCGGCGGGGAACCTCGCCAAGGCGAAGGCGCTGATGAAGCAGGCGGGCAATCCGAAGCCCACCATGTCGATCGCCGTCGAGAACACTCCCACCCAGGAGCACTTCGCCGACGCCGTGAAGACCGCGCTGGAGCACATCGGCATCCACGTCAACATCTCCCCGATCGACGCGTCGAACTACTTCAGCACCGTCAACAACACGAAGAACCAGTACGACCTGACCTGGGGCGACTGGATCGCCGACTGGCCCAACGCCTCCACCGTGCTGCCCACCCTCTTCGACGGCCGGCTGATCAAGAAGAACCCGCAGTCGAACCAGGACCTTTCCTACTTGAACGACCCGAAGGTCAACGCCCTGATCGACAAGGCCGCCAAGATGACCGACGTCGGGCAGCGCAACGCGACCTACGGTCGGCTGGACGAGCAGATCCTGAAGGACGCCGCCGTGGTCCCCCTGACGTACATGAACTTCAGCGACATGTCCGGCTCCAAGGTCGGCGGGGTCATCCCCGACACGATCCTGGCCGAGCCGAGCCTGGTCCACGTCTACATCAAGCACTGACGGAACCGTCTCCACCGAACCCCGCCGGCGGCCTGGGCCGCCGGCGGGCATCCCACTCACGTCAGGTCCCGGCACCCCATGTTTCGTTACCTCATCAGACGCCTGCTGGCAGCGGCCGTGATCATGCTGGTGATCACCACGATCACCTTCTTCATCTTCTTCGCGCTGCCGTCCGATCCCGCACTCCTGGCCTGCGGAAAGACCTGCTCGCCCTCGCGCCTCGCGGAGATCAAGCACTCGCTGGGCCTGGACCAGAGCTATCTCACGCAGTACTGGGAGTTCCTCAAGGGGTTGTTCGTCGGCCGTGACTTCGGCGACCAGAGCGTCCGCATCCACTGCGGCGCGCCCTGCCTCGGTGTGTCCTTCCAGACCGACACCCCCGTTCTGACCACCCTCCTGTCGGACTTCCCGGCGGACCTCTCCCTCGGCCTCGGTGCCGCGCTCGCCTTCCTGATCCTGGGCGTCGGCCTCGGCACTCTCGCCGCGGTGCGCCGGGGCAGGGCCGCCGACAAGGCGGCGGTCGGAGTGGCCCTGTTCGGCGTGTCGGTGCAGATCTACTTCATCGGTCTGCTCCTGCTCTACCTCTTCGTCGACACGTTCCAGATCCTGCCGACCTCCGGCTACACCTCGATCACCGAGGACCCGGCCGGCTGGTTCAAGGGCCTGATCCTGCCCTGGGCCACCCTGGTCATCGTCTACCTCGCGATGTACACCCGGCTCACCCGCTCCTCCATGCTGGAGGTCCTCGCCGAGGACTACATGCGCACCGCCCGTGCCAAGGGCCTGCCGGCCGCCACCGTCGTCCTCAAGCACGGACTGCGGGCCGCCATCTCCCCGGTCATCACCATCTTCGGCATGGACGTCGGCTCCCTGATCGGCGGCTCCGCGGTCATCACCGAGTCGGTGTTCGGCATCAACGGCATCGGCAAGCTCGCGGTCGACTCCGTCCAGAACTCCGACCTGCCGGTCATCCTCGGCACCACGCTCTTCGCCGCGACGTTCGTCGTCCTGGCCAACGTCGTCGTCGACCTGGTGTACGGCCTCGTCGACCCGCGCGTCCGCCTCGCCTGAGCCCTTCTTCGTCCTTAGGAACACCCGTGTCCGTTCAGATCTCACCGCAGCCCGCGGACGTCACACCCGCGCCCGCACCCTTCCTCGACGTACGTGATCTGAGGGTGCACTTCCCGACCGAGGACGGCCTCGTCAAGTCGGTCGACGGCGTCTCCTTCACCCTGGAGAAGGCCAGGACCCTCGGCATCGTCGGCGAGTCCGGCTCCGGCAAGTCGGTGACCTCACTGGCCCTGCTCGGACTGCACAAGGGCACCCGTGCCCAGGTCTCCGGCGAGATCTGGCTGGAGGGCAGGGAACTCGTCGCCCTGCCCGAGGCCGGGATGCGCGCCCTGCGCGGCCGCACGGTCTCCATGATCTTCCAGGACCCGCTGTCCGCGCTGCACCCCTTCTTCACCGTCGGCTCCCAGATCGCAGAGGCCTACCGGGTGCACCACAAGGTCTCCAAGAAGGAGGCGAAGGACCGCGCGGTGGAGATGCTGAAGCGGGTCGGCATCCCGCAGCCCGAGCGCCGGGTCAGGGACTACCCGCACCAGTTCTCCGGCGGTATGCGCCAGCGCGCCATGATCGCCATGTCGCTGGTGTGCGACCCGGCCCTGCTGATCGCCGACGAACCCACCACCGCCCTGGACGTCACCGTCCAGGCGCAGATCCTGGACCTGATCCGCGACCTCCAGGAGGAGTTCGGCTCCGCCGTCGTCATCATCACGCACGACCTCGGCGTGGTCTCCGACGTCGCCGACGACATCCTGGTGATGTACGGCGGCCGCCGCATCGAGTACGGCACCACCCGCGACGTGCTCAAACAGCCCCAGCACCCCTACACCTGGGGCCTGTTGCGGTCGATGCCGCACCTCAGCGGCGACGTCGGCGAACGGCTCGACCCCATCCCCGGCACCCCGCCCAGCCTGATCAACCTGCCGGACGGCTGCTCCTTCCACCCCCGCTGCGCCTACAAGGGCTGGGTTTCGGAGGGCCGTTGCACGGCCCAGCGGCCCGAACTGCGTCTCGTCTCCGGCAGTGAACGGCACCTCGCCGCGTGCCATCTCAGCGACGACGCCAAGCAGGAGATCCGCGGCGGGGCCGGTCCAAACGACCGGGGCGCCGCAGCCGCACGGGACGCGCAGTGACGGCGGCGGACGAAAGGGAGCAAGCCGTGAGCACCACCCAGCCCCTCACGGGGCAGAGCACCGACCGCCCAGCCGGCGAGAACCTCCTCGACGTACGCGGTCTGCGGAAGCACTTCCCGATCCGGCAGGGCATCATCTTCCAGCGGCAGATCGGCGCCGTCCGAGCCGTCGACGGCATCGACTTCGCGGTCGGGCCCGGTGAGTCGCTGGGCCTGGTCGGCGAGTCCGGATGCGGCAAGTCGACCACGGGCCGCCTGATCACCCGGCTGCTCGAACCCACCGGCGGCTCCGTCGTGTTCGACGGCGAGGACATCACGCACCAGTCGCCCGCGCGGATGCGGGAGGCCCGCCGCAACCTCCAGATGATCTTCCAGGACCCGTACGCGTCGCTGAACCCCAGGCACACCGTCGGCACCATCATCGAGACACCGATGCGGCTCAACGGCATCAACCCGCCCCAGGGCCACAAGAAGCGCGCCCAGGAACTCCTGGAGACCGTCGGGCTCAACCCCGAGCACTACAACCGCTACCCGAACGAGTTCTCCGGCGGCCAGCGCCAGCGCATCGGTATCGCCCGCGCCCTCGCCCTGCGGCCGAAGCTGATCGTGGCCGACGAACCCGTCTCGGCGCTGGACGTCTCCATCCAGGCGCAGGTCGTCAACCTGCTCCAGGACCTCCAGCGGGAGTTCGGCATCGCCTTCCTCTTCATCGCCCACGACCTGGCCGTCGTACGGCACTTCTCCGAGCGGGTCGCCGTGATGTACCTGGGCAAGATCGTCGAGGTCGCCGAGCGGGAGTCGCTCTACACCCGGCCCCGGCACCCCTACACCCACGCGCTGCTGTCCGCCGTACCCGAGGCCGACCCGGACGCCGTCGAGCGGCGCGAACGCATCCGGCTGGCCGGGGACGTGCCCTCCCCGATCGACCCGCCCTCCGGCTGCCGCTTCCGCACCCGCTGCTGGAAGGCACAGGAGAAGTGCGCCCTGGAGGAACCGCCCCTGGTGCGCGTCGAGGGCAGCCCCTCGGGCCATCTGACCGCCTGCCACTTCCCCGAGGAGCCGTCCGTCACCGCACGCGAGGAGGACATCGTGCTGGACTAGCCAGCTGTGGGCAGCGCGGTCAGCTCGCCGCGTAGTTCCGAAGGAACAGCGCCTCCGCCACCGACAGCCGCTCCAGCTCCTCGGGGGACACGCTCTCGTTCACCGCGTGGATCTGGGCCTCCGGCTCGCTCAGCCCGATCAGCAGGATCTCCGCACGCGGATAGAGGGCGGCCAGCGTGTTGCACAGCGGGATGGAGCCGCCCTGCCCCGCGTACTGCATCTCCTGCCCCGGGTAGGCCACCGCCATCGCGGCCGCCATGGCCTGGTAGGCCGGGCTGGTGGTGTCGGCGCGGAACGGCTGGCCCTCGCCGATCTGCTCGGTGCTCACCCGCGCACCCCACGGCGTGTGCGCCTCCAGGTGCGCCTGGAGCAGCTTGGTCGCCGCGCCCGCGTCCACCCCCGGCGGCACCCGCAGGTTGATCAGCGCACGGGCGCTCGCCTGCACGGACGGCGTGGCGCCGACCACGGGCGGGCAGTCGATGCCGATGACCGTGACGGCGGGGCGCGCCCAGATGCGGTCGGCGACCGTCCCGGACCCGATCAGCTCCACGCCGTCCAGGACCTTGGCGTCCTGGCGGAACTGCTCCTCCTCGTACTCCAGTCCCTCCCAGGCCGCGCCCCCGGAGAGCCCCTCGACGGTCGTCGAACCGTCCTCGGCGCGCAGCGAGTCCAGCACGCGGATCAGCGCGGCCAGCGCGTCGGGCGCGGCACCGCCGAACTGGCCCGAGTGCAGATTGCCCGCGAGCGTGTCGACCTGCACCCGCACCATCGTCATGCCGCGCAGGGTGGAGGTGACGGTCGGCAGGCCGGCACGGAAGTTGCCCGCGTCGCCGATGACGATCGTGTCCGCCTCCAGCAGGCCGGGGTGCTCCTCGGCGTACCGCTCCAGACCGCCCGTGCCCATCTCCTCAGAGCCCTCGGCGATCACCTTCACATGGACGGGGACCCCGCCGTTCGCCTTCAGCGCGCGCAGTGCCAGCAGGTGCATGACCAGGCCGCCCTTGCAGTCGGCGGCCCCGCGCCCGTACCAGCGCCCGTCCCGCTCGGTCAGCTCGAACGGCGGGGTCGTCCAGGCGGCCTCGTCCAGCGGCGGCTGCACGTCGTAGTGGGCGTAGAGCAGGACGGTCTTCGCACCCGCCGGGCCGGGCAGGAAGCCGTAGACCGACTGCGTGCCGTCGGGGGTGTCGAGCAGGGCCACGTCCTCGAACCCCTCGGCGGCGAGCGCGTCGGCGACCCAGCGGGCGGCGCGCTCGCTCTCGCTCCTCGGGAACTGGTCGAAGTCCGCCACCGACTGGAAGGCCACCAGTTCGGTGAGTTCCTCCTTCGCCCTGGGCATCAGCGAGGCGACGGTCTCGGCGACCGGATTCGACGACATGGGCACGCTCCTCGTGGGTGCGACGTTGTACGGATGCGTACCTCCCGGTACGCGGTGATCGTGTGGTGTGGACGCGCGCCCCGTGTAGGGGCCACCCACGTCGCCGATCCTCCCACAGCGGCCTGCGGTGACCGCCGCCGTAGGATGCGGGAGACAGCGGCAGGCGGCTTGATCGGGAGCAGTAGACCATCGTGAGCAGCGAGAACTCTTCGGCGGACGACGCGCGGCAGGTGTGGGACGTCGTCGTGGTGGGCGCGGGACCCGCGGGCGCTTCGGCCGCGTACGCGGCGGCAGTGGCCGGCAGACGCGTGCTGTTGCTGGAGAAGGCCGAACTGCCGCGGTACAAGACGTGCGGCGGCGGCATCATCGGTCCCTCGCGCGACGCCCTGCCGCCCGGCTTCGAGCTGCCGCTCAGGGACCGGGTGCACGCGGTGACGTTCTCGAGCAACGGCCGCTTCACGCGCACGCGCCGCTCCAAGCAGATGCTGTTCGGGCTGATCAACCGGCCCGAGTTCGACCAGCAGCTCGTCGAGCACGCGCAGAAGGCGGGCGCCGAGCTGCGTACGGGAGTCACCGTCCAGCGGGTCGAGCAGCACGGCTCGGCGGTGCCGGACCGGCGCACGGTCGCCGTGGTCCTGCAGGGCGGCGAGGTCCTGCTCGCGCGGGCCGTCGTCGGGGCGGACGGCAGCGCCAGCCGCATAGGGGCGCATGTCGGGGTCAAGGTCGCCCAGGCGGACCTCGGCCTGGAGGCGGAGATCCCGGTGCCGGAGACGGTCGCCGAGGACTGGAAGGGCCGGGTGCTCATCGACTGGGGCCCCTTGCCCGGCAGTTACGGCTGGGTCTTCCCCAAGGGCGACACCCTGACGGTCGGGGTGATCTCGGCCCGTGGCGAAGGGGCCGCGACGAAGCGGTACTTGGAGGAGTTCATCGGCCGACTGGGCCTCGCCGGTTTCGAACCGAGCATCTCCTCGGGGCACTTGACCCGCTGCCGCGCCGACGACTCGCCGCTCTCGCGCGGGCGGGTGCTCGTGTGCGGGGACGCCGCGGGGCTGCTGGAGCCGTGGACCCGTGAAGGCATCTCGTTCGCGCTGCGGTCCGGCCGGCTCGCGGGGGAGTGGGCGGTGCGGATCGCCGAGGCGCACGACGCGGTGGACACGCGCCGGCAGGCTCTCAACTACGCGTTCGCGGTCAAGGCCGGGCTCGGAGTGGAGATGAGCGTCGGCAAGCGGCTGCTGACGGTGTTCGAGCGCCGTCCCGGGCTGTTCCACGCGGCGCTGACGAGCTTCCGCCCGGCCTGGAAGGCGTTCAAGGAGATCACGCAGGGCTCGACGTCGCTGGGCGAGATCGTCCGCACGTATCCGGTGGCCCAGCGGGCCCTGACCGCACTGGACCGCCGTCCCGTGACGGGCGGCGAGGTCAGCTCGTCGGAGTGATCTCGAAGACCGGGTGGTCGGGGGCGATGCGGCGTAGCTGGTCGTCCGGGGAGTCGGGGCCGACTCCGTTGAAGAAGACCCCCACCTCCGCCTTCCAGCGCTTGAGGTAGGCGCGCAGGATCGGGGTCTTGTCGTCGTCGCTCACCTCGGCCGCGGTGAAGGTGTCCACGCGCTTGCCGAGGTGCAGCTCGCCGCCGCCCGCGGCGCGCATGTTGTGCGTCCACTGGACGTGGCCGCGCGGGGCGACCAGGTACTGCTTGCCGTCCAGGGGCAGCAGGTTGACCGGGGTGGTGCGCCACTGGCCGCTCTTGCGGCCGCGGACGGCGAGGACCCGGGAGCCCCAGACGCTGATGCCGCGGCGGGTCAGCCAGGCCACGAAGCGGTTGAGGACGTTGACGGTGAACCAGCCGGGCTTTTGGACGTGCGTGGACATGGGGTCCCCTCGCGTTGCGGCGAAGCGGCGCTCTCTTCTGTGAGCACTGCTCTCGCTCTCTGGTGCCAGTCTGCACGAGGCCGTCACACCCATGCAAGAGCAGTGCTCTCTTTTTGGTTCGCCGCTCTCGTTTGTGTGCACTGCTCTGCTTCCATGGGAGACTGCCCGGCATGAGCACCGCACACGGCGCCCGTGCCCGGGCCAGGATCGAAGTCACCGCGGCCATCAAGGACGAGGCCCGCAGACAGCTCGCGGCGGAGGGCGCCGCCCGGCTCTCCCTGCGCGCCGTGGCCCGCGAGCTCGGCATGGTCTCCTCCGCCCTGTACCGCTACTTCCCCAGCCGTGACGACCTGCTGACCGCACTCATCATCGACGCCTACGACTCCCTCGGCGAGAGCGCCGAGGCGGCCCACGAGGAAGCGGCCGGCCCCTACGAACGCTGGATCACTGTCTGCGCGGCGGTGCGCCGCTGGGCGCTGGACCACCCGCACGAGTACGCGCTGATCTACGGATCGCCCGTTCCCGGCTACACCGCCCCCGACGCCACCGTCCCGCCCGCCGCCCGTGTCGGCCTCCTGCTCATCGGCATCGCCCGCGATGCCCACCAGGGCGGGGGTCTTGCCCGCCCCGTGCTGCCGGCCGACCTGCGCCCGGAGGCGGAACGGATGACCGCCGACCTCGCCCCGGACCTTCCCCCGGAGGTCGTCACAGCACTCGTCGCGTCCTGGGCGCAGCTGTACGGACTGGTCGGCTTCGAGCTGTTCGGCCAGTTCCACCGGGTGGTGGAGGACCGGGAGAGGTTCTTCCGGCACGCGGTGGGGCAACTCGCCCGGGGGGTGGGGCTGGCGCCCGAGTCCGCGTAATGCCACCGGCCCGGTGGACGGGCCTGCTTCCCGGGGAGTACGCGTGAGCACCACGCCGGGGTGACGCCGCTGCGGGAGGGCGGCGTCTGGCGTGGCCGGTATGGACGAGCAGCGTGCGCGGGGCGGTGCGCCGCGGTGGTGGCGGCACGGGCCCGCGTGGTGGGGCCGGCGGGCGGAGCCGGACCTCTTCGCACGGGTGCTGCGGGTGGCCGGGGGGCTGCTGCTGTGGCGGAAGCGGTATCGGTGGCAGTGGTGTTCGTACGGGCGGTGGCAGCGGGCGACGCGCTGCTGTCACCGGGCGTGACGCGGCGGCTGATCTCCGAGTTCGCCTCCCGCTCCAAGGAACCGGCGGCGGCCGGCGCCCTGGGCCGCCGGCTCACCGAGCGCGAGCGGGAGGTGATGGCGCTGGTCGGGATCGGCCTGTCCGACGAGGAGATCGCGCGCCGCCTCGTCGTCAGCCCGCTCACCGCGAAGACCCACGTCAGCCGCACGATGGTGAGGCTCGGCGCCCGCGACCGGGCCCAACTGGTCGTGCTCGCCTACGAGTCGGGGCTGCTGCGGCCGGGCCGGCTGGGCTGATCCGCTGACTGGAACCGGACCAGCACACTGACGACCCGGGCGACGAAGAGGACGGGCGCGAGCACCATCCCGGTGCGCAGCAGCAGACGCTCCGCCGTGTCCGGGAGGTCGAAGAGCAGCGCGGGGCCGGCCAGGGCCCCGAAGACGACCGCCGCGGCGAAGGCCGCACTGCACAGCGCGTACCCGGTCTCGACGGTGATCGCGTCCCGTTCGGCCTGCGTGCGCCGTCCCCCGTGACTGGTCATACGGCGAGTCAAACAGGAGGGCGCCCGGCGGGCAAGCGTCCCGCGGGGCGCCCTCAGGAGGCGTGTTCGTCGAGCGCGGGTTTGTCGAGGACGTACGCCGTGTAGCGAGTGACGCGCCCGATGGCCCGATGGGCCCGGACGACGGTGATGACCTCGTCCCAGTCCTGTGCGTCGAGTGTTCTGAGGCCGGGCCACCGCACGCACAGCGCCTGTCGGCCGGCCCGGGTGGACGCCGCGCCGACGAACAGGGCACAGAGTTGGGCCGCCCGGTGGAGTACGGGGGTGGTCCAGTCGAGGATCCGGCGCGTGGTGAAGCCGGCGGCGGAAGCCGTCAGCGGGTACCGCTCGTGCGGTTCGAGGTCGTCGAAGCGCCAGGTCCCGCGTACGAGGCCGTCCGGGTCGAGGGTCCCGATCGGCTGATCCGTACGGGAGGTGACATCCACGAGGACGAGCCGGCCTCCTGGGCGGAGCAGCCGGAAGCTTTCGCTCAGGAATGACCTGCGGCCCTCATGGCCGAAGTGGAAGGCGGCCTCCAGGCAGTGCACTCGGTCGAAGGAACCATCCGTCAGCGGGATCTCCGCTGCCTGCCGCGGCAGAGCCGTGGCGTCGGCGACGGCGAAGCGCGCGCCGGAACAGCCGCCGAAGCGGCGACGTGCCTGGTCGATCTGCGCGGGCTGGACGTCCACTCCCAGTGCCCGGCATCCCGCGGCGCCCAAGCGGGCCGTGGTGTCACCGCGACCGCATCCGGCATCCAGGACGAGCTGTCCGGGCCGGGCGTCCAGCAACGCCAGCGACCGGCGGGCCAGGCGGCGCTGAAAGGGCACCGGCCCGGCCAGGACCACGAGCGGCAGGGTGGGCAGCGTGAAGTAGCCGATGTCGACCAGGCTGTCCCAACCGAGGTGCCGCAGCACCCGGAAGAGCACACTGTCGTCGTTGTACGCACGCGCGAGGTCCCCGCTGTCATCCATTCCGCATCCTCCGCTGTCCGAGGGCACATCTGTGGTGCGCTACCCGTGTCACCGTCCCGACCTGCACCTACACTGATCCCATAGAGGATGTTCTTGACTTACCGGAATCGCCATGCGCTGTCAGCGGATGCTCGTACCGGTCCTCGCCCTGGCCCTCGTCACGGTGCCCGTGATCTCCGCGCGGGCACAGGGTGAGGAAGTCCCGCGCGGCCCCACGTTCGCCGCGCGCGCTCTGCAGGCGCTGATCGACGGTATCCAGTTCGGGGTGATCATCGCGATCACCTCGGTCGGGCTCTCGCTGATCTTCGGCACCATCCACCTGATCAACTTCGCGCACGGCGAGTTCGTCACGATCGGCGCCACCTTCGCGTTCTTCCTCAACGTCTCCGCCGGCGGCCCGGGCTGGCACCTGATCCCCTCCGCTGCCGCAGCGGTGGTCTTCGGCGCCCTGCTGGGCTGGGCGGTCGACCGCGGCGTCTGGCGGCCGCTGCGGGCCCGGGGCACCGGGCTGATCAACATGTTCATCGTCACCATCGGGCTCTCGCTGCTGCTGCGCCACGTCGTACTCGTGCTGTACGGAACCCGGCCCGCCTCCTACGCCCAGTACGACATCCAGAACACGATCGGCCTCGGGTCGGCCGGCATCACCCCGCGGGACCTCACCGTCACCCTGCTCTCCGTCCTGGTGCTGCTCGGCATCGCCGCGCTCCTGCAGAAGACGCGGATCGGCACGGCCGTCCGGGCCGTCTCCGCCAACCGTGACCTCGCGGAGGCGTCGGGCATCGACGTGCAGCGGGTCGTGCTGTTCGTGTGGATGCTCGGGGGCGGGCTGGCCGCGCTCGGCGGGGTCTTCTTCGGCCTGGTCGAGATCGTCACCTGGGACATGGGCTTCAAGCTCCTTCTGCTCATGTTCGCGGGGATCATCCTGGGCGGCCTCGGCTCCGCCTACGGTGCGATGGTCGGCAGCCTCGTCATCGGCGTCGTCGCCCAGATGTCCACCCTGTGGTTCCCGGTCGACCTCCAGTACGCCTGGGCGCTGCTCGTCCTCATCCTCGTCCTCCTCGTCCGGCCGCAGGGCATCCTCGGCCGGGCCGAACGTGTCGGGTGAGGGGGTGTGCCATGGACTTCGAGGCCATCGTCTCCGACGCCCTGCGTTCGGGCATCGGTCCCATCGCCGCCGTCTACGCCCTCGCCGCGATGGGGCTGAACCTGCACTTCGGCTACACGGGGCTGCTGAACTTCGGCCAGGTCGGATTCATGCTGGTCGGCGGTTACGGGCTCGCCATCACGGTGTCCACGTACGACGGCCCGATGTGGCTCGGCGTCCTGGGCGGCGTCGCCTGCGCGATCGTGCTGGCCCTGCTCCTCGGCCTGCCCACCCTGCGGCTGCGCGCCGACTATCTCGCGATCACCACCATCGCGGCGGGGGAGACGCTTCGGCTGTTCTACCGTTCCAGCTGGGCCGAGCCGGTGACCGGCGGGGTGTTCGGGCTGCAGCGGTTCGCGAACGACTTCTACGCGCTCAGCCCCATCGAGCCCGGCACCTACGGCGTGTGGCTCGTGAGGTTCAGTGCCCGCGACCTCTGGGTGATGATCGTCGGATGGGCGCTGGTGCTCGTGGTCGGAAGTCTGCTCGCCCTGCTGATCCACAGCCCGTGGGGCCGTGTCATCCGGTCGATCCGTGATGACGAGGTCGCCGCGCGCAGCCTCGGCAAGAACGTCTACGCGTACAAGATGCAGAGCCTCGTGCTCGGCGGCGTCATCGGGGCGGTGGCGGGCATGATGCAGGCGATCCAGGTGCAGTCCGTGAACCCGGACAACTACGACCCGGCCGTCACGTTCTTCCTGTACACGCTGCTGGTGCTCGGAGGCGCCGGGCGGATCCTCGGCCCGGTCGTCGGCGCGATCCTGTTCTGGTTCGTCCTCAGCTTCCTCGACAGCGCGCTCCGCCAGGCCATCGACGCCGAGTACATCTCGCCGGACCTCATCAGCACGTCGGAGGTCGGCGCGGTGCGCTTCGCCCTGGTCGGGGTCGCCCTGATCCTGCTGGTCGCGTTCCGGCCGCAGGGCATCCTCGGCAGCCGGAAGGAGATGTTGCTCAGTGGCCGCTGACCCTGCCGCGTCCCACTCGGGCCGGCTCTCCGCGATCGATCCCGAGCCGGGGGTGCGCAAGCCCGATCCCCTGCTGGTCCTGGACCAGGTGACCCGCACCTTCGGCGGCCTCGTCGCCGTGCGGGTCGAGCACCTGGAGGTGCAGCGCGGGGTCATCACGGCGCTCATCGGGCCCAACGGCGCCGGCAAGACCACGTTGTTCAACGTGGTGAGCGGGTTCGACCGGGCCGACGGCGGCCGGTGGTCGTTCGACGGACAGCCGCTCACCGGCGCCCCGGCGCACCGGGTGGCGCGGCGCGGAATGGTCCGCACGTTCCAGCTCTCCAGGGCGGTCGCCCGGCTCACGGTGCTGGAGAACCTGCTGCTCGCCGCGCCCGGGCAGCGCGGCGAGCGGGTGCTGCCCGCGCTGCTGCGACCGCTGTGGCGCGGGCAGGAGCGGGAGTTCGAGCGCCGGGCCGACGAACTGCTGGACCGGTTCCGGCTCGGGCCCCTGCGCGACGACCATGCCGGCACGCTCTCCGGTGGCCAGCGCAAACTGCTGGAACTGGCCCGCGCGCTGATGACCCGGCCGGTCATGCTCCTGCTCGACGAGCCGATGGCCGGGGTGAACCCCGCGCTGACCCAGTCGCTGCTCGGACACATCACGCGGCTGCGGGACGAGGGGCTGACGGTGTGCTTCGTCGAGCACGACATGGACGTGGTGATGGGCATCAGCGACTGGGTGGCCGTCATGGCCGACGGCCGCCTGGTGGCCGAGGGCCCACCGCACACGATCGGCCGGAACGCCGCCGTCGTGGACGCCTACCTGGGCAAGCGGCACGACGAGCCGGAGGCGGCCGAGGAGAAGGGGAGGGAGAAGGGGAAGGAGGAGTAGCGATGTCCGCTGAGGAGCAGGCACCGGTGCTGGCGGCCGATGACATCGTCGCCGGTTACATCCCCGGTGTCGATGTGCTGCGCGGATGCAGCATCGAGGTGCGGCCGGGCGAGGTGGTCGGCGTGATCGGCCCCAACGGCGCGGGCAAGTCGACGCTGGTCAAGGCCGTCTTCGGGTTGCTGCGGGTGCGCGGCGGGACCGTGCGGCTGCGCGGCGAGGACGTGACGGGCCGGCCCGCGCACGAACTGGTGCGGCGGGGCGTGGGCTACGTACCGCAGCTGCAGAACGTGTTCCCCACGCTGACAGTCGAGGAGAACCTGCGGATGGGCGTGTATCTGCGGCCCAAGGACCACGCGCGGCGGGTCACGGCGATCGAGGACCTCTTCCCCGTGCTGGCCGACCGGCGCAGGCAGAAGGCCGGCGCGATGTCCGGCGGCGAACGCCAGATGCTCGCGATGGCCCGCGCCCTGATGATGGAGCCGCAGCTGCTGCTGCTCGACGAGCCGTCGGCCGGCCTGTCACCGCTCCACCAGGACCACGTCTTCGACCGGTGCAGAATGATCAACAGCGCGGGCGTCGCGGTGCTCATGGTCGAGCAGAACGCCCGCAGGTGCCTTCAGCTGTGCGACCGCGGCTACGTCCTCGACCAGGGCCGCAACGCGTACACCGGCACGGGTACGGCCCTGCTGCACGACAAGAAGGTGATCGAGCTCTACCTCGGCACGCTCGCCCGCGTCCGTTGACTCCCGCTGTCGGTCTTCCCGGTCACTCCTCGGCCTCGCTGGTCTCGGTGCGCAGGGTCTGCAACTTCCCCTCGTCGTCGTAGCCGTACACCTCGATCGTCGCCTGGCCGGGTTCGCCCTTGTCGGTGAAGTCGAGCGGCCCGCTCACACCGTCGTAGTCGATGTCCTTGCCGTCGGCGAGCAGTTCCTTGCAGGCGGCGAACGAGTTGCACTTCTCGCCGTCCTTGGTGATCCCGTTCATCTCCTTCACGTACTCGCCCGGGTCGTCGGACCCCGCCTTCTCGGCGGCGAGCGCGATCGTCGTCGTGCAGTCGAACACCTGCGGTGCGAACTGCAGCTCCTTCAGGTCCGGCGCGAACTCCTTCAGCTCCTTCACGTACTGCTCGTTCTCCGCCGAGGCCGGCGCGGTCCCCTTCATCCCGGAGAGCCTCTCCGGCTGGCCCGGGGCGACCAGCGACGGCAGTTCCTCGCTGCGCAGTCCGTCGGCGCCGTAGACGCCGATCTGGTCGGGCCCGAGTCCGGACTCGATCATGCCCTGCAGGATCTGGGTGCCCTCCTCGAAGGCGATCACCACGGCGGCGTCCGGCCTGGAGTTCTCCACCTGCTGGACGACCTGGTCGAAGTTGGTCGCCTTCGGGTCGTAGGTCTCGGCGAGCGTCACCGTCGCGCCGCGCTCCTCCAGCGTCTTGCGGGTGGCCTCCATCAGGCCGCGCCCGTAGTCGTCCGCCCGTGCGACCAGGGCGACCCGGTCGTGGCCGTCGTCGCGGACGACATCCGCCAGGATGGGCCCCTGCAAGGCGTCGCTCGGGACGGTACGGAAGTAGAAGCCCTCGTCCTCGTAGTCGGTGAAGGTGGGAGCGGTGTTCGAACCCGAACACTGCACGACGCCCGCTCCGGTCACCCGGTCGATGAACGCCAGCGACATGCCGGACGCCGCGGCGCCGACGATCGCGTCCACGCCTGCCGCGAGGACCCGGTCCGCCGACTGCGCGGCAACGGCCTCCTGGCCCGCCTCGTCACTGGAGACCACCTTGGGCACGGACTTGCCCAGGACTCCGCCGGCGTCGTTGATCTTCTGTATCGCGAACTTCAGCGACTCGATCTGGGGTGGGCCGAGGTAGGCCAGTTGTCCGGTCTCCGGCAGGACGTAGCCGAACTGGAGCTCGCCGTCGCCCGGCTCGGCCTGGGCAGTGCCCGTCGTACCGCAGACGGCTATCGCAAGAGCAGCCGCGCTTGCGAAGATCGCGGACCGCCGTATCGACGCTTTCATCTCCGCCTCCGCTCGTTACAGGCCGCGGAGGTCGACTGGCCGGCCCTCCGCCTGCCATCTGTACACGAGCGTAGAACTGATTCGAAGTCCGGAAAAGTATAGTATGTGCACTTTTTCGATTGATCGTGCTTCTCGCCTCGGCCCTGCGTCTCCTTCGCGGGTCACGCAGGGTCTCTTGTGGTCAGCAGGCCGGCGAAGGCGATAGAGCCGTGGAGTCCAACGCCCCTCGGGCGTGGGGGAGATGGGCGGAGAGGTCACGCCCGGAGTGCTGCATGCGCATGCATTAAATGTAAGTGCAGTTAATTCTGGCGCAACCATCACGGTTCTCTGTTACGGTGCGGCGCATGGCGGCTCAGCAGGCCGAGCAGACGCTCGTGGCACGGTGGCGGGACATTCTGGCGCTGCACGCGCGGACGCAGTGCGAACTGGACCGGGCGCTGCACGGCCACGGCCTGTGCGCCAGCGACTTCGAGGTGCTCGACGTCCTCGCCGGGTGCCGGACACCCAAGGGCACGCCGTCCTATCGCGTCCAGGAGATCTCCGAGCGGGTCCATCTCAGCCAGAGCGCGCTGTCGCGGCTGATCGCCCGGCTGGAGAAGGAGGGACTCGTCGAGCGCGGCATGTGCCCCGAGGACCGGCGCGGCGTGAAGGTCTGCCTCACGGCAAAGGGACGCGCGCTGCACGGCGAGGTGCTTCCCGTGCAGCGCGCGGTACTCGCGCGGATGCTCACCGACGGCTGATCGCGCGCCGACGGCCGCTCAGATCGCCGACGCCTCCCGCCACAGCGTGGCGAGCGCCTGGTCGCCCGTGGCGCTCGGCAGGGGCGCCCGGTTCCACAGCGCCAGATACAACTGCTCGGCCGGGCCGGACAGTTCGCACTCGGCCGCCCCGGACGCGTCCCGCGTGGTCACGGGCGGCTCCGGTGACAGCCGTACCGTCCACACCGCGCCGGTGTCCTGCGTGCGGACCCGCAGGACGCGCGGTCCGGGGGTGCGCACGCGGCTCTTGGCGCGGGCGTGGAAGCCGCGCAGCAGCTCGTCGATGCCGTCGGTCGCGAAATCGGGGCTGACGCCGGCCGGGCCGCCGCCGCGCGCGGATTCCGCGTCGACCCGGTGCACGGCCGTCTCGTGCGCCTGCCGCCGGGCCCAGAAGGCCAGCGGGGACGGAGCGGGCAGGAAGGCGAAGCACTCCACGTCGGGCGAGGCGCCCGCCAGCGTGTCGACGAGATGCCGGTGGCTGTCGCGGTACCAGGCCACGAGCTCCGCGCCGTCGAGGTCGGTGGGTTCGACCAGCGGGCGGCGTTCGGCGAGCCGCTCGGCGACGTAGGCGGCGGCCCAGCGGTGCACGGCGCCCGTGTGCCGCAACAGGTCGCTCACCTGCCACTCGGGGCACGTCGGCACCTTCGCGTCGGTCCCGGCCTCCTCGGCGGCCGCGGCCAGCAGCCGGCCTTCCGTCTCCAGTGCTTGAAGGAACTCGGCGGTCTCCATGGCGCCGAGTCTGCCGCATGAAGCGCCCTCCAGGCCCGGGGATTTCGGGCGGCCGGCCGCGGTGGCTACGGCAGCGGCGTCCCGCCCGTCGCGTTGACGATCTCGGCGGTGATGTACGACGCCTCCTGCGAGGCGAGGAAGACGTACGCCGGAGCCATTTCGGCAGGCTGTGCGGGCCGCCCGATGGGGGCCTGCTTGCCGAACGTCTGCGTGTCCGGCAGGGTCGCCGGGATCAGCGGCGTCCACACCGGGCCCGGCGCCACCGCGTTGACGCGGATGCCCCTCTCGATCAGCATCTGCGCCAGCCCCTGCGTGAACGTGACGATCGCGCCCTTCGTCGTCGCGTAGTCCAGCAGGTGCGGACTGGGCTTGTACGCCTGCACGGACGTGGAGTTGATGATGCTGCCGCCCTCCGGGATGTGCGGCAGGGCCAGCTTGCACAGCCAGAACATGCCGTACAGGTTGGTGCGCAGCACCCGGTCGAACTGCTCGGTGGTGATCGCCTCGATGCCGTCGGGCTGCGACATCTGGTACGCGGCGTTGTTCACGAGGACGTCGATCCGGCCGAACTCGTCCACGGCGCGGTCGATCAGCGCCCGGCAGTTCTCCTCCTCCCGCACGTCGCACGAGACGGGCACGGCACGCCGGCCGGCCTCCTCGACGAGCCGGGCCGTCTCGGCGGCGTCGTCCTTCTCGTCATCCAGATGGGTGAACAGCACGTCGGCTCCCTCGCGGGCGAACGCCAGGGCGACCGCGCGGCCGATACCGGAGTCCCCACCGGTGATCACGGCCTTGCGATCGGCCAGCCGGCCACTGCCCCGGTAGGACTCCTCGCCGTGGTCCGGGGGCGGGTCCATCGGCCCCGTCCACCCGGGGTGCGGCTGGTCCTGGGAGGGAAACTCCGGGGTCGGGTGCTGCTCTGCGGGGTGCTGCTGTCCGGTCACGGGTCTGCCTCCTTGTACCTGAACGTACGGCCCGGTGATCACAACGGGCGTGGCGACGGGTACCCAGGATCACCGGCGTCCCCCCCCCCCGGCGGCTTGAGCCGTTCAGCCCCCGGCCGCCCGCCGCGCGGCCGCCCCCACCAGCGCTCCGACGAGTGCCGCCACCGCGGCCAGCACCGCCACGCTGGTCAGTGCGGTCGGCAGGGTGAACCAGTCCGCCATGAAGCCGATCGCGGGCGGGCCGAGGAGCATGCCGCCGTAGCCCAGGGTGGAGGCCGTGGCGACACCGCTGGGCCCGGCGAGGGCACCCGCGCGTTCCACGGCCACGGGGAAGAGGTTCGCGAGGCCGATACCCGTGACCGCGTAGCCGAGGAGGGCCGCCCAGAGGGACGGGGCGAGGGAGCCGAGCAGCATTCCGGCCGCCGCGGTGGTGCCGCCGGCGACGACGGTCGGGGTCCGGCCCAGGCGTTCCAGGAGCGTCGTGCCGGACAGCCGCCCCACCGTCATGGCCAGCGCGAAGCAGGAGTAGCCCGCGGCCGCGGCGCCCGCCGAGGCGTGCAGGTCCTGTTCGAGGTGCAGGGCGCCCCAGTCGGCCAGCGCCCCCTCGCCGTACGCGGTGCACCCCGCGATGAGGCCGAAGACGATCACCAGCCCCCGGGTGCGGGCGTCCAGGCGGCGCGGGGCGCCCTCGGCGGGAAGCTCCCGCTCCGGGAGTGCAGGCGGCTCGTGCCGCAGGAGCGTGGGGCCTGCCGCGGCGGTGACGAGCAGGCCGACGAGCGTGAGCAGCAACAGGTGCCGCGTGGGGGAGAGGACCCCCGCGACCAGCCCGCCCAGCCCTGCTCCGACCATGCCGCCCAGGCTGAACGCCGCGTGGAAGCTCGGCATGATCGGCCGCCGCAGCGCGGCCACGAGTTCGACGGCCGCGCTGTTGAAGGCGACGTTGATCCCGCCGTACGCGGCCCCGAAGAGCAGCAGGACGAGGCCCAGCGCGAGCGCCGAGTGGGTCAGCGGGGGCAGGGCGACGCTGAGGGAGAGCAGGACCGCGCAGACGACGGTGACCCGGTGGTTGCCGTAGCGGCGGCACAGGCGTCCGGTGAGGGTCATGGTGATGACGGCCCCGGCGGAGACGCCCAGGAGGGCGAGGCCGAGGGCGCTGGCGGAGGCGCCGGTCTGCGCCTTGATGGCGGGGATGCGCACGACCCAGCCGGCGAAGACGAAGCCGTCGAGGGCGAAGAAGACGGTGAGGGCGATCCGGAGTCGGGACAGGGAGCTGCCGTTGCCCGGCACGTCACTGTGCGTTCGGGATTTGTTTATTTGCGGCACAAACTCAGGCTAGGTGGGTGCGGGGGCGAGGACAAGGTGCGACTCTGGGACGAGACGAAACCGCCGAGGGTGCGGACGTACCCGCCGAAGGAGCGCAGGAGGGCACATGGGACGTGACGTGCCGGCCCTGGTGTTCACACGGGAGGACCGCCGTCGGTACCGGGAGAAGATGCATACCGACCTCGAGGTGCTGGCCCGGATGCTCCACGAGTCGGGGTTCGAGAGCGAGCGCCCCCAGGTCGGACTGGAGATCGAGCTCAACCTGGTGGACGACGCCGGGCTGCCCGCGATGCGCAGCACCGACGTGCTCCAGGCGATCGCCGATCCCGCCTGGTCGAGCGAGCTGGGCCGCTTCAACCTGGAGATCAACATCCCGCCCCGGCAGCTGACGGCCGGCGGCCCCGGGTCCTGGGAGCAGGCGATCCGGGACGCCCTCAACCACGCCGAGGACCGCGCCGCGGCGGTGGGCGCCCATCTGATCATGGTCGGCATCCTGCCGACCCTGGACGAGTCGGACGTCAGCGAGTCCGCGCTCTCCGGCGACCCGCGGTACCGGCTGCTCAACGAGCAGATCTTCGCGGCCCGGGGCGAGGACCTGCGGATCAAGGTCGACGGCGTGGAGCGCCTGTCGACATACGCCGACACGATCACCCCCGAGGCCGCCTGCACCAGCACCCAGTTCCATCTCCAGGTCGACCCGAAGGAGTTCTCGCAGTACTGGAACGCGGCCCAGGCCATCGCGGGCGTGCAGATCGCCCTCGCGGCGAACTCGCCCTTCCTGTTCGGCAAGGAGCTGTGGCGTGAGACCCGCATCCCCCTGTTCGAGCAGGCCACCGACACCCGACCCGAGGAGATCAAGGCCCAGGGCGTGCGGCCCCGGGTGTGGTTCGGGGAACGCTGGATCACCAGCGTCTTCGACCTCTTCGAGGAGAACGTCCGCTACTTCCCGGCCCTGCTGCCGTTGTGCGAGGACGAGGACCCGCAGAAGGAGCTGGACGGCGGGGGCGTCCCCCAGCTGGGCGAACTGACCCTTCACAACGGCACCATCTACCGCTGGAACCGCCCCATCTACGCGGTCACCGAAAGCGGCCCGCACCTGCGCATCGAGAACCGGGTGCTGCCCGCCGGCCCCACCGTGGCCGACATCATCGCCAACGGCGCCTTCTACTACGGCCTGACCCGCGCCCTGGTCGACGAGGACCGGCCGGTGTGGACGCGGATGTCCTTCTCGGTCGCCGAGGAGAACCTGCACACCGCGGCCCGCGACGGCATCGACGCCCGCCTGTACTGGCCCGGCGTGGGCGAAGTGCCCGTCACGGAACTGGTGTTGCGGCGTCTGCTGCCCCTGGCCCACCGGGGTCTGGAGCTGACCGGCATGGACGCCGCGTGGCGCGAACCCCTGCTGGGCATCATCGAGCAGCGCTGCGTCACCGCCCGCAACGGCGCCCTGTGGCAGGCGGAGATGGTGCACCACCTGGAGAAGGCCGGCATCTCCGACCGGCGCGAGGCACTGCGGCAGATGACCAGGACGTACATGGACTACATGCACATGAACGCGCCCGCCCACACCTGGCCCGTGGACTGACCTCAGGCGGGCCGGCCGTGCCACCGCGCCGCAGCCGTCAGGGGCACGGGCGCGGGCACCCGCGCCGATGTCGCCAGCTCGATCCGCCGCCCCTCGGCCGCCGACCGCAGCAGAGCGGTCATCGTCTCCAACACGTGCAGGGCGAGTTCGCCGTTAGCGCGCGGTGCCCGCTGTTCGTCGGCGGTGAGGAAGTCCAGCAGTCCGACACCGCGTGCGCCGTCCTCGTAGCCCGCCGACGTCGGCAGGGCGCGCCACCGGGTGTCGCCGAGCGCGTGAAGGCGTACCTCGCCGTCGAAGCGGTTCGGGTCGGGGACCGAGAGGGTGCCGCTCTCGCCGTGGACCTCGATCGGCGCGGCCGTGGTGGCCACGCCGTCGAAGCTCGTCGTGAGCGTCGTCAGCGTCCCGTTCATGTGCTCCAGCACTCCTGAGACATGGCTGTCCACCTCGACCGGGATGCGCTCGCCCGCGCGCGGGCCGGAACCGATGACGCGCTCGGCGCGCAGCCTCCCGGCCGCCCCGGTCACGGCACGCACCGGCCCGAGCAGATGGACCAGGGACGAGAGGTAGTACGGCCCCATGTCCAGCAGCGGGCCGCCGCCGGCGGTGTAGTAGAAGTCGGGGTGGGGATGCCAGCGTTCGTGCCCCGCGGTGACCATCACGGCCGAGGCGAACTGGGGGCGTCCGATGCTCCCCGCCTCCACGGCCGCCCGCGCGGTCTGAACTCCCGTGCCCAGGACGGTGTCCGGGGCGCAGCCCACACCGGTGCCCGCCTTCGCGGCGGCTTCCAGGACGGCCCGGGCGTCCTCCAGGCCCGCCGCCAGAGGCTTCTCCCCGTAGACGTTCTTGCCGTGGCGGATCGCCCCGAGGGCGATCTCGGCGTGCGCTGCCGGGGTGGTCAGGTTCAGCACGGTGTCCACGTCCGGGCTGCTCAGCAGCTCCTCGACCGTGAGCGCCCGGGCGCCGGGCAGTTCGGCGGCGGCCGCGGCCGACCGGGAGGCGTCGAGGTCGGCGACCGCGGTGACGCGCACGCCGGGATGGCCGACGAGCGTGTCCAGGTACGCGCGGGAGATGACGCCGAGCCCTACGACCCCGACGCGGTGCGCGTCGCCCACAGCATGCCCCTCTCGATGACGGTGCGGACGCGGGGGTGCTCCAGCACGTCGACGCTGTGCCCCGGCGTCGTCACCACGACCCGCCCGGCACCCCACCGGCGGGTCCAGATCGCCGGTGAGGTGACCGGCCGGTGCCAGGGCTGCCACGGCCGGGTGGGATGCGTGGTGGTGGCCAGGACGTCGATGAGGTCGTCGTGGAGCACCCAGTACTGCTCGGTGTCCAGCGCGAAGTCCTCGATGCCCGCCGTGATCGGGTGCTCGCGACCCGCCTCGGTGAGGGTGATGGTGTGCGGCAGGAAGTGGTCCGCCGCCTCACCCCGGCGCTCGCACGGTTCCTTGCCGGGGTGCGTGGCGAACTGGCCGCCCACCAGGTGGAGATAGTCCGAGGAGGCACGGAACGAGTCGGCGATGCCGCCGTGCCAGCCGGTGAAGCCGGTACCGGCCACGACCGCGGAGCTCAGCCCCGCCACCTGCTCGTGTGTGATCTCCGACATCGTCACGCACTGCACGACCAGGTCGGTGCCGGCCATCTCGGCGCCGTCCGCGTAGACCTCGGTCGACTCCTCGACCCGGACGGCGTACCCGTTGTTCCGGAGGAAGGGCAGGAACAGTTCCGTGGCCTCGACCGGCTGATGCCCTTCCCAGCCGCCTCGGACCACCAAGGCTCTCTTCTGCGTCATCGTGATCTCAGTGTGCGCCGGTCGCCCGCGCTCGGAGAAGAGGGCCGGACCTCACGAAACTTTCGCATCGGCGGCCCGCGCCGAGACCATCCAGCAGGCCGCGGTGTAGCGGACCTCCGCGCCCTGCACGAAGGGGTCGAAGGCGGGGCGGACCGCCTCGACGATCTCTGCCCGGGTCCGCTCGTCGGCCCCGGGCAGGACCGTGCCCAGCGGACCGAGCCGGGTGAAGTAGGTGACGAGTTCCTTCTCGGGCAGGGCGCAGACCACGTCGACCGGCTGGATGTCGATCCCTGCCCAGCCGCTCTCCGCCAGGATGCGGTGGACCCGCTCCGGGTCCGCGAAGGCGAACTGGCCCGGCTGGTCCGGCCGGCGGGCGGGAAGCTCCGGCAGGAACGGGGCCGCGGCGCGTTCCGCCGTCGTCATGAACGGGTTCTCCTCCGGGCCGCGCCACACGACGCACCACAGCCCGGCCCCGTCCCTCACCGTGCTCCGCAGATTGGTGAAGGCCCGCACGGGGTCGTTGAAGAACATGACGCCGAAGCGCGAGATGACGGCGTCGAAGGCGCCGGGTTCGAGCGCGTACTCCTGCGCGTCGGCCTGGATGAAGGACGCCGGTACGCCCTCCTGCTCGGCGCGCGCCCGGGCCGTCTCGAGCATCGGGCCGGAGATGTCGACCCCGACGCAGTGACCGACCCTGCGGGCGACGGCCCGGGTGATACCGCCCGTCCCGCAGCCGACATCGAGCACCCGCGTCGCGTGTTCGGCGGACACGGCGTCGACGAGCAGTTCCTCGATGGGCCTGAACATCTCGTTCAGCACCCCCTGGAGATCAACCCAGGCGTGGCCGGAGGGCCCGTTCCAGCGGGCGGCCTGCTCGTCGTGGGACCTGCGTGAGGCATCCATCGTCGTCTCTCCCTCTGCTTGCCTTCGTCGGGACGGGATGACAGCGTTCTACTTCAAGTCGACTTGAGGTCAAGACAATGACAGACCTGGACATCGCAGAAGTGGCGCACCGCGCCGGAGTGCCCGCCTCGACGCTGCGGTTCTACGAGGAGAAGGGGCTGATCGCCTCGACCGGCCGGCGCGGCCTGCGACGCCAGTACGACACCGGGGTGCTGGAGCGGCTGGCGCTGATCGCGCTGGGGCGGACGGCCGGGTTCTCGCTCGACGAGATCGCGCGGATGTTCGCGCCGGACGGGCAGCCGCGGATCGACCGGCGGATGCTGTCGGCCAAGGCGGAGGAACTCGACCACAGGATCCGCGAACTGGGCGTCCTGCGGGACTCCCTGCGGCATGCCGCCGCCTGCCCCGCGCCCAGCCACCTGGAGTGCGCCACCTTCCGCCGCCTGATCGACGCGGCGGCGTCCGGCGGTGTCGCGACGCCGGGACGGCAGCCCCCCGAACGCCGTTGACGGGCCGCTGGAGACCGGGCGACGAAAAACGTTCCACGCCCGGTCGCGTTATACTTGCGGCGCCCATGAAGGCCATCGTCGTGCCTGGTCGCGCGGCTGCAACAGCGAGGGGGTGGACGCCATTCCGGCACGCCCCGCCCGCATCCAGGACGTCGCTGCCGCCGCCGGCGTCTCGGTGTCCACGGTGTCGAACGTGCTCAACCGGCCCGAGCGGGTCAACGCCCGGACCGCCGAGCGCGTCCGTGTCGCCGTCGCCGCGCTCGACTACGTCCCGCATCCGGGCGCCGCGGGCCTGCGTACCGGTCACTCCTCCGCGATCGGGCTGGTCCTGCCCGACGTCACCAACTCCTTCTACGCGCGCATCGCGCGAGGCGCCGCCGACGCGGCCTACGACCACGGCTACTCCCTCGTCCTGTGCCACAGCGGGGACGCCCCGGAACGGGAGCAGGGCTACTTCAGCATGCTCGTCGAGCAGCGGGCCGTCGGAGTCGTCGTCGTGCCGCTGAGCGCCGACCCGGGCCGGCTGGCCCGGCTGCGCGAGCGGGGCATCCCGCTCGTCCTGGCCGACCGCGCGATGCCCGACCGGGAGGGCTGCTCGGCCTCCGTCGACGACATCGCCGGCGGCCGCATCGCCGTACAGCACCTCCTCGACAGCGGTGCCCGCGACATCCTCGTCGTCAACGGCGAGCGCGGCATACGCCAGTGCGCCGACCGCTACCAGGGCGCCCGGCAGGCCGTCCGCAGCCGCCGCGAGGCACGGCTCGACCAGGTCGTCGCCGAGCGGATGACCGTCGCGTACGGCACGGAGATCGCCCGCGGGCTGAAGGACCTGCCCGACGGGGTGTTCTGCACCAACGACTTCCTCGCCGCCGGCCTGTGCTGGGGCCTGGCCGATCGGGGCGTGCGCGTCCCCGAGGACGTACAGGTCGTCGGCTACGGCGACCTCGACGTCGCGACCTTCGGGGCGACGACCCTGACGACGGTCCGGCAGCCGGTGGAGGACCTCGGCCGGGCGGCCGTGGAGATGCTGCTCGACGAGATCGAGGCTCGCGCGGACCACCTCCACGAGACCCGCGTCTTCGCCCCCGGCCTGGTCCTGCGCGACTCCACCCGACCGCTCTCCGAGCGTGGATCAAGCCCTGTGGCTGTCAACAACGCTGGTGATCAATACACCTAGGGCCTGTCGGACGGAATCCGCAGCGTCACCGGCCCCCACAGCCCCGACGACAGCTGGGAAGCGAAGGCCCAGGCGGTCGGCGTGGCCTCCGCGAGATACGGCGCCAGCGTGCCCCGGACCGTCACCTCCAGCCGGACGGTCCGCCCCGCGGCACCGCGCAACGGGAAGCGGTACGGCGGACAGAACGCCTCACCGGCGAACTCCCCGTCGACCGACACCTCCACGCTGCCCCGCACCCTCCCGAGATCCAGCACGGGGTCGGGCCCGGGCGGCACGTCCAGCGCACGCGCATACGTCACGCCGCCGCTCCAACTGCCCAGACCCTGCTCGCGCCAGTCGCCCAGCGCCAGCGGAGCCGGCACCGTCCGCACCCGCACCGGCCCCCGCCAGGCGGAGCCGCCCCGCAGAACCGCCGTGGGCTCGGTGACCACCTCGACCCGGGTGGGTGCCGGGAGCGGCACACGAAGCGTCAGCCGCTCGCCCGCCAAGGCCAGTTCCGCTCCGTCGCCGATCCGTACACGCGCGTGCGGTGCCAACGGCAGCTCCAGCGACACCGTTCCCGCCGGCACGGTGAACCGGAAGCGCTGCGGCGACGCCCGGACGCCGTCGGTGGAGCGCGACGGCCACACGGCACCGCCGAGCACCGGACGGCCGTTGAGCCACACGGTGTCCGGCAGCGGGTGCGGCCGCACGGCGGCATGGCAGTGCTGCAACTCGCCCCGCCTGCGCGCGTCCTCGACGGTCCGGCCCCGCCAGGCGCCGGCCTCGGCCTCCCAGCCGGCGCCGCTGACCAGGGCCGTCACCTCGGACCCCGAACGTGCCACCAGGTCGACGAACACCGCGTCCCGGACATCGGCGGTGTCGGCCACGACCTCCAGCGTGTGCTCGCCGGCCCCGAGTTCGAGCTCGTGACGGAAGAACATCGGCACGGCGCCCCAGTCCGCCTCGTAGTACTCCACCTTCTCCTGCCGCGCCACCACGTCCCCGTCGAGCAGCACGGTCACCGCCGAGGCGGCACCCACGACGAGCACCGCCCGCCCGCCGCCGCCCGGGACCCGCAGCCGTGCGCGATGGGCGACCCGGCCGTCGGGCCGGACCCCGTCGGGCGGGCGCATGAACCGCGGCCGTGGCCCGAGCCCGCCCGGCTCGGACAGGCAGAAGAAGCTGCCGAGCGGTGCGCCGGCGGCGGCCGAGATCGTCGAGGGGCGGTCCTGGGCGTCCGCCAGTTCGTACTCGAGCACGTTGCGCTCGCGGGCCACGGTGACCGGGGCGGAGGCCAGGTAGCCGTCGCCGTACGGGCCCAGCGGCTCCCCGTTCCACCACACCCGCTTGACCGCCTCCGCGCCGACGTGCAGCTCGGCGGGCCCCCGGCGGCCGGTCTCCACGATCGCCCGGACCCGGGCGGCCGTTGCGCCCACCGGCACGGGGACGCGTACGAACTCCTCGTTCACCAGCCCCTTGGTACCCAGCAGCCCGCCCTGGTCCGGGATGCCACGGCTCGACGAGTACACCGCGGCCTCCCAGTCCGAGTCCGGTGGCACGAGGGGCAGTTCGCCGGCCAGGATCCGCTCCGCGCACGCGGCGTCCAGAGGCTCGGGAGCCTGGTCGAGCGGCACCGGGGGCAGGACCCGGACCCGGTTGCCGTAGGTGACCCGGATCCGCTCCCACACCGTCCCCTCGGTCCACTCCATGGTCCAGATCTGCGGCTCTTCCACGGACGCTCCCGGGGGCAGCGCCAGATCGCCCCAGGTGTTGTCCATCGTGGGGGCCAGCCGGCCGTGCCAGCCGCCCGAGAGGTCGAGCACCCGCACCGCCGTCCCGCCCGGGGAAGGCGCCGGTGCCTGACGGCCCTCACGCCAGACGACCAAGGCCGCAGGGGCGCCGTCCAGCGGCACCTCGATGCTCGAGAGGGCGCCGTCGTCGGAGACCGACACGCGGGCGGGGCTGCGGGATCCGGTCGCCGGGTTCCAGACCTCGGCCTCTGCGACGCCTGCCCGGACGGTGACGGACGAGGTGCGGACCGGCTCGGGCGTGGAGCCGGGCGGGCGCAGCGGATGCGCGCCGATCTCCGGGAAGGCCGCCGTGACCAGTGCCACCGCCTCGTTCCCCTTGCGCCGGACGAGCAGCGGCACACGGCTCGTCGCGTGCCCGGCCGCGTCGGCCACCGTCTCGGCGGCGGCCTCGGGGTCGGGCACCCGCTCCAGCCGGGGATGGGTCAGCAGGGCCGCCACGACCGCGTCGTCACCGGACCGGCCCGCGGCCGTCCCGGGCGGACGGCCCACGACCACCACCCGCCCTCCCGCGTCGAGCAGTTCCGTCAGCCGGCGTGCCGTCTCCTCCTCCAGCACGCTCGCCGAGGGCAGCAGCACCGCGCCGTACGCTAGGTCCCGGATCCGCAGGGCGCCTTCGGTGGCCTTGGCGCGCTGCACCGAGTCGTCGTCGACGACGTCGAAGGAGATCCCGTGCCGGTCCAGGGCACCGGCGTGCGGCCCGAGCCAGTTGTTCGTGCCGCACAGGTCCAGGTAGTGCCGCTGGGTCTCGTCGGCGTCGGCGTGGCCGTCGCCCAGCCGGCCGTCGCCGAAGTGCCGGACCGGCGCGTCCAGCGGGACGAGGGCCTGCACGGTGGTGGTGGGGTGCAGCACCGCCACATCCGCCGCGTAGCCGCCCCACGACATGATCGAGCAGATCCGGGCGACGGCCCGGGAGAACGCCGGGTACTGCCTCCAGTAGGGCTGGCGCCAGTCGGTGGACGGCGGGGCCCACTCGAACCAGCCGCCCGCGGTACCGAAGTAACTGGCGTGCGGGTTGTACAGGTTGGCGCCGCTGCGCAGGAACGGCAGCAGCCAGTCGTAGGTGTCCTCCAGCGTGCCGCCCCAGCCGGAGGAGTGGAACGCCTCGATCCAGACGCGCTCGTGGCCGTAGAGGTGGGCCATGGAGGAGTGCACCTTGGCGTCGCCGTGATGGTCGCTGCCGGCGGCGCCGTACCAGCGATGGGTGCGGAAGTAGTCGGTGTAGATCTGCGTGGCCTGGGCCGGGTAGCCCGCCCGGGCGGGGTGGCTCTGGTCGCTGCCCAGCAGCAGCCCGCGCTCGCGGTGCCAGGCGGCCAGCGGCCGGAACAGAGCCTCCTCGGTCAGCTCCGCGCGGACCGCGTAGTAGTCGGCGCGGACCTTCCCCTCCGGCACGCCGGCGTCCGTACCGAACAGGGCCGGCAGCCGGTCGAGGAGGTCGTAGCCGCGCCGGGTGCGGAACTCGTCGGCGAAACGGTGGCTCCAGGCGTTGGTGCCGGGCAGCTCGTCCTGGAAGCTGCCCGCGATGACGGTGCCGAGGTACTCCGGTACGCGGCGGTCGTACTCGTGGTGGACCGTGTCCATCAGTAGGTCCACGGCGTGCGGGTCCAGGTAGTCGAACGCCGTGGGGACGGCGGTGACGAGCCGCACCCCGGTTCCGTCCGGGGCCGCGATGCGCCCGCTCACGTCGAGGTCGAGCCGCCCGCCCCGCCGGGAGTACGCCGCCAGCGGTGTCTCGGCATCCGTCAGGGCGACCCTGCCCCGGCAGACGCTCACGTCCCGGCAGCGCAGCGCCCGTCCGGCCGCCCCGGGATGACGCCGTGTCACGCCGCCCTGCACATTGGCCCCGGAGAACCCGATCTGGTCGTAGAACCACAGCCGTGTGCCCAGCTCCGCGGCGATCTCGCAGGCGTCGGTGAAGCGCGCCCACCACTCCTCGCCGAACCACGCCGGATCGTCGGCCCGGGCCCCGAACGTCGGGCCGGCCGGGGCCAGATTGATGACGACGAGGTTGTGCACCCCGCCCTCCGCGAACGCCCGCAACTGCCAGGCGAGTCGCTCTCTGGTGACCTTCGCACCCGACCACCACCACAGGGGAGTGGGGCCGAAGTCGCGGGGCGGATCGTCGAACAGTCGCCGGAGCTCGGGGGAGATCACGGACATCGTCCTTCCCCTAAAACGTTTTTAGGCCACCTTCACCGTAGGCGAGCTGGAGCGACCGCGCCATATCCCTGGACGGGCCCACGGAAGACGGCGTCCTGTCACCCATGCGCGCGCGACACCTTGTTGCAACGTTTTTCTCGCCCTATATTCGCTGCGACCAGGCCCCCGGAACCGCGATGTCACCAGACGACGGAGTCGCATCATGGCCGGTACCCGCCCCATCCCCACACCGCTCTGGAAGGCCGCCGCCCTGTCGGGCATGGCCTCCTATCTCGACGCCGGGCTGATCGTGAGCATCTCCGTCAACCTGGCCATCTACCGCGACAGCTACGACATGGGCGTGTGGATGGCCGGGGCGATCAGCGCCATCGTCACCGGCTGCATCGCCGTCGGATCCCTCGTCGGCGGACGGCTCGCCGACCTCTTCGGCCGCCGCCGCGTCTACAACTGGGACATCTTCTGCTTCGCGATCGGCGCCCTCGTCATCACGCTCGCGCCGGACGACATCACCCTGCTGGCCGGTGTTCTCGTCGCGGGGCTCGCGGCCGGCGCCGACCTGCCGACGTCGCTGGCCGTGGTGTCGGACGCGGCGCCCTCCTGGGCCCGGGGCAGGCTGGTGGCGTTCACGCAGGTCATGTGGATGCTGGGCATCGCCGTCGCCATCTTCCTCGGCTTCGTCCTGTCCACCACCGGCATGACCGGGGCCCGGCTCATCACCGGGCAACTGGCCGTCGCCGCACTCGTCACCTGGGCCCTGCGGTCCCGGCTGAAACTGTCCGACGAACCGTCGGAGACGGACCCCGAAACCGCCCCGGAGGGCATTCCCCTGAAGCGCGTATGGACCCGCGCCGCCCTGCTGCCGATGGCCGCGACGTTCGTCTTCTACGTGACCTGGGGCCTCGGGGCCAACACCTTCGGCCAGTTCGGCACCTATCTGCTCGTCACCGTCAGCGACGCCTCGCAGAGCCTGGCCACCGGAATCAATCTGGCCTTCATCCCGATCGGCGTACTCCTGACGTTCGCCTTCGTCCGGGTCGCCGACAGCCCCTGGCGCGACCGGCTGTTCCACGTGGCCGCGGTGGTGCAGATCCTCGCCTTCGTGATCGCGTCCCTCACCGCGGGCGCACTCGTCGGCATGCTCGTCTTCTTCGTGCTCTACCAGCTCTCCAACCCCTTCGCCGGAGAGGCCAACTACAAGGTGTGGTCGCAGCTCACGCTGCCCGCGGACACCCGCGGCACCACCCAGGGCCTCACCTATGCCCTGTCCCGGGGCGTGTTCGCGGTCGCCGCGTTCTTCACCCCCGCCCTGGCCGACTACAGCCCGTCCGTCCTGCTCTGGACGATCACCGCCTGCATGACGGCGGCGGCGCTCGCGGGCGTGTTCATCATCCGCGTCCTGGTCCCGAGGTCCACGAGCGCCGGGCAGGACAGAGCGGACCTGCGCGTGTCCAGCACCTGAGCCGCAGCACACCTGACAAGGAGCACCGACCATGGCAACGACCGCGGACCGCACGGCCGTACGGACCGCCGCCCTGCACGACCTGCTCCCGCCGGTCACCCGGCGCCGCACCCGGATCGGGCTGGTCGCCGGCGGGCTCGGCACGTACTGGCCGCAGTTCCCCGGCCTCCTCCCGCAGCTGAAGGAGTCGGCCGCGTATGTCGCCGAGCGCTTCCGGGAGATGGACGCGGAGGTGACCGACGCCGGGTTCGTCTCCGACGCCCAGGAAGGTGCCCGCGCCGCCGAGGAACTGCGGCGGGCCGACTGCGACCTGATCGTGCTGTTCCTGACGACGTACCTCACCTCCTCGATGGTGCTGCCGATCGCGCAGCGCTCGCACACGCCGGTCCTGGTCATCGATCTCCAGCCGTCCGAGAAGATGGACCACGCCGCCTTCGACACCGGCGCCTGGCTGGCCTACTGCGGGCAGTGCCCCGTCCCCGAGGTCGGCAACGTCTTCCGGCGCGCCGGCATCCCCTTCCGGTCGGTGTCGGGCTGGCTGCGGCAGGAGTCCGCCTGGCGGCGCATCGAGCAGTGGATCCGGGCCGCGCACATCCGTGCCGCGCTCCGGCACGCCCGGCACGGCCTCATGGGGCACGTGTATCCCGGCATGCTCGACGTGCAGACCGATCCGACTTTGCTCGCCACGACGTTCGGCTCGCACGTGGAGGTCCTGGAGTTCGACGACCTCAGGCACCGCGTGGAACGGGTGACCGAGGCGGAGACCAGGGAGCGGATGGCGCTGGCCCGGCAGCTCTTCACCCTCGACGAGAGCGTCGTGGAGGAGGACTTCGCGTGGGGCGCGACCGTGTCCGTCGCCCTGGACCGGCTGGTGGCCGACTTCGAGCTCGACAGCCTCGCCTACTACCACCGCGGCCTCGACGGCGAACTGCACGAGCGGCTCGGCGCCGGCATGATCCTCGGCGCCTCCCTGCTCACCGCCCGGGGCGTGCCCGCGGCCGGCGAGTACGAGCTGCGCACGTCCGTCGCGCAGCTCGCCTCCCAGAGCGTCGGCGCCGGAGGCTCCTTCACCGAGATCCAGGCCCTCAACTTCGAGGACGGTGTGGTGGAGATGGGCCACGACGGCCCCGCGCACCTCGCCGTCGGCGCCCGTGACCCCCTGCTGCGCGGCCTCGGCGTCTACCACGGCAAACGCGGCTGGGGCGTGAGCGTCGAGTTCGACGTCCGGCACGGGCCCGTCACCCTGCTCGGCCTCGGCCAGGACGCCGATGGCAGCCTGTGCTTCGTCACCTCCGAGGGCACCGTCGTACCGGGACCGCTGCTGGAGATCGGCAACACCACCAGCCGGGTCGACTTCGGCCGCGACCCCGGCGAATGGGTCGACGCCTGGAGCGCCACGGGCGTCGGCCACCACTGGTCCCTCGCGGTCGGCCACCACACGGCGGACTTCCGGGCAGCCGCGAGCCTGCTGGGCATCGACCACCGGGAGGTGTGAGAGGCCTCGGCCGGACGGCTCCGGCACGGACCGGATCGCCCGGTACACCGACCTGTGTCGGCAGACGCGGTGCACCCGGCACAGCACAGCCGGGCCCCGCCCGGCCGTCTCCCCGGGACGGAAAGGACGGATGGGTGTCGCCCCCGCCCGGAGATGGGCGCCGGCACCGACGGTGACGCCACCGGTGCCCGTCTGAGGCCGGCAGCACCGCCCGGGCCGCCGCCGATTGTCATGGCCGCGGCTCGGTACGCCCCGAGAGCGCGGCCATCCGTGACAGCACCCATCCTCGGCCCGAACACCCGTCCGTCGGCTCGGTGTTCATGGGGCGCGCCCACCGGGAAGGATGAGGGATGGGCCTGATGGCGGAAGCCGCCGGAGGGGGGAGACGCTGAAGCCCTGGTGAGACAGCCGCGGCCGGCCGCACCGCCGCATCGGCGACCCGTCTCCCTCCGCACTGCCACAGGACCCGACCCCTCAGGACGTGTCATGGCCTCGGCCGTGCCCTGCCTCGAAGCGCTCGGGTTCCGGGAAGGAGAAGCCGTGCCCCCGTCCGAAGACCACCGTCTGGTCGATCTCGAAGCACGACTCGATCGGGAGGACCCCCGGTTCACCCGGGCCATGAGATCCGGCCGCCCCGCCCGGCCCCGGGAGTACCGGCGCACCGGAGCCTGGTGGGGGCTGGCACTCGGCGTCGCCGTGCTGGGCTCCGGCATCGCTCTGGCCCAGGGACTGCTCATCGCCTGCGGGCTGGTCCTCGTCGGCATGGCGGCCCAGCTGGCGGATCCGGACCCGGCCCGGATGACGCACCGGGGGTTCGGGCGACGCTGACGCGGGCGGCCTTCCGGGACCCTGCGGCGACGGCCGGACATCCGGGGCGTGCCGCCGTCAGAGTGCCGTTGTAACCCGTGTGAACGCTCCGGATGGTGGGACCGCCCGGCATGACTGACGTTGGTTCATGTCGAGGCCGGGTCTCGTGAGCTGGCGAGGCGTCAGCTGCCCGGCTCGCGACGGAAGGACTCACCGATGCGCTCTGCCCGCATGCTGCTCGCGACGGCCACTGCCACGGCCGCCCTCGCGATCGCCGCACCCGCCGCCTACGCCGAGGCGATGGGTGACTGGGACCACGACACCACTTCCTACAGCAAGGAGCACCACAAGGACGGTGACCACCACGCGCCGCGCGGCGGCGTACACGCGGGCGGCGGAGCGCTGTCCGCGGTGAACGCGGACGAGGACTGGAAGACCTCCAAGCAGGACGAGGGCTCGTCCGGTGACAAGCGCGACGGAGAGGGCAAGCACGAGGAGCAGGGCAAGGAGGACGGGCACGAGAAGGGCTCCTGGAAGGGCAAGCACGACAAGCCGCACGGCGGGATGCACACCGGTGGCGGAGCGCTGGCGGCCGTGACGGCGGGCGACGACTGGGACTCCTCCGAGCACGGCAAGGAGGACGGGCACGAGAAGGGCTCCTGGAAGGGCAAGCACGACAAGCCGCACGGCGGGATGCACACCGGTGGCGGAGCGCTGGCGTCCGTGACGGCGGGCGACGACTGGGAGAAGTCCAAGTACGACCCGGACACCTACAAGGACGGCGAGGGCGACTGGGGCGACAAGCGCGACGAAGGGGGCAAGGAAGACGGGCACGAGAAGGGCGGCTGGAAGGGCAAGCACGACAAGCCGCGCGGTGGCATGCACACCGGTGGCGGCGGGCTGGCCTCCGCGCCGGGCGTGACCGCCGGCGGCCTGGCGGTGCTGGCGGTGGCCGGCACCGGCCTGTACGCGCTGCGTCGCCAGAGGGCCTCGCAGGGCGCCGTATGACCGATGCCTGACCTCATAGCCGGCCGTGGCCGCCGCACGTGCCCAGCGCGTCGCGGCGGCCCGGCTCGTCCTCCCGCGTGCCGTGCCCGCTGCCGTGCCTGAATGAGGTGGTCCTTGATGGCAGCCAGTCCTCCCGCTCTTCCCGACCCCGGCCCCGAACCGCCGAAGCGGCGGTTCCGCACCGTCGTGACGGTGCTCTGGGCGGTGGCCGCCCTCGTCCTGACCGTGAATCTGTTCGGCGGCGGCGAGTCGGCCGACGATGCCGGCCCGCCGCACGCGCCGCCCGCCGTGGCCGCCGCCTCGGCCGCCCCCGAGGTGCCCGACAGGCCGTCCACGTCCGCGACGCCGCACCGGTCCGCCGCGTCCGGAGCCGGCCCGCAGCTGCCGCGGTCCCGGCCGGTCCGCCTGCTGATCCCCAAGATCTCGGTCGACGCGCCCTTCACCGACCTCGCCATCAACCCTTCCGGGCAGCTGGAGCCCCCGCCGCCGAACGACACCAACCTCGTCGGCTGGTACGCCAAGGGCCACACACCCGGAGAGGCCGGTACCGCCATCATCGCCGGGCACGTGGACACCGCGACCTCCCCGGCCGTGTTCGCCGGGCTCAGCGAGCTGAAGAAGGGCGACCGGTTCCAGGTGCGGCGGGCCGACGGCAGCAAGGCCACCTTCGTCGTCGACGCCACAAAGTCGTTCGAGAAGGACGCCTTCCCCAGCGACCGCGTGTACGGCGACACACCCGAGGCCCAGGTCCGGCTCATCACCTGCTCGGGTTCCTACGACCGTCAGGCCCGGGACTACACCGAGAATCTGGTCGTCTTCGCCCACCTCGTCTGACTTCCGGGGTCCCGGCCTGACTTGGTGTTTTACAGTGACTGCCACCAGTTCAGGCGACTGTGGGACCTGTGAGGGATTCGCGAACCATGACGACCGAAACGTTTGAGTTCCAGGTAGAGGCGCGTCAGCTGCTCCAGCTGATGATCCACTCGGTCTACTCGAACAAGGATGTCTTCCTGCGGGAACTCGTCTCCAATGCCTCCGACGCGCTCGACAAGCTGCGTCTGGAGAAGCTGCGGGACGACTCGCTCGACGCCGATGTGTCGGATCTGCACATCGAGCTCGACATCGACAAGGAGGCCCGCACCCTCACGGTGCGGGACAACGGCATCGGCATGTCGTACGACGAGGTCGGGCAGCTCATCGGCACCATCGCCAACTCGGGCACCGCCACGTTCCTCGAGGAGCTGAAGGAGGCCAAGGACGCCGCCGGGGCCGAGGGACTCATCGGCCAGTTCGGCGTCGGCTTCTACTCCGGCTTCATGGCGGCGGACGAGGTGACCCTGGTGACCCGGCGTGCCGGCGAGAGCCAGGGCACCCGCTGGACGTCGCGCGGCGAGGCCACGTACACGCTGGAGAGGGTCGACGACGCGCCGCAGGGCACGTCCGTCACGCTCCACCTCAAGCCCGCCGACCCCGAGAACCAGCTGCACGACTACACCTCCGAGTGGACGATCCGGGAGATCGTCAAGCGCTACTCGGACTTCATCACCTGGCCGATCCGGATGGTCCCTCAGGCGGGTGACGAGGAGGGCGCGCCCGAGCCCGAGACGCTGAACTCCATGAAGGCCCTGTGGGCGCGCTCGCGCGACGAGGTCTCCGACGACGAGTACCACGAGCTGTACAAGCACATCAGCCACGACTGGCGCGAGCCCCTGGAGACGATCCGGCTGCAGGCCGAGGGCACCTTCGAGTACCAGGCCCTGCTCTTCGTCCCCTCGCACGCTCCGCACGACCTGTTCACGCGGGACTTCAAGCGCGGCGTCCAGCTGTATGTGAAGCGCGTCTTCATCATGGACGACTGCGAGGCGCTGCTGCCGCCCTACCTGCGCTTCGTCAAGGGAGTCGTCGACGCGCAGGACCTTTCGCTCAACGTCTCCCGCGAGATCCTCCAGCAGGACCGGCACATCCGGATGATGCAGCGCCGGCTGACCAAGAAGGTGCTGTCCACGGTCAAGGAGCTCATGACCAGGGACGCCGAGCGCTACGCCACGTTCTGGCGCGAGTTCGGCACCGCCCTGAAGGAGGGCCTGGTCACCGACTCCGACAACCGCGACGCCATCCTCGCCGTCTCCGCGTTCGCGACCACGCACTCCGACGACGAGCCCACCACGCTCGCGCAGTACGTGGAGCGGATGAAGGACGGCCAGGACGACATCTGGTTCATCACCGGCGAGTCCCGGCAGAGCATCGAGAACTCCCCGCACATGGAGGCGTTCCGGGACAAGGGCGTCGAGGTCCTGCTGCTCACCGACGCCGTCGACGAGGTGTGGGTCGACGCCGTCGGCGAGTACGAGGGCAAGAAGCTGCGGTCCGTCGCCAAGGGCGAGATCGACCTCGACGCCGAGGGCGAGGAGAAGGCCGGCGAGGAGCGGGAGAAGCAGGCCGAGGAGTACGCCGGGCTGCTCGGCTGGATGCGGGAGCAGCTGGACGAGGACATCAAGGAGGTCCGCCTCTCCACGCGGCTCACGGTCTCCCCGGCCTGCATCGTCTCGGACGCGCACGACCTGACCCCCGCCCTGGAGAACATGTACCGGGCGATGGGCCAGGAGGTGCCGCGCACCAAGCGGATCCTGGAGCTCAACCCCGGTCACCCGCTGGTGAAGGGCCTGCACCAGGCGTACCAGGCGAGCGAGGACCGTACGGAGCTCGGCGAGTCCGCCGAGCTGCTCCACACCCTGGCGGTGCTCGCCGAGGGCGGCCAGCCCAAGGACCCGGCGCGCTTCGTCAGGCTCGTCGCGGGCCGCCTGGAGCGCACGCTGTAGTCACGGGGCGGATCAGGGGTGGTCCGGGGTGCCCTCCGCCCGGGCACCGGGCGGGGTCGTGCCGGTGCCCGGCGGGATGATCTCGCCCTGGACCACCCGCGGCGCGGGGGCCGTCCCGGCCTCCTCGTCCTTCGCCGCGCGGGCCTCGGCCTTGAGGATGCGGGCCGCCTTGCCGGCCGAGCGGGTCAGCTCGGGGAGTTTCTTCATCCCGATGACGGCTATGACGACGATGAGAATGATCGCGAGCTCGCTCAGTCCGAACATGGTGTCCTGTCCTCTCTCGCCCGGGCCGGGCACGGCGTGAGCGTATCGGGCGGGGAGCACGGCAGCGTGATCGCCGTCTCGGGATGCGGCACCGGGTGCCGGCACAGGGCCGTGCGCAGCAGGGCGGCCAGCGGGACGAGGCCGGTCACCGCCGCCACGAGCGCCAGGGTCCAGCCGGCCGCGACGAGCGATCCGGGCAACGGGCCGACGGCGTCGGCGACGCGCAGCAGTCCGCCGGTCAGGAGCAGCGCCGCGGCGGACGTGATCGCGACGAGCGGCGTGAGCACCGCGAGGGCCGGCGGTAGACGGCCCGGGCCGAGCGGACCCCGCGCCTCGTACCGGGCGGCCCGGCGCACGGCGAGACCGGAGCGGTACGGCTCTTCGGCCGCCGCCGCGATGTCATCGGCATGGGCGTGGGCGCGCAGGTGCGCTGCCGCCGGGCCGGTCGGGTCGGCGCCCAGGGCGCGACGGATGTCCGCGGTGCCCGGCGCGTGACGCAGGACGGCTTCGAAGTCCGCGCGGTCGTCCGGGCGGAGGTGGGACGGGTCGGTCACATGGGCTCCCGGTTCGGTCGCTGGTGCGGCCGCCGGGCCCGGCCACACACGCGGGCCCGGCGGCACGTCGGTCCGTGTCAGACGCTGACGCCGAAGTCGGAGGCGATCCCGGCCAGACCCGAGGCGTAGCCCTGGCCGACGGCGCGGAACTTCCACTCGGCGCCGCTGCGGTAGAGCTCTCCGAAGACCATCGCGGTCTCGGTGGAGGCGTCCTCGGACAGGTCGTAGCGGGCGATCTCCTGGCCGCCCGCCTGGTTGACGACCCGGATGAAGGCGTTGCGGACCTGGCCGAAGCTCTGGCCGCGGTTCTCGGCGTCGTGGATGGACACCGGGAACACGATCTTGTCGATCTCGGCGGGCACGGCGGCGAGGTTCACCTTGACGGACTCGTCGTCGCCCTCGCCCTCACCGGTGAGGTTGTCGCCGGTGTGCTCGACCGAACCGTCCGGGCTCGTGAGGTTGTTGTAGAAGACGAAGTGCTGGTCCGAGGGGACCTTGCCGGAGGCGTCGAGGAGCAGGGCGGAGGCGTCGAGGTCGTAGTCGGTGCCGGTGGTCGTGCGCACGTCCCAGCCCAGACCGACCAGGACGGCGGTGAGACCCGGCGCCTCCTTGCTGAGCGAGACGTTGCCGCCCTTGGACAGGGAAACTCCCACGAGGTACTCCTTCTTGAGCGCTTGACGTGTGTGAGGGGATGACATTCTGAAATCTACAGCAATGTAGAAGCAGGTGGGATCGGATCGGCGGATCTATACGATGTCCGCAAGGGCAACGCAGGGCGGCGAAAGGGAGGCAGGACGGTGACGGATTCCGGGCAGCGTCCCCGGCGGGGACAGGGCGAGCTGGAGGCGCTGGTGCTGTCGGCGCTGCGGGAGGCGGACGGCCCGGCGACGGCCGGCTGGGTGCAGGAACGCCTCGGCGGTGACCTCGCGTACACGACGGTGATCACGATCCTGACCCGGCTGCTGGGCAAGGGCGCGGTCACCCGGGAGCGGGTCGGCCGGTCCTTCGCCTGGACGCCGTCCTCGGACCAGGCGGGCCTGGCCGCCCGCAAGATGCGCAAGGTGCTGGACGCCGAGAGCGACCGCGGGGCCGTGCTGGCCAGCTTCGTCACCGGCCTCGGCCCGGACGAGGAGCAGCTGCTGCGCGACCTGCTGGATCAGGCCCAGAGCGAAGGGGAAGACTGAAGCCTCATGGGGGTCTTCGTCTTTCTGCCACTGATCCTGCCGCTCACTGCCTGGCCGGTCGCCCGCCTGGCCGAACAGCATCTGCATCCGCGCACCGCCACCCGGCTGCTGACGGTGCTGGCCGTGGTGCTGGCGCTGTGCAGCACGGTGTGCCTGGCGCTGGTGATGGTGGTCGGCACCGCCCAACTGCCCGGCAACCCGCTGCCCGACGGCTGGTCCGACCCCGAGGTGCGGGCGGCGGTGCCGTACGACGAGGTCGTGGGCAAGGCCGCGATTCCCGCGCTGTGCGCGGTGGTTGTCGCCTGTGCCCGGACGGTGCGGCGGCACGGCCGGGTGCGCCGTCGGGCGCATCGCGCGCTGGCCGGGCTGCGCGGTACGGAGGTGGCGGTGCTGCCCGACGCCGTGCCCTACGCGTACGCGTTGCCGCCCGGGGGGCGCCGCGGCCGTGGTGTGCCGCGAGCCGGGGCCGACGGCCGGGGCCCGCGCGGGGGGCGTGGCCGTGTCGTGGTGACCACGGCCCTGCTGGAGAGGCTCCGCCCGGCCGAGCGGCGCGCTCTGTTCGCCCACGAGAGGGCGCACCTCGCCGCACGTCACGACCGCTTCCTGCTCGCCGTGCAGCTGGCGGCCCGCGCCAACCCGTTCCTGCGGCCGCTGCGCACCGCCGTGGCGTACACGGCGGAGCGGTGGGCGGACGAGGAGGCGGCCCGGGCGGTCGGCAGCCGTCGCACGGTGGCGAGGGCGATCGGCACGGCCGCGCTCGTCTCGCGGGGCACCCCGCTGCCCACGCTCGCAGGACTCGCCGCTCCCGGTCCGGTGCCGCGCCGGGTGGCGGCACTGCTCGGCCCGGCCCCCGCCGTGCGCCAGTGGCCTCCGGCCTTCACGGCGGTCGGACTGGCGGCGTGGGGCGCGGCCGCGGGAACGGCCGTCTCGGCGATGTCCTCCGCGAACTCGGCGGTGACGATGGTCCTCATCCTCCACGCGGCGACGCCGCTCTGAGGGACCGCGGCGCGCTGCGCACCACCTCCCAGTGCCGCGGTCCGCCTCCACGGCGGACCGCGGCACCAGAGCCCGCTGACCCGATGTCAGCAGTTGCGTACGGGGTTTTCAGCCCACGACCCGGCCCAGCTCGATCCGGTCGATGTTCGGCGCCCAGGCACCGGCGTTGCCGAACGTCACGTTGTTCGGGCCCTTCGCCAGGTCGACCGGGACGCCGACCGTCCAGTAGTCGTCCCAGCTCCAGGTGTTCTTGAAGGTGACCTTCCGCGCCGCGGCACCCCCGACCTCGATGTCCGCCGTACGGGACATGATGTCCGTGTTGTAGGCGTGGCCGTTGTCCCGGCGGTCGTTGTGGGCGTAGTGGACGACCAGCAGATAGCGGCCGGACCTGGGTGCGTCGACCGTGAACTCGGCGGTGCTGGAGGGGCTGTTGCCCAGCCGGCCGATGTACGAGCCGGCGGATGCGTGCGGCGAGTCGACGAGCCTGGCGCCGCCCCCGAGCGTGGCCGAGGCGCCCTCGTAGGAGAGGGTGCCCGCGGCCGAGCCGTCGCCGGAGACGTCGAGGGAGCGGACGGCGGCGTGGCCCGACGTCATGGCGACCCGGTTGTTGCCCGCGACGAGGTACAGGCGCAGCGGGCGGCCGGGCGCCGCGGTGACCGTCTCGCCGTGCAGGGCGAGCTTCACCGCCGCCGAGGTCCGCGGGGTCACCGTGTAGTAGCCGTCGCGCGGGGCGTAGACGTCGAAGACGGCCTTGTCACCCGGGCGCAGCACCAGGGCGCCCGTGCCCACGCCGGCCGAGGACGAGTAGTCGTACGACGGCCTGCCGCTGATGTCCGCCAGGGTGGCCTCGTACGACGCGGAGGCCGCGCCGGTGCGGGTCGTCAGGCCGATCCGGTCGAGCGTGACCTCGGCGTCGCCCTTGGACAGCACCAACTGGTGTGTCCCGGCGGTCAGTCGGACGCTGACGTCCTTCTTCGCGCGGTAGGTCCAGTTCTCGGTGGAGGGGTAGGTGACCGTCACCGGGTCGGCGCCGTCGACGATCAGCTTCTGCGTGGCGGGGCCGCCGGACTGGTTGCCGTAGAGGATCGCCAGGTCGTAGGTGCCGTCCTTCGGCACGTTCACCGTGAACGCGATCTTGCTGCCGGGCTGGTTGAGGGAGCCGACGTCCTTGGTTCCGGAGGCCGCGTAGCCGTTGGCGTTGCTCACCGTGCCCTGGGTGTAGACCGTGCCGTCGGTGATGGCCGCGTCCTCGGCCTCGTACGACGCCGACCACGGGACGGAGGCGGCGGACGGGGTGCCCGAGCCGCCGGGGGTGAGGACGATGCGGTACGCCGACATCTTGTGCGGACCGCGCAGCGGTACGGTCGCCGAACCGTCCTCCGCGACCTTCACCTTGGTGCGCGCCAGGACCCGCGGAGCCGCGTGCTGCCCCTCGTACCCCGACCAGGCGGCCTCGGCGACGGTCGCGGTGACCGTACGGCCGAAGACGGATCGCGGGACGTTGCGCACGACCACGTCCGAGTCGCCGTCGCTGCCGCCGAGCAGCACCTGGGCCTGGCGGCGGGAGGTGTCCAGGGAGGCGACACCCTGGAGGGTGTCGATGGTGTTCGGCTGCGGCGGCGTCACCTGCACGGTGTTCCCGGTCAGGCCCGCGTACCAGCGGAACAGCCACCAGCCGCCGTTGGGGATGTTCGAGCGCACCACATGGCCGCTGAGATTCCCGGCGGCGTCCCAGTACGCCATGTTGGCGTACACCTTGTTGCGTTCGAACATCGACACCCACTGCACGAGCTGCCCGGGCACGGACAGGTCGCGGCGGTTGGCGTACTCATCGATGTTGATCTTCAGCGGGGCGATGCCCGCCTCGCGCTCCAGCGCGCGGTAGTCGTCGTGATGCGCCTGGAAGTCGCGCAGGGAGCCGGAGCCGAGTTCGTGCCAGGTCATGATCTGGGGCAGTACGTTCTCCCGCTTGGCGAAGGCGAGGAAGTCCTTCAGCAGGCGGGTGTGGTAGGCGGCCTCGTTGGGGCCGGCGATCCGCGCGTCCGGGTCGATCGCGCGGATGCGCTGGTACACCGTCTTCCAGTCCTTGAAGAACCGGTCGCGGTTCTTCTCGTACTGGGCCTGGTCGGCGACGTCGAGTTCGTACCAGATCTGGTCGGGCTCGTTGAACGGGATGTAGACGAAGCGGTCGCTGTTCGGGGCGGCCGAAATCTCCTTGACGATCTTGTCGACCTTGGGCAGGTAGTCGTCGATGCCGAGGTCCTCGTACGGCCACTTGGCGTAGATGTCCTGCATCATCACGTTGATCTCGCCGCCGCCGGTGCGGAAGAACGATGTGGAGACCGTGAGCGCGTCGCCGTTGGGGTGCTGGGCGCCGCCCTCCGGCTTCTGCGAGACGCTGGTGATCTTCAGTGGCTCCATCACGGCGTCACTGGGCACCCCGTCGTCGCTGAGCCCGTACAGGGAGCCGTTGGCGCCGAGCATCACCGGGCCCTCGGAGGCGCCCAGGTCGACGGCGAGGCGTTGCGGGGCGGCTGCGGCTGCCGCGGGACCGGCCGCGGGGAGGGTGGCTGCCATGGCGACTGCTCCAAGTAGTGCTGTGAACAGGGCGGTTCCGGTACGGGATCTCGTGCGGGTGGGGGTGCTCACGCTGCTGGACCTCCAGTCACTTGACGGCTCCACTGGTGATTCCGGACACGATCTTTCGCTGGCCGACGAGGAACACGGCGACCATGGGCAGGCTCATCACCACGACGTACGCGAAGACGAGATGCCAGTTGTCGAGGTAGAGCTTGGGCGCTGGCGACCTGGTAGAGGTTGAGCGGCAGGGTCGCCCGGTCTCCGCCGCCGAGGACGAAGAACGCGTAGAAGACGTCGCTCCAGGCGTAGAGCATCACCATGATCGTGGCGGTGGCGATGACCGGCCGGAGCAGGGGCAGGACGATCCGCCGGAAGACCCGGGCCGGTGACGCCCCGTCCATCCGGGCCGCCTCCTCCAGCTCCAGGGGGAACCCCGCGGCGCGAGCCGTAGGAATCCCCCTCGTCCACGAGCGGGGAAGAGGTCAACTCGTGCCTTTCCGAGCAGGGTGCGGGGTTCGGTTCAGGAAGGAGACTCGCAACTGCTCTGCTCTCAGGGGCTGTTCATTCGAGGGTGGGAGGTGGAGGCGGCCCCGAGCTCTCCCGCACCACCAGTTCCGGTACGGACACGGGGTGCGGGGCGACCGGTGCGGACTCCTCCAGCGCGCCGTGCAGCAGGGCGAACGCGGCCCGGCCGAGGCCGGTGAAGTCCAGGCGTACGGTCGTCAGGGACGGGGTGAGGAAGGCGGAGTGCGGGGCGTCGTCGAACCCGGCCACGCTGACCTCGCCCGGCACCGCGCGGCCCGTCTCGTGCAGGGCGCGGAGCACGCCGAGCGCGAGGTCGTCGTTGCCGCACAGGATCGCGGTGACGGAAGGGTCCCGCGCCAGCTCCAGCGCCGCCGCGTGACCGCCCGCCGGTCCCCAACTGCTCTGCACCGGGCGGGGTTCCGGGGCGCCTGCCTCCTTCAGTGCCTGCCGCCAGCCGCTGGTGCGGGCGCTGGTGCGGCGGGTGCTGGAGGGGATGGCGACGTAGTGCACGGTCCGGTGGCCCAGGGAGAGCAGATGGCGGGTCGCCTGGTAGGCGGCCTCGCGGTCGTCGGTCCACACCCAGGGGCTCTCGCCGCCGGGCGGACTCGCCGGGGTCTCGACCACGCCCACGACCGGCAGCCCGGCGGGCACGGCTCCCAGCGCCCGCACACCGGCCGGATCGTAGGCGATCACGACGATCCCGCCGCCCGTGTCCGCCGCTCGCTGCACCTCGGCGGCGACGGCCGCGTCCTCGGCGGATTCCAGCACGCCGATCCCCACGGCGTAGGACGCGGCGCGGGCGGACTCCTCGATGCCCTGAAGGATCGAGGCGTAGCCGTAGTGGGTGGTGTTCGCGGTGAGCACGGTCACGGTGCGGGTGCGTCCGCTGGCCAGAGCGAGGGCGGTGGCGTTGCGCCGGAAGCCCAGCTCCTCGATGGCGGCGAGCACCCGCTCCCGGGTGGACGGCCGGACGCTGGGATGGCCGTTGATCACCCGCGAGACCGTCTGGTACGAGACCCCGGCGGCCGTGGCGACGTCCCTGATGCTCGCCGGGCGTCTTGTGTGACCGGTCACATTCATGCCAGGATTGTGACCGGTCACACTCGGGTCGTCAAGAGACCGTAACGAGGGATTCACGCGGACCTCCGCTCCCCGGCAACGGGGCGGGGCCAGGAGGGGGAGCACCTTGACCGGCACGGCGGATGCGGCGCACATGGCCTCCAACCGGCGGCAGGGCGAGTTCACTTGGGGGCACGAGGCGCTCGACGCCCGGTTCGCCGTCGCCGCCGACGGGACACCGCGACTGGTCCGGCTGGCACACCCCGACGACGCCCGCCGAGCCGCCCCGCAGACCGGGCTGCCGCTGGTGGAACTCACCGCCCTCGGCCACGGCAGCGGCTGGTCCGGCCCCCGCTTCACCGGCACGGCCTTCGGCGCGCGGCTCGCCTACCGCGCCCACCGCACCGGCAGCCGCGACGGCTGGGAACGACTGACCGTCGAACTCCACGACCCTGACACCGGGTTGACCGCCTTCGCCGAACTCGGCTCACCCGCCGGCCTGCCCGTCCTGCGCTCCCGCGTCCGGCTGCGCAACGACGGCCGCGAGCCGCTGGTCGTCCAGTCCGTCAGCAGCCTGCTGCTCGGCGGACTGCCCGCCCCGGACGCCCTCGACGTCCATCGGGCACGCAACGACTGGCTCGCCGAATGCCGTTGGTACACCGAGCCGCTGCGCGCGTGCGTCGCCGACATCAACACGGACGTCCACGAGCACGACAGCCGGGCCGCCCTCGCCCTCACCGGGCGCGGCAGCTGGCCCACCGACG
This sequence comes from Streptomyces sp. D2-8, assembly GCF_023184515.1. Classification (GTDB taxonomy): domain Bacteria; phylum Actinomycetota; class Actinomycetes; order Streptomycetales; family Streptomycetaceae; genus Streptomyces. Next base: position 62,162 of record NZ_JAAHBP010000022.1, on the reverse strand, counting down.
GCCATCTGGCCATGGGCGCGCTGACCGAGCGGGACGGCGCCCGGGCCTGGGCGTGGCAGGTCGAGTCCCCGGCCGGCTGGCGCTGGGACCTCGGTGAACGCGCGCACGGCACCTACCTGGCGCTGAACGGCCCCACGGATGCCGAGCACCAGTGGCGGATCCGTCTCGAACCGGGCGAGGAGTTCACCGCCGTCCCCGCCGCCCTGGCCCTCGGCCCGGACCTCGACGCCGCGGTGGGCGCCCTCACCTCCTACCGCCGGGCGATCCGCCGCCCCCACCCGGACCACACCACCCTCCCCGTGGTCTTCAACGACTACATGAACACCCTCATGGGCGACCCGACCACGGCCAGACTGCTGCCGCTGATCGACGCCGCCGCCGACGTCGGCGCCGAGTACTTCTGCATCGACTCCGGCTGGTACGACGACGACACCCGCGGCTGGTGGGACAGTGTCGGCGCGTGGCAGCCCTCGTCGCGCCGCTTCCCCGACGGCGGCATCCAGGCCGTCCTGGACCGGATCCGGGAGCGCGGGATGGTGCCCGGGCTGTGGCTGGAGCCGGAGGTCGTCGGGGTGCGCAGCCCCGTCGCGGCCGAGCTGCCGCCCGAGGCGTTCTTCCAGCGCGACGGCGTACGCCTCACCGAACAGGGCCGCCACCAGCTCGACCTGCGGCATCCGGCCGCCCGCGCCCACCTCGACAGGACGGTCGACCGGATCGCCGGCGACTGGGGCGTGGGCTACCTGAAGCTGGACTACAACATCGTCGTCGACCCCGGTACCCAGGCCCCCGGCGACCTCGCACCGGGAGCGGGCCTGCTCGGCCACGCCCAGGCCTACCTGGACTGGCTCTCCGGAGTCCTGGACCGCCACCCCGGCCTCGTCGTCGAGAACTGCGCCTCCGGCGGTATGCGCATGGACGGCGCCACCCTCGCCGTGGCCCAGCTCCAGTCCACCAGCGACCAGCAGGACCCGCTGAGCTACCCGCCCATCGCCGCCGCCGCACCGACCGCCGTCCCGCCCGAGCAGGGCGCCGTCTGGGCCTACCCGCAGCCCGAGTACGACGACGACCTGATCGCCTGGACCCTCGGCGGGGCACTCCTCGGCCGCATCCACCTCTCCGGCCATCTGAACCGCATGTCGGACCACCAGCGCGCTCTCGTCCGGGACGCCGTCGACGTCTACAAGTCGATCCGCGGGGATCTCGCCCGGACCCTGCCGTTCTGGCCGCTCGGCCTGCCCGGCTGGACGGACGAGTGGCTGGCCCTGGGGCTGCGGACCCCCGGCGACGGCACGGCGTACCTCTCCGTCTGGCGGCGCGGCGGACCGGCGGAACTCCGCGTCCCCGTCCGGCACCTGGCGGGCCGGACCGTCCGGGCGGACGTCCTGCACCCGTCGTCGGCGGAGGCGGGCCGGGCCGTCTGGGACGGGGAGGCGCTCACGGTGTCCGTGCCGCGCACGCCCGGGGTGCTGCTCATCCGGCTCGGTCAGGAACTCTGAGAGGGGCCTCTCACGCGCGCACGGCGTTCCGCTCCCGCGCCTGATCGCGCGCGTCCCGGCGGAACGCCCACGCCATGTCGGGCTCGATCACCCAGCGGAACACCCGCCGCACCGGCGGGGTGCACAGCGCGGTCACGAGCACCGCGGCGACGACCGTCACGAGGATCTCGCCCAGGGGCCGGTGCACCCACGCCGGCTCGTACCAGCCCCAGAACTTGGACCCCTGCGCGACGAATCCGTGCAGCAGGTAGCCGTAGAGCGTGCCCGCGCCAAGTGCGGTGAACCAGGCGCGGCGGCCGGGCACCCAGGCGAGGAAGCAGGCGACCAGGACCATCGAGCAGCCGAAGGTCACCAGCGTCATCACGGGCCCGTACCAGGAGGGGGCGGCGAGCTCCTCGGCGCTGTCGCGGTGGTAGAACCAGGCGCCGCTCATCCGCGGCACCGCCCAGTAGGCCACGGCGAGCGCGCCGGCGAAGACCGGTACGGCGAGGATCCGTGCCGCGCGCCGGCGCACCAGGCGGAAGTGCTCGGGCCGCAGCAGCAGACCGAGGACGAAGTACGGCAGGAACTGCAGCGTGCGCTGCAGATCGAGGTCGTTGCCGATGGACGGCGAGAGCGTCGCCAGCATCGCGACGACGAGGGCGATCGGCAGCGGCCACCGCACGCGCTGCCAGATCGGGGTGGTCAGCCGCCAGATGAACAGGGCGGCCAGGAACCAGGTCAGGTAGAGGGGGTCCAGCAGGCTCACCGGCCGGTCCGGCTCCTGGTCGGTCCACCGGGTGAACAGGGTGTACGCCGTCTCGAAGACGACGTACGGCACGGCGAGCCCGGTGATCAGTCGCCTGAGCCGCCCCGGGCCCGCGTCGAACGAGCGCGAGAAGTAGCCGGAGATCACGATGAACGCCGGCATGTGGAAGGCGTACACGACCATGTAGAGCGCGCCCGCCGCCCGGCTGCCGTCCCGCAGGGGTTCCCAGGAGTGCCCGATCGCCACCAGCACGATCGCCAGGTACTTGGCGTTGTCGAAGAACGCGTCCCGCCGGCCGGCAGGTTCTGCCGCGGGCGGCGCTTTCCGTTCCGTCCCGCCGGTCGCGACCGCGCGCATGCGCAGGGTGTCCTCGCTCATCACGCCTCCCGCGCGGAGTTCGGGGAACCCGGACGGGCGGATACGCGTCTTGCCGGAGATACGGCGGTGGGGTGCCGGTGCGACATCCCCGCCGCCTGACCACTGCGGGGCGGCGTAAACCGCCTCCTGTGCGGGTGTAGCGCGGCTCACATCAACGGTGGTGCCGCCGGGCCGGGAGCGCGGCGGCACCGTCGCACGGGCGGCGTGGTCAGCTCACGGAGCACTCGGCGCCGTTGAGGGTGAAGGCCGTCGGGCTGGGGTTCGTGGTCGACCGGGTGGCCGTGAAGCCGAGGGTGACCGAGCCGGACGGGGGGATGTTCGCGGTGTACGAGGCGGCCGCGACGCTCACCTCGGAGCCGCTCTGGGTCGCCTTACCGCCCCACAGGTTGCTGATGCGCTGGCTGTCCGGGAAGGTCCAGCGCAGCGTCCAGCCGTTGATCGCCGACGTGCCGGTGTTGCGGAGGACGATCTCGCCCTGGAAGCCGCCGGACCAGCTGCCCGTCACCCGGTAGCCGACACCGCAGGACGACGGTGAGCCGCCGGGGGAGGTCGTGACCGTCACCGTGCCCGAGCGGGGCGAGCGGTTGCCGGCGGCGTCGCGGGCATAGACGGCGAAGGTGTGGGAGGTGGCGGGGGACAGGCCGGTGAGGGTGGCGGTGGTTCTCGTGCTGGTGGTGACGGCCGCCTCGGTGCCGCCGCTGATCCGCACGATGTCGTAGCCGGTGACGCCGGTCGCGTCGGAGGCGGCGGCCCAGGTCAGGGTGGCGGAGGAGGAGGTCACCCCGGAGGCGGTCGGGGTGCCGGGAGCGGTCGGGGGAGTCGTGTCACCGCCGCTGCCGGAGTAGATCGCGGCCTCCTTGGCGGTGGCGGCGATGCCGTTCGCGCCGTTGAAGAGGCGCTGCCCCCAGGAGGTGAGCTGGTCGGGGTCGAAGTTCGTGACCATGTCCAGGTACTCGACCCCGCCGCCGTTCCCGCTCCACGACCAGCCGAGGTAGCCGAGCCGGAGTTGCTGGGCCACGGCCAGGATGGTGTCTTCGTCGGGGTTGCCGTCCGAGTGGTCGTGCCCGAACTCGCCGACGACGATGGGGAGTTTGGCCGTGACGAACCGGTTCAGGTAGTCGGTGATCTCGGCTGCCGTGTCGAAGACGCCGTACATGTGGATCGAGAAGACCGTGTTGGCGTCCGGGTCGGAGGCGAACACCGAAGCGGCGTTGTCGCGCATCGTGAACGCCCAGTCCTGGCCCCAGTTGGGCGCGTCGACCATGAGCGTGTGGTCGAACCCGGCGTTGCGCAGCTTCTGGACGGCCGCCTTGGTGTCGGCCGTCCACGCCGTGTAGTTGGTGTTGCCGTACGGCTCGTTGCCGATGTTGACGATGACGTAGTCCTCCTGGCCGGCCAGGGCGCTCTGCACGCTGATCCAGTAGTCGGCCGCACGGGAGAGGGTCGCCGCTCCGCTCTGCTCGCCGTACCCCGTGGTGTCGTGGACCTCGAGGACGCAGATCAGCCGGTTCTGCTTGCACTGGGCGACGACGTTCGCCACGTCGGAGGTGTCGTTGCGCGTCCAGCGGTCGCCGCTGGCGAGGACCACGCGGACGGTGTTGGCGCCCTTGGCCTTGATGTGGGCGAAGGAGCCGGTCTGGTTCGGGTACCAGGTGTGGGCGTGGTTGACGCCACGCATCACGAAGTCGTTCCCGTCGGCCTCCAGGAGGCGGCCGTTCTGCACCCGGAATCCGGTGGGCGCGGCCTGGGCCGGCGGGGTGAGGACGAGGAAGGACAGGAAGAGAGCGAGAAGGGTGGCGGCCACGGTGGCCAGGCGTGGCGTGGTGGGGGTGGGGCGGGGTCTCATGGCGGCTCCAGAAGTGGGGATCGGGTGGGGCACGTTGTCGGTCGCGCAGTCGTGCTGAACGGGGTCCTGCCGTCGGGGCGCGGTTCGGGCGGGGCCGGTGCCGGGACGTCTCCGGCCCGGCACGGCTGTCAGCCGGCCGGTGCCTCCCCCGTGCAGGTGACGCTCGCCGCCGGGGTGCCGGCCGTGGCCGGGGCGGTGGCGACGAAGCCGAAGGTGGTGCTCGCGCCGGGGGCGAGGGTGCCGTTCCATGCCGCGTTCCGGACGGTGGCCGTGCCGTCGGCCGCCGTGGCGAGGGTGCCGTTCCAGAGCTGGGTGAGACGCGCGCCGTTCGCCGGTACGACGGTCGCGGTCCAGCCCGAGACGGCGGACGCGGAGGTGTTCGTCACCGTCACCTCGCCCTGGTAGCCGCCCTGCCAGGAGGAGGCGGCCCGGAAACGCGCGGTGCAGGCGGCGGGGTCCTCGCCCGGGTCACCCGGATCACCCGGGTCCTGCGGGACGCCGGCGTCGAGGGCCGCGGACAGGGCAGGGAACCAGCGAGCGGCGATCTTGTTGTCGCCGGAGGCGTTCGGGTGCACGCCGTCGTAGGTGTCGGTGGCCGTGCTGAAGCCGGTCCACTGGTCGACCACGGTGACGGGGGAGCGGTCGGTGCCGGTTGCCCGGGCCCAGCCGGGGATCCGCGCGTTGAAGTCGACGACCCGCTGCGCACAGGCCGCGCAACTGCTCGGGTTCATGGGGATGAGCTGCGCGACGAGGATCCGCATGTCCGGGTTCGAGGCCCTCATCTGCGCCACGAGCTTGGTGTAGGCGGCGAGGATGCGGTCCGGGGTGATGCTGCTCCAGACGTCGTTCGTGCCGAAGTGCATGACAACGATGTCAGGGAGAGTGGAGGCCAGCCGGCCGGGCAGCAGGTTCTGGTCGGCCGCATGCGTGACCAGCTCGCCGCCGTGCCCCTCGTTGTCCCCGTCGTGGGCCTGTCCGCAGCCCTGCGGGGGGAGGGTGCCGACGAAGTCGACGTCCTTGTATCCGCTGTCGGCCAGCCGGTTCCACAGCACGGCCCGCCAGCAGCCCGGCGAGCCGGTGATCGAGTCGCCGAGCGGCATGACGCGGACGGGATCCGCCGCAGGGGCGGCTGTCGCGCGGGGGGCCAGCGCCATGCCGAGGGGGAGGAGCAGGGCGGCCAGGAGTCCGAGTACGGAGATGACGCGTAAGTGCGGGGACGAGTGGGGGGTTCTGTGCATGGTGGTCCCTTCCCATGGATGAGGTGGGAGCGCTCCCATCTCATCAAGCCATCGTTGTCATTGACGCGTCAAGAGGAGTGGCGTCCTGATGGCATGCCTGTGGGCCAGGAAGGCGCTGCGGCCAGCGGGCTTCTCGCAGGTACGGCCGGTGATCGAGTCACGGCTCCCTGCGGCGCACCAGGAACGACAGTCCCTCCGGGCTGCTCCACCGCACCACACGACGGCCGGTCTCCTCGGAACAGTTGACCGGGGCCTGGCCGTCATCGTGAGCGCGGACGACGCTGTCCGGATCATCGACGGCGACCATGAGTTCCCACCGTGGGCCGGATGTGCCGGGTCCCGCCGCGGCGACGAAGTCGGCGCAGATCAGGGGGGCTCCGGTCGTCTCCTCGTAGAAGTGCCGGGCTTCGTCGGGCCGATCGCAGGTCAGGACCATGCGATGCGGAGAACCCGCCAGACGGGGCGGGAACCGCCATCCGGGGAAGTGGCGCCGCTGCCAGAGGGAGAAGGCGGCGCCCACCGGATCGATCAGTGTCGCGATGCGGCCCTGATCGCCCGCGTCGAAGGGAGGTACGACAAGGTGAGCGCCATGGGCCGTCGCCGCTTCGACACGACGGTCGATGTCGTCGACCGCCAGGTAATAGGCGATGTGGGCGGGTGTTCCCGGTGGGTAGACCGGGTTCGCCAAGTCGCTGACGCCGCCGATCAGGTGGCCATCGACGGTGATCTTGGTGGCCTTGCGCCAGTCCTTCTCGTCCACCGCGAAGCGCCAGCCGAGCGCCTTGGACAGGAGGGCGGCTGCGCCGGCCGGGTCGCGGGTTTTGAGGTCCATCCAGCAGAACTCGTTCAAAGAACCCAGACGGGTCGTCATCTTGTGCTCCTTGTCGTCCCGATGCTGGGTACCGGGTGCCCGGACGACTCCGCAAGGGAGTTTCAGCCGCCGCGCCGACGGAAGCGCCGGCAGGGAAGCCGCGGGAGAACGCCCCGCCCGTTGGCCGGAAGCCATCAGGACTTTTGCCGGGCCATGAGGCATTCATGACCGGATGCCCAGAGAGTCGGGGCATGGGCCGTCGCCGACGACACCGCACCCCCGCTCGGCGGGACCGGCCCGGGCCGGGCGCTGGCGCGGCGCGCGGACGGGCTGACCAGCACGATCGCAGGACTGCACGGGTGGCAGGACGCCCGGGCGGCGGTGGCCCAGGCGGTCGGCGTCAACGCCTACGGCCACCACTCGGCGACCCCGTACCTCACCCTGCCCGCCCACCCGGGCGGCACCCACCTCCTGGTCACCCTCGTCGTGCTGAGCGCCGACCCGGAGGTGAACGGTGGCCCGACAGCGGACGGCGACCCGCACGCGCGAGGTTCAGGAACGCGCGTGCGGGTCACCGCGGCCGGTGAGGTGGAGATCAGCTTCCCGGACGGCACCCGGGAGCGGGTGCCGCGATGACCGGGTCAGGCCGCCTCGGCGCGGCTGCGGGTCACCGCCTTCCTCAGCAGCGGCCACGCCAGCAGCAGCACGATCACCGCGTACACGGTCACCGCGAACGGCGTGTTGACCAGCCCCGTCACGCTGCCGTCACTGATCTGCAGGGCGCGCCGCAGCTGCTGCTCGGCGTTCGGGCCGAGGATCACGCCGATCACGGCGGGCAGCACCGGCAGCCCGTAGCGGCGCATGCCGAAGCCGATCAGGCCGATGATCAGCAGGATCACCAGGTCGATCACCTCGCCGCCGACCGCGTATGCGCCGACCGCCGCAAAGAACATGATCCCGGCGTACAGGTACGGCCGCGGGATGCGCAGCAGCTTCGCCCACACCGGCGCCAGCGGCAGGTTCAGCGCGAGCAGCAGCACCATGCCGACGAACAGCGAGGCGATCAGGCCCCACACCAGGTCGGGTTCGCGCTCGAAGAGCAGCGGGCCCGGCTGGATGCCGTACTGCTGGAAGGCGGCCAGCATCACGGCCGCGACCGCCGTGGTCGGCAGGCCCAGGGTCAGCATCGACACCAGGGTGCCCGCCGCCGAGGCCGACGCCGCCGACTCGGGGCCCGCGACGCCCTCGATGGCGCCCTTGCCCCACTCGTCCTTGTGCTTCGACAGGCGCTTCTCCGTCACGTACGACAGGAAGGTCGGTATCTCCGCGCCGCCGGCCGGGATCGCGCCGAACGGGAAGCCGATGAACGGGCCGCGCAGCCACGACTTCCAGGTCCGGTTCACATCCCCGCGCCCCAGCCAGGGCCGGCCCACGGGGATCGGCTCGGGCGGACTGCGCCGCAGGTGTGCCGCCACCCACAGGGCCTCGCCGATCGCGAAGAGCCCGACCGCGACGATCACCACGTCGATGCCGTCGGCCAGTTGGAGCGAGCCGAACGTCAGGCGCTGCTGGCCGGTCATCTGGTCCAGGCCCACCAGGCCCAGGGTGAGGCCGATCAGCAGGGAGGCGAGGCCCCGGATGCGGGACGAGCCGAGCACCGAGGTCACCGCGATGAACGCCAGCACCATGATGGCGAAGTAGTCCGGCGCGCCGATGTCCACGGCCAGCTTGGCGACCGTCGGCGCGAGCGCCACGAGAAGGAGCGTGCCGATCAGGCCGCCCGCGAAGTGCCCGACGGCGGCCGCCGCGAGGGCTTGGGCGCCGCGCCCGGACTTGGCCATGGGGTTGCCCTCCATGGCCGCCACCACCGCCGCGCTCTCACCGGGCGTGTTGAGCAGGATGGAGGTGGTCGAACCGCCGAACATCGCGCCGTAGTAGATGCCGGCGAACATGATGAACGCGCCGATCGGGTCGAGCCCGTACGTCACCGGCAGCAGCAGCGCGACCGCCATCGCCGGGCCGATGCCCGGCAGTACGCCGATCGCCGTGCCGAGCAGCACACCGATGACGGCCCAGAGGAGATTGATCGGCGTGAGGGCCGTACCGAAGCCGTCCAGAAGGGAGTTGAAGGCATCCATGTCACAGCACTCCCATCAGCGGACCGCCGGGCAGGGGCACTCCGAGCAGATTGTTGAACACGGTGTAGGTGACGAGGGACAGCCCGGCCGCGATGAGCGGATCGCGGTCGATCCGGCGGCTGCCGAGCGCGAACGCCGCACCCCAGAACAACAGCGCGCCCGCTAGGGGGAAGCCGAGCGGCTCGATCAGGACGGCCGCGCCGAGGAACACTCCGGCGAGCAGCAGCACCGTGCGCCAGTCGGCGGGCTCGGAAAGGTCGATGTCCTCACCGCCCTCGGCCTGGCCCCGGCCGCCGCGCAGCACGTCGAGGGCGAGCAGGGCGGCGATGGCCAGCAGCCCGGCGCCGACCACGACCGGCACGGTCTTCGGGCCGACGGGACCGCGCTGGGCGATGTCGACGTCCATGGTGAGCGCGTCGGTCAGGACGAGAACGCCCAGTGCCAGCAGCAGTACGCACACGCCGAGTTCGGAGTGCTCGCGCAGCCACGAGCGCCGTTCGCCGCCGGTCTCGGCGGGCGGAATGTCGGTCTGCGTCGTCACAGCCCCAGCTCCTTCAGCACCGAAACCACGCGCTTGTCCTCGGCGTCGAGGAACGCGCCGAACCTGTCACCGGTGAGGAAGGCGTCGTCCCAGCCGTTCTGCTTCAGGGACTTGCGCCACTCGTCCGAGTCGTGGAGCTCCTGGATCAGCTTCACGAGCTTGTCGCGCTCCCCGTCGTTCAGGCCGGGCGGGGCCACGATGCCGCGCCAGTTGGTGAAGTTCACGTCGTAACCCGCCTCCTTCAGCGTGGGCGCGTCGAGGCCCTCGACGCGCTTCGGGCCGGTGACCGCGAGGAGGCGCAGCTCGCCCGCCTTGATCTGGTCCAGGTACTCGCCGACCCCGGAGACACCGAAGGCGACCTTGCTGCCGAGGATCGAGGCGAGCAGTTCGCCGCCGCCGTCGAAGGGGATGTAGTTGACCTGCTTAGGGGGGACCCCGGCGGCCCGGGCCATCAGCATCGGCGCGAGGTGGTCGGGCCCGCCCGGCGACGAGCCGCCGCCCACCGGGAGCTTGCCCGGGTTCTCCTTCCAGGCGCCGATCAGGTCGTCGATCGTCTTGTACGGCGAGTCCTTCGCCACGACCACCACGTCCTGCTCCTCGGTGAGCCGGGCGATCGGCGTGGTGTCTGCGAGCGTCTTCGGCGCGTCGTTGGAACGGACGGCGCCCACGACCCCGAGGCCCATGGACATGGCGAGCTTGCCGTTGCCGTGCTCGCTCACCAGCCGGCTCAAGCCCACCGTGCCGCCGGCGCCGGGCAGGTTGAACACCTCGATGTTGTGGGTCAGTCCGGCGTCCTCGGCGTTCTTCGCGGCCGTCCGGGCCGTGATGTCGTAGCCGCCGCCGGGCGTGTTGGGGACCATGAAACGCAGGCCCGGGATCTGTGTGCCGGTCTCGGAGCCGCTGCCGGTGGTCAGCAGCGGCGGTCCGACGAGCACGAGCACGGCGGCCCCGAGCAGGGCCAGGGGGGTGCGCAGGCGCACGAGTGCCACCACCTGTCGGTTCGTCGATGCGGGTAGGGAAAGGCCCTGTGGGGGAGGGTGACGTGGGCCACATGGTGCCCGGGTGCCTGCGAGCTGTCTCCCTTGCGGAACCAACGGAGGTTTTGGACTTTGCGGTCACGGGGAGGACCGCGCGGCTGCGAACCCGCACCGCGACACAGAGATGGCCCCGGCGCCGGTGCGCCCTGCTGGGCTGGAACCGCCGAGCGCCGCTCATGGTCGATCAGCTGCGCCGCCGCGCCCGGCCCGGATCAGCGGTGGACGTGGTGGCGGACGGCGGTGCGGCGACGGCCCGGCAGGTGAGCGAGACCGACAAGCACCAGGGCGGTCATCTGACCCTGACCCTGCACCGCGGTGACGTCACCCGCCCCGAGACTCTGCGACGTCTGGACGCGCACTCCTACGACAGCGTGATCGTGCTCGGCCAGGACCCCGCTCCCGGGCAGCCGCCGGACGAACCCGACAACCGCATACTCGTCACGCTCCTGCTGCTGAGCCAACTGGAGGAAGCCTCCGGGCGCGAACTCCCCGTCGTCACCGAACTGGTCGACGACCGCAACCGGCCACTGGCCCCCCCTCGGCCCCGGAGCCGACGTGATCATCAGCGGCAAGCTCATTGGCCTGCTCATGGCGCGGATCTCCCAGAACAGGCACCTCGCAGCGGTGTTCGAGGAGCTCTTCTCCGCCGACGGCACCGGCATCCGGCTGCGGCCGGCCGGCGACTACGTGCTTCCCGGGGGTGAGGCGACGTTCGCCACCGTCGTGGCCGCGGCGCGTCAGCGCGGCGAATGCGCCATCGGCTACCGGAGCCACGACGACGCGTCGACGAGCCCCGGCTACGGCGTGCGGATCAACCCGTCCAAGGCCGAGCGCCGCCGCTGGACGGCAAACGACGAGGTGATCGTCGTCGGCAGGGACTGAGACGGGGGCCGGGTGTCAGGCAGGAGCAGGGCAGGGGCAGGGGCCGAGGCGAGAAGGCCGACGAGGCCCCGGCGCGGAGCCCACAGCTCACAGGGCCGGCGCCGGGCCCCGCCCGGCCAAAGCGATCCAAGTGCCCGTGCTCTTTGTGAAGAAACACGAAAATTCGACTGTGTGTTCGCTTGCGGCTGGGGCACCAGGAGGAGCGGAGGTTGATAACTATGGTTCCCCTGCTTCTCGTCCTGCTGCTGGCCCTGGTCCTTTTCGGTGCGGGCTTCGCGCTGAAGGCCCTGTGGTGGATCGCGGTGATCGTGCTGGTCCTGTGGCTGCTCGGCTTCGTGCTGCGCACCGCGGACAGTGGTGGCCGAAAAGGCCGCTGGTATCGCTGGTAGACCACACGCCGCCCAGGGCGAGCGAAACGTCAGGAATGGGGTAAACGAAAGTGGCCCGATTCTCTCCCAGGAAAGGCGTTCCATTTCCATGGCCGACACAAAAGACGTCGTAGAGCTCATTCTTCAGGACCACCGGCGCATGGAAGACCTCTTCCGTCGGATGCGGAGCGTCGAGGACGACCGGGCGGGTGCGTTGCGGGAGTTCGCGGACCTGCTGATCGCACACGCGCAGGCCGAGGAGGCCGAGGTCTACCCGGCGCTCAAGCGGTACAAGAACATCGACGACGAAGAGGTCGAGCACGGCGAGCACGAGCACGACGAGGGCAACGAGGCCCTCCTGGAGCTCCTCGAGGTCGAGGAGGTCGGCTCCGAGGAGTGGGACTCGAAGCTCGAGGAGCTGGTGGAGGCCGTCAACCATCATGCCGACGAGGAGGAGCGCACCATCCTCAACGGCGCGCGGGAGAACGTGGCGATGGAGCGGCGGGAGGAGCTCGGCCGGGCGTTCTGGCAGGAGCGTGGGCGTCAGCTGAAGGCCGGGTGCGGTTCCGTGGAGAACGTGCGCAAGATCGTCACGTCCTGACTCGAGCATGACGGCCCGGAGGGCCACCGCCCGCGGGCGGTGGCCCTCCGGGCCGGTTGCCTGCCGGGGCACTAGCCTTCCGCGCGTGCCGCGCAGTCGATGTCCCGTGCCGGGACGCGCCCCGTCGCGAGGTACGCGTTGACCGCGTCGTCGACACACGCCGACCCGTAGACGCCGTACACCGCGTGCTGGTCGGACCCCTTCAGGGTGACCAGGCGCGAGGAGGGCCACATGGCGCGGACCGTCGTGGCGCCGCCGTAGTAGGTGCGCGGGTCCCCGGTGGCGTTCACCAGCAGAGCCGGGAGGTCGTCCCGGATCCTGGTCGGACGCTCGCGCGGCCGGTCCCAGAACGCGCACGGGTTGAGGTTGTTGGTGACGGGCGCGAAGAGCGGGTCCTGCGCGCGGGTGCGCTGGACGTCGCGCCAGTACACCTCGGGATCACGCGGCGCGGCGTTGTCGCCGCACACGATGGCCGCCTGCGCGCTGCCGTAGGGGGAGTCGGTGCCCGTGAGCACGAACTCGAGCACCCCGGCGAGCCACGGGGACGGAGTCACGCGCTGCCCCCGCGAGGCCCGCAGCATGTCCTGCACGCCCTGGGCGAAGTCTCCGTAGGCGGTGTCGTTGTGCTGCGAGAGACCGTTGAGAGCGACGACGGGCATCACGTGCGCGTCCAGCCGGTGACCGCCGAGCCGCAGCGGGGTGCGGGCGGCGGCGACCCGGATGCGCTCCACGGTGGCCAGCACCTCACCTCGCGTCCCGCCCAGCCCGTAGGCCGCGTCGCGGGCGGCGGCCCAGGAGGCCCACCCCCTCAGGGCCTGGCGGTTGGCCCCCTCGACGCCTCGCCACAGCCGGGCGCTGTAGCGGGCCGGGTCGATCACACCGTCCAGGACGACCCGGTCCGTACGGCCCGGGAACATCGAGGTGTACACCTCGCCGAGGTAACTGCCGTACGAATAGCCCAGGTAGGAGATCCGCCGCTCGCCGAGCGCGGCCCGGACGACGTCCATGTCGCGCGCGGTGTCGCGGGTGGTGGCGTGGGGGAGGACGTCGCCCGCGTGGGTGCGGCAGCGGTCGGCGAGGTCCTTCGAGAAGGCCGCCATGCGGTCGAAGCCGGCCCGGTCCTCGCCCGCCCCGCGCCAGGCCGAGCCGGTCGGCCAGCGGCAGTCCAGCGGGGTGCTGCGGCCGATGAAGCGAGGGTCGACGCCCACCACGTCGTAGCGCGCGGCGACGCCCTTCATCGCCTCGCGCACCCCGGGCGGGTCGCCGAGCGAGGGCCCGCCGGGGCCGCCGCCGTTCAGGAGGAGGGGGCCGACGCGGCGTTCGGAGTCGGTGGCGCGGATCCGGGAGATCGCGACGGTGATCGTCCGGCCGCCGGGATCGGAGTAGTCCAGCGGTACGGTCACGCCGGCGCAGCGGGCGCCCGCCTGCTCCAGTTCCTTGCCGGCCGTGTCGTCCGGCCCGAGCACGCAGCTCTTCCAGGTGAGGTGCTGCCGGTGGTAGCGGGCGAGGGGGTCCGGGGCCGCCTCGGCCCTGGCGGGCAGTGTCGTGAAGGCGAGGGCGGCGGCCGTCAGGGCGAGGGCGGCTCTTCTCGCGGTTCCCGGGGAACGGGGTAACACGTGGTGGTCCTCTCTGTCGCCGGTACCCCTCGGTGGACTGGCGGGAGCTTGCCCGAGAGGGGTGTTGTGCGACAGAACGGTAGGAGCGGCCCGCCGCCCGATCACTCCGGCTGGCAGCCGGCCCGGGGTGGGGCCGGCCCCAGGGAGACGGCGGGGGAATGCCGTTTCCATGGCGGGGGCAACAACCCGAATTCCCGCCCCAAGCTGGGACAATGCGCGGGCAGACCTTGTGCAGGTCGCTGCAGGGGGGTTGTCCAGACATTCTCTCGCGCCTAGGGTCCCTTCCGAGTGCAAGCGCTTTCCCAGCGTGTGTCCGCCGGCCGTCCGAGGAGCGCCGCATGTCCTTGTCCCCCACCCGCCGCCGCGTGGCCGTCGTCGGCACCGGAGCCATCGTCGGCGGCAGCCATCTGCCCGCGCTGCGGGCCCACTCCGACCGGGTGGAACTGGTGGCCGCCGTCGACGTGGACCAGGAGCGCCTCGACGCCTTCCGTGAGCTCGCCGGTGAACAGGTCGCCGGGTACACCTCGGTGGACGCGATGCTGGACGCCGTCCGCCCCGACCTGGTCCTGATCGGGACGCCGCCCTCCCTGCACCGGGAGCAGACGGTGGCCGCGCTGAAGGCGGGCGCCTGGGTGCTGTGCGAGAAGCCGCTCACCCTGTCGCTCGCCGAGTACGACGAGATCGCCGCCGCCGAGGAGGCCTCCGGCGGGTACGCGGCGGTCGTCTTCCAGCACCGCTACGGTTCCGGCGCCGTGCACGCACGCGACCTGATCACCAGCGGCGAGCTGGGAGCCCCGCTCGTCGCGCACTGCCAGACCACCTGGCACCGGGACGCCGCGTACTACGCGGTGCCGTGGCGCGGGAAGTGGGCCAGCGAGGGCGGCGGCCCGACCATGGGCCACGGCATCCACCAGTACGACCTGCTGCTGCACCTGCTCGGCGAGTGGGAGGAGATCCGGGCCATGGCCGCGCGCCTGGTCCACGACACCGAGAGCGAGGACGTCTCCACCGCCCTGGTGCGGTTCAGGAGCGGCGCCCTCGCCACCGTCGTCAACAGCGTGCTCTCCCCGGACGAGGTGAGCCGCATCCGCATCGACTGCGCGGACGCCACCGTCGAGCTCACCCACCTGTACGGCCACAGCAACGACAGCTGGGCCTACACCCCGGCCCCGCACGTCGTCTCCGAGCGTGCCACCGCTTGGCGCACTCCCGCGAGCGACGTGCCCAGCTCGCACACCGCCCAACTGGGCGCACTCCTCGACGCCTACGACACCGGCACCCGGCCACCGGGCAGCGGCCGAGACGCCCGCGCCACCCTGGAGTTCGCCGCCGCCCTGTACAAGGCGGCGTTCACCGGCCGCTCGGTGCACGCGGGGGAGATCGGCCCCGGCGATCCCTTCTACGAGGCCATGCACGGCGAGTACCCCGACTGGGCCCCCAAGGAGCGCGCATGACCATCCGCGTCACCCACACGCACGGCGAGGACATCGCCGTCACGGCGGCGAACGGCACGGAGATCCTCCGCTACGTCTACCGCCCCGACCCGGATCCCTTCGAGTCCCGCAAGCCCTACGCCCACCCGGTGCGCACCCTCTCGGGCCGTACGGTCACCGGCTACCGCCCGAACGACCACCGCTGGCACAAGGGCCTGCAGATGACCGCGAGCCATCTGTCCGGCCAGAACTTCTGGGGCGGCAACTGCTACGTCCACGGCCAGGGCTACCTCCGCCTGCCCGAGCGCGTCGGCTCGATGCGGCACGACGGCTTCGAGGACTTCACCGTCGAGGACGACCGCCTCGCCTTCACCGAGAACCTCACCTGGATCGAGAACGGCGGCGAGGAGTGGGCGCGCGAGGTGCGCGGCCTGACCGTCCACTCGGTGGACGAGGAGGCCGGTTCCTGGGCCCTGGACTGGTCGATCCGCCTCACCAACACCCGTTCCGAGCCCCTGGCCTTCGGCTCCCCGACCACCGCCGGCCGTGCGATGGCCGGCTACACCGGACTCCAGTGGCGCGGCCCGCGCGACTTCACCGGCGGCACGGTCTTCGCCCCGGACACCGACGCCGACGCGGGCAAGCTGATGGGCACCCAGGGCCCGTGGCTCGCCTTCACCACCGAGCACGACGACGTCGACGGCCACTCCACCCTGGTCTTCGCGCACGCGCCCGAGAACCTCGACGAGACCTCCCCGGTCCACGAGTCGCACTGGTTCGTGCGCTCCGAGCCCTTCCCGACGGTCGCGTTCTCCTGGGCGTTCTTCGAGGAGTTCGAGCTGCCGCCGGGCGAGTCCTTCGGGTACCGGTACCGCATCGTCGTCGCCGACGGTGCCTGGGACCGAGACCGGGTTGGCACCCACCTGGAGGGCCTGCCGTGGTGAGCGAGCCGAAACCTGCGGGTCTTCCGCACCCGCTGCCCGGCGCGATCGGCCTGTCCCACCTCAGCGCCTACGACTGGGAGGCCGCCGACGGCGTCTGCGGCGGCAGCCCGCACCTGCATCTGGTGTGCACGGAGGCGTACGTCGTCACCGGCGGCCGGGGCGCGGTCCAGACGCTGAGCCCGGACGGCTACCGGGACATCCCCCTCGAAGCCGGCTCGATCGCCTGGTTCACACCGGGCACCGTGCACCGCATGGTGCAGGGCGGCGATCTGCGCATCACCGTGCTGATGCAGAACAGCGGCCTGCCCGAGGCCGGGGACGCCGTGTTCACCTTCCCGCCCGAGGTGCTCGCCGACCCCGACCGGTACGCCGCCGCCGCTGCCCTGCCGCCCGGCACCGGACCGGAGACTGCGGCGGCCGCCCGGCGCCGCAGGGACCTCGCCGTCGAGGGCTACCTCGGGCTGCGTGAGGCGCTCGTCGCCGGCGACAACGGCCCGTACCTGGAGTTCCAGAGCGCCGCCGCCCGGATCGTGCGCGACAAGGTGCCCACCTGGCAGGTCCTGTGGCGGGAGGGCGCCCTGGCCACCGCGGAGCGCACCGGCGCCCAGCTCGACGCCCTGGCCGCCGGCGATCCCGCCTACCTCGGCGAGGCCACCGCCCACGAGGCCGCGCCCACCCGGCTCGGCGGCTTCGGCATGTGCGGCCGGCGCGACGAGTACGCGCTGCCGGGGACCACGCTGCCGTACCGGCAGGAGTAGCAGCAAGGGGGGACCGGGGGGTCTCAGCCAACCTCCGAGGAGAGGAGTGACCTCGGCATGCCCGGACACAGGACAAAGGGGTTCTGCGCGTCGGCCGCCGCACTGGCACTGTGTGCCGTGCTGGCGGGCTGCGGAGGATCCGGGGAATCCGCCGACGGCGGCAAGGTCGTGCTGCGCTACACCTGGTGGGGCAACCCCGACCGCGCGGAACGCACCGAGCAGGCCGTCGCGCTGTTCGAGAAACAGCACCCGGACGTCGACGTGACGACGTCGTTCTCCGGCTACGACGCCTACAAGCAGAAGCTCGCCACCCAGGCCGCCGGCGGTGACGCCCCCGACGTGATGCAACTGGACTACCGCCAGATCGACCAGTACGCCTCCGGCGGAGTCCTGCTCGACCTGGCGAAACAGAAGTCCGTCCTGCGCACCTCCGAGATCGACCAGGGCCTGCTCGCCACCGGCCGCGTCGACGACGTCCAGTACGCGATCCCGCAGGGCCGCGGCACCGAGACCGTCGCCTACGACATCGCGACCTGGAAGAAGTCGGGCGTGCCCCTGCCCGGCGAGAGCTGGACCTGGAGCCAGTGGGCGGACACCATGCGCGCCCTCGCGAAGAAGACCGGCAAGCCGGGGGCGACCGACCCCGGCCAGAGCGAGGACGCCTTCGAGGTCTGGCTGCGCGGCCGGGGCAAGGCCCTCTACACCGAGGACGGGAGGCTGGGCTTCACCGCCGGCGACCTCACGCGCTGGTGGACCTTCACCGACCGGCTGCGCCGCGAGGGCGCCGTCTCGCCCGCCGAGCAGACCACCCAGCTCGACGGCTCCGTGGAGAACACCCCACTCGGACGCGGCAAGTCCGTCACCGACGCCAACTGGGACGCCCCGGCCAGCGGCTTCCTCGCCCTGATACCGACCGGCGTCGCCCTCGCGCCCATGCCGTCCGGCGAGGACGGCACACCCGGCCAGTACTTCAAGCCGTCGATGTTCCTCGGCGTCTCGGCGAACACCGGCCACCCCGAGGAGGCGGCGCAGCTCGTCGACTTCATGATCAACGACCGCGAGGCCGCGAAGATCCTCGGCGCGAGCCGCGGCATCCCCGTCAACGAGACGATCCGTGACGAGATCGGCCCGCAGCTGAAGGACTTCGACAAGACCATCGCCGGCTTCCAGGCATCCCTGGAGGGCAAGCTCAAGGACCCGCCCCAGGCGCCTCCCTCGGGTGACAACGCCCTGCAGAGCACCTTCCAGCGCGACTACGACCAGGTGTCCTACGCGCGCATGTCGCCCCGCGAGGCGGCCGAGAACTACGTCACCGAGGCGAAGGCGGAGCTGAGGTCATGACCACCACCGCGATCCCCGCGGAGGCGAGGCGCGCCCCCGCCGCCGCCCCGAAGCGCCGCCCCAAGCGCGAACGCGAGGGTGCCGCCTGGGTGTTCCTCTCGCCATGGGTACTCGGCGCGATCGTCCTGACACTGCTGCCGATGGTCGTGTCGCTGTACCTGTCGTTCACCGACTACGACCTGTTCAACCCGCCGCAGTGGGTGGGCCTGCGCAACTACGTGCAGATGTTCACCGAGGACCCCCGCTACTGGCGCTCGGTCGTGACGACCCTGACCTACGTCGTCGTCGCCGTGCCCCTCCAGCTGGCCCTCGCCCTGGTCGTCGCGCTGGCCCTGAAGGGCATGAAGCGCGGCAAGGGTTTCTACCGCTCCGCGTTCTACGCACCGTCCCTGCTCGGCGCGTCGATGTCCATCGCGCTCGTCTGGCGGGCGGTCTTCAACGACGGCGGCACCGTGGACAGCCTGCTGGGCACCGGCGGCTGGGTCAACAAGCCCGGCTGGGCCCTGCTGGCCGTGGCGCTGCTGACGGTGTGGCAGTTCGGCGCCCCGATGGTCATCTTCCTCGCCGGGCTCCAGCAGATACCCGCCGAGCTCTACGAGGCGGCGGCCGTCGACGGGGCCGGGAAGTGGCGGCAGTTCCTGTCCGTCACCGTGCCGATGCTCTCCCCGGTGCTGTTCTTCAACCTCGTCCTGCAGACCATCCAGGCCTTCCAGGTGTTCACCCCCGCCTTCGCGGTCAGCGCGGGCAAGGGCGGACCGGCCGACTCGACCCTCGTCTACACCATGTACCTCTACGACCGCGGCTTCGTCGCCTCCCACATGGGCTACGCCTCCGCCATGGCCTGGGTGCTGCTCGTCGTGATCGGCATCGTCACGGCGGTGCTGTTCCGCACCTCGCGGTCCTGGGTCTTCTACGCCTCGGAGGGGGACCGGTGACCTCTACGACAGTCGCCCACAAGCCCGTTCGGTGGGGCCGCATCGCCCTGCACGCGGGCTGCCTGGCCGCCCTGCTGGTCATGCTGTACCCCCTGGCCTGGTTGCTGGCCACCTCGCTCAAGCCCGCCGACGAGGTCATCGCCAGCCTGAACCTGCTTCCCAGCCACCTGGAGTGGTCGAACTACAAGACAGCCCTGGACGGCGTCAACGACGTCTCCATCTGGCGGCTGCTCGGCAACTCCCTGCTGATCGCGGGCGGCGCGGTGGCCGGCAACGTCATCAGCTGCTCGCTCGCCGCCTACGCCTTCGCACGCCTGAGGTTCCGCTTCCGCGGGCCGTTGTTCGCCTTCATGATCGCCACGATCATGCTGCCGCACCACGCGGTACTGATCCCGCAGTACATCATCTTCAACCAGCTCGGCCTGGTGAACACCTACTGGCCGCTGATCCTGCCGAAGTTCCTCGCCACCGAGGCGTTCTTCGTCTTCCTCATCGTGCAGTTCATGCGCGGCCTGCCGCGCGAGCTGGAGGAGGCGGCCCGGATCGACGGCTGCGGGCCCTTCCGCAGCTTCTTCCAGGTCGTGCTGCCGCTGACCCGGCCGGCCCTGATCACCACGGCCATCTTCACGTTCATCTGGACCTGGAACGACTTCTTCACCCAGCTCATCTACCTCTTCGACCCGGACAAGTTCACCCTCACCCTCGCACTGCGCTCCTTCGTGGACGCCTCCAGCACCTCCGCCTTCGGCCCGATGTTCGCCCTGTCGGTGATCGCGCTGCTGCCGATCGTGCTGTTCTTCCTCGCCTTCCAGCGGTTCCTGGTGGAGGGCATGGCCAGCTCCGGACTCAAGGGGTGAGCGGGATGCCCACACGCGAGGCGGGTGAGGTGTTCGGCCCGCGCATGTCCCTGTTCGCCGACGTGCTGAGCGTCGGACTCGCCACGGCGGCGGCCTGCCTGCCCCTGGTCACGGCCCCGGCCGCGCTGTCGACGGCGTGCGCCGTGCTGCGCGGGGCGGGACAGGACCAACCCGTCACGGCGGGGCGGTACTTCGCCCTGCTGCGGAGGCGGTTGCGCGTCGGCGACCTGGTGGCGGGGGCCGTCGCCCTGGCGGGCCTGCTGCTGTTCGCGGCCGACCTGGCGCTGGCCGGGGCCGGGCTGCCGGGGGCGCCGCTGTTCGCGGTGGCCGCCGCGGTGATCGGCGTGTGCGCGGCGGTGGTCGGCCTGCGGGCCTGCGGGCGCCCCGAATCGCTCACCGACTGGCGTGCGGCGGTGCGCGGGGCCGGCGGGGACGCCGTGGCCGACGTGGGCGGCAGCGGCCTGGTCCTGCTCGCCGTGGCGACGGCCGCGCTGTGCGCCTGGATGCTGGTGCCGCTGGCCTTCCTCGCCCCCGGGCCGCTGGCCCTGGCGCTCACCGCCGTCGACGTACGGCGGTCCGCTGCCGTGCTCCTTCGCTAGCCAGGAGTTCGGCGCAGGGCCGCCGAGGTCTTCGGCTGACGGTTTGTCAGTGCGGGGGTTGCCGGGTGGCGGGACAGAGTCCCCGTGCCCGGTCGGCCCATGGCCTACCGGCGCAGGGCCGTCAAGGTCTTCGGCTGACGGTTTGTCAGCGCGAAGGCCGGACGGGCGGCGGGGGAGAGCCCCCGCCGCCCGTCCGGCCTTCGACCTACCGGCGCAGGGCGCCGCCGATGCTGATCCGCGGCCAGGAACGCGCCGCCGTGAGGAGGGCCTGTGTCCTCGCCGAGGGGGTGGCCGCTGCCGCCGCCAGGGCCGCCGCGGCGCTCGCGATACCGAGGACCGCGCCCGCTGCGACGTCGCCCGGGTAGTGCACGCCCGTGTGGACACGGGAGTAGCCGACGGCGCTCGCCAGCGCCCCGAGCGGTACCGCCGCGGGAGGCAGGACCACCCCGACGGCGGTGGCGAAGGCGACCGCCGACGCCGTGTGCCCGGACGGGAACGAGGCCGAGGTCGGCATCCGGACGTGCCGGTCCACCGTCACCCGGGCCGCCTCCCGGTCGGGCCGCGCCCGGCGCACCAGGCGCTTGCCGAGCAGGTTGGCGGAGGCCGACGCCACGGTGATCGCGCCGACGCCGACGAGGGCGGCCTTGCGCGGCCGCTTTCCGCTCAGGGCCAGGGCGGCGGCGATGGCGAACGAGATCTTGGAGTGATCGGCCGCGTGCGACAGGTGGCGCAGCGTCCGGTCCAGGGTCGGCGTCGGGGTGGCGGCCACCGCCGCGTACAGGGCGCCGTCCACGGCCCTGAGATCGCCGAACACGGCGCCCAGGAGCCGGCCGCGTCCGCCCGCGGAGTCCTGGGTGTTCTGGAGCGGACGGGGGGCGTCCGCGTCTGTGGTCGTCGGATCCGTCATGTGCTTCTCCCCGCAATGGCCTTCCCAGCACGGTACCGGCTCACGCCCGGCGCACGCTCGGCGCCCCTGCGAGCCGGTACCTCCCGAGTGCCCGGACGGCGGACGGCCACCCCGGTGAGCCGGGACACTGAACGCATGTCACCCCCGCCCCGCCGGGTGCTGCGCGCACTCGAGCGTTTCCACGCCGCCCGCCCCTGGGATCACAACGCCCACTTCCACCGCTGGATCCTGCGGCAGTTCCCCGAGAGGGCGGGCAGCGTCCTGGACGTGGGATGCGGCAGCGGCGACCTGGCCCGGCTGCTGGCCGGCCGGGCCCGGATCGTGCACGGGATCGACGCCGATCCGGAGATCACGGCCCGGGCGCGGGAGCTGACGCCCGCTGCGGCCCCGGTGACGTACACGGCGGCCGACGCGCTGACCGGGCTCGGTGATCAGTCGTACGACGTCATCACCTGCGTCGCCGTCGTCCACCATCTGCCCTTCACCCGGGCCCTCGCGACCTTCCGCGACCATCTGGCCCCCGGCGGCACCCTGGTGATCGTCGGCATGGCCCGGGAGCGGACGCCCGTCGACCGTCTGCTCGGCATCGCGTCGATCCCGCTCAACATCGTCATGGCGTTGCTGAAGAACCGGGGCCGTCCGGCGCCCCGCCCGGTCTCGATGACCGCCCGCACCCGTCCGGCGGACCTGACCTTCACCGAGATCGCGCGCGAGGCCCGGGCGGTGCTCCCCGGCGTCCGCCTGCGCCGCCGTCTGCTCTGGCGCTACACGCTGGTGTGGCGCCGCCCCTGACCCGCCGGCGCCTCAGCCGGCGGCCCGGAAGGTGCGCAGCCGCAGCGAGTTGCCGACCACGAAGACCGACGAGAAGGCCATGGCCGCCCCGGCGATCATCGGGGTGAGCAGGCCGGACGCGGCCAGCGGGAGGGCCGCCACGTTGTAGGCGAAGGCCCAGAAGAGGTTCGAGCGGATGGTGCCGAGCGTGCGGCGGGCGAGCCGGATGGCGTCCGCCGCGGCCCGCAGATCGCCGCGGACGAGCGTCAGGTCGCCGGCCTCGATCGCGGCGTCCGTGCCGGTGCCCATGGCCAGACCCAGATCGGCCTGGGCGAGGGCCGCCGCGTCGTTGACACCGTCGCCGACCATCGCCACCGACCGGCCCTCGGCCTGCAGCCGCTTGACGACGTCGACCTTGTCCTGCGGGAGCACCTCGGCGATGACCTCCTCGATGCCCACCTCGCGGGCGACGGACCGGGCCACCGCCTCGTTGTCACCGGTCAGCAGGATCGGCGTCAGGCCGAGCGCCCGCAGCCGGCCGACCGCCTCCGCGCTCGTGTCCTTCACCGCGTCGGCCACCTCCAGCACCGCGCGCGCCTCGCCGTCCCACGCGACCACGATGGCCGTGCGCCCGGCGTCCTCGGCCGCAGCCCTGGCCCGGGCCAGGCCCTCGGGAAGCTCCATCGCCCAGTCGGCCAGCAGCCGCTCCCGCCCGACGAGCACCGCGTGGCCCTCGACGACGCCCTGGACGCCGAGCCCGGGCACGTTGGCGAAGTCCTCCGGCGTCGGCAGCGCGCCCAGCTTCTCCAGCGCCCCGTCGGCGACCGCCCGGGCGATCGGGTGCTCGGAGGCATGCTCCAACGCCCCGGCCAGCCGCAGCACTTCGGCCTCGTCCGTGCCTTCGGCCGGGTGCACGGTCAGCAGCGTCATACGGCCGGTCGTGACCGTGCCGGTCTTGTCGAGGACGACGGTGTCGACCCGGCGTGTGGACTCCAGGACCTCCGGGCCCTTGATGAGGATGCCGAGCTGGGCGCCCCGCCCGGTGCCCACCATCAGCGCGGTCGGCGTCGCCAGACCCAGGGCGCAGGGGCAGGCGATGACGAGCACGGCGACCGCCGCGGTGAAGGCGGCCGTCAGACCGACGCCGTTGCCCAGCCAGAAGCCCAGTGTGCCCAGCGCGAGGGCGATCACCACCGGCACGAACACGGCGGAGATCCGGTCCGCGAGCCGTTGTGCGGCGGCCTTGCCGTTCTGCGCGTCCTCCACCAGCCGGGCCATCCGGGCCAGCTGCGTGTCGGCACCGACCCGCGTGGCACGCACGACGAGCCGCCCGCCGACGTTGATCGTGGCGCCGGTGACCGGGTCGCCCGAGCCCACCTCCACCGGTACGGATTCACCGGTGAGCATCGAGGCGTCCACGGCGGAGGAACCCTCTTCGACGGTCCCGTCCGTCGCGATCTTCTCGCCGGGCCGGACCAGGAAGCGGTCTCCGGCCTTCAACTCCTCGACCGGGACGGTCTGTTCGCTGCCGTCGGCGCGCAGCACCGTGACGTCCTTCGCGCCCAGCTCCAGCAGCGCCCGCAGCGCCGCGCCCGCCTTGCGCTTGGCGCGGGCCTCGAAGTACCGCCCGGCCAGGATGAAGGCGGTCACGCCCGCGGCGGCCTCCAGGTAGATGTTCCCGGCGCCGTCCGTGCGCTCGATGGTCAGCTCGAAGGGGTGCGTCATGCCCGGTGTGCCCGCGGTGCCGAAGAACAGCGCCCACAGCGACCACAGGAACGCTGCCGAGATGCCCACCGAGATCAGCGTGTCCATGGTGGCCGCGCCGTGCCGAGCGTTGGTGAACGCCGCCTTGTGGAAGGGCCACGCCGCGTACGTCACGACGGGCGCGGCCAGCGTGAGCGACAGCCACTGCCAGTACTCGAACTGCAGCGCCGGGATCATCGCCATGGCCGCGACGGGAACCGCGAGCACCACGGCCGCGATCAACCGCTCGCGCAGCGGCCGCAGTTCGTCGGTCTCCTCGCCGGCGTCGGTCTGCTCGGCAGGGGGAGTGGGCTCCTGCGCGGTGTACCCGGTCGCCTCGACGGTGGCGATGAGGTCGCCGACGGAGACCTCACCGGAGTAGCTGACCTTGGCCTTCTCCGTCGCGTAGTTGACGGTGGCGGTGACCCCGGCCATGCGGTTGAGCTTCTTCTCGACGCGCGCCGCGCAGGAGGCGCAGGTCATGCCGCCGATGGCGAGTTCCACCTCGGCGCCGGTGCCGGTGGTCGTACCGGTGCTCATGGCTCAGGCCCTCCCGGTCAGCTCGTAGCCGGCCTCGTCGACGACCTCCGCGATCACGGTGTCGTCGGGTTCGGCGGCACTGGTGACGGTGACATGTCCGCTGTCGAGGTCGACCTCGACACCGCTGACGCCGTCCAGCTCGCCGATGGCCTTGGTCAGCGTGGCCTTGCAGTGGCCGCAGGACATTCCGGAGACGGCGTAGGTGGTGGCGGGCATCGGGTGCCTCCTCTAGGTGATCCAGCAGATACGGAGAATAGGGGGTGGGGGTATCCCCTCACCGATTCCAGATATACCCCCAAGGGGTATACGATGCAAGCGCGAGAATGACTTGACTTGATACCCCCCAGGGGTATGGTGAACTGCATGGAGGCCCCGCAGTGGAGCGGGAGGCCCGGTATCTGAAGGAGCCGACGGCCATGAACACCGGACTGAGGATCACCACCTTCGCCGCCGCCCTGGCAGCGACCTTCGGCGCGGCCTACGGCGTCGGACAGGGCATCGACCCCGTCGTCGCCGACAGTCCCCCGAAGCACGAGGACGAACACACCCGGCCCACACCGGAGCCGAAGGAGGGCGGCGGCCACGCCGGACACGACACACCCCCGGCCGGCGGACTGCAGATCTCCGAGGGCGGCTACACGCTCGACCTCGACACCCCGCGCGTCACCGCGGGCAAGCAGGCCGACCTGCGCTTCACCGTCCGGGACGCCGGTGGCCGCGCGGTCACCGCCTACCAGCGCGAGCACGACAAGGAACTCCACCTCATCGTGGCCTCACGGGACCTGGTCACCTACCGTCATCTGCACCCCACCCGCGCCGCCGACGGCACCTGGAGCACCCCCGTGGACCTGCCCCGCGCGGGCGGCTACCGCGTCTTCGCCGACTTCACCCCGGCCGGGAAGGACGCCGGGAACCTCACCCTCGGCGCGGACCTCGCCGCCTCCGGCCCGTACGAGGCCCGGCAACTGCCACCCGCGAACACCACGACCCGGGTCAGCGGCTACGAGGTGAAGCTGGCCGGAGCCCTGCGCCCGGGCAAGGCGGGCGAACTGAAGCTGAAGGTCTCCCGCGACGGCAAGCCCGTCACCGACCTCCAGCCCTACCTCGGCGCGTACGGCCACCTGGTCGCCCTGCGCTCCGGCGACCTCGCCTACCTGCATGTCCACCCGAACGGCGAACCCGGCGACGGCACGACCAGGCCCGGCCCGGACATCTCCTTCACCGCCACGGCACCCAGCTCCGGCTCCTACCGTCTGTTCCTCGACTTCAAGCACGACGGAAAGGTCCACACGGCGGCGTTCACCGTCCGCGCCGGGGGAGCGGCGGCCGATGCCGGTACCCCCGAGGGGCATGCGGAGGACGGCCACGGGCACTGAGCGTCAGCCGAGCGCCCGGTCCAGGTTGAAGGCCGCGCTGATCAGCGCGAAGTGGGTGAACGCCTGCGGGAAGTTCCCCTGCTGCTCCCCGGTGTGGCTGATCTCCTCGGCGTACAGGCCGAGATGGTTGGCGTACGTCAGCATCTTCTCGAAGGCGAGGCGCGCCTCGTCGATCCGGCCGGCGTGCACCATCGCCTCGACGTACCAGAACGAGCAGATGGAGAACGTGCCCTCGTCGCCGCGCAGCCCGTCGGGGCTCGACCGGGGGTCGTAGCGGTAGACCAGCGAGTCGGACACCAGCTCCTCGGTGAGCGCGTCCAGTGTCGACAGCCACTTCGGATCGGTGGGGGCGATGAACTTCGTCAGCGGCATCATCAGCACCGCCGCGTCCAGCACGTCACCGTCCTCGTGCTGGACGAAGGCCCGGCGCTCCTTTGACCAGCCCCGGCTCATGATCCGCCGGTAGATCGTGTCGCGGCACTCCCGCCAGCGCGGCAGGTCGGCGGGCAGGCCGCGCCGGTTGGCCATCCGGATGGCCCGCTCGATCGCCACCCAGCACATCAGCCGCGAGTACAGGAAGTTCTTGCGCCCGCCCCGCGTCTCCCAGATCCCCTCGTCGGGCTGGTCCCAGTGCGTGCACACCCAGTCGACCAGCGCGCACACGTCGTCCCACTGGCCGCTGGAGATGGGCTGGGCCCACTTGTCGTAGAGGTAGATGGAGTCGATCAGCGCGCCGTAGATGTCGAGCTGGAGCTGATCCGCCGCCGCGTTGCCGACCCGGACCGGCGCGGAGCCGTGGTGGCCCTCCAGGTGGTCCAGCTCCCGCTCGGGCAGCTCGGTGCGCCCGTCGATGCCGTACATGATCTGCAGGGGGCCGGAGGTCTTGCCGTCGCCCGGGCTGATGTGCCGGGTCACGAACTTCATGAACGCCTCGGCCTCGCCGGTGAAGCCCAGCCGCAGCAGGGCGTAGACGCAGAAGGCCGCGTCGCGTACCCACACGTACCGGTAG
Organism: Streptomyces sp. D2-8; assembly: GCF_023184515.1. GTDB lineage: Bacteria > Actinomycetota > Actinomycetes > Streptomycetales > Streptomycetaceae > Streptomyces. The sequence continues at coordinate 35,249 of NZ_JAAHBP010000022.1, read as the reverse complement.
TCCCAGTTGCGCTCGCCGCCGAGCTCCTCGGGCAGACTCGTCGTGGGCGCGGCCACGATCGCCCCGGTCGGCGCGTACGTGAGCAGCTTCAGCGTCAGGGCCGAGCGGTGCACCATCTCCCGCCAGCGGCCCTTGTACCGGGACGCCGACAGCCAGCGCCGCCAGTACGCCACGGTCGCCGCGAACTGCTCCTCCGCGTCCGCGTGCGCACACCGGCGCGGCGTCACATCGCCGCCGACCTTGTCCAGTGCGAACACCGCGGTCTCGCCCTCGGAGAGCTTGAAGTCGCCACGCGCGTCCGGCCCGTCGGCCTCCATCGGCACGGTCGCCGTCAGCGCGAGGGCCAGCCCTTCGGTCTCGAACAGCGCGGTGTCGCCGGTGAGCCGGACGGTGTGCGGCAGGGAGCCGTAGTCGAACCGGGGCGCCACCCGCGTACGGAACGGGATCGAGCCGCGCACGCACACCACCCGCCGGATCAGCCGGTGCCGCTCGGCCTCGGCCGGCCCGCCGCCGACCGGCATGAAGTCCTGCACCTCCCCGACCCCGTCCTCGGTGAAGAACCGGGTGATCAGGACGTTGGTGTCGGGGAAGTAGAACTGCTTCGTCCGGGCCGGCACCGTCGCCGCCAGTTCGAAACAGCCGCCGCGCTCCGCGTCCAGGATCGAGGCGAACACGCTCGGCGCGTCGAAGGCCGGGCAGCAGTACCAGTCGATCGTCCCGTCGGTCCCCACCAGGGCCACACTGCGCAGATCGCCGATCAGCCCGTGCTCGGCGATCGGCACATAACGCCGGCCGCCCGGCACGCCCCGGTCCTGTGCGGCTTCGCCCATGACGGCCTCCCTGCCCGGTAGGCGCCTCAGCCCCCAGCCTAGAACCGCCGACGGGCGGCCGCTGTCGGACGACTGCTGTCGACGGCCGCTGTGAGACCGTCGCTGCCGCACGACCGCCGCCGGACGGTCGCCGCCATGGAATCGCCGTCAGACCGTGACGACCCGCAGCCCGGCCTCCTCGAAGCGCCGTACGGTCTCCGCGTCGGCCGCCGTGTCCGTGACCAGCGTGTCCACCGCCTCGGCCGCGCAGATCCGGGCGAAGGCCCGTTGCCCGAGCTTGCTGGAGTCGGCGGCCACCACCACTCGCTCCGCCCGCTCGCACAGCAGCCGGTTGATCGCCGCCTCGGCCTCGTCGTGCGCCGCCGCACCGTGCGTCACGTCGAAGGCCACGACACCGAGGACCGCCACGTCGACGGTGATCTGCCCGAGCACCCCGTCCGCGAGCGGCCCGACCAGCTCGTAGGACTGGGCCCGCGCCACCCCACCGGTCAGCACGATCTTGAACTGGGGCCGAACGGCCAGCTCGTTGGCGATGTTCAGCGCGTTCGTCACCACGGTCAGCGCGGGCGACCCGGACGTCAGATCCCCGCGCACGGCCAGGGCCCGCGCCACCTCGGTCGTGGTGGTCCCGCCGGTCAGCCCGACCGCCTCACCCGGCGCCACCAGATCCGCCACCGCCTTGGCGATGCGCTGCTTCTCGGAGGCATGGCGGGCCGTCTTGTAGCGCAGCGGCAGCTCGTACGACACGCCGTGCACGACCGCACCGCCCCGCGTGCGCACCAGCATCTGCTGCTCGGCGAGCCCGTCGAAGTCACGGCGGATCGTCGCCGCCGACACCCCGAGCTCCGCCGCCGCGTCCTCGACGTCCAGCCGGCCGCGCTCCACGAGCAGTTCCAGCAGCGCCTTCCAGCGGGCGTCGCGCGACATCCGCACCTCCACGTCTCGATCTCCGGCGACCCTAGCGCACCCGATCCGGCTGAATGCTTGATGTTGCTCGAAAGCTGGCTATATCTTGCAGGAACAATCAGATCGGAGAGTGCGGTATGACGCATGTCGAGGACGAGCTGACCAGCCAGCCCGAGTGCTGGGCACGCGCCGCATCGCAGGCGCCCCAGTTGGTGAAGGTGCTGCCGGCGCCGGGGGAGCGGGTCGCGATCGTCGGCTGCGGCACCTCGTACTTCATGGCACAGGCCGCCGCGGCCCTGCGCGAGGGCGCGGGCCGGGGCGAGACCGACGCCTTCGCCGCCTCGGAGTTCCCCTACGGCCGTGGGTACGACCGGGTCGTCGCCCTCACCCGCTCCGGCACCACGACCGAAGTGCTGCACCTGCTGCACCGGTTGAAGGGCGAAACCCGCACCACCGCGATCACGGCCGACCCGGACACGCCCGTGATGACGGCCGCCGACGACCTCGCCGTCCTGGACTTCGCGGACGAACGCTCCGTCGTCCAGACCCGGTTCGCGACCACGGCCCTCACCCTGCTCCGCGCCCACCTCGGCCTTCACCCCGACACCGCCGTCACCGACGCGCACACCGCCCTGACGGAGCCGCTGACCGAAGGGCTGGTGGAATGCGGCCAGTTCACCTTCCTCGGGCGCGGCTGGACCGTCGGCCTGGCCAACGAGGCCGGGCTGAAGATGCGCGAGGCCGCGCTGGCCTGGGCGGAGGCCTACCCGGCGATGGAGTACCGGCACGGCCCGATCAGCGTCAGCACCCGGGGCACGGCGACCTGGATGCTGGGCGACGCGCCGGACGGACTCGCCGAACAGGTGCGCGACACGGGCGCGTTGTGGATCGCCGGAGCCCTGGACCCGCTCGCCGAACTCGTCCGCGCCCAACGGCTCGCCGTCGCCGTCGCCGCGTCCCGCGGGCTGGACCCCGACAGCCCGCGCCACCTGACGCGCTCGGTGATCCTCCCCGCAGACCACCACTGACGCTCTGGAGACACCGTGCCCCTCACCACCACCGGCGAACTCGTCACCTCCGCCGCAGCCACCCGCTCGGCCGTCGCCTCCTTCAACGTCATCACCCTGGAGCACGTGGAGGCCGTCGTCGCGGGCGCCGAGTCGGTGTGCGCCCCCGTGGTCCTCCAGGTCAGCGAGAACGCCGTCAGGTTCCGCGGCGGCCGGCTCCTCCCGCTCGCCCGCGCGGCCGTCGCCGTGGCCGAACGGGCCGCCGTGCCGGTCGCGTTGCACCTAGACCATGTGCAGAGCGACGCCCTGCTGCGCCAGGCCGCGGACGCCGGCTTCAGCTCCGTGATGTACGACGCGGCCCGGCTGCCCTACGCGCAGAACCTCGCCGCGACCCGGGCGGCGGTCGACTGGGCACACGCCCAAGGGCTGTGGATCGAAGCCGAGTTGGGCCAGATCGGCGGCAAGAACGGCAGACCGCCTCTGGACGCGCACGCCCCCGGCGCCCGCACCGACCCCGACGAGGCACGGGCCTTCGTCGCCGATTCGGGCGTGGACGCCCTGGCCGTCGCCATCGGCAGCTCCCACGCCATGACCACCCGCACGGCGGCCCTCGACCACGCCCTGCTCACCCGCCTGTCGGCCGCACTGGACGTCCCGCTCGTCCTGCACGGCTCCTCCGGCGTCCCGGACGACGAACTCACGGCGGCCGTCGCGGGCGGCATCACCAAGGTCAACATCGGCACGGCCCTGAACATCGCGCTGACCGGGGCGATCCGGGACTTCCTCACCGACCGGCCCGAGGCGGTCGACCCGCGCGGCTACCTGACCCTCGCCCGGGAGGCGATGACACGGGCGGTGACCAGGACCCTCCAGACCCTCGGCGTCGCTACCGCTTGACGGCCTTCAGCACCACGAACTTCGGGTCGCTCGCGACGAGCCGGCTGTTGCCGAACAGCTTGCGCAGCTTGACGTGGTAGCCCAGATGCCGGTTGCCGACCACCCACAGCTCCCCGCCCGGCCGCAGCGTGCGCCGCGCCCCGGTGAACATCCGCCAGGCCGTGGCGTCCGTCGTCGCCTGGTGGGAGTGGAACGGCGGGTTGGTCAGGACCAGATCGACACTGCCGGACGGCACGCCCGCCAGCCCGTCCCCGACCCGGAACTCGGCGTGCCCCGGCACCCCGTTCGCCTTGTACGTGGCCTCCGCCGAGGCCACGGCCTGGAACGACTCGTCCACGAACAGCACCTCGGCGCCGGGGTCGGCCAGTGCCACCGACGTACCCACCACGCCGTTGCCGCACCCCAGATCCACCACCCGGCCGCCCCGGCCGTCGGGCAGATGCCGGAGGAAGAACCGCGTCCCGATGTCGAGCCGGTCGGCGCAGAAGACCCCGGCGTGGTTGACGACGGTGCCGTGCGCGGCGGGGCCGATGCCGTCCGGCAGCGTGTAGACGTACGGCCACGGGTTGGCGGGCCGCTCCAGCGCGGCATCCGGCGTGCAGAAGATCAGCCGGGCCTTCTTCTCGGCGAGGGAGGTACGGGTCGGGCCGAGGATCCGCTCGAACAACTGGAGCGTCGAGGTGTGGATCTCCTTCACCATGCCCGCACCGACGACGACCGTCCCCGCGTGCACGCCCGGGGCGAGCCGCAGCAACTGGTCCTCCAGCAGCGCCAGGCTCTTCGGTACCCGCACCAGCAGCACGTCGATCCGCTCCGGCGGCGGATCCTGCGTGGTGAGCAGCCGCACCGCACCCGGCTCGACACCCGCCCGCGCCAGGTTGGCCCGGGTCGCCTCCTGCGCGAGGTAGGAGTCGGTGATCTGCACCGGTCGGTGCGCCGCGAGCGCCGTGACCAGCGCGCCCCAGCGGTCCCCGACGACCACGACCGTGCCGTCCAGCGGCACCCGCTCGCCGGCCAGGTGCCTCAGCAAGTACTCGTCCGAGGCGTCCCAGGCGCGCAGCCGGTCGCGCGGGTCCTCGGGAAATCGGGTCAGCGCCGGCTCGCCCCACGGCGTCGTCATACGGTCGTTCATCGTGCGACCAGGCTAGCCGAGCCGCAGCTCAGGGGGTGTCGGGCACCATGGGGGCATGGACGCCGAGCTGTTCCCCAGGGCCCGTACCCAGGTCGCGCCCGGCGCCGTGCACCTGCCCGACTGGCTGGACGCCGAACATCAGCGCGCGTTGCTCGACGCCTGCCGCGACTGGGCCCGGCCGCCCGCCGGGCTGCGCACGGTCCGCACACCCGGCGGCGGCACCATGACCGCCCGCCAGGTGTGCCTGGGCCGGCACTGGTACCCGTACGCCTACGCCCGCACGGTCGTCGACGGGGACGGCGCTCCGGTGAAGCCCTTCCCGCCGTGGCTCGGCGACCTGGGCCGCCGGGCGGTCCGCGACACCCTCGGAGGACCGGCACCGGACTACGACATCGCGCTGATCAACTTCTACGACGCCGACGCCCGCATGGGCATGCACCGCGACGGCGACGAGAAGTCGGACGCGCCGGTGGTGTCGTTGAGCCTCGGCGACACCTGCGTCTTCCGCTTCGGCAACACCGAGACGCGCACCCGGCCCTACACCGACGTCGAACTGCGCAGCGGCGACCTGTTCGTCTTCGGCGGCCCCTCCCGCCTCGCCTACCACGGGGTCCCCCGCATCCACGCGGGCACGGCACCGCCCGGCCTCGGGCTGACCGGCCGGCTCAACATCACGCTCCGGGTCAGCGGCCTCCAGAGCACGGCGGAGAGCAACCCGGGCCGCTCGGCGGGGCCCGGCGGGCAGGCTCGGCCACCATCCCGGCGGATCATGGGAGACTCGCCCTCATGAGCGGGAAGGCGGACCCCCGGCAGGCGGGGGATGGGACCACCTCGAGGACGCGGCTGGACCGGGGGCGCGGTGCGCTCGGACCCGCGCTGGAGCTCGTGCACACCGGACGCGCGCCGACCCGGGCGGTGCTCACCGCCGAGCTCGGCGTGACGCGCGCGACGGCCGGCGCGGTCGCCGCCGAGCTGGAGGCGCTCGGGCTGATCCGCGTCGACGCCCGGCCCGGCGCGGCAGCCGGCTCACAGGGCAGACCCTCCCACCGACTGGCCGTCGCCGAGAAGGGGCCCGTCGCGCTCGCCGCGCAGGTGCACGCCGACGGGTTCCGGGCAGCGCTGGTCGGACTGGGCGGCCGGATCGTCGCCACCGCGCCCGGCTGCGAGGTCGTCGACGCGGACCCGGCCAAGGTGCTCGCCTCCGTCGTCACGGCGGGCGCCGAGCTGCTGCGCGAGACCGGACTGCGGTGTGTGGGCGCGGGCCTCGCCGTGCCCTCCGCCGTCGCCGAACCCGAGGGCCTGGCGCTGAACCCTCTCCACCTGGCCTGGCCCGCGGGCGCGCCCGTCCGGGACATCTTCGCCGAGCAGGTGCGCGCCGCCGGCCTCGACGGACCCGCGTTCGCCGCGAACGACGTCAACCTCGCCGCGCTCGCCGAGCACCGGCACGGCGCCGGCCGGGGCGCCCGCGACCTGCTGTGCGTGGCCACCGGCCACCGGGGCGTCGGCGGCGCGCTCGTCCTCGACGGCCGTCTGCACCGGGGCAGTTCGGGCCTCGCGCTGGAGGTCGGGCACCTCACCGTGCACCCCGAGGGCCGCCCTTGCTACTGCGGCAGCCGCGGCTGCCTCGACGTGGAGACCGACCCGCTGGCCTTCCTCACGGAGGCCGGACGCGAACCGGGCCCCGAGGTGTCCCTGCTCCAGCAGTCCATCGACCTGATCCGCCACCACTACGACGACCCGGGCGTCCGCACCGCCGCCGAGGCCCTCATCGACCGCCTCGGCCTCGGCCTCGCCGGTCTGGTCAACATCCTCAACCCGGACCGCATCATCCTCGGCGGCCTGCACCGCACCCTCCTCGACGCCGACCCCGGCCGCCTCCGCGCGGTCGTGGCCGACCGCAGCCTGTGGGGCCAGAGCGGTGGCGTCCCCATCCTGCCCTGCACCCTCGACCACAACAGCCTGGTCGGCGCGGCGGAACTGGCCTGGCAGCCCGTCCTGGACGACCCGCTGGGAGCGCTGACCCCGCAGGGGTGACCGGAGGCCGGGCGTGATCCGGCCACTGGTGTCAGGCTTGTCCGCGCCGCTTCCGGGAAGGCTCGCCGCCGAGCGGGCAGGCTGGTTCGCAGGCAGTCCGCCCGCACCGCACCACCGAGGAAGTTGACGCAATGACCGACAAGCTCACCGTGAGCGTCCTGGGCACCGGCATCATGGGTGCCGCGATGGCCCGCAACCTCGCCCGGGCCGGACACACGGTCCACGCCTGGAACCGCACCCGGGCCAAGGCCGAGCCGCTGGCCGCCGAGGGCGTGCGGATCGCCGACACCCTCGCACAGGCCGTCCGGGACGCCGATGTCGTCCTGACCATGCTCTACGACGCTCCCGCCACGCTGGACACGATGCGCGAGGCCGTCCCCGCCCTGCGCTCCGGCACCGCCTGGGTGCAGTCCACCACCGCGGGCATCGAGGGCGTCGCCGAGCTGGCCGCCCTCGCCCGCGAGCACGGCCTGGTCTTCTACGACGCCCCCGTCCTGGGCACCCGCCAGCCCGCCGAGGCCGGGAAACTGACGGTGCTCGCGGCCGGCCCCACCGAGGGCCGGGACAAGGTGACGCCGGTGTTCGACGCCGTCGGCGCCCGGACCGTGTGGAGCGGCGAGGACGGGGCGCTGGGCGGCGCCACCCGGCTGAAGCTCGTCGCCAACAGCTGGGTCCTCGCCGTCACGGCCGCCGCCGGCGAGGCCCTCGCCCTGTCCAAGGCCCTCGGCGTCGACCCGCACGGCTTCTTCGACCTCGTCGCCGGCGGCCCGCTCGACATGGGCTATCTGCGCGCCAAATCCGATCTCGTTCTCGAAGACAGGCTCACGCCGCCCCAGTTCGCGGTGGGCACCGCCGCCAAGGACGCCCGGCTGATCGTCCAGGCCGGCGCGGACAGCGGCGTCCGCCTGGACGTCGCCGAAGCGGCCGCCGCCCGCATGGAGCGTGCCGCCGCCCGGGGCCACGCCGACGAGGACATGGTCGCCGCCTACTTCGCCAGCTTCGACGAGAAGACCGACTCCTAGGAGGTTCCCCACATGTCCAAGCCGCCGCTGCCGCCCGAGGCCGACGCCCTGCTGAGCCGGCCCAACCCGTGCGTCATGGCCACGCTGCGCTCCGACGGCGCGCCCGTCTCCACCGCCACCTGGTACGTGTGGAAGGACGGCCGTGTGCTGATCAACCTCGACGAGGGCCGGGTCCGCCTGAAGCACCTGCGCCGCGACCCGCGCGTCACCCTCACCGTCCTCGACGGTGACGAGTGGTACACCCACGTCACCCTCATCGGCCGCGTCACCGAGATGTACGACGACGAGGGCCTGGCCGACATCGACCTCCTCGCCCGGCACTACACCGGCAAGCCCTACCCGGACCGCGTCCGCCCCCGGGTCAGCGCCTGGATCGAGGTCGAGCGCTGGCACGGCTGGGGCTCGATGAAGGACAGCGACCAGGCCGGCGGCTGAGGCCGGAGCCCCGGCCGGTCAGCGCCACTGCGCCCCGAACGCCCGGCCCGCATTCTCCGTGAGGATGCGTCCCACCAGTTCCTCGCCCACGGCGTGCACGAGCCGGGGCCGCACCCGGCGCAGCAGGTACGGCGTCCCGGGGCCGCCGCCCACCGAGCGGGCGGCGGCCGTGGTGGTGTCCGCGCCCAGCAGCAGCCGGTCACCGAACCCGGCGTCGGCGAGGGACCGTACGGCGTCCGGCATCCGCCAGTCCGTGGCGTGGTGGGCGAGTGACGGCCAGTCGAAGGCCAGATAGCAGCCGGACTCGGCCGCCTGCCGGTGCACCACGGGGTCGGGGGAGCGATTGAGGTGCCCGAGCACCACTCGGTGCGGCGGCACCCGCAACTCCCCGCACAGCAGGTCCAGTACATCCAGTGCGCCGGTGCCCATCTCCAGGTGCACGGCGATCGTCGCGCCCGTGGCGTGATGCGCCTCGGCCGCCGCCGTCATGGTCCAGCGGGTGTGGGCGTCCAGGGCGTGGAAGCCGCCCGCGACCTTGACGAGCCCCGCACGCACCCCCGACGTCCCGATGCCCACGGTGAGTTCCGAGACGAAGACCTCGGCGAGCCGGCTCCGCAGCCCGGCGAGGGTGTCCTCGTCGTAGTGCACCGCCTGGTGCAGACCGGTAGCGGCCACCACGTGCACACCGGTCTCCAGGGACAGCGGCGGCAGATCGGCGGCCCGCCGCCCGAGCCCGTACGGCGTCCACTGCACGACGGCCCCACCGCCCTGCTCCCGGAACGCGACCAGCTCGGCCCGCGCCGCCGCCACGCTGCGCAGCTCCTGGCCGGGCAGCCGGGGACTGCCGAGGAACAGATGGTCGTGGGCGTCGCACACCCCCAGGTCTTCAGGGGGCACGTCACCCAGCACCGTGCGGACCGTGCTCACCACCGGCGTCCCCGGGGCAGCCGGTCCCGGCCCGGCGCGGACAGGTGCAGCACCTCGAACACCTCACCGTCGGCCTTGGGCGTGTCCTGCTCCCAGAGGGAGAAGTGCACGAACTCCCAGCGGCTCGTGTCGACGGCCGTGGCGGCGAGCAGGGCCCCGTCCTCCGCCAGCCGCCGGGCCTCGCCCGCCGCTTCCTCCACCACGTCGGCCAACATCCCGCCGTCCGGCACCGGTTGGCGCCGCCGCAGTGCGAACCGCGGGTGCGCACCCTCCCCTTCCTCGTACGCGAGCCCCGTCCACTGCCGCGCCGACGGCCGCCCGAAGGCGTCACTGACCCCTTGGAACCCGCCGCCCCACAGGAAGGAGTTCATCCCGTCGACGGTGTTCCAGAGGTAGAAGGGCGCGTACTGGTTGACCGGCGAGCCGCGCAGGCCGCGCTCGCGTATCAGGTAGGCCTTGAGGCCGAGCCCGTCCCAGTCGTCGAGCAGGTGACCCCGGCGGGCAACCCGGTCGCGGATGGCGCCCATGTCGTAGCCGGCGGGCAGGGTGAGTTCGTACTGCATGGCGTGCATGGAAGTCTCCTCAGGGGGTCCGGGGCGCCAGCAGGGAGAGCAGCCCCCGAACCCCCGCGTCGAACGCGGCGGGGGAGCCGGAGGCGCGGGCGAGGACGTAACCGCCCTGGACGGTCGCGACGACCGCCGCCGCGATCTCCCCGCCGTCCAGGCCGGGCGCGAACTGGCCCTGCGCCTTGCCCTCTTCGACGATTGCGGCGATCCGCCCGCGCAGCCAGTCGAGCGTCTCGTCGACCGGTGCGCGCAGCTCGGCGCTCGCGATCACGTCCGGATCCATCGTCAGCCGGCCGACCGGGCAGCCCCGCAGCACGTCCCGCTCGCGCCGCAGGTAGGCCTCGATGCGCTCGTACGGAGTGCCCGGGCCGTCGAGTACTGCCGCGGCCGTAGCCCGCATCTCCTCGGCGGTCCGCCGGATCGCGGCCAGCGCGAGATCGGGCTTGCCCCTGAAGTGGTGGTACATGCTGCCCTGCCCGGCGTCCGCGCGCTCCAGGATCGCCTTGGGGCTGGTGCCCACGTAGCCGCGCTCCCACAGCAGCTCGCGGGTGGACTCGATCAGCCGTTCCGGGGTGTTCACGCCCTCACTGTACATACCAGTAGTTACAGAATCAGGACATCACGCGATCGAGGAGTTGGACGACATGCGGACCCTGGCGAACTTCGGCGACGGCGGCGGGACCGGCCCGTGGATCCTGCTCTTCCCGGTGATCTGGGCGCTGGTGATGGGCGGCGGCATCGTGTTGCCGCGCCGCACGGTGTGGCGCGGACGCCGCGGCGGCCCCTGGCGGCAGCCCGCAGGCGGCAACGAATCGCCCATCGCCGTACTCGGCCACCGCTTCGCTTCCGGAGAGATCGACGAGGACGAGTACGGGCGCCGGCTGTCCGTGCTGAACGAGGAGTTCGGCCTCGAGGGAGGTGCGGCATAACCACGACGACCGCCCCGACGACCCGGGCGACAGTGCCTTCGCCTTCGCGATTCCGCCCGTGCAACTGGGCGTCGTGGCCCTCGTGGGTCTCGCGGCCGGCGCCCTCGCGGGGCTGAGCCCGGCCCGGCGCGCGGCACGCCTGGACGTGCTGCGGGCCGTCGCCACGCGGTGACGTACGCCCCGGGAGCGCACCCGGTGGCGTGCGCCCCCGATGCCCCCGAGGGGACGGTGGTCACCGCCCGGTCAACCGGCAACGGCGGACCGGGCGGGAGCATGGTCGGGCCGGAGCCCGTCGGTGGAAGCCCCGACCTCGGCGAACCTGCGGGGTTTCTCCTGGACCGTGCGCAGCGAACGGAGCGACGGCGACGTCACCGCGGGGGCGGACGTCGGCAGGGTGAACCAGACGACCTTGCCGGACTCGCCGTCCGGCCGGACGCCCCAGCTCTCGCTCATGGCGGCCACCATCGCGAGCCCGCGCCCGCAGGTCGCCAGTGGCTCGGCGTCGTCGACCACGGGCATCCGAGGATCCCCGTCGCGCACCGAGACCGTGAGCCGGTCGAGCAGCAGCTCTATCTCCACCGTGCACGTCTTGTCGGGCTGGGCATGCCGGTGGACGTTGGACAACAGCTCCGTCACGCCGAGCGAGGCCCGGTCGATCAGGGGATCCAGATGCCAGTAGCGCAATTGCGCAGATACGATTCTGCGGACCTGGCCGATCCGCGACGGCAGGGCTTGGAGCTCCACCGTGCAGTGTCTGCTTGGGTAGCTGATCACGGCTGCGACTCCCCGACGTGAGGTCCGGAAGAACACGGAGTTCGGATCCAGCAGGGCGCCTGCGTGACACTGCCGCCTGCTGTCGTGGCCGGCGGGCTGGTTCGCAGCGTTATCGCCGGTAAACCCAGAGTGACGTGAGACCAGAGTGACGCAGGGGATGAGGTACCGCAACTCGCGGACATCTCAGTCGCCACGCCCCGCTGCTCTGCGCACCGCCTCGATGAAGCGCCGCGCGGCCGGCGGGCCCGGCTCTCCGGGGGCGGGGTCGTGGTCGCCCAGGGTGAGCAGGTACCGCTTGCCGTTGAGATCCGCCGTGGCCCGGTCATCCGGGCCGAACCAGGGCTTGGAGGCGCGCACGGCCTGCACCGGAGCGCTGTCGATCTCACTGCCGTAGCTGGTCAGCAGCTCGACCCGGCCGTCGCTGATGCGGACCTGCCCGGCCCGGGTGAGCGAACGCAGCCGCTTCCCGATCCGCACGCCCGTGGCCGTGAACTCCGGCTCTCCCATGCCACCCGCCCCCTAGTACGTGTCGGTGTACCGGCCCGCTCTGCGCGATGCCCGGTACGGGCTCGTGTCCTGCCCCAGTGTGCCCCGTCCGGACGCACGGTCCCCTCCGGGTGGTGCGTCCCGCCCGGTCCGTACCCCGGCCCGGCCGTGCGGTGTGCCCTGCCGGCAGGTGTGGCGCCCGTGCCCGGAAGCCTGCCTCCGGAAGGCGGTCGTCCCCTGCGGTCGCCCCGTCCGGGGCCTTGTTCCCGCGGTGCAGTCTGCCCCCGCCCGACGTCGAGCACCAGTGTCCGCGACCCCCTCGCCGGGGGCGCCCGCAGCACACTCGCGAATGCGCCCCCGGGACCGCGCGCCCCCTTGCCCCGGCTCTGCTCCTGGGGGCGCTTTGGGGGGCTCAAAGATGCGTTTATGCAGGTGAGAAGCGTGCGCGAGGTGCTTATGATCGGAGGTGCCGGCCGTGCGACGCGTCGTCGGCGCGCAGCGTTAGGAGCTCCCGTGCGTACTCCCCAGCAGACCCGGACCGGTGTGACCCTCGACGTCGACCACAGCGACGCCGCCTACCGGGCATGGCTCAAAGAAGCCGTCCGCAGAGTCCAGGCCGACGCCAACCGCTCGGCCGACACCCACCTGTGGCAGTTCCCCCTGCCGGAGCGGTGGGGCATCGACCTGTATCTGAAGGACGAGTCGACCCACCCCACCGGCAGTCTCAAGCACCGCCTCGCCCGCTCCCTCTTCCTGTACGGCCTGTGCAATGGCTGGATCCGGCCGGACCGGCCCGTCATCGAGGCCTCCAGCGGCTCGACGGCCGTCTCCGAGGCGTACTTCGCGAAGCTGATCGGCGTGCCGTTCATCGCCGTCATGCCGCGCACGACGAGCGCCGAGAAGATCCGCCTCATCGAGTTCCACTCCGGCCGATGTCACTTCGTGGACGACCCCCGCACGATGTACGAGGAGTCCGCCCGCCTCGCGGCCGAGACCGGCGGCCACTACATGGACCAGTTCACCTACGCGGAACGGGCCACGGACTGGCGCGGAAACAACAACATCGCCGAATCCATCTTCCGCCAGCTGCGCCTGGAGCGTTTCCCCGAGCCGGCGTGGATCGTCGCCACGGCGGGCACCGGCGGCACCTCCGCGACCCTCGCGCGCTACGTCCACTACATGCAGTACGACACCCGCGTCTGCGTGGCCGACCCCGAGAACTCGTGCTTCTTCGAGGGCTGGACCACCGGCGATCCGGACGTCACCTGTGACTGCGGCTCCCGTATCGAGGGCATCGGACGGCCCCGTATGGAACCGAGCTTCGTGCCCGGCGCGATCGACCGGATGATGAAGGTGCCCGACGCGGCCAGCGTCGCCGCCGTACGGGCACTGGAGCGTGCCATCGGCCGCAAGGCCGGCGGCTCGACCGGCACGGGGCTGTGGAGCGCGCTGAAGATCGTCGCCGAGATGGTGTCCGAGGGCCGGCAGGGCAGCGTCGTGACCCTGCTGTGCGACCCGGGGGACCGGTATCTCGACAAGTACTACTCGGACGCCTGGCTGGCCGCCCAGGGGCTGGACATCGATCCGTACACGGACGCGATCGACTCGCTCCTGCAGACGGGCGTCTGGCCCGGCTGAGTCCGGGCCCTCAGGCCGTCAGCCGCCGGTCCAGCGCCCGCACGGCGTCCCGGAACGCGCGGGCCTGGCCCCCGCGCGCCGCCTTCATGGCCAGCCGGTACGCGGCCACCCCGTCGGTGGCGAAGGTCCACCGCACCCGCGTGCCGGTGCCGGCCGGCGTGAGCCGCCACTCCTCGGCTATCGCCCGCACGCCCGGCAGGTTGGTGACGTCGACGCGATAGGCGTACACCTCGGGTTCCTCCGCCGCGATGATCGACTCGCGGAACCGGATGCCACCGGTGAGCGTGATGTCGCGCCCCGCACCGGCGTCGACCGGCCGGGCAGCCGTCACCCGCGGGAACCACTCGGCCCAGCCGGGCACGTCCTGGAGGACGCGGTAGACCGCCTCCACCGGAGCGGAGACCTCCCGCGCGAAGAGGTGCCGAACGGGCGCGACACCGACGAAGTCGAGCCCCACCGGGCGCAGTCGGTGAGCCATGGCAGGAGCCCTCCTCGGCCGGAGCGGGCGATGACCGGAGGCGTCACCCTAGCTGGCGTCCCGTCAGATGTCTGCACTCTCGTCGGGCTCGGGCTCCCCGGCCACGACCAGCCGCCGCAGGTGCTCCGCGACCACCCCGCGCGCCTCGTCCGGCAGGCCGGCGTCCGTCACGAGCGTGTCGATCCGCTCCAGCGAGGCGAAGGAACTCAGGCCCACCTTGCCCCACTTGGTGTGGTCCGCGACCACGACCACGCGGCGGGCCGACTGCACGAGCCGCCGGTTCGTCTCCGCCTCCGCGAGGTTCGGCGTCGACAGGCCGGCCTCGACCGATATGCCGTGCACCCCGAGGAACAGCAGGTCGAAGTGGAGCGCCGCGATCGCCTGGTCGGCCACCGGCCCCACCAGCGAGTCGGAGGGCGTGCGCACCCCGCCCGTCAGCACGACCGTGGCCGCTCCCTGCCGCGGGCCGGAGGTGCGCTGTGCCACGTGGAACACGTCGGCGACCCGCACCGAGTTGGTGACCACCGTCAGGTCCGGCACGTCCAGCAGCTGCTGCGCCAGCGCGAAGGTCGTCGTACCGCCCGACAGGGCGATCGCCGCACCCGGCGCGACCAGCTTGGCCGCGGCGCGTGCGATGTCCTCCTTGGCGGTCAGCTCCAGGCCGGACTTGGCCTCGAATCCCGGTTCGTGCGTACTCGCCTCGACCACCGGGACCGCGCCGCCGTGCACCTTCTCCAGCACACCCTGGCGGGCGAGCGCGTCGAGGTCGCGGCGGACCGTCATGTCCGACACGCCGAGCTTGCGCGTCAGCTCGTTGACCCGGACACCACCCCGGCGGCGGACCTCGTCGAGGATCAGGGATCGCCGCTGCTCCGCGAGGAGGTTCTGATTCTCGCTCACGTACGCTCCGGTCCTTTCGCCTCAATGCCGTCCGACACGCCCTGCACACCCTCCCCGACTAGGACATATTCCCCGGCTCCGGTGCGCGGACGGCCCCATCCTTGCATGTCGCGCCGCGGACAGCGCCACCGACCGCTCGTCGCGCACGCGTCACAGCGGGCTCACGTGTCGCGCCGCGACATCACGGATCGGGGAGATTCCGTGACAGGAGGTGTGCGGCGGCGCGGAAACGGAGATCCTTGTGCCCGCACGGACAGAGCCGACGGCGTGTCACGGGGGAAGTGCGAATCAGTGGAACGTGCGCAGGAACATGCGTCGACCGGCGGACCGGCCGGTCCCGCCGCGCGGCCCGGCGAGACCGGGACCGCTCTGGAACTCCTGGTCCACGGCGTGGGCGGCACCACGCCACAGGAGATGCTGAACGATCCGCGGACCGTGCGGATCACCGGCGACGACACGGCGGCCGTGTTCCGGCGCGCCGACGACGTCGACGCCGAGCACAGCCCCGAGGACCGCCGGCGCGAAGGACCGGTGCCCGAGGCCTACGTCTGGTGCAACCTCACCTCCGGCAACGGCACTCGCGCCCTGTGGCTCTTACTGCTGCCGTTCATGGTCGTCAACCTCGCCCACTGGATGCGCCCCACCGCCCACGGCCGCCGCCGCACCGTGCGCCTGTACGGCCTCCTGGTCAGGCTCGCCGGGCTCACGCTGACGGTGCTGCTCGTCGCCGCGGCCTGCGAGGTCGCGCTCGACCTGGGGGCCTGGCAGTGCGCGGGCACCGCCGCGTGCGCCGACCAGCACTCCTGGCTGGGCTTCCTCTCACCCACCGTCTCGGACGGCGGCTGGTGGAGTGCCCCCGGCCGCAGGCTCGCCCTCGCCGCCGCCGTGCCCACCGCCCTGACCGTCCTGCTGTGGTACCTGTCCCGGCGTACATGGAGCGACTACGAGTCGCAGCAGCCCATCGAACGCGCCCCCGAGCCCGAAGCGGACGGCGGCCCGACCGCACTCGGCCGGCCCGGGTTCTGGTACGGACGCCGGCTGGTGGCCCGGCTGCGCGCCGCGCACACCGCGGCCGGCCTGATCACGGTCGCCGCCGCGGTCGGCAGCGCCGCCGCCCGCCACGACCGCCGCCCCGGCGGCCCCGCCGTGCTCGACACCCTGGGCCTGATCCTGGAAGCGGCCCTCGCGGCCTGCGCGGTCGCCGTGGTGTGGGTGGTGTGCCGCCGCGGCCGCAGCGAGAAACGGCTGGACCGCACCCTGGACGAGCGTTTTGTACGACGCCTGCCGCTCGCCGCGCTCGTGCTGCTCGCCCTCGCCCTGCTGTACGCCGGCTGGGAACGCCCGGGGTGGACGTCGGAAGGCCGGCTGCCGGGTGACACGACCTTCGGCGCGATCGCCCTGGTCCAGGGCCTGCTCGTGATCGTCCTCGGCGTCGTCGCCCACGCCCTGCACCGCACCGACCCCGACCGGCGGGCGGTGCTGCGGGGCCTGGGCGGACCGGCCGTGGCGATGCTGGCCTGCGCGCTGGGCGGGGTGATGTCCGGCGGCGTGTCCCAGCGCGTGTCCGACTGGCTGGACGGCACCGGGGCGTCGATCCAGGGCCCGCCGGTGCTGCTGACCTGGCAGGCGTCCGTGATCCCGCCGCTGCTCGTGGTGCTGCTGGGGCTCTTCGGCTGGCTGGCCCATCGCGCCTGGCAGCTGGCCCGCGCCGAGCGCGTCGCCGTGGCACTCGACTACCCGGACGAGGCCCTGGACCCCGCCCGCACCCGCCGCATCGCCTACACCCGTGCCATGGCCTCGCTCACCGACCGGGGACCCCGCATCGTCGCCGTCACCTCCGGCGTCACCCTGCTGCTCGGCGCCGCAGCCCTCGTGGGAGCCCTGGCCACCGACGAGACGCCGGGCGAGGCCGCGCAGGGCACCTACCCCGTCGTCCACGGCGCCGCCGAGACCGCCCAGGCCCTCGGCTCCTGGCTGATCGGCCTCGGCTTCATACTCTTCGTCACCTGGGGACGGCGCGCCTACAAGGACGCCGCGGCCCGCCGCACCATCGGCATCCTGTGGGACGTCGGCACCTTCTGGCCACGCGCCTCCCACCCCTTCGCCCCGCCCTGCTACGCCGAGCGCGCGGTGCCCGACCTGACCTGGCGGATGGCGACCTGGACCCGCGCCACCGGCGGACGGCTGGTCATCTCCGGGCACTCGCAGGGCAGCGTGCTCGCCGCCGCCGCGGCCTGGCAACTCGCCCCGTCCGCCCGCAAACGGGTCGCGCTGCTGACCTACGGCTCCCCGCTGGAGCGTCTCTACGGCCGCTGGTTCCCGGCGCACTTCGGACCCGCCGCGCTCGGCTCCCTGCACCGGGACGTCGACTGCTGGCGCAACCTCTACCGGCTCACCGACCCCATCGGCGGCCCGGTGCGGCTGCCCGGCGACGGAGGCGCGCAGGTCGACCACACCCCCCTGATGGACCCCCTCGCCTACGGCCGCACCGCTCTCCTGCCGCTGCCCGCGCCGATCCTCGGCCACTCCGACTACCAGGCCGACCCGGCCTTCGCCGAGGAACGCCGCACGCTGCTGGCCCGGCTGCGGCCGGAGGCGCCGGAGGTGCCTTCGCCACGGCACCAGCCCGAGCCGCCCGCCGCCTAGGCGGACCCTCAGAGCAGCTCGGGGAGATCCTCGGCGTAGAGCAGCGTCAGATCGTCCGTGCTGGGCTCCGGGAGCTGGGCGACCCGGCTCGCGTGCCGCTCGACCATGGCCTCGAACGTCTGCCGTGCGGTACGGCCGTTGCCGAAGGCCGGGCCCTTGGGGAGCACCGTGAAGTACTTCCCGAGGGCCTCCGCCGCCCCCGGCGCCAGCCGGTACTCGTGCTCCTCGGCCTGCTGCTCCACGATCCGCAGCAGATCCTCGGGGCCGTAGTCGCTGAAGGTGATGGTCCGTGAGAAGCGGGACGCCACACCCGGGTTGACCGACAGGAAGCGCTCCATCTCGGCCGTGTAGCCCGCGACGATCACCACGACCGCGTCACGGTGGTCCTCCATCAGCTTCACCAGCGTGTCGATGGCCTCCTTGCCGAAGTCGCGCCCCGCGTCCTCCGGGGACAGCGCGTAGGCCTCGTCGATGAACAGCACACCGCCGCGCGCCTTCTCGAAGGCCTCCTGGGTGCGGATCGCCGTCGAGCCGATGTGCTCACCGACCAGGTCGACGCGGGACACCTCGACCAGGTGGCCCTTCTCCAGTACGCCGAGGGAGGCGAGGATCTCGCCGTAGAGCCGCGCGACCGTCGTCTTGCCGGTGCCGGGGGAGCCGGTGAAGACCAGGTGCCGCTTGACCGAGGCCGCCTTCAGGCCCGCCTGCTGCCGGCGCCGGCCGACCTCGATCATGTCGGTGAGGGCGCGCACCTCGCGCTTGACGCTCTCCAGGCCCACCAGCGCGTCGAGTTCACCCAGGACGTCCTTGGAGGAGCGGGCCGGCTGCTCGGGCTCCGGGGCCGGTGGCGGGGGTCCCGGTTCGGTGCGCTGCCCCGGGAGCGCACCCAGCAGGCCGGGGGAGTGGCTCACCGTCTGCACGGCCGTCTCCGGCGCCGCGGGCGTGCGCAGCCCCGCGCTCTCGTCGCTCGTGCAGTCCTCGACGAGCGGGCTCGCTCCGGACGCCGCGTCCGCGCCGCTGTCCGCGAACTCGTAGCCCCCGCGCGCGCACCGCTCCGTGCGGCACTTCCGCAGCGTCGTACGGCTGCCGTCGATCACATGGAAGCCGTAGCCACCGCTGCCCGTGACCCGGCAGTTCAGGAAGCTGCCCCGGCCACCGGCAGAGACATACACACCGGCCTCCGCGGGGGAGTCGATCGTGCAGCGCTCCACGGTGGGGTCGGCGCCCTTGGTGACGATCACACCGGTCTGGGTGCCGTCCACCGTGCAGTTGCTGAGGGTGCCGCCGCTGCCGTGGTCGCGGAACCAGGCGCCCGTCGCCGCGTCCCGGATCCGGCAGTCGTCGAGCTGCGCGGTCGCTCCGTCGCTCACCGACACGGCCGTGTTGCGCACCTGCGACAGGTCGGTGTCGACGACGTCCACGCGCGAGCCCCGGTCGAGCACGAACAGGGCGTCCGGCACGTCGTGCACCCGGCAGGAGTCGAGTACGGCGGTGGCGCCGTCGCTCACCCACACCGCCGGGTAGTCGCCCGTGCTGTCGAAGATCTCGCACTGGTTGGCGTCCACCCGTGTGCCCGGATCCCACACCGACAGGCCGTTGCGCCCGAACTGCCGCACCGTGGTGCGGGTCAGGGTGAGGACGGAACGGGAACGCAGGTCGACCGCGTTCTCCGGGATGTCGTGGATACGGCAGTCGGCGAGCGTCAGCACCGCGTCCGTGTCGAGCGTGACTCCGTCGGCCGTCGTGCGGTGCACATCGCAGTCGGTGAGGTGCGCGGTGGCCCGGCCGGTGATCTGCACACCGCTGCCCCGGACTTCGTAGATCTCGCAGCCCACCGCCTCCAGCGCCGAGTTCTCCCCGGTCGCCGACAGGCCCGATCCCGAGGTGTGGTGCACCCGGCAGCGCTCCAGGCGGGGGTGGGCACCGCCGCGCACCGCCACGCCCGCCTGACCGGCCGCGACGACCTCGCACTCCTCGAACACCCCGCCCGCGCCGTCGACCACGGCGATGCCGATGCCCGCCGGATTGTCGACCGCGCAGCGCCGCACCGTGGGCCGGGCGCTGCCGCGCACCTCGATCCCGGCCGCCGACCGCGTCACGACCCGCACGTCCCGCAGCTCCGGGGTGCCCTCCTCCACCAGCACGGCGGGGGCGGCCGCGTCCTGGCCCTCCACATGCAGGTCCTGCACCACCGCCGACGCGCCCACGGTCAGTGGCACCCCGTCCACGGGCGCGATCCGCACCGAGCCGGGGGAGCCCTCGGGACCGCGCAGGGTCACCGCGCGCTGCAGGACGAGGTTCTCCCGGTAGGTGCCGGGCGCGACGGTGAGGACGTCTCCGTCGGCCGCGGCCTCCAGGGCGGCGGCGAGCGATGCGTACTCACCCGTGCGGCGCCGCCACCGCGACGTGCCGGTGTGCGTCACCTGGACCGTGCCCTGTGCCATGGTGTAGCTGTGCCCCCACCTCGGTCGTACTGATGGCTCGTCCGCCCTCGGGGCGCTCCGGCCGGGGTCGCGACCGCGACCGAGCCCGGCCCTGGGGCCTGGGCGCGCACGCGGCATCGACACCGGCGCGTCCCTGAGACTCGCTCGCGCGCGGGTTGTGCCGAACGGTTCGGCCGGACCACCGTAGCGTGCGCGCGGGTGGTGGGTTGACCAGAGCCGGAAGGCGGTCAGCTGCCGGTGCCCGTCCTGCCCCAGTCCGGGCCCGCCTTGTCCCATGCCTGGTCCCAACGGGCGTACCGGCGGCGGACCATGCGCCAGACGATCAGCCGTCTGCCGCCCTCTATGAGTCCGCCGGTGGCCAGGGCCGCGCCGAAGCCCGCGAGGACCGCATGCGTCGAGGCCGTCGCCGAGTCGAGCGGACGGGCCACCATCCGGCCGTGCCGGTCGGTCCATATCCGGAACTCGTCGCCCTGCTGCGGGCCTTCGAGGCTCGCCAGGACGGGGCCCTGGTGCGCGGTGCCGTCCGGTGCGGTCCAGTCGGCGAGGACGCGGTTGCGCAGATCCCTGCCCGACGAGGTCTCCGGGTCGGCGTCCAGCGGGGAGCGGTCCAGCGTGCGGACCACTGTGGCCGTCACCAGATGCCGCGCCTCGTGCTGCGCCCGGACGGAGCGCTGGAGCGCGTCCTGAGCCGTTTCCCCGACGAGCGAGCCGGCGACCGGGACGGCCAGCAGGATCAGCAGCAGGGCGGCCAGTGCCACCCAAGCCTCGGCCAGGTCGGTCGCGCGGCACAGTGGATTGCGCCGCCAGCGCCAGAGCCCACTGATCGCTCGCACCGCCTGCACCCCCCTTCCGGCTCCGTGATACTCCCCGGCGGAGCCGTCCGCGTACAGACCCGTCGAAGAGAGAGCGACATCACCTCTCCTCAGGGCCTCTCATGAATTTCTCACACAAGCCCAACGCCTGGGCCCGCGACCCGGTTCCCACGCGCTCGGAGAGCTATTCGAGGATCCTGACCGGGTCCCCGACGCGGATCGTGCCGGGGGACAGCGGCACCAGGTTCTGACCGAAGACCAGCTTGCCGTCGAGCCGGCGGTGCCGCCCCAGGCTGAACAGGGGCTCGCGGCCGCGCTCGCCGGTGCCCTGGTCGGTGGTGGTCACCACGCACCGGCCGCAGGTCTTGGCCACGCGGAAGAACACCTCCCCGATGGCGAGGCGCGACCAGTCGTCCTCGGCCCAGGCGGGGGTGCCCGCCACGACCGCGTTCGGCCGGAAGCGGTTCATGGGCAGGGGACCCTCAGCGGCGTACTCGCCCTGCGCGATCAGGGAGTTGAGGGCGTCGAGCGAGGCCGTCGTGGTGAGCAGCAGCGGAAAGCCGTCGGCGAAGGAGACGGTCTCACCGGGCCGCGCGTACTCCGGGGCGACCGGCCTGCGGGTCGCCGGATCGTCCATGTACACCAGGCGCACATCGGTGCCGAGGTAGGAACTGCACCAGGCGTGCGCGGCCTCGTCCTCGGCCGGGATCGCCTCGACCTTGTCGCGGAAGATCTCCACCGGCACGGTGACGACGGGCCGGGGCACGGGCACCGTCAACGGCGGCATACCGGGCGCGGACAGACGGAGTCCGCCGCCCGGCCGAAGCGCGGCGGCGGCGAGCGCGAGACGCGGCTGCTGGCGTTGGGTGACGACCTTTCCCCCGTCGTCGATCAGCACCCAGCGCCGGTCTCCGGCCAGCCCCCAGGGCTCCACGGCGGCCTCCCGGGGCGCCAGGCCCCGGACCGCCTTGACCGGATGGACGTGAATCGAGTGCAGGTGAGCGTTCCCCATGGGGCCATCGTGCCAGTCGGCACCGACAGCCCCCGGAGGGCGGCTCAGTACCCGCGGTACTGCTGGTTGTTGTACGGGTCCTGATAGGGAGCCGGGGCCGGCCGGGGAGCCGCGGGGCGCATCGCCTCGTAGCCCGCGGGGGCCGCCGGACGCGGCTGCTGCGGCTGGGGGCCGGGGTAGCCGCGCGGAGCGGTGGCCTGCTGCGGGATGTACGCCGCGGGCGCCTGCTGCAGCGGAGCGGGCTGTTGGGCCTGCGGATAGCCGTAGGCGGGCTGGGAGGGAGCTGCCGGCAGGGCGGGCAGCGCCGAAGGGAGGGCGGGCAGGCTGCTGCCCGGCATGTCGTACTGAGCGGGGACCCGGATCGGGGCGATCTGCGGGGTGCCCCGCTCGGCGACGAGCCTGTCGTAGATCGGGGTGTCCGGGAAGGAGGCGGAGTAGTAGCCGCCGCCATAGGTGGAGCGGGGGGAGGTCATGGCACATAAGTTAAGCCCACGATGTGCTGGTTGGGGAGACCGATAAGAGGGTTGTTTTCCGTGTCCGCAGTGACCCGGTATCCCCAATGCGAGCGAACTCGGCAAAAAGGGGCGCCGAACGGGGCTGCGATCGTGTAAAGGCCGAGTTCCGGGCGGGTTACCACCGGTTGGCCGCCGGTCTTCCACGTGGTCGGGCATGGGACTTCGCCGTGGCAAGGAATAGGTTGTGCGCACGGAACTCGACGGACGGCCGGGACGGGCCTGGCGCGGTGACACGCAATGGGGGCGGACATGCAAATGCTGAAAGGTTCAAATACTCCGGTGCCCACCGCGGCGTTGCGGGTGGAATTGGGGTGGCGGTCAGGAGCGGGCGCACCCGACGCCGACGCCTCCGCTCTGCTGCTCGTCGGCGGGAAGGTCCGCTCGGACGCGGACTTCGTCTTCTACAACCAGCCCGCGCACTCCTCCGGGGCGATCCGGCACGAGGGCAAGCGCACCACCGACGGCCGGGTGACCGACACGCTCCTCGTCGACCTCGCGCGCGTGGAGCCCGCGATCGAGACGGTCGTCCTCGCCGCCTCCTCCGACGGCGGCACGTTCGGACAGGTCCCCGACCTGTACATCGAGGTCCAGGATGCCGCCCAGGGCACGCCGGTGGCCCGCTTCGACAATCCCGGCGCCACCACCGAAACCGCTTTCGTGCTGGGCGAGTTCTACCGCCGCCAGGGTGCCTGGAAGTTCCGCGCCGTCGGCCAGGGCTACAGCAGCGGACTCGAAGGGCTGGCCACGGACTACGGCATCACGGTCGACGAGCCGCAGCAGGCGGCCCCGGCTCCGGCCCCGGCGCCTCCCATGGCGACGCCGCCCGCCGCGTACACGCCCCCGCCGATGCCGCAGCCCGCGGCTCCGCCTCCGCCTGCCGCGCCGCCCGCGCCCGTCCGTCTCACCAAGGTGACGCTCACCAAGGCGGCCCCCTCCGTCTCCCTCACCAAGCAGGGCGGCACCTCCGGCGCGCTGCACGTGAACCTCAACTGGGAGGTGCGCAAGCAGTTCTCGGGGTGGAGCGGCAAGTTCGGGCGCCCGACCGCGATGCACGCCGACCTCGACCTCGACCTGTGCGCGCTGTACGAACTGAGCGACGGCAGCAAGGGCGTCGTGCAGGCCCTCGGCAACAGTTTCGGAGCGCTGCACCAGCCTCCGTACATCCACCTCGACGGCGACGATCGCACCGGGGCCCTGTCGACGGGCGAGAACCTCACCGTCAACCTCGACCACAAGAACGACTTCCGGCGCATCCTCGTCTTCGTCACCATCTACGAAGGCGCCCGCTCCTTCGCCGACTTGCACGCCTCGGTCACGCTCCAGCCGCAGTACGGGGCGCCGATCGACTTCTCCCTCGACGAGTGCACCGTCCCCTCACTCGTGTGCGCACTCGCCCTGATCACCAACACCGGCGGCGACCTGGTCGTCCAGCGGGAGGCGCGCTACCTGGTGCCCGAGCGCGGGGTGAGCCCGCAGCGGACCGTCGACTACGCCTACGGGTGGGGCATGAACTGGACCCCCGGCCGGAAGTGACGCCTTCGGCGGTCGTCAGCCCTCGTCGGGCACGGCGTCCGGGCGCGCGTAGGTGCGGCCCTTCCAGGCCGCACCCCGTCCCCGGTAGTGCTGCACCGCCGAATCGACCGTCATGAGGAGGTAGAGGAACGCGGTGAACGGCAGCAGGGGAGCGAGCCACAGCGGCTGCCGGTAGTAGCGGAGCATCGGGACGTACGTCCCCGCCATGACGAGCCACGCGAGACCGCCGGCGACCGCCGCCTGCGTACTGCCGGCGGCGAGGCCGGCCAGGACCGCCACGGGCGGGACCAGATACACCAGCGCCAGCCCGGCGACCGTCCCGGCCAGCAGGAGAGGGTTGTGCCGCAGCTGGGCGAACGCGCTGCGCGAGACCATGCGCCACAGGTCGTGCAGCCGCGGATACGGCCGCACGCTGTCCACCCGCTCGGCGAGCCCCAGCCAGACGCGACCGCCGCCGCCCTTGACGGCCCGGGCGAGCGCCACGTCGTCGATCACGGCGTGCCGGATCGCGTCGGGAATCCGCGCCCGCTCGGCGGCCTCCGCCCGCAGCAGGACGCAGCCCCCGGCCGCGGCCACCGTCCGCCCCGGTGCGGCGATCCGGCGGAAGGGGTAGAGCTGCGCGAAGAAGTAGACGAACGCCGGCACCACCAGCCGTTCCCAGACGCTTTCCACCCGCAGCCGGGCCATCTGGGAGACGACGTCGAACCCACCGGAACGGGCCGCCGCCACCAGCTCCCGCAGACTGTCCGGCGCGTGCGCGATGTCGGCGTCCGTCAGGAGGAGGTACTCGGGATCACGCGCGCGTGCCAGCCCGATGCCGTGGCGCACCGCCCACAGCTTGCCGGTCCAGCCCGCCGGAGGCTCGCCCGGCGAGCCCACGGTGAGCGGCAGCCCGCCGTGCCGGCGCGCCAGCTCACGCGCCAGATCACCGGTGCCGTCCGAACTGCCGTCGTCGACGAGGAAGATCTCCGCCCGCCCCGGATAGTCCTGCAGGAGCAGCGACGGCAGCGCGGCGGGCAGCACGGCCGCCTCGTCGCGGGCGGGGACGACGACGCACACGGACGGCCACGCGTCCGGCTCCGCACGCGCGGGCAGTCGCACATCGGTGCGCCAGAAGAAGCCCTGACAGAGCAGCAGCCACAGCCAGGCGAGCAGTGATCCAGCGGCAGTCCACACAACGGCGCTCACGCGCGCAGTCTGCCCCACCCGACCGGCCCTGGACGGCTCATCGTCTATCGTGATCGGGTGAAGATCGCGCTCATGGACTCCGGAATCGGTCTGCTGGCAGCCACCGCCGCGGTACGACGGCTGCGCCCCGACGCCGATCTCGTGCTCTCCCTGGACCCCGACGGCATGCCGTGGGGCCCGCGCACCACGGAAGACCTCACCGAGCGTGCTCTGGCCGTCGCCGAGGCCGCCGCCGCGCGCCGTCCCGACGCCCTGATCGTCGGCTGCAACACCGCGACCGTGCACGCGCTCACCGCCCTGCGCGCCCGCCTCGAACCGGGACTCCCGGTCATCGGTACCGTCCCGGCGATCAAGCCGGCCGCGGCCGGCGGCGGGCACCTCGCCATCTGGGCCACCCCGGCCACCACCGGCAGCCCCTACCAGCAGGGCCTGATCCGGGACTTCGCCGGCGGCGTGCCCGTCACCGAGGTGCCGTGCTGGGGCCTCGCCGAGGCCGTGGAACACGCGGACGAGACGGCGATCGACGCGGCCGTGTCCGCGGCCGCCGCCCTCACCCCGGACCACGTGACCACCGTCGTGCTGGGCTGCACCCACTACGAACTGGTCGCCGAGCGCATCCGGACCGCAGTCCAGCGCCCCGGCCGCCCACCCCTCGTGCTGCACGGCTCCGCGGGAGCCGTGGCCGCCCAGGCCCTGCGCCGGCTCGGCGGGCAGCCCGCGCCGGGGGCCACGCCGTACGGCACGCTCACCGTGCTGCTCAGCGGACGCGAGGGTGCGCTGCCCGCCCCTGCCCTGGCGTACGCCGAAGGGCGCCTGCTCCAGGCGGTCACGCCCGCCGGCTGACCCGAAACCGGTTCACCGACGGTCATCGGCGAGCCGGACCAGCGCTACGTCCACCCGGCGCAGTCACGCTCCGCCACGAGGTACCCGCGGAGCGAAACCTGAGTACCCTCATAGGCATGAGGGACCACCGCCACGGCCAGAACGCCCCGCACCCGCACACGGAGGTCTGGACCGGCCGTGCCACCAACCGGGTGCAGTGGTTGCTGGCGCTCGCGGGTGCTGCCTGCCTGGCGCTCGGCATCGGGCTGGCCGTCGACTCGGCCTGGACGTCCGGCGTCGCCCCGCTGGTCATGGCCGTCGTCGGGTGCATCGCCGCCGGGCTGCTGGTCCTCTTCGGAACGCTCGCCTTCGTGCACGTCGCCCTGCGGGTCGACGAGGAGCACCTCGAGGTGCGCTGCGGCCACATCGGCGTGCCCCGCCGCCGTATCCCGCTCTCCGACGTGGCCGGCGCCACGTACATCTCCCATGTGACCCCCCGACACTGGGGCGGCTGGGGCTACCGATGGCGGCCCGAGAAGGGCACCGCGGTGGTCGTACGACGTGGTGAGGGCGTCGAGCTGGAGCTGTGGGACGGGCACACCTTCACCGTCACCGTGGACGACGCGGAGGCGGCCGTGCGGGTGATCGAGGCACGGCTGCGGCCCACCAAGCCGGGCGCTCCCGCGCACTGATCCGCCGGGTCCTCGCGTCACCGCTCACCACGCAGGAGTGCGTCCCGCGCCGCGCGCCTGCGCTTCCGGAGCGCGGCTCGCCGATTCGTCGGCCAGGGGGCGCGCCGTGGCCATGCCCGCCAGCAGACCCGCTCCCACCGACACCGCCGTGAAGCTCAGCGCGTTTCCGATCGCGGCGATGGCGGCGAGCGCCGTCAGGGCCGCGCCCGCCGTGAGCGCCACCGGGGTCGGGCGCGGGCCGCGCCACAGCGCGTACAGGACCCAGCCGAACGCCGCCGCCAGCAGGACCACGCCGACGATCCCCTGTTCCGCCGCCTGCTGCAGGGGCGCCGAGTGAGGCTTGCCGTCGGACAGCAGTGACTGGGCCGACGTCGTGCTCAGCTCCCCGAAGCGGCCCGGCCCGGCCCCCAGCGCGGCGTCGTCTCCCAGCAGATGCCAGGCGTCCCGCCACAGCCGCACGCGGTGCGGCGTCAGCCGCCCCTCCAGAGCGGCCACGAGCCCGTCCGGTACGGCCCGCGCGGCGACCGCCCAGATCAGACCGGTCACCAGGGCGGCGACCGCGGCCAGTACGGCCATCCCGGCGCCGCGGTGACGGGTGCGGCCGGCGGCCAGCGAGCTCACCAGCACCGCGAGACAGGTCACGAAGCCGCTGGTCGAGCCGAGCGCGGCCGCCAGCACCGCGATGCCGGCGGCGAGCAGGCGCAGGGCGAACCGGACGGCCGGCGCGGGCGCGGCCCAGGCCGCACAGCACGCGGCACCGGCCGACAGCGTCAGTACGGCGGCGGTGGCCCCGGCATGCCCCAGGGGTACGGCGATCTGCGGACCCGGAGCGAGGTGCGGAACGGCCACCGTCAGCGCGATGCCGGCCAGTGCCCCGGCGAGGGGCGCGCCGACCGGCAGCAGCGCCCCGCTGATCCGCCCGGCGGCGTACCCGGCGGCCACGGCCAGCACCGCCAGGAGCACTCCCTCGGGCCGGCCGTCGTGCGCGGCCGCCGTGATCAGGGACCAGGCGGCGCAAGCGCCCAGCACGACGACACCCGCCGCGTCAGAAACGATTCGTCTCTCGCCGTCCGCATTCGACCCGGACGCAGACGTCATCCCGCTGGAACCCACCCCGCCCGCCCCCCGGCGCACCCTCGCCCCCGACTTCTGATGGCCCCGGCCGCTGGGCCGCCACCGGCCGTACGTCTGAGGCTTGGCACACCGTAACGGCTGGTGCACGGTTTGGGGATGTGTCGTGACGAAATGAACCGGGAGTCCGCCACGCGTACCGCGCTGTCGGCCCCAAGGTCACGCGCCTTACACTCCGGGAGTGACCGTCACCGCAACCTCCGTCGGCGAGTCGGACCAGCTGGAGCCGCGGACCGCGCCCGGGGCGCGGACGTGGGCCCGGCGGCTCGTACGTCTCGTTCCGGCCGCCGCAGCCGCGCTCTCCGGCCTGCTCCTCTATGTCTCCTTCCCGCCCCGCACCCTGTGGTGGCTGGCTCTGCCGGCCTTCGCCGTCTTCGGCTGGGTGCTGCGCGGCCGCGGCTGGAAGGCGGCACTCGGCCTCGGCTACCTCTTCGGCCTCGGCTTCCTGCTGCCGCTGCTGGTGTGGACCGGAGTGGAGGTCGGGCCGGGCCCCTGGCTCGCCCTGGTGGCGATCGAGGCTCTCTTCGTCGCCCTGGTCGGCGCCGGTGTCGCGGCCGTGTCGAAGCTGCCCGGGTGGCCGGTGTGGGCGGCCGCCGTGTGGATCGCCGGCGAGGCGGCACGCGCGCGTGCGCCCTTCAGCGGCTTCCCTTGGGGAAAGATCGCGTTCGGCCAGGCGGACGGTGTGTTCCTGCCGCTCGCCGCGGTGGGCGGCACCCCGGTGCTCGGCTTCGCGGTCGTGCTGTGCGGCTTCGGACTGTACGAAGTCGTCCGGCTGGCCGTGCAGCGGCGGCGGACCGGTGAGGTGCGGCGCGCCGCGGCCGCCGTGGGTCTGCTGAGCCTGGCCGTCCCGGTCGTGGGCGCCGCAGCGGCCCGGACGCTGGTCGGCGACACGGCCGAGGACGGCAGTGCCACCGTCGCGGTGATCCAGGGCAACGTGCCCCGCGCCGGGCTCGATTTCAACTCCCAGCGGCGGGCCGTGCTCGACTACCACGCGCGCGAGACGCACCGCCTGGCCGCCGAGGTCAAGGCCGGCAAGGTCGCGCGGCCCGACTTCGTGCTGTGGCCGGAGAACTCCTCCGACATCGACCCCTTCGCCAACCCCGACGCCCGCGCCGTCATCGACTCGGCGGCCAGGGCCATCGGCGTGCCCATCTCGGTCGGCGGCGTCGTCGAGCGGGACGGCAAGCTGTACAACGAGCAGATCCTGTGGGACCCGGCGAAGGGCCCCGTCGACACCTACGACAAGCGCCAGATCCAGCCGTTCGGCGAGTACCTGCCGCTGCGCTCGTTCATCGGCGCGATCAACGGGAACTGGACGGCGATGGTCCGCCAGGACTTCAGCCGGGGCACCGAGCCGGGCGTGTTCACCATGGACGGCGCCAAGGTCGGCCTCGTCACCTGCTACGAGGCCGCCTTCGACTGGACCGTGCGTTCCGAGGTCACCGACGGCGCCCAGATGATCTCCGTGCCCAGCAACAACGCCACCTTCGACCGCAGCGAGATGACCTACCAGCAGCTCGCCATGTCCCGCGTGCGCGCGGTCGAGCACAGCCGGACCGTGACGGTACCGGTGACCAGCGGTGTCAGCGCGATCATCATGCCGGACGGCAGGATCACGCAGAAGACCGGCATGTTCGTGGCCGACTCGCTGGTGCAGAAGGTGCCGCTGCGGTCCTCGCAGACCCCCGCCACCCGCCTCGGCATCCTGCCGGAGATCGCCCTCGTGCTGGTCGCGGCCGGCGGACTCGGCTGGGCCGTCGGCGCCGGGCTGCGCGGGCGACGCGACGGTGACGTGTAGCCGTACGCCGGTCGCACGCCGCCTGAAACGCGCCGGGACGCCGGAAGCTGCCCGTTAGGGTCGGCGGCATGGCTACTCCCGACTTCATCCGCACGCTGCGCGCCTCGGCCGGTCATCAGCTGCTCTGGCTTCCCGGGGTCACCGCCCTCGTCTTCGACGACGAGGGCAGGGTGCTGCTCAACCGCCGGGCCGACACCCGCCAGTGGTCCGTGATCGGCGGCATCCCGGACCCGGGGGAGCAGCCCGCGGCCTGCGCCGTGCGGGAGGTCTACGAGGAGACGGCCGTGCGCTGCGTCGCCGAACGGGTCGTCCTCGTCCAGGCCCTGCAGCCCGTCACGTACGAGAACGGCGACACCTGCCAGTACATGGACATCACTTTCCGCTGCCGGGCCGTCGACGGCGAGGCGCGGGTCAACGACGACGAGTCGCTGGACGTGGCCTGGTTCGACATCGACGCGCTGCCCGAGCTGAACGAGTTCGGGCTGCTCCGGATCAAGCAGGCCCTGTCGGACACCCCCACATGGTTCGACCCCACTGCCTCCGGCTGAACTATGGGGCGTGACCACATGGGGTGGGGCATGAGCGCTGCCTAGGGTCGAACCATGACCGCGCCCCGTGCCCTCCCGGCCCCGCACGCCTCCCCGCTCGACCTGGGCGGCCGCACCGCGCTCGTCACCGGCGCCGCCGGCGGCATCGGCCGCGCCTGCGCGCTGCGGCTCGCGGCCGCCGGGGCCAAGGTGAGAGCCGTCGACCGGGACGCCGCCGGCCTGGACGCACTGGCCGACCAGGGACGCGGCCTGGCCGGCACGGTGGAGCCACACGTCCTCGACCTCACCGACCTGGACGCCGCCGAACTCGCCGCCGCGGGCACCGACGTCCTCGTCAACAACGCCGGGATCCAACTGGTGCGTCCCATCGAGGAGTTCCCGCCCGAGGTGTTCCACACGGTGCTCGCCGTGATGCTGGAGGCACCGTTCCGGCTCATCCGCGGGGCCCTGCCCCACATGTACGGGCAGGGGTGGGGCCGCGTCGTGAACGTGTCGTCCGTCCACGGGCTGCGCGCCTCGGCCTACAAGTCGGCCTATGTGGCCGCCAAACACGGCCTGGAGGGACTGTCCAAGACCACCGCCCTCGAAGGCGCGCCCCACGGTGTCACGTCGAACTGTGTGAACCCCGCCTATGTGCGCACCCCACTGGTCGAGAAGCAGCTCGCCGACCAGGCGCAGGCGCACGGCATCCCCGAGGAGCGGGTCCTGTCCGAGGTGCTGCTGCAGGACAGCGCCGTCAAGCGGCTCATCGAACCGGAGGAGGTCGCCGAGGCGGTGGCGTATCTGTGCAGTCCGCAGGCGTCCTTCGTGACCGGTGCCTCGCTCGTGCTCGACGGCGGCTGGACCGCCCACTGAGCAGCCGGTCCCGTCCGGCCCGGAGAGTTGTCCACAGGGCTGACGGGACGGCCCGGTCATGGTGAATCCTGTGAGCATGTCCAGCGATCACGTGCAGTCCGCCGAAATGCCGTTCCTCGAGCTGCTGGCCCGGGGCGCGTCGGCCGACGCCTATGAGCAGCCGGAGCTGCTCGCGCGTGCCGAAGGGCGCTCGGCGGAGTGGATCGCCGCGCTCCGGCAGGCCAAGCCGCTCGCCCTGCGCGTGCGCGCCGAGCTGGAGGGACGACGGCGGCGCGAGGCCGAGCTGTCCGCGCTGTTCGAGACCGCCCACGACCTCGCCGGGCTGCGCGACCTCGACGCCGTCCTCCAGGCGATCGTGCAGCGCGCCCGCTCACTGCTGGGCACGGACGTCGCCTACCTCAGCCTGAACGACACGGAGCGCGGCGACACCTACATGCGGGTCACCGAGGGCTCGGTCGCGGCCCGGTTCCAGCAGCTGCGGCTCGGCATGGGAGAGGGGCTCGGCGGTCTCGTCGCACAGACCGCACGCCCCTATGTCACCGACGACTACTTCAAGGACGACCGTTTCCAGCACACCCTCACCATCGACGCGGGCGTGCGGGACGAGGGGCTGGTGGCCATTCTCGGCGTGCCGCTGACGCTCGGGCATCACGTCATCGGCGTGCTGTTCGCCGCGGACCGCCGGGCCCGGGTCTTCGAGCGGGAGCAGATCGCCCTGCTCGGCTCCTTCGCCGCCCTCGCCGCGGCCGCCATCGACACCGCCAACCTGCTCGCCGAGACCCGGTCGGCTCTCGCCGGCCTGGAGCGGGCGAACGAGATCATCCGAGACCGCAGCGGCGTCATCGAGCGCGCCTCCGACGTGCACGACCGGCTCGCCCAACTCGTCCTGCGCGGCGGCGGGGTGCACGACGTGGCCGCGGCGGTCTCCGAGATCCTCGACGGCACGGTGGAGTTCGCCGAGACCGCCGCCGCGCCCGCCGGCGCCCTGGAGAAGTCCGGCGCGGAGGGGCACGCGGTGCTGCACCAGGACGACTGGATCGCCGCCGTCGCCGCCGGCGGCGAACTGCTCGGCGCACTGGTGCTGCGGGGGCACCCGGGGCTCGACCCCGTCGACCAGCGCACCCTGGAGCGTGCCGCCATGGTCACCTCCCTGCTGCTCCTGGCTCGCAGATCCGCCGCCGAGGCCGAACAGCGCGTGCGCGGTGAGCTGCTGGACGACCTGCTCGACGCCCGTGACCGCGACCCGCGCCTGCTGCGGGAGCGCGCGGTCCGGCTCCGCGCCGACCTCGACGCGCTCCATGTGGTGCTGGCCGCGCGGCTGGAGGGCGGCGCCGCCGACGCCGACCAGGAGGCGGACGCCCGCAGACGCCTGGCAGCGGCGGCGTCCCACCTGGCCGCGAACCGGCACGGCCTGGCCGCCGCGCGCGACGGGGGTACCGTCCTGCTGCTGCCCCTCGGCCCCGGCGACACCGCGACCGGCCTGGCCCGCCGCGCCGCCCGGCACCTGGGTACAGCGGTCCACGCACCGGTCACGGTCGGCGCTTCCGCACCCGCCGAGGACCTCGCCACCCGCCCCGAGGCCGTGGCCACGGCCTATGCGGAGGCCCGCCGCTGCCTCGAAGCCCTGCGCGTCCTCGGACGTTCCGGGGACGGGGCCGCCGCCGAGGATTTCGGCTTCCTGGGCCTGCTCCTGGCCGGCGACCGGGACATCCCGGGCTTCGTCGACCGCACCATCGGCCAGGTCATCGCCTACGACCGGCGACGCGGCACCGACCTGCTGCGCACCCTCGACGCGTACTTCGCCTGCGGCATGAGCCCCGCCCGCACCAAGGACGAACTGCACGTCCATGTGAACACGGTCGCCCAGCGACTGGAGCGCGTCGGCCGCCTCCTGGGCGATGACTGGCAGAGCCCGGCCCGGGCCCTGGAGATCCAACTCGCGCTGCGACTGCACCAGTTGTCGGAGCCGGTACAGCGCTGACCCCCGTACGCACGCACGTACGGGGGTCGGAGGTCACGGGTCCTGACGGGTCAGGCGGTGCGGGCGTCCTCCGCGGCGGCGGGCGCCCGGTCCGCTTCTTGGCCGGTGGGAAGTGCGATGTCGGCCAGGTCCCGGTGGCGCGTCTCCTTGGCCGCCCCCACCGCGATGACCGTGAGTACGGCGGCGGCGATGACGTACAGGGCGATCGGCGTGGAGCTGCCGTAGTCGGCCAGCAGCGCGGTGGCGATCAGCGGCGCGGGCGCGCCCGCCGCGACCGAGGCGGTCTGGGCGCCGATCGACGCACCGGAGTAACGCATCCGCGTCGCGAACATCTCCGAGAAGAACGCGGCCTGGGGTGCGTACATCGCCCCGTGCAGGACCAGCCCGACGGTGACGGCGAGGATCAGGTTGCCGAAGCCGCCGGTGTCGATCAGCGAGAAGAACGGGAACATCCACAGCGCGACCCCGACCGCACCCGTCAGATACACGGGCCGGCGGCCGATCCGGTCGGACAGGGCGCCCCACGCCGGGATGACCGCGAAGTGCACGGCCGAGGCGATCAGCACCGAGTTGAGCGCGGTCTGCTTGGAGACGCCGGCCGAGGTGGTGGCGTAGACGAGGATGAACGCGGTGATCACGTAGTAGCTGATGTTCTCCGCCATGCGGGCCCCCATCGCGACCAGGACGTCACGCCAGTGGTGCCGCAGCACCGAGACGAGCGGCAGCTTCTCGGCCGCCGCCGCGGAGTCCGCCTTGCGGGCCTCGGCCTGCTCCAACGCCTGTTTGAAGACCGGCGATTCATCGACAGACAGACGAATCCACAAACCGACGATCACCAGCACACCCGAGAGCAGGAACGGCACCCGCCAGCCCCAGCTGCCGAACGCGGCGTCCGACAGCAGGGCCGTGAGCAGGGACAGCACACCGGTGGCGAGAAGCTGCCCCGCCGGCGCGCCGGTCTGCGGCCACGACGCCCAGAACCCGCGCCGCCGCGCGTCCCCGTGCTCCGACACCAGCAGCACGGCACCGCCCCACTCACCGCCCAGCGCGAACCCCTGGATCAGCCGCAGCACGGTGAGCAGCACCGGCGCGGCCGTCCCGATGGACGCGTGCGTCGGCAGCAGCCCGATCGCGAAGGTCGCCCCGCCCATCAGCAGCAGACTCAGCACCAGCAGCTTCTTGCGCCCGAGCCGGTCGCCGTAGTGCCCGAAGACCAGCGCGCCCAGCGGCCGGGCGGCGAACCCGACCGCGTACGTCAGGAACGACAGCAGGGTGCCGACGAGCGGGTCGGAGTCCGGGAAGAACAGCTTGTTGAACACGAGCGCGGCGGCGGAGCCGTAGAGGAAGAAGTCGTACCACTCGATGGTGGTGCCGATGAGGCTGGCGGTGACGATGCGCTTGAGGCTGGCGGGGGGTGGGGGAGCGGTGGATGCGGAGGCCATGGGCGCCACTTCCTCGTGTGCGGTGGGGACGGGTAGGTATCGGCACACGGTAGAAAGGCGCAGGTCAGGCGCACATGTGGTGGGCCAACATAGTTCGGGACGCGGCTATGCATCGGACCACCATGCCCGCTCGTCGAGGGGCGACTGAAGGGCTTGGAGAGCGGCGAAATTAGTGCTGTCCGGGAAGCGTAGTCGGGGATGATTTGACGGGGGCGTGCTGACTCCCGTGCTGGTTCGGTGCTGACTAAATTCCCACGTCATCACCCGTGTTCGTCTCTCCCGTGCTGACTTGGTGCTGACTACTCTCCGTAGAACTCGGGCATCAGGGCGGCGCCGGTGGCAGTCTTGTCCTGACCCGCCTAGCCCTTGCCCCGGGCCGCGCTGGCCCAGGCCCACACATGTCCCGCCAGTTGCCCACACACGTGCCCATGGACGGCCGGTGGGCGCCGGGCAGGCCGGGATGGGACGGGAAGCCGAGCCACCCCGACCGGGCCTCACCGGATGTATTTGGCGGGTTTGGTGGCGGTGTTGAGGAGGTACTCCAGGGGGCCGCGGCGGAAGAAGCGGGACCAGATCGTGGCGAACACGATCGCTGTCAGGATGTACGTGAGCACGGGCACCCAGGACGTCGTGGTGCCGGCGCCGGAGGCGGGCCACGCGGACTGGGCGAGGAAGTGGCCTACGTAGGCGGTCAGGGACATGGTGCCCACGGCGATGACCGGTTTCGCCAGGCGGCGCAGGCGCGGCAGGCGGTCGATCGCCGCCGTCGTGCCGACGATCACGAGGATCGCGACACCGACGCAGCCGATGGTGTCGAGGGTGGTGCCGGTGTGCGACACGGCACCCAGCAGGTCCGAGGCCGACAGCTC
>NZ_JAAHBP010000021.1 GCF_023184515.1 Streptomyces sp. D2-8 | reverse complement strand
ACCAGCAACACCGAACGCACCGAGGCCCTGGCAGACTTCCTCCACACCTACAACCACCACCGCTGCCACACCGCACTCGGCGGCCACCCACCGATCAGCCGTGTGAACAACGCTTCAGGTCAATACACCTAGTGCGGCAGCCGGAGCGGCGCGCCGGTGATGCCGGCAGTCGGTGAAACGGACGACCGGCCGTGCGCGGCGTGCCGTCGGGCGGCTGCCGGCCCCGGATGGGCACTCCCAGGAACGAGTGCATCGGCGGGTGATGGGGAGGGAAGCCGTACGACGACGCGTGCTCGGAGATCTCCGCCAGCCGCAGCGGCTCCGGGTGCCGGATCAGCTCGCCCAGGATGCCGTGCCCGCTGGGCGGGTCGCCGATCCCGGCCCGCTACTCGTCGCCGATGCCGACGGTGTGGAACTCGGAGAGCATGCGGTCGTCGCCGATGACGCCCAGCGCCCCGTACTCGGCGTCCACGAGCACCACGGCCGCCTCGACGATGTGCCGGAGCACCTGCGGCAGATCCAGCTCCCGCCCACCTACAGCACCGCTTCGAGCAGGCTGTGCAACCGTTCCTGGGTGCCCCGGGCCGCGTCAATCCGCGCCTGGAGTTCGCCCAGCAGTTCGTCCATGCGCCGCGGCGCACCCGCGAGGGCGCCTTCTTCGCCTCACGATAGTGGGTCGCCGCCTGGCCGGACGGGTTTCCGGCCAGGCGGCGGACAGGGCCGGGCGGCCCCCGCGCACCGGGCCGGACGGCCCGGTGCGCGGGCACGGGAAGCCGCCTAGGGTCGCTGCTGGGACTGGCCCCTCATGAAGCGGGAGCGGAATGACGTGAAGATCATCGCGTACGGAGTCCTCACCGACGAGCGGCCTCTGCTCCAGGCGGCCCTCGACCGGGCGTTCGGCGACCGCCACGAGCTGCGCTGCCTGCAGCTGTTCCTCAACCGGGACACCGCCCCCACCGCGGCCGGTCACGAGATCGTGCTCAGCAGCGTGAACGACACCCTCGACGCCGCGGTGCTGCGGGACCTCTCCAAGGGCGGCGCCAAGCTGATCGCCCAGCGGGCCACGGGCTACAACAACATCGACCTGACGGCGGCCCAGGACCTCGGTCTGACGGTGGCCCGGGTCTCGTTCTACTCGCCGTACTCGGTCGCCGAGTTCGCCTGGGCGCTCGCGCTGGCCGTCGGCAGGCGCATCGTCCGCGCCGCGCACCGCACGCGCGAGTTCGACTTCCGCCTCGACGGTCTGCTCGGCCGCGACCTGCACGGCCGCACCGTGGGCGTGGTGGGCACCGGCAAGATCGGCACCGCGTTCGCCCGGATCGCGCACGGCTTCGGCATGCGCCTGCTCGGCTGGGACATCGCCGAGAACCCCGAGTGCCTCGCGCTCGGGATGGAGTACGTCCCGCGCGAGCGGCTGTTCGCCGAGTCCGACTGGTCAGCCTGCACGTACCGCTGGTGCCGGACACCCACCACCTGGTGGACGCCCGGATGCTGGACCTGATGAAGCCGGACGCCGTCCTGGTCAACTCGAGCCGCGGCGGACTGGTCGACACCGACGCCCTGCTGACCACACTGCGCTCCGGCCGGCTCGCCGGTGTCGGTCTGGACGTCTACGAGGAGGAGGCCGGGGTGTTCTTCCTCGACAAGTCCCTGGAGGTGATGACCGACGAGCGCCTGGCGCGGCTGATGACGTTCCCCAACGTGCTGGTCACCTCGCACCAGGCGTACTTCACCCGCGACGCCGTGGGTCAGATCGCCGAGACGACCATGCGCAACATCGAGGACTGGGCCGCGGGCCGCGCGAGCGACAACGTCCTGACCAGTCCCGGCTCCTGACGAGCGGTCGCACGGCCCGGCAGCCGCTCACGCAGGCCCCGTCAGCGCCGCACCCTCGGCATCCCCAGCCCGATCCACGAGATGATCTCCCGCTGGATCTCGTTGTTGCCCCCGCCGAAGGTGAAGATGACCGCCGAGCGGTAACCGCGTTCCAGTTCGCCGTGCAGGGCCGCGCCGGCCGAGCCCTCCTTCAGGGCGCCGAGGGCCGCGACGATCTCCATGAGCCAGGCGTAGGCGTCGCGCCGGGCCTCCGAGCCGTACACCTTGACGGCGGAGGCGTCCTGCGGGGTGAGGGTGCCGTCCTGGACCGCGCCGACCATCTGCCAGTTGAGCAGTTTGAGCGCGTCCAGCCGGGCGTGGGTGCGGGCCAGGAGGCGGCGCACCCACGGCAGGTCGGCGACCCGGCGGCCGTCGGCGAGCTTGGTCTCCGTCGTCCAGCGCCGCACGTCGTGCAGGGCGCGGATCGCCATGGTGCCGTGGGCGGCCAGGGTCACGCGTTCGTGGTTGAGCTGGTTGGTGATGAGCCGCCAGCCCTGGTTCTCGGCGCCGACCCGGCGGGAGACGGGGACGCGTACGTTCTCGTAGTAGCTCGCGGTGGTGTCGTGCGAGGCGAGGGTGTTGATCAGGGTGCAGGAGTAGCCGGGGTCGGAGGTCGGCACCAGGAGCATGGTGATGCCCTTGTGCGGCGGGGCGTCCGGGTCGGTGCGGACCGCCAGCCACACCCAGTCGGCCGTGTCGCCGTTGGTCGTCCAGATCTTCTGGCCGTCGACGACGTAGTGGTCGCCGTCCCGCACCGCCCTGGTGCGCAGCGACGCGAGGTCGGTGCCCGCGCCGGGCTCGCTGTAGCCGATGGCGAAGTCGATCTCGCCGGCGAGGATCTTCGGCAGGAAGTACGCCTTCTGCTCGTCGGTGCCGTACCGCATGATCGTGGGGCCGACGGTGTTGAGCGCCATGAGCGGCAGCGGAACGCCGGCCTGGGCGGCCTCGTCGAAGAAGATGAACTGCTCCATCGCCGTCAGGCCGCGCCCGCCGTACTCCCTCGGCCAGCCGACGCCGAGCCAGCCGTCCGTGCCGAGCCGCCGGATGGTCTCGCGGTAGAACCGCTTCTGGGCGGCCGGCTCGCCGTGCCGGGCGTACATGTGGTCCGGGACCAGTTCGGCGAAGTAGGACCGCAGTTCGGTGCGCAGCCGCTGCTGCTCGGGCGTGTATTCGAGGTGCACGGCGCCTCCAGGCTCCCAAGGCCGGTCCTGTCGGCGCACACCGTAGAACGTGTTCCAGAAATAGGGAATGGCGTTGTCGGTTCGGCGTTGTCGGTGCTGTCAGCGTGGTCAGTGTTGTCAGTGTTGTCAGTGTTGTCAGTTCAGCGTGGCGAGGAAGTCCGTGCACGCCCGTGCGCATGCGCGGCACGCCGCCGCCGAGTCCTCCGCTCCCGGTTGCCGGTCGAAGACGTGGGCGGCCTCCAGGCACACGGTCCGGCACCACTCCACCTGGATGCGGATGCTGGACTCATCCACCTGGTTCTGCTCGGACAGCACACGGCACGTCGCGTCGCAGACCTCCGCGCACATGATGCCCTTGCGCCGTACGAGTTCCTGGTTCTCGGTGCCGTCGGGATCCACGAGGCTCGCGCGCAGCGCGCACGCCCGCGCGCACTCGGTGCATGCCTGCGCACAGGCGAAGCGGTCCTCCAGGAACCGGAACAGCTCCTGCTGGGATGTCGTCGAAGTCACACAGCGCGGGTAGCCCCGGCCGACGCCGGTCAAACCCGGTGTTCCCAAGGGTTCCGCGCGATGCGGCCCTCGCCTGTGCCCAGCAGGTTCACGAAGTGGACCAGGGGTACCCGCGTGCCATGAATAGCGCATGGATGGAGATGGCCGCGGGCAGTGGCGCCGTCGGCATCGGGCTGATCGTGGCGGGTGTGGTGGTCGTGGCCCTGCTGCTGGGGGCCTTCGTCCTCGGCGTTCGTGTCAAGCGCAAGGAGCTGCCCACACCGCGCCCGGACGAGCAGCCGCGGCTGCCCGAAGGGGGCCCGGTCCGCGAGACGAGTGAGCGCCGGGAGCCCGAGGAGGTCCCCCGGAGCGAGGAACGCCTGACCCCGCACCAGCTGAAGGGTCACGGCACCATGAGCGACCGGACGAGCGCGTCGCAGGAGCGCCCGCGCTGGAACGAGGGCGGCAGCGGTTCGTTCGGCAGCGGCGGCCCGGGCGGCTGACCCCCCGGGGCGGTGGCTCGGGGCAGCCGCGCAGTCCTGACAGAAGGGCCCGTGCCTGTGCACGGGCCCTTCCGCATGCCCGGGGTCGGCACCACGAGGGTGAGGTGGATCACAGGTTTCGAGTGCATCGTGCCGTGGGGGCCGGCGTCTTTTGAGAGGTGTAGGGGGCCACTGAGACGCAGGACGGTGAGGATGGAGCAGGTTCGGGCGGACGGCTTCGACGAGTTCGCGGCCGCCCGTTGGTCGGCGCTGCTCCATGTCGCGCGTCTGCTCACGGGGGGTGACCGGCAGCGTGCCGAGGATCTGGTGCAGGAGGCCTTGGTCAAGTTGTGGTTCGCCTGGCCGAAGGTCGCCGAGCAGGCTCCGGAGGCGTACGTCCGCACGGTGCTGGTGCGGCTGGCGGCCCGCTCGGCGCGGCGCCGCTGGTGGGGGGAGCGCCCGGTGGAGCAGCTGCCCGACCGGGCCGGCCCCGGCGACCTGTCGTCCGCCGTCGCGGAGCGTTCGCGGCTGGAGGCGGCGCTGGCCCTGCTGTCGCCGAAGCAGCGGGCCGCGGTGGTGCTGCGCTACTACGAGGACCTGCCCGAGGCCCAGGTCGCCCAGGCCCTGGGCTGCCCGGTGGGCACTGCCCGGTCCCATGCCTCACGCGGAGTCGCGCGGCTCCGCCAGATCCTGTCCGACGCCGTCAGGCCCGTGGGGTGAAAGGAGAACCGATGGACGACTTCGAGCGGGACCTGTCGCGGCTGATGCGCGACACCCGGCAGCACACCCCTTACGAGCCCGCGCACCGGCGGCGGCTGCACGCGGGCATCCGGGCCCGCCGCCGGTCGCGGTTGCTGTGGAAGGCCGGCGGCTCCGCCGTGGCGGTGGCCGGGCTCAGCGTCGGGCTGGCCCTGCTGCCCGGCCTGCTCACCCGGGCCCAGCCCCCCGCCGATCACCGGCCGCAGCCGGCGACGAGCCCGACGGCCTCGCCGGACAGCACGCCGACGACCGAGCCGTCGGCGACGAGCCCGACTCCGACCCGGCAGCCCGAGACGTCCCTGCCGGCGACCACGACCGGCGGCAGCACGCCGTCCGGGACGACGAGCGAGCCGACCGACCCCACGCCGCCGGCCACGGCCTCCGAGAGCCGGACCGGCTCGACGCCGCCCGCTCCTCCGCCCTCCCCCACTCCGACGACGGCCCCTCCGTCCCCTCTGGACTCCGAGGAACCCTCCGCATCGGTGCACCCCGAGTAGCCGCCTGAGCGGCCCTCCCCGTCAGGGGCGCACGCGCCCCGAACCTCCTCGGCGCACCACCCGCCACGGGCGCCTTCGGCGTGCCCGGAACCGGCGCGCGGGCATGCCCTGCGCCAGAAAGAGACCGTGAGACAGCCATGCGAACCGTACGGCGGTCGGCCCTGATCGAGCGCCCGATACCCGAGCCGTCCGCGTTGCCGCGCCGGGCTCCCCTGCCCGCGCACCACCCGGACCCCGTCCTCGACGTGGTCGTTCCCGTGTACAACGAGGAGAACGACCTGGAGCCGTGCGTCCGGCGCCTGCACGCGCACCTGGGCGAGACCTTCCCCTACGCCTTCCGCATCACCATCGCCGACAACGCCAGCACCGACGGGACCCCGCGGATCGCCGCACGGCTGGCCGCGGAACTGCCCGGCACGGACTTCCTCCGGCTGGCCGAGAAGGGTCGGGGCCGTGCGCTGCACACCGCCTGGTCACGCTCCCGCGCCCCGGTGCTGGCGTATCTGGACGTGGACCTGTCCACCGACCTCGCCGCGCTGCTGCCGCTGGTCGCGCCGCTGATCTCGGGCCACTCGGACATCGCCATCGGTACCCGGCTGGCCCGTGGCTCGCGGGTGGTGCGCGGACCGAAACGGGAGATCATCTCCCGCTGCTACAACGGGCTGCTGCGCTCCACGCTCGCCGTGGGGTTCTCCGACGCGCAGTGCGGGTTCAAGGCGGTGCGGCGGGACGTCGCCGAGCGGCTGCTGCCGCTGGTGGAGGACCGCGAGTGGTTCTTCGACACCGAGTTGCTGGTCATCGCCGAGCGTGCGGGGCTGCGGATCCACGAGGTGCCGGTGGACTGGGTGGACGACCCGGACAGCCGGGTCCACCTCCTCTCCACGGCGGTGGCAGATCTGCGGGGCATGGCCAGGCTCGGCCGGGCCCTGGCCGGCGGCCGGCTGCCGCTGACCGAGCTGCGCCGCAACGGCGGCGATCTCGCCGGGGATCTGCCCGCGGGTCTGGCCCGGCAGGTGGTGCGGTTCGCCGCCGTCGGTGCCGCCAGCACCCTGTGCTACCTGCTGCTGTACACCGTGCTGAGACCGGCGACGGGAGCGCAGGCCGCCAACGCGCTCGCCCTGCTCGCCAGCGCGATCGCCAACACGGCGGCCAACCGGCGGCTCACCTTCGGGGTGCGGGGCCGTGGCGGCCTGCTCCGCCATCACCTCAAGGGCCTCGCCGCCTTCCTGGTCGGGCTGGTCCTGACCAGCGGTTCGCTGGCCGTCCTCCACCACACCGCGCCCGGGGCCGGCCACCGGGTGGAGCTGGTGACGCTGGTCGGCGCCAACCTGGCCGCGACGCTGCTGCGCTTCCTCCTCTTCCGGGCCTGGGTGTTCCCGGCCCGCCGTACGACAGGACCCTCCGCCCCATGAGCACCCTCCAGTTGCGTCGCCCGCCCTCCGGCCTCGACCACCCCGAAGCCCCCCGCGGCTCCCGGGAG
Organism: Streptomyces sp. D2-8; assembly: GCF_023184515.1. Classification (GTDB taxonomy): domain Bacteria; phylum Actinomycetota; class Actinomycetes; order Streptomycetales; family Streptomycetaceae; genus Streptomyces. The sequence continues at coordinate 204,138 of NZ_JAAHBP010000021.1, read as the reverse complement.
TTGTGGCCACGACTGCGCGCCGCGGCGGTGCGCCACGGGCCCGTGCTGCTGACATACGGCGTGCTGAAGCTGGCCGGCTTCGCCGTCTTCATGTATCTGCTGGACTCCGCGGGCGACTTCCGGAAGAAGAACCCGCGCTTCGGCGGCGGCGAACACGCCTGGGACGTCCTGGCCAGCTGGGACGGCTGGTGGTACCAGCAGATCGCCCAGCACGGGTACGACCCCGCCCTGCAACCGGTCCCGGGCGCGACGGGCCTGATCACCCTGGAGGGCAACTCGGCGGCGTTCTTCCCGCTGTACCCGACGCTGATGCGGCTGGTCTCGGAGTGCACCGGACTCGGCCTGTACGGCGCCGGCATGACGGTCTCCGTCATCGCCTCGTTCGCCGCCGCGCTCGGCATCCACGCCGTGACGACCCGCCCGGGCGGCCCCCGGGCCGGACTGGTCGCGGCCGGTCTGTGGGCGGTCTGGCCCGGCTCGGGCACGGAGTGGTCGGGCTACTCGGAATCCCTCTACACGGCCCTCGCCGCGTGGTCCTGTCACGCCGTCATGACCCGCCGCTGGCTCACCGCCGGCCTGCTGACCTGCGCGGCCGGGCTCTGCCGACCCACCGCCGTCGCGCTCGTCGCCGCCCTCGCCGTCGCCGCGGTACTGACCCTGCGCCGACGCGGGAAGAAGGGGGCCTGGCACCCGGACGGCCCGCGCCCGGGCGTCCGCCGCCCGCTCGCCGCCGTGGCGATCGCGCCGCTGGGCCTGTTCGGCTACCTCGCCTGGGTCAACTACCGCATGGGCGACGTCAACGGCTACTCCAAGCTCCAGGACGGCGCCTGGGCCCACAAGTTCGACTGGGGAGTCCACACGTTCAACGTGCTGACGTCCATCCCGGTCGGTCACTTCGACTATCTCTTCGCGATGCCCTTCGAGGACGTCATCGGCGTCTGCGTGGTGCTGATGGTGCCGGTGCTGACCGTGCTGCTGATACGGCTGCGACCGCCTGCCGTGCTCGTCGTCTACACCGTCCTCTCCTACCTCATGGTGATGACCACCCAGCAGTACTTCGGCAACGTCTCGCGCTATCTGCTCCCGCTCTTCCCGCTGTTCGTCCCGCTCGCTCTCGCCATGCGCCGGCTCCGATGGCCGTCCCTGGCCGCGGTGCTCGGCACGGCCGCGCTGGCGTCCGGGTCGTATGCGGGATACGTGCTGTTCGAGCTGGGGGTGCCGTAAACCGCCGTCGGCGCCCGGGGAGTCGGCTCCGAAACACTCCCTTCACCCAGGAAGTCGAACTGCGCGATCGCCTGGGTGGTGACCGTGGCCACCGACATCGGCATCAACAAGTACGTGCTGAAGCTGTCCCCGCACGCCCCCGAGTTCCGCCGCGGCATGCTCTACGCCGTCAACCCGGTCGGGGTCGTCCCTTCGTCGCCGCCTCGGGGCTGTCCATCGCCCTGTACTTCCACGCCCTCGGTGACGCACTCCAGCCGTACTCCCCCGTCGCCGCGGCCGTCATCGCCTTCGTCCTCACGCCGCTCATGGCCGTGGTCACCCAGGGCAAGTACTACCTGCGCCGCACCGACGACGGCATCACCGAGCCGCTGTTCGACAAGGACGGCAACCCCAGTGCCGTCACCTACGAGTGCCATGTGTGCCGGCAGCAGTTCGAGCGCCCGGACGTGGCGGCCTGCCGCACGCACGACGCGGTCGTCTGCTCGCTGTGCCTGAGCACCGACAAGGTCGGCGACCACGTCCTGCCGGCCGGGGTCTGACCCGTACGGCGGGAGCGCGGTCGGGCGCTCCCGCCGTACGGCACGTTCCAACTCGGTCTCGGACGCGCGGTGCGGGCCCGGACGGGGCGGCGGCTCCGGGGCCCGGGCGGCATACTGATCTTGCACTGCGCAGTGATCAGGCCGACGGTCAAAGAGGGGACGACGGGACGTGACCACCGATGAGCCGGACGGGCGGGGGACTCCCCACGAGCCGCCCGGCGTTCCCCCGGCCCCCGACGAGGTGTGGCTGAGGTTCCTCACGGACAGCGAGTCCGCCATACGCGTCTCCGCTCCCAGGGAGCCCTCCGCCGAGGAGCGGGCGGCGGGGCGGCAGCTCCAACCCCCGCACGCCGTCGGTGACCTGTGGCAGCCGGAGGACCTGTGGGTCCGCGTGGCGTGGCGGGACCTGGACGGCCGGGCCAAGGTCCGGCGCGCGGGACGGGTCGTCGCCACCGCGGCCGCCGTCGCCCTGGCTCTGGGTGCCTGGTCCCAGCTGTCCACCGGCGCGGGAGCGGGCCACCGGCCCGGCGAGAACACGGTGCGGCAGGTCGAGGGCGCGACCGCGCGGCTGCCCACAGCCACGCCCCTCCCGTCCGCATCCGCCGTCCCGCAGCCGTCCCGATAGCCCACGCAGGACGGGTACGGGTCCGGCCCCGGGCCCGCTTCGGCCGTCCCCCGGCGCAGGGGTCCGGTCAGCGGCTGCTCAGGTCCAGCGGGCGGTCAGCGGCCCGGTCGACGGCCAGGACACGGTCGGCCACACCTGACCGTGCCGCCGGGGCAGCCGGTGAGTACGGCGGCGGAACAGCCGCGGTACCGCCACGTCAGCCCGTCTTCCAGCCCCTCCGTGTGTCGATCCGCTCCCACTCCGCGTCCCACTGGGCCATCCGCCGCCGGTCCAGGGCCAGGTGGGTCACCCATGTGACTCCCAGTACCGCACAGCCCGCGAACGCCCCTGCGAGCGCGCCGCCCACGGCGATGTGCAGCCAGGCCTCGCCGCCGGACACCGGTGGGGTCGTGATGTCACCGCTCCGGTTCACCCACACGGAGACGGTGCTCCCGGCCGGCGCCCTGGGCGGTACCCGGGCTTCCTCCCGGTGGGCCGAGCCGTCGGCCGCGGTCCACCGCACCTTGCCCCACACCCGTTGGTCACTGGCCTCGCGGGCCGGTGACGGGCCGGGCGCGTCCTTGACGAGCACCGCCGGAACCTGGCGGCTCTCGGCCCGCTGCCGATCGACGGCCCGCTCGACCGTGCCCGCCGCCATCAGCCCCGCGACCAGCCCGACCAGCAGGGCGAGCACCCAGCCGGCGAGCACGACCCAGGCTTCGACGACGTCGACGCGCCGCTTGAGCGCGTTGCGTCGCCACCGCCACCACCGCACGGTCGTGCACTCTGACGCTTCCATCGGCCGACACCCCCTCGTGAGCACCGGCAGCACCCTTCCAGTGTGCGCCTGACAGCGGCGAACGCTCGCCGATCAGTGCCGGGCGGCTTGCCCCGAGGGCGCGAGGGCGTGGTTCAGCCGGGGGACGCCGCGATCCGTACCCGGTCGCTCTCGTCGCCGGAGAGGAAGGAGGCCATCGCCCGCCCCTCCTCGGCGACCGTGGTGCGGTCGGCCCGGGAGAAGCGGCGCAGCGGGGTGACGAGCACGGTGTCCGCCTCGACGGTCCAGGTCGCGGCGACCCTGCCGTCGACCAGGACGACGCGTTCGCCGGCGACGGACAGATGGCGGTGCGCGTCGTCGATGATCCGGCTGCGGTCGTGGTAGCCGAGGATCGCGTTGTCGAACGCCGGCAGGAACCGCACGGGTGCCGGGGTGTCGGGGTCGGGGCGGGGCGCGTCGGGGAGGTCGAGCAGCTCGCGGCCGCGTGCGTCGCGGAAGGCGACCAGTTCCTCGCGCAGGGCGGAGACCGCGGCGGGCAGTCCGGCGAGCCCGCACCAGGCGCGCAGGTCGGCTGAGGCGGCGGGGCCGAAGGCGGCCAGGTAGCGCCGTACCAGCGCCCGGCCGACGGGGTCTGGGCCGTCGGGGGCGGGTGGGTCGATCTCGCGTCCCAGCCAGGAGGAGATCAGCGCGTAGCGCACTCCCGCCTTCGTGCGCCACAGACCGCGCGGCGGCAGTTGCACCGTCGGGAGGAGGGCGGCGACCAGCATTTCTCCCAGGGGCCGTGGACCGGCCGCTGGCCAGCGGTCGGCGACGGCTCGCGCGACGTCGGACATGGAGCGGGGTTCACCGTCGGCCATGACCTTCCGCCCCGCCGCGGCGAGTTCGCCGGGATCGACCCCGTCGAGTTCGCGCCGGTAGACCCCGAGGACCCGCTGGCGCAGCATGCCGTCGTGGCGGGCGCGCCAGGCCACGACGTCGTCGGCGGTGACGAGATGGACGGTGCGGCGCATGAGGTGGGTGCGCACGACACGCCGCCCGGTCAGCAGGTCCGACAGCTCCGCCGGGTCGAACGCCCGCAGCCGCGACCAGAGCCCGGCGAACGGCTCCTGCGGTTCCTGCGCCTGGAGACCGCACAGGTGCGCGACGGTGTCGAGGACCGGCAGGTCGGCGCGGTCGAGGAGCAACTGCCGGGCGAGGGTGGCGCGATTGAGCGCCCGGACGTCGAGAACGGTCATCGCAGCACCTGGCCTTCGAGTCGTGTGCCGACCCGTGGTCCAGACGTCCGGGCGGCTTGCGCGCTCACGGTCGCACGGGATGCGGTCAGATCGTGACCGCATCCGGCGTCGGCGCGGCTCAGCCGGAGTGCTCCGTGTCACGAGGCGGGGCGCGGGGACGATCCCGCACGGCTGACACAGCAGGACCTCGCCCGCCGGCTCTGGGAGACGGACGACACGGCGGCGCGACTGCTGGCGAGGCAAGGCGACGTCCGTTCGTCACGGCGTCACGGCGTCACGGCATCGTGCTCTGGGCACTGACGAGTTCGGTGACCGCGCGGAGACCGCCGTGGGCGAGGGCGGCGCGCTGCCGGTCCGCGCCCGTGCCGTCCTGCAGCAGCCGGTGGATCAGGGACGTGACCTGTCGGGAGTCGCCCGACGCGTCGAGGGCGGGAGCGACGTGCCGCAGGAACTCGTAGAGCACGTCGCCGGCGCGGTGCGGTGTGCCGCCGGGGTCGACCAGGGTGTCGCCGAGCCCGTGCCGGGCGGCGTGCCACATGGCGGCCTGGAGCAGTTCCGGAGCGTAGTCGGGCAGGGGCGCGTCGGCGGCCGCTTCCGCCAGGGCGGTCTCCACCAGGGCCCGGATGATCGCGGCGAGCATGACCGCCTCGTCCGCGCGCAGTTGGACGTCCAGGCACCGCACCTCGATGGTCGGGTAGGTGGCCGACAGGCGGGCCTGCCAGTAGAGCTGCCCGGTGTCGGAGATCAGGCCGGAATCCAGCAGCCGGTCCACGCGACGGTCGTAGTCCGCGGCGTCCTGGAAGTGCGGGGGCATGCCGCTGACCGGCCACCTGCTGAAGATCACCGTGCGCCAGCTCGCGAAGCCCGTGTCGTGGCCGTCCCAGAGCGGGGAGTTCGCCGCCATGGCGGTCAGCGTCGGCAGTCGGGAGCGGATCCGGTTCAGAACCTGCACGCCCGCGTCCCGGTCGGGCACGGCGACGTGCACGTGCGTGCCGTTGACCAGCTGCTCCGCCACCAGCTGCGGCGCCTGGGTGACCATGGCCCGGTAGCGGGCCTGGTCGGTGACGGCGATGGGGCGGCCGTGCCGCAGTGGCGGTGTCCCGCACACCCCGATCCGGCAGCCGTACTCCTCGGCGGCGACGCCGACGGCGTGCCGCAGGCGCAGCAGATGGCCTCCTACCTCCTCCAGGGTTTCGCAGACCGGGGTGGCCACCTCGACCTGCGCCTGGAGCAGCTCGTACTGCACCTCCTGGTCGGTCACCAGATGCCCCACGCCCGCCGCGGCGCGCACTTTGTCCGCCTGAGGTACCGGCAGGCCCGTGACCGGGTCGAGCAGCAGGTACTCCTCTTCCACGCCGATCGTCGTCATCGACCACCCTCTGTTCCGCCCGGCGGCCGGGCCGGATTCCGGCGCGCGTCAGGCGCCATTCACGCAGCGATGGTCACCTCTCGGGGCACGCTCGCGGGTTACCGAGTGCCGCGCTCACGGCGTAACAAAACATGACGCAGAGGCAGAAACCGCTTGCGCCGGGAAAGGCAACGGCGCGGTGTTCCCCAGCGGCCGGAGCCCGCCGCTCGGTCGAATGGATCATTCCGCCATTCGGCTCAGGGACACTCGGCGGCAGACACGGGTGACGAACCGGACGGAATAGGTTCCTGGACGGGTCGGATGACCGTCCGTGCACCGTTGCTGCCGATCGAGGGACTGATGGCGACACACACTGAACCGGTGGCCCCGGCACCCGCGGTCGAGCGCCGCGGCCGGGGGAAGGCGGTCGTCTCCTGGCTGACGACCACCGATCACAAGAAGATCGGGCACCTGTACCTGATCACGTCGTTCGGATTCTTCCTGGCCGCCGGGGCGCTGGCGATGCCCATCCGGGCGGAGCCGGCCCGGCCGGGGCGATGTGGCGGGGTTCGCTCTCGTTCGAACCACCCATGCTCTGGGCGCTGGGCTTCCTGGTCACCTTCCTCTTCGGCGGCCTGACCGGTGCGATCCTGGGCTCCCCGCCGCTCGACGGGCACGTCACCGACAGCTACTTCGTGGTCGCCCACTTCCACTACGCCGTGTTCGGCACCGTCGTCTTCGCGATGTTCGGCGGATTCGGCTTCTGGTGGCCGCAGATGACGGGCACGATGCTCGGCCTGTCGACCCTGCCGGCGAGCCTGGACCAGGCGGCGAACACCGGGCAGCCCGATGTGCTCGACGCCGACGGGCACGTGAGCGAGCGGCCGTGAGACGCGGCAGGCACGAGACGCCCGCCGGCGAGCAGCGCAGCGTCCTGGCCGACGAGACCGAGGGCTATCTCCTCGCCCATGCCCAGCGCGACCAGGCCCAGCGCGAGGCGGAGGATCTCTGCGCACGGATGGCGTGGCTGACGACCGCCCAAGCCGAGGAGCTCACCGGCCACTACGTCCGCCGGCGTCTCGATGTCACCCGGCAGCTGATGCTCGGCACCGTGCGACGAGCCGAGGAGCTGCGGCAGGAGTACGAGAGCCGCTACGCGGGCCTCCGGCGCGCCCTGCTCCGCCGCCACGCGGCCGGTGCCTGCGCCGTCCTGGCCTGTGCCGCCGGGGTGAGCGCACTGGCCGGTGTACTCACCCGCTGAGGGTCCGGATCATCGGCCGTGGCCGTCCTCGCGGGGCAGCGGCCCGGCGTCGGTACGGCGGCCCAGGGCCGTTCCGGGCCGCCAGGGCACCGGCCGCGTGGCGGCGGCGCGGGCGCTCGGACGCGCGGCGGCTTCGCCGGCACCGGTCAAGGACCGCTGCTCCCCTTCGAGTTCTGCCCTCGGACTTCGAAGGACTCGATGCCGCATGGTCCGGCCCACGAGCGGGCGCTCCGCCGGCAGGCGGGGACCGTGGAATCGACCCGAGGTCGTACGGTGATCGGCGCCGGGATGCGGCCTCGTCCCGCTGCCGCCACGATGAAGACATGGTTGCCGTCGGTCCCGCCGACCGTTTCGACGCCTTCCGTGCCCTCGCCGGCCGGCGCGGGCGGCCTGGAGACCGGTTGATCGAGTCGCTGGCCGAGGCCGGAGCGGGCAGGGCGGACGGTCCCGGGAGCTGGGCTCCGGACGTCGCCGCCCGAGTCGGATTGCCTGCCGCCGCCGCGCTGGGACCGGCCAGCTACTACGCGGATCTCGCCACCCCCCACAGCCCCCGCCATGTCCGGGTGTGCGCCGCCACTGCCTGCTTCGCGGCGCGAGCCGGACGGCACCTCGCAGACGTCGAGGACGCGCTGGGCACCAGCCCCGGCACGGCCTCGCCGGACGGTGACGTGTCGGTGCAGGAGGTCCGCTGTCTGGGCTACTGCTACGCGGGACCCGCCGCGCTCGACGGCGACACGCCCTGCACCGGTCCGACGCTCGCCATGCAGCTCACCGGGCGGGAGCCACCGTCAGCACCGGGGATACCGGCGGCCGACGACACCGGTGACCCCGTTCTGCTGGGTGGTGTGCTCCGCGGTGAGCCCCCTTGGCAGGTGTGGCCGGGGTCGGTGACGACGGGCACTCCCGCGCAGGTCCTCAGCGAGGTCGCGGCGTCCGGGCTGCGAGGGCGTGGCGGCGCGGGGTTCCGGGTGGCGGCGAAGTGGGAGGCGGCCGGCCGCGGCGCCGGCACGGTGGTCGTGGCCAATGGCGACGAAGGGGATCCCGGCTCGTACGCCGACAGACTGCTGATGGAGGCCGATCCGGCACGGGTGCTGGAGGGACTGGCCCTGGCCTGTTTCGCCTGCGGGGCCCCCCAGGGCGTGGTGCTGGTGCGCTCCGAGTACCCGGCCGCTCTGGCACGGATGCGGGAAGCCGTGGGGCAGGCCTATGCCGACGGCCATCTCGGCCCGTCCGTGCACGGTACGGCCACCGCGCTCGACATCCGGCTCGTCGAAGGCGCCGGGTCCTACGTCGCAGGCGAGGAGACCGCGCTGATCGCGGGGCTGGAGGGCGGCCGGGGATGTGCCGGGCCGCGCCCGCCGTACCCGACCGAGCGGGGCCTGTGGGACGCGCCGACCGTGGTCAACAACGTGGAGACCCTGGCGGCCGTGCCATGGATCGTCCGGCGGGGCGGCGAGGCGTACGCCCGGCGCGGCACGCCCGCCGAGACGGGGACCAAGCTGGTGTGTCTCTCCGAACGGTTCGCCCGGCCGGGTTGCCACGAGGTCGAGATCGGCACGCCCGTGCGGCGGATCGTGACGGAACTGGGCGGTGGCCTGAAGGACGGTGCCGAGCTCGCCGCTCTCCAGGTCGGCGGGCCCCTGGGTGGCTTCCTTGCCGCCGACGCCCTGGACGTACCCCTGTCGGAGGCCGGCCTGTCGGCTCGGGGCGCCGCCCTGGGCCATGCCGGTCTGGTGGCCTTCGACCAGCGCGTGGCGCCGCAGGACGTGTTGCGGCACGTCTGGGAGTTCGCCGCGGCCGAGAGCTGCGGGGCGTGTTCGCCCTGCCGGGTCGGCTCGCGCCGCGGCCTGGAGACGGCCTGCGCCGGGACTCCGCCGGGCCGGGAGTGGGAGCGGCTGTCGCGTGTCCTGGCCGAGGCCAGCCTGTGTGCCTTCGGACGGCGGATCCCGCTCGCCGTGCGGAGTCTCGCCCGCGCCTACGGGGACCGACTGGCGGGGTGGGGCCCATGACCACCATCGCGGTCGAGGTCGACGGGACCGGCGTCGAGGTGCCCGAGGGGACTTCGCTGCTCACGGCGGTGCGGGCGGCCGGGGTCGAGCTGCCCGCGCTCTGCTCCGACGACCGGCTCAGCCCTGCCGGTTCCTGCCGTACCTGCCTGGTACGGGCCGACGGGCGTGTCGCGGCGGCCTGTGTCACCCCCTCGTCCCCCGGCACCCGTATCGACACCGCGACTGAGGATCTTGTGCAGCTGCGCAGGGACGCGGTGGGGGTCATCGTCTCCGCTCTGCCGCCCCGGGCGCTCGCCGAGGGCAGTCTCAGTGAACTGGCCCATGCCTGCCGGTCGATGGGCATCGGTCCTGAGACGGCGCGGGGTTCCGGGGGCCGGGGCGGGGACGACTCCCACCCGTACGTCCATCTCGACCGGGACCTGTGCATCGCCTGCGGCCGGTGTGTGCGGATGTGCTCCGAGGTGCAGGGGACCTTCGCCCTCACTCTGGTCGGCAGAGGCGCGGACACGGTGGTGGCCCCGGGCACCGGCGGGCCCTGGGCCGAGTCGGACTGCGTGGCCTGCGGGGGCTGCGTCGACACCTGCCCCACGGGCGCGATCACCCAGCCCGGGCCGGCGCGCGGGATCACGTCCGCGTTCCCGCCCGGGGCGGCTCGGACGCGCACCACCTGCGGCTACTGCGGCGTGGGTTGCACCCTGGACGTGGTCGCCCAGGACGGTGACGTCGCGACCGTGCTACCCGCCCGGGACGGCCCGGTCAACCAGGGGCACGCGTGTGTGAAGGGCCGCTTCGCCCACGGATTCCGCACGTCCCCCGAGCGGCTCACCCGGCCCCTGCTCCGGCGCGGCGGCACGCTGGAACCGGCCGGCTGGGACGAGGCGCTCGGCCATGTCGCCCGGGGCCTGCGTGCGGCCGTCGACGCCGGCGGCCCGGACGCCGTGGCGGCGATCTCCTCGGCCCGCGCCACCAACGAGGACAACTACCTCGTCCAGAAGTTCATGCGGGTCGTGATCGGCACCAACAACGTCGACAACTGCTCCCGCCTCTGCCACTCCCCCTCCGCCGCCGGCCTGACGGCGTCCTTCGGGCTCTCCGGCGGCACCGACACCTTCGACGACGTCGAGCAGGCCGACTGTCTGCTGGTGGTCGGCGCCAACCCCGTCGAGGCCCACCCGGTGGTCGGAGCACGGCTGCTGAGGCGCGTGCTGCACGGAGCGAAGCTGGTCGTGGCCGACCCCCGCGCGGTCGGGCTCGCCCTGCACGCCGACGTCCACCTCCGGCCCCGCCCGGGCACCAACGTCGCGCTGTTCCACGGACTGGCCCACGTCCTGCTCGCCGAGGATCTGATCGACGCGGAGTTCCTGCGCGAGCGGGCGACCGGGCTGCCGGAGCTCACCGGGCTGCTGGCCGGCTACCCGCCCGAACGGGTCGCGGACATCACCGGCGTACCCGCCTCGGACCTGGTCGCCGCCGCCCGCCTCTACGGCGGGGCCGAGCGGCCGGCCATCGTCTACGGCCTGGGCGTCACCGAGCACCTCCACGGCACCGACGGGGTGCGGTCGCTCGCCAACCTGGCGATCCTGCGCGGCGCCGTGGGAACCGACCGGGGCCTCGGGGTCAACCCGCTGCGCGGCCAGAACAACGTGCAGGGCGCCTCCGACATGGGCGCCCTGCCGGACCTGCTGCCCGGGTACGGCAAGGTGACCGACCCGGCTGTCCGTTCACGGGTGGAGGACGTCTGGGGCGCACCGCCCCCGGCACGGCCCGGTCTGCGGATCCCGGACATGTTCGCCGCCGCACGGGCGGGAGACCTGCGGGCCCTGTGGGTCATCGGCGAGGACGTCCGCGCCACCGACCCCGACGCCAACCGGGTGGCCCAGGCCCTGGACGCCTGCCCGCTCGTCGTGTGCAACGAACTGTTCCTGTCCGAGACCGCCCGGCACGCCGACGTCGTCCTGCCGGTCGCCTCCTGGCTGGAGAAGGACGGGACCTTCGTCAACTTCGACCGCCGGTTCCAGCGGGTCCGCCCCGCCGTTCCCCCGCCGGGAGAGAGCCGGACCGACTTCGACATCGTCCGGGCCCTCGCCACCATGATGGGAGTCGACCTGGGCTGCGCGACACCCGCCGGCGCCCTCGCCGAGTGCGCCCGACTCGCGCCCGTCTTCGCCGGGCTCTCCCACGACCGGCTGGACCGCGAGGGCGCCGTCCCCTGGCCCTGCCGCGCCCCCGACCAGCCGGGAGAGGCCAAGCTGTACCTGGAGCGGTTCGCCACGCCGGACGGCCGCGCCCACCTCGCCGCCGCCCCCTACCTCCCTCCCGGCGAGCAGCCGGGCGACGGCTACCCGCTGGTCCTGGTCACCGGGCGGCGCTGGGCGCACTACAACTCCGGCAGCATGACCCGGCGCGGCGGCAATCTCGCTCTCGACCCGGTCGACTTCCTCGATCTCCACCCCGACGACGCCGCCCGGTACGGGCTGCGGGGCGGCGAGGAGGTCTCGGTGGAGAGCCGGCACGGCCGGGCCCGGCTGATCGCCCGCGTCAGTGAACAGACAGCTCCCGGCCAGGTCTTCTGCTCCTTCCACTTTCCCGCGAGCGGCGTGAACCGGCTCACCTCCGACCACGCGGACACCGTCACGTCCTGCCCCGAGTACAAGGTCACCGCGGTCCGCGTGGCCACGCCGTGACGGCGGCGGTCCGAGGCACTCGGCCATGGGTATCCGAACTCCCCTGCTGACACCCGGAGACGGGGGGCACGGGTCGGCGGCCCTGAGCGGGACGGGCGGCCCCGCGGTGCAGACGGTCACGACCACGGAGGCCTTCGCCGCGGTGGACACCTCGCCGCGGGGACTCGCGGCGGCGGACGCGGCGGCACGGCGCGACCGGTACGGCCCCAACGAACTCCCGCCCGCCGGGCGACGGGGACTGTGGCGAGAGCTGGCCGGTCAGTTCACCGACCTCTTCGCCGTCGTGCTGCTCGTCGCGTCGGCGATCACGTTCCTGGCCTACGGGCTTCAGGAGCCCCGGGACGTGGGCACTCTGCAACTGGCCGTGGCGATCCTCGGCGTGGTGGTGCTGAACGCGGCCATCGGCTTCGCGCAGGAGTACTCCGCCGAGCGAACGGCCGAGTCGCTGCAGGCCATGGTGCCGCACACCTGCCGGGTGCTCCGCGACGGGGAGCGGCGGGAGGTGCCCGCACGCGACCTGGTGCCCGGGGACGTGGTCGTCCTGGAGGCCGGCGACGCGGTACCGGCGGACTGCCGCCTCGTGGAGGCCCACGAGGTCTCCGTCAACAACGCGGCGCTGACCGGGGAGAGCGACGCCGTCGGCCGTACGGCCGAGCCGGTGGCGGCCGGACCGGTCCTCCAGGCCCGCAACTGCCTGTTCATGGGCACCGATGTCGTGGCGGGTTCCGCGAAGGCGGTGGTGTTCGCCACCGGCGCGGCGACCGAGTTCGGAGGGATCTTCCGGCTCGCTGCCGCGGCGCCGCGACAGAAGACTCCGCTGCAGCGCCAGGTGGCCCTGATGGCCCGCCGAGTCGCGGGAACCGCGCTGGCGATCGGCGCCGCCCTGTTCGCGGTGCGCGTGCCCACCGGGCAGCCGTTCGTCGAGACCTTCGTGTTCGCGCTCGGGGTCATGGTCGCCCTCGTCCCCGAGGGCCTGCCCGCGACGCTGTCGGTGTCGCTGGCGATCGGGGTGCGGCGCATGGCCCGTCGGCACGCCCTGGTGAAACAGCTGCTGGCCGTGGAGGCACTGGGGTCCACCACCGTCGTGTGCACGGACAAGACGGGGACACTCACCCAGGCGGAGATGACCGTCGTGCAGGTGTGGGCGGGCGGCACGCGGCACGCCGTGTCCGGGGTGGGGTACGCGCCTGAGGGCGACGTGGCCGACCCGCGGCCGGTGCGGGAACTGCTGAGGGTCGCGGCGCTGTGCTCCAACGCCCGGCTGGTGCCTCCGTCGGACCGCCAGGGATGGCGGGTGCTCGGCGACACCACTGAAGGCGCCCTGCTCGTGGCCGCGGCGAAGGCCGGAATCGACCGTGCCGCCGAGGAAGCGGCGACGCCGCGCGTGGCGGAGTACCCCTTCGACTCGGTCCGCAAGCTGATGAGCACCGTGCACGGTGACACCGCCGACGGCTACCACGCCTACGTCAAGGGCGCGCCGCAGGAGCTGCTCGCCCGCTGCACGCGCATCGACTGGAGAGGAGAGCGGCTGCCGTTGACCGAGGAGCTGCGTGCCGCTGTCATCGCCGCCAACGACGGGCTGGCCTCGCAGGGGCTGCGCGTGCTGGCGGCGGCACGGCGGCCCGTGCCGGATCCCCGCCCCGCCCAGGACGAAGTGGAGTCGGAGCTGACGCTCCTGGGGCTCGTCGGCATGCTCGACCCGCCGCGGCCCGAGGTCAGCGACGCGGTCGCCGCCTGCCGACGGGCCCGTATCCGGATCGTCATGGTCACCGGGGACCACCAGCTGACGGCCGAGGCCGTCGCCCGTCGCGTGGGTATCGTCTCCCGGCCCGAGCCCACCGTGGTGACCGGGGCACGGCTCGACGCCCTCGACGACGACGGCCTGGACACCCTCTTGGCCGCGCCGGACGAGCTGCTGCTGTGCCGGGTCGGCCCGGAACACAAGATGCGGGTCGTCACCGCGCTCCAGCGACGGGGCGAAGTCGTCGCGGTCACCGGCGACGGCGCCAACGACGCACCCGCCCTCAAGCACGCCGACATCGGCGTCGCGATGGGCGCCTCCGGCACCGATGTCGCCCGGGAGGCGGCGGTGATGGTGCTGCTGGACGACTCGTTCGCCTCCATCGCCGCGGCGGTCAGGCTCGGCCGGTCGGTCTACCAGAACATCCGCAAGTTCCTGGTCTACGTCTTCAGCAGCAACATCGGCGAGCTCGGTCCGATCGTGGCCGCGACCTTCGCCGGGTTCCCGCTGGTTCCCCTCAGCGCCGTGCAGATCCTCGCCATCGACCTCGGCTCCGACGTCCTGCCCGCCCTCGCGCTCGGCGCCGAGCGGCCGGAGCCCGACGTGATGGACCGCCCGCCCCGCTCCCGGCGCGAACGGCTCTTCTCGTCCGCCGTGATGGGGCGCATCCTCTTCCTGGGCGGCATCCAGGCCCTCGGTGTGACCGCCGTGTTCTTCTGGCACATCCACGCCTCCGGAATCCCGTACGCGGACATCACCGAGGACGACATCGTCTACCGGGAAGCGGTCACCCTGGTCCAGGCGGGGGTCGTGCTCAGCCAGTTCTTCGTCGCCCTGGCGGTACGCACGGACCGGCAGAGCGTGTTCCGCATCGGCCTGCTGTCCAACTCGTGGCTGCTGGCCGCCGGTGGCTTCGGCATCGCCCTGATGGCGGCGATCAGCTACCTGCCCCCGCTCCAGGCGCTCTTCAACACCGCTCCCCTGGCCGCCACGGACTGGGCGGTCCTCGCCGCCTTCGGCGCCCTGCTCCTGGCCGCGGAAGAAGCCCGCAAGTGGTGGCTGCGCCGCCGGCCGACGAGTCCGAAGGGAGAAGCACGATGAGAGTGATCATCGCGGGCTGCGGCCGGGTGGGATCCACACTCGCGGTCCAGCTCGTCGCCGAGGGCCACGAGGTGCGGCTCATCGACCGGTCGGGCCGGGCCCGCAGGAGGCTCCCGGCCGGCTTCCCGGGCCGGTTCCACGAGGGCAACGGGTACAGCCGCGCGGTGCTCGAGGCAGCCGGGATCGAGCACGCGGACGCCTTCGTCGCCGTCACCTCGGGCGACAACAGCAACATCGTCAGCGCGCGGACGGCCAAGGAGACCTACCGCGTGCCGATCGTCCTCGCCCGCATCTACGATCCCCACCGCGCCGACATCTACCGGGAACTCGGCATCCCCACCATCGCCAGCGTCCGCTGGACGGTCCACCGGATCCACCAGATGCTGCTGCATCGCCACCTCACGCCCGAACTGTCCTTCGGCAACGGCGAGACCCTGCTGATCCGCTCGCAGCTGCCCGACTACCTCACCGGTCGACGCCTGATCGAGTGCGACGTGGACGGCGAGATCCGCGTCGTGGAGATCACCCGCGCGGGCCGCTCGCTCGTGCCCGCGCACAGCACCCTGGCCGAGCGCGGCGATCTGGTCACCTTCGCCGTGTCCGCCACCTCGCTGGGCAGGCTGCGCGGCTTCCTGGACAAGGAGCTGGGAACATGAGGGCTCTCATCGCCGGCGCGGGACGCCTGGGCACCCAGATCGCCCAGGTCCTGGCCGCCGCCCGCAACGACGTCACCCTCGTCGACGTCGACGAGGACCGCATCGCCGAGCTCGAAGGCCACCTCCCCGTACGCCTCGTGGCCGGTGACGCCTGCGAACCCGCCTTCCTGGAGCACGCCGGCGCACTCGCCGCCGACCTCGTCATCGCCACCACCGGCACGGACGAGGACAACCTCGTCATCAGCCTCCTCGCCAAGCGGCAGTTCGCCGTGCCCCGTGTGGCGGCCCGCGTCAACGACGCGGAGAACGCCTGGCTCTTCGACCAGCACTGGGGCGTCGACACCGCGGTACCCGCCGCCACCCCCCTGATCTCCCTCATCGAGGAAGCCACCGGCGCCACCGACACCGTCGCTCTGCTGCGCCTGAGCAAGGCGGGTGTCGACGTCATCGAGACGACCATCACGGCGCGGTCCCGCGCCGCGGGCCGCACGCTCGTCGAGATCCCCCTTCCCGAGGGCGCCGTCATCGCGACCGTGATCCGCGACGGCCAGCCCACGGTTCCCGCCCCCGGGATGCGGCTCCGGCCCGGCGACGAACTGCTCGTCGTCTCCCACGCCGCCACCGAACAGGAGATCCACACCGCATTCCAGTGAGGGCCGACGTCCCGGCCGAAGGCAGGGGCGACCTCCTCAGTGGGACGCGCAGACCATCTCGACGAAATGGCCCACCTTCTCCTCCGGCAGCCGGCGTGCGAGGTCCGCCTCGCTGATCATGCCGACCAGCCGGTGATCGTCGATGACCGGAAGCCGCCTGATCCTGTGCTCCTCCATGGCCCGCAGCACCTCGTCCGTGTCGGCCCCGGCGTCGACGGTGATCGGCTTGCCCTGCGCGAGCAGGCCCGCGTTCATGGTCCTCGGGTCCTTGCCCTTGGCGAGACCCTTCACCACGATGTCCCGGTCGGTGATGATCCCGTGCAGCCGGTCGTCCGGCCCGCAGACCGGGAGGGCTCCGACGTCCAGCTCGCTCATCCGGCGTGCCGCGTCCTCCAGTGATTCGTCCTCCTGCACACAGACGGCACCGGCGTGCATGATCTCCCGTGCTGTGGTCATGGCCGTCTCCTTCGGGTTTCGCGGTCCGCATCGCCGGGACGCGCCGTGGAGCCGGCCCGCCCCGACTGCTGCCCTTACGGCCAGTGTGGTTTCTCCGCCATCGATCCGCATGCGGGGAGAGCGGCTTCAACCGTCGGCCCCGCTCGTGCCCTTCCCCAGGGTTCGGGCCGCCCAGCGGCGTCTGACGGCGTCCTCGTGCTCGGTCTGCTCCAGCGCGAGTTCGACCCGGGCGAGTGCCGTCTCGAGACGGGGGATCCAGTGGCGTCGCAGCGCGCGGACCCGTCGGCGGGTGCTCAGCACCTCCGCTCCGACGATCCGGGATGCCGCCCGCGCCGCGGCGTACTCGCCGGCTGCGCGTACGGCCTCGCGGTAGGCGGCTTCGGCATGCACCAGGGCGGTGTTGGCCGGTGCGGCCGAGCTGGGAGCGCGGTCCGGCACGACGCAGGTGACCTCGGTCGGATGGCGGACGCCCATGGTGACCGTCTCGTCGACCGTGATCCTCGCGGGGCCGACTCCGGCCGCCGCCCTGTCGAGGGCGTGTTCCCCGCCGAGGAGGACAGCTCGGACCAGCCAGGTGTCGGCTTCCTTCACCCGGTCGTGCCATCGGCTGCCGCTGATCTCTTCGGCCCGGCGCAGTTGGTCGTGACGTGAGAGCAGGATGCGCAGCTTCTGTTCGAGGAGGTCGGCGCCCCGCACGGCGACATCCAGACGGTGCCGCAGGTGCAGTCGGCCGGCGCGTGAGGGCGGGAGACGGGACGGCGTCGTCACTCGGCCGTCCCCCTCTCGTCGTCCTCCCCGGAGCCATGGCTGCTCTCCCCCGCCCTTTCCTCCTCGGCCTCCGGTTCCTCCTCGGCGCCGTGTGCGTCGAGCAGAGCGGCGGGCAGCATGGAGAGCTGGCTCCGGGGCAGGGTCAGCAGCGCGTTCCAGGCGGCTTCCAGTGTCTGGTCCAAGGACCGCGCTTCGTCGCTTCGCTGGTTCACGAACCGGTGGAGGAAGGCCTCTCGGTACACGAGATGGCGGCGGTCGGTCGGGCTCAGCGCACCCTCGCCGACCAGGTCCGCGAGTTCGCGGACCTGCCGGGCCCGGGCGAGTGCGGCGAGCGACTGCGCCGCGACGTCGAGGTGGTCGTCCCGGGTGCGGCCCGGGCCCGCGCCCTTGCGCATCAGGCGGGACAGCGAAGAGAGGGCGTCCACGGGCGGGTACACGCCCAGGGCGTGCGTCTGGCGGGAGAGCACGATCTGGCCCTCGGTGATGTAGCCGGTCAGGTCCGGCACCGGGTGGGTGATGTCTCCCGCGGGCATGGTGAGAACGGGCAGGACGGTGACGGATCCGGGTCGTCCGCGGAGTCTGCCGCAGCGCTCGTAGAGGGAGGCCAGATCGCTGTAGAGGTATCCGGGGTAGGCACGGCGGGCCGGGATCTCGCCGCGGGCGGCCGAGACCTCGCGCAGCGCCTCGGCGTAGCTGGTCATGTCGCTCATCACCACGAGCACGTGCCGTCCGCCGGTGAAGGCGAGGTCCTCGGCGATCGTCAGCGCCAGGCGCGGGGTGAGGATGCGTTCGATCACCGGGTCGTCGGCGGTGTTGAGCAGCAGGACCAGTTCGCCGGCGGCCGAGCGTTCCTCCAGGGCGTCGCGGACGAAGGAGGCGTCCGGATGGGTGAGGCCCATGCCGGCGAAGACCACGCTGAACGACTCGCCGCCGACGGTGGACTGGGCCGCGATCTGGGCGGCCAGCTCGAGATGGGGCAGTCCGGCCGTGGAGAACACCGGCAGCTTCTGCCCGCGCACCAGGGTGGTCAGTGCGTCGACCGCGCCGACACCGGTGATGACCGGCGCGGAGGGTGGCTCCCTGCGGACGGGGTTGATGGGGCTGCCGCCGACCGCGACGCTGCTGTGCCCGAACACCGGTGGCCCGCCGTCGAGGGGTTCGCCGCGTCCGTTGCAGACCCTGCCCAGCCAGCCGGGGCCCACGGGGATGCGCAGCGGCCCTCCCGTGAAGGCAACCCGGATGCCTCTGGGGTCCATTCCGGTGGTGTCCTCCAGGACCTGGACCACGGCGAGGCCGCGGTCCACCTCCAGGACGAGACCATGGCGCTGCTCGCCGGACTCCAGGCTGATCCGGACGTACTCGTCCCAGCCGACGCCCGTGACTCCCTCCACGACGGCGAGCGGCCCCCGCAGCTCGCGGATCGCCGTGTACTCGACGTCGCCCCACAGGGTCACAGCCGTTCGCCTCCCCCGCGGCAGCCACCGCTCACCTCACCGCACCTCCCGGAGCCGGGCGAGCATGGCGTCCCGCCGTGCCGCCACTCCCCCGGCGTCGTGCGGGCCGACCGCCTCGCGGGCACGGAGCACCGGTTCGAAGTCCGTGTCCTCGACGACGGCCGCCGGTACACCCGAGTCGACCAGTTCCCGGCAGCGGTCGACGACCGCGAGCACGGCGTCGACCAGTGCGGCGGTCTTGTCCGCGCCGCAGTACGCGTCCCGGTCCGACAGGGCACTCTGCTGGAGCACCCCCTCGCGCAGGAGCCGTCCGGCGAGGACGCTGACGCGCTCCTGGTCGGGCAGCGCCGTGATGCCGATCAGGTCGACGAGGTCGGCCAGCCGGTCCGCCTCGGCCAGCAGGGCCGCGACACGTGCGCGCCGCGCCGGCCAGGCCGGGTCGCCCGCCGCCGCCTGCCGGACACCGAGCGTCGCCGCGTCGCGGGAGAACGACCCCGACCAGGACAGGGCCGGATAGTGCCGGGCGTAGGCGAGGTCGCGGTCCAGCGACCACAGGCAGCGTACGAACCGCTCGGTGTGCGCGGTGACCGGCTCGGTCATGTCGCCGCCCGGCGGTGAGACCGCGCCGATCACGGTGACCGAGCCGCGCTCGCCGCCGAGCGTGGTCACGGCTCCCGCCCGCTCGTAGAACGCGGCGATCGCCGAGGCGAGAGAGGCCGGATAGCCCTCCTCCGCCGGCAGCTCGCCGGTCCGGGAGGCGAACTCGCGCAGTGCCTCGGCCCACCGGGAGGTCGAGTCGGCGATGACCACGACGTCGAGTCCCATGTCGCGGAAGTACTCGGCGACCGTGGCGCCGGTGTGGATGCTCGCCTCGCGGGCCATCATCGGCATGTTGGAGGTGTTGGCGACGGTCACGGTCCGCTCGGCGAGCCGTCCGCCGGTACGGGGGTCCTCGAGTGCGGAGAACTCGGCGATGACATCGGCCATCTCGTTGCCCCGCTCGCCGCAGCCGACGTAGACGATCACGTCGGCGTCGCACCACTTGGCGATCTGTTGCAGCAGCACGGTCTTGCCGGTTCCGAAGCCGCCCGGAACGGCGACCGTGCCGCCGTGGGCCACGGGGAAGAGCAGGTCGATCACGCGCTGTCCGGTGCTCAGCACCTGCGGCTCGCCACCGCGCTCGCGTACCGGACGCGGCCGGCGTACGGGCCAGGTGGCGCCGATCCGCACGTCGGTGCCGTCCACCACGGCCACGACGGCATCCTGCGGATAGTCGCCCGCGCCCGCGATGCGTTCCACCACGCCACCGGCTCCCGGCGGTACGAGCACACGCACCTTTACCGGTCCGGCCCCCCGCACCTCGCCGAGTTCCTCACCCGCCGAGGCCCGTGCGCCCTCCTTCACCCGCGGGACGAACGACCAGCTCCGGTCCTGCCCGGCCGCCTGGGCCGCGCCGGGGACGAGCCGGTCCCCGGCGCCGGCCAGAGGCCGGAGCAGACCGTCGAAGATTCCCCCCAGCAGTCCGGGGCCGAGGAGCGCGGAGAGCGGTCTCCCTCCGGGGTAGGCGGGGTCACCGGGTGCGAGCCCTCCGGTGTACTCGTACACCTGGACGGTGACGATGTCGCCGCTGATCGCCACCACCTCGCCGGGCAGGCGGGCGTCACCGAGGAACACCAGGTCGTGCATGGCCACCCCCTCCGTGTACGCGACCTCGACCAGCGGTCCGGCGACCCGCAGGACACGCGACGAGACCTTCGCTCTCACGGCGCCCACAGCGTCTCGGCCTCCACGTCGGCCCGGACCAGCGCACGCGCGGCCAGGGCGTCCAGGGTGCAGTCGACCCGCCGCCCCGGAGCGTGGGCGACCACGCCCCCGCCGGGCTGCACGGTGACCTCCGCGTCCGGTCCGAGAAGCCGGCGCGCGTGCCCGGTCAGCCGCTCCAGGACGGACGCGTAGTCCGGCGCGTGCCGCAGTTCCCGGACACGCTCGGTGACGCGGCGGCGCAGCTCCTCGTACGCCTCACGCCGGGCTGCCAGTTCATGAGCCCTCGCCTGTCGTCGGGCCCGCGCGCGCAGGTCACGGCCGGCGGTCCCGCCCTGGGTCTCGCCCTCACGGCGGGCTTCGTCAAGAATCCTCCGGGCCTCGGTGCGGGCGTCGTCGAGCAGGTCCGCCGCATCGCGTTCGGCACGGGCCAGGAGCTCGGCGGCCTCGGCATGGGCAGCCCGCAGCAACTCGGTACGCACGGGCTGGAGTGCGGCCTCGGCCTCGTCCGGGGCGGGCGTCCTCATGGCGGCATCACCGCGGACAGCGGTGTGGTGGCCTCCCGCGGCGCCGGGCCCAGCGCGTCGGCCGCCGCCGGAGTGAGGATCACCAGCTCCACGTCGTCCGGCAGGTTCCGCCACGCCTCCCGTACCGCGTCCGGCTCCTCTGCGGGGAGCGTGTGCACCCCGGCCAGCGCGAATCCCGCCACCCTCACCTGTTCTCCGATGGCGACCACGCGTCCCATGTCATGCCCTTCCGATGAGGATGATCGCGACGACCAGGCCGTAGATCGCGATGCCCTCGGCGAGGCCGACGATCACCATGGCCCGGCCGAAGAGTTCGGGCCGCTCGCTGAGGGCGGCGATGGCCGCGGCACCTGTGTAGGCGACGGCGATCGACGCCCCGATCGATGCTCCGGCCACCGAGATCGCGGCGCCGATCAGCGCGGCGGAGCCGGATCCGGAGTCCTGCGCGACCTCCGTGGCCGTCGCGGCGGCCTGTGCGTCCCCGCTGCCGAGTGCCACCGCGAGCAGCGCGAACGCGCCGACGAACAGGAGGGCGTCGGCGGCGATCACCAGCCGCAGGGCCGCCCGCCCGGACCGGCGCAGCAGCAGCCGGGTGACGAGACAGACCACCACGATGACGGGAAGGGCGATGAGCCAGGTGATCACGAGGACGCCTCCGTGCGTTGTACGGGCAGGTGCCAGGGGTGGAAGGGACGGCCCTGTGCCTCGAAGACCCGGGAGAACAGCTCGTAGAACTCCAGCCGCAACGCCTGCACCCCGGCGACCAGCGCCTCCAGAGCGAAGGCCAGGGCGTTGCCGACGGCGAAGACCAGGATCGCCGCCACGAGCGCGGCGGCCCCCGCCCCCGCCAGCGCTGTCGTGCCGCGCCACACGATGTCGCCGAGTGCGGCATGCGTGAGCCCGAAGGCCGCCAGGCGTGCGAAGGACACGAGGTTCGAGCCGATGCGTACCACCACGTCGAAGAGCTGGATGCCGGTCTGGGCGGCGCCGCCCGGGCCGCCCGCGGTGGCCAGGTACATCCCGGTTCCGGCCAGGACGAGCCCCGTGGCAGCGACGGCCGCGCCCGCGAACGCGTAGCCGGTGCGGCCCAGCAGCCCCGCGCCGACGCTCAGGACGAGCCCGAGGTAGAGCGCCGCCCCGGCGATGCCGGACGCCGCGTACAGGGCGTTCGACGGCCCGTTCTCCCGCCAGCGGTTCACGATCCCCGCCCCGTACGCCAGCGCCAGGAGTGCGGCGCCGAGAGCGACGGCGGCGGCCAGCAGCCGCATCGGCTCGTCCAGCGGGTCGAGCCAGAGCACCGGCAGGACACCGGTCGGGCCGAAGAACTCGCCGTAGGCCAGTCCGGCCAGGGTGCTGGTCAGCCCCGCCCCGGCCACGAACGGCCACAGCGCGTGCAGCGACGCCGCCCTGCGCGGCCGGCCGGCGCGCAGCAGGAGCCCGGCCAGGAGCAGCAGCGCGCCGTGTCCGGCGTCGCCGAACATCACGCCGAACATCACCACGTACACGATGCCCGCGGGCAGGGTGGGGTCGAGGTCGGCGTAGGGCACCGTGCCGTACGTGCGGACCAGCGGCGTGAACGATCGCCGTACCGCGCCGGTGGTGCGCAGCAGGGTCGGTGGGTCGACACCGCGGGGTGCCTTCAGCGGCACCAGCGCCGCCCCCGCACCGGCGAGGCGCTCGGCGGTCGCGGGGACCTCGGCGGCGGGGCACCACCCGGCCAGCGCGCCGACCCCGCCGCGCTGGACCACGCCGCGGAGCCGCTCCTCGAGCTGGGCTTCGCCCGCCAGCAGATCCACCCGGCCCGCGCGTTCCAGTGCGTCGAGGTCGGGCGGCCCGACGCTGAGGACGGCTTCGGCAGGCGCCTGACGCAGGCGCTGCAGTCTGCCGGCCGCCGCGCCCCGCGCGCCGCCGTCGACCGGGTCGATCTCGACGCAGCCCGCCTCGGCGACCCGGACCAGGGTGTCCCTCAGGGCCGGGCGCGGGGCGAGGATCGCCACGCGCCGCATGCGGACCGGGACCATCACCTCAGGCCGGCGCATCGAAGGCCTCCGGCGGTCCGCCTCCCCGGGCGGCCAGCTCCAGCGCCCCGCGCACCCTCCAGGCGTCCGTGGACAGCACCGCGACGGCGCCCACCACCGGCCCGGAGCCGAGGCGGGAGGCGCGCAGCAGCTCGGCGCCGTCCCTGTCGACCCGGTCCCACCAGCGGGCCTCCGCCCGCCACAGGTCGGACGCGGCGTCGAGCCCCTCCACCACCCAGCGCGCCGTGCCGGGCAGGTGCTGCCGGAAGTCGGAGTACGAGGCCGCGCTCACCGCGTCCTGCCCGAGCAGCCGGGCGGCCCGCCGGACGGAGGGTTCCGTCGGCCGGCGGCCGAGGAGGAACACCTCGCGTGCGAACAGGAGAGCGAGCCGCCCCGCCGCCCAGCGCACTGCTTCCGGCACGGCGGCCGCGGTGCGCACCGCGGCGGAGACCCGCATCCCCGTGGCCACCGCGGCGGGGGAATCGGCGCCCGGGTCGCCCCACACGGACGCGGCCAGCCCGGACCTGAGCTCGGACGGCGATCCGGCCCGGGACAGCCGGGGCCACACGGTCTCCAGCGTGCCGAGCCGGTAGGGCCGGAAGGACCCGGCGGAATCCGCACCCGACAACGCACGGAGACGGTCCTCGACGTTGGAGATCTCGAACCCTGCGGCGAGCGCGCGGATCGCCGCCGCACCACCGCGTGGCTGCCATCCGGCGAGCACGCGCAGGTGCCACAGCAGCGTCGCTCCGACCGTTCGCTGGGCCTCGGCGAGCGACGCCCCGGGATCGAGGTCGCGCCGGTAGGCCGTGCCGCTCAGGTAGCGCAGTGCGTCGTCGAGGGTCGGGGCCGAAGCCACCTCCCGGACCCCCGCCGTGCCGAGACTCCTCGACCGCATGGCCCGGGACCGGGTGACACCGGCGACCCATCCGGCGCTCACCCCGGGCCCCTTCCCCCGGGCTCGCCGCGCGGGCCCTGGACAGCCGCGCCGGCCTGCACGAGTTCCTCGGTCGCGAGCGCCGCCACCCGGTCCACGAGGGCGGGCATGCGCGTCTCGGCCCGCTGTCGTACGGCGGCCGCGTCCCGCTCGGCGGCGGTGAGGAGTTCCGCCGCCTCGGTCTCGGCGGCGCGGCGTACCCGGTCGGCGGCCTCCACCCGGACGTCGTGGGCCCCGGAGCGTGCCCGCGCGATGATCTCCCCGGCCTGTTGTGCGGCCTCGGTCCGCAGTTGCTCGGCGCGGCGGGCCGCCCCTTCGCGTACGGTCCGTGCCTCGGCCTCGGCCTGCTCCAACAGGGCCAGTGGCGGCTGTAGTTCGGCGGAGAGCTGCGCGGAGCGATCCGAGGGCACGCCCCCGGGCGCCGCCCGGCCGGGCGATCCCGCCGGTCGGAAGCGCATCAGGAAATCCCGGAATCCCTCCATGGGCTCCCCTCATGTCGGCTCTCGGTTCAAGTCTCCGCTCCGGGACCGGAGGTGTCGCGTCGGCCCGCGCCGCGCACGCGGTCCCCGGCCGTACGGGGGCGTGCGTCCGGGATCGGTGGGACACTGGCCGGGTAGGTGACCGGCCGTGCTCTTCGGGAGGTTGCCGTGAGCGACTTCGAACACCGAGCCGCTGGACGGGAAGCCCGTCGCGCCGCCCCGCACAGCCCTTGGACACCAAAAGAAGAGCACCGCCAGGACCTGCTGCAGCGCTATCTCGGTGCCCTCGCCCACGCCGCGGCCGCGGAGGCGGCGACGGAGGCGGGCGAGCCCGCAGCCGAGCCGGCGGACACGCCGCCCACCCGTGCCGGGCACCGAACCGGGGGACGGGCACCGCAATCGCCGCACGTACGCGACGTCATGCGCGTGCCGGCCGTCTCGGTCCCCGGCGACCTTCCGTTCCTCGACGTCGCCCGCACGCTCTCGCGCGAGCGGCTGAGCGCCGTTCCGGTCGTGGACGCCGAGGACCACGTGGTCGGGGTGGTGTCCGAGTCCGACCTCCTCGCCAAGGCCGCCGTCATGGCCGTCCCGCACCGGGCCGGTCCCCTCGCCAGGCTCCGGGAACACCGCCTCTACGAGAAGAGCCGGGGTGAGACCGCGGCCACCCTCATGACCTACCCGGCGGTCACCGTCCACCCGGGGGATCCGGTGGCCGACGCCGCCTGGACCGCCGCTCGCTCACGACTCAAGCGGCTGCCCGTCACGGACCACCACGGTCGGCTCGTCGGTGCGGTCAGCCGCAGCGACCTGCTCCGGTCGCTCGTCCGCGACGACGCCGAGATCCGCGAGGAGATCGAGTCCCGCATCCTGCGGCGCGAGTTCCTCCCGGCGTCCGACGTCGTCGAGGTGGCGGTGGACAACGGCGTCGTGACCCTGGCGGGCAGGCTGGACACGGCACTCGTCCCGCAGCTGGTCGAGGCGATCCGGGACATCGAGGACGTCACCGACGTGGTCGACCACCTCAACGCGGAGTAACGGCACTCAGGGAGCGGAGCGAGGAGGCCGACCACCCGGACCGCCGGGTCCGGTCGAGGCGGCTCGCGGCACCCGCTCCGGCCACAGCCGCGTCTGCACCCGCATGACCACATGGCCGAGGCCGGACAAGGCGCAGGCGATCGCGAATTCGGCGAACGACAGCGGTTCCGTACCCAGCAAGTCCCGCAGGACGGGCAGATAGACCCCGGCCGCCTGAAGGGCCAGGGCCGCGCCCACGGCGACCAGCAGAAAGGGGTTGGCCAGACTCCCCGGACGGGCCCGGGAACCCAGCGCCACGCCGAGCTGGGTCGCGCCGAGAACCAGGAAGATCATGGACTGCCAGGGGCGTCCCGTCTCCCGCGCCCACACCCCGGCCACCAGGGTCACCGCGGCGACGAAGGCCCCCATGAACAGGATCCGCGGCCACAGCCCGGCGCCCAGCACGCTCTCCTCGGGCGGCCGCGGTGGATGTCGCATCGCGTCCGGAGCGACGGGCTCCGCGCCGAGCGCGACACCGGGCACCCCGTGCGTGAGCAGGTTGATCCACAGGATCTGCGCCGGCAGCAGCGGCAGCGGCATCCCCAGGAAGGGCCCGACGAGCATGACCACGATCTCCGCGGTTCCACCGGCGAGCCCGTAGAGCAGGAACCGGCGCACGTTCGCGTAGACCCGGCGCCCCTCCTCGACGGCCGACACGATGGAGGCCGGGTTGTCGTCGGCCAGCACGAGATCGGCCGCCTGGCGTGCCACCTCGGTGCCGCGCCGTCCCATGGCGACGCCGATGTCGGCCCGGCGCAGTGCCGGGCCGTCGTTGACGCCGTCTCCGGTCATCGCGACCACGTGCCCCGCACCGCGCCACGCCTGGACGATGTCCAGCTTCTGCTCGGGTGTGGTGCGGGCGTAGACGCGTACGCCGGTCAGTTCGCCCGCCGTGCCTTCGCGGATCCGCTCGCCGGTGGTGACCTCCTCGTCCCGGGTGGCGATGCCGAGGCGCCCGGCCACGGCATGTGCGGTCAGCGGGTGGTCGCCGGTGATCAGCACGGGGACGATGCCGGCCGCTTTGCAGGCGGCGATGGTCGCCTCCGACGCGCTGCGAGGCGGGTCGAGGATGCCGACGAGACCCAGGAGCGACAGGCCCGACTCCCACGTCCCCGGCGGCTTTTCCCCCTCCTCGTGGTCGGCCGAGGCGACGGCGAGCACCCGGTACCCGCCTCGTGCCAGCGTCGCCGCCTGGGCCGCCGCCCGGGCGAGTACGTCCGGACCGTCGGCCAGTACCCGCGGCCGGAGCAGCGCCTCCGGTGCCCCTTTGCAGGCGACTCGCAGGCCGCCCTCGGGCCTGTGATGCACGGTCGTCATGCGCTTGCGGCCGCTGTCGAACGGGATCTCCTCGACTCGCGGCAGTTCGCTGTCGAGCGCCGTCCGGTCCAGCCCGAGGCGGGCCCCGGCCGCGAGGAGGGCGGCCTCCGTGGGATCGCCCAGCGCTCGCCACTCCGTGGAACCGTCCGGCGGGGGCTCCAGCGCCGCGTCGTTGCACAGCATCGCGGCACGGAGCAGCTCCGCCAGATCAGGCGCGTCACCCACGGTGACCGTCTCGCCGTCGCGGACGACCCGGCCCCCGGGTTCGTAGCCCGTACCCACGACCGCGGCCTCCCCGCGCGGCGTCCACAACCGCTCGGCCGCCATCCGGCCCTCGGTCAGGGTGCCGGTCTTGTCGGTGGCGATCACGGTCACGGAGCCGAGGGTCTCCACCGCGGGCAACCTGCGGACGATGGCGGACCGGTCGGCCATCCGCCGGGCGCCCAGCGCGAGAGCGAGCGTCACCACGGCGGGCAGCGACTCGGGTACGGCCGCGACGGCGAGGCTGATGGCCGCCACGATCATCAGCTCCACGGGTTGCCCGCGCACCAGCCCGAGAGCGAGGACGACGGCGCACAGCACCACGATGACGGCCGCCAGAACCCGGCCGAACCTCGCCAGCCGGCGCTGCAACGGCGTCAGACCGGGCGCGGCGCCCATCAGCGACGCGATCCGTCCGAGGGCGCTTTGCGCCCCGGTGGCGGTGACCACGACGCGGCCGCGTCCCCGGACGACGACCGTGCCCGCCGACACCGTGCCCCGCGTCACGTCGGGGTCCGGGGCCTTCTCCACCGGTACGGACTCACCCGTCAGCGAGGACTCGTCCGCCAGCAGCGACGCGCCTGCCAGGACGTATCCGTCGGCGGGCACGATGTCGCCTTCGGCCACCAGCACCAGATCACCCGGCACCACCTCGGCAGCCGGGATCGAGCGTTCCTCGCCGTCCCGCACCACCCTGGCCGCGGGGGCGCTCATCGCGGACAGGGCCATGACCGCCTGCTCCGCCCGCACCTCCTGCACCACACCGACCACGGTGTTCACCGTGATCACGAGCAGGATCACGGCGGCATCGGAGAGATCACCGGTGGCGATCGTCAGAGCGGCGGCCACCAGGAGCACCAGGATCAACGGGTCGCGCAACTGCTGCAGAACACGCCGCCACACCGGCGCGCGAGGCTCCGACGGGATCTCGTTGGGCCCGTGGCGCGTCAGCCGGCGCGCGGCCTCGGCCGACGGCAGTCCCGCAGCGGAACGTGTCGTGTCCCGGGCTTCGCCCGCCATCAACGGCTCCCGCCGTGCAGGGAACCACCGTTGCGGCGTTCAGGGGGTGTGAGACTGCGCCCGTGGTCGGCGGCGTACGCGGCGAAGACGTCCGTCGGGGTGCCACCGGTGTGCAGAAAGCGCTGGTCCAGGACGTCGGCGAGGTCGTCGAGGGCGCCGGCCAGCACGTCGCCGGTGAGACGCACGTCCGGCCGCCTGGCGGCCTGCCCGCGCCGGGCGAGGTCCAAGGCGTAGCCGACCATGGCCGCCAGTGAGGCGTGGTCCTCACCGTCATGGAAGTAGTACGCCTCCGCGTACTGGGTGAAGTCGATGCGGACCCGCACGACCTCGGTGGCGAGGCCGTCCAGCAGCAGAGCCCCCACAGCGCAGTCGAGTTGCTCCGTTGCCGGGTCCGAGCCGCGCAGGAGAGCCAGACGGACCGCCAGGACTCTTCTGCGGGTCAGGGCCGGATAGATCTCGAGGACCCAGGAGACGGTGGCGGTCAGGAGGGCGAACCCGACGAGCGCTTCCAACGGCGCTGCGACGCGGAGCCAGCCCTCGGCCGGCACGACGTCCCCGAGTCCGAGAGTGGCCACGGTGACGAGCGACAGGTAGAGAGCGTCGAGCAGGTCCACCTGTTGCGCGGGCCGTGAGCCGCCGGTGAAGGTGAACGCCTCGGGCATGTGGGGCCAGTAGACGATGGCCCAGCCCAGGATGATCGTGGTGGCCCACATACCGACCACCGTCACCATGGCGAGCGGGCCGACGAGTCCGGCCACGCGCCTGCGCGCCCGCACATGATGGGAGAGTCTCCACAGCGCGGTCATGACGAGTCGGCTCAGGCCGCCGTGCCGTGTGGGGTGCCAGAGGGTATGGAACAGGTCTCGCAGAGCGGCCATGACCAGCCCGGCTCCCGCCAGTGAGACCAACCACTCCATGCGCGTCTCCCACGGCCTGTGGCGCGGATCGGACCGCCGCGGCGCCGACGGCGAAGGCCGCCGCCCTGCCACCCGTGCCGACCCTGCTCGCCGAACCCGGATCTCTCGCGACGAGACCACTCCGGTGTCCGCCGGCTCACCCGGCCTGCAACTCGTGAACTCGCGCACGGAACATGCGCCAGCGCCTTTCGTTCTCGTGCACCAGCGTCGCCGACTCCGCCATCAGGTCGGCAGCCCGGTCGAGCAGCTCGGAAGCCGAATAGAGGTAGGCGGGGGCCTTCCGCCCGCTTCGCAGGTCGGCTCGAAGCGCCGCCGGAGAGAAGTCGACCTGGGTCAGCAGGTCGAGTGCGCGGCGCAGCAGCCGCGCCACCAGAGCCTGCAGGCCGGCCGCCTGCCAGTCATTGGCGATGATCCGGTGCCGCTCCCCCAGCAGGTCCGCAAGCGCCGGGTGAGCGGCCAGACCACCCGCGATCTCCCAGGCCTGCTCCATCGCCCGGGCCAGCCAGACACCGCCGTGCGCGGTCTCGTCGGCGACCAGTCCGACTTCGCGCTTCAGCCTCCGGAGCTCGGCGGGCTCGTTCTCCCCTTCCATGAAGAGAATCCCCGACTCCGCCACGAGCCCCGGAGCGTTCAGATCCTCCGCCCCCGCGAACGGGATCGCCGAGGTCTGCTCACCGGCCTCGACCACGCTCCACCGGTCGGCCAGGGCCTTCAGCGCCCGGGATCGCGCTTGCAGTTCGCCGGCCTGCCGCAACGGGGCCTGTGAGTAGTACTCCTCATGCTCTCGGTGGAACCGGGCGAGGTTGTCGATCACCTGCAGCAGTGACTCGGGAGGGGGCGGCTGCGACTGCTCCTCGGGCATGCCGAAAGTGTGCAACAGGTCTCACGCCGCGGCATCAGGACGCACCCATCGGCGTACCGGACGGATCAGTCCTGCGGAAGCTGGAGCGTGCAGGCCTCTCCCGGCGCGACGGTCACGGCACGGTCGGGCAGCACCACACGGATCGGTGATTCCTCCGAGTCGGGCACGCCGAGCCGCAGCTGTCCGCGCTGCAGCCGTACGCTCACGCCCCAGTGGCCTCGGTAGCGCAGCGAGAACCCGTACTCGGACAGCGCCGGAAGGGGCACCGGGTCCAGCCGGAGGGCGTCCTCGCGGGGCTCCAGTCCGGTCAGGCCGCGCTGCACCAGGTCCAGGGTGCCGGCCATGGCACCGAGGTGGATGCCTTCACCGGTCGTGCCGCCCTGGAGGTCGGCGACATCCTGTTCCAGGGCTTCCCGGCAGTACCTCCAGGCTTCGGCCTGTCTGGCCCGCGCGAGGACCCAGGCGTGGACGAGGCCGCTGAGAGTGGATCCGTGGCTCGTGCGCCTGAGGTAGTAGTCGACGGTCCTGCGCCAGATCGCGTCGTCCATGGCGTAGCCGAGGCGGCGGAACAGGTCCCGCAGCTCGGCGGCCGAGAAGAGGTAACCGAGCATCAGCACGTCGGCCTGCTTGGAGGCTTGGTACCGGTTGACGGTGTCGCCCTCGGCCTCGAGGATCCGGTCCAGCCGCCGGATGCTGTGGTAGCGCGCCCGGTACGCCTCCCAGTCCAGCTCGGCGAGATCGCCGTACCCGTCGAACTGGCTGATGACGCCCCGGTGGAACGGAACCCGCAACCGCCGGGAGATCTCGTCCCATGCGGGGAGTTCGCCGCCGTCCAGCCCGATGCGCTCGAACAGTTCCTCTCGGCGCCATGCGGGCAGGCGCTGTACGAGGTCGAGGGCGCGGCCGAGGACCCAGGCGGCGGTGACGTTGGTGTACGCGTTGTCGTCCAGTCCCGGCCGGGCGGCGTCGGGGTAGCTGTCGTGGTACTCGTCGGGGCCGACCACGCCGCGGATGCGGTAGCGGCCGTCCTCGGGCGCGAACTCGGCGCTGTCCGCCCAGAAGCGGGCGATCTGCAACAGCATCTCCGCGCCCTTGGTGTGCAGGTACTCGGTGTCGCCGGTGGCTTCGCAGTACTGCCACACGTTGTAGGCGACGGCGGAGCCGACGTGGTGCTGGAGCCGGGAGTTGTCGGGCAGCCAGCGGCCCGAACGGGGGTTGAGGTGCAGCTGCTGGGTTTCCTCACGGCCGTCGCTGCCGCTCTGCCACGGGTACATGGCCCCGCTCCGGCCTGCCGCGTGAGCGGCTCGGCAGGCCTGGGGAAGGCGCCGGTGACGGTAGTTCAGCAGGGCCCGCGAGACCTCCGGGAGGTGCAGGTTCAGATACGGCAGGACGAACAGCTCGTCCCAGAAGACGTGGCCCCGGTACGCCTCGCCGTGCAGTCCGCGGGCCGGCACGCCCACGTCCAGTTCCGCGGTGTGCGGCGACAGTGTCTGCAACACGTGGAACAGGTGCAGGCGCAGGACACGGCCCGCGTCTCCGGGTACCTGGAGGTCCGCGCGGCGCCACAACCGCGCCCACGCCGCGACGTGGGAGGCGAGAATCGCCGGGAAGTCCCCGGCTGTGGTCACGCGGTCGAGCGCCGCGGCGAGCGGGTCACCGATCGCCGGGTCGCGTGAGGTGAACAGGGCCGCGGTCTTCTCGACCACGGCGGGCCGTCCCGGAGCGATCGGGATCACCAGTCGGTGGACGGCTCGGTGACGGGACGGGCGAAGCTCGGACGACGTGGGCGACTGCCCGACGACGACCGTGCGCGCCGCCATGCTGATACCGATGTCGGAGCTGCTGGTCCGGCACCGCAGCCACGTCGTGTCGGTGCCCGCCTCTCCCGTCCGTATCCGGGTCAGGTGATCTCCGTTGAGCGACCGGTAGCGGTGGACGTTGCTGTTGGTCGCATCGCCGTCGAGGACGGATTCGACCTCGACCTCGCCCGACCACTCCTCGGCCGTGAGGACGGTCCGCAGCGCGCACAGGTGGGGGTCCGCCATGTCCACCAGGCGACTCTGCTCCACGCCCAGCATGCCCGCCTCGTCGTCCCGGTACCGGAAGGTACGCGTCAGTGTGGCTCGGCGCAGATCCAGGGTGTGCCGGTAGTCGGACAACCGGTGAGTGTCGGGCGAGAACCAGGGGCCCGCCGATCCGTCGGCGGAGCGGAGACGGAACCGCAGGAGCAGCCAGTTGGGAAGATTCACGAGGTCCTCGTTGACGACGCGGCGTCCCGCGACGGTCGACTCCAGGCGGTTGTAGACCCCGGCGGCGTAGGTGGCCGGGTAGTGCACCAGGCCCGCCCTGCTCTCCGGCACGGCGCCGCGGGTGGCGACGTAGCCGTTGCCGAGCGTGCACAACGACTCGCGCAACCGCTCGGCATCAGGGTCGTATCCCTCGTACTCCCAGATCCACTCCGGCATCCGTCGCCCCTCGCCTTCTCCCCTCACGCATGGTGCGGGAGCGTGAGCCCGTGTGGCGGCGCTCAGTCTCGCTGCGGGACGACGGCGACCGGGCATGCGGCGTGATGCAGCAGAGCATGGGCGGTCCTGCCGAGTTGCAGGCCGAAGTGACCGTGCCGCCGCTGGGCACCCACGACCACCAGGTCGGCATCGGCCGAGGCGTCCAGGAGGACCTTGTGGGCGGGGCCTTCGACGGCTTGGCGCTCCACTTCCACCTGCGGGTCGTCCTCCGCGGCGTCGCGCAGTGCCTCGGTGAGGAGAGCGGATGCCCGTTCTTCCTGTGAACCGGCGGCGTCGTCCACGATCAAGGGACTGTCCGCGTGCTCATGTGCGGGGCGGCGCCAGGCCCGTACGGCGTGCAGGGCGCAGCCGCGTGCCTCGGCCTCGCGGAGGGCGAAGCGCACGGCGGCCGAGCCGTCGGAGGCGTCACCGACGCCGACCACCACGCGGCCGTAGGAACCCTGCTGGTTCCGCCTCCCACCGCGGACCACGACGACCGGGCACACGGCACGGGCGGCCACGGTGAGGCCGACCGATCCCAGCAGCAACCCGGCGATCTCGCCGCGACCGCGGGAACCCGTGACCAGGGCGAAGGATTCATGAGCCGCGTGCAGCAGCGCGGACGCGGCGTCGTCGGGCAGTACCTCGCTCGACACCTTCACCTCGGGGTCGCGCAGCCGGGCACGTTCCGCGCAGGACGCCGTGATGTGCTCGGCCATGACCTTGTCGGCCGCGCGGTCGGTGCTGAAGGACGGGCGGGCTCCCTCGTAGCGCTCCCACAGCGAGGCGAAGACGAGCCGCAGGGACAGCCCGTGGCGCGCCGCCTCGTCCACCGCCCAGTCCACCGCCTCCAGGCTGGAATCCGATCCGTCGACGCCCACGACCAGTGGCAGCTCCATGGTTTCCACCGCCTTCCTGCCTGGCCACTGCTGAGAACCCCCTGTGAACACGGTCGCACCGCCCCGGGCCTGTCGCGACACGTGGGCGGGACCCGGTCGGAGATCTCGGCCCGGGTTGCACCGTGCCGAATTGCGACGATCGTGGAGTCATGCGGCCGTCCGTGACCGGACACGAGCCCGCCTCCGCTTCGAGGTCATGGCGAAGGGAAGTCCATGGTGGTTGCGAGGACCGGCGTCTTCGGCGCCATGACCAAGGAGCATCGTGAGCGGCTCATGACCCTCGCTCGCGAGGTGTCGTTCGCGATGGGCGAGCGCATCTTCGAGGAGGGCGGCAAGGCCGACCGCTTCTGGATCATCCACACGGGCACGGTGTCCCTCGACCTTCACGTGCCCGGCAGGCAGGCGGCGGTCATCGAGACCCTGGGCGCCGGACGGCTGCTCGGCTGGTCCTGGCTGCTGCCTCCCCACCAGTGGCATCTGGGTGCCGAGGCCGGCAGCCCGGTGCGGGCCTACGAGTTCGACGCGGCTGCGGTCCGTGAGCTGTGCGCCGCCGACCCGGAGCTGGATCACGAACTCACGACCTACGTCCTCGGTGTGCTGGCACGCCGGCTCAGGTCCGCCCGGGTGCGGCTGCTCGACCTGTACGCGCCCTACGGCGCGGGCGAGGTGCCCTGACGAGGCGAGGAGGCCCAAGTGCCCGAGACCCCTCACATCGTGAGCGATGTGATGACGCAGACGGTCGTGGCGGTCGGACGTGACGCTCCGTTCAAGGAGATCGTCCGGACCATGGAGCAGTGGAAGGTCAGCGCCATGCCGGTGCTGGAGGGAGAAGGGCGTGTCATCGGGGTCGTCTCCGAGGCCGACCTGCTGGCCAAGGAGGAGTTCCACGACAGCGACCCCGGCCTCGTGGAGCAGCGCCGGCGCCTGGCCGACATCGCCAAGGCAGGGGCCGTGACGGCCGAGGAGCTCATGAGCACACCCGCGATCACGGTCCACCCCGGCGCCACGCTGGCCGAGGCGGCCAGGATCATGGCCGTCAAGCACGTCAAACGGCTGCCCGTGGTCGACGAAGTCGACATGCTCCAGGGCATCGTCAGCCGTGCCGATCTGCTGAAGGTCTTCCTGCGGCCGGACGAGGAGATCGAGGAGGAGGTACGGCGCACCGTGGTGTCCTACCTGTTCCCGGGCTTCAGCCACGGCATCCACGTGAATGTGCACGAGGGAGTCGTCACCCTCCGCGGCCACATCCGCGACACCTCGCTGATCTCGGTCGCCGTACGGCTCATCCGCGCCGTGGAGGGCGTCGTGGACGTCGATCCCCATCTCACGGGCGAGTCGGACTCGGAACCTCCGCAGTAGGTGCGTCGGCAGGGGCGGACACGGCCTAGTGCTCGGCCGGCGTGATACGGCGCCCTGTGATGCGCGTGGGCCGGATCGACACCCACATCGCGCGTTCACCTCCCGGCCACGGCCCGGTGTGGGCGCGTCCGGCCAGCCTTTCCTCCTCCGCGGGGTCGGTGACCTCCCGCGCGGGCCCGACGACCAGCACACTCCAGCCCTGGCTCATGGCCGTGTCGACCTGGTCGACCTCGAAGGCGACGTCCGATCCCACGGCCATCGCCGGGACCAGGGCCGGCGCGGTCCGGAACGCGATCGCGTCGTCGACGACCTCGTAGTTCACCGGCACCACCGCCGGCCCGTCGGGTGTCGACACCGAGACGCGCCCCACGCCGTGCGTGGAGAGCAGGGCGCGGCATGCGTCACGGCCCAGTTCCACCAGCCGGGGGTGCGGGAGTGCCTGGCCCCGGCCGGGCGGCAGGTCGACACCGCCGCCGCGCAGAGCGCCGCTGGTGGTACCCAGCGCGTCGGCCAGGCGGACAAGACTGGCCACGGTCGGGTCGGCCGGCTGCTCCTCGAGATAGGCCAGGTATTCCGGCGCCATTCCGGCGCGGCGGGCCGTCTCCTCGCGGGTCAGTCCCTGACGTGCGCGTTCGGTGGCGACGCGACGTCCGATGTCACCGGGGTTGGGCGGCCTGCCCGGCGCGGTGGTGCGGGGCTCGGTGCCGGTCCGCCCGGCTGCCCGGTCGGTGCGTGTCCGGGAGGGCTCGTGTGGGGTGCCGGGTCCGTGCTCGATGTGATGGATGTGCGCGTCGGGGCCGGGAAAGACGAGGGTCACCTCGCCCGTGTCCGACCAGCGCACGTCATAGGGTGGGGTGCCATCCTCATGGTGGAGTCCGACAATCTCGCCGTCCCGCCTGGTGACGCCGGTGGCAGGGCTCTCGACCACGAGTTGATCGCCCAGTTGAGCTCGCATGATCGCCGCCGTTTCCTCAGAATGCTCCTGTAACCCAACGTCCCACGGGCGGCGTGCCGCCGCACGGGCGGAAGGGAGAGGCGACATGCACCACCGCACGGTCGAAGAGCTCATGACCCGGAACGTCGTGCGAGCACGGCGCGACACGCAGTTCAAGGAGATCGTCAGGCTGCTCACCGAGAGCGACGTCACCGCCGCGCCCGTGGTCGACGAACTCGATCGCCCCGTCGGCGTGGTGTCCGAGGCCGACCTGCTGCGCAAGTCCTCGGCTCAGACGGACCCGTCCGGGCTGGCGCCGGTCCCGCATCCGGAGGCGTGGGAGCGTGCCAAGGCCGAAGGCGCCAGGGCCGAGGAGCTGATGTCGGCGCCCGCTGTGTGCGCGCGTCCGGAATGGACCGTGGTCGAGGCGGCCCGCGTCATGGCGGCCCACAACGTCAAGCGACTGCCCGTCGTGGACGAGACGGACCGGTTGCTGGGCATCGTCAGCCGCGGTGACCTGCTGAGGATCTTCCTGCGCCGTGACGACGCCATCCGCGACGAGATCGCGGGGGACGTGCTGCGGCGAACGTTGGGGCCGGTCGCCTGGGACGTGACGGTCGAGGTGCACGAAGGGCACGTGAGCCTCGGTGGATCCGTCGAGGACGGGAACCTGATCCCGGTGATCGAGCGTCTGTGCCGGAGCGTCGACGGCGTGGTCTCCGTCGCGGGGCACATCACGTACCCGGCAGAGGGCTCCGGGGGTTCCGCCGGGGGATGAGGGCAGGCAGCGACCGTGCCCGCGCCGTCGCGGCCTGCCCCGCCCCTGTGTCAGCCGGAGATCTCGATGCGTTGCGCCGTGCCCTTCTCGGCTTTCGGGACCCGCACGGTGAGAACTCCGTTGGTCAGCTCGGCGCTGACGTGTGCGGTGTCGGTGTTCGGCGGCAGGCTCGTGCGGTAGTCGAACGCCCCGACGTGGCGGGAGCGGCGCCGCACCACACCGGCGCGTTCCTTCTCCTTGATCTCGCCGTGGACATCGATCTCGGAGTCGGTGACTTCCACGGTGATGTCGTCCTTGGCCACGCCGGGGAGATCCAGCTCCACCAGGTACGCGTCCTCGGTGTCCTCGATGTCGGCCAGCGGCGCCCATACCCCGGCGCCGCCGAGTTCGGCGCCGGCGGGGAAGGCGGACTGCATGAGCCGGTCCATGCGCGTGTGCAGCTCCTCCAGTTCGCGGAAGGGGTCCCATACCGGAAGCGAACCCCTGCTGCGACGGGCAGGCTGTGTCATCGGTCATCCTCCTTGCATCTGATCCGGCGTCGGCCAGCCGGGCTCCGGACGTGCTCGCCGCCCGGCTGCGGCCGTGCTCATGCCCTCGATGTCCCGTTCGGCGATGTCGACCAGTTGCCGGCCGAGGTCGTGCAGGGCCCTGCCCGCAGCCAGCTCGTCACCGATCTCCGGCACATCCATGTCCACGGGATTCCGGTGCGCGTCCCCGTGCCCGGACAGCTCCGTGGTCCCGGTGTCCAGCACCACATGTGCCTTGGTCGTTCCCTCCTCCTCGAAGAGGTGGAGGCGGACCCTCCATTCCACGGTATGCGGCATCACGGTCCTCCTCATCTCCGTACGGAGCGCCGGGATCCGGTGGTGCTCCGCTCGTGGTTGCGCGGGTCCGCGTCCACGGATGTGGCCCCGACCGCGTCTTCGATGCGACGCCGGACCCGGTCGGCGAGGGCGGTCAGCTGATCCGAGGTCCCCGCCTGTGGCGCGACGGGGTCCCTGATGCGCCGTGCGGCGGGCGGGAGCCCGGCCAGGTCGGCGGCGAACCTCTCCCCGCTCTCGTCCAGAGTGGGGCGCTCGCCGGTGCGCCGCCCGTCCCGCATCACCGTCTCCAGCAGCGGTACGCCCTCCCCCGGCGGCCGCTCGTCACGCAGGCCGATCACGTCGGCGTATCCGGGGCCGCGGAACACCTGCTTCTGCCCGGGTGCGGTCACCTTGGCCGACGACAGCTTCATCACCGGCCGGCCGTCGTACTCGACCAGCTTGTACGCGGAGTCCAGGAACGGGGCGTCGGCCGAGACCCCGACGCGGGTGCCGACGGCGTAGACGTCGATCGGTGCTCCGGAGCGGACCAGTTCGTCCACGCCGTACTCGTCGAGGCCGCCGCTGGCGATGATCCGTACGTCCGGCAGTCCGCCCGCGTCGAGGAGGGCGCGTGCCCGCACGGCCAGGGCTCCCAGGTCGCCGCTGTCCAGCCGTACGGCCGAGCCGGGCCCGCGGTCCAGGTCCCGCAGAACGCGGGCCGCGACCCGGACCCCCTCCTCGGTGTCGTAGGTGTCCACCAGGAACGTCACCGGGCCGGGGTGGGCCCGGGCGAAGGCCTGGAAGGCCGCCTCCTCGGTGCCGAACGCCTCGACGTACGAGTGGGCCATGGTGCCGACGGCCGTCAGCCCTTCGGAGGTGGCCGCCGCCACGTTGCTCGTTCCGGTGAAGCCGACCATGGCGCTCAGACGGGCGGCCTGGTAGCCGGCTTCGGGGCCGTGGGTGCGGCGGAGTGAGAAGTCCACGACCGGGTGTCCCGCCGCGGCCAGGACGCATCGCGCGGCCTTCGAGGCGATCGTCGTCTGGTGGTTGACGTGGTTGAGGACGTACGTCTCGACCAGTTGGGCCTGCGGGAGCGGAGCGGTCACCTCCAGCAGCGGTTCGCCCGCCAGGACGATCCGACCCTCCGGCACCGCCCGGACCCGGCCGGTGAACTCCGTACCGAGCAACGGCTCCAGATCACGCGCCGAACGGTGCAGGACCGAGGCGAAGGCGTCGACGTCCTCCGGGCCGACCCGGAACCCGGACAGGAAGTCCAGGGACGACTCCAGCCCGGCGGCCACCAGGAAGCCGCGGTCGGCCGGCATAGCGCGGGCGAACAGGCTGAACGTCGCCGGGTGGGTCATCCCCTCCCGCAGGTACGACATCGCCATCGTGACCTCGTACAGGTCGGTGGTCGTCGCATCGGACATGAGCGTCACTTCCTGGTCGACGTCCCGGCGACGGGGCCTGCCTGTCGCCCGTCACCTGTGGAACCGCGCGGACCAGAGGGGCTCCACCCGGTCCCATTCGGCGTCCCACTGCGCGTACCTTCTGCGGTCCAGCGCCAGGCGCACCCCTCTGCGGGCCGCGACGAAGCCGGCGTAGACGCCGGCCGCCGTCATGCCGCCCATCATCCAGCCGGTGACCTGCGCGTTGCTCGCGGACATGGGTGGGACCGTGACGTTTCCTTCGCGGTCGACCCAGATCCGTACGGTCGAGCCGGCGGTCTCGTCCAGTGCCACCTGGGCGGTTCCCGTCCGCTGCCGGCCGTCTTCATCGGTCCACCTGAGCTGGACCTGCTGTCTCTCGTCCGCGGCGCTGCCCGGGGCTGCCTCCGGGGCCGAGGTCACCTGTGCGGTGATCTGGGACCGCTCTGCGGCCTGGGCTCGAACGGTGCGCATCGTCGACTCGTGGACGGCCGTCCCCGCGCTCACCGAAGCCGCGGGCAGTCCGAGGACGAGCACGGCCAGCAGGAGACGGGAGCACCAGGTCTCGACCCGATCGGACCTGCGCGTCATGGGGTTCGCGCCGTCCGGCGGGTGCTTCTCCCGGTGCGGTCGGTGGGGACCTGATCCCTGCGGCGGATCCTGTGTGCTCATGGTCTGGCCTCCAGCTGTTGCTGGTGCGTCCCCGCCCCGTCTGTCTCCCCCACCACCTTGCAACGTCGGCGGAGCCCGATCACGGGGCCGAAGGTCCCTGTCCACCGGCCACTCGACCCACCGGGCTCCTCGCCCCGTCGGCCGTCCCCGGTCAGATCTGGGGCACGACCACGACCGGACACGGCGCGTGATGCAGCACCGCGTGATTGACCAAACCCAGTTGCAGCCCCACATGTCCGTGGCGCCTGCGGGCCCCGACGACGAGCAGGTCGGCATCGGCCGCGGCCGCCAAGAGGGCCTGCCGTGCCGAGCCCTCGACCACCTCGCTGCTCACCGGCACGTCCTGATACCGCTCCGCAGGGCCGCGCACCGCGTCATCGAGCACCTGGGCCGGTGGGCGTTGCATGGCCTGGAGGGCGTATCCGGACAGGCCCGGGGGCCCCGGGGTTCCGACCGGGACGCTCCAGGCGTGCACCGCGACCAGACCACAGCCCCGCGCGTGGGCCTCGCGGAATGCGAACTGCACGGCCGTTCCGCTGCCCTCCCCGTCCTCTACACCGACGACGACGCTTGCGAACCGGCCGGCGCGGTGTTCCGCGCCGCCGCGCACGACGACGACCGGGCAGTCCGCGTGAGCGGCCACGGACAGGCTGACCGAGCCCAGGAGCAGCCCGGCGAGATCTCCCAGACCTCTCGAACCGAGTACCAGTGCGAAGGCGTTGCGCCCTTGGTCGACCAGGACGGACGTCGCGTCCCCGTGCAGAACCTCACTGGACAGCTTCACCGCGGAGGAGCTCCTGATCGCTCGCTCCGAGGCGACGGCGACCAGGTCGCGTGCCTCGTCTTCCGTCGCGGCCGCGTGCACGAGATGGAGCGGCACGTCGTGCCGGACCGCCTCGTCCACGGCCCAGTCCACCGCCTCCAGGCTCGCCTCTGACCCGTCGATGCCGACCACCAGGGGAACCGTCACCGCCGCCACCTCCTTCTTCCGGACTTCGCGCCCGTAGGAGCGCCGCCTTGCCGGACCACATGCGCCGCGAGGAGATCTGGGGTAGTCCTCGATGGAGAAGCGCCGTGTTCTGTGGTGCGGCAGTCCTGACTGTGACCACGCTCACCGTCCTTCCAGCTTCGTACGAGACGGAGGCAGTCGCCATGGAACGAGTCCTCACCGTCGGCCTCGACGGATCACCCGCGAGCCTTGCCGCGGCCCGCTGGGCCGCCGACGAAGCCGAGCGGCGCAATCTCACCCTGCGCCTGCTGCACGCGTGGCCCATGCTCGCGCCCGAACCGGCCGCCACCCCCGCGGAAGTCGATCAGAACTACTGGGCGAAGCGGCTCGTGCACAACGCCCAGGCGGAACTTCAGGCGCGGCATCCGGGCCTCACCGTCGTCGGCAACCTGGTCGCCGACGACGCCCAGGACGCACTGCTCCACGCCGCCTCGGAGTCCGAGATGCTCGTGCTCGGCTCGCAGGGCCTGGCCGCCCTAACGAGCTATTTTCTCGGCGACATCAGCCTGGCCGTCGTCGCACGATCCGAGCGGCCCGTCGTCCTGGTGCGTGCCGAGCGGCCGGAAGACGAGCAGAGGTCCCTGTCCGGTGCCCCGGGCGACGTCGTGGTGGCCCTGAAACTGCACGGCCCCTGCGACGACCTGCTCGACTTCGCCTTCACCACCGCCGCGGCGCGAGGCGTGCCGGTGCGCGCGCTCCATGGCCGCAGCATGCCGCTGCACGCGTACACGCCCTGGGGCGTGGACCACACCGTGACCCAGGAGGAGCGGCATGAGGCGCATCAGGACCTGCGGCAGGTCCTGCGCCCCTGGCGGGAGAAGTTCCCGGGTGTCACCGTGTCCGACAGTGTCCGTCTGGACAGCCCCGCCAAGGCCGTCGTGGCGGCGACCGCGGGCGCCCAGTTGCTGGTCGTCGGCCGACGCAAGCACCATCCTCACCTGACACCGCGCCTGGGCCCCGTGGCGCAGGCCGCCGCGCACCACGCTCCCTGCCCGGTCGCCGTCGTCCCCCATGACTGAGCCGGACCACGCCGGGGGGCCGATGGCGTCGGCGCGGCGGGTGGAAGCCCCCGGGCCCCCGTCCCCTCCGCGCGCCGAGGTGCGCGAGACCCACACCGCGGTGGTGCTCTTCATCGGGGACCGCGCCTACAAGGTGAAGAAGCCCGTCGACCTGACGTTCCTGGACCACACCACGGTGGCCGCCCGGCGGGCCACATGTGAGCGGGAAGTCTTCCTCAACCGCCGCTTCGCCCCCGACGTCTACCTCGGCGTCGGCGCATTCAGC
Source organism: Streptomyces sp. D2-8 (assembly GCF_023184515.1). Taxonomy (GTDB): domain Bacteria; phylum Actinomycetota; class Actinomycetes; order Streptomycetales; family Streptomycetaceae; genus Streptomyces. Next base: position 162,785 of record NZ_JAAHBP010000021.1, on the reverse strand, counting down.
GGCCCGGACACCGACGTGCCCGAGCCCGTCGTGGTGATGCGCCGGATGCCCGAGGAGCGCCGCCTCTCCCGGCTCGTGCGGGAAGGCGCCGCCGTCGACGACGTGCTACGGGCCGTCGCCCGGCTGCTCGCCACCCACCACGCGGGCGCACCCCGCGGCCGGGAGGTGGACGAGCAGGGGACGCGCGACGCGCTGTCGTCGCGCTGGGAGGCGAGCTTCGCCCAGGTCCGTGCCCTGGCCGACGACGGCTCCGCGCCGGACGGGGTGGAGGAGATCGAGCGCTCGGTGCGCCGCTACCTCGCCGGCCGCGAGCCCTTGTTCGACAGGCGGATCGCGCAGGGGCGGGTGGTCGACGGCCACGGAGACCTGCTCGCCGAGGACATCTTCTGCCTCGACGACGGCCCGCGCGTCCTGGACTGCCTGGAGTTCGACGACCGCCTCCGCCACGTCGACGGCCTCGACGACGCCGCCTTCCTCGCCATGGACCTGGAACAGCTCGGCGCCCCGGGAGCCGCGGCGTTCTTCCTCGCCGAGTACGGCGCGTACTCCGGCGACCCGGCGCCTCCCTCGCTGCGCCACCACTACGTCGCGTACCGCGCGTTCGTCCGGGCCAAGGTCTCCCTGATCCAGGCGCGCCAGGGCACGCCCGGCGCGCAGGCGGCGGCACGCCGGCTGGTCACCACCGCCCTGCGGCATCTGCGCGCCTCCGCCGTCGGCCTGACCCTCGTCGGCGGGCTCCCGGGCAGCGGCAAGTCCACGCTCTCCGGGGCGCTCGCCGATCGCCTCGGCGTCACTCTGCTCAGCAGTGACCGCCTCCGCAAGGAACTGGCGGGCATCCCGGCGGAGCAGCCGGCCGGCGCCGCCTACGGCGAGGGTCTGTACTCACCCGAATGGACCAGCAAGACGTACGCGGCCCTCCTCGACCGCGCGTCGACCCTGCTGTCCCAGGGTGAGTCCGTCGTCCTGGACGCCACGTGGCACGACGCGGGACAGCGTGAAGCCGCCCTGGGGGTGGCCGAACGCGCCCACGCGGGCCTCGTCGCCCTGCACTGCCAGGTCCCGGGCGAGGTGACCGCGACCCGCCTCGCCACGCGCGCGCCCGGCGCGTCCGACGCCGGCGTGGACGTGGCGACCACCATGGCCGCGACGGAACAGCCGTGGCCCGAGGCCGTCGGGATCGACACGAGCGGCTCCCTGGAGGCCGCGGTGGTCCAGGCCCTGGCAGCGATCCGCCCACACGCCGACAGCGGGGCCCCGGTCTTCCGTCGCCCCTACATGGAGCCGGACTAGGCGAGTCGGGGCGCCCGCGCGGAGCCGGGCGGCAGCCGCTTGCCGGCCGGCGTCACCAGGTCTCGCGGGACGCGGTGCCTTCCCTCAGGGTGGTGGGTACGGGGGAATCCCGGCCCCGCAGGAGGCCTGGCAGGGCCGCGCACCGTACGCCCGTTGCGGCTCTTCGGGAGGAGGCCATCATGGGTGAACAAGGGCCACTCGCCCCTGGCGTGGCATGGCGATCCGTGGCCGCCTGCTTCCTCTCCACCTTTGGGCTGCTCGCGGGGCGCCGGGTCCGTCTGCCGAGGGAACGGCAAGGGACGCGGCTCCACTTCGCCGACGGCACCTCGGCCCGGGTGTACCGGGAGACGCGCCTCGGCAGCGGTCTGGCCAAGGACCCGTGCACACTGGTGGTCACCTTCCGGCTGCGCCTGGTCCGCGGGCCCGCGCACGCCCTGTTCCGCGCGGAGAGCCTGCTGAACACCCCGCTGTTCGTCGGTTTCCCCGGCTTCACCTCGAAGCTGTGGCTGGCCCACGACGAGCGCGACCGCTACCGCGGGGTGTACGAGTGGGACGGTCCGGAGCGGGCCGAACACTACGCGCGCTCCCTGTGGCGGGTGCTGGCGCTGGTCAGCGTGCCCGGTTCGATCCGCTACACCGTCCTGCCCGGCCTGCGCCGCGACGACGTCCTCGCCGACCCGGGACCCAGCCCGGCCGACGGCCTGGCACCGGACGACGACGCCGCGGACTGGTGGCGGATACAGGGCACGGCGTGACGACCGCGGTGGACGTCCTCGTGGTCGGGGCCGGTCCGACCGGCCTCACCCTGGCTCTCCAGGCCCACGACCACGGAGCACGGGTCCGGATCGTCGAGCGACGCCCCGAGGCGTTCCGGCCCTCCCGTGCCCTCATCATGCATCCACGCACCCTGGAAGTCCTGCGCCCCCTCGGTGTCACGGACGCCCTGCTGGAGCAGGCGGACACCGCCCCGACGGCGACCCTTCACCTCGGCTCCCGCGCTGTCGATGCGAGCCTCGCGGACCTCGCGCTGCCCGACACGGCGTTCCCGCACCTGTCGCTCGTGCGGCAGATGGACGTCGAGAGGGTGCTGGCGCAGGCACTGGCCGACCGCGGGGTGGCGGTGGAGCGAAGCACCGAACTGGTCGCCGTCCGCGATGACGGGTACGGCGCCCGGGCCGTACTGCGCACGCCGAGGGGCACGGAGGAGATCCGCTGCCTCTTCGTCGGCGGCTGCGACGGCCCGGCCAGTACCGTGCGGACCTGCGCCGGCATCGGGTGGCACGGCAGGCCCTACACCGAAGAGGTGGTGCTCGCCGACCTCGACCTCAGCGGCACCCCCGGCGGATCCGGTGCCCAGCTGTTCGCCGGACGCCCTGGGCTGCTGTTCCTGTTCCCGCTGGGCGAGCAGGCCACCTGGCGGCTCCTGGCCACGCGGGCTTCTCACGGCGGGCCCGAGCCGGACTTCGGCCAGCCCGGACCCCCCGTCCCGAGGACCGAGCTCCAGCGCCTTCTGGGCGACGCCGGACTTCACGCACGGATCGAGCGCCTCGCGTGGTCGGCGCGGGTGCCGCTGCAGTTCCGCCTCGCCCGGCGGTTCCGCCGGGGGCGGCTCTTCCTCGCGGGCGACGCGGCACACAACTACTCACCGGCCACCGGCCAGGGTATGAACGCCGGCGTCCAGGACGCGGTGAATCTGGGCTGGAAGCTCGGCTTCGCGGCGAGCCGCCCGCACGATTCCACGGGCGGGCCGGATGCGGAAGTGCTGCTCGACTCCTACGACGGGGAGCGCAGGCCGGCCGCCTGCCGACGGCTGATCCTGACCCACACGGCGTTCTGGGCGGAGGCGTCGACCGGCCGGACCCCCTCGTGGCTGCGTGCGGCCGCCGCTGCGCGCGCAGCCCTGCTCGTGCCGGTCGTCCTGCAGCGGCGGCGGCTGGTCGCCCAGGGGGTCCGTGTCATCTCCCAGCTACGGGTGACCTACCGGCGCAGCCCCCTGTCGGTGGAGGAGACACCGCACCTCCATGGCGCTCCCCGACCCGGAGACCGCCTGCCGGACGCGACCGTCAGCGTCGGCGGACCTCCACAACGGCTGCACGCGCTCCTGGCCCGCCCGGGCGTGCACCTGCTGCTGCAGCGCGACGCCGCCCCACCACCACCCGAGGTGCTCGGTCCCCACGTCACCACCCTGAGGCTCGCGAACAGTCCCGGCCGCGGCCTGGTGGCCGTCCGCCCGGACGGGCATGTCGGCTTCCGGTGCGGGAAGGTCGACGCGGCCGGGCTGAGCGGCTGGCTGTCACTGATCTGCGCCGCGGAACAGCCACCGGGCCGGCCGCGGCGCCCGGACGACGCCGGGTGACGGTTGCGCGTCCGGGCGTCCGGGCGTCCCGGGTGTGCTGCAACGAATGGCCCAGTCGGCTGCGCGGCCTGGGCCGTTCGGCCCTACTGCACATCGGCGGGTCGTGGTGCTATGGAAGTGAGCCGAGGGCATCTGAAATGGGATGCGGCGAAGCGGAGAGAAACCGCGCACCACGCAATCCGGATCCGCGAGAAGCGGGCGGCCCTCGGCTCCACCCGTGGATGCCGACCCGAAAAGTCCCGACCTGTGCCCGGGCGGCATGGGCCCGCGGTGCGACCCGGCCCGGGCTGGGGGACTCTGGAGTGGGGCAGGCGTCGGAAGGAACGCCCATGCGCTGGGAGAAGATCTCCAAGGACACCACACCGGCCGTTCCGCCGAATCTCACCGACTACGACCGCGCCCGGGCCGACTTCACCTGGGCGCGGGCCCACACCGCTCTGACCGGATTGCCCGGCGGTGGGCTGAACATCGCGCACGAGGCGATCGACCGCCATGTGGCTGCGGGCCTGGGCGACAAGGTCGCGCTGCGGTGCCTGTCCCGCGACAACGTCCTCTCGACCGTCACGTACGCCGAGCTGGCCCGCCGTACGGCCCGCTTCGCGAACGTCCTGCGCTCACTCGGCATGGGCCACGGGGACGGGGTGTTCACGCTGCTCGGCCGCTGCCCCGAGCTCTACACGGCGGTGCTCGGCACGCTGAAGAGCACCAGCGTGCTGTGCCCGCTCTTCTCCGCCTTCGGCCCCGACCCGGTCGAGCAGCGCCTGAGCCTGGGCGACGCCCGCGTGCTGGTGACCACCGCGCCCCTGTACCGGCGCAAGGTCGCCGAGCGGCGGACGTCGCTCCCCCTCCTCGCACACGTCATCATCGTCGGGCCAGGAGCCGAGGAGCTCCCCGGCACGCTCTCCTTCGACGAACTGATGTCCGCCGCCCCGGACGGGTTCACCGTCCCGCCGACCTCCCCGGAGGACATGGCGCTGCTGCACTTCACCAGCGGAACCACCGGCACCCCCAAGGGCGCGGTCCATGTCCACGAGGCGGTCGTGGCCCACTACGCCACGGCCGCGTACGCGCTCGACCTGCACGCCGATGACGTGTACTGGTGCACCGCCGACCCCGGCTGGGTCACCGGCATGTCGTACGGCATCGTCGCCCCACTCGTCCACGGCGTGACGGTCGTCGTCGACGAAGGCGACTACGACGCCCGACGCTGGTACCGGATCCTCGGCGAGCAGCGGGTGAGCGTCTGGTACACCGCGCCCACGGCCCTGCGGATGCTGATGCGCGCCACCCCCCGGCAGGGCCCGTACGACCTGCCGCGCTCCTACGACCTGTCGGCCCTGCGGTTCATCGCCTCCGTCGGCGAGCCCCTCAACCCCGAGGCCGTGGTGTGGGGCCGGGACGTGCTCGGCCTGCCGGTCCACGACAACTGGTGGCAGACCGAGACCGGCTGCATCATGATCGCGAACTTCGCGGCCTGCGAGATCCGGCCCGGCTCCATGGGGCGGCCGCTGCCGGGTGTCGAGGCGACCGTGCTGAAGCAGGGCGAGGACGGCCGGGCGCTGATCACCGACGGCAGGGTGACGGAGGTGGACAGACCGGACGTGGAGGGCGAGTTGGCGCTGCGGCCGGGCTGGCCGTCCATGTTCCGCGGCTATCTGCACGACAAGAAGCGCTACGAGGCCGCGTTCACCGACGGCTGGTATCTGACCGGCGACCTGGTCAGGCGGGACGCGGACGGCTGGTACTGGTTCGTGGGGCGCGCCGACGACGTCATCAAGTCGGCAGGGCACCTCATCGGCCCGTTCGAGGTGGAGAGCGCGCTGATGGAACACCCGGCGGTCGCGGAGGCCGGAGTGATCGGCCGGCCCGACCCTGTCGCCGGGAGCGTCGTCAAGGCGTTCGTATCGCTGCGGCCCGGCATCGATGCCGCCCCGGACCTGGAGCGGGAACTGCTGGCCTTCACCCGTCGCCGGCTGGGCCCGGCCGTCGCGCCCCGTGAGATCGCCTTCGACCAGCACCTGCCCAAGACCCGCAGCGGCAAGGTCATGCGCCGCCTGCTGCGTGCACGTGAACTCGGCCTGCCCACCGGCGACTTGTCGACGTTGGAGGGATCCTCATGAGCGTGGCCCGCAACACCCGCACCAAGAAGGCCCCAGGAACCCCGAAGCCTCCCGGGAAGAACGCGAAAAAGGCCACGCCGAGGCAAGCGAGGGGCGGGCGGGCAGCAGGTCCTGCTGCCGAACCCGCCCTGCACAGGATGGACCTGCTGGAGTCCATGCTGCGCATCCGCCGCTTCGAGGAGCGATGCGTCGAGCTGTACAGCGCGGCGCGGATCCGCGGCTTCGTCCACCTCTACATCGGAGAGGAGGCCGTCGCCGTCGGCGTCAACGAAGCCCTGACCCCCGAGGACGCGGTGGTCTCCACGTACCGCGAGCACGGTCACGCACTCGCTCGGGGCATCCCCGCCGAGGCCGTCATGGCCGAGATGTTCGGCAGGACGACCGGGTGCAGCGGGGGCCGCGGCGGCTCCATGCACCTGTTCGACGCCAGCCACCGCTTCTACGGTGGCAACGCGATCGTCGCCGGTGGTCTCCCCCTGGCCGCCGGACTGGCCCTCGCCGACCGCATGCGCGGACAGCACCGCGTCACCTGCTGCTTCTTCGGTGACGGCGCCTTCGCCGAGGGCGAGTTCCACGAGACGGCCAACCTCGCCGTCCTGTGGAACCTGCCGCTCCTGCTCATCTGCGAGAACAACCTCTACGCCATGGGCACAGCTCTCGAACGGCATGAGGCTCAGACCGACCTCGCGCTGCGCGCCGCCTCGTACGGCATGGTCGCCTGGGCCGTCGACGGCATGGACGTCGAGGCCGTCGAGCACGCCGCCCGCCGGGCCACCGAAGCCATCCGGGCCGGGGCGGGCCCGCACTTCGTCGAAGCGCGCACCTACCGCTTCCGCGCCCACTCCATGTACGACCCCGACCGCTACCGGGACAAGGCGGAGATCGACCGGTGGAAGGCCCGGGACCCGATCGACCAGCTCATGGCCCGCTTGCGCGAGAACGGTGAACTGGGCGACGAAGAACTCGCCGGGATCGAGCAGCGCGCCACCCACGAGATCGACGACGCCGTCGAAGCGGCTGAACAGGCACCGGAGGAGCCGGTCGAGGACCTGCTCCGCCACGTCACCAGCGCCCCGGCGGGGTGAGGCGACCATGAGCACAGCGCAGCCTCAGACGGCGAAGACGACCTATCGGGAGGCGATGCGCGAGGCGTTGAGAGACGCCCTGAGCGCCGACGACCGCGTCTTCCTGATGGGCGAGGACGTGGGCCGCTACGGCGGATGCTTCGGCGTCAGCCTCGGCCTGCTGGAGGAGTTCGGGCCCGAACGGGTCCGCGACACACCGCTGTCGGAGTCCGCGTTCGTGGGCGCGGGCATCGGCGCCGCCCTCGCCGGGATGCGGCCGATCGTCGAGATCATGACCGTCAACTTCAGCCTGCTCGCCCTCGACCAGATCCTCAACAACGCCGCCACCCTGCTGCACATGTCGGGCGGTCAGCTCCCCGTCCCCCTGGTGATCCGTATGACCACGGGCGCGGGGCGGCAGCTCGCCGCCCAGCACTCCCACAGCCTGGAGGGCTGGTACGCACACATCCCGGGCATCCGCGTCCTCGCGCCGGCGACCGTCGAGGACGCCCGCCACATGCTCGCCCCGGCACTCGCCGACCCCGACCCGGTACTGGTCTTCGAGCACGGAAGTCTCTACAACGCCTCCGGTGAACTCTCCGCGCCCGCCGCGCCCGGGGACATCGATCACGCCGCGGTCCGCCGGCCCGGCACGGACATCTCCCTGATCACCTACGGCGGTTCACTCCCGAAAGCGCTCGCGGCAGCGGACGAGCTGTCCACCGAGGGCATCAGCGCCGAGGTCGTCGACCTGCGCACCCTGCGCCCTCTCGACAACGACGCCATCACCGCCACCGTGGCCGGCACGCACCGCGCCGTGGTCATCGACGAAGCCTGGCGCACCGGCAGCCTCGCCGCGGAGATCTCCGCACGCATCGCCGAGGAGTCCTTCTACGAACTGGACGCCCCGGTGGAGCGGGTGTGCAGTGCGGAGGTTCCCATCCCGTACGCCCGGCGGCTGGAGGAGGCCGCCCTGCCCCAGACCGCCGACATCGTCGCGGCGGCGCACCGGGCGGTGGGCTGACCATGGCCGAGTTCACCATGCCGTCCCTGGGCGCCGACATGGACGAGGGCATGCTCCAGGAATGGCTGATCCACCCCGGCGACCAGGTCCACAAGGGCGATCCGGTCGCCGTCGTGGAGACCGCCAAGGCCACGATCGAGGTGGAGTGCTTCGAGACCGGGACGATCGGGAAGCTGCTGGTCGAGCCCGGTACGACGGTGCCGGTCGGCACGGCGCTCGCGCTGATCGAGCCGGCTGCGGAGAAGCCCCGCACAGCGGAGGGGCCCCGGAAGGCGGAGAAGCCCGGGAAGCGAGAGAAACTCCGCCTGCCCGAAGAGGCCGAGGCGAAGCAACCGGCCCCGCGGGCGTCACACCGCGCGCCCGCTCCCGCCCGGCCGGAACCCACCGCCGGGCCGCCGGCTGCCCCTGAGCGTGGGCACGTCGAAGCGGGCCCCCTGCTCCGGCACCTCGCCGAATACAGCGGCATCGAACTGGAGAGGCTCGAAGGGTCGGGGCCCGGAGGGCGCGTCACTCGGACCGACATCGAACGGGCAGCCGCTGCCGCTCGGCCCTCACGGCGACGAGCCTCCCCGCTCGCCCGCCGGCTCGCCGGCGAACTGGACGTCGACCTGACCGAGGTGACGGGGACCGGCAAGGACGGCGCTGTCCGCGCCACTGACGTGCGCGAAGCGGCCTCGCGACCGGCACCCACGGCCGCGCCCGAGCCGCAGGTCACCGCCCCGGTGCGGCCCTCGGCGGACCACACGGACACGATGCGCCGGGCGATCGCCGGACTGATGGCCCGCGCCAACCGGGACATCCCGCACTACTACCTGTCCACGACCGTCGACCTGGCCGACGCCATGGAATGGCTGCACGAGCACAACCGGCAGAGCCCGGTCGGCGAGCGGTTGCTGCCCGCGGCCCTGCTCCTGAAGGCCGCGGCCCTCGCGGCCCGGGAGGTCCCCGAGCTCAACGGCTTCTGGACCGACGACCGCTTCGAGGCGGGCGACGGCGTCCATCTCGGCGTGGCCGTGTCGCTGCGGGGCGGCGGGCTCGTCGCCCCCGCCCTGCGCGACGCCGACACGCTCCCGCTCCCCCAGCTGATGGCCTCTCTGAAGGACCTGGTCACCCGCGCCCGCACCGGCAGGCTCCGCAGCTCGGAGGTGTCCGGCTCGACCCTCACGGTCACCGATCTCGGTGATCAGGGCGTGGAAGCCGTCTTCGGTGTCATCTACCCGCCCCAGGTGGCCCTGGTCGGCTTCGGACGCGTCACGGACCGGCCGTGTGCCGTGGACGGCCTCCTCGGCGTACGCCCCGTCGTCACCGCCACCCTGTCCGCGGACCACCGGGCGACCGACGGCGCCGTCGGAGCCCGCTACCTGACCGTGGTCGACCGCCTCCTGCACCACCCGGAGGAGCTGTGAACCGTACCGAAGCACAGGACATCGTCAAGGAATCGATCACCCGCGTCGTCCCCGACGCCGATTTCACCGGCATCGGGCCCGACGTCCCGTTCCGCGACACCCTCGAAATGGACTCGCTGGACTTCCTCGGCTTCATCGAGACACTCAGCAAGCGCACCGGCATCCGCATCGACGACGAGGACACCCCACAGCTGACCACGCTGTCCTCGAGCACCGAGTTTCTCCTCGCCCACACGAAGTGAGCAGGCCCGTACCGCAGTCGGAATGGTCCTCGACTCCGAAGGGAGGCGCCAGGTGCAAGAGCCCACGCTCGACGCCGAGACCGTGACCGCCCTCGTCGAGGACGCCGCAGCCGCTCCGTCCATGCACAACGCGCAGCCGTGGAAGTTCCGCTTCCTGTCCGGTGCCCGCACCTTCCACCTGCGCGCGGACCTCGACCGCGCCATGCCTCGGTCGGATCCCACGAACCGCGCGCTCCACCTCGGCTGCGGTGCCGCCCTGTTCAACCTGCGCGTGGCCGCGGCCCACGCGGGCTGGGAACCGACGACCCGCCTGCTGCCCGAGCCCGCGGACCCGACGCTGCTCGCGTCGGTGCGGCTGGCCGGCCCCACCGGTCCCGACGACTTGCTCGCCGCGCTGTACCCGGCGATCCACCGCCGTCACACCAGCCGCTTTCCCTTCGACGAAAGGGAGATACCCGCCGGCATCCAGGCCGAGCTCGGTGACGCCGCCCGCCGGGAAGGGGCGCAGCTCGCCTTCCCTTCCACGTGGCACGTCGAGACACTCCTGGATCTCACCCACGACGCAGAGGGACGCGAAACCCTGGACCCCACCGCCTTCGAGGACGTGGCCCGCTGGACCCGGATCGACGCCGCCACCGCGGATACCGCGACCGACGGCATCCCCGCGTACGCTTTCGGCCCACGTCAGCGGGACGGCAAAGCCCCCGTGCGCGACTTCGCCGGCCGTCGCCCGGTGGCCGATCGCGGCACGGCCGCTTTCGAGCACACCCCCCATCTGGCGCTCCTGGGCACCGCCGACGACCAGCCGGCCGACTGGCTGAGCGCGGGCCAGGCGCTGGAACGCGTCCTGCTCCTGGCCACCCTGCACGGCCTGGCCACGTCCCTCACTTCCCATGCCCTGGAGTCACGCGACCTGCGCTGGCTGGCACGGGACCCCCTGACGGCGATGGCCTACGTCCAGATCCTGGTCCGCCTCGGATACGGCCCCGAAGGTCCCGCGACGCCGCGACGCCCCGTGCGCGACGTGCTCGACATCGACTGAGAGGCGGCCGCCTTCTCGCTCACCTGCTGTCACTCGTCGTCACGTCGGTGAGCGCCGCGCGCCCCGCCTCCAGACGAGCCACCGGAATCCGCAAGGGCGAGCAGGAGACGTAGTCCAGACCCGCCCGGTGGAAGAAGTGGATGGACTCCGGATCACCGCCGTGCTCGCCGCACACGCCGGTCTCCAGTCGGGCGTTGACGGCCCGGCCGGCTTCGACGGCCAGTTCCACGAGCCGGCCGACGCCCTCCTGGTCGAGGGTTTCGAAGGGAGAGGTGGCGAAGACGCCCTTCTCCAGGTAGAGCGGGAAGAAGGAGGCTTCCGCGTCGTCGCGGGACAGGCCCCACGTCGTCTGCGTCAGGTCGTTGGTGCCGAAGGAGAAGAAGTCGGCTGCTGCCGCGATGCGGCCGGCGGTCAGCGCGGCCCGGGGCAGCTCGATCATGGTGCCGATCGGGCAGTCCAGGTTCTGTCCCGTCTCCTCCGCGACCTCGGCGAGGACCCGCTCGGCCTCGGCCCGTGCCAGGCGCAGTTCCTCCACCGCCCCGACGAGCGGGATCATGATCTCGGCGCGTGGCCGGCCGCCCTCGCGCAGCCGCTGGACCACGGCCTCCGCGACGGCGCGCACCTGCATCGTCACCAGGCCCGGTACGGCCAGACCGAGGCGGACGCCGCGCAGTCCGAGCATCGGGTTCTCCTCGTGCATGCGCTCGACGGCGCCGAGGAGGTCCCGGTCGTGTGCGTCGGGATGCGGCGCGCGGGCGATGCGGACGGCCAGTTCCGTGCGGTCGGGCAGGAACTCGTGCAGTGGCGGATCGAGCAGCCGGATCGTCACCGGCAAACCGTCCATCGCCTTCAGGATGCCGGTGAAGTCCTCCCGCTGCAGTGGCAGCAGGGCCGCCAGCGCCTGTTCGCGTGCGCCGTCGTCACGGGCGAGGATCATCGCCTCGACCAGCGACCTGCGTTCGCCGAGGAACATGTGCTCGGTGCGGCACAGGCCGATGCCCTGGGCTCCGAGCCTGCGGGCGCGCGCGGCGTCCTCGGGGGTGTCCGCGTTGGCCCGGACTTCCAGCCTGCGTACGGAGTCGGCGTGGGCGAGGGCGCTCAGCACGGCTTCCGTCAGCGGCCCGGTGTCCTCGCCGGTCTCCAGGCACCGGCCGACTTCCGAGGGGGCCAGCGGCAGGGCCCCCGGATACACGGTGCCCGCGGTGCCGTCGACGGAGAGGGTGTCGCCTTCGCGGACGACCACACCGGCAGGCGTGGTGAACAGGCGGGCGGCGGGGTCGATGGCCAGTGCTTCGGTGCCGCACACGCAGACCTTGCCCATGCCGCGGGCGACGACGGCGGCGTGACTGGTCTTGCCACCGCGGCTGGTCAGGACCGCCTGTGCGGCGATCATGCCGGGCAGGTCGTCGGGGGTGGTCTCGCGCCGCACGAGGACGGTGTGCTGTCCGTCGGCCGCGCGGCGGACGGCGGCCTCCGAGTCGAAGACCACGACGCCGACGGCGGCGCCCGGAGACGCGGGCACGCCGTGCGCGAGGGGCACGTCGGCGGGGCGGGTGGCGAAGGTGGGGAACATCAGCCGGGTCAGTTCGGTGCCGCCGACGCGGCCGAGGCTCTCGTCCGCGGTGAGGGTGCCCTCGTCCTGCAGGTCGTGGGCGATCCGGAAGGCGGCTTCCGCGGTGCGCTTGCCGACGCGGGTCTGCAGGATCCACAGCTTGCCGCGCTCGACGGTGAACTCGACGTCGCACAGGTCACGGTAGTGGGCTTCCAGGGTGCGCAGGTGGTCACCGAGTTCGGCGTACGCGCGGGGGTCGAGGTCCTTCAGTTCGGCCAGCGGTACGGCGTCCCGCACACCGGCGACGACGTCCTCGCCCTGCGCGTCGGGCAGGTAGTCGCCGTACATGCCGCGCTCCCCGGTGGCGGGGTCGCGGGTGAAGGCGACGCCGGTGCCGGAGTCGGGGCCGAGGTTGCCGAAGACCATCGTCTGGATGTTCACGGCGGTGCCGAGGTCCTCGGGGATGTGCTCGCGGTGGCGGTAGACGCGGGCACGCTCGCTGTTCCAGGAGGCGAAGACCGCGCGGACGGCGCGGTAGAGCTGCTCGAAGGGGTCCTGCGGGAAGTCCTCGCCTGTCTCGCGGCGGATGATGGCCTGGAACTCCTCGACGAGGGCGGCCAGTTCGGCCGCGTCCAGAGCGTGGTCGTCGGTCACCGACAGCGCGGCCTTGTGCGCGCCGATGGCCTGTTCGAACAGGGCACCGTCGACACCCATGACGGTGTGGCCGAACATCTGCAGCAGTCTCCGGTAGGAGTCCCAGGCGAACCTCTCCTGGCCGGAGGCCTTGGCGAGTCCCGCGACGGACGCGTCGTTGAGACCGATGTCGAGGATGGTCTCCATCATGCCCGGCATCGAGAAGCGGGCGCCGGAGCGGACGGACACGAGCAGAGGGTCGTCGGGCCGGCCGAGATCACGTCCCATGGCCCGCTCAAGGCCGGCCAGTGCACGGGCCACTTCGACACCCAGCTCCGGTGGCTCCTGGCCGGTTTCCAGGTAGATCCGGCAGGCCTCGGTGGTGACGGTGAAGCCGGGGGGTACCGGCAGGCCGAGCCGGGTCATCTCGGCCAGGCCCGCGCCCTTTCCGCCGAGCAGTCCGGTCATCTCGCGGTTGCCGTCGGCGAACTCGTACACATAGGTCGTCGGGGTGCTCATCTCGGCTCCGGCCTCTCAGTCGCGCAGGAACGACAGCACCGGGGCCGTCCGCGGACCCGGCGACTCCGGCAAGGAGCGAGGACAGCGAAGATCCGATGCACTCCCTGCGCTCGGCGTGCTTCTCCCTCCCAGGGTCGCGCGCGGCCCCTCCGCGCGCAGAGGGGCCACCGGGCCCTCGTCCGGGCCCATCCGGCCCCTGCACGGGTGGGGTGGCATGGGGCCGTCGCCGGCACAGGCCGCTCGGCCCGCCGGGAGGAACTTCCGGCCCGGGAGCCCCGACCTCTCGATGATCACGGACAGCCCGCGTGCGCCCCGGAAACCCGGGACCACCCGGCCCCTGGCGTGCCCGGCCGGCCCATCGAATCAGGCGCTTGCGAGGCGGACGCTGAACGTACGACCTGCCGGCGAAAGGCCCACGGCCCCTGTCTGCGCGGGTTCCGCCGAGTCGGCACGCGCCCGCGCGCTCCTGAGGGAAGGCGGAGGATGATGAAACACAGCAAGGTCGGTGCGCTGATGACGAGCGACGTCGTCAGCGCCGCATACGGCACACCGTTCAAGGAGGTCGCCCGGCTGCTCGCCGAGTACCGGATCAGCGGCCTGCCCGTGGTGGACGACGACGAGAAGGTCATCGGAGTGATCTCAGAGACCGACCTGATGGTCCGGCAAGCCGAGACTCCCGACCCGCTGGAGCGGGATCGACGCTTCCGCCGGCCGCGCCCGGGCCTGGGCGCCCGCGCCCGCCGGGCCCGATCCCGGGCCCGATCCCGGGCCCGGACGGCCGGAGGGCTGATGTCCCACCCGGCCGTCACCGTCCACAGCGACGCGCCCGTCGTCGAGGCGGCCCGGGTCATGGCACGCCACGGGGTGGAACGGCTGCCCGTCGTGGACGACGAGGAACGGCTCGTCGGCATCGTCACGCGCCGCGACCTGCTCCGGGTCTTCCTGCGCCCCGATGCGGAGATCCGCACCGCCGTCGTGGACGAGGTGCTGGGGCGGGCTCTGTCGCTGACACCACGCACCGTCGACGTGGACGTCCATGAGGGCGTGGTGACGCTGACCGGCCGGCTGGAGCGGCGCAGCGAGGCCAGGTCGGCCGTGCTCATGTGCCGTGAGATGGACGGTGTGGTCGCGGTCGTCGACCACCTCACCCATCGCTTCGACGACTCCAGGCTGCGGCCGGACGAGCGGGCCTTGCACGGGATTGCCGACACCTGGCCGCGCAGGCCGTGAGGAGGTACACCGACCATGACGGAGACAGTGCTGGTCGCTTACGGATCGACCAACGGCTCGACGGCCGAGATCGCCGAGCGCATCGGTGAGGTGCTGACCGAGGAGGGGCTGACGGTGGCGGTGCGTTCGGCGGCCAGCGTCCCGGACGTCACGCCGTACGATGCCGTCGTACTCGGCGGCGGACTGTACGGGGGCCGCTGGCAGCGCGACGCCCGCCGCTTCGCCCGGCATCACCGCAGGGCCCTGACGGAGCGTCCCGTGTGGCTGTTCAGCAGCGGGCCTCTGGACCCCTCGGCGTCCGAGCGGGAGATTCCGCCGGCGCCCGGCGTGCGGCGGGTCGCGGACCGTCTCGATGCCCGCGGTCACATCACCTTCGGCGGACGCCTGGAGGGAAAGGTCAAGGGACGCATCGCCCGGATGATCGTCAACTCCGGAAAGGGCGGCGACTTCCGCGACTTCGAGCAGATCGCCGCCTGGGCGACGACGGTGGCCGGGGAGCTGTCGAGAGAACAACCCGGGAGTCGGCCATGACGCACACACGAGCAGGCAACCCGATCGTGGCCGGTGTCGACCCCGACCCGGGGAGACGCATGGCGCTCGCCTGGGCCGCCGACGAGGCGGACCGGCGCCGCCTGCCCCTGCTGCTGGTCCTCGCGCAGAACGTACCGACGCGTGGATACCGGCCGACGGGCGGGCGGCCGTCGTGGGAGGAGTGGAACGAAGCGCTGCATGCGACGGGGGACCGCGTGCTGAAGGAGGCGGTGGCCTTCGTCGAGTCCCGGCATCCGCGGGTGCGGGTGTCCGGGCTGCTGGCGGAGGGGCATCCGGCGTGGGTGCTGCGCGAGCAGGCCCAGCGCGCCACGGAGATCGTGCTCGGTTCCTGGCATCTGAGTGCTCTCCAGGAGATGTTCACCTCCGCCGCCGTCGCCCTGCCGCTCGTCGCCCACGCACCCTGCCCCGTGGTGGTCGTACCGGAGTCGGAGCACATCACCCAGCAGCCGCCGTACTTCGTGGTCGGGGTCGACGGCAGCCCTCGGTCCGCCGCCGCGGTCGACTTCGCCTTCGAGGAGGCCTCCCTGCGCGGCGCGGTCCTGCGCGCCCTGTACGTGTGGCACGCGCCGCCCCTCGGCGTCCTGGACGAGGACGCGGCCGTCCAGGAGTGCCGCCGGCTTCTGTCGGAGACGGTGGCCGGACGTACCGCCGCCCATCCGGAGGTGGAACTGCACCACGAGGTCGTGCGGGGCCACCCGGTTCAGGTCCTCGTCAAGGCGTCCGAACACGCCCTCGGCCTGGTCGTGGGTACCCGCGGCCACGGCGGCTTCG
This sequence comes from Streptomyces sp. D2-8, assembly GCF_023184515.1. Taxonomy (GTDB): domain Bacteria; phylum Actinomycetota; class Actinomycetes; order Streptomycetales; family Streptomycetaceae; genus Streptomyces. The sequence goes on along the minus strand of NZ_JAAHBP010000021.1, from coordinate 146,984 downwards.
CCGGCATGCTGCTGGGCTCCGTCAGCCACGGCGTACTGCACCACGCACACTGCCCGGTCATCACCGTCCCGCTCGCGCACGACCGGTAGGCCGCGGGTCTCCGGATCATTTCGTCGCATGCTGCGGGCGTTTCACGGGGCTCGCAGGAGGCGTGCCCGCCGCCGGGCCCCGGTCACCGACCGTCGCGCCGCCCGGAGGCGGTGTTCATCAGCCACGTCACCGTGCGGCTGACGTCCGACAACGAGACGATCCCGACGAGCCTGCCGTGCTCCACGACCAGGACCCGGTGCTCGGCGCCCGGCTCCATGCGCGGCAGCAGATCCGCCAGCGGGCTGTCCGGCCCGACCACGATGGTCTGCGACAGTGGCACCATCACCTCCCTCACCATCACGGCCCGGGCCTCGTCCTGCGGCACCCGTCTGGCGCCGTCGAGGGTCACCAGCCCGACCGGTGAGCCGTCGTCGGTCACCGGGAACGCCGAATGCCGGTAGCGGTAGCGCACATCCGTGAGGAAGCCCGTGACCGTGGTGTCCGCCGGCACCGTGAGGGGTTCGGGCGTCATGGCGGCCCGCACCGGGACACCGGCCAGCACACCGCGCAGATGGGCCTGCCGTCCCTCGACCGTGGCGGCCCCGATGAGGAACCAGCCGATCAGCGCCAGCCAGAGACCGCCGAACGCGCCGCGCGTGATGAACGCGATCAGTCCGAGCGCCACGAGCAGCCACCCGAAGACCCGCCCGGCCGCGGTCGCGCCGGCGGTCGCCCGCAGCCGGTCTCCCGTGCGCCACCACAGGAACGCGCGCAGCAGCCTGCCGCCGTCGAGCGGGGCGGCCGGGACGGCGTTGAAGACCGCGAGCAGCACATTGATGCCTGCCAGCCACGCCGCCATCTCCACCATGATCCCGGACGCGGACACCAGGTCGAGCAGCCAGGCGCCGAGCGCGAAAAGCCCGCCCAGGAGGAGGCTGACGAGCGGGCCGACCCCTGCGATCCTCAGCTCCGCCCCCGGGCTGGACGCCTCGGACTTCAGCCGGGCCGCTCCGCCGAGGAGCCACAGCACGATGTCGTCCACCTCGACCGCGTTGCGCCGCGCCACGACGGCATGCGCCAGCTCATGTGCGAGGAGCGAGGCGAAGAAGACCACGGCGGTGCAGAGGCCAGCAGCCCAGTACACCGCCCAGGCACGGCCGGGATACGTCTCCGGCAGGCGGCCCTGAGACAGGCCGAGGGCGATGATGCCGAAGATGAACAGCACGCTCCAGTGCACACCGACCCGGACACCGGCGATCCGTCCCAGCACGAACGTCGCCCTCACTGCCCTCTCCCTTGTTCGTACCCTCACCCGAGGACAGCCGTCCGGCGGCGACCACCGCCCGTCTCCTGGCCTCGGACGACGGGACGGACCGGGGTCGCGGCCTCGGCCGACCCCCGTCAGGCCACCGTGATGGTGTCGTCCAGGTAGACGTCCTGGACGGCGTGGAGAAGTTCTATGCCCTCTGCGGTGGGCCGCTGGAAGGCCTTGCGGCCGGTGATGAGCCCGGTGCCGCCCGCCCGCTTGTTGATCACCGCCGTCCGTACGGCCTGCGCGAGGTCCCCTTGGCCGGCCGACGCGCCGCCGCTGTTGATGAGTGCGACCCGGCCCATGTAGCAGTTGGCCACCTGCCAGCGGGTGAGGTCGATCGGGTGACCGGTGGTGAGCCTGTCGTACAGGAGCTTGTCGGTCCTGCCGAATTCCAGCGCGGGGTAGCCGCCGTTGTTCTCCGGCTGCTTCTGCTTGACGATGTCGGCCTCGATGGTCACACCGAGGTGGTTGGCCTGCCCGGTGAGGTCGGCCGACACCGAGTAGTCCACGCCGTCCTTCTTGAACGCGGAGTTGCGCAGGTAGCACCACAGCACGGTGAACATGCCCAGTTCATGAGCACGCGCGAAGACCTCACTGGCTTCCCGCAGCTGGCGGTCCGACTGCTCCGAGCCGAAGTAGACAGTGGCGCCCACACCGGCCGCGCCGAGTTCGAAGCACTGCTCGACGTTGCCGAACATGATCTGGTCGTAATGGTTCGGGTAGGTCAGGAGCTCGTTGTGGTTGAGCTTCACGATGAACGGGATCCGGTGCGCGTAGCGCCGCGACACGGCCCCGAGCACACCGAGCGTGCTGGCGACCGCGTTGCAGCCGCCCTCGATGGCGAGTTCGACGATGCTCTCCGGGTCCAGGTAGCGGGGGTTCCTGGCGAACGCCGACGCCGCGGAGTGCTCGATGCCCTGGTCGACCGGCAGGATCGACACGTGCCCCGTGCCGGCCAGACGGCCGTGGTCGATGAGGGACTGCACATTGCGCAGCACTCGGGGCGATCGGTCGCTCCCGGCCATGGTCCGGTCGACGAAATCGTGGCCCGGGAGTACCAGGTCTTCCTTCGGGATCCCGTGGGCGCTGTGGGTCAGCAGGTCGTCGGCCTCGTCGCCCAGCAAGCCTCGGATGTCGGTCATCGGCTTCGCGCCTCCGGTCGTTCGGGAGTACCGAGAGACAGCCCCCGGGTTCCCGCAACCGCCAGGCTTCATGTGACTCCGCGCGCGCCGTTTCGGCCGATGTCCGACGCGGCGTGACCGTTCCGCGGGCCCGCTGTGACGGGGCCCGCCGTGCGCCGGGGGGGGATCCCCGTCCGGTGCGGGGGCCGTAGCGGTCCTGCCGTGGAACAGTGGAACAGAGGCGGCACGGACCGTGCGGATCCTGCTGAGGTGCTCCGGCGAAGGAGGACACGATGCGTCACCCTGTGCTGGCGGGTATCGACGGGTCCGCGCACAGTTCGGCGGCGGCGGACTGGGCAGCGCGAGAGGCCGCTCTGCGGGGCGTTCCCCTGCGCCTGATCCACGCCTCCCCACCCCTTCCGGGCAGCGCCGTGCCGGCCCCGGCCGTGGACAGGTTGCGCCACATGGGTGAGCGGATGCTTCAACGGGCGGTCACCGACCTCAGCGACCGCTACCCGGACCTCGACCTCCGGGGCGAACACGCCGATGACACCCCGGCCTCGGCACTCCTCGAGGCGGCGCGTGCGGCCGGTCTCCTCGTCGTGGGCACGCGCGGGACGGGCGGCTTCGACGGACTCGCGGTCGGCTCGGTGGCCCTGCGGATGGCCATGGCGGCCCCTTGCCCCGTCGTGCTGGTGCCCCCAGGGCATGCCCAGGTCTTCGGCGAGGGCGCGCACACGGCGCGCGGCGCTGCCCGGGTAGTGGTGGGGTTCAACGCACATCACCCGGTCGGTGAGGTGGCGGACTTCGCGTTCGCGGCAGCTGAGGCACGGGGAGCGGATCTGCGGGTGATCCAGGCCTGGGCCTTGCCCGCCGACTCCGTGTCTCCCCGGACCCTGGCGGTGACCGAGGAGGACCGCGCCACCTGGGAGGATCAGGAGGCCCTGCAGCTCTCCGACGCGCTGCGCGCGTGGCAGGAGAAGTATCCGCGGGTGACGGTCCGTCCCGATGTCATGCTGCTCCACCCCGCGGAAGCGCTCCTGAACACGTCCGGCGGCGCGGAGCTGCTCGTCGTGGGCCGCCGTACCGATGCGCGGGCGGTCGAGGGCAGAATGGGCCCCATCACCCACGCCGTGCTGCACCACGCCCGCTGCCCGGTGGCGGTCGTGGCGCACACCCGGTGACGGCCGGTCCGCGAGTCCGGCGGCGATCCGGCAGGTGACCGGGGCAGTCAGCCGAAGAACACCTCGAACTCGTCGTACAGCGACCGGTCGACCCGCTTGGTCTTCCCCGTGGCATCGGCGAGGGGGACGCGGACGATGTCCGTGCCGTGCAGCGCCACCATCGTGCCGAAGTCACCGTCCTTGACCGCGTCGACGGCGTGCAGTCCGAAGCGCGTGGCCAGCCACCGGTCGAAGGCGCTCGGCGTGCCGCCGCGCTGGATGTGCCCCAGGACCGTGGTGCGGGCATCCGTGCCGGTCCGTTCGGAGATTTCCTGGGCCAGCCATTCGCCGATGCCGGACAGTCGCACGTGGCCGAACTCGTCCAGCGTCTGGTCCTTGAGGATCATCTGTCCCTCATGAGGGACGGCCCCTTCGGCCACCACGACGATCGGGGCGTAGTTGATCTTGAATCGGCTCCGCACCCACCCGCAGACCTGCTCGATGTCGAACGGCCGCTCCGGGATGAGGATCGCGTTGGCGCCGCCCGCGACGCCGGCATGGATCGCGATCCACCCCGAGTGCCGTCCCATCACTTCGACCACCAGCGTGCGCATGTGCGACTCGGCGGTGGTGTGGAGACGGTCGATGGCCTCGGTCGCGATGCCGACGGCGGTGTCGAAGCCGAAGGTGAAGTCCGTGCCCGACACGTCGTTGTCGATGGTCTTCGGTACGCCGACCAGATTGATCCCCTGACGGCTCAGCTCGGTGGCCGCACCGAGCGTGTCCTCGCCGCCGATCACGATGAGCGCGTCCACGTCGTGAGCCGAGAGGGTGTCCCGCACGCGTCGCAGCCCGTCCTCGTGCTTGAACGGGTTGGTGCGGGAGGAGCCGAGGATGGTCCCGCCCCGCGGGAGGATTCCGCGCACGCTGGAGATGTCGAGCGGCACCACATGGCCCTTGAGCGCGCCGAGCCAGCCGTCTCGCAGTCCGACGAAGTCAAAGGCGTACTCCTGGACGCCTTTGCGGACGATGCTGCGGATCACGGCGTTGAGGCCGGGGCAGTCACCGCCGCCCGTCAGCACTCCAACCCTCATGGCTTCCTCCCATCGACTGCTCACCCACCTGGTGGCAGCCTGCTCGGCGGTCGAATCCGCTGCCGGGGGACGCGGGTCGCCTCCCCTCCAGCGTCCCCCCGTTCGGTCCGCAGTGGCCACTCGACGCCCGCGGCGGCCGGGTACTTCTGCCGCCACGGGCGCAGGGCCTCGGCCAGTGCGGCGGCCTCCCGCCTGCCCAGCTCGGCGTTGACCCTGAGGTCGGAGGGCAGCCCATAGGCGAAGTAGGTCGGCTGGTACCAGCCGTGCACGACCCTCAGGGCGGTGGCGCGACGGGCCGCCTCCTCGAAGGCGAAGGCGATCACCGAGTCGTCGGGCTGCCGGTGTCGAGCCCCGGGACGACGGGGCGGAAGGAGGTGGCGGCGGACGGAATGCCGGCCGGATCCATGGTGTGTTCGCCGGCGGCCCGCTCGCCGGCCCGGACCAGGACCACGGGGCGTCGGTGTGCGCGACAACGGCCGGGCCCACGGACCCCACCAGGAAGCCTCCCACTCCGCTCAGACCGCGCGACCCGAGCACCCACGGTTCCCCAGACCGTGTCCGCACCATCACGGTGGTGCCTCTTGGTTCAGCAGGTCGTCCGGGTCCCCTACGACGATGTCCGCGCCGTGCCGCGGCAACTCGTCCCGGGTGCCCGTACCGGCCGCCCGATCCACATCGACGACCAGGCCGAAACCGCCCCGGAGGCCGGCCTCCACCCCCGCAAGCGCGTCCTCCACGACGGCGGTGCGGCCGGCAGGGGCACCGAGCCGTCGCGCCGCCTCCGGGAAAAGGTCGGGCCGAGGCTTGCCCGGAAGATCCAGACGGGCCGCCTCGCCACCGTCCACGAGGGCGTCCAAGAGGCCTGTACGCGGCGACGGACGTGACCCGCTGGGGGGTCGGGTCGACACCGCGCGAGGCGAGGAAGGCCGCGGCCCCGTCGGTGCCGGATCACGGCCGTTCGCCTGCGGGGGAACGCGAGGGGGTCGCACCGCTGGGCACGACCACCACAGGGCAGGCCGCGTGATGCAGCACCGTGTGTGCCACTCGGCCCAGCTGGAAGCCGTAATGGTCGTGTCTTCGCCCGGCGCCGATGATCAGAAGGTCCGCTGCCGCGGAACGGTCCAGCAGCACCTTGCGGGCCGATCCCTCAACCGTCGCGCGGCGTACCCGGACACGGGGGTGGTCGGCTGCCGCATCACGGAGCAGAGCATCGAGGAGGGCGGAGGCCTGCGCTTCGTGCCGGCGAGCCGGTTCTCCGGCCGGCACGGGACGGTCGACGGTCCCGTACGCGGGGCGGCGCCAGGCGCGTACGACGTCGAGGACGCACGCGCGCGCCTCGGCCTCGTCGAAGGCGAACCGCACGGCCTCCTCGCTCGCCCCGGGCTCCCCCGCTCCGAGCATGATGCGTTCGTGCGTGCCGGCCAAACCGGCCTCGTCGCCCCGAACGACGATCACCGGGCAGTGGGCCCGGGCTGCCACGGCCAGGCTCACCGAGCCGAGAAGCATCCCTTTCAGCTCTCCGCGGCCGCGGCAGCCCGTCACCAGTGCCCTGGCGTTGTCCCCCGCGTCCAGCAGGGCGGACACGGCTTCCGCGGCCGAGACGTCGGCGGTCGCCCTCACATCCGGGTTGCGTCGTCGGGCGCGCTCCGTCGCGGTTCCGAGGATGTTCTCCACCATCACGCGCTCGGACGAGCGCTCCACGCTCCCCGGCAGCAGGGCGCCCTCATAGCGTTCCCACAAGGAGGCGTACACCAGCCGCAGCGGGAAGCCGCTCCGCGCGGCTTCGTCCACCGCCCAGTCGACCGCCAGGAGGCTCGCTTGCGATCCGTCGACGCCAACGACCAAGGGAAGCTCCATCGTCCCCACCGCCTTCCGTCGGGCTGCGACTCCCGGGAGTTCGTCCAGCCCGGCTGCGCGGCAGCCGCACCAGGGCTTCCGGGGAGTCCTCGGAGCTTCCCACCGGTGGTCCTGCGGCGTACCCCACTCATTGTCGTACCAGCCGGAGATCTTCACCAGCCTCCACGGGGATTCTCCGCCACACCCGGTGGGCCGGACGGGCAGCGGCCGGGGCCGAACGGCCCTTGCCATACGCGGTCACCGGGCGTTCCATCAACATGTCGGACCAAGCGGAAGACCGTCATGACCACCGAGAACGCACAGCCCTTCCCCGCCGAGCCGCGGCAGAGCACGGAGCTGGACAGCGCCGAGGCACTGCGGCTGCTCGGCAGTGTGTCCCTGGGCCGGATCGTCTTCACTCAGTACGCGCTCCCGCAGATCCGTCCGGTCAACCACGTCCTGGACGACGGCGAGATCGTCCTCCGCACACACGAGGGAGCGGTACTGACCGCACGTAGCCGCCGAGCCGACGGCCGGGGCGTGGTCGTCGCGTACGAAGCCGACTCCATCGATCCCGACACGCACCTCGGCTGGAGCGTCGTCGTCACCGGTTACGCCGACCTCGTGACCGATCCGCGCCAGCTGGCCCGTTACCAGGAGATGCTGCGCCCCTGGGTGCAACACGCGGTGCACGACACGGTGCGGATCCGCCCCGACCTGGTGGCCGGCGTGCTGCTCACCGGTGCGGGCGCGGCCCTGTAACGCATGAGTGTGCCTGCGCCGATTCGGCGGTCATGCCGGAACTCGAATCGGCACCGGCCGTCACGCAGGGCGGAGTTGACGCCCCATCCGGCGACGGTGTGGGCACCGGGAGCGTGACCTTCGCTTCCGCAAGGTCGATACTGCCCATCAGAGGATCACCAGCCGGCTCAGAAGGGACGGCCATCCTTTCCTGATGGCCAGTCACAAACTGGTCGACCCTAACCTGACCTGCGAAGATGAAGGTCAGAGGCCCAGATGCTAGTCTCATCAGGAGGTTCCCGTGAAGATGCTGATCAACGTCCCGGAGACCGTGGTCGCAGATGCGCTGCGCGGCCTGGCGGCTGCCCACCCGGAGCTGACCGTGGACGTGGAGAACCGGGTGATCGTACGGCGGGACGCTCCCGTCTCCGGGCAGGTGGGGCTGGTCTCGGGCGGAGGCTCCGGGCACGAGCCGTTGCACGGCGGTTTCGTCGGTCCCGGCATGCTGTCGGCGGCCTGCCCCGGCGAGGTGTTCACCTCCCCCGTACCCGATCAGATGCTGCGCGCTGCCGCCGCCGTGGACAGCGGTGCCGGCGTGCTGTTCATCGTGAAGAACTACACCGGTGACGTGCTCAACTTCGACATGGCCGCGGAGATGGCCGAGGACGAGGGCATCCAGGTCGCGAAGGTGCTGGTCAACGATGACGTGGCGGTGACCGACAGCCTGTACACCGCGGGGCGGCGCGGTACGGGCGCGACCCTGTTCGTGGAGAAGATCGCGGGCGCCGCCGCCGCCGAGGGCATGCCTCTGGAGCAGGTCGAGGCCATCGCCCGGCAGGTGAACGAGAACTCCCGCAGTTTCGGGATCGCGCTGAGCGCCTGCAGCACGCCGGCCAAGGGCAGCCCCACCTTCGATCTGCCGCCCGGCGAGCTGGAGTTGGGCATCGGCATCCACGGCGAGCCCGGCCGGGAGCGGCGCGCCATGATGACCTCCGGCGAGATCGCCGAGGCCGCCGTAGAGGCGGTGGTGGAGGACCTCCAGCCGCGCAATCCGGTGCTGGTCCTCGTCAACGGCATGGGCGCGACGCCGCTGCTCGAGCTGTACGGCTTCAACGCCGAGGTGCACCGGGTGCTCGCCCAGCGCGGCGTCCCCGTGGCCCGCGTCCTCGTGGGCAACTACGTCACCTCGCTGGACATGGCGGGCGCCTCGCTCACCCTGTGCCAGGTCGACGAGGAACTGCTGCGGCTGTACGACGCGCCGGTGAAGACCCCGGGCCTGCGCTGGGGCGTGTGACACGCAGAGGGTAGAGGATCACCACGTACCTACCAGGCAAGGAGATCCAGTGCTCGACGCCGATTTCTTCCGCCGTTGGATGACGGCGACCGCCGCGTCCGTCGACCGCGAGGCGGAACGGCTCACCGCCCTCGACTCCCCCATCGGGGACGCCGATCACGGCACCAACCTCCAGCGCGGGTTCACGGCCGTCGTGGCCGTCTTGGAGAAGGAGGCCCCCGACACGCCCGGCGGGGTCCTGACACTGGCCGGACGCCAGCTGATCTCGACGGTCGGCGGCGCCTCGGGGCCGCTGTACGGGACGCTGCTGCGCCGTACCGGCAAGGCGCTCGGCGATGCCGGCGAGGTCAGTGCGGAGCAGCTGACCGAGGCGCTGCGGACCGGGGTGGACGCGGTGATGACGCTCGGCGGTGCCGCCCCGGGCGACGCGACCATGATCGATGCGCTGGTGCCCGCGGTGGACGCGCTCGGCGACTCGTTCACTGCGGCCCGGACCGCCGCCGAGGAGGGCGCCGTGGCGACGACGCCCCTGCAGGCCCGCAAGGGCCGGGCGAGCTATGTGGGCGAGCGCAGCATCGGGCACCAGGACCCGGGCGCCACCTCTTCGGCGCTGCTGATCGCCGCACTCGTGGAGGCCGCCGGTGAGTGACGAGCAGCTGGTGGGAATCGTGCTGGTGTCGCACAGCGCGGCGGTGGCCGCGTCGGTCGCCGAGCTGGCGAAGGGGCTCGCGGGCGGTGGCCCGGTGGTGCCCGTCGCTCCGGCGGGCGGTACCGAGGGCGGCGGGCTCGGTACGAGCTCCGAACTGATCGCCGCGGCGGCCGTGTCCGTCGACCGCGGTGCGGGAGTGGCCGTCCTGACCGACCTGGGCAGCGCGGTGCTCACGGTGAAGGCGCTGCTCGCGGAGGGCGACGAACTCCCGGAAGGGACGCGCCTGGTGGACGCCCCCTTCGTGGAGGGAGCCGTGGCCGCGGTCGTCACGGCGTCCACCGGGGCGGACCTGGCAGCGGTGGAGGCGGCCGCCACGGAGGCGTACACCTACCGGAAGGTGTGAGCGACTTGCTGCGGCCGGGCACGCCGGATCGGCGGTGTGCCCGGCCGCAGCCGTGTCCGTGACGCGCCGTCAGCCGCTCAGCTTCCCTCTGCCCGGCTCCCGTCGGCGAACCGCCTCGCCACCCGCTCCCCCTCGGCCACGGCCGCCGCGTGGTCCTCGATGGGCGACACCTTGGTGTTCTTGAAGACGATGTAGGTGACGCCGGAGGGCGCGCCGCCGCCGTGCGGATCGGCGCGGATACCGAGGGCTTTGGCGGTCGCGTAGGACGCCTCCCCGATGATGCCCTGCGGGCCCGTGTCGCCGACGACCGCGTACTGCACCCGGTCGCGGTAGACGACGGCCACCACCGAACCACCCCCGATGCCGTGATCCCGGTAGTCCCAGAGGCCGCTGGGCGCGGGCACGACGATGAAGGGCAGGCGTTCGGCGCTCAACGGGCGGCCGTCGGACTGGGCGTAGGCCGTGCTCGCGGCGAAGTACGGGTCGGTGCTGCGGTTGCAGCGGGGTCCGGGGAGGCCGTCGCAGTCGATGTCCATGTCGGCCTTCCAGAACACGGCGTCGCGGGTGCCGCAGACGGGGATGTTCGCGGGCGCGCCGTTGTCGCTGCGGTAGCGGCCACGGGAGACGGGAGTGCAGTCCCGCACCTTGGCGAGCAGATCGGCGGCGCTCACGGTGCTCTCGCGCCACACCGCGGGGTGGGGCGAGGCGGCGGGGGGTGTAGTCGGGGCGAGCAGGGCGGCGCTGGCCGCGGCCAGAGTGAGCGACTGGACACGCACGATACGGGAGCCTCTCGTGGGGGACCTGACGGGCACTCAGCCCAATCTGGCCCCGAGGGGATCATCCGGCCACCGTTGGGGGGCCGGACGGTGCACGTCCCCAACCTCCGGCAGGGGCCGGGGGCCTGAGTCCGCGTAAGACCCCGGCCGCCCGGCCACCCGCGCCGGCGCGGGATCTGCGACGACAGCGTTCCGCGCGACAGACCCGAACTCCGCGATTTCCAGCAGGAGTTCGGCCGTGAGGTCTTCAGCATACGTAACTCTCCCGGGTGGTCACGCACGGCCGGGGGGTGACGCCCTCCGGGAAGCGGCCTCCGGTGTTCGACCCGGCCGCCCTCTTGATGTGGTCGCGCCAACGGCGTCATATTGGTCCGGACCATTCCCGTGTGCCACCCCCGGGAGGCAGTGTCGTGCCAGGCCGCTTCGCTCCCTCGTCCCTCCTCCGCCACCTGGCGCTCTGCGGGACTCTCGCGCTGCTCGCCGCCTGCGGCCGGCCCGGTGCGGAGGAAGGGAACGGCGGGGGTGTGCCCGGCGCGCCCACGGGTGTCACCGCCGCGGCGGGCAGCGCGACCAGCGTGCATGTCATGTGGAACGCGACCGCCCGGGTCGATGCCTACGAGGTGTATCGCGGCACCACCAAGGTCAAGGAGGTGCCGGGTTCGCAGCACATGGTGGATGTCACCGGGCTCCGGCCCTCGACGCCGTACGCCTTCTCCGTACGGGCTCGGGACACCGACGGGCGCGTCGGGCCGCCGAGCCGCGAGGTCCGGGCGAAGACGCCCGCGGCCGTCGCGGACGACCGCCGGGCACCGACCCGCCCGTCGGCGCCCGGCGGACGGGCGGCCGGAAGCCGGGCGGTCCAGCTGTCCTGGTCCGCCTCGACGGACGACCGGGGCGTGGTGTCGTACGACATCCACCAGCACGGCACGAAGATCCACAGTGTGGGCGGGGGACAGACGGCCACCGTGCTCACGGGGCTGCGGCCCGGCACGGACTACGCCTTCACCGTCCGGGCCCGGGACGCGGCCGGCAACGTCTCCCCCGCCAGTCCCACCGTCCGCCTCACCACCCCGGGCACGGACGACGGCCGCGCCACCGCCCCGACGGGCTTCCGGGCGACGAGCCACCGCGAGGACGGGGCGTACCACGTCGACCTGAGCTGGGTGCCGCCCCGCGTGGACGGTGAGGTCACCGAGTACCAGATCGAGCTGGACGGCCGACCGGCCACGTCCCTCGTCTACGGCGGCAGCGCCCCGCGCGAGCGGGCCACGTACAGCTTCTACGCCGGGCGGAAAGCCGGGGTCACCCACCGGGTCCGGATCCGCGCGATGCTGCCGGACGGCACCTGGGGAGGCTTCTCCGCGGAGCGGGCGGTGACGACGGGCGCGGGGCGCTGACGTCCTCCCCGGTACCGGCCGGGAGCGGCAACCCGTCACCTGCACGGGGGTGCTCGGAGTGCGGCCCGGGCCGGGAGCCCTTTGGCTGACCCTGAGGCAGCACGGGCGTTCCCCGACCCTCGGCGGCGCAAGGATGTACCGCCAACCGTGCCGCCGGAGGGCAGTCCACATGCGCAACTCATCGCCAGTTCTCCGCTCCGGCCTGACCGTGGCAGCCGCTGCCGCGCTGCCCCTCGCCCTGGCCTCGGTGCCCGCTGTCGCGGGCCCGGGCATCTCCGTGAGCACCACGGGGTCCACGGTGTCGGTCACAACCAGCTCGTGCACCCAGATCAACGGCAGTTGGGGCACCGCCTCGCTCCTCACCAGCAGCCAGGGCAGCTTCGCCCAGGGCCGCCAGGTGACGCTGTCGGGGACGTCCACGAACCAGTCCGCCGCCTGGTCGAGCGTCACCCCGGGCACCTACACGGTCATCGTCGTCTGCTCGGACGGCACCACCGCGGGCACCCAGTCCGTCGTGGTCTCCACGGCCCCCTCTCCCTCCCCCTCGCGGTCCGCGTCCCCCTCGGCGTCGCCGTCGCGCGGCGTGATGGGCGGGGTCGGCGGCAGCACGACGGACTACGGAACCGTCACGCTGGTGGCGGGCGGCACGCTGGTCGGATCCGGCGTCCTCGCGACGGCCTGGTACCTGCGCCGGCGCAACAGGCCGTACCGGCTCTGACCCGGTACGGACGGCGGCCCGCTCTCCCGAAGCGCTCCGGGCGGGCGGGCCGCCGTCACGTCATGATCGCGCCGGACGGGCAGTCGTCCCCCCTCAGGCGCTCCTGGTCACCGCGACACCCCGGTCAAGCCGGCCCGGCCGGCCCGCCGTCGGGGAGTTCGGCGAAGTCCGCCAGGGCGCGCTTGAGCCACTGGGTCCAGAAGGTCTCCAGGTCGATGCCGGCCTGCAGCACGAGATGGCGCAGCCGGTCCTCGGTGCCGTCCCGGCCGGGCGGGAAGTCGCGCTTCTCGATCTCCTCGTACTCCGCCAGCTGCCGTTCGTGCAGCTCCAGATGGCGTCGCAGATCGGCCTCCAGGCCCGCCGTGCCGACCACGGCCGCCGCCCTGAGCCGCAGCAGCAGCGCGTCGCGGTGCGGCTTGGGGTCCTGGGAGGCGGAGGTCCAGCGGGCCAGTTCGGCGCGGCCCGCGGGCAGGACCTCGTAGCTCTTCTTCTGGCCGCGGGCCGGCTGCTCGGACGGCAGTTCCCTGATGAGGCCGTCGGCCTCCAGTTTCCCGAGCTCGCGATAGATCTGCTGGTGCGTCGCCGACCAGAAGTAGCCGATCGACCGGTCGAACCGGCGGGTCAGATCCAGGCCCGACGACGGCTTCTCGAGCAGGGCGGTGAGGATCGCGTGCGGGAGTGACATGGCCTCATCCTAGGGACGCGTTCGCGCACTACAGGGCGGCCGCCAGCTCCGTGCCCTGCTTGATGGCGCGCTTGGCGTCCAGTTCGGCCGCCACGTCGGCACCGCCGATGAGGTGCGCGCTGCACCCGGCGGCGAGCAGCTCCTCGTACAGGCCGCGGCGCGGCTCCTGGCCCGTGCACAGCACGATCGTGTCGACCTCCAGGACGGTGCTCTCGTCGCCGACGGTGATGTGCAGTCCGGCGTCGTCGATCCGGTCGTAGCTCACGCCCGGGACCATGGTGACGCCGCGGTGCTTGAGTTCGGTGCGGTGGATCCAGCCGGTGGTCTTGCCGAGTCCGGCGCCGACCTTGGACGTCTTGCGCTGGAGCAGGTGGACGGTGCGCGGCGGAGCGGGCCGTTCGGGCGCGGCGAGGCCTCCGGGGCCGCGGTAGTCCATGTCGACGCCCCACTGACGGAAGTACGTCTGCGGGTCCTCGTGGGCCTTGTCGCCGCCGTCGGTGAGGAACTCGGCGACGTCGAAGCCGATGCCGCCCGCGCCGAGGATCGCGACCCGGTCGCCGACGGGGGCGCCGTCGCGCAGGACGTCGAGGTAGCCGACGACGCTCGGGTGGTCGACACCGGGGATCTCGGGGGTGCGCGGGGTGACGCCGGTGGCGACGACGACCTCGTCGTAGCCGTCGACGTCCGCGACCGTCACGGGCGTGTTCAGCCGGATGTCGACGCCGTGCCAGTCGAGCTGGGTGCGGAAGTAGCGGAGCGTCTCGTCGAACTCCTGCTTGCCGGGGACCTTGCGGGCGACGTTGAGCTGGCCGCCGATCTCGCTCGCCGCGTCGAACAGCGTCACGTCGTGCCCGCGTTCGGCGGCGGAGACCGCGCAGGCGAGTCCGGCCGGGCCGGCACCCACGACCGCGACGCGCTTGCGCAGCCGGGTCGGGGAGAGCACGAGCTCGGTCTCGTGGCAGGCGCGCGGGTTGACCAGGCAGGAGGTGATCAGGCCGCTGAAGGTGTGGTCCAGGCAGGCCTGGTTGCAGCCGATGCAGGTGTTGATCGCCTCGGGCCGGCCGGCGGCGGCCTTGGTGACGAAGTCGGGGTCGGCGAGCATCGGGCGGGCCATCGACACCATGTCGGCGGCGCCCTCGGCGAGCAGTTCCTCGGCGAGTTCGGGGGTGTTGATGCGGTTGGTGGTGACGAGCGGGACGGACACCTCGCCCATGAGCCGCTTGGTCACCCAGGTGTACGCGCCGCGCGGCACGGAGGTCGCGATGGTGGGGATACGGGCCTCGTGCCAGCCGATGCCGGTGTTGATGATCGTCGCCCCGGCGGCCTCGACGGCCTTGGCGAGGGTGATGACCTCGTCGAGCGTCGAGCCGCCCGGGACGAGGTCGAGCATGGACAGCCGGTAGATGACGATGAAGTCCTCGCCGACCGCCTCGCGCACCCGGCGCACGATCTCCAGCGGGAACCGAGTGCGGTTCTCGTACGCGCCGCCCCAGCGGTCGGTGCGCCGGTTGGTCTGCTGGGCGATGAACTCGTTGATGAGGTAGCCCTCGGAGCCCATGATCTCGACGCCGTCGTAGCCGGCCTGCCGGGCGAGGCGGGCGGCGCGGGCGTAGTCGTCGATCGTCCGCTCGATGTCGGCGTCGGTGAGCTCGCGGGGCGGGAAGGGGCTGATCGGCGCCTGGATCGGGCTGGGCGCGACGAGGTCCCGGTGGTAGGCGTACCGGCCGAAGTGCAGGATCTGCATCGCGATCCTGCCACCCTCGCGGTGCACGGCGTCGGTGATGACCCGGTGCTGCCCGGCCTCCGCCTCGGTGGTGAGCTTGGCGCCGCCCTCGTAGGGCCGCCCCTCGTCGTTGGGGGCGATGCCGCCGGTGACGATCAGGCCCACTCCCCCGCGGGCGCGGGCGGCGTAGAAGGCGGCCATGCGCGCGAAGCCGCCCTCGGCCTCCTCCAGGCCGACGTGCATGGAGCCCATGAGGACCCGGTTGGGCAGGGTCGTGAAGCCCAGGTCGAGGGGGGTCAGCAGGTGCGGGTAACGGCTCATCGGGCCCTCCGTGCGCGGTGTCGTGCCTGTAGTTGTAGAGGACTACCGAGGGTTTATGCAACTAGTTGCACAAGGTGATGGAGGGCACAGTAGGGCCATGACCAGGGACCTTGGGCGGCTCTCCGCCGTGGTGGACCTCGCGGGTGCACTGATCCGCTGCCCGAGCCGGGCCGGCCTCGACGACCACGAGCCCGTGCTGGGGGTTCTGGAGGACTGGCTCACCGGCCGCGGGCTGCCGTACCGCCGGCAGCACGACGACGCCCGCCGCCCGGTCGCGCTGCTGGTGGAGATCGCCGGCGGCCGGCCCGGGCCCTGGTGGGCGCTGGACGCCTGCGTGGACACCGCGCCGTACGGTGACGAGTCGGCCTGGTCCTTCCCGCCCGCCGCCGGGGACGTCGTCGACGGCCGGCTCCGGGGCCGGGGCGCGGCCGACTCCAAGCTCGCCGCCGCCCTGTTCTGCCACATCGCGGCCGAGCTGCACGGCCGGGCGGGCGAGCTGCGCGGCGGGCTCGCGGTGCTGCTCGACGCCGATGAGCACACGGGCGGCTTCGGGGGTGCCCGGGCGTATCTCGCCGACCCGGACGCGGTCCGCCCGGCCGGGATGATGATCGGCTACCCGGGTCTCGACGAGGTCGTGGTCGGCGGGCGCGGGCTGTGGCGGGCCAGGATCTCCGTGCACGGGACGTCAGGGCACTCCGGGTCGCGCCGGACGGTGGTCGGTGCGGTGTCGCGGGCGGCGCATCTCGTACGGCTGCTGGACACGGGCCCGCTGCCCGGGGTGAGCGGGGAGTTCCCGCTGCCGCCGAAGCTGACGGTGACGTACTGCCACGGCGGTGAGGGCTTCTCCGTCGTCCCCGACCGGTGCGAGATCGGCGTGGACGTGCGCACCACGCCGGGCTTCGGCGCCCGCGCCGCCGAGGACCTGGTCCGGGCGGCGGTGACCGGGCTGGACGCGGCGCTGCCCGCCCCGCGGCCGACCGAGGTCACGGCCGTGGCGTCCTGGCCGCCCTACCGGCTGGCGGAGGGCGAGCAGCCGGCGGCGGCCCTGCTGGGCGCCGCTGCCGGGCAGGGGCTGCGGGTACGGGCCAAGACGGCGGGCCCGTCGAACATCGGCAACCTCCTGGCGGCCGAGGGCATCCCGGCCACGGCCGGCTTCGGCCTGCCGTACGAGGGGCTGCACGGCGTGGACGAACTCGTGCACCTGGCGGACCTGCCCGTGGTGCACACCGTCTACCGGCGGGCCGTCCTCGATTTGCTGACGGGGTGAAGGGCGGTCACCGGCTCTCCAGACGCACGTGCAGTTCCTTCTCCTGGTCGCCGGAGACCGTACTCAGGTCGTGCACGTCGAACAGCTCATCCAGGGTGGTGCGCAGCCGTTCGATCGCCCAGTAGCCGCCGTGCAGGTCGGCGTCGACGGAGGACGACAGGTGCACCGGCCGGGCGCCCTCGTGCTCGTCGGCGACGTCGTAGGTGCCGAGCCATACGGTCGGGCGCGTCGCGTGCAGTTCCTCGGGCACGTCGTCGGCGCACCGGTCGGACTCGAAGCAGGAGCACAGTGCGTCGAACACGATCCGGGCGTCCTGCTTGCTGCACCCGCTGATCTCCACCGAGACGGAGTGGGGGTGCGGTCGCTCCTGGTTCATCACCATCGTGAGCGCTCCTCTCGTGGCCACCGGATGCCGTATCCGCCCCTACCCCAGCAAAGCACCACCTTCCGGTGAGCACTACCGGCGGTGTCCTTCTCCCGGTGACGGGTTTGCGGGGCGGACCGCCCCGTGTTGGGAGATGGTGGAAGGTGACGGAAGGGGCCTTCGGGAACGGCTCCGCGCGGTAGAAGATGGGGTGTCGGCACACGACGGCGTGCCGCGAGGACGGCGAAGGCGGGGCGTGGGATGAGTGCAGCCGGGTCTCCCGAGTCCGAGGGCGACGGTCCGGTGCGCGGGTCGGCGCGCCCCAGCGGGCTTCTCGACGTGCTGCGCGTGGCCTCGGTGGTCCTGGACGCCGAGGGCCGCATCGTGCTGTGGAGCCCGCAGGCCGAGGAACTGTTCGGGTACGAGGCGCGGGAGGCGCTCGGGGAGTACGCCGCCCGGATCATGGTCCACGAGCAGCACGTCGACCTCGTGGTCAAGCTGTTCGCCGACGTCATGGACACCGGGCAGAGCTGGGCGGGGGCCTTCCCGGTCCGCCGCAAGGACGGCGGCACCCGCCTCGTGGAGTTCCGCAACATGCGGCTGCTGGACGACCAGGGCGACGTCTACGCGCTGGGGCTGTGCGCCGACCAGACGACCGTGCACCGGCTGGAGCGGGAGGTGGCGCTGTCGACGCGGATGATCGCGCAGTCCCCGACCGGGCTGGCCGTGCTGGACACCGAGCTGCGGTACGTCTCGGTCAACGCGGCGCTGGAGGAGATCAACGGCGTACCGGCCGAGGAACACCTGGGCCGCACGGTCCGCGAGGTGGTGCCGCAGATGGACGTCGACGCCCTGGAGGCCGCGACGCGCCGGGTGCTGCAGACGGGCACGCCGGTCGTCGACCAGTCCACGATCGGCCGCACCCCCGCCGACCCGCACCAGGACCACGCCTGGTCGATCTCGCTGTACCGGCTGGAGAACGCCTTCGGGACCGTGCTGGGCGTGGCCGTCTCGATCGTCGACGTCACCGAGCAGTACCGGGCGGGCATCGAGGCCGAGGCCGCGCGGCGGCGGCTGGCTCTGATCGCCGACGCCTCGGGCCGGATCGGCACCACGCTGGACCTGGACCGCACGGCCCGTGAGCTGGCCGAGGTGGCCGTGCCGGAGCTCGCCGACATCGCGGCCGTCGACCTGCTGGACGCGGTGGTGCAGGGCCGGCGCACCAGCCTGGGCCCCGCCGAGTCGGCCGTGATCCGCGCGCTGGCGGTCCAGGGGTACGACTCCGTCGAGGCGCTGGAGGCGGCCGACCCGCCCGGGCAGGTCGCCCGGTACGCCCCCGACCGGCTCGTCACGCAATGCGTGCGCACGGCGAGCCCCGTGATGCTGCCGGAGGTCAAGGACGAGGACCTGGCGCACATCGCCCGCTCTCCGGAGGCGGCCGAGCTGCTGGGCCGGGCCGGGGTGCACTCCTATCTGGCGGTGCCGCTGATCGCGCGCGGCGAGGTGCTGGGGGCCCTGGACCTCAAGCGGACCCGCAATCCGCTGCCGTTCGGCGAGGACGACCTGCTGCTGGCGCGCGAGCTGGCCGCCCGGGCCGCCGTGCAGATCGACAACGCGCGCTGGTACCAGAGCGCCCGCGATACCGCGCTCACCCTCCAGCGCAGCCTGCTGCCCAGCCACCCTCCGGTGACGGGAGGGCTGGAGGTCGCCTCCCGCTACCAGCCGGCCGGGGCCACGAGCGAGGTCGGCGGCGACTGGTTCGACGTGATCCCGCTGGACGGCGGCCAGACGGCGCTCGTCGTGGGCGATGTGATGGGCAGCGGCATCCCCGCGGCGGCGACCATGGGGCGGCTGCGTACGGCGACCAACACCCTCGCCTCCCTCGACCTCGATCCGAACGTGCTCCTGGAGCACCTCGACAAGATCACCGCGGGCCTCGAGCAGGCCATCGCCACCTGCGTCTACGCCGTTCACGATCCGCATCTGCGGCAGTGCCGGATCGCCAACGCCGGGCATCTGCCGCCGGTGCGCCTCCGGGCCGGCCGGCCGCCGGAGTTGCTCGACCTGCCGACCGGGGTGCCGCTCGGCGTGGGCGGTGTCGCCTTCTCCACCACCACCGTCGACCTCGAGCCCGGCGACCGGCTGGTGTTCTACACCGACGGCCTGGTCGAGACGCGGCGCGACCCGCTCGACGAGCGGCTCGACACGCTGCTGTCGCTGCTCGAGGGACCCGACCGGCCGCTGGAGGACGTCTGCGACCTGCTGCTGCGCACGCTGCACGAGCCGGACAACTTCGACGACGTGGCGCTGCTCATCGCGCGGGCGACGGTGCCAGACTGAGGGCCTGAGGGCCTGAGGGCCTGAGGGCCTGAGGGACCCTAGGCCGTGTCCGGCCCAGGGCGCCCGACGCCGACCACCACGTGGGCGTACAGCTCCTCCGACACGGCCAGCCGTGTCGCCAGGCCGTTGCGTTCGAAGGCGTCGACGGCGGTCGGGGCCTGATGCCGGCTCGTCTCCACCAGGACGCAGCCGCCGGGGGCGAGCCAGCCGGGCGCCTCTGCCGCGACCCGGCGCAGGACGTCCAGTCCGTCCGTGCCGCCGTCGAGGGCGACCAGCGGCTCGTGGTCACGGGCCTCCTG
Organism: Streptomyces sp. D2-8; assembly: GCF_023184515.1. Classification (GTDB taxonomy): domain Bacteria; phylum Actinomycetota; class Actinomycetes; order Streptomycetales; family Streptomycetaceae; genus Streptomyces. Next base: position 127,451 of record NZ_JAAHBP010000021.1, on the reverse strand, counting down.
GGGCAGCAGGCCGATCTCGTCGCTCGGCACGTACGGCACGTTGGCCGCGAGGATGCCGACGCGGCCGCGCAGCGCGGCGGGCAGCGCCTCGAACAGGTCGCCCTGGTGGACCTGGCCTCCGACGGCGGCGATGTTGCCGCGGGCGCACCGCACGGCGGCCGGATCGATGTCGGCGGCGTGCAGTTCGACGCGGCCGAGTGCCGCGGCCAGCGCCGCTCCCACGGCACCCGAGCCGCAGCACAGATCCACGACGACGGTGGCCCGGGGCGCCCGCTCCAGGGCCTGATCCACCAGGAACTCGGTGCGCCGGCGGGGTACGAAGACGCCTGGGGCGACGGCGATGCGCAGGCCACGGAACTCGGCCCAGCCGACGACGAGTTCGAGGGGCAGGCCCGCGACGCGGCGCTCGACCATGGCCGCGGCCTCGGCCGGGGTGCGCGCGGTGGCGAGGATCAAGGCGGCCTCGTCCTCGGCGAAGACGCACCCCGCGGAGCGCAGGGCGGCGACGACGGAGTCACGGGACGACGGCGTGGAAGAAGGGACGGCAGACACAGACGGCATGGAAGCCCAGAGCCTTTCGGAAAACCGAAGGGCGCTCCGGCGATCGCCTACGACCGGCGATCCGCGCGACATCGAGAGGAGAGCACCCGAACTGACATAGCGGTAATGGGTCTCACCTCCTCGGCTTCCGGCGGCCGGGTCCCTCCCCGACCGGACGGCAACCCTACCCGACGGCCCGGCCGGCCGGTACGGCGATCGTGACCGCCCTCGGGTCGAGTGGTTGGGCTATGCAACCATGGAGGGGGAGCCGAGCAGCATCGTGGTGAGGGAGGTCCCGTGCACACCGCCGACGCCGTGGAGACCATCCAGCGGGAGATGACGGTCTTCGCCCGCCGTGCCCGGGCCGCGGCGGGCCGGATGCACCCCGAGCTGTCGCTGGTGTCGTACACGCTGCTGGGGCATCTGGAGGAGAGCGGCGGGTGCCGGGCCACCGACCTGGCCGCCCACTACGCCCTGGACAAGTCCACCGTCAGCCGCCAGGTGGCCGCCCTGGAGCGCGACGGTCTCATCGAGCGCCGCCCCGACGCGGCGGACCAGCGCGTCCACGTGCTGCATCTGACGCAGGCCGGGCGGCACATCCTGGCCCAGGTCACCGAGAGCCGCCGGGCGGCGTTCCGGGAGCGCCTGGCGCACTGGCCGGCGGAGGACCTGACGCGGTTCGCCGAGTACCTCGAGCGCTACAACGCCTGGCGCGGCCCCGGCCGGCAGGACCGGGCCGCACTGCACGTACCGTTGAATAGGCAATAACTGATCACCCGGTCCGGCGGGCACCGTCGGGCCGGCCCGGAGGCACCCCCGCATGCACATCACCCGAGGCTTCACCGGACGCCCACGCGTCGACGACCCCGGTCTGCCGCCCGGCCAGTACGACGCGGGCGACGACTGGCCCGTCCTGTCCGCCGAGGTCACTCCCGAGCTGGCGCCCGCCGACTGGACCTTCCGCGTCGACGGGCTGGTGGCCGAGCCCCGCACCTGGGACTGGGAGGAGGCGCACCGGCTGCCGCCATCGGCGTACGAGGGCGCCATCCACTGCGTGACGAGCTGGTCGAAGTTCGGGGTGCGGTTCGCGGGCGTCTCCCTGGACGCGTTCCTGGATGTGGTCCGCCCCCATGGGTCGGCCACCCATGCCGTCGCCTACTCGCACACCGGCTACACCGCCAACCTCCCGCTCGCCGACCTGACCGGCGGGCGCGCCTGGATCGCCTGGGAGTACGACGGAAAACCCCTCGCCCCCGAGCACGGCGGCCCGGCGCGACTGCTCGTGCCGCACCTGTACTTCTGGAAGAGCGCCAAGTGGATCGCGGGGCTGAGGATCCTCGACCACGACGAGCCCGGCTTCTGGGAGCGCAACGGCTATCACGAGCGGGGCAACCCGTGGGAGGAGCAGAGGTACTCCGGTGACTGAGACCTTCGTGCCCCCGACACGGCTCGCCGTGCCCGGGCGCATCGCCGTGAGCGAGCAGGCCGCGTCCGAGTGGCAGACCGCGACGGTCACCGAGATCCGCCTCGAGACCCCGCGCGTCGCCACCTTCCGGCTCGCCGTGCCCGGCTGGCCGGGGCATCTGCCCGGCCAGCACCTGATGGTGCGGCTGACCGCCGAGGACGGCTACGCGGCCCAGCGGCACTACTCGATCGCGTCCGCGCCGGACGACTCCGGGCAGGTCGAGCTGACCCTGGATCACGTCGAGGGCGGCGAGGTCTCGGGCTGGTTCCACACGGTCGCCCGGCCCGGCGACCGCGTCGAGGTGCGGGGCCCGGTGAGCGGCTTCTTCGCCTGGCCGGGCGACCGGCCCGCGCTGCTCGTCGGCGCCGGCTCCGGCGTCGTACCGCTGATGTCGATGATCCGGCACCACCGGGCACGGAACCTGTCCGTGCCGCTGCGGCTGGTGGTGTCCGCGCGCAGCCCCGAGGAGCTCATCTACGCCCGTGAGTTGGGTGCGGAGACAACACCCGTCTTCACCCGGTCCGCGCCGGAGGGTGTGGCGGTCGGACGTATGGCCGCCGCACATGTGGTGCCACTCCTCGCCGAGCAGCCTTCCGGTGGGTGGGAGGCCTATGTGTGCGGCTCCAACTCCTTTGCCGAGCATGCCTCCCGGCTCCTCGTGACGGCCGGTCAGCCGGTGGACCGGATCCGCATCGAGCGTTTCGGCTGACCCCGGTTTCACCGCGGTCGCGCCGGGCACCCAGCCGGAGGATTTCGGCGGGCCGCTCCGGCCCTCGGCCGCGGTGACGGCGAGGAGGTGGACATGCGAACCCGGGTGCGCGGCTGGCGTTGGCGGCGCAGTCCGCTGCGGCGCCGGTCGGATGTCGTCGAGGCGTGGACGGTACTGGTGGCCGCCGTCCTCATCCTGGTGGGTGCGCCCCTGGCGGGGGCGGCCGCCGCCCGGTGGGCCCATGGCGAGGCCAACTCGGTGTCGCTGGAGCAGCGGGCCGAGCGGCATCGCGTCCGGGCCGAGGTGGTCGGCAGGAAGGGCGACTCGCTGCCGTCGGTGCAGGCCGGCGGGCAGCACGTGTACCGGGCGACCGTGCGCTGGACGGAACCGGGGCAAGGCACGCGCACCGCGACGGCCCGGGTTCCCTCGGACACCCGGCGGGGCGAGACCGTGGACGTCTGGTTCGACAGCCAGGGGCGGAGTGTGACGCCGCCGGTGGACGAGTCGGCGGTCTGGCAGCACACCCTCACGATCGGTACCTGCGCCGCGGGCGGTGCGGTGCTCGTGGTGCTCTTCGGCCATTCCCTCGTACGCCGGGTGGCGCTGCGCCGGCGGATGGCCGAGTGGGACCGGGCATGGGCCCGTACGGAACCGGAGTGGACGCACCGCCACGCGTGAGACCCGCCGGCGGTCGCCCGGAGGACCGCAGGCACCCCTGAACCCCAGGTGACCCGACCACCTGCGCGTGACGCTCTCCCCGGGGCCATCACCCCGATCGCACTCTCACGTCCGTGACCAGCACATCACCCGCCCCGAGCGACAGCGGCCCGGAGACGGACCGGAACAAAAGCCTGGCCAGTCCTCCGACCACTCACGTAGTGTGATCATCTGCACTGCCCCGTAGCGGCTTCTCACCCAAGGCGGTCCTGCATGGCCCTGTTCGACCTTCCTCTCGACGAACTCCGCGAGTACCGCAGTGCGGCCACCGAGCCCGAGGACTTCGACGCGTTCTGGTCCAAGACCCTGCAGGAGGCGCGCCTTCACGATCTGGACGCCCGCTTCGAACCGGTCGACACGGGCCTGTCCACCGTGCAGGTGCTCGACGTGACGTTCGCCGGTTTCGGCGGTCACCCGGTCAAGGGCTGGCTGACGCTCCCGGCCGGGGCGGACGGACCGCTGCCGCTGGTCGTGGAGTTCATCGGCTACGGCGGCGGGCGCGGCCTCCCCCACGAGCACCTGCTGTGGGCGTCCTCGGGCCGGGCGCACTTCGTGATGGACACCCGCGGGCAGGGCAGCGCCTGGGGCGGGGGCGGCGGCACGGCGGACCCGGTGGGCGGTGCGCCCGCGTTCCCCGGTTTCATGACGCGCGGCATCGACGCCCCGGAGAACTACTACTACCGCCGGGTCTACACGGACGCGGTGCGTGCCGTCGAAGCGGCCCGCTCGCACCCCCTCACCGACCCGGCGCGCACGGTGGCCGTCGGCTCCAGCCAGGGCGGCGGCATCACGATCGCGGTCGGCGGCCTGGTCCCGGACCTGGCCGGCATCGCGCCGGACGTGCCCTTCCTGTGCGACTTCCCGCGCGCGGCGACGATCACGGACCGGCACCCGTACCGGGAGATCGGCCTCTTCCTCAAGACCCACCGCGGCCGCACCGAGGACGCGCTGCGCACGGTGTCCTACTTCGACGGTGTCCACTTCGCCTCCCGCGGCCGGGCCCCCGCGCTCTTCTCGGCCGCCCTGGAGGACCAGACCTGCCCGCCCTCGACCGTGTTCGCGGCCTTCAACGCCTGGAGCCACGAGGACAAGACCATCGAGGTCTACGACTTCAACGACCACGAGGGCGGCGGCCCCTACCAGCAGGCGGCCAAGCTGCGCTGGATGGGTTCGTACATCTGATCCGGCCGTTCCCCTCCGGCGGACTTCCCCCCGGTCCGACCAGTCGGTATGTTCATCGCGCCCGGGCCGCGACGCGGCGTGCCGGGCCCGGGACGGTCGGCGGAGGGGCTCATGTCCGAGAACGAGACTCAGGTGCGCGGTCACTGCGACGCGCGCTTCACGGCGATACGCGCGGCGTTCGAGGAGAACTTCCGGGAGCGGGGCGAACTGGGCGCCGCGGTGGCCGTCACCGTCGGCGGCAGGACCGTGGTGGATCTGTGGGGCGGCTGGGCGGACGCGGCGCGCTCCCGGCCGTGGGAGCGGGACACGCTGGTCAACGTGTGGTCCACGACCAAGGGACCGGTGGCACTGTGCGCGCACATCCTCGCCGACCGGGGGCTGCTGGACCTGGACGCGCCGGTGGCCGCGTACTGGCCCGAGTTCGCCGCCGCGGGCAAGGAGAAGGTCCTCGTACGGCATCTGCTGTCCCACCGCGCCGGACTGGCCGGCCTGCGTGAGCCGCACTCGCTGGAGCAGCTCTGCGACTGGGAGCTGACCACGCAGCGGCTCGCGGCGACCGAACCCTGGTGGGAGCCGGGCACCCGGTCCGGCTATCACGCGCTGACCTACGGCCATCTGGTCGGCGAGGTCGTGCGGCGGGTGTCGGGGCTGCGGCCGGGGGCCTTCCTGGCGCGGGAGGTGACGGGGCCGCTCGGCATCGATTTCCGTATCGGTCTGCCGGTGCGGGACTTCGGCCGGGCGGCCGAGCTGGTCCAGCCGGCGGTCACGGCGAGCAGTGAACAGGCAGCGGTCTTCGCCCAGTTGGCGCCCGCGGCGATCGCCGCACTGACCAACCCGGCGGTGTCCGCCGCCGGGGCCAACACCCCCGGGTGGCGGGCCGCCGAGATCCCCGCGGCGAACGGGCACGGCACCGCGCGTGCCGTCGCCGCGCTGTACGGCGTCTTCGCGGGTCGCGGGTCGTTCGGGGGCCACCGCCTGCTGTCCCCCGAGTCGGCCGAGCGGGTGCGCGAGGGGCAGGGCAGTTGCCGGGACCTGGTACTCGGCGCCGGCTTCGAGCACGAGACGGAGGTGGGGCTCGGGCTCTGGCTCAGCGGACCCGACGGGTCGTACGGACCCGACCCGCGCGCTTTCGGACACGACGGCTTCGGCGGCTCCTGCGGGCTCGCCGACCCGGAGGCGGGGGTGTCCCTGGGCTATGTGATGAACCGGATGGGGCCCCGTATCGCCAACGACCCGCGGAAGATGGCCCTGATCGACGCCCTGTACGGCGCGCTGTGAGGGCGGGCCGGTTTCGGCCGAACCGTCCGGCAGCCCTTCCCGTTGGTTGAGACCAATGCCAGCGAGCCCCTGTACCGGCGGATCGCGACGGAGTTGCTCGGCGAGCTGCGCGACGGCACGATCCCGCCCGGTGAACGGCAGCCGGGGCAACGGCGGTTGGCCGGGCACTTCGGGATCAGCCGGGGGCCGTACGGCAGGCGCTGGAGCTGTTGCGCCACGACGGTCTCGTCGCCACCGACCGGCGCGGCAGCCACGCCACCCTGCCCGGCCTGCCGGTCGAGACCCCGGCGTCGCTCACCTTCCCGGTCGGCGCCCGGGCCGCGACACCGGGCAGCGTCGCCCGCGCCACCGTCACCCGGGAGACACCCCCGGCCGCACGCCGAGGCCCTGGGGCCGGGCCCCGGCCGCCCGGCCCTGATCCACCGCCACCTGTACGCGACCGCTGAGGGGCAGGGCCTGCGGACCGCCGTGACCTCGTTCTCCGCCGTGGCGCCGGCGGAGGTGGAGGAGCCGGCCCTCCCCCACTGCCTGAACGGCGTGGGAGGTGCCCCATCCGCGACCGGGCCGACGGTACCGGCGCCGCCCAGCTGCGGCGGGCTACGACTGGATGCGCCGGGCCCGGCCTGACCCTGCACCACCGCGACGCCATCACCCGTCTCGCGAGCACCCCGTCGGTGCGGGTCACCCGGCGGGTGCACGACCAGTACGCGCGCCCGCTGGAGATCACCGACCTCGTCGTGGACGCCCGACAGGACGCCCTCGTCTACGAGTTCATCCTTCCGGGCCGGGCTGTACCGCCCGCCGCCGCGGGGAGCCCCCAGGCGCGGGCCGACGGCCGTCGGTCACTCGTTCGGCGGACTTCTGACGCGGGCTCCCGGAGATGACGGAGATCATCGAGACACGGCACGGCTGCCCCAGGCGACCCCCGAGAGGATCCCCATGACCACGTTCACGACCTCCGACGGAACCGAGCTCTACTACAAGGACTGGGGCGACGGGCAGCCCGTGGTGTTCAGCCACGGCTGGCCCCTCAACGCGGACGCGTGGGACGGGCAGGCCCGGCTGGTCGCCGAGCACGGTTTCCGGGCGATCGCACACGACCGCCGCGGCCACGGCCGCTCGGGCCAGCCATGGCAGGGCAACCACATGGACCGGTACGCCGACGACCTGGCCGAGCTGATCGAGGCGCTGGACCTCCGTGACGCGGTCCTGGTGGGCCATTCGACCGGCGGCGGCGAGGTGGCCCGCTACATCGGGCGGCACGGGACCGCGCGGGTCGCGAAGGCCGTGCTGCTGGGTGCGGTGCCGCCACTGATGCTGCGGACGGAGGCCAACCCGGAGGGCACGCCGAAGGACGCCTTCGACGGGATCCGCGCCGGCGTCGCGGCGGACCGTTCGCGGTTCTACTGGGAGCTGAGCGAGAGCTTCTACGGTTTCAACCGGCCCGGCGCCGCCGTGTCGGAGGGCGTACGGCGGGCCTTCTGGATGTGGAGCATGCAGGCCGGGCTGAAGGGCGCCTACGACTGCGTCGCACAGTTCTCGGAGACCGACTTCACGGAGGACCTGCGGCGCATCGACGTGCCGACGCTCGTCGCGCACGGGGACGACGACCAGATCGTGCCGATCGCCGCCTCGGCCCACCGGACCTCCCAGCTCGTCAAGGACGCGACGCTGAAGGTGTATCCGGGCGCCCCGCACGGCCTGGTCGGTGACTTCGAGAAGGCGTTCAACGACGATCTGCTGAACTTCCTGCACGGCTGACCAGTGCCCCGGCGCCAGGGCCGTGTTTCAGGTAGCGGGTGAGTCTTGGGCGGAGAGTTCTTCGGCCAGTTCCATACAGCGCAGGCGGGCTGGGGAGAAGTCGTAGGGCATCTTGCCGGTGGCTTCGAACTCGCTCATGGAGTCAGCCTCCCGCCTGCCAGAGCTGAGGTCGCCCTCGCCCTCGCCCTCGACGTCATCGGCGGTGGCAGGGTGCAAAGTGTCCCAGGCGTCGAAGAGGTCATCGTCGTCCTTACCCAGGCCGGACTCCTCGATGACGGCCTGCAGGGCGCTTTCGAAGGCGTGCCGCTCGACGGCCACTTGAGCCACCCGTGGATCATCGACGGCGACACTGTCATCGAGTGCCTCCTCGGCGTCATCGATGCGGTCGGATTCCTCCCGCAGAGTGGGATGCGTGGCCAGGACGACGAAGCGGGTGGCCTGGACGGCCGCCCCGAGCGGGCCGAAGATCCGCTCAGTGACCAGCAGACTGTCCAGGTCCGCCTGACGCAGGGAGCCCTCGGGCAGGCTCTTGAGGCGTTCGGTGACGAAGTCGGAGAGCAGGCCCATCCGGCTGCCTTCGGTGCGCATCCGCTGCACGGCGGTCCGTTGCCGCCGCAATTCCGCCTCCTGCTCGGCGAGGGTTTCCTCCAACCGCTCCAGGATGCCCTCGATACCTTCTCCGCTGTCCGCACCGGCGGAAGCCGTGCCGGTGGTAAAGGCGTCACGGATGTCGTCCAGGGCGATCCCGGCATCGGCCATCTTGCGAATCCACAGCAGGCGGATCATGTCCTCGTACCCGTAGCGGCGGCGGTCATCGCCGCCCCGCTCAGGCTCGGGGAGCAGCCCGATCTCGTGGTAATGGCGAATCGCCCGTGGCGTGCTGCCGGCGAAGGCCGCCGCGTCACCGATCTTGACCTGGCGGGGTGGCATGAAAGACGAATGCATGAGCAGGGACCTTTCCTCAAGGCATCGGGACGTAAGTCCACCGGACCACATGCCGCTACGGAAGGTGCAACCCCACACACCGCTCCGCCCGATGCCAAGAAATGCGCCCTTCCTCCGTAACGACCGCAGGGCCGTCCCTTCCTGCTGCGGCATCCGTACGACGGCAGGCTGAGGGTTCACAGCCACTGATGAACCGCCGCGACCTGAACCGTACGGCAGGTCCCGCCACGGAACTCCGGTCCGAACCCGCCACCGCACACCGTCTATCAGCCGCCGACAGCCAGGCCACCCGCGACTTATGCCCACCGCAGGCAGCAACGACTCCGGCACCGACCACTGCTGCGACTCAATACACCTAGCCCGGCAGCCGGGCCATGACGAGCCGCACCCGGGGGCTGCCGTCCGGTCGCCGCCCGAACTCCGGGAGCGGGTGGAGCTCCACCCGGAAGCCGGCCTCCGCGAGTTCGCGCTGCACGTCCCCGAGGCGGAACGCGCGGTAGTACATGACGAACGGAGGCCGCCAGAGCGCGTTGCGCACCCGCATCACAGTGTCGAAGCCGAGCAGCATCCAGTAGCCGAGCGAGCCCGGGCGGGGCGGGGCGACCAGTGGGAACGCGAAGCAGCCGCCCGGCCGCAGCACGGACCGGACCTGCGCGAACAGCCCGGGCAGTTCGCGGGGCAGGAAGTGCCCGAAGGCGCCGAAGCTCACCACCAGGTCGAAGGCGGGCGCGAAGGGCAGGGCGCGGGCGTCGGCCCGGACCCAGGAGACCGGCGGGCCCTTCGGCCTGACCTGCTCCCGAGCGACGTCGAGCATGCCCGCGCTGAAGTCGACGCCGGTGACCCGCTCCCGGCACACCCCCGCCAGCACCCCGATGCCCGCTCCGGTGCCGCAGCACAGGTCGAGTCCGGCGCCGAAGGGCCCCGTCCGCCGCAGTGCCGAGCCGACGGCGTCGAGGACCGCGTCGGGTGTCCGGAAGGGCGTGTGGTCGAACTTCGGCGCGAGGAGGTCGTAGCCGCGCTCGACGGACGACAACGCCTGGACGGCGAGCTCGCGCAGACTGGGGCCTTCGGGGCTGAACATCGGCTCAGCCTAGGGGAGCGCGTTGCTTCAGGACGGCGAGTACGCGCTCGCACCAGCGGACGTTCTCCTCCTCGAAGGCGATGCCTCCCATCAGGGTGAGGTACGGGCCGACGCGGTCGGCCTCCCGGAGGTACTCCTCCTCGCCGCGGCCGGCCAGGAGGCGCTCGCGCACGCGCCGGTAGCGGGCGAGCTTGCCGCGGGCCCACGCCTCGCGCTCCTCGACCAGCGCACGGGTCGCACCCGGTTCCGCGCCGTCCATGGCCTGGATCTTGATGAGGAGTTCGTCGCGGATGGCGGTGGGCCGCCGGGGCGGCGTGGCGGCGAACGCGTGCAGGTCCTGGCGGCCGGCCTCGGTCAGCGTGAACATGCGCTTGTCGGGACGCCGTTCCTGGCGCACCATCCTGGCCTCGATCAGTCCGTCCCGGGCGAGGCGTTCCAGTTCCCGGTAGAGCTGCTGCGGGGTCGAGGCCCAGAAGTTGGCCAGCGACACGTCGAACACCTTCGACAGCTCGTACCCCGAGGCCTCGCCCTCCAGGAGCGCCGCCAGAACGGCGTACTTGAGAGACATGTGGACACCGTATCAACGGTTGACTAATCTATTCCGCACCTACTCAACAAATTGACTAAGGCGGGTTCGATGCGTGCATTCCGTGAGGCGGTCGAGAAGCTCGACCTCGACGCCGCCGAGGCGCTGCTGGCGCCGGACGTCGTCTTCACCAGCCCGGTCGTGTTCAAGCCGTACGCCGGAAAGGCGATCACGGCCGCGATCCTGCGCGCCGTCTCCGGGGTCTTCCAGGACTTCCGCTACGTGCGCGAGATCAACGACGTGAACGGCCGCGACCACGCCCTGGTCTTCACCGCGCGTGTGGGCGACCGGGAGATCAACGGCTGCGACTTCATCCACCTCGACGAGGACGGGCTCATCGACGAATTCACGGTGATGGTGCGCCCGTTGTCGGGGGCCCAGGCCCTCGCGGCGGCCATGGGCGAGCAGTTCGAGCGGATCGCCGAGGAGGCGCGGGCCCGCTCGGTCTGAGCGACACGTCCGGAGATCCGTTTCGCGCGTTCTCCCGGCACCCACGGCCGGTTGACGGTTGGATGTCCTCATGACGTCCGCCGAGCACGACCGGCTGATGCGGGCCAACCAGGCGAACTGGGACGCCCGCACGCCCGTCCATCTCGCCAGCCGCTTCTACGGTCTCGACCAGGACCTCGACCCCGAGCGCTGGTTCGCCCCGTTCGAGTGGGAGGACCTCGGCGAGCTGGCCGGGCGTGAGGTGCTGCATCTCCAGTGTCATCTCGGCACGGAGACGATCGCCTTCGCGCGGCGCGGCGCCCGGGCCGTCGGCCTGGATTTCTCCGCGGCGTCCGTGGCGGCCGCCCAGGACATCGCGGCGCAGGCCGGCGCGGACGTGACGTACGTACGGGCGAACGTGTACGACGCCGTCGAGGCCCTGGACGGGCGGCGGTTCGACGTCGTCTACACCGGCAAGGGCGCCCTGTGCTACCTCCCCGACCTGCACCGGTGGGCGGAGATCGTCGGCCGGCTCCTGCGTCCCGGCGGCCGGTTGTACGTCGTCGAGTTCCATCCCCTGCTCAACTCGCTCGGCCCCAAGCCCGCCCCGGGCGAGGGACCGGAGCTGCTCCTGCGCCACGACTACCTGGGCGGCGCCGGCCCGGTGCACCGCAACGGGACCCACACCTACACGGACGGGCCCGCCGTCGAGGGCACCACGGACAGTTACGAGTGGATGCACGGAATGGGCGAGGTCGTCAACGCGTTGACGGACGCGGGACTCGCCGTGCGGCGACTGCGGGAAGGCGACGAACTTCCCTGGCCGCGCTGGCCTCAGATGGTCCGTACGGAGTCCGGCTGGTGGCGGCTGCCCGAGCCGCGGATCCCGCTGTTGTACGGGCTGCTGGCCACTCGCTGAGGTAGAGTCGGCCCCCATCCACCGCCATCGGTGGTAAAGTGCGAGCAGCATTCGTGCACGCCCCTCTTTGCGGGCGCCGGTGCCAGTTCATCCTCTCTCTCCTTCATTTCCAGCACCACGACGCGTTCCGTCGTATCCGAGGTGCTGTTCCCCCGCCGCCCGGAGTCGTGCCACAGGCCCTCCCTTCGCGGCCCTCTCCCCCTCCCTTCGCATGTCCCATGCCTGCCGTCCGTGAAAGGACACACACCACCATGACCACCACACTCGAAAACCCACCCGTCCGGCAGCAGTCCCCGGCCCGGACCGTGGCCGGTGTCCTCGACATCGACGCGAGCGGGAAGGGGCACCTGCGCGCCGGGAACTGCCTGCCCTCGCCCGCCGACGCCGCGGTCTCCCCCGCGCTGATCCGCCGGTACGGCCTGCGCAAGGGCGACCTCGTCCAGGGCGTGCGCGGCGACCGGAGCGGCCTCACCGACGTCGTACGCATCGACGGCCGTACGCCCGGGAACCTGCGCGACCGGCGCCACTTCCGGGACCTGACGCCGCTGCATCCGCACGAGCGGCTGCGGCTCGAGCACCCGGCCGCCGGACTGGCCGGACGCGTCGTCGACCTGATCGCGCCGGTGGGCAAGGGCCAGCGCGGGCTCATCGTGGCCCCGCCCAAGACCGGCAAGACCGTCCTCCTCCAGCAGTTCGCCGCCGCCGTCACCGGCAACCATCCCGAGAGCCGGCTGATGATGCTGCTGCTCGACGAGCGGCCCGAGGAGGTCACCGACATGCAGCGCTGCGTGCGGGGCGAGGTGTACGCCTCGACCTTCGACCGCAGCGCCAAGCAGCACGTCGCGCTCGCCGACCTCGTGATCGAGCGCGCCAAGCGGCGCGTCGAGGCCGGCGAGGACGTCGTGGTCCTGCTCGACTCGCTGACCCGGCTGTGCCGGGCGCACAACAACGCGGCCGCTTCAGGTGGCCGCATCCTCACCGGGGGCGTCGACGCGTCCGCGCTGACCGGCCCCAAGCGGTTCTTCGGCGCCGCCCGGTCGGCCGAGGAGGGCGGTTCCCTCACGATCCTCGCGACCGCCCTGGTGGAAACCGGTTCCCGGGCCGACGACTTCTACTTCGAGGAGCTGAAGAGCACCGGCAACATGGAGCTCCGCCTGAGCCGGGACCCGGCCTCCCGCCGCGTGTTCCCGGCCGTCGACATCACTCCCTCGGGCACCCGCCGCGAGGAACTCCTGCTGAATACGGCCGAGGTGGCGGCCGTCCAGGGGCTGCGGCGCGTGCTGCAGGGCCGGGACGGGCAGGGCGGTCTGGAGACCCTCCTGGAGCGGATGCGCGAGACACCGGACAACGCGACGTTCCTGCGGCGCATCCAGCCGACCCTGCCGCAGGGCTGACGCGTCGGTCACAAGGGGATCATCCATCCGGGTGCCAGCGCGTGGAGTGCGGCCCCGTCGTCGCCGCGCGGAGCAGGTCCGTTCCTACGTTGATCATATGATCAACGGATTCTCTTCCCGGGTGGCCGTGTCGGCCGGTGCGCTCTGTTGTGCGGGGCTCCTGGCGCTGATGCCCGCGGCGGCGGCCGACCCCGGCGGGGCGGAGCCCACTCCGCCGGGCGGGCCGAGGGCCGCGGCACCGCACCCCTCGCTGCTCTACCGTTCCGGCACCCAGGTCCGCCCGCGCGCCGGGGTGCCTCGCGTCCCGGAGGTTTCCGCGCTGTCCTGGGTGGTGGCCGACGCCCGTACCGGCGAGGTGCTCGCCGCCCACAACGCGCACCGCAAGCTGCCCCCGGCCAGCACCCTGAAGACCCTGTTCGCCCTCACCGTGCTGCCCGCACTGCCGGCGGGCATCCGGCACACGGTCCGCGAGCGGGAGCTCCGGGGCATCGGTGCCGGCAGCAGCCTGGTCGGGGTCGCCGAGGGCCGTACCTACCGGATCGCCGACCTGTGGCGCGGTGTCTTCCTCAACTCGGGCAACGACGCCGTGCACGTCCTGGCCGAGCTCAACGGCGGCTGGCGGGTCACGGCCCAGCGGATGCAGGCCACAGCCCGGGCCCTCGGCGCCCTCGACACCCGCGTGGTGTCGCCCGACGGCTACGACGCGCCCGGCCAGGTGTCGTCGGCGTACGACCTGGCGGTGTTCGGCCGGGTGGGACTGCGCAACCCCGACTTCGCCCGGTACTGCGCCACCGTCGAGGCCAAGTTCCCCGGTGGCGGCGGCTGGTCGTACCCGATCCTCAACACCAACCGGCTGCTGAGCGGCGCCAAGGGGGTGAAGCCGTACCGGGGGCTGATCGGGATCAAGAACGGTTACACCAGCAAGGCCGGCAGCACGCTCGTCGCGGCGGCGCGGCGGGACGGGCGCACCCTGGTCGTGACGGTGATGAATCCTCAGGAGGGCGGCGGGTCCGCCGTGTACGAGGAGGCGCGCTCGCTGCTCGACTGGGGCTTCGAGTCGGCCGGGAGGGTCGAGGCGGTGGGCTCGCTCGGCGCGCCGGCCACGCCCGCACGGCCGGCGACGACGCCGCCCGCGGTCGCGGCGGCCGTACCGGAGGAGCACGGGTCCGTCTGGACGAGGGCGTGGCTGATCGCCGGCGCCGCCGGTACGGGCGCGGCGATCGTGGTGCTGGTGCTGCGGCTTCCGGTCCGCAGACCCGGACGGAGCTGACCCACCGGCAGCCACAGCAGCAGGCCCAGGGTGATCCAGACGTAGGTGTTGCCGCCCAGGAACCCGTCGACGCCGGACGCGTCGTCGCACCACAGCCACACCACGCTCGTGCACAGCACCGCGTACAGGGCGCCCGCGACCCGGCGGCGCCCCGCGCGGACCAGCACGGCGAAGGACGGCAGCAGCCACACCAGATGGTGTACCCATGTGATCGGGCTGACGAGACAGGCGGCGAGGCCGGTCAGCGCGAACGCCGCCGTCCAGTCCCCCGCCACGGCGGCACGGCGCGTCCGCACGGCCCACACGCCGAGGATCAGCAGGACCACCACCGCCCACACGGCCCGGTCCTCGACGCCGAGCCGGGCCAGGATGCCCTGCACCGACTGGTTCGAGACGTAACCGAGGCGCCCCACGCGGTCGGTGTCCCACAGCGCCTCGGTCCAGTAGAAGCGCGAGGCGTCCGGATCCACCCCGGCCGCGAGGGCCGTTGCCCCGAGGGCGACGGCCGTCGCGACCGCCGCCGCGCGCCGCCGTCCGGCCACCAGCAGCAGTCCGATGAACAGCGCGGGCGTGAGTTTGATGGCGGCCGCCAGCCCGATGCCGGCACCCGCCAGGCGTCCGCGCCCGGTGGCGAGCAGCGTCGCGTCGGTGAGGACGAGCGCCAGCAGTAGCAGGTTCACCTGGCCGAAGCTGAAGGTGTCGCGGAGCGGTTCGAACAGGGCGAGCAGGCAGGCGATCAGGGCCCAGCCGAACCAGCCGTGGCGCCGCCGGTCCGGTCCGGCGAGCAGGCGCAGGATCACCGCCAGGGCGGCCAGGTTGAGCACCAGGGCGGCGGCGATCGCGGTGTGCAGACCCAGCAGGGCCATCGGCGCCATGGCGACCGCGGCGAACGGCGGGTAGGTGAAGCCGTAGGACGTGCCGGGCACCCGATAGTCGTAGATGCGGCCGCCGTGGTGGGCCCAGGTGTCGATGCTGCCGTAGTAGACGCGCAGGTCGAACCAGTCGCGCAGCAGCGGCACGGTCGCGGTGAAGACCGTCACCAGCGTGGCGAGGGCGAGCACCAGCAGCAGCCGGCCCCGGTCGGTGCGCGGCGGGCCCGGGGTCATGCGGCACGTCCCAGCGCCGGGGCGAGTTCGGCCTGGTGGGCCTGGCACAGGACGACGACCGCGAGGGCGCCGCCGGAGACGGCCAGGACGAGTTGCCCCGTGTCCGCCGGGCCGCCGCTGGGCAGGACGCACAGCGCGAGCACACCGGTCACCGCCGCCGTGCGGGGGCGTACGGACGTCCTGGGTGCGGCGGCGGCGATGAGGAACAGGCCCCACAGGGCGTACCAGGGGCGGACCGCCGGGCCGAGCGCGGCCACCGTCGCCAGGGACAGGCCGAGCGCGTACACCGGCCGCAGGCGCAGCCGCAGCCAGATCAACACGATCGCGACCACGGCGGTCACGATGCCCAGCGCGTGCCAGACGGGGATCGCGAGGGGGGCGAGATCGCTGCCCAGGTGCTCCAGCAGGGCCTGGGTGGCGCGGCCGAGGAGGGTGGTCAGGGCCCAGTTCTGGGGAGAGACGGGCGTGTTCAGGGCGCCGACCCAGCCGTATCCGGTGCCGGCCACGGCCGTCGCGGCGACGGTCGTCACCGCGGCCGCGACGGTGGTCGTCACCAGGGCCTTCACCGGGCTGCGGCCCGCGCGGACCTGGAGGACGACGACGGCGGCGAGACCGAGCACCGCGGGCGCCTTGACCAGGGCGGCGAGGGTGACGAGGACGGCGCCGAGGACCGGCCACCGGCCGAGCGCGGCCACCAGGCCGACGCCGAGCAGGCCGAGCATGACGGCGTCGTTGTGGGCGCCCGCGACCAGGTGCAGCAGGACGAGCGGGTTGAGGGCGCCCAGCCACAGCGCGGCGGACGGGTCGGCGCCGCTGTGGCGGGCGAGGCGCGGCAGGGCGGCCGCCATCAGGGCCACGCCGGCGAGGGCGACGAGCCGCATCCCGAACAGTCCGGCGGGCAGTTCGCCGCGGGTCAGACCCGACAGGGCCGCGGCGACGGCGAGGAACACCGGGCCGTACGGGGCGCCGGTGTGCCGCCAGAGCGGGGCGACCTCGTCGGCGAGCGGACCGCCGAGCCGGGACGGCCCGTGCGCGTAGACGTCCATGTGCGCCTCGACCATCGCCCCCTGGGCGAGGTAGCTGTAGACGTCCCGGCTGAACAGCGGCGGGGCGAGCAGCAGCGGCGCCGCCCAGACGGCGAGGACGAGCAGCAGGGCGCGGGGAGCGGGTGGTCGCGGCCCGCGGACCAGCCGGCCCAGCAGCGCCCAGGCAGCGATCAGCAGGACGACGCCGAAGTACCCGCCGACCAGGCCGAGGGCGGCGCGAGCGGAGGCCGGGTGGAGAAGGTCCCCCACGGGCAGGGCGCCGGCCGTCTCACCGCCCAGGGCGAGGCAGGCGGTACCGGCCAGACCGAGTATCTGGCAGCGACGGAGATCGACGGGGAAAGCCATGGCCAACACTCGGGCAGCGTGTCAACGGCGCATGGCCGCAAGGGGACGCTCCCCTCTCCGGGGGGCGGACTGCGTGTGACCGGCCGGTGATCACCGGCCGATGAGCTTGCGTCGCGGTGACGGTCCTACCGGCATGGGGGCACCGGAGGAGTTCCTCGGCCGAGGGTCCCGGGCGCGCCGCGGGTCAGAACACGGACAGGCCCGTCAGGGTCGTGAACCGGTCGAGCGCCGCCACGCCCGCCACCGAGTTGCCCCGCTCGTCCAGGCCCGGGCTCCACACGCACAGGGTGCAACGGCCGGGTACGACCGCGATGATGCCGCCGCCCACACCGCTCTTGCCGGGCAGGCCCACGCGGTACGCGAAGTCGCCCGCCGCGTCGTACGTGCCGCAGGTCAGCATGATCGCGTTGATCTGCTTGGCCTGGCTGCGGCTGAGCAGGCGGGTGCCGTCGGCGCGGATGCCGTGCCGGGCGAGGAAGCTCGTGGCCAGGGCGAGGTCGGCGCAGGACGCGGCGATCGAGCACTGCTGGAAGTACTGCTCCAGGAGCGTCGGAACGGGGTTGTCGATGTTGCCGTACGACGCCATGAAGTGGCCGAGCGCGGCGTTGCGGTCACCGTGGGCGGACTCGGACGCGGCGACCTCCTTGTCGAAGGTCAGCTCCGGGTTGCCGCTCTCCGCGCGCAGGAACGCCAGCAGCTCGCCCGAGGCGTCTGAGGTACGGGTGTGCAGCCGGTCGGTGACGACGAGGGCGCCCGCGTTGATGAACGGGTTGCGCGGGATGCCGTTCTCGTACTCCAGCTGGACGAGGGAGTTGAAGGGGTTGCCGGAGGGCTCGCGGCCCACGTGCTCCCACAGGGCGTCGCCCTCGCGGGCCAGGTCGAGGGCGAGGGTGAAGACCTTGGTCAGGGACTGCGCGGAGAACGGCTGCCGCCAGTCCCCCACCCCGTACACCGTGCCGTCGAGGTCGGCGACGGCCATGCCGAAGCGGCGCGGGTCGCAGGCGGCGAGCGCCGGGATGTAGTCGGCGGGCCGGCCACGGCCGGGGGTCCGCTCGATCTCCTCCGCGATGCGCTCCAGGACCGGCTGGAAGGTCGTCGACGATGTCATGATCACCATTGTCCCTCTGCCGGTCCCGGTGCGCTCTCGTGGGTCAGGCCGGAGTCCGGCCGCTGCCCGCCAGGACCTCGGGGCGCAGCAGGCCGGCGAGTGTCTCGGCGGGGAGCAGGCCCTTCTCCAGGACGAGTTCGGCGACGCCTCGGCCGGTGGCGAGGGCCTCCTTGGCGATGTCGGTGGCGGCCGTGTAGCCGATGTGCGGGTTGAGGGCGGTGACCAGCCCGATGGAGTTCTCGACGCTCGTGCGCAGCGCCTCGGTGTTGGCGGTGATGCCGGACACGCAGCGCTCGGCCAGGGTCACGCACGCGCTCCGCAGATGCGTGATGGACTCCGACAGGGAGTGCAGGATGATCGGCTCGAAGGCGTTGAGCTGGAGCTGTCCCGCCTCGGCGGCCATGGTGATGGTGACGTCGTTGCCGATGACCTCGAAGGCGACCTGGTTGACGACCTCGGGAATCACCGGGTTGACCTTGCCGGGCATGATGGACGAACCGGCCTGCACGGGCGGCAGGTTGATCTCGCCGAGGCCGGCGCGCGGGCCCGAGGACAGCAGCCGCAGGTCGTTGCAGCTCTTGGAGAGCTTGACCGCGATGCGCTTGAGCACGCCGGACATCTGGACGAAGGCGCCGCAGTCCTGGGTCGCCTCGACCAGGTTGGCCGCGGTCACCAGGGGCAGGCCGGTGATGGCCGCGAGGTGGCGGCGGGCCGCCTCGGCGTATCCGGCGTGGGCGTTGAGGCCGGTGCCGATCGCGGTGGCGCCGAGGTTGATCTCATGGATCAGCTGGACGGCTTCGGCGAGCCGGGCCCGGTCCTCGTCCAGCATGACGGCATACGCGGAGAACTCCTGGCCGAGGGTCATGGGTACCGCGTCCTGCAACTGGGTGCGGCCCATCTTGAGCACGTCGCGGAACTCGACGGCCTTGTGGGCGAACGTGTCCTGCAGGACGGACATCGCGTCGAGCAGCCCGCGCACCGCGAACACCGTCGCGATCTTGACGGCGGTCGGGTAGACGTCGTTGGTGGACTGGCCGAGGTTGACGTCCTCGTTCGGGTGCAGGAACCGGTACTCGCCCTTGGCGTGGCCCAGCAGTTCCAGCGCCCGGTTCGCCACGACCTCGTTGGCGTTCATGTTGGTGGAGGTGCCGGCGCCGCCCTGGACGACGTCGACGACGAACTGGTCGTGCAACTTGCCGTCGCGGATCTCACGGCAGGCCTCGACGATGGCGGCGGCCTTCTTCGGGTCCAGCAGGCCGAGTTCCTCGTTGGCGAGGGCGGCGGCCTCCTTGACGGCGGCGAGGGCGTCGATCAGGTGCGGGTAGGCGGAGATGGGCATGCCCGTGATGGGGAAGTTCTCCGTGGCCCGCAGGGTGTGCACACCCCAGTACGCGTCGGCGGGAACGTCACGGTCGCCGAGCAGGTCGTGCTCGGAGCGGGTGGCGGCGGTCATGACGGTGAGGGTCCTCTTTCTGAGGGAACGTGAGGGTGGGTGGGTGCGCGCCCCTCAGGGGCGCGGGGAACGGCGCGACCAGCCGCATGCGGCCCGCGGCCGCCGGTGCGTCAGACGCGGGCCGGACCGGCGACCGGCTCCAGCGAACGGACGGGCCGCACTCGCCCGACCTCGCGCCCACCGCCGAGAAGCGGCTCGCCCCGAAACTCGGTGAGCAGCTCCGGGTCGACGCCGGCCCACGCCAACGCGGCGGCAGCCACCGGGATCCGCGCCCGGTTCGCACCGTCGGCGATCTTCACGGCGACGGCCCGCCCGTCGGGCAGCGCGGCGACCTGTACGCCCTCGAAGCCGTCCTTGGTGAGCAGCCCGGGCACGGCCCGCATCAGCGCGGCGACGTCCCGGCCGGAGCCGGAGGCCATCTCGGCGTGCTCGCGCATGGCGTCGGCCACCCGGGCCTCGGGCGTACCCGGCGCGGCGGTGGCGATCCGGGCGGTGGCGCGGGCCAGGCCGTGCAGGGAGATGGAGTACAGGGGCGCGCCGCAGCCGTCGACGGTCACCCGGGCGATGCGCTGCCCGGTGAGATCCTCGACGATCTCCGCGATGGCCTGCTGGAGCGGGTGGCCGGGGTCGAGGTAGTTCTCCAGGGGCCAGCCGTTGAGGGTGCAGGTGTAGAGCATGGCCGCGTGCTTGCCGGAGCAGTTCTGGGCGAGCCGTGAGGGCATCCGGCCCTCGCGCACCCAGGCGTCCCGGACGACCGGGTCGAACGGCAGGTCCGGGACGTTGCGCAGGTGGTCCTCGGTGACCCCGGCGAGTTCGAGGATGCGCCGGGCCCCGGCGAGGTGGCGTTCCTCGCCGGAGTGGCTGGCCGCCGTCAGCGACAGCAGCTCGCCGTCGAGCGGCAGCCCCGCCCGGGCCATGGCCACGGCCTGGACGGGCTTGATCGCGGAGCGCGGGTAGAAGGCGGCCTCGATGTCTCCGATCTGGAGCCGGACCTCTCCGTCGGCGTCGAGGACGACGACGGAGCCGTAGTGGATGCCTTCGACGATTCCGCCGCGGATGAGGTGGGCGACGGGGGCGTGGACGGGTTCACGGACAAGGGGTGCGTCCGCGGGAGAACTGCTGAACATCACTGCCTGCTTCTCGTGGAGCGGCGCGTCTGTCACGCGCCGGATCCGGTGGTGGACTTGCGCGCGACACGGCCGCGGACGGCGAACCATCCGGCGACCAGAGCCCCGACGATCAGCGGCAGGCACAGCACGGTGGTGCGTCCCGCGCCGCCGTCGGCGTACATGAGGACCAGGACGGAGGCGAGGAACACCAGCGTCACGATCTCGGTCCAGGGGGAGCCCGGCAGCCGGTAGCCCGGGCGGGTCAGCTCGCCCTTCTGGGTCTTCTGCCAGAAGAGGAGGTGACAGATCATGATCAGGCCCCAGGTGGCGAGGATGCCGATCGCGGCGAAGTTCAGCACGATCTCGAACGCCTTGGCGGGCACGACGAAGTTGAGGCCGACGCCCAGGACGCAGATGCCGCTGGTGAGCAGGATGCCGCCGTAGGGGACCTGGCTGCGGCTCATCACGGAGGTGAAGCTGGGCGCGGACCCGGCCATGGCCATGGAGCGCAGGATGCGGCCGGTGGAGTAGAGGCCGGAGTTGAGGGAGGACATCGCCGCGGTGAGGACGACGAGGTTCATCACGTCGCCGGCCGCCGGGATGCCGATGTTGGACAGCACCGTCACGAAGGGGCTCTCGCCGGCGGTGTACTTGTTCCAGGGCAGCAGCATCGACAGCAGGACGACCGAGCCGACGTAGAACAGGCCGACGCGCCACATGATCGAGTTGATCGCCTTCGGCATGATCTTCTCGGGGTTCTCGGTCTCACCGGCGGCGACGCCGACCAGCTCGACGGAGGCGTAGGCGAAGACGACGCCCTGGATGATCAGCAGCATCGGCAGCAGGCCGTGCGGGAAGACGCCGCCGCTGTCGCTGATCAGGGACGGGCCCGGCTGGTGCCCGTCGACGGGGTGCTGGGTGACCAGCAGGAAGATGCCTATGCACATGAAGAGGACCAGCGCGCCGACCTTGATGATGGCGAACCAGAACTCCAGTTCGCCGAAGATCTTCACCGAGATCAGGTTCACGGTGAGCACCACGGCCAGCGCGATCAGCGCGATCACCCACTGCGGGATGTCGGAGAACATGCCCCAGTAGTGGGTGTACGTGGCGACGGCGGTGATGTCGGCGATGCCGGTGGTCGCCCAATTGAGGAAGTACATCCAGCCGGCGGTGTAGGCGCCCTTCTCCCCCATGAACTCGCGGGCGTAGGACACGAACGCGCCGGAGGAGGGCCGGTACAGCACGAGTTCGCCGAGGGCGCGTACGACGAGGAAGGCGAAGAGGCCGCAGACCGCGTAGGCGATGAAGAGGGAGGGGCCGGCGTCGGCGAGGCGGCCGCCGGCGCCGAGGAAGAGGCCGGTGCCGATGGCGCCGCCGATGGCGATCATGTTGACGTGCCGGGACTTGAGGGACTTGCTGTACCCCTCGTCGCCGGCGTCGACATGGCCGGAACGTTTCTGCACATCGTCGTGCAGGGACTGCTCGCTCACGCCTGAGGTTCGCCTTCCGTGGGGAGATCCGAGTCCGTGCGCGGGGAACGCACGATGTCGGTGAGGGTGGTCTCGACGCGGTCGAGGTGGTGGGACATGGCCTCCACCGCGTCGTTCTCGGAACCGTCGATCAGCGCCTCGACGATCGCCCGGTGCTCGCGGTTGGACTGCTCGCGGCGTCCGCCCAACTCGTTGAGGAAGGCCGACTGACGCGCCAGCGCGTCCCGGATCTCCTCGATGACCCGGCGGAAGACCGGGTTCTGGGCGGCCTCGGCGACGGCGAGGTGGAACAGCGTGTCCATGGCGACCCAGGCCGTGGTGTCCGTCTCCCGTTCCATGCGGTCCAGGAGGTGGGCGAGGTGGTCGAGGTTCTCCGGGGTGCGGCGCCGGGCCGCGTACCCGGCGACCGGGATCTCGACGTGGCGGCGCACCTCCAGCAGGTCGCTGGCGGCGTAGTCGCCGAAGGTGGGGTCCTCGACGGTGCTGGCCACGACGAAGGTGCCCTTGCCGGTCCTGGACACGGTCAGACCCATGGTCTGCAGCGCCCGCAGCGCCTCGCGCAGCACCGGCCGGGAGACCTCGAGGGTCCGGCACAGCTCCGCCTCGGAGGGGAGCTTGTCGCCGATGGCGTACTCGCCCCGTTCGATGGCGTCGCGCAGGTAGGCCAGTACCGCTTCCATGGCACTGACCCGCTTCACGGGCTGTCCGGCTGTCCGGCTGTCTGACAGGTTCACGGGAGAGATACTCCGGGCGACGGCTTGTGCTGTCAAGGGGTGTCCCAAAGGGGCGCGGGGAACTGCGCGACGAGCCACGATGGCGCCGCAGACAGACGACGGCTCCTCCCGGCAGAACACTCAACTGTGCAGCACACCCGCTCCGAGCAGGCCGAACAGCAGCACTCCCACGACGATCCGGTAGATCACGAAGGCGTTGAACGAGTGCTTGGCGACGAACTTCAGCAGCCAGGCGATGGAGGCGTAGGCCACGACGAACGACACGGCCGTGCCCACCGCGAGTGGCGCCGCGCCCACCCCGGCGCCCAGGGCGTCCTTGAGCTCGTAGAGGCCGGCGCCGGTCAGGGCGGGGATGCCGAGGAAGAAGGAGAGCCGGGTGGCGGCGACGCGGTCCAGGTCGAGGATCAGCGCCGTGGACATGGTGGCGCCGGAGCGGGAGAAGCCGGGGAAGAGCAGGGCGAGGATCTGGGAGCCGCCGACCAGCATGGCGTCCTTGAACGAGGTGTCGTCCTCGCCGCGCTTGTGCCGGCCCATCCGGTCCGCCGCCCACATCACGCCGCTGCCGACGATCAGCGAGCCGGCGACCACCCACAGCGAGGCGAGCGGGCCCTCGATGAGCGGCTTTGCGGCGAGTCCGACGGCGACGATCGGGAGGGTCGCGCAGATCACCCACCAGGCGAACTTGTAGTCGTGGTGGTACCGCTCCTCGCGGTCGCGCAGGCCCCTCCCCCAGGCGGACACGATCCGCACGATGTCCTTGAAGAAGTACACGAGCACCGCGGCGATCGCGCCGACCTGGATGACGGCCGAGAACCCGACCACGGCGTCGTCGTCGACGGGGATGCCCATCAGCCCCTCGACGATCTTCAGATGGCCGGTGGAGGAGACGGGCAGGAACTCGGTCACCCCCTCGACGGCTCCGAGGACGACGGCCTGACCGACACTGATGACGCTCATGGGATCCAGTTCTGGTCGAGGGAGGCGGGGAGCGGAGGGGACAGTCCTACTGCACGCGGGCAAGGACGGCTCTCACCTGCACGCCCCACCCGCCCCCCACCCCTCGCGGACGGCCTCACATGCGCACGAGCGCTGCCCCCGCGAACGCCGCCCCGACGCCGGCCACCACGGTCGCCGCCACGTTGACGGCCGCCTGGCGGCGAGCCCCGGTCTCCGCCAGCCGCAGGGTCTCGTAGGAGAACGTCGAGTAGGTCGTCAGCGCCCCGCACAGACCGGTGCCGAGCAGCAGCTGAAGGTGGGTGGCGGCTCCGGTGAGCAGGCCGAGGATCAGGGAGCCGGTGACGTTCACCGTGAAGGTGCCCCAGGGGAAGACCGAGTCGTGGCGCGCCTGGACCGCCCGGTCGGTGAGGTAGCGCAGCGGGGCGCCGACCAGCGCGCCGCCGACGACCAGCAGCCAGTTCACAACGAATTCTTACCCTTCGCATCGGTTCCGCCCGGGGCGTCCGCGCGGCTCCTGTACCGCATGACCTCGCAGTCGTCGAGCGTCACCAGCCCCTCGGTGACCAGTTCGTCGAGCTGCGGCAGGAAGGCGCGGACCCGTGGTTCGGTGTCGACGATCACCACGGCGACCGGCAGGTCCTCGCTGAGGGACAGCAGCCGCGAGGTGTGGATCAGGGAGGAGCCGCCGAAGCCCTCGATGCCACGGAAGACGCTGGCACCCGCGAGACCCGCCGTGTGGGCCCGGTGGACGATCTCCGAGTAGAGGGGCTTGTGGTGCCAGGTGTCGCTCTCGCCGATGAACACGGTCAGGCGCAGGGCTCTGCCGGTCAGCCTCGTCATCGTTGCCTCCCTTGCAGGACACGGCGGGTCGTCCCGGCCGCGAGCCACACCGCTGTGAGCGCCGCGAGCGGGGTCGCGGCGAGGTAGACCAGACCGGTTCCGGCATGGCCGCCGTCGATGAGTTTCCGGATGTCGACGGCGTACGTCGAGAAGGTGGTGAAGCCGCCGAGGACGCCGGTGCCGAAGAAGGGGCGGACGAGGGGGTGCGCCGTCCGGACCTCGGTGAGGACCACCATGAACACGCCGATCACGGCGCAGCCGGCGATGTTGACGCAGAAGGTCGTCCAGGGGAAGCCGCCCGCGGACGCGGGCCACCAGAGGGAGGCGGCGTAGCGGGCGGCCGCCCCCGCTCCCCCGCCGAGCGCCACGACCGCGACGGCGGGTGCCTGGGCTCGCCAGGAAGGCCGCCGGGGGGTGGCGGCCGGAACGCGGAGGCTCTCGGGGGATGTCATGGGGTGTGTCTCCTACTCGCCGGGAGCCCGGGGCCGCGCGGGCGCGTGCCGTCGCAAGTAGGGACCGTTGGCGGCGTCCTTGCCGCGGTTCGGGTACGGCGGGCCCCACCGCCGCGCCGCGAGAGGGTCGCGGCCGGAGTTCAGGTTAACCCCGGGGCGGGGTGGGGTCACTCCGAGGCGGGCGGCGACGTCACTTCGGGGCAGGTGGCTCGCAGACCGCCACGCCCCGTTCCCAGACGCTGCCCAGGACCAGGCGCCCGCCCGCTTCGCAGACGCTGGTGGCCATGCGGTAGCCGGAGCGGCGGCGGGCGAGGTGGTGGACGACGCGGCCCTCGTCGTCGAAGGCCTGGAGGGCGAGCGTGCCGGTGGGACGGAACGGGGCGCGTACGGCCATGCGCGCGGCGGCGGCGCGGACGCCGGGCGCGCGGCGGTGGAGCAGGTCGAGGGCCGGTACGCGGGGTCCGGCGAGCGCGACCCAGATCGGTCCGTCGGGTGCGCCGCGCCAGAGGTTGTCGGGCATGCCCGGCAGGTTCTCGGCGAACGGCTCGCTCCGCCCGGCCTTCGGTCCGGTGAGCCAGTGGCGCAGGAGCCGGTACGCGCCGGTCTCGGCGATGACGAGGAAGGACTCGTCCGCGCCGACGGCGACCCCGTTGGCGAACTGCAGGCCGTCCAGCACCACCTCGGGTGTGTCACCGCCGGGGGCGAGTCGCAGCAACCGTCCGGTCCCGGTGTGTTCGACGATGTCGCCGATCCAGTGCTCCAGGGGGTACCGGCGGCTGGAGACGGTGAAGTAGACGCTGCCGTCGGAGAGGGACACGGCGTTGCTGCAGAAGCGCAGCGGCTCCCCCGCCACCGAGTCGGCGAGGATCCGGACCGTGCCGTCGCCGGTGTCGACGCGCAGCAGTCCTCGTTCGGCGTCGCACACCAACAGGTCGCCGTCCGGGAGGAGTTCGAGCCCGAGCGGCCTGCCGCCGGTCTCGGCGATCACCTCGACGCGGGCCTGTACCGGGTCGGCGAGGGCGTCGAGCCGCAGGATGCGGCCGTCCGCGACGCCGGTGAGGACGCGGCCGCGCGGGTCGGCGACCACGTCCTCGGGGCCGGGGCCCACCGCGACGTAGTGGCAGGGGACGAGTTCCGTGGGACGGTCCATTGCGCGCGTGTCCTTCACCATCGGGGGCGATACCGCTGTACCGGGTCGCCTACCAGCCCTTCTCAAACATCCGGGCGACCTCGGCGATCCGCATGTCGTCGCGGTGGTAGCGCACGCGGCCCGCGGACCTGCTGGTGCGCAGCATGCCGGTGGCCTCGAGCAGCCGGAGATGGGTGACGGCGACCGGGCGCGGTATCGAGAACCGCTCGGCGACGGCGTCCGCGGTGACACCGTCCGCCGCGGGAGCGGGTTGCTTCAGCCAGGCCAGGATGCGGAGCCGGGTCTCGTCCGTGGGTGTCCTCAGCATGTCGTGCCCCTGCCTCGCGGCTCGCCCTCTCACCGCGTGTTCCCACTGTCTCGCAGCGGACACCGTGGCGTCCCGGGCTTCGGCATCGTTGACCGATACCGAACTGCCGGATCGCGGAGCGGAGTTCGGGCAGGCGGGCGACGAGGAGAAGGACCCCGGGAAGCCGGGGCCCTTCTTCCGGGGGGTCAGCGGTGCCGGAACCAGGACATCGACGTCAGCGCCCGGTCGTCGTAGCCGAACAGCGCCTGGTTCTCCCAGGCGTTGCCGGAGGCCGCGTCGGTCGGGTCCCAGCCGTTGCCGGCGACCGCGGTCCAGGTCGCCTCCCAGTAGAAGGCGCCGAGTCCGCGGCCGTTCGGGACGGCCTCCACGATGCTCATCATGTCGTTCATCCACCTGGTCTGGCCGGACACGCTCGCCGGGTATCCGGAGACCAGCTCGTCAGCGGTGTTGATGATGTTCTCGTGGGCGTCCTCGCCGTCCAGGCGGAACGGGTAGGCGGTCTCGGCGACGAAGACCGGCTTGCCGTAGCGGGAGGCCGCGTCGTCGAGCGTGGTCTGGAAGTCGGCCAGGGTGCCGTGCCAGTAGCCGTAAAAGGACAGGCCGATCGCGTCGAACTTCACGCCGTTCGAGCGCGCGCTGTCGAACCACCAGCGGGTGCCCTCCAGGTCACCGCCCTCGGCGAGGTGCAGTGCCACGGTGGTGGAGGGGTTGACCGCCTTGACCGCGTCGTAGCCGGAGTTGAGCAGACCGGCCAGCTGCGTCCAGTGGGAGGTGGATCCCTCGTTCCACAGCATGCCGCCGTTGATCTCGTTGCCGACCTGGACCATGTCGGCGGTGGTGCCCTGCGCCTTCAGGGCGTTCAGCACGTCGTACGTGTGGTCGTACACGTCCGTCTTCAGTTGAGCGTACGAGTGTCCGGCCCAGGCGGCGGGCTTGTCCTGGCGTCCCGGGTCGGCCCAGAAGTCCGAGTAGTGGAAGTCGACCAGCAGCTTCATGCCCTGCGCCTTGACGCGCTTGGCCGTGGCCAGGACTCGGGCCTTGTTGTTGTAGCCGTCGGCCGGGTTCACCCAGACCTTGAGGCGCGCGTAGTTCATGCCGTTGGACTTGAGGACGGCCAGGGGGTCGCCGGCGGTGCCCGAGCTGTTCCGGTAGACGCCGCCCTTGGCCTCGCTCTTGGCCAGCGACGAGATGTCGGCACCCTTGATCGACGTACCGGACGTGCCCGACGTGAAGGTCAGGTCGTCGACGTTGATCCAGTTGCCCGCGTTCGCGTCGCTGTTGATGCTGATCGTGCACCGGTTGCCGGTCACCTGGACCGGCACGACGATCCGGATCCACCCACTGGCCGAGACCGGCAGGTCGGTGCGCTGCTCGGCGCCGCCGCAGTTCTTCAGCGCCAGGTACGCGGACTTCTGCCCGCCGCCGGAGCGCACCCAGGCGGTGAGCTTGTGGTTCCCGTTGGCGAGTCCGGACAGGTACTGGTAGGTCTCCACCTTGTAGGCGGTGGAGGCCCAATGGCTCAGGCGGTGGGTGCCGCCGTGGCCGCCGGGCTCGGTGAACGAGGCGCCGGTGTCGCCGTATTCGGACCAGCCGCTCGGGGTCGCGGCGCCCGCGCCGTCGGCTTCGAAGCCGCCGTTGGCCAGTGTGCTCGCGGCATGGGCGGAGGTGGCGGGCAGGGCGGTGAGGGCGAGGCCTGCGGCGAGCGGGAGCAACAGGGCCCTGAGGGTGCGTCTGGGATGGAACATCGTCGTCCGTCGTCCCTTCGACGTGGGGGTTGGGGAGTGCCTCTCACCCGGAGGCAGGTGAGGGCCCCTCCGCCCGCGGCTCGTGGCCCGCGCGGGCGGAGGGAGTCGGTTCAGCCGTCGAGCCGGACGACCCGGACGGCTCCGGCCGGGACCGCCAGGCGGCCGGCGGCGCGGTCACCGGTCAGCAGCTCGGTGCCGGGGACCTCCAGCGGCACCTTGGCGTCCGAGCCGGTGTGGTTGACGGCGAACAGGTAGGTGCCCGACGCGCCGGTGCGGCGGACCACTTCGACGTCCCGGGGCAGATCGGCGCGCGGGGCGAGCCCCGCGTCCTCGCCCGCCCGGCCGAGCAGTGTGCCGAGGCCGTCGGCGCCGAGCCGGGTGGAGACGTACCAGGCGGTGCCCTCGCCGAGGCGGTGCCGGGTGACGGCGGGCAGACCGGCGGTGAGGCCGTCGGCGTAGGTCAGGACGGTCTCGGCGCCGCGCGGCACCACGAACTCCGTCCACACGTCGGCGTCCAGCTCGGTTCCGCCGGGGCCGGTGACGCGCACCCGTTCGCCGGGCAGCAGCGGTGAGAACTCCTCGACGGTGAGGCCGAGGACGTCCCGCAGGGGCCCCGGGTAGGCGCCCTCGTGGACGGCGTCGTGCTCGTCGACGATGCCGGAGAAGTACGAGACGACCAGCGTGCCGCCGTTCTCGACGTAGGCCGTGAGGTTGCGCCCGGCCGCTTCCGTCATCAGGTACAGAGCCGGTACGACGACAAGGGGATACCTCGACAAGTCGGCTTCCGGGTGGGCGAAGTCCACGGTGAGGTGACGGTCGTAGAGGGCTTCGTAGAAGGCGTCGGCGCGCTCGCGGGCGTCGTGGTCGACGCTGGGGCGCCAGTCGAGGTTCTGCGCCCACCAGGAGTGCCAGTCCCACAGCACGGCCACGTCGGCCTCGGTGCGGGTGCCGCGGATCTCGCTCAACGCCTCGACGAACGCGCCCAGTTCGACGACCTCGCGCCAGACGCGGGTGTCGGTGCCGCCGTGCGGGAGCATCGCCGAGTGGAACTTCTCGGCGCCGCGCCGGGACTGGCGCCACTGGAAGAACATCGCGCCCTCGGAGCCGCGCGCCACGTGGGCGAGGGAGTTGCGGGCCATTTGGCCGGGAGCCTTCGCGGGGTTGCGGGGCTGCCAGTTGACGCCCGAGGTGGAGTGCTCCAGCAGCAGCCAGGGGGCGCCACCGGCGACGGAGCGGGTGAGGTCGGCGGCCATCGCCAGGTTGACGTGGGTGCGGCGGCCGTCGGTGATCAGGTAGTGGTCGTTGGTGACGAGGTCGACCTCGCGGCCCCATGCCCAGTAGTCGACGGAGTCGCACTGGCTCAGGGCCGTCATGAAGTTGGTGGTGACCGGGACGCCCGGCGAGAGACGGTGCAGGATGTCCCGCTCGCTCACGAAGTTCTCGCGCATGGTGGCGTCGGCGAACCGCTTGTAGTCCAGCGCCTGGCCGGGGTTGACGGCCGCCGGGGTGAGCCGGGGCGGGTTGACCTGGTCGAAGTCCGCGTAGCACTGGCCCCAGAAGGCCGTGCCCCAGGCCTCGTTGACCGCGTCGACCGTGCCGTACGTGGTCGCCAGCCAGTGGCGGAAGTGGGCGGCGCAGGAGTCGCAGTAGCAGGCGGAGACGGGGACGCCGTACTCGTTGTGGACGTGCCACATCGCCAGCGCGGGGTGGTCGCCGTAGCGCTCGGCGAGCCGGGTGGTGATGGACGCGGCGGCCGCGCGGTAGTCGGCGTTGCTGTGGCAGATGGCCGCGCGGGAGCCGAACTCGTAGCGCACGCCCTCGGCGGTCACGGGCAGCGCTTCGGGGTGGGCCCGGTAGAACCAGGCGGGCGGGACGACGGTGGGGGTGCCCAGGTCGACGCGGATGCCGTGCTCGTGCAGCAGGTCCAGGAGCCGGTCCAGCCAGCCGAAGTCGTAGCGGCCGGGTGAGGGCTCCAGCAGCGCCCAGGAGAAGATCCCGACGCTCACCATCGTGACGCCGGCCTCCCGCATCAGCCGGACGTCCTCCTGCCAGACGCTTTCCGGCCACTGCTCGGGGTTGTAGTCCCCACCGAAGGCGAGCCTGGCGAGGCCCCTGGGGGTGGTCTCCGGCATGGATGGTCTCCCGGTCGATCGATCAATTGGGAACGTGCACACACGCCAACGCGGTGCGCAGGCCCACATAACCGCACAGCAACAACCATTGACAAGTGTCCGAGATGTTTCTCTACTGTGAACGCTCACAGAAGCATGGCAGGTCCCCGCAGCGGGCGGGGGCCCAGGTCAGGGGAGATATCCATGCCGTACACGAAGCGCCGTCGCCTCGTGACATCCGCCGTCGCCATGGCGCTCGGCGCCACCGCCCTCGCCGCCTGCGGCACGGAATCCGGAGACAGTGAGACCTCGGGGCCGGTCTCGCTGACCTACTGGTCCTGGACGCCGGGCATGGACAGGGTCGTGGACCTGTGGAACAAGGGGCCGGGCAAGAGGGACCGGATCACCGTCACGGTGAAGAAGCAGGCGTCCGGCGACACACTTGTCACCAAGATCCTCACCGCGCACAAGGCCGGCAAGGCGCCCGATCTGGTGCAGGCGGAGTACCAGGCGCTGCCCACGCTGGTGAGCAACGACGCCCTGGCGGACATAGCGAAGAACGTGGGCGACGCGGAGGACAAGTTCGCCGACGGCGTCTGGCAGCAGACGACGCTGGGCACGGACGCGGTCTACGCGGTCCCGCAGGACATCGGCCCGATGATGTTCTACTACCGCGAGGACCTGTTCAAGCAGTACGGCCTGACGGTGCCGACCACCTGGGACGAGTTCGCGGAGACCGCCCGCAAGCTCAAGAAGGCCGCCCCCGACAAGGACCTCACCACCTTCTCCGCCAATGACTCCGGCCTCTTCGCGGGCCTCGCCCAGCAGGCGGGCGCCAAGTGGTGGACGACCTCCGGCGACCAGTGGAAGGTCGCCATCGACGACGCGGCGACGCGGAAGGTCGCCACGTTCTGGGGCGGCCTGGTCAAGGAAGGCGCCATCGACAACCAGCCGATGTACACCCCGGCCTGGAACAAGGCGCTCGACACCGGCAAGCAGATCGCCTGGGTCAGCGCCGTGTGGGCACCGGGCACGCTGACCACGGCCGCCCCCCGGACCAAGGGCAAGTGGGCCATGGCCCCGCTCCCCCAGTGGTCCGCGAGCGAGAACCGCACCGGCAGCTGGGGCGGCTCCTCCACCGCCGTCACCACGGACTCCCGGCACCAGGAGGCCGCCGCCGAGTTCGCCGCCTGGCTGAACACCGACGGCGACGCCCTCAACGCACTGGCCAAGGAGAGCGGCATCTACCCGGCCGCCAAGAGCGCCCAGACCAGCGGCGCCTTCCTCGAGCCGCCGGCCTACTTCTCCCACCAGGCCGACTTCTACACCAAGGCCGCCGACATCGCGCAGACCACGGCGCCGTCCGCCTGGGGCCCGAACGTGAACGTCGCCTACACCACCTTCAAGGACGCCTTCGGCGCCGCCGCCAAGAACAAGTCGGACTTCGGCGCCGCGCTCGGCGAGATGCAGGACGACACCGTCGCCGACATGAAGAAGCAAGGCTTCGAGGTCGCGGAGTGAACAGCACGGCACGCCGGCGGTCGTACGGGGTCAAGGGGGCCCCGTACGACCGCCCCTCTTCCACCCTCAAGCGAGCGCGAAGCGCCCCCTACGTCTTCCTCCTCCCCGCGACGATCCTGTTCGCGCTGTTCTTCGCACTGCCCATCGGCTACGCGCTCTGGCTCAGCCTCCGCAAGGTGAAGGTCTCCGGTCTCGGCCTCGGCTCCGGCGCCCGCAAGGAGGTCTGGGCCGGCCTGGAGAACTACACCGACGCCCTCTCCGACAGCGAACTGCTGCACGGCGCCCTGCGCGTCCTGGGGTACGGCTGCATCGTCGTCCCCGTGATGCTCGGCCTGGCCCTGCTGTTCGCGCTGATGCTCGACTCCGACAAGGTGCGGCTCGCGCCCTTCACCCGGCTCGCGATCTTCCTGCCGTACGCCGTCCCCGGTGTGGTGGCGGCGCTGCTGTGGGGCTTCCTCTACCTGCCGGACGTCAGCCCTTTCTACTTCGTGCTCGACAGGCTGGGGCTGCCGCAACCGGACCTGCTGGACGGCGGGCCGCTGTACCTGGCCCTGTCGAACATCGCGGTCTGGGGCGGCACCGGCTTCAACATGATCGTCATCTACACCTCGCTCCAGGCGATCCCGGTGGAGGTGTACGAGGCGGCGAAGCTGGACGGCGCCACCCCGCTCCAGATCGCGCTGCGGATCAAGATCCCGATGGTGGCGCCCTCGCTGGTGCTGACGTTCTTCTTCTCGATCATCGCCACGCTCCAGGTGTTCAGCGAGCCGACCACCCTCAAGCCGCTCACCAACTCCGTGTCCACGACGTGGAGTCCGCTGATGAAGGTGCACCGGGACGCGTTCGGTGAGGGCGACATCCACGGGGCGTCCGCGCAGGCCGTGATCATCGCCTTCGCCACGCTGCTCCTGTCCTTCGGCTTCCTGCGAGCCGCGAACCGTCGTCAGAAGCAGGAGGCCGCTCGATGAGCTCCGTTGCCGTCCCCCAGACAGAGCCCCTGGCGGGCAGCACGCCCGGCACCGACCGGGGCCGCCCGC
Organism: Streptomyces sp. D2-8; assembly: GCF_023184515.1. Lineage (GTDB taxonomy): Bacteria > Actinomycetota > Actinomycetes > Streptomycetales > Streptomycetaceae > Streptomyces. The sequence continues at coordinate 94,661 of NZ_JAAHBP010000021.1, read as the reverse complement.
CGCTGCGCCGCCGGATCGCCCTGATCCCCACGGTCACCCTGCTGCTCGGGGCGGTCTACTGTCTGCTGCCGGTGGCCTGGGTGGTCATCGCCGCGACCAAGTCGGGCCGTGAGCTGTTCTCCACGTTCACGTTCCTGCCCGGCACGGGTTTCGCCGCCAACGTCCAGGATCTGAGCGCCTACCGCGACGGCGTCTACTGGCAGTGGATGGGCAACTCCGCCCTGTACGCCGTCCTCGGTGCCCTGCTGTCGACGTGCGTCTCGGCGTTCAGCGGCTACGCGCTCGCGACGTACCGCTTCCGCGGCCGCGAGACGATCTTCAACGTGCTGCTCGCGGGTGTGCTGATGCCGCCGGTGATCCTGGCCATCCCGCAGTACCTGCTGCTGGCCGAGACCGACCTCACCGACTCCTACCTGTCCGTCCTGCTGCCGCAGATCCTCTCGCCGTACGGCGTCTACCTCGCGCGGATCTACGCCGCCGCCGCGGTGCCCGCCGACGTGGTCGAGGCGGGGCGGATGGACGGGGCGGGCGAGTGGCGGATCTTCACGCGCATCGCGCTGCCGATGATGATCCCCGGGATGGTGACGGTGTTCCTGTTCCAGTTCGTGGCCATCTGGAACAACTTCCTGCTCCCGTACATCATGCTCAGCGACGACGAGAAGTTCCCGATCACGCTCGGCCTGTTCACGTTGCTGGAGCAGGGCGCCAACACCCCGGCGCTGTACACGCTGGTGATCACGGGCGCGTTCCTCGCGGTGCTTCCGCTGGTCGCCCTCTTCCTGGTCATCCAGCGGTTCTGGAGTCTGGATCTGCTCTCCGGAGCCGTAAAGTCATGACCGTGAACGCTACGGGAGGCAGGCGCAGGCCGCCCACGATCCACGACGTGGCGCGCGAGGCGGGGGTCTCGCGCGGCACCGTCTCACGCGTCCTCAACGGCGGCCACTACGTCAGCCCGGCCGCCCAGGAGGCGGTCAATGCGGCCATCCGCAGAACGGGTTACGTGGTCAACCGGCACGCCCGCTCCCTGATCACCGGTCGGTCCGACTCGATCGGTTTCCTGCTCACGGAGCCGCAGGAGCGGTTCTTCGAGGACCCCAACTTCAACGTCCTGCTGCGCGGCTGCACCCAGGCGCTCGCCGCGCACGACGTGCCGCTGCTGCTGATGCTGGCGGGCACCGAGGACGAACGGCGGCGCATCACGCGGTACATCACGGCCGGGCACGTCGACGGGGTGCTGCTGGTCTCCAGCCACTCCGGTGATCCCGTCGCCGAGCAGCTGCGCGAGGCGGGGGTGCCGCTGGTGGCGTGCGGGAAGCCGATCGGGGTGGCTTCCAAGGTGAGTTACGTGGCCGCCGACGACCGGGACGGGGCCCGCGACATGGTGCGCCACCTTCTGTCGCTCGGGCGGCGCCGGGTGGGCATGGTGACCGGCCCGCTGGACACGCCCGGCGGGGTCGAACGCCTCGCCGGCTACCAGGAGGTGCTCGCGCAGGCGGGCCTGGAGTACGACGAGCGGCTGGTCGTCTCCGGCGACTACAGCCGGGCCAGCGGCGAGGCGGGTGCCGAGCGGCTGCTGGCGCAGGCCCCGGACGTCGGCGCGGTGTTCGTGGCCTCCGACCTCATGGCGCAGGGAGTGCTCACGGCCCTCCACCGGGCCGGGCGGCGGGTGCCGCAGGACGTGGCGGTCGGCGGCTTCGACGACTCGCCGGCCGCCGTGGCCTCCAGCCCCGAGCTGACGACCATCCGGCAGCCCTGGGACCGCATCAGCTCCGAGATGGTGCGGGTGTTGCTCGCGCAGATCGGGGGCGAGGATCCGGCGGCGGTGATCCTGCCGACGGAGCTGGTGAAGCGGGAGTCCACGTAGCGCCTCCGGGGAGGCGTGGTCCATGCACGGTCATTGAACCCTGCACCGGTGTACCGTTCCCATATGGCGGTGAAAACGGCTGGTGGGCAGCTCGAGGACCGGTGGCGGGACATCCTGTCGGCGCACGCGCGCACGATGTGCGAGATCGACCGTGCGCTGCATCCGCACGGTCTCGGCGCGTCCGATTTCGAGGTGCTGGACCTGCTCGCCACCGCGGCGCCCGAGGAGGGCGAGCAGTGCCGGGTGCAGAACCTCGCAGGCAGGGTCCATCTCAGCCAGAGCGCGCTGTCGCGGCTGATCGCCCGGCTGGAGAAGGACGGTCTTGTGGCGCGGTCCGTGTGCAAGGAGGACCGGCGGGGCGTGTGGGTCGCCCTGACGTCCAAGGGCCGTGACCTGCACGCGGAGGTGCTGCCCTTGCAGCGGGCAGCGCTGGCCCGGACGCTGGGCGGAGGGCCGCCCAGGCCCGGATCGGGTCGGTCGCCCTACTAGGGCCTGTCGTTTGGATCAGGTCGCAGGAAAGCGACGGTGCTTCTCAACGCCGGTGAGCGGGGTCTGGTGCGTGTCTCTGCAAGGCGGAGGAGGGCGTCGACGCGGAGCGTCGGCAACCGACGACAACGCGGCAGAGGCGCGTGCCAGACCCCGCGTCTGCGGTCTGATCCAAACGACAGGCCAGCCCTAGCGGGCCAGCAGGGTGCGGACTCCCTCCGAGGTCAGGGTCAGGCGGTGCTCCGAGCTGCCGTCGATGGTGAGCGACAGGTCGTCGGCCGGCCACTGCGCGGCGAGGGCGCCGAGGGGCACCAGGCGGTAGCGGGAGACGAACGGCAGCAGCCCGGCCATCTCCATCTCTGAGGTGAACACGGGCACCACCGGTTCGCCGCCCGGCTGCTCCAGCACCGGCAGCGCCACCGCCGAGGGATTGGCGGCGTCGGCGTCGCCTGCGTCGTCGGGCACGGGGATGAGCACGTCGCTGCTGGCGAGCGCGTCCAGAGCCGCCGTGTCCTCGGTGTTCTCGGCGAGGACGTCCAGAGCCCGCTGGGCGGGCGTGGGCGTGGGGTCGTTTGCGGGTGTCTCCATGGCAGATTCCCTGATAGCGGCGGTCGTGCGGCCCACCCGGGGCAGGATCCGCCCCGGGCACGGTCCTGGTCGCGTACCCGAACGGGAACGGGGCAATCCTGGTGGATCTTCGGGGTTCGCGGGGGCCCGGAGGAGATCTTGTGGGGGGCAGGGGAACGCCCGGGCTGCCGAGGGGTGTTGACGAGGGAAATGTTACCGGTAACATCGCTCGTCTGATCCCGACGTACGCGACTGTGCCCTCCACCCACCCACACGGTGGCCCGTCCCCCGGAGTCCGCGTGATCGAAGAGCGCGTTGCCCGTCTCTCCCCCGCACCGCCCGGCCCCGTCTTCAGCAGGGCCGCCGTCGTGGCCTCCTGTGCCGGCTTCGTGCTCATCGGGGCGTTGCAGGCCCTGTACGGGCCCGCGATCCCGGCCTTCCGTGCGGAGTTCGGGCTGTCGCCCTCCGCCGCGGGGCTGGGGCTGAGCGCTCACTTCGTCGGTGGTGTGGCCGGGGTGCTGCTGTTCGACCGGCTCTACGGGCGGGTCGGCAACCGGCGGATCCTCGGCAGTTCGTATCTGCTGATGGCCGTCGGCGCGGGCGGCTTCGCGCTGGCGCCCGACTGGCCCACCGCCCTGGCGGCGGCCCTCCTCGCCGGGTTCGGCTTCGGCGGTATCGACTACGGCCTCAACCAGCTGTTCGCCGTGGGGTTCGGCCACCGTTCGACCGCGATGCTGAACATCCTCAACGCGCACTTCGGCATCGGCGCCATCCTCGGCCCCGCCGTGATCGGCGCGGTCGGCTCCGAGCACTACCCGGCCGTCTTCCTCGCCTTCGCCCTCGCCAACCTGCCGTTGCTGCTGTGTCTGGGGGGCGTGCAGAGCCACGTGCCCGCCCCGGCCGGGGAACGGGCCGGCGGCGGAGCCGTCCTCGGGCGGAGCCTCGGCTCCGTGCTCGCCGTCTTCGTCGTCCTCTACGTCCTGCACGTCGGCGTCGAGGCCGGGGTCGGCGGCTGGGAGCCCACCCACCTGGAGACCGTCGGCTACAGCGCCGGTGTCGCCGCCACCGCCACCTCCGTGTACTGGCTGATGATGACCGTCGGCCGCTTCCTGGTCGCCCCGCTCGCGCTGCGCTTCTCCGCCCAGGCCATCATCACCGTCTCGTGCGCGGGCATGACGGTGTGTCTGCTGGCCGCGACCGTCCCGGCTCTCGCGCCCTACGCGTACGCCGGTGTCGGTCTGTTCATCGCGCCGGTCTTCCCCACCGGCCTGCCCTGGCTGAACCGCGCCGCCCCGCGGGCCCGCCGGGCCGGTGCCCTGGTCATCGCGGCCTCGATGGTCGGCGGTGTCGCCGCGGGGCCGGCGCTGGGCAAGGCCATCGAGTGGTCCGGGGTCCGCGCCGTGCCGCTCCTGCTGTGCGGTGTCTCGGCGCTCTGCCTGGCCGCCACGCTCTGGCTGATCCGCGGCACCCGCTCCCGCTGACTCCCCTCCCCCATACAGAAGGGAAGCTTCCGCATGCCCGCCCTGACGACGACGTCCGACGGATTCCTGCTGAACGGCGAGCCGTTCCGGATCATCTCCGGCGCGCTGCACTACTTCCGCGTCCATCCCGGTCTGTGGTCCGACCGGCTGCGCAAGGCGCGGCTGATGGGCCTCAACACGGTGGAGACGTACATCCCGTGGAACCACCACCAGCCCGGCCCCGAGGGCCCCCTCGTCCTCGACGGCTTCCTCGACCTGCCCCGGTTCCTCCGGCTCGCCCGGGACGAAGGGCTGCGGGTGCTGCTGCGCCCGGGGCCGTTCATCTGCGCCGAGTGGGACGGCGGCGGCCTGCCCGACTGGCTGACCTCCGACCCGGACATCCGGCTGCGCACCAACGACCCCCGCTTCACCGGAGCCTTCGACCGCTACCTCGACCTGCTGCTGCCCGCGCTCGGACCGCACCTGGCGGCGGCGGGCGGTCCCGTCATCGCCGTTCAGGTCGAGAACGAGTACGGGGCCTACGGCGACGACAGCACCTACCTGAAGCACCTCGCCGACGCGTTCCGCTCCCGCGGCGTCGAGGAGCTGCTGTTCACCTGCGACCAGGCCGACCCCGGGCAGCTGGCCACCGGAAGTCTGCCCGGCGTCCTGACCACCGGCACCTTCGGCAGCCGCGTCGAGCAGTCGCTGGGACGACTGCGCGAGCACCGGCCCGAAGGCCCGCTGTTCTGCGCCGAGTTCTGGATCGGCTGGTTCGACCACTGGGGCGGCCCCCACCATGTCCGGGACGCGGCCGACGCCGCCGCCGACCTGGACCGGCTGCTGTCGGCCGGGGCGTCCGTCAACATCTACATGTTCCACGGCGGAACCAACTTCGGCTTCGCCAACGGCGCCAACCACAAGCACGCCTACACGCCCACCGTCACGTCCTACGACTACGACGCCGCCCTCACCGAGTGCGGCGACCCGGGCCCGAAGTACCACGCGTTCCGCGAGGTCATCGCGCGCCATGCCGGCGTTCCCGACGAGCCCGCCCCGGTGCCGAGCCCCAAACTTCCGCCCACTGTCGTGGAGTTGAGCGACAGGTCTGATCTCCTGCCGCTCGCCCGCTCGCTCGCCGCGCCCGTGCACACCGACGCGCCCGTGACCATGGACGAGCTCGGGCAGCGCACCGGCTACGCGCTCTACCGCACCACCCTCCCGGCCGACGGCGACGGCCTGCTGCACTTCGCCCGCGGGGTCGGTGACCGTGCCCAGGTCTTCGTCGACGGCGCGCCCGTCGGCGTGCTGGAGAGCGAACGCCACGACGCGTCGCTGCCCGTGCGCGTGCCACGTCCCGGGGCGACGCTGGAGGTCCTCGTCGAGAACATGGGCGGCGTCAACTACGGCCCCCGGATCGGCGCACCCAAGGGCCTGCTCGGACCCGTCTCCCTCAACGGCACGGACCTGACGGGCTGGGACTGCCGCCCGCTGCCGCTGGACGACCTGGACACCGTGCCGTTCGCCCCGGCCGGAGAGGCGGCGATCACCGTGCCGGCCTTCCACCGCGGCACCTTCGGCGTCGACACCCCCGCGGACGCCTTCCTCTCCCTGCCCGGCTGGTCGAAGGGCCAGGCCTGGGTCAACGGCTTCCACCTGGGTCGCTACTGGAACCGCGGCCCGCAGCGCACGCTGTACGTTCCCGCGCCGGTGCTGCGTCCGGGCTCCAACGCACTCCTCCTGCTGGAGCTGCACGGCAGCACCGCCACCCGCGCGCTGCTCACCGACACCCCCGACCTCGGCCCGGAGAACACCTGGTGACACATCTCCTGCGCGTTCCCCCGCCCGCCGCTCCCCCGCCGACCGGTCGTCTGCCCTTCACGGACGCGCCCGGCGTGCCCGACCCGATCGAGGTCACCAGCGGCTGGCTCACCCGGGGCGGCCGCCCCTGGTTCCCGGTCTCGGGCGAGTTCCACTATTCCCGCTACCCGAACGGGGAATGGGAGGAGGAGCTGCTGAAGATGAGGGCGGGCGGGGTGACCGCCGTCGCCTCCTACGTCATCTGGATCCACCACGAGGAGGCCGAGGGCCGGGTCCGCTTCGACGGTGACCGCGATCTCAGGCGCTTCGCCACGCTGTGCGCCCGCCACGGCCTGGACTTCGTCCCCCGCATCGGCCCCTGGTCGCACGCGGAGGTACGCAACGGCGGCCTGCCCGACTGGCTCCTGGGCCGGACCCGCGCACCACGCACCGACGACCCGGCCTATCTGGAGCCCGTGCGCGCCTGGTTCACGGAGATCGCGGAGCAGCTGAGGGGCCTTGAGCGGGCGAGCGGCGGCCCGGTCGTCGCGATCCAGATCGAGAACGAGCTCCACGACCGGCCCGGCCATCTGCGCACGCTGAAGCGGCTGGCCCAGGAGGCCGGGCTGAGCGCGCCGTTGTGGACGTCGACCGCCTGGGGCGGGGTCCGGCTCCCGGGCGAGGACCTGCTTCCGCTGTACGGCGGCTATCCCGAGGCGTTCTGGACGGAGGCGGACGGCGGCTGGCCCGACCCCTGCCGCAAGCACTTCTTCTTCACCCACGAGCGCGACGACGAGGGCATCGGCGCCGATCTGCGGCCCACGGGCACGCCGGACGCCGCCACGTCGACCGAGCGATTTCCCTGGGCCACCTGCGAGTTGGGCGGCGGCATGGCGGTGGCCTATCACCGGCGGCCCCGGGTGGAGGCCGCCGATGTCGGTGCCCTCGGGCTCACGAAGATCGGCTGCGGCTCGGTGTGGCAGGGCTACTACATGTTCCACGGCGGCACGAACCCGGCCGGCGAGCTGACCTCCCTGCAGGAGTCGCACGCCACCGGCTACCCCAATGACCTGCCCGTCCTGACCTACGACTTCCAGGCCCCGCTCGGCGAGTACGGACAGGTGCGGCCCTCGTACCACGAACTGCGCCTCCAGCACCTGCTGCTGGCCGGCTTCGGGCACCGGATCGCGCCCATGCGGTCCGTGCTGCCCGAGCAGTCGCCGACCGGGCAGCACGACCGGGACACCCTGCGCTGGGCGGTGCGGACCGACGGCACCTCGGGCTTCCTGTTCGTGACCAACCACCAGCCGCACGAGCCGCTGCCGAACCACCCGGACACGGCCTTCACGATCGACTTCCCGCTCGCGCCCTCGCTGACGCTGCCGAGCACTCCCGTCACGGTCCCCTCCGGCGCGTACTTCTGCTGGCCGCTCCGGCTGGACGTGGCCGGGCTGCGGCTGGAGTGGGCCACGGCGCAGCCCGTGTGCACCGTCGAGGCGGACGGTCGTACGGTCCTGGTGCTGGCCGCGACCGACGGCATCGCGCCCGAACTCGCCCTGGACGCCGACACGGTGACGTCCGTCGCCGCGCCGTCCGGGGAGATCACGCCGCTCGCCGGCCGGCTCCTGGTCAGCGGGGTGCGGCCCGGCACCGACGCCCTGGTCGAGGTGGAGGCGGCCGACGGTTCGCGCGTGGGCCTGCTGGTCCTGGACGCGGTGACGGCCCGCACCGTCTACCGGGGTCCGGCATGGGGTGCCGAGCGGCTGGTGCTGTGCGGGGACGGTGTCGTCTTCGACGAGCGGCGTCGCGCGGTGCGGCTGCACACTCCGGCCGCCGAGCCGTCGTTCGCGGTGCTGCCCGCACCGGATGCCGCCCCGGTGGTGGCGGGTGCCTCCGTCCGGGAGTCGGCGGACGGTGTGTTCTCGCGCTTCACGATCGAGGCCGGACCTCTCGCGGGCACTGCCGCGACCGTCACGTCCGTCAGGCCCGGCGGCCCGGCGCCCGAGCCGGTGACCGGCGTGCGGGGCCGGGCGAGTGTGCCGTCCGAGAAGGACGTGGCGGCGGCCGCCGCCGAGTACCGGGTCGACGTACCGCAGGACCTGCTGCGGGACCCCTCGGGTGTGCTGCTGCGGCTGCGCTGGACGGGGGACCTGGCGCGGGCCTACGTGGGAGACGTGCTGGTCGCCGACCAGTTCTACTCGGGCCGGGCCTGGGACATCGGGCTGGACCGGCTGCCGGTCGGGGCGCCGCTCACGGACGGACTGCGGCTGAGGGTGCTGCCGCTGGCCGCGAACGCGCCCGTGCATGTGCCGGGGCAGCGTGGTGACGCCTGGCGGGAGGCTCGGGTGCTGGACGCGGAGTGGGTGGTCACGCGCCGCTGGACGGTCCGGTCCGGCTGAGGGGCTTCCGGGCGCCGCCCGGCCTATGCTGTGCTCCTGCCGGGCGGGTTCAGGGCCGCCGTACCGACATCGAGGATTCATCCGCCATGACACCGAGCGCCCCCGACGGTCCTGTTCCCAAGGGCCGTAGCAGGCGCAACTTCGCGGGGGCGCGGCCGGTGATGGCCGACGTGGCCCGGATGGCAGGGGTTTCCAAGCAGACCGTGTCGCGGGTGCTCAACGATCATCCGGCCGTCCGTCCCGAGACGCGCGAGGCGGTCCTGGAGGCCATGCGCACGCTCGGCTACCGGCCCAGCCGCAGTGCGCGGTCCCTGGCCAGTGGCAGGACCCGGATGCTCGGGGTCATCTCCTTCGACGCCGCCCGGTACGGGCCCGCCTCGATTCTGACCGCGATCAACACGGCTGCCCAGGAGGCCGGTTACCTCGTCAGCTCCATCGCCCTCGACACGGCCGACCACGGCACCGTCGTCGAGGCCGTGGACCGGCTGTCGGCGGAGGGGGCGGACGGTGTGATCGCGATCGCGCCCCAGCTGTGGGTGGGCAAGGCCCTCGCGGAGACGACCGGTCTGGGCACTCCCCTGGTGGTGCTGGAGAACGCGCTCGACGACGCCACCCCCCTGGTCACCGGCGATTCGCGCACCGGCGCCCGCAAGGCCACCGAGCACCTCCTCGGCCTCGGGCACGCCACCGTCGGGCACATCGCGGGCCCGAGCGGCTGGACCTCCGCCGATCACCGGCTGGCGAGCTGGCAGTCGACGCTCCGGGCCGCCGGTGCCGCCGTTCCGGCTCCTCTCGTCGGGGACTGGAGCGCCGACTCCGGCTACGACCTGGGCCGTCGGCTGGCCCGGCGTCCGGAGGTGACGGCGGTGTTCGCCTCCAACGACCAGATGGCGCTCGGCTTGCTGCACGCCCTGCACGAGTCCGGGCGGTCCGTCCCCGGGGAGGTCAGCGTCGTCGGCTACGACGACATCCCCGAGGCCGCGCACTTCCTGCCGCCGCTGACCACCGTCCGCACCGACTTCGCGGAGATCGGCACCCGCTCGCTGCGGCTTCTCCTCGACCGGATCGACGGCCCGGGCGAGCGGACCGGCGTCGACACCCTCGTTTCCGTGGACCTGGTGGTGCGGGCCAGCAGCGGCCCTCCGCCGGCCGGCTGACCGGCGCCGCTCAGCCGCTTCCCTCGGCGGCGGCCCGCTGCCAGGCACCCTCCCGCAGCAGCCGCAGCCCGTTCAGGCCGACCAGGACCGTGGAGCCCTCGTGGCCCGCGACGCCCAGCGGCAACGGCAGGTCACCGGCCAGGTCCCAGACGACCAGTCCGGCGATGAACACCCCGGCGATCACGAGGTTCTGCACGACCAGCCTGCGGGCGCGGCGGGACAGGGCGACGGTGGCGGGGACCGCGGCGAGTTCGTCGCGCACGATGACGGCGTCCGCGGTCTCCAGGGCCAGGTCGGAGCCGGCCCGGCCCATGGCGATCCCGGTGTGCGCGGCGGCCAGGGCGGGCGCGTCGTTGACGCCGTCCCCGAGGACCAGCACCTTGCGGCCGGCGCTCTCCATCTCCTGGACGGCGGCCAGCTTGTCCTGCGGCAGCAGCCCGGCGCGCACGTCGTCGATGCCGGCCTCGGCGCCGAGGTGTGCGGCGGCGCCGGCGTTGTCGCCGGTGAGGAGGACCGGGGCGGTGCCGGTGAGCCGGGCGAGGGAGGCGACCGTGGCGGCGGCGTCCGGGCGCAGCCGGTCGGCGATGCCGAGCAGTCCGGCCGGGGTGCCGTCGACGACGACCAGGACGGCGGTCCGGCCGGACTCCTCCAGCTCCACGGCCGTGCCCACGGCGTCGTCCAGCAGCCGGGCCGGGGCGCCCACCGCGACCGTGCGGCCGCCGACGACGGCGGTGACTCCCACGCCGGGCGCGGAGGTGAAGTCCTCCGCATCGGGCAGGTCGAGGCCGCGCTCGTGGGCCGCGTCCACCACCGCCCGGGCCAGCGGGTGTTCACTGGGCCGCTCGGCGGCGGCCGCCAGCGTCAGCAACTCGCCTTCGTCCAGGCCGGATCCGGGCAGCGGCCGGATGTCGGTGACTCGCGGGCTGCCCTCGGTGAGCGTGCCGGTCTTGTCCAGGGCGACCGCGTCCACCTGGCCGAGCCGTTCCATCACCACGGCCGACTTCACGAGAACGCCGTGCCGTCCGGCGTTGGCGATGGCCGACAGCAGGGGCGGCATGGTGGCCAGCACGACCGCGCACGGGGAGGCCACGATCATGAACGTCATGGCGCGCAGCAGCGCGTCGGTGAGCTGCGCGCCGAAGGCGAGCGGCACCAGGAAGACGGCCAGGGTCGCGGCCACCATGCCCAGCGAGTAGCGCTGTTCGACCTTCTCGATGAACAGCTGCGTGGGCGCCTTCGTCTCGGACGCCTCCTGCACCATGCGGACGATCCGGGCGATCACCGAGTCGGACGCGTCGCGCTCGACCCGGATCCGCAGCGCGCCGGTGCCGTTGAGGGTGCCCGCGAAGACGTCGTCGCCCCGCTCCTTCGGCACGGGCAGCGGCTCGCCGGTGATGGTCGCCTGGTCCACCTCGCTCGCCCCGTCGCGCACCCGGCCGTCGGCGCCGACGCGCTCCCCGGGGCGTACGAGGACGGTGTCGCCGACCGTCAGCTCCTCGACGGAGACGGTCTGTTCACCTCCGTCGGGGCTCAGCCGGGTGGCCGTGGCGGGGGCCAGGTCGAGCAGGCCGCGGACGGAGTCGGCGGTGCGGGCCGTGGCCAGGGCCTCCAGCGCGCCCGAGGTGGCGAAGATGACGATGAGCAGGGCGCCGTCCATGACCTGCCCGATCGCGGCCGCGCCCAGGGCGGCGACGACCATCAGCAGGTCGACGTCGAGGGTGCGGTCCTTCAACGCCTTGAGCCCCTCCCACCCCGGCTCCCAGCCGCCCGTGACGTACGACAAGGCGTACAGCGTTCCCCAGGTCCAGGCGGGGGCGCCGGTCAACTGCAAGGGCAGGGCGAGCAGGAAGAAGGCGGTGGCCGCGGCGGCCCAGCGCGCCTCGGGGAGCGCGAGGACGCGGGTACGCCGCCGGGCCACCGCCCCGGTACGTGCGGGCTTCGCCCGTTCGACCGGCTGAGGCGTGAGCGTGGAGGTCATCAGGGGTCCTTCTGGCGGGGAGCGCGTGGCCACCCACCATACAGGAACACATGAAGACTGATTCATGTCTTCATTCCCCATCGGTAATCCCCAACGGTCATCGCCCGTCAGTGGGGCGGGGACGGCGTCATCGCACGGGCACGGCCACGTACTGGTACTCCAAAAACTCGTCGATCCCGACCCGGCCGCCTTCCCGCCCGAGCCCGGACTGCTTGACCCCGCCGAACGGGGCCGCCGGGTTGGAGACGAGGCCGGTGTTCAGCCCGACCATGCCCACCTCCAGTCCCTCGCTGACGCGCAGGCCGCGGTCCAGTCCCTGGGTGAAGACGTAGCCGACGAGGCCCCAGGGCGTGTCGTTGGCGCGGCGCAGGACCTCGTCCTCGTCGTCGAAGGTGAGGATCGCGGCGACCGGGCCGAAGATCTCCGTGTCCATCAGACGGCTGCCGGGGTCGACGCCGGCCAGCACGGTCGGCGGGTAGAAGAAGCCGGGCCCTTCCGGCGTGCGTCCGCCGGCGAGCACCTGGGCGCCGCGCTCCACCGCGTCGGCGACCAGTTCCTCCACCTTGGCGCGTCCGGTGCTGTCGATCAGAGGGCCGACGTCGACGCCGTTGCGGGTGCCGGGGCCCACCACGAGGGCGCCCATCCGCTCGGCGAGCCGCCGGCCGAACTCGTCCGCCACCGACCGGTGCACGAAGAAGCGGTTCGCCGCCGTGCAGGCCTCGCCCATGTTCCGCATCTTGGCGACCATCGCCCCGTCCACGGCCACGTCCAGGTCGGCGTCGTCGAAGACGATGAAGGGCGCGTTCCCGCCCAGCTCCATCGAGGTGCGTACGACGGTGTCGGCGCACTGCGCGAGCAGCAGCCGGCCGACGGCGGTGGAGCCGGTGAAGGACAGTTTGCGGATCCGGCCGCCGCGCAGCAGCGGCTCGCACACCTCGCCGGCGCGGGAGGTGGTGACGACGTTCAGCACACCGTCCGGCAGGCCTGCCTCTTCGAGGATCCCGGCCAGCGCGAGGCTGGACAGGGGGGTCTGCGGGGCGGGCTTGAGGATCATCGTGCAGCCCGCCGCGATGGCGGGGCCGATCTTGCGGGTGCCCATGGCCAGCGGGAAGTTCCACGGCGTGATCAGCAGGCAGGGGCCGACCGGGCGGCGGGAGAGCAGCATGCGGTTGCGGCCGTCGGGCAGGGTGCCGCAGCCGCCGTCGATACGGACGGCCTCCTCGGAGAACCAGCGGAGGAACTCCGCGGCGTACGCCACCTCTCCCCTGGCCTCGGTCAGCGGCTTGCCCATCTCGGACGTCATCAGGTGGGCGAGCTCGTCGGTGCGCTCCAGGATGAGCTCGTAGGCGCGGCGCAGGATCTCGCTGCGTGCCCGGGGTGCGGTGCGGGCCCAGTCCTGCTGGGCCTGGACGGCCGCCTCCTCGGCGAGCCGGGCGTCCTTCGGGCCGGCGTCGGCGACGTGGCAGAGCATCTCGCCGGTGGCGGGGTCGTCGACGGGCATGGTGGCACCGTCCGCGGCGTCCACCCAGGCACCGCCGATGAACAGCTGAGTCAGTACCTCGGTCATGTCGTCTCTCCTGGTTGATCGGCGGCGGGGTCGAGGAGTTCGGCAAGGTGCAGGGCGCGGACGTCCCGGTCACCGGCGAGGTGGTCGATCTGGGTGGCGCAGCTGAAGCCGTCGGCGATGACGGGTCGTCCGTCGAGTGCGTCGAGGCGCGGTGTGAGGGCGAGATCGGCGACGGCGATGGAGGTGTCGTAGTGCTGGGCTTCGAAGCCGAAGTTGCCGGCGAGTCCGCAGCAGCCCTCGGCCTCGTCGACCTTCCGTACGCCGAGGCGGCGCAGGAGGCCGGCGGGGTGGCGGCCCTTGAAGGTGGCGTACTCGTGGCAGTGGGTCTGGAGCACGACGTTCTCGGGCAGCGGCGGCGGGGTCCAGCCCTGGTCGGCCAGGTCGCTCAGTGCCCCGGTGAACGTGTGGACGCGGGCGGCGACGCGCCGGGCGGCCTCGGTGCCGAGGAGTTCGGGTACGTCGCGTTTGAGGGCGGCGGCGCAGCTGGGTTCGGCCACGATCACGGGCCGGTCGTCGCCGTTGTCCAGGGCGGCGACCGTGCGGGCCACGACTCTGCGGGCCGTGGACAGCTGGCCGGTGCTCACCCAGGTCAGTCCGCAGCACAGGCCGTCCTGCGGTGTGCAGGGGATGCCGGCGTCGGCGAGCACGCGGCTCGCCGACGCCGCCACCTGCGGGCGGAAGGCGCGGGTGAAGCTGTCGACGAAGAGGATGGCCTTGGCCGGTTCGGTGGTCTTCGCAGCGCGGAGGGTCTTGCGCAGGGTGCGGCGGGAGGCGAAGGCGGGGATTCTGCGCTTGGTGGTGACGCCGCCCAGGCGGGCCAGGAGCTTGCCGAGCGGTCCGCGCAGCAGCAGGTTGACCGGGCGGGCCGCGTACCCGGCCAGGGCGGAGGTCCGGGGCAGCCAGCCGAGGGAGTAGTGGGAGCGGGGCCGCAGGCGGCCCTTGTAGTGCTGGTGGAGGAACTCCGCCTTGTAGGTGGCCATATCGACACCGACCGGGCAGTCGCTGGAGCAGGCCTTGCAGGACAGGCACAGATCGAGGGCGTCCTTGACCTCGGTGGAGCGCCAGCCGTCGCTGACGGCTTCGCCGCGGACCATCTCCTGGAGCATGCGGGCCCGGCCGCGGGTGGAGTCGTTCTCCTCGCCCGTGGCCCGGTAGCTCGGGCACATCACCCCGCCCGCGTCACTGCGGCAGCGGCCGACCCCGACACAGCGACGCACGGCACCGGCGAAGCCGTCCTCGTCGTGCGGGAAGCCGAACGTCGTGTCCACGAGCGGCAGTTCGCGCAGTGCGAGGTCGGTGTCCAGCGGAGCCGGGTCGATGATGACACCGGGGTTGAGCAGCCCTTCGGGGTCGAATGCCTTCTTGAAGGCGCCGAACGCGGCGATCATGCGGTGGCTGTACATGACCTTCAGCAGTTCGCTGCGGGCCCGTCCGTCACCGTGCTCACCCGACAGCGTGCCGCCGTGCTCGACGACCAACGCGGCGGCCTCCGACAGGAACCGGCGCATGACCGTCCGGCCTGCGTCCGTGGCCATGTCGAAGTCGATCCGCACATGGACGCATCCGGCGCCGAAGTGCCCGTACAGCACACCGGTCAGCTCGTGCGCGGCGAGCAGCTTGCGGAAGCCGCGCAGGTAGGCGGCCAAGTCCGCCGGGGCGACGGCCGCGTCCTCCCAGCCGGGCCAGGACTCCCCGCCGTCGACGAGCCGGGCCGCCAGTCCGGCCCCGTCCTCCCGCACCCGCCACAGCGAACGCCGCTCGGCCGGGCTCTCCACGACCCGGCCACCGGTCAGCCGTCCCAGGGCCTTGAGCGCATCGAGCAGCTCTTCGGCCCGGGCGTTCACGGTGGCCTGGTCGTCGCCTTCGAGTTCGACGTACAGCCACGCCCGGCCCTCGGGCAGGCCGGTGACGGAGTCGGGGCCGCGGCGGGCGCGCATGGTCGCGACGATCGCCTCGTCCATGCCCTCCACCGCGCTGGGCGCGAAGCGCAGGATCTCCGGCACGTCCTCGGCCGCCTCGACCACATCGCCGTAGCCGAGCGTGAGGAGTGTGGATGCCTGTGCGGTCGCCACCAGGCGGACCGTCGCGGCGGTGACGACCGCACAGGTGCCTTCGGTGCCCACCAGAGCACGGGCCAGGTCGAAGCCGTTCTCCGGCAGCAGATGCTGCAACTGATAGCCCGAGACCTGACGCGGGATGCGCCCCAGCTCGGTCCGGATCAACGCCAGGTTCTCACCGACCAGACGCTTGAGGTCGGCTTCCAGCCGGGCGACAGCACCGGCGTCGGCCGGGTCCAGCGCGTGCAGCCCGGCGTGGTCGGCCACGGCCCGCACGCCGTCAGCCGTCACGATCTCCAGCTCCACGACATGCCCGCTGGTCCGCCCGTCGCGCACCGACCGGTTCCCGCACGCGTCGTTGCCGATCATCCCGCCCAGCGTGCACCGGCTGTGCGAGGACGGATCAGGCCCGAAGTCCAGCCCCCGCAGGGCGGTCTCACTGCGCAGCGCGTCCAGCACCACCCCCGCCTCGACGCGGGCGGTACGCGCCTCGGCGTCGATGTCCAGGATCCGGTTCATGTACCGGGAGAAGTCCAGGACCACGCCGAGCCCGACGGCATTGCCCGCCATGCTCGTGCCGCCGCCCCGGGCCGTGACCGGCACGCCCGCCGCACGGCAGGCCCGCAGCACCGCGACCACGTCGTCGGCGGTGCGCGGGAAGGCCACCGCCCGGGGCAGCACGCGGTAGTTGGAGGCGTCGTAGGCGTACGGGCCGGTGGCCCCCGGGCCGGTCTCCACCCGCAGACCGGGCGCGAGCTCGGCGATACGGGCCGCGAGACCCGCCAGGTCGCGGGTGGCGGTGGTCATCGGTCCCCGGCTCCCGATGTGCCGGCCTCGACCGCGTTCGCCCAGGCCTGGAGGCCCTCGTCGACGCCCGTCTCGTCGATCACGAGTGCCGGGATCATGCGGACGACCTGGTTCCAGGCGCCGCACAGCAACAGGAGCAGCCCCTCGTCGATGGCCGCGCGCTGGACGCGGGCGGCCGTCTCCGGGTCGGGACCGCCGTCCTCGGTGACGAACTCGGTGGCGAGCATGAGGCCGAGGCCGCGGACGTCGCCGATGCCCGGGGCCCGGTCGGCCACGGCCTCCAGGCCCTGGCGGAGCCGCTTGCCCATCGCTTCGGCGTTCTCGACGAGCATCTCGTCGCGTACGACGTCCAGCGTCGCGCAGGCGGCGGCGCAGGCGACGGCGTTCGCGCCGTACGTGCCGCCCTGCGAGCCGGGCCAGGCCTTCGTCATCAGTTCCTCCGAGGCGGCGATGCCGGAGAGGGGGAAGCCGCTGGCCAGGCCCTTGGCGGTGACGAGGATGTCGGGGGTGACGCCGAAGTGGTCGTGGCCCCAGAAGCGGCCGGTGCGGCCGACGCCGGTCTGCACCTCGTCGAGGATCAGCAGGAAGCCGTGCCGGTCCGCCCGCTCCCGCAGCCCTTCCATGAAGGCGCGGTTCGCGGGGACGTAGCCGCCCTCGCCGAGGACCGGCTCGACGATGATCGCTGCCGTGTCGGCGGGTGAGGAGATCGTCTGGAGGGTGTAGTCGAGTTCCCGCAGGGCGAATCGGGTGGCGGTCTCCTCGTCCCAGCCGTACCGGAAGGCCGTCGGGAACGGGGTGACGACCACGCCGCTCATCAGCGGCGAGAACCCGGACCGGAAGCGGATGCCGGAGGTCGTCATGGAGGCGGCGGCGACCGTACGGCCGTGGAAGCCGCCGTGGCAGACGATGACGTTGGGCCGTCCGGTGGCCTGGCGGGCCAGCCGCAGCGCCGCCTCTACGGCCTCGCTGCCGGAGTTGGTGAAGAACAGGCTGTCCAGGCCGGACGGCAGTACCTCGCCCAGCTTGTCGACGAGGCGGCGCAGCGGCTGGTGCATGACGGTCGTGTACTGGCCGTGGATCAGCGTGCCCACCTGCTCCTGCGCCGCCGCCACGACCTTGGGGTGGCAGTGCCCGGTGCTGGTGACGCCGATGCCGGCGGTGAAGTCGAGGTAGCGGCGGCCGTCCTCACCGTAGAGGTGGACGCCCTCGCCCCGGGCCGCCACGACGGGCGTGGCCTGGCGAAGGTGCGGCGACAGTGCGGTCATGTGGTCTCCCGGCCGTACGTCGAGGTCTGGTTGCTTGGCTCAGCTCCGGTATCCGAGCATCCAAGCCGCCGCGAAAGGCGACAACGCGTGATCTGTCCAGCCGGAACCCCGTGTTCGGACGTTGTGTCAGCCGCCGAACCCCCCGGGTACCGCTTGCCCCTCGCGTTGACAGCTCTTGCGCAGGTCAGTGCCAGTTGTCAGAGTGACCGGACATGCAGGGAGGCACCGTGGACGATCACCCGCCGACGACCGACCGCGGCCACGCCCCGGCCGGTCGCGCACCGACCCTCGCCGATGTCCTCGCCCTGCCCGTCCTGGCCGCCGGACAGCCCCAGGTCGTCACGGGACTGGCCCGGCTGGACCGGCCGGTGCGCTGGGTGCACATCACCGAGCTGACGGACCCGGCCTCCTTCCTCAAGGGCGGCGAGCTGGTCCTGACCACGGGCATGCCCCTGCCCGAGGACGCAGCGGGCGTCCGGCGGTACGTCGACGAACTGACCGAGGTGGGGGCGGCCGCCCTGGTCATCGAACTCGTACGGCGCTACCACCGGCCGCCCGACGCCCTCGTACAGGCCTGCCGGGCCCGGGGTCTGCCGCTGGTCACCCTCGCCCGGGACGTCAACTTCCTGGAGGTCACCCAGGTCGTGCACGCGCTGATCCTCGGCAACCAGGCCGACGCGATGCGGCGTACCCAGCGGATCCACGAGGCGTTCACGGCCCTGACGTTGCGCGGGGCGGGGCCGGAGGACGTGGTGCGCGCGGCGGCGGAGATGAGCGGCCGGACGGTCGTGCTGGAGAACCTGGTGCACCAGGCGCTGATCTGCGAGCCCTCGGGGAGCACGGTGGAGGAGGCACTCGGGGACTGGGAGCGGCGCTCCCGGGCGACCGTGCCCGGCGACCACACCGAGGTGGGCGGCCCGGAGAGCTGGCTCACCGCCCCCGTCTCCTACCAGGGCGAACGCTGGGGGCGTCTGGCCATGCTGCCCGCCGACGGGCCGGCCTTCGGGCCGGAGCACATCACCGTCCTGGAGCGCACGGCGATGGCCCTGACCGTGGCCCGGCTCATCCACTCCACGCCGTGGGAGCACACGGCCCACCGCAACGCCCTGCGGGAGCTGGCGGAGCAGCGCCACCACTCCGCCGAGGACGTCCGCGCCCGCTGCGCCGCGCTGGGCCTGCCCACGGAGGCCGGTGTCTTCCTGGCGATCCTCGTGGACCTGGGCCCCGGCGGGGAAGGCGCCGAGCCGGAGACCCGGCTGCACCGGGAGCTGAGGTCGGCCGGCGTCCCGGCCCTGGTCGGCGAACTCTCCCCCGGCCGCCTCGGCGTCCTGCTCGCCCTGCGCCCCGCCCAGCCCTGGCGGCCCGTGGCCGAACGGCTGAGCCGCACCGCGCTGACGCTGGCCCCGGAGGCGATCGTCGGCGTCGGTTCGGAGGTGACGGACCTCGCCGACACCGCACGCACCTTCCGGGAGGCGGCCCGGGTCATAGAGGCCACCCCGCCCGGCCAGGCCCTGCCCGCGGACCGTTCCTTCCACGAGCTGCCGGACATCGACCTGCGCCGGCTGCTGTACGCGCTGCGCGAGGACACCCGGATCCAGGACTACACGGAACGCCGGCTGGGCCGGCTCATCGACCACGACACCCGGCACGGCACCGACCTGCTGACGACCCTGGGCCACTACCTCGACGCCGCCGGCAACAAGACCACGGCGGCCCGTCGCGGCGGCCTGTCCAGGGAGACCATGTACCAGCGCCTGCGCACCATCGAACGCCTCCTCGACACCGACCTCGAGTCCGGCGACCGCCGCACCGAACTCCACGTGGCCCTCACGGCGTTGCGGGTCCTGCGCGCCGACTAGGTGTATCGATCGCGAGCGCGGGGCGCCCGGTTGCGCATGTCGCAGCCGAGATGGGCATCCCGCGAGCCACGGCCCACAGCTGGCCGGGTCGCTGGCGGACCGAGGGCGAGCCAGGGCTGCATGACTTCCTGCACACCTACAACCACCGCACGGTGGTGGTGCCCGGTTCGCCGGCCGACTCCAGCGCGTACGCGCTGGAGCGCCACGGTGAGCAGGCCTGGGGCCGCAGGCCTGCGCACCGGTCGGGGGATCAGGTGTCGAAGTCCACCGTCAGTGCCTCGGACACCGGGTAGGACTGGCATGTGAGGACGTAGCCCGCGTCGACCTCGGACGGTTCCAGGGCGAAGTTGCGGCGCATGTCGGCCTTGCCGTCGGTGACCAGGGCGCGGCAGGTGCCGCAGACACCGCCCTTGCAGGCGAAGGGCAGGTCGGGGCGGGTCTGCTGGGCGCCTTCGAGGAGGGACCGCTCGCGGGGCAGAGCGGAGGTGGTCGACCGGCCGTCGAGGGTGACGGTGACCTGGCTGACCGGGCCGGAGGGGCCGGTCTCGGCGTGGTGGACCTCGCGTACGGGCTCGTCGTCGGCGTAGAAGAGCTCCTGGTGGACGCGGTCGGCGGGCACGCCGAGGCCGGTCAGGACCTGCTGGGCGGCGCGGACCATGCCGTGCGGGCCGCACAGCCACCAGTGGTCGGCGGACTCCACGTCGACCAGCGCGTCGACGAGCGCGGAGAGCCGCTCGGCGTCGAGGCGGCCGGAGAGCACCTCGGCCTCGCGGGGCTCGCGGGAGAGGACGTGGGCGATCTGGAACCGCGTCGGGTAGAGGTCCTTCAGGTCGGCGAGTTCGTCGGCGAACATCACCGTGCCGGTGCGGCGGTTGCCGTAGAGGAGGGTGACGTTCGAGCGGGAATCGGCGGCCAGGACGGACTCGGCGATGGAGACCATGGGCGTGATGCCGGAGCCGGCCGCGATCAGGACGTGGTGGCCGTGGGTGGTCAGGTCGGGGGTGAAGGCACCGGTGGGCGCCATCACCTCGACGGTGTCGCCGGGGCGCACGTCGTGCACCAGCCAGGAGGAGAACAGGCCGCCCGGCACCACGCGGACGCCGATGCGCGGCGCTGTGCCGGCGGGGGCGCAGATCGAGTACGAGCGGCGTTCGTCGCGGCCGTCGATGTCGCGGCGCAGGGTGAGCGACTGGCCGGGCGCGAAGGTGAACTCCTCGGTCAGCTCGGCCGGGATGTCGAAACTCACGGCTGCCGCGTCCTCGCACAGCGGCTGCACGGCCGCGACCCGCAGGGGGTGGAAGACCGGACGTCGGCGCGCACGCGGGCGTGCCGCCGGGGCGTGGGCCGGCTCGATCAGGTCCTCCATCAGATCTCCTTGACGTACTCGAACGGCTCGCGGCAGGCGAGGCAGCGCCACAGGGACTTGCAGGACGTGGCGCCGAAGCGGGAGGTCTCCTCGGTGTCGGGATGGCCGCAGCGGGGGCAGGGCACCGAGCGGCGGGTCGGCGACAGCACGAGCGGGACCGGGCCGGCCGCTCGCGCGGGCGCGGCCCCGGGCGGGGCGATGCCGTGCTCGGCGAGCTTGCGGCGGCCGGCCGCCGTGATCCAGTCGCTGCTCCAGGGCGGGTCGAGGACCGTGCGGATCTCCACGCGCGCGTACCCGGCGTCCCGCAGCCGGGCTGCCACGCCGGCGCGCATCTCCGCCATCGCCGGGCAGCCCGAGTAGGTGGGCGTCAGGGTCGCGATCACCGTGCCGTCCGGGGTCAGGGACACCTCGCGCAGCACTCCGAGGTCGGCCAGGGTGAGCATGGGCAGTTCGGGGTCGGGCACCTGCTCGGCGATGTGCCGGGCCCGCCGCGCGTCCAGGGCTGTCGTCACCATGTCCCCTCCGGGTGGGCGCGGGCCACGCCCTGCAACTCGGCCAGCAGCGGGGCGAGATGCTCGGTGTGCTCCCCGCTGCGGCCCGAGCCGGGCAGCGGCCGGTAGACGGGCATGGGCAGCCCGGCCGCCTCGGTGACCTGGCGCAGCACGGCGACGACCTCGTCCCGTACGTCGAACGCCGTGAACAGCTCGCCCAGGTAGGGCGCCACCTGCTCCTGCGCCCTGCGCATCCGGCGGTGCGACTCCTCGGTGCCGTCGCCGAGGCGCACGGCCCACTCGGCGGCGTACTGGCGGTGGTACGCCAGCTCCTTCACGCCCTTCGCGGCGATCGCCGCGAGGACCGGGTCGCGGTGGGCCGTGAGCCGCTCGAAGTGCGCGAGGCGCCAGCTGGCGAACACCAGCAGCCGCACGATCGAGAACGCGAAGTCCCCGTTGGGGAGTTCCGCCAGGCGTACGTTGCGGAAGTCGTCGGCGTCACGGAAGTAGGCGAAGGCGTCCTCGTCGCGGCCGGTGCCGTCGGCCTGGCCCGCGCGGGCGTAGAGCAGGCGGGCCTGGCCGAGCAGGTCGAGCCCGATGTTGGCCAGCGCCACCTCCTCCTCCAGCTCGGGGGCGCGGGTGGTCCACTCGGCCAGCCGCTGTGCCGAGACGAGGGCGTCGTCGGCCAGGGTGACGCAGAGGGCGGCCAGTTCACCGGCGTCCACTCCGTCGGGCACCGTGATGTCGACGCCGTGCAGGGGGTCCTCGAAGCCGGTGCCGTAGGCCCAGCGGGTGTCGTCCTCGTGTCCCTCGGCGAGGGTCATGTAGACGTGCTCGTCACTCATGCCCTCTCCTTCAGATGTGCGGGACGTCTTCGGGGATGTCGTAGAAGGTCGGGTGCCGGTAGACCTTGTCGGCGCTGGGTGCGAAGAAGGGGTCCTTCTCGTCGCGGGTGGAGGCGGCGATGTGCTCCGAGCGCACGACCCAGATCGAGACGCCCTCGTTGCGCCGGGTGTACAGGTCGCGGGCGTGGGTGAGCGCCATGCGGTCGTCGGCGGCGTGCAGTGAGCCCACGTGGACGTGGTTCAGCCCGCGCTTGCCGCGTACGAACACCTCGTACAGCGGCCAGTCCTGCTTGTCGGCGGTCATGCCACCGCTCCCTTCCGCTCGCGGGCCGCCTGCTTGGCGGCGTGGGCGGTGGCCGCCTCGCGCACCCAGGCGCCCTCCTCGTGGGCCGTGCGGCGCCGTTCGATCCGCTGGTCGTTGCACGGGCCGTCGCCCTTGATGACCCGCATCAGCTCGTCCCAGTCGGGCGTGCCGAAGTCGTGGTGACCCTGCTCCTCGTTCCAGCGGAGCTCCGGGTCGGGGAGCGTCACGCCGAGCTTCTCGGCCTGCGGGACGGTCATGTCGACGAAGCGCCGGCGCAGCTCGTCGTTGCTGTGCCGCTTGATCTTCCAGGCCATGGACTGCGCCGAGTTGGGTGAGGCGTCGTCGGGCGGGCCGAACATCATCAGCGAGGGCCACCACCAGCGGTCCACAGCGTCCTGCACCATCTCGCGCTGGGCGTCGGTGCCCCGCATCATCGTCATCAGCAGCTCGTAGCCCTGCCGCTGGTGGAACGACTCCTCCTTGCAGATCCGCACCATGGCGCGCGCGTACGGCCCGTAGGACGAGCGGCACAGCGGCACCTGGTTGCAGATCGCGGCGCCGTCCACGAACCAGCCGATCACCCCGACGTCCGCGAAGCTCAGCGTCGGGTAGTTGAAGATCGACGAGTACTTCTGCCGGCCTTCGATCAGCCGCTCGGTCAGATCCGCGCGGTCGGCGCCCAGCGTCTCCGCCGCCGAGTACAGGTACAGCCCGTGCCCGGCCTCGTCCTGGACCTTCGCGAACAGAATGGCCTTGCGGCGCAGCGACGGGGCGCGGGTGATCCACTCGCCCTCCGGCTGCATGCCGATGATCTCCGAGTGCGCGTGCTGCGCGATCTGCCGGATCAGTGTCTTCCGGTAGCCCTCCGGCATCCAGTCGCGCGGCTCGATTCGCTGGTCCCGCGCGATCGTCGCGTCGAAGTGCTGCTGGAGAACCGGCTCGGCGCCGTCCGTCCCCGCGGGGCTGGAGCGTGTCGTATCCATCCGTCCCACTTCCCAACCGACCATTCGTTCGGTCCATGATAGGGCAGCCCCGCCCGGCTTGGTAGGGGGTCCGTGCCGTTTCCCCGGCAGGCACCGCACGGCGACCCTTGACAGTCGCCGGAGAGGCTGGATTACTGGGCTGCGCCGAAGCTAACCGAATATTCGGTCGGGCTATGAGGTGGTGCGAGAAGTGACCCATACCGCTGATGCGACGCCGCCCGCGGAGGCGATGTTCGCCGCGGACGAGGCCTCCCGCGGGCTCGGGATCGAACTGCTGGAGCAGGGCGAAGGAACCGCCGTGCTCCGGATGACCGTGACCCCGGCGATGGTGAACGGGCACGGGATCGCCCACGGCGGCTACGTCTTCCTGCTCGCCGACAGCGCCTTCGCCTGCGCCTGCAACAGCCGCGGCCCGGTGACCGTCGCGGCGGGCGCGGACATCACCTTCGTGGCCCCGGCGCACCAGGGCGACGAGCTGGTCGCGCGGGCCGAGGAGCGCACCCGGTTCGGGCGCAGCGGCCTCTACGACGTGAGTGTCCGGCGGGGCGACGAGGTGATAGCGGAGTTCCGGGGCCGCAGCCGGAGCATCGGGAGCACGAGGCCGGAGGAGTCCGAATGACCAGTGAGACGACAGCCTCCCGGGCCCCGGAGCCGACGGGGCAGCGGCGCGGCGAGCCCCTCCCCCACGACCTGCTCGACGACGGTGAGCGCCTGACGCGCGAGCAGCTGCGGGAGCTCCAGCTCGACCGTCTGCGCCGGAGCCTGCGGCACGCCTACGAGAACGTGGAGGCGTACCGGAAGAAGTTCGACGCGGCCGGGGTCTCCCCCGACGACTGCCGTTCGCTGGGGGACCTTTCCCGGTTCCCGTTCACCACGAAGGCGGACCTCAGGGACACCTACCCGTTCGGGATGTTCGCCGTCCCCATGGACCAGGTGCGGCGCGTACACGCCTCCAGCGGCACCACCGGCCGCCCCACGGTGGTCGGCTACACGGAGAACGACCTGTCGATGTGGGCGGACCTCGTCGCCCGCTCGATCCGCGCCGCCGGCGGGCGCCCGGGCCACAAGGTGCACATCTCCTACGGGTACGGACTGTTCACCGGCGGCCTCGGCGCGCACTACGGCGCTGAGCGCGCCGGCTGTCTGGTGATCCCGGCCTCCGGGGGCATGACCGCGCGCCAGGTGCAGATCATCCAGGACTTCGGGCCCGAGATCATCATGGTCACCCCGTCCTACATGCTCACGCTGCTCGACGAGTTCGAGCGTCAGGGCCTCGACCCGCGCGACAGCAGTCTGCGGGTGGGCGTCTTCGGTGCCGAGCCGTGGACGGAGGAGATGCGCCGCGAGATCGAGGAGCGGATGGACATCCACGCCGTCGACATATACGGCCTGTCCGAGGTGATCGGCCCCGGTGTGGCCCAGGAGTGCGTGGAGACCAAGGACGGGTTGCACGTGTGGGAGGACCACTTCTACCCCGAGGTCGTCGACCCGATCACGGGTGAGGTGCTGCCCGAGGGCGAGGAGGGCGAGCTGGTCTTCACGTCCCTGACCAAGGAGGCCCTGCCGATCATCCGCTACCGCACCCGCGATCTGACCCGGCTGCTGCCCGGCACGGCCCGGCCCGCGTTCCGCCGCATCCAGAAGATCACCGGCCGCTGCGACGACATGATCATCCTGCGCGGGGTGAACGTCTTCCCCAGCCAGATCGAGGAGATCGTGCTGCGCACGCCCGGCGTCGCCCCGCACTTCCAGATCCAGCTCACCCGGCGCGGCCGCCTGGACCACATGACCGTCCGTGTCGAGAGCCGTCCCGGCACCGGCCCCGAGCAGCGCGAAGCCGCGGCCGGGACGATCGCGAAGGCCGTCAAGGACGGCATCGGCATCAGCGCCGACGTGACGATCGTCGAACCGGAGCCCCTGGAGCGCTCCCTCGGCAAACTCCGCCGGGTCAAGGACCTGCGCGAGGCGTGACCCGGCCAGGCCGCCGCCGCTCTCACGAGCAGCACCTCGCCTCGCGCACCGGGGCGGGAGCGGTCGGGCCGAGGTCGCCCGCCCCGGGAGCCTCTGCTTCGGCGAGGCGTGCGGCCGGCTTGCGGATGAGGAGCAGGGCCGCGTCGTCGTGCAGCCGGCCGCCCACGTGTGCCAGCAGTTCGTCGTGGAGCGCGCCGACCGTGGCGGCCGGCTCGTGGGAGACATGGCGCTTCAGGCCCTCGGCCAGGGGGTAGAAGGAGCGGTCGCCGTCACGGGCTTCGGTGACCCCGTCGGTGTAGAGCAGCAGTTGGTCGCCGTCGGCGAAGGGGAGCGCCTGGAGCCCGGGGGTATGGCCGGTGAGGGCGCGCAGCCCGAGGGGCGGGGCCGGGTGGGTGGGCTCCACCGCGGTGATGCCGCCGGAGGCCCGCACCAGCAGCGGGGGCGCGTGCCCGCAGTTCACCACCTCCAGATGCCCGGCCCGCGGGTATCCGGCGACCACGGCGGTGACGAAGTCGTCGTGTCCGAGGTTGCGGGCGAGGCTCCGCTCGATCCTGTCGACCACGGCGAGGAGATCGGCTTCGTCGTGGGCGGCCTCGCGGAAGACACCGAGCACCAGCGCCGCGGTCCCGACGGCCGGCAGCCCCTTGCCGCGCACGTCGCCGACGATCAGCCGCACCCCGTGCGGGGTGGGTATCAGCGCGTACAGGTCCCCTCCGATTCGGGCCTCGGCCGCCGCCGCGCTGTAGCGGACGGCCACCTGGAACGGCCCGACGGTCGACGGCACGGGCCTGAGCAGTGCGTGCTGGGCGGTCTCCGCGACCGAGCGGACGGCGGCGAGCACCCGTTCCCGGCGCCCGCGCAGGGTACTGGCCAGACCGCTCGCGAGAGTGACGGCGGCCAGGGCCGACAGCACGGCGGACAGTTCCCGGAGCGGCACTCCGTCCCGGATCCCGAGCGTCACACCGAGCGCCGCGGCGAGGAAGCCGACGCAGAGGACCCCGAGCGGCCCGTTGGTCGTGGCCGCCAGGGCGGGCCCGGCCGCGAGCAGGGGCAGCCAGATCATCCCCGCTCCGCCGGCGAGGTCGGCGGACACGACGAGGGCGACGACCAGGACGGGCAGGAGGGGCCTGCCGACGGCCGGCTGCGCGACGGCGCGTCTGAGGGCCGAGGCCCTGGAACCGGCCACTCGGTTGCCGAACGGCCGTACCGGCTGGTGGTCGACGCCGTGGTCTCGGGCTTGGCTCATGTTTGTGTATCAGTCCTCACCTGTGCGCGGGGCACGTCCCTGAAATGTCTGCTTTATCCAGAGAACGGGGTGAGCGGGGACACCGGCAAGAAGCGGATTTTCAGATAGTGAGCGAGAGGCTCCTGGTCACCCGGCTCGCGGTCGGGAGCAGCCGCTCGCGGATCTCCGGCAGCCGGGAGAGCCGGTTCGACGGCAGCGAGACACCGAGGGAGCCGAGCGTGTCCCCGCTGTAGACCGGGACGGCGACGCAGACCGTGCCGAGGGCGTACTCCTCCAGGTCCGTGATGGCCGGGGCCAGGGGCGGGGTATCCAGCCGCCGGAGCAGTTCCGGGAGGCTGGTGATCGTCCGCGGGGTGAGGTCGGCGAGGTGGTGGCGGGAGAGGTAGTCCTGGCGGTCCCCTTCGTCCAGTTCCCGCAGTACGGCCTTGCCCAGTGCGGTGGCGTGCCCCGCGTCCTCGAAGCCCACCCAGAGATCGACGCGGGGGGTACCGGGGCTGTCGACGATCTCGGCGACCCGGATCTCGCCCTCCTCGTAGAAGGTGAGGTAGGCGGCGGTCGCGAGCTCGTCCCGCAGCGCGGCGAGGGTGGGCCGGACGCGGCTGAGCAGCGCCTGCGCACGTCCCGTGGACTGCAGGGTCTGGAGTTTGTCGCCGAGGACGAAGCCGCCGTCGTCCAGCTTGCGCACGTACCCGTCGTGCACCAGGGTCCGCAGCAGGTGGTAGGCGGTGGCCAGGGGCAGACCCGTCTCGCGCGCCAGTTGCTTGGCCGGCGCGCCGTTCTCGTGCGCGCTCACCGCCTCCAGCAGCCGCATGGCCCGCTGGACGGAGTTGATGAGCGTAGGGCCTTCCTGGGCACCCATACGAACAGCGTGCGCCAGGCGTGCGTCCCGGGCAAGGGGGGCCGGAGGGACGCGGGGCCGTGGAGGGCGGTTCGAACGGCACCCCCTGTGCGCTCAGTGCCCGGCCCGGTACGTCACCTCGTCGAAGTCCGCGTGATGGCCGCCCCCGGTGAGGTCCCAGGCCCACAGGCCGGCGAACGCACCCGTGAAGCCGAGGGAGCGGATGTGGCCGTCCTCGATGTGCTCGGCGTGCTCGTCGGACAGGACCGTGGCGTCCAGGGCGGGCCCGAACGGCTCCCAGCCGCTACCCGTGGGTGCAGGCGTACGCCCGGGTACCACTCGAACGCCGACGTCGCGAGGTAGAAGTCCAACCCCACGCGCAGGACGGACGGGTCCGGGTGCGAGACCCGCCGGCCGGTTGCGCATGTGAGGTCCCCTCGTGACGCCCGCTCCGGCGTGCGCCGGGTGATCACCGCAGGACCGTAATATCGAATACGTTCGCGAGCAACGGCCGATCGGCTTTCCCGCAGGGTCCGCGTATCCGTTCGGCCGGAAGCGGATGAGGACGGCGAAACGCCGCCGTGGTCCTTCACGGCCCTCCCCCGACGGACGACGATGCCATGTCATGGACATCTTGCTCGTCGCCAGTGCGTTCAACAGCCTGTCCCAGCGTGTGTGCGCCGAACTGTCGGACGAGGGGCACCACGTGGACGTCGTGCTCGCCTCGCACGGCCCCGACGCCGTCCGGGCCGCCGTACGCGAGGTGTGCCCGGAGCTGATCGTCGCCCCGATGCTCAAGTCGGCCCTGCCGGAGGACGTGTGGCGGGAGCACACCTGCCTGATCGTGCACCCGGGGCCACCCGGTGACCGGGGCCCGTCGTCGCTGGACTGGGCGATCGCCGAGGAGGCGCCCGAGTGGGGCGTGACGGTGCTCCAGGCCGAGGCGGCCATGGACGCGGGGGACGTGTGGGCGGACGGCACCTTCCCGGTGCCGCCGGCGGGCAAGAGCGACGTGTACCGCAACGAGGTCGCGGACGCCGCCACGGCCGCCGTGCTGCTGGCCGTGCGGCGCTACGCCGACGGGTCGTACAAACCGCGCCCGCAGAGCGAACCCGGGATCCACGTGGTGTGGCGGGACTTCTTCCGCCAGGAGCAGCGGCGGATCGACTGGGAGAACGACAGCACGGCGACGGTGCTGCGCAAGCTCCGCGGTGCCGACTCGCAGCCGGGCGTCCGGGACGAGATCTGCGACCGGGAGGTGTTCCTGCACGGCGGGCACCCCGAGGACCGGCTGCGCGGGGAACCCGGGGAACTGCTCGCGACCCGGGCCGGCGCGGTCTGCCGGGCCACCCGGGACGGCGCGGTGTGGATCCCGGAGCTGCGCCCCCGCAAGAGCTCCGGTGACCCGGCGCCGTTCCGCCGCCCGGCGGCCTCGGTGCTCTCCCACTTCCCGGCCCCGCCCGGCAGCAGCCCGGGCATGCCGGGTTCGAACGACCGCCCGTACTGGCTGCCGGAGATCGCCGCCCCGCTCGAGCTGCCCCCGGACCGCACCACCTGGACCGACATCCGCTACCGGCAGCGCGGTCACATCGGCTTCCTGGCCTTCTCGTTCCCCGGCGGGGCCATGAGCACCACCCACTGCCGCAGGCTGCTCGCCGCCTGGCGTTACGCCCTCACCCGCCCCACCTCGGTGCTGGTGCTCGGCGGCGCCCGCGACTTCTTCTCCAACGGCATCCACCTCAACGTCATCGAGGCGTCGAGCGACCCGGCGAGCGAGTCCTGGTCCAACCTGAACGCCATGAACGACGTGGTCGAGGCGGTGCTGCGCACCACCGACCGGCTGGTCGTGGCGGCCCTCGGCGGCAACGCGGCGGCCGGCGGTGTCATGCTCGCCCTGGCGGCCGACGAGGTCTGGTGCCGAAGGGGCAGCGTCCTCAACCCGCACTACCGGAACATGGGCCTGTACGGGTCGGAGTACTGGACGTACTCGCTCCCCCGCCGGGTGGGCGCCGAGACGGCCGAGCGGCTGACGACCGAGGCGCTGCCGGTGAGCGCCGCGACGGCCGAGCGGATCGGGCTGGTGGACCGTCTGGTGCCGGTTGCGGCGCAGGAGTTCGGCACCGAGGTCGAGCGCCTGGCCGCCGACCTGGCCGCCGATCCGGATCTCCCGCGCCGGATCACCGCCAAGGCCACGTCCCGTCACGCGGACGAGCTCCAGCGGCCCCTCGCCGAATACCGGCGGGCCGAACTCGCCCGTATGCGCGCCGTCTTCTTCGACCCCGGGGCGCCCTATCACACGCTGCGCTCCGCCTTCGTCCGCAAGCTCCCGACCGGCTCCTCCCGGCCGCTGGCCCCCGGAGACGCTCGATGAGCGCGCGACTGCTCGTGGCGGGCGTCGGCAACATCTTCCTCGCGGACGACGCCTTCGGCCCCGAGGTGATCCGCGCCCTGGACCGGCACCCGCTGCCGCCGGAGGTGCGGGTGCGGGACTTCGGCATCCGCGGCATGGACCTGGCGTACGAGCTGCTCGACGGCTACGACACGGCCGTCCTGGTCGACGCGGCCGTACGCGGGCACGAGCCCGGGACACTGTCGCTGATCGAGCCGGACATGCCCGACGGCTCCACGGCGGGCGCGCCGCCCGAGGCGCACGGCATGGATCCGGCGAAGGTCCTCGCCCTGGCCGCCCACCTGGGCGACGAGCCGCTCCCCCGCGTCCTGGTCCTGGCCTGTGAGCCGGAGCTGCGGGCACCCGCCGACGAGGACATCGCCCCGGGCATCAGCGCGACGGTGCGCGAGGCGGTCGGGCGAGCCGCCGCGGCGCTGCACACCATGGTGCCGGTGCTGCTCACCGACCCCGCGGCCACGCCCCCGTTGAGCCGCCCGGACGAATCCGCAGCCCTGTCGTCGGCCGGGCTGCCGGGCACCGTGAGCGGCGGCGCGGAGGATCGGTAGCGGAACGATTTCCCTACCGACCCGCGAGGAGCGGCGCCCATGTGCGATTCCGTGGACGAGGTCACTCAGGCCGTCCTGGCGAAGAACGACGGACTGGCCGCGGACCTGCGTGACGAGTTGGCCCGGCGCGCGGTGAGCGTGGTCAACCTGCTGTCCAGCCCGGGCAGCGGCAAGACGGAACTGCTCGGGCGGGTGCTGGCCAGGGCGGTGGAGCGGAGCCTGCCGGTGGCCGCGCTCACCGCCGACCTGGCCACCGAGAACGACGCCGACCGGCTGGCCCGGTCGGGAGCCCCGGTGAAGCAGCTGCTGACGGACGGGCTGTGCCACCTGGAGGCGCGGCAGCTGCGCGGCCACGTGGAGAGCTGGCTGCCCGAGGGCACGTCGCTGCTGTTCGTGGAGAACGTCGGCAACCTCGTCTGCCCCGCGTCCTACGACCTCGGCGAGAGCCTGCGGATCGTGCTCATGGCGGTGACGGAGGGCGAGGACAAGCCGCTGAAGTACCCCACGGCCTTCGGGTCCGCCCATCTGGTGGTGCTGACCAAGACGGATCTGGCCGGGCCGGCCGGGTTCGACGAGGCGGCCTTCGAGGCGAACGTCCAGCGGGTCAACCCGGGGGTGGAGGTGGTGCGGTCCTGCGCCCGTACCGGCGCCGGCGTCGACGCCCTGCTGGAACGGGTGCTCGCCGTCCGGGACGGGGCCCCCGTCCACCGGCCGCCGTTGGCGCCCCGCCCGCACACCCACACGCACACGCACGAGGGCGCCGAAGCCGGCCTCGTCCCGTGACAGCGCCCGCCACCCGGGCGGTGCGCCGTCGCGTCACCGTGCGCGGCACCGTGCAGGGCGTGGGCTTCCGTCCCTTCGTGCACCGCCTCGCCACCGACCTCGCGCTCGGGGGCTTCGTGAGCAACACGGCCGGTGGTGTCCTCATCGAGGTGGAGGGGCCGCCGGACGGGGTCGCCGACTTCTGCGACCGGCTGGCCAAGGAGCCTCCGCCGCTGGCCACCGTCACCGGCGTCGGGTTCGAGGACCTGCCCGCCACCGGCGCCGGCGACGCCTTCGGCATCCGCTCCACCGACCACTCCCCCGGCAGCACCCTGCTCCCGCCCGACACGGCGACCTGCCCGGACTGCCTGCGGGAGCTGGGCGATCCGGCCGACCGCCGGTACCGGCACCCGTTCGTCACCTGCACGCACTGCGGTCCCCGCTTCACCATCGCCACGGGCATGCCGTACGACCGGGCGGTCACGACCATGACCGGCTTCCCGATGTGCGCCGAGTGCGCCCGGGAGTACGGCGATCCCCTCGACCGCCGCTTCCACGCCCAGCCCGTGGCCTGCCCGGGCTGCGGCCCTCGGCTGCGCCTGGTGCCGGCGTCCGGGAGCGGGGTCCGGCCGGCCCGGGACGCCGAGGCCCTGGCATCGGCGCGGGCGCTGCTGGCCGCCGGGCGGATCGTCGCCGTCAAAGGGCTCGGCGGCTACCACCTGGCCTGCGACGCCACCGACGCCCGGGCCGTGGAGGCCCTGCGCACCCGCAAGGCACGCGGCGGCAAGCCGTTCGCGGTGATGTGCGCGGACCTCGACGACGTACGGCGGATCGCCGAGCTCTCCACGTCCGCACGGGCTGCCCTCACCGGCTCCCGGCGCCCCATCGTCCTGCTGCGCCGGCGCCCGGAGGCGAACGGCCTCGCACCCGGCGTCTGCCCCGGCAGCCCGCACCTCGGCGTGATGCTGCCCTACACGCCCGTACACACCCTGCTGTTCGGCCTGCCCGGTGATCCGCCCGGCCCGCGCATGCTGGTCATGACGAGCGGCAACCGCTCCGGGGAACCGATCGTCACGGACGACGACGAGGCGCTCACCCGGCTCGCCGGGCTGGCCGACGCCTGGCTCGCCCACGACCGGCCCATCGCCTCGCCCTGCGACGACTCCCTGCTGCGGGTGCGGCCCGACGGCACCGAGCAGGTGCTGCGCCGGTCCCGGGGGTATGTGCCCCGCCCGCTGCGGCTGCCGGTCCCGGTGCGGCCCGCTCTCGCCGTGGGCGGCGATCTCAAGAACGCCCTGTGCCTCGGCGAGGGCGACCAGGCCTGGTTCGGCCCGCACATCGGCGACATGGGCGACCTGGCCACCCTGGAGGCGGCCCGGCGGGCGGACACACACCTGCGGGGCCTGACCGGTGTGAGCCCCGAACTGATCGCCGCCGACCGGCACCCCGGGTACCACTCGACGCGATGGGCCGCCCGGCTGGCCGGGCGCGCCCCCGTGCTGGTCCAGCACCACCACGCGCACATCGCCTCCGCGATGGCCGAGCACGGCCTCGACGGCACCACCCCCGTGATCGGCGTCGCGTTCGACGGCACGGGCTACGGAGACGACGGCACCGTCTGGGGCGGCGAGATCCTTCTCGCCGGCTACAGCGGCTTCCGGCGCTACGCCCACCTGTCCCCCGCCCCGCTGCCCGGCGGCGACGCGGGCGTGGCCAACCCGTGTCGTCTGGCCCTGGCCCGGCTGTGGGCGGCTGGACTGCCGTGGGACGCGGACCTGCCGTGCGTTTCCGCCTGCGTCCCGGACGAACTGGCCGTTCTTGAACGGCAGTTGGCCCGCGGTCTGGCCTGTGCGGCGACCTCCAGCATGGGCCGCCTCTTCGACGCCGTGTCGTCGCTGGTGGGCGTGTGCCATCGCGCCGGGTACGAGGCGCAGGCCGCGCTGGAGCTGGAGGCGGCGGCCGCCACGGCCTGGGGCGCCGACACGTCGGCGTACGCCTTCGCCGGCGGGCTCGACCCGGCGCCCGTGCTGAGTGCGCTGGTCGCCGATCTGCGGCGCGGCACCCCGGCCGCCGTGCTCGCGGCCCGTTTCCACCATGCGGTGGCGCGGGCCGTGGCGGAGATCTGCCGGCGGGCGCGTCAGGACACCGGCCTGGCCACCGTCGCCCTCAGCGGCGGTGTGTTCGCCAACGCGCTGCTGGAGGAGGAGTGCGCGCAGCTACTGGCCGAAGACGGCTTCGCGGTGCTCCGTCACGGCGAAGTCCCGCCGAACGACGGCGGGCTGGCCCTCGGCCAGCTGGTGGTCGCGGCGCACCTACGACAGGAGGAGTGACCCATGTGTTTGGCAGTGCCCGGCAAGGTCGTGGCCATCGACGACAGTGCCGATCCGCTCACCGGGCTGATCGACTTCGGCGGCGTGCAGAAACAGGCGTGCCTGGAGTACGTGTCCGACGTCAAGGTGGGTGAGTACGTCATCGTGCACGTCGGCTTCGCGCTCCAGCGCCTGGACGAGGAGTCGGCCCTGGCCTCCCTGAAGCTGTTCGAGGAACTGGGGCTGCTGGAGGAGGAGTTCGGGGACGCCTGGGAGCAGGCGGCCAAGGAGGCGGGCGGCGCCGCGGTGGCGGGGCCCCAGGACGGCGGGAGTGAGGCCCGGTGAAGTACATCGACGAGTTCAACGACCCCCGCCTGGCACGACGCCTGCTGGACGAGATCCGCGCCACCGCCACCCGGCCCTGGGCCCTGATGGAGGTGTGCGGCGGGCAGACCCACTCGATCATCCGGCACGGCATCGACCAGCTGCTGCCCGAGCAGGTCGAGTTGATCCACGGACCGGGCTGTCCGGTCTGTGTCACGCCGCTGGAGGTCATCGACAAGGCGCTGGAGATCGCCT
The DNA here is from genome assembly GCF_023184515.1 of Streptomyces sp. D2-8. Classification (GTDB taxonomy): domain Bacteria; phylum Actinomycetota; class Actinomycetes; order Streptomycetales; family Streptomycetaceae; genus Streptomyces. Next base: position 60,746 of record NZ_JAAHBP010000021.1, on the reverse strand, counting down.
CGCGGCCCGGGGTGATCTTCTGCTCCTTCGGCGACATGCTCCGGGTGCCGGGCACCGACCGCGACCTGTTCCGGGTCAAGGGAGAGGGCGGCGACGTCCGGGTGGTGTACTCGCCGCTCGACGCCCTGGAGCTGGCCCGCCGCAACCCGGACCGGGAGGTGGTGTTCTTCGCGATCGGCTTCGAGACCACCGCCCCGGCCAACGCGATGGCCGTGCACCAGGCGCGCCGGCTGGGACTGTCCAACTTCAGCCTGCTGGTGTCGCATGTGCGGGTGCCCCCGGCCGTCGAGGCGATCATGACGGCGCCCGAGTGCCGGGTGCAGGGCTTCCTCGCCGCCGGGCACGTGTGCAGCGTGATGGGGATGGCCGAGTACCCGGAGCTGGCCGAGCGGTTCCGCGTGCCGTTGGTGGTGACCGGCTTCGAGCCGCTGGACATCCTGGAGGGCATCCGCCTGGCGGTCCGCCAACTGGAGCGCGGCGAGCACCGGGTGGAGAACGCCTACCCGCGCGCGGTGCGTGAGGAGGGCAACCCGGCCGCGATGCGGATGATCGAGGAGGTCTTCGAGGTCACCGACCGGTCCTGGCGCGGCATCGGGCGGATCCCTTCCAGCGGCTGGCGGCTGACCGACGCCTTCCGCGCGTACGACGCCGAGCACCGCTTCGACGTCAGCGGGATCCGTACCGAGGAGCCCGCCGAGTGCCGTGCCGGCGAGGTGCTCCAGGGCCTGATCAAGCCGACCGAGTGCGCCGCGTTCGGCACCACCTGCACCCCGCGCACCCCGCTCGGCGCCACCATGGTCTCCAGCGAGGGCGCCTGCGCGGCCTATTACCTCTACCGCCGGATGAACACCGCGGCGCCGCAGGCCGGCACGGCCGCACCGCAGGAGGTGGCTCCCGTTGCCTGAACAACTCGCCGACGTGGTCGACCCGGCCAACTGGACCTGCCCCGCCCCGCTGCGCGACCAGGGGGTGGTGGTCATGGGGCACGGCGGAGGGGGTGCGCTGTCGGCCGAGCTGATGGAGCAGATCTTCACCCCTGCCTACGGCAACGCCACGCTGGCCGGTCTCGCCGACTCCGCCGTCCTCGAACTGGGCGGCGCGCGGCTGGCCTTCTCCACCGACTCCTACGTGGTCCGGCCGCTGTTCTTCCCCGGTGGCTGCCTCGGCGACCTCGCGGTCAACGGCACCGTCAACGACCTCGCGATGAGCGGAGCGAAACCCGCCTACCTCTCCGCCGCCTTCGTCCTGGAGGAGGGCGTGGAGCTGACGGTCGTCGAGCGGATCGCGCGCTCGATGGGGGCGGCCGCCGAGGCCGCCGGGGTCACGATCGCCACGGGTGACACCAAGGTGGTGGAGTCCGGGCACGGCGACGGGGTGTACGTCACCACCGCCGGTGTGGGGCTCGTGCCCGACGGGGTGGACATCCGGCCCCAGCGTGCACGGCCCGGCGACGCGGTCCTCGTCAGCGGCCCGATCGGGCTGCACGGGGTGGCGATCATGAGCGTCCGGGAAGGGCTGGAGTTCGGGGTGGAGATCGCCAGCGACACCGCGCCGCTGGCGGATCTGGTGGCGGCCGTGCTGGCCGTCACCCCGGACATCCATGTGCTGCGCGACCCCACCAGGGGCGGCCTGGGCGCGTCGCTGAACGAGATCGCCCGTGCCTCCGGGACCGGTGTCCGGTTGCAGGAGCGTGCCATTCCCGTGCCGGACGCGGTGGCGAACGCCTGCGGGTTCCTCGGGCTCGACCCGCTCTACGTCGCCAACGAGGGGCGGCTGGTCGCCTTCGTGCCCCCGTCGCGGGCGGAGGAGGTCCTGGCGGCGATGCGGGGCCATCCGCAGGGTGCCGGGGCCACGCTGATCGGCGAGTGCGTCGCCGAGCATCCCGGGATGGTGGTGGTCGCCACCGGGCTGGGCGGGACGCGGGTGGTGGATCTGCCGCTCGGGGAGCAGCTGCCGCGCATCTGCTGACCGCAGGACAGGACGAGCGGCCCCGCCGACGGATCGGCGGGGCCCCTCGCTCGTTCGCTATGCCGGTACCGGCTCGATCCCGGTGATCTCCAGCTCGCGGCCGCTGCGCAGGTCGTTGGAGGGCTGGTCGCAGCGCGGGCACCAGAAGAACGGGGGCATGCCCACCGGGAACTCCTCGGCGCACGGGCCGCACCAGGCCTGCGCGGGGATCTGCTCGACGACGAGGTCCGCCCCCGCGAGGGCGGTGCCGTCGCGGGCCACCTCGAAGGCGAAACCGAGGGCGTCGGGGACGACGCCCGCCAGCTCGCCGACCCGGACGGTCACCTTCGAGACGGCGTCCGTCCCGTCCGCCCGGGCCAGCTCGTCGGCCCGCTCGATGATCGCGGTCGCGATCGACAGTTCGTGCACGGCCGGCTCACGGGTAGCGGTGGCCGGCGCGAAATCCGCCGGACATCCGCCAGATCCGCACCTCGCGCCTCAGGCTGGGCCACTCCCAGCACAGCAGGGCCAGCACCACACCGCCCACCAGGACGGCCTCGGCCTTCAGCACCCGCTGTCCGCTCACCCCGCCTCGCCTGCGCGCGGCGGGTCTGCATGCTCGTTTCATCACGGCGACTCCCTGCTCGTCCTCATCACGGTGTTCATCCCGGCGAGATGTTCGGCATGGTCTCCGCGAGGGCGTCATGCCGCTTCCAGTGGATCCCCGTGGAGCGGCGCGCGTCGGCGGTGCCGTCCTCGTGGTGCCCCTTCTGCTGCTCGCGCGGTCCCTTGTTGCCCTGGTGCATGCCCGCGACGTGCCCGGGAGTGTCGGGCTTCGCCTGGGGCCGGCCCACTCTGATGTTGCCCATGGGATGCTCTCCTTCCTCGCCTCCGACCTGCGGAGTACGTGGCTATGGCCGCTCGGTGAGGTCCTCGAAGAACTGCTCGAGGGCGGGCCAGATCCGGCCGCCGCCGGACAGGCCGCGCCACTCCCGGCGTACGACGGCGATCATCCGGTAGCAGTCGTCGACCGGCACGATCCAGTGCTCGTCGAGGCCGTGGACGGTGTTCACCAGCAGGGCCTCCACCTCGGGTTCCACGGTTGCGAGCTGCGGACACGTCCCGGCCAGCTCCTGCCAGGCCGCCGCGTCCACCTCCCACCGCATGGCTCCCGCGGGGCTCGGGCCCTCGGCGGTGACGGTGCCGTCCGCCCGGGGCACGAAGAAGACCAGGCCGACCGGTACGCCCAGCACGGCCGTGTCGACCTTGGGCAGCCGGACCCGGCGCCGGGGCACGAGCCGGTACTGGCCATCCCCCGCCGCCGCGTCGGCGAACAGCACCGAGCAGGGGCCGCAGACGCAGCGCACCTCCTCCTGGCCGGTGTCGTACAGGTGGGCGTGCTCCTCGGCGACGGGCGCGGCGCACAGGTCGCACACCTCCCGCTCGGCCACCGCCGTGCGATCGGCCGAGGAGCGGATGAGGCGGGCCAGTGCCCCGTCGGTGGTCACGGTGCGCTCCGGTGCGTCAGCGTGGTCAGCGGGACGAAGGCGGGGGCCGTCTCGGTCAGGGGCTCCACCGCCGTCAGCTCGGGCGCCGCCGCGAGCACCGCCGCGCGGACCGCGTCGGTGACCTCGGAACCTCCGCCGCCGCAGCCGGACCCGCACCCGCCGCCGGCCTTCAGACGCACCCGGGCGACCTGCCCTTCCACCCCGGCCCACTCCACGTCGCCGCCGCGTTCCTGCACGGCGGGCCGCAGCCGTTCGACCGCGCGGGCCGCCCGGCGTTCGGCGGGCTCGGGGTGGATGTCGTGCAGCACCATGAGGTGCCCGAGCAGCTCGTCCTCGGCGAGGCGCTCGGCGACCTGCTCGTCCGCGTGGTCCAGGACGCGGGCCAGGGCCTCGCCGTAGACCTCGGTCAGCAGGGCCACCGCCTCGGTCGCGGAGCGTGTCGTGGGGCCGGGCGCGGACTCGAGGCCTTCCAGCAGCTCGTCGAGCCGGCCGAGCCGGGCCTCGACGTCCGGGTCCGCCAGCCGTGCGGTGTCGGCCTCAGCCATGGTTCGCCCCGTACGTCGGCGAGTGCAGGGTGGTCAGCGTCTTGCCCTTGCCGACGTACATGTGCACACCGCACGGCAGACAGGGGTCGAAGCTGCGGACGGTGCGCATGATGTCGACGCCCTTGAAGTCGTCCGGCCCGTTCTCCTCGAAGATGGGCTGGCCCTGGACGGCGTCCTCGTACGGGCCGGGGGTGCCGTACATGTCGCGAGGGCTGGCGTTCCACGGGGTGGGCGGGTACGGGTGGTAGTTGGCGATCTTCTTGTCCTTGATCACCAGGTGGTGGGAGAGGACACCGCGCACCGCCTCGTGGAAGCCGCAGCCGATCGCCTCGTCGGGCACCTCGTAGTTCTCGAACACCTTGGTCTCGCCCGCGCGCACCATGCCCATGGCCTCTTCGATGAACTGCAGGGCCATGGCGGCCGCGTAGGCGACGAAGTACGGCCGGGCGCGGTCGCGTTCGATGGTGTTGCTCCACTGCGGGATGCGCCATTCCAGGGTGGTCTCCGGCAGGGACTCGCCCTTGGGCAGGGAGATGCGCACGCTGTGGCCGGTGGCTTTGATGTACGGGGTGTCGACCAGGCCGCTCAGCGCGGTCGACCACAGGCGGGCGAGAGGGCCGCCGCCGGTGTCGAGGGCGAGGTGGTCGCCGGTGCGCTGGTCGAACCAGCGGGGGCTCATCACCCAGCTGTACTTGTCGTCGAAGTCGCGCTTCTGCGGCACCGGGACGGTGGTCTGGTTCCACGGGTGGCGCATGTCGACGGGGTTGCCGAGCGGGTCGTGGGTGACGAAGGGCTGCTCGTTCACCCAGTCCTCGTAGTAGGAGCTGCCGAGCATGATGCGCAGGCCGAGGTTGATGTCGACGAGGTTGTTGGTGACCAGTTCGCCGTCGACGATGATGCCCGGGGTGACGTACATCGCCTTGCCCCAGGTGTTCATCGTCTCGTAGCGGTAGTCGACGACCTTGGGGTCCTGGAACGCGCCCCAGCAGCCCAGCAGGGTGCGGCGGCGGCCGACCTCCTCGTAGCCGGGCAGCGCCTCGTAGAAGAAGTCGAAGACGTCGTCATTCATGGCGACGGCCTTCTTCACGAAGTCGATGACCCGCATGAGGCGGCTGAGGTAGTCGGTGAAGACGGTCGGCTGCGGCATCGTGCCGACGCCGCCCGGGTACAGCGTGGAGGGGTGGACGTGCCGCCCCTCCATCAGGCAGAACATCTCGCGGGTGACCCGGCTGACCTTCAGGGCCTCCTTGTAGACCTCACCCTCGAAGGGGTTGAAGGCCTTCATGATGTCGGCGATCGTCCGGTAGCCGTGGATCTCGCCGCGGGGCGCCTCGGTGCGCTCGGCGCGGGCCAGGACACCGGGGTTGGTGGCCTTGACCATGGCCTCGCAGAAGTCCACGAAGACCAGGTTGTCCTGGAAGATCGTGTGGTCGAACATGTACTCGGCGGCCTCGCCGAGGTTGACGATGTGCTCGGCCAGCGGGGGCGGCTTGACTCCGTAGGCCATCTGCTGGGCGTAGTCGGAGCAGGTGGTGTGGTTGTCGCCGCAGATGCCGCAGATCCGGGACGTGATGAAGCCCGCGTCGCGCGGGTCCTTGCCCTTCATGAACACCGAGTAGCCGCGGAACAGCGACGAGGTGCTGTGGCATTCGACGACTTCCCGGTTGGCGAAGTCGATCTTCGTGTAGATGCCCAGGTTGCCGATGATCCGCGTGATCGGATCCCAGGACATGTCCACGAGCTGTGGCGGCTTGCGGTCCGTGGGCCGGGCCTCGGTGGTGGTCATCTGCGGTACTGCCCCTCGCTGTCGGTGGTGTGTGGGGTGGTGGGCTGCATCCGGGGACGCTTCATCAGGGGCGCCAGCGCGGGTCGTAACCGCTGGTCAGCTTGCGCTTGTTGTGGCGCCACCTGGGCTCGTGGTTGACCAGTTCGTTGGTCACGCCGCGCAGCCGTCGGATGACGGCCCCGTACGGCTTGACGACGAGGGACGACAGGGTGCTGCCCGGGGGCTCGTCCATGAACGGCATGAACGCGTCGGGGAAGCCGGGCATCGTGCAGCCGATGCAGATGCCGCCGACGTTGGGGCAGCCGCCGATGCCGGCCATCCAGCCGCGCTTGGGCACGTTGCAGTTGACGACCGGGCCCCAGCAGCCCGTCTTGACCAGGCACTTGGGTGAGTTGTAGTCCGTGGCGAAGCTGGCCTGCTCGTAGTACGAGCCGCGGTCGCAGCCCTCGTGGACCGTCTTCCCGAACAGCCACTGCGGGCGCAGCATGTGGTCCAGCGGCGGCGGGGGTGCGGAGCCGGCCGCGTGGTAGAGGACCCAGACCAGGGTCTCCATGAAGTTCTCGGGCTGGATCGGGCAGCCGGGCACGTTGACGATGGGCAGGCCGGCCTGGGAGGTGTAGTCCCAGCCCAGGTAGTCGGCGAGGCCCATGCAGCCCGTCGGGTTGCCGGACATGGCGTGGATGCCGCCGAAGGTGGCACAGGTGCCGGCGGCAACCACCGCCCAGGCCTTGGGGGCCAGTTGGTCGATCCACCAATTGAGGGTCTGCGGCTCCCCGGTCTCCGGGTCGTTGCCGAAGGACGTCCAGTAGCCGTCGCCCTCGATGATGTTCTGGTTGGGGATCGAGCCCTCGATGACGAGGATGAACGGGCCCAGTTCGCCGCGTACGGCCGCCCGGTAGGGAGCGAGGAAGTCCTCGCCGCCCAGGCTGGGCGAGAGCACCTTGTTCACCAGGTTCACCTTGGGCAGGCCCGGGATCAGCCCGAGTACCAGGTCCTCGATGGAGGGCTGGTCGGCGGCGGTGAGCGAGACGGTGTCGCCGTCGCAGCTCATGCCCTCGGAGATCCAGAGGATGTGGATCTCGTCTATGCCCTTGCGGTCCTCGGACCGTTCGGGCTCCTTGCTGACTTCGGTGGTGCTGCTGTGCGTTGTCATGTCACTCGGCCTCCGCTGCGGGGGTCTCGGAGTCGGTCGTGTGCCGCGCCGGAGCCGCGGCGGGAGCCGGTGCCGACGGCTCGTCCGGGGATCCGGCGGGCTCGAGGGGTTCGAGCTCGTCGGGCCGGAAGTAGTGGAAGCGGCCGTACCAGTTGTTCAGTTCGGCGGCCGGGTCGTCGTCGAGGGTGACGGCGAGGTGCACGCTGCCGTCGACGTCGTGGAAGACGGCGGCGACCTCGGCGGTCCGCCCGGCCAGGAACATGTCCTGGGCGTCGGCGCCGCGTCCCCGGGGCCGGAGCCGTACGGGGCTGCCGGCGCCGAGCCGGACGCCGTCGACGAGCACGGTGTCGGTGGTCGGGGAGAGACCGTCGTCGGCGCCCTCCTGCCACCAGGCGGGACGGTCGGCGGACGCCGTGGGGGTGACCGGTGCGGGAGAGCGGACAGCGCCGGGCGACGGGTCGACGGACACCGCGGCAGGGGCGGCCGGTGCCGGAGACCCGACAGCGCCCGGCAGCCGGTCGACGGACACCGCGGCAGGGGCGGCCGGTGTCAGGGAGCGGACGGCGCCGTGGAGCCGTTCGAAAACCTCCTGCGGCATGGTGTCGACCCGGTCGAGGATCGCCGCCGCCCGCGGATCGGTGGCCCGCGCCTCGCGCTTCTCCTCGTCGGTCAGCAGCATCGTGCGCAGCGTGAGGATCTCGTCGATCTCGGCGGCGTCGTGCAGGTCGCCCGGGCTCTCGGGGGCGACCTGGGGGTGGTCGGGCAGGATGATCGGCGCGGACAGCAGGACGCGGCCGACGTCCCCGGCCTCGCCCCCGAGCACGGGGAAGGTGAACTCGTTACGGCAGGCGCGCACGGGTGCTTCCAGGTCCGTCGGCGGATCGATCAGCGAGACGAACTCCACCCCGTCGCCGCCGATGAGGGTGTGGGTGGCGATGAGGGCCCGGCGCAGTGCCTCGTCCCGTGCTGTACGCGGCCGGGGGGCGGGCGCGGTGTTCGTGGTCCGTACGCGGATCCGGCAGAGGCCGTCGGAGAGCCGCTCGGCGGTGACGGTGGTCTCGGCCCGGATCTCCTCACGGCTGCGCACCACCCGCCCGGCGCCTTCCGGCAGCGGCTCGATGTCCTCACCTGCTGCGGCGCCCACCGCGACGGTGCGTCCGCCCCGGAGGAGTTCGTCGAGCGGGACCTCGATCCCGCACTCGCGCGGCAGGGCCTCGTCGAAGGTCAGATGCACCGTGCCGTCGTCGGTGTGCAGCGACTCGACGGGCCGGTGGTCCGCCTCTTCCACCTGCTTGCGCTGCATCTGCAGGTAGCGCACCCGCACGCGTACCCGGGCACTGCCCGGCTGCCGGACCCGCAGCAGGCACTCGGTCTGCTGGTACCAGGAGTCGGCGGAGCCCGAGACACCGGGAACGACAGGGCCGTCGGCCTCCACCCAGTCCCGGGGGAACAGCACGCCGAACTGCCAGCGGACGCGGTTCTTGGCGGAGGAGCGGCGGTAGGGGTAGAGGAGGTAGCCCTCGTAGAGGACGGCGTCGGCGACGGCGCTGAGCTGCTCGAAGACGCCCGGGGCCGGATCTGCGCCGCCCCTCGCGGCCGCGCTCTTCGTGCCGCCCTCGACCACTGCCTCCGCCATCGCGCCTCCTCGTTCCCGGGTGCACGCGCATCCCTTCCACCACGGTCACACCGCTCATCCGCCGTCGCCTCCTCCGGCGCAGTGCGATTGCGCCGTTCGGGGTGGACACGCCGGGACGCACGGCGGAACTCGTCGGTGGCCGGGGGCGTTTCCACGGGGCCGGCGGTTCATCCGGATGGCACACATCACCCGCACGAACCGGCGCGTCACGGGAAGGCGTCACCTCATGGACCAGCCGACGCATCACCCCCGCCCCACCACCAGCCCCGCCGTCACGACCCTGGCCGACCCGCTGGTCAACAAGGGCACCGCCTTCAGCCGGAGCGAACGCGAGGAGCTGGGACTCGACGGGCTGCTGCCACCCGCCGTGGAGACCCTGGACGAGCAGGTCGCCCGCGCCTACGAGGCCTTCCACGGCTACGACAAGCCCCTCAACCGGCACATCTACCTGCGGCAGCTCCAGGACACCAACGAGGTGCTCTTCTACCGTCTGGTCACCGAGTACCTGGAGGAGCTGCTGCCCGTCGTCTACACGCCGACGGTGGGTGAGGCCTGTCAGCGGTTCAGCGAGATCTACCGGCGGCCGCGCGGTCTGTTCCTGACCTGGGAGGACCGGCACCGCTTCCGGGACATCCTGCGCAACCGCCCGCACCGCGACCACGACGTGGACGTCATCGTCGTCACCGACGGCCAGCGCATCCTCGGCCTGGGCGACCAGGGTGTCGGCGGCATGGGCATCCCGATCGGCAAGCTCAGCCTCTACACGGCCATCGGCGGCATCCACCCCGCCCGTACCCTGCCCGTCCTTCTGGACGTCGGCACCGACAACGAGACCCTGCTCGGCAACCCCCGCTACCTGGGCCGCCGGGCACGCAGGCTGACCGGCTCCGAGTACGACGAGATGATCGAGGCGTTCGTCTCGGCGGTCGAGGCGGAGCTGCCCGGGACTCTGCTCCAGTGGGAGGACTTCGCCACCGCCCACGCCCACCCGATCCTCGCCCGCTACCGCGACCGGCTGCTCACGTTCAACGACGACATCCAGGGCACCGCGGCCGTCACGCTGGGCGCCCTGTCCACCGCGGCGGACGTGGCCGGCATCCCGCTGTCCGAGCAGCGCGTGGTGATCCTGGGCGCGGGGTCGGCCGCCATCGGCGTCGCCGACATGATCCGTACGGCCATGGTCGACGAGGGCCTGCCGGAGGACGAGGCCACGGCACGGTTCTGGATCCTCGACGTCGACGGCCTGCTGGTGTCGTCACGCTCCGAACTGACCCCGCAGCAGCGGATGTTCGCGCGCGACGACAGCGAGGTGGCCGACTGGGACGGCACCGGCCTCGCCGACGTGGTGCGCCGGGTCGGGCCGACGGCGCTCATCGGCCTGTCGACGGCGCACGGCGCGTTCACCGAGGAGATCGTGCGGCAGATGGCCTCGACCTGCGAACGGCCCGTCGTCTTCCCGCTGTCCAACCCCACCTCGCACTCCGAGGCCGATCCCGCCGACCTCACCCGCTGGACCGACGGGCGGGCGCTGATCGCCACCGGCTCGCCCTTCCCGCCGCTGACGGTCGACGGGCACCAGGTGCCGGTGGCGCAGTCGAACAACGTGTACGTCTTCCCGGCCATGGGTCTCGCGGTGACCGCGAGCCGGGCCACGCGGGTCACGGACCGCATGCTCGTGGCCGCCGCCCGTGCCGTCGCGCGGTGCGCGGTGCGGGCGGCGGACGGCGACGACGTCCCCGTGCCGCTGCTGCCGCCGCTGACCGGGATGCGGGAGTCCGCCCGCGAGATCGCCCTGGCCGCGGCCCTCGCCGCCGTCGAGGACGGGGTGGCCCCGCGAGCGACGGAGGAGGAGCTGCGCGAGACGGTCGCCCGGGCACAGTGGGAGCCGCGTTACGAGGACTGAGGAACCGGTGCGGTGCGGCACCGGCACCTGCGCCGCACCCGCTCCTCCGGGCCGCCCCGTTGCTCACCCGACCCGGATGCCCACGATGCACGTGTCGTCGTCGGTGTCCGACTTGCTGTAGGTCAGCAGGCGGTCCAGCTGCTGGTCGAGTGTGCTGGGTGCCGTACGGGCGGTGGTCAGGAGGTGGGTCAGGGACTCCTCGACGGGCCGGTCGCGGCGTTCGACCAGGCCGTCCGTGTACATCAACAAGGTGTCTTCGGGGGCCAGTTGGATCTCGGTCTCCTCGTACACGGCCTCCGGCACCGCTCCGAGCAGCAGCCCCTTGACCAGGGGCAGGGGAGCCGCTTCGGTGTCCCGGACGAGCACGGGCGGCAGGTGACCCGCCCGGGCCCAGCGCAGCGTCCGCCGGACCGGGTCGTACAGACCGCACACCGCGGTCGCGGTGACGGCACCGGTCAGATGGTGCGCCACGATGTTGAGCCACGACAGCAACTGGCCGGGCCCGGCGCCGGTCACCGCCAGGCCGCGCAGCGCGTTACGCAGGACGACCATGCTGGTGGCGGCCTCGATGCCGTGGCCGGCCACGTCCCCCACGCACAGCAGCACCAGCCGGGACGGCAGGACGACGGCGTCGTACCAGTCGCCGCCCACCAGTTGCTCGGTCTCCGCGGGCCGGTAGCGGACGGCCACCTGGAGGCCGGACACCTGCAAGGGTGCCTGCGTGGGAGGCATGATGGCGTGCTGCAACTGCAGGGTCAGCCGGTTGCGTTCGGTGGCCTGCTGCTCGGTGTGCGCCAGCTGGTCGCGGGTGGCGGCGAGCGCCACCTCGGTCCAGTGCTGGGCCGAGATGTCCTGGCAGGCGCCGCGGACCAGGAGCAGCCGGTCGTCGGTGTCGAGCACGGGTTCGGCCACGATCCGGATGTGCCGCGTCACCCCGTCCGGCCGCTGCAGCCGGAAGGCCGCGGCCGCGGGCCGCTGGTGGTGCAGCAGCGTGCGCAGGAAGCGGCGGATGGAGACGCCGTCGTCCGGATGGGCATGGGCCGGCAGCTCTTCCAGGGCCACCGGGGTGCTCGTCTGCGGGCGCCCGTAGAGGTCGAAGAGCTGCCCGTTCCAGGTGATCTCACCGGTGAGCACGTTCTCCTCGAACCCTCCGATACGGCCGAGCCGTTGGGCGTGCTGGAGCAGGCTCGCCAGGCGCGCCGCCTCGTCCTCGATACGCCAGATGAGCAGTACGGACATGCCGTGGCGGCTGATGCTGATGTCCGCGACCGCCGAGAGGGGGACCTGGTCGACGAGGGCGGTGAGGTTCATCCGGCGGGCCCGGAAGGGCTCACCGGTGGCGTAGACCCGCTCGACGCGCTGGAACAACTCGCTGTCCCCGGCGGCCATCGGGTAGGCCTCCAGAAGCAGCGCGCCGCTGACGACCGCCCGCGGCCGGCCCGCCGGGTCGAGGAACCGGCTGTTCACGTGCTGGATGCGGAAGTCCGCCAGGTGCCCGTCGCCGTCGAGGTGCGGCACCAGGACGAGGGCGGGGTCGTGCAGCCCGTCTGCGAGATCCATCAGCTCGGCGGCGTCCGGCAGGACGCGGGGCTCCTGGGCCGCTCCCGGTGCCGGTGTGTACATCTCCAGTGTGTGGGCGCACAGTTCGGCCAGCGCCTCCACCTGGCGGACGATCTGCGGGGGCTGCGGTTCCAGCGGAACCGGCCAGGCGATCTCCAGCACGCCGTGGATGCGGCCTCCGACGCCGGCGGGCAGCGCGGCCCGGCCGCCGTCCGGATGGTGGTGCAGGCCGATGCTGGGCAGCCCGGTCGCGCCGAGGGTGGTGATCCACTGCCCCTCGCGCTCGATGAGGCCCCGCCGCGCCACCGTCACCACGTCCGGCGGGACGTAACGCCAGCGCGCGGCCTCGGCCGGTGAGAAACCGGCGCTGCCCGCCAGGGTGAGCGAACCGTCCGGACCCGCTGCCCAAATGGCCACGGCCACCGCGCCGAGGGGGCGCAGCGCCTGCTCCAGCAGGGCGTCGGCCACGGCCTGGGCGTCGTCCGCCGCCAGTACGCCGCTCTCGGCCGCGCGCAGGCGTACGGCGGCCGATTCGGTCTCCGCCTCGTCGGCGGCCCGGGTGGCGGCGAGGAACGCGTCCGTCACCTCCGACATCCGGTCCCGGGCGGCCTGGTTGATGACGTCGACGGCGAGTTCCAGGGGGGTGACCTGGGCCTGCTCGGCCAACTGGGCGAGCTGCCGGGCGGCTTGGGCCGGGCCGCACTTCAGCCGCTCGACCAGGACACCCTTGGCGAGCTCGATCAGGGCACGCCCTTCGGCCTCCGCCTGTGCGGCCCGCACCTCCCGGCTGAGCCGTTCCACGGTGGCGGCGAGCCGGCCCACCGGGGAGGCGGGTGGGAGGTCTTCGAGGCCGGCGGGCGGGCCGTCCGGGCGGTCATCGGCGGACAGGGGCAACGCGTCGGACGTCACCGACGGCAGGGAAGACTCCGGGCCGACGGCCGGATCGCGCTTCGGCTCGCCTTCCTGACCCGGTTCGCGCGGCTGCTCGGACATGCTCACAGTGTGGATGCTCCTCGGCTGGAGTGCCCTGGGGCGCGGAACGGCAGGCGCTGCGGGGCGCCCGGCCCACCGGGGTGCGGGTCGGGCGCCGGTGTGCTCATGCGGGCAGCCAGCGGCGGACGCAGGCGATGAGGTCGTGGGTGTCGACGGGCTTGGTGACGTAGTCGCTGGCACCCGAGGCGAGGCTCTTGTCCCGGTCGCCCGGCATCGCCTTCGCGGTGACGGCGATGATGGGCAGCTCGGCGTACTGCGGGATCCGCCGGATCTCGGCCGTCGCGGTGTAGCCGTCCATCTCCGGCATCATCACGTCCATCAGCACGAGGGCGACATCCGGGTTGTTCATCAGCGTCTCGATGCCTCTGCGCCCGTTCTCGGCGTGCAGGACGCGGAAGCCGTGCAGCTCCAGGATCCCGCTCAGCGCGAAGAGGTTCCGCGCGTCGTCGTCGACGACGAGGACGGTACGGCCGGCCGACGCGTCGTCGACGGAGGGCGGCGTCAACTGCTGCGGCCCTTCGGTCCGGACGAGGGAGAGCACGTCCCCGGGTTCCTCGGCGGACAGGTGCAGGGCGATGCGCTCCCGCAGCTCGTCGAGGCTGGACAGCAACTCCAGTGCGCCGCCCGCCGAGCGGGAGCGCAGCGTCTCGCCCAGGGACACGTCGGCGGGGTGGCTGCTGTGCACCAGCACCGGAACGCTCGTCAGCGCCGAGTCGCCCTCCAGGGCCTGGAGGAAGCGGGACGCCTCGTCGTCGCGCATGCCCAGCTCCAGGACGACGCAGTGGCACGGCTCGGACGCGAGGGCACCGGCCGCCTCCTGCGCGCCGACGGCGGTGATGACGTCGACGGCGGGCCGCTGAGCGCCGTCGGCGCGGCCGTGTGTCAGGTCGGCGACCACGCTCTCCGCGACGAGGGTCAGCAGACCGCGCGACCGCTCCTCCACGACGAGCAGGCGCCGGGGCCGGGGGCCGGGGCCGATCTGGGGCACCGGCACCGAGCCGGAGAGGCCCTGCGGCAGGGGTTCGGCCGAGGCCCGGTCCGGGGTTCTGCCGCGGCTGAGCAGTTCCTCGAAGTCGGGGCGGGCCACGGGCAGGAACAGCGTGAACGTACTGCCCTGGCCGGGCGTGCTGTGCACCGAGACGGCACCGCCGAGCAGTTGGGCGATCTCCCGTGTGATGGACAGACCCAGTCCGGTGCCGCCGTACTTCCGGCTCGTCGTGCCGTCCGCCTGCTGGAAGGCACCGAAGATCGTCTCCAGGTGCTGCTCGGGAATGCCGATGCCGGTGTCCTTGACGCGGAAGGCGACCACGGCGGCGCCGCGGACCACGCCCGCGGGCACCTCGTCGTCCGCCGCGGGCTCGATGCTCAGTTCCACGCCGCCCTGCTCGGTGAACTTCACGGCGTTCGACAGGAGGTTGCGCAGCACCTGGCGCAGCCGGGAGTCGTCCGTGAGCACGTCCGCGGGCGCGCCGGGAGCGGTCGTCACCGTGAACTCCAGGCTCTTCTGCGTGGTCATCGGCCGGAAGGTGGCCTCGACGTACTCGATGAGCTGCCGCAGCGTCACCCGCTCGGGCGTGACGTCCATCTTCCCGGCCTCGACCTTCGACAGGTCGAGGATATCGTTGATCAGCTGCAGCAGATCCGAACCGGCGGAGTGGATGATCTGGGCGTACTCGACCTGCTTGGGCGTGAGGTTGCGGGACGGGTTCTGCGCCAGCAACTGGGCGAGGATGAGCAGGCTGTTGAGCGGGGTGCGCAGTTCGTGGCTCATGTTGGCCAGGAACTCCGACTTGTACTTGGAGGCCAGCGACAGCTGCTGGGCGCGGGTCTCCAGTTCCTGGCGCGCCTGCTCGATCTGCAGGTTCTTCGCCTCGATGTCCCGGTTCTGCGCCGCCAGCAGCGAGGCCTTCTCCTCCAGTTCCGCGTTGGAGCGCTGCAGTTCCTCCTGTTGCACCTGCAACTCCGTGGACCGGGCCTGGAGTTCGACCGTGAGGCGCTGCGACTCGACCAGCAGCTCGTCGGTGCGGGCGTTGGCCACGATGGTGTTGACGTTGACGCCGATGGTCTCCATCAGCTGGGCGAGGAAGTCCCGGTGGATCTGGGTGAAGGGGGTGACAGACGCCAGCTCGATGACGCCGAGGACCTGGCCCTCGACGACGATGGGCAGCAGCACCAGCGCGGTCGGCACCACCTGGCCGAGGCCCGAGGAGATGGTCACGTAGCCGTCCGGCAGCTCCTCGACCATGATGGTGCGCCGGCTGCGCGCGGCCTGGCCGACCAGGGTGCGGCCGAAGGCGATACGGGTGGGCCGACTGCTGTCCTCCGGGTAGCCGTAGGAGCCGACGAGCCGCAGTTCGGGCCCGTCCTCGCCGTCCTCGGCGAGGTAGAAGGCCCCGTACTGGGCCGACACCAGCGGCACCAGCTCGTCCATGATCAGCTCGGCGACCACGGGCAGGTCGCGGTGGCCCTGCATCAGGCTCGAGATCCGGGCGAGGTTCGTCTTGAGCCAGTCCTGCTCCTGGTTGGCCCGGGTGGTCTCGCGCAGGGACTCCACCATCGAGTTGATGTTGTCCTTGAGCTCGGCGACCTCGCCGGACGCCTCCACGTTGATCGACCGGGTCAGGTCGCCCTCGGCGACGGCGCTGGTGACCTCGGCGATGGCGCGGACCTGCCGGGTCAGGTTGCCCGCCAGTTCGTTGACGTTCTCCGTCAGGCGCTTCCAGGTGCCGGAGACGCCCTCGACCTCGGCCTGGCCGCCGAGGCGTCCCTCGGTGCCGACCTCGCGGGCGACACGGGTGACCTCGTCGGCGAACGCGGACAGCTGGTCGACCATCGTGTTGATCGTCGTCTTGAGTTCGAGGATCTCGCCGCGGGCGTCCACGTCGATCTTCTTCGACAGGTCGCCCCTGGCCACCGCGGTCGTCACCAGCGCGATGTTGCGCACCTGGCCGGTGAGGTTGTTGGCCATCGAGTTGACGTTGTCGGTGAGGTCCTTCCAGGTACCGGCGACGTTCGGCACGTGCGCCTGGCCCCCGAGGCGCCCCTCGGTGCCGACCTCACGGGCGACCCGCGTGACCTCGTCGGCGAAGGCCGACAGCGTGTCGACCATCGTGTTGATGACCTCGGCGAGCGCCGCGACCTCGCCCGCGGCCTCCACGGTGATCCGCTGCGACAGGTCGCCGCGCGCCACGGCGGTGGCGACCTGGGCGATGGAGCGGACCTGGCCGGTCAGGTTCGACGCCATCACGTTGACGTTGTCGGTGAGGTCCTTCCAGGTGCCCGAGACGCCGCGCACCTGGGCCTGGCCGCCGAGGCGTCCTTCGGTGCCGACCTCGCGGGCGACGCGGGTGACCTCGTCGGCGAACGCGGACAACTGGTCGACCATCGTGTTGATGGTGCTCTTCAGCTCCAGGATCTCACCGCGCGCATCCACGGTGATCTTCTGCGACAGGTCGCCCTTGGCGACGGCGGTGGCGACCAGGGCGATGTTGCGGACCTGGCCGGTGAGGTTGCCGGCCATGAAGTTCACAGAGTCGGTGAGGTCACGCCAGGTGCCCTTGACGCCCTTGACGTCCGCCTGACCGCCGAGCCGTCCCTCGGTGCCGACCTCGCGGGCGACGCGGGTGACCTCGTCGGCGAACGCGGACAACTGGTCGACCATCGTGTTGATGGTGCTCTTCAGCTCCAGGATCTCACCGCGCGCGTCCACGGTGATCTTCTGCGAGAGATCGCCCTCCGCGACCGCCGTGGTCACCTGGGCGATGGAGCGGACCTGGCTGGTGAGGTTGCCTGCCATGTGGTTCACGGAGTCGGTGAGATCGCGCCAGACACCGGCCACGCCCGGCACCTGGGCCTGTCCGCCGAGCCGTCCCTCGCTGCCGACCTCGCGGGCGACACGGGTGACCTCGTCGGCGAACGCGGACAGCTGGTCGACCATCGTGTTGACGGTCTCCTTCAGCTGAAGGATCTCGCCGCGGGCGTCCACGTCGATCTTCTGCGAGAGGTCGCCCTTGGCCACGGCCGTGGCCACCTGGGCGATGTCGCGGACCTGGGTGGTCAGGTTGCCCGCCATGGCGTTGACCGAGTCGGTCAGGTCGGCCCAGGTGCCCGAGACCCCGGGCACCTCCGCCTGCCCGCCGAGGGTCCCCTCGGTACCGACCTCGCGGGCGACCCGGGTGACTTCGGAGGTGAACACGGACAGCTGGTCGACCATGCCGTTGAAGACCTTGGCGATGTCGCCCATGAGGCCGTCCGCGTCGTCCGGCAGCCGGGTACCGAAGTCCCCGTCGCGTACGGCTGTCAGGCCGGCCAGCAGCCGCCGCAACTCCTGGTCGCCCGGCACCGCATCGACGACCCCAGTGCTGTCGCTGGTCATGCGCACCCTCGTTCCGCTCCCCTAGAGTCCTCGAAAACCGAGGACTCGGAACCCCCCGGACCGGTGTGCGGCCCGGTTGTCGTGCATGCGTTTCCACGGTCACAGATGTGTATGTGATGTGGAAATACGCCGCAGGTTAACCCACGTTTCAAGCCCTGAACAAAGCCGGAGCAGCCACCCTCGGCCGAACAGCGGCGGCGCGTCACGAGCCCTCGATCGGCACCGACGTCGGCGGCAGTGTCACGCATTCGAGGGCGAGCCCCGTCGCCGACGCTCCCGCTGTGGCGCCGGGCCCTCATCGTGCAGGCCCGGACCGCTTCCTCTCCTATGTCACGACGGGCGGCTCAGGTGACGGCAGCGTCATCGACCGAGGCCCGTGTCTCCAGGATGGCGTCGACTCCGGTGATCTCGCAGAGCCGCCGCAGCTGAGGTGACGGCGCGACCACGCGCAGGGTGCCCGCCTGGTGGGTGAGGATCAGCAGATTCAGCAGCGTCGAGTCGGCGAAGGTGATGCCGGAGGCGTCCAGGATCACCTTCGGATGCTTCCCGGCCGCGGCCTCCAGGGCGTGCGCCAATGGCCTGATCGAGTCCATGTCGTAGGAGCCGCGGGCGACGACGACCCAGGCCCCGCGCCATACGTACTGCAGCACCGCAGCCCGTTCATGGGCATGCGCGGTGGCCTGCTCCGGCAGCGGCTCGGCGCCGGTGTCGCGTGTGGGCGCCGACGCGCCGGCCTCGTCCCAGGGCACCTTCGGGCTCCTTCTGTGACTCTCCCCGACGGGAGCACGTCCTCTGTTGCACGAAAAGTATGTCACGTATCTACGTTCCGGCAACGGTGCCCCTTAAAATGCCGGGCATGGTCGCAGTGCCCGAGTCCCACACCGGATGGACCTTCGTCACCAGCCACGCGCGCGTACTGGCAGTCATCGCCGACAACCCGAACGTCCGCATCCGTGACATCGCCGCCCGCTGTCGGCTCACGGAGCGCGCCGTCTCGCGGATCATCGCGGATCTCGAGCAGGACGGTTACCTCTCCCACACCAGGGACGGCCGCACGAACACCTACCGCATCGAGCCGGACAAGGTGCTGCGCCACCCGGCCGAAGCCGGCCTCTCGGTGGCTTCCCTGCTCTCCCTGCTGGTGCGGGACGAGACCGACCGGGCCAGGAAGCCGGTCGCTCAGTAGCGGCACCGGCTCGGAAGGCAGCTCAGCCGAGCACACATTCGGTTGCCCGTTCCTGCGCTACCTGCCCGAGCGGCTCAGTCCCCTCGGTGCACGCGTCGAGGCGGCCCTGCGCGAGCCGTTGGCCGAAGCGCCCTCCTTCGTCGCCTTCGAGGGCTACGACACGGTCGCCGTCCCCGCCGATGTGCTGCGTTGGGAGGCCGTGATCGGTCCGGTGCGGTGTGCGCGACGCTCAGGAGCGGGGCCGGCCCCGTCAGAACCTCGGAAGCCGGCCCGTGGCCCGCCCGAACCATCTCCCCGTCGATGACGTGGCCCGCGGCATCGCCCGGGTGCGGACCACGCAGTCCGTAAGGGGAGCCCGCCGCCCTGGCCCGCGAGCCCCCCGGCGTGCTCTGCGACGAGCTGCTCATCGAGCCGGGCGGCGACGAACGACTTCGCCGTCCTCGCCATCCTCCACGTCCGTGCCGGGCCGGCTCTGGCGCCCGTCCGGCTTCGACGTGCCCGGCGCCCGCCGTCAGACGTCCTTGTCGGGCAGATGCGCCTCGGCCGTGTCGGGCCGGTGGTCGGGCAGCGCCGAGCGCGCGGTGGCCTCCCGGTGCAGCCGCAGGAACTCCAGGTACCGCTCGTACTGGTCGAGGATGTTGCCGATGAGCTGCTCCTTGCTGTAGCCCATCACGTCGTAGCCCTGGCTGCCCTCGGCGAGGTGCACTTCGTACCGCACATAGGTGTCGTGTTCGGTGACCACTCGGTGGGCGAACGTCGGGGTGGGCACCTCGACCGGCCGCACGTGGTAGGTGAAGACCTCGTTGCCGCCCATCGGGACCCGCAGCTCCAAGTGCGGGAGGCCGTTCGCCTCGTCGGTCCCCTCGATGATCGTCGCCTCCGCGCCCTGCCGGCTCAGCTCCTCGGCGACGTCCGCGAGCGCGGGGCGGCATGCCTCCTCGACGAATCTCACCGCGGTCCGGTGGCTGGGGAAGCTCATCGCCCTGGCCAGACGCTGCCGCCAGGTCCATTCCGGTCCCCGGCCGGCCGGCACCATGCGCCCGGACAGCGACGACGGCAGGGTGGTGGTGAGCGCGTCCTCCCGCATGCGTTCGACGCGCAGCGCTTTGTACAGGCCCCAGATGATCAGGAACATCACGAACGAGAACGGCAGGCCCATGATGATCGTCGCGTCGGTCAGCGCTGCCACACCCCCGACGAGGAGCATGGCCAGGGTCAGCAGGCCGGTCGCTCCCGCCCAGAAGATGCGCAGCACGGCAGGCGCGTCGGTGAGCGGGGTCCGCAGATGCGAGCTGAGGTTGCTCATCACCAGGGCGCCGGAGTCCGCCGAGGTGACGTAGAGCAGCAGCCCGACGAAGGTGGCCAGTCCGGCGCTGAACGTGGCTCCGGGGAACTGTGCGAGCAGTTCGTAGAAGCCCTGTTCGGGGGCGTTGGCGGCGGTCTCGCCGAATTCGGCGTTGCCTGCCCGTACCAGGCCCAGCGCGCTGTTGCCGAAGACGGACAGGAAGGTGAGCGTGAACAGGAACGGGATGACCAGCGTCGCCGCCACGAACTGCCGGATGGTGCGGCCGCGCGAGATCCTCGCCAGGAACAGCCCGACGAACGGCGCCCAGGCGACCCACCAGGCCCAGAAGAACAGCGTCCAGGCATTGAGCCAGTCGGTCGGCTGGTCGTAGGCGAAGGTGTTCAGCGTCATCGACGGGAAGCGGCTGACGTAGTCGCCGATGTTGAGGATGAGGCTGTTGAGGATCCGGATCGGGCTGTCGACGAACAGCATGTAGAGCATCAGGATGATGGCGAGGACGACGTTGAGCTCGGACAGACGCCTGATGCCCCGGTCCACACCGGCCACGGCAGACACCGTGGACAGGACCACGGCGACGGCGATCAGGCCGATCTGCGCGGCGGTTCCCTGCGGGATGTCGAAGAGGAACGTCAGCCCGTAGTTCAACTGCACGACGCCGATGCCGAGCGACACGGAGATGCCGAAAACCGTGCCGATGATGGCCGCGAGGTCGACCGCGTCGCCGATCCCGCCGTGGATGCGCTTGCCGATGATCGGGTACAGCGCGGACCGGATCGCCAGCGGAAGGTTGTAGCGGAAGGCGAAATAGCCGAGCGTCATGCCCATCAGCGCGTACATCGCCCACCCGGTGATGCCGTAGTGGAACAGGGTCCACACGACCGCCTGCCGCGCTGCCTCGACGGTCTCCGGGTCGCCCTCCGGCGGGGCCAGGTAGTGGCTGACCGGCCCGGCGACCGAGAAGAACATCAGGTCGATGCCGATACCCGCCGCGAACAGCATGGTGGCCCAGGCGAACAACCCGTAGTCGGGGGTGGAGTGCTGCGGTCCCAGTTTGATGGCTCCGTACCGGGACGCGGCAACGAAGACGACGAACAGCAGATACAGGGTGGCGGCGAGGAAGTAGTACCAGCCGAAGACCGAGGAGATCCAGTCCACCACGACGCCGATGGTGTCCTCGGCGCCCGACGGGGTGATCATCGCCCAGATCGAGATGGCGAGGATGAGCACGGACGACCCGAAGAACACGACGGGCTTGAGCCTGCTCTCCCTTCCCGGGCCGGTGACCGTTGCTGCCGGGGTCTGCGGCTCCGGCAAGCCGCCGCTTCCTCCGTCGATCGACACGGTGTCAGCTCTCCTGTGCGCTGTGCCGATGGAAGTCGGCTGTGGCAGGGGGCAGGGGGGTGTTGCCGAGGATGAGGTCGGCCGACTTCTCGGCGAGCATCATCACCGGCGCATAGATGTTTCCGTTGGTGAGATACGGCATCGCGGAGGCGTCGACGACGCGCAGCCCTTCGACGCCGTGCACCCGCATGGAGGTGGGGTCCAGCACCGACATCTCGTCGACGCCCATGCGGGCGGTGCAGGACGGGTGGTACGCGGTCTCGGCGTCACGGGCAACCCATTCCAGGATCTCCTCGTCCGTCTCGACCGCGGGGCCCGGTGACAACTCGCCCCCGTCGTACAGGGCGAAGGCCGGCTGGGACAGGATCTCGCGCGCGACGCGGATCGCCTCCACCCATTCCTTCCGGTCGTTGGGGGTGGACAGATAATTGAACCTCAGCGCCGGATACGCCCTCGGATCCCGGGACTTGATTTTCACCGACCCGCGCACATCCGAATACATGGGTCCGATGTGCACCTGATAGCCGTGCTCGGCGTCAACCGGTGTGCCGTCGTAGCGCACCGCGATGGGCAGGAAGTGGAACATCAGATTGGGATAGCGCACGACGTCGTTGCCGCGCACGAACCCGCCTGCCTCGAAATGGTTGGTCGCCGCCGGTCCGGTGCGAAAGAGCAGCCACTGGAGACCGATCGCGGGTCGCCGGGACCATTTGAGTGACGGGTTGTACGAGATCGGCAGCTTGCAGGCGTGCTGCACATAGACCTCGAGGTGGTCCTGGAGGTTCTCACCGACACCGCGCAGCTCGTGCACCATGTCGACACCCAGCGGCCGCAGTTCGTCGGGGTTGCCGATCCCGGAGAGTTGCAGCAGCTGCGGCGTGTTGATGGCACCTCCGCAGAGGATCACCTCGCCGCCGAAGGCCCGCCGGCGTTCCCGGCCCCACCTGCGGTAGTCCACACCCACCGCGCGCTTGCCCTTGAACAGCACGCGGTCCACCTGCGAGAAGCACTGCACCGTCAGGTTCGGCCTCTTCTTCACCGGGTGGAGGTAGGCACGGGCGGCCGACCAGCGCCTGCCCCGCCGGATGTTGCGGTCGAAGCGGGCGAACCCCTCCTGGCGGTAGCCGTTGACATCGGAGGTCAGCGGGTAGCCGGCCTGCTGCGCCGCCTCGAGGAACGCGGAGAACAGCGGGTTCTTCGCCGGACCGCGCTCCAGCCACAGCGGGCCGCCCTGGCCGCGCCACTCGTCGGCCCCGGCCACGCAGTGCTCCATGCGCTTGTAATACGGCAGGCAGTGCGCGTAGTCCCAGGTCTCCATGCCCGGGTCGGCCGCCCAGCGTTCCAGGTCCATGGGATTTCCACGCTGGAAAATCATCCCATTGATGGAACTCGATCCGCCGAGCAGTTTCCCTCGGCCCTGGGTGACGCGCCGGCCGTCCATGAACGGCTCAGGCTCCGATTCGTAGCACCAGTCGTAGAAACGATTGCCGATGACCATCGTCAGCGCGGCCGGCATGTGCGTGAAGATGTCCCAGATCCAGTCCGGGCGGCCGGCCTCCAGTACGAGGACCTTGTTCTCCCGGTCCGCGCTGAGCCGATTGGCCAGCGCGCATCCGGCCGAGCCCCCGCCGACGATGATGTAGTCGTACTCCGTCCGGCCCATGCCGCTCCTCGGATTCGTTGCACCACCCTGTGTTACGCACCAAACCTAGGCGGCGGGAATTTCCGGCGCACAACGATGCAGCTGCATTCGGCTCAACCGGGGAGGGACTACTGCGTCCGGTCTGTTTAAGCGACGGAAAGGAGGGGATGGCCGCGTCGAACGGCACCACACGCGAGATTCTGAACCTCTGGGACCAGTCCGTGAACCGGTTCACTGTTCACCGTCGGCCACACCGGGCCGGTCCACCGCGCGCCCCAGCCAGCTGCCGGTACAGAACCCGCCGGCGTCAAGCGCATCGTCGCCGCCGGCCTCATCGGCACGGCCATCGAGTGGTGCGGCAACTCATTCGGCCAGAGCCAGGACCTGCGGATTTCCGGCATGCGCACACGAAGGCTCAGCCCTTGACGCCGCCGGCTCCCCGATCCTGCGCGGTGGAGGACCTCAGCGCGAGGGCCGCGATGTCGTCGTCGAGTCTTCCGCCGCTGTGCTGCAGCAGAGCCCGGTGCAGTTGGTCGAGCAGCTCGCGGGGCCGCTCCAGGCCCTGCCGCCGCATCCAGTCCGGCAGCGGGAAGAACTCGCCCGCGTGGTCCCGGGCCTCCGATACGCCGTCCGTGTAGAGCAGCAACTGGTCCCCCGGGCCGAAGGCGACGACGTCGACCCAGTAGCGGTCGCCGATGAGCGCTGCGAGGTTGAGTGGCGGGGAGGCGATGGTAGGGACCAGGACCCGGACCTTTCCGTGATGCGCGATCAGCGGCGGGGGATGCCCGCAGTTGAGAAGTCGTACGTAGCCGCCGTCGTGCGGGATCTCTGCGAGGAGAGCGGTGGCGAAGTGCTCGGGCTGGTCCTGGGCCGGAAACGCAGCGCTGTGGCGCGTGACGGCGGTCTCGAGGCGGTGGATGACGCCCTGCAGGTCGGGCTCGTCGTAGGCGGCCTCCCTGAAGCAACTGATCACCGCCGAGGCCGCCCCCACTGCGGACAGGCCCTTGCCCCGTACGTCGCCGATGAGCAGCCGGACCCCGTGCGGTGTTCCGATCGCCTCATAGAAGTCGCCGCCGATCCGGGCCTGCTCCTGGGCCGCCAGGTACAGCGACTCGATCTCGACACCCTCGATGCGGCGTGGCAGCGGGCGCAGCAGCACCTTCTGGGCTGCGTCGGCGACGAGCCGGATCTGGAAGAGCATTTCCTCACGCTGGAGTCGGACATGACTCCCGTATGCGGCCGCCAAGGTGACCGCGATGATCGCGGCCGCCGTGTACTGGGTCCCCAGATC
The DNA here is from genome assembly GCF_023184515.1 of Streptomyces sp. D2-8. Classification (GTDB taxonomy): domain Bacteria; phylum Actinomycetota; class Actinomycetes; order Streptomycetales; family Streptomycetaceae; genus Streptomyces. The sequence goes on along the minus strand of NZ_JAAHBP010000021.1, from coordinate 36,574 downwards.
GGTGTGGAAGAAGCTGAGGACGATCATGAGCAGCAGGCAGAAGGCCCCCATGAGGATCGTGGGGAGCACGGGCCACATCGCGGCGGCCAGGGCGGGCGCGGCGGGCAGAAGGCGGCTGAAGGCGATCTCCCTGGGCGTGGAGAACGCTAGGCCGGCGATGAGGGCGGTCAGGATGAGGGGTGACAGCCGGGCAGCTTCCCATCGACCGCTGTAGGCGGGGCGACGGCGCCACGGCCATGCAGACATGATCACAAAATGCATCATATCGGCCTAATGAGACATTGAGCGCAGAAGGATCATGCGTCGCACGGGGGAAACGCGCGCCGGACGGTCACGCCCGGAGGAGCCGAGCCCTGGCCACTTGGGATCACCGATGCTAGAAAGGTCGCATGGCGAATCCTTTCGCCCGTTTTCGACGCCTGTCAGTCAAGCGCCTCCTGGGCAAGGGCACGCGGAGCGTGGCCGGGCAGGTGCTTGTTTTCCAGGTGGCTCTGGTAGTGCTGCTCGTGGCCTGCGGCGTCATCGCTCTCATCCTGCAGTCGGAGCGGGACAACAACGCCGAGGCCAGGCGGCGCTCCACGGCCGTGGCACAGACCTTCGCGCACTCACCAGGCGTCCTGGCGGCATTGCAGACCCCGGATCCGAGCAAGATTCTCCAGCCGCTCACCGAGGCGGCACGCCGGGCCGCCGGCGTCGACTTCATCGTGGTCATGGACACCGAGGGCATCCGGTACACGCACCCCTTGCCGGACCGAATCGGAAAGCGGTTCGTGGGCGAGATCGGGCCGTCGCTGGCGGGGAAGGTCTACGTGGAGAGCGTCGACGGCCCGCTCGGTCGCGAGGTACAGGCCACGGTCCCGGTCGAGAACGCCGACAGCAAGGTGGTGGCCCTCGTCTCGGCCGGGATGAAGGTCGAGAACGTCGAAAGTCAGTTGGCCCGGCAACTACCGATCATCCTGGGCGCCGGGGCCGCGGCGCTCGTGCTGTCCACCGGTGTGACGGCGCTGGTGGGCAGGCGGCTGCGACGCCAGACACACAGCCTGGCCCCGGACGAGATGACCCTGATGTACGAGCACCACGACACGGTGCTCCACTCCGTTCGGGAAGGGGTGCTGATCGTGGCCGCCGACGGGCAGCTGATGCTGGCGAACGACGAGGCCAGACGCCTGCTGGAGCTGCCCCCCGACGTCGAGGGGCAGCCCGTCTCGCAGCTGCCGGGCCTCGATCCCGAGATGAAGGCGCTGCTCGCCTCCGCGCGCGAGGCCACCGACGAGGTGCACCTCGCGGGCGAGCGGCTGCTCGCGGTCAACCAACGGCCCACGGACTTCGGGGGAGGTCCCGAGGGAACGGTGGTGACACTGCGCGACTCCACCGAGCTGCAGGCGGTGACCGGCAGGGCGGAGGTGGCACGGGAGCGGCTCAGGCTGCTGTACGACGCCGGACTGCGCATCGGTACCTCCCTGGACGTGCTGCGCACCGCCGACGAGTTGGCGCAGGTCCCGATTCCTCGCTTCGCGGACTTCGTCACCGTGGACCTGGCCGACGCCGTCCTGCACGGCGAGGAGCCGGCCCTCACGGCGACGGGCATGCGACGCGCGGCCGTGTGCGGCATTCAGGACGACCATCCGCTCTCCGAACAAGGCCGGCTTTTCGACTACCTTCCCTCCACGCCCCAGGCGCGCGGCTACGGCAGCGGCCGGTCCCAGTTGGTGAGGGATCTGCCGACCGCCACGGGCTGGCGCGTGCAGGACCCCGAGCGCGCCAAGGCGATCATCGACCACGGCATCCACTCCCTCATCAGCGCCCCCATCCAGGCCCGTGGCGTCGTGCTGGGCATGGCCAATTTCTGGCGCGCGCACCCGCATGAGCCCTTCGACGAAGAGGATCTGTCGCTGGCGGAGGAGCTGGTGGCCCGTGCCGCGATCAGCATCGACAACGCCCGCCGCTACACCCGCGAGCACGCTCTGGCAGTCACCCTCCAGCGCAGCCTGCTGCCACAGGCCATGCCGGAGCAGAACGCCCTCGACATCGCCTACCGCTACCTCCCCGCCCAGTCGGGCGTGGGCGGAGACTGGTTCGACGTGATTCCCCTGCCGGGGAGCCGGGTGGCACTGGCCGTCGGCGATGTGGTCGGCCACGGCCTGCACGCCGCCGCCACGATGGGACGACTGCGGACCGCGGTGCACAACTTCTCCGCCCTCGATCTGCCCCCCGACGAGTTGCTGAGCCATCTGGACGACCTGGTCGGGCGCATCGACCAGAACGAGACGGCGGAGGGCGCGGCGGGCGTTGTGGGCGCCACCTGCCTGTACGGGATCTACGACCCCGTGACGCGCCACTACGTCATGGCGCGTGCGGGGCATCTGGCGCCCGCGCTGGTCCAGCCCGACGGAACCGTCTCCTTCCCGGACGTGCCGGCCGGTCCGCCCCTGGGCCTCGGCGGCATGCCCTTCCAGACCGCTGAGCTGTGCCTCGCGGAGGGAACCCAGCTCGTCCTGTACACCGACGGACTCATCGAGGACCGCAGACGCGACCTGGACGTGGGAATGGAACTGCTGCGCGACGCGCTGACGGGCCACTCCGGCCGGCCGCCCGAGGAGACCTGCCAGGACGTGCTGGACAGCCTGCTCCCCGATCGCCCCAAGGACGATGTCGCCCTGCTCGTCGCCCGCACTCGGGCACTGCCGCGCGACCGCATCGCCGACTGGGATGTACCGGCGGACCCGGCCGCCGTCTCGGGTATGCGCGACGCTGTGTCCCGAAGGCTCGAAGCATGGGACCTGTCGGAGTTCGGCTTCACCATGGAACTCATCCTGAGCGAGCTCATCACCAACGCCATCCGCTACAGCGCCGGGCCGATCCACGTGCGGCTGATCCGCGACCGCACGCTGATCTGCGAGGTGGCCGACGGCAGCAGCACCTCACCGCATCTGCGATATGCCGCGACGACCGACGAGGGAGGCCGGGGCCTGTTCCTGGTGTCGCAGATGGCTGAGCGCTGGGGCACCCGGTACACCCCGCAGGGCAAGGTGATCTGGGCCGAACAGGCCCTGCCCGAGGTCAGCCGGCAGCCCGTCCCGACACCGGCCGAAGCGGACACACCCCCGGACGAAGAGGCAGCCGACCCGAAGACCCTGACGTGAACGCACCGCGCCGCCAGGCCTGACCCGCACGTTCCCACGGTGTCCGGACACGGACCCGTCCCCACCGCACACGAGGACGTGGCGCCGTGGCCCTCCGCGCGGCAGGGCGCGCGGAGGGCCACGGTGCGAGCGTTACTGCTCCCGGGGGCCCTGACCGTCACCTGTCGACGAGCCCCCTGGGCGGACTGTCACGGCGCCATCTCGTACGCCCCGGACAGTGCCTCCACCCGCTCCCAGACGCGCCCCGAACGCGCTTCGTCGACGACGGGACGCCGGACGGCACCGAGCGCCCAGCGCTGCTGATCCACAGTGGCGGAGTCCTTGCCGTGCAGTTCGACGGCGAAGGCGGAGAAGTCGCGGACGAGGACGGAGAACAGCTCGTCGAGCACATCCTCGTCAAGGTCCGTCAGGCGGGCCTGCTCCAGGATCAGCTGGCCGTGCACCACCAGCGCGAACAGCTGGCCGACGGCGAGAAGAAGATCGAGGTCGCGGCTCTGCTCCTCGTCGGGGGCCGCGGTGGCGACGAACTCGCACAGGGCGTCGGCCTGCTCCCGGAAGCGGGCGACGTTCGGCACGCCGGCGTATGCGTCGTAGGCGGGTCGCCAGTCGTGGAAGCGCACGGAGCCGAGGCCGCGGGCCGGTCCCTGCTCGAAGAGGAACGTGTCGTCGGCCGCGTCGAGGCGGGTCGGTACGGGCGCGAACTCGGCCGGGTTCAGGAGGTGGTTGCGCATGAACTTGAGGATCAGCGCGAGGTTGACGTGGACCGTGCCCTCGAGCTTGGGCAGCCCCCGGATCTCGACCGCGGCCTGGGCGAAGTAGGTGTCCTTCTCGAAGCCCTTGGCGGCTATCACGTCCCACATCAGGTCGATGACCTTCTCGCCCTCCGTGGTCACCTTCATCTTCGTCATCGGGTTGAAGAGCAGGTAGCGGCGGTCGTCCGGCGAGGCGGCGCGGAAGTAGTCGACGGCGCGGTCGCTGAACAGCTTCATGCCGACGAGGCGGACGTACGCGTCGGCCAGCTCGCGGCGCACGTGCGGGAAGGCGGTGACGGGGCGGCCGTACAGGATGCGGTTGTGGGCGTGGGTGACCGCCTCGTACATCGCGTGCTCGCAGATGCCGATCGAGGCGGTGCAGAGGTTGAACTTGCCGACGTTGACGGTGTTGAGGGCGGCGTCGAAGGCGGCGCGGCCCGTGTGCAGGACGTCGTCCGGGCCCACCGGGTAGTCCTCGAGGCGGAACTCGCTGACGTACTTGGAGGAGTCGACGACGTTCTTCACGAGGTGATAGGCCGGGTGGCGGCTGTCGGCGGCGAAGAAGACGTAGCCGTCCGGGCCCTCGATGTCGGCGCGTCGGCCGAAGACCGAGACGAGCCCGGCGGCATTGCCGTTGCCGATGTAGTACTTGGAGCCCGTCGCCCTGAAACCGCCGTCGCCGTCCGGCGTCAGCAGCATGTCGGTGGAGTAGATGTCGGCGCCATGGGTCTTCTCGGAGAGACCGAAGGCGAACACCTCACCCTGGGCGAGGAGTTCCGCCGCGCGGGTGCGGGCCGCGGTGTTGTCGCTCTGCCAGACCGGGCCGAGGCCGAGGATGGTCACCTGCCATGCGTACCAGTAGTCGAGACCGTAGAAGCCGAAGATCTCGTTGAGGGCGGCGATCCGGGCCGTGTCCCAGCGCTGGTCCTCTTGTCCGGCGGCGGACGCCGGGGTGAGGAAGGTGGCGAACAACCCCTCCTTGGCTGCGAACGCGAGGAAGTCGGCCAGCCAGGCGCGGGAACGGTAGTCCTCGATGAGCCTGCGCTTGCCGCGGTCCTCGAACCAGTCGACGGTGGCACGCAGCAACCTGCGGGTCTCGGGGTCGAACTGCGCCGGGTCGTAGGTACGGGGGTTGAAGAGGAGGGGGTCGGCCATGGAGGTCCGCCTTCCGAGAGTTGAGGGTGGAGGGTGCAGGTCTGAAGGTCGCGGGGCGCGGGCGGCGGTGGCCGGCAGGTCAGGCGTGCGGGTGTGACGTGCCGAGCCGGCGGAGGGTGGCGAGTACGTCGTCGAGCCACGCGATCGTCATCCGCTCGTACGCGATTCCGCCGCGCAGCACGACATGCTGCAGTTCCTGACCGGCGTCGAGCGGGATGGGAGCCGCCGGGCCGGTGAAGTCGCGCAGCTCCCCGGCCAGATAGTGCCCGAGCCGGTCGATGTGCACCTGGCGGTGCCGTTCGACCTCACGGATCAGCACGGACGGGTCGTCGAAGGCCGCGCCGCGGATCTTCACGGCGAGTTCGTGCCGCATGCTCTCGGGTTGGATCGATTCGTGCAGCCACTGAGAGAGGGCGGCGCGGCCGGGGCCCACGACGGAGTACTCCTTCTTGTCCGGTCGGCTCCGCTGCGACAGCTCACGGACGGCGAGCAGGCCCTCGCTCTCCATGCGCTTGAGAACGCGGTAGATCTGCTGGTGCGTGGCGGTCCAGAAGTATCCGATGGACCGCTCGAACCGCCGGGCCAGCTCATAGCCGGTGCCCGGCTTCTCCAGCAGGGAGACGAGGATCGCGTGCTCGAGCGCCATACCTCGATCCTCATATGCAACTCGTTGCATAGCCAAGGGGCGCTGCCCAGGTGAGACAGGGCTCACGCGGGGCGGCGGTGCACGCCTCTTCCGTTGAGGCTCGGGCGACGCCCTCATCGCGGCCGCACGCACCTCCGCACACCGAACTATCGTGTCCCAGCACATACGCCACTGACCTGTGGCGGCGCACCGACAAGGCCGACGGCACCGGGAAGCCGTTGCGCAGCGTCGCTACCCCAGCCTCCTCCAGCGCTTCGACGTCCGTCTCAGAGTTGATGGGCGCCGGTGCCGCGGAGCCGGCCCGGGTGCCCAGCAGCAGTCTGGGCCGACGGGGGCCTGGTGGGGACGCCTTCTCCGTCCCGGAACAGGAGAGCACGCGGCGGCGCGCGTTGCGCACCGCGCTGCGTTGGCGCGGATTCGCGCCGCTGTACGACGCACTCTGGGTGTCGCCTCACCCCCTGACCCCCAAGGGGCGGATCGAGGTGGCAGACCTGGCGCGGGGAGCGGTGACCGTGTTCCGCGCGCGGCAGGAGGATCTGGACACGGAGGCTGACCGCAACCCGGTCCAGGCCTGGGACCTGCCCGGCATCGCCGAGCACTACCAGGCTTTCTCGAACCAGCTGGCAGCCTCAGGTGCCTCCGCCGCCTACGAACCTCATTCTGAAACGGTCAGTTAGTCAGCACCAAACCAGCACGGGAGTCAGCACCCCACCTCCAAATCATGCCCGAACAGAGCAACTCGCGCTCCTGCCACCAGCGGCGGATCGAGGCGGCGGCGAACGCGGCAGTGTTGTCGTCGGTGCCGACGTTCACCCAGCCGGTGTTCGCGGTCATGTCGTAAATTCCGTACGGGATCACCGAGTCCACGTGCGGGCCGGCGAAGAAGCTGTGGTCCTCGACCTCGACGGGCGCCCGGTCGGCCGCCATTCGCGCCCGGCCATCGGCAGCTGTCCCAGCCGTTCCTTCTTCTTCGCGTTCACGCTGATCACCGGCTCGCCGCGGCCTGATGCTCTATGACCTGCTCGTTGATATAGCGGAACTGTGCGTCCCGATCGGGGTACTGATCGCCTTCCAGGGTTCTGGCGGTGCCCTGCAGGCTGAATCCGTGCTCCTTCAAAAGGCGGCCCACCGTGGGCGCGTCACCCGATGCCCCGCCATCAGCGCCGGAACCAGCCGGGAGTCAACAGCCTCGGCCCGCATCCGCTCGCCACCGGGGAGCCGGACACGTCCCTCGGGCAGAGGTTCCGCACCGGCCTCAAGTTCGAACACGCCTTTGCGGACAGTCGTCTCGCTGACTCCGGAGATCCGCGCCAGCGAGGCGGCCGTTGAACAGGCGGGCACAGCCGTCGTCCGATACGAACACTTCGGCCTGCGGGGAGGGCGAAGGGCTCTCCAGCGCGCCCGGGACGGTGGGGTCGATGGTCCCCGATGAGGCCCGGACTCGGACAAAGTCCGGTCCCCAGGGCTCGATGCGGAGGATCTCTTCGGCAGTGTGCCGTTCCAGGCCGCCTTCACGGACACTGCAGGACAAGGGGATTCCTCGGTTCGACTCAAGTGCCCGGGCACATGGTCCGTGCGGGCACGGGCTGATGTCGGTATCCGCGCGCTTCATCTGAAGCGGCACAGGCGGGGCGGGAGCCCCGTCGACAGTTCGAGGTGACGTTATCCAGCTCTCGCACTCCTCACACTCCTCCCCAGCACTCCCATGTTTGGTTCGACGTCAGGACGCGGCTCGGACACATACCCACAGGTAACCAAGTTTTCGTGTTGCAAGACTAGACAGAGGCCACGTTCATGTCCGTTAATTCATCCCATGTATCGGTGGAGAGGGCTGATGGGACCGAGACCCCTATGAATCCCGGGCCTCGTTGCCCAGCAGGGCTGCCGCCTGACCCACCGTCGCCGGCTCCGGACGGACTTCCGACGAGCGAACAGGACCAACCGCAGTGCCGGAGGACTCTCACGCGCATCGGTTCGCACCGGCATGGCGGCCGGGACGCTGACCGCCACCAACGGCTCCCGCTGTGATGTCGTCGGCCTGCTACGTGTGGCGCCACATCGGCAGCAGACAAGCCCGTGACCTGCCGCACCCGACTCTGGGACATGCGAGCGAGCGCGCCGACGACCTGCAGTCGCTCTCCCCTCACCGAAAGGTTCAAGATGTCTTCCTCCGTCAGCAGACGGCGCCTGCTGCAAGTAGCCGGGGCCACCGCCGCCGCCTCTGCCACCGGATCCTTCATCGGCGCATCTCCCGCCCACGCGGCGGCCGTTCCTCCTGCGAGGGCCGACATCGGGGTCTCCGCGCACCCCTTCGAACTCGATCAGGTCCGGCTCACCGCGAGCCGGTGGCTGGACAACCAGAACCGTACGCGGAACTACCTGCGGTTCGTCGATGTCGACCGGCTGCTGTACAACTTCCGCGCCAACCACCGGCTGTCCACCAACGGCGCGGCTGCCACCGGCGGCTGGGACGCGCCGACGTTCCCCTTCCGCACCCACGCCCAAGGGCACTTCCTCACGGCATGGGCACAGCTGTACGCCGTGACCGGGGACACCGCCTGCCGGGACAAGGCAACCCACATGGTCGCGGAGCTGGCCAAGTGCCAGGCCAACAACAGCGCCGCCGGTTTCAACGCCGGGTACCTCTCCGGCTACCCCGAGTCCGACTTCACCGCTCTCGAACAACGGAACCTGACCAACGGCAACGTGCCATACTACACCATCCACAAGACACTCGCCGGCCTGCTGGACGTATGGCGCCACATCGGCAGCACACAAGCCCGCGACGTGCTGCTCGCCCTGGCGGGATGGGTCGACTGGCGCACCGGCCGGCTGAGCAGCCAGCAGATGCAGACCATGCTGCAGACCGAGTTCGGCGGCATGAACACCGTGTTGACCGATCTCTACCAGCAGACAGGCGACGCGCGCTGGCTCACCGTCGCCCAACGCTTCGACCACGCCGCGGTGTTCGACCCCCTGGCGTCCAACCAGGACCAGCTCAACGGACTGCACGCCAACACCCAGGTACCCAAGTGGATCGGGGCCGCCCGGGAGTACAAGGCCACCGGCACCACCCGCTACCGGGACATCGCCACCAACGCCTGGAACAACTGCGTCAACACGCACACCTACGCCATCGGCGGCAACAGTCAGGCGGAGCACTTCCGCGCCCCGAACGCCATCGCCGGCTACCTGAACCAGGACACCTGCGAAAGCTGCAACACCTTCAACATGCTCGTCCTCACCCGGGAACTGTTCGCGCTGAACCCGAACCGGGTCGCGCTGTTCGACTACTACGAGCGGGCGTGGCTGAACCAGATGATCGGCCAGCAGAACCCGGCCGACAACCACGGCCACGTCACCTACTTCACCCCGCTCAACCCCGGAGGCCGACGCGGTGTGGGCCCGGCGTGGGGCGGCGGCACCTGGAGCACCGACTACGGCACCTTCTGGTGCTGCCAGGGCACGGGCCTGGAGATGCACACCAGGCTGATGGACTCCATCTACTTCCGCAGCGACAACACGCTGATCGTGAACCTGTTCGTGCCCTCGGTGCTCAACTGGTCAGAGCGCGGAATCACGGTCACCCAGACCACGTCGTACCCCGTCAGCGACACCACGACCCTGCAAGTCACCGGCAGCGTCAGCGGAACCTGGGCGATGCGCATCCGTATCCCGAGCTGGACCACAGGGGCCACCGTCAGCGTCAACGGCACGGCGCAGAACATCACCACCACCCCCGGCAGCTACGCCACCCTGAGCCGCTCGTGGACCTCCGGCGACACGGTCACCGTCCGCCTGCCCATGCGGGTCATCATGCGAGCGGCCAACGACAACGCGAACGTCACCGCGATCACCTACGGCCCGGTGGTCCTGTCCGGCAACTACGGCGACACCTCGCTCAGTTCCCTCCCCTCGCTGACCACGTCCTCGATCACACGGACCAGCAACGGTTCGCTCGCCTTCACCGCCACCGCCAATGGCTCCACCGTCAACCTGGGCCCGTTCCACGATGCGCACGGCCACAACTACACCGTCTACTGGAACACCAGCGGCACCGTCCGTCTCGCCAACGTGGGCAGCGGTCTCGTGCTGGGCATCCTGAACATGTCCCCGGCCGACGGTGGCCGCGCTCTGCAGTGGTCGGACAACGGCACCGCCGACCACGACTGGGAAATGATCACCGACGGAAACGCGATCCGCTTCCGCAATGCCCACAGCGGCAAGGTGCTCGGCGTCCTGAACATGTCCACGGCAGACGGCGCGACCGTCCTGCAGTGGTCGGACACCGGCACCGCCGACCACAGATGGACGCTGCTCGACCAGGGAGACGGGACCTACAAGATCCGCAACGCGCACAGCGGCAAGTTGCTCGCCATCGCGAACAACTCCACCGCTGTCGGCGCGTTCGCGGTCCAGGACTCGGACGATGGCACCGCCGACAACCGGTGGCGCATCGTGAGGAACTGAGATCCGCCCCGGAAGCAGATTGTGGTCACTCTCCCCTCTTCCACTTGCTCGACACATCGACCTTCGTTCGATATGACGAACATTCAGATCGGGTCGTAGCCCATCAACAGTCCGGACAGCCCCTGACGGGGCCAGCCGGAACCGCTCACTCGAGGAATGAGACCCCCCATGCGCAGACGTGGTTTCAGCCGCAGGCATCTTTCTGTGGTGCTGGCGGCCCTGGTCGCCTCCGCGGCGACGCTCGTCGCCAACCCGGCCCAGGCGGCCACCAGCGGCGTCTTGCGCGGTGTCGGCTCCGGCCGGTGTCTCGATGTGCCGGGCGCCAGCCAGACCGACGGCACGAACCTGCAGATCTGGGACTGCCACGGCGGGACCAACCAGCAGTGGACGCTGACGGACAACAACCAGCTGACCGTCTACGGCAACAAGTGCCTCGACGTGCCGGGCCACGCCACCACGGCCGGGACCAAGGTGGTGATCTGGTCCTGCAACGGCGGTACGAACCAGCAGTGGCGGGTGAACGCCGACGGCACGGTCGCCGCCGTGGAGTCCGGGCTATGCCTGGATGTATCGGGCGGCACCACGGCCAACGGCACGGCGGTGCAGCTCTGGAACTGCACCGGCGGCGACAACCAGAAGTGGACCGGCCTGACCGGGACGCCCAACTCGTGTGCCCTTCCGTCGACATACCGGTGGACGTCGACCGGTCCGCTGGCTCAGCCGGCGAACGGCTGGGTCGCGCTGAAGGACTTCACCACCGTGACGTACAACGGCCAGCGCCTGGTCTACGCGACCACCTCCAACGGATCGTCGTGGGGTGCGATGACGTTCCGTCCCTTCACGAACTGGTCGGACATGGCGACGGCCGGCCAGACCGCGATCAGCGGGTCCGCGGTGGCGCCCAAACTGTTCTACTTCGCGCCCAAGAACATCTGGGTGCTGACCTCAAATGGGTGGGGTACCGCCTGGCCCTTCACCTACCGCACCTCCAGCGACCCCACCAACCCCAACAGCTGGTCCGCCCCGCAGCCGCTGTTCACCGGCAGCCTTCCCGAAGGCGGCCCGATCGACCCGACCATGATCGCCGACGACCAGAACATGTACCTGTTCTTCGCCGATGACAACGGCGGCATCTACAAGTCGACCATACCGATCGGGAACTTCCCGGGCAGCTTCGGCTCGTCGTACACGACGGTCATGAAGGACACGAAGGAAAAGCTGTTCGAGGCGCCGGAGGTATACAAGGTCCAGGGCCAGAACCAGTACCTCATGATCGTTGAGGCGATCGGCGCGAACGGGCGCTACTTCCGTTCGTTCACCGCCTCCGGCCTGAACGGTCCGTGGACCCTCCAGGCCGGCAGCGAGAGCAGTCCCTTCGCGGGCAGGGCCAACACCAACCAGACCTGGACCAACGACATCAGCCACGGTGACCTGGTCCGCAACAACCCCGACCAGACCATGACCATCGACCCCTGCAACCTGCAGTTCCTCTACCAGGGCAGGTCCCCCAGCTCGGACGGCATCGACTACATCGAACTGCCGTACCGGCCGGGCGTCCTCACCCTGCAGCGCTGACCTGCCCGCACATGATCACAAGCTCATGACCTCACCGATCAGGCCCGCAAAGCGGCTTCCGCTTTGCGGGCCGGGAAGGAACACCCCCGTGGTTCCCCCACACAGACGACTGCTGCGTCTCCTCACGGCCACCGCGCTGACGCTCACCGCCTGCGTCACCACCTCCGCCGGCACGACCGCCGAGGCCGCACCGGGCAGCCGCGCGCTCACCCCGCCGCTGGGCTGGAACAGCTGGAACAGCTTCGGATGCGGGATCACCGAGGCACAGGTCCGCGAGGCCGCCGACGCGATGGTGTCGTCGGGCATGCGGGACGCCGGCTACCAGTACGTCGTCGTCGACGACTGCTGGTTCGACCCGCAGCGCGACGCGGCGGGCAACCTGCGGGCCAACCCGACCAAGTTCCCCAGCGGCATGAAGGCGCTCGGCGACTACATCCACAGCAAGGGCCTGAAGTTCGGCATCTACCAGGCGCCCAACGAGAAAACGTGCGCCCAGGGCGTGGGCACCTACCCCGGCTCCACCGGCAGCAAGGGCCACGAGGCCCTGGACGCCAACACGTTCGCCTCATGGGGCGTCGACTACCTCAAGTACGACTGGTGCTCCGGCAGCGGCACCCTGGGCGAGCAGATCGCACAGTTCACCATCATGCGCGACGCCCTGCGCGCCACCGGGCGCCCGATCGTCTACAGCATCAACCCCAACAGCTTCCACGCCCCCACCGGCGACAAGTACAACTGGGGCGAGGTCGCCGACCTGTGGCGGACGACCGAGGACCTGCTCGACATCTGGCAGAACAACAACACCAACAGCTACCCGATGGGCGTCGGCAACGTCCTGGACGTCACCGCGCCGCTGGCCGCTCAGTCGGGTCCGGGCCACTGGAACGACCCCGACATGCTGGTCGTCGGCCGTCCCGGTCTGTCACTGACCGAGTCCCGCTCCCACTTCGCCCTGTGGTCGCTGATGAGTGCCCCGCTCATGGCCGGCAATGACATCCGCACCATGTCCGCCGACGTGAGCGCGATCCTGCGCAACCCGCGTCTGCTCGCGGTCAACCAGGACTCGCTGGGCGCGGGCGGGCGCCGGGTGCGCGACGACGGCAGCACCGAGGTGTTCGCCAAGCCCCTGTCCGACGGCTCGGTCGCGGTCGGCCTGTTCAACCGCGGAGAGGGCACTGCCACCGTCACCGCCACGGCCGCGCAAGTCGGCCTGTCCGGCGGGCCCTTCACCCTCACCGACCTGTGGACCGGCGGCACGTCCAGCACGTCCGGCCAGATCTCGGCGAGCGTCCCCGCGCACGGTGTCGCCGTGTACAAGGTGACCGGCGGCAGCCCTCTGGCCGCCACCACCTCGCGTCTGCGCGGCAACGCGTCCGGCCGCTGCCTGGACGTGGACGGCGCCTCCACCGCGGCCGGGACGAAGACGCTGATCTGGGACTGCCACACCGCCGCCAACCAGCTCTGGACCACGTGGGCCGGCGGCGAGATCCGCGTCTACGGCGACAAGTGCCTGGACGCCTCCAACCAGGGCACCGCCAACGGCACGCCGGTCATCATCTGGCCCTGCACCGGCCAGAACAACCAGAAGTGGACCACGCAGGCCGACGGGTCGATCCGCAACGTCAACGCCGGGCTGTGCCTCGACGTCAACGGGGCCGCCGCCGCCAACGGGACCCCGCTCATCCTGTGGACCTGCACCGGCCAGAACAACCAGAAGTGGACCACGCTCCCGTAACCCGCCACCCCTGCCACCGCGTAGGGAGACGCCCGATCGATTGAGGGCAGTCCCACGACAGCAGGCCAAGCTGCGGGGACTGCCTTCCTGCAGGGGACCGGGACTTCGAGCCCATCGCCGCAGTCACCTGCCGGACGCTCCCGTGGCAGGTCACGTCCGCTGAGGTGGTGTACCGGCGGCCACTCGGTCTTCTCGTTCTGAGGCCATGCGGTGAGCTCGATGGGCAGGACGGTCTCGTCGGTTTCTCATTCGATCGGGTAGGCCACCAGGTCGTTGGTGGTTGATGCCTTCCGCCCACCGGTACCGATGGGACGGAGACGGGCGTTCACGCGCTCTCAGCTTCGGAGGCGACGGGCGCTTGGGCGGCCACGTGGTCGTTGACTTGCGCTTATGTGGCTCGGGGGCGGCTCTGTGAGGCCCGGCTCGCCCTCATGGCCGGTGCCCGTGTCGAGTTCCTGCTGCTGTGCGACGGGGGGGGCGACCTGAAGCTTCAAGAAGAGCGGGTGCGGCACTCCACCCCGCAAGGAACCCGCGGCCCCTCGCTCCTTCCGGAGCGTCCTCCCACCGCGAGATCGTCAAAAACCGAGCCCCCGGGACGGCATCCAGCCGAAACCATTCACCACAGATCGAGCAGTACCAGGCCACCGCCCGGTCATCACCGTCGGATCAATGGCCAGTGCCCCTCACGGGCGTCGAAGCGCTTCACCTGATGAATCAAGCTATGAGAATTCTCTGGTGAAGCAAGAGGTATACGGGCAACCTGACCTTGCTTCCACCCACCATTGACACCACATTGAGGCCAATGGGAGCGTCGAAGCGCTTCAACAACGGTCATTCCCCCGGCCGCGCCGGATTCCAGAAAGGACACCGTCATGTCCCGGAAGTCCAAGAAGAGAAGCGTCAGAGATGTACTGGTAGCCCTGCTGATGGCGATCTCGCCGCTGATCGCGGCGCTCGTGCTGACCGGCACCTCGGCCACCACCGCGTCGGCCGCGTCACTGACCGAGGTGACCAACTTCGGCAGCAACCCCGGAAACCTGCGGATGTACGTCTACAAGCCCGACAACACTCCGGCACGCCCGGCGGTGCTGGTGGCAGTGCACTACTGCACCGGCACGGCGCCCACCTTCTACACCAACACGGAGTTCGCCCGCCTGGCCGACCAGTACGGGTTCATCGTCGTCTACCCGGACGCGAACGTCAGTGGGCAGTGCTTCGACGTCTCCTCGCCCCAGGCGCTCAAGCATGACGGGGGCAGCGACCCCACGAGCATCGCCCAGATGGTCCGGTACACCGTGCAGAACATGAACGCCGACGCCGGCCGGGTCTACGTCACCGGCGCCTCGTCCGGCGCGATGACGACCAATGTCCTGCTCGGCGACTACCCCGACCTGTTCAAGGCCGGTGCGGCGTTCATGGGCGTGCCGTTCGGCTGCTTCGCCACCACCGACGGCTCCGGCTGGAACAGCGACTGCGCCACCGGCAAGATCACCAAGACCCCACAGGAGTGGGGCGACCTCGTCCGGGCCGCCTACCCGGAGTACACCGGCCCCCGGCCGCGGATGCAGCTGTGGCACGGTACCGAGGACGACGCGCTGTACTACCCGAACTTCGGTGAAGAGATCAAGCAGTGGACGAACGTGCTCGGGATGAGCCAGACCCCGGTGTTCACCGACTCCCCGCAGTCCGGCTGGACCCGCACCCGCTACGGCTCCGCCACCGCGCAGGCACCCGTCGAGGCGATCAGCATTCAGGGTGCCGGGCACGTCCTGCCCTCCAGCGGTATGGCGGGCCGGGCCATCGCCTTCTTCGGACTCGACGGCTCCGGCGGTACCGGCGGAACCACGACAGGTCCGGTTCACGCCATCGGTTCCGGCAAGTGCCTGGACGTGCCCGGCCTTTCGCAGACCAACGGCACCCAGACGCAGATCTGGGACTGCCACGGCGGCACCAACCAGACCTGGACCAGCACGTCGACCAAGCAGCTCACCGTCTACGGCAGCGCGAAGTGCCTCGACGCGACCGGCACCACGGCCGGCGCCAAAGTCGCGATATGGGATTGCAACGGCGGCACCAGCCAGCAATGGAACCGCAACTCCAACGGCACCATCACCAGCGTCCAGTCAGGCCTGTGCCTTGACGTGACCGGTGCCTCCACCGCCAACGGCGCACTGGTCCAACTATGGGACTGCAACGGCGGCACCAGCCAGCAGTGGCACCTCGGCTGAGAAGGCCCTACTAGCTCACACCCCCGATACTGCCCTCCTCCTCCGCCCACGCCCCGCGGCGGACGAGCGACCCGTACCAGACCGTGACGGCCGCCCCCGCACACCATCTGCCCCTGCCCCACTTCGCGAACCGAATCCGCCCCTCGGTCGGCCGTCATCACCTCCCGCAAACCCTCGGACAGCACGAAACCCCCGCCCCGGCGGGGGCACCAGGGCTTCAACGCAGGGAGTCTGCGGTGCTCAACGAGCCGGTCCTGGCAGCCGGCGCTCATGACGCCCGCCCGGCGTGTCGGGTGAGGAACGCGGCGAGGCCGGCGGCCTCTGGGTAGGCGGCAGCGAGCCGGCTCACGAACGCCAGACCGGTCGGCGTCGGCGCCAGCGCCGGGCTGCAGGCGAGCGAGCGTGGCTGGCAGCACGGCATGGGTGAGCACCGGCTGCGGCAGCGATGCGTCTCATTCGATTTCCAGTCCCACCTGCGGCACTTCCTCGCCGCGGCCGAGCGCCGGAGCCGGTTCGGTGGCGGCTGCCGCCCGGATCACCGACTTCCGCAGCGGGAGGTGCTGCCAGGCCGAGGCAGGGGCGCCCGCCCCGATGCTGTTCACAGGGAGCTTCGCCGGCAGGAGGCCTGCGAAGCTCAGGCGGCGGCCGCCGTCCGGGAACAGGGAGACGGCAGCCCATGGGGGCTCCTGCCGGTGCTGGGAGACCCCATGGGAGGAACGCGGGTCAGCTCATGCCCTGCAGGCGCCAGATCTGGTTCTTCTTCCAGGTCAGGTCGGTCGCCGGGTCGCAGGTCCACTGGTGGATCTTCGCGCCGGGGTCGGTCGAGATCCCGCTGACGTCGACGCACTTGCCGCTGTGGACGGCGGCCAGCTGGTAGTCCTTGCTGTTGCCGAGCGCGGTCACGGGGTTGAGGGTGAACATCTGGTTCGTGCTGCCGCTGCAGGTCCACTGGATGACGGCGGCACCGTCGGCCGTGGAAGCGCCCGAGACGTCCAGGCACTTACCACTGTGCTCATTCACGATGGTGTAGGTGTTCGCCCGGCCGGCGACCGGCTTGAAGTCCAGCATCTGCTGGTAGCCGCCCTCGCAGTAGTACTGCTGGTACTGCGTACCGTCCGCCGTGCTGAGATTGGTGTCGTCCAGGCACTGACCACTGTGCTGTACCACCGCGACCGTGGAGACGGTCGTGTTCGACGGCGGCAGCAGCGTGACGGTGTAGCCGTCCGCGGCGTCCGTCCACGGCACGCTCACCGAAGCCGAGTTGTTGCTCACGGTCAGGGTCTGGTCGGAGACCGTCACCGGACCCGTCACCGCGCCGCCGCTGTTGTTCGGTATGCGCTGGACGATCGCGCGCACCCGGCTGTTCTCCACCACCGAGGTGGTGTCGAGGCGGTTGAGGCCGACGGTGACGTTGCCGGTGTTGCCGTTGCTGCCCAGCAGGATCTTCGCGTTGCGAGCCGTGTTGTCCTTCGTCGCCAGCCCGTCGGTGTTCGTACCGGGCGTGAGGTTGACGATGCTTCCGGTCTGGGAGCCGTAGTAGCGGTACATGAACCACTCGCCGAGCGGCAGGTACTGGCCGGAGTCGTTCTTGGTGAGCAGGTTGGCCGCGTAGTCGTGCAGGTTGGGGCCCCATCCCCAGTTGGCGCGCATGCCGTCGGCGCCGGCCCGCTCCAGGCGGCTGATGAACCAGCCGCCGCCACCGGGGTGCTGCTGCTCGCGTCCGGCGTACTCGTTGATCTGGTAAGGGCGGGTGTTGGTCAGGCCCGCGGCGGCGAGGGTCGAGTTGGCGTTGCTGACGGCCTGGACGGGGTCGTGTGGGATGGCGTGCCAGCTGTAGATGTCGGGAGCGACGTTGTTGGCCTTGATGTGGTTCAGGTACGTGGTCCACCAGGTGTTGGAGGAGGTTGGCGTGTTCGCCGTGCTGGGGCCGACGATGAGCTGCCCGGGGAGGTTGGCTCGCACGGCGGCGTGGAACCGCGACCACATCTGCAGGTACTGGCTTTGGGGCCGGTCCCAGAAGCCGCTCAGGTCCGGCTCGTTCCACAGGTCCCACTGCACCGTCATGTTGTTGGCCTTGACGTCGGAGATGACCTGGTTGACGAAGTTGTCGAACCGCGTCCAGTCGCCATTGTCGCCGGGGAAGGGCTGGCTGGTGGTGCCGTCGGCGCCCCACAGGTCGTGCGGCAGCATGACGAACGTGCCGCCGAGGGCGACGGTGCGCTGGTACTGGGCGAGGGTGGCCTGCCAGCGGGTCTGGTAGTCGGCGAGGCTGGTGGCGTAGCCGCCACCGTTGAGCTGCGCGCCGCCGGCCCGCATGAACTGCCACTTGATGTCTTTGAAGAAGTGGTCCTGCGGCAGCGACCCGTCGGCGGTCAGCCCGTAGATCATGCCCGAGGCGCGGTAGGTGGGGGTGCCTTTGGTGGTCGCGAAATCGACGGTGACGCTGGTGTCTGCGGCCTGTGACGGGCCGGCGGGCACCAAGGCCGCGGCCAGGGCGGCCAGGAGGACGGCCACGGACGAGGTCGCTCGGCGTCGGGTGCGGGTTGCGGGTCTGGGAAGTGTCCAGCGGGATTTCATGCTGCGGCTCCTGTGTGAGCGGGGTGGGTGGCCGGGGTCGGGGAACGTCCCCGGTGCTGTGGGGAGACGGCCGGTCAGCGGCTGTCTCGGTGTGCGTGTGCCTCGGCCAGCAGGAGGTAGCTGCTGGCGGTCCAGGTGTAGGCGCGGTCGCGCAGGCCCGTGCCGGTGAGGGCGTCGAAGTTCTCGGCGAAGCCGTGGGTTTCGCACAGGGAGCGGAAGCGGGCGCTGATCTCGTCGGCGAGGCGGTGGTGGCCGGCGCGCCGCAGGCCGTCCTCGATGAGGACGGTGGCGGGTGCCCAGATCGGGCCGCGCCAGTAGCCGTCGGAGAGGTAGTGGGGTGAGGTGGGCAGTTCGGTGGCCAGGCCGTACGCGGTCAGGTGGGTCTCGATCCGGGCGGCCAGGGTTTTGCCGATGTGCTCGGGCAGGTGCTCGCCCAGTGCCATCGGCATCAGGTCCAGCAGGCTGGAGCTGCCCCAGGTCGCGGCGGAGTCGACACCACGGGCCACGAACCGCTCTCCCGTCCACAGCTCGTCGAGCATCGCGGCCTGGGTCGCCTCGGCGGTACGGGACCAGCGGCGGGCCTCGTCGGGAAGGCTCAGTTCGGCAGCCAGGACGGACAGTTCGCGCAGCTGGAGCACCAGGAAGGAGACCAGGTCGGCGGTGACGACCACGCGCTCGGGATCGAAGGTGGTGGCGTTGTCCCAGCCGCTGTCGTTGCCGTGCTGGTAGTGGGGCAGGGCGGCGCCCGGGGCGCGGCGGGCGGTGAGCCAGAAGTCCGTCCACTGTGCCAATCTGCGGTAGATCTCGGCGAGTTCAGTGCGGCTGAGGGGGGCGGGGAGCCGTCTGCGCAGGTGGGACAGGGCCCAGCCGTGAATGGGCGGTTTGACGAAGTTGTAGAGGACCTCGGAGTGGGTCACCGAGTCGGGAAGGGCGCCGGTCTCGTCCTGGTGGTCGAAGGGCAGGGAGAACTGGTCCCAGGCCAGGGAGGGGGCACCGGGGGCCAGGGCGAGGGCGTTGAAACAGTGGTCCCAGCTCCACACTTTGTCCATCCAGTGCTTGGACATCAGCACCGCGGGACGGGTGACCAGCTCCGCCGGGCGGACCGTTGCCGACCACAGGACGTATGCGGCGAGTTCGGCGGCGGGCGTGGCCGACGAGCGCCAGGGGGCCACCGCGTCGGCGAAGGCGGCGAAGGCCTGCTCCGCGGTGGCCACGACATCGTCGAACGTCTCCGAAGACGTGTAGGGCAGGCGTGCGCTGTCCAGCTCCTCGACGGCCGCTTCCCAGCCTCCGCCGGGGGCCGCGGTGAGGGTGACGCCGCGTTCACCGCTACCGAGGGCCTGACTGCCGGATATCTCGGCGACCGTGCCCGACAGCACGGTGATGCGATAGCGGCGCCCGGTCTCGTACGAGGTGAACACGTACGCCCCGTCCACCGGGTCGCGGTAGAAGTAGGTGCCCGTGAAGGGGGTCAGGGCGTCCGCCGCCGCGTTGATGCGCAGGCCGAGTCCTTCGCCGCGCAGGCGGACGGCGTCCGGTGAGGCGTAGGCGAGGGCGACGTGCCCTTGCTCACCGGCCCAGCGGAGCAGACCCGGAGTCGCCTCGACGCGGGTCCCCGCGCGCTCGCCCGTCCTCGCGTCGAGGGGCGTGAAGCGCAGGACGGCGTGCATGCCGTTCTGGTGCGAGACGAGGTGGAGGTCCTCGGCACGTGCCTTCTCCGCGAGCACGGGCGAGATGCCGAACCATGATCCGTGCGTGCTGAACGGGATGTCGTGGACGGAGAAGGCCGGGCCGGATCGGGCGGCGGTCATCACGTGGTACTCGTTTCTTCAGCAGGGGGACCGGCGGTGATGAAGTGGTCAGTCCTTGACGGCTCCGGCCGTCACGCCGGCGGCGACGTAGCGCTGGGCGAGGACGAGGATCACCGTGGCCGGCAGCGAGGCCACGACGGCGGTGGCCATGATGGCGTTCCACTCCTGGTTGTTGTTGCCGATGTAGTGGTAGATGCCGAGAGTGATCGGCTCGTGGGCGCCGCCGTTCGCGAGGGTGCTGGCGAAGACGAAGTCGGACCAGGACCACAGGAACGCGAACAGCGAGACGGTGACGATCGAGTTGCGGCTCATCGGCAGCACCACGGACCGGAAGGTGCGCAGGGGCCCGGCTCCATCCATCTGCGCGGCCTGGAGGAGTTCGCCGGGGATGCCGGACATGAACGCGGTGAAGATCAGGACCGCGAAGGGGACGGCCAGGGTGGAGTCGGCGACGATCAGGCCGGGGACGGACTGGAGCAGGCCGAGCTGGAGGTAGATGGCGTAGAAGCCCATCGCCATGATGATCCCGGGGATCATCTGGGCCACCAGGAAGAGGAAACTGAGCAGGCCCCCGCCGCGGGGGCGGAGTTTCGCCAGCGCGTAGCCGGCGGGCGCCGCCAGCGCCACGGTCAGCACGACCGTGCCCAGACCGATGACCAGGCTGGTGCCGAGGTAGGGCAGTTGCTGGTCGAGGACGGCGCGGTAGCCGTCGAGGGTGCCGTGGACGGGGAAGAGGTCGGGCGGTGACTTGCGCATGTCCTGGTCGCGGGTGAAGGACACGTTGAGCATCCAGTAGACCGGGAAGAGCATGACGGCGGTGAACATCAGGCCCGTTGCCGTCTTCCACCAGGTGGTTCGTCCGCGTCTCGGGCGGCAGGTGGCCGGGGTGGTCTGGAGGCTGGTCATGAGGCGTACTGCTTTCGCTGGACCTTCAGGTACACCAGACCGAAGACCAGGGCCGCGGCGACGAGCAGGTTGCCTACGGCCGCGCCCGGGCCGAAGGCGGGCAGCAGGTTGCCGAAGCCGAGCCGGTAGGACCAGGTGGCGAAGGTGGTGGACGAGTCGGCCGGGCCGCCCTTGGTCATGATCCAGATGATGTCGAAGACCTTGAGCGTGTAGACCAGGCCCAGCAGCAGGGTGATGGCGGACACGGGGCGCAGCAGCGGGAAGGTGACGCTCCAGAAGCGTCGCCAGGCGCTCGCGCCGTCGAGGGCGGCCGCTTCGTAGAGGCTGTGGGGGATGGCCTGGAGACCGCTGTAGAGCACGACCAGGTTGAAGGGGACGCCGATCCAGATGTTCGCGAGGATCACCGACGTCAGCGACCACTCTGGAGAGGTCAGCCAGTTCACCGGACCGATACCGACTGCCTGCAAAGCCGCGTTGACGACACCGGAGTCGCTGTTGAGCATCCACGACCAAGTGGACGCCGACACGATCAGCGGCAGCAGCCACGGAACCAGGAACAGGGCCCGCAAGGTCGCCGACAACCGGAAGTGCTGGTTGAAGAAGACCGCGAGGGCCAGACCGATGGCGTACTGGAAGGCCAGGCAGACGACGGTGAAGACCGCAGTATGCAGGAGGGCCGGGGTGAAGGTCGGGTCGTCGAGGACGGTCAGGTAGTTCTCAAGGCCCGTGAAGGGCGCGTTCCCCTGGACGAAGGAGCGGACCGTGTAGTGCCGCAGGCTCAGGTCGATGTTGCGGTAGAGCGGATAGGCGTAGAAGAGGGCGAGGTAGACGGTGACCGGGGCGAGGAACGCCCAAGCGGCCCACTGCTGGGAAGTGGGACGACGGCGCCAGTCGGCGGCGTGGGCCGGGGGCGGGGCGGCGGTGGCTGCCGCCCCCTTCCGGTCACGCACCGGCCGGCGGTCCGGCAGGGGTGTCGTGCGATTCATCAGGGAGCCCCGTAGGCGGTTGCTCGACGGTTACTTGACGGCGTCCTGTGCTGCGGCAAGCGCGTCCTTCGGCGACTTGGACCCGCTGAGGGCGGACTGGACCGCCTTCCACATCTGCTCCGAGATCTTGGGGTACTTGGTGCCCAGGTCGTCGCTGGTGCGTCCCCTGGCCGCCTTGACCGCCTCGACCCAGGGCTTCAGCTCGGCGTTCTCCGCGACCTGCTTCTCCTGCACCTCGCTGGTGGGGGCCACGTAGGACAGGGTGGTGTCGGTGTCGTACAGGTTCTCGGTGCTGGTCAGGCAGGAGACCAGCTTCTGCGAGGTGGCGTAGCGGCCGGTGTCGCTCTGGACCGGGACGGTGACGAACTCACCGCCTGTCGGGGCAGCGGCGTTTCCTCCGTCCGCGCCGGGGATGGGCAGGATTCCGTAGTCGAAGCCGGCCTTCTCGGCGTTGGCGAGCTGCCAGGTGCCGTTCTCGGCGAAGGCGTAGTCGCCGCTCGCGAACTCCTGCCAGCTGGTGGTCTGGGTGTTGGTGATGACTGAGTTGGGCGCGTAGCCCTTCTTCAGCCAGTCGCTCCACAAGGACACGGCCGCCACACCCTGGGCGGAGTCGAGTTCGGTCAGCTTCGCACCCGAGCCCCAGAACCACGGCAGGAACTGGAAGCTGCCCTCTTCCGTGCCGATCGCGGAGAAGGTGATGCCCTTCTTGCCGGCCTTCTTGACCTTCGCCAGCGCCGCAGTCAGCGACTTCCAGTCCTTGACCGAGGCGATGTCCACGCCCGCGGCCTTGAGGATGTCCTTGTTGTAGTAGAGGGCGAGGGTGTTGGCGCCGATGGGTGTGCCGTGGGTCTTGCCGCCCGACTGGCCGGCCGCGAGCAGGTTGGGGTCCACCTTCGAGGTGTCCACCTTGTTCTCGTCGGTCGTGGTGAGCACACCCGCCTCGGCGAGCGTCGACACCACCGGGTTGTCGAGGATGAGCACGTCCGGGGAGTTGTCCTGCTGGGCTGCCAGCAGCGCCTTGTTCGTCAGGTCGCTGGTGTCGAAGGCCGTCCGCTTGACCTCGACCCCGGCCGCGCTGCCGCAGTCCTCCAGCAGCTTCACCCAGTCCGAGCCCTTGGCGAACTGCGGGTAGGGGTCCCAGATGGTGTAGCTGCCGCCGTCTGTCGCCCTCGCGGACGTGGTGCCATCGCCGGAGGAGCATGCGGTGGTGACGGTGGTGAGGGCGACGACGGTCATGGCGGTGGCGGTGAGACGGTGCCTGGTGGATCTGTTCATCGGGCGTTCCTTGCGCGTGTCAGGCATGGGCATGCCAGCGGAGGTGGACGGATGGCAGAGCAGGGCAGGCTGAACGGCGCCGCAGAGTCGCGGAGCGCCTGGTTGAACGGTGACGGGACGGGAGGTGAAGGAGGAGGAGCAGGGCTCCCGATCCACAGGGGATGCGGAGGGCGGCCTGTCAGGCGGTCGAGTCGGCGTCTGGGATCCCGCGCGTGTCCCCCGGAGGGCGGGGGCCTGCGGGGCCGGTGCTGGCGCGGAGCGAAATCGGCGGGGCGAGCAGTTGGTGGCGAGGTGGCGCGTCAGGGTGGTCGAGCCGCTCGACGAGCAGTTCGACGGCCAGGTGCCCCATCTGCGACGCCGGCACGTCGGCCGCCGTCAGCTGCGGGGTCACCGTCTCGGCCCACCGGGCGGCCACGACACCGGTGACGGAGAAGTCGCGCGGCACATGGCGGCCCGCGTGGGCCAAGCCCCGGTAGAGACCTCCGAGCGCGGCCTCGTTCAACGTGACGAGGGCCGTGGTGTCGGGATCGTCGTACAGGATCCGCTCCAGGCAGGCCTGACCCGACGGTGCGTCGTCCTCACAGTTGTACGTGCGGACGGTGAGCCCACGCTCGGCGGCGGCCTTGGTGAAGCCGTCCAGCCCCCGGTGCGCGGACTCGTACCCGGCGCGCAGCAGCCGCTCGGGCCGGTTGACGAAGGCGACCCTGTCGTGGCCCAGGTCCGCGAGGTGGTGGACACAGGCCGCCGCTAGCGCCGTGTGGTCCAGGCCCACCCACCAGCCGCTCTCCGGCCGCGAGGTGCGGCCGATGCAGACGGCGGGAAAGCCCTCGGCAAGGAGGTGGTCGACCCGGTCGTCCTGAAGCCTGATCTCCATCAGGATCGCGCCGTCGACTCGCCGTTCCCCCAGCAGCCGCTGGAACGAGCGGTCGCTGTCCACGCCGCTCGGGGAGAGCAGTACGTCATAGTCATAGGCGGCCGCGGCTTCGACCACGCTGCCGATGAAATCGAGTTGCATGCCGGTGTAGTGAGCGCCGGCCGGCGGGAAGACCAGAGCGATGGTGCTGGTCCGGCCGTTGGCCAGAGCACGTGCGCTCGCGTTGGGCCGGTAGCCCAAAACGTCGATGACCCGCTGGATCTTCTCGCGGGTCTCGTCCGACACCGGACGCTTGCCGCTCAGCGCATACGACACGGTGCTCCGCGAGACACCGGCCCGCCTGGCAATCTCACCGATGTTCACGAGACTCCTTCATCGAACCGGTTCGCTACTTCCAAGAGGAGAAGGCGGCCGGTCAGCTGCAGAGGTGGGAGTGGCGCTCAAATCCGGCGTCGAACCGGTTCGCGTGAAGGAAAGGTAGGAGCCGACCGTGCGGGTGTCAATACCTCTCGCAAACCTCATGAAACACATCGCAAACCAGTACGCGCGAACCCGCGGCCACCGTCCACACTCGCCGCCCCCGCCAGCCAGAACGGCGTGTGTTGCCCACCAGACAGAACAGCGCGCGTTGCCCACCAGGCGCCAGGGGCATGCCCGCACCTGGAGATCGCATCGTGTCAGGAGTGAACTCACCGGCCGGTCCAGGGCAAAAGCCGTCCGGCTCCGCAAGCGCCGTCGCTTCCCAAGCTGAGAGCGCGAGTTCGGTTCTCGTTACGCGCTCGGTCGGTGACTGGGGCGGCCCAGGACGTCCGGCTCGGGGTCCTTCCGGGCCACCGCCGTCGACGCCAAGGGCGCGGCCGCACCCAGTCGCTGAACACCTCCTGCCGCGCCACGAGGTGATCTGAAAAAGTTCCCGGCTCGCGGCAACCCTTTGCGCAGCCTGTGACCACAGGGAAGCGGATCCGGCCAGTTCCGGTGCCCGGATCCGGTTTTCCACTGTTGAACAGCATGCAAGGAGAACACCTCCCCATGAACAACCCCACGAACGGCGGGCGCCGCGGGCGTCACCGCCGTCGCTGGACCGCCACGGGTCTGCTGCTCGGCGTGCCCGCCATCGTCGTGCCGTATCTCCTGTACGCGCAGGAGGACTCACAGGCCGCGACGGTCGACGGCGATGCCTACTACCGGCTGGTCTCCGTGCGCAGCGGCAAGGTGCTGGACGTCAACAGCTTCTCCACCGCCGACGGCACCCGCATCCAGCAGTGGACCGACCAGAACACCGCCAACCAGCAGTGGAAGCTGAAGTCCACCGGGGACGGCTACTACGAGCTGGTGAACCGCAACAGCGGCAAAGTGCTGGGCATAGCCGGCAATTCCAGCGCTCAGGGGGCCGCCGCCGAGCAGCAGACCGACAGTTCCTCCACCTCGCAGGAGTGGAGGATCGACGCGGTGAGCGGTTCCGACGCCGTCGCCTTCACCTCCCGCAGGAGCGGCCAGGTCCTGGACGTCTCCGGGGGCTCCGCGGCCCAGGGCGCGGCGGTCATCCAGTATCCGAGCCGGGGCAGCACCAACCAGCAGTGGAAGCTGGTGAGGGTGGCCGAGACCCAGGCGTCTGGGACCGGCGGCACACACGCCACCGCCAAGGCCGGACCGTATGCGTGGAGGAACGCCCAGGTGGTGGGCGGCGGTTACGTCACCGGTCTGGTGTTCAACCAGCGGGAGAAGGGCCTGCTGTACGCGCGTACCGACATGGGCGGCGCCTACCGCTGGGACACCGGGGCCGAGCAGTGGATCCCGCTGACCGACTGGGTCGGCGAGAAGGACTGGAACCTGCTGGGCATCGATGCGGTGGCCACCGACCCCGTCGATGCCAAGCGGCTCTACCTCATGGCGGGCACCTACACCAATGACTGGGCGGGCAACGGCGCGATCCTGCGCTCCACCGACCGGGGCCGCACCTTCCAGCGCACCGATCTGCCGTTCAAGGTGGGCGGCAACGAGGACGGCCGCGGCGCGGGCGAACGACTGGCGGTCGACCCCGCGGACAACCGCAACCTGCTGCTGGGCAGCCGCAAGAACGGCCTGTGGCGCAGCACCGACCACGGTGTGACATGGCGTCAGGTCTCCTCGTTCCCGGTCAAGGACGGGGCGAGCAGCGGGGCGGGCGTCTCCTTCGTGACGTACGGCCCGGCCGGCAGCAAGACGATCTACGTCGGCGTCGGCGACAAGTCCACCTCCCTGTACCGCTCCACCGACGGCGGCAGCAGCTGGCAGGACGTCTCCGGGCAGCCCACCGGCCAGATGCCGCAGCACGGGGTGCTCTCCGGTGACGGCTCGCTGTACCTGACGTACACCAACGCCCTCGGACCCAACGGCGTGACGGGGGGCTCGGTGTGGAAGTACACGCCGGCCGGCGCGACGTGGAAGGACGTCTCCCCGTCCAGGGGCAACTACGGGTTCTCCGGTCTGGCCGTCGACCCGCGCAAGCCCTCCACGGTGATGGTCACCACCCTCGGCCGCTGGTGGCCGGAGGACGAGATCTACCGGACCACCGACGGCGGCACGACCTGGAAGGCACTGGCCGACAAGTCGAAGCGCAGCGCCTCCGCCGCTCCTTACGTCGGCACCCACACCGGGCACTGGATGACCGCCCTGGCCATCGATCCCTTCGACTCCGGGCACGTGCTGTACGGCACCGGCAACGGCATCCTGCGCAGCAAGGACGCCAATGCCTCCGACAGCGGCGGTACCAGTCACTGGAGCATGGGCGCCCGAGGGCTGGAGGAGACCGCGCTGCTGGACGCGATCGCCCCGCCCGGCGGCGCCACCGTCATCACCGCCATGGGCGACCAGGGCGGCTTCCGGCACGAGTCCCTGACCAAGGTGCCCTCCGGGCGGCTGAAGAACCCGATGATGACCAACAGCACCGACATCGACTTCGCCCAGTCCAAGCCCGCGATGATGGTCCGCGTCGGCCGGGGCGGCGCACAGGACGGCGCCTACTCCACCGACGGCGGCAGCAGCTGGAACGGCTTCAAGGCAGAGCCGGTGGCCGGTGCCCAGGACGGCCGTATCGCGCTCGCGGCGGACGGCTCCACCATCGTCTGGACGCAGGCCGGTCAGGCCCCGTACCGCTCGACCGACCAGGGATCGAGCTGGTCGAGGGTCGGCGGCCTGGGCACCGGCGCCGTGGTCGTCGCCGACCGCTCCTCGGCCAGGACCTTCTACTCACTGGCCGGCGGCACGCTCTACGCCAGCACCGACGGTGGCGCGACCTTCACCGCCCGCGCCACCGACCTGCCCTCCGGCCGGCTCACGGCCGTCCCGGGCATCGCCGGAGACCTGTGGATCTCCGGCGGTGGAAAGGGGCTGCTGCACTCCACCGACGGCGGCCGGACCTTCACCACGCTCAAGACAGTGCAGTCCGCCTCCGCCCTCGGCTTCGGCAAGGCCGCGCCGGGCGCCGGGTATCAGGCCCTGTACCTGATCGGCACCGTCAAGGACGTCACCGGAGTCTTCCGCTCCACCGACAAGGGCGCCACCTGGCTCCGCGTCAACGACGACGCCCACCAGTGGGGAGCCATCGGCGGCACCGGCGTCATCACCGGCGACCCCGACACCTACGGCCGCGTCTACGTCGGCACCAACGGACGCGGCCTCCAGTACGGCGACCCGTCCTGACCCCGATGCCCGTGCGGGGCCGCAGGCACAACGGCCCGCGGCCCCGCCATGGCTGAGGACCCTCGCGGAGGCGTGGGCCGCGTCACTTCACCGGCAGGGCGTTCAACACGGACCGCTCCCACTCACCACCGCGTGCACGAGGGCATGCACGCAAGCCGGATTGTCTCCTGTGGTCGAGCATCGCTGCTCCTCCTGGTGGCGGGCGCAGTGCCACGTGGTGGATGGACACTCGTATCAGGCAGCCCAGCGCGGAAACCGTCGTCGGAGCTCCGCGTTGCTCTTCTTGAAGGCGCCGTTTCCGTCCCACCAGTACTGGTGGGACGGACGGATGGCGACTGGCGCAGAGCAAACCGTCGGTCCGAGCGGACCTCGTAGTAGCCGTTTCCGCTGGATGACGTTGGCTCCGGCGGACGTCGACGCACCTGAGACATCGATCGCCTTGGCACTCTTCTTATTGGGAATCTTGTAGTTGGCGTTCGTGGCGGGGAACAATTCGCACCGCTGGCGGCCGGCAACCTGACCAAGGTGGGGAGCACCCGCCCTCAACGGGTGCTGCGCACGGCGGGCGGCGCGACGGTGACGGTCCGCCTCGAACTGGCCGGCCTCGCCGACGGCCGGCCAGCACGCGGGGCTGTGCCACTCGGCGCCTACCTACCCCGCACCGGACCACGCAGTCCGAGGCGGACGTCCTGCACACTGGTCCCCGACAACGGGAGCGCTCGATCGGCGAAGCCGTGGGGCTCGGCCGTATCCTGCAAGAGCGTGAGCACTACCAGTACCGGACCGTCACCCACGAAGAGATCGACCGAGCGTGTCTTCGGGGACCTGAACTTCAGGCCCACCCGGTCGTCGCGGGCGCGCATCGCGCGGGTCTCCGTGGAGACGGCCTCGCCGACCCACCGTACGAGATCGGTGTTCCAGGTCGCACCGAGGCCGACCGCCTGGGCGAAAACGGTGGCCTGGCCCATCCAGGCGACGCGATGCAGGGCCTCCTGGGCCGGTGTGGCGTGCGAGGCCGCGATACCCAGGCGCTCGACGGCGGGCGTGAACGGATGCAGGCATCCCATCTTTTCGTCCGAGGGTGCCGCGCCAGAAGGCCGTCGATGCGCTTCGCGAACGTCAGTTGTGATCGCGGAACGGCGGTGGTGTGTGCGCCCGTGTGTGCAGACACGTGGGATTCCCTTGGGGTGGAGTTCAGAGTGCTTTCGAAGCGCTTCGACGCACGCCAGGGCGCCAGGGCACCAGGAGGGTGTCAAGAGATCAACACCGTTCATCAAGCAGAGAACATGGAGAACCTCCTCTGGCGCCTCGGAGGAATCTTTGAAGCGACCCTTGTGCGCCCATGGGCGTTCACTTAACCTCACAGCAACATCGAAGCGCTTCGACTGAGTCCTGTGTCGATAGTGATGGGATGTCTGCTTTCAGCTCAGCTGGTTCACGTCACGCACCGCAGCCGACGGCCCACCGCCGGGTGTCCGGGTGCGCCATGAAGGGTTGACGCAATGACGCCGAACGTCGCCTCCATGCCCTCAGGACCGAGCCGGAGAAGCTTCCTCGCATCCACGGCGGTCGCCGCAGCGGGGGCCGGCGGGATGCCGCTGCTCGCCGCCTGCGGCGGGTCGGACCGGGTGCCGCGCAAGATGAACAAGGCCGGCGAGGCGGGCAAGGTGCCCTGGCGGATCCGGCTGCACCGCGACCGCACGCTCATCCTGGTGACCCTACCCGTCACCGTCCTGCTCCTGATCTTCAACTGGAGCACCGAGGCCCCGAGGGGCCTCCAGCAGGCGGTCCATACCGGCGAACTCTCCGCGCTGGGGTTGCAGATGGCTGTCATGGTTCTCGCGCTGATTCCCGTCGCGGTTGCTTCTCCGTTTGTCCAGCGGCATTTCAAGAAGGGCATGCTCACCGGGGCGATCAAGGGTTGACGCCCTCGCCCCCCCCACGCGGCGGAGCCGCACAGCGATATCGCCCCGCGCCCCTGAGGGCGTCACCTTCCCCTTTGTCCTGCACAAGAAAGAGGTATGTCATGCGCACGTTCCATCTCAGCAGAAGAGCTGTGCTCGCCGGGACCGCTGCCACCGCCGCGGTCGCCACCCTGCCGGTCCTCCAGGGACGTGCGCAGGCCGCCGGTAACGGCGCCGAGACTGCCGCCCCCGCCTACCGCTGGCGCAACGCCGTCCAGGGCGGCACCGGATTCGTCACCGGCATCCTCTTCCACCCGTCCTGTCGCGGCCTCGCCTACGCCCGCACGGACATCGGCGGCGCCTACCGCTGGGACGACCGTACCGGCCGCTGGACCCCGCTGACCGATCACCTCGGCTGGGACGACTGGAACCTCCTCGGCGTCGAGGCCATGGCCGTCGACCCGGCCCACCCGAACCGGCTGTACCTCGCCCTCGGCGCGTACACGCAGTCGTGGGCCGGCAACGGGGCCGTGCTGCGCTCCGAGGACCGCGGCGCCACCTGGAAGCGCACCGACCTGACCGTGAAGCTGGGCGGCAACGAGGACGGGCGGGGTGCGGGGGAGCGGCTGCTCGTCGATCCGCGTGACAGTGACACGCTGTGGCTGGGTACCCGGCATGACGGGCTGCTCAAGTCGACCGACCGGGGCGCCAGTTGGCAGGCCGTGAGCTTCCCGGCGGCCCCCAGCGCCACCGGCCAGGGCGTCACGCTCCTCGTCGCCGGGGGTCGTGCCGTCTACGCCGGCTGGGGCGACTCCGACGGCACCGCCGACCGGCCCAACCTGTACCGCACCTGCGACGGCACGACCTGGCAGGCCGTCCCCGGGCAGCCCACCGGCACTGCGGCCAAGGTGCCGATCCGCGCCGCCTACGACCGCCACACGCGCGAGCTGTACGTGACGTACGCCAACGCCCCCGGACCCAACGGCCAGTCCGACGGCAGCGTCCACAAACTGCGTACCGCCAACGGCAAGTGGACCGAGGTCACCCCGGTGAAGCCGGGCGGAACCGCGACGGACGGGTCGACCGACACCTTCGGCTACGGCGGCATCGCCGTCGACGCCCGCCGCCCCGGCACGCTCGTCGTCTCCACGAACAACCGGTGGGCCGAGATCGACACCGTCTTCCGCTCCACGAACGGCGGGCGCACCTGGACGTCCCTGAAGGACAGGGCCGTCTTCGACGTCTCCGAAACCCCCTACCTCAAGTGGGGCGGGGACAAGGTCAAGTTCGGCTGGTGGATCCAGGCCCTCGCCCTCGACCCGTACGACTCCCAGCACGTCGTCTACGGCACCGGCGCGACCCTCTACGGCACCCGCGACCTCAAGCGCTGGGCCCCGCAGATCCGCGGCCTGGAGGAGGCGTCCATCCGCCAGCTGGTCTCGCCTCCGACCGGTGAGGCGCACCTGCTCAGCGGGTCCGGGGACATCGGTGTGATGTACCACGAGCGGCTCACGGCGTCGCCCTCGCGCGGCATGGCGTCGAACCCGGTGTTCGGCACCTCCACCGGCCTGTCGCTGGCCGCGGCCAAGCCGTCGTACGTGGTCCGGGCGGGCTGGAGCAACGACGCCAACGGCGCCTACTCGCTCGACGGCGGCAAGACCTGGGCCCCCTTCGGGGCGCAGCCCGCCATCGCCAAGGACGCGCCGGGGCCGATCGCCACCAACGCCGACGGCAGCGTGCTGCTGTGGTCCTTCGGCACGGCGAACCCCGGATACCGCTCGGCCGACAACGGCGCCACCTGGTCCGAGGTCGCCTCCTTCCCGAAGGGTGCCGCCCCGATCGCGGACCCCGTCGATCCGACCCGCTTCTACGCCTTCGACACCACGACCGGCACGGTGTTCGCCAGCACCGACAGCGGCCGGACCTTCATCGCGCGGGCCACCGGCCTGAGCACGGGCGACAGCGAGTTCCAGCTGACGGCTGCTCCGGGCCGCACCGGCGACCTGTGGCTCAGCCTCAAGGCGAACGGGCTGTACCGCTCGACCGACGCAGGTGCGACCTTCGCCAAGGTCAGCAGCTGCCACGCCGCACATACCCTGGGCTTCGGCAAGGCCGCCAGGGGCGCTTCCTACCCGTCGATCTACATGGTCGGCGCCGTCGAGAGCTTCAACGCCATCCACCGCTCCGACGATGAGGCCAAGACCTGGACGCGGATCAACGACGACCAGCACCAGTGGGGCTGGACCGGAGCCGCCATCACCGGTGACCCGCGCGTGTACGGCCGGGTCTACGTCTCCACCAACGGACGCGGAGTGCAGTACGGGGAGCCCGCCTGATACCCGACCTGGGCGAAGCTCGAACCTCACCCAGGCGCACGGGAGTTCGGCTGGCTGGGCAGGCCCACGGAGCTGATGCAGGCAGGCGGCATCGGCGTGGTCCTCGGCACCCCACCTCGATCGCCCCGCCCTGGATGGGCCGGCTGCACGTGTTCGGAGAGCCGGAAGCCGAGAGGGGCGTCGTCACGCATCACACCCTGGTACGGACGGGCGGCGATCAGCCCCGCTGATTGAGCAATCACTCGCAGAACAGAGGAAACTGCATGAGAAAATCTTGGATTCTACCCCTGATCACGCTTGTCGCCACCGCGCTCGGGGGGACAGCGGCAGGTGTGGCCCCTGCCTCCGCCGCCTCCGACACGCCTTTGCGGGTCATGCCGTTGGGCGACTCGATCACCTGGGGCGTGGGAAGCAGTACGGGCAACGGTTACCGGGGTCCGCTGTGGAACCAGCTTGCGGCGGACGGCCATCCGCTGGACTTCGTCGGCACGGTGCGGGGCGGGTCGATGTCCGACCCCGACAACGAAGGCCACTCCGGATACCGGATCGACCAGATCGCCGCACTCGCCGACGCCTCACTGACCCGCTACCGGCCCAACGTCGTGACGCTGCACATCGGCACCAACGACCTCCAAGGGGCCTCCGAGGTCGACAGCGCCATCGCCCGGCTGAGGTCGCTGGTCAACCAGATCACCGCCGACGTCCCCGATGCGACCGTCCTCGTCGCCTCCCTGGTCGTGTCCACCAGCAGCTCGGAGGAGCAGTGGCGGGGCACGTACAACCAGGCCATCCGCCAAATCGTCAGCGACGCACAGGCCACGGGCAAACACGTCGCATTCGTCGACATGAGCAGCCTGACCACGGCCGACCTGGCCGACCCCCTGCATCCCAACGACTCGGGCTACCAGAAGATGGCCGACGCCTTCCACCGTGGCGTCCAGTCGGCGGACAGCGCCGGGTGGCTGAAGAACCCCGCCCCCGCGCCCTCCCGTGTGCAGTCCGGCATCGCCGGCAAGTGCATGGACGTCAACGGCGCCAACACCACCGACGGGACCGCCGTTCAGACGTGGAGCTGCGGCGACAGTGCCAACCAGTACTGGTCCGCCTACACCGACGGCACCCTGCGCTCCCTGGGCAAGTGCCTCGACGCCGCCGGCGGGGCCACCGCCAACGGCACCAAGGTGCAGACCTGGGCCTGCCACGGCGGCGCCAACCAGGTCTGGCAGCCCTACAACGGCGGCTACCGCAACCCCGCCTCCGGCCGCTGCCTCGATGTTCCGGGCTCCTCCACGACCGACGGCACGCAGCTCGTGCTGTGGGACTGCAACGGCGGCTCCAACCAAAGGTGGACCGCTCTGACCGCCGGATGAACCCCGCGCCCGAGGATCTGGGCCTGTCCTGGCTCAGATCCCGGGAGGACACCGGTGCCGGGTCCCGCTGGGGACGGCAACGGCTGCGGTCGGCTCATACATGGCAGGACAGCGAGGACAAGCAACGTACGACTGTGCGCAGAGTCGATCTCGGCGCGCTTGGACCATCGTGTTACTGAGGGCGCGGGCGAGCGGGTCGTCAGGGTGTGTCCGGTGCGACGAAGTTCGTAGAAGCGGAAGCCGTCCGGGAGGGCGAAGGAGATGCGCCGATAGGGCACCCTCGCGCAGAGGAAGACCAGTCCGCCGCGCTCCTCCTCGGCGAACCAGGCGCATATCGGCACTGGCCGTCACGGTCGTGGGAGCAGGCGCACGCCTCGGGAAAGTGAGGTCGAGCACCTGTGTGCAGCGCCGGTCGGCAGGGGCCCGGCCCGCATGGTGCGGCGTCGGCGAGGGGGTGGAGGCGCTACTGGGAGAACGAGAAGTACAGGGTTCGACCGTAGTCGCCCGTCGCCGTGGTGGGGCCGCCGCTGGGGCCGAGCGCGGACGGTGCGTCGAACTTGGTGCCGACGGCCGGGATGGCGTCGAGGAACGACAGGTCTCCCTTCGGGAAGGCGGCGCGGTATGGCGAGGGTCGGGCCGAACCGGGGGGTGAAGAGGCGAAGGTAGAGGTTCTCGTCCTCGGAGACCATGGTGATGCGTCCGGCGGTGGTGTGCAGGGACGCCCAGCGGACGCCCGCGTGGTAGCCCTTGAACTCCGGGTACACCCAGCCGTCGGCACCGGTCGCGGTGTCGTTGTGCTGCTTCGTCCAGACGTCCGTCGCGACGCCGCACAGCCGGTTCTTCCACACCCTGTGGGGCCAGTGGCCGAGCCATGTCACGCCGGTCACTCGCGATTCGGGATGGTCGAAGCCGACGCCGAACAGGTGGTGCTCGCCGGTGAGGTCGTAGCGGTAGTCCAACTGCAGCCAGCCGCTGGGGTGCAGACGCCACCGGACGTGGCGCAGGACGCCGGAGTACTCGGCCTGCACCGTGTAGCCGTTGCCGTCGGCCCGTGCGTCAGGCGGGATGGGTCGGTAGGTGAACCGCTCTTGTTCGGCGAGTTGTACGGGGGACCAGATGTCCTTGATCGTGTAGAAGCCGGCCTCCTTCTCGCGGAAGGGGCCGAGGATGCCGTCGGGTGCGGCGTTGCCCGCCACATCGATGGTGCCGTCGAGGTCGTCGCGCACGATGCCCTCGTCGACCAGTGACCACAGGAAGCCGCCGGCGGAGAGCCGTTCATGGCCCATCAGCTTCCAGTAGTCGTCGAGCCCCGCGCCGGCGCCGCCGTCGTATAGGCCGTGGAGGAACTCGGTGGGCATGAAGACGTCGCCCTGTTCCTGGAGGATACGGCGCGTGCTGTCGTGCGTCTCGTAGTGGTCAGTGTTGATCCCGCCGAAGTTCGCCCAGGGGTGGAGAACGGTGCGCCGCTGGGGGTCGTGGCGGGCGTAGTCGTTGTCGAGGGCGGTCCGGCGGGTAGTGGGACATCCGGACCGCGTTCATGTTCATCGTCGTTGTCGAGGGCGGTCCGGCGGGTAGTGGGACATCCGGACCGCGTTCATGTTCATCTCCTGCATCAGGAGGATGTCCTTGTGGCTGATGCGCGCGCTGGTCGCCCGGCCGGACGTGGGCCAGATGGTGTGCCGGTTGGCGCCTTTGAGGAGGATCTTGACGCCGTTGACGTACACGCCGTCGCCGGGGCGCACTTCGACGGTGCGGAAGCCGAATCTCTCCTCGACGCGGTGGACGGTGCGGTCGCCGACGCGGAGCGCGACCTCGTGCACCCCGCAGCGGGGCGTCCACGTTCTCGTACGGTGATCGCCTGCTGTCGACAGTACGTCGGCACGGCGCGCGACGGTGCGGCTGCTGCGCCCGGCAGGCTGGTTCCACCCGCTCGGGGGGGCACTCCGGCCTGTCGGCGGGCGGGTGGGCGAGGCTCGGCGGATGGTGTCGGCGGTTCTCGTCCGGTGGGATCGGTCCGTGGGCCCGCTCGAGTCTGCGGGCCACAGTCGATGTCCGTACCGTTCGAGGATCACCCAGCCATGCCCCGCTTGTACCTGCGTCAGCCTGTCCGTGCTCTGCGCCGCTGTGCGGCGCGGCCCCATGTGCTGTTCGGGGGCGTGTACGGCGCGGTCCTGGCCAGCTCCATGGTGGCCGCCCTGACGGAGCAGGGTGAGACGGCGCCCGCCGAGCGGTTCATCAGTGCCCAGTGGCTCCTGGTCACGGCCGTCGCATCGGCCTTGGCGCACGGTTACGCACATCTGATCGCCCTGCGCGGCGACCGGACCCATCACGGTGTGCGCGCCGCGGTGCGGCTGTTGCTGTCCGAGTGGCCGTTGGTGGTGGCGACGGCGCCGACACTGCTCCTGCTGCTCGGAGCGGCCTGGGGGTGGTGGCCCTCGGCGGGCATCGAGTACGTGGCCTTCGCCGTGAACGTGGTGCTGCTGTTCGCCTGGGGCCTGCTCGCGGCCCGCGCTGCCGGTCGCACGTGGGGCTCCGCCTTGAAGATCGGCACAGTGGACGCGTTGCTCGGGCTTGCGGTCGTGGTGGCCAACGCCGTCATCAAGTAGGGCAGTTGACTGTCCGGGCCTGCCGGCCGGCCGACGCGGCGCTGTTCCGCCGGTCGGCGGGGTGGTCCCGGCCGGTCGGCGGGGGTGTTACCGAAGCCTGCCGGATGGTCCGTCTCCTGACGGCACCGAAGGATTCTGCGCATGACACAGATCAAGCCGCCGCAGGAGACATCGGCTCCGCAGGAGAACTCGCCTCCAGGGCCGAGAACCTCGTCCGATTCCGCCGGGCAGGTCTCGGGCGGTCCCTCGATGGGACGCCTGGTCGGGTTGGATCTGGCCCGCGCGCTGGCGGTGTTCGGCATGTACATCGTGCACATCGCCCCGATGGAGTCAGCCGGGGACAGCGTCGGCAGCTGGGTGTACTTTCTGGCCGAGGGGCGCTCGTCGGCCCTGTTCGCCACCCTCGCCGGGTTCTCGCTGATGCTGATCGCCGGCCGCCGAGAGCCGAAGACCGGCCTGGCGGGCCGGCAGGCGAAGGCCCGCATCGCGATCCGCGCCGTGATCCTGCTGGCCCTGGGCACCGTGCTGGCGATGGAGTACGGGG
>NZ_JAAHBP010000020.1 GCF_023184515.1 Streptomyces sp. D2-8 | reverse complement strand
TTCATAGTGTTTCGGTGGTTATAGCGTAGGGGAAACGCCCGGTTACATTCCGAACCCGGAAGCTAAGCCTTACAGCGCCGATGGTACTGCAGGGGGGACCCTGTGGGAGAGTAGGACGCCGCCGAACTCCTTTTAGAGCTCTGGCTCTTGGGCACACCGCCCAAGAGCCAGAGCTTTTTTGTGTTGAGGTAGGGTCAGGGGGCATCGTTGGCACTTTTCCCACAGGAGGCCCCCGGGTGGAGGTTCAGGAGACTCGCGTCCAGACGGACCGTGTGCTCACCATCCCGAACATCCTCAGCATGGCTCGTCTCGTCGGCGTGCCCGTCTTCCTGTGGCTGATCCTGCGTCCTGAGTTCGGTGGACCCAAGAGTGACGGCTGGGCCCTTCTGGTACTGGCCCTGAGCGGCGTCAGTGACTACCTGGACGGCAAGCTCGCGCGGCGCTGGAACCAGATCAGCAGCCTCGGTCGGCTCCTCGATCCTGCGGCTGACCGGCTCTACATTCTTTCGACCTTGGTCGGCCTCACCTGGCGCGAGATTCTGCCCCTCTGGCTGACCGCTGCACTTCTGGCGCGAGAGCTGGTCCTGCTGGTGATGGTGGGCATCCTCCGCCGGCACGGCTATCCGCCGCCCCAGGTGAACTTCCTGGGTAAGGCCGCCACCTTCAACCTGATGTACGCCTTCCCCCTGCTTCTGCTCAGTGACGGAAGTGGCTGGATCTCGTCACTGGCTGCTATTTTCGGATGGGCGTTCGCCGGATGGGGTACAACGCTGTACTGGTGGGCAGGAGTCCTCTACGTGGTACAAGTCCGCCGCCTGGTCCGTGCGGACGCCATGGCCGATTGAACTCCCGGATTGGTCCGGCCGTAGCGGCGCGATGGCCCGTGGTGGAAAAGTACGGGACAATCCTGGCGGGGGAAGTCGGCTAGACCGTCTCTTCGAGGAGGACGCCCCCGACATGAAGGCCGTCGTGATGGCCGGAGGCGAAGGCACGCGCCTTCGCCCTATGACCTCAAGCATGCCCAAGCCGCTCCTGCCGGTGGCCAACCGGCCGATCATGGAGCATGTTCTTCGGCTGCTCAAAAGGCATGGGCTCAACGAAACAGTCGTAACTGTCCAGTTCCTGGCCTCGCTCGTCAAGAACTACTTCGGTGACGGCGAAGAGCTCGGTATGGAGCTCACCTATGCCAATGAGGAGAAGCCACTCGGTACCGCCGGAAGCGTCAAGAACGCCGAGGAAGCGCTGAAGGACGATGCCTTCCTCGTCATCTCCGGCGATGCTCTGACGGATTTCGACCTCACCGAGCTCGTCAATTTCCATAAGGAGAAGGGCGCGCTGGTCACGGTCTGTCTGACGCGTGTGCCCAATCCGCTGGAATTCGGTATCACCATTGTCGACGAGGAAGGCAAGGTGGAGCGCTTCCTCGAGAAGCCCACCTGGGGCCAGGTCTTCTCCGACACGGTGAACACCGGTATCTACGTGATGGAGCCCGAGGTCTTCGACTACGTCGAGCCTGACGTGCCCGTCGACTGGTCCGGCGATGTCTTCCCGCAGCTGATGAAGGAAGGCAAGCCCATCTACGGCTACATCGCCGAGGGCTACTGGGAGGATGTCGGCACCCACGAGAGCTATGTGAAGGCGCAGGCCGATGTCCTGGAGGGCAAGGTCGACGTCGACATCGACGGGTTCGAGATCTCCCCGGGCGTATGGGTCGCCGAAGGAGCCGAGGTCCATCCCGACGCCGTCCTCCGTGGACCCGTCTACATCGGCGACTACGCCAAGGTCGAGGCCGGCTCCGAGATCCGTGAGCACACCGTCGTGGGCTCCAACGTGGTCGTCAAGAGCGGCGCGTTTCTGCACAAGGCCGTCGTCCACGACAACGTCTACGTGGGACCCCACAGCAATCTGCGCGGCTGCGTGGTCGGCAGGAACACCGACATCATGCGTGCGGCGCGGATCGAGGACGGGGCGGTCATCGGTGATGAGTGCCTGATCGGTGAAGAATCGATCGTCCAGGGCAATGTGCGGGTCTACCCGTTCAAGACCATCGAGGCCGGCGCCTTCGTCAACACCTCGGTGATCTGGGAATCCAGGGGCCAGGCGCATCTCTTCGGCGCCCGCGGTGTGTCCGGCATCCTGAACGTGGAGATCACGCCGGAACTCGCGGTGCGGCTCGCAGGCGCGTACGCGACGACGCTGAAGAAGGGCTCGACCGTCACCACGGCCCGGGACCACTCGCGTGGTGCCCGTGCGCTGAAGCGGGCGGTGATCTCCGCGCTCCAGGCCAGCGCGATCGACGTGCGGGACCTGGAGAACGTGCCGCTGCCCGTGGCTCGACAGCAGACCGCTCGAGGCAGCGCGGGCGGCATCATGATCCGTACCACGCCCGGGGTGCCGGACTCCGTGGACATCATGTTCTTCGACGGGAACGGTGCGGACCTGTCGCAGGGCAGCCAGCGGAAGCTGGACCGGGTCTTCGCGCGGCAGGAGTACCGTCGCGCCTTCCCCGGGGAGATCGGTGACCTGCACTTCCCGGCCAGTGTCTTCGACTCGTACACCGGGTCGCTGCTGCGGAACGTCGACACGAGCGGGATCGCGGACTCCGGGCTGAAGGTCGTCGTGGACGCCTCCAACGGAAGTGCCGGACTGGTGCTGCCGAGCCTGCTCGGCAAGCTCGGGGTCGACTCGCTGACGATCAACCCCGGCCTCGACGAGTCCAGGCCGACGGAGACGGCCGACATGCGGCGGTCGGGCATGGTGCGTCTCGGGGAGATCGTGGCGTCCTCGGGAGCCGCTTTCGGCGTCCGGTTCGACCCCGTCGGTGAGCGGCTGTCGCTCGTCGACGAGAAGGGGCGGATCATCGAGGACGACCGGGCGCTGCTCGTGATGCTGGACCTCGTCGCCGCCGAGCGGCGCAGCGGCCGAGTGGCTCTGCCGGTGACCACGACCCGGATCGCCGAGCAGGTGGCGGCGTACCACGGGACGCAGGTCGAGTGGACGACCACCTCCCCCGACGACCTGACACGCGTCGGCGGTGAGGAAGGGACGATCTTCGGCGGTGACGGCAAGGGCGGCTTCATCGTCCCCGAGTTCAGCAGCGTGTACGACGCCACCGCAGCCTTCGTGCGGCTCATCGGGCTCGTGGGGCGGACACAGCTCACGCTCAGCCAGATCGACGCGCGGATCCCGCGGGCGCACGTCCTGAAGCGGGATCTGGCGACCCCGTGGGCCGTCAAGGGGCTGGTGATGCGGCGGGTCGTCGAGGCGGCCGGAGACCGCTTCGTGGACACCACGGACGGTGTGCGTGTGGTGGAGACCGACGGCCGCTGGGTGATGGTGCTGCCCGACCCGGCCGAAGCCGTCACCCACCTGTGGGCCGAGGGGCCGGACGACGCCTCCGCGCAGGCCCTGCTGGACGAATGGTCGGCGGTCGTGGACAGCGCCGGCCGGTAGAACGGGCTGCACGCGTGCGTGCCGGACAAGTGTCCCCAACGGGGCCTGTCCGGCACGCCGGTGGGGCCGTTCGGAGGTAGTGCTCGCGACGTGCGACGATGTGCGGCATGCCGCAGCAACCCCCCATTCGGAGCACACCCACGCGGCCCCGGCGCCCGGATGCGTCCATGTCGTTGCTCACCAACGTCATGGACCACAGCCTCGACGACGGATATGCCGAGGCCACCGCGCGCAGGAAGGCCGCGGGTGAGAGCGGCATGCCGAAGACGCTCAGGGCGAAGCTGGGGCTCGCCGCCGGCCTGGTGCTCGCGGCCCTCGTCGTGACCGTCGGAGCCGCGCAGGCGCGGGTCGCCGCCCCGGTCGTCGCCAAGGAGCGCGAAGAGCTGGTCGACCGCATCGACCGGGAGACCGAAGCCGCGGACAAGCTGGAGGACTCCGTCGACGAGCTGCGCGCGGACGTCAGCGCACGGCAGCGCGAGGCACTGAAGCACAGCGGCGGCGGCGCGGACTCCGATCTGGCGGGCATCCTGTCGGGCGCGGTCGCGGTACACGGCCCCGGTGTGAAGCTCGTGGTGAACGACGCCAAGGAAACCGCCTCGGGTGGCGACGGTGATCCGCGTGAGACCACCGGGTTCTCCGATACCGGCCGGGTGCGTGACCGGGACATGCAGCGCGTGGTGAACGGGCTGTGGGAGTCGGGCGCCGAGGCCGTCTCCATCAACGGGCAGCGGCTGACCGCGCTGTCCGCGATCAGGGCCGCGGGGGACGCCATACTGGTCGACAACAAGCCGCTGGTGCCGCCGTACACGGTGCTGGCGGTGGGGGACGGACAGCGGCTGAGCACGCGGTTCCAGAACAGTGCGGACGGTTTGTATCTGAACGCGTTGCAGGAGAGCTACGGCATCAGGACGGGCATCTCCGTGGAGGACGACCTCCGGCTGCCTGCCGCACCGAGTGTGACCGTACGTACAGCACAGCCGAGCATTGAGAAGAGCGAGAAGGGCACATCGTGATCGCCGTACTGGGCCTCGTCGTGGGAGTCGTGGCCGGCCTGTTGGTCCGGCCTGAGGTTCCGGCGGTGGTCGAGCCTTATCTGCCGATCGCTGTCGTCGCGGCGCTCGACGCCGTCTTCGGCGGCCTGCGGGCCATGCTCGACGGCATCTTCGACGACAAGGTCTTCGTGGTGTCGTTCCTGTCGAACGTGGTCGTGGCCGCGTTGATCGTGTTCCTGGGCGACAAGCTGGGCGTGGGTGCCCAGCTGTCCACCGGTGTGGTGGTCGTCCTCGGCATCCGGATCTTCTCCAACGCCGCGGCGATCCGCCGGCACGTTTTCCGGGCGTGAGGCCGATGAGCGATCACGACGAGAAGCCCGCCGAGGACCAGGGCGACACGCGCGAGGGCGGTGGCGAGTCCGGGAACAGGCTGCGCAAGGAGCTGCCCCAGGAGATGCCCGCGGCGGCGCCGGCCGCCGAGGCGACCCCGAAGGAGCCGGAGCCCGAGCAGGCACCGGAACCGCAGCCGGATCCCGAGCCGCGACTGACCGGGCGGCAGCGGCTGGCGCAGGGGCTGTGGCCGCCGCGGGTCACCCGGGCCCAACTCATCGTCGCGGTGCTGCTGTTCGGCCTCGGGTTCGGGCTGGCCGTGCAGGTGGCCTCGAACAGCGACAGCGACAGCGCCCTGCGTGGCGCACGGCAGGAAGATCTTGTCCGCATCCTCGATGAACTGGATGACCGTACTCAACGTCTTGAGGACGAGAAGCAAGGTCTCGAGAAGCAGCGCGACGAGCTGGAGAACAGCTCTGACCAGGCCGAGGAGGCCCGGAAGCAGACGATCGAGAAGGAGAGGCAACTCGGCATCCTCGCGGGCACGGTGGCCGCGCAGGGGCCCGGCATCACCATGACGATCCAGGACACGAAGGGGACGGTCGAGGCGGACATGCTGCTCGACGCGATCCAGGAGCTGCGCGCGGCGGGTGCGGAGGCGATCCAGGTCAACGGCGTACGGGTCGTCGCGAGCACGTATCTCACGGACTCGGGCAAGGGTGTGGGCGTCGACGGGAACAAGATCAACGCGCCCTATCGTTTCAAGGTCATCGGCAAGTCGCAGGACCTCGAGCCGGCGCTCAACATCCCCGGAGGTGTGGTGCAGACTCTCGAGAAGGAACAGGCCACCGTCACGATCGAGCGGTCCACCGACATCGTCGTGGACGCCTTGCGAGCAGCGAAGCGGCCTGACTACGCTCGGTCGTCCTCGCAGTGAACCGGGGGTGCATGGGCGGCGTCCGGCGAGGGCATGAGGTTGCGGGGGGTCGGCGCACCGAATGGGCGGTGCGTGGTGGAAACTGTCTGGTGCAGACGGACGTTGTCAGGATGTCCGGGTCGGCCAGAGTGTTCAGTCAGGGTTCGTCCTGCCCCACGGGCGGGTCTGTTTCGGTCAAGGGGAATCGCCCGTGAAGTTGTTTGCGAAGTTGTTCGGCAAGAGCGCGCGAGAAGGTAGCGACAATGCGACCGCTCGTCATCGCGCGCAGCCTGACGCGGAGGGCCAGCGGCCGCTGTTCCGGGACCAGGTCGGCGGCCCGGGTGGCGACGTTTCCGGAGGTCAGGGCGCGCCGTCGGTTGACCCTGCACAGCCCGGCGGCATAGGTTTCGGGCAACCGTCGACCTCAAGTGCGGGTGGAGGGTTTTCCGACCCGTATGCGTCCAACGCCCCCGGTGGGCAGCCGCGGCAGGAGGATCCCATGTCGGCCCTGGTGTGTACGAGGTGCGGCAACCGCAACGCGGAGAACAGCCGTTTCTGCTCCAACTGCGGCGCGCCGCTGCGGCCGGGCGCGGCGCCGGAGCGTCCGTCCGAGACGACCTCCACGATCTCCATCTCCGGTCTCGAGGCCTACGACAGCGAGACCACCGGCCAGACGCCGATGCCGACCCTGTCCCCGGAGGCGCAGGCCGCCGTCGACGCGCTGCCGCTGGGTTCCGCGCTCCTGGTCGTGCGCCGCGGGCCGAACTCGGGCAGCCGCTTCCTGCTGGACGGCGATCTGACCACGGCCGGCCGGCATCCGCAGAGCGACATCTTCCTGGACGACGTGACGGTCTCCCGGCGGCACGTGGAGTTCCGCCGTGGTCAGGACGGTTCGTTCACGGTCGCCGACGTGGGCAGCTTGAACGGCACGTATGTGAACCGGGAGCGGATCGACCAGGTCGCCGTGAACAACGGCGACGAGGTGCAGATCGGCAAGTACCGGTTGGTCTTCTACGCCAGCCAGCGGGGCTACTGACCGGGTTCCGTCCGGACAGATCCCAGCGAAGGTCCATCCGTCAGGGAAGGTCCATGCTGCATACACCGAGCGGCGGTGCCGGGCACGGCGCCGCCGCCACGGACAGTGGGCTGATGAGCATCGGCACGGTGCTGAACGTGCTGCGCGACGAGTTTCCCGAAGTGACCATCTCCAAGATCCGCTTTCTGGAGTCGGAAGGGCTCATCGAGCCGCAGCGGACCCCGTCGGGGTACCGCAAATTCAGCGCCCGTGACGTCGAGCGCCTCGGTCACGTCCTGAGGATGCAGCGGGACCACTATCTGCCCCTGAAGGTGATCCGGGAGCACCTGGAGGCCGTGGCGCGCGGTGAGGCCGTGCAACTGCCGGTCGTGGGCCGTCAGCGCGACGGTGAATCCGCGTCCGAGCCTCCCGAGGCGCCCACAGCGGCCAGGATCGGGCGTACGGAGCTGCTCGCCGCCGTCGGCGTCGGGGAGCAGGAGCTCAAGGAGTGGGAGTCCTACGG
Source organism: Streptomyces sp. D2-8 (assembly GCF_023184515.1). Taxonomy (GTDB): domain Bacteria; phylum Actinomycetota; class Actinomycetes; order Streptomycetales; family Streptomycetaceae; genus Streptomyces. The sequence goes on along the minus strand of NZ_JAAHBP010000020.1, from coordinate 211,448 downwards.
CCTCCTCACCCCGCTGGAGGACGGGGCCTACGACGCCGAGGCGGTCACCGTCGCCCTGCTCGTCGTCGAGCTCGGGCGGTTCGGGATCGAGCCGCGGCACCTGCGGGCGATGAAGGCCGCCGCCGACCGTGAGGCCGGGCTCGTCGACCAGGTGGTGGCCCCTCTGAGACGGCACCGGAACCCGCAGACCAGGGCTCATGCCGAGGCCCGCACCAAGGAGCTGGCGGGGCTCACGGTGAAGCTGCACGCCGCGCTGGTGCAGACGGCGCTCGGGGTGCGGCTGCCCTGAGGCGGCCGGGCGCTCGGGGGCCGGATCAGGCGCCCGATACCTGCCCGACTACCCAAACGTCCCGAGCACGGCCTAGGGTTGCTGTGTGAACGAGCTCGATGTCGTAGGTGTCCGGGTCGAAATGCCCTCCAACCAACCGATCGTGCTGCTGCGTGAAGTGGGAGGCGACCGTTACCTCCCCATCTGGATCGGGCCGGGGGAGGCGACGGCGATCGCCTTCGCCCAGCAGGGCATGGCTCCCGCGCGGCCGCTGACACACGACCTGTTCAAGGACGTGCTGGAAGCCGTAGGCCAGGAGCTCACGGAAGTGCGCATCACGGACCTGCGTGAGGGCGTCTTCTACGCGGAGCTGGTCTTCGCCAGCGGTGTCGAGGTGAGCGCCCGCCCGTCCGACGCCATAGCGCTCGCGCTGCGCACCGGGACGCCGATCTACGGCAGTGACACGGTGCTCGACGACGCCGGCATCGCGATCCCGGACGAGCAGGAGGACGAGGTGGAGAAGTTCCGCGAGTTCCTCGACCAGATCTCTCCGGAGGACTTCGGCTCCAGCAGTCAGTGAGCTTCTCGGGGAGCGGCAGCGGTCGATGAGGCGTGTGGGCGGCCCGGCGGACGATGTGGTCCGTGACAGGGCCGCCCGTCGTGTGTGACGGGTGAAATGCCCGCATGTGCCGGTGGCGTGTGTGTGCGTCATGCGGCCCGTTCCGAACACATTCGGCTAGCCTTTCCCCGCGGTGGGACACGGGAAACCACTCTCAGGGTGATTATCACTCGGCGTGGCGAGTGTGGCGATCGTTGACGCACCCCTGGTGACTGCCTACCGTCGAGAAGGCAGGTCAAGGACGGAGGTCGGCGTGAGAAGCAGCGGCGACGGTACGGCTGGGGGTGGCCCCGAGCGCAGTCTCAGGGCGAGCGGTCCGTACCCTCCCCCCGGCTCACGGCCCCTCCCGGGCGGGGGATGCCCCCAGCCCGATGGTGCGGCCGATCACGCTCCGCAGCGACCGACAGCGGTGCCGAGCAGCGGAGGGACGACGTCCATGGCGTCCGAGCAGATCGGCTATCGCGGCCCCACGGCCTGTGCGGCCGCCGGTATCACCTACCGGCAGTTGGACTACTGGGCCCGCACCGGGCTCGTCGAGCCGAGCGTGCGCCCCGCTTACGGTTCCGGGACGCAGCGGCTGTACAGCTTCCGGGACGTGGTCGTCCTGAAGATCGTCAAGCGGTTCCTGGACACCGGGGTGTCGCTGCAGAACATCCGCACGGCCGTCCAGCACCTCAGGGAGCGCGGTTTCAGCGACCTCGAGCGCATGACCTTGATGAGCGACGGCGCGACGGTCTACGAGTGCACCTCGCCCGACGAGGTCCATGCCTTGCTCCAGGGTGGTCAGGGTGTGTTCGGGATCGCCGTGGGCGTGGTGTGGCGGGACGTCGAGAGCGCGCTGTCCCAACTGCACGGCGAGCGGATCGACACCGGCGAGACCCTGGTCGGGCCCAACCCGGCGGACGAGCTGGCGCGTCGGCGGAACCGGGCCGGTTGAGTCGTCCGTCGGCGCGGGGTGTCGGCGGTCGCATGAGGCGGGACGTTTCCGGGCCGGGACGTAAGCGGTTTCTCGTGGGGCGTTCAGGGTGGCCGCGCGGGGCGTTGTCAGTGGTGTAGGGCACCATCGGAGTTGTGAGAACCGCGCCCACGATCCTGCATCTCGACATGGATGCCTTCTACGCCTCGGTGGAGCAGGCGTCCAAGCCGAGTCTGCGCGGGAAGGCCGTGGTCGTGGGCGGGCTCGGGCCGCGAGGTGTGGTGGCGACCGCGTCGTACGAGGCGCGGGTCTTCGGGGTGCATTCGGCGATGCCCATGGGGCAGGCCCGCCGGCTCGCGCCGAACGCCGCGTATCTCGTGCCGCGCTTCAATTTCTACCGCTCGATCAGCGAGCGGGTGATGGAGCTGCTGCGTGCGCTGTCGCCGCTGGTGGAGCCGCTGAGCCTGGACGAGGCGTTCGTGGACCTGGAGGCCGGGGAAGTGGCCTGGGACGAGCGGTCGGCGCGGCTGGCCGGGGCGAAGCTGCGTGAGGACATCCGGAGCGTCACGGGGCTCACGGGGTCGGTGGGGCTCGCCGCCTCCAAGATGCTCGCGAAGATCGCCTCGGAGGAGGCGAAGCCCGACGGACTGGTGGTGATCGAGCCGGGGACCGAGCGGGCGATGCTCGGGCCGATGTCGGTGCGGACTCTGCCGGGAGTGGGGCCGACGACGGGTGACCATCTGAGGCGGGCCGGGATCACCACGGTCGAGGAGATCGCCGAGGCGGGCGAGGACGAACTGGTCCGGCTGCTGGGGAAGGCGCACGGGCACGGTCTCTACGCCATGGCTCTCGCGCGGGACGACCGGCCCGTGGTGGCGGAGCGCGAGGCGAAGTCGGTGTCGGTGGAGGACACCTACGACATCGACATTCACGACCGGACGCGGGTCGGTCTTGAGGTGCAGCGGCTCGCCGAGCGGTGCGTGCGGAGGCTGCGCGGGGGCGGGCTGTCCGGGCGGACCATCGTGCTGAAGGTGCGGCGGTACGACTTCTCGACGCTCACCCGCTCCGAGACGCTGCGCGGACCCACGGACGACCCCGCGGTGATCCGTGAGGCGGCGGCCAGACTGCTGGACTCGGTCGACACCACCGGCGGGGTGCGGCTCCTCGGGGTGGGGGTCACCGGTCTGGCCGACTACACCCAGGAGGACCTGTTCGCGCAGGCGGCGGGGGACCGGGCCGTCGCGGAGGGCCCGGTCGAGGAGCATGCCGTGGCGCAGGCCGAGGAGCAGCCGTCGCTCGCCGAGCGGCGGTGGCCCGCCGGGCACGATGTGCGGCACGCGGCGTTCGGGCACGGGTGGGTGCAGGGCAGTGGCCTGGGGCGGGTCACCGTACGGTTCGAGACGCCCGCCTCGGAGGAGCCCGGGCGCGTGCGGACCTTCCGGGTCGACGATCCGGATCTGGAGGCGGCGGATCCGCTGCCGCTGGTGTTGCTCGGGCCCGAGGAGGGGGACGGGGCGTCCGTGGCGGGGTCTCAGGCCGTCTCGTCGGTGCCCGCCAGCTTGCCGAAGTCGTGGTCCGGGAGCGGGGGCGGGGCGGCGAGGTCGAGTCCGTAGTGGTGGTAGAGCTGCAGTTCCTGCTCGGGGGAGAGGTGGCGGCCCACACCGAAGTCCGGGGCGTCCTTGATCAGGGCGCGGTCGAAGGGGACGTGGAGGGCGCCCTCGATCAGTTCGCTGGGCTCCAAGGGGACGAAAGCGTCCCTGCTGAACAGGCCGGTCCGTATGGCCGCCCACTCCGGCACGCCGGTGGCGTCGTCGAGGTAGACCTCGTCGATCGTGCCGATCCTGGTCCCGTTGCGGTCGAACGCCTTGCGGCCGATCAGGTTGCGCGGATCGATGTCGGTTCGCACGGGCCCTCCACATGGTCGCAACTATCCGTAAAGACTACAAAACGGTACAAGTAGGGATGCGGCCACTCGAAGGTTCGTGCGTGGACCTCGCTGGTACGCTGGCAGCGGCTGTTGACCCCGTGCGGGAGAGTCCTCCGGACACCACCGGAGGCGCCGAAGGAGCAAATCCTCCCCGGAATCTCTCAGGCTCACGTACCGCACGGACGAGGTCACTCTGGAAAGCAGGGCGGGTGTCGACGGCTTCCGCTCTCACCGACGGTGAAAGCCGGACGTCTTCGGGCGATCCGGTGAAGCTCTCAGGTTGAGATGACAGAGGGGGAGGCCGTCCGGGTACCCGTGCCGTGGTGCCCCTCGAAGGTCGTGTCGACCAGGAGGCCTCCGTAATGACCGCCCACCGCATTCCGCTCTCCGAGCTCGAAGAGGCAGTCCCCTTCGAGCAGCGCCACATCGGCCCCGACCACGAGGCCTGCGCCAAGATGCTCGCCCACGTCGGCTACGGCTCGCTGGACGAGCTCACGGCCGCCGCGGTCCCGGCCGTGATCAAGAGCGCCGAGGCTCTGGACCTCCCGGGGGCCCGCAGCGAGGCCGAGGTGATCGCCGAGCTGCGCTCGCTCGCCGACCGCAACCAGGTCCTCGGCTCCATGATCGGCCTCGGCTACTACGGCACGTTCACGCCGCCGGTCATCATGCGCAACGTCATGGAGAACCCGTCCTGGTACACGGCATACACGCCGTACCAGCCGGAGATCTCGCAGGGCCGGCTCGAGGCGCTGCTCAACTTCCAGACGATGGTCGCCGACCTGACCGGACTGCCGACCTCCGGCGCCTCCCTGCTCGACGAGGGCACGGCGGCCGCCGAGGCCATGGCGCTCTCGCGGCGTCTGGGCAAGAACAAGAAGGGCCTGTTCCTGGTCGACGCGGACACGCTGCCGCAGACCATCGCCGTGATCCAGACCCGCGCCGAGCCGACCGGCGTCGAGGTCGTCGTCGCCGACCTCGGCCAGGGCATCCCCGCCGAGATCGCCGAGCGCGAGATCAACGGCGTGCTGATCCAGTACCCGGGTGCCTCCGGCGCCGTGCGGGACATCAAGCCGGTCATCGACCAGGCGCACGGGCTCGGGGCGCTCGTCACCGTCGCCGCCGATCTGCTGGCGCTGACGCTGCTGAGGTCGCCCGGTGAACTCGGGGCGGACATCGCCGTCGGGACGACGCAGCGCTTCGGCGTGCCCATGGGCTTCGGCGGACCGCACGCCGGCTACATGGCGGTCCAGGACAAGATGGCGCGCAGCCTGCCCGGGCGGCTCGTCGGCGTGTCCGTGGACGCCGACGGGAACAAGGCCTACCGGCTGGCGCTGCAGACGCGTGAGCAGCACATCCGCCGTGAGAAGGCCACCAGCAACATCTGCACCGCTCAGGTGCTGCTCGCCGTCATGGCCGGCATGTACGCCGTCTACCACGGCCCGGAGGGACTGAAGGGCATCGCGCGGCGCACCCACCGGTACGCCACGGTCCTGGCCGCCGGGCTCGCGGGCGGTGGGGTCGAGGTCGTCCACGGGGTCTACTTCGACACCCTGACGGCACGCGTCGAGGGCCGGGCCGCCGAGGTCGTTGCCGCCGCGCGGGACAACGGGGTCAACCTGCGTCTCGTCGACACCGACCACGTCTCGATCGCCTGCGACGAGACCACGACGCGCGCCCAGCTGCGTGCCGTCTGGGCCGCCTTCGGGGTCGACGGCGTCGTCGAGGCGCTGGACGCGGCCACCGAGGACGGGCTTCCGGCCGCTCTGCTGCGCACCGACGACTACCTGACGCACCCCGTCTTCCACCAGCACCGCTCCGAGACCGCCATGCTGCGCTACCTGCGCCGGCTGGCCGACCGGGACTACGCGCTCGACCGGGGCATGATCCCGCTGGGCTCCTGCACCATGAAGCTCAACGCGACCACCGAGATGGAGCCGGTCACCTGGCCCGAGTTCGGGCAGCTGCACCCCTTCGTGCCCGCCGAGCAGGCCGGGGGCTACCTCACCCTCATCCACGAGCTGGAGGACCGGCTCGCCGAGGTCACCGGCTACGACAAGGTGTCCCTCCAGCCGAACGCCGGATCGCAGGGCGAGCTGGCAGGCCTGCTCGCCGTCCGCGGGTATCACCGGGCCAACGGGGACGAGCAGCGCACCGTGTGCCTGATCCCGTCGTCCGCGCACGGCACCAACGCCGCCAGCGCGGTGATGGCGGGCATGAAGGTCGTCGTCGTGAAGACCGCCGAGGACGGCGAGATCGACGTCGAGGACCTGCGGGCGAAGATCGAGCAGTACCGCGACCAACTGTCCGTGCTGATGATCACGTACCCGTCCACGCACGGGGTGTTCGAGGAGCACGTCGCCGACATCTGCGCGCAGGTGCACGAGGCGGGCGGGCAGGTCTACGTCGACGGTGCCAACCTCAACGCGCTCGTCGGGCTCGCCAAGCCGGGGCACTTCGGCGGGGACGTCTCGCACCTGAACCTGCACAAGACCTTCTGCATCCCGCACGGCGGCGGCGGTCCCGGCGTCGGGCCGGTGGCGGTGCGCGAGCACCTCGCGCCGTACCTGCCGAACCACCCGCTGCAGCCCGAGGCGGGCCCGGAGACGGGTGTCGGGCCCATCTCCGCGGCGCCGTGGGGCTCCGCCGGCATCCTGCCCATCTCGTGGGCGTACGTACGGCTCATGGGCGGCGAGGGGCTGAAGCGGGCCACGCAGGTGGCCGTGCTCAGCGCCAACTACATCGCCAAGCGGCTGGAGCCGCACTACCCGGTGCTCTACACCGGTCCCGGCGGGCTCGTCGCCCACGAGTGCATCATCGACCTGCGGCCCCTGACGAAGGCGACCGGCGTGAGCGTCGACGACATCGCCAAGCGGCTGATCGACTACGGCTTCCACGCGCCGACCATGTCGTTCCCGGTGGCCGGGACGCTGATGATCGAGCCGACCGAGTCGGAGGACCTGGCCGAGCTGGACCGGTTCTGCGAGGCCATGATCGCGATTCGCGCGGAGATCGAGAAGGTCGGCTCCGGCGAGTGGCCCGCGGACGACAACCCGCTGCGCGGCGCCCCGCACACCGCCGGTGCGCTCGCCGGCCAGTGGGAGCACGCCTACAGCCGTGAGGAGGCCGTCTTCCCGGCCGGGGTGTCGACCGCCGACAAGTACTGGCCGCCGGTGCGCCGCATCGACCAGGCCTTCGGCGACCGGAACCTGGTGTGCTCCTGCCCGCCGCTGGACGCGTACGAGGACTGATCGACCGACCGGTCACAGAGGGGCTCCGCTCGTGCGGGGCCCCTCTCGTCATGCGGTGGCGAGTGACACCTCGGTCGCCTTGATCAGGGCGACTACGGGGATCCCGGGCGACAGGGCCAGGTCCTCCGCCGCGTCCCTGGTGATCGCGGCGGTCAGTTCGCCGCCCTCGACCGTGACGCGGACCGACGCCATCGCGTCGCCGGCCGCGATGTCCGTGACGGTGCCGGGGAGCTGGTTGCGGATCGACAGGCCCTCGATGGGCGCGGTGGCCAATGAGACCTCCGTCGACTTCATGAGGGCGCGCACGGCGGTGCCCGGGGTGAGACGGAGGTCTTCCGCGGCCTCGCGGGTGATCGCCGCGGTGAGGTCCTGGCCGCCGGTGAGGCGGACCCTGACCGTCGCCATGGCCTCGCCCGGGGTGACGGCGGTGACGGTGCCGGGGAGCTGGTTGCGGATGCTGAGGCTCATGGGTGCACGGTAGCCCGGTGGGGGCGTTGGGCCGGGTATGCGTGCGTTTGCGTCGACTCCGCTGCCGCCCCGGCTCAGACGCGGTCGATGTGGACGTTCGTCGACTTCACGCGGGCCGTCGCCTCCATGCCGACCTCCAGGCCCAGTTCCTCCACCGCCTCGCGGGTGAGCAGGGAGACGAGCCGGTGCGGGCCGGCCTGGATCTCGACCTGGGCGGCGACGTCGCCGAGTTTGATCGCTGTGACGATGCCGGGGAAGGCGTTGCGGGCCGAGGTGTACGGGGTGTCCTCCTCGGCGGCGCCGGACCGGGCGAGCTCGACCGAGAAGGCGGCCAGGTCCCGCCCGTCGATGAGCCGTCGGCCGGCCTCGTCGCGGTGGGTCGTGATGCGGCCCGCGTCCGCCCAGCGGCGGGCGGTGTCCGGGCTCACGCCGAGCAGCCGTGCTGCCTGGCCGATCGTGTAGGACTGCATGCCGGTCACGATAGGGGCGGGGGAAGGGAACGGCGGATGCGGGGTTGGCCGTTGGGTATAACGCGATATAGCGTTAGTCTTCGACTGGCTGGCCGGGTGCCGTGCCCGGGGGATCGGGGTGGAGTGATGGCGGCGGAGTTGGCGCGGACCGGCGGATCGCCTGAGGTGAGGGCGTCGCACGCGGACCGGGACCGGACCGTGGACGTGCTGCGCGTCGCCGCGGGCGACGGACGGCTCACCCTGGAGGAGCTGGAGGAGCGGCTGGAGATCGCGCTGTCGGCCCGTACGGTGGGCGAGCTCGCCGTGGTGACGGGGGATCTGCCGGCGGTGGCCGGTGAGATGCCCGTCGGGGCCGAAGACCTCGTCCGGATCCAGCAGGAAGGGGCCTCGACCCGGCGTGGCGACGCCTGGGTGGTTCCGCGGCGGCTGGAGATCCGTTCGGCGTGGGGTGAGGTGACGCTCGACTTCACCGACGCGGTGATCGCACACGACACCCTGGACATCGACCTGGACCTGCGCGCCGGAGCCCTGAAACTGCTGACCCGGCCGGGCGTCGTGGTGGACACCGGCGGCCTGGTGATGAACTACTCCGAGATCAAGGCGCGTCGGCCCGTCGAGGCCCCTGTCCTGCTGCGGGTGCGGATCACGGGTGAGATCCACTACGGACAGGTCGTGGTGCGCCCGCCGCGAAGGGGCTTCGGCAGGAGGAGCGCGACGGCCTGACTCGGCCCACGTGCACCCTCGGCCGCCACTCGCGGTCCGGCTCCGCCTCACGCAGCACCTCACGGGGCACCGGGGCGACCTCGCCCTGGCCGGAACGGGGCGGTCCAGTCGCGGGCATGCAGTAGAAGCGCGGCCAGGGTGTTGGGAATGGAGGACGACTCCAGGGCCAGGACGCGGTGGCGACCGTGCGGCACCTCGCCGCGCACGGTCAGGCCCGCTTCGAACGCGGCCATGTCCCGGACGAAGGGCCCGGTGTGGCCGCCGCCCTTGCCCAAGTCGGAGAGGACTTCCAGCATCCAGGAGCGCAGACGGCTGGGTGGAGTGGCCTCCGGACGGCTCGGTGCCCGGTGCTCGGTGGTGGCCGTCGATGCGCTCCCGCTGTGCGGCTGGGCGTGGTTCCGGCCATCGCTGGACCGCGCGATCGGCGTAAGCGGAGGGTGATGCAGTTCTATGCGTCAAGCTTCCGTTCAGACTGGCGGCCGGGGCGGCCGTAGGTGTGAAAACGCGAGCTGGGAGCGCAGGGGACGGCTCCGCCCGCGAAGAGAGCGGTGCCGATCCGCGGCTCATGGGTGAGCACCCTGCGTGATCGCGGCCGGATCACCTTCGTAACGTTCGTCTGGAAACTCGAATGTTTCGCCACTCCCTCGGGTCCTTTATTGGCGACAGATTCACCGTGCACAAGGGGTTGCCACCGTTTGGGCGCTGTCTCTAGGGTTCGGCAGCAGCGAAGCTTTCTGGGTTAAGTTCGAAACTTTCGAGGAGCGCATGATGGGCGACCCGGCACTGTCCCGCCGCGGCTTCATGGCGGCCTCCGCCGCGGCCGGTCTGGGGATGACGGCACTGACCGCGTGCGGCGGGGACTCGGACGGAGGGTCGTCGGGGACGACCACGATCGAGTGGTGGAACATCTCCACCACCGAGCCGTCCAAGACCGTGTGGGCCGCCCTCGCCCGGAAGTTCGAGGCGCAGAACCCCAAGGTCAAGATAAAGATCGTCCAGCTGGAGAACGACGCCTACAAGTCGAAGATGACGGCCCTGACCGCCTCCGGGAAGCTGCCCGACATCTTCCACACCTGGGGCGGCGGCGTGCTGAAGCAACAGGTCGACGCCGGGCTCGTCGAGAACCTCACCGACAGGACCAAGCCGTGGGGCGACGCCCTGCTCCCGGTCGCCAAGGAGCCCTACCTTCTCGACGGCCAGGCTTACGGCATCCCGTTCGACATCGGCATGATCGGCTTCTGGTACAACAAGGCGCTCTTCAAGAAGGCCGGCATCGCCGAGCCCCCGACCACCTGGAACGGCTTCCTCGACGCCGTACGCAAGCTGAAGGCCGCCAAGGTCACGCCGCTGGCACTGGCCGGCAAGGAGAAGTGGCCCGGCATGTACTACTGGGCCTACCTGGCGATGCGCACCGCCGGCGCCGGAGCGCTGCAGAAGGCCTACGAGGACAAGGACTTCACCGGCGCCCCCTTCGTCGAGGCGGGCGAGCACCTCGAGGAGCTCGTCGCTCTCCAGCCGTTCCAGAAGGGCTTCCTGGGCGCCGCCTACTCCACTCCCACCGGGCAGGCCGCCTCCGTCGGCAACGGCAAGGCGGCCATGGAGCTCATGGGCCAGTGGGCCCCCACGGTGCAGGCCGACGCGGGCAAGGGCCTCGGCAAGGACCTCGGCTTCTTCCCCTTCCCCGCGGTCGAGGGCGGCAAGGGCGCCATCACCGAGGTGTTCGGCGGAGGCGGCGGACACGCCCTGCGCAGGGGCGCCCCGCAGGAGGCCGTCGACTTCCTCAAGTTCTTCGCGTCGGAGGCCACCGACCTGGAGCTGGTCGAGAAGACCGGCGTCCTGCCTGTGGTCCCCGCGGCCGAGAGCGCCATCGCCGACCCCAACATCAAGGCCGTACAGGCCCAGTTGAAGGCCGCCACCGGCTTCCAGCTCTACCTCGACCAGGCGTACGCCCCGGCCGTCGGCCAGGAGGTCAACGACAGCGTCGCCGCGCTCATCGCCGGGTCCAAGTCGCCCGGGCAGGTCGCCCAGTCGATCACGAAGACCGCGAAGGAAGAGCAGTAGCCGGCGATGACCTCCACGTTCCTGCCGGACAAACGGACCGGCCCCGGCGTCGGTGCCCCGCCCCCGGCCGCGAACCGGCCCACGGGGCGGGCCCGGCGGCGCGCGCTGCACTGGCTCACCGCGGCCGGCTTCCAACTGCCCGCCCTGGTGCTGTTCATGGGGCTCGTGCTGCTGCCGATGCTGTTCGCCCTGTACGCCGCGTTCTTCCGCTGGGGCGGCTTCGGAATGCCCACCGACTACATCGGCGGCGAGAACTTCAGCCGGCTCCTCCAGGACGCCGTCTTCCTCGGCGACCTGTGGCGCTGCCTGCTCCTGGTGGTGCTGTCGCTCGCCCTCCAGCTGCCGTTCGCGCTCGCCATGGCCGTCCTGCTCAACCAGCGGATGCGCGGCCGGGCGGTCTACCGGATGCTGTTCTTCGCCCCGTACGTCCTGTCCGAGGCCATCACCGGAATCCTCTTCGGCATGATCTTCGCCCCGGACGACGGCTTCGCCGACCAGGTCCTCGGCAGGATCGGGCTGGAGGGGCTGGGCGGGGAGTGGTTCGCGGATCCGTCCACCGTCATGGCGACCGTCTTCCTGGTCATGACCTGGAAGTACTTCGGCTTCCACATGATGCTGTACCTGGCCGGGCTCCAGGCCGTCCCCCGGGAACTGACCGAGGCGGCGCTCATCGACGGGGCCGGCGCCTGGCAGCGGTTCCGCAACGTCACCCTGCCACTGCTCGCGCCCACCCTGCGCATCAGCGTGTTCCTGGCGGTCATCGGGTCGATCCAGCTCTTCGACCTGGTGTGGGTGACCACCGCGGGCGGCCCCGACCACCATTCCGAGACCATGGCCGTGACCATGTTCCAGTACGGCTTCAAGCGCTACCAGGTCGGCTACGCCAGCGCGATCAGCGTGGCCATGTTCGGCATCAGCCTCGTCTTCGCCCTCGCCTACCAGCGGTTCGTCCTCCGGCGCGACCTGGAAGGGGCCACCACGACCATGCGGGGTGACGGAAAGTGACAACCAGTCAGAAGAGCCGCGGGGGCGGGAAGACCTGGAGCCTGCACCTCGTCCTGACCGTCGTCGGCGCGGTCATGGCCGTCCCCCTGCTCTACGCCGCGCTCTCCGGCTTCAAGACCACCGACGAGCTCTCCCGCAACCCGGTCGGTCTGCCCGAGTCGTGGGTGACCTCCAACTACACCCAGATCCTCGGCTCGGGTGACTTCTGGCGGCTGATCGGCAACAGCACGCTGATCGCGGTGGGCACGACCGTCCTGGTCGTCGCGGTCTCCGCCCTGTCGGCCTTCTCCTTCGCGCGATTCGCCTTCCGCGGCAGGGAGGCGCTGTTCACGCTGTTCACCATGGGGCTGATGTTCCCGTTCGCGGTGGCGGCCCTGCCGCTGTTCCTGCTGCTGCGCTCCCTGGACCTGCTGGACAACCCCCTCGGTGTGATCCTCCCGCAGGCCGCCTTCGGACTGCCGATGACGATCATCATCCTGCGGGGGTTCTTCCGGCAGATCCCCGGCGAGCTGGAGGAGGCGGCCACGCTCGACGGATGCAGCTCGTTCGGTTTCTTCTGGCGGGTGCTGCTGCCCATGGCCCGGCCCGCGCTCGGCACCGTCTCGGTGCTGGCCGTCGTCACCAGCTGGAACAACTTCTTCCTGCCGCTGCTGGTGTTCACCGACGCGCAGTGGTGGACCCTGCCGATCGGCGTCCAGCAGTTCCAGGGGCAGTACTCCGCCGAGTACGCCAAGGTCTTCGCCTATCTGGTGCTGGCCATGGTCCCGGCCCTCGCCTTCTACTCGGTCGCCGAGCGTCAGCTCGTCGGCGGCCTCACCGCCGGCGCCACCAAGGGCTGACCCGCGCCGCGAACGTACGGCTCTACCCACCCCCTGTCGTGAGGAGTCGCACCATGCGCACCACCCGTCTGAGACTCGTCAGCGCCGTCGCCGCGCTCCTGGTCGCCGCCGGCATCGGCGCCGGCACGCCCGCCCAGGCCGGTCACCAGCAGCCCACCCTCGCCGATCTCGCCCAGAGGCACGGCCGCTACTTCGGCAGCGCCACCGACAACCCCGAGCTCGTGGACGGGCCGTACAAGGCCCTGCTCGGCAGCGAGTTCGACCAGATCACGCCCGGCAACGGCATGAAGTGGTACGCCACCGAACCCCAGCAGGGCGTGTTCGACTTCTCCCAGGGCGACGAGATCGTGAACCTGGCCCGGGCCAACCGGCAGAAGGTGCGCGGCCACACCCTGGTCTGGCACAGCCAGCTGCCCGAGTGGCTCACGAGCAGGGAGTGGACGGCCCCGGAGCTGAGGGCTGTACTGAAGAAGCACATCCAGGCGGAGGTACGGCACTACCGGGGCAAGGTGTTCGCCTGGGACGTCGTCAACGAGGCGTTCAACGAGGACGGTACGTACCGGGAGTCGGTGTTCTACAAGACGCTCGGGCCCGGTTACATCGCTGACGCGCTGCGCTGGGCGCACCAGGCGGATCCGCGGGTCAAGCTGTACCTCAACGACTACAACATCGAGGGGATCGGCCCGAAGAGCGACGCCTACCACCGGCTGGCCAAGGAGCTGAAGGCCGCGGGCGTCCCGCTGCACGGCATCGGCCTCCAGGCCCATCTGGCCCTGCAGTACGGCTATCCGACCACCCTGGAGGACAACCTCCGCCGCTTCTCCCGGCTCGGCCTCGACACCGCGCTCACCGAGGTCGACATACGGATGCAACTGCCCGCGACCGAGGAGAAGCTGGCCCTGCAGGCCGAGTGGTACGCCGACCTGACCGAGGCGTGCCTGACGGTCCGCCGGTGCGTCGGCATCACCCTGTGGGACTACACCGACAAGTACTCGTGGATCCCGGCGTTCTTCCCGGGCGAGGGCGCCGCCCTGCCGTGGGACGAGGAACTGCGGCGGAAGCCGGCGTACTTCGCGCTGCGTGAGGCGCTCGGGGGGAGGTAGCGGGGGCGGGCGGCGCCCTGCCGGACAGGGGGTGGTGGGGCGCCGTTCCCCGGGCCGGGGGTCAGGCCGGGGGCGCGGTGCTCGCCCGCACCACGAGGTCGGTTCCCAGTTCCACCCGTGGTGAGTCCGGCTGCTCGTCGCGGGTCAGGCGGAGCACCGTGCGAACGGCCAGCTTGCCCATGTCGGCCAGGGGCTGGCGGATCGTCGTCAGGGGCGGCGCCGACCAGCGGACCTCCGGAAGGTCGTCGAAGCCGACCACGCTCATGTCCTGCGGCACCCGCAGCCCGCGCCGGCGCAGTGCCTCGATCGCGCCGAGGGCCATCTGGTCACTGGCCGCGAACACGGCGGTCGGCGGCTCGGGCAGGTCGAGCAGGGTGGTGCAGGCGGTGAATCCGGACTCGGGGCGGAAGTCGCCGGGGACGACGAGGGACGCGTCCATCGTGATGCCGGCGCCCTCCAGGGCCGCGCGGTAGCCGTCCAGGCGGGCCCGGGAGCACAGCAGGCGGGGCGGGCCGGCGATCAGGCCGATCCGGCGGTGGCCGAGGGACAGCAGGTGCTCGGTGGCCGCCATGCCGCCCGACCAGTTCGCGGCGCCGATCGTGGGGGCGTCCAGGGCGGGGGAGCCCGCCGGGTCGACGACCACCAGGGGCACGCCGAGGATCCGCAGCTCCTCGTGCAGTGTCGGATCCAGGGCGGACGTCACGAGGATGACGCCGTCGGAGGCGCGGGCCCTCAGGTTGCGCATCCACTCGCGGGCGTCGCCGGAACGTCCGTGGATGGCCGACACCACCGTGCCGACCCCGACGGCGTGCGCCTGCTCCTCGACCCCGCGGATGATCTCCACGGCCCAGGGGCTGTCGAGGTTGTTGAAGACCAGGTCGAGCAGGGCGGCACCGGCTCCCGGGGCCGCGGGACGCCTGCGGTAGCCGTGCCGGCGCAGCAGGTCCTCGACCCGGGCCCGGGTCTGCGGCGACACGTCGGACCGGCCGTTCACGACCCGGGACACGGTGGGTACGGACACGCCGGCCCGCCGGGCGATCTCCGTGATCGTGACCTTGCCCTCGGCGTCGGCCCCACGTGCTCCCACTTGCCCCACCTCCGTCGACGGGTGACCGCGAAACTTCCAGGAGTCTTCCGGAAAACGGGCATCCGTGGGAAGGCGTGCGAACCGGGAACGGGAGGTCGCGGGAGGTGACGGTGAGTGACGACGTCCGGACATACGTCGGGGCCGGTGCGCAGGGTGTCCTGCGGCCGGCCCCTCCTGTCTGCCGGCGGGGGCCTCACCCCGCCGAGCGGCCTCAGGCGGCCGTCATCACCTGGCCGGCCAGCGGACGGTGCGGGGCGATGGCCCGGCCGTCCGGCAGCAGCTCGCCGGTGTCCTCGAAGAGCACCACGCCGTTGCACAGCAGGCTCCATCCCTGCTCCGGGTGGTGCGCCACGAGGCGGGCGGATTCCCGGTCGGCGGAGTCTGCTGAGGGGCACTGGGTCTGGTGCTGGCACATGGGTGGGATCTTTCGCTGGGTCGAGATGGACGATGAGACTGAGTCGGCTGTCGTGTCTGTTCCGCGGCTAGAAGTGTCGTTCATGGCCGCCCCCCGTTGTGATAAGTCGTCGGAACCCAGTGTTGCCCCACGGGCGTCAATCCGCAGGGATTTCGCGGCACCACTTCTCACAGGTTCATGACGCATCACCCGGGCGGACGGTTCATCCCAACTGCACTGTCCCTTCGGGTGGTTCGCAGTGGCCGAATGGGGCTAGTCCGCTCGGGTCGGCACCATGTACGGCTCGTGCGAGCTATTGCGTGCTCGTACGAGCGATCGTGTGAGCGATAAAGCGATCGTGCGAGCGGCGGGGCGGTAAGAGAACGACCCCGTCGCCGGAATTCGGCGACGGGGTGCGGGGGAACCGTGCGGCGCTTCAGGCGGGTGAGCCGAGCAGTCTGGTGGGAGCCGCCCGGTGGGTCAGCACCGGGAGCAGTTCGGCGACGCGGTGCGGGCGGTGGGCCGCGATACCGGGAGGCGCCGGCGCCAGCGGGACGAGCAGGTCGGTGGCGGCGGGGTGGCCGGTGGCACCGTCCGCGGTGCACTCCTCGTGCAGCCAGAGCGTCAGCATGTACAGGCTGGGCACCGACAGCAGGCGGGGCTGGTACGGCTGCGGCATCGCCTCGGCCTGGCGCAGGGCGCGCTCGGTGGAGGTGATGTACGGGCCCTCGAAGAAGTGCGAGAAGGCCCAGCCGTCGGGAGTCAGCATCGTCTCCGCCGCGGCCACGGCGCGGTCGCCGCAGCGGATCAGGAAGCGCCACCCGGCCAGCCGGGTCGCGGACACGCCCTCGGCCGTGACGTGGTCGAGGACGTGCACGGGCAGGGGGAGCTCGGGTGTGGCGGGTCCCTGGGTGCCGAGCAGGGAGGGAGTTCGGGCTTCGCGGACCGCGGTGGGAGAGGAGAGCGCAGTGAGGACGGAACGGAGTGCGGGCGCGGGAGCCGGAGGGACATGCAGCGGCATGGTGGGTCGCCTCTCATTCAAAGGCACGGTGGCGCGAGGGCGGGGGCGGACGGCGCTGTCAGCTCACGAGGGTCAGAGAGGCAGGGGCCAGGTCATGTGAACGAGAGGGGGGTGGGGTCCGCGTCGCCTCGACGGCAGGACCCATCGACCGTGGGCGCCAACCTTCTGCCTTGTTCGCGGAGTTTATACGACACGGGTTCAGACTGTGTTTCGTCTAGCCGTTTCCGGTGAGTAGAACAAGGGTACATTCGGTCGGCGATACGCGAGAATTATCCCGGTTCCTGACGGGGGTGCACGGCGATGACCTCGGCCAATGCCCGCAGGTCGGTCGGCCCATTCTCGTCGGCGTTTTTCACGAGTTCCCGGGCCCCGAAACCTGTCCTGTGTGTCATGCCTAGTGAATGTGCCACCGGTCACACGTGACCAGCGTAGCGGTCGCCGGGTCCGCCCGGGACGTTATCGATCGCTTTCACTGGGCATCCTCCACCTGACCGGGGCCCCGGCGGGCGGATCCCGGCCCGCATCATCCGAGGAAGGACGCTTCAATGGGGGAGAAGGTCGCGGCAGGCCGGTTCGACCTGTCCGATCGCCAGCGCTACCGCGACAAGCTGCGTCGGTGCCTGACGGGCTTGGAGCGACTCCTGGCGGAGAAGCGGTTCGACCGCCCCAAGAACCTCATGGGGCTGGAGATCGAATTGAATCTCGCGGGCGCCGACGGCATGCCGAAAATGTTGAACGGGCAAGTCCTCGAACGCATCGCGAGTCGCGACTTCCAAACAGAACTCGCCATGTTCAACCTGGAAGTCAACATCCCTCCACATCGTCTGGGGGGCCGGGTTTTCGACCGCCTCGCGGAGGAACTCCGTACGTCACTGGCATATGCCGACCGAAAAGCGGGCGAGGTCGACGCCGGTATTGTGATGATCGGTATTCTGCCGACTCTCGACCGTGACGACCTGGTGTCGTCGAACCTCTCCGACGTCGACCGGTACACCCTCCTCAACGATCAGATCGTGGCCGCCCGCGGCGAGGAGTTCACCCTCGACATCGAGGGCGTGGAGCACCTGAGCTGCACCTCGAAGTCCATCGCGCCGGAGGCCGCCTGCACCTCCGTGCAACTGCACCTCCAGGTCACCCCGGCCCGCTTCGCCGACGTGTGGAACGCGGCCCAGGCGGTCGCCGCCGCGCAGATCGCGGTCGGCGCCAACTCGCCCTTCCTCTTCGGCCGCGAGCTGTGGCGCGAGTCGCGGCCCCCGCTGTTCCAGCAGTCCACCGACACCCGCCCGCCCGAGCTCCAGGCCCAGGGCGTCCGGCCGCGCACCTGGTTCGGGGAGCGCTGGGTCACCTCGGCGTACGACCTTTTCGAGGAGAACCTGCGCTACTACCCGGCCCTGCTGCCGATCTGCGACGACGAGGACCCGCTGAAGGTACTCGACCAGGGCGGCACGCCGTCACTCGCCGAACTCGTCCTGCACAACGGCACGATCTACCGCTGGAACCGCCCGGTCTACGGTATCGCCGACGGCGTCCCGCACCTGCGTGTGGAGAACCGCGTCCTGCCGGCCGGACCCACGGTCATCGACGTCATCGCCAACGCGGCCTTCTTCTACGGGGTCGTCCGGGCCCTCGCCGAGGAGTCCCGGCCGGTGTGGACCCGGCTGCCGTTCGAGGCGGCCGCCGCCAACTTCGACGCCGCGTGCAAGGACGGCATCGACGCCCGCTTCACCTGGCCCCGGCGCGGCCGGTACAGCGGCACCACCGAGGTCGACGCGGTGAACCTGATCCGCGACGAGCTGCTGCCGCTCGCCGAGGCCGGGCTGGACGCCTGGGGCGTCGAGCCGGCCGACCGCGATCTGTACCTGGGTGTGATCGAGGAGCGCTGCCGGCGCAGGGTGAACGGGGCGAGCTGGCAGGCCGCCACCTTCCACACGGCACTGGACGCCGGCCTCTCCCGGGACGACGCGCTGGCCGCCACGACCCGGCGTTACCGCGAGCTGATGCACAAGGGGGACCCGGTGCACAGCTGGCCCGTGGGACTGCCGGAGCCGGTGTCGCTGGGCTGACGCCGCCGCCGGGGTGACATCCTGCTGCCGCCATACTGATCCGACAGGTCGGTGAAGTGGAGGCAGGTGTGCAGGCGGAGGCGAGCCCGGTGGGCGATTCCATTCCCCGGCAGGGGCTCTCACGGAGGATGCTCCGCAACGAGACGCTGCTGGTCCTCGCGCTGTCGCTGGGCGCGAGCGGAGTGTCCGCGCTGATCAGCTTCGTCGGGTCGGTCACCAAGCCGGGCGGGCTCAAGGACCAGGCGGCCACGATGAACGCCTCGGCCGCGCCCGGCCGGCCCTGGCTCGACCTCGCCTGGCAGCTGTTCGGGATCACCACGGCGCTGGTGCCCGTCGCGCTCGTCGCGCACTTCCTGCTGCGCGAGGGCGCGAGCCTGCGCACGATCGGCTTCGACCGCACCCGCCCCTGGCCCGACCTCGGCCGCGGCGCGGCGATCGCGGCGGTCATCGGCAGCACCGGCATCGCCTTCTACCTCGCGGCCCGCGGCCTCGGCTTCAACCTCACCGTGGTGCCCGAGGCGCTGCCGGCGGTGTGGTGGAAGTACCCCGTGCTGATCCTTTCGGCGATTCAGAACGCCGTACTGGAGGAGGTGATCGTCGTCGGCTACCTGCTGCGCCGCATGGGCCAGCTGGGCTGGACCCCGGTGGCCGCCATGGCCGGCAGCTCCGTACTGCGCGGCTCGTACCACCTCTACCAGGGCATCGGCGGCTTCATCGGGAACATGGTCATGGGCGTCGTCTTCGTCTGGCTCTACCGCCGCTGGGGGCGCGTCGGCCCGCTCGTGGTGGCCCACTCGCTGCTCGACATCGGGGCGTTCGTCGGGTACGCGCTGCTGGCGGGCAAGGTGGGCTGGCTGCCGACGGCGTGACGGAATGAGGTCAGGGGCGTACGACGGTGTCGCACGCCCCTTCGCCGTGCTCAGGCCAGCAGGTCGCCCTCGATGACGGTGACCGCCCTGCCGGTCAGCAGGGTGCGGTCGCCGCGCAGCTCCGTGCGGACGCGGCCGGAGCGGGGTGAGGCCTGGAGGCCGGTGAGGCCGGGGCGGCCGAGGCGCTCGGACCAGAACGGGGCCAGCGCGGTGTGGGCGCTGCCGGTCACCGGGTCCTCGTCGATGCCGACGTTCGGGAAGAAGCAGCGGGAGACGAAGTCGTAGCCCCGGGCCGGGTCCTCGGCGCGGGCCGTGGCGATGACGCCGCGCTCGGAATGAGCGGTGAGGGCCTTCAGATCGGGGGTGAGGCCGTGCACCGTCTTCTCGTCCGCGACCTCGACCAGCAGGTCGCCCACGTTCGGACCGGTGTCGAGGACCGTGAGCGGCTCGGCGCCCAGAGCCTCGGCGAGGCCGCCGGGCGGGTCGACCGGGGTGAGCGGGGCGGTCGGGAAGTCCAGCGTGAGCGAGCCGTCCCCGGCGGGCGTGGCGACGAGGACGCCGCTGCGCGTTGCGAAACGGACCGGGCCCTCGTGGGTGCCGGTGGTGTGCAGGACGTGGGCGGTGGCCAGGGTCGCGTGACCGCACATCGCGACCTCGGCGGCCGGAGTGAACCAGCGCAGGGCCCAGTCGGCCGCGCCGCCCTCGGGGAGGGGATGGGCGAACGCGGTCTCGGCGTGGTTGACCTCCAAGGCGACGTTCTGGAGCCAGCTGTCGTCCGGGAAGGTGTCCGCGCCGGTCAGGAGCAGGACCCCGGCCGGGTTGCCGGAGAAGGGGCGATCGGTGAAGGCGTCGACGATTCGGATCCGCATGCCCCGACGCTATGGCTCCCGCGAAGCCACATGCCAAGGCCAATTCGCGAGCACTGGCCCGGTTCTGCCGGCCGGGTGGCCTGTATCGGCGAAGGTTCCGTGCATCGGCGACCACCCTGGACCAAGCCCGGTTTCCGGCAGGCGTACGCGCGGGCATCGGCGCCGCCGAAAGCCCTCCGCGCGACAACGCCGACGCGGCCGCGGTCACGCCGAGTGGAAGGGCTCCGTCAGATGCGGTGTCGCCAGGTGCAGCGTGGTGGCGGTTTCGCGGCCGAGCATGCGCTCCCTCGAGTGCCTGGCCGCCTCGGGGTCGGTCTCGTGCGTGTAGGCGAGCTCGGGGTGGAGCAGCTGGAGCGCGTGCACCAGGAGGTCGCCGGTGACGAGCGCCAGCTCGCGGCCGTCGGCGACCAGCACGCTCTGGTGCCCGGGCGTATGACCGGGCGTGGCAACCGCGCGCCCGGCGCGCAGCGGCGTGTCCCCGTCGAGGAGCCGGAGCCGACCGGCGGCCGCGAGCGGGTCGGTGAGGGTCTCGCGAAGCTGCGGGTTGAGCGCGTCGAGGGCGTCGAACTCGGCCCGCTGGAGCAGGTATTCGGCGTTCGGGAAGTAGGGTCGGCGGCCGCCGGTCGAAGTGGTGCCGTCCACCGCGCCGCCCGCTGAGGGGACGGCCGCCTCGGTCACGACCGCCCACCCGACGTGGTCGGTGTGCAGATGTGTGAGCACCACGGTGTCGACGTCGGCCGGGTCGATGCCCGCGGCGGCGAGCGACTCGGGGAGCGCACCAGGCACGGGCGCCCACGAGGCGGCCGGGCTGTCCGCCGGACCGATCCCGGCGTCCACGACGGTGAGGCCCCTTTCGCTGCGGATCGCGTACGCGCGGAACTGGAGCCGCCAGCGGCCTTCGGCGTCGACCGCGCCCGGGTCGTAGCGGTCGGCTTCCGCCCACTGAGCGGCCGTGGCCTCGGGGAAGGCCTCGGTGCGCGGGGAGAAGAACGGGCCTTCGCCGTCGGCGAGGGCGACGATCTCGGTCGAGCCGATCCAGAGGCGGGGAGCTCTGAGGGGCATGGCCGCGATCCTGCCATGCCTTCCACGCGGGAGGTGATCTCTCAGATGAACAGGGTCCGGTGCGGGGGGCGTTGCTGCCTGTCGCCGATCGCGCCAGAGCCCCGATGCCCCGCGAGGAGAGCCTTGTCAGTCGAGCTTTACCGATATATCGTTGAAGCATCGCGACAGATCAACGATGGAATGGGGAGTGGTTGCGATGCGTACCCACGGATTCGAGCGTGGACATGGGCACAGCGGCCCGCACCACGGTCGGGGCGGCTTCGAAGGGCTGCGTGCGGCCTTCGGCCCGTTCGGGCCGGGCGGCCACGGTGGCCCCGGCTGGGGCGGCCCCGGCGGACCGGGCTTCGGTCCGGGCCCCTGGGGCGGACGAGGGCGCGGGGGGCCAAGGGGGAGGGCGCGGCGCGGTGACGTGCGCGCCTCGATCCTGGCCCTGCTGAAGGACCGGCCGATGCACGGCTACGAGATGATCCAGGAGATCGCCGAGCGCAGCGGCGGGGCGTGGAAGCCCAGCCCCGGTTCGGTGTACCCCACCCTCCAGTTGCTGGAGGACGAGGGGCTGATCGTCAGCGCGTCCGAAGGAGGCAAGAAGCTGTTCTCGCTCACCGAGGCGGGCCGCGAGGCTGCCGGGGAAGGGCCCGAGGCGCCCTGGGAGGAGGCCTCCCGCGGGGTGGACTGGGAGGCCCTCGGCGAGATCCGTCAGGCCGGCTTCGGTCTGATGGAGGCCTTCGGCCAGGTCTGGAAGACCGGCAGCAAGGAGCAGCGGGAGAAGGCGCTCGGCGTCATCAACGAGGCCCGCAAGAAGCTGTATCTGATCCTCGCCGACGACGACTGAACCTCGTGGGAGAAGAAGCGCCCCCGGAGTGGTCCGGGGGCGCTTCGGTGTGCCCGGGTGTCAGGTCACCAGTCCGTCCAGCCTGCGCAGCGACTCGTGCAGGGCCGCCGTGGCCGAGTCCTTGAGCTTGCCCGCCATCAGGGACACCGTCGCGCCCGTGAACTCACCGTCGATGCGGACCGTCGTGGCGTCGCCGTCGGGGGTGAGGGTGTAGCGCGTCGCGACGGTCACCGCCATCGGGCCCTTGCCGCGGATGGCGAGCACGCGCGCAGGTTCCAGTTCCTCGACGGTCCAGGCCACCTCGGCCGGGAAGTTCATGAGCCGCATGTTCTCCTGGAACGTCGCGCCCACTTCCAGGGGCTCCGGGCCGCCCGCCGGGAAGCTCGTGTGGGTCGCGTTCCACTCGCCGTACGCGGACCAGTCCGTGAGCCTGGCCCACACCTTCTCGGCCGGCGCCCCGATGCGTGCCTCCGCGCTGACTTCGGCCATGCGACCACCTCTTCGTGTCGGGCTGGGTGTCGCGGAACGTAGCCGCGGTGGCCGCGATGTTCAATACTGACGAACTGTCAGCCGCGCCGAGGTCTCCATCCGCATCTGCCTGATCTCCTCCGCAAGGAGGAGATTCCGGCTGGGGGAGTCCACTTCCCGTGGGACGCGAAGATGCTTCCCGCCGGGGATGACCCGGGCCCGCGGGACTGATGGGGTAGAGGATGTGCAACCCCGTACCCCCCGGCAGTCGGCCCATGAGCACGGCATTCAGCGCGTGGACAACGATGCCAGGCTCAGTGACGAGCTGGCGTCGGTGGTCGGCGGTGCCCGGCGCCGGGCCGTCCGGGACGGGGACCGCCAGATCGACACCGCCCATCTGCTCCACTCGCTGCTGGAGTCCGACCCCGAGGCGCGTGCCGTCTTCGGGGAGGGGCCGCAGATCGCGCGGCTGCTCGGCTATCTCGTTCAGCGCAGCATCGGATACGGCCTGCGCTGGCAGAGCGGTGTCGAGGACTCCGGCGCCGTCCCCGTGGTGACGGAGACGGCGGGCTTCTCCCCGCTCGCCGCCGCGTGCATGGAGCACGCCTGCGAACGCGCCGCCGAGCGCGGCGGACCGGCCCGTGGTGCCGACCTGCTCGCGGCGATCGTCGTCGACCCGCAGGCGCGCGCGGTCGAGGTGCTCGAACGGGCCGGCATCGACCCGCGAGAGGTGTTCGCCCGGCTCGGCGACTGGTCCGGCATCACACGGGAGTGCGGCGAAGCCCCCCACTGAGCGCGAGCGCCCCGAGGTCGGTCGGCCCCGGGGGCCAGTTCGTCCCGTCCAGGCTGTGAGACAGGTGCCATAGGGGGTGACGCTCCTGTCACGGCCTGTCATCATGTGCCGGTGCGTACCTCTGACAGCAGCGTGAGCGGGCGCGGCAGGGGCGTGGGGCTCGGCCTCGCGCTCGTGTCCGCGGTGGCCTTCGGCGGATCCGGAGTCGCGGCGAAGCCGCTGATCGAGGCGGGTCTGGACCCGTTGCACGTGGTGTGGCTGCGGGTGGCCGGGGCGGCCGTGGTGATGCTGCCGCTCGCCGTACGCCATCGCGCGCTGCTGCGCCGGCGCCCCGGACTGCTCGCCGGGTTCGGACTGCTGGCCGTCGCCGGTGTCCAGGCCTGCTACTTCGCGGCGCTCTCCCGGATCCCCGTCGGGGTGGCGCTTCTCATCGAGTACCTGGCGCCCGCGCTGGTGCTGGGCTGGGTGCGCTTCGTGCAGCGTCGGCCGGTGACGCGTGCCGCCGCGGTCGGTGTCGTGCTCGCGGTCGGCGGACTCGCCTGCGTCGTCGAGGTGTGGTCGGGCCTCGGCTTCGACGCCCTGGGGCTGCTGCTCGCGCTCGGCGCGGCCTGCTGCCAGGTCGGCTACTTCGTCCTGTCCGACCAGGGCAGCGACGCCGGGGACGAGGCGCCCGATCCGCTCGGTGTCATCGCCTACGGCCTGCTCGTCGGGGCGGCCGTACTGACCGTCGTCGCCCGGCCCTGGAGCATGGACTGGTCCGTCCTCACGGGTACCGCCCGCATGGACGGCACGCCCGTCGCGGCCGTCGTCCTGCTGGCGTGGATCGTGCTCGTCGCCACAGTCGTCGCGTACGTCACCGGTGTGGTCGCCGTGCGGCGGCTCTCCCCGCAGGTCGCGGGTGTCGTGGCCTGCCTCGAAGCGGTCATCGCCACCGTGCTGGCCTGGGTCCTGCTCGGCGAGCACCTGTCGGCACCGCAGATCGCCGGTGGCGTCATCGTGCTGGCGGGCGCCTTCATCGCACAGTCCTCCACGCCCGCGAAGGGCTCCGACCGGCCGGTCGCCGGCGGTGGCCCGGAAAGGGAATTGTCCAGCCCCGGGACGACCGCGTAGGGTGCCGATCATGCCTTCGAACGCACTCGTTCTTCCGCCTCCGGCCGTCTGAGGCGGGCCCTCCGGAAACCGCGCCCGGCGTTTCGCCGCCGCGCAGAACGGTGCTGCCCGCAGACGAAGTCCGTGGACCCCTGATCCCGACTGATCCGGGGTTCCTGCCGAACTTCCGCGCACCGGCCGCCACTCGCGTGCGGCGCGTCGTGCGCGTCTGCGGAGAGAACTCGTGTCGAACACTGCATCCGGCCTGCCCATCGGGCGAGGCCTCCTCTATCTGATCGTCGCCGGTGCCGCCTGGGGCACCGCGGGCGCGGCCGCCTCCCTGGTCTACCGGGCCAGTGACATGGGGCCCGTCGCCCTCTCCTTCTGGCGCTGCGCCGCCGGGCTCGTGCTGCTGCTCGCCGTCCGCCCGCTGCGGCCGCGCACCGCAACACCCGTGCGGGAGCCGCTCGGCCGACGGGCGCTGCGGGCCGGGGTCACCGGGCTCGGCCTCGCCGTCTTCCAGACCGCGTACTTCGCGGCCGTCTCGGCCACCGGCCTTGCCGTGGCCACCGTCGTCACCCTGGGCGCGGGGCCGGTCCTCATCGCGCTCGGCGCCCGGCTGACCCTGGCCGAGCATCTGGGCCGGGGCGGCGCCGTCGCCGTCGTGGGGGCCCTCGCCGGGCTCGCGGTTCTCGTCCTCGGAAGCGGGGGCGCGACCGTCCGCCCCGTGGGTGTGCTGCTCGCGCTGCTGTCCGCGGCCGGGTACAGCGTGATGACGCTGCTCACCCGCCGGTGGGGCCGCGACGGCGAGGTCGACGCCGCTCGCTCGACCACCGGGGCCTTCGCCGTCACGAGCCTGTGCCTGTTGCCGTTCGCCTTGGCGGAGGGACTGCTGCCGCACACCGAGGAGCCCGGTCGGCTCCTGCTCCTGCTGGTCTACGTCGCCGCCGTCCCCACGGCGCTCGCCTACGGCCTCTACTTCGCGGGCGCGGCCGTCGTGCGGTCCGCCACCGTGTCGGTGATCATGCTGCTCGAGCCGGTGAGCGCGGCGGTGCTCGCCGTCGTCCTGCTCGGCGAGCACCTCACGGCGGCGACACTGGCCGGAACCCTGCTGATGCTGGGCTCGGTGGCGGGCCTCGCGGTGGGGGAGGCGCGGGGTGCGCGGACGGGTCAGGAGCCGGTGAGGGCCGTGTAGGACGAGGCCTCTCGGCCTACGCCTGCTGTCTGCGCAGGAGGTGGTCGCGTGCCCTCGAGTCGCCCGGACCGCCGCGGGCCGCGAGGCCTGCGGCGATCCGGTCCCGGACCTCGGCCGGCTTGTGATTCGCGTACTTGAACTTGGCTCGTACGTCCGTCACTTCGAGGCGCAGGCCCCGGATGCCGGCGAGTATCCTGCCGTACGGGGCCTCGCCCGCCGATGCCCGTGCGGAGCCGCCCCGCGGCTGGAAGTGGTCGACCTGGCGGTTGAGAAGGGCGGCCTTCACCGCCGGGTCGTCCACGACATGGGCGCGGCAGCGGAGCTGGACGGCCGCGTAGAAGCTGGTCGGGGTGCCGTGCTCGGGCGGGCCGTCCGGGGCGGCCTGCCAGGGGCCGGGCACGTACACGTAGTCGTCGACCACGCTCAGCAGGACGTCCGGGTGGGCCTCCAGCGCGGGCCAGAGCGGGTTCGGACGGGCGAGGTGGGTGACCATCTCGCCCCGCCCGGCGTCGTACGCGAAGTGCAGGGGCTGGACGTGAGGCGGTTCCCCCGGCAGGCCGTTGACGGCGAGCTGGCCGAAGTCGCGGCCGGCCAGCCACCGCTGCCATTCGCTGTCGTCGCGGGGCGCGTCCCAGGGGTGGATCAGCATCACAGGGCCGTGAGGTAGCCGGGCAGTTCGGTGCCGGGGGCCAGGCCCGGGTCGGGGAGGGGCGTGCCGTAGGCGCGCCGCACCGGGACGACGCCGGCCCAGTGGGGGAGGGCGAGGTCCTCCGGTTCGTCGTTCACGCCGCCGGTGCGCAGCTTCGCGGAGACCTCGTCCAGGTCCAGGCGGATCACGGCGGTGGCGGCCAGCTCCTTCTTGTCGGCGGGGCGCGAGTCCGCGGAGCGGCCGGGCACGACGTGGTCGACCAGCGCGTCCAGGGCCTGACGCTTCTCCTCGGGGTCCGTCACGTCGTGGGCGACGCCGTGCACCATCACGGAGCGGTAGTTGATCGAGTGGTGGAAGGCCGAGCGGGCCAGGACCAGACCGTCGACGTGCGTGACCGTCAGGCAGACCGGGAGGCCCGGGTCGGCCTGACCGGCCGCCCGCAGCGGACGCGAGCCCGTCGAGCCGTGCACGTACAGCCGCTCGCCGACCCGGGCGTACAGCGTGGGCAGCACGACCGGAGCCCCCTCGCGGACGAACCCGAGATGGCAGACGTAGGCCTCGTCGAGTATCGCGTGCACCAGTTCCCTGTCGTACGAGGCTCGGTCGGGTGAGCGGGTGGGGACGGTGCGGTCGGTCGGGGTGTAGGCGGTGTCGGGCTGCGGCGGCGTCTGCGCGGTCCCCTGCATGGCGCTCTCCATTGCACTAGTGCATAATTGGCTTTGTGCTAGGAGAGTATCGGATCAGTGGGCGTCGCGCAGCGGACATTTCCGCGAGCATCGAGCGGGCGGTGGGGGACGGTGAGCTGCGGCCTGGTCAACTGCTGCCTCCCATGCGGGAGTTGGCGGAGCGGCTGGGGGTGAACCCCAACACGGTCGCGGCCGCGTACCGGACCCTGCGCGAGCGCGGAGTCATCGAGACCGCGGGCCGGCGCGGCAGCCGGGTGCGGCCCGCCCCCGCGACGACCGGGCGGGAGCACTTCAGGGTGGACGTCCCCGAGGGCGTGCGGGACGTCGCGCAGGGCAATCCGGATCCGGCGCTGCTGCCGCCGCTCGCGGCCGCGTTCGGGGCGGCCGCCGCCGAGGGCGACCGGGCGCCCGTGCTCTACGGGGACACCCCCGTGGAACCGGAGCTGGCCCGGATCGCGCGGGCCGGACTCGACGCCGACGGGGTGCCGGACGGGCCGCTCGCCGTGGTCTCCGGGGCCCTCGACGGCGTCGAACGCGTGCTGGCGGCCCACCTCAAGCCCGGCGACACCGTCGCCGTCGAGGACCCCGGCTGGGGCCGCACCCTCGACCTCGTGCCCGCGCTCGGGCTGCGGACGGTACCCGTCGGCGTCGACGACGAGGGGCCCCGTGCGCAGGATGTGCGCCGGGCGCTGGAGGCCGGGGCGCGGGCCCTGATCGTCACGGACCGGGCGCAGAACCCGACCGGCGCCGCGGTGACCGCCCCACGCGCGCGTGCCCTGCGAGCCGTGCTCGGTGAGTACCCGGAGGTCCTGCTGATCGAGGACGACCACGGCCACGGCATCGTCGACGTGCCCCTGCATCCCCTGGCCGGAGTCACCCGGCACTGGGCCTTCGTACGCTCGGCCGCCAAGGCCTACGGCCCCGATCTGCGTCTCGCCCTGCTCACCGGGGACGCCGTCACCGTCGACCGGGTCCGCGGGCGGCACCGGCTCGGACCCGGCTGGGTCAGCCGGCTGATGCAGCGGGCCCTGGTGCGGCTGTGGGCCGACGGCGCGGTGGACACGGCCGAGGTGGCGGCGTCGTACGGGCGGCGGCGGGACGCGCTGATCGGGGCGCTGGAGCGGCGCGGTGTCGCGGCGCACGGGCGCAGCGGCATGAACGTGTGGGTACCCGTGCCGGACGAGACCGGCGCCGTCGCCCGGCTGCTGCACGCCGGCTGGGCCGTGGCCCCCGGCGCCCGCTTCCGGCTGAACGCGCCGCCCGGCATCCGGGTCACCGTCTCGACGCTCGACGGGGGCGAGATCGACACGCTGGCCGACGCGATCGCCTCGGCCCTCGGGCCCGCCCCGGCACGCAGCTATGACTGAGACACCTGCCTCGGCCTTCGGGCCCGGCGTAGCTGCTACGGCTGCGGCACCGGTCGTCGCGGCCTTCGGGCGCTGGCTTGGCTGTGGGTGAGGCACCGGCCGTGGCCTTCGGGCGGCGCCGGCTCGGCTGGGGTCGGGGCACCCGCCGCGGCCCTCGAGCCCCCGCGCGGCTAAGGCTGAGGCGCCGGTCGCTGCTTCGGTCGCACCTGGGTGAGCGCCGCCCCCGTCAGCACGATCGCCGCGCCGACCGGTGTCGACCAGGTGAGCGCCTCGCCGAGGAGCGCGATGCCCGCGGCCGTGGCGATGACCGGGACGATGTAGGTGACCATCTGCGCGGTCGTCGGGCCGACTTCCGCGACCAGGCCGTACTGGAGGAGCACCGCGAGGCCCGTGCCCAGCGCGCCCAGGGCGGCGATCGCCAGCAGCGGCACGACGGACACGCGGGTGGGCATGGTCGTGAACAGCGGGGTCACGACCGCCAGTTGGACCGTCGCGAGGAGCAGCTGCGCGCCGGTCATCGACAGGTGCGAGTGGCCGGTGCCGGCCAGGGTGCGGCGGACGTAGATCCAGCCGATCGGATAGCTGAGGGAGGCGAGCAGGGCCAGTGCCGTCCCGGTGGCGTCCAGGCCGTGGAAGCCCTGCCAGGCGCCCAGCACCGTGAGCACCCCGAGGAAGCCCAGCCCGAGCCCCGCCACCCGCACCCGGGTCGGGCGGTCCTCCGACAGGGCGACCAGCGACAACGCCATGCCCCACAGCGGCGAGGTCGCGTTGCAGATGCCCGCCAGGGTGGACGGGATGGTCAGCTCAGCGTACGCGAACAGGGAGAACGGCAGGGCGTTGAGCAGGAACGCGGCCACTGCCAGATGCCCCCAGGTGCGCGCCCCGCGCGGCAGCCGCTCGCGTCGCACCGCCATCGCGGCGGCCAGCACCGCCGTGCCGAACGCCAGCCGGCCGAGCGTCACCTGGAACGGCGCGTACCCGCCGGTGCCCACCTTGATGAGGAGGAAGCTGAAGCCCCAGATCAAGGACAGGGCGGCGAACCGGAGACGCCAGTCGAGGCGGTGGCCGGGCGGTGCGGGCGGGGTGATGGTGACCCGGCCTGGCGAGGTGGTGACGGTGCTCATGCCAGTCACGATGCGGCAGCAGAACCTCGTAGCACAATCGAGATTTCGCACCCGGTACTGCGTAGCATTGCTTACATGTTGAACCTGGAGCGCCTGCGCACCCTCGACGCCCTCGCCCGGCACGGCTCGGTCAGCGGTGCGGCCGAGGGGCTGCACATCACGACCTCCGCCGTCTCGCAGCAACTGGCCAAGCTGGAGCGGGAGGCCGGCCAGCAGCTCCTCGCCAAGAACGGCCGGGGCGTGCGGCTCACCGACGCGGGCCGGCTGCTCGCCGAGCACGCCGCGCGCATCCTGTCCCAGGTGGAACTGGCCCAGGCCGACCTGGAGGCGCAGCGCGGGCAGGTCGTCGGCGAGCTCAGGCTGTCGGCCTTCCCGACGGCCGCACGGGGGCTGTTCCCCCACGCGCTGGCCGCACTGCGCGAGCGGCACCCCGCGCTCCGGCTGCGCTCGTGCGAGCTCGAACCGGAGCAGGGCATCGCCGGAGTCGTGCGCGGCGACCTCGACCTCGCCGTGGTGCTCGACTGGTACAACAAGCCGATGGCGCTGCCCGACGGCCTGGTCAAGGCGTCGATCCTGGACGACCCGGCCGAGGTCGCCATGCCGGTGGGCCACCGGCTCGCGGAGCGCGCGGAGGTGGATCTCGCCGAGTTCGCCGACGACGAGTGGATCACCTGGGGCGAGGGCGAATTCTGCCACGAGTGGCTGATGTTCACGCTGCGCTCCATGGGCGTCGAGCCGATCGTCGGCCACCGCGCCGCCGAGAACCACACGCAGCTCGCGCTGGTCGCCGCGGGCCTCGGGGTGTGCATCGCCCCGGTGCTCGGCCGCCACCCCGTGCCCGCCGGGGTCGTGACCGTCCCCCTCAGGCAGCGGGTCCGGCGGCACGTGTACGTCGTCTGGCGCGCGGACGCGGACCGCCGCCCGTCGATCCGGGCGGCGGTGAAGGCCCTGCGGGCGGCGGGGGAGAGCGTCGGCTGACGTTCCGGGTGAGTGCGGCTACTGCCCGGCCAGCTTGCGGAAGTCCCAGGAGACGATCTTCTGCGGCGTCAGACGGATCCAGGCGTGCCTGCCGTCGTGCGGCATCTCCTCCAGGCCGAAGTTCTTCCGCGCGAACAGCGTCTCCGGGACGTCGAGTTCGGCCCGCAGCTCACCGGTGCGCGGGATCTCGCCCACGAACTCGACCGTGCCCGACAGCTCGGCGCCGCGCAGCTCGTCGTACTCCTCGCCGGTGTCGACCACGATCGCCACCCGCGGGTCGCGCCGCAGGTCGGTCCACCGCTTGCTGCGCACGACCGAGTACAGCCACATGGAGGTGCCGTCCCAGGCGAACCACAGCGTGCTCACGTGCGGCGCGCCCCCGGCCGACACCGTGGCGACCCGGCAGGTGCGCTGGGTGATCAGGAACTCGTCCAGCTCACCCGGCGTCATCATGATCTTCCGGCCTCTGCGCTGCTGAGTGACGGTCATGCGCCCCCTCTTTCTCCCACGTCGTGCCAGAGGAGATCCTCTGACATCACGTCAGAAAAGGATGAGTGCTCTTCCGTCCGTGCGCAATGGTCGCTACGCTCGCCCGCCCGGCCGCCGGTGACAGGGGGAGACATGCCCTCGTACGAAGCGCTCAGCGAACTCCTCGAACCGCGCACCACCGTGCTGCTCACCGTCGAGTGCCAGGAGGGCGTCGTCGGGGCGGACAGCGCACTGCCCGAACTCGCCGAGGAGGCACGCGCCGGCGGTGCCCTCGCCAACGTCGCCCGTCTGGTGGCGGCCGCTCACGACGGCGGCGTCCAGGTCGTCCACGCCGTCGCCGAGCGCCGCCCCGACGGCCGCGGCGCCAACCGCAACGCCCGCTTGTTCCGCGCCGCCGCACGGCTGCCCGTCCAGCAGCTGACCGGCACACCGGCGGTGCGGGTGGCCACCCCGATCGAGGTCGCCGAGGAGGACCTCGTCGTACGGCGTCTGCACGGGCTGTCGCCCTTGCAGGGCACGGACGTCGATCCGCTGCTGCGCAACCTCGGCTGCCGCACGCTGATCGTGACCGGGGTCTCGGCCAACGTGGCCGTCCCCAACGCCGTGTTCGACGCCGTGAACCGCGGCTACACCGTCGTCGTCCCGGCGGACGCCATCGCGGGAGTGCCCGCCGACTACACCCCCGCGATGATCCGCCACACCCTCGCGTTGGTCGCCACGGTCGCGACCACGGACGAGGTGCTGGCGTGCCTGGAGCGTCCGCGTGAGGTCAGGCGAGCGTGATGGAGTCGCCGTTCACGCTGATCTGCTTCGCCGCCAGCGGCTTCACCGCCGGCCCCTTCTTCACGCTGCCGTCGAGGACGGAGAACTGACTGCCGTGGCAGGCGCAGGAGATGACATCGTCCTTGAGGTCCACCATCGGACAGTTCTGGTGGGTGCAGATCGTCGAGAAGGCCTTGTAGTCGCCCGCGGCCGGCTGTGAGACCACCACCTTCTCGTCCTTGAAGATCTTGCCGCTGCCCTCGGGGATGTCGGCGGTCTTCGCGAGCGCCGCACCACCGGCTCCCGCTCCGGCGGACGAGCCGCCCCCTTCGTTCGTCGCGCCGCCGCCGGCGGCGCCCTGTTCGGTGGACGGGTCGGACGCCTTGTCCTCCGACCCGCACGCCGTCAGCGCCACGGTGAGCCCCGCCGCGCCAACCGCCGCCACGACGGTGCGGCGGCTCGGTCCCGACATCGGCTGAACTGATTCGCTGGTCATGCTGACGTTCCTTCCGGGGATTCGTGATCTGCCGAGAGGTACGGCCCCTGCGGACCGGCTGTTCAGACCATGTCGAAATCCTGACTGGTTAGAGGAAGGACACGGGTAAAGCGGAGCTGTCGGTTCGCTGTCGGGTTCCGGCCCGCCACCGCGAGGCCGTCGCCGCGGCCACCGCGCGCGTCAGTAACCTGGGGCGATGCTCAAGGAAGTGATCGCGACCCGTTTCATCGCGCCCCTGCGCGAGGGCGGTTCGCTGCCGGGCCTGGTCGAGGCCGACGACCTCGGCACCTACGTCCTGAAGTTCACCGGCGCGGGACAGGGCCGCAAGACGCTCGTCGCCGAGGTGGTCTGCGGGGAACTCGCCCGCCGGCTGGGGCTGCGGATGCCGCGCCTGGTCACCGTCGAGCTCGACCCGGAGCTGGGGCTGGGCGAACCGGACGAGCAGGTGCAGAGCCTGCTGCGGTCCAGCGGCGGCACCAACCTCGGCATGGACTTCCTCTCCGGCGCGCTCGGCTTCGACCCGCTCGCGTTCCCGGTGAGCCCCGAGGAGGCCGGCCGGGTGGTCTGGTTCGACGCGCTGATCAACAACGTCGACCGGTCCTGGCGCAACCCCAACCTGCTGAGGTGGCGGGACGAGCTGTGGCTCGTCGACCACGGCGCGACGATGATCTGGCACCACAACTGGCCCGGCGTGGAGGCCTCCGCCGCCCGCCCGTACGACGCCTGCGACCACGCGCTGGCCTCCTTCGCACCCGATGTCGCCTCCGCCGCAGCCGAGTTGGCGCCCCTGGTCACCGAGGAACTCCTCGCCGACGCCACCGCGCAGATCCCGGACGCCTGGCTCCTGGACGAACCCGGCTTCGCCACGCCGGACGACCTGAGGCAGGCGTACGCGCGCCCGTTGCTCGCACGGGCCGCCCTCATCCACGACCGCATCCAGGGGCTCAAGTGAACGACCGGCACATCATCAAGGGCGGGCCCCGGGACCGCCACGTCTACGAGTACGCCGTCCTGCGCGTCGTCCCACGCGTCGAACGCGGCGAGTGCATCAACGCCGGGGTCCTCGTCTACTGCCGCGCGAAGTCCTACGTCGGTGCCCGCACCCACCTCGACGAGGCCCGCCTGCTGGCCCTCGACCCCCGGGCCGACGCGGCCGGGGTCCGAGCCGCCCTGCGAGCCGTGGAGGGACTGTGCGCGGGCGGTCCCGCGGCCGGCCAGGCGGCATCCGACGACCCGGGCCGCCGCTTCCGCTGGCTCGTCGCCCCCCGCTCCACGATCGTCCAGCCCGGCCCCGTGCACACCGGCCTGACCACGGACCCGGCGGCGGAGACGGAGCGCTTGCTGGACCTGCTGGTGAGGTGACGGCCACCTTGCCCGGCGGTCAGTGCCGGCGACGCCTCACGACGTAGCCGGCCGCGAGGGCGGCACCCGCCGCGAAGGCCAGGCCGATCCCCATCTCCCAGTCGCCCGGCCCCGAGGCCACCGCGCCCCCGAGTCCGCCCCGCACGCCTCGGGACGGGGTGGCGGTGGGAGCGGCGGTGACGGGGGCGGAGGGACTGGCGGAGGTGGTGGGAGTGGTGGTGACGGCGGCGGACGGACTGGCGGAGGCGGTGGGGGAGATGATGCCCCGGCGGGCCAGGGCCTCGCACGCGATGCCGTCGTCCGGGCCCTGATCCTCGTCGAGTCTGTTGGGATCGCTCGGATTCGCGTCGAAGACGGCCTGCGCGTCCTCCTGGAAGGAGAAGTCGCGGCAGTCCAGGTCCTGCCGGGCATGAGCGGGGTCGGCCAGCGGCACGATCGCGGCGATCGCGAACAGCGTGCCTATGGCACCGATGCGACGGCGCATGGAGCGTCTCCCTTCCGGTCACGGGTGGCTCGCGCTCCGACGCTAGGTGCCGAGCCGTGCCCCGGCGCGCGGCCGTACGCCGATCGGGTGTCCCGGGGGACGCTGCCGGGCAGGTGGCCCCGGGTAATGGATCACATGCCGCCCCGGGCCGTTGACACCGGGTGCCAGGGCTTCTAGCGTCACTCCCACTGAAGGTACTAAGCGGTCGCTCACCTGAGGAGTAGCAGTCATGTCCACCACTGAGCAGCGGGTTGCCGTCGTGACCGGTGCCGCGCGCGGCATCGGTGCCGCCACCGCCGTACGACTGGCCGCCGAGGGCCGCGCGGTCGCCGTGCTCGACCTCGACGAGGCGGCCTGCAAGGACACCGTCGAGAAGATCACCGCCGCGGGCGGCAAGGCCGTCGCGATCGGGTGCGACGTCTCGGACGAGGCACAGGTCGAGGCGGCCGTCGCCCGGATCGCCGAGGAGCTCGGCGCGCCGACGATCCTGGTCAACAACGCGGGCGTGCTGCGCGACAACCTGCTGTTCAAGATGAGCGTCTCCGACTGGGACACCGTCATGAACGTGCACCTGCGCGGCGCCTTCCTGATGTCCAAGGCCTGCCAGAAGCACATGGTGGACGCGGGCTTCGGCCGGATCGTCAACCTGTCGTCGTCGTCCGCGCTCGGCAACCGCGGTCAGGTGAACTACTCGGCGGCCAAGGCGGGCCTGCAGGGCTTCACCAAGACCCTCGCCAAGGAGCTCGGCAAGTTCGGCGTCACCGCCAACTCCGTCGCCCCCGGGTTCATCGCCACCGAGATGACCAAGGCCACCGCCGACCGCGTCGGCATGGGCTTCGAGGACTTCAAGGCCGCCGCCGCCACCCAGATCCCGGTGGCCCGGGTCGGCGAGCCGGAGGACATCGCCAACGCCATCGCCTTCTTCACCGGCGAGGCGGCCGGATTCGTCTCCGGCCAGGTGCTGTACGTGGCCGGCGGACCGCTCGACTAGAGGACACAGACATGACTTCCGTGGAACTCTCCGGCAAGGTCGCCCTCGTCACGGGCGCCAGCCGCGGCATCGGCTACGGCGTCGCCGAGGCCCTGGTCGCGCGCGGCGACCGCGTGTGCATCACCGGCCGCAACGAGGACGCCCTCAAGGAGGCCGTCGAGCAGCTCGGCGCCGACCGCGCGGTCTACGTGGCGGGCAAGGCGCACGACGAGGCCCACCAGGCCGTCGCCGTCGAGCGCACGATGGAGGCCTTCGGCCGCGTCGACTACCTGATCAACAACGCCGGCACGAACCCGGTGTTCGGGCCGATCGCCGACCTCGACCTGAACGTCGCGCGCAAGGTCTTCGAGACCAACGTCGTCTCGGCGCTCGGCTTCGCCCAGCGGACCTGGCACGCCTGGCAGAAGGACAACGGCGGCGCGATCGTCAACATCGCCTCCGTCGCGGGCCTCTCGCCCTCGCCGTTCATCGGCGCGTACGGCGTCAGCAAGGCCGCGATGATCAACCTGACGGTGCAGCTCGCGCACGAGTTCGCGCCCAAGGTGCGGGTCAACGCGATCGCCCCGGCCGTGGTGAAGACCAAGTTCGCCCAGGCCCTGTACGAGGGCCGGGAGGAGGAAGCCGCCGCGGCCTACCCGCTGGGCCGGCTCGGTGTGCCCTCCGACATCGGGGGCGCGGCCGCGTTCCTCACCTCCGAGCAGTCCGACTGGGTCACCGGCCAGACGCTCGTCGTGGACGGCGGCATCTTCCTCAACGCCGGAACCGGCTGACGGGGACCTCGCACGCGGATCGGCACGGGCGCCCTTCGACACGAACGGCGCCCGTGCCGCCGTAAAAGGCACCGCAAAGGGCGATGACAACGTCGTCAAAGGTTTATTGATCAAGAGGTCATGTACCGGGGAGGGTCAGCGGGCGCGGCACTGCGGTATGGTCTGCCGACCCTTGGTATGGCAGCTCGAGGAGCGTGCGCGTGTTCAACCGGAATCGATGCCTGCGGCGGGTGGCGGCCATCGCGTCCATATCGTCCCTGCTCGCCGGGTGCGGCGTGCTGTCGTCCGACACCCCGGAGGACGAAGGACCGATCGTCCTGGGCACCACCAGTGCGCCCAGCACGCTCGACCCTGCCGCGTCGTGGGACAGCTCCTGGGAGCTGTTCCGCAACATCTATCAGACGCTCTTGAGCTATCCGACCGGCGCGAGCGCGCCCCAGCCGGACGCCGCCGAGCAGTGCGGCTTCAGCGACTCCTCGAACCAGGTGTACCGCTGCGAGCTGCGCGAGGGCCTGAAGTTCTCCAACGGCGACGCGCTCGACGCCCGGGCCGTGAAGTACTCGTTCGACCGGATCCGCAAGATCAACGTCAACGGCGGCCCTGCCGGTCTGCTGGGCAGCCTCGAGCGGGTCCAGGCGCCGAACGACCGTGAGGTGATCTTCCACCTCAACAAGCCGGACTCCACGTTCCCGTTCGTGCTGGCCACTCCCGCCATGTCGATCGTGTCCCCGGAGGCCTACCCGGAGAACAGCCTGCGCAAGGGCAGCGACGTGGTCGGCTCCGGGCCGTACGCCCTCGACTCGTACTCCGACGGCAAGGAGGCCGTCCTCGTCCGCAACAACTCCTACAAGGGCTTCGCGGAGCGCCGGAACGACGCCGTGACCGTCCGGTACTTCCAGGACTCCGACGCCATGGTGAAGGCCCTGCGGGACGAGAAGATCGACGTGACCTACCGCGGTCTGGCCGCCGGTGACGTCGTCGAGCTCCAGAGCAAGACCTCCAAGGACGAGGACATCCAGCTCGTCGAGGGCACCGGCACCGACATCAACTACCTGGTGTTCAACCCGAAGGACCCCTGGGCGGACAAGAAGGCCGTGCGCCAGGCCATCGCCCAGGTCGTCGACCGGGCGGCGATCGCCCACAAGGTCTACAAGGACACCGTCGACCCGCTGTACTCCATGGTCCCCAAGGGCCTCACGGGCCACACCACGGGCTTCTTCGACGACTACGGCGACCCCGACGTCGCCAAGGCCCGCAAGATCCTCACCGAGGCCGGCATCAACCAGCGCGTCCCGCTCACCTTCTGGTACACGAGCGACCGCTACGGCTCCGAGACCGCCGGGGAGTTCAAGGAGCTGGAGCGCCAGCTCGAGTCCTCCGGCCTGTTCACGATCAGCCTGAAGAGCCGCCCCTGGAAGACGTACGTCGAGGGCTACCAGAAGGGTGAATACCCGGTGTTCGGGCGTGGCTGGTTCCCCGACTTCCCGGACGCGGAGAACTTCATCGCGCCGTTCGTCGGCGAGCAGAACGCCCTCGGTACGCCCTACTCGGCGCCCAAGATCACCGGTGACCTGCTGCCCCGCTCGCGCCGGGAGAGCGACCGCGCAAACGTGGAGAAGGAGTTCGAGGAGGCCCAGCGGATCCTCGTCGACGACGCGCGTCTGCTGCCGCTGTGGCAGGGCCGGCAGTACGTGGCGGCCAGCCGGGACATCTCGGGCGCGGAGCGGGCCCTGGACCCGTCGACGATCATGATGTTGTGGGAGCTGCACCGCAAGACCGCCTGGTAGGCGGGCCGGCAGCGGGCTTTCCCGGGCACGCTGTCAGTGGTCGCCTGTAGGTTCTGTGGCCTGGAAGTGACCGCACATCGTGAGGACGTTGACGTGACCGACATCGCCATGCTGCCCGAGTCCTGGCGCGGGGTTCTGGGCGACGAGCTGCAGCAGCCCTGGTTCAAGGAGCTGACGGAGTTCGTCGAGGAGGAGCGGGCGAAGGGTCCCGTCCACCCGCCGCGCGAGGAGGTCTTCGCGGCGCTGGACGCCACGCCGTACGAGCAGGTCAAGGTCCTCATCCTCGGTCAGGACCCGTACCACGGCGAGGGACAGGGGCACGGGCTGTGCTTCTCGGTCCGGCCGGGTGTGCGGGTCCCGCCCTCCCTGCGCAACATCTACAAGGAGATGCACCAGGAGCTGGGCACCCCGATCCCGGACAACGGCTATCTGATGCCGTGGGCCGAGCAGGGCGTGCTGCTGCTCAACGCGGTGCTCACGGTCCGCGGCGGCGAGGCCAACTCGCACAAGGGCCGGGGCTGGGAGAAGTTCACCGACGCCGTGATCCGGGCCGTGGCCGAGCGCCCCGACCCGGCGGTCTTCGTGCTGTGGGGCAACTACGCGCAGAAGAAGCTCCCGCTGATCGACGAGTCCCGGCATGTCGTGGTCAAGGGCGCGCACCCCTCGCCCCTGTCGGCGAAGAAGTTCTTCGGCTCGCGCCCCTTCACGCAGATCAACGAGGCGGTCGCGGCGCAGGGCCACACGCCGATCGACTGGACGATTCCGAACCTGGGCTGAGGCAGGCCGGCCCGTACGGCTGTGCCGTGACGGGCCCGGTGGTGTCCGGAGCCGCCTGAGCCGGATCGCCCCCGCCTGCGGTTAGCGTCGGCAGGAACAGCCGGCGAGTGCGCGGAGGGCGTCGTGGCGGAGCGACAGGAGCAGGCGGCGCCGGATGCCGTGCTGACGCGGATCGGGCAGGTCGTCATGCTGCACCACGCGGGGGACCGGGAGGAGGCCCGGCACCGGTTCCTCGGCCTGTGGGCGGAGATCGGCGAGCACGGCGACCCGCTGCACCGCTGCACCCTCGCCCATTACCTGGCCGACACCCAGGACGACCCGGCGGACGAACTGGCCTGGGACCTGCGCGCGTTGACGGCGGCCGAGGAAGCCAGGGCGGAGGTCCTCGCGGTGACCGCGGTGATCGCGATCTACCCCTCCCTGCACCTGAACCTGGCGGACGACTACATCAGACTCGGTCGCCGCGATGCCGCGCTCACGCACCTGTCGTGGGCCCGGGAAGCCGCCACCGCCCTCGCCGACGACAGCTACGGCGACGGCGTGTGGGCGGCCATCGGACGGCTGGAGTCCCGGCTGGGAGAGGGCGGCTCGGCGACCTGGACGCCGCCGCGGCAGCGGCCCTGACACGGCAGGTCAACGCCCGTACGTATCGCGGCAGATCGTCGCCTCCGGGCTGTCCGCCCGCCATCCCCCGTAGCGCCTGCCCAGCGCGCACACGTCCGAGCTGTTCGAGACGCTCTTCCGGACGTTCTGCCGTACCGACTCCGAGACGTCCGGAAGGTCGGCCTGCGACCGCCGGGGGCCGCGCGGAGCGGGCTCGGGGCGTTCCGGTCGGGCGGGACGCGGGCGGACGTCGCGCCGGCCGGGCTGCGGCGTCCCGCGTTCCGGCGAGGCCGCCGGGGGTGTGGCCGGGCGGGACGCCGACACGGCAGGCTCCGGGCGGTGGGACGCCTCTTCGATGAGTTGCAGGGCCTCACGGGCCGGTGCCTGCACGATCTGGGCCTCCGCCTCACCCTCCGGCTGGGGCGCCGACGGTCGGGACGGCGCCGCCGAGGGACCCGGCGCGGGGGGATGCGGGACTGTCGTACAGCCGGAGAGGGCCGAGACCGCCACGGTCACCAGGAGCGTCGCTGTGGTCGTCGTTCGATGCACCCGCGCAACTCTGGTGCGTCCAACCCATGGTGGGGCGGCGGACAGGCGGAGGATGCCCCGCACGGGTGATCTCGCGCCCCGTACGGAGGGCGACGGCGTGACGGGGGT
Source organism: Streptomyces sp. D2-8 (assembly GCF_023184515.1). Classification (GTDB taxonomy): domain Bacteria; phylum Actinomycetota; class Actinomycetes; order Streptomycetales; family Streptomycetaceae; genus Streptomyces. The sequence goes on along the minus strand of NZ_JAAHBP010000020.1, from coordinate 172,077 downwards.
GACGTCGTCAGTCGCCGGTCGCGCCGTCGATCCGCTCGCGGATCAGGTCGGCGTGGCCGTTGTGCCGCGCGTACTCCTCGATCATGTGGGTGTAGAGCCACCGCAGGTTGAACCGCTCGCCGGTGCGCCGTTGCTTGCCCTCGGTGATGTCGTCCAGGCCGAAGCGGGCCGCGTTGCGCCGGGCCGTCTCGATCTCGGCCTGCCAGGTGGCGTACGCCTCCTGCCAGGTATCCGCCGCGGTGAGGTGGAACTCGCCGTCGATGTCCCCGTCGCTCCAGTAGATCGGCCCCGCGTCCTCGCCCGTCAGCACCCGGCGGAACCAGCTCCGCTCCACGTCCGCCATGTGCCGCACCAGCCCCATCAGGGACAGTGTGGAGGGCTCGACGGCCGTGGACCTGAGCTGCTCGTCGTTCAGGCCTTCGCACTTCCAGGCGAGAGTCCGCCGGTGGAAGTCCAGCCAGCCCTCCAGCATGGTGCGTTCGTCGGCTGTGGGGGCGGGCATGCCGCGTTCGTTCGTCATGGACGCATCCTTTCCGAGCCGCCCCTGCCGCACCATGAGATTTTCAGCCCCCGAGCATCCCCTCCAGCAGTTCCCGCAGCCCGGCCCGCACCTCCTCCAGGCTCGGCACGTCGGCGCCGAACGACCCCGCCACGCAGCTGAACATCAGCCCGTCCGCCCAGGCGATCAGCGACAGGGTGTGCCGGGCCGGGTCCGTCGAGCCCATGCCGGTGACGAGGGCGGTGAGCTGGTCCCGGAAGCGGGCGCCCGTGGCGTCGAAGTAGGCCCGCAGCTCCGGGCGGCGCGTCGCCTCCAGGGCCAGTTCGTAGCGGGCGAGTGTGAGCGCGCGGTTGTTCGTCAGGGCCCGGTGGGTCGCCAGGGCCAGCGCGTCCGCGAGGGGTCCGGCCCCGGCCGCCGGATCCGGCATCTCGTGCAGGGCCAGCACCCGGGCCTCGCGGTCGGCCAGGCGCCGCACGGCCAGCTCCAGCAGGGCCTGCCGGGTCCGAGCGAGGTTCGACGTGGAGCCCTGGGGGAGTGCGGACGCCTCGTCGACCGCCCGGTGTGTGAGGCCGCGCATGCCGCGCTCGGCCAGCAGGGCGAGGGCGGTGTCGGCGACGAGGTCGGAGCGGGAGGGGCCGGCGGTGCGTTCGGACATGGGCCTCACGCTACCCCTCCGACTACAGGTGTAGTAACGTCGACGGTGTCACTACAGGTGTAGTCACTGTCGAGGAGGAGCCATGGCACAGTCCGGGCATGCCGTCGTGATCGGCGGCGGAATCGGAGGCCTGACCGCGGCGGTCGCCCTGCACCGGCGCGGACTGCGGGTCACCGTGCTGGAGCGGGCCCGCTCGCTGGAGCCGGTCGGCGCGGCGATCTCCCTCGCGCCCAACTCCCTGCGCGCGCTCGACGTCATCGGTCTCGGCGACGAGATCCGCGACCTCGCAGCCTGGAGCGGGGACGGCGGGCTGCGGACCCCGTCCGGGCGGTGGCTCTCGCGGACCTCCGCCGACGCCGCCGCCGAACGCTTCGGCGGCCCGCTCGTGCTCCTGCACCGCGCCACCCTCATCGCGAGCCTGGCCTCCCGGCTCCCACCGGGCACCGTCCGCACGGACGCCGCCGCGACCCTCGCCGACAGCGGTGACACCGACCGGCCCGCCCGCGTCAGGACGGCCGACGGAGTGCTGGAGGCCGACCTGGTGGTGGGGGCGGACGGTATCCGGTCCGCCGTACGCCACGCGCTCTTCCCCGCCCACCCAGGCGCCGTGTACTCCGGGTTCACCACCTGGCGGGTCGTGATCCCCGTTCCCGGCGCCGAGTTCGCCTCGCACGAGACCTGGGGCAGGGGCCGCATCTGGGGCACGCACCCGCTCAAGGACGGCCGCGTCTACGCCTACGCCGCCGCAGTCACGCCCGCCGGCGGCCACGCACCCGACGAGCGGGCCGAACTGCTGAGCCGCTTCGGCGACTGGCACGACCCGATCCCCGCCGTGCTCGCCGCCGCTCGGCCCGAGGACGTCCTGCGCCACGACGTCCACCACATCACCACACCCCTGCCCGCCTACCACCACGGCCGGGCCGCCCTGCTCGGCGACGCCGCGCACGCCATGCCCCCGACCCTCGGCCAGGGCGGCAACCAGGCCATCGAGGACGCCATCGTCCTCGCGCACCACTGCGACGACCTGCCCGCCTACACCGCCGCCCGGCTGCCCCGCACGACCGCCGTCGCACGCCGGGCCGTGCAGGTCGCCCGCCTCAACCTCATGAGCAGCCGCGCCGGGATCGCCCTACGCGACACCGCCATGGCCACGCTGTCGAAGGCCGGGCCCGCCCTGTTCCTCCGTGGGTTCGACAGCATCGCCGACTGGCGGCCGCCGCAGGGGGACGCCGTATGCTCCGAGCAGACCCCGGCAGGCAACCGCTAGAGGAGATCACCCCGTGAAGGTCGGCTGCATCGGACTCGGCGACATCGCGCAGAAGGCCTACCTTCCGGTCCTCGCCTTCCAGCCCGGAGTCGAACCGCACCTGCAGACCCGTACGCCCGCGACGCTCGACCGGGTCGGCGAGGCCCTCCACGTCCCGCCGGAGCGGCGGCACACCACCCTCGACTCCCTGCTCGCGGCGGACCTCGACGCGGCCTTCGTGCACGCGCCCACGCTCGTGCACCCGGAGATCGTGACGCGGCTGCTGGAGGCGGGCGTACCGACGTACGTCGACAAGCCGCTCGCCTACGAACTCGACGACTCCGCCCGGCTGGTGGCGCTCGCCGAGGAGCGGGACGTGAGCCTCGCGGTCGGCTTCAACCGGCGCTACGCCCCCGGCTACACGCAGTGCGCGGACCATCCGCGCGAGCTGATCCTGATGCAGAAGAACCGCATCGGGCTGCCGGAGGAGCCCCGCTCGATGATCCTCGACGACTTCATCCACGTCGTCGACACCCTGCGGTTCCTGGTGCCCGGCGAGGTCGACGACGTGACCGTGCGCGCCCGTGTCCAGGACGGGCTGCTGCACCACCTGGTGCTCCAGCTCGCGGGGGACGGCTTCACCGCGCTCGGCGTGATGAACCGGCTCAGCGGCTCCGCCGAGGAGATCCTGGAGGTGTCCGGGCAGGACACCAAGCGGCAGGTGGTCAATCTCGCCGAGGTCGTCGATCACAAGGGGCAGCCGACCGTGCGGCGGCGCGGGGACTGGGTGCCGGTGGCCCGGCAGCGCGGAATCGAGCAGGCGGTGCTCGCGTTCCTCGACGCGGTCCGGGCGGGCAGGGTGCTCAGCGCCCGGGACGCGTTGGAGACCCATGAACTGTGCGAGCGGGTGGTGCGTGCGGTTCAGGAGCGGACCGCCTGAGCCGCAGGGTCCGTACGCCCTCGCCGGCGGCCCACACGGCGAGGATCAGCATCGCCGCGTGCACCGTCCGGTCGCCGTGGCGGACGTAGGGCGTGGTGCCGTGGGCGAGGGGGATTTCGTAGATCTGCGTGGCGGAGGCGTCCGTACCGAGCCACGATCCGATGCGCTGTCCGCCCGGGGCGTAGACGGCGGAGACGCCCGTCAGGGTCGAGTGGACCATGGGGCGACCGGTCTCTGCGGCGCGCAGCGCGGCGAGTGAGGCGTGCTGCGCGGGCGCCCAGCTGTGCTGGAACGAGGAGGTCGACGACTGGCCGATCAGCAGGTCCGCGCCCTCCCGGGTGAGGTGGCGGGTCATGTCGGGGAAGGCGGTCTCGAAGCACACCAGCGGGCCGACGCGCAGATCGTCCCCGACGTTCATCACGATCGGCTGCGAGCCGCGCCTGCGGTCCTCGCCCGCGGCCTTGCCGACGGAGGTGGCCCAGCCGAGCAGGGAGCGGGCCGGGATGTACTCGCCGAACGGCACGAGCCGCATCTTGTCGTAGCGCTCACCGGTCTGGCCGTCGGGCCCGACCAGGACCGAGCTCTTGTAGATCCCGGGCTGGTCGGAGCGCCGGGCGTCCACGTTGACCAGGATGTCGGCGCCCGTGGTGCGGGAGAGGTCCGCGAGCCGCCGGGCGAGGTCGGGGCGGTCCCCGAGGTCGAAGCCGACGCTGCTCTCGCCCCAGACGATCAGGTCGACGTCCTGGCCGGCGAGGCGGCGGGTGAGCTGCTCCCCGCGGGCGAACCGGCTGTCCGGGCCGTCGACGACGCCCGGCTGCACGACGGCGACCCTGACCTGGCCGTCGACGGCGGGGCGGGGTGAGAACGCCCAGGCGGCGGAGGTGGCGGCGGCCGTGGCGACCAGACCGGCCACGGCGGGCACCCGGGCCCGGCGGACCGCGACGAGCACGGCGACCGCGACGTTGACGGCCACGAGCAGGTAGCTGAGCAGCCAGACCCCGCCGACCGAGGCGAGCCGCAGCGCGTGTTCCGCCTGCCACTGGCTGCTGCCGAGCATGCCCCAGGGGCCGCCGAGCCCCTGCCAGGAGCGGACCAGCTCGATGGCCAGCCAGCCCGACGGCAGCACCAGGAGCGCCACCGCGACCTGGCCACGGGAGGTGAGGTCGCCGAGGAGACGGCGCACCAGCCAGCCCCACGGGGCCCACAGGGCGCCGATGAGCGCCGCGAGGAGGAACGTGAACACGTGCAGGCTCGGCAGCAGCCAGTGGTGCATGGCCAGCATGAGGCCGAAGCCGCCCCACCAGCCGTCGTACGCGGCCCGCTTCCCGCTCGGCGCGGTGCGCAGCAGCAGGAGCCAGGGGACCAGGGCGACGTAGGCGCACCACCACAGGGACGGCGCGGGGAAGGCGAGGACGGGGAGGGCGCCCACGACCACCGCGGCTGCCGAGCGGCGCCAGGGGGAGGCGAGCCAGTGGCCGAGCGTCTTCATAGGCGCCTCCTACCCCGCGGTGCCTCCAGTGTGCGCCCTGCGGACGATCCAGGCCGTGTCCGCACAGTCCCGCCTGCCCCGCGTGCGGACGACGGGACCGAGCGGGCACGACCTGGGACAGGGCGCCGGGTCAGTTGACCACAGGTGCCGTCCGCGGCTCGGGAAGACGCCGCCACTTCTCCCGTACGACCACCTCGCTCAGCCGCCAGCCGTCGTCCGTGCGCAGCAGCGCGAAGGCGTACCGGCCGCCGCACACGAAGTCGGGAGCGGGCCCGGCGGTGGCCATGGGATTGACGTAGTCGGCCTGCACCTCGGCGGTGTCGCCGGTGTCCTGCTCCCAGATCCCGAAGCGCACCCGCCGGTTGACGATCAGATGCTGCCGCATCGGGAACAGCCGCAGGCTCTCCGCGAGCCACGCGGCGACCGCCCGCGCCTCTCCCTCGATGCCGCCGGCCGAGCGGTAGTCCGCCCGTCCCCGGGCGGCGAACAGTCCCCGGTAGGCCTCCCAGTCACCGTCGTCGACCGCCACCGCGTAGTCGGTGATCAGCCCGTCGACGGCCAGCCGGTCTCTCACGGTAGCGAGCTCCACGCGCTGCGTCATCGGCCCAGTGTTGGGCATGGCCGGGGCCGGGCCAAGAGCCGTGCGAGTGTGATATTCGGTGGCCGCCGAGGGGCGCCGGGGCCCAGCCTGTCCTGCGTGAAGGATCAGCACGAACCGAAGTTCCAGGTGCGCGCCCGCCACAGCGGGTCCACGATCACCGTTTACCAGGCCTATCGCCCGGAGATCGGCGGCCCCGCCGCCCGCGACGGCCGCTTCCCGGCCGCCTGGAAGCGGGAGCGCATGACATGGATCAAGCCGTCGTTCCTGTGGATGATGTACCGCTGCGGCTGGGGCACCAAGGAGGGCCAGGAGACGGTCCTGGCGATCGAGGTCGACCGCGAGGGCTTCCTCTGGGCGCTGCGCAACGCCTGCCTGTCCCACTACGTCCCCGCCCTGCACGGCGACCGGGCCGCCTGGAAGCGGCAGTTGAGGCAGGCGCCCGCACGGGTGCAGTGGGATCCGGAGCGGGACCTGCATCTCAGCCCGCTGCCGCACCGATCGCTTCAGCTGGGGCTCGCGGGGGAGGCCGCAGCGCGGTACGCGGACGAGTGGATCGTGGGGATCGAGGACGTCACGCCGCTCGCCACCCAGATCCACGGGCTGGTGCGGGCGAGGCAACTGGAGGCGGCCGCGGGGCTGTTGCCCGAGGAGCGGCCCTTCGAAGTCGACGACGAGGTGCTGGCGCGGCTGCGCGTCTAGAGGGGTGGTACGGGTCGGGAAGGGAGTGCGGGAGCCGCTCAGGCCGCTCTGACGACGCTGCCTCGGACCGCGGCCGCCCACTCGACGACGAGAAGCTCGTACTCCGCGCGCTCCTCGGCCGACAGGGTGCCGCCCGTGCGCTGCCACAGCGCACGGATCTCCTCGTTGACCTCGGCAGCGGACCGCACGGAACCAGGGGTCACGAAATCGGGGGACATGCGGACAAGCGTAGGGGCAGCCACTGACAGCCCGCTACCGGACGGCTACCCGATCGCTATGCGGTTGGTCACGAGAGCCGGGTCACACGGCCCCGGAATCAGCCCGCCGACTCGGCCGCGTGGGGGCTCAGGACACCCATGCTGACCAGCACGATGATGACGATGCCGAGGACGATGCGGTAGTAGACGAACGGCATGAAGCTCTTGGTCGAGATGAACTTCATGAACCATGCGATCACCGCGTATCCGACCCCGAAGGCGATGATCGTCGCGAAGATCGTCGGACCCCACGAGACGTGGCCGCCCTCCGTGGCGTCCTTCAGCTCGAACACGCCCGAGGCGAGCACCGCGGGGATGGCGAGCAGGAAGGAGTAGCGGGCCGCGGCCTCGCGCTTGTAGCCCATGAACAGGCCGCCGCTGATGGTGGCGCCGGAGCGGGAGACGCCCGGGACGAGCGCCATGGCCTGGCAGACGCCGTAGATCAGGCCGTCCCGGACACCCAGGTCCTCGAGGGCCTTGCGCTGCTTGGGTGCGCGGTGCTTGCCGCCGCTCTCGTCGCGGGCCGCGAGCCGGTCGGCGATGCCCAGGACGATGCCCATGCCGATCAGCATCGTCGCGGTGATCCGCAGATCGCGGAACGGTCCCTCGATCTGGTCCTTCAGCGTCACGCCGAGTACACCGATCGGGATCGAGCCGACGATGACCAGCCAGCCCATCCGGGCGTCGGGGTCGCTGCGCAGCGCCTTGTTCGTGAGCGAGCGCGTCCACGCCGAGATGATCCGCCCGATGTCCTTGCGGAAGTAGATCAGTACGGCTGCCTCGGTGCCGATCTGCGTGATCGCCGTGAAGGCCGCACCCGGGTCCTCCCAGCCCGAGAAGGCCGCCGTCAGCCGCAGGTGGGCGCTGGAGGAGACGGGGAGGAACTCGGTCAGCCCCTGGACGAGTCCGAGGATGAGTGATTCGAACCAAGACATGAGGTAGCGGAGTCCAAGTTGCCGATCGTGGAACGGACGACGGGCGCACCGGGCCGCCGTTGCGATGAACGGGGGATCGTGTGTGCCGAGGGGGAAGCGTAGCGTCCCCGGAAGGCCGCCCGGACACAGGGGTTTGGAAGCCGCCGCCGACCAGCGGCGATCAGGCCGCGGTGGGTCCGGTCACCGTCCAGCCGGGCGCCTGGGGACGCGCCGTGAGGTCCTCGTGGCGCACCTCCTCGCCGCAGGCCCGGCAGGTGACGGCCGGGGCGAGGGTCTGGCCGCAGGAGTGCTCCAGCACCATCGGGCGGTCGCCGTTCGCCTGGAGATGGCGGTCGCCCCACGCCATGAGGGTCATCAGCACCGGCTCCAGCTCCAGTCCCGCCTGCGTCGGCCGGTACTCGAAGCGCTGCGGGCGCTCGCTGTAGAGGTGCTTGGCCAGGATCCCGGCGTCGACGAGCCGGCGCAGCCGGGTGGCCAGGACGTCGCGCGGGGCGCCGATGTTGCGCACCAGCTGGTCGAACCGGCCGTTGCCCAGGCACACCTCCCGCAGCACGAGCAGGGAGTACTTCTCGCCGACGAGCGCGAGGGTGCCGGCGATGGAGCAGGGGCGCGGGTCTTTGGGGGCGGCCATGAGGCTCAGTCTAGGAAAGGGTTGGAATTTCCAACTTTTCAGGCTCGGCGGCACCGGCGTCCAGGTCGGCGAGCAGGCCATGGGCCGTGCACTTCGCGGCGCAGGGCGTGCTCTCGGGCGTCGATCGGCCGCGAGCAGGTGGACGACTTCGCCGTCTCCTCCCACCGGAAGGCCGCCGCGGCCTGGGAGAGCGGGCTCTTCGAGGTGCACGCGATGCGGGAACGAGGCGCCGGGTACGCACTCCGGACCATGTGCGAGGCGGGCGGACTCGCCAACGCCATGGTGCTGGAACGGGTCTGAGCCGGGCAGGCGTGACGGCGCGTCAGAGGCTGCGCAGCCGGTGCCGCTTGCGCCAGGCCACCAACACGCCCGCCAGCGCGGGCAGGGCGATGCACGCCAGGGCGATCAGAAAGGCGGGAGAGGTCGGGGCGGAGGCGCGGGCGCCCGCGACGACGTAGGCGGCGGTGTTCGGGATCGAACCGAGGCCCGTGGCCAGCAGGAACGGCAGCAGACCCATGCGGGAGACGGAGGCGCAGTAGTTCGAGGCCCAGAACGGCACACCCGGGAACAGCCGCACCGCCAGCATCGAACGGAAGCCGTGCCGGCTGAGCTGTCCGTCCGCAGCCTTCAGCCAGCGCCCCCGCAGCAGCGGCCGCAGGGCGTCCTGGCCCAGCGCCCGGCCCAGACAGAAGGCGATCCCGGCCCCGAGCACCGTGCCCGCCAGAGCCACACCGATTCCGAGCTGCGAACCGAACAGGGCGCCCGCCGCGAGGTTCAGCAGCGGCCTCGGCACGAACGCCACGGTGCACACGCCGTACGCCACCGTGAACACCGCCGCTGCCGCCGCACCGCCGAGCTGCGGCGGCCAGCCCTCCGTCAGCAGCCGCTGCGGCTCGAACAGCAGCACCCCGCACGCGCCCGCGGCGAGCAGCACCACGAGCAGGGACAGCCGCGACCACGGGGACAGCAGAACTCTCGTGCAGCGGGCGGCGAAACCGGTCGGTACGGCGGGCGAGACGGTCGTTGCCGGGGGAACGGCGACGGCGAGCTCCGCGCTGGTGGCCCGGGGAGAGGCCGTGGCGGTGCCCCCAGAGCGGGTGGTGGCATCGAGCATCCGGTGACACTAACCGACAAATGTGTGTGATCGCCGTATGGTTCGTCTCACGAGCGTCACAGGCAGCGATGCGCAACCCCCTGCCCGGGCAACCGAAAACCATTCGACGTGCGGTGAAGCGTCGGCAATGATCGACGACATGTTCCGGCACGCCTTCGCCCTCGCAGCATCCGTGGTCACGGATGCCCCGAAGGCTGCCGTCGTCGATCCCACGGCCGTCATGGACGGCGCCCGAAGCTGACCCTCTCCGGTTCGTCCGGCGGACCCCGCAAGGGGAGGGTCGGGCAGGTCCTCGGGGTCCCACTTCTTCTTCACCGAGCAGACGCTTCGAGGTACAGCCATGTCCAAAACGGCTTATGTCCGCACGAAACCGCATCTCAACATCGGCACGATGGGTCATGTCGACCACGGCAAGACCACACTGACCGCCGCCATCACCAAGGTCCTCGCCGACCGCGGCAGCGGCGCCTACGTGCCGTTCGACCGGATCGACCGGGCGCCCGAGGAGGCGGCGCGCGGCATCACCATCAACATCGCGCACGTCGAGTACGAGACCGACACCCGGCACTACGCGCACGTCGACATGCCGGGCCACGCCGACTACGTCAAGAACATGGTCACCGGCGCCGCCCAGCTCGACGGGGCGATCCTCGTCGTCTCCGCGCTCGACGGGATCATGCCGCAGACCGCCGAACACGTCCTGCTCGCCCGGCAGGTGGGCGTCGACCACATCGTGGTCGCCCTCAACAAGGCCGACGCGGGGGACGAGGAGCTGACCGACCTGGTCGAGCTGGAGGTCCGCGACCTGCTCACCGCGCACGGCTACGGCGGTGACTCCGTACCCGTCGTACGCGTCTCCGGCCTGAAGGCGCTGGAGGGGGACCCCCGCTGGACGGCGTCCATCGAGGCGCTGCTCGACGCGGTGGACACGTATGTGCCGATGCCCGAGCGGTATCTGGACGCGCCGTTCCTGCTGTCGGTGGAGAACGTGTTGACCATCACCGGGCGGGGGACCGTGGTGACCGGGGCGGTCGAGCGGGGTGTGGTGCGCGTCGGTGACCGGGTCGAGGTCCTCGGGGCCGCTGTCGACACGGTGGTCACGGGCCTGGAGACCTTCGGTAAGCCGATGGAGGAGGCGCAGGCCGGGGACAACGTGGCGTTGCTGTTGCGAGGGGTGCCGCGGGGTGCCGTGCGGCGGGGGCATGTGATCGCGGCGCCGGGGAGTGTGAAGCCGCGGCGGCGTTTCTCGGCGCAGGTGTACGTCCTGTCGGCCCGTGAGGGCGGGCGGACGACGCCCGTCTCCTCCGGGTACCGGCCGCAGTTCTACATCCGGACCGCGGATGTGGTGGGGGTGGTCGACCTGGGTGAGGTGGCGGTGGCCCGGCCCGGCGACACCGTTGCCATGACCGTGGAACTGGGGCGGGACGTGCCGTTGGAGGCGGGGCTCGGGTTCGCCATCCGTGAGGGTGGGCGGACCGTCGGGGCGGGGACCGTGACCGTGGTGGGCTGAGGTCGTGGGGGACTGCGGGACCGTTGTGGCTGGTCGCGCGGTTCCCCGCGCCCCAGAAGGGCGATCGCCCCCTGCACAATGGCGGGGTGAAGGATCCCATTCCCGTGGCCAGAACCACCGATCACGGCACCGCCAAGCTCATGCCCGACGTCGACCGGGAACGGGCCTGGCTGCTGACCGTGGACGGGGCTCCGCAGTCCTACGTCGATCTGGACGACCCCGCGCACCTGGAGTTCGAGTACACGCGGCGGCTCGGGCACGTGCTGGATGTCGTGGCCGAGCCGGGGCGGGCGCTGGACGTGGTGCATCTCGGGGGAGGGGCGCTCACGTTGCCCCGGTACGTGGCCGTGACCCGGCCGGGCTCGCGGCAGGACGTCGTCGAGGCCGACCGGGGGCTGCTGGAGCTGGTGTCCGAGCATCTGCCGCTGCCGGACGACGCGAACACCGCCCTGCACGCGGCGGACGCACGGGTCTGGCTGGAGCACGCTCCCGCGGCCTCGGCGGACGTTCTCCTCGCGGACGTCTTCAGCGGGTCGCGGGTGCCGGCCCACCTCACGTCGGTCACCTACGTCAGGGAGGCCGCGCGCGTGCTGCGGGGGAGCGGGGTCTATCTCGCCAATCTCCCCGACGCCGCGCCCTTCGGCTTCCTGCGGTCGCAACTCGCCACGCTGGCCACCGTCTTCGAGGAACTCGCGCTGATCGCCGAGCCGGGGGTGCTGCGGGGGCGGCGGTTCGGGAACGCCGTGCTCGTCGCCGGGCAGCAGGCGATCGACATCGCCGCCCTGGCCCGGCTCACCGCCGCCGACGCCTTCCCGGCCCGGGTCGAACACGGCGTCGCCCTGCGGGAGTTCATCGGGAGCGCGCGGGCGGTGCGGGACGAGGACGCCGTGCCGTCACCCGAGCCCCCCGACGGGGCGTTCGGCATCGGCTGACGCGCGCTCGGTGCCGCCCTTGGCCACCGGTGTGGTCCGGCGGCGCAGATTGCGTACGTCCGGTACGCACAGCACGGTCGCCGTGACCAGGACGACCAGGCCGGCGCAGCCCCACAGGGCCGCCGTGCGGCCGAAGACCTCCTCCGCCGGGCCGGCCGCGGCCGTGGCGAGGGGGACCAGCGCGACGGAGCCGAACCAGTCGTACGCCGAGACGCGGGAGAGCTTGTGCTCGGGGATCTCCTGGTGCAGTGCCGTCATCCAGGACACGCCGAACACCTCCACCGTCGCCCCGGCGACGAACATCACCCCGAACAGGACGCCGATCGGCACCGGGACGGCGAGGGCGGCCGAGGGCAGGGCCAGGGGGAACACGCAGAGGGTGCCGGCGAGGAGCAGCCGGCGGGGCTTCCAGCGGGTCATCAGCAGGGCGCCGGCGACCGTGCCCGCGCCGAACGCGCCCAGCGCGAGTCCCCAGGGGCCCGCACCGCCGAGGTGGTCGCGGGCGACGAGCGGGCCGTAGACCGCGTCCGCGGCGGCGACGACCGCGTTGGCGATGGAGAACTGGACGACGATGCCCCACAGCCAGGGGCGGTCGGCGAACTCGCGCCAGCCGTCCCGCAGGTCGGCGAGCAGGCCGCCGCCCGGGGCGCGGGGCGGGATGTGGCCGACGTCGAGGAAGGCCCGGAGCGCCCCGGCGAGCGCGAAGGCCGCCGCGTCCGCCGCGAGCACCCAGCCGGGCCCGATCGCCGCGACCATGGCGCCGCCGAGCGCGGCACCGCCGAGGACCGCGCCCTGCATCGCCATCCGGAACACGGCGAACGCGCGGCCCGCGTGCTCGCCCTCGACCGAGGACATCAGCATGCCCTCGGCGGCCGGGCCGAAGAAGGCCTGGCCGGTACCGCCGAGCGCGGCGAGCAGCATCATGTGCCACAGCCGGGGCTCCCCGGCCAGCACCAACACGGCGAAGGCGGCCTGGGAGAGGCAGTTCAGGACGTTGGCCGCGACCATCACATGGTGCCGGGGCAGCCGGTCCGCGACGGCGCCGCCGATCAGCAGGAACAGCACGAGAGGCAGCGTCCGCGCAGCCGCCACCAGGCCGACGTCACCGCCGTCGCCGCCCGTTTCGAGGACCGCGAACGCCGCCGCGACCAGGGCGCCGTGGCTGCCCAGACCGGTGACGACCGCGGCGGCGGTCAGCAGGGAGTAGTTGCGGCCCGCCCAGGAGGGTCTGCGGGGGCCCAGGAAGGAGGCGGTCGGGGACGTCACCGGGCGACTATCGCCGCCGAGGGCCCGTCCTGCCAAACCGTTTGCGCGGCGTCACGGCGCAAAGCTGAGTTGATCTTGATTTGACCTTGAATCGGGGAAGGAACCACATGCACAAGCGTTCTGCGACGCTGCTGGCCACGGCGGCACTCATCGGTGCCGCGCTGCCCGTCATGGGCGCGGGGTCCGCCTCGGCGGCCGGTTTCACGTGCCGGCCGACGTCCCACGACTACGTGGTCGTCAAGGAGAAGGCCGCGGTCCACTCCAGCTTCTCGGCGAACGCCAAGGTGGTCGGCTACGTCTACAAGAACAACGAGGTGCACGCCTACTGGGACTGCACCAACTCCTCAGGCAACCCCTGGGTCTGCATCGGCAGCTGCCGCGTCGACGAGGACTCCATCTCGGGCCGCTGGGTCTACCGCGGGTACCTGAGGGGCTGACGCCCGTCACGAGGCTCCGGTGAGCCGGGCCCGCCCCTGTCGCAGGGGGCGGGCCCGTTCCGTTCCCGGGTCAGCCGCCGGTCGGTTCGCCGTGCAGCCGGACCGTGCTGAGGATCTTCATGACGGTCTTCTCGGGCACCTCGCCCTTGACGCCCTTGGCGCCGAAGAAGCTCCACGCGACGAAGTCGCCGGCGGAGTTCTTGAAGCCGAAGGTGACCGCCTTGCCGTCGCTCGCACACTTGCCCTTGTCGGGCGTGTCCTCCGAGTGCGCCCAGGCGACGCTGCCCTTGACGCCCGAGGCGGTGGTGTAGGGCTTGGCCTTGTCGTCGGTCTTGACGCTCTTCTTGTCCGGCTGCGTGTAGCCGCCGTACACCCACCAGGCCACCTGGTTGACGGCGACCTCGTCCGTGTTCTTGGCACCGTCGGCGCCCTTGGTGCCCGCCCCGGCCAGCGACTCGGTCTCGGTCCTGCCGTCCTTGTTGTCGTCGCTCGTGCACCACTTGGACTTGTAGAACGCCGGTGCCGACATGAGGATCAGCGGCTTGCCGTCGTCGGACTTCTCGTCCTCGAAGAAGACGGACGACGTCGGAGACGCCACCTCCCAGTCGGCCGGGACGTCGAAGGCCGTGCCCCACTTGGGGTTGATGACGACCTTCCAGCCCTTGACCGTGGGCTTGGCCTCCTCGCCGCCGCGGGGGTTGTCGCCCGTGGCGGGGGCGCTCGGCTCCTCGGCCGACGGACTCGACGACGTCGTGCCGCTCTTGCCGCCGCCGTCCGCCGTGTCGTCCTTGTCGCCGCCCAGCACCAGGAAGCCGGTGACACCGGCCGCCACGACCACCGCCGTGGCGGCGATGGTCGCGACCAGCTTCGTCCGGTTGCCGCCGCCACCGCCCTGCGGGGGCTGCGGCGCGCCGGCCGGCGCGGGGGTGCCCCACTGTGGCTGCTGCCCATAGGGGCCGGGCTGCTGCTGGTACCCCGGCTGCTGGTACGGATTCGGCTGCTGGTACCCCGGCTGCTGGTACGGGTTGTTCGCTTGCGGGTTCTGCTCGCCCCCGGGCGGCTGCTGTCCTGGCCACATGGGCAGCCACCCTAGCCGCGCTCCGGACACGATTCGGTCACTGCCCGTGGACGGAGACGTAGCAACCCGGCGGCAGGACGGTGTGGATGTCGTGCGGACCGATGCGGCGGTCGTCATACCGGCCTGGCCAGTCGCCTCTACTCGTGAGTAACATTCGGCCATGAGCGCAGACCAGATGTCCATCGGCGAGATGCTCGCCGCCACGGTGCCCATGGCCCGGACCCTGAACCTCGAGTTCCTCGAGACCTCGCCGGAGCGGGCGGTGGTGTCACTGCCGGACCAGGGCGAGTACCACAACCACGTGGGCGGGCCGCACGCCGGCGCGATGTTCACGCTGGGCGAGTCCGCGAGCGGGGCGATCGTGCTGGCCGCGTTCGGCGACCAGCTCTCGCGTGCCGTCCCGCTCGCCGTCAGCGCCGAGATCTCCTACAAGAAACTGGCGATGGGCGCCGTCACCGCGACGGCCACCCTCGGCCGCCCGGCCTCCGAGGTCGTCGCGCAGCTCGACGCCGGTGAGCGCCCCGAGTTCCCGGTGGCCATCGCCATCCAGCGGGCCGACGGCGCCGTGACCGGCGAGATGACCGTGGTGTGGACCCTGCGGCCCAACGGCTGATCAGGCTGCCGTGTGTGCGTGACCCCGGCCGGGTGCCGGGGCTCTCGCGTGTCAGGCCGCCACGTCCCGGTGCCCGGGGCGCGCGCCGTCCAGCTCCCCGAGGAATCCCCTCAGCCACGCCACGAACTCCGGCCCCAGGTCGGGCCGTTCGCAGGCCAGCCTCACCACCGTGCGCAGGTAGTCGGCCTTGTCGCCGGTGTCGTAGCGCAGGCCCTTGAAGACGACTCCGCGCACCGTGCCGCCCGCGGCCAGCTCCTGGAGGGCGTCGGTCAGCTGGATCTCGCCGCCCCGGCCCGGTGGGGTGCGCTCCAGGACCGAGAAGACGGCCGGGTCGAGGACGTAGCGGCCGATGACGGCGTAGCGACTCGGCGCGTGCCGCCGGGCCGGCTTCTCGACCAGGCCCGTGACGCGGACGACGTCCTCCTCGCCGGTCGGCTCCACGGCCGCGCAGCCGTAGAGGTGGATCTGCTCCGGCGGGACCTCCATCAGGGCGATCACGCTGCCGAGCCGGCGGTCGCGGACGTCGAGCATCCGGCTCAGCAGGGTCTCGCGCGGGTCGATCAGGTCGTCGCCGAGGAGGACCGCGAAGGGCTGGTCGCCGACATGGCGGCGGGCGCACAGCACCGCGTGGCCGAGGCCGAGCGGGTCGCCCTGGCGGATGTGGTGGATGCTCGCCAGCTGTGCCGGGTCGCGCACCGCGTCCAGCCGCACGGTGTCGCCCTTGGCCGCGAGGGCCTGCTCCAGTTCGAAGGCGTGGTCGAAGTGGTCCTCGATGGCCCGCTTGTGCCGGCCGGTGACCATCAGGACGTCGTCGAGTCCCGCCGCTGCCGCCTCCTCGACGACGTACTGGATGGCCGGCTTGTCGACGACGGGCAGCATCTCCTTGGGCGTGGCCTTCGTGGCGGGCAGGAAGCGGGTGCCGAGACCGGCGGCCGGGACGACCGCCTTGCGGACGGTGCGGGCGGGGGCGGCCGGGGCGGAAGGGTGGGGGGCGATCATGCGGCCCATGCTGGCGCGCGGAGATGGGAGCGAACCGAGAGCCACATGGGAGCGCGCTGTGGAGTTGGAGATTTCGTGGACCAACCGCCCTTGAGTGCGCACAACTTGCGGCCCTCGGCGACCGGGTTTTCGAAAGCCGGTGCGGATACCGCCGGTAACATATCTGAATTCCCCGCGTTTTGAATCCGGGTCATCCGAACTCCTTGTTACCAGTCAGTCGCATGTGCGAAAGTGAGCCGCCTCACAGCCGAGTCCGCAGCTGACGCGGCATAGGTATGCACCAATCACGCACCTGCTTTCCGACGGACGCGCAATTCGCATGCCGTTCTGCGGCTGGAAGGAAATGGTTCCGTGCAATCCCCCACCCCCCCACGCCCGCCCTACCCGCCACGCCCCGGAGCGGGACCCGCGGAGTCCGACCGCAATCTCCTCGCCCGGGTCGGCGAACCCACTGAAGGACCGCGCGCCGTCGCGCTGTTGCTGGCGCGGCACTGGCGCGCCGTCTACGAATACGCCGTGATCTGCCTGGCGTCCTCGGAGGATTCCGCATCGATGGCGGCGGCCGCCGCCTTCCGCGGGGAACTGGCCCGGCCGGGCGGCGGCGCCCTGCGTCCGCGGCTGCTCACGGCCGTCCGGGAGACGGTCGGGGAGTGGGCCGCCGACGACGGCATTTCCGGAGTGCTGCCGGAACTCCGCAAAACCGTCGGCGCCCGCGGCCTGCGCGCCGCACGCTCCCGTACACCCGAAAGGCGACGCCTCGCGGAGCGGGCTTTCCGGAGTCTTCCGGGGGCTTCCCAATGCCTGCTCTGGCACACGGAGGTCGAGGCCGAGCCCATATCCGTACCGTCCGGTCTGCTGGGGGTGGATGCCGCCACCGCGTCGGCCGCCCTGGAGCAGGCGCGCGAGCAATTCCGGTCCGGATGCGTACGGGCGCACCGGGAACTCGCACCCACGCAGGAATGCCGCTACTACAACCGCCTGCTGGACGTCCCCATGCGCCGCGGCGGGGCACTGCTGCCGGATGTGCAGCGGCATCTCATGGCATGCCGCTACTGCCGGCACGCCGCCGAGCAACTCAGCCATTTCGAGGGCGGTCTGGAGGATCTGCTCGTCGAGACGGTGCTCGGCTGGGGCGCCCGCCGCTACCTCGCATCACGGCCGGGGCGCGACGGGGGCCAGCGCGCCCTGCCCGCCGGCGGACGCCACCGCCCCCGGGCCCGCGCCCTGCCGGCGACCGGTCGGCAGGGCACGCCGAGAAGGCACACGAAGGCGCTGGCCGCCGCGGTCGGGGTGACCTCCCTCGTGCTGCTCGCGACCCTGCTCGCCGCTCGGGGCTGGACGGAGGAGGGCGGCACCACCGATCCGCAGGCCACCTGGGGCGCGGTGAGCGGCCACTCCGTCGACCCGGACAGTGCGGGATCCTCGTCCGTGGGACCGGACTCCGTGACCTCCTCGTCCGAAGAATCTTCGGCTGCTTCCCGGTCGGCCGCCTCCGTCGGCCACCCCGTCGAAGTGGCCCGGGGGCGGCTGCGCAACCTCGACGGCGGCCTGTGCCTCGACGTCCTGGGCGGCCGGACGCGGGCCGACGCCCCCATCGTGCTGGCCGCCTGTTCCGCCGGCGGGTCCCAGCAGTGGTCGTACGAGGACGACGGTGTTCTGCGCAGCGCCGCAGACCCCACCCTGTGCCTCGGCTCCGACACGGCCAGGGGCTCGGTCGCCCTGGCCGTCTGCCTCGTGCACGCGGGAGTCGTCCGCTACGACCTGACCGTGCGCGGCGAACTCCTGCCGCGCGGCGGCAAGGGGCTGGCCCTCGCCCCCGGGAAGGGCCGGGACGTGATCGTCGCAGGGCGCGACGGATCCGGGGCGCAACGCTGGGCACTGGAAGCGGTGACCGCCCCCGGAGGGCAGGGGGAGTCCCGGGAGAAGCGGGCCGAGGACACTCCGCGCGAGAGCCGCAAGGAGCGCGGGCAACGGCCGTACGACGACGCCCCGTCCGGGCCGCCGCGCACCACGTCCGAGGAACTGCCGCAGGAGCGGTACGAGACGCGGTTCGCGCAGGTGGGGTGCTGCGAGGAGGCCGAGCCCGGGGCCGGCGAGGCCGCCCCGCCGCCCGACCCCGACGTCCTCGGCCCCGCGACCGCCACCGTTACCGACGCCGTGACGACGCTCCACTCCTCCGCACTGCCGTAGAACGCGTACGGGGTCGCCCACTCCGGCGACCCCGTAGGCAGAGGTTCACCCGCCCCGCCCGTGGTGTCCGACGGGGCGTCGAGCGGGGCCCCAGGTGTACGCGGGCCCCGCCCCGGACCTGCCGCTGGACCAGCCGGTACGCGTGCCGGCCGGATACCGGCGGCTCACCCTGCGGGCCGGGGAGGAGCGGCGCGTCACCGTCCGCGTCGAGCCCCGGACCCTGTCCTCCTGGGACCCGGAGGTCCACGACTGGGTGCTGGGCACCGGGCCGCGCGGCGAGTGGATCGGGGCGTCGTCACGGGATCTGCGGCTGCTGCTGAACGCGAGAGTGGGCGGCTGACACGGAGCGGCGGGCGACAGATGGCCGAGAGGCGCCTGGCATCGAACCGGAACAAACTGGTACTCCTCCTGAGTCCGTCCGCAGAACCCAGGGAGTCCACTCATGCCCGAGGCCCCGAGCCAGGACAGCAGGACCGCACTCACCGACGAGGAACTGCGCACGCTGGACGCCCACTGGCGGGCCGCCAACTAC
Organism: Streptomyces sp. D2-8; assembly: GCF_023184515.1. Lineage (GTDB taxonomy): Bacteria > Actinomycetota > Actinomycetes > Streptomycetales > Streptomycetaceae > Streptomyces. The sequence goes on along the minus strand of NZ_JAAHBP010000020.1, from coordinate 153,454 downwards.
CTGGCGGCCGGTCAGATCTACCTGCTGGCGAACCCCCTGCTCAGGGAGCCGCTGCGGCCCGAGCACATCAAGCCGCGGCTGCTGGGCCACTGGGGCACCTCACCGGGGCTGAACCTCGTCTACACCCACCTCAACCGGGTGATCAAGGCGCGCGAGCTGGACGGCCTGTGCATCTGGGGCCCGGGCCACGGCGGGCCGTCGGTCCTGGCCAACTCCTGGCTGGAGGGCAGCTACAGCGAGAAGTACCCGGACGCGAGCCGGGACGCGCAGGGCATGGACCTGCTGATGCGGCAGTTCTCGTTCCCGGGCGGTGTGCCCAGCCATGTCGCGCCGGAGGTGCCCGGCTCGATCCACGAGGGCGGCGAGCTCGGCTACTCCCTCGCCCACGCCTACGGCGCCGCCCTCGACAACCCGGACCTGCTGGTGGCCTGTGTGATCGGCGACGGCGAAGCGGAGACCGGCCCGCTTGCGGCGTCCTGGCACTCCAACAAGTTCCTCGACCCCGTCCACGACGGGGCCGTCCTGCCCATCCTCCACCTCAACGGCTACAAGATCGCCAACCCGACCGTGCTGTCCCGCATCCCGGAGGCGGAACTCGACGCCCTGCTGCGCGGCCACGGTCACGAGCCGATCCACGTCTCCGGCGACGATCCGGCCACCGTCCACCGCGCGATGGCCGCGGCCATGGACACCGCGCTCGACCGCATCGCCGAAGCACAGCGCGCCGCCCGCGAGGAGGGCGTCAGCGAGCGCCCGCACTGGCCGGTGATCGTGCTGCGCACCCCCAAGGGCTGGACCGGCCCCGCCGAGGTCGACGGGGTGCCGGTCGAGGGCACCTGGCGCGCCCACCAGGTGCCGCTGGCCGGTGTCCGCGACAACCCCGAGCATCTGCGGCAACTGGAGTCCTGGCTGCGCTCGTACCGGCCCGAGGAACTGTTCGACGCCGAGGGCCGCCCGGTCGCGGACGTCCTCGCCTGCGTCCCCGACGGCACCAGGCGCCTCGGCGCCACCCCGCACGCCAACGGCGGACTGCTCGTCCGCGACCTGCCGATCCCGTCCCTGGACGACTTCGCCGTCCCGGTCGACAAGCCGGGCACGACGATGCACGAGCCGACCCGCGTCCTCGGCGACCTCCTCGCCCGGGTCATGCGCGACACCACCGACCGCCGGGACTTCCGCCTGGTCGGCCCGGACGAGACCGCCTCCAACCGGCTCCAGGCCGTCTTCGAGGCCAGCGGCAAGGCCTGGCAGGCCGAGATCCTGCCCGTGGACGAGCACCTGGACCGGAACGGCCGGGTGATGGAGGTCCTCTCCGAACACCTCTGCCAGGGCTGGCTGGAGGGCTATTTGCTCACCGGCCGGCACGGGCTGTTCTCCTGCTACGAGGCGTTCGTGCACATCGTCGACTCCATGGTCAACCAGCACATCAAGTGGCTGCGCACCTCCCGGCGGCTGCCCTGGCGCGCCCCCATCGCCTCCCTCAACTACCTGCTGACCTCCCATGTGTGGCGGCAGGACCACAACGGCTTCTCCCACCAGGACCCCGGCTTCGTCGACCACGTCCTCAACAAGAGCCCCGAGGTCGTGCGGGTCTACTTCCCGCCGGACGCCAACACCCTGCTGTCGGTGGCGGACCACGCCCTGCGGAGCCGCGACTACGTCAACGTCGTCGTGGCCGGCAAGCAGCCCTGCTTCGACTGGCTGTCGATGGACGAGGCCCGGGTCCACTGCGCCCGCGGCGCCGGCATCTGGGAATGGGCGGGCACCGAGGACGGCACCGAGCCCGATGTCGTGCTGGCCTGCGCCGGTGACGTCCCCACCCAGGAGGTCCTGGCCGCCGCGCACCTGCTCCGCCGGTACCTGCCCGAGCTCTCCGTCCGCGTGGTGAACGTCGTCGACCTCGCCCGGCTGCTGCCCCGCGAGGAGCACCCGCACGGCATGAGCGACTTCGAGTACGACGGCCTGTTCACCACCGACAAGCCGGTGATCTTCGCCTACCACGGCTATCCGTGGCTGATCCACCGCCTCGCCTACCGCCGCACCGGCCACCAGCACCTGCACGTGCGCGGCTACAAGGAGGCCGGCACCACGACCACGCCGTTCGACATGGTCGTCCGCAACGACCTCGACCGCTACCGCCTGGTCATGGACGTCATCGACCGTGTCCCCGGGCTCGCGGTCCGCGCCACGGCCGTACGCCAGCGGATGGCCGACGTCCGCACCCGCCACCACGCCTGGATCCGCGAGCACGGCACCGACCTGCCCGAGGTCGCCGAGTGGAGCTGGAACGCCTGAGCCCCGAGGGACGTCCTAGGAGCCGGTAGGCTTCCCGTGCACGCAGGGAAGCTCAGGGAAAGGAACCGGCGTTGCACGTCCAGGAATGGCTCGAAACAGTACCCGCGGTCGCCGTCTACGCACTGGTGGGGCTGGTCATCGGCCTGGAAAGCCTGGGTATCCCGCTGCCGGGCGAGATCATCCTCGTCTCCTCGGCGCTGCTGGCGTCCCAGCACGGCGAGATCGACCCCGTCGTCCTCGGCGCCAGCGCCACGGCCGGCGCGATCATCGGTGACTCGATCGGCTACGCCATCGGACGCAAGGGCGGGCGGCCCCTGCTGGCGTGGCTGGGCAACAAGTTCCCCAAGCACTTCAGCGAGGGGCACATCGCCACCGCCGAGCGCTCCTTCGAGAAGTGGGGCATGTGGACCGTCTTCTTCGGCCGCTTCGTCGCCCTGCTCCGCATCTTCGCGGGCCCCCTCGCCGGCGTCCTCCGCATGCCGTACTGGAAGTTCCTGATCGCCAACGTCCTCGGCGGCATCGTCTGGGCGGGCGGCACCACAGCGGTCATCTACTACGTCGGCATCGTCGCGGAGTCCTGGCTGAAGCGCTTCTCGTGGCTGGGCCTGGTGGCGGCGGTCCTGGTGGGCCTCACGTCCATGCTGGTGATCAAGCGCAAGGCGAAGAAGGCGCAGCAGGCGCACCAGGCCCAGCCCGTGACCGCCGCGGAGTAGCACGGCCTTCCCGCTACGCGTGCACCTCGCGGTGCGCCTTGGCCAGCTCGGCGTACATCGTGCCGTTGAGGGTGACGCCCTGCCGCTCCTCCTCCGACAGCTCCCGCCGCACCTTCGCGGGAACCCCTGCCACCAGTGACCCGGGCGGCACGACCATGCCCTGGGGCACCAGCGCCTGTGCGGCGACCAGTGACCCGGCCCCGATCACGGCGCCGTTCAGGACCGTCGCGCCCATCCCGATCAGACAGTCGTCCTCCACGGTCGCCCCGTGCACGACCGCGTTGTGCCCGATGCTCACCCGCTCACCGACGCTCACGGGAAACCCCGGGTCGGCGTGGAGCGTGCAGTTGTCCTGGACGTTGCTGCTCGCCCCGACGGAGATCGCCTCGACGTCACCGCGCACCACGGCTCCGTACCAGACGCTCGCCCCCGCGCCCAGCGTCACGCTCCCGATCACCGACGCCGTCGGCGCCACGAACGCCGACGCATCGATCTCCGGCTCCCTGCCGCCGATCCCCGTGATCATCGCCCGCTGACCCATGCCCGCCTCCAAGCGCCGTAGACAACGCGCACACCGTACGACACCCGGTGGGGCGAAGATCACAGGCATCCGACGCCGCGGGGTCAAGGGCCGCTGAGTACCGTGAGCGGGTGCCGAAGCGCAAGAACACGTTCTCATCCTGGCGGCGGGGCCTCACGCAGCGCGCCGTCCACGCGGGCTGGGCCTGGCTGCAGCGGACGGCCTCCGTCACCGCCGAGCACCCCGGCCGCTACCGCTTCGGCGCGATGGGAACAGGTACCAGGCTCGCCTTCCCGCTCGGCACGGTCTTCGGCGAGCCCTGGATCCACCTCGGCTCCCACTGCATCATCGGCGAGCAGGTCACCCTCACCGCGGGCCTGATGCCCGACCTCGACCTCGGACCGGACCCGATCCTGCGCCTCGGCGACGGTGTGGTCCTGGGCCGCGGCAGCCACGTCATCGCCGACACGACGGTCACGATCGGCAGCGACTGCTACTTCGGCCCGTACGTCTACGTCACGTCCACGAACCACTCCTACGACGATCCGCACGAGCCGATCGGCAAGCAGTGGCCGCGGATGGAGCCGGTGGAGATCGGGCCCGGCTGCTGGATCGGCACGGGAGCGGTGATCCTGCCGGGCGCCCGGATCGGGCGGAACGTGGTGGTGGCCGCGGGCGCGGTCGTGCGGGGCACGGTGCCCGACCACGCCGTGGTGGCGGGCGCACCGGCCCGCGTCGTACGGCGCTGGACCCCCGCCGACGGCTGGCAGCCACCGCTGCGCACCCCGGCGCCGGTGCCGATACCGGAGGGCGTCACCCCCGAGCAGCTCCGCGCGCTGTCGGACCTCGACGAGGAGACGGCGGCCCGGCTGGCCGAGCTGGACGAGGAGCCGGCGGCCGGACTCGCGGAACTGGAGCCGGGGTCGTCCTGACGCCCGCGAGGGACCCCGCCGGGGCTCGGACCCGCCGGGCGGAGCCGGTACCTGAAAAGCAACGGCGACCCGGCCGTCGGGCGGTGCAGCGCGCGGGTATGCGTCGATGTCCGGGGCCGCGCGGTGAGCCCGGTTCAGCCCGACGCCAGCAGCACCGTCCCCACCAGGGCCAGGCCCGCACCCGCGGCCTGCACCGCCCGCAGCCGTTCGCGCAGGACGCCGCGCGCGGCCACGGCCGTCACCACCGGGTACAGGGAGGCCAGCACGGCGGCGACCGTCACCGGGCCGTGCTGCGCGGCGATCGAGTACGTGCCGTTCGCGGCGACGTCCGCGAGGCCGACGAAGGCGAGGGCGGGCAGTGAGCGCCAGGGGAAGCCGTCCGCCGGAAGGGCGGGTGCGCCGCGGCGCACCGACACGAACAGTGCGAGCCCGCCCGCGGCGACGTTGGTCACCCGCTGGACGAACAGCGCCAGGAACAGGCCGGTCAGCGTCGTCGACGCCTCGGCGATCAGGGCCATCACCGCGCCGAAGCCGAACGCCGCGAGCAGGGTCAGGGCGATGGCCTGCCGCTGGACGGCGGCGCCGCGGAACTGGGGGCCACCCGCGAGGCACACACCGGCGACGGCCACCAGGATGCCGGCGAACTGCAGCAGACCGGGACGCTCGCCCAGCACCAGGCCCACCCCGACCGGCACGGCCACGCCGAGCGACCCCAGCGGCGAGACCACGCCCATCGGGCCGAGCGCGAGCGCCTTGTAGAAGGCGAGCATCGCCACCGGCCCGACGAGTCCGGCCGCCACGGCGAACCACAGCTGCGGCCCCGTCTCGCTCCAGCCGCCGGTCGCCACCACCACCGCGCCGAGCACCACCACCGCGATCGACTGCGAGACCACGACCACCGTGAGCGCGGGCGTGCGCCGGGTCAGCAGGCCGCCGCCGAAGTCGGCCAGTCCCCACAACAGGCTGGTGGCCAGGGCGAAGAGCGCTGTCATGGGACGGATACCTCGCAGTACAGTTCAGTGAACGATCAGGTCAACCACACCATAGTGCAGCCTGTTGCACTGTGTCATACAGAATATTGGACGGAACGTGTCGGACCTCGACCTGCTGACCCAGTCCCTGGCGCGGAGCGTCAAGCACTGGCGCGCGGTGCGCGGCTTCACCCTGGACGTGCTCGCCGCCCGGGCGGGCGTCAGCCGCGGCATGCTCATCCAGATCGAGCAGGCCCGCACCAACCCCAGCCTCGGCACCGTCGTCAAGATCGGCGACGCACTCGGCGTCAGTATCACCACCCTGCTCGACTACGAGCAGGGCCCGAACGTCCGCGTCATCCCGGCAGAGCAGGCCGTACGGCTGTGGCACACCGACGCCGGCAGCTACAACCGGCTCCTCGCGGGCACCGAGGCGCCCGGCCCGCTGGAGATGTGGGACTGGCGGCTCATGCCCGGCGAGAGCAGCCCGTCGGACCCGCACCCCGCCGGCACGACCGAACTGCTCCACGTCACGGCGGGCGAACTGACCCTCACCGTCGACAGCGTCGAGCACCGCGTGCCTGCCGGCGCCAGCGTCCACTTCGAGGCCAACGTCCCGCACACCTACGCCAATACCGGGGACGCGCCCATGGAGATGGTCATGGCCGTCTCGGTGCCGCCCGTGTCCTGAGACGCCCGGTCCGCCGCCGGTCGGCTGTTGTTAGCGTGCGGACATGCGCGCACCCATCGGACACTTCGACAACGCCCGTCCGGCCCCCGCCTGCCTCGACGAACTCACCGGCCCGGTCGCCGACGCCGTGCGCCACTGGCCGGGCAGCGTCCCTGCCGACCAGATCGTCTACGTCGACACCGACCCGGCGTGGGCCGACACCGCCACCTTCGTGGAGCACTACGGGCAGGACCTGCTGGAGCGGTCCGCGAACTGCGTGGTCGTCGCGGGCAAGCGGGGCGGCGAGTCCACGCTCGCGGCGTGCGTCGTGCTGTCCACCACCCGGGTCGACGTGAACGGCGTCGTGCGCCGCCGGCTCGGCGCCCGCAAGGCCTCCTTCGCCTCGATGGACACGGCGACCGGCGAGACCGGTATGGAGTACGGCGGCATCACCCCGCTGGGGCTGCCGGACGGCTGGCCCGTCCTGGTGGACGCGGCCGTCGTCGACTTGCCGTACGTGCTCGTCGGCAGTGGCCGGCGGCGCGGCAAGCTGCTGGTCCCGGGCAAGGCGTTCGCGGAACTGCCGGGTGCCGTGGTGCTGGAGGGGCTCGGGGTCTCCTGACTCACGCCGCGATGTGGTGGGCCAGCGGCAGATGGGGGTCGCTCTCGCCCGGGGCCGGCTCCGGATCCGCGTGCACCAGGGCCGCGGTCAGCCGCGGTACCGCGTGCAGCAGCGCGTGCTCGGCATCCACGGCGATGCGGTGGGCCTCGCGCACCGTCACGTCGCCGTCCACCACGACCGCCACCTCGGCACGCAGCCGGTGGCCGATCCAGCGCAGCCGCAGCTCACCCACCCCGCGCACCCCGGGAACCTCGGTCAGGGCCCGCTCGGCCCGGTCCACCAGCGCCGGGTCGACGGCGTCCATCACCCGGCGGAACACCTCCCGGGCCGCGTCCCGCAGCACCAGCACGATCGCCGCGGTGATCGCCAGCCCGACGATCGGGTCCGCCAGCTGCCACCCCAGGGCCGAGCCTCCGGCGCCCAGCAGCACGGCCAGGGAGGTGAAGCCGTCGGTGCGGGCGTGCAGTCCGTCGGCGACCAGCGCGGCCGAGCCGATCGAGCGGCCGACGCGGATCCGGTAGCGGGCCACCCACTCGTTGCCGGCGAAGCCGACGAGGGCGGCCACGGCGACCGCCGGGACGTGCGCGACAGGGCGCGGATCCAGCAGCCGGTCCACAGCCGTCCAGCCCGCGAAGGCCGCGGACGCGGCGATCGTCAGCACGATCACCAGGCCCGCCAGGTCCTCGGCCCGCCCGTAGCCGTAGGTGAAGCGGCGCGTGGCCGCGCGCCGGCCCAGCATGAAGGCGATCCCGAGCGGGACGGCGGTCAGCGCGTCCGCGGTGTTGTGCACCGTGTCCCCGAGTAGTGCCACCGAGCCGGAGACGGCCACCACGACCGCCTGGGCCAGCGCCGTCACGCCGAGGACGCCGAGCGAGACCCAGAGCGCCCGCATCCCGCGGGCCGAGGACTCCAGGGCGGAGTCGACCTTGTCGGCCGTCTCGTGGGAGTGCGGGGTGAGGAGATGACCCACCCGGTGGCGCAGACCGTGCCGGTGCCCCTGGTCGTGCCGGTGCCCCTGGTCGTGCCGGAGCCCGTGGCCGTCCCCATGCCCGTGGTCCTGCTCGTGCTCGTGGTCATGAGGGTGGGAGTGCTCGTGCCGGTCGCTCACGTGGATCCCCTTTCGGTGCGCGCGAGAGTGGACGTACCCGTGCCGTGGCGCCATTATGTGCGTATGAGCGCACGCATGCACCTGTCATCTGCGCATGATGCGCACCCGCGCAGCCCCGGCGAGGAGCAGTTCGCACTCGCCGCCGAACTGCTCGCCCTGCTGGGGGACCGCACGCGGCTCGCCCTGCTGCACGCGCTGACCGGGGGAGAGGCCGACGTCACGACGCTCACGGAGGCGTGCGGGGCGGCCAGGCCGGCCGTCAGCCAGCACCTGGCGCGACTGCGTCTCGCGGGCCTGGTGAACACGCGCAAGGAGGGCCGCCGGGTGATCTACTCACTGCGCGACGGCCATCTGCGCCGGCTCGTCGACGAGGCGTTGAACGTGGCCGACCACCGCCTCAGCGACCGGCCCCCGCACGACTGACCACGCGTGGCTCAGTACCGCGCCGCCGTCCCGAGGTACTGCTCGGCGAAGGCGGCGGCCGCCGCGGGCGAGGTGAACAGGCGGCGCAGCCGGGCGAGCGTGGTGCCCGCGCGGAACGGGTCGCCCGCCGCCGAGCCGTGGTACAGCTCGGACAGCCACTGCGAGAACTCCTGGTAGTCCCACACGCGCCGCAGACACGCCTCCGCGTAGCCGCCGAGGCCGCTGTCGTCACCGGTGGTCAGCCGGGCGACCAGGGCGTCGCCGAGCAGGAAGGCGTCGTGCAGGGCGAGGTTCATGCCCTTGGCGGCGATGGGGGCGACCAGGTGGGCCGCGTCGCCCGCGAGGTAGAGCCGGCCGTGCACCATCGGCTCGACCACGTAGTCGTGCATGTCCAGCACGCGCTTCTCGATCAGCCGCCCCTCGGTCAGCGGCGGCACTCCGGCCGCCCGGAGCCGTTCCCGGAGCTCCGACCAGACGCGCTCGTGCGGCCAGTTCTCCGGGTCGTCGCCCGGCGGGCACTGGAGGTAGTAGCGGGTCACCTGCGGGCTGCGGGGCATCTGGCCGGCGAAGCCGCGCGCGTGGCAGCCGAACAGCACGCAGTCGGCGGACGGCGGCGCCTCGGCGAGCAGGGCCAGCCAGCCGATGCCGTAGTCGTGTCGCGCGATCCGGACCCGTTCGGGCGGGAGCGAGGCCCGGGTCGCCCCGCGCGCCCCGTCGCACCCGGCGACGAAGTCGCAGTGCACGACCTGGCGTTCACCGGTCTCGGGGCAGGTGTACGACACCGACGGCCGGTCGCTGTCGAAGTCGTGGACCTGCACTTCCCGGACGCCGAAGCGGATCCGGCCGCCCCGGACGTCGGCGTACTCGCGCACCAGGTCCGTCACCAGCAACGGCTGCGGATAGACGAAGTGATGGCTGCCCGTCAGCTCGCCGTACGGGAACCGGTAACGCTCTCCGTCGAAGCGGAACTCGCAGGCGGTGTGCGATTCCGCGCGGTCCAGCAGGTTCCGGGCGAGGCCCCGCTTCTCCAGGCCCCGCACGGCCCATTCCTCGATGACCCCGGCCCGGGGCCGCTGTTCGACGAACTCCCGGGTCTCGCTCTCCAGCACCAGGCAGTCCACGGACGCCGCCCGCAGGACGTTGGCGACGGTCAGACCAGCCGGACCGGCGCCCACGACGACGACCGAAACGCGGTGCGGGGCACCGGAGTTCGCGGGCGGAGAGGCGTGGGTCATGCGCACATTATGGAGGCCGGTCTCCATCGAGGCCGGTCTCAGCGGTGATGAGTCAGCCGTGGGATCTCGATCGCCGGGCAGCGGTCCATCACCATCTCCAGACCAGCCGCGCGGGTCCGCTCGTACGCCGCCTCGTCGATGACGCCGAGCTGGAACCAGACGCCCTTCGCGCCCCTGGCGACCGCCTCGTCCGCGACCGCCCCGGCGAGGTCGCTGTTCACGAACACGTCGACGACGTCCACGTCGAAGGGGATGTCCGCCAGGCTCGCGTACCCCTTCTCCCCGTGCACCGTCTCCGCCTTCGGATGCACCGGCACGACGCGCTTGCCGAACCGCTGGAGGACGGCGGCGACGCCGTACGCCGCCCGCTGCTGGTTCGACGACAGGCCCACCACGGCCCACGTGTCGCCGAGCTCGGTGAGGATCCTGCGGACCGTTGCCTCGTCGCCGTACACCGGCGGCCTCCTCGGAGTCGTGGACGCACTTCACTCCCGGCAACGACGCAGGGTACGCGGTGATTCCCGGAGGCCCCCGTGATAGCTTGCCGAGGCCAGTCGAACCCATGTACGTGGGTCAGGGAATCCGGTGCGAATCCGGAACTGACGCGCAGCGGTGAGGGGGACGGGCGGGGCCTCGGCCACTGGACGACTCCGGTCGTCCGGGAAGGCGTCCCGCACCGGGTGAACCCGAGTCCGAAGACCTGCTGGCGGCCCCCGCGGCCGCATGCGGCGGGGGAGCACCGTACGACCGGGCTCCGCGATCGGGCCCTCGACGACTGAGGACTGGTTCCCGTGCCCCTCGCCCGACCCGCCCGTGCCGCCGTCCTGCTCGCGGCCGGCTCCCTGCTCCTGACCGGCTGCGGCGGCACCGGGTCCACCGATGCCAAGGCCGCCGTCACGCTCACCAACTGCGGGCACGAGGTCCGCGTCCCGGCCGCGCCACGGCATGCCGTGTCCCTCAACCAGGGCACCACCGAGATCCTGCTCTCCCTCGGCCTGGCCGACCGCCTCGCGGGCACGGCCACCTGGACCGACCCCGTGATGAAGGGGCTGGAGAAGGCCGACGCAACGGTGCCGCGCATCGCCGACAACAATCCGTCCCTCGAACGCGTCCTGGACACCCAGCCCGACTTCGTCGCCGCGTCCTTCGTCTCCACCCTCGGCAAGGGCGGCGTCGCCACCCGCGAGCAGTTCGAGAAGCTCGGCGTCCCCACCTACGTCTCTCCGTCCGACTGCGCCGGCAAGGACAACTCGGGCGGCGGCGACGGCGCACGCGACAAGGCCCTGGGCATCGACACCGTCTACGGCGAAGTGCGGGACCTCGCGACCGTGTTCGGGGTGAAGGGGCGGGGCGACAAGCTCGTGGCCTCCCTCCAGCAGCGCATGAAGAAGGCCACGGCCGGCATCAACGCCCGTGACGTCACCCTCCTCTACTGGTTCGCGAACTCCGAGTCGCCCTACCTGGCGGGCTGTTGCGGAGCGCCCGGCATCATCACCCGGGCCCTCGGCGCGAAGAACGCCTTCGACGACACGCACGAGGAGTGGCCGCAGGTCAACTGGGAGACGGTCGCCGACCGTGACCCCGACGTCCTCGTCATCGGCGACCTCACCCGCAAGTCGCAGACCGCCGAGTCGGCCGCGAAGAAGATCGCCTTCCTGGAGTCCAACCCGGTCACCAGGAACATGGACGCCGTCCGGCACAAGCGGTACGTGCTGCTCAGCGGGCAGGCCATGAACCCGACCATCCGCACCGTCGAGGGCGTGGAGCAGGTGGCCGCCGGGCTGCGCCGGTTCGGGCTGGTGAAGTGACCGCCCGGGAACTCCCGGGCGCCGGGGTCCGACCCCGGCGCGGGGCCGGGCTCGCGCTCGGCACGGCCGGGACCGTCGCGCTCGTCGCCTCCCTCGCCGTGGCCATCACCATCGGTCCCGCCGACATCCGCGTCGGCGACGTGTGGTCCGTCGTGGCCGCCCATCTCGGCCTCGGCAGCTCGGAGCTGACGCCGATCCGGGACGGGATCGTCTGGCAGCTGCGACTGCCGCGCACCCTGCTCGCGGCGGTGTGCGGGGCCGGACTGGCCGTGTGCGGGGCGGTGATGCAGTCGCTGCTGCGCAACCCGCTGGCCGACCCCTTCGTGCTCGGGGTGTCCTCGGGCGCATCCACCGGAGCGGTCCTCGTGGTCGTGCTCGGCGTGGGCGGCGGCGCCCTGTCGGTGTCCGCGGGCGCGTTCCTCGGCGCCCTGCTCTCGTTCGCGCTGGTGCTGCTGCTCAGCCACACCCTCGGCGGCACCACCGACCGGGTCGTCCTCGCGGGCGTCGCCGCCATGCAGCTCTTCTCCGCCCTCACCTCGTTCGTCGTGATGACCTCCGCCGACGCCGAGACGACCCGCGGCGTGCTGTTCTGGCTCCTCGGCTCGCTCGGCGGCGCCGGCTGGACCGACGTGTGGCTGTGCGCGGCCGTACTGGCCGTGGCCCTGGTGGTCTGCCTGTCCTACGCCCGTACCCTCGACGCCTTCGCCTTCGGGCAGGACGCGGCGGCCGCGCTCGGGGTGTCCCTCGCCCGGACCCGTCTGGTGCTGCTGTGCGTCACGGCCCTGCTCACGGCCGCGCTGGTCAGCTCGGCCGGGGCGATCGGCTTCGTCGGCCTGGTCCTGCCGCACGCCGCCCGGGCCCTGACCGGCCCCGGGCACACGCGGCTGCTGCCGGTCACCGCCCTCGCGGGGGCGGTGTTCCTCGTGTGGGTGGACACCCTGGCCCGGACCGTCCTCGATCCGCAGGAGGTCCCGGTGGGGGTCGTGACGTCACTGATCGGGGTGCCGGCGTTCGTGGCGGTGCTGTACCGGACGCGGAGGGCGCGGTGACCGGCGCGGGGGCATCGGTGGGGGAGGGGCTGCGGGCCGACCGGGTCAGCCGCCGTGCCGACGGGCGTCTCATCCTGGACGGCGTCGCCCTCGCGCCGGAGACCGGCTCCACCGTCGGCGTCCTCGGCCCCAACGGCTCCGGCAAGTCCACGCTGCTGCGGCTGCTGGCCGGGCTGCTCACGCCGGCCTCCGGAGTCGTCACCCTCGACGGCACACCGCTGGGCGACCTGCCCCGCCGCGCGGTCGCCCGCCGTCTCGCCGTCGTCGAGCAACAGTCGGACACCCAGATCGAGCTGACGGTCGAGGACATCGTGCGGCTGGGTCGCGTCCCGCACCGCCGCGCCTGGACACCCGCCTCCGCGGACGACGAGCGCGCGGTGCGCGCCGCGCTGGAGCGCACGGGCCTCGACGGCCGCTCCGGCCGGCTCTGGCACACCCTGTCGGGCGGCGAACGCCAACGGGTGCAGATCGCCCGCGCGCTCGCCCAGGAACCCCGCGAACTCCTGCTCGACGAGCCCACCAACCACCTCGACATCCACCACCAGCTCGACCTGCTCACCCTGGTCACAAGCCTGCCGGTCACCACCGTCGTCGCCCTGCACGACCTCAACCTCGCGGCGATGTACTGCGATCGCGTTGTCGTGCTGTGCGCGGGGCGGGTCGTGGCGGGAGGCACTCCGGGCGACGTCCTCACGGCCGAGCTCATCGCCGAGGTGTACGGGGTGCGGGCCGCCGTCAGCCCGGAAGGGCCCGAGGGACGGCCTCATGTGCGGTTCCTGGGCACGCTGGCCTGAGAGGAGCGATCGGGCACGCCATTGGTGGGGCGATCGCGCCACGGTGGCCGGAAAATGCCGAACCTGCCTGCGCATGCCCGCCCGCCCGCCTACGCTCGCCTCGTGCTGCGCATCATCGACGCCCGAACCCGTGAGCCGGTCGACGCCGCCCCGGCCCTCCGGGGCCTGACCCGTGTGGAGGTGCACGCGCCCGGCTCCGACACGACCAACCTGCGGGTGCTGCTCGTCGGGGACCTGCTCGTCCGGGCCCTGGAGCTCGGCGGCACACCGGTGTGGGCGCTGCTGACCGGCGGCCGACGGCAGGCGGAGCTGCGCGCGGGCGCCGCGACGCTCGGCATCCGCCCGTTCGAGGACAGCCCCGACGTCGGTGCCGGTCTGGGAGAGGCCCAGGTCGTCCATGTCACCGCCGAGGGCGGGGCGGTACCCGACGGGGTGCGGATCGCCGTCGCGCCTGTGGAGCCCGGCCTGCCGGACCAGTCCGATCCCGCCGCCCTGCGCCTCGCCCTGATCGCGCGGCACCACAGCGCCCCCGTCCGGCTGGAGGCGGCCGGACTCGACGACGCCCGCGCCACCCTCGCCCGCTGGCGCGCCGCGGTCGCCCGCTGGGCACGGCAGCCCTCGCGGCCGATCCCCGACGGCGTGCGGGGGCGGCTGCGCGAAGCCTGGGACGACGACCTGGACGTGCCCCGGGTGCTGGACGTCCTGCGTCAGGTCGAGACCGAACCGGAACTGGCGGACGGCGCCCGCTTCGAGACGTACGCCTACGCCGACCGGCTCCTCGGCCTCGACCTCACCCGCGACCTGGGAGCCCCGTCATGATCGACCGCGCCGGAGCGGGCCCGCTGCGCCGCCTGATCGTGCTGCGGCACGCCAAGTCCGCCTGGCCGCTGGACGTCGCCGACCACGAACGCCCCCTCGCCCCGCGCGGCCGCCGGGACGCCCCCGCGGCAGGGCGGGCCCTGGCCGACGCCGACCTCCTGCCGGACCTCGCGCTGTGCTCCACCGCCGTCCGAGCCCGCCGGACCTGGGACCTGGCCGCCGCCGAGTGGGGCACGCCCCCGCCGGTCCGGTACGACCGGCGGCTGTACGCCGCCGGCCCGTCGGGTCTGCTGGCCGTCATCCACGAGGTGCCCGCCGAGGTGGAGACGCTGCTGCTGATCGGACACAACCCGGAGCTGGAGGAACTGATCGTGGCCCTCGCCGATGACGGCCTCGACGACACCCTGGAGCAGGTCCGCACGAAGTTCCCCACGTCGGCGATCGCCGTCCTGTCCTGGCGCGGCACGGCCTGGCGGGCCCTCGCCCCCGGCACCGCGCTGCTCACGTCCGTGACCGTGCCCCGGGGCGCGAAGAAGTAGCCCGGGTTCCCGAACCGGCATGGGGCCTTTCAGGTGACGTGCGCCGGGATCGCGCTGCGCGCTCGGGCCGCGGTGGGTACGCCGTCTGCGAAGAACGGCCGTGCCGATCCATGAGGAGACCAGCCATGCACGCAGTGATCCGGCGGTACGCAGGGGTGACCGACCCGGCCGAGGCGGGACGCCGGGTGAACGAGGGGTTCCTGCCGCTCGTCCGCCAGGTCAAGGGGTTCGTGGCCTACTACTGGGTCGACGCCGGCGGCGGGGTGATGGTGTCGACCAGCGTCTTCCAGGACCGGGCCGGCGCCGAGGAGTCGACCGAGAGGGCAGGGGACTTCGTACGGGATCGGCTTGCCGAGCTGCTGCCCCATCCGCCCCAGGTCACGGCCGGCGAGGTCGTGGCCCATGGATAGCGGGGGTTCCGGCAGGTCCGGCTGACCGGAGGCATCGCAGGCCCGCCCGGCCGCGTCCCCGAGAGGCCTCCGCCCCGTCGGGACGCCCTCAGGCACGCGATTAGGCTGGCCGGATGCCCGACGAATACCGCACGGTCGCCGGCGCCGGCGTGCACGAGACCGAGGTCAACCGCTCACGCTTCCTGTGCGCCCTCGCCCCGGCGGCCACCGAGCAGGAGGCCCAGGACTTCATCGCCGCGGTCCGTAAACAGCACGCCGCCGCCTCCCACAACTGCTGGGCCTACGTCATCGGCGCCGACGCCTCCGTGCAGAAGGCGAGCGACGACGGCGAACCCGGCGGCACCGCCGGCGTCCCCATGCTCCAGATGCTGCTGCGCCGCGACATGCGGTACGTCGTCGCCGTCGTCACCCGCTACTTCGGCGGGGTCAAACTCGGCGCCGGCGGGCTCATCCGGGCGTACGGCGGGGCGGTCGGCGAGGCCCTGGACAGCCTCGGCACCCGCACCCGCCGCAGGTACCGGCTGGCCACGGTCACCGTCGACCACCAGCGGGCCGGCAAGCTCGAGAACGACCTGCGCACCGGCGGGCGCGAAGTCCGGGACGTGCGCTACGAGGACGCCGTCACCATCGAGATCGCCCTCCCGGACGCCGATGTGGACGCCTTCCGGTCCTGGCTCGCCGACGCCACCGCCGGTACGGCCGGCTTCGAGGCGGGCGGGGAGGCGTACGGGGACGCGTGACGGCGGCTCCGCCTCGCACGACGGCGGTGCGGCGGGGGCGGGATCCGGCCGGTCGCCCGCCGAGGTCAGCGGCCGGCGCCGGTCCGGCCCGCGGCCCCCTCCCCGCCCGCGGCCCCCTCCCCGTCCTCGGCCGCCGTGCCCGTCGGGACGCGGCCCAGCCGGAACGCGAGCAGCGCCGTGCCGACGGCGAGCGCCGCGAGGACGTACGCGGTGCGGTCGAAGGCCTCCGCGAAGTCGGCCAGGTCCGTGTCCGGACCCGGTGCTTGGGGATTGGTACCCAGGAAGCCGCGGTACAGGGCCCCGATGACGGCTACCCCGAAGGCCATCCCCGCCTGGGTGACGGTGTTGAGCACACCGGACCCGGCGCCCGCGTCGTCCGGGTGAACCCGGGTGAGAACGGTGTCCACCAGGGGCGCGACGACCAGGCCCTGCCCCAGTCCGGAGACGCCCATCACGGCGGCGAGCGCGACCGCCTGGTCCGATCCGTCCAGGCCGGTGACGGCGGGCACGGCGACGAGACCGGCCGCCATGACCAGACCGCCCGCCACCGACACCCCGATACCGAACCGGGCGGCGAGCCTGCGGCACGCGGCCGAGGCGACGATGAACCCGAGGCCGAGCGGCACGAAGACCAGGCTCGCGGCCAGCGGGGTCTGCCTCAGGCCCGACTGGAGGTGGTAGGTGAGCACCAGGAACAGCCCGGCGTTGCCCGAGAAGAACATCAGCACCGTGCCCATGCTGAGCGGGAAGCCCTTGGCCCGCAGCAGCCGGGCCGGCAGCAGCGGGTCGTTTCCGGCGGCCTCCGTCCGGCGCTCCCAGCGCAGGAACGCCAGGGTGCCGGCGGCGCCGAGGACGAAGCACGCGTACGTCCACCAGGGCCAGCCGTGCTCGCCGCCGAGGATCAGCGGGATCAGCACGAGGGGCAGCAGCACGGCGGTGAAGGCCGCGCCGGCGATGTCCAGGCGTGGCCGGTCCGCGCTGCGGCTCTCGCTGATCGCGGGCACGGCCGCGCACAGGATCGCCGCGCCGATGGGCACGTTGATCAGGAAGATCATGCGCCAGCCCAGA
The DNA here is from genome assembly GCF_023184515.1 of Streptomyces sp. D2-8. Lineage (GTDB taxonomy): Bacteria > Actinomycetota > Actinomycetes > Streptomycetales > Streptomycetaceae > Streptomyces. The sequence goes on along the minus strand of NZ_JAAHBP010000020.1, from coordinate 136,738 downwards.
CCCGCCACGTCCAGGTCCAGCAGCAGGCCGCCGCCCACGAGGCCAGCGATGACGCCCGCGCCGATGGAGGCGCCGTAGGCACCGACGGCCCGGGCGCGGTCGCGCTCGTGCACGAAGACGGCCCGGATGAGGGAGAGCACCTGCGGTGTCATCACCGCGGCCGACAGGCCCTGCAGCACCCGCGCCGCGATGAGCGTGCCCGGACCGGGCGCGAGCGCGCACAGCAGGGACGTCAGGGTGAACGCGGCCACGCCGTACTGGAAGGTGCGCTTGCGGCCGATCCGGTCGCCCAGACGGCCGCCGGTTACCATGCCCGCTGCGTAAGCGATCACGTACCCGTCGATCACGAACTGGAGCTGGCCGAACCCGGCGTTCAGGTCCGCCTGGATCCCCGGAGCGGCGACGTTCACGATGAACATGTCGATCTGGCTCATGAACATCGCCAGCAGGACCACGGTGAGCCCCGCCCAGTCCCGTCCGGTGGCTCGAGGAGGGCCGGTGGTGGTGGAGGCCCCGGCCGTGGCCTTCGGACTCGCTTTCCGTGTCACAGTGCGCATATCACCACTCGTCGTCGCATGCGTTTAGCGCTAAATTCAGATCTAAATGTAGCAGGTGGAAGGGAATCCCCATGAGGACGCCGGAACGAAGCGATCGCCGGCCGGCCGCCGCGGACCCGACAGGAGACGACCCCGCGGACGCCATCGCGGCCGCGTGGAGCCGCGAGCGCCCCCAGACCCCGGTGGACTCCATCGGCGTGGTCACGAGGATCTGGCAGCTCGCCAAGCACTTCGGCGACGACCGCCGGCGGGTCCTGGCCGAGGCCGGGGTCGACCCGGCCACTCTGGACCTGCTGAGCGTGCTGCGCCGCAGCGGGCCTCCCTACACGATGAGCACCCGGGACCTCGCCGTGCACTCCCTGGTCACCGCCGGCGCCATCTCGCAGCGGGTCGCACGTGCCGAACGCGAGCACCTGGTCACCCGCCGCCCCGCCCCCGGCCGCAGCCGCGCGGTGCTGGTGGAACTGACCACGGCCGGGCACGAGTTGGTCGAGCGCACGGTGGACCGGGTGCTCGCGCGCGAGTCCGAACTCCTCGAAGGCCTGGGCGCGGAGCGGCAGGAGGCACTCTCCGAGCTGCTGCGTGAGCTCCTCGGCGACGTGCAGGAACGGCTCAACGTGCGGGGCGTCTCCCATGTGGGGCACGAGGGCCTCGACCATCCGGAGCGGGGCTGAACCAGCCGCTCCGGCCGTCACGGGCCCGACGGCCCTCGTGCCCCGACGGCCCTCGTGTCCCGGGGGCGCCGCCGGGAGCGGCTCAGTAGCCGTGGGCGCTCGGCGCGTTCTGTCCGCCGTCCACCGGGATGTTCGCGCCGTTGACCGCCCGCGCCGGGTCCGAGAGCAGGAAGGCGATCACCTCGGCGACATCCCGCGGATCGACCAGGCGGCCGCCGGGGAACTCCTGCTCGAACCGGCGGTAGCCTTCCGGATCCTCGTCCCGCAGCCTCGCCCAGCCCTTGCCCTCGATCAGCATCGAGCCGGGCGAGACGCAGTTGACCCGGACGCCCCGGGGTCCGAGCTCGCGGGCCAGGGAGGCGGCGAGGTGGATCTGCGCGGCCTTGGCCGCCGCGTACTGGGCCGGCGGTGCGGGCTTCCAGCCGGAGACGGAGGACACCAGTACGGCGCTGCCCCCGGTCTCGGCCAGCGGTCCGGCGGCCTCGCGCAGGGCGATCGCCGGATGGGTGACGTTCAGCCGGCACGTCCGGTCCCAGTCGGACGGTGCCGTGGCGCGCAGGTCCGTGCCGTGCACGCCGCCCGCCACCGTCACCAGGCCGTCCAGCCGGCCGAGTTCGGCGGCGGAGTCCCGCACGAACGCCGCGAGCGCACCGTCGTCGAGCACATCCAGCCGCTCGGTGCGCAGGGTGCGCCCGTGCAGGGCCCGCACCTCCTCGGCCACCGCCTTCAGCGAGGCGGCGTCCCGGCCGCAGACGGCGAGATCACAGCCCTGCGCGGCGAGCCGGAGCGTGGTCGCCCGGCCGAGGCCCCGGCTCCCGCCGGTCACGATCACCGCCCTGCGTTCCGCCCGCGGCCGGTCGAACTCCCGTACGCCGTCCATGACGTCCGTGTCAGCCACTCGGTCCCTGCTCCTCTCGTCGTTCCTGACACCCCCTCCCCGGGCGGATCAGCCCGTCCGCGCCGGGTCCCGCACCACGTAGTCCCCGAGGATCTCGTCGATGCGGTCCAGCACGTCCTGCTCCAGGCGCACGCCCGAGGCCGCGACGTTCTCCTTGACCTGTTCCGGACGGCTCGCGCCGATGATGGCCGCCGAGACGGAGGGGTTCCGCAGGACCCAGGCGAGGGCGAGCTGGCTCATCGTCAGACCGAGGTCCGCGGCGACCGGTCCCAGCTCCTGGACGGCCCGCAGAGCACCCTCGTCGTTCATCCAGTGGCCGACCAGCATGTCGACGAAGCCCTTGCCCGCGTCGCCGCCCGCCCGCGAGTCCGACGGCGCGGCGGCGCCGGGACGGTACTTGCCGCTGAGAATGCCCTGCGCGAGCGGCGACCAGACGACCTGGCCCAGACCCTCCCGCTCGCACGCGGGCACCACCTGCGACTCGATGACCCGCCACAGCATGGAGTACTGCGGCTGGCTCGCGACCAGCGGGACGCGCAGCTCCCGGGCGAGGCCGGCGGCGCGGCCGATCTGCTCGGCGGTCCACTCGCTCACCCCAACGTAGAGCACCTTGCCGGAGCGGACCAGATCCGCGAAGGCCAGCATGGTCTCCTCCAGCGGTACGCCGGGGTCGTAGCGGTGCGCGTAGTAGACGTCGAGATAGTCGGTGCCGAGGCGGCGCAGCGAAGCCTCGCAGCCCTCGACGACGTGCTTGCGGGACAGGCCGCGGTCGTTGGGGCCGGGGCCCACCGGGTGGCAGACCTTGCTGGAGAGAACGAGTCCCTCACGTCGCTGACCGGCGAGTGCCTTGCCCAGCACGGTCTCGGCGCGGGTCTCGGAGTACACATCTGCGGTGTCGAAGGTGGTGATGCCCGCGTCGAGCGCGGCCCGCACACAGGCCTGGGCCGTCTCCTCGTCGATCTGGGCACCGTGGGTGATCCAGTTGCCGAAAGCGAGCTCGCTGATCACGAGGCCGCTGTTGCCGAGCCTGCGGAACTCCATGGGTGTGTCGCCTCTTCCTTCTCTGGTTCTGGTCCGGTTCGTGCCCGTGGTCCGGGGCGGCTGACGTGGGGGTGCTCGGGCGTGCCCGGCCGGCCGCCTCACAGCAGGGCCGCCGTGAAGGCCACGACCTCACGGGCCTGGCGCGGGCTCAGGCGCGGGTCGCAGGCCGACTCGTAGCGGGGCAGCGGCGTGGCCGAGGCCAGCTCCGCCGCCGAGTCGACGCACTCGGTGACGGGGTGATGGGCGGTCTCCAGCATCAGACCGGCGGGGTGCAGGCCGTGGGCGTGCAGGGCCGAAACGAAGCCCTCGATCTCCCGGGTGACGTCCTCGACCGCGCGGCTCTTCTGCCCGGCGCCGTTGACCCGGGTGTTGCCGTGCATGGGATCGCAGATCCAGGCCACGTCGGAGGCCTCGTCGCCGAGCGCCCTCAGCACGGACGTCAGCTTCGGGACGATCCGGTCCCGGCCCATGCGCACGATCAGGGAGAGTCGGCCGGGGTGCCGCCGGGCGCCGAGCATCCGTACCAGCGAGCGGACGTCCCCGGGGGAGGCCGAGGGGCCGATCTTGACGCCCACCGGGTTGCCGATCGAGGCGGCGAACCGCACGTGCTGGTGGTCTGGTTGACGCGTACGGTCACCGATCCACAGGAAGTGCCCGGAGGAGCCGTAGCCCCTGCCGTCGGTGCCCGGGCGGACCAGAGCCTGCTCGTACTCCAGGAGCAGCGCCTCGTGCCCGGCGTAGGTGCGCTGGGGGGCGGCCCGGCCGGCCAGGCCCAGGTCCCGTTCCAGCAGGGTGCTCAGCGTGGCGCCGGCGTGCCGGTACGCCAGCAGCAGCCGGGACGGGAGGGCGGCACGGGCCGCCGCGGTGGGCTCGGGGGCGTTGACCGCGTCGCCGCGGTAGACGGGCAGTTCGGTGCCGTCGGCCAGGGTCTCGGTCGGGTTCGAGCGCGGTTTGGCGTACTGCCCGGCGATCCGGCCCATCCGTACCGCGGGCGGGCCGCCCGCTTCGGTGAACGTGTCGGCCAGCGCGTGCAGTTCGTCCGCCTTGGCGAGCACGACGTCGGGGGTGGCGTCGGCGAACCGCTCGGCGCACTCCCCGGCCTGCAGCACGAAGACCTCACCACGGGTGGCCCGCCCGAGTTCGGTGGCGAGACCGGCGCAGGCGGTGGCGTCCACCAGGGGAGGTTTGTGCTCCAGGGTGAGCAGGACGTCCTTGAGTTCGTCGAGCGAGGCCCATTCGGGCTGCTGCCGGGCGCGGGCCGGCAGCAGCAGGCGCGTGGCGGTCATGGTTCTTCCTCCGTCGGCTGATCGTGGGGGAGGGGTACGGCGTCACACCGCCGCGGTCGTGGCGTCCGGGTTGGTGGTGGGGCGAGGCAGATGGCGGGCCCGGGCCAGCGCGGCCGCCCGGGTGATCTCCCCGGCCAGCGGACGGTCCCGGTCCAGGGGCGGGAACTCCTCCCGCAGCTCCCGCCACAGCCGCGCCTCGTCCCCGTCCCGGTGTCCGGTCAGATGGGCGAGCTGGTTCACCGCGAGGAGCAGCGAGCCGAGGATCCACCAGGCCCGTTCGGTCATCTGGGCCACGGCGTTGGCGCTGTTCAGCGCGAGCGGCACCTGATCCTGGTTGTGCAGATTGGTCGGCACGGCGGTGAACGACGCCGGAAGGCCCAGCTGGCGCAGCCGGCCCAGATGGGAACTCGCCGCGATCTGCACCCCGGCGAAACCGCTCCCGGCGCCGGGCCGGGGCGTCAGCAGCGGGGGCAGCCCGCCGTTGGCCGCCGGATCCAGCACCAGGGCGAGCTGGCGCTCCATCAGATAGGCCACCTGGTGTGCGCAGGAGGCATGCGTCTCCGAGGCGAACGCCACGGGCGCGGCGTGGAAGTTGCCGCCGTGCAGCAGGTCGCCGTCGACGAGCACGGGGTTGTCGCTGCACCCCTCCGCCTCGTCGGCCAGGACCGAGCCCTGGAGGTCCAGCTGGTCCAGGACGGCGCCCAGGACCTGGGGAGCGCACCGCAGGGAGTAGCGCTCCTGGAGCGGGCGGTCCGGGCCGGGCGCCGGGTCGGGCGGGGCGCCCGAGGCGGTGCGTTCGGCCCGGATCCAGGAGGCGACCGTCCGCTGCCCGGGCTGGTTGCGCACCCGCTGGAGCGCCTCCTCGTAGGGCTCGCCCGACGCGCCGAGCAGTGCGGCCGTCCGGCCGGTGACGGCCGCGGCGGCCCGGGTGAGCGCGCCGAGCTCCCGGTGGGTGTGCAGGGCGCGCGCCAGACAGGCGCTGCTGCCGTTGACGAAGGCGAGCGCGGACCGCGCGTCCCAGGTGACGGGAGGCAGGCCCAGTCCGTCCAGTACGGCCGAGGCGTCCGCCCGCCGCCATTCGCCCGAGGCGTCGCTGCTCCAGGCTTGGGAGGTGGTGCCGCCGGTCTCGCCGTCGTCGACCGGACCGTCCGCCGCGAACGCCAGTGCCGCGTGGGCCAGGGGGACGAGATCGCCGCTCGCGCTGAGGCTGCCCTCGCCGGGTACCACCGGGAGGAAACCGGCGTTCAGCAGGTCGGCGAGCCGCTGCCAGGTCTTCGGGTCGACGGCGGAGTGTCCCAGGGCCATGCCACGCAGCCGGAGCCAGACCACGGTGCGGGTGACGTCCGGCGCCAGTGGTTCGCCCTGTCCGGTCGCCAGATGGGAGATCAGGCCGAGCCCCTGACGGGCCGGGTCCGGGTCGGCGGGATGGTCCACCAGCGGTCCGAAGCCGTGGGTGACGCCGTAGACGCGTCGGGAGCCGTCGACGCCGGCCAGGGCGCGGTGGGCCGCCGTCATCCGGGCCTGGTCGACCGCGGTCGGTTCCAGGGGTTCGTTGCTGCGGTCCAGCAGGTCTTCCACCAGTGTGTCGGGCGGCCCGGGGTCGGCGCGGGGGTGGGAGTGGTGCATTGCTGCCTTCCGTCGTCCGGGCGGGGCGGGTCGCTTCAGCTCGGCCTGAGGCCGAGCGGCCCGACCGCCTGCTCCAGCAGCGCGGCCAGCCGGATCAGCAGCGGTTCGTGGTCGCGGCGGGCGATGAGCTGCACGCACAGCGGTGCCCCGCGCTCGTCCCGGGCGACCGGCATGGTGAGCGCGGGCAGCCCGGCGAAACTGGCGAGCGGGGTGTAGGCCACGCGCTCGTCGTAGTCGGGGTCCTGCGGGGCCGGGATGGTGGAGACCCGGGCGTCCGCGGTCGCGAGGTCCGGCGGCGCTGCCGGGTCCAGGGGCAGCAGCCAGGCGTCCACGCCCGTGGCGTCGAAGTCGCCCTCGACCGTGGCGCGGGTGTGCGCCAGGCGCTCCAGGATCCAGGCGTAGCGGTCGTCCCGGACCTTCGCCCCGACCTCCAGCGCACCGCGGGTGGTCTCGTGCAGGTCGGCGGGCACCCAGGGCCGCCACACCTGGTACGCGTCCCACGCCTGGCGCGCGCACAGCTCCCAGGCGGGTCCGCGCAGCGCCCACAGGTCGTCGACGCGCACGGCGTCGAGCAGGTGGCCGCTCGCCTCGAGGTGTCCGCAGGCGGTCTCCAGCGCCCCGCGCATGACGGGACCGCACGTGCCCTCGGGCCCCTCGGCGTTGGCCACGACTCCGATCCGGTAGGGGCCCTCACCGGGCGGGCGCTGGGCGCCGAGCCGGTCGAGTCCGAGGAGCGGCCACAGGTACGCCAGGTCCGCGGCGCTGCGGGCGGCCCAGCCCAACGCGTCCATGGGCGGCGACAGCGGGAAGACGCCCTCCAGCAGCGAGCTGCGGTGGGTCATCCGCAGACCCACCGTCCCGCACTGGCCGGCGGGCCAGCGCACCGAGCCGAGGACGTCCGTGCCGAGGGCGAGGTCGCAGATGCCGGCGGCCACCGACACGGCGGTGCCGGTGCTGGAGCCGCCGGGGTCGATGTGCGGGACGTAGGGGTTGACGCACTCCGACCCGACCCCGATGTTCAGCTCGGTGGTGACCACCTTGGCCGTCACGGCGGCGAGTTCGGGCGGCAGGGCGGAGATCGCGGGGGTCGAGACGCGGGCGTGGTGGCGGTGGCCGCGCAGTCCGAGCCGGGTGGGCAGGCCGGCCACGTCGACGGTGTCCTTCACGCCGACGCGCACCGGCGGTGCCTGCGGGCCGAGCGGGGCGCGCTGGACACAGGCCCGGTAGCGGGCGTCGGCCTCGTCGGACCAGGCGGCCTCCGCGGTGCGCCACTCCTCGGCGGTCAGGGTGCCCCGGGAGCGGGCCGCCACCCTCTCCGGCAACGACAGCCGTACCGGGGCGCCGGGGACCGGGGGCCGCGACGTCGTGGTCGTCCAGCGCGCCTGCCGCGCATAGCTGGTGATCGCGTCCTGGGCTGTGGGGGTGTCAGACATGCTCGGGCTCCTCGGCGGGGGGTCGGGCGGCGGTGAGCTCGGCGGTGAGGACCTTGCCGGTGGCGCTGCGGGGGATGCGGGCGACGCGGCGCACGGCACGCGGGGCGGGCAGGCCGGAGGGGAGCCGGCCCAGCATCCGGCGCAGGTCCGCGGGGTCGGCCGGTCGTCCGGCGTAGAACATCTCGTAGTGCTCTCCGCGCACCGGGTCGCCGACGGGGACGCAGACCAGGTCGACGCCGGGGCAGCGGGCACGGGCCAGCTCCTCCACGCGGGCCAGGTCGCAGCGCAGCCCGTTCACCTTGATCAGCCGGGACGCCCGCCCCAGGTGGTGGAAGGTGCGCGGGCCCACCGGAGCGACGAGGTCGGGCAACTCCCACTCGTCCGGAGGAGCTTCGGTGCCGTCCCGGCGGGCCAGCCGCGGGCTGGTGACCCGCAGCCGCCGGGCCGTGCCGGCACCGCCCGTGGGATCGCCGCCGGTGGCCGCGCCCGGTGGCAGCGCCACGTCGTGCGGGACATCCACGTCGGGCAGCAGGGTCCAGGGGAGCGCGTCGTGCTTCCCGCCGGCGACGGGGCGGTGGGCGACGGCGCCGGTCTCGGTGGAGCCGAGCAGCTCGAACGCCCGGAAGCCGGTGCCGGCGAGGTGTCCGGTGACCTCGTGGGCCGCAGGGGTGGTGGGGCCGGTGCTGTGCAGGGCCGTCACCCGGCCGTGCCGCGCCAGGGCGGGCAGATGCCGGGCGAGCAGCTGCCAGGTGGCGGGCAGGCAGACCAGCAGGGTGGGCACGCCGTCGTCGAGCGGCGGCAGGGTGAGCGGCTGGTCCCACAGTCCGGTCACCGGGACGCCCTCGACGCGGGGCAGTTCGCGGCTGTAGAGCCGACCGTAGAGGTGCTCGGGGGGTGCGTAGGACACGACGCGGCCGAACCGGGCGGAGCCCAGTACCGCCTCGCGGACCAGGGCCGCCTCGGTGTGCAACTGCTCCTCGGTGCGCAGCCAGGTCACCGGCGGGCCGGTGCTGCCGGAGGTGGCGAAGGCGACGTCCGGCACGGTCAGCTCCTCGGGCCGAGGGCCACCGTGTCCTCCAGGCGCTCGTGGGTGAAGCGCACCATCCGCTCGACGCTGGAGAACCAGTGGCGCACGTCGTCCGCGACGAAGTCCACCTCGATGCCGAACTCGCTCTCGACGGCCGATATGCACTCCATGGCGGTGAGGCTGTCGTAGCGCTCGCCGAGCGCCTGCTGGAGGTCGGCGTCGGAGGGTACGGCGGTGAAGGCGTCGCCGATGCGGGCGGCGAGGACGGACCGGGTCCGGTCGTGGATCTGCTCGGGGGACGGGACGGTCGTGGTCATTGGTCGTACTCCTTGCGGTGGATCGGGTCACGGTGGACCGAGTTGTGGTGGATCAGGTCGTGGTGATCAGGGGGGTGGGACCACGACGGGGACGCTGCACGGCTGGGCGTCGGTCAGACGGCGGCGGGTGCGGGGCGCACGGCGGTGCCGTCGGCCCGGCGCAGCCCCTCGCCGGCGCCGAGGTAGACCTCGGAGGGCGAGGTGGGACGGAACTCCAGGTAGCAGAACGGAGTCGTGGCGTCCGCGCCGAGTGCCTCGGTGACACAGCGGGCGAGTCCGTCGCGGAAGGTGTCGTCGCGGTCGGGGCCCACACAGCAGGTCACCGACGCGTGCCGCACGCCGGTGCTGTCCGGCGTCTCGTGCGGCAGGGCCTCGACCGGCATGCCGCCGGAGAAGACGGTGTTCTCCTCGGTGGGCTCGAAGCGCACGACGACATGACCGGCCTGGACGCCCTGGGCGGCGAGCCAGCGGGTGACACGCAGGGCGACGGCGCGGCGCCGGGGGACGGGGAGTTCGGGGGTACGGATGGTGATCGTGGGCACGAGGCCTCCGGTTCGGCGGTTCAGGACAGGGCGAGCGCCGGCAGCACACCGGGGCCGGCGGCCGGGCGCCGGGCGAGGAGGGTGCCGAGGCAGTCGGCGAGCGGACCTCCGCTGCCGGGGGCGAGGGGACTCCAGGCGGTGCCTCCGGCGTCGCGCACCCGGTCGGTGAACGCGCGCAGGTGCGCGGTGTCGAGACCGAGTCCGGCCCGGTCGGCGGCCAGCACGGCCTCGTAGGTGGACAGCAGGTCGGGGACCCGGTTCCCCGCGCCCGCGTAGCCGCCGCCGCGGACGCGATGGCGGGCGAGCAGGACGCGGACGGCCTCGCTCACCTCGGCGGGCTCGGCGAAGGCGGGACCGAGGAGCATGCGGACCCGCTGGGCCTGGAGCGCCGGGCGCAGCCCCGGCTCGCCGCCCGGCACGTTGCCGTGCGCGTACGGCTCCGCTCGTGACGCCTGCGAGACGGCCGAGACCCGTGCGTCGTGCGAGTCGGGCCCCTCGTGCGGGCCGTGCGGGACCCGCGCATCGTGCGGGCCGTGCACATCGTGCGAGTGGGGCGACACGCGGCAGGAGTCGACGAAGGCGAGGACGCCCGCGAGGTCCAGGCCGAGCCCGTCCGGGCCGCCGAGGAGGGCCGCCGTCTCCACGGCCGCGGCGGTGGACACCATGTCGGACCCCCGGCCCTCCCAGTAGCCGAACCCGCCGTCGGCGTTCTGCAGTTCCGCCAGCCAGTCGGCGATCCGCCTCCGGGCCGCAGGGTCCTCGGCGAACGCCCCGGCCGCCAGGGCCCACAGGGTGCAGCGCACCTCGCTGCCCCGGCCCGGCATGTACATCACGCCGCCCTCGTTGGGCAGTTGGCAGCCCTCCAGCCAGCGCACCCCGTCCGGCCGCGGAGATCCCGGGTCCGCCGAGAGCACGGCGGCGGCGGTGCTCAGGGCATCCGCGGCGGCCGGCGGCTCCCGGTAGGTGTAACCGCCGCCCGCGCAGGCCAGCTCGGAGATGCGGGCGGTGACGGCGTCGGCGACGGGGGCGAGCGGTGCGCCGAGCGCCTTCAGGGTGCCCACGGCGCAGAACGACGCCCACACGTCCTCGACGTCATAGCCCTCCCAGCGGACGAAGGCGCCGGTGGGGCCCCGCAGGCCCATGATCCAGTCCCGGCAGGCGTCCGGGTCGCGCGGCGTCTCGCCGAGGGCCCGCAGGGCGCCGACGGCCCGGTAGGTGGCCCACAGGCACGGCACCTCCGCGGCGGGGGCGAAGTGGAAGCCGCCGCTCTTGGCCTGCCGGGCGCGCAGCCACTCGGTGAGCGCCGGGACGTCCCAGGGCGGGATCGCCCCGGAGGTCTGCCCGGTGGCGGCGCGCCAGGCCATCACCCCGTAGTAACAGGCCCTTACGTCGGCCTTGCCGCGGCGCGCGTCCTCGGGGGACCAGCTCAGTCCGCCCCCGGCGCACTGGAGCCCGCTCAGCCAGTCCAGCAGGCGGTCCGGGTCGGGCACCCGGCCGCCGCACAGCTCCGCGGCCGAGCGGGTGGAGAAGTGGGTGGCCCACACGTCGGGGGCCTGCCCCGGCAGCATCGCGTAGGCGTCGCCGGACCAGGTGCTGTCCAGCCAGCGGGACGTGGCGTCCGGGCCGGGCACCGGGCGGCCGAGGTCGCGCAGTCCCTGGGTGCAGTAGAAGGTGGCCCAGGCGTCGGAGAGCATGCCCCGGCTCCAGGCGTAGCCGCCGTCGGCGTTGCGCCGGCCGGCGAGGTAGGCGGCCGTGCCGTCCGCGCCGGTGACGCTGCCGGTGCGGTCCAGCCAGGCCAGGGTCCGCACGGCGGCGTAGGTGCACCACAGGTCGGGTTCGCCGCCGGACACGCCGGTGCCCTGCGGAGCGCGCGGAGCGGTCGTCGCGGGGGTGGTCATCGCGTGACCTCCACTTCCCTGATGTTGGACCGCTTCCAGCTCTTCTGCGACGCGCCGCTCTTGGTGTTGGCGGGCAGGGAGTTGACGTGCACCACGTCGTCCCAGCGCAGTCCGAGCAGTTCCTCGGACCGGTCCTGGACGCGCCCGCGCTCCTCGGGTTCGCCGTCGCGCCCGGCGCCGACTCCGCGTTCCAGGAGCAGCCGGGCGTAGCCGCCCTCGCCGTCCACCTCCAGCAGATAGCCGGTGGCGTCGGTGACGCCGTAGATGACCTCCTCGACGGCCCGTACCGACAGCGGGGCGCCGCGCACCCGCAGGGCGTCGGAGGAGCGGCCGTGGACGGTGATCCGGGGTGCGGCGCTGCCGCACGGGCAGTCGGTCCCGATGGAGACCTCGTCGCCGGTGTCGAGCCGGAGGAGGGGCCGGGCGTGGGCGTTGAGCGGGGTGACGACGAGCCGTCCCTCCCGGTGCTCGCCCCGGTCGTGCAGCGGCACGACCCCGTCGGGCGTGGCGAGTTCGAAGTAGGTGGCGGCGGGCAGCAGATGCTGGCCGCCGTGCGGGCAGGCCGCGGCGAGCGTGCCGGTCTCCGTGCTGCCGTAACTGGCGTCGTAGGCCTGTGCGTTCCACCACCGGCCCAGCCGGTCGCGGAAGGGCGCGGTGTTGACCTCGCCGAGCAGCATCAGCCGGTCCACCGAGGAGCTGAGGTCGGCGAGCTCCCCGCGTTGCGCCAGCAGCCGGGTGAACTGCAGGGCGACGCCGGGGGCGACGAAGACCGTGGTGGGGCGGAAGGTCCGCCACATCGCCTCCAGCCGGTCCCAGTCGGAGATGCCGGCGGCGAAGGGATAGGCCCGGATGTGGGCGAGGTCCAGGTACTCGCAGACCCCGGAGATCAGATCGGCCACGGGGACGATGTCGGACGGCAACAGGATCACCACGCGCTCGTCGGCTCCGAGCAGCGGACGCCATGCCTCGGCCACCGAGACGGTGTTCCAGATGGTGTCCTCGGCCAGGCGCGGAGTGGGCGTGGGCTGCCCGGTCGTGCCGGTGGTCTCGTAGTACTTCGAGGCCTCGGTGGGGGTGGCGGCCGCATAGCGCATGGGCTGCGCCTTCAGCGACTCACGGGGTGTCACGGGGAGACTGTGGAAACGGCCGAGGGAGAACTCGCCGATATCGCCATGGTCTTCACTCGGGCCGTAGGCCTCGCTCCCACGTGCGCGTTCCCAGGCCGCTGAGAGCTTTCTGGTGTAGAAGTCCGCGTCCGGGACGCGTCCGTGATTTTCCCGTATCTCGGTCTGTGCCTCACGGAGTAATGCCTGGCGTTTGTCGGTGTGCAGTATCACACGCACCTCGCTCGTTTATCGCTGATCGCTTGCGCACAGCCAGGAAGCGGGGAGGGCTGTGCGGGCCCGTGACGTCGGTGGCTCGACGGGTTGCCCTGCGGGGGTCGGGAAGCCTCAGTTCAGGGCGTGCCGGAGGAACCGGAAGCCCGATCCACAGCGAACGTATAGCACTAAAGGTGGGCCGTGCAACCGCCCCCGGGAGTCTCAACTGGCCATGTGCGACCGAAAATCGACGACCTCCGGACCGAGGAAAGCGCCTACTGATCGGTACGTTGCCCGAGTTGTATTTCCGTCCTAGTCTCGGGCAGTGCCGACGGGGCTTCCGCCCGGCTTAGGGCCGGGCGTGCGGAGTGCGCACGCGGTCGATCAACGCGGAATCGGAAGTGTTGTGAAGCCGCGGTCAAGCGCGCATGAACAGTGGGTTTCCCGACCTGTTGGCGCCCCTGTCCCCGCGCCGAATTCCCGGTAACACCCCACCCTTCATCCGGACACATCCGTCCGTCCCCTCACCCCTTCGCTTGGAGCCTTTTCATGTGCGGAATCGCAGGCTGGGCCGATGTCGGTCTCGATCTCACCCGGGAGGTGGACGGCGTCGAACCCATGGTGCGGACCATGGCCTGCCGCGGCCCGGACGCCGCCGGGATCCACGCGAGTGAGCACGCGGTCCTCGGCCACCGCCGACTGGCGATCATCGACCTGGAAGGCGGCAGGCAGCCCATGACCGCCCCGGAGCACGTGGATGCGGCGGCCTCCGCCGGGCCCGCAGAGGGCGGGCGTCCGGCCGTCGTGCTCAGTTACAGCGGCGAGGTCTACAACTTCCGCGAACTCCGCGAGGAACTGAGTGGATTCGGGCACACCTTCCGTACCCGCTCGGACACCGAGGTCGTCCTGCACGCCTATCTCCAATGGGGCCAGGACTTCGTCAGGCGCCTCAACGGCATGTTCGCCTTCGCGCTGTGGGACGAGCGCGCCCAGCGCCTCCTCCTGGTCCGCGACCGCCTCGGCATCAAGCCCCTCTACGTCGCACGGCTCGCGAGCGGTGTCCTGTTCGGCTCCGAACCCAAGGCGCTCCTCGCCCACCCCCGCTTCCGGGCCCGGATCGACAGCCAGGGCCTCGCCGACCTCCTCGGTCTGGTGAAGACCCCGGGCGTCACGCCGTACCGGGACATCGAGGAAGTCCCGCCGGGCTGCGTCGCGGTCTACGACCGAAGCGGGCTGCGGACCGACCGGTACTGGAGTCTCGGGCGGCACCCGCACGAGGACGACGCCGAGGCCACGGCCGACACCGTGCGGGCCCTGCTGGAGGACACGGTCGCCCGCCAGATGGTCACCGACGTGCCGCTGTGCACCCTGCTCTCCGGCGGACTGGACTCCACCGTCCTCGCCGCCCTGGCCGCCCAGGTGCAGGCCCGGGCCGGTGAGCCCCCGGTGCGTTCCTTCGCCGTGGACTTCACCGGCAGTGAAGCCGACTTCAGGGCCAGCGACTTCCGGCCCGAACGCGACTCGCCCTACGCCCGGGAAGCCGCCCGGCACATCGGCACCGACCACCGGCTCATCGAGCTCTCCGCCGGCGAGCTCACCCGGGACGCCCACCGGGACGCGGTCCTGCGGGCCCACGACCTGCCGTACACCTTCGGTGATGTCGACACCTCGCTGCATCTGCTGTTCCGCGGAATACGCGAGCACTCCACGGTCGCCCTGTCGGGGGAGTCGGCCGACGAGGTGTTCGGCGGCTACGCCTGGTTCCACGACCCGGCTGCCGTTCGAGCGGCGGGGTTCCCCTGGCTCAGCCGTATGCAGCTGATCACCCCCGAGCTGCTCGCCCCGGGCTTCCGGGCCGCCACGTGCTTCGAGGAGTACCGCGCGGAGCGTTACCGGGAGGCCCTCCGCGAGGTCGAGCACCTGCCCGGCGACTCCCCGGCCGAACGCCGCATGCGGGAGATCGGCCACCTCCACCTCACCCGCTGGCTGCCCGCCCTGCTCGACCGCAAGGACCGGCTCAGCATGGCCGCCGGGCTGGAGGTCCGGGTGCCCTTCTGCGACCACCGGCTGGTCGAGTACGTGCACAACACGCCCTGGGACCTCAAGACACCCGGCGGCGACCCCAAGGGCCTGCTCAAGCGGGCCACCCGCGACATCGTCCCCCGCTCCGTGCTGGAACGCCGCAAGAGCCCCTACCCGACCACCGCCGACCGGCTCTACGAGAAGGATCTGCGCGCCCGGACCCACACGCTGCTCGCGGACCGCTCCTCGCCCGCCTTCGACGTCGTCGACGCCGGCGCACTCGCCCGGCTGCTCGAACACCCGCAGGGCCACTTCGACACGCAGCTGCGCCGCAACGGACTGGAGACCGCTCTCTACCTCGACCGGTGGATGCGGGAGTACGGCATCGCACCGGAATGACCTGTTTCACAGCATAGTCGGGACATTTCCTCGCAATCATCTCCGGAGGGGTGTGAACCTCCGGGGTTCGTGGTGGAGCAGGTGCCCCCACGCGTTAGCGTGGTGGTTCCGACGGCGAGCCGGACCGGCTCGCGGCGGCCGAAGACGACAGTAGGGGGAGACATGCAGGTCGGAGCGGCGTCTTGAGGCTGCTGCACACCTCCGACTGGCATCTGGGCCGTGCCTTCCACCGGGTGAACATGCTCGGTGCCCAGGCCGAGTTCATCGGCCACCTCGTCACGACCGTGCGGGAGCGGGCCGTGGACGCGGTGGTCGTGTCGGGGGACGTGTACGACCGTGCGGTGCCGCCGCTCGCCGCGGTCGAGCTGTTCGACGACGCCCTGCACCGCCTCGCCGACCTCGGCGTGCCGACAGTGATGATCTCCGGGAACCACGACTCGGCCCGCCGGCTCGGCGTCGGCGCCGGGCTGATCGGGCGGGCCGGCATCCATCTGCGGACCGAACCGGCGGCGGCCGGCACCCCGGTGGCGCTGGCCGACGCCGACGGCGAGGTCGCCTTCTACGGGCTGCCCTACCTCGAACCGGCCCTGGTCAAGGACGAGTTCGCGGTGGAGAAGGCCGGGCACGAGGCCGTGCTCGCCGCCGCCATGGACCGGGTCCGCGCCGACCTCGCCACCCGCCCGCCCGGCACCCGCTCCGTCGTCCTCGCGCACGCCTTCGTCACCGGCGGCGAACCCAGCGACAGCGAGCGGGACATCACCGTCGGCGGCGTCGCCGCGGTACCGGCCGGGGTGTTCGACGGCGTCGACTACGTGGCGCTCGGGCATCTGCACGGCTGCCAGACCCTCACCGACCGCGTCCGCTACTCCGGCTCCCCGTTGCCCTACTCCTTCTCGGAGGCCGCCCACCGCAAGAGCATGTGGCTGGTCGACCTGGCCGCGGACGGCTCCGTCGACGCCGAGCGCGTCGACTGCCCGGTGCCCCGCGCCCTGGCCCGGATCCGGGGCACGCTGGAGGACCTGCTCGCCGACCCGGACCTGACACGGCACGAGGAGGCGTGGGTCGAGGCGACACTGACCGACCCCGTCCGCCCGGCCGACCCGATGGCCAGGCTCACCGAGCGCTTCCCGCACACGCTCAGCCTCGTCTTCGCCCCCGACCGCGACGAGGACGAGTCCGAGGTGTCGTACGCCCGGCGCCTGGCCGGACGCAGTGACCAGCAGATCGCCGAGGACTTCGTCGCCCATGTGCGCGGCGCCGGGCCCGACGCGCACGAACAGGGCGTGCTGCGGGACGCGTTCGACGCGGTGCGGGCCGACGAGACCGTACGGGAGGTGGCCCGGTGAGGCTCCACCGGCTCGCGGTCACCGCCTTCGGCCCCTTCGGAGGCACCCAGACCGTCGACTTCGACGACCTGTCGGCGGCCGGGCTGTTCCTGCTGCACGGACCCACCGGCGCGGGCAAGACCTCCGTCCTCGACGCCGTCTGCTACGCCCTCTACGGCTCGGTGCCGGGAGCCCGGCAGGGCGGCGGGCAGGGCACGGCCCTGCGCAGCGACCACGCCGCGCCCGCGACCCGCACCGAGGTCACCCTCGACCTCACCGTCGCCGGACGCCGCTTGGAGGTGACTCGTCAGCCGCCCTGGGAGCGCCCCAAGAAGCGCGGCACCGGCACCACCCTGGACAAGGCCCAGACGTGGCTGCGCGAGTACGACGCGACGGCCGGGGCCTGGAAGGACCTCAGCCGCTCCCACCAGGAGATCGGCGAGGAGATCACCCAGCTGCTCGGCATGAGCCGGGAGCAGTTCTGCCAGGTCGTGCTGCTGCCGCAGGGCGACTTCGCCCGGTTCCTGCGCGCCGACGCCGAGGCCCGCGGCAAGCTGCTGGGCCGCCTGTTCGACACCCGCCGCTTCGCCGACGTCGAGAAGCGCCTCGCCGAGCGGCGCCGCGCCACCGAGGCCCAGGTGCGCGACGGCGACGCGGAGCTGCTGGCCGACGCCCACCGCATGCAGCAGGCCGCGGGCGACGCCATGGAGCTGCCCGAACTGGCCCCCGGCGAACCGGGGCTCGCCGAGGCCGTACTGAGCGCGGCCGCCGTCGCCCGCAGCACCGCCCGCGAACAGCTCACCGTCGCCGCGGGCACGCTCACCGCCGCCGAGTCCGCGCAGGCCGCCGCCGGCCGCGCCCTCGACGACGCACGCGAACTGGCCCGGCTCCAGCGGCGGTTCGCGGAGGCACGGGAACGGGCGGCCCGCCTGGAGCAGGGGGCGGAGGCCTACCGCGAGGCGCAGGCGCTCATGGAGCGGGCCCGCAAGGCCGAAGCGGTCGCGCCCGCCCTGGAACTGCGGGAGTCCTCCGAAGCGGAACACCGCCGGGCCGCCGCCGCCGAGGCACGCGCGCGTGCCCTGCTGCCGGACGCCTTCGCCGACGCGGGCGCGGCCGGCCTCGCCGCCGCCGCACGCCGGGCCGCCGAGGAACTGGGAGGGCTCGACTCCGCCCGCCGCGCCGAGCGGCGACTGGCCGAACTCCTCGACGAGCGAACCGGCCTGGACCGCCAGGAGCGCGCCGACGCGGACCTCCTGCAGGAGGCGGAGGCCTGGCTCGACGGCTGGGAGGAGACGCGCACCGCACACCAGGCCCGGGTCGACTCCGCACAGCGGGCCGCTGCCCTCGCCGAGCAGCTCGCGGTACGGCGCGAGCCCGCACAGCAGCGCCTCCGGGCAGCCCGCATGCGCGATCAGCTCGCCCAGGACACGGACCGGGCGGTCGAACGGGTCCGCACCGCGCAGGACGAGACGCTCCGGGCCAAGCAGCACTGGCTCGAACTCAAGGAGCAGCGCCTGAACGGCATCGCCGCCGAACTGGCCGCGCACCTCACCGACGGCGAACCCTGCGCCGTCTGCGGCGCCACCGAACACCCCGCCCCCGCCCGCAAGGTCGCCGGTCACATCGACCGCGAGGCGGAGGAGCACGCCCTCACCGCCTACCAGCGCGCCGACGAGCAGCGCGCCGAGGACGAACGGCGCCTCGGCGTCGTACGGGAGGCACTGGCCGCCGCCACCGCGGAGGCCGGTGACACCCCCACCGGGCAACTCACCGACGAAGCCGCCGAACTGGAGGAGCGGTACGCGCAGGCCCGCAGTGCCGCCGCCGAACTGCACGCCGCGCAGGAGCGGCTGCGGCAGGCCGGGCACGAGCACGAACAGCGCCTCGCCGCCCGGCAGGAGACCGCCGTACGGGCCGCCTCCCGGGTCGGGCACCGGGAGCGGCTGGACCGTGAACGGGCCGCCCTGGAGGAGGAGCTGGACCGGGCGCGAGGATCCCTGGACAGTGTCGCCGCGCGGGCGGCACAGCTGGAGCGGCGGACCGCGATGCTCACGGACGCCGCCGACACCGCCCGGGTCGCCGAGGACACCGCCCAGCGGCTCAAGGACGCCGACGCCCGGCTCGCCGACGCCGCCTTCCGTGCCGGCTTCGAGACCCCGCAGGCCGCGGCCGCCGCCCTCCTCGACAACGCCGCCCACCGCGAACTGCAACGCCGCCTGGACACCTGGCAGCACGAGGAGGCCGCCGTACGGGCCGTCCTCGCCGAGGCCGACACGGCCGCGGCGGCCCGCGAGCCGCAGGCCGACCTGGACTCGGCGCAGCAGACGGCCGACGAGGCGGCCCGTCGGCTGCGCGACGCCGCCTCCGCCCACGACGCGGCCGGCCGGCGCTGTACCGAACTCGACCGGCTGTCCGCCCGGGCGACCGCCTCCGTGCGCCGGCTGGCACCGCTGCGCGAGGAGTACGACCGGGTGGCCCGGATGGCCGGCCTCGCCGCCGGCACCTCGGCGGACAACGAACGCCGGATGCGCCTGGAGTCGTACGTGCTGGCGGCCCGGCTGGAGCAGGTCGCGGCCGCCGCGACCGTCCGGCTGCGCCGTATGTCGTCCGGCCGCTACACCCTCGTCCACTCCGACGACCGCACCGGACGCGGCCGCAGCGGCCTCGGGCTGCACGTCGTCGACGCCTGGACCGGCCGCGAGCGGGACACGGCGACGCTGTCGGGCGGCGAGACGTTCTTCGCCTCGCTCGCGCTCGCCCTCGGCCTCGCGGACGTCGTCACGGACGAGGCGGGCGGGGTGCGGCTGGACACCCTCTTCATCGACGAGGGCTTCGGCAGCCTCGACGACCAGACCCTCGACGAGGTCCTCGACGTCCTCGACTCCCTGCGCGAACGCGACCGCAGCGTCGGCATCGTCAGCCATGTCGCCGACCTGCGGCGGCGGATCCATGCCCAGCTCGAAGTGATCAAGGGCCGGTCCGGGTCGGCCCTGCGGCAGCGCGGCACCGGCTGAGGCCAGCGGCCCAGGAGACGCCGGGGGAGCGGCGAGGAGTACACCACGCTCGTGGTCACCGAGCCCAGGGCCCCGATCTTCCCCGACACCTCCTCGAGGTGCCGCATCGAGCCGGCCGTGACCTTGATGACGAAACAGT
Source organism: Streptomyces sp. D2-8 (assembly GCF_023184515.1). Taxonomy (GTDB): domain Bacteria; phylum Actinomycetota; class Actinomycetes; order Streptomycetales; family Streptomycetaceae; genus Streptomyces. Next base: position 117,221 of record NZ_JAAHBP010000020.1, on the reverse strand, counting down.
CGTCGCCCGTGACGTGGTGCGCCTCCAGGATCTCGGGCGTGACGGTGACCAGGTCGTGGAAGGGCTTGTAGGTGCCGGTCGGATACCGCAGACGCACGAACGCCAGGACCGGCAGGCCCAGCCGGTCCGGATCCGCCACCGCGGCGTAGCCCTGGATGACCCCGGCCTCCTCCATGCGGCGCACCCGCTCGGTCACCGCGCTCGCGGACATGGACACGGCACGGGCCAGCTCGGCGAAACTGGCCCGGCCCTCCCGCTGGAGGACGTCCAGGATGCGCCAGTCGGTGGCGTCCGGGGAATACTCGGTCATGCCCGAGGGACAGCAGGGGAATCCCCGGCGGATCAAGCGGAGCACCGGGGATCATCCCTTCAGGGACGGGGTCGGCGGCCGTAGCTTTGTCGCACCCCGCCTCGCGTCCTTCACGCATCAGTGAGGCGGTGGGCCGCTCCTGGTCGTGGTCCCGGTCGGGCCGGTTGGGATTCCGTCCTCGGTCAAGGGGTCGCGCGCCAGATCCGCGCGGTCCCGTCACCGCTGACGGTGGTGATGGTGCGGCCGTCCGGGGAGTACGCGACATCGTAAACCGGGCCTTTGTGTCCCTTGAGGAGCTGGAGTGCGGTACCGGTCTTGACATCCCAGACCTGCGGAGTGTTGGCCCAGGACTCGTCTTTGGTGTCGTGCCTGACCACCAGGGTGCGGCTGTCCGGGGCCCAGGCGACCTGACCCACCTGCGCGTAATTGCCGACCGCTATCAGCAGGCCATGCAGGCCACGTAGCGTACGGAGCTTCTTACCGCTCTCCGGATCGACCAGCCAGACGTCGTCACCGCTGCGCTCCGCAAGCAAGCTCCCGTCCGGGGCGTAGACCGGCTTGTCTCCCTCATACAACCCTGACGACCACCGCACAGCACCTGTCGCCGTGTCCCAGGCCCGAACCCTGTCACCATCGGCGACCACGGTTCGTCCGTCCGGCGCGAACCCGACCGTCCTGAAATGCCCTCCGGACGGGTCGAGCGGGTGTACCTGGGCACCGGTGGCGACGTCCCAGATGCCGCCCTGACGTTCGGCCACGGCGGCGATGGTCCTGCCGTCCGGCGCGAATGCCGCATCCCTGGCTGAGACGTCGATCTGGTGCCGGCGCGTGCCGGTGGCCACGTCCCAGAGCTGCAGATGGTCGCCGGTGGCCGCGATGGTGCGACTGTCGGATGAATACACCAGCTTGCTGGCGCGCAGCGGCACCAACCCGTCGGGATGGGTGAGCGGGACCTTGATCACGGTGAGCGTGGCACCGGTCCGCGTATCCCAGATCTGGATCGTCCGCCCGTCGTTCAGCTCCGTCGCCACCGTGTCGCCGTCCGGTGCGAAAACCACCTCGCGGTAGGAGTACCGCCCATTGGTGTTGACGGCGAAGGGCAGGACGTGTCGACGCGTGCCCTTGTCGACATCCCACAGTTCTACAGTGCCGTTGTCACTCCAGCCGGCCAGGGTGTGTCCGTCGGGCGAGTACGCCACCGGGCCCCTCAACGGCAACGTCCGCAGCGTCACGCCGTCGGACGACGCGGTGGGATCGTACAAGCCCAGGATGTGGCGCGCCTGGTGGTACACGAGGGGAACGATACCGGCGAGCAGCCCGACCACCAGCAGAACTACCACGATCGCTCGCCCACCCCTGCGTTTGCGCGGCGGTCCGGCACCGGGGGCGTAGACGGGTCCACACGGATCACCGAACCCGCGGTTGCCGGCTTGCGGAAAGGTCGGAGGCGGCGTGGGTCTCAGGTCGCTCACGGTTGAACCCTCCGAGTCGGCTGCGTCGTGATGGCGCTGACCAGACCTGTACCGGGACCGCCAGCGCCGCGTGTGGCGAGGCTAACCACGCATCCCAATGCCGGCATGAGTAGAGCTACTCAGCTGTGATGTGTAGCGGTCGTCGGCGGTGACGTAGCCAGCGGTGAAGAACTGGGTGTGGCGAAAGGTGCAGTGGCCGTGGTCCCAGTCGGGCCGGTAAGGGTGCCATTGGCACCAGCCCAGGTCACGGTCGGTCAGCCAGGGTCTCCTGGCCCATCAGCCGCCAGCCATCGGTCACGGCCCGATCCTCGCGCAGCACTGGTCGAGGCTGTGGCGCGGATCCGGTCACGTCACCTCCGTACGGCCGACCTCCCGATCGGTTCCACCGACGCCTTTCACCGGCTGGGCGGAGAGTCGCTGACGCTGCTGCAGGTGCTGAACCAGGTCGCCCGGGAACTGGTCGGCCCGCACCCCGGGCTCCTGCACCGGCGGCACTCCGGGCCTGCGGTCAGCCCGCTGACGCAGCTCCGCCACCGGTTGCCGGACCAGGTGCTCGACCAACGGGTGGGTGGCGGAGAACAGTCCGGGCCTTCTGATCTGGCAAGCTCCAAGAATCCGACCGCGAAGGAGGGCTTAGGTCAGGAAGTCGGCCTCGACCTGCAGGGACGATCTCCTGCGGGCCCAGCCAGGACATGAAGTCGACGGTTGTCCGTGGACCAGATCGCCGGGCGCGTGTCGGCTTCGCCGCCGGCGCCTCGCTGCGCCAGGCTGCACGCGGCGATCGAGGTCTCGGTGCGGACGTACCTTAGGACGTTCCAGACGGCTCGCTCACGGTGCGGCGAACGTTTCGGGCGGCTGCGGCGTCGAAGTGGCGCAAGGAACGAGCGGGGGCGGACATGCGCAGAGGGCTCGTCGCGGTGGCAGCCGCACTGGTGGCTGTCGTGGGATGCGGCGCCGAGGACGACGGGGACGTGATTATCGACTACGGGCCGGCGGTGACGCCGTACAGCGGTCCGCTCCACATCGAGACCGAGGAGGTGAACGAGGACACCCCGGAGGCCATGCTGCTCGCCTCGGGCGCTGCGGGCCGGGCGCTGGAGTGCGACGGGAAGATCTTCCGGGGCGGTGCGCCCGACGGCTGGGGGAGGGGCGACGGCGGCAAGACGCCGGAGGACGGGCTGAGGCTCTACTTCCGTATGTTCGAGCCGGGAGGCATCCCCGCACAGTTCCGCGTGGAACGCGAGGAGACCGACCGCGTCCTGTACTCGCACCGTGTCGACGGTCGGACGAAGACGGCGGTCGTGGTCGCCAAGGACCAGGAGGGCAGGCCGGGTTGGGGACCGGAGACCTACGCCTCCTGCTACCACGCCCGGCGAGCGTCACCGACTCCGGCCACGAGGAGTTCTGGACCGACCGGAGCGGCCAGCGGGTCGCAACCACGACACTGAGCAGCTACTCCGGCGCGGAACACTGCGACTGGAGGCCGACCTGCTCAAGCGGTTCCCCGGGCCAACGGGGGCGATCTGCGACACGAGCGGATGTCTGCGCGTGGCTCCGTCACCTCCTGCGGCACCTGGATCGGACCCGCCCTGGCACGCACGGGCCGGCACCACGACCTGCTCGACAACCTCGCCGTCCAGATCGCGGGAAGGAAGCGCTTCTGCCTGGCGTGCGCCGACACCGACGAGCGCGCCGGGGCGCTCCGCGCCACGTGCGACGCCTGGGCACGACTGTCACGTGGGGGCATCGCCGAACTGGTCGCCGGCGACCCGGCGGCCGGCGTCGACTTCTTCGCGGTGACGAGCGGATGGCCCCGGCTCGGAGCTGTGCGGCTCGGCGCGAGAGTGGCGCAGTGGGTGGTGGGGGGTGAGGGGCGGCGTCGGCGTCCGTTCGGTCCGGGCTTCTGCCTTGCTGACGGGTCCGCAGAAGCAGGATAGGGGCGTTTCTTGTGGGAATTCTGTGGTTCCGTGCGCGGGCCCCGGCGGCGGATCGGCGCACGTACGATCGCCGCCGTGAGTACGGGAATGCATGCGGGAGAGCGAGTACTGATCGCCGATGACGACGCGGCGGTCCGCCGCTCGCTGGAGCGCGGGCTGCGCCTCGACGGCTTCTCCGTGGTCCTGGCGGACGACGGCCGCGGTGCGCTGGCGGCCGTCCGCGACGGAGCACCGGACGCGGTGGTGCTGGATGTCTCGATGCCCGGCCTGAGCGGGATCGAGGTGTGCAGGACGCTGCGGGCAGAGGGCGACGACGTGCCGGTGCTGATGTTGTCGGCCCTTGACCAGCTGGCCGACCGGGTGGCCGGCCTGCAGGCAGGCGGGGACGACTACCTGGTCAAGCCGTTCGCCCTGCAGGAGCTGGTCGAGAAGCCATGGGTCGCCGCCGTGGACTCCTTCGACCTCGGTGGCGGCATGCTGAAGTCGCTCACGGATGGTCGCTGCCCCACGGGTTCGGTGTGGGCTCTCCGGGTGTGCTGCACGCGGTCGTCGGCGGGAGGAGGCGCTGGGCGGCGACTCGGGTGGTGCCGAATGGTGTGTCCGCCGTTGTGGAGGCAGGCGTCAAACGGGCTGCGGCGGTGGGGAGTTCGGTCTGCGTCAGAGGTGCGCCCGCGTACGCCGCCATGAGGACGCCGACGCAGTCGTCGCGTTCCTCCGGGGAGAGGCCCGCCGGGAAGCCGATGGTCCGGGACCTGCCTCCGTCGGTGGTCAGGCGGATGCGCAGGACGGACCTCAGGTCCGTCCCCGCCCTCGTGGCGGTGGCCTCCCAGAACTGGACCTGCACCGCGATCGGTTCGCACAGGGGCTCGCCGGTGTGCGAACCGATCACCACCGCCGCGCCCTCGGCCGCCGCCTCGTCGGGGAACGACACGGCCGGGCGCAGCCACTCCGCCCGCTTCTCGGCCGACCAGCCGCCGTCCGCTCGGCAGGCGTCGGCGGCGGTCTGTGCGCCGTCGGACCTTTCCGCGCAGCCGGTTGTCAGCAGGGTCAGAGCCGCCGCCAGTGACGTCAACGACCCGTGGGCGAGTTGGGTCCCGGACATGGTCTCCCTCGATCGGTGCGGGCGAGGCGTCGGCGGCCTCGCGGAGTGGGGGCAGTCTTTGCGGAACGCGGCGGCGGCCGGGGGACCGGGAAGGGGCATGTAGCCGACTTGTGATCAACACCCGCTTGCTGGGCCGGGCCGTCCGTCTTGCGGGAGCGGTTCCGACCGGGGCTCGGTGGGACTACTTGCCGGTACAGGCATGGCGGACCGGCAGTCTGTCGCCTGATTTCCCAACTGGTTGAACGTTTGTCGGTTGCTGTCCACGATTCTCCTGTCAAGTGCCCGGAGGCACGACTTCCGGCCCCGCCGCTGCAGAAGCGAGTCGAGCATGGTGCGCGTCCGTTCGTCCCTGACCCAGTTGCCCGCCTACGTCCCTGGCCGCAAAATGCCCGGTGCGGTCGCGCTGGCCAGCAACGAGTCTCCGTACGGGCTGCTGCCCGGTGTCGCGGCGAGGCTCGCGGAACTGGCCGGCGGGGTGTCGCGGTATCCCGACCTGAGCGCCACCGCACTCGTCCAGGCCCTCGCCGAGCACCACGATGTCGAGGCCGAGCGGATCGCGGTGGGCGCCGGTTCCTCGGAGGTCTGCGCACAGCTGCTGCACTCGGTCGTCGGGCCGGGCGACGAGGTCGTCTTCGGCTGGCGGTCCTTCGAGGCGTACCCGATCCTCACGGCGGTGGCGGGCGGTACGGCGGTGCGGGTCCCATTGCGTGCGCACGGGCTGGACCTCGACGACATGGCCGAGGCGGTGAGTGACCGGACCCGGCTGGTCTTCGTCTGCAACCCCAACAACCCCACCTCCACCGCGGTCGGCGAGCAGGCGCTGCGCGACTTCGCGGACCGGGTGCCGGAGGACGTACTGATCGTCGTCGACGAGGCGTACCGGGAGTACGCCGACCCGGAGCTGGTCCCCGACGCCCTCGCGCTGCTCGGCGACCGGCCGAACGTGGTGGTGCTGCGGACCTTCTCCAAGGCGTACGGCCTGGCCGGGCTGCGGGTCGGCTACTGCGTGGGCCCGCCCGGCATCGCCGCGCACGTCCGCAAGACCCAGATCCCGTTCAGCGTCAGCGCGCTCGCTCAGGAGGCGGCGATGGTCGCCCTCGGCGAGCACGCGGAGGTCGTGCGGCGGGCCGCCCTCACGGTCGCCGAACGGCAGCGGGTGACACGGCGGTTGCGTGCCCTCGGCTTCGACGTCCCCGACTCCCAGGCCAACTTCGTCTGGCTGCCGCTCGCCGCTGACAGCGGGGACTTCGCCCTGCACTGCCTCGGCGACGACGTCGTCGTGCGCCCGTTCATCGGCGAGGGCGTCCGGGTGACGATCGGGCTGCGGGCGGAGAACGACGCCCTGCTCACGCTCGCCGCGAGCTGGAGAGGCTGAGGCCATGCGCGTGGGGCCGTACGAACGGCATCGCGAGCTGCTCCAGCAGGCGGTACGGGCCGTGGCGGCCGGTGAGTGCTGCGCACCGTTCACCCGCGCGGGGCGGGGCGGCACCGATGCGGGCATGAGGTCGACACGGACCGCGGAGAAGGTGTTCGGCTCGCTGCTGGGCCGCGCCTTCGAGCTCGGCCAGCCCGGTGAACTCGGCCGGGTGTGCACCGAGTCCTCGCCGTACGGGGTCGCCATGGACATCGGCTATCCGCGGTGCGACCCCGCGGCGCTGGTGGCGGCGGCCGGCCGGGCGATGGCCGGCTGGCGGGCCGCCGGGCCGTACCAGCGGGCCGGGGTGGCGGTGGAGATACTGCGCCGGCTGAACACCCGCAGCCATGAGCTGGCGCTCGCCGTGCACCACACCACGGGCCGGTCCCTCGCGGCGGCGTTCCGGGCCGCCGGGCCGCCCGCCCAGGACCGCGCACTGGAGGTGGTGGCCCGCGCGTTCGCCGAGTCGGAGCGCGTTCCCGTGGACCTGCACTGGGAGAGTCCGCGCCGCCGCAAGGAACCGCTGGCGATGGCGGGCACCTGCGCCCTGGCGCCGCGCGGTGTGTCGCTGCTCGTCGGCTGCCCCGAGCATCCGACGTGGAACGGCTGGCCGGGGCTGTTCGCCAGCCTGGTGACCGGCAACCCGGTGATCGTGGCCCCGCATCCCAGGTCCGTGCTGCCGCTGGCGATCACCGTGCGCGTCGCGCGGCAGGTGCTGGCGGAGGCCGGACACGACCCCGACCTTGTCACCCTGGCGATGGCGGCACCCGGGGAACCCCTGCGGCAGCGGCTGGCCACGGACCCGGCGGTGCGCATCGTCGACTTCACCGGTCCGGCCCGGTTCGCCGACTGGCTGGAGCAACACGCCCGGCAGGCCGCCGTGTTCGCCCACCGGACCGGCCTGAACACGGTGGTCGTCGACTCCACCGAGGACTATCGGGGCCTGCTGCGCGGCCTCGCGCTCTCCCTGTGTCTGTCCAGCGGAACGGTCCGTACGACACCCCAGAACATCCTGGTGCCGGTGGCGGGCGTCGCGACCGACGAGGGGCGCAAGACCCTCCGGGACCTCGGCGCCGACCTCGGTGAGGCCGTCGACCGGCTGCTCGGGCACCCGGTACGCGTGGCGAGGCTGCTCGGCGCGATCGTCGACGACGAGGTGCGGACGGGACTGACACAGGCCGCGCGGTACGGCACGGTGGTGCACGCCTCCGGGGCGCTGCACCATCCGGACCATCCCGGCGCCGACCTGCGCAGCCCGCTCGTGGTCCGAATGGGGGCGCGGGACGAGCGGGTCTACGCCCGGGAGTGGCCCGGGCCGGTCTCCTTCCTGGTGGGCACCGATTCGACCTCGCACAGCCTGGAGATCTTCCGCCGCACGGTCGGCCGCCGCGGTGCGCTGTTCGCCGCGGTGCACTCGACCGACCCGCTGGTGCTGGCGGCCACCGAGGCGGCGGCGCTGGACGCCGGGGTCCACCTCGTGGAGAACCTCGCCGACGACCTGCCCGCCGACCCCTCCTCGGCCGCGCCCGAACCGCCGGGCGGCGGCGCGCACTTCGTCACCGGCCGGTTCCGAGTGGTGCGCTCGCGCGGCCGCCTCGCAACTGGCGTACGTCCGCCCGTGCGCCACCCCGAGGAACTCGTCGGCGCCTGACGGGCCGGCCACCCCTGCCAGGTCAGCCCGTCAGGGCCGGCAGCACCCCGTCAGCCCGTCGGGGCGGCCCGGCGCCGGTCAGTGTGGTCGAGGCGGCCGGTACCCCGGTCAGCCCGTCCAGTCCGCCCCGCGCCCCCGCACCTCGTCGAACACCAGCCAGGTCCGCGTCGCACGCACCCCGGCAACGCAGTGGATGCTCTCCAGCACGACCGACCGCAACACCTCGTTGTCCGGCGCGCGCACCAGCACCAGGACGTCGAAGTCGCCCGTCACCAGGGAGACATGCTCCACGTACGGGATGTCGCGCAGCTCGCGCGAGATGTTCCGCCAGGCAGCCTGCTCGGTGCTCACCGTGACGTAGGCGCTCGTGCCGAGGCCGGCCCGCTTGGGATTCAGCTGCGCGGTGAAGCCGGTGATCACCCCCTCGGTCAGCAGCCTGCCGATGCGTGTGTAGGCGTTGGCGCGCGAGATGTGCACCTGCTCGGCCAGCGCGCGGACCGACTGGCGGGCGTCCTGCAGCAGCCGGGCCAGGATCTGGCGGTCGGTGTCGTCGAGCGGGACGGCAGTTCGTCCGGGCACGGGCCCCGCCGGCGAGTCCATCTCAGACACATTGCTCTCCAGAACATTGGGATTCGGCACTTCATCTGCGGTTCACGCGAAGTCTTGAACACATATTCCCTCGTCGTCACCATTCTCCTGTCAAGCGTCCAGAGAAAGCGAGCGCCCTCCATGTCCGTGAAGAGCCTCCGACAGACGGTCCAGGGCCTCCTGCCGTCCCTCACGCCGGTGCGGTTCGTGGCCGAGGACGGCACCCCTGTGGCCAAGCCCCCGGCCGGCTACCGCGAGCCTTCGGTTCAGGCCCTGCGCGAGGCCTACCGGCGGATGGTCCTGGGGCGCCGCTTCGACACCCAGGCCACCGCGCTCACCAAGCAGGGCCGGCTCGCCGTCTACCCGTCCAGCCGGGGCCAGGAGGCCTGCCAGATCGGCGCCGTCCTCGCACTACGCCCGGACGACTGGCTGTTTCCGACCTACCGGGACTCCGTCGCCCTGGTCACCCGAGGCATCGACCCGGTCGAGGTGCTCACCCTGCTGCGCGGCGACTGGCACTGCGGCTACGACCCGGCCGCCACCCGCGTCGCCCCCCAGTGCACCCCGCTGGCCACCCAGGTGCTGCACGCCACCGGCATGGCGGAGGCGCAGCGCCGCAAGGGGGAGGACGGCGTGGCGATGGCCCTGACCGGCGACGGTGCCACCAGCGAGGGCGACTTCCACGAGGCACTGAACTTCGCGGCCGTCCTCCGCGCGCCGGTCGTCTTCTTCGTCCAGAACAACAAGTACGCGATCTCCGTCCCACTGGCCCGGCAGACCGCGGCGCCCGCCCTCGCCTACAAGGGCATCGGCTACGGGGTGCGCTCCGAGCAGGTCGACGGCAACGACCTGGTCGCCGTGCTCGCGGTGCTCACCGACGCCGTCGCGCACGCTCGCGCAGGGCATGGCCCCGTCCTGGTCGAGGCGCACACCTACCGCATGGACGCGCACACCAACGCCGACGACGCGACCCGCTACCGCGATGCCGAGGAGGTCGAGCGCTGGGGCACCGCGGACCCCCTCAGCCGGCTGGAGGCACACCTGCGGGCCCGTGGCGCCCTCACCGACGCCGACGCGGCGGCGGCACGGGAGGAGGCGGAAGCCCTGGCCGCGGACCTGCGCACCCGCATGAACGCGGACACCACCGCCGACCCGATGGAGCTCTTCGACCACGTCTACGCCGAGCCCACCCCGCAACTGCTGGAGCAACGCGCCCAGTTGGCGGCCGAGCTCGCCGAGACCGCCCTGACTCAGGAGGACTGACCCATGGCCGAGACCACCCAGGCCACCAAGGTCACCATGGCGCAGGCGCTCAACACCGCGCTGCGCGACGCACTGCGCGAGGACGACCGCGTGCTCGTCTTCGGCGAGGACGTCGGCCCGCTCGGTGGCGTCTTCCGCATCACCGACGGACTGACCCGCGACTTCGGCGAGGAGAGGTGTTTCGACACCCCGCTGGCCGAGGCCGGCATCGTCGGGCTCGCCGTCGGCATGGCGATGGGCGGCTTCCGGCCCGTGGTGGAGATGCAGTTCGACGCCTTCGCCTACCCGGCGTTCGAGCAGATCGCCTCCCACGTCGCCAAGCTGCGCAACCGGACCCGGGGGCGGCTCACGCTGCCCATGGTGATCCGCATCCCGTACGCGGGCGGCATCGGCGGAGTCGAGCACCACTGCGACTCCAGCGAGGCCTACTACGCGCACACCCCCGGCCTGAAGGTCGTCACCCCGGCGACGGCCGAGGACGCGTACTGGCTGCTGAGGGACGCCATCGCCGACCCCGACCCGGTGGTCTTCCTGGAGCCGAAGAAGCTCTACTGGTCGCGCGAGGACACCGACCTGGAGCGCCGGGGCGCACTGCCGTTCGGGCGGGCCGCCGTACGGCGGGAGGGCCGTGACGCCACGGTCGTCGCGTACGGGCCGTCGGTTCCGGTGGCCCTGGCCGCGGCCGAGGCCGCGGCGGCCGAGGGCATCGAGCTGGAGGTCGTGGATCTGCGCACGATCGTCCCCTTCGACGACGAGACGGTGACGGCCTCCGTACGGCGCACCGGGCGCTGTCTGGTCGTGCAGGAGGCCCAGGGATTCGCCGGGGTCGGGGCGGAGATCGCCGCGCGCGTCCAGGAACGCTGCTTCCATTCGCTGGCGGCACCCGTCCTGCGCGTGGCCGGCTTCGACATCCCGTATCCGCCGCCGAAGCTGGAGCACGCGCATCTGCCCGGCGTCGACCGGATCCTCGACGCCGTCGACCGCCTCCAGTTCGGCGACGAACCGGACACCCGGCATCTGCTGAAGGGAGCGGTCGCATGACCACGGCAACGCGCTTGGAGCAGTTGTTCCGGCTGCCCGACCTCGGCGAAGGGCTGACCGAGGCGGAGATCGTCGAGTGGAAGGTCGCCGTCGGCGACACCGTGACCGTCGACCAGGTCGTGGTCGAGGTCGAGACCGCCAAGGCCGCGGTCGAGGTGCCGGTCCCGTACGAGGGCACGGTGCTCCGGCTGCACGCGGAGGCGGGCACGGCGCTGGCGGTGGGGGAGCCGCTGATCACCGTGGGGGCCGACGCCCCCGCCGGGGCCGACGGACCCGCCTGCGGGCCCCGGCCTGAGGAGGCGGGTGGCGCACCGGAGCCGGTGGTGCCGGCCGACGCGGCGGCCGAGCGTTACCGGGAGGAGGAACAGGCCGGATCCGGCAATGTGCTGATCGGCTACGGCACCGGCCACGGCCCGACGACCTCGCGCCGCCGTCGCCGCGCCGCCGCAGCGGGCCCGTCCGCGAGCGCCGCGCCTGCCGGAGCCGCCTTGAGTGCCAGTGCCGCGCCTCGATCCGGCACGGTCGACAGTGCCGTACCGGCGTGCGGCGCCGTGACCGCGTCGCCTGCCGCCCCCGACACCTCGGCCGCCACTGCGTCGCACGCCCCCCGGGCGATCTCGCCCCTCGTGCGGAGGATGGCCCGGGACCACGGCGTCGACCTCACCGGCGTGTCACCGTCCGGCCCGGCGGGAGTCGTCCTCAGAAGGGACGTCGAGCAGGCCATCGCCCGGGCCGGGCAGACCGCGAGCCCGGACCCGGCCGACAGGGCTCCCGCCCCCGCCCCCGCACCACAGGAGCCGACCACGGCGGCCGGCCCCGAGCGCATCCCCCTGCGCGGAGTCCGCCGCGCCGTCGCCGACAAGCTCTCCCGCAGCCGGACCGAGATCCCCGACGCCACCACCTGGGTCGACGTGGACGCGACCGGGCTGCTCGAGGCCAAGAAGGCGCTGGAGTCCGCCGGAACCGGCACCCGCATCGGTCTGCTGGCGCTGTTCGCCCGCATCTGCGTCGCCGGACTGCGCCGCTTCCCCGAGCTGAATTCCACGGTCGACACCGAGCGCCGGGAGATCCTCCGCTACGACGGGGTGCACCTGGGCTTCGCCGCCCAGACCGAACGGGGGCTGGTCGTCCCGGTCGTCCGCGACGCCCACCTCATGACGACCGTTCAACTGGCCGCCGAACTCGCCCGGTTGACCGAGCTCGCGCGCGGCGGGAACCTGCCGCCGCATGCGCTGACCGGAGGCACCTTCACCCTCAACAACTACGGGGTGTTCGGCGTCGACGGATCCACACCGATCATCAACCACCCGGAGGCCGCCCTCCTCGGCGTGGGCCGCCTCGTCGACAAACCATGGGTCGTGGACGGCCAGTTGACGGTCCGCAAGGTCACACAGCTCTCCTTCAGCTTCGACCACAGGGTCTGCGACGGCGGAGTGGCCGGTGGCTTCCTGCGCTTCGTGGCCGACTGCGTGGAGCGCCCGGCGATCCTGCTCGCGGACGTCTGATCCACCGACCTCACCCTTAGGGGGCCTTTCGCTGTGCCCGTCCGGGTCGCGCGGCCTGGCACACCGCACCTCGCCGCGTTGCCGAAACGCCCACGTGGCTCCTCCCTCAAGCTCTCGGCTCCGCTCGAACAGGGGGCACCCCCATCGAGGCCGCTCTGGCGCCTTGCGATGCACGGCACCAGACCACGCGACCTGATCGGACGCTCATGTGAAAGGACCCCTTAGGCCCTCAGCCCGGCCCATCGCTCCTCAGCCCGTCGCCTCTCAGTCCCCGACCCCAGCCCTTCCGCGCATCCGCCCCTGGGCGGCCTGCGTCCACCGATCCACCGAACGTTCGGCAGGAGTTCCCGATGTCCACCGACTTCTACACCCGCCACGCGGACCTGCTCCAGCAGGCCGTGGAGCACGCCGCCGACCGCGGCTACTGGACGCCGTACCCGGAGACACCCAGCACCTCCGTCTACGGAGCCGAGGCGCCCCAGCAGGGCGAGGCCGCCTTCCACGCCCTCCTCGGCAACCCCTTCCCCCTCGAAGGACACCCCACCGCCGGTACCGTCCCCGCCACCGAGTACTCGCCTTACGGCTTCCCGCTCGACGTCAGCTACCCCTACCTCGCCCCCGACGCTGCCGTCGCCACGGCCAAGGCCGCCGCCGCGAAGTGGCGCGCCGCGAGCCCCGACACCCGGGCCGGAGTCGCGGCCGAGATCCTGGCCCGGCTGAACGCGGCGAGCTTCGAGATCGCGCATGCTGTGCAGCACACCACCGGCCAGCCGTTCGTGATGGCCTTCCAGGCAGGCGGCCCGCACGCCCAGGACCGCGGGCTCGAAGCGGTGGCGTACGCCTGGTACGAGCAGAAGCGCCACCCGGCCACCGCCCGCTGGAGCAAGCCGCAGCGCAGGGGCGGCCCGCTCGCCATGGACAAGACCTTCACCCCGGTCGGACGCGGCGTCGCCGTGCTGATCGCCTGCAACACCTTCCCCACCTGGAACGGCTACCCGGGCTTGTTCGCGAGCCTGGTCACCGGCAACCCGGTGATCGTCAAGCCGCATCGGCGGGCCGTGCTGCCATTGGCCATCACGGTGCGCATCGCCCGTGAGGTCCTGGCGGAGGCCGGATTCGACCCGGACGTGGTGCTGCTCGGCGCCCAGCGCCCCGACGAGCGCACCGCCACCACCCTGGCCACACACCCCGATGTGCGCATCGTGGACTTCACCGGGTCCAGCGAGTTCGGCGACTGGCTGGAGACCAACGCCCGCCAGGCCGCCGTGCACACCGAGAAGGCCGGACTGAACACCGTCCTCGTCGACTCCACCGATGACTACGCGGGACTGCTGCACAACCTGGCCTTCTCTCTCGCCCTCTACAGCGGCCAGATGTGCACCACCCCGCAGAACATCCTGGTCCCGCGCGAGGGCTTCACCACCGACCAGGGGCCGCGCACGGCCGACGAGTTCGCCACCGACCTGGGTACGGCGCTGGACAAGCTGCTCGGCGACCCCGCGCGTGCTGCCGGCACCCTGGGCGCCATCGTGAACGAGGGCGTCCTGAACCGGCTGGAGGAGGCGGCGACGGTCCTCAGCGGCCGTATCGCGCACTCTTCACGGGAGCTGGCGCACCCCGAGCACCCCGGCGCGGTCGTCCGCACCCCGTTGGTGGCCCGGCTTGACGCCGGGGCCGACGAGAAGACGTACAGCAGCGAGTGGTTCGGACCGGTCTCGTTCGTCATCGGCACCGACTCCACCGAGCACGGCCTGCGGCTCCTGCACGAAACCGTCCGGCGGTACGGCGCGCTGACCGCCTCCGTGTACACCACCGACGACGACGTGCTGGAGGCGGCCCGCGATACCGCTCTGGACGCGGGCGTGCACCTGTCGGAGAACCTGACCGGCGCCGTCTTCGTCAACCAGTCCGCCGCCTTCAGCGACTTCCACGGCACTGCGGCCAACCCCGCCGCCAACGCCGCCCTCACCGATCCGGCTTTTGTCACCGGCCGCTTCTCGGTGGTCCAGTCCCGCCGCCACGCCCCCGAGGAGGAGAGCAGCCGTGTCTGATGCCTAGGTCTATCTGACCGACGGGGCCCCCGCACCCCGCAGGGCCGTCACGGGGGCGCCCTGACCTCGGCACGCCCCGACGGCCTGGCCGCCCTCGTCGTCGGTGAGGCGGTACGGCGCTCGGCGATCTCGGCCGGCGCCGTGGACGAGGTGATCCCTGGCGCGGCCGACCAGGCCGGCGAGGACAACCGGGACGTGGCCCGTATGGCGGTACTGCCGGCCGTGTTGCCGCACACCGTCACCGTCAACGGGCTGTGAGCCTCCGCCCTGACGGCCGTGACGCGACGAGGGCGGCCTGACCGGGTGCCTGGGCGGACACGGCCGTCGTGCTGCCCCCTTCACTCGGCGCCCGGTCTTCCTGCGGTGCCGGCGCGAGTACCGCCGGTCCAGCCGGAGGGATCGGCGCGGCTGTCGCCTGTTCAGCAGCCGGATTCGGCGATGTCGAAGTAGCCCGGCGAGGTCTCCCGCAGTGTGTGCGAGACGGCGACGTCGTGCAGACCCATGTTCTGGTCGAGCCGTTGGCAGACGACCGGCGTGCGGAGGACGGCCGCGAAGTTCAGCGCCTCATGGAAGTCGCCCTCGCTGGTGGCACCGTCGCCGGTCAGGGCCATCGCCACGCCGTCCGCAGAAACGTCTTCACCTGGCTTACGCGCTGCCGTACGTCAGGAGGAGCGGACCAACCGCGACGGGGATCCCGTCGTCTGACTGCCCTCGTCCTCCAGGGTCAGGACGTCGGCGCCGGTCTTCGTCAGCGTGTAGAGGTTGCCCCGCGTGCACAGTACGCCTGCGGAGGGGTCGGTGGGAGCGCTCGTGACCGCCTCGAAGACCATGGTCGTTCGATGCGACTCTTGCAGGCGAAGAGTTTCCGTACACCCGATGTCCCGGCCCGTGGTGGCCTCGGTCACCTTGCTGACCTGTCTGCCAACGATCTCGCCTCGCTCCGCCGCATGGAGCGTGACGGTGACGGACACCTTGGTCGTGCGGGCGCTGGTGATGCCGTCACCGGAGGAGTTGCCGGGGCCGCTGCCCCGCCAGGTGCCCACCCACGACGCGGGCAGGGCATCCGAAGACGTCGAGGCGGAGGGGGTCGGAGATGTGGATGTGCCTTCGGTTCCATCCGGCCAGGTGATCGCTGCGGTGGCAGCCGCCGCCGTCACCATGCCCGCGAGGACGGCGACCGTAAGGGCGTGAGCCGACCGCCGACCGGGTGCGGGGCCGGATCCCATGCCGGGAGGGACGGAGGACGGAGGTCTCGGAGCAGTCCCGGGTGGGAGGGGCGGAGGGGGGAGGTAGGCCATCGGCGGTCCGAACCCCGCCGAGGGCGTCGGGTTCGGCGAGGGGGAGGGGACGGCATACCGCTCCAGCGCCGCTCGCAGCTCGGCCTCCCTCGCGGCGATCTCCGCCTCCAGGCCCGGTGACAGCGCCGTGACCCAGGCACGGGGGCCGGTGCCGAGCTGCTCGAGCAGTTCGTCCGTGGTGGGACGGGCCTGGGGCGACTTGTCCAGGCAGGCGGCCGCCAGTGGCATGAGGGCGGGTGGTACGCCGTCGAGCACCGGCTCCTCGTGAACAATCCGGTAAAGCAGCTGTGCCGCCGACAGATCCTCGCCGGGGCGCAGGAAGGGGCCCTTCCCGGAGGCCGCGTAGACGAGTACGGCCCCCAGGGCGAAGACGTCGCCGGGTTCGGCCGAGCTTCCTCCGGTTGCCTGCTCCGGTGCCATGTATCCGGGTGAGCCGATGACCCCGCCGGCCCGGGTGTGGCGGGTGTCTTCGGCGGCTCGGGCGATGCCGAAGTCGATGAGCAGGGGGTGGCGGCGGGCGAGCAGCACATTCGAGGGCTTCACGTCGCGATGCGCGAGGCCCGTCCGGTGCACTGCCCGCAGGCCCTCTGCGAGTTCCGCCGCGAGGGCGCGGACCACGGGCTCGGGCAGCGAGCCGTGCCGTTCCACCCAGTCCGCGAGGGAAGGTGCGGCGACGTACTCGGTGGCCAGCCACTGTGGCCTGTGTCCCGCGGGACTGTAGTCGACGACTGCCACCGTCCACGGAGAGCGCACCTGATTGCTGCTGGCGATCTCGCGGGCGAATCGTTCCTCGAAGCCCGGATCCGCGCCGAACTCGGTCCGTATGGTCTTGAGCGCCAATGGCCGGCCCGACACGGTACGGGACAGGAACACTTGTCCCATGCCGCCGGCGCCGAGCTGTGCCAGCAGAGGATAGCCGCCAATGGCCGGTGGATCCGTGGGGTCCAGGCTTCTCATGAACCTCTCCGAGCGCTACTTGGTCCACAGCAGGGCCGCACGTGCGGATGCCCGCGACCGACTGCCATCGCCATTGGCACGGGCTTGTGGGCTTGCCGTACGGATGATCAATTAATGTACTTTGCGTTGGTTGGGTGGGTGTGCGGTGGGGAGACTCGGCCGGCATACCTGCCGGCCAGTGCCCCGCCAAGCCGTGCGCATGGTCAGGCGGTACCGGACGGCATCTGTCCGCGGATCGCGAACCCTGTGGCAGTGGCCTCGGCCAGGTACATGCTCTGCCGCAGCCGGCCGTCGGCTCCCACCGAGACCCTGCCGCGCGGTCCGGCCAGAGTGAGACCGTGCAGGGCCCGGGAGACCTCACCGCCCCGCGGCGCCCCCGCTTTCCGCGCGGCCCGGGCGAACAGATGAAGGCCCTCGTACGCCGACTCCGTCAGCGCCGACGGCGACGGGGCCCAGGGACCGAAAGCGGCCCGGTAGCGTCGCAGGAAGTCGGTGTTCTCCGCCGTGTCCAGGGCGGAGAAATACGGCAGGCAGGACCAGAGCCCGCTGCCCGCGGCGCCCAGATGCTCTCGGGTGCTCTCCTCCAGCAGGGGTGCGAGCGTACGGATACGGCGGCGCAGCCCCGCGGCGTGGAACCGCCGCTCGAAGTCGATGGAACTCCACCCCACCAGGCTGGAGAGCACCAGGTCGGCGCCGGACGCCTCGATGTCCTCCAGCACGTCGTCGAAGGACGACTCGCCGAGCCGGACGAGGCGTTCGCCGACGACATGCCCGCCGTGGTGCTCCGCGATGCGGCGGCCTCGCGTGCAGACGGCCCGGGGCCAGGAGTAGTCGTTGCCGATCAGGTACCAGGAGCGACCGCCGCTCTCGCGCATCAGCGACGGAACCGCCTGCGCGAGTTGGTCCGCCACCGACTCACCGAGCCGGAACAGCGTTCCGTCCTGCACGCGGCTGCCCTCGTTCGCGGCGGTGTAGAGATACAGCAGACGTGACGCCCGCGCGTAGCGGCTCACCGCGTTGAAGGTCGCCGAGCTGTGTACGCCCACCACGGCCGCCAGGCCGCGCCGCTGGTCGAGTTCCCGCAGCCGGGCCAGCCCCGTGGCGGCGTGGGTGCGATCGTCGATCACCTCGATCCGCACCGGCCGGCCGCCGATCCCGCCCTCGGCGTTGATCTCCTCGGCTGCCAGCGCCGCGCAGTTGGCGGCGGCCCGGCCGAACAGGCCGGCGCTCCCCGACATACTGGTCAGCAAGGCGATACACGTCTCGTCGGTTCGGCTCTCGCTGTCCGGCGCCGCGCAGCCCAGGCTGCCCGTCATCCAGCCGAGAGCCTCCTGATCGAGTTCGGTGACCGTGCGCACCCGCGTGCCCCCGGGCTCACGGGCGAAGGTGATGGTGATCCGCCCGGTCCACGGCGTCTCGTGCTGCAGCACGATCCGCCGGTACGGCCGCATCTCCACGATGCGTGCCGTGCCCCGTACGGTCGTCTCGCCTCCTGGGGCCGCGAACGGCAGGGGTATGTCGACGCCGGCCACCGCGCCGGGCTCCGCGTGCTCGAACCGCGCGGAGAACAACCAGCCCGGGCCACCGGTTCGTCCGAACATGCCGAACGCCTCGTGCGGGGGCATACCGAGGTGCGTCTCGTTGACGAGGGCGATCTCGTGCATGGGCTCTCCTCAGCAGGCCGTGACAAGGCCCGGCTGACGGGCACGCCGGGAGGCGTGCCCGCGGCCGTCATCCGCTCTTCGCTTCACGCAGCCCGCCCTCCGGCCGGTCCGCTGCCACCCCTTGGTCCGTGGGCAGCGACTGCTCATAGATCTGACGCAGGAACGCGATCGCCGCGTCCGCACGGTTGGGGCCCAGGCGGTACCGCCGGTGTTTGCCGTCGCGGATCTCGGAAACCAGCTGCGCGTCCCGCAGGACCCTCAGGTGCGCCGAGACCGCGGTCCGGCCGATCGCCGGGAACGCGGCCGCGATGTCTCCGGCCGTGGGTTCGTGTTCCGAGGCCAACAGGGTCAGAATGGCCCGACGGGTCGCGTCGTTGAGGGCACGGAATACCAGGTCGCTCTCGTGGCTGTGGTCGATCACTTCCTGGGACCTCTCATCCTTTCGGAATGCGGCGGCACCGTGATGCGGCGACAACGTGCCAATGTATGTGTACCCGTTGACTTTACCCGTTTCCGTGCCCGCCGGGCCAGACCGGCGTGGATCCTCAGGGCGCCATCCGGCCCGCCACATGCCCGACGATTCCCTCGTGGACCTGCCCTTCCTCGGCGATCTGCCCCTTCTCCATCAGGTACCACCGGTCCGCTACGCCCAGCGCCATGTCCAAGTGCTGCTCAGCGAGGAGTACGCCGACGCCGGCGGCGGCGATCCGACGTACCGTCTCGGCGAACCGGTCCACATTGGCGGGCTGCTACTGCCAGGCGGGCCAGAAGCGGGTCGGTCCAGAAGGTCGTCAGGTTCTGCACCACCGCCAGACCCAGCGCTGCGATGAGCACCGGTGCCACGCGCCGTCCGGCCACGATGACCACGAGGAAGGCGGTGAGGACGTAGTCCAGGCCCATGTCGGGCTGGACGTTGGTGACGGGGTGCGACCAGTGCCCCGGCGGTCGCGGCGAGGCCCGCGCTCGCCGCGAACACCACGAGGTTCACCCGCGTGGAGCGCACCCCCAGGGTCTCCGACAGCGCGGTGTCGCTGGCGACTGCTCGGACCCGCAGCCCGAGGGAGGTGAACCGCAGCACGGCAAGCACCGCCACGACGACCGTCACCGCGAGCCCGGTGAGCAGCAGCTGGTAGGCGGGGAAGGGGACGCCGAGCACCTTCGTGGCACACAGCGGATTGGCAACCGTCCGGTAGTCCTTGCCGAACCCCAGCTGGATCAGCCGGCGGACGACGATCGACAGGCCGAAGGTCGCCAGGATGGACAGCTCCGGCGACCCGTACAGCCGGCGTACCGACAGCAGCTCGGTCAGGGCGCCCACCCCGAGCCCGACGGCGACGGCCGCCGCCAGGCCCACCGCCCAGGGCGGGCCGTGGTCGGCGGAGACGACGGAGCTGTACGCGCCGATGGTGAGGAACTCGCCGTGCGCCAGGTTGATGATGCGCATCAACCCGAAGGACAGTGAGAGTCCGACGGCCGTCAGTGCCAGGACGGCGGCGGAGGACAGTACACCCAGCGTCAGGGCGATGGTCTGGTCCATGAGTCCGTCACCCCGTGCACTGGCTGTCGGCCGCGACGTCCGGGAAGGTCTTCTTGATCTTGACGACCCCGTCGGTCACCTGCCGGCTTCTCGGCGCTCGACTTCCCGCTGTCGGTGGCGCAGCCCGTCAGGGCGAGCGCGGAAGCCGCCGTGACGGCGAGCCAGGTCCTGCTTTTCAGGTGATGGGGCTTGATGGTGGGCACTTTATCCTCCAACATGTCATCGCGTGAGCGAGCGATGACATGACCTTCAAGGGTGGTCAACCCTCGAAAAGCCGCAACCAAAGCCGGCCTCGTGCGGGCGGCGGCGCAGTGATCGTCCGTGAGCTGTCGAAGCGGATCCGCACGAAGGAGCAGGCCATGAGCGAACCGACCACGAAGGAACCCGGCACGCAGACCGGCCGGGCGGCGCTCGCGGGCGCGCGCAGCCGGCACGAGGCCGTGCAGACGTCCTTGGAACGCGCCGAGGAGGCGGCCTACCTCGGTGGCTTCATCACCCTCGACCGTGATGCCTCCGCCAAGATCTCCGATGAGCCGGGCCCGCTGTCCGGCATGACCCTCGCGATCAAGGACAACATCCACGTCGCGGGGCTGCCCAACACGGCCGGCACCCCCGCCCTGCGGGACTTCGTCCCCCCGTGCGACGCGCCCGCGGTACGGCGGCTGCGTGAAGCAGGTGCCGCCATCCTCGGCAAGGCCAACATGCACGAGCTGGCGTTCGGCATCACCAGCAACAACCAGGCGTTCGGCCCGGTCCGCAACCCGCGTGACCCCAGCTGTTTCGCCGGTGGCAGCAGTGGCGGGGTCGCCGCGCTCGTCGCGGCCGGGGTGGTGCGGGCGGGCCTGGGCACCGACACGGGCGGCTCCGTACGTGTCCCCGCGGCCGTCACCGGCACCTGCGGGCTGCGGCCCACGGTCGGGCGCTACCCCGGGGAGGGTGTGACGCCCCTGTCGAGCACCAGGGACACCATCGGCCCCATGGCGCGCCGGGTGGCAGACCTGGCTCTGCTGGACGGCGTCCTCAGCGGTGACGACGCCCCGGTCGTCGCCCGACCGCCGCGGTCGATCCGGCTGGGCGTGCCGACCGGTCACTTCACCGAGCCGCTGCAGGACGAGGTAGCCGTCCAGTGGGAGACGGCCCTGCGCAACCTGGAGGCGGCCGGTGTGGACCTGGTCCCGGTCGATGTCACCTCGTTCACCGCAGGCGAGTTCGCCACCGGTATGGCCATCGTGCTGTACGAGACCCGGGTGGAGCTGTCCGCCTACCTGGCGAAGCACCGGCCGCAGACGGACCTCGCCACGCTCGCCGCCCTCATCGCGGGCCCCGACGTACGCGGCGTCTTCGAGGGCTGCATCCTCGACGGGGCCCCGGGCCTGGTCTCCGAGGACGTCTACCGCGAGTGCCTGGCCCAGCGGCAGCGGCTGCGTGCGGCCTACGCGGAGACGTTCGCCGCGCACGGTCTGGACGGCCTGGCCTTCCCGACCACCCCGGCCACCGCTCTTGACCTGGCCACCTGCGACCAGGGCATGATTCTGTGCGGGGAAGACGCCGACACCTTCGCCACCTTCATCCGCAACACCGGCCCCGCCAGCGTCATCGGTGCTCCCGGCCTGAGCATCCCCATGGGCGTGGCGACCAACGGCCTGCCGACGGGCCTCGAGATCGACGCTCCCGTCGGAGCCGACCGCGAACTGCTCGCCCTCGGGCTGACCGTTGAGGAGATCTGCGGCTGAAGTTCCCTCGGGCCGGGGTGGGCGATGCGCTTCTCCAGCAGTCCGCCCAGGGTGCCGCGCCCGTCCGCTGTGAGCACCGGGCCCCGTCCTGCTCCGCGTCTTCTGACACCATGCGGCAGGAGCCGTCCGCGGGGGACGGACCGGCCACCGCTGTCGTGGTGGCCCTGTCCGCGGGTTCGGTGGTCTCGTGGACCGTGGTTGGCCTCGCGTCGCCGGGCGCGGCCCGGAGTTCTGTACGGATTGTGGCTCATCACGGCGCCATCCATCCGCATCGCGGAGTGACAGGGCGTACCCGGGCGGGCCCGGCGCACAATGGGTATGGACACCGGTGTCGTGCAGGAGGGCGTTCGGGTGGACGAGCACAGGGCCACGCAGATGCCCCGAGGCGCCGCCGCAGCCGAGGCGGACGCCAAGGGGCTGGTCACCGCGTGGAGCGACGCGGCCCGCAGCCTATTCGGCTTCGACACCAGGGACGTGCTGGGCCGCCCTGTGGCAGATCTGCTGGCCGAACCCCTGCCGCCTGATGCCCTGCACAGCCTCGCCGAGTCGGACGGGTGGACCGGTACGGTCACGGTCCGGCACCAGGACGGCCACCACGTCGAGGTGCGGCTCGAGGCATACCCGCTGCTGAACTCGGACAACGCGGTCCGCTGGTTCCTGACGGCCACCGTGCCGGAGCCGACTGCGCGCCTGCAGAAGTGGGCTTTGGAGCAGTTCCCCGTGCCGGTGGCTCTCTTCGACCGGGACGGGCTCATAGTGTCCACCAACTCCGCGATGGAGAGGGTGACGGGCAGCCCCTCCTGGCAACTGCAGGGCCGGCGGGTGGGCGAGTCCGCCGACAGCCTCCGGCGCCTTCCCGGATTCGAGGGTCTCGGCGACGCGGGGCAGCGAGTCCTGCGCACGGGGAAGACCGTGCCGTACGAGGCTTGGCTGCAACCCCCCGGCGAGCCCCGCGAACACGCCTGGCTGGTGTCCCTCAGCCCGCTGAAGGACAGTGCCGACCGCGTACGAGGCATGTGCCTGGCGGCCATGGACAGTACGGACCAGTTCCGCGCCCGACGCAGACTGAGCGTCCTGAACGAGTCCAGCGTCCGCATCGGCTCCACCCTCGACGTGACCCGCACTGCCGAAGAACTGACCGAGGTGTGCACGGAGCACTTCGCCGACTTCGCACTCGTGGACCTGCTGGATTCCGCGCTGGCCGGGGACGAGACGGCGCCCCCGCCTGCAACCGCGCCCGTCTTCCGTCGCACCGCCTGTCGCTCAGTGCTGGAGGGCTGCCCCGAGGTGACGATTCCCGTCGGCGCCCGCCACGGCTACCGCGAGGGCTCGCCGCAAGGGCGCGTGCTGACCGACGGCCGCGGCATGTTCCACGCGGTCGACGACGCAGGCCGACGCTGGTGGGCCGCGGACTCCCCTGACAGCGTCCGCAGCATCGACGAACACGGCATCCACGCCCTGTTGGTCGTGCCCCTGCGCGCCCGCGGTATTACTCTCGGCCTGGCAATCCTCGGCCGCCATCGAACCCCTGAGCCTTTTGACGACGACGATTTGCTGCTCGCCAAGGAACTCGCGGCGCGCGCGGCGGTCTGCGTCGACAACGCCCGCCGCTACACGCAGGAACGCGAAACGGCACTCGCCCTTCAGCGCAGCCTGCTCCCGCAGCACACTCCCCGGCAGGCGGCTGTCGAGGTCGCGTCCCGCTACTGGCCCACAAGCTCCCGTGCCGGCCTCGGCGGCGACTGGTTCGACGTCATCCCCCTGTCCGGAGCCCGGGTCGCTCTCGTCGTCGGCGACGTCGTCGGCCACGGGGTGCAGGCGTCCGCCACGATGGGCCGTCTCCGCACCGCCGTACGCACCCTCGCCGACGTCGATCTGGACCCCGACGAGCTCCTCACGCACCTTGACGACATCGTCCTGCGTCTGGACTCCGAGCGGGCACCGGACGCGGCCGGCGAACCACAGAGCCCGGGCGAGGTCGGCGCCACCTGTCTCTACGTTGTCTACGACCCCGTCTCACGCCGCTGTACCGCAGCCCGCGCCGGTCACCCCGTCCCGGCCATGGTCACCCCACATGGGCACGTCTCATTCCTCGACCTGCCGAGCGGACCCCCCCTCGGGCTGGGCGGTCTGCCGTTCGAAACCGCAGATTTCGAACTTCCCGAGGGCAGCGTCCTCGCCCTCTACACCGACGGACTGGTCCACGCCCCCGACCGCGACCTCGACGACGGACTGGCCCTGCTCCGCCGAGCCCTCGGCGAGCCCCGCCGCGCGCTGGAGGAGATTTGTGACGGACTCCTGCACAACCTGCCCGACCAACCCACCGACGACGTCGCCCTCCTTGTGGTCCGCACCCGCGCGCTGGAAGCGGGCCGGGTCGCCACCTGGGAGGTACCGGCGGACCCCTCATCCGTCGCCCAGGCCCGTGCGCTGGTATTCAAGCAATTGGCCGCCTGGCATCTGGAGGACCTCGGATTCGTCACCGAACTCGTCGTCAGTGAACTCGTCACCAATGCCATCCGGTACGGCGGATCCCCCATCCAGCTCCGCCTGATTCGTGAGACCGCACTCATCTGCGAGGTCTCGGACTCCAGCAGCACCGCCCCTCACATGCGCCGAGCCCGGGTCTTCGACGAGGGGGGCCGCGGTCTGCTGCTCGTCGCCCAGCTCACCCAGCGCTGGGGCAGCCGCCCCACCCGCACCGGCAAGACGATCTGGGCTGAACAGGCTCTCCCCACCAGTCCCGCGGGCCGTGGCTCGTGAGATGCCCGTCCCGGCCGCATCATGCGCGACCGGGAGGAAACCGAGCGTCAGTTTGTCTTGCGGGTAACCACCTACACACATACGCGCTCCGGCGGCGGCATACGAGGGCGCGGCCGGTCCGGCTTGTGTATGTTTCCATTCCGGGTCCCGTACGCAGAACACCGTCGAGACGGGCCGCGCACGCCTGCTGTGGGCACGGCATGCGGGGTGGAAGAAGGTCAACGGTGCGCGCGGAATCGCGGGAGGCAGTGCTACTTCGACCGGGCCGGACCGGACCGGGCCGGACCGGACCTGGCAGGGCCGGCACTGGCTCGTGGTGAGGCGGGCCACGATCAGTGGGGCGGCGGTCGGCGAGGAGGCCGGGTCGGGGCCGTGCCGGCCGCGGCTGGTTTGGCCTTGTGGGCAGGTGCCCTGCCGGCGGTCGAAGTCGATGTGGAAGGCGTCGCGGGCGAATCCTTCACCCCGGCGGTGCAGGCGGGAGGAGTTGGCCGGCAGCGGTCCGGCGAAGGTGATCCGGTGTCGCGCTCGGCCTTGCCCGGGTGAGGCGGAGAGGTGTAGCCGATGTCGACCAGCGGTTTCGGCTCACGGCCCGATGAGGACTGACTGCCGCGGCAGGCACACCCCGCGCTCGGCCTCGAATTCGTAGCGCCAGGACGCCAAGGACTTCGCAGGATCCAGCGTCGGCTCTCCGTACCGGCCGCCCGCGTCCGTGACGTGACCAACCTCGGGACTCCGGCCGAGACGCCTGGCGGTCTCCGCCATGCCCGTGCCGCCGACACCGCGGTCGTTGAGGATGGCGACAGCGACTTCCGGTGCGGGATCACGGTCGTGGACGGGCTGGTCACGACGGCCGGTACGGCCTCGTGCGGCCGTTCTGCTCAGTTGGCCATTTCTCGCCGGATCGGCTGTCACGCCCGCCGGAGATCCTTGACGCGACGGAGCTTGCCGAGGGACCGCTCCAGGGTCTCGGGGCCGACGATCGCCACCTCGACGGTGACGCCCACGCCGTCCTTGATGCCCTGACCGATCGACCTGGCGGCGGCCTCACGCTGTTCGGGGCCGGTGCCGGGGCGGGCCTCGACCTGCACGACCATGTGATCCATGCGTCCGCGCTCGGTGAGCTGGATCTGGAAATGCGGGGCGACTGCGGGCGTGCGCAGCACGATCTCCTCGATCTGGCTCGGGAAGACGTTCACGCCGCGCAGGATGATCATGTCGTCGCAGCGGCCGGTGATCTTCTGGATCCGGCGGAAGGCAGGCCGGGCCGTGCCGGGCAGCAGCCGGCTCAGGTCGCGGGTGCGGTAGCGGATGATCGGCAGGGCCTCCTTGGTGAGTGAGGTGAAGACGACCTCTCCCTCCTCGCCCTCCGCGAGCACGGTGTCCGTGACCGGGTCGACGACCTCGGGGTAGAAGTGGTCCTCCCAGACGTGCAGGCCGTCCTTGGTCTCCACGCACTCCTGGGCGACGCCGGGGCCGATCACCTCGGACAGGCCGTAGATGTCGACGGCGTGGATGCCCATGCGCTCCTCGATCTCGCGGCGCATCCCCTCCGTCCACGGCTCGGCCCCAAAGATGCCCACCTTCAGTGAGCTGGTGCGCGGGTCGATGCCCTGCCGCTCGAACTCGTCGAGCAGGGTGAGCATGTAGGACGGGGTGACCATGATGATCTCGGGCTCGAAGTCCTGGATGATCTGCACCTGGCGGGCGGTCATGCCGCCGGAGGCCGGGATCACCGTGCATCCGGCGCGTTCGGCCCCGTAGTGCGCGCCGAGGCCGCCGGTGAAGAGTCCGTAGCCGTAGGAGATGTGCACCTTGTGGCCGGGGCGGCCGCCGCCGGCGCGGATCGAGCGGGCGACCACGTCCGCCCACATGGAGAGGTCGTTGTCGGTGTAGCCGACGACCGTGGGGCGGCCGGTGGTGCCGCTGGAGGCGTGGATGCGCCGTACGTCCGCCACCGGTACGGCGAACATGCCGAAGGGGTAGGTGTCCCGCAGGTCGGCCTTGGTGGTGAAGGGGAACCGGGCGAGGTCCTCCAGCGACCGGCAGTCGTCGGGCCTCACACCGGCCTCGTCGAACTTCTTGCGGTACAGCTCCACGTTGTCGTAGGCGTGCCGCAGCGTCGATCGCAGACGGTCGAGCTGAAGTTCTCTCAGCTGCTCTCGCGTCAGGCGCTCGCCGTCGTCCAGCAGGTCGTGGGGGAGGGGTTCTCCCAGGCGGGACGCGGGGGCCGCCATGGCCGTCGTCTCGCTGCTCATCGCGACTCCTTCGTGGTCGTGCTCGGCGTCCTGTGCGCCGTCGTGTCCCTGGTCGACTCCGGTGGCGTGCCGACGATGCTGCGGCTGCGTCCGCGGAACTCCGCGATCACCTTTTCGCCGCGCCGGACGCTCACGCCGTAGATGCCGCTGCGGCCGAACCGGGTGCGCTCCTCGGCGGTCGCCACGAGCACGTCGCCCTCGTACGCCGGGGCGACGAAGGTGATGTCGGCGCCCGCCGCGACGGTCACGGGGCCGTGGCTGTTGCAGGCGCAGGCGAAGGCTGTGTCGGCGAGCAGGAACACATAGCCGCCGTGGGCGATCCGGTGTCCGTTCACCATCGCCGGGTTCACCGTCATGCGGAGCGCGGCGGTCCCCGGGCCGTGTTCGAGCAGCTCGATACCCACACCTTGGGACGCCTCGTCCGCGGCGAACATCGCCTGCGTAGGACTCGACTGAGTGATCTGAGTCATGATTTATGCCACCTTGTCTCCCGACCGAACATTCGGTTAGCCTGCGGCACGGCTTAGTAATCCAGTCGCACCGCTGCCTGTCAAGAGGTGGAATGCATGCCCCAGAACCCCCCTGACCGCCCGGACTTCTTCATCCGCCACCGCGCTCTGCTGGAACAGGCGGTCGCCGCCACCGCCGCCCGGGAGCATTGGACGCCGTATCCCGAGTCGCCCGGCAAGTCGGCGTACGGCGAGGACGCCGCCAAGACGGGAGAAGCCGCGTTCCGGGAGTGCCTGGGAGGCCACTTCGAGCTCCGCGGCCATCCGGGGCACGGCGCGGTACCGGCGACCGAGACGTCCCCGTACGGCCTTCGGCTGGGCGTGACCTACCCCCGTGTCGCCCCGAAGGAGGCGCTGGCCGCCGCGAAGGCCGCCACCGGTCCGTGGCGTGACGCCGGGCCGGACGCCCGTGCGGGGGTGGCCGCGGAGATCCTCGCCCGGCTGAACGCGTCGAGCTTCGAGATCGCGCACGCCGTGCAACACACCACCGGCCAGGCCTTCGTGATGGCCTTTCAGGCCGGCGGCCCGCACGCCCAGGACCGTGGCCTGGAGGCGGTCGCCTACGCCTGGGCGGAGCAGAAACGGCACCCGGCTGCGGCTCGCTGGAGCAAGCCGCAGCGCAAGGGCGGGCCGCTGGTGATGGACAAGAGGTTCACGCCCATAGGGCGCGGGGTGGCGCTGCTGATCGCCTGCAACACCTTCCCCACCTGGAACGGTTACCCGGGCCTGTTCGCCTCCCTGGTCACGGGCAATCCGGTCGTCGTCAAGCCGCACCCGGGCGCCGTCCTGCCGCTCGCGATCACCGTGCGCATCGCCCGCGAGGTGCTGGCCGAGGCGGGCTTCGACCCGAACGTGGTGATCCTGGCCGCCGAGAGTCCTGAGGACCGTACGGCGTCGGTGTACGCCCTCCACCCGGACGTACGGATCATCGACTTCACCGGCTCCACCGAGTTCGGCGACTGGCTGGAGACGCACGCCCGCCACGCCGCCGTGTACACCGAGAAGGCCGGTCTGAACACGGTGGTGCTGGACTCCACCGACGACTACCGCGGGCTGCTGGGCAACCTGGCCTTCTCGCTCTCCCTCTACAGCGGTCAGATGTGCACCACCCCGCAGAACCTGCTGATCCCGCGCGATGGCATCGCCACGGACCAGGGCGTCAAAAGCGCCGACGAGTTCGCCGCCGACCTCGGCGCCGCCCTTGACCGGCTGCTCGGCGACCCGGCCCGCGCGGCCGGCACCCTGGGCGCCGTCGTCAACGACAGTGTGCGCGAGCGCCTGGAGCAGGCCGCCGGGCTCGGCCGTACGGTGCGCGCGTCGGCGCCGGTCGAGCATCCGGAGTACCCGGAGGCGGTCGTCCGTACGCCGCTGGTGGCACGGCTCGACGCGGAGACCGACCGGGAGACCTACACCCGTGAATGGTTCGGGCCCGTCTCCTTCGTCATAGGCACCGACTCCACCGAGCACAGCCTCTCGGTCTTCCGGGAGACCGTGCGTGAGCACGGCGCGCTGACCGCCGCCATCCACTCCACGAGCGAAGACGTGCTGGCCGCCGCCGAGTCGGCCGCCCTGGACGCCGGTGTGCACCTGTCGGAGAACCTCACCGGCGGGGTCTTCGTCAACCAGTCCGCCGCCTTCAGCGACTTCCACGGCAGTGCCGCCAATCCGGCGGCCAGCGCCACCCTGTCCGACCCCGCCTTCGTCACCGGCCGTTTCGCGACGCTGCAGTCGCGCCGGCCCGTTCCCTCCGAGGAGTCCGCCCATGTCTGACGACGTCTTCCTGATCGACGGCGCGCGCACCCCGCAGGGCCGCTATGGCGGCGTACTGGCCTCCGTGCGTCCCGACGACCTGGCCGCCCTGGTGGTGGGTGAGGCCGTGCGCCGCGCGGGGATCCCGGCGGAGGCGGTGGACGAGGTGGTCCTGGGGGCTGCCAACCAGGCCGGTGAGGACAATCGGGACGTGGCGCGCATGGCCGTGCTGCTGGCGGGGCTGCCGCACACCGTCCCCGGCTACACGGTCAACCGGCTCTGTGCCTCCGGGCTGACCGCGGTCGCGAGCGCCGCCCAGGTGATCCGCTCGGGGGAGGCGGACCTGGTGGTCGCGGGCGGGGTGGAGTCCATGACCCGCGCCCCCTGGGTGATGGCCAAGCCCGGCACCCCCTGGGCCAAGCCGGGGGAGGTGCACGACACCTCACTGGGCTGGCGCTTCACCAACCCGCGTTTCGCCGCCACCGACCGGGTCGTGCCCGCGGGGGCCGGTCCCGAGACGGTCAAGGTGACCCTCGCGATGGGGGAGACGGCCGAGGAGGTCGCGGCCCTGGACGGCATTACCCGTGCCGAGTCCGATGCGTTCGCGTTGCGCAGTCACCAGCGGGCCGTGGCGGCGCGGGAGGCGGGGCGCTTCGACCGCGAGATCGTGCCGGTCCCGGTGAAGGACGGCGAGGTCAGTCGTGACGAGGGGCCGCGCCCCGGCACGACGCTGGAGAAGCTCGGCGGACTGCGGACCATCTTCCGCAAGGACGGCATCGTCACCGCTGGTTCCTCCTCGCCGCTGTCGGACGGCGCCGCCGCGCTGGTGGTCGCGAGCGCCGAAGCCGTACGGCGGTACGGGCTCACCCCGCGGGCGCGGGTCGTCACCTCCGCATCGGCCGGCGTCCAGCCCAACATCATGGGCCTCGGCCCGGTGCCCGCCACGGAGAAGGCCCTGGCCCGGGCCGGATGGCGGGCCGGGGACGTGGGCGCGGTCGAGCTGAACGAGGCGTTCGCCGCCCAGGCGCTGGCCGTCATACGCCGTCTCAAGCTCGACGAGGAGCGGGTCAACGCCGACGGCGGCGCCATCGCGCTCGGCCATCCCCTCGGCTGCTCCGGTGCCCGCATCCTGCTGACGCTGATCGGCCGGCTGGAGCGCGAGGACGCCCGCCGGGGCCTGGCGACGCTGTGCGTGGGAGTCGGCCAGGGCGTCGCCATGCTCGTGGAGCGGGCGTGAGCACCGCCTACGAGACGCTGCTCGTCGAGGAGCGAGAGGACCGGGTCGTCGTCACCCTGCACCGGCCCGAGGCCCGCAACGCCATCAGCGGCCGCATGATCGCCGAACTGCACGAGGTGTGCGGGCTGCTGGAAGCCGATCCGAAGCTGCTGCTGCTCACCGGCCACGGCCGGGTCTTCGCGGGTGGCGCCGACATCGCCGAACTGCTGCGACGCGGCCGCGACGAAGCCCTCCAGGGCATCAACAGCCGTCTGTTCGAGCGGGTGCGCAGACTCCCCATGCCCACGCTCGCCGCCGTCGACGGCTGGGCGCTGGGTGGCGGGGCCGAACTGGCGTACGCCTGCGACCTCCGCATCGCAGGTCCGGACGCCGTCTTCGGCAACCCTGAGCCGGGGCTCGGCATCCTCGCCGCGGCCGGGGCCTGCTGGCGGTTGCCCGAGCTGGTCGGCGAGTCGATCGCCAAGCAGGTGCTGCTCGCCGGGCGGAACCTCGACGCGGCCGCGTCACTGGCGGCAGGGCTGGTCATCGACGTCGTACCGGCGGAGAAGCTCCCGGAGGAGGCGCATGCCCTGCTCGACCGCATGGCCCGCTCCTCCGCCACCGCTCTGCGGCTGACGAAGCTCGTCGTCGACTCGCCGGGCGCCCACCCGGTCGCCGACGATCTGGCGCAGGCCGTGCTGTTCGAGGGCCAGGACAAGAAGGATCGCATGACACGCTTCCTGGAGAAGAGGAGCCGGGCATGACCTCAGCACCCGCAGTCGTCGGGGTGATCGGCGGCGGCCGCATGGGCGCCGGTATCGCACAGTCCTTCGCGACGGCCGGTTCGGCCGTGACCGTCGTGGAGAGCGGCGAGCAGGCCGCGGCCGCGGCACTGGGCCGCGTCGCCGCCGGACTGAAGAGAGCGGCCGAACGCGGCGCACTCGCAGAGCCCGCGGAGGACGTGCTGGCCCGGGTGACGACGGTTCCGTCCGTCGACGCCCTGCCCTCGCACGCCGACCTGGTCGTCGAGGCCGTCCCCGAGGACGCCGCGCTCAAGGCCCGGCTCCTCGCCGCCGCTGAGCAGACGGTGAGCCCCGGAACGGTACTGGCCAGCAACACCAGTTCCCTGTCGGTCACCGATCTCGCCGCCGCCCTCACCCGGCCCGATCGCTTCCTGGGTATGCACTTCTTCAACCCCGTGCCCGCCTCCGAACTGGTCGAGATCGTCGTCGCCCCCGACACCGGCGCCGGCACCCTCGACGCGGCCCTCGGCTGGACCCGCTGCCTCGGCAAGAAGGACGTCGTCGTCCAGGACTCGCCCGGCTTCGCCAGCAGTCGCCTCGGCCTGGCTCTGGGCCTGGAGGCGATCCGCATGGTCGAGGAGGGCGTCGCGGAACCGGATGCGATCGACGACGCCATGCGGCTCGGCTACAAGCACCCCATGGGGCCGCTGCGCCTGACCGACCTGGTCGGACTCGACGTACGCCTTGCCATCGCCGAGCACCTGCACGCCACGCTCGGCGAACGCTTCGCCCCTCCCCGGTTGCTGCGGGAGAAGGTCGCCCGTGGCGAGCTCGGCCGCAAGACCGGAAAGGGGTTCTACACGTGGGAATGAGCGCTACGAGCCGGCCTCCGGCCGACGAGACGCGGCATGGCGTCGGCTACACCCTGGACGGCGGCGTTGCCGTCATCGAACTACGAAGGCCCTCCGCGGGAAACGCCCTGGACGTGCCGTTGCGCGCCGGACTGATCGCCGCCGTACGCCGGGTGCGCGGCGACGGCGACCTCGTCCGGGCGGTGCTGCTCACTGCTGAAGGCCGGCACTTCTGCGTCGGCCAGGACCTCAAGGAGCACGCGCGAGCCCTGGAGAGCGCACCCGCCTCCGCCTTCACCATCGTGCGAGACGAGTACAACCCGCTCGTCGAGGAACTGCACGCGCTGCCGCAGCCTGTGGTTGCTGCCGTCGAGGGCGCCTGCGTCGGCGCGGGGCTGGGGCTCGCGCTCTGTGCCGACGTGCGGGTCGCGGGAGCCGGTGCCCGCTTCTCGACCGCGTTCACCGGGATCGGCCTGGCTGCCGACAGCGGTCTGAGCGGGGCTCTGGTACAGGCGGTCGGTCCGTCGCGAGCCGCCGCCCTGATGCTGCTCGGCGACCGCTTCGACGCCGAGGCGGCGCGGCAGTGGGGCCTCGTCCACAGCGTCGTGCCGGACGGCGGTGCCGCTGCGGAGGGCCTGACCCTCGCCAAGCGCCTCGCCGCCGGCCCCACCGCCGCGTACACCGAGGTCAAGGCGCTGCTGCGGGCCGACGAAGCGCCTTTGCGCGTGGTGCTGGAGCGCGAGGCGGCCGCCCAGGAGCGGCTGGGTACGACCGAGGACCACCGGGCTGCTGTGCGGGCCTTCCTAGAAGGCCGACAGCCGTCCTTCGGTGGACGCTGACCCGACTGCGGCACTTGCCGAAGCACGAAGAACTCAGCCATGATGACGACCGAACGAACGGTCGGTAGGGAAGGTGGGGCAGATGGCCGCGATACACGCCGATGCGTCGGCGGGCTGCGCAGAGCCGGAGCTGCAGGAGCACTTCGAGGCGACGATCGCCCGCGACCGGCGGATCGAGCCGCGCGACTGGATGCCGGACGGCTACCGCAGGACGCTGATCCGGCAGATCGCGCAGCACGCGCACTCGGAGATCATCGGCATGCAGCCGGAGGGCGAGTGGATCACTGGGGCGCCCTCGCTGCGCCGCAAGGCGATCCTCTTCGCCAAGGTGCAGGACGAGGCCGGGCACGGGCTGTACCTGTACTCGGCGGCGGAGACGCTGGGCGCCGACCGCGCGGATCTGACCGAGCGGCTGATCGAGGGCCGCCAGAAGTATTCGTCGATCTTCAACTACCCGACGCCGTCCTTCGCCGACGTCGGTGTGATCGGCTGGTTCGTGGACGGCGCGGCGATCTGCAACCAGGTGCCGCTGTGCCGCAGTTCGTACGGGCCGTACGCGCGCGCGATGGTGCGGATCTGCAAGGAGGAGTCGTTCCACCAGCGGCAGGGCTACGAACTGCTGATGACGATGATGCGCGGCACCGAGGCCCAGCGCGAGATGGTGCAGGACGCGGTGGACCGCTGGTGGTGGCCGTCCCTGATGATGTTCGGCCCGCCCGACGACGCCTCACCCAACTCCGCGCAGTCCATGGCCTGGAAGATCAAGCGGCACAGCAACGACGAGCTGCGACAGCGCTTCGTCGACATGACCGTCCCGCAGGCCGAGAAGCTCTGTGTCACCCTGCCCGACCCCGAGCTGCGCTGGAACGCCGAGCGTGGCCACCACGACTTCGGCACCCCCGACTGGGACGAGTTGACCAGGGTGATCTCCGGCGACGGGCCCTGCAACGCCGAGCGCGTCGCCCGGCGACGGGCCGCCCACGAGGAGGGCGCCTGGGTGCGGGCGGCGGCCGCCGCGCACGCCGCCAAGCGGGCCGACCGTACCAGCCGTACGCATACACAGAAGGGGGCTGTGGCATGACAGCCGAGAAGAACGACTGGCCGCTGTACGAGGTGTTCGTACGCGGCAAGCGCGGGCTGAACCACGTCCACGTGGGCTCGCTGCACGCCGCCGACGACCGGATGGCCCTCACTCACGCCCGCGACCTGTACACCCGGCGCAACGAGGGCGTGTCGATCTGGGTGGTGCGCAGCGAGCACATCGCCGCCTCCACCCGCGACGAGAAGGACCCCTTCTTCGCGCCCAGCGCCGACAAGGTCTACCGCCACCCCACCTTCTACGACATCCCCGACGACGTCCCCCACATCTGAGGAGCAGGGCATGAGTGACGACCACGTCCACCTGACCCTGGCCGAGGGACACGAGGACGACACCCGCTGGGCGTACGGCACCGGCTTCGAGGACCCGCTGCACGGCGTGGACAGCGCGGTACCCGACGGCATCGACACCGGTGAACTGGCCGCCGTCTGCGTCGCGCTGGCCGACGACGCCCTCGTCCTGGCGCAACGGCTGGCCG
Organism: Streptomyces sp. D2-8; assembly: GCF_023184515.1. Classification (GTDB taxonomy): domain Bacteria; phylum Actinomycetota; class Actinomycetes; order Streptomycetales; family Streptomycetaceae; genus Streptomyces. Next base: position 83,196 of record NZ_JAAHBP010000020.1, on the reverse strand, counting down.
AGTGGACCACCCGCGCCCCCGAGCTGGAGGAGGAGGTGGCCCTGGCGAACATCGGACTCGACCTGCTCGGCCAGGCCCGCCTGCTCTACTCCCGGGCCGGCCAGGTCGACGGCACCGGCCGCGACGAGGACGCCTACGCCTACTTCCGCGACGCCCACGACTTCCGCAACGTACGCCTCGCCGAACTCCCGGGCGGCGACTTCGCGTTCTGCGTCGCACGCCTGCTGGTGCTCTCCGCCTGGAGGCTCGCTCACTTCGAGCGGCTCACCGCACACGGCGACCCGGTGCTCGCCGCGATCGCCGCCAAGGGTGTCAAGGAGCTGAGCTATCACCGGCAGTACGCCGCCGAGTGGGTCGTCCGCCTCGGCGACGGCACCGCCGAGTCCCACCACCGGATGCGGGACGCGCTGGAGCAGGTCGCGCCGTACCTGGACGAGCTGTTCACCGTGTACGACGTCCGAGGCGAGGTCGGGGCGGTGCTGAGGCAAGTCACGGAGGCGGCCGGAGTGCCCCTGCCGGAGTGCCGGCCGCTGCCCGGCGCCGGCCGCGACGGCGAGCACACCGAGCACCTCGCCCCACTGCTGGCCGAGCTGCAGAGCGTGGCCCGCGCCCACCCGGACGCGACATGGTGACCGTACTGACGGACGTGCGCCGCGCTCGGCACATCGCCGCGTGCGTGCCGGATCCCGAGTTGCCCATGCTCACCCTGGCCGACCTCGGCGTGCTGCGGGGCGTCGAGGTCGGTGAGGACGGGACGGTCGTCGTCAGCCTCACCCCGACCTACTCCGGCTGCCCGGCCATGGCTGAGATGCGCGCCCAAGTGGCTGCGTGCCTCACGTCGGCCGGATACGGAAAGGTCCGGGTGCGCACGGTGCTCGATCCGCCGTGGACCACGGACTGGATCACACCGAGCGGCCGCCGCACTCTCGCCGAGCACGGCATCGCGCCCCCCGGACCGGCGCCGCGCCCCGCCCCCGGCCCGGTGCCGCTCACACTGTCCCCCACCCGCCCCGCGGTTCCGTGCCCCCGGTGCGGCTCGGCGGACACCGAGGAGACCTCCCACTTCGGCGCCACCTCCTGCAAGGCGCTGTGGCGCTGCCGCGCCTGCCGCGAACCCTTCGAGTACGTCAAGGAGATCTGATGGAGGACCTGCTGCCACCCGGCACCTCCGCCCGCACGCCCGTGCGGCGACGCCGCCCGGCCTTCCACCACCTGCGCGTGGCCGCCGTGCAGCGGCTGTGCGAGGACGCGGTCGCGGTCGACTTCGACATCCCGGACGACCTGGCTGAGGAGTTCGCCTTCACCCCGGGCCAGTCGCTCACCCTGCGCCGCGAGGTCGACGGGCGGGACGAACGGCGCTCCTACTCGATCTGTTCGCCGGTGGGCGCACGGCCGCGAGTCGGGGTGCGCGAAGTGCCCGGCGGGCTGTTCTCCTCCTGGCTGGTCCACGACGTACGGCCCGGCGACACCCTGGAGGTGATGGCCCCGACCGGCGCCTTCACCCCCGACCTCACCGCACCCGGACACCACGTCCTCGTAGCCGCGGGGTCCGGCATCACCCCCATGCTCTCCATCGCCGAGTCGGTCCTCGCCGCCGACGACCGCTCACGGGTCACGCTGTTCTACGGCAACCGCCGCACCGGCTCGGTCATGTTCGCCGACGAACTCGCCGACCTGAAGGACCTCCACCCGGTGCGCTTCCAGCTCGCACACGTCCTCTCCCGCGAGCCCCGCGAGGCCGAGGTGCTCTCCGGCCGCCTGGACGCCGACCGTCTCTCCGCCCTCATCGGCGGGCTGGTCGACGTCAGAGCCGCGGACCACTGGTGGCTGTGCGGGCCCCACGGCATGGTCCGCGATGCCCAACGGGTCCTGGCCGGCCTGGGTGTGCCCGACACTCGTATCCACCAGGAGCTGTTCTACGCGGACGACGCGCCGGTACGGCAGACGCGGGGGCACGAGGAAGCCGCTGCCGAGGGCCCGGTCAGCCAGGTCACCGTCACCCTCGACGGCCGGTCCACCACCGCCGCGCTGCCGCGCGCGGCCACGGTGCTGGACGGCGCCCAGCGGATGCGCCCCGACCTGCCCTTCGCCTGCAAGGGCGGTGTATGCGGTACCTGCCGCGCCCTGGTCACCGAAGGGGAGGCCGACATGCGCCGCAACTTCGCCCTCGAAGCCGCAGAGGTCGAGGCCGGCTATGTGCTGACCTGCCAGACCTTCCCCGTCTCCGAGACGCTGACCGTCGACTTCGACAGCTGAGGAAGCCCATGTCCGTGCACGTGGAAGTCGCCGAAGGCGTCGGCACCATCCGCCTCGACCGCCCTCCGATGAACGCCCTCGACATCGCCACCCAGGACCGGCTCGGCGAGCTCGCCGCAGAGGTGACGGAGCGCGACGACATCCGCGCGCTGATCCTGTACGGCGGCGAGAGGGTGTTCGCGGCCGGAGCAGACATCAAGGAGATGGAGCTCCTCGACCACGCGGGCATGGTCAGGCGCTCGCGCCCGCTCCAGGACGCCTTCACCGCCGTGGCTCGCATCCCCAAGCCGGTCGTCGCCGCGATCACCGGATACGCACTCGGAGGCGGCTGCGAGCTGGCCCTGTGCGCCGACTACCGGATCGCCGCCGACAGCGCCAGACTCGGCCAGCCCGAGATTCTCCTCGGCCTGATCCCCGGCGCGGGCGGCACCCAGCGCCTGTCCCGGCTCGTGGGCCCCTCCAAGGCCAAGGACCTCGTCTTCACCGGCCGGATGGTCAGGGCCGACGAGGCTCTTCGGATCGGCTTGGTCGACCTCGTGGTCCCGGCCGCCGAGGTGTACGAGCAGGCGCGGACCTGGGCCTCCCGGCTGGCCAAGGGCCCCGCACTCGCCCTGCGGGCCGCCAAGGAGTCGATCGACCAGGGCCTGGAGACCGACCTCGAGACCGGTCTCACCATCGAGCGCAACTGGTTCGCGGGCCTGTTCGCGACAGAGGACCGCGAGCGGGGGATGCGCAGCTTCGTCGAGGAAGGCCCTGGCAGGGCGACGTTTCTCTGATACGGACACCACCAGCCCCGGAACGTGACCACCGCGGCCGGGACGGTCGAGGTCAAGGCTCCACGTGTCAACGACAAGCGCAATCGACGCGGAGACGGGCGAGCGCAAGCGGTTCTCCTCGGCGATCCTGCCGCCCTGGGGCAGGAAGTCCCCGAAGATCAGCGAGGTGTTGCCCGCGCTCGAGCAGTTCCTCGGCTCCTAACCGGCCTTTCCCCGGCCACCGTGACCCGGCTGACCACCCGGTGGCAGGCCGACCACAAAGCGTTCGGCGAGCGCGACCTGTCCGCCACGGACTACGTCTACGTCTGGGCCGACGGCGGCATCCACCTGCGCATTCGACTGGAAGAGGCCAAGGCCGCCGTCCTGGTCGTGAAGGGCGTGCGCACGGACGGCACCAAGGAATGGATCGCCATGGCCGACGGCTACCGTCCTCGCCGTCGGCGACGGCGCCCTCGGCTTCTGGAATGCCCTTCACGAGGTCTTCCCCGAAACCCGCCACCAAAAGGTGTTGGGTTCACAAAACGTGTCACCAAGGGGGCCGGCTACCGCGCGCGGCCACCCTGGCGATGGTGTTCAAGCTCGTCGAGCCCTCCCAGCCCCGAAGCCGGGCCGTCAACGCACCCCACTTGTCGCCCTGCTGAGGGCCGGAGCCCGCTTCGAACGCGGCGAGCTTCTCGAACGCCCCGAGACCCTCGCGGCATAAGGCAAGACCACCATGACCGACTACGACACCAGCACACACACCGCGAGTGAACTGGTCCGCCTCGTCACCGGCCACCTCGACGTGATCTTCACCGAGCGCGAAAGTGACTACCGGGGCGTCTACCACCTCGACCAGGGCACTTACGGACGCATCGAGATCCAACCGAACGCCATCCCCGGAGACGACGACCAGGACGACCTCTACACCCGGAACACCCGGCGGTCCGGGTCCTCGTGCTCACCAACACCCCGGCCCCAGAGCCCACCCTGCACACCCGCCCGGGCACCATCCAAGGTCTCGTGCACCTGGGCCGCGAATCATGGTGAGCCGCTGCTGACCCACAACTCTTGACAATTTCTTGTGTCGGCGGCCGTTGACTGCTGTACAGGCGTTCTACTGGGCCAGCCTGTCTGCTACATCTGCCCAGCGCCCTGGCTCGTCGCCGCAACCTGAACGGAGTGGAAGCGGGCTGTCAGCTTTGCCGCCGACTGTTCTTCCTGTCGCGGTACGCCGGGGCCCTGCCGCCGCCCCGCGCGTGCGTCGCCAACAGCGGCAGTGTGCGGGGCTCCACCACCGTGGAAAGGACCACGACGCTGGTCGAGCGTGCGATGTGCGGGGAACGGGTGACTTCCAGGAGAGCCTCCTGCAGTTCCTCCTGGTTCCGGGCGGCCAGGCGGCAGAGCACATCGCCGGTTCCGGTGGTCGCGAAGGCGTCCAGCACCGCTGGATGGCGCTCGAGTACTTCGCGGACCTCGTGCAACGCGCCCTGTGCGATCTCGAGCGTCACGAAGGCCTGGACGACGTAGCCCGCGGCATGCAGATCGATGTCTGGCCCGTATCCGTTGATCACGCCGGCGGATTCCATCTTCTCGATCCGGGACTGCACCGTCGCTCGCGCTACGCCGGTCAGTCTGGACAACTCCAGGTGCCCCCCGCGGGGGTGGTCCTTGAGGGCGTTCAGCAGGGCGACGTCCAGCTCGTCGAGGCCGCTCATGGGCAGCTACCTTTCACCAGTGCCAGGGTCAAGCGCTATAAGTAGGCACAACGTATAGCAGAGGCGCAATACTGCCAGGCTGGCTTGGCAGACCGACTAGTCAATGATGGCTATGTTGCGCAGTTGCGGGCCTGCCCGTTCATACTCCTGCTGCCAACCCGTGTCGCCCGGCGACATCGAGCCAGCGGAGAGAACCATGAGCCTCGAGCAGACCCTTACCGACCAGGAGCGACTGGCAGACCTCGGCCTCGACCAGCTGAAGCAGCTGGTCGGCCTGGTCTCCTACGACGACACCACGGACCCCTTTCCGGTGACCGGATGGGATGCCGTCGAGTGGGTGGTCGGCAACGCCAAGCAGACGGCGCACTTTTTCCAGTCCGCCCTGGGAATGGAGCTCGCGGCCTACTCCGGCCCCGAGCACGGCAATCGCGATCACCACGCCTACGTCCTCAGAAGCGGCGCCGTCCGCTTCGTCGTCAAGGGCGGCGTGGACCCTGACAGCCCGCTGCACGACCACCATCGCAAGCACGGTGACGGCGTCATCGACATCGCTCTCGAGGTGCCGGATGTGGATCGCTGCATCGAGCACGCCCGCAGCCAGGGTGCGACGGTGCTGGAGGAGCCCCACGACGTCGAGGACGAGCACGGGGTGCTGCGCGTCGCGGCCATCGCCACCTACGGCGAGACCCGGCACACCCTGGTGGACCGCTCGCGCTACGAAGGCGTGTACCGGCCCGGCTATGTCGGCAAGGCCTCGTCCTATGTCAAGCGCCCGGGCGCGCCGAAGCGCCTGTTCCAGGCCCTGGACCACGTCGTGGGCAACGTGGAACTCGGCCGCATGGACGAATGGGTGGACTTCTACAACCGCGTCATGGGCTTCACGAACATGGCGGAGTTCATCGGCGACGACATCGCGACCGACTACTCGGCCCTCATGTCGAAGGTGGTGGCCAACGGCAACCACCGGGTGAAGTTCCCGCTCAACGAGCCGGCCGTCGCCAAGAAGAAGTCGCAGATCGACGAGTACCTCGAGTTCTACCAGGGACCGGGGGCGCAGCACCTGGCTCTGGCGACGAACGACATCCTCCGCACCGTGGACTGCCTCCGGGAGGAGGGCATCGAGTTCCTCGCCACCCCGGACTCCTACTACGAGGACCCGGAGCTGCGCGCGCGCATCGGTGAGGTCCGCGTCCCCATCGAGGAGCTGCACAACCGCGGCATCCTGGTCGACCGTGACGAGGACGGCTACCTCCTGCAGATCTTCACCAAGCCGATCGGGGACCGTCCCACCGTCTTCTTCGAGTTCATCGAACGTCATGGCTCCCTCGGCTTCGGCAAGGGCAACTTCAAGGCGCTCTTCGAGGCACTGGAGCGCGAGCAGGAGCGGCGGGGGAACCTTTAGCCGTCGTCCGCGCCGGGCCACCATCATCGAAGGAGCGAAAGATGGCTCACTACCTCAGCGTCGGACCTGTCCCGCCCAAGCGTCACACCCAGTACCGCGCTCCCACCGGCGGGCTGTACTACGAGGAGTTGATGGGCGAAGAGGGGTTCTCCTCGGACTCCTCCCTGCTGTACCACGCAGATATCCCGTCGGCCATCCTGGGCGCGCGGAACTGGGAGCTTCCGGACCAGAACACCGTGGCGAACCACCCCCTGAAGCCCCGTCATCTCAGGCTCCACGACCTGTTCCCCAACCAGGACTGGACCACCACCGACGCAGTGACCGGGCGGCGTCTGGTGCTGGGAAACGCCGATGTGCGGCTCGGCTACGCCGCGGTCGGCCGGCCCTCACCGCTGTACCGGAACGCCACCGGCGACGAGTGCGTCTACGTCGAATCCGGATCGGGGGTGGTCGAGACGGTCTTCGGTGACCTGACGGTGGGGCAGGGCGACTACGTCGTCCTCCCTCGGGCCACCACCCACCGATGGGTGCCCTGCGGCGAAGTACCGCTGCGGCTGTATTTCATCGAGGCGAACAGCCACATCACTCCGCCCCGGCGCTTCCTGTCCCGCTACGGGCAGTTCCTGGAACACTCCCCCTACTGTGAGCGTGACCTGCGCGTGCCGACGGCACCTCGGGTGGTCGATGAGCAGCACGTCGAGGTCTACATCAAGCACCACGGCCATGGTGCCGGTGGGCTCGCGGGTACGGTCCATGTCCTGCCGCGGCACCCCTTCGACGTGGTGGCATGGGACGGGTGCCTGTATCCGTACGCCTTCAACGTCTCGGACTACGAGCCGATCACCGGGCGTATCCACCAACCGCCTCCAGCGCACCAGGTGTTCGAGGGCAACAACTTCGTGATCTGCAACTTCGTGCCTCGCAAGGTGGATTACCACCCCTCGGCCGTACCGGTCCCGTACTACCACGCCAATGTGGACTCCGACGAGGTCATGTTCTACGTCGACGGTGACTACGAGGCACGCAAGGGCTCCGGCATCGGTCAGGGCTCGGCCTCGCTTCACCCCGGCGGTCATTCGCACGGGCCGCAGCCGGGCGCCGTCGAGCGCAGTCTGGGGGCGGAGTTCTTCGATGAGCTGGCGGTGATGGTCGACACCTTCCGGCCGCTGGAACTCGGCGAAGGCGGCCAGGCGGTCGACGACGGGACGTATGCCTGGTCGTGGGCCCGAGGAGCCGCATCGTGACCACGCAGCCGTCACGCACGGGCGCCGGCGCGCCGAGCACGCCGTGGGCGGAGGAGTTCGGCCGATTCCTCGACGACGCCGCGCTCTTCCCGCCGGGCAACGCCCCCATGGCCACGGCGGTGGCCCGACACTGGAAGCATCGCGCCGCCTGGTACGGGCCGGTGGTGGGGACCTTCGTCTGCCCCGACCGACGCTGGGACGAGCTCGTCGGCCAACTGGACGGTGAGGGGCCGGTGCTCGACCTGTCTCTGGTCGTCGTCGACGGTCCGGAATCCCTTGCCGCCGGCGTGGCCCGCGCACAGGCGCACCCACGCGTCCGCCTCAGGGCGGTGGAGCTGCCGGTCACGGGCAGCACGCCCGGTGAACCGGAGGCGCTGATGCAGACCATCGCCGCGGCCGTTCCCCGGACGGTGGCCGTCTACGCCGAGGTGGGACTCGGCCCAGGTGTGCACCAGACCGTACAGGCTGTGGCCCAGGCCGGTTTCTGTGTCAAGTTCCGCACGGGCGGAACGCGGGCGGACTCCTTCCCCGACGAAACACGGCTCGCCGCGGCACTGGTGTGCGCCCTGCGGCTCGGTGTCCCGTTCAAGCTCACTGCCGGTCTGCACCACGCCGTCCGCCACACCGGGCCCGGTGCCGGGTTCGAGCACCACGGGTTCCTCAACGTGATGGCAGCAGTCGCCGCGGCTCACGAAGGAGCGGGCGAGGAGACCGTCGCCTCCGTACTGGCCTGCAGGGAACCGGAGAGCGTCGCACGCAGGTGCACACCGCACGCACGGGCCGCGGCCCGTGCCTGGTTCACCTCCTTCGGAACCTGCAGTATCGACGAACCGCTGGACGACCTCAGCGCTCTGCGGTTGGTGGGAAGGGACTGACTGACATGCCACCTCACTCCACACCTCGCCTCATTCGGTCCTGGGTGCCGATGCGACAGGACCACCCCTTCGGCATCCAGACCCTGCCCTACGGGTCGTTCACCCGAGCGGACGGCCGCGCCCGGGTCGGCGTCGCGATCGGGGACCACGTCCTCGACCTGTCGGCGGCCTGGCCGGCGCTGGCCCCTGCTGAGGAAGACCTCTTCGCCACGGGATCACTGGACCGGTTCCTCGCCGCAGGCCCCTCGTCATGGGACCGCGTCAGATGCGCTGTCACCAGGTGGCTCAGCGACGAGCGGGAACGTGAGCACGTCCACGGTTTCCTGCTGCCCTCCGCGGAAGCGACGATGGTCCTGCCCTTCACGGTTGCCGACTACGTCGACTTCTACGCCTCCGAGCACCATGCCGCGAACCTGGGGAGGATGTTCCGGCCCAGCACCGATCCCCTGACGGCGAACTGGAAGCACATGCCGATCGGATATCACGGCCGCGCGGGGACCGTCGTCGTCTCCGGAACCCCCATCGCCCGGCCCCAGGGCCAGCAGCGCACCGCGGAAGGCGCCATCACGGTCGGCCCCAGCCTGCGGCTCGACATCGAGGCCGAACTCGGCTTCGTCGTGGGAGTGCCCACCGCCCTGGGCGAGCAGGTCCCCGTCAGCGCCTTCGACCAGTATGTCTTCGGTGTCTGCCTGGTCAACGACTGGTCGGCACGCGACATCCAGGCATGGGAGTACGTCCCGCTCGGGCCGTTCCTGGGCAAGTCCTTCGCCACCTCCCTCTCGCCGTGGATCGTGCCTCTCGCCGCGCTGGAGGAGGCGCGCACCGCGCCCCCGCCGCGTGACCCGCGACCGGTCACCTATCTCGACGACAGCGGTGAGGCCCCGTGGGGGCTGGATGTGCGGCTCCAGGTCAGCGTCAACGGCACCCAGGTCAGCGAGCCGTGCTTCGCGGACATGTACTGGACCGCCGCCCAGCAACTGGCCCACATGACCTTCAACGGCGCGAGCCTGCGGACCGGTGACCTCTTCGCCTCGGGAACGATCAGCGGTCCCACCGAGCAGAGCCGGGGATCGCTCATCGAACTCACGTGGAACGGCCGGGATCCGCTGGAGATCAACGGCGGTCGGCGCACTTTCCTCGAAGACGGTGACGAGGTGGTCATCACGGCGACCGCCCCAGGCCCGGCCGGAACCTTCGTCGGTCTGGGCGAAGTAAGAGGCAGGGTGACGCCTCCCCTCGCGGGAGGGTGGTCCAGCGGATCATCACCGACCTCGCTGTCCTCGACATCACCGAATCCGGCCTGAGTCCCGCTGGGCACGGGATAAGCCAGCAGGATCGTCGACGCGAACAGTGGTCGGCGGCTCTGCCTTATCCGACCAATCCCGCTCCCGAACGGTGCATCGGACCGGGCACACAGGTCACGAACGAGCATCGGTCTCCGGCTATCACTGAGACACTTGCCCGCTCTGCCCGTAGTCGATCAAGCGGGTGCCCCGCCTGGACGTTGGTGAGACAGGAGGGGCTCTGAGATATGCGCGCTGTTCATAACCTAGCCCGCGCCGCCCTGGCCCTCGCCGAACTCGGCTACCGGGTCGAGGAGATACTCGGCGGCTTCGAGTACTGGGTGCGCGAGGGCCTCGCGTTCAAGACCTGGCAGGGGCGCGAGCGCCGGGCCCCGGACCCTCTGACGGCGCCCGCGGACGCAGGCGACTGCGGCAGCTGAACCCCCGATTTTTTGCCGCGAGTTGACCCTGTAGGTTCTTGCGCCATGGTGCGATACGCGGAGCCGGGCGCAGTGGAATGGGTGGAGTCGGGCGGCGGGCCGCTGATAGCGGTGCCGGAGACCGTCCTGCCGTTCTGGGCGGGTGCCGACGGCGAGGAGACGGCCTCGGACTACGACCGGGCCTGCGAGGTGGACGGCCATGTCGGCCTCCTCCCGGTCGGCGACTGCACCGCCCTGGTCCTCGGTGACGAGCCCGCCTCGACCGCCTATCTGCCCGACCACGGCATGTTCGTCCGGTGGTGCGCCGGCAACTCCGAGGACGAACTGCTGGCCAGCGTCCCGCCCTCGATCGCCGGGGCGGAGTGGGAGCCGGAGGTGCACTGGGACGTGCCGGGCACGGTCCTGCTGTTCGACGCGGCGTGGCCCGGGTCGGACCCGTCGGGGTCCGACCGCGTGCGGGTGGTGCTGGAGCCGGGCCGGTACGCGGTCCGCGCGGCAAGGGTCGAGCCGGGCCCGGAGACCTGGCTCGGCCTGGTCCAACTCCGGTTGCTCGCACGGAGATAGCGCCCCGAGCGACTGACGGGGAGATCGGCATCGGGCATGCCCGACGACCCGCCCGCCTCATCGCCTGGCTCGCAACCGACGAGGCGGGCTGGATCACCGGTGAGGTCATCAGCTCCGAGGGCGGATTCCGGCGCTGATCAGAGGGCTGACAGCTCGTCCACCAGGTCGTCGAGGCCCAGCGAACCCTGCGACAGCGCCGCCATGTGCCAGGCCTTCGGGTCGAAGGCGTCACCGTGCCGCTTACGGGCGTTCTCGCGGCCCAGCAGCCAGGCCCGCTCGCCGAGCTTGTAGCCGATGGCCTGGCCCGGCATGGACAGGTAGCGGGTCAGCTCGCTCTCCACGAAGTCCGCCGGCCGGCTGCTGTGCGAGCCGAAGAACTCCTGCGCCAGCTCGGCCGTCCAGAGCTCGCCGGGGTGGAAGGGCGAGTCGTCCGGGATCGTCAGCTCCAGGTGCATGCCGATGTCGATGATGACGCGCACGGCCCGCATCATCTGTGCGTCCAGGTAGCCGAGCCGGCGCTCCGGGTCGGTCAGGAAGCCCAGTTCGTCCATCAGCCGCTCCGCGTACAGCGCCCAGCCCTCGGCGTTGGCGCTCACCATGCCGACGCTCGCCTGGTAGCGGGAGAGGTTCTCCGCCACGTGCTTCCACTGGGCCAGCTGGAGGTGATGGCCCGGCACGCCCTCGTGGTACCAGGTCGACACCAGGTCGTAGACCGGGAAGCGCGTCTCGCCCATGGTGGGCAGCCAGGTGCAGCCCGGGCGTGAGAAGTCGTCCGACGGCGGCGTGTAGTAGGGGGCCGCGGCGCTGCCCGGAGGGGCGATGCGCGACTCCACCCGGCGTACCCGCTCGGCCAGGTCGAAGTGGGTGCCGTCCAGCGCGTTGATCGCCTCGTCCATGAGGCTCTGGAGCCAGTCGCGGACCTCGTCGACGCCCTCGATGTGTGTGCCCTGCTCGTCGAGGTGGGCCAGCGCCTCCCACGGCGTGCCGGCACCCGGCAGGATCTTCTCGGCCTCGCTCTTCATCTCGCCGAGCAGGCGGTGGTACTCGGACCAGCCGTAGGCGTACGCCTCGTCCAGGTCGAGGTCCGTCCCGTTGAAGTAGCGCACCCAGCGCGCGTACCGCTCCCGGCCCACCACGTCCGGCGCGCCCTCGATCGCCGGGGCGTACACGTCCCGCATCCAGTCGTGCAGCCGGACGACGGCCTCGGTGGCCGAGCGGGCCGCGGCGTCCAGCTCGGACCGCAGGGAATCGGGGCCGGCGGCCGCGTACTGCTCGAACCAGCCGTGGCCTTCGCCGTCCGCGTCGGCCCACTCGCCGAGCTGCTGCACGAAGGTGGCCGTGGCGCGGGGCCCGCCGTACAGCTTGCGCTCCAGGCCGAGCGCCAGGGACTCCCGGTAGCCCTCGAGCGCGGCCGGGACCGCGCGGAGCCGCTCGGCGATCGCCGTCCAGTCCTCCTCCGTCTGCGCCGGCGTCACGGTGAACACCTGCCGCACCGCATGGGCGATGGAGCTCAGGTTGCTGACGGACCGCAGGCTCTCGTCGGCCTCGTGCACCGCGAGTTCGGCGCCCAGCCGCTCACGCAGCAGCCGCGCGCACCGGCGTTCGATGTCACTGTCCGCGCCGGGCAGCCGCTCGGCCTCGTCCAGCCGGGCCAGCGTCCGGCGCGCCAGCTCCGCGAGTGCCTCCTGGCCCGCGGGCGAGGTGTCGGGCAGCCTGCTCGAACTCTCCTTGTCGCCGAGGAATGTGCCGGTGATCGGGTCGAGGGCGACGAGCTCGTCGACGTACGCGTCGGCGACTTCACGGGGCAGCGGGCTCTTGATCTCAGACATGCGGCCATCCTCGTACGACGGACCGCGCACGTCACGCGGATTGAGCCGAGGGCGAAGGCGGCAGCAGCGGCCCGCACTCCCACTGCTGGAAGATCAGCCGGGTCTCCACCCGGGCCACCTCCCGGTGCGCGGTGAACTCGTCCAGCACGAGCCGCTGCAGATCGGCCATGTCGGCGACCGCGACATGGACGAGATAGTCGTCCGGCCCGGTCAGGTGGAAGACCGTCCGCGACTCCGGCAGGGCCCGGATCCGCTCCACGAACGGCCCCACCAGCTCCCGCCGGTGCGGCCTGACCTGCACCGACAGCAGGGCTTCCAGTCCCCGCCCCAGCTTGGCCGGATCCAGCTCCAGCCGGTGCCCGAGGATCACCCCCGAGCGGCGCAGCCGCGTCACCCGGTCCAGACAGGTCGACGGCGCCACCCCGACCTGCGCGGCGAGATCCCGGTACGTCGCCCGGGCGTCGTTCTGCAACAGCCTCAACAGATGGAGATCCACCGGATCCAGTACGACAGATTGAGCCATTGGCCGAACGTAGCACGGGATACTCACCCGGCAGCCCGTTCGATGTTCACCCTTGCCCACCATGGACATGGACACAACGAGCCCGCGCGCCCACGACGACATACGCACCGCACGGCGAGCCCTCGCCACCGAGGCCGTGCACGCCGGGCGGGACGACCTCGCCCGGCAGGGGCTGCACGCCCCGCCGATCGACCTGTCCACCACCTACCCGTCGTACGACAGCCGGGGCGAGGCGGCCCGGATCGACGCGTTCGCCACCACCGGCGCCGAGCCGGACGGCCCGCCCGTCTACGGGCGGCTCGGCAACCCGACCGTGGCCCGCTTCGAGACCGCCCTGGCCCGCCTGGAGGGCACCGAAGCGGCGGTCGCCTTCGCCAGCGGCATGGCCGCACTGAGCGCCGTCCTGCTCGTCCGCGGTTCGATGGGCCTGCGGCACGTCGTCGCCGTACGCCCCCTCTACGGCTGCAGCGACCACCTGCTGACCGCCGGGCTGCTGGGCTCGGAGGTGACCTGGACCGACCCGGCCGGCGTCGCCGACGCCATGCGCCCGGACACCGGACTGGTCCTGGTCGAGTCCCCGGCCAACCCCACGCTCGCCGAGGTCGACCTGCGGGCCGTCGCGCACGCCTGCGGGTCGGTGCCGCTGCTCGTGGACAACACCTTCGCCACGCCGGTCCTGCAGCGCCCCGCCGAGCACGGTGCCCGGCTGGTCCTGCACAGCGCCACCAAGTACCTCGGCGGGCACGGGGACGTCCTCGCGGGCGTGGTCGCCTGTGACGAGGAGTTCGCGGGCCGGCTGCGCCAGGTGCGCTTCGCCACGGGCGGCGTCCTGCACCCGCTGGCCGGCTACCTGCTGCTGCGCGGCCTGTCCACCCTCCCCGTCCGGGTCCGCGCGGCCTCCGCCACGGCAGCCGAACTGGCCGGCCGCCTCGCCGCCGACCCGCGCATCGCCCGCGTGCACTACCCGCGCATCGGCGGCGCGATGGTCGCCTTCGAGGTGTGCGGCGACCCGCACGAGGTGATCGGCGCGGTACGCCTGATCACCCCGGCGGTGAGCCTCGGCAGCGTGGACTCCCTCATCCAGCACCCCGCCTCCATCAGCCACCGCATCGTGGACGCGGATGACCGCAGGGGAGCCGGCGTGAGCGACCGGCTGCTGCGCATGTCGGTGGGCCTGGAGGACGTGGAGGACCTCTGGTCGGATCTCGACCAGGCGCTGGGGCGCCCCGTCGGGGGCGCGGGGACCTGCGCGACAAGCCACAACGAATCCGCACCCGCCCACTGACGAACGCCCTACGGTGCGGAGGCGCTCCCGAGTCCCTCCGCACCTGTCACGACCGCTTCACCCAGCCGCGCAGTGATCACCAGCGTCCCCTCCTCGACCTGGTAGTCGAGAGGCAGCCCCAGCCCGCGCATGGCGGCCACCATGCCCGTGTTGGACGCCTGCGTCACGGCGTACACGCTGGAGCACCCCGCCTCCACGGCCAGGGCCACGAGCCGCGCCAGCAGCTCCGCCCCCACACCCCGTCGCTGCCAGGCGTCCTCGACGAGCAGAGCGACCTCCGTTTCGTCCCCGTCCCACAGGAGGTGACCGAGCCCGACGATCCGTCCGGAGGCCGTCTGCACGGCGAGGGTGCGGCCGTAGCGGGGACTGAGCAGGTGGTTGAGATACCGGTCGGCGTCACGGACGGGCCCGTGATAGCGCAGCTTCAGCGTGCGCGCCGAGCACCGCTCGTGCATGTCCTTGGCAGCATCCAGGTCACGCGTGTCGGCTCTCCGCACGGTGATGTCGCTGCCCTCGGCGAGCGTGAGCGCCTCCCGCCCGTGCGGGAGGCGCGGACCGAGCCGGGCGTCCAGTTCCACCAGCGCCCTGGCCCGGGCGAACTCGGTGGGCGTGAACGGCAGATACGGCCGCTCCACGGTGATCACTCCGCCTTCCGGGGCGCGCAGCCGCATCACCGTGTCGTCGAGGGCCCCCTCCACCGCGAGGCCCCCCGGCGCCCGGCCGCCGCCGGCCGGAGCGGGCCGGGACCGGATGGTGCAGCGGCCCAGCAACTGCCGCAGGGCCAGGGGCAGTTCCGCCGAGTCCAGGGCGGTGCGGGCGGCCAGTCCGAGGACCCGGGTCGGCGCGTCCACCAGGTCGTGGGCGTCGGCCCGCTCGATCCAGGTGTCGGCGCCGCCGGCCGACTCGACGGCCGTGCTGATCGCGGACGCCGGCAGGCCGGCCGGGCCCCGCAGCAGGAACTCGTCTACCGTGCCCTCGGCCAGCGGGTGCGTCTGGAGGCTCAGGATGTCGACGCGCTGCCCGGCCAGGGCGATGCACAGGGCCGCCAGTGACCCCGGCTCGTCCTGAACCGTGGTCCGCATCCGCCACAGGGAGTTTGCCCCCGGCACCGGCTCCGGTGCCGGGGACTCGGTATCACTCGTCGGTGGTGCGTGTTCTTGCCGTCGTGTCCGCCAGGCGTGGAACGCCGCCGCGACCCGCTGCCACGAGGTGGCGGGGCGGCAGTTGTCTGCGGGCTGCGTCACGTGAGTCACTTCTCGGGTCATGCACCCACTGTGACGGAACGGTGTTGCGTGATCGCGAACGCATTGTGACCGGCGGGTAAAGGGGCCAGTTTGCCCCCTTCGTCAACGCTTCAAACGTTGCGCTCCGTACCTACTGGCCGACCAGGCCCGGCTGGAGCGTCCTGGTGAACAGTACGGTGCCGTCCTGTTCCCGCAGACGCACCGTCAGCTCGCCGCCGTGGCCGTCGATGTCGACCTCGCCGAAGAACTGGTAGCCGCCGGCGGGGGAGACGTTGGCGGTCGTCGGTGCCTTCACGAACACGCGGTCCGGGCCGAATGTGCCGTCGAGCGCGTTCGCGGGGAAGGCACCGGCGTTGAGCGGGCCCGAGACGAACTCCCAGAACGGTTCGAAGTCGGCGAAGGCGGCCTTCGACGGCCGGTAGTGCTGCGCCGAGGTGTGGTGCACATCGGCCGTCAGCCACACCGTCCCCGTGATCCGCCGGTGCTTGATGTGCCGCAGCAGTTCGGCGATCTGCAGCTCACGGCCGAGCGGCTTGCCGGGGTCGCCCTGGGCGACGGCCTCGATGTTCTGGGCGTCCGGGACGACCAGCCCGAGCGGCATGTCGGCGGCGATCACCTTCCACACCGCCCGGGAGCGGGACAGTTCGCGCTTGAGCCACTCCAGCTGCTCACGGCCGAGGATGCCCTGCGGGTCGGTGGGCTGGTCGTCCGGCGAGTTGGCGTTGCGGTAGGTGCGCATGTCCAGGACGAACACGTCGAGCAGCGGGCCGTGGTGCTGCACGCGGTGGACCCGACCGTCGGGGCGGCGCAGCGTGGAGATCGGGAAGTACTCGGAGAAGGCCTGGCGGGCACGGGCGGCGAGCACGTCGACGCGCTTCTCGGTGTACCGGGTGTCGGTGAGAATCTCGCCCGGGTACCAGTTGTTGGTGACCTCGTGGTCGTCCCACTGGACGATGGACGGGACCCGGGCGTTGAACGCACGCAGGTTCTCGTCCAGCAGGTTGTAGCGGAAGTTGCCGCGGAACTCCGCCAGCGTCTCGGCGACCTTCGCCTTCTCCTCGGTCGTGATGTTCCGCCAGGTCCGGCCGTCGGGGAGGGCCACGGTCTCGGTGATCGGGCCGTCGGCGTAGATGGTGTCGCCGCTGCACAGGAAGAAGTCCGGGTCGAGGGCGCCCATGGCGTCGTAGATGCGGTAGCCGCCCAGCTCCGGGTTGATGCCCCAGCCCTGCCCGGCCAGGTCGCCGGACCAGACGAACCGCACGCCGTCGCGGCGCTTGGCGGACGCCGTGCGGAAGGTGCCGGTGACCGGCTCGCCGGTGCGGCGCGGGTCGTCAGGGTCGGCGAGCAGCACGCGGTAGTGGATCTGCTCGCCGGACGGCAGGCCGCGCAGCCGGGTCGTGCCGGTGAAGTCGCTGCCCGGGCCCAGCAGCGGGCCGTGCCATCGGTGCGGGCTGCGGAACGACTCGGTCGCCGACGTCTCGACGATCATCCGGGCCGGCCGGTCGGAGCGCACCCACACCAGCCCGGAGTCGCAGGTCACGTCTCCCGCCTGCACACCCCACCCCGCCGCCGGGCGCCCGGAGCGTGCGAAAGCGGGCGCGGCGCCGAGAGCGGCGGGCAGGGACAGGGCCGCCGACGCGGCGAGGGAGCCACGCAGGACGCTACGGCGCCCGGGCAACGGACGGTGGGACATGGATACGCCTCCAGGGACGGGATCCGGCCAAGTGTGCAGAGCCATACCTACGGGCACACCGCAGCGCGCACACGAACCCCAAGTGAACAACTGACCGCAGGGTGAGGGAACCTGCGAACCGGTCGGATCACCCGGTCGCGGCCTCCGCCATCCGGCGCACCCCCTCGGCGATCCGGGCGGGCGGCACATGGGCGTACCCCAGGACGAGCCGAATCTCCTCGGCGCCCGCCGGCCCCGTCCGCGTGTGGGCGTAGGCCGAGAGCGGGCGCACCGCCACCCCGGCCTGCGCCACGCGCGCGAGGAACCGCTCCTCGGGCCCGTACCGCTGCGGCAGAGTGGCGATCACATGCAGGCCCGCGGCGATCCCGGACACCGCCGATCCGGGGAAGTGCGCGTCCAGGGCGGCGACCAGCGCGTCGCGCCGGTCGCGGTAGGCGCGCTGGCAGCGACGCAGCTGGCGGTCGTAGTCGCCGCGCTCAAGGAAGCGGGCGAACAGGGCCTGGTCGATGGCCGGGTGGCCGAGATCCATGGTGCGCTTGCGTTCGACGATCTCCTCCGCCCAGGACTCCGGCACCAGCAGCCAGCCCAGCCGCAGGCCCGGCGCGAGGGACTTGCTGACGGAACCCGTGTAGGCCACATGGTCCGGGTCGAGGCCCTGGAGCGCGCCGACGGGAGCACGGTCGTAGCGGAAGTCGCCGTCGTAGTCGTCCTCCAGGACGATGCCGTCCACCGACCGCGCCCAGTCCAGCAACTCGGCGCGACGCCGGGCCGAGTAGGCGATGCCGGTGGGGAACTGGTGGGCCGGAGTCGTCACCACGGCCCGTACGCCCGAGGCCCGCAGCGGCTTTGGGGCGACCCCCTCGTCGTCCACCGGCAGTGGCACGGCGGTGACGCCGGCCGAGGCGTACAGCGCGTCGTGCTGGGGGCTGCCCGGGTCCTCCACCCCGACGGTGCGCAGCCCGCGCGCGTGCAGCGCGAAACCGAGCAGGGTCGTCGCCTGGGCCACCCCGGAGACGACCACGATCCGCTCCGGGTCGGCCACCACGCCCCGCCGCCGGGCGAGCAGTTCGGCCAGCGCGGTCCGCAGCCTCGGCAATCCGCGCGGATCGGGGTAACCGAGCTCCTGGTGCGGCAGTTCCGCCAGCACACCGCGCTGCGCCGCGGCCCACGCCGCGCGCGGGAACAGCGCCAGGTCCGGCGTCCCGGGCACGAAGTCCGCGCGGGCACCGGGCGAGCGCGGAGCGAGGTCGTGCGCCCGCGGCTGTGCGGCCCGTACGGCCGCGCCCACCCAGGTCCCGGCACCCCGGCCGCTGCGCAGATACCCCTCGGCCGTCAGCTGCTCGTACGCCTCCGTGACCAGACCGCGCGACACCCCCAGGTCCGCCGCGAGATCCCGGCTCGACGGCAGCCGGGTGCCCGGCGCGAGCCGGCCCGAGCGGACCGCCTCGCGCAGCGCCGCCTGCAGGGAACGGCCCCGCGTGCGTGCCGGTGCCGAGGCGGCGGGGAGCAGCAGCTCCCAGGCGGCGGACGCGGCACCTTCGCCCGGGTCGCTCTGCGGTGGCCTCATGAGGAAAGACCCTAGAGGCTTCAGACCTTGAAGACTCTGCCGCCCCGGACCCGTCAGCGGCTGCCGTCGAGGACCACCCGGGCCACCAGCGCCGGGTCGTCGTTCATCGGGACGTGGCCGCAGCCGGGCAGCCGCACCAGCCGGGCACGGGGGATGACGGCCTTGGCGCGCACGCCCTGGCGGGGGATGAGCAGCCGGTCCCGGTTGCCCCACGCCACGGTGACCGGCGTGCCCACGATGTCGTCGGTGAACTGCACGCTCCGGCCGGAGCGCAGCGTCTCGGAGAACCCCTGGGCCCGGGCGAGCGCGAGCGTCTCGGCGACCACGGCCTCGGGGGAACGGCGGCCCGGGCGGGCGTAGATGGTGCTCGTCAGCAGGGTGCGGCCGAGGGCCGGGCGGGCCAGCCGCTCGACCACGGGCGGCGGCATCCGCTGGGCGATCTGCCGCATCGTCATCAGCACGGTGAAGGCGTAACGGCGTTCCGCCGCGTTCCAGAACCCGGCGGGGGACAGGGCGGTGACCGAGCGGACGAGCTGCGCCCGGGCCAGGTCCAGTGCCAGCAGGCCGCCCAGCGAGTTGCCGGCCACGTGCGGCCGCTCGATCTCCAGCGCCCCGAAGAGCGCCCTCAGGACCGTGCTCATCGTGGGCAGGTCGTGCGCCATGCCGTCCGGGAGTGCCGGCGACTCGCCGCAGCCGGGCAGGTCCACGGCGATCACGTCGCGTTCGGCCGCCAGCGCGGGGAGCACCGGGTCCCACACCTGGCGGTGGTGGCCGATGCCGTGCAGCAGGAGCAGCGGTTCGCCGCTGCCCCGGCGCGTGTAGGACAGGGTCACGCTCTGCTCGCCCTGCGCGGAGGCGACTTTGAAGGAGACGGTGGCGGACATGGGGTGCTCCTCGGCTGTACTCGCTGACGGACGCCGTAGACAGCTTGTCAGCAATTGCTACCCGCGGGTAGCCCCAGGGTGCCGCCACCTCACTCCCGTCGGCCGCTCATCGGGCCCGGCGCACCTCGAGGTTGAACTCCCCGTGCCCGAACTTCTGGAACAGGCCGACCCACAGGGGCAGCCACATCTCCACGGCTCGGGCCGCCCGGATTCCGCCGAGGTCGAGCACGCGGTCCGCCGGCCAGCCGAACTCCCCGAGCAGCGCCGTCACCTGCTCCTTGGCGCCCGGGTCCTCCCCACAGACGAAGACGTTGTGCTCGCCCGGCACCCTGGCCGGATTCACCATCACCCGGCAGTTGACCGTGTTGAGCGACTTCACCACGCGCGCCCGCGGGAACGCCCGCTGGATCTGCTCGCCCACGCTGTCCGACTCGACGGGGGACAGCCGCAGCTCGTCGTCCTCGAACGCCAGCGGGTTGGACACGTCCACGAGGACCTTGCCCTCGAGGTTCTCCGCGCCGGCCGCCTCCAGCACGGCGAGGGCCACCCGCCCGCCGACGGCGTTCACCACGACCTCACCGAACTCCGCCGCCTCCGCGAACGTCCCCACGCTCGCCCGGGGGCCCGCGGTGGCGGCCCACTGCACGGCGGCGGTGTTGTCCCTCGTGCGCGAGCCGAGCCGCACCTCGTGCCCCAGCTCCACCAGCCGTCCGCCGAGCGTGCGCCCGACCTGTCCCGTGCCCAGCATCGCGTACCGCATCGCCACCTCCGGGAACCGTGCCGCCGATCACCGGCGTCCTGTCGGCCATTCTGTCCGGGAAGGGATGGTTCCGCCTGGACAGGGGCGCATCAGTGGGCTGGGATGGAGCCGTGACCACCGAGACCGCGACCGATGTCTTCGAAGCGCACCGTCCCGTCCTGCTCGGCGTCGCCTACCGCATGCTGGGACGCGTGGCCGACGCGGAGGACGTGGTCCAGGAGGCCTGGCTGCGCTGGACCGGCAGCGACCGCGGCGGCGTGTGCGAACCGCGCGGCTACCTCGTCCGGATCACCACCCACCTCGCCATCGACCGGCTGCGCCAGATCAAGGCCCGCGGCGAGACGTACGTCGGCCCCTGGCTGCCCGAGCCGTACGTCACCGACTTCGGCGACACCGTGCCGGACACCGCCGAGCGGGCCGTGCTCGCCGACTCCGTCTCCCTCGCCGTCCTCGTCGTGCTGGAGTCGCTGTCACCGCTGGAGCGGGCCGTGTTCGTGCTGCGGGAGGCCTTCGGATTCCCCTACGCCGACATCGCCGCCATGCTCGACCGCGGCGAACCGGCGGTGCGCCAGCTGGCCGGGCGGGCCCGCAGGCACGTCGAGGAGCGGCGGCCGCGCTACGAGGTCGACCCCGCCCAGCGCCGCGACCTCACCGAGCGGTTCCTCGCCGCCGCGGCCGAGGGCGACCTCGAAGGCCTGATGGCGCTGCTCGCCCCGGAGGTCCGGCTCGTCGGCGACAGTGGCGGCAAGTCGCGGGCGCCCCTGCGGGTTTTGCAGACCGCCGACAAGGTGGGCCGCTTCCTCGTCGGCGCCGCGCAGAAGAGCCCTCCGGAACTGTCCGTGCGGTTCCTGGAGCTCAACGGCGGCCCGGCCGTGCTGATCCTGTCCGGCGGCAAGCCCGACTCCGTCTTCCAGCTCGACGTGGCCGAAAGCCGCGTGCAGTCGGTCTACATCATCCGCAACCCCGACAAGCTGCGGTCCCTGGACGCATAGGGGGCTTCCGGGGCCGGTCCGGGCCCCGGCATGAACGCCCCGTGAACGTTCCCGGCCATTGGTCTTGACCAAGGATCAGGGCCGCCCTATGGTCGCAGAGAAGTGCAACAACCTTTAATAAACAAGGGCGCTAAAACGCCGCCGACCACGGCGATTGCGGAGGACAGGGTGGGGACCACGCAGCTGGAATCGGTGCAGGAACCGAAGTACTGGCATCTCAAGACGGTGCTCAGTGAAGCGCTCGACTCGGAGTTCTCGGTGGGGGAGATCCTTCCCAACGAGCGCGATCTCGCGGCCCGCTTCGGCGTGGCCCGCGCCACGCTCCGCCAGGCCCTGGAGCAGCTCGAACTCGAAGGCAGGCTGCAGCGCCGCCGCGGTGTCGGGACGACCGTCGCGCCGCCCCGCGTGGGCGTCTCCCTCGGCACCGGTCCGCACACCTGGCCGGGCGGCCCCGAGGACGCCTGGCAGCCCGCCGACTGCACGGCGGCCGTGCCGCCGCCGGCCGTCGCCGACGCGCTGGAGACCGGCCGCGACGAGTCCGTGCACATCGTGCGGCGCTCCCGCGTCTCGCACGGCCGGCCGGTGGCCGCGGAGCTGCTCTACATCCCGCAGTCCTCGGTGCCCGAGCTCTCCGGCATCGACGCGCCGTCCGGAGCGGCACGCGCGCGTGCGGTGCTGCGCGAGCTGCAGCGGCTGGAGCTGGAGCGGCAGGAGAACGCGGTGGAGCTCGGCTCCGCCGGAGCCGGCGAGGCGAAGGAGCTGGACCGGCTGCCCGGGGCGCCGGTGCTGGTGGTGACCACGGGCTTCGTCGCCGGGGGGCGTACGGCTGCGCTGTCGGTGGCGACGTATCGCGCTGACACGTGCCGACTCACCTTCGGTGACGCGGGGGGTGTGGAGATCCACGCCGGTCTTCAGAAGCAGGCGTCCTGAGCCTGGCCCCGTAGGGGTGCGGGGTGTGGGGCTGCCGGCGCGCTGTGGCTTTTCGCCCCCACGCGGCGGAGCCGCACATCAGTGCAGCCCCGGCCCCTGAAGGGGGCGTTGCTCCACCGCGAAGAGCTGTTCCTCCACGTGGTCCAGGGCCAGGCGCAGCGCGCCGGTTGCCACTGCCGCGTCTCCCAGGCCGGAGAGGGTCACCTCCGGGGGGCGCAGGCAGTAGCGGGCGAGTTCCCGGCGGAGAGGGTCCAGGACGCCGTCCAGGCCGGCTGCCCAGCCGCCGATGACGACCAGCTCCGGGTCCAGGGCGAGGACGAGGGCCGCCACGTCGTGGACCAGGCGCTGGATGAAGCGGTCGACGGCCGCGCGGGCCCGCTGGTCGCCCTCGCGGGCCTGTGCGAAAACCTCGGCCACTGCCTGCTCGTCCAGGGGGTGGAGGGGTTCGTCCGTGGTCGACAGGAGCGTCTCGGGCGTCACCCCCCGGCCGAGCAGATGCAGCGCGCCGATCTCGCCGGCCGCTCCGCCGTAACCCCGGTGCAGCCGGCCCCCGATCAGCGCACCGGCGCCCGGGCTGAGCCCCGCCAGCACGAACACCACGTCATCCGACTCGGTGGCCGCGCCCTTCCAGTGCTCGGCGACGGCCGCGGCATTGGCGTCGTTCTCGACCAGCACCGGGCACTTGAACGACCGGCTCAGGCGCTCGCCCAGCCGCAGCCCCGTCCACCCCGGCAGCGCCGTGCCCAGCCGCACCGTGCCGTCGGCCTCGACGATCCCGGGCGTCGCCACGCCCACGGCCCGCAGCGAGCCGCGTGCGACTCCGGCGCGGCGCAGCAGCTCGGCGACGGCCCCGCGCAGCCGCTCCAGCCGCTCGTCGGCCCCCGCCGTCTCGGGCACCTCCTTGGCCTGGGCGCCGATCACCCGGCCGTCCAGGTCGGACAGCAGCGCGGCCACCCGGTGCGCCCCGATCTCCAGCCCCAGCAGATGCCCGGCCTCCGCCCGGAACCGGAACCGCCGTGCCGGACGCCCCTGCCGTCGGGCAGCGCCCTCCTCGGCCGCCTTCTCGACGACGAGCCCGGCCTCGATGAGCCCTTCGACGACGCCCTCGACGGTCGGCCGGGACAGCCCCGTCACCCCGGTGATCTCGGTGAGCGTCGCGCAGTCCGTGGCACGCAGCGCGTGCAGCACCACCGCGGAGTTGATCCTTCGCAGCAGCGAGGGATCCCCGCCGGTCAGCCGCCCCACCGTCCGTCCTCCCAGGTCGTGCGCGTGTTGGCCGGATCGTACTTCGACGCGGCACACCCCGGCGAGGGGCGGGGCACCGGCCCGCCGCCGATCAGCCCGGTGCCACGAACCCCGACTCGTACGCCGCGATCACCGCCTGGGTGCGGTCCCGCGCCCCCAACTTCGCCAGCACCGCGCTGACATGCGACTTCACGGTCTCGGTCCCCACGACGAGCCGGGCCGCGATCTCCCCGTTCGACAGGCCCCGCGCCATCAGCCGCAGCACCTCGGCCTCACGCTCGGTCAGCCGGGCCCGCTCCAGCACGGCCCGTGCCGCGCGGTTCCCGCCGGTGTCGCCGTACTCGGCGGCGAGCTGCCGTACCGAGGCCGGGAACAGCAGCGACTCGCCCTCGGCGATCAGCCGCACCGCGTGCACGATCTCGGCGGGCCGGGCCCGCTTGAGCAGGAACCCGTCGGCTCCCGCCCGCAGCGCCTCGTACACGTACTCGTCGTTCTCGAAGGTCGTCACCACGAGGATCCGCGGCGGATCGTCGACCGTCCGCAGCAGCACCCGGGTGGCCTCGATACCGTCCAGCAGCGGCATCCGCACGTCCATGGCGACCACGTCCGGCCGCAGCCGGCGCACGAGCGGGATCACCGCCGCCCCGTCCGCGGCCTCCCCGACGACCTCGATGTCGGGCTGCGCCTCCAGCACGGCCCGCAGACCGGCGCGCACGAGGGGTTCGTCGTCGACGAGGAGAACGGTGACCGGCATCGCGCCAGCGTAGATCAACGCAGCGGCAGTTCTGCATGGACCTGCCAGTCGCCGTCATCGGGCCCGGTCCGGGCCCGCCCGCCGAGCAGGGCCGCGCGTTCCCGTATCCCGCGCAGGCCGCTGCCGTGCCCCGGGCCGGGTGGTGTGCCGACCGGCAGCGGATTGCGTATCGCGAGGACAAGGGTGTCGTCGGCGACCCGCACGCGGACGCGCACCGGGACCGCACCCGCGTGCCGCAGCACGTTGGTCAACGACTCCTGGAGGATCCGGTAGCCCTCCCGGGACGCCGGCCCGGGCACGCTCTCCACCGGGCCGGTCACCTCGGCGTCGACCTTCGCCCCGGAGGTACGGGCCGACTCCAGCAGGCGGTCGGCGTCCGCGAGGGTCGGTCTGCCGCTCACCGGCTTCCCCGACTCGCGCAGGACACCGAGCACCCGCTCCAGGTCCTCCAGGGCGGCCCGGCCGGTCTCCTCGATGGCGCCCAGGGCGCGATCGGTGAAGGCCGGATCGCCCGCCGTACGGGCGGCCCCCGCCTGCACGACGGCGACCGTGAGCGCGTGACCGATGGAGTCGTGCAACTCGCGGGCGATCCGGGTGCGTTCCAGGAGCTGTTCCGTGCGTTCCTCCAGTGCGGCCAGCCGCTCGGCGGGGGAAGGGCCGAGCAGGCGCAGGGCGATGCGGGTGATGAGGTGCCCCGAACCGACCACGACCGCGGCCCCCAGGACCAGGGGGAGGGGCGCGAGCAGGGCGTGCCACCAGTGAGGGCCCTCGACGCGAAGCCAGGCACCGCCCGCGCGCTCGCCGCCGAGCGCCGTCGACACCAGGTCCGTCGCGAGGAGGAGGAGCTGGACGCAGAGATGGGACACCAGGACGCCGAGGAGCAACCGCGCCCCCAGCCACACCACGGTACGCCCGCGGTCGCCCCATGTGGCCGAGGGGGTGACCACGATCTCCGCGCTCTCGCTGCCGTTCCGCTGGCCGGTCAGCAGCAGCCGCGCCTGGAACCCCTCCACGACCCGCATGGCGGGGACGAGGCCCGCGAGCCCGAGCAGCACGGTCGCCGTGCCCACGGTCCACCACGCCTCGTCGATGAACAGCCACAGGGCCGGCCACACGATGGCCATGCAGAGATGCAGCCACCGCGTGTACGTCACCGCCCGCGTGAACGGGCGCAGCATGCGGACCATGGCGTCATCGTGCCAGCCGGCACGGACAGCGAACCTCCCCCGCACGGGGGAGACGATCTCCACCGCCGGGGGAGGACCGCACCCCGGACCGGCCGCCACGCTGCTGTCATGACCAGCATCGACGTCCAGGACCTCACCAAGGAGTTCGGCGACCGGCGAGCCGTGGACCAGCTCACCTTCCGCGTGCTGCCCGGCCGCGTCACCGGCTTCCTCGGCCCCAACGGCGCCGGGAAATCCACCACCATGCGGCTGGTGCTCGGCCTCGACCGGCCGACCGCCGGTTCCGCCACGATCGGCGGCCGGCCCTACCCGACGCTCCGCGAACCCCTGCACCACGTGGGCGCCCTGCTCGACGCGCAGGCCGCGCACGGCTCCCGCACCGCCCGCGACCACCTCCGTGTCCTGGCGGCGAGCAACCGCATCCCGGACCGGCGGGTCGACGAGGTCCTGGAGGAGACGGGCCTGGCGTCGGTGGCCCGGCGCCGCGTGCGGACGTACTCCCTGGGCATGCGCCAGCGGCTCGGCATCGCCGCCGCCCTGCTGGGCGACCCCGAGGTGGTCATGCTGGACGAGCCGTCCAACGGCCTCGACCCCGAAGGCATCGTGTGGATCCGGACGTTGCTGCGCCGGCTCGCGGCACAGGGCCGCACGGTCCTGGTCTCCAGCCACCTGATGAACGAGACCGCGTCCTTCGCCGACCACCTCGTCGTCCTCGGCCGGGGCCGGCTCCTCGCCCACACCCCCATGCGGGACTTCATCCACGCGCGCGTGCAGCCCCGCGTCCGTATCCGCACGACCGACCCCGGCGCCCTCGAGTCGGCCCTCGCCCGGCACGGCCACCACGCCGAGGAACACGCGGACGGGCACTGGACCGTGCCCGACGCACGGGTGGACGACATCGGCCGCATCGCCTCGGCCGCGGGCGTACCGGTCCTGGAACTGACCGCGGAGGAAGGCACGTTGGAGCAGGCCTACTTCGACCTCACCGGGGCCGAGACCGAGTTCACCGCACAGCCCCAGGAGGCCTGACCATGGCATTCGCGCCCGTACTGCGCTCCGAGTGGCTGAAGATCCGCACCCTGCGCTCGCTGCCGGGAGCGCTGCTGGCCCTGTTCGCGGCGACCACGGCGTTCTCCGCCATCGCCGGAGTCTCCGATGCCTCGGACCCGGGGTTCGATCCGCTGTTCACGGCCCTGTCCGGCGTCATACCGGGCCAGATCGCGGCCATTTCCTTCGGGGCCATGGCCGTGTCGTCGGAGTTCCACGGGGGTGCGCTCCGGCTCTCAC
Organism: Streptomyces sp. D2-8; assembly: GCF_023184515.1. GTDB lineage: Bacteria > Actinomycetota > Actinomycetes > Streptomycetales > Streptomycetaceae > Streptomyces. The sequence goes on along the minus strand of NZ_JAAHBP010000020.1, from coordinate 56,479 downwards.
TGGCCGCGGTGCCGCAGCGTGGCCGGTGGTTCGCGGCCAAGGCGGCCGTCATCGCCGTACCGGCGCTCCTCGTGGGGCTGGTCACGGCCCTCGTCGCCCTTCTCGTGGCGCGGGCGGGGCTCGGCCCGGCGTCCGAGGGGCTCAGCACCGTCGAGCAGGTGCGCGGTGTCCTGGGCTGCGGCGTCTACCTCATGCTGATGGCCCTGTTCGCCGCGGGTGTCGCCGCCCTGCTCCGCAGCGGCGTGGCCACCCTCTCCCTGCTGGTGCCGTTCATCCTGGTGGTGTCGTTCGTGATCGGCGACGCCACGGGCACCGTCGCCGACTTCCTGCCCGACAAGGCCGGGCAGGCGGTCCTGCGGGAGACGTACGAGGGCACCCTGGGGCCGTGGTCGGGGCTCGCGGTGACCGCGCTGTGGACGGCCGCCGCCCTGCTGGCGGGAGCCTGGAGCGTGCGCCGCAGGGACGCCTGACGGCGAGCCGGTTGACGCCCCGCCAAGTGTCAGTGGGGGCGGGTTTACTGGACCCATGAACATCGCACAGCACCTCGCCCTCATCGACGAGCTGTGCTACCGCCCTTTTCCGGCGGAGCACGGCCCGTCGGACGTCGGCGTCTCGGGACCCGGTCACCACATCGCGGTGTTAGAGGCCGCGACCGACGGCGACCCGGCGGCCCGGGCGGTGACGATCGACCAGTACGAGAAGGACCGCGACGCCGTCTGCGAGCTCCTCGCCTCCCGCTGGGGCGACACCGCTCCGTACAACCTGCAGACCGTCCTGCTGCGCACCGAGCGGGAGGAGATACCCCGGCCGTGGGCCGAGTTGAGCGCGCGGGCGAGCTTCGCCCACCTGTGGGAGGTGGAGGGCACGGGCCGCTGGGTCGCCGTGGCGGTCGGGGACCGGGACGCGTCGCGGGAGGTCCAACTGCTGGCGTTGGTCACGGAGACGGACCCGCCGTAGGGGCTCAGCTCCCGGCGGCCTCCCGCAGCCGCCCGAACTCCTGCGCCATCGTCTCGACCGTCCAGTGCGCGTTCAGCCCGCTCGGATTGGGCAGCACCCACACACGCGTGTCCCCGATCGTCCGAGCCTGCGGCCCCACCTGCGCCTTGCGGTCGTCGAACGCGGCGCGGTAGGCGGTCACCCCCACCACGGCCAGCCAGCGCGGCCGCAGCCGCTGCACCTTCGCCGCGAGCAGCCGCCCGCCCTCCCGGTACTCCTCGGCGCTCAGCTCGTCGGCCCGCGCGGAGGGCCGCTCCACGACATTGGTGATGCCGAGCCCGTACGACAGCAATTCCTGCTGCTCGGACGGCCTGAGCAGGCGCGGAGTGAACCCGGACCGGTGCAGCACCGGCCAGAAGCGATTGCCCGGGCGGGCGAAGTGATGGCCCGTCGCGGCCGTCATCAGGCCGGGGTTGATGCCGCAGAACAGGACGTGCAGACCCTCCGCGACCACGTCGGGCACGACGCGGTCGCGGGCGGCCTGAAGCTCCTCGGGCGTGAAACGCGGCACCGTCGGCTACCCGGCCGGCGCGTCAGAGAATCGCCCCGGGCGTGTAGCCCGCGGCCTGGGGGTGCTGCTTCACGATCTCCTCGACCCGGGCGACGACGGTGGCGACCTGGTCGCCCGCGGCACCGGTGAAGGACAGCTTGTCGGCCATCAGCGCGTCCAGCTGTGCCCGGTCCAGCGGAATCCGCGTGTCGGCGGCCAGCTTGTCGAGCAGCTCGTTGCGCTCGGCGCCCTGCTCGCGCATGGCCAGCGCGGAGGCGACGGCGTTCTCCTTGATCGCCTCGTGCGCGATCTCCCGGCCGACGCCCGCGCGCACGGCGCCCATCAGCACCTTGGTGGTGGCGAGGAACGGCAGGTAGCGGTCCAGCTCACGGGCGACGACCGCCGGGAACGCGCCGAACTCGTCGAGCACCGTCAGGAACGTCTCCAGCAGACCGTCCAGCGCGAAGAACGCGTCCGGCAGCGCGACCCGGCGCACCACCGAGCAGGACACGTCGCCCTCGTTCCACTGGTCGCCCGCCAGCTCGCCGGTCATCGAGGCGTAGCCGCGCAGGATCACCATCAGGCCGTTGACGCGCTCGCAGGAGCGGGTGTTCATCTTGTGCGGCATCGCCGAGGAGCCGACCTGGCCGGGCTTGAAGCCCTCGGTGACCAGCTCGTGCCCGGCCATCAGCCGGATCGTCTTGGCCAGCGACGCCGGCGCCGCCGCGAGCTGCACCAGCGCGGTGACGACCTCGTAGTCCAGCGAGCGCGGGTAGACCTGGCCGACCGAGGTGAACGCCTGCGAGAAGCCCAGGTGCGTGGCGATCCGCTGCTCCAGGTCCGCGAGCTTCGCGGCGTCCCCGCCCAGCAGGTCCAGCATGTCCTGCGCGGTGCCGACCGGGCCCTTGATGCCGCGCAGCGGGTAGCGGCCGAGCAGCTCCTCGATACGGCCGTGGGCGACGAGCAGCTCGTCGGTGGCGGTCGCGAAGCGCTTGCCGAGGGTGGTGGCCTGCGCGGCGACGTTGTGCGAGCGGCCGGCCATGACCAGCTCGCCGTACTCGCCGGCGAGCTTGCCGAGCCGGGCCAGGACGGCGACCGTGCGGTCGCGCATCAGCTCCAGCGAGAGGCGGATCTGCAGCTGCTCGACGTTCTCGGTGAGGTCGCGGGAGGTCATGCCCTTGTGCACGTGCTCGTGCCCGGCGAGGTCGTTGAACTCCTCGATCCGCGCCTTGACGTCGTGCCGCGTGACCTTCTCGCGCTCGGCGATGGAGGCCAGGTCGACGGTGTCGAGGACGCGCTCGTAGTCGGCGAGCGCCGCGTCGGGCACCTCGATCCCGAGGTCCTTCTGGGCCCGCAGCACGGCGAGCCAGAGCTGCCGCTCCAGCTTCACCTTCTGCTCGGGCGACCAGAGCGTGGCGAGCTCGGCGGAGGCGTAGCGTCCGGCGAGGACGTTCGGGATGCGGGGCTTGGCGGGCGCAGAAGTCACGTGACCGGATTCTACTGGCGATTCGTGCAGGCCAGCGCCGCGGGTGTCCTTGTCGGAACCTACGAGAGCGTCCCGGCCGCCTTCACCTGCGCCTACGCCAGATCCTCGTACGGCGACAGCTCCGGCCGCTTGGGCGGGAGGCCGTCGCCCGAGGAGCGGCCCGTCAGACGGCGGCCTATCCACGGCAGCAGGTACTGCCGGGCGAACCGCGCGTCCGCCACGCGCCGCATCGCCCACCCCGGCGGCAGCGTCGCCGGCATCGGCGTGCGCCACTCGGCGTCCTCGGGGTCGTAGCCCAGCGTCTGCCACACCGCCTCCGCGACCCGGCGGTGGCCCTCGGCCGTCAGGTGCAGCCGGTCCACGTCCCACATCCGCGGGTCGCTCAGGGAGGGCGCGCCGTACAGGTCGACGACGATCGCGCCGTGCCGCGCGGCCAGCTCGTCGACGCAGGTGAACAGCTCCTCCATGCGGGGCCGGAACCGCTCCAGGACGGGGCCCTGCCGGCCCGGGCTGCGCATCAGGACGAGCCGCCGGCAGGCGGGGGCCAGCTTCTCCACGGCCTCCTCCAGGAGCCCGCGGACCCGGCCCATGTCGCACTTGGGCCGCAGCGTGTCGTTGAGCCCGCCGACCAGGGTGATCACGTCGGCCCCCATGGCCGCCGCGACATCGACCTGCTCGTCGACGATCTGCCGGATCAGCTTGCCGCGCACCGCGAGGTTGGCGTACCGGAAGCCGGGCGTACGGGCCGCCATCCGCGCGGCGAGCAGGTCGGCCCAGCCCCGGTAGGTGCCGTCGGGCATCAGGTCCGACATGCCCTCGGTGAAGGAGTCGCCGACCGCGACCAGGCTGCTGTAGGTGGGGTTCGTCTGCATGGCGACGGAAATGGTATCCCGTGCACATACCCATCAGTCGGTCGGCCTCCGGGCCCCGCAACGCACAGGAGCCGGGCGTGCCCTCAGGCGCGCTGGCCGAACAGCTCCCGCAGCACGTCCTCCATGGTCACCAGCCCGGCCAGCCGCCCGTCCGCCCCGAGGACGGCCGCGACGTGCGTACGGCTGCCCCGCATCGCCGTCAGGACGTCGTCCAGCGGTGTGTGCTCCCGCACGCGTGCGATGGACCGCATGTCGCGCAGCCGGAACGGCACGTCGCGCCCGGCGGCGTCCAGGGCGTCCTTCACATGCAGATAGCCCACGATCCGCCGCCCCTCGTCCACCACCGGGAAGCGGGAGAACCCGGACTCCGCCGACAGCCGCTCCAGCTCCTCCGGTGTGATGCCGACGCTCGCGTACACCACGCGTTCCAGCGGCAGCACCACGTCCCGCACCGGACGGCGGCCCAGCTCCAGCGCGTCGCGCAGCCGCTCCTGGGCGCGGTCGTCGATCAGGCCGGCCTCGCTGGAATCCTTCACGATCCGCGCGATCTCCGCGTCCGAGTAGGAGGCGGCCACCTCCTCCCGGGCCTCCACGCGCAGCAGCTTCAGCAGGGCGTTGGCGAACGCGTTCACCGTGAAGATCACCGGGCGCAGCGCCCGGGACAGCGCCACCAGGGGCGGTCCGAGCGCCAGCGCGCTGCGCACCGGCTCGGCGAGCGCGATGTTCTTCGGCACCATCTCGCCGAGCAGCATGTGCAGATAGGTCGCGAGGGACAGCGCGATCACGAAGGACACCGCGTGCCCCACGCCCTCGGGCATGCCCACCGCGTGGAACACCGGCTCCAGCAGATGCGCGATCGCCGGCTCGGCCACCACACCCAGCACCAGCGTGCACAGCGTGATGCCGAGCTGCGCGGCCGCCATCAGGGCGGACACGTGCTCCAGGCCCCACAGCACGCTCTTCGCGCGCCGGTCGCCCCGGTCGGCGTGGGGCTCGATCTGGCTGCGGCGCACCGAGATCAGCGCGAACTCGGCGCCGACGAAGAAGGCGTTGACGACGAGTGTCGCCAGTCCGATCAGCAGCTGGACGGCGGTCACAGCTCCACCCCCTTCTCGTCCCGCTGGTGGTCGTCGAGGGGTGCGCGCAGCCGGACGCGCGCCGCCCGGCGCCCCGTCGCGTCCAGGACCTCCAGGTGCCAGCCGGCGACCTCGAGGGTGTCACCGGCGGCCGGTATCCGGCCGAGCACCGTGGCCACCAGCCCGGCGAGCGTCTCGTAGGGCCCCTCCGGCGCGCGCAGCCCGACGCGTTCCAGGTGGTCCACGCGCGCGGAGCCGTCGGCCGAGTACAGCGCGTGCCCGGCCTCGTCCGTGCCGGCCGCGGCCAGGTCGGGGTTCTCGTGCGGGTCGTGCTCGTCGCGGACCTCGCCGACGACCTCCTCGACGATGTCCTCCAGCGTCGCCACGCCCGCCGTGCCGCCGTACTCGTCGATCACGACGGCCATCGTGCGCTTGCCGGAGAGCCGGTCCAGGAGCCGGTCGACGGTGAGCGTCTCGGGGACCAGCAGCGGCTCGCGCATCAGCTCGGAGACGTAGATCCGGGTCCGGCGCTCGGCCGGCACCGCCAGCACGTCCTTGACGTGCGCCGTTCCGACGACCGAGTCGAGGGTCCCGCGGAACACCGGGAACCGGGACAGGCCGGTCGCCCGGGTCGCGTTCGCGACGTCCTCCAGGGTCGCCTGCACCTCCAGTGCGACGACCTGCACCCGGGGCGTCATCACGTTCTCCGCGGTCAGGTCGGCGAGGTTCAGCGTGCGCACGAACAGCTCGGCGGTGTCCGGCTCCAGCAGGCCTTCCTTGGCGGAGTGCCGGGCGAGGGCCGCCAACTCCTGCGGTCCGCGCGCCGAGGCGAGCTCCTCGGCGGGCTCCACGCCGATCCGCCGCACGACCCGGTTTGCCGTGTTGTTGAGATGCGTGATGAACGGCCGGAACGCGGCGCTGAACCAGCGCTGGGCGTTGCCCACGGTCTTCGCGACGGCCAGCGGCGAGGAGATCGCCCAGTTCTTGGGCACGAGTTCGCCGACGACCATCAGGAACACCGTCGACAGAGCGGTGCCGAGCACCAGCGCGATGCTGTGCGACGCCGAGCCCGAGACGCCGAGGTCCTCCAGCGGCCCGGCGATCAGGGCGGCGATCGACGGCTCGGCGAGCATGCCGACCACCAGGTTGGTGACCGTGATGCCGAGCTGCGCGCCGGAGAGCTGGAACGTCAGGTTCCGTACGGCCTTCAGTGCACCCTGCGCGCCCCGCTCCCCGCGCTCCACGGCCTGCTCCAGCTCGGCGCGCTCGACCGTGGTGAGGGAGAACTCGGCCGCCACGAAGGCGCCGCAGGCGAGCGAGAGCAGGATCGCCGTCAGGAGGAGGAGCACTTCGGTCATCGGTTCACCCCCGTTCCATGGTTCTCCAGGACGGGGCGGAACGCGCGGTGTCGCGCACGGGGACGCTCGCCCATGGGCGGACGCTCACAACCTTTCATGCAGGACCGAGTGGCCCATCAAGAGTAAAGGATGGGCAAAGTCCTCCGGGCTCGCCCGGGCGGGGTCGCTCAGACGGTGGCGGGGGAGAGCCGGTAGGCGTCCCCGTGGGTGACGACCCGCCCCGCGGTGGGCGGTGCGAAGTGAGTGCCCAGAAGGAGGGTGTCCGTGCCGGCGAGCGAGCCGAGCAGTGCGCGCCGCGTGGCCTCGGACCGTGCGGGATCGATGTCCACGCAGGCGCCGATGCCGGGGTGGGCGAGCTGGACGGGGTGGTGGACGCAGTCGCCGGTGATCAGAGCCGTCCGCCCCCGGCTGGTCACTTCGACGGCGAGGTGGCCGGGGGTGTGCCCCGGCGTGGGGATCAGGCGCAGGCCCGGGGCGACTTCGGAGCCCCGGGCGGAGACGTCCACGGGGTCCAGCAGCCCCGCCTCCTCCACCGGGATCACGGAGTCGCGGAACATCTGCCGGCGGGCCTCGTCCATGGCGTACCCGGCCCAGAAGTCCCGCTCGACGCGGGAGGTCACGTAGCGGGCGTCGGGGAAGGTGGGCACCCATGCGCCGTCGATCCGCCGGGTGTTCCAGCCGACGTGGTCGGCGTGCAGGTGGGTGAGGATCACCAGGTCGACCGACTCCGGGGGGAATCCCGCGGTGGTGAGCCTCTCCAGGTAGTCGGTGTCGAGGTCGTGCCAGGCCGGGTTGGCCCGCTCCTTGCCGTTGCCGATGCCGGTGTCCACGACGACGCGCAGCCCGCCGGCGATGAACGCGAAACTGTGGCTGTCGAGGCGCAGGACGCCCTCGGCGTCGGCGAAATGAGGACGCAGCCAGTCCTGCCCGGCGACGACACCGGGGGTGGCGTCGGGGAGCAGCCAGGGGCCGGTGGCGGGCGGCAGGGGTGCCTCGTCGACGCGGTGGACGGCGATGTCGCCGACGGTCCAGGAAGTGGGTGCACTCAAGGCTCCTCCTTCGGGCTAACGCAATCTCTTTGCGTTAACGCGACGGTAGGCCCTACAGTCCACTAACGCAAACAGTTGGCTTTTGGGATAGGGGGCGATCATGTCCGACCTCACGCCGCACGAAGCGGCCCGCTGGGCGCTCCGCGCCGGGCTGGTCCTGCCGGCCGACCGCCGCACCGCCGTCGCGGCCACCGCCGACCACATCCACCACGTCGTCGCGATCCTGCGCGAGCTGGACTTCGGAGAGACCCCGCCCGCCCCCGCCTACCGCGCGGCACCGGAGGCGCACGATGCAGCCGTATGAAATGACCCTCGCCGTCGCGGCCGACGCGATCCGGGCCCGGCAGATGTCCCCCGTCGAGCTGGTGGACTCCGTGCTGGAGTGGATCGAGCGGGTGGAGCCGCGGGCGGGGGCCTACGTCACCGTCACCGCCGAGCGCGCCCGCCGGGCCGCGCGCGAGGCGGAGGGCGACATCGCGGCCGGTCGCCACCGCGGCCCGCTGCACGGCATCCCGATGGGCCTGAAGGACCTGATCGATGTCGCGGGCACCGCGACGTCCGCCAGTTCCCGGGTCAGGGCCGGCCACCGCGCACCGGCCGACAGCACCGTCGCCGCGCGCCTGTCGGCGGCCGGTGCCGTCCTGGTCGGCAAGACCCACACCCACGAGTTCGCCTACGGGCTGACCACCCCGCAGACCGGCAATGCCTGGGACCGGGACCGGGTCGCCGGCGGCTCCAGCGGCGGGTCCGCCGTCGCCGTCGCCGCGGGCACGGCCACCTTCGCCCTGGGCACGGACACGGGCGGTTCCATCCGGGTGCCCGCCGCACTCAACGGCGTCGTCGGCCTCAAGCCGACCTACGGCCTCGTCCCGCGCCACGGCGTGACCTCCCTGTCCTGGTCCCTGGACCACGTCGGCCCGATCACCCGCACCGCCGAGGACGCGGCCCTCGTCCTCACCGCCCTGGCCGGCCACGACCCCCGCGACCCCGCCTCGCTGACGGCACCGCCCACGGCCTATCGGCCGGGCTCCCGCACGGATCTGACCGGGCTGCGGATCGGTGTGCCGCGCACCTACTACTTCGAGCACGTCGACGCGGAGGTGGAAGCCGCCGTCCGGAGCGCGATCGACGCACTGGAGGCCCTCGGCGCACGCCTCGTCGAGGTCGGGATCCCCCTGACCCGCTACGTCCGGGCCACCCAGTGGGGCCTGATGGTGCCCGAGGCCACCGCCTACCACGAAGCCACCCTGCGCGCGGTCCCCGAGCTCTACCAGGACGACGTTCGCGTCCTGCTGGAGGCCGGGGAGCTGATGCCCGCCGGGGACTATCTGCGCGCCCAGCGCTCCCGCACCCTCATGCGGCAGGAGTGGGCCCGCCTGCTGCGGGACGTCGACCTCATCGCCGCCCCCACCGTCCCGGCGACCGCGGTCCGGGCCGGCCAGGAGACGATCACCTGGACCGACGGCACCGTCGAGGGCGTCTCCGACGCCTATGTGCGGCTCTCCGCCCCCGCCAACATCACCGGCGTGCCGTCCCTGTCCGTACCCGTCGGCCACGACACGGCAGGCCTCCCGATCGGCATGCAGCTCGTCGGCCGGCCGCTCGAAGAGAGCCTGCTCCTGCGGGTCGGCCACGCCTACGAGTCGACCCGGCCCGCCCGCTCGCTCGCGCCCGTACCGCCGACGACAAAAGCCATGGATGCGCTTTAAGGTGGGATCCGTGAGCAGACAGATGGTGCGCCCCGGCGGCCGCAGCGCCCGGGTCCAGGCGTCGGTCCACACGGCCGTGCGCGAACTCGCCGCCGAGGTCGGCCGGGACGCCCTGACCGTGCCCCTGGTCGCCCAGCGCGCCGGTGTGACACCGTCGACGATCTACCGCCGCTGGGGAGACCTCCAGGAGCTGTTGTCGGACGTGGCGGTCGAGCGGCTGCGGCCCGACACCACACCCGGGGACCACGGCACCCTGCCGACCGACCTGACGTCCTGGGCCGAGCAGTTCCTCGACGAGATGGCCTCACCCGCCGGCCGCGCCTACATCCGCGACGCCCTGCTCGGCGACCCGGACGGCGGCAACGCCGGGCGGTGTTCGGCCTACGCCGCCGAGCAGATCGACGTCATCCTCACCCGCGCGACCCGGCGCGGGGAGCGGACCCCCGACACCGAGTCGGTCATCGACCAGGTCGTCGCGCCCATGATGTACCGCATCCTGTTCCGCCCGGACGGCCTCGACGCCGCCTACGCCCGGCGGCTCGTGGCCGGAGTCCTGCGCGGCGTCTAGTGACCTGAGTCAGAGATTCGTCGGCAGTAGGCGGCGACTTTGTCGCGCCGAGGGCACGGGCTCAGCCGGTGAGCGGCTTCACCCAGCGCCGCCACTGTTCCTCGGGCCCGTATCCGGCGGCGTCCCACGCCCGGTGCGCGGTCTCGTTGCGGGTGAGCACCATCGCGTCCGCGCGGCGCCCGCCGAGCCGTACGAACCGCTCCTCCGCGGCGCCGAGCAGCGCGGAGGCGATGCCCTGGCGGCGGTGGTCCGGGTGCACGGCCAGCCGGTACAGATGGCAGCGCCAGCCGTCGAACCCGGCGATCACCGTGCCGGCCAGTTCGCCGCCGAGTTCGGCCAGGATCAGCGCCCCGGGGTCACGCGCGACCAGCCGCTCCACACCGGCGCGGTCGTCGCTGATGCTCGTGCCCTCGGCGGCCACCTTCCAGAAGGCCAGCACGGAGTCGAGATCCTCGGGCGTCGCGGCCCGGATGCGCACGTCGGTCATTCCAAGATCAGATCATGCACGGCGACCCGTGACAGACCGTTTCAGCATGCGGACCTCACTCGTGCGCGATGGCCGCCAGGACGTTCATGCGGGACGCGCGCAACGCCGGCAGCAGGGCCGCCACGACCCCGACCACCGCCGAGCCGACCACCACCAGCACGATCGTGACCCACGGGATCGCCAGGGCCGTCATACCCTGGAGCGCCAGCACCTGTTGCATGCACACCCCCCACACCAGCCCCAGCACCAGTCCGAGGACCGCGCCGAACACCGCGATCACCACCGACTCCAGCCGGATCATCCGCCGCAGCTGGCGCCGGGCGAGCCCGATGGCCCGCAACAGCCCGATCTCCCGGGTGCGTTCGACGACCGACAGCGCGAGGGTGTTGACCACGCCCAGCACCGCGATGATGATCGCCAGCCCGAGCAGCGCGTACACGAGGTACAGCAGGACGGCGATCTGGTCGCGGACCAGCTGCTTGTAGTCGGCCAGGTCCCGCACCTGCACCTGCGGGTAGGGATCCAGGGTCTCCTCCAGGTTCGCGCGCAGGTCGCCGTCGCTCGTGCCGGCCCCGGCGTTGACGTACAGGGCGGAGTCCTGCCCGCCCGGCGCGTACCGCACCAGGGTGTCGAGCCCGAAGAACAGCCCGCCCTGGGTGCCGAACCCCTCGGCGGAGTCCTGGTCGGTGAGCGCGCCGACCGAAAGCTCGGCCGAGCGGCCGCCCGGGAACTCCACCGGGAGGGTGCTGCCCACCCGCACCCCGTGGTCGCGTGCGAAGTCCCGGTCCATGGCCAGGTGCCCGCTCGCGAGCGCGGCCGCGGAGTCCCCCTGCGCGTAGGCGATGTCGGCGACCTCGTCGAGCCGCGGATCGTAGCCCGCGGCGGTCGTCTCCACGCGGTCCCCGTCCGGGAGGCGCACCGCGACCGGTGTGAACCGCCCGCGCACGACCAGGCCCACGCCGTCGGTGCCGCGCACCTTGTCGGTGACCTCCTGCGGGAACGGCCGGAAGTTGGTGTTCTGGATCACGAAGTCGGCGCCCAGCGTCTTGTCGATCTGCCGGTCGAACGACGCGGTCATCGACTCGCTCGCCACCGACATCCCGCCCACCAGGGCGATCCCCACCATCAGGGCCGCAGCGGTGGCCCCGGTACGGCGGGGATTGCGCAGGGCGTTGCGCTGGCTCATCCGGCCGATCGACCCGAACAGCGCGGGAAAGCCCGCGCCGAGCACCCGGATCACCGGACGCACCAGCAGCGGCCCGGCGATCACGGTCGCGATCAGGGTGAGCACCACACCGAGCCCCAGCAGGGACGCCGCCGACGACGTCTGCCGCGACACCGCGCAGCCCGCGAGCGCCGCCGCCCCGGCCGCCCCGACGAGCCCGCCCGCCACCGCACGCACCCGCAGCGGCCGGCCCACCCCCGCGACCTCGGTGTCCGAGAGCGCGGCCATCGGCGACACACCCGCGGCCCGCCGCGCCGGGAGGTACGCGGCGACGAAGGTGACGCCGAGCCCGACGACGTACGCCGCCACCGGGGTCACCCAGCCGATCTCCATCTCGTCGGCGTCGATGTTCATGCCGAGCAGGCCCATCAGCGCGATCAGCCCGGCCGCGAGCCCGATGCCCGCGGCGAGCCCCAGCGTGGAGCCGACCAGCCCGAGCAGCAGGGCCTCGGTGAGCACCGAACGCCGGACCTGGCTCCGGTTGGCACCCAGCGCGCGCAGCAGGCCCAGTTCGCGGGTGCGCTGGGCGATGAGCATGGAGAAGGTGTTGACGATCAGGAACACGCCGACCAGCACGGCGATCCCGGCGAAGCCGAGCATCACGTACTTGATGACGTCGAGGAACCCGCCCAGCCGCTCGACGTCCGACTCGGCCTGCTCGTCGGCCGTCCTGAAGTCGTAGGTGTGCGCGCCGAGCGCGTCGGCCACGCGCTGTTTGAGCTGCTCGTCGCCGACGCCCTGCGCCGCGTCGACCGAGATGCCGGTGGCCGTCCCCGCCCGGCCCAGCAACTTCGTCTGCGCCGTGGGGGTGTCGAAGTAGAGCAGCGCGGAGCCGGGGTTGGTGGTCGTGAACGTGACGATGCCGACCACCCGGACCTGGAACGACCCGGGGGGCGCAATGACGGTGAGGGTGTCACCGATGCGCACGTTCTTGCGGCCGGCGGTCTCGGAGTCGAGCAGGGCCTGGGCGGGACCGCGCGGGGCATGGCCCGAGGTCAGCTTCACGGGGCTGCGCTCGTTCGGGTTCCAGGCGTTGCCGAGCGTCGGCGCCCCGGTGGTCGGGCCGACCGGTTCGTTCCTCTCGTCGACGACCGTGAGGCCGTCGACGTCCACGTCGGCGCGGGCCGCCGCGACCCCGTCGATCTTCCGGACGCGTTCGGCGAGCGCCGCCGGCAGGGTGGCCGTCCGGCCGGAGGGTACCGCCTCGTCGAGGTCCTCCTTCGGGCTGACCGTGACATCGGCCGCGGTGGAGGCGAACAGCCGGTCGAACGTGCGGCTGACGGTGTCCGAGAAGATCAGGCTCCCCGTGACGAACGCGACGGACAGCAGGACGGCGAGCGCGGAGAGCAGCAGCCGCCCCTTGTGCGCCAGGAAGCTCCGCAGGGTCGCCTTGAGCACGGACTCAGCTCTCCTCGGGTGACGCCGGGGCGTCCTCGTACCGGGTGCGGATCACGTCGAACCGCTTCATCCGCTCCAGGACCGCCTCCGCCGTGGGGCGCTGCATCTCGTCGACGATCCGGCCGTCCCCGAGGAAGAGCACCAGGTCCGAGTGGGCGGCGGCGCCCGGGTCGTGGGTGACCATGACGACGGTCTGCCCGAGCTGGTCCACCGCCTCGCGCAGGAAGCCGAGCACCTCCAGGCCGGCGCGCGAGTCGAGGTTGCCGGTCGGCTCGTCCGCGAAGATCAGCTCGGGCCGGGAGGCCAGCGCCCGCGCGCAGGCCACGCGCTGCTGCTGCCCGCCGGAGAGCTGCGACGGCCGGTGCCCGAGGCGGTCCCGCAGGCCCAGAGTGTCGATCACCTGGTCCAGCCACTTCCCGTCGGCCTTCCGGCCCGCGATGTCCATGGGCAGGGTGATGTTCTCCAGCGCGTTCAGGGTCGGGATGAGGTTGAACGACTGGAACATGAACCCGATCCGGTCGCGGCGCAGTCGCGTCAGCTCGCGCTCCCTCAGCCCCGTGATCTCCGTGTCGCCCAGCCACACCTGACCGGCCGAGACGGTGTCGAGCCCGGCCAGGCAATGCATCAGCGTGGACTTCCCGGAGCCCGACGGGCCCATCACGGCGGTGAACCGGCCCCGGACGACGTCCACGTCCACCGAATCGAGTGCGAGGACGGTCGTCTCGCCCGATCCGTACGCCTTGGTCAGACCGCGGGCGCGGGCCGCGATCCCGTCGGCCGGCGCGAGGCCGGGAGCGTGCTCCGCAGCAGGTGTGGACAAGGCCGCCTCCTCTGGGTGGACGTCAGGACCTCCTGGCCCTGCCCGAGGGTAATGTGACCCGGCCCACACTCGGTATCCTCCGCGGGGCGGACTCCGCCCTTGCCGGCGCTAGCGTCTGCGCGCTAGCTTCGAGGTATGGCGAAGACCCAGCTGAACGTGCGAGTCGACGAGGGCACCGCCCGCGCCGCCCGTGAACGCGCCCTGGCCCGCGGGATGAGCGTCAACCGCTACATCGAGGAGCTGGTCAGACAGGACACCGGCGAGGTGGGCCACACCTTCGTGGAGGCCGCCGCGGACTTCATGAAGCAGTACGAGTCCGTCTTCGCCGAGGAGTTCGACGGGGGTGCCCCCGCTCGAGCGACGACGTCGCGAGTGGCGGAGAACCACGAGGGCACGCGCGAAGGTCGGCACTGAACCGTTGAACAACCTCGAGATCGACCTCGCCTGGCTGCTGATGCTCGCCGAGCAGAAGACCCCCGGAGACCCCCAGGTCACCGACTGGGGAGCCCTCGTCGCCGCCGTCGCCCGCCACCAGGCCGCCATATTCGACGTCCCCGTCTACGACAGTCCGCACGCCCGCGCCGCCGCCCTGCTCCAGCTCCTCCTCCACGTCCCCGCGCTGGAACGCTCCAACGCCCTGTTCGCCTCCGCCGTCGCCTACGCCTACCTCGTCGCCAGCGGCGCCAAGGTCGTCACCTCACCCGAGCAGGTCCGCGACCTCGCCCGGCTGGTCAAGAGCGGCGAGGCGTCCGTCCGGGACATCGAGCAGGAACTGCGCCAGTGGAGCCTGTGACCTACCCGCCGGCAGGGCGCCACGCCGTGCCGAGCACGCAGTACGAACTGGGCAGCCGCGGCCCCTCCGCGGGCATCAGCACCTGCCGGTAGGGCCCGAGTTCGAACCCGGCGTCCCGCAGCGCCCGCACCGGCTCCCGCGCCACATGGCAGCCCCCGCTCAGCACCGGCCACACCGTCCGGTCCAGCGCGTGCTGCGTGAAGGTCATCACCCGGCCGCCGCCCCGGCCGTGCTCGAAGAACCGCACCTCGCCGCCCGGCCGCAGCACCCGCCGCAGCTCCCCGAGCGCCCGGGGCACGTCCCGCACACTGCACAGCACCAGCGACACCACGGCCGCGTCGAAGCCCTCGCTCTTGACCGGCAGTGCCTCGGCCACACCCGGCACCACGTCCACCGGCACCTCGGCACGCAGCGCGGCCTCCACGGCCAGGTGCCGCAGCCGCCGCTCCGGTTCGATCGCCACGACCTCCGCGACGCTGCCCGGGTAGTGCGCGAAGTTCAGCCCGTTGCCGGCGCCGATCTCGATCACCCGCCCGGACAGCCCCCCCAGCAGTCTCTCGCGTATCCCGCCCATACCCATCCGGGTCTCGGCGGCCACACTGACCCGGGCGTAGCAGCGTGCGAACAGCGGATGGTGCACGGTGTCCCGCGGCACCTTGCCGGAACGGAGCGGCATGGGGACCTCCCAGACGAGGCTGGCCTTGCGCCTTACCGAGATTGTCCCCCGGGCGAGCCCGGCGCACCCCTGACGCCTACCGCAGGCGTACCCGGCCCAGCACCGGACGGTGATCGCTCCCGGTCGCCGCCAGCGCCGACACCTCCGTCACCTCGGCATCGCGCCCCAGCACCTGGTCGATCCTCGCCACCGGCAACGCGGCCGGCCAGCTGAACGCGAATCCCCTGGGAGGGGCCTGCAGTTGGGACGTGAGCGGTCCGAGCCCGCGGTCCTGCACCGTGCCGTTGAGGTCGCCCACCACCAGCAGCCGGCCGGCCGGGTCGTCGGCGATCCGGGCCCCGAGCAGGGCCGCGCTCTCGTCACGGGCCGCGGAGGTGAGGCCCGCCGGGCCCAGGCGCACGGACGGCAGATGGACCACGTACACCGCGAGCTCGCCGCCCGGCGCGGACACCGTGGCCCGCAGACCGCGCCGCCAGCTCTCCGGGAAGCCCTCGGGCCGGATGTCCACCGGCCGCACGTCCGACAGCGGATACGTCGACCAGAGCCCGACCGTGCCGTGCACCGCCCGATGCGGATGGGAGCCGCCCAGGATGTCCTGGTACGCGGGCCGCGCCGCGGGCGTCAGTTCCTGCACGGCGATCAGGCCGGCGCGGGTGGCGAGCAGGGCCCGTGCGGTGCCGGAGGGGTCGGTGTTGTCGTCGGCCACGTTGTGCTGGACGACGCTCAGGTCGTACGGGCCAGGGGCCGGGGAGAACCACATCCCGCCGAACATCCAGAGCCACACGCCCACGGGCGCCAGGCAGGCGAGCAGCCCCGCCCTCGACCGCCTGAGCAGGGCGAGGCAGCTGAGCAGGGGCACGGTCACCCCCAGCCACGGCAGGAACGTCTCCAGCAGGCTCCCCATCCGTCCGGCCCCGTTGGGCACGGCCGAGTGCAGGGCGAGCAGGCCGGCGGCGCCGAGCGCACCGCCGGCGAGCCAGGCATCTCCAGGTCCCGGGCTGCCCTTGACTGCCACGCGGCTCCCTAGGCGAGTTCCGCCGCCAGCAGTGCGGCCGTCCTGGCCACCAGCGGATTGTCGGCCGGGGCGTCCTCCTCCGGCTGGGTGGTCAGGACGGACAGCACGATCGGCGGGCCGTCGGGCGGCCAGGTGATGCCCACGTCGTTGTTGCCGCCGTACCGTCCGCCGCCGGTCTTGTCGGCGACCAGCCAGTCGGCGGGCAGGGCCTTGCGGAACTTCTCGGTGCTGGTGGTGTTGCGCAGCAGCCAGTCCGTGAGCCGCGCGCGGTCCCGGGGCTCCAGCACGGTGCCGAGCACGAGCCGGGCGTAGGTCGTGCCGATGGCGCGCGGGGAGGTCGTGTCGGTCACGCGCCACGGCTCCGCGGAGTTGAGCTCGGGCTCCCAGCGGTCGAGCCGCGTGACCCGGTCACCGGTCGAGCGGCAGAAGCGCGTGACGGCGGTCGGGCCGCCCAGCTCTTCCAGGAGCAGGTTGCCCGCGGTGTTGTCGCTGAAGCGGATGGTGGCGTCGCACAGTTCCCCGACGGTCATGCCCGTCGCGACGTTGTCTTCGGTGACGGGCGAGTAGCCCGACTTCGTGACGTACTCCTGGGTGAAGTGGACGCGCCGGGCCAGGAACTCGCCGTCGCGGTCGAGGTCGCGCAGGACGGCCGCGGCGGCGAGCGTCTTGAAGACCGAGGCCATCGGGAAGCGTTCGTCGGCCCGGTAGGCCACGGTCCGGCCGGTGCGCACATTGCGGGCGTACACACCCAGCCGGGCGGTGTGCTCCTGCTCCAGTTCCCGCAGCCGCGCGGTGACACCACCCGTGCCGGGTAACGCGTGGGCCGTGCCGCCGCCCAGCGAGAGAGCGGCGGCCGTGCCCAGCGCGAGGGCCGTACGGCGGGACGGGCGTGATCCGTTCGTGTGCAAGGTGGTCCCTTCGGAGGTGATCACGTACGTAGTTCAACACGCGATCACGTCCGCGCCGGTTTCACCACCCGCCCGCCCGGATGCTCAGAACGCCTCGGGCGCCTCCCGGACCCGGAACGCCTCCGCGTCCCACGAGCCGTCCAGCTGCGGCGCCAGCCAGTGCGGCGCGGCCGCCCGGAAGCCGGCGGGGGAGAGGGCGCCCGACCCGGCCGGAACCGAGCCCAGCAGCGGGGCTCCGGCCACGTCCGGCAGGTCCGCGAGATTGCAGCGCGCGGCGAGATCCGGGGCGGCGGGCCAGCTCCCGATCACGACCCCGGCCAGGTCCAGCCCCCGGGAACGCAGTTCACGGGCCGTCAGCTCCGTCGTGTTCAGGGTGCCGAGCCCCGCGGGCGCCACGACCAGCACCGGCGCCGACAGCAACCGGGCCGCGTCCGCCAGGGTGCCGCCGGCCGCGTCGAACCGGACGAGCAGTCCGCCCGCTCCCTCGACCAGCACCAAGTCGTGCTCGGTGGCCAGCTTGGCGGCGGCCTCCGCGACCTCGTCCGGGTGGACCGGGGCCCGGCCGGCCCGGCGCGCAGCGGTGGCCGGCGCCAACGGCTCGGGGTACCGGGCGAGTTCGGCCGTCGTCACTGGTCCCGCGAGGCGCGCGACCTCGGCGGCGTCCCCCGGCTCGTCCGGCCGTACGCCCGTCTGCGCGGCCTTCAGCACGGCCACCGAACGGCCGGCGGCCAGGGCCGTCGCGGCGACGGCGGCGGTCACGACCGTCTTGCCGACCTCCGTGCCCGTGCCCGTGATCACCAGTACCGGCATGTCATCCCTCCCGCGCCGCCGCGCACACGGCCCGCGCGATCCGCGCCAGGTCCGCGTCGCCCGTGACGTACGGCGGCATGGTGTAGATCAGATTGCGGAACGGCCGCAGCCACACGCCCTCGCGCACGGCCGCCTCCGTCGCCGCCTTCATGTCCACGGCGTGATCCAGCTGCACGACGCCGATGGCGCCGAGCACCCGCACGTCCTTCACGCCCGGCAGGTCCGAGGCCGCCGCGAGCCCGTCCAGCAGGCCCGCCTCGATCCGCTTGACCTCCGTGAGCCAGTCCTGACCGGTCAGCAGCTCGATCGACGCGCAGGCCACCGCCGCCGCCAGCGGATTGCCCATGAACGTCGGGCCGTGCGCGAGCACCGGCACCTCGCCCCGCGAGATGCCGTCGGCCACCCGAGCGGTGCACAGGGTCGCCGCCATCGTCATGTAGCCGCCGGTCAGCGCCTTGCCCAGGCACATCACGTCCGGCGTCACGGCCGCGTGCTCCGCCGCGAACATCGCGCCCGTACGGCCGAATCCGGTCGCGATCTCGTCGAACACCAGCAGCACGTCATGCGCGTCGCACGCCTCGCGCAGCACCCGCAGATACGCGGGGGAGTGGAACCGCATCCCGCCCGCGCCCTGCACCACCGGCTCGACGATCACCGCCGCCAGTTCACCGGCGTGCTGTTCGATCAGCGAGCGCAGGTGCTCGGCGTACGCCTCCTCGTACTGTGCCGGAGGCGGGTCGGCGAACACCTGACGTTGCAGCACCCCGGTCCACAGATCGTGCATCCCGCCCTCGGGATCGCACACCGACATCGGCTGCCAGGTGTCGCCGTGGTAGCCGCCGCGCCAGGTCAGCAGCCGCTGCTTGCCGGGGCGGCCCAGCGAACGCCAGTACTGCAGGCACATCTTGACCGCGACCTCGACCGACACCGACCCGGAGTCGGCGAGGAAGACGTGCTCCAGCCCTTCGGGCGACATGTCGACAAGGAGCTTCGCCAGCCGCACGGCGGGCTCGTGGGTGAGCCCGCCGAACATCACGTGGCTCATCCGCCCGAGCTGCTCGCGCGCGGCCTCGTTGAGTACCGGGTGGTTGTAGCCGTGGATCGCGGACCACCAGGACGACATCCCGTCGACCAGCTCTCCCGAGCCGTCGGCGAGCCGCAGCCGCACCCCGCTCGCCGACTCCACGACGAGCGGTTCCTGCCGCCCGGGCATCGGGCCGTACGGATGCCACACGTGCCGCCGGTCGAGCTCCAGCAGCTCGGAGACGGTCGGCTCAGGCATTGGGCGCGAGGTCCGTCCCGGCGCCCCGGCGGCGCACGGCGACCAGGTCGGTCCGCGGCTCGCCCGCGTGAGCCTCAGCGGCCTGCGGCTCCTCGCCGGAGCCGCAGGCCCCGCCGCCGGAGCCGCAGGCCCCGCCGCCGGAACCGCAGACCCCGCCGCCGTCGTGGCAGCCGCCGGCCGCCCGGTGCTCCGGCAGCGTCACCTGGTCGGTGCCCTCCACCTCGAACCCGGCGTCGGCGATCATCTCCAGGTCGGCCTTGCCGGCCTGGCCCTCGCTGGTGAGGTAGTCGCCGAGGAAGATCGAGTTGGCCAGGTGCAGCGCGAGCGGCTGCATCGTGCGCAGATGGACCTCGCGCCCGCCCGCGATCCGCACCTCGGCATCCGGGCAGACGAACCGCGTCATCGCCAGGATCCTGAGGCACCGCTGCGGGGTCAGGTTCCACTCCTTGCCGAGCGGGGTGCCCTCGAACGGGATCAGGAAGTTGACCGGAACCGAGTCCGGGTCCAGCTCACGCAGCGAGAAGACGACATCCACCAGGTCCTCGTCCGTCTCGCCCATGCCGGCGATCAGCCCGGAACAGGCGGACAGACCGGCCGCGTGCGCCTTCTGCACGGTGTCGACGCGGTCCTCGTAGGTGTGCGTGGTGGTGATCTCCCCGTACGTCGCCTCGGACGTGTTGAGGTTGTGGTTGTAGGCGTCGGCGCCGGCCTCGCGCAGCCGCTCCGCCTGGCCGTCGGAGAGGAGTCCGAGGCAGGCGCACACCTCGACGCCCTCGTTGTTGTCCTTGATCGTCCGAATCGTCTCGGAGACCCGGTCCACGTCCCGGTCGGTCGGGCCGCGCCCGCTCGCCACCAGGCACACCCGCTTGGCCCCTCCGGCCACACCGGCCGCCGCCGCGTCGGACGCCTGGTCGGGCTTCAGCCAGGTGTACTTCAGGATCCCGGCCTGGGAGCCGAGCCGCTGCGAACAGTAGGAGCAGTCCTCGGGGCACAGGCCGGACTTGAGATTGACGAGATAGTTCAGTTTCACCCGTCGGCCGAACCAGTGCCGACGCACCTTTCCGGCCGCGGCCACCACATCGAGCAGGTCGTCGTCGGACGTCGCGAGGACGGCCAGTGCCTCGTCGCGGGTCGGCAGCTCGCGCCGAAGCCCCTTGTCCACCAGCGTGTTCAGCAGGTCCATGGAAGCCGATCCTGTCCTAAGGAGGCGCCCCGGGCCAAGGAGACTTCGCACAACAGAGTGGCTTCGAGGTGTGGGTATTGCCACACAGTGACCTGCTGGTGATCCCGCTAGTGTCTGTGCACTGCCTACAAATTCCGCGGAGGACCACCCATGACGTTCGGCTGGATCGACGAGCAGGCGGAGCTGCGCGCCCGCGCCGGACTCGTACGGACTCTGCGCCCCCGTCCGGCCGATTCGCCGCTCCTCGACCTGGCGAGCAACGACTACCTCGGGCTGGCCCGCCACCCCGAGGTCACCGAGGGCGCGGCCCGGGCCGCGCGGACCTGGGGCGGTGGCTCGACGGGCTCACGGCTCGTCACCGGCACCACCGAACTGCACGCCGAACTCGAGCGGGAACTGGCCGATTTCTGCGGTTTCGAGGCAGCCCTCGTCTTCTCCTCCGGCTACGCCGCCAACCTCGCCGCCGTCACCGCGCTGGCCCCGCACGGCTCCCTGATCGTCTCCGACGCGGGCAACCACGCCTCGCTCATCGACGGCTGCCGGCTGGCCCGCGGCACCACCCAGGTCGTGGCGCACGCCGAGCCGGACGCCGTGCGCAAGGCGCTGGCCACCCACGAGGGCACGGCGATCACCGTGTCCGACACGGTCTTCTCGGTCGACGGCGACGCGGCCCCGCTCACGGCGCTGGCCGAGGCCTGCCGGGAGCACGGCGCCGGGCTGGTCGTCGACGACGCCCACGGGCTGGGCGTCCTCGGCGACGGCGGCCGCGGCGCCCCGCACGCCATGGGGCTCGCGGGCGCCGACGACGTGGTCGCAACGGTCACGCTCTCCAAGTCGCTCGGCAGCCAGGGCGGAGCCGTCCTCGGTCCCGCCCGGGTCGTCGACCACCTGGTCAACGCGGCCCGGACGTTCATCTTCGACACCGGACTCGCCCCCGCCGCGGCGGGGGCGGCCCTGTCTGCCCTGCGGCTGCTGCGCCGCGAGCCGGAACGGGCGGCACGGGCCCGTGCGGTGGCGGGCGAACTGTACGCACGCCTGACCGCCGCGGGTCTGGAAGCGGTACGACCGGACGCCGCGGTGGTCTCGGTGCGGGCGCCCTCACCCGAGGACGCCGTGCGCTGGGCGGCGGAGTGCCGCGCGGCGGGCCTGGCCGTGGGCTGCTTCCGGCCCCCTTCCGTGCCGGACGGCATCTCACGGCTCAGGCTGACCGCCCGCGCGGACCTGACCGGTCAGCAGATCGAACGCGCTGTACGGCTGATCGGCGAGACGCGGCCATGAGTCGGCGTGACACGGCCGTGCGTCGCACGATGACGGTCTGTCTGATCAAACACGGTCACATACGGTCGACCCCGGCCGCGAACGCGGCCCAGCTCCCCGGAGAGAAGAGCAGCGCGGGTCCGGCCGGGTCCTTGGAGTCGCGCACGGCGAGCAGTCCGGCCCAGGGCGGGGCATCCGGACACGCGGTTTCGACGCAGTTGTTCGCGCCGGTGCTGTAGCTGCTGCGCAACCACCGCACACCGTGCAGTTCGCTGCTTGAGGGGACGTGACGAGGCAGTGCACGCATGGTGCCTCCTTACGCGCCGGCGGCTGTCCCGGCGATGAAATCCAACGAGTCCTCGGGCGAAAGGGCGTGGATCTGAAGGGCGTTGAAGGCCTCCGTGTAGGCCTGGAGGTCTTCTTTCCGTTCGAGGTAGAGGCTACTCGTCAAGTGGTCGAGAACAACTACATCCAGATCAGAAGTGCTCGAAAATGAGAAGATAACGAAAGGTCCGGTGACACCGATGTGCGCCCCGGCGGCGAACGGCAGGACCTGGAGGCGCACTTGGGGCAGCCGGGCCGCCTCGACCAGTCGTTCCAGCTGGCGGGCCATGACCCCGGGCCCGCCCACCTCCCGCCTCAGCACCGCCTCGTCCAGGACGGCGCTGAGGTTCAGCGGGGGATCCGCGCGCAACACGTCCTGCCGGGCCAGCCGCACCTCGACCAGCGTGTCGAGCCGGTCCTCCGGGAGTCCCTCCACCGCGGCCTTCGTCACCGCACGGGCGTACTCGGGCGTCTGGAGCAGGCCCGGGACGACGGTGGTCTCCAGCGTGCGCATCGCGCCGGCCTGCGACTCCAGGCTGATGAAGTCCCGGTAGGTCGGCGGCAGTACCCCGCGGTAGGCGTGCCACCAGTGGTGCCGGCCGCCGCTGTCGTCGGATCCGGCCAACATCATGAGGAGGCCGCGAAGTTCGGAGTCTGCCACGCCGTAGGCGTCGAGTAGTAACCGCACGTCGGGCGGTCTCACCCCGCTCGTGCCCGTTTCGATCCGGCTGACCTTGGACTGGTGCCAGCCCACCAGCCGGGCCGCCTCACCGCTCGTGAGCCCCGCCGAGGTGCGCAGCGCACGCAGTTCGGCGCCCAGTTTCCGGCGGCGCACCGCGGGACCGTGCTGCATGGGCTCCTCCTTACTCCTTCCGAGCCACCCAAATACGGTCTCGCGTCGCAGAGTTCACCGCTTTGAGCGACAGATATATGCATATCTTGGTGGATCGCCGCCCTTCAGGGGGGTTCTGGTGGCAGTCTGGCGACGAAGCACCAGTCCGGGACCGTACTCGAACCATCCGCTCCGTGTCGGGCCGCGGTCCCGTGGGAAAGGGACGACGTCGCCATGGCAGACCATCTGGAAGCATCCCTCACTCTGCCGAGCGATCCCGCCTCGGTCTCCGCAGCGCGTGCCTATGTGGTGGGCACGCTGGCGGAGTGGGGCCTGCCGGCGGACACGGAAGTGTCCGACACCGTCCGGCTCATCATCTCCGAACTCGCCACCAACGCCGTCCAGCACACCTTCGGCCAGTCGCCCACGTTCACCGTGGACGTCGAGCTCGACCGCGACGAGCACCTGCGCATCGGTGTCACGGACAGCCACCCGCGCTTTCCCAGACGCCTGCCCGCCGCCGTCCAGCAGGACAACGGCCGCGGCCTGGTCATCATCCGCTGGCTGACCGCGGAATGCGGCGGCAGACTCCGCATCCGCCCCACCCGCGAAGGCGGCAAGACCATCTCGATCGAACTGCCGTGGGTCGTTCCGGTCCAGCCGGCGACGACGGCGGTCCAGCAGGAGCTGTAGACCTCACACACATCCGCCGCTCCACCCCGCCTGCCGCGGCACAGGGCCACGCCCTCGCAGCAGGACCGAGAGACCTCCCCAACCCCTCCGCCGAACGGGCCGTCTCGCCCGCCCCGGCCCGCGCGACCGACATCCGGGCCGCCCGCACGGCTACGACGCCTCCTCCGAGCCTCGCGACCCGCCGGAGCCCGTGGCCGTCACCGCTGCCGTGCCGACGCCTCCCGGCGCGCTGCCGCTCCTCGAAGCCCCGACGGCTGCCTGACGGTGCGCCGCAGCGGTGCGGGGACCCTCACGTCGCCCCGGGCAGGCTCCTCCTCGGTGGTCCCCTCGGTGCCGTCCGCCTCCCCACGCGGCCCCGCCCGCCGCACCAGCCTCGGGAGCAGCCCCCACAGGCCGACGCAGACCAGGAAGGTCGCGGCGCCCGCGGCGATACCGCCGGTCCGGCCCGTGGTCACGTCGACCACCAGCAGCACGGAACCGCTGAACGCGAACACCAGCACGCTCAGACCGGTGGTGGCCAGGCGCGAGGAGACCTGCACGATGCGGGGCTTGGCGCCCTGCTGGAAGAGGGAGCGGTGCAGTGCGGCCGGTGCGGTGAAGAGCGCGGCGGCCAGGACCGCCAGCAGCAGCGTGATGACGTAGGTGACGCGCTGGACCGTGTCGAGGTCCTCGAAACGTGACGTGAAGGCCAGCGACAGAAGGAAGGCGAAGAGGATCTGCACACCCGTTTGGGTGACGCGGAGTTCCTGGAGCAGCTCGACGAAGTTGCGGTCGGCGCGTTGCAGCGGAGTCTCGTTGCGCGCGGTGCAGGGTCGATGCTCGGCCATGGGGTCACGGGTATCCACGTGAGCCCGTGTCACGCTCCGGCGGGCGGCGGCGCGTCAGGACGCCGCCGCACGCCGGGCTGGTCACTTCACGCGCCCGTACCAGACGCTCTTGGTCCAGATCTTCTGCAGCCGCACCACGTCCCCGCTCTTCGGGGAGTGCCAGAGCTTGTTCTTACCCGCGTAGATACCGACGTGGTACACGTTGCTGCCCGAGTGGAAGAACACCAGGTCTCCGGCCTTGCGGTTCTTGGCGGAGATGTGGCGCGTCTTGTTGTACTGCTGGGCAGCCGTGCGGGGGAGCTTCTTGCCGGCCTTCTTGAACGAATAGAGCGTGAGCCCGGAGCAGTCGAACCGGTGCGGACCGGTGGCCCCGTACTTGTAGGGTGAACCCTTCTTGGAGGCCGCGATCTGGAGTGCCTTGGTCGCCGGTGCGGCTGCCGCGGCGTCGGAGGCGAAGCCGGGCGCCACGATCGAGCCGCCCACCGCGGCGATGGTGAGCGCCGAGGCCGTTCCGGCCCGGGCCATGAGCGACGGGACACGATTGAGCGCAGTCATGCGCAACCCTTCGTCAGCCGCCTGTGAAGGATGACCTGTCGGATTCGGGCTGGCGAAGTTGCCCGGCCGCTGACGCGGCTTCACCCCAAGGGCTGCTCGGGTCCGGTCATGGTGTGACCGTCCCGGCGACCCGTCGTGCTTGGGTCCTCCACTCCTGCCGATCCACTCCTGTCGACCGGTCATCCGGGTGGCGGCAGGACTCGGCGTCCGCCCGGATCGCCCCGCCACAGCGGCGGGGGCTTGTCGTCAGACAGGGATCTTGGCTCATGGCTGTCCGGATTTCCCAACGGAACCGGGGGTTTGTGTTGTTACTCACCACTCACCCGTTCGGGTGGACACGTGTGCGTTCGAGCCACTGTCCACGGGTTCGCGAAGCATCGGACCAGCGACGGAATGCCCCATTGCGCCCGCGGGCTACGCGCGTTGCGCAACCGGATCGGTCCCAAAATCGGTCGTCCCCCTACTCCGAACAGGGGTACGTCTTTTGGTCCGTTTCAACTCAGGTCCGGACGCTTCGCCGACAGGGCGGGCGTCCGGACCGACGGTCGCGCGTCAACTGACGGACTCCGGGGGCAGGGTGAGCCGGGCCGTGCGCCGCTCGCCGTCCAGCACCCGCAGTGCCCGGGCCAGCGTGCCGGCGTGCAGCTCGGTCTCGCCCCGCTGGTGCATCAGGGCCAGTGCGTCACGCAGCGCGGTCGCCTTGCCGACCAGGGCCTGGGCGGCGCGCAGTCCGCGGTAGGTGTCCCCGTCCTGGGCCGGGTTGATACGGCCGAGCAGGTCGACGACCTCGAGGTAACGGTCGATCAGTTCCGCCTCGGCGCGGGTCAGGGCGGGCAGCGGCGGCAGTTCGGGCGGCAGCACCAGGGCCTCACTCGCCGGTCGGCGGAGCCAGGGTGGCCTTGCGACTGGGGATGATCCCGTCCACCAGGCCGTACTCCACCGCCTCCTGGGCGGTGAGGACCTTGTCCCGCTCGATGTCCGCGCTCACCTGCTCGCGGGTGCGGCCCGTGTGCAGCGCGAGCATCTCCTCCATCCGGCTCCGGACGCGCGTCAACTCGTCGGCCTGGATGGCCAGATCGTCGGCCTGGCCCCGGACCGGCTCGGGCAGTGCGGGCTGATGGATCACCAGGCGTGCGTCGGGCAGTGCGAATCGCTTGCCGGGCGTGCCCGCCGCCAGCAGGACCGAGGAGGCGGCGCCGGCCTGGCCCAGGCAGATCGTCTCCACGTCGCAGGAGAGGTACCGCATCGTGTCGTAGATCGCCGTCATCGCGTGGAACGTGCCGCCGGGGGAGTTGATGTAGAGCGAGACGTCGCGCTCGGGGGCCTGGTGCTCGAGGTGCATGAACTGGGCCATCACGTCGTTCGCCGAGGTCTCGTCCACGGGTGCCCCTAGGAAGACGATCCGCTCCTCCAGAAGCTTGGAGTACGGATCCATCGTCCGGAGCCCGGACCCCGTGCGTTCGGTGAACTCGGGCAGCACGTAGCGGGCGGACGATCGGGTCATGGCGAACCCCTCCTCGCGGGCGGAGCTGTCTCCGGCGACAGCCGTCTCTGTGAAAAATGTACAGGACGTACGTCACGTTATGATGGGGACATGGCCTACGAGATTCCGGTGACGCAAGCCAGGGCTGAACTCGCCGACCTGATCAACCGCGTGGTGTACGCCGGCGAACGCGTCGTCGTGACCCGGCACGGCAAGCCCCTCGTCGCCCTCGTATCGGCCGATGACCTGCGGCGACTCGAAGAGACTCAGGAGCTCGCGGAGGTCGCGGAGGAGCAGGTGATCAGCGCGGTCTCCACGGTCCGGGAGGTCGCGTCCACTCCTGTCGAGCCACGGCGATTGGGCATCGCGGCGGAGCACCGGAGCGCCGGCCCGGCCTGACGAAAGGCCGTGCGTCCCCGTCCGCCACAGCGGGGACACACGGTCGTCTGCTGTGAGGTCGCCCGGGCGCGGGCGGGGCGGTGGTCAGCCGACGGCCGACAGCTCCCGCCGGTCGGCCGCGGGCTCACCGCCCGTCTTCCGTGCCCGGAGCGAGCTGCCGAGCAGTACGGCACCCAGCCCCAGCACCGCCCACCAGGCCAGGGTCAGCGCGGGCCCGGTCGCCGCCGCGCCGTCGAAGTACGACACCGAGCGCAGGAGTGTCGTACCCGCGCCGGGCGGCAGCCACTGGCCGATCGCGCCGGCCGGTTCCGGCAGCATCTGCGGGGCCGAGGTGGCGCCGGAGAAGGGGTTGCCCAGCAGCATCACCACGGCGGCGCCGATGCCCGTGCCGGCGGGACCGACCAGGGCGGCGAGGCCGGCGACGGCACCGCCGACGGCCGCCGTGGACAGGCCGAGTACCGCCGCCTCCGCCCACCAGTCGCCGCCGAGCGTCCCGAGCCAGCTGTGCGCGATCCCGGCCGCGACCACGCCCACCAGGGCGGACGCGCCGAGCAGCGCGAGCACGGCCCGGATGCCGCGCAGCCCCAGCAGGGTGACCACCGCACCCGCCGCGATACCGGCCAGGGCGAGCGGCAGTACGGCGGCGTTCAGCACCGCGCCGCGCGGATCACTGGCCGGGGTGGGCACGACGTCGACCGTTTCGACCTGTGCGCCTCCGGCGGCGGCCTGCTGCGCCACGGCCTGCTGGAGGAACTGCGCGACAGCCGGTCCGGCCGCGGACGCGGTGAGCAGTTCGGGCCCCTGCGGCGTGACCACGACCGCGCCGTAGACCTTCCGGTCCTCGATGGCGTCCCGGGCGGCGGCCTCGTCGGCGTAGCGGTGGATCTCGAAGGCGCCCTCGTGCCGCTCCAGTCGCCGCTCGACCTGGGCCGCCGCGGCGGGCGGTCCGGCCACGCCCAGCGGCAGGTCGCGGGGGGCGATACGGGAGGCAGGCCAGGCGAAGGCCCACAGGGCGAGGGCCGCCAGGACGGGCACGAGGACGACGACCGCGATCAGGTGGCGGTTGCGGGAAGGCATGAGGGTCTCCTGAAGCGAGCGGAACCGGAGGGCACCGGAAGCGGGAGCGCTAAAAAGAAGGATCGTTCGTTTTTATTCTGCCCCTACCGTGCCCCGCTCGCGGCGGCTTGTCAAGAATGAATATTCGTTTTAAGTTGGGGATCATGGCCCGCGTGTCCCAGGAACATCTCGACGCCCGCCGCCGCCAGATCCTCGACGGCGCCGCGCTCTGCTTCGCCCGCAACGGCTTCCACGCCACGTCCATGCAGGACGTGCTGAAGGAGGTCGACCTCTCGGCGGGGGCGGTGTACCGCTACTTCAGCGGCAAGGAGGAGCTGATCGGCGCCATCGTCGCCGAGGTGCTCGGTTCGGTCCGCGGGGCCTTCGAGGAGGCGGCCCGGCAGAGTCCGCCCCCGCCGCCGGACGAACTCGTCGCCTCCGTCCTCGGCAAGACGCTCGCCGCTCGTGAGTCCCTGGTCGTCGACGGCCGGCCCGCCTTCCCGCGGCTCGTCATCCAGGTGTGGACGGAGACGCTGCGCAACGAGGAGCTGGCGGACCTCCTGCGGGAGGGCTACAGCTCGGTCCGTGCGGCCTGGGGGAGGATCGTCGAGGGCTACCAGGAGGCCGGGATGATGCGGGCGGACGTGGCGCCGGACCATGTGGCCCGCACGATGATCGCCGCCGTGCTCGGGTTCATCGCACAGCAGTCCCTCTTCGGGCCGGCCCCGGTCGAGATCCTCCGGGACGGTCTGCGGGCACTGACGAGCATGCGGGACGAGAACACCGCAAACGGTGGATCACAGCTCGGTTAACGTGTCCGAAACGCGGTCCAACTAGCCTGCCGCTCCACGCCACCTGGCACTTTGCCCCGTGGCCGCGGCAACCGGGCCCCGCACGGCCCGGAGCGAGGACTGTGAGGTGGGACGTGCAACTGACCCCGCACGAGCAAGAACGACTGCTGATCCACGTGGCGGCCGACGTGGCCGAGAAGCGCCGGGCCCGCGGACTGAAGCTCAACCACCCCGAGGCGGTCGCGCTCATCACCTCGCACATCCTGGAGGGCGCGCGGGACGGCCGGACCGTCGCGGAACTCATGTCCTCCGGACGTAATCTCCTGACCAGGGACGACGTCATGGAGGGCATCCCGGAGATGATCCACGACGTCCAGGTCGAGGCCACCTTCCCGGACGGCACCAAGCTCGTCACCGTCCACGACCCGATCGTCTGACGGGGAGGCCGCCGTGATTCCCGGAGAGATCCTGTTCGCCGAGGACCCGATTGCCTACAACGAGGGTCGCGAGGTCACCCGGCTCACCGTCCTCAACGCCGCCGACCGGCCCGTGCAGGTCGGCTCCCACTACCACTTCGCCGAGGCCAATCCCGGCCTGGAGTTCGACCGCGCCGCCGCGCGCGGCAAGCGGCTGAACGTCGCCGCCGGCACGGCCGTGCGCTTCGAGCCCGGGATCCCCGTCGACGTCGAACTCGTTCCGCTGGCCGGCGCCCGTGTGGTGCCCGGTCTGCGCGGGGAGACCGGAGGTGCCCTCGATGCCTGAGATCTCGCGTGCCGCGTACGCCGACCTGTTCGGCCCGACGACCGGCGACCGGATCCGCCTCGCCGACACCGACCTGCTGGTCGAGATCGAGGAGGACCGCACCGGCGGCCCCGGACTCGCCGGTGACGAGGCCGTGTTCGGCGGCGGCAAGGTCATCCGCGAGTCCATGGGCCAGGCACGTGCCACGCGGGCGGAGGGCACCCCGGACACCGTGATCACCGGAGCGGTGATCATCGACCACTGGGGGATCGTCAAGGCCGACGTCGGCATCCGCGACGGCCGGATCACCGGCATCGGCAAGGCCGGCAACCCCGACACCATGGACGGCGTCCACCCGGACCTGGTCATCGGCCCGGAGACCGAGATCATCGCCGGCAACGGGCGGATCCTCACGGCCGGTGCGATCGACGCGCACGTCCACTTCATCTGCCCGCAGATCGCCGACGAAGCGCTGTCCTCCGGCATCACCACCCTCGTCGGCGGCGGTACGGGCCCGGCCGAGGGCTCCAAGGCCACCACCGTGACCCCCGGCCCCTGGCATCTCGCGCGGATGCTGGAGGCGATGGAGGCCTATCCGCTCAACATCGGCCTGCTGGGCAAGGGCAACACCGTCTCGCACGAGGCGATGCTGTCGCAGATCCGCGGCGGCGCGCTCGGCCTGAAACTGCACGAGGACTGGGGCTCCACCCCGGCCGTCATCGACGCCTCGCTGACCGTCGCCGAGCAGACGGGCACCCAGGTCGCGATCCACACGGACACGCTCAACGAGGCGGGGTTCGTGGGCGACACCCTCGCCGCGATCGCCGGGCGGGGCATCCACGCGTACCACACCGAGGGCGCCGGCGGCGGGCACGCGCCGGACATCATGACCGTGGTCTCCGAGACGTACGTGCTGCCCAGCTCGACGAACCCGACCCGGCCGTTCACCGTCAACACCGCCGAGGAACACCTCGACATGCTGATGGTGTGCCACCACCTCAACCCCGCGGTGCCGGAGGACCTGGCCTTCGCCGAGTCCCGGATCCGGCCGTCCACGATCGGGGCCGAGGACGTGCTGCACGACCTGGGCGCGATCTCGATCATCTCCTCCGACTCCCAGGCCATGGGGCGCGTCGGCGAGGTCGTCATGCGCACCTGGCAGACCGCGCACGTGATGAAGCGGCGGCGGGGCGCGCTGCCCGGGGACGGACGGGCCGACAACCGTCGCGTACGTCGCTATGTCGCCAAGTACACGATCAACCCCGCGTTCGCCCAGGGCCTGGCCCGGGAGATCGGATCGGTCGAGAGCGGCAAGCTGGCCGACCTGGTGCTGTGGGAGCCGGCGTTCTTCGGCGTCAAGCCGCAACTCGTCATCAAGGGCGGGCAGATCGCGTACGCGCAGATGGGCGACGCGAACGCCTCGATCCCCACGCCGCAGCCGATCCTGCCGCGCCCGATGTACGGGGCGATCGGGCGGGCACCGGCCTCCAACTCCGTCAACTTCGTCGCGCCCCTGGCCGTCGAGGCCGGACTGCCGGAGCGGCTGGGGCTCGGGAAGCGGTTCGTGGCGATCGAGTCGACGCGCGGCGTGACCAAGGCCGACATGCGGGAGAACGACGCGCGGCCCGAGGTGCGGGTCGACCCCGACAGCTTCGCCGTGCACATCGACGGGGAGCTGGTCGAGGCGGCTCCGGCGGCCGAACTGCCCATGGCTCAGCGGTACTTCCTGTTCTGAGGTGGTCTGATGTCGCGTGCAGCGCTTCTCGTCCTGGCCGACGGGCGGTTTCCCGCCGGTGGACATGCGCACTCCGGTGGTGCCGAGGCGGCGGTCAAGTCCGGGCGGATCAGTGGGGCGGCGAGCCTGGGGGAGTTCTGCCGGGGACGGTTGCACACGGCGGGGCTGGTGGCGGCGGGACTGTCCGCGGCGGCGGCCCTCGGGATCGATCCCGTCGCGCTGGACCGTGCCGCGGACGCGCGCACGCCGTGCCCGGCGCTGCGGGTCGCCGCCCGGAAGCTGGGACGGCAGTTGCTGCGGGCCGCGCGGGCGACCTGGCCCTCCGCCGAACTGGACGCCCTCGGCAGGGAGTTCCCCAAAGGGGCGCATCAGCCGGTGGTGCTGGGGCTGGCGGCCCGGGCAGCGGGGCTGGGGCCGGTGGACGCGGCGTACTGCGCGGCGTACGAGAGCGTGAGCGGGCCCGCGTCGGCGACGGTGCGGCTGCTGAGTCTGGATCCGTTCGACGCCACGGGGGTGCTGGCCCGGCTGGCGCCGGAGGTGGACCGGGTCGCGGACCGGGCGGTGGAGGCGGCCCGGAAGGTGGTCGACGAGGGGGTCGACGCCTTGCCGGCGGGGTCGGCGCCGTTGCTGGAGATCGGGGCGGAGGTGCATGCGGCGTGGCCAGTACGCCTGTTCGCATCATAAGGACGCTCAGGTAACCCACTCAGGCGCGCGGGGCTGTGTTCGGTATGCGGCTCCGCCGCGTGAGCCCGACCAGCCCTCACCCACCCGCACCCGACCACGAGCCCTCAGGAGCCGCACATGCACCTCGAACACCACCGCGACACCCCCACCGCCCTCAGCGCGGACGCCCACCGCCCCGACGGCACCCGCAGAGCGCTCCGCATCGGGCTCGGCGGCCCCGTGGGGTCCGGGAAGACCGCCACCGTCGCCGCGCTCTGCCGGGCGCTCAGG
Organism: Streptomyces sp. D2-8; assembly: GCF_023184515.1. Classification (GTDB taxonomy): domain Bacteria; phylum Actinomycetota; class Actinomycetes; order Streptomycetales; family Streptomycetaceae; genus Streptomyces. Next base: position 24,631 of record NZ_JAAHBP010000020.1, on the reverse strand, counting down.
GACGAGCTGGCGCTCGCCGTCGTCACCAACGACATCTACACGCGCGAGGACGCCGAGTTCCTGCTCCGCGAGGCCGTGCTGCCGCCCGAGCGGATCACGGCCGTGGAGACGGGCGCCTGCCCGCACACCGCGATCCGGGACGACATCTCCGCGAACCTGGAGGCGGTGGAGGATCTGGAGGACGCGGTCGGGCCCCTGGATCTGGTCCTGGTGGAGTCCGGCGGGGACAACCTCACCGCGACCTTCTCCAAGGGGCTCGTCGACGCGCAGATCTTCGTGATCGACGTGGCCGGGGGCGACGACATCCCGCGCAAGGGCGGGCCGGGCGTGACCACCGCCGACCTGCTCGTCGTCAACAAGACCGACCTCGCCCCGTACGTCGGCTCCGACCTCGCCCGGATGGCCGCCGACGCCAAGGCGCAGCGCGCTGAACTGCCGGTCGTCTTCCAGTCGTTGCGGAGCGAGGCCGGAGTGGCGGACGTCGCCGCGTGGGTGCGTGCGCAGCTCGCCGCGTGGACGGCCTGAGCGTGAGTGCCGGTGCCGGGGTGCGGTCCGTCGCGCGGATCGTCGCCCGTGACGACGGGCGCGGCGGGACCTCGCTGCCCGTGCTGGAGAGCGACGGGCCGCTGGCGCTGCGGCGCACCCGGGCCACCGGCGCCGAGGCGCGGGTCATGCTGGTCGGCGCGATGAGCGGGCCGCTCGGCGGTGACCACTTCACCCTGGTGGGCCGGGTGGAAGAGGGAGCGCGGCTGTCCGTGGGCTCGGCCGCCGCCACGATCGCGCTGCCCGGGCAGGCGAAGGGCGATGCCCGTTACGACGTCCGGCTCAATGTCGCCGATCACGGCGAACTGCACTGGCTGCCCGAGCAGTTGATCTCCGCCCACGGCAGTGACCTGTCTGTCACCACCCGGGTCGAGCTCGCCGCCACCGCCCGGCTCGTGCTGCGCGAGGAGCAGGTGCTCGGGCGCGTCGGTGAGGAACCCGGGCGGCTCACGAGCCGTCTGACGGTGCGGGTCGCCGGGCAGGTCGTGCTCGACCAGGAATTGGCCTGCGGGCCCGGCGCGCCGGGCGGCTGGGACGGGCCCGCCGTGCTGGCGGGTCATCGGGCGGTCGGCCAACTGGTCGTCGTACAACCGGAGTTCGCCGCCGAGCCGGTGGCGGCCCGGGTGCTGGGGGAGGGGGCCTCGGTGGTGCCGCTCGCCGGGCCCGCCGCGCTGGTGACGGCGGTGGCGCCGGACGCCCTCCGGCTGCGGCGGCTGCTCGACGAGGCCCTCACGTCGCTCCCGCGGACGTAGGCGTCCGCAGAACAGAACGAACTCTCCGTTTATCGGATTGGCAAAGAAGGGCGCCCGACTCTGTTGTCAGGAACCTAACAACAGGGAGGATCCTCCGTACTGATCGCAACGAGGTACGGGGAGGTCCCCCTTGAGGGGTTCGAGACCGAAGAGGCGGGTGGCGGCGCTGGGTTCGGCCGGCGCGCTCGTCACGGCCACGCTGATAGCCGGCGCCGTCGCGGCGCCCACCGCGAACGCGAGCGCGAGCGCGGGCAGCGGCCACGGCCAGGACCGGGAGGCCCGCGGCACCGCGATCGCCGCCGCCCGGGCCGCGAAGGCGGGCATCGACTGGCAGGACTGCCCCGCCGACTGGAACCTGGCCAAGCCGATCCAGTGCGGGTACGTCACCGTGCCGCTCGACTACGCCAAGCCCCACGGCAAGCAGATCAAGCTCGCCGTCGACCGCATCGGCAACACGGGCACGAAGGCCGAGCGGCAGGGCGCGCTGATCTACAACCCCGGCGGCCCCGGCGGCTCCGGACTGCGCTTCCCGGCCCGGGTCACCAACAAGAACGCGGTCTGGGCCAACGCGGCCAAGGCCTATGACTTCGTGGGCTTCGACCCGCGCGGTGTCGGCAAGTCCACGCCCATCTCCTGCGTCGACCCGCAGGAGTTCGTCAAGGCACCCAAGGCGGACCCGGTGCCCGACTCCGAGGCCGACAAGCTCGCCCAGCGCAAGCTGGCCCGCGAGTACGCCGAGGGCTGCCAGGAGCGCAGCGGTTGGATGCTGCCGCACATGACCACGCCGAACACCGCGCGCGACCTCGACGTCATCCGCGCCGCCCTCGGCGAGAAGAAGCTCAACTTCCTCGGCGTCTCCTACGGCACCTACCTGGGCGCCGTCTACGGCACCCTCTTCCCGGACCACGTGCGCCGCATGGTCGTCGACAGCGTCGTCAACCCGTCCCGCGAGAAGATCTGGTACCAGGCCAACCTGGACCAGGACGTCGCGTTCGAGGGCCGCTGGAAGGACTGGCAGGACTGGGTCGCCCAGCACGACGCGACCTACCACCTCGGCACGACCCGTGCCGACGTCCAGGCGAAGTGGCTCGAGCTGCGCGCCACCGCGAAGAAGAACCCCATCGGCGGGGTGGTCGGCCCGGCCGAGCTCATCTCCTTCTTCCAGAGCGCCCCGTACTACGACTCCGCTTGGGCGCCGGTCGCGTCGGTCTTCAGCAAGTACGTCGCCGGGGACACCCAGGCGCTCGTCGCCGCCGCCGCCCCCGACCTGTCCGACACGGCGGGCAACGCGTCCTCGGAGAACGGCAACGCCGTCTACACGGCCGTGGAGTGCGCCGACGCCAAGTGGCCCACCAGCTGGCGCAAGTGGGACCGCGACAACACGCGGCTCCACAAGGACCACCCCTTCATGACCTGGGCCAACGCCTGGATGAACCTGCCGTGCGCCACCTGGCCGGCCAAGCAGCAGACGCCGGTGAACGTCAAGACCGGCAAGGGCCTGCCCGGCGTGCTCATCGTCCAGTCCGAGCGGGACGCGGCCACCCCGTACGCGGGCGCCGTGGAACTGCACAAGCGGTTCAAGGGCTCCCGCCTGATCACGGAGAAGGACGCCGGCTCCCACGGCGTGACCAGCCTCGTCAACCCGTGCATCAACCCCCGGGTGGACAGCTACCTGCTCACCGGCAAGCTGGACGGCGCCGACGTGACGTGCACACCGCACGCCACGCCCAAGCCGTAGTCCGTACGCTGACGAGGGGCGGCCGGAAACCCGGCCGCCCTTTCCTCATGCCGACCGGACCGCGAACCAGGCGTCCTCGGCCGCGTAGTCGAAGAGGTCCGGGTAGGCACGGGCGAGGGTGGGGAACGCCTCGCGCCAGTCCTGCCCGGACAGCCGGCGGGTGAGCCGGTCGACCGTCTCCGGCAGGCTGTCCTGGTAGGACACGACCGGCCGGTAGCCCAGCTCCCGTTCCGCGGCGGACATATCGCACACCACCGGCAGCTCCACCGACCAGGGCGAGCTGCCCACGGAGGCCTGCGCCGGTCCGTTCAGCAGGACGGTCTCCGTCTCCACTCCCATGACCGCGTCCACAGCGGCCCCGATCTCCTTCACTGTCGGCGGCTGCGGATCGCAGGCGTTGAGCACCCGCGAGCCCGGCCGGGTCGCCGCCAGCCGGATCAGTTCGGCGATGTTGCGCGCGGCCGAGGTGTGGAAGAGGCTCTCGCCCCGGAAGGCGAGCACCCTTCTGCGCCGGCCGTCGAGGATCCGTTTGACGAAGTACAGCTCCCGGGGGAGCGGGCTGTACGGTCCGTGGATCGCGGCCGGGCGCAGTACGGTCGTGGGCAACCGGTCGCCCACCGAGAGGAGTTCACGCTCCAGGGCCACCTTGCGGGTGCTGTACGTGGCGTCCCCCGGCGGGACCGTCGCCTGATCCTCCGCGATCGGAACCGGGTACTGCGGGAGGCCGTCCGGCTCGCCCATGGTGTCGAAGCCGCGGCCCTTGCCGTCCGCGTACACCGACGCGGTCGACACCACCACGGCCGAGCCGATCCGGTCGGCCAGGCCCGTCAACTGCTCTGCGTGCCGGGCCTCATAGGCGACCATGTCGACCACGAGGTCGCAGCCGTCGCCGATCAGCGCGCCGAGCGCTGCGTCGTCCTCCCGGTCCAGCCGCCGCGCGCGCACCTCGCCGGGCCAGTTCTCGGCCCGTCCGCCGCCGCGCGAGGCGGCCGTCACCTCCCAGCCGTCCCGCGCCAGCGCCTCCACGGCCGGCCTCCCGATCTGCCCGCCCGCTCCGATCACCACAGCACGTCTCATGCCGCGACCGTAGGCCGCCGGAAGCCGCCCCGGGAACCGGCTCAGCCGACAGCAGAGCTCAGCTGAGGGGCATGCGACGGAACTTGCGTTCCTTGTTGGCGGCGGTCTCCTCGGCCTTCACCACGGCCGCGTACCGGTCGACGTACTCCTGCTCGGACAGGGAGAGGATCGCGTACATGATCTCGTCGGTGATGGCGCGCAGGATGGCCTTCTCGTTCTCCATGCCCTCGTAGCGGGAGAAGTCGAGGGGTTTGCCGAAGCGGATCACGACGGGGTGGACGTTGGGGATGACCTTGCCGGGCGGCTGGGCCTCGAAGGTGCCGATCATCGCGCAGGGGATCACCGGGACGCCGGCCTTGAGGGCCATCACCGCCACCCCGACCTTGCCCTTGTAGAGCCGGCCGTCGTGCGAGCGGGTGCCCTCGGGGTAGATGCCGAGCAGCTCGTCCTTGCTCAGCACGCCGAGGCCCTCGCGGATCGCGGCCTGGCCCGCGTCCTTGCCGGAGCGGTCGACCGGGATCTGTCCCGCGCTGCGGAAGAAGAAGGCCGTCAGGCGGCCCTTGACGCCCGGGCCCGTGAAGTACTCGGCCTTCGCGAGGAAGGTGATGCGCCGTTTGAGGATCGCCGGCATCAGGAAGTGGTCCGAGAACGACAGATGGTTGCCGGCGATGATGGCCGCGCCCTCCGAGGGAACGTGCTCCAGGCCTTCTATGCGAGGCCGGAAGACCAGTCGCAGCAGCGGGCCCAGAAGTACGTATTTCAGCAGGTAGTAGAACAAAGCGGGCGCTCCTCGACTCTCGCGGTGGACTCAACCGCCGCGTTCCAGCAGGTCAACCGGCATGTCGTGGGGTGCCAGTGTAGGTGCAGGAGCGGCCACCGGGCACCTCGTGCGGGCGGACCGCACAGATCCTTCGCCATTTGACTGATGGTCAGTCAGGTGGGTGTATCCGGTGGTGCTCATGCGGCTGGGGAGGACCGCGGGACCAGCGTGCTGCGCCGCCCGGGTGACGGGCAAGCCGAACGGGTGGCCTGGCGCGATAGCGGTGGTGCGTGGCGGGCCGGTGGCTCTTGCAGGCGGACGGCTGCTGTGGGCCGGTGGCCCCGGCCGCCCAGCCGAGTAACCTGCCAGGCATGCGGATCTCTGTTTCCTCGGACATGGACGAACCCGTCGCCCGCTCCCTCGTGGCCGCCCTGCGCGAGCGGGGGCACGAGGTGCGCCCGCACGGCGCGCTGCTCGCGGACGACGACCCGCAGTGGGCGGTGTGCTCCGAGGCCGCGGCCCGCGAGGTCGCCGAGGGTACGGCCGACCAGGCGGTGGTGTGCTGCTGGACCGGCACGGGCGCCTCGATCGCCGCGAACAAGGTGCCCGGCGTGCGGGCCGCCCTGTGCACGGACGCCTACACGGCCGACGGCGCGCGCCGCTGGAACGACGCCAACGTGCTCGCGCTCAGCCTGCGGCTGACGTCGGAGCCGCTGCTGTCGGAGATCCTCGACGCGTGGTTCGCCGGTGAGCCCAGCGCGGAGGCCGAGGACCGGCAGAACGTCGACCGCGTCCGGCTGCTCGACCACGGCAAGACCCGTCTGTAGGTCCAGGCTGCCGGTCACAGGCGCACGATGATCAGCGCGGTGTCGTCGGTGGCGCCGCCGGGCGGCAGCAACTCCAGCAGCACGGTGTCGGCGAGGGTCTCGAGGTCCTGGGCCCGATGCTCGCGCAGGGAGTGGGCGAGCCGGTCCAGACCCGTGTCGATGTCCTCACGCCGCCGTTCGATCAGGCCGTCCGTGTACAGCACGAGCGTGGCGCCCGGCGAGAACGTGGTCTCGGCCTGAGGTCTGGGGATCGGGTCCGGGCGGGCGTCGAGTGGTGTGTCCGTGGCCTGGTCGAGAAACTCCGTGCGGCCGTCGGCGTGGACGAGCACGGGCGGGGGATGGCCGGCGCTGCTGTACGTGATGACGTGCCGGTCGCAGTCGATGAAGGTCGTCACGGCGGTCGCCGACTCGGCCCCGTCGATCACGTGGGCGTAGCGCCCCACCACGTCCAGGGCCTGGGCCGGCCCCGCGGCGACCCGGGAGGCCGCGCTGAGCGCACTGCGCAGCTGGCCCATCACGCCCGCGGCCTCCAGCCCGTGCCCGACCACGTCTCCCACGGCCACGCCGATCCGGTCGCCGCCCACCAGATCGACCAGGTCGTACCAGTCCCCGCACACGTTGAGCGCGCCCACGGCGGGCCGGTACCGGACGGCGGCCGGGTGGTTGCCGACCTGCCGGGGCGCGGGCAGCATCGCCTCCTGCAACGCCAGCGCCACCTCCCGCTCCCGGGAGTGCGCCTGGCGCAGCCGCTCGTTGAGCTCCTGCAACTCACGGGCGCGGGTGTACAGCTCGGCCTCCAGCACCTGGGCCCGGCCGCCCCGGTTCCCCGGGGAGCTGCCCCGGGCCCGGATCAGCTCCGTGACCTCCTCCACGCGGTGCAGGATCAGCACGACCTTGCCGTCGGAGCCGAGCAGCGGCGCGTTCACCGGGCTCCAGTAGCGCTTCTGCCACTCGCCGGGCCGCTCCGGGTCCTCGATGTCGTAGCGCTGCAGGGCCATGGTGTCGCGCTCGCCGGTGGCCAGGACGCGGTACAGCGAGGCCTCCAGGTTGCGCATGCCCGTCGCGGCCGAGTCGTTCGGGTTGTCCGGGAAGACGTCGAACAGGTACTTGCCGATCAGCTGCTCGCGCGAGCGGCCGGAGACGCGGACGAACTCCTCGTTGACGTCCGCATACACGAGTTCGGGTGTCAGGAGCGCCACCATGCCGGGCAGGGCCTTGAACACCGCACCGTAGTCGATCGCCGTCTCCGCCATGGCCACCGCCTCACCGCTGCCGGGGTCACACCAGTTTCGCACGGTATGGGGGAACCTCAACCGGCCTCATGCCGGGAGTCCGGCAGGGCCTGCTCGGCCCAGATGATCTTCCCTTCGGGGACGAACCGGGTGCCCCAGCGCTGCGTGAGCTGGGAGACCAGCAGTAGACCGCGCCCGCCCTCGTCCGTCGTACGCGGATGGCGCAGATGGGGCGCGGTGGCGCCGCCGTCGAGGACCTCGCAGACCAGGGCGCGCTCCCGGATCAGCCGGAGCCGGATGGACCCGGTGGCGTACCGGATGGCGTTGGTGACCAGCTCGCTCACCACCAGCTCGGTGGTGAAGGCCAGCTCGTCCAGGCCCCAGTGCGCCAGCTGCCGGGTGGCCGTGCGGCGGGCGTCGGCGACCACGGCCGGGTCCGACGGCAGCTCCCAGACCGCGACCTGCCCGGCGCCGAGACGTTTCGTCCGGGCCATCAGCAGGGCCACGTCGTCGTACGGGCGGGCCGGGACCAGCGCGTCGACCACGGCCCTGCAATGCGACTCGAGCGGACCCACCCGCTCCAGTGCCCGGCGCAGCCGCTCCCGGCCCGCGTCGACGGCCCAGGTCTCCCCCCGGGCCAGCAGCCCGTCGGTGTGCAGCGCGAGCGTGCTGCCCTCCGCCAGGGGCAGCTCGACCGCCTCGAAGGGCGGGCCGCCCACGCCGAGCGGCGGCCCCTGCGGCAGATCGACGAACAGGACGGAGCCGTCGGGCCGGACCACGGCCGGGGCGGGATGCCCCGCCGCGGCCATCGTGCACCCGCCGTCGACCGGGTCGTAGACGACGTACAGGCACCCGGAGCCCACGCCCTGCGTCCCCGCGGAGCCCACCGGGCCGGGCTCCGCACCCTCCTCCCGCGCCGACCGCGCCACCAGGTCGTCGAGGTGCGCCAGCACCTCCTCGGGCGGCAGATCCAGAGCCGCCAGGGTCCGTACGGCGGTCCGCAGCTGCCCCATGGCCGCGGCGGCGTCGATGCCGTGCCCGGGCACCTCGCCCACGACCAGCGCGACACGCGCCCCGGACAGCGGGATGAGGTCGTACCAGTCGCCGCCGAGACCGGTCAGCTCATCGGCCGGCCGGTAGCACGCGGCCACCTCGACGGCGTCCTGCTCGGGCAGCCGGTGGGGGAGCAGACTGCGCTGCAGGACGAGCGCGGCGTCCCGCTCGCGGGTGTAGCGGCGGGCGTTGTCCACGCAGACGGCCGCGCGGGCGACGAGGTCCTCGGCCAGCCGCAGGTCCCCCTCGTCGAAGGGCTCCCGGTGGTGGCGACGGTAGAACGTCGTGATGCCCAGGGTGGTGCCGCGCGCGCTGATCGGCACGGTCATCACGCTGTGCAGGCCCAGCTCCCGGAACGTGGCCCGGCGGCCGCTCGGGGTGTCCGTGGTCCAGTCCCGGGTCAGCGGGTCGAGCCGCTCCTCGCGCCAGGACCGTCCCGTGGCCAGGCAGCGGAAGGGCGGTGTGCCGGCCCGGAAGGCCACCACCTCGCCGATCTCGATGACGGCCTCCGCGAGGTCGTCCCGCACACACCGGTAGCCGGCGCGGCGCAGTTCCACCGGCTCCTCCGAGTCCGCGAGCGGCCCGGGGGCCGGCTCGGCGCCCCGCAGCACCGACTCCAGCAGGTCCACGGTGACGAAGTCGGCCAGCCCCGGCACGGCCACGTCCGCCAGCTCCTGCGCGGTGCGTGTGAGGTCCAGGCTGCGGCCGATGCTCTCGCCGGCCCGGTCGAGCAGCGCCAGCCGCTGCCGCGCGCGGTGCCGCTCGGTCATGTCCACGACCGTGTAGTACACGCCGATCGCATGGCCCCGGTCGTCCTCGAGCCGGGTGAAGGACAGCATGTGCGCCGTCTCGCGCAACGGGGCCGAGCGCACGTGACCCACGTGCTCGTAGCCGACCACCGCCTCGCCGGTCTCCAGCACGTGCCGCATCTGGGCCTCGACCGCCTGGGCGTCCATGCCCGGCTGGACGTCCGCGAAGCGCAGACCGAGCCGCCGCGCCGCCGGACCGCCGCCGAACTGCTCCAGGGCGGCGTTCGACCAGACGAAGCGCAGGTCCGTGTCCACGATCGCGATACCGACCGGGGCGCCGGCCGCCATCTGCTCCAGGACCGTGCGGCTCATGCTCCAGCCGGGGGCGTCGGCCAGCTCCGACAGGAGCATCAGCCAGCGCGAGCCGCCGTGCGCCTCCTCGGCCGAGGCGATCCGGGCCATGACCCTCACCGGCCGCCCGTCCCTGCGGCGGGCCGTCAGCAGTCCCGTCCAGCCGCCGTCCCTGCGGCACCGCTCGACCAGGTCCGGCACGCGCTGCGCGTCCTCGGCCACCAGCAGGTCGGCCAGTTTCCTGCCGACCGCCTCGGAGGCGGGGTACGCCAGCAGCCGCCGGGCACCGCTGGTCCAGCCCGTCACCACGCCCTGTGGATCGAGCAACAGGGGCGCCGCGTCGGCCACATCGAACCGCTGCCGGGCGACGCCGCACACCTCTTCTGTGCCCACGGCCGACCTCTCTGTCGCTGAGAGTGGTCTACCACCTCTTGCCCCAATCTTCACCCTTACGGCAACGGGGGGCGGCTTGTGCAGGGCCGGTTGGGGCGACGGTGTGGGTGGGGTGGGTGCTGATGTGGGTGTCGGGCAGCAGGGGGCGGCCGGCCTTCGGCGAGCACGCTGCCCCGGTTCCGCTTGCGTGGGAGAGAGCCGGTCCGCGGCACGGGCAAATCGCCCGCCCCGGGGCAGGCCACCGCCGCCGTTCCGCTTGCGCAGGGGGCGGCTCGGTGGGTCCGGGGGAGCAGGCGCCTGGGTTGGTCGCGCGCGGAGAGAGGCGGGCTGGGGAAGGTCGGGCAGGCAGGCAGGCAGGCCGCCGCCGTTCCGCTTGCGCGGAGGCGGCCCGGTGGGTCCGTGCGGGGCAGGCGCCTGGGGTTGGTCGCGCGCAGAGAGAGGCGGGCTGGGGGAGGCCGGGCAGGCAGGCCGCCGCCGTTCCGCTTGCGCGGAGGCGGCTCGGTGGGTCCGTGCGGGGCAGGCGCCTGGGGTTGGTCGCGCGGAGAGGGGCGGCCGACCGGCGCGGGCCGGGTGGACCGTCGCCGTTCCGCTGCGCGAGAAGGGGCCCGCTCGGTCCAGGCCGGGCAGGCCCCCGTGGTGCCGGCACGCGGAGGGGGAGCGGTCGGTCCGTGCCGAGCCTCCGCTCCCGCCCCCGGTGAGGTCAGCCCCCTCAGCCCAGTGCCTTCTCCAGCGCCGCGAACGCCCTCATCAGCTCCTCGGCCGTGATGGTGAGCGGTGGGGCCAGGCGGATCGTGGAGCCGTGGGTGTCCTTCGCCAGGACCCCTTCCCGCATGAGGCGTTCGCTGATCTCACGGCCGGTGCCGAGCGCGGGGTCGATGTCGACGCCCGCCCACAGGCCGCGCGAGCGGAACCCGACGACGCCCTTGCCGACCAGCCCCGTCAGACCGTCGCGCAGGATCACGCCCAGCTCGGCCGCCCGGCGCTGGAACTCGCCAGTCTCCAGCAGCTCCACGACCGCCGTGCCGACCGCCGCCGCCAGCGGATTACCGCCGAAGGTGGAGCCGTGCTCCCCGGGATGCAGCACCCCGAGCACCTCCCGCCGCCCGACCACCGCCGACACCGGCACGATGCCGCCGCCCAGCGCCTTCCCCAGCAGCAGCACGTCCGGCACCACGGGCTCGTGCTCGACCGCCAGCGTGCGGCCCGTGCGGCCGAGCCCGGACTGGATCTCGTCGGCGATGAACAGACAGCCCTTGCGGCGAGTCAGCTCCCGCACGCCGGCCAGATAGCCGTCGTCGGGAATGATCACCCCCGCCTCGCCCTGGATCGGCTCGATCAGCACCGCCGCCGTCGTCTCGTCGACCGCCGCCTCCATCGCGGCCAGGTCGTTGTACGGCACCACCCGGAAACCCGGGGTGAAGGGCCCGAAGCCCGCCCGGGCCGTCTCGTCCGTGGAGAAGCTGACGATCGTCGTCGTACGCCCGTGGAAGTTGTCCGCCGCGACCACGATCGTCGCCCGGTCGGCCGGCACGCCCTTGACGTCGTAGGCCCACTTGCGGGCCACCTTCACCCCGCTCTCCACCGCCTCCGCGCCGGTGTTCATGGGCAGCACCATGTCCATGCCGGTCAGCGCGGCCAGCCGCTCCGCGAACTCGGCGAGCCGGTCGTTGTGGAAGGCACGCGAGGTGAGGGTCAGCCGGTCGAGCTGACGATGGGCCGCCTCGATCAGCGCCGGGTGCCGGTGGCCGAAGTTGAGGGCCGAATAGCCGGCCAGCATGTCGAGGTAACGCCGCCCCTCCACGTCCTCCACCCACGTGCCCTCGGCGCGGGCGACGACCACCGGCAGGGGGTGGTAGTTGTGCGCGAGGACCGGCTCCTCCGCGCGGATCAGCTCCTGCGAGCCACGGGCCGGCTGCGAGCCCCGGGCCCCCTGCGGGTCCTCGGTGCGGACGGGTGCGGTCATGAGCGGATCTCCCGGATCTCCTGGGTGCAGCACTTGATGCCGCCACCGGCCTTGTGGAACTCGGACAGGTCGACGGGGACGGGGACGTAGCCGCGGCCGGCCAGCTGTTCGGCCAGGCTCGTCGCCCCCGGTGAGATGAACACGTGGCGCCCGTCGGAGACGGAGTTGAGCCCGAAGGCCATCGCGTCCTCGCGGGTGGCGAGCACCGCGTCCGGGTACATCCGGGCCAGCACTTCGCGGCTGCCCGGCGAGAACGCCTCGGGGTAGTAGGCGATGTTCCCGGCGTGCCCCTCGTCGAGGACGAACAGCGCCGTGTCCAGGTGGTAGAAGTACGGATCCACCAGCGTCAGGCCGATCACCGGCGTCCCGAAGTGCTCCTGCACCTCGGAGTGGGCCTCCCGGGTCGTGCGGAAACCCGTCCCGGCCAGGATCCAGCGGCCGGCCGGCACCAGGTCGCCCTCGCCCTCGCACACCGACTCGGGGTGGTACACCTCGTAGCCCTCCGTCTTGAACCATGCCTCGTAGGGCAGGGACTCGGGACGGCGCTCGGGCGCGTGGAAGAGCGAGCCGAAGACGCGGCCGTCGACGACGACCGCCGCGTTCGCGGCGAAAACCATGTCGGGCAGGCCGGGAACGGGTTTCACACTGTCCACGGTATGGCCGTGGGCACGGTAGGTGTCGACCAGCGCCTGCCACTGGTCCAGGGCGCGGATGACGTCGACGGGTTCGTCGGGACGCATCCACGGATTGATCGCGTACTGCACGGCGAAATGTCTGGGTTCGCAGACGAGGTAGCGCCGCCGGCGCGGCACACGGGAGTCGGGCACAGAGGGGTCCCTCCGCTTCCTCACGGTGTGTTACGGGGAGTTGACACAACGGTAGGAACTGACGGAGGTGGACGACAAGAAACAATGGTTGCGCGTTCGCGCAGGAACGCTGCGTCTTCCGGTCGCTCAGCGCACGTCTGCTGCGCCGCCCGGGACCCCCTCCGGGGCCGGCTGACTCGCCCCCGCCTCGGGGCTCTCCGGCAGCAGATGGGACAGCACCATCACGCTGATCGTCTTCCGGATGAACGGCTCCTGCCGGATCCGCTCCAGCACCTCCTCGAAGTGCTCCACGTCCCGCGCCCGCACATGCAGCAGCGCGTCCGCGCCGCCGGTCACGGTCATCGCCGCGGCGATCTCCGGGTAGTCGCGCACGACCTCGGCCAGCCGCCGCGGCGGGGCGGCGCCCTCGCAGTACACCTCGACGTAGGCCTCCGTGCGCCAGCCCAGCGCCGACGGCTTCACCGTCGCGGAGAACCCGGTGATCACGCCCGTCTCGCGCAACCGGTCGACCCGCCGCTTGACCGCCGTGGCCGACAGCCCGATCGCCGTGCCGATCTCGGCGAACGACGTCCGGGCGTTCGCCATCAACGCGGTGATGATCTTCCGGTCGAGTTCGTCGAACGGCGTGGACCTGCTGTTCATGCGGGCACTGTATCCACCGGCACCCCGGCCCGCGCCCGGCCCGGCGCGGGCACCGTGTCCAGCGCGGACGTCCGCCCCGGCACATGTCCAGACGTACGGATCACCCCTACACTCCGGGTTCATGCTGCGCGCCCTGGCTGTCGACGACGAACGCCCCTCCCTGGAGGAGCTGCTCTACCTGCTGCACGCCGACCCCCGCATCGGCAGCGCGGAGGGCGCCGGCGACGCGACCGAGGCGCTGCGCCGCATGAACCGCGCCCTGGAGTCCGGCCCGGGCGGACCCGAGGCCATCGACGTCGTCTTCCTCGACATCCAGATGCCGGGCCTCGACGGGCTCGACCTGGCCCGGCTGCTCACCGGTTTCGCCCGGCCGCCGCTCGTTGTGTTCGTCACCGCCCACGAGGACTTCGCCGTGCAGGCCTTCGACCTCAAGGCCGTCGACTACCTGCTCAAACCCGTGCGCAAGGAGCGCCTCGCCGAGGCCGTCCGCCGGGCCGCCGAGCTGCGCGGTGCGGCGCCCCGCATACCCGTGAGCGAGCCCGACCCCGACCACATACCCGTCGAGCTCGGCGGCGTGACCCGCTTCGTCGCCGTCGACGACATCACCCACGTCGAGGCCCAGGGCGACTACGCCCGCCTGCACACCGACAAGGGCAGCCACCTGGTGCGCATCCCGCTGTCCACCCTGGAGGAGCGCTGGCGCACCCGCGGCTTCGTCCGCATCCACCGCCGCCACCTCGTCGCCCTGCGCCACATCGGCGAACTCCGCCTCGACGCGGGCACCGTCAGCGTCCTCGTCGGCTCCGAGGAACTCCAGGTCAGCCGGCGCCACACGCGCGAACTGCGCGACCTGCTGATGAGGAGGCCGTGACGGTGCCCCAGGACCACACCGAACGCCGCGTCGTCGTCACCGGCCCGCCCCGGCAGGCCGGCCGGGCCCCCTCCGCCTACTACCGCCCGCGCACCGAGATCGACGAGCAGACCACCCTCGGCCACACCTACGTCCGCTCCCTGATGCGCACCCAACTGCGCGCCGCCCTCACCGTGTTCGCCGTCCTCGGCCTGCTCGTCGGCCCGCTCCCGCTGCTCTTCGCGGCGATGCCGGACGCCCGCCGCCTGGAATGGGCCGTCCTCGGCTTCGGCCTCTACGCCCCCCTGATCCTCCTCGCCCGCTGGTACGTCCGCCGGGCCGAGCGCAACGAACGCGACTTCGTACGCCTCGTGGAAGACCGCTGAAGCCCCACCGATGAACTCCAGCTACGCCATCCCCGCCGTCGCCCTCGTCGTCGTCGCGACCGTCCTCGTCGGCGCCTTCGGTCTGCGCATCTCCCGCACCACCTCCGACTTCTACGTCGCCTCCCGCACCGTCGGACCCCGCCTCAACGCCGCCGCCATCAGCGGCGAGTACCTCTCCGCCGCCTCCTTCCTGGGCATAGCGGCACTCGTCCTGGTCCAGGGCCCCGACATGCTCTGGTACCCGGTCGGCTACACCGCCGGCTACCTGGTCCTGCTGCTCTTCGTCGCCGCCCCGCTGCGCCGCTCCGGCGCCTACACGCTCCCCGACTTCGCCGAGGCCCGCCTGGCTTCCCAGGCCGTGCGGCGGCTGGCCGGCGCCTTCGTCGTCGGCGTCGGCTGGCTGTACCTGCTGCCCCAGCTCCAGGGCGCCGGACTGACCCTGACCGTGCTGACCGGGGCGCCCGACTGGCTCGGCGGAGTGATCGTCGCCGTCGTCGTGACCGCCACCGTCGCCGCCGGCGGCATGCGCAGCATCACCTTCGTGCAGGCCTTCCAGTACTGGCTGAAGCTCACCGCCCTGCTCGTCCCCGCCCTGTTCCTGGTCCTCACCTGGCAGAGCGACGGAGCGCCCCGGCACGCCTTCGACGAACCGGCCACCTTCCGCGAGCAGCGCGTCGTCCGCGTCGACGACAGCATCGACCTCACCCTCGACCGGCCCCTGAGCGTCACGGTGACCGGCACCGTCGACGGCCGACGCCACACCGGCACCCGCCTCGCACTCCCCGCCGGCACCCACCGCATCGAGCGCGGCACCAGCCTCACCTTCGCCGCGGGCGCCCCCGTCCCCCGGGCCGAGCGCGGCGGCGGCGGCGACCTGTCCCCGTCGCAGGCCGAGAGCCGAGAGGAACGCCCGCTGTACGCCACGTACGGGCTGATCCTGGCCACGTTCCTCGGCACCATGGGCCTGCCGCACGTCGTGGTCCGCTTCTACACCAGCCCGCACGGCGTCGCCGCCCGCCGCACCACCGTCGTGGTCCTCGGCCTGATCGGCGCCTTCTACCTGCTGCCCCCCGTCTACGGCGCCCTCGGCCGCCTGTACGCCCCCGAGCTCACCCTCAGCGGCAATCCGGACGCCGCCGTCCTCCTGCTGCCCGACCGCATGATCGGGGGAGTGGGCGGCGACCTGCTGGGCGCTCTGGTCGCCGGGGGCGCCTTCGCCGCGTTCCTGTCCACGGCCTCGGGCCTGACCATGGCGGTCGCGGGCGTCCTCACCCAGGACGTCCTCCCGTCCCGGGGCGTACGGCACTTCCGGCTCGGCACGGTCCTCGCCATGGCCGTGCCCCTCGCGGCGAGCGTCCTGGTCGGGGGGCTGCCGGTCGCCGACGCCGTGGGGCTCGCCTTCGCCGTCTCGGCGTCCTCGTTCTGCCCGCTGCTCGTCCTCGGCATCTGGTGGCGGCGGCTGACCCCGCCCGGCGCCGCCGCCGGGATGCTGGTCGGCGGCGGCTCCGCCCTGCTGGCCGTCGCCGCGACCATGGCGGGCTACCCGGGCGAGGGCGCCGCCCTGCACGCCCTGCTCGCCTGGCCCGCCCTGTGGTCGGTGCCGCTGGGCTTCCTCACCATGATCCTGGTGTCCCTGGCCACCCCCGGCCGGGTCCCGCCCGGCACCGCGGCGGTCCTGGCCCGGTTCCACCTGCCCGAGGAACTGCGCACGGAGGTGACGGCATGAGCGGGTTCCTCGCAGGCCTGTGCGTCGCCGTGCTCCCGGTACTCGCCCTGGGGATCTGGCTCGGCCGGCGCACCGCACGGGCCAATAGCCTCGCCGGTCTCGGCACCCCCGTCGAGCACGCCACCTTCGAAACCCTGCACACGGCGTCGCTCGCCGCGCCCCCGCTCCGGTCCGGCCTGACGGAGGAGACCGCCCGCAAGTCCGCCCGCAAACTGCGCTCCCTGCTCGGCACGGATGCCCTCTGCCTCACCGACCGGGGGCAGGTCCTGGTCTGGGACGGGGACGGCGCGCACCACCGCACCGAGATCATGGAGCGCCTCGCGGGACCCCTGGAGACAGGCCGCGGCGAGGCCTTCCGGCTCACCTGCGACAGCCTGGAGTGCTCGGTGCGCTGGGCGGTCGTCGCCCCGCTCACCGTCGACGACCGGGTGCACGGCGCCCTCGTCGCCTGCGCGCCCCGCGAGTCGGCGGTGCTCGTCCGGGCCGCCGGCGAGGTCGCCCGCTGGGTCTCGGTCCAGCTGGAACTGGCCGATCTCGACCAGTCCCGCACCCGCCTCATCGAGGCCGAGATCAAGGCGCTGCGGGCCCAGATCTCCCCGCACTTCATCTTCAACTCGCTCGCGGTGATCGCCTCGTTCGTCCGCACCGACCCCGAGCGCGCCCGCGAGCTGCTCCTCGAATTCGCCGACTTCACCCGCTACTCGTTCCGCCGGCACGGCGACTTCACCACCCTCGCCGAAGAGCTGCACGCCATCGACCACTACCTGGCGCTCGTGCGGGCACGCTTCGGCGACCGCCTCACCGTCACCCTCCAGATAGCCCCGGAGGTGCTGCCGGTGACCCTGCCGTTCCTCTGCCTGCAGCCGCTCGTGGAGAACGCCGTCAAGCACGGCCTGGAGGGCAAGGCCGTGCCCTCGGGCAAGTGCCACATCCAGATCACCGCCCAGGACGCGGGCGCCGAGGCCCTCGTCGTCATCGAGGACGACGGCGCCGGCATGGACCCCGGCCTGCTCCGCCGCATCCTCGCCCGCGAGATCAGCCCCTCGGGCGGCATCGGCCTCTCCAACGTCGACGACCGGCTCCGCCAGGTCTACGGCGACGACTACGGCCTCGTCATCGAGACCGCCGCGGGCGCGGGCATGAAGATCACCGTGCGGCTCCCGAAGTACCAGCCGGGCGTGCACTCGGCGGGCCGGCTGCCCCGGGAGTGAGCCGTCAGGTGCTGCGCGCCGTGACCACCATCCCCAGAGTGATCAAACCCAGGACGACCCAGCCGAACCACAGCCAGCCGTTGCTCCCGAGCGCCACCGTGTAGGCCGTCACCACGACCAGCCCGCCCAATGTGAGCGCTCCCATGGTCTTCGTCGAGTTGGAACCGTTCGTGGAACCGGGCATCGCAACACCCCTCCTCATGGTTCGGTCCTTCCATGGTGCCCGGCGGACGCCCGGCGCGCACGGCCCGTACGGAAGAGGTCTTCAGCGCCCCTGCGTGTTCAGCGAGGCCAGATAGGCGTTGTACGCCACCAGTTCCTTGTCCCCGTCGCGGTCGGCGGCCCGGTCGGTGCGCCTGGCTTGCCGCTGGTCCGAGGCGTACCACTGGAACAGCAGTGCCACCAGCACCAGCACGGAGGGGATCTCGCTGAACGCCCAGGCGATGCCCCCCGCCGCGTTCTGGTCGGAGAGCGCCTCGATGCCGAGCGAGGCGGGCGGGTTCTTGAACGTCTCGACCATCGGCTCGGACGCCATCATCAGCGCGATCCCGAAGAACGCGTGGAACGGCATGCCCGCGAACAGCTCCAGCATCCGCATCAGGTAGCCGGGGCGGTGCGGGCCAGGGTCGACGCCCATGATCGGCCAGAAGAACACCAGGCCGACGGCGAGGAAGTGCACCATCATGGCGATGTGGCCGGCCGTGGAGCCCATCAGGGTGTCGAAGAGCGGCGTGAAGTACAGCCCGTAGAGGCTCGCGATGAACAGCGGGATCGTGAACGCCGGATGCGTGATGATCCGCATGTACCGGCTGTGCAGGAACATGAGCAGCAGCTCACGCGGCCCCTTGCGCCCCCGCCCCGCGGTCGGCAGCGCCCGCAGCGCCAGCGTGATCGGCGCCCCGAGCAGGATGAGGATGGGCGACACCATGCTGATGACCATGTGCTGCACCATGTGCACGCTGAACATGACCATGCCGTAGTCGTTCAGCTGGGTGCACATCATGAGCATGATGCTCAGCACGCCCAGGACGTAGGCGACCGTCCGCCCCACGGGCCACTTGTCCCCGCGCCGGACGAGCCGCACGACACCCCACCCGTACAGGGCCAGCCCGGCCAGGCAGGCGACGAGGAAGAACGGGTCCGCCGACCACTCCAGACCTCGCCCCAGCGTGAACGGCGGCAGATCCATCGTCATGCCGTGCCCGCTGTGATCCATTCCGCCGGCTCCTGTTTCGTGGGGGTGTGCAGCAATCTGTCCGCCCCAAGACTAGAACCGCCCCCGGCCGCACAAGCGACCGGGGGCGGTTCAGGGGCGCGGGGAACTGCGCGACAAGCCACAGACCATCCGCACCCGGCTGACTACGGCAACCTCAGAGAACGCACTCCGCCTCCTCGTACCGATCCTCCGGCACGGTCTTCAGCGTCTTGACGGCCTCGGCGAGCGGCACCATCACGATGTCGGTCCCCCGCAGCGCGGTCATGTGCCCGAACTCACCCCGGTGCACGGCCTCCACCGCATGCCAGCCGAACCGCGTGGCCAGCACCCGGTCATAGGCGGTCGGCGTACCGCCCCGCTGCACATGCCCGAGGATCACCGGCCGGGCTTCCTTCCCCAGCCGTCCCTCCAGCTCCACGGACAGCTGCCGGGCGATCCCGGCGAACCGCTCGTGGCCGTAGATGTCCTTGCCGCCCTCGTCGAACTCCATGGTCCCGGCACGGGGCTTCGCCCCCTCCGCCGCCACCACGATCGCGAAGCGCTTGCCCGCCTCGAACCGCTCGCCGACCCGCTTGGTCAGCTCCTCTATGTCGAAGGGCCGCTCGGGGACGACGATGGCGTGCGCGCCGGCCGCCATACCGGAGTGCAGCGCGATCCAGCCGGTGTGCCGGCCCATGACCTCGACCACCAGGACCCGCTGGTGGGACTCGGCGGTGGTCTTCAGCCGGTCCAGGGCCTCGGTCGCCACCCCCACGGCCGTGTCGAAGCCGAACGTGACGTCCGTGACCGCGATGTCGTTGTCGATGGTCTTCGGCACACCCACGATGGGCAGACCGCTGTCCGACATCAGCCGCGCGGCCTTGAGCGTGCCCTCGCCGCCGATGGGGATGATCGCGTCGAGGCCGAGCTCCTCGACATGGCCCCTGGCCCGCTCCACACCGTCCCGCAGATGGGAGGGCTGGACCCGGGAGGACCCGAGAATCGTGCCGCCGCGGGCGAGGATGCCACCCACCGCGTCGAGGTCGAGCTTGAGGTAGTCGCACTCCAGGAGGCCCTTCCAGCCGTCCCGGAAGCCGATGACCTCGTCGCCGTGGTCGACGACGGCGCGGTGCACGACGGACCGGATGACGGCGTTCAGGCCGGGGCAGTCGCCGCCGGACGTGAGCACACCAATGCGCATAGCCCGAAATACCTTCTCAACGTGGGCCGGGTACCGGACCACGTTGTCCGGCTGGAATCCCCGCCACCCTAGCGGCATCGAGGGGCCGGACCGAAGCACGCGTCCGCCTGCTGGACGAACCCGCTCACCTGTGCGGATGGGGCGTCATACGGGCTGTTGACCAGCAGGTTGACGCGTGCTTCGCGCACGCTGCCCAGCAGCGTCTAGGCGGGCTGCTGAGCTGCCGCGATGCGCTCGTTGCGGAGTGCCTCGTACCAGCGGTCGTCGGTCGGCGGCAGCGCGTTGACGTCGAGGGCCAGCTTCAGCAGCAGGTCCGCGATCAGCGGGTTGCGCGCGAGCACCGGCCCGTGCATGTACGTGCCGAAGACGGTGTCGTTGTACGCGCCCTCCGTGCCGTCGCCCGTGCCGTTGCCGTTGCCGAAGCGGACCCGGGCGAGCGGGCGGGCGGTGGGGCCGAGCCGGGTGACGCCCTGGTGGTTCTCGAAGCCGGTCAGCGGGGGCAGCCCGAGACGCGCGTCGACGTCGCCCAGCACGTCACCGACGCACCGCGCGCCCTCGCCGCGCACCGACACCACGTCCAGCAGCCCGAGGCCGGGCTCGCGCTGGCCGAGGTCGTTGATGAACTCGTGGCCGAGGATCTGGTAGCCGGCGCAGACGGAGAACACGATGGCCCCGTTCTCCACGGCCCGCTGCAGTCCGCCGTCCCGGCGCAGCCGCTCGGCGGCGAGCCGCTGCGGACGGTCCTCGCCGCCGCCGATCAGATAGATGTCGCCGGAGGTCGGGATCGGCTGGTCGCTGCGCACGTCCAGCCGGGCCACGTCCAGGCCGCGCTGCTGGGCCCGGCGCTGCACGACGAGGACGTTGCCCTGGTCGCCGTAGGTGCTGAGCAGGTCGGGATAGATCCAGACGACCCGCAGTTGGTTGTCGCTCACAAAAGTCCCCTGACGTCTCGTGCTCAGTTGCCGACGCGGCGGCGCAGGTCCTGGAACGCCGTGTAGTTGGCGATGACCTCGATCCGGCCGGGCGGGCACGCCGCCACGGCCTGGTCGAGGTTCTCGTAGACCTGGAAGTGCTGGTCGGCGACCTCCAGGCGCACCGCCAGGTCCAGTCGCCGGTCGCCGACGACGCAGATCGGGTGGCCGGTCAGACGCGTGTAGTCGACGTCCCACAGCCAGGAGGTGTCGGTGCCGTCGGCGCCGCGGGCGTTCACGGAGAGGATGACCGGCGTGGGCGGCGGGTCGATCAGGGAGAACGTCTCCAGCCAGCCGGCCGGGTTCTTCGCGAGCAGGAGGCGCAGGTCGCGGCCCTGGAACTGGACGATGTCGTACCGCCCGGCCACCGCCTGCACCTGGTACATGCGCTCCAGCGCGACCTGCGGCGGCACCCCGAACACGGCGGCGACGGCGGCCGATGAGGCGGCGTTGGCCTTGTTGGCGCGGCCGGGCAGCTGGAGGTGGATCGGCCAGGCCGAGCCGTGCGGGTCGAGCACATGGTCGCCGGAGAGCGCCCAGCTCGGCGTCGGACGGCGGAAGCCGCACTCGCCGCAGAACCAGTCGTCGCCCGGGCGCTGCATCACGCCGCCGCACGACGGGCAGGACCAGGCGTCGTCCTTCCACATCTGCCCCGCTGCGACCCAGATCACATTGGGGGAGGACGACGCCGCCCACACCACCAGCGGGTCGTCGCAGTTGGCCACGACCACGGCCTTGGAACCCGCGAGCCCCTCCCGCCAGTTCTCGGCGAGCATGCGGGTCTCGGCGGCGCGGTCGAGCTGGTCGCGCGAGAGGTTGAGCAGGGCGATGCACTTCGGGGCGGTGTCCCGGGCGACGCCGGCGAGGTACTTCTCGTCGACCTCGATGACGCCGTAGCGGGCGTCCGAGCTGCCGGCGAGGGCCGAGGTGATGCCGGCCGGCATGTTGGCGCCCAGCGCGTTGGAGACGACGGGTCCCGCCGCGCGCAGGGCCTCGGCGATGAGCCGGGTGGTGGTGGTCTTGCCGTTCGTCGCGGAGACCAGGATCACGTCCAGGTGCTGGGCGAGCCGGGCGAGGAGGTCGGGGTCGAGTTTGAGCGCGACCCGGCCGCCGATCACCGAACCGCTGCCGCGCCCTGCGGCGCGAGATGCCGCCGCGACCGCCTTGCCCGCGGTCACGGCCAGCTTGGCCCGTGGCGAGAGCGGGTCCGAGTTGCCTGCCATCAGTTCTCGATCCTCCTTGCGTACGCGCCGCGCCTTGAAGCCTGACGGCCACGTGGTGTGGACCTCAGCCTATCGAGATCCATTCGCACTCCCGAACCGCGGCACTGTGGCGAACTCGTGTGGGAGACGCGGACCGACAGGACCTTACTCTTGCCGCCATGCGACACAGCTCCATCCCCGGCGCCCACGGCCGCGTGAGACCCCTCATCCTGCACGGTGATCCGCTCCTGCACACACCCTGTGCGGAGGTCACCGACTTCGGCCCCGAACTGGCCCGGCTCGTCGAGGACTTGTTCGCGACGATGTACGCCGCCCAGGGCGTCGGACTCGCCGCCAACCAGGTCGGCGAGCCCTTGCGGGTCTTCGTCTACGACTGCCCGGACGACGAGGACGTCCGCCATGTGGGCCATGTGGTCAATCCTCGCCTGACCGAAAAGGACGGCGTGGTGATCCGGGGCCCGGAGGGCTGCCTGTCCCTGCCGGGCCTGGAAGCGGGCACGGAACGCCACGACCACGCGGTGGTGGAGGGCTTCACGGTGACCGGGGACCCGATCACCGTCCACGGCACCGGCTTCTTCGCCCGCTGCCTGCAACACGAGTGCGACCACCTGGAGGGCCGCATCTACGCGGACCATCTCAAGGGCTGGCGCCACCGCAGACTGATGCGCCAAGTGGCCCGGGCTTCATGGCGCCGGTGAGCGTATGTCCCTCGGGGGCGCGGGGCTGTATCCGCTATGCGGCTCCGCCGCGTGGGCGCGAACAAGCCCCACCGGCCCGCAGTCGAGACCCGCCGGTCAGAACCCCGGACCGCCGACCTTGTCTCCCGCAGCGGCAAGGCGACCCCACAAGAGGTCGGCCAAACTCCGCACCAACTCACCACGAGAACAAGGCCGTTCCCCCAGCCACCAGTCCCCGGCCGCATGCATCATGCCGACGATCCCGTGCCCCCACACGCGCGCCAGCTGCTGCCCGCCCGGCCCGAGATCCAGCCGCTCCTCGATGACCTGCGCCAGCTCCTCGCCCATCCGCCGCAGCAACGGCGCACTGTGCTTGCCGACATCGAACCCCGGATCCCCCGGCTGGCCCCCCTCCGCCGGGTGCATCAGGAACCGGTACACCTGGGGCCGCGCCTCGATCGCCGCGAGGTAGGTGTCCAGCGTCGCCTCGACCCGCTCCCGCCGGTCCGCCGGCGCGTCCAGCGCCGCCCGCAGCGAGTCCAGCAGCGCGTCCGTGTGCCGCATGGCAAGGGCCGCGTAAAGTCCGCCCTTGTCGCCGAAGTGCCGGTAGAGAATCGGCTTGGTGATGCCGGCTTCCGCCGCGATCGCGTTCATCGAGGCCTGCGGGCCGTCGCGCAGCACCACTCGGTCGGCGGCTTCCAGCAGCTCACGCCGACGGCGATCGGCGGACCGTTGCTGATCGGTCCGCTGCGTGGTGTCCATGGTCTCTCCCCACCCGTGCTGTTTCGATAACGCCTGCGCAAACTAACACTGAAGCATGCCCAGGGCACCGATCGGGTGCCGACCGGTCGGTGGGAGTTGACTTCGACTACCCACCGGTAACAGACTGCTGTTACCGCAAGTAACATGCACGTGTGCCGCTGGAGGGGACGACATGGCCGAGTTCACCATGGAGCTCAACGACGAACAGAAGGAGGTCCGGGACTGGCTGCACGGCTTCGCGGCCGATGTGATCCGCCCCGCGGCCGCCGAATGGGACGAGCGTGAGGAGACTCCCTGGCCGGTCATCCAGGAGGCCGCCAAGGTCGGCATCTACTCCCTGGACTTCTACGCCCAGCAGTACTTCGACCCCACCGGCCTCGGCATCCCCATGGCGATGGAGGAGCTGTTCTGGGGCGACGCGGGCATCGCCCTGTCCATCGTCGGCACCGGTCTCGCCGCCGTCGGCGTCCTCGCCAACGGCACCGAGGAGCAGATCGGCACCTGGATCCCCCAGATGTACGGGGACGCCAACGACGTCAAGGTCGCCGCCTTCTGCTCCTCCGAGCCCGACGCCGGCTCCGACGTGGCCTCCATGCGCACCAGGGCCGTCTACGACGAGGCCAAGGACGAGTGGGTGCTCAACGGCACCAAGACCTGGGCGACCAACGGCGGCATCGCCAACGTCCATGTCGTCGTCGCGGTCGTCGACGCCGAACTCGGCTCCAAGGGGCACGCGTCCTTCATCGTCCCGGCGGGGACGCCGGGTCTGGCCCAGGGGCAGAAGTTCAAGAAGCACGGCATCCGCGCCTCGCACACCGCCGAGGTCATCCTCGACAACGTGCGCGTTCCCGGCTCCTGCCTGCTCGGCGGCAAGGAGAAGCTGGACGAGCGGCTGGCCCGCGCGCGGGAGAAGGCCAGGCAGGGCGGGGAGCGCGTGAAGAACGCGGCGATGGCCACGTTCGAGGCCTCGCGCCCGGCCGTCGGCGCCATGGCCGTCGGAACCGCCCGGGCCGCGTACGAGGTCGCCCTCGACTACGCCACCACCCGGGAGCAGTTCGGGCGGCCGATCGTCGACAACCAGGGCGTGGCGTTCCAGCTCGCCGACATGCGGACGTCCATCGACGCGGCCCGGCTCCTCGTCTGGCGTGCCTCCTGGATGGCGGTCAACGGCAAGCCGTTCACCGCGGCCGAGGGCTCGATGTCCAAGCTGTTCGCGAGCGAGACCGCCAAGAAGGTCACGGCCCAGGCGATCCAGATACTCGGCGGCAACGGCTACACCCGGGAGTACCCGGTCGAGCGGATGCACCGGGACGCGGCCATCTACACCATCTTCGAGGGCACGAGCGAGATCCAGCGCCTGGTCATCGCCCGGACCCTGGCCGGCGTACCGATCCGCTAGCTGTATTGACCTGAAGCGTTGTTCACACGGCTGATCGGTGGGTGGCCGCCGAGTGCGGTGTGGCAGCGGTGGTGGTTGTAGGTGTGGAGGAAGTCTGCCAGGGCCTCGGTGCGTTCGGTGTTG
>NZ_JAAHBP010000002.1 GCF_023184515.1 Streptomyces sp. D2-8 | reverse complement strand
TCAAACTCTCCGTGAATGTGTACCGGTAATCCGGTGCAACACCACGAGAGCGGAACAGTCAGGCGGAATAGGCCCGACCGTTCACAGCGTCCTCGCTGTGTTTTTTCAAAGGAACCTCGCCCCAGCAGATGCTGGAGACGGGGTATCAACATATCTGGCGTTGACTTTTGGCACGCTGTTGAGTTCTCAAGGAACGGTCGCTTCCTTTGTACTCACCCTCTCGGGCTTTCCTCCGGGCACTTCCCTTCGGTCTTGCGTTTCCGACTCTATCAGATCCTTTTCGATCCGATTCCCTGTCGGCAGGATTTGCCGTTCGGCCCGGGCTTTCGCTCGTCGGCCTTTCGACATTCACTACGTTAGCCGATTCGCCGTCCAACTCATAATCGAGTCCGCTGGCGCCGAATTCAGGCATGCGGGCACGCTGAATTCGCCCCTGCTGAGGGGAGTCGCTAGGTAGTGGTTTGGCCGCTTCCGGTGGTTGGCGATTGCCATACCCGGTTCAGCGGCTCGGGCCACATTACGCACCTTGGCAGAGCGCGTCAACTTCGGCGACGTCGCGGGACGTGGGCTCGATAGGGGCTCACGGTCGGGTCGTTGGCGACCCAGTAGCGCCAGGGGTGCACGGCTCCGTCGCCGCCCACGCCAGTGCGGGGACCGTTGCGTACCTGGTCAGAGGCGACGGGAGTGCCCGTCAGCATGCGGAGCGGGGTGTCCTCGGAGGTGCACGCGTCCGTTCCGTCCAGGGAGCGGTCCACGTTCAGGGCGGTGGCCAGGCGGGCGGGGCCTTTGGCCAGTTCCTTGTCATTGCGGGCCGAGAGTCGACGGGTGCGGGCCAGTTCGGCGCCCTCGATGATCTCACCGGCGCGGAGCAGGACCGCGCTCGCCTTTCCCTCCGGGCCGCAGACCAGGTTCATGCAGAACCACATGCCATAGGTGAAGTAGACGTACACATGACCGGGCGGACCGAACATCACACCGTTGCGGGCCGTGCGGCCGCGATAGGCGTGGGAGCCCGGGTCGTCAGCACCGTCGTAGGCCTCCACCTCGGTGAGGCGGAGGGCGATCGGACCGTCCGGGGTGCTGCGTACCAGGATGCGGCCGAGGAGGTCGGGGGCGACATCGAGGACGGGCCGGTCGAAGAACTCCCTGGACAGAGGCGTACGGTCGGGGGTCGCGATCATGCCGTCCGAGGGTACTGGAGACGCGTGGTGCCGCGGGGTGGCCGTCGGGCACCGGCCTTGCCAGGGTGAGGCATGGAACCGGCCACGGCCGGATCGCGTTTGTATGGATCAAGGATCCACCCGTAGTGGGCGAGAGGGAGAGACATGGCGTTCAAGAAGCTGCTCGCGAGCCTGGGGGCCGGCGGAGCTTCGGTCGAGACGGTGCTGCACGAGGTCAACGTCGTCCCGGGCGGTGTCGTCCAAGGCGAGGTGCGAATCCAGGGCGGGTCCGTCAACCAGCAGATCGAGGGGCTCTCGGTCGGGCTGCAGGCCAAGGTCGAGGTGGAGAGCGGCGACCAGGAGTACAAGCAGGACATCGAGTTCACGAAGTCGCGGCTGGGCGGGGCGTTCGAGCTGCAGGCGAACGCGGTGCACGCGGTGCAGTTCGGTCTCGAGATCCCGTGGGAGACCCCGATCACGATGATCGACGGTCAGGCCCTGCGCGGCATGAACATCGGGGTGTCCACCGAGCTGGAGATCGCGCGTGCGGTGGACTCGGGTGACCTGGACCCGGTCAACGTGCACCCGCTGCCGGCGCAGAAGGCGATCCTGGACGCGTTCATCCAGCTGGGCTTCCGGTTCAAGAACGCGGACATGGAACGCGGTGTCATCCGGGGTACGCGGCAGAAGCTGCCGTTCTACCAGGAGATCGAGTTCCACCCGCCGCAGCAGTACCGCGGGCTGAACCAGGTCGAGCTGAGCTTCGTGGCCGACCAGCACACGATGGACGTGGTGCTGGAGATGGACAAGAAGCCGGGGCTGTTCAGCGAGGGCAGCGACACCTTCCGGTCCTTCCAGGTGGGTCTCAACGACTACCAGGGAACCGACTGGACCGCCTATCTCAACCAGTGGCTGTCCGAGGTCGGCAGCAAGCGCAACTGGTTCTAGGCTCGGGGGCGACTGCAAGAAACGATCAGGAGGTACCGAGGTGACCGAGCTCAAGCGGCGGCCGCTCCCCCACGACTTCCATCCGCCCGTCGCGTCGTTCACGGTGACGAGCAAGGACATCGAGGAAGGTGCGACGCTCCAGGACGCCCAGGTCCACGCGGCCGGCAACACCTCGCCGCAGCTGCGGTGGGAGGGCTTCCCGCCCGAGACCAAGAGCTTCGCCGTGACCTGCTACGACCCCGATGCCCCGACGGGCAGTGGGTTCTGGCACTGGGTGTTGTTCGACATCCCGGCGTCGGTGACCGAGCTGCCGGTGGGCGCGGGCGGCGGCACGTTCGAGGGTCTGCCGCAGGGCGCGATCCACGCTCGTAACGACTACGGCGACAAGGAGTTCGCAGGGGCCGCGCCGCCTCCCGGGGACGGACCGCACCGGTATGTGTTCACGGTGTACGCGGTGGATCAGGAGAAGCTCGGGCCGGACGCGGACGCGTCGCCCGCCGTGGTCGGCTTCAATCTGCGGTTCCGCACGATCGGGCGGGCCCAGCTGATCGGTGAGTACGAGGTGCCTGCCGAGGGCTGAGCAAGCCGCCCGCGATCCCGGCGTTCATGGAACGTTTGCCCGCTCCTGGTCTTGGAATTGATCAGGAGCGGGCATTTTTGTTGCCGGGGGTCGCGGGGTTCGCCCCCCGTGGGAGCAGCAGATATTGCGTTGTCCATCTCGGCGTGCCCGGCCAGAGTTGATCCCAGCCCGCCAGGGGGTGGGCCGGTGCACACGGGAGGTGGGCTGGTATGCGGGACACGCTGGTGCTGAACGCGAGCTTCGAGCCGCTGTCGACGGTGACGTTGAATCGAGCCGTCGTTCTGGTGCTTCAGGACAAGGCCGTCGTCGAGCAGGCCCACCCCGAACTGCGGATGCGGGGAGCCGCGGTCGACATACCGGCGCCCCGGGTGATCAGGCTCTGCCAGTACGTACGGGTGCCGTTCCGAAGACGAGCGCCGTGGTCGAGGCGGGGTGTGCTGATCAGGGACCGGCACCGGTGCGCGTACTGCGGGAGGCGGGCGACGACCGTGGACCACGTGGTGCCGCGGTCCCAGGGGGGTCAGGACTCGTGGCTGAACACGGTGGCCTCGTGTGCGCAGGACAATCACCGTAAGGCGAACCGGACTCCGGAGGAGGCCGGGATGCCGCTGCTGCGGCAGCCGTTCGAGCCGACTCCGGCGGACGCCATGCTGCTGGCGCTGGGGCAGGGCGACTTCGACGCGCTGCCGGGGTGGCTGGCCCAGCCCGCGGCCTAGGGCTGTCGTACGAAGGGGGCCCGCTTCCCTGGGAAGCGGGCCCCCTTCGTGCGTGCCGGGTCAGTCGATGGACGGCTTCTCGCGGCGCTCCTGGGCGGGGACGCCGCCTCCGGACGCGCCGCCGTTGCCGCCGGAACCGCCGCCGAGGCCACCGAAGTTGCCCATGGCGCCGGAGAGGCCCTTGAGGGCGTCGCCGATCTCGCTGGGGACGATCCAGAGCTTGTTGGCGTCGCCTTCGGCGATCTTGGGGAGCATCTGGAGGTACTGGTAGGAGAGGAGCTTCTGGTCCGGGTCGCCGGCGTGGATGGCCTCGAAGACCGTGCGGACGGCCTGGGCCTCGCCCTCGGCGCGCAGGGCGGCGGCCTTGGCCTCACCTTCGGCGCGCAGGATCTGGGACTGCTTCTCACCCTCGGCGCGCAGGATCTCGGACTGCCGGACACCTTCGGCCTGGAGGATCGCGGCGCGCTTGTCGCGGTCGGCGCGCATCTGCTTCTCCATCGAGTCCTGGATGGAGGTGGGCGGTTCGATCGCCTTGAGTTCGACGCGGTTGACGCGGATGCCCCACTTGCCGGTGGCCTCGTCGAGGACGCCGCGCAGGGCCGCGTTGATCTCCTCGCGGGAGGTCAGGGTGCGCTCCAGGTCCATGCCGCCGATGATGTTGCGGAGCGTGGTGACGGTGAGCTGCTCGATGGCCTGGATGTAGCTGGCGACTTCGTAGGTCGCGGCCCGTGCGTCGGTCACCTGGTAGTAGATGACGGTGTCGATGTTCACGACCAGGTTGTCCTGGGTGATCACCGGCTGCGGCGGGAAGGGCACGACCTGTTCACGCAGGTCGATGCGGTTGCGGATGGTGTCGATGAACGGGACGACGATGTTGAGGCCCGCGTTGAGTGTCCGCGTGTAGCGCCCGAAGCGCTCGACGATGGCCGCGCTGGCCTGTGGGATGACTTGGATCGTCTTGATCAGGGCGATGAAGACCAACACCACCAGAATGATCAGGACGATGATGACCGGTTCCATCGTCGTTCCCCGTGTCCCTTCTCCGCTTCGGCGCCTTCGGCAGATCTTATGGTTGTCGAAGATCTTGCTGGTCGAGTCTGACAGACCGTCGTGTGGCTGGCGAGGAGTTCACTCCAGTTACGTCCTGCGAGGTCACATGACGATCGCGGTGGCTCCCTCGATGTCCACGACATCCACTTCCTGGCCTACTTCGTAAGCGCGGCCGGTGTCGAGGGCTCGGGCCGACCAGACCTCGCCGGCCAGCTTGATCCGGCCGCCGGAGGCGTCGACACGTTCCAGGACGACGGCCTGTCTGCCCTTCAACGCGTCCACGCCGGTGGAGAGTTGGGGCCGTTGAGCACGATGCCGGTTCGCGATGGGCCGTACGACGGCGATGCCCGCGGTCGAGATGACGGCGAATACCGCGACCTGGGCGACGGCTCCGCCGCCGAAAACGCCGGTGACCACCGCCGCGGCGATGGCGCCCACCGCCAGCATCGCGAGTTCGGGCATCGCGGTCACCACGAGCGCGATGCCGAGCGCTGCCGCGCCGATCAGCCACCACAGCCATGCGTCGATTTCCACATGGTCATGGTAGGTCCGCGGGCCCTGTCACCGACAGGGCGCCCGTGGTGTGAAATCCCGTTCTTGCTCTGGGATTTGAGTGGTGACGGGCAGGCTCAGGAGAGCGGGAGGCCCTGTGCGGTCCAGCGCTCGCCCGACTGTTCGACGACGAGCGGGAGGCCGAAGCAGAGGGAGAGGTTGCGGGAGGTGAGTTCGAGCTCCAGCGGGCCGGCGGCGAGGACCTTGCCCTGACGGATCATGAGGACGTGGGTGAAGCCCGGAGGGATCTCCTCGACATGGTGGGTGACCATGAGCATCGAGGGGGCGATCGGGTCGAGGGCGAGCCGGCCGAGGCGGCGGACGAGGTCCTCGCGGCCGCCGAGGTCGAGGCCGGCGGCGGGCTCGTCGAGGAGGAGCAGTTCGGGGTCGGTCATCAGGGCGCGGGCGATCAGGGTGCGCTTGCGCTCGCCCTCGGAGAGGGTGCCGAACCTGCGCTCCAGGTACTCGCTCATGCCGAGGCGGTCGAGGAAGGCGCGGGCGCGCTGCTCGTCGATGTCCTCGTAGTCCTCGTGCCAGGTGGCGGTCATGCCGTAGGCGGCGGTCAGCACCGTCTCCAGGACCGTCTGGCGCTTGGGGAGCTTCTCGGTCATGGCGATGCCTGCCATGCCGATGCGGGGACGCAGCTCGAAGACGTCGGTGCCGGGGCGGCCGAGGGTCTCGCCGAGGATGGTGGCGCTGCCCGCGCTGGGGAAGAGGTAGGTGGAAGCGAGGTTGAGGAGGGTGGTCTTGCCGGCGCCGTTCGGGCCGAGGATGACCCAGCGCTCGCCCTCCTTGACCGACCAGGAGACCTGGTCCACCAGAGCCCGGCCCTCACGGACCACGGATACGTCCTGAAGCTCCAGAACATCGCTCATGAGCGCGTTGTCTCCCCTTGCAGTGTGGCCGGTCTCGGCTGTCGCGTAAGCCTGTGGCTCGGTCCGCCGCGCCGGTGGGCGCAGCCCTCCATGAAATCTACGCCACCGGTCGGCCGGGGCATTCCCTCGGTCCGGTCCTTGGAGGGTCCTAGGGTGGAAGCATGCTCTCGGAACCGCGTGCTGGACGTCTCACAGCTTGGGGAAATGCCCTTTTGGCCGGACTTGTCTCGCCGGACGATGCTGTTCTCGCCATCGTCGGCGAGGACGCGGTGCACCGGGTCGAGGGACTGCCCGGGGAGTCGGCACCCGTGGGGCTCACGCTCGCGCTGGGACGGCTGCGGGCGCTCGGGGTGACCGGGCTGCGGGTCGCGCTGCCCGCGCCGGGGCATCCGCTGGGGCTGAGCGGGCCGCCGGAGTTCAACGCGCGGGCGCTGGACGCCGAGCAGGCGGTGGTCTGTTGCGGCTCGGCGTTCGGGCTGGTGCCGGAGGTGTACGAGGCCGGGCCCGAGGGTGATGTGCATGTCGAGGTCGTGTGGCATGTGCTGCCCGTGCGGGAGGCGCCGCCCGCGGATGTGCCGTCGCTGGGCGAGGCGGAGCGAGAGCTGGCGGAGGCCCTGCGGGAGGCCACCGAGGTGCTGACGCGGCTGGACGTGGCCGGGTCGGGGCCGGTGGCGGAGGCGGCGGTCGATGCGTACCGGGCGCGGGCCGAGCGGGGGCGGGAGGTGCTGGCGCCGGGGTATCCGCCGCGGGCGGTGCGGGTGCTGGAGCTGGCGCAGCGGGTGGGGACGCTGATCACTGTGGCGACGGAGAGTGGGCACGGGGGTGCGGTGAGTTCGTCCGAGATCTTTGCGCGGCGGGAGGCGTTGCGGCCGGTGGAGCGGACGGCTCGGCGGGCGCAGGTCGCGGCGTACAACTCCGTTGTGGAGGAGCGGGAGCGGGGGGTGCGGTGACGGTTCTTCGTGTGATGCTCGGCGTTTGTGCTGGGGGCGGGGGGTTTCTCAGCCCGGCGTAGCGGGGCGCCCGGCGTCGGTGCTGGGGCCGGGTGGGTCCGCAGCCCGGCGGAACGGGATGCCGCTGCGCCCACCCGTGCCGCCCCCAGCGGCACGCATGCCCGCAGCTGGGCGGCGGGCATGGCCGTAGTAATGCCGAACGGCCTCCCGGGCAGGACCGGGAGGCCGGTGTCACCTCCGGCTCGGAGACGGAGACGGAGCGTCAGTGGTTGACGGCGAGGTTGCCGAAGGCCGGGTTCAGGATGCCCACGACGTTCACGCTGTTGCCGGACACGTTGACCGGGACGTGCACCGGGGCCTGGACGACGTTGCCCGAGCCGACGCCCGGGGAGCCCACGGCCTGGCCGTCGGCGTGCGCGCTGGTGGCGGAGGCCATGCCCGCGCCGGCGGCCAGCAGGCCACCCGTCACCATCGTCACGGCCGCTGCCTTCTTCAGGTTCTTCACTTCTGAGCCCTCCTTGCGATCGCCGCGGCAGGCGCCGCAGCACGCACTGGAGAACGGCGGAGATCCACCGAGGTTGCGCCGTATGGGGGACGTTCCCACGACAGTATGAATCTCGGTCCGGAACGCAACCTTCCGCGTGCCGTGGGGTGAGCCTCTCAGCCGGTCACGCCATGGCGAACGGCCCACAGGGCGGCCTGCGTCCGGTCGGCCAGGTCGAGTTTCATCAGGATGTTCGAGACGTGGGTCTTGACGGTCTTCTCGGAGAGGACGAGCGCGCGGGCGATCTCCCGGTTGGAGCGGCCGTCCGCTATGAGGCCGAGGACCTCCCGCTCCCGCTCGGTGAGCGAACCGGCCCTTCCGGTGCCCGAGTTGGTCTCCTCCTGCGCCAGCAGCGCGCCGGCGACCTCCGGCTGGAGGAGGATGTGCCCGGCATGGACCGAGCGGATGGCTCCGGCGAGCGCGTCGGGGTCGACGTCCTTGTAGACGTACCCCGCTGCGCCGGCGCGCAGGGCCGGGACCACCGTGCGCTGCTCGGTGAAGCTGGTGACGACCAGCACGCGCGCGGGGTTGTTCAGTTCGCGGAGTCTGCGCAGGGCGTCGACGCCGTCCATGCCCGGCATCTTGACGTCCATGAGGATGACGTCGGGCTTCAACTCCTCGGCACGGTCGACTCCTTCGGCGCCGTCCGCCGCCTCGCCGACGACCTCGATGTCGTCCTGCACTTCGAGGAAGGTGCGCAGGCCCCGGCGGACGACCTGGTGGTCGTCGACGAGCAGCACTCTGATTGCGTCAGCCACCGGGGACCTCCATCTCGATCACGGTGCCCTTGTCGGGCGCCGAATCCACGGTCAGCGTGCCTCCGGCGCCGCTCGCCCGGTCCCGCATCGAGACCAGGCCGAGATGGCGTCCCGCGCGGCGGACCGCGCTCGGGTCGAAGCCGCCGCCGTCGTCCGTGACGCGCAGGACGGCTCCGCTGCCGCGGCGGTCCAGGGTCACGTCGACGTGGTCGGCGCCGGAGTGGCGCAGCGCGTTGTGCAGGGCTTCCTGGGCCACGCGCAGGAGAGCCTCCTCCTGGGAGGCGGGCAGGGCCTTCACGCCGTGACCGGCGAAGGTGACGCGGGCACTGTGGGCCCGGTCGAGGACCTGGATCTGCGTCCGGAGGGTCGCGACGAGGCCGTCCTCGTCGAGGGCGGCGGGGCGCAACTCGACGACCGCCGCGCGCAGTTCGTCGGCGGCCTCGGCGGCCAGGGCGGCCACCTGCTGGAGTTCTCCCTTGGCGCGGGAGGGGTCGCGGTCCACCAGGCGGGCCGCGGCCTGGGCGGTCAGGCGGAGGGAGAACAGCTTCTGGCTGACCGCGTCGTGCAGTTCGTGGGCGAGGCGGGAGCGTTCCTCGGCGATGGTCAGTTCGCGGCTGCGTTCGTAGAGGCGGGCGTTGGTGAGGGCGATGGCGGCGTGCTGGGCGAGGATGCCGAGCAGTTCCTCGTCGTCCTCGGTGAAGCCGCAGCCGCCTTCGGGCCGCTCACAGTTCTTGTTGGCCAGGAACAGCGCTCCGAGGACCTCGTCGCCGTCGCGGATCGGCAGGCCCAGGAAGTCGACCAGGTCCGGGTGGGCCTTCGGCCAGCCCTCGAAGCGGGGGTCCTTGCGGACGTCCGCAAGGCGCTCGGACCTGGCCTCGTGGAGCATCGCGGCGAGGATGCCGTGCTGGCGCGGGAGGGGGCCGATGGCCTTCCACTGCTCCTCGCTGACGCCGTCGACCACGAACTGGGCGAAGCCGCCGTGGTCGTCCGGGACGCCGAGCGCGGCGTACTGCGCGTCGAGCAGCTCGCGGGCCGAGGCGACGATCGTCTTGAGGACGTCGCGCACCTCGAGATGCCTGCTCATGGCCAGCAACGCGGAGCTCACCGCCGCGAGGCCGGACCGGGGGCCGTGACTCATGTCCTCACGGTACCGGCGGGCTGTGACGGCGCGGATCGGACCGGTGGCGGCGGGCGCCCCGTCCGCTGGACCTAGGTCGCGGGGCCGAGACGGCCGGGCGGGGCGGCGTAGGTCCAAGGGCGGCGGGCCGTTGGCGTAGGGCGAAGGGACCCGGCGGATTGCGCCCCGCGTCCGAGGCGGCCCGGGCCGGCCCGTTCCTACGTTGAGGGCACGCGATCACGACGAGGGAGTGGATCATGCCGGTTGCGATCATCACCGGGGCCTCGAAGGGCCTGGGGCGGGCGCTGGCCGAGGCCCTGGCCGGGCGGGACTGGGACCTGGTGCTCGACGCCAGGGGGGCCGAGGCGCTGGCGGACACGGCCGGGGCCGTCTCCGCACACGGCACGCGCGTGAGCGCCCTGCCCGGGGACGTCACGGACGCCGCGCACCGGGCGGAGCTGGTGTCGGCGGCCTGGCGGCTGGGCGGCGTCGACCTGCTGGTGCACAACGCGAGCGCGCTGGGCGCCGAGCCGCTGGTCGGGCTGGAGGAGCTGCCTCTGGAGGGGCTGCGCAGGGCGCTGGAGGTGAATCTGGTGGCCGGGCTGGGCCTGGTCCAGGAGGCGCTGCCGCTGCTGCGGGCCTCGGGGGCGGGCACCGTCGTCGCGGTCAGCTCGGACGCGGCGGCCGAGGCGTACGAGACCTGGGGCGGCTACGGGGCGTCCAAGGCGGCCCTGGACCATCTGATGGCCGTGCTCGCCGTGGAGGAGCCGGGGCTGCGGGTCTGGGCGGTGGACCCCGGCGACATGGCCACGGACCTGTATGCGGCGGCCGTACCGGACGACCGGGAGCCGCGGCCGGAGCCGGCGGCCGTGGTGCCGGGATTCCTCCGGCTGCTGGACGAGCGTCCGGCCAGCGGGCGGTACGGGGCTCCGGCGCTGCTGGACGGGGCCCGATGACCCTGGCCGTGCGGGTACCGGAGGAGCTGTCGGCCCGGGTGCCCGTCGAGCAGCGGGGGCCCGGGCTGGAGCGGGACGCCGTACGGATGCTGGTGTCGCGGGGTGCCGAGGTGGCACATCACACGTTCACGGAGCTGCCGCTGCTGTTGCGGGCCGGGGATGTGCTCGTGGTCAACACCTCGGCCACGCTGGCGGCGGCCGTGGACGGATGGACCGGGCACGCGCGCGTGGTGGTGCACTTCTCCACGCGCGGGGACGACGGCCGCTGGGCGGTGGAGCTGCGGGAGCCCGACGGGCGGGGCACCACGCGCGCGCGTGCGGGTGGGCCCGCGGGCAGGGAGGTGTGCCTGCCGGGGCGCGTACGGCTCGTACTGGAGGAGCCGTTGAGCCGGCGCGGCACTCGGCTGTGGTGGGCGCGGGTGTCCGGACCCGGGGTGCCGGGGCTGCTGCGGGAGTACGGGCGGCCCATTCGCTACGCGTACACGGAGCGGGACCAGCCGCTGTCCGTCTACCGGACGGTGTTCGCGCTGCCGTCGGCGGACGGGACGGGCAGTGCGGAGATGCCGAGCGCGGCGCGGCCCTTCACGGCGCGGCTGGTGGCGGAGCTGGTGAGCCGGGGGGTGCAGTTCGCGCCGGTCACGCTGCACACGGGGGTGGCCTCGGCGGAGGCGCACGAGCCGCCGTACCCGGAGCGTTTCGCGGTGCCCGAGGCGTCCGCGCGGCTGATCAACTCCGCGAGGGCCGGTGGGGGCCGGGTGGTGGCGGTCGGGACGACGGCGGTGCGGGCCGTGGAGTCGGCGGCGGGTACGGACGGGGCCGTACGCGCGCGGGCGGGGTGGACGGATCTCGTTGTCACGCCGGAGCGCGGGGTGCGGGTGGTGGACGGGCTGCTGACCGGGCTGCACGAGCCGGAGGCCTCGCATCTGCTGATGCTGGAGGCGGTCGCGGGGCGGGTGGCGGTCGAGCGGGGATACGCGTCCGCGCTCCAGGGCCGGTACCTGTGGCACGAGTTCGGGGACGTGCACCTCGTACTGCCGTGAAGGGGCCTCACACACAGCATCGCTTGTGCAACTGGTAGTGAGAAGGCGCGCCACCCGATGTGAGCCCGCGCATAGGGCGCACGTCACGTACGAAGGTGCGTAGGAGACAAAGCTCCACCTTTTGAGCGGCGCGGATAGTCCAATCTGCCCCGATTTACCCATCCCTGATCCACTATCTTCCTTCGTACGTCACACCTTTGCCACGCCATTTTGCGGCCGCTAAGAATTGGCGACGTCGCTCAGCGCCGTGGGTTCACCTCCGCGGCGTTTGTGTCGGAAACACACCGAGTCCAACGCCGGACGCCGAGCGACTCCCGCGCTATTCGAAGAGGTCCACGCAGCATGCCCAAGAACATCTTCAGCCGTGCTCAGAGTCGTAGCCTGACCCGTCACCACAAGATCGCCATGGCGGGTGTCGCCACCCTCGGCGCCGCCGCCATCGGCTTCTCCGCGGTACCGAGCGGCGCCTCGACCAAGACCACGACCGAGGCCGCTCAGCCGGCTGCGGTGGCGTACAGCACCCAGCAGATCAAGGACGTCAAGGCGAGCGTCACGGACCAGATGGCCGGCGCCAGCCTGAAGGCCGAGCAGATCGCGGCGAAGAAGAAGGCCGACGCCGCGGCCGCCGCCAAGAAGAAGGCCGCCGCCGAGGCGGCGAAGAAGAAGGCCGAGGCCGCGCGCAAGGCCAAGGAGGCCGCGAGCCGCGACGCCAAGCGCGCCCAGGCCAAGAAGGCCGCCGTCAAGAGCTACCCGAACAACCTCGACGGCTGGATCCGCGAGTCGCTGGCCATCCTGAAGAAGCACGACATCCCGGCGTCCTACGACGGCATCCACCGCAACATCATGCGGGAGTCCTCGGGTAACCCGAAGGCGATCAACAACTGGGACATCAACGCCATCAACGGCATCCCGTCGAAGGGTCTGCTGCAGGTCATCCCGCCGACCTTCAAGCACTGGCACGTCCCCGGCACCTCCTGGGACATCTACGACCCGGTAGCCAACATCACCGCCGCCTGCAACTACGCGGCCGACAAGTACGGCTCCATGGACAACGTCGACAGCGCGTACTGAGGTCGGCGCGGACCTCTCTGACCGCTGTACGAACGCCGAAGGGCGGCACCCTCCTGACGGGGTGCCGCCCTTCGGGCGTCGTACGGCGGTGACTACTTGCGCATGACCTCGGGCTCGTGGCGGCGCAGGAAGCGGGCCACGAAGAAGCCGCAGATCACACCGAGGACGAGGAGCGCGCCCATGTCCATGGCCCAGGCCCCGGCCGTGTGCTCCCACAGCGGGTCGGTGTCGCCGGCCGTCTCGGGCGGGCTGATCTTGTTGAAGTCCAGCGTGGCACCGGAGGCGGCGACCGCCCAGCGCGACGGCATCAGGAACGAGAACTGGTTGACGCCGATCGAGCCGTGCAGCGTGAACAGGCAGCCGGTGAAGACGACCTGGATGATGGCGAACATCACCAGCAGCGGCATCGTCTTCTCGGCGGTCTTCACCAGCGAGGAGATGATCAGGCCGAACATCATCGACGTGAAGCCCAGCGCCATGATCGGGATGGAGAGTTCGACGAGGGTCGCGCTGCCGAGGACCAGGCCCTCCTCGGGGATCTCGCGGCTGGAGAACCCGATGACGCCGACCAGCAGGCCCTGGAGCACGGTGATCATGCCGAGCACGAACACCTTCGACATCAGGTACGCCGAGCGGGACAGGCCGGTCGCGCGCTCCCGCTCGTAGATGACCCGTTCCTTGATCAGCTCGCGGACCGAGTTGGCCGCGCCCGCGAAGCAGGCGCCGACCGCGAGGATCAGCAGAACCGTGGTGGCCGTGCCGTTCGGGATGATCCGGCCGGTCTGCGGGTTGGCCGGGTTGGGCAGCAGGCCCTTGTCGGCGTCGATGAGCAGGCTGACCGCGCCGAGCACGGCTGGCAGGATCACCATCAGGGCGAGGAAGCCCTTGTCGGAGACGATCACCGAGACGTAACGCCGGACAAGCGTGACGAACTGGGACATCCAGCCCTGCGGCTTCGGCGGCTTCATCGCCTGCATCTGCGGAACCTGTACGGACTGCGGCGCAACGGCGTCGATGTCCGCGGCGTACATCTGGTAATGCTGCGAGCCCTTCCAGCGGCCCGCCCAGTCGTAGTCGCGGTAGTTCTCGAAGGCGGAGAACACATCGGCCCAGGTGTCGTAGCCGAAGAAGTTCAGCGCCTCCTCGGGCGGGCCGAAGTAGGCGACCGAGCCGCCCGGCGCCATCACCAGCAGCTTGTCGCAGATCGCCAGCTCGGCCACCGAGTGGGTGACGACGAGGACCGTGCGGCCGTCGTCGGCGAGGCCCCGCAGCAGCTGCATGACGTCGCGGTCCATGCCCGGGTCGAGGCCGGAGGTCGGCTCGTCCAGGAAGATCAGCGACGGCTTGGTGAGCAGCTCCAGGGCGACCGAGACGCGCTTGCGCTGGCCGCCGGAGAGGGACGTGACCTTCTTGTCCTTGTGGATGTCGAGCTTGAGCTCGCGCAGTACCTCGTCGATGCGGGCCTCGCGCTCGGCGGCCGTGGTGTCGGCCGGGAAGCGCAGCTTGGCCGCGTACTTGAGGGCCTTCTTGACGGTCAGCTCCTTGTGCAGGATGTCGTCCTGCGGGACCAGACCGATGCGCTGGCGCAGCTCGGCGAACTGCTTGTAGAGGTTCCGGTTGTCGTACAGCACCTCGCCCTGGTTGGCGGGGCGGTAGCCGGTGAGCGCCTTGAGCAGGGTCGACTTGCCGGAGCCGGACGGGCCGATGACCGCGATCAGCGACTTCTCCGGGACGCCGAAGGAGACGTCCTTGAGGATCTGCTTGCCGCCGTCGACCGTGACGGTCAGATGGCGGGCGGAGAAGGAGACCTCACCGGTGTCGACGAACTCCTCGAGCCGGTCGCCGACGATGCGGAACGTCGAGTGGCCGACGCCGACGACGTCGGTCGGGCCGAGCAGCTGCGAGCCGCCCTTGGCGATGGGCTGGCCGTTGACGTACGTGCCGTTGTGGGAGCCGAGGTCGCGGATCTCCATGCGGCCGTCGGGCGTGGCGTGGAACTCGGCGTGGTTCCGGGAGACCTGCAGGTCGGAGACGACCAGCTCGTTCTCCAGGGCACGGCCGATGCGCATCACGCGGCCGAGGGAGAACTGGTGGAACGTGGTCGGGCTGCGGTCGCCGTGGACCGGCGGTGCCCCCGCGACACCACCGGGGCCCTGCTGCTGCGGGATGTGCGCCGCGGCCTGCTGCGGCTGCTGCCAGCCGGCCTGGGGGGCCTGCTGCTGCGGCTGCTGGTGCGGCGGCTGCTGGGCCGGGGCCTGCTGGCCCCAGCCGGGATTCGCGCCCTGCGCGGCGTACGGCTGCTGCTGGGGCTGGGCCTGCGGCGTGGCGACGGAGGCCGCGGCGCCGGACAGGTTCAGGCGCGGGCCGTCGGTCGCGTTGCCCAGGTTGACGGCCGAGCCGGGGCCGAGCTCCATGTGATGGATGCGCTGCCCCTGCACGAACGTGCCGTTGGTGCT
Organism: Streptomyces sp. D2-8; assembly: GCF_023184515.1. Lineage (GTDB taxonomy): Bacteria > Actinomycetota > Actinomycetes > Streptomycetales > Streptomycetaceae > Streptomyces. The sequence goes on along the minus strand of NZ_JAAHBP010000002.1, from coordinate 149,556 downwards.
GCCGTGGTCCTCGATGACCCAACCGCGGCCGTTGAAGCTGACCGTGGCGTGACGCCAGGAGACCCTGGCGTCGTCGAAGACGACGTCCCCCTGCGGATCACGTCCGAGGGTGTATGCCCTGGACGGATCGAGCGTCCAGGTACGTCCGTTTGATTCCAGTACGAGTTCCGGCACTCCATGCCCCACTGAGTTGTCCCCCGAGTTACCCCCGACATGGGGAGTCTAGGGATGTCGAACATCGGGGGGAACTATTTCAGGAGCGGCCCTCTGACCGAAAGTCGGGCCTTGTGAAGACCGCGTTCGGACGCATCAGCCGATCCCGTTGACGGGGTTGAAACCGGGCCGGAGAGTGGTATTTCGACGCGAGGGGGACATGCACGGTGTTCCCGCCGCGCAGCGGATCGGGGGGTCTGTCATGAGTGCTGCCGCAGGGGCCGGGACGACGAGGGACGACGCGCGGGTGCCGTGGGGGGACGTGCTGATGTCCGCCGTGGCCGCCGTGAGCTGGGCGTTGATCGGGATGGCGGGGACGGCGGCACTGGGCCTGCGGCTGCTGGAGGCGGACACGGCGGGCTCGTTGGGGCCGATGACCGCGGCGGTGGTGGCGCTCGGGGCGGGTGGTTCGGTCACGCCGTCCGGTGATGTGTCGGCGTTCGGCCTCACGGGCGCGCAGGCGGACACGGCCATCGAGATCACGCCACTGGGGGTGAGCCTGGTCGGGGCGGTGCTGCTGTCGTGGTTCTTCCTGCGGTCCTTGCGGGCGGCGGGAGTTGTGATCTCGCCGGCCGAACTGCTCGCGCGGGCGGGGTCGGTGGTGGCGCTGTTCGTCGTCATGCTGGGCGGGCTGGCGTGGGCGGGACACGATGTCATCACGATCGACGGGGGGTCCCTGGGGCTGGACGACGTGACCGGCGGGAGCGGGGGCGTCGAGATCCCGGGGCTGGGGGACGTCGGGGGGCTGTTGCCGGACCGGCTCGGCGACCTGGTCGACGCGCAGGCCGCGGTCGGCTTCACGGTCGACACCGCCCCGACACTGCTCGGCGGGTTCGGCTGGTCGGCCGGGATCCTCGTCATCGCGCTGCTGGCCTCGCGCCGTACGCCGCTGCCGCGGGGCTGGGAAGCCGTGCACCGGGTCATACGGCCTGCCGCGTCGGCGGTGGTGACCGTGCTGCTGGTGGCGGTGGCGGCGGGGGACGCGGCGGCGGCGTACGCGGCGATCGGCGACGACCATCCCGAGCGCATCGCCGGTGCGGCGCTGCTCGGGGCGCCGAACGGGGTGTGGCTGGGAGTGCCGATCGGCCTCTTCGTGCCGTGGGACGGACGCGCGACGGGCGAACTGACCCGTTTCCTGCCGGACCCGCTGGACGACTTGCTCGGCGCCGAGTCCGGCCGGTCGGTGACGCTGGGCCGGCTGGCCGAGCTGGACGGGCGGGTGTGGCTGCTCGCGGTGGCGGCGGCGTTGACGGTGCTGCTGGCGGGCGTGTTGACGGGGGTGCGGACGCCGGTCGGGGCGAGGGAAGAGGGCCCGGGTGCCCTTCGCTTCGCGGGCCGGTGCGCGCTGCGGCTGGGGGTCGCGACCGCGCTCACCCTGCCGCTGCTGGCCTGGCTGACGGACGTCTCCGTGACGGCCTCCCTGTCCGTGCTCGGCTTCGACGCGTTCGGCGCGGGCATCGAACTGCACGGCCACCTCGGCGTGGCCCTGCTGCTGGGCGCGGTGTGGGGCTCGGGGGCCGGGGCGGCGGGGGCGTTGCTCGCGTGGGGGTGCGGGGCAGCGGGGCGACGGGCTGCGGCGTCGGCCCGGGGGGATGAACCGGCCCGGGGCGGCGGGCCGGAGGGCTTGCCGGGCGCTGGGTGGTCCGAGTCCGGGTCCGCCGGGGTTGGGTCGGCTGGGCCCGGAGCGGGTGCTCGGCGGGCCGGTGCCGGTGCCGGTGCCGGGGAGTCAGGGGCCTGGGGCGGCCGGGGGCCGGTGGGGTACGACGCGGACGGGGGGCAGGCGTGGCCGGGGGGCGGCACGGGGCGGCCTGGGGGCGGCCCCGGCCCGGCGGGATACGACGCGGACGGGGGGCAGGCGTGGCCGGGGGGCGGCACGGGGCGGCCTGGGGGCGGCCCCGGCCCGGCGGGATACGACGCGGACGGGGGGCAGGCGTGGCCGGGGGGCGGCACGGGGCGGCCTGGGGGCGGCCCCGGCCCGGCGGGATACGACGCGGAAGGCGGGCAGGCCAGGCCAAGGGCCGGCACAGTGCGCCCCGGGGACGATCCCGGTGCCGGAAGGCCCGGAGCTCGGGGCGCGGAGCGAGGAGTGGGGGCATCGCGCGGTGAGGAAGCCGGGCCGTATGCACCCGGTACGCCGTACCGGCCGCCGAACCCGGGCACCAACCCGTACCTCCGCGTGCCGGACGAACTGCGGGAGCCGGAGGACGCGAGGCCTGCGGGCGAGGAGCACCCGTCGGACCGTTCGCCGGAGCGCGGAGAAGGACGGCAGGGCGGCGAGGAACAGCAGCCAGGGGCCGCGCGGCGGCGCCCCGGTGAGGAGCCCGGGCCTGACCGGCACCACCCCGGCCCCGGCCATGCCCCGCCCCCCGGGCCACCCCCGAACCCCGGCGCACCCCAACGCCCCGGGCCGCCCCCAAGCACCGGCCGCCCCCCGCAACCCGGCCGACCCAGGCCACCCGACGACGCACCCCCCGCCCCCGGCGACGTCTACGGCGCCCCCACCGTCGTACGGCCGGTCGGGCCGCCCCCGCGTGGGCCGCGGCAGGCGCCCGGGCCGAGGAACGGGACCGGGCCGCCGGCGCGGCCCGATGAGGGGCCGCCGCCTCCGCCTCCCCCGCCGCCACGGAAGCCGCGCGGCGGGAGGTGACCGGCGAGTGCGCCGGACGCCGTACCGGTACGCAAGGTTCACGCCGTCGACGCGACATGCGGTGTTCGCTGTCCGCCAGACGGACCTCGGGGGCAGTACGCCCGGCCCGCCGGATACGGTGGAACCACCATGAGCGCTTCGCAGACCTCGTCTTCCGACGTCCCTGCCGACGTCCCCACCCTCCTTGTGAAGATCTTCGGCAAGGACAGGCCGGGCATCACCGCCGGCCTGTTCGACACCCTTGCCGCCTACTCCGTCGACGTCGTCGACATCGAGCAGGTCGTCACCCGTGGCCGCATGGTGCTGTGCGCGCTCGTGACCGAGCCGCCCCCCGGACTCGAGGGAGATCTGCGGGCGACCGTCCACAGCTGGGCCGAGTCGATGAAGATGCAGGCGGAGATCATCTCCGGCCTCGGCGACAACCGCCCGCGCGGGCTGGGCCGCTCCCTGGTCACCGTGCTCGGGCACCCGCTCACCGCGGAGGCGACGGCCGCGATCGCCGCACGGATCACGAAGACCGGCGGCAACATCGACCGTATCTTTCGGCTCGCCAAGTACCCCGTGACCGCTGTCGAGTTCGCCGTCTCCGGCGTGGAGACCGAACCACTGCGCACCGCCCTGGTGACGGACGCGGCGCGGCTCGGTATCGACGTGGCGGTCGTCGCCGCCGGCCTGTACCGGCGCGCGCAGCGCCTGGTCGTCATGGACGTCGACTCGACGCTGATCCAGGACGAGGTCATCGAGCTGTTCGCGGCGCACGCCGGCTGCGAGGACAAGGTCGCCGAGGTGACGGCGTCCGCGATGCGCGGGGAGCTGGACTTCGAGCAGTCCCTGCACGCGCGCGTGGCGCTGCTGGAGGGCCTGGACGTCTCGGTGGTGGACAAGGTGCGCAGCGAGGTGCGGCTGACGCCGGGCGCCCGCACCCTGATCCGTACGCTGAAGCGGCTCGGCTACCAAGTCGGTGTCGTCTCGGGCGGATTCACGCAGGTCACGGACGATCTGAAGGAGCGGCTCGGGCTGGACTTCGCCCACGCCAACACCTTGGAGATCGTCGACGGCAGGCTGACCGGCAAGGTCACCGGCGAGATCGTCGACCGCGCGGGCAAGGCCCGGCTGCTGCGCCGGTTCGCCGCGGAGGCGGGGGTGCCGCTGTCGCAGACGGTGGCGATCGGTGACGGCGCCAACGATCTGGACATGCTGAACGCGGCCGGTCTCGGGGTCGCCTTCAACGCCAAGCCGGTGGTACGCGAGGCCGCGCACGCCGCGGTGAACGTCCCCTTCCTGGACACGGTCCTGTACCTGCTGGGCATCACGCGCGAAGAGGTCGAGGCGGCGGACACCCTCGACATCGTCTGAACCGACCAGCAGGGGCCCGGCGCCGCACGGCGCCGGGCCCCTGTCACGCGGAGATCGTCACTCGGCCGGCGCCCAGTAGTCCTGCAGCGTGGCCACGCCCGGCTCCAGGCTCTTCCACGAGCCGCCGAACGACAGCACGGCGAAGGACGCGGCCGGGAACCCACGGCGGGTCATCCGCTCCCTGGCCTCGTCCTCGCCCGAGCCCGCCAGGACGTCGGCGAGGCCCTGGATGCCCGGGTTGTGCCCGACCATGAGGGCGTTCTGCACGTCGTCGGGGGTCTCGTTGAGCAGGGCGATCAGCTCGCCCGGCGAGGCCTCGTAGATCCGCTCCTCGTAGACGGTTTTCGGCCGCTGCGGGAACTCGTGGACGGCGAGCTTCCAGGTCTCCCGGGTCCGGACCGCGGTGGAGCACAGGGCCAGGTCGAAGGCGATACCGGTGTCGGTCAGCCTGCGCCCGGCCTCCGCCGCGTCCATTCGGCCCCGGTCGGCGAGCGGACGCTCGTGATCGGTGACCTGTGGCCAGTCGGCTTTCGCATGGCGGAAGAGGACAATCCTGCGGGATTCTGCGACGCTCATGAGATCCAGCTTCGCATGAAACACGCCACGAGGCGCAGGGAGTTGACCACCGGCTTCGGCCGTGATCAGCGGGCTACCAGCTGCTGCACACGCTCGAAGAGGTGGCTGATCGCCGGGTCGCCGGTGGCCGCGTGCGCGTCGGACGGGTTCAGGATCAGGGCGAGCAGCGCGGTGAAGGCGAGCACGGGCAGGGCGAGGGCCCACCAGGGCAGCCGGCCGGCGGCACCGGCCCGGGTCGCCGGGTGGGGCCGGGTGTGCGTAGGGGCCGGCATGGGTGCCTCCGCTCTCCGAGTGGTCGGTGACCGTCTCGCGGTCACACACTTGAAGCTACGGAATCCGCGGCTGCCGGCCCATCCGGTGATCCACCCACTTGACCCTGACCCTCACCCCCTAGGGGACAGGGGGGCCAACCCCACCAAGGGCCGCGTGAGCGCCGGTCATGGCGAGGCGATGATCGCGATGACGGCGATGACGATGAAGATCGCGAAGAACGCGCCGAACACGAGCAGCATCTTCTTCTGACCGTGCTGGGGATTCGGGTCGAGCACTGGCATGGGGCAAGTCTCCCACCTCCCGTACCTGCCGGGCGCCCGGGGGTGACCGCCGGTCCCCCCGGGGCGGGGCTCAGCGGGCGGCCTCGTCCTCCACCGTGCGGTCGCGGCCGGCCAGGAAGCCGACGGCCATCTGCGGGATCATCAGGGCGCTCATCAGCGCGATCGGCAGGCCCCAGCCGCCGCTGTGCTGGTAGAGGACGCCCACCAGGAGCGGTCCGGGGATGGAGATCAGGTAGCCGGTGCTCTGCGCGAACGCCGACAGCCGGGCCACGCCCGGGCCGGTCCTGGCCCGCATGCCGACCATGGTCAGGGCGAGCGGAAAGGCGCAGTTGGCGACGCCGAGCAGCACGGCCCAGGCCCAGGCGCCGGCGGCGGGTGCGAGATACAGCCCGGCGTAGCCGGCGAGACCGCAGACGCCCAGGGCGAGCACGATCGGGCCCTGGTGGGGCAGCCGGGTGGCCAGGCGGGGTATGACGAACGCCAGGGGCACGCCCATCACCATGGTGACCGCCAGCAGCAGCCCGGCGGTGCCGGCGGGCACACCGGCGTCGCGGAAGATCTGCGCCATCCAGCCCATGGTGATGTAGGCGGCGGTGGCCTGGAGTCCGAAGAAGACGGCCAGGGCCCATGCGGTGCGGCTCCGGGCCATCCGCAGCCGAGGCGTCTCCACGCGCGTGTGCCCCGTCGATGCGGGGGCCTGCGTCCGCGTAGCCGCTTGCCGGTCCCGCGCGGGCGTTTCGCCGCCGGTCTCCGCCTCCGCGGCCTCCTCCCCCGCCCCGGGCGGCGTGGCGCGCCCCCGGACGAAGGGCAGCCACGGCAGGACCGCCGCCACGGCGAGCCCCGCCCACAGGGCCAGTCCCGTCTGCCAGCTGCCGCCGAGCGTGTCGGTCAGGGGGACCGTCACCGCGGCCGCGAGGGCCGTGCCGAGGGCGAGGGCCATCGAGTACAGGCCGGTCATGGAACCCACGCGGTCGGGGAACCAGTGCTTGACGATGACCGGCATCAGGACGTTGCTGACGGCGATGCCCATGAGGGCCAGGGCGCTGCCGGCCAGGAAGCCGGCCGTGCCGCCGGCGTAGGGCCGGACGATCAGGCCGGTGGCGATGGCGGCCATGCCGGCGCACACCACGGCGCCCGCCCCGAGGCGGCGGGCGAGCCGCGGGGCCATGACGCCGAAGACGGCGAAGCACAGCGGCGGCACGGAGGTGAGCAGCCCGGCCACGCTGCCGCTCATGCCGAGCCCGTCGCGGACCTCCTCCAGGAGGGCGCCGAGGCTGGTGATCGCGGGGCGGAGGTTCAGCGCGGACAGCACGATGCCGAGGACGAGCAGCCGCATCGTCCACGCGCGTGTGGACGCGCCGCCCCGTTTCCCGGCGTCGTGCGCGGCCGAGCTGCGTACGGTCGGGGGCGTCATCGTCCGGGTTTCCTCACTAGGCATGAGACCCATCATAGAATCATGGGATGATTGACTGTCCAGTCCTCGGCTGCCCTGCGGCGCCCCGGTCGTGCGAAGGTGAGCCATGCCTCTGAGCCATCCCCGTCGCTCGGCTCTGTCCGAGCAGGTCATCGCCGCGCTGCGGGCCCAGATCACCTCGGGCGAGTGGCCGGTCGGCTCCCGGATCCCGACCGAGCCGGAACTGGTCGAGCAGCTGGGTGTCGCCCGCAACACGGTCCGGGAGGCCGTCCGCGCCCTGTCGCACAACGGCCTGCTGGACATCCGCCAGGGCTCCGGCACGTACGTCGTGGCGACGAGCGAGCTGGCCGGCGTGATGCAGCGGCGGTTCGCCGAGGCCGACCCCCGGCACATCGCCGAGCTGCGCTCCACGCTGGAGTCGGCCGCCGCCCGGCTGGCCGCCGAGCGGCGTACGGAGAAGGACCTCAAGCAGCTCGACGCGCTGCTGCTGCGGCGCGAGGAGGCCTGGGAGTCGGGCGACAAGGAGGCGTTCGTGACGGCGGACGCGACCTTCCACCTGGCCGTCGTGTCCGCCTCCCACAACGACGTGATGACGGCCATGTACGCGGACCTGGGCGAGGTGCTGCGGGACTGGCTGCGCGAGGACGTCGGCGAGAAGCTGACCCCGGAGACGCACATGGACCACGGACGGCTGCTCGAGGCGATCCGCGCGGGCGAGGCGGACACGGCCGCCGCGGAGGCGGCCCGCTACCCGTTCCTGTGCCGCCTGGGCGGGATCAGCTCTCCCGCCGGTGACTGATCCACACGTCGCCGACCTCTTTCCAGCACCGTCCCGTCAGCCGCACGGTCTGTGCGGGCCCGGCCGCCACCGGGGAGCTGTCGGTGTCGATGTCCCACCAGCGGGCGCACTCGACGTGCAGGCTCACGCGGTCCGTCTCCGGGTACGGGTTGTGGCAGTGGACGGTCACCTCGGAACCGGTCACGCGGATCCGGCACGCGGCGCCGAAGGGGTCCGCCGACTCGCCCCGGTCGGCGGGCACGCGCGCGTGGGGCACCGCCTGGTACGCCAGGGTCAGCACGAGCGCGACGGCGAGGGACAGTGAGGCCGTTCGGCGGGACAAGCGCACAAGGGGACCTCCTCGGCCGTGCTGGGGAGGGCATCGCGTGGTGAACGCGTACTCCAGACTGCCCAGTTGTGGGCCCGCCCGCCCGGCCGGGTGAGCCGAACGGGTGACGCCCCGCTCCCCGCGCGCTGCGGGAAACGGGGCGTCGGCGACGCAGGGGAGATCAGGCTCCGATGGCGTGCAGACCGCCGTCCACGTGGACGATCTCGCCGGTGGTCTTCGGGAACCAGTCGCTCAGCAGGGCGACGACACCGCGGCCGGCCGGCTCGGGGTCCTTCAGGTCCCACTCCAGCGGGGAGCGGCTGTCCCACACGGAGGCCAGCTCGCCGAAGCCCGGGATGGACTTGGCGGCCATGGAGCCGAGCGGACCGGCCGAGACCAGGTTGCAGCGGATGTTCTGCTTGCCCAGGTCGCGGGCCATGTAGCGGCTGGTGGCCTCCAGGGCGGCCTTGGCCGGGCCCATCCAGTCGTACTGCGGCCAGGCGAACTGCGCGTCGAACGTCAGACCGACGACGGAGCCGCCGTTCTGCATCAGCGGCAGGCAGGCCATGGTGAGCGACTTCAGGGAGTACGCCGAGACGTGCATGGCCGTGGCGACCGACTCGAACGGCGTGTTGAGGAAGTTGCCGCCGAGGGCGTCCTGCGGGGCGAAACCGATGGAGTGGACGACCCCGTCGAGGCCGCCGAGTTCCTCGCCGACGATGTCGGCGAGCCGGCCGAGGTGCTCGTCGTTCGTCACGTCGAGCTCGATGACCTTGGTGGGCTTGGGCAGCTTCTTGGCGATGCGCTCGGTCAGCGTGGGCCGCGGGAAGGCCGTGAGGATGATCTCGGCGCCCTGCTCCTGGGCCAGCTTGGCGGTGTGGAAGGCGATGGAGGACTCCGTCAGCACACCGGTGATGAGGATGCGCTTGCCCTCGAGAATTCCGCTCATGGTGATCAGTGACCCATTCCCAGTCCGCCGTCAACGGGGATGACGGCTCCAGTGATGTACGAGGCGTCGTCCGAGGCGAGGAACCGCACCGCCGCGGCGATCTCCTCCGGCTGCGCGTACCGGCCGAGCGGCACCTGCGACACGATGCCGGAGCGCTGCTCGTCGGTGAGCACCTTGGTCATGTCGGTGTCGACGAAGCCGGGCGCGACGACGTTGAAGGTGATGTTGCGCGAGCCCAGTTCCCGGGCGAGGGAGCGCGCGAAGCCGACCAGGGCGGCCTTGGAGGCGGCGTAGTTCGCCTGCCCCGCCGAGCCGAGCAGTCCGACCACCGAGGAGATGAGCACGACGCGGCCCTTCTTGGCGCGCAGCATGCCCCGGTTGGCACGCTTGACGACGCGGAAGGTGCCGGTGAGGTTGGTGTCGATGACCGAGGTGAAGTCCTCCTCGGACATGCGCATCAGGAGCTGGTCCTTGGTGACGCCGGCGTTGGCGACGAGAACCTCGACGGGGCCGTGGGCCTCCTCGATCTCCTTGTAGGCCTGCTCCACCTGCTCGGTGTCGGTGATGTCGCACTTGACGGCCAGGCAGCCCAATTCCGTCAGGGCGGCCGGCGGCTCACCTGAGCGGTATGTGATGGCGACCTTGTCGCCGGCATCGGCGAAAGCGCGGGCGATGGCGAGGCCGATGCCCCGGTTGCCTCCGGTGACGAGAACCGAGCGGCTCAACGGATCACCCTTTCCATAGCGGTCTGATACCCGCCCGGGCGCCTGGACGACAGGCGGTGATGACAGGCGGCTTCCTCGAAAACCTATCGGTCCGGGCACGCCCGCGGACAATCGGGCACCCACAGTGGCGTACGGGACTCACTGTCGGATCCCTACAGAAAGCCGCGGGTCCGGCTCCGGAAACTCATGGCCCGCGCGCGGGATGGACGACATGATCGGAGCAGTCAGACGCACGGCAACCACGGTCACCTCGACAGAAAGAGACGGCGGTGCCTCATACCATCGACGAGGCCTTCACGGCCCTCCCCCTACGCGCCCTCGCCGACGCGGCCCTCGCACGCGCGCGTGCGCTGGGCGCCGAGCACGCGGACTTCCGGTTCGAGCGGGTGCGGGGCGCCTCCTGGCGGTTCCGGGACGCCAAGCCCGCCGGATCGTCGGACACCACCGACCTCGGGTACGCGGTGCGGGTGGTGCACGGCGGTACGTGGGGCTTCGCGTCCGGCGTCGACCTCACCATGGACGCCGCCGCCAGGGTCGCCGGGCAGGCGGTGGCGATGGCCAAGCTGTCCGCCCAGGTGATCAAGGCGGCCGGCTCGGACGTGGGGGCACCTCCCACGCCTTTCGGGCAGTGGGGGAGGGTCGAGCTGGCCGACGAGCCGGTGCACGCCGAGAAGACGTGGATCTCGTCGTACGAGACCGACCCCTTCTCGGTGCCCGACGAGGAGAAGGCCGGGCTGATCGCGGAGTGGAGCGCGCGGCTGCTGGCGGCCGACGGCGTCGACCACGTCGACTCCTCACTGCTCACGGTCCACGAGAACAAGTTCTACGCGGACACCGCCGGGACCGTGACCACCCAGCAGCGGGTGCGGCTGCACCCGGTGTTCAACGCGGTGTCGGTGGACGAGTCGAGCGGCGAGTTCGACTCCATGCGCACCCTCGCGCCGCCCGTGGGACGCGGCTGGGAGTACCTGACGGGCACCGGCTGGGACTGGGAGGGCGAGCTGGAGCGGATCCCGGAGCTGCTCGCCGAGAAGATGCGCGCGCCGAGCGTCGATCCGGGCCTGTACGACCTGGTCGTCGACCCGTCCAACCTGTGGCTGACCATCCACGAGTCCATCGGTCACGCCACCGAACTCGACCGGGCGCTCGGCTACGAGGCCGCCTACGCGGGCACCTCCTTCGCCACGTTCGACCAGCTGGGCAAACTGCGGTACGGCTCGGAGCTGATGAACGTCACCGGCGACCGCACCGCCGAGCACGGCCTGGCCACCATCGGGTACGACGACGAGGGCGTCGAGGGCCAGTCCTGGGACCTGGTCAAGGACGGCACGCTCGTCGGCTACCAGCTGGACCGGCGGATCGCCAAGCTGACCGGCTTCGAGCGGTCCAACGGCTGCGCCTACGCCGACTCCCCCGGGCACGTGCCGGTGCAGCGCATGGCCAACGTGTCGCTGCGGCCGGACCCGGCCGGGATGTCGACCGAGGACCTGATCGGGGGTGTGGAGCGCGGCATCTACGTCGTCGGCGACCGGTCCTGGTCGATCGACATGCAGCGCTACAACTTCCAGTTCACCGGTCAGCGCTTCTACCGCATCGAGAACGGGCGGCTCGCCGGGCAGCTGCGCGACGTCGCCTACCAGGCGACGACCACCGACTTCTGGGGCTCGATGTCCGCGGTGGGCGGACCGCAGACCTACGTGCTCGGCGGCGCCTTCAACTGCGGCAAGGCCCAGCCGGGGCAGGTCGCCGCCGTGTCGCACGGCTGCCCGTCGGCCCTCTTCAAGGGCGTCAACATTCTGAACACGACCCAGGAGGCCGGTCGATGAGCGCGCGTTCCAGCAAGCCGCACGAGGTCGTCGAGCGCGCCCTCGAACTGTCCCGGGCGGACGGCTGTGTCGTCATCGCCGACGAGCAGTCCACCGCCAACCTGCGCTGGGCGGGCAACGCGCTGACCACGAACGGCGTCACCCGCGGGCGCACGCTCACCGTCGTCGCCACGGTCGACGGCAAGGAGGGCACGGCCTCCGGGGTCGTGTCACGGTCCGCCGTGACCCCCGACGAGCTGGAGCCCCTGGTGCGGGCCGCCGAGGCCGCCGCGCGCGGCGCCGCGCCCGCCGAGGACGCACAGCCGCTGGTCACGGGCGTGGCGCCGTCGCCGGAGTTCACCGAGGCACCCACCGAGACCTCCTCCGCCGTGTTCGCCGACTTCGCTCCCGCCCTCGGCGAGGCCTTCGCACGCGCGCGTGCGGGCGGTCGCGAGTTGTACGGCTTCGCCAACCACGAGCTGGTGTCGTCGTACGTCGGCACGTCCACGGGACTGCGGCTGCGGCACGACCAGCCGAACGGGACGCTGGAGATCAACGCCAAGTCACCGGACCGGACCCGGTCCGCGTGGGCCGGGCGCTCCACGCGGGACTTCAAGGACGTCGACCCGGCGGCCCTGGACGCGGAGCTGGCCGTGCGCCTCGGGTGGGCCGAGCGGCGCGTGGAGCTGCCCGCGGGGCGCTACGAGACGCTGCTGCCGCCGACGGCCGTGGCGGACCTGCTGATCTACCAGATGTGGTCGGCGTCGGGCCGGGACGCGGTCGAGGGCCGCACGGTGTTCTCCAAGCCGGGCGGGGGCACGCGGGTCGGCGAGAAGCTGACCGACCTGCCGCTGACCCTGCGCAGCGACCCGAACGAACCGGGCCTGGAGTCGGCGCCCTTCGTGATCGCGCACTCCTCCGGGGGCGACCAGTCGGTGTTCGACAACGGGCTGCCGCTCGCGGCCACCGAGTGGATGCGCGAGGGCGAGCTGCGGCACCTGACGACCAGCAGGCACAGCGCCGGCCTGACCGGACTGCCCGTGGCGCCGGGCATCGACAACATCGTCCTGGACGGGGGCGAGGACCGCTCCCTGGACGAGATGGTCGCGAGCACCGGGCGCGGGCTGCTGCTGACCTGCCTGTGGTACATCCGCGAGGTCGACCCGGCGACGCTGCTGCTCACCGGCCTGACCCGGGACGGCGTCTACCTCGTCGAGAACGGCGAGGTGACGGGCGAGGTGAACAACTTCCGGTTCAACGAGTCGCCGGTCGGAGTGCTCGGCCGGGCCACGGAGGCGGGGCGGACCGAGAAGACGCTGCCGAGGGAATGGAGCGACTGGTTCACCAGGGCGGCGATGCCGGCCCTGCGGGTGCCGGACTTCAATATGAGCTCTGTCAGCCAGGGCGTATAACCTCGTACCTGATTTACGAGCCCACTCGAGGAGATACGAGAACCGTGACGGACATCGTCGACGAGCTGAAGTGGCGCGGGCTGTTCGCCCTGTCCACTGACGAGGACGCTTTGCGCAAGGCGCTCGCGGACGGTCCCGTCACGTTCTATTGCGGTTTCGACCCGACGGCGCCATCGCTGCACGTGGGGCACCTGGTGCAGGTGCTCACCGTGCGGCGGCTCCAGCAGGCCGGTCACCGGCCGCTGGCACTGGTCGGCGGCGCCACGGGCCTGATCGGCGACCCGCGCCCGACCGCGGAGCGCACGCTGAACGACCCGGAGACGGTCACCGGCTGGGTCGCCAAGCTGCGCGCCCAGATCGAGCCGTTCCTGGACTTCGAGGGCGAGAACGCGGCCGTCATGGTCAACAACCTCGACTGGACCGAGAACCTCTCCGCGATCGAGTTCCTCCGGGACATCGGCAAGCACTTCCGCGTCAACAAGATGCTGACGAAGGACTCCGTGGCCCGGCGCCTGGAGTCCTCCGAGGGCATCAGCTACACGGAGTTCAGCTACCAGCTGCTGCAGGGCATGGACTTCCTCCAGCTGTACCGGCGCTACGGCTGCACGCTCCAGCAGGGCGGCAGCGACCAGTGGGGCAACCTCACGGCGGGCCTGGACCTGATCCACCGCCTGGAGCCGCACGCGAGCGTGCACGCCCTGGCGACACCGCTGATGACCAAGGCGGACGGCACCAAGTTCGGCAAGACCGAGGGCGGCGCCGTCTGGCTCGACCCGGAGATGACGACGCCGTACGCGTTCTACCAGTTCTGGCTGAACGTGGACGACCGGGACATCTCCCGGTACATGCGCATCCTGTCCTTCCGTTCCCGCGAGGAACTGGAGGAGCTGGAGAAGCAGACCGAGGAGCGTCCGCAGGCCCGTGCCGCGCAGCGTGCGCTGGCCGAGGAGCTGACGACGCTGGTGCACGGCGCCGACCAGACGGCCGCCGTGATCGCCGCGTCCAAGGCCCTCTTCGGGCAGGGCGAGCTGGCGGAGCTCGACGAGAAGACGCTGACCGCGGCCCTGTCGGAGGTGCCGCACATCCAGGTCGCCGCACTCGGCCCGGCCGTGGACCTGTTCGCCGAGGTCGGCCTGGTGGCCAGCAAGTCGGCCGCGCGCCGCACGGTCAAGGAGGGCGGCGCCTACGTGAACAACGTCAAGGTCGCCGGCGAGGACGCGGTCCCCGCCAAGGAGGACCTGCTGCACGGCCGCTGGCTGGTGCTGCGCCGGGGCAAGAAGAACCTGGCCGCGGTCGAGGTCACGGGCGGCTGAGAGTACGAGGAGGGGGGCGGTCTCCGGTGCCGGAGGCCGTCCCCTTCGCCGTGCGCGCCGTTATGCCCGGCGCTTGTCTCCCCTGGCCGCCGTCCAGGCCCGGTCTCCGAGACCGACGAGGATGATCGCCATCACCAGCTGGAAGACGTGCCGCCACCAGTCGATTCCCGATGTGGCGTCGACGCCGGCCGCCCGGGCGATGGCGTTGCCGGCGATGGCGCCGATCATGCCCAGGATGACGGTCAGCCACAGGGGAATGTGCTGCTTGCCCGGAATGATCGCCTTGGCGAGCAGGCCGAGTACCAGTCCTACGATGATCGCCCACAACCAGCCCATCGCTGCCTCCTCATGCGGCTCGACGTGAGCACTACGGCCAGTGTCGGCCCAGGTGCCGTACGCCGCATGCCGACGCGGGCCGTACGCGGGACGGCGCAGGCCGCTCGCCCGGGCGGTGCGCCACCCGGTCTCGTAGCCGGCCCGGCCGCGGCGTAACGTGGGAGCTGTCCCGGTCGGGTTCCCCGACCGGCCGAGGGCGGCTACGGGGCGGGGAGAGTCCGATACGGGCGGATGGTGGAATGCGATGCGGAAACAGCATGGCGGCGGCAACGTCCAGGTTTTCCGGATCACCGGCGCCCGGACGGGACTCCAGGAGGACGTACGCGGGCGGCAGCGCCGGTACGTGATCTCGATGACGGTCCGCACGATCTCCGTGATCCTCGCGGCCACCTTGTGGAACGTCGAACGGCACGTCGCCGTCGTGGCGTTGGTGCTGGGGCTGGTGCTGCCGTACATCGCGGTGGTGATCGCGAACGCCGGGCGCGAGAATGCGCCGTCTCTGCCGTCGACGTTCGTGGCCGCGCCGACGCGTCCGATGATCACGCCGCCGGACGCGCAGGACGGCTCCGCGGAATCCGTCGCGGAAGATGCCGTGTCCGAGCCGGGGACGGGTGCGCGCAGCGAGTCGTGCGAACGGTAGGGCACCCGAGCGGAAAACACGGGAGATCACCCAGGGAAGTCATCTTCCCGCCAAGCTCAAGAAAAGCTCAGATCAATCATGTTGTTCCAGTGCCGGGCTCGGGGTTACCCGTGACATACTTCGTACGCGCTCCGCATCCCCCGTCGGAGCGACGGACCGACGCCGGGCAGCTCCCCCCGTGGCTGCTCGGCGTCGCCTTTTCTGTGTGCAGTGGTGAGACGAAGCTGTGAGTGACGAGACGCCCATCTGTTCCGCGAAGGGCTGCCGGGCCGAGGCCGTGTGGGTGCTGGCGTGGAACAACCCGAAGATCCATACGCCGGAGCGGCGCAAGACATGGCTGGCCTGTGAGGAGCATCGCGAGCACTTGTCGCAGTTCCTCGGTGTGCGCGGGTTCCTGAAGGACGTGGTCCTGCTGAAGGAGTGGGAAGCGACCGACTAGGGCCTGTCGTTTGGATCAGGCCGCAGACGCGGGGTTGAACAGCACCGTCGCTTCCCTACGACAGACCCTAGGTCTCAGCCCCCGATGGCCGACATCGGCCGGTCGGGCTGCACGAACGTCGGGTCGTCCAGGCCCGCTCCCGCCTTCTTGCCCCACATCGCCAGACGCCAGATGCGGGCGATCTCCTCGTCCGGGGCGCCCGAGCGCAGGGCGGCGCGCAGATCCGTCTCCTCCTGGGCGAACAGGCAGGTGCGGACCTGGCCGTCGGCCGTCAGGCGGGTGCGGTCGCAGGCCGCGCAGAACGGGCGGGTGACGGAGGCGATGACGCCGACCACATGTGGGCCGCCGTCGACGAGCCAGCGCTCCGCCGGGGCCGAGCCGCGCTTCTCCTCGCCCTCGGCGGTCAGCTCGAAGCGCGTGCGCAGGGAGGTCAGGATGTCGCCTGCCGTGATCATGCCGTCGCGCTTCCAGCCGTGCTGGGCGTCCAGGGGCATCTGCTCGATGAAGCGCAGCTCGTAGTCGTGCTCCACGGCCCAGGCCAGCAGGTCGGGGGCCTCGTCGTCGTTGAGCCCCGGCATCAGGACCGAGTTGACCTTGACCGGGGTCAGGCCGGCGTCGCGGGCGGCGTGCAGGCCCTCGATGACGTCCTTGTGGCGGTCGCGGCGGGTGAGGGTCTTGAAGACGTCCGGGCGGAGCGTGTCCAGGGAAACGTTGACCCGGTCCAGGCCCGCCTCCTTCAGGGCCGCCGCCGTGCGCTTGAGGCCGATGCCGTTGGTGGTGAGGGACATCTGGGGGCGCGCTTCCAGGGCCGCGACACGCTCGACTATGCCGACCAGGCCCGGGCGCAGCAGGGGCTCGCCGCCGGTGAAGCGGACCTCCTCGATCCCGAGGGACGTGACCGCGATGTCGATCAGGCGGACGATCTCGTCGTCGTTCAGCAGGTCCGGCTTGGCCAGCCACTGCAGGCCCTCCTCGGGCATGCAGTACGTACAGCGCAGGTTGCACCGGTCGGTCAGTGAGACCCTCAGATCGGTGGCCACCCGGCCGTAGGTGTCGATGAGCACGTGGGCCCCCTGCCTCGTCGCGGATCGTGCGTGCGGCACTGTTTCCGAGTCACCTGCGAGCCTACGTGACCCCACCGACAACGACACAGGCCCGATCCCACGACGCGAGACGCGGCCGCGCCGCAGGGACCTGGAGGTTCCTACGACACGGCCGCGCGGGAAGGGTGGTGCTCAGTGGGCTCCGGTGCCGGTCAGGGACCGGACCTCCAGCTCCGCGTACTTCTTGGCGTCGGGCTCCTCCTTGGACAGGACCGTGCCGAGCCAGCCCATGAGGAAGCCGAACGGGATGGAGATGATGCCCGGGTTCTTCAGCGGGAACCAGGCGAAGTCGACCTCGGGGAACATCGCCTTGGGGTCGCCGGAGACGACGGGCGAGAACAGCACCAGGCCGACGGCGACGATCAGACCGCCGTAGATCGACCACAGCGCGCCCTGGGTGGTGAAGCGCTTCCAGAACAGGCTGTAGAGGATCGTCGGGAGGTTGGCGGAGGCCGCGACCGCGAAGGCGAGGGCGACCAGGCCGGCCACGTTCAGGTCGCGGGCGAGGGCGCCCAGGCCGATGGAGACGACACCGATGAAGACGGTCGCCCAGCGGGCCGCGCGGACCTCCTCGGCGCCGGAGGCCTGCCCCTTGCGGATGACGTTGGCGTAGATGTCGTGCGCGAAGGACGACGACGAGGCGAGCGTGAGTCCGGCGACGACGGCGAGGATCGTCGCGAAGGCCACCGCCGAGATCGTGGCGAGCAGGATCGCGCCCCACGTCGAGTCGACGCCCCCGAGGTGCAGGGCGAGCAGGGGTGCCGCCGTGTTTCCGGACGGGTTGGAGGCGATGATCTCGTCCTGGGAGATGAGCGCGGCGGCGCCGAAGCCGAGGGCGATGGTCATCAGGTAGAAGCCGCCGATGATGCCGATGGCCCAGTTCACGGACTTCCGGGCGGCCTTGGCGTCGGGCACGGTGTAGAAGCGGATCAGGATGTGCGGCAGGCCGGCGGTGCCGAGCACCAGGGCGATGCCGAGGGAGATGAAGTCCAGCTTGGAGGTGCCGGTCGCGCCGTACTGGAGGCCGGGCTCCAGGAAGGCGGCGCCCTTGCCGCTGTTCTCGGCGGCCGTGCCGAGCAGGTCGGAGATGTTGAAGTTGAACTTCAGCAGCACCAGGAAGGTGATCAGGAGGGTGCCGCCGATGAGCAGCACGGCCTTGACCATCTGGACCCAGGTGGTGCCCTTCATGCCGCCGATGGAGACGTAGACGATCATCAGGAGGCCGACGAGGGCGACGATGAGGATCTTGCCGGCGTCGGAGGTGATGCCGAGCAGCAGCGAGACGAGGACGCCGGCGCCGGCCATCTGGGCCAGCAGGTAGAAGATCGACACCACGATCGTGGACGTACCGGCGGCGGTGCGGACCGGGCGCTGGCGCATGCGGTACGCGAGGACGTCGCCCATGGTGTAGCGGCCGGAGTTCCGCAGCGGCTCGGCCACCAGGAGCAGGGCGACCAGCCAGGCGACCAGGAAGCCGATGGAGTAGAGGAAGCCGTCGTAGCCGAAGAGGGCGATCGCGCCCGCGATGCCGAGGAACGACGCGGCGGACATGTAGTCGCCGGAGACGGCGAGGCCGTTCTGGAAGGCGCTGAACTGGCGGCCGCCGGCGTAGAAGTCGGCGGCGTCCTTGGTCTGGCGGCCCGCCCAGACGGTGATGCCGAGGGTCGCGAGGACGAACAGCGCGAACAGGGTGATGATCAGCGGGCGGTGCTCGCTGGCCTCGTTCGCGGCGAGGAAGGTCTGCTGTACGGGGCTCATGCGCCGCTCTCCATCCGGGTCTTGATGGCCTCGGCCTTGGGGTCGAGCTTCGCGGCGGCGTGCCGCGAGTACCACCAGGCGATGAGGAACGTGGTGACGAACTGGGCGACGCCGAGGACGAAGGCGACGTTGATATTGCCGAACAGCTTGGTGCCCATGAAGCCGCCCGCGTAGTTCGAGAGCAGGACGTACAGCAGGTACCAGGCGATGAAGCCGACGGTCAGCGGGAAGGCGAAGGAGCGGTAGGAGCGGCGCAGTTCACCGAACTCCGCGCTCTCCTGCACCTCGGTGAACTCCTCGGGTGAGGGGAGCTTGTGTTGCTCTTTCGAGGGGGGCGGTGCGTCGGTGGCCACGGAGTCTCCTCGCAATGACGGAAGCGGTTGTGAACGGGGCGGAGGCGAGTGTCCTCGCGCTCCTTGTTCAACGTCACGGCGGCACACGAGAACCGGTTCAAAGGCCCGGCGTTCTTTCCGAAGTCGTTTCGGCAAAGCGTTGCTGGCCAGCGAGAGGCCGGGATAGCTTCGCCCTGCACCACTACGTCATGTACCTGCCCGAGCACCACCTGTGCCTCGGGCCGGTTTCGTTTCCCGGAGGATGTGGAGACCCCATGTCTCACTTGCGTTCCAGACGGCGGCTCGCTCTCGCCGTGCCCGTCGTGCTGTCCCTGACGGCCTCGCTGGGCTTCCTGCCGGCCGCCGCGTCGGCGGCCCCGCACACGGAGTCGGCCACCCGGACGGCGGACGCGCCGAAGCTGGCGTACGTCGTCAACACCAAGGTGGACCGCCACACGATCGCGTCGGTGAAGAAGGCGATCGGGAAGGCCGACGGCTCGGTCGTGGCCACGTACGCCCGGATCGGCGTCATCGTCGTCCACTCCTCGAACCCCGACTTCGCCAAGACCATCCGCACGGCGCGGGGGGTCCAGTCGGCCGGTGCCACGCGGACGGCCCCCCTGACGGCCGCGGGGACGAAGGAGGAGGGCGCGGTCGAGTACCTGACGGCCGCCCAGGCGAAGCGCACCGAGGCCGCGTCGGCCAAGACGGCCGAGAGCGAGCCCCTCGAGGCGGATCAGTGGGACCTGCGCGCGATCGGCGCCGACAAGGCCGCGCAGATCAACCCGGGCAGCCGCAAGGTGACCGTCGCCGTGATCGACACCGGCGTGGACGACACCCACCCCGACATCGCCCCGAACTTCTCCGCGTCCCAGTCCGCCAACTGCGCCGGCGGCACGCCCGACACCAGCGAGGGCGCCTGGCGGCCCTACACCGCCGATGACTACCACGGCACGCATGTCGCGGGTGAGATAGCCGCCGCCCGCAACGGCGTCGGCGTGGCGGGCGTCGCACCCGGTGTGAAGGTGTCCAGCATCAACGTGACCGACCGGGCCAGCGGCCTCTTCTACCCGGAGAGCGTCGTGTGCGCGTTCGTGTTCGCCGCCGACCACGGCGTCGAGATCACGAACAACAGCTACTACGTCGACCCGTGGCTGTACAACTGCATGGACGACCCCGACCAGCGGGCCGTCGTCGACGCGGTCAACAGGGCCCAGCTGTACGCCCGGAAGAAGGGCACGCTCAATGTCGCCGCGGCGGGCAACTCCAACCACGACCTGGACTCCGACGCGATCGTCGACGACTCCAGCCCCAACGACACCACGCCCGTCGAGCGAACCATCGACCCGCACGAGTGCCTCGACATACCGACCCAGCTGCCGGGCGTCGTCACGGTGAGCTCCACGGGCGTCGACAACGTGAAGTCGTACTTCTCGACGTACGGCAAGGGCGTCGTCGACGTCGCCGCGCCGGGTGGTGACCGCCGCTACCAGATACCGGACACGCCCTCGAAGGACGGCCGCATCCTGTCCACCATGCCGAACGGCGCGTGGGGCTTCCTGCAGGGCACCTCGATGGCCTCGCCGCACGCCTCCGGTGTCGCCGCGCTGCTGAAGTCCAAGCACCCCTGGGCCTCCCCGTCCCAGCTCCAGGCGATGCTGAAGGCGCAGGCCGACCCGACCGCCTGCCCCACGTCCTACGACCAGGACGGCGACGGCACGCAGGACGCGGTCTGCGAGGGCGGCAAACGCCTCAACGGCTTCTACGGGTACGGCATCGTCAACGCGCTGCGCGCGGTCAAGTGACCCGGCTCGCCACCGAGACCCTCCGCAAGATCAGCTCGTACCGTGAACGAACTGGAGACACCATGACTGCGCCGTACGCGCGCTACCGTCGCGCCGTCGCGATCCCGGCCGGGATGGCCATGGCCACGGCCCTCGCGTTCCTGCCGAACACCACGGCCACGGCCGCCGACGACGCCCCCGCGGCGGTCTCGGCCGACGCGACCTCGCTCAGCTACGTCGTCAACGTCAAGCCGGGGCACGGCACTTCGGCGTACGTGAAGAAGGCCGTCGGCAAGGCCGGCGGCACGATCCTGACCTCGTACGACCAGATCGGCGTCATCGTCGTCCACTCCTCGGACCCCGACTTCGCCAAGACCATCCGCACCGTGCGCGGGGTGCAATCGGCCGGTGCCACCCGCACCGCGCCGCTGCCGTCGGCGTCGACGGGCGACCTGGGCGCGCCGAAGGTGCTGAGCGCGGCCGAGGTCGCCGAGGCCGAGGCCCCCGCCGGGCAGGATCCGCTGCAGCCCCAGCAGTGGGATCTGCCGGCCATCAAGGCGGACAAGGCGCACGAGAAGTCGCTGGGCAGCGAGAAGGTCACGGTCGCCGTGATCGACACCGGTGTCGACGACACCCACCCCGACATCGCGCCCAACTTCGACCGCAAGGCGTCGGTCAACTGCGTGTCGGGCAAGCCGGACACGTCCGACGGGGCCTGGCGGCCGAGCGCCGAGGAGAGCCCGCACGGCACGCATGTCGCCGGTGAGATAGCCGCCGCGAAGAACGGCGTCGGCATGACCGGTGTCGCGCCCGGGGTGAAGGTCTCCGGCATCAAGGTGTCCACCACGGCCGGCTTCTTCTACACCGAGGCCGTGGTCTGCGGCTTCGTGTGGGCGGCCGAGCACGGGGTCGACGTGACGAACAACAGCTACTACACGGACCCCTGGTACTTCAACTGCAAGAACGACCCGGACCAGAAGGCGCTCGTGGAGGCCGTCGGCCGGGCCTCGCGGTACGCGGAGAAGAAGGGCGCGGTCAACGTGGCCGCGGCCGGCAACGAGAACTACGACCTCGCCTCCGACGAGATCACCGACCCGTCCTCCCCGAACGACACCACGCCGGGCGACCGGGTCGTCGACCCCTCGGAGTGCCTCGACATCCCGACCCAGCTGCCGGGTGTCGTCACGGTCGCCTCGACGGGCGCGAAGGGCATCAAGTCGTCCTTCTCCAACTACGGTCTGGGCGTCGCGGACATAGCCGCCCCGGGCGGTGACTCGACCGCCTACCAGAAGCCGGACGCGCCGGCCACGAGCGGTCTCATCCTGGGCACGCTGCCGGGCGGCAAGTGGGGCTACATGGCCGGTACGTCGATGGCGTCCCCGCACGTCGCGGGCGTCGCCGCGCTCATCAAGTCGACGCACCCGTACGCCTCTCCGGCCCTGGTGAAGGCCCTGCTGTACGCGGAGGCCGACGCCACGCCGTGCACGGACCCGTACGACATCAACGCCGACGGCAAGATCGACGCGGTGTGCGAGGGCTCGAAGAACCGCAACGGTTTCTACGGCTGGGGTATCGCGGACGCGCTGGACGCGGTGACCAAGTAGAGCTCGTGTGAAGGTGGTCCGGGCCGGGCGGGGGCACCCGTCCGGCCCGCTTCGTGTCTGCGGCAGGATTCCTTGTCATGGACGTGTACGAAGATCCGGCGACCTGGACGGCCCGCCCCGCGCGGCCGCAGTGGCAGTTGGCGCTGCGGTTCGCCGGGAGTGTCGTGTGGTTTCCGGTGGTGTGTGTGCTGTGGGCGGCGGTGGCGGCCGTGTTGCTGGTCGTCGGCATGTTCGCCGAGGTCGTCACGGCGCTCAGCAGCACCGTCGAACGCGGCTACCTCAACGCCCTGGGCTGGACGCTGG
Source organism: Streptomyces sp. D2-8 (assembly GCF_023184515.1). Lineage (GTDB taxonomy): Bacteria > Actinomycetota > Actinomycetes > Streptomycetales > Streptomycetaceae > Streptomyces. Next base: position 127,187 of record NZ_JAAHBP010000002.1, on the reverse strand, counting down.
AGCGCGTCGGGCGCCTGGCCTCCTGGTGCGTGTCCTGGCCGGAGCTGCGGCATGAGGGCGATGTCGACCACTACAAGGCGCGTGTGGACAAGGCGGTCGCGAAGTGGACCGCCCGGGCCTCGGCACCGGTGGAGCCGAAGAAACCGAAACCGCCCGTGGAGTGTGCGATACCCCTGCGGGCCTACCGGGGCGTCGGCGGGTGGTACGTCGCCGAGGTGGCGCTCGCACAGGGGTGGGAGCTGCGGCCGACGGACGAGTACAGAGAGGTGCGGCTGTGGTGGTCGGCCGCGTCGAGGGTTGATTGAGCTCTGCCGACTTGCCCGGCCGTGTGAAGGTTGGTGAAGATCCTGGGGTGACTTCGACAAGACCCACCCCCAGGGCGACCGGCCCGCGCGGGTCCGTGCGCCGCGCCGGTGCGGGCCGGGCCGTCGCCGTCCTGGTGCTGGTGACACTGGCCGCGCTGATCCCGCTGCTCGGCCCGTCCGCCGCGCTGCACGGCACCGGGGAGGCCGAAGTGCCCGGCGCCGGCGGCATAGCCCTGCTCCGCACCGTGCTGTTCGCGGCGCTGTGCATACCCGTCGGCGAACTGTTCGTGAACCGGCTGGCGCGCTCGCTGCCCGGCACGGAGGCCGGACACCCGGCCGTGCCCCGCAGTTGGTCCCCCTTCGCGGCCGCCGCCGGTTTCGTCGCCGCCCTCGGGCTCGCCACGGTCGTGGCCACCGGCAATCTCGTGCCGGGCGACGGGGCGGACATCGACGTCGGGGGGCTCTACACGTCCCGGGACGGCAAGCTCGCCCTGCTGGAGGTCAACGCGTTCCTGGTGGCGGGGCTGTGCGCCGTGTCGCGCCGGCCGGTCACGCAGGTGGGGCCGCTGGCCGCCGTGGTCGTCGCCGAGGCCCTGCGCGCGCACCCCACGACCGAGTACAGCCCGCTGACCGGCGCCGGGCTGACGCTCGTCCATCTGACCTGCGCGGCACTGTGGGCGGGGGGACTCCTCCACGCGCTGCGCACCCTGCGCCTCTGGTCCGGCCCGAACGGCACGGCGGCCGGCGCGGCCCTGCTGGGCCTCTACGCGCGCGTGGCGGTCGTGCTGCTCGCCGCCATCACCGCGACGGGCGTGTGCAGTTCACTGCGCCGGATGCCGCCGGAGACGGTCCTGGAGCAGCTGACGGGGACGGCGTACGGGCGCGCGCTGCTCGCCAAGGTGCTCCTCGTGGTGGTCGTCGCCGGCCTCGCCGTGTGGGCCCGGCGACGGCTGCGCCGGGCAGCCGACCCGCTGACCGCCTGCGCGCCGGCCCGGGCGGAGGTGGCCGCCCTGGGCCTGGCGGTCGCGGCGTCCGGACTGCTGACGGCGCTTCCGGTGCCCATCCGCTGGTGACGCCGGTTGCGTCTCAGACGGCGCGCATCTCGCCGTACGTCGCGGCCGGTGCCCTGCGCGCGTCGAGCGCCCCGAGGGTGCCGCCGGCCAGCAGCGCCTGCGCGGCGATGTACGTGAGCATGATCCAGAAGTCCGGCCGGGGCGGCTGCGGCCACGCGGCGACACCGGTCGCGATGAGCGTGTCGGACAACAGGAACAGCGCCCCGCCGAGCCCCGCGAAGAGGCCGAGCCGGGTGGCGGACCGGTACGCCATGGCGGTGAGCAGGAGGCTGTAGCCGGCGACGGGCACGCGCAGGTCGGCGGGCAGGTCCGGCCACAGCAGCGCGACGGTCGTGACGAGGGCGGTGGCGTAGCCGAACGCCAGGACGCCCGCACGCGCGCGTGGGACCGCGTTCCGGCTGCCGTACGTCGCGAAGAGCGCGAGGTAGCAGACGTGCCCCGCCGCGAAGGAGGCCATGCCCGCGAGGAAGGCCGGCTCGGCGTCCGACAGCAGCAGGACGTCCCCGCCCCATCCGAACAGCAGTGCGGCCAGGAGCGGCCGGGGCGCCTTGCGCAGGGCGGCCCACAGGGCCAGGAGCGGCATCAGCAGGGGCTTGGCGACGGTGTGCCCGGCGTCGAAACCGGCCGCGAGGGAGACGAGGTCGACGGCGGCGGCGAGACCGAAGGCGGCCAGGAGGAGGCGCGAGGGGTTCACGCGGACGTGCTCTTTCCGGCCGGGGCGGTCTCGGCGACGGGGGCGGTCTCGGCGACCGGCGCCGCCATGGGGATCGGCGTGGTCCCGGGGATCGGCGCGGCCTCGGGGATCGGCGCGGCCTCGCCGAGGGCCGTGGTCGTGCCGGCGGGCGACGGAGCGGGTGCGGCGGCCGGTGCGGCGGCCGGCCCCGGCCCCCACCCCGGTCCCCGGAACACGCGGCCCGCGCGCTCGCGCCAACTGCGTGCGGCCCTCAGGTCCTTGGCGATGGACACGTACTCGTGCGTGGCCACCTTGAGCAGGTTGTACGTGTCGATGTTCTTGGTCAGCCCGTACCGGGGCCGCTCGGTCTCCGCGACGAACGACCCGAACAGCCGGTCCCAGACGATGAGGATGCCGCCGAAGTTGCGGTCCAGATAGCCGCCCTGGGAGGCGTGGTGGACGCGGTGGTGCGACGGGGTGTTGAAGACGAACTCGAACCAGCGGGGCATCTTGTCGATGCGCTCGGTGTGGATCCAGAACTGGTAGACGAGGTTCGCGGAGGAGCAGAACGCGAGCGCGGCGGGGTGGACGCCGGCGACGATGAGGGGGACGTAGAACGGCCACACGGTCAGGGACGTCCAGGGCTGGCGCAGCGCGGTGGTGAGGTTGAACTTCCGGCTGGAGTGGTGGACGACGTGGCAGGCCCACAGGATGCGGATGACGTGGTGGCCGCGGTGGGACCAGTAGTAGAAGAAGTCCTGCCCGAGCAGCATCAGCGGGATGGTCCACCACAGCACGGGCACGCGCAGCGGCGTGAGTTCGTAGAGGGCCGTGTAGACGGCCAGGATCGGGATCTTCCACAGGAGGTCGAAGACGAGGCTGCCGAGCCCCATGCCGACGCTCGTCGCGGCGTCCTTCGCCTCGTAGCCCTCCGCGTCGTCGTCGGGGTGGAAACGGTAGCTCACCATTTCGACCACGGTGAGCAGCACAAAGGCGGGGATGGACCACAGCACGACATCGGGCAGGTTCGGCATGCAAGCACCGTAGGTCCGCCGTGATGCCCCGACTAGACGTTGTTACCGACAAGTATTACCGACGGTACGCGCTTGCTTCTTGGCGATCTCCGCCAATCCGGTACGGGACGAGGACGGACGTCGGCGGACGAGACGCCCGCAGATCGACTGAGTATCGATCAGACGTACACCCCGCGAACGGACAGACCGGACAAGACGCCTGAGAGGGCATCGGAAGTGCCCGGCGGGCGCACCTGTCGGACGGCGCTGTCAGTCGTGGCCCGTATCCTCAGGGACCATGCTGGAAGACCTGACGACCGCTGTTTTCTCTGCCACGCCGTGGCCGGCCGCGTATCCCAAGGGGTACGCGGTCGTTGACGTGGAGACCACGGGCCTGGCCCGGGACGACCGCATCATCTCCGCGGCGGTCTACCGGCTGGACGAGCGCGGCGAGGTCGAGGACCACTGGTACACGACGGTCAACCCCGAGCGCGACCCGGGCCCCGTCTGGATCCACGGACTGACGAGCGAGGCGCTCGAAGGGGCGCCCCTCTTCCCGGAGATCGCCGAGGAGTTCACCGCCCGGCTGGCGGGGCGGGTGCTCGTCGCGCACAACGCCGTCTTCGACTGGCAGATGATCGCCCGGGAGTACGCACGCGCCGAGCGCGAGGCGCCGGTGCGGCAGCGGTTGTGCACCATCGCGCTCTCCAAGGAGCTCGGGCTGCCGCTGCCCAACCACAAGCTGGAGTCCCTCGCGGCGCACTTCGGCGTCGTCCAGCAGCGGGCGCACCACGCGCTGGACGACGCGCGCGTGCTGGCGGAGGCGTTCCGGCCGAGCCTGCGGACGGCGGCGGCGAACAACGTACGGCTGCCGCTGCACGAGTGCCGGCCGCTGACCGAGTGGACGGACCGCCCCGCCGCGCCCCGCGTCGGCCGGCAGGCGGGCCCCGGCGGCTACGGCGGCTACCGGCCCGGCAGTTGGCGCCCGTCCCGCAAGCGCCCCGCCTGCCCCTACCCCAACCCCGGGCGGTACGAGGAGGGCGGGCGTCTCAAGCAGGGCATGCGGGTCGCCTTCTCGGGTGACACCTCCATCGAGCGGGACCTGCTGGAGGACCGCGCGACCGAGGCCGGGCTGCATGTGGCCACGAGTCTGTCCCGGCTGACCAGCCTGCTCGTCACGAACGACCCGGACTCGGGCACGTCCAAGGTCGTCAAGGCCCGGCAGTTCGGCACGCCGGTCGTGGACGAGGCGGCGTTCGGGCAACTCCTCGCGGATGTGGAGCCGGCATCGGAGGGGTGACCGTACGGACGGGTGATTGCCGGGCGACTCGCCCGGCGACGGCTCGCCCGCACGGGGACGACGGCTCACCCTGTGGCGCATGGCGACCTGTGAGGTATGTGGCAATCAGTACGGAATGACCTTCGAGGTGCACGCGCAGGGCGCGGTGCACGTCTTCGACTGCTTCTCCTGCGCGATCCACCGCATGGCCCCCATCTGCGAGCACTGCCGGGTGCAGATCATCGGCCAGGGGGTCGAGGTCGAGGGCCACTGGTACTGCGGCGCCCACTGCGCCCGCGCGGAGGGAAAGGTAGGAATTGTCGACAAGGTGTGAACCCGTACCCGCATGAATGCACCCCACGACCGAGTTGTACGGTCGTGGGGTGTACCGCTTCCTGATGTCCCGGCAGTGGGTGATCCTCACGTTGATCGCCCTGCTTCTCATCCCCACGATGATCAGGCTGGGCATCTGGCAGATGCATCGCTACGAGGAGCGCACCGCCCGGAACCAGCTGGTCACCGACGCGCTGGCGGCCGAGCCGGTGCCCGTGGAGAAGCTGACCGCGCCCGGGCACACCGTGACCAGCGCCGAGCGGTACCGCACCGTGACGGCGAAGGGCCGCTTCGACACCGAGGACGAGGTCGTCGTCCGCCGCCGCACCAACTCCGACGACGAGGTCGGCTACCACGTCCTGACCCCGTTCGTCCTGGACGACGGCAAGGTGCTGCTGGTCAACCGGGGCTGGATCCCCTCCGACGGCCCGAGCCAGACCACGTTCCCGAAGGTCCCCGCACCGCCGAGCGGCGAGGTCACCGTCCAGGGGCGGCTGATGCCCGACGAGACGACCGCCGCGAGCGGCATCAAGAACCTCCAGGGGCTGCCGGACCGGCAGATCATGCTGATCAACAGCGAGCAGCAGGCCCGCCGCCTGGACGCCCGGGTGCTCGGCGGCTACATCGCCCAGACGGCCCCCGAGCCCAAGGGCGACACCCCCGAGCTGATGGGCAACCCCGGCAGGGAGGACGCCGCGCTGAACTACGCGTACGCCGTCCAGTGGTGGCTGTTCTCCGCGGCCGTCCCGGTCGGCTGGGTGATCCTGGCCCGCCGCGAGGCCCGGGAGCGGGCCCAGAAGGCAGCGGAGGAAACCGACACGACGGAATCCGAGCCGGCAGCGGTGTAGCCGCGACGGGCGGACCCGGCCGACCCGGACCGCGTGCACCGCGTCCGGAGCCGGGCCGGCTTCGGCGGAACGTCTGATCCGCGGGGAGAGCCCCCTCACCCGGCCCGGACCGAGCGGAAGTCGTCGAGAACCGGGGACCGCGACGGGAGCCGGCCGAGCCTCATCCGGGCGCGTCACGACCGCGACTAGTGCCGGCCACGTCACCCTCCGACCAGCCTCGGCGGAACAGATCCGGTCCACCGGGACCGCATCATCACCCCGGCCCCGGCCGAGCCGGGGGCGTCGCGCTCCGGCGGGCCGCATCTCGGCCGACCGCATCAAGATCCGCCCGGCCGCGGCTCATCCGGGCCCGTCACGATCCAGCCGACCGCGACCGGAGCCGGCCGCGTCGCGTTCCGACCAGCCTCGGTTGAAAGGACCCCGTCCACCCGGACCGGCCCCTTGCCCGGCCCGGACCGAACCGAAGGCGTCGCGCTCCGGCGGCCGCGACCGGAGCCGGCCGCGTCGCGATCCGGTCGGCCGTGGCTGAACGGGCCCGGCCCGTCAGTCCGGACCGGACCAGCCCGCCTCAAGACCCGGCCGGCGGCGGCTGATCCGGCCTCCTCAGCGCCCCGCCCCTGTCGGCCAGAACACATCACTCCCCCGGCCCCGCCCTGATTGCCGCGTCGGCTTGCCGGGAACCCGCACTCCGTGCACCCCAGCATCGAGGACTACGCGCTCATCGGCGACGAGCAGACCGCGGCCCTGGTCGGTACGGACGGATCCGTCGACTGGTTGTGTCTGCCCCGCTTCGACTCGGCCGCCTGCTTCGCCAGACTGCTCGGTGACGAGGACAACGGCTACTGGCGCATCGCCCCCGTGGGAGCGGACCGCTGCACCCGGCGCGCCTACCGCCGCGACACCCTCGTCCTGGACACGGACTGGGAGACCGAGCAAGGGGCGGTCCGGGTCACCGACCTGATGCCCCAACGCGACCGCGCCCCCGACCTCGTACGCGTCGTCGAGGGCCTCGACGGCGAGGTGACGCTGCACAGCGTCCTCAAGCTGCGCTTCGACTACGGCTCGATCGTCCCTTGGGTGCGCCGCACCGACGGCCACCGCGTCGCCGTCGCCGGCCCGGACTCGACCTGGCTGCGCAGCGAGCCGGAGGTGACCAGCTGGGGCGAGGACTTCGGCACGCACGCGGAGTTCACCGTCAGGAAGGGGGAAAAGGTCGCGTTCGTCCTGACCTGGCACCCCTCCCACGAGCCGCGCCCGCCGCTCGTCGACCCGTACGACGCCCTGCGCCACAGCGTGGAGGACTGGCGCGCCTGGGTGTCGCACTGCCGCTACGACGGCCCGTACCGGGACGCCGTCGTCCGCTCGCTGATCACCCTCAAGGCACTCACCTACGCCCCGACGGGCGGCATCGTCGCCGCCGCCACCACGTCGCTGCCCGAGGAACCGGGCGGGGTGCGCAACTGGGACTACCGCTACTGCTGGCTGCGCGACTCCACCCTCACTCTGAACGCGTTGCTCGCCGCGGGCTACCAGGAGGAGGCGGAGGCCTGGCGGAACTGGCTGCTGCGCGCGGTCGCGGGCGACCCGGCGGACCTGCAGATCATGTACGGCGTCGCGGGCGAGCGACGGCTGCCCGAGTTCGAGCTGCCGTGGCTGTCCGGCTTCCTCGAGTCCGCCCCCGTACGCATCGGCAACGACGCCGTGAAGCAGCTCCAGCTGGACGTCTACGGCGAAGTCATGGACTCCCTGTCGTTCGCCCGCGAGTCGGGCCTGTCCGCCCAGCCGGACGTGTGGGCGCTGCAGACGGCTCTGCTGGACTTCCTGCGGACCCACTGGCAGCAACCGGACGAGGGGCTGTGGGAGGTGCGCAGCGACCGGCGCCAGTTCGTGCACTCGAAGGTGATGGTGTGGGTGGCCGCCGACCGCGGCGTACGCACCCTGGAGCGCCATCCGGAGCTGGGCGGCGACCTGGACGGCTGGCGCACACTGCGCGACGAGGTGCACCGGGAAGTGTGCGAGAAGGGCTACGACCCGGAACGCAACACCTTCACGCAGTCCTACGGCTCACGTGAACTGGACGCCGCGCTGCTGCTCATCCCGCGCGTCGGATTCCTGCCGCCGGACGATCCGCGGGTGATCGGCACGATCGACGCGGTCCGCGAGGAGCTGTCCCGCGACGGCTTCGTGCGCCGCTACAGCACGGAGGACGCGGACGTCGACGGACTGCCCGGCGGTGAGGGCGCCTTCCTGGTCTGCTCGTTCTGGCTCGCGGACGCCCTGTACATGACGGGCCGCGCGAAGGAGGCCCGCGAGCTGTTCGAACGGCTGGCGGGGCTCGCCAACGACGTCGGGCTGCTGTCCGAGGAGTTCGACCCGGTGACCGGCCGGCACCTCGGCAACTTCCCGCAGGCGTTCAGCCACATCGGGCTGGTGAACACCGCCCTCGCCCTGTTCGGTGAGGACGGGGCAGGATAGGGACCATGGATCTTGGACTGAAGGACCGGGTGTACGTCGTCACCGGGGCCACGCGCGGCCTCGGCAACGCCACCGCGCGTGAGCTCGTCGCGGACGGGGCGAAGGTGGTCGTCTCGGGGCGGGACGAGAAGAGTGTCGCCGAGGCGGCGGCCGAGCTGGGGCCGAACGCGGTCGGCGTGGCCGTCGACAACGCGGACCCGGAGGCCGCGGCCCGGCTGATCGGGGCCGCGCGGGAGCACTTCGGCCGTTTCAACGGTGTCCTCGTCAGCGTGGGCGGGCCGCCGGCCGGGTTCGTCGCGGACAACACGGACGAGCAGTGGCAGACGGCGTTCGAGTCGGTGTTCCTCGGTGCGGTACGGCTGGCTCGCGCCGCGGCCGCCGAGATGGAGGCCGGGGGTGTCATCGGGTTCGTGCTGTCCGGGTCGGTGTACGAGCCCATTCCGGGCCTGACCATCTCGAACGGGCTGCGGCCGGGGCTGGCCGGGTTCGCCAAGTCGCTCTCCGACGAGCTGGGACCGCGGGGGATCCGGGTGGTCGGCGTCCTGCCCGGACGGATCGACACCGACCGGGTGCGGCAGCTGGACGCGTTGTCGGCGGATCCCGAGGCGACCCGGGCGGCGTCGGAGTCGCGGATCCCGCTGCGGCGGTACGGGGCGCCGCAGGAGTTCGGCCGGGTGGCGGCGTTCCTGATGTCGCCGGCGGCTTCCTATCTGACCGGGGTCATGGTGCCGGTCGACGGTGGAGCACGCCACGGGTTCTGAGCGGCCTTGCTCAACTCACCCGTTCCGCACCGTGTTTGACGCCCTTCAGCCTCACCTCCGCCGGCAGTGAGGCAAGGCCCGCCGACGTCCTGGCATGGGTGAGTGCGCCGGTGGTGAAGTCGTTCAGGGCCGTGCCCGGGTCCACGTGTGGCTCCAGTGCGAGGCGTACGTGGGCCTCGGGGGTGCTGTGCCCGCCCTTCAGATGGGCTTGGGCTCCGTCCACGCCGTCGATGTGGTCCGCCTCCTGGGTGAGGACGTTCTCCAGGGCCCGGCCGCGCACGAGCGCGCCCTCGCCGTCGCCGGTGTCGACGAGGACCTCGGCCAGGCGGCGACGGCGCAGGACGGCGACGAGCCGCCACAGGGCGAACAGCAGCAGGACCGCGAGGGCGGCGATGACGACCGGCCACCACCAGCCGTCCTCGCGCCAGCGGGTGCGCTCGGCGTTGCTCAGCAGCACGTCGTGCTTGCCGTCGTGGATCCACCACGAGGGCGCCGAGACGCCGAGGCCGACGGCCAGGACGGAGCCGCCCAGCGCCAGCAGGATCAGGCCCACCAGGCCGAGGAACACGCGGTTGACGGTCCTGAGCACCGCTCTCACCCCTTCCGGCCGGGCCGCCGGACCCGCACCGACAGCGAGGGCGGCCGGGACAGCCCCAGTCCGCGGACCGCGTCGGCGAGCACGGCGTCCAGATCGGTTCGTACGTCGTCCAGTTCCCGGAAGTGCGCCACGGCGCGGACGTCGGCCCGCCGTCGGCGCACCCGTGCCCGTGCCGACTGCACGCCGGCCACCTCCATGGCCCGGTCCCGCAGCGCGGTGGCGGCGGCGTCCCGGTGCAGTCCGGCGCGTACGTCGGTGTGCGTGCGCCGCATCGGGAGCACGTCCCGCAGGCCGGGCGTGACGGCCAGGATCAGCAGCCAGAGGCCGAGGAGGGCCGCGACCCCCGCGCCGACGAGCACCCAGGTGTCGTCGAGGGGCCGTTCGGCGAGCTGCCGGGCCAGTTCCCGGCGCCAGGCCATGCCGGGCCGGCCGGCGCGCACGGAGACGATGTCGTACAGGAACAGCCCGGCGAGGCCCAGGAGCAGCAGGGCGACGATGCCCGCGGGGACGCGGCGCGCCGACCAGAAGCGGCCCTCGCGGCCCCCCTTGCCCTCGAGTTCGGGCGGCGGCCCGGAGGCGGCCGACGCATCGGACCGGTCCGGTCCGTTGCCGTTCTCCGTCTCCTGCTTGTCGAGGACGGGCAAGCGCTGCGTGCTGTCCTCGGGGGGCTGAGTGCCCTGGGGTTCGCTCATTGCGTCCTCCCCTTTACCGCGCCGAGCGCCGCGACCAGGTGCAGCCGCTCCACCTGGACGACGACCTCCGGCACCTGCATGCCCGCCAAGGTGCTCACCCGCTCGACGACCTGGTGACGCACCGTGCGGCAGCGGGCGCCGATGTCGCAGGGGTAGCCGAGTTCGAGCTGGACCCGGACATGGGCGACCTCGTGGTGGACGACGACGGACGCCGAGGGCCGGTCGGCGCCGGGCGGCAGCGTGCCGACGGCCTCGCGGGCCGCCTGCGAGGCGATCTTCGCGACGACCCGGTCGGCGATCCGGGTCGCGCCGCGCTCGCCCGGCGGGACCACGGTCAGGGGTCTGTCGAGCTCACCGGCCCCCGTACTCATGGGCGTCACCGCCGCCGTTCACGTTCACGAGGACGGAAGAAGTCGCCGAACTCCAGGTCCCCGTCCAGGAACCGGCCGACGACGAAGCCGACGGCGCCCAGTGCCGCCACCAGCAGGAAGGCACCGAATCCGCCGAAATATCCGGCGAAGGCCAGCGCCATGCCGGCGATCATGCCGACCACGGCCATGCTCATGCGCTCCTCAGCTCCTCAGCCGCTGTGTCGATGTCCATTGGCCCATGCCTCACTGGATTCGGCGCTCCGGTTCCTCTTCCTCCTCGTCCGGCAGCTTCACGTCGCTCACCGCGATGTTGACCTCGACGACCTCCAGGCCGGTCATCCGCTCCACGGCGGTGATGACGTTCTCCCGTACGTCGCGGGCCACATCGGAGATCGACACGCCGTACTCGACCACGATCTCCAGGTCGAGGGCCGCCTGCACTTCGCCGACCTCGGCCTTCACACCGCGCGACACCGACTTGGTTCCTCCGGGCACGCGGTCGCGCACTGCTCCGAACGTGCGGGACAGGCCGCTGCCCATGGCGTGCACGCCGTCGACGTCGCGTGCGGCGAGGCCGGCGATCTTCTCCACGACGCCGTCCGCGATTGTCGTCCGCCCGCGGGAACCGGCGTCTCCGCCGCTGTGCTTGGCCAACGGGCTCCTGCGTACCGCCGCGGTCTCGGTCTCCCCGCCCCGGTTCTCGGTCATGTCAGTCATCGCCGTACGTCCTTTTCGTCGTCCTTGGACCACCGTAAGCACGGTTGCGTGGAAGCGCGCCTCTGATGCGGCAGGCTGGAGGAATGACGGCCGACCGATGGACACAGGCAGTGAGACATCAGCTGAGAATCGGCAGGCTTCTGCCGTTGGGTGACGCGCGGGACGGCGCGTGGATCGCGGAACGGGCAGCCGAGGCGGTACTGCGGAGCGCGGCGTGGGACGCGCCGGGCGTGCGCCTCGACGCGCTCCGTGTGGGGGTCGCCGATACGGCGGACACCGCGGAGCCCGCCGTACCGGCTCCGCCGAGTGCTCTGCCGCCCGGGCCGCTGCGGGTGACGGCGGAGTTCGCCGCGACGGCCTCGCAGCCCCTGCCGGCGACGGCGTCCCTGTTGCGGGCGACGCTGGCGACCGCCGCGGCCCAGCGGCTGGGCCTGACGGTGGCGGAGGTGGACCTGCGGGTGACGGGGCTGCTGGACGAGGTGGGGCCCGGGGAAGCCGGGGTCGCCGCGCGCCTTCCCGAGCCCCCGAGTGCCGCCCTGGCCGGGGGTGGCGACGAGGGCCGTGTGGCCGCCGCCGCGCTCGGGGTGCAGGGCGTACTCCATCTGACCGGCACGCTGGGCCACCCCGTGCACATCGAGGAACTCCCGCGCGAGGGCGCCGCGCTGCCGCACCGCCATGTCCGGCTGGAGCTGGCGGTGGGCGCGGACCAGCGGGCCCGGGACGTGGCCCGCGAGGTCCGGAAGGCGGTCAGGCGCGCGCTGCCGGATCACCCGACGGTGGCCGTCGTGGTGAGCGCGATCGGCTGATCGCGCTCCCGGGCGGCCCGGCGGTCCTCAGTCCCCGACGCCCGCGAGGTCCCGCAGCCGGCGGGCCTGGGACTGGCGCTCCGCCGTGCGCTGCTCCTCGTACGTGCGGTCCTGGGCGCCGCGCAGCAGGGCCTTGGTCTCGATGACCGCGTCGCGGGGCGCGGCGAGCACGGCCGACGCGAAGTCGCGCACGGTGTCGTCGAGCTGGCCGGCGGGCACGGCGAGGTTCGCCAGCCCGGTGTTCACGGCCTCCTGGGCCGTGACGAAGCGCCCGGTCACGCAGATCTCCAGCGCGCGGGCGTATCCGACGAGTCCCACCAGCGGATGCGTGCCCGTCAGGTCGGGCACGAGTCCGAGGCTGGTCTCGCGCATGGCGAACTGCACGTCGTCGGCGACGACGCGCAGGTCGCAGGCGAGGGCGAGCTGGAAGCCCGCCCCGATGGCATGCCCCTGGACAGCGGCGACGGAGACGATGTCGCTGCGCCGCCACCAGGTGAACGCCTCCTGGTATTCGGCGATGGTCGCGTCCAGCTCGGCGTCGGCGCCGCGCGCGAGGTCGACGAACGACGGTTCGCCGTCGAAGCCCTCGGGCGTGAACGCCTGCCGGTCGAGCCCGGCCGAGAAGGACTTGCCCTCGGCCCGCAGCACCACGACGCGGACGGAGCCCGGCAGCTGCCGCCCGGCCTCGGTCAGCGCCCGCCACAGAGCGGGGCTCTGCGCGTTGCGCTTGGCCGGGTTGGTCAGCGTCACCGTGGCGATCGCGTCGTCGACGGTGAGCCGTACGCCGTCCTTGTCGAGTACGGGAACGAGGTCCTTGTCAGGCGAAGCCATGGGACGCCTCCGATGTGTGCGGTCGTCTTGCGCGCCCGTACGACGGCTTCACCGCCGTAGCAGGCCACGCTTAAGTGACTGCACAGTAACCACCCGGCCGATCAGTCGACCGACCGGGTGGCCACCATCGAAGCCGAGGGGCCACCCGGGGTCAGGCCGTGGCCTTTTTGCCCCGGGTCGCCCCGCCACGCCCTCGCAGCGTGACGCCCGACTCACTGAGCATGCGGTGCACAAAGCCATACGAGCGGCCGGTCTCCTCGGCCAACGCCCGGATGCTCGCACCGGCGTCGTACTTCTTCTTCAGGTCTGCCGCGAGCTTGTCGCGCGCGGCGCCGGTCACCCGGCTGCCCTTCTTCAGAGTCTCGGCCACCCGTGCCTCCTCATGGGAAGTGCGCTCTGGTCTCCTCATGATCACCCCTCCGGGCCTTCATGGCCACCCATTCGGCAAGGTCCGTGAGACAAGGTTGTGACGACGGGAGCGGACACCCACATGCGGAATGTGAAATTCCGGAGGATGGCCTTCGTACGGCCGAACGGATGGTGGAGGAAAATGCCAGGTCAGAAAGGCGGCGCGGCCGAGCCCGGAAGAATCGGGGGCTCGACCGCGAAATCGATGTAGGACACACCTCGGTACGAGGAGATCTCACACAGATGATGGATCACCGCTAGGCCGAATGATCCATACGCCGTTGATCACGCATTCGATCAAGCGAGGGCGACGAGATCCGCGTAGTCGGCGCCCCACAGGTCCTCGACGCCGTCGGGCAGCAGGATGATCCGCTCCGGCTGGAGCGCCTCGACCGCGCCCTCGTCGTGCGTGACGAGGACGACCGCGCCCTTGTAGGTGCGCAGCGCGCCGAGGATCTCCTCGCGGCTGGCGGGGTCGAGGTTGTTGGTCGGCTCGTCGAGGAGCAGCACGTTCGCCGAGGACACCACGAGGGTGGCGAGGGCGAGGCGGGTCTTCTCGCCGCCGGAGAGGACCCCGGCGGGCTTGTCGACGTCGTCGCCGGAGAACAGGAACGAACCGAGAGTCTTGCGGACCTCCACCAGGTCCAGGTCGGGGGCGGCCGAGCGCATGTTCTCCAGGACCGTGCGCTCCGGGTCGAGGGTCTCGTGCTCCTGCGCGTAGTAGCCGAGCTTGAGGCCGTGACCCTCGATGACCTTGCCGGTGTCGGGCTGCTCCGCCCCGCCGAGCAGACGGAGCAGGGTCGTCTTGCCGGCGCCGTTGAGGCCGAGGATGACGACGCGCGAGCCCTTGTCGATGGCCAGGTCGACGTCGGTGAAGATCTCCAGCGAGCCGTAGGACTTCGACAGGCCCTCGGCCATGAGCGGGGTCTTGCCGCACGGGGAGGGCTCGGGGAAGCGCAGCTTGGCGACCTTGTCGGACTTCCGCTCGGCCTCCAGGCCGGCCAGCAGCTTGTCCGCCCGGCGGGCCATGTTCTGCGCGGCGACGGTCTTGGTGGCCTTGGCCCGCATCTTGTCGGCCTGCGAATGCAGCGCGGAGGCCTTCTTCTCGGCGTTCTGCCGCTCGCGCTTGCGGCGCTTCTCGTCGGCCTCGCGCTGCTGCTGGTAGAGCTTCCAGCCCATGTTGTAGATGTCGATCTGGGCGCGGTTGGCGTCCAGGTAGAACACCTTGTTGACGACCGTCTCGACCAGGTCGACGTCGTGGGAGATCACGATGAAGCCGCCGCGGTAGGTCTTCAGGTAGTCGCGCAGCCAGACGATCGAGTCGGCGTCGAGGTGGTTCGTGGGCTCGTCGAGCAGCAGGGTGTCCGCGTCGGAGAACAGGATGCGGGCGAGCTCGATGCGGCGGCGCTGACCACCGGAGAGGGTGTGCAGCGGCTGGCCGAGGACCCGGTCGGGCAGGTTGAGCGCGGCGGCGATGGTGGCGGCCTCGGCCTCGGCGGCGTATCCGCCCTTGGTGAGGAACTCCGTCTCCTGGCGCTCGTACTGCTTGAGGGCCTTCTCGCGGGTGGAGCCCTGGCCGGTGGCGATGCGCTGTTCGTTGTCGCGCATCTTGCGGATCAGTACGTCCAGACCGCGCGCGGACAGGATGCGGTCCCGGGCGAGGATGCCGAGGTCGCCGGTGCGGGGGTCCTGCGGGAGGTAGCCGACCTCGCCGGAGCGGGTGATGGCGCCGCCGGCCGGCATGCCCTCGCCCGCCAGGCATTTGGTGAGGGTGGTCTTCCCCGCGCCGTTGCGGCCGACCAGGCCGATGCGGTCACCCTTGGCGATACGGAACGAGGCGTTTTCGATGAGGACGCGGGCACCGGCGCGCAGCTCGATACCGGAGGCGGAGATCACGGACAGACTCCAGGGCGGATACGGGGGCGGGATGGACGGCTGAGGACGTTCCCGCCGTCTAATGCGCGAGGAGAATGGCCATGGGGACAGTCTAACGGGGACGTGCAACCACTTTTTCTGCGTGCGGGTGTTCGATCATCGTCGCCGGGCGGAGGGCCGTTGTCACCGGACGGAGGGCCGTTGTCAGTGGCCGGTGAAAGACTGAACAGCGGGCCGGAATCCGGCTCCTCCCGGCGGTGGGACATACAGCAGGACACGAGGAAGTGATCGCCATGGCAGGCACGTCCGGCGGGCGGCCGAGCATCTACCCCACGCTGCTGTACGCGGACGCGAAGGCGGCGATCCGGCAGCTCACGGAGGCCTTCGGTTTCACGGAGCTGTCGGTGTACGAGGGCGAGGACGGCTCGGTGATGCACGCCGAGCTGACACAGGGCAACGGCGCGGTGATGGTCGGCTCCAAGGGGCGCGGCGGTGTGTTCGACGCGGCCATGAAGGACGCGGGCACCACGGGGGTGTACGTGGTGGTGGACGACGTGGACGGGCACCACCGCCGCGCCGTGGACCACGGCGTGGAGGTGCTGATGCCCCCGACGGACCAGGACTACGGCTCGCGGGACTACATGGCCCGGGACCTCGAGGGCAATGTGTGGAGCTTCGGGACGTACGCGCCCGAGATAGCGGGCTGACGCCCTCCATGGCGGCCCCCGGGGCGGGCCCCGGAGCGGACCGCGGGGGCTAGCTGCCGCCGGTGTGCACCTGGAAGGCGGCCCGGCGCACCGCCTTGGCCAGGGCCGGGTCGGGGTGTGCGGCGGCGAGGGCGACCAGGACCTGCACGGTGCGCGGGTGCCCCACGGCGCGTACCTCGTCCAGGAGCATCGGGACGGTCGGCTGAACCGCGGACTCCAGGTGGCGGACGAGCAGCGGCGCCTCACCGTGGTCGGCGACGGCGGCGGCGGTGTCCACCCACAGCCAGGTCGCCTCCTCGCGGGTGAGGACCTCGTGGGCGTCCTCGGGGTCGGCCCCGTCGTGCTCGGCCAGCCACAGCAGCGCGTAGGGCCTGAGCGTGGGCTCCTCCAGTACGCCGCGGACGTCCGGCTCGGCGGGGGCGCCGACCACGCGCAGCGCCTCGAAGGCGAGGCCGCGCAGCAGGGCGTCCTCACCGCGGGCGGCGCCCAGGAGCTCGGTGACAGCGCTGCCGACGGGGCGGGCGGCGAGCCAGGCGCGGTACTCGGCGCGGGCCGCGTTGGGGCGCAGCTGGGCGCAGCCGCGGAGCATGTCGTCGGCGGCCTGCTCGATGTTCCCGGCGGGGCTCTGCGCGGCGACGCAGATCTGCTCCAGCTTGACCCAGACGGCCCAGCTGCCGAGCGGGGTGAGGGTGGCCTGGCCGTCGCCGTAGGTGAGGGCGCCGACGGAGGCGAGGGCGCGCAGGGCCCAGTCGAGCAGGGGGGCGAGCGGGGCGTCGGTGGGCTCCGGTTCGGCCGTCGGCTCGGGCCGGGGGCCGTAGGGGATCTCGCAGCGGGCGGTGCGCAGCTCGGTGACGCGCTGCTCCAGGAGGTCGAGGAGCTGCTCCACGGGGACGGGCCCGGCGGACAGCTGGAGGAAGGAGAGCGCCTGCGGCATGGCGGAGACGACCTCGGCGACGGCGGCGGGCTCCTGGCCCGCGGGCTCCGGATGGGCGAGCGACCAGGCGTCGAAGAGCGCGACCCAGCCGCGCAGCACGGCGCTGTCGTCGCGGTCCCAGGCGCGCAGCCGCCAGCCGGGGCGGGCGCTGTCGCCGTGCACCTCCACGAGGCCGGCGAGGCGGGCGGTGTCCCAGTCGGCTCTGACCTGAGCCGGGGTCAGGCCCAGATCGCGGGCGGCCCGTTCGGCGGTGGCGTCGGAGAGGGTGGCCTTGCCGTCGTCGGTGGCGCTGTCCCGGCCGGGGCCGAGCGCGGCGTCGGCCCAGCGGGCGACGCGGGCCGCGGCGGCCAGACCTGAGCGTGCCATTCTGGCCAGCTCCGCCGGGGCCGGGGTGCCCTCCGGAGGGCGCGGTGCGGGGCGGCGCGAGCGCCGCTGGTTCATCGCTTGGGGGGCGGCGGCCAGGGGTCGCGGGCGGACGAGTCGAAGCCTGGAGTCGCGCGGGATACGGGACGTCACGGGTGCAGTCTTCCGGTTGACGGTCCGAAAACCCAAACGGAATGTCACGGCGGGCGACGGGGATGGCCAACGCACCGGTTCCCGGGAGTGGTCCAGGGCCAAGAACAGGCCAGTGGTACGACGCTAAACGGAATCCGTGCGACCGGTCGTCGGAGTGCGGGACGGGACGTGGTCGCGACGGGGCGAAGGGGGCGTGAACGGGGGGTGTGTGAAAGACCGGCACGGCAGGCCGCATCGGCGGGCGGGTGTGAACGGGGTCACATAAGGGGCGTCAGGAAGCGCCGCAGTGCCTCCTCGTAGGCCTTCGGGTCGGCGTTCCACATGGCTCCGTGGGGGGCGTTGACGACGGTGCGCAGGGCGACCATGTCGGGGCGGGCGTCGGCGAGCCGGCGCGAGAGCTGCCAGGGGGCGACGGCGTCGTCCGGTCCGTGGAAGACGAGCGTCGGCACGCGCGGCCCGTCGGACGGGGCCGTGCCCGCGAGGCGGTCCGCGGTCAGGCCGGTGCGGCCCTGGGCGGCGCGGACCGCGAGGGGCAGCAGCGCGGCCGGGGTGCGGCGGGCCGAGGCGAGGGCGCGCAGGGTGGTCTCCCAGCTGAGCACCGGGGAGTCCAGGACGATCCCGGAGACGCGGTCGCGCAGCCCCGAGCGGGCGGCGGCGCGCAGGGCCATGGTGGCGCCGGTGGACCAGCCGTGCAGGACGACTTGGCGGGCTCCGTAGCGCACGGCGTAGCGGATGGCCGCGTCGAGGTCGCGCCACTCGGTCTCGCCCAGGTGGTTCAGGCCGTCGGACGGGCGGGGTGCGCCCAGGTCGCCGCGGTAGGCGAGGGCGAGCACCGGGAAGTGGCTGCGGTGCAGGAACGGCATGATGTTCATGGCGAGTTCCCGAGTGGCGCCCAGGCCGTGCACGGCGATCACCCAGGTGTCCCGACTGCCCGGCACGAACCACGCGGGCAGGGAGCCGAGTTCGCCGGGGACGTCGACGTCGGCGTGTTCGAGTCCGAGGGCGGCGCCGGGGTTGCCGACGTACACGTTCGGCGTGAGCCAGACCTTGTCACCGGACTTCAGCGTGCCGTGCGTGATGCTCTCCAGGCGGCGCACGACGGTGTCGGCGGGGTGTGTGGCGCCGGTCAGGACGGGCCCGACGACCGCGTGGGAGCCGTTGCCGGAGAGGCCGTAGCGGCCGGGGCGCAGGGCGGCGAGGTCCCGGGTGAGGCTGACCTGCCCGCCGGCGGTGCCGTGCACGGTGAGCCGGGGTTCGGTGGGCAGGGGCCTGCCGGGGGGCGCCTTGAGCGCGGCGTCGCTGGCGAGCCGGCCGGCGGCCACCGCGGCGGCACCGGCCCCGATCACGGCGGTGACGGCAGCGGCCGTCGCTTTGACAGTGCGCACCGTTCCAGTGTCCTGGCGGATTCCGCGGGCGACCAGTGGAAGGGAGCGGCGGGGTGACGTCCGCGGCGGCCGCGGGGCCGGCTCAGCCCCGCTGGCCGTAGCCGCGCAGGCGCTCCTCCACCTCGGTCAGCTGCTCCCGGGACAGCAGGCTCGGGGTCAGGCCGGGCACCGAGGCGGCGGTCAGCCACAGGCGGCACATCCACTCCAGCTGGGCGGTGCGGTCGTAGGCCTGGGCGAGGGTGGTGCCGTAGGTGAGGGTGCCGTGGTTCTGGAGGAGGCAGCCGGCGCGGCCGGCGAGGGCGCGGAGCATGTTCTCGGCCAACTCGTCGGTGCCGTACGTGGCATACGGGGCGACCCGGACGGGGCCGCCGAGCGCGGCGGCCATGTAGTGGACCAGCGGGAGTTCGCTCACGAGCGTCGAGACGGCCGTGGCGTGCACGGCGTGGGTGTGGACGACGGCCAGGGCGCCGGTCGTGCGGTAGACCGCGAGGTGCATGGGCAGCTCGCTGGTCGGGACGAGGGTGCCGAGGACCTGCCGGCCGTCGAGGCCGACGCCGGTCACGTCGTCCGGCGCGAGCCGGTCGTAGGGGACGCCCGACGGTGTGACCAGGACGGTCTCCCCGACGCGCACCGAGACGTTGCCGGACGTGCCGACGACGAGTCCGTCCTCGACCGTCCGGCGGGCCGTGGCGACGAGGTCCTCCCAGGCGCGCGCCTCCTCGGGGCGGGCGCTCCTGCGCCGCGGCTCCCCCGCACCCGGTTCGCCCTCCCGCGCGTCCCCCGTGCCCCGCTCGTCGCCTCGCTGCTCAGCCATGCCGCGATCCTGCCAGGGAGGGGCTCAACGCGCCGCCACGCGGGGGCACTTTAGGCCGGAAGCCGACGGCCCGTAAGGGCGCCTTTCGGCGCAAAAGGTGCGACGGCCCCCTCTTGGCCGGAGATCTTCGGGCATTCAACGATCTACCAGTACGCACTGGAGGATTTACACCTCGGCGAGTACGGGTCCCGCCCAGGGCGAGTGCCGCCGCGGACGCCGCCAGTACGGCGGGCCTGGTGCGCGGCGCCTACCACTTCGCGCTGCCGAACCGGTCCTCGGGCCGGACGCAGGCGGCGCACTTCGTACGCAACGGCGGCGGGACCCTGCCGGGTGACCAGAATCTCTTCAACGGGTCCCTCGATCGACTGAACCGGTTCGCGCGAGGCGCCTGGTCGCCGGGGCTCCGGGCCGCCGTTCCGGGGCGGAACGGCGGCCCCCCGTTGCAGTCACCCCTACGCCCCTCCCAGTTCATCTTCCGTTCACTCAGATTGCCTACGTTCGTCTGGCCAATGACCTCGAACGATTGCCTGGGTAAATGGAAAGCTTCTCGCTGATCCTCGCGATTGTGGTGGTAACCGCTCTCGCGTTCGATTTCACGAACGGTTTCCACGACACCGCGAACGCGATGGCCACGACCATTTCCACGGGCGCCATGAAGCCCAAGGCTGCGGTGGCCATGTCCGCTGTCCTCAACCTGGTCGGCGCCTTCCTGTCCGTCGAAGTCGCCAACACGATCTCCAAAGGCCTCGTCGACGAGGCCGGCATCCGTCCCGAGGTCATCTTCGCCGCCTTGGTCGGCGCGATCCTCTGGAACCTGCTGACCTGGCTGGTCGGCCTGCCGTCCAGCTCCTCCCACGCCCTCATGGGCGGTCTCATCGGTGCCGCGATCGCCTCGGCGGGCGTCGGCGCGGTGCACGGTGACGTGCTGGTCACCAAGGTGCTGATCCCGGCGATCGCCGCCCCGCTGGTCGCGGGCATCGCGGCGCTGCTCGCCACGCGGCTGACGTACTCCCTCGGCAGGAAGGCCGACGGCGAGGCGTCCAAGAAGGGCTACCGGGCCGGCCAGATCGCCTCCGCGGGCCTGGTCTCCCTGGCGCACGGCACCAACGACGCGCAGAAGACGATGGGTGTCATCACCCTCGCCCTGGTCGCCGGCGGCGCCGTCGCCCCCGACTCCGACCCGCCCATGTGGGTCATCCTCTCGGCGGGTCTCGCCATCGCGCTCGGCACGTACCTGGGTGGCTGGCGCATCATCCGCACCATGGGCAAGGGCCTGACCGACCTCCAGCCGCAGCAGGGCTTCGCCGCCCAGACCAGCGCGGCCACGGTCATCCTGGCCTCCTCCCACATCGGTTTCTCCCTGTCCACCACCCACTCCGTGTCCGGCGCGGTGATGGGCGCGGGGCTCGGCCGCAAGGGCGGTGTCGTCCGCTGGTCGACCGCGACGCGGATGTTCGTCGCCTGGGGTCTGACGCTGCCGGCGGCCGCGCTGGTGGGCGCGCTCGCCGAGTACGTCACCGGCTTCGGCGACTGGGGCACCGCGGTGGTGGCCGTCTTCCTCGTCGCCTCCAGCGCGGTGATCTGGAAGCTGTCCCGGCGTGAGGTCGTCGACCACACCAACGTCAACGACACCGACGAGGCGGAGCCCGCCGGTGTGGTGACCACGGCGATGGCCGCGGTGACGCCGCCCCCGGCGGGTGGTACGGCCACGGCGTCGGAGGGTCCGGTCTCGGCGTTCCCGTCGCAGGCCACCGCCGAACGCACACCGACCACGACCACCACGGTCTGACCCGCCCACCGGTTACAAGGAAGAGTCTCCGATATGAAGATCGACTGGGCGGCCCTCGGCTCCGTCTTCGGCGTCAGTCTCGTGGTCACCGTGGCCCTCGTCGGCCTGTTCACCCTCGGCATCACCGGCCTGTCGCGCCGCGAGCGGGCGGTGGCGGAGGGCGGGTCCGCGGGGCTCGCGGTCACGGGAGCGTACGCGTGTTTCGCGGCGTGTGCGGCTGCTGTGGGGTACGGGATCTATCTGATCGTGGCCTGAGGGCCTGACTGCACGTCGTGTCCGCCGGGCGGCACGGGACTTCGGTCCTGTGCCGCCCGGTCGTCGTGTGTACCTCGGGGGTGATGTGGGGTTCTCCACACTCTCCCCTCGCAGGTCAACGGCAAGTTGACGGCGGTTCCCGGCCGTGGTGGACTGCCGGGGCCAATACGGCGGCAGGAGAGGAAGCCGGTGCGAGTCCGGCGCGGTCCCGCCACTGTCACCGGGGTAGCAATCCCCGGGAGCCAGGAACTCTCACCGCCGGTCTCGTCGAACCAGGGCGTGGACACCCTGAGTGAGGACATATATCGCCATGCGCGGCTGCCGATCGAGGTTCAACACCCCACCCCTGCCTGCCCTCCCGGCCGGCTGAGCCCATGGGTGCCGGTCGCGTCTTCGCGTACGGCGCCGCCGCCGGTCTGATCGGTGACCTGCTGCTCGGTGATCCTCGCCGGGGGCATCCGGTCGCCGCGTTCGGGCGGGCCGCGGGTGCCGTGGAACGGGTGTTGTGGCGGGACCACCGTGGGTGGGGCGCGCTGCACACCGTCGTGTGTACATCAGGGGCCGTCGCCCTCGGTTCCGCCGCCGCGCGTGCCGTGCGGACGTCCGCCGTCGCCTCCGTCGCTCTGACCGGTGCCGCCACCTGGGCCGTCGTCGGGGGGACGTCGCTCGCCCGGGAGGCGCAGGCCGTCGGGCGTGCCCTGGAGGCCGGGGACCTTGAGGCGGCCCGGGCCCGGCTGCCGCATCTCTGCGGCCGGGACCCGCAGGCCCTCGACGCCGACGGTATGGCCCGGGCCGTGGTCGAGTCCGTCGCCGAGAACACCTCCGACGCGGTGGTGGGGGCGCTGGTGTGGGGGGCCGTCGGCGGGGTGCCGGGGCTGCTCGGGTTCCGGGCCGTCAACACCCTGGACGCCATGGTCGGGCACAAGTCGGCCCACTACCGCCGGTACGGGTGGGCCTCCGCACGGCTGGACGATGTCGCGGGGTGGCCCGGCGCGCGGCTGACCGCCGTGCTCGCCGCGCTGGCAGGGCCGGATCCGCGGGGGGCCGTGCGGGCCTGGCGGGCCGATGCGGCGAAGCATCCGAGTCCCAACGCCGGTCCCGTGGAGGCCTCGTTCGCGGGGGCGCTCGGGGTGCGGCTCGGCGGAACGCTCTCGTACGGCGGGCGGGTGGAGCACCGGCCCGTGCTGAACACGCAGGGGCGGGCCGTCGGCACGCACGACGTCGAACGGGCCGTGCGGCTGTCGAAGCGCGTGACCTGGCTCGCGCTCGGGGTGTGCGCCGGTGCGCGGTTGCTGAAGAGGGGGAAATGACATGAGCGGTGGGCTTCTCGTCGCCGGCACCACCTCCGACGCCGGCAAGAGCGTCGTGACCGCCGGGATCTGCCGGTGGCTGGTGCGGCAGGGCGTCAAGGTCGCGCCCTTCAAGGCGCAGAACATGTCCCTGAACTCCTTCGTGACGAAGGAGGGGGCCGAGATCGGGCGGGCGCAGGCCATGCAGGCACAGGCCTGCCGGGTCGAGCCGACCGCGCTGATGAATCCCGTGCTGCTCAAGCCCGGGGGCGAGCAGAGCAGTCAGGTCGTGCTGCTGGGCAAACCGGTCGGGGAGCTGAGTGCCCGCGGGTACCACGGCGGCCGGCAGCGGCAGCTGCTCGGGACGGTGCTGGACTGCCTTGAGCAGTTGCGGGGCACGTATGACGCGGTGATCTGTGAGGGGGCCGGTTCTCCCGCCGAGATCAATCTGCGGCGGACGGACATCGTGAACATGGGGATCGCCCGTAACGCCGGGCTGCCCGTGCTCGTCGTCGGCGACATCGACCGGGGCGGTGTGTTCGCCTCGTTCTTCGGGACGGTGGCGCTGCTGTCGCCCGAGGACCAGCGTTGCGTCGCCGGGTTCCTCGTCAACAAGTTCCGCGGGGACGTCTCCCTGCTGGAGCCGGGCCTCGACATGCTGCTCGGTCTCACCGGGCGGCGGACGTACGGCGTGCTGCCCTTCCGGCACGGG
Organism: Streptomyces sp. D2-8; assembly: GCF_023184515.1. Lineage (GTDB taxonomy): Bacteria > Actinomycetota > Actinomycetes > Streptomycetales > Streptomycetaceae > Streptomyces. The sequence continues at coordinate 103,728 of NZ_JAAHBP010000002.1, read as the reverse complement.
CTCGGGATCGACGAGGAGGACGGACTGCGGGTCTCCCTGCGGGGGGCGGTGCGCGAGTCGGTCGTGGCCCCGCCCGTCGGCGAGGACGTGCTGCGCGTCGCCGTCTGTGCCGTGCCGCTGATGTCCAACTTCACCGACGTGGACGCCCTGGCCGCCGAGCCGGGGGTCGTGGTGCGGTTCGTGGACCGGCCGGAGGAGCTGTCCGACGCCGACCTCGTCATCGTGCCCGGCACCCGGGGGACGGTCCGTGCGCTGGAGTGGCTGCGCGAGCGGGGGCTCGCCGACGCCCTGGTCCGCAGGGCCGCCGAGCAGCGGCCCGTCCTCGGCATCTGCGGCGGCTTCCAGATCCTCGGCGAGCACATCGAGGACGACGTCGAGAGCCGCAGGGGCCATGTCGACGGGCTCGGGGTCCTGCCCGTGCGGGTGCGGTTCGCCCGCGAGAAGACCCTCACGCGGCCGGTGGGCGAGGCCCTCGGGGAACGCGTCGAGGGCTACGAGATCCACCACGGGGTCGCCGACGTCGTCGGCGGAGCACCCTTCCTGGACGGCTGCCGGGTCGGCCAGACCTGGGGCACGCACTGGCACGGCTCACTGGAGTCGGACGGCTTCCGGCGGGCCTTTCTGCGCGAGGTGGCGGCCGCCGCGGGCCGCCGCTTCGTGCCCGCGCCGGACACCTCGTTCGCCGCGCTGCGCGAGGAGCAGCTCGACCGGCTCGGCGACCTGATCGAACAGCACGCGGACACGGACGCGCTGTGGCGGCTCATCGAGTCCGGCGCGCCGCAAGGACTGCCCTTCATTCCACCGGGAGCGCCCGCATGAGCACAGTGTTGTTGTTGTCGACCGCCGACACGGACCTGCTGGCGGCCCGGGCCGCCTCCGGTGCCGACTACCGGATCGGCAACCCGACCCGCGTGGACGTCCGGGAGGAGCTTCCGGCCCTGCTGGACGGGGCGGGCATCGCCGTCGTCCGGCTGCTCGGCGGCAAGCGGGCCTGGGAGGACGGTCTCGCCGCGCTGAAGGCCTCCGGCATCCCCACCGTGCTGCTCGGCGGCGAGGCCGTGCCGGACGCGGAGTTGATGGCCGAGTCGTCCGTCCCGGCCGGTGTCGTGGCCGAGGCGCTGAAATACCTCGTGGAGGGCGGGCCGGAGAACCTCACCGAACTCGCCCGGTTCCTCTCCGACACCGTGCTGCTGACGGGCGAGGGGTTCGTCGAGCCGCGGAAGATGCCGGAGTACGGCGTCCACGGCGAGCGCGCCCTCGTTCAGGGCCGTCCGACCGTCGGCGTGCTCTTCTACCGGGCCCACGAGCTGAGCGGCAACACCGCTTTCGTGGACACCCTGTGCGACGCGATCGAGGCGCGGGGCGCCAACGCGCTGCCCGTGTACTGCGGTTCGCTGCGCGGGGCGGACGCGGGGCTGTACGAGATCCTCGGGCAGGCGGACACCCTGGTCGCCACCGTCCTCGCCGCCGGCGGCACCCACGCCTCGCAGGCCTCGGCCGGCGGTGACGAGGAGGCCTGGGACATCGGCGCCCTCGCCGAGCTGGACATCCCGGTGCTGCAGGGCCTGTGCCTGACGTCCTCGCGGCAGGCCTGGGCGGATTCGGACGCCGCCCTCTCCCCCATGGACGCCGCGATGCAGGTGGCGATCCCGGAGTTCGACGGGCGGCTGATCACCGTGCCGTTCTCCTTCAAGGAGCAGGGCCCGGACGACGTGCCCGTCTACGTCGCCGACCCGGAGCGTGCCTCGCGCGTCGCCGGCATCGCCGTACGGCACGCGCGGCTGAAGCACAAGGACAACGCGGACAAGAAGCTCGCGCTGGTCTTCACCGCGTACCCGACCAAGCACTCGCGGGTCGGCAACGCGGTCGGGCTCGACACCCCGGCCTCGGCGGTGCGGGTGCTGGACGCGCTGCGGGACGCCGGGTACGTGGTCGAGGGGCATCCGGACGAGGGTGACGAGCTGATCCACCGGCTCATCAACGCCGGCGGGCACGACGTGGAGTGGCTGACGGAGGAGCAGCTGGCCGCCGCGCCCGCGCGGGTGCCGCTGGCGGACTACCGGGCGTGGTTCGAGAAGCTCGACCCGGAGCTCAAGGACGCCATGACCGAGGCGTGGGGCGAGCCGCCGGGGAACCTCTACACCGACGGCGACGACATCGTGCTGGCGTCCCTGCAGTTCGGGAACGTCGTCGTGATGATCCAGCCGCCCCGCGGCTTCGGCGAGAACCCGATCGCGATCTACCACGACCCGGACATGCCGCCGTCCCACCACTACATGGCGGCCTACCGCTGGCTGGAGAACAGTTTCGGCGCCGACGCCATCGTCCACATGGGCAAGCACGGCACCATGGAGTGGCTGCCGGGCAAGGGCCTCGGGCTCAGCGGGGGGTGCGCCCCGGACGCGGTCCTCGGGGACCTGCCGCTGATCTACCCGTTCATCGTCAACGACCCGGGTGAGGGCACCCAGGCCAAGCGGCGCGGGCACGCCACGGTCGTCGACCACCTCGTGCCGCCGATGGCCCGCGCCGACACCTACGGCGACCTGGCCAAGCTGGAGCAGCTGCTCGACGAGTACGCGCTGGTCTCCGACCTGGACCCGGCGAAGGCCCCGACCGTGCGCGCCCAGATCTGGACGCTGGTCAAGGCGGCCGAACTCCACCACGACCTGCATGTCGACGAGCAGCCGGACGACGAGGCGTTCGACGAGTTCGTCATGCACATCGACGGCTATCTGTGCGAGATCAAGGACGTGCAGATCCGCGACGGGCTGCACATCCTGGGCGGCGGGCCGGTCGCCGAACCGCGCGTCAACCTCGTGCTGGCCGTGCTGCGCGCCTCGCAGGTGTGGGGCGGGCAGGCCAACGCGCTGCCGGGGCTGCGGGCGTCGCTGGCGCTGCACTTCGGGCTGGTGGAGAAGGAGCTGCTGGCCGAGCCGGGCGCTCCGGTGAAGGTGCCGGTGGAGCTGACGGACCTGGTGGACGGCCCGTCGCGCAGCGCCGCCGACGCGATCGACCTGCTGGAGCAGCTGTGCCGACGGATCGCGGAGGGCATGGAGGAGCGCGGCTGGGCGGTCGCCGAGAGCGCGCCGCTGGTCCGGGAGGTCCTCGGCACCGAACTGCCCGACGCCGTCGCCGTGCTGGAGTTCGCCTGCACCGAGGTCGTGCCCCGGCTGGAGAAGACCACCGACGAGATCGGGCACATCCTGCGGGCGCTGAACGGCGGCTACGTCCCGGCCGGTCCCTCCGGTTCGCCGACCCGCGGGCTCGTCAACGTCCTGCCGACGGGCCGGAACTTCTACTCCGTCGACCCCAAGGCCATTCCGTCCCGGCTGAGCTGGGAGGTCGGGCAGTCGCTCGCGGACTCGCTGGTGCAGCGGTATCTGGAGGACACCGGCGAGTACCCCACGTCCGTCGGCCTGACGGTGTGGGGCACCTCGGCGATGCGCACCCAGGGCGACGACATCGCCGAGATCCTGGCGCTGCTGGGCTGCCGGCCGGTGTGGGACGACGCCTCGCGGCGCGTGACCGGGTTCGAGGTGGTCCCCCTGGCTGAGCTCGGCCGGCCCCGCATCGACGTGACGGTCCGCATCTCGGGCTTCTTCCGGGACGCGTTCCCGCACGTGGTGGGGCTGATCGACGACGCGGTGCGCACGGTCGCCGACCTGGACGAGCCGGCGGAGTCCAACTACGTCCGGGCCCACGCCGACCAGGACACCGCCGAGCACGGCGACCGCCGCCGGGCCACGGCCCGCATCTTCGGCTCCAAGCCGGGGGCGTACGGGGCCGGTCTGCTGCCGCTGATCGACGCCCGCAACTGGCGCTCCGACGCGGACCTCGCCGAGGTGTACGCGGTGTGGGGCGGCTACGCCTACGGCCGGGGGCTCGACGGGCGGGCCGCGCGCGGCGACATGGAGACGGCGTTCAAGCGGATCGCCGTCGCCGCGAAGAACGTCGACACCCGTGAGCACGACCTCGTCGACGCCGACGACTACTTCCAGTACCACGGCGGCATGGTCGCCATGGTGCGGCACCTGACGGGCACCAGCCCCGAGGCGTACGTCGGTGACTCGGCCACCCCGGACCAGGTGAAGACCCGCACGCTCGGCGAGGAGACGCACCGCGTCTTCCGCGCCCGGGTGGTCAACCCGCGCTGGATGGCGGCGATGCGGCGGCACGGCTACAAGGGCGCCTTCGAGATGGCGGCGACCGTGGACTACCTGTTCGGCTACGACGCCACGGCCGGGGTCGTGGACGACTGGATGTACGAGAAGCTCAGCGCCGAGTACGTCTTCGACCCGGAGAACCGGGACTTCATGAAGAAGTCCAACCCCTGGGCGCTGCGCGGCATCACCGAGCGGCTGCTGGAGGCCGCGGAGCGCGGACTGTGGGCCGAGCCGGACGCGGAGACGCTGGAACGGCTGCGGGCCACCTATCTGGAACTCGAAGGCGACTTGGAGGGCGACGAGAAGTGACCACCCCCTTTCCGTTCACGGCCGTCGTGGGCCAGGACGACCTGCGGCTCGCGCTGCTGTTGAACGCGGTGTCCCCGGCGGTCGGCGGTGTGCTGGTGCGCGGCGAGAAGGGCACGGCCAAGTCGACCGCGGTGCGGGCGCTGTCGGCGCTCATGCCGACGCTGGACGTCGTCTCCGGCTGCCGCTTCTCCTGCGACCCCGGCTCCCCCGACCCCGGCTGCCCGGACGGGCCGCACGAGCCGGGGGCGTTCGAGACCCGGGCCGCGCGCATGGTCGAACTGCCCGTCGGCGCCTCCGAGGACCGGCTGGTCGGCGCACTGGACATCGAGCGGGCCCTCTCGGAGGGCGTGAAGGCCTTCGAACCCGGCCTGCTCGCCGACGCGCACCGCGGGATCCTCTACGTCGACGAGGTCAACCTCCTCCACGACCACCTGGTCGACCTGCTGCTGGACGCGGCCGCGATGGGCGCCTCGTACGTCGAGCGCGAGGGCGTCTCGGTGCGGCACGCCGCGCGGTTCCTGCTCGTCGGCACCATGAACCCCGAAGAGGGCGAGCTGCGGCCGCAGTTGCTCGACCGGTTCGGGCTGACCGTGGAGGTCGCGGCCTCGCGGGAGCCCGACCAGCGGGTGGAGGTCGTGCGGCGGCGGCTGGCCTACGACGATGACCCGGCCGGGTTCACCGCGCGCTGGGCCGAGGAGGAGGCCGCCGTACGGGCGCGGATCATCGCCGCGCGGGAGCTGCTGCCGTCCGTGCGGCTGGGCGACGGGGCGCTGCGGCAGATCGCGGCGACCTGTGCGGCGTTCGAGGTCGACGGCATGCGCGCGGACATCGTGATGGCGCGGACCGCCACCGCGCTGGCGGCCTGGGCCGGGCGCACCGAGGTGCTCGCCGAGGACGTCCGGCAGGCGGCGCTGCTCGCGCTGCCGCACCGGCGGCGGCGCAACCCCTTCGACGCGCCGGGACTGGACGAGGAAAAGCTCGACGAGACCCTGGAGGAGTTCGGCGGTCCGGACGACGACGATCCGGATCCGGACCCAGGCCCTGACGGGCCCGGCGGGGGCGGCGGACAGCCGGAACCCGACGACGCGCCGCAGGGCGACGGCGACACCGCGGCCCGGCCCGAGGCCGGTGAGGACGGGCAGCCGCAGCCCTCGGGGGCCGGCGAGCAGTCGGCCGCACGCGCCTCCGAGCCGTTCCGCACCAAGGTGCTGAGCGTGCCCGGGATCGGCGAGGGCGCCGCCGGGCGGCGTTCGCGGGCGCGGACCGAGCACGGGCGGACGACCGGGGCCCGTCGGCCGCGGGGCGCGCTCACCAAGCTGCACCTGGCGGCGACCGTGCAGGCCGCGGCACCGCACCAGCGGGCGCGCGGGCGGTCCGGGCCGGGCCTGGTGGTGCGCCGGGACGATCTGCGGCAGGCCTCCCGCGAGGGACGCGAGGGCAATCTCGTGCTGTTCGTCGTGGACGCCTCGGGGTCGATGGCGGCGCGGCAGCGGATGAGCGCCGTGAAGGGCGCCGTGCTGTCGCTGCTGCTGGACGCCTACCAGCGGCGCGACAAGGTGGGCCTGGTGACCTTCCGCGGCTCGGGCGCGGACGTCGCGCTGCCGCCGACCTCGTCGGTGGACGCGGCGGCGGCCCGGCTGGAGACGCTGCCGACCGGCGGGCGCACGCCGCTCGCCGCGGGGTTGCTGCGGGCGCACGACGTGCTGCGCGTGGAGCGGCTGCGCGATCCCGCGCGGCGGCCCCTGGTCGTGCTGGTGACGGACGGGCGGGCCACCGGCGGCCCGGAGCCGGTCGCCCTGGCCGGGCGTGCGGCCCGGCTGTTCGCGGCCGACGGTGTCGCCTCGGTCGTCGTGGACTGCGAGTCGGGGCCGGTGCGGTTGGGGCTCGCCGGGCAGCTCGCGGGTGAACTGGGCGGTACGGCCGTGACATTGGACGAGCTGCGGGCGGACAGCATCGCCGGGCTCGTGAAGGACGTGCAGAGGAGGGCCGCGTAATGCCACAGGGACAGCCGAGTGTGGTGCCGGACGACGGGCTGACCACACGGCAGCGCCGGAACCGGCCGCTGGTCGTCGTGCACACGGGCGTCGGCAAGGGCAAGTCCACCGCCGCCTTCGGGCTCGCGCTGCGGGCCTGGAACCAGGGGTGGCCGATCGGGGTGTTCCAGTTCGTCAAGTCGGCGAAGTGGAAGGTCGGCGAGGAACGGGCGCTGCGGGTGCTCGGGGACTCCGGCGAGGGCGGGTCCGTCGCCTGGCACAAGATGGGCGAGGGCTGGTCCTGGGTCCAGCGGGACGCCCAGATGGACAACGAGGAGAAGGCCCGGGAGGGCTGGGAGCAGGTCAAGCGGGACCTGGCCGCCGAGACGTACCAGCTGTACGTGCTGGACGAGTTCGCCTACCCGATGCACTGGGGATGGGTCGACACCGATGAGGTGGTCGACGTCCTGCGGAACCGGCCCGGCACCCAGCATGTGGTGATCACCGGGCGGAACGCGCCCGAGAAGCTCGTGGACTTCGCCGATCTCGTGACCGACATGTCCAAGGTCAAGCACCCGATGGACGTGGGCCAGAAGGGCCAGAGGGGCATCGAGTGGTGAGTGCTTCCGTCCCTCGGCTGGTCATCGCCGCGCCCTCGTCGGGCAGCGGCAAGACCACCGTCGCCACGGGGTTGATGGCCGCGTTCGCCGCGCGGGGGCTCGCCGTGTCTGGGCACAAGGTCGGGCCGGACTACATCGACCCCGGGTATCACGCGCTCGCGACCGGGCGGGTGGGACGGAACCTCGACGCGTACCTGTGCGGGCCCGAGCTGGTCGGGCCGCTGTTCCTGCACGGGGCACGGGGGTGTGACATCGCCGTCGTCGAGGGCGTGATGGGGCTGTACGACGGGGCCGCGGGTGAGGGCGAACTCGCGTCCACGGCCCATGTCGCGAAGCTGCTGCGGGCGCCGGTGGTGCTGGTCGTCGACGCGTCGTCGCAGTCCCGGTCGGTGGCGGCGCTGGTGCACGGGTTCGCGTCGTGGGATCCGGAGGTGCGGGTCGGGGGCGTGATCCTGAACAAGGTCGCCTCGGACCGGCACGAGGATTTGCTGCGGGAGGCGCTGGAGCAGGCCGGGGTGCCGGTGCTGGGTGTCTTGCGGCGGGCTGCGCAGGTGGACACGCCGTCGCGGCATCTGGGGCTGGTGCCGGTCGCCGAGCGGCACGCTGCCGCGGTGGAGGCCGTGGCGGCGATGGCCGCACAGGTCTCCGACGGGTGTGATCTGGACGCGTTGACGGGGCTGGCGCGGAGTGCGGGAGCGTTGTCGGGGGCGGCCTGGGATGCGGCCGAGGTCGTCTCCTCGCCCCCGCCGCCCCTGCCCTTCCCGTCCTCCACTCGCTCCGCCCCTTCGACCCCGCCGGTGGGCTCCGCCCCCCGAACCCCCGGTCGGCCTGAACGGCCTCGTCCTCAAGCGCCGGACAGGCCGGTGGTCGCCGTTGCCGGGGGTGAGGCGTTCACCTTCTCCTACGCCGAACACACCGAACTCCTCACCGCCGCCGGTGCCGACGTCGTGCCGTTCGATCCGCTGCGGGACGAGGAACTGCCCGAAGGGACGAGCGGGTTGGTCATCGGGGGCGGATTCCCCGAGGTGTATGCCGCCGAGCTGTCCGCCAACGCACCCCTGCGCAAGGCCGTCGCCGGGCTGGCGGAGAGCGGCGCTCCCATTGCCGCCGAGTGTGCCGGGCTGCTGTATCTGTGCCGGGAGCTGGACGGGCTGCCGATGTGCGGGGTGCTGGACGCCGGGGCACGGATGACCGAGCGGCTCACTCTGGGCTACCGGGGCGCCGTGGCCGTGGGCGACAGTGTGCTCGCGGCGGCCGGGACCCGGATGCGGGGCCACGAGTTCCACCGGACCGTCGTGGAGCCCGGCTCGGGGGCGGAGCCCGCCTGGGGGATCCGCAGCCCCCGGCCGCGGGTCGAAGGTTTCGTACAGCGCGGTGTGCACGCGAGCTATCTGCACACGCACTGGGCGTCCGAGCCCGGTGTCGCCCGTCGGTTCGTGGAGAGGTGCCGGACGTCATGAGCAGCAGGCTGGTCGGAGTCGGGGTAGGGCCCGGGGATCCGGAGCTGGTGACCGTGAAGGGCGTGAACGCCCTGCGGGCGGCCGATGTCGTGGTGGTCCCCGTGATGGACAGCGGGGAGCGCGGCCGGGCCGAGGCGACGGTGCTGCACTACGTGCCCGAGGAGAAGGTCGTCCGGGTGGTGTTCGCGCTGAACGAGCGCAGCGACCGGGGGCGGCGCGAGGCCGCCTGGGACGCGGCCGGCGAGCGGGTCGCCGCGTTGCTGCGGCAGCACCCGTCGGTGGCCTTCGCGACCATCGGGGACCCCAACGTCTACTCGACGTTCACCTACCTCGCGCAGACCATCGCCGAGCTGGTGCCGGGGACCGTCGTCGAGACCGTGCCCGGGATCACCGCCATGCAGGACCTCGCCGCCCGGTCGGGAGCCGTGCTGACCGAAGGCACCGAGCCGCTCACGCTCGTGCCCGTCACCGCCGGAGCGGCCGTGCTGAAGGACGCCCTGGCCGGGCCCGGGACCGTGGTCGCCTACAAGTTCGGGCGGCAGGCGCACGAGGTCGCCGAGGCGCTGCGGGAGACCGGGCGGCTCGCCGACGCCGTGTGGGGGTCGGCGCTCGGCCTGCCGGAGGAGTCCGTACGTCCGGCCGCCGAGCTCGACGACGCGCCCCTGCCCTATCTGTCGACGCTCATCGCACCCGCCCGGCGCGACGGCGGACGGGGCGGAAAGCTCTGACGCGTCCGCCCCTCACCCCGCCCCCGTTCCACCCCCTGTACGAGAGGACCCATTCCATGGCCGACGCCCCCGCCGGCAAAGTGACCTTCGTCGGTGCCGGCCCCGGCGCCGCCGACCTGCTGACGTTCCGCGCCGCGCGCGCCATCGCCGAGGCCGACGTCGTGATCTGGGCGGCCAGCCTGGTCCAGGAGGAGGTCCTCGAGCACGCCCGCGAGGACGCGGAGATCCTCGACTCGGCGACCATGTCCCTGGAGGACGTCGTCGCCGTGTACGAGCGGGCCCGCGCCGAGGGGCTCAAGGTCGCCCGTATCCATTCCGGTGACCCGGCCCTGTGGGGCGGCACGCAGGAGCAGGTCGACCGGTGTGCCGAGGCCGGCATCGCGACCGAGATCGTGCCCGGGGTGTCCTCCTTCTCGGCCGTCGCGGCGCTCGCCCAGCGCGAGCTGACCATCCCCGAGGTGGCGCAGTCGGTCGTGCTGACCCGGCTCGGCGGCGGGAAGACGCCCATGCCGCCCGGGGAGGAGGTCCGGGAGTTCGCCAAGCACGGCACCACCATGGCGGTGTTCCTGTCCGCCGCCCGCAGCGGGCAGCTCGTGCGGGAGCTGCTGGAGGGCGGCTACCCGACGACGACCCCGGTCGTGGTGGCGTACCAGGCGACCTGGCCGGAGGAGCTGATCGTGAAGTGCACGATCGGCACGCTGGAGGAGACGGTCAAGGAGCACAAGCTCTGGAAGCACACCCTGTTCCTGGTCGGCCCGGCGCTCGACGCGCACGGCACGCGCTCGCACCTGTACCACCCGGGTCACTTCCACGGCTACCGCAAGGCCGACCCGGAGGCCCGCAGAGCCCTGCGTGAACGGGGTGCCAGTACATGATCACCGTGGTCGGGACCGGCACCGGGGTCCCGGTGGGCGAGGACGTCCTGGCCGGGGCCGGGCTGGTCGTCGGCGGGCGGCGGCATCTGGACGCCGTGCGGCTGCCGGAGACATCCGAGCGGATCGTGCTCGGGCCGCTGGCGCCCGCGCTCGACGCCGTCGAACGGCGGCTCGGCGCGGGCGGCCGGGTCGTCGTGCTGGCGTCCGGGGATCCGGGGTTCTTCGGGATCGTGCGGGCGCTGGCCGAGCGGTTCGGGGCGGAGCGGCTGGATGTGCGGCCCGGGGTGTCGTCGGTCGCCGCCGCGTTCGCGCGGATCGGGCTGCCCTGGGACGACGCCGTGGTGGTGAGCGCCCACGGGCGGGAACTGCGGACAGCCGTCAACGTGTGCCGGGCGCAGGCGAAGACGGCCGTGCTGACCGGGCCGGGCGCGGGTCCGGCGGAGCTGGGTGCCGCGCTGCGGGACGCGGCGCGGGTGCTGGTCGTCGCGTCGGGGCTCGGCTCGGACACGGAGCGCGTGGAGCGGGTGACGCCCGCCGAGGCCGCCGCCCGGGACTGGGGCACGGCGGTGAACGTGGTGCTGTGCCTGGACGAGGCTCGGGCGCTCGGCCCTGTGCGGACGGTCGCGGGGCCCGGTGAGCGGCCCGCCGGCTGGGCCCTTGAGGAGGCGGAGTTCGCCCACCGGGACTCGATGATCACCAAGTTCGAGGTGCGGGCGCTGGCCCTGGCCCGGCTGGGGCCGCGCCCGGGCGACCTGGTGTGGGACGTGGGCGCGGGCTCGGGGTCCGTGGCCGTGGAGTGCGCGCGGCTGGGTGCGGCCGTCACCGCCGTGGAGAAGACCGCGGACGGGGCGGAGCGGGTCCGCGCCAACGCCGCCGCGCACGGTGTGGACGTGCGGGTGGTGCGGGGCGCGGCACCGGACGCGCTGGCGGATCTCGCCGAGACCCCGGACGCCGTGTTCGTGGGGGGTGGCGGGCGCGAACTGCCCGCGATCGTCGCCGCGTGTGCGCGGCGTGCCCGGCGCACGGTGGTCGTCGCCATGGCGGCGCTCGACCGGGTACCGGCCGCGCGTGAGGCCCTGACGAGCGCCGGTCTCACCTGCGACGGCGTGCTGCTGCAGTCGTCGCGGCTCGCGCCGCTGCCGGGTCAGGTGACCCGGCTCGCGGCGACCAACCCCGTTTTCCTGCTGTGGGGCGTCCGGCCTCCGGCAGCCGTCGAAGAAGGAGTTGCTCAGTGATCGGCCTCATTTCCGCCACCGCGGCGGGAGCGGCTGCGCGGGACCGGCTGGCCGCGGCGTGGCCGGACCGCACGCGTGTGTACGAGGGTCCCGTCGGGGACGCCGTACGGGCCGCGTTCGCGCAGTGCGAGCAGCTCGTGTGCTTCCTGGCGACGGGGGCGGTGGTGCGGCTGGTGGCACCGCTGCTGTCCGGCAAGACCGAGGACCCGGGCGTGGTGTGCGTCGACGAGGGCGGGCGGTTCGCCGTGTCCCTGCTGGGCGGGCACGCGGGCGGCGCCAATGAACTGGCCCGCGAGGTGGGTGACCTGCTGGGCGCCGAGCCGGTCGTGACGACGGCCACGGACGCCGTGGACCTGCCGGGCCTGGACACCCTCGGCCTGCCCGTCGAGGGCGATGTCGCCGGGGTGTCGCGGGCGCTGCTGGACGGTGAGGGCGTGGCGCTGCGGGCCGAGGTGGCCTGGCCGCTGCCGCCGCTGCCGACGGCGGCCGAGGGGGCGTACACGATCCGGCTCACCGACCGGCTCGTGGAGGCGGCCGGGCGCGAGGTGGTGCTGAGGCCGCCGACGCTGGTCGTCGGGGTCGGGGCGTCGAAGGGTGCGCCGGTCGAGGAGGTCCTGGGGCTGGTCGAGGACGCCCTGCGCGAGGCCGGGCTGTCCGTCGCGTCCGTCGCCGAACTGGCCACCGTCGACGCCAAGGCCGGGGAACCCGGCATCGTCGAGGCCGCGCGGCGGCTCGGTGTGCCCCTGGTGACGTACCCGGCCGCGGAGTTGGCCGGGGTCGACGTGCCCCATCCGTCCGACGCGCCGCTCGCGGCCGTCGGGACCCCGTCCGTCGCGGAGGCCGCCGCGCTCGTCAGCGGGGGCGAACTGCTCGTCCCCAAGCGGAAGTCGGCCGCGAGCCCGGCGATGGCGACCTGTGCCGTCGTCCGGCGGCCGGGGCGCGGGCGGCTCGCGGTGGTGGGGCTCGGGCCCGGCGCGCGGGACCTGCTGACGCCGCGTGCGAAGGCCGAACTGCGGCGGGCTTCGGTGCTCGTCGGGCTCGACCAGTACGTCGACCAGATCCGTGATCTGCTGCGGCCCGGCACCCGGATCCTGGAGTCGGGGCTCGGGGCCGAGGAGGAGCGGGCGCGCACGGCCGTCGCGGAGGCCCGCGAGGGGCAGGCCGTCGCGCTGATCGGCAGCGGGGACGCGGGCGTCTACGCCATGGCCTCCCCCGCGCTGGCCGAGGCCTCCGACGACATCGACGTGGTCGGTGTGCCCGGTGTGACGGCGGCGCTCGCGGCCGGCGCGATCCTGGGCGCCCCGCTGGGCCACGACCATGTGTCGATCAGCCTGTCCGACCTGCACACGCCGTGGGAGGTCATCGAGCGGCGCGTGCGGGCGGCGGCCGAGGCGGACATCGTGGTCACCTTCTACAACCCGCGCTCGCGCGGCCGCGACTGGCAGCTTCCCAAGGCGCTGGGCATCCTCGCGGAGCACCGGGCACCGGCGACGCCGGTCGGCGTCGTGCGCAACGCCTCGCGGCCGGACGAGTCCAGCCGGCTCACGACGCTGGGCTCCCTCGACCCGGCGACGGTCGACATGATGACGGTCGTGACCGTGGGCAACACGGCGACCCGGGACATCGCGGGGCGCATGGTGACGCCGCGCGGCTACCGCTGGCAGGCAGCGCAGGAGGGCGCCGAGTGAACCGCGTCGTTCATCCGATCGAGGAGGAGTCCTACCGGCGTCTGCGCGCCCGGCTGGACACCTCGCACTTCCCGCCGCTGACCCGGGCGGTCGTGGAGCGGGTCATCCACTCCGCCGCCGACCTCGACTACGCCACCGACCTCGTCCTGGACGAGGCCGACTTGGCGAAGGCGCACGCGGCACTGCATGCCGGGGCCCCCGTCGTAGTGGACGTGGAGATGGTCGGCGCCGGGATCACCCGGCGCGAGACCGTCTGCCGCCTGAAGGACGCCGAGTCCGGGCCCGGGCTGACCCGTTCCGCGCACGCGATCCGGCTCGCCCACGAGCAGGTCGGTCCCGGCGCCCTCTGGGTGATCGGCAACGCGCCGACCGCGCTGGAGGAGCTGCTGACCCTCGACGCGCGCCCCGCGCTCGTCATCGGACTGCCCGTCGGTTTCGTCGGAGCCGTCGAATCGAAGGCCGCGCTGCGCGAGAGCGGACTGCCCGCCGTGAGCAACGTGTCCGAGAAGGGCGGGTCGGCGGTCGCCGCCGCCGCGCTCAACGCCCTGCTGTACCACCCCACTTCCGCCGAGGAGAAACTGTGACCACCCCGCCCGCCCTGCTCATCGCCGGCCACGGCACCCGGGACGACGCCGGAGCCGAGGCGTTCCGCGACTTCGTACGGCGGCTGGGGGCCCGGCACCCCGAACTGCCCGTCGCGGGCGGCTTCATCGAGCTGTCCCCGCCGCCGCTGGGCGAGGCCGTCACCGAGCTGGTGGAGCAGGGCGTGCGCCGGTTCGCCGCCGTGCCGCTGATGCTGGTGTCCGCCGGGCACGCCAAGGGCGACATCCCGGCGGCGCTGGCCCGCGAGAAGGAGCGGCACCCGGGCATCTCGTACACGTACGGGCGTCCGCTCGGCCCGCATCCGGCGCTGCTGAACGTGCTGGAGCGGCGGCTGGACGAGGCCCTGGGGTCGGCGGGCCGCACGCCCGGGGACCGGGCCGACGTGACGGTGCTGCTGGTCGGGCGCGGCTCCACGGACCCGGACGCCAACGCCGAGGTGCACAAGGCGGCCCGGCTGCTGTGGGAGGGGCGCGGGTACGCGGGTGTCGAGACGGCGTTCGTGTCGCTGGCCGCGCCGGACGTGCCGAGCGGGCTCGACCGCTGTGTGCGGCTGGGTGCCCGCCGCATCGTGGTCCTCCCCTACTTCCTGTTCACGGGCATCCTGCCGGACCGGGTGCGGCACCAGACGGAGGGCTGGGCCGCCGCGCACCCGGAGGTCGAGGTGTTGTCGGCCGACGTGATCGGGCCGGAGCCGGAGCTGCTCGACCTGGTGTGGGAGCGGTACGAGGAGGCCGTCAAGGGTGATCTGCGGATGAACTGCGACTCGTGCGTGTACCGCATCGCTCTGCCCGGTTTCGAGGACAAGGTCGGCATGCCACAGCAGCCGCACTTCCACCCGGACGACGACGACCACCACCACGGGCACGGACACGGGCACCACCACGGCGCTCACTCGCATGCGCACTGAGAGCGGGCACGATCTGCGCCACCACGGGGACGCGGAGGTCCGGGACGACGGCGGCTCGCTCGTCGACCTCGCCGTGAACGTCCGCGCGGACACGCCGCCGGTCTGGCTGCGGGAGCACATCGCCGCGTCCCTGGGCGGGCTCGCGGCCTACCCGGACGGGCGTGCCGCGCGGGCGGCGGTGGCTTCGCGGCACGGGCTGCCGGTGGAGCGGGTGCTGCTGACGGCGGGCGCGGCGGAGGCGTTCGTGCTGCTGGCGCGGGCGCTGAAGGTGCGGCGGCCGGTCGTCGTGCATCCCCAGTTCACGGAGCCGGAGGCGGCGCTGCGGGATGCCGGGCACACGGTCGGCCGGGTGCTGCTGCGGGAGGCCGACGGTTTCCGGCTGGACCCGGCGGCCGTCCCCGAGGACGCGGACCTGGTGGTGATCGGCAACCCGACGAACCCGACGTCGGTGCTGCACCCGGCGGACGCGATCGCCGGACTCGCCCGGCCCGGGCGGGTGCTGGTGGTGGACGAGGCGTTCATGGACGCGGTGCCGGGCGAGCGGGAGGCCCTGGCCGGCCGCGTCGATGTGCCCGGCCTCGTGGTGCTGCGCAGCCTGACCAAGACGTGGGGGCTGGCCGGGCTGCGGATCGGATACGTGCTGGCCGCGCCGCAGACCGTCGAGGACCTTCAGCGGGCGCAGCCGCTGTGGCCGGTGTCGACTCCGGCGCTGGCCGCGGCCGAGGCGTGCGTGGGGCTGCGGGCGGTGGCCGAGGCGGCCCACGCGGCGCACCGTATCGCGGCGGACCGCGCCCACCTGTCGGCCGGCCTCGCCCGCTTCGCCCCGGCCGGGCTGCGGGTGGCCGGGCCCGCGCAGGGCCCGTTCGTTCTGGTCCGTCTGCCGCGCGCGTCCACTGTCCGCCGGCGCCTGCGCGACCTCGGCTACGCGGTGCGCCGCGGGGACACGTTCCCCGGGCTGGACGAGGAGTGGCTGCGGCTGGCGGTGCGGGACCGCGCCACGACCGACGGGTTCCTGCGGGCCCTCGAGCGGGCGCTGCAGCACTGAGGCCCGGGCTTCTGTGGGTAGTGGAGCAGGCCCTGAAGCCCCTGCGACCCCGCCTCCTCAACGCTCCTCGCCGCCACCCCCGGCTGCGGGATCAGCTCCGGCGGCGGGTCAGGACCACCGCTCCCCCGCCTGCCACGAGCAGGGCGATCCCGCCACCCACGAGGTACGGCGTCGTCGAGTCACCGCCGGTCTCGGCCAGGCTCTCCTCGGCGAGTGCTCCCTGCGGCTTGGCGTCGGCCGGCGGGGCGGACGCTTCAGCCGAGGGCTGTGCGGCGGCCGCGGGCTCTGCGTCGGCGGGCGGGGCGGACGCTTCGGCCGAGGGCTGTGCGGCGGCTGCGGGCGCGGGCGTCTTGCAGGCCGCCTCAGCCAGGGTGAGCGTGCCGTCGACCTCAGCGACGTTCAGCTTCAACGGGTCGACGGACACCTTGAGTTCGAGGGCGGTGGCGGCGGCCGAACGGGCCGTCGTCCGGGTGCTCGACAGATCCAGGTGCACCTCGCCGACGCCCGGCACCTTGACGTCCGCCGAGCCCTCGGCGGTGAGGTTCACGCGCTCGCCGAGCACGGTCACCGAGCCGGGAATGTCGGTCGTGGCGACCGGCTTCTCCCCGACCTCACAGGTGGCCTTGGACGTGATCTGCTCGACCTCGATCACCGCCAGCAGTGGCAGGCCGGGGACGTGAAGGCGGGCATGGGCCAAGGTGGCGGCCGCCTCGGCCTTCGTGGCGGTCGTCGTGGCTCTCGCCTGAGCCACCTCGGCGCGCAGCACGCTGAAGGGCCGGCCGCCGTTCACCGCGTCCAGACGGGCCGTCAGTGTGGTCTCCTCGGCGCTCTGCGGAGCCTGGACCTCGTTGAGGGAGACGGCGAGCGGGACGTTCACCGACTTGTTCAGCAGGGAGACGTCCAAGCCGGTGCGCAGGGTGGCCGCGCTCGCGCGGCCGTGGTCGCCGGCGGCGTACGCCGGGCTCACGCCGGTCAGTGTCATGGGCCCGGCGGCCAGGGCCATGGCCGTCGCGACGGTCGCCAGACGGCGTACGGGCACACGGAAGAAGGTGCTGTTCACGGTGAAGCTCCAGGGGAGACAGGCTCGGGTCCCTGAAACATTCGTCTCACCGCGCCTACACCGTTAGTGATCTGATGCCACTTCACTCCAACGTGGCAAGATCGCATAAGTCCTTGACCGCCCGGCATGGCACAGAAGTCCCCGCCGTCACCCTCACGGCTACCCGACCACGCGCCCGTTCAGCACCACCCGGCGCGGCGACGTCAGCACCCGTACGTCGGCCCGCGGGTCCTCGTCGTAGACGACGAGGTCGGCCGGGGCGCCCTCGTCCAGGCCGGGGCGGCCGAGCCAGGTGCGGGCCGTCCAGGTGCCGGCGGCGATGGCCTCGACGGGCGGGATGCCGGCGGCGACGAGTTCGCCCACCTCGGCCGCGGCCAGGCCGTGGGCGAGGCCGCCGCCGGCGTCGGTGCCGACGAAGACGGGGATCCCGGCGTCGTAGGCGCCCCGCACGGTGTCGTAGCGGCGTTCGTGGAGCCTGCGCATATGGGCCGACCAGCGCGGGAACCGGGCCTCGCCGCCGTCCGCGAGCCGCGGGAAGGTGGCGATGTTGACCAGGGTCGGGACGATGGCGACGCCGCGTTCGGCGAACAGCGGGATGAGGTCCTCGGTCAGGCCCGTGGCGTGTTCGATGCAGTCGATGCCCGCTTCGACGAGGTCCTGGAGGGAGTCCTCCGAGAAGCAGTGCGCGGTCACACGCGCGCCCAGGCGGTGGGCCTCGGCGATCGCCGCCTCGACGGCCTCGCGGGGCCAGCAGGCCGACAGGTCGCCGAGGTCGCGGTCGATCCAGTCGCCGACCAGCTTGACCCAGCCGTCACCGCGGCGGGCCTCCTGAGCCACGTAGGCGACCAGGTCCTCCGGCTCGATCTCCCAGGCGTAGTTGCGGATGTAGCGGCGGGTGCGGGCGATGTGCCGCCCGGCTCGGATGATCTTCGGCAGGTCCTCGCGGTCGTCGATCCAGCGGGTGTCGGAGGGCGAGCCGGCGTCGCGGATGAGCAGCGTGCCCGCCTCCCGGTCGGTCAGGGCCTGCTTCTCGGCGACGTCCTCGGGGACCGGGCCGTGCCGGTCGAGTCCCACGTGGCAGTGCGCGTCGACGAGGCCGGGCAGGGCCCAGCCGACGACCGTGCGGATGTCGCGGGCGCCGGCGGGACGGTCGTAGGAGACGCGGCCGTCGACCACCCACAGGTCGTCCCGGACGTCCTCGGGGCCGACGAGCACCCGTCCCTTCACGTGCAGCACCGCGTGATCGCTCATGCACCGCACCTTAGTAAGCGGGCCGGCGGGGATCGAGGGGGGCCGGTGTCCGCGGGACGCGCCGCACAGGGGGCCGCGGGCCGCCGGTTACCCTCGATGCGATCGAACCTGTGAGTGAAGAGAGCATTGCCGTGACGCATCCGTTCCTGGACCTGGCCCCGCTCGGCGCGGACCGCTTCGCCGCGATCGAGGACCGGGTGGCCCGGCTGCTGAGCACCGAGCAGGACGTCGTGATCATGCAGGGCGAGGCGCTGCTGCCGCTGGAGGGCGCGATCCGTGCCGCGGCCGGTCCGGGCACGACGGCGCTGAACGTCATCACGGGTCCGTACGGGCAGACCTTCGGCGACTGGCTGCGGGACTGCGGTGCCACGGTGATCGACCTTGCGGTGCCCTTCCACACGGCGGTCACGGCCGGGGAGATCCGCCAGGCCTTCACCGACCACCCGGAGATCGACTTCGTGTCCCTGGTGCACGCGGAGGCGGCGACCGGCAACACCAACCCGGTCGCGGAGATCGGCGAGGTCGTGCGGGCGCACGGGGCGCTGTTCTACCTGGACGCCGTGGCGTCGATCGGGGCCGAGCCGGTGCTGCCGGACGCGTGGGGCGTGGACCTGTGCGTGATCGGGGCGCAGAAGGCGATGGGCGGTCCGGCCGGGGTGTCGGCGGTGTCGGTGAGCGAACGGGCCTGGGCGCGGATGGTGGCCAACCCCGAGGCGCCGCGCCGGTCGTATCTGTCGCTCCTGGACTGGAAGGAGCGGTGGATCGACGGCGGCCGCAAGGCGCTGCCGCACGCGCCGGCACAGCTGGAGATGCTGGCGCTCGAGGCCTGTGTGGAGCGGATCGAGGCGGCGGGAGCGCAGGCCGTGATGGCCCGGCACGCGTCCGCCGCGGCGGCGACCCGGGCCGGGGCGCTCGCCCTCGGTGGCGGACTGGAGCCGTACGTGTACGAGGCACGGGACGCGGCGCCCGTCGCCACGACGCTGCGGGCGCCCTCCGGGGTGGTGGCGTCGGAGCTGGTCCGGCGGGCGCTGGAGGCCGATCCGGCGGTGCCGCTCGCCGTCGGCGGGGGCGCGCTCGCCAAGGAGATGATCCGAGTCAACCACTACGGCGCGGAGGCGACGCCGGGGGCGGTGCGGGCGAGTCTGGCGGCGTTGGGGGCGGCGCTCTTCGAGCAGGAGCTGTCCGTGGATGTGGAGGGCGCGCTGCGGGCCGCCGAGGAGGCGTGGCGGTAGTCCTCGGCCGAGATGCACCGGGGCACCCATGTCAGTGCCCCGTGCCATGCTCCCCGTATGACCGCCAACACACCTTCCGACACCCCCACCCTCCCCGACGGCCGCCCCGTCCCGCACGTCACGGGCGGCGAGCGGGCCATGCTCGAGAGCTGGCTGGACTTCCACCGGGCCACGCTGGAGCTGAAATGCGCAGGCCTGGACGACGCGCAGGTGCGGATCGCGGCGGCCGAGCCGTCCTCGCTGACCCTGCTCGGGCTCGTGCAGCACCTCGCCGAGGTCGAGCGGAACTGGTTCCAGCGGGTGGCCGGCGGGCTCACCGTACCGCCCGTGTTCGAGGACGTGACCGGCTACACACTGGATCCGGGGCGCGGGCTGGACGAGGTGCTCGGGATCTGGCGGCGGGAGATCGCCCGGGGGCGGGAGCTGTGCGCCGGGCTGCCGCTGGACCACATCGGGCGGGTCGCCGAGGGGCCGGTGCCCGGGATGGAGGTCAGCCTGCGCTGGGTGCTCATCCACATGATCGAGGAATACGCGCGGCACAACGGTCACGCCGATCTCCTGCGGGAACGCATCGACGGAGTGACCGGGGCCTGAATTCCACGTGCTATCCGAGACATCTCACATGTAAGGTGGGACACAATTAAGAAGTCGAATTCCCTCGAGAATAGCTTCCCATCTTCTTCTGCCCGGTTTTCCCGGTCCTAAACGCATAGATTTTGAGGACCTTCCGCGAGGCAATTCTGGCGGATCTCGCACGGGTTACATGGGTGTGACGCGTTACACACCGCGAACGTTTTGCCCGGTATTATCCGGACAGTATCGGGCATTACGCCGCGCCTGGGTGCGAAGCCTCGCGCTCGCGCGATAACACAGGTGAGGCTCATTCGTAACCCCGATCGACGATGCAATTTCGGATTTCGCTGGGTAAATTCATTTCGCATGACTGCCGTACAAGCAGATCCGCAAATCGACCGCCCCACGGTGGCTGACGGAGCCGCACTCTGGCGGATGGCGAAGGACTCGAAGGTTCTCGACCTGAACTCGTCCTACAGCTATCTGCTGTGGTGCCGGGACTTCGCCGCCACCTCGGCCGTCGCCCGTGACGAGCACGGCGAGCCGATGGGTTTCATCACCGGGTACGCGCGGCCGGACAGCCCGCGCACCCTGCTGGTCTGGCAGGTGGCGGTGGACGAGGCCCACCGCGGGCGCGGACTGGCCGCCGCGCTGCTCGACGGCCTCGTCGCGCGCACCGTGGCCGAGCGCGGGGTGACGACGGTGGAGACCACCATCACCCCGGGCAACACGGCCTCGGAGCGCCTTTTCACGTCGTTCGCCGAGCGTCACGGCGCTCGGCTGGAGCGCGAGGTGCTGTTCGACACGGGTCTGTTCCCCGACGGGCCGCACGACGCAGAGGTGCTGTACCGCATCGGCCCCCTGCCCCACTGACTTTCCTGACTTCCCGCCCACACCCGCAGACTTCCCCCACGCCCCGAGGAGCGATTCGTCGTGACCATCACCCAGCCCGACCTGAGTGTCTTCGAGACCGTTGAGTCCGAGGTGCGCAGCTACTGCCGCGGCTGGCCCACCGTCTTCGACCGCGCGGTGGGCAGCCGCATGTACGACGAGGACGGCCATGAGTACCTCGACTTCTTCGCCGGAGCGGGGTCACTGAACTACGGGCACAACAACCCCGTCCTGAAACGCGCGCTCATCGACTACCTGGAGCGTGACGGCGTCACGCACGGGCTCGACATGTCGACCACCGCCAAGCGCACGTTCCTGGAGGCCTTCCAGAACCTGCTGCTGCGCCCGCGCGACCTGCCGTACAAGGTCATGTTCCCGGGCCCGACCGGCACCAACGCCGTGGAGGCCGCGCTGAAGCTGGCGCGGAAGGTGAAGGGGCGCGAGTCGATCGTGTCGTTCACCAACGCCTTCCACGGCATGTCGCTGGGCTCGCTGGCCGTGACCGGCAACGCCTTCAAGCGGGCCGGCGCCGGTATCCCGCTGGTGCACGGCACCCCGATGCCGTTCGACAACTACTTCGACGGCACGGTCGAGGACTTCCTGTGGTTCGAGCGACTGCTGGAGGACCAGGGCTCCGGCCTCAACAAGCCGGCCGCCGTGATCGTCGAGACCGTGCAGGGCGAGGGCGGCATCAACGTGGCCCGGCCCGAGTGGCTGCGCGCCCTGTCCGAGCTGTGCGAGCGGCAGGACATGCTGCTGATCGTCGACGACATCCAGATGGGCTGCGGCCGTACCGGCGCGTTCTTCTCCTTCGAGGAGGCGGGCATCGTGCCGGACATCGTCACCGTCTCGAAGTCGATCAGCGGTTACGGCATGCCCATGTCGCTGTGCCTGTTCAAGCCCGAGCTCGACGTCTGGGAGCCCGGCGAGCACAACGGCACCTTCCGCGGCAACAACCCCGCCTTCGTCACGGCGACCGCGACCCTGGAGACGTACTGGGCCGACGGTTCCGCGATGGAGAAGCAGACCCGCAAGCGCGGGGAGCAGGTCGAGCAGGCCATGATCTCCATCACCGAGGAGAACCTGGCCGACGTCAAGGAGTACCGGGGCCGCGGCCTGGTGTGGGGCCTGGAGTTCCACGACAAGGCCCGCGCCGGCAAGGTCGCCAAGCGCGCCTTCGAGCTCGGACTGCTCATCGAGACGTCCGGCCCGGAGAGCGAGGTCGTGAAGCTGCTCCCGGCGCTCACCATCACGCCCGAGGAGCTGGACGAGGGCCTGCGCATGCTGGCCCGCGCCGTCCGAGAGACCGCCTGACACAGCACCGAGAGCACCACCCATCTAGGAGGCATCGCAGCACCGTGATTGTCCGTTCGTTCAAGGAGATCGAAGGTACCGACCGGCACGTGAAGGCGGCGTCCGGTACGTGGGAGAGCAAGCGCATCGTCCTCGCCAAGGAGAAAGTCGGTTTCTCCCTGCACGAGACGGTCCTCTACGCGGGTACGGAGACGTCGATGTGGTACGCGAACCACATCGAGGCCGTCGTCTGCGTGGAGGGCGAGGCCGAGCTGACCGACCACGAGACCGGGCTGACGCACACGATCACGCCCGGCACCATGTACCTCCTGGACGGGCACGAGAGGCACACGCTGCGGGTCAAGCAGGATTTCCGCTGCCTCTGCGTGTTCAACCCGCCCGTGACCGGACGGGAGGACCACGACGAGAACGGCGTATACCCGCTGCTCACCGAGGAGGTGTGACGTTTCCATGACCGCCACCACCGACACCACCACCGGTATCCCGGACCTCTATCCCAGTCGCGGTGCCACCGAGGCACTGACCCCGCGCCAGGACCCGGTCGTCTGGGGCGCACCCGACGCCCCGGGCCCGGTCGCCCCGGCCGACCTGCTGTCCTTCGAGCGCGACGGCTTCCTGGCCATCGACGAGCTCATCAGCGAGGACGAGGTCGCCGTCTACCGGAACGAGCTGAACCGGCTGGTGCACGACCCGGACATGCGTGCCGACGAGCGGTCGATCGTCGAGCCGAAGTCCAAGGAGATCCGCACGGTCTTCGAGGTGCACAAGATCAGCGAGGTGTTCGCCCGGCTGGTCCGCGACGAGCGCGTCGTCGGACGGGCGCGGCAGATCCTCGGCTCGGACGTGTACGTCCACCAGTCGCGGATCAACGTCAAGCCGGGGTTCGGCGCCAGTGGCTTCTACTGGCACTCGGACTTCGAGACGTGGCACGCCGAGGACGGTCTGCCGCGGATGCGCACGGTGTCGGTCTCGATCGCGCTGACCGAGAACTACGACACCAACGGCGGGCTCATGATCATGCCGGGGTCGCACAAGACGTTCCTCGGGTGCGCGGGGGAAACCCCGAAGGACAACTACAAGAAGTCGCTGCAGATGCAGGACGCGGGCACGCCGTCCGACGAGGCGCTGACCCAGCTGGCCACGCAACACGGCATCAAGCTGTTCACGGGCAAGGCCGGTTCGGCGACGTGGTTCGACTGCAACGCCATGCACGGTTCCGGCGACAACATCACGCCGTTCCCGCGCAGCAACGTGTTCATCGTGTTCAACAGCGTGGAGAACACGGCGGTGGAACCGTTCGCGGCGCCGGTGCGGCGGCCGGAGTTCATCGGGGCTCGGGACTTCACGCCGGTCCGGTGACCGCCCCCTCTGCCGGGGGGCCGGGGGTTGGCCCCCGGAGAACACAGCATCGGGGCGCGGGACTTCACGCCCGTGCGGTGACCGCCGGTCAGCGGTGAGACGACCCTGTGACAGAGCTGCCGGGTGGGGCCTCCTCGTGTGGGACGGGAGGCCCCACCCGGTTTCTCATGCCGTCAAGGCGTCCAGGAGCAGGTCGACGTCCGCCGCGGTGTTGTAGAGGTGGAACGCCGCCCGCAGGTTCCCGGCCCGGTCGGAGACCTCGATGCCCGCCCGGCTCAGTTCGCCCTGCCGGTGGCCGAGCCCCGGCACCGACACGATCGCCGAGCCCGGCGCGGGCACCGGCGCGTGACCCAGCCCGGCGAGCCCGGCGCGGAAGCGGTCCGCGAGGCCGACGTCGTGGGCGTGCACGACGTCGACACCGATCTCCTCGATCAGCTCCAGTGAGGCGCGCAGCCCGGCGTAGGTGAAGAGGGCGGGGCTGACGTCGAACCGCCGCGCGGAGTGGGCGAGTTCCTCGACGGGGCCGTAGCAGCTGTCCCAGGGGACCTCGCCGGCGACCCAGCCGGCGAGCAGCGGCGTGAGCCCGCCGAAGTCCTGCGGGGCGACGAAGAACGAGGCTCCGTGCGGGCCCATGAGCCACTTGAATCCGACGGCGGCGAGGAAGTCGTCGGCGTCCGCCAGCATCGGCAGCCAGCCGGCCGACTGGGAGGCGTCGACGTAGGTGCGGGCGCCGTGCGCCCGGGCCGCCTCGCGCACGGCGGACAGGTCGGCGAGACGGCCGTCCGCGGACTGGGCGGCGCTGACCGCGACGAGCGCGGTGCCGGGGCGGACGGACTCGGCGAGCCGCTCCAGGGGCACGGCACGCACCTTGAGGTCGCCGCGCGTGTGGAAGGGGTTCACCAGCGAGGAGAAGTCGCCCTCAGCCGTGAGGACTTCGGCACCGGCGGGCAGCGAGGCGGCGATCAGCCCGCCGTACTCGGCGACGGAGGCCCCGGTCGCCACGCGCTCGGCCGGAACGCCGGCCAGCCGGGCGAAGGAGGCCCGGGCGGCCTCCACGTCCTCGTACAGGGGACCCAGGGGCGTGCCCTCGGCGCGCATCCGCACCGCCTGCTGCACGGCGCTGACGGTGCGGGCGGGCAGGAGCCCGTTGCTGGCGGTGTTGAGATAGGTGTGCTTCGGGGTGAACTCGGCACGGACGAGGTTCTCGAAGGTCTCCATGGGACCACTCTGCGTCCCCGGGATCTCCCCGTCCATTGCCGATTTCTGCGTGATGCCGCTAAGGAGCACTTATGGGTGCGCTCCGACCTGGGCGTTTCAGTGCTGGGGCACGGCGCAGCCGTCCGGGCCGCAGGCGTCCGCGTCGTCGTTGCCGTCGACGATCTTCAGGGGCGAGGGCTCGCCGTACGCCTGGGTGAGGGCTCGGGCGAAGACCTCGGCGGGCTGGGCACCGGAGACGCCGTACTTCCGGTCGAGGACGAAGAACGGCACGCCGCCCGCCCCGAGCTGTGCGGCCTCGCGCTCATCGGCGCGTACGTCATCGGCGTACGCTCCCGGGTCGGCGAGCACCGCGCGCACGGCCTCGGCGTCCAGCCCGGCGGCCGAGGCGAGCTCCACCAGCCGCTCGTCGTCGTCGAAGACGGAGCGCTCCTCGGCGAAGTTGGCCCGGTAGAGCAGGTCGAGCAGCTGCTCTTGGCGGCCCTGCTCCTTGGCGAAGTGCAGCACGCGGTGCATGTCGAAGGTGCTGCCGTGGTCGCGGCCCCGGGTGCGGTAGTCGAGCCCCTCGGCGGCGGCCTGGGCCCCGAGGTTGTCCTCCCCGGCCTCGGCCTGGGCGGCACTCATCCCGTACTTCTTGGTGAGCATCGTGATCACGGGCTGGATGTCGTCCTTGGCGCGGCCCGGGTCCAGCTCGAAGGAGCGGTGCACCACCTCGACCTCGTCGCGGTACGGGAAGTCCCGCAGCGCCTTCTCGAAGCGGGCCTTGCCCACGTAGCACCACGGGCAGGCGATGTCGCTCCAGATCTCGACGCGCATGTCTCGGCTCTCTCCAGGTCGTACGGGTACGGAGACTCCCTCCGCCGAGTGCATGAACGTTCAAGCAGCGAGCTTCATTCCCCGGCCAGGGCGAGCCGCATCCGCAGATGGTGATCCCCCGGCCCGGCCGGTTCCGGGGCCCATCCCTGCCGCCGGTAGAACGCCTGCGCCCGCCGGTTGTCGACGTGCACGTCGAGGACGGCCGTACGCCTGCCGTCGGCCTGCCACTCCTCCACACAGGCGGCGTGCAGGGCGGCGCCGACACCGCGGCGCCAGTGCTCGGGGTCGACGTGGAACTGGAACAGCTTCACCGAGTCCGCCGGGGCGTCCTCAGAGGTGCGGAAGGAGGCGAGGCCGATGATGCGGCCCGCCTCCACCACGCACAGCACCCGCCCGTCCGGCCGCGTGAGGGCACTGCGCCAGGCCTCGGTCCAGTCCGTGCCGTCCTGCGGCAGCCCGTCGGGGTAGTACGTCGCCCTGGCCCGCGCGTGCAGCGCGACGACGTCCGCCACCTCGGCAGGCAGGACGGTACGGATCACACGGCCCGGAGTCACTCGGTTGCTGATCATGGAATTGAGGACGAGGCCGGCCGCGATGCGGTTCCCGGGCGCGCCTCAGCTGCCGTCGCGCAGATCGTTCGGCCAGCTCGGCCGGAACTCGATGTGGTCGTACGTCACCACGCAGCCCTCGCCCATCGGGGACTGGGTCATGAAGCCGACCAGCGCCGCGTCCGTCTCCTTCTCGCCGCCGAGGGTGAAGAGGCGGACGAAGGTCCAGCGTTCGCCGTCACGGGAGGCGTGGAAGGCGAAGGCGCGGCCGGTGCGGCTGATTCGGAGCCAGACGGAACTGCCGTCCACGGTGAAGGAGTTGGCGTCGTCGGAATGGCCCCGGGTGACCACCGTGCAGACGGTGGGGACGTCCGGGGAGTACTCCAGGCAGAGCTTCGCCCAGGCCCGCTCCCCCACGTGCGCGTAGAGCACCCCGGCGTCGAAGGCCGCGCCGAACCCGACGGTGACCTTGGCGATCAGCTGGAAATCGCCCTCCGGCGCCCCGAGCAGCCGGGGCGCGTCGGAAGCCGGGTCCAGCCCCTCACCGGTGGGCGGAACGAACCGGTCCTGCCGCGCCCCGGCCCAAGCGGTGAGCACACCGTCCTCGTAGGACCAATGGGCTTCGGGGCCATATGTGCGCAGGCTGAAAGGAAGTTCGGGAAGTTCGAGATCCATTCGACCAAGTCTTTCAGGTCCGCCGCTCAGGGGCGCGGGGAACTGCGCGACAAGCCACAGCGAACCGCAAGCCGGCAACCCACCGCGCCGCTACGGCGCTTACCGCTCCAAACGCCCGTTGAACCTGCGAGGCAGCCCCAAGGGGTTCTCGTCCGTCAACTCCTGCGGCAGCAACGCCTCGGGGGCGTTCTGATAGGCAACCGGCCGCATCCACCGCTCGATCGCCGTCCCGCCCACCGACGTGGACGTCGACGTCGTCGCCGGGTACGGCCCACCGTGATGCTGAGCCGGCGCGACGGCGACACCCGTCGGCCAGCCGTTCACCAGCACACGCCCGGCCAGCGGCGTCAGCTCCGCGAGGATCTCCGCACCGCGGCCCGCGCCCGCCGCCTCCTCCTCGGACAACTGCACCGTCGCCGTGAGATTGCCGGGCAGCCGCGACAGCACCGCCTTCACCTCGGTCTCGTCCTCGTAGCGGGCCACCACGGTGACCGGCCCGAAGCACTCCTCCAGGAGCAGGTCGTGCTCGCCCTCCGCCGCCAGCCGGCTCGCCGGCACCGTGAGGAAGCCCGCGCTGACGGTGTGCTCGCCGCCCGCACCCGGGGTGACCGGGGAGTCGACGTCGGGCAGCCCGGCCCGCTCGGCGACCCCGGCCACGAAGTTGTCGCGCATGCGGTGGTCGAGCAGGACCCCGGCGTCGGTGTCGCTGACGGCGTCGGTCAGGGACTTCAGCAGGGCGTCACCGGCGGCGCCGGCCGGCGCGAGGACGAGGCCCGGCTTCACGCAGAACTGGCCGACGCCCAGCGTCATCGAACCGGCGAGACCCGCGCCGATCGCCTCGGCCCGCTCGGCGGCCGCGGCCTCGGTGACGACGACCGGGTTCAGGGAGCCCAGTTCGCCGTGGAAGGGGATCGGGACCGGGCGGGCCGCCGCCGCGTCGAAGAGGGCACGGCCACCGCGCACGGAACCGGTGAAGCCGGCCGCCGCGACCAGCGGGTGCCTGATCAGCTCGACGCCCGCCTCGAAGCCGTGGACCAGGCCCACGACGCCCTCGGGGATGTCGTACCGGGCGGCGGCGCGGCGCAGCACCTTGGCGACGTACTCGGACAGGGCCGGGTGGTCCGGGTGGGACTTGACGACGACCGGGCAGCCGGCCGCGAGGGCGCTCGCGGTGTCGCCGCCCGCGACCGAGAAGGCGAAGGGGAAGTTCGACGCCGAGTAGACGGCGACGACGCCGAGCGGGACCTTGTAGCGGCGCAGGTCCGGGATCGGCGGGGTCGCGGTGTCGTCGGGGTGGTTGATGACGACGTCGAGGAAGGCGCCCTCGTCGACGATGTCCGCGAAGGCGCGCAGCTGGTAGCAGGTGCGGGCGAGCTCGCCGGTCAGCCGGACCGGGCCGAGCGCGGTCTCGGCGTCGGCGGCGTCGACGAGACCGTCCTTGGCCGCCTCCAGCTCGTCCGCGGCGCTGCGCAGGAAGGCCGCGCGGACCGTGCGGTCGGTGAGGGCGCCGCGTGTCTCGTGCGCGGCGCGGACGGCGGCGTCCACCTCCTGGGCTGTGGCCTCCACCGCAACCTGCTCGCGCTGCTTCCCGGTTCGGGGGTCGACACTCCAGACTGGTGCTGCTGCCACCGCGGGTCCCTCCACACATGTATTGCCGCAGTACTGGGTCATCCACCAGGGGCGTTCGATATACTGAACGCTGTCTCTGATGATGAATATGCTGTGGAGACTATTTCCCGTCCAACGAAGGGGTCAAGGGCGATGTCGGCTGGCGAGACGGGTGGCGGGGCGCAGGTCAAGTCCGCGGTACGAACGGTTGAACTGCTCGAATACTTCGCCGGACGCCCCGGCATGCACTCCCTCGCGGCGGTCCAGGAGGCCGTCGGATATCCCAAGTCCAGCCTCTACATGCTGCTGCGCACCCTGGTCGAGCTGGGCTGGGTGGAGACGGACGCGACGGGCACGCGGTACGGCATCGGGGTGCGGGCCCTGCTGGTCGGCACGTCGTACATCGACGGCGACGAGGTCGTGGCGGCGGCCCGCCCGACCCTGGACCGGCTCTCGGACGACACGACCGAGACCATCCACCTCGCCCGCCTCGACGGCACGAACGTCGTCTACCTGGCCACCCGCCAGTCACAGCACTACCTGCGCCCCTTCACCCGGGTCGGCCGCCGGCTGCCCGCGCACTCCACGTCCCTCGGCAAGGCGCTGCTGAGCACCTACTCGGACGAGCAGGTCCGCAAGATGCTCCCGGAGACGTTGCCGGCGCTGACCGAGCACACCATCACCGATCGGGAGAAGCTCATCGAGGAGCTGCGCCAGGTGCGGGAGCAGGGCTTCGCCGTGGACCGCGAGGAGAACACGCTGGGGCTGCGCTGCTTCGGCGTGGCGATCCCCTACCGCACCCCGGCGCGGGACGCGATCAGCTGCTCGGTGCCGGTGGCCCGGCTCACTCCGGCGCACGAGCAGCTGGTGAAGGACGCGCTCTTCGACGCGCGGGACCGACTGACACTGGCGACTCGTAGGCTCTGAGGCATGAACGTCGAGCTGCGCCAGGTCCACGACAGTGATCTGCCGGTCTTCTTCCGGCAGATGAACGACCCCGAGTCCCTGACCATGGCGGCCTTCACCCCGGAGGATCCGACCGACCGGGCCGCCTTCGACACCCGCTGGTCCCGGCAGCGCTCCTCGCCCGACGTCGTCGCCCGTACGGTCCTGGCCGACGGTGACGTGGTCGGCAGCGCGGCGGTGTACGGGGTGCCGGGTGAGCGCGAGGTGACGTACTGGATCGACCGCGCGTACTGGGGCAAGGGCATCGCCACACAGGCCCTGCGGGCCCTGCTCGCCGAGGTGCCCGAGCGCCCGCTGTACGCGCGGGCGGCGTCGGACAACACCGGGTCGTTGCGCGTGCTGGAGAAGTGCGGGTTCCGTGTGGCGGCGGCGGCCCGGGGGTACGCCCCGGCCCGGGGTGCCGAGATCGACGAGACGGTGCTCATCCTGGAGGGCTGAGGGGCCTCTCCCCCGCCCGGCGGAGGCGGATCGTCGCCGGGCAGGAGGCGCCGGCGGCCTCCCCCGCGGGAGCCTGATCGCATGACCCAGTCGATCGCTTCCCCCGCCGCTCCCGGCCCCGCCGCGCGTGCCGGCCGCCCGCGGCGGATCCTCCGTGCCGTCGCCGTCGTCTCCTGTGTGCCGTACCTCGCCCTCAAGGCCGCCTGGATCGCCGGGAGTCACGTCGGGATACCCGCGGGCAGCTCGCTGCTCGACGACCGCCTCACCATGGCCGTGGTCAACGGTCTGTCGATGCTGCTGGACAGCGCGGTGATCGTGCTGGCGCTGGTGCTGACCCGGCCGTGGGGGCTGCGGGTGCCCGCGTGGCTGCTGGCGTTCCCGGCGTGGGTCGCGACCGGGCTGCTCGCGCCCATCATGGCGGGGTTCCCGGCGCAGCTGGTGGTGAGGGCGTTCGGCGGAGGCGGTGCCTCGTCGGCGGGCCGGGAGGCCTTCCTGGACGAGTGGGTGTTCGCCGTCGTGTACACCGGGTTCATCGCCCAAGGTCTCGCCCTCGGCGCCCTCTTCGTGCTCTACGCGCGCGACCGCTGGGGTCACCTGTGGCGCGGGCGGGTGTGGGACCTGCCCGTCGGTGCCGTCGATCCGGCCCACCGGGCCCTCGCCGCGGCCGCCGCCGTGCTCGCCCTGCTGCCGCTCACGCTCCACGTCCTGTGGGCCTGCGGCGTCTCCGCCGGACTCAGCGAGGGCCGGGCGGCGGACCGGGGCGGTGAGTTCTACGTCCTGGAGGCCCTGTTCGTCGTGTTCCTCCTCGCGGCGGTCGCCGGTGCCGTGCTGCCGGCCTTCCGGCGCGGCCGGGCCCTGCCGGTGTCGGTGCCGCTCTCTCTCGCCTGGGTCGGCTCGGGTGCCGTGGCCTGCTGGGGCGGGTGGCTGTCGCTGGCCTCCGCCGTCGGCGTGGCGGACCTCGCCGACCGCCCCACGCCGCTGATGAACCTCGCCTACGCTGGGCAGATGCTCGTCGGCCTCCTCGTCGCCGCCATCGGCGCCTACTCCTTCGCGGAGCGCTCGGCCAGGGTCGCGCGGCGGGCGGCGTGAGCGCGGTCGCCCGGTCGCTGTTCGGCCGGCGGGCGCGCCTGCGCTGGATCCATCTGATCCTCGGCGGTGCGCTGGCCACGCCGTACGTCCTGGTCGGTTCGGTGGTCCTCGGCCCGGTCTCCGGCTCCGCGGACGCCTTCGGCTCCTTCCCCCTCCAGCTCGCCTCGTTCGGCGTGGGTCTGCCGCTCGCGGCCGTCACCTCGCTGTTCCCGCTGACCCGGCCGCTGGAGTCGGCCGCCGTGCGCTGGCTGTGCGGTGTGGAGGCGGACCGGCTCGCCCTCGGGCCCGCACGGACGCGGGGCGAGAAGGGCCGTACGGCCGCCTGGTTCACGCTGCATCTCGGGCTCGGCGGGATCATCGCGGGGATGTCGCTGGCGCTGCCGCCGTTCGCCGCCGTGCTGATCGTGCTGCCGCTCCTGTCGGGGCTGCGCGGCGGCCGGCTCGGCCTGCCCGAAGTCTTCGACCACACCTGGGTCCTGGCGCTCGCCCCGGTCGCGGGCGTGGCGTCGCTCGTCGCCCTCGCCGGCTGTGCGGCCGGCTGCGGTGCGCTGCTGGCCCGCTGGGCTCCCCTGCTGCTCGGTCCCACGCCCCGGGAGCGGCTCGCCGCCGCCGAGGCCCGCGCGGCCGACCTGGCCGTGCGCAACCGGCTGGCGCGGGAGCTGCACGACTCCGTCGGCCACGCCCTGAGCGCGGTCACCCTACAGGCGAGCGCGGCCCGCCGGGTCCTCGGCTCCGACCCGGAGTTCGTCCGCGAGGCCCTCGCCGCGATCGAGGACACGACCCGACGCACGGTCGGTGAACTCGACGCCGTACTGGGCGTGTTGCGCGAGGGCGATGCCCCCGGCACCGCCCCGGCGCCCACCCTCGCCGCCGACCTCGACGGGCTGCTGCGGCGCACCCGGGCGGGCGGACAGCGCGTGCGGGCCACCGTGGAAGCCGACCCGGAGGCGCTGCCCCCACTGCTGTCCCGCGAGGCCTACCGCATCGTGCAGGAGGGGCTGAGCAACGCCCTCAAGCACGCCGGTGAGCGGGCGGCCGTGGAGGTGCGGATCGCGGTGACGGGCGGGGAACTGGAGATCACCGTGGAGAATCCGGTGACCGGCCCCGCTCCCTCGCGCACCGGTGGCGGCCACGGGCTGCGGGGCATCACGGACCGGGCCAGGCTGCTGGGCGGGACCGCGACGGCGGGACCGACCGCGGCACAGACCTGGCGGCTGCACGCGCGCCTGCCGATGAGAGGACCCGCATGACCCGCCCGGCCCCGGTCCGTGTCGTCCTCGCCGACGACGAGCGCATGGTGCGCACCGCACTGCGCGCCATCCTCTCCGCCGAGCCGGACCTGGAGGTGGTCGGCGAGGCGGCCACCGGCGCCGAGGCGGTGTCGGTCGTTCGGGAGCTGCGTCCGGACGTCGTCCTGATGGACGTCCGGATGCCGGAGACCGACGGGATCCGCGCCACCGAGCAGATCCTCGCCACGCTGGACGAGCCGCCGCGGATCGTCGTCGTGACGACGTTCGAGAACGACTCCTACGTGTACGACGCGCTGCGGGCCGGAGCCGCCGGGTTCCTGCTGAAGCGGGCGGACGCGGACGCGCTGGTGCAGGCGGTCCGGCTGGTGGCGCGCAGCGACAGCCTGCTGTTCCCGGCGGCCGTCCGCACCCTCGCGACCGAGCACGCCCGGGCCCACCCGGCGCCGCCCGCGTGGGTGGCGAAGCTCACGGGCCGCGAGCGGGAGGTGCTGCGGCACATGGCGCAGGGGCTGACCAACGCGGAGATCGCCCGCCGGATGGAGGTCGGCCCGGCCACGGTGAAGTCGCACGTCGCGGCGGTCCTGGCCAAGACCGGCAGCCGGGACCGTACGCAGGCGGTGATCGCCGCGTACGAAGCGGGCTTTCTGAACGCCGGATGAGAATCCGGACGGACGGGAACGATCCGCCCGCCGTGGCTCGTCCTCCTGTGCGGGATGAACAAGACGATCAGGCGCGCTTCGGTCTTCGCGCTGCTCCTGGTGTTGGCTCTGCTGGTCAGGGCGACCTGGGTGCAGTTCTACGAGGGCCGGGCGCTGGCAGACGACAAGGACAACCGGCGGAACGCCATCGAGACGTACTCGGCGCCGCTCGGCAACATCATCGTGGGCGGCCGGTCGGTCACCGGCTCGGCGCCGACGAAGACGGGCGACCTCAGGTACAAGCGGACGTACACCGACGGCGCGCTGTACGCGGCGGTGACGGGTTACGCGTCGCAGGCGTACGCCCCGACCCAGCTGGAGGGCATCTACACCGATCTGCTCAACGGCACGGACAGCCGGCTGAAGTCCGTGATGGACACCGTCACCAACCAGCGGGCCGAGCCGGGCAACGTGGTCACGACCATCGACCCGGACGTGCAGAAGGCGGCCTACGAGGCGCTCGGCGACAAGAAGGGCGGTGCCGTCGCCGTCGACCCGAAGACCGGGAAGATCCTCGCGGTCGTGTCGACGCCGTCGTACAACCCCACCTCGCTGACCGACGCCAACACCGCGGGAGCGGCTTGGCAGAAGCTCACCTCGGACCCGGAGAAGCCGCTGGTCAACCGTGCGCTGCGGCAGCCGCTGCCGCCCGGTTCGACGTTCAAGCTGGTCGTGGCGGCGGCCGCGTTGGAGGACGGGCTGTACGCGTCGGTGGACGAGAAGACGGACAGCCCGGACCCGTACACGCTGCCGGGCACCAGCCGGGACCTGACCAACGAGAACCCGAACGCGCCCTGCACGAACGCCACGATCCGCACGGCGCTGGAGTACTCGTGCAACAACGTCTTCGCGAAGATGGCCGTGAAGCTGGGCCAGGACAAGGTGAAGGCGATGGCCGAGACGTTCGGCTTCAACGACGACAAGCTGGATGTGCCGGTCCGGGCCCACCCGAGCGTGTACCCGTCGGACATGTACCCGTCGCAGACGGCGCTGACGGGCATCGGCCAGTTCGACGTCACCGCCACCCCGCTGCAGATGGCCATGGTGTCTGCGGCCATTGCCAACGGCGGCAAGCTGGTGTCGCCTCATATGGTCTCGCAGATCACCGACAGCGGCGGTGATGTGCTGGAGGACTACGACGACGAGGCGGGCACGAAGGAGATCGTCAGCTCCTCGACCGCCGAGCAGCTGCAGTCGGCGATGGAGACGGTCGTGAACAAGGGCACGGGCACGAACGCCCGGGTGCCGGGCGCGACCGTGGGCGGCAAGACGGGTACGGCCCAGCACGGCGAGAACAACAGCCAGGTGCCGTACGCCTGGTTCACCTCGTACGGCAAGTCCGACTCGTCGGGCAAGGAGGTCGCCGTGGCGGTGGTCGTGGAGCAGTCGGACGCGGCCCGCTCGGAGGTCAGCGGCAACGGCCTGGCGGCGCCGGTCGCCAAGGCGATGATGCAAGCGGCGCTGAAGGACTGAACCTCCACCGCCGGCAATCCGTCTGTACAGACGAGACGGGCCGCCCCCTTCCCCCCGGGGGCGGCCCGTTCTCGTGTCAGCGCACGCCCGGCGTCACTTCGCTCCCAGGAGCTGCTCGATCGGGTCGATCGCGAAGTACACGAGGAACAGCGCCGAGGTCCCCCACAGCAGCCAGTGGACCTCCTTCGCCCGGCCGAGCACGGTCTTGATGACGACGTAGGCGAGGAAGCCGGCCCCGATGCCGTTGGTGATGGAGTAGGTGAACGGCATCACGGCGATGGTGAGGAACGCCGGGATGGCGATGTCGTAGCGGTCCCAGTCGATGTGCTTGACCTGGGTCATCATCAGGAAGCCGACGGCGACCAGGGCCGGGGCGGCGGCCTGGAGCGGGACGATGGTGAGCAGCGGGGTCAGGAACAGCGCGAGGCCGAACAGGCCGCCGGTGACCAGGTTGGAGAAGCCGGTGCGCGAGCCCTCGCCGACACCGGCCGCGGACTCGATGTAGGAGGTCGCGGAGGAGGCGGAGGCGGCGCCTCCCGCGACGGCGGCGGCACCGTCGATGAGCAGCACCCGGCCGAGGTTCGGGACCTTGCCGTCCTCGTCCAGCAGGCCGGCCTCGGCGCTGATGCCGACGACGGTGCCCATGGTGTCGAAGAAGTCGGACAGGATCAGCGTGAAGATCAGCAGGACGACGGTGACGACACCGACGCCGGGGGCGCTGAAGGCGCCGAACAGGTCGAAGTCGCCGATGAGCCCGAAGTCGGGGGCGTCGACGACCTGGTCCGGCCAGGAGGGTGTGGTCAGGCCCCAGGACTTGATGTCGGCCAGGGAGTTGATCACTACCGCCAGCGCGGTCATGGTGACGATGCTGATCAGGATGGCGCCCTTGACCTTGCGGGCGAGCAGCCCGATCGTCAGCAGCACGCCGAGGCAGAAGACGAGCATCGGCCAGCCGGCGAGGGTACCGGTGCCGCCCAGCTGAACGGGCACGGTGGTGTTCGCGGCGTCCGGGATGCGGCTGACGAAACCGGCGTCGACGAAGCCGATGAAGGCGATGAACAGGCCGATGCCGACGCTGATCGCCTGCTTGAGCGGCTGGGGTATCGCGTGCATGACGGCCTCGCGCAGACCGGTCACCACCAGCGCGCAGATCAGCAGGCCTTCGAGGACGATCAGGCCCATCGCGTCGTCCCAGCTCATCAGCGGGGCGATCTGGAAGGCGACCACGGCGTTCAGGCCGAGTCCGGCGGCCAGCGCGAGGGGCAGGTTGCCGGCCACGCCCATGATGATCGTCATGACCGCGGCCACCAGGGCGGTGGCGGTGGTGAGCTGGACGGCGTCCAGCTGGTGCCCGAACTTGTCCTTGGCGCTGCCCAGGATGATGGGATTCAGGACAAGGATGTAGGCCATCGTGAAGAACGTGGCGAAGCCGCCGCGTATCTCCCGGCCGAAGGTGGAGCCCCGCTCGGAGATCCGGAAGAACCGGTCGACGCCGTTGGCCGGGGCTTCCTTGGCGGGAGGCCGGTCGGTGACCTGCTGCGGTTCGGACATGGCGGGTGCTCCTGGATGTCTGGGTGATCGGTGTGCGGATGCTGGCCGGATTGTGCCCGCCTCGAACCCTGTTCAGGTTTTCTCCGTGTTACGGAATCAGAGTCCGGCCTGCCATACGCCGTTCGAAGCCCCGTACGAACCGTTCGACGATCGCTGCTACGCTTCCCGATCTCGTCCGGGCTCCCCCGGATGATCACATGTCATCTACATGACAGCCACAGGTGCCCCGGCCGGGAGCGCCCGTAGCCGCTGCGAGGAGAGGTCGCCCGTGGGCACAGTCGTCGACGACGCCGCCTCCGTGGAGTTCCACGCCTTCTTCGAGCGCCACTACGCCGAACTGTCCCGTCTCGCCCACCTGCTGACGGGCGAGTCGGACACCGCCGACGATCTGGCCGCGGACGCGTTGCTGGCGCTGTGGCACCGCTGGGACCGGGTGCGCGCGGCCGACCATCCGGCGGCGTACGCACGCGGTGTGGTGGCCAATCTGGCCCGTACCCGCATCCGCAGCGCGGTGCGCGAGCGGCGGCGCATCGCCCTGTTCTGGTCGCAGCGCGAGGAGAACACCGAGAACCCGGACGTCGCGGGCGTGGTCGACGTACAGGAGGCGCTGCGCAGGCTGCCGTTCCGCAAGCGGGCCTGTGTGGTGCTGCGGCACGCGTTCGACCTGTCGGAGAAGGACACCGCGCTGGCGCTGGGTGTGTCGGTGGGTACGGTGAAGAGCCAGACCTCGAAGGGGATGGCCGAACTCCAGCGGTTGCTGGGGGGGCAGGGAGTGCCGCAGCGGATGCACGCGGCGCTGGGCGCTCCCCGCTGCTCGCCCGCCGTGGAGGGCGTACGCACCGGTGAGGGCGGAGGGAGGGACCGATGACCATGCGGCGGGACGTGCACGAGGAGCTGCGCACACGGCTGCACGAGGCGGCCGGGGCGCACGAGCCCGACCGGGAGCGCATGCTGGCCCGGGTCGAGCGCGGCATGGCCGGTCCGGCCGGTTCCGGTCACCGGGCGACGATTCCGCCGGTGTTCGGCTGGATGCGGGTGGCCGGTGCGACGGCCGCGGTCGCCGGCGTTCTGGCGGTGGGCGGTTACGCGGTGGCCTCCGCGGTGAAGGAGGAAGCCGCCCCTCAGCAGCAGGAAGTGGCGACGTCGCCGACGCCCACGCCGTCCCCGGACGCGACGAGCCGGGCCCCCGTGCCTCCGCCTCCGGTGGAGCCGGCGCCGAGCCGGTCGCCCGAGCGCCGCGAGTCCAGCCCCCCGCCGTCGGGGACGCCGAGCGCCCCGGCCACCGAGCGGCCGGCCGCCGCCACCGAGGACGGGCCGCTGTGGTCGGACGGCTCGGTCGACCCGCACAGCAACGACTTCTGGGCGCAGAGCAACATCACGCTCAAGACCCGCGAGCCACTGACCGCGCTGACCGTGCGGTTGAAGGTCGTCCAGACCGGCGGGGTCTCCGACGCGGGCGCCTGGCGTTCCCTGCCCGAGAACGACTTCACCCTCGCGGTCGCCGAGCAGGACGGCTTCCTCGTCTACACCTGGACCCTCAAGGAGGGCCGTACGGTCCCGGCGGGCGAGTGGGTGTTCGCCGGCCAGTTCGACCATGCCCGCGGCGGCCGCGACGCGGGCGAGGACCGCTACACGGTGACGGCCGCCGCCGGTTCGCGGCAGCTGTCGGTGGGCGGCGGCTTCGCGGCGGTCGACGACGGCGACGGCGACTCGTGAAAAATTCCTGAAGAGGCGGCAACCCTTTCCTCACCGGTGGCGACCAGTACGCGCAAGAGCCACCCCCCACTTGAGGAATCGGTACATGACTGCACCAGCAGAACAGCGCGTCCGCCATCGTCGCCGGGTCACCCTGCGGCGGGCGGTGATCGCCGGGGTGTCCGCGTTCGGGATCACGGGTGCGGCGATCGTCACCACGTCGATGCTGTCGACGGCGGGCGCCGCGTCCTCCTGGCCCTCGGACAAGGGCAGCACGCCCGTGCCGAAGACCATCCCGGTCTCCGGGGTACGCGACGGCGGGATGAAGCTGTTCTACGGCACCGGCGCGCTCGGCGGCGGCAGCCAGGACGAGGGCCAGGCCCCGCTCTTCGAGCTGGCCGACGGCGCGGTCCTCAAGAACGTCATCATCGGCACTCCGGCGGCGGACGGCGTGCACTGCAAGGGCAGTTGCACGCTGCAGAACGTGTGGTGGACGGACGTCGGCGAGGACGCGGCCAGCTTCAAGGGCAAGTCCTCGTCCGCGGTGTACAAGGTGATCGGCGGCGGCGCGAAGAACGCCGACGACAAGGTGCTGCAGTTCAACGGCGCCGGCACGCTGAACGTGTCGGGCTTCCAGGTGCACAACGCCGGCAAGCTGGTCCGCTCCTGCGGCAACTGCAAGACGCAGTACAAGCGCACGATCGTGCTCAGCGACATCGACGTGACGGCGCCGATGAACTCGATCGTCGGGGTGAACGCCAACTACGGCGACACGGCGACGCTGTCGAAGATCCGCATCCACGGCGACAGCAAGAAGAAGATCAAGACGTGTGTGCGCTTCGAGGGCAACAACACGGGCAAGGAGCCCAAGGAGCTGACGCCGCCCGGTCCGGACGGCAAGAGCTGCACCTTCAAGGCCTCCGACATCAGCTACCAGTAGGGCCTGCCCCCCTGTGACCCCGGTCGGCCCTGGTCCCCCCTTGGGCCGACCGGACGCCGGGTGTCCGGCCCCCCAGTCGGACGCCCGGCACCTCGGCCCTCCGGAGCCCCCCTCCGGACGGCCGGACGGTACCGGCCGAGCCCCCCTCGGCCGGTCTGCAGGACGCCCCCGCCGCTTCGCACCGGCGGGGGCGTCGCGCTTGCACCCCAGGGGGTGTCCGCAAAGTCCCGCCTGCCCGCCCTCCGGGCGGACGACGCGACTTTGCGGACACCCCCTAGCTAGTCCATCGTCGAGCCGATGGTCGTGGAGCCGGTCGTCAGGAACGTCGTCGCGGGCAGGGAGCCGTCCGCCCGGCGGGCTCCGTACGCACCGGCCGCGTCCGTCGACCTGAAGGGCGGCGTGGCGATGCCGCTGTCCCAGGTGTTGCCGGCGGAGACCGTCGAGGAGCCGTGCTTCACCGCTCCGCCCTTGTCGCCGACGGCGAGGTTCTTGCCGAGGCGGGCCGTGCCGGTCGCGAAGTAGAAGCCGTTCCGGGCGTTGGCGTACGCGGTGTTGCGGTTCAGGGCGATGGCGCCGGAGTTGGAGTTCTCGGTGAAGCCGTGCAGCGTGTTGTCCCAGGCCGCGTTGTTGTTGACGACGTGGGCGACGGACGCGCCCCCGCCGCCCAGTTTGAAGCCGTTGCCGTTGCCCTCGAAGGCCGCGTCGTTCCAGCGGTTCTCGCCGTTGCCGAAGGCCCAGGAGTGTTCGATGGTGACCGGCGAGGAGAACTGCCACAGGTCGAGGCCGTCGTCGGAGTTGTCGTACAGCCGGGCTCCGGTGATCCTGTTCCCGGTCCCCGAGCCGAACTTGACGGCGATGCCGTCGGCGTTCTGGCCGTGGCCGGCCGGGTCGTAGTTGCCGTGGCTGTCCAGGTTCTGCACGAGGTTGCCGGTGGTGCCGTCGCCGCGCAGGGTGAAGCCGGAGTCGCCGTTGTCCGCGGTGACCAGGTTCCTGAAGATGCCGCCGACCGAGGACGTGGCGACGAAGCCCTGGGCCGGGGAGTTGACGAAGGCCAGGTCCTGGACGGTCCAGTGGTCGCCGTAGATCCCGGCCAGCCAGGAGCCGGCGGGCAGCCTGGACCCGTCGATGCGCACCTTCTCACCGCCGTACGCCCGCAGGGTGATGGGCGCGGAACTGGTGCCGTTCGCCGAGGACTTGAGGGTGGCCGCCGGACGGTAGGTGCCGCCGCGGACCTGGATCGTGGTACCGGCGGTGGCGTTCTTCACGGCCTCTTCGAGCTCGGCCGCGGTGGAGACGGTGACCGTCGCCGAGGTGGCCTGCGCGCCGCCGCCCGACAGCCCGAGGTAGACGCCGCCGGCCCCCGCGGCACAGGCCACGGCTGCGGCGATGGAGAGCGTACGGGTCCTGCGATGACGTCCGGTGCTCGGCAGCACGGAGCGTTCCTTTCCTAGGGGATCGGTGACGGAAACGGCTCGGAGGGGCCCACTCCCGCCCGTTTCCGTCCACCAGTCGCCACCGCGCCGGAAAGGGTTGCCGCCGTCACGCGCGCCGGAGACCTCGACGTCCCGAAAGTTTCGGAACCACCGTCCTCACGCGCACCCGTTGACGCCCTGCGCCCCTCCGGTGAAACTCCGAAGGCCCCCCATCCAACAGAATCCCCCATACTCCGACAGGAAGTGTCATGCGCCCCCGCATCGCCCGCACGCTCCTGCTGCCTTTCCTGGCCCTGACCGGCCTCCTCCTCACCCTCCTCACCGCACCGCCCAGCACCGCAGACCCCGGAGCCCCGCCCGTGAAGCAGAGCAAGTACGCCGGCTATCTCTTCGCCTACTTCACCGGCGAGGGCACCGCCGACGGCGAGCAGATCCGCTACGCCCTCAGCCGCGGCAACGACCCGCTGCACTGGCGTGAACTGAACGCCGGCCAGCCGGTGCTGACGTCCACGACCGGCGAGAAGGGCCTGCGCGACCCGTTCGTCATCCGCTCCCCCGAGGGCGACAAGTTCTACCTGATCGCCACCGACCTGAGGATGTACCAGAACTCCAGCGGCAGCTGGGACGACGTCCAGCGGCACGGCAGCAAGTCGATCATGGTCTGGGAGTCCACCGACCTGGTCCACTGGACCGACCAGCGCCTGGTGAAGGTCTCCCCGGACAACGCGGGCAACACCTGGGCCCCGGAGGCCTACTGGGACGACTCGCTCGGCCAGTACGTCGTCTTCTGGGCCTCGAAGCTGTACGCCGACGACGACCCGGACCACAAGGGCAACACGTACAACAAGATGATGTACGCGACCACCAAGGACTTCCGCACCTTCAGCGAGCCGAAGATCTGGAACGACCCCGGCTACTCGGTGATCGACTCCACGGTCGTGAAGTACAAGGACGAGTACTACCGCTACACCAAGGACGAGCGGGACCCCGGCTCATCCAGCCCCTGCTCGAAGTTCATCACCGGCGAGAAGTCGACCTCGCTGACGTCGACGACGTACGACTTCGTGTCCGACTGCATCGGCAAGGGCGCGATGGACCGCGGTGAGGGCCCGACGGTGTTCAAGTCGAACACCGAGAAGAAGTGGTACCTGTTCATCGACGAGTACGGCGGCCGCGGCTACGTGCCCTTCGAGACCACCGACCTCGCCTCCGGCAAGTGGACCCCCTCGGCGAACTACCAGCTCCCGGCGAGCCCCCGGCACGGCACGGTCCTGCCGGTGACGCAGAAGGAGTACGACCGCCTGCTGGCCGCCTACCCGTCCACCTCCACCTCGGTCGTGGACGCGACGGCGAAGCACCAGAAGGGCTGGTCGATCGTCACGGACAGCGCCTCGAAGGTCGTCCTGCCCATGCGGCCGGACGCCGATCTGCGGGACCTCGCCCCGAAGCTGTGGGTGGGCGAGGGCGCGAAGCTGAGCCCCAAGTCCGGCACCCGACGTGACTTCCGCAAGCCGCAGACGTACACGGTGACGGCCGCCGACGGCACGAAGCGCACCTGGACGGTCGAGGCCGTCCGTACGCGCAGCCCGATCCTGCCGGGCCTGAACGCCGACCCCGACGTGCACTACCTGAACGGCCGGTACTGGATCTATCCGACGACGGACGGCTTCCAGGGCTGGAGCGGCACCAAGTTCAAGGCGTACTCGTCGAAGGACCTGGTCCACTGGAAGGACCACGGCGTCATCGTCGACCTCGGGCCGGACGTGAGCTGGGCCGACAAGAACGCCTGGGCGCCCGCGATCGCCGAGCGGAACGGCAAGTACTACTTCTACTTCTGCGCCGAGCAGCAGATCGGCGTGGCCGTGGCGGACTCCCCCGCAGGCCCCTTCAAGGACGCGCTCGGCAAGCCGCTGGTCGCCAAGGGCGGATCGCTGAAGGGCCAGATGATCGACCCGGCGGTCTTCACGGACGACGACGGTCAGGCCTACCTGTACTGGGGCAACGGGCACGGGTACGTGGTGCCGCTCAACGACGACATGGTGTCCTTCGACGCGTCGAAGGTGAAGGACATCACCCCGGACAACTTCCGCGAGGGCGCCTTCGTGATCAAGCGGAAGGGCACCTACTACTTCATGTGGTCGGAGGACGACACCCGCAGCGAGAACTACCACGTGGCGTACGCGACGGGACCGTCCCCGCTCGGCCCGTGGACCAAGCGCGGGACGATCCTCGAGAAGCGGCCCGAGTACGGAATCCTCGGGACCGGCCACCACTCGGTGGTGAACACCCCCGGCACCGACGACTGGTACGCCGTCTACCACCGCTTCGCCCTCAACGGCCCCGGTCTGCCGGGCGGCGACGGCATGCACCGCGAGACCACCATCGACCGCATGGAGTTCGCGGCCGACGGCAGCATCAAGCCGGTCGTGCCGACACTGGAGGGGAT
Organism: Streptomyces sp. D2-8; assembly: GCF_023184515.1. Classification (GTDB taxonomy): domain Bacteria; phylum Actinomycetota; class Actinomycetes; order Streptomycetales; family Streptomycetaceae; genus Streptomyces. The sequence continues at coordinate 61,601 of NZ_JAAHBP010000002.1, read as the reverse complement.
CGAGCCGGTACGGCGGTGACGCCGTCGGGCCTCGGCTGACGAAGCAGGTCGGGTTCGTCAGTCCATCGTCGCTCCGATGGTGGTGCTGCCCGTGGTCAGGAACGTGGTCACGGGCAGCGCGCCGCTGGACTGGCGGGCGTTGTAGGTCGTCGAGGCGTTGGTGGACCGGAAGGCCGGGGTCGCGATCCCGGAGTCCCAGTTGTTGCCGGCCGACACTACCGACGAGCCCTTGCCGACCGTCCCTCCGCCGTTGCTCACGGCGAGGTTCTTGCCGAGCCGCGCCGAGCCGGTCGCGAAGTAGTAGCCCCACTTGGCGTTGGCGTACGCCGTGGTCCGGTTGACGACGATGGCGCCCTTGTTGCTGTTCTCCGTGAAGCCGTTGCCGGCGTTGTCCCAGGCGGCCGAGTTGTTGAGGACGTGGGCGACCACCTCCCCGTCACCGCCGAGTTTGTAGCCGTTGCCGTCGCCCGTGAAGGCGGAGTCGCTCCAGCGGTTCTTGCCGTTGCCGAACGCCCAGGTGTGCTCGACGGTGACCGGCGAGGAGAACGACCAGAAGTCGAGGCCGTCGTCGGAGTTGTTGTACAGGGCGTTCTTCAGCGCCGGGTGGAAGTCGGGCAGCGGGCCGTCCACGACCGCCGCCTCCGCCCCGCTCACCGCTCCCCCGCCCAGCAGCGCCGTCCCCGCCCCGAGCACGAACGTCCGTCGTCCCAGCGCTTCACGGGCGTCCATGCGGCCTCCCGGCTCCGGCGTGCCGCAGTACGTACCGCTCGACCGCCGCCGGGGAGGTCAGGGCACGGTAGTCGTACATGTCGGCGGGGTCCCAGCCGACGTCGTTCCCGAGACCGAGACCGTTCGCCACGGCGTTCAGGCGGGCGGGCCGGCCGTTGAACCAGGAGCCCGTGTCGTGGAACTCCTCGCCCCCGTAGGCCGCGACGGCGAGCGCCGGCTCTCCCCCGGGGTAACGGAAGACGTTGCGCTCGGAGAAGACGGCGGACTCCACTCCGACGCCCAGGGCGTACAGCGGTGCCCGCCCCCGGTGGACGTTGTTGACGACGTGCACCTGCCCGAAGCGGACCCGCGGGGCGCGCTGCGCGATGCCGGTGAACAGATTGCGGGCGAAGGTCACCTTGAGATGCCCCCGGTCGCGGTCGCCGCGCCCGTCGCCCGACCCGATGAGGATCGCCTTGTCGTGGTCCTCGAACCGGCTGTCGGAGACGGTGACGAAGTCGCGGGGACCGGCGCGAGGGCGAGTGCGGCGCCCGCCCCGGCGCTCGCGACGAGGAATCCCCTGCGGGAGAGGGAACGGTGGAAGTGCGAGGACATGCGGCTGCCCCTTCGCGGTGCGGCTCGTGCGGGTGATGGTCCGTGGGCGGCCGGGCCGGGCGCACCTCGTGGCGTGCGCCCGGCCCGGCCGGTTCTCGGGGGGGGTCAGCAGATGCGGCCGGCGCCCGCGCGGTGGTCGACGATCCCGGGGACGGCCTTAGCCGGGTCGACCTTGGTCCGCAGGGTCGGCGTCCAGCCGGCGCCCGACTGGAGGGTCTCGCCGGGGATCTCCGCGTTGTGCACGGCGATCAGGTCGGTCGGCTTGCCGTTGACGTGGTTGTTCGCGGCGGTGACCGGCGAATCCATCCACTTCTTCAGGATCTTCGCCGGGCTGACCCCGCTCGGCAGCGTGAAGGCGTTGTGCTCGGCGACGAGCTGGGACTCCTTGCCGATGCCGAAGCTGTAGACGTAGTCCTGGCCGGCCACGTAGTGGTTGTTGTACGTGTCGACCTGCCCGAAGCGGACACGCGGCGCGCGCTCGACGAGGTTGCGGAACAGGTTGTGGTGGAGCGTCACCTTGAGCTTGCCCCGGTCGCCGACGGCCGTCGACTCGCTGTCGCTGTTTCCGATCATGAGCGTCTTGTCGTGGTCGGCGAAGACGTTCCAGGAGGCGGTGACGTAGTTGGACCCCCGGACGATGTCCAGCTGACCGTCGTGCTGCTGGTACAGGGTGCCGAAGTACGTCGGGGCCTCGCTGTCGGGGTGGCTGCCGTCGGTGAAGGTGTTGTGGTCCATCCAGACATGGGTGGAGCCGTAGACGACGGCGGTGTCGTACTCGGAGTTCCAGGCGCCCGTGGAGGTGTCGGTCGGGTCCCACTGCGGGAAGCAGTCGAGGGGGCTCTCGAAGGTGAGGTTGCGGACGATGACGTTGTCGACGCCCTTGATCTGGAGGCTGGCGCCCTTGAAACCCGCGTTCTTCCCGACCCCGATGATGGTCGTGTTGGCCGGGACACCGGCCTTGATGGCCTGGTCCTGGTTGTCGGCGGAGGCGCGGCGCAGTCCCTCGGGGCTGTCGGCGGGCTCGCCGCTCAGGTCCTTGTCCATCCCCCACGTCTCGGGCGCGTACTTCTTCAGGTAGGCGTCGAAGTCGTACCCGGGTGCGGCGAAGGCGTCACACCCCTCGGAGACGGCGTCTATGGTCCCCCGCACCTTGATGATCTTCGGTGCGCTGCCGCCCGCGGCGAGGGCGGCCTTGAACTGGGCCCAGGTGGTCACGGTGTACACGTGCTCGGCGTCGGCGGCGGCACCGCCGGTGGTTCCGGTGCCGTACGACCCCCACCCGTCCTTCGCCCCGAGCGTCTGCCGGGCGTGATCGCGGGAGTCGGCCTGAGCGGCGGCGGTGCCGGTGCCGGTGAGGGACAGCATCAGTGCGGAGCAGCCGGCGAAGGCGGCCACCCTCTTGATTATGGCATGCCCATGCCATTCACGTAGCTGCATGGTGCGGATCTCCTTTTCCAGGGACGGGGGTGTTACGCGGCGGCCTTCGGCCAGGTGATCCAGGACTCGGGGATCGTCTCGTCGAGCCGGCGCACCTCGCTCGGCGCGAGCACCCGCGCACGCAGCAACTCCCGCGCGACGAGGCGCGCCACGGCGATCGCGCCGGGCGGGTTGAAGTGCGTGTTGTCCTGCTCGGTCGTGGTCCAGTTGAAGTACTTCTTCGTCTCCTCGACGCCCAGCCGCTGCCACAGCGCGATCGACAGCGCCTGGATGTCGAGCAGTGTCACCCCCTCCTGCTTGGCGAGCGCCCGCATGGCCGCCGGGTATTCGCCGTGGCTCGGCAGAGCCTTGCCGGCCGCGTCGAACTTGCGCCGCTCGACGGACGTGGCGAGCACGGGCCGCGCCCCACGTGCCCGGGCCCCGTCGATGTACATCCGCAGGTGGTCCTGGTAAGTCGTCCAGGGCTCGGTGTACCGGGTGGGGTCGTTCACCTTCTCGTCGTTGTGGCCGAACTGGATGAGCAGGAAGTCGCCCGGCTGGATCTGCCGGAGGATGACATCGAGCCGTCCCTCGTCGACGAAGCTCTTGGAACTACGTCCGTTGACCGCGTGATTGGCGACCGGCCGGTCCTTGTGCAGGAAGAACGGAAGCGCCATTCCCCACCCGGTCTCCGGTGCCGCGTCGGCGTACTTCTGTGCGGCGGTGGAATCACCGGCGATGTACAGCGTGCGGGCGCGGCGGCCGGTGGCTTGCGCGGTACCGGTCGCGGCGAAGGTGAGAGGAACGGCGGCGACAGCGGCCGCGGTGACTTGTCTACGGCTCAGTGACACGACAGACCCTTCTTTCGGCAGGCTCTCAGGGGTGCGGGGGTGTTTGCCGTACGAGGCCGGGCACGTGTGCGCGACCAGCCCGGGGCGGCCCGCAGCCTGCGCACCGCAGGCCGCCCCGGCGCGGAACCGGGCGGTCTCAGCCCTTCTGCTGGTCCCACTCCGCCTGAGCCTCGTTCAGCTGATCGGCCATCTTGTCCAGGAACTCCTTGGCGCTCATGTCGCCGAGCAGGACCTTCTGGAAGCCGGGCTCGTTGTCGGCCTTGGAGATGGTGTTCCAGTCGGGCAGGTAGTAGGGCAGCTGGACGATGGTGGTGGAGCCGTCGTTGAGGGCCTCGGCGGCGAGCTTGGTCGGCTCGGCCTCGGAGATCCAGGCGTCCTTGGCGGCGTCCGTGTTGGACGGGATGGCGCCGGCCGACTCGTTCCACTTGGAGTTGGACGCGTGCGAGGCGGCGAACTCGATGAACTTCCAGGCGGCCTCCTTGTTCTTGGAGCTCTTGAACAGGCCGAGACCGTCGACCGGGTTGGAGACCTGGACGCGCTTGCCGCCGGGGCCGGTGGGCTGCGGGATGCCGCGGAACTTGTCGGTGCCGAGCGCCTTCACATGGTCCTGGTAGGAGCCCAGGTTGTGGTTGAGCATGCCGATCGTGCCCGAGTCCCACTGCGCGACCATCTTGGTGAAGTCGTTGTTGAGGTCGGCGGCCGGCGTGTACTTCTTGTACAGACCGGCGTACTTCTCCAGTGCCTCGACGTTCTTCGGGTCGTTGACCGTGGTCTTCTTGCCGCCGGCGTCCCAGAAGGACGTGATGCCGGACTGCCCGTACATCGCGTCCAGCGCCTGCGCGATGGAGCCCGCGCCACCGCGGATGGTGTAGCCGAACTCGTTCCTCTTCGCGTTGCTGAGCTTCTCGGCAGCCTCGTAGAACTTCTCCCAGGTGGTGGGCGCGTCCAGGCCCGCCTTCTGGAACAGATCGGTGCGGTAGTAGAGGGTGCCGTTGTTCGCGGAGGTCGGGATCGAGTACAGCGCGTCGCCGCCACCGGCGGACTTGAGCGACTCGACCATGCCCTCGTTGAGCTGGTCCTTGATCGTGGACGTGCCGAGTCGGCCGTCCAGGGGATCCAGCGCGTTCTGGGCGGCGAACCCGGCGGCCATCGCCGCGCCGACACCGCCGACGTCCGGCAGACCGCCGCCCTGGATGGCGGTGTCGACCTTGGACTGGTACTCGGTGGCGGCGATACCGACGTACTCGACCTTGATCGACGGGTTCGCCTTCTCGAAGTCGGCGATGATCTGCTTCCAGATGTCCGTGCGGACACCGCCGTTGTTGTCCCAGAAGACGATCTTGCCCTTGCCGCTACCCTCGGCCCCCTTGTCGCCACCGGCGCCGCTGCCGTCGTCACCGCAGGCGGTCGCGGTCAGGGCGAGGACGGAGCCCAGGGCGACGGCCGTGGCCACGCGCCTGCTTCTACGGATGCTGATCTTCATTGGTCGGCTCTCTCTTCTGGATCAAACGGAGACATCGAGTCGTGGGGGGTCAGTGGCGTGCGTGGGGCGCCCAGTTGTCGTTGCCCTTGAGATACGCGGTGACGGTGTGCGTCCTCGCGTCCTCGTCGCTCATCTGCGGCCGGTCCTGGGTGATCGCGGCCCCCGGCCCGTAGTTCCGGTACTCCGTGAAGCGCGCGTCCTTCCACGAGAAACCGCTCATGTCGGTCCACGGCGAGGCCTTGATCGCGGCGGGCAGCCAGGTGTCGCGGATCAGCACTTGGGCCACCGCGTTCGGCTCGCCGCCCGGGTGCCAGGGCCGGCCGAGGTGGAAGCTCCCGGCAGGTGCGTCGCTCACGATCTTCGAGCGGGTGATCAGGAACCCGTACGGGTTGCCCGTCCACGTCGAAGCGGCCGTGATGTAGCCGTTGTTGGTCGTGGACCCCCGGGTGAGCGCCTTGATCACGGACCGTTCGACCACGGTCGTCGCCCGTCCGTAGACGAAGTCGACGTCGCCCTCGATGTAGGAGTCGCGGACGTACACCCGGCTGATCACGTTCAGCTTGGGGCTGTCGGTCATCAGGGTGTCCTGGTTGCCCAGGAACGCGGTGTCCTCGAAGACGATCCGGTCGCCGGTCGTCTTCATCGCCAGGGCCTGCTCGCCCTTCAGCTCGTGCGCGGCCTCGTCGAAGTCGTTGCTGAAGGTGAGGTTGCGTGCGGTGACGTCGTTCGCGGCGATCCGGACGGTGGCGCTTCCCGTCGAACCCCCGTACTCGGCGGGCGTGTCGAAGACGATGACGGTGTCGGAGCGGTTCTGTCCGGTGCCGCGCAGCACGAGGTGCGGCTTGCTCGCGGGGATGAACACCTTCTCGCGGTAGGTGCCCGGCGCGACGGCGATCGTCAGCGGGGTGTCGTTGCCGTCGGGGGCGGCGTCCACGGCGGCCTGCACGGTCGGGTAGGCGCCCGGGACGTCGAGGGTCACACCGATCCGGCGCTGCGGCCCGGAGAACTTCTTCACCAGGGCGGGGACGGCGGCGGCCCGGTCGAGCCGGTAGTCGTAGAAGTCCCGCGGGTCGAAGGCGGCACCCCACTCGTCGGTCCGCCCGCTCGTCTTCCTCAGGATCGACCCCCGCTCCACCAACTCCGCGGTGGCGTCGGCCTGGTAGGGATGCTGGACCCTGTCGTAGTAACTGTTCTCGATGACCATCTTGCTGCGGCCCCGGGACCAGTTCCCGTACGTCCACACCGGGTCGCCATCGGCCACCTGTGCGGAGATGTAGTTGTTGTAGAGGTGCGCGTAGGCGCAGTTGTCCGCCGAGGGATTGCGCTGCTTCGTGCCCGTGAACCAGTTGTGGTCGATGGTGATCTGCGTCTGGACATTGGTCGTCCAGCCGATCCCGAACGCCTTGTTGTGGTTGCTGAACTGGTTGTAGGAGACGGTTACGTACTGGCTGTCCTTGCGTATGTCGAGCAGCCCGTCGCCCATGTGGGTGAAGCGGTTGTGGTCGATCCAGACGTGGTGGACGGCGTCCATCTGGATGGCGTCGAAGTCGGTGGTCTTGCCGTCCCAGTCGCCCTCGACATAGGAGTCGCGGATCGTCAGATTGCGGATGATGACGTTGTGCGTGCCGGGGTTGAGGTGCAGTTCGCCGTGGGCGATCTCACCGGTGTCGCCGACGCCGATGATCGTCTTGTTCGAGGCGACGACGATGTCCGAGCCGAAGGGCTGGACGGCGACCGTCCCCGCCACCCTGATGACGTACGGCTCCTCGGCGGCCGCGTACTTCGCCAGCGCGGCCTGGTCGGTGACCGTGACGACCTTGCCGCCGGCCCCGCCCGTGGTGCCTCCGGCCAGCGAGGCGAAGCCGTGGGCCTGGTCGGTCCAGCGCGCCGCCGCCGGTGCGGACATCCCGGCGGGGGCGGGTTCGGCGGCTCCCGCCTCCCCGGTCGCGCCCAGTGCCAGGGCGGCGACCAGGGCCGCGACGGCGGCCAGGGCGACACCCGGTCTGGGCAAGCGCTTGCTATGGGGGTGCGTCATTGCGGCTCCCAACAGGCGAGATAGGGCTGCGGATGCGGTGGGCTACACGTCGGTGATCCGGAACTGCGTGAACGTGGCGGCGCCCGCGTGTCCCGACCCGACGGGCGCGAGGGCGAAGAGGCCGAGTAGGGCGCCGACCCAGCGCCAGGGGGTGGCGGCGAAGACGGGACCCGACGGGCACGGACCGTCGCCGAGGTCGTAGGAGAAGCGGCAGCGGGCTCCGGCGCCGATCTCGATGCGGAGCCAGACGTGTCCCCCGGGTGCGAGGCGCGGGTGGGCCGCGTCGCGCTCCCGCTCGGCGACCCCCTCGGCGAACCGGTGCACGAGGTGGACCGTGCCGTCGGCCCCGCGCTGGAGACCGATCCAGCTGAACGCGTCCCCGAGGACCGCGAGCCCGGCCCGGGCCCCCGGCTCCTCACTGTGCAGGCGCAGCTCCACCTCGACGGCGGACGGGACGCCGGGCAGCCGCTGAGTGAGGAGGTTCGGGAGTTTACGCAGGTCGTGCGTGTCCGTGGAACGGACGCAGGACAACCGCAGCCCGTCCCCGGAGTGCTGGGTGGCCCAGCCGTCGCCCGGGTTGGCCGTCCACTGCCACTGTCGGCCGTACCGTCCGCCGGGGAAGTCGTCGTCGGTGGCGGGTGCGGCGGGCGGCTGCGGCGGCAGCGCGGGACGGCGGTGTTCGGCGACGGGGGCGCCGTCGTCCCCGAGCACCGGCCAGTTGTCCGGACCCCAGCGCATCGGCTGGAGGTGGACGACCCGGCCGTAGGCGCCGCGCTGCTGGAAGTGCAGGAACCAGTCCTCGCCGGACGGGGTACGCACCCAGCCGCCCTGGTGGGGGCCGTTGACGTCGGTGTCCTTCTGCTCCAGGACGATCCTCTCCTCGTACGGCCCGAAGAACCCGCGCGAGCGGAAGGCGCCCTGCCAGCCGGTCTCCACGCCGCCGGTGGGGGCGAGGATCCAGAACCAGCCGTCGTGCCGGTAGAGCTTGGGGCCTTCGAGGGTGAACCAGCCGGGTATGCGGTCGCCGTCGACGATCACCTTGCCCTCGTCGAGGAGGCCGGTGCCGTCGGGGCGCATCCGGTGGCCGGTGAGGCGGTTCTTGACGCCGGAGCGGGACTTGGCCCAGGCGTGGACCAGATAGGCCTCATCGGTCTCGTCGTCCCACAGGGGGCAGGGGTCGATCAGGCCCTTGCCCGCCTTCAGCAGGTGCGGGCGGGTCCAGGGGCCCCGGATCTGCGGGGCGTTGATCTGGAAGATGCCCTGGTCGGGGTCGCCCCAGAAGATCCAGAAGCGTTCGTCGTGATACCGGAGCGAGGGGGCCCAGACACCGCAGTCGTGCCGGGGCCGTTCGAACTCGGCGGCCGGTTCGAGGCGTTCGAGCGCGTGGCCGACCAGGGTCCAGTTGACCAGGTCCCGGGAGTGCAGCAGCGGCAGTCCGGGGGCGCGGCCGAAGCTGGAGGCGGTCAGGTAGAAGTCGTCGCCGACACGGACGACGTCCGGGTCGGACCAGTCGGCGTCGAGAATCGGGTTGCGGTAGGTCTCGGAGGTCACGGGCTCACCGCCTTGCGGACGAGGGCCGTGGCGGCGTCCCGGTCGAGACGGCCGTCGGCGACGACGGTGACCACCCGGCGCACGACGGTCTCGCCCGGCGGGACCGGCAGCCGCTCCTCGTGCGCCAGGGAGGAACCGACGCCCGGGTACTCCTCGCCGCGTACGAACCACGGGTCGCGGCGGGTCTGTTCGGTGGCGCCGGCGAAGACCAGCGTCCAGGTGCCGCCCCGCAGAGCGAGCCAGTCGGCGGGGCGGCCGTGGATCTTCTCCTCGCCGTCGGCACCGGCGGTGAAGACCTCGGGCGCGGCGGACTCCTTGCGGGCCCGCCAGAAGAACCCGCCGTAGGCCGCGCCCGGGCGCCCGTTGGTCGCGGGGCTGCCGATCGACAGCGGGCTCCTGGTGACGTTGGTGAGGGAGAACGTGAGGTCCAGCGCCCAGGCCTGGTCGGTGAGTTCGGTGGCCGCGACCGTACGGCGCTCGCGCAGCAGCTCGCCGCCCGCGGCCACCCAGCGCAGCTCCTCCACGAAGCCGTCCGGGTCGCGCAGCTGGAACGCGATGTGCCGCTGCGCGCCGTGGTTGTCGAGTTCGGTCGGGCCCTGGTCGCGGACGTAGGTGCGCCCGCCCCAGAAGTTGAACCCCTCGACGTCGGGAACGGCGACACCGACGCCGAGGTGGTGTGCGTGGTCGGCCGGGGCGAGTTCGGTCACGGCCGTGCCGGCCAGGGTGGTGACGGGGTGCAGGTAGGGGCGCGGGGAGAGCCGGGCCGGCAGCTCGGGCCGGGTGACGTACCGGCCGACCGGCCGGCCCGCGACGCGCAGGACCACGGTGTCGTTGCTGGTCATCGGGTGCTCACCTCGTTCGACAGGTGCGCCCAGGGGGCGCCGAGCTCGGAGTAGAGGGAGAGGGTGTCGGCGGCGGCCGCGACGAGTCCGTCGATGCCGGGCACCACCCGGCGCCTTTCGCCGGGGATCCGGTGCCAGGCGGTGTCCGGCAGCGGCGCCGGGTCGGGAGCGGTGCGGATGGCCTCCACGACCTTCATGAAGGCGCCCGTCTCGTCCGGCGGGACCAGCAGGTCCGCGCCGGTGGTGAGGTGGTCGACGAGGTTCTCCAGCAGGTCGGTGCGGCCGTGCTCGGACTCCTGCGGGCCGTGCCCCGCGCGCTGGAGCAGCACGCGGTCCTGCTTGTACCAGAAGGTGATCCGGCCGCTGCTGCCGTGCACCAGCACATACGGCTCGTCCGCCTGCTCGGCGCACAGGGTCGCGGCGACGGTGACCGGGTGGCCCTGCGCGGTGGTGATCCGGACGCAGGAGGTGTCGTCGGACTCGATGGCGTTGGCGCGCAGCAGCTCGGTCTCGATGCCGGTGACGTCCTCGGCGCGGGTGCTGCCGCCCAGGGCGAGGGCGGTGGCGACGGCGTGGGCGAGGGGGTTGGTCAGCGCCCCGTCGATCACGTCGACGCCGTTCAGCCGCCGCTTGCCCGCCCAGGGCGCCCGCCGGAAGTAGTCCTCGTCGCGGACCCAGGCGCCGGCCCCGCCGAGCCCGACCAGCTGCCCGATCGCCCCCTGCTCGACCAGGTCGCGGACGGCGGGCAGGGCGTGCGAGCCCAGCGACTGGAAGCCGATCTGGCAGACGACTCCGGCCGCGGCGACCCCGTCGGCCATCCGGCGGTACTCGGCGTACGAGGGGGCCGGGGGCTTCTCCAGCAGGAGGTGGACGCCTCGCTGAGCCGCTGTCAGCGCCAGGTCGGTGTGGGTCGGGATCGGTGTGCAGATCACCGCGGCCTCGGCGCCGGTGGAGTCGAGCAGGGCGCCGAAGTCGGCGGACTGCTCGGGGGTGCCCAGGTCGCCGAGTTCCTCCCCGGTCAGCGGTGTCAGCTCGCAGACGCCGACCAGCCGGACGACGCCCTTGCGCTGGAGGCGGCGGATGTTCTCGACGTGCCAGCGGCCGTGGCCACGGGCGCCTGCGAGGACGACGGGCAGGGGTGTGCTCAGCGGGCGCCTGCGGGTGCCGCCGTGGAGTTCGCTCATGGAGTCGATCATGCGACCGGTCACGGGATCCTCCCCGCACCCGCGCCGCGGGCCACCGCCCGGTCGGCCGCCCGGGCGCTGTCGATCCGCCCGTGCAGGGCGGGCGTCCAGCCGACGTCGGCCGTCAGATCGCGCTCACTGCCCGAGTTGTAGGCGTTGTGGATCGCGAGCAGGTCGACCGGGAAGCCGTTGAACAGCGTGCCGCTCTGGTGCAGGGCGCTGCCGTTCCAGCTCTTGACCAGGTCGGCGACCTCCACGTGGGCCGGGGCATGGAAGGCGTTGTTCTCGGCGTACATCCGCGACTCGGTGGAGACGCCGAGCGAGTAGCGGTAGTCGTCGTCGGTGATGTCGTACCGGTTGTTGTCGCGGCCGATGTCCCGGGCCTCGGCGTGCGCGGGCACGCAGAGCACCCCCAGCAGCCCGGCCGCGACGGCCAGTCGTCTGCCCCTCATCCCTTCACCGCCCCCGCGCTGAACCCGGTGATCAGCCACTTCTGGATGAAGGCGAACACGATCACCACCGGGACGGCCGCGATGATGCCGCCCGCGGCGAGCGCGCCCAGGTCGACGCTGTCGGCGCTCATCAGGCTGTTGAGGCCGACGGGGATCGTCTGCTTGTCCTGGTTGTTCAGGAACATCAGGGCGAACAGGAAGTGGTTCCAGGAGTGGACGAAGGCGAACGAGCCGACGGCGATCAGACCGGGCCGCAGCAGCGGCAGCACCACGATCCGGAAGGCGGTCATGCGGTTGCAGCCGTCGACCCAGGCCGCCTCCTCCAGGGAGTACGGCACGTTCTTGATGAAGTTGCTGATCAGGATCATCGACAGCGGCAGCTGGAAGACCGTCTCGGCGAGGATGACGCTGCCGAGGCTGTTGATCATCTGGAGTTCGGCGAAGATCTCGAACAGCGGGACCAGCAGCAGCGCTCCCGGCACGAACTGGGAGCACAGCAGGCCCAGCATGAACGCCCGCTTGACCTTGAAGTTGAACCGGGCGAGGGCGTAGCCGCCGGCCAGCGCGACGAGCGTCGTGACGAGCAGGGTGGCGACGCCGACGAGCACGCTGTTGGTGAAGTAGGTGCCGAAGCTGCGCTCCGTCCAGACCTTCTCGAAGTGGTCGAAGGTCATCGGCCAGGGCACGAGCGAGGTGGAGCCGGCCGGGCGCAGCGAGAAGAGCAGGATCCAGTAGAAGGGGACGAGGGTGAAGAGCAGGTAGATGCCCAGGGGCAGGTAGATCTGCCAGCGGGGTGCCTCGTCCCAGGCGCGGTGGCCCTTGGCGGGGCGCGGCGGTTCGGGGGTGGCGCGCACGGGGGCGGGCGCGGCCTTGGTGGCTTCCTTGACGCTCACTTCTCCTCGCCTCCGAACTTGCTCAGCCGCAGGTAGACCATCGAGCAGAAGAGCAGGATCACGAACGCCACCGTGGTCAGGGCCGACGCGTAGCCGAAGTTGTGGGCGTCGACGGATGTGTTGGCGATGTACAGCGGCAGTGTGGTCGTCTCGCCCGCCGGGCCGCCGCCGGTCAGTGTGTAGAGCAGGTCGACGTTGTTGAACTCCCAGACCGCGCGCAGCAGCGTGGACAGGATGATGGCGTCCTTCAGATGGGGCAGCGTGATGTGCCAGAACTGCTTGATCCTGCTGGCCCCGTCGACCTCGGCGGCCTCGTAGAGATCCTTCGAGACGGACTGGAGGTCGGCGAGGATGAGGATCGCGAAGAAGGGCACCCCGCGCCACAGGTCGGCGACGATCGCCGCCGGGAAGACAGTGGAGGTGTCCGACAGCCAGCTCGTGCCGTAGGAGCCGATGCCGATGTCCGCGAGGTATCGGGTGATGCCCGTCTGGGAGTTGTAGAGCAGCACCCAGATCGCGGAGGTGAGGACGCCGGAGACGGCCCACGGGGAGAAGACCATCGCGCGTCCCAGGCCCCGGCCCACGAAGGTCTGGTTGACGATGAGGGCCAGCGCGAGACCGAACAGCAGCTGGAGGCCGACCTCGACGAAGACCCACTTGGCGCTGAAGACCAGGGTGTCCCAGAAGACCGGGTCCTCGGTGAAGGCGTGGACGAAGTTGTCGAAGCCCGCGTAGCCGTTCCGCCACGGCTTGGTGGGGTTGTAGTTCTGCAGGCTGTAGTAGAAGACGCTGATGACCGGGTAGGCGATGAACCCCAGCATGAGCAGGGCGGCCGGCGCGATCAGCAGGTACGGGAGCCTGCGCGGCGTGGCGGAGGCCCGGCGCCGCCGGGGTGGCGCGGGCGGTTTCGCCACGGCTGCGGCTTGGGCCATGACTGTTCTCCGATCTCAGTACGTCGTGGTACGTCGTGCGTGCGCGGGAAGCGCTTTCTTCCTGTGCAGGGTCGTGCCGGGTCGTGCTGAGGTGCGTGGGTGGTGCCGTCGTGCGTGGGTGGCGCGCGGGTTCAGCCCGCGTACGGGTCCTGCACCGTGCCCGGACGGGCCAGGAACTCGAAGTCGCAGCCGGTGTCGGCCTGCGTGATCTGCTCGTTGTAGAGCGCGCCGTAGCCGCGCTCGTAGCGGGTGGGCGGCGGTGTCCACCGCTCCCTGCGCCGCTGAAGTTCCTCGTCGTCGACGTGGAGGTGGAGGGTGCGCGCCTCGACGTCGAGGGTGATGCTGTCCCCGGTCCGCACGAGGGCGAGCGGTCCGCCGATGTGCGACTCGGGCGCGACGTGCAGCACGCACGCGCCGTAACTCGTGCCGCTCATCCGGGCGTCGGAGATGCGGACCATGTCCCGCACCCCCTGCTTGAGCAGGTAGTCGGGCAGCGGCAGCATCCCGTACTCGGGCATGCCCGGGCCGCCCTTGGGGCCAGCGCCCCGCAGCACGAGCACGTGCTCGGGGGTGATGCCGAGCGCCGGGTCGTTGATGGTGCGCTGCATCGTCCTGTAGTCGTCGAAGACGACGGCGGGGCCGGTGTGCTTGAGCAGGTGCTGCTCGGCGGAGATGTGCTTGATGACGGCGCCGTCCGGGCAGAGGTTGCCGCGCAGCACGGCGACCCCGCCCTCGGCGGCGACCGGGTTGTCCCGGGTCCGGATGACGTCGTCGTTGTGCACCTGCGCGCCGGCGAGCTGCTCCCGCAGCGTGTCGTACGAGACGGTCGGCCGGTCCAGGTGGAGCAGATCCGGGATCCGGGAGAGGAACCCGGGCAGGCCGCCCGCGAAGTGGAAGTCCTCCATCAGGTATGTCTGTCCGCCGGGCCGTACGTTGGCCAGCACCGGCACCGTGCGGGCGATGCGGTCGAAGTCGTCGAGGGTGAGCCGGACGCCCGCGCGGCCGGCCATGGCGATCAGGTGGATCACGGCGTTGGTGGAGCCGCCGAGTCCGAGCACGGTCGTCACGGCGTCGTGGAAGGCCTCGGCGGTGAGGATGTCGCTCAGCTTCCGGTCCCTGTGGACCAGTTCGACGATCGTCATGCCCGCCCTGGCGGCCATCCGGTCGTGCCCGGAGTCGACGGCCGGGATGCTGGAGGCGCCCGGGACGGTGACGCCGAGGGCCTCGGCGGCGGCGGTCAGGGTGGAGGCCGTGCCCATCGTCATGCAGTGGCCGGGCGAGCGGGCGAGGCCGCTCTCCAGCTCCTGCATCTCGCAGTCGCCGATGACCCCGGCCCGCTTGTCGTCCCAGTACTTCCACATGTCGGTGCCGGAGCCGAGGACCTCGCCTCGCCAGTGGCCCGGCAGCATGGGCCCGGCCGGCACGAACACCGCCGGCAGGTCGGCGCTGGCCGCCCCCATGAGCAGCGCGGGCGTGGACTTGTCGCAGCCGCCCATCAGCACGGCCCCGTCGACCGGGTAGGACCGCAGCAGTTCCTCGGTCTCCATGGCGAGCATGTTGCGGTAGAGCATCGGGGTCGGCTTCTGGAAGGTCTCGCTGAGCGTGGAGACCGGGAACTCCAGCGGGAAGCCCCCGGCTTGCCACACCCCCCGCTTCACGGCCTGCGCGCGGTCGCGCAGATGCACGTGGCAGGGGTTGATGTCGGACCAGGTGTTGAGGATCGCGATGACGGGCTTGCCCAGGTGCTCCTCGGGCAGGTAGCCGAGCTGACGGGTACGGGCGCGGTGGCTGAAGGTGCGCAGCCCTTCGGTGCCGTACCACTGGTGGCTGCGCAGCTCCTCGGGGCGCTTCTCGGCGGTCATATCGACCACCCGGCGGCGATGACGGCGACCTCGGCGCGCTCGCTCTGAGGCAGCGGCCTGCTCGGCGGGCGGACCTCGCGGCGGCACAGCCCGAGGGAGGCGAGTGCCTCCTTGACGACGGTGACGTTGTTGGCGGAGCCGCTGTCGGCGCGCAGTTCCTCGAAGCGGCGGATCTGCTCCCAGACCTTCATCGCGGCCGGGTAGTCGCCGGAGCGCAGCGCCTCGATCATGTTGAGCGACACGGCCGGGGCGACGTTCACCAGCCCCGAGGTGAAGCCGGTGGCACCGGCGGAGAAGTAGGAGGGTGCGTACGGCTCGGCGAGTCCCGCCACCCACACGAACCGCTCAAGACCCGCGTCCCGGGCGAACGCGGCGAACCTGGCCGCGTCGGGGACGGCGTACTTCACGCCGATGACGTTCGGGCAGGTGTCGGCCAGTTCGGCGAGCCGGGCACCGGTGAGCTGCGCGTTGCGGATGTACGGGACGACGCCCAGCTCGGGCACGGCCTCCGCGATGGCGCGGTGGTAGTCGACCCAGCCGGCCTGGGAGACGTAGGGGTGGACGGGCTGGTGGACCATCACCATCTGCGCGCCGAGCTCCCGGGCGTGCCGGGCGGAGGCGACCGCGGTCGGGATGTCGTGCCCGACGCCGACCAGGACGACGGCCCGCTCCCCGGCCTCGTCGATCGTCCACTCCGTGACGAGCCGGCGCTCCTCGGGGGTCAGGGCGTAGAACTCGCCGGTGTTGCCGTTCGGGGTGAGGGTCGTGATGCCCCCGTCGAGCAGACGACGCAGCAGGGCCCGGTAGGTGTCCTGCGCGACGGAGCCGTCCTCGGCGAACGGGGTCACCGGGATCGCCACCACGTCGGCCAGGGCCGCCCGCTGGGTCTCGAACGCCACGCTGCTCATTCCTGACCTTCCTGTTCCAGTCCTGCCCGGGGGAAAGCGCGCTGCACGAAGGACGCGATGTGGGCGTGCAGGGCACGCGCCGCGCCGTCGGCGTCACCCTCGAGTGCGAGCCGCAGGATCTCCCGGTGCTCGCCGGCCTCCCGCTCCCAGGAGGGCGAGGCGGCCCAGGCGACGGCGGAGACCAGGGCGGCCTGGTCGCGGACCTCGTCGAGCATCCGGCCGAGCAGCGGGTTGCCGCACGGCAGGTACAGGGCGCGGTGGAACTCCCGGTTGGCAAGCGAGCGTTCGGCGGTGTCGGTGGCGACATCGGCCCGGGTCAGCGCGTCGCGGGCGGCGTCCAGGGAGGCCCCGCGCTGCACGGCCCGCTTCAGCGCCTCGGGCTCCAGCAGCAGGCGCACGTCGTAGACCTCGCGCGCCATGTCCGCGTCCACCAGGCGCACCGTGACGCCCTTGTACTGGCTCATCACGACCAGCCCGGTCCCGGCGAGCGTCTTGAGCGCCTCGCGCACCGGGGTCTTCGACACCCCGAACTGCGCGGCGAGCTCGGTCTCGACCAGCGCCTGCCCCGGCGTCAACTGCCCGGTGAGGATGCGGTGTTTGATCCCCTCCAGCACGTACTGCGTGCGGGAGGGGATCGGCGTGGGCACAGAGGTCATGCGCGCCTCTCGGATCTCGCGTATCGGTGGATCGCGTATCGGATCTCGCGTATCGCGTCTCATATATGACGTACGAAGTACGACGCGATGACGGTAGGAGGGCGCGTTTGTTTCGTCAATGCTTCTGACAAAGGAAGCTGCAATCGCTTTCTACGGCGTGCGCGTCCACCCCGGGTCCCGACCGCTCAGTCCGACCGCCCGGTCCAGCAGGGGTGCGCCCGGCTCGACGGCGACGACCGGGCCGAAGATGGCGCCGCGCCCGGGGTCGTCGACGGACGCCGCGAGGAAGTCGTGGCAGGTCCGGAGCGCGGCCGGGTCCGGGGCGTAGGACTGGCCGGTGGCACGGGCCAGGTCCCAGCCGTGGATGACCAGTTCGTCGGTGACGACGAGGCCGGCGATCTCGCCGGGCAGGTCGACGCCCCCGGCCCGGGTCATACCGGTCCAGGCGGCCGGGTCGCGCCAGGCCTCGGCCAGTTCGGCGAGGATCTTGGGCAGTTCCTCGCGCCAGCCGGGCGCGAGGTCCGGGAGCGCGGAGTCCGGACTGGTGTCGGTCGTGGCGCCGAGGTCCTTGCGGGCCGCGTCACGGAAGGCGACGGTCAGCCCCGCGAGGTGGCCGAGCAGGTGGCGCACCTCGTATGCGGGGCAGGGAGTGGGGTCGGGTAGCTGTTCGTCGGTGACACCGGCGACGAGCTGCGCCAGGGCCTCCGTCTGGGGTCCGAGGTCGAGGGTCGTACCGGTCGTCCCGGCGGTGTCGGTCATGCGAGCTCCTCAAAGGGTGGTCCTGGGAGGTAGACCGACACCGGGCGCGGAACTCATCGCCCGCACGTCTCCGCTCCTCGCGGCCGGTCCCGCTCCGCACGGGCCGGCCGGTGCGAGGGGCGTGGTGGGGCGGCCCAGCGCGCAGGACGACGCCCCCGATGTCCTGCGCGAGACGCGGACCGGGGGCACCTCAGCGGGCGGGTTGACGCCCTGGATGTCCTGCGCGAGACGCGGATAGCCCGGCCACCGGGGGCCGGGTGCTCACCGGCGTCACCTGTCCTGTCGTTCCTCAGCGGTACCGGACGACGTGCAAGCGGTGGACTCCCGTGGGGTCCAGGACGGCCGGCTCGCCCGACGAACCGTCGACCAGGACGACGCCGTCCTCCAGGCGGAGCGCGTTCACCAACTGGCCGACGGCCTCGCGGCCCCGGCCGTCCGTACGGCGAGCCCAGATCAGGGCGCGGGCTGCGACCGGCAGCGCGGAAGCCGCCTCGACCGCCGCCGCCCAGTCCTGGTGCTCGGACACGGACAGCACGGGGCCGAGGTCGGCGAGCGTCGGCTCGAACCACGCGGCGCGGGCGGGAGCCGGTGGCTTCGGGAGGTCCGCCGTTCCGACGGTACCGCCCGCGTCCCAGCGGGCGAGCCAGGCCCAAGGGTCGGTGTTGGGCAGGCCGAAGGGCGCGGCCTCGTCCTTCGGGACCACGACCGTCGCGTCGAGCATGCAGTCCGGCCAGTGGCCTGCGTTCAGGAAACGGCTCGTGTTGCAGGAGAAGACCCAGCCGCGCGTGGTCTCGTCCTGCGCCGTCGGGGCGTGCAGGTCCACTTCACCGTGGTAGGTGTCCTGGAGCCAACGGCGTGCCTTGTCGACCGCGGAGGCGAAGTCGGGTGCCGCGTGCTCCCACGGGGCGAGGCGGGGCGTGCACGTGCCCGGCAGAGCGCGGATCAGCACGAGCTCGCGGACCAGGGACGGGTCGAGGCGGGCAAGGGAGGACGTCAGCGCGTCGAGGAGAACCACCTGTCCCTTGTGGTTGTGCGCGTAGAGCAGGTTGCCGGTGGCCTCATGGCCACCGACCTCCCGGCGGACCCAGACCACGCCACGGGTGTCCGGCCCGGTCTCCGTGACCGCCCGGATCACGTCGTCCCAGCCGCCGACCTCGATCCGCGTGAACTGAGGGAAATAGCGGCGGGTCAGCCGGTCCCACCAGCCGGGCGCCTCGTCCGAGGGCTGCCAGGGCAGGGGCGTGGACTGGGCGCCGTCGATCGCGGAGTGCAGAGTCACCACACACCCGCGGATGTTGATCCGCCGGGCCTGCGTCGCGGCCCGGCGAGCCGCATCCTCCGGCGGTACGGGCTCCAGGTCCGCGAGTGGGGCACTGGGCGCCGGGTGGAACGGGGTCCCGCCGTCCTTGGGCACGACGACCGACGCCGCCATCATCGGCGTCTCTGGAAACCCCGGCTGCGGCAGCGGCCGACAGGCCATCAGCCATGCGGCAGCCGTTTCGTGCACGGGGTGCCCGACGGCCAGCCGTACGAGGCCACCGTAGGTGGCGTTCAGCCAGGCGGTTGCCCGGGTGTCAGGCCCCGGCATGCCGGTTTCCCTTGTTCGGAGGCCAGTTGCCGGATGCACGCAACTCCATGTAGTGCTCAGTCGGCGGAAACGTCGGCGCCATGTGGGCGGGTGAGCCATCGTGCGGAACGACGACGACGGGACTGAACGGCTTTTTCGTGAAGTCGCCGGTCTCGATGTGTTCCTTCAGGTCGAAGCACACTGTCCACCCGTACGCAAATTCCACCGCCGTGTCCGGGAGCATGACCACGGATTCTGCTTGCTCCCGGTAAGGCCCGGACTTCACGAACTCGACAGCGACGACAACTGCCTCGTCTTTGGTCACCATCTATTTGACTCCATCGCGATATGGAATGTGCCCGATACTCGAGACGTTCTTTTCCAAAACCGCCAAAGCACCACTCTGTCCATCGAGGAAAACAACGCCGTGTGGTGTGTTCACCGCGTTGAACACGTGTGCCGTGCTGTTGGGGCGGCTGATATAGACGACGCTTCTGGACCCGTCTCCCCGGTTCTGCAGGTCTTTGACGATGTCATCGTAGCCGTTCACCCAGTCATAGTGACCAGCGGCCCTATCCTTCAGGCCCAGTTGCTCGGGAGGAATGTGGCCGCCAGCTTGCTTGGGCGCGGCACTCACCTCGACGCCGTCCAGCCTGCGGTCCACCGTGACGGTGTTGTGACTGCAGTTGTCCGTGTATCCAGGCATGCCGGTGTTGTTTACATCCTTGAGCCACGGAAACTGGTCATCCAGGAACTCCTGCGCCTTCTTCGGGTCTACGGAATCGGCGTGGATCGCCTTTTCCTTGACATGGTCCGTGGAGCGCGCAAGGTCGCTCCAGTCCTTCGGCGCCACGACGGCAGCCTCGTCCGCGACCTTCGCGCCGTTCGGTGCGGCCTTCGCGGCTCCGGCTCCTGTCTCCACCCCCTCCCTCATCGCAGCCCGCAGACCGCCCCGCGCCAACCCCGCGCCCTTTGTGCCGATGAGCTCGGGTACCAGGCGGCCGACGAACTCGGACGGATCCTTCTTGAAACCCTCCACCGCTGCGTTCAGCGCCCGCTCGGGATGGGCCGCGGTCGAGACCAGGCCGGAGAGCGTCAGGGAGATGTTCTGGAGGTATTCCGCCGGGTGGGTCAGGTTGTAGGGGTCGACCGGGTTCAGGCCGCGGGCGAAGCTGACCAGACCCGCGGTGCCCTTGACGACACCGCCCACGAAGTGGTTGAGCTCGACGCCGGTCGCCACGAGGCCGTCGACCACGTTGCCGGTCAGGCGGTCCAGCGGCGGCGGCTCCGCCGGGGCATGGGCGAGGGCCTTCCTGATGTCCGCCTCGGCGTCACCGGCGGCGGTGTTCCGCTGAGCGCGGGCCCGGGCCAGCTGCTCCCGCGCCTGCCGGATGGTCTCCTTGCCGGGATCGTGGAACGGCCCGGGAGTGGGGCCGGGGTCCTGGTCCGCCCGCACCTTGGCGTTGTAGGCGTCGACCTTCTGGTTGTACTCCCCGATGGCCTTCTCGGAAGCGCTCTTGCCGCGTGCGTACAGCTCGATGGCCTCCTGCGCCTGCTGCTGCGCCCACTTCACCGTGCCCGCATACGCGTCCAGCGCAGAGGCCGCGGTTTCGCATGCGTCGGCGGCCTGGAGCCACTTCGAGGGGTGGACGCCGAACTTCTCACGGAAGGTGTCCCCGCCCTCGCCGCGCCAGGCGGAGGAGTCGACCTTCTTCATCCCCGAGCCGACCTTGTCGAAGGCGGCGGAGAAGTCCCGCAGGTGCTTGGCACTGCTCCGGATCTTCTCGGGGTTGCCGTGGATCAGCTCGTCGGCCTCCTGGGTCTGGCCGAGCTGCTGCTCTCCCGGTGTGGCGCCGAGGTCGGACGCGACCTCGTCGCCCCAGTCCTCCACCGCGTCCGCGGCGTCCTCCAAGCCGACCCGGTCAAGGCCGTCACCGAGCCGGTCGGTGCCCCAGTCGATGCCCTCGCCGACGACCTTCTTACCGGCGTCGACACCGTCCTCGAGAACGTTCAGGCCGTGGTCGACGCCGTCCTTCAGCCTGCCCAGGCCGCTGCCGATGTCGTCAAGGACGCCCATCAGCCCTCACCCCCGCCACCCTGCATACGGGCACGCTCCTCCGGCGAGGGGCCGAACTGGTCGTCCAGCATCCGCTCCCACGCGGCCTCCGAGACCCCCGAACGCTCGCGGATGCTCTCGGGCGCCAGCGACCCCATGCCCGCCAGGTTCTCGGACGTCATGACGTCCCGGCCCGCGTCGCGCCAACCCTGGGCGCTGGTCTCCCAGGCCCGGTCGAAGGACTCCTTGCTGTAGTCGGCGTCCCTGATCTGGGTGACCGGGTTGTTCGACCAGACCTCGCCCCAGTCCTTGCCGGTGATCTCCTCCTCCGAGGCGTGCGGATTGCCGATCACCGAGTTGACGCCGACCTTCATCGCTCCTGCCACGTACTGGTCGGTCTCGTAGTACGTCCCGGCCGCGAGCCCCGTCTTCAGCGCGAACCCGTTGCCCTCCTGGATCAGCGAACGGACGCCCCACTCCCACCGCTCGCAGAAGGAGCCGAAGGCGCCCGTGAGGCCCTCCGCCCCCAGCTCCAGACCGGACAGTGCGATGTCGCCGAAGCCACGGCCCGCGCCGGCCTCACCGACCATGCCGAGCTCTTTCAACTCGCCCAGCGCCGCCGTCAGTCCCTTGGCGATCTCGTCGAGACCGATCGCTGTCAGATCGTTGCCGTTGCCGCCGCCCCCCGTCATCGAGGCGTCCCTCCTTGCTGTACATGGTCCACTGCGAACGCGTCAGGCACGATTCCGGTCACCGGCGGGAGCAGCAGCGCGTGTTCGGCACCGTCGGCCGCGTCCAGAGCCACTCCGCACGGCACACCGGCCTCCGGTACCGCCACGTCCAACAGCCGTGCCCCGAGGACCGTTTGGTACGCCCACTCCCGGTCGGCCTCGTCCCGAGCGAGCGCGTACCGGGACAGCGCCGACTCGTTGGAGAAGGCCAGGATCCAGCGGATCCCGCCGAAGTCGGCGGTGAGCCAGCCGCCGTTGTGCAGCGGCACCAGCACCGCCGTGTCCCGGAACGCCTCCAGCAGCACGGCGAACTCGCGTCGGCGGAGGGCCACTTCCTCCTCGGTGGGCTCCGGCGCCTCGTCGAGCGACGGCACCTCGGCGGCCTCCGATGCCTCAGGTGGACTGGGGGCACCATCCGACTCAGCCGGTCGATTCTCCTCGTCAGAACCGGAGTTCTCAGGGACCGACTGCCGACCGGGAGCCACAGGTGGCTCGGGCCTCAAGGTCATCTCTGCGTACTCGGCAAGTCGGGAGCGCCGTATCGGCGTCTCCGAGCCACCCCCGAAATCTGTCACGACGCAACTTTTTCATGTGACGCACCAGCGCTCCTCCACCACCTCATGGACCACCTCAGTCACACACAAGAGCGATACGCAGCGGTCACGATTCCCGACCAGGTCAGGGTGTGAAGGAAGCAGCCGGAGTGGGTGGGCCTCCGGCCGCAGGACCTTCGGCTCCCTTGGCACGCGGAACAGGCGGCCGCGTTCAAGTGGCCGAGATCCGGCGACTCCTGGACGCTCCGCTAAGGAACCTGCCCGATCCCCTCCCCGGGTCCTTAGCCGCACGATGGCCAGGCATGACGACCAAGACGACCTGGCCGCTCGTGCGCGTCCTGCGCGACCGCGACGCCGGGCTCTACCTCTCGGGCGTGGTGGTCTCCGGCTTCGGCACCTCGGCCCTGTGGCTGGCGTCCGGCGTGTGGGTCAAGGACCTCACCGGCTCGGACGGCCTGGCCGCGCTGTGCATGCTCGCCATGTGGCTGCCGACCCTGGCCGGCCCGCTGCTGGGCACCCTCGCCGACCGCGGCCGCCGCAAACCGCTGCTGATCGGCGTGAACCTGCTCCTGGGCGCCCTCCTGCTCGCGCTTGTGGGCGTCGACGCCCCGGGCGACGTGTGGCTGCTGTACGCGGTGCTGTTCGTATACGGGGCGGCGGGCGTCGTCCACGACGCGGCCGAGTCGGCGCTCGTGGCGACCGCGGTCGACCCGGCCCTGCTCGGCGACTTCAACGGCCTGCGCATGACCGCCACCGAGGGCATGAAGCTCCTGGCCCCGCTGGCGGGCGCGGGCCTGTACGCCGCGTACGGCGGCGCGAGCGTCGCCCTCCTGGACGCGGCGACGTTCGTGCTGGCCACGGGCCTGTACGCCCTGCTGCGGGTGCGGGAGGACAAGCCCGCGCGGCCGGCCGGCAGCCACCGGCAGCGCACGGTCGAGGGCGTCCGCCACCTGTGGGCGCACCCCGTGCTGCGCCCCCTGGTCCTGGCGGGCGGGGCCACGATGCTGTGCGCCGGCCTGAACGGGGCGATGGTGTACGCCGTCGTCGACGGCCTCGGGCACTCCCCCGCGTACACCGGCGTGCTGTACGCCGTGCAGGGCGCCGGTTCGGTCGCGGTCGGCCTGCTCTCCGGCCCTGCCCTGCGCCATCTGGGCGCACGGCGCTTCGCGGCGTCCGGCATCGCCCTGCTGGCGCTCGCGGTGGGCCTGCGGGCGGTGCCGTCCGACCCGGTGGCGCTGGTGTGCGGCGCGGCGATCGGCGTGGGGCTGCCCGCGGTGCTGATCGCCGCGCTGACGTCCGTGCAGCGTGAGACGCCGGGTGCGCTGCTGGGCCGGGTCACGGCCACCGCCCACACCCTGGTGTACACACCGAACGTGGTCGGGCTGGCCGCCGGGGCGGCCCTGGTCGAGCTGGTGAGCCACCGGCTGGTGCTGGTCGCCCTGGGCGTGGTCCTGCTGGTGGCGGCGGCCCCGCTGTGTCAGAGCCCGGCGAGGGCGGAGCGGACCGTCTCCAGGTCGCCGTCGGACGCCAGCCCGGCGTGATACAGCCTCAGTTCGGTGGCGCCCAGCCGCCGTGCCTCGGCGGCGTCGGCGGCGAGGGTGCCGGGGCTGCCGCCCATGCCCGAGACCACGGTGAAGTTGGCGGCGATGACGGCGCCCTCGCGCTCCTGCCGCGCGAACGGCGTCAGTGTGCCGGTGCCGCCCGAGCAGGGCACGACCACACCGTCCGCGACGGACAGGATGTGCGCCGGGTCGACGCCGGGGTTGGCACCGACGTGGTACGACACCGGGTCCGCGTGCAGCAGCACCTGGAAGCCCTCGGGCGCCGCCGCCCGGACGGCCGCGACGGCCTGCTCCTGGAGCGTGCGGGCGGTTTCGTCGCGGTACGCGCGCGTGGTGGTCGCGAGCGTCTCGCCGAGGAGTTTCTCGATGCCCGTCCAGCCTCCGTCGGAGGGGGCACCCTGCCACACCGGCTCCAGCGCGGTCCGTACGGCGGACGCCAGTTCGTCGGCGTCCAGGCCGTGCCGGCCGTAGCCCTCCCGGCAGGACGGGCAGAAGCACAGCGCCATCAGGTACTGCCCGGCGTCCCCGAGGCCGATGCCGCCGGTCTTGTCGTGGGCGTGCAGATGCTGCAGGCCGTACCAGCCGAGGGACTCCAGCTCGGTGCCGCGCGCCCCGGGCCGGACGGCCGCCTCGGCGGCCAGGTCGGTGAGGTACGCGCGCGTGGCGGGCTGGGCGATGCACGGCGCCCAGGGGTAGCGGTCGCCGTAGGCGTTGACGACCGAGGTGTCCGGGTGCTCGGCGCCCAGGCGGGAGTTGTGCGCGAGGACGACCCAGGTGTGCACCTCCAGACCGGCCGCGGCGAGCGCGGTGGCGGCCTCGCCGAAGGCGTCCCCGGGGGCCCAGCTGCCGGCCGCGTAGGGGCGCGGCTCGCGCCCGGCCCAGCGGTCGTCCGCCGGGTACAGCACGGCGGCGTGCTCGGCGGTGACGATGCGGTGGCGCGGATGGCGGGGCGTGAGGGCGCGCGTGGAGTGGTAGGCGGCGGCGAGCGTCACCTGCCGCACGCCGAGCGCGGCGATCCGCGCGGGTGCCTCCGGGTCCCCGTTGACGTCCCAGGGGTAGACGAATGCCGACGCCTTCACTTGGTCTCCTCCAGCAGCGCGTAGCCCCGCTCGATCACTTCGGCGAGCTGCTTCACATGATCCTCGGCCGGCTCGTGCAGCGGGGGCCGGACCTCCCCGACATCGAGGCCGCGCAGCCGTACACCGGCCTTGACCAGGGCGACCGCGTAGCCGCGGCCCTGGGCGCGCAGGTCGACGAACGGGCGGTAGAAGCCGTCCAGCAGCTTCTCCACGGTGGCGTCGTCGCCGGTCCGCAGGGCCCGGTGGAAGGCGAGGGCGATCTCCGGTGCGAAGCAGAACACGGCGGACGAGTAGAGCGTGACACCGAGGGCGCGGTAGGCGAGCTGGGTCTGCTCGGCGGTCGGCAGGCCGTTGAAGTAGAGAAAGCCGCCCGGGACCTCGGAGCGGACGGCGCTGACGATGCGCTGCATGAGGTCGAGGTCGCCGAGCCCGTCCTTGAGGCCGATGATCCCGTCCGTGCGGGCGAGTCCGACGACCGTCTCCGGGGTGAACACGGCGTTGTCGCGCTGGTAGACGATGACCGGCAGGGCGGTCGCGGCGGCCACCTCCCGGTAGTGCCGCAGCAGGCCCTCCTGCCCGGCGACGACGAGGTACGGCGGCATGGCGAGCAGCCCGTCCGCCCCGGCGGCCTCGGCGAGGCGGGCGTAGCGCACGGCGAGCGCGGTGCCGTACCCGGCGCCCGCGACGACCGGCACACGCCCGTCGGCGGCCTCGACGGCGGCCCGCACACAGGCCTCGAACTCCTCGGGCGTGAGCGCGTGGAACTCGCCGGTGCCGCAACAGGCGAACACGGCGGCGGCACCGGCCTCCACCCCCTGCCGGACGTGCGTGCGGTAGGTGTCGAGGTCCACGGAGCCGTCGGGTCCGTAGGCGGTGACCGGGAAGAACAGCGGCCCGCTGGGGATGGTGAGTCGCGCGGCGAGAGGGGCTGACGTCACAAGCTCTCCCGGTTCCATATTCATGATTGGCGTCTATATTTCTGAACATCTCCACGCTAAGGCGCCGCCTTGGGGTCGGTCAAGCGCGCGAACCCGCGACGCACCAGCGGATTCGCCGCTTCCACGCCATACTTGACGGGCTCCGCCCCGGCTCCTTAGCGTGTCCACGCATATGAATGCCGTGCGCTCATGTGCATGGTCGGCGATCAAGGAGACCCGAGGATGCCCGCTCCCCGCACCGTCCTGCTCACCGGCGCCGCCGGCGGCCTCGGCACCCTGATGCGGGACCTGCTCCCGGCCTACGGCTACGACCTGCGCCTGCTGGACCTGCGGCCCATCGAGGGCGCGCCCGACGCGCTCACCGCCGACCTGGCCGACCGGGACGCCGTGCGCGAGGCGGTCCGGGGCGTCGACGCGATCATCCACCTCGCGGGCATCTCCCTGGAAGCGCCCTTCGAGAAGATCCTCAAGGCGAACATCGAGGGCACCTACCACCTGTACGAGGCCGCCCGCGAGGAAGGCGTCGGCCGGATCGTCTTCGCCTCCTCCAACCACGCCGTCGGCTACACCCCACGCCCCCAGGCCGACGACCCGCTCATCCCGATCGACACCCCGCGCCGCCCGGACACCTTCTACGGCCTGTCCAAGTGCTTCGGCGAGGACCTCGCGCAGCTCTACTGGGACAAGCACGGCCTGGAGACGGTCTCGGTGCGCATCGGCTCCTGCTTCCCCGAGCCGACCAGCGTGCGCATGCTCTCGGTGTGGATGAGCCCCGCCGACGGTGCCCGGCTCTTCCACGCGGCCCTGACCGCCGAGCACGTCGGCCACACCGTCGTGCACGGCTCCTCCGCCAACACGCGGCTGTGGTGGGACCTCACCAGCGCCCGGGCGCTCGGCTACGAGCCGCAGGACGACTCCGAGCCGTTCGCCGAGAAGCTCATCGCCGAGCAGGGCGAGCTGCAGGACGGCAACGAGGCGCACGCCTACCTGGGCGGCCAGTTCGTGACGGACCCGCCGATCTGGCCGTACTGACCGGAACACATCGCGCAACGGGGCGGGCGGGCACCGAACGGGCCCGCCCGCCGCCGTATTCGGGCACCGTCGGCGCCCGGTCTCACGTGCCGGTCCTCACCGACGCAGGTCCGCGACGGGCGCACCCTCCGTCGAACGGGCACAAACGGGCAGTATCAAACCCGCAACAGGCCTGGTCACTCCCGCATCCCCGCTGTAGAAATTCCCCCACGGGCCGCACCGGGCCCGAACGGGCAGCGCAAGCGGAAGACAGGGGTCGGCGTGAGCACGCACACGGCGGAGGAACGCCAGCGCGAGATCGTGCTGGCCGCACGACGTGACGGCTCGGTCGACGTCAGCGCCCTCGCCGCCGAGCTGGGCGTGGCCAAGGAGACGGTACGGCGGGATCTGCGCGTCCTGGAGGACCACGGCCTGCTCCGCCGCACCCATGGCGGCGCCTACCCCGTGGAGAGCGCCGGCTTCGAGACGACGCTCGCCTTCCGCGCCACCAGTCACGTCCCCGAGAAGCGCCGGGTCGCGGCCGCCGCGGCCGATCTGCTCGGCGACGCCGAGACCGTGTTCGTCGACGAGGGCTACACCCCGCAGCTCATCGCCGAGGCACTCCCCCGGGACCGGCCGCTGACCGTGGTCACCGCGTCCCTGCCGGTCGCGGGCGCCCTCGCCGAGGCCGAGCACATCTCCGTACTGCTGCTCGGCGGCCGGGTACGGCGCGGCACCCTCGCCACCGTCGACCACTGGACGACGAAGATGCTGTCCGGCTTCGTCGTCGACCTGGCCTACATCGGCGCCAACGGCATCTCCCGCGAGTACGGCCTCACCACCCCCGACCCGGCCGTCAGCGAGGTCAAGGCACAGGCGATCCGGGCCGCCCGGCGCGTGGTCTTCGCGGGCGTGCACACCAAGTTCGGAGCGGTCAGCTTCTGCCGGTTCGGCGAGGTCGGCGGGCTGGAGACGATCGTGACGAGCACCCTGCTGCCGACCGCCGAGGCCCACCGCTACGCGCTGCTCGGGCCGCAGGTCATCCGCGTCTGACCACACATCGACCCCCATCCCCCCGGGGCATCCGCACGCCCCGCGATGCCCCTTATCTCCCCATACATCCAGGAGCGATCCATGCGAACCCAGAGCCGACGACGGCCGCCGCGAGCCACGCTCGCCCTGGTCGCCGCAGGGACGTTGCTCGCCCCGCTGCTCTCCGGCTGCTGGGTCGGCGCGGGCGGGGCCGGATCCGGCGGCGACGCCATCAACGTCCTGATGGTCAACAACCCCCAGATGGTCGAGCTGCAGAAGCTGACCCGCGCCCACTTCACCAAGGAGACGGGCATCAAGGTCAACTTCACCGTCCTGCCCGAGAACGACGTCCGCGACAAGATCAGCCAGGACTTCGCCAACCAGGCCGGCCAGTACGACGTCGCCACCCTGTCCAACTACGAGATACCGATCTACGCCCGCAACGGCTGGCTGCACGAGATGAACGGCTATGTCGCCAAGGACCCGGGCTACGACGAGCAGGACGTCCTGAAGCCCATGCGCCAGTCCCTCACCGCGGACGACGGCAAGCTCTACGGCCAGCCCTTCTACGGCGAATCGTCGTTCCTGATGTACCGCAAGGACGTGTTCGAGGAGAAGGGCCTGACGATGCCCGCCCACCCCACCTGGCAGCAGGTGGCGGACCTCGCGGCGCGGGCGGACGGCGCCGAGCCCGGCATGAAGGGCATCTGCCTGCGCGGCCTGCCCGGCTGGGGCGAGGTGATGGCCCCGCTCACCACCGTCGTCAACACCTTCGGCGGCACCTGGTTCGACAAGAACTGGAAGGCCCAGCTCAATTCGCCCGCCTTCGAGAAGGCGACGAAGTTCTATGTCGACCTGGTGCGCGAGCACGGCGAGTCCGGCGCCGCCCAGTCCGGCTTCGCCGAGTGCCTGAACAACATGACCCAGGGCAAGGTCGCCATGTGGTACGACGCCACCTCCGCGGCCGGGTCCCTCGAGGCGGCGAACTCCCCGGTCAAGGGCAAGGTCGGCTACGCCCCCGCCCCCGTCGAGAAGACCGAGTCCTCCGGCTGGCTCTACACCTGGGCCTGGGGCATCCAGAAGGCCTCCCGCAACCCGGACAACGCCTGGAAGTTCATCTCCTGGGCGTCCGGCAAGGGCTACGAGGAACTGGTCGGCGACCAGGTCGGCTGGTCGAACGTCCCGGCCGGCAAGCGGGCGTCGACGTACGCCAACGCCGACTACCGCAAGGAGGCGGGTGCCTTCCAGGAGATGACCAAGGAGGCCATCGAGAAGGCCCGGCCGAACGATCCCGGCGTACAGCCGCGGCCCGCGCCCGGTATCCAGTTCGTCGGCATCCCCGAGTTCACCGACCTCGGCACCAAGGTCTCCCAGGAGATCAGCGCGGCCATCGCCGGACGCCAGTCCGTCGAGTCGGCCCTGAACAAGTCTCAGGCGCTCGCCGAGAAGATCTCCGAGGAGTACGAGGGACGATGACCGCCATGACAACGGCCCCCGTGGCCGCTCCCGAGACGCGCACCCCGGTCCGCCGGCCCTCCGCCCGCCTGCGCGCCTGGGCGACCCGGGCCCCGCTGCTGCCCGCCCTGATCTTCATGATCGTCGTCACCCAGCTGCCCTTCGTGGCCACGCTGGTGATCTCCTTCTTCGACTGGAACTCCCTCTATCCCGACGCCCGGCACTTCACCGGCGTCGACAACTACCAGGAGGTCCTCACCAACCCGGACCTGCGCCACTCGGTGTGGACGACCGTGCTGCTGACGGTGGCCGTGGTGCTGGCCAGCCTGGTCCTCGGGCTCGTCCTGGCGCTGCTGCTGGACCGGAGGTTCCGCGGCCGGGGCATCGTACGGACGCTGCTGATCGCACCGTTCCTGGTGGTGCCGGTCGCGGCGGCCCTGCTCTGGAAGCATGTGCTCTACAACCCTGAATACGGACTGTTCAATGGGTTGGTGCACTATGTGGGCGGGCCACAGCCCGACTGGATCTCCACCACCCCGCTGCTCGCGGTCGAGGCCTCCCTCGTCTGGCAGTGGACGCCGTTCATGATGCTGATCCTGCTCGCCGGCCTGCAGAGCCGCGACCACGAGCAGATCGAGGCCGCCCGGGTCGACGGCGCGAGCGACTGGCAGATCTTCGTCCATCTGACGCTCCCGCACCTGCGCCGCTACCTCGAACTGGGCGCCCTGCTGGGCTCGATCTACATCGTCCAGAACTTCGACGCGGTCTTCACGATCACGTCCGGCGGCCTCGGCACCGCCAACCTCCCCTACACCGTCTACCAGAGCTTCTACCAGGCCCATGAGAACGGCCTCGCCTCGGCCGCGGGCGTCCTGGTCGTCATCGGCTCGATCGTCATCGCGACCTTCGCCCTGCGCGTGGTGTCGTCCCTGTTCCGCGAGGAGGTGTCCCGCGCATGAGCACGACCGCACTGCGTACCCGCCGTGTCCGTGGCAAGGGGGCGGGCCTGGGCCTGCTGGCCTGGCTGCTCGGCATCGCGTTCTTCCTGCCCATCGCGTGGATGGCGCTGACGTCCTTCCACTCGGAGGCGGACGCGGCGACCAACCCGCCGTCCTTCGCGGCCTCGCTGACCCTGGACGGCTACCGCGAGTTCTTCGGCGCGGGCGGCGGCGCGAGCCCCTGGCCGGCCCTGATCAACTCCACGGTCGCCTCCGTGGCCTCGACCCTGCTGGTGCTGCTGCTGGCCTTCCCGGCGGCGTACGCGCTGTCCATCAACCGCGTCCGTAAGTGGACGGACGTCCTGTTCTTCTTCCTCTCCACGAAGATGCTGCCCGCCGTGGCCGGCCTGCTGCCGATCTACCTGTTCGCCAAGAACGCGGGGATGCTCGACAACATCTGGCTGCTGGTCATCCTCTACACCTCCATGAACCTGCCGATCGCGGTGTGGATGATGCAGTCGTTCCTCGCCGAGATCCCGGTCGCGGTGATCGAGGCCGCCCGGGTGGACGGGGCACGGCTGCCGACGGTCCTCGCGCGCGTGGTCGCCCCGATCTCCCTCCCCGGTATCGCCGCGACCGCGTTGATCTGCTTCATCTTCAGCTGGAACGAGCTGCTGTTCGCCCGGGTGCTCACGGGTGTGGTCGCCGAGACCGCCCCCGTCTTCCTGACCGGCTTCATCACCAGCCAGGGCCTGTTCCTGGCGAAGGTGTGCGCCGCGTCGCTCGTCATCTCCCTGCCGGTGCTCGCCGCGGGGTTCGCCGCCCAGGACAAGCTGGTCCAGGGCCTGTCGTTGGGAGCCGTGAAATGAAGGCCGCCGTCATCGAGTCCGTGGGCAAGGCCGTCGTCACCGAGGTCCCGGACCCGACGCCAGGGCCGCGCGAGGTCGTCGTCGAGGTCGCGGCCTGCGGGCTGTGCGGCACGGACCTGCACATCCTCCAGGGCGAGTTCGCCCCGAAGCTGCCGATCGTGCCCGGGCACGAGTTCGCCGGCGAGGTCGTCGGGGTCGGCACCCAGGTCACGGAGGTGTCGATGGGCGACCGGGTCGCCGTCGACCCGTCCCTGTACTGCTACGAGTGCCGCTACTGCCGTACGGGCCACAACAACCTCTGCGAACGCTGGGCGGCGATCGGCGTGACCACGGCCGGAGGCGCGGCCAGGTACGCCCTCGCCCCGGTGGCGAACTGCGTGAAGCTCCCCGACCACGTCCGCACCGAGGACGCCGCGCTGGTGGAGCCGCTGTCCTGCGCGGTCCGCGGCTACGACGTGCTCCAGTCGCGCCTCGGCGCGCACGTCCTGATCTACGGCTCCGGCACGATGGGCCTGATGATGCTGGAGCTGGCCAAGCGCACGGGCGCGGCGAGCGTGGACGTCGTCGACGTGAACCCGGCCCGCCTGGAGACGGCCCACCGCCTGGGCGTCTCGGCGTCGGCGGCGAACCCCGACGAACTGGACCGTCCGCAGGGCTGGGACCTGGTCGTCGACGCCACGGGCAACGCGGCGGCGATCCAGGACGGCCTGGACCGGGTGGCGAAGGCCGGCACGTTCCTGCAGTTCGGCGTGGCCGACTACGCGACGCGCGTGACGATCGACCCGTACCGCATCTACAACCAGGAGATCACCATCACGGGTTCGATGGCGGTGCTGCACAGCTTCGAGCGGGCGGCGGAGCTGTTCGCGAACGGAGTCCTCGACCCGGAGATCTTCATCAGCGACCGCATCCCGCTGGAGCGGTACCCGCAGGCGCTGGAGCAGTTCGCCGCGGGGGTCGGCCGCAAGATCGTGGTCGTGCCGTAGGGAACGGACCTCTGCGGGAGGGTCGGGCGAAATTCGGTGGGGCGCCCGCCCTCCGCCCCCTACGCTCACGGCATGCCACGACCCCACGGATTCACCTACGAGCAGCACACGGGCGGCTCCGTCCGCATCAGCCACCACGGCCGCCCCGCCACCACCCTGAACGGTCCCCGGGCCACGCGGTTCCTCGCGGAGGTCGAGGGCTCCGACCCCCAGCTCGTCATGGCCCGCTGGACCGGCAACTACAAGCGGGGCAACGAACGCACCGCCCGCCACCACCCCCGCAATCGCCGGTGACCCGATTGGCCGCAAGGTAAGGGAACGGCAAAACCGCTTCGCTCGTTCACCCGGCATGACAGCTATGACCCCTGGCTCGAACATCCCCCTGCCCGCCGCCCGCGTGACGGTGGACGTCGCCGCCCCGGTGCGGCTCGACGTATCGGGCCTGCTGCTCACCGCCGACGGCAAGGTGCGCTCCGACGACGACTTCATCTTCTACAACCAGCCGTCGGGCCCGGGCGTGACGTACCGCTCGGGCGGCGGCAGTGCGCCCGACGCGATCGTGGTCGACACGGCGGCCCTCCCCCCTGGCATCGAGAAGATCGTCGTCACGGCGAGCCCGGACGCCGCGGGCCAGACCTTCCAGGGCATCGAGCCGACCGCCACGATCCGCAACGCGGACGACAGCTCCGTCCTGGCCACGTTCACGCCCCCGCAGCTCGGCAGCGAGACGGCCCTGGTCATCGTGGAGGTCTACCAGCGAGGCGGCCAGTGGAAGGCCCGCGCCGTCGGCCAGGGATACGCCAACGGCCTCGCGGGCATCGCCACGGACTTCGGGGTCACGGTGGAGGAACCGGCCGCCGCCGCCCCGCCCCAGCCGGTGACCCCGCCGGCCCCGGTGCAGCCGCCGGCCCCGCCCGTCTCCACGCCCGCCGCGCCCCCGGCCGCCCCCGCCACGCCGCCCCCGGCCGCGCCCGGCGCCGGGAAGATCAACCTCGACAAGGGCCGCGTCAGCCTCCAGAAGCACCAGACGGTCTCCCTGATGAAGGGCGGCCGCCCTCTGCTGTCCCAGGTCAGGATGGGTCTCGGCTGGGAGCCGGCCTACCGCGGCAAGGACATCGACCTGGACGCCTCGGTCATCGCCTACGGGCCGCAGCGCAACCACATCGACAGCTGCTACTTCGGCAAGCTCCAGATCGTGGGCGGCGCGATCCAGCACTCCGGCGACAACCTCACCGGTGAGGGCGGCGGGGACGACGAGACCATCATGGTCGACCTCGGCCGCCTGCCCCAGGAGGTCACCGGCCTGGTCTTCACGGTCAACTCCTTCTCCGGCCAGAAGTTCACGGAGGTCGCCAAGGCCTACTGCCGCCTCCTGGACGGCACGACCGGCGAGGAACTGGTCCGCTTCGACCTCACCGGCGCCGAGGCGCAGACCGGCGTGATGATGGCCAAGCTGATCCGCCAGTTCTCCGGCGAGTGGGAGATGACGGCCTTGGGTGAGTTCGTGAAGTCCCGCACGGTGAGGGGAATGGTGAAGCCGGCGGCGCAGGCGCTGTAACCCGCCACCGGCCTCCGGGGACGCCCCCTTACCCAGGGGGCGTCCGGCGTCCGGCGTCCGGCCGACCATGTCGGCGGC
Source organism: Streptomyces sp. D2-8 (assembly GCF_023184515.1). Lineage (GTDB taxonomy): Bacteria > Actinomycetota > Actinomycetes > Streptomycetales > Streptomycetaceae > Streptomyces. The sequence continues at coordinate 28,040 of NZ_JAAHBP010000002.1, read as the reverse complement.
GCCGCGCCCCCAGCCCCTCCATCAGCAGCGTCAGGTACCGCCGGATGTGCCGGCCCTCCCCGTCCGCCAGTTCCGACGCCGTCGCCACCCCGTGGGCCAGCCGCAGCACGTCGGCCGGCTCGACGTCCGCCCGCAGCGTGCCCTCTTCCTGCGCCGCCCGGACCAGCCGCCCGGCCGCGGCCTTGACCGAATCGCCGCAGGCCGTGGCCATGGCCGAGCCGCTCTCGGTGACGGCCGGACCGAGCAGGGCCTTCAGACCCCGCATCCGGATCAGTCCCGCGCCGAGCTCGTACAGCCACGCGACCAGCGCCTCGCCCGGCGGCAGTTCAGCCGCGAGCGCATCGGCCCTCGCCGCGATCGCCTCGACGCGGTCCAGATACGCGGCCTCCAGCAGTGCCTGCCGGGTCGGGAAGTGCCGGTACAGCGTGCCGGAGCCGACCCCGGCCCGCTTGGCGATGTCGTCGAGCGACGCGCCTTCCCCGTGCTCGGCGAAGGCCTCCGCGGCGACCGTCAGCAACCGCTCGTAGTTGCGCCGGGCGTCCGCCCGCATGGGCCTGACCTGCGCCACGCGACCACTCCTTCACCAACCGGGGACTCTCTCCGCACCTTACCGAGAACGGCGCCTCGCGAGCCGGACGGAGACCGGACCCGGCCCTCTCGTCTCTTCGAAGGGAGCGGGCGCGGCCGGCCCTGGTCCTCCGAGGGGCCGGACGGCGGGAACGTCAGGCGGAGTCGCGCACCACGAGTTCGGGTGTCACCCATGCGTCCGCGCCCCGCAGGGGCTCCTCGCCCGCGCGCAGCCGGGCCACCTGCTCCACGGCCAGCCGGCCCAGCTGCCGTTTGTCGATGTGCAGGGTGGTCAGGGCGGGCTCGACCAGCTCGCCCAGAGAGAGGCCGTCGAAGCCGAGTACGGCCAGGTCGTCCGGAACGCTCCGGCCACGGCGGCGGGCGGCGCGCATCGCCCCGACGGCGATCAGGTCGTTGAAGCCGAAGACCGCCGTGACATCGGGCCGCGTGGACAGCAGCCGCTCCATTCCGGCCTCGCCGCCCGCCACACTGTGCTCGGGGCACACCACGACCCAGTCCTGGTCGACCGGCAGGCCGAGCCGCCGCACCTGCTCCAGGAAGGCCTCCCTGCGGGGGCCGGGGCCGTGCACGCCGTCCAGCATGCCGATCCTGCGGTGCCCGGCGCGGAACAGGTGGTTCAGGCCCTGCTCGACACCGGTGGCGGCGTCGATGCCCACGGCGGCGAACCGGGTCTGCTGCGGGCCGCGCTCCAGCAGCACCAGTGGTACGCCCCCGAGGTGCCGGACGAGCACGTCGTCCGGGTCCTTGAAGTAGCCCACGACGGCGTCCGCCTGGTGGGAGAGCACGTCGAGCGCCTCCCGCTCCCTGGCCTCGTCGATCCGGGAGTCCCACACGACGACCTGCCAGCCGCGCTGCTCGGCCGCCTCGAGCACTCCGGCGGCCACCTCGGGGAAGAACGGGTTGCGCAGGTCCGGGATGACCAGGCCGGCCGTCACCGCGCCCTTCCGGACGAGCCCGCGCGCGAACCGGCTCGGCCGGTAGTCCAGGAGCCGCGCCGCCTCCAGGACCCGCTCCTTGGTGCCGGGGTCGATCTCACCCTTATCGTTGACCGCCCGGGAGACCGTCTGTCGTGACACCCCGGCCAGGCGTGCGACGTCGTGGATCGTGGCCCGGCGCCGGGCACCGTCGGGCCGCTCGGCACTCGGCTCCGCACGCTGATTGTCCGTCCACACGTTCAGCACTGTATCCGGCACCCGAACCTGCCCGGCAGGGGCGAAGGGACGGGCGCCTCAGCCGTCGAGCTCGGTGAACAGCGTCAGCTGGAGGGCGCCCGGGGCTTCGAGGCGGGAGTTGAGGGAGTTCCAGGGGGTGCGCGTCGGCTCGGCGACGACCTCGGCTCCGGCGGCGGCCAGCTTCGCCGTGGTGGCGACGGAGTCGTCCACCTGGAAGGCGACCCGGATGTGCCCGGCCACCCGTCGCCCCACCTCGACCTCGTCGATGAACGCGGCGTGGTTCGGGTCGGTCAGCTCCAAGGTGGCCCGCCCGGCGTCGAGGATCGTGACCCGCCCGTCCTCCGAGGCGAACGCGCCCTGCTCGGTCAGCCCGAGCACGTCCCGGTAGAAGTGCAGCGCGGCGTCGTAGTCCTCGGCGGTCACGACCAGGCGGAGTTCGCGGACGGCTGGCTCGTCGGACATGGCGGGCTCCTCCAGGGCGTCGGGTGACCGCGACAACCCGGCTGCCGACCGGATGATTCCCGTACGCGGCCGCACCGGCGGTCAGAACAGCGCGCTGTACGCGTTCAGCGCCGGCTGCCCTCCCAGGTGGGCGTAGAGCACCGTGGCGTCGCGGCCGATCTCGCCCCGCGACACCAGGTCGATCATCCCGGCCATGGACTTGCCCTCGTACACGGGGTCGGTGACCATCCCCTCCGTCCGGGCCGCGAGCCGCATCGCCGCCAGGGTCGTCTCGTCGGGGATGCCGTAGACACCTGCGTGGTACCGCTCGTCGAGTTCGACGTCCGCCTCGGTCACCTCCCGCTTGACGCCGATGAGCTGCCCCGTGCCGTGCGCGATCCGGGCGATCTGGCTGCGGGTCGCGGCCGGCTTCGCCGAGGCGTCGATGCCGAGCACGCGCCGGGGCCGCCCGCCCTCCTCCTCCAGCGCGGCGAACCCGGCGACCATGCCGGCCTGGGTCGACCCGGTCACCGAGCACACCACGACGGTGTCGAAGAAGACGCCCAGCGCCCGCTCCTGCTCGGCCACCTCGTACGCCCACCCGGCGAAGCCGAGTCCCCCGAGCGGATGGTCGGAGGCACCGGCCGGGATGGCGTACGGCTTCCCGCCCCCCTCCTCGACCTCCCGGAGCGCCTGCTCCCAGCTCTCCTTGAACCCGATGCCGAACCCGGCCTTCACCAGCCGCACATCGGCCCCGGCGAGTCGGCTGATCAGGATGTTGCCGACCTTGTCGTACACGGCGTCGGGCCAGTCGACCCAACTCTCCTGCACCAGAACGCACTTGAGCCCGGCGCGGGCGGCGACGGCCGCGACCTGGCGGGTGTGGTTGGACTGCACGCCGCCGATCGACACGAGCGTGTCGCAGCCCTGGGCGAGCGCGTCGGCGACCAGGTACTCCAGCTTGCGGGTCTTGTTCCCGCCGTACGCGACACCGGAGTTGCAGTCCTCGCGCTTGGCCCAGAGGGAGGCCCCGCCGAGGTGCGCGGTGAGCCGCTCCAGGGGGTGGACGGGCGAAGGGCCGAAGAGCAGCGGGTAACGCTCGTACGAGGAAAGGGACATGAGTCCTCCCGGGTCGGTCTCAGTCGGCGAGCTCTTCGAGCCCCCGCCAGATCTCCGCCGTGACACGGACCGCCTCGTCCACGTCACCGGCCGTGCAGGCCTCGATCAGCCGCTCGTGCAACCCGGCCGAACGGCAGCTGCCGCCCTCGCCGAAGCGCCGTCGCTCCAGGCGGCGGATGAGCGGGGTGTAGCGGGCGACGGTCGCGCCGGCCGCCCGGTTGCCGCTCACCCGGACGAGGACGTCGTGCAGTTCGTCGTCGGCCCGCAGCGCCGCGTCCACGTCTCCGGCGGCCACGGCGGCGGCGAACCGCTCATTGGCGGCGCGCATCGCCGTGATGTCCGCGGCACCGAGCCGGGGCACGCCGACCCGCGCCACGAGTTCGTGCATGGCGCCGACCACGGCGGCGGCGTCCCGGACGTCGGCGGTCACCAGGGGGGTCGCCCGGGTGTAGCTCTGCGGCTTGCTCTCCAGCAGCCCCTCGTCCACCAGCCGGGAGAACGCCTCCCGCACGGGCGCCCGGGACAGCCCGAGCCGCTCCGCGAGTTCGGCGTCCCGCACCACCGCGCCGGGCTCGATCTCCCCGGCCACGATGGCGTCCCGGATCGCCTCGTACGCCCGGTCCCTGAGCAGGGTGCGGGGCACGGGCCGGATGGCTTCCATGGACTGAAATGTTAGATGTCAGTACAGCGGTCAACAAGGGGCGCGCGCCAGACCGCGGCCCGCACTCCCCACGCGGTGCGGGCCACGGCCTGTCAGGCCGCCCAGGGCCAGTCGGCGTCCCGGGAGGCCTCGATCAGCGGAACCATCCGGAAAGCCGCGTCCGAGAGCCCCCCGAACGTGTGCCGGTTGCCCTGGCCCGACGGGCCGTGGCCCGCCCGGTATCCGGCGAGGTTCCAGGTGTAGACCGGCACGTCGGCCGGGATCTGCTCGGTCGGGTCGCCCCGGTGGTGGTGCGTGTACTGCTCGTCGGTGACGATCAGTACCCGGTCGTGCTTCTTGTAGTGCCGGCGCACCGCCTCCGTGGTGTCGGTGCCGCCCAGGCCGCCGAAGCGGCCGAGGATCTTCAGCACCGACTCGCCCCGGCGGAACTTCACGCGGTCGCTCGTCGAGCCGAACTCGACCAGGTCCGCGCGCTCCGCCCGCAGCGCCAGCGCCGTACCGAAGATCGCCGCCGCGTCGGCGCGGGTGAGCTCCGAGCGGTCGGACAGCCGCGACCAGAACATCGAACCCGAGCGGTCCACGAGCACCAGCGTCCGGCCGGGCAGCGCCGGCACGTTGGCCAGCGAGTGGCCGAGTGCCCGCTCCAGCGCGTACGACCAGCGCAGCGACGGCGCGTGCTGGTAGGCGGCGAGGTACCGGAAGGGGAATTGCCGCGAGCGGGCGACCTCCGCCGGGTCGCCGATCCGCGCGGCGACCCGCTCGGCCACCTCGTCGGAGACACCGGCCTCGTCGAAGTTCCGCAGGTTGCGTATGAGCGCCATGGTGCCCATGGAGGGGATCACGGCCTCCCAGGCCGCCTTGTCCATCGGCCCCTGCAGCCAGCCCGCCAGCGCCTCCCACGTCATCCCGGCCTCGGCCAGCCGCTCGGCACCGCCCTCGGCGGTCACGACCGCACGCCGCTCCCCGACGGGCAGCGCCATCAGCGCGCGGTGCGCGGTGAGGACGTGGTCCGACGGGGGCGGCACCGCGGTGTCGGGGTGGTGCCGGCGGTCGAGGGCGTACCGGAACAGCTCGCCCTGCCAGGGCTTGTCCGGGTCGGGCGCCGCGTGCACGAGGTTGAGGATGTCGCCGAAGCGGTAGCCCTTGGAGGCGGTGTCGTACTTCAGCAGCGCCTTGCCGTGGTAGAGCCTGCGCACGGCGTCGGCGACACCGCGCTTGACCGGCTTCGGCACAGAGCGGCCGTACATGGCGGTCCAGTACGCGAGCAGTTCGCCGGGCTCGTCGGGCCGCTGGAGGACGGAGGCGACGACCTGCCGGTTGGACGGGCCGCCGGTCGCGCCGGCCTCCAGGCGAGCCTTGACGTACTCGGCGGCGCCGACGACGGAGGCCGTGCGCAGGTTGCCCGCGCCGCGCAGCCAGCCGAGCAGGCCGGCCGTCCACTCCGGGTCGGTGACGGCGAGCTCGCGCACGAGCTTCGCGAAGCGGCCGTCGCGGTCGCCGCCGGTCTCGTAGAAGGTCTGCTGGGAGACGAAGTGGGAGACGGCGAGCAGGAAGAGCTCGGAGCGGGCGTCCCGCTCGCGGCCGCGGCCGCCCTCGTAGGTGCGCAGCACCCGTCCCGTGGACGTCACGCGCGAGACGGGACGCGCGCGGGCTGCCTTGGAATTGAAACGCGCCATGGTGAATTCCCCCGAATTCATTCGTGTTTTCGAGGGGAGGACGCTGCATGCGAGAAGAGAGGTGGATGCCCGAGAACAGAAGTCGGCGACGGACTAATTCAGATGCTCTACACCTTGAGCTACAGCGACCCGAAGTCGCTGACGGGACTCGAACCCGCAACCCTCTGATCCCAGGAAGTAACCGTTGCCTGCGCACCGGGCACCCACCACATGCTGCGCCTCCCGAGATCAAGTCGGCGGCGGCGTCGGATTCTTTGAAAGAGAAGTAGCCGCTGCCATCGCACCGGGAGGTGCGTGACGTTGTGATCTCACTGTAGGAGGCGCAGCGCAGGCACTGCGAGCGAATTGTTTACCGCTTCTGGCGCTTCCAGGGACCGGTGATGGCGAGCAGGATGCCCGGGTCCTGGATGTTGGCGTAAAGGGTCTTGCCGTCGGGTGAGAAGGTGACACCGGCGAACTCGCTGTACTCCGGCTCCTCTTCGGTGCCGATGTTCAGGTCGTTGCGGGCGATCGGGTACGTGCGTCCGCTGTCGGTGGCACCGAAGAGGTGCGAGACGCCCTCGCCGTCCTCGGCCAGGACGATGCCGCCGTACGGGGAGACGGTGATGTTGTCGGGGCCGTCGAACGCTCCGTCCTCGGACGGGTCGGGGTTCACTCCGAGCAGGATCTTGAGCGTCAGCGTCCGGCGCTTGGGGTCGTAGAACCAGACCTGACCGTCGTGCCGGCCGGGGCTCTCCTCGCGGGCGTACGAGGAGACGATGTAGGTGCCGCCGTCGCCCCACCACATGCCCTCCAGCTTGCGGGCGCGGGTGACCTCTCCGTCGCCGAACTGCTTGCGCACGGGGGTGGTGCGGGCGTCGCGGTCGGGGACGTCCACCCAGTCGACGCCGTAGACCGTACCGATCTTCGTGGTGCGGGACAGGTCGTCGACGAACGTGCCGCCGGAGTCGAAGCACTTGGGTGCCTGGAGGGCACCGGCGTCGTCGGCGAGCTTGCGGAACGTGCCGGGGCCGTACTCGAAGCCCCTGGGCGGGACCCAACGGTAGAAGAGGCCGTTGGGCTCGTCGTCGTCCTCGGTGAGGTAGGCGTGGCCGCGTTTGGGGTCGATGACGACGGCCTCGTGGTCGTAGCGGCCGAAGAACTTCAGCGGCTTGGGGGCGCGGTTGGCGCGCCGGTCGCTGGGGTCGACCTCGAAGACGTAGCCGTGGTCCTTGGTCATGCCGTTGACGCCGGCCCTGTCGGAGTTCTCCTCGCAGGTGAGCCAGGTGCCCCACGGGGTGCTGCCGCCGGCGCAGTTGGTGGAGGTGCCGGCGATGCCGACCCACTCGGCGACGCGCCCGTCGGGGCGTACCTCGACGACCGTGCAGCCGCCTGCCGCGGCCGGGTCGTAGACGAGGCCCTCGGTGAGCGGTACCGGGTGCTTCCAGTTGGTGCGCGGGCCCTTCAGCTCGTGGTTGTTGACGAGCAGGACGGTGCCGCGGGGGCCGTCGAAGGTGGCGGTGCCGTCGTGGTTGGACGGCGTGAACTCACCGGACTCCAGCCTGGTCCTGCCGCTGTAGGTGAGGATCCGGTACGTGAAGCCGGCGGGCAGGGCGAGGATGCCCTTCGGGTCCGCGACGAGCGGCCCGTACCCGACTCCGTGCCGTGCGTCCGTCGCCTCGTCCCCCGCGCTGTCGGTGTCGTAGGACGCGAGGGCGTTCGGAGCGCTGGCGAGGGCGCCGACACTCCCCGCCAGCGCGACCCCGGCCCCGGTGACGGCGGAGTTCCTGGCGAAGTCCCTACGGGTGAGCGACATGGTGTCTCCTGTGACGGTGAGAATGCCGTGGAGGGTGGCGGACCTCGTTCGGCGAAACCGTCCCGCTCATCCATGAACGCCGGTTGAACAACACCCCAGGGGCGCGGGGAACTGCGCGACAAGCCAAGGCGGCGCCGTACCCGCAGAACAGGATCAACCCCCCTGTTGCGACCGCGCCTTGAAGGCAGCCTTCCGCGCTTCCTTGGCGACCTTCTTGTCGGGATGCAACCGCCCCATCGCCTCCAGCACATCAGCCGTGGCCGGATGATCGACCCGCCACACCGCCGCGAAGAACCCGCCGTGCTGCTGCGCGAGTCCCTGCACCAGCGCCCGCAGCTCCTCGGAGTTCCCCTCCGCGGCCAGCTGCGCGGCCACCGTGTCGATGGTCAGCCAGTACACCATCGACTCGGAAGGCGCGGGCACGTCCACCGCACCGTGCTCGGTCAGCCACACCCGTGCGAGCCCGCCGAGCTCGGCGTCGTCGAGCACCTCCCGCAGGGCGGGCTCGGCGGAGGCACCGACGAGCGACAAGGCCTGCTGACACCGCAGCCGCCGCAACGGCGCCCCGGCATCGGATCCCCGGGCCGCCGCCAGCAACTCCCGCGCCGCGGCGAGCGATTCCCGGCGCTGAAGCCACTGCTCGGTCTCCGCCTGCGCCGCGCCGGGCGGGAACCCCGCCGTGCCGTCGAGCAGCGCGTCGGCCCCCTTGTCCGCGAGGTCCCCGACGGCCGGTGCCTCGAATCCGGCCTCCATCAGCCGCGTCCGCATGCCGTACAGCCCGAGCGGGGTGAGCCGGACCATGCCGTACCGGGAGACGTCGGTGTCGTCGACGGGCGCCGCGGGCTCCTCGTCGACGTCGGCCATGAGCGCCTCGTCCACCGGCTGGTACTCGACGAATCCCACCGGCTCCAGCATCCGGAACTGGTCGTCCAGCCGCATCATCGCGTCGGAGACCTGCTCCAGGACGTCGTTGGTGGGCTCGCCCATGTCGCTGGGCACGATGACCGAGGCGGCCAGCGCCGGCAGCGGTACCGGGGCGCCGCCGGGCGTGTCCTCGCCGGCGGTCAGCAGGTAGAGGTTGCCGAGCACGCCGTCGAGGAACTCGGCCTCGCCCTCGGGGTCCCAGTCCAGGGCGGAGAGGTCGACCTCGCCGTCCTCGTCGACGAGTCCGTCCAGGTCGGGCACGCTCGCGTCGGCGAGCACCGTCTCCAGGGCGGCGAGCCACACGGCGAGCACGTCCTGCGGTGAGCCGCCGGTGAGCAGGGCCACGTCCGCACCGGCCGTCACGGTGCCCTCTTCCTCGTCGACGACCTCCACGAGCCCGGCGTCCACGGCGACCCGCCACGCCTCACTGGCGTCGGCGGCGGCGTCCTCCCCGCTCAGCCCGAGCGCCTCGGCGGCCGCGGGCACCTGCTCGTCGACGAGCCCGCCCCCGGCGTCGACCCGGGTGTCCGGCCCGGCCCAGCGGGCGAGCCGGGCGGCCCGGGCCAGCAACGGCGTGGACAGCGCGTCGCGCGCCAGCTCCGCTTCGGTGTGCAGCCGCACCGGCGGCAGGGGGGAGCTGTCTGACATCGGCTGTTCTCCTAGCGCGCCTCAGGTTACTCAGCCGCTCAGCCTAGACGGATTTCCCCCCATGCCGCCCACTTCACCTCCCCGTCAGCCGCCGTACATGGCCGAAACCTTGACAAGTGGCGTGACCAGGCTGGAGATTGACGCGCGTAGAAGTCGGCGGACACTTGTTCACCGGGCCGGCCCCACCAGGTCCACCCGTCCACCGCGTCTACGCGCGTCACCGCATCCGCCCCACAGGTAGCGGCAGTCAGCCATTCCACATGTCTCCGCCCTCGTCCCGGCGCCCTGTCACGTCCCCGGAGGGAATCCCGTTGCCGAGCAAGTCGTCCGCGCGCCTCGCCGCGCTCACCGTCGCCGCCGCGTGCTCCGCGGCATCCACGATCGTCCTCACCACTCCCGCGCACGCGGAGTCGGTCCGCATCCACGACATCCAGGGCAGCACCCGGATGTCCCCGTACGCCGGCAAGCAGGTGACGGACGTGGCCGGAATCGTCACCGGCATCCGGACCTACGGCTCGTCCCGCGGCTTCTGGATCCAGGACCCGAGCCCGGACGCCGACCCGGCGACCAGCGAGGGCGTCTTCGTCTTCACCAGCTCCACCCCGAAGGGTGTCGCCGTCGGTGACTCCGTCACGGTCAGCGGCACGATCTCGGAGTACGTCCCCGGCGGCACGACCTCCGGCAACCAGTCGATCACCGAGATCACCAAGCCGACGACCACGGTCGTCTCCAGCGGCCACGCGCTCCCCGCCGCCACGGCGATCACCTCGCGCTCGGTCCCCGCCGCCTACGCACCGGCCGGCGACACCGCCGCGAACGGCTCGATCAACGCGCTCCCCCTCAAGCCCTCGAAGTACGCCCTGGACTACTACGAGGCGCTGGAGGGCATGTCCGTCCGGGTCACCGACACCCGCGTCGTCGGCGCCACCGACCCGTACACCGAGCTCTGGGTGACGGTGAAGCCGCACGAGAACCGCAACCGCCGCGGCGGCACGGTCTACGGCTCCTACGACGCCCAGAACACGGGCCGCCTCCAGATCCAGTCCCTCGGCGCGACGGCGGACTTCCCGAAGGCGAACGTGGGCGACACCCTCACCGGCACCACCGCGGGCCCCCTGGACTACAACCAGTTCGGTGGCTACACCCTGGTCGCGAGCGAGCTGGGCACGCTGAAGAGTGCGGGCCTGGAGCGCGAGACGACCCGCAAGCAGCGCTCCTCCGAACTCTCGGTCGCCACCTACAACGTCGAGAATCTCGACCCGACCGACGACACGTTCGCCGCCCACGCCTCCGCGATCGTGAACAACCTCAAGTCGCCGGACATCGTGTCCCTGGAGGAGATCCAGGACAACAACGGCGCGCAGAACGACGGCACGGTCGCCGCCGACCAGACCCTGACCAAGCTGATCGACGCGATCGCCGCGGCGGGCGGCCCCACGTACGACTGGCGCTCGATCGACCCGGCCGACGGCGCCGACGGCGGCCAGCCGGGCGGCAACATCCGCCAGGCGTTCCTGTTCAACCCGGAGCGGGTCTCCTTCGCGGACCGCGCGGGCGGCGACGCCACGACGGCCACCGGCGTGACGAAGATCCGCGGCAAGGCGCATCTGACGCTCAGCCCCGGCCGTATCGCCCCCGCCGACGAGGCCTGGAAGAACAGCCGCAAGCCGCTGGCCGGCGAGTTCGTCTTCCGCGGCCGCTCGGTCTTCGTGATCGCCAACCACTTCGGCTCCAAGGGCGGCGACCAGGGACTGACCTCCCAGTACCAGCCGCCGTCCCGCAGCTCCGAGACACAGCGCCACCAGCAGGCCACCGTGGTGAACGCCTTCGTCAAGGACATCCTCGACACCCAGAAGAACGCGGACGTCGTCACCCTCGGCGACATCAACGACTTCGAGTTCTCGCGGACCACGAAGCTCCTCGAGGGCCGCGGCGAACTGTGGTCGGCGATCAAGTCGCTGCCCAGGAGCGAGCGGTACTCCTACGTCTACCAGGGCAACAGCCAGGTCCTCGACCAGATCCTGATCAGCCCGTCGATCCGCCGCGACTGCGACTTCGAGTACGACAGCGTGCACGTCAACGCGGAGTTCAACGACCAGATCAGCGACCACGACCCGCAGGTCCTGCGTTTCCGCCCGTGACATCCCGTGGGCCGGCCGGGCCTTCCGCCCGGCCGGCCCACGCACACCGGTCAGTCCGGCACCAGCCCCAGAGCGTGCTCGTACCGGCTGCCGGTGCTCCCCTTCACCCCCGGATACGTCCGCACCCGCTGCCACACCTCGGTCGACGGGGCGGCCAGCTCCCGGTCATAGTCCTCGGCGCTGCCCCACTCCGCGTAGTTCAGTACGTGCCCGCCATCCGTACTGAGATGGAAGTGAGCGGAGAGCAGCCCCGCGTGTTCCCCGGGGCCGTCGTCCAGGGCCTTCAGCACGAGATCGACCCACTCCTCCCGGCGCTCCTGCGCCCCGGCCTCGAAGTCGACCCGCACCGTGACGATCAGGCCCGGTACCCGGGCATCCCCGGCAGCGCGCTCCCGGCTCCGGTACCGCCGGTACCGCCCGAGCCCGACCCGCTCGATCCCCGGCACGGCGGTGTCGATCTCGTCGACGCGTTCCTGCCGGTGAGCTTTGACGAAGGACTCGTAGGCCTGCTCGCCGGTCCACTGCGAGTAGTGCATCAGGGTGGATCCGTCGTGCCCCGCGTACACGTGATACCCCAGCAGATCCCTGGCGGGCCAGGGCCGCCGCTCCCAGGTACGCCCGATCGCCTCCACGGTCTGCCCCTGCCGCTCGGGGGTGCCCACCCGCCATGTACTGAAGAAGGGGGCACCGATGCGGGGGTCGGTGAGGTCGGGGTGCTGCTCGGTTCGACGGCTCATGAACACTCCAGTCGTAGCGCCGGTCGCGAACACACCCCACCTTTCAACCTCAACCAAACTTGAGGTCAAGCGGATGCGACACGGCGCTGCCGCGGTAGGTCCACTACCCGGCGGAGCGGCATCCCGCCGCGGGCGCAAGCCACGAAACGCCCGCACCCGCGTACGGCGAGAAGGGGCCGGGGCGGGGGGTGTCCTCCCACAGAGGTTGGCGCGTCAACGACCAGTCAGTCGGCGTACGACCCCCTCCCGCCGTTCCGAGGACGGACACCCCCCGACCCGGCCCCGACCCACCACCCGGCGCCTGGCGCCAGGCGCCAGACGCAGACGACGCGCACCCCCACCGAAGCAGCCACGGACCAGCGCCGGAGGCACCCGCGCCCCGCTCAGCGATGCCCGTGCGCATGCCTCCACCGCAACACTCCGACAGCCACCACGGCCCCCGCCGCCCCGGCCACCAGCACCGGCTTCGGATGCCGCATCCCGGCCTGGACAGCGGTCCGCACCGGACGAGGCCCCGTATGCGTCGCCCTGTCCTGCACGGTGTGCCCCGCCTGCGCGGCGCTGCTCCGCAACTGCACCGTCATGGCCCCGGCCTTGTCCCGCAGATCAGCCGCCCGCGCCCGCGCACGCCCCTTCACATCCGCCTTCCCCGCCAACTCCTCCACCGTGTTGCCGAGTTCACCGCGGGTCCGCTCGATCTGCCGCCGCAGCTCATCGGGCCCCTTCGCCCCACCCGTCGCGTCCGTCATCGATGCGCCCTCTCCTTGATCTCCTCCACGTCCGCCCTGACACTGCCGAGAGCCTTCTCGGGCGTAGGCGGCGCGGCCTGCCTCAGCTGCCCACGCCCGGTCGCCGCCAGCACGGCCGCGATCACGAACAGCACCCCGGTGACGATCAGCGCCGCGGCCCACACGGGCAGCACCAGCGAGAGCGCGGCGACACCCGTACCGGCCAGCGCGAGCAGCCCGGCGTACGCGACGGCGCCCGCCGCCCCGAGCAGCCCGCCACCACGCCCCGCACGCCGGCCCTTCTCGGCCAGCTCCTCCTTGGCGAGAGCCACTTCCTGCCGCATGAGCGTGGAGAGCTGCTCCGCGGCCTGTGCGACGAGCTCGCCCACGGAGTGGCGCTCGTCGTGCACGGCCCGATGTTCCATGGTCCCGGTCACGGTGTTCCGCCTCCTCTCGAAGTCAGGAACCCCCGGGTACCCGGGCGGCCCCGCGGCTACCCTGCGACTCGCCCTCCAGCTCTGCCGAGCCCGCGTCCCGGACGGGGCACCCGCCGGAGCACCCCTCACCACCCTGAAGCAGATCTTACGAATATCGAGTAGCAGAATTAAGTGGAGCTACAAAGTCAACGGCCCGACACTACCCCCATGACCACGCCGCCCACACCGCCCTTCGGCCGCACCCTCTGCGCCATGATCACCCCCTTCACCCCGTCCGGAACCCTGGACCTCGACGGCGCCCAGCACCTCGCCTCCCACCTGGTGGCGAACGGCTGCGACGGCCTGGTCCTCTCCGGCACGACGGGCGAGTCCCCCACCACCACGGACGCCGAGAAGTCGGCCCTCGTCGCTGCCGTCCGGGAAGCGGTGGGCGACCGCGCGAAGGTCGTCACCGGTATCGGCACCCCCGACACCCGGCACACCGTCGAACTGGCCCGGGAGGCCGAAAAGGCGGGCGCGGACGGCCTGTTGGTGGTGTCGCCGTACTACAGCAGACCCCCGCAGGACGCGATCGAGGCGCACTTCCGAGAGATCGCGGACGCCTCCGAACTCCCGCTCATGCTCTACGACATCCCGGCCCGCACCGGAACCCGCATCGAACCGGAGACGATCCTCCGCCTCGCCGGCCACCCCAGGATCGTCGCGGTCAAGGACTGCTCCTGCGACTTCCTGGGCGCCCAGAAGGTCCTGGCCCGCACGGCCCTGGCGTACTACGCGGGCTGCGACGAACACAACCTCGCGCTGTACGCCGTGGGCGGCGCGGGATACGTCAGCACGGTCGCGAACGTGATCCCGGGCCACCTGCGGGCCGTCCTGGACGCGTTCGACGCGGGCGAGACGGCCCGGGCGGCCCGCCTCCAGCAACAGGCGACGCCCCTCATCGAGGCGATCATGTCGGCGGGCCTGCCGGGCACCGTCACGGCGAAGGCGCTCCTCAACGAACTGGCCCTGCCGGCAGGCCCGGTCCGCAGGCCCCTTCAGCCCGCCGGCCGCAGGACGACCGACGAGCTGCTCTCGCTCCACGAAGACCTGATCAGCACGTGATCACCGTTCCGCGAACACCGGCTCCCACCGCCCCTTGGTGTTGTCCTTGGGCGACCGGAAGTCGCTGAGCGGGGTGGTCTTCTCGCCGCCGATGGTCACCAGCACCAGCCGCTGGTGGTACTCGTTCCCGTCCGCCCCGATGTCCCAGGCGACGAGCGAGTCCCCGTCCGCCCAGGCGAGCAGTTGCTGCCCGCGCACCTCGCGCTGCTTCCCGGTGCGGGCGTCGAGGACGAAGGACGACGTCTTCCACTTCCGCCCGGCGAACGGACCGGCGACGAGCTGCCCGTCCGGCGACACCCCCGCGTCGACGGACCAGTCCCGGTACCGCTCCAGCTCCGACGCGAGGACTTCCTTGCCGGTGAAGTCGTACCACTTCTCGCCGGGTTCGGTGGGCATCCCCGACCAGACGAGACGGCCGTCGCGGGTGAACGCGAAGTCCTGACGGGAGTTGATGAACGCCTCGGGGTTGTGCGCACCCCCGCCGATCTCCACCCCGGCCCAGGAACTGCTCCCGGAAGCCACGTCGATGACATGGAACCCGGTCCGGTCCGACTGCATGAACGGGGCCTCCCAGCCCTCCGACCCGTCGATCTTCACCCGGCGGTCGGGGTTCTCGCTGTACGTCGTCGCGACGAGCTTCCTGCCGTCGGTGGAGAACTCCACGCCCGCCACCGGCCGGTCGACCGGGATCCACCGCTTGACCTGTCCGCTCGCCAGATCGAGCAGTCCGATGCGCGGCACGGGCAGGTCCCGCTCCAGCACGGCGGCGGTCGTCATCCCGGGGGCGACCGCGACGTACGACCACCGGTCGTCCTTCGCGTACTTCTTCGTCCTCGGGTTCAGCAACCAGTACGTCCGCTCCGAAACGGCACGGTCGGCGGACTGCTCGACGATCGCCCTGGTGAAGTAGGCGGCCAGCGCGACCCGCCCGGCCGCGATCATGTCGCGCGGCGGCGACTGGTCCGGGTGGGCGGTGATGCCGGTCTGCTCGCCCCCGCCCAAGGGGCGTACGTCCTGCTTGCCGGAGTCCAGGACGGGCACGGCCACGGCGACGGCCACCACAGCGACGGCCGCGGCGGCAGCGGTCGCGAGCCGCCGGCTGCGGCGGCGACGGCGCACGGCCAACACCCGGTCGGCGAAGCCGGGAGCCGCGGGCGGCTGCCCGTCGGCCTGGTCGCGCAGTGCGTCACGCACGAGTTCGTCGACGTTCACTGACGCACCTCCACGGGCGAGTAGTCACGGGAGGGCCGCTGCTCGGCGTCGGCCGGGCCGAGGGCGGCCAGCTCGGGCGCGAGGGCGCGCAGCCGGGCGAGGGAACGATGGGTGGCGGACCGTACGGTGCCGACGGAGCAGCCCAGGATGCGGGCCACCTCGCCCTCGGGCAGGTCCTCGAAGTAGCGCAGCACGAGCACGGTGCGCTGCCGCGCGGTCAGCCGGGCCAGTGCGCCGCGCATCAGCAGGCGCAGCTCGGCGGCCCCGGAGGCGTCCGGGTCGGTGCCGGTCTCCGGCAGTTCGGCGACGCTCAGTTCACGCCTCGGCCACTTCAGCCGCCAGCGGCTGACCTGCTGCCGGTAGAGCACCTGGCGGACGTACGCCTCGGGTTCGTCGATGCGGTGCCAGCGGCCCGCCGCCTTGATCAGCGCGTTCTGGAGCAGGTCCTCGCCCGCGTGCCGGTCGCCGCCGCTCAGCAGGACGGCGGTCTTCAGCAGCGCGGACGACCGGTTCGCCACGAACTCCCGGAAACTCTCCTGCGCTTCGGCATCCATCGTCACCTTCGCTCTCCCCCGGGGCGAACCCTGTGCCCGCTCCCCGTACTTCCTGTGACGCGTGCGGGGGCGTCCCGCTATGCCACCGGCCAGGAACAAAAGAGGGGACGGCCCGCGCCGCAGTCACCTGCGGCACGGGCCGTCCCGTCTGCTCCGCCCGTTCAGTTCCAGGCGTACCCGTCACCGAACAGCAGCGTGTGCTCCAGCACGTCCTCCGCCGGGTCGTCGATCTGACCGACGTTGACGTTGATCAGACCGACCCGGTGGCCGTTGTGCGAGCCGGTGTTGGTCTCGTCGGCGTGCGCGACCCCCGCCGGCAGCCAGCACACCGCCAGCGCCACGACCACCCCGGCCAGCCGGCACACCACGGCCCGCCTCCGCTCGTTCCTCATGCCCCGGTCCTCTTTCATCGGTTCGGCGTCTGATCGGACACTGCGTCCACCGGTTCATCTGCCAAAACCACCGCGAGGTCACGCCGGGTCATCCGTACGGGATCGTCAGTTGTGGCTGTGCAGGATCTCGTTCAGCCCGCCCCACACCGCGTTGTTCGGCCGGGCCTCGACCGTGCCGGTGACCGAGTTGCGGCGGAAGAGGATGTTGGAGGCGCCGGACAGCTCGCGGGCCTTGATGATCTGGCCGTCGGGCATGGTGACGCGGGTGCCGGCGGTGACGTAGAGGCCGGCCTCGACGACGCACTCGTCGCCCAGCGCGATGCCGACGCCCGCCTCGGCGCCGATCAGGCAGCGTTCGCCGATGGAGATGATGACGTTGCCGCCGCCGGAGAGCGTGCCCATCGTGGAGGCACCGCCGCCGATGTCCGAGCCGTCGCCGATCACGACACCGGCGGAGATGCGGCCCTCGACCATCGACGTGCCGAGCGTGCCGGCGTTGAAGTTGACGAAGCCCTCGTGCATGACCGTGGTGCCCTCGGCGAGGTGCGCGCCGAGGCGGACCCGGTCGGCGTCGGCGATCCGGACGCCCTTGGGGGCCACGTAGTCCGTCATGCGCGGGAACTTGTCGACGGAGGTGACCTGGAGGTGCAGGCCCTCGGCGCGGGCGTTGAGCCGCACCTTCTCCAGGTCGTCGACGGCGACCGGACCGAGCGAGGTCCAGGCGACGTTGGCGAGGAAGCCGAAGATGCCGTCCAGGCTCTGGCCGTGCGGCTTGACCAGGCGGTGGGAGAGCAGGTGCAGGCGCAGGTACGCGTCGTGCGCGTCGATCGGCTTCTCGTCGAGCGAGGCGATGACCGTGCGGACCGCGACCACCTCGACGCCCCGGCGGGCGTCCGGGCCGATCGCCGCGGTCGCGCCACCGCCGAGCAGCTCCGCGGCACGCTCGGCGGACAGCCGCTCGGTGCCGGACGGGCCGGGCTGGTCGGCCAGCTCGGGCGCGGGGAACCAGGTGTCGAGAACGGTGCCGTCGGCGGCGATCGTGGCGAGGCCGGCGGCCACGGCGCCGGTCGTGCGAGGAGCAGTCGTGTCGGTCATGAGGGCAACCTAACCGGCGGACGGCGGTCGATGCGAACCGGTGCGGGGGCATCTCACGGGACGGGCGGTATCCACCCCTCGAAGGTGCCCCTCAGCAGCACGGACACCCGCCCCGCCGACGTCACCCGCGGGCCCCCGCGACGACCCGCCCCAGCACCTGCCGCGCATACTCCTCGTCGTACGGCACCCCCGTCAGCAGCACCTGAAGACAGATGCCGTCGATGAGCGCCACGAGCGCCTGCGCGGTGACCGGATCCGTACGCCGGGACAGCATCTCGGCGACTTCCTCGGTGCACTCGGCGGCGACGGGGCGCAGGGCGGGGCGGCGCAGGGCGGCCAGATACAGCTCGTACTCCAGCTCGACGCCGGTGCGGTCGCCCGCGAGCCACTCTCCGATCCACCCGGCGATTTCGGCCGCGAGGTCGGTCTGCGGATCCGTCAGGCCGGCGCGCGCGGCGGCCACCTTGGCGAACCCCTCGTTGGCCTGCCGCAGCGCGGCGACGAGCAGCTCGTCGAGGGTCTTGAAGTGGTACGTCGTGGAACCGAGCGGCACATCGGCCTCGGCCGCGGCACTGCGGTGGCTCAGCCCGGCGATCCCCTTCGACCCGACGACCCGGATCGCCGCGTCGATGATCCGCTGCCGCCGCTCGGGGTCGTAGCGCCGGGCCATCAGTGGGCTCCGCCCAGGTTCAGCACCACGACCCCGGCGATGATCAGCGCGATCCCGCCGGCCTTGGCGACGGTCATCCCCTCGCCCATGAACGCGATCCCGATCGTGGCGATGGCGGCGGTGCCGACCCCGGCCCAGATCGCGTAGGCCGTACCGACCGAGACGGTCTTCAGGGTCTGCGCGAGCAGCGCGAACGAGACGACGTATCCGAGGACCGTGAGCAGCGACGGCCCGAGCCTGCTGAAGCCGTCGCTGTACTTCATGGCGGTGGTAGCGCCCACTTCGGCGGCTATGGCGCCGGCCAACAGGAGATAGCCCATGTGTACGAGCGTACACAACATCTGTACGACCGTACACAACGCGGGACTTGATATCGGAGAGAAACCGCTCTCCCAAAACGCGCCACAGGCGCCCCGCGGGTCCACTACGGTGTCCACCGATCACACACCGGGCCACCACAACTGCGCCGCCGTCAAGGGTGCCCCGCTGGAGGAACAGCGCATGTCAGAAGACAAGTCCCGGACGCCACAGGACCGCCCCTGGGAGAGCGGCTGGGCCCCGGACACCACCCGGGCACCGGGGACGCGACGGCTCTGGCTGGCGGGCGCGCTGGCCCTGGCCACCGTCACCGCGTGCGTCACGGCCATCACCGTGATGGACAGCGAGTCCGGCGAGCCGAAATCCCGGGCGGCGGAGCCGACCACCCTCAGCAGTTCTGCCCCGGGCGGCCTGATCTCCTTCGCGACCCCCTCCAAGGGCGGTACCGAAAAGGCCGGCGGTACCGAAAAGGCCGGCGCGGACCGCACCCACCCGTCCCCCACCCCCACCAGCAGCGCTCCCAAGGCCGCCCCGAGCCCGGAGCCCCAGAAGAAGGCCCCGAAGCCGCCGAAGTCGTCACCCACCCCTTCGAAGCACCCGAAGCCCCCGTCCTCGCAGGGCATATCCATACGCTCGGTCAACTTCCCCGACCGCCACTGGCGGGTGCGCGACGGCTATGTACGCCTGGACCAGATCGGCTCAGGGCCGGAGCAGCGCGAGGACGCCACCTTCAAGCGCGTCACCGGTCTCGCCGACTCCTCCTGCTACTCCTTCACCACCGCGGACGGCCGCTACCTCCGCCACCGCAGCTTCGTCCTGGTCGCGAACACGAACGACGGATCGTCCCTCTTCCGGGAGGACGCCACGTTCTGCCCCCGTTTCTGGGGCCCGTCGGGAACGCTCACGCTGGAGTCGGTCAACTACCCGGGCCGCTTCCTGCGCCACCGCAACCTCCAGCTCCGCCTGGACCCCTACGAGAACAGTCACCAGTACCGCTCGGACTCGTCGTTCCAGATCGTGGCCGGTCTGAGCTGAGCATGCGTGAGGGCGGCACCCGGAAAGGGTGCCGCCCTCATGTCAGTCGGTGGATCTCAGACGTTGAACCCGAGAGCACGCAGCTGCTCGCGCCCGTCGTCCGTGATCTTGTCGGGGCCCCACGGGGGCATCCAGACCCAGTTGATGCGCAGCTCGTTCACGAGGCCGTCGGTGGCGGACTTCGCCTGGTCCTCGATGACGTCCGTCAGCGGGCAGGCCGCCGAGGTCAGGGTCATGTCGAGCGTCGCGATGTTCGCGTCGTCGATGTGGATGCCGTAGATCAGGCCGAGGTTGACGACGTCGATGCCCAGCTCGGGGTCGACCACGTCGTACAGCGCCTCACGGACCTCTTCCTCCGAGGCCGGCTTCATCTCAACGGTCTCGCTCATGCCGTCGTCTCCTTCTCGGCGTCGGCTCCGCCCAGTACCTGGGCCGTCGCGTCCTTCCAGGCCATCCAGCTCAGCAGGGCGCACTTCACCCGGGCCGGGTACTTGGACACCCCGGCGAACGCGACCGCGTCCTCCAGGATCTCCTCCATCGCATCGTCGGGTTCGAGCTTCCCCTTGGACTGCATCAGCTCCAGGAAGGTCTCCTGGATCTTCCGCGCGTCGGAGAGGTCCTTGCCGACGAGGAGGTCGTTCAGTACGGACGCGCTCGCCTGGCTGATCGAACAGCCCTGGCCCTCGTACGAGACGTCCTCGATCGTGGTGCCGTCGTACTTCACCCGCAGGGTGATCTCGTCACCGCACGTCGGGTTGACGTGGTGCACCTCGGCGTCGCCATCCCGCAAGCCCCGCCCGTGCGGGTTCTTGTAGTGGTCCAGGATGACTTCCTGGTACATGGAGTCCAGTTTCACCGTTCAGCACGCCCCTCAGCCGAAGAAGTTCCGTACGTGCTCCAGGCCGTCGACCAGCGCGTCGATCTCAGCTGGCGTGGAGTACAGATAGAACGACGCTCGCGTGGTCGCAGGAATTCCGTACCGCAGGCAGACCGGCCGCGCGCAGTGGTGGCCGACCCGGACCGCGATGCCCTGCTCGTCGAGGACCTGACCCACGTCGTGCGGGTGGATGTCCCCGAGGGTGAAGCTGATCGCCGCGCCGCGCTCCTCGGCCGTGGTCGGGCCGATGATGCGCAGGTCGGGAACCTCCAGCAGCCGCTTCACCGCGTACTCGGTGAGCGCGTGCTCATGAGCGAGGATCTTGTCCATGCCGATCGCGTCGAGGTAGTCGATCGCCGCGCCGAGTCCGACCGCCTGGGCGATCGGGGGCGTGCCCGCCTCGAACTTGTGGGGTGCCGGGGCGTAGGTCGAGGAGTGCATCGACACCGTCTCGATCATCTCGCCGCCGCCGAGGAACGGAGGCAGGTCCTCCAGCAGCTCCTGGCGGCCCCAGAGGACGCCGATGCCGGTCGGGCCGCACATCTTGTGTCCGGTGAAGGCCACGAAGTCGGCCTGCAGGGCCTGCACGTCCAGCGGCATGTGCGGCGCGGCCTGGGAGGCGTCGATGCACACCAGCGCACCGACCTCCTGGGCGCGGCGCACGATCGCCTCGACGGGGTTCTGGGTGCCGAGGATGTTGGAGACCAGCACGAAGGAGACGATCTTCGTCTTCTCGGTGATGACCTCGTCGATGTTCGACAGGTCGAGGCGGCCGTCGTCGGTGAGGCCGAACCACTTCAGCTTGGCGCCCGTGCGCTGCGCGAGCAGCTGCCACGGCACGATGTTGGAGTGGTGCTCCATCTCCGTGATGACGATCTCGGTCTCGGAGTCCACGCGGTAGGGCTCGTCGGCCCAGCCCAGCATGTTCGCCACGAGGTTGAGCGACTCGGAGGCGTTCTTGGTGAAGATCACCTCGTCGCGCGACGGCGCGTTGATGAACTCCGCGACCTTGTCGCGCGCGCCCTCGTACAGCGCCGTGGCCTCCTCGGCGAGCACATGCACACCGCGGTGGACGTTGGCGTTGTAGCGCTCGTAGTACTCGCTCAGGGCGTCCAGTACCTGGCGCGGCTTCTGGCTGGTCGCGGCGTTGTCCAGGTACACGAGCTTCCGGCCGTCGTGGACCTGGCGGTCCAGGATGGGGAAGTCCTTGCGGATCGCCTCGGTGTCGAGGAGGCCCGGCAGCAATGTCACGCGGATGCGCCACCCTTCGTGTCGACTCCGTCGAGCTTCGCATAGGCCTCGTAGCCCTCGTTCTCCAGCTTGTCGGCGAGCTCGGCGCCGCCGGACTCGACGATCCGGCCGCCGGAGAAGACGTGCACGTGGTCGGGCTTGATGTAGCGGAGGATGCGCGTGTAGTGCGTGATCAGCAGGGTGCCGACCTCGCCCGTCTCGCGGACCCGGTTCACGCCCTCCGACACGACACGCAGCGCGTCGACGTCCAGACCGGAGTCGGTCTCGTCGAGCACCGCGACCTTCGGCTTGAGCAGCTCGAGCTGGAGGATCTCGTGGCGCTTCTTCTCACCGCCGGAGAAGCCCTCGTTGACGTTGCGCTCGGCGAAGGACGGGTCGATGTTGAGGCGCTCCATGGCCTCCTTGACCTCCTTCACCCAGGTGCGCAGCTTGGGGGCCTCGCCGCGGACGGCCGTGGCGGAGGTGCGCAGGAAGTTCGACACCGAGACGCCCGGGACCTCGACCGGGTACTGCATGGCGAGGAACAGGCCGGCGCGGGCGCGCTCGTCGACGGACATCTCCAGGACGTCCTCGCCGTCGAGGGTGACGGTGCCGCCGGTGATCGTGTACTTCGGGTGACCCGCGAGGGAGTAGGCGAGAGTCGACTTGCCGGAGCCGTTGGGGCCCATGATGGCGTGCGTCTCGCCCTGCTTCACGGTGAGGTCGACACCCTTGAGGATTTCCTTCGTACCGTTCTCGACCTCGACGGTGACGTGCAGGTCTCGGATTTCAAGCGTTGCCATGGGTGCCTCAGGACTCCTGGGTGAGGGAGACGAGCACGTCGTCCCCATCGATCTGTACGGGGTATACGGGGACGGGGCGTGTCGCCGGAAGGGCGTCGGGCTTGCCGGAGCGGAGGTCGAAACGCGAGCCGTGCAGCCAGCACTCGATGTGGCAGTCGTCGACCTCGCCCTCCGACAGGGAGACGTTCGCGTGCGAGCAGATGTCGTGGATCGCGAACACCTCGCCCTCGGTCTGCACGATGGACACGGGAGTGCCGTCGAGTTCCACCCGTTTCGGGGTGTCCTCCTCCAGCTCGCCCAGTCCACAGACGCGTACGAAGGTCATGCGACCGCCGCCTCCAGCTCCTCCTCGATCCTGGCGATCAGGCGCTCCTCGATGTCGGGGAGGCCGATCTGCTGGACCAGCTCGGCGAAGAAGCCGCGGACCACCAGACGGCGGGCCTCGTGCTCCGGGATGCCGCGGGCCATGAGGTAGAAGAGCTGCTCGTCGTCGAAGCGGCCGGTCGCCGAGGCGTGGCCGGCGCCGACGATCTCGCCGGTCTCGATCTCGAGGTTCGGTACGGAGTCCACGCGGGCCCCGTCCGTGAGGACCAGGTTGCGGTTCATCTCGTACGTGTCCGTGCCCTCGGCCGTGGCCTCGATGAGCACGTCGCCGATCCAGACCGCGTGCGCGTCGTCGCCCTGGAGCGCGCCCTTGTAGACGACGTTCGACTTGCAGTGCGGGACGTTGTGGTCGACCAGGAGGCGGTGCTCCTGGTGCTGGCCCTGGTCGGTGAAGTACAGGCCGAACAGCTCGGCCTCGCCGCCGGGGCCGGCGTACTGCACGCGCGGGTGCAGCCGGACGAGGTCGCCGCCGAAGGTGACGACGACCGACTTGAAGGAGGCGTCGCGGCCGACGAGCGCGTTGTGCTGGGCGACGTGGACGGCCTTCTCGTCCCAGTCCTGGACGGAGACGACGGTGAGCTTGGCGCCGTCGCCCAGGAGGTAGTCGACGTTGGCGGCGAGCACCGCGTCACCGGTGTGGTCGATGACCACGACGGCCTCGGCGAAGGCACCCAGTTCGATCACCTGGTGGCCGAAGGCGGTGCCGCCCTCGCCGTGCACCGCGATGCGGATGGGCTCGGTGAGGACGGTCTCCTTGGGGACGGTCACGACCGAGGCCTTCTCGAATACCGAGTAGGCCTGGGCGGCGACGCGGTCCGCCGGGGTGCCGGCCTTGCCGAGCCGCGCGTCGTCGCGGCCGACGGCCTCGACGGTGACGCCCTCGGGGGCCTGGACCTCGACCTTCACGCCGTTGCCGGTGGCGACGGCGGTGCCGTCGTGCAGGCCGCGCAGGCGCTCCAGCGGGGTGAACCGCCACTCCTCCTCACGGCCGTGCGGGACGGGGAAGTCCGCCACGTCGAAGGAGGGGGGCGCGCTCATGCGCGTGGCGACGGTCGACTCCGCGGCGACCGCGATCGAGCCCGCGGTGGTGGATCCCACGGGGATGTTCTGGGCCTCAGCCATGGCTGTCGTAGTGCTCTCTTTCCTGGGTAGGACGTCTGCGGTCGAGGGGGCGGGTCAGCCGACCGCGCCTTCCATCTGCAGCTCGATCAGCCGGTTGAGCTCCAGCGCGTACTCCATGGGGAGCTCCTTGGCGATGGGCTCGACGAAGCCGCGCACGATCATCGCCATGGCCTCGAACTCGCTCAGGCCGCGGCTCATCAGGTAGAAGAGCTGGTCCTCGGAGACCTTGGAGACGGTCGCCTCGTGGCCCATGGACACGTCGTCCTCGCGGACGTCCACGTAGGGGTAGGTGTCCGAGCGGGAGATGGTGTCGACGAGCAGCGCGTCGCAGAGCACGTTCGACTTGGAGCCGTGGGCGCCCTCGCCGATCTCGACGAGGCCGCGGTAGGACGTACGGCCGCCACCACGCGCCACGGACTTCGAGACGATGTTGGAGGACGTGTTCGGCGCCATGTGGACCATCTTGGAGCCGGCGTCCTGGTGCTGGCCCTCGCCGGCGAAGGCGATGGACAGGGTCTCGCCCTTGGCGTGCTCGCCCATCAGGTAGACGGCCGGGTACTTCATCGTCACCTTGGAGCCGATGTTGCCGTCGATCCACTCCATGGTCGCGCCCTCGTAGGCGACGGCGCGCTTGGTGACCAGGTTGTAGACGTTGTTCGACCAGTTCTGGATGGTCGTGTAGCGGCAGCGGGCGTTCTTCTTGACGATGATCTCGACGACCGCGGAGTGCAGCGAGTCCGACTTGTAGATCGGCGCGGTGCAGCCCTCGACGTAGTGCACGTAGGCACCCTCGTCGACGATGATCAGGGTCCGCTCGAACTGGCCCATGTTCTCCGTGTTGATACGGAAGTAGGCCTGGAGCGGGATCTCCACGTGGACGCCCGGCGGCACGTAGATGAAGGAGCCGCCCGACCACACGGCGGAGTTCAGCGACGCGAACTTGTTGTCGCCGACGGGGATGACCGTCCCGAAGTACTCCTTGAAGAGCTCCGGGTGCTCCTTCAGCGCGGTGTCGGTGTCGAGGAAGATGACGCCCTGCTCCTCCAGGTCCTCACGGATCTGGTGGTAGACGACCTCCGACTCGTACTGGGCGGCGACACCGGCGACGAGGCGCTGCTTCTCCGCCTCGGGGATGCCGAGCTTGTCGTACGTGTTCTTGATGTCCTCGGGCAGGTCCTCCCAGGACTCCGCCTGCTTCTCCGTGGAGCGCACGAAGTACTTGATGTTGTCGAAGTCGATGCCCGAGAGGTCCGAGCCCCAGTTCGGCATGGGCTTCTTCTCGAACAGGCGCAGGCCCTTGAGCCGGAGCTTGGTCATCCACTCCGGCTCGTTCTTCTTGGAGGAGATGTCCCGGACGACGTCCTCGTTGATGCCGCGCTTGGCAGAGGCGCCGGCCGTGTCGGAGTCGGCCCAGCCGTACTCGTACTTGCCCAGGCCCTCGAGCTCGGGGTGGGCAGTCTCCGTGGGGAGAGTCATGCGGGGTTCCTCCCGGCCGTGCTTGCAGATGCGTTATGGGAAATCTTGGGGATGAACGTCGTGCAGACGCCGTCGCCGTGCGCGATGGTGGCGAGCCGCTGTACGTGCGTACCGAGCAGCTCGGCGAAGAATTCCGTCTCCGCCTCGCACAGCTGCGGGAACTGCTCGGCGACGTGGGCGACCGGGCAGTGGTGCTGACAGAGCTGCTCACCCTTCTGCGGGTGGGGCGCATTGCGCGCCGTAGCAGCGTACCCGTCGGCACTCAAGGCCTTGGCCAGCGCTTCGGTCCGTTTCTCGGGCGCGGCGGCCTCGACCGCCCGGCGGTAGGCGCCCGCCTGCGCGGCGATCCTGGCGCGGGCGAAGGCGGCGATCGCCTCGTTGCCGCCCTCGCGGTCGGCGATCCAGCGCAGAGCGTCCGCCGCGAGCGTGTCGTACGACTGGTCGAAGGCGTCCCGGCCGCAGTCTGTCAGGGCGAACACCTTGGCCGGGCGGCCGCGGGTCCGCGCGCCGTACACCCGCTGCTCGCGCGCCTCCACGACACCGTCGCCCGTGAGGGCGTCGAGGTGCCGGCGCACGGCCGCCTGGGTGAGGCCCAGCCGCTCGGCGAGCTCGGCGACGGTCGAGGGGCCGTGGTCCAGGATGGACCGCGCGACCCGGTTGCGGGTGGACCGCTCCCCGGTCGCCAGCTCCTCGTGAGGTGCCTCGCCGACGTTTTTCACAACGCCATTGTTGCGTAATTCTTCCGGACCCGGCAAGCCGCGTGTGCCGCACACCACGGTGCCCTGCGTCACTTAGGTAAACCTAATCTGACCTGCGGAAACGATCTCTGATCGATCAAACCGGTGGCATGCGGCAGCCGCATGGGGGACACTCCACAACCATGCCCGCACCCCCTCCGACCGGCCCTCTTGTCACCCGCGAGACGCTCCGGAAGCAGCTCGGCGAGTTCGGCGTACGCCCTGGTGAGACCCTCCTGGTGCACTCCTCGCTCAGCTCCCTCGGCTGGGTCAACGGCGGCGCCGTGGCGGTGGTGCAAGGACTGCTCGACGCGCTCGGCCCGGAGGGCACGCTCGTGGTGCCCACCCAGACCGGCGACCTGTCCGACCCGGCCCTGTGGAGCAATCCGCCGGTACCCCCGCAATGGTGGGCGGCCATCCGCGCCACCATGCCCGCCTACGACCCGCGGATCACCCCCGCCCGCGGGGTCGGCGTCCTCCCGGAGACCGTGCGCACCTGGCCCGGCGCACTGCGCAGCGCGCACCCGCAGACCTCGTTCGCGGCACTCGGCCCGCAGGCGGCGAAGGTGCTCGACGGGCACGCGCCCGACTGCCGGCTCGGTGAGCGCAGCCCGCTGGCGAAACTGGAGGCGATGGACGCAAGGGTGCTGCTGCTCGGGGCCGGCTACGCCTCCTGCACGAGCTTCCACCTCGCCGAGTACCGCATCCCGTCCCCGCGCGTCGCCGTGGGCCGCCCGGGTCCGGAGGGCTGGGAGACCGTGACCGAGGTGTCGATCAGCTCGGACCGTTTCGACGAGCTGGGCTACGACTTCGAACGGGACCGTCCCGTCGTCCGCGGAAAGGTGGCCGCGGCCGAGGCCCGGCTGTTCCCGGTGGCGGACGCGGTGGCCTACGCCGAACAGTGGCTGGCGGTCCACCGGCCCCGTGATGAGGAGTTTCTGCACCCGCCGGTCTGATGTCCGGCGCGCCTACCTAGACTCTGGACCCATGCGAAGTGAGCCCGTGGTCCAGGTCCAGGCCCTGGTGAAGCGGTACGGCCCGAAGACCGCGGTGGACGGGCTCGACCTGGTGGCCCGGGCGGGTGTGACCGCCGTGCTCGGCCCCAACGGGGCGGGCAAGACCACCACGGTCGAGACCTGCGAGGGGTACCGCAAGCCGGACTCCGGCACGGTGCGCGTCCTGGGCCTCGACCCGGTGAGACAGTCCGGGGACCTGCGGCCCCGCATCGGCGTGATGCTCCAGTCCGGCGGCGTCTACTCGGGCTCCCGGGCCGACGAGATGCTCCGCCACGTGGCCAAGCTGCACGCGCATCCGCTGGACGTGGACGCGCTGATCGAGCGGCTCGGGCTCGGCTCCTGCGGCCGGACCACGTACCGGCGGCTGTCCGGCGGGCAGCAGCAGCGGCTCGCGCTGGCCATGGCCGTGGTCGGGCGACCGGAGCTGGTCTTCCTCGACGAGCCGACCGCCGGGCTCGACCCGCAGGCCCGCCGGGCCACCTGGGACCTCGTCCGGGACCTGCGCGCGGACGGCGTCTCCGTGATCCTCACCACCCACTACATGGACGAGGCCGAGCAGCTCGCCGACGACGTGGCGATCATCGACGCGGGCCGGGTCATCACCCAGGGCTCCCCGGAGGAACTGTGCCGGGGCGGCGCCGAGAACACGCTCCGCTTCACGGGCCGGCCCGGCCTCGACGTGGGATCGCTGCTGAAGGCCCTGCCCGCAGACTGCTCGGCCGCCGAGCTGACGCCGGGTTCCTACCGGGTCGTCGGCAAGGTCGACCCGCAGCTGCTCGCGACGGTCACCTCCTGGTGCGCCCAGCACGGCGTGATGCCGGAGAGGATCTCGGTGGAGCGGCACACCCTCGAAGACGTGTTCCTGGAGCTGACCGGCAAGGAGTTGCGCTCATGATTCCGGCTCACACCGAGGTCGGCCAGGGGTCCGGGGGTTGGCCCCCGGGAAAG
>NZ_JAAHBP010000019.1 GCF_023184515.1 Streptomyces sp. D2-8 | reverse complement strand
CAGCAAATGCTGGAGACGGGGTATCAACATATCTGGCGTTGACTTTTGGCACGCTGTTGAGTTCTCAAGGAACGGTCGCTTCCTTTGTACTCACCCTCTCGGGCTTTCCTCCGGGCGCTTCCCTTCGCTGTTCCAAACTCTATCAGTGATTTTCCGGCCCCCTGACCACCGTCCTGCAGGCATGCAGAAGGCGACCCGGAGATAGGATCTGACAAGTTGGTTGCTGCCCGGTCGAGACGCAAGCTCGCGTCGCTCAACCCCAAGCAGGAGTACGACTGTACACGCGGCCGCGGAGCGGGTGCAAATCGATTTGGGGTATGGTCTAGACCACTTCGGAGTGCTCAGCGGAACCGGCACTTCAGGTGACATACGCTGCTGAACAGTTGCCGCCCGGTACCTACAGGGACGGCCATATCGATCTCCACCCCTGGGAGGCTTCCCATGACCACCGTGACGTCCCCGCTCGCAGGACGCGCCATCGGACTGGCAGCCGTGCCGGATCCCGTCTTCTCCGGGGCCATGGTCGGCCCGGGCACAGCGATCGACCCCGTACGTGAGCCTTCCGAGGCCGTCTCGCCCGTGGACGGCGTCATCGTCTCCCTGCACCCGCACGCGTTCGTCGTGGTCGACGAGAGCGGCCACGGCGTGCTCACCCACCTCGGCATCGACACCGTGCAGCTCAACGGCGAGGGTTTCGAGCTGCTCGTGAACAAGGGCGACACCGTCACGCGCGGCCAGGGTGTCGTGCGCTGGAACCCGGCCGCCGTCGAGGCCGCCGGCAAGTCCGCGGTCTGCCCGGTCGTGGCTCTGGAGGCCACGGCCGAAGCTCTCTCCGATCTTCGCATCGACGGCGAAGTGAAGGCCGGCGACAGTCTCTTCCTCTGGAAGTGACGTCAGCGCCGTCGTATGACGGCGAGTACGACAACCAACGCGGCGGTGGGACCCGCCGCTCTATCGGAGACGGGTGAGATGGAGACAACGCTGCGAGGCGTCGGCGTGAGCCACGGTGTGGCCATCGGCGAGGTTCGACACATGGGAACGGCGGTGCTCGAGCCGCCCGCGAAACAGATCCCGGCGGAAGAGGCGGGGCGTGAACAGGGGCGAGCCCGCAAGGCCGTGGAGGCGGTGGCGGCGGACCTGATGGCGCGCGGCAACCTGGCCGGCGGCGAAGCCCAGGCGGTGCTCGAGGCGCAGGCCATGATGGCCCAGGATCCCGAGCTGATGGCCGATGTGGAGCGGCGGATCGCCGTCGGCAGCACGGCGGAGCGCGGGGTGTACGACGCGTTCGCCTCATACCGCGAGCTGCTGGCGGGGGCCGGTGAGTACCTCGCCGGTCGCGTGGCCGACCTCGACGACGTGCGGAATCGTATTGTCGCCCGTCTGCTGGGGGTGCCCATGCCGGGCGTCCCCGACAGTGACGAGCCCTATGTCCTGGTCGCCCGGGACCTCGCGCCGGCCGACACCGCGCTGCTGGACCCGACTCTGGTGCTCGGCTTCGTCACCGAGGAGGGCGGTCCGACCAGCCACAGCGCGATTCTGGCCCGGGCGCTCGGTGTGCCGGCCGTGGTGGCGCTGCCGGGTGCCGGTGAGCTCGCCGAGGGCGCGATGATCGCCGTCGACGGCAGCACGGGAGAGATCTTCGTGGATCCGAGCGACGAGAAGAAGGCTCAGCTCGAGGCCGCGGCCGCCGAGCGGAAGGCTGCGTTGGCGGCTTCGACCGGGCCCGGTGCCACCGCGGACGGTCACAAGGTGCCGCTGCTGGCGAACATCGGTGGCCCCGCTGATGTGGCGGCCGCTGTCGAAGCCGGGGCCGAGGGGGTCGGTCTCTTCCGTACCGAGTTCCTCTTCCTGGACGACAGCAAGCAGGCGCCGTCCGAGGAGAAGCAGGTCGCCGCGTACCGGCAGGTTCTCGAGGCGTTCCCGGAGGGGCGTGTCGTGGTGCGGGTGCTGGACGCGGGTGCGGACAAGCCGCTCGACTTCCTCACGCCGTCCGACGAGCCGAACCCGGCGCTCGGCGTGCGGGGTCTGCGGACGCTGCTCGACCACCCGGAGGTCCTGCGCACCCAGCTGACGGCGCTCGCGAAGGCCGCGGAGGGGCTGCCGGTCTACCTCGAGGTCATGGCCCCGATGGTTGCGGACCGTACCGATGCCCGGGCCTTCGCGGACGCCTGCCGTGAGGCTGGGCTGCGGGCGAAGT
This sequence comes from Streptomyces sp. D2-8, assembly GCF_023184515.1. Taxonomy (GTDB): domain Bacteria; phylum Actinomycetota; class Actinomycetes; order Streptomycetales; family Streptomycetaceae; genus Streptomyces. The sequence continues at coordinate 222,504 of NZ_JAAHBP010000019.1, read as the reverse complement.
TCGGCGCGATGGTCGAGATCCCGTCGGCCGCTCTGCGGGCTCGCTCGATCCTGCAGGAGGTCGAGTTCCTGTCTCTGGGGACGAACGACCTCGCCCAGTACACCTTCGCCGCCGACCGTCAGGTGGGTGCGGTGTCCCGTCTGCAGGACCCGTGGCAGCCCGCCCTGCTCGACCTGGTGGAGCTGTCCGCCGAGGCGGCGAAGGCCGAGGGCAAGAGCTGTGGTGTCTGTGGTGAGGCCGCGTCCGACCCGCTGCTCGCGTGCGTGCTGACCGGTCTGGGCGTCACCTCTCTTTCGATGGGTGCCGCGTCGATTCCCTATGTCCGGGCGACGCTGGCGAAGTACACGCTGGCCCAGTGCGAGCGGGCCGCTGCGGCGGCGCGGGCGACGGACAGTGCCGAGGACGCGCGCAGCGCGGCGCAGGCGGTGTTGTCGGGCGAGTAGGCCGGGCCTGGCCGCCGACGGTTTCCCGCGAGGGGCGCCCCACTGAGGTGGGGCGCCCCTCCGGCATTTCAGTGCTGGTGCCCCTGGGCGGGTTTCTCCTCCCTCAGGTCGGGCGGCGCGCAGTAGTCGACGTTGGACTCCGGGGAGATCAGGTCTCCGGATTCGACATCGGTGCAGTAGGCGTCGAAGACCTCTCCGGCGGTGAGGGGTTCGAGTCCGTATGCGCGCATGCGCCAGCCGTAGACGCGGTCGGGTGTGTCTGGGGCGCTGGCGCGGATGACGAGTCCTCCAGGGCTCTCGGTGGCCAGGCCGAGGGCCAGGACCGTGGTGAACTCGAGGGCTTCGGTCTCGTCCAGTTCCAGGGCGGCCCCGTCGTCGGTGATGTGGAGGGCGGCGATGAGGGTTTCGGGCGGTCCGGTGACGCTGCAGACGAGGTGGCGGTTGCCGGGCGGGGCCGTGTCGAGGATGCGGACGAGGAGGTCCGTGGCTCGGGCGAAAGCGGCGCGTCCGATGTCCTCGCCGCAGGAGGTGCAGGCGCCCAGGCGGGCGAGGAGGGTGGTCGCGTACTCCCAGGTGGCCTGCCGAACGGCCTCGTCGACGAGGGCGGGGAGCAGGTCGGCCAGCGGTCGGCCGTCATAGGGAAGGGTCGGACCCGTCACCGCGATCTGCGCGGTGAAGCGGGTGCGGCTCGACGGCTTGTCGGGGTCCAGGCCCTTCTGTGTGCAGAACTCGGCGTATTCCTCGGGGTCGAAGAGGGCCACTGTGGTGTGGCTGCCCTGCAGGGCCCGGGTCCTGAGGAGTGTCTCCACCTGTTTCAGGTAGGTGGCGTGGTCGTCGAAGGTGAAGCTGCGGTAGCGCCGCATGGCCCGGAAGTCGTGCTCGTCGGTCAGCAGGCCGATGGTGCCGGCGATCTCGCGGTGCAGGACGCGTCGCATGGTCCGGTTGTCGGTGTGCGCCATTGTTTCCCCCTGTACGCGGTCGATCAATGCTCACTCACAGTAACCGGCGACACTGACAATGGGCTTGGCTCGGTGATCGCGCGCTCGGCCGATGGCGGAAGGCGCAGGTCACGGCGGGTATCCGGTGCGACCTGCGCCTGAGCCATGGTGACGGGGAGTTGTGTGGTGGGGGTCAGGCGCGTTTGCGGGCCAGGTCCTCGTAGAAGTTCAGCAGGTCGAGGTTGTCGATGGAGCCCGGGTTGACCGCCTTCTCCAGCGGGGTGCCTTGGAGGAGGCGCTTGACGGGGACCTCGATGCGCTTGCCGGTGAGGGTGTGCGGGACGCCGGGTACTTCGATGATCTCGTCGGGGACGTGGCGCGGTGACAGTTGCTCGCGGATCGTCTGCTTGATCCGGTTCAGCAGGGCCTCGTCGAGGACGGCTCCGGGGGCCAGGTGTACGAAGAGGGGCATCCAGTAGCCGCCGTCGGGCTGCTCGATGCCGATGACGAGGGACTCCCTGATTTCGGGGAGCCGCTCGACGGCTTCGTAGATGTCGGCGGATCCCATGCGGACGCCCTGGCGGTTGAGCGTGGAGTCGGAACGGCCGTGGATGACGACGGATCCGCGGGAGGTGAGGGTGATCCAGTCGCCGTGCCGCCATACGCCGGGGTAGGTGTCGAAGTAGCTGTCGTGGTAGCGGCTGCCGTCGGGGTCGTTCCAGAAGTGGATGGGCATCGACGGCATGGGGTTGGTGACGACGAGTTCGCCGACCTCGTCGACGAGGGGGCTGCCGCTGGGATCCCAGGACTGCAGGTCGGTGCCGAGGCACGGGGCCTGGAGCTCGCCGACGTGGACCGGGAGGGTCGGTACGGCTCCGGCGAAGCAGGAGCACACGTCGGTGCCGCCGCTGACGGAGGCGATCCACAGGTCGTCGCGGACCTCGTCGTGGAGCCAGCGGAAGCCGTCGGGCGGCAAGGGTGAGCCGGTGGTCGCGACGCACTGGACGGACGAGAGGTCGAAGTCGCGGGACGGGTGCACGCCGGCCTTGCGGCAGGCCATGACGTAGGCGGCGGAGGTGCCGTAGAGGGTGGCCTTCGTGCGTTCGGCGATCCGCCACTGGGCGCCTGTGTCGGGGTAGCCCGGGCTGCCGTCGTAGAGGACGATCGTGGTGCCGGTGAGCAGGCCGGAGATGAGAAAGTTCCACATCATCCAGCCGGTCGAGGTGTACCAGAAGAAGCGGTCCTCGGGACCCAGGTCGCAGTGCAGGCCGAGTTGCTTGAGGTGCTCGACGAGGATGCCGCCCTGCGACTGGACGATGGCCTTGGGCAGGCCGGTCGTGCCGGAGGAGTAGAGCACCCACAGGGGGTGGTCGAAGGGCACCTGTTCGAAGACGGGGTCCGTGTCGGCCGAGGTGAGGGCCGACCAGTCAAGGGCGCCCTCGGGTGCCTCGGTGCCGAGGAGCGGGATGTGGATCACGGCGCGCAGGGTGGGCAGTTCGCGGCGCAGTTCGGTGACGACCTCGCGTCGGTCGTGCTCCTTGCCGCCGTAGCGGTAGCCGTCGACCGTGAAGAGCACCACGGGTTCGACCTGCTGGAAACGGTCGAGGACGCTGCGGGCGCCGAAGTCGGGCGCGCAGGATGTCCAGACCGCGCCGACGGCGGCTGTGGCCAGGAGGGCGACGACCGCCTGCGGGACGTTCGGGAGGTAGCCGCTGACGCGGTCGCCGGGGCGTACGTCGAGGGCGCGCAGTTCGGCGGCCAGGGAGCCGACCTGGCGGCGCAGCTCGGCCCAGGTGACGGGGAGCGGTTCGTGTGTCTCGTCGACGTACAGGAGGGCCGGTTCGTCGGCACGGGTGCCGGCCGCGCGCAGGGCGTGTTCGGCGTAGTTGACGGTTGCTCCGGGGAACCACTGGGCGCCGGGCATCGAGCGGTCGCCGAGCACGCGCGCGTAGGGGTGCGAGAAGCGGACGTCGAACCACTCCGTGACGGCTTTCCAGAAGGTGTCCAGGTCGTCGACGGACCAACGTTGCAGGGCCGCGTAGCCCCCGTCGGCGGGAGCGCCGTGATGTTCGGCGGCCCAGGCCTGGAACCTGGTGATCCTTGCCCGGGCAATGCGCTCGGGATCGGGCTGCCAGAGCGGCTGAGAACTGTCGGTCGACATGGTCGGCTCCCGGACTGTGCGCGTCGTGTGCGTCCTCCGCGCACGGGCTGGGGTGTGCGCGTGAGCGGCTGGCACGGACAATGCCATGTGATCGACTTCGGCACCAGGGTGCGCCCCACATAGTCCGTGTCGTGAAGATGTGGTCCTGGCACGGGTGAACGGCAGTTGAACGACACCCGTGCGCGGAGCGGTCAGTGGCAGGGTGAGCAGCATGAACGGTCGTGACCTGGTGCGTTCGGTGAAAGCGGTGGCTTCGGTGGGGGCAGCGCAGGGTGTGCGTACCGTACGAGCAGCGTGGCGCAGGCGCCGGGCCGACGCCACCGGGCTGCCGGCCCGGGGGGCGGAGCGTGCGCGGGTGCCCGGGCCCGTGGCAGGCGCGGAGCCGGGGCCGGGGGGCGGTGTCGTCCGGTTCAGCCGGTCGGAGCTGCGGATTCTGGTCGCCGTGAACGGGGCCGTGTTCTGGGGCTGGGACGGTGCGGAGCCCGAGCCGTCGTACGCCCTGGTCGGCCGTTGCCCGGAGCCGGATCCCAGGGCGGTCCTGGAGCCGGACAAGGACGGTGGCTGGCGTGTCGTGGCCGAGCGGGTGACGGTGGGGGTCTCGCGGCACGGCGCGGTGGAGGTGCGTACTCCGGGCGGTGTGACTCTGCGACGTGATCTGCCGCCGCGCTGGTGGGAGCCGGTGGGCGGCGGCCCCGCGCGGTGGATGCAGCGGTCGGAGGTGGGCGCCGACGCCCGGTTCTTCGGGCTCGGGGGGCGTGCCTCGGGTCCTCGGCTGCCGGACGGGAGGTACCGGCTGTGGAACACCGATCCCGGCCGCGCCTTCGCGCCCGGGGACGACCCGCTGTACGTCACCATGCCGGTGCAGTTGGTGGTGTCCGACGGCGGTACGCATCTGGCGTTCCACGACAGCTCGTGGGACGGCACGGTGACGCTGCGGGAGGGCGAGGAGGGTGCGGGTTCCGGGCACGACCGCGCGGGGACGAGCGAGCTGCGGATGAACGGCGGTCCGCTGCGCTGCTGGGTGATGGTGGGGACCCCCGCGCGCGTGCTGCTCGCCTGGGCGTCGCTCACCGGGGCGCCCGCGCTGCCACCCGCGTGGGCGCTCGGGCACCATCACGCGCGATGGGGGTTCGGCAGCGAGCAGGAGGTGCGGCGGATCGTCGCGGGCTACCTGGACCGGGGTCTGCCGCTGGACGCCGTACACCTGGACATCGACCACCTCGACGCACATCAGGTGTTCACCGTCGACCAGGAGCGCTTCCCCAAGCTGCCTGTTCTGGCCGAGGAGCTCCGCCGGGACGGCATCAGGCTGGTGTCGATCGTCGACCCGGCCGTGAAGGCCCTGCCCGGCCGGGCGGTGTACGACGGCGGGGCGGCCGAGGACGCGTTCGTGCGGAACGCGTCGGGGGAGGTGGTGGAGGGTGTCGTGTGGCCCGGGGAGGCGGTGTTTCCCGATTTCACTCACGCGCGCGTGCGTGAGTGGTGGGGCGGTCTCTACGAGGAGCGGCTCGCCCAGGGATTCTCGGGTTTCTGGCACGACATGAACGAGCCCACGTCGTTCACCGCCTTCGGGGAATCGACGCTGCCGCTTTCGGCCCGGCACTCCCTGGAGGGGCGGGGCGGTGACCATCGTGAGGCGCACAACGTCTACGCCCTGTGCATGGCCCGGGCAGGCTTCGAAGGGCTGCGGAAACTCGCGCCCGGGGAACGGCCGTTCCTGTTCTCCCGCTCCGGGTGGGCCGGCATGCAGCGCTACGGGGGGACGTGGTCGGGGGACGTGGCCACCGGCTGGCCGGGGCTGCGGGCCTCTTTGGCGTTGGTGATGGGGCTCGGGCTGTGCGGCGTCCCGTACTCGGGGCCGGACATCGGGGGCTTCGACGGGGATCCGTCTCCCGAGCTGTATCTGCGGTGGTTCCAGCTGGGCGCTTATCTGCCGCTGTTCCGTACGCACGCGAGTCTGCGGGCGGGGCGCAGGGAGCCGTGGGAGTTCGGCGGCGAGGTGCTGGAGCACGCGCGCGTGGCGCTCGTCGAACGCCGGCGGCTGCTGCCGTACTTCACGACGCTGGCGCATCTGGCCCGGCGTACCGGAGCGCCCTATGTGCGGCCTCTGTGGTGGGCGGCGCCGGAGGAGCGGGCGCTGCGTGACTGCGAGGACGCCTTTTTGCTGGGTGACAGCCTGTTGGTGGCTCCGGTGCTGGACCCGGGCGTCGACCGGCGTGCCGTGCAGTTGCCGCGGGGACGCTGGTACGAGACCGCGACCGGGCAGGTGTACGAGGGGCCGGGGCAGGTGCTGGTCGACGCGCCCCTGTCGCGGATACCGGTGCTGGCACGCGCGGGTGCCGTGCTTCCGGTACGTGGGGAGGACGGCGGGCTGGAGCTGGAGGTGTGGGCGCCCGTCCGGGGACGGACCGGGGGTGGGCTGGTCGTGCCGGACGGGGGCGAGGGGTGGGACGAACCGGAGATCGAGCGCTACACCGCTCGGTGGATGGGCTCGCGGGTGGTCGTCGAACGGGAGGGTGAGGACGGCGGGGGCACGCCGCCCCACCCGGTGCGCGTCCGCGGTGCCGGAGAGGGCTGAACTCAGATGTACCGGCCCTCGAACCAGGCCCGGACGGCGAGGGTGTGCAGAGGAAAGGCGAGTTCCTCGGGCCTGCGCAGGAGGTGCCAGCCCTCCGTCTCGTCCGTGGCGGCGGAGGACGGCAGGCCCTCGGCGGGGCGCTCCGGGAGCAGACCGAACAGCAGCAGGTGTCCGTCGGGTGAGCTCATCGCGTCGACGAGCCGTACGTCACGGCCGGCGGCGTCGATGCCGGTTTCCTCCCGGAGTTCGCGTATGACGGCCTGCCGCCAGTCCTCCCGGTCGTCGATGTAGCCGCCGGGCAGGGCGATGCCCCCGCGCGCGGGGGCGATGGTTCGGGTGATGACGACCAGGGCGGTGCCCTTGGTGTCGTACACGGGCTGGAGGGCCACCGCGACCGGGAGTGGATTGCGGTAGGCCACGGCCCCGCACACCGGGCAGGTGCGGGGCCAGCCGGTGACGCCCTCTCCGTAGGGCGCGCCGCAGCTCGAACAGTGGGAGTTCGGCACGGAGTTGGAAGCGGAGTGCGTAGTTTCGGACACGCGGCGGACTGTAGCCGATCGCGGAGAGGGCGCCTCGGGCAGGCTGCTCAGTGAGCGCTGGTGAGCGACTTCCTGGACACGGGGAAGTCGAAGTACGTGTCCGGATGGGTTTCGGGCTTGAAGGTGTAGTGCCACCACTCTTCTGGCAGGTTCACGAAGCCGAGGCCTTCCAGGGTGCTCTTGAGCAGCAGCCGGTTGGCACGCTGTCGGCCTTGGATGCGGGGGTCGAGCGTGTGCGAGAGGGTGTCGAAGCAGTCGAAGCCGGTCCCCATGTCGATCGAGTTGTCGGGGAACCGTTCGCCCTTGGGTGCGAAGCAGGGCACCAAGGGCTCCCCGGGGTGGTAGGGCCGGGTCGGCTTCGCCGGGAGCCTGACGAGCGTGACGTCCAGGGTCGAGCCCCGGCTGTGGCCGGATTTCGCCGCGATGTACCCGTCGGCGAACAGCCGGGTCTTGTCGACGTTCGGGTAGAACTCGCCCTTCATCGCCTCGTCGTCGAGGTCCTCGGCCCAGCGGACGAAGTGGTCCACCGCGCGCTGCGGCCGATAGCAGTCGTACACCTTGAGCGTGTAGCCCTGGCGCAGGAGCTTCCGCTGGGCCTTGTGGAGGGCTTCGGCGGCGGGGCGGGTGAGGATGCAGAGGGGCTGCTTGTAGCCGTCGATGCGTTCACTCACGAAGTTGTGCGCGGTGACGTAGCGCATCTCCTGGATGATCGTCGGGTCCACGCTTCTCAGCGCCACGAAGTCCTTCGGCGCCGTGGGATCGGCGCTCGCCTGGGCGGTCGCGGTGGGGGCGGTCGAGGCCAGCAGCGCGGCGAACGTGGTGATCAGGGCACGTGCCACGGTGGTGAGTCGTGTCATGCCCCTGCGTCTATCAGGAGTGGCGGCGCCATGGAAAGGGGCCGCATCCGGAGCGGCAACTGCCGGTCGGTTCCGGGCTCGTGGGCTGCCGATCCCAGAGCGGCCGTGTCACACTTCTGACGTTCCGTCAGGTTCGGTCTGCGGGGAGGGTGCTGTGGCGCGTGCACGAACACCTGTGGTGACGGGGTGGTTCGCCGGGGCCGGGGACGATTTCCGCCTGCTCGGCACACGCTGTTCGGCGTGCGCCTCGGTCTTCTTCCCCCGCGAGGACCATCACTGCCGCAACCCCGCGTGCGGGGGCGGCGAGTTGGCGGAGATCTCGCTGTCGCGGCGGGGGCGCATCTGGTCGTTCACGGACAGTCGGTATCGACCTCCATCACCCTACGTGACCGATCCGGAACTTTCGTGGGAGCCGTGCGCGTTCATCGCTGTGGAGCTGGAGGCCGAGCGGATCGTGGTGCTGGGACAGGCGGCTCCCGGGATCACCGTCGCCGCCCTGGCGGTGGGCCTGGAGGTGGAGGTCGTACCCGGCGTGCTCCATGAGGACGCGGAGACGACCTGGACGACATGGCACTGGCGGCCGACGGGGGTGACGGCATGACGGAAGAGGTGGCGGTGCTCGGCGCGGGCATGCACCCGTGGGGCAAGTGGGGGCGCAACTTCGCGGCGTACGGCGTCGCGGCGGCCCGCGCGGCCCTCACCGATGCCGGGCTGGAGTGGCGGGACATCGGCGCGATCATCGGCGCGGACACGGTGCGGGGCGGATATCCCGGGTATGTGGCCGGCGCGACGTTCGCCAAAGCACTGGGTTGGCAGGGGGCCCGGGTCACCAGCGTGTACGCGGCGTGCGCGTCCGGGGCGCAGGCCATCGACGCCGCGCGGGCCCAGATCCTCGCCGGGCTCGCCGATGTAGTGCTCGTCGTGGGGGCCGATGCCGCTCCCAAGGGATTCTTCCGCCCCGCGGGCGGGGACCGGCCGGACGATCCCGACTGGCTGCGGTTCCGGATTCTCGGGGCGACCAACCCCGTGTACTTCGGGCTGTACGCCCGCAGACGCATGGCTCTGCACGGCGACACAGCGGACGACTTCGCCCTGGTGAAGGTGAAGAACTCGGCGATGGGAGCGCTGAACCCCCACGCGCGCTACCGCAGCCGGGTCACCGCCGAGGAGGTCGCCGCCTCCGCCGTCGTCGCCGACCCGCTGCGGCTGCTCGACATCTGCGCGACGTCCGACGGGGGCGCGGCGGTGGTGCTTTCGAGCATGGAGTTCGCCCGCAGACATGGGCATGCAGAACCGGTGCGGATCCGGGCCGTGTCGACCGTGACACCGCGTTACCCGAACACCGTGCTGGACCTGCCGGACATCGCCACGGACTCCGCGATGGCAGTGGATCCGCTGGAGGAGACGTTCCGGAGATCGATCGCCCGCACGGCCTACGAGGAGGCGGCCATCGGGCCGGAGGACCTGTCGCTGGCCGAGGTCTACGACCTGTCCACCGCCCTCGAGTTGCAGTGGTACGAGGACTTGACGCTGTGTGCTGAGGGCGAGGGCGCGAAGCTGCTGAGAGACGGGGCGACGGCCCTGGGGGGCCGTATACCGGTGAACGTCAGCGGTGGCCTGGCCTCCTTCGGCGAGGCTGTCCCGGCGCAGGCGATCGCCCAGGTGTGCGAGCTGACCTGGCAGTTGAGGGGCGAGGCGGGTGACCGGCAGGTCACGGGAGCGTGTGTCGGCATCACAGCGAACCAGGGGCTGTTCGGGCACGGGTCGGCGGTGATCGCGGTGCGGTGAGCCACAGTGCCCCTGACCGGCGCCACTGCGGCTGGCCGTACCGCCGCATCGGGCCCCGGGTCATACGCTGTGTGACCGCGCCGGAATCCTGCGTGAACGTCTCATGAACTGGGCTTGGGCGTGCGCAGGTGGCGTCAATCATGCTCCCGTGCACTCCTGGACGGACACTCTCCGCTTCGCCTTCCAACCGGTGGTCAATCTGACGACCGGCGCGGTCGCGGGGCTGGAGATACTCGCCCGCCCGGAGACCGGCGACATCCTGGCCGAGGCCCGCCGGAACCCCGAGCTCGACTGCCGGCTGGCGGTGTCGGCGGTCCGCGCGGCCGTGCGCAGGGAGACCTTGCTCCCGCTGTTCGTCAACGTGTTCGCCGGGACCCTCGCGGACCTCGGCGGGCTCCCGTCACTGCACGACGCCGTGCGCGAGGCGGGGCGGCTTCCCTGGGAGGTGACGGTCGACCTCTGCCCGCCGTACACGCACGTGCCGCAGCAGGCTCTGCTGGAGGCGGTGGCCGCGCTGCGCGGGCAGGGCTTCCGGATCTGCGCGGACGGTGTCGGGGACGGGGATGTGCCCTTGCGGCTGCTCTCGGACCTCTCGCCCGGCCTGGTGAAGCTGGACGCGTCGCTGCTGGCGCGACCGGCCGTGGTGCGGTCGATGCGGACGCTGTGCGACGAGCTGGGGGCTCTGCTGGCCGTGGAGGGCGTGGAGACGGAAGGTCAGTGCGCGGCGGCTCTCGCGGCCGGGGCACAGCTGGCGCAGGGCGAGCTGTTCGCCCCGCCGGCGCGCCTGCCCGCCGCGGACGTCTATGTCCCGCCCCGCTCCCCCGTCGAGGTGGCGGCACCGAGGTCCGGGCCGTCGGTGCGGGAGTTCGTCCGGCCCGCCGCTCTGCTGCCCGCCACTGCGTCCGCAGGGCAGGTGCGAGCCCTGTTGACCGGTTCGCCGGACGTGTCCGGGGTGCTGCTGGTGGACACCACGGGCGTGCCGGTCCGGTCGGTGCACCGCTCCCGTTTCCTGCTGTCGATGTCGGGGCGCTACGGGCATGCCCTGTACGCCGACCGGCCCGCGGCCAAGCTCGGTGACCCGCCGCGGACGGTGGGCGTGGACGCCACCGCCTGGGAGGTGCTGGACGTGGTGGCGATCGGCGGGCGGGACCGTACCTCGGACGACGTGGCCGTGGTGGACGAGTACGGGCGGTGCGTCGGGGTCGTGCGGCTCGCGGACCTCGTGCGGGCACTGGCCGAGACGCGAGTGGAGGAGGCGGCGGGTCTCAATCCGCTGACGCGTCTGCCCGGCTCGGACGCGATCACCGGCGAGGTGGACCGGCGGATCGCGGCCGGGCGGACGTTCGCATTGAGCTGGCTGGATGTCGACCACTTCAAGCAGGTCAACGACGGGGCCGGATTCGCGGCGGGAGACGAGCTGATCCGGGCGGTCGGGCGGGCCCTGCAGCAGGCCGCGACGGACAGCGCGCGCGTGGGACACATCGGTGGGGACGACTTCCTCGTGCTCACCGATCCGGAGAGTCTCGATCCGCTGGCCGCCTCTGTGCTGGACGCCCCCTGGTCGGCGGGTGGGCGGCCGGTCACGCTGTCGCTCGCCACGGTGCTGTGCGCGCCGCGCAGTGTGGCCGACCACCGGCAGGCCGCGGCCTGCTTGGCGCCGTTGAAGAAGGCGGCGAAGGCGCTGCACGGGGCGAGTTGGGTGCTGGGCCGGGCGGGCATGACAGGCCATGAGACCCGTCGGGGCTCGCAACCGACGCCGATGCCTTCGTCCGCGGCCCCGTCCGCGCCGTCGTCGGCCTCGGCATCGGCGGGGTGCGGCGTGGCGGTCGAGAGGGGGGCGCAGGGCGTCTGAGGCGCGTGGGAGACGAGTGAACCGCGGCGACCCGACCGGGTTCGCGGGCGGGGCGCCAGGTCCGTGATCGGCGGTTTCCGGCCAGCGGATCCGGTCGGCGGCGACCGGCCGCCAGGGCCCCACCGCGGCGGCCATAGCCCCGCGGAACTCCTGCGGTTGAGAAACCGCCAGGTCAGGTGGATCCTGGACAATGACAAGCGAGGAGTCAGGTGCGGCTGGGCTTCGCCCCTGTAGGGAGCCCGGCGGAGGCCGGACATCATCAGCCAAGCCTCGCGCGGTGCACCGAGGTCCGCGCGGGTCCATACAGATCTGAACAACGACCCGACCGGGCGCCGCCATGGCCGAGCAACCGGCCCGTCGGCCCGGCGCGAACCCGGTGGCCGTCGGATGGCCGTCAACCGTTGCGGTCGGCGACCTTGACGCCCTTCGGGTGCCGGTGAACACTTCCGGTGTCAGTCGACATCGCCGTACATACTCGGCGTATTCCGGCACTGCGGCGCGTGGATGCGCCGGCGCCAAGGCCCATTCCTCCACGGGCGATTCGGCTGCGACGGCACGCTCGTCACGGATGCCGGGCGGGGCGCGGGATCTCCCTGCCTTCGGCTGAAGTAGCCACGGGAAACGCGCCCTGCAGGTGAGGACCGGGGCGGATCGCCCCGGGCCAGGGCTGAGGAGCCGCCATGACTAACGGAGACATTTTCGTCGGCGAGATGATCGGCACGGCGATTCTGATCCTGTTCGGTGCCGGCGTGTGCGCCGCCGTCACGCTGAGATTCTCGAAGGCCCGGGCTTCGGGCTGGATCGTCATCGCGTTCGGCTGGGGTTTCGGCGTCCTGGCCGGCGCCTACACTGCCGCCCCGCTGTCGGGTGGCCACATCAACCCCGCGGTCACACTGGGCCTGGCCGTCGACACGGGCGTATGGGACAAAGTCTGGATCTACCTGCTGGGACAGATCGTGGGCGCGATGATCGGCGCAGTCCTCGCCTACCTGCTCTACTTCGCCCAGTTCCAGGCCAACGTACGGAAGACAGGTACCACAGAAGGCACCGTGGACGAGCCCGTTCCGACACTGGGCATCTTCTCCACCATCCCGGAGATCCGGAACCCGGTCGCCAACCTGATGACGGAGATCCTCGCGACCATCGCTCTGGTGCTGCCGATCCTCGCCCTGGTGGGTGACGACCGGGTCGTCCAAGGGGTCGGCATCGGGCCGGTCCCGGGAGAAGCGGCCGGAATCTACGGCTCCGGCATTTCGATCCTGCTGGTGTCCCTTCTGGTTGTCGGCATCGGACTCTCGCTCGGTGGGCCCACCGGTTACGCGATCAACCCGGCACGCGATCTCGGTCCGCGCATCGTGCACCAGTTCCTGCCGATCCCGAACAAGGGCACGTCGGACTGGGGGTACGCGTGGGTCCCGGTGATAGGACCCGCTGTCGGCGGAATTCTCGGGGCGCTCATCTACAACGCAGCCTTCTGACCAAGCGATCAAGGGGTAGCCATGACGAAATCCGCCGAGAAGTACGTCGCCGCAATCGACCAGGGCACCACATCGAGCCGCTGCATCGTCTTCAACCAGGACGGCGCGATCGTCGCCGTGGACCAGCGCGAGCACCGCCAGATCTTCCCGAAGCCCGGGTGGGTGGAGCACGACGCCACCGAGATCTGGTCCAAGGTGCAGGCGGTGGTGGCGGGAGCGATCGCCAAGGCCGGTCTGAGAGCCGACCAGCTGAGCGCGATGGGAATCACCAACCAGCGCGAGACGACCCTCCTGTGGGACCGCGCCACGGGCAAGCCGGTGCACAACGCCATCGTCTGGCAGGACACGCGGACGGCGTCGCTGTGCAACCAGCTGGGCGGCTCGGACGGGCAGGACCGCTTCCGTGAGCAGACGGGTCTGCCGCTTGCGACCTACTTCTCCGGGCCCAAGGCGGCCTGGCTGCTCGACAACGTGCCCGACCTCCGGGCGCGTGCCGAACGCGGCGAGATCGCCTTCGGCACGATGGACTCCTGGCTGATCTGGAACCTCACCGGCGGTACGGACGGCGGGCAGCACGTCACCGACGTGACCAACGCCGGACGCACCATGCTGATGAACCTGGAGACCCTCCAGTGGGACCCCTCGATCCTCTCGGCGATGAACGTCCCCGAGGCCATGCTGCCCGAGATCCGCTCCTCCGCCGAGGTGTACGGCACCGCCGTCGGCCAGCTCGCCGGCGTGCCCGTGGCCTCCGCGCTGGGCGACCAGCAGGCGGCCGTGTTCGGGCAGGCCTGCTACGACGTGGGCACGGCCAAGAACACCTACGGCACGGGAAGCTTCCTGCTGCTCAACACAGGCAACCGCCCGGTGTCGTCGAAGAGCGGCCTGCTGACGACGATGGGGTACAAGATCGGCAGTGAGGCGCCGGTCTACTGCCTGGAGGGGGCGATAGCCATAACGGGCGCGCTGGTCCAGTGGTTCCGCGACCAGCTCGGCATCATTCGTACCGCCGACGAGATCGAGCCCCTGGCGGCGAGCGTGGAGGACAACGGCGGCTCGTACATCGTGCCGGCGTTCTCGGGCCTGTTCGCACCGTACTGGCGCTCCGACGCACGCGGTGTCATCACCGGCCTGACCCGGTACGTCACGAAGGCGCACCTCGCGCGCGCCGTGCTGGAGGCGACGAGCTGGCAGACGCGCGAGGTCGTGGACGCCATGTACCAGGACTCCGGGGTGCACATCACCACCCTCAAGGTCGACGGCGGCATGACGAAGAACAACCTGCTCATGCAGCACCAGTCGGACGTCCTCGACGTACCGGTGGTGCGGCCCAAGGTCTCCGAGACGACCTGTCTGGGCGCCGCGTACGCGGCCGGTCTGGCCACCGGTGTGTGGAACGACCTGGACGAGCTCAAGGCGCACTGGCAGAAGGACGTCGAGTGGACGCCGAACATGGAGGCGTCGGTACGAGACCGCGAGTACCACAACTGGCGCAAGGCCGTGACGAAGAGCTTCGGCTGGGAGGAGGACGGCGACAGCTGACCACGCGCGCGTGGAGCGTCGTTCCCGACTGCGGCCCGTACCCCGGTCGGCGGGGGTACGGGCCGCGTTCGCAGGCGGGGCGGCGTCAGCCGGTCACAGCCTCGCGGCGGTCGGCCGCGTACGCCATGGCGTGCTGGACCACGCCGATGAGTGCTTCCTTCACCGACTCGCGGTCGCGGGCGTCGCACATCAGGAGCGGCACGTCCTCGTCGAGGTCGAGGGCCTGGCGGACGTCCTCGATCGGGTAACGGGGAGCGCCTTCGAAGCAGTTGACGCCGACGAGGAACGGGATCGAGCGCCGTTCGAAGTAGTCGATGGCGGCGAAGCAGTCCTCCAGCCGGCGGGTGTCGGCGAGCACGACGGCACCGAGCGCGCCCTCGGAGAGCTCGTCCCACATGAACCAGAACCGCTCCTGGCCTGGCGTACCGAAGAGGTACAGCACGAGGTCCTCGCGGAGGGTGATGCGGCCGAAGTCCATGGCCACGGTCGTGGTGTTCTTGCCTTCCACGCCGCTGGTGTCGTCGACCGGGCGCCCGGCCTCGGTGAGCAGCTCCTCGGTGCGCAACGGCCTGATCTCGCTGACCGCGCCGACGAGCGTGGTCTTGCCCACGCCGAAGCCGCCGGCCACCAGGATCTTGAGCGTGACGGGCTCGACCGGAGGCTTGCCGCGCTCAGAACGCCCGAAGATCATCGATCTCTTCTCCTGCTTGATGGGGGTCGGGCGGCGGCGGGCCGTAGCCTCCGCCGCCGGGGGTTTCGATGACGAGTACGTCGCCGGTGACGAGGTCCGCGGAGTCGCTGCCGCCGAGTGCGGTCACCGTGCCGTCGGCGTGCTCCACCCGGTTTGCGCCGAGAGCGCCCGGCTCGCCGCCCGCCATGCCGTACGGGGGGACTCGGCGGTGCTGGGACAGGGTGGAGACGGTCATGGGCTCGAGGAAGCGGATGCGGCGTACGGCGCCGTCCCCGCCGTGCCACCTGCCGGCACCGCCACTGCCGCGCCGGACCGCGAACTCCTCGAGGCGCACGGGCAGTCGCCACTCCAGGACCTCGGGGTCGGTGAGGCGGGAGTTGGTCATGTGGGTCTGGACGACGGGTGCGCCGGGGAAGCCGTCGCCCGCCCCGGAGCCGGAGGCGACGGTCTCGTAGTACTGGTGGTGTTCGTTGCCGAAGGTGACGTTGTTCATGGTCCCGGAGCCCTCGGCCTGGACACCGAGCGCCGCGTAGAGGGCGCCGGTGACGGCCTGGGAGGTCTCCACGTTGCCGGCGACCACGGCAGCGGGCGGTTCGGGGGCGAGCAGGGAGCCGGGCGGGACGACGATGCTCAAGGGGCGCAGACAGCCGTCGTTGAGGGGGATGTCGTCGGCGACGAGGGTGCGGAAGACGTACAGGACGGCCGCGTTGACGACCGAGAAGGGGGCGTTGAAATTGGTGGGGAGCTGCGCGGACGTGCCGGTGAAGTCGATGGTCGCGGCCCGGTTCTCGCGGTCCACGCGCACGGCCACGCGGATGACGGCTCCGGCGTCGGTCTCGTAGGCGTAGTCGCCGTCGTCCAAGGCGTCGATGACGCGGCGTACGGCCTCTTCGGCGTTGTCCTGGACGTGCCTCATGTAGGCCTGGACGACATCGAGGCCGTAGTCCTCGATCATGCGGCCGACCTCGTCGACGCCCTTCCGGTTGGCGGCGATCTGGGCGCGCAGGTCGGCGAGGTTGGTCTTCGGGTTGCGGGAGGGGTAGGGCGCTTCGGTGAGGAGGCGGAGGGTCTCGGCCTCGCGGAATCGGCCGTTCTCGGCGAGCAGCCAGTTGTCGAAGAGAACGCCCTCCTCCTCGATGGTGCGGCTGCCCGCGGGCATGGAGCCGGGGGCGATGCCGCCGATCTCGGCGTGGTGGCCGCGTGAAGCGACGTAGAAGAGGATCGCCTGGTCGCTCTCCGTGTCCCTCACCGTGTCACTCTCCGTGTCGGTCGACGGTGTGGTGTCGAAGACCGGGGTGATCACGGTGACGTCGGGCAGGTGGGTGCCGCCGTGGTACGGGTCGTTGACGGCGTAGGTGTCGCCCGGGCGCATGCGGGTGCCCCGCCGCCGGATGACCTCCTTGACACTCGTGCCCATCGAGCCCAGGTGGACGGGGATGTGCGGGGCGTTGGCCACCAGGTTTCCGTCCGGGTCGAAGAGCGCGCAGGAGAAGTCCAGACGCTCTTTGATGTTGACGGACTGGGCGGTGGATTCGAGGCGGGCGCCCATTTGCTCGGCGATCGACATGAAGAGGTTGTTGAAGACCTCAAGCAGAACCGGGTCGACTTTCGTGTCGAGATCGGAACTCTGCGTAATCGCGGCGCGTTCCATGACCAGATGCCCGTCGTCGTTCGCCGCGGCCTGCCAGCCGTCGTCGACGACGGTCGTGGAACCGGCTTCGGCGATGATCGCCGGGCCGGTGACGGTGTCGCCGGGGGGAAGGTCCTCGCGGCGGTGGAGGGGTACGTCGCGCCAGGCGCCGCCCGTGTGGAGGCGGACGGTCCGGGGCGCTGCGGGGCCGAGGCCGGGGCTGCCGTCGGGGGTGGCTTCGTAGGGAGCGAGAGCGGACAGATCGGGGGGTTCGGTGATGCCGGTGGCTTCGACGGAGAGGGCTTCGACGACGATCGGGCGGTCGAGCGTGAAGGAGTACGTGGCGCGATGACGTTCTTCGAAGGCGTGCCGCATCGTTCCGGGCTCGGTCAGCTCGACGGTGAGGGTGGTGTCGGTGCCGTCGTAGCGGAGTTCGGCGCGGTGGGTGACCTCGATGTGCTCCTCGGGGACGTCCTCGGCGAGGAGTTCGTCACGGGCCGCCGCTTCCAGGTCTTCGGCGGTCTTGCGGACGCCGGGCATCGAGGCGGCTTCCAGGGGGGCCTCGACGGACTGCTCGCGCATGGCGGTGGTGTCGGCGAGGCCGATGCCGAGTGCGGACAGGACTCCGGCCATGGGCGGCACGAGGACGGTGCGGATGCCGAGGGACTCGGCGACCATGCAGGCGTGCTGACCACCGGCGCCGCCGAACGTGGTGAGGGCGTATCGGGTGACGTCGTGACCCTTCTGGACGGAGATCCGCTTCACGGCGGACGCGATGTTGGCGACAGCGATCTGCAGGTAGCCCTCGGCGACCTGCTCCGGCGTCCGGTCGTCGCCGGTCTGCTCGCCGATCTCGCGGGCGAGGGCGGTGAAGCGGTCCCGGACGAGCGCCTCGTCGAGGGGCTCGTCGCCGGTCGGGCCGAAGACCTTCGGGAAGTGGGCGGGCTGGATCCGGCCGAGCATGACGTTGGCGTCGGTGACGGCGAGCGGTCCCCCGCCTCGGTAGCAGGCGGGCCCCGGGTCCGCGCCCGCCGAGTCCGGCCCTACGCGGTAGCGGGAGCCGTCGAAGTGCAGGACCGACCCGCCACCGGCGGCGACCGTGTGGATGTCGAGCATGGGCGCGCGCAGCCGGACGCCGGCGATCCGGCTGGTGAAGACGCGCTCGTACGCGCCCGCGAAGTGGGAGACGTCGGTGGAGGTGCCACCCATGTCGAAGCCGATGACCCGGTCGAAGCCGGCGAGCTGCGACATGCGGGCCATGCCGACGATGCCGCCTGCCGGCCCGGACAGAATGGCGTCCTTCCCGCGGAACTGCCCGGCCTCGGTGAGGCCGCCGTTGGACTGCATGAACATCAGCCGTACGCCCTCGAGCTCGTCGGCGACGTGCCGGACGTAGCGGCGCAGCACAGGCGAGAGGTAGGCGTCGACGACGGCGGTGTCCCCGCGGGGGACGAGCTTCATCAGGGGGCTGGCCTCGCTGGAGAGCGAGATCTGAGGAAAGCCGATGCGGGTGACGAGCTCCCCGACGGCCTGTTCGTGGGCCGGGTGGAGATGACTGTGCATGCAGACCACCGCGACGGCGCGGATCCCGTCGTCGTACGCCTCCTGGAGCGGCCCGGCGAGGGCGTCCAGGTCGGGGGCGCGCAGGACGGTGCCGTCGGCGGCGATGCGCTCGTCGACCTCGACGACCCGTTCGTACAGCAGCTCGGGCAGGTCGATGCGGCGGGCGAAGATGCTCGGGCGGTTCTGGTAGGCGATGCGCAGGGCGTCACGGAAGCCACGGGTGATGAGCAGCAGGGTGCGCTCGCCCTTGCGCTCCAGGAGGGCGTTGGTGGCGACGGTGGTCCCCATGCGCACGCTGTCGACGGGGTCGCCGGAACCGGCCAGCAGGGTGCGGACGCCCTCGACCGCGGCGTCGGCGTAGCGGGCCGGGCTGTCCGAGAGCAGCTTGTGCGTGAGCAGCCGGCCGTCCGGGCGTCGGGCGACGACGTCGGTGAAGGTGCCGCCTCGGTCCACCCAGAACTGCCAGCCAGTCACGTCAGTACCCCGCTTCCGCGCTGCTCACAGCGCCCGGAGGCCGTTGATCACATCGCGCAGAATACTCTCGTCCGGCAGCTCGGCCGGGGGTACGGGCCGGTTCACATGGACGAATTCCGCATCCACGAGATCTCCGACAAGGACCCGTACCACTCCGATCGGCAGGTCGAGTTCCGCTGCGAGTTCGGCGACCGACTGCGGGATGTCGCGGCACAGTTCGACGATGTCCACATGCTCCGGGGAGAGCATGTGGTCCGCTTCCGGATCGTCCGCGTGCGGCTCCGCGACCACGACCGCGATCAGGTCCAGACGGTGCTGGCCCTGGCTGCTGGTGCGGCCGCGGGTCATGGCGTACGGACGGACGACCGGTCCGGCCTCGTCGTCGAACCAGTGGCTTCTTCCCTGACCGTCAGCGCTCATGTCATCCCACTACCCGCCTGCGGGCAGATCGGTGCGCGGAGCGGCGGCCAGATGCACGCCCACCCGCTTCACGAGGAGCGTCATCTCGTAGGCGACCTGGCCGACGTCCGAGTCGGCGTCCGAGAGGACGGCGAGGCAGCTGCCGTCGCCTGCGGCCGTCACGAACAGGAAGGCGTCGTCGAGCTCGACGACCGTCTGGCGGACGTTGCCGGCCTCGAAGTGGCGCCCCACGCCCTTGGCGAGGCTGTGGAAGCCGGAGGCGACGGCGGCCAGGTGCTCGCTGTCCTCCCTGGTCAGGTCCTTGGACACGCCCGTCGGCAAACCGTCGCCGGAGAGCACGAGGGCCTTGCGGATGCTCGCGACGCGGTCCACCAGGTCGTCGAGGAGCCAGTTCAGCTCCCCCTTGATGGTCGCGGTGTGGCCGGTCGCCTTCGGTGCGGTCATCGACCGTCCCCCTCTGTCGTTCCTTGTGGTGCTGTGCCGCTGTGGGCGGCATCGCCCGCGGCGTTCTCCTCACGGCCGCGCTGCCAGCCACGCTGGAGCGATGCCATGCGGCTGCGTACTTCCTCGGCGTCGCGTTCGGCGGGCTCGGCCCTGTCCTCGGTACGCGGCTCCGAGCTCCGCTTCAGTTGCGGGGCCAGGTTGGCCTGCCGGACGCGCCGGGGCAGCGGCGCGGTGGCGGAACCGGGCTGTGGTGCGGAGCCGGTCTCCTGGGGCATGGCGCCTGAGCCTGTCTCCTGGCGCGAGGGCCTTCCGGTGGTCTGCGACGTGGAGCCGGAGCCGTGGTCGGGTGCGTCCGGGCCGCTCGCGGCGATCTCCGCGCGGCGGGTCCGCCTGGGAAGAGCGGACGGCTCCGACCGGTCGCCGGCGGCGCTGCCGGGCGAGGCCGGGGACTCGGTGTGGTCGTCGGTGCGGCCGGCCGCGCCGATGCCACGGCGTGTGGAGTCCGTCCCGCGACGGCGGGCGGGCAGCGGCGGCGGTGCGTCCGGCAGGGCGTCGCCCCGACGGCTGCCGGTCGGGGAGTTCTCGGTGCGCCGCCGGGCCGGAAGGGCGGACGCGGGTTCGGGTCCCGACCGGCCGATGGCCCGGCCGCCCGCGGGTTCCTCGCCCCGGCGGCGTGACGGGAGCGCGGAGGTGGGGCTCGACTCCGTTCGGCCGGTGGCCGTCGTGGTCTCCTCGTCCGCCTTCCCCCGCCGGGGGCGCTGCTCGGTGACCGGGCGCCCGTGCGAGCTGACCAGCTTGGGGGTGTGGCGGCGGGGCAGCGGGACCGGAGCACTCACCTCGTCGTCGCTGTCGGTCCGGTCCCCCGCGCTGCGGGCGTCGGCGGCCTGCTGGCGCGGATCGGTGCGGCGGCCCGCGGTCTCGTCCGGGGCGCGGGTGAGGGAGTGGCGGGTGCGGAACAGGCCGCCGTGTTCGCTGTCCTCGTCCTCGAGGGCGCCGGGGAAGTCTCCGATGGCGTCCAGGCCGACGGGGGCCTCCAGCTCGACCGGACCGTCCAGCAGGGAGGCGGGCAGCCCGGGGCGCTGCGCGGACGCCTGGGACAGCGCGGTGCGGCGGCTGTCCTGCGGTTCGCTCTCCGGAGCCAGCTGGGGGCGGTCGAGCCGGAACCCGATGCCGTTGGTGTCCGGGACGTCGTCGGTGAGCAGCGCGTCGGGGATGAAGACCACCGCGGTCGTGCCGCCGTACGGGGAGGGCTGCAGGGAGACCCGGACGTTCTGGCGCTGGGCGAGTCGGCTGACCACGAACAGGCCGAGCCGGTCGGTGTCGGAGAGTTCGAACTCCGGCGTCTCGGCGAGCCGGAGGTTGGCGTCCAGCAGTGCCTCGGCGGCCATGCCGAGGCCACGGTCGTGGATCTCCAGGGTGAAGCCGTTGGCGACGCGCTCGCCCAGGACCTGGACGGCGGTGTGCGGCGGCGAGAAGACCGTGGCGTTCTCAAGGAGTTCGGCCACGAGATGCGTGAGGTCGGCGACGGCCGGGCCGCTGATGGCGATCCGTGGCAGGCGGCGGACCTCGATGCGTTCGTAGTCCTCGACCTCGGCGACGGCGGCGCGTACGACGTCCATGAGCTGGACGGGCTTGCGCCACTGACGGGAGGGCGCGGCGCCGGAGAGGATCACGAGGCCCTCGGCGTGCCGGCGCATGCGGGTGGTCAGGTGGTCGAGGCGGAACAGGTCGGCGAGTTCCTCGGTGTCCTCGGTCCGGCGCTCCATGGCGTCGAGCAGGGTGAGCTGCTTGTGGAGCAGGACCTGGCTGCGGCGGGCGAGGTTGACGAAAACCTCGGAGACGCCGGAGCGCAGCTCGGCCTGCTTGACGGCGGCTTCGACGGCGGCGCGCTGCAGGGTGTTGAGGGCCTGGCCGACCTCGCCCATCTCGTTCTTGTCGTATTCGAGGCGCGGGACCTCGGTCTCGACGTCGACCTGCTCGCCCGCGGAGAGCCGGCGCATGACGCTGGGCAGCCGCACTCCGGACGCCTCGTGGGCCTCCAGACGCAGCTGCCGCAGATCGCGGATGAGGGTGCGGCCGACGCGTACGGACAGGAAGAGGGAGAGCAGGAGCGCGATCAGGCCGAGTGCGCCGGCGATGACCGCCTTGGCGATGACGCCGACGGCCACGGGGTGGACGCGGTCCTGGTAGCGGTCGTTGGCCTGGTCGTTGAGGGTGCCGAGCTCGTCGAGCACATTACCGGCGGCGCTGTCCCAGCTCTTCGCGGAGACGCCGCGGGGGGTTCCGGCCCCGGAGGAGACGGCGGCTTCCTCGGCCACGCGCAACGGAGCGGAGGAGGCGTTCTTCCAGAAGCTCTGGTAGCGGTCGCGCTCGGCCACGGGCAGCAGCGGCAGGTTGACGTCGTACATCAGGGTGCGCTGGGCCACGAGGTCGGAGATGTCCCGCTCTTCGGAGTGGGAGATCCTGCCGACGATCAGGGCGGAGCCGAGGAGGGCGTCCTCGCGGGAGAGCAGTTCGCGGGCGCGGGCGAGGTTGACCAGCGCGCGGTACTGCTTGTCCAGTTCGATGTTGTCGACCACGTGCAGGTTGGCGAGAAGGACGTAGCAGGGGTCGACGAGCCGGTTGTAGAGGTCGAGGGCCTGGGTGCGGTTGACGGTGCCGTCCTCGACGCTGCGGCGCAGCGACTCGATGCCGTCGAAGGCGTCCAGGACGGCGGTCAGACGCTCGTCGGTGTCCGCGCCCATCGCGTCGCGCACGTCCGGGTTCCGGGCGTTCTCGCGGATGCCGCCGACGGCCTCGTCGGTCGCGGTCCGGCTGCGCCGGAGCGCGGCGAGCCCGTCGGAGGCGCGGGGGTCGGCGAGGTAGACGAGGGTCTGGCGGCGTTCCTCCTGGAGGACGCGGACAGTGTCCTCGATGGGGTAACCGATCTTCTCCACCACGGACGACACGTTGAACAGGTCGCCCGCCTCACGTCCCGTGAGCACCGTGGCGAAGGCCCAGATCGCGGTCAGGGACACCAGCGGCACGAGAAGCAGCGCCACGATCTTCCGGCGGATGGACTTCCCGCGAAAGCGCATGGCCTCCCCCAGCTCGGGCCCCCGGCTACCGGGGGTACACATGTGCGTCAACAAACGGCGCGAGCCTACTACCGACCCACAGGGAACTCGAAGACCGGTCCGGAACCTGAACTTCCGCGCCAGCCACAAGGCATGGCGAGTTGTCCGGGCATTGCGGGAATTGTCTCCCCGAAACCGGTGGTCGCGGCGCGGGCCAATCCCCGAACTCCGCCAATGCGGTTGGCTGAAACTTTTCGATTCTTGGGAATCTTCGTGAGGAGTTGCTCGTCCTTCTCTACGGGAAACGGGGGCGGAATCGGCCACAGGAGCCGCGTCCCGCACCTGGGCGGCGTAAAACAGCGCAAGCCGGGCAGCCACTGGGGAGCACGGGTCTTCGGATGCGAGCGAGCGGTCTGCTGGCGGTGGGGAGTGACACGGTGATGGGCACGGCGGAACGGCGCGGTGCGCCCAGGGTGGGTGGGGCGCGGCTGACGGGACATCGGGATCCCGAAGCGACCGATCGCGACATTCCCGAAAGCGTGGCGGAGCCCTCGGGACAGGAGACGGGTGTTCTGACTCAAGAGGTGCGTCGCGGCGCTCGGGAGCAGCGGCACTACCGGCCCCTGTGGGTCGAGGAGCCCGCGCGGCGGCGCCGCTTGCCGGATCCGGTGCGGACAGCGGCGGTGCGGGCGGTCCTCCTCATAGCCGTGACGCTGATCCAGGCGATGGTGGCCTTCCTGTGCACGATGGCCGGGTCCTGGCTGGCGTTCCCCATGGTGATCAGCAGTGTGGTCAGCACCATCGCGGCCACCTGGGGAGCGCTCGACGTGTGGGTGACGCGCCAGGTCTGGAACCAGCGCAACGGCGTGGTGTCCGTCCCGAGCAGCACGGCGCGGGCCCTGCGGCGCGAGCGGCGCCGGTCCAGGCGGCAGGAGCGTGCCGCCGAGCGGGCACAGGAGCGGATACGCCGGCGGGGTGGAGCGGGGCAGTTGTCCCACTCGTGAGGCATGGCGCCGGCGGTGGCGAAGTGACCGGCTTCGGGAGCGGCCGCCGGGCCGAGGCCCGAGCCGGAGGCTCCTCACCGTAGGGACCGGCTGCGCCTGCTCCTCCCACGCGCGTCTCGCCCGCATGAAGGGACGTGGGCGGTCCACGGCGAGTAGGGCCGTTGTACGGCCGTCCCGCTCGTACCGGGCGAGGAAGGCTCCCTCGACCGGTGCGCCGTCGCGGAGTTCGCCCTCGGTGACGCGGACGGTGTCGCCGTCCCCCGCCCGGCGGCGAACTGGATGCGGGCGCCGTACTGGCCGGACCAGAAGCAGGGCACCGCGACGGCGGTCTCGGCGGTACGTCCGGCGAGCAGGCTGGTCACGGCGACCCTCGGCTCGGCCCCCTGGACGCGTGGCTACGGGTCAAGAGGGCGGCGGGGTTGCGGGCCACCGACGGGTCGGTCATGCCCGGCCTCGTCACCGTCAACCCCTGCATCACGGCCATGATGATCGGCGGGAAGTGCGCCGATCTCCTGCGGGAGGACGCCCCCTCCTCATGACACAGGACGCTTGTACATCCTGGTCGCCGTGATCTCGCTGTGGACGGCTTCCCCTGCGGGAGCCTCGCGCGGCAGGCCCGGGCGCAGGTGCTCCTCGACGCTGATGTACTTCAGGCCCGCCCTCAGGTCGGCGTCGTTGCGCATGCGGATGACCAGGGGGAACTCGGCCAGCGCGGTGGTGTCGAACAGGCCTGTGGTGTACAGGAGCTGTACGCCCAGGGCGTCCGACACCGCCCGCTGGAGTTCCAGCAGGTATGTGGCGTTGGCGCGGCCGATGGGGTTGTCGAGGAACAGCGTCCCGGCGTGCCGGTGCTTGTCCCGGCCCCGGTCGTTCGAGCGCAGCGCGGCCATCGTGCAGTAGAGGGCGATGGCGGCGGTGAGGAGCTGGCCGCCGGAGAAGACGTCGCCCATCTGCCCGACGGGGACGCGCTCGGCGCGCAGCACGGCGTCGGGCTTGAGGATCTCGACGGCGACGCCCTTGGGCTGCAGGGCCGCGGCGACGCCCCGCAGCAGCAGGGACATGCCGTCGCGGCGCAGGTCGGAGTTCTTCTTGACGGCGGCGCGGGTCGCCTCGTCGATGACCTCGCCGAGCCGCTCGGTGAGGGTGGCCTGGTCGGGCTCCTCGAAGCGGATGCGGAGGAACTCCTGCCCGGACCACTCGCCGAGACCCTCGGGAAGCCGGGAGAGCCGCTGGGCGGAGCGCAGGGTGGCCAGGGCCGACTCGACCAGGCCGCGCAGTCGGTCCACGATCGAGTCGCGGTTGCGCTCCAGTTGCTCCAGTTCGTCGGTCAGGACGCGCAGCCGGGGCGCGAAGGCGTCGGCCCACTTCTGGGCGTGCTCGGGCAGCGCGGAGGCGGGCAGCTCGCGGATCTGCTGACGGGCCGGGGTGCGGACCTGCTCGTAGCGCGTGGAGTTGGCATGCCGGACGAGGATGTCGCTCGCCTCGCGGACGGCGGCCTCGGCGGCGGACAGGTCGGCGGCACAGCCGCGCAGCGAGCGGCGGGCCTCGGCGGCCGCCTGCCGGGCCTCCTCCGGGCTGCCGGGGTAGGGCTCGGGCTCTTCGTGCTCCTCGTCCGTGGCGTGCTCGCGGAGCAGGTCGCGGAGCATGGCGGCGATCTCGTCGAAGCCGCTCGCCGCGTCCTCGGCGGCGCGGTGGGCGTCGAGGAGTTCGGCGTGCGCGTCGCGTGCCTGGTTCAGCGCCTCGGTGTGGGAGGCCAGTTCGGCCGTGGCGGTGCGCAGCAGGGTCTGCGCGTGCTCGGCGTCGCGCGGCCGGCGGTCCTCGGGCAGGTCGGTGTGCGTCTCGCCGTCGTCGGCGGGGGCGAGGCGTTCGGCCTCGCCGCGCAGCCGGCCGAGCTGCTCGCTCGCGGTCGACATGCGGGTCTCCAGGAGCTGCACCAGCTCCTCGGCCCGGGCGGCGGCGGCCTGGCGGCTGGGGCCGTCGGAGCCGTCGGGGGATTCGAGGAGCTGCTCCGCGCGCGTGCGGACCCTGTTGCTCAGCCGGTCCAGCTCCGCGCGGGCCGCGCTCTCGTCGCTCTCGGCACGGGCCTGCTCGGCGCGCAGGTCGGCGCCCACGCCGACCTTCTCGTACAGCTGGGACGCGGCCCGGTAGGCCTCGCGCAGGGCGGGCAGGGAGGCCTTCGGGGTCTGGGCGTCGTCCTCGGGTACGTCGTCGGGGGCGCCCGCGATCTCGGCGCGCTCGGCGCGCAGCGCGCGGGCGGTGCGGCGGGTGTCGTCGGCGGCGCGCTGGGCGGCACGCCGGTCCTCGTCGGCGGCCCGGGCCCGTTCCAGGCAGGCCTGGGCGCTCGCCTCGGACTCGGCCGCTTCGTCGGCCAGTTCGCGCAGCTTGACCTGCCAGCCGGCCCGCTCGCGCAGCCGGAAGGCGAGCCCGGCGAGGGCGTCGGCGGAGCGGCGGGCCTTCTGGGCGGCCTCCTGCCGTTCGTCCCGGACGCGCGCGGCCTCGGCGGCGACCTCGTCGGCCTCGGCTCGCACGGTGCGCGCCTCGGCCAGTTCGGCCTCCGACTCCTCGGCGAACTCGCGGGTGTCGTGCGCCGCTTGCGCCAGTTCGGCGAGCCGGCCGGCGGGGCAGCCGGTGCGCCAGGAGGCGAGCCGGGCGGCCAGCTCGCGGTCCTTGCCGAGCCGGGCGGCGAGCGTGCGGATCTCCTCGTCCCGCTCGGTGGCCCGGGCGCGCAGCGCCTGCCGCTCCTCGTCGGCGGCGTGCTCGTCGTGCATGGCCGGGTTCGGCGGCACGAGGAAGACGTCGCCGCTGTCGGTGTCCGGGGCCGGGGTCGGGGCGAGCAGGGCGGCGGCGGTGCCGACGGCCACGGCGGAACGGGGCAGCAGCGCCGCGTCGCCGAGGGCCTCGCGGGCGCGTGCGTGGGAGTCGGGGTCGGTGATGATCACGCCGTCGACGAGTTCGGGCCGGGTGGCCAGCACGCGCGCGTGGTCGGCCGGGTCGACGGCCTGGGCGAGATAGCGCCAGCCGGGCAGCGCGGGGATGCCGTGCTCGCCGAGGAACTCGACCGTGGCCAGCACGTCCGGGCCGGGCGGCAGCAGCCCGCCGTCACCGAGCGCGCCGAGGATCCGGGAGTCGTCGGCGGCGGCCGTACGCAGCTCGAACAGCTGCCGCTCGGCTGAGGAGACGGCGTCGTCGAGCAGGTCGCGCAGGTCGTCGGCGAAGCGGTCGAGTTCCTCGGGGGTGAGTCCCTGCTCGCCGGACACCGGCGGCGCGATGGGGTCGCCGTCCGTGCCGTGGCGGGGCTGCGGGATGCCCGGGCGGGTCCGCGGGGTCAGGCTGAGCAGTTCCGCCAGCCGCTCCTCGCCCGCCAGCGCCTCGGCGGTGCGGCGCTCGGCCTCGTACGAGCGCTCGGCCGCCGTGGCCGCGTCGGCGGCGCGGGCCGCTGTCAGTTCCGCGCGGGTCTCGGTGGAAGCGGCTTCGCGCGCGTGTTCCGTGGCCCGGTGGGATGCCTCGCGGGCCGCGTCCCAGGCCGCCACGGCGGTCTTCTCGGCGTCGCTGGCGGCCAGGGCCGCACGGGCCGGGTCGGCGTCGGGCGCGGAGTCGTCGAGCCAGCCCGCCCGCACCGCCTCGGCGGTCTCCTGCTCGACCTCGGCGAGGCGCTGCTTGAGGTGACCGACCTCGCTGCGGGCGCGCTGCGCCTGCGTGGCGGCGGCGGTGGAGTCCCGGTAGGCCACGTCGCTGACCTCCTGCAGGGCGGCGGAGCGCTCCTCCTCCTCGTTGGCGTGGCTCTCGGCCTTCTCGGCGGCCGCGTGCAGGGCCCGTACGAGATCGACGGCGGCCTTGGAACGGGCGGCCAGCGCGGGCGCCGCGTCCCGCTCGGCTTCCTGGATCGCGGCGGACACACGGGTGACGCGGTCGGAGGCGGCACGGTGGCGCAGCACGGCCTCGGCGGCCTGCCACGCCGAGTACAGGGTGCGGGCGTCGGCGAGCTCGCGCTTCTGCGCGGCGGCGGACTTCTCGGCCCCGGCGAGCGCCAGCGAGGCGTGCCGGTAGGCGAGTTCGGCGGAGATCAGCGCGCTGCGCTCGCGGGCCGCCTCGGCGTGCGTGACGGCGTACGCGGCGGCGGTGACCCGCTGGGCCAGATCGGCGGCCCGGACCCGCTCCCGCACTCCGCGCGCGGACAGCCTGCGGGCCAGGGTCCGGGTACGGCGCTCGGCTCCGGCGTGGACGTCACGCGCGCGGGAGCGGGCCTCGGCGGCCTCGACGATCCGTCCGAGGAGGTCGACGGACCCGGCGGTGAAGTCGCGCTCGGCGATCAGTTCGGCGCGCCGGCCCAGCTTGTTGCCGAAGCCGCTGACCAGGTCGGCGAGCCCGTCGGTGTCGCGGGTGTCGGTGACGGCACGCAGCAGCAGGTCGGTGAAGTCGGCGTCCTTCTTGACGGCGAAGAGACCGGCGGCCTCGCCTTCGTCGGCGTTCATCTCCCGCTGGTAGCGGAAGAGTTCGGGGTCGAGGCCGAGGTCGCCGAGGTGCTCGATCCAGCGGTCGTGGGTCTCCTCCCAGTGCACCTCCAGGTGCGGGTAGGTCTTGCCCGCCTCCGTGAGGGCGTCCCGGAAGCCCTTCATGGTGCGGCGCCGCCCGCGCGCACTGGACTGGCCCTCGACCGGGGCCCGTACGGCGGTGGCCTCCGCCACGGGGAGGTTGTCGAGGCTCAGCCCGGGCCCGGGGCGGAAGGAGTACCACGCCTCGGCGAACTTCCGCGGGTCGTTGGAGACCTGGCGCCCGCGCCACTCGCTGACCTTGCCGACGACGACGCACTCGCCGGTGAGCACGTGCTGCCACTCCAGCGCGACGTGGCCGCAGTCGTCGGCGAGCAGGAACTTGCGCAGTACGCCGGAGCTGGCGCCGCCGAGGGTGTTGCGGTGGCCCGGCAGCATCACGGAGAAGATCAGCTTGAGCAGCACCGACTTGCCGCCGCCGTTCTCCAGGAAGAGCACGCCCGCGGGCGCGGGCCGGCGCGGCGGGCCGGCCGGCTCCTCCTCGAAGAACTCCGCCTGTGTGGGCGCGGGGTCGGGCACGATCTCACCCACCCCCCGCAGGTCA
Source organism: Streptomyces sp. D2-8 (assembly GCF_023184515.1). Lineage (GTDB taxonomy): Bacteria > Actinomycetota > Actinomycetes > Streptomycetales > Streptomycetaceae > Streptomyces. Next base: position 193,952 of record NZ_JAAHBP010000019.1, on the reverse strand, counting down.
AGCACGGTGTCGGCGTAGCGCGCACCGGCGGGCCCGATCGAGTAGAGGCGGACCCGGGACAGCTCGTACATGGCGGACTCTCGTAAATCTTCGTGAGATGGGGAGTTCAGGAGGAGTGGAACGGCAGCCCGGCGTCGGCGACCAGTTCCAGGTCGTCGCTCTCCTCGGCGGGCAGCAGCGTCGGTGTGCCGTCGGTGACCGGGACGACGCCCAGTTCCAGCAGCTCGGCCATGGCGGCGCCGCCGGCCATGTCGCGGACCTGGAGCTGGTAGCGGGCGGTCGTGCGGTACGTGCCGCCGTGGTCGTCGCCGGTGCGCTGCAGGAATCCGGATTCGGTGAGGAACGCGACGGCCTTGGCGACGATGCCGGTGGTCGAACCGGCCAGGCGGCGCGCGTCCTTGGTGGCACCGGTCGCGCTGCGCCGCACCCAGATCCGCCAGGCGGCCTCCAGGCCGGGCGCGTCGGTCGCCGGGTCGGTGTTCTCGCCCTGTTCCTCGGCGCGCTCCTCCAGGCGGCGGCAGGCCTGACGCACGAAGGCGTCGACGCCGTTGACCGAGACCCGGCCGATGTAGCCGTCGTCGGCGAGGTCCTCGGGGCGCGGGAACGCCATGGCGGCGACAGCGAGATGGGCGAGCCCGTGCAGGAACCGGTCGCCGCCGTCGGCGGACGTACGACGCGCGTAGTCGCCCATGCGGACGGCGAACACCGAGTCCTCGGCGGCGGTCACGGCCATGCCCGCGCGCGGGGACACCTCCAGCACGATCAGCCCCAGACCGGTCGCCACGGCGTCCGCGAGCCGTGCGAACGGCGGGTCCTCGCGGTACCGCCGCAGCAGGTCCGCGTACTCCTGGTCGCGGGCGGGCTGCAACTTCGGCTGCAGGCCGAACGACACGAGCCGAGCCGCGTCGGCGGCGTCAGCGGGAGTGACGGCGGCGCCGGCCGCAGGGGCCGGTCCGTCCGGCTCGCTCCACTCGACATGCTCGCTCACGGTCGGGACTCCTTGTGCCACTCGTACTGACTCATGCTGCTTCCGTCCGGTCGGCCGCCATCCCGGCCGCGTCCAGCAGCGCGGTACCGACGATCAGATCCGCGCCGCCGAACTCCGGATCGTCGAGCTCGGTCCCGTCGTCCACGGCGAACAGCAGCTTCTGCTCGCCCTGGCGGTAGGCAGTGCCGACCGGCGGGCTGGCGGCGTGCACCGCCAGCAAGGCCACCAGGTACGGCAGCTCGGGGTCCTGCCGCCGTGCCTCCGCCAGCAGCCCCGACAACCGGCGCGGCGCGTCCGCCGGCAGGTCGAGCAGCTCCTGCGCCGCCGCGATCTGCTCCTCGCTGAACCGGCTGTCGTCCGGCGTGGCGATGAGGTCGGGCTCCGGCATCTCCGCACCCAGGTGCTCCCGCTCCACCGGCGGCGTCAGCAGTATGTCGACCAGGTCCCCGACCCGGACGGACACCGGTGTGCGCAGCCCGGTGCCGCGGCCGAAGAAGGCGTCGGTGACGCGGACGGCCCGCTCCAGCGGCAGCGGTAGCACGGGCGAGACGAGATGCCCGTACAGGTCGATGCCCGATGTGGTCATCGGTGTGGCGAAGGCCTGCCGGTCCTGCTCGGCGCGGAACAGCGGTCCGGCCTCCAGCAGCCGGGACTGCAACTGCGTGTGCCGGCGGATGCAGTCCTTGACGATGTCGACGAGCTCGGCGGCGCGGCGCTTGTGCTCGGGCTCCTCGGTCTCGTCACGCGCCTTGCGGATGTTGGTGAGGATCGCGTTCTCGTGCCGGTAGCGGTCGGCGACGTGCTCCAGCGCCTCGGCGATCATGTCGGGGACGGTGCTGAGCCAGTCCACCGCGCGCACGTTGCGCCGGGTCGCGTCCAGGGCGCGGCGCAGGGTCTCCGAGTACTGCACGGTGCGGTAGCGGGCCTGCTCGGCCGCGAGCTGGGCGTCGGCGAGCCGGCCGCGGCTGATCAGCACCTCCAGCTTGACCTCGGCGGCGATCTGCGCACTGGTGACGTCCGTGTCGAGGGCGCCGACGAGGACGTTGACCGCCTCGTCCGTCGTGCGGAGGTAGACCGTGCCGCCGGGGCCGGGGACCTCCTCGATCAGCTTGAAGTCGTAGTCGCGGCGCACATATGTGCCGTCCGCCCCGAATGTCCCGTACACGGCACGGAAGCCGCGGTCGACGCTGCCGACGTTGATCAGATTCTCCAGGACCCAGCGGGCCACCCGCTCGTGCTCGGCGGCGGGCCGCTGCGCGGCCTGGGCGGCGATGCGCGGGATGAGCCGGGCGACGATCTGGTCGTGGTCCGCGCCGGTGTCGAAGTCCATGTTCAGGGTGACCAGGTCGATGGCCGCGAGGGCGACCTCCGCCATGCCGTACACCGAGTACTCGCCGGCCAGGTTGACCTTGCGCGCGTCCAGGTCGTGCAGCGGCGCGGTGCAGGCGAGCGCGCGCAGGCGCCGCGCCAGGCCCTCGTCGGCGGCCGGCCCCGGTGCGGGGCGCGGCCCCACGCTGAGCTGGGGCGGAACGCTGTCCGTCGATGCAGGCGAAGTCACGGTGCACAGACTAGGTCCTGGGTCTGACAACGACCCAAACGACGCGGTACGCCCCCTGAGCCGGCGCCCTCAGCCGTCCTCGCCGACCCGCCGCCGGTACACCTCGACCACCCGCTCCAGCGAGTCGTCGAGGTATCCGGCGAGCAGACCCTCGGCCGTCCCGCGATCCCCCGCCTGAAGAGCCTCCAGAATCGAGACATTTCGTGCGATGTACGGTTCGTGCAGCCGCTGCGGCTCGTCCACCACGTGGAACGCCAGCCGCAGTTCGGCGAAGACGCTCCGCATCAGCTCCTCCGTGCGCTCGCTCGCGGCGAGTGCGACCAGTTCCCGGTGGAAGTGGATGTTGGCCGTACCCACACCCTTCCAGTCACCCTCCCGGGCCGCCGCCCGCCCTTCCGCGACCGCCCCGGCGAGCCCGTCCAGGCCGTACGGCGGCTCACCGAGACCGCGGACCACGGCGCACTCGACGAGCCGCCGGGTGCGGTAGATGTCCTCGACGTCCTCCACGGTCAGGACCCGGACGAAGACGCCCCGGTTCAGCTCGTGGACGAGCAGACGCTCGTGCGTGAGCAGCCGGAACGCCTCGCGCAGCGTGTTGCGGGAGACCCCGAGCGCGCCGCCGATGCTGTCCTCCGACAGGCGGGTGCCGGGCGGGAAGTAGCCCTCGGCGATCCGGCTCCTGAGGATGTCCGAGACCCGTTCCGCGGTGCTGGTGCGCCCCAGGAGGGCCCGGTCGTCGGCGAGGTCCTTCAGCTGCTCTGCCATGCCGGAATTCAATCGCAGATCACAAGAACGAACCAACATGGGTATTGAGGGATCGTTGAACAATCCCCTACGGTACTCCGCACGGCGTCGCTTCCCTCACCGCGGCGCCGACCGCTTCCGTACGGCACGGCTCACCCCGAAGCACCCTCCGTCCTCCCACTGCGAGGTGCCCATGAGCACGACCCCTCCACCCCAGGCCCTGACCGACGACACGCGCCCCATGACCGCCGAACACACCTCCGGCGACGGGGCGTTCGGCTGGCTGCGGGCCCTGGGACCGCGCGGCCGCCGCGCCTTCACCGGCGCCTTCGGCGGCTATGCCCTGGACTCGTACGACTACTTCACGCTGCCGCTCAGCATGGTCGCGCTGTCGGCCTACTTCGGCCTGAACAGCGGCCAGACCGGCCTCTTCACGACGGTCACCCTGGTGGTCTCCGCGATCGGCGGCGCACTCGCGGGCGTGCTCGCCGACCGCGTCGGCCGGGTGAAGGCGCTGATGGTCACGGTGATCACCTACGCGGTGTTCACCGTCGCCTGCGGTTTCGCGCCCAACTACGAGACGCTGCTGGTCTTCCGCGCCCTCCAGGGCCTCGGTTTCGGCGGCGAGTGGGCGGTCGGCGCGATCCTGGTCGCCGAGTACGCGAGCGCCAAGCACCGGGGCCGCACGCTCGGCGCGATCCAGAGCTCCTGGGCCGTGGGCTGGGGCATGGCCGTGATCGCCTACACCGTCATCTTCTCGGTGGCCGGGGACGACCTGGCCTGGCGCATCATGTTCTGGACCGGGGCGCTGCCCGCGCTGCTCGTCATCTGGCTGCGGCGCAGTGTGCAGGACGCGCCCGAGGCGGCGGCCGCTCGTGAACAGAGCGCGGAGAAGGGCTCGTTCACGGCGATCTTCAAGCCCGGCCTGCTGCGGACGACGATCTTCGCGGTGCTGCTCTCGACCGGTGTCCAGGGCGGCTACTACACGCTGGCCACCTGGGTGCCGACGTATCTGAAGTCCGAGCGCGACCTGTCGGTCGTCGGCACCGGCGGCTATCTGACGTTCCTGATCTCGGGCGCCTTCATCGGCTACCTGACCGGCGGATACCTCACCGACAAGCTGGGCCGGAGGCGCAACATCTGGCTCTTCGCGCTGCTGTCGGCGATCTGCATCCTGGCGTACGCGAACATCCCGAGCGGCGCCAACACCCTGCTGCTGGTGCTCGGTTTCCCGCTCGGGTTCTGCATGTCGGCGATCTTCAGCGGCTTCGGGTCGTACCTGAGCGAGCTGTACCCGACGGCGGTGCGCGGGACCGGGCAGGGCTTCACGTACAACACCGGCCGCGCGGTGGGTGCCGTGTTCCCGACGACGGTCGGGTTCCTGGCCGACAGCTGGGGCGTGGGCGGCGCGCTCGTCTTCGGCGCGATCGGCTACGGCATCGCGGCGCTGGCGCTGCTCGGGCTGCCGGAGACGCGCGGGAAGGAGCTCGCGTGAACCGCACGAGCACCGAGGACCGCCCCCTGCTCCTTCTCGACGAGCACGCGCACGCGTGGAGCCCCGAAACGGCCCGGGCCCGCTTCCGGGAGGGCCTGACGGGCCCCACGGCCGGGGTCGCGGCGGGCCACACCCAGGTCAACCTGATCTCGGTGCCCGCCGACTGGGCCTACGACATGCTGCTGTTCTGCCAGCGCAACCCCAAGCCCTGCCCGGTCCTCGACGTCACGGACGCCGGTTCCTGGACGACCGTGCTGGCCGACGGCGCGGACCTGCGCACCGACCTGCCGCGCTACCGGGTGTGGCGGGACGGCGAGCTGGTGGACGAGCCGACGGACGTGCGCGCGTACTGGCGGGACGACCTGGTGTCGTTCCTGATCGGGTGCAGCTTCACCTTCGAGTGGGCGCTGGGCGAGGCGGGCGTGCCGATCCGCCACGTCGAGCAGGGCCGCAACGTCCCGATGTACGTGACGAGCCGCCAGTGCCGTCCGGCGGGGCGGCTGCACGGGCCGCTGGTGGTCTCGATGCGGCCGGTGCCGCCCCGGCACCTGGCGGCGGCGATCCGGGAGAGCAGCCTGCTGCCGGCGGTGCACGGCAGCCCCGTGCACTGCGGCGATCCCTCGGGCCTCGGCATCGGCGACCTCGGCCGCCCCGACTTCGGGGACCCGGTGGACGCCGAACCGGACGACATCCCGGTCTTCTGGGCCTGCGGGGTGACCCCGCAGGCGGCCGTGATGGCCTCGCGTCCGCCGTTCGCCCTCACACACGCCCCGGGGCAGATGTTCCTCACCGACGCCCGCGACGAGCAGTACCGCGTGGCCTGACAGGAGACACCGCACATGACCTCGATCGACCTGAACGCCGACCTCGGCGAGGGCTTCGGCCGCTGGCGGCTCACCGACGACGAACGGCTGCTGTCCGTCGTCACCAGCGCCAATGTGGCGTGCGGCTTCCACGCCGGGGACGCGGTCACCATGCGCCGGGTGTGCGAGCTGGCGGCCGAGCGCGGGGTCCGGATCGGCGCCCAGGTGTCCTACCGGGACCTGGCCGGGTTCGGGCGGCGCGCGATGGACGTGCCGCCCGCCGAGCTGGCGGCCGAAGTCGCCTACCAGATCGGCGCCCTCGAGGTCTTCGCGCGGGCGTCCGGCGCCCGCGTGGCCTACGTCAAGCCGCACGGCGCGCTCTACAACCGGGTCGTGCACGACGAGGAGCAGGCCGCCGCGGTCGTCGACGGCGTGCTCCTCGCGGACGCCACGCTGCCGGTGCTCGGGCTGCCCGGCTCGCGCCTGCTGGAGCTGGCCGGGAAGGCCGGGCTGCCGGTCGTCGCCGAGGCATTCGCGGACCGGGCGTACACCGATGCGGGCACGCTGGTGCCGCGCACCCTGGAGGGCGCCGTGGTCACCGACCCGGACGCCGTCGTGGAACGCTCCCTGGGGTTGGCCCGTTCCGGCGAGGTCGTCTCCGGCTCGGGGAAGCGCATCGAGGTGCGCGCGCGTTCCCTGTGCCTGCACGGCGACACCCCGGGCGCGGTGGAGCTGGCGCGCCGGGTGCGCGAGCGCCTGGAGGTCTCGGGCGTCCGGGTGGAGGCCTTCGCATGAAGGTGCTACCCGTCGGCGAGGACGCCCTGCTCGTCGAGGTCTCCTCGGGCGACGAGGCCCAGGCCCTGCATGCCGAGCTGCTGCGGCGCCGCACGGAGGGCTCGCTCTCGGCCCGCGAGATCGTGCCCGCGGCCCGCACCGTCCTCCTCGACGGCCTCGACTCCCCCGCCCGGCTGGCCGCCGAACTGACCGCCGCCGACCTGCCGTCCGCTCCCCCACGCGCGCGCGAGGTCGTGGAGATCCCGGTGCGCTACGACGGCCCGGACCTGGCCGACGTCGCCGCCCGGTGGGGTGTGCCGGAGGAGGAGGTGGCCCGCATCCACGCCGGCACCGAGTTCCGGGTCGCCTTCTGCGGCTTCGCACCCGGCTTCGGCTACCTCACCGGGCTGCCGCCGCGCTACGACGTCCCGCGCCGGGCCACTCCGCGCACGGCCGTCCCGGCAGGGTCGGTCGCCCTGGCGGGCCCGTACACCGGCGTGTACCCGCGCTCGTCGCCGGGCGGCTGGCAGCTGATCGGCACGACGGACGCCGTGCTGTGGGACCACGCGCGCGTGCCGGCCGCGCTGCTGTCGCCGGGCACACGGGTGCGGTTCGTCCCCGAGGCGGAGTCATGACGGACCGTGCGCTCGCCGTCGTCCGGGCCGGGGCCCTCACCACCGTGCAGGACTCCGGCCGCCCCGGCCACGCCCATCTCGGCGTCCCCCGCGCCGGGGCGCTGGACGGGCCCGCCGCGGACCTCGTCAACCGGCTCGTCGGGAATCCGCCCGGGACGGCCGTGCTGGAGACCACCCTCAACGGCTGTGCCGTACGCCCCCGTTCGACCGTCACCGTGGCGGTGGCGGGTGCGCCCTGCCGGGTCACGGTGGACGGACGGCCCGTCGCCTGGGGCGCGCCGGTGCGCGTGCCCGCGGGGGCGCTGCTGGACGTCGGACCCGCGGTGTCGGGCCTACGCGCCTACGTGGGGTTCGCCGGGGGCATCGCGGTCGAGCCGGTGCTCGGCAGCCGGTCGACGGACCTGCTGTCGGGGCTCGGCCCGCCCCCGCTCGCGGACGGGACGGTACTGCCCCTGGGCCGGCCGGCCGGCGTGCACCCGGGCGTGGACGTCGCCCCGCAGCCGGCGCCACCGGCCGAGCTGGTGCTGCGGGTGACCCTCGGCCCGCGCGACGGCTGGTTCACGCCGGAGGCCGTGCGCACCTTCGCCTCCCGCGCCTACCGGGTGTCCTCCGCGAGCAACCGCATCGGACTGCGCACACAGGGACCGGCCCTGGAGCGGGCCCGGCCGGGCGAACTCCCCAGCGAGGGCATGGCGCTGGGCGCCGTACAGGTCCCGCCGGACGGCAGGCCGGTGGTGTTCCTGGCCGACCATCCGACCACCGGGGGCTACCCGGTGATTGCCGTGGTCCGCGCCGCCGACCTCCCGGCCGCCGCCCAGGCGGTCCCCGGCACGCCGGTCCGCTTCGTGGCCGTACGCCGCCGTTAGGGCATATCCGCGACAGGCCCGTCAGGCGGCGTCCGCCTGCTCCGCCACCGACAGGGCGGCGAGGGCGGCGGACACCGCGGCCGAGGCCCTCAGGTCGAGCCGGGCGCTCGTGCCCCGGGCGCGGTGCCGGAGCTCGTCGGCGGCCAGGGTCAGAAGCTGGGGCAGCAGGTCGGTGCACCGGCGCGCCACCCACCCGGTCCCGGCCGTGACCAGCCACCGCAGGCTCGCCGACCTCGTCGGGGCGGGGAACCCGGGCTCGGGCGAGGGCGCGGGCCCCGTCGCGAGGCCGTGCTCCGCGAGCAGCGCGTGGAAGCGCAGGGCGAGCTGCCGGTGCCCGCGTTCTCCGGGGTGCAGCCGGTCCGCGCTCCACAGGGCACGGTCGGTGACCCAGTCGCCCTCGCAGGCGTGCAGGTGCAGCGCCTCGTACCGCTCGGACAAGGCGTGCACCACCGTGTTCACGGCCCGTTGCCGCCGGGCCAGCGGGCCGGCCAGGGCCCCCGGCAGGCCGAGCATCGTGCCCGGGTCGGGCAGGCACGCGGTGAGCAGGACCGCTCCCTGCTCGCTGCAGGCCGTGTACACCTGGTCGAGCCGGGCGGCCACGGCCCGGATGTCGAAGGTGCAGCGCAGGGTGTCGTTGACGCCGACGACGACGGACACGAGGTCGGGCCGCAGGTCCAGCGCGGCGGGCAGTTGCCGCTCCAGCACGTCCCGGGTCTGCGAGCCGCTCACCGCGAGGTTGGTGAAGGCGGCCGGCTCCCCGGCGAGCCCGTCCGCGAGGAGCGCGGCCCAGCCGCGCCACACCCCGTCCCCGACGGGACCCCCACGCCCTCGGTGAGCGAGTCACCGAGGGCCACGAACCTCGGCAGCCCCTCGAACCGCGGGGGTCTCATGCCACGCCCCCGGGCACGAACGGCCGGACGGGGACGGCCGCGTCGTGAGCGGCGAGAAACGCGTCGACCGCCGCGTTCCACCCGAAGCACTCCGCACGCGCGCGTGCCGCCTCGCGCCGGTCCGCCTCCTGGCGTTCCAGCAGCAGGTCCACGGCGTCCGCGAAGGCCTCCCCGCGGTCCGCCGCGACGGCACCGGCGGAGCCGATCACCTCCGTCAGCGCGGACGACGCGCTCGCCACCACGGGCGTGCCGCAGGCCATGGCCTCCAGCGCGGCGAGCCCGAAGGTCTCGGCCGGGCCCGGTGCCAGGGCCACGTCGGCGGACGCCTGGAGCGCGCCGAGCAGCCCGCGGTCGGAGACGTGCCCGAGGAAGGTGACCGGCAGGCCGCCCTCGCGCGCCCGCTGTGCGAGCCGGGCGCGCAACGGCCCGTCCCCGGCCACCACCAGCACCGCCCGGCGCCCGCGCCGCCGCAGCGCCTCCAGGGTGTCCAGCGCGGTGCCGGGCCGCTTCTCCACGGACAGCCGCGAGCACATCACGAGCAGCGTCTCGTCCCCGCGCGCGTGCCCGGCCCGTACCTCCGGGTCGCGCAGGGCGGGGTGGCGCTGCACCAGATCGACGCCGAGCGGGGCCCGGACGACGTTGCGGGCCCCGATCCGCACGAACTCCCGCTCGGCGAACTCGGTGGTGCACACCACCCGCGAGTAGGTGTGGGCCGTACGGACGTTGAGGGCGTCGGCGGCACGCCGGGCGGTTCCCTCGGGCACACCCCAGGTGCGCAGCACCCCGTCGGCCGTCTCGTGGGAGACCATCACGGCCGGGACCCGGGCCCGCCGCGCCCACCTGCCGGTCCACCTCAGGGTCGTCCGGTCGGACACCTCCAGCCGGTCCGGCGCGAGCTCCTCCAGGAGCCGGGCCACCCGTCGCCTGTCGGCGAGGACGCGGTAGCCGCCGGTGCCGGGCAGCAGCGGCCCGGGGAGGGTGACCACCCGCCCCTGCTCGGTCTCGCGGTCGCTCATGCGCTCGCCGGGGACCACCAGGACGGGTTCGTGTCCCGCCGCCTTGAAGCCCTTGCCGAGCTCGCGCAGCGCGGTGCGCAGTCCGCCGGACGAGGGAGCGACGAAGTTGGCGAGCCGGACGATCCGCAGCGACTGGCGGCTGCCGCTGCCCGCACGCGAGTCGCTCATGCCGCCACCGCCGTCCGGCGCCCGGCGAGGACCTTCGCGTAGTGCCCGATCAGCTGGTCGCCGACGGCCGCCCAGGTGCGGCCCTCGACCGTGGCACGCCCGGCGGCGCCGAAGGCGGCCCGCAGCCCGGGATCGGCGGCCAGGGACCGCACGGCGTCCCGGACGGCGGTCGCGTCGCGCGGCGGCACGAGCAGCCCGGTGTGCCCGTGGGCGACCAGGTCCAGCGGTCCGCCCGCGGCGGGCGCCACCACCGGCAGGCCGCTGGCCATGGCCTCCTGGACCGTCTGGCAGAAGGTCTCGAAGGGGCCCGTGTGCACGAAGGCGTCCAGCGAGGCGAAGATCCGGGCAAGGTCGTCACCCGTGCGTCGGCCGAGGAAGACGGCGCCGGGCAGCGCCTGCTCCAGGCCGGGCCGGCTGGGGCCGTCGCCGACGATCACGACCCGGACGCCCTCCAGGCCGCAGGCACCGGCGAGGAGTTCGACCTGCTTCTCGGGGGCGAGCCGGCCGACGTAGCCGACGATCAGCTCGCCGTTCGGGGCGAGTTCGCGGCGCAGGGCCTCGTCGCGCCGGTCGGGCCGGAAGCGCTCGGTGTCCACGCCGCGCGGCCACAGCTCGACCCGGGGCACACCGTGGGTCTCCAGGTCGTGCAGGGCCACGCCGGACGGGGCGAGGGTGAGGTCGGCGGCGCCGTGGACGGAGCGGATGCGCCGCCAGGCGGCGGCCTCTCCGGCACCCATGTACGTACGGGCGTATCCCGCCAGGTCGGTCTGGTAGACGGCGACGGCGGGGATGCCGAGGCGGGCGGCGGCGGCCATGCCGCGCACGCCGAGGACGAAGGGGCTGGCGAGGTGGACCACATCGGCACGGTGCTCGATGAGGGTGGCGGCCAGGCGGCGGCTGGGAAGGGCGACGCGGACCTGGGGGTAGCCGGGGAGCGGGAGGGAGGGGACGTGGACGACGGGGCACGGCGCGAAGGCGTCGGGCTTGTTGCCGGGTGCGGGGGCGGGGGCGACGACGGCGGGGGCGTGACCGCGATCGACGAGGTGCCGGGCGGTCTGGAGCGCGCAGTGGGCCACGCCGTTCACGTCGGGGGGAAAGGATTCGGTCACGATGACGACACGCATAGGGGTGTTGTCGCCGTGCCGGACGTGGCCGCGTCAACGTGGATCTTTCCGGGCGAGGAACGTCCTATGAGCGTTCTGAGGTGCACCCGCGCAGGTCAGGCGGCGTCCATGCCCTCCTGACCCGCGAGTCATCCCGTGTTCATCCTGGAGGTGCGAATCCGCCCCGGCATCCCCTCGGGGAGGGGGGTCACACGGCGGTCTCCTCGGGCCCGATCCGGCTGCGTACGGCCGTCTGCACCTCGGCCTCCTCGGCCGGGTCGGCGGCGAGCCGGCGCAGTCGCTCGACGACGCGGGTGTCTCCGGTCTCGGCGTGCCGGGCGGCGATCTCCCGGGTGGTCTCCTCGCAGTCCCACAGGCACTCGACGGCGAAGCCGGTGGCGAAGGAGGGGTCGGTGGCGGCGAGGGCCCGGGCGGCCCGGCCGCGCAGATGGGAGGAGGCGGTCTCGCGGTAGACGTGGCGGAGTACGGGTGCGGCGCAGGCGATGCCGAGCCGTCCGGTGCCGTCCACGAGGGTCCACAGGGTCGGCGCGTCGGGGCCTTCGCCCCGTACGGCCTCCCGCAGCGCCGCGAGGACCAGGTCGCGGTCGTGCGCCCCGCCCCGGCAGGCGAGGACGCGTCCGGCGGCGGCACCGAGGGCGTCCGGCCGACGGGCCCAGCTGCGGGCCCGGTCCACGGCGGCGAGCGAGCGCATCCGTTCGAAGGCGTCGACGGCCGCGTCCACGACGAGCGTCGAGCCGGTGGCCACGGCGCCCTCGATCAGCTCGAGGGCCTCGGGATCGTTGCCGTCGGCGAGGTACCTGAGGGCCGTGCACCGGGCACCGTCGGTGCCGTCCTTGGCCGCCCGGACGATCTCGGCCCGGTCCTCGGGGCCCGCCACGGCGGTGAGGCAGCGGGCGGCCGGCACATGGAGGGCGGCACCCCGCTCGATGCCCTGCTGGGCCCACTCGAAGACGGCTTGCACGCTCCACCCCGGGCGGGGGCCGGAGGGCCGCATCTGCCGCTGCCAGCGGTCGAAGCAGCCCGTTTCGTGGGCGGCACGCACGCGGGTGGCGACGGATTCGCGCGGATCCTCGGCCCACAGGCGCCACGGCCGGGGCTCGAAGGCGTCCCGGACGGTGGCGGCCAGTTCGGCATCGCCCTCCGGATCGGCCGGGAAGCGGGCGAGGACGGGTGCGGCGAGGGCACGCAGACCCGCGTCGTCGTCCCTGAGGGCCAGCTCGTCGAGGGCCCAGGCCCAGTTGGAGCCCTGCGCGGCGTACCTGCGCAGCAGTTCGAGCGCGTCCCGCCTGCCGTAGGAGGCGAGGTGCCCGAGGACGGCGAGGGCGAGCCCGGTGCGTGACTCGTCGCTGTCGAGGACGTCCTCGGCGCAGAAGAGATGGGCCTCGATCTCGTCCAGCTCGCCGTTGAGGTCGAGGTAGAGGCGGGCGTAGTAGAGGGAGCGGTTCTCCACCTGCCAGTCGTGGCGGGGATCGCGCAGCACACAGTGGTTCAATGCCGCCAGCGCCTCGGGGCGCGGGGCGGTGAGCGCGTGCAACGTGCCGTCGCCGCGGCCCCGCTGGAGCAGGCCGAGCAGCGTACCGCTGGGCGCTATGACCGGATCGAACATGGGAAACAGCCTCACATCAAGCGTCGACGCAACCGGGGACGTGTACTACCTGGCCGCGTGACAACACGCCGGAGTGCCCGCCGTTTCCTGCTTGCTGTAGACCATCTTCCTCTGCCTCTCGTCGGTGGCCCTTGCGGACCGCGTCACGGTCCGCGCGGTGCGGCAACACCTGCCCAGCCATCACGTCCGTGAACCACGTCGTCATGATGACTCGGCACTCTCGTCTGCCGCGACCGAAATTTCGGCGGCCCTGTACCGCCTCCCCCGTTTTCTGTGTCGTTGCTGGTCAGACCTGTCGGCTCAGTGCTCGCCGAACAGTTCGAGCAATTCCGTCCGGCCGAACATCCTTGCGGTGTCGACCGCCGAGGGCGTGCCGGCGGACGGGTCGGCGCCGCCCTCCAGGAGCACCTTGATGACGTCCGCCTCCCCCTTGAAGACCGCTCCGGCGAGCGGGGTCTGGCCTCGGTCGTTGACCCGGTCGGCCTCGGCACCGCGGTCGAGCAGCGCGCGCACCGCCTCGGAGTGGCCGTGATAGGCGGCGAGCATCACGAGCGAGTCGCCGCGGTCGTTGGTGAGGTTGGCCGGAACGCCCGCGTCGACGTACGCCACGAGCGCCTCGGTCTGTCCCCGCCGGGCCAGATCGAAGATCTTGGTCGCCAGCTCCACGACCTCGGGGTCGGGGACTTCGGTCATCGGACGGACCGCCTCTCCACTGCGCATCGGCTCGGGGTGCGTACGCCTGCGAGGGGCGCAGCCGTACGAGTGAATCGCCAGGGTACTGGCTCGCGCGGCACATGACCCGATGTGCCCGAGGTAAAGATCAGCACAGACCCGGACAAGCGCAACAGCCCGGCTCCACCGGGCCCGGGACCACTCCACCACTCGGGAGAAATCGTCCGAATTTCACCCAGTTGCACCTTTTATCGTATGGATACATCCTGTGAGCCTGGAAGTACTCATGGTGACTGTCCCCGCGAACCAGGAGAACTCAAATGATCCTCTCCATCTCAGGCGTGGTCCTGCTCGGCATCGTCGTCTTCATCTTCTTCCGCAAGGACGGGCTGAAGGCGTCGCATGCCGTGATCGCCATGCTGTTCGGCTTCTATCTGGCGAGCACGGCCATCGCCCCGAGCATCAAGGCGGGCGGCGAGAGCCTGGCGAGCCTCCTCGGCGGAATCAAGTTCTGACATCCCCGTCCCCCGTACGCATCCCGCCCGTACGCACTCACTGGAGGCAGTAGTGGCCCGGCGCCCCCTCCCCCGCATTCTGAGCAACGGCAGCGCGCAGCTCGCCCGGAGCCGGGAGCTGGCCCGGACGGCCGCCGACAGCGCCACCGACGTCCTCCACCCGCTGATCACGATCACGCGGGGTCTGCGCCGGCTGGCAGCGGCCGGGCGGCGCAGATGGGCCGAGACCCCCAAGGAGCGACGGGGGGCGCTACTGTTCCTGGTGGCCTCCGTGATCCTGGTCGTGGCGCTGGTGCCGTACGGACCGCTGCTCGCCGCCGTCACCCTGATGGCGGCGGCGGCCTGGCAGGGCCGGGACCGCTCTCCGGCGGCATCCGACGGTCCCGACGAGTCGCAGACCGAGCGGCTGAAGTCGCTGTACGAGGCACTCGTGCCGTACTTCTCCGCCGCCGAGGACCCCGAGCCGCTGTACTCCCACGGCGGCGCGTGGGACAAGGCCTTTCCCACCTACGCGTTCGACGGCGGTGGCCGGATCTCGCAGCTGGTGGTGCGCTACCCGGCGTACTTCACCGACGGCGAGGCCGAGGCCCGCGCCCGGATCGAGCATCTCCTCGCGGCCAAGTCGGGCCGGGGCCGCGAATACCACTTCACGTGGGACGAGGAGGGCAACCAGTTGACGCTCGGCGTACTCCTGCCGCTGCCCGTCGACATCGCCGCCCAGCGTTTCGTCACCACCCCCGGCGAGACGGTGCTCGGCTTCACCGACCCCTCCCGGGTCCAGCGCACCCTCCCCCTCACCTGCGGGGAGCAGCAGCGGGACGTGCCGCCGGTCGTCTGGCGCACGGGCCTGCGCTCCACGGAGCCACACCTGCTGGCTCTCGGCCAGCCGGGCAGCGGCACCTCCACCCTGCTGCGGTCCATCGCCCTGCAGGCCCTGCTCCACGGCGACGTGGTGATCGTCGACGGCGGCGGCACCGGCGAGTACGCCTGCCTGACCGGCCGGGACGGCGTCCTGGCCGTGGAGGCCGGGCTCGCCGGGGTCACGGCCAGCCTGGAGTGGGCCGCGACCGAGACGGAGCGCCGCCTCATCGCCGCCAACCAGGCCCACCAGGCGGGCCACCCGCCACCCGACGACACCAAGCGCCCGCTGTGGATCCTCCTCGACCGCCCGACCGCCTTCACCCACCTGGCCGCGGCGGACGGCCGCAAGGACCCGCAGTCCCTCCTCCAGGTCCCCCTGCGGCACGGCCGCCCGGCGAACGTGACGGTGGTCGTGGCCGACCAGCTGGACAGCACGGACGCCCTCAGCGATCCGGTGCGCCGGCACACCCGCGCCCGCGTGGTCCTGGGCCCGGCGACGGCGGACCAGCTCGAGTCGGTCCTGGGCGCACCCCCGCACACCACTCCGATCGACGAGCTCCCACCGGGCCGCGGCTACGCCCGCCTGGGCTCGGGCCCGGTCCACCGCCTCCAGGTCCCGGCCACCCCGAACCCCTACGACGACGCGACGCCCGACGCCCTCTGCCAGGCGGTCCTGGACCTTCTCCCGCCGCGCACGACCCCGGCGGACGGGGAGACGATCCCGGAACAGGACCAGCCGGAAGGCGAGCCGGAGGCGCGACCGGTGGAGGAGGAACGGGAGCAGGAAGCGGAGCCGGTACCGGTGACGCCGGAAACGCCGGAACAGCCGGAAGCAGTGCCCGTCCTGACCAAGGAGCCCCTGCCGAACCCGGTGCCGGCCCTGACCAAGGAGACCTGACCGCGGGCTCTGTGGCTGCTGGTGTGCACAGCCCCAGCAGCCACACCCCAGCCGGGCCTAGGCCACAAACGTGCGCGGCGCCTCCGCACCCCCCACCGCACCGCTCTCCACGAGCCCCGCCGCCGCGGCCAACCGCACAGCCGCCTCCTCGGCCACCGCCCCGCCCACGGTGAACGGCAAGCGCACATACCCCTCGAACGCCCCGTCCACCCCGAACCGCGGCCCGGACGGCACCCGCACTCCCACGCGCTCCCCCGCCTCGGCCAGCCGCGACCCGGACAGACCCCCGGTGCGCACCCAGAGCGTCAGCCCGCCCTGCGGCACCTCGAACTCCCAGCCGGGCAGCTCCCGCCGCACCGCGGTCACCAGCTCGTCCCGGTTCGTCCGCGCCTGCTCCCGCCGCACCTCCACGGCCTGCTCCCAGCCCCCGGTGCCGAACAGCCAGTTGACGGCCAGCTGCTCCAGCACCGGCGTACCGAGGTCGGCATACGCCCGGGCGGCGACCAGACTGCGGATCACGTCCGGCGCGGCCCGCACCCACCCGATCCGCATCCCCGCCCAGAACGCCTTGCTCGCCGACCCCACCGTGATCACCGTGGACCCGGCCGGGTCGAACGCGCACACCTGCCGCGGCATGCGCACCTCCGGATCGAGCCACAGCTCGCTCATCGTCTCGTCGGCGATCAGTACCGTCCCCGCGGACCGCGCCGCGTCCACCAGCCGCCGCCGCTGGTCCTCGTCGGCGAGCGCCCCGGTCGGGTTGTGGAAGTCGGCGACGACGTACGCGATCCGCGGCGCGGCGTCCCGCAGGACCTGACGCCAGCGGTCCATGTCCCACCCGCTGAGCCCGTCGGCCATGGCGACGGGCACCAGCCGGGCCCCGGCCTCCCGCATCAGCTGAAGGATGTTGGCGTACGAGGGCGACTCGACGGCGATGCGCTCACCCCGCCCGGCGAACAGATGGCAGATGGCGTCGATCGCGCCCATCGCCCCGGTCGTCACCATGATCTGCTCGGGCATGGTCGGGATCCCGCGCGCGGTGTAGCGCTCGGCGATCATCGCCCGCAGCGCGGGCAGCCCGGCGGGATAGTCGCCGTGCGTGTGCGCGTAGGGCGGCAGTTCCTCCAGGGCGCCCTGGACGGCCCGGGTGAGCCAGGGCTCGGGAGCGGGGAGTGCGGCGCAGCCGAGGTCGATCATCGAGCCGAGGGCCTCCGGCGGCAGGGGCTCCAGCCCGCGCGCGGGCAGCGGGTTCCCGGCCGGGACGGCGGTCCAGCTGCCGGCACCGCGCCGGGACTCGAGGAACCCCTCGCTGCGCAGCGCCTCATATGCGGCGGCGACCGTCGTACGGCTGACGGACAGGGAGAGGGCGAGTTCGCGTTCGGCGGGCAGCCGGGCGGCCACCGGGACCCGCCCTTCGAGCACCAGCAGGCGAATGCCGTCGGCGAGCGCGCGGTAGGCCGGCGGCCGGCGCGTGCCGGGTCCCGCCGGGCGGTCCTGCTGGGAGCTGAGGAGCCGGGCGAGCTGCGCCGCACCCACGGCCGAGGTCCACTCCGCCATCGAAATCAGTCCACCTTCCCCGGATTGGCCATGGATGGCCTCTCCATCCAAGCCACAGGGTGTCATGCATCAGTCCACTACCACCACAGGGGGGCACATCATGTCTACGCGGGGGCGTCTCGCCCGGCGGCTCGTCCAGCTCTACGCCGGTCTCGCGCTGTACGGCGCGAGTTCGGCGCTGCTGGTCCGGTCGGGGCTCGGGCTGGAGCCGTGGAACGTGCTGCACCAGGGCCTCGCCGAGCGGACCGGTCTGTCGATCGGTGTCGTGCTGACCCTGGTGGGCGCCGCGGTACTGCTCGCGTGGATCCCGCTGCGTCAGCGGCCCGGCCTGGGCACGATCTCCAACGTGCTGGTCATCGGCATGGCGATGGACGCGACGCTGGCCCTGATGCCCGACGCCCACGGCCCGGCGCCGCGCATCACGCTGATGGTGGCGGGGATCGTCCTGAACGGCGCGGCGACCGGCCTGTACATCGCGGCCCGCTTCGGACCGGGCCCGCGCGACGGCCTCATGACGGGGCTGCACCAGCTCACCGGCGTCTCGATCCGCCTGGTCCGCACGGGCATCGAGCTGGCGGTCGTGGCGACCGGCTTCGCCCTGGGCGGGACCGTCGGGATCGGCACCCTCCTGTACGCCCTGGCGATCGGCCCCCTCGCCCAGGTGTTCCTGCGCGTGTTCGCCGTCCCTGCGGCATCCGGCGGCAGCACGGTCGTTGCCACGGGTCAACCCCGAGGAGCGATACTGCGTCCGTGACCCCGCGGATACGCCATCCCTACCTCGACCATCCCGGCCCGATCGCCTTCGCCCACCGGGGCGGGGCCGCCGACGGCCTGGAGAACACCGTGCGGCAGTTCCGGTGCGCCGCCGAGGCCGGCTACCGGTACATCGAGACCGACGTCCACACCACCCGGGACGGCAAACTCGTCGCCTTCCACGACGCGACCCTGGACCGGGTGACGGACGGCGAGGGCCGGATCGCCGACCTGCCGTGGCAGGAGATACGGCACGCGCGCGTGGCGGGCCGGGAACCGCTCCCCCTCTTCGAGGAGCTCCTGGAGACCTTCCCCGACGTGCGCTGGAACGTGGACGTCAAGGCGGAGGCCGCCCTGCTGCCCTTCCTCGACCTGGTCGGACGGACGGACTCCTGGGACCGGATCTGCCTCGGCTCGTTCTCCGAGGCACGAGTGGTGCGCGCCCAGCGGCTGGCCGGCCCCCGCCTGGCCACGTCGTACGGCACGCGGGGCGTGCTCCACCTGCGGCTGCGCTCCTGGGGGCTGCCGGCCGCGGTGCGCCGCTCGGCGGTGGCCGCCCAGGTCCCCGAGATCCAGTCCGGCATCCAGGTGGTGGACCGGCGCTTCCTGCACGCCGCCCACGCGCGCGGGCTCCAGGTGCACGTGTGGACGGTCAACGACGAGGAGAGCATGCACCGGCTCCTCGACCTGGGCGTGGATGGCATCATGACCGATCACATCGACACGTTGCGCAAGGTCATGGAGGACCGCGGCGTCTGGGTCTGAGACCCCGGGCCCGTCCCCGCTGCGCGTTCACGGGGAAGCGAGGGCACGGGTGGGCAACGACACCGTGCGGACACCGCCGGCCGACGGGGCCGCGGAGCTGAGGCGCGAGCAGCGCGGCTGGTACGTCTACGACTGGGCCTGCTCCGTCTACTCGACGAGCGTGCTCACCGTGTTCCTGGGTCCCTATCTGACCTCGGTCGCCAAGTCGGCGGCGGACGCCGACGGGTATGTCCACCCCCTCGGCATCCCGGTGCGCGCCGGGTCCTTCTTCGCCTACTCGGTGTCCCTGTCGGTGATCGTGGCCGTGCTGGTGATGCCCCTGGTGGGCGCCGCCGCCGACCGCACCGGCCGCAAGAAGCCCCTCCTCGCGGCCGCCGCCTACACCGGGGCCACCGCCACGGCGGCCATGTTCTTCCTGGACGGCGACCGCTACCTGCTGGGCGGTGCCCTCCTGGTCGTCGCGAACGCCGCGCAGTCCGTGGCGATGATGCTCTACAACTCCTACCTGCCGCAGATCGCCCCGCCCGAGCAGCGGGACGCGGTCTCCTCCCGGGGCTGGGCCTTCGGCTACGCGGCGGGCTCGCTGGTCCTCGTCGCCAACCTGGTCCTCTACACCGGGCACGACAGCTTCGGCCTCTCCGAGAGCGCGGCCGTCCGCATCTGTCTCGCGTCGGCCGGCCTGTGGTGGGGCGCGTTCGCCCTCATCCCGCTGCGGCGGCTGCGCGATCGCAGGACCGCGGGTGAAGAGGCGGCCCTCCCGGGCTTCCGGCAGCTCGCGGCGACCGTCCGCGACATGCGCCGCCATCCGCTGACGCTGGCCTTCCTGCTCGCCTATCTCGTCTACAACGACGGCATCCAGACGGTGATCACCCAGGCCTCCGTCTACGGCTCCGAGGAGCTCGGCCTCGGGCAGTCCACCCTCATCGGCGCCGTGCTGCTGGTGCAGGTGCTGGCGGTGGCGGGCGCGCTGACCATGGGCCGGCTGGCCCGGGTGTACGGGGCCAAGCGCACGATCCTCGGCTCGCTGGTCGCGTGGACGGTGACGCTGGCGGCCGGGTACTTCCTGCCGGCCGGGGCCCCGGTGTGGTTCTTCGTCCTGGCCGCCGGGATCGGCCTGGTCCTCGGTGGCAGCCAGGCGCTGTCCCGGTCCCTGTTCTCCCATCTGATCCCGCCGGGCAGGGAGGCCGAATACTTCTCGGCGTACGAGATGAGCGACCGCGGCATGAGCTGGCTCGGGCCGCTGCTGTTCGGGGTCACCTACCAGCTGACGGGGAGCTACCGGGACGCGATCATCTCGCTGGTGGTCTTCTTCGTTCTCGGTTTCGCCCTGCTCGCACGGGTTCCGGTGCGGCGTGCGATCGGCGAAGCGGGGAATCCGGTTCCTGACAGGATTTAGCACTCAGAGCGAAAGGGCTGTAGTGTACGCGTTTGGCCTGCCAGGCGTACCGTTACTGCGCGTCAAAGATGCCGAAACGCTGGGTTATATCTGCTATCAGATGTGACAAACCGGGCGCTGGTGGGTACAACAAGGGCGGCTACGACGGCGACGCACGACCCGGAACGGGACTCGGAACGGGAATCTTTACCGCCGACCGGACGTTGACCGGATGACGACGACAGCGACACCTGTCCTGTGGGCGACAAGCCCGGGAGGCACGATTCATGAGTGAGCGAGCTCTTCGCGGCACGCGCCTCGTGGTGACCAGCTACGAGACGGACCGCGGTATCGACCTGGCCCCGCGCCAGGCCGTGGAGTACGCATGCGAGAAGGGGCACCGCTTCGAGATGCCCTTCTCGGTCGAGGCGGAGATCCCGCCGGAGTGGGAGTGCAAGGTCTGTGGGGCCCAGGCACTCCTCGTCGACGGCGATGTCCCTGAAGAGAAAAAGGGCAAGCCCGCGCGTACGCATTGGGACATGCTGATGGAGCGGCGCACCCGTGAGGAACTCGAAGAGGTCCTCGAGGAGCGCCTGGCGGTTCTGCGCTCCGGTGCGATGAACATCGCTGTTCATCCCCGCGACAGCCGCAAGTCGGCATAGTCCCGCAAGGGCCTGGCCGAAGTAACAGCGCATCAGAAGACCGGGGGCGCCGTACGACATGTACGGCGCCCCCGGTCTTCTGCGTGTCCGGTGCCCGGGAGCGGGTGCCCGGAACGGCTCAGTGCGTGAGCGGCGGACGGGGCGGCTGCGGGGCGTCCCCCGGCTCGTCCCTGATGACCTCGCCCTGGACGACCTTGCCGTCGGGCTGGTGCATACGGGCCTGCTGGAAGGCGCCCCCCAGGGTGCCCGGGCGGGCCTCCCGGAGCTTGCGCTCGAAGGTGCGCTCCGCCGAGCGGCTCACGACCTTCTGGACCGGCGGCAGCAGCAGGAGCAGGCCCACCGCGTCCGACACCAGTCCGGGGATCATCAGGAGCAGACCGCCCAGCATCATCAGGCCGTTGCCCTCGCTGTCTGGCCGGGCCGCGTCGGGCATCACACCGCTCTGCTGCTGTTGCAGCGCCTCGGAGAGCTTGCGGAAGGCCCGCCGGCCGACCCGCTTGATGACGACCGAGCCGAGGACGAGACCCGCCAGCAGGACGAGGAAGACCACCAGCCCGCTGGTCGCCCCCGCGACCAGCGTGAGCAGCCAGATCTCCAGCACGAGCCACGCGGCGAAACCCAGCGGCAGAAACGTACGCAGCCGGGAGCGCCGGGGCCGGGCAGGAGGCAGGGGAGTCTGAGCGCCAGTCGTCATGCCTCCAGTGTGCCTGGCCCCGGCTCAGCACGGGATAAGGCCACCATCAGCTGTTTCTGTGAGCGGCCGCCTCGACAGCGGCGTGCGCCTACGGCTTCGAGGGCTTGTCGCCGCGCCCCGTGACCTTGCCGACCCGCTCCCCCACGCCCCACGCCGTGACGCGCCACAGCGCCTCGACCAGGATGTCGCGGCTCATCTTGGAGTCACCGAGTTCGCGCTCGACGAACGTGATGGGCACCTCGACCACGTGGTAGCCGGCCCTGACCGCGCGGCGGGCGAGATCGACCTGGAAGCAGTAGCCCTGGGAGGCGACCTCGTCGAGGCCGAGGCCCTCCAGGGTCTCGCGGCGGAAGGCACGGTAGCCGCCGGTGATGTCGCGCAGCGGCAGGTCGAGCGCCAGCCGGGAGTAGAGGCTGCCGCCCCGGGAGATCATCTCGCGGGACTTCGGCCAGTTCACCACCCGGCCGCCCGGTACCCAGCGCGAGCCCAGCACCAGGTCGGCGTTCTTCAGGGCGGTGAGCAGACGGGGCAGTTCCTCGGGCTGGTGGGAGCCGTCGGCGTCCATCTCGATCAGCACGCCGTAGTCGTGCTCCAGGCCCCAGCGGAAGCCCGCGAGGTAGGCGGCGCCCAGGCCCTCCTTGCCCTTGCGGTGCAGCACGTGGACGTGGTCGTCGTCGACGGTCAGCTCGTCGGCCAGCTTGCCCGTGCCGTCCGGGCTGTTGTCGTCTGCCACGAGCACGTGCGCCTCGGGGACGGCCTTGCGTACCCGGCCGACGATGCCCTTGATGTTCTCCGCCTCGTTGTAGGTCGGAATGATCACCAAGGCCGTGCCGAGCGGGCCGAACTTCCTCACCTGGGCTTCTCCCGCGAGGGTTCCGTCGCCGTCATTCACTGCTGCCCCTTCATGTCCATACGCAGAGGTCCACCATAGTGGGCCCGGCCTGCGATGACGTGACAGGGCGTTCGAATCGTGGTGTCGAATCCGCGCGGCCCGGGCAAGGGCGCGCCTCCGGGTGCGCGTGTACGGCGGATGGGGGCCCGGCGCCCTTCGGGCCGACCTGGGATCCGCTGGCTGCGGATCGACCGAAAGCCGTTGTCTACTGAGCGCGCGGGCCCCACCCGGGTCACACCTCCCCGACCGGCCGGAACGTTCCCTCGGCGCAGCGTCGGCCTGAGCCTGGCTCCCAGTGGCGGTGCCCCGGTGCGGCACACCGTCCCTGACCCGGCGGCGCCGCGGCGAGTGCTCGGACATTCCCCGGTCGGGCGTCCGGTGGTGGACTCGGCCGAACCTACCGGCCTCCTGCGGCCGCCTGTCAATAGCCGTTTGACCTGCGCATCTCGCGGCAAAGCCCTGGTCAGGGCAGAGGATGCGCAGGTCGCGCGCCGGGGGCGCGGCGCACGACTTCATGTGCGCCACCCCCGTAGATCACTCGCCCGGCCGTACGAAGACCGTGCGTCCGCCCACCACGGTGCGCAGACAGACGGGCAGGTCGCGGCCCGGAGTGAGGTCGGGCAGGCCCGGGGTGCCGGAGCGGGGATCCGTCGACCAGCGGGCGACGCGGTCGTCCGGGGCCTGGACGACGAGTTCGCCGGTGCGCCAGACGGCGTAGTCGGCGGGGGCGCCCGGGACCAGAACGCCCGCGTCGTCCCGTCCGACGGCCCGCCAGCCGCCGCGCGTGTGCGCCGTGAACGCGGCGCGCACCGAGACACGGTGCTCCGGCGTGCGGTGGAAGGCGGCGGCCCGGACCGCGCCCCACGGGTCGAGCGGGGTGACCGGGCTGTCGGAGCCGAAGGCGAGCGGGACACCGGCGCGCAGCAGGGCCGCGAAGGGGTTCAGGCCCCGGGCCCGCTCCACGCCCAGGCGCTGCGCGTACATGCCCTCCTCGCCGCCCCACAGGGCGTCGAAGGCGGGCTGCACCGAGGCGGTGAGGCCGAGTTCGGCGAAGGCGGCGACACTCTCCGGGGTGAGCATCTCGGCGTGCTCGACGCGGTGCCGGGCGGCGCGGATCCGGTCGAGCCCGAGCTTCCCGGCGGCGGCGCGCACGCCCTCCACCACGGCGTCCACGGCCGCGTCGCCGATGGCGTGGAAACCGGCCTGCAGGCCCTCCTCGGTGCAGGCCACGACGTGCGCCGCGACCGCGGCGGCATCCAGGTAGGCGATGCCGGTGTGCCCGGCGTCGGCGTACGGCTGGTGCAGACAGGCCGTGTGCGAGCCGAGGGCGCCGTCGACGAAGAGATCCCCCGCGGCGCCGATCGCGCCCAGCTCCCGCGCCTTGGCGACGTCCTGCTCGGCCCAGTAGCCGACGACCCGCGGCCCGGGCTCCTGGCCGGCGAGGCGCAGCAGGCCGGTGAAGTCGTCCTCGGAGGAGATCTCCGGCCCGGCGCACTCGTGGAGCGTGCCGATCCCGAGCGAGACGGCGTGCGCGAGCGCGGCGCGCTGGGCGTCGGTGCGCTGCTGCGGCGTGACGGCGGAGAACGCGGCGGCGCGTACGGCGTGATGGGCGTCGGCGGTGAGCGGTCCGTCCTCACGGGTGACATCGGGGACCAGGTCGAGCAGGGCCGTGGTGACCACCGCCGAGTGGACGTCGATCCGGCTGAGGTAGAGGGGCCGGTGCCCGGTGGCCTCGTCGAGCTCGGTCCGCGTCGGGGGCCGGCCGCCGGGCCAGCGGGCGGCGTCCCACCCGTGCCCGAGCAGGACCCGGTCGTCCGGGCGGGCGGCGGCGAAGTCCCGCACGAGGGCGAGGGCGGCTTCGAGAGAGGGAGCGCCGGACAGGTCGAGGCCGGTGCGTGCGAGCCCCGTGGCAGTGGTGTGCGCATGCGCATCCGTGAAGGCGGGGGTCACCAGCGCCCCGTCGAGGTCGACCACCTCATCCACCCCGTCGGCAAAGGCGTCAGCGGCCCCCTCGGATCCGACCCACGCCACCTGCCCCCGCTCCACGACCATCGCGGTGGCAAAGGGATCGGCAGGACTGTGGACCTCGCCGCGGCGTAGCAGAACGGTCTTCGGCGGCGCACTGGACTCACTCATGGAGCACAGTCTCACAGGCCTGCTGCCGACGCCCCGAAAGGGGGCGCGGGGAACTGCGCGAACAACCGAAGACGACCCGCACCCGGAAGAACGACGATCAGATCCGCGGCGGCCGCGCCTCGTACGGCGTGGACAACACCACCGTCGTCCGCGTGGACACCCCCGCCAGCGACCGCAGCCGCGCCAGCAGCTCCTCCAGCTCGTGCGGCGTGGCGACCCGCACCTTGAGGATGTAGTTCTCGTCGCCCGCGACACTGTGGCACGCCTCGATCTCGGGCACGCCGGCCAGTCGGTCCGCGATGTCGTCCGGCGCACTCGGATCGAACGGTTTCACCGAGATGAACGCCGTCATCGGCAGCCCCACGGCCTCCGGGTCGACGACCGCGGCATAGCCCCGGATGACACCCCGCTGCTCCAGCCGCCGCACCCGCTGATGCACGGCCGACGTGGACAGCCCCGTGGCCTTGCCCAGGTCGGTGTAGCTCATCCGCCCGTCCTTGACGAGCAGCTGCACGATCTGTCGGTCCAGCTCCTCCATGGCGCTAGAACCTACAGGGCGGTTGATCTCCTCGGATACCTGAGCAGCCCAGGTCATGCCCGGTTCGTGATGTGGCCGGAAGCCGACGGTCAGCCGTCCGGGGGACAAACCCGCCGCAGTGGACACCTGCGCGGGGCATGTGACGAACGCCACAGGCCTCGAACAGTCTCCGTAATGTTCTCGTGATTACCGCCCAAGGGGGACGGGAAGTGCTTGCTGTGGTCGAGGCCGCAGTGCCTGATACGGCCCAGCCCGAGGGGGAGAACCCAATGCAGAGTCTTAAGCGCCCTGGTCGCACCGCACCCAAGCGGCAGCAGCTCGTCGTCGAGCCCGAGCCGGAGGGTGTCGAACCCGACGCCTTCGACGACGAACTCGACGCCTACGACACGTTCGAGATGTTCCGGGTCGTCTGCCCGGACTGCGCGCAGCCCATCGCCCTGCTGGCGGACGAGGAGGTTCTGCCGGAGCACGCGCTGTGCGCCTCGCCGTGGAACCCCTTCGGACTGACGGTCTGCGCCGGAACCGGCCGCAGGGCCACGGACGCCCGCCCCGCGGACGAGTCCGCGGAACCGCAGGAGCAGGACACCGCCCTGCTGTTGACGCTCCCTCAGGGGCTCGACTGGCGGACCCAGCCCTTCTCGCACGTCGGGGGCCCGGGCTCGCGCCCCATCAGGGTCCCGGTCATGCGCCGCCAGGCGGCCTGAGCGCGGGCTCTTCACGCCCGCTCGCTCCACTCCCGTAGCTGAACCGCACCACGGCTCACAGACGGCCGTGGTGCGGTTCAGTGTGCCCGGAGCCGTGCGCCGCGCGGCACTGAACGAACGCCCGATTCCACCATCCGGTGACCTGTCCGGGCTTTGCCGCGTTGCCCGGGTATGACCCCCATCTCCTCAGCGACCGGGCGTCAACGCCTCCTGTACGTCCCGCCGCCCGCAGAATCGGTTCGGCCGACTCCGCCCCGCTATCAGGACCCGCCGATCTACCGCGACTTGATGCGGACCTGGGCCGAAGGCGGCCGCACCCTGCCGGGCCGGCACGACCCGGAGTGGATGCGGCTCGCGGCCCCCTGGCGGGGCCTCGACCAGTTCAGCGTCCCTCTGGACCCACGAGATGGCGGGCGATGACCATCCGCTGGATCTGGTTGGTGCCCTCCACGATCTGCAGCACCTTGGCCTCGCGCATGTAGCGCTCGGCCGGGAAGTCGGCGGTGTAGCCGTAGCCGCCGAGGATCTGCACAGCGTCGGTGGTGACCCGCATCGCCGTGTCGGTGCAGTGCAGCTTGGCCATGGCGGCCTGCCTCGCGAACGGCCGGCCCGCGTCCTTCAGCCGCGCCGCCGCGAGGTAGAGGGCACGGCCCGCCTCGATCTGCGTCGCCATGTCCGCGAGCATGAACCGCAGCCCCTGGAAGTCGGCGATCGGCTTGCCGAACTGGCGCCTTTCGGCCGCGTAGGTCACCGCCTCGTCGAGCGCGGCCTGCGCCACGCCGATCGCGCACGCCGAGATGCCGAGCCGGCCCGAGTCGAGCGACGACAGGGCGATCGCGAAGCCCTGCCCCTCCTCGCCGATGCGCCGGGCGTCCGGGACGCGGACGCCGTCGAAGTGGACCTGGGCGGTGGGCGAGCCCTTCATGCCCATCTTCTTCTCCGGCACCGCGGCGCTCAGCCCCTCCGCGTCGCCGGGCACCAGGAACGCGCTGATCCCGCGCGGTCCCTCCTCGCCGGTGCGGGCCATCACCGTGTAGAAGTCCGCGATCCCGCCGTGCGTGATCCAGGCCTTGGTGCCGGTGATCACCCACCCGTCGCCGTCCCGCACGGCCTTGGTGCGCAAGGCCGCCGCATCCGACCCGGAGTGCGGCTCGGAGAGGCAGTAGGCACCGAGCAGGCCGCCGCCGAGCATCGCGGGCAGGTGCTCGACCTGCTGCTCCTTGGTGCCGTACGCGGCGAGCGCGTACGAGGCCAGGGAGTGGACGCTGACGCCGAGACCGACGGTGAGACGGGCCGCGGCGAGCTCCTCCAGGACCTGGAGGTAGACCTCGTAGGGCTGGTCGCCGCCCCCGTACTCGGAGTCGTACGGCAGGCCGAGCAGGCCGGAGCGCGAGAGGAGGGTGAAGAGCTCGCGCGGGAAGCGGCCGGCGTCCTCCTCCTCCGCCGCCTTCGGTGTGATCTCCTGCTGCGCGATGTCGCGGACGAGCGAGATCAGATCCCGGGCCTCCTCCGTGGGCAGTTGCCGGTCCACCTGCTGCGGGGCGCGGTCGGGCATGGCGACGCTCTCCTCCCTGTCGGGCACTAGCGGTCGGGCCCATGGGTGGGGGCGGCGCCGCCGGGTCGTTCTGGTGCCGATGCTTGCAGTCCCGGGTCTCGGAAGCTGCTGACCAGCGGCTGTGCGCTGTGAGTATGCCCGATCGGAGGCATCTCGTCACCAGTTAACGACCGCTTACTTCAAGAAATGGCCGAGCGCGCCCGGAGCGGCGGAATTGGTACGCACCATTGACCCAACTGGTCTAGTCCTCCTACTGTTTTGCCCCACCGATTCACCGCGTTCATGCCAATCGGCGCGCGTTCCCCTCTCCCCACGAGGAGACACCGGATGCACTCCCCCCACCGTTCCCGCTTCCGGGCCATCGTGTCCGCGGCCTGCTGCGCCGTCCTCGGCGCCGGTCTGCCGGCCGGCGCGGGCACCTCCGCCACCGCGGCGACCTCGGCTCAGGAGGCCGCCGCGGATTCGAAGGTCGCCCCCGCCGCCAGGGCCGCGGGATCCAAGGTCATCGGGTACTTCACCGAATGGGGCACCTACGACCGCAAGTACAGAACCTGATGCGGGCACTGCGCGCCACGTTCGGCTCGAGAAACCTCGTCACCGCGGCGATCCCCGCCGACGCCACCCCGGGCGGCAAGATCGACGCGGCGGACTACGCGGGCGCCGCCCAGTACGTCGACTGGTACAACCCGATGACCTACGACGTCTTCGGCGCCTGGGACGCCGCCGGCCCGACGGCCCCGCACTCGCCGCTGACCTCGTACTCCGGCATCCCGAAGGCGGACAACCACAGCTCGGCGGCCATCGCGATGCTCAAGGGCCTGGGCATTCCCGCCTCGAAGCTGCTGCTCGGCATCGGTTTCTACGGCCGCGGCTGGACCGGCGTCACCCAGGCGGCCCCCGGCGGCACCGCGACCGGCCCTGCGGCGGGCACGTACGAGCAGGGCATCGACGACTACAAGGTGCTCAAGACCAAGTGCCCGGCGACGGGGACGGTGGCCGGCACGGCGTACGCCAAGTGCGGCAGCAACTGGTGGAGTTACGACACCCCGGCGACCATCGGCACCAAGATGAACTACAAGAACCAGCAGGGCCTGGGCGGCACGTTCTTCTGGGAGCTGAGCGGCGACACCGCAGGCGGTGAGCTGATCAAGGCGATCCGGTAGGACGGAGGGCCGGGCGGGGCGGCGGGTCCGGTGACGGCGGACCGCCGCCTCTTGTTCAGGCGCCCCGGCGGGCGGGCTGCGGAGCCCGGTAGGCGGGGTCGAGCTCCTCGATCGCGCGCAGGGCGCCGCCGAGGGTCTTCATCAGCAGCTCGCACATGGTGTCGCGGGGCAGCTCGGGGCGGTCGATCCATTCCAGCGTGGCGCCCTCGACGCTGCACACCCAGGCCAGCAGGCCCATCCGCGCCAGCGGGGTGATGTCGACACGGTCGTACGCGCCCTCGGCGATGGTGGTCACGACGGCCTCGCGCACCCCGTCGCGGATGGCGTGCACCTCGGTGTCGAAGCCGACGCCGCCGCTCACGATCGTGCGGTACGCGGCCTGGTTGTGCTCGGCGTAGCGCAGATAGCTGTCGACGGTGCGCTGGACCCGGTCGACCGGGGGCAGTTCGAGACCGCTCGCCGCCAGCGTGACCAGCTCGGTGACCGAGTCCTGGATGATGGCCAGGTAGTACCCGCGCTTGGACTGGAAGTAGTAGTAGATCAGCCCCTTGGCGACGTGCGCCTGCCGGGCGATGTCGTCCATCGACAGGGCGTCGTAGGAGGTGTCGGCGAACAACCTCCGCCCGATGGCGATGAGTTCGGCACGGCGCGCCATCGAGCGCTCGGTGCCGCGGGCTCTGGGGCGCGCGGCAGGCTGGGGGCTGATATTCAATTTCGACCCTGGTCTCAACGGGCGGGGCGGGACCTCCGCAGTATGGCAGGCCACACTCCCGCGCAGCGGGTCAGGTCACAGCAGCCCGAGCCGGGTCACGAGCATCGCGACGACCAGGACGAGGACCCAGCCCATGACGTGCTCGACGATCTTCGGGCCGTCCTCCTGAGGGCCGCCGGTGCGGACGTGTGATGCGGTGGCTGAGTGTGCGGTCATGGCTTCTCGCTGGGTCGGTGGTGCGGGCGGACTCCCCCCAGGGTTCCGTCCACCTTGCCACCGGGTGTGGCTTATGCGGCCGAGAGCTTGGTCACACACGTACCCCCACGGCCGCCAGCGCCTTGCGCTGGGCGGCGCTCGGGCGTGCCGGGAAGTACAGGTAGCAGACACCGCCGGTGCCCGAGACGACCTTGCCGGAGGCGTTGTACCGCTTGGTCCTCAGCCAGATGTTCTCCCACTCGCGCCTCCGGTAGACGCGCCGTACGGCCTCGTTGCTCGCCGAGAACGGATCGTTGGCGATCACGTCGCCGTCGGCGGTGAAGCCGACGACGGTCATCAGGTGCCCGGCGGTGCCGTACCCGGCGCCGGTCAGCTCCTCCTTCAGGAACGACTGGGACGTTATGGCCGGGATGCCCGCGGCGATCAGCGTCTCCAGTTCGCTGAGCGAGCCGAGCCGGGTGACGACGCCCTGGAGGTCCTTGAACGTGGCCGCGTACGCGGCGTTGAACGGCCAGTTGCCGCAGCCCGCGTACTGGTAGTCGTAGGTGAACCGGGCCGCGTGGCACACCTGCGGGTCCGCGTACGCGGGATCGACCCAGTCCAGCTGCCCGTCGGTGAGCCGGCCGCCCCAGTACTCGATGACCATCTGGGAGGACGTCGGGCTGCACCAGGCCTCGCCGCCGTTGTCGTACTCGGGGTACTGGCCCTTGTGGGTCTCCTGCGAGTAGCGCGGGACGGCCAGCTCCTTCGCGAGGCGGGGTGCGGACGCCGGGACGGTGAACCGGTCGGGCACGTCGGAGGCCATGGCGCCGAGCCGCCACACGGTGGGGGTGGCCTTGGTGCCGGGCTTGCGGTAGAGGGTCAGGCGCAGCCGGTACGAGGCCAGGCGCAGGCCGCTCGACGGGTCGTCGATCGCGAGGGTGTCGGTCCAGACGGTGCTCTTGTCGTCGCTCTGGTCGTCGACCGAGGTGCGCCGGATGTCCTGGTCGCCGGCTGCCCAGCGGCCCATCACGTACCAGGGGGTGCTGGTGCCGTCGGTGTAGGTGCCCTTGATCTCGGCCTGGATCCAGGTGCCGGCCGGGGTGCGCGCGTTCCAGGAGACGATCGCCTCGGTCGCGGGGACGGCGAGCCGGTGGACGGGGGACGTCCAGGTGCCGTACTCCCACGCGGCGGTGGTGCCGGTGTGGGGATCCCTGTAGTCGGCGGTTCCGGCGGGCTTCGCGATCGCCAGGCCCGGGCGGGTGCCCGCGACGGCCCGGGTGCCCTTGGCGGTGCCGCCGTACCAGTCGCCGTAGGAGACCCAGGCCCGGTTGTCGACGGTGCGGGCCGGGACCGCCCGGGCGGGGTCTGCGGTGTCGGTCGTCATGGGGGCCTCGGGGTCGGCGGCCGCCGGACCCGCGCCCGCGGTGACGGCGGCGGCGACCGCGGCGGCCAGGACGGTTCTGCGGGACGGCTGTTCGGCTCTGCGCATGGCGGGGACCCCCGGATGTCGGAGTCGGGCTGGGGCGGGGCAGGTCCGTGCACGGTCGGTCGTATCCGTGCGTGCGCCACATATGAGCACAGCCCGCCGTGTCCTGCCAGCACTTCGACGCGCGCCGCGCCCACCAATATTGGCGTCGACCAGTGGCACCCGCGGAGGACCCCGTCGTTAGAGTGCTGAGCGAGATGAATCCGCCCTTCCGCCCCGCACCGGGCCCCGCCGTCCGCGACCTGGCCGCCCGGATCCGCCGCCTCTCCCCCTCCTGCGGCCCGGTCCGGCTCATCGGCGTCGACGGGCACGCCGGGTCCGGAAAGAGCACGTTCGCCGAGCAGTTGGCCGTGGCGCTGGACGGTGCGCCGGTGCTGCGCCTCGACGACATCGCCAGCCACGACGCGCTGTTCGACTGGACCGGACGGCTGCTGGACCAGGTGATCGAGCCCCTCTCCCACGGCCGGACCGGGCACTACGCCCCCTACGACTGGCGGGCCCGCCGCTTCGGCCCGCCCCGACCGCTCCCGCCCGCTCCGGTGCTCCTCGTGGAGGGCGTCGGCGCGGGGCGCCGGGCACTGCGCTCCCACTTGGCCCTGCTTGTGTGGATGGAGCTGCCGCGGGAGGAGGCCTGGGCGCGGGGGCGGTCGCGGGACGGTGAGGAGCAGCGGGACTTCTGGAACGGGTGGGTTCCGGCGGAGCGCCGGCATTTCGCCGACGACCCCTCGCGACCGTTCGCCGACCTTCTGGTACGGCAGCGGGACGAGGGATACGAGGTGCTCACGGGACCTGCTGGGACCATTGGACCGGACCAGCCCCTCACGCACGGTGACGGACCGCCCGCTGTGTGCTGAACTTGTGAAGGGCCTGGCGCGGCAACTTGCCGGGGTGCTTCAACTCGGCTTGACCGTTGGGCCGTACAGGTCTTACGTTCTCAATGTGCGGCATCGGAGCCGCCCACAGACGCGAAGCCCCCGGTTGTTCCCCCGTGATCGGGGGCTTCGTTCTGTCTTCTTCCGGTTTTCCGGCCGCTGCGGGGCGTCGAGCGCTCACCCTGGGTCACCGTCCGCGGGACGCCGCATCCGCTCCCACCTCGCCGAACGGCCCGTGCGGCACCCTACGGGGGCGCCGCCCCCGCAGGTACGATGCCCTCGGTGCGACCTACGGACGGTTGCTTCGCGCACTGTGCAACTCCGGTCCGTGGCACAGCGGTTCGAGCAGGGCAGCCGGCTGGGGGACGGCTCGTTGGCATACCGACGGGGGCACGGTTTGTGGGGGACGTGATGGACTTCGGCACGCAGGGCCCTCAGGCCCCGGCCGACCTCGCTTGGCTGCGAGGCGTGGACGCCTACACCATGGGCGCGTATCCGCAGGCGGAGGAGGAGTTCCGGGCCGCCGTGCGGATGGACTCCGGGATGGCCGACGGCTGGCTCGGGCTGCACGCGCTGCGCGTCGACACGACGACCGCGCTGCTGCGGATGTTCCGGCACCGGGACCGTTTCGGGGAGCAGCGCTCCCGCTACCGCCGTACGCTCAACTCCTGGTACTGGCTGGGCTGGTGGGTGCAGCCCGTGCTGGAGAGCCCCCGCGATCTGCTGCTCGCGCACGCCTCCCACTGGCTGGACGGCCGGCACGTCCCCGAGCTGGACCGGGCCCTCGCCGGGCTGCCGCCCGTGGACACCGACCACCAGGTCCGCTTCCTGCACTCCTGCCGCGCCTATCTGGTCAAGGACTGGGAGCAGCTGGTCCGCCACACCGATCCGCTGCTCGACGATCCGATGCTCGGCATCGAGGCGGGTCTGTTCGGCGGCATGGCCCGGGTCCGCCTGGAGATGTACGGCCAGGCCGAACCCCTGCTGTCGGCCGCGCTGATGCGCTGCCGCAGCGAGCAGCCCCAGCGCAAGGAGCTGCGCTACTGGCTGGCCCGGGCGCACGAGGGCACCGGCCGCAGCGCCGCCGCGCTCCCCCTGTACCGGGCCGTGCACCGCGTCGACCCGGCCTTCATGGACACCTCCGCCCGGCTCGCCGCCATCGCTGAGGGCGACGGATACGACGACGCCACCGACCTCGCGGCGATCACGCTCACCGGCGCGGGCCAGGACGCCGTGGACGGGCCGGACGGGTTCGATCCGCTCTTCGGCCTCGAGGGGCGGGACCTGAGACTGCCCGACCTCGAACCGCCGATCGCTCCCCTGCCGCCGGTGACCGCCCCGCCGGTCCGCGAGAGGGCCGGCCCCACACCCTCCCTGCCCGCCGGGCCCACCGACCCGGCGTTACTGGAGGAGGCACTCGCCGAGCTGGAGCGCATGGTGGGTCTGGAGCCGGTGAAGCGCCAGGTCAAGGCGCTGTCGGCGCAGCTGAACATGGCCCGGCTGCGGGCCGGGCAGGGCCTTCCGGTCCAGCCGCCGAAACGCCACTTCGTCTTCTCCGGCCCCTCCGGCACCGGCAAGACGACCGTCGCCCGCATCCTCGGCCGCGTCTTCTACGCCCTCGGGCTGCTCGGCGGCGACCATCTCGTGGAGGCCCAGCGGGCCGACCTGGTCGGCGAGTACCTCGGGCAGA
Source organism: Streptomyces sp. D2-8 (assembly GCF_023184515.1). GTDB lineage: Bacteria > Actinomycetota > Actinomycetes > Streptomycetales > Streptomycetaceae > Streptomyces. The sequence goes on along the minus strand of NZ_JAAHBP010000019.1, from coordinate 160,587 downwards.
CGGCCGTGAAGGCGAACGAACTGATCGACTCGGCCCTCGGGGGTGTCCTCTTCGTCGACGAGGCCTACTCCCTGTCCAACTCGGGCTACGGCAAGGGCGACGCGTACGGCGACGAGGCCCTGCAGGTGCTGCTGAAGCGCGCGGAGGACAACCGCGACCACCTTGTGGTGATCCTCGCCGGCTACCCGGAGGGCATGGACCGCCTGCTCGCCGCGAACCCCGGGCTGTCGTCCCGTTTCACCACCCGCGTCGACTTCCCCTCGTACCGTCCGCTCGAACTCACCGAGATCGGCAAGGTGCTCGCCGCCGAGAACGGCGACCTGTGGGACGACGAGGCCCTCGACGAGCTGCGCTCCATCGCGGGGCATGTGGTGGATCAGGGGTGGATCGACGAGCTGGGCAACGGGCGGTTCCTGCGGACGCTGTACGAGAAGAGCTGCGCGTACCGGGATCTGCGGTTGTCGGTGTATTCCGGGGTGTTGGGCAGGGAGGATCTGGCGACGTTGCGGTTGCCGGACCTGATGCAGGCGTACGGAGAGGTCTTGTCGGGGCGGGGGCCGCAGGATCCGTCGGCCAGGTGAGTTCGTCGGCCGCGGGTCGGTGGGGGCTGGTCGCGCAGTTCCCCGCGCCCCTGAGTGGGTGCCGTGAAGGCCGGTCGAGCTGCACCGACCTGTCTGGGGGCGTGGGGAACTGCGCGACCAGCCCCCACGCGCCCGCAGCCACGGTGCTAGGTCGCCAGCACCTCTTCACCGGACCTCGGCTCGGTCAGCTTCACCTCGCGCACCTGACGATGCGCGGGGTCCCGCACCTCACCCACCAGCAGCTCCAGCACGTCCTCCAGCGCGACCAGCCCGAGCACCTTGCCGGACGCGTCGGCCACCTGGGCCAGGTGCGTCGCCGCCCGCCGCATCACCGTCAGCGCGTCGTCGAGCGGCAGCTCGGGCCGCAGGGTCGTCATGGGACGCCACAGGTGCTGCGGGACGGCCCGGTCCGAGTCCTCCAGGTCGAGGACGTCCTTGACGTGCAGGTAGCCCATGAACGCGCCCTTGTCCGCGGCGACCGGGAACCGGGAGTATCCCGTGCGGGCCGTGAGCTCGACGATCCGCCCGGGGGTGACCGACGGGCTGACCGTCACCAGGGACTCCCGCTTCAGCAGGACGTCCGTCACCGGCCGGGAGCCCAGCTCCAGGGCGTCCTCGAGGCTTTCGGCCTCCTCGGGGTCGAGCAGGCCCGCCTGGCCGGCGTCCTCCACCAGCCGGTTGAGCTGCTCGCTGGTGAAGACGGCCTCGACCTCGTCCCTGGGCTCGACGTGGAAGAGCCGCAGGATGCCCTGGGAGCAGGCGCCGAGGGCGGCGGTGATCGGCTTGCAGAAGCGGGCGAACCAGACCAGGCCGGGGCTGAGCCACAGCGCGGCCTTCTCGGGCGCCGCCATCGCCAGGTTCTTCGGGACCATCTCGCCGATGACGAGGTGGAAGAAGACCACGGCGGCGAGGGCGATGACATAGGTCAGCGGGTGGATCATGCCGTGCGGCAGGTGGATCCACTCGAAGACCGGCTCCAGCAGATGTGCCACCGTCGGTTCGGCGACCGCGCCGAGCGTCAGGGAGCAGATCGTGATGCCGAACTGGGCCGCCGCCATCATCTGCGGCAGCCGCTCCAGGCCGTACAGGACCTGGCGGGCCCGGGCGGTGCCGAGCGGTTCGATCTGGCTGCGGCGGACGGAGACGAGTGCGAACTCGGCGCCGACGAAGAAGCCGTTGGCGAGCACGAGCAGCGCGGCGAAGAGAAGCTGGAGCACGCTCATCGGACGGCCTCCGCCATGGAGACCACCGGGGCGGTCCGCACGAGCCGGACCCGCTCCGCGCGGTAGTGACCGACCTGGCGCACCGAGAGCCGCCAGCCGGGCAGCTCCGCCTTGTCGCCGACGGCCGGGATCCGGCCCAGCAGGTCGGCGATCAGGCCCGCGACCGTCTCGTACGGGCCCTCGGGCACGTCGAGGCCTATGCGCTGCAGGATGTCGACCCGGCAGCTGCCGTCGACGTCCCAGGCGGGCCTGCCGTCCTCCGGCGGCGCGGCGGCCAGCTCGGGCAGGTCGTGTCCGTCGTGCTCGTCGCGGACCTCGCCGACGATCTCCTCGACGATGTCCTCCAGCGTGACGACACCGGCGGTGCCGCCGTACTCGTCGACGACGACCGCGATGGGCTGCTCGCTGCGCAGGCGGGCGAGGAGCGGCCGTACGGGCAGCGTCTCGGGGACGAGGAGTGCCGGGCGGGCGATGTGGCCGACGGGGGTGCGCAGCCGGTCCTGGACGGGCACGGCCAGGGCGTCCTTGAGGTGGGCCATGCCGACGACCTCGTCGATCTTCTCCCGGTAGACCGGGAAGCGGGACAGGCCGGTGGCACGGGTCAGGTTGACGACGTCCTCGGCGGTGGCGGAGGACTGCAGGGCGCTGACCTTCACGCGCGGCGTCATCACGTGCTGCGCGGTGAGCTCGCCCAGCGACAGGGTCCGGACGAACAGGTCGGCCGTGTCCTGCTCCAGGGCGCCGGCCCGGGCCGAGTGGCGGGCCAGGGAGACGAGTTCGCCGGGGGTGCGGGCGGAGGCCAGCTCCTCGGTGGGTTCGATGCCCAGGGCGCGCACGAGCCGGTTCGCGACGGCGTTGAGGCCGGCGATGACCGGGCGGAACAGCCGGGCGAAGACATGCTGCGGGCCCGCGACGAAGCGCGCGACCTGCAGCGGCCTGGACACCGCCCAGTTCTTGGGCAGGAGCTCGCCGATCACCATCTGCACGGCGGAGGCCAGCAGCATGCCGACCACGACCGTGACACCGGAGACGGCTCCCTCGGGAACGCCGATCGAGGTGAACGGGCCGTGCAGCAGCTCGGCGAGCGCCGGTTCGGCGAGCATGCCGACGACGAGCGAGGTGATGGTGATGCCGAGCTGGGTGCCGGAGAGCTGGAAGGACAGTTCCTTCAGCGATTCGACGACGCGGCGGGCGCGCCGGTCGCCCTCGGCGGCGGCCTTCTCGGCCTCGGGCCGCTCGACCGTCACCAGTCCGAACTCGGCCGCCACGAAGAATCCGTTGGCGAGAATCAGCAGGAACGCGGCTGCCAGGAGCAGCAGGGGGGTGCTCATGATGCCGCCGCCTCCGCACGGTCGCGTACCTCGGAGACGAGGTCCGCGCTATGTCGGCAGGGGGCGGCGCAGGTACTACAGGACGATCCGTCCATCGCCGGAGGGGGTCACTCCTCGGTTAGCAGGAGCCTCTGCGCACCGGTCGGGCAGCAGAGGCGGAGGCGCATCCCTCACGCCTCCGCCACCAGATTAATCAAGACACCGCCCGGTGCGGCAGTGGCGACCGCCCGGAGGATCCCCCGAGTCAGTTCCGATGCTGCTCGGGGTCCGCTCCGGAGCGGGCCTCGACGAGCGCCCGCAGGACCCGGGCGTCGGCGATGGCACGCTGCTTGGCCAGGCCCGGCTGGATGCCCAGAGCAGGCAGGCTGGTGCCGTCGCTGAGGTTGAGGAACACCCAGGGGTCGCCGGGCCGGAGGGTCACCTGGAGGATCTCGGCCCACTCCAGCCGGCGCTTGTTCGTGAGATTGACGACAGTGACGCCGTCGTCGTCGACGACGACCTTGGGACGGGCCAGGAGGAGCAGCACGGCGTCCAGCAGGAGCGCCGTGAAGACGAAGCTGACGCGCTCGCCGGGGCTGAGCTGCTCCAGCAGCATCGCGACCGCCGTGATCACCACGAAGATGGCGACGGCCGCGGTGAGCAGCACCACGCGGGTGCTGCCCGGCCGGAACGTGACGGGCAGGGTGGGCAGATCGGACATCGGATCGCGCCTCTCAGAGACGGCAGGCGTGGATGGCCGTGGTCAGGATGGCCCGGGCGCCGATGTCGTACAGGTCGTCCATGATCCGCTGGGCTTCCTTGGCCGGGACCATCGCGCGGACGGCGACCCAGCCCTCGTTGTGCAGCGGGGAGACGGTCGGGGACTCCAGGCCGGGCGTGAGGGCGACGGCCTTCTCCAGCTGCTCGACGCGGCAGTCGTAGTCCATCATCACGTAGGTCCGGGCGACCAGGACGCCCTGGAGGCGGCGCAGGAACTGCTGCACCTTGAGGTCGTCGGCGTCCGCGCCGGTGCGGCGGATCACGACGGCCTCGGACTGCATGATCGGCTCGCCGGCGACCTCCAGGCCCGCGTTGCGCAGCGAGGTGCCGGTCTCGACGACGTCGGCGATGACCTGGGCGACGCCGAGCTGGATGGCGGTCTCGACGGCGCCGTCGAGGTGGACGACGGAGGCGTCGATGCCGTGCTCGGCGAGGTGCGCCGCGACGATCCCCTCGTAGGAGGTGGCGATCGTCTTGCCCGTCAGGTCCGCCAGGCCGCTGATCGTTCCGGGCTTGGTGGCGTAGCGGAAGGTCGAGCGGGCGAAGCCGAGGGCGAGGATCTCCTCGGCTTCGGCGCCGGAGTCGATGAGCAGGTCACGGCCGGTGAGGCCGATGTCCAGCTGCCCGGAGGCGACGTAGATCGCGATGTCGCGGGGGCGGAGGTAGAAGAACTCGACCTCGTTCACCGGGTCGACGATCCGCAGTTCCTTGGACTCGCGGCGCTGCTGGTAGCCGGCCTCATGCAGCATCTCCGCCGCAGGGCCGGACAGGGAACCCTTGTTGGGGACGGCGATGCGCAGCATGAGGTCGGCTTCCTTTGCGTGGTGACGTACGGGAACGGGTGCGGCTTACAGGTGGGCGTAGACGTCGTCGAGGGAGATGCCGCGGGCGACCATCATCACCTGGACGTGGTACAGCAGCTGCGAGATCTCCTCGGCGGCTGCCTCCTTGCCCTCGTACTCGGCGGCCATCCACACCTCGGCGGCCTCTTCGACGACCTTCTTGCCGATGGCATGGACGCCCTTCTCGACCAGTTCTGCGGTGCGGGAAGTGGCGGGATCGCCCTGGGCGGCCTTGTGCTGGAGCTCGGTGAAGAGCTCCTCGAACGTCTTCTTGGACATGGTGACGCTCAGCCTATGCCACACGTGCCGTCCGTCAGCGCCAGGGTTCGGATACTGAGCGGAGGGTGGCCGCGGTCGCCACCGCCGCCGTCACCGCCTCGTGCCCCTTGTCCTCGTTCGAGCCCTCGATGCCGGCCCGGTCCAGGGCCTGCTCCTCGGTGTCGCAGGTCAGCACGCCGAAGCCGACGGGGACGCCGGTGTCGACGGAGACCTGGGTGAGGCCCTGGGTCACGCCCTGGCACACGTACTCGAAGTGGGGCGTGCCGCCGCGGATGACGACGCCGAGGGCGACGATCGCGTCGTAGCCGCGGCCCGCGAGGACCTTGGCGACGACCGGGAGCTCCCAGCTGCCGGGGACCCTGAGCAGGGTCGGCTCGTCGATGCCCAGGTCGTGCAGGGCGCGCAGGGCGCCGTCGACCAGACCGTTCATCACCTTCTCGTGCCACTGCGCCGCGATGACGGCGACCCGGAGGTCACCCACATTGCGTACGGACAGCTCCGGTGCACCCTTGCCGCTCACGTCTCTCCCTCTGTGCTCTCTTACTGGTTGCCGCAGGCCGGCACGGTGGTCGTGTCCAGCCAGGGCAGGTCGTGGCCCATCCGGTCCCGCTTGGTGCGCAGGTAGCGGAGGTTGTGCTCGCCGGCGCTCACGGGCATCGGCACGCGGGCCTTGACCGCGATGCCGTGGCGGACGAGCGCGTCGGTCTTGTCGGGGTTGTTGGTCAGCAGCCGGACGCCGCGCACGCCGAGGTCGGCGAGGATCTGCGCGCCGGCGGCGTAGTCGCGGGCGTCGGCCGGCAGGCCGAGTTCGAGGTTGGCGTCGAGGGTGTCGCGGCCGCGCTCCTGGAGCTCGTAGGCGCGCAGTTTGGACATCAGGCCGATGCCGCGGCCCTCGTGTCCGCGCAGGTAGACCACGACGCCCCGGCCCTCGTCCTGGATGCGGGCGAGGGAGGCGTCCAGCTGGGGGCCGCAGTCGCAGCGGGCCGAGCCGAAGACGTCGCCGGTGAGGCATTCGGAGTGGACGCGGACGAGGACGTCCTGGCCGTCGCCGATGTCGCCGTGCACCAGGGCGACGTGCTCGACGCCGTCGACCGTGGAGCGGTAGCCGTAGGCCGTGAAGGTGCCGTGGGCGGTGGGCAGTTGGGTCCTGGCCTCGCGGCGGACGGTGGGCTCGTTGCTGCGGCGGTAGGCGATCAGGTCCTCGATCGAGATGATCGTCAGGCCGTGCTTGCGGGCGAAGGGGATCAGCTCGGGCAGGCGCAGCATGGTGCCGTCCTCGCCGGCGATCTCGACGATCGCGCCGGCCGGGCGCAGGCCCGCCAGGCGGGCGAGGTCGACGGCGGCCTCGGTGTGGCCGTTGCGGGTGAGGACCCCGCCGGGCCGGGCGCGCAGCGGGAAGACGTGGCCGGGGCGGACGAAGTCCTCGGGACCGGAGACGCCGTCGGCGAGCAGCTGGAGGGTGGTGGCGCGGTCTGAGGCGGAGATGCCGGTGCTCACGCCGTGTGCGGCGGAGGCGTCGACGGAGACCGTGAAGGCGGTCTTCATCGACTCGGTGTTGTCCTCGACCATCTGCGGGAGCTTCAGCCGGTCCAGCTCGTCGCCCTCCATGGGGGCGCAGATCAGGCCGCGGCACTCGCTCATCATGAAGGCGACGATCTCGGGGGTCGCCTTCTCGGCGGCGATGACGAGGTCGCCCTCGTTCTCCCGGTCCTCGTCGTCGACGACCACGACGGGGCGGCCGGCCGCGATGTCGGCGATCGCCTGCTCGACGGGGTCGAGCGCGAAGCTCTCGACGTCGTCGGTGCCGTACAGGACAGTTGCGGCGTTCATGCCGGCGCTCCTTCCAGGGTGGGCTGTGCTGCCGCGCGCGAGCGCAGCCACCAGTCGCGCAGGCCCCACAGGACGAGCGCGCCGTAGATGACGTAGACGAAGCCGGAAAAGGCGTAGCCGTTGGCGAAGTTGAGGGGCACGCCGACGAGGTCGACGAGCAGCCAGGCGAACCAGAACTCGACCATGCCGCGCGCCTGGGCGTACATGGCGACGATGGTGCCGACGAAGATGTAGGCGTCCGGCCAGGGGTCCCAGGACAGGGTCGGGTACGCCTTGAAGAGCAGCGCCACCGCGACCGTGCCGGCGGCGGCCGCCGCGGCCATCGCCGCGCGCTCGCGCCAGGTGGCGAACCGCACGGCGATGTGGCCGTCCTCGCCCTGTCCCCTGCCGCGCTGCCACTGCCACCAGCCGTAGAGCGCCACGAGCATGACGACCGCCTGCTTGCCCGCGCTGCCGGTCAGATGGCCGAAGAAGGCCCCGAAGAGGATGAGGCCGGCCAGGAACTGCACGGGCCAGGTCCAGATGGAGCGCCGCCAGCCGAGGGCGAGGGCGGCCAGGCCGAAGAGGTTGCCGACCATGTCGGACCAGAGGATGTGCTGGTCGAAGAGGATGAACGCCTCGGAGTTCAGCGCGTTCACCGGCCCGCTCCCTGCGCGCGGTCGCCCAGCATCCGCTCGACGTACTTGGCGATGACGTCCACCTCGAGGTTGACCGGGTCGCCGGGCTGCTTGTGGCCGAGCGTGGTCAGGGCGAGGGTGGTGGGGATGAGGCTGACCGTGAAGTGGTCGGGGCCGGCGTCGACGACGGTGAGGCTGATGCCGTCGACGGTGATGGAGCCCTTCTCGACCACGTACCGGGTGAGGTCCGCGGGGAGGGAGATCTTCACGATCTCCCAGTGCTCGGAGGGCTTGCGCTCCAGGATCTCGCCGGTGCCGTCCACGTGACCCTGCACGATGTGCCCGCCGAGGCGTTCGCCGACGGCCATGGGGCGTTCGAGGTTGACGCGGGAGCCGGCCCGGAGGGCACCGAGGCTGGAGCGGTTCAGGGTCTCGGCCATCACGTCGGCCGTGAATTCGTCGCCCTCGTGATCCACGACCGTGAGGCACACGCCGTTCACGGCGATGGAGTCGCCGTGCTTGGCGCCTTCGGTGACGACGGGGCCGCGCAGGCGGAAGCGACAGGCGTCGTCGAGGGTCTCGACGGCGGTGACCTCGCCCAGCTCTTCGACGATTCCGGTGAACACTTCCCGGGTCCTCCTGCCTCTTCGGGCACGGACTCCGGGGCTGTCGATGACGACAGAAGATACGAGCAGGAACACCGGTGACGACGCCGGACGGAGTCCGTCCCGAGGGCGGACTTCTTGGGCGGCGCGCACGAATGCCCGCTCGCCGCGCACTGCCTCCCATCCGGACTTTAACCGTCGGTCCAGGAATTTCACCTGGTCAACCGGCCGCTGGAGGCGACCGGGTCGCGGACTGTAACCGCCGGTTCGGACTTTCACCGACCCCGGAGTGCGCTGCTACTGGTACAGGGCCAGTGTGCCACGCCTGATCGACGTTCCGAGGGGCGGAGTGTGTGGGCTGCCTCACAGACAGTGCCGCCGCCCTTCCCGAGCGCGACGAGCGCTCCAACTCCCGCACCGGCGGGTTTCCTTGAGACGCCGCATTGGTACACACCTATTGACGATGTGGTCTAGTCCTTTCTAGGGTCATCGCCAGGGTCGGCTCAACCCTCCTGACCGGCCCGGCGGCGGTGACGACGGCCCTTGCCCGCCGTCGGGCCTTCCCACGCCCTGCGCACGGCGTTCTGGCAGGGTGAGTCGTATGACCACGACGACCGCCGACGAGTTCGAGATCCACCGGCGCCGGATGTTCTCGCTCGCCTACCGGCTGCTGGGCTCCGCCGAGGAGGCCGAGGACGCGGTCCAGGACGCGTATCTGCGCTTCAGCGGAGCCGACCGGGCCGGGATCGAGCAGCCGGCGGCCTGGCTCGCCAAGGTCGTCACGAACCTCTGCCTGAACCGGCTGACCTCCGCGCGGGCCCGCCGCGAGCAGTACGTCGGGACCTGGCTGCCCGAGCCGGTGGTCACCGGGGACGGCACGCTCGGGCCGCTGGAATCGGCCGAGCAGCGGGACGCCGTGTCGATGGCGATGCTGGTGCTGCTGGAGCGGCTGACGCCGACCGAGCGGGCGGTGTACGTGCTGCGGGAGGCGTTCGGGTACGGGCACCGGGAGATCGCCGGGGTGCTGGACCTGAGCGAGGCGAACTGCCGTCAGCTGTACCGGCGGGCCGTGCGGCGGGTGGGTGAGCCGCAGGCCCGGTTCGAGCCCGCGTCCGAGCAGCAGGAGGAGCTGGTCGCGTCGTTCATCACCGCGGCCCGCGAGGGTGATCTGGCCGGGCTGGAGAAGCTGCTCGCGGCCGAGGCGACCTGGTGGAGCGACGGCGGCGGCAAGGTCACCGCGGCGCGTTGGCCGATCGAGGGCCGGCAGAGGATCGCCCACTTCCTGGCGGGCGGGGGCCCGAAGTTCGCGGCGGGACTGGATTTCGTGCCGGTGGAGGTCAACGGAGCCACCGGGCTGGCCACCTGGGCCGGCGACACCCTGGTGGGGCTGGCCGCCTTCGAGGTGCGCGACGGGCTGGTCACCGGGGTGCGGGCCGTGGTCAACCCGGAGAAGCTGGCGTTCGCACGGCGTCAGCTCACCCGGGCGTAGGACCGCCGGGCGCGTCTGTCACATTCCGCGGGGGCTGTTCGGTCCTAGCTGGCGTGGGGCGCTCCGTCCGGGAGCGCCGGGCGTCCGAAGGGACTGAACAGCATGACCACGATCCTGGTGACCGGCGGTACCGGAACGCTCGGCCGGCTCGTCGCCGAGCGGCTGCGCGAGGACGGGCACGAGGTGCGGGTACTCAGCCGGCACAGCGAGCCGTACGCGGTCGATCTGCGGAAGGGCGGTGCCGGGCTGGACACGGCGGTCGCCGGGGTGGACACGATCGTGCACTGCGCGTCGTCGCAGAAGGGCGACGAGGAGGCGGCGGCGAACCTGATCAGGGCGGCACGCGGGGCGCGTGTGCCCCACCTCGTGTACATCTCCATCGTCGGCGTCGACCGGGTGCCGTTCCGCTACTACCAGAGCAAGCTCGCGGTGGAGAGGCTCGTCGAGGAGTCGGGGCTCGGCTGGACCGTGCTGCGGGCGACCCAGTTCCACGACCTGCTGTTCATGCTGTTCCAGGGGCTGTCGAAGCTGCCGGTGCTGTTCCTGCCGGCCGGCCTTCGGGACCAGCCGGTCGAGGTCGCCGAGGTCGCGGACCGGCTGGCCGGACTGTCGGCGGGTGCGCCGGCGGGGCGGGTCGAGGACATGGGCGGGCCCGAGGTGCGGACGTTCGAGTCGCTGGCCCGCGCGTATCTGAAGGCGTCCGGGCGACGGCGGGCGGTCGTGAACGTGCCGCTGTGGGGGGCGGCGTACCGGGGCTTCCGGAGTGGGGGGCATCTGACGCCGGAGCGGGCCGTGGGCACCGGGTCGTTCGAGGAGTACCTGGCAAGGCGGTTCGGGAACGGCCAGGTCCGGGCGGAGAGCGGGCGGGGCGGGGAGGGCCGGCCGGGGGCGTAGGCAGCAGGGCGGGGCCGGGAGCGGCGCCAGGGGCCTGGGCACCAGGGCGACGGGGGCGAGGAGCAGCGGCCAGGGGTCAGGGCGGCGGGACCGGGAGCAGAGGCCAGGGCGGGGCCGGGAGCAGCAGCCAAAGGCCCAAGCACCGGGGCAGAGCGCGACGCGGCGGCCAAGGGCCTAAGCACCCGGATGTGACGGCCAGGGCGTCGTGTCCTGCCGGCCCGGGGACGGCTGCGGCAGCCGCTTCCCCGGCGTGAACAGTTCCTCCTGGGCCCGGTCCCGAGCCGTCAGCAACGCGCCGCGCAGGACCGCGCCGCCGCCCAGGGTGGTCGTACGCACCTCCGTCGGCAGCGGTGTCATCCGGGCGATGCGGTCCTGCACGCGCGCGGCGAGTTCCTCGCCGCCGGCCTGACCGACCTCGCCCCCGAGCACCACGCACCCGGGGTCCAGGATCGCGACGACCGAGGCGACTCCGACGGCCAGGCGATCGGCGAGGGCGTCGAGGAAGCGGGCGGCGGGGGCGGGATCTGCGGGCGGGGGCGCCTCGGAGGATCCGGGCGCCGGGCCGGTCGAGGCCTCCTCCTCCCGGACCTGAACCACCGCCCCCCGCACCACGTCGACCGCCGCCCGGACCACACCCGCCTCCGGCGACTGAGCCGGGACCCCGTGCTGTGCCGCGAGCTCCACGACCGCCGCCGACGAGGCCAGCGAATGGAAGCCCCCCTCGCAGTCCGTCGAGGACGGCAGCGCGGTCGCGCCGGGGACGGGGAGGAAGCCGATCTCGCCGGTGCCGCCGGAGGCGCCGCGGCGCAGGGCGCCGTCGAGGACCACGGCCGCTCCCGTCCCGTGGCCCAGCCACAGCAGGACGAAGGTGTCCCGGTCCCTGGCCGCCCCGTCGCGCTGCTCGGCCAGCGCCGCGAGGTTGGTCTCGTTCTCGACGCTGACGCGGGCCTCGGGCAGCCGCTCCTGCAGGGTCGCGACGAACCGGCGGTGCCACTCCGGCAGCCCGGTGGAGTCGCGGAGTTCGCCGCTGGACGGATCGATCAGGCCGGGCGCCCCGATCCCCACGGTGTGCAAGCGGTCGGCACCGGACTCCTTCGCCACCTGCTCGACCAGTGTGACCGCCTGCTCCACGGCGGGACCCGTTCCCGTGTCACCCCCGATCGGCACCGCCGCCTCGGCCAGCACCCGCCCCACCAGGTCCGCGACGGCCACGGCGACACCCTCGGTGCGGACGTCGAGGGCGGCCAGGTGCGCCCGGTCGGCGACGATGCCGAAGACCTTCGCGTTGGGGCCGCGCCGCTGCTCCCCCGCTTCGCCGACGACCGCGATCAGTCCGGCGGCGGTGAGGCGTTCGACGAGGTCGGCGACGGTCGGCCGGGACAGACCGGTCAGCTGCTTCAACTGCCCTGCCGTCAACGGGCCTTCCTGCTGGAGCAGACGCAGGGCGAGCCGGTCGTTGATGACCCGGGCGGTGCTCGGGGATGCGGGCATGCCGGGATCCTTCCAGATCGGCGGGGCCGTCGACCGTGACCCGCCGGTAAACCCTCTTATTATCAGGCAGGGTTCCTGATAGTTTACGCCCGCGCCGGACACGAGCACGGCAGAGACCTGGAGGGGGACCGCAGAATGGGCAGCGTGGTCGACGAACAGCGCGAGGTGAAGCGGTCCCGGTACGCCGTGGCCGCCGTCTTCGCCGTGCACGGCGCCGTCACCGGCTCGTTCGCCACCCGCGTGCCGTGGATCCAGGACCACGCGGACGTGAGTGCGGGCGAGTTGGGGATCGCGCTCGCCTTCCCCGCGCTCGGCGCGTCCGTGGCGATGCCGCTCGCCGGCAGCATCAGCCACCGCTTCGGCGCCCGCAACGCGCTGCGCGGGCTGATCGCCCTGTGGACGCTGTCGCTGGTCCTGCCGTCCCTCGCGCCGAACCTCCTGACACTCTGCCTGGCCCTGTTCACGTACGGCGCGACGGCGGGCATGGCGGACGTGGCGATGAACGCGCTGGGTGTCGAGGTCGAGAACCGTCTCGGCCGGTCGATCATGTCCGGCCTGCACGGCATGTGGAGCGCGGGCGCCCTGATCGGCTCGGCGGCCGGCACGCTCGCCGCGCACCTCGGTTCGGACGCGCGGCTGCACCACGTCCTGGCCGCCGCGGTCCTCACCGTCGCCGGCGTGCTGTCCTGCCAGTGGGTGCTCGACCTGCAGCCCGCCGAGGACGAGGAGCCGCCGCCGCGCTTCGCGCTGCCGCCCCGCTCGGCGCTGCTCATCGGCGCGATCGGGTTCTGCGCGGTGTTCGCGGAGGGCGCGAGCCTGGACTGGTCGGCGGTCTATCTGCGCGAGCAGCTGGAGACCTCGGCCGGACTCGCCGCGGCGTGCACGACGGGCTTCACGCTCACCATGGCCGTCGCGCGGCTCGCCGGTGACAGGGTCGTGGACCGCTTCGGGGCCGTGCGGACCGTGCGGGCGAGCGGTGTGTTCGCCGTCCTCGGCGGGCTGCTGATCGTCGTCGCGGACCATCCGGCGGTGGCCATGAGCGGGTTCGCGCTGATGGGGCTCGGCATCGCCGTCGTCGTGCCGCTCTGCTTCGCCGCGGCCGGGCGCAGCGGGTCCAACCCGAGCCTGGCCATCGCGGGCGTCGCGACCATCACCTACACCTCGGGCCTGATCGCGCCGAGCGCGATCGGCATGCTGGCGCAGGCGACCAGTCTGATGGTGTCGTTCTGCCTGGTGACCGCGCTGTCGTGCGGCCTGGTGGCGTTCGCGGGTGTACTGCGCCCCGGCGAGCGGACGAAGATCGGCCGCCCGGACGTGGTGGTTCCCGACCCGCGGCCCTGAGCCGGAACCGGACCCGAGCCGACACCGAGCCGCCCCGGTCACGACCACAGCGGGCGCCCCCCGACAATGGTCCGGACCCTCGCACGCCCGACGAAAGCGAAACCGCACCATGGATCTCGGCGTCCGCTGGAAACTGCACGGCGACGGACGCACCCCGGCGCCCGGCGCGGTGGTCCGCCCCGACGAGCGGCTCTCCTGGCCCCGCACGGCCGGACTCGGCGCTCAGCACGTGGTGGCCATGTTCGGTGCGTCCTTCGTGGCCCCGGTCCTGATGGGCCTGGACCCGAACCTCGCGATCATGATGTCGGGCGTCGCGACTGTCGTGTTCCTGCTGGCCACCCGCGGCAGCGTGCCCAGCTACCTGGGCTGCTCGCTCTCCTTCGTCGGCGTGGCGGCGGTCATCCGGGCGCAGGGCGGCAGCAGCGCGACCGTGACGGGAGCGGTGTTCGTCGTCGGAGGCGCGCTGTTCCTGGTGGGGCTCGCCGTGCGGCGGTTCGGGGCGCGGATCATCCACGCCGCGATGCCGCCGGTCGTGACCGGCGCGGTGGTGATGCTGATCGGCTTCAACCTGGCGCCGGTGACGGCCTCGACGTACTGGCCGCAGGACCAGTGGACGGCCCTGCTGGTGATGCTGTTCACCGGTCTGGCGGTCGTCTGTCTGCGGGGATTCTGGTCCCGGATCGCGATCTTCCTGGGGCTGGTCTTCGGGTACGGCATCTCCTGGGTGTTCGACCTGGTCTTCGGCAAGATCCACTCGGTGGACGCGAGCGGCAAGCTGACCGACCACTGGCGGCTCGACCTCTCCGGCGTGGGCCGGGCCGACTGGATCGGGCTGCCGACCCTGCACGCCCCGTCCTTCGAATGGTCGGCGATCCTCGTCGCCCTGCCGGTCGTCATCGCACTGGTCGCGGAGAACGCCGGGCACGTGAAGGCGGTCGGTGAGATGACCGGCGACTCGCTGGACGACAAGCTCGGTACGGCGATCGCGGCCGACGGCGTCGGCTCGATGCTGTCCACCGCGGTCGGCGGCCCGCCCAACACCACGTACTCCGAGAACATCGGCGTGATGGCCGCGACCCGCGTGTACTCGACGGCCGCGTACTGGGCCGCCGCCGGTTTCGCCCTGCTGTTCGGCCTCTGCCCGAAGTTCGGCGCGGTCGTCGCGGCGATCCCGGGCGGCGTGCTCGGCGGCATCACCGTGATCCTGTACGGCATGATCGGCCTGCTCGGCGCACAGATCTGGCTCAACGCCAGGGTGGATCTGCGCAATCCGCTGAACCTGGTCCCGGCGGCGGCGGGCATCATCATCGGCGTCGGCAACGTCTCCCTCAAGTTCACGGACACCTTCTCGCTGAGCGGCATCGCCCTCGGCACGGTGGTCGTCATCACCGGCTACCACGCCCTGCGGGCCTTCGCCCCGGCCCACTTGAAGACGCAGGGGCCGCTGCTGGACGAGGGCACCTCCTCCTACGACGACGCCAAGTCGTAGGCGTAGGACGCCGTGAACGTCCCCGGCCTGCCCTTGCAGCCGTCCGACTCCCCCGGCAGCTTCACCCACAGGTAGGCGTCGATCCGGGGCTCGCCGGTGCTCAGGGTCGGGGTCGGGCCGAGCCCCCGCCCCGCCGGGTCGCACCACTCGCCGTCGGCCGGGGCGCCGTTGCCGTTGCGGCTGGTGTCGACGACGGCACCGAGGCCGGCCGGGCCGCCGAGCGCGTCCAGCACCCGCCGGTCGTAGGCGATCTCGTCGGCGGTGGTGTGGAAGTTGGAGACGTTGCTGAAGATCCCGTCGGAGGACTCGGGCGAGGCGGCCCCTGCCTGCCGCAGCCAGGCGGCCTGCCGGCCGGGCGCGTTCCAGCCCGAGTGGCCCGCGTCGAAGTACACACGGGCCCGGGGGTTGGCGGCCTTCAGGACGCGGCCGGCCCGGGCCAGGGATGCGAAGCGGTCCGCGCGTTCACCGGCGGAGAGGCACGCGGACTGGGCGATCGAGTCCGGCTCCAGGACGACGATGACCTCGCCGGAGCCCAGTCCGGCCGCGAACCGGTCGATCCAGGCGTCGTAGGCGTCCAGGTCGGGCGCCCCGCCCTGGGAGTAGCCGCCGCAGTCCCGGCCGGGAACCGCGTACGGCACGACGACGGGCACCCGGCCCAGCGCGGCACCGCCCGACGTCACCGCGGCGACCCGGGCGGTGACGGTCTGCGGTGCGTAGTCGGCGAACCAGACGGCCGCGGGCTGCTCGGCGATACGGGAGGCGATGACCGCGTGCCGGGGGTCGCCGGAGTGGGAGCGGACCCACTCGAGGACCTGGGAGTCAGGGTGGCGGTAGAGCCGTCCGGCCACGGTGGTGGTCCGCTTCCGCTGCTTCTCGGTCCTCGACGGCGTGGGGCTCTGCGTCCGTCGCGCGGACGAAGAGGGCGAGGGGGACACGGACTCGGCGATGGTCGGCGCGGACGGCGACGGCGACGGCACGGCCGGCAGGGGCGCCAGGCGGGGCGAGGCCGACACCTCGGGAGGCCCGGCCTCGTCCGAGGCCCGTCTGTCGTCGAACGTGGACAGGACGCCCGCGACCGCTCCGGCCGCGACCACGACGGAGGCCGCCACGACCATCGCGCCGCGCCGGGCGGCCCGCCTGCGCCCGGCCCTGCGGGCGGCCAGGCGCTGCGCACGCGAGCCTGACACGCTGCTGCTCCCCCTCCCCCTGCGGCGGGCGGTGTTCCCCCGTTTCGGGGAAGCGCCGGGCCCGCCGGTACTCCCGCCAGCCTAGAGCTGCGACTCTGCCCGCATGCCGCGATGCGAACAAGTCTCCCCAGCCGTGGACACTCCGGTCGACGCCGTCATCTCCCGGATGCGCGCCCTCGACGCGGCCCTGCACCCGCGCGACGGGGTGGCGGTCTTCAACCGCGTCTACCTCGCCGTGACGGAGGCGGTGGACCGGTACGTCGACACCGGGCGGTTCGTGGACGCCCACGCCGCGATCACGCTGGACGTACGGTTCGCGCAGCGGTACCTGGCGGCCGTCGAGGCGGTGGCGGACGAGCGGCGTCCGCCCGCCTGCTGGCGGCCGCTGTTCCAGTTCCGCCGTCATCCCGGGGTACGGCCGCTGCAGTTCGCGCTGGCGGGCATCAACGCGCACATCGGGCACGATCTCGCGCTGGCCGTCGTGGACACCTGCCGTACCCTCGGCTGCGCACCCGTCGACCTGGAGGACGAGTTCGACATGGTGGGCGATCTCCTCCTCTCGCTGGAGGAGCGCATCCGCGAAGATCTGATGCCGGGCCCCGACCTGTTCCGGATCGCCGACCCGCTGACCCACCTGCTCGGCTCCTGGAGCCTGGACCGCGCCCGGGACGCCGCGTGGACGGCGGCCCGGGCCCTGTGGGCGCTGCGGGAACTCCCCGATGTCAGCGACGAGTTCACCGAGCGCCTGGACACGGCGGTGGGCTTCGCGGGGCGCATGCTGCTCACGCCCCTGACCGAGCCGGGAGTGTGGCAGACGGACAGGCCCTAGTCCTCGGGCAGCTCGACGGGCGCGATCTCGTCGTAGACGTCGCCGGGGCCCGGGTTGGTCGGGTCGGTCGTGCCGCCGAGGTGGTGCATGACGCCCCAGACCGCGTTGAGGGCGGTCTGGATGGCACCCTCGGCCCAGCCGGCCGTCCAGGAGATGTCGTCGCCGGCGAGGAAGATACCCCGCTTGTCCTCGGGCAGCCGGTCCTGCATGAAGTGCGTGAACAGGCGGCGCTGGTAGCGGTAGTGGCCGGGGAGGTTGGCCTTGAACGCGCCCATGAAGTAGGGCTCGTTCTCCCAGGAGACCGTCACCGGGTTGCCGATGATGTGCCCCCGGATGTCGACCTTGGGATAGATCTCGCCGAGCGACTTGAGCATGACCTCCATCCGCTCGTTCGCGGACAGCGGCAGCCACTTCAGGCTGTCGTCGCACCAGGTGTAGGAGAGGCAGATGACGGCGGGCTTGTCCGGACCGTCGTCGAGCAGGTAAGTGCCGCGCGTCATACGGTCGGTGAGCGTCATCGACATGACGTCCCGGCCCGTCTCCTCGTCCTTGTCGAGCCAGAAAGGCCGGTCGACGGGCACGAAGAGCTTGGAGCTCTCCATGTAGTGGGTGCGCTCGATCGCCGTCCAGTGGTCGATCGGGAAGAGCGAGTCGTCACAGGCGATCTTCGACAGCAGCATCCAGGACTGGGCGGTGAAGATCGCCGCCTGGAAGGTGCGGATGTCGCCGTCCGCGTCGGTCACCGTGATGCGGTTGCCTGCGGTGCGGTGCATCCGGGTCACGGCCGGACGGGGCTCGCCGCCTTCGTGCAGGGTCGCGAGCGAGGTTCCCTGCGCCCAGTGGACGATCTTCTGCGGCTCGCGCTCCCACAGGCGCAGCGGCAGTTGCTGGGAGCCGCCGACGATGCCGCGGTGGTGGTCGTCGGCCTCGGTGTAGACGACGCGCAGGATCTCCAGGATGGAGTTGGGGAAGTCGGTGTCCCAGCCGCCCGTACCGAAGCCGACCTGGCCGAAGATCTCGCGGTGCCGGAAGGACTTGAACGCCTCGGAGTCGCAGAGGAAGCCGTAGAAGGTCTGGTTGTCGAGCTTCTCGACGAGCCGGGACCAGATCTCGCGGATGCGCGGGACGTCCCGCTCGCGCAGGGCGCGGTTCATGTCGGAGAAGTCGGCGCCCTCCTCCAGGCACCGGTTCCAGGCCTCGGCGACGTCCCGGTAGACCTGGGGCAGGTCGCCGACCGTCTCGGCGTAGTGCGACTCGCCCTTGAGGTCGACGACGGTCGACGGGGTGGCCTCGGCGAGGGGGTTGGGGAACGGCCGCGTCTGCAGGCCGACGAGGTCGATGTAGTGCTGGAGGGCCGTGGAGGACGGCGGGAAGCGCATCGCGCCCATCTCGGCGGTGAGGGACTCGTCGCACCCGTCGAAGCCCACCGTCCGCAGCCGGCCGCCGATCTGGTCGGCCTCGTACACGACCGGCTTGAGGCCCATCTTCATCAGCTCGTACGCGGCGACGATGCCGGACAGGCCGCCGCCGATGACCGCGACCTCCGTGCCGTGCCCGGTCGCGGGTATCTGCCCGAGGCCCGCCGGGTGGGCGAGGAAGTCGTCGTAGGCGTACGGGAAGTCCGGGCCGAACATGGTGATCGGCGGCTGCTGCGCGTCAGCGTGCTCGACGGCGTTGGGCACGGTGGACGTCATGGGGTACGGACTCCTTGCACGGGTACGAACGGGCGGTTCAGGGGGTTTCAGACGAGCGACCCGTACAGGCCGGGGCGCCGGTCGAGCAGATACGGGTTGTTCTCGCGCGACGCGGCGAGGAAGGCCGGGTCGACGTCGGCGAGCACGAGTTCCTCGCCGCGTCCGGCCCGGGTCCGGGCGACCCCGTCGGGCCCGGCGAGCGTGGACAGCCCCACGAACTCGAACTCGCCCTCCCGGCCGACCCGGTTGACGTACGCGACGTACATCTGGTTCTCGAAGGCCCGCACCGGGATCATCGACTCGGCGACGAACTGGAACGGGTGCATCTGCGCGGTCGGGACGACGAGCAGGTCGGTGCCGGCCAGGGCGTGGGCGCGGACGTTCTCCGGGAACTCCACGTCGTAGCAGATCAGGATGCCGACCCGCAGGCCGTCGATCTCGGCCTGGACGACCGGCAGGTCGCCCGGCGTGAAGTGGTCGCGCTCGAAGCAGCCGAAGAGGTGCGTCTTGCGGTGGTTGGCGAGCCGGGTGCCGTCGGCGGAGATCAGCTGGGCGGAGTTGAACACGGCGTCGCCGGCCCGCTCGGGGTAGCCGTAGGCGATCGCCAGGCCGTGGCGCGTCGCGATCTCGGCGATGGCGTCCGCGCAGTCGCCGTCGGCGGGCTCGGCGAGCCGGCCGATGCCGTCGCCGATCGCGTACCCGGTCAGGAACATCTCGGACGTGACCAGCAGCCCGGCGCCCGCGGCGGCGGCCCGGCCGGCGGCCTCGTCGAGGACCTTGAGGTTCTCGACGGTGGAGCCGGGCCGGCCGGAGCTCTGGAGCAGGGCGGTGCGCATGCGTGTTCCTCACCGGGCGGAAGGGTGGTTGGAGGGGCCACGTAGACGGTACGGGCGGCTGACCAGGGCGGACAAGAAGGAGCCGTTGCGCGCCGGTGAACGGTTCGTTGCGTGCCCGCGGGGCCGGGCGGCGATTCGTTGCGCGCCTCGGGTCGGACCCCGGCTCCTCCTCGGAGCGCAGCTCCGTGCGGCCTCCCCCGCCGCCCGGCGGAGACGGGGTCCCGCCCCGGGCGCGATGTTCTTTCCCCGCCGCGCCGGGAGAGTAAGGGCTGTCCACCCGACCTGCGGAAAGGAACGCAATGAAGCACCGTACGAAGATCGTTGTGCTCGGCTCCGCCCTGCTGCTCACCGCCGGGGCCGCCTCGGCCGCGACCGCGTCGGACGCACCTCGGCAGCGGGAGGCCGCCGCGCTCACCGGCGAGGCCAAGCTGTACCGCTCGGCCGGGGACGACATCACGTTCTCGTTCGACGCGCATCTGGCGGCGAAGGACACCGCCGATCCGACGAAGGCCACCGGCACCTTCGAGTTCAGCCACTACCTGAACGGCGAGGGCGCCCGGGCGAAGGCGACGGTCGACTGCCTGCTGACCGGCGGCAAGGTGGCCGTCGTCTCCGGCGTCATCACCGACTCCGACCTGCCGGGCGCCGAGGGCAGGCGGGTCGGCGTCACCGTCCACGATGCCGGCCGGCACGACCGCCTCGGCTACAGCTGGGCGTCCACGGGCAGCCCCGTCGACACGAAGGAGCTGCCCCGGTGCGTGAGTTCCGCCCCCTTCGAGAAGGTCGAGAAGGGGACGGGCGACTTCACGGTCGTGCCCTGGCAGCCCGACTTCTAACCAGCGCGAGCGCCGTCACCAGATAGGGGATCGCCAGCACCGCGAAGACGGTGCCGTGGGCCATGTCCGTGCCGAGCAGCGCGTACGCGCCGAACGTGGCGACCGTGGCCAGCTCGGTACCCAGGCTCGCCACGGAGGTGAGCGTGGCCCGGCGGGACTCGTCGATGCGGTGCTGGAGACGGACGTCGGCGAGCACCTCGGCCAGCTGGAAGCCCGCGAAGGCGAGGCTGACGAGGGCGACACCGGCCAGGGAACGGGCCATGGCGCCCACGGCCAGGGCGAGGGCGGCGCCGGCGAGCAGCACCGCGAGCCCGGTCGTGCCGAGGCGTTCGGCCGGTCCGGCCAGGAGGCTGCCGACGGTGACGCCCGCCCAGATCAGCATGACCAGGTAGGGCACCGTCGCCTCGGCGACGCCGATGTCGCGGACCAGCAGGGGGGTGTACTCGTCGAGAGCGCCCCACACCGCGGCCACGGCGGGGACCAGCAGCAGGGCGCCGCGCACCGAACGGTCCCCGCGCACCTCGGCGAGTCCGGCCCGCAAGGTCGACGCCCAACTGCCGTCGGCGCTCTCCGGCCGCACCCGGTGCTCCGGGAACCGGGTCGCGACGAGGGCGGTCAGCACACAGGCCAGGAAGCTCGCGGCACCGACCGCCGCGTAGCCGCCCCGAGCGAGGATGGGCCCCGCGAGGCCGGTGGCGGCCACGGTGCCCAGCAGGCGCGCGGCGCGGGCCCGGCCCATGACCCGCGCGTACCGGTCGGCGGCGCCGAGCCGGTCCAGCTCGTCGTAGACGAGTGCTTCCAGCGCGCCGGAGCCGAGGGCTCCGCCCGCGCCCCACAGGACGAAGCCGGCCGCGAACGCCCCGTACGACGGGACGACCACCCACAGGGCGAAGCCGGCGGCGGTCAGCAGCGGGCCGATCCACAGCAGCCTGCGACGCGACACGGCGTCGGCCCAGGCGCCGGAGGGCACTTCCAGCACCACTGAGGTGACCGACCACAGGGCGAACAGGGAGGAGATCTGCCAGAGCGACATGCCGGTGCCGGCGAACAGCAGCGCGTACACCGGGTAGAGCAGGACGAAGTCGTCGAGGAACGCGTAGCCGTACAGCGTGCCCGTCAGCCGGCGGACGGCGGTCGCGGGCGCGCGTGGAGGTGAGAGTGTCATGAGGCCTTCCCGAAAGGACTGCTCGGACGCCGGAGGTACGGCGGCCGAGGCGGTCCTCGGGAGGCACGGCTGGTGGATCAATGTCGCCAGGTCATGGCACCCAGGCTAGAGGTGTCGCACGGATCGGGCCACGGACTTACGTGGGCGAACCCGACGAGAAGCGCCGCAGCAGCGGCGAGAGCACGAGCACGGACTTGGTCCGCTCGACGAACGGCTCGCCGGCGATCCGCTCCAGGACACGTTCGAAGTGGCGCATGTCGGAGGCGAAGACCTGGGCGATCGCGTCCGCGTCCCCGGTGACGGTGGACGCGGCCACGACCTCCTGGTAGCGCTCCAGGCCCCGCTGAATGGTCTCCGGGGAGGTGTTCCCCCGGCAGTAGATCTCGACGAACCCCTCGGTCTCCCAGCCGAGGGCGCCCGGGTCCACCCGTACGGTGAAGCCGGTGATGGCTCCGGTGGCCCGCAGCCGGTCCACGCGCCGTTTCACGGCGGGCGCGGACAGGCCGACGATCTGGCCGATGTCGGCGTAGGAGCGGCGGGCGTCCTCGGCGAGGGCGTGCACGATGCGTTCGTCGAGATCGTTCAGCACGGTGGGTTGATCACTTTTCGGATGGCGCGAGTCGGGAACGGCGGTAGCCGTACCCGAAGTAGAACACGAGACCGGCGGTCATCCAGACACCGAAGACCACCCAGGTCACGGTCGACAGGCTGCCCATCATCCAGACGCAGAAGGCGAAGCCCAGCGCCGGCAGGACCGGGGAGAGCGGCACCCGGAAGGTGCGGGGCAGGTCGGGCCTGGTCCGGCGCAGCACCACGACGGCCACGTTGACGAGCGCGAAGGCGAACAGGGTGCCGATGCTGGTGGCGTCGGCGAGCTGCCCGAGCGGGATCGCGGCGGCCAGGACACCGCAGAACAGGGACACGATCAGGGTGTTGGCGCGGGGGGCGCCGGTCTTCGGGTGGACCTTGGCGAACACCTTCGGCACGAGACCGTCGCGGGACATGGCGAACAGGATGCGGGTCTGGCCGTACAGCACGGTCAGCACCACGCTCGCGATGGCGATGACGGCGCAGAACGCCAGCAGCGTGCCCCAGAAGGTCTGCCCGGTGACCTCGCGCATGATCTGGGCGAGGGCGGCCTCGGAGTCGGTGAAGTTCCTCCAGGGCTTGGCGCCGACCGCGACGGCCGCGACGAGGACGTACAGCGCGGTGATGATGACCAGCGACAGCATGATCGCGCGGGGCAGGTCACGCTGGGCGTTCTTCGCCTCCTCACCGGCGGTGGAGGCGGCGTCGAAGCCGATGTAGGAGAAGAACAGCGTGGCGCCGGCCGCACTGACCCCGGCCATCCCGAGCGGCATGAAGTTCTCGTAGTTGCCGGAGCGGAAGCCCTGGACGCCGATGGCGCAGAACATCACCAGCGCGGCGATCTTCACGATGACCATGACGGTGTTGGCGCGGGCGGACTCGCGGGCGCCGCCCAGCAGGAACGCCATCGCGAGCAGGACGACGATCAGCGCCGGCAGGTTGAACACGCCGCCGTCGCCGGGCGGGGCGGACAGGGCGGCGGGGATGGTGACGCCGATGGTCCCGTCGAGCAGTTCGTTGAGGTACTCGCCCCAGCCGACCGCGACGGCCGCGACCGACACGCCGTACTCCAGGACCAGGCACCAGCCGCATATCCAGGCGATCAGCTCGCCCATCGTTGCGTACGCATACGAGTACGAGGAGCCGGAGACCGGGATGGTGCCGGCCAGTTCGGCGTAGGACAGGGCCGAGAACAGAGCGGTGAGGCCGGCGATGACGAAGGAGAGCGTGACGGCCGGGCCCGCCTTGGGGACGGCCTCGCCGAGGACGACGAAGATGCCGGTGCCGAGGGTGGCACCGATGCTGATCATGGTGAGCTGCCACAGCCCGAGGGTGCGGCGCAGCGATCCTCCCTCACCCTGGCCACCCTCATCGACCAGGCGTTCCACGGGCTTGCGGCGCATGAGGCGCGCGCCGATGCCGGGGGGCGCGGGGGCGGCTGTCTGGCCTGGGTTCTGCGGGGGTGCGCCTTGGTCGAGCACGCGCTGGCTCCTTTTCGCTGCCGGTCAGGGCGGCAGGGACCGCGGGCGCCCTTGAGCAGGGACCCACCGAGCGGAGTCCCCGCCACGCCACGTACGAGGCGACAGCCTACGAGCAACGGCGTTGCTGTCGAAATGCAGCAACCTTGCGCATATCTGCAAGATCATTGCGTTCCGCGGGACTGGGCGGGTGTTCGTTGCGGGGCGGCTGTCGACCGTTGCACAGGGGCCGTCAGAGGGCCTTCACGAGGAACACGCAGGGGTCGGCCCGCTCCTGCCGTACCCCGTCGGGATCCAGGTGGGCCCAGCGGTCGACGTAGGCCACGGTGGGCAGGTAGCCGAGCCGGGCGTAGAGCGCCGCCGCGCGGGGGTTGCCGTCCCCGACGCCGAGGCCCATGACCTCGATCCCGCGCTCGCGCGCCAGCCGCTCGGTGGTGTGCACCAGGGCGGTGCCGATGCCCTGGGAGCGGAGCGAGGCGGGCCAGACGAAGAGACCGTTGATCTCCGGGCAGCCGGGCTGCGCGGCCCGCACCTCGGGCGCCTCACACCCGGTCCAGCGGACCTCCGCGTGGCCCACCGGCCTGCCCTCCAGCCACGGGATCAGATACGTGCTCTCCCCTGCCCGCTGCCGCGCGAAGCGGGCCGCATGGCTGCCGTCGGCGCTGTGCGACGGCATGCGGCGCTCCAGCTCCTCGATGTCCTGGGCCCCGCACTCGGTGATCTCCATGCGCCGGCGGTAGGGCCCGCGCACGCGAAACGGCCCCCGATTTTCCCGCTGGGCGGGTCGACGGGGGCCGTACGACGGGGTGTCGGGACCGTCAGCTCCAGCTGGCGTGCAGGGGCTTGCCCTCCGCGTAGCCCGCGGCGCTCTGGATTCCGACGATCGCCTTCTCGGCGAACTCCTCCAGGGAGCCCGCACCGGCGTAGGTGCAGGAGGAGCGGACGCCCGCGATGATCGAGTCGATCAGGTCCTCGACGCCCGGGCGGGCCGGGTCGAGGAACATGCGGGAGGTGGAGATGCCCTCCTCGAACAGCGCCTTGCGGGCGCGGTCGTACGCCGACTCCTCCGAGGTGCGGTTGCGCACGGCCCGGGCGGACGCCATGCCGAAGGACTCCTTGTACGCGCGGCCCTGGGCGTCGTGCTGGAGGTCGCCCGGGGACTCGTACGTGCCCGCGAACCAGGAGCCGACCATCACGTTGGACGCACCGGCCGCGAGGGCCATGGCCACGTCGCGCGGGTGGCGGACGCCGCCGTCGGCCCAGACGTGCTTGCCGTACTTCTTCGCCTCGGCGGCGCACTCCAGGACGGCGGAGAACTGCGGCCGGCCGACGCCGGTCATCATGCGCGTCGTGCACATGGCGCCGGGGCCGACGCCGACCTTGACGATGTCCGCGCCGGCCTCGATCAGGTCGCGCACACCCGAGGCGGCGACCACGTTGCCCGCGACGATCGGCACCTGCGGGTCGAGGTCGCGCACCAGCTTCAGGGCGCTGATCATCGACTCCTGGTGGCCGTGCGCCGTGTCGATGACGAGCGCGTCGACCCCCGCGTCCAGCAGCTCCTGGGCCTTGCCCGCGACGTCGCCGTTGATGCCGACGGCGGCGGCGATGCGCAGCCGCCCCTGCGCGTCGGTGGCCGGCTGGTAGAGCGTGGCGCGCAGGGCGCCCTTGCGGGTCAGGATGCCGGCGAGCGTGCCGTCCTGGTTGACCGCGGGGGCGTAGCGGCGGTTGGCGTGGTCGAGGGTGTTGAAGGCCTCGCCCGCGTCCTTGTCCGCGTCGATGAGCAGCAGGTCCCGGGACATGACCTCGGCGAGCTGCGTGAAGCGGTCGACGCCGGAGAGGTCGGAGTCGGTGACCACGCCGATGGGCTTGTGGTTCTCGTCGACGACGACACCGGCGTTGTGCGCCCGCTTGGGCAGCAGCCCCAGCGCGTCCGCGACGGTCTGGTGCGGGGA
The DNA here is from genome assembly GCF_023184515.1 of Streptomyces sp. D2-8. Classification (GTDB taxonomy): domain Bacteria; phylum Actinomycetota; class Actinomycetes; order Streptomycetales; family Streptomycetaceae; genus Streptomyces. The sequence continues at coordinate 135,248 of NZ_JAAHBP010000019.1, read as the reverse complement.
CAGGATGATCGGGGTGTCCAGCACCAGGTGCCGGCTCTTCACCCAGGAGACGACGTCGGTGACCACGTCGTTCGGGATGTCCTGCGGTATCACCACGAGGCCGCCGCGGCGGGCCACGGTCTCGGCCATGCGGCGGCCGGCGATGGCGGTCATGTTGGCGACGACGAGCGGGATGGTGGTGCCCGTGCCGTCCGGGGAGCTGAGGTCGACGGCCTGCCGCGAGCCCACCGAGGAGCGGCTCGGCACCATGAAGACGTCGTCGTACGTCAGGTCGTACCCGGGCTGGATGTCATTGAGGAAACGCACGTGCTGCACATCCCAGTCGATCAGAGGTGACCCCCGGACCGGCCGGCCAGGGGGAAAGAGCACGTACTTCATTCTCCCATGCCGGATGCCCGGACAACCCCCAGCGGATCATCCAGGCTGGTCAGGGGGCCTCTCGGAGGATTCTCCAAGGCCGAGGGTCACGAACAGCCCCGGGCCCCGGTCCGTGGCCTCGGCGAAGATCTCCTCGGCGACCTGCCACTCCTCGGGCCGCGTCTCGGCGTACGCGCGCCAGCCCCGGACGACGACCAGCAGCCCCCGCTCCCCGGCCCCCTCGGGCCAGAGGGCGGGATCGGACAGGCAGTCGGCGAGAGCGTCCCAGTTCCGGCCGAACCAGTCGGGCAGAGCCAGGTCACGGGCGCAGCGGTCCATGAGGCCCGCCTTGTCCGTGACCCCGTCCAGGTCCAGGACGACCACGATCCGGCCCGCCGGATCGTCGGTCACCCCGCGCGACTTGCTGACCATCCGTCAGACCCCGTCCGGGTCGGACCTGTTGAGCGCGGACTTCGGCGCCGGGCCGGCCGTCAACAGGTAGTCCGCGGCGGACGTGTCCGTCACCAGGCTGGTGACGAGCCCGGACCGCAGCACCGCGTCGATCGCGGGTCCCTTGCGCTGCCCGCCCGCGATCGCCACGACCTCGGGGATCCGGCGGAGCTGGTGGGCCTTCACCGTGATGCACCGCTCGCCCAGGTCCCGGCCGACCCTGCGGCCCTCGGCGTCGAAGAGGTGCGCGGACATCTCGGCGGCGACACCGAGGGAGGCGTAGTGCGCGCGCTCCTCGTCGCTGAGCATGTCGTGCACCGTGGAGATGCCCGGCTCCCAGGAGCCGATGGAGACACAGGCGACGGTGACCTTGTCGAAGTGCTCGAAGGCCCGGGCGATCCCCGTCTGGTTGCGCAGCGCCGTGGCCGTGGCCGCGTCGGGCAGCAGCATCGGGGCGTAGATGGGATGGGCGTCCCCGCCGGACACCTGGGCGGCGCGGCGTACGGCCTCGACCGAGCCGCGCTCGGCGGTCCCGGCGTCGTACACGCCCGTCAGCTGCACCACCGTGCAGGGGGGCAGCCGGTCGAGCGCCGCCGCCATGTGGATGGTGGAGCGGCCCCAGGCCAGGCCCAGCACATCACCTTCGTTGACCAGTTCGCCGAGCAGGTCGGCGGCCACCTCTCCCAGGTTCTCGGGGTCGGGGGTCTCCTCGGCCTCGGCCGGGGACTCGACCACGACAGCGTGCCTGAGGCCGTAGCGGGCGCGGAGCGCGTCCGAGCGCTCGGCGTCCAGCTCCGCAGGCACACGGATCTCGATACGTACGAGATCCCGTTCGAGGGCGGTCTCCAGGACCCGGGCCACCTTGAAGCGGCTGACGCCGAACTCCTCCGCGATCTGGATCTTGGATTTGCCCTCGAGGTAGAAGCGGCGGGCCATGGCCGCCGCCTGCACCAGCTCAGCGGGTCCCATCCGCATGGCTGACCGGCCCGCCGACATACCCGACACGGCGATCTCCTCACTACTGTTCACACTCTGGATTCGCCGTTCATCCTTGCAGATGTGGCGCGGTTGATCAGCCCTGATGAGAGCCGTTCACTTTGCTGTGGCTCAGTGGTCGCAGGCCCAGGAGGCCTTCGCGGTCGCCGCCTCCGCCTGCGTGCGTAGTGCACGTACCGCCTCTGCCGGGTCGTTTGCCCCGTAGACCGCCGATCCGGCCACGAAGACGTCGGCTCCGGCGTCGGCGCACCGCTCGATGGTGGACGCGGAAACTCCGCCGTCGACCTGGAGCCAGAGCTCCAGTCCGTGCTTGCTGATCAACTCGCGGGTGCGGCGAATCTTCGGAAGCATGATGTCGAGAAAGGCCTGTCCCCCGAAGCCCGGTTCGACCGTCATGATCAGCAGCATGTCGAGTTCGGGGAGCAGGTCCTCGTACGGCTCGATGGGAGTCGCGGGCTTCAGCGCCATGGAGGCGCGGGCGCCCTTGGCGCGGATCTCCCGGGCGAGCCGGACCGGGGCGGCGGCGGCCTCGACGTGGAAGGTGACGGAACCGGCCCCCGCTTCCACGTACTGGGGCGCCCACCGATCGGGGGCCTCGATCATCAGATGACAGTCCAGCGGAGTGTCCGTCGCACGGGCGAGCGACTCCACGACCGGCACACCGAGCGTGAGGTTCGGGACGAAATGGTTGTCCATGACGTCGACGTGGAGCCAGTCGGCTCCTTCCACGGCCTTCGCCTCGTCCGCGAGGCGGGCGAAATCTGCGGACAAGATGCTGGGGTTGATCTGCGCGGCCATGCCCTAAGACTGCCATGCCCTCCGGGGGTTGTGGGCATCGGTCCCGGGTGGTCTGTTGTCCGCGGGCCCTCGGTGGCCGGCCGCGCCCACGCGGCGGGGCCGCCTGTGTCACCGCCCCGCGCCCCCGAGGGGGCGCTTCCGTGGAGGGGGATGTCATGAAGCAGGGCGTGGGACATCTCGTCTGCGGGCGGCGGGCCAAGTGGCTCGTGCTGGTCTTCTGGGTGGTCGTGCTGTTCCTCGCCGCGCCGTTGGCCATGAAGCTCACCGACGCGCAGGACAACGACGCCGCGTCGTGGCTTCCGGGGTCCGCGGAGTCGACGCAGGTGCTGCAGATCTCCGAGGACTTCCGGCCGGAGCAGATCCCGGCGGTGGTGGTCTACGCGCGGGAGAGCGGCCTGACGGCGCAGGACCGGGCGGAGATCGCCGAGGACGTGCGGCAGCTGAAGCAGCTGCGTGACCACGGCATCATCGGTGACCGGACACGGGGGCCGGTGTTCGACCGGCCGACCGATCCGCGGGCGGCGCAGGTGTTCGTGCCGATCCTGATGGACGAGGAGGGCTGGGAGCGGATCTCGCCAGCGGTGGACTCCATCCGGGACGACGTCGGTACGGGCGGCGACGGGCTGGCCGTGCACATCACGGGCCCGGGCGGCACCTCGGCGGACTTCGCGGAGGCCTTCGAGGGCATCGACTCGACCCTGCTGTTCTCGGCGATGGCCGTCGTCATCGTCATGCTGCTCATCACCTACCGCAGCCTGACGCTGTTGCTGGTCCCCCTGGTCGCGGTCGTCTGCGCGCTGTTCGCCGCCCAGGCGCTGATCTACCTGCTGGCCGAGCACGGGGGCCTGACGGTCAACGGCCAGAGCGCCGGCATCCTCACCGTGCTGGTCTTCGGGGCGGGGACGGACTACGCCCTGCTGCTGGTGGCCCGCTACCGGGAGGAACTGCGCCGGCACGAGGACCGGCACGAGGCGATGGCCCTGGCGCTGCACCGGGCCGGCCCCGCCGTGATCGCCTCCGGCGCGACGGTCGTGCTGAGCATGCTGGTGCTGCTGGCCGCGGAGATGAACTCCACGAGCGGCCTGGGCCCGGTGGCCGCGATCGGCGTGGCCGTCGCCCTCGTGGCGATGATGAGCCTGTTCCCTGCCCTGCTGGTGATCTTCGGCCGTTGGATCTTCTGGCCGGTGGTCCCGCACTACGGCACGCCCGACCCGACCGAGCACGGGATCTGGGCCCGCACGGGCCGTCGTATCGCGCACCGGCCGCGGATGGTCTGGGCCGCGACGGCGCTCGCGCTGGCGGTCTGCTCGCTGGGCCTGATCCAGCTGCGCGCGGAGGGCATCGGCAACGCGGACGCGTTCACCGGGAAACCGGACTCGATCGCCGGGCAGGAGGTGTCGGCGCGCTACTTCCCGGCGGGCAGCGGCGACCCCCTGGTCATCGTCAGCAACCAGGCGCAGGCCGTGCAGGTGGGCCGCGCGGTCGCCGGAACGCAGGGCGTGGTCCCCCAGTCCCTCGGTCTGCCGCCCGGCACCAAACCGGCCTTCGAGGGCAAGGTCCTCTTCGAGGCCACCATGACCGCCCCGGCGGACAGCGAGGCCGCCAAACAGACGGTCGAGCGGGTGCGGGACGCCGTGCACGCGGTGCCGGACGCCGACGCCAAGGTCGGCGGCGGTACGGCGGCCCTGCTGGACATGGACAAGGCGACCACGCACGACAACATGCTGATCATCCCGCTGGTGCTGGTGGTCGTCCTGATGATCCTCTGCGTGCTGCTGCGCGCCCTGATCGCCCCGCTGCTGCTGATCGGCACGGTGATCCTGTCGTTCGCGGCGGCGCTCGGCATCAGCGCGCTCGCGTTCCGGTACGTCTTCGACTACGCGGGGGAGACGACCGACTTCCCTCTGTTCGTCTTCGTGTTCCTGGTCGCCCTGGGCATCGACTACAACATCTTCCTGACCACCCGGATCCGTGAGGAGGCGACCCGCCAGGGCACCAGAGCGGGCGTGGTCACGGGCCTCGCCGCCACCGGAGCGGTCATCACCTCCGCCGGCCTGGTCCTGGCCGGCACCTTCGCCGCCCTCGGCACCCTCCCGATGGTCGCCTTCGCCGAGATCGGCTTCACGGTCGCCCTCGGCGTCCTCATCGACACGTTCATCGTGCGCTCGGTCCTCGTGACCGCTCTGTTCCTCGACGTGGGGCCCAAGGTGTGGTGGCCGCACCGGCTGGCGCGGGAGGACGGCGGTGCGGCTCGGGAGAGTGTCGGGGCGGGGGTCAGCCGGTCCGGCGAATGAGCGCCAGGTACATCGCGTCGGTTCCGTGCAGATGCGGCCACAGCTGCACGTCGGGGCCCTCGCCCAGGTCCGGTACACCGGGCAGCAGCGGACGGGCGTCCACGAGCTCCGTGTCCGGGTGCTGCTTGAGCGTGTCGGCGACGACGGCCCGGGTCTCGGCGAGGTGCGGCGAGCAGGTCGCGTAGCCCACGACACCGCCGACCCGCACCGACTCCAGGGCGGTCCGCAGCAGCCCGCGCTGCAGCGGCGCGAAGCCCTCCAGGTCCTCCGGCCGGCGCCGCCAGCGCGCCTCGGGGCGGCGGCGCAGGGCACCGAGGCCGGTGCACGGCACGTCGACCAGCACCCGGTCGAAGCTGCCGGGCCGCCACGCCGGGCGCGTCCCGTCCGCGGCGATCACCTGATACGGCCCGGGATTCCCGGCCAGCGCCTTCGCGACGAGGCCGGCGCGATGGGTCTGCTTCTCGGAGGCGACCAGCAGGGCGCCCCGCTCGGCGGCCAGCGCGCCGAGCAGCGCCGCCTTGCCGCCGGGCCCCGCGCACCCGTCCAGCCACCGCCGGTCGGGCCCGTCCAGGGGCGCGTGGGCGAGGGCGATCGCCACGAGCTGGCTGCCCTCGTCCTGCACGCCCGCACGCCCGTCCCGCACGGCCGCGATGGCGCCCGGCTCCCCGCCCTCGGTCAGCCGGACGGCATAGGGCGACCAGCGCCCCTGTACCGCGGCGTCCTCGTCGAGCAGTTCCTCCACGGTGGCCCGCCCGGGCCGTGCCACGAGGGTCACCTCGGGCCGCTCGTTGTCGGCGCGCAGCAGTTCCTCGACACCGTCGCGCCCGCCGCCCAGGGAGTCCCACAGCGCGGAGACGACCCACCGCGGATGCGAGTGGACGACGGCGAGGTGGTCCTCGGGATCCTCGTCGTAGGGCGGCGCGACCCGCTCCAGCCAGCCGTCCAGATCGTCCTGCGCGACCTTGCGGAGCACGGCGTTGACGAACTTGGCCCGCCCGTCGCCGAGCACGACCCGCGCGAGCTCGACGGTCGCGGACACGGCCGCGTGCGTCGGGATCCGCGTGCCGAGCAGCTGATGCGCGCCGAGGCTCAGCACGTCCAGCACGGGCGGGTCGACCTCGCCGAGTGGCCGGTCCACACAGGACGACAGGATCGCGTCGTACGTCCCCTGCCGCCGCAGCGTTCCGTACACCAGCTCGGTGGCGAGCGCCGCGTCCCGGGCGTCGAACGTCTCGGGTCCCTCCTTCTCCCGCGCTTTGCGCAACAGGGGCGGCAGAACGAGATTGGCGTAGGCGTCCCGCTCGTCCACGGCCCTCAGGGCCTCGAAGGCGAGGATGCGGACGGGGTCCTTCTTGGGCCGGCGGTAGGGCTTGCCTGACGTGCGGGCTCGACGGGGCTGTTCGCTCACGAAAAAGGTGCTCCGGGTATGAGATGAAGTGCGCCGACCAGCCTACGCCGCCGGGGGCAGGGGGGAACCGGCAGCGGGGCAGCGAGCCGTGTCGCCGGCCCCGCGCCGGCGTCAGCCTCCCAGCCGCTCGCCCTCGCCGATCCGCACCCCGCGCGCCCAGTCCGCCGCCCGCATCGGCTTCTTGCCCTGGGCCTGCACCCACAGCAGCTCGACACCGTACGAGCCGGTGCCGGCGTACACGTTGTTCTTCCCGGCGGCGATCTGCCCCGGGGCGAGGTCCGTCCGGTCGGGCACGGGGGTGACCTGGATGAGCTTGAGCCGTTCACCGCGGAACATGGTCCAGGCGCCAGGAGCCGGGGTGCAGCCCCGCACCATCCGGTCGACACGCAGCGCGGGCGCGCTCCAGTCCAGGTGCGCGTCCTCGACGTTGACCTTCGGGGCGAGGCTGATCCCCTCGGCCGGCTGCGGTACGGCCTTCAGGGTGCCGTCCTCGATCCCGTCCATGGTCGCCGCGAGCAGCCCTGAACCGGCGAAGGCCAGCCGCGTCAGCAGGTCCCCGCTGGTGTCGGTGGCCCGGATCTCCTCGGTCACCGTCCCGTAGACGGGCCCGGAGTCGAGCCCCTCCTCGATCAGGAAGGTCGACGCCCCGGTGATCTCGTCGCCGGCCATGATGGCGTGCTGCACGGGCGCGGCACCGCGCCAGGCCGGCAGCAGGGAGAAGTGCAGATTGACCCAGCCGTGCGCGGGGATGTCGAGGGCCACCCGGGGCAGCAGCGCTCCGTAGGCGACGACGGGGCAGCAGTCCGGCCCGATCTCCCGCAGCCGCTCCAGGAACTCGGGGTCCTTCGGCTTCGCGGGCTTCAGCACCTCGATCCCGGCCTCCTCCGCCCGTTCGGCGACGGGCGACGCGACGAGCCTGCGCCCCCGCCCGGCCGGCGCGTCGGGCCGCGTGACGACGGCGGCCACCTCGTGCCGCCCGGAGGCGAGCAGAGCGTCCAGAGCGGGAACGGCGACCTCGGGTGTACCGGCGAAGACGAGCTTCATGGGGTGGTGGGGGCCTCTCGGGCTGGGGTGGAAGACGAGCAGCACACAAGTCTAGAAGCCCCGGGCGGGAAAGCCGCCGACGGCGCCCAGCCCCCACGGGAGAGCTCAGCCTCTCGGCCAACCGCGTCGGGCGGTGCGCGAGTGGGAGACTCACGCAACAGGCCGAACGCCGAGGCGCACACCCCGCGCAAACGGGCGCACGCATATGCCCCCGCGCCCCCACACCGTGACCCGCGGAGCGGATCCGCGTTGGTCAAGACAGAGTTGACCACAACGGGCCGCGATCGCGGCCCATTCCTTTCAACGCCGGTTCGAGAGGCTTGTTCATGGCCGACCACGCAACCCACGACGCCCAGGCTCGGGCCAGCCTGCACTTGCTGGTGCGGGACATCGAGCGGGTCCGCCGGCAGGTGGACGCACTGCGCACCCTCACCGCCCAGCTGGGCAACGTCTACCGCCCGCGCCGCTCCGGCCCCTCCACGGGCTTCGTCGTCTACGGACGCGCCCCCGCCCCGACCGTACGTCTGGCCCAGGAGCTGCGGGACAGTGTCGAGACCCTGGTCACGGCGGCCGTGGACTTCGACCGCTCACTCGGCTTCTCGTGGGACGCGGTGGGCTCCGCACTCGGAGTCACCAAGCAAGCGGTCCACCGCCGTTACGGCGCCCGCCGCGCCGCGGCCCAGACGGCCACAACCGAGCCGGAGCGCACTCCGGAGCCGACGGTCGGCCGCCCGGTCAACGTGACCACCGGTCTGCCGACCGTTCCGACGGTTCCCGCAGCCCGCTCCATGCCCACGCAGCCGACGGCCGGCAGCCCCGCGCTCCGCGAGGAGGCAAGGCCCACGGCCTTCCCCGGCCCGCGCAACGGCTGACGCACCCTCTGCTCTGCCCTCTCGGAACCACTCCGGGAGGGCAGCCGCGTATCCGGGCGATGCCCCACCCTCCAGCCGGCGCCCGCTGTCACCGGCCACGGTTCACCCGATGTCGGGCGGATCGACCCGCACCCACACACCGACGCCGCTTCCACTCCCCCGCGCCATCCGGGCAGCCTGCGCTGCCTTGAGTGCGGCGGCCAGCGCGGCCCCCCTCCCCGGCGGCACCCGCAGCAACGCCCGCTCCCACTGCTCCCCGGGCGGCGGCGCCCCCGCCCGCCGAGGCCGCCCGGCGGCGGGGACGGGCAACGGCACCGGCCCCAGCACCTCGGCCTCGGGCGGCAGTTCGGCCGCACGGAGGAAGTCGGCCACCGCCTCCGCCGGGCCCGACACGGCCGCCATCCGCGACACCGGCGGGAATCCCAGCTCGGCCCGCTCGGCGAGTTCCCGCACGGCGTGACCGACCGGGTCCCACCGGACCAGCGCCTGCACGGGCCGCAGCGTGGGCTCGGCCACGACCACCACCGTGCCGCCGGACGACTGCGGCCGGACGAGGGACGCGGCCGCGATCCACCGCCGCAACGCGTCCTCCCCGGCCCTCAGATCGGGCCGCCCGAGCATGGCCCATCCGTCCAGCAGCAGCGCCGCCGCGTACCCGTCCTCGGCGACGGGCTCGGCTCCGGGCGTGCTCACGACCAGCGCGGGCGTCCCCGGCACCGTGTCCAGCACGTGTTCCCGCCCCGAAGTGCGTACCGGTACGGCAGGGAAGGCCCGTCCGAGTTCCTCGGCCGTCCGCCGCGCCCCCACGACCGAGGCGCGCAGGCGGAAGGAGCCGCAGTCCGGGCAGTGCCAGCCGCTCTCCTCACGCCCGCACCACCCGCAGTTCAGGGCGCCGCCGTCCGGCGCCTCCAGCGGCCCCGAGCAGTGCCGGCAGCGCGCGGGCGCCCGGCAGTTGGCACACGCCATGCGCGGCACGTATCCCCTGCGGGGTACCTGCACCAGCACCGGGCCGTGCCGCAGGCCGTCCCTGACGGCCTGCCAGGCGAGGCTCGGCAGCCGGGCGGCGCGGGCGGCCTCGTCCCGGGCGAGATCCTGGTCCCCGACGGTCCGTACGAGCGGAGCGGTTCCCCGCACCTGGTCCCGGTCGGCGACGAGCGGTCGCGCCCAGCCGCTCTCGACGAGCTGCGCTGCCTCCACCGTGCAGCCCCAGCTCCCCAGCAGGAAGCCGCACTTGTCCTGGGCGGCCCGCAGCAGGAGCACCTCGCGGGCGTGGGGCTGCGGGGCGTGCTGCTCGCTGTGGCTGTCGTCGCCGTCGTCCCAGAGGGCGACCAGGCCGAGGTCCTGGACCGGTGCGAACATCGCGGCCCTGGTCCCGATCACGGCCCGTACGGAGCCGCGCCGCACCGCGAGCCACTGCGCGTACCGCTTCTCGGGGCCGGCGTCGGCGGTGAGCACCGCGTGCCGCGCCTTTCCCAGCAGCGAGGTCAGGGCGGCGTCGACCCGCGCGACCGCCCGCCCGTCGGGCAGGACCGCGAGCGCCCCGCGCCCGGAGGCCAGCGTCGCGGCGACGGCCCGGGCCAGCTCCTCGCTCCACTGCGGCCCCGGCAGCGCGTTCCACACGGCCCGGGGCGCTCCGCCGGAGGCCAGCGACTCCAGGAAGGCCGCTCCCCGCTCGTACCGCTGCCAGGATCCCGGCTCGGGCGCCGGGGGCGGTGGCAGCGGGTCGGGTGAGAGCCGCTGCTCGGCTCGTGCGTTGCGCGGCGGCACGGCGAGCTGCAGGACGTCGGCGAGGCTGCCCGCGTACCGGTCGGCGACCGCCCGGGCCAGCCCCAGCAACTCCTCGCTGAGCACCTGCTCGGGCGACACGACCTGGGCGAGGGCGGCCAGCGGTCCGGAGTAGTCGGACGCGGCCAGCCGCTCGACGAGGAACCCGTCGATCAGCCCGCCGCCCTCGCGCCGCCCCTCCCGCACGCGATGCCGCCCGGCCCCGAACCGCACCCGCACCCGCACGCCCGGCTGGGCGTCCGCGTCCAGTTCCTCGGGCACGGCGTAGTCGAAGTACCGGTCGAGATGGAGCACGCCCTTGTCGACGAGGACGCGCGCGACGGGGAGCTCCTTGGCGAGCGCGGCCCCCCGCCAGGTGCGCGGCTTGGCGCGGGGCGTCTTGGCCTTGCGCACGCTGTCCCGGATGAGCGCGAGCTGCTCGGGCGGCGCACCCTCCGCCCCGCCGCCCGCCTGTTCGTTCTCGCTGCTCACGCTTGCATTCTTACCAAATCCCACTGACAACCGACGGCGCCCGGGAGGACTCCGGGGACACGGTGAGGCCCGGCTCCCCGAGGGAGCCGGGCCTCACGCGGTTGCCCTGGGGGGCGGGGCTTACTGCCCCGCGGCCTTGCGCAGCGCGTCCACGCGGTCCGTGCGCTCCCACGTGAACTCGGGAAGCTCGCGACCGAAGTGGCCGTACGCCGCGGTCTGGGCGTAGATCGGGCGGAGCAGGTCGAGGTCGCGGATGATCGCGGCCGGGCGGAGGTCGAAGACCTCGTCGATCGCCTTCTCGATCTTCTCCGTGTCGATCTTGGCGGTGCCGAAGGTCTCGACGAACAGACCCACCGGCTCGGCCTTGCCGATCGCGTAGGCGACCTGGACCTCGCAGCGGGTGGCGAGACCCGCGGCGACCACGTTCTTCGCGACCCAGCGCATCGCGTACGCCGCGGAGCGGTCGACCTTGGACGGGTCCTTGCCGGAGAAGGCACCGCCGCCGTGACGGGCCATGCCGCCGTAGGTGTCGATGATGATCTTGCGGCCGGTCAGGCCGGCGTCGCCCATCGGGCCGCCGATCTCGAAGCGGCCGGTGGGGTTGACCAGGAGGCGGTAGTTCTCCGTGTCGAGCTTGATGCCCTCGTCCAGGAGCGCCTTCAGCTCCGGCTCGACGACGAACTCCTTGATGTCCGGAGCCAGGAGCGAGTCCAGGTCGATGTCGGAGGCGTGCTGGGAGGAGACGACCACGGTGTCCAGGCGGACCGCCTTGTCGCCGTCGTACTCGATGGTGACCTGCGTCTTGCCGTCCGGGCGCAGGTAGGGGATGGTGCCGTTCTTGCGCACGTCGGACAGGCGCTTCGACAGGCGGTGGGCCAGGAAGATCGGCAGCGGCATGAGCGTCGGCGTCTCGTCCGTCGCGTAGCCGAACATCAGGCCCTGGTCGCCGGCGCCCTGCTTGTCGAGCTCGTCGTCGTCGCCCTCGACACGGGTCTCGTACGCCGTGTCCACGCCCTGGGCGATGTCCGGGGACTGCGCGCCGATCGACACCGACACGCCGCAGGAGGCGCCGTCGAAGCCCTTCTTCGAGGAGTCGTAGCCGATTTCGAGGATCTTGTTCCGGACCAGCGTCGCGATGTCCGCGTACGTCTTGGTCGTGACCTCGCCGGCCACGTGCACCAGGCCGGTCGTGATCAGGGTCTCGACGGCGACCCGGGAGGACGGGTCCTCGCGCAGGAGCGCGTCGAGAATGGTGTCGCTGATCTGGTCAGCGATCTTGTCGGGGTGACCCTCGGTCACGGACTCCGAGGTGAAAAGGCGACGGGACACAACGCTCCCTGAGGTTGCAGCGGCTGCTGGCTGATCATTGGCGGACGGCGGGGGCTGCACCCGGCGCCGTCCGTGGAACAGTTTACGGGTCACGCTTCGGCCACGGCCCCCCTGTCTCGCCACTCGGGAGTGCTGTGACCTGCGGCACGGGCATTCTGCCCAATGCCGAGCGACGTTGGCCAGAGGCGCCACGCCCCGATCCGCCCGCTTTTCGAGGGGTACGAGGAGACTCCAGACTTCAGCGCAGGCGCTCGGCCACCAGATCCCACACGGTTTCGGCCAGGGCCTCCTTGGGGCCGTGCGCCACCGCGGTCTCGCTGCCGTCGGCGCCGAGTACGACCGCCTCGTTCTCCTCGGAACCGAAGGTCTTGCGCTCCCCCACCTCGTTCACGACCAGCAGATCGCAGCCCTTGCGCTTGAGCTTGGCGCGGCCGTTGGCGAGGACGTCGTCCGTCTCCGCGGCGAAGCCGACGATCACCTGTCCGGCGCGGGCCCGGTCGGCGGAGATCTCCGCGAGGATGTCCGGATTCCGCACCAGAATGATGGGCTCCGGTTCCTGGCCGTCCTTCTTCTTGATCTTCCCCGCCGCGTACGCCGCCGGGCGGAAGTCCGCCACCGCGGCCGCCATCACCACAGCGTCGGCGTCAGGGGCGGCCCGCAGCACCGCCTCGCGCAGCTGCACGGCGGTGCCGACCGGGACGATGTCGACGCCCGCCGGGGCCGGCAGGGTGCTGTTGGCCGCGATCAGCGTGACACGGGCGCCGCGGGCGGCGGCGGTGCGGGCCAGGGCGTAGCCCTGCTTGCCGGAGGAGCGGTTGCCGAGGAAGCGGACGGGGTCGAGGGGCTCGCGGGTGCCGCCGGCGCTGACGACGACATGCCGGCCCTCGAGGTCCGGCTCGGTGACGCCCCGGGCCAGCACACGGCGGCAGACCTCGAAGATCTCGCCCGGGTCGGGGAGCCGGCCCTTGCCGGTGTCGACGCCGGTGAGGCGGCCCACGGCCGGCTCGATGACGAGGGCACCGCGGCGGCGCAGCGTCGCCACGTTCTCCTGGGTGGCCGGGTGCTCCCACATCTCGGTGTGCATGGCGGGGGCGAAGACGACCGGGCAGCGGGCGGTGAGCAGCGTGTTGGTGAGGAGATCGTCGGCGAGGCCGTGGGCCGCCTTGGCGAGCAGGTCGGCGGTGGCGGGGGCGACGACGACCAGGTCGGCGTGCTGCCCGATGCGGACGTGCGGGACCTCGTGCACGTCGTCCCACACCTCGGTGGAGACCGGGTTGCCGGAGAGCGCGGACCAGGTGGCGGCGCCGACGAAGTGCAGCGCGGAGGCGGTGGGCACCACGCGCACCTCGTGCCCCGACTCCGTCAGCCGCCGCAGCAGCTCACAGGCCTTGTACGCGGCGATGCCCCCGCTGACCCCCAGAACGACCTTCGGCTTGTCCACGTCTCTCCCCGGACCTCGGCAACCGGCACACCGTACGACTCCATGACACACCACAGGCCCGGCAGTCGGCCTGCCGGGCCTGTGGATAAGTCAGCGTCAAGCTGTAAATCCTACTTACTGCGCCGGGCCCTCGACGGCCTCGGACGTCAGGAGCCCCGCGTTGATCTCGCGCAGGGAGATCGAGAGCGGCTTCTCGTGGACGTGGGTGTCGACGAGCGGACCGACGTACTCGAGGAGACCCTCGCCGAGCTGCGAGTAGTACGCGTTGATCTGACGGGCACGCTTGGCCGCGTAGATCACGAGGCTGTACTTCGAGTCGGTGGCCTCGAGGAGCTCGTCGATCGGCGGGTTGATGATGCCCTCGGGCGCGGAGATGGAAGAGGACACGCTCTACCTTCCGATGGATGGGAAAGAATTTGTCGGGGTGATCAGCCGACCGGAACGATCAGCGATGGTCACACGACGTCCGTCAAGGCTAGCAGCTCGCGCGCTACGTCCTCGACGGAGGTGTTGACCAGGGTGGTGTCGAACTCCGGCTCGGCCGCGAGTTCGATCTTCGCCGCGTCGAGCCGGCGCTCGATCACCTCGGGGGGTTCGGTACCCCGCCCGGTGAGTCGGCGCACGAGCTCCTCCCAGGAGGGAGGGGCCAGGAACACCAGCTGGGCCTCGGGCATCGACTCCCGGACCAGGCGAGCGCCCTGCAGGTCGATCTCGAGGAGCACGGGTTCGCCGTTCTCCAGACGCTCCTGCACGGCCGCACGCGGCGTGCCGTAGCGGTTGCCGGCGAACTCGGCCCACTCCAGCAGTTCCCCGTTGGCGATCAGCTTGTCCATCTCGTCGTCGGAGACGAAGAAGTAGTGGACGCCGTGCTTCTCGCCGGGCCGGGGCTTGCGTGTCGTCGCCGACACGGAGAGCCAGACCTCGGGGTGTTCCTTGCGCATATGGGCGACGACCGTGCTCTTGCCGACCCCGGAGGGGCCGGAGAGCACGGTCAGCCGCGGACGTACGTCCGGGGGTACGGGGGACGTCCCCCGGGGTGTTGCAGCCATGCAGCGATTATCCAGCAATACCGGAGTGCCCGGGACTCGCTTCCCCGGACTGCCCGGTTCAGGAGCCGGTGCTGCCGAACTCGCGCTCCAGGGAGGCGATCTGGTTGGAACCGAGGCCCCGCACGCGGCGGCTCTCGGAGATGCCGAGTCGCTCCATGATCTGCTTGGCGCGGACCTTGCCCACGCCCGGCAGCGACTCGAGGAGGGCGGAGACCTTCATCTTGCCGATGACGTCGTTCTCCTGGCCCTGCTTGATGACCTCGTGAAGGGAGGCGCCGGAGTGCTTGAGTCGATTCTTGACCTCGGCCCGCTCCCGGCGAGCCGCGGCGGCCTTTTCGAGCGCGGCTGCGCGCTGTTCAGGGGTAAGGGGCGGAAGAGCCACGCCTACGTCACCTCGGATGTCGAACTGTCGGATACGGACCGGTGAGGAACCTAGTCGCCCCACACCTGGGGAGCCACGAGCAACACGCTTGCCCGTTGACTCTCGTCGGAGACTAGCGGGCAAGTCCGCCAGAGTCAGCGAGAACAGCGGAAAAGTCCTGGTCAGCCTTCATCTGAACGGACATTTAGGACATACTGCCCTGGATTTGAGGATGTATTCAGACTCAAGCGGACCCCGGACCACTCATCGGAGGTCTCACCAGAAGGTCTGGACCGCCTCACGAGGACGTCACGGCGTGACGGATCTCCTCCGCGAAACGCTCCGCCGCGTCACGCAGAGCGACCGCGTCGGGACCGTGGCGTAGCACTCCCCGGCTGACGTTCGGCACGACGTTGCGCACCGCCGCCCCGAAGACCGCGGGAAGATCGGCCGGCGTGGCGCCCTGGGCGCCGATACCGGGCGCGAGGAGCGGGCCGTTGATGTCCAGGTCGTACGTCGACAGATCACCGAGGGTGGCGCCGACGACCGCGCCGAAGGATCCCAGGGGCTCCTCCCCCGCGTTCTCGGCGGCCAGGTGCGCGAGCATCGTCGCTCCGACGTTCCGGCCGTCGGACCGTACGGCGTGCTGGACCTCGCCGCCCTCCGGGTTGGAGGTGAGCGCCAGCACGAACAGTCCCGCGCCGCTCTCCCGGGCCAGCGCGACGGCCGGGCTGAGCGACCCGTAGCCGAGGTACGGCGAGACCGTCAGGGCGTCGGAGAACAGCGGCGCGTCCTTGTGCAGGAAGGACTCGGCGTACGCGGCCATGGTGGAGCCGATGTCGCCGCGCTTGGCGTCCATCACGACCAGCGCGCCCGCCGCCCGCGCCTCGGCCACCGACGTCTCCAGGACGGCCAGCCCGCGCGAGCCGAAGCGCTCGAAGAACGCGCTCTGCGGCTTGAGCACGGCGACCCGGTCGGCCACCGCCTCGACGACCGTGCGGCTGAACCGCTCCAGGCCCGCCACGTCGTCGTTCAGGCCCCACTCGGCGAGCAGGGAGGCGTGCGGGTCGATGCCGACGCACAGCGGGCCGCGCTCGTCCATGGCCCGGCGCAGGCGCGCGCCGAAGGGTTCGAGACCACTCATGCCGTCTTCCTCACGTCGGCGCCCACCGCGTCGGCGAGCGTGGCGTAGGGGCTCGTGGCCAGGCGTGCGGCGAGCCCCTTGTGGATCGCGCGGCCCCAGAAGGGCCCCTCGTAGATGAAGGCGCTGTAGCCCTGGACCAGCGTGGCACCGGCCAGGATGCGCTGCCAGGCGTCCTCGGCGTTCTCGATGCCCCCGACGCCCACCAGGGTGATCCGGTCGCCCACGCGCGCGTAGAGGCGCCGCAGGACCTCCAGGGAGCGATCCTTCAGGGGCGCCCCGGACAGGCCGCCGGTCTCCTTGACCAGGGAGGGGTCGGACTTCAGGCCGAGTCCGTCGCGCGCGATGGTGGTGTTCGTGGCGATGATCCCGTCCAGGCCGAGTTCCACGGCGAGGTCGGCGACGGCGTCGACGTCCTCGTCCGCGAGGTCCGGCGCGATCTTGACCAGGAGCGGGACGCGCCGCGCGGACACCGTGCGGTCCGCGGCCTCGCGGACGGCGCTCAGCAGGGGGCGCAGGGCCTCCGTGGCCTGGAGGTTGCGCAGCCCGGGCGTGTTCGGCGAGGAGACGTTCACGACCAGGTAGTCGGCGTACGGCGCGAGCCGCTCGGCGGACTTCACGTAGTCCGCGACGGCCTCCTCCTCCGGTACGACCTTGGTCTTGCCGATGTTCACGCCGACGACCGGCTTGAAGACGGGCGTGCGGGAGGCCAGGCGGGCGGCGACGCGGAGGGAGCCGTCGTTGTTGAAGCCCATGCGGTTGATCAGCGCCCGGTCCTTGACCAGGCGGAACAGCCGCTGCTTGGGGTTGCCGGGCTGGGGCTCGCCGGTCACCGTGCCGATCTCGACGTGGTCGAAGCCGAGCATGGCCATGCCGTCGATGCCGACGGCGTTCTTGTCGAAGCCCGCGGCGAGCCCGAAGGGGCCGTGCATGCGCAGCCCGAGGGCCTCGGTGCGCAGCTCCTTGTGGCGGGGCGCGAGGGCGGCCGCGAGGAAGGTGCGCAGCACGGGCACGCGGGCGGCCAGGCGGATCCAGCGGAAGGCCAGGTGGTGGGCCTGCTCCGGGTCCAGCCGCTTGAAGACGAGACGGAAGAAGATCTTGTACATGGTGTCCTCACGAAGACATGGCGTCCTCACGAAGAGGGGGACACCGTTTCCGGTGTCCCCCTCGGGGCTGCTAGTCGCGGGCCTTGGTCAGGTGTTCCGCGTGTTCCTGGAGCGATCGGACGCTCACGTCGCCGCGGTTGAGGGCGTCGATGCCCTGGACCGCCGCCGCGAGTGCCTGGACCGTCGTCAGGCAGGGCACGGAGCGTGCCACGGCCGCCGTACGGATGTCGTAGCCGTCGAGGCGGCCGCCCGTGCCGTACGGGGTGTTGACGATGAGGTCGACCTCGCCGTCGTGGATGAGCTGGACGATGGTCTTCTCGCCGTTCGGACCGGTGCCCTCGGACTGCTTGCGCACGACGGTGGCGTTGATGCCGTTGCGCTTGAGGACCTCGGCCGTGCCGGAGGTGGCGAGCAGCTCGAAGCCGTGCGCGACCAGCTCGCGGGCCGGGAAGATCATCGAACGCTTGTCGCGGTTGGCGACCGAGATGAACGCGCGGCCCTTGGTGGGCAGCGGGCCGTAGGCACCCGCCTGCGACTTGGCGTACGCCGTGCCGAAGACGGAGTCGATGCCCATGACCTCGCCCGTGGAGCGCATCTCCGGGCCGAGGACCGTGTCGACGCCGCGGCCGTGGATGTCGCGGAAGCGCGACCACGGCATGACGGCCTCCTTGACGGAGATCGGCGCGTCCAGCGGCAGCTCACCGCCGTCGCCGGTGGCCGGCAGCAGGCCCTCGGCGCGCAGCTCGGCGATGGTCGCGCCCAGCGAGATCCGGGCGGCCGCCTTGGCCAGCGGCACCGCCGTCGCCTTCGAGGTGAAGGGGACGGTGCGCGAGGCGCGCGGGTTGGCCTCCAGCACGTAGAGGATGTCGCCCGCGAGCGCGAACTGGATGTTGATCAGGCCGCGTACCCCGACGCCCTTGGCGATGCCCTCCGTCGAGGCGCGAAGGCGCTTGATGTCGAAGCCGCCGAGCGTGATCGGGGGCAGGGCGCACGCCGAGTCGCCGGAGTGGATGCCGGCCTCCTCGATGTGCTCCATGACGCCGCCGAGGTAGAGCTCCTCGCCGTCGTAGAGGGCGTCGACGTCGATCTCGATCGCGTCGTCGAGGAACCGGTCGACCAGGACCGGCCGCGAGGGGCTGATCTCGGTCGATTCGGCGATGTAGGACTCCAGCCGGGTCTCGTCGTAGACGATCTCCATGCCGCGCCCGCCGAGGACGTACGAGGGACGCACCAGGACCGGGTAGCCGATCTCGTCGGCGATGGCCTTGGCCTCGGCGAAGGTCGTGGCGGTGCCGTGCTTGGGGGCCGGGAGGCCGGCCTCCTTGAGGACCCGGCCGAAGGCGCCCCGGTCCTCGGCGGCGTGGATGGCCTCCGGGGAGGTGCCGACGATCGGCACGCCGTTGTCCTTGAGCGCCTGCGACAGGCCCAGCGGGGTCTGGCCGCCGAGCTGCACGATGACGCCCGCGACCGGTCCTGCCTGCTGCTCGGCGTGCACGATCTCCAGCACGTCTTCCAGCGTCAGCGGCTCGAAGTACAGGCGGTCGGAGGTGTCGTAGTCCGTGGACACGGTCTCCGGGTTGCAGTTGACCATCACGGTCTCGTAGCCCGCGTCGCTCAGGGCGAAGGAGGCGTGGACGCAGGAGTAGTCGAACTCGATGCCCTGGCCGATGCGGTTCGGGCCGGAGCCCAGGATGATGACGGCGGGCTTCTCGCGGGAGGCGACCTCCGTCTCCTCGTCGTAGGAGGAGTAGAAGTACGGCGTCTTCGCGGCGAACTCGGCGGCGCAGGTGTCGACCGTCTTGTAGACCGGGCGGACGCCGAGCGCGTGCCGGACCTCGCGGACGACGTCCTCGCGCAGGCCGCGGATGTCGCCGATCTGCGTGTCGGAGAAGCCGTGCCGCTTGGCCTCGGCGAGCAGGTCGGGCGTGAGCTCGGCCGCGGCCGCGAGCTCGTCGGCGATCTCCTTGATCAGGAAGAGCTGGTCGACGAACCAGGGGTCGATCTTCGTGTACGCGAAGATCTCCTCGGGCGTGGCGCCCGCCCGGATGGCCTGCATGACGGTGTTGATGCGGCCGTCGGTGGGGCGGACGGACTCGCGCAGCAGCTCGTCCTTGTCGCCGGGCTCGCCGACGAAGGTGAACTGGCTGCCCTTCTTCTCCAGCGAGCGCAGCGCCTTCTGGAAGGCCTCGGTGAAGTTGCGGCCGATGGCCATGGCCTCGCCGACCGACTTCATGGTGGTGGTGAGGGTGGAGTCCGCGCTCGGGAACTTCTCGAAGGCGAACCGCGGGGCCTTGACCACGACGTAGTCGAGGGTGGGCTCGAAGGAGGCCGGGGTCTCCTGCGTGATGTCGTTCGGGATCTCGTCCAGCGTGTAGCCGACGGCGAGCTTGGCGGCGATCTTGGCGATCGGGAAGCCGGTCGCCTTGGAGGCGAGCGCCGAGGAGCGCGACACGCGCGGGTTCATCTCGATGACGATGACGCGGCCGTCCTCGGGGTTCACCGCGAACTGGATGTTGCAGCCGCCGGTGTCGACGCCGACCTCGCGGATGACGGCGATGCCGATGTCGCGCAGGGTCTGGTACTCGCGGTCGGTGAGCGTCATCGCGGGCGCGACGGTGATCGAGTCGCCGGTGTGCACGCCCATGGGGTCGAAGTTCTCGATGGAGCAGACGACCACGACGTTGTCGTGCTTGTCGCGCATCAGCTCCAGCTCGTACTCCTTCCAGCCGAGGATGGACTCCTCCAGGAGCACCTCGGTGGTCGGCGAGAGCGTGAGGCCCTGCCCGGCGATCCGGCGCAGCTCCTCCTCGTCGTGGGCGAAGCCGGAGCCGGCGCCGCCCATGGTGAAGGAGGGGCGGACGACGACGGGGTAGCCGCCGAGCTGCTCGACGCCCTTGAGGACGTCGTCCATGGAGTGGCAGATGTAGGACCGGGCGGACTCGCCGTGCCCGATCTTCGCGCGGACGGCCTCGACGACCTCCTTGAAGAGGTCGCGGTCCTCGCCCTTGTTGATGGCCTCGACGTTGGCGCCGATCAGCTCGACTCCGTACTTCTCCAGCGTGCCCGCCTCGTGCAGCGAGATGGCCGTGTTGAGGGCCGTCTGGCCGCCCAGCGTGGGCAGCAGCGCGTCGGGGCGCTCCTTGGCGATGATCTTCTCGACGAACTCGGGGGTGATCGGCTCGACGTAGGTGGCGTCGGCGATCTCCGGGTCGGTCATGATCGTCGCCGGGTTGGAGTTCACCAGGACGACCCGCAGGCCCTCGGCCTTGAGGACGCGGCACGCCTGGGTACCGGAGTAGTCGAACTCGGCGGCCTGGCCGATGACGATCGGGCCGGAGCCGATGACCAGGACGGACTGGATATCGGTGCGCTTAGGCACGCTGGCCCTCCATCAGGGATACGAAGCGGTCGAACAGGTAGGCGGCGTCGTGCGGGCCGGCTGCCGCTTCGGGGTGGTACTGGACGCTGAAGGCGGGGCGGTCGAGGAGCTGCAGCCCCTCCACCACGTTGTCGTTCAGGCAGACGTGGGACACCTCGGCGCGGCCGAACGGGGTCTCGGAGACCTGGTCGAGCGGGGCGTCGACGGCGAAGCCGTGGTTGTGCGCGGTGACCTCGACCTTGCCGGTCGTGCGGTCCTGCACCGGCTGGTTGATGCCGCGGTGGCCGTACTTCAGCTTGAAGGTGCCGAAGCCGAGCGCGCGGCCCAGGATCTGGTTGCCGAAGCAGATGCCGAAGAGCGGCGTGCCGCGCTCCAGGACGCCCCGCATCACGGAGACGGGGTGGTCGGCGGTGGCCGGGTCGCCCGGGCCGTTGGAGAAGAAGACGCCGTCCGGGTTCACCGCGTAGACGTCCTCGACGGTCGCGGTCGCCGGGAGCACGTGCACCTCGATGCCGCGCTCGGCCATGCGGTGCGGGGTCATGCCCTTGATGCCGAGGTCGACGGCGGCGACGGTGAACTTCTTCTCGCCGATGGCCGGGACGACGTACGGCTCGGTGGTGGCGACCTCGGCGGAGAGGTTCGCGCCCTTCATCTGCGGGGCTTCCTGCACGCGTGCGAGGAGCGCCGAGTCCTCCCGGACCGCGTCCCCGCTGAAGATGCCGACGCGCATGGCGCCGCGCTCGCGCAGATGGCGGGTGAGGGCGCGGGTGTCGATGCCGCTGATGCCGACGACGCCCTGGGCGTCCAGCTCCTCGTCCAGCGTGCGGCGGGAGCGCCAGCTGGACGGCACGCGCGCGGGGTCGCGCACGACGTAGCCGGAGACCCAGATCTTCCTGGACTCCATGTCCTCGTCGTTCACGCCGGTGTTGCCGACGTGCGGGGCGGTCATCACCACGACCTGGCGGTGGTACGAGGGGTCGGTCAGGGTCTCCTGGTAGCCGGTCATGCCGGTGGAGAACACCGCTTCGCCGAAGGTCTCCCCCACGGCCCCGTAGGCACGGCCGCGGAAGATCCGGCCGTCCTCCAGGACGAGTACGGCGGGAGACGCACCTTTCCTCTTCGAGGAGTTCCCCTGCTTGGAGGTGGTCATCGTTCGACGCCTTCCCTGGTGTTCGTTTCGATCATGGAGTTGATGGCTTCGACCCACTCGTTGTGCTCGGCCGCGTGGTCGGAGCGGAACCCGGAGTCGATCAGCCGGTCCCCGTGCTCCCAGGTGACGACGAGCAGGCCGCCCTCGGTGAGCACCTTGCCGGCGATGCCCTTGTCGAGCCGGGCCTCGCGCAGCGCCGCGGCCGGGACGAAGAAGTCGCTCGCCCCGGGGCGTACGACGTCGAGGCCGGTGTCCGTCAGGGTCAGCTCGGCTCGGCTGCGGGTGCCCAGGCCGTGCGCGACGATGCGGTCGAGCCACTGACCGGCGGTGGTGGAGCCGTGGTAGCGGCCGCTCATGGAGAGCTTCGCGGGGCCCGGGTCGTCCGGCGTGACGGGCAGCTCGGGGAGGTCGCCCTGGAGGGTGCCGCGCCACTTCCAGCCCTCGCGCATCAGCCAGTAGACGAGCGCGACGAACAGGGCGAGGCCGACGACCCAGCCGATACGGGCGGCCCAGTCGGTCACTTGCGCCGATTCCTTCTCGGCGGCCAGCAGGAGTACAGGTGTCACGTGAGCTTCCCGTCGACGAGCGTGGCCTTGCCCCGCAGCCACGTGTGCGTCACATGGCCCGGCAGCTCGCGACCCTCGTAGGGGGTGTTGCGGCTGCGCGAGGCGAAGCCCGCGGGTTCCACGAGCCCACGGTATGCCGTGTCGACCAGGGTGAGGTTGGCGGGCTCACCTGCCGAGACGGGACGTCCGTGGCCCGCGGCCTGTCCGATCTGCGCGGGCCTGACGGACATCCGGTCGGCCACGCCGGCCCAGTCCAGCAGTCCCGTGTCGACCATGGTCTCCTGCACCACCGACAGTGCCGTCTCCAGCCCGACCATGCCCATGGCGGCCGCGGCCCACTCGCAGTCCTTGTCCTCGTGCGGGTGCGGGGCGTGGTCGGTGGCGACGATGTCGATCGTGCCGTCGGCGAGCGCCTCGCGCAGGGCCATGACGTCCCGCTCGGTGCGCAGCGGCGGGTTGACCTTGTAGACCGGGTTGTACGTGCGGACCAGCTCGTCGGTGAGGAGCAGGTGGTGCGGGGTGACCTCGGCGGTGACCTGGATGCCGCGGGACTTGGCCCAGCGGACGATCTCGACGGAGCCTGCGGTCGACAGGTGGCAGATGTGGACGCGCGAGCCGACGTGGTCGGCGAGCAGGACATCCCGGGCGATGATCGATTCTTCGGCCACCGCGGGCCAGCCCCCGAGGCCCAGCTCGGCGGAGACGATGCCCTCGTTCATCTCGGCGCCCTCGGTCAGCCGCGGCTCCTGCGCGTGCTGCGCGACGACACCGCCGAAGGCCTTCACGTACTCCAGGGCCCGGCGCATGATCACGGCGTCGTGGACGCACTTGCCGTCGTCGGAGAAGACGGTGACGCCGGCGGCCGACTCGTGCATGGCGCCCAGCTCGGCGAGCTTCTTGCCCTCCAGGCCGACGGTGACGGCGCCGATGGGCTGGACGTCGCAGTAGCCGTGCTCCTGGCCGAGCCTCCACACCTGCTCGACGACACCGGCGGTGTCGGCGACCGGGAAGGTGTTGGCCATGGCGAACACGGTGGTGTAGCCGCCGGAGGCGGCGGCGCGGGTGCCGGTGAGGACGGTCTCGGAGTCCTCGCGGCCGGGCTCGCGCAGATGGGTGTGCAGGTCGACCAGGCCCGGCAGGAGCACCTTGCCGTCGGCCTCGACAACGGTCACATCCTGCGCGCCTCCGGCACGACCGGCACCCTCGGTGGACAGCCCGCGGCCCACCTCGGCGATGGTTCCGCCGTCGATCAGCACGTCCTGCGGCTCGCCGCCGAGCACCTTCGCACCACGGATCAGGATCTTGCTCATCTGTCTTACTTCTCCTCGGTACGGGGGTGGGTGACGGCGGGCTCGTTTCCACCGAGCAGCAGATACAGAACGGCCATCCGGATGGACACTCCGTTTGCGACCTGCTCGACGACGGTGCAGCGGTCGGAGTCGGCGACCTCGGCGGTGATCTCCATGCCGCGGACCATCGGCCCGGGGTGCATCACGATGGCGTGCCCGGGCATCCGCGCCATGCGGTCGCCGTCGAGGCCGTAGCGCCGGGAGTACTCGCGCTCGGTCGGGAAGAACGCGGCGTTCATCCGCTCGCGCTGGACGCGCAGCATCATCACCGCGTCGGACTTGGGCAGCGTGCTGTCGAGGTCGTAGGACACCGCGCAGGGCCAGGTCTCGATGCCGACCGGCAGCAGGGTCGGCGGGGCGACGAGGGTGACCTCGGCGCCGAGGGTGTGCAGCAGGTCGACGTTGGAGCGGGCGACCCGGCTGTGCAGGACGTCGCCGACGAGCGTGATGCGCTTGCCTTCGAGGTCCTGGCCGAGTCCGGCGTCGGGGCCGATCAGGCGGCGGCGCATCGTGAAGGCGTCGAGCAGGGCCTGGGTGGGGTGCTGGTGGGTGCCGTCGCCGGCGTTGACGACGACCGCGTCGATCCAGCCGGAGTTCGCCAGGCGGTACGGGGCTCCGGAGGCGCCGTGCCGGATGACGACGGCGTCGACGCCCATGGCCTCCAGGGTCTGGGCGGTGTCCTTCAGGGACTCGCCCTTGGAGACGCTGGAGCCCTTGGCGGAGAAGTTGATGACGTCCGCGGACAGCCGCTTCTCGGCTGCCTCGAAGGAGATCCGGGTCCGGGTGGAGTCCTCGAAGAAGAGGTTGACGATCGTGCGGCCGCGCAAGGTCGGCAGCTTCTTGATCGGCCGGTCGGCGACCCGGGCCATCTCCTCGGCGGTGTCGAGGATCAGGACGGCGTCGTCGCGGGTGAGGTCGGCGGCCGAGATGAGATGACGCTGCATCTGTCAGGCTCCGTAAGGCAGTTCATTCGGGAGAATGGGGGCAGACGGGCGCGCGAGGGCGCAACCAGCGGGCATACGAAGGCGGCGTACGCCTGGAGCGCTACTGAGGGGTCGGCTTGGCACCGAGCAGCACGGTGTCGCGACCGTCCTCCTCGGCGAGCTGGACCTTGACCGTCTCCCGCAACGACGTGGGGAGGTTCTTGCCGACGTAGTCGGCGCGGATGGGCAGTTCGCGGTGTCCGCGGTCGACGAGGACGGCGAGCTGCACCGCGCGCGGGCGCCCGATGTCGTTCAGGGCGTCGAGGGCGGCGCGGATGGTGCGGCCGGAGAAGAGCACGTCGTCGACGAGGACGACGAGCTTGCCGTCGAGACCGTCACCGGGGATCTCGGTGCGGGCCAGCGCACGCGGCGGGTGCATGCGCAGGTCGTCGCGGTACATGGTGATGTCGAGCGAGCCGCACGGAACCTTGCGCTCGGTGATCTGCTCGAGCTTGTCGGCGATCCGCCGGGCGAGGAAGACGCCCCGGGTCGGAATGCCGAGGAGCACCACGTCGTCGGCACCCTTGGCGCGTTCGACGATCTCGTGGGCGATGCGGGTCAGTACCCGCGCGATGTCGGGCCCTTCGAGAACGGGCCGGGCATCGGACTGCGTGTCGTGCGTGTCGTGCGAGTCCATAAGAAACGGACCTCCTTCTCCGCCTCACGGGACGGACCTTAAAGGACGTCGGGATTGCGCCATACACGGTAGCAGGTCCCCGCGATCGCTCCGATGGCCCCCTCGAATCACCTACTCGGCCTAACGGAACGCCGATACCACGGAAGAGTCGGTGCGGACCATTCGGCTTGACGCGGCAGAGTAACGCTGCGTAACCTCACAGTGAGTTACCAGCCGCGCGGCCTGGCACCCACGCCAGACGCGTCGACACAGTGCCGGGGAGCTATATGTCCAGCGAATACGCCAAACAGCTCGGGGCCAAGCTCCGGGCGATCCGCACCCAGCAGGGCCTTTCCCTCCACGGTGTCGAGGAGAAGTCCCAGGGACGCTGGAAGGCGGTCGTGGTCGGTTCGTACGAGCGCGGCGATCGTGCCGTGACCGTACAGCGCCTTGCCGAGCTGGCGGACTTCTACGGCGTTCCGGTGCAGGAGCTGCTGCCGGGCACGACCCCGGGCGGAGCCGCCGAGCCGCCGCCGAAGCTGGTCCTGGACCTGGAGCGGCTGGCCACGGTGCCGGCCGAGAAGGCGGGCCCTCTTCAGCGCTACGCGGCCACGATCCAGTCGCAGCGCGGTGACTACAACGGCAAGGTGCTGTCGATCCGCCAGGACGACCTGCGCACACTGGCCGTCATCTACGACCAGTCGCCGTCCGTCCTCACGGAGCAGCTGATCAGCTGGGGTGTCCTGGACGCGGACGCGCGTCGCGCGGTGGCGTCCCACGAGGAGGCCTGACCGCTCCGCGGGTCCAGCAGAAACGTGCCGCCGGGGTGGCCGGAACCGTATGGTTCTCGGCCACCCCGGCGGCGTTGTGCGGCCCTGACGGAGCGGGGCCGCCCAGGGAGGCCCGGAGCAGGGCCCAGGGACTCACGGGAACGCCGGAGGGCCCGCAGCGGTGACGCTGCGGGCCCTCCGGCATGCGGTCTGTCTCAGACCTCGTCGCGGCGGAGCGAGGGCTTGAGGTCCTTCAGCCGGCCGAGCAGGCCGTTCACGAACGAGGGCGACTCGTCCGTGGAGAACTCCTTTGCCAGTTGCACCATCTCGTCGAGGACGACGGCGTCCGGCGTCGCATCGACCCAGATCAGCTCGTAGGCGCCGAGCCGCAGGATGTTGCGGTCGACGACGGGCATCCGGTCGAGGGTCCAGCCGACGGAGTACTGCGCGATCAGCTCGTCGATGCGCTTCGCGTGCTCCGCGTAGCCCTCGACCAGCTCCATCGTGTACTCGCTGACCGGCGGTTGCCGGGTGTCCGCCCGGGAGAGCCGGACCCAGTCCGCGAGGACGGTCAGCACATCGGCGCCGCGCTGGTCCCCCTCGAAGAGGATCTGGAAGGCGCGCTTACGGGCCGTGTTGCGGGCAGCCACGGTTAGCTGTTCACCCGGCCGAGGTAGTCGCTGGTGCGCGTGTCGACCTTGATCTTCTCACCGGTGGTGATGAAGAGGGGCACGTTGATCTGGTGGCCGGTCTCCAGGATGGCGGGCTTGGTGCCGCCGGTGGAGCGGTCGCCCTGGACGCCCGGCTCGGTCTCCTGGATGACGAGCTCGACGGCGGCGGGCAGCTCGACGAAGAGCACCTCGCCCTCGTGCTGCGCGACGGTGGCGGTGAAGCCCTCGATCAGGAAGTTGGCGGCGTCGCCGACGGCCTTGCGGTCGACGTGCAGCTGGTCGTAGGTCTCCATGTCCATGAAGACGAAGTACTCGCCGTCCATGTAGGAGAACTGCATGTCGCGCTTGTCGACGGTGGCCGTTTCGACCTTGACGCCGGCGTTGAAGGTCTTGTCGACGACCTTGCCGGAGAGCACGTTCTTGAGCTTGGTGCGCACGAAGGCCGGGCCCTTGCCGGGCTTGACGTGCTGGAACTCGACGACGGACCAGAGCTGGCCGCCTTCGAGCTTGAGCACCATGCCGTTCTTGAGGTCGTTCGTGGAAGCCACGGTTGCGGAATCTCCTGGACTGACGTACGACCCCGGGGCACGCGCCTGCCTACCTACAGGGCGAGCAGCTCCTTGGTCGTGATGGTGAGTAGCTCGGGTCCGCCGTCCGCCTCGGGGCGGACGACGAGCGTGTCATCGATCCTGACACCGCCCCGGCCCGGGAGGTGGACCCCCGGTTCGACGGTGACCGGCACGCAAGCGTCCAGTTTACCCATGGCCGCGGGACTCAATTGAGGGTCCTCGTCGATTTCGAGCCCGACGCCGTGTCCGGTCAGGACCGTGAGGCCCTCCGTGTACCCCGCGGAGTCCAGGACCTGACGGGCGGCGCGGTCGACGTCCCGGCAGGCGGCGCCGGGTACCAGGCTCTCACGCCCGGCCCGCTGGGCGGCGAAGACCAGGTCGTACAACTCGATCTGCCAGTCCGCGGGAGCGGTGCCGATGACGAACGTGCGGCCGATCTCGCAGCGGTATCCGCGGTACGTCGCGCCGAGGCAGACGGAGAGGAAGTCGCCCTCCTCGACGCGGCGGTCGGTGGGCCGGTGGCCGGGACGGCCGGCGTTCGGGCCGGTGGCCACGGACGTCGGGAAAGCCGGCCCGTCCGCCCCGTGGTCCACAAGTCGTCTCTCGAGTTCCAGGGCGAGATGGCGCTCGGTGCGGCCGACGAGGATCGACTCCAGCAGTTCGCCGAGGGCCTGGTCGGCGATCTCGGCGCCGATGCGCAGGCAGGAGATCTCCTCCTCGTCCTTGACGAACCTGAGCTGCTCGACGGCGCTGCCGAGGTTGGCCAGGCGCAGCCGGGGGGCGACCGAGCCGAGGGCTCGGTGGCGGGCCACGGTGAGGTGGTGCTCCTCCACGGCGAGGGAGTCGGCGCCCTGGCCCGTGGCGATGCCGGCGGCCGCGACGGCCGGGTCACCGCCGCCGACTCCGGGCAGGGTCTGCACGTGCAGGGCCTCGTCGGGGCGCTCCTGCGTGGGACGGTCGGCCGTGGGGCCGGCACAGACCAGGAGGTCCTGCTCCTCGGTCCTGCCCAGCAGCAGCACGGCGCCGTGCGGGGCGGCGCCCGCGAGATAGCGCACGTTGGCGGGGCGGGAGACCAGCGCCGCCGCGCTGCCGCCCGCGTTGCAGTATTCCCTCAGACGCGTCCGGCGGGCCGCGTACACCTCTGACATAACCCGAGCGTATGAGCTCCGCCGGTTTGGCGCCGGTTGAGGGCGTCTGAGTGGGCGGTGCCTGGTATGTCCGGGTGGGTGGGGGTGCTGTTCGGCGAGAGTGCGTGCCGCGCGAGGTTGTGTGCCGTCCGCGCGTGTGTAGGGGCTGTCGCGCGGTTCCCCGCGTCCCTAGGGAGCGCTCACCACTGAGGTGGGCTGGCGATCGACCTGGCCAGGACGTCGTCCAGGACCTTCGCCGTCTCCGGTACGTCCAGCTGGGAGTTGTCGATGATCGGCAGGCCCGACCCGTACCACCCGGCCATGCGGCCGTGGATGCGGGCGACCTCCTCGTCCGACAGGCGTCGGTTGCCCGAGCGCTCCGCGTTGCGTTCGAGGACGATGTCCAGCCCGGGGAGGAGAACGACCGGCAGCAGGCCCGGCCCGACGTGGCGTTTCCAGCCTCCGAGGCCCACGACCGGGCGGTCGGGGAAGACCGCGTCGTCGAGGATGCACGAGATGCCGTTGGCCAGGAAGTTGCGCGCGGCGAAGCCGCAGGTGCGGCGGGCCAGGCGGTACTGCGCCTCGGAGTTGTCGTTCCACCCGGCCTGGGGGTCGGCGAAGCCGGAGCGGACCCATTCGCGTACGTCGTCGAGGCTGATGTGGGCCGTGGGGACCCGGCGGTGGTCCGCCCAGTACTTGGCGACGCTGGTCTTGCCCGCACCCGCGGGGCCGATGAGCAGCACCGCGAGCGTCGTACCGGCGGGGTCGGGAACCGCCGTGGCGGGCGGCGCCATCGGCATGGCGACCGGGCCGCCGGGCGGCAGCGGCACATGGCCGGTGGTCTCCGGCGCCGACGGGGCGGAAGCCGGGGTCGGTCCGGGCGGGGGCGCCGGATATCCCGGTGCCGGGGGCGGCGGGGGCACGGGCACGGAGCCCTGGTGCGCGCCCGCGTTCGGCGGGCCCGGGTGGTGTGCGGCCGGCGACCAGCCGGTGGCCGGTCCGTGCCCCGGCTGATGGGGCGGCGGCAGCGGAGAACCCACTGCGTGCTGCATCCGGTGCCACTCCGTCTCGTACAGGCGATGGGCGCTGACAGCGGGGGCGGAACCCGCGTGCTACCGAACGGTACCGCCCCCGGTCGTCGATGTGTGAACGGCCGGGGGCGGTCCGAAGTGCCCGGCCCGTAGGGCGAATTCGGGCGGAAGGAGCGCTGGGGGACTTACTGCCCGACCTCGCCGTACGCGGCGAGCAGCACGGCCGGGTCGGGTCCCTCCAGGACGGTGGGCTTGGCCAGACCGTCGAGGACGATGAAGCGCAGCAGGTCGCCGCGGGACTTCTTGTCGACCTTCATGGTCTCCAGCAGCTTGGGCCACTGGTCGTGCCGGTAGTGCAGGGGCAGTCCGACCGCTTCGAGGATCGTGCGGTGGCGGTCGGCCGTCGCGTCGTCCAGCCGGCCTGCCAGACGCCCGAGTTCGGCGGCGAAGTGCATGCCGACCGAGACCGCCGCGCCGTGGCGCCACTGGTAGCGCTCGTTCTTCTCGATGGCGTGGCCGAGTGTGTGGCCGTAATTGAGGATCTCGCGCAGGCCCGACTCCTTCAGGTCCGACGACACGACGTCGGCCTTGACCCGGATGGAGCGCTCGATGAGCTCGGCGGTGTGCGGGCCGGCCGGGGTGCGGGCGGCCTCGGGGTCGGACTCGATGAGGTCCAGGATCACCGGGTCGGCGATGAAGCCGGCCTTGATGACCTCCGCGAGCCCGGAGACGTAGTCGTTGACCGCCAGGGAGTCCAGTGCGGCCAGGTCGCAGAGCACACCGGCGGGCGGGTGGAAGGCGCCGACGAGGTTCTTGCCCTCGGCGGTGTTGATGCCGGTCTTGCCGCCGACGGCCGCGTCCACCATGGCGAGCACGGTGGTCGGGATGGCGATCCAGCGCACCCCGCGCAGCCAGGTGGCGGCCACGAACCCGGCGAGGTCCGTGGTCGCGCCGCCGCCGACGCCGACGATGACGTCCGTGCGCGTGAACCCGGACTGCCCCAGGGCCTTCCAGCAGTAGGCGGCGACCTCGGCGGTCTTGGCCTCCTCCGCGTTGGGCACCTGGATGGCGACGACCTCGTAGCCCTGCTCGGCCAGGTCGGCGCGCAGCGCGTCACCGGTCTCGGCCAGCGCCTCGGGGTGGAGGATCGCGACCCGCTTGGCCCTGTCGCCGATCAGCCCGCCGAGTTCACCCAGCAGCTGCCGGCCCACCAGGACCTCGTACGGGTCGGTCCCCGCGGTGCCACCGACCTGGATCCGCGTCACTGCCTCGCTCATGCTTCCTTCAACTCCAGTGCGTCCAGGGCGGCTTCGGTGACCTCTTCGGGCGTACGGCCGTCGGTGGCGACCACGGCCGTGGCGATCCCCTCGTACAGGTGGCGGCGGGCATCCATCAGCTCGCGCCACTGCCTGCGCGGGTTGACCGCGAGCAGCGGGCGGGCCGCGTTGAGGCCGGTGCGCTTGACCGCCTCCTCGACGTCCATCGACAGGTACGCCACCCGCTGCCCGGCGAGCAGCGCGCGCGTGTCGGCGTCGAGGATCGCGCCGCCGCCCAGCGCCAGGATGCCGTCGTGCTCGGCGAGCGCCCGGTGCACGGCCGCCTTCTCGATCGCGCGGAAGGCGGGCTCGCCCTCGTCGACGAAGATCTCGGCGATGGTCCGGCCCTGCTCGGCGACGATGTCGTCGTCGGTGTCCCGGTAGGAGACGCCGAGACGCTCGGCCAGCAGCTGCCCGACGGTGGACTTGCCCACGCCCATCGGGCCGACCAGGACGACCAGCGGGCCGCTCATCGGATGGCGAGGTTGTCGAGGTACGACGTCACGTTGCGGCGGGTCTCGGCCACCGAGTCGCCGCCGAACTTCTCCGCCACCGCGTCCGCGAGCACCAGGGCCACCATGGCCTCGGCGACGATGCCGGCGGCCGGAACCGCGGACACGTCGGAGCGCTGGTGGTGGGCCTGCGCCGCCTCGCCGGTGGTGACGTCCACGGTCTGCAGCGCGCGCGGCACGGTCGCGATCGGCTTCATCGCGGCGCGGACCCGCAGCAGCTCACCGGTGGTCAGGCCGCCCTCGGTGCCGCCGGAGCGGCCGGAGGTACGCCGGATGCCGTCGTCGGTCTTCACGATCTCGTCGTGCGCCTTGGAGCCGGGCACCCGCGCCAGCTCGAAACCGTCGCCGATCTCGACGCCCTTGATCGCCTGGATGCCCATGAGCGCGCCGGCGAGCCGGGCGTCCAGCTTGCGGTCCCAGTGCACGTGCGAACCGAGGCCCACCGGGACGCCGTACGCCAGGATCTCGACCACGCCGCCGAGGGTGTCGCCGTCCTTGTGTGCCTGGTCGATCTCGGCGACCATCGCCTTCGACGCGTCCGCGTCCAGGCAGCGCACGGGGTCCGCGTCCAGCTTCTCGACGTCGGCCGGGGTCGGGTAGACGCCCCGCGGCGCCTTCGCCGCGGCCAGCTCCACGACATGGCTGACGATCTCGACGCCGGTCGTCTCCTTGAGGTACGACCGGGCCACCGCGCCCAGCGCGACGCGGGCGGCCGTCTCACGCGCGGAGGCGCGCTCCAGGATCGGCCGGGCCTCGTCGAAGCCGTACTTCTGCATGCCCGCGAGGTCGGCGTGGCCGGGGCGCGGCCGGGTCAGCGGGGCGTTGCGGGCGAGCCCGCCGAGGATCTCCGGGTCGACCGGGTCGGCGGCCATGACCTGTTCCCACTTCGGCCACTCGGTGTTGCCCACCATGACCGCGATCGGGGAGCCGAGGGTGAGGCCGTGCCGGACGCCGCCGAGGAAGGTGACCTCGTCCCGCTCGAACTTCATCCGGGCACCGCGCCCATAGCCCAGGCGCCGCCTCGCGAGATGGTCCGCCACCATGTCCGTGGTGATCGGCACGCCGGCGGGAAGGCCCTCCAGCGTCGCGACGAGTGCGGGACCGTGGGACTCCCCCGCGGTCAGCCAGCGCAACCTGCTCAACGGTGCTCCTCAGTGCTCGCGCTCTGGTACTGCCCTGCGTACGCGCCTCGTCGCGTACGGCGACGGCGTGACCGGGTGCGCGGCCCGGTCCGCCATCTCCGATCCTCCCACGCCGGGGCCGACTGCCCGGCGGGCGGTCCATCAAGCGGACGCGTTCGCGGACGGGCCGTCGCCCTGCCGCTGCCGCGGCGCGTACGCCCCGAGGAAGTCGCCGCCGCTCGGCTGCCGCACGGGCTGGGCCTGCTGCGGGGCGTACGCCCCAAGATGGTCGGCCCCACTGCCATGCTGCTGCGCCTGCCGGGGTGCGTACTCCCCGAGGTAGTCCGCTCCGCGCCCCTGCCCGTGCTGGGCCGCGGCGTGGACCGGCTGCCCGTTGCGGACGGCACGCCGGTAGGCGATCTTGCGCTTGATCTTGACGACCCAGGACGCCACGACGGCGAGCACGATCAGGGCGAGCACCGTGATCTGCACCCAGTCGGGCAGGAATCCCAGCAGGGACTCGAATATCTGGGACTTGACGGACGCCTGAGGCAGGCCTGCGGACATGACGGACGTTCCCCTCCCCCGTTCCGCCCCCTGCGGAACCGAGAGCGGATACTAGCGGTCTGCGAGCGCCCGTTCGCCCGCTTTTCGCATGGCGTCCAGGGGCGCCGGGGCCAGCCCCGTCATCTGCTCGACCTGGAGCACGGCCTGGTGCACCAGCAGGTCGAGACCGCTGACGACGGCACCGCCGTACGCCGACCAGCGGGCGGCGAGGACGGTCGGCCAGGGGTCGTAGAGGACGTCGAAGAGGGCCGCCGGACGCTCCGGCACGGACCGGGCGAGGGCGTCGGTGACACCGGCCGGCGTGGTGCTGATCACCAGGGGGGCGCGCAGGGCCTGCTCGGCGTCGGCCCAGTCGGCGATGCGGACGGCGACGTCGAGTCGCTCGGCCCACTGCCGCATCTCGGCGGCCCGGGCCTCGCTGCGCACGTACACGGTGATCTCGCCCGGGCAGATCCGGGACAGGGCGGCCAGCGCGGAGGAGGCGGTGGCGCCCGCGCCGAGGACGGCGGCGGCGTCGACCTTGTCGATGCCGTGCTCGCGCAGGGCCGCGACCATGCCCGGGATGTCGGTGTTGTCCCCGATACTGCGGCCGTCCTCGGTACGGACGACGGTGTTGACGGCGTCGACCGAGGCAGCGGTCTCACTGATCTCGTCCAGCAGCGGGATCACGGCCCGCTTCAGCGGCATGGTCAGCGAGAGCCCGGCCCACTCGGGTCCGAGCGCCTCGAAGAACGCGGGCAGCCCGGCCTCGTCGACCTCGAACCTGTCGTACGACCAGCCGGCCAGGCCCAACTCCTGGTAGGCGGCGCGGTGCAGGACCGGGGAGAGCGAGTGGGTGATCGGGGAGCCGAGTACGGCGGCTCGGCGCGGTGCGGCCATCAGGGTCTTCCTCAGTTGTTCCGCGAGGCGTTGAACTGGTCGACCAGCTTCTGGTGTTCGGTGTTCGTCTTCGTGAACTTGCTGGTCTTGCCGTCGAGCGAGATGAAGTAGTACCAGCCGTCGTCCGTGGGCTTGAGGGCGCCCTTGATCGCGTCCTCGCCCGGGTTGTCGATCGGACCGGGCGGCAGGCCCTTGTGGAAGTACGTGTTGTACGGGTTGTCGTACGTCCGCAGTTCTTGCAGAGTCAGGTCGATCTTGCTCTGGTTCTTGATGTAGTTGTAGGTGGAGTCGAACTCCAGCATGCCGTTGGTCTGCGCGTTCCCGGGCTTCATGCGGTTGTAGACGACCTCGGCCATCTTGCGGAAGTCGTCGTGGCTCGTTCCCTCGGCCTGGACCAGGCTGGCGATGGTGACCAGCTGCCACGGGTCCTCAAGGCCGAGGCTCTCGGCCTTCTCCGCCACGCCGTACCTCTCGTACGTCGCGGTGGCCCGCTTGACCATCTGCTTCAGGACGTCCTCGGGCTTCTGGCCTTCCCGCACGCCGTAGCTGGAGGGGTAGAGGAAGCCTTCCAGCGGGTCCTTGACATCCGGGTGGTTCTGCGCCCAGGCGGGCAGGCCGAGCTTCTTGTAGTCCTTCTTGGCGACCGCGGCGGTAGTGCCGTCCTTGACCTCCAGCCGCTTGTCGATGAGCTGGTAGATGTCGGCGTTGCGCCTGCCCTCGGCGATGATCAGGTTGTCGCGGCTCTCGGGACTGAGCATCAGTTCGACCGCACTCTCGGCCGACATTTGCTTCTGCAGCGTGTAGACGCCGTCCTGGATGCTCTTGCCCTCGGGGTTGCTCTGCTGGGCCGCGACGAACGCGTCGACGCTCTTGACGACCCCCGCGCTCTTCAGCACCTGACCGATCTTGTACCCGAGCGCTCCCTCGGGGATCTCGACCGTCACCTGCTGCCCGTTGCCCTCACCCGCGAAGTCCGGGTCGTCGCCGAAACGATCCTGGTAGAACTGGTAGCCGAAGTAGCTGACGCCTGCCAGGCCGCCGCCCAGGATCACGACGACCAGCAGGCAGGCCATGCCGTTGCGGCGCTTCTTCGGTTTACTGCCGCGCCCTCGCTTGTCGTCGCGCCCGCGGCGCTCCCCCGGCTCGTCATCGTCGTCATCGTCGTCCCCGCCCGCGAAGAAGGCGTGTTCGCCCTGGTCGGGGCCGGGGTCCCAGCCCGTCTCCGGTTCCGGTGCGGGCTCGGCCCCTCGCCGGCCGGGCGGCTCGGGGGGCGGATACGCGTCGGGCGTGCCGTAGTAGTCCTGCCGGCCCCCGCCGTACGCACCGGCCTGCTGCCCGTACGGGTCCCCCGGGTCACCGGGGTACGAGACCTGCTGGTGCGGGTCGTTGGCCCAGCCGCCGGTGTCGTACTGCTGCTGGTGGTAGCCCTGAGCCTGCTGATGTCCGTGGTCCGGCTGCCCGGGGTACTGCTGATGGCCGTGCGCCGGTGCCGCGTACTGCTGGTCGTACGGGTACTGCTGCTGGTCCTGGCCGTATCCGGCCTGGTCACCGGTGCCCCACTCGCCGTACTGCGGCTGCTGCGGCTGCTCTGGATAGTGCTGCGGCTGGCCGCCGTAGGGGGACTGCTGACCCTGATGGGCCTGCTGTCCGCCCCATCCGCCGTCCCCGTACAACGGGTCCTCCGGATGCCACGGTTCGGAGCCTT
Organism: Streptomyces sp. D2-8; assembly: GCF_023184515.1. Classification (GTDB taxonomy): domain Bacteria; phylum Actinomycetota; class Actinomycetes; order Streptomycetales; family Streptomycetaceae; genus Streptomyces. Next base: position 100,035 of record NZ_JAAHBP010000019.1, on the reverse strand, counting down.
GGCCCCGGCCATACTCAGTCATCGATCCCCTAGAGCCGCGAGGCGGCGGTGGCGCGGCTTCCGGCTCGGCGCTCCCGTTCCGCCTCTTGCTGTGCGGCGGCTGTTCGAATGCCGTCGCATCGCGCGGAACGTTACCGTATCGCGATCAGATGACCACTTCGACGCCTTCGCCGGGTGCTTTACCTGACACCCGTTCGGATTCGAGGGCCTGTTGCAGGATGATCACGGCCGCTGCCTGGTCGATGACGGACCGGCCCTTCTTGGATTTCACGCCCGAGGCGCGCAGTCCCTGGCTGGCCGTGACCGTCGTCATGCGTTCGTCGACGAGTCTCACCGGAACCGGGGAGATCATGCGGGCCAGTTCCTGGGTGAAGCCCCGGACCTTGACCGCGGCCGGCCCCTCGCCCCCCTTGAGGGAGCGCGGGAGACCGACCACGACCTCGATGGGCTCGTACTCCTCGACGAGTTGCTTCAACCGCCGCTGAGCTGCCGGGATGTCACGCCCCGGGACCGTCTCCACCGGGGTGGCGAGGATCCCGTCGGGGTCGCACGAGGCGACCCCGATGCGGGCGTCCCCGACGTCGATCGCGAGTCGACGTCCTCTGCGCATGCTGTCCGACCCGTCTCTTACTTGGCCGTCTCGGTGACCAGGCGCTCCACGGCGTCCACGGCGTCACCGATGGCGGCCGGGTTCTGGCCGCCGCCCTGGGCGACGTCCGGCTTGCCGCCACCGCCGCCGCCGAGGGTCTTGGCGGCCGTACGGACCAGTTCCCCGGCCTTCAGGCCGCGCTCGCGGGCGGCCTCGTTGGTGGCGATGACCGTCAGTGGCTTGCCGTTCGCCACCGTGAACAGGGCGACCACGGCGGCCCGTCCACCCTGGATGCGTCCACGCACGTCAAGGACCAGCTTGCGCAGGTCGTCGGCGGTCGTGCCGTCCGGGACCTGACCGGTCACGAGAGCAACGCCACGGATGTCCTTGGCGGACTCGGCGAGACCGGCGGCGGCCTGGAGGACCTTCTCGGCGCGGAACTTCTCGATCTCCTTCTCGGCGTCCTTCAGCTTGCCGAGCATGGCGGAGACCTTCTCCGGGAGCTCCTCCGGGCGGCCCTTGATCAGCTCCTGGAGCTGGGCGACGACCGTGTGCTCACGGGCGAGGAAGTTGTAGGCGTCCACCCCGACGAGGGCCTCGATCCGACGGACACCGGAGCCGATGGAGGACTCGCCGAGCAGCTTCACCAGGCCCAGCTGGGCGGTGTTGTGCACGTGCGTGCCGCCGCACAGCTCCTTGGAGAAGTCTCCGATGGTGACCACGCGGACGCGCTCGCCGTACTTCTCGCCGAACTCGGCGATGGCGCCCTGCTTCTTGGCCTCGTCGATGCCCATGACGTCGGCGCGGACGTCGAGGTCGCGGGCGAGCACCTCGTTGATCTTCTGCTCGACGTCGGTCATCACGGCCGTCGGAACGGCGGACGGGGAACCGAAGTCGAAGCGGAAGCGGCCGGGCTGGTTCTCGGAACCGGCCTGGGCGGCCGTCGGGCCGAGGGCGTCGCGCAGGGCCTGATGGGTGAGGTGCGTGGCCGAGTGGGCACGGGCGATGGCCTTGCGGCGGCGGTCGTCGATGGAGGCGTGGGCCTTGGCGCCGACGGTGACCTCGCCGACCTGGACGACGCCCTTGTGGACGTAGACCCCCGGGACCGGTTTCTGACAGTCGCGGATCTCGATCACGGCACCGGTGTCGACCTTGATGCGGCCGGTGTCGCCGATCTGGCCGCCGCCCTCGGCGTAGAAGGGGGTGCGGTCGAGGACGATCTCGACCTCGTCGCCCTCGGTGGCGGCCGGGGAGGAGGCGCCGTCGACGAGGATGCCGACGATCGTGGACTCGCTCTCGGTGTCCGAGTAGCCGACGAAGTCGGTGGCCCCGGCCTGGTCGGCGATCTCACGGTAGGCGCCGGCGCCGGCGTGCCCGGTCTTCTTGGCCTGGGCGTCGGCCTTGGCGCGCTCCCGCTGCTCCTTCATCAGGCGGCGGAAGCCGTCCTCGTCCACGGAGAGGCCCTGCTCGGCGGCCATCTCCAGGGTGAGGTCGATCGGGAAGCCCCAGGTGTCGTGGAGCAGGAAGGCCTTGTCGCCGGGCAGGACGGTGCCGCCGGCGGACTTGGTGTCGGACACGGCGGTGTCGAGGATGTTGGTGCCGGCCTTCAGCGTCTTGAGGAAGGCGTTCTCCTCGGCGAGGGCGACCTTCTCGATGCGCTCGCGGTCGGTGATGAGCTCGGGGTACTGCTGGCCCATCATGCCGATCACGGTGTCGATGAGGTCCTTGACGACCGGGCCGGTGGCGCCGAGCAGGCGCATGTTGCGGATGGCGCGGCGCATGATGCGGCGCAGCACGTAGCCGCGGCCCTCGTTGCCGGGGGTGACGCCGTCGCCGATCAGCATCACGGAGGTGCGCATGTGGTCGGTGACCACGCGCAGGGAGACGTCCGAGTCGTGGGCGTCGCCGTAGCGGACACCGGTCAGGTCGGTGGCCGTGTTGATGACGGCCATCGAGGTGTCGATCTCGTACATGTTCTGCACGCCCTGCAGAATCATGGCGAGGCGCTCGAGGCCGAGGCCGGTGTCGATGTTCTTGCTGGGCAGGTCGCCGAGGATCTCGAAGTTGTCCTTGCCGGTGCCCTCGCCCCGCTCGTACTGCATGAAGACGAGGTTCCAGATCTCCACGTACCGCTCGTCGTTGACGGCGGGGCCGCCCTCGACACCGAAGTCGGGGCCGCGGTCGTAGTTGATCTCGGAACACGGGCCGCAGGGGCCGGGGACGCCCATGGACCAGTAGTTGTCCTTCATGCCGAGGCGCTGGATGCGCTCCTTCGGCACCCCGACGACCTCGTGCCAGATGCGCTCGGCCTCGTCGTCGTCCTTGTAGACGGTGATCCACAGGCGCTCGGGATCGAGGCCGTAACCGCCCTTGTCCTGGGCGCCGGTGAGCAGCTCCCAGGCGAGCTTGATGGCGCCTTCCTTGAAGTAGTCGCCGAAGGAGAAGTTGCCGCACATCTGGAAGAACGTGCCGTGGCGGGTGGTCTTGCCGACCTCTTCGATGTCGGGTGTGCGCACGCACTTCTGCACGCTGGTGGCGCGCGAGAAGGGCGGCTTGACCTCACCCAGGAAGTAGGGCTTGAAGGGCACCATGCCGGCCGGGACGAGGAGCAGAGTCGGGTCGTCCGCGATGAGCGACGCCGAAGGGACGACGGTGTGACCGCGCTCCTCGAAGAAGCTCAACCAGCGGCGGCGAATCTCAGCCGACTCCATCAGTGGTCCTCATTCCGGTTGTACGGGTACGTCTGGTACGTCGAACCCTCGACGTACTTGGGGTTGTTGCGGTTCTCGATGGCGGCGTACCGCCGGGGCCCGGGGAGTTCGGGGTTCTCGTTGATCCCGAGGGCGTCGCCCAACTCGGCCTCCCGCACGGCCATGTTGTCCCGGACGTCGAGTGCGAAGCCCACGGCACGGTCCTTGATGCGGTGACCGGCCTCGATCGCCTTGTTGCCGGCGGTTCTGGCGAGGCTCTCGGGGGTCAGCTGCTTCAGCTTGCGATTGACCTTGGTGGTGGCCCACACACCGGCGGCGACGCCCGTGGTGAACCAGAAGGTGCGGCGGAACATCGCTGGCTCTCAGTCCCTCTTCCCTCGGGCGCTGCGCCGAGTGACCGTACGGCCCACGATCACGGTACGCCTGGACGCCTTGGCGGGCACGTCCTCGTTGCGGCCCCCGAGGGCCCGGCGCACGCCGTAGCCGAACGCCGCGACCTTGACCAGGGGGCCGCCGAAGGTGGAGGCGACGGTGGTGGAGAGCGCCGAGGCGTTCGACGTGACCTCCTGGACGTCGGAGGCGATCGAGTCGACCCGGTCGATCTGGGTCTGCGCGGAGCGCACCGCCGCGGAGGCGTCGGCCAGCAACGGGACGGCCTGGTCGGTCACCTCCGCCACGAGCTTGGTGGTCGCCTTGAGCGTCTGGGCCACCCTCGCCAGGGCGACGGCGAGGAAGGAGACCAGAATCGCCCAGAAGACGGCCACCAGGATCCCGGCAACCTCTCCACCGGACACTGTGTGCACCCGCTCCCTGAAACGTGCCTGAACATCAAAAAGTCGTGCGCCGAGCCTATCGCGCCGGGCGTGGCGCTCCGTACCGGATTACCGTGCGGGGGCAGGGGAATCGCGAAAGCCCGCCGCCTCGCCCACCCGGGCGGGTGGGGAGACGACGGGCTGAAGTACCGCGTGCCTGCCGAAGATCAGCGGGCGTAGTACTCGACGACGAGCTGCTCGTCGCAGATCACCGGGATCTCCTTGCGGTTCGGCTCGCGGTCCAGGCGGAACGCCAGGCCCTTGAGGTTCACCTGGAGGTAGCGCGGGGTCTCACCGTCGGGGGCGAAGCCACCCTCACGAGCGATCGTGAAGAGGGTCTTCTCCTTGGAGCGCTCACGCACCTGCACGACGTCGTCCGGACGGACACGGAAGGAGGGCTTGTCGACCTTCTTGCCGTTGACCGCGATGTGGCCGTGGACGACCATCTGGCGGGCCTGGTAGATCGTGCGGGCGATGCCCGAACGCAGCACCAGCGCGTCGAGACGACGCTCGAGCTCGATGATCAGGGCCTCACCGGTCTTGCCCTGGACCTTGGAGGCACGCTCGTAGGCGCGGACGAGCTGGCGCTCGGACACGTCGTACTGCGCGCGCAGACGCTGCTTCTCGAGCAGACGGACCTTGTAGTCCGAGTTCTGCTTGCGGCCACGGCCGTGCTCACCCGGCGGGTAGGGACGGGCCTCGAAGTACTTGACGGCCTTCGGGGTCAGCGCGATGCCGAGGGCACGCGACTTCTTGACCTTGGGGCGGGACTGGTTCGCCACTGTTTTTCGCTTTCCTTGTATCGGCTTGTCAGGGTTGAGGGAGGTCGCATCCGCAGCCGGGGAAACCCGCCTCACGCCCTGATGGGCCTGGGGTGGGCAGCCGCTCCCCTGGTCTGGGCACATACGTGCAGCACGCGAGTGGCCCATCGACCGTTCCCGTAAGCGCCGGGTGGGGTGGTGGGCTGCCCGCGACACCGTTCGACGGTGCGCGACGCTCCTGGAGCCGATCCCGGAGGATCGGGCTCCGGCCGACTGTCCCGTTCTGACTGCACGGGACGCGGCACTCCGGACGAGTTTACAGGGTCGTCAGGACCGCTTCCGACCGAGGTTCCTCCGGGTCCACTCCACCGCGTCCGCGTAGCGGGCCTCCGACCCGTGCCGCGTCGGCTCGTAGTACTCGCGGTCCTTCAGCTCGTCCGGGGCGTACTGCTGGGCCGCGATGCCCTCGGGCAGGTCGTGCGGGTAGACGTAGCCCCGGCCGTGGCCGAGCTTGGTCGCGCCCTTGTAGTGGCTGTCGCGCAGGTGGGCGGGGACGGGCCCGGCCAGGCCCTTGCGGACGTCCTCCAGGGCGGCGCCGATCGCGGTGGTCGCGGCGTTGGACTTGGGTGCCAGGGCGAGGGCGATGGTGGCGTGGCTGAGGGTGAGGGCGGCCTCGGGGAAGCCGATCATGGCGACGGCCTGGGCGGCGGCGACCGCCGTCTGCAGTGCGGTCGGGTCGGCCAGGCCGATGTCCTCGCTGGCGGAGATCATCAGGCGCCGGGCGATGAAGCGGGGGTCCTCGCCGGCCTCGATCATCCGGGCCAGGTAGTGCAGGGCCGCGTCGACGTCGGAGCCGCGGATGGACTTGATCAGGGCGCTGGCCACGTCGTAGTGCTGGTCACCGTCGCGGTCGTACTTCACGGCGGCCCGGTCGACCGTCTCCTCCAGGGTGGTCAGGTCGATCTCCGCCTCGCCCTTGTCGAGGGCGGCTCCGGCAGCCGCCTCCAGGGCGGTCAGGGCGCGGCGGGCGTCGCCGCCGGCGATGCGCAGGAGGTGGCTCTCGGTCTCCTCGGGGAGGGTGACGGCGCCCTTGAGGCCGCGCTCGTCGGTGAGGGCGCGCCGGATGAGGCTTCTGATGTCCTCGTCCGTGAGCGGTTCGAGGGTGAGCAGCAGGGAGCGGGACAGCAGCGGTGAGATCACCGAGAAGTACGGGTTCTCCGTCGTCGCCGCGATGAGCGTCACCCAGCGGTTCTCGACGGCCGGGAGCAGGGAGTCCTGCTGGGCCTTGCTGAAGCGGTGGATCTCGTCGAGGAAGAGGACGGTCTCCTTGCCGTACCCGCCGGAGGCGCGGCGGGCGCCGTCGATGACCGCGCGGACCTCCTTGACGCCGGCGGTGATCGCCGACAGCTCCACGAAGCGGGCGTCGGTCGCCTTGGAGACGACGTACGCCAGGGTGGTCTTGCCGGTGCCGGGCGGGCCCCAGAGGAGCACCGAGGAGGGGCCGGCCGGGCCGGACGCCTCCCCGACCAGCCTGCGCAGCGGTGAGCCGGGCTTCAGCAGATGCTGCTGGCCCACGACCTCGTCGAGGGTGCGCGGGCGCATCCGCACCGCCAGGGGGCTGCTGGACGGCTCCTTCTCCTGGCGTTCTTCGGCTGCGGCGGTGAACAGGTCGGGCTCCACGTCAGAAACCCTAAATCACGGCACTGACAATCCGGCCGGGCCCCGGAACCCCGGCGTCAGCTGATCCAGAAGTCCCACCAGCGGGTCAGTACCAGCATGCCGATGATGCCGATGTGCAGCACGGGCAGGACCCACGTGAACTCGCCGAAGAAGCTCTTGAGCCAGCTCGGGGCGGGCAGGAAGCCCTTGCGGATGTTGAACGACGTCACGTACCAGAACATCAGGATCGTGGCGACCCAGGCCAGGCTGCACCACAGGCAGAGCGCGTTGATCCGGTACAGGGACTGGAACATCAGCCAAGCGCAGAAGCTCACGCCGAAGAGGCAGCCGGCGTTGAAGGTGAGCCAGTACCAGCGCGGGAAGCGGGCGCGGGCGAGCAGGCTGATGCCGACGCAGATGACGATGCCGTAGGCGACGAGGCCGAGCATCGGGTTCGGGAAGCCGAAGACCGCGGCCTGCTTGCTCTCCATGACGCTGCCGCAGGAGACGACCGGGTTGAGGCTGCAGCCGGGCGTGAACGTCTTGCCCTCGACCTTGGCCTCGAGGATCTTGAACTTGTCGATCGTGATGACCCACGCGGCGAGCAGTCCGGCCGCGCCGGTGATCACCAGCAGCAGGGCCAGGGCCCGGCTGCCGCCCTCCGCACGGGGCGCGATCCCGCCGCGCTCCGGCTCGGACTCCGCGGAGACGTCCCTGACTGTCGTCTTGCTCATCACGCCGATTCCGTCACTTGAGACCTGAACACCTTCGGGCAAGGCCATTGTGCCGCACCGGTGCCCGTGTCCACCGTTCAGTGGACATAAGGATGTCCGTCCGGTCGTCCCTGAGGGTTGTGTTCCGGCCGACGCTCGTCGCATGACAGCACAGGGGTACGAACTCGCCGTGGACGTGCGGGGGCTGCGCAAGCGCTACGGGGGCGTGACCGCCGTCGACGGCATCGATCTCGGCATCCGACGGGGCGAGGTGTTCGGCCTGCTCGGGCCCAACGGCGCGGGCAAGAGCACCACGGTGGAGATCCTCCAGGGCAACCGGGACCGGGACGCCGGCGAGGTGTCCGTGCTCGGGTCGGACCCGGCGGCCGGCACGCGCGCGTGGCGTTCACGTGTCGGGATCGTCTGGCAGGACGAATCGGCGCCCGCCGAGTTGACGGTCCGGGAGACCGTGCGGCACTTCGCCCGCTACTACCCCCGGCCGCGGGACCCGGAGGAGATCATCGGCCTGGTCGGTCTGGAGGCGAAGGCGGACAGCCGGATCAAGGCGCTGTCGGGCGGCCAGCGCCGGCGCCTGGACGTGGCGCTCGGCGTCATCGGGGGTCCCGACCTGCTGCTCCTGGACGAGCCGACGACCGGTTTCGATCCGGCGGCCCGGCGGCAGTTCTGGTCGCTGATCCGCGCCCTGGCCGACGAGGGCACGACCATCCTGCTGACCACGCACTACCTGGAGGAGGCGGAAGCCCTCGTGCACCGGCTGGCCGTCGTCGCCAAGGGCCGGATCGTCGCCGAGGGCGAACCCGGAACCCTGCGGGAGCGGTACGGCACCGAGGCCACCGTCGCCTGGACCGAGCCGGACGGGACCCCGCGCACGGAGCGCACCGGGACGCCGGCCCGGACCGTCGCCGGGCTCACACAGCGCTTCGGCGGCGAGATCCCGGGGCTGACGGTGACCCGCCCCACGCTGGAGGACGTCTACCTCCGGCTGACCGGACAGTCCCAGGAGGACGCGCGATGAGCACGACCGTCGTACGGGAGCGCGGTGAGGTGCGCGTCGGACGGCTGCCCGGTGCGTGGGGGCTCGGACTGCGGCGGGGCGCCCTGGAGATCAGGCAGTTCTTCCGGCAGCGCGACCAGGTGGTGTTCACGTTCGCCTTCCCGGTCGTCCTGCTGTTCCTGTTCGCGTCGATCTTCCGGGACGACGTGGAGGGCGCGGGCATCACCGCCTCGCAGCTGTACGTGCCGGCGATGATGGCCGCCGGGATCATGTCGACGAGCTTCCAGGCGCTCGGCATCTCGATCGCGATCGAGCGGGAGGACAAGGTGCTGCGCCGGCTGCGGGGCACGCCGATGCCGCCTGCGGCCTACTTCCTCGGCAAGATCTGGCTGGTTCTCTTCACCGGTCTGCTGGAGACGGCGATCCTCCTCCTCGTCGGCACGACCTGCTACGGCGTGGACCTGCCCGCGGACGCGGGCCGCTGGTTCGACCTGGCGTGGATCTTCGTGCTGGGCATCACGGCCTGTGCCCTGCTCGGCATCGCGATCGGCTCGGTGCCGAGCTCCGCGAACAGTGCGAGTTCGGTGGTCGTCCTGCCCTTCCTGGTGCTGCAGTTCATCTCCGGGGTGTACATCGCCATCGGCACGGTCCCGGACTGGATGCTGACCATCGGCGCGCTGTTCCCGCTGAAGTGGATGTGCCAGGGGCTGCGCGGGGTGTTCCTGCCGGAGTCGGCGCAGGTGCTGGAGCAGGCGGGGAGCTGGGAGTCGGGACGCGTGGCTCTGGTGCTGGCCGCGTGGTGCGTCGGAGGATTGGCCCTATGTCTGCTGACGTTCCGCTGGAAGGACCGGCGCACCGGATGAGCGAAGCCGCGGCCGCCGGCAGCGCCTACCACTGGGAGCGCTCGTTCCGGCTCTGGGACACGTACTTCGCGCTGATCTGGGTCGCCACGGTGGCCTACGTGCTCGCCTCGGAGCGGCCCGGCTGGCCACTGCGCGCGGTCGCGGCGGCGCTGCTCGTCCCGCTCGTCCCGCTGTACGTGGTGGCCGGGCGGCGCCTGATCCGGGGCGATCCGCCCGACCAGCGGCAGGCGATCGGCTATCTGGCGGCGGCGCTGGCACTGTTCCTGCCGTCGGCGGTGCTCGCCGGTGAGACGCGGGTGCTGACGTTCGCGCTGATCCCGCAGTGCTTCATGACGCTGCGGCTGCGGTCGGCGCTGGTGGCGGTGGCCGTGATGAACCTCGTGCCCGTGGCGGGCTGGGCACTGCTGTGGTGGCCCGGTGCCCGGGAGCTGGCCTTCGACGTGCTGTTCTCGGTGGTCACCCTGGTCTACTCGGTGGCCGTCGGCAGCTGGGTCATCCGGATCATCGAGCAGAGTCAGGAGCGGGCGGAGTTGATCGCGGAGCTGGACGCCAGCCGCCATGAGGTGGGCCGGTTGTCCGAGGCCCACGGGGCGCTGGCCGAGCGGGAGCGGCTGGCCCGGGAGATCCACGACACCCTGGCGCAGGGGTTCACCAGTCTGGTGATGCTGATCCAGGCAGTCGAGGCGGAGCTGGACCATGACGTGCCCGAGGCGCGGCGGCATCTGCGGCTGATGGACGAGACGGCCCGGCAGAACCTCGCCGAGGCCCGGGCGTTGGTCGCCGGGGGTGCGCCCGCCGACCTGGACGGCGCGTCCCTGCCGGACGCCCTGCGCAGGCTCGCCGCCCGCCATGACGCGGCGCTGGCGGTGACCGGCCCGGTGCGCACGCTGCCCGCGGGCCCGGAGGTGGTCGCGCTGCGCGCCTGCCAGGAGGCGCTGGCCAACGCCCGTAAGCACGCGGGGAGTCCGGTGGCGGTCGGCGTGTCGCTTGCGTACGCCGACGACTCCCTGACGGTGTCGGTTCGGGACGACGGCCGTGGCTTCGACCCCACTGCCGTCCGCGGCGGGTACGGTCTCGCGGGGCTGCGGTCCCGGGCCGCCGAGGTGGGCGGCACCGCCGAGGTGCGCAGCGCCCCGGGCGACGGCACGGTCGTGACCTTACGGCTGCCGGTCGTGAGGAGGCGGACACCGTGATCCGGATCATCCTGGCCGACGACCATCCCGTGGTGCGGGAGGGGCTGCGGGCGATGCTCAGTGCGGAGTCCGACCTGGAGGTCGTCGCCGACGCCTCCAGTGGGCCGCAGGCGGAGGCGCTGGCGGCGCGGTTGCGGCCCGACATCGTGCTGATGGACCTGCGGATGCCGGACGGTGGCGGCGTGGACTCGATCGTGCGGATGGCGCGGGCCGGGCTGGAGTGCCGGGTGGTCGTGCTGACGACCTACGAAACGGACCGGGACATTCTGCGGGCCGTGGAGGCCGGGGCCGCGGGCTATCTGCTGAAGGACCTTCCGCGGGCCGAACTCGCGGAGGCCGTACGGGCGGCGGCACGCGGCGAGACGGTACTGGCACCGTCCGTCGCGGCCCGGCTGGTGGACCAGCTGCGGACGAAACCGGAGCGCCCCCGGCTGTCGGAGCGTGAGACGGCCGTGCTGCGGCTGGTCGCCGAGGGGTGCACGAACGCGGAGATCGGGCGCAGGCTGTTCATCGGGGAGTCGACGGTGAAGACGTATCTGCTGCGGGTCTTCGGCAAGTTGGGGGTGGCCGACCGGACGTCGGCCGTCACCAGCGCGATGCGGTACGGGCTGCTGGAGCAGTGAGGAAGGCGCCGGACGTCTCTCCGGCGCCTTCGGACTCACGTCAGCCCAGCCGGGCTTCCAGTTCCGCCACGATCTCGTTCACGCCCACCGCCGCCTGCTCGCCCGACTCCATGTCCTTGAGCTGGACGACGCCCTCGGCGAGGTCGCGTTCACCGGCGACGACCGTGTACCGGGCGCCGCTGCGGTTGGCGTTCTTCATCGCGCCCTTGAGGCCCTTGCCACCGTAGGAGAAGTCGGCCGCGATGCCGTTCTTGCGCAGCTCCGTGACCTTGGCGAACAGGACGCGGCGGGCCTCCTCGCCGAGCGGGACGGCGAACACGCTGGTGGTGGCGGGCAGTTCGAGCTCGACGCCCTCCGCCTCCAGGGCGAGGACCGTGCGGTCGACGCCGAGGGCCCAGCCGACGGACGGCAGCGCGGGGCCGCCGATCATCTCGGACAGGCCGTCGTAGCGGCCGCCGCCGCCCACCGCGGACTGCGAGCCGAGGCCGTCGTGGACGAACTCGAAGGTGGTGCGGGTGTAGTAGTCCAGGCCGCGGACCAGCTTCAGGTCGTCCTCGAAGGAGACGCCCGCCGCCGTGATCAGCTCGCGGACCTCCTCGTGGTACGCCTTGCACGCGTCGCACAGGTAGTCACGCAGCAGCGGCGCGTCCCCCAGCTGCTTCTGGACCGACTCGCGCTTGTCGTCCAGGACGCGCAGCGGGTTGATCTCCGCACGCCGCAGGGTGTCCCCGTCCAGGTCCAGGCCGCGCAGGAACTCCTGTAGCGCCGACCGGTACACCGGGCGGCACTCCTGGTCGCCGAGGCTGTTGAGCAGGATCCGGAAGTCGCTCAGGCCCAGCGAGCGGTAGGCCTGGTCGGCCAGGATGATCAGCTCGGCGTCCAGCGCCGGGTCCTCCGCGCCGATCGCCTCGGCACCGACCTGGGAGAAGTGGCGGTAGCGGCCCTTCTGAGGACGCTCGTAGCGGTAGTACGAGCCGGAGTACCAGAGCTTGACCGGGAGGTTGCCGGCCTTGTGCAGGTTGGCCTCCAGCGCCGCGCGCAGGACGGAGGCCGTGCCTTCGGGGCGCAGGGCGAGCCGGTCGCCGCCCTTGGTCTCGAAGGCGTACATCTCCTTGGTCACGATGTCGGTGGACTCACCGACCCCGCGCGCGAAGAGTTCGACGTTCTCGAAGCCCGGCGTCTCGATGTAGCCGTAGCCGGAGTTGCGCAGCGGCGCGGCGATCGCCTCACGGACGGCGAGGTACTTGGCGCTGTCCGGCGGGATCAGGTCGTACGTGCCCTTGGGGGCCTTGAAGGTGCTCACGGAAGGTCTCGTCACATTCCTCGTCGGGGAGCCGGAGATGCTCCCTGGCCGCCCGCCACCTGCCGCAGATACGGGTTGGTGGCGCGCTCCTGGCCGATGGTCGTCTGGGGGCCGTGGCCCGACAGCACCACGGTCGAGTCGTCGAGCGGCAGGCACACGCGGGCCAGCGAGTCGAGCATCTCGGCCATGTCACCGCCGGGCAGGTCGGTGCGTCCGATGGAGCCGGCGAACAGCAGGTCGCCCGAGAACAGGATCGGCGGGATGTCCGCCGCCTCGGGCATGCCGAAGGTCACCGACCCCTTGGTATGGCCGGGCGCGTGCGCGACGGACAGCTCCAGGCCCGCCAGCTCCAGCTTCGCACCGTCGGTCAGCTCCCTGACGTCGTCGGGCTCCCCCACGGTCAGCTCGCCCAGGAGCGGCATCCCGATGGAACGGCCGATGCCCTTCTCCGGGTCGCTCATCATGTAGCGGTCGTCGGGGTGGATCCAGGCCGGCACGTCGTGCGCGCCGCACACCGGGACGACCGAGGCCACGTGGTCGATGTGGCCGTGGGTGAGGACGACGGCGACGGGATTGAGCCGGTGCTTGGCGATCGCCTCCGCCACGCCGTCGGCGGCCTGATGGCCGGGGTCGATGATCACGCACTCCTCACCGGCGGCGGGGGCGACGAGGTAGCAGTTCGTCCCCCAGGCCCCGGCGGGGAACCCGGCAATGAGCACGATCGTCCTTCGTTGTGTCGATACGGGCGGCTACGGCTGCTCACAGAGCCTACCGGCGCCGCCGATTCCTCAGCGAACCCATATACGGTACGGGGCACACGCAGGCGGTCGGCACACAGGACCCACGCGTACCGGTCGACGTATCAGACCCATGAGGAGAGAACCCGGTGGTCAGCCAGGAACAGCGGCGGCGTCAGCTCGCCCGGGAGAAGTTCTTGCGGCAGCAGCAGCGACGCACTGACGCGCGACGCAAGGCCCGTATCCGCAACTCCGTGATCGCCTCGGTTCTCGGCGTGATCGTGGTGCTCTCGGTGACGGTCTTCCTGACCAAGCCGTTCGAGGACAACGGCAAGACGGAGAACGCGAACGCGGACGTCACCCCGAGCGCCACGCCCAGCAAGGCCCCGGACCCGTGCGAGAAGCCGGCCCCGGGCAAGGTCAAGTCGGAGACCTGGAAGAAGGAACCGGCGATGGCCATCGACGAGTCGGCGAAGTACACGATGAAGCTGGACACGACCTGCGGCGAGATAGACGTCGCGCTGAAGGCGTCGGCGGCGCCGCACACCGTCAACTCGTTCAACTTCCTTCTCGGCAAGGGCTACTTGGACCACAGCAAGTGCCACCGGCTCACGGACCAGGGCATCTACGTCCTGCAGTGCGGCGACCCGAAGGGCACCGGCATGGGCGGACCGGGCTACACCATCCCGGACGAGAACCTCAAGGACAAGAGCCTCAAGGGCGGGATCTACCCGGCGGGCACGGTCGCGATGGCGAACCAGTACAACGCGCAGACGAAGCAGGGCCGAGACAGCGGCGGCAGCCAGTTCTTCCTCGTCTACCAGGACAGTCAGCTGCCGGCCGACTACACACCGTTCGGTACGGTGTCCGAGGCGGGCATGAAGGTCCTGAAGAAAATCGCGGACGCGGGAGCGCAGGCCCCCGACCCTCAGACGGGCAATACGGCGCCCAACGCGACGGTCGTGATCAACAAGGCCACGATCACGAAATCCTGACCCCCAACTGCGAAATTTCGGTCGCGCGGGATGCGGACAGGCCCCCCGCCGGTCGCCTATGTTGGCCGTGACGAAACTGTGGACGATGCCCGGGGGAGCTTCAGGCCCCCCGCAGGCATCATGTGGAGGAGGCGCTGTGAGCAGCGACCCGTGGGGCCGCGTCGACGAGACGGGGACCGTGTACGTGCGTACGGCCGACGGCGAGCAGGTCGTCGGTTCCTGGCAGGCGGGCTCCCCTGAGGAGGCGCTGGCCTATTTCGAGCGCAAGTACGAGGGCCTGGTTGTCGAGATCGGCCTCCTCGAGAAGCGAGTGAAGACCACCGACCTGTCGGCGAAGGACGCCCAGGCCGCCATCGACCACATCCGGGAGCAGGTCGACGCGCACCACGTGGTGGGCGACCTGGACGCCCTGCGGGTCCGGCTGGACAAGCTCGTGGAGCTGGTGGAGGCGCGCCGCGAGGAGCGCAAGGCACAGCGGGCGAAGCAGTCCGACGAGGCGCGCAAGTCCAAGGAGGCGCTGGTCGCCGAGGCGGAGGAGCTGTCGCAGTCCGACCAGTGGCGGGCGGCCGGTGAGCGGCTGCGGGCCCTGGTGGACACCTGGAAGGGTCTGCCGCGCCTGGACCGCAAGTCCGACGACGAGCTGTGGCACCGGTTCTCGCACGCGCGGTCGGCGTTCTCCAAGCGGCGCAAGCAGCACTTCGCGCAGCTGGACGCTCAGCGCGAGGAGGCGCGCCGCACCAAGGAGCGCCTGGTCTCCGAGGCCGAGGCGCTGTCGAACTCGACGGACTGGGGTGTGACGGCGGCGCGCTACCGCGAGCTGATGTCCGAGTGGAAGGCCGCGGGCCGCGCCCAGCGCGAGCACGAGGACGACCTGTGGAACCGCTTCCGCGGCGCCCAGGACGTCTTCTTCGCGGCCCGCAGCTCGGTCTTCGCCGAGCGGGACGCCGAGCAGTCGGAGAACCTGAAGCTCAAGGAGGAGCTGGCCGAGGAGGCCGAGAAGCTCCTGCCGATCTCGGACCTGAAGGCGGCCCGGGCCGCGTTCCGGAACGTGAACGAGCGCTGGGAGGCCATCGGCCATGTGCCGCGCGACGCCCGGCCCAAGGTCGAGGGCCGTATGCACGCGGTCGAGCGGGCCATCCAGGAGGCCGAGGAGGCCGAGTGGCGCCGGACGAACCCGGAGGCACGCGCGCGTGCCGAGGGTCTGACCGGCCAGCTCCAGGCCGCGGTGGACAAGCTGCGAGGCCAGATCGAGCAGGCGCGGGCGCAGGGCAACAACGCCAAGGCCGACAAGCTCCAGCGTGAGCTCGACGGCCGGCAGGCGCTGCTGGACCAGGCGCTGAAGGGCCTGCAGGAGTTCGGAGGCTGAGCAGTCGATCGAAAGGGGCTCCCGTACACGGTGTACGGGAGCCCCTTTCGTGTGGTCGTGCGCTTTCGTGTGGTCGTGCGCGACGACCGGTTACGACCTGCTGCGCGCCGACGTCACCCGGTAGACGTCGTAGACACCCTCCACGCCCCGGACCGCCTTGAGCACATGGCCGAGGTGCTTGGGGTCGCCCATCTCGAAGGTGAAGCGGGAGGTGGCGACCCGGTCGCGGGAGGTCTGGACGGCCGCGGAGAGGATGTTGACGTGCTGGTCGGACAGCACGCGCGTGACATCCGACAGGAGCCGGGAGCGGTCCAGGGCCTCGACCTGGATGGCGACCAGGAAGACCGAGGACTGGGTGGGCGCCCACTCGACCTCGAGGATGCGCTCGGGCTCGCGGGACAGCGAGTCGACGTTCACGCAGTCGCTGCGGTGAACGGACACGCCGCTGCCGCGTGTGACGAAGCCGATGATCGGGTCACCGGGTACGGGCGTGCAGCAGCGGGCCAGCTTGACCCACACGTCCTCGACGCCCTTGACGACGACGCCCGGGTCGGCGCTGGAGCGGCGCTTGCGGCTGCGCCCGCGGGCCGGCGGGACCGACTCGTCGATCTCCTCGGTGGCGGCCTCCTCGCCGCCGAGGGCCTGGACCAGCTTCTGCACGATGTTCTGTGCGGAGACATGGCCCTCGCCGATCGCCGCGTAGAGCGCGGAGATGTCGGCGTAGCGCATCTCGTGCGCGAGGGTCACCAGGGAGTCGCCGGTCAGGATGCGCTGGATCGGCAGGTTCTGCTTGCGCATCGCGCGGACGATGGCGTCCTTGCCCTGCTCGATCGCCTCGTCGCGGCGTTCCTTGGAGAACCAGGCCCGGATCTTGTTGCGGGCGCGCGGTGACTTGACGAAGCCGAGCCAGTCGCGGGAGGGGCCGGCGCCGGCTGCCTTGGAGGTGAAGACCTCCACCAGGTCGCCGTTGTCGAGGGTGGACTCCAGCGGGACCAGCCGGCCGTTGACGCGGGCGCCTATCGTGCGGTGCCCGACCTCGGTGTGCACGGCGTACGCGAAGTCGACCGGGGTCGCGCCGGCCGGGAGCGCTATGACGTCGCCCTTGGGGGTGAAGACGAAGACCTCGTTGCGGGAGAGGTCGAAGCGCAGGGACTCCAGGAACTCGCCGGGGTCCTCGGTCTCCTTCTGCCAGTCCAGCAGCTGGCGCAGCCAGGCCATGTCGTTGAGGTGGTCGTCCTTGCTCTTGCCGGACGACTTGGGGGCGTCGCTGCGCACCTTCGAGGCGCCGGCGACGGCCTCCTGCTTGTACTTCCAGTGCGCGGCGATGCCGTACTCGGCGCGGCGATGCATGTCGAACGTGCGGATCTGCAGCTCGACCGGCTTGCCGCCGGGGCCGATGACCGTCGTGTGCAGCGACTGGTACATGTTGAACTTGGGCATCGCGATGTAGTCCTTGAACCGGCCGGGGACCGGGTTCCATCGCGCGTGCACCGTGCCGAGGGCCGCGTAGCAGTCGCGGACGGTGTCCACGAGGACGCGGATGCCCACCAGGTCGTAGATCTCCGCGAAGTCCCGGCCGCGGACGATCATCTTCTGGTAGACGCTGTAGTAGTGCTTCGGGCGGCCGGTGACGGTCGCCTTGATGCGGGCCGCGCGCAGATCCTGCTGGACCTCGTCGGTGACGATGGCCAGGTACTCGTCACGCTTCGGTGCCCGCTCGGCCACCAGCCGGACGATCTCGTCGTACATCTTGGGGTAGAGGATCGCGAAGGCGAGGTCCTCCAGTTCCCACTTGATGGTGTTCATGCCCAGGCGGTGGGCGAGCGGCGCGTAGATCTCGAGGGTCTCGCGCGCCTTCTTCTCCTGCTTCTCGCGCTTGAGGTAGCGCATGGTGCGCATGTTGTGCAGGCGGTCGGCGAGCTTGATGACCAGGACGCGCGGGTCCTTGGCCATGGCGACGACCATCTTGCGCACGGTCTCGGCCTGGGCGGCCTCACCGAACTTGACCTTGTCGAGCTTGGTGACGCCGTCGACGAGCAGCGTGACGACGTCGCCGAAGTCGCGGCGCAGGTCGTCCAGGCCGTACTCGGTGTCCTCGACCGTGTCGTGCAGCAGGCCCGCCATCAGGGTGGCCGGATCCATGCCCAGCTCGGCGAGGATGGTCGTGACGGCGAGCGGGTGCGTGATGTACGGGTCGCCGCTCTTGCGCTTCTGGCCGCGGTGCCAGCGCTCGGCGACCTGGTAGGCGCGCTCGATCTGGCGGAGCGTGGCCGTCTCGATCTTCGGGTCGTTGCCGCGCACTATCCGCAGCAGCGGCTCGAGCACCGGGTTGTACGGATTCGCGCGCTGCACGCCGAGCCGGGCCAGACGGGCGCGGACGCGGTTGGAGGAGCCGGAGCGGGCCGGCTGGCCGGCCGCCTGCCGTACCGCGGGCGGGGTGGGCTTGGGCCTCGACTGCTCGGCGGGCTTGTCGACCGGCGCCGCCTGGGCGTGCTCGACCGGCCCACGGGAGTCGTTCTTCGCGTGGGGCGTGGTCGGCGCGGGCTTGGCCGCGGCTGCCGAGGCGGACTCGGGCTTGGCGGCGGTCAGGTGCTGGGCCTCGTCTGGCAAGAGGGCTCCTCGTGCGCGATCCGGGTCCCCGGTCAGGCTCCGGAGCACCCATGGTAGCGATCCTGGGCCCCGGGATCGCCTTCAGGCCAATGTGAGGCCGGTCTACCCGGGAAACGCACGAGGCGGGCACCGGGTCGTCCGGGCCCGCCTGCGCGGTGTCGTGCCGGTGCCCACCGGGGCGCCGCACGGTGGCTAGACCGTGAGCAGCGCCTCCAGCGGGGCACCGTTCAGTGCCGGCTCCAGACGGACGCGGCCGCTCAGGAAGCCGAGCTCCATGAGGACGGCGAGACCCGCGACCTCGGCGCCGGCCCGGCGGATGAGCTGGACCGCGGCCTCGGCGGTGCCGCCCGTGGCGAGGACGTCGTCGACGATCAGGACGCGGTCCTCGGCGGTGAGGTCCTCGGCGTGCACCTCGATCTCCGCCGAGCCGTACTCCAGGTCGTAGGCCTGGCCGAGGGTGGCTCCGGGGAGCTTGCCCGCCTTGCGTACGGGGATGAAGCCGAGGCCGGCGCGGACGGCGACCGGGGCGCCGAGGATGAAGCCCCGGGCCTCCAGGCCGACGACCTTGGTGGCGCCGGCGCGCTCGGCGATCTCGGCGAGGGCGTCGGTCAGGGCGGTGAACGCCGCCGGGTCCGCCAGGAGCGGGGTGATGTCCTTGAACATCACGCCCGGCTCCGGGTAGTCGGCCACGTCGCGGATGCGGCTGAGCAGCAGCTCCCTGATGTCGGTCATCGGCGCTTCCCCGAGGGGCGGCCGCGGCCGCGGCTGCGGGAGGCGGGCTGGTTGCGCGGCCCGACCACCGCGGGTGCGGCGTCCTCGGGCTCGTCGGCGTACGCCTCGTCATCGCTCTGGGGCTGGGTGTCGCCCGTGGCGGCGGACTGGGCCCGCTTGGCCAGGACGCGCTTCCTCAGGGCCTTCATCGCCGGCTCGCGCTCCTTGAGGTCGGCGACGAGCGGCGTGGCGATGAAGATCGAGGAGTACGCACCGGCGGCGAGGCCGACGAACAGCGACAGCGAGATGTCGTTCAGCATGCCGGCGCCGAGGACACCGCCACCGATGAACAGCAGGCCCGCGACCGGCAGCAGTGCGACCACCGTGGTGTTGACGGAGCGGACCAGGGTGCTGTTGATCGAGCGGTTGGCGATGTCGCTGTAGGTCCAGCGGGTCTGTTTGGTGATGTCCTTGGTCTGTTCCTTGAGGCTGTCGAAGACCACGACCGTGTCGTAGAGCGAGTAGCCGAGGATGGTCAGCAGACCGATCACCGTGCCCGGTGTGACCTCGAAGCCGACGAGGGCGTAGATGCCGACCGTGATGGTGATGTCGTGGATCAGTGCGACGAACGCGGCCACGGCCATGCGCCACTCGAAGGCGATCGCGAGGTAGATCACCACCAGGACCATGAAGATGCCGAGGCCTTGCCAGGCCTTGTTCGCGATCTGCTCGCCCCAGCTGGGACCGACCAGTTCGGCGTTGATCTGCTCCGAGTCGATCTTGAGGTCGTCGGCGAGGGTGTTCTTGATCTCGTTGGCCGCGCCGGTGTCGATACCGGCGACCTGGATGCGCAGGCTGCCGTCGCCGAGCTTCTGCACGATCGCGTCGTGGCCGGAGGCCTCTTCCGCGTACTCCTCCGCCTGGGACACGGAGACGCTGGTGTTCTTAGGGGTGTTGAAGACGGCGCCGCCCTGGAACTCGATGCCCATGTTCAGGCCGCGGACTGCCAGGCCCACGATGGCCGTGATGGTGATCAGGATCGACAGGCCGTACCAGATCTTGCGGTTCTTGACGAAGTCGTAGCCGATCTCACCGCGGTGCAGCCGGGCGCCGAGGTTGCCGAGTTTCGACATCTCACGCCTCCTTCGTCTCGATGGGGGCGGAGGGACGGCGGGTGCGGCGCAGCGGCGGTTGGGCACCCAGGCTCTTCGGGTCGAGGCCGGACCACTTGTGGCCGTTCGCGAAGAACGGGCGGCGGGCCATCAGCGTCAGCAGCGGCTTGGTGAAGAGGAACACGACGACCACGTCCAGCAGGGTGGTCAGGCCGAGCGTGAACGCGAAGCCCTGGACCTTGCCGACGGTGACGATGAACAGCACCGCGGCGGCGAGGAACGACACGAAGTCGGAGACCAGGATGGTGCGCCGGGCGCGCGGCCAGGCCCGCTCCACGGCGGGACGCAGCGTGCGACCCTCCCGGATCTCGTCGCGGACGCGTTCGAAGTACACGATGAACGAGTCCGCGGTGATGCCGATCGCGACGATGGCACCGCACACGGCCGGCAGGTTCAGCGCGAAGCCGATGGCCGGGCCGAGCAGGGACATCAGCGTGTAGGTGAGGGCCGCGGAGACCAGCAGCGAGAGGATCGCGATGAACGACAGGCCGCGGTAGTACGCCAGCAGGTAGATGACGACCAGCGCGAGACCGATCGCGCCGGCGATCAGACCGGCCTGCAGCTGGTCACCGCCCAGCGCGGCGGTCACCGTCGTCATGCTGTCCACCTTGAAGGTCAGCGGCAGCGCACCGTACGACAGCATGTTCGCGAGTTCCTGGGCGGACTGCTGGTTGAAGTTGCCGGAGATCTCCGCGTTGCCGCCGGTCAGGGCCTGACTGACGTACGGGTCGGAGACCACGTCGCCGTCGAGGACGATCGCGAACTGATTCTGCGGCGACTGGTTCTGCGCCAGCTTGCCGGTGACGTCGGCGAACTTCTTGCCACCCGCGCCGGTGAAGTCCATCGTGACCGTCCAGCCCGCACCCGTCTGGGTGTTCAGGACGGCCTGGGCCTTGTCGACGTCCGTGCCGTCGACCTCCGCGGGGCCGAGGATGTACTTCTGCCACTGCCCCTGCGCGTTCTTGCCGCAGGCCAGGGTGGACTGGGAGGCCTTGACGCCGTCGCCCACGGTGGAGCGGGTCTTCTCGTCGGTGCAGTCGAGCTTGGCGTACTGCTCCTGGAGCTTGCTCGGGTCGTCACCCGCGGCGCCGCCGGTCGCGGAGGCGGAGGGGCTGGCCTTCGCCCCGCCCGAGGCGCTCGCGGAGGGCGTCGCGTCGGCCTTCAGCGCGTCGGTGACCGCGCGGCCCTGCGTGGTGGGAGAGGCAGACGGGGAGGCGGAGCCCTTGTCGGTGGCCTCGGGCTTGTCGGTGGCCTTGCCGGACGGCTGGTCCGAAGGGCTCCCCGTGGGGCTCGGCGAGGGGCTGGCCGTGCCGCCGCCGGAGACCTCGGTGGCGAGGACCGGGCGGAAGTAGAGCTTGGCGGTGGTGCCGACCTGCTTGCGGGCCTGCTCGGAGTTCGTGCCCTTGGGGATGTTGACGATGATGTTGTCCCGGCCCTGTGTCTGGACCTCGGCCTCCTGGACGCCCAGACCATTGACACGGCGCTCCATGATGGAGACGGCGGTGTCCATGTTGGTCTTGTTGATCGCCGCCTCGTTGCCGGCCTCGGGGACCGCGCGGAGCGTGATGCTCGTACCGCCGGCCAGGTCGATGCCGAGACGCGGTTTCGTGTGCCCCGAGGCGAACATCCCACCGGTGAGCGCCACGATGGCGATCAGGATCAGGGCCAGCGAGCGCCCCGGCTTGCTCTGGGCGCTCGCGTTCCTGCCCTTTTTAGGTGTGGCCACCTTCTCGTACTCCCTCTCGGGCCACCTCGCTCCGGATCGGCGGACGGGCGGCCATGACATGGTGTCGGGATTCCGTGCGAGCTGGGCGTGTCCCGGGGTGCGCGGGCCGGGCCCGCGCACCCCGGGACACGACTACTTCGCCTCGGAGTCGCCGTCGGTCTTCTTCGGCTCTGCGTCCGTCTTCGCCTCGGCGGCCTCGTCGGCTGCCGGCTCATCGGCCGCGTCCTTCTTGCCGAGGTCGACGGCCTTGTCGTCAGCGGGGGCGTCTGCGGCGGAGGCGTCGGTCTCGGTGAGGGAGGAGGCGTCGTCCGGGACGATGTCGGCGTCGGACTTCAGGTCGTGCTCGACGCCGTGGACGATGCGGTTGTACTCGTCGTCGGTGAGGACGGCACCGATGGCGTTCTTGGCGAAGAGGAGATCGACGCCGGGTCCGGCGTCGACGAGGACGGTGTCCTCGTTGACCTCCTTGACCGTGGCGTACATGCCCCCGATGGTGCGGATACCGCTGCCGGGCTGCATCTGGTTCCGCATGTCGGCGGCCTGCTGCTGCTTCTTCTTGGCCGATCGGGTCATCAGGAACATGGCCCCGATGAGCACGATGAACGGGAGGAGGGTCAGGAGACTCACGGGTCGGTACTTCCTTCACACGACCGCGCTGTGAGCGGCCAGATGGTTGGGGGTGTGTACGCCGCCGACAAAGGCGGCATCGGCGGAGTCTAAGCGAGTCCGCGCGCATGGAACAACGCTCAGCATGGCACCGGGGTTCCTGCTCCGGCCACTGACCTCGCCGCCCCGGAGCCGTGACGGCGCCGTCACGCCCCGAACAGGTCCCCTTGTCCGTTTCCGGCGCTCTGGGAGCGTGGCGGGGTGAGGCCGAGATGCGCCCATGCGGCGGGGGTGGCGACCCGGCCGCGGGGGGTGCGGGCCAGCAGGCCCTCCCTCACGAGGAAGGGCTCGGCGACCTCCTCCACGGTCTCACGTTCCTCCCCGACCGCGACAGCGAGCGTGGAGAGGCCGACCGGTCCGCCGCCGAACAGCTTGAGCAGGGCTTCCAGCACGCCCCGGTCGAGGCGGTCGAGGCCGCGCGCGTCCACCTCGTACACGGCGAGGGCCGCCGCCGCGATGTCCCTGGTGATCAGCCCGTCGGCCTTGACCTGCGCATAGTCGCGGACGCGGCGCAGCAGGCGGTTGGCGATACGAGGCGTGCCGCGGGAGCGGCCGGCGATCTCGGCGGCGCCCTCGGGCTCGACCACTACCTCCAGGAGGCCGGCCGAGCGGTGGATGACCCGCTCCAGTTCGGCCGGTTCGTAGAACTCCATGTGTGCGGTGAAGCCGAAGCGGTCGCGCAGCGGGGGCGGCAGCAGGCCCGCGCGGGTGGTGGCGCCGACCAGGGTGAAGGGGGGCAGCTCCAGGGGGATGGCCGTGGCGCCGGGACCCTTGCCGACGATGACGTCGACGCGGAAGTCCTCCATCGCCATGTACAGCATCTCCTCGGCGGGCCGGGACATGCGGTGGATCTCGTCGAGGAAGAGGACCTCGCCCTCCTGGAGGGAGGAGAGGATCGCGGCGAGGTCGCCGGCGTGCTGGATGGCGGGGCCCGAGGTGATGCGGATCGGGGCGCCCATCTCGGCCGCGATGATCATCGACAGGGTGGTCTTGCCGAGGCCGGGGGCACCGGAGAGCAGCACGTGGTCGGCCGTCGCGCCACGCGCGCGTGCGGCGCGCAGTACGAGGTCGAGCTGCTCGCGGACCTTCTCCTGGCCGATGAACTCGTCCAGGTCCTTGGGGCGCAGGGCGGCCTCGACGGCCTGGTCCTCACGGTCGGCGACGGAGTCCACCAGCCGCTCCGCGTCGGGACCGACGAGCCCCTCGGCGGCATCGGCGTCGGTCGTGTCGTCCCAGTTCATGGAGTGTGCCTCGGAATCTCGGTACGGACTATCGGGCGCGGTTCAGCGTCTGCAGGGCCGCCTTCAGCAGCTGGCCCACCTGGGGCGTGCCCTCGGCGGCCTCGGCCTGCGGGGCCACGGCGGTCACGGCCTCGTCGGCCTCGCGGGTCGCGTAGCCGAGACCGATCAGGGCCGCGTGCAGCTGGTCGCGCCAGCCGGTGCTGACCGGCGCACCGACGGCGGGTGCGCCGACCGGGGCGCCGAGCCGGTCCTTCAGTTCCAGGAGCAGCTTCTGCGCACCCTTCTTGCCAATGCCGGGGACGGCGGTGAGGGCCTTCTCGTCGGCGGTCGCGACGGCCCGGCGCAGTGCGTCCGGACTGTGCACGGCGAGCATGGCCTGGGCCAGCCGGGGACCGACACCGCTGGCGGTCTGTAGCAGTTCGAAGACCTGCCGCTCGTCGTCGTCGGCGAAGCCGTACAGGGTCAGTGAGTCCTCGCGTACGACGAGGGAGGTGTGCAGCTTGGCGGGCCGGCCCATGCGGAGTGTGGACAGCGTGTTCGGCGTGCACTGGACGGCCATGCCGACGCCGCCGACCTCGACGACCGCGGCGTCGGGGGCGAGCGCGGCGACCGTGCCGCTGACGAAGGCGATCATGCCGTCCGGCCTTTCGATGTGTGCAGGGCGACGGCCTGCTGGAGTCGGTTCTGCGCGGGGGCGCGCCAGATGTGGCAGATGGCGAGGGCGAGGGCGTCGGCGGCGTCGGCGGGCTTGGGCGGCGCGCTGAGCCGGAGCAGGCGGGTCACCATCGCGCCCACCTGCGCCTTGTCGGCCCGGCCGCTGCCGGTGACGGCCGCCTTGACCTCGCTCGGGGTGTGCAGCGCCACGGGGATCCCGCGGCGGGCGGCGCAGAGCATGGCGACGGCGCTGGCCTGGGCGGTGCCCATCACCGTACGGACGTTGTGCTGGCTGAAGACGCGCTCGACGGCGACGTATTCGGGCCGGTGCTCGTCGAGCCACTGCTCGATGCCCTGCTCGACGGCGACGAGGCGGTGGCCGAGGTCGGCGTCCGCGGGCGTGCGGACGACGCCGACGCCGAGCATCGTCAACGGCCGGCCCGCGACCCCCTCGACGACGCCCACACCGCACCGCGTCAGTCCGGGGTCCACCCCGAGTACGCGCACCGCCCCTCCTTCGCTCACGTGTTTGTGCAGGCTATCGGGTACCGCTGACAATGCGACGGGCCGACGGGTGTGTCCCGTCGGCCCGTTGAGCCCGTGCAGCTCTCGGCAGCGTTACGCGTCGACCTTCTCCATGACCTCGTCGCTGACGTCGAAGTTGGCGAAGACGTTCTGCACGTCGTCGCTGTCCTCCAGCGCGTCGATCAGCTTGAAGATCTTCTTGGCGCCCTCCTCGTCCAGCTCGACCTGCATGGTCGGGACGAAGTTGGCGTCGGCGGAGTCGTAGTCGATGCCGGCGTCCTGGAGGGCGGTGCGGACCGCGACCAGGTCGGTGGCCTCGCTGAGGACCTCGAAGCTCTCGCCGAGGTCGTTGACCTCCTCGGCGCCCGCGTCGAGCACCGCGGTCAGCACGTCGTCCTCGGACAGCTCGCCCTTGGGGACGATCACGACGCCCTTGCGGTTGAACAGGTACGACACCGAGCCCGGGTCGGCCATGGAGCCGCCGTTGCGGGTCATGGCGACGCGGACCTCGGAGGCGGCGCGGTTGCGGTTGTCGGTGAGGCACTCGATGAGCACCGCGACACCGTTCGGGCCGTAGCCCTCGTACATGATCGTCTCGTAGTCGGCGCCGCCGGCCTCCAGGCCCGCGCCGCGCTTGACCGCCGAGTCGATGTTCTTGTTGGGGACCGACGACTTCTTCGCCTTCTGGATGGCGTCGTAGAGCGTCGGGTTGCCCTCGATGTCGGCGCCGCCCATCCGCGCCGCGACCTCGATGTTCTTGATCAGCTTCGCGAAGAGCTTGCCGCGCTTGGCATCGATGACGGCCTTCTTGTGCTTCGTCGTGGCCCATTTAGAGTGGCCGGACATCTGCCTGTCTCCTTCGCGTAACCCATCTCAGCAACGAACGCAGGAATCCTACAAGGACTCGGCTGTCCGGTTCGCCCGCACCATGTCGACGAACAAGGCGTGGACGCGGTGGTCGCCGGTCAGTTCCGGGTGGAACGACGTGGCCAGCGCGGTGCCCTGGCGGACCGCGACGATGTGGCCGGCGTGCTCGGCGAGCACCTCGGCCCGGGCGCCGACGGACTCCACCCAGGGGGCGCGGATGAAGACGCCCTCCACCGGGTCGCCCTCGACGCCCTGGACGGCGACGGCCGCTTCGAAGGACTCGTTCTGCCGTCCGAAGGCGTTGCGGCGCACGATCATGTCGATGCCGCCGATGGTCTCCTGGCCCGAGCGCGGGTCGAGGATCTTGTCGGCGAGCATGATCATGCCGGCGCAGGTGCCGTAGACGGGCATGCCGTCCCGCACGCGTGCGCGCAGGGGCTCCATCAGGCCGAACAGGACGGCCAGCTTGGAGATGGTCGTGGACTCGCCGCCGGGGATGACGAGGCCGTCCACTTCGGCGAGTTCCTCGGGGCGCCGCACCGGCCTGGCCACGGCATCGGCCGCGGCCAGGGCGACGAGGTGCTCCCGTACGTCGCCCTGGAGGGCCAGGACGCCTATCACGGGGGTGTCGCTCATGGATTCCTGTGCCTTACCAGCCGCGGTTGGCGTAGCGCTCGGTCTCGGGGAGGGTGTCGCAGTTGATGCCGACCATGGCCTCGCCGAGGTTGCGGGACGCGTCGGCGACGATCTTCGGGTCGTCGTAGAAGGTGGTGGCCTTCACGATGGCGGCGGCGCGCTTGGCCGGGTCGCCGGACTTGAAGATGCCGGAGCCGACGAAGACGCCCTCGGCGCCGAGCTGCCGCATCAGGGCCGCGTCCGCCGGGGTGGCGACACCGCCGGCGGAGAACAGCACCACGGGGAGCTTGCCGAGCTCGGAGACTTCCTTGACCAGCTCGTACGGCGCGCGCAGGTCCTTGGCGGCGGCGTACAGCTCGTTGTTGTCGTAGCCGCGCAGGCGGGCGATCTCGTTCTTGATCTGGCGCAGGTGGCGGACGGCCTCGACGACGTTGCCGGTGCCGGCCTCGCCCTTGGAGCGGATCATCGCGGCGCCCTCGGCGATGCGGCGCAGGGCCTCGCCCAGGTTGGTGGCGCCGCAGACGAAGGGGGTGGTGAAGGCGAACTTGTCGCTGTGGTTGACCTCGTCGGCCGGGGTGAGGACCTCGGACTCGTCGATGTAGTCGACGCCGAGGGACTGCAGGACCTGGGCCTCGACGAAGTGGCCGATGCGGGACTTGGCCATGACCGGGATGGAGACGGCCTCGATGATGCCCTCGATCATGTCCGGGTCGGACATGCGGGCCACGCCGCCGTCCTTGCGGATGTCGGCCGGGACCCGCTCCAGGGCCATGACGGCGACGGCGCCCGCGTCCTCGGCGATCTTCGCCTGCTCCGGTGTGACGACGTCCATGATGACGCCGCCCTTGAGCTGCTCGGCCATGCCGCGCTTCACACGGGCGGTGCCGGTCTCGGGAGCCTGGTTTTCGGAGATGGACACGCGTGACCTCGCTGAGGGGAAAGGGGGGTTTCTGCAGCACCGAGGAAACGTGAGGGAAGCAGGCCACAGCAAGGGCCAATGGGAACGCTGTGGATCCTTTTGCGGCGGACGGCCGGGAAACGGCACGTGAACGGGGCTCAGGCGGCCCGGTCCACCAGGGCCGCCGGAGGCTCGTCGTCCATTTCGAAAGCCATCGGGAAGGGTGCGTGACCGGCCAGGCGGAACCAGCGCACCTTGCGGTGCCGGCGCAGGGCCCGGGCCGCTCGTACGGCGTCGTTGTGGAAGCGCCGGGCCATCGGCACCCTGCGGACCGCCTCGGTGAGTTCCCGGGCCGCTTCCTCTCCCCCGGGCGCCTCCCGCACCGCCTCCACCTGGGGGGCCTCCCCGAAGACGGCCCGCAGCGCCTGGCTCAGGTCGCTCTCGGCGACCTCCCGATGCTCCTCCTCGGCCTGCCGGGCGGCGTGCGCGGCCTCGTACAGCACGATCGAGGCGGCCGGGTCCAGGACCCCCGACGTCGCCAGTTCCTGCGCCACCGAGGCGCGGCGCAGCAGCTGCGCGTCCAGGGCGGCCCGGGCGGCGTCGATCCGGGCGTGGAGACGGTCGAGCCGGCCGGCGGTCCAGCTCAGATAGAGCCCGATCGCGACGAGGGCGACGGCGATCCAGATGAGAGTGGTGGTCACGGGCGGCAAGGCTAGCGGCACGGCGGGGCCGTGCCTTCACCCCGCCCTGCCCGTGCTCAGCGGTTCCGCTGTGCGGTCAGAAGCGGGACCCGCCCTCCCGGCGTCAGTCCCGGGCGAACCCCAGCCGCCCCCACAGCCCGGTCGTCCGCTCGTCCTCGGCCACCGCAGCCGCCCCGGCCGTCACCGTCTCGTAGACGGACAGGATGTCCGCGCCGACGGTCGACCAGTCGAAGCGCCGTACGTGGGCGCTCCCCCGCTTGCGCAGCTCCGCCCGCCGCTCCGGGTCCGCCAGGAGCCGTACGGCCATGTCGGCCAGGGCGTCG
The DNA here is from genome assembly GCF_023184515.1 of Streptomyces sp. D2-8. Classification (GTDB taxonomy): domain Bacteria; phylum Actinomycetota; class Actinomycetes; order Streptomycetales; family Streptomycetaceae; genus Streptomyces. The sequence continues at coordinate 71,965 of NZ_JAAHBP010000019.1, read as the reverse complement.
GCGTCCTCGTTGGGGAACAGCTCGCCGGCCGCCCCGCGGTCCAGGACCTGGGCGAAGGCGTCCAGGTCGGAGGCGAGGACGGGGGCTCCGGCGGACATGGCCTCGACGAGGATGATGCCGAAGCTCTCGCCCCCGGTGTTGGGCGCGACGTACAGGTCGACGCTGCGCAGGAAGCGGGCCTTGTCCTCGTCGCTGACCATGCCGAGGAACTCGACACGGGAGCGCAGCTCGGCCGGCAGGGACTCCACGGCCTCCTCCTCGTCGCCGCGCCCGGCGACCAGCAGCCGGGTCTGCGGGCGCGCGGCGAGGATCTTCGGCAGGGCCTTCATCAGCACCGGGAGTCCCTTGCGGGGCTCGTCGATGCGCCCTATGAAGCCGATCGTGTCGCCCTGCCACTCGGCCTTGGGCTCGGCTTCGGCGAAGAAGTCGACGTCGACGCCGTTCGGGATCACCACCGCGTCGCCGCCGAGGTGCTCCACGAGCGTGCGGCGGGCGTACTCGCTCACCGCGATCCGGGCGCTGATCTTCTCCAGGGCGGCCTGGAGGATCGAGTACGCGGCGATCATCGCGCGGGAGCGGGGGTTGGACGTGTGGAACGTGGCCACGATCGGCCCCTTGGCGGCCCAGCAGGTCAGCAGGCCCAGCGACGGCGAGGTCGGCTCGTGGATGTGGATCACGTCGAACGCGCCGTCGTGCAGCCAGCGGCGCACCCGGGCGGCGCTCAGGAAGCCGAAGTTCAGCCGGGCCACCGACCCGTTGTACGGCACCGGCACCGCGCGCCCGGCCGAGACGACGTACGGCGGCAGCGGGGTGTCGTCGTCGGCCGGGGCCAGGACGGACACCTCGTGGCCGAGGCGGAGGAAGTACTCGGCGAGGTCACGGATGTGGAACTGGACGCCACCCGGTACGTCCCAGGAGTACGGGCAGACGATGCCGATCCTCACGTGGATCCCTTCGCTGGATCGAGGTCCGCGAGCCACAGGCGCTGCAGCATGTGCCAGTCCTGCGGATGGTCGGCGATCCCCGTGGCGAAGGCGTCGGCCAGCGCCTGTGTCATGACGGACGTCTTCTCGGCGCGTGTGCCCGACTCGGGAACCTCGACGGGCGGGTGGACGCGGCCCCGCATCATGTGCGGGCCGTCGTACCAGAGGGTGACGGGCAGCAGCAGGGCACCGGTCTGCTGGGCGAGCAGGGCGGGTCCGGCCGGCATCCGGGCCGTGTCGCCGAAGAAGTCCACCTCGACGCCTGATGCGGACAGGTCGCGGTCGGCGACCAGGCAGACCAGACCGCCGTCGCGCAGCCGCCGGGCCAGGGTGCCGAAGGCGGTGCCGCCGCTGTGCGGCAGGACCTCCATGCCGAGGCCCTCGCGGTAGGCGACGAACCGGTCGTAGAGCGTCTCGGGCTTCAGCCGTTCGGCGACCGTGGTGAAGGGGATGGCCAGCCGGGTGGTGACCCAGGCACCGGCGAGATCCCAGTTGGCCAGGTGCGGCAGGGCGAGTACGACGCCTTTGCCGGCGGCCATGCCCTCGGTGAGGCGGTGCAGGTCCTTGATGTCGAGGCCGTCCCGGATCTCCTCCTCGGTCCAGGCCGGGAGGCGGAACGACTCCATCCAGTAGCGCAGGTAGGAGCGCATGCCCGCACGGGACAGCTCGGCGAGGCGCTCGGGGCCCGCGCCGGGCACCACGCGCGCGTAGTTGCTCTCCAGGCGCTGGACGCCCTTGCCGCGCTGCTTCCAGGCCAGGTCGGCGATGGTCCGGCCGAGCCGTGCGGCGGCCGGCTCGGGGAGCTTCTTGACGGCGCTCCAGCCCAGGCCGTACAGCGCGTCCGTCAGCCGGTCCTGTGCGCTCACGTGGCCGCCTCGCTCCCGTGGGAGGCGTTCTGCTGCTTGCCCTCATTGTCCTTCGCGGCCGCATTGTCCCGCGGGGCCGCGTCGTCCTGGGCACCCGCCGCCTCCTCGGCCTCGGCGGACTCCCGGCGGACCGTGACGACCCGCTGGATCAGCGTGACGAGGCTGCCCACGGCGACGATCCACAGGGCGACGGGCAGCAGGTACTGGATGCCGGGCACACCGAACGCGTGCAGGCCCGCGAGCCCGGCCGCGACCAGGGAGATCACCAGACGCTCGGCACGCTCGACCAGCCCGTTGACCGCGACCGGCAGGCCGATCGACTCGCCCCGGGCCTTGGTGTACGACACCACCTGGCCGCTGGCCAGGCAGAAGATCGAGACGGCGCACAGGACGAGGTCGTCGCCCCCGCCGGCGTACCAGAGGATGAAACCGCCGAAGATCGCGCCGTCGGCGACCCGGTCGAGCGTGGAGTCCAGGAAGGCACCCCAGCGGCTGGAGCGGCCGAGCTGACGGGCCATGTTGCCGTCGACGAGGTCGGAGAACACGAAGAGCGTGATCACGACCGTGCCCCAGAAGAACTCGCCCATGGGGTAGAAGACCAGTGCGCCCGCGACCACACCGGCGGTACCGATGAGCGTGACGGTGTCGGGGCTGACGCCCCGCCGGATCAGAAACGCGGCGAACGGTGTGAGGACACGCGTGAAGAATGCACGCGCGTACTTGTTCAGCATGGCCTTCCCGAGGGTCGGTGTCGCCGTCTGGCCCCTGCTGGCCACCGGCTGGCCCATCGTAGTCACGCGCGCGCGTGGCCGAGGTGCGGGCACCCGGACCCCTTTCGGGGGAACCCGCGAGCCGCTGGTGGGCGGTGGGATCACGTCGTTCGTATGGACGCACCGTGACGGGAGTGGGAAGGTCGAATGACCGCGGGCGTCGCCGGAGCCGCCACCGCACGCGGACTCCGCGTGTCCGCGCCCACAGTGACCTCACCGTGCACGGGAGGCAGGATCATGGGCGACAAGGCACAGACCCACCCTGGGGCCGCCGGCAGGGCACTAGCGGCCGACCACCCTCAGTCCGTACGGAATGTGGTGCTGGTCGGCCACTCCGGATCGGGCAAGACCACGTTGGTCGAAGCCCTCGCACTGACGGCGGGGGCGGTGAACCGGGCGGGCCGCGTCGAGGACGGCGGCACCGTCTCCGACTACGACGACATCGAGCACCGGCAGCAGCGCTCGGTCCAGCTCTCCCTGGTGCCCGTCGAGTGGGACGGCATCAAGGTCAATCTTCTCGACACCCCCGGATACGCCGACTTCGTCGGTGAACTCAGGGCCGGTCTGCGCGCGGCGGACGCGGCCCTCTTCGTCGTCTCGGCCTCGGACGGCGTGGACGGCTCGACCCGCATGGTGTGGGAGGAGTGCGCGGCCGTGGGCATGCCCCGGGCCATCGTCGTCACGCACCTGGAGTCGGCGCGTTCCGACTTCGAGGAGATGACCCGCAGCTGCGCGGAGGCCTTCGGCGCGGACGACCCCGACGCGGTCCTGCCGCTCTACCTGCCGCTGCACGGCCCCCAGGCGCCCGACGGGCACGCACCCGTGACCGGGCTGACCGGGCTGCTGTCGCAGAAGCTGTACGACTACTCGACCGGCGAGCGCAAGGAGTCCGAGCCGGGCGAGGACCAGCTGCCGCTGATCGAGGAGGCCCGCAACCGGCTCATCGAGGGGATCATCGCGGAGAGCGAGGACGAGACCCTCATGGACCGCTACCTCGGCGGGGAGCCGGTCGACGTCAAGACACTGATCGAGGACCTGGAGCGGGCCGTCGCGCGCGGGGTCTTCTTCCCCGTCCTGGCCGCCGCGCCGGCGGGTGAGGGCGCCCGGCAGGGGCTCGGCACCCTGGAACTGCTGGAGCTGATCACGCGGGGCTTCCCGACACCGCTGGAGCACGAGACGGTGCGGGTCACGACCATCGACGGCAGGCCGCGCGAGCTCAAGCCGTGCGACCCGGACGCTCCTCTGGTCGCGGAGGTCGTGAAGACCTCCTCGGACCCGTATGTGGGCCGGCTGTCGCTGATCCGCCTGTTCTCCGGCACCCTGCGCGCCGACCAGACGGTCCACGTCTCCGGACACGGGCTGGCCGACCGCGGGCACGAGGACCACGACGTCGACGAGCGGATCGGTGCCCTGTCCACGCCGTTCGGCAAGCAGCAGCGCCCGGTGTCGCACGTCATCGCGGGCGACCTGGCGTGCGTGGCGAAGCTGAGCCGCGCCGAGACCGGCGACACCCTGTCCGCCAAGGACGACCCGCTGCTCATGGAGCCGTGGCAGATGCCCGACCCGCTGCTGCCGCTGGCCATCCAGGCGCACAGCAAACCGGACGAGGACAAGCTGTCCCAGGGCCTGGCCCGGCTGGTGGCCGAGGACCCGACCATGCGGCTCGAGCAGAACCAGGACACCCACCAGGTGGTCCTGTGGTGCCTGGGCGAGGCACACGCCGACGTCGCCCTGGAGCGGCTGCGCAGCCGGTACGGCGTCCAGGTCGACGTCGTCCCCCACCGGGTGTCCCTGCGCGAGACGTTCGCCGACAAGTCGGCCGGCCGGGGCAGGCACGTCAAACAGTCCGGCGGGCACGGGCAGTTCGCGATCTGCGAGATCGAGGTCGAGCCGTTGCCCGGCGGGTCCGGCATCGAGTTCGTCGACAAGGTCGTGGGCGGCGCGGTGCCCCGGCAGTTCATCCCGTCGGTGGAGAAGGGCGTACGGGCCCAGGCGGCCAAGGGAGTGGTGGCCGGATACCCGCTCATCGACGTACGGGTGACCCTCCTGGACGGCAAGGCGCACTCGGTGGACTCCTCCGACGCCGCCTTCCAGACAGCCGGGGCCCTCGCGCTGCGGGAGGCCGCGGCCGACGCGAAGATCCATCTGCTGGAGCCGGTGGCCGAGGTGTCGGTGCTGGTCGGCGACGACTTCGTGGGCGCCGTGATGAGCGACCTGTCGGGGCGGCGGGGCCGGGTGCTCGGCACCGAGCAGACACCCGGCGGGCGCACCCTGATCCGGGCCGAGGTACCGGAGATCGAGATCGGCCGGTACGCGATCGACCTGCGGTCCATGGCGCACGGCACGGCGGGGTTCAGCCGTCGCTACGCGCGGCACGAGCCGATGCCGCAGCAGGTCGCGGACCGGGTGCGTGAACAGGAGCGCATGGCCTCGTAGTTGGCGCCGGGCGCCACCAAGTGCCCTCATGGGAGCTCCCCTCCGCGGGGGCGGGCGGCTTGACGGGCCGCCCGCCCCCGCTCGCCGGTCCGGACGGATACGCTGATGACCTGATCAACAGGTGTGCGGAGCGCGGAAGTCGGGAAGGCCGCAGATGCGGATGCGGCAGCGATGGGGGCGGCAGTGACGGACGGATTCGACTTCAGCCCGGGGGCCCAGGTACCTCTGGCGGGTGCGAGCGGCCAGACGGCGGCGACCTACGCGCTGGCCGCGGCGGCGTACCGGGACGACGAGGTCACCAAGATCCTGAACGCCGACAACGAGTGGCACCAGTCCAAGGTGACTCCCCCGCGCTCCTGGGCGAAGATCTTCCGCCCCAGGTTCGGCGAGGCCTTCTCCCGCGCTGTCATCGACCGGATGCTGGGTGCCGGGCGCAAGCCGGTCATCCAGTCCTTCGGCATCGAGCCCCAGGTCGTCGTGGAGCACTGCCTGGCGGCCCACCGCATCCGCCGCGACCGCGACAACTGGCTCGCGGCGATCACGGTGATCTGCGGGGTGCTCTTCCTGCCCGGCTTCCTCGTGTGGCTGCTGGTGTTCACCCTGCGCACCACCATGGCCAAGCGCGAGGACAAGCGCGCGGGCGCACTCGCCACGACGCTGCTGGTCGCCGTGGGCGCGCTCGCCGTGCTGTTCCTGATCCGCATGCCGTTCGAAGGATTCTGGGCCCTGTACGGGCGCGCGGCGGTCATCATGCCGGTCGTCGGCTGGTTCTGGGCCAAGCAGATCTGCGAGCGGACGGCCCGCGATCTGCGGGAGCGCTGGTCGAGCCTGCTGTCGGGCGGCGGCGTCGGCGCCAAGATCCCCGAGGCCGTCCCCGGCAACCCCGGTGACGCGGCCGAGCAGGTCCGCAAGGAGCTGGCCCGCCTCGCCGCCGAGCAGCGGTCCAACTCGGTCTTCTACGCCGGGCCCAAGGGCATACTCGGCATGGGCACGCGGTGGGGCAGCTGGCAGCTGGCCGAGGAGCTGGTCTCCGCCGAGCCGGGCAAGGACTTCCACCCCTTCCGCAGCTGGGACGTCATCGTGGCGATCCAGGGCGGTCTCGGCATGCTGGAGCGTACGTCCATCAACACCGGCGGTTTCCCCAAGCCGTCCATCACGCACTGGATCGTCACGCCGATCGGCGAGAAGGCGACGGAGGTGTCCCGGCCGAGCGGCACGGACGTCGACGCGTACACGGTCCGTACGCACGCCGTGCAGGACATCTGCAACAAGCAGCAGTTCGGCGGCGGCGACCGGCACTACCTGGGCGTGCAGTGGACCCTGTGGGACGGCCACCTGGTGATCACGATGCTGATCACGGTGACCGTGCTGCACGACACGCTGCGCATCGAGGTCACCGGGCACGCCCTGGGGCCTGTCAACCCGCTGTTCAACGAGAAGCCGGCGGCCAAGGAGAAGGCGGTGCAGAAGGCCTTGCGGTTCTGGGAGACCCGCACCGTGAAGCTCCCGCTGATCGACGCCGACGAGGTGGTGCGGCTGGCCGCGCGCGCCCCGCTGACCTGGTACCCGCCGCTGCTGAACTGGCTCGGCGGGAGTCTGACGCTGCCGGAGCCGTTCGGTCTGCGGCACGCGTGGGCCGACCAGCCGTGGCGGCACCGGTTCATGGCCGACGACGCGCTGCGGGCGGCCACGCCTGTGCTGCGTGTGGTGCATACGGCGGCGTTGAAGGTGCTGCGGGAGAACGGGGTGGACGTGGAGAAGTTCGGGTCCAGGTCGGCGGCGCTGAGTGGGGCTGTGCAGGAGGCTTCGCCGAAGAAGGCCGACGTCTACGACGCCTAGTTGTGAGGTCGCCCGGCGCTGGCGGCTGAGCGGGGTGGGGGCGCAGCCCGGCGCTGCGGGGTGCCGCCTGCGCCCACCCTCCCCCAAGCTCTCGGCTTCGCTCGAGCAGGGGGGACCCCCATCGCCCCAGCGGCACGACTGCCCGCAGGCTAGGCCGTCGGCCAGGCCTCCGCCAGCATCTTCCTGGTGTCCGCCAGGAGCTGCGGCAGCACCCGCGTGTGCCCCACCACCGGCATGAAGTTCGTGTCCCCGCCCCAGCGCGGCACGATGTGCTGGTGCAGGTGCGCGGCGATGCCCGCGCCGGCGACCGTGCCCTGGTTCATGCCGATGTTGAAGCCGTGCGCGCCGGAGGCGGTGCGCAGGGCCGTCATCGCCTGCTTGGTGAGTTCGCCGAGCTCGGCGGTCTCCCCCGCCGTGAGGTCGGTGTAGTCGGCGACGTGCCGGTAGGGCACGGTCATCAGGTGCCCGCCGTTGTACGGGTAGAGGTTGAGCACCGCGTAGACCTGCTCGCCGCGCCGGACGACGAGCCCGTCCTCGTCGGACTTGGCCGGGATCGAGCAGAAGGGGCAGCCGTCGCCGGCGCCCGGGCCGGTCGGCTTGTTCTCGCCCTGGATGTAGGCCATCCGATGGGGCGTCCACAGTCGCTGGAACGCGTCCTGCGTCCCTACTCCCAGCTGCTGCTCCGGCTCACTCGTCATGCAGTGCAGCATATGGCGTCGAGCTGGGGGGACGGCAAAGGCCCCCGGGATCTCCCCGGGGGGCCTTGGCGCCGTGTGATCAGACCTGAGCGCGCTCCTCGACGATCTTCAGGATCTTCGCGATGGCGTCGTCGAAGGGGATGCCGTTCTCCTGCGAGCCGTCGCGGTAGCGGAAGGACACGGACTCGTGGGACATGTCCTCGTCGCCCGCGATGACCATGAAGGGCACCTTCTGCTTCTGGGCGTTGCGGATCTTCTTCTGCATGCGGTCGGAGGAGGAGTCGACCTCGACGCGCAGGCCCTTCTTCTTGGCCGCGGCGGCGAACTTCTCCAGGTACTCCACGTGCGCGTCGCCGATCGGGATGCCGACCGCCTGGACGGGGGCCAGCCACGCCGGGAAGGCGCCCGCGTAGTGCTCCAGGAGCACCGCGAAGAATCGCTCGATGGAGCCGAACAGCGCGCGGTGGATCATGACGGGGCGCTGCTTGGCGCCGTCCGGACCCGTGTACTCCAGGTCGAAGCGCTCCGGCAGGTTGAAGTCGAGCTGGATGGTCGACATCTGCCAGGTGCGGCCGATGGCGTCCTTGGTCTGCACGGAGATCTTCGGGCCGTAGAAGGCGGCGCCGCCCGGGTCGGGGACGAGCGGCAGGCCCTGCTTCTCGGCGACCTGGCGCAGCGTCTCCGTCGCCTCCTCCCAGGCCTCGTCCGAGCCGACGAACTTCTCCGGGTCCTTGGTGGACAGCTCCAGGTAGAAGTCGGTCAGGCCGTAGTCGCGCAGCAGGCCGAGGACGAAGGTGAGCGTCTTGTCGAGCTCCTCCGACATCTGCTCGCGGGTGCAGTAGATGTGCGCGTCGTCCTGCGTGAAGCCGCGGGCACGGGTCAGGCCGTGCACGACGCCCGACTTCTCGTACCGGTACACGGTCCCGAACTCGAAGAGGCGCAGCGGCAGTTCACGGTAGGAACGCCCGCGCGCGTCGAAGATCAGGTTGTGCATCGGGCAGTTCATGGGCTTGAGGTAGTAGTCCACGCCCTCGTCGAGCTGCATGGGCGGGTACATGCCGTCGGCGTACCAGTCCAGGTGGCCCGAGATCTCGAAGAGCTTCCCCTTGGTGGCGTGCGGGGTGTAGACGAACTCGTAGCCCTCTTCCTCGTGGCGGCGGCGCGAGTAGTCCTCCATGACCCGGCGGATGATGCCGCCCTTGGGGTGGAAGACGGCGAGGCCGGAGCCGATCTGCTCCGGGACGGAGAACAGGTCCAGCTCGCTGCCGAGCTTGCGGTGGTCGCGCTTCTCGGCCTCGGCGAGGAACTCCAGGTGCGCCTTCAGCTCGTCCTTGGTGGGCCAGGCGGTGCCGTAGATGCGCTGGAGCATGGGGTTCTTCTCGCTGCCGCGCCAGTAGGCGGCCGCGTTGCGCATCAGCTTGAACGCCGGGATCGCACGGGTCGACGGCAGGTGGGGGCCTCGGCAGAGGTCCTTCCAGCACAGGTCGCCGGTCTTGGCGTCCAGGTTGTCGTAGATCGTCAGCTCACCGGCGCCGACCTCGACGTCGGCGCCGTCGTCGGACGAGGCGGAGCCCTTGAGGCCGATCAGCTCCAGCTTGTAGGGCTCGTCGGCCAGCTCCTCGCGGGCGGCCTCGTCGGTCACCACGCGGCGGGAGAAGCGCTGCCCCCGCTTCTGGATCTCCTGCATCTTCTTCTCGATGGCCTTGAGGTCATCGGGGTGGAAGGGCTTCTCGACGTCGAAGTCGTAGTAGAAGCCGTCCTTGACGGGCGGGCCGATGCCGAGCTTGGCCTCGGGGAAGAGCTCCTGCACGGCCTGCGCCATGACGTGCGCGGTGGAGTGGCGCAGGATGTTCAGGCCGTCCTCGGAGGAGATCTCGACGCCCTCGACCTCGTCGCCCTCGGACAGGGCGTACGACAGGTCCCTGAGCTCGCCGGCCACGCGCGCGGCGATGATCGAGCGCTCGCCGGCGAAGAGCTCGGCGGCCGTAGTGCCCGTCGTCACCACGCGTTCTTCCCGCTCGGAATCGCGCTGGATGATCACACGGACGTCTGACACCGGTCTCTCCTGACTGAAGGGGGCTGCGGCGCCATACCGGAGCGCGCGCACGAGTAAGGATCGTACCGACCCGGGACCCCCCTCCGCGAAATCAGTCCCCGCAGTCCCCTCCGCAGGCCTCCTCGAAGAAGTCGAGGTTCTCGTGGAGCTCCTTCATCAGCCGGTCCCGCTCGGCGTCGTCGACCTGTACGGGGACGATCCCGTGGGCGCCGGTGAGGCGGCGGAATCCGCCCCGGCTCTCCAGCCGCCCCTGCACCCGCACCGGGAGTCCGACAAGGTGGGCGTGCCCGGCGATCCGGTAGGCCTCCTCGTCGAGGGTGATCCGGACGTTCGGCACATCGGCCCCGGCCAGCACGCGCAGCCGCACGGTGCCGTCGCCGCGCGGTCCGGATCTGCGCAGCCGTACCACCGCTCCCGTGATCCGCACCGGGACGGCGGGTTCCTCGCGCAGGTAGCGGGCGCCCGCCTCGCGCAGCACGGCGAGGTCTCCGGGCGAGAACTCGACGGGCTCGGCGGAGGGCGCGCAGCCCTCGGGCACACCGGCCGCCGGGGCCCACTCGACGGCGATCCGGGCGCCTTCCGTGCCCCGGACGAGGGCGACCAGGGCCTCGGTGAGCTCGTGGCTCACTCCCGCCTCGACGGCGGCGTCGAAGGCGTCCATGCCGCCGGTGGCCCGCTGGTAGTCGATGGCCTCCCGGGCGGCGAACAGGGCCTGGTGGAGGCGTACGGCGAGGGGGCGGCCGCCTGCGACCGGCACAAAGGCGGTGAGCCGGTCGTCGGTGGCGGAGCCGACGAGGACGTTCTCCAGGGCCGCGGCGGCGGAGCGGCGGTGACGGGCGCCGTGGTAGCCGGCCCGGGCGCGGGTGGCGAGGGCCGCGGCGAGCAGCATCCGGCGGGCGGCGCCGCGCAGCCGGTCCTCGACGGTCCAGGACGCCGCGCCGGCGGGTCCGGCGGGGACGTCGTGCCACCAGCGGATCTCGTCGCTGGGCACGGCGAGGGAGACGAGGACCTCGCGGGCGGAGGGGGAGGCGCTGCGGGACAGGGCGAGCAGGGCCTCGCCGAGCAGGTCGTCGCTGTCGGGGAAGGCGCGGCTCTCGGGCACCAGGAGGCTGGTGGCGCTGCCGCCGGGGCCGGGCGGGGTCCAGCGGCCGTAGCGTCCGGGGGCGCCGCCGCGCCGCCGCCAGCCGTGCCGGCGCAGCAGGGCGCTCAGCACGGCCGGGTCGACATCGACGGGCTCGGGCGGCTCGGGCGGAGAGCCACTCCAGGTGGTGTCGACGGGGTGCGGCCGTACCGGCCTCAGTGGCTCCTCGGTCGGGCGGTGCGTCACGGTTTCCCTCCCGTCCCGACCCGCGTCATGATCTCGCAGAGGGCCCGGTCGTCGAAGATGCGTGAGGTCGGGATGCGCACGGTGGTGCGACGCCGGCCGGTGATCGGTTGTCCGGCGAGGTTGGTCCAGTAGCAGCAGTGCCTCAGGTCGAGCCGGTCGTGGCCGGCGCGCAGCCAGACGTCCTGCGAGCGCGGCACCAGCATCACCACCAGGATCTTGTGCACCGACACGGGGGTGCGGGCGAGCTTCGCCAGGTGATCGTTGTCGAGCGTGAAGGAGAAGGTGCGGCCGGGTGGGTTCGGCGGCACCTGGTAGGTGGCCTTGAGCTGCACCTTGATGGTGACCTCGTCGTCGACCGTGTGCCCGGGCGCGCTGTGGCTGACGTGCCAGTCGATGCCGTTGTCGGGAAAGGGCTGGGACAGCGAGCAGCCGGCGGCCGCCGCGACGGCGTGCAGATAGCCGACCTGCAGTGTCTCCATGCAGGCGGTGGTGGCGAGAGTGCCGCGAGAGGGAGCCGTGCGCTCGGGCAGCAGCCCGCCCCGTTCGGGCTGCGCAATGGCCATGGCCAACAGCCTTCCAGAACAAGTGATTCCCCGCTGCGGGCCGCTGAACTGCAACAACCCGTACTCCTGTTGTCTCCTTCCGGCGTACGGCGCAAACAGCCCGGGTATCACCGAATCGGGCAGCGGACGGTACGTCAACTGCCGAAGGTGAACGAGGGGTTGTGTGGCTATGACGACGTGCTGGTACGAGGGGCCGCTGGCCGCCTTCGACACGGAGACGACGGGCGTGGACGTCGAGACCGACCGGATCGTGTCGGCCGCCGTCGTCGTCCAGGATGCCCCGGGCATCCGGCCGCGGGTGAGCCGCTGGCTGGTGAACCCGGGGGTGCCGGTGCCCGCCGAGGCGACGGCGGTGCACGGGCTGACGGAGGAGCACCTGCAGCGCGACGGCCGGTGGCCGGCGCCGGTGATGTACGAGATAGCGCAGGCGCTGGCCGAGCAGGCGCACGCCGGGCGCCCGCTCGTGGTGATGAACGCGCCGTTCGATCTGACCCTGCTGGACCGGGAGTTGCGCCGCCATCGTGCCTCTTCGCTCGGCCGCTGGTTCGAGTCGGCGCCGCTGTCCGTGCTCGACCCGCGGGTCCTGGACAAGCACCTGGACCGCTACCGCAAGGGCCGCCGCACCCTGACCGACCTGTGTGCGCACTACGGCGTCGCACTGGAGGGCGCGCACGACGCGGGGGCCGACGCCGTGGCGGCGCTGGAGGTCACCCGGGCGGTGGGCCGCCGGTTCGCCTCCCGGCTGGAGCGGCTCGCCCCGGGTGAGCTGCACACCCTTCAGGCGGTGTGGCACGCGGCGCAGGCGCGGGGCCTGCAGGCGTGGTTCGCGCGCAGCGGTGTCGAGGAGGCGGTCGACCCGGCCTGGCCGCTGCGGCCGGACCTGCCGGCGGCGGCCTGAGCGAAGCGGTCCCGCACATGAAAGAACCGGCCCGTCTGCGACGGACCGGCTGTTTCCGGTGGGCGATACTGGGTTCGAACCAGTGACCTCTTCGGTGTGAACGAAGCGCTCTCCCACTGAGCTAATCGCCCGGGAACGCACTGAACCATACAGGTCCGGGCACGCTTCCTTCAAACCGCTTGGAGGTGCCTGAGGAGTCCGCGCCGCCCGGACCGCATCATCAGCGCGTGGTTGGCGCGGAAGACGGGCCGCCCCGGTACGGCGAGCCGCCGCAGCAGCGGCTTGTGCACGCTGACGACCTGGTCGTACCGCGCGAGACTGCCCGTCCCGAGCGGCGTGACGGTCCAGCGCGCCCAGCCCTCCATGTCCCCGGACAGGGCGGTCTCCAGCACGCCGGCCGCGGGATCGCGCCGCGCCTCCCGCGCCGTGAAGGTCATGTCGTACGGCAGGACGGAGCGGACGCGGATCACCCCGGTGGTGTCGTCGAGCCGGGTCACCTCCCGGACCTGGCGCCACCAGCGCGGGTACTCCTCGGGGCGGTCCAGCACGCCGTACACGGTGGCGGGGGGTGCGGGCAGGGTCCACCGGCTGCGGAAGCGGTAACGGTTCCAGTCCATACCGGCAGTCTGCCCACCTACGACGCGGACCGGCTGAGTACACGCCTGAGTATCCGCACTCATGCCGTGCGGGGTGGCGCGAACCACACTGCGATGCATGACCCACCTTCCGCCCCCGGCCGAGGAATTGCGGCTCCTCGATGCCGAACTCTGGCAACTGGACGCCCGGCGCGCCCAGTTGCTGACCCGTCGCGCCTGGCTGGTCGCGGCCCTGCACCAGACGCAGCAGCCGCGGGCCCACGCCTCGGCGCAGCCGCCCGCCGCACCGCCCCGCCCGGAGACGGCCGCGCCCAGCGTGCAGAACGTGCTGCTGGTCCTCGGCGGTGTCCTGCTCACGCTGGCGGCGGCGGTGTTCACGCTGGTCAGCTGGGGACACATGGGGATCGCCGGGCGGGCCCTGGTGCTCGGCGCGGTCACGCTGGCCACGCTCGCCGCGCCCGCGGCGCTGCTGAAGCGGGGCCTGCGGTCGACGGCCGAGTCCGTGGCGGGCCTCGGGCTCGCCCTGACCGTCCTGGACGCCTACGCGCTGCACGCGGCGGCCCTCTCCGGGACGGACGGGACCGGGTACGCGGCGGCCGCGTCGGCGGTGCTGGCGGCGACCTGGTCGGCGTACGGTCTGCTGCCGGCCATGTCCGCGCTGCGCCTGCCCCTGCCCTCCGCCCTGGTCGCGGCCCAGTTCCCGCTGCTGCTGTGGGCCCTGGCCGCCGGCGCGAGTCCGTATGTGATCACGGCCGCGCTGCTGGTGACGGCCGGGCTCGACGCGGTGGTGGTGGGGCGGTTGACGGCCGGGGCCGTGCGGATCATCGCCGTCGTCGGTGCCTACGGCATGGGCGGCTGGGGCGTTCTGGGTGCGGCCTGGCTGTCCTTGACGGCGGACGGTCCGGGTGACGCTTCCCGTGCCGGGGCGCTGCTCCTGCTCGCGGCGGCGATCGCTCTGGGTGCGTCCTGGCGGGGGCCGGGCGGCAAGCACGCCCTCGGCCTCGCGATCACGTCCGGTCTGCTCGTCGTGGGCGCGCTCGGTGGAGTGGCTCGGCCCGGGATGCCGTCGGAGTGGGTGGTACCGGCTCATCTGGCCGTCGGCATCGCCCTCTTGGCCGCGGTGCGGATCGAACGGCTGCCGGACGCCATGCGGATGGGCTTCGCGTGGGCCTCCGGTGCCGTACAGGCGCTGGCGGTGCTGTGGACGCTGCCCGTCGTCGCCGTGGTGCTGCTGGGCCCGGCCGGCCGGCTGGGCCGGGTGTGGAGCGGTGCGCCCTCGGATGCCCGGGCGGCGGTGGTCGTCGAGGCGCCCTGGCCGCCGGACGCGGCGGTGGCTCCCCTCGTGCTGGTGGCCGTCGCCGCCGTTCTCGCCCTGGTGGTCCGCGCGGAGCAGTGGCGCGGGCGGGCCCGGATCGGCTCCCTCGGGCTGCTCTGGGCCACGGCTCTGATACTTCCGGCGGTCTTCGAGGTCCCCTACCTCGCGGGGATGCTGGTCCTGGGCGTCATGACGGCGGCCGCGCTGTACATGTGCCGGGTCACGGCGTCGGCCGCGCAGGTCACGGCCCTCGTCCTCGCCCTGGTCACGGCCGTCAGCCTCACCCTGGTCTCCCTCGCCTCCCAGTCCGCGACCCTCGTCGCGCTGTCCGTGCTGACGGCGCTGTTCGCCGCGGCCTCGTGGCGGGCGGGCGTGGCGCCCTTCACGGCTCCGGCGGCTCTCGTGTTCGCCGCCGCGCTGGCGTCGGCGTCCGGTGCCGCCGCGGGCTGGCCGCCGGCCCGGACCGCCCTGCCGGTTCTGCTGGTTCCCGCTGCCGCCGCCCTGCTGGCGGCGCGTCTCGGCGCCTCCCGGGCGACGGTGCCCGTCGAGGCCGTGGGAGCCGCCCTCGGGCTGTTCGCCGTGGCTCTCGCCGTCACCGACCCGCCGATGCTCGCGTTGGTGCTGGCCCTGTGCGGGGTGATCGCCGCGGGCACGGCACTGCGCGCCGAGCGGCGTCCCGTCGGCTATGCGGCCACGGCCCTGTTCGTGCTGGCCGCCTGGGTCCGCCTGGCCGCCTGGGACGTCGGCACACCCGAGGCCTACACCCTCCCGGTGACCGTCCCGGCGCTGCTCGTCGGAGCGCTGCGCCGGCGCCGCGACCCGCAGGCCTCCTCCTGGACGGCGTACGGCCCCGGGCTCGCCGCCACCCTCGTGCCGAGCCTCGTCGCGGCCTGGGCCGATCCGCACTGGACGCGGCCCCTGCTGCTGGGCATCGCGGCGCTGCTGGTCACCCTGCTGGGCGCCCGGTACCACCTCCGGGCGCCGCTGGTGCTCGGCGGCTCGGTGCTGGCCCTGGTCACGCTGCACGAACTCGCCCCGTACGTCGTGCAGGTGACGGGGGCTCTCCCCCGCTGGGCGCCTCCCGCCCTCGCCGGACTCCTGCTGCTCGCCCTCGGGGCGACGTACGAGCAGCGGATCCGGGACGTCCGGCGGGTCCGGGAGGTCCTGGGGCGGATGAACTAGCCCCTGAATCGGCGCCATCGGTCCCTCCGCATGCCGTAGGGCGTATCGACTGCGGACAAAGCCCGTGATGTCATACGTTTCTCCGATCGGCCGCCGACGGGCGGTCGGGCGGGGCGGTCGGGCGGGGACGGGGAGGCATCATGACGGACCTGGGGGCATCACCGGCCCGGGGCACGGGCGCCGAGGACCAGGGGACCCTGGAGCGCCTGCTCTCGGTGGTGGGTGCCGGAGCCGTGGAGTTGCACACGGCCCCGGAGGGACTGCGGACGAGCGTCACCGGTGTCCATGTGCTGGACGCCCTGGAACCCGTGATCAGGCCGCGGGAGTTACTGCTCGCGGTCGGCGTCGATCCGCGCTCGGCGCATGCGGTCGACGTGGTGCGCCGGGCCGGTGAGGCCGGTGCGGCGGGCGTGGTGTTCGGCCCGGGGCGGCCGGAGCCCACCGCGCGGGCGTTGCAGGCAGCAGCGGAGGAGAGCGGCACGGCGGTGCTCTTCCGTACCGCCTGGTGTACCTGGGCCCAACTCGTGGGGGTGCTGAGGGCGGGGCTCGCCGCGGCGGGTGTTCCCCCGGTGCCGGCGACCAGCGGCGTGCGCCTGGGTGATCTGGACTCACTGGCCGATGCGGTGGCGGCCCTGGTGGGAGGCTCGGTGACCGTCGAGGACACGGAGTCGCGGGTGCTGGCGTACTCCTCCACGGAGGAGAACGTGGACGAGATGCGCCGGCTGACCATCCTCGGCCGCCGCGTGCCGCCCTGGCGGGTGGCGGCCATGCGGGAGGCGGGGTTCTTCCAGGCGCTGTGGGGGGCGGGCGATGTGCTGCACCGGCCCGCCCACGGCCAGGACCCGGAGCGTCTGGTCGGCGCCGTGCGGGCGGGCGGAGAGGCGCTGGGGTCCATCTGGGTGGCGGCGGTCGCCGGCCGCCCGCTCGCGCCGAACGCCGCGGAGACGCTGCGCGCGGCGGCCCGGGCCGCCGCCGCCCACCTGCTGCATCACCGCACCCACAGCTCGGACGGCCGCCTGGTGGAGGATGCGGCTCGGGCGCTGCTGGAGGACCGTGGATCCGTCGAGGTGCTCGCGGAGCGGGCCTCTCTGCCGCCCCGGCAGCCCTGTGCCGTCCTCGCGGTCGGGACCGGGTCAGGCCACCACGGGGACGACGACCCGTCCGGGTTGTACGGGCTGCTCACCCTGCACTGCGCGGCGTTGGGCCACCGCGTCGTGGTGGTCCCGGCGGGCGGCAGGATCCTGGTGCTGCTGAGCGGGCTGGAGCGCGGCCCGGGTCGGGCCGACGGCCAGGTGCGCCGACTCGGGGAATCACTGGCCGATCAACTGTCGACGACGATCGGCCCCGCGGTGAAGGTGGGCCTCGGCGACGTGGTCCCCGGCCTGGCAGGGGCGCCCGCGTCACGACGGTCGGCCGAGCGGACCCTGCAGGCGCTCATCGCGGCCGCCGGGCCCCGCACGGTCGCGCGGAGCGAGGACGTCGCGGACACCGTGGGCATCCTCCAAGTCGTCGACGCCCTGCGGGAGGTGGCGCTGCCACCGCGGACCTCGGTGGCCCGGCTGAGGGAGTTCGACGCCGAACACAGCGGCAGTTGCCTGGTGGAGACCCTGCGCGCCTACCTCGACCACTTCGGTGACGTGTCCGCCGCCTCGCGCGCGCTGGGCGTGCACTCCAACAGCCTGCGCTACCGGTTGCGCCGGATCACGCAGGTGTCGGGGCTGGATCTGGAGAGTCCCGACGCCCGGCTGCTCGCACAGGTGCAGTTGCGTCTGGGGGGAGACGCCGACGGCGCACGCCCCTGAGCGACCGGCACGAGGCGGCCGCGGGCGTGCCGTCCGTCGCCTTGGCCGCGGCCACCATCGAAGGGCCTCTCCTTCGTCGTACCGCACAACGCCCTTGCCCGGCACGGCGGTTGTTGCGTCCAACCGCCGTCGGCGAGGCCCGCGTCTTTGACGACTCGACGAAGACGCCCTCCCGGTGCGGACAGCAGCCTGGTACTCCGCCCCGGGGAGGTCCCGGGCGCTGCGCGTACGACACCGGAAGGCTCACCATGACCGGACTGACCAGCGCCGCCGAGCGGCGCGAACGGATCCTCCAGGAAGCGGTGCGGCAGGGACTGCTGGACGCCGGGCGGTCCCAGCTGGCCGCCTTCGTCGACCTCGACGGCGTCGCCGCGACCGTCGCCTCCCTGCACCGCGCCTTCCCCTCTGCGCCGCGTGTGCTGCACGCGTTCGCCGCCAAGGCCAACTGCCTGGTGCCGGTGCTGGCGGAGCTGCGGCGGCTCGGCATGGGCTGCGAGGTGGCCACCGCGGGTGAGCTGGCCCGCGCGCTGGCCGCCGGATTCGCACCGGATCGGATCGTCTTCGACTCTCCGGCCAAGACGGAGGCCGAACTGCGGCACGCCCTCGACCTGGGGGTGACCGTCAACGCCGACAACTACCAGGAACTGGCCAGGATCGACCGGGCGTTGGGCGATCGCGTCCCGGTGTCGCGGATCGGGGTGCGCGTCAACTCCCAGCTCGGCGGCGGCAGCATCGCCGCGATGAGCACGGCGACGAGCACCTCGAAGTTCGGCGTCCCCCTGGCGGACCCGGGCAGCCGACGACGGTTGCTGCGCGCCTACCACGACCACCCGTGGCTGACCTGGGTGCACACGCACGCCGGTTCGCAGGGCTGCCCGCTCGACCTCATGGCCGGCGGGGTCGCGCAGGCCGTGGCGTTCGCCGAGGAGGTCAACGCCTCGCTCGGACGGCGCCAGGTCGTCGGCATCGACATCGGCGGCGGACTGCCCGTCAACTTCGCCGACGACGAGACCACGCCGACCTTCGGCACGTACGTCCGGCAGCTGCGCGCCCAGGCGCCCGCGCTCTTCTCCGGCGGGTACGAGATCGTCACCGAGTTCGGGCGCTCCGTCCTCGCCAAGAACGGGTTCACCGCCGCGTACGTCGAGTACACGAAGAGCATGGGCGGCCGGCCGATCGCGGTCACCCACGCCGGTGTGCAGGTGGCCACCCGGACGGTGTTCAACCCCGACGCCTGGCCGCTGCGGATCGAGGCGCACGACGGGAGCGGCAGGACCAAGCGGGGCGGACCGGTCCGCCAGGACATCGCGGGACCCGCCTGCTTCGCCGGGGATCTGCTGGCGCGGGACCGCGCTCTGCCGCTCCTGGAACCCGGCGACATCATCACCGTCCCGGACACGGGCGCCTACTACTTCTCGACGCCCTTCCACTACAACAGCCTGCCGGAACCCGCCGTGCACGGGGTCCGGACGAGCGGTGACGGCGGCGCTGTCCGCTTCGAACTCCTGCGCCCCGCCCAGGATCCGTGGGACGTGCCGGGCCCGGGCGGCCGCGGCACTCCCCCGCGGCAGCGGGCGCACGAGCCCGTTCACGGCGTCGGCTGAGGAGCACCGAGGTGGCACAGGCCGACCGTCGGGGGCCCGGCCGGGACGGACCGCTCCTCAGTCAGCGCGCCGCGATCGTCTTCCTGCTGGCATCCCTGGTCGGCATCGGTGCCACTGTCCTGGCGGCGCTGGCCGGCAACGTGTGGCCGGTCGCGGTGAGCGTCGGAGGCGGGGTGCTGGCCCCGGCCGTCCTGTTCTTCAACCAGATCATCGACTGAAACGAGCGGTTCCCGCTACGGCGTCGCCACGGGAACCGCTCGTTCAGCTTCCCGTTACGGCATCTTGTCCCCGAGCAGTGCCAGGTTCTCGATGGCGGCGAGGCCGTACAGCGCGGTCTCGTTCGTGGAGACCCAGGTGGCCTCGCTGCCCGGCACCAGCGCGACCGGACCGCTCAGCTTCTCCGTCCGCCAGGGTGCCGACTCCTTGTAGCCGTCGGAGTTGTAGAACTTCTCCCACGCCCGCTTGGCGAGCTTCTCGTCGCCGGTCTTGACGGACGCGTAGGCGTCGAGGCGCGAGTGGCCCTGGAAGAGCAGCAGGTTGCCGAAGTTGGAGCCGTAGCGGGCCGCCTGTTCGGCCTTGGTGGCGTTGAAGTAGCGGCAGTAGTCGAAGTACGCCTCGTTGAACTTCGGCATGTCGACGAGGTCGATGAGCTCGGCGCACAGCTCGTTCAGGCCGAAGACGGCCGACAGGTGCGAGACCTCCACCTTGGCGGCCCCGGCGACGGCGAACCTGCCGGTGTCCAGGTCGTACAGGCCGCTGCCCTGGACGAAGCCGTTGGGCTGGGCGGCAATGGTCTCCATCGTGGACAGCACGCGGGCCTTGGCCTTCTCCCACTTCGGGCCCTTGCGTTCCCACTCCGTCAGCCAGGCCGACACCAGGCCGCTCCAGTCCGTGCCGAAGCCGATCGACAGGGCGTGCCGGTCGGGGGTGTACGGCTCGGTGCGGATCTTGCGGAGCGGGTCGAGGGCGAGGAACGTCTCGTCGGAGTCGACGTTGGCGTGCATGAGGTCGCCGACCCGCTCGTCCGCCGTGAGGAAGTAGTAGTAGCGCCGGTAGGTGGTGTTGGCGATGCGCTGCTGCTTGGCGCTGTCGGCGAAGTGCTGCACGCCGTGCCGGGTGCCGAGGCCCGCCCATTTGCCCAGGTGGTAGACGTCGACCTCGCCGGTGTGCCGGGTCATCGCCTCGGCGAAGCGGAAGATGTCGGCGCGGCCGGAGCGCAGGTAGGCGAACCAGAGCCACAGGTCCGGCGACAGCTCGGAGTTGTCCCAGGCGTAGCCACCGATGTCGTACCGCCACTGGTGCCGGAACGTGTCGTAGGTGTGCATGATGTCGCCGTAGTCCCAGAAGCCGTACCAGCGGCGCTGCTCCACCTGGTCCTTGTAGTAGGTGAAGAGGAAGTCGAGGTGGTCCTCGATCTTCGCCTTGGCCGGGGTGGAGCGGTCGGGCTCGGAGTACAGGTTCGGCCCGAAGACCTGAGCCTTGATGAGCTGCTTGGGCGGGGCGGCCAGCTGCGGCAGCACGCGGACGGCCTCGACCTGCTCGGCGAACCGGTCGGGGCTGGGGGTCGACTCGTTGGCCCAGAAGAGGAGTTCGGAGGTGCGGGCGATGCCGTACGGGGTGCCGAACTCCGGCTCGTAGTCCTCGTAGGTGATGTTGAGGCCTTCGATCTGCTCCGGGTAGGTGGCCTGGCCCATGCCGTCGTGGTAGAAGCGCATGTCCATGGGCTGGGCCTCGGGTGACCAGAGCCAGAGGGTGACCTCGGCCTCGTCGGTGTGGGCGTCCCGGATGTCGAGCTGGGCGGGGAACTTCTCCCAGAAGTCGCGCAGTCCGAAGGAGAACCCGCCGCTCGCCCCTCCGACGTAGCCGAAGCCGGACGCGCGCCGGCCACCGCCCGCGGCGACCCAGCCGTGGCCCTTCTTGGTGCGCTTGCGCAGCGTGAAGCCGTCGGCGGAGAGCTGGGAGAGGGTGTAGTCGCCCCACTCGGGGATGTACTGCAGCCGGGTCGTCACCCGCTGGTCCCAGGTGGCGGGATCGGGCAGCTTCTTGCCCTCGAACTGGGCCGCCTGCACGGCCGCGCCCGGGTCCCGGCGCAGTCCGGTGATGCCCTTGACGGCCTCGCGCAGCAGTCCGGTGCCGTCGCCGCCGATGCGGATGTGGCGGTCGTACGCCTCGTCCCGCAGGGGCACGGTGAAGCGGACTCCGAGGCCGCGGATGAAGTCGCCACTGGCCTTGCCCGGTTCCTGCGTGCCGTCGTAGGTGATGGTGTGCACCATGCGGAAGGAGTCGGCGCCCGCGTAGAAGTAGAGCCGGATCGAGAAGGGCAGCCAGCTGCGGCCGCCCTTGCGGTGCTTGCCGTCGATGCGGACGACCGCGCGGACCGGGCCCGCCTGCTCGACCTCGACCTTGGTGATCGCGCCGTCGAAGCGCTCGGTCTTGACCGCGCCCTGGTCCTCGTCCTCGATCTCGGGCTGGCGGATCAGCACGAGCCGGCCGTTCTTCGCGATCTCCGTGGAGCCGCGGCTGACGGACTTGACGAGCGTGGAGCCGGACGTGCCGATCTTCGCGTTGATGACGCCGGTCGAGATGTCGATGGTGCCGCCGCGCTTGACGACGGTGACCTTCTTCTCGGGTGCGGCGGGCGTCCCGGCGGCGAGGGTGAGCTTGCCGTCGCCCGAGGCGACCGCGTGCGCGGTCCACTTGAGGGAGCCGTCGGGCCAGTAGGCGATGGGCCAGGACTGCACGGGTACGGCCTTGCCGCCGGCGTCCGTCAGCGTGAAGGTCTGGCCCTTCTGGTATGCGCCCTTGGGCCAGGGCACGCCGACGGTGGAGCCGGGTGCGGCGCCGAGGCCGCCGTCCTCCAGCCAGTCGAGGGTCACCGGGTCCGCGTCGGCGGGTCCGGCTCCGGGCGCGGCCTGGGCGTCCTGGGCTCCCAGCGCCCAGCTGAACTGGGCGGCGGCTCCGGTGACGGCGGCTGCCTTCAGGAGGGACCTGCGGGGGATGGGAGACATGGCGATGCTGCCTTTCCTCGTCCGTGCGGGAAGCGATTCCGTACGCTGGTCAGGGGCATGACAGAGAGAGGTGCGACGCCGGGGCGCCGACCTGGAAGGGGGGCACCGCCGTTCAGCGGTGCCGGTACCGCTCCTCCACCGCGACGGCCGCCGCCGCCACGGCCCCGAGGACGGCGATCGCCAGCGGTGCGGCGAACCAGGCGGACAGGGCCACCACGGCGAGCCCGCCGACGATCAGGAAGGACCCGGCCGGATCGAGCACCGTCCGCCGCCCGGCCTCGGCCAGCAGCGTCCGCCAGCGGGCGCCCGGCACCCAGACCGCCGCCGCACGCAGCCCGGCGACCACGAGCCCGATGAGCGCGACGACACCGAGGGCCCCGACGAACGGCCCGCCGGGGATCCCCGCCCGGGCCGCCTGCACGTCCACCCAGACCGCGGCAAGCGCCGCCCACCCGGCGAGCCCGGCGAGCCACCCGCCGCGCAGGGCCGTGCGGAAGTCGGCGGCGAACTCCCGCCAGCCACCGCCCTCATGAGAGGTACGGCGCCGCAGATGCCGCGCCCCCGCGGCGAACGCGGCGGGGTAGGTGACGACTCCCAGGGAGGCCACCGCGATCCACACACCGGTCAGCAGACACTCGGCGAACACCGCGAACCGCTCGGCGAGCGCTGACTCGCCCCGTGCTTTCACTCGTGTCACGGCCATGCCCGCCTCAGCCCTTCAGACCCGACGTGGCCATGCCGTCGATCAGGTAGCGCTGGAAGGCGAGGAAGAAGGCGAGGACCGGCAGCAGCGCGACCAGCGACATGGCGATCATGCCACCGTAATTGGCCAGCCCTTCCTGGTCGACGAACATCTTCAGGCCGAGCGAGACCGTGTACTTGTCGGGCTCGTTGAGGTAGATCAGCGGGCCCATGAAGTCGTTCCAGGAGTTGATGAAGGTGAAGATCGCGCTGGTGATCAGGGCCGGCCGGCTCAGCGGCAGCACGATCGACCAGTAGATCCGCAGGTGTCCGCAGCCGTCGAGGCGGGCCGCCTCGTCCAGTTCCCTGGGCATGTTGCGCATGAACTGCACCATCAGGAAGACGAAGAACGCCTCGGTGGCCAGGTACTTCCCGAGCAGCAGCGGCGTGTAGGTGTTGATCAGCTCCATGTTGCGGAACAGCACATACTGCGGGATCAGCAGCACGTGGTACGGCAGCAGGAGTGTGCCGATCATCAGCGTGAACAGCAGGTTCCGCCCCGCGAACCGGATCCTGGCGAAGGCGTAGGCCGTCAGCGAGCAGGACACCAGGATGCCGACGACCGAACCGACCGCGAGGAAGAGCGAGTTGAAGAAGAACGTGGAGATCGAGATGTCGGCGATGCCGTCGGCCAGGCTCGTGTAGTTGGCGATGACCGGGTCGCCCGGGAAGAGGTCCAGGCTGCCGACGATGTCCTCGCTCTTCTTGAAGGACCCGCCGATGACCCAGATCACCGGATAGAGGATCACCGCGAGGATCAGCAGGGACCCGATGTGCCAGGCGAGGGAGCCGGGCAGCCTGCGCCTCAGCGCCCCGGCTCCGGCGGCGGGCTTGATGTCGGTGGCCTGCGCACTCATCGGGCGCCCTCCTCGTAGTGCACCCAGCGCTTCTGGGACCAGAACAGCACCGCCGTCACCAGGGCGACCGCGACCAGCAGCAGCCAGGCCATCGCCGAGGCCAGACCCATGCGGCTGTTCTCGAAGCCCTGGACGTAGAGGTAGCAGGTGTAGACCATCGAGCCGTCGGCCGGACCGCAGGCGTTGCCTCCGGCGCCGCCGCCGACGATGTACGCCGAGCTGAAGATCTGGAAGGAGTGGATCGTCTCCAGCAGGACGTTGAAGAAGAGCACCGGCGAGATCATCGGCAGCGTGATGTTCCAGAACCGCCGCAGCTTGCCCGCCCCATCGACCTCGGCCGCCTCGTACAGCTCGCGCGGGACCTGCTTGAGACCGGCCAGGAAGATGACCATGGGGGCGCCGAACTGCCAGACGGTGAGCGCCACCAGGCTGTAGATGATCATGTCCGGGTCGCCGGTCCAGCCGCCGACGTCGATCCCGAAGATCTTCTGCGTACGGTCGACGATCGCGTCGTCCGAGAAGATCGCCTTCCACACGATCGCGACGGAGACACTCGCGCCGATGAGCGACGGCGCGTAGAACGCGGCCCGGTAGAAGGCCTGCCCGCGCCGGCTCTGCGCCAGCAGCAGCGCCACACCGAGGGCGGCGATCAGCTTGAGCGGCGTGCCGACGGCGACGTACCAGAGCGTCACCTGCACCGAGTGGCGCCAGCGCGGATCGCCGAACATCTCGGAGAAGTTGTCGAGGCCGATCCACTGGGGCGCGTCGAACAGGTTGTAGTCGGTGAAGGCGAAGTAGAGCGAGGCGATCATCGGACCCGCTGTGAGCAGCAGGAACCCGGCGATCCACGGGGACATGAAGAGATAGCCGGCCAGGTTCTCCCGGCGCCGCCGCCGCTTGAGGGCGGCGGGGCGCGCGGGCTTCACCGGACCGTGCCGCGGCTCGGAGTCCTGGGACAGGTCCTCCATCGCAGGGGCGTGTGTCACGGTGGTTCCCATCAGGTGCCGAGAGCCGTCTTCGACTCGGTGAAGAACTGCTTGACGGCTTCCGCCACCGACCTCTTGCCCAGGCCCATCTCCTCGGCGATGCGCAGGAACGCCGACTCGCAGATGTCCGCGCCGTTCGGGTGCGGGGTGATGGGCTCGAGGACACCGGCCTTGACGAGGGACTGCTCGTAGGCGGCTATCGCCTGGTTGACCGGGTCGGTCGGCTTGTACGCGTCGAACTGGGCCTGCGTGGCGGGCACGCCCCGGTCGTACCCCATGATCTTGGCGACCTCGGGTTCGTGCACCATGAAGTCGATGAACTGGGCGACTTCCTTGGGGTGCTGGGTGCGCTTGGAGGCGCTCAGCATCAGGGAACCGAGGTACTGGCCGGTCTTCTTGCCGTCCGTCGTCGGGATGGGGGCCAGGCCGTACTCGCTCTTGCCCTCGGAGGTGTAGCGGACGGTGAAGTTGTCCCAGGTGTACTCGCCACCGGAGAGCTCCGCGGCGAGCGCCGACTTGGGCTTGATCTGGGCGACCTTCTTGGGGTCGGAGTAGAGGCCCTCCTCGACGCCCTTCCTGGCCTTCGTCCACCAGTCCGTCAGGTCCGCCTCGGTGAAGCCGAGTCCGTCCTCGGTGAAGAACGCTTTGCTGTTCTGGCGCAGGTAGAGGTCGTAGAGGTACATGGTGCCGTACATGCCGCTGTCACCGGCGCGGCCCGTCTTGTCGCGGATCTTCTTCATCGCCGCGTCGAAGTCGTCCCAGGTCCAGCCCTGCTCCGGCTTGATGCCGGCGCGAGTGTAGACGGGCTTGTCGATGACCAGGGCCATCGAGTTCGAACCGACCGGAACGCCGAGGAGCTTGCCGTCTATCTCGCCGAACTTCTCGAGGCCCGCGCGGAATCCGTCCATCCGGAGGTTGCCGGCCTCGACCTGCTCGCTGAGATCGAGCAGCACGTTCTTCGCGTCGTATTTCCGGAGGAAGCCGATCGCGTTCTGGAACACGTCCGGCGGATTTCCCCCGGAGGCCTGGGTGTTGAACTTCTTCCAGAAGTCGAGATAAGGCTGGAAGTCCGTTTTCACCTTGATCTTCGGGTACTTCTTCTCGAAGAGCTCGATCGTCTTGTTGATTCTCTCGGCGCGGTCCTCCGCACCCCACCACGCGTAACGGATCGTCACCGTCCCGTCCGCGGAGGCCCCTCCGTCACCACCGCAACCGGTCGTCGCGGCCAGCCCCAGCGTGGCTGCCGTGGCTCCGGCCGCCTTCAGGATGGTGCGTCTCTCAACATTCCTGCCGTTCACCACGGTTGGACCTCCCCGCACGTCGTCCCGCTCGCATGAATCGTTTCAAGTAAGCGCTTGCTGGCACAAGGTACGGAGGGGCTGAGAGTGCGTCAATGATTCGGACAAGATTTTCTTACCGCGGGAGTGGGCGACGGGGTGGGCCGCGGAGGTGGGGCTGGAAGCGGGGCCGGACGACGCCGCTGGTGACGACCGCGCAACCGGAACGCCGAACGGGGATGGGGAGTCGGGCTGCTTTCGGGGGCGTCCGAAAGTCGATGGTGGGGTGGTGGGAGTGGGTTGTGGGCGCGGGGGTTGGATTTGGCCATGTGGCGTTTGGGTGGGGGGCGTTGTGGGTGGGGGTTGGCGGGGTGACGGCAACTGGGGGCGACGGGGGCTGGATGAGGGCGGGCGGGTCGGCGACTCGTTAGGTCGCGGGTGGCCAGCCCCTGCGGGCGGGATCTGCGACGGCGGGTTCGGCGGGTGGCCGATGTGTGGGGGGCGGGCGGCTGTGCGGGGCGACGGGGCGATGGCATGGACGGGCTGACGTCCAGGATTCGACGACGGTACGGGCGGATGGGCAGTGTCGGCACGGGCGCCCTGGCGGACGGAGTCGGCCTGACGGCGGACCGGTGACAGTCGGCTTGATCGGTGCGTCTCGGCGACCATCGGGTTCGACGAAGAGCGACGGCACGGGCGGCTCACCGGCAGAGGTTTCCGGCATGCCTGATCCGGGGCGAATCGCGGGGCGAGCAGGCTCGACGAGGGGGCCCTGCGCCAGTTGGCTGGACGGCGGCGGCGCGGGCGGCTCACTGGTAGGGGGTTTGTCTGCCACACCGGCCCCGGGCAGATCTTGGCCCTGGCCGGCCCGATGGCCGGATCTCGGCATCAGCCGCCTCGACGGAGAGCGGTGGCGCAAGCGGGCTCACCAGGCAGGGGATCCGGCCCGCCCAGCCCCGAGGTGATAACGCGGCGCAATCTGCCCCGACAAGGGGGTCTCGGCGTCACCAGCGGCCCGGGGGACGCGCTCGGGAACGGTGTGAGCGGGCCGGCCGAGGCGAGTTCCAGCCACGCCGGGTGTCGGGCGCCTGGCACGCCTGACACCCGCAGCGCCGTCACTCGTCAGGCCCCGGCCCGACGCTCCCCGGGCGGATACAACGACGGCGGCCCACCTGCGCAATCGCAGGTGGGCCGCCGGTCCGGGTGGGCGATACTGGGTTCGAACCAGTGACCTCTTCGGTGTGAACGAAGCGCTCTCCCACTGAGCTAATCGCCCGGACGCAGGAAGAACATTACCCCATGTCAGCGGGTGCCTGTGACCAGCCGGCCGGCACCCGCACCCCGGTCGTCGCTCACTGGTCCTTGATCTTCCACGGCATGACGATGCCGAATTTCCACAGGTAGATACCAACCAGTACGCCCACGATGACCAGCCCGATCGACGTCAGGATGATGTTGCGGCGCCGCACCTTGGGATCGAGGGCGCGCTGGGCCGCCTCGGTGACCTTCCGCTTGGTCCAGCGGAGCACCAGCTGGGCCCAGACGAACTCCGTCGCCCAGATCGCCATGCCGCCGAAGATCACGACCCAGCCCGGCCCGGGCAGGGGCAGCATGATGATGCCGGCCACGACGACCGCGAGCCCGATGATGAAAACGCCGACCTGCCAGCTCACGTGCAGCGCCCGACGGGCCTTGATGAATTCCGGCGCCCGCGAACCGAGCCCACGGTGCTGCTCGCCGTACGTCTCGCCCGTCCCCGTCTCGTCCGACGCCACGGCCACCTCGCCCGGCTCGTTACTCCCCGTATTCATACGGCCAAACACTACCCGAGCGAAACCAGTCACCGGAATGGACGCACGACGCGAACGATCTCTCGGCCGGAAGAGTTACGTAAAGGCACGCAAAACACTCAGAGGGGTTTACAACGGCACCGTAGGTGGCATGTCGATTTCGCCGACGTGCGAATCCCCGAGCGCACACTGAGCGAAAGGCCCTGGCGCTTATGAACACCACGGTCAGCTGCGAGCTGCACCTGCGCCTCGTTGTGTCGAGCGAGTCCTCCCTGCCTGTCCCCGCAGGCCTGCGGTACGACACGGCCGACCCCTACGCCGTGCACGCCACCTTCCACACCGGAGCCGAGGAAACCGTCGAGTGGGTGTTCGCCCGCGACCTCCTCGCCGAGGGGCTTCACCGCCCTACGGGCACCGGCGACGTCCGCGTCTGGCCGTCGCGCAGTCACGGTCAGGGCGTCGTGTGCATCGCCCTGAGCTCGCCGGAGGGCGAGGCCCTGCTCGAGGCCCCGGCACGGGCCCTGGAGTCCTTCCTGAAGCGGACCGACGCCGCCGTGCCGCCCGGCACGGAACACCGGCACTTCGACCTCGATCAGGAGCTCTCGCACATCCTGGCGGAAAGCTAGGGCGAGGCCCCCACAAAGCCGCCCGGCGCCGTCGACTCGGGGAGACGGCTCGGGCCCGGACAACCGCATACGGGATGACACCGGCGCCGGTCCGCGGCTCACGCGGCACGGCGCCGGTTCACGTGCGAGCACCCCTCCCCCACCGTCGCCGCGGGAACCCTGGCGGGCCCGGCGGCGTTGTATTCGAAGCCATGTGCGGGCATGAGGGCGGTCCGGCGGTGGTGGAGCGGTTACCATCGGCCAGCATCGGCGGGCGCCCGCCCGACCCTCAGGCCAGGGAGCGAATCGTGCTGATCACCCACGACACCCGGTGCGCCCTCGACACCGTGGTCGATCTGGTGAACACCGCACCGGAGGACGACACGGCGTCGGACGGGCTGCCGGACGTGGCGGCCCTCGCGGACTTCGTGCGGAACCACGAGATCAGCGATGTCGGGGTGCTCTCGGAGTTCGACCTCTCCGCGGTGCGCAAGATCCGCGGGCGCTTCGCCGCCGTCTTCGCCGCCCCCGAAGCCCGGGCCGCCGCCGGACACATCAACGAGCTGGTCGCGGCCGCCGGGACCACGCCCCGGCTCACGGACCACGACGGCTACGACTGGCATGTGCACTACTTCGCGCCCGGTGCCTCCGTCGCCGATCATCTGGCCGCCGACTGCGGGATGGCCCTGGCGTTCTTCGTGGTCGCCGGCGAGCAGGAGCGGCTGCGGCGGTGCGAGGCGCCCGACTGCCGGCGCGCCTTCGTCGACCTGTCCCGCAACCGCTCGCGGCGGTACTGCGACAGCCGCACCTGCGGAAACCGCCTGCACGTGGCCGCCTACCGGGCGCGCCGCAAGGAGGCGGCGGGCTGAGCTGACAGCCGTCGCCGGGACGCGGGATCGCGGAGGACGTCGATGCCGACGCGGCCCCGGCGGGTGACGCCGGGTACCGCGGGTAAGGCTCACAGCAACAGCAGATCGTGCAACGAGGCCATGAGCAGCAGGCTCCCGATCACCGCCAGGAAGATCATCAGCGGTGGCTGGGAGAGGGCGAAGAGGCAACCACGCGGCTCGTCCTGCCGGGGACGTGGCTCGTCCTGCGGCGGTGCGGGGTCGCTCTGTTTCGTCGTGTCCAGCATCTCGCGGCGATGATGGCGCAGTCGCCCCACCGGACGCGATCAGCGCCCTCGTTGCGTGCGGGAGTGCGCCGATTCCGTGAGGTCCGGTTCGGGTTGTGATCACTTCCGCGCGTCGGCGGACCCACTGTGACGATTCAGCCCCGGGCGGGCTGCTCGGTCATATGCCGTGCTTCTTGAGGATGGCCTCGATGTCGCTGAAGTCCTCGTCGCCGCGGGACGCGGGCGCGGGCCGGGTCGCCGGGCGGGAGCCCTGACCCAGGGAGGGAGCCGTGGCAGCCGGGGCCACCGCATCGGGCTGGTCGGCCGCGCGGGCCGCCGCCCTGCGCTCCTTGCGGGTGCCGCCACGGCGGCGCTCCACGGCTCGTGTGCTCATGAAGAGCACCCACGCGACGCCGAGCACCCCGAACCCGGCCCAGGCCGTCGGGCTGAACGCGGTGTCGGCCAGCCACTCGACGACCCCTGTCATGACCAGGCCGATCGGGACGAGGGAGTAGGCGGCGATACGGACCGCGGCGAGGTAGCGCTTGCGGTACGCCGTGACGACCGCAATGCCCAGGCCTGCCGCGGACACGGCGGAGCAGACGGTCTCGGCAATCATCCGGTCCTCCAGGCGTGGCGCGGTCGGGTCGGGGCACTTCGTCCCTTCCATCCTGCACCCGCCGTACCCCGGCGGGCCATGCTCCGGCCCGACATCAGGGACATCTCCGGGTCATCTCCTCCGCAGGTGCCGGTGCGGGCCGCGTCCCCGGCCGCGGCTGCTGGAAGACTGTCGGCATGAGCGACTCCTCCCCCGACCGTTCCGCCGCCCCCGTCCTCGAGGTCTGGTGCGACCTCCAGTGCCCGGACTGCCGCACCGCGCTGGACGACCTCCGTGCCCTGCGCGCCCGCTACGGCGACCGTCTGGAGCTGCGGCTGCGGCACTTCCCGCTGGAGAAGAACAAGCACGCCTTCGCCGCCGCCCAGGCCGCGGAGGAGGCATGGGAGCAGGGCCGGGGATGGCCGTACGCCGAGGCCCTGCTGGGGCGGGTCGAGGAGCTCGCCCGCACGGGAGAGGCCTTCCTCGTCGAGGTGGCCCGCGAACTGGGCCTGGACGCCGAGGAGTTCGACACCGCGCTGGTCGACGGCCGGCACATCCTGATCGTGGACGCCGACCAGGCCGAGGGCAAGGCGATCGGCGTGACCGGCACCCCGACGTACGTCATCGGCGGTGAGCGGCTCGACGGCGGCAAGAGCCAGGAGGGGCTGCGCGAGCGGATCGAGGAGATCGCGGACCGGCTGCTGGCCGGGCAGGAGGACTGATCTCCCGCGCCCGGCTCTCGGCTCCCGGGCCACTACAGCAGCGGCTTGAACATGGCGTACTGCGTCGTCTCGTAGCCGAGTGAGGCGTAGAGCCGTTCGGCCGGGGCGTTGCCGGCGAAGACGTTGAGGCCGAGGGTCCGCCGGCCCTCCGCGATCGTCTGGGCCTCGGCCAGCAGCATCAGGGTGCGGCCGTGGCCCTTGCCCCGGTGGGCGGGGTCCGTCTCGACTTCGAAGACGAACGCGCTGCTCTCGCGCATCGCCAGCCACAGCGTGCCCACCGGTGTCCCCAGGTGTTCGACGACGCTGACGAGCATGCCGGGGGTGGCGAGGCCGTCCGGCAGCAGGGTTGCGTGATCGCGCTCGGACTTGGCCCGGGCCTCGGCCTCCGGGACGCCCCGCTCCATCCAGCTGTGCGCGTAGTCCTCCTTGCCCTTCTCCAGCCAGGGGCCGAACTCCGCTTCGGTCATGGGCCGGGCGCGGCTGCCCTCCGGCAGGTCGGGCGGGGTGTCGCCGAGCCGCTTCTCCATGCCGCGGTTGCGGACGACGTAGCCGAGCGCCGTGGCGAGCCGGAGCCCCGCCTCGGATGCGGCGGGGACCGCCGCCTCGACGCGGTGGCACCCCCAGCCCCGCGCCACTTCCTCCGCGGCGAGCGCGGCGACCGTGCCGCGGCCCCGCCTGCGGTCCGGTTCGTCGATGCGCAGCTTCATGATCCGGGCCACCGCGGTGCCGAACACGGGGTGCGTGCCGAGGTGTATCGCCCCCACGGGACGGCTGTTCACACACACCTGGTAGCGGCGTGAGCGCGTCCCGTCGGCGTTCTGCTGAAGCGGCTCGATCGGCCGCAGGGTCGTGGTCATCAGGGGTGTTCTACCCGCAACCACGGCCCTGGTCAGCCTAATTTCCGGGGCTGTCAGGGGTCGAGGTCGTTGCCGGCCCGCTCCTCGAAGATCCGCATCGCCTTGGTGGTCACCGGGCCCGGCGCGCCGGGCAGCTCACGGCCGTCGACGCGGTGCACGGCCTGCACGTCCCGCAGGGTGGACGTCAGGAAGATCTCGTCGGCCCGCTCCAGGACGTCCAGCGGCAGGTCGGTCTCCTTGGCGCCGGTCCATTCGACGGTCAGCGCGCGCGTGATGCCCGCGAGGCAGCCCGAGGCGAGCGGCGGCGTGTGGATCTCGCCGTCGAGGACGACGAAGACGTTCGACCCGGTGCCCTCGCACAGCTGCCCCACCGTGTTGCCGAACAGGGCCTCGGACGCGCCCTGTTCACGGGCGCGGGCGAGTGCGACGACGTTCTCTGCGTACGAGGTGGTCTTCAGGCCGGTGAGCGCGCCGCGCTCGTTGCGGGTCCAGGGGACCGTGATCACGGCGGTGGAGTCGGGGCGGCGGATCGTCTCGCCGAGGGCGACGACGAGGGTCGGGCCGTGCTCGCCGCGGTCGGAGCCGAGGGGGCCGTGGCCGCCGGTGTAGGTGATGCGGAGGCGCCCGAGCGGCACCGGGTGAGCGTCGAGGACGGCGGCGCAGGCGCGGCGGACCTCGTCGTGGTCCGGGTCCGGCAGGCCGAGGCCGCGCGCGGACCGGGTCAGCCGGTCGAGGTGCCGGGTGAGGGCGAACCCCCGGCCGTCCACGGCCTTCACGGTCTCGAAGATGCCGTCGCCCACGGTCAGCCCGTGATCGAAGACGGAGACGCGGGCGGACTCGCTGTCCTGCAGTCCGCCGTCGAGCCAGATCTTCACGTCAGGTCCTCTCCACTCACCTCATACGCTCCCGACGCTATCGCGAGCAGCCGGGACGCCTTCAGCTCGGTCTCCCGCCACTCCCCCTCGGGATCGGAGCCCCAGGTGATGCCCGCGCCGGTGCCGAAACGCAGCACGCCGTCGGCCCGGTCGATCCAGAAGGTACGGATACCGACGGCCAGCTCTGCGACCTCCCGGTCGGCGTCGACCCAGCCGATCCCGCCGCAGTACGGCCCCCTGGGCGCCGTCTCCAGCGCGTCGATGATCCGCAACGCGCTGGACTTGGGCGCGCCGGTGACCGAGCCGGGCGGGAAGGCGGCGCCGAGCAGCTCGGCCCAGCCGGCCCCCTCCCCCAGCTCACCGCGCACCGTCGAGACGAGATGGACCAGCCCGGGGTGCTTCTCGACGGCACACAGATCGGGCACCGTCACACTGCCCGTGGCGCACACCCGCCCGATGTCGTTGCGGACGAGGTCCACGATCATCACGTTCTCGGCGTAGTCCTTCTCCAGCAGGTCCGCCTCCGTTCGGCCGGTGCCCTTGATCGGCCCGGACTCGACGACCCGGCCGTCGCGCCGCAGGAACAGTTCGGGAGAGGCGGTGGCGATCTCCACGTCGTACCCGGGGAGGCGGATCGTTCCTGCGTACGGCGCCGGGTTGCCGCGGGCGAGCAGGGCGGAGAGGGCGTCCACGTCGGCGCCGGGCGGCACGGGCGCGGACAGCACCCGGCACAGGTTCGCCTGGTAGACCTCACCGGCCGCGATGTGCTCGCGGATCCGCCGTACCGCAGCCGTGTACGCGGCGCGGTCGAGTGAGGACGTCCAGTCACCGGCAGCGGGGCCGCGCCATGCGCCGGGCACGGGAGCGGGTACGTCCGCCGTCCGGACCTCCGCGAAACGGGCGCAGGTCAGACGGCCCTCGAAGTCGGCGCAGACGGCCCAGAAGCCGCTGGACTCCAGGGCTTCGGGATCGTCGGTGACATCGAGGAGCCCGGTGGCGACACGGTCGCCGAAGCGGGCGAGAGGAGGGAGGTCGTGCACGCTGTCGAGTCTATGGCGGGTTCCCGCGGGCGACCGGAGGATGTCCCGCCAGGCGGCCCGCGACCGCCCTGAGCAGGGGAAGCGCAGCACGCTGCACAAACGCGTTTTTGTACTGGCCCGGGAATCCGCTAGAGTTCAACACGTCGCCGGGCCGCGAGGGCGGACCGAAACGACAGGCGGACGTAGCTCAGTTGGTAGAGCGCAACCTTGCCAAGGTTGAGGTCGCGAGTTCGAACCTCGTCGTCCGCTCGAAGGAAGAGGGGGGCTTACCGGCCCCCTACACTCCTGGTGGAGTGGCCGAGAGGCGAGGCAACGGCCTGCAAAGCCGTCTACACGGGTTCAAATCCCGTCTCCACCTCCAAGGACGATTAGCTCAGCGGGAGAGCGCTTCCCTGACACGGAAGAGGTCACTGGTTCAATCCCAGTATCGTCCACTGGATCTCTCAAGATCCCAACCCGCGCGATTAGCTCAGCGGGAGAGCGCTTCCCTGACACGGAAGAGGTCACTGGTTCAATCCCAGTATCGCGCACGCAGTGCCCATGATCCGCTGCTCTGAGTGGTCATGGCCCCGAGGACGATTAGCTCAGCGGGAGAGCGCTTCCCTGACACGGAAGAGGTCACTGGTTCAATCCCAGTATCGTCCACACCACACAGAAGCCCCCGGCCGTTCGCGGCCGGGGGCTTCTGGCATATCAGGACGAGAAGAGCATGCGTCCGAAGCTCTTGTTGCGGTGGTGACCGTGGTGGCCGTGGTGGCCGTGGTGGCCGTGGCCGCCGTGCGGGGCGCCCCAGGCGGGGGCCGGAGGGGCCGGGTAGGCCTGCGGGGCGGGCGGGGGCGGCGGGGCACCCTGGGACCACTGGGCCTCAAGGCGGGTCAGCGACTCCAGCTCGCCATAGTCGAGGAAGATCCCGCGGCAGCCGCTGCACTGCTCTATCTGGACACCGTTGCGGTTGTACGTGTGCATCGGCGCACGGCACTTCGGACACTGCATGGTGGGTCAACTCCTCGCCGGTCGGTCCTGCTTCACATCTCGCCAGGACAGACTCTGTCCCGCTGTAGTCGGTTGCACCCTACTTCGCGTGCTCCTGCGCCAACTGTGGCGGGACGGTAGCCATTCGGTCACAGGCGTCCACGACCGACTGCTCCACCTCGTCCAGCGGACGGCCGGCCGCGACCGCCTTGGCGACGGCCCGGGCCGCGGTCTGCGCGGTGAGGGCGCGGGCGGGGACGTCGAGAGCGGGCCAGGGGTCGCCCTCGGCGGGGACGGCGGGTCCGCCGGCCTCCCGGTAGGCGGTGAGGAAGCGGGTCCATGCGTCGGGCGGGAGCAGGCCGCAGGCGTACCAGGCGGCGGGGCGGCCGAGGTCCCAGGCGGGGACGCCGACACCGAGGTCGTCCACGTCGATCAGCAGCCAGGGGCCGTCCGGAGCGGGGTGGCGGATGAGCTGGCCGAGGTGGAGGTCGCCGTGGCAGAGGACGCGGGTGTGCGGCATCGGAGTCTCGGCGCGGGCCCAGGGCGGGAGGGTGGCCCAGGCGCGCAGGACGGGGGCGGCCGCCGGGTGCGGGCCGGCCTCGCGGAGCCGGGCGATGGCCTGGGCCGCTTTTGCGGGACCGCGCATGGCGGGCAGGCCCGCCGGGGCCGGGCTGCGGTGGAGGCGGGCGAGGAGCGTGGCGGCGGCTTCCCAGGGAGCGGCGTCCGGATCGTCGGGATCCACGGGGGTGCCGTACGGCCAGAAGGTCACCAGGCGGCCGTGCAGGTCGACCGGGGCCGGGTCGAGTGGGAGCAGGAGGAGACCGGGGTGGCGGGTGGCGACGGCAAGGCGGCTGGTGAGCTCGGCGTGGGTGGTGCCCGGGGGGTGCGCCTTCGCCACGGTGGTCGCGTGGCGGACCACGAGGCCGTCGGGGCGGTCCGCCAGTGTGGCCGCTCCGCAGGGGCAGGCCGATGAGCGGGCGTGGGCGGCGGCCCGGGCCTTGGCGGTGAGGGCTTGCAGGAGTGGGGCGGGAGTCACGGGGTGAGGGTACGCGGGGGCGAGGTGCGCCGTGAGGGGCTGTCGACGGCAGGTGCTCGGCGTTGGCGCCGGGGCCGGGTGGGTGCGCGGCCCCGGCGGAGCGGGATGCCGCTGCTGCCGCCCCAGCGGCACGACTGCCCGCTGCTCGGGCGGGTGCGACCGCCTGAGGGCAAAGCAATGCCGGCGCAGCTCCCCAGCTGCGCCGGCATCTTTTGCCGTCCGCCGCACCCCCGTCCCCACGGGGTTTCATGGTCGGGATGTCCCCGCCCGGACCGCTCTTCCGGGCCTGGGGTCGCCGCTCAGCGCCCCAGCATCTCGCCCACGGACGACGCCTGTGTGGCCACTGTCTCCCACCCGTCGAAGACGAGGAGGAGCAGGACCGCCAGGGGAAGGGCCATCAGCGTCGCCACCACCGGGTGGCGACGGCCCTGGCGGCGGGGGCGGAACGCGGCGGCGTACGCCTTGCGTCCCTCCTCGCGGAGCAGCGTCCGCGGAGCCGTCTGGGCCATGAGTCCCTCTCCTGACCGTTCTCAGTTGTCGTTGGCAGCGGCGGGCGTCTGACCTCGGGGGACGAGTGCTGCCACCCGCCGCTTGTCCTCAAATCTAGGCGTCCGGCCCTCCTCCGGCGTCATGCCCTCGTACCGATTGCCGGGCCTCCCGGAGGATGAGCCGCCACCTGCGATGTACTCCCCTGGGTGGAGACGGGGGCGCGGGACTCAGGGTCTTCCCCGACGGGGCGCCCGCTTCACCCCTCTTTGTCCGGGCTCTCCTCCCGCGGAACCGGCTGTTCCACCAGTGCCAGCACCCGATTCGCCATGAAGCGGGCGGTACGCACTACCGTCCCGCTTCGGGTGACTTCGCTCACTTCCACGACACCTCGGCGTACCGCCGTCTCCACCCTGCGGCCCGCTCTGCTCGCCACTACCTCATACGTGCGCGTCGTGTCCCCCGCGTCCACGACTATCTCCACGCGATCACCCTTCACAGGACCAATCCCCCTTCTGCGACGGGTGGTTGGGATCACCGACCACGCGAAGTCCGCCTCTTCGCGCTCTCCCTGACCACCTTTCAAGTCTCCCACCCACCACTGACAATCCATCACGCCGAGAGGGCGCGGCCTCTGCGCGCGGGCGGCCGTGGAAACGTAAGCTGTGGCTCGTCACAGGACCGGGCAGCGGGGATGAACATGGCGATGATGCGCCTGAGGCGCGAGGACCCGCGCGTCGTCGGCTCGTTCAGGCTTCACAGACGGCTCGGCGCGGGCGGGATGGGCGTGGTCTACCTGGGCTCCGACAAGAAGGGGCAGCGGGTCGCGCTCAAGGTCATCCGCCCCGACCTGGCGGAGGATCAGGAGTTCCGCTCCCGGTTCGCCCGTGAGGTCTCGGCGGCCCGGCGGATCCGCGGCGGCTGCACGGCCCGGCTGGTGGCCGCGGACCTCGACGCGGACCGCCCCTGGTTCGCCACGCAGTACGTGCCCGGCCCCTCCCTGCACGACAAGGTCGCAGCCGAGGGACCGCTCGGCGCGGCCGATGTCGCGGCCGTCGGTGCGGCCCTGTCGGAGGGCCTGGTCGCGGTGCACGAGGCCGGGGTGGTGCACCGGGATCTGAAGCCGTCCAACATCCTGCTGTCCCCGAAGGGGCCGCGGATCATCGACTTCGGCATCGCCTGGGCCACCGGCGCCTCGACGCTCACCCATGTCGGCACGGCGGTCGGCTCGCCGGGCTTCCTCGCGCCGGAGCAGGTGCGCGGGGCCGCCGTCACCCCGGCCACGGACGTGTTCTCGCTCGGTGCCACGCTCGCGTACTCCTCGATGGGCGACTCGCCCTTCGGGCACGGCAGTTCCGAGGTGATGCTGTACCGCGTGGTGCACGAGGAGCCGCAGCTGCACGGCGTGCCCGACGCGCTGGCTCCGCTCGTCCGGGCGTGCCTGGCGAAGGACCCCGAGGAGCGGCCCAGCACGCTCCAACTGTCGCTGCGGCTCAAGGAGATCGCGGCGCGGGAGTCGCAGGACATGGCCGGCGTCCGGCCGCCCGCGCCTCGCGGTGCCGAGAGCGAGCGGCCCGCCGACACCTACCCCGAGCGCACCCGGCGTCCGCAGGGACAGCAGGGTGGCGGGGCTTCCGGGGCGCAACGGGGCCGGGGCACTCCCCCGCCGCGGGGTGCCGCTCCGTCCCGGGACGGCCATCCGTCGCCGGACGGTACGGCGTCCCAGAGCGGCACCGGCGCGCGGAGCGGAGCCCGGTCGACGGGGAGCGGGAACCGCGGCAGGACTCCGGTGCGCGGGCCCGGTGCCTCGCGTGGCGGCACCCCGTCGCGGTCCGGGTCGCGGCCGACGCCCACCGGGCGGGGCGGCACGCGGTCGGGCAGCGGCAGCCGCCCCGCACCGCACAGCGGCACCGGGCGTCCGGCGTCCCGGAACACGGGGACCGGGCTGCGGCCCGCCAATCCGCGGCTGCTGCGGCAGCGGCTGTTCGTGTTCGTCGTGGTGACGCTGCTGGTGGCGGTCGGTATCGCCCTGGTGCAGGGCTGCCAGGGACCGGCGCGGGGGCTCGGCGGCGACGGGGGCGGGGTACGGCAGGAGCACGTCCAGCAGGGCTCCGGCCCGCGGGACGTCCAGCCGTAGCGGCCGTGGGGCGACGTCCGGCTGTTCAGCGAGGCGTCACAGCTCCGGCAGGATCCGTTCGAAGAACTCGCGGTCGCCGTCGAAGACCGGGTCCAGGGCCAGGAACTCCCGCGCGGTGACCCAGCGGGTCTCGGCGACCTCCCGCGGGTCGGGGACCACCTCGCCCGTGTCGGCGCGGGCGGTCCACCAGTGGAGGCGGAAGCGGTGGTCGTCGGTCTCCGACTCCCAGACCTTCGCCTCCGGTACGACGGTGAGGCCGACCTCCTCGCGTACCTCCCGGACGACCGCCTGCTCCTGGGACTCGCCGGGCTCGACCTTGCCACTGAGCGGCTGCCAGTAGCCGGGTCGGGCGACCGCCGGGCCGCGCCGGACGGCGAGGAGGTGGTCGCCACGCAGGAGCACGGCGACGACGGCCTCGCGCCGGTCCACGTCCGGCCCCCTAGACCCGGGGCCGGCCGGTGGCCACGGCGTAGAAGGCGACGGCCGCCGCCGCGCCCACGTTGAGCGAGTCGACGCCGTGGGACATGGGGATGCGGACCCACTCGTCGGCCGCGACCAGGGCCTGGGTGGACAGGCCGTCTCCCTCGGCGCCGAGCATGAGGGCCACACGGTCCATGGTGTGCGGGGCGGCCTCGTCGAGGGGCCGGGCCTTCTCATCGGGGGTGAGGGCGAGGAGGGTGAAACCCGCCTCGCGGACCGACTCCAGGCCCTTGGGCCAGGTGTCCAGGCGGGCGTACGGGACGGAGAAGACCGCGCCCATGGAGACCTTCACGCTGCGGCGGTAGAGGGGGTCGGCGCAGTCCGGCGAGAGCAGGACCGCGTCCATGCCGAGGGCGGCGGCCGAGCGGAAGATCGCGCCGATGTTGGTGTGGTCGTTGACCGACTCCATGATGACGACGCGGCGGGCCGTCTGGAGGAGGTCGGCGGCCGTGGGCAGGGGTTTGCGCTGCATGGAGGCGAGCGCGCCGCGGTGCACGTGGTAGCCGGTGACCTGCTCGGCGAGCTCCGGGCTGACGGCGTAGACCGGGGCGGGGAGTTCGTCGATGACGTCGCGCATGACGTCGACCCACTTGGCCGAGAGCAGCATGGACCGCATCTCGTAGCCCGCTTCCTTGGCCCTTCTGATGACCTTCTCGCCCTCGGCGATGAACAGGCCCTCGGCGGGTTCGCGCTTGCGGCGCAGTTCCACGTCGGTCAGGCCGGTGTAGTCGCGCAGACGCGGGTCGTCGGGATCCTCGACGGTGATGAGATCGGCCACAGGGTGATACTGCCTTGTCCTGGGTGCGGTGCCAACGGCTCGGGACGGTTTGTGTTACCCGGGGTTACTTTCGGGGCGCGGGGGCCGCGGGGCCGACCTTCACGACCTCGCCGATGACGATGACCGCCGGGGGCTTCACGTCCTCGGTCCGTACGGTCTCCGCGACCGTCGCGAGAGTGGCGTCGACGCGGCGCTGACCGGCTGTCGTCCCTTCCTGGACCAGGGCGACGGGTGCGTCCGGGGACTTGCCGTGGGCGATGAGCGTCTCGGCGACCTTGCCGATCGTGCTGACCCCCATGAGGATCACCAGCGTGCCGGTCAGCTTGGCCAGGGACGGCCAGTCGACCAGGGAGCGCTCGTCGTCGGGGGCGATGTGGCCGCTGACCACGGTGAACTCGTGGGCGACGCCCCGGTGGGTGACCGGGATGCCGGCGGCGCCCGGGACCGAGATGGAGCTGGAGATGCCGGGCACGACCGTGCACGGGATGCCGG
The DNA here is from genome assembly GCF_023184515.1 of Streptomyces sp. D2-8. Taxonomy (GTDB): domain Bacteria; phylum Actinomycetota; class Actinomycetes; order Streptomycetales; family Streptomycetaceae; genus Streptomyces. The sequence goes on along the minus strand of NZ_JAAHBP010000019.1, from coordinate 32,179 downwards.
CCTCGGCCAGGGCCTGGACCTCCTCCATGCCCCGCCCGTAGACGAAGGGGTCGCCGCCCTTGAGCCGGACGACCGACTTGCCCTTGCGGGCGTACTCGATCAGGGCGTCGTTGATGGCCTCCTGGGCCATGAACCTGCCGAAGGGCAGCTTCGCCGCGTCGATCACCTCGACGCTCGGGGACAGCTCGGCGAGCAGGTCGCGCGGGCCCAGGTGGTCGGTGATGACCACGTCGGCCTCGGCCAGCAGGCGGCGGCCGCGCACGGTGATCAGGTCCGGGTCTCCGGGGCCGCCGCCGACCAGGGCGACTCCGGGGGTGCGGGTGCGGTGGTGCGGGGCGACGAGCGTGCCGTCGCGCAGGCCCTCGACGACCGCGTCGCGGATGGCGGCGGTATGGCGGGGGTCGCGTCCCTTGGCGTCGGCGGTGAGGACGGCGACCGTGACGCCCTCGCTGTGGCCGGTGGCCGGGGTCCAGGCCGTGGCCCGGTCGGCGTCGTCGGAGCGGACGCACCAGACGCGGTGGCGCTCCGCCTCGGCGGATGCCCTCGTGTTCGCTGCCGTGTCGCTGGTGGCGATCAGGGCGTACCAGGCGTCCGCGAGGTCGCCCTCCTCGTACGGGCGCCGGTGCCAGGTGATCTCGCCGGCGTCCGCCATCGCCTCGACCGAGGGGGTCGCCTCGGGGGACACGAGGACGATGTCCGCACCTGCCCCGAGCAGTGCCGGGAGGCGGCGCTGGGCGACCTGGCCGCCACCGAGGACGACCACGCGGCGGCCGGTGAGGCGGAGGCCTACGGGGTAGGCGGGGTGTTCGGCCATGAGGTGCGGCTCCTGTTGCGGCGGTGTTCAGTGCCCTGACGTGCGGATTTTAATGGGCAGGAGTGAGGGCGGCTCGGGTGGTCCAGTGGCTGGGCACCCCGGCCGTCTGCCGATGGGTGCGTGGGCGGGCGTTCCGTCCCGCGGAACGCCCGCCCACGGACCTACGAGGACGACAGGAGTCCTACTTCTCCGTCACTCCCGCCGAATCGAACGTCGCCACCTCGTGCATCGCCCGGGCCGTGCTCTGGACCAGCGGGAGGGCGAGCAGGGCGCCGGTGCCCTCGCCGAGGCGGAGGTCGAGGTCGACCAGGGGACGCAGGCCCAGCTTGTTGAGGGCGGCGACGTGGCCCGGCTCGGCGCTGCGGTGGCCCGCGATGCACGCGGCCAGCACCTCCGGGGCGATCGCGCGGGCGACCAGGGCGGCGGCCCCGGCGCTGACGCCGTCCAGGATCACCGGCGTACGCAGGGAGGCGCCGCCGAGGAGCAGGCCGACGATGGCCGCGTGCTCGAAGCCGCCGATCGCGGCGAGGGCGCCGATCGGGTCGGCCGGGTCCGGCTGGTGGAGTTCCAGGGCGCGGCGGACGACCTCGGTCTTGCGGGCGAGGGTCTCGTCGTTGATGCCGGTGCCCCGGCCCGTGACCTCGGCCGGGTCCGCGCCCGTGAAGACGGAGATCAGGGCGGCGGACGCGGTGGTGTTCGCGATGCCCATCTCACCGGTCAGCAGGGCCTTGTTGCCGGCGGCGACCAGGTCGCGGGCGGTCTCGATGCCGACCTCGATGGCCTGCCTGGCCTCCTCGCGGGTCATCGCGGGGCCGGTCGTCATGTCGGACGTTCCGGGACGGATCTTGCGGGGCAGCAGGCCCGGAGTGGCCGGGAGGTCGGCGGCGACGCCCACGTCCACGATGCAGACCTCGGCACCGACCTGGGTGGCGAAGGCGTTGCAGACGGCACCGCCGCCGAGGAAGTTGGCCACCATCTGGGCCGTGACCTCCTGCGGCCAGGGGGTGACGCCCTGGGCGTGCACACCGTGGTCGCCCGCGAAGATCGCGACGGCCGCGGGCTCCGGGATGGGGGGCGGGCACTGGCGGGACAGGCCGGACAGCTGCGCGGAGATGATCTCCAGCATGCCCAGCGCACCGGCCGGCTTGGTCATACGCTTCTGGCGCTCCCACGCCTCGCCGAGCGCCTTGGCGTCCAGCGGGCGGATCTGCGCGACGGTCTCGGCGAGCAGGTCGTGGGGTTCCTCTCCGGGCAGGGCACGGCGGCCGTATGTCTCTTCGTGCACGACCCAGGACAGCGGGCGGCGCTTGGACCAGCCGGCCTGCAACAGCTCGGGCTCGTCCGGGAACTCGTCGACGTAGCCGACGCACAGGTAGGCGATGATCTCCAGGTGCTCGGGCAGGCCGAGGGCGCGGACCATCTCGCGCTCGTCGAAGAAGCTGACCCAGCCGACGCCGAGGCCTTCGGCGCGGGCCGCGAGCCAGAGGTTCTCCACGGCCAGGGCGGCCGAGTACGGGGCCATCTGGGGCTGGGTGTGGCGGCCGAGGGTGTGCCGGCCGCCGCGGGTCGGGTCGGCGGTGACCACGATGTTCACCGGCGTGTCGAGGATGGCCTCGATCTTCAGTTCCTTGAACTGCTTCGCCCGGCCCTTGGGCAGGGACTTCGCGTAGGCGTCGCGCTGGCGCATGGCCAGCTCGTGCATCGCACGCCGGGTGTCGGCGGAGCGGATGACGACGAAGTCCCACGGCTGCGAGTGGCCGACGGAGGGCGCGTGGTGGGCGGCCTCCAGGACGCGGAGCAGCACCTCGTGCGGGATCGGGTCGCTGCGGAAGCCGTTGCGGATGTCGCGGCGTTCACGCATGACCTTCAGGACGGCCTCGCGCTCGGCGGGGTCGTAGCCGGGGGCCGCGGGGCCGGTGGGCTGTCGGGCTTCTGCCACTGCGGCCGCGCTCTCTTCTCGGCGTTCCTGGTCGGCCAGGTCTTCCTGTTCGGCGGCCCGGGTGTCCAGGTCGTCGGCGTTCTGGGCGAGTTCGGCGTCGCCGTCGCGGGGAGCCGGGACGGTGGCCGCGGGTGCGGGGGGCTCCAGCGTCTCGGGCAGCGCCGACTGGGACTGCTGCGGACCCTGCACGGGCTGCCCGGGCTGCTCCTCCGCGGCCGGGGCGGGGAGTACGACGGTGACGTCCTCGGTGGGTGCCGGGGTGTCGGGGGCGGTTCCCTGGGGGGCCGGGGCGGGCTCGACGGCTTCGGCAGCGGGGGGCGCTGTGGCCGCCTCGGGGGTCTGAGCCGGGACTGCTGCGTCGGCGGCGGGGTCGGGCATGGGGGCCTCGGGTGCGTCGGGTGCCTCGGATGCCTGAGCGGGGGCGGGGGCCTCGGTGGGCGCCGTTGCCGCGGTGGGCTGAGTGGGGGCGGGCGCCTCGGGGGGCATCTCCGGCGAGGCATGCGTGGCGGGGCCGGCGGGGTCGGGTGCGTCGGCAGGCGCGGCGGCTTGGGCTGCCGGTTCCGGGGCCGGGGTGGCGACAGCCTCGAAGGCAGGGGCCGGAGCCGCGGCAGGCGGAGCGACGGTCTCGGCGGCCGGGGCTGGCGCAGCGACAGTCTCGGCTACGGCGGTCGCAGTGGTCGCGTCCTGGCCGATCGGCTCGGTGGCCGGGGCAGCGGCGACCTGGTCGGGCGCTTCGGGGCCAGGGGTGCCGGTCTGTGGAGCCGTCGCCTCGGGCTGCTCCGCGGCTGGTGCGGCGTCAGTTGCCGCAGGAGGCTGGGGCACAGCCTCTTCGGCGGTGACGTCCGGCTGCGGCGCGACGGTCTCGGCGGCGGTCGCGTCCGGGCCCGGTGCGGCGGCCTCGGGAGCAACGCCCGCTGCCGGCACCTGCGCAGCGCCCTCCGGGGCTGCCACCTCGGTCGCCTGCGCGGCAGCGTCCGGGGCTGCCTCGTCCGGTACCTGGGCGGGGGCCTGCTCACCGGTGGTCTCGGGCGGAGTCACGGCGGCGTACCCCGGGGCAGCGGCCGCCTCGGGGAACGGGACCGCCTCGGGGGCCTGGCCGGCCTCCGGTCCAGGAGCCGGCGCCGCGGCCTGCTCGGCAGCGACCGCCGGGCCCTGTTCGGCGGAGGAGGCATCCGGCCAGGAAGTCTCGGGAGGAACTCCGGCAGGCTCAGCGCCCTGCGCAGCGCCGTCCGCGACCGGCCCCGGCTCGGAAGCCGGCGGCGTAGCCGCTTCCGGAGCAGCTACGGCCCCGGCCTCGGCGGCAGCCACCTGGCCCGCGTCCGGGCCGACGCCGGCTCCGGCGGGGTCGCCCGCAACGGCCGCGTCCGGCTCGGGCACCGCGTACCCGGCCTGGGCCACCTGGGCCTCGACCGCACCGGCGGGGTCACCGGCAGCAGCCAGGCCGGCCTGGGCGGCGACGACCCGGCCCGCTGCCGCGTCCACGCCCAGGCCCGCGGGGTGGGCCGCCTGCGCGGGCAAGGCCTGCTCCGCGGCGGCCGGTTGGGGTCCGTCCGGGCCGACTCCCGCACCGGCGGGGTCACCCGCAGGGGTCTGACCGGCCTCGGCCGCGGCCACGTGTCCTTCTGCCGGGCCCACGCCCGGCACCACGGGGTCACCCGCGGCAGCCGCTGCGGCCTCGGCGGCACCCTGCGCGGCCTCGGCGGTGGCCATCGGCTCGCCCGCCGGCTGCTCGGCGTGGACGGCCTGCGCGGCCTCGGCCGGTGCCGGCGGTGCCGTGTGGCTCGTCTCCGTCGCCACGCTGGTCGCGACCGCCTGGGCCGGGCCCGACGGTTCCGTTGCCGGAACAACCGTTTCCGCAGGCGCCGCCCCGGCGCTCACCTGGGCCGGGGCCGTGACCGGTGCGCCCCAGGGCGCGGCGGCCCGCGCGGGCATCTCGGCGGCGCGGGGGCCGTCGAGGTACTCCGGGCCCGCCGGGGACGGCGCAGGCTGACGTACGGGCGCGTCCGCGGGGCCGCGGTCGGCGAGGGAGCGGACCGGGCTGGCGGAGCTGTCGGGCAGCGGCGGGCCGAGGTGCAGAGGCCGGCGCGGGGTGATGGGCGGGATCGGCGGCGGGTCGGGCAGACGGACGCCGCCGAGGTCGACCGAGCCGCTGTCGCGGCCGGAGATCTCGTGCGGGCCCGGCTGGTGCACGGTCTCGAGGACCGGCTCCGGCGCGGGCGGAGGGACCTCGTTGCCCCAGGCGCCCTGGGCGCCCGGCAGCAGCAGCAGGTCTTCGTCCTCGGCGGTGGTCTCGGAGAGGTAGGTGTACGCACCGGGCGCGGGGGCGCCCGGCTGCTCCACCATGCCTGCGCTCTCCGGCAGTCCCTCGCCCGGGACCTGGCCGGTGTCGGTCATGCGTACCCCTCGCCCATCGGTTAGTGCTCCTACGACCAGCTCGCCCGGAACGGCGCACCGACCGCCCCGCAGTGAAGAACGAGCGTGCGTCCCCAGCGGCACGAACGGTCCGCCCGGAAAAGGCGACAAAGCCATTCACTGGCATTGTTGCGGCCGTACCACCCTCACGGCAGCTTGATCCGCGACGGTTCCGCTGTGGACTGCGCCACGTTGCGCGTCCTCCGGTTCTGCCGTACCACACACACCCCAAAACGGGCGGGTTTTCCGGACATTGGCCGACGAAGCGCCGGGCGTCCTTGTGCGGTGCAGCGATCGGCCAGCCTACCGCGCGCAGTACGACAACCCGATCACGGGGACGGCGGCGGGATCAGGCGCCGCGCCGCGGCAGCACGCCGCTGAGCAGGAACGCGACGCTCCGTTCCGTCTCCGTCCAGGCCCGGGTGTCGAGTTCGACGGACTGCAGCAGGGCGCACTCGACGCCGTAGCCGTGCTCGGACAGGTCGCGGCCGATGAGTTCGGCGGCGTCGCGGGTGGCGGCGTGCGTGACGATGCGTTGCGGGCGGCGGTCGGCGACCGCCGGGACGACGGCCGCTCCCCCGCCGCCGACGCGGACGACGTCCGGTTCGGGAAGGTTCTCCAGGATGTGCGGGGCGGTGCCGTGCACGATCTGGAGCTGGACGCCGAGGCGGCGGGCGGCGGCGTCGGTGCGGGCGCAGGCGGTCCGGTCCCTGTCGACGGCGAGGACGGCGGCGCCGGCGCGGGCGGCCTCGATGGCGAAGGCGCCGTTTCCACAGCCGATGTCCCACACCAGGTCGCCGACGCGGGGCCCGAGGCGGGCGAGTTGGGAGGCGCGCAGCAGCTCGGTCTCGCCCTCGCCGAGGTCGCCGCCGTACACGTCGGCGGGCAGGGTCCAGCCGCGCGGTCCGGCGGACGGGTCGCGGCCGGAGATCCAGCCGCCGGTCTCCCCCGTCGTGTCCGGCCGGGTCGGGCCGCCGAGGACGATGACGACGTTGGGATCGCGCCAGGTGTGGTCGGCGGCCTTGTCGGAGGTGACGACGGAGACGCGTTCGCGCTCGGTGCCGAGTTCCTCGCAGATGACGAAGGAGCGGTGGACTCCTTCGAGGAGGAGGCCGAGTTCGGCGGGGCCGGCTCCGGGTGAGGTGAGAACCGCCACCTTGGTGTGGGCGCGGCATACATTGACCGCGCGCCGCAGGGTGCGGGGGTGTGCGACGACCACCTGTGCGTCGTCCCAGGGCATGCCGGCCCGGGCGAAGGCGGCGGCGACGGAGGAGACGGCGGGCACGACCTCCACCTCGAGGCCGAACTCGGGGGCGCGCAGGGTGCGTACGACGCCGAAGAAGCCGGGGTCGCCGTCGGCGAGCACGACCGCCGTGCCGCGGTGGGCGGCGATGCGGCGGGCGGCGAGGGCGACACTGCCGAGGCGGATGCGCTCGGCGCCGGCTGGTACCTCGGGGAGCGCCAGGTGGTGGGCGGCACCCGCCACGAGCGTGGCGGCACCGAGGGCGGCGCGTGCCGCGGCGGTCAGCGGCGAACCGTCCCAGCCGATCACCGTGACCCGGTCGGCCATCGTCGTCAGTCTCCAGGGGTTTTCGCAGGTCGTCTGCGTGGCGTGGTGGGGAGCAGCCCGGGGGCGGGCTCCGTGAGGGTACCCGGTGGAGGTGTCGGAGAGAGTGCCGGTGTCGTCGCGGCCCTCGTCCTCCGGGTGGTTCCGGTCAGTTCCAGTCACCGAAGGACGTGAAGCCGTCGCGAAGTTGTTCGCCGACGCCTTCCAGGTCCTCGGGGAGCAGGCTCCAGACGATGAAGTCGGTGCGCGCCTCGGTCCAGGTGCCGTCCTCGGCGCGGACCCGGGCTATACAGGCGTTGCGCAGCACGCCCTCGCTGATACAGCCGATCTTCTGGGCGACCTGCTGGGAGGCGGTGTTGTCGGCCGCCGTGCGCAGTTCGATGCGCTCGAACTTCTGGTCCGTGAAGAGCCACTGGGCTGTGGCCAGGGCGGCCTCGGAGGCGTAGCCCTCGCCGCGGGCCCAGGGGGCGATGATGTACGACAATTCGGTGGAGCGGACGTGCCAGTTGGTCTTGCCGAGCTGGATGATGCCGACCAGGCGCTGGGTGAGGAACTCGGTGACCGCGAAGTCGAGTCCGCGTCCCTCGGTGCGCTCCGCGGGGGCGTCCTCGGTGATCCAGGTGCGGGCGGCGTCCTGCGTGAAGGGCTGGGGGACGGAGCTCAAGGCCGCCACCTGCTCGTCGTTCATCATCGCGGTCAGGGCGGCGACGTCGTCCTCGTCCAGGGGACGCAGCACCAACCGCTCCGTGCTGATGGAGATGTTGGGGAAGGTGCTCGTCATGCGCCGCTCCGTAACCGTCGGTGAACCTTCAGGGCATTGCTGAACTGCCCAGCATGCAGCATGAAAGCATTGATCCGCACCACGGGGCCCTCCCCACCGGGTGGGGGAAGGACCCCGTGTGCGCGGGTGCCGGGCGGGTGCTCAGAAGGAGGCGAGCACGGAGCCGGCGTACTTGTCCTGGATGAACTTCTTGACCTCGGGCGAGGTGAGGATCTTCGCGAGCTTCTTGACGCGCGGGTCGTCCTCGTCGCCCTTCTTCACGGCGAGGAAGTTGCCGTAGGGGTTGTTCTTCGGGGACTCAAGGACAAGAGCGTCCTCGGAGGGCTTGAGGTCGGACTCGATGGCGTAGTTGCCGTTGACCACGGCGGCGTCCACGTCGTCGAGGGAGCGCGGCGTCTGGGCCGCCTCCAGCTCCTTGAACGTGAGCTTCTTGGGGTTCTTGGCGATGTCGGACGGGGTCGCCTCGTTGCCGACGCCCGCCTTGAGGGTGATGAGCCCTTCGGCGGCGAGGAGTTTGAGGGCGCGGGCCTCGTTGACCGTGTCGTTGGGGATGGCGACGGTCGCACCGCTCTTCAGGTCTTCGGCCTTCTTGACCTTGTGGGAGTAGAGGCCGAGCGGCTCCAGGTGGACCGTGACGACGGGCACGATGTCGGTGCCGTTCTTCTTGTTGAAGTCGTCGAGGTACGGCTTGTTCTGGAAGTAGTTGGCGCCCACGGAGCCGTCCTGCGTCGCCGTGTTCGGCGTGACGTAGTCGGTGAACTCCTTGACCTGCAGGTCGAGGCCTTCCTTCTTCGCCAGGTTGTCCTTGACGTAGGTGAGGATCTCGGCGTGCGGGACGGGGCTCGCGGCGACGATCAGGGGTCCGTCGGAACCGGAGTCGCCGGCGCCGCAGGCGCTGAGCCCGAGGGTGAGGGCTCCGGCGGCGAGCACGGCAGTGGTGATCTTTGCGGTGTTACGCACGAAAAGTGCCTTTCCTTATGACCTTGCGGGTGGTGCGACCCCGTCGTGGGTGAACGGGGGGGTTCAGGAGGCGGCTTTGAGCAGCCGCAGTTTCGGGGCGGGGCCCGCGTGGGCGCCGCGGCGGTGCAGGGAGCGGGCCGCGTAGTCGCCGGCGAACTGGATGACCGAGATGACGACGGCGAGGATCGCGACGGTGATCCACATCAGCTGGGTCTCGAAGCGCTGGTATCCGTAGCGGATGGCGATGTCGCCGAGGCCTCCGGCGCCGACGGTGCCCGCCATGGCGGAGTAGCCGATGAGGGCGACGACCGTGGTGGTGGTGCTGGAGATCAGCGACGGCAGCGACTCGGGGACGAGGACCTTGCGGACGATGGTCCAGGTGTTGCCGCCCATGGACTGCACGGCCTCGACGAGACCGTGGTCCACTTCGCGGACGGCCGTCTCGACCAGGCGCGCGAAGAAGGGGATGGCGCCGACGGCGAGCGGCACGATGGCGGCCTCGACGCCGATGGTCGTCCCGGTGATCGAGCGGGTGAAGCCCATCAGCGCGACCATCAGGATGATGAACGGCAGGGAGCGGGCGATGTTCACGATCTGCCCGATGACCTTGTTGGCGGCGAGGTTCTGCAGGAGGCCGCCGCGGTCGGTGAGCACCAGCAGGATACCGAGCGGCAGTCCGCCGACGACGGCGATGAGCGTGGACCAGCCGACCATGTAAAGGGTGTCCCAACACGCCTGCTCCAGCAGGGGCTGCATCTCGGACCAGGTCACTTGGCACCTTCCTTCACCAGTTCGGACTCGTGGCCCGGGAGGTCGATCTGGAGGCCCTGTTCGCGCAGGAAGCCGATCGGCACGACGTTGTCCTCGTAGCGGCCGGGCAGTTCGATGCGCATCCGGCCGACCTGGAGGCCGCCGACGGTATCGATGGCCGCACCGAGGATCGATATGTCGATGTTGTAGGTGCGGGCGAGCTGCGAGATGACGGGCTGGGTGGCGCTCTCGCCCTGGAAGGTGACGTCGACGACGGTGCGGTCCTCGCCGGAGGCCTCGCCGTCGAGCGGGAACAGCGCGGCGGCCAGTTCCGAGCCGGGGGTGGCGAGCAGTTCGCTGACGGTGCCCGACTCGACGATGCGCCCGTTCTCCATGAGCGCGGCCGAGTCGCAGACCGACTTCACGACGTCCATCTCGTGGGTGATGAGCAGGACGGTCAGGCCGAGCTGCCGGTTCAGGTCGCGCAGCAGCGCCAGGATCGAGCGGGTGGTCTCCGGGTCGAGGGCGCTGGTGGCCTCGTCGGACAGCAGCACCTTCGGGTCGCCGGCCAGCGCGCGGGCGATGCCGACACGCTGCTTCTGGCCGCCGGAGAGCTGGGCGGGGTAGGCCTTCGCCTTGTCGGCGAGGCCGACCAGGTCGAGCAGTTCCAGCGCCTTGCGGGAGCGTTCCTGCCCGGACTTCCCGAGGATCTCCAGCGGCAGCTCGACGTTGTCCTGGACGGTCCGGGAGGACAGCAGGTTGAAGTGCTGGAAGACCATGCCGATACGGCTGCGCGCCTGCCGCAGTTCCCTGCCCGCGCGCGGGCCGCGGCCGGCCAGGGCGGTGAGGTCCTGCCCGGCGACGGTCACGGTGCCGGAGGTGGGGCGTTCCAGCAGGTTGACGCAGCGGATGAGCGAGGACTTGCCGGCGCCGGACTGGCCGATGACGCCGTACACCTCGCCTTCGCGGACGTGCAGGTCGACGCCGTCCAGGGCGGTGACCTCGCGGCCGCGTGAACGGTAGACCTTGGTCAGGCCCGTGGTGGTGATCACTGGGATTCCGTCACTGTCGAGTGCGCGGGCGTGGGTGTGCCCGGGCACAGGTGCATTCGGTCAGGGACGCGACACGGTTCTCTCTGGAGAGTGGAACCGGGGAGAACATGTGCGCGGGGCGGCTTCGCGTCACGCAGCACTCAGGGCGTGCGGACGGGCCGCGTCTCGCTTCGGGGCGCGAGCTCAGGGGGTGGTGCAGGGGCCCTCTAGAAGGCGCACATTCGACACATACAACGAGCACCGGGCGTCATGGTCGCCTCGGTCGCGGGGATGCGGTCGCTCGTCGTGGTCATGCCGTCAGTAAAACATGTGTACGGTCCTGACCGACCCTCCGCTGTCCGAATGCTGGACAGCGGTGGACAGAGCCGCCGGACTCTCAGCCGCGCGGAGAGATCTCCACGCCCTGCTCGGTGACCAGTGCGGACAGGGCCGACAGGTTCTCGACGACCAGATCGGCGTGGAGTTCGTGGGCCTGGTGGGTTGTGGTCAACGCCACGGTGGTCATTCCGGCGGCTCGGCCGGCCGTCAGGCCCGCGGGGGCGTCCTCGAAGACGACGCAGTGCGCGGGGTCCACGCCGAGCGCGCGGGCGGCGAGCAGGTAGGGCTCGGGGTCGGGCTTGCCGCGCGTGATGTCGTCGGCGGCGACGAGTGTCTTGGGCAGGATGCCGACGGCGTCGAGCCGGGCCTCGGCGAGGCGCCGGGTGGCGGAGGTGACGACGGCCCAGCGGTCGCCGGGCAGGGAGTCGAGGAAGCCACGGGTGCCGGGCAGCAGGTGCACACCGCCGTTCGGCACGTCGTCGACCTCCAGGTCCTCGATGCGGGCGACGGCCTGCGGCACGATCTCGGCGGGCAGCAGGTCGGCGGCTATCTCGGCGGCCGGCCGCCCGTGCAGCTCGATGCGCGCGAACTCCTCGGCCGTGATCCCGTACTCCCCGGCCCACCGTGTCCAGCAGCGGTCCACCGAGGCGAGGGAGGAGACGAGGGTTCCGTCGTTGTCGAACAGCACGGCCTGCGCGTGGATCGTCATGCCCTCGACCCTACGGTGCAGGCCAGGGCCAGAAGCATCGGGCCTTTTCGGCCGTAATAAGGTCGCAGCATGCTTGATGCCCTGACGCTGGTGACCGGTGTCGCCGCGCTGCTGCTCGCCGCCTGGTGCGGCTGGGCGGCCTACCGTGACCAGCCGACGAAGGACTGGCACTTCATCGGGATGGCCGTGGTCACGCTGCTGTCGCTGGTCCAACTGATCGTGGGGATCGTGCTGCTGGCGCAGGGCGAGAAGCCGGAGCAGGGCACGACGATCTTCGTGGCGTACCTGCTGGGGGCGTTCGCGAGTGTTCCTGCGGCCGGGTTCATGTCGCTGGCCGAGCGGACCCGGTGGGGTTCGGTGACGGTGGCCGCCGGCGGTGTGGTGCTGGCGGTGCTGGAGGTGCGTCTCTATGACATCTGGGGAGGCTGAGGTGAGCCGGCGACGGCTGACCAGCGGGCCGGGCACGCTGCTGGTGTGGCTGTACGGCGTGATGGTCGTGGGGGCGGTGTCGCGGTCCGCGTATCAGATCGCGACGGAGTTCGACCGGGCACCACTGGCGTACTCGCTGTCGGCGGTGGCCGGTGTCGTGTACGGGTTCATCACCTACACGTTGGTGCGGGGTGGGGAGACGGCACGGAAGGTCGCCCTGGTGTGCTGTGTCGCCGAGTTGGCGGGGGTGTTGACGGTGGGGACGTGGACCCTGGTCGAGCCGTCCGCCTTCCCGGACGCGACCGTGTGGTCGGACTTCGGGATGGGGTACCTCTTCATTCCCGTGCTCTTGCCGCTGTCCGCCGTTTACTGGCTGCGGAAGGGTGCGCCCCGGGAGGGTGCCGCCTGAGGTTCGTCAGGCGGCAGCGGGCCATGTGTGGCTCGTCGCGCAGTTCCCCGCGCCCCTAAAGAAGGCCGATCATCACGCTGTCGCCGCGTAAGTGCTCGCCGGCTTCTCCAGGATGATCATCAGTACGCCGTCGGCGCCCTGGGACGTGCCCACCGTCTCGTAGCCGACCTTGCGGTAGAGGCGGAGGTTGCCCTCGCTGCGGTGGCCGGTGTGGAGGCGGAAGCGGGTGGCGCCGTGCCGGCCGACGAGGGCCGACTCGGCCGCTCGGAGAAGACGGGCGCCGATGCCGTGACCCTGGAGGCGGGGGTGGACGCAGAGCTTGCCGATCGCGGCGGCGCCGTCCTCGGTGACCGAGCCGCGGACCGAGCCGACGACCTCCTCGCCGAGCCGGGCCACGAAGACACAGTCGCCGGTGACCTCCTCGCGGACCGAGTCGAGGGTTTGGACGAGCGGGTCGATGCGGTAGTTCCCGTACAGCGCCGCCTCCGACTGGAAGCACAGGTACTGCAGTCTGAAGATCTGCTCCGCGTCCTGCTCGGTCGCCGCAGAGATGGTCACGCTCATGCCCATGTGCGCACGCCTCCCGCTCATCTGATCACCTGTCGTCCCCCACTCCTATCCCCGTCCTCAGCGGGCCGCAACCTCCGGCGTGAGCATTCTCCGGAGACATCCCAGGCATCTGGAACGTTCCGGGCCAAGACTCCCCTGTGAGATACCCAACTCCCCTGCGATTTCCCGGTATGTCAGGTCCTCCGGCGAGAGCAGGGCCTCCATCAGCCGGGGGCAGCGGCCCGGGAGACGGCGCACGGCCTCGCGCAGGGCCCGGCCGCGGGCCGCGGCGAGGGCGAGCTGCTCGGGGTCGCGGTCTGGGTCGTCGACCGGTTCACCGGAGTACGGCCGTTCGAGGCGGCTCGTACGGCGGGTACGGCGCGCCTCGGAGCGGACGGCGCGGCGGAGCCACCGCTGGGGGTCGAGCGGCGGGTCCTCGGCGTCGAGGCGCTCCAACAGGCGGAGCCAGACCGCCTGCTCCAGGTCGCCCGGCTCGGTTCCGGTGGAATATGCCTCCGCGGAGGCCTCGGCGGTGAGCTGCGGGCGCAGGGCGGTGACCAGGTCGTGCGTCATGTGCGGAGCGACGCGGCCGCCCGGGCGGCGGGTTGCCCGGACGGCCGAAACTCACTCGACCGAGTGGTGCGAGCTCAGATATTGACGGGCTCAGCCGTTGAAGTCCTCGCGGGCCAGCAGACCCGTGTCGGGCTGGTCGGTGAAGACGCCGTCGATGCCGGTCGCGAAGTACGCCCGGTACGCGCCGAAGACGTCACCGTAGGCGTCCGCGTCCGTGCCCTTGCGGAAGTTCGCGGGCAGGAAGGGGTTTTCGTTGCGCATGGTGTACGGGTGCAGGATCAGGCCCACCCGGTGCGCGTCGGCGACGAGCGTCGTCGGCTTGGTGAGGTTGCCCTGGGCGTCGCGCGGGATGACCAGGTCCAGGGTCGGGCCGATGCCCTGCGCGTAGGAGGCGATCTCCCGCAGTCCGGCCGGCTTGACCAGGTCGGCGACCGTGCGCGGGTCGCCGGTCTGGACGAAGTCCCAGGGGCGGGAGTCCGCCGAGGACAGCAGGACGACCAGCGGGTTGCCGACGAGCTTGTGCAGGCGCTGGATGCTGGTCGGCTCGAAGGACTGGAGGATGACCGGGGAGGTACGCCGGTCCTTGCGGTACTTGCGCAGCAGCTTGGCGACGCGCTCCTCCAGCGGGAGGCCCTGCCGGCGGAAGTAGGTGGGGTGCTTGAGCTCGGGGTAGATCCACACCTGCTTGCCGCGCTTGCGGGTCTGCTCGTCCTGCCAGCGCAGGACCTCTTCGAAGGTGGGGATCTCCCAGCGGCCGTTGTAGAGGGTGTTGTGCGGGCGGTTGGCCGGGATGCGCTCGACCGCGCGCAGCGTCTTCAGCTCCGCGAGCGTGAAGTCCTCGGTGAACCAGCCGGTCGTGGAGACGCCGTCGAGCAGCTTGGTCGTCTTGCGGCCGGCGAACTCGGGGTGGTCGGCGACGTCCGTGGTGCCGCCGATCTCCGGCTCGTGACGGCAGACCAGGTGCCCGTCCTTCGTGGGCACCAGGTCGCCCGCCTCGACGATGTCGGCGCCCATGTCGAGGGCCAGCTGGTACGAACCGAAGGTGTGCTCCGGGCGGTAGCCGCTGGCGCCGCGGTGGCCGATGATCGTCGGCTTGGGCAGGCTCCTCGGTCCGCCGCCGTGCCGGGCGCCGTCGGCGCGCGCCGTGCCGGCCATGCCGATGACTGCTCCGCCGGCACCGAGCACCGCCGCGCCGAGCAGCGCCCGCCGTCCGGTACCGCTCGTTTCTTCGTTCGACTCCTGCGTTCCCATGAGCGCCCTCCAGGCCGTTCTGCTCGTCCGTGCGGGCCGATCGTAGGGGCGCGTACATGACCGGTGGGAGACCCCGCGCGGAACACGCGGGTGACGTCGGATGTCGTAGTGGCTGGTGGGGAGGATGAATTGACGACCCGTCGCCTCCGGCTCGATTCGGTCCGGCCGTTCTGGGAACGCGTGCGGTGGGCCCGGGGCGATGTGCGTCACATCGTGTCGGTCGCGTTTCGCACCCTCGACGGCGCGCCACCGCAGGTAAACACGCGTCAACAGTGCGTAAGGCCTCGGTGAAGTCGCCGTGCCCGATGTGCGCGATGCCCGGGGCCACGAGTATCGTCCTCACCTGCACAGACTCATACAGAACCCCTTGACACCGGAGGGTCCGTTGTCCCGCTTCGCGCTCATCAAGGCAGTGCTCGGCCCGATCATGCGCCTGATGTTCCGCCCACAGGTGGAGGGTGCGGAGCACATTCCCGGCGACGGCCCGGTCATCCTGGCCGGAAACCACCTGACGTTCATCGACTCGATGATCCTGCCGCTGGTCTGCGACCGTCAGGTCGTCTTCATCGGCAAGGACGAGTACGTGACCGGCAAGGGCCTCAAGGGCCGGCTGATGGCCTGGTTCTTCACCGGCGTCGGCATGATCCCGGTGGATCGTGACGGTGGCCGGGGCGGTGTCGCCGCGCTGATGACCGGGCGGCGGGTGCTGGAGGAGGGCCGCATGTTCGGCATCTACCCGGAGGGGACGCGGTCGCCCGACGGGCGGCTGTACCGGGGGCGGACGGGGATCGCCCGGCTGACCCTGATGACGGGTGCGCCCGTGGTGCCCTTCGCGATGATCGGCACGGACAAGCTTCAGCCGGGCGGGGCGGGGCTGCCCCGTCCGGGCAAGGTCACCGTGCGGTTCGGTGAGGCGATGGAGTTCTCCCGGTACGAGGGGATGGACCGGGACCGGTATGTGCTGCGGGCCGTGACCGACTCGGTGATGACCGAGGTCATGCAGCTGTCCGGGCAGGAGTACGTGGACATGTACGCGAGCAAGGCGAAGGAAGCGGCTTAGGTTTCTCCGGGCGCGGTCGGGCTCGGGCGGCCGCGGGTGAGTGGGGGCTGGCCGCGCAGTTCCCCGCGCCCCTGAGGGCATGACCCCAGGGGCGTTCGCTGCGTAGGCCCCGCTCCCCTGAGGGCATGACCCCGGCGCGTTCGCTGCGTGGCCCGCGCCCCTGAGGGCGTGGACCTCACGCGTGTTTCGACCCGCCGCCTTCCAGCTTCTGGCCTCGCAGCAGGAACCACGCCGCGACCGCCGCTGCCAGCAGGACCGCCGCGCCCACGCCCGCCGCGAGGGCCAGGCCGTCGACGAAGGACGTGCGGGCCGCGTCCAGCATCGCGGCGGCGCTGTGGGCGGGCATGCCCGCGGCCGCCTCGACGGCGCCGCCCAGTGACTCGTGGGCCGCGGCCGGTGTGCCCGCGGGACCGGTGAAGTCGCGGTAGACGCCGGTCACGATCGAGCCGAGCGCGGCGATGCCGAGCGCGGCGCCGAGTTCGTACGCCGTCTCGGACACCGCGGACGCGGAGCCCGCCTGCTCCCCCGGCACGCTGGAGAGGATCACGTCGGCGGTCACGGTGAACGAGAAGCCGGCGCCGACGCCGACCACCAGCAGCACGGTCCCGAGCAGCGGGTAGCCGGTGGACTGGTCGAGCACCGTGAGCGCGGCCAGAGCGAGGCCTATGGCCGCGAGACCCCCGGAGACGACGGCCCGCACCGACAGGCGCCGGGCCGCACGCCCCGCGATCAGTCCGGCCACCACCGCGCCGATCGCCGCGGGCAGTTCGGCCAGCCCGGCCTCGAACGGGCGCCTGCCCTGGACGAGTTGCAGATACTGGGACAGGAAGAACACCAGCCCGGACAGGCCGAGGATGGTCAGCAGGTCGGCCAGCACCGCCCCGCTGAAGCCGCGGTTGCGGAACAGCCTCATGTCCAGCAGCGGCGTCGGCAGCCTGAGCTGGCGGCGGACGAACCCGTACAGGGCGGCGGCGCCCAGCAGGCCCGCGGCCAGGGTGGTCCACGCGAAGCCGTGCGTGGCGGCTTCCTTGACGGCGTACACGATGCCGATCATGCCGACCAGCGACAGCACGACGCTGACCAGGTCCCAGGGGCCGGGGTTCGCGGTGCGCGACTCGGGCAGCAGCTTGATCCCGACGAGGACCAGCACGGCCATCACGGGCAGGTTGATCAGGAAGACCGATCCCCACCAGAAGTGCTCCAGCAGGAACCCGCCCACGATCGGGCCGACCGCCGTACCGGCGGAGGCGGTGGCGCCCCAGATGCCGACGGCGAGGCTGCGCTCGCGCGGGTCGTGAAAGAGGTTGCGGATCAGGGCGAGCGTGGCCGGCATCAGGGTCGCACCGGCGACGCCGAGCAGCGCCCGCGCGACGATCATCATCTCGGGGGTCGTGGCGTAGGCGTTGAAGACGGATATCGCGCCGAACGCCGTGGCACCGACCAGCAGGATCCGCTTGCGGCCGATCCGGTCGCCGAGGCTGCCCATGGAGACGAGCAGACCGGCGATGACGAACGAGTAGACGTCGCCGATCCACAGCAGCTGGGTGCCGGAGGGCTTCAGGTCCTCACTGATGTAGGGGGTCGCGAGACCGAGGACGGTCGCGTCGACGGCCACCAGCAGCACGGCGAGCACGAGAACGGCGAGCGCGAGCCAGCGGCCCGGGCGCTGCACCGCCTCGGTCGTCTTCGCCGTCTGCAGGGTGCTGGTCATGATTCCTCTCTCTGTGGTGCGTCTCGTCGCAGCGCGCCGCCGAGCAGCAGCTCGACGATCATGTGCTGGAAGTCGTTGGGGGCGCCCTTGCCGCTGTGCACCATCCAGGCGCCGGAGGCCAGCAGGCCGTACAGCGCCTCGGTGAGCCAGGCGGGCGTGAGGTCGATGCGGAACTCGCCGCTGAGCTGGCCGCGCCGGAACAGGGCGGAGATCCGGTCGTCTATCAGGGTCCAGCCCGCGTTCAGCTCCTCGCCCTCGAACAGCTGGTTCTCGGAGTAGAGGAACGCGAGCAGCCCGGCGGCGGGCTCGATGGCTCCGACCAGCCGGCGCACGGCCTCACCCGCCGTGCCCTCGTCGAGCCGGGCGGCGTCCAGCGCCGCCTCGCACTCCGCGATGCCCAGCGACTCCAGCGCGCGGACGAGGGCGTCACGTCCGGCGAAGTGGCGGTGCAGCGTGGCCCGGCTGATGCCGGCGGCCTTGGCGACCTCGTCCATGGTCGCGGTGGATTTGCGGGTCAGCAGGGCCGCGGCGGCGCGCAGCACATGCTCGGGATCGACAGCCATGAGACAACAATAAACCATATGAGACATGAATGTCTCAATCGGGGTATGCGTGACTCATGGCTGCCGTGCCGGTGTGCGTGCCGGGGTGATCAGTGCCAGGGCAGCTGCGCGCGCCGCTCCCAGTACGCGTGCGGCTCCTCCACCAGCGTGGCGAGGCGGGTCAGCTGGTCGTCGTCGAGGTCGACGACCGCCGCGTGCAGGTTGGAGGCGAGCTGGTTGGTGGTGGCCGCGCCGGAGAGGACGACACCGGCCCAGGGCTCGCGCAGGATCGCGGCCAGGGCGACGGCGTCGCAGCCCAGCCCGGCCCGCTCGGCGATCTCCTTCACGACGTCCGGGGCGTGCGGCCCGGCGAGCTGGCCGTTGGCCATGCCCTCCTTGACGATCACGGTGAGTCCGGCGTCGTGCGCCTCGGCGAGGGCGGGGGCGGCGGAGGTCTCCAGCGCGTTGTACGTGGACTGCACGGTACGGAAGAGGGGTTCGCCGTCGACCGTCACGGCGAGGGCGGCGCGGATCGCGTCCGCCTGGGCGGGGCCGCTGGTGGAGAAGCCGACGGTGAGGCCCTGCGCGGCGGCTTCCGCGAGCTTCGCGTGCAGTTCCTTGTCGGTGAGGGCCGGGCTGTCCGGGGTCACCGAGTGGATCTGGTAGAGGTCGAGCCGGTCGCCGAGCAGGCCGTCGCTCTCCGCGCGCTGCCGTTCGTAGGTGGCGAGGGTGTGGTCCTTGACCTCGTGCCGCTCGGCGTCGGTGGACCAGTCGGCGGTGTAGGTGTAGCCCCACTTGCTGCCCACGACGATGTCGTCGAGGCCGGGCCTGTCCTTGAGCCAGCCGGCGAGGAACTCCTCGGAGCGGCCGTAGGAGCGGGCGGCGTCGAAGTAGCGGACGCCCTGGGCGTAGGCGGCGTCGAGGAGCGCGTGGGTGCGTTCCCGCAGGGCATCGACCGTGCGCTCCGCCGGAAGGTCCTCGTCCCGGCCGAGGTTGATGTAGCCGGGGCGTCCCACGGCGGCGAGGCCCAAGCCGATGTGGCAGGTGGGGGTTGTTGCTGTGGCCAGGCGGGCGAAGGGCATCGGGGGGCTCCGTTCGGTCGGCTACGGCTTTCGACCAACGTAACTCCCGCGATGACCTTCGCCTCAGAGGCCGGGACGTGCTGTGTTTCGGCGAGTGCGGGTCGCGTGGGGTTGCTCGCGCAGTTCCCCAC
The DNA here is from genome assembly GCF_023184515.1 of Streptomyces sp. D2-8. Taxonomy (GTDB): domain Bacteria; phylum Actinomycetota; class Actinomycetes; order Streptomycetales; family Streptomycetaceae; genus Streptomyces. The sequence continues at coordinate 13,140 of NZ_JAAHBP010000019.1, read as the reverse complement.
GCCCCTCAGGACTTCTGTCGTGCTGTCGCCCACTCGTGCTGCGCCGTCACGTCCGCCTTCACCTCGGCCAGCTGCACCGCGACCGCGCTCGGGGCCGTGCCGCCCCTGCCGTTGCGGGAGGCCAGGGCGCCGGGGACGTTGAGGACCGTACGGACCTCGGGGGTCAGGTGGGCGGAGATCTTGGCGAACTGTTCGTCCGTCAGCTCGTCCAGTTCCTTGCCCTCGGCCTCGGCGACCTTCACACACTCGCCGGCGACCTCGTGGGCCACGCGGAACGGGACGCCCTGCTTGACCAGCCACTCGGCGATGTCCGTGGCGAGGGAGAAGCCGGCCGGGGCCAGTTCCTCCATCCGCTCGCGGTGGACGGTGAGCGTGGCCATCATGCCGGTGAAGGCCGGGAGGAGGACCTCCAGCTGGTCGATGGAGTCGAAGACCGGCTCCTTGTCCTCCTGGAGGTCGCGGTTGTACGCGAGCGGGAGGGCCTTGAGCGTGGCCATCAGGCCCGTCAGGTTGCCGATCAGACGGCCGGACTTGCCGCGCGCCAGCTCCGCGATGTCCGGGTTCTTCTTCTGCGGCATGATCGACGAGCCCGTCGAGAACGCGTCGTGCAGGGTCACGAAGGAGAACTCCTTCGTGTTCCAGAGGATGACCTCCTCGGCGATCCGGGACAGGTTGACCCCGATCATCGCCGTGATGAACGCGAACTCGGCGACGAAGTCCCGGGAGGCCGTGCCGTCGATGGAGTTGCCGGCCGAGCCGTGCTCGAAGCCGAGGTCCTTCGCCACCGCCTCCGGGTCCAGCCCGAGGGAGGAGCCCGCCAGGGCGCCTGATCCGTAGGGCGAGACCGCCGTGCGCGCGTCCCACTGGCGCAGCCGCTCCGCGTCCCGGGAGAGGGACTGGACGTGGGCCAGGACGTGGTGGGCGAAGAGGACGGGCTGGGCGTGCTGAAGGTGCGTACGGCCGGGCATCGCCACGTCGGGGTGGGCCTCGGCCAGGCCGATCAGCGCGTCCTGGAGCTCGGCGATCAGGCCGCCGACGATCCGGGCGTGGTCGCGCAGGTACATGCGGAAGAGGGTCGCGACCTGGTCGTTGCGGGAGCGGCCCGCGCGCAGCTTGCCGCCGAGGTCGGGGCCGAGACGCTCCAGGAGGCCGCGCTCCAGGGCGGTGTGGACGTCCTCGTCGGCGATCGTGCCCACGAAGGAGCCGTCGGCGACGTCCGCCTCCAGCTGGTCCAGCCCGGCGATCATGCGGGTCAGCTCGTCGTCCGTGAGCAGGCCCGCCTTGTGCAGCACGCGCGCGTGGGCACGCGAACCGGCGATGTCGTACGGCGCGAGCCGCCAGTCGAAGTGGACGGACGCGGACAGCTTCGCCAGGGCCTCGGCGGGACCGTCGGCGAAACGACCGCCCCAGAGCCGGACGTCACCGCTGTTGCTGCTCACCTGCTGCGCTCCTCAATGGGTGTGGATGTGCCACCGCCTTCTCGCCCGGGGGCGTGGAGACGGTCATCACGCTACTGCTCAGGGCAGATCACCGACATGCATGAGTATGCAGAGCTCTGCATGATTCGTCAATCCGCCTGGGCTGAGGGGCCGGATTCCGGTCGGCCGAGAGGAATTTGAAGATTCCTTGAACACGGGAAACCGCTTACCCGTACCTCTCGCCGAACGCAGGCGCCGCGTTACGACACCGACGACACCCCCGACCCCTAGTGAGGCATCCGCATGTCCAGGGCTCTTCCGAAGTACAACAAGCGTCGCGTCACGTTCATCGGCGGCGCCGCCGCGGTGGCACTGTCCGGCACGGTGATCGCCGGCTTCGCCCTCGCCGGGGAGACGCCCGACAGCGGCGCCACGAACGCCCGGACGCTGGCGGACCCCGGAACCATCTCGTGCCCGGACGTCACCGGCCAGCTGCCCGCGGTCCCCGCCTCGGCGAAGGCGGAGGTCGACAGCAACCTCGCCCAGCTGAACACGCAGATCCAGGAGGCCAACAAGCGCCTGGTGGACACGGTCGGCCAGGGCGGGCCCAACTTCGTCCAGAACGCCATCCTCGGCCCGCTGGAGGACAAGCGCGTCGCCGCCCTCAACCGCATCGAGACCGCCATCGGGCGGGCCGCCGAGAAGCCCGAGGGCCTCGAGGCCTTCGCCGCCTGCCAGCTCAACGCCGACGGCGGCGCCGGAGCGGGCGAGGCGGCGGGTGGCGAGGCGGGCGCCGGTGCGGAAGCGGGTGCGGGCGCCGAGGCCGGAGCCGGGGCAGGTGCCGGAGAGGGCGGCGCGGGTGCCGAGGAGGGCGCCGGCGCGGAGGCCGGTGCGGGTGCGGGCGAGGCGGGGAACGCCGGTGCCGGCACGATCAGCTGCCCGGACGTCGCCTCCGAGCTGCCCGCGGTCCCCGCCTCGGCCCAGGCCGAGGTCGACCGGAACCTCGGGCAGCTGGACACCCAGATCCAGGAGGCCAACAAGCGCCTGGTGGACACGGTCGGCCAGGGCGGGCCCAACTTCGTCCAGAACGCCATCCTCGGCCCGCTGGAGGACAAGCGCGTCGCGGCGATCAACCGCATCGCCACCGCCATCGGCCGCACGGCCGAGCGCCCGGCCGGGCTGGATTCCCTGGCCGCCTGCACCCTCACCAAGTGAGGTGACAGGAACCCGTGGCCGCCCCGTGCGAGCGCCGGCCGGGGCGGCCACGGAGACGTCTGCCCGCGGGGTCCGGCAGAGGTGACCGGATCCCGCAATTCCTTAGACAGTCGAAATAACTGCGACCATAATCGTTCGACATGGGAAAGACTTACGAGCGCATCGACGGCCGGCTCCGCGCGTTCATCGAGGCGCAGCCGGTCTTCTTCACCGCCACCGCACCCCTGGCCGCCGACGGCACGGTCAACCTCTCCCCCAAAGGTCTCTCGGGCTCCTTCGCGGTGCTCGACGAGCTCACGGTGGCCTACCTCGACTTCGCCGGTTCCAACGCCGAGACCATCGCCCATCTGCGGGAGAACGGGCGGATCACCCTGATGTGGTGCGCCTTCCAGGGCCCGCCGAACATCGTCCGCGTGCACGGCAGGGGTGAACCGGTCTTCCGCGACGACCCCCGTTTCGGGGAACTGCTCGCGCACTTCCCGGACATCGACCCGGCGCAGCACGGTCTGCGCGCGATCATCGTCGTCACCGCCGAACTCGTGCGCGACACCTGCGGCTACGGGGTGCCCTTCATGGCGTACGAGGCGGACCGCGATCTGCACGGCAAGCGTTTCGCCCGCGAGGACGACGCATCGCTGAGTGCCTACTTCACCAAGAAGGAGCACATCGCCACCAGCCTGGACGGACTACCCGGGCTGCCGTTGCCGCTGCCGCCCTCTACGGTCTGAGGCATGCGCCCCGGTGCCGTCGCCCTCGCCGTCTCCTCCCTGATCGTGCTCGGCGCCGGGCCGCCCGCCCCCTCGCCGCCGCTGCCGGCCCGGATGGCGGACACCGGCGGCGGCACCCAGCTGATCACCGCGGTGGCCCCGAAGCGGGCCTCGACGACGGGCACGGTCATCTGGTGGGACCGCGCGGACGGGCGCTGGGTGAAGAGGGGCTCCGCGGCTGCCCGCTTCGGCGCGAACGGACTCGTCGAGGGCGCCCTTCGCAAGCAGGGCACCAACACCACACCCACCGGCCTCTACGGCCTGCCGTACGCCTTCGGCATCGAGGCGGCGCCGCGCGGGACGGCGTACCCCTACCGCCGGGTGCACCAGGACTCCTGGTGGTGCCAGGACAACGGCTCCCGCTCCTACAACCGCTGGACCGAGCCGCGTGCGGCCGACTGCCGGGCCGCCGAGTCCGAGCACCTGATCACGTATCGCGCGCAGTACGCGCACGCGCTCGTCATCGGCTTCAACTACGCGCGTCCCGTGCGGGGGCGCGGCGCGGGCATCTTCCTCCATGTCAACGGGCGGGGGGCGACGGCCGGTTGTGTCTCCGTCTCCGAGGAGGCCATGCGGCGGATCCTCCTCTGGGCCGACCCCGCGCGGCGGCCGCACATCGCCGTGGGGACGCGGAGCGGAAGCACGGCCGTCACCCGCCTGTGACGGGACGCCGGCCGGGTGAGTGTTACCAGGGGTCACTGCTGTTCGCGCGCGACTCGGCCCGTGGCTGAACACTCCCGTGTCCCGGCACGTATCAGTGGGCCAAGGGTCAAGTCCCCACGGAGGAACCGTGACCACCACGCTCGCAGGCGGACGTGCCGCCCGCCGCCAGACGATGCGCCGCATCCGCCCGCGCCGCTCCCCGGCCGTCCCGCTGTTGATCGCCCTGTGGGCCGGAGCGGCGGCCGTGCTGTGGCTGTGGTGGGACAACACACCGTCCCTCGCGGACACCTCGAGCAAGATCCTGGCCGCGGGCCGGATCACCGGCCTGCTCGCCGGCTACCTGATGGCGCTCGTGGTGCTCCAGATGGCCCGGGTGCCCGCGCTGGAGCGACGGGTGGGTACCGACCGGGTCGCGCGCTGGCACGCCATGACCGGCCGCTACACGCTCTGCCTGGTCCTCGCCCATGTCTTCCTCACCATGTGGGGCTACGCCCTGCAGGCGGGCAAGGGACTCGGCGACATCGTCCAGCAGACGACCGACTCCATCAACCAGCTGCCGGACATGGGCAAGGCCGCCATCGGCACGGGCCTGCTGTTCCTCATCGGGATCCTGTCGATCGGCGGTGTGCGCCGCCTGATCGGGTACGACACCTGGTACCACGTGCACCTGCTCACGTACGCGTCGGTGTACATGACGTTCTGGCACCAGATCACGACGGGCAACGAGTTCGCCGTCGAGCCCGCCGCGAAGACCTTCTGGTACGGGCTGTACGGCGTGGTGACCGCGCTGGTGCTCTGGTTCCGGATCCTCACCCCGATCCGGCTGAACCTGCGGCACCGCATGCGGGTCGAGGCGGTCATCGAGGAGACCCCGGGGATCGTGTCCGTGCTGATCAGCGGACGCAAGCTGCACCGGATGGGCGCGGAGGCCGGGCACTTCTTCCGCTGGCGGTTCATGGCACCGGGCATGCGCTTCAGTTCGCACCCGTACTCGCTGTCGGCGGCGCCCCGCCCGGACATGCTGCGGATCACCGTCAAGGCGATCGGCGACCACACCTCCCGGCTGCGCGAGCTGACGCCCGGCACCAAGGTGTGGGCGGAGGGACCGTACGGCGCGATGACCGCGCAGCGCCGCAGCCGCGGCAAGGTGCTGCTGGTGGCGGGCGGTGTGGGCATCACCCCGATGCGGGCCCTGTTCGAGACGCTGCCGGGCGCGTCCGGTGACATCACGCTCCTCTACCGGGCCAACAGCACCCAGGACCTGGCCCTGTGGGGCGAACTCGCCAAGATCGCCGACGAGCGCGGCGCCCGGCTGATGTACGCGGTCAACAGCCCGGACGGGGAACGCCCCGACATCTCGGCGGAGTCCCTCCAGCGGAAGATCCCGGACATCGACAACCACGACGTCTTCATGTGCGGGCCGCCCGGCTTCGCGCAGTCGGTCTACGAGGCACTGCGCGGAGCGGGAGTACCCGCCCGCCGTATCCATCACGAGTCGTTCGAGATGTGAGCGACGGGACACCAACGGCCCTTCAGGAGCTTGAGAAACGATGAGGAAGTCTCACCCCGTCCGGCGTGCCGTGCTCGCCGGCGCAGCCACCGTCTCCGGGATCGTGCTGCTGCTGTCCCTGAAGCCGGCCTCCGACCCGGGATCCGCCCAGGCTGCGGGCCAGGCACCGCCCGCGGCGGCCGGGCAGGCCCCGCAGGGCGGCGTGAACGGAGCGGTCACCGGCGACGCGGCGCAGACGCAGTACGGCGCCGTGCAGGTCCGCCTGACGATGAGCAACGGAAAGATCACCCAGGCCGAGGCGGTCCAGGCGCCGAAGGGCGGCCGCAGCGACCAGATCACCGCGAGCTCGGTGCCGCGTCTGAACCAGGCGGTGATGGCGGCGCAGAACGCGGAGATCGACGCCGTCTCCGGGGCGACGTACACCAGCGCCGGCTACAAGAAGTCGCTCCAGTCGGCCCTGGACAAGGCGAAGGCGTCGGCCGGATCGCAGCAGGGTTCGGGCGCCGCGCAGACGCTGACCGGCGATGTCGCGCAGACGGAGTACGGGCCGGTCCAGGTGCGGGTGACCGTCGCGGGCGGGAAGATCACCAAGGCCGAGGCGGTCCAGGCCCCCAAGGGCGGCCGCAGCGACCAGATCACCTCCTCCTCCGTCCCCCGCCTCAACCAGGCGGCCGTCGCGGCCGGAAACGCGGACATCGACGCGGTGTCGGGCGCCACCTACACCAGCGCCGGCTACAAGAAGTCGCTCCAGTCGGCCCTGGACAAGGCTCCGGCCGGCGGCGGTTCCTCGCAGGCCGCGGGCTCGGGGGCCGGCCAGGCCACGACGCAGACCCTCACCGGCAGTGCGGCGCAGACGCAGTACGGCCCGGTGCAGGTACGGGTGACCGTCACCGGCGGGAAGATCACCAAGGCCGAGGCGGTCCAGGCCCCCAAGGGCGGCCGCAGCGACCAGATCACCTCCTCCTCCGTCCCCCGCCTCAACCAGGCGGCCGTCGCGGCCGGAAACGCGCAGATCGACGCGGTGTCCGGGGCGACGTACACCAGCGCCGGCTACAAGCAGTCCCTCCAGTCGGCGCTGGACCAGGCCGGTGGCTGACACGGTGGCCGACTCCGCACAGGCTCCCGCCGCGGTACGTCATGCCGAGGAGACGATGGGGACCGTCTTCTCCTTCGACGTCCGCGGCGGGGAACCGGCCGCCGTGCGCGCGGCCCTGGACGAGGCCGTCGCCGGGCTGCGCCGGGTCGACGAGGTGTTCAGCACGTACCGCGAGGACAGCCAGATCTCCCGGTTGCAGCGCGGGGAGCTGACCGTCGCGGAGTGCGACCCCGAGGTCGCCGAGGTGCTGGAACTGGCCGCCGAGGCGGAGCGGAGAAGCGACGGCTGGTTCAGCACGTCGTACCAGGGCCGCCTCGATCCGACCGGCATCGTCAAGGGCTGGGCGGTCGAGCGGGCGGCGCGGGGGCTGGCGGACGTGCCCGGGGTATGCGGAGTGAACCTGAACGGCGGCGGCGATGTGCAGCTGCTCGGGACACCGGGTGGGCAGCGGCCGTGGCGCGTGGGCGTGTCCGACCCGTTGCGTCCGGGGGGTCTCGCGGCGGTCGTCTCGGCGGCCGGGATGGCGGAGCTGTCCGTGGCCACGTCCGGTACGGCGGAGCGGGGAGACCACATCGTCGATCCCCGTACGGGGCGTTCCGCGGTGACCGACCTGGTCGCCGTGACAGTGGTGGGCCCCCGGCTGACGTGGGTGGACTGCTGGGCGACGGCGGCGTTCGCGATGGGCTCGCGGGAGGGGCTGGCGTGGCTGGAGTCGCTGCCGGATGTGGAGGCGCTGCTGATCACGGCCGGGGACGAGGTGCGTTGCACGGGAGGCCTGGCAGCACGGCTGGGCTGATTGCGGGCTGAGGTCAGGGCGTTCCGCTCACCCGCGCCCCAGGGGCGCGGGGAACTGCGCGGCCGGCCACGGCCCACCCGCGCCCGAACGACAACCGCTCAGTGCCCGTTCTGCGCCAGCCTCAGCAGATGATCCGCCAGCGCCTGCCCACCCGTCGGCTCCCTGCTGATCAGCAGCAACGTGTCGTCACCGGCGATCGTCCCCAGGATGTCGTGCAGCTCCGCCTGGTCGATCGCCGAGGCCAGGAACTGCGCCGCCCCCGGAGGGGTCCGCAGCACCACGAGATTCGCCGAGGCCTCCGCGGAGATCAGCAGCTCCTGCGAGAGCCGCCGCATCCGCTCCTCCTTCGCCGACCCGCCGAGCGGCGCCCGGGGCGTACGGAACCCGCCCTCGCTGGGCACCGCGTAGATCAGGTCGCCGTCGGCGTTGCGGATCTTCACCGCGTTCAGCTCGTCCAGGTCCCGGCTGAGCGTCGCCTGCGTGACGCTCAGCCCGTCGTCGGCGAGCAGCTTCGCCAGCTGGCTCTGCGAGCGGACCGGCTGCCGGTTGAGGATGTCCACGATCCGGCGGTGGCGGGCGGTGCGGGTCTGCGGCACGGCGGGCCCGTTCGCCCCCGGCTGCTCGTGGTCCTGCGCCTGACTCATCGTCGTCTCATTCCCCGGATCGTCCGTCCCCGCCTACTGCCTGGAGGATGCCGGGCAGCGCCCCGAGGAACGCGTCCACCTCGTCGTCGCCGAGGTTCAGCGGCGGCATCAGCCGGACGACGTCGGGGGCGGGCACGTTCACCAGGAATCCGGCCTCCTGAGCCGCCTGGCGCACCTGGGGCGCGAGCGGCTCGGTGAGCACGATACCCAGGAGGAGTCCCGTACCCCGGACGAAATCGATCAACTGATGGCCGAGGCCCTCGATTCCGTCCCGCAGCCTCTCGCTCTGCCGCTTGACGTTCTCCAGCAACCCCTCGTTCTCGATGGTGTCGAGGACGGCGAGCCCGGCGGCGCAGGCGACGGGGCTGCCGCCGAAGGTCGTGCCGTGCTGGCCGGGCTGGAGCAGGTCGGCCGCACGGCCGAAGGCGACGGTGGCGCCGAGCGGCAGTCCGCCGCCGAGTTGCTTGGCGAGGGTGACGATGTCGGGCAGGACGCCCTCGTGGGCCTGGTACTCGAACCAGTGCCCGGTGCGGCCGATGCCGGTCTGCACCTCGTCGAGGACCAGGAGCGCCCCGGTCGCGGCGGTGATGGCCCGGGCCGCCTTGAGGTAGCCGGCCGGCGGGACGACGACACCGAGTTCGCCCTGGATCGGCTCGAGGATGACGAGCGCGGTCTCCTCGGTGACGGCGGCGGCCAGGGCCTGCGCGTCGCCGAAGGGCACGTGGGTGACGTCGCCGGGCAGCGGCAGGAACGGCTCGCGCTTGCCGGCCTGGCCGGTCATCGCCAGGGCGCCCATGGTCCGCCCGTGGAAGGCGCCCTCGGTGGCGACGATGTGGGTCCGGCCGGTCAGCCGACCGATCTTGAAGGCGGCCTCGTTGGCCTCGGCACCGGAGTTGCAGAAGAAGACCTTGCCGTCCCGGCCGAAGAGGCGGAGCAGCCGCTCGGCGAGGGCGACCGTCGGCTCGGCCATGAAGAAGTTGGAGATGTGACCGAGGGAGCCGATCTGGCGGCTCACGGCCTCGACGATCGCCGGGTGGGCGTGGCCGAGGGCGTTGGTGGCGATGCCGCCGACGAAGTCGAGGTACGCGTTGCCGTCGGCGTCCCACACCTTGGTGCCCGCGCCGCGTGCCAGGGGCAGCAGCGGGGTGCCGTAGTTGTTCATGAGCGCGCCCTGCCACCGCTCGGCGTACTCCTGATGGGCGGTCATACGGCATCCCCCTCTTGCTCGTCGGGCACGACCATCGTGCCGATGCCCTCGTCGGTGAAGATCTCCAGCAGGATCGAGTGCTGGACCCGGCCGTCGATGACGCGGGCGGTGGTGACGCCGTTGCGTACGGCGTGCAGGCAGCCCTCCATCTTCGGCACCATGCCGGACGACAGGTCCGGCAGCAGCCGCTCCAGCTCGACGGCGGTGAGGCGGCTGATCACCTCGTCGCTGTGCGGCCAGTCCTCGTAGAGGCCCTCGACGTCCGTGAGGACCATGAGGGTTTCGGCGCCCAGAGCAGCAGCGAGTGCCGCAGCCGCCGTATCAGCATTGACGTTGTAGACATGTCCGTCGTCCTGGGAGCGGGCGATCGAGGAGACGACCGGGATGCGGCCGTCGGCGAGCAGGGCCTCGATCGCGCCGGTGTCGATCGCGGTGATCTCGCCCACCCGCCCGATGTCGACCAACTCGCCGTCGATCTCGGGCTGGTGCTTGGTGGCGGTGATGGTGTGCGCGTCCTCGCCGGTGAGGCCGACGGCGAGCGGACCGTGCTGGTTGAGCAGCCCGACCAGTTCGCGCTGGACCTGCCCGGCCAGCACCATCCGTACGACGTCCATGGCGTCCTCGGTGGTCACCCTGAGGCCCGCTTTGAACTCGCTGACGATGCCGTGCCGGTCGAGGGCGGCGCTGATCTGCGGGCCGCCGCCGTGCACGACGACGGGCTTGAGGCCGGCGTGGTGCAGGAACACCACGTCCTGGGCGAAGGCGGCCTTGAGGTCCTCGTCGATCATGGCGTTGCCGCCGAACTTGATGACGACCGTCTTGCCGTTGTGCCGGACCAGCCACGGCAGCGCCTCGATGAGGATCTGCGCCTTGGGCAGGGCGGTGTGTTTGCGGGTCGATCCACTGCTCATGAGGAGTACGCGCTGTTCTCGTGGACGTAGTCGGCCGTGAGGTCGTTGGTCCAGATCGTGGCGGTCTCGGACCCGGCGGCGAGGTCGGCGACGATGTGCACCTCGCGGTAGCGCATGTCGACCTTGTCGCGGTCCTCGCCGACTCCGCCGTTCTTGCAGACCCAGACGCCGTTGATGGCGACGTTGAGCCGGTCCGGCTCGAATGCGGCCTGCGTGGTGCCGATCGCGGAGAGCACCCGGCCCCAGTTGGGGTCCTCGCCGTGGATGGCGCACTTGAGGAGGTTGTTGCGGGCGATGGAGCGGCCCACCTCGACGGCGTCGTCCTCGGACGCGGCGTTGATCACCTCGACCTTGATGTCCTTGCTGGCGCCCTCGGCGTCCCGGATGAGCTGCTGGCCGAGGTCGTCGCAGACCTGACGTACTGCTTCGGCGAACTCCTCGTACCCGGGGGTGACTTCGGCGGCGCCGGAGGCGAGCAGCAGCACGGTGTCGTTGGTGGACATGCAGCCGTCGGAGTCGACCCGGTCGAAGGTCGTCCGGGTGGCCGCGCGCAGGGCGTTGTCGAGGACGTCGTCGTCCAGGTCGGCGTCGGTGGTGAGGACGACGAGCATGGTGGCGAGGCCGGGGGCGAGCATGCCCGCGCCCTTGGCCATGCCGCCGACGGTCCAGCCGTCCTTGGTGACGACGGACGTCTTGTGGACGCTGTCGGTGGTCTTGATGGCGATGGCGGCCTTCTCACCGCCGTGCTCGGAGAGCTGCGCCGCGGCCGTCTCGACGCCCGGGAGCAGTTTGTCCATGGGGAGCAGGACGCCGATGAGGCCGGTCGAGCAGACGGCCACCTCGATGGCGCCCCGGCCGAGGACCTCGGCGGCCTTCTCGGCGGTCGCGTGGGTGTCCTGGAAGCCCTTGGGGCCCGTACAGGCGTTGGCACCGCCGGAGTTGAGGACGACGGCGGACACCTGGCCGCTCTTCAGCACCTGCTCGGACCACAGGACCGGCGCGGCCTTCACACGGTTGGAGGTGAACACGCCGGCGGCGGCGCGGCGGGGGCCGGTGTTGACCACGAGGGCCAGGTCGGGGTTGCCGTTCTCCTTGATCCCGGCGGCGATGCCCGCCGCCGTGAATCCCTTTGCTGCCGTCACACTCACGGCGCAACTCCGATCGTCGTCAGTCCGGTGGTCTCGTCGAGACCCAGGGCGATGTTCATGCTCTGGACGGCACCGCCCGCGGTGCCCTTGGTGAGGTTGTCGATGGCGCTGATCACGATGATCCGTCCGGCGGCGGCGTCGTACGCGACCTGCACCTGAACGGCGTTCGAACCGTAGACGGACGCCGTGGCGGGCCACTGGCCCTCGGGGAGCAGGTGCACGAACGGCTCGTCGGCGAAGGCCTTCTCGTACGCGGCGCGCAGGGACTCGCCCGTGACGCCGTCGGCGGCCTTGGCACTGCAGGTGGCGAGGATCCCGCGCGGCATCGGCGCGAGGGTCGGGGTGAAGGACACGGAGACCGTCTCCCCCGCCGCCGCGCTGAGGTTCTGGGTGATCTCGGGCGTGTGCCGGTGCCCGCCGCCGACGCCGTAGGGGGTCATCGACCCCATGACCTCGCTGCCCAGCAGGTGCGGCTTGGGCGCCTTGCCCGCGCCGGAGGTGCCGGACGCGGCGACGACCACGGCCTCGGGCCCGGCCAGGCCGGCGGCGTACGCCGGGAAGAGCGCCAGCGACACGGCCGTGGGGTAGCAACCGGGCACCGCGACGCGCTTGGACCCCTCCAGCGCGGCGCGGGCACCCGGCAGTTCGGGAAGGCCGTAGGGCCAGGTTCCGGCGTGCGGCGAGCCGTAGAACCGCTCCCAGGCGGCGGCGTCCGTCAGCCGGAAGTCGGCGCCCATGTCGATCACCAGCACGTCCGGGCCGAGCTGCTCGGCGACGGCGGCGGACTGCCCGTGCGGCAGCGCGAGGAAGACGACGTCGTGACCGGCGAGGACCTCCGGGGTGGTCTCCTGGAGCACTCGTCCGGCCAGGGGCAGCAGGTGCGGCTGGAGCGCACCGAGCTTCTGCCCCGCGTTCGAGTTGCCGGTCAGGGCACCGATCTCGACCTCGGGGTGCGCCAGGAGCAGACGCAGCAGTTCCCCGCCCGCGTACCCACTCGCTCCGGCCACTGCCGCACGTACCGCCATGGATCCTCCTCCTCAGAGAGCATGACTATACGTTTCGCTGCACGTTTATGCAATCCCATTCATGGGCGGCGCGAAGGCGGGTTGCCACCGAGATTCTTAGTTGGCACCTGGAGCACGCCAGCTGGCGAATCTTGGCCCGGGCAGCCCCTTGCGCGACAGCTCGCTGATCTGGGCGGCATGATGCCAGCAAGGGGGTTCTTGCAGATCACACCGGGCAGGCGGGTCGCGCTTCACGGCGTCGAGTGGACGATCGAAGACATCCACGGCCCATTCGGCCGGCTCGTCCTCACGGATGACGACGGCCGCACGGAGACCCGCTCGTTCCGCCGGCTCATCGACCATCCTGACCTGCGGCTCCTGCCGACGGTCAAAGAGGCGGGTCGCCCGTCACCTGTCTCCCGACAGCCGAGGACACTGGCCGCCCTGACCGAGGACCAGCTGGGGCGGGCCCGGCTGCGGGCTGCACACTTACTGGAAGCTGAGACGGCCGGGAGGGCCACCCGACTCGGGCCTGGCCAGGTGAGCCCCGGCCGGCTTAGGGGTCCTTTCACTATGCCCGCCCGGGTCGCGTGGTCTGGCACCGCACCTCGCCGCGTTGCCAAAAGGCCCTAGTTGTATTGACCCGCAGCGTTGTTCACACGGCTGATCGGTGGCTGGCCCCCGAGTGCGGTGTGGCAGCGGTGGTGGTTGTAGCTGTGCAGGAAGTCTGCCAGGGCTGCGGTGCGTTCGGTGTTGCTGGT
>NZ_JAAHBP010000018.1 GCF_023184515.1 Streptomyces sp. D2-8 | reverse complement strand
ATGCGCAGCGGCCGTTCTCTCGCACTTCGTTACTCGACATCTCGAAGCGTGGAGAACGGCCGCCCACGCTGTCCCGGGAAGAACCGCAGGTCAGCAGGACGAGTGACCTGCGATGTTAAACGCCAAGGTTCAGAAGCCGTATCTCAACCGAACGTGATCCGTTGATTTCTGCTGGTCAGGCATGGTGTAGCTCGGAATGAGAGAGGCCTCCGGCGTCTTGTTTCCGCCCCGTGAGCGAAGGGTGCGCGATGGCGTCGGTGCTGGGAATGCTGGAGGAGCGGGAGATAGCGGCCCGTGTGCGGGTGGAAGGCTGCGGGAGGAAGTCGCCCGGTTGGCTGAGGTGTTGGAGGCCGCCGAGATGGCCGATATGGCAACGGCTTCTCACGCCTGCTCAATGCGCGGCGGTGTTGCCGCGGCTGGAGGCAATTCTCAACCAACATGAGCCCGACGACAGTGACCTCGTCCTCCGACGGCGCATCGAAGAGGTCAGCGAGTTGGTCGCCGTCCTGCGCATCTGCGCGGACAAGGACGTTGAGCTCATCCTCGGCAAGCTCCAGGAGCACGGAGCGACCCGTCTTTGAGGGGACGACTCGCGGTTGCGGGACAGCCCTTGAAGCGTGTTGCAGACGGCTTGGACCGCGCGGTGGAGGCCGTCGCCGTGCTGTCGGTAGCCGCGGAGGATCTTGTAGTTCTTCAACCGGCCGATCGCATGCTCGACCCGCGCACTGACCCTCCGGTGCTCCGCGTCGTCGGCTTCTTCTCCGGCCCAGCGGTGGTCGGTCGGGTCGTTGCGTTGAGGAACGACCAGGCCGGTGTTGATATAGGCGCCGTCGCCGAGCACTGCGGGACCCTGACACTGTTCCGGCAGGCCAGAGTTGCGCCACACATGGGCATCGGCCTTGTTGCCTGCTGCCGGGCGGTGGCCACGAGCAGGCGGGTGTCGGCATCGATGATGACCTGCACGGCTCAGTCCTCGCCCCCCACGCATACAACGGAAATGCCCTGATCACGGCCTCTGCAACACCCTTTAGGCTTTCCGGGCCAGCCCGGCGGCGATGAGGTGTTCCCAGACCGTGAGCTCTCGTCTTTCGCCGCTGTTCCACGGGGTGTCGGGCTTGTCGGGACGCCACAGGGACGCGGGGACGATCCCGGGGCCGAGGATCTGCAGGCCGTCCAGCAGGGAGGCGATCTCCGCGTCCGTGCGCCACCGGCCGCGGCCGAACGTCTGCTGGAGGATCTTCTCGGCCTCCATGGTCTCCGGGTTGTTGCCGGAGCGGAAATGGCTGATGAAGAAGTAGCTTCCGGACGGGACCTGGTCGCGCCAGTAACGGACGATGCCGGCCGGGTCCTCGTCATCGTTGACGTGGTGAAGGATGGCGCTGAGGATGACGGCGACGGGACGAGCGAAGTCGACGATTTCGAGCGTGGCGGGGTGAGAGCGGATGCCTTCGGGGTTGCGCACATCGACCGCGACGACGCGGGTCCGGTCGTTGTCCTCCAGCAGTGCGCGGCCGTGGACCAATACTTGGTCGTCGATGTCGACGTAGACGACTCGGGACTCGGGAGCGTGCCGTTGGGCGACCTGGTGGACGTTGTCCGCGGTCGGCAGGCCACTGCCCAGGTCGATGAACTGCCGAATGCCGGTGGTCTTCGTGATCTCCCTGACCGCCCGGGTCAGGGCCGCGCGGTTGGCGAAGGCGATGGCCACCGAACCGGGCAGGTCGCGCTTGAACACGTCGCCGATCTCACGGTCCACGGCGTAGTTGTCCTTGCCGCCGAGCAGGTAGTCGTAGACGCGGGCGATGCTGGGCTTGGCCGGGTCGATGGAGGAGCCTTCGTCCGTCATGGCGGCCATTCTTTCCGCAACGTCGCCTGTGCACCTACGTTTTGGCTCTCCAGCCAGCCGGGTGGCCGCCACCACCGCTGATTCAGCACCGCGTGCGTGAATGAACACCTCACCCAAGCCCCGCTAGCAGCCTCCGCCGCGCCGAAGGCGCATCGGGGCGCGTGTGGAGCGCCGGGCATGCCTTGCACCTGCATTTCCCCGCAGGAAGCGGGACGTCTTTCCTTAGACGACCAGCGCGTCGAGCGCAGCCGCCGCAACGATCGCCTCGCGAGATCAACGTAGGGCAGTGTCGATGAACCGCGGTCGGCCGCCCGGCAGACTTCCCCGCAGAGCCGACCATGCTGGTACGACCGCCGTCTCGGCGCTTCCTGCTTCCTCACTTGGCATGTGCCGCCTTCTTGCCCATCTGGTTTGTCCGCTCTTCACCCGGAGGTCGGGGCGGAGTCTTTGCCCTGCCCTTCCCTGCTGCGATGGGCGTTGCCTGCTCAGAAGTGTTGGGTGTCGAGGCGGGGTGGATGGCGGGCCGTGTGCGTGTTGGGAGTGGCTCGCTCAGCGGCTGAGCGGGCGTGGAGGGGCCGTGCGAGGGCGGGGCGGCCGATGCGGAGGGCGTGTCATCGTTGTGAGCCGGGGTATTTGAAGGGATGGGTGGGGCGGCCTGATCAGGGGCGGATGGGGCCGCTTCTGGCCCTGCCGTGTCTGCGGCGTCGGGGTGTGAGAAGCCGTCGGTGACGATCAGGCCTGCGGCGGCGAGCGCGGCGAGTGCAGCTGCCGCCCCACGCGTTCGGAGGCGGCCGCGGACGGACCCGGACCGATGGTTTTCCTCATGGATACCTGCTGAGGCGCTCGAGGTCCAGGGCTCTTTCGCGGCGGGTGACGAGCTTTGGTGTGTGGTGTCGGCGTGGTGCTCGGCTGCGGGCGGTGTGACGCTGAGCGCGGGACGGGCACCGGGCGCGGCATGGGTTGTCGTGCTCGTTCCGGCGAGACGGGTCAGGGCTTGAGCGCAGTGGCGCGCCATGGGGCGATCTTGTTCTTCCAGACTGGTCATGTCCCGCAGGAGGGTGGCAAAACCGTCGGGCAGGAAGTCCGGGAGGTCGGGCCGGCGGTGCAGGCGCGCTATGGCGGCCTCGAGGGGACCGCCGTCGTACTCGAGTCGGCCGGTGAGGCTCTCGAGGAGGACCAAGCCGAGGGCATAGATGTCTGCGGGCCGGCCGACGGGGCGGCCCAAGACCTGTTCAGGAGAGAGATAGGCCGCCGTGCCGGTCAGGGTGCCTGTGGCGGTGCGGGTGGTGGCGTCCAGCAGCCGGGAGATGCCGAAGTCCGTCAGATGGGGGTGGCCGGAGGAGTCCAGGATGATGTTGGACGGTTTGACATCCCGGTGGACGATCCCCGCCTCGTGGGCGTGAGCCAGGGCATCGGCCAATGCCGCGCCGAGCGCTGCAGCCGCCTCGCACGACAGGGGAGCCTCGGCGATGCGAGATTTCAGGGTGGGCCCGTCGATCAGCTGCATGACCAGGAAGGCATCGCCGTCATGCTGTCCGGCGTCGAAGGCGGTCACCAGTCCCGGATGCTGCAGGCGGGCCAGAATCACAGCCTCGCCGCGGAAAGCATCCTCGGTGTCGAAGCCGGTACCGGCGCGGAAGACCTTCACAGCAACCGGCCGCCGCAGCCGCAGGTCGAATCCGCGGTGTACGTCAGCGGAGCCACCCGAACCGATCAGCGCATCCAGACGGTAGCGGCCCGCCAGAACCCGGGTGCAGCCTTGAAAGTCCCGGGCGCCCCACACCTCGCGCAATCCCACCTCGATCTCCCCACTCCGCACACTCGCACCGCTCGGACGCCCGTCGTCGACGGGCCGTCGAACGCAGGTACCCATCCATCCGTCGCTTGCACAACAATGGGTGGTGGCCCGCGACGTCGGCCCGGACGATACCGGGCGTTATGCCCCGCCCGATGAGGGCCTGGTCGACGCTTGTACGTAGGGCCAGTGCCCCAGTGCGTCGCACTGCCAGAGCCCGTGCCAGCCGGACGGATCAAGCAGCACGGGCCTCACTCCTGGGCGGCGGGACGGCGGCGGTTCATGAGGCGCGGCGCAGCGCGGTGGCCGGGCCGATGATGTCGGGCCCGTACATGTCGCGGACGTGGTCGACGGCGGCTTCGGCCACCAGCCGCGCCTCGCCGGCAGTGTCGAGGCTGATGTGCTCGGCGACCTGGTCGGCGTCGACCAGATCCTCAGCCTTCAACGTCAGGCCGCCAAGGCCGCCTCGCTGCAGACCGGCGGCGTCCATCAGTTCGTAGGCCGCGGTGCGCAGGTCATCATCGTGCGCCGAGGGCTCGGCCAGGCGGCGGGTCTTCGCCCGCGTGGCGCCGTCGGCGAACATCAGCGTCAGGGTCACCGCGCGGGCCGCCTGGTGGCGCCGGCGCAGCAACAACGCGAGCCGCCACGGCATCCAGGAGCGTGGCGCGGACTTCGGCGCCGTCCAGGGTGTGCCGGGGAAAGACGGAGCGGACGGTGGCGGAGGCGGGCAGGCTGCGGGGGACGACCGGGCGGGGGGTCGATGCCGCGGGCGCGGTCGGCGGTCGCGCGGTCGGCGGTCGTGCGGCCGGCCCGGCCGCCCAGGAGGCGCTGCGCCCGGCGGCGCGCCCGCGGTGAGGCGCCCCGCGTTCTGCTCGTCGTGCCCTCCTACACACGGGTCGTGGAGCCCTCCCCCGACCGCAGCAGCTTCCGGGCGCTCGGGCTGGACACCGTCGAGGTCATGAAACGGGCCGGCACCCCGATCGGGCTTCTGCGCATCGCGGCCAACGCCCGCCTCGCCGGTTTCGACGTCCGCATCGTCGACTCGCCCTTCGCCGGCTGGGAGCAGGAACGCCGGCTCGTCGACCTCGGCGCCGGCAGCAGCCTGGTCCGCTACGGCCTCGACGACTCACAACTGCGCGCGATCATCGAGGAGTTCGAGCCGGATGTCGTCGGCGTCCAGTGCATCTACACGGTCCAATGGGGCAACGCGCGCGCCTTGGCCGACCTGGTCAAGGACATCGCCCCGGCGATCGTGACGGTCACGGGCGGCGCCCATCCCAGCGGGGACTGGCAGTACGCCGTACCGGACTCCCCCTTCGACCACGTCGTCATCAACGAAGCCGACCAGACCTTCACCGCGTTGCTGCAGGCGCTGACCGAGGAGCGCGGCGACATCGACGCGGTGCCCGGCGTCGCCTACCGGCGGGCCGATCTCGCCGTGGTGCGAACCACCGCCAAGTCGCCGTACATGCGCATCCTGCCGAAGCGGCAGGGGCTTGATGCTGGACATGCGCCAGTACGAGCAGGCGTACCACTCATCGGGCAAGCGGGTGCGCGAGCACGGTTCCTGGGCGCAGATCTTCTCCACCATCGGCTGCAACGTGGGCTGCGACTTCTGCTACATCCCGATGGTGAACGGCCCTTGGCGGGCGCTCGGCATCGACTGGTTCGACCTGCACCTCGCCGAGATCACCAAGCAGGGTGTGACCGAGGTCCTCATCGAGGACGACCATCTGCTGCACGACCCGCTGTACGCGATGCGCGTCTTCGAACTCCTGCGCAAGCACGACCTGCCGTGGGTGGAGGAGGGCGGCCTGAGCCTGTTCAACCTCGTCCTGCTGCACCTGGGCGAGGAGTTCGCGAACGGCATGGACGACGCCGAGCGACGCAACCCCAACTTCCGCAACGTCCTCTCCGCGATGCGTTCCGGACTGACCTGCCGCGACCTCGTCAGGGCGATGGCCGACGGCGGCTGCTACAGCGTCTACCTCGCCGTGGAGAGCGCCAACGAGGACAGCCTCGAACAGTCCGGCAAGCCCCGTCTCAACGCCTTCCAGAAGGCCACCGGCGAGATCGTGGAAATGTTCACCGAGTACGGCATCCAGGTCACCGGCGGATTCATGCTCGGCTTCGTCAACCCGCCTGAGCAGCCCGGCGCCGAACCGTACATCGAGTCGCTGGAGCAGATCGAGAAGACCATCGACTACGCGGTCACGCTCATGCGCCACGGGATGGCGTACGCCAACCCCTTCATCGTCACCCCGCTGCCGGGCACCAAGATGTGGGACTTCCAGAAGGACTACGTCGTACGCCACTACGACAACGGCTGGTCGCACGAGAAGGCGACCATGGCGACCGAGAGGTGGAGCGCGGAGGACATCGAACGCATGCGGCTGGAGCTGCTGGTGCGGGCCAACGGCGCCGACAAGGTGACCGAAATGGTCCGCCGCGGGACCTGGCCCGTGGACGCCTGACGGGTGCGCGACGCGGTCACGACCGGCTCAGCCCCGGCGGCGCGCCGCACGCAGCGCGTCCGCCGAGGCGAGCATGGCGCCACCGGTGATCAGCACGCAGGCGGCGGCGACGGGCCAGCTCGCGTCGGCCCGTCCCGTCGCGATCAGCAGCGCGGTGGACAGCAGCGGGGCGAAGTACGACAGGGTGCCCAGGAGCCGGATGTCGCCGTGCTTGGTGCCGTGGTCCCAGACGTAGAACGCGCCGCCGACCGGCCCGAGGCCCAGCGCGAGCACCGCGAGCCACTGGCCGCCGTCGGGCCGGACCGTGTCCTCGAACAGCAGGTGGCAGACGGCCGCGAGCACCGCGGTGGCCAGGCAGAAGAACGCCACCGTGTCCGTCGGGACCTTCGGATACCGCCGGTTGGCCACCGAGTACGCCGACCACACCACGGCGCAGACGGCGGCTGCCGCGTACCCGGGCAGGTACTCCCCACGGAACTGGACGCCCTGCCCGCCCGTGACCAGCAGGAAGGTGCCGCCGAGTCCGAGCACCGCGCCCGCCGCGTGCCACCAGCGCAGCCGTTCACCCGGCAGCAGTGCCGAGAACACGACGATCAGCAGCGGCCACAGATAGGCGATGAGGCCGGCGTCGACCGCCGGGGCGTTGCGCAGGGCCACGAAGTAGAAGAAGTGGTAGCCGAACAGGCCCCCGACGCCGAGCACCCAGGCGCCGCGGGGCACCGCGCGGACGAGCTCCCCGCCGCCGCGCAGCGCCCGGGGCAGTCCGAGGACGCCGCCCACCGCGAACGCCATCGCGGTGAGCTGGAACGGCGGAATCCGCCTGGTGAGCGTGGTGAACAGGGCCAGCGACGCCCACAGCAGTACAGCCCCGGCGCCGATCGCGGTGGCTCTGAGCTGGTGCGCCGGGTTCGGTGCGGCGTCGTGCGCCTTCTCCGACGCCGCGGCCCCGGCTCGCGCGTCCCGAGCGTCCACATGTCCTCCAGCCCACCGTCGGCACTTGACGGCCCGTCAACCTGCGACCACACGGGGCATCGCAGGGAGGCGCATCACGTGGACCCGCGCTTTCCGGTCAGCGGGCCGTCCGGAGCCGATGTGGAGGAGCCGGATGCGGCACTCGAGCTCACACGTGCCGATGGTGATGCGTTCCGGCCCGGCGGCAGCGGGAGCGTCGTTGTCATCCACCGCCGAGCCGCACAGCAGTGCGGCACCGTGCGCAGCATGGCGGTCTTCAGGGCGCCCGCGCCCGACAGTGCCGCTGGCGCACCGCCATCGGCGGGTCGGGCGGCCCTGTCAGGTGCACGCTCGGTCATACCCTCCGGGTCCAGGCAGGCGTCGATCAGCAGCGCGTCCAAGCCGCTCGCGCCAGACCGGGGCCGCGTGTGGCGGAAGCGTGTGCCACGGGCTTGCTCACCGGGTTCGACGCCTTCTTGGCGGTAGCAGGGCCGGCAGCAGCGTGGACTTCAGCACGCGGCTGCCGCACCGGCCGTCCAGATGGCCGGCCGGATCCATGGCGAAGGCACGATGCTGCGCGAGTGCGCGGTACGCCCCGCCCGGTCTCGTCGGCGGCGCTACCGCGTCCTGCCGTGTTGCGGTGGGTCCCGCCGCCCGGCAAGGGAGCCGTCGCGCACGTGGCGAATCGGCGTGCCCCCGCCGACCGTGCGCGGCCCGGCCGAAGTCGTCCATGCGCCCGTGTCCCCACAGCGTCAGGAGCGTACCGTTCGCCTTCACGCGCCCTCAGTTCTGCGCCTCCGCATCGAGGCGGGCGAGCCTTTGTTCCCAGCGTCCCCGGCGCTGTTGACTGACGCTCATCAGGAACGTCACCGACCTGCATGCCATCGACGTAGAGGCTCTGTCTCCTATGCGCGGCGCCGTGCGCCCTGGCGTTGCCGGCCCTCGTCTCGGGCTTGCTGGAAGGCGTCGGAGATCGCCTCCGCGGCACCGGAAAGAGCTCCCTGGGTCTTGCCGCGGGCGCCGGACTCGGTGACCTTCCCCGTGAGCTCTGTGAGCCCGGCCGGCTTGCGCGGCCCCGCCTCCAGATCCAGACGGTTGCACGCCTCGGCAAAACGCAGGTAGGTGTCCACGCTGGCGACCACGATCCGTATGTCGATCTTGAGGATCTCGATGCCGACAAGGGAGACCCGCACGAACGCGTCGATCACCAGCCCTCGGTCGAGGATCAGTTCCAGAACGTCGTAGAGGCCGCTGGAACCGCCTCCGCCACCCTGCTGCGTCGCGATGGTCATCGCGGCCACCCCTTGTCGTCTGTCCGTGTGTGCGTGGTTTCACCGGCGCTGTCTGCCGCTGCGACGCAGCCTTTGAGTGCGGGTAACCCCTCCCCTTTGAGATCAAACGCACGTGCGAGTCATTGACGAGGTGGACCTGCGGCGGAGGCCGACGCCTCTCCCCCACCGCCATGACGGCCGGGCTCGATCTCCGGCACGTCCCTTGAGCTGACGCCCCGTTCGCCGTCCGGGCGGGCCTGGCTGATGGATGCCTGGGGCTGGGCGCCCGGCACTTCGGCGGTGAAGGCGGCCGCACTGCCGCGTGTCGACGTGGGCCGCACGATCGTCAAGGAGGGCGACTCGGGCACCCGCACCTACCGGATCCCGGTCGGGATCTCCGGGCACGGCAGCGGGCAGGTCCGCGTGTACGTCCTCGACCCGGACAGCGGCCGGGCCGAGAACCGCCTCGTAACCGTACGGCCCGGCAGCGCCGCGATCGACGTGCCGGTCGAGGTGAAGGGCGACACGGTCTACGGCGATGACGTGGAGCACGACATCGCCGTCAAGGCCGTCCGCAACGCCGTCGTCGGCACGTACCGGGGCGGGCTCACCGTCGAGAACGACGACCCCGAGCCGGTGATCACCCTGTCGCCGGTCTCGGACCTGGTGACCGGGGGCGAGACACTGACCTGGCGGTTGTCCGTGGACACGCCCACGGCGGTGGACATCTGGCAGCCGGTGCGGGTCCTTCCGGTCACCGAGGGCGCCGAGGTGTCCACCTAGAACGTGGACCCGCAGTGGCTCAAGGACTCGTCCGGTGACGTGCCCGATCCCGAGCGGCCACTGTCCGACGCGCACCTGTGGGTGTGGCTGAACATCCCGCCCGGGAGCTCCGGCGTGGACTTCGCCGTGCCGATCGTGCGGGACCAGGTGACCGAGCCGACCGAGTCGACGCGCCTCGCACCGACCGACGACGAGGCCGAGCCGCTGCCCGACGGGCCGGTTCTGACGGGGACGGTGCTCGACAAGCCATAAGCACGATCCACGAGGGACTGTGAAGACCCTCTTGTGCGGGGCCCGGTCTGTCCCGGCCCCGCCCTTCACAAGGTCACGCGGATTCCGTCCAACGCCCTTGTCAGGACCTCGTGGCCCCTTCGGCTCCGGCTGGACATGACTCGTCGACTGCTGAGCGGACGTACAGCATCGTGACGGTCGGGGCCGGGGCCACCAGGACACGGGACCACGGCGGTCTGGACATCGGCTATCGGAAGCGCCTGAGTACGCGTACTCAAACCGCCCGAGCTGTTCGCCCCTGCTCCCCGCATGCCGGTCGCAGCCACACTGGGCCGCCTTGTCCCCGTACGAAGAGGTCTTGATGAGCCGTCTGCTCAGCCTGCGTTCCGCCGCCTCCTGCGACATGTCCTGGATTCATGAACTGCGGCACAGCGTCTACGCCGAGGAGCTGGGCCAGCATGTGCCCCATGCCGAAGGGCGGCTGGTCGACGGGTTGGACGGCGACAACGTCTACCTGGTCGCGGCGCGGGGTGCGGACCGTGTCGGGTTCGTGAGCGTGACGCCTCCGTGGGTGGGCCGGTACGGGCTGGACAAGTACCTGACCCGGGCGGAGCTTCCGCTCCTGGACGAGGCCGACGTCTTCGAGGTGCGGCTGCTCACCGTCGAGCCCGAGGCCCGGGCCGGCGCGGCGGGCGCGCTGTTGATGTACGCGGCGCTGCGCTGGGTCGCGTCCCGGGGCGGGCGACGGGTGGTGGCGATGGGCCGCGCCGACCTGGTCGGCATGTACCGGGCGGCGGGGCTGCGTCCCGTCGGCCTCGGCGTCCGCAGCGGGGCGGTCGATTTCGAGGTGCTCACCGGGGAGGTGTCTGAGCTGTCGCGGGTTGCGTCGGGGCAGCATGCGGCGGCCCTCGCCCGCTTGGCGGCCTGCGTGGACTGGCGGCTGGACGCGCCGTTCGCGCCCCGGCCGGACGGCTGCGAGCACGGTGGGGCGTCGTTCACCGCGGTCGGCGCGGACTTCCGCACGCTGGAACGGCGTCACGAGGTGGTCGCGGCCGACGTGCTCGACGCCTGGTTCCCGCCCGCCCCCGGGGCTCGGGCGGTGCTCGCCGAGGATGCCGGGTGGATCGCCCGCACCTCGCCGCCGACCGGTGCGGAAGGCTTGCTCGCGGAGCTCGCCACGGTCCGCGACCTCCCCCCGGATGCGCTCGCGGTCGGCGCCGGCTCCTCCGACCTGATCTTCCGGGCCTTCGGCCGCTGGCTGACGTCGGCGAGCCGGGTCCTGCTGATGGACCCTGGGTACGGCGAGTACGCCCATGTCGCGGAGCGGGTGATCGGCTGCCGCGTGGACCGGTTCCGGCTGCGGCGCGAGGAGGGCTGGCGCATCGATCCGGTCCGGTTGTCGGCGGTCGTCGCCGGCGGGTCGTACGACCTCGTGGTCGTGGTCAACCCGAACAACCCGACCGGCCGCCACGCACCGGCCGCCGAGCTGCGCAAGGTGATCACCGCCGCCCCGGACCGCACCCGGTGGTGGATCGACGAGGCGTACCTCGGCTACGTCGATCCCGCCGAGTCGCTCGCCCCGTTCGCCGCACGGGACCCGCGCGTGGTGGTCTGCACCTCGATGTCGAAGACGTACGCCCTCTCCGGCGTGCGGGCCGCATACCTGGTGGCCGAGCCGGGAACGGCGGAGGAGCTGCGCCGGTGGACACCGCCGTGGGCCCTCGGGCTGCCGGCCCAGCTCGCGGCGGTGGCGGCACTGCGCGACCCGGCGTACTACACCGGCGTGCTGCGGCGCACGCACGAGCTGCGCCGCAGCCTTGCCGCTGACCTGGCCGCGGTGGACGCGTCGGTCACCGTCGGGGAGTCGGTGGCCAACTTCCTGACGCTCACCCTGCCGCTGGGCGGGCCGAGCGCAGCGTCGCTGGTCGCGCAGTGCCGGCACCGCGGTGTGTACCTGCGGGACCTGTCGCCGCTGTCGTCGTCGTACGAGGGCCGAACGGTGCGCGTCGCGGTCCGTGACACCGGCGAGAACGCGCGCATCGTGGACGCCTACCGGGCTGCCCTCGGTGAACTGCGCGCGGACTCCTTCGCTGCGTCGGGCCTCGGGGCGGCACAGTGACCTCGGTCGCCGTGCTGGCGCCGTGGCTGGGCGGTGCGCTGCTGTTGAGCGGCGTGGTGGTGGGGGCTTCACGGCGGCGGGAGTTGATGATCCGGTGGTGTGCATGGGCGGTGGGCGTGCCGGTGGCGACCGCCGCGTTCTGGTGGGGGCGGCCCGGGATCGCCCTGCTCGCCGGAATCGTCGCGGTGATCGCGGTGCTGGAGTTCGGCGCGCTGACCCGGCTGCCTCGCACCGACAGAGTGATACTCGCCGCCGCCGTGGCAGGGCTGATCATCGCCGCCGCGACGGCACCGGACCAGGTCTGGCGGGTGGGCGCCATCGGGGCCCTCGCCCTGGTCGCCGTACCGCTGGCGGCCGGCGATGCCGAAGACGGACTGCGCCGGCTCGGCACCGGCCTGCTCGGGTTGGTCTGGCTGGGCGTGCTGGCCGCGCTGGCGCCGCTGGGGACGCTCGGCCTGGCCCTTTTCGCGGCGGTGTCGGTCGCCGACGTAGTGGCGTACTTCGCCGGCCCGCGACTGGGCGGGCCCCGGTTGTCACCCCTGTCCCCGGCCAAGCGATGGAGCGGAACGCTGTGCGGCGCGGCTGCGGGCCTGGCCGTGCTCGCGCTGCTGTCGTCGTGGAGCTGGCCGGCGGCGGCCGCGGTGGCCGTGGGCGGACCGGCAGGCGACTTGGTGGAGTCCCTCGTCAAGCGCGGCACCGGGGTCAAGGACTCGGGCCAGTGGCTGGCGGGAGCCGGAGGGCTGCTGGACCGCATCGACTCACTCGTGGGGGCGTTGGCGGTGGTCGTCGTGCTGGGATGAGCGGGCCGGCAGCCCACGGTGAACTCCTTGGCCCAACGGGCAAGGCCATCGCTGACCGGCTGCAACGGGCCGGTCTTACCGCCACGACGCGCGCAAGCCACCGGGCACGAAGGATGCACGGCGTCACCGACGGCGACTGTCGCGCGGTGCGATCATGACCGAGGGCGACCATTCGCTGCGCCTGCGTCGTCGTCCGCGTCGGCCGGATCCTCGATCTGCCGGATCACGGTGAGTGGCGGTCGGACGCGCAGGGGGTGAAGCTGGAGGGGACCGACCAGCCGGGATTCGGCGCCCGGCCACTGCTGCACCGCACCATCCAGACCCAGCTCGACAACCACATCGCCGACCTCTCGCCGGGCGGCGAGGCCGAGCCCGGCGACACGATCGTCGCCGGCGTGCGCGACGACTCCCCGCACCGCCCGTCCGCAAGGCCGGCGCTGACCGCAGTCTCGGCCGCCGCAGGTGAGCGCCTGTGACAGACCCGCCCCTCTCGGGGCCGGGCTCGCACGGGACACCGACGCACCGGGGCGACTCGACGTACACGATGGGGGAACCGGAAGAGAAGCCCTGACGCACGAGGGGAGGCCGGGTTCCCGGCCGCCCGGCTCCGTCACCGGAAGAGAGACGACGATGGCGCACGAAGACGACGCCCAGCAGGCCGTGCCGAACACCCCGGGAATGCGCCCGGACGGCGACGGCGTCACGCGCCGCCGCCCACTGCGGGAGCGGCACGTCCAGGAGACGGTCGAGGTCGCGGTGCCGGTGCGCACGGCGTACAACCAGTGGACGCAGTTCAAGACCTTCCCACGGTTCTCGACCCTGGTGCACGGCGTCGAGCAGGTCAGGCCCACCGTGACCACCTGGACCATCGGCTACGGACCCCTGCGCCACCGCTTCGCGGTCGAGATCGTGGAGCAGGACCCCGACGCCTACCTGGCCTGGCGCGCTCTGGAGCAGACCCCCTCCCACCAGGGCGAGGTCGAATTCAGGCCGACGGAGTCCGGCGGCACCGCGATCACCGTCCGGATGCTCCTGGAACCGCAGGGAGCCGCGAGGATCCTCACCCGCTCGTCCAGGTCCGCCCGGCTGACCGCCCGGCTGGTGCGCGGGGAACTCATGAACTTCAAACGGTTCATCGAGGGACTGGGGCAGGAGGGCGGGGCCTGGCGCGGCATCATCCGCAACGGCCGTGTGCAGCACGATCACCCGGAACCGCCCAGGAGCCGCGTGGCCCAGTGGCCCGTCGGCTGACCTGCGCACCGGACAAGAGAGAGGCGAACCGATGCAGAACCCGCCCGGCGAGGAGCCGGAGACCACCCTCTCCGTGACACCGCCGAAGAAGTGGGCGGCCGGAGTCCCCGCGGTCGTGCACGCGCTGGGGTACTCCCTGGAGCAGACCTCCCCGCGCAAGACCGGGGTGGACTTGTTGACCATGAACCAGGTGGGCGGGGTCGACTGCCCCGGCTGCGCGTGGGCGGACCCGGCCCCGGGCCGGCGTCATCGCAACGAGTACTGCGAGAACGGCGCCAAGCACATCAACGACGAGGCCACCACGCGCCGGATCACCGCCGACTTCTTCCGTGAGCACAGGGTCTCCGACCTCGCCGCCCGCTCGGACATGTGGCTCAACCAGCAGGGCCGGCTCACCGAGCCGATGATCAAGCGGTCCGGCTCCGAGCACTACGAGCCCATCAGCTGGAACGACGCCCTGGGTGTCCTCGCGCAGGAACTGAAGGCGCTGGCCTCCCCGGACGAGGCCGTCTTCTACACCTCCGGCCGCGCCAGCAACGAGGCCGCCTTCGTCCTGCAGCTCTTCGCCCGCGCCTTCGGCACCAACAACCTGCCCGACTGCAGCAACATGTGCCACGAGTCCAGTGGCTTCGCCCTGAGCGAGACCCTGGGCACCGGCAAGGGCACCGTCAGCCTCGACGACCTTCACCACGCCGACCTGATCTTCCTCGTCGGGCAGAACCCGGGCAGCAACCACCCGCGCCAGCTCACCGCCCTGGAGGAGGCCAAACGCAACGGCGGCCGGATCGTCGCGGTCAACCCGCTGCCGGAGGCCGGGCTGCGGCGCTTCAAGAACCCGCAGAAACCGAGCGGAGTCGTGGGACGCGGCACCCAGATCGCCGACCGTTTCCTGCACATCAAGCCCGGCGGCGACCTCGCCCTGTTCCAGGCCCTCAACCGCCTGCTGCTGGAGGCTGAGGACGCCCGGCCCGGCACCGTCCTGGACCACGACTTCATCGACGCCCACACCACCGGCTTCGAGGAGTTCGCCGAGCACGCCCGCACCGTCGACTGGGACGACGTGCGCACCGCGACCGGACTGACCCGTGAGGAGATCGAGAAGGTCCGCGACGAGGTCCTGAAGAGCGACCGCGTCATCGTCTGCTGGGCGATGGGCATCACCCAGCACAAGCACGGCGTGGCCACCGTAAGGGAGATCGTCAACTTCCTGATGCTGCGGGGCAACCTGGGGCGCGCCGGTACCGGTGCCTGCCCGGTGCGCGGCCACAGCAACGTCCAGGGCGACCGCACCATGGGCATCTGGGAGCAGATGCCGGACACCTTCCTCGACGCCCTGCAGAAGGAGTTCGGCTTCGACCCGCCGCGACCGCACGGCCTGGACTCGGTGAACTCGATCAAGGCGATGCGCGAGGGCAGCGTCAAGGTCTTCCTCGCCCTGGCCGGCAACTTCGTCCGCGCCGCTCCCGACAGCGCGGTCACCGAGGAGGCCATGCGCTCGTGCCGGCTGACCGCCCACATCTCCACCAAGCTCAACCGGTCGCACACCGTCTGCGGCGACACCGCGCTGATCCTGCCGACCCTGGGGCGCACCGAGCGTGACGTCCAGGCCGACGGCGAGCAGTTCGTCACCGTCGAGAACTCCATGAGCCAGGTGCACACCTCCCAGGGCCGCCTCCAACCGGCCTCCCCACTGCTGCTCAGTGAAGTCGCCATCCTGTGCCGGCTCGCCCGCCGCACCCTGGACGGCGAGGCGGGGATCCCCTGGGACACGTTCGAGGGTGACTACGGCATCATCCGCGACCGTATCTCCCGCATCGTGCCGGGCTTCCATGACTTCAACGCACGGGTGACCCGCCCCGGCGGCATCCAACTGCCCAACCCGGTCAACGAGGGCGTCTTCAACAACAAAGCCGGCAAAGCCCTGTTCAGCTGCAACGAGCGCGTGGTGCCCCGGGCACCCGAGGGTCACCTGCTGCTGCAGACGCTGCGCTCGCACGACCAGTGGAACACCGTCCCCTACACCAACGACGACCGCTACCGCGGCATCCACGGCAGCCGCCACGTCGTGCTCGTCAACCCGGCGGACCTGATCGAACTCGAACTCGCCCAGGGAGATCACGTCGACCTGGTGAGCGTCTGGGCGGACGGCTCCGAGCGCCGGGCCGAGAACTTCGAGGTCGTGCCCTACCCCACCGCCAAGGGCTCGGCCGCCGCCTACTACCCGGAGACGAACGTCCTGGTGCCACTGGACAGCGTCGCCGACATCAGCAACCAGCCCACATCGAAGGGCATCGTCGTCCGCCTCGAACCCGCCCTCGACCGGACACAGCCGACACCCGCCTGACCGACGGCACGATCCGGACGGGGCCCGCGACGGCAGGCGGGCCCCGTCCGGGCGTTGCCGACAGGCGCGACGCGCCGTCAGCGGGCCAAGGGAGCCCACAGGACAGGGCATACGGGCGGCCATCGAAGGTCTTGGCTTCGGTCAGCCGCGGACGACGAAATGCTTCCGCACGAGGACGAGCTGCTCCCACAAGACGAGGGACTGGCGCTGCAGCCACTCGAAGAGCCTTCGCTCGCGCCTGCCTCCCACCAGGATGCGTGGTCGACTGGGCGCCCGGGGGTCGCGGTGACCTTCAGCGCCTCTTGAGCAGATCCCTCTTCGTCGGGAGGTTTGGGTTGGGGCCGGTGCTCGTCCACAGGGCCGCGACGCCCCGGGGATGACCTCAGCGGCACCCGGACCTTCCCTGATCACCGGACACAGATCGCCGGACGTGACCACTTGCCATCGAACAGCACTCGGCATACGGTCGTACGACCGTAAGTCATACGCTCATAATGTAAACTGGGGAGTTCGTGATGACGACAACTCGGCCGGTGGCGCTCGTGACAGGTGCCTCATCCGGAATCGGCAAGGAGACGGCCCGCGCCTTGGGCGCGGCGGGCTTCGAGGTGGTCGGAACCGGCCGCAAGACCTCCGGGCTCACCCCGCCCGCGGGTGTGACGTACGTCGATCTCGACGTGACCGGTGACGACTCCGCCACCGCCGCGGTCGCAGAGGTGATCGACCGGTTCGGACGTATCGACGTCCTGGTCAACAACGCAGGCGTCGGCTCGGCGGGTGCCGTCGAGGAGAACTCCGTCGCCCAGGCCCAGAGTGTGCTGAACGTCAACGTCCTCGGTGTCATCCGTATGACGAAGGCCGTCCTGCCGCACATGCGCGCTCAGGGTGGTGGACGCGTCATCAACATCTCGTCCGTCCTCGGGGTCGCTCCCCAGCCCTTCATGGCTCTGTACGTCGCGTCGAAGCACGCCATCGAGGGCTACTCCGAGTCGCTGGACCACGAGGTACGCGAGCACGGCATCCGAGTTCTCCTCGTCCAGCCCGCCTATACCAAGACCAGCTTCGACACCAACGCCGCACAGCCCGACACCCCGCTGCCTCTGTACGCGGAGCGACGGCGCGTCTTCGACGAGGTGCTCGCGGATGCGATGAAGGGCGGCGACGACCCCGCCGTCGTAGCCAAAGTGATCGTCACCGCGGCCACCGACAAGAAGCCGAGGCTGCGCTACACCGCCGGTCCGCTGGCCTCACGCGTCACCACGGCGCGCCGCCTCGTTCCCGCCGGAGTGTTCGACAAGCAGATCCGCAAGAACAACCGCATGGCCGGCTGACCCGGCTCCCCGCCCGGTGCCTCCACCCGAATGCGCACGACCGAGCCTCGATCGGGCCGGAAGACCTCACCTACGCCGAGGTGTACCCGGATGGCGTGCCCGCCCCGTGTTGCGTTTCCGAGGGTGCCGGCCTCGACAAGGCAGTGCTTCACCTCCACCTCGGCGAACCCGTCACCGCCTCGTGGCACGCCCGCTACATGTTGATCATGTGGCCTGCGAGGCCATGAACGGCTTCCTTGACCGCCTCTCCAAGGGTGGGGTGAGCGTGGACGTTGCGGGCCACCTCGTGGACCGTGAGGTCCCACTGTTGGGCCAGGGTCAGTTCGGGGAGCAGTTCGGTGACGTCGGGGCCGACGAGATGAGCTCCGAGGAGCTCGCCGTACTTCCCGTCGCTGACGAGCTTCACGAGGCCGGTCGCGTCGCCCAGACCGTGGGCCTTGGCGTTCGCGGTGAAGGGGAACTTGGCGACCTGGACGTCGAAGCCCTCCTCCCTCGCCTGCGCCTCGGTATAGCCGAAACTGGCGATCTGTGGCTGGCAGAAGGTGGCGCGCGGGATCATCACGTAGTCCAGCTCCATGGTCTCGGCGTCCGCGATCGTCTCGGCGGCGACCACGCCCATCGCCTCGGCGGCATGCGCGAGCATCAGCTTCGCGGTGACGTCGCCGATGGCGTAGATGTGCGGGACCGAGGTGCGGCAACGGCCGTCTACGTCGATCGCGCCGCGCTCGGTGACCTGTACCCCCGTCTTCTCCAGGCCGTAGCCGCTGACGTTGGGCGCGAAACCGATCGCCTGCAGGACTTTGTCGGCCTCGAGGACCTGCTGGGCGCCGTCCTTGCCCGTGACCGTGACGCGGACCTGAGGGCCGGACTCGTCGATCGACTCGACGCGGGTCGAGGTGAGCACGTCGATGCCCAACCTCCGGTACTGCTTGGCCAGTTCCGCGGACACCTCGGCGTCCTCCAGCGGGGCGATCCGGTCCAGGAACTCGACGACGGTCACCTTCACGCCGTAGTTGTGCAGCACGTAGGCGAACTCGACACCGATGGCCCCGGCACCGGCGATCACGATCGTCTGCGGCAGGTCCTCGGCGAGGATCTGCTCCTCGTACGTCACCACGCGGGACGTACGGCGGGTACCGGGCAGCAGCCTGGGGCTGGCCCCGGTGGCGATGATGCAGTGCTCGAAGCCGATGTTGCGGGTGTTGCCGTCGTAGTCGGCCACCTGGAGCGTGTGCGAGTCGAGGAACGTGCCGCGACCGCTGATTTCCGTGATCTTGTTCTTCTTCATCAGGTAGTGGACGCCCTTGACCCGGCCGTCCGCGACCTTCCGGCTGCGGCGGAAGGCCTCCCCGTAGTCGAAGGAGACCTCTCCCTCGACCTTGATGCCGAAGGTCTTCGCCTCACGCGTGAAGATGTGCGCAAGCTCGGCGTTGCGCAGCAGGGCCTTGGTGGGGATACAGCCCACGTTCAGGCAGACGCCGCCCCAGTACTTCTCCTCGACGACAGCGACACTCTTGCCCAGTTGGGCGGCCCGGATGGCGGCGACGTATCCGCCGGGGCCCGCGCCGAGTACGACGACGTCGAAGCGCTCACCTTGCTCGTCCATGGACGGCTTCCTCTCCACTGGGCGGCCGGCTCCCGCGAGGGGCCGACTCACTCTTGATCGAACAACCTGTTCATCAACTCGGCAGCGGCTCCCCGGACATCCGCTTCAGCACGCCGGCTCCTGGCCTGCGCCCGCGCAGTCATCATCGACGGCGGGCCGAAGCTCCGACGGCCTCGTCCGAACGAGGCGTCCTCAGCTCACTCGGGCGGCCTCGTACGGAAGGCCGGGCCCGGGACGCTCTCGATGTCCTTGGCTTGCACCGGGTGGCCTCGTTCGCAGCGGATCTGGACGTCGACGTGCCCGCCGCACTCGCGGTGTCGCGCCAGTACCGCCGGCCCCTCCGGGTCGGCGCGGTAACGGTCGCCCCACCGCAGCAGCCCCAGGACGGCGGGCACCAGATCCATGCCCTTGGAAGTGATCACGTACTTCGGCCGACTCCGCGAACCGGGTTCCTTGTACGTCTCGGTCGCCAGGATCCCTTCCGCCACCAGCATCCGAAGCCGCGCGGCCAGAAGGTTCCGAGGACAGCCCAGGACACGTTCGAAGTCACCGAACCGGGACGAGCCGTACAACACCTCACGCAGAATCAGGATCGTCCACTTCTCGCCCACGATCTCGAGGGTCCGCCCGATCGAGCAGTTGGACGTGTCCCGGTCGAGTCGGTGGTCGATGCCGGCATCTTGAAGCACTTCGGTCGACGCATCCATGGAGCGATTCTAGCGGAGCTTGAGTTCATTATCAGATACTCAGCTGCCGGTGCCGGTGCCACCATCGGTCACTCGCCCCGGCTGCGCCCATGGCCGGGCACCGATTCAAGCAGGACGGGATAGACGGTTCGGGCATCTCGACGCTGATGGCGGACGCCGGACTTTCCGCAGCCCGGGCGCGGCAGGGCCATCGGACTGTTCACCATGCCGGCGGGGACCCTGCAACCATCCCGCGCCCTCGCCGACCGTAGGTTCGCCGACGAGGCACTCGAGCGGGAAATCGAGAATACCCACTCGTTCACGCACACGAGGGCATGAGGCCAAGCCCGAACGCGAGAGTCTCCACCATTCCCAGCGCACGAACCGTCCGCCCCTGACGCCCGCTACCGCTCAAGGAAGTCGAGGGCTTCCGCCACGAACTGCTCGTGGAACCGGAAGATGCCTCCGTGGCCGGCGTCGGGGTAGACGACCAGGTCGGCGTTCGGCAGTCGCCGGGCCAGGTCGAACGAGTTCTTCGTCGGCACCATCCTGTCGCTCTCGCCGTTGGCGACGAGCACGGGCTGATGGATGACCGAGAGGTCCTGGGGCTGCGCGAGCCCCCAGCGGTGGATCGCCTTGAGCTGAGCGAAGTACGACGCGAGGGAGATCACCTTGTCCCGGTCGTGGCTGCGCTCCTTGAGACGGGCGAGGAACTGCTTTCCGGCTCGGCGCCCGCCCGCGGTGCGGGTGAAGAAGAGGAACTGCTTCGGGTCCTGGAGGGTGAACAGAGCGCGGAGGGTGTCGAGATGGGACAACCGAGTCACATCCTTGATGCCCTCGCCGCCCGCGGGGCCGGTGCCCGTGAGGATCAGCTTGCGGACGAGCCGCGGTTCGTTCTGCGCGATCACCTGGGCGACCATGCCGCCCATCGAGAAGCCGTGAAGGTCGACATGCTCGAGCCCGAGTCCCCGGATGAAGGTGACGGCGTCCTTCGCTATCTCCTCGATGGTCTTCGATGTCGAGCCGCTGGACGCGCCGACACCCCTGTTGTCGAAGGCGATGACGCGATGCCTGGCGGCGATGCCGTCGACGACCCGGGGGTCCCAGTTGTCGAGGACCGCGGCAAGGTGGGTGAGGAAGACCACCGGGACGCCGGTCTTCGGGCCGAGGTCGCGGTAGGCGAAGGTCACTCCCCCGGCGGTGAGGGTGCGGGTGGGCGCCTTCCTGTACGACGTCACCACGTCGCCTCGTACTCCTTGTGCGTCGTCCACGGCCGTGCCCTTCTGCGTGGGGTTTCCGGACCGCGCCTGCGGTCAGTGCGGTCGGCGGCGGAAGGTCCATGGAAGTCGGAACCCTGCTCCGGTCGAGTCCTTCAGCGTCACACCGACCATTAAAGTATGATCGTAATCTAATGCGGCCGCAAGAGATGCGCCGCACACGATGACGGTGAGGTCGCAACAGCGAGTCGATGCGGCCGGAGGTCCACCCCTCCCCACGGAGCGGGCCCTCGATACCGGGGCAGGCGTGGCCGTCGACAGCGGGAGGCAGCCCAGCCCGTCAGTGATCAAGGGCTTGGACGTGGTGAAGAACCGCCATGCGGGATCCGCAGGAGGGCGTCCCGGTCGCGTCGGCCGAGTGATCGGCCGGACAGGACGCGTCGGCGTCGGGCTGCTCCACAACAGCCACAGCCTGGGGAATCGGGAGGTGGTGCGTCAGACGTGCTGCCCGGCGTCCAGCAGGGCAAGGGCGTTGTTCACCCCCTGGTCGAGGAGCTCATTGGAGAGTCGGCTGTCGGTCAGGGCACGGGACAGCTGCAGTGTCCCGGCCATCAGGCCGAGGAGACTGAGGGCCTTCACGCGAGCGGAGGACGGGGCCTCGGGCGCCATGCGGGCGGCAATGCCGTCGATGAGCACCAGCACGCCGTCGGTGTACGCCTGCCTGGTCGTGTCGGTGCAGCGCCCGATCTCGTCGAGCAGAGCGGCGTTCGGGCAGCCCTCGCCAGGGGTGTCGCGGTGCTGGGGCGACAG
This sequence comes from Streptomyces sp. D2-8, assembly GCF_023184515.1. GTDB lineage: Bacteria > Actinomycetota > Actinomycetes > Streptomycetales > Streptomycetaceae > Streptomyces. The sequence goes on along the minus strand of NZ_JAAHBP010000018.1, from coordinate 204,106 downwards.
GTACCCGCGCACGATCTGCTCGAGTCCGGCACGGCCAGGCGCAGCCCGAGCGACAACATTTTCGGCCTGCACGCTCAGCTGGTCGGCGATCGCCGTGGCGACGAGGTCATTCTTGGATTCGAAGTGAGCGTAGAAGGCCCCATTGGTCAGCCCCGCGTCCTTCATGAGCGTCGAGACCCCGGAGCCGTCGATACCGTCTTGCTTGAACCGGCGGCCCGCCGTCTCGATGATCCGCCGCCTCGTCTCCGACTTGTGCTCTTTTCCGTACCGCACCACAGCACACGCTCCTTCGCCGGCCGCAAGGACCGGTCGCCCTTCACCGACTTCACCCCAGCCTATGATATTGCGAACGTAATCCAAAGGAGGTCGACAGTGGTGGTGGGCGGCCGTCACGTCGCCGCCTGCCCACTGCGGGCAAGGTCGACGGACGAGCGTCGGGCTTTCATCAGTGAGGGCGGGTACGGACCCGGAGCCGGAAGCCTTCGCCGACGAGGCTCATGTGCAGGAGTTCGTCGTCGCCGCCGTGGCCGATGTGCAGGTAGGCGAGGTCGAGCGGGGCGAGGGCGCGCACGAGTGCCGGGTACAGCTCGTGGGTGTCGCCCTCCGGGATGTCGTTGAACGGGTTTCCGGGAGAGATCCGGAAGCCGGTGCGGCCGGCGCCGATCTCCTCGGCCACGGCGGTGGCGACCTCGACGGCGAAGCGGATGCGGTTGTCGATGGAGCCGCCGTACCGGTCGGTGCGCTGGTTGGTGTTGGTGGCAAGGAACTGGTGCACGAGGTAGCCGTTGGCGCCGTGGATCTCGACGCCGTCGGCGCCTGCCGCGATGGCGGCCGCGGCGGCGCGCCTGAAGTCGCCGACCGTCGCGGCGGCCTCTTCGGTGGACAGTTCGCGCGGTTCGGCCGAACACCGTGACCAGCCCGGCACCGGCTGCCCCACCGCGGGATTCGCAGGGGACATGGCTCGCCAGCCCACAGCTGGGGAGGTGCGCGAAACGTACGCGGCCGGAGTCGAGGAATTCGCCGCGTGGCTGTCCACCGACGCCGACGACGGCCTTCCCATGGTGGCCACTCTGGTGGGCGCGATCCTGCTTGCCCGGGCCACAGCGGGCACAGAGCTGTCGGAGAGGATCCTCGAGTCGACCCACAGAGCCGTGACCGCACCACACGCACCCGGACCGGAATCCTGAACACGGGCGCTGCGACTGTGGATCAACGCCGGGCAGTCGAGGGGTTGTTACGCCCTTCGGGGATCGGCTTCCGTGCACCCACAGGGACGCACTCCCTGTCAGAGCCCATTCGGCGGGCCTCATCCGAACTGCAGGCCCGGGGCATTCTCGATGCCTTCCGCCTGTACGACGTGACCCCGTTCGCAGCGGATCCGGCGCCGACACGCGCGCCGCCGGTGTCACGCCAGTACGGCCGGGCCCTTCCGAGTCGGCGCAGCCCCCCAACCGCCGCTGAAGCCCGGCGGCCTGGCCATCAGTGCCGTCGGACCGCCGGACTCCGGCTTCGCCAAGCAGCTCGGCACCCCCTCCTTCCTGGATCTGGTCATGAACGCGCTCAGCCGCAAGATGCGCAAGCAGGCCAAGAAGCTGGGCGTGCGCTACCAGTTCTTCTTCATGCAGGCCAACGGCTCCCAGCTGCGCGAGTTCAGCGCCCTCTACGACAGCGGGAAGCTCCGCCCGGTGATCGACAGCGCCTTCCCGTTCGACAAGACCCTCGAGGCGATGGCGCACGTCGAGCAGGGCCGCACCAAAGCCGGCAAGGTCGTGGTCTCGATGGTGCCCGACCACGACTGAGACCGTGCCGCCGCGGGCGCTCCCTGCGGCACGGCCACCGGAGGGGCGACGACGCCGTCGGCGATCCAGGCTGCCTGGCCCTCTCCCCGGGCCGGCCCACACCAGCGAGACGGCCTCTGTGCCAGTGTCACGGAGGGCTTTTGCGGGCGCCGCCCTCTTCGGGACGCCCGCGCCGGCCACCGCCGCAGCGCTGCCCGCGCACCGCGCTGACGCCTCGTCCGCACTGCTCCCGCGGCTGGATCCCATTGCCCTGCGGGCGGCGGTCGACGACCTGGAACACCCGCCGTCGACCGCGGCGCAGCTGCGAGTCGACGGCACTGCCGGTCATTGGTGCGGCACCTCGGGCGTGGTCGACATCAGCACACAGCGCCCGGTGACGGCACATCACAAGGTCCGGATCGGCAGCATCACCAAGGTCTTCGTCGCCACGGTGGTGCTGCAGCTGGTGGCGGAGGGCCGGGTCGCTGGACGCGCCGGTGCGGCGCCTCCTGCCGGAGCTGCTGCCAGCCCGCTTCGCGACTGTCACGTACGGCCCCGGCTCTCACAAGGCGGCGCCTGGCGCCCTGGCCCAGGCTCCCGCCAGGCCCCAGGCCGTGACGACTTCAGCACCCCCGCAGGTCTCCACCTGTGCGGTTGTCAGGTGGTTAGGGGCGGAGCGCGGTGTCGGCTCGGCCGTGCGGGCCCGCGTCGACGTCGTCGGCGAGGGCCTGGGCGCGGCTGCCGGAGCGGAAGCTCGCTTGGACAAGCCTCCGGGTGTGTGACCCACTCGATCGCGTCGTGCGGTCGATGAGCATTCCCGGGCCGGTCGGACGGGCGGATCAGCGCAGTCCGGCGAAGAGATCGTTCTCGGGTACGGCCGCGCCGGTGGCGTCCTGGACCCGTAGGAAGGTCTCCATGCCCATCAACTCGCCGAACCTCTCCTTGCCCATCTTGAGGAAGAAGATGTTTTCGCCCTGACTGGCGTGCGCGGCCAACGCGTCGAACTTTTGACCGCTGAACGCGGTGGTGTCCACCCACGTGGTGATCTCATCGTCGGGGAGGCCGATCTCGGCCATCGCGGCGGCCTCGGCAGGATCCGGCTCCGGCATGTCCTCATCGAACTCGCGCATGATCTCGCCGAATCGCTGCATCATCGAGCGGGGCATCGTCGTCCAGTACACCTTCGGTGTCAGCGCGGTCATCTCCAGCGCCGCCATCGTGATGCGGTGGGCCTGGATGTGGTCGGGGTGGCCGTAGAAGCCGTTCTCGTCGTAGGTGACGACCACATCAGGCCGGTAGTGCCGCATGAGTTCCGCGAGTCGGGCCGCGCCTTCCTGCACGGGGGTCTGCCAGAAGGATCCGGGGGCGTCATTGCTCGGCCAGCCCGTCATGCCGGAGTCGGCATAGCCCAGCATCTCCAGATCGCTGACCTTCAGGACGCCGCAGCTCGCCTCAAGTTCTTGACGGCGCATCATGGCGATCGCCGCCGTATCGTGCCCGGGATCACCCGGTTTGACACCCCCGGGTCCGTCACCGCAACCGCCGTCGGTACACGTCACGAGAACCGTGCGGATGCCTTCCGCCGCGTACCGCGCGAGGACCCCTCCGGTTCCGGTGGCCTCGTCGTCGGGGTGGGCGTGTACTGCCATGAGCGTCAAGGGCCGGTCAGTCATGAAAGAGTCCTCCAGCTGAATTACGTCGTGGTCCGAGTGCGCGGCGGGCGTACCGCGACCCTGGGGCGCGGACCCCGATAGGGCGGACGGCCTTGTGGTCTCCGTGTTCCGCGCCCGTGCGGTGCCTGTCCCTCGGTCGATGCAACCGTGCCAACCAGACCGGTTGTTCCCGGCGCGGCCGCTCGGCCCTCCAGGTTTCGGCGTTTCAACGCGAAGGACGTACAGGCGCGACCTGCATGTCTCAGCGCCACGGCGGATCCGACTTCCATCCGGCACCGGCCGTGAGTGGCACCTCTCCCCTCCTCAGATCACCGATTGAGATGAGTTGTCAGGCAGGCCAATCTCCCCCCATTGGCCGTTCCCGGCCGCCCAGACCGACGGTTACGGTCCCGGCATGGACGAGTTGGCAAAGATCCTCCATCACGCCGCGGAACACGCCGCCGCCTACCGTCGCTCGCTGCCCGAACGGCCGGTGGCGCGCCCCGTCGATCCCGCAGCCCTGCGCGCCGCGTTCTCCCGCCCCTTGAACCGTTCACCCGCCGACCCGCTCATGGTGGTCGACGAGTTGGTGGCCGCCGCCGAGACGGGACTCGTCGCCACCGCGGGGCCCCGCTTCTTCGGGTTCGTCGTCGGCGGGGCTCTGCCTGCGGCCACCGCCGCGGAGATCCTCGCCGCCGGTTGGGATCAGAACGCCTTCAACGCCGCGCTCTCGCCCGCCGCCCTCGCCGCGGAGGAGGCGGCGGGCGGCTGGCTGAAAGACCTGCTCGGCATCCCGGACACAGCGTCGACCGGATTCGTCACCGGCGGACAGGCGGCCAATACCGCAGGACTCGCGGCAGCCCGGCAGCACCTGCTCTTCCAGGCCTGCTGGGACGTCGGGCACAAGGGGCTGCGCGGCGCCCCGCGCCTGCGGGTGGTCGCCAGCGAGGAGCGTCACGCCACCATCGACCGCTCGCTGCGGTTGCTCGGCCTGGGCACCGACTGCCTGGAGACGGTCCGTACGGATGGACGCGGCGCCCTCGACGCCGAAGACCTGCGCCGCGTGCTGGCGTCCGACCCGGGTACGCCGGCGATCGTCTGCACTCAGGCGGGCAACGTGAACACCGGCGCCTGCGACGACCTCCGTACCGCCTGCGCCCTCACCCACGCCCACGGCGGGTGGGTGCACGTCGACGGCGCGTTCGGCATGTGGGCGGCCGCGAGTCCGGCGACCCGCCCTCTCGTCGACGGCGTCGAGCTGGCCGACTCCTGGGCCTGCGACGGCCACAAGTGGTTGAACGTCCCCTATGACTGCGGCTACGCCTTCTGCTCCCGCCCCGCCGTACACGCCGACGCTCTGTCGTACACCGCCTCCTACCTCACCCGCGCCGACGGCACTCCGCCCGGCGGCGCCGACTACACCGCCGAGTCCTCCCGCCACGCACGCGGCTTCGCCACCTGGGCAGCGCTGCGCGAACTCGGCCGTGACGGCGTCGCCGAACTCGTGGACCGCTGCTGCTCCCTCGCCCGTCGTTTCGCCGACGGCCTGACCGCGGCGGGCTTCGAGGTGGTCAACGACGTGACGCTCAACCAAGTCCTCGTCAGCTTCGGCGACGACGCCCGCACCGACCGCGTCGTGCAGGCTCTGCAGGATGACGGCACCTGCTGGATGGGCGCCACCACCTGGCGCGGCCGACGGCTGATGCGCATCTCGGTGTCCGGGCACGCCACGGCCGAGGCCGACGTCGACCAGTCGATCGCTGCGATCGTGCGGCTGACGCGGGCGTCGTAACGCCCCCGACCCGATCGGGCTTGGGCCCTGTGGTCCACCCTCCGAAGCCGCACCTGGCAACGAGCCCGGCACCGCCGAGGCGTACCGCGCGGTGGCGCGACCAGTACTGCGGCATGAGGGGAGGGAAGTCGTACGTGGGCTGTTCGGAGAAACCCTCGGCACGGGCAGACGGGCCACCGGGGGCGAGCCGAACGAGGACGGTTGTGGCAGAAGACTGATCAGTCGCGGCAGGAGCAGGTCAGGGGTGCCCTGGAAGGAGCATCCGTGTCACCGGCTGCTCTGCGGACTGTAGGGCTGCAGGAGCTGGTCCACGGGTGCGTGATCGTCGGTGAGGAGTGGGGCAGCGCCGGTCCAGGAGGTGAGGTCCTCGCCTGTGGTGATCTTCCAGCCGGTTTGCCGGGCGTCGAGCGCTCTTTGGATCGCGCGGAGGTCGACCGGCTGGTCGGAGGCGAGCACCACCACGTTGCCGCCCCCGGAGTCGGCCGTCGGGCCCTGGCCGATGTCGGCGGGTTCGCCCAGGAGGGCCAGGTGCTCGAAGGTGTCGCCGAGGGTGGCTACTTCGGCGCGTGCGAAGTCCATACCACCGTGATCGATGAGGTTGGCAACGTACAGGCCTTCCTCGTTGAGCACACGCCGTACATCGGTCATCGCTTCCACCGTGGTGAGGTGCCACGGCACACTGACGCCCCCGAAGGCATCGCCGACGACGAGGTCACGACTGCCGGTGTCCAGGCGCCGCAGGCCCAGCCTGCCGTCCTCGACGCGTACGTCGATACCGGCCTGCGACCGCAGACCGAGTTGCTCGCGGTTGATGCCCACGACCCCGCCGTCGATCTCGGAGACGAGGCTGTGCGTTCCGGGCCGCGTGGCGGCAAGGTAACGGGGAAGGGTGAGTCCGCCGCCGCCCAGGTGGTGGGCGACAAGTGGTTCACCTTGCGGAAAGACGGCGTCGACCACCGACGCGATGGCGCGTACATACTCGAACTTCAGGTGTGTCGGGTCGTCGATGTCGACGTACGAGTGCCGCAGACCGTCCAGTAGGAGCGTGCGGCCGTTGCCCCCGTCGGGGTCCGCGACGACTCGTGCGCAGTGGTACTTGGTCTCCACGTCGCAGCCCCCGGGCGCGACTGCGACGGCGAGACCGCCCGCCACGACCATGAGTGTCAGGGCCGGGGCTCCGCTCCACCCGCGTGTTCGCCACTCGACCCACGCCGAGCCCGCCACCAGCAGTGCTCCGAGGCCGAGCAGTATGCCGCTGACGGGTAGCCGCGACACGAGGACGAAGCCGGTGAGCACGGTGCCGACGATGGCGCCGACGGTGCCGACTCCTGAAAGTCGGCCGACCACCGTACCGGTTTCCGCCAGGTTGGTGAGGCGCAGCTTCGTCACGAACGGGGTCACCGCGGAGAGCAGCGCGCCCGGCACCAGGATGGTCAGCGATGCGATCACCAACAGCACCGCTGGTGCCCACTCCGCAGTGCTGCGCAATACGGACGGGGTGAGCGCCACCACCGCTCCGGACACTCCGAGCGAAGGACCGATGAGCCGGCGTGGGTCGACCTGATCCGCGATGTGCCCGCCCAACCAGGAGCCGAAGGCGATAGCGGTGAGCGCGATGCCGATCACCATGGTGCTGGTCTCGAGGGTCAGGCCGAGGTAGGGAGCGAGCAGCCGCAAGGCGACGATCTCGACCACCAGAACCGCTGCCGAGGACCCGAACACCAGCATGGCGGCGGCACGGGGGCCCAGACCGGCACGGCCGGGTCTACTCTCAGCGACAGGCGACGATGACGATCCGGTCACGGGCGACATTCTCGCATGATGGCTCTCCTCGAACAGACCACCGTCGACGGCGGCCCCTGGAGATCGGCCTCGGCCTTCGGCACCCACCGGGGGTTGTCGGAGGAGAAGGTGCCACGATGACAGTGAAGGCCCGCAACGCGTCTCGGCCGCCTCCGAGTGTCGTTGAGACTCTCGGGGACGGCCGGGGCGGTCGACGTGCGGGCGTCAGCAGGGCTGGGGAATGCCGTTGCCGATGTGAGTGGGCACCGGGTCGGTCTCGCTGTAGATGTCCGTGTCCTTCATCCAGCCCCACTTGCCGTTGTCGGCCTGCGTCCAGAGCCACCGGTTCGGGTGCGGGCCGCCGATGTAGGCGCCGGTGTCCCTGCGGCACTCGAACCAGCTCGGGTTCGAGTACATCTTGCCGACCGGACGGCTGGTGTCGGGGGTGGCGTAGACCGTGGCCCCCGAGACGTTGTTGCAGTACATGCGCATGCCGCCATCGCCCCACCAGCACGGGTTGGCCGCCTCGGCAGTGCCGGAGGAGACGGTGCCCAGCGCGGTGAGTGCCACGCCTGTGACGACGGCCGAGAGCTTGCGCGTGGATGTTTTCAAGGTGATCCCCCCGTGATGGAGTCGGTGGTGCGTGGTCAATAACGACGCACCGAGTTGGTCTCGCTGGAAGATCGCAGTGAACGTCTTCACCATCACCTTCGGTGGCGGCCGCTCCGCCGCTGGTCGTTTGACAGCCCCGAAGTTGGCTTACTAGGGCGCGTATCCAGTTGTGATCAATCTGCGGGATTCGCCCTCGCGGCAGGGCCTGGACCGGTAGACCTTCTTGCGTGACGCGAGTGCAACTGACGGACGCCGAGTGGGAGTTCATCGGGCCGTACCTGCCGATCGGCGAGTACGGTCCGTACCCCGAGCGGCTGCGGCAGCAGTTCGAGGGTGTGATCTGGCGGTTCAAGACCGGCGGACAATGGCGAGAGATGCCACAGGAGTTCGGCGCCTGGTCGACCGTCCACAACCGCTTCCGGCAGTGGCGTGACGCGGGTGTCTTCGAGGCCCTGCTGGAGGACCTGATCGCGGAAGCCGCGAAACGGGGTGAGGTGGACCTGTCCCTGGTCAGCATCGACTCCACCACCGCTCGCGCTCACCACGACGCTGCCGGGATGCACCTGGGCGAGGACGTCCTCACCGCCCTGGAGAAGGCAGCCACCGAGGCGGAGAAGGCCAGGTCAAAAGGGGCAGCCTCGAAGAACAAGACGGACAGGACGCCGAAATCGATTCCGAGCGGGAGGAGCGACGACGCATCCGGCGCCGGCGCAAACTCCGGCTGAAGGCCGCCCTCCTGGGCCGGTCCAGGGGCGGGCAGACCAGCAAGGTGCACCTCGCCGCCGATCGCAAGTGCCGCCCCCTGGCGCTCATCCTGACCGCGGGCCAGGCGGCGGACAGCCCGCAGTTCATCCCCGTCCTGAAGAAGGTGCGGGTGCGCGGGCCTGTCGGCCGTCCCCGCAGCCGGCCCGAGGCGGTTGCCGGAGACAAGGCTTACTCGTCCCGCGGTAACCGCGCCTACCTGCGTAAACGCCGCATCAAGGCGGTGATCCCGGAGAAGAAGGACCAGACCGCCAACCGGAAGAAGAAGGGCAGCAGGGGCGGCAGGCCCGTCAGCCACGACACCGAGCTCTACAAGGAACGGAACACCGTCGAACGCGCGATCAACAGGATGAAGGCATGGCGAGGCATCGCAACCCGCTACGACAAGACCCCGGGGAGCTACCTCGCTGGCCTCTACCTTCGCGCCTCAATGATCTGGATCAAGGACCTCAAGCGAGCCATCCCTTGATCACAATCAAATACGCTCCCTAGCAGGGTCTGACGTACCAGACGGGGGTCCAGTTGTAGCTCGGCTCGCTGTAGGTGGCGGCAGGCGTGGTGTAAATGACGTTGCGGTTCTGGTTCTTGAACAGTGCACGGGTGCCGGGGGTCTGGTGGTTGTAGTAGGAGCCGTCGCCGGTCCAGCCCTGTAGCGCGTAGTCCTGGCAGTGGTACAGGGCGAGTCGGTCCCCCATGCCAAGTTGCTGACGGTACATGCAGAAGTACTCGTAGTCGCACTCCCACTGTGCCGCGGCACGGCTTCCGGCCGTTGTGCCCAACTCACGCACGTACTTCTCGCCGGGAACGGTGACCGTCAGCGTGGCACCGTCGCCCAGGACAATCTCGTTCGCCGAGACCTGTCGTCCGTCCTGGCGGGCGAGGTAGCGGTCCACCTTCTCCTGGAGAGCGTCGGCATTGTCTCGGCTGAGGCCGGCCGCGCGGGCCTGTTCGTCGAAGGCCGCCTGGGTTTGCGTCGTCTCCGCGGATGCCGGTCCCGCCAACCCCACAGACAACACGGCCACGACTGCAGCTGCGAGGGCTGCATAGCGCTTCAAGATGGACATGCCATTCCTTTCCTGATGAAGCACCTCCTGCACCTCCTCCTCCCTTTCGGGTGGATTCCGCTGCCCCGTGGTTCCTGAGGCTGACTCAAGACGTAGGAAGCAACGGACATGGTGCACACCGGTGGTGACCTGGCGTGCGAGCCCGCCGGTAAGCGGTGGGCTCACATGCCGGTGCACTGCGACATGTGGGGGAACGTACTCGGCCTGCCCTTCGGTGTCTTCCTGACAGGTGTCAGGAAGACACCGAAGCAACCAGCGGAACGCGACCCGGCGCCGGTGCCTCGGGAAAGGAAGTCGAGCACGACAGCGGGCCCCTGGGTTCACACCGAGGACTCTTCAGTCTGCCTGGACTCACGGGGGGCCGGGAGTTGACGGAAGTCATCGCGCGCCGCCGGCGGGACGCGCCGGAGAAGGAAGCCGGATGTCATGACCGACGACGCCTCGGAAGCCGGCGTCATACCCGGCAAGAGATCCTTACGGCCGCTGGGCGGGGTGCCGGCGACCATGGCCGTGTCACTGACCGGCACTCGCGTCTCCGTTGTAGCACTGCCCTGGTTCGTCCTCGTCACGACCGGCAGCGCCACCCAGACCGGACTGGTCGCTGGTGGACCGGATCGGCCCGCGGGCCGTCCCCTGATTGGCATTGTTCACGAGGCTGGTCGGCACACCGCCTCACCCGTTCGGGAGGCACCTGGCTCCGAGGAGCTCTTCGCAAAGTTCACGAGTCTCGGCCACACGCTGACTGTCCGGTATTGCACGCCGACTGGGCCGGTCGGACGATCCGCACGCGTCAGGTGCCGCGTAGAGGGCAACCTGCGGCTGAGGCAACTTCCAGCAGTGTCCAGAAGCAGGAGCGGAGACTAGCGATGGCCACGACGAAGGGCGACGCGCGGGTCGGCCTCCCACAGCCGAGGAGTATCCAGCTGCCGGGCATCGTGCTCGGGGTGGGGATGGGCGGGTTCGCCGACGGCATTCTCCTGCACCAGCTGCTGCAGTGGCACCACATGCTCTCCAGCACCAACCAGGACCACATCGGGGTGAAGTACTACGACCCCCACACCGTCTCCGGCCTGGAGATGAACACTCTGTGGGACGGCATCTTCCACACCGTGTGCTGGCTCTCGGTCCTCCTCGGGCTCGCCATCCTGTACTCGCGGGTCACCCACGACCGCCTGCGGGTGTGGACCTCCCGGGTGCTGTGGGGATGGATGCTCGTCGGCTGGGGCCTGTTCAACCTCGTCGAAGGCGTGCTGGACCACCACATCCTGGGTATCCACCACGTCTACGCCGGAGACGGCCAAGCCTGGTGGGACATCGGCTTCCTCGTGCTGGGCGCTCTGCTGGTCGCGGGCGGCTACCTGCTCCAGCGCAGCGGCCAGCCCTTCGACCCGAACGCCCCGGCCGGGCGGAGTGAGAACCGGCAAGCCTGATGGACCACGACATGCCCGCACACGGGCACGACGCGGGCAGCGGCCTCCCGGAGACGCTGCTGCCCGCGCTCGTCCTGCTGGCCGCTGCCGGCGCCTATCTGCTGCTCGCCCGCCGGGCACGCCTGCGCAACCCGGCCCTGGGCTGGAGCCGGTGGCGGACCACCGGCTTCCTGACCGGAACCGTCCTGCTCGCCGTCGCGCTGCTGCCGCCTGTGGCCGGCTTCGCGCACGAGGACTTCCGCGGCCACATGGTCCAGCACATGCTCATCGGCATGTACGCGCCGCTCGCGCTCGTCCTCGCGGCACCCGTCACCCTCCTGTTGCGCACCCTGCCCGCGGTCCGGGGACGGCAGCTGACCGCTGTGCTGCACACCCCGCCCGCCCGCGTGATCGCCCACCCGTCAGTCGCGCTGGCACTGTCCACGGGCAGCCTCGCAGTCCTCTACTTCACCCCCCTGTACAACGCGACCACGGGCAACCCGGCAGCCCACTGGCTGCTGCACGCGCACTTCCTGCTGTCCGGATGCCTGTTCGCCTACATCATCGCCGGCCCCGACCCCGCCCCCTCCCGCCCCGGAGTGCGAGCCCGGCTGGTGTACCTCGGCGTCGCGATCGCGGCGCACGCGGTGATCTCCCAGCTGATGTACGGCGGCTTCTGGATCGACATCCACGCACCGATCCACCAGGTCCAGGCAGGCGCGGAGATCATGTACTACGGCGGCGACATCGCCGAACTGCTGCTGGCCGCCGCCCTGGTCGCCACCTGGCGCCCCGAACACCGCCGCCAGACAACCCGCAACACCCACGCCGAGCGGGAAGGTTCACCGGCGAGCGCGGCCAGGACCTCACCACCACCGGCACCTACAGGCGCTGTTCCTGGAGCGGGCGGGACTGGTGAGCATGGATCCGAGTAAGACGCAGAGTGACGGCGGCTCGCATCCGTCCGGAATGGTCGACCACTCACGCGTGACAGCCCCCGACACGGACGCGTGTTCGCCTGGAGCATGGTGCAGGTCGCGGCCGGCCGGACACCGGTGGAATCTCGTTCGGCAGCATGGTTCGGCTCCTCCTTCTCAGCGCAGTTGCTCGGCCAGTCCGACGATGATGCCCTCCGGGCCGCGGAGGTAGCAGAGCAGATAGCTGTTCTCGAACCGGGCGATCTCGCCGACGAGTTCGGCGCCGCCAAGGCGCAGGCGGGCAACGGTGTCCTTGATGTCGTCGACGGCGAACATGACGCGGTGCGTGCCCAGCCGGCCACGCAGCGCTTAGTAGCTGTCGTAGCTGGGCTTACCGTTCGGCCGGTAGACACCGACGATGGTGCCGCCCTTCGCCGTCGAGACGGTGACCGGCTCCAGCGCAGCAGGGATCGCTCCGTCGGCGAACAGCCGCTTGCCGCTACCGATGATCACCGGATGGATGGTCATCCGGTACTCGTCGACGAGCCCGTGCCGCATGAGGGTCTGGGCGAGGCCGCCGCTGCCGACGACATTGATGTCGCCGCCGTCCGACGCCTTCAGCTTGCGTACGGCATCGACGATGTCGCCCTCCAGCAGCGTGGAGTTCTGCCACTCCACCGATGTCAGGGTCCGAGACGCCACGTACTTGTGCATGCTGTTCATCCGATGGGTGAACGGGTTGTCGGGATCGGCGGTCGGCCAGTACGACGCAAAGATCTCGTACGTCTTACGGCCGAGCAGCATCGCGTCTGAGCGTTCGTACCAATCAGCGATGGACGCGCCGACCTCGTCATCGGACACCGGCTTCTGCCAGCCGCCGTGCACGAACCCGCTCTCAGCGTCCTCGTCCGGACCGCCCGGCGCCTGCATGACGCCGTCCAGCGTCAGGAACGTGCAAACGATGATCTCGCGCATGATGCGCTCCCTTCGTCGACGGGTAGACCGCACAACCGCCGGAAACTCATCGGCGGAACTTCCGCGACCCCGGGCTGCAGTAGCTGGCTGCCGATGGTCGACGTCGCGGTTAACCGGGTGCTGCACCCCGCGGTGACCGTCGCGGGCGCGGCACTCGGGGCCTTGTGCGTGAACCTGGTGCACATCAACACCTGGTCACGGATGGACCTGCCGGTGCCCGCGCTCTGGGAGAAGGGCTCGCTCAGTCTGTTCGCCGAGTCGTTCCTGCTGACCGTGGTCATCTTCGGGGCCGTGATGATGGGCGACGCGGTACGTTCCCGGGAGGAGACCCGCAAGGAACGGGACCTGGCTCAGGCCCAGTTGATCGCCATGGAGCGGCAGCAGGCTGCCGCGGCCGAGCGGGCCGCCATCGCCCGTGAGCTGCACGACATCGTCTCGCATTCGGTGTCCATGATCGCCGTGCAGGCCGAGAGCGCCACGTACACCACCCCCGGACTCACCCCCGAGGCCCGCGATGGCTTCCAGCAGATCGCCGGCACCGCCCGCTCCTCGATGGCCGAACTGCGCCGCCTCCTCGGTGTCCTGCGCACCCCCCAGGGCCAGGAGAACACGGCCCTCACCGCCCCGCAGCCGACCCTCGACCATCTCGCCGAACTGGTCGAGCAGCACCGGGCGGTGGGCGGCGAAGCTGAGCTGAGGGTCGCCGGGGAGCGGGTGTCGCTGCCTGCCGCGTGGGAGCTGTCCGCCTACCGGATCACCCAGGAGGCGCTGAAAAGGAGGGGAAGGGGAACGGTGAGGGTGTCGTCGCCGCCGACCACGCCGATGGCGTCCAGGAGGAGGACCAGGTCCTGCTCGTCGCTGGCTTGGCGTGCGGTGCCCCGGGCCGCGGCGGCTTCCTCCCACGTGGCGCAGGACACCTTTTTGGCAGGATTGCGCTGGGGAAAGTCCAGGGAAGTCATAGGGGCGCCCATGACTGCCGTGAAGGGATGACCCGTGACGCCCACTGCGCCTCCCCCGATACCCCGAGCCGCAGGATCGTTTCCGTTCATCGGCCACGCTCTGAAAATGCGCGACAACCTCGGCTTCATCGACTCGCTGCGCGAGACACGAGAACCACTCGTCGAGATCGTCCTGCAACCAGGGACGCGCACCATCGTGGTCCAGGACCCGGCCCTGATCCACCAGATGCTCAAGGCCCTGGGGCCCACCCTCGACAAGGGCCGGCTCTACGACAAGCTGGGCCAGCTGCTGGGCGACAGTGTCGTCACCGCCATCGGCCGGAACCACGTACGCAAACGCCGCCAGCTGCAACCGGCGTTCGCCCACACCGAGATCAGCCGGTACGTCGACATCATGCGCGCCGAGGTGACGGCCACGGTCGCCGGCTGGGAGCCCGGGCGGACCCTCGACGTACGCGAGGCGATGGTCGGGCTCAGCCTCGACATGCTGGCCAAGACGGTGTTCGCCGGCAGCCTCGACGACGCCGTCTTCCGCCGACTGCGCAGCGACCTGTCGGTGGTGTTGAACGACGTCGGTGTGCGCATCATGCTGCCCGACTGGGCCGAGCGCCTGCCGCTGCCCTTCAACCGCCGCTTCGACCGGGCCCAGGCCGGCGTACGCGCCACCATCAACGCCGCCGTCGCCGAACTGCAGGCCTCCGGGCACGACACCGGGGACATGCTCTCCATGCTGCTGCGCGCCGTCGACGAGGAGACCGGCGAGCCGCTGACCGGGCATCAGATCTGCTCCGAGATCCTCACCCTGGCCGTGGCGGGCACCGAGACCACCGCGTCGGTGCTGTCCTGGACCCTGTACGAACTCGCCCGTCACCCCGGCATCGAGGCCCGGGTCCTGGCCGAGCTGGACGAGGTCCTCGGCGAACGGCCGGTCACCCTCGACCACGTGACCCGGCTCCCGTACCTGAACCGGGTGATCACCGAGACCCTGCGACTGCACCACCCCGGCTGGCTGGTCACCCGCCGCACCACCCAGGAGACCCGGCTCGGCGAGTGGACGCTGCCCGCCGGCACTGAACTGGCCTACTGCCAGCACGCCCTGCACCGCGACCCGGAGCGCTTCCCCGACCCGCTCACCTTCGACCCGGACCGGTGGACCGACCCCGCGCAGGAGCCTCCGCCGGGCGGCTTCCTGCCCTTCGGGGACGGTAAGCACAAGTGCATGGGGGACCGTCTCGCCCTCACCGAGATGGTCACGGCGATCGCGACGATGCTGCGTTCGGTGCGGCTGGAACTCGCCGAGGGCCAGGTCATCCGCCAGGTCGCCCGGCTCACCGTACGGCCGCGCACCCTGCGGATGACCGTCCGCCCCCGGAACCGTCCCGGAGCCGGGGCCTGCCGCTAGGAACCGCTGCCGCTCCAGGAGGGCTTCCGGGCTCTACACAGTGGGCCGTGAAGGGCCGTTCAGGGCGTGATGGACGGATGCGGGGCGTTCTCTCGGTCTTGAGGGGACAGCTGTTCAGGAGTGTGGCGGCGTCTGCTTGTACGGGCATGGGGACGGTGTGGGAGGCGGGCGGGTGGTGTCCCGGCATGAGCCAGTTCTCCAGGGCCGTGAAGGCCGTGCGGTGGCACGGCGTGAGAGGGTGCAGGCGCGCTCCGGGTAGGTGTCGGCGAGCGCGTCTGTGTGGGTGCCGCCCTCGATGCGGTAGTAGCGATGCAGTTGGCCGCGGCCGGCCTGGCGCACCATGAGGGCGTAGACGTCGGAGTCCTGGGTGATCGGCAGCAGGACGTCCATGGTGCCGTGCAGGGTGATCAGCGGTTTGCCGATCCGGCCGGTCAGAGCGATCTTCTCCACGGCTCTGCGGACCTCGCGGGGCCGTGCGGCATAGTCGTAGTCGGCGTCACAGGCCGCCGTGCCCGGCGCGCAGAAGGGCGCGCCCGCCTCGGTCGGGCCGTCGAAACCGGGGTCCAGTTCCTCGCGGTAGATGCGCTGGGTCAAGTCCCAGTAGACCTTGTGGTGGTAGGGCCAAAGGAATTCGGAACCGGCCGGGAAGCCGGCGGCGTGCAGAGCTCTGCGCGCCGCGCCGGCTTCCTCGCCCCCTGCGGCGTACGCCGGGTAGTGGCGCAGCGCCTCGGGCAGGGAGTTCAGCAAGGTGGGTCCGTCGGAGCGCCACATGGTGCCCTCCCAGTCCACTCCCCCGTCGTAGAGGCCGGGATGGTTCTCCAACTGCCAGCGCACGAGGTATCCGCCGTTGGACATGCCGGTCACCAGTGTGCGTGACGGTGGACGGCGATAGTGCCGGGCGACCGTGGCGCGGGCGGCTCGGGTCAGCTGGGTGAGCCGGTCGTTCCATTCGGCGATGGCGTCGCCCGGCTTCTCGCCGTCCCGGTAGAAGGCCAGGCCGGTGTTGCCCTTGTCGGTGGCGGCGTAGGCAGAGCCGCGGGACAGCACCAGTCGGCGATGGCCCGGTCGTTGGCGTACTGCTCCCGGTTTCCGGGGGTGCCGGCGACCACCAGACCGCCGTTCCACCGGTCGGGCAGGCGGATGACGAACTGGGCGTCGTGGTGCCATCCGTTGTTGGTGTTGGTGGTGGACGTGTCCGGGAAGTAGCCGTCGATCTGGATGCCGGGGACCCCGCTGGAAACGGCCAGGTCCTTGGGCGTCAGACCTGCCCAGTCGGCCGGGTCGGTGTGGCCCGATGTGGCCGTGCCGGCCGTGGTCAACTCGTCCAGGCAGGCGACCCGCTGATGCTCTGCCCCTGGTACGCGCGCCTGCGTGAGACGGGAAATGTCCCGCCGTCACACAGGTTCTCGCCACTCGTGGCTGTCCCACCCATGCCGACGCCGGCACGCGAACCCCGATGATGCACGCCACGCTGGTCACCGCTCCCCCGGTGCAGGCAAGCCCCCCCACATCAGGAGGCAGTCGTGATGGGACAGTCGCATCCCGCGTTCCGCTTCTCCCAGACCCTCGGCAGAGGCATTCGCCGATGGGTCACCGCCGCCGCGGCTCTGACGCTGACCGGCGGTCTGCTCACCATCAGCCCCCAGACATCCGCCGCGGGCCTGACCCAAGTCACCGGGTTCGGCACCAACCCCGGCAACCTGTCGATGTACACCTACGCCCCCGACGCACTGCCCGCCGGCGCCCCGATGGTCGTCGCCCTGCACGGCTGCACACAGAGCGCGAACGACTACTACACGCACTCCGGCTGGCCCAAGTTCGCCGACGCCTACCGTTTCACCCTGGTCCTCCCCCAGACGAGCAGCGCCAACAACGCCAGCTCCTGCTTCAACTGGTTCCAGCCGGGCGACAACGGACGCGGTCAGGGCGAGGCACTGTCGATCAAGCAGATGGTGGACAAGGCCGTCGCGCTGTACGGCGGCGACACGCGGCGCGTCTACATCACCGGCCTGTCCGCGGGCGGGGCCGTCGACTCCGGCTTGCCCGCCCGCTGCGCGAGCAGCGTGGCCACGGCCTACACCTGTATGTACATCCCGCCGGACAAGAGCCCTGCCCAGTGGGGGGAGTTGGTGCGTTCCACCGCTCCGGCCGGCACGAGCTCCTGGCCGCGTGTGGCGATCTGGCAGGGCACCGCCGACACCACCGTGAGGCCCGCCAACGCCACGGAGCTGCGCGACCAGTGGACGAACGTGTGGGGCATCGGCCAGACGCCCTCCCGTACGGAGAACCTCGGCGGGGGCACCGCGCTGAGCGCGTACGACGACGCCTCCGGCCGCTCCGCCGTCGAGGTCTACACCGTCTCCGGCATGGGGCACGGGCTGGCGGTCGACCCGGGCAGCGGCGCCGAACAGTGCGGCAGCGCAGGCACCTACTACCTCGACACCATCTGCTCCGGCTACCACACCGCCCGCTTCCGGGGGCTCGCGGCAACGAGGACACCGGCGCCCCGCAGCGCCCACCCGGCTGACGGTCACCGGGACCACGGACACCACTGTCTCCCTGAGCTGAGCTGGAAGGCCGTCGAAGGCGCGGCCGCGTACGCCGTCCATCGCGGCGGCACGCAGGCTACGGCGGCCGGGTTCACTCCCATGTGCCACACGAATCCCTTGCCGAGAACGCGGACACCGGCCAGTCCACCCCCGCCCCGACGAGCCCTTGGCGATCCACGTGGCCGCGCCACCGCACGGTCGTGGACGGTGCCCGCCCCGGCAGACGGCAGCTCCGGCTCGAACACCGTCAACGCCGACTGCTCGCACAACGGTGCCGGGGCCGGTCCGGAGGGCGCAAGATGTCAAGATGGGGGCATGACTATCAAGGTATTCTTCGACATCACGATCGACGACGTTCCCGCCGGCCGGATCAACATGAACCTGTTCGACGACGTCGCCCCCAAGACCGTGGAGAATTTCCGCGCCCTGGCGACCGGCGAGAAGGGCTTCGGCTACAAGGGCTCGTCCTTCCACCGCGTCATCCCGGAGTTCATGCTCCAGGGCGGTGACTTCACCCGCGGCGACGGCACCGGCGGCAAGAGCATCTACGGCGAGAAGTTCGCCGACGAGAACTTCACACTCAAGCACACCAAGCCCGGCCAGCTCTCCATGGCCAACGCCGGCCCGAACACCAATGGCTCGCAGTTCTTCATCACCACGATCGTGACGTCGTGGCTTGACGGCAAGCACGTCGTGTTCGGTGAGGTCGCCGACGAGAGCAGCATGGAGCTCGTGCGGAAGATCGAGGGCTACGGCTCGCGGTCCGGCCGTACCTCCGCCACCATCACCATCGCCGACTGCGGCACTCTCTGACCCCAAGCCGCCTGTGTGGGCGGGTAGTCAGGGTGAGGTGAGCGGAACACAGCGCGTCGCCGTCCAGGCTCCGTGCCAGGGCCCGGGGTCCCCACTGCGAGCGCAGTGGTAGGGCTTGAGCTTCTCCGACCAGCTCTCGCCCCCCCGGGGGGCGTTGCGGGTCAGGGGCCGGGCGGCGACGGCGCGTACGGGCTGTGTGCTGCAGGTTCGCACATCGGCGTGTGACCAGGCGTTTGCGTTGGCCGGTCGAGCGAGCCCGCGGCCTGTCCTTCTTCATGTGCCTCGGACGGTGGAGTCCACTGCGTCCTCAGCGCACCCGGGAGGGGTACGGGACGACCGCAGGTGGCCGTGGAGAGCCGCGAAGGCCGAGAACGTGAAGGGGAGGGTCACGGCCGCGGTGGCCAGCATGCCGACGAGGACGGGCGCGAGGATGCCGGCGTAGTACGCGGCGAAGAAGTTGCCCGTGGCCTGTTCGAGAAGAGCGCGTACGAGGGGGCGCAGCGGCAGAGCGAGCTGTGTCACCAGCCAAACCATCCCGGCGGTGAGCGCGGCCAGCGGCAGCGCGAGGGCGAGGATGCGGGCGAATCCGGAGCGCGTCCAGGTCAGCGACCAGGAACGGCGCAGGGCCGCGCGAGGGCCGAGGCCGGCGGCTGCCGACGCCGGCGGGCCAAGCACGGTTCTCCCGGCGGGTCACGGCCCTGGCTGCCAGAAGTGAGTCCTGCCCTTGCCCGGCTTCGATGTGTCGGCTGCGCCGGCCACGCTTGCGACCGCCGGTGCCTCGCGTACCGGTCGGGCCGGGTGCGACCGGCAGCCCTCGTCACGACATGCGCACCAGTCACGCGCGCGGTACAACCTCCGTGCGCCCCATACGCTCCCCGCCGCCCCTTCACGCCCCAGGGCATCAGGAACCGTAAGCCGGCACACGCCTTCCTATAGGCATGTTCCTGAGGCGGCGGACGCCGTTCGTCATCGTGCTCTGGGCGAACCTGCGGCGGCAGGCCGGCCCGCTGGTCGCGTTCGTGATGGCCGGCGTGCTCGTGGCCGTGGTCTGGGACGGGCTGTACGCCCGGGGCATGTGGGGAGACACCGGCTGGGTCTACATCGGTGAAATGTGCGGACTGGCGGCGCGAACCGTCGGAGTGGGCTTCGCGGTGCTGCTCGCCGGGTGGCAGGGCGGGGCGGAGGCACGCGATGAGGCCGATTGGGTCGTGACGACATCGGCCCGAGGCGGAGTGACCTACCAGTTGATGGGTCTGGCCTCAGGAGTCGTGTGGCCGCTGGCCGGCTATGTGCTGGCCATGACCGTCATGGTGGTGTCGCCCTACCCGCAGGAGCCGGTGGGCCGTGCGCCACTCGACATGATGGCGGTCGACGCGGTGATGCTCACAGCCTTCTCCTGTGTGGCCTACCTGGTGGGCCGGACCGTACCGCTGCGAGGAGTATTCGTTCTGCTCGCTGCGGCCGCCGTGGTGCTGTCCGTCTCCCCATGGAGCAAGCCGCTGTTGGGTCCCCTCACCGATCTCCGGTTCACCTACCGCGGGGACCCGGTCCCAGGAGGAGCCGAGCTCGGGGCGCCGCCCGGTCCGGCCGTCTGGCTGCCCTGGTGCCAAGCCGCCTTGCTCGCCGCGGTGGCGGCGACCGCCGTCCTGTTGTGCGCCCGCCGGTGGAGGGCATCGGGTGCCCTGATCGTCATGTTGACGGCGGCCCTCCCGCTCCTGGCCCTCACTCCCCAGGTCCATGCCTCAGGATCGGTGCTCAACACGAGAGAACTGCGCTGCAGGGGACACGATCCCGCTGTCTGCGTCTCGTCCGCGTACGAGCCACGACGACAGCGTCTGGAACACGTCGCCGTACGCCTGTCCCGACGGATGGAGGGTGCCGGCCCCACCCACTACCTCCTGACCGAGGACAGTGCGCGCACGTGCCGGGACAGCGACGGGGCCGACCACGCGTGGACGGTCGGCGTCTCGGCTCGATGGGAAATCAGTCTGCAAGACCTCGCCGGTTGCCTCACCGCATTCTCCTCCCAGGAGCCCGCGTCGGCCGAGGCCCGCGCACTGTATCGATGGCTCACGCAGGAAACGTCCTCGCACGGCTCCCCGGCCCACGCGCCGTCCACCGCCGACCGGTTGGCCCGTCTCGCCGCCCCGGATCGCGCGAAATGGATCGGCCGGTATCTGACAGCCGTCGAACACGGCAACCGCCCGCCCCGCATCCCTGACCCCGACGGAGAAAGAGCGCGATGATGCCCCTTCCCCAGCCACCACCGTGGCTGCGAGCCGTGCCCGGACTGCGCTGGCCTTGGCTGCTCGCCGTCACCGGGGTCTGCTCGGCGGCCGCCTGGCTCGCCGCGACAGCCGGCGAGGAGGACTCCCTCCCTTTCCTGCTGCTGCTCGCACCGCTGCTGCCTCTCATCTGGGTGGCGGCCAGCTACGGAGGCAGAGCCGATCCTTTCGCACCCGTGATCCGCAGCACTCCGGCCGGCGGACTGCGTCTGCTGATGCTGCGCACAGGTGTCGTACTCGCCATCTGCCTTCCCCTGCTCCTTGTCGCCGCGGTGACGGGCGTCGGCGTGTCGCCATGGGCGGCCGCCTGGCTGGTGCCCAGCCTGACGCTGACGCTCGTCACGCTGATCCTCGGTTCCTACATCGGCTGCACGCTCGGCGCGGTCGTGACAGGCGGCACATGGCTGCTGGTGATCGCCGCCATCGCCCGCCTCTCCATGCGCCAGGACGGCAAAGTCAGCTCCCACGGGACCGTCCTGCTCAATGTGCTCAAGAACCTGCTGGACGGCGGCGCCCAGTTCGTCTGGGGAGTCGCGTCCGGCGTGCTGGGTGCCCTTCTCGTCCTTCGGCGGCACTCCTTCAACGATCTGAGGTCCTGGTGATCAGCGCCACCCGATTGACCGTTCGACACCGCCGCACCACCGCTGTGGACAGCCTCGATCTGGACCTGGGGCACGGTGTCCACGCCCTGCTCGGCCCCAACGGAGCCGGTAAGAGCTCCCTGTTGCGCGTCCTGGCCACGGCCGCGGCAGCGGTGGAAGGAGAACTGAAGCTGCTGGGGCGCGATCCGCGGCGTCCCGCCGAACGCCTGGAGATCCGCCGCCGACTCGGCTACCTACCACAGACATTCGGCATGTTCCGAGGCTTCACGGTACGGGAGTGCGTCAGCTATGCCGCCTGGCTGAAGGACATGCCGAACCGTGGTGCCCTCGACGCGGTGGAACGCGCCGTGGACCAAGTCGGCCTGACCACACGGCTGGACGCGAAGTACCGCACCCTCTCCGGCGGAATGCGGCGCCGCGTCGGCATCGCCCAAGCCCTGGTGAACAACCCTCAGCTGCTTCTGCTCGACGAACCCACCACCGGCCTCGACCCGGCCGAGCGGGACCGCTTCCACGCCCTGCTCCGGCAGTTGAGCGCCACCACGACCGTGGTCCTGGCCACCCACCTCATGGAGGACGTGCACGCCTGCTGCGACAGCGCGCTCGTCCTCTGTACGTCCCGCAAGGTCTTCCTCGGATCCCCGCAGGATTTGGAAGAGGCGGGCGGCTACGCCGGAGTCGTCGCAGGCAGCGCCCGTGCAGGCCATGCGCATTGACGGAGACAGCCGTCGACGACGACCCCGAGGGCGACGAGAGCACGGCCGGACGGCAAAGGGGGCCTGAGGTTCCCTCACCTCTCCGTGACAAAGCCCACCGCACCCCATCCATGGTCATCATGGGGCAAAAAGCCCGCTCGGCGATGTGTGCACACCAGCCAGGCATTAGCTTTTCGACTTCTTCATCGCTCTCTGACCATCTGACCAAGGGTCGAATGCACACCATGCACATACCACCGCCCGTTCCGGGGGAACGAGGCACTTTGCGCGTGCTCAGACGCCTGCCCCGCACCACTGTCTTGCTCACCCTCTCCCTGACTCTGCCGAGTGGGGCGGTCCTGACGACGCCCCGGCCGGCCGTCGCGGCGACACCCGCCGTGGACGGGCCGGCCGGGAAGCTCTCCGCTCCCGACGTGCCGTCCGCCCTCGCCGAGGCGAAACGTTCCGGCAAGCGGGTGAAGGCGCTGTCCGAGCGCACCGAGACATCCACCACCTGGGTCAACCAGGACAGCTCCCTGACGACCGAACTCACCGCCGGCCCCGTACGGTTCGACCGGAACGGCAGCTGGGTCACCGTCGACACCGATCGGGCCACACCGACTGCAAGGCCCAGTCCTGGGCGGTCTGGTCGGCCGACAAGGCCTCGGTCTCGAGCCGCTGGACGTCCCAGCCCACCCTGCACACCCAGCACGCGACGTCTACCGAGACCAAGGGCAATCCGAAGTGCGGCCCGGGCGGCTGGGATCAACGCCGATGTGACCTCACTCGTACAGACGTGGGCGTCCTCCAAGGCGCCGCAGTCCAGCATGGGCCTGCGGGCCGCCGACGAGTCCGTCGTCGGGCAGTGGAAGCGGGTCAACTCCGCCAACGCCACCAGCAATCCGCCCAAGCTGACGGTCACCTACAACTTCCGTCCGCGGTCGGGCAACAACCGCCAGGCCGGCCCGCCCTTCACTCAGGACGCCTCGGCCACCTGGCAGGTCAACACCACGACGCCGACGCTGCGGGACACGTTCTCCGACAAGGACGGCGACCGCGTCACCGGCACCTTCGAGATCGTCGATGCTGCGACCGGCAAGCGGGTGGGAGACTACCTCGTCTCGCCGCGAGTCGACTCCGGACGCGCGGCGGCCGTGACCGTCCCGGACGGCACACTCAAGGACGGTGCGACCTACCGGTTCCGCACCAGCCCCTATGACGGCACGCACTACAATCTCGCCTGGTCCGACTGGGCCACCTTCACGGTCGGCACCGGGCGCCGTCCCGGCGGTCTGCCGGACATGCCGCAGGCACTGGAGTCCGGAGCCACGCAGTCCCTCACCCCCCTGCTGTCCGGGCTGGTGTCCAGCCCCGAACAGGGCCGCGTACGAGCGGAGTTCGTCCTGCGCGACGCCGACGGAAAGCAGTTCCCCGGGGTGAGCGTCCCTCAGGCCTGGGTGGACAGCGGCCAGCGCGCTGCGGCACGCGTCCCCGATGGCGTACTGCGCGCGGGCACGACGTACCTCTGGGCGATCCGTGCCTGCACCGACCGGGGCTGCTCGGCCTGGTCCTACGAGCAGGAGTTCACCGCTACCGACGCAGGCGACCCGAAGGCACCCGACACCACGTCCGTCACCCTCACCGGCCCCTCCCTCGATGACGCCACGGTGCCGGTCGGCACCGAGGCCTGTGGGGACGGTGGCTGCCCCGCCGTCACCGATGGCCGGCTGACGCTGGGCGGTGGCACCGACGGTGAGCGGGCCGCCTGGCTCAAGCCGGACCTCGGCAAGGTGCCGGAAGGCGCCAGGGTGACCCGGGCCCGGCTCGTGCTGACTCCGGCCGAATGCGGCACCGGCACCTGCGCGCAGCGGCCGGTCGAGATGTACCAGCTGCACGAACCCTGGGCCACCCCGCGCACCGGAACCGGCCTGCTGGACGTGCTGGACGACGCCCCGTTCACCGAGACCGCGCTCGCCGACACCCAGGACCTCGCGACACTGGTGCAGTCCTGGATCGACGAACAGGCGGGCGAGGGGGTCGCGGTGCGGCTCCCCGCCACCGACACCGCGTCGACCGTCGCCTATCACTCAAGCCGCAGCACGGACCCGGCGAAGCGGCCGCGGCTCGTCATCACCTACGTGGCACCGACCGCGCCCGGAGCCCCGCAGGAACTGCGCGTGACCGCCGGTGACGGCGGGCTCCTGGCGACCTGGAACCCGCCGCTGGACCTCGGTTCGTCGACGGACGGCGCGGAGTACACCGTCGTCGTCACGAAGCCCGACGGCGGCGAGGCCGCCAGGGCCACCACCCGCGACGCGCACCTCGTCGTGGACGGGCTGAAGAACGGCACCGCCCATCGGGTGACCGTGACGGCGCGTACCCCGCACGGCACCGGTCCCGGCACGGCGTCGGAAGCACTCACCCCCGTGGCCGTTCCGGATGGCGTGGCCGCCTACCGGGAGATCGTGCAGCAGTACGTCGATGCCCGTAGCGCCATCCTCGGCGGCAAGCATCCGACCGCCGCGGCGGCCCTCGCCGGGAGCTCGCGCGGGGCCGCGTTCCAGGACCTGCTCGGCGCCCAGGCCGCGGATCTCGCGGAGGCCAGGGACGTACTGGCCCGGCGCGGTCAGCACTACACCGAGATGACGACGAAGTTGTCCGACGTCCTGGTCGGTGTCGACGACAACGGCACGGTGTTCCTGCGATCGGTCCTCGAGGACTCGGCCGTACTGACGGGCGGTAACCCGGCGGACCCCGGCGACTCGGGCGGTGAACCGGAGGAAGGACAGCGGGAGCAGCGCTTCACCTTCAGCACCAACAGTGGCGCCCCGATCCTCCACGTCGAGGCGGACGCCCCTGCGGTGGAAACCGTGCTCTCGGCGTCGGCCTCGGCCGCCAACGGCCTGGAGACCACCGACGACTCGCTGGGTCCCATCAGCGAGGTGCCCGACGAGCCGATCGCGCTCGACGC
This sequence comes from Streptomyces sp. D2-8, assembly GCF_023184515.1. Classification (GTDB taxonomy): domain Bacteria; phylum Actinomycetota; class Actinomycetes; order Streptomycetales; family Streptomycetaceae; genus Streptomyces. The sequence continues at coordinate 179,087 of NZ_JAAHBP010000018.1, read as the reverse complement.
GGACGGCCTGCCGGCCGAGGAAGCCGCTCCGGCCGCACAGCAGTCGGCACTGCGCGTCAAGCGCACCGCCGCACAGGTGTCCGGCTCCGGAACGGTCAAGTGGGCCTCCCGGAATGTCAACACCCGCTGGGAATACGGCCAGGACTGCACCAACTTCGTGTCGAAGGCGCTGTACCACGGTGGCAGGATGAAGACCCGCCACGGCGGGCGCAAGCACGACCGCGCCTGGTGGCAGCAGTACTGCCTCTTCGGCAAGATCAAGAACAAGAGCTACACGTGGGCCGCCGCCGAGAACTTCCGCCGGCACATGATCCGCTACCGCGGGGCCAAGTACGTCACGGCCCACTCCGCCAAGCCGGGAGATCTCGTGCTGTTCAAGTGGAAGCGGGAACGAGGCTACAACCACGTGGCCATCGTCGAGCGCAAGCGGCACGGGCTCCAGCTGATCCAGCACGGCAGCTCCAACAGGACCAGCCTCGCGGCTGCCATCCTGCGGTACCGCGGCAAGCCCAACTACATCGAGCGGGTCACCATCCTCCGCCCGAAGGCGAGGTCCTGACCATGGCACGCAAGACAAGGCCCACCCGCTTCGCCCTGGCCGCCGTCGTCGCGGGGGGACTGCTGACGGGCTGCACCTCGGACGACGGGTCCCTGACCTATCAGACGGACTACAGCAATCACCGGCCCCTGAAGGTCGTCGGCTACCCCTCCATGGGAAGCCTTGAGACGGTGCAGAAGGCCGTGTGGCGGCTCGCCGACGGTGACACCGACGGGCTGGCCGCGCTCGCCGTCGACGACACGCACGCCGATGCCACGGCCCGCAACTGGGTGAAGGCCTTCGGCGCCGCCGCCAAGGCAGACGTGACGGCGGACTTCTACGACGAGGGTTCCGTGCGGCAGGTCGTGGTCCTCTACTTCGCCAAGAGCGGCCAGATCAAGGAGATCGAGGCCCGCATCGACGAGGACGACTCCTGGGGACTCACCCTCGCCGAGCCCGACCCGGCCGAGGCCACGGCCAAACCCACTTGGGCCCCGCCGAAGCCGGGCAGCTCCGGCTCCCGCACCTCCGGCGCCCCGTCCGGGAGCTAGCGGACACCTGCCCCGCAGCGCCCCTCGAGGACCGCACCCCGAACAAACGGGGTGCGGTCCTCCGTATCTCACGGACAGGCCGGAAGCCATGTGCCGGTTGTGTTCCGATCCGGGCGCGGCTCACCTCTCGTGCCGAGCCCGACAGTTCGGGCCTGCTCCCCCGCACGCACCCTCCGATACGGCGGGGAGTCCGCAGGCTGGAGCCTGTTGAACGGTGGACGTGCTCGACGGACAGCAGCACCTCGTGGGTGTCGAGCGATCACAATGCGGCCGGTCCGGCCTGATCTGCGGCGCGCAGGGCCCGCGCCAACCACTCCAGCTCCTCGGTCGCGTCGGGCGACGACTCCTGCCCGCGCACACGGGCGACGAGTCTGCGGTAGCGCTCAGCCTCTGCCTCGATGCCGGCCTCGAGGCTGCGCAGCACGGCAACCCGATCGGCGTCACCGAGCAGCTCGGACAGCACCTCGGCCGCAGCCGGTCCCTCGGGAGCGACCCCGCGCTTTCTGACCTCCGCGACGGTCCGCACGACCTGCCTGGCCCACCAGAGGGACGCCCCGGGGGGACGGCCCTGCCCCGGTACGGGCGTGTTGAGCTCCATCCAAGTGCGCAACCGGGCGCGAAAGCCGGCGTCCCGCACCAGTTCGGCCAGTTCGATCCAGGCGTCGACCTGCTCGGGTGTGGGATCGTCGGGCAGTTCGACGCTGAAGGTGCGTAGGCGGTCGCGCAGGTGCGGGTCGACGTCGAGACCGCCGAACACCTCCTCCTTGAACTCGTCGATGATCTGCTCGCGTTCGGCGGCGGAAAGCCGCGCCAACCGGTTCATCAGTGCTGTCTCCTCAGCGGTCGAACCCCGTCTCGCCACGGTGTACAGGACGGCCCGGCTCACCTTGAGTGAGCGGATCTGCGCGTCAAGCGCGGCCACATGAGCGTCGGCGACCTCGGCGACCGTGGTGCGGCCGCTCAGGACGCGGCACACGTCGTCGAGCCCGAGGCCCAGCTCCCGCAGGGTGCGGACCAGTTCGACGCGGGCCACGGACTCGGCGTCGTACAGCCGGTAGCCGCCGGCGGAGCGGGTCACAGGCGGCACGGCCCCCTCGTCCGACCAGAAGCGCAGGGTACGCACCGGAAGTCCGGTGCGGTGCGCGAGCTGGCCGATGGTGAGCACGTCGGGGCGTTCGTCGTCCATGGGCGAGATCCTGGACCCTCCAGCCGCTGGAGACTCAAGCGCCTCAGTGCGACATCCCGTGAGTTCTTCAGAGCACCGCCGCCGGCCCCGGACGTACTCGGGGCCGCGGCTCCCCTCGGTAGCGAGTCGCCGACTGAAAGAGGACGCTGGATGAAGGGGGCAACGTGATGGAGCGACATCTCATGCCTCGAACCAGCACAGACCACCCAGACCATAAGCGGCACACGCCCTTTCTGTCCCGCCCCGGTGTCCGCCGCCTCATACCGTTCGTTCTGATCACCGCGATCGCGCTGGTCTTCATCTTCGAGAACCGCGCGAGTACCGAGATCCGCCTTCTCATCCCCAAGGTGACCATGCCGCTATGGGGTGCCCTTCTGATCGCCTGGGGCCTCGGCATGCTCGCCTGCGCCTTGAGTGTGCGCCGGCGCCGGGACCGGCATACGAAACGACGGGGTGGGTGATCCCCTGCGCCCCTCGCCCCCCAACCGTGCCGACACAGCCCCGGCCTGCACTGATACCTCGGGACAACTCATCGAGAGCGGCCGGTCAGGCACACCGAGGTGCGCGGCCCACCCCACAGGACGTGATTGGTAGTAGCCCGACCCCCAGCCAGGATCGTCGGCGTGGGGCTGGCCGGCGTGGCCATGATCGCGATCAACGCCTTCGTGATCTGGGCCCGCCTCCGGATCGGAGACACCCGTGAAAGATCTCAAGTTCCAGCAAAACCGCACGCTGTCACGCCTTGAAGCGGCTGACCAGCTCACCGCACTCGCAGCCGCGCTCAGAAAGGGCGGTGAAACCGAACTGGAACTCAGCCCCGGAACGCTGAGCCTGCGTATTCCCGACGACCTTCACAGCGAGATGGAGGTCGAGATCGGCGAAGGGGAGATCGAGCTGGAGATCGAGCTCACGTGGCCGACCGCACCGACCCGGACACCACCGTCACGGAAGGCCACGGACACAGAGAAGGCCACACCGCGAAAGAGCGCGCCGTCCAAGACAAGACGCAGCACTACAGGCACCAGCAAGACCAAGAACACCAAGCAGCCCGCGAAGAAGACGCCCTGAGCCGCATCCGGTACCGCAGGCCACCCACCATGACATGGCGTTGCGTAAGATGCTCCAAATGAAGTCGAGTATTACGCCCTATCCTGGCGAGACCGTCATACGACGGGCTGTCGCCCGGGACGCCAAGCGGCTTACGCGACTCGTGCGCGGCTCGCGTGCCTACGAGGGCCACTACGCGGCAATGGTCGCGGACTACCGCGTCGGGTCCGACTACATCGAAACGCATCGGGTCTTCGCGGCCGTCGACACCGGTGATTCCGCGGGCCGGGTGCTCGGTTTCTACTCGCTGGTCCTCGAGCCGCCAGAGCTGGACCTGCTTTTCGTCGAGGACGGGACGCAGGGCCGCGGTGTCGGGCGGTTGCTCGTCGAGCACATGAAGTCCGAGGCGCGCGCGGCAGGGCTGGACCGTGTCCGCGTGGTGTCGCATCCCCCGGCCGAGGGTTTTTACCGCAGCGTGGGCGCGCTGCCTACCGGGACCGCTCGCGCGAACCCGCCCGCGGTGGCCTGGGACCGGCCCGAGCTGGAGTTCTTGATCCCGTAACCGCTGACCCGCGTGTCCGGGAAGGCGGGGCTCAGCCGCCGCGACGCACCCGGGCCGCCTTGCGGGCCTCCGCGAGCTTGCGGGCTTCGCTGCTCTTGCGGGACGACTTGCCACCGGAGCCGCTCTTCGCGTCCTTGACGCTGCCCAGGCCACGGAACGGGGCGTTGTGGTTCTTGGGGCGCGATGCGGCCGACGCGCCGTCGAGAGGCTCTCCGGAGGGGGCCTTGGCGCCGGTGATCCGGCTCAGCTCCGCCTCGCCGGATCGCACTTTGGTGACCTTGGGAGCGACGTCGGCGGCCGCCATGACCTGGCTCGTCTCGCGGCGCTGTCCCGACAGGGCGAGGGTCACGACGGTGCCGGAGCGGCCGGCCCGAGCCGTGCGGCCCGCGCGGTGCAGATAGTCCTTCGGGTCGGTGGCCGGGTCGACGTTGACCACGAGGTCGAGGTCGTCGACGTGCAGGCCGCGCGCGGCGACGTTCGTCGCCACCAGCGCGGTGACCTGCCCGTTCTTGAACTGGGCCAGGGTCCGGGTGCGCTGTGGCTGGGGCTTCCCGCTGTGCAGGGCGGCGGCGGCCACGCCGCTGGCCCGCAGATGCCGCGTGAGCTGGTCGACGCCGTGCTTGGTGTCCAGGAACAGCAGGACGCGGCCGTCCCGGGCGGCGATCTCCGTGGTCACGGCGTACCGGTCCGGGCCGTGCACGACGAAGACGTGGTGCTCGATCGCGGATACCGCGCTGGACGAGGGGTCCACGGAGTGGACGGCGGGGTCGCGCAGGTAGCGCTGCACCAGCTGGTCGACGTCGCGGTCGAGGGTGGCGGAGAAGAGCATCCTCTGCCCGTCCGAACGCACCTGGTCCAGGATCTCGGTGACCTGCGGCAGGAACCCCATGTCACACATCTGGTCGGCCTCGTCCAGGACCGCGATGCGCACCCGTCCCAGTCGGCAGCCCTTGCGCTCGATGAGGTCGTGCAGCCGGCCGGGCGTGGCGACGACGATCTCGGCGCCGTCCCGCAGCACGGCGGTCTGCCGTCCGATGGACACTCCACCCACAACGGTCGCGAGCCGCAGCCGCAGCGCCTCGGCGTACGGGGTGAGCGCCTCACCGACCTGCTGCGCCAGCTCCCTGGTGGGCACCAGAACGAGCGCCAGCGGCTCCTTCGGCTGCGCGCGCTGCCCTGCCGTCCGAACGAGCATCCCCAGGCCGAAGGCGAGCGTCTTGCCGGATCCTGTGCGGCCACGGCCCAGGACGTCCCGTCCCGCGAGGGCGTTCGGCAGCGCCGCCGCCTGGATGGGAGAGGGCACCGTCACGCCGTGCTCGTCGAGGGCCCGCAGCACCTCGGCCGGCAGTCCCAGCTGTGCGAAGGACGCCGCCGTGGGCAGCTTCGACGTGGCGCCCGACACCTCGGACACATCGTCCTGCCGCCGGGCATCGCCACGCGTTGATTCGCTCACTGAAAGCCTTCCTCCGAAGAAACCGTACCGAGGAAGGCGCGGCGGGGATGCGGTCACCAGCCAGGGACACCGAACGGAGCACCGAACCGGCGACGCTGCAAACAGTCAAAGCTAGCACGGGGCACACCGCGGGCTCCCCACGGCTATGCCGCTCAGTACGCGCGACTGCGTCGGGCCGGAAGCGAGACCGCCCTGCTCGTCGGTTCCTGGACCCATACCTCCGCACTGCAGCAGGGCTGGCCCGAGGTCTTCGCCGAGAGCCTCGCCTGGCTCCGCGCGCATCTGTGCGGCGACCCTCCGGCCTGCGTTCCACCCGTGTGCGCGTGCACGTCGGCGGCGAGGGCGCCTGGCGGGACCTCGACGACTGACGGCCGATGCTTCCCCGTGACGGATGAGGCGGGAACACATTCGACAACGCCTCCGGCAAACACGTGATGAACAAGTGAGATCACCTCCCCTGTCCCGGCTCATGACAAGCCATCCTGCGTTGTTCACTTGAAAGGGTCAAAAGTGCCGTGCGGATGAAATCGGGCGCATAGGCGGACACCAGCCGGAAAGAAATTCGGCATGACCGAACCCTTACCGGTCGGCTCGCTTCCGAGCTCCGGTCGTCCGTTCTCCGCCCCGGTTGTCTTCACTGCCGACTTCACCTCCACCACCCAATGGGTCGCGGGCCGCTCGTGGGCCTATCCCGGCGGGGGCCCGGTCAATCCGCGCGATGACAAACTGGATTACTTGGTGACCGACGCCGAGTACAGCCGGTCGGGCGTCTTCCGGGCCAGGCGACGACAGGACGGACGCTGGAACACCGGACTGCTCACCACCGAGGGAAGCCAGGAAGGATTCACCGTCCGCCCCGGGGACGTACTGGAAGCCCGAGTACGGCTACCGAGCGAGATCGGCGCTTGGCCTGCGATCTGGACCTGGCGGGACGGTGACCAGGAAATCGACATCTTCGAGTACCACCCGGACAACCCGGACCTGCTCGAATTTACCAACCACGTACGCGGCACGAACCGTTACCACCACGACGAGGCAGTCCGACCGAACGCACGGGTGGACCTGCGCACCGTGTTCGGCACCCGCTCGGTGGAATGGTGGCTGAACGGCAGGCGGGTCTTCGCGGACGGACGAGGCGTGGGCCGGGGCTGGTACGCCTACCTCATTGTCAACCTCTCGGTATGCGCCGGGCGTTACCACCCCGCGCCTCAGCCGGAAACGACAGAGATGTCGTACGAGGTAAGCATCCTCGTCGTACGGCGTCCCACCACGACCGGCGCCCCTCCCGGTGCGACGTCGGCGGCCGACCATCACCCACCGACCGCCGCCTCGGGGACTGACGCAGCATCATCATGAACCAACTTCGGACCGGTCAAGTGCCTGATACCACTCACACCGCACTCGTGAGTGATCCATCGCGTCCGCGACGGCGGCTCAACCAGCCCTGGCATCGCCCGGTCTGCCGCAGTCCGCCAGGACCTCGGCGGCCCGGCTCCGGTATGCACGGAAACGGCGCAGGTACGACCGTGCCATAGGGCCCGGCGGGACCCCTCGGGCGAAGGCTCGCATGTTGCGTTCGCCCGCGTTGTAGCCCAAGGCGAGGAGTTCGTCGCGGGTGTAGCGGCGCACGTGCCGTTTGGGAAGGCTGCGGTCGAGGTCGTTGAGGTGCAAGGCCGCCGCGTGGACGGCGAAAGCGGGATCGTCGCGAAGGTCTTGCCACCGCTCCGACAGGCCGTGCGTTCGCCGGACTTCCTCGAACGTCGCGCGGTGCATGTTGGCCACTCCGAAGGACGCACCGGGCTTCCACCACTGCCACAGCCGCTCCAGCAGCGGATGGTGCGGCTTGTACGCCTCATTGTGGAGCACGGTCATCACGAGCAGGGGCGACACTCCGGCCTCCCGGGCGCTGCACGCCACCTGCGCGGCGTAGTCGGCCGGGTCGTAACCGCCGGGCCGCAACGGTGGCGTCCGAACACCACCGGGGTCCACCGGTTGCGACCGTTGCTTCGACGCCGCCACAGACCGCTCGGGCATCCCCACTCACCTCTCCCCTGCCGCCTGCCCCCGCCTGAACGGCAGGACATCCACCATCCCGGGGTGCGCGTGCCCGCGCGGACCGGCATCAATCCAGCGCACCGGACCGCCGATCCGCATCCTCCAGCCCGACGCGCGCCGGCCCGACATGGTCCCGGCGCCAGGCCCTCCCTCGGTGCTACTGCGTCCCGGAGGGCGCTGCCGGTCATCCGCCTCTGAGGACCGCTACGGTTTCGCGGAGCCGGGCTGGGTGGTCGGGATCCGTTGGGTGAAGAACATCGCGAGGAGGCTGGCCAGAGCGAGGATCGCGAGTGCGGCGCGCAGGCCGTCGAGCCTCGCCTCCTCATTCGCGTCGAGCGCGGCCCGGGTGACCTCCTCGCTCGTGCCCGCCGCGTCGAGGGCGTCCTTGAGTTGGGCGTCCGACAGGAAGGGCGCCCCGCTTTGGAGCTCGACGGTCGCCTGGCTCTTGACGTCGGCCGGGATCGCCTCGTTCTGCTCGACGCTGGTCAGGAACGAAGCCGTCAGCGCGGCGATGAGGATCGACCCGGCGAGTGCCGTACCGATCGAGGCACCGAGGTTGGTGACCGCATTCTGGATGCCGCCGACCTCCGCGCTCTGCTTGTCGGGCACCGCGGACACCGTGACGGACCCGAGCTGGGAGGCCAGCGCGCCCATACCGAGCCCGATCAGCAGGAGCGGGATGGTGACGACTTCCGCACCGGCGTCTGCGTCGAGCGCGGCCATCAGGACCACCGCACCCGCGAGCAGCGCAAGGATCCCGAGCCGGACGACGCGCCGCGGTGAGACATCCGGAAAACGACGCGGGATCAGGATTGCCGCGGCGAGCAGTGTCAGCGAGAGCGGCAGGATGCGTGCCCCGGTCGTGAGCGCGGACAGGCCGAGTGCGACCGAGAGGTAGAGCGGTACGACGAAGAACACGCCCATCTGCACGAGGTACTGGAAGAAGAACATGGTCAGGCCGCCGGTGAGCTGCCTGTTCCGTAGGAGCGCCGGGTCCACGAGGGGCTCCTTGCGCTGCTCCACCAGGCGGGCCTCCCAGCGCAGGAAGAGCCAGATCAGCAGCAGACCCGCCAGCATCAGCCACACGACCAGGGAAATACCGAGCCAGGAGGGTGCGTCGGGCTTCGGCTTGAACCAGCCCCATTCGTCCGAGCGGAGTACGCCGTAGACGAAGATCCCGATCCCGAGGGCGGAGAGCGCCGCGCCGACGAGATCGACGGGGTGGCGTTGGCCGGTCGGGGCGTCGGTGATGCGGCGGGCAAGCACCAGGATGCCGAGCACGATCACGACTTCGCCGGCGAAGACCCAGCGCCAGGAGAAGTACGTCGTTGCGACACCCCCGATGATCGGCCCGACCGCGATCGCCACGGCTCCTGCGGCCGCGACGAGTCCGTAGGCGGCGGGGCGGCGATCCGCGGTGAAGTTGCCGGCGACGAGCGCCACGATCGCGGGCAGGATGAGCGCCGCCCCGACGCCTTCGAAGAACGACCAGCCGATCAGGAGAACGGGCAGGTTCGGGGCGAGCGCCGTCGTCATGGATCCGCAGCCGTAGATGACGCAGCCGATCAGGAACGCGCGCTTGCGGCCGATGATCACGCCGACCTTGCCGCCGGGGATCATGAACATCGCCATCACGAGGGTGTAGGCCGTGATCGCACCCTGGATGCCGGTCACCGTCGTGCCGATGTCGTCAGCCACCGTCGCGATCGAGACGTTCATGACGGAACTGTCGAGCGCCATCAGGAACTGCCCGGCCGCGAGTGTCAACAGGACGAGGCCTGCCGTTGCCGAACTCCCCGTGCCGGTTTTGGATGTCATGGGCGCATCGTCCCAGCGCTCCCGGCGGCGGTTCCTCGGCCCGCCTCGGAGATCAACCGGTTGGCGGACGTTTTCGCACCGGCTTCACCGAACTGCTCTTTCGAGGCGGCTCGCCGTGCCGACGTACATCTTGATGAGGTCGGTCATGAGGTCGCGGGTGTCGGCAGGGCTGAGCGCCTGGGCCTGGAGGTGCTCGTACAGCATGCTGTACTGCTGTACGTCGGATGGCTTCTCCAGGTAGAGATCGCTGGTGAACCGTTCCATGAACACCACCCCTGCGGCGGTGCTGTCGGCGAACTGAGGATGGAGAACTGTCCGGACAGGCCCGGATGAGCGCCCGCCGTGTGAGGGAGGACCTGCACCGTGATGTGCGGCTCGGCCCCGAGTGCGTTCAGGTGCTCCAGTTGTTCACGCATGACGTCCGGGCCGCCGACGACACGGCGCAGTGCCGATTCGTCCAGGACGGCCCACAGACGCAGCGGGCAGGCCAGGTCGTAGATCCGGTGCTGCCGGCGCAACCGCACCCTGAAGCGCACGGCAGCCTACTGGGTCGTGAGCCGAGGGATCGTTTCGCCCATGACGGCCTGGGCGTAGGCGGGAGTCTGCAGCAGCCCGGGAACCGCGATCGGCTCGTAGGTGGAGGGAGGCGGCGTCCGTCTCCAAGGCGATATAGACGCTCTGAGGGACGTCGCCGTAGGCGTCCCACCAGCCCTGCTGTCCCGATTCCCTGGCCAACTGCATCAGAGAGTCGATGACCTGCTGGTCCGTCACTCCGTAGAGGCCGCACAGATCGCGCACGTCACGAGGGCTGATGGCACGGCGGCCGTTCTCCATGTGACTGATCTTGGGCTGGGACACCATGAGCCGCTTGGCCACTTCCGTGCTCTTCAGCCCACTGGCCTGGCGCAGCCGACGGAGCTCGGCTTCCAGACGGCGTCTCCTGCCAGTGGGGTTGATGTTCGCCGCCACGAGCGGTGCACCTCCGGCTCCAAGTCATCGCTGGCCCGAAGATTGCCATGGAACAAGAGTTGTTGATCACGTGCCATGCTGCGTGTCCGCCGGACAGCCAAAACGGACTGTGTCTTTGTAATTAGCCTCGTGGCCAGGCTGCTGGTGCTGTGACCGCACAGGTTCACCGGCATGGCGTGGCAGCGCGCCAAGGTCGGCGATCCATTCCCGGACCTCCCGCCCGCGGACGAGCCGACGGCGGGTCAGTTCCTCGTCGAGCCGCCGTCGGCGGCGGTGACGCCCCGCGCTCATCCGCGTCAGGGTGCCAGGCAGGGATCCCCACTCGGTCGGGTGAAGGCGGCCGCATCGCGGAACCTCAGCGGCCCGTCGCACGCAGTGCCCTGCATGAGGCCGGTCACCGAAACACCTGTGGCGATGAGACCCGGCCCGACCCGACCCGGACCGGGCGCTGGTGGCCGAGCGCCGCCATCGGGGAGGGCCGGGACCTGTCCTCGACGAGGCGCATCCTGGCCCACCGCCTACCGTCTGCTGCCTGCCAGACGGCCCGGCCTCACTTCAGGTGTCGGTCGAAGAACCGGCACCCGTCCTCCAGCTCGAACCACCAAGGGTCGCCGCGGCCCGCCAACAGGATTTCGCGGGGCTTGGGCGCGGCGACTGCGGCATCCGTTTTGCCCTCTGACGGACGCGCGTTGACCGCGGGCATCATCTGTAGGCACCGCCTGCACAGCCCTCCCCCAGGAAGCTGGCCCACCGCAGGAAGGTCCCGACATGAAGGCATTCCAGGCTGCTGCGGGGGCTGCTGAGCCCGTTCGGAGTTAGCCCTGGAGCTGCCCGGCGGCCGGCATCGTCACGCCGGAGAGACCGGAGAAGCCGTCTCCACCGTCCTCACGCCGCGCGGCGGGCGCTCAGCAGTGTTCGTACGGTGGCCGCGAGGGGCGGTGACGCCGGGCCGTCCAGCAGTCGGGGGCCACGTGCGAGGACCGCGTCCGCGGTGAGCAGCTCGATATCAACAATGGCTCCCAGCAGCGCGCGGCCAGGGGGCGTCGCCAGGGCCGCCACCTCTCTCGCCGAGTGCAGTGCCGTGCGCGCCGTCTGCACTTCCCGGCTCACCAGGCCCGCCAAGCCCGGCGGTTCGTGACCGGCCCGGAGGTCCTCCACGGTTACCGAGAAACGCTCCATTGTCTCCGCGGGGATGCCCGGCCGTCCTTCCCGCAGGTCCTCGGCGAGATCGTTGACGAAGTCGAGCCGCTGGCTGCCCTCGATGAGGGTCCGGCACGCCGAGCGGTACCGGTCGTGGCCGGTCTCCGGCGCGAACAGGGTGCCGACCAGCATGAAGGCGGGCAGCGAATACGCGTCCAGGTAGGCCTGATAGTCGGCTTCGGTGGCGAGTCCGGCGAATTCGAGCTCGGCCTCGGCCGTGAGCAGATACTCCTCCACCGCCTCGCGGAGCCGCGGATACCGCTGCGTCGTGGCGAGCAACGCGAGAATCAGCGGGTCGTCGCCGCGCCCGGTCTCCAGTGCCTTGCGCACCCGCTGTTCCCAGTCCCCCCACTCCGAGGCCCGCTGCGCCTTCGGGCCGGTGTCGAGGAGGTTGTCCCCGTGATCCATGAACGCGGTGGCGGCCAGCGCGTGGGGCTGCAGCGCGGCCGGCAGCAGGACGCGAGCCGCGATGTGGGAGGAGCGGCGATGCCGTCGTACCGCTTTCCTCTGGGCGCCGTACGCGCTGCGCAGCTCAGGCTCACGGATCCCCGCGGCGTCCAGACACCGACTCCATGCCGTCATGGGCCGATCATAGGCAGCGCGTCGGCCCGGGTGTCGAAGTCCGGCCCCGCCTCGAAGGTTCCCACGAGGCGAGGAGCTCTCGGGGGACACCCCGCGCGAGCCCTCGCTCCCGTCAGGCGAGGCCACTGCCGAACTCGTCAGCTCGACAGTTCCATCAGGCGTTGCATCACTCGCTGTTCCTTCTCGGCGGCCTCATGAACGATCTTTGACGCGCTGTGGAGTGATTCTCGGGACGACGAGGCTCCCGCCTCGTTCAGAAGTCCGGCCACCTCGGTCCACTTCTTCGACAGCTCGCGGTACGCGTCCGAGGTCTCCTGGAATTCGCCGATACCGGTGAGGTCGGCGGTCTCCGCCAGGAACTCCGCCCACATCTTGCGGAACAGGCCCCCGCCGGTTCCCGCATCCTCCATGATCGTGCAGATCTCGGGAAGGCTGTCCGCGGGCGACTCGAGGTCGTCGAGCCACTTCGGCATCAGGTCGGCGACTTTGTGCATGCCCTTGTAACCGAAGTTGGAAATCGGCGGATTGAGAAAGTTCTCCGCCGCCGTCTTGATTCCTTTGCGGGCTGCTTTCCCCAGGTCGGGAAGGCCGCCCTTCGGGAGGTCGAGGGTGAAGGCGCGGTTACGCGAACTCATCGGCCCCCGGGCGTTTCGCGCGGTCGCGAGGGACTCGCCGGAGGCCCATTGCAGGCCCAGCGGCTGAGTCTCGACCAGAGCGAAACGGTCGTCGTCGTACCCGACGCAGGCGACATAGTGGGCCGCGAACCGGAAGTCGTCGGTGGAGTAGTCGAGGAAGTAGCGGTCGAGCTTGAGTCCGACAACGGTTCCGGAATCAAGCTCGGCCAGCAGATGATCCCTCGCCCGCTTCTCCGATGACGTCTCGTGAACGGACAGCCGCAAGTTCAGCGCATTCGCGAGATTGTCCGACAGCGTGTCGGGCTTGATACGGCCACCGATGAACGGCGTCGGCATCTGCTTCGTCCGCCAGTAGATGAACGACAGGCCACCGGCGAGCCCGAAGATGAGCGGCTCCGACAAGTCGACTTCTCGCTGCCGCAACAGATTCACGAGTGTGGTCGACTCGCAGTGTTTACCGACGTACGGATCTGCTTCTAAAAGCGACACCTGTTCACGTCTCCCTTCCATCGCGTAGAGCGTAGCGCAACCTTCTGAAGTTCGATTGCGGACGCCAAGATCAGGAAGGCGTTCACCCGCTCACATTCGGGACACCAGGAAGTTGCCGAGGAACAGATGATCCATCTCCGTTTTGAGGAAGCAGGACAGAGCATCCGCGGGCGAGCAGACGATGGGTTCGCCGGCGACGTTGAACGAGGTGTTGATCAGGCAGGGAATCCCCGTCAGCTCGGTGAACTCACGCAGCAGCCGGGCGAGCAGCGGATTGCTCTGCTCGGTGACCGTCTGGATCCGTGAGGTGCCGTCGACGTGGCAGGCGCCCTGGATCCTGTCCTGGTACTCGGGCCGCACCGGAACCACAAAGGTCATGTAGGGCGAGGACTTCTTCTTGCCGAGCTCGAACACGTCGGGGGCGAGGTGCTCCAGGACCACGGGGGCGAAGGGCCGGAACTGCTCGCGGTGCTTGATGCGTTCGTTGATGATGTCCTTGATGTCGGGGAACTTCGGGTTGGCCAGGATGCTGCGGTTGCCCAGGGCGCGCGGCCCGTACTCCATGCGCCCCTGGAACCATCCGATGACGCATCGCTCCCGCATCAGGGTCGCGGCTTCCCGCGGCACGTCCGCGGGGTCCAGTTCCCGCCAGACGACCTGGTCGGCGTACTGCTGGAGGGCCGCCTGGATGTCCTGCCCGTCATAGCTCGGACCCAGATACGGCGTCGTGCTGATCCGGGGCGGTGTGCCGGCCTGCCCGCCGGCGAACAGTGCCGCCCCGATGGCCACCCCGACGTCGCTGGCGCCGAAGCTGACATCCATCTCGGTAAAGCGCGAACGCTCCAGCAGCTTGCTGTTGTTGACGCAGTTCAGGGCGAGTCCGCCCTCGAAGATCACGCGCGGGAGGTCGCTCCGGGCCTCCAGCGTCCGGATCTGGCCGGCGGTCACCGTCTCGAGCATGTGCTGTGCGGCACCGGCCACGCGTACCCGGTAGTCGAACTCTTCCCGGCATTGCTCGTCTCCGCCGAAGATGCGATCGAAGAGTTCGTAGTAGGCGGGTACGGCGTTCGCCGGATAGGGAATCCTGTAGGTGCCGTCGGGGCACACCTCGACCACGTGTTCCAGGAACGGGTTCGGCTCGGGCGGCGCACCATAGCCGGCCAGCCCCATCACCTTGTACTCGTCATTGTTCGGGACGAATCCGAGGTAGCGCGTCACGACGGAGAAGAGCATCGCCAGTGAGTGCCGCGAGTCGATGGTCATGTCGTCGAAGATCTTCACCTGGCCGTCGCGCACCTCACCCATGATCGACGACAGCCATTCGGCGCGACCGTCGCTGACCAGGAATGCCGCGTCCCTGCCGCCCGACAGGTGGTATCCCGTCATCAGATGCGCGATGTGGTGCGGGACCCGGACCAGCTTCTCCGGGTTCAGCCGGTGCCCCGCGTGCTCGACAAAGTCGGCTTCGGTCGCGGCCTCACTGAACATCGCCGCATGCGTCTCCGCCAGACGCTGCAAACGCGCGAACTTCTGCTCGACGGACGCCGCCGGGTCTTCGGTGATCTCGGCGATCATCTTGTTCACCACATCCTGGGAGAACTGCCAGGAGAAGGCGAAGGTATCGACGTCGTCGAAGGATATCCCGGCCGATTCCAGGCACCAGCGCATCGCGTTGACCGGGAAACTCGACGTCTTCTTCTCCCGGTTGAGCCGTTCTTCCTCGACGGCGGCGACCAGTTTCCCGTCGATGACGAGGGCGGCGGACGAGTCATGGCCGTACAGCAGGTGACGGTCGATGCCGGTGGCGCGAAAGAGGCGTCCGAAGATTTCCGCAGACTTGCCGAACCCGTTGTAGCCCAGAACGATCATGAGGAGCTCCTTTCGCTATGGCCAGATCGTGAGGTAGTCCGAGATCACGGTGGACCGCCGGAAGCCCGGGTCGAGGACCGCGCCGGTCAGATCGGCACCGCTGAGGTCCGCACCGTCCAGGTTCGCGCCCACGAGGCGGCAGCCGTTCAGCTCGGCGAGGATGAGGTAGGCCTCGCACAGGTCGGCGCCTTCCAGGTTCGCGCCCCTCAGGTCCGCGGAGATCAGATAGGACTCGGTCAGCACGGCGTCGGTGAAGTCCGCGTCGGCGAGTTCGGCGCCCTGCAGGTCGGCGCCGTGCAGCACCGCCTTGCGCAGGTCGGGCCGGAAGGGCCCCTGCGCCCGGCACCGGCGGGCGTGCTCGTTCCAGTGCCGGGGCCCCTGGAGCAGTACGGTCTCGTCCTCGGTGGGCATGTCTCGACCTCGCGTCTACAGAGGGGTGAGCGCGGTGAGCGCCCGCTTCTCGACGTCCATCGCGGACCGCGCCGTGTCCGCCACGGCGTCCACGAGCGCCTTGAGATCGCCGCGCGCGGTGACGGTCCCCGCTGTCAGCAGTGCCGTTCCCAGGTTCGACCACAGCCGGCCGCTGTCGAGGAACTGCCCGGCGGCCACGGCGTAGCGTGCCTCGCCCGTGCTGTCGGCGACCCTGTTCAGGTAGCGGCCGATCATCGGGCGGAACAGCCCGCCTCCTGTGCCGAAGGACTCGATCTGGCGGCCCAGATGCAGCAGTTGACGCGCCAGGGCGTCGGTGCGTATCACTCGGCCGGTCAGGTCGACGTCCTCCACCTCGCCGTGTTTGGACTGCGGCCAGGACGCCGCCGTCGTGGCCAGCAGCTTCATCCCGGGGATGCCGAGATTCCGGCTGCCCGGCTTGAGGACCTCGCGGCACAGGGTGCGCACGGCCACCGGACCGACGCGGTCCAGCTGCGGAGTCCGCCGCGGCGCGCCGAAGACGTACGCCTTCCAGTCCGGGTTCAGCGGCGGCGAGTTGCGGCTGGACCGGGCCGCCTGCAGCTCTGCCGCAGTCACGGAGACGGGTTCGTCGAACGCCGGGTCCGACACCTCGAACGCATCGGCTCCGAGAGGGCGGACCACGTTGACGAAGTACCCGCCGAAGGAGGAGCGCCCCTCCAGGCCCCAGTACGGAAGCAGGCCGAGGTCCACCCGGGTCATGACGGCCGGCGCCGATTCGAGCAGTCTGGCCAGGCCCGCCGCGGACTTCGGCGCGTGCGTGACGACCTCGACGCCCATCAGCCGCGACGCCCGGAGGGGCATGATCGCCTGCTTGCCGACGACGATGTCCGGCGCGTTGCCGTTGGCCGGGAAGAACGAGAACCCGAAACCCCCGTCCAGCCCGAACACGATATCCTCGTCCGCCTCGTACCCGCCGGCCGCGAGAACCGCGCATTGGCAGGCCGACTCGCAGTGGATGCCCCGCCGGTGGACGTAGCGGCCGGTCGCGTTCATCACGTCACCCCTGTCCCAGTTCCATCAAGGACCGCCGCAGCCGCGGGTCCATCTTCTCCACCGCGTACCGGAACGTGTCGCGGGGCATGTCGGTGTGCCAGGTGCGCAGGAACCGAGCCACCTCGTCGGGGTGGACCTCGGCGGTGACCTTGAGCAGCCAGCCCGAGCCCTTCTGCACGTAGACGTCGTCGTCGTGCATCAGCCGGACACAGTTGTCGAAGACGTGCGACAGCGGCAGCTCGAAGACCGTCCGGCCCACCTTGCGCCGGACGAACTTCACGACTGCCACGTTCGCGGCGCGCCTGGCCCACGGGGAGGCGGATCCGACCCAGCGCCGGGTGTGCGGGATCAGCTCCGGGTGCCCGAGGAAGAACGGGTACAGCAGCTTCAGGCACATGTCGTCGCACTGCGCCCAGTTGGACACGTACGTCTCCAGCCAGTGCTCGCAGCGGTCCAGCAGTTCGCCGCCGAGACCGGCCCTGGCGACCTTGTGCAGGACCGCGAAGCCCAGCAGCACCTCCTCGTGGTACTCGGCGCGCGCCAGCACCTCCTCCGCCAGGAGCAGCCGCGTCGCCGCGGGAGTGTCGCGCCGCTCGCGGAAGTAGTCGGCGGCGATCTCGCCGACCGCGGCGTTGCCGACCCCGAGGGCCCGGATCTCGTGCGGGAAGTACCGCTGCATGCGCACCGCGAAGTCCGGGTCGGCCCTGGCCACAAGTGTCTTCGCCAGCTCGTCGGCGGCGGCTGGAACATTGGTCACGGGGTGCCGATCGTGAGTTTGAGCGGCTGGGCCGTCACCGGCTTCGGTGCGCGTTCCAGCCGGGGCTTGCCTTGCATGACGTACTCGTACTCCTGTTGCATGTCGGCCACGGCCTGGACGGTGTCCCTCGAACGGTCCGTCAGGTTCTGCCCGCCCAGGCCCCACCACAGGTACCAGTTCTTGTGGCTGAGGTAGGCGTTGCGCACGAAGTCGAGCGTGTCCCGGTCGGCGAGGATCGCCGGCTCCACGTAGAAGGCCGGGACGAACGTGCCCTGGCCGTCGCGCAGGATCCCGGCCTTGACGGCCTGGCGCTGCAGTTTGGTGCCGCTGAGGATCCGGATGCCGAGGTTGGCGTAGATCTGAGCCGGATTCAGGAACTTTTCGGTGAAGCGGATCGACTCCTTCAGTGCCTGCGGGGTCTCCCCCGGCCCGCCGAGGAAGATGCAGTGTGTGTGCTCGATCGGGCTGGCCGTGAACAGGCGGTCGATCTCGAGGACCCGCGCCATGTCGAAGCCCTTCATCAGGTCAGCCAGGGCCTCGTCGGTGAGCGCGTCGGTGCCGAGGTCCACCCGGATGCAGCCGGCCGCGTGCAGCAGTTTGACGAACTCCGGGGAGACCGCGTTCGGAGTCAACTGGCAGTACCAGGGCACGTCGAGCTTGGCGCGGATCATCTCCTCGCACACCTCGGCCGCGTACTCCATCGGGTAGTTGAAGGTCGCGTCGACGATCTCGAACTCCCGCACGGCCGGGTTCTCCGCCATCGCCCGCTGGATCTCGCCGACGACCTCGGCCGGGTCCTTGAACCGGTCGCCCTTGCCCTCGGTCTTGCGGATGATGCAGTAGGAGCAGAACAGCTTGCAGCCCCGCTTGGTCTGCAGGGTCTCGATGGCCGGCTGGTGATCGCGGGTGAGGTCGGAGGCCGCCGAGACGCCCTCCTCGAAGTACCGGGGGTCGTACACGGACCGGTCGGGCTCCAGCGCGCCCAGGTCGAACGCCGAGCTCGACTGGTTCTGGCAGAACTTCCCGTTCTCGTCGAGGTAGCAGAGTCCCGAGATCGACTGCAGCCGTCCGCCGGACTCGAGGTAGTCCAGCAGCTGGACGATGCCGGCCTCGCCCTCACCCGCGATGCCGTAGTCGGGCTGGGCGTACTCGAAGAACGACAATGGCTCGACCGAGAAGCCGGATCCGCCGAGGACGACCTTGGCGCTGGTGTACTTGCGTACGCACTGGACGATCTTCTCGGTCATCGGGCCGAAGAAGACCGGGTCGATGAAGGTCAGGTTGTCCAGGTTCCGCACGGCGATGCCGACCACGTCGTACGTCTCGGTGGTCAGCTTCTCCCGGACCGCCTTGAGCTCCCGGGACTCCCAGAGCAGGTCCAGGACGTCGACGTGGTGCCCGGCGTGCTTGAGCGCGGCGCTGATGTAGGCCATGCCGATGGGCAGCGCCGGCCGCGGCACCCGGATCTTGTTGGTGGAGATGAGCAGTACGCGCATGGGCCTTCACTCTCGTCAGGACTGCCAGTACGTCGCCGGCTTCAGGTCGCCGCTCAGGGTGGCCTTGGCGCGGTAGCGGCGCATACGGCCCAGGTCGACCTCGACGACGCCGACGCCCGGCTCCTTGCCGAGGTCCACCATCCGTTCGTCGCCGTCGACGAAGTCGAATCGTTCGGCTTCGAGGAACAGCGGGTCCGCCAGGATCTGACTGCGCCCCATGTAGCCGAATCCCGCGAACAGATTGGTGCCGATCCCGGAGGCGAACGCGATGACGCATTCGGCGTCCACCGCCCTGACCGGCAGTCGCATGTTCGCCACGTACGCGAACATCTCGGGCACCAGCGCGGAGCACACGATGACGTCGACTCCACGGCGGCAGTACTCCCGCGCGACCTCCGGGAAGTTGATGTCGTAGCCCTGCATCAGGCCGATGCGCCCGAACTCGACGTCGAAGACCGGGTACTCCGATCCGCCGGAGAGGTAGCGGGCCTCCAGTTCGTGGCAGTGCACGCGCCGGTAGTGGCCGAGCACCGTTCCCTCGGGGCCGCACAGAACCGATGTGCTGTAGTACTTTCCGTCGTCGCCGCGCTCCAGCAGTCCGGCCACGAGGTGCACGCCGGCCTGCTGCGCCTGCTCGCACAGGAACTCGGTCTCCGGCCCCGGGATGGGCACCGACACGTCGGCCACTTCGAGGATGTTGCCGGACGTGGAGAACGCCTCGGGCAGGCAGACCAGGTCGGCGCCCTGCCCGACGGCCTCGCGGATGTAGTGCTCGGCGCGGCGCAGGTTCTGGGCCGGCTTGCCGAGCTTGGACTCCATCTGGACGACGGCGATCTTCGTCCCGGGCATCACGTGCTCACCGGTTCGAGGGGACGCGAGGAGATCACCAGGCCGAGGTCCTCCTCGACCACCTGCCAGTCCGCCAGGCCGGCCTCCCCGAGCAGCTCGGCCGCCTCGTCCCGGGTGTAGGCGGCCTGCACCGAGCGCATGAACTCGTCGCCGCCCTCCTTCACGAACTGCAGGATGAAGGTGATGTGCCCCTCCTCGGCGTGCCGGTTCATGTCCTCGATGATCACGACGCCGTCGGGCTTGCAGATGCGGGCGCATTCCTTCAGCGTCTCGACCGGCCGGCGCCAGCGGTGCAGCGAGGAGAACGAGAAGACGATGTCCGCGGAGTCGTCCGGGAAGGGCAGCCGGTTCAGCTTGGCCATCTCGAACTCCACGTCGCCGGCGCTGTTGGACCACACGGCCAGCGTCAGGTTGTCCTCGGCGACGTCGACGAGGTTCTGGTTCTCCTCGACCCCTGATACGGCCAGGTCCGGCAGTTTGCCGGCCACGTGGAGCGACAGCAGGCCGGTGTTGAAACCGACCTCGACGAGGTCGGTCATCCCGTCGCGGACGTTGGCCAGGATGCGGTCGCTCGGCCGCTTGTACGCCATCAGCGCGGAGCGGCGCATGCCGAGGTCGTAGAAGCGCACCTTGTCGATGTCGTCGTGCGGTGACGGCTGCGGCACCCGGTCGGTCAGGTTCAGCAGTCGGGCTTCAGTGGTGGTCACAGCCGGCCTCCTCGTCCTTGGGCCGCGTGGTGATCTGCAGGGGAATCGGCTGGCTGGAAATGAAGTTGGAGATGTCCGCTCCCAGGTGCTGCGGGTAGCGCCGGAATTCCGGCGAGTAGAACGCCTTGGAGATGTTGTCCAGGTAGTACCAGCCCTTCGGGCCGGTCACCTCGATGCCGTGCTCGTCGGCGGTGATCAGTTCCTTCTCGATCAGGTCGTCGATCTCGGCGCGGAACATCTCCATGAAGTCGACGCCGTGGATCCGGCGGAAACGCTCCCGGTTGATCCGCCCGGCCTTGACGCCCAGGACCATCGAGCGCCGGATCGCCTCGGACTTGGTGATGTGCTTGCCCATGGAGATCGGCAGCCGGCCCTCCATCACCGTCTGGATGTAGCGGCCGATGTCGGGCTCGTTGAAGTACCAGTGGTCGCGCAGGTGCCCGGTCGCGGTGGGGCCGAGCGGGATGATGGGGATGTCCTCGCTCCACGACGTCTCGCCGTACTTCGGCTGGTAGCCGGGTTTGGCGAAGCAGTCGCCGTAGTAGCCCAGGAAGCCGTTCTTGGAGAGCTTCTCCGCGGCGAACAGGAACATGTCGTCGACCACGGCCTTCTCCGGGACCGGCGGCAGTTTCCTGCGCTTGGTGGAGATCTGCGCGAACTCCATGTACGTGTAGAACGAGATGCAGGTGACGCCGAGTTCGATGGCGACGTCGAGGCTGTGCTCCCAGCTCTCCATCGTCTGCCCGTTGATGCCGTGCATCAGGTCGATGTTGATGTTCTCGAATCCGCAGCGGCGCAGCAGCCGGATGCTCTCCTTGAGCATCTCCGGGTCGTTCGGACGGCCGATGTTCTTGAGTTCCTCCGGCACGAAGGTCTGCACGCCGAGGCTGATGCGGCGTATCCCGCGTTCCAGCAGGACGGTGGCCTTGCGCTCGCTGATGTCGACCGGGGTGGTCTCGATGGAGAAGTCCGCGCCTTCCTCGACGTTGAAGCTGCTGTACATGTGGCCCAGCAGGTCGTCGAGTTGCGGGGCGGTCAGCGCGGTCGGGGTGCCGCCGCCGATGTAGCCGAGGGTGATGACGTGGTCCTGGATGTACGGCCGCTCGGCGTAGTTGGTGATCTCCGTCTTCAGCGCGTCCAGGTAGGTGCGGGTCAGGTCCCGGTCGGTCTGGTGCTTGATGTACGGGCAGCTGAAGCAGAGCCGGTTGCAGAACGGGATGTGGACGTACACGCCCATGGGCTTGCGGGCGAACACCTCCTCCTCGTTCACCGGCACGTGCTTCGTCGGGTACTGCCGCACCCACTCGCTGTCGCGTTCCGGGTATTCCTTCCAGAACGGCATGCTCGTGGTCGTGGTGGTGATGCTCATGCGATGTCCTCCGGTTCGACTTGGTCGACGATGGAACGGACGACGTCCGCCAGAGTGGGCTGGAAGTAGGACGCGGAGCGCAGTGCGAGGCCGGCGGCGTGGGCACGGGCGACCACCTCGGCCAGCGTGCCTTGATGGTCACCGTCGGTCAGGTCGAGCCGCACGCCCTGGTCGACGGTGCGCACGGAACGGACCAGCTCGCCGGCCTGCGCCTCCTGCCCGGCCCAGTCGTGCAGCCGCGCGAGGTGCGCCTCGGTGAAGGCCTCGAGGATCAGGCTGGAGCGCTCGCCCCACCGGGTGACGGCGTCGAGCGAGGCGTCCTGGATCTGGCGGCCCTGGTGGAGCACCACGACCGAGTCGGCCAGCGCGAGGAGTTCGTCGCGGTGATGGCTGGCGAACAGCACGCCGACGCCGTCCTTCTTCAGGCTCCCCAGCAGATCCAGCAGCGTCTCGCGCGCCGTCGGGTCCAGGCCCGTGGTCGGCTCGTCGAGAATCAGCAGGTCGGGGCGGTGCGCGACGGCGCAGATGACGTGCAGCTTGCGCTGGCTGCCGCCGGAGAGACTGCGCACGTACTGGTGGCGGTACTGCTCCAGTTCGGCCAGGGCGATCAGTTCCTCGTACCGCCCGGGGTCGGCCCGCCTGAGCTTGAGCTGGTGCTTGACGTACGTCTCCACACTGACCCCGTCCGGGAGGTCCTTGGCCTGCTGGACGTACCCGATGTGGCGGCCGACCTGCCCCCAGCGGCGGGGCGGGGTGCCGCAGATGCGCACCTCACCGCCGGACGGGCGCAGCAGGCCGGCGACGAGCCGGATCAGCGTGGTCTTCCCGGCGCCGTTGGTGCCGATGATGGCCACGCCCTCGCCGGCGTCCACCGAGAAGGTGAGGGAGCGCAGGGCGAAGTCGGGGCTCACCCGGTGCTCGAGCCGGTTGACCGACAGGACCGGCGCTGCGGTGCTTGCGGTGTCAGCCATGGCCGATCCTCCTGCGGAAAGCCCAGGCCGCGATGGAGAGGGCAAGGAACGAGTAGGCCACCGCCAGCACCGACGCCCCGGTGGCGGAGACGTCCGGCGAGGTGGCGGCGCGGAAGATGTCGATGTGCACCGAGAGGGGGAGCCTGGCGAAGACGTCGCCCAGCGTCCCGAGGTTGTCGAGCGGGAAGAAGATCCCGGCGAAGTACATGAGCGGGATGACGATGATGTTGACGACCGCCGGGAAGGAGATCTCGTTGGTGTACGTCGCGATCAGGATCCCGAGCCCGGCGAAGGCCGTGCACGCGGTGAAGAAGCCCAGCACGAACAGCGGCACCGACTCGATCCGGGCGTCGAAGACCCCGACGCCGAGCAGCAGCACCAGGACGAACTGGAACAGGCACTTGAGCACCACGCCGACGATCCGGGCGAGCAGGAACCCCGAGTACGACAGGGGCGAGAGGATCAGGTCCTCGATCGTGCGGCGGTTGCGGTCGATGATGACCGTGTAGCCGACGGTGTAGGTGCAGCTGAACATGATGCCGGCGCCGATGATGCCGGGGAAGACGAAGCCGAAGTAGTTGGCGGCCGTCGGCGCCGGGCTCACCATCTGGTCGGTCGCCGCCCCGAAGGCCAGCACCATCGACACCGACGTCAGCAGCGTCGACACCGCGAACAGGCGGTTGTCGAAGAACTGCCGCATGTCCATGACGACGAGCCCGAGCACGTCGCCGAGCCAGCCGGACTCCGGCTGCATACGCGTTGCCCTCATCAGGCGCGCCCCCCGTGGATCGTGCTCCAGGTCGAGCGCAGGTCGTCGTGGAACGGCAGGCCGGCGCGCGCCTTCCGCCGCTGCCGCCAGTGCACGTCCGCGTCGATCACCGCTTCCTGGCTGCCCGGGGCGGCCTCGGCGAGGATGTCCGCCTCCGGGTCCTCCCGGGCGTCCTGCACCAGACCGTCGACGATCATGCTGCGGCCGACGTAGGTCATGTTCGCGAAGCGGTTCTCGCCGACCCCGCTGGCGAACACCAGCGCGCACTCGTTGTCGGCGGCCCGCGCGCGGCACAGGGAGCGCAGTGGGTGCGAGAACGACCCGAAGAGGTTCGCCACGCAGACGACGAGGTCGGCGTCCTGGGCGAGGTACTGCCGGCTCGCCTCCGGGAACCGCAGGTCGTAGCTCACCTGCAGGCCGATCCGCCCGACCGGCGTGTCGATCACCTCGCCCGGCGAGCCGGTGGAGATGTACTCGGACTCCCCCGCCCACACGCAGGCACGGTGGTACCAGCCGAGCGGGTCGCCGCCGGGGCCGACGAGCACGGCGGCGTCGAAGACGTCCCGCCCGGCCGACAGCAGCACGCCCGCGGCGATGTGCATCCCGAGGGTGCGGGCCTGCTCCGCGAGGAACTGGACGACGGGGCCGTCCTCGGCGGTCGCGTCGGTGCGCAGCGTGGGGAAGTTCAGGCCGGTGGCGAACGTCGCCGGCAGGCACGCCAGGTCGGCCTCGCGTTCTCGCGCGGTGGACAGCAGCTTCGCGGCTCGCGCGAGGTTCTCGTCCCGCTGCCCGGGCTCGATCCGCATCTGCAGGGCGGCGAGCCGGGTGCGGGGGCCACGGAAGAGGCTCATCGCAGCGCCGCCTCGGCCGCGACGTCCTGACAGGCCCGTTCCAGCTCCGCAAGGAACTCGTCCAGCATCTTGGGTGTCACATGCCGGGTGACGACCAGCCGCAGGGTTTCGCCGAATCGCTTCGAGGTGGAGACGATCCAGCCCCTCGACTCCAGCAGCTGCGAGATCCGGACCGCGTGCGGCATCTTGACCACCACGATGTTCAGCTGCGGTTCGGCGAACAACTCGTGCCCGGCCGCGCGCAACCCGTCCACCAGGTACCGCGTCACCTCGAAGTTGGTCCGGGTGAGGTCGCGGAAGCCGTCACGCCCGAGGTGTTCCAGCACCGCGTAGGTGGAGACCGCGGCGGCGCCCGGACGGGTGCCGAGCAGGGTGTGGTGAACCGGCGTGTCGAGGAAGAACGAATCGACCGCGAAGCGTCCGGCGTCCTGCGCGCCCCGGAACAGGATCGCCCCGGCCGGGACGTTGGCCAGTCCGTACTTGTGCGGGTCGATGGTGATCGAGTCGACGCCGTCGACGGTGAAGTCGAACTGCGGTAGGTCGTGGCCGAGTTCACGGGCGAAGGGGATGATGAAGCCGCCGGTGGCCGCGTCCACGTGCAGGTGCACGCCCCGTCCCGCCACCACCGGTCCGATCTCGTCGACCGCGTCGACCACACCGAACTCGCTGCTGCCCGCGGTCGCGACGACCGCGACGGTGTGCTCGCCGATCCGCCGGGCCACCTCGCCGGCCGGCAGCCGCAAGGTGTCGTCGACCGGCACGACCACCGGGGTCAGCCCCAGCAGGCCGAAGACCTTGGTGAAGGAGAAGTGCACGGTGCTGCTGACGACGACTTCGGGCCGGTCGGTCAGCCGCCCCCGGGCGCGCGCCGACTCACGGGCCACCAGCATCGCGATCAGGTTCGCCTCGGTCCCTCCGGACACCAGACTCCCCGACCCGCCGGGGTTGCCCAGCAGATCGAGCAGCAGCTCGACGACCTTGCGCTCGATCCGCTTGGTGCCGCGGAAGATGCGCACGTCACCGAGGTTGGTGTGCGCGGCGGCGGACGCCATCTCCACACCCAGCGGGTGGGGTTCGGTGCAGATGGAATTGAGCACCCGGTTCCACGGCACGTCGTCTGCCAGCTCTGTGGCGATCCGCCGTCGGACGTCGGAGGCGGGAGCACCGGCGATGCGCATCTCAGCTCACCTGCGCCGTCAGGTCCGTGTACAGCTCCGTCCGGCGCGCCCACAGCCCGAACCACAGGGTCTGCTGGAAGCGCAGGTCGGGTTCGCGCAGATGCCGTATCTTCTCGACGTCCCAGGGCGCCTCGATGACGCCCTCGTCGGTGCCCGCCTCGGTGACGAACCCCTCGGGCACCGCCACGGCACTGCCCCCACCGCAGCGTTCGCTCAGCGAACCGGCGAAGGCGACCGCGACGGTGTTGAGGGTCGCGATGCCCCACACCGCGGCGCGCTGGGCGGCCTGCTGCGTGCCGTCGAGGGACCCGGCGACCAGCAGCAGTTCGGCACCGGCCAGGCATTCGATGCGCGGCGGTTCGATCAGCCAGAAGTCGGGGCCGAGGAGCACGCCGACGTGGCCGAACGGCGTCTCGACGACCGGGAAGTCGTCGCCGGTGCCGGTCGTCCCGTCGTCGAGGACGGGCCGCTCCACCCGGGCGCACTCCGATCCGCTCGGGTCGAGCAGCCTGGAGACCTGCATCAGCCCGCCCGGCCGTGCCTCCGCCCATGAGCCGGTGAGCACGTAGGTGCCGCGGGTCCGCGCCAGTGCCGTCAGCCGGTCCAGGCACTGCTCACGCAGCCGCGGGGGCAGCTCCTGGACGTTGCCGCCGGTGGTGAAGGCGTTCTCGGGGAGGACGACGAACGAGGCCTCGTCGGTCACCCGGTTGTCGAGATCGTCGAGTACGGCGGAGGCCGTCGCCTCCGGGGTCGCCCTGCGGGCGTGCTGCGCTACGAAGATGGTCACGAACGAGTCCCCTCACGTGTACTGGTCGCGGAGACGGGCCGGCCCCGGTCCGGGCCGCCGCCCCCGGTCAGGCTCGCCCGCAGTTCGGCCGCGAGATCCCGGTCCGCTCCCACGTACGGGGTGAGCAGCGTCCGGTAGGCGCCGGGCCTGCGGAGTTGCTGCCAGCGGCGGCCGTCGCCGGCCGCGGGCTCGTCGACGTCGACGACGAGTGTCTCCGGCTCGTCGCTGCCGGCCTGCGCGATCACGCCCTCCGGGCCGGCGACCAGGCTGGTGCCCGCGAAGTGGATCTCCACGAGCCGGTCCCCGCGCTTGCCGCGGACGACGCCGACCGAACTCGCGTAGACGATGTTGACGTCGTTCAGGTACGCCGCCGTGCGCAGGGCGTTCACCATCAGCGGCTGGTTCTGCCCCAGCGTCCCGCCCGGTACGAAGACCGTTCGCGCGCCCGCCAGCGCCAGCATCCGGACGACCTCGGGGATCCAGAAGTCCGAGCACACGGCGATGCCGATCTGCCCGAACTCGGTCGACATGACGCCGAGCGAGTCCGCCTGGCGGCACACCACCATCTCGTTGCCGAAGGCGTGTGCCTTGACGGCGCGTCCGGTGATGACGCCCTGCCGGCCGATCAGCAGGGACGTGTTCCGGTACATGCCGTCCTGCAGGTCCTCCACGAGTGACCCCAGCAGGATGTGCGTGCCGAGCTTGCGGGCCAGGGACTGGAAGCCGTCGACGACCGGCCCCGGGATCGGGGTGTCGGTCCGCCCTTTCAGGCCGTCCTGCCCCGGCATGTACCACGGCGGGCCGAGCAGGAACTCGGGAAAGCACACCAGGTCGATGTCGCCGGCACCGCAGACGTCCTCGATCGCCTGGTAGGCGTTGCGCAGGCCGTCTTCATGATCGTCGACCCACTGGGTCTGTACTACCGCTACCCTCATGCGTCTTGTCTCCTCGAGATGCCACCGGTGGATCGGCCGCGGCGGCTGCGTGCCACGGCCGGGTGCGGGTCATGACGTGGCGGTACTCCAGTCCTGCACGCCGACGACCGTGACCTCCGCCTCGACCCCGAGCGCCTCGCCGATGCCGCTGCGGATCGCGCGCCGCATCGCGCCCGTGTCGACCGCTCGGGGGTCGGTCACGGCACAGGTCACGTGGAAGGTGCCGCCCCGGACGGAGCAGGCGAAGTGCGGTGCGAGCCTCCTGTGGCCGAACACGATCCGCTCCACGTCCAGCGCCGAGACCAGCCCGTCCGGTCCGCGTACCGCCGACGCCGTGCTGCCGAGCGGCACCAGGACCCGGCTCGCGGAACCGCAGTCACAGCGGCGGTCCGCCGGCCACAGCTCGACGAGCTCGCCGGTCGGTGAGCCGTCCAGGAGCAGCTCGCCGCGCGGACCGCCGCGGACCTCCGCCCGTAGCCGGTGGTCGCACAGGTGCAGTGCGCCGTGGTCGCAGGCGACGGCGACCGTCGGCGTCGACGGCGTCCCGTAGAGGGCGGAGGTCCTCGCCGCCCAGGCGGCGCCGATGCGGTCCAGGCGCTCGGTGGAGCAGGCCTCCCCCACGCAGATGATCATCCGGATCGTCGAGTCCTCCGGCCGCCGCCCCAGCGACACCGCCAGGCTCGCCAGTTCCGCGGCGAAGCTCGGCGAGCACACCAGGGCCGTCACCTCGTACTGCTCGATCAGCCCGAGCAGCCGCGGCATCGGGCAGATGGTCCCGCTCGTCCCGACGCTGATCACCGAGGCGCCGATCATCTCGATCACGCGGTCCACCTCGGCGCCGATGAACGACAGTTCGTACGGCACGGCCGAGACCACGACGTCGTCCTCGGTCAGCAGCCGGCCCAGCGCCAGCGTCAGGTCGATCTGGTTCAGGATCCACTCGTCGCGGGTCATCACGATCGGCTGCGATCCGCCCGAGGGGTCGACCCGTTCGCCGTACCGAGCGCTGACCGCGTCGCGGCCGTCCGCCGTGTCGGCGGTCTGCGCCGCGTCGCGGGTGTCACGGGTGTCGCGGCTGAGCAGTTCCAGGAACTGCTCGTAGTGCGTCGCGATGGACGTGGTCGTCGTCACCTGGCCTCCGCTTCCCGGGCGAATCGGCGCCACCCGTAGTCGTCGAGCGCGCTGGCGCCCTGTTCGGTCCGGAGCAGGGGCCGGCGGTCGGTGCCGGACTCCATGCCGACGCTGACGACCGTCGCCAGGACGAACTCGTGGTCGCCGATCCGGTAGGACGACTTCAGGCTGCAGTCGATGGTGCCGAGGGCGCCCGACAGCCGTGGGCAGCCGTTGGCGGAGGGCGTCCACGACAGGGCGTCGAAGCGGCTGTCCGGCCTGCCCTGCGAGAAGGCGTCGGACACCTCGCGCTGGTCCTCGCCGAGGATGTTGACGCAGAACCGGCCGGTGTCCGCGATGGCGTTCCAGCTGGTGCTGCCCGAGCGCACCAGGAAGCCGATCAGGGCGAGTTCGTCGGAGACGACCGTGAGCGAGCCGATCACCAGTCCGTACGGTGTCGGCCCGTTCCGCTCGGACTGCCGCGCCGTGCCGGCGACCACGGTGACGGCCCGGGGCAGAAGCTCGCCGAGGACACCGAGGTCCGGCGCCGCACTCGACTGCCGGCTTCCGGCAGGGTCGCGCAACGGCGTCACCGCGGCGGGTTCGTCGCGCAGCCGGCGGAGGAACCGGCCGGTCACGCTGGCCGCGTTGTCCGCGAGTTCCTCCGGCGTCCCGCTGTGCACCACCCGGCCGCCTTCGCGGCCCGCACCGGGCCCCAGGTCGATCACCCAGTCGGCGATGGCGATCACCTTCACGTTGTGCTCGATGACCACGATGGTGTTGCCGGTGGAGATCAACCGCTCGAACAGGGCCATGAGGTGGCGGATGTCGGCGGTGTGCAGGCCCCGGGTCGGTTCGTCGAAGATGAACAGCGTGCGGCTGCGGCGCTGTTTGAGCAGTTCCCCGGCCAGGTTGAGCCGCTGGGCCTCGCCGCCGGAAAGTGTGGTCGTCGAGCAGCCGAGCTGCAGGTAGCCCAGGCCGAACTCGCTGAGCACGCCCAGCGCCTGGACGACCTTGGGACTGCTCTTGGCGTCGAACCATTCGAGGGCGTCCTCGACGGTCATCGACAGCACGTCGTGGATGTTCCTGCCGCCCAGCCGCACTTCGAGGACGTGCTCCTGGAACCGGCGGCCCTCACACTCGGGGCAGACGATGAACTCGCTCTTGAACAGCGTCATCTCGATCTCGGCCAGCCCGAGACCCTTGCAGGCCTCACACCGCCCGCCGGCGACGTTCGGGCTGAACTCGCCGCGGCCGAGTCCGCGCTCGACGGCGTCGGCACTGGCGGCGAAGGCGTCGCGGACGTGGTCGCTGATGCCGATGTAGGTGACCAGCGTGCTCCGGCTCGAGCGGCCGATCGGGCGCTGCTCGACGTAGATGACGTCGTCCAGGGCTTCGGCTCCCTCGATGCCGGTGCTCTCGGCCGCCGCGCCCGTCGACCGCTGGGCGATGGCCCGGGAGACCGATGCGTGAAGGCCGGCCACCAGTGAGCTCTTGCCCGCGCCGGACACCCCGGAGACGCAGGTCAGTCCGCCGAGCGGGAACTTCGCAGCCTGGTCGACCACGTTGTTGCGCGTGATGCCGCGCACCTCGAGCCAGGGCGCGCCGGAGAGGTCGGTCCTCGTCCGTGACGGCCCGTCGGACACCATCGCGGTCGCCGTCGGTGAGTCACCGGAGTTCAGCAGGTCGGCGAAGCGGCCCTCGAAGACGATCTCGCCGCCGCGGGATCCGGCCCCTGGTCCCAGCTCGACGATCCAGTCGGCGGCACGGATCACCGACTCGTCGTGCTCGATGACGATGACCGTGTTCCCGAGATCGCGCAGCCGTCGCAGCGAGTCGAGGATCCTCCCGGTGTCGGCCTCGTGCAGACCGGCGGTCGGTTCGTCGAGGACGTACATGACCCCGGTCAGGTCGCTGGCCAGATGCTGCGCGAGCAGCAGCCGCTGCAGCTCACCACCGGAGAGGGTGGTGACCGGCCGCCGCAGTTGCAGGTGCCCCAGGCCGACGTCCTCGATGTTCGTGCTCTGCTTGACGATCGCGGAGGCCAGCTCGCGGACCTGCGCCGGCACGTCACCGGAGGCGAGCCCGTCGCGCAAGCGGGTGATCGAACGCGACAGCTCGTCGCTCTGGAAGTCGGGGAAGGTGTGCCCGGCCACCGTCGCCTTGAGCGATTCCGGGCGCAGCCTCCCCCCGTTGCACGCGGGGCAGACTTCGCGTCCGAGGTAGTTGGTGAAGGCGTTCTTGCGGGCGGCCGACGAGGCGTTGCGGTACGCCCGTTCCAGGAAGCCCAGGATGCCCTCGAAGCGGAAGTCGTTGGTGACCTTGCGGATCTTGAGCGTGTAGATCGTGTCCGAGCCGTGCAGCACCCGCTCGGTCTGCTCCGGGGTCAGCTTCTCGAACGGCAGGCCGAGGTCCAGGCCGATGTCCGTGGCCATCGCCTCGAAGGCCTTGCGCACGTTGGGCACGGCGAACGTTCCGGGGTCGGCGCCGTCCCAGATCTCCGTGAGCGTCTTCGACCGGTCCGGGATGATCTTGTCCAGGGAGAAGCCGACGAGTTCGCCGATGCCGTCGCACTGGAGGCACTTGCCTTCCTTGCGGTTCGGGCTGAAGTGCTTCGCGGAGTGTGGTTCGGCGAAGCAGCCGCAGTCGTCGCAGAACAGGTCCGCACCGGTCGGGCCGAGGCAGGCCGGGCAGACCGGCCGCGAGCCGGCACCGAACAACAGCCGGTACAGGCCGTCGAGTCCGGTGAGGGTCCCCACGGTCGAGCGGGGGTTGGAGTAGCCGCCGTCGCGCTGGCGCAGTGCCACCGGTGGTTGCGTCCCCGCGATCCGGTCGAACTGGTAGTCGCCGTCGCCCATGTCGAGGGACTTGCTGGACAGGGCCCCCAGGTAGAGCGTCTTCGAGTGTTCGAAGAGGGTGTCGATGACCAGGGACGACTTGCCCGACCCCGAGACGCCCGCGGCGACGACCAGCTTTCCCTTGGGGAAGGAGACGTCGACCGACTTGAGGTTGTGGGTCGTGACTCCCTCGAGCCGAATACTGTCGAGACTCATGTGGTGTCGTTCCGCCCTTCGGCCAGGTTTCGGGCCTGGGTTTCGCAGTGCTGCAGGTCGGGATACCGGGCATAGAGCATCGAGCGGACCCGGGCGGGATCACCGCGGTTCCACGTCTCGTAGAGCTCCTGGCGCATCCCGAAACGGTCGACGGCCAGGTCGGCGGCGAGTCGGAAGATGCGGGACTTCTCGTCCACGCCCATCTCGCGGCCGCACATGTACGTGTCCAGCACCGCGCGCAGCTCGGACGTACCCAGATCGGCGTCCGAGGGCTGCATGATCAGACCCGACGCACCGATCTGCCGGATGATCTCCGAGCCCCGTGTCGAGAAGCGGCCGGCGACCGCGTCGAGCGCGGCCGTCGAACCGGGGGCGAGCAGACCCGAGGGGGTGGGCCGGCACTCGGTGTCGATCGCGGCCAGGCCGAGCCGCACGATCTCGACGTACGAGGTGAGTTCGCCGAGAAGATCCGTGACCTGCCGGAACTTGTCGACACCGATCGCCTGGGCCAGCAGCGACGCGACACCGAGCATGGTGCGCAGCCGGTGGTAGTAGCGCAGTTGGCCGGTGTAGAGCGACCACTTGTTCAGCTCGCCGAACCCGTGGACGGCCGCCTGGGAGTCGTCGAGCAGGAAGACCCGGTTCATCGGGATGAACACGTCGTCGAACACCAGCATGGCGTCCTGCTCGTCGTAGCGCGCCGAGAGGCCGCCCGAGCCGTCGGCGTACGACGTGCGGCACAGCACCCGAAGGCCCGGCGTCGCCAGTGGAGCGGCGAACCAGCAGACATAGCTCGGGTCTTCACGCAGGTAGTTCGCGGGCGACAGGTAGATGAGCACCTCGTGGGCGTACGGCGCCAGGGTGGCGATCTGTTTGGCTCCCCGCACGACGATGCCGTCGGCGCCGCGTCGCACGACCCTCAAGCCCAGTTCCGGCCGGTCGGCGGGGGTCGAGGAACGGTCGATCTGCGGGTCGCCCAGGCCGTGCGTCAGCGTGAGGTCGTTCTCACGGCAGTAGTGGTAGTAGTTCTCCGCGTTGCGCCCGAACTCGGGATCGACCTTGGCCAGCTCGAACCGGTAGTCGTACAGGCCGACCACGACGTTCGACATGAAGTCGGGTATCCGGGAGAGCTGGCCGTAGGAGGCCTTGGCCCACCGGTGGGAGTT
This sequence comes from Streptomyces sp. D2-8, assembly GCF_023184515.1. Classification (GTDB taxonomy): domain Bacteria; phylum Actinomycetota; class Actinomycetes; order Streptomycetales; family Streptomycetaceae; genus Streptomyces. Next base: position 146,671 of record NZ_JAAHBP010000018.1, on the reverse strand, counting down.
GGCCCACTTGCGGCTGAGGTCGTCCCGGTCGGCCGGCGCCAGGTACGACAGGCTGACGAGGTTGCCGGACGTGTCCGACCGGTGGAGCATCTCGTCCGCCCGGTCGGGCAGGTGCTGGGCATCGTAGAGGTCGGCCAGTGTGGACAGCATGGGCCGAAAGCCCGGGTCGCCGGTCACGTCGACCCGGCGTCCGTCGCACCAGACTTCGCGCTCGTCCTTGAGGCTGGCGACGTAGTCCGCCCCCCGCCAGGCTCCGGCGGGGGAACCCGGCAGGAGGGCGGTCTCTTCGGTGGGCATGACGCTGTCGGATGCTGTGGATCCTGTGGTGGTCACCGTCCGCGCTCCTACGGGTTCCGCTCGGCCGCACCGGACCGGAACGGCTGGTAGCCCTGCTCTTGCACCTGGGGGAAGTACTCGCGTGTCGCCTCGCCCACGACCCGCATCAGCTCGGAGTCGAGGGAGCTGGGATCGGTGATCAGCTTGGCCAGGGGCGAGTCCGGCACGGCGTTCGTCAGGGGCGTCCGGCGTGCCCGGTGGATCGTGGCCAGTGAGTGCTGGGCGTTGGCCGCGTCCCTCATCTTGTAGACCGCCTGGGGCCCGTCCGGAATGCCGATCATGGACTTGGTGCCGCCGCTGCCCAGGCAGTTGCGGGGCATGTGCAGATGCTCGTGCCGCCACTGCTGGTGGGCGGAGTGCAGTTTGAACGCCTGGTCGACCACGGTGTGCCGCAGCCATGCCTCCGGGTCGTCGTGACGGCGTGCGTCGATGTCCCGGACGGTCTCCTCGAGCGACGAATCGCCGAGCGAGCTCAGCCAGGACTCGAGGTCGTTCCACATGTGCTTGAACAGGTCCCGGAACATGTGCTGTTTGATCGACAGGGAGTGTGTGCCGCTCGCGGGTCCCAGATTGGTCCGGAACCCGTGGTACTCCCCGGTCGCAAGGTGCTCGGCCATCACCCGCTGCGCCTCGACCACCGGATCGAGCAGCTCCCGGCAGGCCGTCAGGTGCTGCGCCGCCCGGCTCAGGGCCGATGCGCGGATCGCCCGGATCGCGACCTCGAGGTGGTCGTTCGCCTCGGCGCAGAGAATCTCCGGGACCTGGTGCAGGGCGACGAACTCGCCGTGCAGGGTGCCCGCGTTCAGCTCGGTCGCGGCGACCGCCCGCGCCAGAGTCTCGGCGGAGATCAGCTCGTCGGTGCTCCGGCTCACCCCGACGGGTACGGCGGTGAGGTCGCTCTCCCACTTGGTCGCGTCGTGGCAGCCGGTCCGGATGCCGTGCAGCACGCGGTACAGCGAGTCGTCGATGCTCTTGGTGGCGATGGTGGAGCGGGTCAGCTCGGGCGCACCGGCCAGCAGCGAGCCCTTGGCGACGTCCTCCAGCCCCCGCAGCGCCTCCACGTAGGCCGCGTAGCCCCCGGACTCGGAGATGCTCACGGCCGTGGTCCCGGCGGCCACGCCGGCTCCGAAGACGCCGCGGGCGTCGAGCATCACCGTGCCGAGCCGGCGCAGCAGCCGGTGGAACCCGACGGCCCACTGGACGTAGCGGGAGGCGGCCGGGATGTCGTCGGCCAGCAGGCACTCCTGGGTCCGGCGCGCCAGCCGGGCCAGGTTGAGCAGGCACACCTCCGACGCCTGGAGGACGGCGCACACCGTCGAGTCGTAGGTGCCCTCCGGCACTCCTCGTGCGGCCCGCGCCTCGCCGAGCAGGTCGATGCGGTGCAGCTGGTCGTAGCTCTCGGCCACCGGTCCCAGTTCGGTCGTCTGCCGTCGGCCGGCGCACATGTCGGCTTTCACTGGATCGTCCAGGCTTGACATTGCGCCATCACTCCTCGCTGGGTGCCGCTGAGTACCGGATCGATTCGGTGGGGCAGGATTCGAATGCGTCGAGGACCCGCTCGAGCTCGTCGGGCGACTCGGGCTGTTTGCACACGTAGTGGACGTCGTTGTCGAGGTCCGCGTCGAAGTTGTCGGGCGCCAGGTCGTTGCAGAGTTTGCAGTCGATGCATGTGTCATCGATCTCGAAGCGCCCGTCGATCGGAATGCGTGTGGGAAGCGGCAGTTCAACCCGCACCGGCAGTCCCTCCTCCCCCGTAGGCACTGAAGTTGCGCATCGTCGGTTTGGCCGAGGTTCGCAGCGCCGTCTCGAACCGGTCGGTGTCCAGCGGACGGAATCGTGTGGACGCTCCGAGACGGTCACGGACACCGGCCGCGATCGATGCCCGGGTCGCCTCGTCGGCGCCCGACGGCGGCAGGGCGATCTCCAGGACGTCCGCGTCGATGTCGAAGGCGAAGTAGTACGGCGCTGTGGTCATGGCGCTCAGGACGATGTCCTCGATCTCCAGCTGGGAGGTCCAGCGGTCACCGACCGGGATCCGGTCACCGATCCGGCCGCGGTGGTGCAGCCGACGCAACGGGGAACCGCAGCCGCACGGCGCCGCCTCGATCCGGCACACGTCACCCGTCCGGTACCGCAGCAGCGGCATGGCCCGGCTCGCCAGCGTCGTCACGGCCAGCTCACCGACGGAGCCGTCCGGCAGCCGCTCGCCGGATTCCGGATCGACCACCTCGAAGAACGTCCGTGTCTCGACCAGGTGCAGCTCACGCTCGCGGCAGAACATGGCGAGTGTGTTGGTCTCGGTCATGCCGAACATCGAGTACGCGACGGCGTCCCACTGATCGGCCAGGCGCCGCTTCTTGGCCGGTGACGCACCCTCCCCCGCCATGAGGATCTTCGAGACCGCGAGGTCGCTGCGCGGGTCGATGCCACGGCGGCGGGCCGTCTCGCCGAGGAACAGGGCGCGCGTTCCGGAGCACACCAGTGTGGTCGCGCCCGAACGCAGCAGGGCGTCGACCATCCGGTCCGGAGTGCAGGACGGTGAGGCCGCGCCGAGCGGCACGATGGTGCACCCGAGGATCTCGATGGCACGGTCGAGGTCCTGGCCCACCCCGGCCAGCTCGTAGGGGACGGCGATGGCCGCGACGTCCCGCTCGTCCAGTACGGCGGCCAGCAGCCCGGCGACGGTGAGATTGTTCTCCAGCCAGTCAGCCATCGTGAAGAACGCCGCGATCGGGCGCCCGTTGCCGGTACCGGAACTCTCGTCGAACCGGATCACCTCACGCCGCGGCACGGCGAGCATGCCGAGCGGGTAGGCGGCGGAGAGATGGTCACGCCGGGTGAAGGGGATGGCCTCGAACGCCTGCGGACGGCCCTGTGCGGCCGCTCGGGCGACATCGGCCGGGACGAAGTCGGCGTAGAACGGTGAGTTGCGGCAGGCGTGCTCCACGGTCGCGGCGAGCGCCTCCGCCGCCCACGCGTCGAGCGCCTGCCGGTCCAGTGAGGTGACCGCGGCGACCTTCCGCGCGATGTCGACGCGGGAGACGAGGGTGTCGCGCAGTTTGCTGCGCGGGTCGTGGCCGGTCGGCCGGGCGAGGGTGGTCATCGGGACGCCTCCTCCAGCCGGGCCATCGCCGTTCGTTCCTCGGCCGCCAGGCCGTCGACGATCGACGCCGCCTCGTCCAGGGAGTGCCGGGCACTGGCGTCGTCGGCTTCGCGCAGCAGGTTCGCCACGTCGGTCCAGCGCTTGGCGATGCGGCGGTACTCGACGGCGAGTTCGTCGTAGGCCTCGATGCCGGTCAGCTCGTGCGCCTCCTCCAGGAACTGCGCCCACAGCGTCCGGAAGAGTCCGCCGCCCGTTCCGCCTTCCTCCATGCTGGTGCCGACGGCGCTCATCGCCTCGACGGGACGGTCGAGCCGGTCGTGCCATCCCCGCATGAGCGAGCCGGCCTTCGCGATCCCCTTGAACCCCATGTTGGTGATCGGCGGAGTCAGGAACTCCCGTGCGGTGGCCAGGATCGAGGTCTGGCAGGCCTTGGCGAGGATCGACTCGTCGTATCCGCGCGGGTCCACCCGGACCGACAGGTTGCGCGAGGACATCGGTCCCTTGGCGGACCGGGCCCGGGCGAGGCTCTCCCGCGAGGTCGACTGAACGCCGAGCGACCGGGTCTCGACGACGACGAACCTGTCGTCCTCGTATCCGATGCAGGCGACGTAGTGCGCGGCGAAGTGGTGGTTCTCCCGCGCGTAGTCGAGGTGGTAGCGGTCGAGTTTCAGCCCGACCACATCGCCCTGGTCGAGCGCCTCGATCAGCGTGGCCTCGGCCTTCGCCGTCGAGGACGTCTCCTGGGCCCGCAGCTCGAGGGAGAGAGCGTCCGCCACGTTGCGCATGAGGTGGTCGGGTTTGACCCGGCCGGCGAGGAACGGGTTCGGCATCTGCTTCGAGTGCCAGTAGAGGAACGACAGGCCTTGTCCCAGCCCGAAGATCAGCGGCTCGCTCAGCTCGATGTCGTGGTTGCGGAGCATGTTGAGCAGCGCGGTGGATTCGCAGTGCTCACCGGAGTGCGGCGAGATCTCAATGACCGCCATCGCCGTGCCCCGTTCCGCCGCGCGGCTCCTCGTAGACGATCTCGAGCACGGAGCCGCTGTCGTTGTTGCGCAGGTGCCCGTAGGTGTGGCCGAGTTCGTCCGCCTCGGTGAACGCGATGTTCTCGAGGTGGTCGACGTCCCGGTCGAGGACGTCCAGGAGGTAGCGGACGTCGGTGTCGGTGTGCACGTCGATGGCGACGTGCGACATGAGACGTCCCCGCTCGCCGGCGGGGCGGTCCGCCCAGGGGCCGAACCGGCGGCAGGCGAACATCTCGATGACGCGTCCGTCGGAGAGAACGATCGAGTTCCACCATCCCGGCGTGCCGTACTGCCGGGGTGAGATGTACGACGGTCCCATCTCGATGGTGGTGATCCGGCCGGACGCCCGGAGGTCGTTCAGGTAGGCGTTCCAGCCGAACACCTCGTCGTCGCTGTCGTAGTCGCCCATGTAGATGCCGACGTGATTGACCCCGGCGAACTTCTCGACGACGTGCTCCGGCGCATATCCGCACCAGGCCGACAGGTACTGCCCGCAGTCGAGGTCCCGCCACGCGCTCGACGTCTGAAGGATCTCTTCCCAGGAGCGGTCGAAGCCGGCGCGGTCGGGGAAGCGCCCGTCGCGCGTGGCGGTGATGGCCGGAGAACTTCCCGCGAGTGCGTTCATGGCGCTTCCTTCCTGCCGGTGATGACGATCCCCATCTGCGCTTCCGTCACGACGGCCTGTTCGAGCGCGGTGCCTTGCAGGAGCTCCTCGATCTCGCTCTTGACGTACGAGGACCGGATCGAGGTACGGAAGCCCGGGCGCATGTCGGCCGCGATGTTGGCCTTCATGAACTGGAATGTCGTCCGGTCGACGTCCCGGCGCAGATCGGAGACGCAGTACCGTCCGCCCGGCCTGAGTACGCGATGCATTTCCGACAGGGCGGTCACCGGGTCCGCCCATTCGTGCAGCGAGGACGCGCTGATGACGTGATCGAAGCGGTGGTCCTCGAACGGCAGGGCCAGCACGGTGCCGCATTCGTAGGCGCATCGCCCGGCGACGCCGTACCCGTCCGCGTTGGCGCTCGCCCGCCGGAGCATCGCCGGTGAGATGTCGAGGCCGACGAGCCGAGCGGAGTCGCTCGCCTGAGTGATCCATTCCAGGCCGAGGTAGCCCGGACCGCATCCCAGCTCCAGGACCTCGCCGGAGTCGATCTCCGCCGCCAGGATGTCGTCGATCTTCTCCTGGAGCCAGCCGTTGTCCCGGATGTGGCGTTGCATCTCGTCGTACTTGAGGGCCAGTTCGTCGCCCTGCAGGCCCTCGTCGGTTTCCGGCACCCGGGCGGCGACGGTGCCCCGCGCGCTAGCCACGGTCCGGCCCCAGCCGCCGTATTCCCACTGCTACACCTCTCATCGTCGCGCTCCCCATGTGCACGTCGGAACGGTCGTTGGTCGTCAGGAGATTGACTGAGGATCTGAGCGACTCGTCGATCGAGGGCTCGCCCGGATACCACCAGCCGGCATCCGCCATCACGACGTTCGGTGCGACGGAGTCGGAGATCTTGACCGTCATGCGCACCCCGCGCGCACCGGCCCGCGTGAAGAGGTCCACCTCTTCGCCGTCCGACAGCCCTTCCCGCTTGGCGGTGTCCGGGTGGACGGTCACCCGTGCCGTGGTCTGGCTGCGCGAGGTGGTCGGCAGCTGGTGGAACTCGGTGTTGTAGAACTGGCGCGGATGGGCACTGGTCATCACGTACGGCAGTGCCGGGTCCGCCTCCGGCGGGCACCGGAAGACGGGGAACGGCTCGTAGCCCATGGCCCGCAGCCCGTTGTTCATCAGGTTCACGCGCCCTGACCGGGTGCCGAATCCGCCGTCGCGGTACTTGTGGTACCGCTTCTCGTTGCGGATGTAGCCGACCTTCGTGAACTGTTGCCAGGTGAGGCCGATGCCGGCGAGCTTGGCGTCGAGAGCGGCTTCCAGCGAGGGAAAGAAGTGCCGGCTCAGGCCGAGCCGCTCGGCGAGTTCGAGGATGATCTCCTCGTCCGAGCGGCAACCGTCGACGGTGGCGATCTTCTGCCGAGCCGCGATGTAGGAGTTGAACTCGACGACCTGGTCCCGCTCGAGCCAGCTGGAGGTCGGCAGAATCACGTCGGCGTACCGGGCGGTGGGCGTCATGAACAGGTCGCACACGACGACCAGGTCCAGCTTGTCGAGGGCGGTGCGGACCAGCTCGGTGTTCTCGTGCGAGGCCAGGATGTTGCTGCCGAAGATCACCATCGAGGTGATCGGGTACGGCGACCCGGTCGTGATGGCCTCGTGCAGATCTCCCGGCGCCACCCAGCCGGACATCGAAAGGATCTTGTGCTTGTCGCCGCCGATCCGCTTCTTCGCCTGCTCCTCGGGGAGCAGATCCGGGCGGGGGAAGGCACGCCGGCCCTCGATCGGCATCGGTTCCCAGATCACGTCCCCGCCGGGAGCGTCGATATTGCCGCAGATCGCGGCGAGGATGGCGATGGCGCGGTGGGTGTCGAAGGAGTTCTCGTTCTGCGACAGACCGGTTCCGGCCTCGATGCACGCCCGTGAGGCGAGCGCGTAGGAGCGGGTCGCTTCGTGGATGAGCTGGGGTGTGAGTCCGGTGGTCCGTGCGACCCGCTCGATGTCGTACGCCTTGACGTGCTCGGCGAGTTCGGCGAACCCGGAGGTGTGCGCGGCGACGAAGTCGCGGTCGTACCAACCTTCGTCGATGACGATCTTGATCATGCCGAGTGCCAGTGCGCAGTCCGTTCCCGGCTGGACTGCCAGGTGGAGGGCGGACCGGGCGGCGGTCTGCGTCCGTCGCGGATCGACGGTGATGACGCGGCTGCCCCGTTCCACGGCCCGCAGCAGTTTGACTCCGATCACGCCGTCCGAGTGGGTGCTCGGCTTGTTGCTGCCCCAGAGCAGGATCACCTCGGGATCGCCGTCGTAGTCGCAGAACGTGAAGGCGCCGTACGTCATGATCGAGGCCATGACCCGCGGATAGAAGCAGACGTGCGCCGGGCCGACGACGTTCGGTGTCCCGATCGCGTTGGCGAGCCGGAACACCCACTCCTGGTAGTTGCGGTCGGTCCCCTGGCCGAGGACGACGGATTCGGGCCCGTGCCGACTGATGGTCGCGGCGAGCTCGCCGGCGATCCGGTCGAGGGCGGCTTCCCAGCTGACCGGTTGGAACGTCCCCGAGCCGCGCGGGCCGGTCCGCACCAGTGGCGTGGTCAGCCGGTCCGGGCTGCGCAGGAGGTCCAGTGACGCCTTGCCCTTGATGCAGAAGTAGCCCTCGCTCGTGGGATTGTCCGGGTCCCCGTGGATGTCGGTGGGGACGCCGTCCACGAGCTCGACGATGGCGCCGCATCCGCCGTGGCACATACGGCAGACGGACTTCAACCGGGTGACCGTCAAACCTGCTCACCCGCCCGCTTGGCGGCCGACACGAGCAGCCCTTCGAAGACGGCCTGTTCGGCGTCGGCGATCGCGTTCAGCCGGGCCGCGACTGCTTCCAGCTGCCCTCGCCCGTCGTCCGCACGGCGGTAGGCCGTCAGCATGTCGATCGCCTGGTCCCACTGCCGCTGCACGTCGCCGAAGTCCTCGACGAACGAGTCGAGTTCGCTGTCCCCGTACCGCTGCCGCGCCTCCAGCAGGAACTCGCGGTAGAGCTTGCGGAAGTTCGCTCCCCCGGTTCCCGCGAAGCGCCAGAAGCGACCGACACCCGGCACTGTCTCGTCCGGAGAGGCGAGGGTGTCGCTCCATCCGGCGATCTCGGAAGCGGCCCGCCGCAGGGCGCGGATACCGAATCGCGGTCCGCGGTCACCGGACATCCTCTGTGCGGTCAGCCGGATGGCGTTCCAGATCTGCTCGCGCAGGACCGCGTCGGTGTCGGTGGTCAGCCGCGCCGGCAGCCGCTCGACGTACAGGTGCAGATGGGGCGAGGGCATGAATCCTTCGTCGGAAGCGCGGGCACGGCGCAGCGACTCGGCCGGCAGTGTCTGCGCCCCGCCCTGCTGTTCGGTGTCGACGACGTGGGCGAGGGAGTCGTCGAGCCCGTACAGCGCGATGTAGTGCGAGGCGAAATGGCTCCGGGACGAGAAGTAGTCGAGGTAGAAGATGTCGACGGACACGCCCACGACATGTCCCGCCTCCAGCAGCTCCGCCGCTGCGGCGGATGCCGATTCCGGGTCGGGCGAGCGCGCTTCGCGCAGTTCCACACCCAGGGCCTTGCAGGCGTTGCGGGACAGCAGGGCGGGCTCGATCCGACCGGTGAGCATCGGCGCACCGCGACCGGGGTCCGGAGCATCCCAGTATTGGAAGTCGATCCCCTGGCCGAGGCCGAACAGCATGGCTTCGGAAATGTCGGCGCCGGCGTGGTGGATCATGTTGCGAAGGGTGGTCGTCTCGCAATGAACGCCGAGCTGGGGCTGAAATGTCGCCAAGCGCATATGGCTTCCCAATCGCATGGTGCGAAGATGCCGTGAACGATGGTGCGGCTATGCGTCGAGCAGTGCTTCTTTGTAGCCCTGCAGATCGAGGAAACCGGAGCCACTGGCCAGGACCACGATCACCGGTTCGAGGTTTTCGGCGTCGGCCTTGGCCACGACATCGAGGGCCGCGGCGACCGCGTGACCGGCCTCGGGGGCGAGCAACAGGCCCTCGGTCTGCAACAGCAGCCGGCCGGCCTCGAGGGCCGTCCGCTGATCAAAGGCGACGGCGTCCAGGACACCCTTGCGCCGCAGCAGGCTGACCAGGGCGGAGCTGTGATGGTTGCGCAGGCCGCCGACGTGGTTGGGCGGTGGGATGAAGCTCTCCCCCATCGTGTAGCCCAGCACCTCGGGCGTGAATCCGCCCAGGTCGGTGCGGCCGTACTCGTAGACGCCCTGGGTGAGCCGGGGCGCCGCCGTGGATTCGGCGGCAAGGAAGCGAAGGTCCGCTCCGTCGGCCCTGGCCCGCACGTGTGGGCCGATGAGACCGCAGAGATTGCTTCCGCCGCCCGAGCACGCGATGAGGTGGTCGCCGCGCCCGTCGACGCCCAGGTCCTCGCCGTGGATTTCCTTGAGCTGCTTCGCGACCTCGAGCCCGAGCAACGTCTGATGGAGGTAGACGTGCGGCATCCCGCTGCCGGCGAGATACGCGGCGTCGGGATTGCCCAGAGCGTGCTCGATCGCGTCGCTGATCGCGGTGCCGAGACTGCCGGGGTGGCCCGGGTTTTCCGCGAGGATCTTCCGTCCGATGGCCGTGTGAGTCGACGGCGACGGCCGTACCTTCGCTCCCAGGAGCTCCATGTAGTGACGCCGGTAGGGCTTCTGCTCGAGCGAGCACTTCACCATGAAGATCTCGGCTTGCAGACCGAACATCTTCGCCGCCAGCGCGACACTCATTCCCCATTGGCCCGCACCGGTCTCGGTGACGAGGGTGGTTCGCCCCTCTTCGGCTGCGTAGTACGCCTGGGCTATCGCGGTGTTCAGCTTGAAGCTGCCGCTGGGGAGGACGTCTTCACGCTTGAGGTAGATCCTCGCGCCGGTACCGAGATGTTTCTCGAGCCGGCGCGCCCGGTGCAGCGGGGTCGGTCGGCCGCATTGCCGCAGCCATTCGACGACCGGTTCGGGTATCGCAATCCATTGTTCGTCGGAAGCGTTCTGTTCAATGAGAGTTCGTGGCCTGACCTTTGCGGATATCTCCGCGGCGGTAGGGCTTCCGGAGTCCCTGACCTCGGGCATAGGGCCGGGCAGATCCACCAGGAAGTTGTACCAATGTGTGGGCATTCCTGATAGTGACGGACCGCCAGGATTAGCGGGCTGAGGCACGGGCGATTGCTCACGCCCAACATGGCTTGGGCTGTACGAAGTCACATTCCCCCCGCTCCCCCGCTTCAAAAATGTGAGAGTCAGCGTACGCAGCGACCGAGAGCCGCGCAACCGTTTGAACATTAGGTCGAAATTCAACAATCACGGGCTTTCAGCGTTACCGCTGCAGGGCAGGATCTGCCCCAGCGGTTGATCAGGTTCCGGAAACCGCCAGCCGGAAAGCTTCACGGGAAAGGGCAAGGGTGCGCCCGAGTCTGTCGCGGCAGCGTTTCGCGAAAAGGTCCGCACGAAGTGGGGACGCGATGCCTGCGGAAACACCTGGAGACGCCGCACCGAAGGCCTCGGCAAGGGCGCCTACTGAACCCGCAGAACTATGCGTCAGTGTCTCGAGAATTGATCCGTTCCGTCAACGATTCCGCAAGGAGCTGCCAGCTCTCGGCGTGGTGCCGTGCCAGCTCGGCGATCAGTGGCGCGCAGTGGATCGGGAGGCTGCTCGCCATCGCCGCCCAGTCGTGCGGCTGCGTGGCCGAGGGGTCCAGTGTCCGCAGCAGCTTCCGGCCGACCTCGGTGAACCGAAGCGAGGGATCGGCCCGCAGACGCCGGACCGCCAGTGACAGGTCCGCGCTCGCCGGGTGCGCCCTGGGACGTTCCACGAGCGCGGGGTGGCCGGCCCCGCCCTCCCGGACCGGTCCGTCGTTCGGCTGCACCGCGGTCTGCGGTTCTCCTTGACCTGCGCGGGCCCGCTTTCGCGCGCCCTTCGCGGTGGTGAGCGAGATGCCCGCGGCGCGCGCCACCTCCTGCGCGGACGCGTCGGGATTCTCGGCGAGGTACACCAGCGCGCGTCTGCGGCCTTCGGCCGCCGCCAGCGGATAGGCCACCCCGTCACGCCCGAGTCGCACGGCGGTCGGGTGCGGAATTTCCGCACCCGACCGCAGCCGCAGCGCGGCGATGGTCTTGTCCGACAGGCCGACGACGCTCGCCAGCCGCCGGTTGGACCACTCCGGGAAGTCGGCGAGCATGTGGAGGGCGGCGGCCTTACGGTCGGCCAAGGAGAGTGGCAGACCGTGGTTGCTGTTCAGCTTGACCGCGAGCACGAAGGCTTCTCGCTCGTCACCGTTGAAGAGCACGGCACTGATGTGCGTGGCGCCGCTGTTCTCGACCGCCCTGAGCCGGTGCACGCCGTCGATGACGGTCATCGTCTTCCGATGGATCACAATCGGCGGCAGTTCGGAGCACACTTCGGCGAGCGCACTGATGTGCCGTGGATCCTCCCCGACCGCACGGAGTGAGCCCACGACCATGATTCGGCTTATCGGCACACGGGTGATCTCTGATAGGAGTCCACCAAAGTACAATTCTGAACGACTCAGGTGCTGCTGCATCGGCTCCTGCATGGATGCCGAGATGTGGTCCATCGCTCTTCCTCCCCAGCGAACTCCCAGCGGACTTACCAGCTGTCATACGACTCATCCGGTTGCGGATGACGTCAGGCAGCGCGGCGAACCACGGATCGAGGAATGGAAGATCTGTCATGGGCGGCCATCGGAAAGGTGTGCAACATCGAGTCTCCCCCGCGACGCAATGCCGAACCGACTCCCGCACACTGTCAGGAGGATCGATTCGACGCAAGGGCTCTGTCATACGGTCCAGTTGGGTAAGTCGATCATTTCGTGATCGTCGATCGGGTGACGGCGGCGGTGCAAAGCATTCACCCGTAGACGGAATGATCGGATCCCTCCAGTCGGACCTGAAGTATCCCCGGTGTTCGGACGCATGATCCGTCCTGTCCATCTGGACGGGACAGCAAGTTCTCTTGGCCGGCGTAAAGAGCAAAGTTTCGACGAGTTGGCCCGTGCGCCGCTGCGCCGGCGGCGAGTGTGGGATGCCTCGTCCGAGCACCTGGACGGGCGTCCTCCAGCACGTGGCCCGCCACGTCTGGCTCAGGAAGCGGCTCGAGGACAGGGGGTGAGAGCATCCGCCTCATGGATGGCACAGAGAGTCGCGCGACTCGGTGGTGGGCGGCGCTGCGACGTACGCCGGTGGCGGTTTGGAACGACGACGTCACGGACTGGGCTGCCGCCTTGACGTATTACGCGGTCCTGGCCCTGTTTCCGGTTCTGTTGGTGATCCTGTCGATCGTGGGTCTGACCATGCCGGCGGCCAAACCGGAGGTCATCGATCGACTGTCTCAGGCCACTCCGCTCGCGTCCCGCGCTCTGCTGCGCAGCACACTGCGACAGATGGCCGAACAGTCGTCAGCGGTATGGACTCTGATATTCCTCGGCGGGGCGGGAGCCCTGTGGTCGGGATCCAGCTATCTGAGCGTGTTCCGTCGGGCGTTGCCCGCCATGTACGGCATCAGTGCGCATCGGCCGGTCTGGCGTACGGCTCCGCGCATCATCGCCACGGCCCTCGTCCTGATCTCACTGCTCCTCACCACCACCCTGACGTTGTTCATCACCGGCAGCCTGGCGCGGCGTCTGGGCGAGGCGCTGAACCTGGGTACCGGACCGCAGACGGTCTGGGACGCGCTGCGCTGGCCGGTCGTGGCTGCGGTCGCCATCGCCCTGGTGCTCGTCCTGTACCGTTCGGGCCCCGCGCCTTCCCGTCCTGTGAGGCAGATGGCGCCCGGCGGCACCTTGGCGGTAGTGCTCCTGTTGACCGTCTCGCTCGGATTCGCCGTCTACACCTCCCACGCCAGTACCTACCACCGTCTGTACGGTTCGCTGGCGGGCGTCGTGGTCTTCCTGGTCTGGCTGTGGCTGGCCAATCTGGCCCTTCTGGTCGGCGCTCAGTTCAACGCGGAGCTGGCGAGGCCCGCTCGAGGGGCAGAAGCCGATCGTGCGTTGTCTGCGGCAGACCTCTCGTAGTCTGCGGCCGGGCGATCCGGAGCGTGGTGCGAACCTGTGGTGGTGCTTGCTGTCTCAGCTGGGCTGGTCGGTGGTACTGGATCCGGTAGACGCAGGAGGCCGACTCGTCGCCGTCACTGCTGCCGCTCGTCGTGCACGCCGCGGCCGCCACGGCCCCGACCGCCATCAGCAGCGGCAGACCCGCGGACCGTCCGGACCATCTCATCGACACCTCCTATAAGGACTGCCTACGTGTACTCGGTGAGGTTCTCGTGCCCCGCCCCGACATGACGGAGTCCGAGGGGCGCGCTGCGCAAAGGTGCGGACGCGCCGGGTCTGTCCGCCATCCGGGAGGTGAAAGCCGGTGACGAAACTCGGTCCAGTTCCCGCAGAAGCAGTGAAGAAACCAGGCAGATTGGCCGCGTGTTCTTCGAATCGCCGGGCACGAGGAGCAACGGAGGTTGATAACTATGGTTCCCCTGCTTCTCGTCCTGCTTCTTGCTCTGATCCTCTTCGGCGCGGGATTCGCGCTGAAGGCACTGTGGTGGATCGCCGTCATCGTGCTGGTCGTCTGGCTGCTCGGCTTCGTGCTGCGCAGTGCGGACACAGGAGGCCGCAAGGGCCGCTGGTATCGCTGGTAACCCACCACACAGCAGCCGGCCTGTGGGCCCCGGGAACTCCCGGGGCCCACAGGCATGTCCCATCGTCCCGTCTCGGGGCATCTCCCCGGCTTCGCTCCTCCACACGTCAGGAGCGGGCAGTCGCGAGGGGGACCGCGCCCCGATTACTCCCCGAGGACGGCGGGCCGCGGCGGGCGGAGTGCCGTCGACCCGAATCGACCACGCGATCCGTACTCATGTAGGGCCGCGCGTCGTCGTGCACCTTGCGGCGACCGTATCGGCAAAGGTCCGAGCAAGTGGGGAGAGGGCGTCCCAGCGGCGTACGGCCCAGCCGACCCGCAGCGTCGGCAACATCGGAATGGGGATGAGACGCAGCGGGCCGCCGCCACCAGGCGTCGCGTGACCCGGTACGGCGGGGACGACGGCGTGGCCCAGACCGAGTTCGGCGAGGAGCAGGGCTGTGTCCCAGTCGGCGACGCTTGTGTTCGAACCGACCCGGATGCCCAGTTCGGCCAAGGCGGCGTCCAGACGGGCACCGGAGGTGGAGTTCGGTGGCAGTCGGACGAGGTGGATGCCCGCGAGGTCGGAGGCGTCGATGCGTGGCCGGACAGCGAGCGGATCGTCGGACCGCACGGCGAGCACCCAAGGCAGTTCGACGACGGGGCGCTGCTCGATGCCACGCACCGGGCCGCCGACGGTGATCCAGGCCAGGTCGAGGTTGTTGGCCAGGAGAGCGTCGAAGCATCCGCGGCTGGAGGTCTCGGTCTGGAACTCCAGGCTCACCTTCGGATAACACTGACGGAAGGAGACGATCGCTTCAGCCATGAAGTGCCGGACGGTCGTTCCGCCGGTCGCGACACGCACGGAACCGCTTTCACCGTTCATGAGGTCTCCGAGGCGGCGCAGCGCAAGATCGAGCCCGGCGATCCCGTCGGCTGCGGCATCGCACAGGATGCGCCCCGCCGCTGTGGGAACGACACCGCGCGGCTGACGCTCCAACAGGCTCATACCCGTCTCCCGTTCCAGGCGCTTGACGTGCTGGCTCACTGCGGACTGCGTGCAGGACAGGTCACGGGCCACGGCGCTGAGGCTTCCTGCCCGGCACACGGCCACGAACACGCGAAGGTCTTCCAGAGTCACAGCACCCAAGCTACACCTGGGGTATGTGGAGCAATTCCCAGGATTGACTGGGGTGTTGAGGTGCCGGAAGATCCTTGCAGGGCCCAGGCGGCAACCCGTCCGGTGCTTTCGCACGGATCCGGACCGGTGAAAGCGCTGTACGGGTGCCGACCAACCCGCCCGACAGGTTCACCGGTCGTTCTCGCCCTCCTGGGCCACAGTTGCGCCGGCCCTTCGCCGAACTGTCGGCCGCCAACGAACTCGACCTCGTTCACGGCGACTTCACCTTTCGCGACAAGTGGGGCCCTGAACTGCTCGCCTTGTTCACCCGACTGCAGGACCTGCTGAGCGCCGACGCCTGGCTCAGGTACCGCACGGTACTCGCCGCACCTGCACACCTGCCTCCCGGCTGAAGAGATCGGCATTTCTTGACATCGACCGCACCCACCCGGACCCTGCGCGATGGTGGGGCGCGGCAACCTCAGTTTCCACAACACCGCCGAGGACTGGTTCGCGGCCAGTGGGACCCCGTTCGGCGACCCAGCCGCCGCCCAGGTGCGGCCGATCGAGCTGTTCACCGGCTGGGACTCACGGTTCACCGCACTGATCGCAGCCTGCGACGGCAGCCAGGTGAAAGCAACAGCGATCAACAACTCCTGGCGTGCGCTTCTCCCGGCTCATGGGCCTGCGGAAGGTCACGCTCGTGGCGCATCGGGCTCATGGCGAGGATGAGCCAGCTGAGTGCGACTACACCCGTCATGATCCACATGGCTTGCCGGTACCCGACGGTGTCGCCGAGCACGCCGCCGAGCACGGATCCGATCGGGATGGTGCTGTGGTTGATCATCATGGCCGTCGCCACGACCCGGCCCAGCATGTCCGGCGGGCAGTAGGTCTGCCGGAAGCTGCCGACCACGACGTTGGCCACGGAAACGCCGATCCCGACGACGAAAGCTCCCATCGCGAACAGCAGCAACCCCGGCCCTGCCGTGGTCATCGGCAGGAGCAGGACGAACGGCGCGGTGGCGATCTGCAGGAGAAGCAGTCCGCGAGCGGTGCCGAACCGCCGGCTGACCCTGGTGGCCACCAGCGCGCCCGCGATGCCACCGGTGCTGCCGCTGGTCAGCAGCAGCCCGACCATGCCAGGGTTCAGCCCGACGGTGCGGACCAGGAACACCACCTGGACCGCCTGGTAGCCCATGAGCGCCATGTTGATCACGGCGCCCCAGGTGACCATAGGCCGCAGGTACCGGTCGCGGCCCACGAACCGGAGCCCTTCCATGATCTGCCGTCGGAGGGGGACGCGTTCCTCGTCCGGAGCGCGGTCCGGCTCGACCACGCTGATCCGCTTCAGGCAGACCGCGGAGATCAAGAACGTCACCGCGTCGGCCACCAGCGCGGTGACCGCCCCGAGCGTCTGGGCGAGCAGCCCGGCCACCCCCGGCCCGGCAACCCGGGTCGTGGCCTCGCTGCCCTGCAGTTTGGCGTTGCCCTCCAGGAGGTCACGGCCGTCGAGCACGATCCGGATGTACGAGTGGTAGGCGGTGTTGAAGCACACCGCCGCCGTGCCGCATATCGTCGCGACGACGACCAGGTGCTGGAAGGTGAGCGCGTCGAGCCACGCCGCCAGAGGAACGCTCACCAGCGCCGCGACGGCCACCAGATCGCACGTGATCATCAGTGGTCGTTTGTGCATCCGGTCCACCCACGCGCCTACCGGCAGCCCCACCAGCAGCCAGGGCAGCCACACCGCCCCGGCGAGCAGGCCGACGGCGGTGGAGCTGACGTCCAACAGCTCCACCGCGATCAGCGGCAACGCGACCGCGGTGATGCCGTTGCCCAGCCCGCTCACGGTCTCGCCGGTCCAGAGCAGTCGGAAGTCCGGTTGGGTGAATACTCCCCAGCGGGTTCGGGGCCGATCCGGCGTGTCGTTCATCGAGTCCACGCGAGGCATCATGCCGTGAGTACTCCAACTTGCCGCATCGGTTAATCAGTTGGCCTGCCACGACCTGTCAGCATCGGTCGTCCAACCGCGATGGCACTCCCCAGCCGTCAACAGGAACTGCCACAGGATGACGAACTGCTACTGCAGGACGACGAGCTGCTGCCGGAGCAGGACGACGAACTACCACCGGAGCAGGAGGAGGAAGCGCTGCCGGAAGAACCGGACGGCGAGCCGTCGCAGGCGTCACCCGCGGCGTACCAGGACGAGCCGCTGGACGCGGCGCCGGCGTCTCCTGCCGCCAATGCCGCACCCGTACCGCCGCTGGTCGGCCACGCGCCGTACCGCTGCCCACTCCCCCGGCCGTACCCGGATGCCTGCCGGCCCAGATCGTCCCAGGCACGCCGCCAAGCCCGACGCACGAGCCAGGCACACAGCACCGCCATCGCCATCGCGGCAACGGCCACTACGACCAAAGCAGTCACGATCGCTTCCCCCCTCCACCGGGCCAGGCGCACCGACTGTCCGGACCATGCCCTCCGCCCTGGCGACTTCAATCTCCCCTTGAGCAAGCCCAGAGGTTCCTCCGTCTCCTGACCGGTCGCTGACGTGTCGTGGCCGGACGCAGCGCTCGAGGTATTGCCCTTCCCGACCCGCCGTGCTTAAGGTCTCCCCGCTTATCGAATCGATTCGATTGATTCGACGAAGCCTATGGGGCCCGAGACGGGCCGGGTGGGGGTGGAGATGACCACGATCAAGGACGTCGCCGAGCGGGCGGGCGTCGCGCCGAGCACCGTGTCGTACGTCCTGAGCGGGTCGCGCAAGATCTCCGAGGACACCAGGCGCGCGGTGCAGGCCGCTATCGACGAGCTCGGGTACCACCCGCGCGCGAGTGCCCGTACGCTGCGCAGCGCACGGACCCGGGTGCTCGCGCTGGCCGCGCCGCGCGTGCCCGGGGCGTACCGGGCGATCGACGGGCGGTTCGCGATCGACGTCACCGATGCCGCCCGTGTGCACGGGTACGACGTGCTGCTGATGACGGACAGCGACGGCATCGGGGGGCTGCGCCGGGTGGCCCGCAGCAGGCTCGCGGACGCCGCGGTGCTGATGGCGGTCGAGGACCGCGATCCCCGAGTCGAGGTCCTGCGCGAACTGGGCTTCCCCGGGGCGCTGCTCGGTCATGACGATCACGCGGCGCTGCCCTGGACCGACCTCGACTGGGAGGCCGCCGTCGCCCTCGCCGTGCGTGAGACGGCCGAAGCCGGGCACCGGCGGATCCTCTTCCTCTCGTCGGCCGAGCACGAGGTCGCCGCACGCCGCGGATATGCCCTGCACGGTCTCGACGGCGCCCGGCGAGCGGCTGTCGAGACCGGGGCCGATGTCCGCGTGATCCCGTCCCACCGCGACCCGGACGTCCTGGTGCGGCGGCTGAGCGAGGCGCTGACCGCGCGGCCCGCCCCGACCGCGCTGGTGGTGCAGCATCTGATCCTCCTCCCCTGCCTGCTGGACGCGGTGGCGGCGGCCGGGTTGCGGGTCCCCCACGATCTGACCGTCGTGCTCGTCGGCAGCCTCCCGGACGAGCTGGGCATCCGGCACCTGCCGCGGATCGACCTGCCCGTCGCGGAGATGTCCACGGCCGTGGCCCGGCTCGCCATCGACGCGATCGGCTCCGGCCGCGACGACCGGCCATCGTCTTCCCAGGAGCCCGTCGCACCTGCCTCGGACCTGCCCTCCGACGCACCGCACCACCTGATCCAGCCGCGGATGGCGGGGCCCGTCGTCGCACCGCCGTCGCCCGGCTGACCACTCGGACCGTCCGCACGGCACGGCCGGCGACGCCCGTCACCGGACCACCGCATGTCCAGGGCCGCACCTGTAACGGAGGACCAGCCTTGCCGTTCCTAGCAGGACGCATCAGAGCAAGACGTGGACGCGTGCCCGCGCTCGCCGCCACCCTTGCCTGTGTCATCGTCGCGCCAGGGCTGACCGGCTGTGCGGCGGAGCCCGACCCGGGCACGGTCACCGTGCTCAACTCGGCGACCGACACCGCCGAGCACACCGCCAACCAGCGGTTCTTCGACCGCTGCGCCAGGCCGCTCGGCCTGAAGGTCGAGCAGATCAGCGTGCCCGCCGACCAGATCGCCTCCAAGGCGCTGCGGATGGCGTCGTCCGGTTCGCTCACCGACATCCTGGAGCTCGACGGCTCGGAGCTGCCCCAGTTCGCGCAGACCGAGGGCCTGCGGCCGCTCGACGAGGTCGGGGTCGACACCTCCGGCCTCTCCGCGAGCGCGAAGTCCCTCGGCTCGTACGACGGCACCCAGTACGGCATCGCCCGTTCCGTCAACTCCCTCGCGCTGATCTACAACACCAAGCTCCTGGGGGACGCGGGCATCGCCGTGCCCGCCACCTGGAAAGAGCTGCGGGCGGCCGCGAAAAAGCTGACCGCGGGCGACACGTACGGGATGGCCTTCAGCGCGAGCCCGAACGCGGACGGCGTCTACCAGTTCCTTCCGTTCTTCTGGTCCGCCGGCGGTGACGAGACCAGGATCGACAACGGCAAGGGCGAGGCCGCTCTCCAGCTCTGGAAGGACCTGGTCACGGACGGCTCCGCCTCCAGGTCCGTCGTCAACTGGAACCAGCAGGACGTCAACGACCAGTTCGTCGCGGGCCGCGCCGCCATGATGATCAACGGGCCGTGGCAGGTGCCGGTCCTCAGCGCCCAGAAGAACGTGGACTGGGCGGTCGCGAGCATTCCGGTGCCCGAGGCGGGCAAGCCGGCAGTGCCGCCCATCGGCGGCACCGTCATGGCCGTACCGAAGAACGACGAGGATCCGGCCCGGGAGAAGAACGCGGGCAAGGTCCTGAACTGCCTCAACTCCGAGGAGAACCAGCTCCAGTGGGGCGAGTCGGTCAACAACGTGCCCACCCGCGCCACGGCGGCACGGGCGTACGCGAAGCAGAACCCGAAGCTCGCCGCCTTCGCCGAGCTCGTCACCACCGCCCGTTCCCGGACGGCGAAGGTCGGCACCGGCTGGCCGGTCGTCGGCGACGCCCTCGCGGGCGCCTTCCAGTCCGTGCTGACGGGCCGGACCGGTCCCGAACAGGCCCTGCACCGGGCCCAGCAGCAGGCCTCGGCGGGGAAGTGAGGGAACCGGCCATGACCACCATCACCCAGGCGCCCGGTAGGGGCGGCGCCGCCGAAGCGAAGTCCGCAACCGGCCGTGCTCCGCGGCGCCGTGGGCTGCTGCGCTGGCTCTTCGTCGCTCCCGCGCTCGCCTACATGGCGCTCTTCTTCGGCTACCCGCTCGTCCGCAACATCGTGATGAGCTTCCAGCACTACACGCCGAAGACGTACTTCACCGGTGAGGCACCGTTCAACGGTCTCGACAACTGGCGCGCCGTCTTCGCCAACGAGCTGTTCACCGACGCCCTGTGGCACACGGCCCTGTTCACGGTGGGCTCGCTGCTCGGCCAGTTCACCGTCGGCCTGGCCCTCGCCGTCTTCTTCTCCCGCCGCTTCCGGCTCTCCGGCTTCGTGCGCGCCATCCTGCTGCTGCCGTGGCTCGTGCCCATGGTCGTCTCCGCCGTCGTCTGGCGGCGCATCCTCGACCAGGACCACGGCATGCTGAACACCGCCCTCCACGCGGTCGGCCTGGTCCCGCAGGACGGCGTGCCGTGGCTGAGCAGCCCCGGCGTGGCACTGCTGTCGGCGGTCCTGGTCAACATCTGGATCGGCATCCCGTTCAACATGGTCATCCTCTACGGCGGTCTCCAGGAGATCCCGCGCGACCTGTACGAGGCCGCGTCGCTCGACGGCTCCGGCCCATGGCGGACGTTCCGCAGCATCACGCTGCCGATGCTGCGCCCGGTGATCACCGTCGTGGTCGTGCTGGGCTTCATGTCGACGGTGAAGATCCTCGATCTGATCCTGGCGCTGACCTCGGGCGGGCCGGCGGACTCGACTCAGACGCTGGGCACGGTCACGTACCGGCTCTCCTTCCTTCAGCTCGACTTCGGCCAGGGCGCCGTGGTGGGCAACGTCCTGATCGTCATCAGCGCGGTCTTCGCCGTGCTGTACCTGCGGGCCGACCGCGCCGACTTCGGCAAGGGGAAGTGACCGACGATGAACCGATCGACGATGAACCGATCGACGAAACGACCGGCGAGCCTTCTCCGCATGCGTTCGGTGGGGAACACCGGCGCCGCGCTGCTGATCCTCGCCGTGCTGCTCTTCCCCGTGTACTGGATGCTCAACACCGCCCTCCAGCCCGAGTCGAGCATCGCCGCCACCGAGTGGTTCCCCGTCTCACCGTCCCTGAAGAACTTCGACACGGCGATCAGCACCCAGGGCGGCTCGCTGCTCACCAGCTTCGTCGTCGCACTCGGTGCCGTCGTCGTCTGTCTCGCCCTCGCCGCGCCCGCCGCGTACGGACTCGCCCAGTTCCAACTCCGCGGCGGGCAGGGCATCGTCTTCGCGACGCTCATCACGCAGATGGTTCCGGGCATCGTCATCGCCAACGCCCTCTACGGCGCGTACGCGCAGCTCGACCTCGTCAATTCCTATCTGGGGCTGATCCTGGCGGACGCCTCGCTCGGTCTGCCGTTCGCGGTCGTGCTGCTGCGGGCGTTCATGGTGTCGATCCCGGGCGAGGTCGTCGAGGCCGCGATGGTGGACGGGGCGAACCGCTTCACCGCGTTCGTGCGGATCGTGCTGCCCATGAGCCGCAACGCCCTGATCACGGCGGGACTGTTCACCTTCCTCTTCGCCTGGTCGGACTTCATGTTCGCGCTCACCCTCAACACCACGGACGACGTCAAGCCCATCACGCTCGGCATCTACCAGTTCGTCGGCGCACATGTCAGCGACTGGGGCGCGGTCATGGCGACCGCGGTGCTCTCCGCCGTACCGGCCGCGATCCTGCTCGTCGTCGCCCAGAAGTACATCGCCGCCGGGATCACCGGCGGATCGGTCAAGTAGGGCGGTTCTCCCTGTGAGTTTCTCCGAGACCAAGTCCACCGAGTCCACCGGGTTCCGTGAATTCCCCGAGTTCCCGGCCGGCTTCTTCTTCGGTGCCGCCACGGCCAGTTACCAGATCGAGGGCGCGTACGACGAGGACGGCAGAGGCCCGTCCATCTGGGACACCTTCTGCCGCGAGCCCGGGCGCGTCGCGGACGGCGCCACCGGTGACGTCGCCTGCGACCACTACCACCGCTACCGCGAGGACATCGCGCTGCTGCGCGAACTGGGCGTGGACGGCTACCGCTTCTCACTCGCCTGGCCGCGTGTCCAGCCGACCGGCTCCGGCCCCGCCAACGCGGCGGGGCTGGACTTCTACGACCGGCTCGTCGACGAGCTGCTGGCCTCCGGCATCTCCCCCGCCGCCACCCTCTACCACTGGGACCTCCCCCAGGCCCTGGAGGACCGGGGCGGCTGGCGGGTACGGGAGACGGCGGAGCGGTTCGCCGAGTACGCCGGGGTGGTCGCCGCCCGGCTCGGCGACCGGGTGGACCGCTGGATCACGCTCAACGAGCCCTTCTGCAGCGCCTTCGTCGGCTACGCGGCGGGCGCCCACGCCCCGGGCGCCCGCGAGGGCCGCGGCGCGCTCGCCGCCGCACACCATCTGCTCGTCGGCCACGGGCTGGCCGTGCACGCCCTGCGCGCGGCGGGGGCACGGGAGGTCGGGATCACGCTCAACCCCGACCGGCTGCTGCCGGCCACGGACTCTCCCGCCGATCTGGCCGCCGTACGCCGCGTCGAGACGCTCCACAACGACGTGTGGTTCGAGCCGCTCTTCGCCGGGCGCTACCCGGAGCACGAAGCCGAGACCTGGGGCGAGCTGCTCCCCTCCGGCAACGACTCGTACCGCCTCGACGGCGACCTCGACCTCATCGGCGCGCCGCTCGACTTCGTCGGCATCAACTACTACCGGCCGATCACCGTCGCCGACGCCCCGTACCGCGCCCCGGACCCGGCCACCCGCACCGCGGTCGACGTCCGGGCCGAGGAGACCTGGCGCGGCGACGTCCGCCACACCACCATGGGCTGGCCCGTCGTCCCGCACACCTTCACGGATCTGCTGGTCGACCTGGCCGAGCGCTATCCCGCGCTGCCACCGCTCGTGATCACCGAGAACGGCTCGGCCGAGGCGGACACCGTCGACGCCGACGGCCGGGTCCGCGACGTGGAGCGGGTCGACTACCTCCACAGCCATCTGGACGCGCTCGCCGCCGCCCTGCGCGCGGGCGTCGACGTGCGCGGCTACTACGTGTGGTCGCTGCTGGACAACTTCGAGTGGGCCCGCGGCTACGGCCAGCGCTTCGGCATCGTCCGCGTCGACTACGACACACAGACGCGCACCCCCAAGGACAGCTACCGCTGGTACCAGCGGCTGATCGCCGCGCACCGCGCCCGCACCACCCCTGGTGAGGACCCTCGATGAAGTTCACCGACGGCTACTGGCTGATGCGCGAAGGCGTCCAGGCGTCCTGCGCCGCCGAGGTCGCCGACGTCCGTTTCGAGGAGGACCGGTTCACGCTGCATGCGCCGGTGCGGCACGTCACGCGCCGCGGCCAGACCCTCAACAGCCCGCTGCTGACCGTCGAGTGCTGGTCCCCCGCCGAGGGCGTGATCGGCCTTCGTTCCACCCACCACGCGGGCGCCGCCGAGCGCGGCCCGGAGTTCGCGCTGCACACCGAGCCCGGCCACGCGGCGAAGGTCACCCGGGAGGGCTCGCTGCTGAAGCTGACGACCGGGGAGCTGTCCCTGCGGGTGGACACCGCGGCCCGGTGGCGGCTGGACTTCACCGCGGACGGTCGCGTCCTCACCTCGGCGAAGGCGCGCGGCACCGGCTTCGCGGTCCTGGGCGACGGCAGCCACCACTCGCTGGCGCAACTCACGCTCCCTGACGGCACTTGGACGCCTGTGCTGTCGGGCGAACAGGTCCGGGGGCCGGGCTGGCGACGCGAGCGGTACGGCTACGACAGCCTGCCGCTGCTTGCCCGGCCCGGCTCGGTCGTCCCGTACGGCGTGAGCGACGACGCGGCGGCGTACGACTGGGCGCACGGGGTGACACTGCGGGTCCACGCGCCCGTCGACGGTGCGACGGTCGTGACGCGGATCCCGGCCCCGGGCGCCCGGGACAGCACGGCGGCCGTCTTCCGGACGACGCGCGACGGCGACACGGTCACGGTCGACGCGGAGGGGGTATCGGGGCCGTGGCAGGTGCTGCTGGTCGGAGCGCAGGCGGAACCGGGCGACACCGGCTCGCCGGCGTCGGCCGAGCGGACCGCGCTCGGCACTCTGCTCGCCGCTCCCGCGGGCACGGCCCACCTCACGGCACTCCTCACGGGGAGCTGACACAGCTCTCACAGACAGCGCAGTCCGGAACGCAGCAACTCGTCGTGGGGCGCCGCGCCCCTGCGAGGGCGGCGGCCTCTGGCACTCCCCCGCGCCGCCGCTTTGACCTGCATGGCCGCGAAGGGCCGCACCCGCAGGGGCGTCGCTCAGTCCCGGACCGGAAGCGTCAGGCGGAACGTGCACCCGGTGCCCGCTCCGGTGTCGAGTTCGAGGCGGCCGCCGTGGCCCCGGGCGATCGCCGTGGCGATGACGAGGGCGAGGCCGCTGCCGCCGTGGTCACGGGAGCGGGAGAGGTCGACGCGGTAGAAGCGCTCGAAGACCCGCTCGGCCTCCTCCGGCGACAGTCCCGGCCCCTGGTCGGCGACTTCGGTGACGCAGATCGGCGTGCCCGTGGCCAGCGTCGGTGAGCCTCCGGTCGTCGCCCCTGCCAGGGCCCTACCCACGCGTACATCGACCGGAGTGCCCGGCGGCGTATGGACGAGCGCGTTGGACGGTGCAGCGGATGCAGGAACGGGTCGCGCAGGGCTGCCGGTTGGTCATCGCGAAGCACGGCGTGACCCTTGCGTTCGCTGTCGCGGGTCCGGATCATTCGCTTCCGCCCGGAAGACCCGCGTGGGCCGGGCATGCCGCAGCACTCCGGGGCGTCGCGGCGAAGTGAGCCGGGCCGCAGGCCACCTCAGCGGTCTTGGTGAAGTTCGCTGCTGATCCTTGGATGCGGATCGGTGGGCGGGGCCGCGCCTGGTCCATGGCGGTCCCGACCGCTGCGAGACCGGGCTGCGGGGTGGCGGGGGCTTGGGTGGAGCCTGGGTTACAGGGAGGGGCGGCGTCACCGTGCCGTTCGGCGCGCCGTGTTCTCTCGCCACTCCCGGCCGATCGATCGCATCAGGGCCGGGTATACCCCCAGGTACCGGAAGGGTTTGATGCCGAGCATGTACAGGGAGCCGAGGCGGCCGTTGGGCTTCACCAGGACGGCCATCTGGCCGCGGTAGCCGCCGTTCCCGTCGGCGACCCAGCCGATGTGCATCACCCCGTGCATGGTCTTGTTGGCGTACTCGGCGGCCCACTCGTCGTGTGTCTGGAAGACCGACGTGAAGGGAGCCGCGCTGAGGTCTGGCCCCTGCGGCCCCTCGCGCAGGTCGTCCGGCAGCCGGTCGCGCAGCGTCGCCACCCGGCCGCCGACGCCGGCGTCCGGCTTGTCCCAGCCGAGCAGCGCGCCGAGCTTCCAGCGCACCGCGAAGAGGAAGCGGCCGACGGGGTTGCCGCCGTCCGGACCGTCCTTGCCATCCGCCATCTGCTGGACCAGGTGGTGCAGGTCGTCCGGGCCGCCCGGCGTCGGCAGCGCCCACAGATCCTCGAGCCGGAAGTCGCCGGCGATCTCGTGGATCCGCCAGGCCGCGGCCCCGGCCAGGGAGGGGTCCGCGCTCGGGGCGCCCTCTCAACGATGGGTGAGCATGCCTTCCCGCAGCCGGGTGAGGGTGCGCGACAGCAGCCGGGAGACGTGCATCTGCGAGACGCCCAGACGGTCGCCGATCTGGGCCTGGGTCAGTTCCTCCACGAACCGCATGTGGATGATCGCCCGCTCCCGTTCGTCGAGCTGAGCGATCAGGGGGGCCAGGGTGTGGAAGTCCTCCACCAGTTCCAGAGCCTGGTCTTCGGCGCCGATGAAGTCCTGCAGCGCCGCTTCGCCGTCCTCACTGCCGTTGATGGTGGCGTCCAGGGAGGAGGAGTTGTAGCCGTTCGCGGCGAGGCGGGCCTCACGCACCTCCTTCTCGGGAAGGCTCATCAGCTCCGACAGTTCCTTCACGGTCGGGGTGCGCCCCAGGCGGCTGCGCAGCTCGTCCGTGGCGCGCGCGAGCTGGACGCGGGCTTCCTGCAGTCGGCGGGGCACGTGCACGGCCCAGGTGGTGTCGCGGAAGAACCGCTTGATCTCACCCACGATGTAGGGGACGGCGAAGGAGGTGAACTCGGCCTCCCGGGAGAGGTCGAACCGGTCTATCGCCTTGATCAGGCCGATCATGCCGACCTGGACGATGTCCTCCATCTCCTCCGGCCCCCGGCTGCGGAACCGGCCGGCCGCGAAGCGGACCAGGGACATGTTCATTTCGATCAGCGTGTTCCGCGCGTACTGGTAGTCCGGCGTGCCTTCCTCCAGCACCGCAAGCTGGTCGAAGAACAACCTGGACAGTTCGCGGGCATCCTGCGGCGCGACGCGAGAGGGATCGGCGACCTCCGGCAACTCGCGTGCCTGCGTCTTCGCTGCCGTCACGCTCTTGAGCACCATGACGTACCCCTCCCACGATCGAAGCCACCCGCCGCGACCGGCTGAGTGCAGCCGACGCCGCCAGGCGAATACCCCCACATCTTGCATCTACGCCCGCACGTTGAGAAAGGGAGGACCCTCGCGTCATCGAATCCGGTCAGGAGCTCACTTCCACCAGCACATGGCCGGGGGCTGGTGGGGGCCACGCCGCCGGATGGCCCATCCCACTGGTTTGCGACCTTTAACGTCATAACGTGCTCAATATGGAAAAATGCCATATCGCACCTCTTGCGTGCATCGCAGCGCTGCTCGGGACGGGCCTCGGGGCCGCCCCGCCGGCCGCCGCCCACACGGTCCATCTGGTGAAACCGGGGGAATCGATCCAGAAGGCGGTGAACACCGCCCGGCCGGGCGACACCGTTCTGCTGGCGCACGGCACCCACCACGGGAGCGTCAACGTGACCACGCCCGGCCTCACCCTGCGTGGCATGGGCCGCGGCACGGTGCTCGTTCCGGCAGCGCGCACGAGCACCGCCACCACCGCTCCGAGCGCCGGATCGGGCGCCGGATCGGGCGCCGCGAAGGACGCGAACAGCTGCGCCGCGGCCGGCAACGGCATCTGCGTCGTGGGCACGAAGGACCACAGCGTCGACGGCGTCACCATCTCCTCCCTGACGGTGACCGGCTTCGACAGGACCGGCCTCTATGCCGACGAGGCCGACGGGCTGACCGTGCAGCGAGTCACCGCGGTCAAGAACGGAGTGTGGGGCATCGCCACGGAGCACTCGGCCCGTGGTGTGTTCCGTAACAACACTGCCCGGGACAACGGCGACGCGGGCCTGTTCCTCGCCAACACGGTGACGGAGGAGCAGGGTGCCACGGACACCGGGGGAACGGTGGTGGAGCGCAACCGGCTGGAGGGCAACCGGATCGGCGTCACCGTCCGCCGACTGCGCAACCTGACCGTCGCGGGCAACCGCCTCACGGGCAACTGCGCGGCGGTATTCGTCGTCGGCGACGAGAACAAGCCGAAGGCCGGCTTCGTGACCGTGCGGGACAACCGCATCGAGCGCAACAACAAGTTCTGTCCGAAGACCGCCCGGCTGGACGCCCTGCAGGGATCCGGCATCGTCCTGACGGGCGCCGAGGACAACCTGATCACCCGTAACGTGATCAAGGACAACGTCGGCAGCTCCCCGCTGTCGGGCGGCATCGTCGTGTTCAAGAGTTTCGTGGGCACCACCAGCGAGCGGAACCGGATCAGCGACAACCTGCTGCAGGGCAATTCCCCAGCAGACCTGGTCAACACGGACCCCGGTAGCGGCAACACGTTCCACGGCAACTCGTGCCGCTCGTCCCAGCCTGCCGGCCTGTGCTGACCGTTCCACCGTTGCCTTTCGCGGAGCCAAGAGACTCCGCGAATGCCCAGAAATCCTTGTGCTTCAGGTGATCCAAGTAGAAAGGCGGCACATGACGACCACTCAGCCCGCACCTCCGCCGTCCATGCGGCTGCGGGAACTCGCATTCGGGGCGGCATGTGCCGCCGCCCTCCGCGCGGCCGCCCGGCTGGGCGTCGCCGACGCCCTCGGTGACGACCCCATGGCCGTGGAGGACATCGCGGCCGCGGTGAAGGCCGAGCCCCGCCCGCTGCGACGGCTCCTGCGAGCCCTGTCCTGCTACGGCGTCTTCGCCGAACGCCCGGACGGGACGTTCGCGCACACCGACGTCTCCCGGCTGCTGCGCGAGGACGACCCCAACAGCCTGCGCGCCATCTCGCTGTGGTGCACCGAACCATGGACCTGGGACGTCTGGCCGATGCTGGACGAGGCGGTGCGCACCGGCCGCAACGTGGTGGAGGACCTGTACGGCAAGGAGTTCTTCCCCTACCTCAACGAGGACGCCCCGGAGTCGGCTGACGTCTTCAACCGCGCCATGACGACCTCCAGCGTGCAGTCGGCGCGCGACGTGGCAGAGTTTCTCGATCTCACGGGGAACGCGTCGGTGGCGGACATCGGCGGCGGCCAGGGGCATGTGGTGGCGAGCCTGCTGGACAAGTACCCCGCCATGCACGGGACGCTGCTCGACCTTCCCCGGGTGGTGGAGAACGCCCTGCCGAGACTGCGCGCGGGCGGCGACCTCGCGGACCGTGCGCGGGTGGTGCCCGGAGACGTCCGGACGGCCGTCCCGGTGAAGGCCGACGTCTACGTCATCAAGAACATCCTGGAGTGGGACGACGAGAGCACGGCCCGCACGCTGCGCAACGTCCGCGAGGCGGGCGGCCCCGGCACGCGGGTCGTGGTCATCGAGAACCTCGTCGACGACTCGCCCTCGATGCGGTTCAGCACCGCGATGGACCTGCTGCTGCTCCTCAACGTCGGCGGGGCCAAGCACACCACCCAGAGCATGGTGGACCGGCTGACCGAGGCGGACCTGGTCATCGACGACATCAGTCCGGTCAATCCCTATCTGCACGCGTTCGACTGCCACGTACCCGGCTGACCGAACGCCTCCTCCGTCCACAGACCACCGGTGGCCGGGCCCGCAGCGTCGCGGGCCCGGCCACCGGTGAGGGGCGGCGGGGGTCAGCCGGCCGGCTCGCGCTCCCAGAGGTAGAAGCGCTGCGCCATGGCGTCCTTCGGGGAACGCCAGGTGTCGGGGTCGTACGCGCTGACGTACGCGGCCAGCCGCTCGCTGACGTCCCGGAACTCGGGATGCCCGCTGATCTCGGCGATGGCGGACCCGGGCTCGCGCTCGGACTCGATCAGGTGCATGTACACATCGCCGAACTGGAAGAGGCTGCGCCGGGTCACGCCGACGAGCCGCGGCAACTCCCCACGGTCGGACTCCTCGAACACCTTGGCGATGTCGGGCGCCGAACCCGGGGCCATCCGGGCGACGATCAGAGCTTGGTGCATGGGGTGTTCTCCGTCCGGCTCAGTCGGTCAGACCGCGGGTCGCGCCGTGCTCCGCGGCCATCTTCTCGATGCGGTCGCGGATCAGGCCCAGCTGCACCTTGGAGTTGCGGTTGATGTTGTCCGTCATCCACTCGTCGTCGACCGGCGCCTCCGGCTTCATCGCGAAGTCCTGCGTCCAGACCATCCGCGTGCCGGCCGGCACCTCCTCGTACCGCCAGTGGATGTCCATGTGGGCGAAGGGACCCGTCTCGACCCGGCGGGCCCTGACGGTGAGCGTGTCGCGGTCCGGCTCGCGCTCCGAGACCCAGCTCCACACGGTGCCGTTCTCGTCCGGGTGCATCGTCAGCCGGAAGGTCGTCTTGTGGCCCTCCCGGGAGAGGATCTCGACGGAGGCGTACTCGCTGAACAGGCGCGGCCAGTTCTCCAGGTCGTTGGTCACCTCCCAGACCAGGTCCAGCGGCGCCGCGATGGTGATCTCGTTCTCTGTGTGTCCGGTCATCTCACGCTCCTGTCAGGAGGGCACTGTTGACGAGGTCGAGGAACTGCCGGGGCGACTTGGAGCGTTCGGCGTCGGGGGGCATCGGCGTGCCGTACCGGTTCTCCAGCTCGCCCACGATGCCCAGCAGGCCCAGCGAGTCGACGCCGAGGTGGTCGAAGGCCGCCTCGTCGCGGCGGAGTTCCTCCGGAGCGACGGTGACACCGGTGCACTTCTTCATGAGCTCGGACAGCTCTTCCACAGTGATGCGGTCAGTCATGCCAATCCCTTCCTCTCCTGTTCCACGGCGCCTCGCTACGAGGCGTCGGTGGCGCCGTGCCGCAGCACCAGCGCCGAGTTCGACCCCATGAGTCCGCGGCTCAGAAGCAGCGCCGTGCGTACCTCGGCGGTGCGGGCCTGACCGGTCACGAGGTCGAGGTCGTGGCAGATGTCGAAGACGTTGGGGGTGGGTGGGATCACGCCGTGCTCCATCGCGAGCACCGCGGCAGCGGCGTCCATGAGCGGTGCCGCGCAGTAGCCGCGGCCGATCCCGGTCTTCGGCGCGGTGACGGGCACCCGGGTGCCATGGACCCCGAGAGCATCGGCGATGGCCAGGGCCTCAGCCCGGTCCGCCCGCGGTACGCCGAGGGCGTCGGCGAAGACCACGTCGATCTCCTCGGGCGCGCAGTCGGCCTCCGCCAGGGCTCCCCGGACGGCCTGGGCGAGCCCTTCCCTGGACTCCTCCCAGCGGGAGGCTCCCGTAAAGGTCGCCGCGTGTCCGGCCAGGTGGGCCCGTACGCGCGCGCCCCGTGCCCGGGCCGCGCTCTCCGCCTCCACCACGACCATGGCTCCGCCCTCTGCGGGCACGAACCCGCAGGCAGCGGACGTGAACGGGCGGTAGGCGCGGGTCGGGTCGTCGACCGTGCTGAGTTCCTCGTAGCCGAGTTGGCAGACCACCGAGTAGGGGGCGATCGGCGCCTCGGTCGCCCCGGCCACGATCACGTCGGTGCCGCGCCGCACCGCTCGCGCCGCGTGGGCGAGGGCGTCCAGGCCGCCGGCCTCGTCGGCGGCGACGACCGAGCAGGGACCCTTGAAGCCGCGGCGGATGGAGATCTGGCCGGTGCTGGCGGCGTAGAACCAGGCGATGGACTGGTACGGGCCGACGAAGCGACTGCCCTTGCCCCACAGCTGCTGGAGTTCACGCTGCCCGAACTCACCGCCGCCGGAGCCGGCCGCGGTGACCACGCCCACGGAGAAGGGCGCGCCGTCGGTCTCGGGCCGGTGGAGCTGGGCGTCCTCCAGCGCGAGGTCGGCCGCGGCCATCGCGAAGTGCGTGAACCGGTCGGTCTGGACCAGGAAGCGCTCCTCGATCGCGGCCGCCGGGTCGAAGTCGCGGACCTGGCCCGCCACGCGCAGCGGCAGATGTTCACAACCCTCGCGGGTCACCCGGTCCAGGACGCTGATGCCTTCCCTGGTGGACTTCCAGAAGGTCTCGGTACTGGCTCCGTTGGGCGCGACCACGCCGATTCCCGTGACGGCCGCGCGCCGAGCATGGGGTTCGCTCATCGTGTCTTCTCCCTCGGCCGGTTCATGACCACCGCGGACTGGAAGCCGCCGAACCCGCTGCCCACCGAGAGCACACTGGAGAGCTTGCGCTCGCGGGCCACGCGCGGGACGTAGTCCAGGTCGCACTCGGGATCGGGCGTCTCGTAGTTCGCCGTCGGCGGTACCACCTGGTGAGTCAGGGCCAGCACACAGGCGACCAGTTCGATCGCTCCGATGGCGCCCAGGGAGTGGCCCACCATCGACTTGATCGAGCTCATGGGAGTGTCGTAGGCGTGCGGGCCCAGGACCCGTTTCACCGCGGCGGTCTCGTGGCGGTCGTTCTGCTTGGTGCCCGAACCGTGCGCGTTGACGTAGTCGATCGCGGTGGGATCGAGCCGTGCGTGGTCGAGGGCGTCCTCGATGGACCGGGCCATCTCCAGGCCCTCACTGGTGAGGCCGGTCATGTGGTAGGCGTTGCCGAACGTGGCGTACCCGCCGAGCTCGCAGTACACGTGGGCGCCGCGGGCCCTGGCGTGCTCGAGCTCCTCCAGGACGAGTACGGCGCCACCCTCGCCCATGACGAAGCCGTCGCGGTCCGCGTCGAAGGGACGCGAGGCGTGGGCCGGGTCGTCGTTGTTCGGGGAGGTGGCCTTGATCGCGTCGAAGCAGGCCATGGTGATCGGGGAGATCGGCGAGTCGGAGGCGCCGGCTATGCATATGTCCGCCCGGCCCTCCTCCACGGTGTGGAAGGCGTATCCGACCGCGTCGAGTCCGGAGGTGCAGCCCGTGGAGACGGTCTGCACCGGGCCGCGCGCCCCGAACCGCTCCGCCACCGTCGAGGCGAGGGTGCTGGGCGTGAAGGCGCGGTGCAGCTCCGGGGCCGCCTCCTCGTGGTCCACGTCCCAGCGCTGCCCGTGGTGGCTGACCAGGACGTAGTCCTTCTCCAGCCGCGTGGTGCCGCCGACCGCGGTACCCAGGGAGACGCCTACCCGCCAAGGGTCTTCGGCGGCCAGGTCGAGACCGGCGTCCCGTACCGC
The DNA here is from genome assembly GCF_023184515.1 of Streptomyces sp. D2-8. Taxonomy (GTDB): domain Bacteria; phylum Actinomycetota; class Actinomycetes; order Streptomycetales; family Streptomycetaceae; genus Streptomyces. Next base: position 114,319 of record NZ_JAAHBP010000018.1, on the reverse strand, counting down.
TTCGTCCCCCGCGACCAGGGCGAACTGGATGTAGCGGTCGCACCGTTCGACGTCCCGCGCGTCCAGCCCGTGGGCCGCGGGATCGAAGTCGCACTCGGCGGCGATCCGCGAACGCAGACCGGACGGGTCGAAGAACGTGATGGCCCGTGTCGCCGTACGCCCGTCCGCCAGGAGACTCCAGAACGCCGGTACGCCTATGCCGCCGGGAGCGACGATGCCTATGCCGGTGACCGCCACTCGTCTCGTCATGACCTGACCTGCCGTCGTTCGGCCGCCTCCGCCCCCACCACTGCGGACCCGGCGTCGGTTTCCTCGGTGTCGACGTGGCCCAGCGGCGGGCTCGGGGCCAGTGGGCCGAGGTGGAAGACCATCCGGGCCTCCACCTGGCCGACGTTGCGGAAGCGGTGGCGCACGTTGATGGGAATCAGCAGCCCCTGCTCGGGCTGGAGCGGGTGCGGCTCACCATCCAGGTCCACCTCCAGCTGCCCGCACACCACGTACACGAACTCCTCGGAGTACGGGTGGTAGTGCTCAGCGATTCGGTCGCCGGGCTGGATGAGGGCCACTCCCATGAAGCCACTGGTGGCGCCCACCGTGGCGGGAGTGAGCATGGCGCGCAGGTCACCGCCTCGCCGGCAGTTGGACTCGACCTCGCTCATGCTCACGATTCTGGGACGAGATGTGATCACGCGTTCCTCCGAATGGTGTGCTGCTCCAACGCGGGAGAGGCGGGAACCGCCTCTCCCGCCGGATGACGAATCAGGCGTCGGGCGACCGGCGGTCGGTGACGAGGTCCATGCGCGCCAGTTCGAGGCAGCGCGCGAGGCTGTCGTCCTTCGACGCGGACGCGCTTCTGCCCGTGGCCTCGTCGAGGAGAGTCGTCAGCTCGGCCACCCGCGCCGCGTCGGACAGACCGAGAACCTGGACGGGTTCGGCGGCCTCGAGTCCGCCGTGCACGTCGATGAGCCGTACGACGACGTCGTCACGCTGGAAGATCGTGCTGCGCAGGATCGGGCTGCGCGGGTCGTCCGCCGCCGCCTCGTCCTGCCGGGCCAGGAGTTCGGCCAGCTTCATGCCGAGTTCCGGCCGCGCCGGGTAGTACAGGGCGTACCGCTCGGCCCGCGAGTCCTGCCGCCCTGCCGTCACATGGTGGACGGCCGGCAGCGCGGCCCTGGTGAAGAAGACCCGGGCGGACTCGGGGTCGTTGAGGTCCCGGTCCTGCTCCAGATGGGGATTGATGGCCTCCTCGACGGCCCTCACCTCGGGCTGCCGGGCGACGTGGCGCAGCGCGGCCAGCAGGTCGCCCCGCACCTCGACGGCCCGCACCACCCGGTTGCCGTGCATGAACAGCGAGGTGCGGCACAGCCGGGTGGTGTCGTCGACCTTCGGCTCGGGCGAGGCGTAGTCGGCGAGGATCTTGGCGACGATTTCCTCGCTGCCCGGCTTGACCGTGAAGGTGAGCGCGTGCCGGATCAGACCGTCACCGACCCTGGGGGCCGTCTGGAGCCGGCGCTCCGCCTGGCCCGCGTCGTTCGCCGGGCCGCCGGTCTCGCGGACGACGTGGAAGCGCAACGACCGGGTGTCGCGCACGCAGCTGTGCAGCGGCTCGACCATCCGCACGTGTTCCTCGCTGTTGACCCAGGCGAGGAACGGCGGGGCGCTCTCCCACTCACTGGTGATGAGCCACTGGGAGGGGTTTTCGATCGACTGGCACAGCTGGTCGCTGACATGCCCGGGGACGGACGCGACCTGGTGGCACAACTGTTCGTAGGCCTCGAGAAACTCCTGCTGGGCTCCGTCGTGGACGTCGACCAGGAGGACGACCCGGAGCCGGGAACCGTCGAACACGGACTGGGAGACATGGTGCGACGCCTGTCGCGCCCGCGAACCTGCCACCCGTTCGGAAGTGGTGGTCATCCTGCGCACAACTCCTTCGCGGAGGGGAAAGTGAACGTTGGCCGCAGTGATGCGACGTCAGCGTTTCTCGATCCTGTGCCTGTCCCCGCGCATCGCGCGACTCGGATGAAGTACGTGAGTGGCCGGCCGGGAGGCGGTCAGCCGAGACGCGCGAAGAGAAGCAGGCCATCCGCGTGGTCCTCGGCCTGCCGGTCGCGCTCCCCCGCATGGGTGATGAGCCCATCCGCGCCTCGGTGGTGTCCCCGTACGCCCGCCGGCTGAGAAGCTCGCCATCGGCGCCAAAGGCGCCGATGGCGAAGGGGGCGGATGCGGCCGCGGGACTCAGGCGATGGCCAGCCCGCTCCTCAGGACCTGGCGCAGCACCGCCTCGGCGTCGGCGTCCGGACCCGGCGACCGCCATACGACGAACCCGTCGGGCCGGACGAGTACGGCACCCCCGGGGCCCGTTCCGTGGCGCTCCGCCCAGTCGGCGTCGCCCTCCGGCACCAGGTCGGCCTGTGCTCCGTCGCCCACCCGGTACGACCTGAGCGGGAGGGCCAGCTCGTCGGCGAGGCGGATTGCGGCCTCGTGCCATGCGTTCGGCTCGTCGGCGCCACTGAGCAGCACGAGGGACCGCTCGTAGAGGTCGAGCGTCGAGATCCGTTCGTCCCCGCGACGCACCCACAGGTGAGGCGCCCTGCTGCCGGGTCCGCCGGACAGGTCGAGGCTCTCCGGCACCACCGGGACCGCGGGATCGGCGCCGACGACGGCGCCCTGCGGGTAGCGGTAGCCGAGGGCCACGTTGAGGATGCCCTGCCGGGGGCCACCGCCGCCGGCTCCGGGCGGCGCGGCGAATCCGGGATGGCTGTGCTCGGCCGACCGGGCCGCGGCCCGCGCGCTGGTGGCCTCGGCCACGGGACGGCGCTCGGCGTCGTACGTGTCCAGCAGTTGCTCCCCCGCCCAGCCGTCGAGCACCGCGGCCAGCTTCCAGGCGAGGTTGTGCGCGTCCTGGATGCCGGTGTTGGAACCGAAGGCTCCGGTGGGGGACATCTCATGAGCCGAGTCACCGGCCAGGAACACACGTCCCGACCGATAACTGCGGGCGACCCGCTGAGCGGCGTGCCACGGCGCCTTGCCGGTGATCTCCACGTCGAGGTCGGCGACCCCGACCGCCCGGCGGATGTGCTCGACGCACCGCTCGTCCGTGAACTCCTCCAGGGACTGGCCCTCTTCAGGGTGCCACGGGGCGTGGAAGACCCAGTTCTCGCGGTTGTCCACCGGCAGGAGGGCGCCGTCGGCCTCCGGGTTCGTCAGGTAGCAGACGATGAAGTGGCGGTCACCCACGATGTCGGCGAGACGGCGGGAGCGGAACGTGAGGCTGACGTTGTGAAACAGGTCGCCGGGCCCGCTCTGGGCGATGCCGAGTTGCTCACGCACGGGACTGCGCGGTCCGTCTGCGGCGACGAGATAGTCCGCGCGGATGGTGGTGTGCTCGCCCGTCTCGCGACTCTTGACCACGGCGGTCACACCGGTGGAGTCGCTGTCGAAGGACATCAGCTCGGTGGAGAACCGCAGGTCGCCTCCGTGCCCGCGGGCGTGCTCGAGCAGGACCGGCTCAAGGTCGTTCTGGCTGCACAGGCACCAGGCGCTGGGGCTGAAGCGGGCCAGACCGCCGCCCGGGTCGATGTCCTTGAACAGCCACTCGCCCGCGTCGCCGACCAGGGTGGGCGCCTGGAGGATGCCGTGGTTGACGGCAAGGGTGGCGGCCGCCTCCTGGATCGCCTTCTCGACACCCGCCACCCGGAACAGTTCCATCGTGCGGACGTTGTTGCCGCGGCCTCGCGGGTGGATGGAGGTGCCCGCGTGGCGCTCCACCAGCACGTGCGGTACTCCCAGCCGTCCCAGGAACAACGAGGTTGCCAGGCCGACCAGGGAGCCGCCCACGATGAGGACCGGGACGCTGATGGTCTGGGGGCCCGTCTGCCCGGCTTGTTCGTTCGTCACTCTCGCCTCCAGCGCGTCGATGCCGCCGACCCAGCCGGATACGGCGGAGATCCTCATGCATGCCCCCGGAAGCTGACGGCGGCTCAGGCTTCACCCGCCTGCTTCGCGATGCCGGCGTGTCCGGGTACGGGCGGCGGCGGGCACCTCAGTGGGCTGCCGTCCTGCCGGGCGACATGGTCGGCTGTTCGGAGCAGCCGCGGGCGGCGGTGCACGAGGCATCGCCGCCCGGGCTCGAGCCCGTCGCAGAACGGAGGGACCGATGGGCGGCTGACGGGGCAGCGGGCTACGGTCGGCGCAGTCCGGCGACGAGAAGCGCGACCAGTCGGCGTGCGTCGTAGCGGGGGTCGCTGTCCGCTCCGACGCAGAGGTTTCCGATACCGCGCATGAGTTGGTAGGCGCCGAGATCGGAGCGGATCTCGCCGGAGGCGGCGGCAGCGTCGAGGAGCTGGCTGCACACCGGCAGGAGTCGGTCGAGGAAGTAGGCGTGCAGCGTCTCGAACCCTGCGCTGTCCCCCTGCATCGCGGCGGCCAGGCCGTGCTTGGTGACCAGGAAGTCGACGAAGAGGTCGACCCACCTCCCCAGGGCGGCGTGAGGGGTCGGGCTGGACGCCAGCAGGGCCGGACCGGCTTCGGCGCAGGCGTCGACCTGGTGGCGGTAGACGGCGATGACGAGGTCCGCCCGGGTGGGGAAGTGGCGGTAGATCGTGCCCACCCCGACACCGGCCTCGGCCGCGATGTCGCGTACCGGTGCTTCCACGCCCGAGGTGACGAAGACCGTGGCGGCCGCGTCCAGCAGGACCTGCTGGTTGCGCCGGGCGTCCTTGCGCTTGGACTTGGCCGGGCTTCCCGCGCTCTCGTCGTTGCCGTTCACTGCGACAGCCTTCCTTTCCGTGATGTTGCAAAACGGAACAACGTTCCGTATCGTAAGCGGAACGAGGCTCCGTTTAGCTCATGATGGCAGACCGGGGGACGGTCGGCCAGGCCGTTGCCGCGACCACACCTCAGCTGGACGGAAGAGCAAGCCTCAGTCGTCACCCGACGTTGCCGGACCGCGCCTGGAGACACCCCCCTGCGCCTGACCCGGCCGGGCCGCCGACCGCCCGCCCAGCCGCACCAAGACCGCGTAGAACCGAACGGAAGGCACTTCCATGTCCGACTCGAATACGACGACCGCACAGAGGACCGCAGGTACGCCCACCGTGGTGATATCCGCCAAGCCAGTCGTTCTGCCCGCCCCGGGCCGCGGCGAGGACCTTCAGGTCCGGGTGTCGGCCCCCGCCACCGGCGGTGATCTGCCCGTCCTCGTCTTCTCGCACGGCTTCGGCTGGTCGATGAACGGCTACGCCCCGCTGGCGGACTTCTGGGCCGCCCACGGCTTCGTGGTCGTCCAGCCCACCCACCTCGACTCCAGGACACTCGGCCTTCCCGCCGAGGACACCCGCACCCCGCGGATCTGGCGCTTCCGCATCGAGGACGTGAAGCGCGTGCTCGATGGACTCGACACCCTGGAAGCCTCCGTGCCGGGCCTCGCCGGGCGCCTCGACCGCGATCGCGTCGCCGCGGCCGGCCACTCCTGGGGAGCCCAGACGGTGAGCACGCTGCTGGGCGCGCGTGTCCTCGACTCCGACGGTGTGCCGGGCGAGGACATGTCCGACCCCCGCATCAAGGCGGGTGTGCTGCTCGCCCTGACCGGACTCGGCGACGACCTGACCCCGTTCGCCGCCGAGCACCTCCCCTTCCTGAAGCCGTCCTTCGACTCCATGACCACACCGGCCCTCATCGTCGCCGGGGACAACGACCAGTCCCACCTGTCCACTCGCGGACCCGACTGGTTCATCGACCCCTACACCTACAGCCCGGGGAACAAGAGCCTGCTCACGCTGTTCGGGGCGGAGCACTCGCTCGGCGGGATCCCCGGATACGAGGTCGCCGAGACGACCGACGAGAGTCCCGCACGCGTCGCCCTGATCCAGCAGCTCACCACGGCCTACCTGCGCAGCGCCCTCTACCCCGGGGACACCGGCTGGAAGGCGGCGGCCACCGCGCTGGAGGAAGACCCCGACCCGCTGGGGAAGGTGCAGAGCAAGTAGGCCGGCCTCACCGGGTCCCCCCGCTCGGGGCGGGCGACCTCATCCGGCGGGAACCGCCTGCGGCTTCTGTCGTGTGATGCTGGGCGCCATGACTGATCGAGGTGACCTCGCCATCGTCCGCTGGCCGGGCCGGGCCGCTTCCGGCGAGGACGGCCTGGCCGCGTTGCTGGCGGCCTACCACCTGCGGACGGAGGCCGAGAAAGGCGCGGCCGTTGCCGATGTGGACGCGGTGCCGGGCCGCTACCGGGCGGAGATCTCCGACCCGAGAACCGCGTTTGCCCACGATGTCGTGCTGGTCGCCGTGAGCGAGGACGCCGCTGTGGGCTGTGTGGTGATGACCGCCCCTGCGGAAGGGCGGTCGGAGGTCAAGCGACTCTGGACGGACCCGGCATTCCGGGGCCGGGGAGTCGCGTCCGGCCTGCTCGGTGCCGCGCTGGCACATGCCGCGGAGAACGGCGTGGGCACCGTGCGACTGTCGGTCTGGAGATGGCGAACCGGGGCCATTGACCTGTACGAGCGGCTCGGCTTCACCGTCACCGAGTCATGGGACGCGCGGGATCAACTGGTGTGCATGGAACGCGCTGTGTGAGTGCCACGGGCACTCGTCGAGGCCGTGATACCGCCCGGCCCGGCCCCTGACGACGGGTTCCTCACGGTGACGCCTTCCTCGTCACCGGAGGTAGCCCGGGCCGGGCTCGGAGGTGCCTGGCCCGGGGCGACCCGGGCCGTCAGCCACAGCCCCTTTTCCATACGGCAGGTCAGCGGTCGGTGTCGACGCGGAAGTCGTAGGAGCCCGAGCCGACCTCGAACACGGCAGCCCCGTCTTCCATCCTGAGGAACCGGACACCCTTGGCGGCGTCGGCCGGCCGGCCGCTCTCGGAGACCGCCGTACGGCCGTGCGCCGGCACATGGACCTCCGCGACGGTGTTGACCGGCACCGTCGCCTTCAGGCCGACAGGACCATTGCCGGTGCTCCACTTCGACGACAGAAGGCCGTAGACGGTCTTGAGGCTTCCGGAGCCCTCCGTCAGGTTCCCTCCGGGGACCGGCGCGATGCGGGAGCGCTGGTAGCCGGGCTTGAGCGCCGAGATGCCGCCGATGTTCTGGAACATCCAGTCCCCCACGGCCCCGTAGGCGTAGTGGTTGAAGGAGTTCATGTCGACCGGGCCGAAGCTGCCGTCGGGCATGATCGAGTTCCAGCGTTCCCACATGGTGGTGGCACCGCCTGCGACCTCGTAGCCCCAGGACGGGTAGTCCTTGTGCAGCAGCATCTTGTAGGCCAGGTCGTCCCGGCCGATCCTGCTCAGCGCGGGCAGCAGCAGCGGTGTGCCGATGAAGCCGGTCCGCAGGTGGTAGTCGGTGAGGGCGAGCTTGGCCACGAACTTCTCGCCGACCTTCTCGACCAATGCCTGATCCGAGATCAGGTCCATGCCGAGGGCGAGCGCGTATCCGGTCTGCGAGTTGCGCTTGACCGTGCCGTCGGCTGCGACGTAGGCCCTGGTGAAGGCGTCGCGGACGTCGGCGGAGAGCTTGCTGTAGTCGGATGCCGCCGTTTCGTCTCCCAGGGCCTCGGCCACCTCGGCCATCATGCGGGCGTTCCCGGCGTAGTAGGCGGTGCCGAGGATGCCCTGCTCGGTCGGATCGTCCAGGTGCAGCCAGTCGTTGGTGAAGAAGGTGGTGCGGCCCGGCTCGAGCAGGTCCGGTCCGGCACTGTCGCGCACGAACTGGAAGAACTTCTGCATGGCGGGGTAGTTCTCCCGCAGGATGCGGGTGTCGTCATAGGAGCGCCACACGGAGTACGGCACGGTGATCATCACGTCGGACCAGCCGACACCGCTGTCGCCGAACTCGCCCTTCGGACTCGGTACGACCGCCGGCAGGTCGCCGCTGGCGTACTCGGAGTTGCGGACGTCGGCCATCCAGTGGGACAGGAACGCACGAGTGTCGACCAGGTAGTTGGCCGTCGGCGCGAACAGGCTGATGTCCCCCGTCCAGCCCAGGCGTTCGTCGCGGCCTGATGTGACGCGCAACACGTCAAGAGGCGGCAAGCACCAGCTCGCGCGGCGGGCGTCTTGACAACCTGGAACACAGGAGAAAGGCTGTTGCGCATAGAGATGCTGGTTGCTTAATCAGAAACCTGGCGTCCGCGGTCGAGAGGTTTCGCTCGCACCTCCCGCCACACCCACGTGCAGACAAGGGAGCCCGCTCGTGGCCATCTCCGTCTTCGACCTCTTCTCCGTCGGCATAGGCCCGTCCAGTTCGCACACGGTCGGTCCCATGCGGGCCGCCCGCATGTTCACCGGCAGGCTGGAGAACGAGAATCTGCTCGCGCGGACGGCGTCGGTACGGGCCGAGCTCTTCGGCTCCCTGGGGGCCACCGGGCACGGTCACGGCACCCCCAAGGCCGTCCTGCTCGGTCTGGAGGGCCACGAGCCGCACACGGTGGACGTCGGCGTGGCCGAACGGGACGTGGAGCGGATCAGGTCGACGGGCCGACTGCGTCTGCTGGGCTGCGAGCTCGGCGACACCCACGAGATCCCCTTCGACACGGACAGGCAGTTGGTCCTGCACCGCCGCCGTTCCCTGCCGTACCACGCGAACGGCATGAGGCTGTTCGCGTACGACGGCGAGGGGCTGCCCTTGCTGGAGGCCACCTACTACTCGGTCGGCGGCGGGTTCGTCGTCGACGAGGAGGCCGCCGGCGCGGACCGGGTCAAGGTCGACGACACGGTGGTGAAGTACCCGTTCGGCAGCGGCGACGAGCTGCTGCGCCTGACCCGGGAGACGGGTCTGTCGATCTCGGCGCTGATGCTGGAGAACGAGCTGGCCTGGCGGACCGAGGAGGAGATCCGCGCGGGGCTGCTGGAGATCTGGCGGGTGATGCGGGAGTGCGTGGCACGCGGCCTGTCCTGTGAGGGGATCCTGCCGGGCGGGCTCAGGGTCCGCCGCCGGGCCACCGCCGTGGCCAAGGCGCTGCGGGCCGAGGGCGACCCGGCGGGACGGGCGTTGGAGTGGGTGACCCTCTACGCCATGGCGGTCAACGAGGAGAACGCGGCCGGCGGCCGGGTGGTCACCGCCCCGACGAACGGCGCGGCCGGCATCATCCCGGCGGTCCTGCACTACTACGTCAACTTCGTGCACGGAGCCGACGACGACGCCGTGGTCCGGTTCCTGCTGGCGGCCGGTGCCATCGGCCTGCTGTTCAAGGAGAACGCCTCGATCTCGGGCGCCGAGGTCGGCTGCCAGGGCGAGGTCGGCGCCGCCTGTTCCATGGCCGCGGGCGGACTCGCGGAGGTGTTCGGCGGCTCGCCCGAACAAGTGGAGAACGCCGCCGAGATCGGTATGGAACACAATCTGGGCCTGACCTGCGACCCGGTCGGCGGCCTGGTGCAGATCCCGTGCATCGAGCGCAACGGCATGGCTGCGGTCAAGGCCGTCACCGCGGCCCGGATGGCCCTGCGGGGCGACGGCCGCCACCACGTCTCACTGGACAAGGTCATCAAGACCATGAAGGAGACGGGCGCCGACATGAAGGTCAAGTACAAGGAGACGGCCCGCGGCGGGCTCGCGGTCAACGTCATCGAGTGCTGACGACGCGGCAGCCGGGTTCTGGGGAGTGTGCGGGGGACGGGTCACCGAACGACGACGCGTCCTGCGCATCCGGGACGGGGCGGTGGGCAGCCGGCCGGACACCCTGGTGGCGGAGGAGCCGCTGGAGATCCGGCTGAACGGAAAGCCCCTCGCGATCCTCGGCCGGGTGGAGGAGCTGACGAACATCGTGTGCTGCGCGGGCGCGAGAGCGGTGAGCGGCGTCCTCGTGCCGGGGCACAGGCCGGCGGACTACGCGCGGGCCCAGGCGCCGCTTCGTCGACGACCCGGCGCTCTGGACCCGGATGGGCGCCGCCGCCACCCGGCACGCCGCGTCGTCCGGCTGGGACACGTCCGCCGCGGCCACGGCGGACGTGTACGCGGCGGCGATGCGCGAGGCCGCGTGGGCGCGCGGCTGACGGCTGTGCCGTCAGCGCGCCGGTTCCAGCCGGACCACGATGGACTTGGACGTCGGCGTGTTGCTGACCTCCGCGGTGGAGTCCAGCGGTACGAGGACGTTGGTCTCGGGGAAGTAGGCGGCGCAGCAGCCGCGCGGGGTGGGATAGGCGACGGTTCGGAAGGCCGGTGCCCGGCGCTCGACCCCGTCGGAGAACTCGCTGACGACGTCGACCGGATCGCCCTCGGTCAGGCCGTGCGCGGCGAGGTCGTCCGGGTGGACGAAGAGCACTCTGCGGCCCTGGTGGATGCCCCGGTAGCGGTCGTCCAGGCCGTAGATGGTGGTGTTGTACTGGTCGTGCGAACGGAGGGTCTGGAGGAGTAGCCGACCCTGCGGGACGCGCAGCACATCCAGAGGGTTGACGGTGAAGTTGGCCAGTCCTGTCCTGGTGGGGAAGCGCCTCTCGTCGCGTGGCGGGTGGGGCAGGGCGAAGCCGCCCGGCCGGCGCACCCGGCCGTTGAAGTCCTCGAAGCCGGGGATCACCCGGGCGATCCTGTCCCGGATGCGGTCGTAGTCCGCCTCGAAGTCGGCCCAGGGCACCTGCGGGCCGCCGCTGCCGAGGGCCTCGTTCGCCATCCGGCAGATGATCGCGACCTCACTCAGCAAGACGTCCGAGGCGGGCGCCAGCCGGCCACGCGAGAAGTGCACCAGGCCCATGGAGTCCTCCACCGTCACCCGTTGCTCCCCGCCGGGCCGCAGATCGGCTTCGGTGCGGCCCAGGCAGGGCAGGATGAGCGCCTGTCGGCCGGTCACCGCGTGGGACCGGTTGAGCTTGGTGGAGATCTGCACCGTGAGCTCACAGGTGCGCAGAGCTCGCTCGGTGACGTCGGTGTCCGGGGCGGCGGAGACGAAGTTGCCGCCGAGCGCGACGAAGACCCGTACCTGGCCGTCCCGCATGGCCCGGATGGTCTCCACCGCGTCGTGGCCGTGATGGCGCGGCGGCACGAAGCCGAACTCCGTGCCGAGCGCGTCGAGGAAGGCGGCGTCCGGCTTCTCGTGGATGCCCATGGTCCGGTCGCCCTGGACGTTGGAGTGCCCGCGCACGGGGCAGAGCCCGGCGCCGGGGCGTCCGAGGTTGCCGCGCAGCAGCAGGAAGTTGACGACCTCGCGGATGGTCGGCACGGAGTGGCGGTGCTGGGTGAGGCCCATGGCCCAGCACACGACGATCTTCCGGGCGGACAGCACCTCCTGGAACGCCTCCCTGATCTCCCGCTGCGACAGCCCGGTCGCCTCCAGGACGTCGTCCCAGGATGTCTTGCGGGCCTGGTCGGCGAACTCCTCGAAGCCATGGGTGTGCGCGGTGATGAAGTCATGGTCGAGGACCGTGCCGGGAGTGTCGTCCTCCGCCTCCAGGAGCATGCGGTTGAAGGCCTGGAAGAGGGCCTGGTCGCCGCCGAGCCTGATCTGCAGGAAGAGGTCGGAGAGTTGAGTTCCTGCGCCCAGCACTCCGGAGGGCCGCTGGGGGTTCTTGAAGCGCAACAGGCCCGCTTCGGGGAGGGGGTTGACCGAGATGACCCGGGCCCCCCGATCCTTGGCGGTCTCGAGTGCCGAGAGCATCCGGGGGTGGTTGGTGCCCGGGTTCTGCCCGACGACGAGGATCAGGTCGGCCTCGTACAGGTCCTCCAGCCGGACGCTGCCCTTGCCGATGCCGATGGTCTCGGTCAGGGCGGAGCCGCTCGACTCGTGGCACATGTTGGAGCAGTCCGGCAGGTTGTTGGTGCCGAGGAGCCGGACGAACAGCTGGTAGAGGAAGGCCGCCTCGTTGCTCGCCCGGCCGGAGGTGTAGAAGGCGGCCTGGTCGGGTGAGTCGAGAGCACCCAGCTCCCGGGCGATGACGGCGAACGCCTCGTCCCAGGAGATCGGCCGGTACCGGTCGCCGTCCGCGGGGCGGTACATGGGGTGGGTGAGGCGGCCCTGCTGACCGAGCCAGTAGTCGCTGCGTCCGGCCAGCTCCGCCAGGGTGTGCGCGGCGAAGAAGCCGGGGCCGACCCGGCGCAGGGTAGCCTCCTCGGCCACCGCTTTGGCGCCGTTCTCGCAGAACTCGGCACGGTGCCGGTGCCCGGGCTCGGGCCAGGCGCAGCCCGGGCAGTCGAATCCCGTCTTCTGGTTGACGCTCAGCAGCGTCAGCAGGCTGCGGCGGACGCCCATCTGCGCGTGGGCGTGGCGCAGCGAGGACGTGACCGCGGGAAGGCCCGCGGCGTGGTCCTTCGGCGGGCCCACCCGCAGACGGGAGTCACCGGGGTCCTCGGCAGGCGCTTCGCGGGTCATCGCCTAGCGCTCCGCGAGGTTCGAGCGGGTGCCGAGGCGGTCCTGGACCCAGTCGTGGAACTCGCCGATGTGGTGCTCGCTGGGCACCAGGACGCCGCCCTTGGCGTACAGCCGGGAGCTCATCGCGGGCTGGCAGCGCTCACAGGCGTCGAAGTCCTGCCGGTTGACGCGGTCGAACAGCTCGACCGACCGGCTCACGTCCCGGCCGCTTGCCACCACGCCCTTCAGGTACAACCAGTCGCACTCCACGATCGTGCGGTCGACCGCCACCGGGAACATCCGGTGGAGGATCACGTGGTCGGGGACCAGGTTGATGAACACCTGCGGGCGCACCGTGATCGCGTAGTACCGGCGGTCCTGCTCCTCGGAGACCGTGGGGATACGGTCCAGGCCCTCCGAACCGTCCACGGTGAAGCCCTGGACGTCCGAGCCGAACTCGGCGCCGTGTCCCACGTAGTACTGCGCCGCGAACCCGTCGGCGAACTCCGGCAGTACCTCGGTCAGCTCGGGGTGGATGGTCGCGCAGTGGTAGCACTCCATGAAGTTCTCGATGATGAGCTTCCAGTTGGCCTTGACGTCGTAGACGATCCGCCGGCCGACCTCCAGGCTCTCGACGTCGTATCGCTCGATGGACTCCGCGTCGCCCAGGCGCGCGACCACCTCCGCGATCACCGACTGTTCGAACGAGGGCGGATTCTCGGCCAGGCACACCCACACATAGCCCAGCCACTCGCGTACCGCCACGCTCGCCAGGCCGTACTCCGTGCGTCCGACGTCCGGCATCTTCGTCAGGTTCGGGGCCGCGACGAGTTTGCCGTTCAGGTCGTAGGTCCAGGCGTGGTACGGGCACTGGAAGGCCCGCTTCACCTCACCGGACTCCTGTGTGCACAGCTTCGCGCCCCGGTGCCGGCACACGTTGAAGAAGGCCCGCACGGAGCCGTCCCGCGACCGGGTCAGCAGGACGCTCTCCCGCCCGACGTCCACGGTCCGGAAGGCGCCCGGCTTCGACAGTTCCGACGAGCGCGCCGCGCAGAACCACATGGATTCAAAGATGTGTTCCTGCTCCAGGCGGAAGATCTCCGGGTCCGTGTAGTGGTCACCGGGGAGGGTCGCGATCAGGCTCTCCGGCAGGCCGGTCGTAGTCATGGTTCACCTCGGAGTGAAGCGCCTCGGTCGGGCGAGTGGTTGCCTCATGTGCAACGAGCTTCTTGCTACGCAACTCACGGTGCAGTCCGGCCGAAGCGCTGTCAAGCCCTTGACCACAGACCGTCGCAGCCTGGACCATGTTGCGTATCAGTCAGGCTGTTGCGTAATACGCACCTCTCTGGGAGGGCTCCGTGTCTCTTGGACCCACAACCGGCCGCGAGTTCGTCCTCACCCTGTCGTGCCCCGACCGCTCGGGCCTCGTCCACGCCGTCACCGGCTTCCTGGTCCGGCACTCCGGGAACATCCAGGAGAGCCAGCAGTTCGACGACCGGCTGCTGGACCGCTTCTTCATGCGGGTGCACTTCGACGTCTCAGACCCGGACACGTCGCTGGAGGACCTGAAGTCCGGCTTCGCCCAGGTGGCGGAGGCGTACCGGATCTCCTGGCAGCTGTACGAGGCGTCGACGCCGACGCGCACGCTGATCATGGTGTCGAAGTTCGGGCACTGCCTGAACGACCTGCTCTTCCGCTGGCGCACCGGCGCGCTGAACATCGAGGTGCCGGCGATCGTCTCCAACCACCGGGACTTCGAGCCGCTCGCCGAGAGCTACGGGATTCCCTTCCACCACGTGCCCGTCACCCGGGAGACGAAGCCCGAGGCGGAGGCACGACTTCTGGAGCTCGTCGACGAGCTGGACATCGACCTGGTGGTCCTCGCCCGCTACATGCAGATCCTGTCGAACGACCTGTGCAAGCAGCTCGAGGGCCGGGCGATCAACATCCACCACTCGTTCCTGCCGAGCTTCAAGGGCGCCCGCCCCTACGTCCAGGCGTACGACCGCGGCGTCAAGCTCGTCGGAGCGACGGCCCACTACGTCACCCCGGACCTCGACGAGGGACCCATCATCGAGCAGGACGTCATCCGCGTGAACCACTCACTGGGGCCCGACAGCATGGTCGCCCTGGGGCGCGACGTCGAGGCGCAGGTCCTGGCGCGGGCGGTGGAATGGCACAGCCAGAGCCGCATCATGGTCAACGGCAACCGTACGGTCGTCTTCCGCTGAGGAAAAATGACCTCCACCCCCTCACGCCTGTTGACTATTTCGCCTAGGGTTTCGCCATGAGCAACTTCGGCGCCGAGTCCGCAGGCGCTCCCAGTGGCGGAGTGCAATCCGTTGACCGTGCTGTCGCCGTGCTGGAGATCCTCGCCCAGCACGGCGAGGCGGGCGTGAGTGAGGTGGCCGCGGCGATCGACGTCCACAAGTCCACCGCTTTCCGTCTGCTCGGCGCGCTGGAAGCGCATGGGATGGTCGAGCAGGAGAGCGAACGCGGAAAGTACCGTCTCGGCTTCGGCGTCGTGCGCCTGGCCGGCGCCGTGACGGGCCGCATCGCCGTCACCAGACACGGGCGCGGGATCTGCGAGCGTCTCGTCGACGATGTGGGCGAGACGCTGAACATCGCCGTTCTCGAGTCCCCCCACGCGATCAACCTCTACCAGGTGCGCGGCTCGTCGGCCATCGCCGCGCAGAACTGGGTGGGACGGCTGACGCCGCTGCACTGCACGTCGAGCGGCAAGATCCTCCTGGCCCACCTCGCCCGCGAGGACCGCGACGCGCTCCTCGCCGAGGCCGGCCTCCCCCGTCTGACACCGCGCACGGTGACCTCCAGGAAGAAGCTGGAGGCGGACCTGTCCGAAGCCCGTGAGCAGGGCTATGCCATCACGGTGGAGGAGTACGAGGAGGGCCTCAACGCCCTGTCCGCTCCCGTACGTTCGGAAGACGGCGAGGTCATCGCCGCCCTCAGCGCGTCGGGGCCGGCGTTCCGGATGACCGACGAGCGGTTGCGCGAACTCGCGCCGCTGCTGGTCGCGGGAGCGGACGAGCTCAGCCGCCGTCTCGGCTACGCGGGCTGAGGCCCGGGAAGCGCGCCTCGGCCGCCGGCCAGGACAGGACCCTCACGACAAGCGGCGGTCGGCGATCCGGACACAGGATCACCGCCGCCGCTTCTGTGCTGTCCGCGTCAGCCCGTCCACTCCACAGCCGCGTCCAGCAGCCAGTCCGTCAGATAGCCGGCGAAGGACGAACGGACCAGCACCCAGAACCCGGCCCCGGGGTCGTCACGGGCGACCAGGACGACCTGGGTGCGGCCCAGGTTCGTCTGGGCGCAGCGCCCCGGGCCGAAGACCCGCGGGTGAAGGTCCAGCGAGCAGCCGTGGGCCAGCACGTCGCGGGCCCGGGGACCTGCGACGAGGAGCGTGGTGCGCTGAGCCGAGACGTCGATGACGGACACGGGCTCGTCGCCCGCGGCCTCACGGATCCGGCTCTCCAGGCCCTGTTGGCCGCCCGGCGGGCCCACCACGAGCCACTCGTCGGGGCCGAGCCACAGCACGGTCAGCTCCCCGGCGCGGACGACGGTGCCGGGTTCGACGGGAAGGGGGAGTCCCAGCGCCAGCCCCACGGCGTCCGCCGCCGCCCCCTTGGGGTCGAGACGCACATTGACCTGGGTCAGGAAGGGCAGTTCCGCCAGCCGGACCGCGCCCCCGGAGGTGCGGGTCGCGGCGGCCAGCCGGCCGGCGGCAGGCGACAGCGGGCTGCGGGGCGGGGCGGTAACGGCGGTGTCAGCCATCACGGCGGGCTCCCTCGGGGTCGTAGAGGACGGGGCTCGCGACGGTCACCGGGACCAGCCGGTCGCCCACGGGGGCATAGAGTCGCTCACCGATGCGGTCCCGGCCGCCCTTGACCAGCGCGAGGGCGAAGGTCCGGCCGAGGGCCGCGCTGCGATAGCTGGACGTGACGTGGCCGAGCATCGGGACCGGCGGCGCCGGCAGCACACTGCCGGCGACCAGGTGCGTGCCTTCGGGGAGGAACGTGCCCGGGTCGTCCGGAAGCAGCCCGACCAGGTGCTTGCGGTCGGGGCGGGCGGTGTCGGCACGGGCGTGGGACCGCTTGCCGATGAAGTCCCGCTTCTTCTTCGACACCACCCAGCTCATGCCGAGATCCTGCGGCGTCACGGTGCCGTCGGTGTCCTGACCGACGATCGGATAGCCCTTCTCCGCGCGCAGGACGTGCATGGTCTCCGTGCCGTAAGGGGTGATGCCGTACGGGGCGCCGGCCTCGTAGAGCGCCTCCCACAGGGCGAGGGCCTCCCACGGTGACACGTTGATCTCGTAGGCGAGTTCGCCGGAGAAGCTGATCCGGCACACCCGCGCGTCGATGCCGGCGACGGTCGTCTCACGCCACGCCATGAACGGGAAGTCCTCGTTCCCGACGGCGAGTCGGGGCGCGAGCGAGCCGAGGACCTCGCGGGAGCGCGGGCCGACCAGGGCGACGGTGGCCCACTGCTCGGTCACCGACGTGCAGTGGACGCGCAGTTCGGGCCACTCCGTCTGGAGCCACTCCTCCATCCAGTCCAGCACGGCGGCGGCGTTGCCCGTCGTGGTGGTGACCAGGTAGCGGTCCTGGCCGAGGCGGATCACCGTGCCGTCGTCGAAGACCATGCCGTCCGGGCGGCACATCACGCCGTAGCGGATCATGCCGACCTTCAGGGTGCTCATCATGTTGGTGTACAGCAGGTCGAGGAACACGCCGGCGTCCGGGCCCTGGACATCGATCTTGCCGAGGGTGGAGGCGTCCATGAAGGCGACACCCTCGCGGGCGGCCGCGCACTCGCGCAGCACGGCCGTCTCCATGTCCTCGCCGTCCTGCGGGTAGTACCAGGGCCGCTTCCACTGGCCGACGTTCTCGAACAGGGCGCCGTGCGCGACATGCCACTTGTGCAGGGCGGTGGTGCGGATCGGGTCGAGCAGGGCACCGCGGTCGCGGCCGGCGAGGGCGGCGAAGGAGACGGGGGTGTACGGCGGGCGGAACGTGGTCGTGCCGAGCGCGGAGATGTCCACGCCGAGCAGTTCCGCGACGACGCCACTGGCCAGGACGCCGGAGGTCTTTCCCTGGTCGTTCGCCGTGCCGGCCGTGGTGTAGCGCTTGGTGTGCTCGACGGAGCGCATGCCGGCACCGGCCGCCCGGGCCAGGTCGTCGACGGTGACGTCGCGTTGCAGGTCGACGAAGCGCGGGGCGCCTTCCCGGCCCGGGACGGTGAAGACCCGCATGGGCGGCGTCTGCGGCGGCGTGGCCGCCTGGGGCAGCTCGACCTCCTCTGAGGTGTAGCCCTCGGCCTCGATCGCGCGGGCTCCGGCCGCCGCTCCTTGCGCGAGGACCCGGACCAGGTCGAGGACACCGCTCGCGGCGCCCGCGACCTCGACGGCCTGCCGGGAGGCGTCGGGGACGAAGGTACCGAGCCCCTCGTCGTAGCGGAGCTTGCCTCCCGCCTGGCTGAACAGGTGCGCCACCGGGTTCCAGCCGCCGGAGACCAGGAGCAGGTCGGCGGCGAACTCCCGCTGCCCCACGGACTCTCCGTACGGGGCGACGGTCACGGAGGTGAGCCGGGGGGCGCCGTCCGTGGCGGTGACCGCATGGCCCGTCAGCACCTCGATGCCGGCCTGGCGGGCGCGGGTCGCCCACTCCCCCGGCTCGGTGCGGGTGTCGACGACGGCCCCGATGGCCACGCCCGCCGCGGCGAGGTCCAGGGCCGCCGCGTAGGCGCTGTCGTTGGTGGTGAAGACGACCGCGTGGCGGCCGGGCAGGGTCCCGTACTTGTTGACGTAGGTGCGGGCCGAGGCGGCCAGCATCACGCCGGGGCGGTCGTTGTCCGCGAAGGCCAGCGAACGTTCGTGCGCGCCGGTGGCGAGGACGACCCGGCGGGCGCGGATGCGCCAGACGCGCTCGCGGGAGACGTGCTCGGGGGCCTCGGCGCCCAGGTGGTTGGTACGGCGCTCCACGGCGAGCAGGTGGTTGTCGTCGTAGTAGCCGAAGACGGTGGTGCGGCGCAGGACGCGTACGTCGGGGGCGGCGTCGAGCCGGGCTGTCGTCTCGCTCACCCAGTCGAGGTGTTCGCCGGTGCCGAGGAGGCTGCCGCCGGGTTCCGGCTGGTCGTCGGCGAGGATGACGCGGGCACCCGAGCGGGCGGCGGCTGCCGCCGCGGCGAGTCCGGCCGGGCCCGCGCCCACCACCAGGAGGTCGCAGTGGGTGTGTACGGCGTCGTAGCGGGCCGGGTCCGGGTCGGTGGCGAGGCGGCCCTGGCCGGGGAGGCTGCTCGCCACGAGGCCGTCGTAGAGCTCGACGGTGGTGGCGGGGAGCATGGGCTCGGGGAACGGGGCCTCGATCTGGACGACCGCGTTGGGTTCCTCGGCGCCGGCCGAGAAGATGCCGCGTGGGCGGCCCAGCTTGATGCTGGTGCCGGTCTGGATGACGCCGTTGGCGAGGAGGGCGGAGGCGAGGGTGTCGCCCTTGTGGCCCTGGTATTCGGTGCCGTCGAAAGTGAAGGTGACCGGGGTGTCGCGGTGGATTCGGCCGCGGGTGGGGTGGCGGAAGGGCTGGGTGGTTTCGCCCCCGCCGCCCTTCCCCTTCCCGTCCTGAAGGGGCTCCGCCCCTTCGACCCCGCTGGGGGCTGCGCCCCCAGACCCCCCTTCGGCCTGGACGGACTCGTCCTCAAGCGCCGGACGGGCTGCATGCACTGAACGTGATGCGAAGGTGGCAGGGCGCTCCTCCCCCGCCCGGTACACCGTCAGGATCTCGTTCGTCGATGTGTCACGCACCGCGTTGAACCAGCGGCGGCAGCCCGCCGCATGACTCCAGCGCTCGGCGAAGGGGCCCCTCGGGTTGTCGCGGAAGAACAGGTAGCGGGCCCACTCCTCGTCGGTGAGGGAGGTCGGGTCCTGCGGGTACGGCACGTGGGCCTGGCCGCCGTAGTGGAACTCGGCCTCGTCGCGGGGCCCGCACCACGGGCAGGGGATCAGCAGCATGGGTCGGCTCCCTGATGGTCCTAGTGGGCCACCGCGGCCGCGCCGTGCTCGTCGACGAGCGCGCCGGTGGTGAAACGGTCGAGCGAGAAGGGGGCGTTCAGCGGATGCGGTGTGTCGTGGGCGATGGTGTGGGCGTAGACCCAGCCGACGCCCGGGGTGGCCTTGAAACCGCCGGTCCCCCAGCCGCAGTTGAGGTAGAGGTTGTCGACCGGGCTGAGGCCGATGATCGGTGAGGCGTCGGGGCTGACGTCGACGATGCCGCCCCAGGTGCGCAGGACGTGGGCGCGGGCGAAGACCGGGAAGAGTTCCAGGGCCGCCGACATCTGCTCTTCGATGATGTGGAAGGCGCCGCGCTGGGTGTAGGAGTTGTACGCGTCGATGCCCGCGCCCATCACCAGCTCGCCCTTGTGCGCCTGACTGACGTACACGTGGACGGCGTTGGACATGACCACCGTCGGGTGCACCGGCTCCAGCAGCTCCGACACCAGGGCCTGCAAGGGGTGGCTCTGGACGGGGAGTTCGACGCCCGCCATGGCCGCGAGGACCGAGGTGTGGCCCGCCGAGCAGAGCGCGACCTTGCCCGCGGCGATCGGGCCGCGGGTGGTCCGGACTCCCACCACCCGGTTGCCGACGACGTCGAGGCCGGTCACCTCGCAGTTCTGGATGATGTCGATCCCGGCGGCGTCGGCGGAGCGGGCGAGGCCCCACGCCACGTGGTCGTGCTTGGCGATGCCCGCGCGCGGCTGGTAGGTCGCGCCCAGGACCGGGTAGCGCACGTCCGGGGAGATGTTGACGATCGGGCAGACGTCCTTGACGCCGTCCGCGTCGAGCCACTCGGCGTCCACGCCGTTGAGGCGGTTGGCCTCGACGCGGCGCACGCTGTCGCGGACGTCCTGGAGGCTGTGGGCGAGGTTCAGTACGCCGCGCTGGGAGAACAGGATCGGGTAGTCGAGCTCGTCCGCCAGTCCCTCCCAGAGCTTGAGCGCGTGCTCGTAGATGCCGGCGCTCTCGTCCCACAGGTAGTTGGAGCGGATGATCGTGGTGTTGCGGGCCATGTTGCCGCCCGCCAGCCAGCCCTTCTCCAGTACGGCGACGTTGGTGATGCCGTGGTTCTTCGCCAGGTAGTGGGCGGTGGCCAGACCGTGGCCGCCGCCGCCCACGACGACGACGTCGTACGAGCGCTTCGGCTCGGGGTTGCGCCACAGCCAGTCGGGGTGTTCGGGGAGCTCGGCGCCGGGGGTGCGGGGGCTCATCGGGCGACTCCGTCCTCGGACAGGTGGGGGTAGAGCGGGTGCTTGGCGGCCAGGGCCTCCGTGCGGGCGCGCAGGGCGGGCACGTCCGGCTCCGGCTGGAGGGCGAGGGCGATCACGTCCGCGACCTCGGCGAAGTCCTCCTCGGTGAAGCCGCGGGTGGCCAGGGCCGGGGTGCCGACGCGCAGGCCCGAGGTGACCATGGGCGGGCGCGGGTCGAAGGGCACGGCGTTGCGGTTGACGGTGATGCCGACCTCGTGGAGCAGGTCCTCGGCCTGCCGGCCGTCGAGCTCCGAGTCCCGCAGGTCGACCAGGACGAGGTGGACGTCCGTGCCTCCGGTGAGGACCTTCACCCCGGCCGCCGCCGCGTCCGCCCGGGTGAGGCGTTCGGCGAGGATGCGGGAGCCGGCGAGCGTACGGGCCTGGCGTTCGGCGAACTCCGGTGACGCGGCGACCTTGAACGACACCGCCTTCGCGGCGATGACGTGCTCCAGGGGGCCGCCCTGCATACCGGGGAACACCGCCGAGTTGATCTTCTTGGCGAGGTCGGCCTCGTTGGTGAGGATGACGCCGCCGCGCGGGCCGCCGAGTGTCTTGTGGGTCGTGGTGGTCGTGACGTGGGCGTGCGGTACGGGGTTGGGGTGCAGGCCCGCCGCCACCAGTCCCGCGAAGTGCGCCATGTCGACCATGAGCAGGGCGCCCACGTCGTCGGCGATCCGGCGGAAGGCCGCGAAGTCCAGCTGCCTCGGGTACGCCGACCAGCCCGCGATGATCATCTTGGGGCGGTGTTCCTTGGCGAGCCGCTCGACCTCGTCCATGTCGACGAGGTGGTCCGCCTCCGACACGTGGTACGGCACGACGTTGAGCATCTTGCCGCTGTAGTTGATGCGCATGCCGTGCGTGAGGTGCCCGCCGTGCGCGAGGTCGAGGCCGAGGACGGTGTCGCCGGGCTGGAGGAGGGCGAAGAAGACGGCGGTGTTGGCCTGGGCGCCCGAGTGGGGCTGCACGTTGGCGAAGCCCGCGCCGAAGAGGGACTTGATCCGCTCGATGGCCAGCCGCTCGGTGACGTCGACGTGTTCGCAGCCGCCGTAGTAGCGGCGGCCGGGGTAGCCCTCGGCGTACTTGTTGGTCGCGACCGAGCCCTGGGCCTCCATCACGGCGGAGGGCGCGAAGTTCTCGGAGGCGATCATCTCCAGGGTGGACTGCTGGCGGTGCAGTTCGGCGCGGAGCGCGGCGTGGACCTCGGGGTCCAGCTCCGCCAGGGGGGTGTTCAGCGCGTTCATACGGTGTTCGCGTTCCTCTCGGCGGCCTCGACGACATTGGCGAGCAGCATGGCCCGGGTCATGGGGCCCACGCCCCCGGGCATCGGGGCCAGCCATCCGGCGACCTGGGAGGCGTCCGGGTGGATGTCCCCCACCAGCCCCTGGTCGGTGCGGGTGATACCGACATCGAGGACGGCCGCGCCGGGGCGCAGCATGTCCTTGGTGATCAAGCCGGGCGAGCCGGCGGCCGCGACGACGATGTCCGCCTCGCGTACGTGCCAGGCCAGGCCCTTGGTGCCGGTGTGGCAGAGGGTGACGGTGGCGTTCTCGGACCTGCGGGTGAGGAGGAGCCCGATGGGCCGTCCGACGGTGATGCCCCGGCCGATCACACACACCCGCGCTCCGGCGAGCGGCACGTCGTGGCGGCGGAGCAGTTCGACGATGCCGCGCGGGGTGCACGGCAGCGGGGCCTCGACGCCGAGGACGAGCCGGCCGAGGTTGACGGGGTGCAGTCCGTCGGCGTCCTTGGCCGGGTCCATGCGTTCCAGTACGGCGCCCGCGTCGAGGTGACGCGGCAAGGGCAGCTGGACGATGTAGCCGGTGCAGGCGGGGTCGGCGTTGAGTTCGTCGATCGTCTCCTCGACCTGCTGCTGCGAGGCGTCGGCGGGCAGTTCCCGGCGGATGGAGGCGATGCCCACCTGGGCGCAGTCGCGGTGCTTGCCGCCGACGTAGGCGTGGCTGCCGGGGTCGTCGCCGACCAGGACGGTGCCGAGGCCCGGTACACGGCCCGTGGTGGCGGCCAACTTGGCCACGCGCTCGGCGAGTTCGCGGCGAACGATGCCGGCAGTGGCCTTGCCGTCGAGCAGTTGTGCGGTGGTCACCGGCGGTGTTCCTTCCCTGCGGTCAGCCACGGAGGCGGGACATGGTCGGGTCGAACAGAGGCTCCTCGGCGACCACGGCCTCGACGGACTGGTCGAAGTAGCCGATATGCACAACCGTCCCCGGAGCGGCAAGCTCCGCCGGCAGCCACGCATAGGCGATCCCCTTGCCGATCGTGTAGCCGTACGCGGCACTCGTGACGTACCCGACCGCGCAGTCGCCGTCGTACACCGGCTCCTTGCCCATGACGACCGCCTTCGGGTCGTCGATCGTGAGGCAGGTCAGCTTCCGCCGTACGTCGGCCTTACGGCGCTCCAGCGCCGCCTTGCCGATGAAGTCGTCCTTGTCGAGCTTGACGGCGAAGCCGACTCCGGCCTCGTAGGGGTCGTGCTCGTAGGTCATGTCCGTGCCGAAGGAGCGGTAGCCCTTCTCCAGGCGGAGGCTGTTGAAGGCGCCGCGGCCGGCCGCGATGCCGCCGAGCGGCTCGGCCGCCTGCCACAGGGTGTCCCACAGCTTCCCGCCGAGGTCGGCGGTGGTGTACAGCTCCCAGCCGAGCTCACCGACATAGCTCAGCCGCATCGCGGTGACGGGGACGGAGCCGATGTGAGCGCGCTTGGCCCGGAAGTACTTCAGGCCGGTCGCCGAGAAGTCGGCGTCGGTGAGCGGCTGGAGGACGTCGCGGGCACGCGGGCCCCACAGGCCGATGCAGCAGGTGCCGGGGGTGATGTCGCGGACCTGGACCGTGCCGTCGGCGGGGAGGTGACGGGTGAACCAGTCGAGGTCCAGGTTGCCGTTGGCGCCGACCTGGAAGAGGTCGGGGGCCAGCCGGGCGACGGTGATGTCGCTGCGGATGCCGCCGTCGTGGTCGAGGAGCAGGGTGTACGTCACCGAGCCGACGGACTTGGCGACCTTGCCGGTGCACAGCCGCTCCAGGAACTCGCCGGCACCGCGCCCGCTGACCTCGAGCCGCTTGAGGGCCGTCATGTCGTACATCGCGACGGTCTCACGGGTGGTCTGGGCCTCGGCGGCGACGATGGGCGACCAGTACCGCGCGGCCCAGTCGTTGGGGGTGACGATGGAACGGCCTTCGACCAGGCCCGCGTTGGCCTCGTACCACTGGGGGCGCTCCCAGCCGTTCGCCTCCAGGAAGAAGGCGCCCAGCTCCTGCTGGCGGGCGTGGAAGGGGCTGGTGCGGATCGGGCGGGGGTCTCCCGACGGCTGGAGGGGGTGGAGGATGTCGTAGACCTCGACGAAGTTCCGGCAGTCGCGGGCCAGCACGTACTCCGGCGAGAGCTGGTGCGGCTCGAAGCGGTTGACGTCACACTCGTGCAGGTCGAACGAGGAGCAGTAGCCGTCGACCAGCCATTCGGCCATGGCCCGTCCGACGCCCGCGGAGTGGGTGACCCAGACAGCCTCGGCGACCCAGAAACCCTTGACGTCCGGGGACTCCCCGAGCAGCGGCAGGCCGTCGGTGGTGAAGGAGAACAGGCCGTTGATGCCCTCTTCGACCTTGGCGTCCTTGGTCGCGGGGAGCAGCGACCGGGTCTCGCTCCAGGCCTCCTCGAAGTCCTCCTCGGTGAACTTCAGGACGGACGGCATCTCGTCGGCCTCGTCCACGGAGAGGATGTCGTCGACTGAGATCGGCATCGGGCGGTGGCCGTAGTAGCCGATACCCAGCCCGTCGAAGCGGTCGCGGTAGTAGAGGTCGGCGTCCTGGTGGCGCAGGATCGGGCGGACCGCCTCCTGCGTCTGGCCCGCCAGGGCCGGTACCGGGCCCGTCCAGGCGAGCTGGTGGCCGAGCGGCGTGAGGGGGAGGTTCATGCCGACCATGCGGGCGATCTTCGGGCCCCAGATGCCGGCGCAGCACACGACGATGTCGGCGGGGATCTCGCCCTGGTCGGTGACGACGCCCGCCACCTTGCCGTCGGCCCGCTGGATGTCGAGGACTTCGTGGCGGTCGAGGAAGCGCACGCCGCGCTCGGTGGCCCGGCGGATCTGCGCCTCGACGGCGAGGACCGCCTTCGCGAGGCCGTCCGTGGGCACGAGGAGGCCGGCGAGGACCTTGTCCGGGTTGACGAGCGGGTGCTGTTCGACGCACTCCTCGGTGCTCAGCAGCCGGGACTCGATGCCCCAGGAGGCGAGCCAGCCGTGGCGCCGCTGCAGTTCCGTGACGCGCTCCGGGCTGGTCGCCACCTCCAGGCCGCCGACCTGGAGGAAGCAGGGCTGGCCGGCCACGTCGAGCGAGCAGAACTTCTCAACGGTGTAACGGGCCATCTCCGTCATGGTCTTGGAGGGGTTGGTCTGGAAGACCAGGCCCGGGGCGTGCGACGACGATCCCCCGGTGGCGGGCAGCGGGCCCTGGTCGACCACGGTCACTTCGGTCCAGCCTCGCGCGGAGATCTCATCGGCGAGCGCTGCTCCCACGACGCCCGCTCCGATGATGACCACCCGGGGTCCCGCCATCGCCGCACCTCCGACGTTGAAAGCGATCCAGTTGCTGTGTGCGCAACAGGGTTCAGGTTGCGCAACTCAATGTGCCCGCCGTGGACATGCGTGTCAAGGGGTCCGCGACGCCGGAAAAACCCCCGGAGGCGGCGGGGAGGAATCACCGGAAAACGGCAAGGCCCGGCAGGCTGAGGATTCAGCCTGCCGGGCCTTGCCGGCGGGGTTCACCAGGGCGGTCGTGCGCCCTACTTGATCCAGGCGTCGACCTTGTCGCGGTTGGCCTCGACCCACTTCTTCGCCGCCGCCTCGGGCGACATCTTGTCCACCGCGATGTACTTGGCGACGGTGTTCTGGTCGTCGTTCGTCCAGGTGAAGTTCTTCACCAGGTCATAGGCCGGGCTGCCCGACTTGGCGAACTTCGCGCTGACGATCTTGTCGAGTTCGTACACCGGGTAGTCGCACGCGACCTTCTCGGTGTCGGCGTCGCAACCCTCCTTGTACTCGGGAAGGCTGACCTTCTTCAGCGGCACCTCGGACAGGAACCACTGCGGCTCGTAGAAGTAGCCGATCACCCATTCCTTGTTCTTCTCGGCGTTGCGGAACGCCTGGATGAGCGCGGTCTCGCTGCCCGCGTACACCACCTTGAAGTCGAGCTTGAGGTTCTTCACCAGCGCCCCGTCGTTGGTGACGAACGACGGGTCGCCGTCGAGGAGCTGCCCCTTGTCGCCCGACTCCGAGGTCCTGAACTTCGACGCGTACTTGTTCAGGTTCTTCCAGTCGGTGATGTCCGGGTGCGCCTTCGCCAGCCACGGCGGCACATACCAGCCGATGAGGCCCTTGTTGCCGGTCGGCCCCGCGTTGACGGCGGTCTTCTGCTCGTCTATGTACTTCTTCTTCAGATCGTCGTGGCCCCAGTTCTCGACGACGGCGTCGACCTCGCCCGTCCCGAAGCCCTGCCAGGCGATCTCCTCCTTCAGGTTCTTCTTCTCGACCTTGCAGCCGAGGTCGTGCTCGGCGACGTGGGCGAGGACCGCCGCGTTCGCCTCGTAGCCCACCCACGGGTTGATCGCGAGATTGAAGGTGCTGCACTTGCCCGAGCTGCTTGAACCGCCCGCGCTGTCGTCGCCGACCTTGGCGCCGCCGCAGGCCGTGAGGGTGAGGCCGAGAACGGCCAGGCCGGCCGCGCCGGCTCTCCAGTGTCGTGCCATGGTGTGGTGCTCCTTATGTACCGGCGCGGCGAGCCGCTGCCTGTGTGATCCGGTCGAACATGACTCCGAGCAGGACGATGGCGAGTCCGGCCGCGAGTCCCTTGCCGTACAGCTGGCCCTGCGAGAACCCGGCCACGACGTCGTAGCCGAGGGCACCCGCGCCCACCAGGCCGCCCACGACGACCATGGACAGCACGTAGATCAGGCCCTGGTTGGTCGCGAGGGTCAGGGCGCCCTTCGACATGGGCAGTTGAACCTTGGTGATGATCTGCCAGGTGTTGCACCCGGTGGACGTCGCCGCCTCGACGGTGGTCGCGGGCACGGCCCGCACCCCGTCGGCGATGATCTTGATGGCGACCGGCGCCGCGTAGACGACGGCGGCGACGATGGCGGTGAACCGTGTCGCGCCGAACAGCGCGAGGAACGGCACGAGATAGACGAACGGCGGCATGACCTGGGCCGCGTCCAGGGTGGGCCGGACCAGCCGGTCCACCAGCGCGCTGCGTCCCATCCACACCCCGGCGACGACGCCGAGCAGCATCACCAGCACCGTCGCCACGGCGGTGGACGCCAGTGTCGTCATGGCGTCCGACCAGAGACCCGTGCCGACCAGCAGGCCTACGCACACGACGGTGGTGGCACCGGCGCGCCACCCGCCGAGCACCGTGCCGATCGCGATGATGGCCGCGCCGACGAGCCACCACGGGGAGTCGGTCAGCAGGGTCTGGAACGGATTGAGCAGGCCGTTGGTGAGGGCGTCACGGAAGGCGTTGGTCAGGCCCGACAGGTTGTCCTGTGCCCAGGTGGTCACATCGGCCGCCGCCCTGGAGATGGCGCTGCCGACTCGGCCCTCACCGGGGAACTCGGCCGCCCACACGTAGGTGTGCGACAGATACACCAGCACCAGCGCCACCACTCCCCCGGCCGCCAGCAGGTGCCGCCGCCACTTGAGAAGGGGACTGCCCGAACGCCGGGCCGCCTCAGCCCGGCCGCTCGCCGCGGTGGTGACGCGGTCCAGCACGATCGCCAGGACGACGATCGCCAGACCCGCGTTGAAGGCCGTGCCGACGCTCAGCGACTGCAGGGCCTGGATGACGGTCGCGCCGAGGCCGGGCGCGTTGATCAGGGCCGCGATGGTCACCATGGCCAGGGCGGCCATGATGGTCTGGTTGATGCCCATCACCACGGTCCGCTTGGACATCGGCAGCAGGACCTTCAGCAGCGCCTGCCGCCGCGTCGCGCCCATCGAGTCCGCCGCCTCGACCGTGGCCTGTGGCACGGAGCGGATGGCGTGCGCGGTGATGCGGATCGCCGGTGGTGCCGCGTAGATCGTGGTGGCGATCGTGGCGGAGGCGGGACCGATCAGGAAGAACAGCGTCAGTGGCGCCAGATAGACGAAGGTCGGCATCGTCTGCATGAAGTCCAGGAACGGCGTCACGACCCGGTTGACCCGGTCCGACAACCCGGCCCACACGCCCAGGGGAATGGCGAACAGCAGTGCCACGCAGACCGCCGAGAGGGTCAGCGCCAGGGTGTCCATGCTCTCCTGCCAGAGCCCCTGCAGACCGAGGAAGATGAAGCCGGCCACGGCCAGCAGCGCCACGCGCCAGTTGCCCACGGCCCAGGAGACGTAGCCGACGACGCCTACGACGCCTAGCCAGCCGACTTGCGGAACCGGGCGGCCCGGGGTCGGCTGCGAGATCAGATCCTGCACGAAGGTCACCAGGGTGTCGATGACCAGGCGGATCTCGTTGAAGAAGTAGAGGAAGAGCGGGTTGGAGTTGCGGTTCGCGCCGATCGAGTCGTTGACGTCGTTGAACCAGCGGTGCAGATCGGTCAGGTCGGCCGCGGCCAGGGTCAGGGTCTGCTTGCCGCGCAGCACGGCGAAGAGCACCAGCCAGACGAGCAGGATCGCGGCCACGGCCATGGACCGGCTGATCCTGCGCTCACGCCGGGCGGGAGGGGGTGACTCCTCGGTCCCGGTTCTCTCCGGCTTCTGCGTTTTCCGCACGGCGACGGTCATCACGCGTCGCCTTCCTGCCCGGCGACGATCGTGAGGATCTCCTCGTCACCGACGATGCCGAGCAGCTTGCCGTTCTCGACGACCTTGACCGGTCTGTCGGCCGCGAGCACCGCCCGTGTGGCCTCCTTCACCACGACGTCCGGGCCGAGCTCGGGGCCGTCCAGAGGGTCGTCGGGCTCCGCCGGGCGCATGATCCACCGCAGGGTCAGGACGTCACCGCGGGGCACGTCCCTGACGAAGTCGCGTACGTAGTCGTCGGCGGGGGCCCCGACCAGTTCGTCGCCGGTGCCGCACTGGACCATCCCGCCGTCGCGCATGATGAGGATGCGGTCGCCCAGGCGCAGCGCCTCGGACAGGTCGTGCGTGATGAACACCATCGTCTTGCCGACCTCGCGGTGCAGCCGGACGACCTCGTTCTGCATGTCACGGCGGATCAGCGGGTCGAGCGCGGAGAACGGCTCGTCGAAGAGGAGTACGTCCGGGTCGCCGGCGAGCGCCCGGGCGAGACCGACGCGCTGCTGCATGCCGCCGGAGAGCTGGTCGGGGTAGGAGTTCTCGTAGCCGGAGAGCCCGACGAGTTCGACGACCTCCAAGGCCCGTCTGGTGCGCTCGGACCGGCTCATGCCGCGGATCTCCAGTCCGAACCCCACGTTGTCGACGACGCGGCGGTGGGGCAGCAGACCGAAGTGCTGGAAGACCATGGAGAACTTGCTGCGGCGCAGTTCACGCAGGCGCTTTTCGTCGGCGCCGCGGATGTCCTCACCCTCGAAGACGATCTCGCCGGCGGTGGGTTCGATAAGCCGGGTCAGGCAGCGCACCAGGGTGGACTTTCCGGATCCGGACAAGCCCATGACGACGAAGACCTCGCCGGGCGCGACATCGAAGCTCACGTCGCGCACGGCGGCGGTGCACCCGGTGCGGTCCAGGAGTTCGAGCCGGGTGAGCCCGCGCAGTTCCTCGGAGGCCGGTACCTGGTCCGCTTTGGGCCCGAACACCTTCCACAGATCGCGCACGGATATGACCGGGGTGGGTGCCGGATCCTGGGGAGGATTGCGCCGCGGCGCCTCTGTTGTTGCTGGGGTCATGTTCGACCTCTTTCGGCGTTCAGCCGCGGAACCAGTGCTGCGGCCGCGGGTGGATGTTCTGCCAGATGTGTTTCGCCTCGCGGTACTCCTCCAGTCCGGTGGGTCCCAGCTCGCGGCCCACGCCGGAGTGCCCGAACCCGCCCCATTCCGCCTGCGGGACATAGGGGTGGTAGTCGTTGATCCACACCGTGCCGTGGCGCAGCCGGCGGGCGACCCGCTGGGCCTTGCCGGCGTCCTGGGTCCAGACGGCGCCCGCGAGTCCGTACTCGGTGTCGTTGGCGATGCGCACCGCGTCGTCCTCGCCGGTGAAGCGCTCCACGGTGAGCACGGGCCCGAAGGACTCCTCGTGCACCACGCGCATGTCCTGACCGCACTCGTCGAGCACGGTGGGCGGGTAGAAGTGGCCGTTCGCCAGGGCCGGGTCGTCGGGGCGCTCGCCTCCGCAGCGCAGGACGGCACCTTCGGCGAGTCCGGCCGCGACATACGCCTCGACCTTCGCCAGGTGCTGTGCGGAGATCAGCGCTCCGGTGTCGGCCTGCGGGTCGAAGGGGCCGCCGAGGCGGATCAGCCGGGCGCGGCGAACCACCTCGTCGACGAACCGGTCGTGCAGCGAGTCCTCGACGATCAGCCGGGCGCCGGCCGAGCAGACCTGCCCAGAATGCAGAAAGACGGCCGTGAGCGCGAAGTCCACGGCCGTCTCGAAGTCGGCGTCGGCGAAGACGACATTGGGGTTCTTGCCGCCGAGTTCCAGCGCGACCTTCTTCACGGTCGCGGCGGCGGTGGCCATGATGCGTCTGCCGGTGTCCAGGCCTCCGGTGAAGGAGACCAGGTCGACGGCGGGGTGCTCGGCGAGGGGTGCGCCCGCCTCGGGCCCGGCCCCCAGGACGAGGTTGGCCGCTCCGTCCGGGAGCCCGGCCTCCTCGAGGGCCCGCATCAGCAGGATCGAGGTGGAGGGGGTGAGTTCGCTGGGCTTGAGGACGATCGTGTTGCCCGCGAGGAGAGCGGGGGCGACCTTCCAACTCGCCTGGAGCAGCGGGTAGTTCCACGGGGTGATCAGTCCGCACACACCGATCGGCTCGTACACGACGCGGCTGACGGCGTCCTCCCGGCCGGTGTCGATCACCCGGCCGGCATCGGTGCCGCCGAGCCCTCCGTAGTAGCGGAAGCAGGAGATGACATCGGCGATGTCGTACTCGCTCTCCACCAGCCGTTTGCCGGTGTCCAGCGATTCGGCGCGGGCGAACGCGTCGGCGTCGCGCTCGAGGATCTCGGCCGTGCGCAGGAGGAGTGCGCCGCGCTCGCGCTCGGAGGTGCGCGGCCAGGGACCTTCGTCGAAGGCCCGGCGGGCGGCGGCGATGGCCGCCTCGGTGTCGGGGCGCGTACATTCGGACACGGTCGCGGAGAGCGTACCGTCGGCGGGACAGCGGATGTCCCGGTGGCCCCCGGCCACGGGATCCCGCCATTTTCCATCCACGTACAGATCTGCCACGTCGAGGGCCCTTCGAAGGAATCGCGTTGCGCATCGTGCACCGAATTGCTTGTGGTGGAACACTTTGTAGAAGGCTGCACCCCACGTCAAGGGGGTGACCGATGACGTTATGCCAAGGAGACAGCCACGGTGAGACTACGCGGCAGGCCCGGAGCGCCTCGCCTCCGGGCCTGCCGACTGTCTGAAAACTGGTGGTTACGGCTGGGAGCGGTGCCGGTAATACGCGGCGGTGGACGGCGGCAGCGGGTTCTTCCCCAGGATGAGGTCGGCCGCCTTTTCCGCGATCATCATGACAGGCGCGTAGATGTTGCCGTTGGTGATGTAGGGCATCACCGACGCGTCGACGACACGCAGCCCCTCCACCCCGTGCACCCGCATACTGACCGGATCCACGACGGCCATCTCGTCGGTGCCCATCTTGCAGGTGCACGACGGATGCAGCGCGGTCTCGCCGTCCTTGGCGACCCAGGCGAGGATCTCCTCGTCGGTCTCGACGGAGGGTCCCGGCGAGATCTCCCCGGCGTTGTACGGGGCCATGGCGGGCTGGTTGAGCAGCTCGCGGGCGACCCTGACGGCCTCGACCCACTCGCGGCGGTCCTGCTCGGTGGACAGGTAGTTGAAGCGCAGCGCGGGGTGTTCGGCCGGGTCCTTGCTCTTGATCTTCACCGAGCCGATGGCATCGGAGTACATGGGCCCGACGTGCACCTGGTAGCCGTGCCCGCCGGCGGGCACGGAGCCGTCGTAGCGGACCGCGACGGGCAGGAAGTGGAACATCAGGTTGGGATAGGGCACGTCGTCGTTGCCGCGGACGAAGCCGCCCGCTTCGAAGTGGTTGGTCGCGGCGGGGCCGGTACGGAAGAGCCACTGCAGGCCGATGAAGGGGGCGCGCCACTTCGCGAGGTACGGCTGCATGGAGACGGGCTGCTTGCAGCCGTACTGGATGTACACCTCCAGGTGGTCCTGGAGGTTCTCGCCGACACCCGGCAGATCGTGTACGACGTCGATGCCGAGCGCGCGCAGTTCCTCGGCGTTGCCGACGCCCGAGAGCTGGAGCAGTTGCGGGGAGTTGATCGCGCCTCCGCAGAGGATGATCTCGCGGGCACGCACCCGCTGGGGTCTGCCGCGGCCTCGCCGGTACTCGACGCCGACGGCCCGCTTGCCTTCGAAGAGGACGCGGGTGACCAGGGCGCGTGTCTTGATCGTGAGGTTGGGGCGCTTTCGCACGGGTTTGAGGTACGCCTTGGAGGCCGACAGGCGGCGGCCGCGGTGGACGTTGCGGTCGAACCTGGCGAAACCTTCCTGCCGGTAGCCGTTCACGTCGTCGGTGGGGGCATGACCCGCCTCCTCGGAAGCCTTCAGGAAGGCCTTGAAGAGCGGGTTGGCCCCAGGCCCGCGTTCCAGGACGAGAGGACCGTCGTGACCGCGGAACTCGTCGTCCGGGTCGGCGGCGAGACAGTTCTCCATCCGCCGGAAGTACGGCAGGCAGTGTGCGTAGTCCCAGGTCTTCATGCCCGGGTCGGCCGCCCAGCGCTCGTAGTCCATGGGGTTGCCGCGCTGGAAGATCATGCCGTTGATGCTGCTGGAACCGCCCAGCACCTTGCCTCGCGCGTGGTAGACGCGCCGGCCGCCCATGTGGGGCTCCGGTTCGGACTCGTACTTCCAGTCGTAGAACCGGCTGCCGATCGGGTAGGTCAGTGCCGCGGGCATGTGGATGAAGACGTCCCAGGGGTAGTCGGGCCTGCCCGCCTCCAGGACCAGTACCTGGTTGCCGGGGTCCGCGGAGAGCCGGTTGGCCAGTGCACTGCCGGCCGATCCACCACCGACGATGACGAAGTCGTACTGCAAGTCAGCCATGAGGCCTCGTCTCGCTCGCGCCGTTGAGAATGCGCGGCATGCTAGTACCCGTATCGCTATGCGCACCAGGTTGCGAACAACGCAACTTGCACATGGCTGGCACCAGGCTCGTGACCTGCACCGCTGTCGCCTATGTTTAACGGCCGTATAGTTGCGTTGTGAGCAACTACCATCCAGATACCGAAACGACGACTGCCCCGACCGGTGGGGTGCAGTCCGTCGACCGCGCCATCACCGTGCTGGAGATCCTGGCCCGGCGCGGCGAGGCCGGCGTCAGCGAGGTGGCCGCCGAGATCGACGTCCACAAGTCGACCGCGTTCCGGCTGTTGGGCGCTCTGGAGGGACGCGGCCTGGTGGAACAGGCGGGCGAGCGCGGCAAGTACCGCCTCGGTTTCGGCATCGTCCGCCTTGCCGGCGCGGTCACCGGCCGCATCGACATCACCCAGCAGAGCCGCCCGGTCTGCGAGCGTCTCGCCGAGGAGATCGGCGAGACCGTGAACCTCGCCGTGATGCAGCAGCAGTACGCGATCAACCTGTACCAGGTGCGCGGCCCGGGTGCCGTCACGGCGTTCAACTGGGTCGGCCAGCTGACGCCGCTGCACGCCACCTCCAGCGGCAAGATCCTGCTGGCCCACATGCCGGCGAAGGAGCGTGCCGCGCTGCTGTCGGCGGTCGGTCTGAAGAAGGTGACCCCCCGCACCCTGACCGCGAAGACCAAGCTCGAGAAGAACCTCGCCGAGGCGCTCGAACGTGGCTACTCCTGGACCCTGGAGGAGTTCGAGATCGGGCTGCACGCCATGGCCGCCCCGGTACGCAACAGGGACGGAGACGTCATCGCGGCGATCAGCGCCTCCGGACCGGCGTACCGGCTCACCGAGGACCGTATGCACGACCTCGCTCCGGTGCTGGTCAAGGGCGCGGACGAGATCAGCCATCGCATGGGCTACCTGGGCTGACCCCGCCGCGCCGCCTTCGACGGGCGCCCCGCACTCCAGATGCCGGCCCGCCCGTGAACCGCCACTACTGTGGCAGCCCCACGCCCAGCCGCTCCTGGACGAAGGCGTGGAACTCACCGATGTGATGCTCGCTGGGCACGAGGATCCCGCCCTTGGCGTACAGCCGGGAGCTCATGGCGGGCTGACAGCGCTCGCACGCGTCGAAGTCCTGACGGTTGACCCGGTCGAACAGCTCAACCGATCGGCTGACGTCCTTGCCGCTCTCCACGACGTGCTTGAGGTAGAGCCAGTCGCACTCGACGATGGTGCGATCCACGGCGACCGGGTACATCCGGTGGAAGATCACATGGTCGGGCACGAGGTTGATGAAGACCTGCGGCCGGACGGTGATCGCGTAGTAACGGCGGTCCTGGTCCTCGGTGATGCCTGGAATGCGGTCGAGGCCTTCGGAGCCGTCGACGGTGAAGCCCTTGACCTCGTCGCCGAACTCGGCACCGTGGCCCACGTAGTACTGGGCGGCGTACCCCTCGGCGACCTCGGGGAGCACCTCGGTCAGCTCGGGGTGGATCGTCGCGCAGTGATAGCACTCCATGAAGTTCTCGACGATGAGCTTCCAGTTCGCCTTCACGTCGTAGACGATGCGCTTGCCGACCTCGAGGCTGTCGATGTCGTAGTGCTCGATCGACTCCGTGTCGCCCAGGCGCGCGACGACATCCCCCACGACCTCGTCGAAGGGGGGCGGGGTCTCCGCGAGGCACACCCACACGTAGCCGAGCCATTCCCGCGTGGCCACTGCCGCCAGGCCGTACGCGGTGCGGCTGATGTCGGGCATCTTGGTGAGGTTGGGTGCCGCGACGAGTTTGCCCGTCAGGTCGTACGTCCAGGCGTGATAGGGGCATTGGAAGGCGCGTTTGACCTCGCCCGCCTCCGCCGTGCAGAGCTTGGCTCCGCGGTGTCGGCAGACGTTGAGGAAGGCGCGTATGGAGTTGTCCCGTGCGCGGGTGATCAGGACGCTCTCGCGGCCCACCTCGACGGTCCGGAAGGCACCGGGCCCGGCGAGGTCGGCGGAGCGCACGGCGCAGAACCACATCGCCTCGAAGATGCGTTCCTGCTCCTGGGCGAAGATCTCGGGATCCGTGTAGGAGGAGCCGGGGAGGGTGGCGATGAGGCTTTCCGGCAGGCCGGTCGAAGTCACAGTGCACTCCTCGGGGATACGTCGTGGATCGGGCATGCACGCGCCGGGACGAGCGACACCGGACGTCGTCGGGTAAGGAGCGGCGCCGCTCCCTGTGCAGGAGCGGCTGTGAGCACGGGGCCTACGCCCCTGTCAGGGCGCCTGGGCCGCGAGATGCTTGCGCCAGCGCATGAACAGCCGCGGCTGGTTCATCCCGAGCACGGCGACCGGATGTCCGGCACGCCGGTAGACGGCCAGGACGTTGCGCTCGTCCGCGGTGCCTTCCTCGATCGTCACGCTGTCGGCGCGAGCCAC
This sequence comes from Streptomyces sp. D2-8, assembly GCF_023184515.1. Lineage (GTDB taxonomy): Bacteria > Actinomycetota > Actinomycetes > Streptomycetales > Streptomycetaceae > Streptomyces. Next base: position 79,073 of record NZ_JAAHBP010000018.1, on the reverse strand, counting down.
GTTGCCGACGAACTGGATCTTCACGCCGTACTGGTCGGACCAGAAGTACGGAGCCCGGGGCAGGCCCGGCTCGGACTCGCCCCAGGACAGCAGGGCGGCCACGGCCGCGTCCGGACGTTCCCGGGCGCCGGTCCAGTGCTCGACCCGGCGGTGGGTGCCTGCGCGCGGGTCGTACCAGGAGGCGCAGTCGCCGACCGCGACCACCCCGGCCAGGCTGGTACGGCCGTCCGCACCGCACTTGACACCGTCGTCGAGTTCGACACCGGATCCGGCCAGCCACTCGACGCAGGGACGGGCCCCGACACCCACGACCACGATGTCGGCGGGGATGCTCCGGCCGTCCTCCATCAGGACCGCGTCGACGCGGGTCTCGCCGCTCAGCCCCTTGACGCCCACGCCGCACAACAGGCGTACGCCGTGGTCCGCGTGGAGGGCGGAGACGATGCGCCCCATGGCCGGGCCGAGCGGTCCGGCCAATGCCGTGGGCGCCGCCTCGACGATGGTCACGTCCAGGCCGAGGGCGCGGGCAGTGGAGGCGACCTCGGCACCGATGAAGCCGCCGCCGATCACGACCAGGCGTCCGCCCCGGGACAGTTCGTCCCGCAGGGCCCGGGCGTCGTCCAGCGTGCGCAGGGTGTGCACACCGGCCAGTCCGTCCATGCCGGGCAGGGTCCGGGCGGCGGCGCCGGTGGCGATGACGATGCCGTCGGCCCGCACCTCCCGGCCGTCACTGAGCCGCACGGCGCGGGGCGTGGCGTCGAGTCCGACGGCGCGGGCTCCGAGCAGCCACTCCGCTTGCAGGTCCTCGCCGTCCGGCTCCAGCGCGAGATCGGCCTCGCCGACGCCGCCGGACAGGAACTCCTTGGACAGGGGCGGCCTGTCGTACGGCCGATGGACTTCGTCGCCGATGACGACCAGCCGTCCGTCGTACCCCTGCTTCCGCAACGAGCGCGCCGCCGACAGACCGGCCAGCGACGCGCCCACCACGGCCACGGTCCTCACGCGACGCCCCCGGCGAGACGGGCGGCGATGCAGGGAGGCAGGTTCGGGGCTGCCATGGACAGCCGGACGTAGATCATGCCGTCCTCGACGAAGACCTCGTGCGTGCGCACCGGGAGCTTGGCCGGCGGGGCGTCGACAGCTCCGGTTTTGAGGTTGAACTTCGAGGCGTGCAGCGGGCATTCGACCTCGCAGCCCTCCAGCCAGCCGTCAGCGAGCGAGGCGTCCTGGTGGGTGCATGTGTCGTCGATGGCGAAGAGTTCGCCGTCATCGGTGTGGAACACCGAGACCGGCGGGTCGATGTCGAGCCTGTGGGCCTCGCCTCGGGGCAGATCCACGAGACGGCACGCGGCAATCATCATGACACCTCGGTGCGTATAGCGAAACGGATTGCGGTGAACGCAACGCCAGTTTGAAGGCGCCCGCGAATCCTTGTCAAGGAGTTCGATGGACGGTCGACGCCAATATTTTGCGTTGCGCATTACACAACGTCCTGCATCATAAGAAACGCAGGTCGGAGCGGGCCGCCCCTCAGAACCGGAGCGTGGAGTGCTGATTCGCGGTGGATTCAAGACCCCACCGCGCGGTCACGCGCACCGCGTCGGCCGTCGAGGCGACGTCATGGACGCGCACGCACCAGGCGCCCTGCGCGGCGGCCAGGACCGACACCGCCGAGGTGGCCGCGTCCCGCAGGTGCGCCGGCCGGGGCCGCCCCGTCTCCGGGTCCGCCAGCAGGTGGCCCAGAAAGGACTTCCGTGCCGCACCCACCAGAACCGGCCGGCCGAGCGCGGCGACCTCCGGGAGACGGCCGAGCAGCCGCCAGTTGTGCTCGGCGTGCTTGGCGAACCCGAGCCCCGGGTCGACGACGAGACAGTCCACCGGGACCCCGGCGCGCAGGGCCACGTCGACTCTCGCCCGCAACTCGTCGACCACGTCGGTGACGACGTCGTCGTACACGGCGTTCGCCTGCATCCCCGCGGAGTGCCCGCGCCAGTGCATGAGGACGTAGGGCGTCCCGGCCCGCGCCATCAGCGGGAGCATCGCCGGGTCGGCGAGTCCGCCGGAGACGTCGTTGACCAGGGCGGCGCCGGCCTCCATGGCGCGGGCGGCGACCTCGGCCCGCATGGTGTCGACGCTGACCGTCGCACCCGCGGCGGCGAGTTCGCGCACGACCGGCAGTACGCGCCGCAGCTCCTCCCCCACTTCCGGGCGCGCGGCGCCGGGGCGGGTCGACTCGCCACCCACGTCCAGGATGTCCGCGCCCTCGTCGAGCAGCGCGAGGCCGTGCGCGACGGCCCGTCGCGGGTCGAACCACCGCCCGCCGTCGGAGAACGAGTCGGGCGTGACGTTCACGATGCCCATCACAAGGGTCCGGTCAGGACGGGGAAGACCTCGCGGACGGAGCGCGGGAGCGGCCTCGCCGGGCCGGGCGGCGGTGCTCATGCGACTCGGGTATCGGCGAGGAGGTGTGCGGGAATCATCATGGGACCGGTTGACCTCGTTGCATATAGAGGAACAATGTGCGATCTGAGCAACGAGTCTGAGGACGGCCGTGCGGCACTGTCAAGGCAGGTGGAAGGCCTCGGCCTCCCTCTGCGGCCCCGACGCCAGAGGGAGCAGCCGAGAGGCCTTCAGTTCGGTCTCGTCCCACTCCAGCCCGGGGTCGGACCCCCAGGTGATGCCGGCGCCCGTACCGAAACGCAGCACCGGCCCCGCCGGAGCGGCACGGTCGATCCAGAAGGTGCGGATGGCCACGGCCAGTTCACCGGTCCCCCGGTCGGCGTCGACCCAACCGACGGCACCGCAGTAGGGGCCGCGGGGCGCGGTCTCCAGGGCGTCGATGATGCGCAGGGCGCTGGATTTGGGCGCGCCGGTCACGGAACCCGGCGGGAAGGCCCCGGCCATCAGCTCGGGCCAGCCCGCGCCCCGCGCCAGTTCCCCGCGCACGGTGGAGACGAGATGCACCAGGCCCGGGTGCCGCTCGACGGCGCACAGGGCCGGAACGGTCACGGAGCCGGTGGCGCAGACCCGCCCCAGGTCGTTGCGGACCAGATCCACGATCATCACGTTCTCGGCATGGTCCTTCTCCAGCAGGTCGCCCGCGGTACGGCCCGTGCCCTTGATCGGCCCGGACTCCACGATCCGGCCGGTGCGGCGCAGGAAGAGTTCGGGTGAGGCGGTGGCCACTTCGACACCGTGCGCGGGAAGCCGGACCGTACCGGCGTAGGGCGCGGGGTTGCCTCGGGCGAGCAGCGCGGTCAGCGCGTCGATGTCGGCGGCGGCCGGGGCGGGCAGGGGTGCGGAGAGCACGCGGCAGAGATTGGCCTGGTAGACATCGCCCGCCGCGATGTGCTCGCGGATGCGGCGCACGCCCGCGATGTAGGCGGTGCGGTCCAGCGACGAGGTCCAGTCGCCGGCGGCCGGGCCCGGCCAGCCGCCGGTCCGCGGCGCGGGTACCTGCGCGCGGCGCAGCCTGCCGAACCGCGCGCAGACCAGGCGGCCTTCGAAGTCCGCGACGACCGCCCAGAAGCCGGAGGAGTCCAAGGCGGCGGGGTCGCTGGTCACCTCGCGCAGATCAGTGGCGACGAGGCCGCCGAAGCGGGCCATCGGGGCGGGAGCGTGCATGGCGGTTCGTCCGGGGGCCGACGGGGCGGATGGTCCTGCGTCTTTACGGTCGTTCCTGGCCACGGCGGCCGGGGGGCACGTCCACCACGGCCGAGGCCACGACCACCATGGCCACCATGGCCGGTGTCACGGCCGCCCATGGCCGGTGTCACGGGCATGCCCGCCAGGTACGTGGGCGTGCCTGGCAGGTACGCGGGCGTGCCGACGGGATCGCGCTGGCATGCCGATCGGGGCGGGCTCTCGTTCGCGGGTCTCGAGCGAGGAGACATGCGGGCATTCGCTCGCCCCGGCCGGCATGGCGGCAGCCCTGTCACCAGCCGCGGGCGGCCCATTCCTCCAGGTGTGGTGCCTCCGCCTCGACGGTCGTCGTCCCGCCGTGTCCGGTGTGGACGACCGTCTCGCCCGGGAGGGTCAGCAGCCGGTCACCGATGGAGCCGATGATCGTGCCGAAGTCGCTGTAGGAACGCCCGGTCGCGCCGGGTCCTCCTGCGAACAGCGTGTCACCGCTGAACAGCGCGCCCAGTTCGGGGGCGTACAGGCACACGGCACCCGGAGCGTGTCCGGGCGTGTGGAGCACACGCAGGCCGATGCCCGCCACCCTGAGTTCGTCACCGTCGGCGAGCGGCCTGTCGGGCCGACGGTTGGGGTGCACCATCTTCCACAACACCTGGTCGTCGGGGTGCAGGAGGATGGGCGCGCCCGTGGCCAGAGCGACGTCCGGTGCGGCGCGCACATGGTCGTCGTGGGCGTGGGTGCACACGACGGCCGAGAGGCGACGGTCACCGACGGTCTCCAGGACGGCGTCGGAATCGTGCGCCGCGTCGATGACGACCACCTCGTCGTCGTCACCGATGATCCAAACGTTGTTGTCGACGTCCCAGGTCCCGCCGTCGAGGCTGAAGGTCCCGCTGGTGACGAGGTGTTCGATGCGCGGCGCGCCGGCCATCACAGCACCACCACCGAGCGCAGCACGTCGCCGCGGTGCATCTTCTCGAACGCCTCCTCCACGTCACCGAGGCCGATGGTCTCGGAGACGAACGCGTCCAGGTCGAAACGGCCTCCCAGATACAGGTCGATGAGGGCCGGGAAGTCGCGCGAGGGCAGGCAGTCGCCGTACCAGCTGGACTTCAGTGAGCCGCCCCGCCCGAAGACGTCGAGCAGGGGCAGCTCCACCTTCATCTCCGGGGTGGGCACGCCGACCAGCACGACCGTGCCGGCCAGGTCGCGGGCGTAGAAGGCCTGACGGTACGTCTCGGGGCGACCGACCGCCTCCACGACGACGTCCGCGCCGAAGCCGCCCGTCAGTTCGCGCACCGCTTCCACGACGTCGCCCTTCGCCCCGTCGACGATGTGGGTGGCCCCCATGGCCATGGCCCGGTCCAGCTTGCGCTGGTCGATGTCGACGGCGATGACCTTGCTCGCTCCGGCGAGCCTCGCCCCCGCGACGGCGGCCATGCCGACGCCGCCGCAGCCGATGACGGCGACGGAGTCCCCCCGGCCGACGGCGCCGGTGTTCACGGCCGCGCCGAAGCCGGCCATGACGCCGCACCCGAGCAGACCGGCTGCCGCCGCCGGGGCCGCGGGGTCCACCTTGGTGCACTGCCCGGCGGCGACGAGCGTCTTCTCCGCGAAGGCGCCGATGCCGAGGGCGGGCGAGAGCGGGGTGCCGTCGAGCAGCGTCATCGGTTGTGTGGCGTTGTGGGTGGCGAAGCAGTACCAGGGCTTGCCCTTGCTGCAAGCCCGGCACTGGCCGCACACCGCACGCCAGTTGAGGATGACGAAGTCGCCGGGCTCCACGCCGGTGACTCCCTCTCCGACCGCCTCGACGCGACCTGCCGCCTCGTGCCCCAGAAGGAAGGGGAAGTCGTCGTTGATCCCGCCCTCGCGATAATGGAGATCGGTATGACAGACGCCGCAGGCCTCGACCTTGACCAGCGCCTCACCCGGACCCGGATCCGGGACGACGATCGTCTCGACGGAGACCGGTGCGCCCTTCTTCCGGGCGACGACGGCACGAACCTCGTGAGCCATGAGCTGCTCCTCAAGCGGGATACCCTCGCGAGTGCGTTGCCTCATTCGATACACGCACCGCTATACGCAACCGAGCATCGTGGAGGAGCACGCCGAGGGTCAAGGGGTTGACACCAACCGTGTCGACTCGGCCGGGCAGCTCAGCCCGCGGGGTCAACGCCACGGTCGTTCCACTGGCGAACCGCCGGCGGGCGCCTGGGCCGGTGACGCCGACGGTGGGCAGGGCGTCGAGGAACGGGTGAAGCCACACCTGGCGCTCCGGGCAACAGGCCCGCGCCGTCGGGGATGCGCCCTCCGGCCAGGGAAGCCGGGCGGGCGAGTGCGCAGCTGTCGTGGCCGCGGGAGCGAACGGCTGTCGCCGGCCGGCTGACCGGCCCCCTCACGGGGTGACAGTTGGTACGGCGTGCCGGCACAGCTGAGTCGCGCGTACGCACGTCCTTCGCGAGGTGCCGTCACGGACGAGGGCGCAGCGGCGGAGCGGGTGTGGGGGGACGGCCGGCTATGTCGGTCAGCAGCCGTGTGCAGACGTCGTGGAGTTTGAGGTTGGTCTGCTGTGACAGCCGGCGCAGCAAGTCGAAAGCCTCTTCCTCGGTGCACTGCTGTTGTTGCATGACGCTGCCGATGGCCTGGTCGATCACCCGGCGTGAGGCGAGTGCGGTCTGGAGATCGCGGGCGAAGTCTTCCGCGTCGGCCAGCCGCTGCGCCAGTGCGATCCCGCCGCCCACCTGGGCTGTGGACAGCTTCAGCGCGTGCCGGTCGCTGTCGGTGAAGGCGTCCGGGTCGGTGGCGTAGAAGTTCAGCGCCCCGGCGGTGTGGCTGTGTGCGGGAATCGGCAGGGACATCGAAGAACGGACGCCCAGGTCCGCCGCGAAGCGCGGATAAGGTCCCCACCGGGATTCCTCCAGCATCTCGGGCACATGGACGATCCGACCGGTACGCAGGGCCTGCAGGCAGGGGCCGTCGTCCTGGCCGTACTGCTTCTCATCCAGCTTGTCGGCCACTTCCCCGGTGCTGACCACGGTCAGCGGCCGGCCTCTCCTCTGCAGCGTCACACCGCAGCCGTCCGCACCGGAGGCACTGACCGCGTCGTCGACCAAACGCTGAAGAAACTCCCGCAGCGAGTCGGTCTCCAACAGCCAGTCGATCATGTCGAGCGTGCGCTGATCGCAATCGAGCCGCTTCACTGCCTCTCACCTCCCACAGCATGAACTCACGACCTGCTCTCGCTGTGCTGATACCCGCACAGCCCTCGATACGCGTCGGCGTTCATGCCGGGCCACGGTCCAAGGGCTCTGCCGCGTGGGGCGCGTGACGCCCTTCACGGCGGCTGGCTTCTGTTCCATGTGAGGATGGCCGAATGTATTCGGCCCTCGACCCAAAGGTGCACGTCAAACACGACGACCAGGTGTTCCGACTGATCGTGCGAGGTGAAGTGGACTATGAGGACGCCGAGGACTTCGAAGCCCCCTGGCAGGCCGCCGACCAGGCGGCCCTTCTCACCACAGTGGTGGACCTGTCCCAGGTGACCTTCGCCGACAGCATGCTCCTCAACGCCCTCCTCGACGCCCGCCGCCGCCACGACTCCCACGGCCGTCGGTTCATCCTGCTCGGCCCCTCCAGCCCGCGGTCAGCAGGCTTCTCGACCTCAGCGGCACGCGGGAACACTTCACGGTGGAAGATTCGGACATGAGGACGTGATGGTGCGCCCCCCATAAGGGCGGCCACAGTGGGTAAGTGAAACTCCCGAAACAGAAACGATCAGTAACCGGAATTCCTTTCACCGTTACAGGAAAGATCATGATCATCCCGCTTAGGAAGCAGGCGCCGGATGAGCACCAGGCAGCACCCTTGCGCTACGGCATCGTCTGGGGCACCGAAGGCATGTCCATCACCCAGACCCGGCACGCAGCACGCCTCCTGCTCGCCCGGGCGGGTCATCCTCCGAGTCACACCGTCAGCCAGGATGCGCAGATCGTCGTCAGCGAACTGGTCACCAACGCGCTGCGCCACGCCCCGGGGCCCGGTGGGCTCCTACTGGAAGTGACGGAGGAGAACCGTTTGCGGATCACCGTCCGTGACGGCTCACCGGACCGGCCCGTACTGCTCGCACCCGACAGGCACCGCGTCGGCGGACACGGACTGCACCTGGTCGCCCGCCTGTGCACCCGCTTCGACACCCGGCCGACCCGTGACGGCAAGCAGGTCATAGCCGAACTCGCCCTGCCCGACCCCGTCGGCTAGGGCGCATACCGTGCTCCAACTCATCGCCCAGCCGTGGCCCGCGACCGTGCCCGACTCGCGGCCCGCGCCCTCCTCTTAGCTCCCCTCTGGCCGAGTCGGGAGAACCTGGGTTACGGATGCCAGTGCGCCAGCTCGTCCAGTGCGGCCGAGGCTTGAACGAAGCCGTCGTCTCCGAGGAGATCGCGAAGCTCCGCGTTGAACCGGTCGATCTCCGGACCGGCGGCGCGCAGTGCGGCGGCACCCGCGGCCGTCAATTCCAGTACCACCGCCCGGTGCTCCCGGAGGTGGGCACTCCTGGTCACGAGTCCGGCGGTAACGAGCCGTCCGACCAGCGGCGTCACCGCGGACTGGCGCAGGCCCAGAGCTCCGGCGCGCTCCTGCTGGGTCAGGGCCGGCCGGCCGTGCATCGCGAACAGGGCGCCGAGCTGGGCGGTGGTGACTCCCGCGGCGGCCGGACAGCGGCGGTCCGCGGCCGGGTCCCGGCCGTACCCGGGTCGTGTGCCGTTGCGACCTGTCCATGCTGGACTCCGACGGCGGTCAGCCGTTCTGCGCGATCGCCCAGGGCAGCATCGCCGTCGCCGACAACGCCTGGGCGCCCGCACCCTCGTCGCCATAGAGTCCCCTGCAGCGATCGGGGACGAGGCGACCAGCTCAACGGCCGGACGGCGACGCTCATCTTCCACTTCCGCAAGGGCATTACGGTGACGTACCACGTCGCAGCCCATGGGCGGCGGCGGGACCATCGACCTGGTGGCATCTGGTGTCACAATGACGGCGGCAGGTGAAGACACGCGATCCGAGGCCGCTCTCGTGCCTTCGGCGGCGAGTCTGTGCGACCAGGAAAAGGTGACCGTGACCGACAGCATGGCGGGAGTGTCTCCACAGGGCGAGCGGAACGGGTCCGAGGGCCGCAAGGGGCCGGTCACCATCGCCTATATCGCCCAGTCGGCGGGGGTCTCGATCCCGACGGTCTCGAAGGTGCTCAACGGCAGGTCGGGCGTGGCCAGCGACACCCGTGCCCGGGTCGAGGAGCTGATCAACAGGTACGGCTACAAGAAGCCCCCCGGCCGCCGCAACAACACCGTGGAGCTGGTCTTCCGCGAGCTCGAGAGCATGTGGGCGGTGGAGATCATTCGCGGGGTCGAGCGGACCGCCAGCAAGAACGGGGTCGGGGTCATGGTCTCCGAGTTCGGCCTGCACGACACGCCGGCCCGGACCGTGGACGAGATGGTCGACCGGAGGCCTCACTGTGTGCTCTCCGTGGCACAGCTCTCCGACGAGGAGCGTGAGCAGCTGAGGGACCAGGAGATCCCGTTCGTGGTCTTCGATCCCACGGGCGAACTGCCCGACGACGTTCCGTTCGTCGGCGCCACCAACTGGCGCGGCGGGCAGTCGGCCACCCGGCATCTGATCGAGCTCGGCCACCAGCGCATCGCCATGATCGGCGGCCCGGAGGATGTGTCCTGCTTCCAGGCCCGGCGGGCCGGCTACTCCTCCGCCCTGGAGGCGGCGGGCCTCCCCGCGGATCGCGACCTGGTCGTCCACGCCGAGCTCAGCCGGGACGCCGGCTGCCAGGCCGCCCGCGCACTGCTGACTCTCCCCGACCGCCCCACCGCGATCTTCACCGTCAACGACCTCCAGGCCCTGGGCGTCTATCAGGCGGTGCGCGAACTGGGACTCACCATCCCGGACGACCTGAGCGTGGTGGGCTTCGACGATCTGCCGGTCGTCTCCTGGGTGGAGCCGCCCCTCACGACGGTGCACCAGCCGCTCACGGAGATGGCGTCGGTCGCCACGGAGCTGGCGCTGGCCCTCGGCCGGGGTGAGCGGCCTGCCCAGATCGGCGTGGAGATCGCCACCTCGCTGACCGTCCGAGACAGCACGGCTCCACCGCCGAAGAAGCCGAGAAAGCCGAAGCGCGCCTGAGAGACCTCCGAGCGCCGGCCCTCTTGGCTCGGGCGGTCCATCGCGGACGTAACGGGAGGCGAGGCGGAGCTGGTTCAACGGGCGGCACTCCTGGGACAAGGACTGGCGGCACTCCTGGGACAGGGACGGGCGGCTGGTGACCGGTTGCCCCGCAGGACTTGAGCGGTGCGGAGCCGGGGCCCCGCCGCGGCCTCGTTGACGTAGGCCGCGGCGGGTCGGTTCAGGAGGTGGAGCCGGTGACCGTGGTGCCGGTGCGGGTGACGTGGTAGGTGACCTTCGCGCCGCTCCAGAAGTGGAAGGTGAGGGTCGCCCGTTGGCCGTCCTTGAGCGCGGACAGGAGGTCCGACGTCAGGGTGAGGGTGCCGGCCGTGTGGGTTCGGGACGAAGGCCCTGCCGTACTCCTGGTAGGGAGTCCAGTCGGCGCTGCCGGCGTTGCTGCCGTCGGCGTACTTGGCCTCCAGCGTGGCGAGCACGTCTCCGCGGTACCGGGTGGGGATGGTGAGGGAACCGGTGGTGGTGCCGTTCGCGCCGGAGAGCACGGGGACCTCACTGGAGATGATGTCGATCTTCCAGGGCCGCCCCTGCGAGAACCTGGCCTCCACTGTTGCCCTGACGCCGTGGGACCGGTCCCCCGCGAGGCGGGTGAGCGCCCTCGCGGTCAGGGTGAGCCGGTCGCCCGACACGGTGTAGTCGCGGCCCGCGACGAGCTGCGTGCCGTTGTGCCACAGGCCCCGGAAGGTCGTGCCGTTGGGGTGCCGACGACGCGTCGGAGGCGACCGCCCGGCCGTGACCGGTTCCGGTGTCCGAGCCGTGGGGTGCGTTGCGTCTCATCCAACGTGCTGTCCCTTCAGACGTGCGGGTGGGGGGCCGCCGCGGCCCCGCGAACGCGCGCCGCGGCGGTGGACTGAAGGAAGTGACCGGCTGACGGGCGGGTCCGACACCCATGGGAGTCATCAGGAGCCGCACCCGACCGCGGCCTGTGGGGATGGCGCCTGGCCGCCGAGTCGGTCGGTGAACTGGGTCAGCGGGCCGCCTCACCGGAGACGGGCGTGTACTCGAACCAGTCGAAGTGAACCGTCCCGGCGGCGGTGTACAGGCCGATCACGCGTCCGGTGAAACCACCTGCCACTTCGGTGGAGAGGTAGCGGCCGTCCAGTGAGGCCAGCTCCGTTTCGGTGCCGTCGGCGGTCTCGACGCCGAAGACCAGGGAGTCGGGGCCGCTGCGCGAGTCCTGGGGCTCAGGCGCCGGTCCGGTGCGCACGGTCAGCACCAACGGCGCAACGGGGAGGGTGAGTTCAGCGGCGACGCTACGCAGCGAGCCGATCCGGGTGATCACCTGGATACGTCCCTCGGGACCGGCCTCGACACTGTAGTGATGCCGCTCGTCCAGGAAGACGGCCAGGCCGCCGCGGCCTTCGGCGGGGGCGACGAGGGTCCGCGCCCGGAAGGCGAGGTGCTGCTGACGGCGGCCGAGGAGAATCACGTCCGGCTCGTCCAGGGAGCCGCCCCGGGCACGCAGGGTCAGCCAGCCGTCGCGTTCCTTCAGGGTGACCAGCTCGGCTGGGCGGTCGCGCAGCGAGATCCAGGACGGCCGCACGTCGCCCGGCTCGAAGTCGTCATGCTCGTCGGCGGCTCGCGCGGGGGCCACTGGCCAGGGTGGCGCGGGGAGTTCCAGGCCGATGTCGCCGAAGCCGGGGTGCTCGCCCGGATCCTGGCCGACCGGCCCGGCACGACGGGCTTCGTGGTGCAGAACGAGGGTGCGGTCGGCCCTCTGCTCTGCTTGTTGCGGGACTACGGCCGGGGCGTGCCCGAGGACGCCTCGGTGGTGGCGTTGTGCCGGAGGAACTGGCCGAGCGGCAGTCGCCCCGGCTCACCGCGGCGACCGGGTCCGCGCGCGAACTCGGTACGCGGGCAATGGAGTTGGTTCTGGCCCGCGTGAACGGGCGGGCGACGGATCAGATCACCTTGCTCGCGCCGGTGCTCACGTTCCGCGAGAGCTGCGCTCCGCCACCCCGCTGACCCCGGTCTCCCGGTGGTACCTCTCGGTGCTTCATTCCGGGCCGAGCGGCGTCAGCACGAAGGTGAATCGGGCCGGTCCGAGCTCCAGCCGGTGCCGCGGCAGGACGCCGGGGCCCACCGAGGCGCTGCCCAGGCCCTGGACGGCGTGGTCGGTGTGCAGGTGGACCACCGGGCCGGGGATCAGCTCGTGCTGGTGCCGGGCGGCGTCGAGCCCACGGTCGGTCCAGCGTCGCGCGGCCAGGTGGAAGAGGTCCTCGCCCTCGACGCGGCTCCCCCGGCCGGCCCCGTCGCCGATGGCCGCCCAGCGGACGTCCGGACGGTTGCCGTTCTCCTGCGGGCGGACATAGGGCGTCTGCATTGTCGCGGCAGCAGGTGCTGGTGCTGTACCTGGCCAACTCCGCCCTGGACTCGCACGTCGTCGGCTGGTCGCTGTACGACGGCACCGGCCGCACCTCACCCACCACAGGCGACAGCGACGAACCGCCCTACGAGTCGGGGGTGGCGGCGCTGCGGGACGGCTGGCGACTGATGCAGGCAGCCCAGCTGATCCCGCCGTATCCGGGCCACGAGTACGACGTCTCCTTCCTCAAGCACGAGTTCTTCTTCGAGCGGATCGTCGACATGGCCGAAGGGCTTCCGTAGGCCTGCGGGCCCTCGGGGTGAGCGGCTGGCTGGTGGCTCTGCCCCGCCTCACGTCATCACGGCCCTGCGCAAGAGGCTCCCGCCCTCCAGTGCCAGCAACCTCGGAGGCGTTTGCCACCCACGGTGGACAGCGCGTTCATCGGCGGATCGTTGCGATGAGGCGTCGCAGCGCGGCGTGGGCGGGTGGGCCCCAGGTGGCCTTGCCGCCCGGGCGGCCATGAAGGCCGGCCTCTCCGATGAGGATGCCGCTGAGGGCTGTCAGCACCGCCCAGCCGCGGGCGCGGCGCAGGGTCGCGGCGTCCACCACCGGACGAGATGTTGCCGAGCCGCCACAGCTGGTTGTCCCAGCCACGCGCGCCGAGCTTCAGAGGACGACCGGCCAGGTCCGGGTGCTGGTCGAGCAGCAGGTCCCGGACCAGATCCGCGGTGATGTCGATCTCGGTATGGGGCATGCGGAGCCACGGTAGTCGGACGCTGACCCGGGCGTTTGGGACGCCCAGCACTCAGTGCCGCTCACCATCCTCACGTCCTGAACTGGGCACCGCACGGCGGCGCCCATCGGCGCCTGGTTCCCCCTCGGCCGAGCCGCGGGCCGGTCGCCGCCCCTGGGCGACCGGCGCACGGACCCGCGGCTCGTCACCGCCAGATGGACTCCAGATGCCACGCCTGCATGTGGTCGAGGATGGCGGTGCCGCCTTCGGCGAAGACCTCGACGCCGGTGCTGGAGGGGTCGGGGAAGATCTGGTCGGTGATCACCGCTTCGCCATTGCCTCCGAAGACCTCGACGGACGACCAGTCGACGAGGATCCGCAGCGTGACCTTGCCGTTCTTGGGTTTCAGGGGTGCCGTCTGGACGCCGGGGAAGGTGCTGTTGAAGTCCACGGCGCCGGAGCGGGTGCGGTCGACGTACAGCTCCTGGGTCGTGGTGTCGTAGCCGATGACGGTCTCCTCGCCGCCCGCGCCGGTGCGCACCTTCAGGCCCAAGCGGTCGGCGTCCTTGAGGGAGAAGGTCGCCTCGATGTCGAGCGCCTTGCCCTTGGCTGCGCGGCTGATCAGGGGCTTGGAGGTGCTCTTGACGGTGACGCCGGACGCCGTGGCCGGGCGCTTGTTCCGGAGGGACTCCAGGCTGCGCACCGGCTTGCTGGTCAGCCGGATCTGGCCGTTGATCGTGCGCAGTGCCATTTCCCGGGGGATGCTCTGCGCGCTGCGCCAGGGGGAGGTGGGGGTGGATTGGCCGTAGTCCCAGTTGTTCATCCAGCCGATCATGTAGCGCTTGCCGCCCGGTGCGTTCTCCCAGGACACGGCCGCGTAGTAGTCCTTGCCGTAGTCGGCCCAGTCGGCGCGCTGTACGGCGGAGAGGGCGGGCTTGTCGGCGGCGGTGAACTGGTCGGCCATGACGTGGCCCCAGCCGGCGGTGTTCATGTCTACGACCTGGATCTGCGCCCTCTTGCCGGCGTACGGGCGCAGGTCGAAGGACGCCCAGTCCAGGGTCTCGCTGTCGGCGCCGGTCGCGCTGCGGACGACCTTGCCGTCGACGACCAGGTTGACGGACGTCTCCTGGGAGACGGGCTGCGCCTCGGCGTCGGACAGCATGATGTGGTCGACGTTGATGTGGCCCCAGCCGCCGGTGTTGTCGTCGACGATCCTGATCCGCGCCTTCTGGCCGACGAGGTCCTCGACGTCCCAGGAGGCCCAGTTGAGAGCCTCGGCGTCCTTTCCGGTGGCGCCGCGGACGACCTGGCCGTCCACGAGGAGCTCGACGGCGGTCGGGTGGTCGGAGCCGGCCGGGTGGTTGCCTCCACCGATGAGGAAGTTGATGTACTTCCTGTCGATGGTGAACTCGGGCGAGGTAAGGGTGCCGGTGGTGGAGTCGCCGTTCAGGAAGGTGTTGGCCAGCCCGTCTCCCAGGAAGCCGGAGACTTGCCCCTGGTCGGGGAGGGTGCCGTTGGCCGGTGCGCTGCCGAAGGCGTCTCCGGTCGCCGTCCAGTCGCCGTAGGTTCCGCCTTCGAAGTCGGCGAGGACCGTGCCCTCGGGCGGAGTCCTGTCCATGACGGTTCCGGCCTCGTGTGGATGCCGTCCGCCGCCGACCTTGAAGTTCAAGTAGGGGCTGTCGACGGTGAACTCGGGCGAGCTGAGGGTGCCGGTGGTCCCGTCACCGCCGTGGAAGCTGTTGGCGAGACCCCTGCCGTCGAAGCCCTCGACGGCCCCCTGCCAGTCCACCGCCCCGGTTGCCGGTCCCTGGCCGAACGCGGTTCCGGTCGTCGTCCACGAACCGAAGTCGGTGCCCTCGAAGTCCTGCACCACCGTGCCGGTGGGCGGGGTGTAGGTGCCCTTGTCCTCGGCGGTGAACTTCTCGCCGTCGAAGTCGCCGATGAAGTACTGCGAGCCCGAACCGCCCGCGATGCCACCGGGGTTGATGTTGACGACCAGGACCCACTTGATGTCGTTCTCGTCCCCGTCGACCGCGAGGGGGAACAGGTCGGGGCACTCCCACACGCCGCCCGTCGCGCCGGCCGGCCCGAACTCGCTGAGCAGGTCCCAGTCCTTGAGGTTCTTCGACGAGTAGAACCGCACCTTGTGCTCGGCGGACAGCGACACCGTCATCAGCCAGCTCTTGGTCGGCTCGTGCCACTGGACCTTGGGGTCGCGGAAGTTGTCGGAGCCGATGTCGAGGACGGGATTGCCCTGGTACTTGGTCCAGGTGCGGCCGCGGTCGGTGCTGTAGGCGAGTGACTGGGCCTGCTTGCCGCCGTTCTTGTAGGCGCTGGTGTAGATCGCCACCATGGGCGGGTTCTTCCTGGTGCCGAAGCCGGTGGTGTTGTTCCAGTCGACGACCGCGCCGCCGGAGAACACCATCTCCTCGTCGTCGTGCGACAGAGCGAGCGGCAACTCCTCCCAGTGCACGAAGTCCTTGCTCACCGCGTGCCCCCAGGACATGTCGCCCCAGGTGTTGCCGTTGGGGTTGTACTGGTAGAAGAGGTGGTACTCGCCCTTGTAATAGACGAGCCCGTTGGGGTCGTTCATCCAGTTCTTCTCCGGAGTGAAGTGGAACTGGGGTCTGTAGGTCTCGGTGTACGGCGGGGTGTCCGCAGCGACGGCCTGAGGGGCGAGCGGAGCTGCGGACAGGGCGCAGACGGTCGCCACCGCCGCCATCAGCCGTATCCGGGCATGCCGGGATACGCGTGCAGAGCTCATGGTGTCTCCTAGTCCCGCGGCCGTCCACGCAGCGGTGACTGCGGCTTCTGCGCGACGGACCGAAAAGTGCACCCCAGGCCGATACCGGCTTCCGTGCCGTCGGCCGAGGGTGTCATCGTTGACTTGTGTCATCGATGACAGCGAGTGCCCGATTATGAAGCCCAATCCGGCCTCCGCGTCAACGGTCCGGGCGCGATTGCTCCGGCATGACCGGCAGGTCATCGGCTGTCGTCGGTGGTCGCGAACCGCGCCGACCCGTTGGCATTGGCGGCCTCGGGTTCGGTGACCGCCCAGGTCAGAGGGGTGGGGTGGGGGCCGCCCGGCAAGCTTCGGCCTCATCGTCGACGCCGAGACGGGCCGGTGAACGAGTTGTTTCCGGCCTGTTGACCGGTCGGGCCTTTCGGTGCTTCACTGCCGGAACCGCTACCGAAACCGGTTCCGGGACCGATTCCGGTACCGGTTCCACGGGGCTCTGTACGATCGGCCCTTCGGTGCGGGAGGGAAGTCTTCCGCCTCTGCAGGAAGGGAGGGGAGGTGACATGGGAGTCACTATCGCCGACGTGGCCACGCGGGCCGGGGTCAGCAAGACGACGGTCTCGCGGGTGCTGAACGGCAAGGGCGAGATCAACGAGAACACCGTCTTGAAGGTCCGCAAGGCGATATCGGAACTCGGTTATGTGCCGAGCGCCGGGGCAGTGGGGCTCGCACGCGGCACGACACAGATGATCGGCATGCTGGTACCTGACCTGGCCTGGGCCTGGGCCGGCATAGTGCAGGCGGTCGTCGAAACGCTGGAGGCCGAGGGCTTCGGGCTGCGGATGCTGACCTGGAACCGCGGTGAGGAGTCACTGCGCAGGCTGGGCCTGCAGGTCGCTGCCAAGTCGTTCGACGGGCTGCTGGTGATAGAGCCCGAAGGGGCCCTGGGATCCATCACGGAACTGCACGAGGCCGGACTGCCGGTGGTGCTGATCGACGACCGCTTCCAGCGGCCGGGATTCCCCTACGTGGCCACCACCAACCGGGAGGGCGGTGTGCAGGCGGCGCGCCACCTGCTGGACATCGGCCGCCGTCGCCCTCTGGTGGTGACCGGCCCTGATGAGTACGGGTGCACGCAGGAACGGCTGGGCGGCTTCGTCGACGCGTATGCGCAGGCCGGGATCGAATTGGACCCACGCAGAATCATCTGCGGCGACTTCCTGTTCGACGACGGCCGGAGCGCGGTGGCGCAAGCTCTCGCGGACGGCGTGGAGTTCGACGCGGTCTTCGGGCACAACGACCCCTTGGCAGCCGGCGTGATCGCGGCCCTGCACGAGGCCGGCCTCAAGATTCCGCGGGATGTCGCCGTGGTGGGGTTCGACGACGTCGAGGTGGCGTCGTACACCTATCCGGCGCTGACCACCATCCGCCAGCCGATGCGGGAAATGGGTGAGGCGGCGGCTCGCCTGCTGCTCGACCACGTGCGCAGATCGCCGGAGGCCGCTCCCTCGCGCATCGTTCCCACCAGCCTCGTGATCCGTGGCTCGACGTTAGAGCCGAGTTCGAACTGACGCGGCGTCATCGCGATGCGTAAGTGATGGCGCCTCGCGGCCGGGCGGTGCGTTGCCGGTGACGCACCGCCCCCGTCTCCTTGAAACCTCTCTCCTTGAAACCTGGGCGACCCTCTTCGGCGCCTTCCTCACCACATCCGGCGGCCGCGCCTGCGTTCACGCGGCACCGCCCACCTGCACTTTCCGCCGGCCGTTTCCCGATCCGGGACACCGAAGGGGCGCCTGGCACATCCCGCCCGGCCACTCCCCACTCCGCGTCGGACGCTCCCACCGCGACCCGCGAGGAACCACCGCCGCTGTCACCACAGACGCTGCCCACTCGTGAGCCGGCCCATCCGGGCGCCCACCCCTTCCTACCCTTCGCCGCCCCCCGCGCCTGTCTCGCTCAATGGCAAGGAGCCGCATCATGCGTATCACTACCCGTCACGCTGTCAGAACCGTCCAGACCCTGTGCGTCACCGTCACGGCAGCCCTCGTGGCCACCGGCTGCGGCCGGAGCGAGGACGCCGGCCCCGGCAACGATGCCCCCGCCGAGATCGGCGCGGGCAAGGCCAAGGGGACGGTGGTCATGTGGTCCATGGGCGACCCCGACGACGACCTGAAGGAACTGGCCAAGAAGTTCGAGCAGGAGAATCCGGACGCAGACGTCAAGATCACCGCGGTCCCGTGGGACGGCGCCCACGACAAGCTGACCACCGCGATAGCCGGCGGCAACACACCGGACATGTCCATGGTGGGCAGCACCTGGATGGCCGAGATGGCCGCCTTGAACGGCTTCCAGGCCACACCGACGTCGATCAAGCCCTCGGACTTCTACCCCGGCCAGTGGGACACCACCAAGTACAAGGGCATCTCCTACGGCGTCCCGTTCATCGCCGACACCCAAGCGGTCTTCTACCGGACCGACATCACCAAGAAGGCCGGTATCAAGGGCGCCCTGGCCAGCGACCGGGCCGGGTACCTGAAGGACCTCAAGGCCATCCAGGCCACCACCGGCAAGGAGAACCCCAAGCTGCGCCATGCCAGCGGGCTGGTGATGGGCTTCAACTCCTGGATCTTCTGGGTGCCGATGGTCTGGCAGCAGGGCGGTGACATCTACGACGCCAAGACCGGGAAGTTCACCTTCGACTCGCCCGAGGTCGCCAAGGCGCTGCAGGACTACGCGAGCGTTCCCAAGCAGGGCCTGGCGCCGACCGACAGGTCGGACAACGTGCAGGGCTTCCGCGACGGGCTGATCGCCGTCTACCAGGAGGGTGCGTGGGCCGGCGGCAGCCTCCACAAGGACGCCCCGGAGCTGGACGGCAAGTGGAAGACCATGCCGATGCCGTACACCAAGCAACCCGCCGGGTTCGCCGGCGGCAGCGACCTGGCGGTGTTCAAGGAGGCCAAGAACCCCGACGCGGCATGGAAGTTCGCCCAGTTCCTGACCGAGCCCGCCAACCTCGCGACCTATTCCAAGGCCACCGGCAGCCTGCCTCCTTCGCCCCAGGCGTGGACCGAGGGGAAGCTGACCGAGGACGAGACCTTGAAGGCGTTCGCCGAGCAGCTCGAGGTCAGCAAGGCGCCGCCCGCCATCACGACCTGGCAGCAGATCGCCGACACCATCGACTCCGAACTGGAGAAGCTCACCCTCGGCAAGGCCACCGTCGCCGAGGTGCAGAAGACGCTGCAGTCCAAGGCCACCAGCATCGGCACCGGCCGCTGAGCGCCGCCGCGTGCGTACCCCTCGTACGGACAACCCTCGTACGGACGGATGACATCCATGTCCACGAAAACGCTCCCCGAGCGGGGCGACACTCACGAGCAGGGCACCGCAGGGTCGGAACGGAGTGCCGATCGCCGGCACTCCGGGCTCCGGAGCACGGCGCGCGGCAGGCAGGCCCGGGCCGCCTGGGTCCTCGCCGCCCCGTTCCTCGCGCTGTTCCTGGCCTTCATGCTGCTGCCGGTGGTGTGGTCGCTGCTGATGGGCCTGACCGACACCAAGAGCGCGGACCTGCGCACACCGCTGAGCGTGTCGTTCGTCGGCTTCGACAACTACGTACGCCTCTTTGAGGACCCGCAGTTCTTCACGGCTCTGCGCAATACGGCCGTGTTCGTCCTGGTGGCCCTGCCCCTGACCCTGGCCGCCGGGCTCGCGGCGGCGGTTGCCCTCGACCGGGGCATCCGCCGCTTCCGGGCCGTCTTCCGGGTCGGCTTCTACCTGCCGGTGATCACCAGCATCGTGGCCGTCGCCGTGGTGTGGAAGACGCTCCTGGAACCGCGCGCGGGACTGGCGAACCTCGTCCTGGGCTGGTTCGGGATCGACGGTCCGGCCTGGCTGGCGGACACCCGCTTCGCCCTGCCCGTCATGATCGTGATGGCGGTGTGGCGCAACCTCGGCACGGTCATGATCATCATGCTGGCTGGTCTGCAGTCCGTGCCCCAATCCCTGATGGAGGCGGCCGAACTCGACGGCGCCGGGCCGTGGCAGCGGTTCTGGCGGGTCACCTTCCCGCTCCTGCGGCCGGCCCTGCTGCTGACCGCCGTGACCACCGGCATCGGCTATCTGCAGTTCTTCGACGAGCCGTTCGTGATGACCGATGGCGGACCGCTGGACTCCACCCTGTCGGCGACGTTGTACGCCTACAAACAGTTCGGCAACGGCAACTACGAGATGGCGTCGGCCGCCGGCTACGTCATCTTCGTCCTCATCGTCGCGCTGACCGTGCTGCAGTTCCGCGTGCTGCGAGACAAGGACTGATGCCTCATGAGCACCCTCTCCACTCTCCGAACGCCACAACCGGGCACGGACCGCGCCCTGAGGCGCCGCCGCATCCGGCAGAACTGGGGCCGGCCCTGGCTGTACCTACCGCTCGCCGGCGCCCTGCTGCTGATGATCGCGCCGTTCCTGTGGATGCTGTCCGGGTCGTTCAAGCCCGAGGCCGACATCCGCAGGGTCCCGCCCGTCTTGATCCCCACGGCGCCCACGACCGCCAACTACGGTGAGCTGTTCAGCACGCTCGACTTCACGAGCATGTTCGCCAACTCCGTGATCGTGGCCCTCGCCGTGACCGCGGGCAACCTGATCTTCTGCTCGATGCTCGGATACGCCCTGGCCAAGCTGGAGTTCCGCGGACAGCGCGCCGTCTTCCTGCTGGTCATGGGGACCCTCATGATCCCCGGCCTGGTCACCTTCGTCCCGCTGTACGTGCTGGTGGCCAACATGCAGCTGACAGGCTCCCTGCTCGGGCTGATCCTGCCGTTCCTGGCCACGCCCTTCGGGGTGTTCCTGATGCGGCAGTTCATCTCCACCCTGCCCGACGAACTGATCGACGCCGCCCGCGTCGACGGCTGCCGCGAACTGGCCATCTTCGCGAAGATCATCCTTCCGCTGACCAAGCCGGCCCTCGCCACCCTCGGGATCATCACCTTCCTCGGCTCCTGGAACAACTTCCTGTGGCCCCTGGTCGTCGCCCAGAACGAGAGCCAGTACACCCTCCCCGTCGGCCTCGCCCTGGCCAGCAGCGGACAGTCCTTCACCCGCTTCGGCATCCTGCTCGCCGGCGCCATGGTCGTCCTGCTGCCGGTGATGATCGTCTTCCTGCTCTTCCAGCGACAGTTCGTGGCCGGCATCGCCACCACCGGCCTGAAGTGACACCCCGGCTCCCGCCCCGCCGCCCCATGCCGTACCTGTCCCGCCCAGAGCGGCGGACGGACGGCACGCGAGCCCCGCCGCGCCGGGCGGCAAGGTTCGCGCGACGAAGCACTCACCGTCGCCCATCAACTCTCTGATCTGTGACGACTCATCTCTTGGAGAACACCGTGGGACAGCCGGTCCACTCTGCCGCGTACCTGGATCCGGAAGTGTCCGTGGAAGCGAGAACCGACGACTTGCTGTCCCGGATGACCCTGCCGGAGAAGGTCGGGCAGCTGCTGATGCTCGACGCACAACACGGGGACCTGGCGGACATCGTGTCGGCCAAGCTGGCCGGGGCAGTCCTGCATGTGTCTCCCGACCTCATGCCGCAGGCCATGGAACTGGCCCGGCGGACACGGCTCGGCATACCGCTGCTGACAGCCGACGACGGCATCCACGGCCACTCGTTCTGGCCGGGGGCGACCATCTTCCCGACCCAGCTGGCCATGGCCTGCACGTGGGACCCCTCCCTGCTCCACCGAGTCGCCCGAGCGGCCGCGACCGAGATCGCGGCGACCGGAATCCACGGGACGTTCTCCCCGGTGCTGTGCATCACCCGGGACCTGCGCTGGGGCCGGATCAACGAGACGTTCGGCGAGGACCCGTTCCTGATCGGTGAACTCGGGGCGGCGATGGTACGCGGCTACCAGGGCGACGGCCTCAGCGACCCGACAGCCGTGCTGGCGTATGCGAAGCACTTCGCGGGCTACTCCGAAACCCTGGGCGGGCGCGACGCCAGCGAAGCCGATCTCAGCCCCCGCAAGCTGCGCTCGTGGTTCCTGCCCCCCTTCGAGCAGGCGGTACGGGCCGGATGCCGCGGCTTCATGCTCGGCTACCAGTCCATCGACGGGGTGCCCATCACCGCGCATCGGTGGCTGATCAACGACGTACTCAAGGGCGAGTGGGGCTTCACCGGGACGCTGGTGACCGACTGGGACAACGTCGGCCGGATGGTCTACGACCAGCGGACCTGCGCCGACTACGCCGAGGCGGCGGCGGTCGCCGTCAACTCCGGGAACGACCTCATCATGGCCACGCCGCAGTTCTTCGAGGGCGCCCAGGAGGCGGTCGCCCGCGGCCTGATCGAAGAGAAGCAGATCGATGACGCGGTACGGCGGGTTCTGCGGCTGAAGTTCGAGCTCGGACTTTTCGAGAACCCCCGCGCCCCCGACCCCGAGCGGCAGGCGCAGGTGATCGGCTGCCGCGCGCACGCCGACCTCAACCTCGAAACCGCCCGACGCTCCCTGGTGTTGCTGCGCAACGAGGGGATCCTGCCCCTCGAGGGCGGGTTGGCCTCGGACGGAACGGGGCGCGCCGGGAGCCGGGACAGGCCGCGGACGATCGCGGTCATCGGCCCCAACGCCGACAGCACGCAAGCCATGCTCGGCGACTGGGCGGGCGCCACCGGGCAGGTCCCGTGGATGCCCGAAGGACATCCACGCGAGTCGGTGGAGACGGTGCTCGACGGCCTTCGCGCCGTCGCACCGGCCGACTGGACCATCACGTACGCCCGCGGAGCCGACATCGAAAGCCCCGCATCCAACCCCGAGTGGTCCCTCGGGCCCGACGGCCAACCGCAGCCATCCGTCTTCACCCCCGCCCCGGTCGACCAGGCACAGCTTCGAAAGGCCACCGCCGCCGCGGAGGCCGCCGACTACGCCATCGTGGTCGTGGGGGACACCATCGCCCTCACCGGCGAGGTGCGCTCCACGGCGACGCTCGACCTCCAGGGAGGCCAGATCGCGCTGCTGGACTCGGTCGCCGCCACCGGCACACCGATGATCGTCGTATTGGCCCAGTCCAAGCCGAGCACCCTCCCGGAGTCGGCACTGAACGCGGCAGCCCTCATCGAGGCGTTCAACCCGGGCATGCGCGGTGGCCGCGCCGTCGCCGAACTGCTTCTCGGACTCATCGAACCCAGCGGCCGGCTCCCGGTCTCCTTCGCACGTCACGTCGGACAGCAACCGGTCTTCTACAACCAAGTGCGAGGCCAGCACGGGAGCCGCTATGCGGATCTCACACAGGACCCTCTGTACGCGTTCGGCGAGGGCCTCACCTACACCACGGTCACCTACTCCGACCTGGTCGTGCACGACCCGGAGGTCTCCGCCGACGGCACCGTCGACGCCACGGTGCGGCTCACCAACAGCGGCAGCCGCAGGGCCGTGGAAACGGTCCAGGCGTACGTCAGCGACCTGACCACCAGCGTCACCTGGGCCGAGCAGGAGCTGAAGGGTTTCACCCAGGTTGAAATACCTCCCGGCGAAAGCCTGGACGTCCGCATCAGCATCCCTGCCTCCCAGTGCTCTCTCGTCACAGCCGACAACCGCCGAGTGGTCGAACCAGGCGAGTTCGCACTCCGCGTCGGCCCCAGCTCACGGCGGGAGCAGCAGCTGAACGTGGAATTCCGCATCCGGACCTGAAGGCCGCACACCGGCTTGAAGACCACCGCCCCGTCGGCCCGCCGCCCCGCGAACCAGAGGGCCGGCGGGGCGGTCCCCTGTCATACCGAAAGGCACGCGTGTGTCCACCCCACCCCGCGATCCACACTTCCCCGTCGCGCACCTGCGCCCGCCCCGCAACTGGATCAACGACCCCAACGGGCTGGTCTTCCACGACGGCCACTACCACGTGTGCTACCAGTACAACCCGCACGGAGCAACCCACGCCAACATGCACTGGGGCCACTTCCGCAGCCCCGACCTGCTGAGCTGGGAGCCGCTGCCGATCGCCCTGTCCCCGACCCCCGGTGGCCTGGACGCCGACGGCTGCTTCTCCGGTAACGCCGTCTCCGACGGCGAACGGCTGGTCGCCTTCTACTCCGCGCACCGCGAGGACCGCTCGTTCCAGCACCAGCCGGTCACCCGCGCCGTCTCCCGGGACAGCGGCCGGACGTTCAGCCCGAGTGGTGAACTGGTCATCCCCGAGCTGCCCGAGGGCTGCACCATGTACCGCGACCCGTACGTCTGGCAGGACGGCGACGGCTGGCGGATGCTGGTCGGCGCCGCCCTAGCGGACGGCCGCGCCGCCGCCCTCGTCTACGACTCGCCCGACCTGGAGAACTGGGCCTACCGGGGGCCCTTCGCCACCCGCCATCCGGAGCCCGTCGATGGCACCGACCTGCTCACCGGGGAGGGCTGGGAATGCCCGCAATACCTCCCGGCAGCAGACGGACGCGGCGCCCTCCTCTTCAGCACCTGGACCGAACCCACCGGTCCGCAGAGCGTCGCGGCCCTGATCGGCGACGAGCATGACGGCCACTTCAAGGCGGGCTCAGCGGTGCCCGTCGACCACGGCCCCGACTGCTACGCACCGGCCCTGCTGCGCGCACCGGGCGACCGGTGGCTGCTGTGGGGCTGGTCGTGGGAAGCCCGCGACGAAGCCTGGGCCGTCGCGGACGGATGGACCGGGGTCCTCACCCTGCCCCGCGAGATCCACGTCCACGACGACGGCACACTGCGCCAGCGGCCCGCCACCGAACTGCTCGCCCTGCGCGGCCGACACACCATCACCGCCACAGGCGCGACGCACGGCTCGCAGCCGGTGGACCTGGGCACCGTGGGCCGCGCCTTCGACCTGACGGCCCGTCTGGAGCCGACCGGAAACGCCGGCCTGCGGCTGGTCACCACCCCGGACGGCGCCGAGTACCTCGACATCCGTCTGGACGTGGACGCGGGCGAACTCGTCGTCGACCGTGACCACGCCTCACTGGACAGCCGGGCCCGCGGCGGTTCCCACCGGATGCACTGCCCGCCGGACAGGCCCGTCGACCTGCGCGTCGTCGTCGACCACTCCATCGCCGAAATCTTCCTGATCACCACCGGCCAGGTCCTCACCCTGCGCTTCTACCCCACAGGGCAGAGCCCGTGGCGACTGCAGGCCCGCACCGCCCCGGGTACGCGCCTCGGCTTCGCGGTCGACGCGTGGGACCTGCACCCGCTCGTGATCAAGGAGCCGAGCACCGGCGCCGCAGAGTCGGCGCCGCCGTCGCCGTAGAACCGACTCCAACCGGTCGATCCCCCACCTCGGCACTGTGTCCCACCCACTCTCCCACGTACTGAACAAGCAGGTCCGAAGGAGGATCTTCCATGAGGTCATACGGTCTCGGACGACGCCGGTTCCTGGCCACCGCAGTCGGTGTCGCCACCGCCTGGACCCAGGTTTCCGGCAACGCCATCGCCGCCCCGCAGCTGAAGCGAGCCTCACGTGACAATTCCGTCCGTGTGTGGCTGACGGACGTATCGGCCGACAAGTGGGTCGCCGGCCAGGACGATGTGCTCTTCAAGGCGAAGAGAACGGCCAACCCGCTGACGATCAAGATCGACGACAGCGTCAAGTACCAGAAGGTCCAGGGCTTCGGCGCGGCCATGACCGACTCCTCCGCCTGGCTCATCGACAAGCTGTCCACCGCCGAGCGGACCAAGCTGATGAAGAAGCTGTTCGATCCCTCGAAGGGAATCGGCCTCAGCCTGCTCCGCTCTCCGATGGGCGCCACGGATTTCAACGCGTCCGGGAACTACTCCTACAACGACATGCCCGCAGGACAAACGGACCCCACGCTGTCCGACTTCTCCGTCCAGCATGACGTGCCGTACATCATTCCGGCGTTGCGGCAGGCCCTCTCACTCAACCCGTCCATCAAGATCATGGCCAACCCGTGGAGCCCACCAGGCTGGATGAAGACCTCCGACTCCATGATCGGAGGCACCCTCAGGAGCGAGTACACCTCCGCGCTGGCCAACTACTTCGTCAAGTTCATCCACGCCTATGGCGAAGCCGGCGTGCCCATCTCCTACATTTCCCCGCAGAACGAACCCATGGGTACTCCCACCTGGCCCGGAATGTTCCTGTCCGCGTACCAGGAAGCCGAGTTGATCCAGGAGATCGGCAAGGCGTTCGAAGCCAACGGAATCTCCACGAGGATCCTGGCTTGGGACCACAACTGGGACGTGCCCTCGTATCCGGAGACGATCTTCAGCGATCCCGCAGCCTCCAAGTACACCGCGGGAACCGGATGGCACATCTACAGCGGCAACCCGAACTACCAGACAGTGGTCCACAACGACTACCCGAGCAAGGAAACCTTCATCACAGAAGCCACCGGAGGCGTTTGGCAGGACAGCGACCAGACGGCGTTCAGCGAAGCACTGGGAACGTGGATCATCAACGGAACGCGCAACTGGGCAAACGGGGTGATGCTGTGGAACATCGCACTCGACCCCGATCGGGGCCCGCTCAACAGCGACACGGCCGGCATACCCATGCTTCGGGGCTTGCTCACGATCGACCCGGCCGACGGACGGGTGACCTACAACGTGGACTACCACGCCCTCGCCCACGCCAGCAGGTTCGTCAAGCCCGGAGCACGCCGGATCTACTCGAACACCTTCGGCGAAGGAAGCATAGAGAACGTCGCGTTCCAGAACCCGGACGGATCGAAGGTCCTGATCGCCCACAACTCGGGCAGCGCCGCGAGAACCTTCAGCGTCGCGGACGGGACACACTCGTTCGACTACACCCTGAACGCCGGCGACGCCGTCACCTTCACGTACTCCGGGCCTGCGCAGAGCGGCCGTACCCCCGCAGCGACCAAGGTCTCGGACCCGACACACGACTTCACATTCACGTCGACATCCGGCCCGATCACCGTCACGTACGATCCGGCACTGCTGCCCTACCAGAACGCCATCCGTACCGGAAACAAGCTGGTCACGTACTCCCTTCCGATCGGAGCTTCCGTCCAGACGACAGGAAGGGCACTGAGCCGTAGCAAGTGGACCGCCACGGCTTCCGCGCAGCCGGACTGGGGGGTGGCCGCGAACGCGATCGACGGCGACATCAACACAAAGTGGAGCCTCGGGCACGGGACGACGAGCGGCGACTGGTTCCAGATCGACCTGGGGAGCCCCACGAGCTTCAACAGAATCGTCCTCGACACCGGCGTGAACAATTCGTTCGACTACGTCACCAGGTACCAGATCTACGTTTCGAACGACGGTGCCGATTGGGGCGGCGCGGTTGCGAGCGGCAGCGGGGGCATCGGCAAGATAGCCGTCACGTTGCCGACCCGAACGGCACAGTACATTCGCATCGTCAGTACCGCGGCATCCGGTTTCTGGTGGGCCATCGGCGACATCGAGGTGTACGGGTCTGCGCGTGGAACCGGCTCGATCACAGCTCCTACAGCAGTATCGAACGGCCTCCAGCTGAAGACCTGGACCAGCAAGGAGGGGGCACAGGTATCCGTAGTATTCAACGGGACCACCGAAAACAAGAGTTTCAAGATATCCACCGACGGCTCGTACACCTATACGCTGCCAAGCGGCACCTCGGCGATGTTCACCACCAAGAAGCTGTCAAGCTTCCCATCGCCGGCCTTCAGCGAATTGAAGCCGGAACGAGGAATGCCGCGCTCCAAATTCACGATTCGCGGTTCTGGTTTCGGCGATGCACAGGGGCTGGGTACGGTGTACTTCGGATCGAGCTATGCCGAAATAGACACCTGGTCGGACACGAGCATCAGCGCCTACGTTCCGAAGGGGCTTCCAGCGGGGAAGGTCACGGTTTCCGTGAAGGGGGCCAGCGGAGCAGACGCAGGTGGATCATCGTTCGACGTCATAGATCTTGGTCCTGCGCTGCCGCGGACAGGCTGGACCGCAAAGGCTTCGGACGCAAGCCAGTGGGATGCGCCCGGAAACATGCTCGATGGCCATTCCGACACCCGGTACAGCTCCGGAACAGGGCAGTACGACGGCCTCTGGATCCAAGTGGACATGGGGCAGACACAGACCTTCGACAAGATCGTGCTGGATGTCGGCGGCAGTGTCAGCGACTATGCGCGAAGCGCAGACGTATACGTATCCACGGATGAAACCGACTGGACCAAGGTCACGTCCGTAGCGGACGGCCAACGAGTCCACTTGATTTCCTTCCCGACGCAGACAGCTCGCTACATCAAGGTCGTCAATACCGGCAATGTTGCGCGTAGCTGGTGGTCAGTCGCAGAATTCAACGTCTACAACTGACCTTGGGGATTTCATGTGGGGCGGCCGCGTTGGTCTTGCCCCCGGCGTAGAGGAAGTGCCTCTTGAAATCCAGAGCCTGTCCCGCGCGGACGGCGGCACCGTCGGCGTCTGGGGAGACGCCGACGCCCCCCCCCAGCAGCACTGGGCCGTCACGCCCACCGGTGACGGGCACTACCTCCTCATCAACCGCTACAGCGGGCTCGCCCTCGCCGTCGACGAGGGCAGCACCGCCAACGGAGCCGGCATCGAGCAGCAGCCGTACACGTCACAGACGCACCAGCAGTGACGGATCGTCCCCTCCTGCCCCTACCCTCCGCGGGACAGATGCCACGACGCGCTCAACCGCAGCCGCTCGTCACGTCCCACGAGGGTCACAAGGCCGTGAAGGTCCACAGCAGGTTGGTGCTGCTGCCGTAGGTCCACTGCTTGGTGACGGAGCCGGAGGGCACATTGCCTCCGCCGTCGAGGACCAGACCGGTGGTGCGGTTGGCGATCGAGTACCGGCCGTCGCCCCGGTGGGTGATCGCCCATTGCTGGTTGGTTCCGCCGTTCCACGGCGCCTGCCGGACCGCGGCGCCGTCCGACGTGGCACCCCAGCCGTCGGCGACCATGCCGTTGGTGCGGTTGACCAGCCTGTAGTAGCCGCCTCCGACGTCCACCACCTGCCACTGCAGGTTGTTGCTGCCGTTCCAGGTCCATTGCTTGAGGTTGGCCCCGGCGGCGACGTCGCCGCCGCTGTCCAGGGCCAGGCCGTCGGTGACATTGGTGATCCGGAAGTACGTCGAGGGCTGGAACTGCACCTTGAGTGACGCGACTTGGTCGTTGTTGCCGGTGTTCCGGAGATCGGGGTTGTCAACGTTGAAGGTCCAGGAGGTGCCGGTGAAATCGTCATCGGAGTAGCCGATGACCTGGTAGCCGGGGGCGAGCCGGAGGGAGGACAGGGTACGCGGGCCCAGCCCCGCCGACATCACCCGGTCCGTGGTGTAGTCGCCGAGGGCGAGTACGGCGGCGCGGCCCGAGTAGTCGACGTCCCCGAAGCCGACGGCACCGGCCAGCGGGCGCAAGCCGGGTATCCGGCCGGAGAACGCGAGCTTGAGGACGTAGGCGCCCGCGCTGTACGGCGCCGAGGACGGCAGGGTGACCGTCAGTCCGGAGGAGCCCTGGGCCGGCGTCGGCAGGTCGATGTAGGTACCGGCGGTCGCGCCGAGGAGCTTGACCGACGTGAGGGACGAGAGGTCGATCCGGTCCGAGTTCAGGGTCTTGACGGTCAGAGAGCTGCCGGGCCAGCCGAGGACGGTGGCGTACAGCACGTCGTCCGCCTTGTTCCGGGTGAACCGGATGTCCTGCGCGGTGCCGGCCGTCGGCGCGGTGAAGGACCCGCCGCCCATCTTCGTCGGACCCTCGCCGTAAGCCGTCCAGGCGCGGGTCGAGTACACCGACTCGCCGAAGCGCTTCAGGTGGTCGCCGATGCCGAGCAGGATGCTCTTCTGCGCCTGCGGGATGGTGCCGTCGGCCATCGGCGCGATGTTCAGCAGCATGTTGCCGTTCTTGCTCACCCGGTCGATGAACGAGTGCAGCATCTGCTGGATGCTGTAGTAGCCGATGCCCTCCGTGTAGCACCAGCTGGAGCTGGAGATGCTGTCGTCCGTGAGCCAGTAGGGGGCGGCCAGGTCCGCGGGGCCCCCACGCTCGTAGTCGAACACCTCGCCCTTGCCGTTCATGCCGTCCTTGTACGTGGCGACGACCTCACGGCCCCAGCTGTCGGCCTGGTTGTAGTAGTACGACAGGAAGTTCAGCCGCTGCTTCTCGTCGACGGCGTCGAGGCTGAAGTCCTGCCAGAGGATGTCGGGCTGGGCGAGGTCGACGACCTCCTTGAGCTTGTCGTACCAGAGCTGGTTCTCCTGCTCCCGGCTCAGCTGCCCGTAGAGCTTCTTCAGGCTGGGGTCCGACTGCGCGGGCGCGTACCCGTAGAAGCCGTTGAAGTTGTACGCGTGGTGCATCGCCACCAGGAGTTTGAGCCCCTTGGCGCGGATGGCCGTGGTGAACAGCCGCAGCAGGTTCAGACCCGGGCCCTTGTCCACCGAGTTCCACTCGTTGACCTGGCTGCCCCACATGGAGAAGCCGTCATGGTGCTCGGCCACGGGGCCGGCGAACTTGGCGCCCGCGTCGACGAACAGTTGCACCCACTCGTCGGGGTCGAACTCGCCGCCCGCCGACTTCAGCTTCGGCGCGAACTTGACGGCGTTGCCCGCCAGGTCCCGCCCTCCGTCGACGAAGTTGTGGTACGGCCACGCCGACGGGTCGCCGTAGATGGCCTTGTGGTGTCTGTTGGCGGTGCTGCCGCTCAGGTACATGTTGCGCGGGTACCACTCGTTGTCGTGGGCGGGGACGCTGAAGGCGCCCCAGTGGAAGTAGATGCCGAACTTGGCGTCCTGGAACCACTCGGGGGCGGGTGGGTGCTGATCGACCGAGTCCCAATCCGGCGTGTACCTGCGGGGCGCAGCGTGCGCGCCACCCGCGCCGAAGACACCTCCGGCGACGGCCGCAGCGGCCACGCAGGAGGCACCGGCCAGTAACTGACGTCTGCTGATCGAAGAGCTCGGCATGGAGGGATCCCTGACAGAGGGGGCGGGGGGATTACGCATGAAGATCGACCATGCACACCTGGGATGTCAACGGTCGTGCAGGGATGTAAGGCGCTTTCCGGCATGACTCTTTAGGGCTTTTACTCTGTATTGCCATGTTCATTGAGTTACAGACATGGCATGTCTCGCCGATGGTCGATGCTCGGCTCACCAGGAAGCTTGGAAACCATTGATGGGATGCATCCCTCACCTCGGGCTGCC
Organism: Streptomyces sp. D2-8; assembly: GCF_023184515.1. Lineage (GTDB taxonomy): Bacteria > Actinomycetota > Actinomycetes > Streptomycetales > Streptomycetaceae > Streptomyces. Next base: position 48,301 of record NZ_JAAHBP010000018.1, on the reverse strand, counting down.
GCGCAGCCCGCACAGGTAAGCCTGGAACTACATACATCCCAAGTCTTCAGGGTGCCGCATCGGCCCCGCCCGCACAGGAGTCGCGCCATGTCATCCGTCCAGTCCGCTGCCCCGGCATCCGCCCGCATCACCGCCCTGGATGTGCTGGACGTGCGTTTCCCGACGTCGGGCACCTGGATGGGTAGGACGCGATGAACCCCTAACCGACTACTCCGCCGCCTACGTCGTCCTGCGCACCGACGCCGGCGACGGGCTGGAGGGCCACGCCCCCGCCTTCACCACCGGCCGCGGCAACGACGCCCGGGCCGCCGCCATCCAAACCCCGGCCCCGCATTGGTGGGCCGCTCGGTCGAAGAAGCCTGCCGCGATCTCGGCGCCTTCTCGCGCTCCCTCGTCCACGATCCCCAACCGCGCTGGCTGGGCCGGAGAAGGGCACCATCCATATGGCCACCGGCGCCGTCGTCAACGCCGCCTGGGACCTGGCCGCCAAGCGCGTCGACAGCCGGTCTGGCGCTTCCTCGGCGAAATGCCACCCGAAGAACTGGTCGCGCAGGTCGACTTCCGCTGGCTGAGCGACGCCCTCACCCCCGAGGAGGCACTGGAGATCCTGCGTCGCACCGAACCGGGCCGGGCACATCGCATCGGCCGTCTGCTCGACCGGGGCTATCCCGCGTACACCACCACCCCCGGCTGGCTCGGCTACTCCGACGAGAAGCTCGCCCGCCTGGCCCGCGAGGCCGTCGCCGACGGCTTCACCCAGATCAAGCTCAAGGTCGGCGCCGATCTGGAAGACGACGTACGGCGCATGCGCACCGCCCGCGAGACGGTCGGCGACGGCATCCGTATCGCCGTGGACGCCAACCAGAGAAGAGATGGGACGTCCAGCCCGCCATCGACTGGGCCCAGCGTGCCGTCGCCGCCGGGGCCCGCTGCATCGTCTCCCCCGGCTATGACGACGACGTAGCGAAGTGCCGGGAGTTGGCGGTTCTTCTCGTGCCCGGCATCGCCACCGCCACCGAGCTGATGGGCGCACTGCTAGCCGCTAGCCGGCTTCGACACCGTCAAGCTCTTCCCCGCCGAACCCCTCGGTGGTGTCCGGACGCTGCGGGCGCTCGCGGTGCCCTTCCCGCACGTGCGATTCGTGCCGACCGGCGGCATCGGCGCCGACCACCCCGCCGCCTACCTCGCCGAGCCCGCCGTCCTGGCCGTCGGCGGCAGTTGGACGGCCACTTCGGCACACCTTCGGCAGGGCGACTACGAGGGCATCCGCCGGCTGACCGCCGATGCCGTGGAAAGGAGTTCGACGTGACCGACGTGGTGGCCCTATGCGAGGTGATGCTCCGTTTCGACCCGGGCGAGGGACGGATCCGCACCGCCCGCTCCTTCCAGGTCTGGGAGGGCGGAGGCGAGTACAACGTGGTACGCGGGCTGCGCCGCTGCTTCGGTCTGCGCACGGCCGTCGTGACCGCCCTGGCCGACAACGCGGTGGGGCGGCTCGTGGAGGACCTCGTCCTCCAGGGCGGCGTCGACACCTCCCTGATCCGCTGGGTGCCCGGCGACGGCATCGGACGCACCGCCCGCAACGGCCTCAACCTCGTCGAGCGCGGCTTCGGCATCCGCGGCGCACTGGGCGTCAGCGACCGCGCGCACACGGCGGTCTCCCAGCTCCGCAAGGGGGACGTCGACTGGGACACGGTCTTCGCCCCAGGTGTGCGGTGGTTCCACACCGGCGGCATCTTCGCCGGCCTGTCCGAGACCACGGTGGACGTCGCGGAGGAGGCGATGGCAGCGGCCCGGCGCCACGGCGTCACGGTCGCCTACGACCCCAACCACCGCCCGAGCCTGTGGGCCGGCCGGGGCGGCGCCGACCGGGCCCGCGAGGTCGACCTGCGACTCGCCCGGCAGGCCGACGTCGTGGTGGGCGCCCTCGGCCTGGCCGGGATGCGCCCCGACGCGCATCGGCGGCACGGGCATCAATACGGAATCGTTTCGCTCCATCCCTGGAGGCGATCAGTGGCGGAAGCTGCCCTTCGCACCCTCCTTGGTCGCTCGGGCCTTGCCCCGTGCCTCCAGTGCGGCGCCCTTGGCGGCGGTGGTGTCCTTGCCCATCGCGTGGGCCAGCTTCCTGACAGCCTTCCCGACAACCTGCTCGGTCGTGGCCTTGGCCTTCTCCCCGGTGCTCATGTCGGTCCCTTCGTCGACGCTCTACGATGCGCCTGCCCCTGACGCCGGGGCGGAAACGGGTGCCCGCTTTCGAAAAGCGTCGCCGTACCTTCGGCGACGACACGGAGCGAGTGCACGAGCCCATCGCGTCGACCAGGACCCCTTCGCCGCACACCAGGACGGGATCTCGCCGAACCCGCGGGGAGGAAGTCCGCATCCTGGCCGGGTGTGGCAGCCCTCGGGTATGCCACCGTCCGCTGTAGAGAATGAGCATGATTCTCAAGCATCCGTCCGACCGCGGGGTCCAGCGGAGTCAGCCGTTTGAGAGGCTGGCCGAGAATGCCTCCCGGTTCACCAGTTCGGCACCGTTCTTCGGGATCTGCCTGATCCTGGTTGCCGTGGCTGTCACGTTGCACGTGATCGGTCTGCCGATTACGTGGCTTCTGTTCATGGGTGAGGCAATGTCGGCGGTGACCCTGCTCCTGGTGGCGCTGCTGAAGAACTCCGAGCTGCGGGCCGAACGTGCCGTCCAGCGCAAGCTGGACGCCATCGCAGCCGCCCTGCTGGAAGGTCAGGAGGGCGGCGGTCCTGGAGAAGCACACCGCCGGCTGCGCTCTGCCCTCGGCAGGGAGGAGAACTCTTGATCGCCCGAACTGCGGCCAGCAGTCGCCGCGGGCTTCTCCGTCCGCACTCGCATCTCGCCGGTCGGTGTCGGAAGCAGTCCGGGAGTGGCCGCTGTCGACGTTGCGGAGGGTGGCGGTGTCGGAGCGGTTGTCCCAGGCGTAGTGGCGGCGGTCCTGGTAGAGGTCACTGTCGGTGTCACGGCCGATGCCGGTGTGGATTGCGGACGGTGGCGCGGCCTTCCAGGCGGTAGTGGTCGAAGGCGTAGGTGCGGCCGTCCCTCCTTGCCGGTGCCGGCCGGGCAGGTCGAGGTCCGACGCAGTCGCCGATCTTCTTGAAGTACTTCGAGACGCTGATCGTCGAGGCCCCCGACCACGGCCACGAGACCACGTCCGAGGCGTACAGCTACCTCCTCTGGCTCCAGGCCGTGTACGGAAAGATCACCGGCGACTGGACCAAGTTCAACGGCCTCTGGGAGATCATGGAGAAGTACATGACCAGCGCCGGCTGGTCCTGGCGGATCGGATCCAGCTTCGCCCGCAGCGGCTACCAGAACCCGCTGGCCGAAGCCTTGAAACAGCGAGTCCGCCTTCGACCACCAGCGATAGACCCCCATACCTCCCCACCAGGACGGGAGCGCTCCCAACCTCGCGTTGCGGCGTGACCGCCTGACCCGGTGCCATTGCCGAAGTCATGTGCTCGATTACCTCCGGCCGGTAAGATCGGTGATCTCGTGGGGGAGGTGGTCATGGGCAGGCGACGCCCGGGGACACCGACGCTGGAGGAGGTGGCCGCCCACGCGCAGGTGGGTCGAGGCACGGTCTCCCGCGTCATCAACAACGCGGCGGGTGTGAGGGAGTCGACGCGTCGAGCCGTGCAACAGGCCATCGACGAACTGGGTTACGTGCCCAACCTCGCGGCCCGTTCGCTGGCCGGGCGGCGGGCCGACGCCGTCGCCCTGGTCATGACGGAGCCGGACTGGCGGCAGTTCGCGGAGCCCTTCTTCTCCGAGATCGTCAGCTCGCTCGGCGACGCGCTGACGGACACCGGCATACAGCTGCTGCTGACCCTGGTCCGCTCCGACGCCGAGCGGCAGCGCTTCCTCGAGTACGCCCGCGGTGGCCGGGTGGACGGTGTCCTGCTGATGTCCGTGCACGCCGGCGATCCGCTGCCGGACATGCTCGCCGAGGCCCGGATGCCGACCGTGCTGCTGGGGCGCCGCTCGGGCGACGAGTACGTCAGCTACGTCGACGCGGACAACATCGGCGGAGCCCGCAGTGCCGTCTCCCATCTCCTGCAACGAGGCCGCAGAGTCATAGCCACCATCACCGGGCCGCTGGACCTGTACGCCGCCCAGTGCCGACTGCGCGGCTACCAGGAGGCTCTGGCGTCGGCGGGCCTGGAAGGCGAGCGGACCCGTGTCGCCGAGAGCGACTTCACGGCCGAGAGCGGACGCCGCGCCATGGCCGAGCTCATCGAACGCCATCCGGACATCGACGGCGTGGTCGCCGCGTCGGACACCACGGCCGCAGGGGCTCTGGAGGCGCTGCGCGCGGCCGGGCGCCGGGTGCCGGAGGATGTCGCCGTGATCGGCTTCGACGACTTTCCGCTGGCTCAGCGGACCGAACCACGGCTCACCACGGTCCGCCAGCCGATCGAGGAGATCGGACGTGCCATGGTCCGGCTCCTCCTGGAGGAGATGGAGGAAGGTGCCGTGGCGTGGCGTCACGTCATCCTCCGTACGGAGCTGGTGGTCCGCGACTCGACCTGACGTTCACCGGCCAACGCCTGTGAACCGCACCGGAGTCGGGGCGCGCTGTGGCTCGACGCCCTCGTCTGACCCGCGTCTCCGGAATCAGTTCCGACGGGTTCATGCCGGCAGTCTTGTCAGGGACCTGAAGCACCCCTACAGTCCGTGCCGATCCCCAGAATTGGGAGCGCTCCCATTCACGAGTTCCCGGGAACACTTCCTTACCTCCCCCCTCGAAGAGGATCCGCATGCGTCCTTCACCCCACCATGCCCACAGCGCGCGTGGCCTGCTCGGCGCGCTGCTCACCTCGCTCGTCTCACTCGCCGCGCTGCTGACCGCGTCCTCGGCGGCGCGGGCCGACACCACGATCTGCCAACCCTTCGGTTCCACGACCATCCAGGGCCGCTACGTGGTGCAGAACAACCGCTGGGGCACCAACGACACCCAGTGCGTCGCCGCCACCGACTCGGGGTTCAGGATCACCCAGGCCGACGGCTCCGTCCCCACGAACGGCGCTCCGAAGTCCTACCCGTCCGTCTACAACGGCTGCCACTACACCAACTGCTCGCCCGGCACCAAGCTTCCCGCTCAGCTCAGCACCATCTCCTCCGCACCCTCGAGCATCTCCTACACCTACGTGAACAACGCGGCGTACAACGCCTCGTACGACATCTGGCTCGACCCCACGCCCCGCACCGACGGCGTGAACCGGACCGAGATCATGATCTGGTTCAACAAGGTCGGTCCCATCCAGCCCATCGGATCCCCGGTCGGCACCGCCACCGTGGCCGGGCGCGAGTGGCAGCTGTGGTCCGGCAGCAACGGCTCGAACGACGTGCTGTCGTTCGTCGCACCGTCGGCGATCACCAGTTGGTCCTTCGACGTCATGGACTTCGTCCGGCAGACCGTGTCCCGGGGACTCGCCCAGAACAACTGGTACATGACGAGTGTTCAGGCGGGGTTCGAGCCCTGGCAGAACGGCGCGGGCCTCGCGGTGAACTCGTTCTCCTCCACCGTCAACACGGGCTCCACCGGTGACCCCGGCGGCCCGGGCAACCCCGGAGGCTCCACGGCCTGCAAGGTGTCGTACGGGGCGAACGCCTGGCAGGGCGGCTTCACCGCCGATGTCACCATCACCAACACCGGCTCCTCCCGCGTGAGCGGCTGGAAGCTCGCCTTCACCCTCCCGTCCGGGCAGCAGATCACCAACGCCTGGAACGCGAACCTGTCCGGCTCGTCGGGAGCCGTCACCGCGAGCAACGTGGCCCACAACGGTGAGGTGGCCGCCGGTGGCCAGGCGACCTTCGGGTTCCAGGGCACCTCGAGCGGCGCCTTCGCCAAGCCCTCCGGTTTCAGCCTGAACGGCACCGCCTGCAGCACCGCGTGACACACGTTCCTGGGGGCCCGCCTGGTCCCTCCACGCCGACAGGCGGGTCCCCGGAGGCCGCACAGCCGCCCGGCAGCCGGGTCAGTGCCGGGCGAACTGGACCCCCGCCGACTGCACGGCGTCCGGCCTCAGGGCGATCCCGTTGATGGTCAGTCGTTCGCCGTAGATGTCGGTGATCCTGATCGCACCGCCGCAACCGCTGCCGTCGGGAGAGAGGAAGTAGTTGTAGTCGGTGCGGGTCAGCTGGCGCCAGCCGCCGCCGGCGCGGACTTCCAGCCGAGCGAGCGGGTTGCGGTGGCCGATGGCCTGGACGCCGCACCAGTAGGGGCTGGATCCGTTCTTGTACCGGATCGAGATCGTGCCCGCCGTGTCGGGGCTCAACAGGCTCCAGCTGATCGAGATCCGGCCGGTCGAGACGGGAGCCAGTTTGGCGAAGGCCTGTTCGCTGAGGTCGAGTTGCCCCGGCGCGCAGGGCAGCGGGCATTCGTTGGTGATCCGGACCGTGACCGAGGCGCCGTTCGCCGCGCGGACGCGTACGTACGCGCCGCAGGCCTTGGAGACCTCGTAGTCGGTGGTGTTCATCGCCGCGATCATCATGTCGCCGCTCGGGCCGTAGGAGCAGGCGCCGTCCCCGACGCCGGCCTTGTACACGGTGGCGACCCCCTGGTACGTGCTCTGGGGGCGGATCCGTCCGGCCAGGGATGACGTGACCGGAGCCTGAGCCTCTCGCGTGGAGGCTGACGGGCGCGGAGTCGACTTGCCCGCGGAAGCCTTCGGGGTCTTCGTAGCGCCGGCCGACGGCGTCGCGGAGGTGGCGGACGGGGAGGGTGTCGACGACTTCTGCCCTGGCGACGCCGACGGGAGAGCCTCCTGGGAGTTGGCGACGGCCGTGGCCGGGGCCCGCCCGGCATCCTCCTTGCGGTCCGGTTGCATCGTCATGACCAGGCAGACGAGAAGACCTGTGACGACCAGCCCCGCAGCGGTGCCCACCATCAGCCGACGTCTCTGCCTGCGCTGCCGCGCGGCCTGGCGTGTCTCTTGCATGTTCATCCGTTCGGAAGAGCGTGTCGGTGTTGCACTGCTCAGTGGCCGCGGGGGGCGAAAAGGTTGCCGCCGATTTTCGGGCGGGTCGGGTGCCGGGCATGAACATCGGATGTATTAACAGACACAGCCCCACTCCCCATCCAGAGCGAGGACGCAAAATTCCGATGGGATCTCTAACCAGGTCCGGTCAGAGAAGGGAAGTGCGGCACGACGACGATGTCGAGCGTCCCGGGCCCGTGTGCGCCCTCGACACGGTCCAGTTCGATGTCGCTGGTGGCCGAGGGGCCGGAGATCAGGGTCAGGACCCGCCCCGATGGCCCGGACCGTGGTCGAGGATCACGGTGCCGGTCACGGCGGTTGCGGGGGCGACGGTGGTGAACACTGCCTCCGCCGCGTCGAGTTGAATGACGGTCAGCGGCGGGACGTTCGCCGGCGGGGTTCCTGGGGCGGGGCCGGCCGTGTGACGGAGAGGTCGTAGGTCCGCGCGGCCGTGCCGGTGAAGACGTCGTGGCGCTCGGCCGGCCCGAGCCCGGCCGTCAGCTCGCGTACGGCGGCGAGCACTTCGGCGTACGTGGCGGCGAGCCGGCAGACGGGCCAGTCGGAGCCGAACATCAGCCGCGCGGGTCCGAAGGCGTCGAGCACGGTGTCGGCGTACGGCGTGAGGGCCGCGACGCTCCAGGAGCCCCAGTCGGCTTCGGTGACCATGCCGGAGAGTTTGCAGACGGTGTTGGGAAGGCCGGCGAGGCGCCGGATCTGCTGGGCCCAGGGGTCGATTTCGCCGGACGCGATGGGCGGCTTGCCGATGTGGTCGAGGACGAAGGTGAGGCCCGGCAGGCGCTCCGCGGCCGCGACGGCCGCCGCGAGGTGGTGCGGCTTCACCACGAGGTCGTAGACGAGTCCCGCCTCGGCGATCGCGGAGAGGCCGTGCAGTACGTCGGGGCGTTCGAGCCAGCGCGGGTCGGGTTCGCTCTGCACCTGGTGGCGGATGCCCACCAGGTGCTCCCCTCCGGGGCCCGCGCGCAGCCCTGCGAGGGTATCGGCGATGTCGGGGGCGGTCAGGTCGGTCCAGCCGACGACTCCGGCGACCAGGTCGCTGTCGGCGGCCAGGGCCAGGAACTCCGGCGTCTCCTCCGGCACGGTGATCGTCTGCACCAGCACGGTGGCGGTGACACCGGCCGCGCGGGCCTCCGGTGCCAGGTCGTCGAGGGTGAAGTCGCGTCGCAGCGGGGCGAGTTCGGCTCCGCTGATCCAGTCCTGGTCGCGCACGGACAGGTCCCACACATGGTGGTGGGCGTCCACGATGCCGGGCACGGTCTCCGGTCCGGTCACAATTCCCACACCACCGGCAGTGAGGCGTCCGCGCCCTGCGCGGAGTAGTCGTGGACGACGTCGAGCAGGTCGGCCATCCTGGCCTGCCAGGCGATGTTGACGGGCAGCTTGTCGAGTTCGGCGATCATCGCCTGGTAGTCCTCGACCACCAGCACATGGAACAGGTCCGTGCCGCTGCGCCAGATCGTCCATTCCCGCACCCCCGCGGCGCGGATCGCGGCGGTGAGCTCCTCGGGCACCTCCCGGTGCGCGGCCTCGTACTCCTCGATACGGTCGGCGCGGACCTTGGTGTGCAGGGCGACCCTCATGACGTCTCCTTCGACGGCGCGGCTTTCCCGGTCGGCGCGGCTGCGGGGACGGGGGTGTCCGGGTCCAGCAGTTCCTCGGCGCGCAGTTCCTCCCACAGGGCGTCCGGAATCGGGCGCCGCAGCTGCTCCACCGTGTCGCGCACCTCCTGGGGGGAGCGCGCGCCCGTCAGGACGCTCGTGACCGCGGGATGGCCGAACGGGAAGCGCAGCGCGGCGGCCCGCAGCGGCACGCCGTGGCGTTCGCAGACCTCCAGGAGCCGCAGCGCCCGGTCGAGGACCGGCTGCGGCGCGGGTGCGTAGTCGTAGGTGGCGCCGGGCCGGGGGGCCGTCAGCAGCCCGGAGTTGAACACTCCGCCGATGACCACGCTCCGGCCGCGGGCGGCCGCCTCCGGGAGCAGTTCGGTGAGCGAGTCCTGTTCCAGGAGCGTGTAGCGGCCGGCCAGCAGAACCACGTCGATGTCGGTCTCACGCAGGAACCGGGCAGGCAGGGCGGACTGGTTCATCCCGACACCGATCGCTCCGACCACGCCTTCGGCGCGCAGCCGCTCCAGCGCCGGGTACGCCTCACGCAACGCCTGCTCGGCGTGGTCGTCGGGGTCGTGCAGCAAGGCCACGTCGACGCGGTCGAGGCCGAGGCGTTCAAGGCTGGCCTCCAGCGAGCGCAGGACTCCGTCGGCGCTGAAGTCCCAGACCCTGCGATGGGCGGCCGGGACGGCGAAGCCGTGGGCCAGGTCGTCTTCGGCGCCGCCCTCCGGGTGGGGCACGAGAAGCCGGCCCACCTTGGTGGAGAGGGTGTAAGTGTCGCGGGGGCGGTCGCGCAGCGCGGCGCCGAGCCGCCGTTCCGACAGGCCGAGACCGTAGTGGGGCGCGGTGTCGAAGGTGCGGACACCGGCGTCCCAGGCCGCCTCCACCGTGGCGTGGGCGTCCTCGTCGGTAACCGGGTGGAAGAGGTTACCGAGGGCGGCGCACCCCAGGGCCAGTTCCGAGACCCGTACCGTGCTGCCGCCCAGCGGGATGGTCCTCACGACCGCTCCACCGGGCGCAGCCGCAGTCCCTGCATGCCGCCGTCCACCGCGAGCGCGGTGCCGGTGACGGATGCCGCGGCCGGACTGGCGAGGTAGACGATGGCGGCGGCGACCTCGTCGGCCGTCACCAGACGTCCCATGGGCTGGCGGGCGTTGAGGGCCGCGCGTTCGGCCTCGGGGTCGTCGGCCGCGTCCAGCAGGCGGGAGACCCAGGGGGTGTCGGCGGTGCCGGGGTTGACGCAGTTGACGCGGATGCCCTCGCGGACGTGGTCGGCGGCCATGGCGAGGGTCAGGGAGAGGACCGCACCCTTGCTGGCGCAGTACAGCGCGCGCTGAGGAAGTCCCGCGGTGGCGGCGATCGAGCACGTGTTGACCACGGCCGCGTGCGCGGAGCGCCGCAGGTGGGGCAGGGCGGCGCGCGTGGTGCGCACCATGCCGAGGACATTGACGTCCAGCACCCGGTGCCACTGCTCGTCCGGGTTGTCCTCGATGGTGCCCACCGCGCCGATGCCGGCGTTGTTCACGAGGATGTCCAGGCCGCCGAGCCGCTCGGCGGCCTGTTCCACGGCGGCGCGTACGGAGACGTCGTCGCTGACGTCGGCCCGGAGGCCGAGCAGCGGTTCGCCGGCGCCGCGCGGATCGAGGTCGAGCACGGCGACCGCCGCGCCCTGCGCCGCCAGTGCGCGGGCGGTGGCGAGCCCGATGCCGGACGCGCCCCCGGTGACGACGGCCCTGAGCCCTGACAGACCGGTCATGCCTCTTCCTTCCGTCCCGAGAGGTCGGCGGCCCAGAAGGTGCCGTCCGGGTAACGGTATTCAGTGAGGGACTCGGGGTGCATGGTGGCGGAGAAGCCCGGGGTCAGCGGCGCGGTGTAGTGACCGTCGCGCATCACCACGGGTGCGGCGAAGTGTTCGTGGAGGTGGTCGACGAACTCGATGACGCGGTTCTCGGTCGTGCCGGACAGTGCCAGGTAGTCGAACATCGACAGGTGCTGCACCAGCTCGCACAGGCCCACTCCGCCGGCGTGCGGGCACACCGGCACCCCGAACTTCGCGGCGAGCAGCAGGATCGCGAGGTTCTCGTTGACCCCTCCGACCCGGGCCGCGTCGATCTGGAGCACGTCGATGGCGTCGGCCTGGAGGAGCTGCTTGAAGACGACGCGATTCTGCACGTGTTCGCCGGTGGCGACCTTCACGGGGGCTACGCCCCGGCGGACGGCGGCGTGGCCGAGGATGTCGTCCGGGCTGGTGGGCTCCTCGATCCAGTACGGGTCGAACTCGGTGAGGGCATTGGTCCATTCGACCGCCTCACCGACGTTCCAGCGCTGGTTGGCGTCGATGGCGATGCGGATCCCCTCGCCGACGGCGGCGCGGGCGGTGCGCATGCGGCGGACGTCGTCGGCCAGGTCGGCGCCGACCTTGAGCTTGATCTGGGTGAAGCCGTCGGCGACGGCCTGCTTGGCCAGCCGGGTGAGCTTCTCGTCGGAGTATCCGAGCCAGCCCGGAGAGGTGGTGTAGCCGGGGTAGCCGCGTTCCAGCAGGTCGGCCTCGCGCTCCGCGAGCCCGGCGCGGCCCTCGCGCAGCAGTCGGAGGGCGTCCTCGGGGGTGAGGGCGTCGGCGATGTAACGGAAGTCGACCTGGGAGACCAGCCACTCGGGGTCGGCGTGGGCGAGCAGTCGCCACAGCGGCTCCCCGGCGCGCTTGGCGGCGAGGTCCCACACGGCGTTGACGACCGCGCCGATGGCCATGTGCATCACGCCCTTCTCGGGGCCCAGCCAGCGCAGTTGGCTGTCCCCGATCAGGTCGCGGCTGACCGAGCCCGGGTCGGCGCACAGCTCCTCCACGGAGCGGCCCACGAGGTGGGGCCGCAGGGCGCCGATCGCGGCGACCTGGACATCGTTACCGCGTCCGATGGTGAAGGTGAAGCCGTGGCCCTCGTGCCCGTCGGCGGCGTCGGTGCGCAGCACGACATAGGCGGCGGAGTAGTCGGGGTCGGGGTTCATCGCGTCGGAGCCGTCCAGTTCCCGCGAGGTGGGGAAGCGGACGTCGTAGGTGTCGACGGCGGTGATCCGGGCGGCGGTGGTAGTCAAGGGGGTCCTGCCTTTCACGCTTGCGCGAAGGTCTGGCGCTGGCTGCCGAGGCCGTCGACAGAGAGCTCGACGGTGTCGCCGGGGCGCAGGAAGGGCCGGCCGGGAAGGCCGAGAGCCACGCCCGCGGGCGTACCGGTGTTGATCACGTCACCCGGCTCCAGGACCATGTACTGGCTCAGGTACGACACGATGTGGTCGACCGAGAAGATCATGTCGGCGGTGTGGCCGTCCTGCCGCTTCACTCCGTTGACGCTCAGGTGCAGGCCGAGGTCCGGCGGGTCGGCGACCTCGTCGGCGGTGACCAGCCAGGGGCCGAGCGGGTTGAAGGTCTCGCAGGACTTGCCCAGGTCCCACTGCGGGGAGTACTCCAGCTGGAACTCGCGCTCCGAGACGTCATGACTGATCGCGTAGCCCGCGATCACGGCCCGCGCGGCCTCGGGGCCGTCGAGGTAGCGGGCCCGCCGTCCGATGACGACCGCCAGTTCGACCTCCCAGTCGGTCTTGACCGAGTTCCGGGGGATCAGCACCTCGTCGTAGGGGCCGACGACCGTGCCCGGGTCCTTCATGAAGACCACCGGGCGGGGCGGGATCGCGGCGCCGGTCTCGGTGGCGTGGTCGCGGTAGTTCAGCCCGACGCAGATGATTTTGCCGGGTCGGGCGAGGGGGGCGCCGATCCGCAGGCCGTCGGTGTCGAGCTCGGGCAGCCCGCCCGCCACCACGGCCGCGCGGGCCCGGTCCACTCCCCCGGAGGCGAGGAAGTCGCCGTCGATGTCCCGGGTCACAGAGGACAGGTCCAGCAGCCGGCCGTCGTCGGTCCGGACTGCGGGTCGCTCCTCACCGGGGGCGCCGACTCGTAGCAGTTTCACTGGGGGCTCCCTCGTCATGCGGGTTTTCGTCTGAGTGACGGGCGGCCGTGGGGCTGAGCCGCCTGCAGTGCGCCGGGCCGGGCCTGCCGGCGGGCTTCGCTCACCCACATCCATAGTCATCGGATGTATGGCGGCACAGTGACCCTAGAGGGGGAGACCGCACCTGACAATGGATTCCTCGGATGTATTTGTTCGGACGTTGCCGCTCAAGGACTCACAAAGGCATGTTGACCATGGCCGCGCAAGGGAATGGGACCGACACGCGAGGCGCCCTCCGATGAATCCGATGTGATCCGCAGACGCCTCCTCCACTGGTGAGAGCGATACGGACAGGCATTCCCCGGTTGCCCGAGGGAGACGCGGCTCCGCCGGGCGCCCATTCCCGCCCCTCCCTCAGCCGGCCCAGGCGGCTGCGTTGTCGAATCGTGAGCAGCCGCAGCGCCTCGCCCGTCACGTACGAGGACCGGAACTTTGCAGGTCGCAGCAGGTACCGGTGCGAAGTCGCGAGGTCGGGGCGGCGCCGGGGCGTCCTACGGCCTGATGTCCCGCAAATCTCTGGCGGCGAACTCTTGTCAACGTCGTCAACGCCGTCGTAACGTCCTCGACGTCCGAGATACATCGGAGGAATGGTTTGCACCTTCCAGTGCGCCCCTTCGGCTCACAAGGATGCGGTCGCCCCATCTCCGCATGCTCGGTCCCCGGCTCACCCTCACACCCACCCCTCAGGGCATGATCCGCGCGTTTCCGCGCCGGATCGGCAACTGCCCGTCCGGCGACCTCGCACCTCCCCCGCAGGCAGGGACGCCCTCCCCACCGTTGCCCTGCGGCCCAGTGCCCCTGGCTAAGGAGAGAACACGGCCATGAACCTCGCTCGCACCCGCTCCACCGCAGCAGCCGCCACCGCCGTCCTCGCGGTACTGGCCCTCGCCACCGCGTGCAACCGCGAAGGCACGGACTCGGCCGCCTCGGGCGGCGACAAGCCCGCCATCGGCATCGACCTGCCGCGCTCCGACTCCGACTTCTGGAACTCCTACGCCGAGTACCTGAAGAAGGACGTCAAGTCCGAAGGCATCAAAGCGCTGCCGATCAGCAACTCGCAGAACGACGTCACCAAGCTGGTCGCCAACGTGCAGGTGTTCCAGAACACCGGGGCCAAGGCCGTGGTCATCGCTCCGCAGGACACCGGGGCCATCGCCTCCACCCTCGACACCCTCGCGTCGAAGAAGATCCCCGTGGTCAGCGTCGACACCCGGCCCGACAAGGGCGACGTCTACATGGTCGTGCGCGCCGACAACCGGGCGTACGGCACCAAGGCCTGCGAGTTCCTCGGGAAGCAGCTGGGCGGCAAGGGCAAGGTCGCCGAGTTCCAGGGCTCCCTGGACTCCATCAACGGCCGGGACCGCTCCGAGGCGTTCGCCGCCTGCATGAAGGAGAAGTTCCCGAAGATCAAGGTCTTCGAGCTGCCCACCGAGTGGAAGGGCGACGTGGCCTCCGCCAAGCTGCAGAGCCTGCTGGCCCAGCACCCCGACCTGAACGGCATCTACATGCAGGCCGGCGGTGCCTTCCTCCAGCCGACCCTGGCCCTCCTCGAGCAGAAGGGTCTGCTGAAGCCCGCCGGCCGGAAGGGGCACATCTCGATCGTCTCCAACGACGGCATCCCCCAGGAGTTCGAGGCCATCCGCAAGGGTCAGATCGACGCCACCGTCTCCCAGCCCGCGGACCTGTACGCCAAGTACGCGCTGTACTACGCCAAGGCCGCGGCCGAGGGCAAGACCTTCAAGCCGGGCGAGACCGACCACGACTCCACCATCATCAAGCTGCCCAACGGCCTCGAGGACCAGCTCGCGGCTCCGCTGGTGACCAAGGACAACGTGGACGACAAGACCCTGTGGGGCAACAACGTCGGCTGACGACCCGCACCTCCCGCCCGCCGTGTCGGGGGCGCACATCCCCCGCCCCTGACGCCCCGCCGACGCGGGTAGCCCCCGCGCCCCTCGGCTCCAGCCTCCGTACACGAAGGACGGTATCCACCATGGCGGACACCGCGACCGCCCCGGCGACCGGCCCCGGCACCCCGGCCCCTGTGGCCGAGGCGACCGGCATCAGCAAACGATTCGGCGCGACCGTCGCGCTGCGCGACGCCTGTATCACCGTCGCCCCCGGCGAGGCGCACGCCCTGGTCGGCCGCAACGGCGCCGGCAAGTCGACGCTCGTGTCCATCCTCACCGGCCTCCTGCCACCCGGCACCGGCACCCTGCGCTTCTCCGGCGAACCGGCCCCCGCCTTCGGCGACATCGACGCCTGGCGCTCACGCGTGGCCTGCGTCTATCAGCACTCCACCACCATCGGTGACCTGACCGTCGCCGAGAACCTCTTCCTGAACCGGCAGAGCGCCGGGGCGGTGCGGCCCATCCGCTGGAAGCAACTGCGCCGGCGTGCCGAGGAGTTGCTCGGCGAGTACGGCGTGGCCGTCGACGCGACCGCGCGGGCCAAGGACCTCACCGTCGAGCAACGGCAGTTCGTCGAGATCGCCCGGGCCCTGTCGTTCGGCGCACGCTTCATCATCCTCGACGAGCCGACCGCCAAACTCGACGCCCGCGGCATCGACCGGCTGTTCGACAAGCTCCGCGACCTCCAGCGTCAGGGCGTCGCCTTCCTCTTCATCTCGCACCACCTGCAAGAGGTGTACGACCTGTGCACCACGGTCACGGTCTACCGCGACGCGGCCCACATCCTGACCGCGCCCGTCGCCGAACTCGGCCACCAGGCACTGGTGGAGGCCATGACGGGCGAGTCGGCCTCCACGGTCACCGCCACCGCCGGCCGGTCTCCGGCCGCACGGGCGGATGCCCCGGAACTGCTGGCGGTCGACGGCCTGACGCTGCCCGGCGTCTGTACGGACATCTCCCTCTCGGTCCGCTCCGGTGAGGTCGTCGGGCTCGCCGGCGCCACCGCGAGCGGCAATGTCCAGGTGGGTGAGGCGATCGCCGGTCTGCACCGTGCCACGGACGGCCGGATCACGGTCGGCGGCAGGAGGGTGCGCACCGGCAGTGTGCCGTCCGCGCTCACCGTCGGCGTCGGTCTGGTTCCCGAGGACCGCCACCTCCAGGGGCTGGTGCACAACCGCAGCGTGGCGGAGAACGCGACGCTCACCGTCACCGACCAGCTCGGTCCGTTCGGCACGGTGCTGCCGGCCCGCACCAGGGCGTTCGCCGGGCGCATGATCCGGGACCTCGACATCAAGACCCCGGGAGCCGCGACGCCGGTCTCGGCCCTCTCGGGCGGCAACCAGCAGAAGGTCGTCGTCGCCCGTGCCCTGGCCACCGATCCGCACGTCCTGGTGGCCATCCGCCCCACCAACGGGGTGGACGTCAAGTCCAAGGAATTCCTCCTGGGACGCATCCGGCAGGTCGCGGACGGCGGCAAGGCCGCGCTGATCGTCTCCGACGAACTGGACGACCTGAAGGTCTGTGACCGGGTCGTCGTCATGTTCCACGGGCGCCTGGTCGCCGAGTTCGAGCGCGGCTGGAAGGACGAGGTCCTCGTCGCCGCCATCGAGGGCGTCGGCGGCGCGACGGCCCCCGCCACCGCGTCCCCCGCATCCGCCGTACCCGCCTCCAACGGCGCAGACGAGCACGGAAGGTAGTCATGTCCGCCACCACAGATCTCACCGACCCCGCAGTGAGCAAGGCCGAGCCGGTCGCCGTGGACGCCACGCGCCGCCGGGTCGATTTCGGGCGCTTCCGTGAACTGTCCCTGGTCCCGGCGATCCTCTTCCTCGGCCTGATCGGGTTCATCGTCTCGCCGGCCTTCCTGACCGCCGACAACCTCATCGGTGTGGCCCAGCAGTCCACCGAACTGAGCCTGCTGGTGCTCGCCACGACCTTCATCCTGGTCGCCCGACGGATGGACCTGTCACTCGAGTCCACCATCGGTGTGGCTCCCGTCATCGCCGTGTGGCTCGTCCTGCCGAGCAGCGGCGGCCGGTTCAACGGGCTCGGTCTCTTTCCCGAGTGGACGGCGATACCCCTCTGTCTGCTGGTCGGCGTGGTGATCGGTGCCGTCAACGGCTTCCTCATCCTCAAGCTGCGCCTCAACGGCTTCATCGTCACCCTCGGCGCCCTGACCATGCTCCGAGGCCTCCAGGTCGCCCTCTCCGAGGGCCAGTCGATCGTCGAGCTGCCCTCCTCCTTCACCTACTTGGGCAAGGCGTCCTGGCTGGGTGTACCCGCGGCCATCTGGGTGTGCGCCGTGCTCTTCGCCCTCGGCGGCAGTGCACTGGCCTGGCTGCGTCACGGCCGGGCGCTGTACGCGATCGGCGGCAACGCGGAGGCGGCCCGTACCGCGGGCATCCGCGTCGACCGCATCGTGTGGAGCGTCCTCATCATCGGCAGCGTCCTCGCCGCGTTCGCCGGGATTCTCTACAGCGGCCACTACGGCTCCATCTCCGCCACCCAGGGCAGCGGCTGGATCTTCCAGGTCTTCGCCGCGACCGTCATCGGCGGGGTCAGCCTCAACGGCGGCAAGGGCTCGGTGTTCGGCGCCCTCACCGGCGTCCTCACCCTCCAACTGGTCGTGAACGTCATGACCCTGGCGGGAGTGCCGGCGCTGTGGAACCAGTTCCTCAACGGGGCCATCATCATCGTCGCTTTGATCATCTCCCGGTTCGCCTCCGGCGAGAAGCAGGAATAGCCCCGCACCGCGAGCGGCTCCGCCGGTCCGCGTCGGGCCGGGCAAAGTCGCCGGCCGGCGCGTCCCCCACTCAGAGAGGCACCCTCGTGGCACTGACGGACGAGGCGATCGACAAGATCAAGGCGATGATCGTCGCCGGGGAACTCGCGCCCGGCTCCCGGCTGCCCAAGGAGGAGATCCTCGCCGGACAGCTCGGCCTGTCCCGGAACTCCCTGCGTGAGGCCGTCCGGGCGCTGACCGCCATGCGCATCCTGATCACCCGTCAGGGCGACGGCACATACGTCTCCAGCCTGGAGCCCCACCTCCTGCTGGAGAGCCTCTCCTTCGCCGCCGACGTCTCCCATGGCCACACGGCTCTGCAGTTGCTCCAAGTGCGACGCCTGCTCGAACCGCAGGCGACGGGGCTGGCGGCCGCGCTGCTCAAGCCGGAGGACCTCAGGGAACTGCGCAACATCCTCAAGCGGTCTCGGACCGTCGCCACCGTGGAGGAGTTCGTCGCCCACGACATCGCCTTCCACCTCAGGATCGTCGAAGCGGTCGGCAACCCCGTGCTGTCGATGCTGCTGCAAGTGCTCTCCACCCGCACCCAGCGTGTCCGCATCGTCCGCGGCAGCCAGACCAGGGACGCCCTGAACAACGCTCACGAGGACCACGAGCAGATCCTCAGCGCGCTGCAGTCACGCGACGCTGCTCGCCGCCGCTGCGGCGACCGTCCACATCACGGCCGTGGAGCAGTGGCTTTCCACGAGTCTGACCGATGACCCGCTGCGAGCGATCGACGACTGACCTCGCCCTTCCCTCCGCCCCCGCCGCCATCCGGTTTCCCCCTCCCATGCCCCGACCGGGTGGCGGCGGGCCATTTCGGTCACGGTCCATCCGGTCAGGAGACTCGCTCAGGCTCCTTGGGCTGCGCCGCGGGGGTCTTCTGGAGAGACGTGCCCTCGACGTCGAGATCGGGCAGGACACGGCCCAGCCAGGCGGGCAGCCACCAGGCGTGTCGTCCGGCGAGGGCGAGGACTGCCGGTACGAGGGTCAGGCGGACGGCGAAGGCGTCGATGGCCACGCCGACGGCCAGCGCGAAGGCGATGGGCTTGATCAGGGCGTCGTCGAGGGGGAAGAACCCGGCGAAGACGGTGAACATGATCAGGGCCGCCGCGGTGACGACCCGCACGCTGTGCCGCGCGCCTTCGGTCACGGACCGGCGTGCCCTGCCGGTGTGGACCCATTCCTCCCGCATGCCTGAGACCAGGAACACCTCGTAGTCCATGGCGAGTCCGAAGAGCACGCCGATCAGGATGATCGGCAGGAAACTGACGACGGGACCGGTGTGGGCCAGGCCGAAGGTGTCCGCCAGCCAGCCCCACTGGAACAGGGCGACGACCGTGCCGAGCGAGGCGGCCACCGACAGCAGGAATCCGACGGCGGCCTTGAGCGGGATGACCAGCGAGCGGAACACCATGGTCAGCAGGATCAGGCTGAGACCGACCACGATCGCGATGAACGGCAGCAGGGAGTCGCTGAGCCGGTTGGAGACATCGATGTTGACGGCGGTGGTTCCGGTGACCGCGACGGAGGCTCCGGTGGCCTCATGGATGCCCGGCGCGGCGGCTCGGATGTCGCGGACGAGTCGGTCGGTGCGGGCGCTGTCGGGACCGGTCTCGGGGACGACCTGGATGACGCTCTGCGCGCGGTCGCGGGTGGGCTGCGGCGGCAGCACCGCCTTGACTCCCTTGAGAGCCGCCAGCCTCTGTGCGGCCTGAGCACCCGCCTGTGCACCGGAGTTGTCGCCGGTCTCGGTCAGCACCAGGAGCGGGCCGTTGAAGCCGGGGCCGAACTTGTCGCTGACCACGTCGTAGGCCTTGCGCTCGGTGGAGCTGACCGGGGCCGAACCGTTGTCCGGCAGGGCGAGGCGCAGGTCTGCCGCCGGGAGGGCGAGCGCGGTGAGGATGCCCACGACGCCCAGAAGGGTCAGCCAAGGCCTGGCGACGGCCGTCTTCACCCAGCGGGCGCCCAGGGCGGCCCGTCCGGTGGACGCGTCGGGGCCGGCCGCTCGCTGTGCCGCCTTGCCGCCGCGCTGGGGAGTCAGCCGGGCACCGGCGAATCCGGCGATGGCCGGGAGCAGGGTGATCGCGGCCAGGACGGCGACGAGGACGGCTCCTGCGGCACCGAGACCCATCGTGGTCAGGAACGGGATGCCGATGACACCGAGTGCGGCCAAGGCGATGATCACGGTGCTGCCGGCGAAGACCACCGCGCTGCCGGCTGTTCCGTTGGCCAGCGCCATGGACTCCTGGGGGTCCATGCCACGGGCGAGTTGCTGGCGGTGGCGGGAGAGGATGAACAGGACGTAGTCGATGCCGACGGCCAGGCCCAGCATCAGCGCGAGGGTGACCGCCGTGGAGGAGATGCCTACCGCCGGGGAGAGGGCGAGCAGCCCGGTCAGTCCGACCGCCACACCGAGCAGGGCCGGCAGCAGCGACATGCCGGCGGCGAGCAGCGAGCCGAACGTGACGACGAGGACGACCAAGGCGACGACGACACCGATGATCTCCGACGGGCCGATGTGGACACCGTTGCTGCCGAAGACACTCCCGCCCACGAAGGTCTTGAGCCCGCTCCGCTCCGCCGCCTCGGCCGCCTGCTCGATCGCGTCCAGCGATGAGGCGCGCACCTCTGCCCGCTGCTGCGAGTACTGCACCTGCACGATCGCCGTGGTCCGGTCGGCTGACACGGCGCCGGAGGCGCCCGGGCCTATGACGGTACCGACCTGGGGCGCCTTCGCGGCCGCCGACTCGAATCGGGCGATGACCGTCCCGTAGGACTTCTCGGTGACGCGATGGCCCTCGGGTGCGGTGAAGACGATCTGGGCGTCCGCTCCGGAGGCCTCGGGCAGTGTCGTGCCGAGCGTGTCCAGCGCCCGTTGTGACTCAGTGCCCGGCACGGTGAAGCGGTCGTCGAGCTTGGCGCCGAAGACGCTGACGCACGTGACGAGCGCGGCGAGGACCACGAGCCAGATGCCCAGCACCAGCTTGCGGTGGCGGTAGGCACTGCGGCCCAGCCGATGGAGCAGGACGGCCATGGCTAACTCCCTGGAGTCGGTGAGGGGATCGGTTTGAGCGGCCGACTTTATCAGTCGCTCAAGTCACTTGGCCTTGTCGATCGAATAACTTAGGTCACACCTCAGTCAAGACACCTCTGAACAGCGATTTCTCCTCACCCGAGAAATCCAGTCGGACGACATGACCGCACGATCTTGTCGAGTGACAAAGAATGATCATGAGCAGCAGGCGGACCACGGACGTCATGGTGATCGGTGCGGGGCCGGCCGGGCTGACCGCGGCCCTGGAGCTCGTCGCGGCGGGCACGTCAGTGGCCGTCCTCGAAGCCCGTGACCGGGTCGGCGGCCGGCTGCTCGACCACGACCTCGGCGACGGCCACGTCACGGAGATCGGAAGGCAGTTCGTCGGCCCCACCCAGGACCACATCCTGGCACTGGCCCAGGAAGTGGGCGTGGGCACCTACCAGGCCGTCGTCCCCCGCGAGACCCTCTATGTCCACGACGGCAAGGCCAAGCACTTCTCCGGCCACACCCCGCCCGACCTGCTCGCCCTGCCGGACATGCGCATCGCCCTGGCTCGCATCGCCAAGGATCGGGGCGCCTCGGCCGCGCTCTCCTCGACGAGCAGGCTGACCGCGGTCGGCGCCCCGGGAAGGCCACTGACGGGCGAGGCGGCCGAATGTGAGCTGTCGGTCGGCCCGACGTGAGCGTC
This sequence comes from Streptomyces sp. D2-8, assembly GCF_023184515.1. Lineage (GTDB taxonomy): Bacteria > Actinomycetota > Actinomycetes > Streptomycetales > Streptomycetaceae > Streptomyces. The sequence goes on along the minus strand of NZ_JAAHBP010000018.1, from coordinate 27,256 downwards.
TTCGCCCGGCTCAAACCGATCGCGCTCGACGCCTACGCCCGGATCGCCGTGTGTCCGTCCGGTGGTCGTCGAGCGGCGGGACGGCTTTTCGGCGGCAGCAGGGCTTATCTGTGCGGAACCGACCGTCGCCCGGGCGGTGGCCATGCCGCCGGGGCGGACGAGCGCGGCCGAGAGGGCCGCGCTCGCAGACGGCAGGTGCGGGCCGCCACGGTCGACAGACGGTCCCGCCGTCCGGCCGCGTCCTCGACGCCGGGCACGGACCTCCGGTCAAGCCCCGAACGTCCACAGCAGGTTGGTGCTGTCCTGCCACGTCCACTGCTTGGCCACGGCCCCTTCGGAGACCATGCCGCCGCCGTCGAGGGCCAGCCCCGTGCTGCGGTTGCGGATCGAGTACCGGCCCTGACCGCGGTCGGTGATCTGCCACTGCTGGTTGGTGCCGCCGTTCCAGGGAGCCTGCCGGACCGGGTCGCCGTTGTTGGTGGCGCCCCAGCCGTCGGCGGCCATGCCGTTGCCGCGGTTGACGAGCCGGTAGTAGCCGTTTCCGAGGTCGATCGCCTGCCACTGGACATTGGGGTGGTCTATCGGCTCCCACTGCTTCAGGTTCGAGCCGCTGGAGAAGCTGCCGCCGCTGTCCAGCACCAGGCCGCTGGTGACGTTGCCCAGGCGGAAGTACGTGGCCGGGTTGAACGTCACCTTCAGCGAGGCGATGGCGTCATTGTTGCCGGTCGCCCGGAGGTCGGCGGCGTTCGAGGTGAACGTCCAGGCGGTGCCGGTGAAGTTGTCACCGGAGTAGCCCGTCACGCGGTAGCCGTTGGGCACCAGGATGGAGGAGGCCATCGCGGGCCCCAGACCGGCGGCGGACAGCTGGGAGGAAGTGTAGCTGCCCAGTTGCAGAACGCCGCGGGTGCCTTGGTAGTCGACGTTCTGGAACACCGACGGTGAGACCCTCGTGGGCATGCCCTGGACCTCGACGCACACCACGGGGAGGGTGACGTTCGGCGCGGTGGCCGGCACGGAGACATTGATCTGGTCGGTGACGGTGTACGAGAGCGAGACCGAGGGGTTGTTCAGCAGATGGACGCGGTTGATCGTGTTGTCGACCCTCGGGATCCGCAGCTGGCCGTTCGTGGGCCAGGTGAAGACATGGGCGAAGAGCTTGCCGCTCTTCTTGGTGACCTTCCCCCATGCGGGTTCGCCGGCGAACGGGCTGCCGCTGGTGCCGTAAATGCTGTCGCTGTGCGTCGACATCCATGAGGCCAGGCCGTTCAGGACGGTCTGGGATCCCGCTGTGACCGAGCCATCGCCCTTGGGGCCGATGTTCAGCAGGAGGTTGCCGTCCCGGGAGACAACCGTGACGAGCTCCTGGACGATGTCCTTGACGGATCGGTAGGAGTTCTCCTTCGCCGCGTTGTAGCCCCATGCGTCGTTCATGGTGACGCACCGCTCCCACGGCCGGCCCAGCGGCTCGTCGGGTATCCCGAACTCCGCGACCGTGTAGTCACCGAGACGGTGACCCCGCTTGACCCGCTCGTTGACGATGAGGCCGGGCTTGCGGGCGATCAGCCAGTTGTAGAGGTCGACGCCGTCCGATTCCAGCCACCAGTTCTCGAGGGTGGGGCTGGAGGGCTCGCCGAACCAGTCGCCGTCGAACCACAGCACCGCCGGGTCGTAGCGGTCCAGCAGTTCCTGAAGCTGCGCCTTCATGTCGGCGATGTAGCCCGTGCGGGCGGCCTGCGACGACATCGTCGTGAGGCCGTTGTCGTGGCGATCGGTCTGGGAAGGGTGGCTCCAGTCGAGGATCGAGTAGTACAGGCCGAACCTGATCCCGCGGCTCTCGCACTCGGTCTTGAGGCTCATGAGCGGGTCGCTCTGGATGCCGTTGAAGTCGCGCAGGTTGTACTGCTTGGTGCCGGTGGTGTCGGTGAAGCCCGCGACGTTGGAGTCCCACATCGCGTAGCCCTCGTGGTGCTTGGCGGTGATCACGAGGTACTTCATGCCGGCGTTCTTGGCCAGCTCGGCGATCTGGGAGGCGTTGAACTGGCTCGGGTTGAAGTTCTGGGTGACCTGGGTCTGGTAGTTCGCCTTGCTCCACTGCTGGGTGGTGAACGCCCACTCGCCCTGGCCGAGCTGCGAGTACGACCCGTAGTGGATGAACATCCCGAACCGCGCCTGGTACCACCAGTCCAGCTTCGAGGGGACGGTGTACGCCTCGGCGGTGGAAGGCCACAAGACCTGCGGCAGCCCGAAGGCCGCCACTCCTCCGGCAAGGGCGGCGGCCTTCATCAGAGAGCGTCTGCTGAGGGGAGCTGAGGACATGGGTGCGACTCCATGTGTCAAGGGGGGAGGGAGGGCGGGGAGTTGGGAGCGGAACTCCGGCCTGAGCACTCTGTTCCGCGCAGAGTCGAAGAGAGACATCGGATGTATGTATATGGGCGAGGTGGCAGCCACGTCTAGGGGTGGGATAGAAGTCCCTGACAGAAGCGATTCTCTGGAGCATTCTCGAAGGTGACGAGAGCCTGAGGGGCGGCTACGCCGACGAGGATTCCCTACACATCGGATCTATAAGCGGGTCGATCCGCCGGAAGGGCGTGCACACACTGAATACGTAGCCATGCGCAGAGGACTGGCTCAGGACACCAGGGGTCGTACAGGGGGCTCCGGCGGCCAGAGCATGCGACCGATGGCGTCCGGTGCCTACGGTGGCCACCCAGCAGAAGGTGAGTGCGATGTCCCTTGCCCCCGGCCCGGCAGACCCTCCCGGCACCAGCCGCAGCACGTCGGCGACGATCCAGCCGAACATCCTGCGCTGTCTCGTCGTGGTCGCCGACGAGCGCGGCGTCGATCTGCGCCCCCTGCTGCAGCAGATGGGACTGGACGAGACGGTCATGCGCTCCGCCGCGCTGCGGGTGTCGTACCGGCAGGGCAGCGCGGTGATCCGTCGGGCGCTGGAGCTCACCGGGGACGAGCACCTGGGGCTGAAGGTCGGCGCGGCGCAGCACCTGACCGCATGGGGGCTGCTCGGCTTCGCCCTGATGGCCGACGACACGCTTCAGCACGCCATCGAGACCGGGGTGAAATACCAGAACCTGTCCGGGGCGATGGTGGTGTGGTCGGCCTGTGCGGGTGAGCAGGACGACGCCTTCGAGCTGCGCGCCGATCTTCCCGATCCCGCCATGGACCCGGCCGTGGCCTCCTTCCTGAGCGAGGAGGCGTTCGCGTCCGTGGTCACCCTGTCCCGGTTGGCCGTCGACCGGGCCTTCGCGCCACGGGCGGTGGAGTTCTCGTGTCCGCCACCGCGCCGACTCGACCTCCACGAGGCGCTGTTCCGCTGTCCGGTCCGCTTCGCTGCCCCCGCGAACCGCATGGTCATCGACGGCGCGTGGGCCCGTACCCCGATGCCCGGCCGGGATTCGGTGAGCTACGCGTCGACGCTGGAGATGCTCGACGCGCAGATGTCTTCCCGCCGTGATCAGCAGGATCTGCTGGAGGTCCTGGAGGTCTCCGTCGCGCAGAGCCTCCCGGTGGTGCCGTCGTTCGGCGAGCAGGCGCGACGGTACGCGACGAGCGAGCGGACGCTGCGCCGTCGTCTGGCCGACTGCGGCACGACGTACGAGGCACTCGTCGAGGGAGTGCGCCGGGAACGTGTCGAGCAGCTGTTGCTGCGCCCGGAAATGACACTGCGCGACATCGCCCGCCGGGCGGGCTTCTCCGACGAACGCGCGCTGCGTCGCGCGGTACACCGCTGGCACGGCGCCTCCCCCGGCCGCCTGCGGGAGCGGATTCGTTCGGATCGCCTCTGAGGGCGAGGTCAGCGGGTGCGGATCCAGATCGTCTTCTCCCGGGTCCATTGATCGAAGGCATCGGTGGACTTCTCCACGCCACCGAATCCGGACTGCTTCCAGCCGCCGAAGGGGGTGGTGATGTCGCCCTCGCTGTAGGCGTTGACGGAGACCACGCCGGCCTCGATGCCGCGGGCCAGCCGCAGCGCGGTGTCGAGGTCGCGGGTCCAGACCGAGGCGGCGAGCCCGTACTCGGTGGCGTTGGCCCTGCGTACCGCCTCGTCCTCGCAGGTGAAGGTCTGGACGGTGACGACGGGGCCGAACAACTCCTTGGTGAGGACGTCGCTGTCGTCGGGGGCTCGGGTGATCACGGTGGGCGGGTAGTAGGCGCCGCGCGGAGGCAACCCGTGGGGCAGTCCCCCGGTGTGGATCTGGGCCCCGCCGGCCCGGGCGGCTTCCACGACTCCCGCGACCCGGTCGAAGGCGGTGTGGTCGATGAGCGGCCCCATCTGCGTGCGCGGGTCGGCCGGATCGCCGATGACGAGTTCCCTAGCCGCGGCCGTGAACCTCTCCAGGACCTCCTCGGCGATACTGCGGTGCACCAGAACCCGGGAGCCGGCCGTGCAGTTCTGCCCCATGGTCAGGAACGCGGCCTCGATCATGTTGTCGATGAGTTCGTCGCCGTAGGACAGCGCGTCGGCCATCAGCACCTGGGGGCTCTTGCCGCCCATCTCCAGCGAGACGCGCTTGAAGTTGCTCTCGGCGGCGTCCTTGAGGATGCGGCGGCCGGTCGCGGTGGACCCGGTGAAGGACAGCGTTCCTACCTGGGGGTTACGGGCGAGGGCCGCGCCGGCTTCCCGGCCGTACCCGGGCAGCACGGTGAGCACCCCGCCGGGCAGCCGGCCTCGGCGGCGAGCGCGGCCAGGTGCAGGGCCGAGCGCGGGGTCGCCTCCGCGGGCTTGACCAGCAGACAGTTGCCTGCGGCCAGGGCCGGTCCGACCTTCCATGCGGTCATGGCGAGCGGGTAGTTCCACGGCAGGATCGCCGCGACGACCCCGACCGGTTCGCGGCTCATGAGACCGAGGCCTTCATGCCCGCTCGGCGCGATGCGGCCGAAGAGCTTGTCGGCCGCATCGGCGAACCAGCGGATCGACTCGATCGCGCCCGGTACGTCACCCGTACGGCACTCCGTGACCGGCTTGCCCGCGTCCTCGCTGTCCAGCCGGGCGAGGATCTCCGCGTCGCGTTCCATGAGGCCGGCCAGCCGGAGCAGCACCGCGCCGCGCTCGCGGACCGGCAGCCGCGACCACACCCCGGTGTCGTGGACCTGCCGGGCCCGCTCGGCGGCCGTGGCGACGTCGTCGGCGCTCGCGGCGGGCAGGGTGGTGAGGGGCTCACCGGTGGCGGGGTTGACGACCTGCAGCATCTCGTTCGTGGTCATGCTTCCTCCACCAGCTCCCAGCGCCCGTCGGTCCGGCGGGCGAGTCCGCGCCCGCGGAGTTCCTCCAGATAGCGGGCCATGCCGCGGTCACCGCGCTTGCGGAACAGCGGGAAGACCCGGGGCAGCAGGTTCGGCGCGAGCATCGCGAACCGCACCAGACGGGACTCACCGGCCCGGGGGTAGGCCTCCAGCCGGGGCTTGTCCAGTAGGCTCACCACGGCCGCGACGACGTCGGCGGGCTGCTGGGGCCGGTCCTGGAACTGCAGGGAGTTCCCGCCGTCCACGGCCTCCTGACGCAGCATCCGGGTGTCGGTCGCCGACGGGAGCACCGAACCGGCCAGAATGCCCTTGCTCCGCAGGTCGAGCCCGATTGCCAGCATCGCGCCACGCAGCCCGAACTTGGAAGCGGTGTAGATCGGCGTCTCGCCCAGCGGGAAGATCCCGCCGAGGGAGACCGTGGTGACCACTCGGGGGTCCCGGGAAGCCATGAGAAGGGGAATGGCGATCCGGGTCGCGACCAGAGGTGAGGTGAGATTGAGGGTGATCTCCCGCTCGATGCTCTCGACACTGCGGACGTCGAAGCGTTCCGCGCTGGTCATGCCCACGTTGTTGACCAGTACGTCGAGGCGACCGTGGTCTTCGGCGACCACCTCGAACAGCCGCTCCACCTTGGCGCGCTCCAGCAGGTCGCATCCGATGCCCTTGTGCCCGGCGCCCGGAAGGTCCGCGGCCACGTTCATGGCGCGGGACCCGTCGATATCGACGACGATGCAGTGGGCGCCGCCGGAGGCGAAGCGGCGGCACAGCGCGCTCCCGATGCCGCCCGCGCCGCCGGTCACCAGGATGACTTTGCCGGTGAAGTCGAACCCGCTCATGCCGTCGCCTCCGCGGGTCGCGAGGGCCGTACCCGCGGCGGTCGGCCCTCGGTACTCCAGCCCAGCTGTCCCGCGACCTTGCCCAGGTACTTCACGAAGGCCCCGCTGTCGACGTAGCCGGTGTGACGGGGCGAGTCGACGAACTTCAGCCCGCCGGACAGATCCGGCCGGTCGGTGCGGATCATGCGGGCGAAGCGCTCCGCGTTCGGCAGCCGGTGCCGCGCGTCGTGAAGGTACCCGGCGATCAGCTGCGCCTGGGCGTCGAAGAGCTGGTACGCACCGGAGTTGGTCTCGACGAAGCCGATGCCGAACAGGCCCTCGTGCTCGCGCGAGAACGACGACAGGTACAGGTCCGGGTGCTGCTCGTCGCCGAAGTACCGCTGCGCGACCGGCACTTTGTGGACGTAGCCGGTGGCCAGCAGGACGAGATCGAAGTCGTCGCTCGTGCCATCGGTGAAGTGCACGGTCCTGCCCTCGGCGCGGGAGATCCCGGGCTTGGCGGTGATGTCGCCGTGCTGGAGGTGGTGGATCAGCAACGAGTTGATGGCCGGGTGGGTCTCGAACAGCTTGTGGTCCGGCTTCGGCAGCCCCAGCCGCGTCGGGTCGCCGTTGATGATCCGGAGGAGGCCGCCGAAGACCCGCTGCGCCAGCCACATCGGCAGGTGCGGGCCGCTGTTGGCGATGGTGTCCACCGGCCGGCCGAAGAGGTGCTTGGGGATGAACCAGTACCCGCGCCGCATGCTGATCACCGCATGGTCCGCGCTCCGGGCCGCGTCGCAGGCTATGTCGCAGCCGGAGTTCCCGGCGCCGACGACCAGGACGCGCTTGCCCCGCAGCTCCTCCGCGCTGCGATAGCCGACGGTGTGCCGCACTTCTCCGCTGAACTCCCCCGGCAGTTCGGGGATGTTGGGGTGCCACTGCGAGCCCGTGCACACGACGACCTGCCCATGCACGCTCTCCCGCCCGTCGGCCCGCGTGACCGTCCAGGTGCCGTCCGCGTTCTTCTCGACACCGTCGACCTCTACGCCGAACTCGATGCGGTCGGTGAGCCCGTAGGCATCGGCGAAGGACGTCAGATACGACAGGATCTGCCGGTGCGGCGGATAGTCCGCGAAGTGGTCGGGCATCGGGAAACCGCCGAACCCCGAGAGTGTCCTGCTGGAAATGAAGTGGGCCGACTCGTACATCGGGCTGCCGGGACTGTCGATGTCCCAGATGCCGCCGGGCCCGGTGTGCCGCTCCAGGTGGGTGTACGGCAGATTCCGCTCCGCGAGGGCTCTGGCGACCGCCAGCCCGGCGGGTCCCGCCCCGATCACGCACGTATCAAACTGGCTTTCCTGCACGGCCTGCCTCCTCGTTCATCCCGCTTCACGGGCTTGGAGGAAACGTATTCACCGGGCATCCGGCGAGAACTGACCCGCGCGGCCACGGACCGGACATCAGCGGCCGCGTGGGGGCACCCGCCGCCTCACGCGCGCGCTGTCGTTCCAAAGAGTGGGGCTTCGCCTGAGGTCAGGTACTCCCTCAGCCAATGCTCGGTGTTGCTCACGTGAAGCAGGGCTGCGGCCTGGCTGAGGGCGGAGTCACGGGTGGACAGCGCGTTGAAGATCGCCTCGTGCTCTGCGAGCGTGCGGCCCGCGGCCTTGTCGTCGACCAGGCCCCGCCAGATGCGGGCCCGCAGGGTGCGGCCGGAGATCCCTTCCAGGAGGGTGAGGAGCGTTTCGTTGCCCGTGGCCGAGATGACGGCCCGGTGGAAGGCGGCGTCATGAGCGTTGAGCCGTTCGACGTCGTCACGGGCCTCACGCATGGCATCCAGGTGCCGCTTCACTTCAGCCAGTTGAGCGTCGGAGATCCGAGTGGCGGCAAGCGCCGTCGCGACCGGTTCGAGGAGCCTTCGTGTCTCCATGAGGTCCAGCAGGGCGGCCGAGTCGCCCTGCATCAGCTCCACGGCCCCGCCGAGCCCCTCCAGCAGCAGGCTCGGCTGCAGGCTGGTCACATAGGTGCCGTCGCCCCGCCGGACCTCCAGGACTCGCGCCACGGCCAGTGCCTTGACCGCTTCACGGGCCAGGTTCCGGGAGAGGCCCAGCTGTGCGGCCAGGTCCGCCTCCGGAGGGAGCTTCGAGCCGGGAGGAAGGGCGCCGGTGCGGATCAGCTCACGGATCTGCTCGATGGCCTTGTCCGTCAAAGACAACGCGAACTCCTTCCGTGACCGTTCTCGCGGGCACGTCCGACCTGACCGGGTCCTGGGTGCGAAGATCACCCCAGAGGCCATCGGGGACGTGCCGGCGATGGAGTTCTACGTTCCTTGTCACCTGCTCGGGATGCCGCATACCCAGGGGTGATGTCGATCATAGTCGGGTGGCCAGGTCGCAGTTGCGGTGGAGCCACCCCGCCGCCACCTCGGTGCCGGCGGGCCTGCGCTGTGCCGGGGACGGTCTCGCGGTCAGCTCGCCTCGGCGGGAATCGCGGTGGGCTCCAGCCGGCCGTCGGCGAGCGCCAGCACCGCGGAGACGAGGGCTCGCAGGCAGATCTGCTCGGCCTCTTCGTCGGGCAGGGAAAGGTGCTGCATCACGAGGCCGTCGAATCCGGCGAGGAAGTAACGAGCGATGGTCTCCCCGGGCTGGACGAGCGCCTGTCCCGTTCGCTCGGCCGCCTCGGCCACGATCCTCGCCGCCACCTTGGTCACGTCGCGGTAGTGGGCTTGCCGTGCTTCGACAAGAGAGGGTGTGCGCAACGCGAACATCAGGAGTTCCGTCAGCAACTGGTGGCTGGCAGGCTGCTCGCGCACGGTCTGCCACAGGGCAGCGGCCAGAGCGCCGATGGTCTCCTCGAATCCCGCCTGCTCGGGGGTGGCCTGCTCGACCTGCGCGATCAGGTCTGCGGTGAGCCTTTCCATGACGGCGCGGTACAGCTCCTCCTTCGTGCCGAAGGTGTAGTGAACGGTGGCCTGCGCCACGCCGAGCTCGGCCGCGATGGCCCGGGTACTTCCGGCCGCGACACCCTCCCGGGCCATGAGGTCGATGGCCGCTTTGATGAGCTGGGGGCGGCGCTCAGCCGCGGAAACGTGAGCCATGAACCCGAGTATATCGACTCAGTCTATCGATCAAGTTGGGCGACCAAGGCCTGATGCAAGGGGCAACTGGCAGCATCTTTCGATTCATCGGCTGCGGTCCACGACACCACAGGGTGGCGCCACGGACCTGTCGACGGATCCCGCGCACGCCGGTCCCATTTGAGCCGCGGACGAGCTGGCGCGATCCGGGAAACGCTCCGCAGCCTGCATCAACACGGCCCTCGGAAGGGTCACGGAGGAACGGACCGCAGTGTTTCATCACCGCGAAGGCATGGATCAAGCACCTGACACCCCTGAGACGCGATCGGCGCCCGACCACTCGGAGCGCTCAGGCGGAGCGAAACATTTCGAAGTGAAAAGCGAATCATGCGAGAGGTATTGACGGGCCTCTCCAGCCTTTGATCCTTCAGGTTGCTCGATGTGTCGGCAGTGGTCCGACATCCCGAACGAGATGGACGGGTCCGGCCGAGATGGACGGGCCCGGCCGCTGCGCTATCGCGAGACGAAGCACGCCCCCACACACAGCACGTCAGCACAGCGCCCCCCTCCTCGGCCGTGAGACTCGCCGAGTCACAGCGCCCACCAGCAACGGCTCGGCCACACAAGGAGACCGACATGGATATGTCATGCCCTCATCAAGACATGGGACGCCGTCGAGCGCTGGCCGCAGCCGCCGGCGGTTCGTTCACGTTCGGCCCCGCCGACCAGATCGTGAACCGGGCGACGGCCCGCGGTCAGCGCGTGCGGCCACACCACTCCTGGGACGTGGTGACCGAGGCCTTCGCCGACGGCGGCAGCGGCCAGCACCGCCCCTCGGTGTTCCAGAACCTGCTGGGCGACGGCTTCATCGAGCAGGCCTTCCGCACGGCCGCGGCGAAGCGGGCCGACGCCGAGACTGCCGACGCCCAGCCGGCCGGCTCCCGTTCGCCCGGGTCCGCCGCCGCGCTGCCCTCCCGCTTCTCTTGGAGGTGATGCGAAACCAGGCTTGCACGCACAGTGCCGAGCTGTGAGACCCGTCTGCAACTGAATAGGCGGCAGTCCAACATTGATGAGGACGGGCGGCGGAGTGGAGCGAGCTGCGCAGGTGCTCCGCGTGACTTCCGCCGTCCGGGCGGTTGAAGGCCATGTCCGGCGGGCCCGGCGATGAATTCCGGGATCGTGCTGGGTCCATATGGGTGCGACGATCAACCCCATGCAAGGAGAACGGCATGACCGCCACCTACACCTTCGACGTCTTCTCCAGCCTCGACGGCTACGGCGCCGCCAGCGCCAACTGGACCGGCTACTGGGGTAAGCAAGGACCCGAGTTGCTGGACCACCGCCTCGCCCAATACGGAGGGGAGCAGCGGATGGTCTTCGGGGCCCACACCTATCGGGCCTTCGCACAGATGCTGGCCTCGAGCACTGAGGAATCCGACGTGCGCGACCCATGAGTGACGCGGATGAGGAGCCTGCCGACAACGGTCGTGTCGACGACGCTGGAAGACCCCCCTGGACTGGCCGAACGCAACCGTCGTGAGCGGTGAGAGCTCGTCTACCGACCCACCCTCCACTGACCCGTACGGACTTCTGGCCGGCCCCCGGAACTCGCAGGCTCAGACAGGGAGCTGCTCGCCAGGAGTGAGGCCGATCCACGTGTTCGCGTCTTCCAGCACCACGTAGATGGGGTCCTTGTCCGCGTCCCAGTCCATCGGCACGACGAGGTAGCGGCCGTCGCGTTCCAGGAGCAGTCGTAGGCCGGTGTAGCGGTAGCGGTGTCGCCATCCTGTGTTGAAGTCTTCCTCCGCTACCGACTGGGTGGGGAAGGTAAGGCGCTCGGTGCTGTGGACGACGACGCCTGTCCAGCTCACGACCTCGCGCGCACGTGTCCGTGCGTCGTGATCGCCCAACTGCCAGGCGGCCTGAGTGACCGTCCAGAACAGGAAGGCTGCGGCCGCGAGGATCATCACGGATCTGCTGCCACGCTGCCGCGGCTGGTCGCCTTGAGCCGTGCGGCTCTGCCCCAGGAGGAGCCCCAAGGCAATCGTGAGGGGAGCCGTCCACGCATAGGGCTGGACGTACGGCCACATCACCAGCAGCGCCAGCCCGGCAGCGACGACTACAAGGTGCCACTGCGCCAGCAGTTTCCATCCCGCACGCAGGCCGCGCCTCAGCGAGCGGGGAAGGCGCAGGCGCCCGGGGTTCCTTGACGCCTCGATGGCGAGCAGGGCGACGACCACCACGATCAGGACCTCGTACCGCAGCAGATGGAGGCTCTGCAGCACCAGCTGGGCGAAGCCGAATCCGAGGAGGCTCAGCGAGACGTGGTAGTAGGCGTAGTAGGCGCTGGTGTAGATCGCGCCCAGGTAGAACATCAGGGCGGCGATGAAGGATGCCTGCGCCACGACGGCCTTGCCCAGCGTCGCCGCGTCGGCCAGTCCTCGTTCCTCTTGCTCGGGAGTGACGGTGCCGGCGCCGGGCTTGCCCCGCGGCTCCGTCATGTGACCTCAGGAGCCGGCGGCGAATCCGGTACCACCGTCTCGGAGGGGGCCAGCGAAGGCCCTGGGGTAGCCCTGCGCGTACGGGTGGGCGGAGGCGGGGGCGGAGGGATGGACGTTCTGCCGGGGTCCGCCGTCGTGTCGGCAGGCCCGGTAGTGGGGGTCGGATTGCCCAGGGTCGTTGCGGTGGTGGGGGGCGTCTCGGTTTCCGAAGGTGCCGTTTCCGACTGCGACGGCGTGGGGGAAGAATCGCGACTGGGATCGGACGAGCCCTTGCACGAGGCGAGCAGAATGACGCTCGCCAGGACACCGGCGCCGGCCAGTAGGCGCCTCATTCGTCTACGCATGTCCCACCTCCTGGGACACGGAGCGTAATCCCGCCTCTCCCGACGCCGGGGGTTCTCACACGCGCAACGAACCGAACCGTCCTCGAACGGCGGAGTGATCACGTCAAGATGCGGACATCGTGGCGAGCGAGCGTGCTCGGTCGCCACCCCGTTCCGCTCACCTGATGGCCGACCACGTCCGCCCGGTAGTCTCACCCTCATGGACCGACTGCCCGCGAGCGTGGACCACGACATCCTGGCGCACAGGAGCATCGCCGCGATCGCTACGATCCACGAGACATTGGGCTGCACGGTTCACCAGGCCGTCGACGCCTACGCGCAGCGGTACGAGGAACGCCGCCGCGACCGGCCGGGCGACTTCCGGCCGAGCCCGGAAGAGTACGACCGGTCGCAGTCCACCCGGCCGGTGGGAGACGATCACACGTCCTAGGCGAGGAACGGAACGGTCCGAAGGCCGAACGCCCGCGCTCAGGCGTTGGCGTGGCGACGCCAGGCCGTCCTGCGCGGAGCGGCATGGTGCACGGGCTCATCCGAGTGGTCAGCCTGGTGACGCCTCAGCCACAGGCAGGTCATGGCCAGCAGAGCTACGAAGACCACCAGGAGCAGTCCCGATACCCACATCTGCCGGCTTCCAGGGTCGTCCCATCCCGCCGATGTGGCCGAAACAGCCCACAAGATGGCACCCCCGGCGTAGAAGGTGCGCATCCGGCGCAGCTGCCGCAGGGCTCGTACGGATTCAGCGTGATCAGTTTCGGAAGCCATGCCGACGCAGGTACCCCGATCTGCGCCCTCTATCAGCTCTCGGCCATCCGCTCGACGGAGACGGCATCGGCGCGAACACCGCGCTGCGCGACGCCGAGCGGGTACGTGGCTCGATTCCGCCAGCGTTCCCCGTCCCAGACGATGAGTTCGACCTCGTCGACGTGGCACCGCAGCGGCAGCAGCGGCGCGAGTTCGGCCTGCAAGGTGTCGTAGGCGGCGTCCTGAGTCGCGGGGCCCTCGTGGTTCGCGATCGTCAGGTGGGGGTCGAGTCCGGGGCCGAAGATGCCCCGGTACGGAACGAGCTCGGGCCAGCGCTGAGTGAGGTCCGCGGTGAGCGCCTTGACCGGGTCGTGCGGGTGTGGATCGAGGTACAGCACACCGGGGTAGCGGCCGAATGCGGCGAAGGTCAGGGCGAAGGAGCGGTGCCTTGCGAAGATGCCGGACAGTTCATGGTGGACCAGGGCGTCTATGCGGTCCTCATGGACGAATGGGTAGAGCACCGTCACATGGGCGGGAAATCCGGCCCGGACCAGCGGATCAGCCTCTCGGATCTTGATGGTGAAGGCTGTGTCGCCGGGTATGTCCGGCCACCCGTCGGGCTCCTGCTCGCTCTCCGCCCTGCTCTCATCTGCGATCAACACGCTCCATGATCACAGGCGGGACGCCTCGTGATCAAGATCCCGGCTCGAGGTGCGGGACGGCCCGGCTGACCGTCTCCACCGGTTCATACCCCCAGGTTCGAGCCCGCCGCACGACTCAAGAGCCCCGGGTGTGGTGGTCCAGCAAGCGAGTGAGCAAGTGCACGAACTGGTCGCGTTCAGCCGGACTCAGGGGTGCGAGGAGGTTGTCGTGGAGGTCGTCCAGGACCTTGTCCAGGCGGCATAGGTGGCGGCGGCCTCGGGAGGAGATCGTGATGACGTTGCGGCGCCGGTCGTCGGGGTCCGGTGCCCGGTCGACCAGGTCGCGCTCGGCCAGTTCGTTGAGGACACCGACCATGTCGCTGCGGTAGATGCCGGAGCGCCGGCTCAGCTCCGCCTGGCTTGCCGGACCGAACTCCTGGAGTGAAGCGAGCACGGCGTAATGCCAGTTGCGGGCGTCGGCCTGGGCCAGCCCCTCGGTGATCAGCCGGTCCGACCGCATGGTCAGTTGCGACAGCAGTCGGCTCGCCCGCCGACGCAGCCGGTCGGGCGTCTTGCGGATGCCGTCGTCGGGCATGTCCGCTGCTTCGGCTCTGATCATGGCACCGACCCTACTCGTTGTGTTAGTGCGACTAACGACGTAGGTTCACTCGGACCCTTAACCGTTAGTATGACTAACGGTACTCGAGTGAACTTCAAGGAAGGCAGATCTTGCCCATCAAGACACTGGAGATTCCCACCGCGGGCGGCCGGGCCGACGCCTTCGCCGCCTTTCCCGACCAGGGCGGGCGGCACCCCGGGGTGCTGATGTACGCGGACGGCTTCGGCATCCGGCCCGTGCTGCGGGAGATGGCCCGCGAACTCGCCGGGCACGGGTACTACGTGCTGGTCCCCAATCTCTTCTACCGGCACGGTCCGGCACCGGTGATCGAACTTCCCGAGCACATCGGAGAAGAAGCCCGGACTGCGCTCTTCGCCCAGCTGATGCCCTTGATCCAGGCGCACACCGACGAGCGCGTCCTGAGTGACGCCGACGCCTAGCTCAGGTTCCTCACCAGCCGGCCCGAGGTCAACGCAGGGCCGGTCGGGGTGACCGGCTACTGCATCGGCGGCCTCCTGGCGATGCGCACCGCCGCGGCCCACCCCGGCCAGGTGGCTGCCCTCGCCTCATTCCACGGGCCCGTGGGTGCCGACGGTCCCGAGAGTCTGCGCGGCCTCCTGTCCAAGCTCACCGCCGAGGTCCACCTCGGTCACGCCGAAACCGACCTGGCGCCCGAGGCCCTCGGCGAGCTCAACCAAGCTCTGGATGCCGCAGGTATCGGCTACACCTCCGAGATCTACCCCGGCACCGCCCATGGCTTCACCATGTCCGACACCGATGCCTTCAACCCGTCCGCCCTGCAGCACCACTGGGACCGCCTGCTCCCCCTCCTCGGACGCACGCTGGCCAACAGCTGACAGTCCGAGCACGCCGGGACGAGTTGGCGGGGCGGTGTCCGGTCGGTGGGGTGATGCCGTCGATCAGGTTGGAGGGGAGGGCGACGAAGCGGGCCACCCGTTCGAAGGTCAGGTCGGCGATCCCCTCCTTCAGGAGCACCTCTCCGACCGCGCGGAAGACGTCCGCGCGGACCTCGTCGGCCGGGCGGCGCCCGCGCCCGCGGGCCGGGCGCTCGACGGCTGCGCTCTCGGCCTGCTTCGTCACGATGTCTCTCCCGTCGCCAAGCGTCTGGCTACGGTCACGGCTGTGCCGGACAGGGTTCGCTGAACCGGTAGGTGAGACCGGCGAATTGGGGCCGTAGAACCTTGGGGCATAGGTTGACGGCATGGTGGAGGGGGCGAACTCCGCGGCGCAGCAGACCATGCCGCAGGAGCAGCAGACGAGGGGGCGGCGTGCCGTCCGGCGGAACAAGGACAAGGGCGGGCCGGCTCGTTCGTCTTTGCTGATGGCGGTTGGCACGGTGGTGTCACGGGCGACCGGACTGATCCGTCAGGTGCTGCAGGCCGCGGCACTGGGAACGGGCCTGCTGGCCAGTACGTACAACACAGCGAACACCGTGCCCACGAGCCTGTACACGCTGCTGATCGGCGGCGCGCTCAATGCCGTGCTGGTGCCGCAGTTGGTGCGGGCCCGGACGACGCAGCCCGACGGCGGGCGGGCCTACGAGCAGCGGTTGGTCACCCTCGTGTTGTGCGTGCTGGGCGTGGGGACGGCGCTGGCGGTGTGGGCGGCGCCTCAGATCGTCGGCCTGTACATGCGGGACACTGCGGACAGCCATGCGGCGTTCGAGCTGACGGTGACGTTCGCCCGGTTCCTGTTGCCGCAGATCTTCTTCTACGGGCTGTTCAGCATCTACGGACAGGTGTTGAACGCCCGCGAGAAGTTCGGCGCGATGATGTGGACGCCGGTGCTGAACAACGTCGTGCTGATCGGCATGTTCGCCGCCTACCTGGGGCTGATGACGGTGCCGGACCGGGTGGAGGACATCACCGCCGGCCAGGTGCGGTTGCTGGGGATCGGAACGACGGCGGGTATCGCCGTGCAGGCGCTGGCGCTGATTCCGTTCGCGCGGGCGGCGGGATTCCGGTTCCGGCCGCGGTTCGACTGGCGTGGCACCGGGTTGGGCAAGAGCGTCCACGCGGCGAAGTGGACGCTGCTGTTCGTCCTGGCCAACCAGGTCGCTCTGACGGTGGTGACGAACTACGCCAACGCCGCCGACCAGGAACTGCCCCAGGCCGGCGCGGGCTACTCGGCCTACACCTATGCGCAGGCCATCTGGATGCTGCCGCAGTCGATCGTGACGGTGTCCCTGGTGACGGCGCTGCTGCCGCGCATGAGCCGGGCCGTCGCCGAGGGGCGCATCCCGGATCTGCGCGCGGATCTGTCTCGGGCGCTGCGTATCAGCGGGGTGGTCATCGTGCCCGCCGCCTTCCTCTTCCTCGCCCTGGGCCCGCAGATCTCCTCGCTGCTGTTCGCCCACGGAGCGTCCGACGCCGCCTCGGTCCGCCCGCTGGGGTACATGCTGCAGGCCTTCGCGCTCGGGCTCATCCCGTTCTCCGCCCAGTACCTGCTGCTGCGCGGCTTCTACGCCTTCGAGGACACGCGCACACCGTTCTTCATGGCGGCCTGGATCGCGGGCGTGAACATCGCCCTGGCCACGGCCTGTCATCTGCTGCTGTCCGCCCGCTGGGCGGTGGTGGGCATGGCCGGGGCCTACACCCTCTCCTACGTGGCCGGTCTCGCGCTGACCGCGGTCCTGCTGCGCAGGCGGCTCGGGGTTCGTATCGACGACGGCGGACTGCGCCGCACCTACGTGAAGCTGTTCTGCGCCGCCGGTCCGGCCGCAGGGCTGGGCTGGGCCGTGGCACGTGGGTGCGCCGGCCCGGGAGAGGGAACGTGGCCTACTGCCGTCGCATTGGCTGCCGGAGCAGTCGCGACAGCCGTGACGTACCTCCTTCTCGCTCGGTTGCTGAAGGTCGACGAGCTGCGTCGCCTGCCCTGGATGCGTTGAGTCCAGGCAAGCGACGCAATACGGCCGTCGGCGCAGGACGGGCAGTGTTGCGGCCGGTGGAGTGAGCCGTGTTACCGGGCGTACTACAGTTACCGGGCGTACTACCGGGGAGTCGCAACCCCCGTCCACGGCTCCCCGGTGCGTTCGGCCCACTCCCGGGCCGCCTCCGGGCGGCCGGTGAGCAGGAGGAGCAGGGCCGCGATCGGTCCGCGGATCTCCGGGCCGTCCCCGCGCGTGAACTCGGTGTCGGTGGCGACGAGTCGGGCCTTGGGCAGGGGCCAGGGGCGGGGCGGGATGCGCATGGTCCATACCCGGTCGGCGGCGTCACGGGCGGCGGTCAGGGGCATCTGGTGCGTCCGGCCGAGCGCCAGGGCGATGTCCTGGGTGTGGACGAGGAGGTCGAGGAGCGGCTCGCGGGGTGAGGTGGTGGGTGCCAGGCGGCGGGAGCCGACGATGGAGCGGAGATTGGCCACGATCTCGGCGACGGGCAGCGCCGCTTCGCGCACCGCCGAGTCGTGGATCATCCGGTTCCAGTTGCCCCGGGCCCGGACCATCTCCCGTACGACCTGCCCGTGGGAGTAGCGCGCCGCGATGGTCAGATGCTCGGCCACGTCCCGCACCCGCCAGTCCCCGCACCGCGTGCGCGTCTCCCACTCCTCAAGGCTCAAGCCGTCCAGCAGGTCGGCCAAGCTCGTCCGCTCCTGGTCGACGATCTGCCAGAGCTCGTCGGTGTCCAGCACTGCACCCACGACATCACCCACCCAAATGGTAAGCTTCTCTGACCAAAGTAGTCAGGGAGGCTGACTACTGTCAAGGGGAGCGGGGTGTGCACCGACCCATGGGTGCGGGAAGCGAGCCGGCAAGGGTGACGGAAAGCGACCTCAACACGGGCGTGCTCCTGTTCCTGCCTTACCGGGCCCTGGAGAACCGCATCTTCGCCGCGCTCGCCGAGGCCGGCTTCGACGACTTCACGCCCGCCCAGGCCCGGGTCATGCAACGCATCGGCCCCGAGGGCACGCGCCTCACCGAGCTCGCCGAACAGGCCCAGATCACCAAACAGACCGCGGGCTTCCTCGTCGACCAGTTGGAGAAGGCGGGCTACGTCACCCGCGTACCCGACCCCACCGACAAGCGGGCCCGCCTGGTCCGCGGCGCGGAGAAGGCCTGGGCGGCCAAGGAGGTCGCCGACGCGGTGGTCGCCGAGGTGGAGAGGGAGTGGGAGGCGCATCTCGGCAAACGGCGGATGAAGCAACTGCGGGAAGCACTCACCCTGCTCAGGCAGATCACCGACCCCTGGGCCTAGGACTCAGGGGTTCCGCAACCAGAGCCGGTGCGGTCCGGCATTCGGCTCGTCCCTCACCCCGGGCGCAGGTGCTCGATCGTGACGTGGTGCCGCTCGGCCAATCGCTGAGCGATCAGCGAGCGGTGGCAGGCCTCCGGGTCGCGCTCGACGCAGAACAGCGCTGCGGTTCCGCTGCTCGGCAGCGCCGCCACGACCGGTGTGAGGTCGGCGCGGTCGAGGATCTCGGTGGTGTAGCGGCGGGTGTACTCGGCGGCGAGCTCGCGGCGCGTGCGCTTGCCGACGCCTCGGCGGTCGTCCTCGGCGTACTGGAGCCGGCGCAGTTCGGTGGTCGGGGCGAGCTCGGGGTGGTGCTCGTAGGCGATCCCGGCGTGGGCGAGGGCCGCCCGCAGCCGGAGTGAGTTCGCCCAGGCGTACTCGGGTCCGCGGACGCCTCGGCGCTGACGTACGTCGAGCAGAACGCGGACGTCTGCGTGCCGCAGGCGTCGCAGGAAGGAGTCACCGTCGAAGCCGTAGACACCGATCGTCACCATTCTGAGCATCGGCCATCACCCTTCTGCCTGCTGCCCGTGCCGGTTGATCCGGCACGGGCAGCAGAGGCGGCCAGGTCGCATCACGCGACGGCGGTCCCCTCGAGTTCGACCATCTGGCCGGGAATGGCCAACCGTGTCACCCCGAGCATCGTGGTGGGCGGTGCCACCCCGGCCGCGCCCAACCGGGACGCCAGCACGCCGTAGTGCGGGAACAGCTGATCGACGTCGGTGGTGTAGACGTTGAGCCGGACGAGGTTCGCGAGGGACATGCCGGCCTCGCCGAGCACGGCCTCCAGATTGTCGAGGCTGAGCGCCAACTGTGCGGCCATGTCACCGTCATGCTCGGGTTTGCCGTCGGCGTTCATCGCGGTCTGTCCGGAGCAGTACAGGGTCCGGGTGTGCCCGGAGACGATCTCACCCTGGTTGAACCCCATCCCCACCGACCACGTCACCGGGTTGACGGCCGTTCGTTCCACTGTCACATCAGCTCCATTCCCGTCATGGGAGTACGTGCGCACGTCCTTCGGCGCGGTAGCCGCCATCGTCGACGTCCGTGCTCACGAGCCTTCCGAACAATCACGACACCCTTGGTCATGTATTGGATAGGGTTTTCGTATGCGCGCTGATCGGCTGGTCTCGCTGGTGCTGCTGCTCCGTCAGCGCGGTCGGCTGACCGCGGACACGCTCGCCCGCGAGTTGGAGGTGTCCACCCGTACCGTGTTGCGCGACATCGAGGCGCTGTCCGCAGCCGGTGTCCCGGTCTACGCCGAACGCGGCCGGCACGGCGGGTTCGCGCTCCTGCCCGGTTTCCGGACCGAGCTCTCGGGACTGAACCACGACGAGGCCCTTGCCTTGCTGGCCGCCGGATCGGGGCGCGGCGAGCGGGTGTTCGGCCTCGGCTCGGCGCTCGCTTCCGCCATGCGCAAGGTGGTCGACGCACTGCCCGAAAGCCATCAGGCCACCGCGAGCGACGCGGCGCAGCGGTTCCTCGTCGAACCGGAGACCGACCTGCTCTCACGCCGGCCGGCCACGGAGGAGGTGCCCGCTACGACGATGATCGAGATCCGGCGCGCGGTGCTCGCCGGACACAGACTGCGCATCCACTACGCGGCCACGGACCAGGCACCACAATGGCGCACGGTGGACCCGATCGGCCTGGTCACCGTACGCGACCGGAGCTACTTGCTGGCCACGAGATCCGGAGCGGACCGCACCTACCGGCTGTCGCGGGTGCGGGCCGCCGAGGAACTCCCCGAACCGGCACAGCGACCGGACCGGGTTGATCTGGACCGGGCCTGGCGGGAACGCTGCGCGCGGTTTCTGTCCAGCGACCACATCGCCGTGCTGGTACGGGTGAACCCGAAGCGGCGGGAGGACCTGCTGAGCACCGCGGTGGCCGTCCGCGCCGCGGAACCCGACACCGACGGCTGGCTGCGGCTGGAGGTCACCTTCCAGGACCTACGACACGCCGAGTGGGCGCTGTGGCAGCTCAGCACGGACGCGGAAGCCCTGGCCCCGGGGGCGTTGCGCACGTCCCTGCACAACCGTGCCGCCGAGCTTGCCACCCGCTATGGAAATTCATCCTGATGTGACTGAGCGCCACAGTGGGCCGACCTGAGCACGCTTGTTGGCCAGCCCGCGCCCTGGGCGGTCGGGACGAGCACCGCGCGGACCGCGGGCCATGCGCCGGCGTGCTTGCCTTGGGCTTCCCGCGGTCGTTGCCGCCGCCACCGGGCAGAGCGCGGACGGCGCCCACTACGCGATCGTCCTTCCCAAGCGGTGGAACGGCGCCCTGGTCATACACCGCACACGGCGGGCCGGACCCCTGGGCGAGGAGCCCGCGCCCAGACGGTCTGAACTGGCCGGCCCTCTCCGCTCACCAGGACAAGGAGTGGAGCCGACTGCCCTCGGTGGGCATCGCGCCCTGAGCTGTCGAGCGGGCCCCCGGGGGTTCCTGACAGGCCGACGTTCAGCCGGGCGTTCGGCAGCTGACGCGGTACACCCTCCGCATCCCGGCATGCCGTTCCAGGCAGTCGGCGTCCGCGCTGGTCAGAACCCGTTCCAGCGTTCCGGCGTCCCGGAATGACCGCCCGTTGTGGCGGGTGGGACGCGTCACGGAACAGGCTGAGGTCGTCCAAGCAGTCCGCTGGACAACCCACTTCGCACGATGGAGATCTCGATGCGTTCGCGCTTTGCCGCCCCCTCCGCCCGACTCGCCCTGGCCGCAACCGCGGCTGTGGCCCTCACTGCCACCGCGACCGCGACCGCCACCGCGACGGCCACGGCCGACAGCCGAAGCACCACCGTGCGGGCCTGCGCCACCAAGGACCTGAGCTTCAAGATCAGCTTGAAGACACAGGCGGGCGGCTACTTCCTCGTCACGGCCAAGGCCAAGTCCGGCGTCACCTGTTACCTGGAGGGCGTCTTCCCCTCCGCCTCCTTCGGCTCCTCAGCCGACACCGAGGTGGCGCCGGCCGAGCATGCTGTCAGCGACAGGGTCACGCTGTCCGGCTCCACCGCTGCCTACGCCGGCATCAACCCCAAGACCACGAACGACGACCACGGCAGGGAGTTCGACTTCCTCCACCTCTCCGTCGCAGGCGACGAGACGAACGCCGTCACCCTCGCCCTCCCCGAGACCACGACGGTCGACCGGCCCGAGGCCACGAATTGGCACGCCGACCCGGCCGACGCCGTCCCCTTCTCGAACTGACGCCCCGCGCCGGGCGTTCGCACCGCGCCCGATGACAGCAACGTCACCCATCGGCGGGGCGGCACCATGCCCCCCCGCCCCGGTGACGAGCCCGTACCAGCCGCCCCCGGCCGAGGGACATCCCGTCGGCCGGGGCGCCGCCGGTCTCCGGCCGGGGAGGCCGTTTGCCGTAACCGCAAGAATCCGTGCCGAGCCGCGGGGGCCTGGCAAGACTGGGCGCATTCCGCCACAAGGAGGCCTGATGAGCACCACCGATGCGGTCGCGTTCTGGGACGGCGTGTACGCGGCCCGCCCGGCAGTCGACGGCCCACAACCCAACGCTCGCCTCACCGAGACGGTGACCGGCCTCGGCCTTCCGCCCGGTGGCGCGCTGGACCTCGGATGCGGCGGGGGCGGCGACGCGTTGTGGCTCACCGGCCAGGGGTGGCAGGTCACCGCGGTCGACATCTCGGCCGTGGCGGTCGAGCGGCTCACCGGCCTCGCGCGCTCACACAGCCTGGGCGAGCGCGTCACCGCGGTGCGGCACGACCTGCAAGCGTCTTTCCCGCCCGGTGAATTCGACCTCGTCTGCGCCCACTATCTGCACACCCCCTTCGGTCTGGACCGGTCGACCGTGCTGCGCTCAGCCGCGCATGCGCTGCGCCCGGGCGGACGCTTGCTGGTGGTGGACCACGGATCGGCCGCACCGTGGTCGTGGAACCAGGATTTCGACACCCGGTACCCGAGCCCGCGGGAGGTCGCCGCCGGAATCGACCTGGACCCGAGGACATGGACGGTCGAGCGGGCCGACGCGCCCCGCAGGATCACGACCGGCCCGGACGGGCGCACGGCCGAGGTCACCGATCACGTACTCCTGATCCGCCGCACCGCCTGACGCCACCGAGGTCCAAGCACGAGCGCGCGTGCATCCGTCGCGTCAAGGAGCGACTTCGGCCCGGCGCAGGCCGCTGAACACCGCGGGGGTCGTCCATCCGCGCAGCGTGGCGTGCATCGTCGACCGGAATGCGCCTTCGGCGGTGGCGGCGTCGAGGGCCCCGGACAGTTCGAGCGTCACGACTCCGTGCATGGCTGCCCAGATCGACAGGGCGATCGACGTCGCCTCGCCGGCGAGGACCGACTCCGTCAGGGCGCGATCGATGGCCGCGAGGAGCGGGCGGATCGGGTCGCTCGCGCCGACCTCCCCCGACGTGTCGAAGGACTGCACACCACCGAACAGCACCGTGTACAGGTGGCTGTGGCCGCGCCCCAGCGACGGTAGGCGACGGCCAGCGTGTAGAGGTCGGCCAGCGGGTCCGCGGAGGTCGGCACCGCCGACACGTCCTGGAACAGGCCGGCGACGGCTCGGTCGCGCACGGCGCCGATCAACCCGTCCTTGCCACCGAGCAGCGAGTACACCGCCGTTGTCGACGTGTCGGCAGCGGCGGCCACTCATCACCGCGTTCCTTCAGGGCAGGCCGGCACCCTTGCCGAACCATCCGACCCGCGACGAGATCCCCGCGTTCCCGCGCGACCTCAAGTGACCGGGCTGCTGCCCGTCACCGGCAACGCGCGCGCCCGCCAGAGGCCATTCGGCGGTCCGGTGATCACAGGGGCTCGTCGCCGGCGGCGAGGAGGGTGCGGCCGGCCGCGAAGAGTCGTGCGCAGCGTCGGGTCATGGCTTCGGGTGACTGGTCGGGGTGGTTGACCCACCAGCGGACCAGTGCGGTGCACAGGCCGCGCCAGGCGTAGGTGAGGGCGTCGGCGTCCAGTGGGTCGCTGGATCCGGCCGTCCGCAGGAGGTCGGCGGTGCCGGTGGCAGCGAGGTCGTCGATGGCGCGGCGGTAGTACGCCGCGCGGTGGGCGGCGTCGCTGTCGGGCGGCAGCGTGGCGTCGTAGAGGACGAACCACGCCTCGCGCTGCCCGTCCAGAGTGGTGAACAGGGCGTGCAGCACGCGCAGGGCGGTGGGTTGCGCCGGGGAGGCGGGTTCGGTCATGGCGGTGTCGATGGCGTGCAGGAGCCGGTCGCCCACGGGGTTGAGGCACGCGAGGTAGAGGTCCTGTTTGCTGCCGAAGTAGTGGTGCAGCAGGGGCTTGGTGACGCCGACTCGGGTCGCGATGGAGGCCATGGTGGTGGCTTCGTAGCCGCGGCGGCCGAACTCCTCGGTGGCCTCGGCCAGGACCTGTCGTACGCGGGCGGCGCGGGGGACGCCCTTGGTGCCGGCCTTCGAGGGGGGCGTTGTCATGGGATCGATATTACCCTACGGTAATTTTCCGTAGGGTAAATTCACGGGCCTCGCTGGGAGCACACGCATGCCTGCCTCACCCTCCGGTCACGGCACCTCCCGCACCCGCTCCTGGTGGGGCTGGGGCTACGCCGACGCCCACCCCGACGATGCCGAATGCGTCGCGATGGGTGCCCTGCTGCCTGGCACCCTGGCCCGCCCGTTGCCGACGCCCCGGGTCGCCGACCTGGCGATCGCCCGGCCCGGCGTGACACCCCCGCCCGCGCTGGCGCACCTCGTCACCGCCGATCCGGACGTGCGCGCCGCCCACGCCATGGGCAAGGCCTACCGCGACATCATCCGGGCCCTGCGCGGCCGGCCGGGACGGATCCCCGACCTGGTCGCCCGTCCGGCCGACGACGGGGAGGTGGCCGACCTGCTGGACTGGGCCGGCGGGCAGGGCGTGGCCGTCATCCCGTTCGGCGGCGGCTCCTCGGTGGTCGGTGGCGTGGAGTACCGCGGTGACACCCACCGTGCCGTCCTGTCGCTCGACTTGACGTCGATGGACCGGGTTCTGGAGGTCGACACCGTCAGTCGCTCGGCCCGCATCCAGGCCGGGGCGCTCGGTCCCGTGCTGGAAGAGCAGCTGCGGCCCCACGGCCTCACCCTGCGCCACTTCCCTCAGAGTTTCGAGTTCTCCACCCTCGGCGGCTGGCTGGCCACCCGGGCCGGGGGCCACTACGCCACCGGCCACACCCACATCGACGACTTCGTACAGTCCCTGCGCGTGGTCACGCCCGCCGGCTCGGGCACGTCCTGGCGGCTGCCCGCCTCCGGGGCCGGGCCGTCACCCGACCGTCTCTTCCTCGGCTCCGAGGGTGCGCTCGGCGTCATCACCGAGGCGTGGATGCGCCTGCAGGAACGCCCCCGCCACAAGGCCTCGGCGTCGGTGGCCTTCAGCGACTTCCAACAGGCGCTGGAGGCAGTGCGCACCCTCGCCCAGTCCGACCTCTCCCCCGCCAACTGCCGCCTGTTCGATCCCGGCGAGGCGCTGCTGTCCGGCGCCTCGCGCGACGGCTCCTCCGTCCTGGTGCTGGGCTTCGAGTCCGCCACTCGTCGTGTCGACGACCGCCTCGTGAGCGCCCTGGAGGTGGCGCGGGCTCATGGTGGCCGGGGTGGGGCGCCGACGGCGAACGGCGGCGACGCCTCGGCGGATCGCGCCGTCCCGGCCGACGCGGCGGTGCGCGCCTGGCGCTCGGCGTTCTTGCGCATGCCCTATCTGCGCGACGGCCTGGCCCGCATGGGTGCCGTCGTCGAGACCTTCGAGACCGCCGCCACCTGGGACAGGATTCCCGCCCTCATCGACGCCGTCCGCACCGAGGTCGGCTCCGCCGCCGCGAAGGCCACCGGACACCCGGCCACCGTCAACTGCCGCCTGACGCACGTCTATCCCGACGGCGCCGCCCCCTACTTCACCGTGGCCGTCGCCGGCCGCCCCGGCGACGAAGTCGCCGTCTGGGACGACATCAAGGCGGCCGCGAGCGACGTCCTGCACCGCTACCGCGCCAGCATCACCCACCACCACGCCGTCGGCCGAGACCACCGCCCCGGCTACGACTCCCAGCGCCCGGAGCCCTTTGCGCTGGCGCTGCGCGCCGCCAAGGAGGCCCTGGACCCCCATCGCATCCTCAACCCTGGCGTCCTGATCGACTGATCGAACGAGGGGCAGGTGACCCGACTTGGCGTTGTCGCAGCCGCCTCATTGAGGGCTGGACATGCAGGCCAGGATGTGAGGGGCTGCCTCCCGCAAACTGCCGAAGTGGCGATGCACGCCCTCCACCGCGGCGGCTGCGTTCACGCCCCACACCGTCATCCCGGCGCGCAGCCCGGACCGTACTCCGGAGGGCGCGTCCTCGATGACGAGGCAGTCCCCCGGCTCGGCGCCCAGCCGTGCGGCGGCCTGCAGATAGGGCATGGGAGAGGGTTTGCCCTCTTCGACGGCGGCCGCGTCGACGATCACGTCCGGCACGGGCAGGTCCGTCCGCAGGAAACGGCCGCGCACCCGGTGCTCGTAGTTCGACGTCACCAGGGCCCAGGCCCCCGACGGCAGGCTGTGCAGCAGCTCCGAGGCGCCGTCGAAAGCCGCATAGACGCCGGATCGCACGTCCTCGTCCTCCAACTCGTGGAGCACGGCCAGGCACTCGCGCGGATCACGGTCCGCGGCGACCTGAGCGAACGTCTCCATCGGCCGTGTCCGCAGCGCCACCCGGTAGACCTCGTCCGCATCCAGCCCGTACCGCTCCGCCCAGGTTCCCCAGACCCGGCGCTGGTTGCTCACGGCGTCGATCAACGTGCCGTCGACATCGAACAGGACGTACTTCATGCGCCGGCCGCATACGCCAGCGGAGGTGCGATGGCCTGGGCATCCGCTCCCTCGCCCACCCACAGGGCGATGAACAGTGCGGCGGTCGCCTCCAGGAGTCCTGCCCGTGCGAGACCGCCGCCGGCCACGGGCTCACAGCCCACATCCCGCACCAACTCGTGTACACACGCCAGGGCCACCTGGTCGTCCCCGCAGACCGGAACGGCCAGTGCCCGCCCGTCGAAGACCGGTGGCCGCATGCGCCACACGTCCTCGTGGCACAGATTGAACGCCTTGACCACGTGGGCTCCCGGTGCCGCCGCGGCCAGCTGCTGCGCGGCCGAGGGGCCTCCGTCCGTCAGAAGCCGGAAGCCAGGCCCGAGCGGATTGGAGCAGTCGAGCAGCACCTTGCCTTCCAGGGCCGCTCGCAGCTCTCGTACCACGCCCGCCCCTGCCTCAAAGGGCAGCGCGGCCAGTACCACTTGCCCGAATTCGGCCGCCGCAGACAGACTGGCGGGCATCGCGCCGCTGCCGATGCGCCTCGCGAGCCGCTCCGCCTTGTGCGTGTCCCGTCCGCCGATGGTCACCTCGTGCCCGGCTCGCGCCCAGTGAGTGGCGAGTGCGTCCGCCATGTTGCCCGTTCCCAGTACGCCGATTCTCATCGTGCGTTCTCCCTCCATGCCTGCTTCGACCGTTCGCGACGAGGTTAGGTGGCCCGTCGGGCACCATGTGGTACGTGACCACCGGCGCCCTTCTCGCCGACTGCCGCGCCCGCCTCGCCTTCGACCTGCTCTCCAACACCTGGAACGCCGTGGTGCTTTGGGCGCTGCGTGACGGTCCCAGGCGCCCGGCCGAACTGCGCGAGCGCATCGGCGGAATCAGTTCCAAGGTCCTCACCGAGACCCTGCGGCGCCTGCAGTTCAACGGACTGGTGGCACGGCACGCCCATCCCGGAGCGCCGCTACGGGTCGAGTACCAACTCAACCGCTCTGGGCCGGACCCTGTTGGCACCTATCGACGCCGTCGGAGCATGGGCCTTCGAGCATGGCGATGAGGTCATGGCTGCCCAGGAAGCCGCATGCGCCTCCACTCCGCGGTGCCCTCCTCATACCCGCTAGTTGTATTGACCTGAAGCGTTGTTCACACGGCTGATCGGTGGGTGGCCGCCGAGTGCGGTGTGGCAGCGGTGGTGGTTGTAGGTGTGGAGGAAGTCTGCCAGGGCCTCGGTGCGTTCGGTGTTGCTGGT
>NZ_JAAHBP010000017.1 GCF_023184515.1 Streptomyces sp. D2-8 | reverse complement strand
CAGCTGCAAGGCGGAGGAGGGCGTCGACGCGATGGGGGTCCCCCCTGCTCGAGCGAAGCCGAGAGCTTGGGGGAGTCGGCAACCGACGACAACGCGGCAGATGCGCGTGCCAGGCCCCGCGTCTGCGACCTGATCGAAACGACAGGCCCCAGGGGCCGGGCTCAGCCGAGAACGTGGGCGAGTTCCGTTGTCAGGGGCTCGCGCAGGTCCGGTGTGTCGACCCGTTCCACGCGAACGTCCGTGCAGTCCACCCAGGTCGCCGCCTCCGCCAGGGCCTGGGCGACGGCCGGGACCGCCTTCGGGCCGTCGAGCGTGACCTGCTTGGCCACCAGGGTGCGGCCCTCGCGGGCCGGGTCCACACGGCCGACGAGCTGCCCGCCGGCCAGCACCGGCATCGCGAAGTAGCCGTACACGCGCTTCTGTTTGGGGACGTAGGCCTCCAGGCGGTGCGTGAAGCCGAAGATCCGCTCCGCGCGCGCCCGTTCCCAGATCAGGGAGTCGAAGGGCGACAGGAGCGTGGTGCGGTGGCGGCCGCGCGGGGGCGTCTCCAGGGCCGTGGGGTCGGCCCAGGCCGGCTTGCCCCAGCCCTCGACCGAGACCGGGACCAGGCCCGAGTCGGCGATCACCGCGTCGACCTGCTCGCCCTTGAGACGGTGGTAGTCGGCGATGTCCGCGCGGGTACCGACGCCGAGGGAGCGGCCCGCCAGGCGGACCAGGCGGCGCAGGCACTCGGTGTCGTCCAGCTCGTCGTGCAGCAGCTCCTCGGGGACGGCGCGCTCGGCGAGGTCGTAGACGCGCTTCCAGCCGCGGCGCTCCACGCAGACCACCTCGCCGTACATCAGGGCGCGTTCGACGGCGACCTTGGAGCCGGACCAGTCCCACCAGTCGTTCGTCTTCTTCGCACCGCCCAACTCCGTGGCGGTGAGGGGGCCTTCGGAGCGGAGCTGCTTGATGACCCGGTTGTAGGCGTCGTCGGGGAGTTCGTGGTTCCAGTGCGGCCGGTTGCGGTAGGCGCGGCGGCGGAAGGCGAAGTGGGGCCACTCCTCGATGGGGAGGATGCAGGCGGCGTGGGACCAGTACTCGAAGGAGTGCGTGTCCTGCCAGTAGGCGTCCTCGACTGTCTTTCGACCCACCGCGCCCAGGCGGGCGTACGGGACCAGTTCATGGGAGCGGGCCAGGACCGAGATGGTGTCGAGCTGTATCGCGCCCAGGTGGCGGAGGACGCCACGGACGCCGGAGCGGCGGTCGGGCGCGCCGAGGAAGCCTTGGGCACGGAGCGCGATTCTGCGGGCCTCGTCTGCGGAGAGGTCTGCGGTGGGGCGCGGGGTGGTCATGGGCGCAGAGTAGGGGGTGGGACTGACAACGGGGTGTGACCTGCGAGTTTGCGAGGGCGGCCGAGCCGGTCAGCGTGCCGGCAGATACGGGGCCGTGGACGGCAGGCCCATGTCCGAGGGGAGCAGGGAGCCCACCCAGGTGTCCTGGCGTACTCCCTTGTTGTTCGTCGCGGAGCGCAGCGTGCCCTCGATCGTGAAGCCCGCTCGTTCCGCCACCGCGCGGGAAGCCCGATTGCCCACCTCCGCGCGCCATTCGACGCGGTCGAGCGCGGCGTGGGTGAAGGACCAGCGGCATGCGGTGAGGGTGGCCTCGGTGATGTAGCCGTTGGCGCGGTGCTGCTTCGCGGCCCAGAAGCCGATCTCGCCCATGCCCAGCGCGCGCATCGTGATGCCGAGCATGCCCGCCAGTTCTCCGGAGTGCAGGAAGACGCCGAAGGTGAACATGGAGCCGTCCGCCCAGCCGTCCGGGACCAGTTGTTCCGTGAAGCTCCGGGCGTGCTCGCGCAGGTAGGGCGAGGGGATCGTGGACCATCGCTGGATGTCGGGGTCCTGGCAGGTGTCGTACACCGCGTCGGTGTCCTGGGGGCCCACCGCGCGCAGCAGGAGGCGGTCCGTGGTGAGGGTGACGGGGTCCATCGGCCGATTCTGCTCGGAGGCCGACCGCGACACCATCGGTTTGCCATCAGTGAGGGGGCGATCACGCTTTGTGCATTTCGGTGGAGAGACGCGGCACTATCCGAGAGGGCCGCACGTTGTCCTCTGTGGAGCAGACGTGAATCAGAATTGAAGCAGCGGACGGTCGCCGTCACGGCAGGCCCTCCCGGCGCGGTGGTGTCCTCGCATACGATGGCCGTTGCTCAGTAAGTCAAGTGGTAACCGACCGTCCCAGGCCCGACCGGCAAGGAGACCAACCCCCGTGTCCGTCCTCTCGAAGATCATGCGTGCCGGCGAAGGCAAGATCCTGCGCAGGCTGCACCGCATCGCGGACCAGGTCAAGTCCATCGAGGAGGACTTCGTCGACCTCTCCGACGCCGAGCTGCGGGCCCTCACCGATGAGTACAAGCAGCGCTACGCCGACGGCGAGACCCTGGACGACCTGCTGCCCGAGGCGTTCGCCACCGTCCGCGAGGCCGCCAAGCGCGTCCTCGGCCAGCGTCACTACGACGTGCAGATGATGGGCGGCGCCGCCCTGCACATGGGCTATGTGGCGGAGATGAAGACCGGTGAGGGCAAGACCCTCGTCGGCACGCTGCCGGCGTACCTGAACGCCCTGTCCGGCAAGGGCGTCCACATCATCACGGTCAACGACTACCTGGCCGAGCGCGACTCCGAGATGATGGGCCGCGTCCACCGGTTCCTGGGCCTGGAGGTCGGCTGCATCCTCGCCAACATGACGCCGGCTCAGCGCCGCGAGCAGTACGCCTGTGACATCACGTACGGCACGAACAACGAGTTCGGCTTCGACTACCTGCGCGACAACATGGCGTGGTCCCAGGACGAGCTCGTCCAGCGCGGCCACAACTTCGCCATCGTCGACGAGGTCGACTCCATCCTCATCGACGAGGCCCGTACGCCGCTGATCATCTCCGGCCCGGCCGACCAGGCCACCAAGTGGTACGGCGACTTCGCCAAGCTGGTCAGGCGCCTCAAGCGCGGCGAGGCCGGCCAACCCCTCAAGGGCATCGAGGAGACCGGCGACTACGACGTCGACGAGAAGAAGCGCACGGTCGCCATCCACGAGTCCGGCGTCAGCAAGGTCGAGGACTGGCTGGGCATCGACAACCTCTACGAGTCGGTGAACACCCCGCTTGTGGGCTACCTGAACAACGCCATCAAGGCCAAGGAGCTCTTCAAGAAGGACAAGGACTACGTCATCATCGACGACGAGGTCATGATCGTCGACGAGCACACCGGACGTATCCTCGCCGGCCGTCGCTACAACGAGGGCATGCACCAGGCGATCGAGGCGAAGGAAGGGGTGCCGATCAAGGACGAGAACCAGACCCTTGCCACGATCACCCTCCAGAACTTCTTCCGCCTCTACAAGCGCCACGACCACAACGGCAAGGAACAGCCCGGCCTGTGCGGCATGACCGGTACGGCGATGACCGAGGCCGCCGAGTTCCACCAGATCTACAAGCTCGGCGTGGTGCCGATCCCGACCAACCGGCCGATGGTCCGCGCCGACCAGTCGGACCTGATCTACCGGACCGAGGTCGCCAAGTTCGAGGCGGTCGTCGACGACATCGAGGAGAAGCACCGCAAGGGCCAGCCGATCCTCGTGGGCACCACCTCGGTCGAGAAGTCCGAGTACCTCTCGCAGCAGCTCAGCAAGCGCGGCATCCAGCACGAGGTGCTGAACGCCAAGCAGCACGACCGGGAGGCGACGATCGTCGCCCAGGCCGGCCGCAAGGGCGCCGTCACGGTGGCCACCAACATGGCCGGCCGTGGCACGGACATCAAGCTCGGCGGCAACCCCGAGGACCTCGCCGAGGCGGAGTTGCGCCAGCGCGGCCTCGACCCCGAGGAGCACATCGAGGAGTGGGCGCACGCCCTGCCCGAGGCGCTCAAGCGGGCCGAGAAGGCCGTCCAGGCCGAGAAGGACGAGGTCGAGAAGC
Organism: Streptomyces sp. D2-8; assembly: GCF_023184515.1. GTDB lineage: Bacteria > Actinomycetota > Actinomycetes > Streptomycetales > Streptomycetaceae > Streptomyces. The sequence continues at coordinate 223,783 of NZ_JAAHBP010000017.1, read as the reverse complement.
TCGGCGGGCTCTACGTGCTGGGCACCGAGCGTCACGAGTCGCGGCGCATCGACAACCAGCTGCGCGGTCGTTCCGGCCGTCAGGGCGACCCGGGCGAGTCCCGCTTCTACCTCTCCCTCGGTGACGACCTGATGCGGCTGTTCAAGGCCCAGATGGTCGAGCGCGTGATGTCGATGGCGAACGTCCCGGACGACGTGCCGATCGAGAACAAGATGGTCACGCGCGCGATCGCCTCCGCCCAGTCGCAGGTCGAGCAGCAGAACTTCGAGACGCGTAAGAACGTCCTGAAGTACGACGAGGTTCTCAACCGCCAGCGCGAGGTCATCTACGGCGAGCGGCGCCGCGTCCTGGAGGGCGAGGACCTGCACGAGCAGGTGCAGCACTTCATGGACGACACCATCGACGCCTATGTCCAGGCCGAGACCGCCGAGGGCTTCCCGGAGGACTGGGACCTCGACCGGCTGTGGGGTGCCTTCAAGCAGCTCTACCCGTGCAACGTCACGATCGAGGAGCTGGAGGAGGCGGCCGGCGACCGGGCCGGGCTGACCGCCGAGTTCATCGGCGACTCCATCAAGGACGACATCCACGATCAGTACCAGGCGCGCGAGAACCAGCTCGGCTCCGAGATCATGCGTGAGCTGGAGCGCCGCGTCGTGCTGTCGGTCCTCGACCGCAAGTGGCGCGAGCACCTCTACGAGATGGACTACCTCCAGGAGGGCATCGGCCTGCGCGCCATGGCGCAGAAGGACCCGCTGGTCGAGTACCAGCGCGAGGGCTTCGACATGTTCACCGCCATGATGGAGGGCATCAAGGAGGAGTCCGTCGGCTACCTGTTCAACCTGGAGGTCCAGGTCGAGCAGCAGGTCGAGGAGGTCCCGGTCGAGGACACCAAGCCGGTGGCCGACCTCGAGAAGCAGGACGCGGTGCCGGCGCAGGCGGGCTCCCGGCCGGAGATCCGCGCCAAGGGGCTCGACGTCCCGCAGCGGCGCAACCTGCACTTCTCCGCGCCGACGGTCGACGGCGAGGGCGGCACCATCGAGGGCGACTTCAACGAGGACGGCGAGCCGGTGCGCTCCGAGTCCGACGGTCTGACGCGCGCGGAGCGGCGCAAGCAGGCGCGGGGCCGGGGGCGCCGCAAGAAGTGACGGTTGCCGAGGCGCCGTAGCGGCTGGAGGGGCCGGACACCTGAGGGTGCCCGGCCCCTCCTCCTGTTGGGCCGTGGTCGACGTCAGTCGGCCTCCGGGCGGGGCGGGCGGGGGCCGCCGAGTTCCACCGCTGTGCAGCGCCAGCGGCGGTCCTGGCCGAGTTCCAGGCGGAAGGCCATGGCGCGCAGCCGCTCACCGGCGCCGATGCGGGCGAAGGCCTCGATGGCGCCCGGGCGGGGTTCGAAGTAGCCGATGTCGCGGACGACGGGACGGACGCCGCGGGTGCGCAGAGGGCCACGTTCGGCCAGCCAGGCCAGTTCGTCGTAGGCGCGGCCGCGGGTGTGACGGAGCATCGAGTGGACGGGCCGGTGGCCGCTCAGGACGGCGACGAGGAGGTCGGCGAAGACGTCGGTGGGGAGGGGCTGAGGGATCGCCGCGTGGCGGGAGCCCTGGGCCGGGACGCGTGGGGTGGCTTCGGTGGAGGCCGGGGCGGCGGCGTCCGTGCGCGCCGGGGCGGTGGTCGCTTCCGTGGCCCTGCGGGGGGCTGTACGGGTCGCGGAGAGGGTCGGTGGGCGTGTGTCCGCCGGGCGGGTGCGAGAGGTCCTGGTGCGCGCGGAGGCCGGTGGGCGGCCGCCCGTAGCCGGGGGCCGGGCCCGACCGTTGCCGGGCGAACGTGGGGGCGCGGCGCCGGCGGGGGCGGGGGGTGTGGCTCCGGAGCCGGTGGGGGTGCGGGGTGTGGTGCCGGGGGTGCCGGGTGCGGTGCTTACGGGAGGGCGGGGTGTGGTGCTGCCGGGGGCGCGTGGAGGAGTGCTCGTCGGGGTGTGTGGTGCGGTGCTCGCGGGGATGCCGGATGCGGTGCCGGCGGGGGTGCCGGGCGGGGTGCTCATGAGAGAGCGGGGTGCTGTGCTGTCGGGGGCGCGGCGCGCGGTGGCGGCGGGAGTGCGGGGCGTGGTGCCCGCGGGTGCGCTGGGTGCTGTGCCTGGCTCGGGGCCGGCGGGAGTACCCGGCGCGGTGCTGCCAGGGCCGCGCGGCGTGCTGCTCACAGCAGGGCGGGGTGCCGTCGGTGGCGCGGGGCGGTGTGCGTCCCGGCGGGTCGGTGGGTGGGTGGTCGGGCGGTGCTGGGTCCTGGTCATGACCTTGCGCATGGGGGTCCCCGTTTCGTGGGCCCGGTGGATACCGGGGAGTAACTTCGGGTTGGTGATCTTGTACGGGGTCGGCGGGGGCGGCGGCAAGGAAGCGGGATTCGGGTCGCGGGCGCCGGAATGTTCACCTATCCGGGTGACGTCGGGGGCGTGGAGCCCGAGGGCACGGGGATGCGCCGGGTGAATTCCGGGCCCCGGGTGGACGCGTCCGGCGTCACGGGGCGGGACTCGAAAGGGGACGCCCCGCACGTATCCTGAAGGCCCTCCGGAGCCCTCCGACCACGACCACGAAAGCGGCCAGCCATGCGTGTCTACGTGCCCCTGACCCTCCCCGGTCTCGCCGAGGCGTACCGGACGTGTGAGCTGGGAGATGGGCCGTTCGTCGCCTACGCCGTGACGCCCGGGCTGCGCGAGTGGTACGTCTCCGACGACATCGAGGAACTGGAGTACGCGGCGCTCGGCCGGGCGGCGCTGGCCTCGCTGCGCCTGCTGGCGGCCGAGCCCGGGGCGCCGCGGCGCCGGGTCGTGATCGCCGTCGACGTGGCCGACCGGGCCGCGAGTGCCGATCCGGGCCGGGGGCTCGATCCGGCGGCGCCGGGGGAGGTGCGGGTCGCGGGCCCGGTGCCGCTGGGCAAGGCCGCGTCGGTGCACGTCGACGCGGCGGAGGCGGAGGCCGGTGTGACGGCGGCCGCCGCGGCGCTGCCGGCGGCGGACGGCGGCGACGAGGACGCGCAGCACGTCGTGGACGGGGCGGAGGATCACGAGCTGCTGTGGTTCGCCACGCAGGAGATCGCCAACCTGGTGGGACGCGGGGACTGAACCGGCCGCAGGGGGCGCGTCGAGGTGCCGTTCTCTTGATTGTCAGTGGGGGCGGGTACGTTTTTGGGCATGGGGACGAAGACGGGCGCGCACATTGTCTGGGACTGGAACGGGACGCTGTTCCACGACATCGACGCGATCATCGGGGCGACGAACGCGGCCTTCGCCGAGCTGGGGCTGGAGGCGCTGACGCTGGAGAAGTACCGGGAGCTGTACTGCGTACCGGTGCCGAAGTTCTATGAGCGGCTGATGGGGCGGCTGCCGACCGAGGCCGAGTGGGAGGCCATGGACGACATCTTCCACCGGTACTACGCCGAGCACCGGACGGCGTGCGGGCTGACGGTGGGGGCCGCGGAGCTGCTGGCCGGGTGGCGGTCGGCCGGGCGCAGCCAGTCGATGCTGAGCATGTACGTGCACGAGGAGCTCGTTCCGCTGGTGCGTGGGTTCGGTATCGAGCCGCACTTCATACGGGTGGACGGGCGGACCGGGCCGTCGGGTGGCAGCAAGGCCGAGCACATGGTGCGGCACCTGGCGTCGCTGAGCGGGGTGGCGCCGGAGCGGACCGTGGTGATCGGGGATGCGGCGGATGACGCGGTGGCCGCTCTGCATGTGGGGGCCCGGGCCGTGCTGTACACCGGCGGGTCGCACAGCCGGGTGAGTCTGGAAGCCGTCGGGGTTCCTGTCGTGGACACGCTGGAGGAAGCGGTTGCGGAGGCGGAGCGGCTCGCGGCCTGACCGAATCGCGTAGCGGCACTGTGCAGAACGTCAAACTTCCAGGGCTGGTTTTGTACACATACGGCTCATGACGGAGCCCCTGTGAGGAGCGATAGCCTTGGTGGCGTGATCAGCGCGATAGTTCGCGGGGACGTCGTCGTCCCTGCCTTGCGCCCGGAGAGCACGGACGACATCCGTGACCGGGCGGCGGTCGCTGGTCTTCGCGGGCGGGATGTGCCATCGAGGACTCCCGGGACGCCGAACATCACCACGACACGGGCGTCGCGGAGAGCAGCATCACACCGGTGCAGCAGCTCAAGAATGGCTCAGACACCCCCGCTCATCTCACCTTGCGGCATAGCGTCGGATCAGACCGGATACCCCGTGTCACGACGTGAGGTCGTAAGCGCAGAGGCCGTACTTCCTTCTACGTCACGCAACGGCGCGCGACAGGAGCCAGAGGACAATGCAGACCAAGCTGGACGAAGCCAAGGCCGAGTTGCTCGAGAGGGCCGCCCGGGTTGCTGAGAACAGTCCGGTCGGGGGGCACCTACCGACCGGGTCGACGGGCGAGGAGACCCCACACGCCCAGGAAGCCCCGGACCGCGAGACCCTCCTCACGTTCCTCCAGCGTTACTACCTGCACACGGCCCCGGAGGACCTCACCGACCGCGACCCGGTCGACGCCTTCGGAGCTGCCGTATCGCACTACCGGCTGGCCGAGAACCGCCCCCAGGGCACGGCCAACGTGCGGGTGCACACCCCCACGGTGGAAGAGAACGGGTGGACCTGCAGCCACTCCGTGGTCGAGGTCGTCACCGACGACATGCCCTTCCTCGTCGACTCCGTCACCAATGAGCTGACGCGTCAGGGGCGTGGGATCCACGTCGTCATCCACCCCCAGTTCGTGGTGCGGCGCGATGTCACCGGCAAGCTGATCGAGGTCCTGTCGACCCCGGCGACCGGAGACCTTCCGCACGACGCGCACGTCGAGTCCTGGATCCACGTGGAGATCGACCGGGAGACCGACCGGGCCGATCTGAAGCAGATCACCGCCGACCTGCTGCGCGTGCTGTCCGACGCCCGTGAGGCCGTCGAGGACTGGGGCAAGATGCGGGATGCGGCGATCCGGCTGGCGGAGGGGCTGCCGGACGAGCCCATCCCCGGTGACCTGCCCGGACCCCAGGTCGAGGAGGCTCGCGAGCTGCTGCGCTGGCTCGCCGACGACCACTTCACCTTCCTCGGCTACCGCGAGTACCAACTGCGCGACGACGACTCGCTGGCCGCCGTGCCCGGCACCGGGCTCGGCATACTGCGCGCGGACCCGCACCACGCCGCCGAGGAGAGCCACCCGGTCAGCCCGTCGTTCGAGCGGCTGCCCGCCGACGCCCGGGCCAAGGCACGCGAGCACAAGCTGCTCGTGCTGACCAAGGCGAACAGCCGGGCGACCGTGCACCGGCCGTCGTACCTGGACTACATCGGCGTCAAGAAGTTCGACGCCGACGGCAACGTCATCGGTGAGCGGCGCTTCCTCGGGCTGTTCTCCTCCGCCGCCTACACCGAGTCCGTGCGCCGGGTGCCGGTCATCCGGCGCAAGGTCGAGGAGGTCCTGGAGCGCGCCGGGTTCTCGCCCAACAGCCACGACGGCCGCGACCTGACGCAGATCCTGGAGACGTACCCGCGCGACGAGCTCTTCCAGACCCCGGTCGACGAGCTGCGGTCCATCGTCACCTCCGTCCTCTACCTCCAGGAGCGCAGGCGCCTCAGGCTCTACCTGCGCCAGGACGAGTACGGGCGCTACTACAGCGCCCTCGTCTACCTCCCGCGCGACCGCTACACCACGGCCGTACGCCTGAGGATCATCGAGATCCTGAAGGAGGAACTGGGCGGCATCAGCGTCGACTTCACGGCCTGGAACACCGAGTCGATCCTGTCCCGGCTGCACTTCGTGGTCCGGGTCCCGCAGGGCACCGAGCTGCCGGAGCTGTCCGAATCCGACAAGGAGCGCATCGAGGCCCGGCTGGTGGAGGCCGCCCGCTCCTGGGAGGACGCCTTCGCCGAGGCGCTCAACGCCGAGCTCGGCGAGGAGCACGCGGCCGCAGCGCTGCGCCGCTACGCGCACGCCTTCCCCGAGGGCTACAAGGCCGACCACAACCCGCGCGCCGCGGTCGCCGACCTCGTCCACCTGGAGCAGCTGAACGCCGAGGCGGACAAGGACTTCTCGCTCAGCCTGTACGAGCCGGTGGGCGCCGCCCCCGAGGAGCGCCGCTTCAAGATCTACCGCACGGGCGACGCGATCTCCCTCTCGGCCGTCCTGCCGGTCCTCAACCGGCTCGGTGTCGAGGTCGTCGACGAGCGGCCGTACGAGCTGCGCTGCTCGGACCGCAGCGTGGCCTGGATCTACGACTTCGGCCTGCGCATGCCCCGCGCGAACGGCGGGGACTACTTCGGCGACGACGCCCGTGAGCGCTTCCAGGACGCCTTCTCCGCCACCTGGACCGGCAAGGCGGAGAACGACGGCTTCAACGCCCTCGTGCTGAGCGCCGGGCTGACCTGGCGCCAGGCGGTGGTGCTGCGGGCGTACGCCAAGTACCTGCGCCAGGCGGCGTCGACGTTCAGCCAGGACTACATGGAGGACACCCTCCGCAACAACGTCCACACCACCCGCCTGCTCGTCTCCCTGTTCGAGGCGCGGATGTCGCCCGACCGACAGCGCGCTGGGCACGAGATCGTGGACGCGCTGCTGGAGGAGGTCGACGCGGCCCTCGACCAGGTGGCCTCGCTCGACGAGGACCGGATCCTCAGGTCCTTCCTGACGGTCATCAAGGCGACGCTGCGGACCAACTTCTTCCAGGAGGCGGCGGGCGGCAAGCCGCACGACTACGTCTCCATGAAGTTCGACCCGCAGGCCATCCCGGACCTGCCGGCGCCGCGCCCGGCGTTCGAGATCTGGGTGTACTCGCCGCGCGTCGAGGGCGTGCACCTGCGCTTCGGCAAGGTCGCACGCGGTGGCCTGCGCTGGTCCGACCGGCGTGAGGACTTCCGGACCGAGATCCTCGGCCTGGTCAAGGCGCAGATGGTGAAGAACACCGTCATCGTGCCGGTCGGCGCCAAGGGCGGCTTCGTCGCCAAGCAGCTGCCCGACCCGTCCGTGGACCGGGACGCGTGGCTCGCCGAGGGTGTCGCCAGCTACAAGACGTTCATCTCGGCGCTGCTCGACATCACCGACAACATGGTCGCGGGCGAGGTCGTGCCCCCTGCGGACGTCGTCCGGCACGACGAGGACGACACCTACCTCGTCGTCGCCGCCGACAAGGGCACCGCGACCTTCTCCGACATCGCCAACGGGGTCGCCGAGAACTACAACTTCTGGCTCGGTGACGCCTTCGCCTCCGGCGGCTCCGCCGGCTACGACCACAAGGGCATGGGCATCACCGCCCGCGGCGCCTGGGAGTCCGTCAAGCGGCACTTCCGCGACATGGGTGTGGACTCCCAGACCGAGGACTTCACGGTCGTCGGCATCGGCGACATGTCCGGTGACGTGTTCGGCAACGGCATGCTGCTCTCCGAGCACATCCGCCTGGTCGCGGCCTTCGACCACCGGCACATCTTCATCGACCCGAACCCGGACGCCGCCACCTCCTACGCCGAGCGCCGCCGCCTGTTCGAGCTGCCCCGCTCCAGCTGGGAGGACTACGACAAGGAGCTGCTGTCGGCCGGCGGCGGCATCTTCCCGCGCACGGCCAAGGCGATCCCGGTCAACGCGCACATCCGCGAGGCCCTCGGCATCGAGGCCAAGGTCACCAAGCTGACCCCGGCCGACCTGATGAAGGCGATCCTCCACGCGCCGGTGGACCTGCTGTGGAACGGCGGCATCGGCACGTACGTCAAGTCCTCGGTCGAGTCCAACGCGGACGTCGGCGACAAGGCCAACGACGCCATCCGCGTCGACGGCAGCGACCTGCGCGTCAAGGTCGTCGGCGAGGGCGGCAACCTCGGCCTCACCCAGCTCGGCCGGATCGAGTTCGCGCTGCACGGCGGCCGGATCAACACCGACGCCATCGACAACAGCGCGGGCGTGGACACCTCCGACCACGAGGTGAACATCAAGATCCTGCTCAACGGCCTGGTCCGGGACGGCGACATGACCGTCAAGCAGCGCAACAAGCTGCTCGCCGAGATGACCGACGAGGTCGGCCGCCTGGTACTGCGCAACAACTACGCGCAGAACACGGCGATCGGCAACGCCCTCGCCCAGTCCAGCGCCATGCTCCACGCCCAGCAGCGCTTCATGAAGCACCTGGTCAGGGAGGGGCACCTCGACCGGGCGCTGGAGTTCCTGCCCACCGACCGGCAGATCCGCGAGCGGCTCGCCCAGGGCCAGGGCCTGACCGGCCCGGAGACGGCCGTACTGCTGGCGTACACGAAGATCACGGTCGCCGAGGAGCTGCTGCACACCTCGCTGCCGGACGACCCGTACCTGAAGGGTCTGCTGCACGCGTACTTCCCGACCGAGCTGCGCGAGCAGTTCCCCGACCGGCTCGACGGCCACCCTCTGCGCCGCGAGATCACCACGACCGTCCTGGTCAACGACACGGTCAACACCGGCGGTACGACGTATCTGCACCGTCTGCGCGAGGAGACCGGCGCGTCGCTGGAGGAGATCGTGCGGGCGCAGACCGCGGCCCGGGCGATCTTCCGCCAGTCCCCGGTGTGGGACGGGGTCGAGGCGCTCGACAACAAGGTCGAGGCCGAGGTCCAGACCCGCATCCGGCTGCATGCGCGCCGCCTGGTGGAGCGCGGCACGCGCTGGCTGCTCAACAACCGGCCGCAGCCGCTGGAGCTCGCCGGGACCGTCGACTTCTTCGCCGAACGGGTCGAGCAGGTCTGGGGGCAGCTGCCGAAGCTGCTGCGCGGCGCTGACCTGGAGTGGTACCAGAAGATCTACGACGAGCTGACGGGCGTCGGCGTCCCGGACGAACTCGCCACCCGGGTGGCGGGCTTCTCCTCGGCCTTCCCGACGCTCGACATCGTCTCGGTCGCCGATCGCATGGGCCGGGAGCCGCTGGACGTCGCCGAGGTCTACTACGACCTCGCCGACCGGCTGCGCATCACCCAGCTCATGGACCGCATCATCGAGCTGCCCCGCGCCGACCGCTGGCAGTCCATGGCCCGCGCGGCGATCCGCGAGGACCTGTACGCGGCGCACGCGGCGCTGACCGCCGACGTCCTGGCGGTGGGCAACGGCACCTCGACGCCCGAGCAGCGCTACAAGGCCTGGGAGCAGAAGAACGCGGCGATCCTCGGCCGGGCCCGCAGCACCCTGGAGGAGATCCAGAGCTCCGACGCGTTCGACCTCGCCAACCTGTCGGTGGCGATGCGCACGATGAGGACGCTGCTGCGGACGCATTCGTAGGGCGTACGGCGTGACAGGCGCCCCGGGCCGATTCCGGCCCGGGGCACCTTTTCGCAGCCGGGTGGCTACTTCAATGCGCTTGCCACCAAGCGCACCGCCCTCTTCACCCTCGGGCGGGCCACCCTGTGCACCGCCGGGCGGATCACCTTCGCCGTCACTCCCACCGGTTCCCAGCGGACCTGCAGGCGGCCCGGGCCGTGGCCCTCCGGTTCCACCGTCAGGTGGTGGGACAGGACGCGGGTCGTCAGCGTCGGGAAGGCCAGGGGGGCCAGCAGCAGGCCCGTGTGGGACAGGCCCTGGTGCTGGAGGCGGAGCAACGGGTGGCGGATGCCCGCGAAGCCCTGGAGGGGGAGCGGCGCCGCCGCGAGGTCCAGGTGGGCGTGGCCCTCGAAGAGGCCGGGGCGGACGGGGGAGAGGCGGAAGTGGACGCGGAGGCGGCGGCCGCCCGGGGCGATGAGGAGCGCCGCGCGCTGGGGGCCGACGGGGAGGCGCAGTGCCGGGTCGTAGGTGCGGATCGTGAGGTCGATCGAAGCCCCCGGGCCTCGGGTGATCTCCTTGATCTCGTGGCGGAACTGGGCGCTAGGGAAGGGGCGCGTCTCCAACTCCAGGTCGGAGATGTCCAGTTCGCGGCGGGACCACTCCGACTCGGGCACTCGGTCCCCCCAGTAGGTGCGGCCTTCCGCGTCGGCGGCCACGCGCCTCGGTGCCACCCCGTGCCCCAGGCCCCGGGCCGCCAGGCGGGCCTCCGGCAGGCGGCGGTCGCGGATCAGCTGGATGACGACGCGCTCGGCGCGCGGGAGGCGGGCGAACGCGCCCGGGGTGAGCGTGTCGAGGTAGGGGGTGACGATGTCCGCGAAGGACGTCAGCCAGGCGTCGTTCCGGTAGGGCAGGTCACCGGCGTACATCCGGAGGTCGTGCTTGAGGAACTTGTGGTCCTTGTCCTCGCGCAGCGACTCGTGCCCGCTCTCGGCCAGGAACCCGTCGATCAGGTGCTGGACATGGACCCGGTCCCGGACGTTGGCGAGCCTGTGCCGCTGGTTCGATATCGAGGCCGCCTCCGACGCCGCGAAGGGCGCCACGTACCAGCGGTAGACCGGCTCCGGGATGATCGTGAAGCTCTTGGCCAGGCAGTACGCCTGCGCCGAGAACAACTGGTCCTCGTAGTGGATGCCCTCGGGGAAGCGCAGGTCGTGCCGGTCGAGGAAGGCGCGGGCGTACATCTTGCTCGTCGACAGGTGCTCGAAGAGCAGGCGCGGGTCGGCCTCGATGCCGTCGAGGGTGCGGCGCTCGGCGACCAGGTGCGGCATCCACGTCGAGCGGCGGCCGTTGTCCACCCGGACCCGCTGCACCGCGCCCATCGCGAAGTCGATCTCGCGTTCGCGGTGCGCGGCCAGCAGCAGTTCGACGGCGTTGCCGGGGAGTTCGTCGTCGCTGTCGAGGAACATCAGGAACGGCGCCCGCGCGAGCTCCAGGGCGCGGTTGCGCGGGGCGCTGCAACCGCCGCTGTTCCGCTCCAGGCGGAGGTGGCGGATCCGGGGGTCCTGGGCCGCCAGCCGCTGTGCCACCGCCGGGGTCGCGTCCGTGGAGTGGTCGTCGCTGATGACGATCTCGAGGTTCGCGTGGGTCTGGCGGCGGACCGAGTCGACCGCGCGGGTGAGACGTTCGGCGTCGTTGTAGACGATGACCGTCACGGTGACGTCGGGCCTGCTCATGCGGTCGCCTCCTGCGGGGTCGGGGCCGGGGTGCGTTCCTCGATCGGCAGCACGGGCGGCAGGGAGCTTTCGTCCTGGCCGAGGAAGACCCGGCGGACCACGCGTTCGGCGGCGCGTCCGTCGTCGTACTCGCAGAACCGGCGGCGGAAGACGGCCCGGGTCTTCGCCGCGCCCTCGTCGCGCCAGGCCTCGGTGGTGAGGATCTCCGTCAGCTCCTGCTGGGTGCGCGCGACCGGGCCCGGTGCCTCCGCCGGCAGGTCGAAGTACACACCGCGGGTCGTGCGGTACGTCTCCCAGTCGTCGGCGTAGATCACGATCGGCCGGTCGAGGTTGGCGTAGTCGAACATGATCGAGGAGTAGTCCGTGACCAGGGCGTCCGCCGCCAGGCACAGGTCCTCGACCGGCTCGTAGGAGGAGACGTCGATGATCCGGCCCGTGCGGCGCAGGTTCGTGAGCGGGGAGGCGGCGCCGCCGTAGAAGTAGTGGCCGCGCACGAGCAGGACCGTGTCCTCGCCCAGACGGTCGGCGAGGGCGGCGAGGTCCAGGCGCGGGGTCCAGCCGGCCTCGTAGTCGCGGTGGGTGGGCGCGTAGAGGACGGCGCGGCGGCCCGGGGCGATGCCGAGGCGGTCGCGGACCGCGCGGATGTCGCCGGCCGTGGCCGTGTAGTAGACGTCGTTGCGCGGATAGCCGTGGTCGAGGGAGACGTAGTGCGAGGGGTACGCGCGCTCCCACATGCGGGTGGTGTGGCTGTTGGCGGAGACGCTGAAGTCCCACTTGTCGATGCGCTCCAGCAGGGCCTTGAAGTCCAGGCCCTGCGCGGCGGCCGGGAACGCCATCTGGTCGATGCCCATGCGCTTGAGGGGGGTGCCGTGGTGGGTCTGGACGTGGATCGCGTCCGGGCGTTTGACCACCGCGTTCGGGAAGTTGACGTTGTTGACGAGGTACTTGGCGGTGGCCAGCATCTCCCAGTAGCGGCGGCTGCCGGGCACGACGTGGTCGGTGCCGGGCGGCAGGAGGGCCGCGTTCTCCTCGGTGACCACCCACACCGCGTGGATCTGCGGGGCCAGTGCGGCGAGCTCGGCGGCGATCGCGGCGGGGTTGCAGGCGACGCCGCGGTTCCAGTACGCCGCGAACACCGCGAGATGCGGGTTGACGGGACGGCCGAGCGCCCTGCGGTACTGGTGGTCGCGGAGCTTGGCGCCGGCCTGGCGCTTACGGGCCCGTACGACCGACTTGGCGGTACGCCGGGTGCGGTTGACGGACTGGAAGGCGCGGTACTTCGCGTAGGCGCCCTCCTCCAGCAGGGAGTGGCGGACGCCTTCGAGCCCGGCCGGGCGGCGGTGGCCCTCGGGGCGGCGGCGCAGGGCGGCGAGGGACGCCCGGCGGAAGAACTCCCGCGCGACCTCCTCCGGCATGCCGCCGCGCGCGAAGGTGCGCAGGCAGTCGCGGACCATGAGGTCGTAGAGCACGGTGTGGGCGGCGCGGCGGTCGCGGGTGAGGTCGAGGAGGGACTCGTAGCGCTCGACGAGGCCGTAGCGCTGCTCGGGTGTGACCGGGGGCAGGCTCGCGGGGCGCAGCCGGCGGTCCTCGTAGGCGACGTGCGGCAGGCAGGCGACGCGGTCGGCGAGCAGCAGGGCGGCCAGGGCGGCGTACGGCTCGTCGTCGGTGGTGAGCCGGGGCTCGTGCGCTCGCCAGAAGTCCGCGCGCAGGACGCGGGGGCCGAGCAGCGGGGTCAGTCGCAGCAGGGGAGCGCAGTCGTCGAGGGCGACGTCGGCGCGGCCCGCCCGGGCGAGGAGCGAGCCGTCCGGGGAGGGCATGCCGGAGGTGTGCCAGGTGCTGCGGACGTGGTCCAGAAGCAGGACGTCGACCTCGCCGGGGAGCTCGGCCACCCGCTCGGCGACCGTGCGCGGGGTGCCGGCGGGCAGGCCGTCCTTGGCGTGGACGAAGTGCAGCCAGCGGCCGGAGGCCCGGGCCGCGCCCGCCGCCCGGGCCGCCGCGTCGCCCGTGCCGTCCGGCAGCGGCACGATCTGGAGGTCCGGGGTGTGCCGCTCGGCGGTCTCCCGGGCCCAGTCGCCGACCGCTGCCACGATCACCTCGGCGTCCGGCAGGGGGTGGGCGGCGAGGGAGTCGAGGAGTTCCGTCAGATGGTCCTGAACGTTCGGCCCGTGGACGACGACACTGAGCTCGGCCATCACGGGGACCCCCTCTCGCAGCTGCACCGTATGCGGTCATGCTGCCATCAATGAGACAAAAGGGCCGACCGTATGGGCCTCACGAGGGAACGGCGGCCTTCGGCTTGGGCTTCGGCTTCGGCGCCTTGTCACCGGTGAACGCCTCGTACTCCTTGAGGACGTCCTCCGTCGGCCCGTCCATGCGCAGCTCCCCGCGCTCCAGCCACAGCACCCGGTCGCAGGTGTCGCGGATCGACTTGTTGTTGTGGCTGACCAGGAACACCGTGCCCGCGTGCTTGCGCAGCTCGCGGATGCGCGCCTCGGAGCGCTTCTGGAAGGAGCGGTCGCCGGTGGCCAGCGCCTCGTCGATCAGCAGGACGTCGTGGTCCTTGGCGGCGGCGATGGAGAACCGCAGCCGCGCGGCCATGCCGGAGGAGTACGTCCGCATCGGCAGCGTGATGAAGTCGCCCTTCTCGTTGATGCCGGAGAAGTCGACGATCTCCTGGTAGCGGTCCTTGACCTGCTCGCGGGACATGCCCATGGCCAGGCCGCCGAGATGCACGTTGCGCTCGCCGGTCAGGTCGTTCATCAGGGCGGCGTTGACGCCGAGCAGGGAGGGCTGGCCGTCGGTGTAGATATGGCCGTTCTCCACGGGCAGGAGCCCGGCGACGGCCTTCAGCAGGGTCGACTTGCCGGAGCCGTTGGTGCCGATCAGGCCGATCGCCTCGCCGCGGTAGGCGACGAAGGACACGTTCCGCACGGCGTGCACCCGACGCACGCCCGACGCCTTCTCGGTCTGCTTGCGGCGCACGATGCGGTTGAGGGCGGCGGTCGCGGAGCCGCGTCCGGCGCCGGTGCCGTTGACGCGGTAGACGATGTCGACGCCGTCGGCGACGACGGTGGGGATCTTCTCGTTCGGGTGCTCAGCCACGGCCGTACGTCTCCTCAGCCTTCCAGAAGTAGATGAAGCCGCCGACACCGGCGACCAGCGCCCAGCCGACGGCGAGCGGCCACACGTGGTGCGGCAGCTGCTCGGCGTGGAAGCTGTCGATCAGGGCGAAGCGCATCAGGTCGATGTAGATCGCGGCCGGGTTGGCCTCCAGTGCCACCTTGACGACATGTGGCAGATGGTCGTTCTGGGCCAGCTTGTCGAGGCTCCACATCACGCCCGAGACGTACATCCAGGTGCGCAGCACGAACGGCATCAGCTGCGCGATGTCCGGGGTCTTGGCGCCCCATCTGGCCATGATCATCGAGACGCCGGCGTTGAAGGTGAACTGCAGCGCGAGGGCCGGGAGGGCCAGCAGCCAGGAGGCGGAGACCGGCACGCCGAAGCAGAGCAGGATGACGACCAGCGCGGCCATCGAGAACAGCAGCTGCTGGAGCTGCTGGAGGCAGAAGGAGATCGGCAGCGCGGCGCGCGGGAAGTGCAGGGCGCGCACCAGGCCGAGGTTGCCGGAGATGGCGCGGGTGCCCGCCATGATCGAGCTCTGCGTGAACGTCCAGATGAACACGCCCGTGACCAGGAACGGGACGTAGTCCGGCACACCGTGCTTGGTGCCGAGCAGCACGCCGAAGATGAAGTAGTAGACCGCCGCGTTCAGCAGCGGGGTCATCACCTGCCAGACCTGGCCGAGCTTCGCCTGGCTGTACTGGGCGGTGAGCTTGGCGGTGGCGAACGCGGTGATGAAGTGGCGGCGGGCCCACAGCCGGCGGACGTACTCGGGCAGGGAGGGCCGGGCGCCGCTGACCGAGAGGCCGTGGCTGACGGCGAGGGCCGCGAGGTCGTCGCCGGCCGGGGCCGGGGCCGGGGTCTGGGGCGGTGTGTGGAGGACCGTACTCACATCCGCTGCTTTCGCTCGGGGGTTGGGGGAGGCCCGGAAGGAGGCGATTTTTACCGGACTCTTCCCGAATTCTTACGTCGGGACGGGACCGTATCGTCGTAACGGGAGCGTACGTCGGTCGAACGTCGGAACGCAACCGTTTCGTCGTGACGCCCTATGCTGTCGGCATGACGACGAAGCCCGACGAGCCCCAGCAGCCCCCGCGCCGCCGGGCCCCCGCGGGGGCGGCCGTACTGCGCCAGGACGTGACGGAAGCGATCCGGGCCGCCGTCTTCGAGGAACTCGCTGCCGTCGGCTACGCGCGGATGTCCATCGAGGGGATCGCCCGCCGGGCGGGGGTCGGGAAGACGGCGGTGTACCGCCGCTGGCGCTCGAAGCTGCACCTGGTCCTCGACATCGTCTCGGCGCTCGCCGTGCAGGGGCTGCCCGCGCCGGACACCGGCTCCCTGGAGGGCGACCTGCGGCTCCTCTACGAGGTGACGTCCCGCGCGCTGCGCCACCCGGTCGCCTCGCAGGTCATCCCGGACCTCCAGGCCGAGGCGGCTCGCAACCCCGACATCGCCGAGGCCCTGCAGAAGGCCCTGCGCGAGGGGCAGGACGGCGTCGCCACCGGCATCGTGACGGCGGCGGAACGCCGTGGCGAGCTCCGGCCGGGCATCGACCACGACCTCGCCCTCGACCTGATCTCCGGCCCGCTGTACTGGCGCTCGGTGGTGATCCGCAACCCGAAGCTGCCGAAGGGGTATCTCGGCTCCCTGGCCAGGGCCACGGCGGAGGGGTTGCGGGCGCTGTAGGGGTCGGGGCGAGTCCTCCGGGCCGACCCGTACCGCCTCAGCCCCTCCGGGCCTCCGGGTGCAGCCGCACCCACCCCTCCCAGGCGGACGTGATCATGTCCTGCACGTCGAGCCGGGCCTTCCAGCCCAGTTCCGTGGCCGCGCGGTCGGCGGAGGCGACGACGCGGGCCGGGTCGCCCGCGCGACGGGGGGCGACCGCGGGCGGCCGGTCGTGACCGGTGACCGCGTTGATGCGGTCGATCATCTCCCGGACGGAGACGCCCTCGCCCCGGCCGATGTTGAGCGTGAGGTCGCGTCCTGGGGAGGAGCGCAGGACCCGGGCCGCCGCGACATGGGCCTCGGCCAGGTCGACGACGTGGATGTAGTCGCGCACGCAGGTGCCGTCCGGGGTCGGGTAGTCGTCGCCGAAGATGCGCGGCGGCGCGTCCTGCGTGAGCTTCTCGAAGACCATGGGCACGAGGTTGAAGACGCCGGCGTCCGCGACCTCCGGGTCCGCCGCGCCCGCCACGTTGAAGTAGCGCAGGGACGCCGTCGACAGCCCGGTGGCCCGGCCCGTCGCGCGGACCAGCCACTCACCGGCCAGCTTGGTCTCGCCGTACGGCGACATGGGCACGCACGGCGTCTCCTCCGTGACCAGGTCCACGTCCGGCATGCCGTACACCGCCGCCGAGGAGGAGAAGACGAAGGACGGCACCTTCGCCGCCGTCACGGTGTCCAGCAGGATCCGCAGGCCTTCGACGTTCTCCCGGTAGTAGTGCAGCGGCCGTTCGACGGACTCGCCCACCTGCTTCTTCGCCGCCAGGTGGACGACGCCGGTGACCGAGTGGTCCCCGAGGGTGCGGGCCAGCCGCTCGGCGTCCAGGGTCGAGCCCACCACCAGCGGCACCCCGTCGGGCACGCGCTCGGCGACGCCGGTGGACAGGTCGTCGTACACCACCGCCTGTTCGCCGGCCGCGGTCATCGCCCGTACGACGTGCGCGCCGATGTAGCCGGCGCCGCCGGTGATCAACCAGGTCATGTGCGGCCGTCCCCTCGTCAGTTGACCCGTCGTGGTGGTGCTGTGCGCTGATCCGTCGTCTCGTCGTGCCTTCAGTGAAGCAGGCGGCGCAGTCGTGCGCGTACGACCGACAGCACACCGCGCACGCCGGGGGCCACCCGCAGCGCCAGCGAGCCGGAGTGGGTGGTGTACGGCTGTACGAGTACCACGCCGTGCCGGGCGCTCGGGACGGCGCTGCGGCGCAGCAGACCGGCGCCCGTGAGCGCGTGCGCCGTGACGTCGCGGCCGGTGCCGTCGCGGAAGCGGATACGAAGGCGCAGGTCCCAGGTGCCCGCACCGGGCGCGGCCAGTGCGGAGAGGTCGACGACCGTCTCCGCCGACCAGGCGCAGACGGAACCGGCGGAACCGGCGGTCCCGGTGGTTCCGGCGGTCCCGGTGGTTCCGGCGGTCCCGGTGGTTCCGGCAGTCCTGGCGGCCCCGGTGGTTCCGGCGGCCCCGATGGTTCCGGCAGCCTCGGCGGCCCCGATGGTCCCGACAGCCCCGACAGCCCCGACAGCCCCGACAGCCCCGGCAGCCCCCGCGCACGGCACGAGTGCCACGCTCGCGCCCCGGACCACCACGTCCCCGTCGTCCCGGTGCCGCCACTCCACGTCCACCGCCTCCGGACCCGCCTGCGCCACCCGCCCGTACAGCTCGTGCAGGCGCAGCCGCAGCCGCGTGCCGCGCGCGCCCGGCCGCAGTTCCGCGTCGACGGCGAGGGGCAGCGCGCGCACCGGCCGGGCCTGGAGCGGCTCCAGGGAGACCTGCGCCAGGTGGTCCGACCAGATGGGCGTGCCGTCCGCGGCGCGGGCGTACGGCGGGTACAGGCGGGCCGGGCGAGCCGCGAGCTCCCGCAGCCGGGGCAGGTCGCGCGGCTCCGGGGAGGCCAGGACGACCCGCCCGGCCAGCCGGCCGGGAGCGGCCGGGTTGCGCGCCCAGTCGTCGGCGTCGTACTCCGCGAGGTGCGCCCGCGTGAGCTCCCACCACGCGCGCCGGTAGGCGGCGTCGCGCAACCCCAGTTCGCGCAGGTACATCCGCAGGTCGTGGTCGAGGAACTTGGCGCGCGTGGCCCGCGCGAGGCCCTTCTGCCCGGCGCCCAGCAGCACCTCGTACGCCTGGCGGCACGCCTCCGTGCGGGCCCGCCAGTTCTCGACGCCACACCGGTCCAGGGAGATCGACAGCCGCTCGGCCGACCGGCGCACGTGCCAGACGTACACCCGGTCCGGGATCAGGGCGATGCGCGGAGCGGCGGCCAGCACGCGCGCGGTGAAGACGACGTCCTCGTACGGGAAGCGGCCCTCGGGGAAGCGGATGCCGTGCGCGCGCAGGAAGCCGGTGCGGTAGAGCTTGTTGACGCAGAGCGTGTCGTGGACCAGACGCGGTCGCCGGGCGGGGTGCGGCACCGCGGCGTGCAGCGCGTAGAGGCGCGGCTGCCAGGGGACTTCGCGCCCCGACGGCAGCTCCCGGCGTACGCACAGGCCACTCGCGACCTCAGCGTGCGCCCCCTCGGCCGCTGCGAGCAGCGCGTCGACCGCGCCCGGCGGCAGGACGTCGTCGCTGTCCAGGAACATCACATACGGCGAGGTCACGGCGTTGAGCCCGGTGTTGCGCGGGGTGCCGCAGCCGCCGCTGTTGACCCGCCGGCGGATCACCTTCAGGCGTGGCTCCGAGGCGGCGAGCCGGTCCAGCAGGCCGGCGCTGCCGTCCGTGGAGCAGTCGTCGACGGCCACCACCTCGCGCACGGCCGGTCCCTGGGCGAGCGCCGAGCGCACGGCGTCCGTCACGTGCGCGGCGTCGTCGTAACCGATCACCACGACGGCGACCGAGGCAGGCGGCCTGCCGGTGTCCCTCTCGGTCTCACTCTCGGCATTCATCACGGCGGATCGTAAGCCGGGCGAATGACATGAAAGTGATAACACACCATCAAAAACCCACGAAGCCTCTGAATCGGCACAGAATCGGGCCGTGAAGAGCGGACAGTCGAGGGGGAGCGGCCGGTTCGGGGTGGCGCCGGTGGCCGCCGGGGTGGCGCCCGTGGCGGTGCCCATGGCGGTGATGCTCGCGATCGGGCTGTGGGGCCTGGACCGCGGCGGCATGTGGGGCGACGAGAGCGTCACGTTCCAGGTCGCGCAGCGCACGGTCCCGCAGATCTGGCGGCTGCTGCACGACGTGGACGCGGTGCACGGCCTGTACTACCTGTTCATGCACGCCGTCCTCACCGTCCACCCCGGCGAGGTCGTGCTGCGCCTGCCGTCGGTCTGCGCGGCGACGGCGACCGCCGGCCTGGTCGCGGCCCTGGGCGTCCGGCTGGCCGGGCCCCGGGCCGGCCTGTGGGCCGGTGTCCTCTACGCGATCACGCCGATGACCGGCCACTATGCCCAGGAGGGACGGTCGTACGCGCTCGTCGCGGCGGGCGTGGCGGGGGCGACGCTGCTGCTCCTGAGGGCCGTGGACGGGGTGGGTGCCCGGGCTTGGTGGCCGTACGGGACGGTCGTGGCGCTGACCTGTGTGCTGCACGAACTGGCGGTGCCGGTGCTGGCCGCGCACGTGGTGACGCTGGCCCTGCTGCGGGTGCCGAGGAGGGTGTGGTCCGGCTGGGGGCGTGCGGCGGGGGTGGTGGCGCTGCTTCTGCTGCCGCTGGTGTGGGTGTCGCAGGGGCAGTCCGGGCAGGTGGCGTGGCTGGTGTCGCCGGGGTGGGACCGGGTCGGGAAGCTGGCCCGGAACTTCTCGCCCGGCCCGGCGGGGCCGGTGTTCTGGGGGGCGCTGCTGCTGATGGCCGCAGGACTCCGGGAGCGGCGGACGGCCGCGGTCGCGCTTCCGCTGCTGCTGGTGCCGCCGGGGATCCTGATGACCGTGTCGCAGGTCCGGCCGCTCTACCACGACCGGTACGTGCTCTACGCGCTGGCGGGCGCGTCCCTGCTGGTCGCGGCCGGGGCCGGGCGGGTGGCCCACGTGCTGGGGCGGGTGCGGTTCGACGGGCGGCGGCTGCGGGTGGGCGGCCGGCGGGTACGGGCCGTCGTGGGCGTCACCGGCGTCCTCGCCCTCACCGGCACCTTCCTGCATCAGCTCCCGGTGCATCGCCAGGACCGTTCCGCCGCCCACCGCCCGGACAACCTCGCCGTGGTCTCCGCGCTCGCCGTCCGTCAGATGCGCCCCGGCGACCCGGTGCTGTTCGTGCCGTCCGTCGGCAGGCTCGCCGCGCTGGCCTATCCGAAGGGGTTCCGGCGGGTGCGGGACATCGCGCTGCGGGAGTCCGCGCCCCGCTCCGGGACGCTGTGGGGGCTGGAGGCGACCCCAGGGGAGCTGCGGCAGCGGCTCGCCCCGGTGGAGCGCGTCTGGGTGATCGCCGAGCGGTATGCGCTGGACCCGCGCTGGTCTCCGCCCGACCCGGTCGAACGCACCAAGCTCGCCGTCCTGGACAAGGAGTTCACCGTCCGTGAGGAACACGTCAGGGACGACGTGGTGCTCCGCCTCCACGTCCGACGGGAGCCGGCCGAGGTGCCGCCGGGCGTGTCCGAGGTGCCGCCCGGCGCCGCTACGACCGCTCGTCTGCCGCCGGGCCGCCCTGCGGCTCCGCGAGCGCGGCCGCGTCCAGCGCGGTGGTGAGCTCGTCCAGGCGGGCGCGCAGGGCGCGGACCTCCTCGGGGCCGAACCCGGTCGAGGAGGCGATCCGGCGCGGCACCTGAAGCGCCCGCCCGCGCAGCGCGACGCCCTCCCCGGTCAGCCGCACCTCCACCGACCGCTCGTCGCGCGCACTGCGCTCCCGGCGCACCAGACCGGCCGCTTCCAGCCGCTTGAGCAGGGGAGACAGCGTGCCGGAGTCGAGCCGCAGGTGCTCGCCGAGCTTCTTCACGGGCAGCTCGTCGTGCTCCCACAGCACCAGCATCACCAGGTACTGCGGGTAGGTGAGCCCGAGGTCCTTGAGGATCCCGCGGTAGACGCCGTTGAAGGCGCGGGAGGCCGCGTGCAGGGAGAAGCAGATCTGCTGGTCCAGGCGGAGCCAGTCGTCGTCCGGCGTGTTCATGCGTCCAGGATAGCTCGCACCCGCCATTCAATTGCACACAACTAAATTGTGTGCTCTAATTCTGGGTGTCAGGCGGCCCGGAAGCGGGCCGCCGAACGTTGACGTGAGAGGGAAGGTTTTCCATGGACGCGCTCTACACCGCTGTCGCCACCGCCACCCACGGCCGCGAGGGCCGCGCCGTCAGCTCCGACGGTGTGCTGGACCTCCCGCTGGGCGTGCCCCAGGCGATGGGCGGCAACGGCCAGGGCACCAACCCCGAGCAGCTCTTCGCCGCCGGTTACGCCGCCTGCTTCGGCAGCGCCCTCGGCCTCGTCGGCCGCCAGGCCAAGGTCGACGTCAGCGACGCCGCCGTGACCGCCGAGGTCTCCATAGGCAAGCAGGGCGAGGGCTTCGGGCTCGCCGTCACCCTCCGTGTGGAGCTGCCCGACAGCGTGGACGAGGCGACCGGCCGCAAGCTGGTCGAGCAGGCCCACCAGGTCTGCCCGTACTCCAACGCCACCCGCGGCAACATCGAGGTGGACCTCGTCATCGAGTAGCCCTTCGAGGTCACCCCCCGACCCGCGCCAGCACCTCCCCCGTCCGGCTGCTCCACGCCACCACCACGGCCTCCTCGGGCACCGGGTGCCAGCGCGTCAGCAGCAGCCAGCGCACGTGGTAGCGGCGGACGACGGCGGACCGCTCGGCGCGGGTCGAGCCGGGGGCGAGATAGGCGCGGACGTCGGCCGCCCGGCGCTCGCGCCGCCGCTCGTCCAGGGCGGGGTCGGGCCAGATGGGCGCGGCGAGGTTCGGCCCGTACCCGGCGATGGCGTGACTGGCGAAGTACCCGTCGGTGATCACCACCTCCCCGGGCCCGATGTGCCGCGCCGCCCAGTCGTACGACGGCCAGCGCGTCGGCTGCGGGAACCCCACCGGGTCGGCCGAGCGCGGCACGACCGCCCCGGCGTGCACGGTGACGAACCCGACGCACACCCCGACCGCCGCCGCCCCGCCCAGCAGTCGCCGGGCCCACTGCCAGGGCCGGGGCGCCGCCAGCTCCACCGCCAGGGCGAACTGCAACGGCACCAGCGCGGCCCACAGGGCCCGGGCGTACGTGTAGTGCCCGCTGACCCAGCCGTACACCACCAGCAGGCACGTCAGCAGGAACATCAGCACCAGCGGATCACGCGCCGACCTGCGGGCCCGCGCCCAGAGCGCGGGCAGGCCGAGCAGCGCCAGCCAGGAGTTGGCGAGCATCCGCTCGTACAGCTGCCGGTGCATCGCGTCCATGCCGGTGTCGCCCACCAGCGTCAGGACGTCGTAGTACGGCCAGGTCAGGGCCACCGTCGCCAAGGCCGCCCCGGTGAGCGCCCAGCGCGCCACGACCGGCCGGCGCCAGCCGCGCTGCCGGGATGCCACGATCGCCACCGCCCCGGTGAGCGCCGAGGCCGCCGTGACGGGATGGGTGAGCAGGATCAGCCCGTACAGGGCGCCGATCCCGGCGTACCCCCACCAGCCGCCGAGCCCGCTCGGGCCGACGAACCGCACGGCGGGGGCGTCGTCCCGGGCACGCGTGCCCGTCCAGGCCCACGCCCAGAACGTCAAGCCGATCGCGAGCGCGGACGGGTAGCCCAGGTTCGTCGTCATCGGCATCAGCCCGAGGTAGCCGCTCCACAGGATCCGCGCGGTGCCCCACAGCAGCGTCATGAACAGCAGGGCCCACACCGGCGCCCAAGGCCGGGCGGTGAGGGTCCTGACGAAACGGCCGAGCCCCGTCAGCAGCACCAGCAGATGCACCGGCCCGGCGAGCTTCACGACCTCCCAGCCGGACAGCCCCGTCAGCCGCGCCAGCACACCCTGGGCGACGGCGTACGGGCCGTAGTACGGGCTGCCCTCGCCCGGCAGGTCCGCCATGGTGTGGGCCGGGTGCAGCAGATCGGCCTTGAGGCGCTCGACGACCGCCGCGTGCTGTCCGGCGTCGCAGCACAGCGGGATCCGCCAGTACGCCAGCGTCATCACCAGCCAGAACAGGGCGCCGTAGAACTGGTACGGGGTGAGCCGCCCGGCACGGCCGCCGCGCAGTGCCGTCGCGCCGCGCACGGCCCGCCGGACGAGGACCGGGGCGCTCACAGGAGGGTGGAGGGGATCTGGGGCATGCGCCGAATGTTCCCGCGCCTACGCATGCCCTGACCCCGGATCACTTCATCGGGTGAGCCACCTGCGCCCACCTGCCGAGCTAGCGCTTGGGCACCTCGCACAGCGCCTGCTGTGCCGCCGCCGGCCAGCGCGCGAAGCGGAACCGGGTCCGCTCGACCGCCCCGGTGAGGTTCTGCCAGAACCGCTCGGCGGTGAGCGGTGCGCGCACCGACTCCCGCAGCTCGGCGAGTTCACCGCAACCCAGCGCGGCCCGGGCCGTCTCGACCGCCTCCCGCGAGGCCCCGGCGCGCAGCAGGTCGCGCTGCGGCGGGTGCTCGACGGCCCACTCCGCGAAGACCCAGTGGTTGCGCAGGAACTTCTCGTGCCCGGGCCAGCTCCACCGCTCCAGTGCCAGATGCGCGCCGACGGGACTGGCCAGCCCCCAGGCGTCGTTGACGTAGGCGCTCAGCGGCGCCGCCGCTCCCGTCACGCCGAGATGACGTCCCACGATCACCACCTGGTACGGGGAGTCCGCCCGCATCGGCGTGGCGTGCAGCCGCCGCTCGGCGTCGAAGTAGAGCAGCGTCGGCCCGGGCGCGCGCTCGGCCCGGGCCAGCATGGCGCGCCCCTCCGGCAGGGCGGGCCAGTTGTCCACCCAGGTGGCGGTGCGCACCGGGTTGTGGTCGCCGAGGCCCTCCACGTCGGAGCTGCGCACGTTGAACGACCCGGGTGTGCTGCGCACGTCGAAGGGTGCCCGCAGCGGACTGACCGTCGCGCACAGCCACACCGCCAGCAGCGCGCTCGCGACGCCCGTGAACCTGGTCGCGGGCACGACCAGCACCGGCAGGAGCAGCAGCAGGAGTGCGGGAAGGATCATGCGGGCGTGCATGTAGTCGCCGCCGACACGCACGACGTACCCGGCCAGCAGCAGGCCGGCCGCGAGCGGCGCCAGCAGCACCGCGAGCGAGGCCCGCCCCGGGACGCGGTCCTGCCGCTGTGTGTGCGTGCGCCGCACCAGCAGGACGGCCAGCGCGCCGAGCACCGGGACGGCGGGCCACAGCCAGTAGGGCCCGAGCGTCTCCTGCACGTACCCGGCGCCCCGGCTCCAGTCGCTGGCGCTCGCCTCCTTGGCGATGGCGGGCAGCGGCACCAGGATCCCGTAGTACCCGGCCCGGAAGACCTCGTACGCCAGCGGCACCGCGCCCGCCGAGGCCAGCATCGCCGCCGTACCCCTCCGGGAGGGACGCAGCACCCACCACTGGGCCGCCAGGAAGCACGCCGTGACCACCGCGAGATCGGGCCGGACCAGCGGACCCAGCCCGAACACGAAAGCGGCCGTGCACGTCTGACGGGCCTCCTGACCGTGCCGGGTCCGCGTCAGCAGCCACCACGACAGGCCGGTCCAGAAGGCGCCGAGGCCGCTCTCCAGACCCGAGGTCATGTACGACCAGAACGGCGGCACGGCCAGCAGCACGAACACGCCCGCCGGGAGCAGCAGCCCGGCACCCCGGTGCAGCCGGCACGTCGCGAGCAGGGCGAACGCGAACCCGGCGGTGCTCAAGCCCAGACCGAGCCCGACCGCGAGGAACGCCGGGTCCTCGCCGGTGACCCAGGTGGTGAGCGCGAGCAGCCACTGCCACAGGGTGCCGGTCGAACTCTCCGCCCGCTCCCCGACGTTGAAGACGGGTCCGTTGCCCGCCAGGATCTGCCGGACCGGGCGCAGGTAGATGAGCCCGTCGTCGCAGATCCAGCGGCGACGGTAGCCCAGCACGAACAGGGCGGCGGTGGGCACGGCGACCAGGGCGGCGTGCCACCGGTGCACCGGCCGCAGCGGCTCGGCGGCGGCCGGCGGCCGGGCCGAGGAGGCCCGCTGGCCGGGCAGGGAGGGGGCGGCCTCTGGGGTCGCGGGAGTTCTCATCTCTCGATCAGCGCCTCGGGTCGGGTGCGGGCGCCCTCGGTCCGGCGGGCCGCGGGCAGCAGCGCACCGCCCCGCTCGCCCAGCATCAGCAGGCGGACGACCCGCTCGGCGGCCCGCCCGTCCTCGAACTCGCAGTACCGCTCCCGGAAGCCCGCCCGCAGCCGCGCCGCCTCCGCGTCCTGCCAGGTGCCGGACGCGAACAGCCAGGCCAGCTCGCGGTACGAGCGCGACACATGGCCCGGCGCGTCGGCCGTGATGTCGAAGTAGGCGCCCCGGCTCGCCGCGAACGCGCCCCAGTCGTCGGCGTGGACCACGATCGGCCGGTCCAGGAGCGCGTAGTCGAACATCAGGGCGGAGTAGTCGGTGACCAGCACGTCGGAGGCGAGCATCACGTCCTCGACGTGCGGCTCGTCGGTGGCGTCCACCAGCACGCCCCGCCGGTGCAGGTCGGCCAGGCCGAGACCCCGCGCGACACCCGCCGCCAGTGACGGGTGCAGCCGGACGACCAGCGTGTGCCCGGGGCCCAGGTCCGCGGCGAACCGTGCCAGGTCGAACCGGTCGACATGGCCGCCGCGCCGGTAGTCGCGACGGGTCGGCGCGTACAGCACGACCGTGTCACCGGCCGGGATCCCGAGCCGTTCGCGCACCTCCCGGCCCCGCTCCGGACCGGCGCCGAGCAGCACGTCGTTGCGCGGGCTGCCGGTGCGCAGCGAGGTGAAGTGGCACGGGTACGCCCGCTCCCAGGCCCGCTCCGCGTGCCGCCCCGCGACCAGGCTGTAGTCCCAGCGGTCGGCGCGGCGCAGCATCTGCGGCACGTCGAAGCCGTGCCGGGCGCCCGGCTTGGTCAGCAGGTCGGCGCCCATGTACTTGAGCGGGGTGCCCTGATGGGTGTGGATGTGGACGCTGCCGGGCCGCTTGGCCAGGGTGCCGGGCCAGTTGACGTTGTTCACCCAGTACGTGGCCCGCGCCATGACCTCGTGGTAGCGCCGCGAGCCGGGCGTCACGTGGTCGATGCCGGGCGGCAGCGCGTCCACGGCGTCCTCCCGGACCACCCACACGCCCCGGATGTGCGGTGCGATCTCCAGGGCCTTGGCGTGGATCGCGGCCGGGTCGCCCGTCACGCCCCGGTGGTGGGTCGCCGAGTAGACGGCGAGGTGCGGATCGAGGGGGCGCTGCGAGTGGGCCGCGTACCAGCCGCGCAGGGCCGTCTCCGACGCCCTCTTCGCCACCCGCCGCCGTCCGCCCAGGGCGGCCGCGCGCAGATCCCGCAGCCCGCGTGCCGCCGCGTACGACGCGTAGGGCGCCGAGGCCAGCAGCCGCATCTCGGCCCCGCGCCAGCCGTCCGGCAGCGGGAAACCGCCCTCGGGGAGGTGACGGCGGTGGAAGGAGCGGATCTCGCGGTAGAAGTCGCCCCGGTCCGCGGGCCGCACCCGGTCCTCGCGGGCCAGCACGAACAGCATGTGGTCCAGCGCCCGCTCCAGCAGCAGCGGCCGCGCCCAGTCGAGGCCGGTGTGCTGCTCCAGGAACGTGAACAGGCCCTCGTACTGCGCGAAGATCTCGAAGTGCCGGCGCCCGGGCGTCTTGGTGATCGCGCCCTGCCGGCGCTGCCGGTACTCCACGCCGATCCGGTCCAGGCAGGCGATGCGGTCGGCCAGCACCATCGACCGGTAGGTGACCGGCGCGTCCTCGTACAGCCCCGGCGCGTACCGAAGGCCGTGCTCCTCGAAGAACGACCGGCGGTAGGCCTTGTTCCAGGCGACCAGGAACAGGTTCAGATACCGCGGGCTCTCCCGGATGCGGAACGTCTCCAGGCCCGCCGCGGCCAGCAGGTCCGCCGCCTCGCTGCGCCCGCCCCGGCCCCACCAGTGGGTGCGCACATGGTCGAAGACCAGGATGTCCGGGTCGTCGGTCGCCGCCAGGCGGGCGGCGACGGCGGCCAGCAGGCCGGGCGTGTAGTGGTCGTCGCTGTCCAGGAACAGGACGTAGTCGCCGGCCGCCTGCGCGAGACCGGCGTTGCGGGCCCGGCCGAGGCCCACGTTCTCGGGCAGGTGCAGCACCCGCACCCGGGCGTCACGGGCGGCGTACTCGTCGAGGATCGCGCCGCTGCCGTCGGGCGAGCGGTCGTCCACGGCGATCACCTCGAAGTCGCCGTAGGACTGGCCGAGCACCGAGTCGAGACACTCGCGCAGGAAGCCCTGCACCTTGTAGACGGGGACGATGATGCTGAAGCGGGGCACTTCTTCGGTCAGCTCCTCACGAGGGTGGCGGCGGGGGCCGGGACGCGCTCCGCGAGCGGGATCACGGGCGGGATCGACTCGGGCGGCTCCCCCAGCAGCACCCGGCGCACGACGCGTTCGGCGGCACGCCCGTCGTCGAACTGGCAGAAGCGCTCCCGGAACGCGCCCCGCAGGGACGTGGCGGACTCGTCCGCCCAGGAGCCGTCGCGGAAGACGGCCGCCAGTTCCTCGGGTGTGCGGGCGACCCGGCCGGGCGGGAGTTCCATCAGGTCGAAGTAGACGCCCCGGGTCTCCCGGTAGACGTCCCAGTCGTCGGCGTACACGACGATCGGCCGGTCCAGGTTGGCGTAGTCGAACATGATCGACGAGTAGTCGGTGATCAGCGCGTCCGCGGCCAGGCACACGTCCTCCGACGAGCGGTGCCCGGTGACGTCGATGATCCGGCCGCCGCTCCTGCTCGCCCCCTGGTCGTAGAAGTAGTGGGCGCGCAGCAGCACCACGTAGTCGTCGCCGATCGCCTCGCAGAACTCCGCCAGGTCCAGGCCGGACTCGAAGCCGGTGGCGTAGTCGCGGTGTGTGGGCGCGTAGAGCAGGGCCTTCTTGCCGTCGGGGACGCCCAGTTCCTTGCGGACGCGGGCGACGTCCTCGGCGGACGCCGTGCAGTAGACGTCGTTGCGCGGATAGCCGTACTCGAGGGTCTCGTGCGTGCTGGGGAAGGCCCGCTCCCACATCTCGGTGGAGTGCCGGTTTGAGGTGAGGTTGTAGTCCCAGCGGTCCACGCGGGCCAGCAGCTTGGCGAAGCTGCCCGTCGCCGCGGCCACCACGGGGTACGTCGCCTGGTCGGCGCCCATCGTCTTCAGCGGGGTGCCGTGCTGGGTCTGGAGGTGCACGCTGCCGGGGCGCTTGACCACGGCGTCCGCGAAGTTGGCGTTGTTGACCAGGTACGCGGCGCGGGCCAGCACGTCCCAGTACTTCCGGCTGCCGATCACGGCGTACTCCACGTCCGGTGGCACACTGCCCACCGCGTCCGGCTCGACCAGGAACACCGCGCGCAGGTGCGGCGCGAGTTCGCGGGCCTTGGCGTGGATCGCGGCCGGGTTGCAGGCGTAGCCGCGGCCCCAGTACGCGCAGTACACGACGAGGTTCCTGTCGAGCGGGAGGCGCAGACCCGCCGCGTAGCGCAGCCGGGTGCGCAGCCCCCGGGGGCGGGGGAGCAGCGCGGCGGTCCGCAGCGCCGTCCGGTTGGCGGCGCGCAGGGCGCGGAACGCCGCGTACGACCCGGAGGCGAGCAGCCGGTGCTGGACGCGGAGGCTGCCGCCGGGCGCCCGGTAGCCGGCGGGGCGGTGCCGCCGGTACAGCGCGCTCGCCCGCCGGAAGAACGCCCGGCGTCCGGACGTCAGCCGCCCGGGATGGGCGGCCGTCTTCAGTACGGCCGCGAAGAGCTGCTCGAACAGCGGCTTCAGCCGCTCCGGCGCCAGCCCCTGCTCCGCGGCACGGGTCAGCACCAGCTCGGTCTGGTCGAGCAGTTCGGCGTGGTGTGCGCCGGGGAGGCCAAGCCGGTTGCCCTGCCGGCGCAGCAGATGCCGGACGACGACCGCGCGCAGGGCCGCCACCCGCTCCGCCCGCAGGGCGACCAGCCCGCCGAAGCCGACGTCCGTGAAGTGGTCCCCGGGGAAGGCGAGGTCCTGTTCGGTGAGGAAGGCCCGGCGGTAGACCGCACTCCAGGCCGGCAGCGCCACGCCCGTCAGCTGCGGGGCCCGGCCGGGGGAGAAGGCCCCGTCCGGCGTCCGGGCCAGCAGCGGCGCGGCCGGGTTGGTCGGCTCGCCCTCCCACCAGGGGGTGCGCTCGTGCTCGAAGTACAGGACATCCACCGGTGCGTCCGCGTCACCGGCCCCGGCCAGCCGGGCGTCCAGCGCCGCCAGCGCCCCCGGGACCAGGACGTCGTCGCCGTCGAGGAACAGCACATGGCCGCCGACGGCCGCCCGCAGCCCGGTGTTGCGCGCCCCGGCCAGACCGGCCGACGGCGGGGAGTGCACCGGCGTCACCCGGGAGTCCCGCTCGGCGTACCCGGCGACGACGTCCGCCGCCGGTGCGTCGGGCGCGTCGCACACCGGGATCAGCTCGAAGTCGCCGAACGACTGGGCGAGGACCGAGTCCAGCGCCTGGGACAGCCGGCCCGCGACCCCATGGGACGGGACGACGATGCTGAAGCGGGGCATTCTGCTCTTTCTGTCGGGAGGCGGGTCTGCTGGGGGCGGGTCTGCCGGGGTCGGGCCGGCTCAGGCGGCGCGCGGGCGTCCCGGCCGCCCGGACGGGCGCCAGGAGGGCGGCCGGCTGGGTGTCGGCCGCGACGGACTGGAGGGCATGCGGACTCCCCGGAGTGAGAACCGTGGTCAGAGGCTGTCGGTGACGGCGTGGGGGCCGGCCGGCAGCGGCACCGTGGTGAGCGGCTCACGCGTCAGCGCGGCCGCCGCCGAGGGCACCGGGCGGCGCTCGCCGAGCGGCACCACCGGCGGCAGCTCCGACTCCCCGAGGACGACCCGGCGCACGACCCGCTCGGCGGCCCGGCCGTCGTCGTAGGTGCAGAACCGCTCGCGGAACGCCGCCCGCAGCTGGGCCGAGCGGGAGCCCCGCCAGTGGCCGGTGGCGAAGATGTCGATCAGCTCGTCCTCGCCGCGGGCGACCGCGCCCGGCGGGATGTCGCGCAGGTCGAAGTAGGTGCCGCGGGCCGCGTCGTACGCCTCCCAGTCGTCGGCGTGGACCACGATCGGCCGGTCCAGGTTGGCGTAGTCGAACATCAGTGACGAGTAGTCCGTGACCAGGGCGTCCGAGGCCAGGCAGAGCGACTCCACGCTCGGGTGCTCGGAGACGTCGACCACCCGGCCGCAGGTGCGGGTCAGCGGGGCGTCGTAGGCGTGGTGGGCGCGGGCCAGGACGACGAAGCGCGGGCCGAGGCGGCGCACGATCCGCTGGAGGTCGAGGGGGTGGCGCTGGGAGCGGCGGTAGTCGCGGTGGGTCGGCGCGTACAGGATCGCCACCGCGCCCCGCGGGATGCCGAGCGAGGCGCGCAGCCGGGCCACGTCCGCCGGGGTCGCCGTCCGGAACACGTCGTTGCGGGGGTAGCCGTACTCCAGCGTGGTGTAGCGGCCGGGGTGGACGCGCTCGTGGGTCAGTGTGGTGTGGCGGTTGGCGGACAGCACGTAGTCCCACTGGTCGACGTCCTTCAGCAGCCGCGCGAAGTCCCGGCCGCGGGCCGCCGCGGGGCGCTCCTGGAGGTCGAGGCCGATGTGACCCAGCGGGGTGCCGTGCCCGGTCTGGATCAGGACCTGGCCCCGGCGCTTGGCCAGGCGGTCGTCGAAGCCGGTGTTGCTGACCAGGTAGCGGGAGCGGGCGAGCGCCGTCCAGTAGGCGGCCGTCCCGGGGACGAGGCGGCGCGGGCCGGGCGGGACGGTGTGGTGGTGCTCGCGGCGGGCGATCCACGCGGTGCGGATGTGCGGCGCGAGGTCGCGGAACGCGGTCTCCAGCGCGCCCGGGTTGCAGCCGTGGCCGCGGCCGTCATAGGCGGCGAAGACGGCGCGGTCGGCGCGCAGCCGCAGGCAGCGCTGGACGCGGTAGTGGCCGATGAGGGCGGCCGACCGCAGGCCCCGCAGCAGCTTGCCGGTGGCCCGGGCGGCGGCGCGGTGCAGGGCCGAGGCCAGCTGGAGGGTGCGATAGGTGCGGTGCAGGCCGAAGCGGATCAGGACGTGGTGGATCCGGCAGCGCAGGGGGACGGGGACGCCGGGTGTGCGGTAGCGGCGGTAGTGGGCCCGGGCCCGGCGCAGGAAGTCCGCCCGCGAACCGCGGGGCAGCCGGTCCCGCCGGGAGTACACGATCGCCAGATGGTGCACCATGCGGCGGAACAACACCGGCCGCCACTGGGCCAGTTCGGGGCGCTCGTCGAGATACGCGAAGACCCGCTCGTACTGCTCGAAGACGTCGAAGTGCCGCTCGCTGGTGGTGCGCAGGATGCTGCCCTGCCGCCGCTGCCGGTAGTGCACGCAGACCCGGTCGAGGGTCGCGATCGACTCGGCGGTCATCAGCACCGGGTACGTCCACGGCGTGTCCTCGTAGACACCGGGCGGGAAGACGAACCCCTCCCGCTCGACGAACTCCCGGCGGTAGGCCTTGTTCCAGGCGACCATCAGCAGCCGCAGCAGCCCCGGCCGGTCCTCCAGGCGGAACGGCGCCGGGCCCTGCTCGGTGAGCTGGAGGGCCGCCTGGTTGCGGATCGCCTCCCCCGTCCAATAGGTGCGCGCGTAGTCGAAGACCAGCACGTCCGGCTCGCCCGTCTCCTTCAGCCGGTCGGCGATCGCCCGCAGCGCGTCGGGCGTGAGGGTGTCGTCGCTGTCGAGGAACAGCAGGTAGTCGCCGCTCGCGTGCGCCACGCCCGCGTTTCTCGCGCGGCCCAGGCCCACGTTCTCCGGCAGATGGACGGGACGTACGCGCGTGTCGCGGGCGGCGAACTCGTCGATGATCGCGCCGCACGCGTCCGGCGAGCAGTCGTCGACGACGATCAGCTCCAGATCGGGACAGGACTGGGAGAGCACCGATTCGAGGCACTCGTGCAGGTACGCCTGAACCTGGTACGCGGGGACAATGACACTGAACCTGGGCAAGAGGCCATCCATCGGTCGGCGCGGGCGTTCGGCCCGGGAACGGCCGATGGGCCGACTTGGTTACGGTGGCTACGGCATCCGGGGGAACGCGGAAGGGGCGGACCGCCCCGGCCCGCCCCTCCAACTGCCTTGCGCTGAACGCTACTTGACCGCGCCCGCCATCACGCCGGACACGAACTGCCGCTGGAACGCGAAGAAGACGGCCAGCGGGACCACCATCGAGATGAACGCGCCGGGCGCCAGCACGTCGATGTTGTTGCCGAACTGCCGTACCTGAGTCTGCAGTGCGACCGTGATCGGCTGGCTCCCGGAGTCCGAGAAGATCAGCGCGACCAGCATGTCGTTCCACACCCACAGGAACTGGAAGATGCCGAGGGCGGCGATCGCCGGGCCGCCGAGCGGCAGCACGACGCGGAAGAACAGCCGCAGTTCACCGGCCCCGTCCAGGCGCGCCGCCTCCAGCAGCTCGCGCGGGATCTCCGCGAAGAAGTTCCGCAGCAGGAACACCGCGAACGGCAGACCGAAGCCGACGTGGAAGAGCACCACGCCGAGCACCGAGCCGAAGAGGCCGATCTTGCCGAAGAGTTCGGCGATCGGGATCAGCGCGACCTGCACGGGGACGACCAGCAGGCCGACCACGCCCAGGAACCACCAGTCCCGGCCCGGGAACTCCATCCAGGCGAAGGCGTAGCCCGCCAGCGAGCCGATGATCACCACCAGCAGGGTCGCCGGGACGGTGATCCACACGGTGTTCAGCAGGCTGCTGGTGATGTCCTCGTTCTGCAGCAGCTTCGAGTAGCTGTCGAAGGTGATCTGGGACGGCTCGGTGAACACCTTCCACCAGCCGCTCGCCGCGATGTCCTCCGGCGAGCGGAGACTGGCCAGCAGCAGACCGATCGTCGGCACCAGCCAGAACAGGCCGACCACGATGAGGAACACCCGCACCAGCCCGCCGCTGACCCCTTCGGCGAGCCGCGACCCCAGCGACTGTCTGGCCTTCATCGCCGCACCTCCCGCCGCAGCCTGCGTACGTTGAACCACATCACCGGGATCACGAGCAGCAGCAGGAACACCGAGATGGCGCTGGCGATGCCCGGCTGGTCCTCGGAGAAGCCCTTGCGGTACAGCTCCAGGGCCAGGACGTTCGCGTCGTCCTGGGAGGAGCCGGGAGCGATGATGAAGACCAGGTCGAAGATCTTCAGCACGTTGATCATCAGGGTGACGGCGACGACCGCGAGGACCGGCGCCAGCAACGGCACCGTGACCCGTCTGAACACCTGCCACTCGCTCGCGCCGTCGACCCGGGCCGCCTCCAGCAGCTCCCGGGGCACCCCCGCGAGCCCGGCCGCGATCAGCACCATCGCGAAGCCCGCCCACATCCAGATGTACGAGCCGATGATGGCCGGGGTGACCAGGGACGGGCCGAGCCAGTCCAGGCCGTTGTACGGCTCTTTGAAGTTGCTCGCCGGGAGCCGGAGTTGGGCTCCGTCGGCCGAGGCGGGCAGCGTGAAGGTGCCGTCGCCGGCGGCCGTCGCCGACGCCACCACCCTGCCGTCCTTCACGGCCTCGATCTTCATGCCGGCATAGCCCAGCTCGGCCGTGTCGACACTGTTGAGCGTGCCGACGCCCTTGCCGCGCGTGAAGTCCTGCCAGGTCGTCCCCGAGACCTTGTCCGGCTCCGGCTTCGGCGCCGCGGCCGCCTTCGCGCCGTCCGGCATCATGTCGGGTGCCACCCCCACCAGGGGCAGCGAGACCGTCTCGCCGGTGCGGACGGGCGACGTGGTGATGAACGCGCCGCCGCCGGCCGGCTCCAGCGGCGACTCCCGGCCCGGGTGGGCCTTCGGGAACGCCGACGCCTGGGAGAACGTGTCGTGCACGCCCACCCACACCGCGTTCGCCACGCCCTTGTCCGGGTCCTGGTCGTACACCAGGCGGAAGATGATGCCCGCCGCCAGCATCGAGATCGCCATCGGCATGAAGACGACCAGCTTGAACGCCGTGCCCCAGCGCACCCGTTCGGTCAGCACCGCGAAGATCAGACCGAGGGCCGTCGCGACCGTCGGCGCGAACACCACCCAGATGATGTTGTTCTTCAGGGCGGTGCGGATGCCGTCGTCGGTGAAAAGGGCCTTGAAGTTGTCTATTCCGGCGAAGCCGTCACCGGACTGGTCGTAGAAACTGCGCACGACCGAGTACCCGATCGGGTACACCACGAGCGCGCCGAGCAGGACGAGCGCGGGCAGCAGGAACAGCGCCGCGACGGTCCTGCGGGTGCCGGTCACACTCTTGCGCGACTTGGGAGCGGCAGGGGGCTCGGTGCCCCCTGCCGCCGGAACCGGCGGCATGACGTCAGTTCCCGTACGCCGCGGCCGCTTCGGCCTCCAGCTTCGCCTGGGTACCCGCGATGTCCTTCGGGTTCTTCAGGAAGTCCTGGAGGATCTTCCACTCGCCCTTGCCGGGCGTACCGCCGAAGGCCTGCGGGGCCTGGTCGGACATGTCGAAGCGGAAGTCGTCACCGGCGTCGATGAGCGCCTTGGCGATCTTCTGCTGCACCGCGTTCGGGTACGCGGAGTTCGGCACGTTCTTGTTCGGCGAGAGGTAGCCGCCCAGCTTGGCCTGGATCTGAGCCGCGTCGGGCGACGCGAGCCAGGTGGCCAGGGCCTGCGATCCCTTCGAGTCCTCCAGGATCACGGCCGCGTCGCCGCCCGAGACCACCGGTCCGTTGTCACCGACCGCCGGGAACGGGAACACCTTCGCGTCCGTGCCGATCTTCATGCTGGAGGGGATGTTGACCTGCGCGAAGTCACCCGCGGCCACCATGGCGGCCTTGGGCTGGTCCCCGCCGGTGAAGACCTGGGTGACGGACGCCGGGAAGTCGGTCTGCAACGCCCCGTTCGCCCCGCCCGCGATGTAGTCCGGCTTGCCCCAGACCTGCGCGAGCTTGGTCAGCGCGTCCTTCACGGACGGGTCCGTCCACTTGATCTTGTGCTGGGCCAGCTCGTCGTACTTCTCCGGGCCGGCCTGCGAGAGGTACACGTTCTCGAACCAGTCGGTCAGCGTCCAGCCCTCGGCGCCGCCGACGGAGAACGGGGTGACGCCGGAGTCGAAGACCGTCTGCGCGGTGTTGAGCAGATCCGGCCAGGTCTCGGGCTCACTCGCCCCGGCGTTCTCGAAGACCTGGTTGTTGTACCAGATCAGGGACTTGTTGGCGGCCTTGTAGTAGACGCCGTACTGCTTGCCGCCCACCTTGCCGATGTCCTGCCAGCCCTGCGAGTAGTTCTCGCCGAGCTCCTTGAGGGCGTCGGAGCCGAGCGGCTTGGCCCAGCCCTTGTCGACGGCCTGCTTGATGGCGCCGGGCTGCGGCAGCATCGCGATGTCCGGCGGCTGCCCGCCGGCCACCTTGGAGCCGATGAAGTTGATGATCGGGTCCTGCGCGGGCACGAACGTGACCTTGGCGCCCGTGCGCTTCTCGAACTCCGCCAGGACCTTCTTGAAGTTGGCCTGTTCTGTGCCGGTCCACACGGCGGCGATCTCCAGGCTCGTCCCGTCCAGCTTGGGAAGAGTGACGCTGCCGGCGGTCTCCTCGCTGTCGCCCGTGCTTCCTCCACCGCTGTCGCCGTCGCTGCCTCCGCAGCCGGTGAGCGAGAGCGCGAGCGCTCCCGCGGCGACGGTGGCCGCGACCTTGGCGGCTCTGCGGTGCTGGGGGGTCGCCGTGTCCCGCTTGGGCGACCAGCGTGTCCGGATGGTGCTGCTCGTCATGCGCATGACTGCCCCGTTCTTCGTTCCTCGTCGAACGTCGAGCGCGCTCCCGTGCGATCTGGTCTACGCCCGGGTGTGCGGGGGCGGCAAGATGGCGTCGGCTGTCAAGCGGGGGATCGTGACTCCCTCGTGACCAGGGACGCGGCCCCACGACGCCGGACGGGGCCGGCGGCCGTCCCCGGTCACAGGAGCGACGGCACCTTCGCCGCCGCGACCTCCCGCGCCGCCCTTTCGAGCGCGCTGGCCAACAGTGCCAGGTCGGTCGGGCCGTTTCCGAGCTCCCGCACCGGACGCCGGGCCGGAGGGTCACCCATGCGGTGCCATTCCAGGGGGACGACCGTGGGGCGCAGCGTCGCCGTCCGGGGGATCCGGCCGGTGACCCGCCCGCCCTGGAACGGCGTGACCCGCCCGTCCGCACCGGTCACCCGTCCCCGGCCGGGAGCGGGCTCTCCCCCAAGTTCTCGGCTTCGCTCGAACAGGGAGGTGCCCCCACGGCCCGGGACCGGGGCCGGGGCGTCGAGCGTGACGCGCAGGGTGGCCCGGCGCGCCGGTTCCGTCTCCGCCGTACGGGCGCACGGGCCGGTGGCCGCCACCAGATGGATTCCGAGCCGCTCGCCCTCCCGGGCCACGGCCTCCAGCGCGCGCATCACCGACCCGGCCGCGGGCCGCCCGGTCGAGCCGAGCGCCGGGGAGACCAGCGCGTCCAGATCGTCGACGACCACGACGAGCCGGGGGAGCGGGGGCGCGGCCGCCTCCGTCCGCCGCCGGGCCGCTCCGGGCCGCAGCCGCAGGGTGGAACTGGACGGCGAGTCGAGGTCGCCTGCCCCGCCCGCGGCGGCCGCCTCGGCCTGGGCACCGCCCCGTTCCGTCGCCGTGCGCTGGGCGACCATACGGCCCGACAGCTCGCGCCCGGTGTGCCACTCGGCGAAGTCGGACCGCCCGAGCAGCTCGGCACGCCGCTTCAGCTCGGCGCTCAGGGACTGCGCGAACTCCCGCATCCGGACCGGGTCGTGGGCCATGAGCAGCGTGGTGACATGCGGTACGTCCGTACACACCTGCAGGCCCTCGCCGTGGCCGCCGCCCGCGCCCGGGCCGCCCCGGCCGTCGACCAGCACGATGCCGAGGCGGTCCGGCCGCTCGGCGGCGGCCAGGGACGCGACGATCGACCGCAGCAGCTCCGTACGGCCGCTGCCGGGCGGGCCCTCGATCAGCAGATGCGGTCCCTGGACCGCGAGGTCCACGCAGACCGGGCCGCGCGGCCCGGCGCCCAGCACCGCGCGCACACGGCCGCCCAGCGCCTCGGTGTCGTCGGCCGCGTCCGCCCAGCGTGCCATCAGCGACGCCGGGGTCGCCCGGGCCAGACCCAGCTCGTCCAGCAGCCGGGCCGCCTGCGGCAGCGGTGCGGAGACGCGCGGCTGGCGCTCGCTCGCCTGGCCGTCCGTCCGCAGCGGCGCCAGCGCCCGCGCGAACCGCTCGGCCCAGGCCGCGGAGACGGCGTCGACGGTGGCGACCGTGCCGTGCCCGACGGGCCCGGCCGGTGAGCCGTCACCGCCGGCCCGGGCCACGCGCAGCAGCCGCAGGGCCGTCGCCACATCACCGCTGAGCAGCGCGACCGCGCCGCACTGCCGGAAGGTCGGTGTCGTCGAGCAGGCCGCCTCGTAGGTCTCCGTCACGGGCGAGGCCGGGGAGGCGGCGGCCGTCTCGGCCAGGCAGACGACGTGGATCCCGGCCCGGGGGCCCTCCAGCGCCAGCCGCGCGACGGCTTTGCGCAGATCGGCGCCGCCGGGGTCGCCGTCCACGACCACGACCGTGTACGGGCCGGGGAAACCGGCCGTCTCGTCGGTGCCGGTGTCGTCACCCCGGGCCCAGGACGGGCGGCGGGGGGCCGGGACGGAGTGGTGCGGGGACGGGTCGGCACCGGTGGGCGGCTGCGAGCCGCCGATCCCCTCGGGGCCGCCGCCCGGGCCCGCCTCCGCGAGCTGGTCCTCCAAGCGGCGGGTGAGTTCGTCGGTGCGGGCGGCGGCCTGCTCGCGGTCGTGGGCCAGGAGCAGCCGGCAGTCCTGCCCGTGCCCAGGGCGGACGTGCGGCAGCCAGCCCAGCCAGGACCACTCGGCGGTGCGCTCCTCGAGGGGACGGGAGCGGTCCGCGGCGATCAGGACGATCTCCAGCGTGTCGGGGGAGTGCAGCGCGGTGAGCTGGGCCAGCACGGCACGGGCCAGCCCGGCCAGCCGTGCCCGCGGCCCCGCCAGCCCCAGGGCGCCGACCTCGCGCAGCCCGGCCGTCACGGGTACGGCGGGCAGCAGACCCGAGCCGTCCGGTGCCGCCCGGTCGGCCGTACCGAGGCGCACGGCGAGCGCCTCCGGGTGGCCGGGGCCGCGCTCCCACAGCCGCGGCCCGGGCCCCAGGGCCGTGAGCAGCAGCGTGGCCGGGTCCGGCCAGGTCTCCGGCGCGGCCGGCACGACGACCGGGTGGTGCTCCGTCACCCGTGCGGCCGAGTCGTCCTCGTATGCCTCGCGCGGTTCCTCGGCCTGCTCGCCACGGCCTCCGGCCAGCCGCCGGGCCCACGCCCCGAGCCCGCCACGCCTGCGGGTGCCCGGGGGCACGTCGGTGCCGCGGAGCGGAGTGCCCTTGCGCCCACGACCGGCACGCTGCTCCGCGAGGGCCGGGTCGCCGGCACCGGCCGGCCCGTCCGGGCCCCAGGGGTGAGGACCGGTGCCGTGCGCGGCGCCGGCCTCGGACGCCGGCGCGGGCCGGACGGGGGCCGCTTCGCCGAACGCCCCGGCCCCGGAACGACCCGCATGGGTGTCTCCGGCGCCGCTTCCGGGCCGGACCCCGTCGCGCTGCCGCGCGGTGTCGGCCGGGGCGCCGGGAGAGGCCAGGGGCGGCGAACCCTGAGCGGTGGCGTGCTGCGCGGTCTGTGCTCCGTGAGTCCCGAAGGCGGCCTGCGTGGCCCCGGCGGTCCCTGACCGCGATCCACCGCGCGCCTCACCCCCAGTGCCGGCGATCGGCGCCCCGCTCCGGTTGTTGCTTCCCCGGGCCGTGCGCCCGGCGCCCCGGGGCGGCACCTCGCTGTGGTTGCCTGCCGAGCGGGCCGCGTCCGTGGTGCCTCGCGAGGGCGCTTCTCCCTGGGCGTCTCCCGCGCGGGCCGTGCGCCCGGCGCCCGGGGGCGGCATCTCGCTTCGGTTGCCTCCCGAGCGGGCCTCGCCGCCGCTGCCCGCCAGGCGGGTCCAGCCCCCCTGGTCCCGTCCCCGCGGCGCTTCCGACCCCGCGCCTCCGTTCTCGATCCTCGGCGCCCCACCCTGCCCCGGCACTACGGCCGGATCGGCGGAGCCGTGCCCCGAAGCGCCCGGCGCGCCCCAGGCCGCCGAGCCGTAGGCGTGGTGCGTGGGGCCGAGGGGCCCGGCCGGTCCCGGGTCGGCCACGCGCGCGGGAGATGCGGGGGACTCCGCCCCGCCCCCGGCGGGCTCGGCCACGCGCACGTGCCCCTCCCCGTCCGGAGTCGTCTCCACCCGGCCCCCGGGCCCCCCGGCGGGAGCCAGCCGCAGGGCCGACTCGCCGATCCGCAGCAGCGCACCCGGCGCGAAAGCGACCGCCCGGCCGCCCACCCGCGTGCCGTTCACCGTCGTGCCGTTCGTGGAGTCCAGGTCGGCGACCGCGACGCGGCCGTCCGCGCTCACCGTCACCGCGCAGTGCAGCCGGGAGACGTCCGGGTCGTCAAGGGGCACGTCGGCGTCCGCGGAGCGGCCGATGCGGATCTCGCCGCCGTGCAGCAGGTGGACGCCGCCCGCGTCGGGGCCGGCGACGACCTGGAGCTGGGCCGGGGCGTCGTCCAGCTCGGGGTGCGGCTCGGGCTCTCCGGGCGCGCCCACGGACAGCACGGCACCGTCGGTCAGCGGGGGCTCGCCGAGCGTGCAGCGCTGGGCGTCCAGCCGCTGCTCCCCGGCGTACAGCACGGGCGAGCCCGAGCCGTCACCGCCGGAGACCACCTGGGCGAGCGCCGAGGCCACCGCAGCGAGCGCCGTACCGGCGGGTGCCGTGACCAGCACGTCGCTGCGCGGGGCGCGGTCCCGCGCCGGCGCCGACGGGTCCAGCGGATCTACGACGGTCAGCCGGATCTGCATCGCCGTCAGCGGTCCCTTCTGCCCGGGCGCGGAGTCCCCCACCCCGCCCCAGCACGTCGGCCAGTACTGCCAGCATCCTCGCACCTGCCACTGACAGTGCGCCCGTCTCTCCGAAAAAGGTGATCTTGATTGGTCGGCTCTGCCCGCAAAAGTGCCTGAGAGATGACCCACAGGCGATCGCTTGAGATCGGTCACGTCCGTTACCGGCAACCACAAGACCGAGGTGAGCGTCTTTCCTTCGAACGGCTGTGAGGGCCGCTACGTAAGACCCACAGAAAGACGACACTCCGGTCCTCGGCCGCCCGGCACTACAGTGTGTCGGACAGGCCAGCAGGCAAGGCAAGCACCAGGGAGCGCATGACGTGCGGCCGGTAGGCAGCAAGTACTTGCTCGAGGAGCCGCTCGGACGCGGCGCCACGGGCACCGTCTGGCGAGCCCGCCAGCGCGAGACCGCGGGCGCCGAGGCGGCCGTGCCGGGGCAGCCCGGCGAGACCGTCGCGATCAAGGTCCTCAAGGAGGAGCTGGCCAGCGACGCGGACATCGTCATGCGGTTCCTCCGGGAGCGCTCCGTCCTGCTCCGGCTGACCCACCCCAACATCGTCCGGGTCCGTGACCTGGTCGTCGAGGGCGAGCTGCTGGCGCTGGTCATGGACCTCGTCGAGGGCCCCGACCTGCACCGCTACCTGCGCGAGAACGGGCCGTTCACCCCGGTCGCCGCGGCCCTGCTCACCGCCCAGATCGCCGACGCGCTCGCCGCCAGCCACGCCGACGGCGTCGTCCACCGCGACCTCAAGCCCGCCAACGTCCTGCTCCAGCAGTACGACGGGCGGATGCACCCGCTGCTGACCGACTTCGGCATCGCCCGCCTGGCCGACTCCCCGGGACTGACCCGCACCCAGGAGTTCGTCGGCACGCCCGCGTACGTCGCGCCCGAGTCCGCCGAGGGCCGCCCGCAGACCTCCGCCGTCGACATCTACGGCGCCGGCATCCTGCTGTACGAGCTGGTCACCGGCCGCCCGCCGTTCTCCGGCGGTTCCGCCCTGGAAGTGCTGCACCAGCACCTGAGCGCCGAACCGCGCCGCCCGTCCACCGTCCCCGACCCGCTGTGGACGGTCATCGAGCGCTGCCTGCGCAAGAACCCGGACGAGCGGCCCAGCGCCGAGAACCTCGCCCGCGGCCTGCGCGTCGTCGCCGAGGGCATCGGGGTGCACGCGAACTCCGCGCAGATCGCCGCCGCCGAGGGCGTCGGCATGCTCCTCGTGCCCGACCCGGCCCCCGCGCCGGTGCCGGACATGTCCGGCGACGCCGACCCGACCCAGGTCCTCCCGCAGGGCGCCGGTTCGTACGACCCGAACGCGGCGACCAGCGTCATGCCGCACACCGGCGGCCCGGGCGGCGCCGCCGACCCCACCGCCGTCCTGCCGGGACGGGGCGCGGCCGACCCGACCGCCGTCATGCCGCCCGTCCCGCCGGGCTCGCCCGGCCACCCCGGCCAGCAGGGCGGCCCCGAGGACCCGCACCCCTGGCAGAACCAGCTGCGAGCGGCCCGCGACCGCAACGAGCAGACGCAGGTCCAGTACCTCGACCCGAACGAGGACCCGCTGCGCCGCCGCCCCCAGCGCCAGGTCGCCCGGCCGCAGCAGCAGCCCCCGCGCCGCCAGGCACCCCCGCCCGGGCCCGGCTACGGTCACCCGCAGCAGCAGCCCCAGCAGTACGCCCCGCAGCCCCAGCGGCCCCAGCCGCCGCAGCGCTACGCCCCGCCCGCGCCGCCGGCCCAGCCCCAGCAGCCGCAGCGACCCCAGCGCGAGCCCCGGCAGCCGCGGCAGCGCAGCGCCAACCCGATGCGGATCCCCGGGCTCGGCTGCCTGAAGGGCTGCCTCTTCACGATCCTCATCCTGTTCGTCGCGGGCTGGCTGATCTGGGAGCTGAGCCCGCTCCAGGAGTGGATCGGCACCACCAAGGGCTACTGGGACCAGCTCACCGACTGGTTCAACACCGTGACCGGCTGGTTCGAGAAGCTCGGCGGGAGCGGTTCCGGCACGAACTGACCGGAACCGCCCTGCGGGGTTGGTGATTTGTCGACACCCGGCGGGTGATTTCCGCCTCTACGGTGAAGGTTGGCTCTCCGGACGCGTAGTTTTAGCGACAACACGCGTCGGTAGGAGCAGCCTTGGCACGGAAGATCGGCAGCCGGTACACCGCCCACCAGATCCTCGGGCGGGGCAGCGCCGGCACGGTGTGGCTGGGCGAGGGGCCCGAAGGCCCCGTCGCCATCAAGCTGCTGCGCGAGGACCTCGCGTCCGACGAGGAGCTCGTCGGACGCTTCGTCCAGGAGCGCACGGCGCTGCTCGGCCTGGAGCACCCGCATGTGGTGTCGGTGCGGGA
This sequence comes from Streptomyces sp. D2-8, assembly GCF_023184515.1. GTDB lineage: Bacteria > Actinomycetota > Actinomycetes > Streptomycetales > Streptomycetaceae > Streptomyces. The sequence goes on along the minus strand of NZ_JAAHBP010000017.1, from coordinate 181,779 downwards.
CCTGGTCGTCGACGGCAACGACCTGGCGCTCGTCATGGACCTCGTCCGCGGCACGGACCTGCGCACCCGGCTGGACCGGGACCGGCGCATGGCCCCCGAGGCGGCCGTCGCGATCGCGGCCGACATCGCCGACGGACTGGCCGCCGCGCACGCCGCGGGCGTCGTGCACCGGGACGTCAAGCCGGAGAACGTCCTCCTGGACATGCAGGGCCCGCTCGGCCCCGGTGGCTCCCACCGCGCGCTGCTGACCGACTTCGGCGTGGCCAAACTCATCGACACCCCGCGCCGGACCAAGGCCACGAAGATCATCGGCACGCCGGACTACCTCGCCCCGGAGATCGTCGAGGGCCTGCCCCCGCGCGCGTCCGTCGACATCTACGCGCTCGCCACGGTCCTCTACGAGCTGCTGGCGGGCTTCACCCCCTTCGGCGGCGGCCACCCGGGCGCGGTCCTGCGCCGGCACGTCACGGAGACGGTCGTCCCGCTGCCCGGCATCCCGGACGAGCTGTGGCAGCTGCTGGTGCAGTGCCTGGCCAAGGCTCCGGCCTCACGGCTGCGGGCCTCGGAGCTCGGCGCCCGGCTGCGGGAGCTGCTGCCGATGCTGGCGGGCATGCCCCCACTGGAGGTGGACGAGCCGGACACCGAGTCCGCGGAGGAGGCCGAGCGCGAGGAGCAGCCCACCGGCCCGGCCCCGGCCGGGGAGCGGGTCCGGCGGCGGGGCGCGGTCCCCCTGGTGCCGGGCGCCAAGCCGGCCGATTCCAACCGTGACACCCACACCTCGATGCGCGTCCCCGCCCCCGACGAGCTGGCCGGCGGCGCCCACGGCACCGCCCGGGCCCCGCGCACCGCGGGCACCCCCCGACCCGGCTCGGCCCGCAACCGCGCCGCGGCCCGGCGCCGCCGGGTGGCCCTGGGAGCGGGCGCGGTCGCCCTCGTGGCGGCGATCGGTGTCGGAGCCTGGCTGACCACGTCGGACGACGACGGCGGCGCACCTCCCCAGGACACGAAGAACTCCGCCCCGCAGACCCCCTGAGCAGCCGGCTCCGGCCGCCCGGCGATGGCCGCCGGGCGGAGCCGTTACGCTGGAGGGCGTGGCAGTCGTCGACGTATCCGAAGAGCTCAAGTCCCTCTCCTCGACCATGGAGTCGATCGAGGCCGTTCTGGACCTCGAGAAGCTGAGGGCAGACATCGCCGTGCTCGAGGAGCAGGCGGCCGCGCCGTCCCTCTGGGACAACCCCGATGAGGCGCAGAAGATCACCAGCAAGCTGTCCCACCTCCAGGCCGAGGTGCGCAAGGCCGAGGCCCTGCGCGGTCGCATCGACGACCTGGGCGTCCTCTTCGAGATGGCCGAGGAGGAGGACGACCCGGACACCCGCGCCGAGGCCGAGTCCGAGCTCGCCGCCGTGAAGAAGGCGCTGGACGAGATGGAGGTCCGCACCCTCCTCTCCGGTGAGTACGACTCCCGTGAGGCGCTGGTGAACATCCGTGCCGAGGCCGGCGGCGTCGACGCCGCCGACTTCGCCGAGAAGCTCCAGCGCATGTACCTGCGGTGGGCCGAGCAGCGCGGCTACAAGACCGAGATCTACGAGACGTCGTACGCGGAAGAGGCCGGCATCAAGTCGACCACCTTCGCCGTCCAGGCGCCCTACGCGTACGGCACCCTCTCCGTCGAGCAGGGCACGCACCGGCTCGTGCGCATCTCGCCCTTCGACAACCAGGGCCGGCGGCAGACCTCCTTCGCGGGCGTGGAGATCCTGCCCGTGGTGGAGCAGACCGACCACATCGAGATCGACGAGTCCGAACTGCGCGTGGACGTGTACCGCTCGTCGGGGCCCGGCGGGCAGGGCGTCAACACCACCGACTCCGCGGTGCGGCTGACCCACCTCCCCACCGGCATCGTCGTCTCCTGTCAGAACGAGCGGTCGCAGATCCAGAACAAGGCGACCGCCATGAACGTTCTCCAGGCGAAGCTGCTGGAGCGGCAGCGCCAGGAGGAGCGGGCCAAGATGGACGCCCTCAAGGACGGCGGGAGTTCCTGGGGCAACCAGATGCGTTCTTACGTCCTGCACCCGTACCAGATGGTCAAGGACCTGCGCACCGAGTTCGAGGTCGGCAACCCCGAGGCTGTGTTCAACGGCGAGATCGACGGCTTCATCGAGGCCGGAATTCGCTGGCGCAAGCAGCAGGAGAAGTAAGTTTGTCGACAAGGCAACTGCCGCCGTCGGGGCGGCAGTTGCCTTTTCTGTGCCCCCATGTCTGGGTTTTACATCACACTCACAGGCTCAGACTCCCGGCATAGCCCCCGTAGTTGGACATGGCGGCTGCAAACGGCCTTGACGTGTTCTTGAAAAATGGGAAGGGTAAAGCGCGGCATGCGTGTCTCTGGGGCGCATGTGAACCGGGGAGTCTTTCACCGCAGCTGTCCCCGTCGAGCACAGCCCCGAGCGCTGCCTAATGACGATGAGCTACTGGGGGTAGCAACCATATGACGAAGAAGACGCGGATCCGTGTCGCGCGGATAGCGGCCGGTGCCGTGATCGCCGCCGGTGCCTCGCTGACCGCCGCCGGTGCGGCATCCGCTCTCGACCTGGGCGTGAACGTCGGTCTCGGTGACACCAGTGTCGGTGTTGGCGTGGGCGTCGGTGAAGAGAACCCGGGTGAGCCGGGTGAGCCGGGTGAACCGGGTGAGCCGTCGGAACCCGGTATCCCGACGGCGCCGAACCCGACCCAGCCGGGGACCCCGACGGAGCCGGGCACGCCCACCGAGCCGGGGACCCCGACGGAGCCGGGCACGCCCACCGAGCCGGGCACGCCGACCGAGCCCACCGAGGAGCCGACGGAGCCCACCGAGGACCCGACGGACGGTGGCAACAACAGCGGGGGTGGCAACAACGGCGGCGGCAACAACGCCGACCCCGACGGCGGCACCTCGCCGCAGGGGGAGGGCTCCTCCTCCCTCACCGAGATCGGCTCGGACTCCACCCCGGCCCCGCAGGCCCAGGGCAATGGCGAAGAGCTCGCCGAGACGGGCGCCGCGCAGACCACCTTCCTGGTGATCGGCGCCGCCACGATGATCGCCGGCGGTGTCGGCTTCCGTCTGCTGCCGCGCCTCGTGGGTGATCGCGGCGGGGCTGCCGCCTGACGGTAGCCGCGTCCGTACGGACCAGAGGCACAGCGCAACACCGAGGGCCCGGAGTGAAACACTCCGGGCCCTCGGCCATGTCCGGGGGCTGCCCGCCGCCCTACACGGTCTGGTGCGCCAGCAGGGCCACCGCCGCGATCAGCACGGTCAGCAGTGCGATCAGGGTCATCGGATTCAGGCCCGCGAGGAAGTTCTCCTGCTGCAGCCGTTCGCGGTTCGCGCGGCACACAGGGCAGCGGCCCTCGTTCACGGGGGACGCGCAGTTCGCGCACACCAGCCGGTCGTACGTCATGCGCTTGCCCTCCTTGCGCCGGTTCCACGTGTCCAACGTCCGTGGGGGTGGGAATGTTCCCCCCTCCACTTTGCCAGGTTCCGTCGGCCGTCGCGCGGCTGCGCATCTTCTGTGGTGGTACGCACAGTCCCCCCGCGCCCCTCGGGGCTCGGTATAAAACGCCACATCCGCGGCGCAACCACGGTCGGTGACTGCGGTGCCCTACCCGGTTCGCGTATGGTCACGCTCATCTACCCCCGGCGACCCGTGGTGCATCCGTGATCCGATTCGACAATGTCTCCAAGGTCTACCCCAAGCAGACCCGCCCCGCCCTCAGGGATGTATCCCTGGAGGTCGAGAAGGGCGAGTTCGTGTTCCTCGTGGGGTCCTCCGGCTCCGGAAAGTCCACCTTCCTGCGGCTGATCCTCCGCGAGGAGCGGTGCAGTCACGGGCAGGTGCACGTTCTGGGCAAGGACCTCGCCCGCCTCTCCAACTGGAAGGTGCCGCAGATGCGGCGCCAGCTGGGGACGGTGTTCCAGGACTTCCGGCTGCTGCCGAACAAGACGGTCGGTGAGAACGTCGCCTTCGCGCAGGAGGTCATCGGCAAGTCGCGCGGCGAGATCCGCAAGTCCGTGCCCCAGGTGCTCGACCTGGTCGGGCTCGGCGGCAAGGAGGACCGGATGCCCGGCGAGCTGTCCGGCGGTGAACAGCAGCGTGTCGCCATCGCGCGGGCCTTCGTCAACCGGCCGAAGCTGCTCATCGCCGACGAGCCCACCGGCAACCTCGACCCGCAGACCTCCGTCGGCATCATGAAGCTGCTCGACCGCATCAACCGGACGGGCACGACCGTGGTGATGGCCACGCACGACCAGAACATCGTCGACCAGATGCGCAAGCGCGTCATCGAACTGGAGAAGGGCCGCCTCGTCCGCGACCAGGCCCGCGGTGTCTACGGCTACCAGCACTGATACCGCACCCGAGATCCACGGAAAGGCATAACCAGTCGCCATGCGCGCCCAGTTCGTCCTGTCGGAGATCGGTGTCGGTCTCCGCCGCAACCTGACGATGACCTTCGCCGTCGTCGTCTCCGTCGCCCTGTCGCTCGCCCTGTTCGGCGGGTCGCTCCTGATGAGCGACCAGGTCAACACCATGAAGGGCTACTGGTACGACAAGGTCAACGTCTCGATCTTCCTCTGCAACAAGAGTGACGCCGAGTCCGACCCCAACTGCGCCAAGGGCGCGGTGACCGACGACCAGAAGAAGCAGGTCAAGGCCGACCTCGCCAAGATGGATGTCGTCCAGGCGGTCACGTACGAGTCGCAGGACCAGGCGTACAAGCACTACAAGGAACAGTTCGGCGACTCCCCGCTCGCCAGCTCCCTCACGCCGGACCAGATGCAGGAGTCGTACCGCATCAAGCTGAAGGACCCGGAGAAGTACCAGGTCATCGCCACCGCCTTCAACGGCCGGGACGGCGTGCAGTCCGTGCAGGACCAGAAGGGCATCCTGGACAACCTCTTCAAGCTGCTGAACGGCATGAACTGGGCCGCCCGCGCGGTCATGGCGCTGATGCTGGTCGTCGCGCTGATGCTGATCGTCAACACCGTGCGCGTCTCGGCGTTCAGCCGCCGGCGTGAGACCGGCATCATGCGGCTGGTCGGCGCCTCCGGCTTCTACATCCAGGCGCCGTTCATCATGGAGGCCGCGGTCGCCGGACTCATCGGCGGCACCCTCGCGTGCGGCTTCCTGCTGGTCGCCCGGTACTTCCTCATCGACCACGGACTGGCGCTGGCCGACCAGCTGACACTGATCAACTTCATCGGCTGGGACGCCGTTCTCACGAAGCTGCCGCTCATCCTCGCGACGAGCCTTCTGATGCCCGCGTTGGCCGCGTTCTTCGCGCTGCGCAAGTACTTGAAGGTGTGACGCATGCCAAGAGGGCCGTACGGTCAACCGGCCGTACGGCCCTTCCGCTTGTCCTAGACTCACCGGCATGTCAGGTCGTGACCCGTTCTGTCAGCCCCGCCGCATCCGTCGCGGGGCCGCCCTGACGTTGGTGTTCGCGAGCGTGCTCGTCGCCGGTGCGGCCACGGGGGCGTTGCCGCAGGGCGTGGGGAAGTCCGCGCCGGACGAGGCCCGTTCCGCCGGTGCGGCCGGGCACCACGCCGACGTCGCCCGGGCGGCCGAGGAGGCCATGGCCGACGGCAAGTCCCCGATCCAGGCCGCGAAGCGCGCCGTCAGCCGCAGCGGGGACCGCTGGGGCGCCGTCTACTCCCGGGGCGAGTACGAGGAGTTCGAGGAGTCCCTCGACGGCCGGTACACCGGCGTCGGCCTGTGGGCGCGCAGCGAACGGGACGGCCGTATCGAGGTGACCAAGGTGCGCGCCGGGTCGCCCGCGGCCACCGCCGGGATCCGCCCCGGAGACCTGCTGCGCAGCGTCGACGGCGAGAAGACCGACGGCCGCCCCGTCACCGAGGTCGTCTCCTTACTGCGCGGCAACGCCACCGACGCCCCCGCCGGCACCGCCGTCCGCCTCGGCCTGGAGCGCGGCACCCGCGCGTGGACCGAAACCCTGCGCCGCGCCCAGCTGTCCACGGACTCGGTCACCGTCCGGGAACTCGCCGGACGGGTCACCGTCATCAGGGTCGCCACCTTCACCAAGGGCTCCGGCCGTCAGGTCCGGAAAGCCGTCCGGCAGTCCCCGCCCGGCGCCGGGATCGTCCTCGACCTGCGCGGCAACTCCGGCGGCCTGGTCAGCGAGGCCGTGACCACCGCCTCCGCCTTCCTCGACGGCGGCCTGGTCGCCACCTACGACGTCGACGGCGAGCAGCGCGTCCTGCACGCCGAGTCCGGCGGGGAGACCACGAGACCCCTGGTCGCCCTCGTCGACGGCGGGACGATGAGCGCGGCCGAGCTCCTCACAGGCGCCGTGCAGGACCGCGGGAGGGCGCTCGTCGTGGGCTCCCGCACCTTCGGCAAGGGCTCGGTCCAGATGCCGAGCCGGCTGCCGGACGGCTCCGTCGCGGAGCTGACCGTCGGGCACTACCGCACCCCCTCCGGCCGCGGGGTCGACGGCCGGGGCATCACGCCCGACCTGGAGACCGACGAGGATGCCCTCCAGCGGGCCCAGGCCGTACTGCGCGGCCTCGCGAGCCCCTCGTAATCCACTTTTCGCGGAGCCCCTCGGTAGTGCGAAAATGGTCGGCACTATGGCTAAGGAAAAAGGGCGCAAGCTGATCGCGCAGAACAAGAAGGCGCGGCACGACTACCTCATCATCGACACCTACGAGGCCGGCCTGGTCCTCACCGGGACCGAGGTGAAGTCCCTGCGCCAGGGACGGGCGTCGCTGGTCGACGGCTTCGTTCAGCTGGACGGGAACGAGGCGTGGCTGCACAACGTGCACGTGCCGGAGTACAGCCAGGGCACGTGGACCAACCACAGCGCCCGGCGCAAGCGGAAGCTGCTGCTGCACCGCGCCGAGATCGACAAGCTGGAGTCGAAGACGGGGGAGACGGGCCACACCATCGTGCCCCTCGCGCTGTACTTCAAGGACGGCCGGGCCAAGGTCGAGATCGCGCTGGCGAAGGGCAAGAAGGAGTACGACAAGCGTCAGGCACTGCGGGAGAAGCAGGACCGCCGCGAGACCGACCGCGCGATCGCGGCGGTGAAGCGGAGGCAGCGCGGGGCGTAGGGAATACGCTGGCACCGACCTGCGTTGGTCACGTACGATGGTGTCTGCACCCCACGGCGGGTGCGTGCTCCTCTCCGGAGGGGATTGTCAACACAACATGGGGATGATCGGTTTCGACAGCGGCTGTCGAAGCAGGGGAAGCGTGTCGAGGAAGCGGCAATGATCTCGTAAACCATATGTCGCAAAAAATAATCGCCAATACCAAGCGCGATTCCCAGTCCTTCGCCCTCGCTGCCTGATAAGCAGTGACTGAAGGACCCTAAATGGGTGTCAGCCCGGGAGCGTTCCCGGCCCGGATCCTGGCATAAGCTAGGGAACTAAACCATCGAGCCCGGTCACGGGGTTCGATGGGAAATCAAACAGTGACTGGGCCCGTCGGCGACTTGTTCGCGTGATCGCCGGGGCCGAGAAAATCGCAGCGAACTGCACACGGAGAAGCCCTGATTCTGCACCGTTGGACGCGGGTTCGATTCCCGCCATCTCCACTCATCCCATGTGGGCGAAGGCCCCGCCGCTTCCGAGCGGCGGGGCCTTTGTCATGCGTGGCGCGTACTCGACCGTTCCGTCAGTCGTGGCGGCAGGAGGGTCTTCTCCGCGACCGGGACGCCGTGCAGCTTCCGGATCAGCAGTTCCACCGCGCGGGTGCCCAGCTCATCGGCGGGCAGGGACACGGACGTGACCGGGACGCGGGGCGTCGCCGCCAGGTCGTCGGGGCAGACGGCCGTGACGGAGAGGTCGGCGGGGACGCGCAGGCCGAGGTGTTCGAAGGCGGCGATCAAGGGGACCAGGAGAGGTTCGTTGTGGACGACCACGGCGGTGAGGGCGGGGTGCTCCCGGAGCAACCGCTCGGCGAGCCGCGGGGCCGTGGTGGGGTCGGCGTCGCCCGGGTGGACGGACGTGGTCAGGCCGTGACGGGTGGCGGCCGTGGTGAAGCCCTGCATGAGGTGGTGGGCGTAGGCCGTCCTGCGGAGGTAGACCTCCGGAGGTGAGCCGACCAGGGCGACCGTCCGGTGGCCCAGCTCCGCCAGGTGGTTCACGCACGTCTCGCCCGCCGCCCTGAAGTCGAGGTCGACGCAGGTCAGACTGTGCGGGTTCGCCGGGACACCGATCAGGACCGACGGGCGGCCCAGGGAGCGGAGCCGGGGGAGGCGGGGGTCGTGGAGTTCGACGTCCGTCAGCAGCAGCCCGTCCACCGCGGCCGTGCCCATGGCCCGGCTCAGGCCCTCCTCGGCCTCCTCCTGGGTGAGCAGCAGGACGTCGTGGTCGTGCGCGCGGGCCGTCGTCACCACCGACACCGCCAACCGCATCAGGACCGGGACATGCACGCCGGGGCGGAGCGGCGCCGCCAGGGCCAGGAGGTTCGGCTTGCCGCCGGGCAGGGCGTGGCCGCCGGCGTGGGGGCGGTAGCCCAGGTCGCGGGCGGCCGCCTCGACGCGCCGCCGGGTCGCGTCGGAGATCGGGCGCTTGCCGCTCAGCGCGTAGGAAACGGTGCTGGGGGAGACCCCGGCCCGTCGCGCCACGTCCGTGATCTTGGCCATCAGCCGAGCTCCAGCGTGAGGGAGCCCGTACCGGGCGGGGCCTGGACCTCGCGTTCGCCGGCGGCCAGGCTCCAGGCGGCTGCCGGGGCGGCGCACGTCGCCCGCAGGGTGTTCCCCTCGCGGACGACCGTGAAGGTCACGTCCCCGACCGGCACCGTCACCTCGTCGCCGGGCCGCAGGCCGTACGCCCGCAGCGTCACCCCGTCGGCATGGTCGTAGTCGGGGCGGTCGTCCCGCGCGCCGACCGGGATCACCGCGCCGGGCCGGACCAGCAGCGGCGCGCTCAGGAAGCCGTGGCGCTCACGCACCCAGCGCGGGCCGGTCACCGGCTCGCCGGTCGGGAAGCGCGTCCAGGTGCCCTCGGGGACGTAGTACGTGACGTCGCCCTCGTCGCTGAACACCGGGGCGACCAGCAGATCCGGGCCGAGCATGTACTGCCGTTCCAGGTGCGCGCACCCCGGGTCGTCCGGGAACTCCAGCACCATGGCCCGCATCACGGGCAGGCCCTCGGTGTGGGCGGTGCGGGCCGTCTCGTACAGGTAGGGCATGAGGCGCAGCTTCAGCCGGGTGAAATGGCGGGCCACGTCCACCGACTCCTCGTCGAACTGCCAGGGGACCCGGTAGGAGTTGCTGCCGTGCAGGCGGCTGTGCGAGGAGAGCAGGCCGAAGGCCAGCCAGCGCTTGAACAGGGCCGGGGTCGGGGTGCCCTCGAAGCCGCCGATGTCATGGCTCCAGAAGCCGAAGCCCGACAGGCCGAGGGACAGGCCGCCGCGCAGCGACTCGGCCATCGACTCGTACGTCGCCTCGCAGTCGCCGCCCCAGTGCACGGGGAACTGCTGGCTCCCCGCCGTCGCCGACCGTGCGAAGAGAACGGCCTCCTGCTCGCCGCGGTGCTTGCGCAGCACCTCGAAGACCGTGCGGTTGTACAGGTACGTGTAGTAGTTGTGCATCCGCTCCGGGTCCGAGCCGTCGGACCAGACCACGTCGAGGGGCACCCGTTCGCCGAAGTCGGTCTTGAAGCAGTCGACGCCCTGCGCGAGCAGCGCCTCCAGCTTGGCGGCGTACCAGTCGCGGGCGGCCGGTGAGGTGAAGTCGACCAGGGCCATGCCGGGTTGCCACATGTCCCACTGCCAGACGCCGCCGTCCGGGCGCTTCAGCAGATGCCCGAGCGCCTTGCCCTCGGCGAACAGCGGGGAGCGCTGGGCGATGTACGGGTTGATCCAGACGGAGACGCGCAGGCCGCGGGCCTTCAGCCGGGCCAGCATGCCCTCCGGGTCGGGGAAGACGCGGGGATCCCACCGGAAGTCGCACCAGTTGAACTCGCGCATCCAGAAGCAGTCGAAGTGGAAGACGGAGAGCGGCAGTTCACGCTCCTCCATGCCCTCGATGAAGGACGTCACCGTCTCCTCGTCGTACGAGGTGGTGAAGGACGTCGACAGCCACAGGCCGAACGACCAGGCGGGCGGCAGGGCCGGGCGGCCGGTCAGGGCCGTGTACCTGCGCAGGATGTCCTTCGGGGTGGGGCCGTGGACGACGTAGTACGTCAGCTCCTGCGTCTCCGCGCTGAACTGCACCCGGGAGACGACCTCCGAGGCGACCTCGAAGGACACCTTGCCCGGGTGGTCGACGAAGACGCCGTAGCCCGCGTCCGTGAGGTAGAACGGCACGTTCTTGTAGGCCTGTTCGCTGCACGTGCCGCCGTCGGCCTGCCAGATGTCGACGACCTGCCCGTTCTTCACCAGCGGGCCGAAGCGCTCACCGAGGCCGTAGACCGACGTGCCGACGGTCAGCACCAGCTGCTCGCGCAGGTGGTGCGCGCCGGAGGCGTCCCGCATGATGCCCGCGTTCCGGTGGCCGCTGCTGGTGAGCGTACGGCCGTGTGCGAGGAACTCGACGTGCCAGGGGCCGCCGCGGGCCAGCCGGACCGACAGGTCGCCCGAGGTCAGGGTCGCGTGCTCGTCGTCGTACGCGATCCGTGCGGTGGTGTCCGACGCGGTGAGCTCGAACTCGGGGCCGCGGGGCTCCCCGCCGGTGAAGTGCGTCAGGGTCAGGCCGATGACGTCGGGCATGGGGCTGTGCGCCTTGATCGTGAAGACCGGGCCGGTCATCAGGTCGCCGCGGGAACGGACGGGCCGGGTCGGCGCGAGGATCTCCAGCGCGCCGTCCGACTCGGTGACGTCGAGGACCTGGGCCGGGTGGGCCGCGGTGACGCCCTCGCGCAGCAGCCAGTAGCCGTCGGTGAACTTCATGTGGGGGTCCCTACTCTCCCGGCGCATGACGTCGAAGCGCTTCGACGATTGAACGTATGCGGGGTGCGTGAGGGCGTCAATGGGTTGTGAGGCACTCGGTGAAGCGATTCGAAGCGCTGCGCAGGGACAACGCCAGGGCTACGGTCGCCGCCGTCACCGGGACCGCGTAGCCCGCCGTCGGCGAGAGGTGCTCCACCGTCCAGCCGCCGAGCGCGCTGCCGCAGGCGATGCCGCCGAGCAGACCGGTCACCGCGAGCGTCATGCCCTCGTTCAGTCGGCCCTCGGGGGTGCGCTGCTGGACCAGCGTCATGGTGGTGACCATCGTCGGGGCCGTGGCCATCCCGGCGACCAGCAGCGCGGCCGCCAGGGCGAGGAGCGAACCGGTCAGGGCCGCGGCCAGCAGCGGCAGGGCCAACAGCGCGGCCATCGCGGCCACGCACCAGGGCAGCCGGGCCGCGGCCGGTCCGGCGGGATTCACGGCGCCGTAGAGCAGGCCCGCAGCGCAGGAGCCCGCGGCCTGGAGCGCGAGCACGGCCCCGGCCGCCGACTGCCGCCCCTGCGTGTCGGCGAACGCCAGCGTGACGACCTCCGTCGCGCCGAAGATGCCGCCCATCGCCAGGCAGACCGCGAGCAGCGGGGGGATGCCCGGGGCGCGCAGGGGCGCCCTGCCGGGTATGTGCGCGCGGACCGGGGGCTCCGTCGCACGCCGGGTCGTGAACAGGACCATGCCGGTCAGCAGCAGCACCGCGCCCACGAGGGTGCCCGCCTCGGGGAAGAACGTCCCGCACAGGAAGGCCGCGAGCACCGGGCCCAGCATGAAGCACAGTTCGTCCGCCGCCTGCTCGAAGGAGTTGGCGGTGTGCAGCGCCTTCGCGTCGCCGGCCAGCAGATGCGCCCAGCGGGCCCGGGACATGCCGCCGGTGTTGGGGGTCGTTGCGGTGGCGGCGTAGGAGGCGAACAGGGTCCAGTCCGGGGCGTCGTGGCGCACGCACAGCAGCAGGGAGAGGGAGCCGAGGACGGCGATCACCGTGGCGGGCAGGGCCACGCGGGCCTGGCCGTGCCGGTCGACGAGCCGCGCGGTCCACGGCGCGACCAGCGCGGTCGCCGCGAGTCCCGTCGCCGTGACGGCACCGGCGAGGGCGTACGAGCCCCGGGTCCCGGCGATCATCACGACCGCGCTGACACTGAGCATGCCCATCGGCAGCCGGGCGATGAGGTTCCCGGCGGTGAACGCGCGGGCGCCCGGCAGGCGGAACAGGCGGCGGTACGGGGAGAGTTGCGGCATGCCTCCACCGTCGCCCGGCGGTGATCAAGCGGTCCAACACCTGTTCCGTGCGCAGTCACGCACGTGGGTTGTGAATCCGAGCGAGAAGGCCGAAATGCCTGGCGGAAAACATTCACTCCCTGTTCTTCATACAAGGGTATAGAGATTCCTAATGCTCCTCATGTCGCATGGAAGAGATGCTCATTCGGGAAATCCTTCACTCGTTTGCCGCGCATCCGCTGAAGTGAGTCGACGGTTAGTCGGTACATGACCGAGGCGACCAGGAAAGACGGCTGGGCGGTAACGCTCGGCCCGTACACCTACATTCCCGCTCCAGCGCACTCGTCGGCGACAGTCAACGGGACGCTCACCAGAGGGGGTTGCCCGGTGGCGCTGCAGGTGACCGAGCCGGTTCTGCGCGATTTCATCAACGCCATGAGTACGCTGGAAAAGGATCTTGCCCGGCGGTGGATCAGTGCGACGGGTTGGCCCGCTTTCGCGCTTGCGGAATAGTCGGGTCACGATATGTACGACAAAGTAGAGGGCACCGGCCGGCATCGGGCTCCGGCCCGGGATTTCATCACTCCCCTGACTCCGCCGGACCCGACCTGGGACCCCGCCGAGGAACTGGCGTTCATCCTCGAGGAGGCCCTGGGGGAGCAGGCGGCGAGGATTCCCGCCCCCCGTGACGAGGACCTGGTTCCGGACCCGGACCCGGACCCGGCCTCCGCCCCGGGCACCCATATGCGGCGGCTCCAGGACATCACCGAGGAACTGCCGCCCGTGCGGGACGTCCCCCGGCGGCACCGCAAGGTCCGGGCCCGCAAAGCCCCGGGCGTGCTCCGCACCACCAGCTTCCTCGTCGCCGCCCTGGCGGCCGTCATCGCCACCGCGGTGAGCCTCCTGAGCGGCATGGTCGCCTACGATCCCCTGCGCCTGGTCGCCGCGTCCCCCGCGGGCCTGCGCGTCTGGTGGCCCCTGCTGGTCTACGGGCCCTGGCTGGTGGGCTGCCTGTCCGTACTGCGGGCCGCGCTGCACCAGCGCCGTGCCGTGCACTCCTGGTGCGTGGTCCTGGTCTTCTCCTGTATCGCCGTGCTGCTGTGCGTCGTCCAGGCGCCCCGGACGATCCTCGGCACCGCGGCCGCCGCCCTGCCCGGCCTCGCCGCCCTGGCGTGCTTCCAGCAGGTCGTCCGCCAGATCACCCTGACCAGGCCACCGATGCGGTCGGTGCCTCGGCACCGGGTGGGTCAGGCTTCGCCGACGCCGGGTGCGGAAGGCCCGAAGGGTGCGGGCGTCGGGACGGACGAGAGCGAGACGTCCCGGAAGGGCACCGGCTTCTGAGAGCCGGGCGCCATCGGCCCTTGGTCCTTGGGCCATCGGCCCTTGGCCGCTCGCGCCACCGGGCCTTGGCCGCTCGCGCCACCGGGCCTTGGCTCTCGCGCCACCGGGCCTTGGCTCTCGCGCCACCGGGCCTTGGCTCTCGCGCCACCGGGCCTTGGCTCTCGCGCCACCGGGCCTTGGCCGCTCGCGCCACCGGCCCTGGCTCTCGCAGCCATCGGCCCCTGGCCCCGCGCCCTCGGGCCCTGGCTCTCGCGCCACCGGCCCCTGGCCCCGCGCCCTCGGCCCCCGGCTTTCGCACCACCGGCCCCTCGCCCCCGCCCCACCAGTGCCCCCGCCCGCTGTAAGTTCACCGCATGTCCGCCCACCTCGACCCCCGGCTGCTGCGTGGCTTCGTCACCGTTGCCGAGGAGTTGCACTTCACGCGGGCCGCGGTGCGGCTGCATGTGGCTCAGCAGGCGCTCAGCCGGGACGTGCGGCGGCTGGAGCGGGAGCTGGGGGCCGAGTTGTTCGTGCGGACCACCCGGCAGGTGACGCTCACCCCCGACGGGGAGCGGCTGCTGCCGTATGCCCGCCGGGTGCTGCGGGCACAGGACGAGCTGCTCGCCGCCTTCGACCAGGCCCGGCCGCTGCTGGTCGACCTCAACTCCCCGGGCCTGGTCACACCGCGCCGCGTGCTGCACGAGGCGCGTGAGCTCGCCCCTCGCCATGAGCTGATGGCCCGCTACGAGAGCGGCCTGACCTGGGCTGCCGGTGAACTGCTCGCCGGCCGGCTGGACGCGTCGTTCGGACGATTCGCCGGGCTCGACCCGGCGCTGCGGGCCGGGCTCGACCACCAGCCCGTGCGGTTCGAACCGATGGCGGTCATCCTGCCCGAGGACCACCGGCTGGCCGCGTGGGAAACCGTGCCGCTCGCGGAGCTGGCCGGCGAGAGCGTCTACGCGGGCGCCGGCAATCCGCGTACGCCGGAGTGGACCGGGCTTGCCCGCCTCCTGTTCGAGGGGCGGGGCATCGAAATCGCGCCACCCGCGCCGCTGGCCGTCGGAGACGAGGAGTTCCAGCGGATCATGGCCAGAACGCGCAACCCGGTCCTGGCCGTCGTGGGGTTCCCGGCCCTGCCGTCGATGGTGGTGCGGCCCCTGGTCGACCCGGTCCCGCTGTCCCCCGTCTCCCTGGTGTGGCGCAAGAGTTTGACCCACCCCGGATTCGACGCGCTGCGCCGGGCGGCAGGCCGACTGGCGGCGGCGGAAGGGTGGCTGACCAGGCCCGCAGGTGCCTGGGTTCCGGCCGGCGACGATGTCCTCATGGCGTCTCACGACTGACACGATTCGACACGGCGTGCGCACAGAACCTGCGCGTGCGCTACATTCGACGCCTGAGCACGGTGTGGTAAGAGGGGGCGCTCGGACGGGTGGGGGCCCGGTCCGACGGCGAGTGCTCAGGTCGTCAAGCGCACCTGAACCATCCCGTGGGGGGAAGTGCGTGCGCGTGAAAGAGTGGCGAGAAGACGCCCAACCCGAGTGGCCCGAGGCCGCGACGGCTACCGGGGAACTCCCGTCGGGCGGCAGAGTCCGGGACAGGAGAGCCACGCAGGTCTTCCCCGGCAGAGATGCCCAGGCGACCGGCCACCGGCTGCCCGCCGGGACGGAGATACTGCGCGGCATTCCCCGCCAGAGCGACGGCGAGGCCGACGCGCTCGCCCCGGAATCGGGGACCCGGACCTCGGTCCGCGACCCCTGGCAGGAGCAGGAGGAAGCCGACCCGTCGGGGCACGCCCCCGATGAGGCGCAGACTCACGATCCGCACGAAGTCACCGTCCAGCTCGACGCCGTGCAACTCGGGGACGGGTTCCTGCGACAGATCAAGGAAGGCCCGGGCGCCGAGGCCGCCGACCGGCCCGTCTTCGTCGACGAGTCCGGCCGCCGCAGCCGCCGCTACCGCCGGATCGGCATGGCCATCGCCCTGGCCTGCGGGGTCTACGCCGTCGTCATCGTCGCCACGCTGCTGTCGGGCAACTCCAACGCCCCCTGGCTGCCCGTGCCGACCAAGGAGGACAACCCGCCTGCCGGGCAGGTCGACACCCCGCGGCTGCCCGCCGAGTCGGCACCGACCGGAGACACCGGCGCCACCGCGCCGGGCAGTACACCGTCGACCGGCGAGGCCACGGCACCCGCGCCCGGCCCGAGCGCCGCCGCACCCGATGCCACCGTCGAGCCCGGTCTCCCCGGCACGTCCGCCAAGCCCACGCCGACCGCGACCCGGACCACCCCGGCACCGGGCCCCAAAGCCACCGACCCGGCCCCGACCAAACCGGCGGACCCGCCGAGCACGCCGGTCACCGACCCGACACCGACGGGCGAGCCCACGGCCGCGCCCACCGAGACGACGGGCACCGGCGGCGACGGCGGCACGGTCGCGGAAGGCCCGGCCGAGCCGCAGCCCGTCGCGGCAGGCCCGGCCGAGCCGCAGCCCGTCGCCGAGACGCCTGCCACCGTCTAGACCGCGCCGCGAAAAGCGGTGCCCGGCCGCTCCGGGCACCGCATCACCACCCTTCCGGCCGGGCGCCCTTTTCCCAACGGGGCCCGGCCGGCCGGAGGAACCCGAGCTCTCCAGCCCGGGCCACCTCGCGTTCACCCGCTCCGACCCACCCGTCCCGCCGCTCGCGCAGCGGGACCCTCAGGACGTCGCGGAGTCCGTCCCCGCCGCTACGCCCCCGACCGGCCGGGCCCGTCTCCATCACACCGTCCGCCCGCACCCGTCCCCGTATCACCCCATCCCGCACCACCCGGAGTACCACCACCCATGGCATCCCGTACCCGCCGTTCCGGGCCCGCGTCCCGAGCCCGTGGCGGCTCCAGGCGCCGGCGTCTGCCCATGCGTCTGTTGCTGCCCCTGCTCGTTCTCGTCGCGCTGGGGGCGATGCTCATGCTGCGCGGCTACGTGCACAGCGAGGTCCTCGCCGACCACCGCGTCGGCCCGCCCGCGGCGAACGACCGCGTCCCGGAGGACATCCTCAAGGGCGGCCCCGTCATCGACACCCGGAGCGGGAAGCCGGCCAGCCTGGACCTCCCGGACGGCGAGCTGGTGCTGACCTTCGACGACGGTCCCGACCCGATGTGGACGCCCAAGGTCCTCGACGTGCTGAAGAAGCACGACGCCCGCGCCGTGTTCTTCATCACCGGCACCATGGCCTCCCGCTACCCGGACCTCGTCCAGCGCATGGTCGACGAGGGCCACGAGATCGGGCTGCACACCTTCAACCACCCGGACCTGTCGCTGCAGAGCAAGAGCCGGGTCGACTGGGAGCTGTCGCAGAACCAGCTCGCGCTGGCCGGTGCGGCCGGTATCCGCACCTCGCTGTTCCGCCCGCCGTACTCGTCGTTCGCCCAGAACATGGACAACAGGACCTGGCCGGTCACCGAGTACATCGGCAGCAAGGGCTACATCACCATCGTCAACGACACCGACAGCGAGGACTGGCGCAGGCCCGGGGCCGAGCAGATCATCCGCAACGCCACGCCGAAGAACGGCAACGGCGCCATCGTGCTGATGCACGACTCCGGTGGTGACCGCTCCCAGACCGTCGCCGCCCTCGACCGGTACGTCTCCGGGCTGACCGACAAGGGCTACCGCTTCAACACCCTCACCGCCGCCCTCGACGCCCCCAGCGCGCACACCCCGGTCGCCGGGCTGGAGTCGCTGAAGGGCGAGGCGTGGGTCTTCCTCGTGCAGGCGTCCGAGAAGGTGACCGGGGTCCTCGTCGCCGGCCTCGCCGTCGTCGGTGTGCTGGTCTTCGGGCGGCTCGGGCTGATGCTGATCCTCTCCGTGGCACACGCCCGCCGGGTCCGGCGCAGCGGCTTCCGCTGGGGTGAACCCATCACGGAACCGGTGTCCGTCCTCGTGCCCGCCTACAACGAGGCCAAGTGCATCGAACAGACGGTCCGGTCGCTGGTCGCCAGCGACCACCCCATCGAGGTGCTGGTCATCGACGACGGCTCCAGCGACGGCACCGCCCGCATCGTCGAGAACCTCGACCTGCCCGGCGTACGCGTCGTCCGCCAGCTCAACGCGGGCAAGCCCGCCGCCCTCAACCGGGGCATCGCCAACGCCCGGTACGACCTGATCGTGATGATGGACGGCGACACGGTCTTCGAGCCGACCACCGTCCGCGAACTCGTGCAGCCCTTCGGCGACCCGCGCGTCGGCGCCGTCGCGGGCAACGCCAAGGTCGGCAACCGGGACTCGCTCATCGGCGCGTGGCAGCACATCGAGTACGTCATGGGCTTCAACCTCGACCGCCGCATGTACGACGTGCTGCGCTGCATGCCCACCATCCCCGGCGCGGTCGGCGCGTTCCGGCGCAGCGCACTGGAACGCGTCGGCGGCATGAGCGACGACACGCTCGCCGAGGACACCGACATCACCATGGCCATGCACCGTGACGGCTGGCACGTGGTGTACGCCGAGAAGGCCGTCGCCTGGACCGAGGCCCCGGAGTCCGTCCAGCAGCTGTGGTCCCAGCGCTACCGCTGGTCGTACGGCACCATGCAGGCCATCTGGAAGCACCGCCGGTCCGTCTTCGAACGGGGGCCCTCGGGCCGTTTCGGCCGGGTGGGCATGCCGCTGGTGTCGATGTTCATGGTCGTGGCGCCGCTGCTGGCCCCGCTCATCGACGTGTTCCTGCTGTACGGGCTGGTGTTCGGCCCCACCGAGAAGACCATCGGCGCCTGGCTGGGCGTCCTCGCGGTACAAGGGGTGTGCGCGGCCTACGCGTTCCATCTGGACAAGGAACGCATGACCCACCTGATCTCACTCCCGCTCCAGCAACTCCTCTACCGCCAGCTCATGTACGTCGTCCTGCTCCAGTCCTGGATCACCGCCCTCACCGGCGGCCGGCTGCGCTGGCAGAAGCTGCGGCGCACGGGAGCGGTGGGCCTGCCCGGGGGCGGTCCGGCCGAGGCCCGGCCGCAGATGGACGGGAGGCCGACCGGATGACCACGCACGCGACTCCCGTCACCGAGACCGCGCCGAGCGAGCCGGCCCCCGTCAAGAAGCCCGGCCGCGACCGGTACTTCGACCTGCTGCGCGCCCTCGCCCTGTTCCGTGTCGTGCTGTACCACCTGACGGGCTGGGCCTGGCTGCCGCTGGTGTTCCCGTCCATGGGCGTGATGTTCGCGCTCGCCGGAAACCTCATGGCCCGCTCGCTGAAGCGCCCGGCCGTGCAGGTGATCCGCGGCCGGATGCGCCGGCTGCTGCCCCCGCTGTGGCTGCTCGGCGTCGTCGGTGTCACCGGCATGGTCCTCCAGGGCTGGGGCCCGGACGCGGACGGGCACCCCGGCTGGTGGTGGCTGCACCTCACCTTCTGGATCGTCCCGCTCAGCGACCCGCCGTACGCGGAGGGGCTGCCCGGCGTCCACGGTTTCATCGGCGAGAACTGGGCCGCGGACCTCGCCGGCCCGCTGTGGTACATCCGCGCCTACCTCTGGTACGTCCTGCTGTCCCCGGTGCTGCTGAAGGCCCTGCGCGCCCTGCCGGTCGTCACGATCCTCGCGCCGATCGCCCTGGCCGTCGCCTTCGAGCAGGGCTACCTCGCGCTGCCCGGCGAGCGGATCCCCTCGGCGCTCACGGACTTCTCCACCTTCGGCGCCTGCTGGATCCTCGGCATGGCCCACCAGGAGGGCATCCTGCGGCGGCTGCCGCGCTACATCGTGCCGTCCGTCGCACCCGTCATCGCCCTGGCCGGTCTCTGGTACGCCCTGCACCACGACTTCGGCACCGGCAACGACCTGGACAGCATGCCGCTCGCCCAGGCCCTGTGGTCCTTCGGCACGGTGTTCATGCTGCTGCACCTCAGCCCGTCCTGGTCCGAGTGGCCGCGCAGGCTGCGCCCCTTCGCGGGGACGATCTCGCTGCTCAACTCCCGGGCCGTGACCATCTACCTGTGGCACAACACCTGCATCCTGATCGCCGCGACCCTCTGGGACCGGCTGTGGGGCTTCCCCGTGCTGGAGCAGAACGTGCCCGGGCTGCTGGAGAGCGTCTGGCCGGTCCTGTTCCTGGTCTGGGTCCTGATCGGCTGCTGCGTCCTGGCCTTCGGCTGGGCGGAGGACCTGGCGGCGAAGCAGAGGCCCCGGTTGTGGCCGACGGGGGAGCCCCGGGTGAGGACTCGCGGGAGCCGGAGGCGCGCTTGACGGGACCTCGTTCCCCCGGGCCCTTCCGGTATGGAAAACTGCCCGAGTTGCGCATGTGAACGGAATGACCGGGGGAGCGGTGGGGATGAGTAAGCGGCAGACACAGAAGATGCTGCGGCTGATGGCGAGCGGGGAACCGGTCGAACTCACCAGCCCGATGGCGTCCGTGAAGAAGCTCGCCCGGCTGGCCTTCGTAGCCCAGCAGTTCGGCTACGAGTACGCCGACGTCCGCCAGAGCAGCGGCCGCAACGGCGCGCTCACCATGCTGATCCTGCCCGACCCCAGCCCGCAGGCCCGGGCCCGGGCCGGGCAGAACTGGGCGCAGTACCCGAACGCGGCCGACGGTGTCTCCCTGCCGCCGCTCGTGCCGGACGCGTTCGAACTCCTCAAGGCCCGTATCAATTTCGACCTCACCGGCAAGAGCGCCGAGAAGCGCATGGGGTACGGGGCCCTGGGCGTCACCGTCGGCTGTGTGATCCTCGCCTTCCGTTTCGGGGGCGAGTCCACCGACTTCGTCGCGGCCGGTGTGCTGTGGCTGCTGTTCATGGCGATCCTCGGCATCGGCCTCGTGGTGACGCGCAAGCGCAACACCAAGTTCGCGGCCCGGTTGCCGGCGGCGGGCTTCATGCCGGTGAACGACGAGAACGGGCGGCTTCGGTATCTGCCGCCGGGGGCTCAGCCGCCCGGGCAGGGCAATCCGTTCGCGGGCGGGGCGTACGCGCAGCAGGCCCCTGGGCCGTACCCGCAGCAGGCGCCTGGGCCGTATGCCCAGCCGGCACCGGGACCGTACGCCGGTCAGCAGGCACCGGGACCGCACCCTGGCCAGCCCGCGCCGGGGCCGTACCCGGGTCAGCCCGCGCCGGGGCCGTACCCGGGTCAGCCCGCGCCTGGGGCGTATGGCGGTCAGTACGCCCCGGGGCCCTACCCCGGTCAGCCCGCGCCTGGGCCGTATGGCGGTCAGTCCGCCCCGGGTCCACACCCCGGTCAGCCCGCGCCGGGGCCGTATGGCGGTCAGCCTGCCCCGGGTCCCTACCCCGGTCAGCCTGTCGCAGGTCCCTACCCCGGTCAGCCCGCGTCCGGCCCCTACGGCGGTCAGCCCGCCCAGGGCCCGTACCAAGGCGGCCCCTCCCCGGCGCCGTACCAGGGTCGGCCCGCCCCCGGCCCCTACGGCGCCCAGCCCCCCGGCCCTCACGGACAGCCCCACCCCCAGCAGGACTCCCACGGGCAGCCCCCGCAGCACTGACGCGGAATCCTCCCGGAACCTCTCATCCCGCCCTGGCCCGGGGTGAGAGCAAAGTTCCCTCGCGGTCACCCGGTGCCACAGGCAGGAAACGCGCCATCCCTACCTTCGGGATCAGTCAGTCGAAGTACGACCGAGCCCCGGAGCACAGTGGAGGCGTCATGACAGGCCCTGGCACGGCACCCGCACCCTCGAGCAGGGGCGGACGCTGGATCCGGCACTGGGATCCGGAGAACGAGACGTTCTGGAAGGAGACAGGGGAGAAGGTCGCGCGCCGAAACCTCTTCTTCTCGGTGCTGTCCGAGCACATCGGCTTCTCGATCTGGACCCTGTGGTCCGTCCTGGTGCTGTTCATGGGCCCGGAGTACGGGCTGACCCCGGCCGACAAGTTCATGCTGACCTCGATGGTCACGCTGGTCGGCGCCGTCGTCCGCGTCCCCTACACCTTCGCCGTGGCGATCTTCGGCGGACGGAACTGGACGATCATCTCCGCGGGCCTCCTGCTGATCCCGACCGTCGCCGCGTTCGCCGTGATGGAGCCGGGCACCTCCTTCTCCACCTTCCTGCTCGTCGGCCTGCTCGCCGGTATCGGTGGCGGCAACTTCGCCTCCTCCATGACCAACATCAACGCCTTCTTCCCGCTGCGGAAGAAGGGGTGGGCCCTCGGCCTCAACGCCGGCGGCGGCAACATCGGCGTGCCGGTCATCCAGCTCATCGCGCTCGCGATCATCGGCGCCAGCGGCGGCCCTCGCGTGCTGCTCGGGATCTACATCCCGCTGATCGTCGTGGCCGCCGTTCTCGCCGCGCTCTTCATGGACAACCTCGAGCACGTCAAGAACGACACCGGTGCCGCCAAGGACGCCGCGAAGGACGCGCACACCTGGATCATGTCCTTCCTCTACATCGGCACCTTCGGATCGTTCATCGGATACAGCTTCGCCTTCGGGCAGGTGCTGACGAACCAGTTCGGACGCACCCCGCTGGAGGCGGCGTACGTCACCTTCATCGGTCCGCTCCTCGGCTCGCTGATCCGGCCCCTGGGCGGCTGGATGGCCGACAAGTACGGCGGCGCGAAGATCACGCTGTGGAACTACGTCGGTATGGGCGCGGCGACCGCCGTCCTCATCTCCGCCAGCATGGAGAAGTCCCTGGCGCTGTTCACCGTCGCGTTCGTGGTGCTGTTCGTCCTCACCGGCATCGGCAACGGGTCGACGTACAAGATGATCCCCGGCATCTTCCAGGCGAAGGCCGTCGCCAAGGGGATGAAGGGTGAAGCGGCCGCTTCCTACGGGCGTCGCCTCTCCGGCGCCTCCATGGGCCTGATCGGCGCGGTGGGCGCGCTCGGCGGTGTCGGCATCAACCTCGCCTTCCGCCAGTCCTTCCTCTCCTACGGCTCGGGCACCGGGGCCTTCGTCGCCTTCCTCGCCTTCTACGCGGTCTGCTTCGCGGTCACATGGGCCGTATACCTTCGCCGTACGGCTCCCCGGGTACCCGTCACCACGGCGACCTCGGAGGCGAAGCCGCAGCTCAGCTACGCCGAGGTGTGACGTAACACCAGCGACATCACGCCGATCCGGGCCTGTCACGAGCCGTTGACAGGCTCGATCGGCATGTAGGTACGCCGTACCCACGAAGTACGACGACTCGAGTGCGGGACGAGAGCCATGTACGAGGAAGAACAGCGACCGGACCACGGACCCCTGGCGGGTTTCACCGTGGGTGTGACGGCCGCGCGCCGGGCCGATGAGCTCGGGGTGCTGCTGCAGCGACGCGGTGCCGCCGTCCTGCACGCCCCTGCCCTGCGGATCGTGCCGCTCGCCGACGACAGCGAGTTGCTGGCCGCGACGAAGGAGATCATCGAGCAGGTACCGGACATCGTCGTGGCCACGACCGCGATCGGCTTCCGGGGCTGGGTCGAGGCCGCCGACGGCTGGGGGCTGGGGGAGGAGCTGCTGTCGCGGCTGGGCAGCGTACGGATCATGGCGCGCGGGCCGAAGGTCAAGGGCGCGGTCCGGGCCGCCGGGCTGACGGAGGAGTGGTCGCCGTCGTCGGAGTCCATGGCGGAGGTGCTGGACCGGCTGCTGGAGGAGGGCGTCGACGGTCTGCGGATCGCGATCCAGCTGCACGGTGAGCCGCTGCCCGGGTTCGTGGAGGCGCTGCGGGCGGGCGGGGCCGAGGTGCTCGGGGTGCCCGTCTACCGCTGGATGCCGCCGGAGGACATCACGCCGGTCGACCGTCTGCTGGACGCGACGGTCTCCCGGGCCCTGGACGCGGTCACCTTCACCAGTGCCCCGGCCGCGGCCTCCCTCCTCTCCCGGGCGAAGGACCGCGGCCTGCTCGACGAGGTCCTGGCGGCTCTGAGCCATGACGTCCTGCCGGCCTGCGTGGGCCCGGTCACCGCCCTGCCCCTGCAGTCCCGCGGCATCGACACGATCCAGCCCGAACGCTTCCGGCTCGGCCCCCTGGTCCAGCTGCTCTGCCAGGAACTCCCCGCGCGGGCCCGTACCCTGCCCGTCGCCGGGCACCGCGTGGAGATCCGCGGCCACGCCGTCCTGGTCGACGGCGACCTCAAACCGGTCCCGCCCGCCGGCATGTCCCTCCTGCGCGCCCTGTCCCGACGCCCCGGCTGGGTCGTCGCCCGCGCGGACCTCCTGCGCGCCCTCCCCGGCTCCGGCCGCGACGAACACGCGGTGGAGACCGCCATGGCCCGCCTCCGCACGGCCCTCGGCACGCCGAAGCTGATCCAGACGGTGGTCAAGCGGGGCTACCGCCTGGCCCTGGACCCGACGGCGGAAACGAAGTACGCAGACGCGTGAGCCCGCCCGGAGGTTGAGCCAAAACCCGCCACCCGCCCGCCGCCCCACAACCAGAACGGGATGCTCCTTGGGGTCCGGCCGGAGTGTGATGGTTGCTGGGCGTGACGGCCGGCTCGGCCGCTGGGTCGGGTCACCACGACCACGCGGCCGCGCTTGCGTGGCCTGAAGGCGTGTTCCCTCCGGCCGTCCGTCGCGTCGAGGCGTGTGTGAGGGGTTTCCGGCGCCGTAGCGGGCAGGCACTGTAGGAGGGAACGGTTTACCGGCCCTCTCACTGGCGTCTCACCGAAGGCCTCGCGACCGGGGTGAACCCCTAGGCGGTGACAGGCACATGGCACTGGGTACGGCCACGGCCCCGTACGAGCTGCGGTTCGATGCCGGGCGGATCTGCCTGGATCTGCTCTCCACCACGCACCCGGAGGAGCGGCTCGACTCCGTCGACGTGCTGCGCGCATGGATCACCGGCTCCGGACTCGTCCCGGCGGACACCGCCCTGACCCACGCCGACACCGGCTGGCTGCTCTCCTTCCGCGAACTGCGCGCCCAGGTCGACCGGTTGGTGCGCAGCCGGCCGAGACCCGGAGTCGCGACGTACGACCTCGCCCTCGCCCGCGTCAACGACCTGGCCCGCACCGCGCCCCCGGCCCCGCGCGCGGTCCGCGGCGAAGACGGCCAGCTTCTGCGGCGGTTGGACGGCCCACCCGGCTGCGCAGCCCTGCTCGCGGCCGTCGCCCGGGACGCCGTGGACCTGCTGACCGACCCCGTCGCCCGCGCGGCCCTGCGCCAGTGCGAAGGCGACAACTGCCCCATCGTGTACCTCGACACGTCCCGGGGACGCAGGAGGCGCTGGTGCTCCAGTGAGGTCTGCGGGAACCGCGAACGCGTCGCCCGGCATCGTCGCCGCGCGGCACTCGCCCGTGCCTGAAACGGATTTGAGTGGTCGCTGCATTCAATTCCCCTGTCCTAAATGCGACTTCTGCGACCGCACTGTCGAAGTGATTTCGATTACACGCCGTTTACCTACGCCACCGTAGGAAAGGCCTGGCTTGATCATGCCGATGTGGCGGAAATGTAAAGAACGCGGGGTGGGAATGTGACCCCATGTCCAGCTCGTCACGTCATCTCGAGGAAATCTGTCGGGTCTGTTTGAACGCCCAACCGCTCGCGTCCGTACGGCATGTGGAGCGACCGACTGGGGGAACCCCCGGACACCGGAGGTGGGCGTGCGCAAGGATTCCGTCGTGGCCAATGAACGTGCACCGAGGGCCCGACATCGCATGTCCCAGCCCTCGGAACCCGATGAGGAGCTGATGCGTGCGCTCTATCGCGAACACGCCGGACCCCTGCTTGCGTATGTCCTGCGCCTGGTCGCCGGAGACCGGCAGCGCGCCGAGGACGTCGTGCAGGAGACGCTCATCCGTGCCTGGAAGAACGCCGGTCAGCTCAACAGAGCGACCGGATCGGTACGCCCCTGGCTGGTGACGGTCGCCCGGCGCATCGTCATCGACGGCCACCGCAGTCGGCAGGCCCGGCCGCAGGAGGTCGACCCGTCGCCGCTGGAGGTCATCCCCGCGGAGGACGAGATCGACAAGGCGCTGTGGCTGATGACTCTCTCGGACGCACTCGACGACCTGACCCCCGCCCACCGGGAGGTGCTCGTCGAGACGTACTTCAAGGGGCGTACCGTCAATGAGGCGGCCGAGACCCTGGGCATACCCAGCGGAACCGTCCGCTCCAGGGTCTTCTACGCCCTGCGTTCGATGAAGCTGGCACTGGAGGAGCGGGGGGTGACGGCGTGATGAGTGTTTACGGGGGAAACCAGGGGTTCGGTACGGGAGGCATGGGTATGTCTGGACCCATGCAGGGATCTCCGGTGCCGAACGAGCACGAGACCGTCGGCGCCTACGCCCTCGGCATCCTCGACGACGCCGAAGCGACCGCTTTCGAGGCCCACCTCGCGACCTGCGAATGGTGCGCCCAGCAGCTCGACGAACTGGCCGGCATGGAGCCGATGCTCGCCGCCCTCGCCGATCTGCCCGGCTCCGGCAGCACACCCGCGATCGGCGAGTCGCTGTCCGCGAAGCCCCGGCCGCGCGTGGTGGAGAAGCTGGTCGACGAGGTCGCCGACCGCCGCGCCCAGAAGCGCCGCCGCAGCTTCTACATGGTGGCCGCGGCCGGCGCGCTGATCATCGGCGGCCCCTTCGTCGCGGTCGCGACGAACGGCGGCGACGGCGGCGGCGGTGCGGAGAACCGACCCCTCGCGGCGAGCCCCGCCAAGGCGGCCTTCGAGGGCATCTCCGACAAGATCTCCGCCACCGACCCGAGCACCAAGGTCACCGCGACGGTCGCCCTCCAGAAGAAGGACTGGGGGACGGGCGTGGTCACCGAGCTCAAGAACGTCAAGGGCCCGCTCAAGTGCGCCCTCGTCGCGGTCGGCAAGAACGGCGAGCGCGAGACCCTGTCCTCCTGGTCCGTCCCGGAGTGGGGCTACGGCCTCCCGGACGCCAAGTCCGACAAGGCCAAGGAACCCCTCTACGTCCAGGGCGGCGCCGCCTTCGAGCCGAACGAGATCGACCACTTCGAGGTCGTGACCTTCGAGGGCAAGCGGCTGGTCGAGGTCGACGCGTAGGACTGTTCGGCCGTCCGGCAGGCGCCATTGGGGCAACAGGTCCCGCGCCTGCCCGCCAGCCCGTAGCTTCCGGGGGTCCCCTTCGCGTACGGTTGACGGCTGCCCAGCACGTCAGAAGGGGGCCCGGTGGCCGTTCAGGCTCAGAGACATGGCGCGGTCGATTCGGTGCACGACTCGGTTCGTGACCGGGAGATCCGCGTCGAACAGGAACACCTGGACCGGGTGTACCGGCGCCTCGAGGAGAAGATCCACGAGGCGGAGTTCCTCATGCAGGACGCGGCCCGGCGCGGCCAGGTCGGCACCCCGGGCGCACTCGCCGAGCGGGACGCGCAGGTCTTCCGCGCGGGCATCCACCTCAGCCGGCTGAACAACGAGTTCGAGGACTTCCTCTTCGGCCGCATCGACCTGCTGACCGGCAAGGACGGCAAGAAGGGCCCCGACGGGGCGTACACCGCGATCGAGCCGGCGGAGGGGGCCGTACGCCCCGACAACACCGCCGACATCGCCGAGACCCTGCACATCGGCCGCATCGGCGTCCTCGACCAGGACTACGCACCGCTGGTCATCGACTGGCGGGCCCCGGCGGCCGCCCCCTTCTACCGCTCCACCCCGGTCGACCCCGGCCGCGTCGTCCGCCGCCGCGTCATCCGCTCCAAGGGCCGCCGGGTGCTGGGCGTCGAGGACGACCTGATGCGCCCCGAGCTGACGGCGTACCTCGACGGCGACGAACTGCCCGTCATCGGCGACGGCGCCCTGATGGCCGCGCTCGGCCAGGCCCGCAGCCACACCATGCGCGACATCGTCGCCTCCATCCAGGCCGAGCAGGACCTGGTCATCCGCGCCCCCGCCGCCTCCGTGACCTACGTCGAGGGCGGCCCCGGTACCGGCAAGACCGCCGTCGCCCTGCACCGCGCCGCCTACCTCCTCTACCAGGACCGGCGCCGCTACGCCGGCGGCATCCTGATCGTCTCGCCGACCCCGCTGCTCGTCGCCTACACCGAGGGCGTGCTGCCCTCCCTCGGCGAGGAGGGCCAGGTCGCCATCCGCGCCATCGGCTCCCTGGTCGAGGGCAGTGAGGCCACGCTCTACGACTCCCCGGCCGTGGCCCGCGCCAAGGGCTCCTCCCGCATGCTGAAGGTGCTGCGGAAGGCCGCGCGCGGCGCCCTGGAGCTGAACGATCCACCGGCCCGGCTGCGCGTGGTCGCCTTCGGCCGCCGCCTGGAGCTGGAGGCCCGGGAACTCGACGGCATCCGCCGCGCCGCCCTCGGCGGCACCGCCCCCGTGAACCTGCTGCGCCCCCGCGCCCGCAAGCTCCTCCTGGACGCCCTGTGGGAGCAGTCCGGCGCGGCCGGCCGGCACTCCGACCCCGAGCTCGCGGCCGAGCTGCGCTCCTCCTTCGACGAGGACATCACCTCCGAGGACGCCTTCATCGCGTTCCTCGACGCCTGGTGGCCGGAGCTGCCCCCGGGGGCCGTCCTGGACGCCATGGCCGACGAACGGCGCCTCGGCCGCTGGGCCCGGCGGATCCTCAATCCCGGCGAGGTCCGCAAGGTCGCCCGCTCCCTGAAGCGCGAGGGCCGCTCGGTGCACGACATCGCCCTGCTCGACGAGCTCCAGGCCGTCCTCGGCGCCCCGGCCCGCCCCCGCAAGAGGCGCGAACTCGACCCGCTCGACCAGCTCACCGGCCTGGAGGAGCTGATGCCGGTGCGCGAGGAGTCGCAGCGCGAGCGCGCCGAGCGCCTCGCGCAGGAGCGTGTCGAGTACGCCCACGTCATCGTCGACGAGGCCCAGGACCTCACCCCGATGCAGTGGCGCATGGTCGGCCGCCGCGGCCGGCACGCCACCTGGACGGTCGTCGGCGACCCGGCCCAGTCCTCCTGGTCCGACCCGGACGAGGCCGCCCAGGCCCGTGACGAGGCGCTCGGCACCCGCCCCCGCCGCCGCTTCGAACTCACGGTGAACTACCGCAACCCGGCCGAGATCGCCGAGCTCGCCTCGAAGGTCCTCGCCCTCGCCATGCCCGGCTCCGTGTCGCCGAAGGCGGTCCGCTCCACCGGCGTCGAACCCCGCTTCACCGTCGTGGCGGACACGCTGGGCGCGACCGTCCGCGACGAGGCGGCCCGGCTGCTGGAGCGCGTCGACGGCACGGTCGGCGTGGTCGTCGCCATGCAGCGCCGCGAGGAGGCCCGCCGCTGGCTCGCCGGACTCGGCGACCGGGTCGTGGCCCTCGGCAGCCTGGAGGCGAAGGGCCTGGAGTACGACGCGACGGTCGTGGTCTCCCCGGCGGAGATCGCCGACGAGTCCCCGGCCGGTCTGCGCGTCCTCTATGTCGCACTGACCCGGGCCACCCAGCAGCTCACGGTCGTCTCGGCCGACCGGGACGAGCCCGACGCGGCGGGAGTTCCGGACCTGCTCAGGGACTGAGGCCCGATACCCACTTGTCGGCGAAATGAACTACCGGTACGGGAATGGCCTTACGGGATCTGTTTGTTAGCCTGGACGTGGCACCGGCCCGATCCAAGCCCCCGGGCCCAACCTTCGTCGCTACGAGCGACCACTTGCCGCGAGGCGAGCATGGCGGGCCGGTGCCACTCAACTTGAGGAAGAGACCCACGTCCACGTGACGTGGGTCTCTTTTTGCTGGCCCATTCCGCGAACAAAACGTTCGCAATCGAGGGTGGCTACCTGCTACTCAGCGGTAGGTGCGACGATCGGACGGCACAAATCAGCGTCAGGTGAAAGCAGAGGAAGTCGGCCATGGCAACGGCGCCCAGCGTCTCCTACTCGATGACGGTCCGGCTGGAGGTGCCCGCGAGCGGAACCGCCGTCTCGCAGCTCACCACCGCCGTGGAGTCCTCCGGAGGCTCGGTGACCGG
This sequence comes from Streptomyces sp. D2-8, assembly GCF_023184515.1. Classification (GTDB taxonomy): domain Bacteria; phylum Actinomycetota; class Actinomycetes; order Streptomycetales; family Streptomycetaceae; genus Streptomyces. Next base: position 152,536 of record NZ_JAAHBP010000017.1, on the reverse strand, counting down.
CCTCGACGTCACCGCATCCGGCCACGAGAAGCTCCGTATCGACGTCACCATCGCGGCGTCGTCGACCGCGCACGCGGACGAGATCGTGGAGGAACTCCGCGGCATCGAGGGCGTCACGCTGGGCAAGGTCTCGGACCGGACCTTCCTCATGCACCTCGGCGGCAAGATCGAGATGGCGTCCAAGCACCCCATCCGCAACCGTGACGACCTGTCCATGGTCTACACGCCGGGTGTGGCCCGCGTCTGCATGGCGATCGCCGAGAACCCCGAGGACGCCCGCCGCCTCACCATCAAGCGCAACTCCGTTGCGGTCGTGACGGACGGCTCCGCCGTGCTGGGCCTGGGCAACATCGGCCCCAAGGCCGCGCTGCCCGTCATGGAGGGCAAGGCGGCCCTCTTCAAGCGGTTCGCCGGTATCGACGCCTGGCCGATCTGCCTCGACACCCAGGACACCGACGCGATCGTCGAGATCGTCAAGGCGATCGCCCCGGGCTTCGCGGGCATCAACCTCGAGGACATCTCCGCCCCGCGCTGCTTCGAGATCGAGGCCCGGCTGCGCGAGGCCCTCGACATCCCCGTCTTCCACGACGACCAGCACGGCACCGCGATCGTCGTCCTCGCCGCCCTGACGAACGCACTGCGCGTGACCGGCAAGGCGATCGAGAACATCCGCGTCGTCATGTCCGGCGCCGGCGCGGCCGGTACGGCCATCCTGAAGCTGCTGCTCGCCGCGGGCGTCAAGAACGCCGTCGTCGCCGACATCCACGGCGTCGTGCACGCGGGCCGCGAGGACCTGGTGGACGCCGCGCCGGACTCGGCGCTGCGCTGGATCGCCGACAACACCAACCCCGAGGGCCTCACGGGCACCCTCAAGGAGGCCGTGCGGGGCGCCGAGGTCTTCATCGGCGTCTCGGCCCCGAACGTCCTCGACGGTGACGACGTGGCCGCCATGGCCGACGGCGCGATCGTGTTCGCGCTTGCGAACCCGGACCCCGAGGTCGACCCGGCAATCGCCCGCCAGACCGCGGCCGTTGTCGCCACCGGCCGCTCGGACTTCCCGAACCAGATCAACAACGTGCTGGTCTTCCCGGGTGTCTTCCGCGGTCTGCTGGACGCGCAGTCCCGGACGGTCAACACCGAGATGATGCTGGCCGCCGCGAAGGCCCTGGCGGACGTGGTGACCGAGGACGAGCTGAACCCGAACTACATCATTCCGAGCGTCTTCAACGACAAGGTCGCGGGCGCGGTCGCCGGCGCCGTGCGGGAGGCCGCCAAGGCGGTCGGCGCGGCGGCGGGCAGCCCGTCCGGCGTCTGAGGCCGAGGCCGTCCGGGCCCCCGCGGGGGCCCGGGGGTGCCGTCCCTCGGGACTGTGAGTAACCCCACGGCAGCCTGGAACCCGGCGCGTCGCAAGAACCCTGTCAGCAGCGGAGCTATCGTGGCGCCAGGCTCAGGCCCTCTTTTCGTGTGACTCCCCAAGGGTGTTCTCACGACTCCAGCGGGTGCCGGATTGGCTTTCCCGCCGCAGGTAGGGGCAGGATGCGTCCCTGGGCGCGAGGGTCTGACGACGGACCCGGGTCCGGGGACTCATCGAGGACCCTGGCAGCATCGGCTTCGATCTGACGCCTCAACGGCAAGATGAACACGGGAGTAACAACATGAACCGCAGTGAGCTGGTGGCCGCGCTGGCCGACCGCGCCGAGGTGACTCGCAAGGACGCCGACGCCGTGCTGGCCGCGTTCGCCGACGTCGTCGGCGACATCGTCTCCAAGGGCGACGAGAAGGTCACCATCCCCGGCTTCCTGACCTTCGAGCGCACCCACCGTGCCGCTCGCACCGCCCGCAACCCGCAGACCGGCGAGCCCATCCAGATCCCCGCCGGTTACAGCGTGAAGGTCTCCGCGGGCTCGAAGCTCAAGGAAGCGGCCAAGGGCAAGTAACCCTGCCGTTCGTACGCCGACGGTGTACGAACCACAGTGAGTGACATCAAAGGGGCGGCCACCCGAACCGGGTGGCCGCCCCTTTGGCGTCACTGCACGCGCCGCTACCCGAGAGCCTTGCCCGGGGGATGACCCCCGGGCCCCCAGCCGGACGGGCGTGGCCGCTGAGGCCGGATCAGCCGAGCGCCTTGCCCGGCAGCTCGACCTTCGCGCCGAGCTCCATGAGCTTCTCCATGCTGTGCTTGCCCGGGGGATGACCCCCGGACCCCCAGCCGGACGGGCGTGGCCGCTGAAGCCGGATCAGCCGAGCGCCTTGCCCGGCAGCTCGACCTTTGCGCCGAGTTCCATGAGCTTCTCCATGAAGTTCTCGTAGCCGCGGTTGATGAGGCCGATGCCGTGGACGCGGGACGTCCCCTGCGCCGCCAGGGCCGCGATCAGGTACGAGAAGCCGCCGCGGAGGTCGGGGATGACCAGGTCCGCGCCCTGGAGCCTGGTCGGGCCCGAGACGACGGCCGAGTGGAGGAAGTTGCGCTGGCCGAAGCGGCAGTCGGAGCCGCCCAGGCACTCGCGGTAGAGCTGGATGTGCGCGCCCATCTGGTTCAGGGCGGACGTGAAGCCGAGGCGGGACTCGTAGACCGTCTCGTGGACGATGGACAGGCCCGTGGCCTGGGTCAGGGCCACCACCAGCGGCTGCTGCCAGTCGGTCTGGAAGCCGGGGTGCACGTCCGTCTCCAGCGCGATGGACTTCAGCTGGCCGCCGGGGTGCCAGAAGCGGATGCCCTCGTCGTCGATCTCGAAGGCACCCCCCACCTTCCGGTAGGTGTTCAGGAACGTCATCATCGAGCGCTGCTGTGCGCCGCGGACGTAGACGTTGCCCTCGGTCGCCAGCGCCGCCGACGCCCAGGACGCGGCCTCCAGCCGGTCCGACAGGGCGTGGTGGTTGTAGCCGCCGAGTTTGTCGACACCGGTGATGCGGATCGTCCGGTCGGTGTCCATGGCGATGATCGCGCCCATCTTCTGCAGCACGCAGATGAGGTCCTCGATCTCCGGCTCGACGGCCGCGTTGGACAGCTCCGTGACGCCCTCCGCGAGGACCGCCGTCAGCAGCACCTGCTCGGTCGCGCCGACGGACGGGTACGGCAGCCGGATCTTCGTGCCGCGCAGCCGCTGCGGTGCCTCCAGGTACTGCCCGTCGTCCCGCTTCTCGATGCGCGCGCCGAACTGACGCAGCACGTCGAAGTGGAAGTCGATCGGCCGGCCGCCGATGTCGCAGCCGCCGAGACCGGGGATGAACGCGTGGCCGAGGCGGTGCAGCAGCGGTCCGCAGAACAGGATCGGGATACGGCTCGAACCCGCGTGGGCATCGATGTCAGCGACGTTCGCGCTCTCCACGCGCGTCGGATCCATCACCAGTTCGCCGGGCTCGTCACCCGGACGGACCGTCACACCGTGCAGCTGCAGCAGACCCCGTACGACCCGGACATCGCGGATGTCCGGAACATTGCGCAGCCGGCTCGGAGCGCTGCCCAGCAGCGCTGCGACCATGGCCTTCGGTACGAGGTTCTTCGCACCGCGGACACGGATCTCGCCCTCCAGCGGGGTTCCGCCGTGGACAAGCAGGACATCGTCGTTGACGGTCATGAATCTCGCGTTCCATGGAGTCGGGCAGGGGCCAGGAGGGAAAGGGTAATCGCCCACCACCCCCCTTCTGTATGCCTGAGTCGGACCCAGCCACGTCATAGCTCTGTCACAACACGAACCGTTCCGTTCCGGGCACATGGGGTCACGGTCGCTTTCGTGCGCGTGGGACGCTTCACTGCGCCCTGAGCTGCGTGCCCTCCCGGTCCCGCATTGCCTCCCCACGCGAAGGGAGAATGCGGGATCATGTCTGCCATGACCGAGGTGTCCTCGCTCACAGGGCGGTTGCTCGTGGCCACCCCCGCCCTGGCGGACCCGAACTTCGACCGCGCGGTGGTGCTGCTCCTCGACCACGACGAGGAGGGCTCCCTCGGTGTCGTCCTCAATCGCCCCACCCCGGTGGGCGTGGCCGACATCCTGGAGGGCTGGGGGGATCTCGCCGTGGAACCGGGTGTGGTGTTCCAGGGCGGTCCGGTGTCGCTGGACTCGGCCCTCGGTGTCGCGGTCGTCCCCGGCGGCGCGTCCGGCGAGGCCGCCCCGCTGGGGTGGCGCCGGGTGCACGGCGCGATCGGCCTGGTCGATCTGGAGGCCCCGCCGGAGCTGCTGGCCTCCGCCCTCGGCTCCCTGCGCATCTTCGCCGGGTACGCCGGCTGGGGCCCTGGCCAGCTGGAGGACGAGCTGGTGGACGGCGCGTGGTACGTCGTCGAATCGGAGCCCGGTGACGTGTCGTCCCCGTCTCCCGAGCGGCTCTGGCGCGAGGTGCTGCGCCGCCAGCGCAGCGAGCTGGCGATGGTGGCGACGTACCCGGACGACCCTTCGCTCAACTGATGCGTGTGAGCTTCAGTACCCTTGGCTCTATGAGCACTCTCGAGCCCGAGCGCGGGACTGGTACGGGGACCCTCGTAGAGCCGACGCCGCAGACCTCGCATGGTGACGGTGACCACGAGCGCTTCGCCCATTACGTCCAGAAGGACAAGATCATGGCGAGCGCCCTCGACGGCACACCCGTCGTGGCGCTGTGCGGCAAGGTGTGGGTGCCGGGCCGTGACCCGAAGAAGTACCCCGTGTGTCCCATGTGCAAGGAGATCTACGAGTCCATGAGCTCCGGCGACGACGACAACGGCAAGGGCGACAAGTAGGCCCGGCCCGCGGGGCGTGAGGCCCCCAGGGTGCGTTTTGCGCGCCCTGGGGGCTTTTGTGCTGTCCGGGCGTTGCACGGGGTGCGTCTGCCGGTCACAGAGTGGTTGAGACCTCTTGTGGGCGTGTTCATGCAGTCCCTAGCCTCCGAAGTGTTGTGCACAGCGAAACCGTCATTGCGCATGTTGCAACACTCCCTCGGAGGAGCACTCCATGAAGCTGTCCGTCCGTATTGCCGGACTCACCGCGCTCGCCGCTCTCCTGGCCACCGCCTGCGCGCCCCAGACCTCCTCGAACTCCTCCTCCGACAAGGACGAGAAGACCGGCACGCTGCGCGTGTGGCTCTTCCGGGAGGTCGGCAACGACCCCAAGGAGAAGGTCGTCGACTCCGTCGTCGCCGGATTCGAGAAGGCCCACAAGGGCACCGAGGTCGACGTCGAGTACATCCCCGTCGAGACCCGCGCCCAGCGCGTCAAAGCCGCCTTCAACGACCCCGCCTCCGCGCCCGACGTGATGGAGTACGGCAACACCGACACGGCCGGCTATGTGAAGGACGGCGGACTCCTCGACGTCACGGAGGAGTTCGGCGACTGGAGCGAGGCGAAGGACACCGACCCGACGGCGAAACAGTCGGTGACGGTGGACGGCAAGATGTACGGCGCCCCGTTCTATGTCGGCGTCCGCGCCCTGTACTACCGCACGGACGTCTTCGAGGAGCTGGGTCTGAAGGCCCCGAAGACGATGGACGAACTGGCCTCCACCGCCCGCGCGATCCGCGCCGCGAAGCCCGACCTCTACGGGCTGGTGGTCGGCGGCGCCTACACCTACGGCGCGATGCCGTTCGTATGGGCCAACGGCGGTGAACTCGCGAGCGGCAAGGGCGGCTCGTACGCCTCCGGCATCGACAGCCCCGAGGCCCGCAAGGGAATCGAGGCGTACGCCTCCCTCTTCGGCGACGACAACTGTCCGGCCGCCAAGTGCGCGGGCATGGGCGGCAACGACACGATCTCCGCCTTCGCCGCCGGGAAGGCCGGGATGGCGATCGGCGGCGACTTCAGCCACACCGCCGTCGAGGCCGGGAAGGTCAAGGGCAAGTACGCCGTCGTCCCGCTGCCGGGTGTGAAGCCCGGCTCGATCGCGCCCGCCTTCGCCGGTGGCAACAACATCGGCGTCCTGAAGAGCACCTCGCACCGCACGCTCGCCGTCGAGCTGATGGAACAGCTCGCCTCGAAGAAGACACAGACCGAACTCTTCGGCGCGATGGGCTTCCTGCCGACCTACACGGACGTACGGCAGCGGGTCGCGACCGAGGAGCCGTTCGTGAAGCCCTTCGTGCAGACGCTCTCGGCCGGCACCAAGTTCGTCCCCGCCTCACCCGCCTGGGCCCAGATCGACTCCTCGCTCGTCCTGCCGACGATGTTCCAGGAGGTCATCAGCGGCAAGAAGGACGTCGCGAAGGCCTCCGAGGACGCCGCGAAGAAGATGAACACCGCGTTCGGCTCCGCGGGGTGAGCGCGGTGAACGACCGCACGGATGCGGCGGGTGTCGACCCGATCGGGGCCGCGGGGGCTTCGGCGGGGGGCGGACCGGCCGGGAGCGACGCGGGTGAGACCGGTGCGGACCCGCCTGAGAGGTGCGTGGGGGGAGCCGCCCCCGCGGGGACGGCCCCGGCACAAGCCGCACGCCGACCGCACGGCAGCCGTCCCGCAAACGCCCCGGCATCCGCCTCGGGGAGCGCCACCGCGTCCCGGGCGGCCCCGGCCGGGGCCTCGCGGACGGGCGGCGCCGGGGCCCGCGCGGGGCAGGGCGGACGTTCGCCGGGCCACCCCCCGGTCAAGGACCCCTACGCGACGCGGAGCGGCCGTCCGGGTCCGCGCCGGGCCGGGCCCGGCAGGGCCCCGCGCGCGGCGGGCGGCTGGACGCCCTGGCTGTATCTCGCGCCCGCGCTCGTCGTGCTCGGCGGGCTGCTCGTCTACCCGATCTATCAACTCGGCCTGATCTCGTTCTTCCAGTACACGCAGGCGCAGGTGAGCGGTGGGGAGCCGGCCACCTTCGAGGGGTTCGGGAACTACGCCGGGCTGTTCGGGGACCCGCAGTTCTGGCACGTGCTGCTCGCCACCGTGCTGTTCGCGGCGGCCTGTGTCGTCTCCACGCTCGCGGTCGGCTGCGCCCTCGCCGTGCTCCTCACGCGCGTCAGGGCCGTACCGCGGCTCGCGCTGATGCTGGCCGCGCTCGGCGCGTGGGCGACCCCGGCGGTGACCGGCTCCACGGTGTGGCTGTTCCTCTTCGACCCGGACTTCGGCCCGGTCAACCGGATGCTGGGACTCGGCGACCACTCATGGACGTACGGGCGTCTCAGCGCCTTCTTCCTCGTCCTGCTCGAAGTGGTCTGGTGCTCCTTCCCGTTCGTGATGGTGACCGTGTACGCCGGTATCCGCGCCGTTCCCGGCGAAGTACTGGAGGCCGCCTCCCTCGACGGCGCCTCGCAGTGGCGCATCTGGCGCTCCGTACTCGCCCCGATGCTCCGGCCGATCCTGGTCGTCGTCACCATCCAGTCGGTCATCTGGGACTTCAAGGTCTTCACGCAGATCTACGTCATGACGAACGGCGGCGGCATCGCCGGCCAGAACCTCGTCCTGAACGTCTACGCCTACCAGCAGGCCTTCGCGTCCTCGCAGTACGGCCTCGGCTCCGCGATCGGCGTCGTGATGCTGCTGATCCTGCTCGCCGTCACGCTGGTGTACCTGCGGCTGCTGCGCAGGCAGGGGGAGGAACGGTGAACCCCGTACGCGCCCGTGTGCGCCGCCCGGGCCGGCTGGCCGCCGAGGCCTCCGCCCTGCTGATCGCGGTCGTCGTCGCCTTCCCCCTCTACTGGATGGTGCTCGGCGCCTTCAAGCCGGCCGGGGAGATCGAGTCGAGCGAGCCCAGGCCGTGGACGCTCGCGCCCTCCCTGGATTCCTTCCGGCGCGTCTTCGGGCAGCAGGAATTCGGCCGCTACTTCCTCAACAGCCTTCTCGTCGCGGGCTGTGTCGTGATCGCCTCCGGGCTGATCGCGTTTCTCGCCGCAACTGCGGTCACGCGATTCCGCTTCCGCCTCCGGACCACCCTTCTGATCATGTTTCTGGTGGCCCAGACGGTGCCCGTGGAAGCCCTCACGATCCCCCTGTTCTTCCTCATGCGGGACGCCGGTCAGCTGAACACGCTGGGCTCGCTGATCCTGCCCCACATCGCCTTCTCACTGCCCTTCGCGATCTGGATGCTGCGGGGGTTCGTGAAAGCCGTTCCGGAGGCGCTGGAGGAGGCCGCGTACATCGACGGGGCGACCCGGGCGCGATTCCTCTGGCAGATCCTTTTCCCGCTCGTCCTGCCGGGTCTCGTGGCCACCAGCGTGTTCTCGTTCATCTCCGCCTGGAACGACTTCCTGTTCGCCAAGTCGTTCATCATCAGTGACACGTCGCAGTCGACGCTGCCGATGGCCCTGCTCGTCTTCTACAAGCCCGACGACCCGGACTGGGGCGGCGTCATGGCCGCCTCCACGGTCATGACGATCCCGGTCCTGGTCTTCTTCGTACTCGTACAGCGGCGCCTGGTCTCCGGACTGGGCGGCGCGGTGAAGGACTGACGTGACCGAACTGATTCCGGCGCCCCGCAGGGCCGTCGCCGGTTCCGGCGAGGTGCGGCTGACGCGCCACTCCGAGCTCTACGCCGACACCGGAACGGAAGGCGTCGGCCACTGGCTGAGCGCCGCCCTGCGGCAGGCCACCGGCCTGCCGCTGAGCGAGGGGCGGGAGCTCGACGACGCCGAGGGCGGCATCGGGCTGCAACTCGACCCCGGCCTCGGCCCCGAGGAGTACCGCCTCGTCAGCGACGGCTTCGGCGTCCTCATCGAGAGCGGCAGCGCGGCCGGTGTCTTCTGGGGCGCCCAGACCCTGCGGCAGCTTCTCGGCCCCGACGCGTACCGCAGGGCCCCGCTCGGCGGCGACCGTGTCTGGGCCGTGCCCTACCTCACGATCGAGGACGCCCCTCGATTCCGCTGGCGCGGCCTGATGCTCGACGTCGCCCGGCACTTCATGCCCAAGGAAGGCGTGCTGCGTTACCTCGATCTGATGGCGGCGCACAAACTCAACGTCTTCCACTTCCATCTGACGGACGACCAGGGCTGGCGCATCGAGATCAAGCGGCATCCGCGGCTGACCGGGATCGGCTCCTGGCGCGCCCGTACGAAAACCGGCCACCGGGCCTCGCCGCTGTGGGAGGACAAGCCGCACGGCGGCCACTACACCCAGGACGACATCCGGGAGATCGTCGCCTACGCCGCCGAGCGGCATATCACCGTCGTCCCCGAAATCGACGTACCGGGCCACTCGCAGGCCGCCATCGCCGCGTACCCGGAACTCGGCAACACCGATGTCATCGACACGACCGCCCTCTCCGTCTGGGACACCTGGGGAATCAACCCGAACGTACTCGCCCCCACTGACAACACCCTGCGCTTCTACGAGGGCGTCTTCGAGGAAGTACTCGAGCTGTTCCCCTCGGAGTTCGTGCACATCGGCGGCGACGAATGCCCCAAGGACCAGTGGCGGCGGTCGGCGACGGCGCAGGCGCGCATCAGGGAACTCGGGCTCGCGGACGAGGACGAGCTCCAGTCCTGGTTCATCGGGCACTTCGACACCTGGCTCGCCGAGCGCGGCCGCCGGCTGATCGGCTGGGACGAGATCCTGGAGGGCGGCCTGGCCGAGGGCGCCGCCGTCTCCTCGTGGCGCGGTTACGCGGGAGGCATCGCCGCCGCCCGGGCCGGCCACGACGTGGTCATGTGCCCCGAACAGCAGGTGTACCTGGACCACCGTCAGGACCCGGGCCCCGAGGAGCCGGTACCGATCGGGTGGGTGCGCACCCTGGAGGACGTCTACCGGTTCGAACCCGTGCCGCCGGAGTTGACGCCCGAGGAGGCCCGGCACGTGCTGGGCACGCAGGCCAACCTGTGGACCGAGGTGATGGAGGACCAGGCGCGCGTGGACTACCAGGCCTTCCCCCGCCTCGCGGCCTTCTCGGAGGTCGCCTGGAGCGCCCTGCCCGCCCCGGCGGAACGGGACTTCGCCGGCTTCGAGCGCAGGATGACGGCCCACTACCGGCGGCTCGACGCGCTGGGCGTCGCCTACCGGCCACCCGCGGGCCCGCTGCCCTGGCAGCGGCGCCCCGGGGTGCTGGGCCGCCCTGAGGAGGGTCCGCCGCCCCGCCGGTAGCGCCGGCCGTCGCCACCGAACAGCTCGAACAGGCCACGGAAAAAGCGCACAAGGGTCACCGAAAGTGCCAATCGGCATGCATTTCTGAAGCTGTGCGAAAACGGACTATCTCGCCGGTGAGGTGGGCGAATGCCTCCTAGCGGACCCGTGTCTTCGGCTCTCGCCAAGATGTGCCAGAGTTGCCACGTCCGCCCTGTCAGCACGTACCGTACGGCAGCACAGGTGGGACCAGGTGGGGCAGCGGGAAGGGGCAGCCGGTTTGACCACGCACGCACCGCAGGCGGCGCAGGCCGTCACGCTGCCCACGACGCTGGACGAGGCCGTCACGGCGCTCACCGCCGTGCCCGCCGCCGTGCCCGTCGCGGGCGGCACCGACCTGATGGCCGCCGTCAACTCCGGGCAGCTCAGGCCCGCCGCGCTGGTGGGACTCGGCCGGATCAGCGAGATCCGCGGCTGGCAGTACCTGGACGGTCACGCGCTGCTCGGCGCGGGCCTCACGCACGCGCGCATGGGCCGCCCCGACTTCGCGGCCCTGATCCCGGCGCTCGCCGCCGCAGCGCGCGCCGCGGGCCCGCCGCACATCCGCAACGCGGGCACCCTGGGCGGCAACATCGCCTCGGCCGCCCCCACCGGGGACGCGCTGCCGGTGCTGGCCGCCCTGGAGGCGACACTGATCATCGCGGGCCCGGGCGGAGCCCGCCGGGAGCTCCCCGTGTCGCACCTGCTGGCCGGGATGGACATGCTGCGCGCCGGCGAACTGATCGGCTACGTGCGCGTGCCGCTGCTGCACGCCCCGCAGGTCTTCCTGAAGGCGACCGGCCGGACCGGCCCGGGGCGCGCGGTGGCGTCCGTGGCCCTGGTCCTGGACCCCGCGCGCCGGGGTGTGCGCTGCGCGGTGGGCGCCATAGCGCCGATGCCGCTGCGGCCTCTGGAGGCCGAGCAGTGGGTCGGCAGCCTCATCGACTGGGACAACAACCGCGCGCTCGTCCCGGAGGCCCTGAACGCCTTCGGGGAGTACGTCGCCGCGGCCTGCATCCCCGACGCGGCGCCGGCCGAGGACGGCTCGGTCGCGCAGCTTCCGCCCGCCGTACTGCACCTGCGGCGCACCGTCGCCGCGCTGGCCCGACGAGCACTGGGGAGGGCGCTGTCGTGACCGACGACCAGCACGGAGAGGGCACGCCCCGGGGCGGCAGCCGCTGGGACCCGCTGCCCCACGGCGAGTACGACGACGGCGCCACGGCCTTCGTCGAACTCCCCGAGGGAGGCGTCGACGCCCTGCTGGCCGCCGACAGCCCCCTGGCCGCGCCCGGCCACGGCTACGTACCGCCGCAGATAACGGTCAACCCCGCGACGACGGCCGGAACCGACCCGGCGGCCACCGGCGCGTGGCCGGTGCCGGGTGCGCCGGTCGACGGGGCGCAGTGGCACGACCCGAACGCCGGGCACCAGTCGCACGGTCACGAGCACGGCGTGCACCAGCAGCAGGGCCACGACGTGCCCGAACAGCCGTACGGCGGCACCGACACGCCGTACGACCCCGGGACGCCCTACGGCTCCGACGCGACGGCGCCGCAGCACGGCGGGGACGACCGGTTCACGTACAACCCGGGGGCGACCGGGCAGTGGAACTTCGAGGAGACCGCGGCAGCGGCCGAGGGCGCGCCCGGCCATGACGTGACCGGGCAGTGGTCCATCCCCGTCGCCGGCGGTGACCTTCCGGACGAATCGGGCGAGTTCACCACGTCCTCGCTGGTCGAGCAGTGGGGCGGCACCCCGCCGGCCACGCTGCCGGGCGGCGCGCCCGCGCCCTGGGCGACGCAGGCCGCGGGCCGGCCGTGGGGGCAGGACCCGCAGGACCCGGCGGCGCAGGAGGAGGCCCGGCCGGGCTACCCCCACGAGCACGGGCAGGGGCAGGGCGACGCGGGACCGGCCGCCGGATACGCGCCGGAGCAGCAGGCCGCCGGGCCGCTGCCGCAGGAGACGGACCCGGAGGGCGGACCCGGACACCCGCAGGACGCGCACGCGCGGGGGGCCCACGAGGACACCGGCCACGCGCACCCCCCCGGGGAGTTCGGCCATGCGCCGGAGCCGCCGGGCAGCGCCGGCCACGGCCCGGAGGCGCCGGGCGACGCTCACGCGCCCGAGCCGCCGGGGAGCGCCGCGTACGCGCCGGGGGAGCCCGGGGCGGCCGGTCACGGGGCGGAGTCGTCCCGTTTCACCGACCACGGGCCGGAGCAGTCCGGCTTCGCCGACCACGGGCCGGAACACTCCGACTTCGCCGGGCACGAGCCGGAACACTCCGACTACGCCGGGCACGGGCCGGAGCAGTCCGACTTCCCCGAGCACGAGCCGGAACACTCCGACTACGCCGGGCACGGGCCGGAGGCGTCCGGCACCGCCGGTCACCCGATGCCCGCTCACGCGTCCGGGCAGCCGTACCCCGAGGCCCCCGGCGAGTACCCCGGGGAGCCCGTGCCCGAGGCGCACCCGGAGGCCGCCGCGCTCCCGCAGGACGCCCAGGACGCCTCACAGGACGCTCCCGGACCCGGTGAGCCCTCCGAGGACTTTCCAGGGGCCCCAGAGGCCGCTGACAGCCCCACCGAGGCCGCTTCCGGGCTCCTCGCGGACGCCGACGCCGACACCGGCCCGGAGACCGCCGACGGCGAGACCGAGGACGACCCGTCCCCGGGCGAGGACCCGGACACCGCCGCGACCGACCCGGTCGGCAGCCCGGACGCCCTGGCCGTCGCCGCCCCCCACGACGTACCCCCCGCCGCCCCCCATGAGGAACACCCCCTCGCCTCCTACGTCCTGCGCGTCAACAGCACCGACCGCCCCGTCACCGACGCGTGGATCGGCGAGTCCCTGCTGTACGTGCTGCGTGAGCGGCTCGGACTCGCCGGCGCCAAGGACGGCTGCTCGCAGGGCGAGTGCGGCGCGTGCAACGTCCAGGTCGACGGGCGGCTCGTGGCGTCCTGCCTGGTCCCGGCCGTGACCGCCGCCGGCAGCGAGGTCCGTACCGTCGAGGGCCTGGCCGGGGACGGGCAGCCGTCGGACGTGCAGCGGGCGCTCGCGCGCTGCGGCGCCGTCCAGTGCGGCTTCTGCGTCCCGGGCATGGCGATGACCGTGCACGACCTCCTGGAGGGCAACCCGGCGCCCACGGAGCTGGAGACCCGCCAGGCGCTGTGCGGCAACCTGTGCCGCTGCTCCGGCTACCGGGGCGTGGTGGACGCCGTCAAGGAGGTCGTCGCCGAACGCGAGGCCCACTCCGGGCCCGCCGACGGCGACACCGACGAGGCCCGCATCCCGCACCAGGCGGGCCCCGGCGCCGGTGGCGTGAACGCGTCGGCCTTCGGAGCGCCCCCGGAACCGCACACCCCGGAACCGCACTCCCCAGAACCGCATGAGCAGCCCTACGGCCGGGACGGAGGCCCCGCGTGAGCAACGAAGCAGCCACCGCTCAGGCCGCGGAGGCCGCCCCCGCCCCCGAACCGCTTCCGCACGGCATCGGCGCCTCGCTCCCGCCCGCCGACGCCCGCGCCAAGACGGAGGGCACCTTCCCGTACGCCGCCGACCTGTGGGCCGAGGGCCTGCTGTGGGCGGCCGTGCTGCGCTCACCGCACCCGCACGCGCGCATCGTGTCCATCGACACCTCCCACGCGCGTGAGATGCCCGGCGTCCGCGCCGTCGTCACCCACGAGGACATCCCCGGCAGGCCGTTGCACGGCCGCGCCACGGCCGACCGCCCGGTCTTCGCCTCCGAGGTCGTGCGCCACCACGGCGAGCCCATCGCGGCCGTCGCCGCCGACCACCCGGACACCGCGCGCATGGCGGCGGCCGCCGTCATCGTCGAGTACGAGGTGCTCGACCCGGTGACCGACCCGGAGCAGGCCTTCGAGGCCGAGCCGCTGCACCCCGACGGCAACCTGATCCGGCACATCCCGCTGCGCCACGGCGACCCCGAGGCGGCCGGCGAGATCGTCGTCGAGGGCCTGTACCGCATCGGCCGCCAGGACCCCGCGCCCATCGGCGCCGAGGCGGGCCTGGCCGTGCCGCGCCCGGACGGCGGGGTGGAGCTGTACCTCGCCTCCACCGACCCGCACGCCGACCGCGACGCGGCCGCCGCCGCCTTCGACCTGGAACCCGAGCGCGTCAAGATCGTCGTGACCGGCGTCCCCGGGGCCACCGCCGACCGCGAGGACCAGAGCTTCCAGCTCCCGCTCGGCCTGCTGGCGCTGCGCACCGGCTGCCCGGTGAAGCTCACCGCCACGCGCGAGGAGTCCTTCCTCGGCCACGTCCACCGGCACCCCACCCTGCTGCGCTACCGCCACCACGCCGACGCCGAGGGCAGACTCGTCAAGGTCGAGGCGCAGATCCTGCTCGACGCGGGCGCCTACGCCGACACCTCCGCCGAGGCCCTGGCCGCCGCCGTCGCCTTCGCCTGCGGCCCGTACGTCGTCCCGAACGCCTTCATCGAGGGCTGGGCCGTACGCACCAACAACCCCCCGTCCGGCCACGTACGCGGCGAGGGCGCCATGCAGGTCTGCGCCGCCTACGAGGCGCAGATGGACAAGATCGCGAAGAAGCTCGGCATCGACCCGGCGGAAGTGCGCCTGCGCAACGCCCTGGCGACCGGTGACGTGCTGCCGACCGGCCAGACCGTGACCTGCCCGGCCCCCGTCGCCGAACTCCTCCAGGCCGTACGGGACTTCCCGCTGCCGCCGCTGCCCAAGGACACGCCCGAGGACGAGTGGCTGCTGCCCGGCGGGCCCGAGGGCGCGGGCGAACCGGGCGCGGTGCGCCGGGGCGTGGGCTACGGCGTGGGCATGGTGCACATGCTCGGCGCCGAGGGCGCGGACGAGGTCTCCACGGCGACCGTGAAGGTCCACGACGGCGTCGCGACGGTCCTGTGCGCGGCCGTCGAGACCGGTCAGGGCTTCACGACCCTGGCCCGGCAGATCGTTCAGGAGACGCTCGGCGTCGACGAGGTGCACGTCGCGCCGGTCGACACCGACCAGCCCCCGGCGGGCGCGGGCTGCCGCGGCCGCCACACCTGGGTGTCGGGCGGGGCGGTGGAGCGCGCGGCGAAGATGGTCCGCACGCAGCTCCTCCAGCCGCTCGCCCACAAGTTCGGCATGTCGACGGAGCTGCTCCAGATCACCGACGGAAAGATCACGTCGTACGACGGAGTCCTCTCCACGACCGTCACCGAGGCGCTGGACGGCAAGGAACTGTGGGCCACCGCCCAGTGCCGCCCGCACCCGACCGAGCCGCTGAACGAGACCGGCCAGGGCGACGCCTTCGTGGGCATGGCCTTCTGCGCGATCCGCGCGGTGGTGGACGTGGACATCGAGCTCGGTTCCGTACGGGTCGTGGAACTGGCCGTCGCCCAGGACGTGGGCCGCGTCCTGAACCCGGCCCAGCTCACCGCCCGGATCGAGGCGGGTGTGACCCAGGGCCTGGGCATCGCCCTCACGGAGAACCTCCGCACGCCGCGCGGCATCGTCCGCCACCCCGACCTGACCGGTTACGCCCTCCCGACCGCCCTCGACGCGCCCGACATCCGCATCGTCCGGCTGGTCGAGGAACGGGACGTGGTCGCCCCCTTCGGGGCCAAGGCCGTCAGCGCGGTGCCGGTGGTGACGTCCCCGGCGGCCATCGCGTCCGCCGTCCGGGCCGCGACGGGCCGCCCCGTGAACCGGCTCCCGATCCGCCCGCAGGCCGCGGTGGTCACGGAACGGGCCTGAGGCCGGTGCCTCCCGCGGGGCCCGCCCGGGCCCCGCGCATCGGACTCCACTCCATCCTCGTGAAACTGACACCGCGCCAGAGAGTGAAAGCGATTTCTGCGAAAAGGGAACGCGCGAGGGTGCTCTGAGCGTCTTGTGAGGTGACGCGGCGTGGTCGCCGGGCGCGCGTCGCAGTTCCGGGGCGCTGTCAGTGGTGGGGCGTACTGTTCTGGGCAGTGGGGAACGGCTGCCGGGCTGGGCCGGGCGGTCTGCCGTGCTCCGCCAGGGGACGGTGAGCAAGCACATGCGGGGGAGCCCATGAGTACGACCGACGCCGTTTCCGCGGTGATCACCCTGACCGAGTCCGAGCTGGACCCGTGGGTGACGCACACGTCCACGCGGCACTGGCTGACCGGCCCCGGGCTGCCCTGCGACAGCGGTGTGCTGAGCTTCGCGGAGCTGCGCCGCGAGGGCCTGCGCACGGTCGCCGACTCGACGGGCGACCCGGACGACCGCCTCTCGGCGGAGCTGCGCGAGCAGCTGGTGATAGGCGGACTGCTGGGCCCCGGAGGCCTGGAGGCGGAGTCGGTCCTGCTGGACGGCGCGACGGGCGAGATCTCGACGACGTACGTCCTGTACGACCGCCCCGACCTGATGGACCGCCGCCCCCTGGCCCCCTCCCTGCGGACGCTGGTCCGCTTCGCGGAGGCCACGGACGAACTGGCGGGCCTGCGCGGCCAGTTCGCCTCCTACGCCGGCCGCTACGGCCCCAAGGCGGTGGCGGAGGCGTCCCAGCACCTGCTGGCGGTGTTCCGCGACGGCGCGGACGGCGAACCGGCCCCGTTCTGGAAGATGGCGGCACTGATCCGCCCCCTGTCCCTGGTGGCGGGCCGGGGCGGCGCGTCCGGCCTCTCCCTGGACCTCCCGCACCGCCTCCTGGACCAGGAGTTCGGCCCCGGCAAGGTGGCGCGCTTCGAGGACGTCGACTTCCCCGCGACCCTCACGCACGAACCGACCCGCCGCTTCCTGCGCGAGGTGGGTCTGCCGGAGGACGCTAACGTCTTCTCCCTGGACACGGACGTCCCCTTGGCGACGCTCGCCGAGTACTACGCCGACACCGGCGCCCCGGCGGACCTTCCCGCCGGGGCCCACCGACTGCTCCGCCTCGGCCACCTGGTCGAGGACAACAGCCTGGTCGTCGACGGCGCTACGGGCGCGGTCCTGAACTGGAGCGAACCCGAGGCGACGCTGTACCCGCTCAACACGGACGTGTCGACCCTCGCCTTCACCCTCTGGCTCCTGCACCGCGAGCGCGCGATAGACGCCCAGTCGTCCCACGAGCTGACGACCGACACCTACGACCAGCTGGCCATGACGATGCTCCAGGTCCTGTCGACGGTGGACCCGACGGGCGTGACCGCGGGCGGAACGGTCCGTCACTACTGGACGGACGCGTTCCAGGACGAGGCGGGCGGGGTGCTCTGACGGGGCTGCCGTCAGGCGGACTTGGCGGCGCTGCGGCGGCGTACGGCGAACACCAGGCCGCCACCGATCACCGCCGCGGCAGCCGCTGCACCGGCGAGGAGCGGGGTGCCGTCGGAGCCGGTGGAGGCGAGGTTGCCGCCGGTGGTGCTGCCGGTCGTGGAGCCGGTGGAGCCACCGGTCGAGGTGCCGGTCGAGGCCGTGGCCGAGGGGGAGGCGGTGGAGCCCGTGCCGCCGGCGGCCTGGCCCTCCGGGGCGTTGCCGTTCCCGCCGTTGCCGGAGCCACCGTCCGCGCCGTCCGAGGGGCTCGGCTCCGGCTCGTAGTCGCTCGGCAGGTCGATGCTGATCACGGCGGTGTTGTTGGCGCGGTTCGTGTCGTACTTCGGGGCGATGTCGTAGACGGACGACGCCTTGACCTCGCCCTCGGTGTCCTGCGCGGACTTCTTGATCTTCAGCGTGAACGTGTAGGCCAGGGACTGGCCGGCGTCGAGGGTCCCGTCCTGCGGCCAGCACACGTACTTGGGCTTGCCCGTGGTCCCCTGCGGCCCGCTCGGCCCGTCGATCCCGAACGGCGCGCAGTCCTTGGGCACACCGACGGCGACGGTGCCCGGCGGGATCTGCACCAGCAGCCCGGGGAGGTCGTCGCTCTCCTGGTTCTGCACCCAGCCGGGGCCGTCGTTGCGCAGAGTCGCCGTCACCGACTGCTCGCCGCCCGCCAGCGCCTCGGTGTCCTCACCGACCGCGACGAGGTCGGCGGTGTTGTCGGCGGTCAGGGTGAGCCGCCGGTAACTGTCGTCGAACCCCTCGCCTGGCGCCTCACCGCTCGCGCTCGTGCCGTACTCGACGGCCTCCATCAGGGCGTGGTCCAGCGCCTTGAACCGGACGGGCGTGGTGACGGAGGCGCCGGGCTCGATGACCGTGTCGAGCTCGCAGAGGGCCTGCCTGACCTGGTCCTTGACGGTCGAGTAGGTGCAGCCCTTCACCTGCTCGGGGAAGTCCAGCCCGCGCGTCAGACGCACCCGGAAGGTGACCCCGTCCACGGCGGCCGTGCCCTGGTTGGTGAGGGTGACGGACTTGTCGTACACCTCACCCGGCTTGGGAGCCGCGGACGGCAGGGCCGACACGACCAGCTCGGGCCCGCCCTCCTCGGCCTGAGCCAGGGGCGCGGCGGCAGCGGGACCGGCGACGGCGATCACGGCAGCGGCCAGGACGGCTGCCGAGGGGCGGAGGTGCACGGTTCTTCTCCTCGTCGGAATTCCTCGTCGGCCCGGGGCACGACGACCGGAGCGTCGGCTACCGGTCATGTCCTGGACACCTGAGTGCCGCTCGGGGTTGTGCGCGACTTACCCCAGCGGGGAACCGGCCAGCCCGGACACCCCTGGCGGATTGCCCCGTTGCGCCCTGAACGCGCCCTTCCCCCCTCCCGGACCCGCGCACATGCTCGGGCCATGGGGGACACAGACGAGTCGAGCATCATCCCGTTACCCGACCCCGACGGACACCGGCAGCGGCCACCGGACGCGCCACAGCCGTGGGAGAGGACCGACCGGGCCCAGGCCGTGATGGAAGGCGCCACCGGGCCCGAGCCGCCCGCTCCGCCGCTCTGCCCCCACTGCGGGCTGGCCGGTGATCGGCGTGTCACCTATTACGGCCTGCACGTCCTCCTCGAACCGGGCATGCCGGTACCCGCACACAGAGTGCCCGTCTGGCACCGCTGGTACGTCGACTCCAACGGGACGGCGTGGAACAGCCGCGAGGACGAGCCCGCGCCCGGCGCCGTGTGCCGCGTCCCGCACCGCATCACCTGCCCCGGCCTGAGCCTGGAGGAGGCCGGCCTCTGGCGATGGCTGGACGCCGCCCGCGCGGTGAACGCGCGCAGGGCGCGACGAAAGGCCGACGAGGACACGGACCCGGCAGCACTTCCGGATGCCGGCTGACAGTGGAGCGGGGCTGAACTCGGTGCATCGACCGTAGGCCGGGGTGGTGTGGGGGTGGGGCTCAAGGGCATCGCGGGGGCTGCAACGCGACTGCCGTACGCCGTTCATGAAGGGGTGGCCGAAAACGGGAGGCGTACGACCAAGGTCTCAGGCGGGGACCGTCTCGGGACAGGGGTCAAAGGGGGGCGTGGACCTTACGCTGGCGGGCATGACCGTCCCGAAGCCGCGTGATGCCGATGTCGTGGAGGCTCCTGACCTGCCCTCGCTCGCCGAGAGCGAGACGGGTGTGCTGGGGGCGGCATACAGGGCGTTGAGTGTCGGGATCGTCTCCGTCGTGCTGCTCATCGCCTTCGAGGCGACCGCCGTGGGGACGGCGATGCCCGTCGCGGCCCGGGAGCTGGACGGGGTGTCGCTGTACGCGTTCGCGTTCTCCGGGTACTTCACGACCAGCCTGTTCGGGATGGTGCTCTCCGGGCAGTGGTCGGACCGGCACGGCCCTCTCGGGCCGTTGACGACGGGCATCGCCTCCTTCGGCGCCGGGCTGCTGCTGTCCGGGACCGCCGGGACGATGTGGGTGTTCATCCTGGGCCGGGCCGTGCAGGGGTTCGGCGGCGGGCTGGTGATCGTCGCGCTGTACGTCGTCGTCGGGCGGGCCTATCCGGAGCGGCTGCGGCCGGCCATCATGGCCGCGTTCGCCGCGAGTTGGGTGCTGCCGTCGATCGTCGGCCCGCTCGCCGCCGGCACGGTGACCGAACAGCTGGGGTGGCGATGGGTGTTCGTCGGGATACCCCTGCTCGTCGTCTTCCCGCTCGCGCTCGCCCTGCCGCAGATACGGCGTCGGGCGTCCGGACCGGCGGGGCAGACCGCCGCGAAGTCCGCCGCGGCGGAGAGCCCCGCCCAGGCGGACCTGCCCGTCCCCGCGGAACGGACCGCCCTCGCGGACCGACCTGTCACCTCGGACCCGGCGCGGGCAACGGCCCCGGCACAGACAACCGACCGGCCCGTCACGTCGGACGCCGCGCGGACCAACGACCGGTCCGTCACGGCAGCCCGCGTGCGGACAACCGACCAGCCCGCCCCGCCCGACAACCCGCCCGCCTCCTTCGACCGCCGGCGCATTCGGCTCGCCCTGGCCATCTCCCTGGGCGCCGGGCTGCTCCAGTACGCCGCCCAAGACCTGCGCCCGCTCTCGCTCCTGCCCGGTGCCGTGGGCGTGGCCCTGCTCGTGCCGGCCGTGCTCGGGCTGCTCCCGCGCGGCACGTACCGGGCCGCCCGCGGGCTGCCGTCCGTCGTGTTGCTGCGCGGCGTCGCCGCCGGATCCTTCATCGCCGCCGAGTCGTTCGTGCCGCTGATGCTGGTCACGCAGCGCGGGCTCAGTCCGACGCTGGCCGGGTTATCGCTCGCCGCGGGCGGGGGGACGTGGGCGCTGGGCTCGTGGGTGCAGTCGCGGTCGCGGGTGGAGCCGTACCGGGAGCGGCTGACCACGGTCGGGATGATGCTGGTGGCGGCGGCCATCGCCACGGCACCGAGCGTGCTGGTCGACTCCGTGCCCGTCTGGACCGTGGCCGTCGCCTGGGCCTTCGGCTGCTTCGGAATGGGGCTCGTGATCTCCTCCACGAGCGTCCTCCTCCTCAAGCTCTCCGCCCCCGAGGAGGCCGGCACCAACTCCGCCGCCCTCCAGATCTCCGACGGCCTCTCCAACGTCGTCCTGCTGTCCGCGGGCGGCGCCGCCTTCGCCGCGCTGGGCGGCGGCACCGTGACCCACTCGGCCACCCACACCTCCGGCTCCCACCCGGCCGCCTTCACCGCGGTGTTCCTGCCGATGGCGGCGGTGGCGCTGGCCGGGGCCTGGGTGTCGACACGGCTGCGGGAGCGACGGCCGTAGAGGCGGCCGTCGACCTGGCCGGGGCGGACCAGGACACGGCCTATGTGCTGGTCGTCGACGTCGCCTCCGGGGCCGAGGGGGAGGTCGGGAGGATCGCCATGCGGCTGAGGGGGCTGTGACGTCGGTCCCACCCGCAGGTGACCCGGCCCGGTCCGCGCGTTGGCGGGGTTCGGGCGCCGGTAGGGTGGCCCGGTTGTCATACGTAGCCGAGCCGTCAGGCTCCTTCGCACGAGCCGCCCGACCCCCAACGGAGACCGTGACTACCACCGCCGGCACCAGCTCTGCCTCGCACCACCTGTCCCCGGCGTTCCCCGGCCGCGCCCCCTGGGGTACCGCCAGCAAGCTGCGCGCCTGGCAGCAGGGCGCGATGGACAAGTACATCCAGGAGCAGCCGCGGGACTTCCTGGCGGTCGCCACCCCCGGCGCCGGCAAGACGACCTTCGCGCTGACGCTGGCCTCCTGGCTGCTGCACCACCATGTCGTGCAGCAGGTGACCGTGGTGGCCCCGACCGAGCACCTGAAGAAGCAGTGGGCCGAGGCCGCGGCCCGGATAGGCATCAAGCTCGACCCGGAGTACAGCGCCGGGCCGCTCGGCCGGGAGTACCACGGGGTCGCCGTGACGTACGCCGGTGTGGGCGTCCGGCCCATGCTGCACCGCAACCGGGTGGAGCAGCGCAAGACGCTCGTCATCCTCGACGAGATCCACCACGCCGGTGACAGCAAGTCCTGGGGCGAGGCCTGCCTGGAGGCCTTCGAGCCCGCGACCCGGCGGCTCGCCCTGACCGGTACGCCCTTCCGGTCGGACACCAACCCCATCCCCTTCGTGACGTACGAGGAGGGCAACGACGGGATCCGGCGGTCCGCCGCCGACTACACCTACGGCTACGGCAACGCCCTCGCCGACAACGTCGTCCGGCCCGTCATCTTCCTCTCCTACAGCGGCAACATGCGCTGGCGCACCAAAGCCGGTGACGAGATCGCCGCCCGGCTCGGCGAGCCCATGACCAAGGACGCCATCAGCCAGGCCTGGCGGACCGCCCTCGACCCGCGCGGCGAGTGGATGCCCGCCGTGCTGCGTGCCGCCGACCAGCGGCTGACCGAGGTGCGGAAGGCCATTCCGGACGCGGGTGCGCTCGTCATCGCCGCGGACCAGGACTCCGCGCGTGCGTACGCCAAGCTGATCCGCGAGATCACCGGCAGCAAGGCCACGGTCGTGCTCTCCGACGACACCGGCGCCTCGAAGAACATCGACGACTTCAGTGCGAGCACCGACCGGTGGATGGTCGCGGTGCGGATGGTGTCCGAGGGCGTCGACGTGCCGCGGCTCGCGGTCGGGGTGTACGCCACCACCATCTCCACCCCGCTCTTCTTCGCCCAGGCCGTCGGGCGTTTCGTGCGGTCCCGGCGGCGCGGCGAGACCGCGTCGGTGTTCCTGCCGACCGTGCCCGACCTGCTCTCCTTCGCCAACGAGATGGAGCGCGAGCGCGACCACGTCCTCGACAAGCCCAAGAAGGAGGGCGAGGAGGACCCGTACGCCGAGTCCGAGAAGGAGATGGACGAGGCGAACCGGGAGCAGGACGAGGACACCGGTGAGCAGGAGCAGTTCTCCTTCGAGGCGCTGGAGTCCGAGGCCGTCTTCGACCGGGTCATGTACAACGGCGCCGAGTTCGGCATGCAGGCCCACCCGGGGAGTGAGGAGGAGCAGGACTACCTCGGCATCCCCGGGCTGCTGGAGCCCGACCAGGTGCAACTGCTGCTGCAGAAGCGGCAGGCCCGGCAGATCGCGCACAGCCGCAAGAAGCCGGACGAGGAAGCCGACCTGCTCGAAGTGCCCGCAGAGCGGCGGCCGGTGGTCTCCCACAAGGAGATGATGGAGCTGCGGCGGCAGCTCAACACGATGGTCGGCGCGTACGTCCACCAGAGCGGCAAGCCGCACGGGGTGATCCACACGGAGCTGCGGCGCGTGTGCGGGGGGCCTCCGGCGGCGGAGGCGACGGCCGGGCAGCTGCGGCAGCGGATCGCCAAGGTGCAGGAGTGGGCGACCCGGATGAAGTGACACCCTTCGTCGGCCCTGCCCGGACGGGTTCCGGATGTGTGGGTGTCGTGTGTGCTCTTGGTGCGGAGCGAGTCCCGTGTTGCACGTACCCGGGCAAACGGAGCCACCTGTGCCCGGATTCTGGACGGAGCCTTCCGCTCAGCGAACCTGCTTCGCTAGTGTCCCGCTACGCACACGCCCCGTGGCAGCGCCGCCGCGGAGCGCAGCCGTGAAGCGACGCGGTCCGGACAGGCCGGGCCGCCGGCCGATCGGCGGCCTCTGAAGCGCGTTGCCGACGGGACTCGGTGACGCATCCGCCGACCGAGGGGCCGCCGACCTCACCACTAAGGAGTGGGCGTCGTGACCGCGGAGACCTCTCAGACGCTCGACCGAGGACTGCGTGTCCTCAAGCTGCTCGCCGACACGGACCACGGGCTGACCGTGACCGAACTCTCCCTCCGGCTGGGAGTGAACCGGACCGTCGTGTACCGGTTGCTCGCCACGCTGGAGCAGCACGCCCTCATACGCCGTGACCTCGGCGGACGTGCCCGGGTCGGGCTCGGAGTGCTGCGCCTGGGACGGCAGGTCCATCCGCTGGTACGGGAGGCGGCGATGCCGGCGCTGCGGTCACTGGCCGAGGACATCGGCGCGACGGCGCATCTGACCCTGGTCGACGGGGCGGACGCGCTCGCCGTGGCCGTGGTGGAGCCGACCTGGACGGACTATCACGTCGCCTACCGCGCCGGATTCCGGCACCCGCTGGACCGGGGCGCCGCCGGCAAGGCGATCCTCGCGGCCCGGCAGCACCCGATGGCCGACCCCGGCTACATGCTCACGCACGGGGAGCTGGAGGCGGGCGCCTGCGGGGCGGCTGCGCCGCTGCTGGGCGTCACGGGCGTCGAGGGCAGCGTGGGTGTGGTGATGCTGGCGGAGGCGGTGCCGGAACGGGTGGGGCCGCGGGTCGTCGAAGCGGCCCGGGAGGTCGCGGAGGCGCTGCGCTGACAGCCGGCGCCGGCGCACGCCGAGTGCCCGGGCAGGGCCCCGGACGCCCTGGTCCCGGCCGTATCCCCCTCCCGCGTTAGATTGATCCCGTGTTCTCTCGCCTCACGCGCCCCCAGGCCATCGCCGTCTGCGCCCTGCCCGTCGTGGCCCTGCTCGCGACGGCGGTGTTCGCGCCGCTGCCGTTCTCGGTGGCGCAGCCGGGGCTGACGGCGAACGTGCTGGGCGAGAACAAGGGCACGCAGGTGATCACCATCTCCGGTGCGCCGGTCCGGGACACCCGGGGGCAGCTGCGGATGACCACGATCGAGGCGACCTCCCCGGACACCCGCGTCTCGCTCCCCGACGTCATCGACAGCTGGTTCCGCACGGACCAGGCGGTCATGCCGCGCGACTCCGTCTACCCGAGCGGGGACAGCGTCAAGGAGATCGAGCGGCACAACGAGAAGCAGATGAAGCAGTCCCAGGACGCGGCGACGCAGGCCGCGCTGGGGTACCTCGGCCTCGACGACAAGGACGTCGAGGTCAGCCTGAAGCTCGCGGACGTGGGCGGGCCCAGTGCGGGGCTGCTCTTCTCCCTCGGGATCATCGACAAGCTCGACGGCGACGGCACCGGCGGGGACCTCACGGGCGGCCGGGTCATCGCCGGTACGGGCACGATCGACGCGGCCGGCAGGGTCGGTGCGGTCGGGGGCGTCTCCCTCAAGACGCAGGCCGCGAAGCGGGACGGTGCGACGGTGTTCCTGGTGCCGAAGGCGGAGTGCGGGGACGCGCGGGCCGAGCTGCCGAAGGGGCTGCGGCTGATTCCGGTGACCACGCTGAAGAGCACGGTGAGTTCCCTGGTGGCCCTGGAGACGGGCAAGGGGTCGGTGCCCAGTTGTTAGTGGGCGGGGGCTGCCGTCCCCGGCCGGGTGGCGAGCCTTAAACCGACCTCTACGAGGGTCCAGCCGAGGCGCGCACGGAGGTCGTTCCGGGGTGCCGGACGGGGTTCGGTCTCGGCCCGGAGTTCGGTGGCGCGGGCGTGGTGCAGGGTGAGGTGGATGTCGGGGTGCATCTCAGTCCGTCCTGATCGGGAAGGCGTGGGTGTGGAGGCGGACCTGCTCGGCGCCGGGGGCGTCCTCGGCGGCCGCACGGTCGCGGTAGGTGTCGATCAGCGCGTGCATCTTCTCGACGAGCTCCTGCGTCAGTTCGGGCGTCAGCCGCAGGGTCGCGCTGCTCATGTCTCCGACGTGGCGCCACTCCTCGGGCCATGAGCCGCGGTTGCCCAGCCACGTCGACAGATCCCGGGTCTGCGTGGTGGCGACCTCGTGGAGGTACATGTCCGCAGCGCCGCGTACCGCCGGGTCCGAGTCGTCGAGCAGGTCGGTGTCGAAACGCAGGCCGCGGTAGGCCGCCTTCCACCACCGCTCGCGTCCCTTGCCGTGCTCGGGGGCGTCCTCGACGAAGCCGTACTCCGCGAGTTGGCGCAGGTGGTAGCTGGTGGCCCCGCTGGACTCGCCCAGCTTCGCGGCCAATTGCGAGGCGGTTGCCGGGCCGCCGAAACGCAGGGCGTCCAGCAACTGCATCCGCAGGGGGTGCGCGAGTCCGCGCAGGGATCGGGCGTCGAGTTGCCGTACGGGTGTCTTCTCGTTCTCGCTCACGATGCAAAGGTAGCGTTGCAAAGCCTCCGTTGCAACAGATTCTTTGCAACGGGTCCTTTGTAACTCACTCCTTGACGAACCCCTCCTCCACCAGCCAGTCCAGCGCCACCTGGTGCGGATCCTCCCCGTCCACATCCACCTTCGCGTTCAGCGTCTGTGCCACGGAGTTGTTCAGCTTCGCCGTCACCGGGTTCAGGACCTCCGCGATCGCCGGCCACTCCTTCAGGGACTTCGCGTTGATCATCGGCGCGGCGTTGTAGTTGGGGAAGAACTTCTTGTCGTCGTCCATCACCACCAGGTTCATGGACTTGATGCGCCCGTCGGTGGTGAACACCTCCCCGTACGTGCAGTTGCCCTTCGCGGTCTGCGTGTAGATGATCCCGGTGTCCATCTGCGTGATGTTCCGCGCCGGCACGTTCATGCCGTAGGCCTTCTGCATGCCCGGCAACCCGTCCGCCCGGTTCGCGAACTCGACCTCCACGCACAGCTTCACGGCCCCCGGGTCGGACTTCGCCAGCTTCGCCACGTCCGACATGGTCTTCGTGCCGTACTTCTTCGCGTTCTCCTGGTTCATCGCCAGCGCGTACGTGTTGTCGAGTGTCGACGGCGGCAGCCAGACCAGCCCGTTCTTCGCGTCCTCCTTCTTCACCGCCTCCCACTGCTGCTGTGGATCGGTGATCGGTTCGCTGTGCCCGAGGTACGTGATCCAGGCCGTGCCCGTGTACTCGTACCCGGCGTCCGCGTCGCCCTTGCGGACCGCCTCGCGGCTGCCGATGGAACCCTGGATGCCGGTGCGGTCGATCACGTCCGCGCCGGCCGCCTCGAACGCGATGCCCATGATCGCGCCGAGGATCAGCTGCTCGGTGAACGACTTCGACGTCACCGTCAGATGCGCGCCCTTCAGCGGCTCACCCCGCCCGATCGAGCCCGGTTCCACGTCATCGGTCAGGGGGGAGCCGCTGGTCAGGCCGCAGCCGGCCGCCGCCAACAGCAGGCCCGCCGCCGACAGGCACCCACGCCGCCTCATGGCTGCAACCCCCGCGGCCGCAGCATCAGTTCGGCGATCGACGCCAGCCAGTCCACCAGCAGCGCCAGCACCACCGTGAGGATCGACCCCAGCACCAGCACCGGCATCCGCTGGTTGGTGATGCCGGTCGTGATCAGCACGCCGAGACCGCCGCCCCCGCCGAAGACCGCCAGGGTCGCCGTACCGACGTTCAGGACGAGGGCCGTGCGCACGCCCGCCAGGATCAGCGGGACCGCGAGGGGGAGTTCCACCCGGGTCAGGACGCCCATCGGGGACATGCCGATGCCGCGGGCCGCCTCCAGCAGGGTCGGGTCGTTCGCCTTCAGGCCCGCGATCGTGTTGGCGAGCACGGGCAGGATGGCGTAGATGATGATGCCGATCAGGGCGGCCCTGCGGCCGATGCCCAGCCAGATCACCAGAAGGGCCAGCAGACCGATCGCCGGGGTCGCCTGGCCCATGTTGGCGAACGCCATCGCCACCGGGGTGGCCCTGCTCATCGCCCCGCGGGTCAGCACGATGCCCAGCGGGATCGCGATGATCAGCACGAAGAACGTGGAGATCACCGTCAGCTGGATGTGCTGCCACAGCGCCTTGGTGACCTGGCCGCCCGACAGGGCGTTACGGGTGAGCGCGTCCAGGTCGGCCTGCTCGAACCAGAGCCAGGTGCCGAGCAGCACCGCGATCAGGGCGACCGGCAGGAACGTCAGCTTCTGCCAGGTGAGGCGGGCGGGCCGGCGCTCCGGCTGCGGCGCCTCGTCGAGAGGCTCGGAGGTCTCCTCGACCTCCGTGGCCGTCACCGTTCCCCTCCCGGGCCGCTCACGCCCGCCGGGCCTGAGGCCCCCTCCTGCTCCGCGTGTGTCTGCGAGGCCCGCAGCGACTCCAGTTCGTGCTGGTGCTCCATCGCGTCGAGCCGGTCGGCCTCCAGCATCTCGTGCACGGAGTTCATGAGGGTCTCCATGTCGACGACGCCCGTGTACTCGCCGCGCCGCCCGGTCACCGCCACCCGCCCGGCGTTGTCGGTGAGCACCGCCTCCAGCGCGTCCCGCAGGGTCGCGTCCCGGGTGACCGTGTCGTGCACCAGGGTCCCGGCACGGGCCAGCGAGCCCCTCGCCCGCATCAGGTCGCCGCGCCGCAGCCACTTGTAGGGGCGGCCGCGCCGGTCGAGCAGCAGCACCTCGTTGCTGCCGCCGGCCCGCAGCCGGTTGAAGATCTGCTGCAACGGGTCGTCGACCGTGACCGTCGGATAGTCGGTGATCTCCACGTCCCGTACGCGGGTCAGGTTCAGCCGCTTCAGGGCCGCGCCGGCGCCGACGAACCCGGACACGAAGTCGTCGGCCGGGTTGGTCAGGATCGCCTCGGGGGAGTCGAACTGCGCGATGTGCGACCGCTCGCGCAGCACGGCGATCCGGTCGCCGATCTTGATCGCCTCGTCGAAGTCGTGGGTGACGAAGACGATCGTCTTGTGCAGCTCGTGCTGGAGCCGGATCAGCTCGTCCTGGAGGTGGTCCCGGGTGATCGGGTCCACCGCCCCGAACGGCTCGTCCATCAGCAGCACCGGGGGATCGGCGGCCAGCGCCCGGGCCACGCCCACGCGCTGCTGCTGCCCGCCGGAGAGCTGGCGCGGGTAGCGGCCGCGGAACTCCGCGGGGTCGAGACCGACGAGGTCGAGGAGTTCCTCGGTCCGTTCGGTGATCCGTGCCTTCGGCCAGCCGATCATCTTCGGGACGATCCCGATGTTCTGCGCGACCGTCATGTGCGGGAAGAGCCCGGCGGACTGGATGGCGTAGCCGACCTTGCGGCGCAGCTTGACCGGGTCCATGTCGGTGACGTCCTCGCCGCCGATGCGGATGCGGCCGCCGGTCGGCTCGATCAGCCGGTTGATCATCTTGAGGGTGGTCGACTTCCCGCAGCCCGACGGGCCGACGAAGACGACGACCTCGCCCGGCTTGATCTCCATGCTCACGTTGTCCACGGCCGGCTGCGCACTGCCGGGGTAGCGCTTGGTCAGGCTCTCCAACTCGATGGAGGCGCCGTGGTCGCCGGTCTCAGGCACGGATCCCCCTGGGAATGGTCAGCCGTCCGATCAGGACGTACGCGGCGTCGAACAGCAGCGCCAGGACGATGATGCCGAGCGTGCCCGCGAGGACCTGGTTGAGCGCGTTGGAGCTGCCCAGGGAGGCGAGGCCGCGGAAGATGACGTTGCCGAGACCGGGGCCGGAGGCGTAGGCGGCGATGGCCGCGATGCCCATCAGCATCTGGGTGGAGACCCGGATCCCGGTGAGGATCGGCGGCCAGGCCAGCGGCAGCTCGACCCGCAGCAGCCGGGCCGGCCGGGACATCCCGATGCCCGTGGCCGCGTCCACCAACGTGGGGTCGACCCCGCGCAGCCCGACGATCGCGTTGCGCACGACCGGCAGCAGCCCGTACAGCGTCAGCGCGATCACCGTGGGCGGCACACCGAGGCCCACGAGGGGGATGAGCAGACCGATCAGGGCGAGCGCCGGCACGGTCAGGATGGTGGCGGTGGTCGTGGTCGCGAGGTTCCCGGCCCACTCACTGCGGTAGGTGGCGACGCCGATCAGCACCCCGAGCACGGTCGCCACGACCATGCACTGGAAGACGGCGCTCGCGTGCTGGTAGGCGTCCGTGAGCAGCTGCTGGTGCCGGTTGACCAGGTACTCCCAGAAGTTCACACGCGCTCACCCCTACACGTCAGGTCTCCTCCGCGGCCTGCTCCACGAGCGGGATGATCCGCAGCGGAACGGGGTTCTCCATGACGATCGCCGTGGAGGCCCGGACGATGCCATCAAAACCGACGACCCGGTCGATCACACGCTGGAGATCGGCGTTGGAGCGGGCCACGAGCCGGCACAGCATGTCCCCGGTGCCGGTGGTCGTGTGCAGCTCCAGCACCTCCGGCACGGTCGCCAAGTGCGCCCGTACGTCAGCCCCTTGCCCCTGCCGGATCTGCAGCGTGGCGAACGCCGTGACGGGGTAGCCGAGCGCGGCCGGATCCACCTCGGGACCGAATCCGCGGATGACTCCGTTCGACTGAAGCCGGTCCAGCCGCGCCTGCGCGGTGCCCCGGGCCACCCCCAGCCGCCGGGACATCTCCAGCACCCCGATCCGCGGCTCCCGGGCGAGCAGCAGAATGATCCGGCCGTCCAGATGATCGATCGCCACAGCAGCCTCCCGGCATGGTCATCCTGTACAGAAGGGCCGTCGCTTCGGCCATATCGCTGAACAGATTGCCCAGTCAGAACGCAAACTATTGCGCACCTTGCCGAGCGGGGAGACCCTGCGGCTATGACGCAGACCACACACCACACTCCCGACACCGCCCGGCAGGCCGACCCCTTCCCGGTCAAGGGAATGGACGCGGTCGTCTTCGCCGTGGGCAACGCCAAGCAGGCGGCGCACTATTACTCCACCGCCTTCGGCATGAAGCTGGTCGCCTACTCCGGACCGGAGAACGGCAACCGCGAGACCGCTGCGTACGTCCTGGAGAACGGCTCGGCCCGCTTCGTCCTCACCTCGGTCATCAAGCCCACCACCGACTGGGGCCACTTCCTCGCGCGGCACGTGGCCGAGCACGGCGACGGCGTCGTCGACCTCGCCATCGAGGTCCCGGACGCGCGGGCCGCCTATGCCTACGCCCTGGAGCACGGCGCCCGCTCGGTCGCCGAGCCGTACGAGGTCAAGGACGAGCACGGCACGGTCGTCCTGGCCGCCATCGCCACCTACGGCGAGACCCGCCACACCCTGGTCGAGCGCTCCGGCTACGACGGCCCGTACCTGCCCGGCTTCGTCGCGGCCAAGCCGATGGTCGAGCCGCCCGCCCAGCGCACCTTCCAGGCGATCGACCACTGCGTCGGCAACGTCGAGCTCGGCCGCATGAACGAGTGGGTCGCCTTCTACAACAAGGTGATGGGCTTCACGAACATGAAGGAGTTCGTGGGCGACGACATCGCCACCGAGTACAGCGCGCTGATGTCGAAGGTCGTCGCCGACGGCACGCTCAAGGTCAAGTTCCCGATCAACGAGCCGGCCATCGCCAAGAAGAAGTCCCAGATCGACGAGTACCTGGAGTTCTACGGCGGCGCGGGCGTGCAGCACATCGCGCTCAACACGGGCGACATCGTCCAGACGGTCCGCACCATGCGGGCGGCCGGCGTCGAATTCCTCAACACCCCCGACTCGTATTACGACACGCTGGGGGAGTGGGTCGGCGAGACCCGCGTCCCGATCGACACCCTGCGCGAACTGAAGATCCTCGCGGACCGCGACGAGGACGGCTACCTGCTGCAGATCTTCACCAAGCCGGTCCAGGACCGTCCGACCGTCTTCTTCGAGATCATCGAGCGCCACGGCTCGATGGGCTTCGGCAAGGGCAACTTCAAGGCCCTGTTCGAGGCGATCGAGCGCGAGCAGGCCCGCCGCGGCAACCTGTAGCCGCCGGCGCCCCGGGTCGTGCGGGTGTGCGGGTGTCACGGGGCACCCGCCCGCCCCGCACCCGTCGGGCGCGCCCGCCGCCGAGTCCGGCATCGCCGCACACCGGCCCGCACCGGCCGGGCGTGCCGCTCGCGAAGGTGCGACCGGCTCGGTGCTGCGACCGGCTCGGTGACTCTCCTGCCGGTTCGGCTCCGCCGCGCCGCTGCGGAGGCCGGCGCGGCCCGCGTGCCTGCCGGGGCTCGTGGGGCGTGCCGCTTGCCGAGCCGCTCGACCGGCCCGGTGCCACCCCTGCCGGGTTCGCCACGGTCGCGCCCCATGCGGGGCGCGCCGACGGCCCGCTGCCTGCCGGTGCTCGTGGGGCGTGCCGCATGCCGCGCCGCTCGACCGGCCCGGCGGCGTCCCTCCTTCGGCACCGCCGAGCCCGCTCGACCGTCCTGGCGGCGTCCCTCCTTCGGCACCGCCGAGCCCGCTCGACCGTCCTGGCGGCGTCCCTCCTTCGGCACCGCCGAGCCCGCTCGACCGTCCTGGCGGCGTCCCTTCCTTCGGCACCGCCCGGCCGTGGACGTTCGGGGCGTCGTCGCCCTGGCCGTCGGCGCGTCCAGGACCAGCAGGGGCCCTACGTCGCCGCAACCGCGTGCGGCCACCGGCGGCACACGCCGGCGGGGCCCGGCTACCCCGCCCCGTCGTCCATCTCCGGCACCCCTTCGTCCGGCGGCTTTCCCAGCGCCTCGACCGCCGCCCGCGCCGCGCGCGCGTGCAGGGGAGAGAAGTGCGGGTTGATCCGCAGCGCCTCCGCGAGGTGCCGACGGGCCGCGCCGTAGCGCTCCAGCTCCCGCTCGATCATGCCCCGGTGGTACATGTACCCCGCGTCGCGCACCCCGCCCCCGCGCTCGGAGTCCGTCGCCGCCAGCGCGAACCGCAAGGCCTCCGCGGGCTCCCCGGCCCGGTACAGCGCCCACCCCAGCGCGTCGGCGACCTCCGTGCCGGGCTGGCGCCTCCACTCCGCCCGCAACCGCCGTACCGCCGCCTCCGGATGGCCGTGGTCCGCCTCGAACCGCCCCAGCACCACCTCCTCGTCGGCCCCGCCCGCGGCAGCGCCCCGCACCCGCTCCCGCAGCAGGTCGTACTGCACCCGGGCCGCCTCCGGCATACCGAGCGACTCGTACAACTCGCCCAGCTCCAGGGCGTACTGCGGGCACGGCTGCTTGGCGAGCGCCACCCGGTAGGCGTTCAGGGCCTCCGTCGTCCGGCCCAGGGACGCCAGGGCCCGGCCCTGCCCGGCCTGCGCGGCCCGCTGGTCGGGGTCGAGACGGACCGCCTCCCGGAAGTGCCGCAGCGCGACCTCGGGTTCCCCGCGCTCCCAGGCCAGTTGCCCGGCCCGCTCCAGGTAGGCGGCTCGCTCGGCCGGCGCCCGCGCGCCCGCCGCCGCGTCCGCCAGCGCTGCCGCCGCGTCCTCCCGCCAGCCCCGGTCCCGGTACACGGCCGCGGCCCGCGCCAGCACGGCCGGGCCGGAGCGCAGCTCGGTCAGCCGGTCCAGTGTCCGCTTGGCCGCCTTGTGCTCGCCGAGGCCGGTGTAGGCGTCGATGAGCGGCGGATACGTCGTCCACCGCCGCGGCTCCAGCTTCAGCGCCGCCTCGCCCCACCGGCGCGCGGCGGGGAAGTCCCGGCGGGTGTTCGCCAGCGCGGCCAGCCCCGCGAGGGCCCGGGTGTTGCGCTGCGGCCGCACCTTCAGCGACGTCCGCAGCGCACGCTCCGCCCTCGGGTAGTTCGCCGGGTCGGCGAGGCGCCGCCCCCGCTCGGCATAGGCCGTTCCGAGCACCGCCCAGGACGTTGCGTCCCCGGGCCGCTTCCGCACGGCCTTCTCCCGCTCGTCGATCAGCTCCGCCAGGCCGGGCAGCTCGGCCGGCACCCCCCTGCCGACCGCCGCCATGGCCAGCGCCCCCGGCGACGGCGGAGCGGGCTCGGCGGGCCGTTCCCGAGGCAGCAGCACCAGCACCCCGCCCAGCACGGCACACCCCGCGACCAAGGCGATCAGCACCGGCCGGGCGCGCCCGCGGCGCTTCGAGCTGCTCTCCTGCCGCACCGGACCCTCCTGCTGGTTCTCCATGGCGCTCACTGTGCGTCAGTACGACGACCACACCCGGGCAGGTGAAGGCTGCCGCCGACGGGGTTCACACCGATGGCCCCGGGTGCGAACCTGTGATCATGAGCCGTATCGAAGCGCCCCGCTCCGAGGACACCGCAGCGACCGGCAACCTCGTGGACCTGCTGCTCGGCGGACTCCCCGCCGAGGCGGTCCTCACCGACCCCGACGTCACGGCGTCCTACGCCAACGACATGGCGAGCTTCTGCCCGGCCGGCACCCCGGCCGTGGTCGTGCTGCCCCGCACGACCGAGCAGGTCCAGCACGTGATGCGCACCGCCACCGCCCTGCGCGTCCCCGTCGTCCCGCAGGGCGCCCGCACCGGACTGTCCGGCGCCGCCAACGCCTCCGAGGGCTGCATCGTGCTGTCCCTGACGAAGATGGACCGGATCCTGGAGATCAACCCGGTCGACCGCATCGCCGTCGTCGAGCCGGGCGTCGTCAACGCCGCCCTGTCCCGGGCCGTCGGCGAACACGGCCTGTACTACCCGCCGGACCCCTCCAGCTGGGAGATGTGCACCATCGGCGGCAACATCGGCACGGCCTCCGGCGGCCTGTGCTGCGTGAAGTACGGGGTCACCGCCGAGTACGTCCTCGGACTGGACGTGGTGCTGGCCGACGGGCGGCTCATGTCCACCGGCCGCCGCACCGCCAAGGGCGTCGCCGGCTACGACCTGACCCGTCTGTTCGTCGGCTCCGAGGGCTCGCTCGGCATCGTCGTACGCGCCGTCCTCGGGCTGCGTCCCAAGCCGCCCGAGCAGCTGGTGCTGGCCGCCGAGTTCGCCTCGGCCGCCGCGGCCTGCGACGCCGTGTGCCGGATCATGGAGGGCGGCCACGTCCCGTCACTCCTCGAACTCATGGACCGTACGACGGTCAAGGCCGTCAACGACATGGCGCAGATGGGGCTCCCCGAGAGCACCGAGGCCCTGCTCCTGGCCGCGTTCGACACCACCGCCCCGGCCGCCGACCTCGCCGCCGTCGGCGCCCTGTGCGAGGCGGCCGGCGCCACCCAGGTCGTCCCCGCCGACGACGCGGCCGAGTCCGAACTGCTCCTCCAGGCACGGCGGTTGTCGCTCACCGCACTGGAGGCGGTCAAGGGCGTGACGATGATCGACGACGTGTGCGTGCCGCGCTCCCGGCTCGCCGAGATGCTCGAGGGTGTCGACCGGATCGCCGGGAAGTACCAGCTCACCATCGGGGTCGTCGCCCACGCGGGCGACGGCAACACCCACCCGACGGTCTGCTTCGACCCGGCGGACCCCGACGAGTCCCGGCGCGCCCGCGAGTCCTTCGACGAGATCATGGCCCTCGGCCTGGAACTCGGCGGCACCATCACCGGCGAGCACGGCGTCGGCGTCCTGAAGAAGGAGTGGCTGGCGCGCGAGATCGGCCCCGTGGGCATGGAGATGCAGCGGGCCGTCAAACAGGCCTTCGACCCGCTGAACATCCTGAACCCGGGCAAGCTCTTCTGAGGCCTGTGCTCTCACTGGGCGAGCAACTGGGCCAGCTCGTCGTCCAGTCCGAGCTGCTCACCCTCCGTCCCCGGCGGGACCACCCGCAGCGTGCGCTCCAGCCAGGCCGACACCGCCGCCGCCGGGGCCTCCAGCAGGGCGTCCCCGTCGGGTGAACTCAGCGCCATCAGCACGACGCCGCGCCCCTCGTGCTTCGTCGGCCACACCCGCACGTCCCCCTGCCCGCACGGCCGGAACACGCCCTCCACCAGCAGCTCCCGGGCGAACGTCCAGTACACCGGGTGCTCGGTGTTGATGTGAAAGGTGACGTGGACGGCGTAGGGGTCGTCGGTCAGATACCCGAGCCGGGCCGGCACCGGGATCCTGCGCTCCGGCGACAGGACGAGTTTCAGCTCCAGTTCCCGTTCCACCACGGTGTGCATGGCGGTGTTCCCTTCTCCTGACGGCTGCCCGCGAGGGCCGGTCAGGAGGAGAGAGCGGGGTGCGGCCGCGGCATTACGCGCCTTGCCGGAAGTTCTTTCGCAGGGGGAGCCGCCGGAGCGGCGCGGTGCGTAGCACATCAGTGCTCGAAAGGGGTGGGTCCGGTGGGAGCGGCGGTGGGGCTTGCGCTCGTCTGATAGATGTGGAGGCCCCCATTTGGCCCCCGAGCAGATACGGGACGACGGACATGAGCGCCCCAACCCCGGCCCCCGGTGACGACAGGCCCCGCGAAGGGTATTACCCGGACCCGTCCATTCCTGGATATGTCCGGTACTGGAACGGCGCCTCCTGGGTGCCGGGCACCAGCCGTCCGGCACCCAAGGACGGTGAGTCGCTCGCGCCGCCGCCCGGAGCGGGGGCGTCGCAGCCCGCCTCGGTCGAGGAGACCGGCCCGCACTTCTTCGACGAGGACCCGGTCGAGGAGCCGTCCGCCGCCGACGCCCAGCACGGCAGCCGTCC
This sequence comes from Streptomyces sp. D2-8, assembly GCF_023184515.1. GTDB lineage: Bacteria > Actinomycetota > Actinomycetes > Streptomycetales > Streptomycetaceae > Streptomyces. The sequence goes on along the minus strand of NZ_JAAHBP010000017.1, from coordinate 116,841 downwards.
CGAACCGGCCTCGGCCTGGGGCGCCGACCGCTCCCGCCAGTCCGGCTTCGGCGGCGACCAGGACCGCCGCGTCTCGTGGGGCGCGCCGCAGGGGGCGCAGGGCGTGGCCCAACAGGGTGCGCACAGTGGCGACCCGAGGGTGCCGCACGCCGACCAGCGGCCCGATGGCGAGTCCGCCCGTGTCGACGGCACGCCGAACGTCGCGTCGGCCGACCAGGAGGCGAACGCCGCGGCGGGGGGCGGCACGTTCGTGTTCCGCCGCCCCACGGGGAAGCCCGGCGGAGGCGCCCCCGCCGATGCCCCCGACGACGGCACGATGACGTTCCGCGCGGTGCCCCCGCGCACGGGCCCGGCCGGCGGCGGCTCGAAACCGGCCGGGGGACCGGGTGGTTCGGACCGTGGTCCGGCGGGGGCCGGATTCGGTGCGCAGGGCGGGGCGGGGGGCTCCGGCTTCGGACCGGCGGGGTCGGGCGGCGACTCGGCGGCCTCCGGTTTCGGCGGGCAGGCCGCGGCGGGCTCCGGCTTCGGACCGCCCGGCTCGGGCAGTGCTGCGGCCTCCGCCTACGGCGGGAGCCCGTCGGGACCCGCGTTCGGCGCGCAGTCCGGGCCGACCGATTCCGGGAGCGGCTCCGCAGGGCCCGGCTTCGGGGCCGGCAAGGCGGCCGCCGCCCGGGCCTCCGGCGCGCAGGCAGCGGCCGGGAGCGCCGGTGCACCGGTCTCCGGGGCCGCCCCGAGCGCGCTGTCCGGTCCCCAGGCGGCGCCCACCGTCCCTCCGCAGTCCGGCGGCCCCGGCAGCGCCCAGCCCGGCGCCGCCGCCTCCTCCCCCTCCTCCGGCACTCCCCTCAGCGCGGGCCCCGGCGGGGGTCAGTCGTCCTGGGCGCAGCAGGTGCACCGGCTCGCCGGTGCCGACGGCGCTGACGAGCAGCCCGTCGCCCCCTGGAAACCGCCGGTCGAGGACATCTTCCAGGCGGCCGCCCGGCGCCAGGCGGAGGCCCGACCCGCCGGTCTGGGCAAGCGGCTGACCGCCCGGCTGCTGGACACCGTCGTCCTCGCCGCCCTCACCTCCGCGGCCGCCGTACCGCTCGGCACCAAGGCGATCGACCACGTCAACGAGAAGATCGACGCGGCCAAGCTCTCCGGCGAGACCGTCACGGTCTGGCTGCTCGACGGCACCACCTCGATCTACCTCGGCATCATCCTGGCCGTCCTGCTGCTCGCCGGTGTCCTGTGCGAGGTGCTGCCCACCGCCAAGTGGGGCCGCACCCTCGGCAAGAAGCTGATGGGCCTCGAAGTCCGGGACATCGAGGGCCATGACTCCCCGGGGTTCGGCGCGGCCCTGCGCCGCTGGCTGGTCTACAGCGTGCCCGGGCTCCTCGTCGTCGGGATCGTCGGCGTCGCCTGGTGCCTCTTCGACCGGCCCTGGCGCCAGTGCTGGCACGACAAGGCCGCACACACGTTCGTGGCGGGCTGACCTCCCTCGGACGGCCGTCTGCCGGATGCGGAGCCCGCCGGTTCGCGGTCGACTCGGGCCATGAGCAGTGAACCGCCGCCCGGCTCCGGTCAGCAGCCCCCGGAAGACGACCCGTTCAGGAAGCGTCCCCCGAACGAGCCGCCCGGCGAGGGCGCGGGCTCGCCCTACGGCAGCGAACCCCCGCCGTACGGGGACGGCGGCCCGGGCGGCACGGGCGGTCCCGGCAGTGGCCCCGGCGGCGGCTTCGGAGGCGGCCCGCCCGGCGCCGACGGCCCTCCCGGCGGCGGCCCCTACGGCGGTGATCCGTACGGCGGCGGTTCCCACCCCACCGACCCCCTCGCCGGCATGCCCCCGCTCGCCGACAGCGGCAAGCGCACGCTCGCGCGCATCATCGACATGATCCTGGTGGGTGTCGTCGTCTGGCTGCTCACCTGGGGCTTCGACGTCAACGAGTACGACGTGGACAGCGACCGCATCGAGGTCGGCAAGTCGTTCTGGCAGTCGGCGGTCGCCGCCGTCCTCTACATCGCCTACGACACCGTCATGACCGTGCGGACCGGCCAGACCCTCGGCAAGAAGCTGCTGCACATGCGCGTGGCCAACCTGGACAACGGCGCGACGCCCTCCGTGCAGAACGCGCTGATGCGCGCCGCGGTGCTGTGGATCCCGTTCGCCTTCTGCTGCGCCTGCGTCTGGACCGCGATCTCGGGTGGCTGGAGCTTCTTCGACCGGCCCTACAAGCAGGGCCTGCACGACAAGGCAGCCAAAACGGTCGTGGTCAGCACCAATTGAGGCAGGGGGCGACGGGCAGGCGGTAAGGAAAGGGGCAACGGGCGGTCAGGAGGCCGCCCGTTCGCGGACCGGCTTCGGGGCCGGCGCCGGGACCGAGGCCCGCAGCGGTTCCTGGGGCGCGGGCTGCTCCACCGCGGCCGGGCGCTTCCCGGGCAGTGGCACCGTCATGGCGACCAGCAGTCCGAGGACGAGCGCCGCGACGGCGATGATCGCGATCCCCGCACCCGAACTCGTCTGAGACAGCAGCAGCATGGCGAGGGTCGAGAAGATCACGGTGCACGAACCGTAGGCGAGCTGTGCGGCAGTCGGACGGGGCATGGCCATCATGTCCTCGAAAGTGGGGGTCCACGGGGGTGTCGGCCTGGCATGACGCCGGCTTCCGGGCGTTTTGCCATCCGACATTCTCACCGGCAGGGTGCCCGACCGGAACCAGTGGTAAGCGTGACCTAATCAACAAGGGCGGTGCACAGGGGGCGCACGGAGTCATGACGTCCACGTAGTGGACATATGCACGCGCCCGCACGGCCGGTGGGGAGGGCCTCGGGACAACCGTTTGGTTGTCCGTAAAACGAACGCCGCCTCCGCATAGTGCACTTGACCTGTCCAAGTCAAGGTCTGTCTTTTCTTCTAAACCTCTAGTCAAATGTCGTCACTTGACTACACGCGTTGATCACGCGCGCGCGGATTTCCATGACCGGGACCCTGCCTGCCGCGCGCCCGAACGCGGGGGAGGATCTCAAGTGACCAGTAGACCCTGGACGTTCAGAGCGGCCGCCATAAGCGTGGCGCTCGCGGCGGCCACCGCCACCGCCTCGACGTACGCCGTGGCCGACGACGCCTCGGCTCCCCGGTCCACCACCGTGGACCGGCACGACCCGGCGGATCGTCACCACGACGAGCACGACCTCGAAGGCCCGCTGAGCAAGACCCAGGACGCTCAGCGCCAGGAGGCCCTGAATCAGGTCCTCTCGGGCAAGAGCAAGGTCAAGAACCGCGAGGGCTCGAAGGTCGTCCAGCTCAAGAGCAAGAAGGGCGACGCCAAGTACGTCGAGCTCGGCCGCGAGAAGACCGACAAGATCTTCACGATCCTGGTCGAGTTCGGGGACAAGGTCGACAGCCGCTACGGCGGCACCCCGGGCCCGCTGCACAACACGATAGCCAAGCCCGACCGCAAGAAGGACAACTCCACGGCGTGGAGGGCCGACTACGACCAGGACTACTTCCAGGACCTGTACTTCGGTTCCGGCAAGGGCGTCGACTCGGTCAAGACCTACTACGAGAAGCAGTCCTCCGGCCGCTACTCGGTCGACGGCGAGGTCTCCGACTGGGTCAAGGTCCCCTACAACGAGGCCCGTTACGGCAACAACGCCTGCGGTGACACCAACTGCTCCAGCGTGTGGAACGTCGTCAGCGACGGTCTGAACGCCTGGGTCTCCCAGCAGAAGGCAGCGGGGAGGACCGACGCGCAGATCAAGGCGGACGTCGCACGCTTCGACGAGTGGGACCGCTACGACTTCGACGGCGACGGCGACTTCAACGAGCCCGACGGCTACATCGACCACTTCCAGATCGTGCACGCAGGCGAGGACGAGTCCGCGGGCGGCGGCGCCCAGGGCACCGACGCGATCTGGGCCCACCGCTGGTACGCCTTCGGCACCGACGCCGGCGCCACCGGCCCGGAGAACAACAAGCTGGGCGGCGCGAAGATCGGCGACACCGGCATCTGGGTCGGCGACTACACCGTCCAGCCGGAGAACGGCGGACTCGGCGTCTACGCCCACGAGTACGGCCACGACCTCGGCCTGCCGGACCACTACGACACCGCGGGCGGCGAGAACTCCACCGGCTTCTGGACGCTGATGTCCTCCGGTTCCTGGCTCGGCACCGGCAAGAACGAGATCGGCGACCTGCCCGGCGACATGACCGCCTGGGACAAGCTGCAGCTGGGCTGGCTGAATTACGACAAGGCCAAGGCCGGCGTCAACTCCTGGCACAAGCTGGGCGTGGCGGAGTACAACACCAAGCACAAGCAGGCCCTGGTCGTCGACCTCCCCAAGAAGGCGGTCACCACCGAGATCGTCACCCCCGCCGAGGGCAAGACCCAGTGGTGGAGCGGCAGCGGTGACAACCTCAAGAACACCCTGACGCGTGTCGTCGACCTGACCGGCAAGTCGAAGGCGCAGCTGACCCTCGACGGCTGGTACGACATCGAGGCCAACTACGACTTCCTCTACACCGAGGTCTCGACCGACGGCGGCGCCAACTGGACCGCTGTCGACGGCACGGTGGACGGCCAGCCGATCCAGCGTGACGCCAGCGACAAGCCGGTCCTCACCGGCACGGTCGACGGCTACAAGAAGCTCGCCTTCTCGCTCGACGCCTACGCCGGAAAGAAGATCGACCTCCGCTTCCGCTACCAGACCGACGGCGGCGTGGCCCAGAAGGGCTTCGCGGCCGACGCGATCACGGTGACGGCCGACGGTGCGCCCGTCTTCACCGACAACGCCGAGAGCGCGGACGAGGCGTGGAAGGCCACCGGCTTCTCCCGCATCGGCGCGTCCTTCACCAAGGACTACGCGCAGTACTACATCGCCGAGAACCGGCAGTACGTGTCGTACGACAAGACGCTGAAGACCGGCCCGTACAACTTCGGCTTCACGGCGCGCCCGGACTGGGTGGAGCACTATGCGTACCAGAACGGCCTGTTGATCTGGAAGTGGGACACCTCCCAGGTGGACAACAACACCAGCCAGCACCAGGGCACCGGCCTGGTCCTGCCGATCGACTCGCACCCGGAGGCGCTCAAGTGGGCCGACGGCACGCTGATGCGCAACCGCATCCAGGCCTACGACTCACCGTTCAGCCGCTACCGCACCGACGGCATGACGCTGCACAAGGCGGACGTGGCGAAGTACATCCCGGGGTCGAAGGGCGTCTCGGTCTTCAACGACCGGAAGAACGACTACTACGACGAGTCGAACCCCACCGCGGGTGTCAAGATCACTGACACCAACACGAAGATCAAGATCCTCAAGGAAGCCAAGGACGGCTCGACGATCGAGCTGGAGGTCGGCTCCGCGGGTAGGTAATCCGCATCCTTGCAGGTCAGAACATGATCGGCGGTGACCCACTGGCGGGTCACCGCCGATCCGTGTTTAGGTGCGTCCTGTGACTCTCTTATTGACACCGACCGACACGGGGGGATGAGCGCATGGCCGCAGGAGGCTTCTGCAAGCTGCCGAACGGCACGGTGGTGGTGGCACTGAACCTGCCCAGCCCCGCCGCCGACGGCCCCGGCGCCGTCCGCGTCCTCGTCCACTCCGTGAACCGCGCCCGGGCCCTGACCAGGCTCCGCAACCTCGGTCTGCGGTCGGTCTACCTGCGCGGCAACGCCGCCCCGCCGACCCCCGACGAGATCACCGCGGTCCTCCACCACCCCGACGGCCTCATATGGCGCACGGCTCCCGACAACGGTGTCGCGACGAGCCCGGACCTGGTCCAGGAGCTGTGGCGCCCGATCCGGGCGCTCCTGCGGCGCCCGACGGCCCAGACCTGACCCGCGGGATCCCGCCGGGGCCTCGGGGCTACTGCACGACCGGCTTGCCCGACAGCTCCACGCCCGCCTCGCGCAGCTCCTCAAGGGCCCGCTCGGTGCTCTCCGGGGCCACTCCGGCCGTCAGGTCCAGCAGGACCTGCGTACGGAAGCCCTCCCGGGCGGCGTCCAGGGCCGTGGCGCGCACGCAGTGGTCCGTGGCGATGCCGACCACGTCGACCTCGGTGACGTCGCGGGAGCGCAGCCAGTCCGCCAGGGGCGTGCCGTTCTCGTCGGCGCCCTCGAATCCGCTGTACGCCGCCGAGTACGCCCCCTTGTCGAACACCGCGTCGATCGAGCCGGAGGCGACGGCCGGGGCGAAGTTCGGATGGAAGCCGACGCCCTCGGTGCCGGCGACGCAGTGCGCGGGCCAGGAGCGGGCGTAGTCCGGGTTCGCGGAGAAGTGGCCGCCGGGAGCGATGTGGTGGTCGCGGGTGGCCACGACGTGCTGGTAGCCGGACCCGGCGGCCTGCCCGATCAGCTCCGTGACGGCGGCGGCCACATCGGCACCGCCGGCCACCGCGAGGCTGCCCCCCTCGCAGAAGTCGTTCTGCACATCGACGACGATCAAGGCGCGGCGCATGGTCGGTGTCCTTCGGCTATGAGGTCGGCAAGCCCGGCCGGTGAACCACCGAGCCTATTGACAGAGGAGAGCGGACGGGAGGGGTCGCGGGTCGTCGGCGCGTCACGGCACACCGGGGGTGTTCTGAATTGTCCCGCACAGCACCCACGGCGCCCGGCACGCACCCTCGCCGCACCGGCCAAAGACCCAAGTAGCTCCGCTACGAGGGTCTTCGTCCGGCACGCCGCGAACACCGCGGGCACCGCACTGGACAATTCAGAACACCCCCTAGCTACCCGAGGCCTCGTGCAGGTACTCCGTGGGAAGGACGGGCTCCCCGCGCGAGAGCTGCGTGGCCGACATCGGCAGACCCGCGCGGGCCCTCGTGTGCCGCTCCCGTGCCGCGTCCAGCGGCTCACGCGCCACCACCTCGCCCCCCTTGACCAGCTCCACCGGCAGCTGCCGGTCCGCGAGCCCGGCGGGCACCGGCCCGGTGCCGATCACCTCGGCCTCGGCGACCCCGTGGGAGTCCAGCCGCCGCGCGGCCCACTTGCGTCCGCCGACCGACGTCTTGCCGCCGCTGGACTTCTTCGCCACCGGCACCAGCGGCGCGTCCGGGTCGGCGGACTCGGCCCGCGCGACCAGCTTGTAGACCATCGAGGAGGTCGGGTGGCCGGAGCCGGTCACCAGCTGCGTACCGACGCCGTAGGCGTCCACCGGCGCCGCGGCCAGCGAGGCGATCGCGTACTCGTCCAGGTCCGAGGTCACGACGATCTTCGTGTCCCTCGCGCCCAGCTCGTCCAGCTGCTGCCGCACCCGGTGCGCCACCAGCAGCAGATCGCCGGAGTCGATCCGCACCGCGCCCAGCTCGGTCCCGGCGACCTCGACGGCCGTGCGGACCGCCTCGGCGACGTCGTAGGTGTCGACCAGCAGCGTGGTGCCCCGGCCCAGCGTGTTCACCTGGGCCTGGAAGGCGTCCCGCTCGCTGTCGTGCAGCAGGGTGAAGGCGTGCGCGGAGGTGCCGACGGTGGGAATGCCGTAGCGGAAGCCGGCCGCCAGGTCGGAGGTGGTCGCGAAGCCGCCGACGTAGGCGGCCCGGGAGGCCGCCACCGCCGCCAGCTCGTGGGTGCGCCGGGCGCCCATCTCGATCAGCGGCCGGTCACCGGCGGCCGCCGACATGCGCGAGGCGGCCGCGGCGATCGCCGAGTCGTGGTTGAGGATCGACAGGATCACGGTCTCCAGCAGCACGCACTCGGCGAAGGTGCCCTCGACCCGCATGATCGGCGAGCCCGGGAAGTACACCTCGCCCTCGGGGTAGCCCCAGATGTCCCCGCTGAACCGGTAGCCGTCCAGCCACTCCAGGGTCTCCTCGCCGACGATCTCCCGCTCGCGCAGGAAGTCCAGCACGGCCGTGTCGAAGCGGAAGTTCTCCACCGCGTCCAGCACCCGGCCGGTGCCGCCCACGACGCCGTAACGGCGCCCGTCCGGCAGCCGCCGGGTGAAGACCTCGAACACGCTCCGTCGCTCGGCCGTGCCCGACGCGAGGGCGGCCCGCAGCATCGTCAGCTCGTACTGGTCCGTGAAGAGAGCCGTCGACGGAACATCCACCGGCAGCCCGAGGTCCGCTGTGTTCATGAAGAGGAGCGTACCCCCATTTCGTCAATCTGACGATTGTGGTCTCCGGGGATGCGATCGCCTTACGGCCAGGCTCGTTTGTGCGACTCCCCCCCTCGGGTGGCAGCATGGGCAGTGTGACGTCACCCGCGCCCCTGGAGATCGAACGCACCGAGTCGGCGGAGGAGGTCTTCGCCGTACCCGAGCCGGACGTCCCGTGGGTCACCATCGTCCACAACGACCCGGTCAACCTCATGAGCTACGTGACGTACGTCTTCCAGTCGTACTTCGGCTACTCCAAGGACAAGGCCACCAAGCTCATGCTCGATGTCCACCACAAGGGCCGGGCGGTCGTCTCCAGCGGCAGCCGCGAGGAGATGGAACGCGACGTGCAGGCCATGCACGGCTACGGCCTGTGGGCGACCCTCCAGCAGGACCGCAAGTAGCCAGCTCCCCGCCCAGCAGCGAAAAGGCGTTCATGCCCGGAACCTTCGAACCGCTCCCCGGCGGCGGCGCGGCCGTCGCCCTCGACGACGTCGAGATCTCCATCATCCGGTCGCTGGCCGTCCAGCTCCTGGAGCTCATCGGCCCCGGCCCCGCCGAGGACGCCTCCGGCGACCCCCTCGCCGAGCTGTTCGCGGAGGGCCCGAGCGAGCCGCCCGCCGACCCGGTGCTGAGGCGGCTCTTCCCGGACGCCTACAGCGACCCCGAGCAGCCCGCCTCGGCCCGGGACGCCGAGGAGCAGCGGGCGTACTCCGCGGAGTTCCGCCGCTACACCGAGAACGACCTGCGGGCCGGCAAGCGGGACAGCGCCCTCGCGGTGATCCGCTCCCTCGACGCGCTCTCCTCGGCCTCGGCCGGCGAGGGCGGTGCGGTGCTGAAGCTGTCGCCGGCGGAGTCCCAGCAGTGGCTGGGCGCCCTGAACGACCTGCGGCTCGCGATCGGCTCGCGGCTGGAGATCACGGACGACGACGACACCGACCTCCTCTACCGCCTCCCGGACGAGGACCCGCGCAAGCCGATGGTGATGGCCTACCTGTGGCTCGGCGGACTCCAGGAGACGCTGGTCGGAACCCTTATGTCCTGATCCGTGCAGGTTCTGTGACCCCTGGGTGGCCGATCGGTGTTCGCTCAGAGGACACTCAAATCCGGATAACGATCACGTCACCGCTCCCGCCTCCTATGGCCTCTTCGGGTGCCCTTTGTCCGCTTTTCCCTGTGCGGTGCGCCACATTCCACCCCTGAATTCAGTGTTGCGATCGTGATAAATCTTCACGACCGCCCGGCAGAACACCACCCGAATGTTCGGCCGGGTGCGCCACCGAGCCGGTAATCGCCGGCCAGGCACGAGCGGGCTTCCGGCCCGCTCAGCTCCATCATTCCGGGGGGATCGAAACCCGATCCGAGGCCGACGAAGGGCCCGGGTCGGCATGGAGAAAGGCGCACCACACATGACCTCTGTGCAGGTCGACACGGAGAAGGCACCTGAAGAGGGCTACGAGCGCGGACTCGGCAGCCGTCAGGTCCAGATGATCGCGATCGGCGGCGCCATCGGCGTCGGCCTGTTCATGGGTGCCGGAGCGAACATCGCCAAGGCCGGCCCCAGCATCATCCTCATGTACGCCCTCGCGGGCGTCGTCATCTTCTTCATCATGAGAGCGCTGGGCGAACTGCTCCTGTACCGGCCCGTCTCCGGCTCGTTCGCCGAGTACGCCCGCGAATTCCTCGGCCCGTTCTTCGGGTTCGTCACGGGCTGGACGTACTGGCTCATGTGGGTGGTCACCGGCATGGCCGAACTCACGGCCGCCGCGATCTACATCCACTTCTGGTTCCCCGAGATCCCGCAGTGGCTCAGCGCCCTGGTGTTCCTGGTGGTGCTCTTCGGCGTCAACCTGATCTCCGTCAAGATCTTCGGCGAGGTCGAGTTCTGGTTCTCGATGATCAAGGTCACGGCCATCATCGGCATGATCGTCATCGGCCTCGGCGTGCTCACCCTCGGCTTCTCCGACGCCGGTGACACCGCCGCCGTCTCCAACCTCTGGTCGCACGACGGCTTCTTCCCGAACGGCATCGGCTCCAGCCTGATGACGCTCCAGGGCGTCATGTTCGCCTACCTCGCCGTCGAGCTCGTCGGCGTCACCGCGGGCGAGTCCGAGAACCCCGAGAAGACCCTGCCCAAGGCCATCAACACCCTGCCCTGGCGCATCATCGTCTTCTACGTCGGCGCGCTGCTGGTGATCCTCTCCGTCGTCAAGTGGACCGAGTTCTCCGCCGGCGAGAGCCCGTTCGTCCACGCCTTCGGCAAGATCGGCATCCCGCTCGCGGCGGGCATCGTCAACTTCGTGGTGCTCACCGCGGCCCTGTCCTCCTGCAACTCGGGCATGTACTCGACCGGCCGGATGCTGCGCGACCTGGCCGCCAACAGCGAGGCGCCGCAGGCCTTCGGCAAGCTCAACGCCCGCAAGACGCCCGCCGTCGGCATCACCGTCTCCGTGGCGCTCATGGGCATCGGCGTCGTCCTGAACTACGTCGTCCCGGAGAAGGCGTTCCTCTACGTCACCTCCGTCGCCACCGCGGCCGGCATCTGGACCTGGATGATGATCCTCGTCAGCCACATCCGCTACCGCGCCGCGGTCGACGCGGGCCGGCTGCGCGCCTCGTCCTTCCCCGCCCCCGGCGGGGCGCTCTTCAGCTGGGTCGCGCTCCTCTTCCTCGTCTGCGTGACCTGCATGATCGCCTACGACAAGGACGCCCGGATCTGCCTGTACGTCGCGGCCGTCTGGGCCGTCGCCCTCGGCATCGGCTGGGCGGTCCTCAAGAGCCGCAACCCGCAGATCGCCGAGCGCCGCGACGCGGATTTCGAGAAGGTCGGCTGACCAACCCGAAGGACGCCCAGCCGCAGGGAGTACTCGTGGCACTCCCTGCGGCTGCCGCTCAGGGCGTCCGGCATGTGGGCCGTTCCGTACCAACCCTCGGTACGGAACGGCCCCTCTGCTTATCCTTGCCGGCATGCTGACCATCACCCAGGCCCTCGTCGACCAGATCGTCGCCCACGCGCGCAAGGACCACCCCGACGAGGCGTGCGGCGTCGTCGCCGGCCCGGCCGGCTCGGACCGCCCCGAGCGGTTCATCCCCATGCTGAACGCGGCCATGTCGCCCACGTTCTACGAGTTCGACTCGGGAGACCTGCTCAAGCTCTACCGCGAGATGGACGACCGCGACGAGGAGCCGGTGGTCATCTACCACTCCCACACCGCGACCGAGGCCTACCCCTCGCGCACCGACATCTCCTACGCCAACGAGCCCGGCGCCCACTACGTCCTCGTCTCCACCGCCGACACCGACGGGGCCGGCGAGTTCCAGTTCCGCTCCTTCCGGATCGTCGAGGGCGAGGTCACAGAGGAGGAGGTCCAGGTCGTCGAGGCGTACTGAGGACCCCTGAACAGCGCGGTCTCACTCCCCGGCCCTGAAACGTCCGCGATGTGGGATCACATTCCAGAACCCGGACCGGGAATCGATACGATGAGCCCATGGTTTTCCACGACGTGAGCGACAAGACGCCGGGCACGCTGCTCGTGGCGCGGCTGCACGTCGACCTGTGCAGGCTCGCCAGCGCCATCTGTTGACGCCGGTCCCTGCCGCCGTACGGCCGTGAGCCGCGGCGCTGCACACACGCACCACCCCGCTGTTCCTGCGCTGCCGCGCGCCCCGACTGACTACTCCCGACAGGAGCCCTGAAGCCATGGCCATCGAGGTCCGTATCCCGACCATCCTCCGCACCTACACCGACGGTCAGAAGGCGGTGGAGGGCAAGGGAGACACCCTCGCCGAGCTCTTCGACGACCTCGAGACCCGGCACCCGGGCATCCAGGCCCGCATCGTCGACGGCGACCAGCTGCGCCGCTTCGTCAACGTGTACCTGAACGACGAGGACGTCCGCTTCCTCGACGGCATCACCACCAAGCTGTCGGACGGCGACAACGTCACGATCCTGCCGGCCGTGGCCGGCGGCATGGTCTGATCAACGATGCGCTACGACTCCCCCCTGGCCGCGGTCGGCAACACCCCCCTGGTGCGCCTGCCGCGGCTGTCGCCGTCCGCCGACGTCCGTATCTGGGCGAAGCTGGAGGACCGCAACCCGACGGGGTCGGTAAAGGACCGTCCGGCCCTGCACATGATCGAGCAGGCGGAGAAGGACGGCCGCCTCACCCCGGGCTGCACCATCCTCGAGCCGACGTCGGGCAACACCGGCATCTCGCTGGCGATGGCGGCGAAGCTCAAGGGCTACCGCATCGTGTGCGTGATGCCGGAGAACACCTCGCAGGAACGCCGGGACCTGCTGGGCATGTGGGGCGCGGAGATCATCTCCTCCCCGGCGGCGGGCGGCTCCAACACCGCCGTGCGCGTCGCCAAGGAGCTCTCGGCCGAGCACCCGGACTGGGTGATGCTCTACCAGTACGGCAACCCCGACAACGCGGGCGCCCACTACGCCACGACCGGCCCCGAGATCCTCGCCGACCTGCCGTCCGTCACGCACTTCGTGGCCGGCCTCGGCACGACCGGCACCCTCATGGGCGTGGGCCGCTACCTGCGCGAGCACAAGCCGGACGTCCAGATCGTCGCGGCCGAACCGCGCTACGACGACCTGGTCTACGGCCTGCGCAACCTCGACGAGGGCTTCGTCCCCGAGCTGTACGACGCCTCCGTCCTCACCAGCCGCTTCTCGGTCGGCTCGGCGGACGCGGTCACCCGCACCCGCGAGCTGCTCCAGCAGGAGGGCATCTTCGCCGGCGTCTCCACGGGCGCCGCGCTGCACGCCGCGATCGGCGTCGGCAAGAAGGCCGTCAAGGCCGGAGAGCCGGCCGACATCGCCTTCGTCGTCGCCGACGGCGGCTGGAAGTACCTCTCGACGGGCGTCTACACGGCGGCCACGACGGAGGAGGCCATCGACACGCTCCAGGGCCAGCTCTGGGCGTAGCCGACGCCGGGCACCGACATGAACGAAGGGCTGGAGTCACGACTCCAGCCCTTCGTGCCGCTCAGCCCGCCAGATACCGGACCTGGTCCCACAGCGCCGGATCCACCACGCCGACCCGCCGCCGGAAGCCCCACACCGGGACCTCCCGCAGCTCTTCCGTCTCCAGGAAACTCGCACGCCCCTGGGTGTCGCCGACCGAACCCGGCGGCAGCGGGATCACGCCGGTGCGCTCGTCGCGGAACCGGGTGGTGATCTTCGCGACCGTCGCCCGCTCCCCGCGCACCGCCAGCACCAGACAGGGCCGGTCCTTGGTGCGGGCCTCGTCCTCGTAGGGCACGTCCGCCCACCAGATCTCCGCCGGCTGCGGCCGACCCTCCTTCGTGATGGTCGGTACAGCCGTCCGGACCCGCCGGGCAGACGGCCGCCGCCCCCGGCCCCAGCCGTCGACGAGCGTGGCGATGAGCGCGAGCAGCACCACCGCGGCGAGCGCCAGCCACCAGGACGTGTCCATACTGAGACGTTACCGGCGCCGCCGCTGCCGCGCGCCCCCCTCACGAGGATCACCCCCCGGCCCTGCCAGCCGAACCGGTGACACCACAGGTGAGTTCGCCCACAACAGGCCTTGGTGGAGGAGCTACCGGAGGTTTTGCGCCTTACGCTCGACGGACCGCACGACCCCCGACGCCCCTCTCAGACTTATCCCGCCAGCGGAGGTTTCTGCTTCATGAAGCTCACCGTCGTCGGCTGCTCGGGGTCGTTCCCGTCCGCGGAATCGGCCTGCTCGAGCTACCTCGTCGAGGCCGACGGCTTCCGGCTGCTTCTCGACATGGGCAACGGTGCCCTGGGCGAGTTGCAGCGCCACTGCGGTCTCTACGACCTCGACGCGATCTTCCTCAGCCATCTGCACGCCGACCACTGCATCGACATGTGCGCGTACTTCGTCGCGCGCTACTACCGCCACGACGGCGGCCGCTGCGCTCCACTCCCCGTCTTCGGCCCCGAAGGCACGGAACACCGGCTGACCACCGCCTACGCGGACACCCCCTCCGCCTCCTCCATGAGCGAGGTCTTCGACTTCCACACGGTCAAGCCGTCCACCTTCGAGCTCGGCCCGTTCACGGTGCACACCGAGCGGGTGGCCCACCCCGTGGAGGCGTACGGCATCCGGATCGAGCACGGCGGCCGGACGCTGGCGTACTCCGGCGACACCGGCGTGAGCCCCGCGCTGGACGAACTCGCCCGGGACGCCGACCTGTTCCTGTGCGAGGCCGCGTTCACGCACGGCAAGGAGAACATCCCCGACCTGCACCTCAACGGCCGCGAGGCGGGGGAGACGGCGGCCCGGGCCGGTGCCCGCCGCCTGGTCCTCACCCACATCCCGCCGTGGACGGACCCCCAGGTCAACCTCGCCGACGCCCGCGAGGTCTACGACGGCCCGGTGGACCTGGCCGCGCCGCGGCAGACGTACGAGATCTGAGGGCCTGATCCAAACGACAGGTCCTGGCGCCCGACGCACGAAGGCCCGGAACCAGAGCGGTTCCGGGCCTTCAGCGTGTACGGGGCTACTTCGCCTCCGCCTTCTGCAACTCGGCGAGTTCCTCGTCGGACTCGCGGCCCGGCGTCGGCAGGTTGAACTTGGTGATCGCGAAGCGGAAGACCACGTAGTAGACCGCCGCGAAGCACAAGCCGACCAGGGCCAGGCCCCACGGGTTGCTCGCGATGCCCAGGTTGAGGAAGAAGTCCACCGCGCCGGCCGAGAAGCCGAAGCCGTCCTTCATCCCCAGGGCCCAGGTCAGCGCCATCGAGACACCGGTGAGCACGGCGTGGATCGCGTACAGCACCGGGGCGATGAACATGAAGGTGAACTCGATCGGCTCGGTGACGCCCGTGACGAACGAGGTCAGCGCGAGGGAGAACATCATGCCGCCGACGACCTTGCGGCGCTCGGGCCGGGCGCAGTGCACGATCGCCAGGCAGGCGGCCGGCAGGGCGAACATCATGATCGGGAAGAAGCCGGTCATGAACTGCCCGGCGGTCGGGTCGCCCGCCAGGAACCGGGCGATGTCGCCGCTCTTGCCCTCGTAGGTGCCGGCCTGGAACCAGGGGAAGGAGTTCAGCAGGTGGTGCATGCCGATCGGGATCAGCGCACGGTTGGCGACACCGAAGATGCCCGCGCCGACCGCCCCGGAACCGACCAGCCACTCACCGAAGTTGTGCAGGGCCGTGCCGAGGACCGGCCAGATGTAACCGAAGACGATGCCGAGGAGCAGACCGGCGAAGGCCGACAGGATCGGCACCAGTCGGCGCCCGCCGAAGAAGCCCGCCCAGTCCGGCAGCTTGGTGCGGTAGAACCGCTGGTAGAGCAGGGCGACGACGAGGCCCATCACCACACCGCCGAGCACCTTGGCGTCCACCGGCGCGTCCGTCATGACTATCTTGCCGTCGACGACCTTCGCCACCTGGGGCAGGTTCTTGTCGGTGAACGTGGCCAGCACGTTCTTGAAGACCAGGTAACCCACCACGGCCGCCAGGGCGGTGGAGCCGTCCGACTTCTTGGCGAAGCCGATCGCGATACCCACGGCGAACAGCAGCGCCATGTTGTCGAGGATCGCGTTACCGCCGGCCGCCATGAAGCTCGCGATCTTGGTGATGAACGCGGGGAACGACTCGCGCCCGAGCATGTCGGTGTTGCCGAGTCGGACCAGCAGGGCGGCGGCGGGCAGGACGGCGACGGGCAGCATCAGGCTCCGGCCGATGCGCTGCATGACGGCCATCACCGCCGACCCCTTCTTCGGGCTCGCGGGCGCGGCTGTGGCTGTGGACATGAACTTCCTCCAGGGGGCACGGCGCCGCGCAGGGAGAATTCAGCGGGGGACGGCGGCGTCTCAAAGAAAGGGGAACGCGGTCATCGCCGCGCCACCTCCACCAGTGAGTGGTGTAGACCAGTTGTAGCACGGTAGGCCGAACGAGTGGAACCCGCCAATTTCCGCCCCTGCGACGATCACGCCTCGGCGCTGTCCTCCACGTCCTCCGCAGGCTCCCGACCCGGAGTCCTCAGGTCGAACTTCGTGATCGCGAACCGGAAGATCACGTAATAGACGAGCGCGAAGCCCAGCCCGACCGGGACGATCAGCCACGGCCTCGTCGCCAGATTCCAGTTGATGACGTAGTCGATCAGCCCCGCCGAGAAGCTGAACCCGTCATGCACCCCCAGCCCCCACGTCACCGCCATCGACACCCCCGTCAGCAGCGCGTGCACCACGTACAGCACCGGCGCCACGAACAGGAACGAATACTCGATCGGCTCGGTGATGCCCGTGACGAACGACGTCAGCGCCACCGACACCATCAGACCGCCGACCTCCTTGCGCCGGTCCGGCCGCGCACAGTGCGTGATCGCCAGCGCCGCCGCCGGCAACGCGAACATCATGATCGGGAAGAACCCCGAGGTGAACTGACCGGCGTCCGGATCCCCCGCCAGGAACATGTTGATGTCACCGTGCACCACCGTCCCGTCCGGCTTCGTGAACGAGCCGAACTGGAACCAGACGGGCACGTTCAGGAACTGATGCAGCCCCACCACCAGCAACGCCCGGTTCGCCACCCCGAACACACCCGCACCCCACGCGTCCAGACCGTCCAGCCAGTCGCTGAAACTCTCCAGCGCGTCACCGATCGGCGGCCACACCCACAGACACAGCGCCGCGAACACGATCGCCACGAACGCCATGATGATCGGCACCAGCCGCCGCCCGTTGAAGAACCCCAGCCAGTCCACCAGCCGCGTGCGATGGAAACGCGCCCAGAAGAACGCCGCCAGCAGCCCCATCACGATCCCGCCGAACACCCCCGGATTCTGGAACGTGAACGACGTCACCGTCCGGTCCCCGTCGGTCACCTGGCACCCCACGTTCGGCACCACCACCGACCCCTCCGGGCAACCCTCCGGAAACTGCCGCAGCACCGTGAAATAAACGAGGAACCCGGCCACCGCCGCCAGCGCCGTCGAACCGTCCGCCTTCTTCGCCATCCCGATCGCAACGCCCACACAGAACAGCAGCGGCAACCCCAGCGAACTGTCCAGCAGCGCACCGCCCGCCCCCACCATCACCTTCGAGACGTTCGTCCAGCCCAGCCCGTCGTCCCCGAACACATCAGGCTGCCCCAGCCGGTTGAGGATCCCCGCCGCCGGCAGCACCGCGATCGGCAACTGCAGACTGCGGCCCATCTTCTGCAACCCTTGGAACAGCCGGTTCCAGCGGGCATGTCCAGGACGGGCGGCGGCCTCGGCGCCGGCGGGGCTGTCCGCACTCATTCCGGTCCCCTTTGTCGGGAGGCGGGCTTGTGGTGTAGACCAGTCGTTCGGACGGTCGCGCGAACGTGACGCCATCATTCGGCACACGCGACATGACCGCTCGCAAAGATGGACCAACTGTGGGTTACTGCGACAAAGCGGTTCGGATCAGGGAGAACGAAGATGGCCAGCAAGGCTGAGAAGATCGTTGCCGGGCTCGGCGGCATCGACAACATCGAAGAGGTCGAAGGCTGCATCACCCGGCTGCGGACCGAGGTCGTGGACCCCTCCAAGGTCGACGAGACCGCCCTGAAGGCCGCCGGCGCCCACGGCGTCGTCAAGATGGGCACCGCGATCCAGGTCGTCATCGGCACCGACGCCGACCCCATCGCAGCGGACATCGAAGACATGATGTGAAGGACGGGGATCGTCCCGGGCCTCACCCCCTGACACCCCCAGCTCACCACCGGGGCCCCTCCCACCGCGGGAAGGGCCCCTTCCGCACGTACGGATAGGCTCAGCCGCATGTCTCGAATCGACGGCCGCACCCCCCAGCAGCTCCGCCCCATCACCATCGAGCGCGGCTGGAGCAAGCACGCCGAAGGCTCCGTCCTCGTCTCCTTCGGCGACACCAAGGTCTTCTGCACCGCCTCCGTCACCGAAGGCGTCCCCCGCTGGCGCAAAGGCAGCGGCGAAGGCTGGGTCACCGCCGAATACTCCATGCTGCCCCGCTCCACCAACACCCGCGGCGACCGCGAGTCCGTCAGGGGCCGCATCGGCGGCCGCACCCACGAGATCAGCCGCCTCATCGGCCGCTCCCTGCGCGCCGTCATCGACTACAAGGCCCTCGGCGAGAACACCATCGTCCTCGACTGCGACGTCCTCCAGGCCGACGGCGGCACCCGCACGGCAGCCATCACCGGCGCCTACGTCGCACTGGCCGACGCCGTCGCCTGGGCCCAGCGCAAGAAGCTGATCAAGGCGGGCCGCCAGCCCCTGACCGGCACCGTCTCCGCCGTCTCCGTCGGCATCGTCGGCGGCGTCCCCCTCCTCGACCTCTGCTACGAGGAAGACGTCAAGGCCGACACCGACATGAACGTCGTCTGCACCGGCGACGGCCGCTTCGTCGAGGTCCAGGGCACCGCCGAAGCCGAGCCTTTCGCCCGCGACGAACTGGGCGCCCTCCTCGACCTCGCCGTCGCCGGCTGCGACGAACTCACCGCCCACCAGCGCACCGCGCTTGCCACCGTCCTCGAAAAGTAAAAGGCACACCAAGACGAGTGCTCGGCACGGGCAACCGCGCCGAGCACACTCGCGTCTGAAGGAGTACGGGCGCACGGCTCATCCCTGTGCGCCCGGCCAACCGCGCGGGCCCGACCGGCCCGACCGAACGAGAGGGACCGCTCCATGGCCGCGAGCCGCCGACGCCGCACCGCAGCCGTCGCCGCCACCCTGGCGGCCGTCGCGCTGACCGCCGGACTCACCACCGGCTGCGCCGCCGTCGACAAGGCGCTGGACTGCGTCCAGGCCGCCGACGCCATCGCCGACAGCGTCACGGACCTCCAGCAGGCGGTCGACAGCGCGGCGAACGACCCGACGCAGATCGACGAGTCCCTCGACTCCATCGACAAGAACCTCGGCGACATCGGCGACAAGACCGACAACGCGGATGTCGGCAAGGCCGTCGACGACCTGAACAAGGCCGTCGACAACGTCCGCACGTCGATCAAGAACGGCGACGAGACACCCGACATCAGCCCGGTCACGGACGCGGCGGGCGAACTGACGAAGGTGTGCACTCCGTAACGCCGGCTGCCGGTGGCCAACCGCGGGTCCGTCGTGGTCGCTCGCGCAGTTCCCCGCGCCCCTGAGGGGGCGCGGCTCCCGGCCCCCGCGATACTGGGGGCCATGAGTCGCCTGATCCTCGCCACCCGTAACACCGGGAAGATCACCGAACTTCGCGCGATCCTCGCCGAAGCCGGGCTGTCCCACGACCTCGTCGGCGCCGACGCCTACCCGGACATCCCCGACGTCAAGGAAACCGGCGTCACCTTCGCGGAGAACGCCCTCCTGAAGGCCCACGCCCTCGCCCAGGCCACCGGCCTCCCCGCCGTCGCCGACGACTCCGGCCTCTGCGTCGACGTCCTCAACGGCGCCCCCGGCATCTTCTCCGCCCGCTGGTCCGGCCGCCACGGCGACGACAAGGCCAACCTGGACCTCCTCCTCGCCCAGCTCTCGGACATCGCCGAGGAACACCGGGGCGCCCACTTCGCCTGCGCGGCGGCACTGGCCCTGCCGGACGGCACGGAAAGGGTGGTGGAGGGCCAACTCCCCGGCACTCTCCGCCACAAGCCGACGGGCACGGGCGGCTTCGGCTACGACCCGATCCTCCAGCCGGAGGGCGATACGCGGACCTGCGCGGAGTTGACTCCCCAGGAGAAGAACGCGATCAGCCACCGGGGGAAGGCGTTTCGGGCGTTGGTGCCGGTGGTTCGGGAGCTGTTGCGCTGAAGCCAAGAGAAACGGCCTGCACCATCGAACCTTCGATGTGCAGGCCGTATCTCGTGCGGCGGAAGGGATTCGAACCCTCAAGCCCGGTCAGGGGCCACAGGACCTAAACCTGCTGCGTCGCCATTGCGCCACCGCCGCTAGCCGCCTGTCATGGTACCGGGAGCAGCTCGTCGACTTTTGCCTCCTCGGCACCAGGTGCTGGTGACCGCGTGGCAGTTGGGACACAACAGCCGCAGGTTCTCGCGCCGGTCGTCGCTCCAGTCCCCGTTGATGTGATCCACCTCCAGCGTCATCGGTTTGCCGCGCCACTCGGGGCCGGTGCCACACCGAGCGCACTGCTCAGGTACGCCGACGCTGCCGAGCGCGCGGCGCAACAGCCTTGTCGCGGTCCTGTGCTTGCCGTCGTGCCGGACCAAGATCTCCTCGGGGTGCTTGGCCGGGATGGTGCCGGGCTTACCCCGGTTGTGCGCCTGCCCCAGGAAGTGAGCCGTATCGAGGTGCTCCTGCGCGATCTGTCGGCGCAACGCCGCCCGCTGCCCGCCGTTGTCCGGCCGTCCCAGGCGGCGCAGCACTTCCGCGATGGAGAAGGACTCGGCGACCGCGACGCGCAGTTCTTCGGGGGGTAGTCCCGCGTCGAACTCCGCGGATCCACCCCCAGTCTCTCCAGCGCCTCCGACAACGACCGCGCCCCCCGAGCCGCCTCCTCCAGCCGCTCCCAGGTATACGCACTGGCGCCCATGAACCACCCCTCCGTACTCGACCACCCTTTCGTGATCTCGCACGGAGTAACGAACCGTTTATCGGACAGTCACGCCCGGAATGCGAAACGGCTCGTGCCGGGGTCCACCGGTACGAGCCGCTCGGAGAAGGATCCGCGGAGTCTCAGACCCCCAGGTCCTTGATGATCTTGGCTACGTGGCCCGTCGCCTTGACGTTGTACAGGGCGCGTTCGACCTTGCCCTCCTCGTCCACGACGATCGTGGAGCGGATGACGCCGACGACCGTCTTGCCGTAGAGCTTCTTCTCGCCGAAGGCGCCGTAGGACTCCAGGACCTGCTTGTCCGGGTCGGCCAGGAGCGTGACCTTCAGGGACTCCTTGTCGCGGAACTTGGCCAGCTTCTCCGGCTTGTCGGGGGAGATGCCGATGACGTCGTAGCCCGCGCCCGTCAGCAGCTCCAGGTTGTCCGTGAAGTCGCAGGCCTGCTTGGTGCAGCCGGGGGTGAGGGCGGCCGGGTAGAAGTACACGATGACCTTGCGGCCCTTGTGGTCCGACAGGGACACCTCGGTGCCGTCGGCGTCGGGCAGGGTGAAGGCGGGGGCCACGTCCCCGGGCTGAAGTCGCTCGCTCATCAGGCCAGCGTAACCGGGGGTCGAGGCGGTGCGATGAGCCGTGGAGCTGACAGACTGTCCGGCACAGGCTCACACCGACTTCGGAGGCGACACGGTGGCGGACACGGCGGACACCAGGACCCCGGCGCAGATCGAGGCGGACATCAGGCGCCGCCGCGCGACCCTGGCCGAGACTCTCGACGAGATCGGGGTGCGGGTGCACCCGAAGACGATCGTCGGGGATGCCAAGGCCAAGGTCGTTTCCAACATTGATCACACCCTCGGGCAGGCCTACGTGGGGGTCAACCGGGCCGTCACGGACGTGCGGGCCCGGTTCGTGGACGAGGACGGCGCGCCGCGGCTGGAGCGGGTCGTGCCCGTCGCGCTCGTCGTGGTGGGAGTGGTCGGGCTGCTCGCGGTCGGCACGTGGCGGCGCAAGGGCTGACCCGACTGCGTACGTTCGCGGGGAAGACAGGTAGGTTTCAGGGCGTGAGCGCCAAGAGAAACGAGCACAGTACCCATCCGGACAAGCTGCCCATCCGGATGCTGCACGACCGCGTACTCGTGCGGCAGGACACCAGTGAGGGCGAGCGGCGTTCCGGCGGCGGCATCCTGATCCCCGCCACGGCGGCGGTCGGCCGGCGGCTGGCGTGGGCCGAGGTCGTCGCGGTGGGGCAGAACGTGCGGACCGTGGAGGCGGGCGACCGGGTGCTGTTCGACCCGGAGGACCGCGCCGAGGTGGAGGTGCGGGGGATCGCGTACGTGCTCATGCGCGAGCGTGATCTGCACGCCGTGGCCGCGGACCGGTTCGAAGGGGCAGAGGACTCGACGGGCCTGTACCTGTAGGGCCGACAGCGCGGTGCGCGGGGGCCGGTGACGGTTGTCACCGGCCCCTCGTCATGGGTTTTGCTACGTTGGCGGGACCCCCGACGAGACGCGCCGTACCGGGATCAAGGCAAAGACGACGCACCGAACCGTCAGCCCGTTTCCCGGAGGTGCTCGTCATGGCCTGGGTTCTGCTCGTCGTCGCCGGTCTGCTCGAGGTGGGGTGGTCCGTCGGCATGAAGTACACCGACGGGTTCACGCGGCCGCTGCCCAGTGTGCTCACGGGCGCCGGCATCGTCGTCAGCATGCTGCTGCTGTCGCAGGCCGCCAGGACCCTGCCCATCGGTACCGCCTACGGCGTGTGGGTGGGGATCGGTGCGGCCGGGGCGGCGGTGTTCGGCATGGCGGTGCTGGGTGAGCCTGCGACCGCCGTCCGGATCTTCTTCGTGTGCCTGCTGCTGGTCGCCGTGGTGGGGCTGAAGGCGACCAGCGGGCACTGAGCTATTCGCGGCGGGCGCCCTGCGGGACCACGCCCCAGCCGGGGCCGGTCGGGCCGCCCGTGGCGCCGCCGTCGCTCGTGTCGCCGCCACCGCCCTCCGTCGTACCGCCGTCGGTCGTGCCGCCGTCGGTGGAGGTGCCGCCGTCGGTCGTGCCGCCGTCCGCGGTGCCGCCGCCGGTGGGGGACTCGCCGCCGGTGCCGCCGTCGGTGGTGCCGCCGTCGGTCTGGCCCTCGGTCTGCCCCTCGGGAGCGCTGGGGGACTGGCCGGGTGTCGCGGTGCCGGGGTCCTCGCCGCCGGTGGTGCCGCCGTCGGTGGTCGCCCCGGTGGTCGGGTCGGCCGGGGCGTCGCTGCTGGGGGCCTCGGAGACGTCGGAGCCCGGCTGGAGCCTGAGGTCGAACTCCTTGGCGGGCTTGGCCTTGAGGGCGTCCTGGGTGAACTGCGTCCAGATCTCGGCGGGTGCGCCGCCGCCGTTGACGCGCTGCAGGCCCATGGCGCCGTACAGCGACTTGTGGGCGGCGGTGACCGGGTCCTGGCCCATGACGGAGACGACGGTGGCGAGGTCGGGGGTGTAGCCCGCGAACCAGGCCGCCGTGTCCTCCTCGGCGGTGCCGGTCTTGCCGGCGACGGGGCGGCCGGCGGCCTGTGCGGCGGAGGCCGTGCCGTTCTGGACGACGCTCTGCAGCATCGAGGTGGTGGTGTCGGCGGCCTCGCGGCTCACGGCCTGCCGGGTGCGCCGCTCGGGCAGTTCGATGGGCGTGCCCCCCTTGGTGACCTTCTCGACCATCGTGTACGTGCCGTGCCGGCCGTGGTTGGCGAGGGTGGCGTAGGCCTCCGCCATGTCGAGGACGCTGGCGGTGGCGGTGCCGAGCGCGATGGCGGGGCCGTCGGCGAGGTCGGGGGTGGTCTCGGGGACGCCGAGGTCGATCGCGGTCTGCTTGACCTTCGCGGGGCCGACGTCGGCGGCCATCTGCGCGTACACCGAGTTCACGGAGCTGTCGGTGGCCTCGGTGACGGTGATGTCGCCGTAGGAGCGCTGGTCCTCGTTCTCGGGGGCGTACGGGTCGCCGGTCCAGCCCTGCACGGAGCGCTTGTTGGTGCCGTCGTAGATGGTGTTCGGGGTGATGACGCGGCCGTCCTGGGTCTCCGAGTGGTTCTCGACGGCCGAGGTGAACACGAAGGGCTTGAAGGTGGAGCCGACCTGGAAGTCCCTGCGGGTGGCGTTGGGGGTGTACTGCTTGACGTAGTCGATGCCGTTGTACATCGCCACGACCTTGCCGGTCTTGGGGTCGACGGAGGCGCCGCCCGCGCGGACGTAGGTGTCGACCTTGTTGTTCTTCTTGTCGAGCTTGGACATCAGCTTGTCGTTGACGGCCTTCACGAACGCGTCCTGCTTGCCCTTCTGCAGGGTCGTCGTGATGCGGTAGCCGCCGGCGTCGAGCTTGCTCTCCTCGATGATCTTGTTCTGGGTGAGGTAGTCCTTGACGATCCGGACGATGTAGCCGCGCTGCCCGGACATGCCGGTGGAGAGGGTGGACTCCTTCGGCACGGGGAACTTCATGCCGGCGCGCTCGGACTCGCTGAGCCAGCCCTTCTTGACCATGCCGTCCAGGACGTAGTTCCAGCGGGACTCGGCGGCCTTGCGGTTCTCGGGGTGGGCGACGACGTCGAACTGGCTGGGCGCGTTGACGAGCGCGGCGAGGTAGGCGGCGCGGGCCGGGTCGAGGTCCTTGGCGTCCATGCCGTAGTAGGCCTGGGCGGCGGCCTGGATGCCGTAGGCGTTGCGGCCGAAGTAGCTGGTGTTGAGGTAGCCCTCGAGGATGTGGTCCTTGCTGACCTCGCGGTCCAGCTTGATCGCGATGAAGAACTCCTTGGCCTTGCGCGTGACGGTCTGTTCCTGGCGCAGGTAGTAGTTCTTCACGTACTGCTGGGTGATCGTGGAGCCGGACTGCTTGCCCTTGCCGAGGGCGGTGTTCCAGGCGGCGCGGACCATGGCCTTGGGGTCGACGGCGGATTCGGTGTAGAAGTCGCGGTCCTCGGCGGCCAGGATCGCGTGCTGGGCGTCCTTGGAGACCTGCGGGAGCGTGACGTTCTCGCGGTTGACCTCGCCGTCGCGGGCGATCACGGAGCCGTCCGCGTAGAGGTAGACGTTGGCCTGCTTGGTGGCGAGCGCGTTGGCCGGCGGGATCTGCACCAGCGAGTAGCCCAGGAAGAACCCGCCGACCAGCAGGAGGACGACGACGATGAAGCCGCCGAGCGTCATGCGCCAGGTCGGGATGATCCGGCGCCAGCCGGTCCGCTTCGGTTTCCCGGCGGCCTTGGCCTCGGGCGCGCCCGGGTCGCCGCCGGCATCCGCCTGCGGCTCTCTCGGTGCCCAGCCCGGATTCGGTTGCTGCGGCTGAGGCTCGTCACTCATTCGTGCACGGACTCCTGTTTCGCGTCGTACGTCGTTC
Organism: Streptomyces sp. D2-8; assembly: GCF_023184515.1. Classification (GTDB taxonomy): domain Bacteria; phylum Actinomycetota; class Actinomycetes; order Streptomycetales; family Streptomycetaceae; genus Streptomyces. The sequence continues at coordinate 91,923 of NZ_JAAHBP010000017.1, read as the reverse complement.
CCGTACGTCTCTGCTCGCTCTTGCGCCCCTGTGATGAAGACTGTCCCATCCGGTGATCAGTTCCCTGACCGAGGGCCGTGTCGTGAGCCGTGTGGTGGGGCGGGTCGCGTGCGGACGAGTGCGCGGGCGGGCACCGGCCAATCGCGCTGTGCCGCACGCTTGCCCGAATCGTGATCTCGCCCGCGCGACATTCGCCCGAAGGGGGACACGGCCGTGGAGCGCGACGGCTCGTACGCTCCGCCCGGCCGGCACCGCCGCCACGCTGCTAGTGCCCCGGCAGGCAACGTTCGCCCCGTCGCGACGCCCGGCACGCCCTCTCGCCGCACCGGCCGAAAGCCCAAGTACATCCAGTACGAGGACTTCCGGCCGGCACGCCGAGAGCACGCACCGGACGCCGCTCCTTGACGGGCCAACGTTGCCCGCCGGGGCACTAGCCCTGGCCACGGGCGCCTCGGCCCACGCGGACGCAACGGATCGTACCGTCTGGCCGGTGCGCACTCGCCCCGCGGCGCCCCTGTCGCTCCCCGAAAATGCGTGGCACGCCCGCTCGCCGGGCCACTAGGCTCCTGCGCTTCGGTGCCGGGCGGCGGGAAGGGCTGTGGAAGTGGGCTCGGGACGCTTGTACGCGGCTGTCGCGGCGGGGGGTTTCAGGCGCTACGCGACGTATCGGGCGGCGACCGTGGCCGGGGTGTTCACCAACACGGTCTTCGGCGTCATCCTCGTCTACACGTATCTGGCGCTGTGGGACGAGAAGCCGCATCTCGGGGGGTACGACCAAACGCAGGCCGTGACCTATGTGTGGCTGGGGCAGTGTCTCTACGCGACGCTCGCCATCCAGGGCGGGGGTGCCGAGAAGGACCTGATGGAGCGCATCCGTACCGGTGAGATCGCCGTCGATCTGTACCGGCCGGCCGATCTGCAGTTGTGGTGGCTGGCGGGCGATGTGGGGCGGGCGTTGTTCCAGATGCTGGGGCGGGGGGTGATCCCGTTCGTGTTCGGCGCGGTCTTCTTCCCCATGGCGCTGCCGACGGACGTCGTCCCGTGGGCGGCCTTCGCGGTCACGCTGCTGCTGGCGACGGTGGTGAGCTTCGCGATCCGCTACCTGGCGGCCCTGAGCGTGTTCTGGCTGATGGACGGCATGGGCGTCAGCCAGGTCATGATGGTCACGGGGGTCTTCTTCTCGGGCATGGTGCTGCCGCTGAACGCCTTCCCGGGGGTGCTCGGCGAGGTGGTGCGGGTGCTGCCCTGGGCGGCGCAGATCCAGATGCCGGCGGACGTGCTGATGGGGGAGACCGATCCGCTCGGGGGGTTCGCCTTCCAGGCGGCGTGGGCGGTGGTGCTGCTGGCGGCGGGGCGGCTGATGCAGTCGGCCGCGACGCGCAGGGTGGTGGTGCAGGGTGGGTGAGCGCAGTGCCGTGGCCGAGGGGCTGCGGGCCTACCGGCTGATCGCCGGGATGTGGATCCGGTCGAGCATGACCTACCGCGCCTCCTTCGTCGTCACGGTGTTCGGGAACCTGACGGTGACCTGCCTGGACTTCGTCGGGATCCTGCTGATGTTCTCGCAGGTCGACTCGCTGGGCGGCTGGTCGCTGCCCGAGGTCGCCTTCCTGTACGGGCTGTCCGTGACGTCGTTCGGGATCACCGATCTGGTGCTCGGGTCGATGGAGGGCCTGGGCGCCCGGATGCGCGACGGCTCGTTCGACACGCTGCTGGTGCGTCCGGCGCCGGTGCTCGCCCAGGTCGGGGCCGACCGGTTCGCGCTGCGCCGGCTGGGCCGGGTCACCCAGGGCGCGGTGGTGCTGGGCTGGGCGCTGGTGTCGGTGGACGTCGACTGGAGCGCGCCGAAGGTGCTGCTGGTGCCGGTGATGGTGATCAGCGGGGCGGCGATCTTCTCGGCGGTGTTCGTGGCGGGCGCGGCCTTCCAGATCTTCGCGCAGGACGCCGCCGAGGTGCAGAACGCCTTCACCTACGGCGGGACGACGCTGTTGCAGTATCCGCCGACGGTGTTCGGCAAGGACCTGGTGCGGGGCGTGACCTTCATGCTGCCGCTGGCCTTCGTCAACTGGGTGCCCGCCGCCCATGTGCTGGGGCGGCCGTACCCGATCGGGCTGCCCGGGTGGGCGGCGTTCGCGTCGCCGCTGGTGGCGGTTGCCTGCTGCGCGCTGGCGGGAATGGCGTGGCGGACGGGGCTTCGTTCGTACCGGAGTACAGGGAGTTGAGTTGACCGGTTCGGAAAGCGGGTTCATCGAACTCGACGGTGTCGAGAAGGTCTTCGAGGTGCGCAGGAAGACCGGCTTCATGAAGCGGGAGCGGCGGCAGGTGCGGGCCGTCGACTCGATCTCCTTCCGGGTGGAACGCGGCGAGATGGTCGGCTACATCGGGCCGAACGGCGCCGGCAAGTCCACCACGATCAAGATGCTGACCGGCATCCTCACCCCCAGCGCGGGCCGGCTGCGGGTGGCCGGCATCGACCCCTCCCGGGAGCGGACGCGGCTCGCGCACCGCATCGGCGTGGTGTTCGGGCAGCGTACGACGCTGTGGTGGGACCTGCCGCTGCTGGACTCCTACCGGCTGATGCACCGCATGTACCGCATCCCGGACGCCCGTTACCGGGAGAACCTCGACCGGCTGGTCGAACTCCTCGACCTCGGCGACCTGCTGGACGTGCCCGTACGGCAGCTCTCCCTCGGCCAGCGGATGCGCGGCGACATCGTGGCGGCGCTGCTGCACGACCCGGAGGTGCTGTACCTCGACGAGCCGACCATCGGGCTGGACGTCGTCTCCAAGTCCAAGGTGCGGGAGTTCCTGCGGGAGTTGAACGCCGAGCGCGGCACGACGGTGCTGCTGACCACGCACGACCTGCAGGACATCGAGCAGTTGTGCAGGCGGGTGATGGTCATCGACCACGGGCGCCTGATGTACGACGGCCCGCTCGCCGGGCTGCACGAGGTGGGGGAGAGCGAGCGGACCCTGGTCGTGGACCTGGAGCGGGAGCTGCCGCCGATCGAGGCACCGGCGCCCGCGCGGGTCGTCCGTGTGGAGGGCCCGCGCCAGTGGCTGGCGTTCCCGGCGGGGGAGTCGGCGGCGCCGCTCGTGGCGCGGATCGCGGCCGAGTACCCGCTGGTGGACCTGTCGGTGCGGGAGCCGGACATCGAGGCGGTGATCGCGAAGATGTACGCGGATCAGGCCGAGCGGGCGATCTCGTAGCCCCGGGCGGGGTGAGCTCGTAATCTGCTGTGTATGACCGACGACGCCGTCCCGGACCTCCGCGCCTCCGACGCCGACCGTGAACAGGTCGCGGGCATCCTGCGGGACGCCCTCGCGGAGGGGCGCCTCGACATGGAGGAGTTCGAGGAGCGGCTCGACGCGACGTACAAGGCGCGGACGTACGGGGAACTGGCGCCGATCACCCGGGACCTGCCGGTTCCGGGTGTCACCGGGCCGCCGGTGTCCCTGACGAAGGATCCCGCCGCCGGAACGGACTGGTCCGGGCGGATCGTCGGCGGTGAGGGGTCCTCCACGTGGGCCGTCGCGGTGATGTCCGGCTTCCAGCGCAAGGGGCGCTGGACGATGCCCCGGCGGTTCACCTGCTTCGCCTTCTGGGGCGGCGGGGAGATCGACCTGCGCGAGGCGGACTTCGCGGACCGCGAGGTCGAGATCAACGCCATCGCGATCATGGGCGGGGTGGATGTGATCGTGCCGCCCGGGGTCGAGGTCGTCGTCCGCGGCATCGGCATCATGGGCGGCTTCGACCACCGCGAGGAGGGCGTGCCCGGGGAGCCGGGCGCCCCGAGGGTGATCGTGACCGGGTTCGCGCTGTGGGGCGGCGTCGGGGTCCAGCGGAAGCTGACCCGGGCGGAGAAGCTGCGGATCCGGGAGGAGCGGCGCCAGGAGAAGCTGGAGGGGCGGGCGGGCCGTCGGGAGTTGGACGAGCCGCGGCGGCCACATGGGCACGGGGAGCTCTGAGCCCCGGCAGCCGTGTGCCCGCCGCCTGCGGACAGGCGACGGGCACGGGACGGGAGGGGACGGGGCGGGACTACAGCTCCGCCGGTGCCGACCCCTTCAGCGTCTCCAGGTCGAAGGACTCCGCCATCCGCGCGTACCCCAGGTCGCTGGGGTGCAGGTGGTCTCCGGAGTCGTAGTCGGACCGAAGCCGCCGCGGGTCGTACGGATCACGCAGCGCCTGGTCGAAGTCGGCCACGGCGTCGTACACCCGTCCGGCGCGGATCTCCGCGTTGATCGTCTGGCGTACCGCTTCCCGGGCCTCCGTGTACCCGCGGTGCCCGTAGAACGGCATCAGGGTCGCCCCGACCACCTTCACGCCTCGCGCGTGGGCCTGCCCGACGAGCGTGCGCAGCCCGGCGAGGATCGCGTTCGGGTCGGCGAGCCGCGGGTTGCGCAGGATGTCGTTGACGCCGAGGTCGATGACGACGACCTTGACGTTCGTCCGCTCCAGCACGTCCCGCCCGAAGCGGTTCAGGCCGCTGGGGTTGTCCGCGGGGCGGCCCAGCCCGTCGGCGAGGACCTGGTTGCCGCTGATGCCCTGGTTGACGACGCTGTAGCGGGGCAGCTCCCGCCCGGCCGCGATCTCGGAGCGCAGCCGGTCGGACAGCACGTCGGTCCACCGGCTGTTGGTGCCCGGCGTGGAGGTGATGCCGTCCGTCAGCGAGTCGCCGAGGACGACGACCGTGCCCTCGGACTCGTTACTCAGCACGTCCAGCGCGGTCAGGTACCGCCAGGACCCGGTCCGCTCGGCGTAGGGCGTGCCCGTCGTGTCCTGCGCGTGGTCGCCCTGGGCGACGTAGGAGACCTGCCGGGCGTGCCGGTGGTAGGTGACCGGGCCGGAGCTGGTCGGTGAGTACGTGGTGATCAGGACGTCGGAGTCGTGCGGAATGAGGACCCGGACCGCGTCGCTCATCACCTGACGGCCGGGCGGGATGACGACCGTGGGGCCGCCGCTGAAGGTCAGCTGCCGCATGGTGTCCGCGAGTGCCGCCGCCGTACCGCTGCCCGCGGAGACGGCGATCGTCGCCCGCGTGATGCTCAGCGGCGACTGGCCGTAGAGATTGGACAGCGTCACGCGGGCACTCGTACCGCCGACGCTGGTGTGGACGATGTTGCGTACCGAACGGTCCGCCATGCCCGTGGTCTCGGTGCCGGGTTCGGCGGCGGAGGGAGATGTGGACCAGGTGCCGACCCAGGTGCCGGTGGAGGCGGGAGCGGCGGAGTTGTGAGGGGCGCGGCCGTCGCCGAGGGCGTTCCGGTTGCGCATGCCGTCGTCGGACCCCACGCCGACGTATATGGCGGTGGAAAGGGCCACGATCGCTGCGACGACCAGGGCCAGGAGGGCGTAGCCACGTCCTCGGGTCATGCTGTTCAGTTCTCCTCGGGCGATGGGAGCCCAAAGCTCCGATCTGATGTGCCCATGATGCGGCATGGGCCGGGGGGAGCTCACAGGACCCCATGGCATTACCCCCTCCCGACAGACGCCGGGAACTCCTGTTCCGTTCCAGGAGTCGGTCAGGAAGGGACAATGTGTGCGGGATCACCAAGCGGGTGGAGCGGATGGAACGGACGAAAGCAGCACAAAAGGGCACCGATGTCGGAGGGCAGCATGCCCGCCCCGGCGTCGCCGTGAACCGTGCGATGACGACCTTCAGCCCGGCGGACGAGGAGAAACAGCGCGGCGTGCGGCAGATGAAGCTCACCGCCACCGGTCTGCTGTTGTTCGTCGCCCTGGTCTACGTCCTCGCCAAGTGGGCGCAGAACTCCGGCGCCGGCCCCTGGGCGGGTTATGTCGCCGCGGCCGCCGAGGCGGGCATGGTCGGCGCGCTCGCCGACTGGTTCGCCGTCACCGCCCTCTTCCGGCATCCGCTCGGCATCCCCATCCCGCACACCGCGATCATCCCCACCAAGAAGGACCAGCTCGGCGTCTCCCTGGGCGAGTTCGTCGGCGAGAACTTCCTCTCCGAGGACGTCGTACGGCAGCGGCTGCGCGCCGTCGGCATCGGCAGCCGCCTCGGCGCCTGGCTCGCGGTCCCCGAACACGCCGACCGGGTCACCGCCGAGCTGTCCACCGCCCTGCGCGGCGCCCTGACGGTCCTGCGCGACTCCGACGTACAGGCCGTGGTCGGCGAGGCCATCACCCGCCGCGCCAATGCCCAGGAGATCGGGCCCGGCATCGGCAAGATGCTGGAGAAGGTCGTCGCCGACGGCGGCCACAAGCGCGTGGTCGACCTCGTCGTCACCCGCGCCCACGACTGGCTCGTGCTGCACAGCGACTCCGTGATGGACGCCGTGCAGGGCGGCGCCCCCGGCTGGACCCCGAAGTTCGTCGACAAGAAGGTCGGCGAGCGCGTCTACAAGGAACTGCTGCGCTTCGTCACCGAGATGCGCGACATGCCCGGCCATCCCGCGCGCGGCGCCCTCGACCGCTTCCTCACCGACTTCGCCTCCGACCTCCAGTCCGACACCGACACCCGCGCCCGGATCGAGCGGCTCAAGGGCGAGGTGCTGGGCCGCGGCGAGGTCCAGGACCTCATCGCCAGCGCGTGGACGGCCGTACGATCCATGATCGTCGCGGCGGCCGAGGACGAGCGCAGCGAACTGCGGCTGCGCGTGCGGGCGTCGCTGCTGTCGCTGGGCTCCCGGATGGCGGCCGAGCGCAAGGTGCAGGACAAGGTCGACGGGTGGGTGGAGGGCGCGGCCGTCTACGTCGTCACCACCTACCGCACGGAGATCACCTCCCTGATCACCGACACGGTGGCGAGCTGGGACGCCGAGCACACCACGCGGAAGATCGAGGCCAACATCGGCCGCGACCTTCAGTTCATCCGTATCAACGGCACGGTGGTCGGCTCCCTGGCCGGCCTGCTGATCTACACGGTGTCGCACGCGCTGGGGGCGTGAGGAAGGCAGCACAGGGCGTAGGAGAAACCGCTCAGGGCACTAGGTCCGGGTTCGCTCGATGCGGAGGGAGCCCATGACCATCGCCCAAGCCGGTAACGGCCGCACCATCACCACCGACATCCCCGCCCGCCTCGACCGCCTCCCGTGGTCGCGCTGGCACTGGACGATCGTCATCGGCCTCGGCACCGTGTGGATCCTCGACGGTCTCGAAGTCACCGTCGTCGGCAACATCGCGAGCCGCCTGTCGGAACCCGGCAGCGGCCTGCCCATCACCTCCGGCGAGGTCACCGGCATGGCGGCAGCCCTGTACGTGGCGGGCGCCTGCCTGGGCGCCCTCTTCTGGGGCCGCCTGACCGACAAGTCGGGGCGCAAGAAGCTCTTCATGATCACCCTCGCGGTGTATCTGGGGGCCACGGCCCTCACCGCGATCTCCTTCGACACCTGGTGGTTCTTCCTCTTCCGCTTCCTCACCGGCTTCGGCATCGGCGGCGAGTACGCGGCCATCAACTCCGCGATCGACGAGCTGATCCCCAAGGAGTACCGCGGCCGCACCGACCTGATGATCAACGGCAGTTTCTGGCTGGGCGCGGTCTTCGGCTCGCTGCTGTCGATCGTCGCGCTGGACACCGACCTCTTCGCGGCGAACGTCGGCTGGCGCCTCACCTTCGCGCTCGGCGCGGTCCTCGCCCTGGTGATCCTCCTCGTCCGCCGGCACGTCCCCGAAAGCCCGCGCTGGCTCCTGATGCACGGCCGCGACGACGAAGCCGAACGCATCGTCTCCACCATCGAACGCAAGGTCGAGGAGGAGCGGGACGATCCGCTGCCGCGCCCCGAGGGCGAGATCACCATCCACCAGCGCCGCAGCGTCTCCTTCCTGGAGATCGGCCGCACGGTCTTCTCCGACTACCGCAGGCGCGCCGTCCTCGGCTTCTCCCTCTTCATCGGCCAGGCGTTCCTCTACAACGCGATCACCTTCGGCTTCGGCGCGATCCTGACGACGTTCTTCGACGTCCCGAGCGGCAACACCGGCTACTACTTCGCCGTCATCGCCATCGGCAACTTCTTCGGCCCGCTGCTCCTCGGCAAGCTCTTCGACACGGTCGGCCGCCGCATCATGATCTCCGGCACCTACCTCGTCTCGGGCCTGCTCCTCTTCGGCACGGCCTGGCTCTTCGACCAGGGCTCCCTCAGCGCGAACACGATGACGGCCTGCTGGTGCGCGGTCCTGTTCTTCGCCTCGGCCGGCGCCTCCAGCGCCTACCTGACGGTCTCCGAGGTCTTCCCGATGGAGACCCGCGCCATGTCGATCGCGTTCTTCTACGCCATCGGCACGGCCGCCGGCGGCATCAGCGGCCCGCTCCTGTTCGCCAAGCTCACGGAATCCGGTGTCGTCGGCGACACGGTCCTCGCCTTCTCGATCGGCGCGACGCTGATGTGCCTGGCGGGCCTGGTGGCGGCCCTCCTGGCGGTGAAGGCGGAACGCCGCTCCCTGGAGGACATCGCCAGGCCGCTGACGGCGGCGGGCGGCGGGACGGCCGACGATTCCAAGGGTGGTCCCGAGGGCGGGCCCGATGCGGAGGGGACTCGGGCGGCGACGGCGTAGGGCGGACCGCCGGGTCCGACGCCCGGGTCCGACGCCCGGAGTGCGGCCACGGTCCACCCGGCGGCTGACGGCACGTGCGAGCGCGGAGCAGTTGCCGCGCTCGCACGGTGCTGTCCGCCTGCGGCTGCTTGGCCGCGGGCGGCCGCTTCTGCCGGTGCGGGGTGCGCACTGGATGGCCCGGGCGGGTCGCCGGGTGGCGTACCGGCCCTGGCCGTGGCCAGTCGGGCCGCAGGGGGTGCAACCCGCCCCAAGGAGCAGCGCCTCGCCGCCGGGGGCGGGCGACCGACTGCCGTAGCCTCGCGGCCGCGGGTGGATGGCCCGACTGTCACAGCCTCGCGGCCGCGGGCGATCACGCGAGCCGACGGTCGACGCCCCACGGCCACGGGTGAGGGACCGCGGGCGCGCGAGCAAGGTGCCGGCACGCTGCGGCTACGGGTGAGCCACCCCACCGCCGCCGCCCCGCCCCGCGGCCCCCGCAACGCCCCAGCCGCTACTCGCCCGGACCCCGCCGCACCTGGTCACGCCTCCGCAGCAACAGCAACCCGCCGGCCACCGCGCCGATCCCCGCCGCCGCGGCCCAGCCCGCCACATCCCCGGAACCGGTCGCGGCAAGGTCGTCCCCGGCGACCGGAGACGCCGACGCCTGCGGCCGGACGCCCCCGGCACCCCGTGACCCACCGGACGGACTCGGACTCGGCGAGAGGTCCCCGACCCCCTCCTCCATCCGGTCCCGGGTGAACGCCAGCGTCCCGAACCCCAGCTGATCGAACCCCCCACTGTTGGGCCCGTAGTCCCCGCCCCCGCCCTCAGGTGCGGCCTTGGCCGCCGCCCGCGTGAGATACGACGCCGCCAACCCCCGCCGCTTGGTGTAGTGGTTGGCGATCATCGCCCAGATGGGGCGTGTCATCCCCGGATCCACCCCGGCCACATCGGACGCGGTCTCACTCCCGGACCACCCCCCGATAGCCCCCTTCCTCCGCGTGTTGGCCGTGTACGGCACGTCCCCGCCCAGGCTCCACTTGGCCACGTACTGCGCCCCCTTGAGGAACCGGCTGTCGTCGTACCCGTACAGGTCGATCCCCTGGTTCCACGCCATCTCGCACACCGTGCCCATCAGCCCGACCCCGAGCAGCGCATGCCCCTGGTCCCGCCCGGCCTCGACCCACTCGCCGAGCCCGTCCTCGTGCACGACCGGAATCGCGTGCTTCACCGACCCCATGCCGTCCCCGTGCTTGAAGTACTCCACGGCCCGCTCGACGATGCCCCGGTCATCACAGAAGATCCCGGTCGCGAGCACACAGGCGATGGCCGTCAGATCCCAGTTGGGCCAGTAGTTGGTGACGACGGCGCCGTTGTGCCGGGTCAGGAAGTCGTCGCTGAGCGGATGGAAGACGTTCAGCACCAGCTCCCGCGCACGCGCGAGGTCGAAGTCCCCGTGCTCCCGCACGAGTTCGGCGGCATTGGCGAACTGGTAGCCGTACAGCCCCGCCGCCAGGAACCGATCGGCACTGCCCTCCAGCCTGGTCAGTTTCCCCGCCCACGCGTTGAGGATCGCCACAGCGGTGTCGGCGTGCGCCTCCTCGCCGCTGACGTGATAGCGCAGGGCGTTCTGGTAGGCGCCGTGGATGTCGTTGTAGAGGGTCGCGTAGTTCTCGGGCGTACCCGACCCCCGGTACACGACGGCCTGCGGATTCGCCCGCCACCCGCTCTGCGCATGCCGGTTGGCGGTGAGCTTGGCGAACCCGGCCGTGTACGGTCTGGCACCCGCCTTCACCTTGGCCGCCATACGGTCCAGATCGGCACGGGTGTGCAGCAGCCCGGGGTGAACGAGAGGGGCGCCGGCAGCGCCGGCCGGGGTGGCGAGCGCGGTCGCACCGATACCGATGCCCGCTGCCTTCAACATGCTCCGGCGGCTGATCTGTCGTGTCACGTCGTCGTACCTCAGCGTCGTGTGTCGCGTACCTGCGGGGGACGGTGAGGAGACGCCAGGCGGCGAAGGGGATAACAGAAACTGCGCTATAGTTGATCTGCGTCCAGTCGCCGGAACTCCGGTGAGGGGACAGTGCGTTGGTGGTCCAAGGAAAGACGCCCCACTTCCTGTGGGGAAATGCAGGTGCAAGGCCTGCCCGGCGCTCCAACGAGAACCCGGCCCTGGGATTCAGGGCCGGGTTCTTTGCTGTGTCCGCCGAGATGAGCCGGTCGCGAGATGAGCCGGTCGGCCACGCCGGCTCACCGAGATCAGCCGGTCAGCCGCGCCGGTCCGCGACCGCCCACGACACCAGCCCCACGGCCCCCGCCACCCCGAACACGGCAGGCCAGGCACCCACCTTCTTCGCCAGCGGATGAGACCCGGCGAAGGCGGCGACGTACGCGGCCGACAACGCCCCCGCGGCCACCCCACCGGCCTGCTGCCGCCACTGCCGCGCGGCCGCCACCCCGGCCACGGCGAGCACGACCCCGCCGAGCGGCCGCTGCCTGGTCCAGCGGGCCACGCCGTACCCGCCCACGAGTCCGCTCGCGGCAACCACCGCACTGGGAACCTTCGCCATGTCTGCCTCCTGCGTCCTACGCCGTGCTCGGGATCTTGAGGCTAGCCCTCGGGCTTCGGAAACCCGAACCTGAGCCCAGGCTTGTCAAGTTTCCTCCTCCGAGCTATATAAGAAGAAGCAGACCGTAGGGCATCGCACCCACTGCACCTGAAGAGAGGAGTGACCAGTGATGCTCATGCGCACGGACCCCTTCCGTGAGCTCGACCGACTCACCCAGCAGGTCTTCGGCCCTGCCACCACCCGCCCGTCGGCGATGGCGATGGACGCCTACCGCTCCGGTGACGACTTCTTCGTCCACTTCGACCTCCCCGGCATCGACCCCGAGACGATCGAGCTGGACGTCGAGCGCAACGTCCTGAACGTACGAGCCGAGCGCAGGTCCCCCGCCCCCGAGGGCGCGGAACCCCTCGTCGCCGAGCGCCCCACCGGCACCTTCACGCGCCAGCTCTTCCTCGGCGACACCCTGGACACGGAGCGCATCGACGCCTCGTACGAGTCCGGCGTCCTGACCCTGCGCATCCCGGTGGCCGAGCAGGCCAAGCCCCGCCGCATCCAGATCACGGGCGGCGACACGCGCAGGCAGATCGGCAGCTGACCCCACCGCACGCCCACCGATCGGTCGCGCCGCCGGCGATCCCCGGCGGCGCGACACCCCACCCACGCCCCCGCACACACCCGGAGGAAAACCCCACACATGAGCACGACGACAGTGCCCCGTGTGACGACGAGACGTGCCCCTCACGCCACCGACGACGACGGCTGGCCCCGGATGGTCGACGCGATCCGCGAGTCGGGCCTGTACCCCACCCGGGCGAAGGCGGAACAGGTCACCCGTACCGTCCTGGCCGCCCTCGGCACCCACGTCACCGGTGACGAACGGGTCGACCTGGCCCGCGCCCTGCCCGCGGAGGCCGCCCGGCTGATCGCCTCCCAGATCCCGGCCACGCACCGCCTCACGGCAGCACGATTCGTGGACGAGGTCGCGTCACGCACCCCCGGAGCGACGCCCGCCACGGCCCGCTGGGACGTCGGCTCGGTCCTGAGCGCACTGCCGCCCCTCATCGGCGACGGCCTGGTCACCCGCATCCTGGCCCAACTCCCCACGGGCTACGCCCTCCTGTTCGGCAGAGCGGACCTGACGCCGGCCCCGTAGGCTCCACAAGCGCGTACGACGGCCACCCCTCGGCGGACCGGGGTGGCCCGACGCGCAACGGTCAAGTCCACGACAACGGGGGCCCCTTGACTCACACGACGTCCGGAACCCTCACCACGCCCGACGGCACGCACCTCGCCTACGCAGACCACCGCCCCGCCGGGGACCCCGAGGTCACGTTCCTCCTCCTGCACGGCCTGGCGGGCCACCAGGGCGAGTGGGACACCCTCGCCGCGCAACTGTCGGCCGACGGCCACCGCGTGGTGACGTACGACGCCCGAGGCCACGGCGCCGGCACCCGCACACCGGCGGCCACGACCCGCGGGGCCCACGTCCAGGACGCCGTAACCCTGATCGAGGAACTGGAGCTGGCCCCCATAGCCCTCCTGGGCCAGTCCCTCGGCGGCCACACGGCGATGCTGCTGGCCGCGTCCCACCCCCACCTGGTGAAGTCCCTGATCCTGATCGAAGCAGGCCCGGCGGGCCCGGCCCCCGACCTCCCCGCACAGATCGCGACCTGGCTGGACAGCTGGCCGACCCCGTTCACGTCGCTGGAGGAGGCGGAAGCCTTCCTGGGCCACGAGGCATGGACGAGGACCTTGGAGAAGCGGTCGGACGGCTGGCACCCGGGCTGGGACCGCACCACGATCATCGACACGGTCGCCGAGCTGGCCACCACCGCCTACTGGGAGGAGTGGTCCCGCATCACCTGCCCGACGCTCCTCGTCCAGGGCGAACACGGCACGATGCGCCCCGACGAACCGTCCGAGATGCTCCGCCTCCGCCCGGCCGCCACGCACCTCACCCGCATCCCCGACGCGGCCCACGACGTCCACCTGGACCAGCCGGACCGCCTCTACGAGGCGATCGCCTCCTTCCTGTCCGGCTGAAGGGCGCCGTCCACCGGGCCGGCCTCGCAGCAACAGGTCACGTACGGGGTGGAGTCGGCTCCACGCGAGCGGAAGCGGCCGCGGCACCCGCGCCGGTCCACCTGCAACAACCCCGTCGATGCCCGCTTTTGTGCTGCCTCGAGCCCTGGGTAACAACTGAACCCACACGAAACAAGGTCTTGTCGCTGGCTTAAAACGACGGTTATTTTAACCGCCATTCGAAGTCCGGCCTGATCATCCGGGCGACCTCAAGGCGTGTGCATGTCTCAAGGAAGGGCAGTGCCATGACGCTTGACAGCGCGCGGTTTTCTCGTCGGGGTTTTCTGGGGCTGGGAGTCGCGGCGGGGGTCGTCACACTGACGGCGTGCGGGTCCGGCAGCGGCTCGAGTGACGCTCCGTTGCTGATGACGGTCTGGGGCGGCGACCCCGACCGCAAGACGTATCAGGCCCGCATCGACCTGCTGGTCAAGAAGCACCCGGACCTGAAGGTCAAGCTGCAGCTGATCCCGGGCGACGCTTACCCGCAGAAGGTGCAGACGATGATCGCCGGCGGCACCGGGCCCGACATCATGCAGGTCGCCGAGAGCGTCAACACGTACTCCAGCAAGAACCAGTTGCTGCCCCTCGACGACCTCGCCAAGAAGGCGAACCTCGACCCCGAGCAGCGCTTCGGTCCGGTCGGCTCGCTCTACACGTATCAGGACAAGCTCTACGCGATCCCGGACCGCTCCGGCGCGGTCACCGTGTTCTACAACAAGGACCTGTTCGACAAGAAGGGCATCAAGGCCCCCACCGCGGACTGGACCTGGGACGACACCCTCGACGCGTTCAAGGAGCTGACGGTCCCCGGCAAGGTGTGGGGATACAGCGGTGCCGAATGGTTTCCGCAGTGGTGGAGTCTCGCCTACCAGAACGGCGGCACCATCATCGACGCCCAGGGCCGGCCCGCGGTCGACAGCGACGAGGTCGTCGAGGCACTCCAGTGGGCGGGCGACCTGGTCTTCAAGCACAAGGTGGTGCCGAGCAAGGCGGACTACGCCGACATGGGCCCCGACATCGGCGGCGACCAGGCGTTCCCCAACCAGAAGGTCGCCACCCACGCCAACGGCTTCTGGGTCATGTCGGGCCTGACGAAGGTGAAGTTCGGCTGGGACATCGCGCCGATGTGGCGCGGCAAGAAGCAGGCCGTGTCGGCGTTCGGCAGCGGCCTGGCGATCTCCCGCACCTCCAAGCAGCGCGACAACGCCTTCAAGGCGATCGACTTCCTCACCTCCCCCGAGGCGCAGACGGAGATCATCGCCTCCGGCCAGGACGTGCCGGCCAACCTGGAGGTACAGAAGAGCCAGGCCTTCCTCAAGCCGTCGTGGATGAAGACGGACGTCGACATGGGCGTCTTCGCCGAGTCGAGCGAGTTCGTCTTCCGGGCGCCGTTCATCCCCGAGTGGAACGAGATGCAGGACGTGATCTCGAACGGCCTCGCCGACTTCTGGCTCGGCAAGGAGCGCAGCGCCAAGAAGGCACTGACCGCCGTGCAGAAGGACCTCGAGTCCCTCATCAAGTCCGGGGCATGACCGGCTGTGGCAACCTCGACCGCCCCGAAGGCCGCCCCCACGGCCGCGGAGAAGTCCCCCTCACCCGGAAAACCCAAGCTCTCCCAGCGCAGGCGCCGTGAGGCGCTCTCCTTCTACCTGTTCATCTCGCCGTGGGTGATCGGCTTCCTGGTCTTCCTGCTCGGGCCGATGATCGCGTCGATCTACTACTCCCTGACCGACTGGGACTCCTTCACCTCGCCGCAGTGGGTCGGCTTCCAGAACTACGCCAGGATCCTCACCGACGACCCGGCGTTCTGGAAGGCGCTGTGGAACACCTTCTACTACGCGGCGATCTCGGTCCCGCTGGGCCTGGTGCTCGGGCTCTGGCTGGCGAACCTGCTCAACAAGCAGGTCAGGGCCCGCAAGTTGTTCCGCACCCTGATCTATCTGCCGACGCTGATCCCGCTGGTCGCCACGGCGATGATCTTCCGGATGGTGCTCGCGCCGAACGGCCCGATCAACGACTTCCTCGGCCTGTTCGGACTGTCGGGCCCCAACTGGCTGCTCGACGGCCCCTGGGTCAAGCCCGCCTTGATCCTGATGTCGGCGTGGGGGGCGGGCGCCGCGACCGTGCTGCTGCTCGCCGCGATGAAGGGCATCCCGCGTGAGCTGTACGAGGCGGCCGAGGTCGACGGCGCGAGCGCGACGCGGCAATTCTGGAGCATCACGCTGCCCCATCTGACGCCCATCATCTTCTTCAACCTGATCATGGGCCTGATCAACGCGTTCCAGATCTTCTCGCAGCTCTACATCCTCATCCCGAAGGGCAAGAACCCCGCGGGCTACGACGCGGCCCAGACCATGGTGCCGCTCCTGTTCGACCAGGCCTTCAGCTATTACCGCATGGGCTACGCCTCGGCGATCTCCTGGCTGCTGTTCCTGGTGATCCTGGTGTTCACGGTGATCGCCTTCCGCACCACCCGGCGCTGGGTGTTCTACGAGACCGAGGTGAAGTGATGGCGACCCTGGCGACCCCGGTGCGCAAGCGCGGGCACGAGGACCGGAACGCCCCCGCCGTACGGGCGTTCCGCGCGACCCCCTTCACCTACGGCACCCTGCTGATCGTCGCGGCGATCCTGACCACCCCGCTGGTCTTCGTCGGTTCGATCGCCCTGGCCGGCGACGCCACCGTGAACAACGGCGCGTTCACGATCATCCCGCGCGAGTTCCACTGGGACAATTTCTCCCGGGTGTTCGGCACCGAGCTGCCGGTGGGCACCTTCCTGCTCAACTCGGTGCTCATCTCGCTGTTCTCGGTGGTGGGGCAGGTCCTCTCCAGCGGCCTGGTCGGCTACGCCTTCGCCCGGCTGCGGGCGCCGGGCAAGAACACGATGTTCCTCATCGTCATCGCCACCATGATGATCCCGACGCAGATCACGATGATCCCTCAGTTCATCCTGTTCCGGGACCTGGGCTGGGTGAACACCTTCCTGCCGCTGATCGTGCCGAACTTCTTCTCCAACGCCTTCAACGTCTTCCTGGTACGGCAGTTCGTCTCCCGGCTGCCCAGCGAGCTCGACGAGGCGGCCATGATGGACGGCCTGGGCTTCTTCGGCATCTACCGGCGGATCATGTTCCCGATGCTCAGGCCCGTCCTGATCGCCATCGGCATCTTCACGCTGACGCATACCTGGGGCGACTTCATGGGCCCCCTGATCTACCTCAACGACGAGTCGAAGATGCCACTCGCCCTGGGCGTGCAGTACATCACCGCCACCTCGCAGGCGGGCCAGGCACCGCCCTGGAACCTGGTGATGGTCGGCTCGATCCTGCTCGCCCTGCCGATGATCCTCGTCTACTACCTCGGCCAGAAGTACCTGTACGAAATGGACATCAGCGGCGGAAGCGCGGGAGTCAAGTGAGCCACCCCACCTCAACCGACCAGGGCATCGCGCTCGATGCCCGCGGCATCCGTTTCGAGGGCGGTCCGCAGCTCGTGCTGTGCGCGTCCCTGTTCTACTTCCGTCTGCCCCGGGAACAATGGCGCGCCCGGCTCGCCCAGGTCCGGGCCTCCGGCTACACCTGCGTGGACGTCTACCTGCCGTGGAACTTCCACGAGAAGGCCCCCGGCCGCTGGTCCTTCGAGGGCCGGCGGGACGTCGCCGCCTTCCTCGACCTCGCGCGGGAGGAGGGGCTGTACGTCATCGCGCGGCCCGGCCCCTACATCTGCTCCGAGTGGGACGGCGGTGCGCTGCCGGCCTGGCTGGGCCTGGACCCCCAGCTGCGGGTCCGTCAGCACGAGCCGCGCTTCCTCGACCGGGTCACCGCCTGGTTCGACCAGGCGCTGCCGCTCCTCGCCGAGCGCCAGTACCCGGCGAACGGACCCGTGATCATGGTGCAGTTGGAGAACGAGCTGGACTTCTTCGACTGCGAGGACCGGACCGGCTATCTCACCGCCCTGCGCGACCAGGCCGTCCGTCACGGCATCACCGTGCCGCTGATCGCATGCTCCGGACAGGGCGACCTCGAAGGCGCCACCGGCGACGTCCCCGGTGTCGTCCCGGCGTGCAACTTCTACCCGGACGACGACTCCCCGCACATCGAACCCGAAGTTCGCCGCTACGCCGAGCTGCTGGCGGAGCGCGACCTGCCCCTGCTGATCACCGAGACCAACCGCCGCCACCGCACCCTGCGCCGGCTCCTGGCCAGCGGCGCCTCCCTGATCGCCCCCTATCTCCAGTCCTCCGGCTGGAACTTCGGGTACACCCCGTCCGCGGGAAACTGGGGCAGGCCCGGCAACCTCATGAGCCACGGCTACGACTTCGGCGGCTACGTCTCCTCCACCGGCACCGAACGCCCCGAGTACGCCGAGGCCCAGATCCTCGCCCGCGTCATCGACACCCTGGGACCGCGCTTGGCGCTCGCCACCCCGACCGCCCCGCACACGCCGGTCACCACCGACTTCCCGACCAGCTCGTCACCGTCTGCCCTGCGACTCGACGGAGGCGGCCGGCTCCTCGCCGTACCGCATCTCGGGACGCGGACGGGAACCGGAACAGGGACGGGAACGGCGGTCGTGAACGGGGTGCCGGTCGCCGTGGCGGCGGACTCGTGTCCGCTGATGCTGGTGGACGTGCCCTTGAGGCCCTGGGGCCACGACGGGACGCTCACTCTGGCGTCCGCGGATCTGGTGGCGGCGGGGGAGGGCTTGCTGGTGTTCTCCTCCGAGGTGCCGGTCACCGTCGTCATCGGGGACCTCCGGGTCGAGATACCGGCGCCGACGGCCGGAGCGTCCCGGCGGGTGACGGCCGCAGGGCTGACCCTCGTCGCGCTGGCCCCGGCAGACGCCGTACGCCTGCGCTCCACGGACCGGAACGGCACCGTGCGTCTCGACGCACCGGCACCCGCGCGGCACGCACCGGCACCCGTCGCGGTGCGGCGCGCGCGGCGACGGGCGGACACCGCTCCCGAGCGGGCGGCGGGTCGGCACGAGCTGCCGCCGACGCTGGAGTCGCTCGGCGTGTACCGAGGGCGCGGGACCTACCGGACCACGACGGATCTCACGGGCGTCGACGAGCTGCTGCTCGTCGGGGCGGCGGACATCGTCGATCTGTCGGTCGCCGGCCGGGCCCGCCCGACGATCGCCGACTTCGGGGCCACCCGGCGGATCGACGTCCGCGAAGCGACCGGTTCCGTCGACGTCGAGGCCGTCGTGGAGATCTGGGGGCACGCGAACTTCGACGACGCGCGCCTGCCGGCCCTCCGCCTCGGCGCGCTGCGTGGACTCGGCACACTCTGGACGGTCCGGGAGACGGCGGACGTGTCGGCGCTGTGGTCGGTCCACGGCCACTGGGCAGGCAGGCCGGCGCCCCTGCGCGAGCTCGGCGGCTGGAGCAGCACCCGCGTCGGACTCCCCGTCACCTACACCCGCGATATCCAGTCGGCCACCGCCGCGGCCCTGCACCTCGAGGGGGTCGTAGAGCCGGTGCGGGTCACCGTGGCCAGCGGCGAGCCGAACACCGCCGACGCGGTCCACGAGCCGCACACCACCGACACCGCCCGCGAGCCGCACACCGTCCATACCGTCCCCGCCGAGGATCCGTGGATCCCGCTGCCCGCCGGCACCCACCGGATCTCGGTCACGCTGCCCCACCACCCCAGCGGCGGCGGCCTCCGTGCCGAACTGCTCGCCCTGGACCCGGTGACGGACTGGACATGCTCCGCGCAGGACGACGACCTGCTGACCGCCTTCGCCACCGAAGCCGCGGAGGGACATGAGGTCCTGCTGCCGCTGACCCTCGCACCGGGTGAGGAGGCATGGCTCGACATCGAACTGCCGACATCCCACGGCGGACTCCTCCTGCGGCCGGACGGCACACAGATCCGGGTGACCGGATGGGCCGGCGGGGAGTGCGTGGGACGGGTCTGGGCCGGCGACCGGCCGGACTTCTCCGGCGGGAACGCCGACGTCCTCTGGATCCCGCCGGGCTGGTCCGGGCTGACCCTGCTGGTGCGGGGCGCGGCCGGACCGGAGGTCCCGGAGCTTCGCACGCTGTGGCTGGAGTCCTCCGACTGAAGGGGGATGCTGACGTGGCTGACGGCCGTGATCTCCGCAAGTTGACGACGACCAGGCCACCGACTTCGACGAGGCCTACGACGACCTGACCACCCGAGGGCTGGCTCACGGAGGACGCGACAGGCGCCATGACCCTCACGGAGGAGGGCGAAGCAGCCCTCCTCCGTGCCCGCGAACGCAACCTCCAGGTCCACCACGCCACCCACGAGGGCATCTCCACGGCCGACTTCGTCACCACGATCAACGTCCTGCGCCGCATCGTCGCCAACCTCGGCGGCGACGGAAACTCCCCGACAACGGTAAATAGGTCGACAGCCCCCGCCGCCCCAGCCATCCTGCGGTGCACGATCACACGGCGAACACACCCACGGGGGAGAACCGTTGCACCCGACCATCCGCCACATCACCTTCGACTGCGCGGGAGAGCCGTACGAACTCGCCCGCTTCTGGAGCGAGCTGCTCGGCCATCCGATCTCCGCCATCGACGAACCCGGCGACTCGGAGGTACTCATCGAGGACCCGAACGGACCGGGCCTGCTCTTCATACGCGTGGAGGAGGGCAAGGCGACCAAGAACCGTGTCCACTTCGACCTCAAGCCCACGGGCCGCACCCGCGCCGCCGAGGTCGAACGGGCCCTCACCCTGGGCGCCCGCCAGATGGAGGACCACACCCGCCCCGACGGCAAGGGCTGGGTCGTCATGGCGGACCCGGAGGGCAATGAGTTCTGCATCGAACGGGGCGAACTGGGCTAGCGGCAGCGAGGGCGGGCCGGTCGCCAACGCTGACCGCGTACTTCTACGAGGGCGGCCCCACCGCGCCCGGCACCCGCCCCGCTGCCCGGCCCGCCCGCCCCGTACCGCGAGAGCCTGATGTACCGAGGCTGGCCGGTGGAGCTGTTCGTGCAAACCGACACGGCCTGGCACACCTTCGCAGACCGCGAAACGGCGAAACGCCGCTCCCCGCTCCTATCCATGTGCGCGGAGGGCGTGCTCCTGGCCGACTCCGACGGTCTCGGCGCAAGACTCCAGACCGAGTCCAGACAACGCCTGGCCGCCGGACCGCCTCCCCTCTCCACGGAGGAGCTGGACTACCACCGCTACGCACTCACCGACCTGCTCGACGACCTACGAGGCTGCCCGGACCCTCTGGAACGGGTGTACCTGGTGACCCACCTCCTGCAACGCGCCGCTGAACTGGCCCTGCTGACGGACGGCCACTGGCTCGGCGGCGGCATGGCTCTCCCGCCGACTGGCAGCCGCGGACCCCGACCTGCACACCCGCCTGACCGAGGCCGCGTCGGCCGCGCTCTCCACCCCGGCGACCGAACCGGCCCTTTTCACTGCTGCGGTCGAGGAGGTTTTGGACCGGGCTGGTGGCCCACTCTGGGCGGGCTACAGCCGCCGCGGACCATGACCCACGACGGCCTGTCCCTCCACCACGGACCCGCAACCCGGCCACGGTCCGGCACCACTCCCCACCGTTCCCCGCCGCCCCACCCCTGGGCCGCCCGGCCGGGCAAATCCCCGCGGTGGAGGGGCGAGAGTCAAGAGTGAAGCGAAGCGCAATCGGCGGCAGCCGACGCCCGAAGGGCGCTCTTGACACTCGCCCCGGAGGCGCCAACCTCGGGAGAACCGGGCGGCCGTGAGTACGTCCTGGCCAACCAGCAGCCCGAGGCGCTACGAAGAGACAAGGACTAATTCTCCGCGAGCAACGCCCTGCGTGCTGCCGCCTGAAACCAAGAGACAGGCTCAGCTGTCAGCGGGCTCAGCCTGCCTGGAGCCCATCGATGGCCTCCTCGGCCATGCGAACCGCGGGCTCCAGCCGAGGGTCCTTCGGGTGCGCGTACGGCCCGAGAATCTTCGAGCAGACGAACAACGTCATCAGCTTGCCGTCCCGGCTCTCGAAGTCGGACCGGCGCTCGTGTCGTACGCGTTCGGCCAGAGCCGGGACAGCAAGGGAACTCGCCCACAAAGAGGCTGAGTCCAGCCCCAGCGGTGCCTTGCCCCAGTCCTCCCAGTCGAAGAGGCTGAACGGCGGCGCGGTCATGTTCGCCCAGTTCAGATCCGCGTGGGCCGGTACCCACCGATCGACGGTCGTATCGAAGTCGGTGGAGAAGACACAGCGGATGGTCTCGGTGACGAGGGCCTGGGTGATGGTGACGGTGTCCGGTGTCGCGATCCGCCCGGTGTCCTGAGCCGCCAGTGCGTCCAACGAGGCGTTCAGCGCCTCCCACCACTCGTCCGGTAGTCCCGGGGCCGAACTCAACACAGCGGCACCGACGGGGGCTCCCGGCAGGAGTGCGGTCTCGTCGGCCCGCCACATCACCGGCCCGTCCGAGTCCCGCCAGACCACACATCCGTGCCAGTCGGGTTGGGCAATGCCTTCCAGATGCGCGGCACACTCCGTGCCGTTCCACCCTTGATCGGAGATCTTGGCGAGCTGGCGCCGCTCGATCCGCACCCAGGTGTCGCGGTTCGTCCTGGCCCCCACCGATCGACGTTTGCGTACCGCTGTGTCCGGGAGCAAGCGCACCTGCAGGGACCGCTCGACACGGTCAAGAACCTCGTCAACCGGCTGCACCCGCAGATCAACAGCCTGGCCTGTGGAGACCGAGATCGTCATACGCGTGAACGTAGCAGTGACACTGCGGGCGGTCTCCGTCAGCGAGGGCTGCCGCGTTTGTGTCAGCCTGCCGTCCTACCGTGCTTCACCGTCTGGACGAAGGAGCGCCAAGCATCGCTTCCCACTGTGATCACATGCGACTTCGCGATCTTCGAGTCGCGGACGAGTGCGTCCTCGCCGGTGAGCGCGCACTCGACGCACTCGCCTCCGGCACCGTTGCTGTAGGACGATGTGAACCACACCAGACGGCTGCTGCCGCTGGAAGCTTCTATTGTCACGTTGCGTAATCCTTCAAGATCGACTCGATCAACAGGGTCGAGCGCTGAGGACTCAAGGCCGCGGCCCGGAGGCCGTCGAACGCCCTCGTGTACTCACGGACATGATGCTCGCCCTCCAAGTACATGGCATCGGTGATGCCGTCTCGATACACGATGTCCGGGTCTTCCGGGGCCGGAAAACCCAGCATGGTGAAGGAGCCGGTGGCCGGGTAAGTCCCCGAGTCGAACGGTAGGACCTGCAGGGTCACGGTCGGCAGGCCTGCGGTCTCCAGGACACATTCCATCTGCTCCCGCATCAGGGTGCGGTCCCCGATCACGTGTTGCAGGGCGCCCTCGTTCACGATGAACCAGGCGTCGGGAGCATCCGGTCGCCTCAGCATGGCTTGGCGTTCCATGCGCACCTGCACTGCCTTCGTGATGTCCTGCGGCGACATGTGCGCCCCGGCCTTGTGGAGCTCGGAAGCGTACTCCTCGGTCTGCATAAGACCGGGTACGAGCTCGCACTGGTACTGGCGGAAGGTGGAGGCGTCCTGCTCAAGGCCGATGTAGATGTTGAACCACTCGGGCACGCCCGCGCCGTGGACCTGCCACCAACCGCGCACCTTGGCCTGCCGGGCCAGTGACTTGAGGAACTCGCGCAGTTCGTCGCTCGTGTCGTAGAAGCGACACAGGGCTTCGATGTCCGACGGCTGGACGCGTCCGCTGCCCGTCTCCATCCGGTTGACCTTTGAGCCGCTCCAGTCCAGGGCCTCGCCGACCTGGGCGCAGGTGAGGGCACTCTTCTCGCGGAGCTTCTTCAGCTCGATCGAGAGGCGCCGACGGCGTGCCGTGGGTGATCCGGCCATCTCAACCCTCTTTCGAATAGCGAGCGTTCAGTCTCGCGCCAAGGGGGGTGCTTGCCAATCACTCAGAAGTGGGAATCCCTTCCTGCACATTGCAGAACGGGATGCGTTCCCCTCACTCTGGTCATCAGCGCAACTCACCGTGAGCATTCGTGACGTTGTGCTGCCAATGCGGTGTCAACTGCGACGAGAGGGGTCCACGTGAGTCAGGAAGCCTGCCTGCCGCGCAAACCATGGGACATCGCCTTCACGGCCGAGCCCGCGGAGGTGGCCGGCCTGCGCCGGATCATGCGGCTGCACCTGGGGGTCTGGGGATTGCATGAGCTCGTCGACGACGCCCAACTGTGTGTCAGCGAGCTGGTGTCCAACGTCATCACGCACGTCGGACCCGGCACCCCTGCGACGCTGGCCGTCCTCATGAAGGGCACACACCTGCGCATTGAGGTGCACGACCCCGACACGCGCGCCCTTCCCATCCTCCGAGATGCGGGCGCGGACTCCGAGGAAGGGAGGGGGATGGCGCTCGTGGAAGCCCTTGCCGATCGCTGGGGTGTGCTGCTGCACCCGGATCGCAAGGTCACGTGGTGCGAGCTCACCACAAAGCTCATCGCGCCTGACGGTCACGTGGAAGCCCCCGCTGTGATTCGGGCCGAGGCCCTTCTCCGTCACTACGCTGCTGCCGCACAACCCCGGCGTAGCGCCGGTGTCGGCAGGTTGACCTCGGCTGTGGCGGAGGAGACGGTGATCGCGGCGATCACCGACTTTCTCCACTGGTTTCGAGCTCATGGTCGCGACGCGGACGACATGCTTGACCGGGCGCAGATGCGGTTCGAGGTCGACTGCGCCGACCTACGTCCAGAGGGGTGAAGCTTCACCCGCCAGGTCAGTGGTGCAGTATGCCCGCGAAGAAGCCCAGTTCGGGATCCTCCGGGGTGCCGACCAGCAGCGCGCGGTCGAGCAGGATGTTGTTGTGCTCGCAGCTCGTCTCCGGGAGCATCACGCAGGCGTGGCAGGCCGCCATGTTCGTGCCGCCGGTACCGGATGCCTCGGACTCGATGCACAGGGGATCGGCGGAGCACCAGGAGGCCCGGCGGATCGCGGACCGGATCGTGCCCGCCAGCCGCTCGGGCTCGCCCTGGGCGACCAAGCCGCCGAGACTCCCTGCGCTGTCGCTCGTGGCGGTGTAGACGAGCAAGCCCGCCATTTCCTCGTCGGCGTAGAGGCGTTCGCGGAGGGCGGCGGCCGGGTAGCCGGCGTCCAAGCTCCACTCGTTGATCAGAACGTGGGCCAGGGTGTGCAGCAGCACCATGCGGGGGGTTGCGGGAGAGGGCTGGACCTGGGTGGGGTCGGAGGCCCTCTGCTCCATCATCCGTCGGTGTGCGGTGCTGATGCGCTCAGCGCGCGCGGCCACGGCGGGGGCCTTCTCCCACGCGGCGAGACGGTCCTCGGCCAGCCGGAGGAACACGCCTTCGCCCCGTACCTCCATGGCGGGCAGCCAGCTCAGGGGCGCTGCGGAGAGCTTGGCCTCATTGTCGTCGGAGAGCGAGTCGGGATCGGCAAGCCTGGTGAACGCCTTGAGCGCGCGGACCTCGCGGAGCTTCTTCACCAACATGGGGCCGGTGACGCCGATGCCGTCGAGTGCGGTCGGATCGCCGAGCGGGGTCTCGCAGATGAACTGTTCCTCGCGGGAACGCTCGCGCTCGTCGTTGCCGGCACGCAGATGCTCGTACTCCTTGTTGCGGAGAGCACGATAGTGGTGGTCGAAGGTGCGTTCCTCCTCCCCGGTGGTGTCCTCCTCCTGTTCGGCGGCGAGAAGTTCCATCACCTCGTCAAGAGGGACGGGGCACTTGTCCCCGAACAGGACCTTGAGGCACATCTCGACATCGGACCGGTCGTTCAGATCGCGCAGCCGGCCCCAGTACGGAGCGAGCGGGTCCGCGCGACCGTCGCTCCAGGGCGGGATGGACAGTGCTGACTTCAGTACGGGCTGCCAGACGGCGGAGGAACCACGCTGGAGGGTTCGTGGGGTGCGGACGCAGGGTTCGGCCGGTTCGGAAGTGCCGAGCCACGGGCGGGTGCCCCGACAGCGCAGACCCAGGTCCTTGAGCGCGTTCTTGCGGAATGAACCTTCCATAGACACCTCGGGCACCCCGCAAGTGCAGGACACGAGGATCGAACGCAGGGAGGAACTGCGGCCTGAGGTGCGCAGCCTGAGCGTGCCACCGCACTTACCAGCGGTCGTCGCGCCCCGCCCTGCGGCCCGGTGGACCCAGGACCAGTACGGGAACTCGTCGAGATGGCCGGCCTCGCAGGCGATAACGAAGCGGGAGGGGACCAGGTCCGCCTCACAGGTGCCGCAGACGCTCTTGCCGGACGGCGGGTTGAAGTCGCGATGGCGGCGCAACTCATCGCACTCGGGACAGAAATGCATGAGCGGGAAGCGGCGGACCCGGATGCCGTCCTTGCTGAACTCGTCGGATGCGGGCGGCAGCCGGAAGTGTTCGACCCCCAGGATGCGAGCGAGCCGACGCTCGTGAATGCGCGGAGCCTCGTCCGTGCTCCAGTGCTCGTCGGCCCCGTCCAGGCCGGAGACGACGAAGGACTCGTGGTTGACCGCGATCAGCGAACCGACGCCATACGTGGTGATCGCCTGGGCGCGACGGACCGCGCCGCGACGCGGGAGGTTGTGGGCGGTCGCCGAGCCTACCGCGCCGGAACGGCGACGGCGCGCGGGGGGCGGGGTCATCGGGTGGCCTCCATGAACAGGGCAGACTCGGCATCGACATCGCGCAGGCTCCACAGAGTGGGCCAGGCCTCGGCCTTCTCGGCCTCATCGTCGTATGGCTGCAGAAGCGAGGGTGTGCGCTTGCCCTTCTGGGGTTCGAAGAGCAGGCCGCTGTGGATGTCGGCCTCGTCGCACCACCAGTCGACGAATTCGTCGAAGGCGCGGGAGACGGCGTCGGCCTCCTCGGGTGTGACGGCGCGGACGCGGTCGAGAAGGACGGGCTTGATCTCGTCACGGATGCGCTGCTCGTACGACTCCACCAAGCCTGCCGCCTCGTTGGGACGTGCCTCCGGGAGCATGATCCGGGTCAGCGCGACGATCACCGCGTGCATTCCGCGCTCGCGGGCGCGGGCGGAGAAGGGGGTGACGGAAGTCGACTCGACCTCGCGGTACAGCGCGGAGTGGAAGTGCAGGAAATTCTCGTAGTGAGAACGGTCGCGTGAGCGGGTTGCGTTGAGCATCACGGCGACCAGACCGGGGTGGGAGCGGCCGACGCGACTGGTGGCCTGGATGTACTCGGCGGTGGTCTGCGGCTGGCCCATCACGGCCATCAAGCCGAGCCGGTCGACGTCCACGCCGACCGCGATCATGTTCGTCGCCAGAAGGACGTCTACGACATCCGCGTCGGGCAATCGGCGCTCGATGCCCTTGAGGCGGGCAGGAATCTCGCTCGCGTCGATGCGACTCGTCAGCTCCGAATAGTGGGTGATGGAACGCACGGTGGTCTCCTCGCGTGCGGCCAGCAGTTCCAGGTACGCCATCACGTCGTCGTGGACCTGGAGTTCGGCTGCGGAGAGCAGCCGGAGGCTGTTGAAGTAGCCGACCAGGCTCCAGTAGGCGTCCCGTACCTCGTCCGAGGTCTTCGCCTGCTGCGCTCGGTGCAGCAGGGTCGCGTACGTGCGGATGAGCAGCGTTGACTGGCTGGTGCCGGGGGCGAGGAGGCCCACGTAGCGGCGGCTCGCCTTGTCCGCGCGTGGGGTCTCCACGGCGAACCAGGAGTCCCGGGAATCCAAGCCCGCGGGCGGGAACTGGCGGACCTCGCGGTCGAAGAGCCTACGGCCCTGATCGGCGGCGCGTCGGATGGTCGCCGTCGAGGCGATCACCTTGGGGCGTCCGGCGAGCTCGTCGACGGCGGTTTCGTAAAGACCGGTCAACGTGCCCAACGGACCGGCGATGAGGTGGAGTTCGTCTTGGACGATCAGCTCGGGCGGCGGCGTGGGATCCTTCGGGTCGTCCCGGTTGAAAAGGGCGGCCGTGTCTGGACGCCACGGCATGGACGCGAACTTGTCGACGGTGGCGATGACCAGCGTCGGTCGGGCGTCGTACACCGCCTCGTCGATCAGGTGGACGGGCAGACCATCCGCGAAGTCGCAGCCTGCGCCAGGGCAGCGGACGTACATGCGCTTCGCGTCCTCGTCGACCTCGTACGCGCGGGCGTCCAAGCGGGTACCGCACCAGGGGCAGGCGTGCAGCTGGACAGGGTTCTTGGTCGCCAGGCGCTTGTCGAGATCCTTGCGGAGTTCCGCCAGTTGGGCGCTCGCGACCGTCAGCTTGTTGGGCGTGGCCGATTCACCGACCCACATGCCGAGCGAGAACGGCTCGGAGCCCAGCTCCGATCGGTTGGCGTCACGCAGCCGCTCCATGGCGCAGAGCAGGATCGTGGCGCGCTCGAACTGCTGCAGGGTCAACAGACGGAGGGTGTACCGCATCAGCACGGTGACGCCGCCGCCTTTCGCACCGAGCCTGATCCGGCGTAGGAAAGAGGTGAGCGCGATCAGGCCGAGGTACGCCTCCGTCTTGCCACCACCGGTGGGGAACCACAGGAGGTCGGAGACCTCGCGGTCGTGGTGCTCGGGGTCGTCGATACCGGCCAGGCAGAGCAGGACGAAGGCGATCTGGAACGGGCGCCAGCGGCCCATGGCAGGCTCGGGGGAGCCGCTGCGGCCCCGCTTCACCCAGGCGCTACGGGCCCGCTGGTCTGCCATGGCGCGGTTGGCGAGCCGGAAGGCCCGCATCAGGTCGGGCTTGGTGCGCAGAAGATCGATGCCCTCACGAATCCGGCCCAGCGCCTCGCGGCACGCTTCGACCTGGCCGCAGGCGGCTTTCTCGTACGAACTGCCGCGCAGGGCATCGGCCTCGACCTGCTTGCGGTCGATCCACCGTTCGTAGCCCGCGACGAGCGTCTCCAGCGCGGCGAGGACCTCCGTATCGGGCTGCTCCGCCAGACCCAGCATGGAGAGGGCGGAGCTGTCGATCTCCGGATTGGAGTCGGTGAGCAGCACCTCCACGGTCGGTACGAACTCGCTCCGCACCTCCGACACACCGGCCCGCACCGAGTCGCTCACACCGATCGGCGGCGGCGCCCAGTCCCATTCGGCGGCGCACCCGTGCCCGACGGCGAAGGTCGGGGCATGACGGTGCAGCAGGCGGCTGGTGGCGACCTCGGGATCGTGCGCGACATCGGGAGCGGGACGCTCGACGAAGGCGCTGGATCCGTTGGCCGCGCGAACGACGAGCCCGCATTGGAAGAGGGAGAACGCGTCCTGCAACTCCCGCTCGCCGACCTTGTGCGTGTTGACCAGGGTCACCGTGACGGTCACCGTGCCCACCGTCGCATCGGGGCACCGGACGTTGACGCGCAGCCCGACTCCGTCGGCCAACTCGAACCGCAGGTCGGGGGCAGGCGTGGTCACGTCCACCGTGGTGTCGGGCAACGTGAGTTCCTCACGCCGCCAGTGCTCCTGCTGGTCGGAGGTGGTGCGGGCCTCGGCGCGACGGGCGGGTACAGGGTTGCCGTCCGCGTCCGTGGGCCGGTAGGCGGCAGCCCGCGCGCAGACCAGGACGGAATCGCTTATGGCGGGGTCGATCGCGAAGGTGAGTCCCATGGAGGAGGGCCGGCGGGACCCGGCGGCGCCGACCTCCTGCGCTGTCCCGGACTCCTCCACGCTGTCGTGGGTAGGCAGGGGGGTTGTGTCCAGGCCATCATGCTCCGCCTGGTCCTCAAGCATCCGCTGCTCGGCCTCGGCGTCCGCCGACCTTGGGTAGAGGACACCAGCCAGATAGCGGTCGATCGGGGCGTCCTGCGCGAGGACTTCCTCTCGGTCTTCCGGAGCGGCGTCCGGTGCAGGGCCCAGAAGCTCGCGTCGGAGGCCCACCAGCAGTTCCTCGTCCCGGACCCGGTAGTGCTCGGCGTGCAGGTTCTCCGCGTCGCTCATGCGCGCTGCTCCTCGTCGTCGTCCGCCCGTCGGTACCTTCCGATACCGGTGATCCGCGGCGCGATCCACACACCCCGGTCACCGAGGCCGGCATTGGCGCTGGCGGCAGTGCTGCCCGCGACGGACTCCAAGGTGTCCACCCGCAGCCCGTGGATCTCGTCGGGCCACCAGGGATCCCACGTGCGGTTCACCTTCTGCACCTGGAACAGCTCCTGCCGGAACCGCTCCGAGGTTTCGCCGATCTCCCGCCCGTCGTGCATCAGGGCGTACGGCGGGCTCTGCCACTCGCCGAGCGGCATGTCGTGGCGCCTGCGCAGCACCACTTCATGGCCGGGGGCGACGCGTTCCAGAAGGTAGGCCTGGGTCGCCACGGCGTCGGCGTCGTGGCCAGGAGGATTGTCCGCGCACACGTCACCGGATTCGCCGACGATCCCGTACCGGTCGTACGACCTCCAACCGCCCAAAAATCTACGGCCGTTCCTCCTGCCACCGGCCCGTTTGAAGACCGGCAGCTCGGGCCGGTCCATGTGATATAGGTCCTGACGGGCACGGGTCATGGCCACGTACAGAGCACGGGCCTCGGAAGGGAGGTCCAGCTCTTCCTTGAACTGCTGCCGCAATTCCGCGACGGTCGGCGGGGCGAGGACGATCACCCGGTCGAACTCCAGCCCCTTGGCCCGATGCACTGTGGAGATCACGATCCGCGCCGTCTCAGGATCGGCCAGCTCGTCCGGGAAACGGCCGTCGGCAACCAAGCGGCGCATCCGCTTCAGGTCGAGGACGCCTCGCCCCGGGCCTCTTGCGGCCCGGCGCAGCACGGCCCACACGGCTTCCGGGTTCGGCTCGTACGGCAGGGGTATCTCCACGAACAGCGACCGGAACCGGTCCTCGGAGAGCGTTGCGGATTCGGTGCGGCGCAACAGCTCGGCCACCCAGTACGGGACCGGGCGGTCCTCCAGCGGGCGCCGCAGCCGATGCTCGACGCTGTGTTCGTGGAGCAGCTCCGAGACGACGAGGGCCTGCCGGTTGTCACGGGTGAGAATCGCGCAGGTGTCGGGGAAGTCGCGCAGTCCGTCCAGGTTGAACGGGTCGGCGAGGGCTCCCAGCCCGTTCGCCGGATCGAGGAGCAGCTCGCGCATCTCCCCGTAGTGGGCCGCGGCCTCGTCGGCATCCGTGAGGTTCTGGAGGCGTTGCCCGTGTGCCAGCGCGATCCGGGCCTCCGGGGTGGCCGCCCGGAAGTTCTTGGTGAGGCGCAGTTCGACGAGGTCGTCCGGGTACGAGGCGCGCAGCCAGTCGAAGAATCGGCCGGTCTCGGCGGCTCGTTCGGTGAGGTCCGGAATCTGGAAGCCGTAGACCGATTGCGCGGCGTCACCGACCATGGTGAAGCCGCAGCTCTCCTGAAAGCGATCGAGCAGCGTCTCCACGAGGTCCCGGCGGTCACCCAGGAGGTCCTGCACCTCGTCGATGACCACGTGTGCGGGGGGTACGGCGTCGCCTGCCTCCAGCGCCCCCTTCTCGACCGCACGGGCAGCGGCCTCGATCCGCTCCAGAAAGGAGACCCCGCTCCAGTCCGTGTCCGGATACGCCTGCCGCAGCAACCCGTACGCCCAGGCGTCGAAGGTCTGCGCCCGCACCCGGTGAGCGCGCTCCCCGTGACGGGCGATCCGCTCCCGCAGCTCTCGAGCTGCCGCTCGGGAGAAGGTGAGCACCAGAATCTCTGAGGCCTCCAAAGCCTCCTCGGGGTCCTCGTTCCCGCACAACGCGTCCAGGCGCCGCACCAGTGTGTGGGTCTTGCCGGTCCCCGCGCCGGCGGTCACCAGCACGCGGGCGCTCCATGGCCGCTCCACCACGGCCTGCTGTTCCTTGGTGAGCGAAGGACTGTCGAGGTAGGCGTCGGTCACGAACGGCTCCAAAGGTGCTCGAACTGGGTGAAGGCGAGCCGGGTGTCGAAGTTGGCGATGTTGTCGCTGACGTTGAGGATCAAGCAGGTGTCCTTGCCGCCGTTCTTGGGGCCACGCAGGCCACGGCCGATCATCTGCTGGTAGACGTTGGTGCTGTAGACCGGTCTGGCCACGACCACGGCACGGGTGGCCGGCGCGTCGAAACCCTGGGTCAATACACCGTAGTTGGTGAGCACACGAATGCGTCCGTTTCGGAAACTCTCGATACGACTGCGACGATCTTGGGCGCTGGTTGTCGAGTCGACGGCTGCGGATCGGATGCCGCGGTCGTTGAGCATGGCGGCCAGGTACTTGGCGTGGTCCACGGAGGTGGCGAAGAGCAGGGTGGGCCAGCCCTCCGGCAGAGCGGCCACCTCGTCGACGATGCGTCGGCTTCGGTCGTGGTCGTCGGCGAGCCGCTGCTCGGCGGAGCGAGACAGCATCGCCATGCGGTCGGCGTGGGTCTTCTCGTCGCGGGTCAGCTCGATCTTGCCGCCCTTCAGGGTGCGGTGTTCGACCTGGGCGAGCATGCCCCACTCCTGCAGGTCCCGATACGGGTCTCCGGACGGGAAGACGCCCTCGTCGAGACGGCGGTTGCCGAAGCGGTTGACCAGACGGCGGGTCTCCTCCTCGTTGGTGTTGCGGAACGGGGTCGCCGTCAGGCCGAGCAGATGGCGCTGGGTCTCGTACTGGGTGAGTCCCAACTGGCTCAGGATCTCGGTGTACCGCTTGGAGATGGCGGTGTGCGCCTCGTCCACGATCACCAGCGCGGCCTGTCGTAGCCAGGCGTACTGGTCGGTGCCCAGGCATCGATCCAGCTTGGCGTCGGTGGCCACCACCAGGTGGGGGTGGTCGACGACATTCCCGACCTCGTTGCTGCTCCACAGTCGGCTGATGGTGAGGGGTCGCTCCGCGCCGACCTTGTTCCAGACGAACTTCCAGCTCTGGACAGCCTGTTCGCACAGCTCCTCTGTCTGCGCGATCCACAGCAGTGGACCCTTGAGGTCGTGGACCCGCTTGACCCAGCGGATCACGGCCTCGGCGGTGACCCGGGTCTTGCCCGCTCCAGTGGGCAGGGACAGCATGCCGCGCTGAGGGGCCAGCCGGTCGAGCATGGTGGAGATGTTCCGGACCAGGTCCTCCTGGTAGCCGTGGAGACTTGGGAAGTCCCGAGGACCCTCGACCGTTTCGAACGGAGGCGGGGACGGAGTCCTCGAGCCGGCGAACGCGACAGGCAGCTTCAGCTCTGAGACGAAGGCGATGGCGGCCGACGAACCCGTGTAGCCAACCGGTGCGTTGGGGAAGCGCGCCTGGATGTCCCGAGCGTGCTGCTGGAGTACCCCGTCGCCGTGTGAGTTGAACGCCATCTGCGCGATACGGCGCCCGGACGGCTCCACGCCGTCGGCCGCCTGCAGCTCGGCTTCCATCAATCCTTCAGGGAGCCCGACACGCAGCGCCTCCGCTCCGATCAGCAGCTCGATCTTGGCGACCACGTCCTTGGCTTCGCGTACGGCCTTCCGCGCGGCCTGCATCGCGCTGTCCCGCGCCATGCGGTCCTGGTGTTGGAGGACGGCTCGGCACCCGGCCGCTCCGAGACCGAGCCCGAGTTCGTGGTCGATCAGGATCAGCATCGGCTCGGGGGCCAGCGGGACGCGGACCTTCACGATGCCGTTCTGACTTACTGCCTTGAGCGGGGTGGCGTGGGCGCCATTGGGCGTGCGAGTGATCTCTTCCAGCTCGGTGCAGCACTGCACCAGGCTGTTACGGTTCCCGCTGTTCAGACGCTGGCGCAGGGCCGGATAGAGCTCGACGAGCGGCACTGGTTCCCCCTCGGCCACCTCGCGCGTCTCCCGGCTGATCACGGCCGAGTAGCGGAGCATGCCCCACTTCTCGACCATCAGCTCGGCGTCCTCGGGGGTCGGCACGAGCAGCGCAGGCAGCTGCTCGGCACGGAGCGCCCGGTACTCGGCGGCATTGACAGCGAGGGTGATCTCGTCGTCGGGTCGGGTGTCCCAGGTGTCGCCGATCCGGCAACGGGTCAAAGAGTCCTCGGGAAAGTCCGCGCCGAAGCGAGTCAGCATCACGTAGGTGGCGCCGACGAAGGAGTCGTCCTCGCTACGGGACACCTCGTCAAGGAGCGCGTCCCAGCGGTCGGCGGGCACCTCGTCGACGGTGGTCGGGAGCCTTAGCTTGCGGGCCTTCTCGGGGGAGATATCAGCGACCGGCAGCACGTCACGGTAGGCGGCGAGCTGAGGGCCGACGGCGTCCTTCAGCGGTTTGATCCCCTGGGAGGTGGCGACCCTGCCGTACTTCCTCAGCATCCACCGGATCGGCGAGACCACCGCCTGTCGGGTGCTGGTCTGCGCGCCGATCTGACGCGTCCAGTTGTCCACCACGGCATCGTCCGGCAGCACCTTCAGGAAGGCGGCGCGTGACTCCTCGGAGAGGGCAGGGAGAAGGTGTAGCGTGCCACCGATCGCGGCGCCCTCGACCTTCATCCGGTTCAGCGAAGGGCGGGGGGCGCGGGTGTCCAGGCTGCGCAGGTAGGCGGCGTGAACGGCTTCGCGGTACTCCACGAACCATGCTTCGTCCGCCTTGGGTTGCGCTCCACCGGACGGTCGTTCCCGCAGGTCGATCTGGGAGAAGAAGGGCGTGTCGTCGGAGTGGAACGCTATGTCGACGGCGACGCTCGGGTCGCGTTTCGCATCCACCACCACACCCGGCAGCATGCAGTCCTCGACCGGTCGGAACCGTCCGTCGACAGTCCGCACGCGGAGCGTCGAGCGCGGCGTGGGCACCCGCTCCAGAAGTTTGTGGGCCACTCGACGGGTCCCGGCCTGGCGGAACAGCTCCCAGAATCGCTTCCAGTCTGATTCGTTGTAGTGGTCAAAGCCCTGGTCGAGAACGCTGAAGAACCGGCCCTCGACATCGGCCTCCCGAATGCCGAGGACGTTGAGCACGTGCGCGAGCGACGGGTCGTGGGCGACCTTGTCCACCACGTACACCAGGGACTCGCGCAGTCCACCCTGCTCAGCGCGACGGAACACCTTGCCCTGCACTGGGGCGACGAGACCGTGCTCCTCGGTGAGCACAATGCGGGCCTTGCGTGCCTCCTCGGCGTACGGGGAGGCCGCCTCGATCATGTCCGCGACGATGCGCATAGCCACGGCTGACGCCTCGACGGTGCCGCTGCCGACCAGGGCCTCCAGCCACGGGCGGACATCGGCCCGCCCATGACCGGCCGCGCCGATGATGTGCTCCACTTTTCCGGAGCGCAGGCCGTCCGCCTCAACGCTCGGGTGCAGCCAGTCCGAGGGGCGTCCGGGGCACTCGTGCCACATCCGCAGCCACTTGGAGAGCTTCTTCGGGTCCCTGTCGAGCCGCGGGTGGATGCGCAGTTCGGTCGGGACGCGCAGGACGCCGTCCTGGTCGGGCAGCGACGGACCGCGCGAGGCGCGGTCCCAGATCTCTCGGGTGAGGAACTCATCGGCCCAACTGATCGCCTCCTTGATGCGGCCGGGCAGCAGCGGGAGGTAGGCGGCAGGATCGTCGGCGGGGGCCAGGGCCGGGAGGGAGTCGACGACCAACTGCGCCGACTCCCTGATCATTTCCTGGTTGAACGGGGAGGAGTCGAGCAGATTCTGCCGATCCTCGTTTGTCTTCCAGGCGCCGTTGAGGATGCCGCTCAGCGACATCTCGTACTTGGTCGGGAAGAAGGACCAGAATTTTCCGCGGCCGCGCGACCGTGGGCTGACGTGCAGACCGGTCTCCGCATCCCGCTCCAGGGCGGGCACGGCCCAGGCGAGTTCGAGCGATAGCCGATCGTGCAGCTCTCCGGCATCCGCGCGAGCTTCCCGGCTGGGCTCGTGGTTGGTGGTGAACACGCGCCATCGCTCAGTGGCGAGGGCCTGCCCGGTCCGCTCCTCGACCACGGTGTGCAGGTTGCCGGCGTGCTGGGCGGTCAGTGTCCGACGGGCCATGGGGCGGGGCCGACGGTCCTCCAGTACGACCCTTGCGACGTGCGGCGAGAAGAGCTGGAAGCCGACCGGGAACTCCTCACGGGGTTCGCCGTGGTCCTTGGCCTGGCCGCCGTGCATGTCCCGGCCCAGCCGGTCGTCGGCCTTCGGGAGCAGGGGCAGGCGCACGACGGTGGTCGCCCAGGTCAGCAGCTCGTCCAGGACGGGGTCGGAAGCCCGCTCGGCCCGCATGTCGAGCGGGCGGGCCATCCGGAGGACCGGGGCGTCGAACTCGAGGCCGTAGCGCGTCGCTACACCAGGAACTGCCTTGATCTGCTCGAACGACCACACGCGGTCGAATCCGAAACTTCCGGTGGCACTGAAGAATTCCGGTGCGTTAGTGACCACGAGGACTGACTTAACGCCGACTCCGAATCGCCCGATCTGACCTCCGCGCTTCTTCGACATGCTCATTCGGAGAATAGTTTCCGCGCCTTCTGCGGTTACCGCATTCCCCTCGTTCGCGCAGTACAGATGGGTTTCTGTCAGGACAACATGGACTCGCCCGCCCGGTTCTGCGGCGATTTCGTCGGCCGCGTTCTGAACGAGTTCGAAAAGCTGGCGATCACCGTATCCGCCCTGAGTGATACGGCGCTCGCCGTTGGCGTGCTCGGCAACGAGGCCGGGGTCCACGGCGTAAGTCTGCAGGACACGGGAGGACTGCTCGAGAACGGTTTGGATCACCGTAGAGGACGAAGACGGCACTGCTCTGCGCTCCTGGGGTAGCGAGGTCCGGTGTAAGCATGAGTGACGGGCCGGCCCCTGGCTGCGCGTAGCCGGCCCGTGTTCATTGTGGCGTTGTGTGAAAGCGCGTGCGCTGGCAGGTTGCAGGCCAGCAGTCCGCTCAGTCAGGCCTAGTCCGGCAGCAGTTGTACCTTCTTGGCCAAATCGGGGAACCCACGAGTGAAATCCTCTTCGGGCAGGTTGTACCAGTTAAGGATCTCTGCCACTTCGGCCTTGCTGTGCGCTATCTGAATCCTCAACTCAAATGAGCTCAATTCCCGGAACGAGCTCAGGAAATCGCCGCAGTCCTGTTCACCCATGGAGTGCCCCCTGTCGCAGTGTGTCCTGCCGGTCGCGCAGGGGTGCATTCGGACACTTGTCCCCCTGAAACGGATGGTCTTCTTGGTGAGTTTCTTCCCCCGTGAATCACGCTAGCGGGTGAAGGTCTCGCGCCGCCACTAGAATCACGAAGTATCTCTTCGTCTGGATGTGGCCTCGCGCTCCGGTATCTCGATCTCCTCTCGCCAAGCGGGTTTTGGGCATACCGGTCCCCTTGCCGCCCGGTTTTCGATTTCCGGTTCACCCAGCGGGATGGATTTCCCATCGCTATCGACGGTATAGGCAGCCACTCGATCGTGCAACCCTGAACTTCCGTTCGTGCAGGCGGAGTTGGCTATTCCGCTCGGCCGGGAGGTTCGAATGAGCCCTTCTCGGTAGCGTCTCGTGAGGGTTGGTGATCTTCGGTCAGGTGGTACGGCCGTGCTCCAACTGGAGCAGGGCGAGGGCGGCTCGGGCGATCCGGATGATGCTGCCGGGGTCGAGGTCGACCCGGCGCAGGGCGTTGGCGCGCTCGGCGACACCACGGATCCGGCGCGTGGTCGGCGAGCGCGGTCAGCCATTCGTGCGGGTAGCGGTAGGAGTGGGATTGAGATGTTGTTGTCGCGGGCGAGTTGGGCCAGCCGGGCTCCGTCGACTGTGAATCAGCGCAGCACCAGCACGGCCTGCTAGGGCCTAGGGCGCGGGTGCTCTTGCGGGTGCCGAGCCGGTAATGAATGAAAGGTGGGGCGATTCGGGTTCAATTGGACATCAGTGCCAGCGAAGGTGACGCCTGGATCGCGTTAACTTTCAGTTGACGTTTGAGGGTGTGTCAAATTACTCTCCTCGCACGACTCCAAGGAAAGAGCAGGTGGACGTGGAGACAGGCGAGGACTTCGGGCCCTGGTTGGCCCGCCAGCTCAAGCTCGCGGGAAAGACGCAGGCCGACTTGGCCGTGGAGCTCAAGCTGACTCGGGCAGCCATCTCCGCGTGGATCACCGGAAGATCGACTCCACGGCCGACTGTCATGACGGAGATCGCCAAGGCGCTCGGCACGGACGTCGGCACCGTGCACACCCGCACCACGGACACCCAGGCCGGCCTGCCGATCACCTGGTATCACCGTCCCGGCTACCCCGATGGGGGCCGTGACCTGGGCAATGCCGCGGCCTTTGCCTTCGATGCCGATGTCCAGGTCCTCGCGCGCGAGACCTGTCAGAACAGCCTCGACGAGCGGGTGACCGAGAACGGCCGCCCGGTCCGTGTCCGTTACACCCTGCACGAACTGACCGGCGAGGCCCTGGACGCCTTCCGCGAGGCGATCCTCTGGAACGATCTCTTCCCGCACTACTCCGCCGTCTCGGAGATCGCGGGCAGCCAGAAAGTCGGTCGTGTCGTGGACGCCGGGGTGCGCGACATGTACGAGAAGGGCCGCCTGGTCCTGCTGCGGGTCGACGACTACAACGCTTCCGGGCTCATCGGTGACGACTACGCGGACGGCAAGTTCGCCGCAGTGGTGCGGCGCCAGCTTGAGAGTCTCAAGTCCGGTCATGGCGCGGGTGGTTCGTACGGCCTAGGCAAGGCCACGTTGTGGGCCACCAGTGCTCTCGGCCTTGTGCTCATCAATTCCACTCTGTCCGAGTCTCATGAGGGGCGTACCGAGCGACGGGTCATCGGCCGTCTTGAACTGCCCTGGCGCGAGGTCGACGGCAAGCCGTACGCCGGCCCCGCCTGGTTCGGCCGCCCCGATCCTGATTCGCCCGGCGCCATGGTTGCCCGTTCCTGGTGGGCGGACGAGGAGACCGTGGCTAGCCTGCACCTGACCCGGGAGAGCGACGAACCCGGTACCTCGTTCCTCGTCGTCGGCGCGCACGACGTGGCCAGCCTTGAGGGAAACTCGTCCGACGGCGACGAGGAGGCCAGGGACGAGGAGGACAGCGAGGACACGCGCGACATCCGCAAGATGCACCGCCGTCTGGTCAAAGCGCTGGGGCGTGACTTCTGGGCCGCGATGACCGGCGGGGGGAGCAGGCTTCCCCTCTTGGAGGTCTCTGTACGTGCCCTGCGCAACGGCGAAGTGGTCGTACCGGAGGAACAGGTGGACCCGTCTGCCGAGCAGCCCTCCCGGACTCGTGCCCTGCGGGCGCATTACGAGGGCACCACCGTTGATCGGCTCACCGAAGCCGGGCAGGTGGCGGCGCGGAGCGTTCCCCTGAAGCTGCCACAGTCCGGGGGCGCCCGAGGGACGCTCGGCACACACCAAGCGGTCCTCTTGGTCACCGAGGCTGCCAATGACGCGGACACTCCGAAGAACCAGGTGCACTCACTGCGCGGCAACCGCATGACCGTCAAGAGAGCCGGGGCTACCAACCTCCCACTGGGGACCAACCCGTTCCAGGCTGTTCTCCTGGTGGGTGAGGCAGCCGGGGAATCGGCCCCCTTCGCGAAGGAGGCAGAGGACTTCTTGCGTGCGGCGGAACCTCCCGAGCACGACCGCTGGGGGCAGACCGAGGAGTTGACCCTGCGATGGTCGCCTTCCGCGTACCGGCGGATCAACATGCTGACCGCCGAGGTCAACAACGCGGTCAGGGAACTCGTCGCACGACCCAAGCGCAGCAGCCGTGAAGGTGGTGCGGCCCTGCGCAAGGCGTTGACCGTGAAAACACGACCCAAGGCCAAGCTGCCCTCCGGGCCGGTGATTCCGGTACTGGACGGGCTCGACGCGACAATCGGTGATGACGGGGAGTGGCGGATCACCGCAGAAGTCAGCATCCCGCGTGGCGACGAGGTTGTCCCTATGGTGCCTGTCGCCCAACTGGACGTCCGCTCAGGAGGCCGCCCGAAGCTCGACTGGGCAGAACTAGTGGCCCTCGAGGGCTGCGAGGTGGAGGACGGGACTCTGCGCTTCGTGCCGGGCGCGCGTCGCGCGAAATTTCAAGGGTCCACCGATGCCTCCAGCCACCCGGTCAGGACGACGCTCACCCGCCTCGTGCTCGAACTCCGTGCTGGCAAGGGGGAG
The DNA here is from genome assembly GCF_023184515.1 of Streptomyces sp. D2-8. GTDB lineage: Bacteria > Actinomycetota > Actinomycetes > Streptomycetales > Streptomycetaceae > Streptomyces. The sequence goes on along the minus strand of NZ_JAAHBP010000017.1, from coordinate 52,955 downwards.
TGACGCGTGAAGATCTACCCGTACAAGCGGCTCAACCGGCCAGTCACGCTCCGAGTGACCTCGGTTTCCCTCAGGCTCTCCGACGGCACCCGCGACCAACTGGAGACCACCGCCTACTCGACCCAACAGCAGGCAGTGGCGCTCGGCATCGCGGGTCACACCGACTGGGTGAGCGCCACGATCGGCATTTCGGCGACGTTGCCACCCGGGGCGAACGCGCCGGACGCGGCTTGGTCCGATCTGCGTGTCCTCGCCGTGCTGACGGACGGCGAGACCAATGTCCGGACCTCCTCCGATCTCACACGTGACGCCGAGGACGGCCGTGACTGGTCGGGCACCCTGACGGTGCTCCGTGACGATCACCTGGGTCGGGCCTCCCTCGCCGTGCACGCCGTCGGAACGGTGGATGGAATACGCGGCAGGTCCATCGCCGAGACCGAGCGGAGCTGGATCGTCGACACAGTCTCCGACGAGCCGGTTCGTGGGCTGCAACTGGAGGTCCAGAAAGCCTCGTTCAAGAAGAGCTCCCGAGAATGGCTGCAAGCCTACGCAGACGCCCCGTGGATCGTGGAGACCTCGGCCAGGGTCCCCACCGTGTTCGTGAACACCGATGTCGAGGGCGTCCTCGGGCTGTTGGACAGCAGCGGTTCCGGTGTGGACAGCAAGGTGCGCGACCTCTTGGTCGCTCAGATGGCCACCGACGTTTGGACCGCGGTGTTCCACGGAGCCATCGGCGATCTGGAGGTGGAACCTGATGGCGGCCCCGTCTTCCCGACCGACTGGCAGGGCGAGGTCCTGCGGGAGATGCTCCCCGACGTGATTCCCGGCGTGCACGTTGAGGAGGCCCTGCGACAGGTCCATCGCCGGCGTACCCGGGACTCGGGTTGGGTGGAACTCCAGACCCGCATCCACTATGCAGCGGTCCGCCGTGCCGATGCCACCAAGGCGCTTGCCTATGCCATCCGCAGCCTGGAACAGATGAACCGAGAGAGTGAGACGTGATCACCCAACCGAACCATGTACCGGAGCGCCTCGCGCTGCTCGCTACCTCGGCTGGCGATCCGTTTCTCAACGAGGAACTGCTCAAGGGTGAACAGGTGCACGGCGGCATCGAACTCGCCAAGGTCGTCGAAGAACTCCCAGAGGACGACGCTAGGTGGTCGGTCGAGCCGATCCGAAGCCTAGTGGAAGACGCCATGTTCGAGTTCAAGGAGGACCGTACGCGAGCTGACGCGTGGCTTGCGCCAAGGCTTCATGCGACGATGCGCTTGACGCGGCGAGAGGCGGCGGACAAGCGTCTGTGGAACCACATCGCCTTGGCCGTGGCCCCGGACTATGTCGCCTGGCGCCACCTGTCGGAACCGACATCGAAGAAGCCGGAAAGGCGGATCGCCGAAGAGCGCTTCCGAGGCCCCGCAGACAGGCAGTGCTTCTCCCGTCTCTGGTGGGCGGCTGAACTCTTCCGGAACGGTCCGGACTATGAGCCGGTCGAGGTCGCCTGTGGAAATCAGGACCTCATCCATACCGTTCTGCGCGGGGGATTGATCGACCACCGTCCCACCGCCCAGGCCCTGGTTCGCCTCCTGCGGAAGGAAAAGGTGACCACTGGGCGAGAGATCAACGGCCTGAGCGTCGCGATCAAGGCGGCCGGAGCAACTCTGGTCTACGACGTTCTCGCATCCGACGAGCCCAGGGACCCCACCCGCCTGCGAGATTGGATCGCGGAGGCGTCATCGGCACCACCGGTCGAGCGGCACGAACTCCCGAAGGGACCCGACGAGGATCCTGTTCCGGAGGAGTCTGTGGCCGCGCTCACGGACTACTTCACGGAGCTGTTCGAGACTGCGCCGGTCCGGGGCAGGAAGAGCGCGGACTGACTCGAAGTGGCAGTGACACGCTGCCGTAAGCGCGAACTACTTCGCCGACGCCTTCTCGCGAGGGCGCGCGGAGGAGCGGGCCGGTGCCTGATCCTCGGGACGCGGGCACTTCGCGGTGCAGGTGCCCGCGTCCCCGCAGCCGTGGCTGCGCAGCTTGGCCCGCTGTTCCTCCGTGGCCGGCTGCCACGGCTTCCTCAGTACATCCGGGTCCGGCGTGGGAAGACCGAGCGCGGCGCTCAGCAGGTGAGCACCGAACACGGGGGGCACGGCGTTGCCCACTTGCTGGGCCTGTGCCGTACCGGACCAGGGGTAGTCCGGCGGGAAACTCTGCAGCATCCCCGCCTCGTTCATGGTGAAGCGCGCGCCCTCGCGCACGACCCTCGCGTTGAGGTGCTCGAAGACCACGAAGCGGGAGATGCGGCCGGTGACGGTGGCGGCGGGCTGCCGGTCGGTGCGCACCCCACGTCGTCCTGGAATTCCGGAGCTGCCGTAGTTCGAGCGGACCAGGAACGGGGTGCGGCGCCCTGGATGCGTGCCCACCGGGTCGGCGAGAACCTCACCCATCGACTTCCAAGGCTCCAGGTCCCTGTCGCCCGTTTCCCGGCGTTCCTCGGTCGCTCGCGCGGTGTCCTCGTCGTCGAGGGTCGGCTGATGAACCTGGCTAGGGGCCTGGTCGGCCTTGCGATTCCATTCCTTTGCTTCGTACGCACGGTGGGTCGGCGCGGGCAGCGACGGCTCCCCGAGCCCTTCACGCCGAGCGATCAGTACCGCGCGGGATCGCGTCTGAGGTACCCCGTAGGTCTCGGTGTCGAGGACGTCGACGACGACCTTGTACTTGGTGCCGTCGGGGAGGCCCATCTCCTTCAGCACCTTGGCGTAGTGGTCCCAGAGGGCCTCGACCGCGGGGACCTGTTCCAGGACGATGACGTCGTACGGGCGCCTATCCCGGTTCGGGCTCCTGGTTGCCTGAATGGCGTACCGGAGGGGCTCGAGGACCATCGCCGTGCGCGGATCGCTGAGGGATTTCAGGTCCTTGTCGATCGCCTCGTCGGAGTCGCCCGCCATCAGCCGTTCGATGTACTTCTTCACCTCGTCCAAGGCCTTGCGGCCCGCGCCCTTCCCGGCCACCGAGTACGTCTGGCAGGGGGGCCCTCCGGCGAGCACGTTGATCTCCGGCGGCAGCGACTCGAAGGCATCCCTGCGTACCGCGCTCACATCGGCGTGGAGGGTGTCCAGCCCGGCCGCGTATCGCGTCAGACACGCGCTCCTGTCCCATTCGATGCCAAGACTCGGAATGTCGAGCGCGTGCCCGGCGACGTCCAGCCCTCCGGGACCTGCGAAGAGGTCCAGGACAAAGGGCTTGTCGAGGATGGACTGGTGTGGCGCCGCGCTGGTCATGTGGCGGAAGTCTAGCCGGCCGCGGAGGCTGCCGGCTCGCCGTCCAACGCTTCGGCGAAGGCCCGCCCCAGTGCCTCTCCGACAGGCGGCGGGGTCGCATGGCCGATCTGGCGGTAGCGGGCGGTCTTGAGTCCGGCGATCTCCCACGTGTCGGGAAACGCCTGCAGCAGCGCCGCCTGTTCAACCGTGATTTTCACCATGTTGTCCCTGCCGAGTTCGGGATCCCATACGAACTCTGGGCCCGGAACCGTGTCGGCCAGCGAATGTGCGTTGACGCCCAGGGTCTCCCACTTGCGCTTGGCTCCGGTCGGGCCCAGGTCGGCGCCGCCCCGGTTCTTCGACCCTCCGACCAGTGTCGGAGCCGGTTGATCGGCTTGGGCGGCCCAGCGGACTGCGCCCTGCCAACCGCGCGCGGCCATGGACGGGCCGAGGGCGGCGCCGACCGTCGTCGGCTCCTGCACGGTCGGCACCGGTGGTCGAAACGCCTGGGCTCGATTCCGTTCGACGGCTACCAGGACGCCCTGCTTGCGGCTCTGCGGTACGCCGAAATCGACGGCGTTCATGACGAACCAGCTGAATTCGTATCCTAAGTGGGCCAGTTCGGCTCGGGCGAAGTCACGGAACTGCTGATACTCGTCCGCGTGGGCGAGGCCGGGGACGTTCTCGATCAGCACCGCCCGAGGCCTGATCGCATGGACGAGGTAGACAGCGGCCTCCAACAGCCGCTCCTCCATACCCGAATTTGTCCGTCCGACGGTCGCACTCGACTTCACCCGTGGCAGGCCCGCCGCGAGGAGATCCACGTCATAGCTCACCGGGTGCTCGGCCGGGTCGAATTCCAGCAGGTCGGTGTGCAGCACGTTCCACTGCGGCCGATTGGTGCGCAGAGTCGTGATGGCAGGATTGTCGTCGTCCAGCAGCAGGCGCGGCTCGAACCCCGCCCGCTCCAGACCGAGAGCAAGCCCACCCGCCCCGGAGCACACATCCACGAAGGTGAGTCCGCTCACTGTTCCATCCCCCTGGTTCGTTCCGAGCGGCGCCGCTGTACGGCTGCCGCCACCCGTACCGCTACTTCTTCCGGAGCTTCGTGTTCCCAGAACCGCAGCACCGTCCACCCCGCCGCGACCAGATGCTCCGTCGTCTCCCGGTCGCGGGCCATGTTCCGGTCCAGCTTGGTGCGCCACCAGTCCGCGTTGGCCTTCGGGTGAGTGGCGTGTTGGGGGCAGCCGTGCCAGAAGCAGCCGTCGACGAGGACCGCGACCTTGGCCCTTGGGAACGCCACGTCGATACGACGTCGGGGCAGGCCCGGCACGGGGTACTCCACGCGGTAACGCAGCCCGGCCGCGTGCAGCAGACGCCGTACGGCCAGCTCGACGGCCGTGTCCTTGCTCGCCTGCCTGCTCATGCGGGCCGAGACGCCGGGAGACGAAGGCGTCATGCTGTTCACTGTCGAGCCTCACGCATGCATGTCGTCACGGTCGATGATCGCTGCTTCCGGGCTTGAGCTGATCCGCACCCGATCACTCATAGCGATGTGGTCAGTTCTAGCAGTAGCTACCGACATGCGAAGGGCCTTTGTCGCAAGCTGATCGTTTTCGGGCTGTCAGGGCGCCCGCTTCCATGCCAGTCTCGCGCTTCCGCGGCCCGCATCAAGAGCGCTCCCACTCCGCTCCGCTGCGTTCCGCGTCGGCTGGCGCCGATGGCCCTTCGGGCCACCCTTGACCCGGGCCGCTCCAGCACGGGAGAGAAGCGAGCGGGCGGCCCGGGGGAGCGGGGGTCAGAGGTTCGTAGCGCTGCGGTGAGCTGGTGCACGTGCTCGGGGGTGACGGGCGCGTCAGCGATTCCGCGCACGCCGGGTTGGCTGCGACGGCCTGCCGGTGGTCGTGGTGCCCCTCACCGGCCGGATCTCAGGCAGTGGTGCCGTGGCACTGGCCGTAGGGCTGGCCCGAGCCACACCAACAAGCCGCCCCCCGCTGCGGAGGCCAAGCCACCGCCCGCCCCCGTGCCGCCAGTGTCGTCGCGTACTGGGGAAGGAGCGTCGCGTCGCCCGGGGACGAGCCCTCCGAGGCTGCGAAGGCCTCGTACGACGGGACCGTGCCGGTGACGATGCCCAGGTTCGGGGTGCCGGAGGCAGCGAGTTCGCGCAGGGACTGCTCTATCGAGGCCAGGTGCTCGGCGTGGGACGGGTACTCCGTCGACAGTGACGGGTACGCCTCCAGGAGTTCCGTGAGCTCGCCCGCCGGCCAGTGCAGGATCGCCACCGGGAACGGGCGGGACAGGGCCTCCCGGTACGCGCCCAGTTCCGCGCGGAGGCGGAGGATCTCCGCCTCCAGTTCCGCGGGGTTCTCCGAGCCCAGGGACCACACGCGCTTGGGGTCGTGGAGTTCGTCCAGGGTGATCGGGAGGGAGTGGACCGTGTCCGCCAGGGCGTCCCACTCGTCGTGGGACTTGCCCAGCATGCGCCGTACGCGGTGGCGGCCGAAGAGGAGGGGGTGGGTGGCGTAGGGGGGCTCCGCGACGTCCGTCAGGAGGCGGTGCACGGCCTCCGTGAACGTCTCGTGGGCCGCTTCCAGTTCGTCGTGGGATTCCAGGGACTCCGCGACGATCACCCAGGGGGCCGGGTCCTTGGGGGACGCCACCCGGACGCCCTCGATGATCGCGCGGGCCTCGGCCTCGTGGCCGTACTCCCAGAGGTTCGAGGCCTTGAGCGCCCGTACCAGGTGGGGGTTGTCGAGGCCTTCGGAGGAGGAGAGGAGGCGGTCGTAGAGCGTCGTCGCGGTGGGGCGGTCGCCGGAGAGCTCCAGGTGGGCCGCTGCCCGCAGCAGCAGGGCCTCGGCGTCCTCGGGATACAGGCCGGCGGTCCGCTCCAGGCGTGCCGCCTCGGCGGTGTGGTCGACGTTTTCGGCAGGCGTGTCGGGGCGCATGGGGGACACCGTACTGCCGGGAGGTGACGAGCGTGAGAGATGCGCAGGCCAGACCACCCGGCCTCCCTACTTCCCATGCTCGCCACCCAGCTTTCACGGTTCGCCCCGAACCGCCGCCGCCGGCCTACAGCGTCACGTTGTCCACGTGCAGGGTTTGGACCGACTTTGCCGCGAATGGGACGCTTACTGATTTGCCTGACAGGCGGGTGTCCGAGCGTGCCGTGTAGAGGTCGCTGCCGCCCGTCGTGACCGTGTTCCAGCGGGGGACCAGGCCCCCGGAGCCGCCCGTCACCGTCGAGAAACGGGAGAGGTCGAAGGTGAGGGTCTGGGCGGATGTGGAGGTGTTCACCGCGACGATCACCAGGCGGCGGGCCGTCGCGTCGTACGCCGCCACCGCGTAGCTCACGCCCGTGTCCAGGATCGTCATGCCGGGGCGGATGTGGCGGCTGAACTGGGCCAGCACGTAGTGCTTGGTCTGGACGGTCGTCGGCTGGAGGGTGTTCGCGTCGTAGGCGATCAGCGCCCAGCCCGTCGTCGGGTCCATGACCTGCCAGTAGCACCAGGCCGTGGGGTGCAGCCAGCGGAAGTCGTAGCAGAGGTTCGAGGCCATGGTCAGACCCGTGCCGTCGCTGTCGCCCGTCTCGGAGTTCCACAGCTTCTTGCGGGACGTCGTCACCACGTCGGTGTAGAGGAGGTCGCGGCGGCCGCCCGAGCCCTGGTAGCCGTGCACGTTGACCTGGGAGACCAGGGCCTTGGTGGAGGAGTTGAAGGACGCCCACGTCGAGCGGGCCGTGTCGTAGTTCGTCTCGTCCGAGGCGGCGATGCGGAGGCCCGTGAGGCCGCGTTTGTCCAACTCGCTGCGCATGTAGGGGAGTACGGCCGCCTGGACCGCCGGGTCCATGTGGCAGCCCTCCTGGGTGCCGGTCGCGGTCCACCAGGTGGAGGCCGGCTCGTTGAAGGGGTCGACCGTCGCGAAGTTCACGCCCCAGTTGTTCTTGGCGTACAGGGCTGTCGCCGCCAAGTGGCTCGCGTGCTGGCGGTAGTTCCAGGTCTGGAGGTTGTTGCCGCCGCCCGACGCGCCCGAGGGGTTGTGGTTGCCGCACATCCACCACATCGGGGAGTTGGCGAACAGCTCGGTGATCGCGCCCCGCTGCGTCGCCTTCACCAGCATCGCGCGCTGGTTGGCGTCCGCCGTCCACTTCCACGCCGAGGAGGTGGGGTCCTCGTTGTTCCAGTCCTGCCAGAAGCCCTCGATCTGCTTGAAGCCGGGGATGTTGGGCGACTTCACCATCGTCTCGCCGCCGACGCTGTTCCAGCTGCACGCGCCCAGGTTGTAGCGGGCGATGTTCATGCCCAGGCCGGGGAGGGAACGGCCGTTGTAGGTCACGGACTTGGTGGTGAAGAACAGGTCGGCGAAGTCGTCCCGGGCGCCGAAGACGTTGGCCCACCAGGCGAGGGAGGTGCCCCAGCCCTCCCAGGTGCCGTACGTCGTCGACGGGTTGACGGCGATCGTGGCGTCCGCGTGCGCGGTGCCCGTCGCCAGGGCGCTGCCGAGGAACGTACCGCCTGCTGCGGACAGCAGGGTTCTGCGTCGTATCACGGCTCCTCCGTAAGGGAGATGAGGGCAGACGCCGGTCCCCGGCCCGGCGTCGCAGGGGTGTCCCGTGGTCGGGTGACGAGAAGCATCGGGGGTGGCGGGTGGGTTGTCGAGAGTTCTGACGAACCTTCCTCAAACCCGTGTACGAAGTCGCGGGCCCGCTCGCGGAGGTGATCCTGTATAACGAACAACAGGGCATACACACGTACGAGAGGAGGGGCAGCCGATGAACCGGAGCTGGGCGACTCTGCGTCCCGCCCTCGCGCTGCTCTTCCTGCTCGTCGAGGTGGCGCTGCTCGACACCGGCAGCCTCTCCGCCACCGTCGCGCTCGCCGCGACCGCCGCCGCCTCGGCCGCCCTCGCGCTCTGCGCCCTCGTCGCCTCGCGCTGCGCGCCCGCCGTGCCGCGTACGCGGGTGCGTACGGCCATCCGCGACCGTGATCTCCGTACGGCCTTCCTGCCCCAGCGCGATCCCGACGCCCGGGGGCGCACCCGGCCCCGGGCACCCGGTCACGCCCTCCGGGCGACCGTCGCGTAGGGGCGCATTCACTCAGAGGTGACCCCGCGCGGGTCGTCATGCCGCCATGACCTGTTCCGGCACGACGAGACCCCCCGGAGGGCTCACCCATGTCCGTCTTCGCCCACCTGGTCGAGCACCTTGCCGACCTGCTCCAGCCGTTGTTCGGCGCCTCGGCGGCCGCCGCGGCGATCGTCCTGTTCACCGCACTCGTACGACTCCTCGTCCACCCCCTGTCCCGGGCCGCCGCGCGCGGCCAGAAGGCCCGGACCGCGCTCCAGCCGAAGATCGCCGAGCTGCGGAAGAAGCACGGGAAGAACCCCGAGAAGCTCCAGCGGGCCGTGCTGGAGCTGCACGCCGAGGAGAAGGTGTCGCCGCTCGCCGGCTGCCTGCCCGGGATGCTGCAGATTCCCGCGTTCTTCCTGCTCTACCACCTGTTCTCCAGCGACACGATCGGCGGGGAGAGCAACGGGCTGCTCGGGCACGAGTTGTTCGCGGCGCCGCTGGGGGAGCGGTGGACGGACGCGCTCGACGGCGGTCTCCTCAGCGGCGCGGGGCTCGTGTACGCCGGGCTGTTCGTCGTCGTGGCCTGCGTCGCCGCGTTCAGCTACCGGATCGGCAAGCGCATGATGGCCGCGAACCCGGCCGCCCAGGCCGGGGCCGGGGAGCAGCTGCCCGGGCTGGGGGCGGTCGCCAGGGTGATGCCGTTCATGTCGTTCTTCACGCTCGTCACCGTGGCCGTCGTGCCGCTGGCCGCCGCGCTGTACGTCGTGACCAGTACGACGTGGAGTGCCGTCGAGCGGGCCGTGCTGTACCGCTGACCAGGCGGGCGGGGTCCAGTACGTGAACGGGGTATTGCGGAGTGCACTCCCAGCTTGGAGGATCGACCAGTCCTCCGATGGCTGCCCCGCCGCATCCGGGTCGCGCTCATCGGCCGGGCGCCCGCGATCGAGGGAGATTGATCATGAAGCTGCTGCGAGTCGGTACGGCGGGGGCGGAGCGGCCCGCGCTGCTCGACGCCGAAGGGACCCTGCGGGACCTGTCGGGCGTCGTCGCCGACATCGACGGCGCGCTGCTCGCCGACGAGGAGGCGCTCGGCCGGGTCCGGGCCGCCGCCGACGCCGGCGAGCTGCCCGTACTGGACGCCACCGGGCTGCGGGTCGGCCCGCCGCTGGGGCGGATCGGCAAGATCGTCTGCATCGGGCTGAACTACCACGACCACGCACGCGAGACCGGCGCCGAGCCGCCCGCCGAGCCGGTCGTCTTCATGAAGGCGCCGGACACGGTGACCGGGCCCAACGACAAAGTCCTCGTGCCGCGGCGGTCCCTCAAGACCGACTGGGAGGTCGAGCTGGCCGTCGTCATCGGGCGTACGGCCAGGTATCTGGGGTCCGCGGAGGAAGGACTCGGGCATGTCGCCGGGTACGCCGTGGCGCACGACGTGTCCGAGCGGGAGTTCCAGATCGAGCGGGGCGGGACCTGGGACAAGGGGAAGAACTGCGAGACGTTCAACCCGCTGGGGCCCTGGCTCGTGACGGCGGACGAGGTGCCCGACCCGCAGGCCCTGTCCCTGAAACTCTGGGTCAACGGGGAGCTGAAGCAGGACGGGACGACGGCCGAGCAGATCTTCCCGGTGGGAGAGGTCGTGCGGTATCTCAGCCAGTTCATGACGCTGTACCCCGGCGATGTCATCAACACCGGGACGCCGGCGGGGGTTGCCCTGGGGGCGCCCGAGCCGAAGCCGTTCCTGCGGGCCGGGGATGTCGTGGAGCTCGAGATCGAGGGGCTGGGGCGGCAGCGGCAGGAGTTCAAGGACGCGTAGCGCTCCGCTGGGAGGGGCGGGGGACTGCGGTTGGCTTCCGGCTGCGGGCAGTCCGTGGCCGGTCGCGCAGTTCCCCGCGCCTCTTGGGGGGCTTCTGATGGATCTCCGCGGCGTCGCGACGCCCGGCACGCACTCTCGCCGCACCGGACGAAAGGCCTGGTAGCTCCGCTACAAGGCCTTCCGCCCGGCACGCCGAGAGCACGCACCGAACGCCGCTCCTTCTTCCACGGAGATCCATCAGAAGCCCCCTAGGGCGCTCCCCTCACGCCAGTGCGGAAGCCAGGTCGCGCCACGCCTTCCTCGGGAGGGCGTCGCGGGGCTCGCCGGTCAGGAGCTGGAGGGCGACGTGGTCCGCGCCCGCTTCGAAGAAGGCGTCGATCTTGGTGCGGATGGCCGTGTCGTCGCCCCAGGCGAACAGGGCGTCGACCAGGCGGTCGCTGCCGCCGTCCTTCAGGTCGTCCTCGGTGAAGCCGTGCCTGAGGAAGTTGTTGGTGTAGTTCGGCAGGGGCAGGTAGATCTCCAGGAACTCGCGGGCCAGGGCGCGGGCGCGGGCCGGGTCCGTCTCCGGGACGACGCCCAGCTCCGGGGCCAGCAGCGGGGCCTCGCCGAGGATCTCGCGGGCGTGCGCGGTGTGTTCCGGGGTGACCAGGTAGGGGATCGAGCCCGCCGCTCGGTCGCGGGCCAGCCGGAGCGACTTCGGGCCCAGGGCGGCCAGGAGGCGCCGGTCTGATGGCACTCCGGCGGCGTCCAGGCCGTCGAGATGCTCGACCAGGGCCGAGTAGGGGCGGGCGTACTGCTCCACCCGCTTGGCGTGGCTCACCCCGAGGCCCAGCAGGAAACGCCCGGGGTGGGCCGACTCCAGTTCCGCGAAGGCCGTGGCGGCGGCGTCCGGCTCGTGCTGCCAGATGCTCTGGATGCTGGTGCCGACCGTGATCTTCGAGGTCGCCCCGATCAGCGGGGCGGCGTTGGCGGCGGAGCTGTTGCCGCCCAGCCAGACGGCGCCGTAGCCGAGTTCCTCCAGTTCGGCGGCGGCCTCGGCGAGTTCGCCGCGCCGGTCCGGGTCCTCCGAGCGCAGGCCTACGCTCCAGATGCCGTACCGACCGACGGTCTCCTTCAGGGGGGTGCTCATCGGTGGGGTTCCCTCCGGTTGGGGCGCCGTGCTTGATCACGCGTACGCAGGTGCCAACCGGAGGGAGTCCCCGCTCATTCCAGGGGTGGACTCGGCAGTGGACCTAGCGGTCCAGGAACCGCTCCAGCGCCTCGACCACGAGCCGGTGGTCCTGGAGTTGCGGCAGCCCCGACACCGTCACCGCGCCGATCACACCCACGCCCTCGACGGTGATCGGGAAGGAGCCGCCGTGGGCCGCGTAGGTGTCGGGGTCGAGGCGCGAGGACTCCTCGAACGTGCTGCCCTTGGCGCGGAAGCGGGCGCCGACCAGGTAGGAGGCGGAGCCGTAGCGCTCGACCACCCGGCGCTTGCGGGCGATCCAGGCGTCGTTGTCCGGGGTGGAGCCGGGCAGCGCCGCGTGGAAGAGCTGCTGGCCGGCGCGGTGGATGTCGATGGCGACCGGGGCCTGCCGTTCCCGGGCCATCTCCACGAGGAGCGAGCCGAGTGCCCAGGCGTCGTCGTACGTGAACTGGCGGAACACCAGGTGGCGTTCCTGCTTCTCCAGCTCCTCCAGGCTCGGGGTGAGCTCCGGGTGGAACTTCGGGGTGAGCCCCTGGCTGTGCGAGGGGTTGCTCTTGTGGGTCACAGGGTCACCGTCACCTTCTCGAGGGCCGAACGACGAGCGGCCTCCAGTACGTCCAGGGCGGCGGCCGCCTCCCGCGCGGTCACCGGGTTCGGGGCGCCCTCCAGCAGCGCCTTCGCCACGGCCGCATAGTAAGCGGGGTAGTCGCCCGGGAGGGTGGGTTCGGGGCGGCCGCCGCCGGTCACCGGGGACTCGCCGGAGCCGACACGGCCCCACAGCGACTCGGGCTCCGCACCCCAGTCGGGGCCGGGGCGCAGGCCGTCCCGGAGCGCCGCCTCCTGCGGGTCGAGGCCGTACTTGACGTAGCCGGCGGTCGAGCCCAGGACGCGGAAGCGGGGGCCGAGCTGGGCGGTCGTCGCGGAGACGTAGAGGTGGGAGCGGACGCCGTTGGTGTGCGTGATCGCGATGAACGTGTCGTCGTCCGTCTCGGCGCCCGGGCGGCGGATGTCCGTCTCCGCGTAGACGGAGGCCGCCGGGCCGAACAGCACCAGGGCCTGGTCCACGACGTGGCTGCCGAGGTCGTAGAGCAGACCTCCGATCTCTGCGGGGTCGCCGGACTCCCGCCAGCCGCCCTTCGGCTTCGGACGCCAGCGCTCGAAGCGGGACTCGAAGCGCCAGACGTCGCCCAACTCGCCCTCGTTCAGCAGCTTGCGCAGGGTGAGGAAGTCGTTGTCCCAGCGGCGGTTCTGGAAGACGGAGAGGAGCAGTTCGCGCTCCTCGGCGAGGGCGGCGAGCTCGCGGGCCTCGGCGGCCGTGCCCGCGACGGGCTTGTCGACCACGACCGGCAGGCCGGCCCGCAGCGCGGTCGTCGCGAGCGGCACGTGCGTCTTGTTCGGCGACGCCACGACGATCAGGTCCAGCTCGGCGACCCGGTCGAACAGCTCGTCCGGCGTGGCGGCGAGGCGTACGTCCGGGAACTCGGCACGGGCCTGCTGCTGCCGTTCCGGGTTCGAGGTGACCACCGTGTCGAGGGCGAGGCCCTCCGTGGCGGCGATCAGCGGGGCGTGGAAGACGGAGCCGGCGAGGCCGTAGCCGACGAGGCCGACGCGGAGGGGCGAGCCGGGGGCTGTGCCGAGGGGTGTGCCAGTCATGCCACCCACTTTCGCAACGCTGTTGCCAAAGTGCAAGCGCCGGGGACAATGGGTGGCGTGAACAGGGCGGACGACCGTACGGGCGGAGTAGGCGGCATGCACGGGGCGGGAGGCGCGGGGACAGCCGGGGCAGGGGGCGGCGGGGTGAATCTGCTCGCCCTGCGCAGCCACAACGCCGCGCTGGTCCTCGACCTGCTGCGGACGGCCGGAGATGAGGGCATCAGCCGGCTCGAACTCGCCGAGCGGACCGGGCTCACCCCACAGGCCGTCAGCAAGATCACGGCCCGGCTGCGGGAGGACGGGCTCGCGGCGGAGGCGGGACGCCGGGCGTCGACCGGGGGCAAGCCGCGTACGGTGCTGCGGCTGGTGCCGGAGGCCGGGCACGCGGTCGGGGTCCATCTGGACCGGGACGAGGTGCGGGTCGTGCTCGTGGACCTGCGGGGGACCGTGGTGGGGGAGCGGCGGGCCGCGCTGGACCTCGGGGCGGGGGCGGAGGCCGTCCTGGGAGCGGTGCGGGAGACGGTGGCCGGGGTGCTGCCGGCCGGGCTGGAGCGGGCCTCCCGGGAGGGAGCGGCCGGGCTGGAGCGGGCCCCCCGGCAGGGGTCGGTCGTGAGTCCGGCCCTGCTGGGGGCGGGCGTCGCGTTGCCCGGGCCGCTCGATCATGCCCGGGGTGTGCTGCACCGGGTGACCGGATTTCCCGAGTGGGACGGCTTCCCGCTGCGGGAGGCGCTGGCGGAGCGGCTCGGGGTGCCGGTCGTGGTCGACAAGGACACCAACGCGGCGGCGCTGGGCCTCGCCGCCGGGGGTGAGGGCGGCTCCTTCGCCTACCTGCACCTCGGCACGGGGCTGGGGGCCGGGCTGGTGATCGGCGGCAGTGTGCACCGGGGGGCCAGGACCGGGGCCGGGGAGTTCGGCCACCAGGTGATCCAGCTCGACGGCCCACCCTGCACCTGCGGGAACCGGGGCTGCGTCGAGGCCCTGTGCCTCGCAGCGGTGGCGCGCGGCGATCTGGAGGAGGCGGCGCGGGTCCTCGGGGCCGGGGCGGCGAACCTCGTGGGGCTGCTCGACATCGACGTCGTCCTGCTGGGCGGCCGCACGGTGGCGACGGCGCCGGAGGCCTTCACGGGCGGGGTCGGCGCGGTGCTGAAGGCCCGGGCCCGGCGAACGGGCCAGGACGCCGTACCGGTGCGCGTCGCGGCCGGGGGAGACGGGGCGGTGGCGGCGGGCGCGGCTCAGCTGGTGCTGGGGCCGGTGTTCGGGCGTGGGGGTGGATGAGGCAGGGCGGTGGTGGGCGGCTCGGCTTGTGCTGGGGGTGGTCTTTGGGCGTGGGGGTGTTCGGGCGTGGGGGTGGTTGAGGTGCCGGGTGGTGGTGGCTGAGCTGGTGCTGGGCCGGGGCGGGCGGCGACGGCTGGGGGCACGGGGCGGGGAGGGGCGCTCGGCTGGTGCTGCGCCCGGGGCTCTGACCGCCGACGGTTGGTGCCCGGACTCGGGGGCCCTGGTGGAGCCGCTCAGCCCCATGCTGGGCCCCGGCTCTGACCGCGACGGTTGGTGCCCGGGCTCCGCGGCCCTGGTGGAGCGGCTCAGCTCATGCTGGGCCGGGGCCCTGACGGCCACGGTGGATGCCCGCGCTCGGTGGCCTCGGCGGCTCTGGCGGTCTCGCAGGAGGACGGGGGCGGATCCCGGCCGGGGGCAGCCCCGCACCCTCCGTGCCTCCGCCGACCGGGCGGATCCGCACCGCCGTTCGGGGGCGGTTCCCGCCCTTGTCGTATCTCGGACCTCGCCGCTCGGAATGTCACATCATCATGCGACTCTGTACGCCCACTCATCTCTGCCTGGCGGCGGCAGCGGCGGCTGCCGTCCTGCTTCCCGGGGCTCATCCGGCGTACGCGGACGCCCCGGCGCCCGCCTGTGCCGCGCCCGACGACCACACCTTCCCGCTCACCACCCGCATCCACGGCGGGCCGGACTCCTACACGGCCGGGGGCGGGTTCGGGACCTGGTACGTCGACCTGACCAACACGACCGACCGGACCTGCACCGGGATCCACCCCGTCGTCGTGCTCGTCGACGACAAGCGGGCCCTGGAACCGTCCCAGCCGCACCTCGAGTTCTTCGAGGGGGAACAGGCCCACCCCGTGCGGTTCGAGAAGACCGGCGAGGACGAACTCGTCGGGGCGTTCGCCGACGAGGAGGACCGGTTCGCCGGGTTCACCGTCGCGCCGGGCAAGACCATCACCGTGAAGGTGCGGCTGATGCTCACCTCGGACGCCGTGCCCAACGACGTCACGGTCAACGCCGCGGTGGTGCAGCGGCACGACGACGACGGCGACTGGGTCGGGCAGTCGAACGACTACCGGTTCGGGATCGACGGCGGCGAGACGGGGACCGACACGGAAACCGACACCGACACCGACGCGGACACCGACACCGACACCGACACGGGCACGGACACGGGCACGGAATCCCGTCCCGACTCCGACGCCTCCGTCCCGCCCCGCGAGGACCGGTTCCCCTTCGCGGAGGAACTGGCCCGCACCGGCACCGGCACCCAGGTCGCCGCGGCGGCCGCGGTCCTGCTGCTCGCCGGCGGCGGGGCGCTGCTCGTCGCACGCCGCCGCCGCTGAGCGGGCCGTCCCGCCAGTCGGGACGCCGCACGCGGACCGTTCCGCAAGATCCCGCCACTGTTTAGGCTGGGTCGCACGCTGGACCGCGTACGGCAGGAGATCCCGCACATGGCAGACCGCAAGCCCATCGAGTCGTGGCTCACCGACATGGACGGTGTGCTCATCCACGAGGGCGTGCCCATCCCCGGCGCCGACGCCTTCCTGAAGAAGCTGCGTGAGTCCGGGAGGCCCTTCCTGGTCCTCACCAACAACTCGATGTACACCCCGCGCGACCTGCACGCCCGGCTGCGCCGCATGGGCCTGGAGATGCCGATCGAGAGCATCTGGACCTCGGCCCTGGCCACCGCCCAGTTCCTGGACGACCAGCGGCCGGGCGGCTCGGCGTACGTCATCGGCGAGGCCGGGCTGACCACCGCGCTGCACGACATCGGCTACATCCTGACCGACCACGAGCCGGACTACGTCGTCCTCGGGGAGACCCGCACGTACTCCTTCGAGGCCATGACGAAGGCGGTGCGGCTGATCCTCGGCGGCGCCCGGTTCATCTGCACCAACCCCGACGAGACGGGCCCCTCCACCGAGGGCCCGCTGCCCGCGACCGGCGCGGTGGCCGCGCTGATCACCCAGGCGACCGGCAAGAAGCCGTACTTCGCGGGCAAGCCGAACCCGCTGATGATGCGCACCGGGCTGAACGCCATCGGGGCGCACTCCGAGAGCAGCGCGATGATCGGCGACCGGATGGACACCGACGTGCTGGCCGGCATGGAGGCCGGAATGCAGACGTTCCTGGTGCTCACCGGCCTGACCCGGCCCGAACAGGTCGAGGACTTCCCGTACCGGCCCTCGCAGGTCGTGGACTCGATCGCGGACCTCGTCGACCGGGTCTGACCCCCGGGCACCGGCGGTCGGGGCCTCAAACCCGTCGTCACCCGTGCGGAGCAGCCGCCGCGTCCCTGAGGATGCGGCGGCCCACCGCGCGGGAGAGGCTCCAGGCATCTGGAGGTTCACGATGGGTTCCCTGAAAGTCACTGTCTGTACGAGCGTCCTGGCCGTCGTCGCCCTCGCCCCGGTGGCGTACGCGGCGGACGCGGGGAGCGTCTCGGTGACGCCGGCGACCCCCGCCCCCGGCAGTGACGTCACGCTCCGCGTGACCGGCTGCGCGCAGCGAACGGCCGTCGCCGCCTCGGTGGCGTTCGTCGCGGACGCACGGCTCACCGTCACCGGCGCACGCGAGCTCTCCGGCGAGAGCCGCGTCCGCTCCACGCTCGAGGCGGGTTCGTACGCCGTGCGGGTCACCTGCGGTGACACGCGACGGACCGGCACGCTCACCGTCCGGGACGGCGCGGCGGGGCGGTCCGGGGCCGCGCCCGTTCCCGGCGCCGCGCCCGCGCCCGTTCCCGTGCCCGGGGCCGGTGGTCAGTCGCCCGCCCCCGGAAAGGGCGGACAGCCGTCCGCTCCCGGCGTCGACGGGGAAGCGCACCGGCCCAGTGCCCTCGCCTCACCCGTCGCCCCCGTCCAGGCGGGCGGTGGCGGTGCCGCCGGTCTCGTCGCCGCCGAGGAGCGCGGCGCCGGTCCCGGTACGGCGCAGGGCGTGACCGGGCTGGTGCTCGCAGGGGTGGCCGCGGTGGTCGTCGCGGTGCGCGGTGTCCGCCGGGGCCGCGGAACGGACTGACGATGCAGGATCGCGATCACGTTGAGAGACGCTTCTCCGGCACCGGCCGCCTGCTGACCGGCATGGCCTGGGTCGTGCTGCTGCTCGGGCTGTGGCTGTGGGGCCGCGAGGTCACCGAGATGCGGCACGGCATATCCGCCCCCACCACGGGCGACATGGCGGCGGCCGGACGGCCCCCGGACGTCAAGCTGCCGCCGGAGCACCGCCCGCTGGGCGACGCGCCGCCGCAGCGCCTCGACATCCCCGGGCTCGATGTCCAGGCCCCGGTGGTGGCGCGCGGCCTCGACGCACGCGGGGCACTCGATCCGCCGCCGTACGACCAGCCGGGCGTGGTCGGCTGGTACGCCGACGGGGTCGCGCCCGGGGCGCCCGGCACCGCGCTGATGGTCGGTCATGTCGACACCGACACCCGGCCCGCCGTCTTCTACAAGGTCAGTGCCATGCGGCCGGGCCAGACGATCCGGGTGATCCGGGCCGACGCCAAGGTCGCCGAGTTCACCGTCGAGTCCGTCCAGGTCCTCACCCGCGACCGCTTCGACGCCCACCAGGCCTACGGTCCCCGTGAGTCGGGCCGGGCCGAACTGCGGCTGGTCACCTGCGGCGGCAGCTTCGACCGCACGACCCGCAGCTACACGGCGAACGTGGTCGTCTCGGCGTACCTGACGGGGACGGGCCTCTAGGGCCCGTCTGACAAATGGTCACCGAGCGTGCGCTGTGAGGAGCGCTGCACTTGGCGAGTGAGCGCCTGAGTTGGCGACCGGAGCGTGGGGCGCCAGGTCTGGTGAGCCGGGGCGAGAGTCACACTCGAATGGGCCGGACTGAAGGCAAACACGGTGGTCAAGGCCAGTGAGCGACGATCAAGCTGTCAGTGGCTGACTCTAGGGTCAGCCCTATGACAGCAGACCTGGTCCAGGATTCATGGAGCCGCATCGACGCGTGGCTGCGCGAGTACGCGCCTCGCACTTTCGCCACGCTCCGGCCGCCCGCAGGGCATGAGGAGATTGCGACAGCACAGGAGGAACTGGGTATCACCTTTCCTCCGGACCTGGTCGCTTCACTGCTCCGGCACAACGGGGCACTGGACGGACCAGAGGCTTTCCGGTTCAGCACGGGCGATCGGCTACTCGGAGTGAGCGGGATCCTCGGGGATACCAGGTTCATGCGCAACATCGCCGACGACCTTGACGAGGAGGAGGCCGAGGACTACTGGCATCACGGCTACGTGAAGTTCGGTTCTTATGGGGCAACGTCGGACGGACTCGTGATCGATTGCCGCACTGGGCGGGACTCCTTCGGCGCGATCGGACGGTTCTTCGACGAGACCGGCACCAGTTTCGGGAAGGCCGACTCACTGGGTGGGTATCTGGCAGAGCTGGCTGGCCAGCTCGATCGCGGCCGGGATGCTGGTGTCGTTACGTTCAACGGCCGGCTGCTCTGGGCGTGGGCTATGCCGGCCCGCCCGGAGTGGGGCAGTGCCGACGATCCTCTTCCTGCACCGAATGAGCAGCTACCGGAGCTGGACCTCTCCTGCAGTCCCACCGACCTCCTCCACGCGAGCTACCTGGACGGACTGGAGGAGCTCGGTGCACTGCTCGCGGTCCTGCCGCGGGAGCGGGTGGCTGAGGCCGCTCGGAAGCAGCTGCGCAGACTGGCGGTCGAAACGGGCCTGAACAAGTACCCGGAGATCAAGTCAGCCCTGGACGCGTTGGAGCGGGGTGAAGCCCCGTCACGGCCGGACCAGACCGACCCGCTGGCCCTGCGACTACGCGCGGTGCTCGTGCAGGCGAACGCCCACCGAGACGACACTCGTAGGTGGGCCGCGGAGAAAATGGCACACGGGATCTGGGGCTCGCCTTACAGATCCGTGTACGAGAGCGCGGGGAGCCGGAGTCGCCTTACTGTCGACTGGCGTGCGGATCTGCATGCAGATCTGGGTAATCCGTCACTGCCGCCGACACCTGACGAACAATTCTGGGGAACCCTGCGCAACCCCGCCATCGACTCCAGTTGGTACGCAGCTCAGTACGCCCAAGAGCAGGACTGACCCCAGGGACTCCGGTTCCCGCTCAGTCACATGTGCGTGCTCGGTTCAATTGCCTTGCCGTCCTGACGCCGGCCGCTGATTCTGGGCAGGTGCCGGGACAGGGGAAAAGAAGGCGGCGGCAAGAGGAAGCGCGGCAGCGGCTTGCTGCTCGCACCGCGCCGGACGCGGGACAGTGGGAATTAGTCGTCGAAACTCCGGACCAGGCGGAGATGCGTACGCGGTTGCGCCGCCTCAGGGAGGCAGGAGTCGACGGGGCGATGATCCGGATCGACACACTGTGCGGGCGCCTGACGCTGCCGACCACCTACCGGCTGAGCCGTTTCGTCACGGACCCCGCGCGGGAGTCCGGGCACGGGCACCCTGATCATTGATCTTGTGGCAGGTCGAGGTGAGTTGATGGATGCGGCGTGGGAGCGGGTAGAGCCTCTACTGTCGCGAGTGGATGGGCGTGGTCGTCCGTGGCGTGATCGACGGCAGGTGATCAACGAGGTGCTGTGGCGGCTGCGGACCGGGGCTCCGTGCCGCGATCTGCCCGAGTGCCTACGGACCCTGGCAGACCGTCTACGAGCGGTTCGCCCGCTGGGAAGTGGACGGGACCTGGGCGAAGCTGCTGGAACACATCCAGGTCCGCGACGACGCGGTAGGCCGGGTGTGTGGCCGGAGAGGGGCGCCCCACCCGCCGCGGCCGATCACACCGGCAACACTCGTGTCTTCACGCGTACCGCAGAGAAGATGGGTTCGATCAGTGGCAGAGCAGACCAGGCCGACCACAGCGCCGAACGGACAGCCTGACGAGTCACCGGGCCGGGGCGCGATGACAGGTCTCTTCTGGATCGACCGGGACGGGTGCTGGCTCGGCGCCCCGGCCGGTGCGGAGGGGACTGGCATACGCCTGACCGACGAAGGGCTGACGCCCGTCGGCACACCGGCGGCCGGCGCGCTGAGCTGGACCGGCATCGAGCAGGTGACCGTGCCCGACGCCCCCGCCCGCTCGGCCTTCCAGCGTGGCCTGCGCACCGCGATCGACGTGGCGGCGACCATGGTGGGATTCGGTGGCCCGGACAGCGGGCACGGGATGACGGTGTGCGTCACCCACGCCGGCGCACGAAGCGAGTACCCCGTTCTCTCGGCCGCCGCATCCGCCTACACCGAGCGGGAAGTCGAGCTCTCTCACCAGCTTCTATCCCGGTTCGTCTCGGGCAAGCTGCGCCCCTCGGTGCTCACGGAGTGGTGGCGGTCCGCCGGTTTCCGCCCCGACCAGAAGCCGCACGAGCGGGAGGCCGTCTTGGAGCGGCTGCTGGACGGTTCGGCGCGACCGTGAACCCGCTGTTGCCCCGGCGCGCCGTACCGGAGTGGGTGCTCCGCCCGGCGTGAACTCCGCACCTCGCATGACTATGCCGCGGAAGGTTCGTCGAGATCGGCTCCCTCGCGAAGGTGGTCACCGGCGCGGGGTGCGCGGGCGCATGGTGGTGGCGAGCGAGGCGTTGCACCAGGACCCCAGGTTGTCCGCCTGCGTAGCCGTCCAGGGTTTCGGCCACGGCGGGCAGTGCGGCGTGCGCGCCCGCCTGCCCACCCCGGTCGACGACCCGCTCCCCCGAAGCCGCCGACCGGGCCGGTCCTCGACCGCGCGTACGGGTCGCGGGAGTAACCCGGCGAGCCGCGCGGGAGGCCGCGGGGGCCACGGTGGGTGAATCTTTGGCCGGAGGCCGGGCACCGCTGGGGGGCCGTAGAACCAAAGGGCCGGCCGGGCCCAGAGGTTGGGCAACGCCACGTCCCGATACGGTGGCGCAGCGTCATCCGCGCAGGTGGGGTTCGCCTCGTGGGTGTCGCGGGACGTATGTCAGGATTGAGACTTGGAACGGTGCATCAAGGGGGAGTTGGATGTACGGCAGCAGGGGGGCAGGGGCGTCCGCCGGTAGGCGGATGTCCGCAGTGGTGCTGGGGGCGGCACTGCTGATCACGGGGTGTTCCTCCTCCGATGGAGGAGACGGATCGGACGAGCCCGACGCGGGCGCCACGATCACCCAACAGCCCAAGGAAAAGGCCCCATTCTGGGTCAATCCGGACGGGACGGCGGCCCGGGAGGTCGCCGCCCTGGAGAAGTCCGGCAAGAAGCAGGACGCCGAGCAGATCCGCAAGATCGCCGAGCAGCCGGTCGCCGAGTGGGTCGGCCCGGACGATCCGCAGGAGCAGACCCGGGGCTTCACCGAGGCCGCCGACAAGGCCGGCCGTACGGCCCTGCTCGTCCTCTACAACATCCCGCACCGCGACTGCGGCCAGTACTCGCAGGGCGGCGCCGCCGACGGCAACGCCTACCGGGACTGGCTCGACGGCGTCGCCGCGGGCATCGGTGACCGGCCCGCCACGGTCGTCCTGGAACCGGACGCCCTGCTGCACCTGGTCGACGGCTGCACCCCGGAGCAGTTCCACGAGGAGCGCTACGACCTCCTCAAGGGCGCGATCACCAAGCTGAAGTCCCTGAAGAACACGAAGGTCTACCTGGACGCGGGCAACGCCGGCTGGCAGAACCCCGACCAGATCTTCGAGTCCCTGAACCGCGCGGGCATCGCACAGGCCGACGGCTTCTCGGTCAACGTCTCCAACTTCTACTCCACCAAGGACTCCATCGCCTACGGCAAGCAGCTCTCCGCCAAGGTCGGCGGCAAGCACTTCGTCATCGACACCAGCCGCAACGGCAAGGGCCCCTACGGCGCCGGCAACCCCGACGAGCGCTGGTGCAACCCGCCGGGCCGCTCCCTGGGCGAGACCCCGACGACGAAGACGGCGGACCCGCTGGTCGACGCGTACCTGTGGGTGAAGCGGCCGGGCGAGTCGGACGGCGAGTGCAAGGGCGGGCCGAAGGCGGGCCAGTGGTGGGCGGACTACGCCCTGAAGCTGGCGAAGGCCACCGGCTGACGTACCGGCCCATACGAAAGGGGCGCCCTCCCCGCGGGAGAGCGCCCCTTCCCGCCGATCGCTACGGCACCTTGACCCACTGCGCCTTGCTCGGCGTGCCCTGGGCGTCCATCACGAACATCATGTACCAGCCCGCCTGGACCAGGTTCCGGTTCTCCGGCACGGTCACCGTCAGCCGGTCGCCGGACGCCTCGAAGTCCAGGGCGATCGACCGCTGGTCGATGTCCGTGACATGCGTGGCGGCGCTCGGCCGTATCAGCCGGACCTTCTTGACCTTCGCCGCGTCCGACGAGGTGAACGTCCCCGTGCCGCCGCGCTCGATGGTCTGCGGGCCGCCCGACAGCGAGGGCCGGTCCCCGTCGCCGTACAGATAGGGCGGCGTGTAGATCTCGATGCGCTGCTCGAATTTGCCCGGTTTGGTGTTGGCCTTGTCGGCGTAGAGCGAGTCGGAGCCGAAGAACATCACGCGGCCGTCGGGCAGCAGGATCGACCCGGAGTGGTAGTTGCGGCCCACGAGCGGGTCGGCGACACGCTTGAGCTCGTTCTTCTCCGTGTCGTACAGCCGCGCCTCGAAGATGTTGGAGTCGCCGCGGCCGCGGTAGTCCTCCGAGCCGCCGGATATCAGCACGCTGTCGTCGGGCAGCACCGAGGCGTTCGGGTAGCGCGTGCCCTTGTCCATGGACGGGCCGTCCACGAAGCGCGGGTTCGCCTTCTTCAGGTCGACGATCCGGGTCTTCTCGCTGGACTTCTCGGACTCGCCGACACCGCCGCCGCCGACCACCATGTACGTCTCGTCCTGCGCCGGAGGCAGCAGCACCGTGCCGGACGTCTCCATCAGCGTGGGGTCGCTCAGGCCCGGTATCTTCGAGAACTTGTTGGTGTCCACGTCCCACACGCCCGGCTCACGGCCCACGTTGTCCGGCCCGTAGCCGGCGTTGGACCCCGAGTAGAAGACCTTGCCGTTCTGCATGAGGAACAGCGCCGGGTAGGTCGGGAACTGCCGGACCTTGCCGGTGTAGGTCCACTTCTTGGTCTTCGGGTCGAAGACCTCGTTCTTGCCCGGGACCAGCTGGCCGATGTCGTCGAGGCCGGAGACGCTGAGGATCTTCCCGTCGCTCAGGGTGGTGAGCGTCGGGTACCAGCGGGCCTCCTTCATCGGGTCGACCTTGATGTACTTCTCGGCCACGGGGTCGAACTCGAAGGCGTCCCGGATCCCCTGGAAGTCCTTCTTGTCGAGGGCGAGTTTCTGCGCGATGCCGTAGGTGTTCTTGGCGTCGGCGCCCTTCAGGCCGTGCACGCGGTAGTTGTCCTGCGTGCCCGTCTCGTGCTTCTTGCCCCGCTTCTGTGCCTCGACGTAGATGCGGCCGAGACCGGGGTCGTTGCGCAGGAACCTGCCGGTCGCCTTGTCGAAGACCTTCTTGGCGCGCGGCACCAGCACCGGGTCCTTCGAGACGAAGGTCTTGCCGTTCTCCTTACCCGTGAACTTCGTGCCGGCGGGCAGCGTGATCGGCTTGTCCGGGTTCTCGTTGTGCACGATCATCAGGCCGCCGGCCTTGGTGACGTCACCCTGGAGCTTCTCGTAGCGCTTGGTGCCGCCCGCGATGAGCAGGTTGCCGTTGGCGAGCTGGGTGTGACCGGTGCAGAACAGGTCGGCCGGCGTGGGGACCTTCTTGACGGTGCCCTTGACCGGGTCCCAGATCCGGGTGTCGAACTTCTTCGCGTCGAAGTTGTCCTGGTTGTTGCCCGACCCCGCGACGAGCAGCACCTTGCCGGTGCGCAGCAGCGCCGCGTGGATGGTGTTCTGCCGGTACTCCTCGGGGAAATCGATGATCTCCCACTTGCCGTTCGCGGCTTTGTACTCCGGCTTGTTGATTTGGTACTGGTGGTATTTCTCGGTGCTGAAGCGGTAGAGCCACGGCCCGTTCATCCCGGCCAGCGCGAGTACCACCGCCGTGCCGATCGCGAGTCGACGGGCCCGGCGGCGGCCTGCACGGTCGTTCATTCCTTACGTCCCCCAAGTCCACCAAGGGCGATCTGCATGGTCTGGTCGGACTCTCCGACCTCCCCGTGTGCGCCCGGGGTGGCGGCCCAAGTGGGCTTCTGCTGCGGGGTGTGGCCCGACGGCTGCTGCGGGATGGGCAGCGGCTGCGTCCGGTTCGGGCCCGCAGGGTCCTGCGGCTGTCCCGCGGCGTGGGCGCCGGGCTTCTTCGCGTCCTGCCGCAGCTGCCAGCGCCAGGCGAACACCGGCGAGGCGGTGATCAGCAGTGCGAACGTCGCCCAGATGATCATCGCGGGGTGGGAGTGGCCGAAGACGAAGCCGGCCGTGATCGACGCGGCGAAGATCAGGATGAAGTACCAGTGGTAGCGGAAGGTGCCGAACCAGCGGTCCGGGCTCGCCGAGTCGCCCTTGGGCGTGACCACGAACTTGCTCTTGCGCCGCAGCACGGAGTCGATCAGCGCCTTCGCGTACAGCGGCGCCGACAGCGCGGACATCACCATGCCGGCCACACCGCCGGAGCCCTCCGGCTCGTGCGGCGAGACGTTGTGCCGGCGGTTCCAGACGTACAGGCCGATCTGCAGGGCGGAGGCGTTGCCGTAGAGCATCAGCCAGACCGCCGGGTCGATGTTCACACCCGAGGCGCCCAGGCCCAGGAACAGGCAGCAGCTCAGCGCCGCCAGGATCCAGTTGAGGGCCGACATCGGGTAGAAGATGATCATCATCGTGTAGTTGAAGAGCTTGCTCGGCGGCAGCGAGTACCAGCCCTTCCAGTACTGCCCGATGATCGTCTCGTACGTCCCTCGCGACCAGCGCATCTGCTGGGTGAAGAAGTCCGTCCAGGCGCTGGGGCCCTCACCGACGGCGAGCACGTCCGGCGTGTACACCGAGCGCCACTTGCGGCCCGTCGCCGGGTTCTTGTGGCGGTGCATCTCGAAGCCGGTCGCCATGTCCTCGGTGATCGAGTCGTACAGACCGCCGATCTGCTTCAGCGCCTTGATGCGCACGGCGTTGGAGGTGCCGACGAACATCGGGGAGCCGTAGCGGTTGCCCGCGCGCTGGATCAGCGCGTGGAAGAGGAACTGCTGCGACTCGGCGGCCTTGGTGATGGCGTTGTCGTAGTTGCCGTAGACCTGCGGGCCGATGACGAAGCCGACGTCCGGGTCGCGGAAGAAGCCGAGCATCCGCTCCAGGTAGTTGGGCAGCGGCACGTGGTCGGTGTCGACCGAGGCGAAGAAGTCGTAGTTGTCGCCGTGCGCCTCGAGCCAGGCGTTGTAGTTGCCGTGCTTGGTCTTGGCGCGGTGCGGGCCCTTGGCCTGGTTCCACTTCGCGACGCCCTTGCGGGAGAAGTGGTGCACACCCAGGCGCTCGCAGACGGCCTTCACGTCGGGGTCGTCGCCCTCGTCGAGCAGCCACACGTGCATCAGGCCCCGGTGGCGGATCTTCACCGCCGCCTCCAGGGTCTTCGTCACCATCTCCAGCGGTTCCTTGCCGGGCACGAAGGAGGTGAGGAAGGCCACTCTGGTGCCGGTCTCGGGCACCACCGGGATCGGGTCGCGGGCCACCAGCGTGGCGTGCGCGTTCGACAGCACGTTCATGCAGCGGAAGAACTCGATCAGGCCGATCGAGACGAGCATGACCATGTCGAGAGTGGGCAGCCACTCGAAGGCCGGGTAGTCGCGCTCGGTCCAGTGCTCGGGCTGGAGCAGCCAGAACAGCAGCACCAGGGACAGCACCGGGGCCGCGGCCAGCATCAGGGCGACGCGGATGCGGTGCGGCTCCTGCGAGATGAGCGAGCGGTACTGCACCTTGTACGGCTTGTTCGGATCCGGCTGGGTGAGGGGACCCGCGAGCCGGCTGTAGTGCTCGTAGTCGTATCTCGGCAGAGTCTTCTTGATCCGCCGGAACGTCCCCGTAGTGCTCATCCGGTGTCCGGGCACCCTGAGCTGAGTGGTCTGGGACGGGTCGTGGTCCTGCCGGGCACCCGTGGGCCTCGACGTCATGAGTCATCCCCCCACACGCGGACAACCGCGTGTTTCGTAGCTTCCTACCGCCTGGTGCAGGTCCCCCTCGACCTTCACAGACGTATCAGTGGTGGATCGCAGTCACCACGTCATCCACACCCTATAGACACGGCAACGCGACCTTCCGGTTGCATGATGCCCCCCACGACATCGCTCCATGAACGGGGCCCCTACCCCCGCCCGGCGCCCAACCGGCTCCGAATCCCCCCAACTGCCACGAAATCGCAGCATCTTGAAAAACCAGAAAGCCAGGGTTCTACGGCGTCCATCATGATCGCAAGATGCGAAACGCGGTGTTTACCGGTCATACGCGTTCATTGTGGCGAGTGTGGGGGCCCTGTGGAGCCGCTGTGGACAGGCGGGCGCGGATGTTGCCGAAGTGCTCCCTTATGGCCTCCTCCGCCCGCATCGAGTCGCCGGACCGCACCGCGTCGAGGATCTCCCGGTGCTGCCGGCAGGTCACCTTCGGGTCCTGCGGCTCGCCCCCGAGGTCCGTGCGGACCCGGTGGAAGGCGTCCCAGAAAGCCTCCAGGACCTCGCACAGCAGCACGTTGTCCAGCCCCCGGTAGAGGGTGGCGTGGAAGGCCCGGTCGGTGTCGGCGAGGCCGGCTCCCCGCGCGGCCTGCTCTTCCATACGGTCGACGAGCGCGTCCAGTTCAACGAGGTCCGTTTCGGGCATCCGGCCGGCGAGCCGGGACACGAGCCCCCTCTCCACCGCCTCCCTCAGCTCCAGCAGCTGGAGCAGGGAGTCCTCGCCCCGGTAGTGCCCGGCGACCGTGCGGAAGGCGAGGCCCTCGATCATCGGGGCCAGGGACATCGGGCCGACGTAGGTGCCGAAGCCGTGCCGGATCTCCACGATGCCCATCGCCTGGAGCGCCTTGAGTGCCTCCCGCACCGAGTTCCGGCTCGCGCCGAGGTACTCCATCAGCTCGGGCTCGGTCGGCAGCGGGGCCCCGGAGGCCAGCCGGCGGTCGATGATGAGCTTCTTGATCCGCTCCTGTAGGTCGCGCGCTGCCATGGCGAGAGGGTATCCGGCCAAGCCGTCGCGCGGACGTGCAAAGACAAACGGAAGGCCCCTCGCTTCCGCGAGGGGCCTTCCGGTCGGTGCGCCGCCAGGGACTCGAACCCCGGACCCGCTGATTAAGAGTCAGCTGCTCTAACCAACTGAGCTAGCGGCGCGCGCTGACGTCGTCACTCTACAGGACGTCGCGAGGTGCTCCCGACCACCCGCCCGCCCCGGACGGTCCCCCCGGAAGGCGTCCGCGTACATCATTCGGACCGTCAGCATGCGCGTGCGGAAGACAGTTGCGAAACTGACGACGCGCGCCTTCCGATGCACGGGGGCCGCATTTTCCGCCGGGAGTGTGAGGGGAATCGCATGGAGTCTCCGGTATTCGAGGAAATCGACCCCGCGAGCGACTGCGACTGCCCCGGCTGCGTCCACTGGCGCCGCGCCCTGCCGCATTCCTGGGCCGGCCGCACCAGCGCCCACCCGGCCGCGCACCGGGCTCTCGCCCTGGCCGCCGTGGCCTCCGCCGCGCTCGGTGCGGGCCACGCCGTACCGGCCGCGGCCGCCCCATACGCACCCCACCGCCCGGGCGTCCCCGCAGGTGACGAGCCCGACACCCCCCAGGGCGTCACGGCCCCGCTGCACGGCCCCGGCGGCGGTCCGGCGAAGCCGTCCGTCGCCCCCAAGCCCACCGCCATCACCCGCACGGAGATCATCAACCGGGCCAAGACCTGGGTCGCCGCGAAGGTGCCGTACAGCATGAGCGCCTACTGGTCCGACGGATACCGGCAGGACTGCTCCGGCTATGTCTCGATGGCCTGGCAGCTGCCCGGAAACGAATGGACGGGCAGCCTCGCCCAGTACGCGGAGAAGATTTCCAAGGAGGAACTCCAACCGGGCGACATTCTCCTTTTCCACAATGCGTCCGACCCCGAGAACGGCTCGCACGTCACCATTTTCGGCGGCTGGACGGACCAGACGCACACCCACTACACCGCCTACGAACAGGCCCGCCCGCACGCCCGCCGGCAGTCCACCCCGTACGCCTACTGGAACAACTCCGCCCGCTACGTGCCCTACCGCTACAAGGGCGTCACCCCGGCGGAGCCGGTCACCGAACCGGCCAGCGGCACGCCGGGCGCCCCGGCCGCCACGCCGTACCCGGGAGCGGCGTATTTCGGCCCCGGCGCGAACAACAGGTACGTCACGCTGCTCGGCCGCATGCTCGTCGCCCGCGGGGCCGGCGGCTCGTACGCGTCGGGTCCGGGGCCGCGCTGGACGGATGCCGACCGGCGGGCGACCCGGGCCTTCCAGCTGGCCCAGGGCTGGACCGGCGCGGACGCCGACGGGCTGCCCGGCCCCCGCACCTGGGAGCTGCTGGTCACCGGCGAGGGCAAGGACGTCAAGGGCGGCGCGGTCGGCCCGCCGCCCGCCTCCCACGGCGTCCCCGGCTACCCGGGGCGGGCGATGTTCCGCCCCGGCGCCTCCAACACCTACATCACCCGGCTCGGCAGGCAGCTCGTGCGGAAGGGGTTCGGCAGGTTCTACCGGGTCGGGCCGGGGCCGCGCTGGAGCGAGGCGGACCGGCGCGCCGTCGAGGCCTTCCAGCGCACCCAGGGCTGGCGGGGCGGCGCGGCGGACGGCTACCCGGGGCCGGAGACCTGGCGGCGCCTCTTCTCGTAGGGCCCTCGGCCCCCCGGCCCCCTTCGGGCGGGCCTCGAATTCCCGGTCGGGCCCCTCGCGCGGGCCTTGCACCCGGGACCACCGTTGTGACGCATCTGGCGCGGAGGCTGGAGGCACGCATGAGTACGACCACTTCCCACACGTCCGAGCCCGACGGACCGGCCGACGGACCGGCCGACGGACCGGCCGACGGGCCGGCCCGGCCCGCCCGGCTCATCCAGAACGAGGCCACCACCGAGATCCCCGTCCACCTGCTCTTCCGCGATGACCCCGACCCGGCGCCGGTGCCGCTGAGACCGGCGGTCGTCGGCCGCAGGCAGGGCACGGGGGAGCAGCCGCGCCTCAGGCGCCCCGCGGCCGCCCCGAGGCGCACGGTGCCACAGGTCGATCCCGACCTGGTGGAGCGGCCCGCGCGAGTGCTGCCCGGCGCCGCGGGCGTACTGGCCGGGGCCTGCGGAGCGGCCGGGTGCGTGGCCACCTCCTGGTGGGCCGGGGTGCTGCCGCCGCTCGCGCTGGAGGCACTGCGGCTGCCCGCGTACGCCGGGGCCGGGCTCGGCCCCGCACAGTGGGCGGCGTACGCCGGAGCCGGGGCGCTCGGGCTGTTCGGGCTCGGCGGGCTGGCCCGGGGCCGCACCGGGCGGGCCTGGGTGCTGGATCTGTTCGGCCGCTACCGGGGCACCGTCCGGCGCTCCGGCCTGCTGTGGGTCAACCCGCTGCTGCTGCGCCGCCGGGTGGACGTACGGCTGCGGCACTGGCGCAGCGAGCCGGTGCCCGCGGCCGACGGGGGCGGGGTCGCGCTGCGGGTGGTCGTCCTGGTGGTGTGGCGGGTGCGGGACACCGCCCGGGCCATGCTGGGGGTCGAGGACCACGAGACGTATCTGCGCGAGTGCGTCGAGGCGGCTCTGGCCCGGGTGCCGGTGGAGACGCCGGGCGGGCCGAAGGGGGCCGGGGGCGCGACGGCCGAGGCGCTGACCCGGCTGGTGGCGGCGGACGCGGCCCCGGTCGGCCTGGAGGTGTTCTCCGTGCAGCCGGTGCGCGTGGAGTACGCCCCCGAGGTCGCGGCCGCGATGCACCGCCGCCGGATCGCCGCGCTGGACGCCCAGCACCGGGCGAGCGTGCTCACCTCGGTCGTGGACTCGGTGGAGGACACGGTGACCCGGCTGACCATGCGGGGGCTGGTCGAACTCGACGACTACGAGCGGAAGGTGCTGGTGAGGGACCTGACGGTGGCGTTCTGCGCCGGCCGGGGAGAAACAGCTCCGTGATTGGTATGGACATGTTCAACTAGCGCCCATAATCTCGAACTTGGTCTAGACCTACATGCACGGCTCACTGAACCTCCCCCACGTTCTCCAGGAGCGGCAGCATGCGCACAAGGACCAAGTTGTCCGCAGCCGCGGTGGGACTGGCCACGACCGGAGCCCTCGTGCTCTCCTCCGGCGGCGCCAGCGGCCACGGCTACACCGACCTCCCCATCAGCCGGCAGAAGCTCTGCCAGAACGGCACCGTGACCAACTGCGGCTCGATCCAGTGGGAGCCGCAGAGCGTCGAGGGCCCGAAGGGCTTCCCGGCCTCCGGCCCGGCCGACGGGCAGATATGCAACGCCGGCCTCGGCCACTTCAGCCAGCTCAGCGCACCGCGGACACCGTCCGGCGGCGCCTGGCCCGCCACCAAGGTGACGGGCGGCCAGAACCACACGTTCCGCTGGCAGTTCACGGCCATGCACGCCACGACCGACTTCAAGTACTACGTCACCAAGCCGGGCTGGAACCAGAACCACAACCTCGCCCGGTCCGACCTCAACCTCACCCCGTTCTTCACGGTGCCGTACAACGGGCAGCGCCCGCCGTCCACGCTCTCCCACAGCGGCAGGCTGCCGACCGGGCTGAGCGGCCGGCACGTCATCGTGGCCGTATGGACGATCGCCGACACGGCCAACGCGTTCTACGCCTGCTCGGATGTGACCTTCTGAACCTCTGAGGTTCTCTTGAGTCACCGGTGCGGCCGGCGCGGGTAGGTTCCTCCCACGCCGGCCGCTCGAAGGCCGCCCAGAGCCTCGGGGAGCTCATGGAAGCCTTGTTCTACGTCGTGCCCACGCTCATGATCGCGGTCGCTTCCTGTGCTGTGGTCGTGGTGATCCGCCGCTCCGTGCGGGTCAGCCGCGCCTGGAACAGCGGCCTGACCGCCGAGGCCCGCTGTCTGCGGACGTACACCACGACGAGTGGGGGCGGCGAAAGTTCGGTGCGCACCACTCTGCACCACGTGTACGAGTTCACCACGCGTGACGGCCGCGGCGTCCGCTTCGAGGAGCGGGGCGGGCCGGGGACGACCCTCGAGGGCGACATCGTCACCGTGCACTACCCGGCGGACCGCCCGGAGCACGCCACGGCAACGCCCCCGGCGCAGGGGAAGCTCGTCGCGGGCACGGGATGTCTGCTCGCCTTCCTCGGCACGTTCATCCTCTTCGCCGTCGGCTTCATGGTGGTGACGTACGCGATGTTCTCCGCAGCGGGTGACTTCCTGCAGCCGTAGCGCTCCTCATCTGACGCTACGTCAACTACCGTGCGCGCCCATGGACTCCATGGACTCCAGGGCGAACACGGTCGCGGAACTCATCGCCGCCCGCTGGGGCGACCACCGCCCCGGCCTGCGGTGCGAAGGCCGGACCCTGACACACCACGACGTGGCGGCGGGCGCCGCGGCCCGGGCGGCGCTGCTCACGGACCTCCTCCCCCCGACCGCCGAACCCCACCTCGGCGTGCTGCTCGACAACACCCCCGAGTTCCCGCTGTGGCTGGGCGCGGCGGCCCTGGCCGGGGCGGCGGTCGCCGGGGTCAACCCCACCCGCCGCGGCGCCGAACTCGCCCGCGACATCCTCCACACCGAGTGCCGCCTCCTGATCACCGAGCGGACCCACCTGCCGCTGCTGGAGGGCCTGGATCTGCCGGGAGTACGCCTGCTGGTGACGGACACGGCCGCATACGCCGAGCTCCTCACCCCCTACGCGGACGCCCGCCCGGACCCTTCCCGTGCCAGCCCACGCGACCGTTTCCTGCTCTACTTCACCTCCGGCTCGACGGGCGCGCCCAAGGCCGCGCTCTGCTCCCAGGGCCGCCTGGCAGCCGCCGGCCGCTCCCTGACGGACCAGCTCTCCCTGACCCCGGACGACGTCCACTACATCTGCATGCCGATGTTCCACGGCAACGCGGTGATCGCCGACTGGGCGCCCGCGCTGGTGACCGGCGCGACGGTGACGCTGCGCCGCCGCTTCTCGGCGTCCGGGTTCCTGCCGGACGTACGCCGGTACGGGGCGACGTACTTCACGTACGTGGGCCGGGCG
Source organism: Streptomyces sp. D2-8 (assembly GCF_023184515.1). Classification (GTDB taxonomy): domain Bacteria; phylum Actinomycetota; class Actinomycetes; order Streptomycetales; family Streptomycetaceae; genus Streptomyces. The sequence continues at coordinate 20,670 of NZ_JAAHBP010000017.1, read as the reverse complement.
ATCCAGTACGTCCTCGCGACCGGGCCGCACCCGGACGACCGGGACAACTCCCTGCGCCTGGGCTTCGGCACGGAGGCGGGCGCGGTGGACGCGGCGGCCTTCGAGCGGCGCTTCGGGGTGCGGCTGGTGGAGGGCTACGGCTCGTCGGAGGGCGGGGCGGCCGTCCCGTGGTCACCGGGCACACCGCCGGGCGCCGTCGGCCGGGCGGCACCCGGGCTCGTCGTCCTCGACCGGGAGACCCGCGAGGAGTGCCCGGCGGCCGTCTTCGACGGGGCGGGGCGGCTGCTCAACGGGGACGAGGCGATCGGCGAACTGGTCAACCGGGGCCCCAGCCCCTTCGAGGGCTACTGGCGCAATCCGCGGGCGGAGGCGGAACGCCGCAGAGGGGGAGGCTGGTACTGGACGGGCGATCTCTTCTACCGCGACACCGACGGCTACCTCTACTTCGCCGGCCGCACCGACGACCGCCTCCGCGTCGACGGCGAGAACCTGGCGGCCGCGATGATCGAGAACATACTGGCCCGCTACGAGGGGGCGGACGCGGTCTGCGTGTACGCCGTACCGGACCCGGTCACCGGCGACCAGGTCATGGCCACACTCGCCGGCACCTTCGATCCGGAGGGCTTCACCGAGTTCCTCCTCGCCCAGCCTGACCTGGGGACGAAGATGGCGCCCCGGTTCGTACGGGTGGTGGAGCGGATGCCGGTCACGGCGACGAACAAGATCCACCGGGCGGCTCTGCGGAGAGAGGGCCACCGCTGCGCGGACCCGGTGTGGTGGCGGGGGCCGGGGGAGCGCACGTACCGGCTGCTGGATCCGCAGGACCACGACGAGAAGGGGCCTCTCGCTCCCACGAGAGGCCCCTCATCCGTGCGCCGCCAGGGACTCGAACCCCGGACCCGCTGATTAAGAGTCAGCTGCTCTAACCAACTGAGCTAGCGGCGCATGACTCCCGCCTGCCGCCGGAATCGTGTTCCGCGGCGGGCGACGGAGAAAATAATACCCAATGCCAGGGAGTGCTTCGCACCACCCGGAGGCCCTAGATCGCCATGGAGAGCAGGACCGGGGCCGCGTTGCGGTTGAGGGCGTCCGCGGCCTGGCGCAGGCGGTGGGCGTGCTCGACCGGGAGGGACAGGGCCAGGCAGCCGACGGAGGAGCCGGCCGTGATCGGGACGGCCGCGCAGACCGTGCCGACCGCGTACTCCTGGAGGTCCAGGACGGGCACGGTGGGCGGCTGGGCCTCCAGGCGGGAGAGCAGGAGCCGGTCGCTGGTGATGGTGCGAGAGGTGAGGCGGGCCATCCTGTGCCGGGCGAGGTGGTCGCGGCGGCCGGCGTGGTCGAGCTGGGTGAGCAGGCTCTTGCCGATGGCGGTGGCGTGGGCCGAGGAGCGGAAGTCGACCCACTCGTTGACCTTGGGCGCGGCCGGGCTGTCCGCGTACTGGGTGATGCTGATCTCGCCGTCGACGTACCGGCTCATGTAGACGGCGGCGCCGACCGAGTCGCGCAGCCGGTCCAGGGTGCGCTGGAGCTTGTCGCGCAGGGCCTGCTCACGGTGGTGGGCGGAGCCGAGGCGGGCCAGGGTCTCGCCCGTGACGTACGCGCCGTCGGTGATCTGCTCCACGTAGCCCTCGCGGCGCAGCATGCGCAGGAGCGCGGTCAGCCGCTCCGCTGTGATGCCGGTGTGCCGGGCTATGTCGGCCTCGGTGACACCGCTGGAACCGCGCGCCACCGTCTCCAGGACGCGCAGGGCTTCCTGGGCCGAGTGGTACGGGGTGGTCGGCTCGTGCTTCAGCGCCACGGTGGTCTCCCCCTGCGCTTGCTGTAGGGCCGTAATCCGGACAGCGAATCTCCTCCACGATAACCGGCAAAGAGCTTGCGGAGAGCGGGGGTTGACAAGATTCCCGGGGCCCCGGACTGGGGCAATGGCACTCTGGCACATGCCAGAAGCACGCCCCAGTCGAGGGGTCGGGCGTTCCGCCTGTTCACAGGCCGTAGTCAGAGCACTGCGCTGAGGAACTCCCGTGTCCGGTCCAGCTCCGGGTCGCTGAAGATCTTCTCCGGGGAACCGGACTCGATGATCCGGCCCTGGTCGAACATCAGCACCTGGTCGGAGATGTCCCGGGCGAAATTCATCTCGTGGGTCACACAGAGCATCGTGATGTCCGTGGAGCGGGCGATGTCCCTGAGGACGTCGAGGACTCCCGCGACCAGCTCGGGGTCGAGCGCGGAGGTCACCTCGTCCAGGAGCAGCACCTGCGGGCGCATCGCCAGGGCCCGGGCGATCGCCACCCGCTGCTGCTGACCGCCGGACAGCTGCGCGGGGTGCGCGTCGCACTTGTCGGACAGGCCCACCATGTCCAGCAGGCCCTTGGCGCGCTCCACGGCCTCGTCCTTGGACATGCCGAGGACGGTGACCGGCGCCTCGGTGATGTTCCGCAGCACCGTCATGTTCGGGAACAGGTTGAACTGCTGGAACACCATCCCGATCTTCTTACGGACCTCCCGGACCTCCTTGTCGGAGGCCGGGAACAGCTGCTGCCCGTCGACCGTGATCGTGCCCTCGTCGGGCTTGAGGAGGGTCATCAGCAGCCGCAGGATCGTGGTCTTGCCGGATCCGGACGGCCCGATCAGGGTGACGTGCTTGCCGGCGTCGACCGAGAAGTCCAGGTGGTCCAGGACGGTGTTGTCCCCGAACCGCTTGGTGACCTGCTCCAGCCGGATCAGCTCGCCGGTGTTCGCGGCGGGGTTCTTCTCGGGATTGGGGAGAGTGTCAGTGGGCAAGGCGTCGCTCCAGGGCTCGCAGGGCAAGGGAGGCCATGTAGGAAATGACGATGAAGGCCACGCCGATCACCGTCAGCGGCTCGGTGAACTGGAAGTGCTCCTGCGAGAACAGGCGCGCGTGGCCGAGCATCTCCAGGACGGTGATCGCCATCAGCATCGGCGTGTCCTTGAGCATCGCGATCACGTAGTTGCCGAGCGCGGGGATCACCCGGCGCACCGCCTGCGGCAGGATCACCGCGGACCACGTCCGCCGCAGCGGCAGGTTCAGCGCCGTCGCCGCCTCCCACTGGCCGACCGGCACGGCCTCGATACCGGCACGGTAGACCTGCATCGTGTACGTCGAGTAGTGCAGCCCGATCGCGAAGACACCGGTGGTCAGCGCCGAGAAGGTCAGGCCCCACTCGGGCAGCACGTAGAAGAGGAAGAACAGCTGCACCAGCAGCGGGGTGTTGCGGACGAACTCCGTGACCGCTCCGACGGGCCAGGTCACCCACCGCGAGGGCACCCGCATCAGCAGCGCCCACACCAGGCCCAGCACGAACGAGATCAGCGAGCCGAACAGCAGGATCTGGAGGGTGACCACCAGGCCCTTCCAGAAGTCCGGCATGAAGTCGGAGACAGCGCTCCAGTCCCAGTTCATCAGACGGCACCCCCCACGTTGGTCGTCTCAGGGCGCTTCAGCTCGAGGTCGGGCTTGCGTTCCGGCGTCTTTCCGACTCCCGCCTTGAGCTTCTTCTCCAGCCCGCGCATGACCCGGGTGAGCAGGAAGGCGATCACGAAGTAGATGAGCAGGATGTATGTGTAGATCTCCGCGCTCTCCTGCAGCGCGAGGCGCACCAGGTTGCCGCTGAACGCCAGGTCGCCCATGCCCATGATCGACACCAGTGCGGTGCCCTTGAGCAGCTCGATGAGCAGGTTGGAGAACGGCGGGATCATCTCCGGCACCGCCTGCGGCAGCAGGATCAGCCGCATCCGCTGCCAGGGCGTGAAGCTGAGCGCGATCCCGCCCTCCTTCTGCGCCGGGTCGACCGCGCTCAGCGCGCCGCGCACGATCTCCGAGCCGTACGCCCCGTAGGTCAGGCCGAGCGCGAGCGTGCCCGCCCACAGCGGCACCAGCTGCCAGCCGAAGGCCGGGGGCAGCACGAAGAACACCCAGAAGATCATCACCAGGGCCGAGGTCCCGCGGAACACCTCGGTGTAGAAGCCCGCCAGGAAGCGGACGATCCACAGCCGGTGGGTGCGCGCGACGCCGACCACGAAGGACACCGCGGCGGCCAGCAGCGTGCTGCAGACGAGCAGCTGGATCGTGACCCAGATGCCCTTGAGTACGAGTTCCCAGAGTCCCGAGGTCATCCGCCGCACAGCTCCTTCGCGGTCAGATCCGTCATCTCGGCCTTGGTGAAACCGAAAGGCTGGAGGATGCGGAACAGCTCGCCGCTCTTCTTGAGCTTGCGCAGCTCGACGTTGAAGGCGTCCCGCAGGTTCGTCTCGGTCGGCCGGAACGCGAAGGCGCCCCCGTCGACGTGCGGCTTGCCGTCCACGAGCGGCGCGAACGGCTTGGTCGCCTCCGCCTTGGCGGACTTCTTCACCACCTCACGGGCGGTGAGCGCCGTACCCGCGAACACGTCCACGCGTCCCGCCTCGACGGCGTTCAGGCCCGCGACCTGGTCCGGGACGATGAGGATGTCGCTCTCCTCGTACCCCGCCTCGACGGCGTACTGGATCTCGGCGTAGCCGGTCCCGGTGGCGAACTTCGCCTTCTTCGCGACGACGTCCTTGTAGCTGTGCAGCCCCTTAGGGTTGCCCTTGCGCACGATGAAGGCGTCGAGCATCTGGTAGTCGGGGTCGGAGAAGATGACCTGCTCGCAGCGCTCGGGGTTGACGTACATCCCGGCGGCCACGACGTCGAACTGCTGGGAGTTCAGGCCCGGGATGAGCGAGCCGAACTCGGTCGGCACCGGCTGCACCCGGTCGACGCCGAGCCGCTTGAAGATCACCTTGGCCAGTTCCGGTGCCTCACCGGTGAGTTCGCCGTTCTTGTCGATGAAACCGAACGGGATCTCGCCGGCGATGCCGAGGCGGACGACGCCCGCCGCCCGGAGCCGGCCGAGCAGGTCACCGCCCTTGACGTCCGACGCGGTGGCGACCCTGCTGCATCCGGCGGCGCCCAGCGCGCCGAGCGCCGCGACCCCCGCGAGCAGCGACCGGCGGGTGGGCCCGGATACGGCCTGGGATATGGGTTCGTAACCTCTGAGTGGGCTTCTCTGTGGTGGAGCCATGGGCGCGCGGCTACCCGACCGAACCCGAGTTATGCCGATCTTTTCAAGCCCCGCACTCTCGCCGTGCGCTCTTGACCGCAGCGCCGGTGGGCACTCCCATGGAGGGCATGGCTGATCGCTACATCGAAGTCTCGCTGGTCAAGCGCGACGTGACCTGCACGGCCCGGCTGCTGGACGATCGCGCGCCGATCACCTGCGCGGCTGTCTGGGATTCGCTTCCCCTGGTCAGTGACGTCTACCACGCAAAGTACGCACGCAACGAGATCTACGCCCTTTTCCCGCCTTTCGCCGAAACCGAGCCACCCCTGGAGAACCCGACAGTCACCCCCATTCCGGGCGATCTGTGTTATTTCACCTTCGCGGGGGCGGAGTTGGGGACCAAGTCCTACGGCTACGACGGCGAGGTCCGCGCCGGGACCACCCTCGTCGACCTGGCCCTGTTCTACGAGCGCAACAACCTGCTGCTGAACGGCGATGTCGGCTGGGTCCCCGGCATCGTCTGGGGCCAGGTCGTCGACGGCCTGGAGAACATGGCCGAGGCGTGCAACGACCTGTGGAGGTCGGGAGCGGCGGGGGAGTCGCTCAGCTTCCGGAGGGCGTAGGCCGGCCGGCGGAGGCCACCCCGGCCTCGTACAGCGCGTGGGCCGCCCGCAGCACCAGATCGTCCCGGTGCCGGGCGGCCACGAGCTGGAGCCCGATCGGCAGACCGTCCGCGTCGGCACCGACCGGCACGCTCGCCGCGGGCTGCTGCGTCATGTTGAACGGGTAGGTGAACGGGGTCCAGCCCGTCCACCGCCGATGGCCGGATCCCTTCGGCACCTCGGCGCCCGCCTCGAACGCCGTGATCGGCAGGGTCGGCGTGACGAGCAGGTCGTAGGTGTCGTGGAAGCGGCCCATCCGGCGGCCCAGGTCCATCCGGACGTCCACCGCGGCCAGATAGTCCAGCGCCGAGTAGCGGGCGCCCCGCGCGCAGATCTCCCGCAGGCCCGGGTCCAGCGACTCCCGCTGGTGCGGGCCCAGATGCTGGGTCACCCGGGCGGCCCCGCTGAACCACAGGGTGTGGAAGGCCTCCACCGGGTCGGTGAGGTCCGGGTCGGCCTCCGTGACGTACGCGCCGAGCTCCGCCAGCCGCTCCACCGCCTGCCGCACCGCCCTCGCGACCGCCGGCTGCACCGCCACCTGCCCGCCCAGCGATGGCGAGTAGGCCACCCGCAGCCCGCGCACCCCGCCCGCCGATGCGTCCGTGTACGGACCGGGCGGGGCCGTGAGCGCCGACCAGTCGCGGGAGTCCGGGTGGCCGATGACGTCCATCAGCAGCGCCGCGTCCGCCGCGTCGCGGGTCATCGGCCCGACGTGCGCCAGCGTGCCGAACGCGCTCGCCGGGTAGAGCGGCACCCGCCCGTACGTCGGCTTCAGCGCGAAGATCCCGCAGAACGACGCCGGGATCCGGACACTGCCGCCGCCGTCCGTGCCCAGCGACAGCGGTCCGGCGCCGAGCGCCACGGCCGCCGCGCTGCCGCCGCTCGACCCGCCCGCGGTGCGCGAGGGGTCGCACGGGTTGCGCGTCACACCGCTGAGCGGGGAGTCCGTCACGCCCTTCCAGCCGAACTCGGGGGTCGTGGTCTTGCCGATGAGGACCGCCCCGTGCTCCCGTAGCCGGGCCACGGACGGCGCGTCCTCGTCCCACCGCCCCGCCGGATCCACGGCCTTCGACCCGCGCAGGGTCGGCGCCCCGCGCTGGAGCAGGATGTCCTTGACGGTCACCGGCACCCCGTCCAGCAGCCCGCGTGGCTCACCGCGCCGCCATCGCTCCTGCGACTCCCGGGCCTGCTCCAGTGCGTCCTCGGCGGTCAGCCGGACGAAGGCGTTCACCTCCGGCTGGATCGCCTCGGCCCGCTCCAGCGCCGCTCGGGTCGCCTCCACAGGGCCCCACTCGCCCTTGCGGTACCCGTCGAGGAGCCGTACGGCGGTCAGGTCGGTGAGCTCGGTCATCCACCCTCCAAGGAACGTCAGTGACCCGGTACGTACCCACGCTGCTTGTCGACCACGTTCTTCAGCGGCTCCCCGCTCGCCCAGGTTTCGTAGAGCTCCACGAACTGGGCGCCGAGTTCGTCCCGCCAGCCGACGACGTCGCCGCTCATGTGCGGGGACACGATCAGGCCCGGGGCCTGCCACAACGGGCTCTCGGCGGGCAGGGGTTCGGCTTCGAAGACGTCCAGGGCGGCGCCCGCGATCCAGTGCTTCGCCAGCGCCTCGGCGAGCGCGTCCTCGACGACCAGCTGCCCGCGGCCGATGTTGACGAACCGGGCGGACGGCTGCATCAGGCCGAAGCGGCGGGCGTCGAACATGCCCTGCGTCTCGTCCGTGAGCGGCGCGGCCGCGACCACCCAGTCGGCGCGGGCCAGCAGCCGGTCCAGGTCCTCCGGGCCGTGCACACCGGAGCGCGCGGCCCGGCCCACGAGCGCGGTCGTGATGTCCAGCGCCCCCAGCGTGCGGGCGATCGCCCGGCCGATCGGCCCCGAGCCGACCACCACGGCCCGGCTCCCGGCGACCTTGTGCGACTCGCGGTGCCGCCAGGTCCGCTCCCGCTGAAGTTCCAGCGTCCTCGGCAGATCCTTGGCCATCGCCAGTACGAGCGCGGCGACGTACTCGGCGATCGGCTGGTCGAAGATGCCGCGTGCGTTCGTCACCACCGTGTCGGAAGCGGCGAGTTCCGGGCACATCAGATGGTCCACACCGGCGCTCGCGGTGTGCACCCAGCGTGGCCGCGGACCCTCGCCGGGCCACGCGTCGCGCACGGCGCGCGAGGTGAAGTCCCACACCAGGAGTACGTCCGCACGCGGGAGGAGTTCGGCGAGACCCGCCGCGTCGGTGTGTTCGACGCGGGCGCGGCCGGTGAGGCGGCCGAGGCGGGGGAGAGGTTCGGCGTCCAGGACGAGCAGGGTGGGGGTGGGCATGAGCAGCCGTTTCTCCAGCCGGTCGGCGGGGCCGGCCGGCCCCGGGGGGCCGGTCGGTGACGACGAGTTAACCCGGTGTTGACCAAGGAGTGATCCGGGCGGATTGACCACGCTCGCACCCGAACCTACCGTCGTCAACACGGGCGTTCCCACGATCCGTTGCACACTAGTTGCCCAGCGTGAGGCCGGTGCCTGCCATGGACGTCTCATTTCTCGGCGGGCCCAGCCCGCAGCGCGGGGTCGGCGTCGTCGCCCCCTTCGACTTCGCACTCGACCGCGAGCTGTGGCGCTGGGTGCCGGACGAGGTCTCGCTCCATATGACCCGGACACCGTTCGTGCCGGTCGAGGTGAGTCTCGACCTGGCACGCCTGGTCAGCGAGCACGAGACGCTGAGCGAGGCGGTCCGCACGCTCAACGCGATCGCCCCCGAGGTCGTGGCCTACGCCTGCACCTCGGGCAGCTTCGTCGGCGGCATGATGGGCGAGCGGGCGATGTGCGAGGCGATGAGCCGGGCCGGTGCCGTACCGGCGATCACCACCTCCGGCGCGCTGCTGGAGGCCCTGGTGGAGCTGGACGTACGGCGGGTGGCGCTGGTGACGCCGTACACGGTCTCGGTGACGCAGTCGCTGGAGGCCTACGTCGCCCAGGCCGGCGTCACGATCTCCGGCTGCGCCTTCATGGGGCTGACCCGGCACATCTGGAAGGTCCCCTACCGGGAGGTGGTGGACATGGCGCGGCAGGCCGTCCGCGGCGACGCCGACGCGCTGTTCATCAGCTGCACCAACCTGCCCACGTACGACGTGATCCCCCAGCTGGAGGCCGAGCTGCGCATCCCGGTGATCTCGGCCAACCAAGTGACGATGTGGGCGGCACTGCGCCGACTGGGTACCCGTGCGGTGGGGCCGTATCAAGCGCTGATCAATCCGGCGGCGCGTTCCGGTCCCGTACTGCCGGGGGCGGACCCCGGTCCCGTAGTGCCGGAAGAAGAGCAGCAGCAGGAAGGCTGGACATGACAGCACTGGGATTTCTCTACCCGGGCCACTCCGCCGAGGACGACTATCCGCGCATCGAGCAGTTGCTGGGCAGCGACATCCGGGTGGAGCTGGTGCACACCGACATCGGTGAGGACGCGCACCGGGTGGACGCGCTGCTCGAGATGGGCTCGGCCGGGCGGCTCGCGGCGGGCGTCCAGGAGCTGCGGCACGCCGGGGCGGATGCCGTGGTGTGGGCCTGCACGAGCGGCAGCTTCGTCTACGGCTGGGACGGCGCGCAGGAGCAGGTCCGCGCCCTGGCCCAGACGGCCGGCATGCCGGCGTCGTCCACGTCCTTCGCGTTCGTGCACGCGGTGCGGGAGGTGGGGGCGCGCAGGGTCGCGATCGGTGCGACGTACCCGGAGGATGTGGCGCAGCTCTTCGCGGAGTTCCTCCGTGCGGCCGGTGTGGAGGTGGTGTCGGTCAACAGCTCCGGCATCATCACGGCCGCAGAGGTCGGCACGTGGGGTGAGGCGGAACTCCTCGCCCTGGCCCAGAACTCCGACCACCCCGACGCCGAAGCCCTTCTCCTTCCCGACACGGCCCTCCACACGGCGGCCCACATCCCGGCCCTGGAGAAGGAGCTCGGCAAGCCGGTCCTCACCGCCAACCAGGTCACGGTCTGGGAGTGCCTGCGCCTGGCGGACCGGCGGGTGAACGCGCCGGAGCTGGGAGCGCTGTTCACGAGGGAGCCGATCGTCCAGGCATGAGGCGAGGGCCCTGTCCGCCGCCGCCCGCGGCAACTGCCGCGGGCGGCGAGCCAGGACGGACCGGGGCTGGGGACATCGGCAACGCGGACCGCGCCGACCGGCCCTCGATGCCCGCGAAGGCTCCTTCCATGTGGGCCGGAATCGGTCCCACCTCTTCATCGGTGCAGAGAGGGAGAAACGCGGGCGTAGTGACCCGCGAGAGGTGAGGAACCCTCAACTCTGCCGTATCGCACGACATTTCGGTTGACCGAAAGCGCGTTCCCCTTCGTGTGTTCCTTCCGTGCACACTGGCCACGTTCGCAGCCACCCGTGCCCTGTGACCCCATGAAGGACGGTCCCCGATGGCCGAACCGGACCTGCTCGGATCCGAGGCAAGCGCTGTCCGTGCCGTCGGGCGCCTCCTGTGCCGGAGCCTGGCCGCAGCCATGATCACCGCCGCCGTCGACGCCGTCCTGGATCCGCAGGCCCGCTGGTGGGCCGCGGTCTGGTCGCTGCCGTGGTGGATCTTCGGTGCGACCGTCCTCGCGTGGGGCGTCCTCCGGGTCCGCGAGAAGGCCGCCCGCCGCCCTCCGCGCGACACCGTGCGCAGTGACTGGGAGCAGGCCGCCTGACCCTCCCGCCCCACCCGCCGGGAATAACCGGAGACAGTCCCCTGTTAGAGCCGGAACGACAGCACACGGCCCACAGCAGGAGGCACCCCACCGTGGCGGCAGACGAGATACGCGGCGCAGCGCAGGGCGGCGCCCCCGTCCCCCTCTCCGTACTGGACCTGGTCACCGTAGGGGCCGGCCGCACCGCCTCCGACGCCCTGCGCACCAGCGTCGACCTGGCCCGCCTCGCGGAGAACCGCGGCTTCCACCGGTACTGGGTCGCCGAGCACCACTCCATGCCGGGCGTGGCCTCCTCGTCCCCGGCCGTGATCCTGGCCCACCTCGCCGCCCACACCGACCGCATCCGGCTCGGCTCGGGCGGTGTGATGCTGCCCAACCACGCCCCGCTCGTGATCGCCGAGCAGTTCGGGACGCTGGAGGCGATGGCTCCGGGCCGGATCGACCTCGGCCTCGGCCGTGCCCCCGGCACGGACGGCGCCACGGCCGCCGCCCTGCGCCGCACGGACCGGCTCAACGAGGGCGCCGACGACTTCCCGCAGCAGCTCGCCGAGCTGACCCGGTTCCTCGACGACGACTTCCCCGACGGGCACCCGTACCGCCGCATCCACGCCGTCCCCGGACCGGTACAGGCCACGTCCCCCGGCGGCGTCCAGTCCCCGCACCGCCCGCCGCTCTGGCTGCTCGGCTCCTCCGGCTTCAGCGCCCGCCTCGCCGGTGTCCTCGGGCTGCCCTTCGCCTTCGCCCACCACTTCTCGGCGCAGAACACCGTCCCGGCCCTGGACCTGTACCGGGAGTCCTTCCAGCCGTCCGCCGTGCTCGACGAGCCGTACGCCCTCATCGGCGTCTCCGCGCTCGCCGCCGACGAGGAGCGGGAGGCCCGTCGGCAGGTGCTGGCCGCCGCCCTCGGCATGGTCCGGCTGCGCACCGGGCGCCCCGGCCTGGTGCCCAGCCCGGAGGAGGCGGAGGCCTACGAGTTCAGCCCCATGGAGCGCGACTTCGTCGACTCCTGGAACGCCAACGTCATCCACGGCACGCCGGACGAGGTTCGCTCCGGCCTGGACGACCTCGCCAAGCGCACCGGCGCCGACGAGCTGATGATCACGGCCAACGCGCACGGCGGAGACGTCCGCGTGCGCTCCTACGAACTCATCGCCGACGCCTACGGCTTGCCGACGCCCGCCTCCGCCTGAACGTCCGGCGTGCCCAGCAGCTCGGAGATACGATCCGGCGGCACCGGACGGGAGTAGAGCCAGCCCTGTCCGGTGTCGCAGCCGATGCTCCGCAGCCGGGTCGCCTGGGCGGAGGTCTCCACGCACTCGGCCGTGACGGTCAGGCCGAGCCGGTGCGCGAGCTGGATCATCGCCTCGACGACGACCTCGTCGGCCGGATTCGCGCGGGCGGCCGCCTCCCGGTCGTCGTACTGGAAGCCCCGCACGAAGGACCCGTCCAGCTTCAGCACCGACACGGGCAGCCGGCTCAGGTACGCGAGGTTCGAGTAGCCGGTGCCGAAGTCGTCGATGGCGATGCGCACGCCCATGTCGCTGAGCGCCTTGAGGGCCTGGAGCGGGCGGCCCGCCGAGCCCATCACCGCCGACTCCGTCAGCTCCAGCTGGAGCAGGTGCGGTGCGAGGCCCGTCTCGGCCAGGGTCTCCGCCACGTCCGCCACCAGGTCCGAGTCCCAGACCTGGCGCACCGCCACGTTCACGCTGACGAAGATCGGCGGCTCGTCCGGATGGTCCAGCTGCCACCGGCGGGCCTGCCGGCAGGCCGTACGGAGCACCCAGCGGCCCAGCGGGACGATCGAACCGTCCTCCTCGGCAAGTCCGATGAACCGATTCGGCGTCAGTACGCCGAACTGAGGATGCTTCCAGCGGATGAGCGCCTCGACCCCGTGCAGCCGGTCGTCCTCCATGCCGACCAGCGGCTGGTACTCCAGCCGGAACTCGCCCCGTTCGATGGCCGGCCGGAGCGTGGAGGCGAGGGCCTGGCGGGTCATGCGGTGGGCGTTGCGCTCCGGGTCGAACAGGGTCCAGCGGGCCTTGCCGTCGGTCTTCGCCCAGTACAGCGTGGTGTCCGCCGCCTGCATCAGCGCCGTGGGGGTGGTGCCTGCCGCGTGCCGCTCGACGACGCCGATCGACGCCGAGACCGACAGCCGCTGGCCGGAGATGTCGAACGGGTCCTGGACCGCCCGCAGCGCCGACTCGGCCAGTTCGGCCAGCTGTTCGGTGCCGGTGGAGTCCTCGACCAGCAGTGCGAACTCGTCCCCGCCGAGCCGGGCCACCAGCGGGATGCTGGTCCGTGAGTGGCCGGCCTCGTCCGCGCAGTGCTTCAGGCGCTCGGCGACGGCGGCCAGCAGCCGGTCGCCGACGCGGTGGCCGAGGGTGTCGTTGATGGCCTTGAAGCCGTCCAGGTCCAGGTAGCACAGCCCGATCCGGCCCGTGCCGCTCTGCTCGTACGACTCCGCCTCCAGCGCGGCCGACAGCCGCTCGAAGAACAGCGTGCGGTTGGGCAGCCGGGTCACCGGGTCGTGCATCTGCAAGTGCCGTAGCCGGGCCTGGAGTTCCCGGCGGGCGCTGATGTCGGCGACGGACAGCAGCACGCCGCTGTCCTCGGCGGGCAGCGGGGCGACCGTCACCTGCACCCACAGCGAGTGCCCGTCGGGGCGCTTGAGCCGGCGCGTGCAGCGCAGCCGGGACTGCCGTCCGCGCAGCACCTCGCGGTAGGCGTGCCAGGTGCGGGCGTCGGAGGTGAGGTCGACCAGGTCGGCGGCGACGGACCCGGCGAGCCCGTCCGGGCTGCCGCCGAGCAGCGCGGCGAGCGCGTCGTTGGCGCTGACGACCGTGCCCTCGCGGTCCACGACGGCCATGGCGAGCGGGGCGGCCGTGAACACGGAGCGGTAGGGCGGCCGGGACGGCGGCTCGGTACGGGGAGACGTGTCGATCTCACTCTCTGTGACGACCGGCAGGTCCAGGTCTGCCGCGGGCGCCGGCCCTTCGGAGGTTCCGCTCACCGCTCGCTCCCGCATGTATTCGATCTCTGTCCGTGCAGGAAAGGTCAGGAAAGTGTGCCGATCATAGAGGCTGGCCCCAGGGCCTTCCAGCCGGTGTCCAGTCTCCCCGGCCAACCGGCCCTTCTGCCAGATCGTTTCTGCACGCACCTGGACGGCTTCTTCAGGCCCCCGACCAGTTGTGACGTTCTGTGAGTACTTCGGGGGTGTCGGCTTCCGCGATTTTTCGTCCCCTTCACCCGACCGGTGCAGGCAAACAGGACGTGGTACGACAAATCATCACAGGCTGGGTGCGGTGTCCCGCGAACCGTACCCGGAGGTGCCCGTGCCGCGTCCGTTTCCGCGCGCCCGACTGCGCAGCACCGCGGCCGTGTTCACCACCATGTCGGCGCTCGCCGCCACCTCCCTCGGCGCCGGCCCCTCGGCCGCCGAGCCCGACTCGGCCGCGCCCTGCGCCCTGACCCGGACCGACGCCCACCACTCGGAGGGCCTGGACACCTGGAACGCCGCCTACCCGCGCCCGGCCCGGTCTCTGGACGCGGTCATGGTCTTCCTGTCGTTCCCGGACTCCCACCCGCTGACCACACCGCAGGAACTGACCGCCGACCACTTCCCGGCCACCACCCGCTTCTTCGAACGCGCTTCCTACGGCCGTTTCACCCTGCGCCCGCACGCGCTGCCGCACTGGATCCAGATGCCGAAGCCGTCCACCGCGTACGACATACAGCGCGACTGGAGCCCCACACGCCGGGCCGCCTACCTGCGCGACGCCCTCTCCGTGGCCGACCCCCGGGTCGACTTCTCGCGCTACGACGTCGTGTACTTCGTCGCCGACCCGGAGGCGCCCGGCGTGGACTCCGACGCGACCAAGGTGGTGAACCTGGCGAGCCCGCTGCGGGCCGACGGCACCGACCTGCGCCGGATCGTCACGGTGTTCGAGCAGCACCCGCCGGACCGTCTCGTCCTCGCCCACGAAACCGGGCACGTGTTCGACCTGCCCGACCTGTACCACCGGCCCACGGACGGCAAGGGCGACTGGGACACGCATGTCGGCGACTGGGATCTGATGGGCAGCCAGTTCGGACTCGCCCCCGACCTCTTCGCCTGGCACAAGTGGAAGCTGGGCTGGCTGGATCCGCGGCAGGTGCGGTGCGTGCAGGACGCCGGGCCCGCCCGGCTGACCCTGGAGCCGCTGGCGGCGGGTCCGGGGGTGCCGACGACGGGGGCCGCGGGGGCGCCGGCCTTCGGTCTCGGGCGGGGTACCAAGCTCGCGGTGGTGCGGACGGGACCCGACAGCGTGCTCGCCTTCGAGGTGCGGGTGCCGGTGGGCAACGACGTGGCCGCCTGCCGGCAGGGGGTGCTCGTGTACCGGGTGCGGGGCGGGGCGCAGTCCGGGGCCGGGCCCATCGAGGTGATCGACGCCCACCCGCGCACCGACGCGTGCTGGGAGGACTCCGTCTACCCGCCCCTCGCGGACGCGCCGATCGGCATCGGGGAGAGCTTCACGGTGCCGGGGGAGGAGGTGCGGGTGGAGGTGGAGGGGCGTACGACTTCGGGGGCGTGGACGGTGAAGATCGCGGTGGGGCGATGACGGGTTCTGGGGCATGCGAAAGGCCCCTCGCTCCAGCGAGGGGCCTTTCACCGTCTGTGCGCCGCCAGGGACTCGAACCCCGGACCCGCTGATTAAGAGTCAGCTGCTCTAACCAACTGAGCTAGCGGCGCCTGCTGACGTCGTAGACCTTAGCACCCTGGTCGGCGGGAGGAAAAATCGAAATCCGCACCGCCGAGCGGGCCGCCCGGACGGCCGCCCAGAGCAGTACCTCGGGGCCGGGAAGCCAGGGCTGACGGGTGTCGGGGGCGACGAGCCAGCGGGAGGCGGGGCGAGCGGGTGAGGTGCTCTCCGTCGGTGCCGGGACGGTCACCGCGTCGCCGGTGCCGTGGCACAGCAGCGGCGGGACGGCGTGCGCACGGTGGGCCTCCCGGCTGTCGCGCGCGCCCCACTCCTCCCACTCCAGCAGCGCGGGGAGGCGCTGAGCCGTCCCCGGGGCGGCGAACAGCAGCATCCGGCCCCGGAACTCCGCGACCGGCCCCGAGCCGGGGCCGTCGTCCCACAGCCGGTCGAGCATCCGCCGGCCGAACATCGCGGGAGCGCTGACCACGTCGAAGACCGAGCCGCAGGGCAGTACGACCGGTGCGCCCGGACGCTCCTCCCAGAGGGCGCGGGTGCTTCGCGGATACGTTCCTGCCGAGGCGAGCCAGGCGGCCCCGTCCGGGGTGACATCGGAGGCGTTCCATGCGCTGCTCATGGCATCCAGATCTACCCGCCGTGAGCAGTCGGTTTCCGAGGGTTGCGGGAAATCGGGACAGGAGGGGGTGGGAGGGAGTATCTTGCCCGCCTGGCATATGCCAGGTGATCGGGAAGGGCCCGTGTCAGGCGGTGTCGCCGGGGCCTCGGCCCTCGGCGTCGCCCCGCATCAGATCCCGCCCGAACTCGACCATCTTCTTGGCGTAGTCCTCGGTCCACTCGGCCCGCTCGGCGATCTCCGCGGTCGTCAGCCGGTCGAACCGCCGCGGATCGGCCAGCTGCGCCGCCGCCATCGCCTGGAACTCCACCGCCCGGTCCGCCGCGGCCCGGAACGCCAGCGTCAGCTCCGTCGCCCGGGCCAGCAGCGCCCGGGGGTCGTCGATCGACTCGAGGTCGAAGAAGTGCTCAGGGTCGGAGGCCGCCTCCGCAGGCTCGAAGAGCAGGGGCGCGGGGCGTAGCCGCGGTTCGTTCCGACGCGGCGTGGGCTCCGCCATGTCTTCTCCTCCTCGTACGTCGCGCTGACCCTCCCGGTGGAGTGGGCCACCGTCCATTGTCTCGCGGGCGCGCAAGTGGGCATCGCGGTAGTGGGTACGGCTGTCCCACCACCCGGCGTTCGTCAGGGCTTCCCGGAGCACCGTGTTCCGGCCAGTTCCTCCGAGAGAACCCCCGCGAACGCCACGCACCCCGGGTCATGACCGTCCCGCGGATGAGCGGGTCACACTCCCGCGTGGCCACTGCGGGAGAGCTCTCGGCTCCAGTGGGTCATGGCCTGTTCCGCTCGGGGGAGGGCCCGGTGGCTGGACGACTGCGTGCGGAGGGCGTCGACCAGGGCGGACAGCAGGGCCGCGGCCTGGCCGGGGTATCCGGCGGCACCGGTCATCACGGCGTGGTTGTGGCGGGCGTCGATGCTGAAGTCGTCGAGCGGGCCCAGGGCCTCGGTCGCGTCCCGGGCCAGGTCGGCCAGCACCTGCACCAGTTGCGGCAGCCTCGCCGGGTCGGGCACGAGGTTGCCGGGTGACGGCTCGGTGAGATTCTTGAGCCGCTGGGCGAAGACGCCTCGGGCGCGCAGTCCCGCCGGGGTCCGCTGGGTGCCGTAAGCCGGGTTGACCGCCAGCGCGATGTGGCCCGAGCCGCCGACGGTCTGCTGGTGGGGCGCGGGGTATCCGGTGGGGATGATCGCTGCCTGCGGTGCCGGGGTGGTCGGCAGGACCACCGCCAGCCGGTCGTAGAGGGCGGAGAGTCCGAGATGGCGGGGCCCGTCGGGTATGCCCTCCTCGAGGATCCTGAGCAGTTCCCCGGTGAAGCCGGTACGTGTTCCCTCGGGCGGGAACAGGGCCTTCAGGGTGGGACCGCACGCGGTGAGCAGGTGGATGCCGTGGCCGTCCGGGCCGAGGGCGCGGCCGGAGAAGCAGCAGTCGAGGATCGCGACCTTGTGTCTCGCCGACGACTCCCGCATCAGGCTGGCGACTTCGGTGAACGGCAGGGCCGGGCTCGGGTCGCCCCCGCCGCCGTCCTGGCTGGAGGGGGTGAGGGCCAGGCAGAGACGGTCGTTCCGGCCGAGCAGTCCGTGGCCGCAGTAGGAGAAGAGCAGCAGGTCGACGTCCGGTTCCCGGACCATACGACGCAGGGGGTCCAGCACCTGGCGTGTGTCGGCGGGGTCCAGGACCATCGTGGTCCGGCGCGTGTCGAACACCCCCTGGTCGCCCGTGAGGGCGGCCCCGAGGGCTCGGGTCGCGCTCACGGCCTGGGGTATGCAGGACAGGGAGCTGGGGCGGACGTGCCGACCGGTGCCGACGAGCAGCGCGTACGCGGCGGCGGGGGCGGGGCGCCAGACGGCCCAGGTCATCCGTCCCCTCCGGGTGGTGCGACGACGAACCCGGACAGTTGGGCCATGACCTCGGGCAGTTGGGCCTCGTCGTCGACCGCGCCGCTGACCCGGGTGCCGTCGGGCCGCACCACCTCGAACTCGATCCGCCGGTAGGTCGGCTGCCGTTGCTGCAGCCAGAGGAAGAAGGCGTTGGTGACCGCGGCGATCACCGCGGCGGAGGCGTTGATGATGTCCACGGCGACGGCGACGTCGCCCTGCTCGCCGGGGGCGGGCGGCTGGGTGCGCAGACTCGCCATGCCGCTCAGCTGGTCCGTGACGTTGATCCACTCCGCCAGGTCCCGGTTCAGGGCGTCGACTTGGGCCTGCAATCCCGGGAAGGAGAAGGTCAGAGCGTTCTCCGGCGGCTGGGACGCGGGTGTTTCGGGCATGTCCAGTGGCTCCTGTTCGTCGGTCGGATCGCTGCGGGACCGGGGTTCGGCGGTCAGACGCCGGAGCCGAAGTCGGTCCAGCCGGCGTCGGTGCTGCCGGCGGGTGCTCCGTGGCTGGGCATGTGCGTCACGCCTGGCCGCAGCGCGAAGAGTTCGGGCTCGCCGGGCTCCTCGTGGGGCAGGCGGAAGACGGCGGCCGCCTCGTCGGCGTCCACGAGGTCGGCGAGGGCCGTCACCGTTCCCGGATCGCTCAGCCACAGTTGCCCCACGGACGGATTCCGCAGGAACGCGGGAACCTCCTGCCAGTAGGCCTCCGGCTGCCAGTCCCGGTTGACGCCCAGCAGGTTGCCGCAGGCCACCTGGTGTTCCTCCCAACCCGTCGGGCGGACGACGACCGCTCCGGAGCTCGCCGGCGCCACGGTGTGGCTGATGAGACCGGTCAGGACGTCGGACACCGGGGCTTCGCCCTCGACGGCGACCGAGACGCGCGCCCGGTGCAGCCGCCCGGTGTAGCGCCGCGAGGCCTCGTCGTACAGACCGTGCGCCTCCTTCGCGAAGGGGTCGCCCGGCACGGGACCCCCGTACATCGGGTCGGGCTGTCCCGGCGCGGCGAGGGTCCCGAACACCTGCGCTCTCATCGTCAGGCCCTCGGTGAGGCCGGGCGGAGCGGAGCACGGTTCGAGGCACACACTGACCACGGTCCGCCGCGGCTCCGCGGCCAGTTGGGTCCACACCCGGTCCCAGGAAGGCTCACGGGCGTCGAACCGGGAGACCGCCGTCGCGATCCGCTCCGCGCCCCAGAGGCGGGTCAGGGTCCGGCAGGTGATGCGCTTGCGGATCTCGGCGATCGCGCCCCACCCCGGTACGAACGGAGCGAGCAGACGCGCGATCTCCGCGGTGTCCTCGATCCGGGTCGCCGTCACGTGCGCCGGGAACCGCGCCAGGGCGGGAAGCGCGTCCCGCGCGGCCCGGACCGCGGCTGCCGGGTCGGCGCCGTACAACTGGGCGATGACGACGGTTTCGATGCGTCCGCTCACCGGGTCGCTGATGAACCGCAGATCCCAGCGGGCAGTGGTGCGATCCGTCCAGAGTGCCGCGAGCCAGGTCCGCTCGGCGGCGACCCGGTCGGCTCTGCGCCGGGCTTCGGAGAACTCCGGGTAGAGGCCGCCGGGCAGCGGCACGGTGCTCAGCGAGAAGGCGACGTAGGCCCAGCTCTCCCCACTGGGGGCACCGTGCAGCAGAATGCCCTGCGCGTCCTCCGGAGCGGCTTCGGCCATCTGCTCTTCCCTTCCTGGTCCCACCGGGCTTCCCGGTCCCGCCGGGCTCCCTGGTTCCGCCGGGCTTCCCGGTCCCGCCGGGCTCCCTGGTTCCACCGGGCTTCCCGGTCCCGCCGGGCTCCCTGGTTCCACCGGGCTTCCCGGTCCCGCCGGGCTCCCTGGTTCCACCGGACTTCCCGGCCCCGCCAGGCCCGTCGGTCCTCCCGGGCCCTCCCGTTCCCTCCATGACCGGCCGCCGGCTCGCACCGCGTGTGGCGGTGCGAGCCGGCGAACCGGGGTGCGTCACGCCCCGGGGTGCGCACCGCCCGCCGGGGGGCCGCCCGTCGGCGGACCCGCCGGCGGGGCGCCCGCGGGCGGGCCCCAGGCGGGCGTGGGGCTGAGGCCCGGCGTCGGCGCGGACCTCGCGTGGTCGGCCTGCACCGGCGGCAGTCCCTGGGGGAAGCCGAAGCTGACGGGCACCACGACCTGGTCCACCGCCGTGGCCAGTCCCTCCCGGCACGCCGCGTGCACCGCCTCGCGCATGGCCCTCACGCCCTCGGTCCGCATCATGATCCGCTCAGGGCTCAGGCGGCCCATGATGGACGCGATCAGGTCGGACACGAACCCGCCGATCAGGGCGTACCCGCGGCGCGAGCGCCACATCTGCCACCCCAGGTAGAGGCTCGTACCGTACGAGAACACCGAGACGTAGACCTGGCACTGGCCCTCCGAGAGCACCAGGCGGTTGCGGACCTGGTCCCGGCCCAGTCCGGCCGCGATGACCCGCTCAGCGCGGTCGACGGGGATGTGACGACGATCGAGCGTGCCCCTGATGGAGACGTACGCCGAGTCGAGGGATCCGCTCCGGTCCGCCAGCAGAACCCGCCATTCGGCGATCGGTTCGACCAGGCGCATCCCGAGCAGAGTCACCCAGAAGGCGATGCCCGAGGCGATGTACGCCAGCCCGGCCATGACGGCGAACCCCTCGCCGCTGCCTCCGACGAGGAGGATCAGCCCGAAGAAGACGAGCGGCAGGAACGCCAGGAACGAGGCGAGGAGGGCGTAGACGAACAGCTGGAGCAGCTGCCGCCAGCTGACCGAGTCGTCGAGGGAGGTCTCGACCGGCTTGTGCTTCAGGTTCTTGTCGAGATACGCGGCGTTGGCGTCACCGCCTCTCCATCCCGGCAGGCTGGTGTATCCGTTGTCGTTCATGTGTCCCCCTAGGCGGTGCCGGATCCGTGGTGGCAAGAATTACCCACCGTAGACGGGTGGTCACACGCCTTGGAAGGTCTCGAAACCGCGACAACCCAACTCCGCGGAACGAGTGCGGTCTTGAGCGGGCAGCGACTAAGACGGTGTCCTATGTGGTGATCGCTCGTTGGGCCCTGTATGGGGCGGGGTACGTGGAGTTGGATTGTTCCGGACGGGCTGTGGGAGATCGCGAAGCCGCTGATCCCACAGTCGAAAGTGCGGCCGC
>NZ_JAAHBP010000016.1 GCF_023184515.1 Streptomyces sp. D2-8 | reverse complement strand
TTTCGGTGGTTATAGCGTAGGGGAAACGCCCGGTTACATTTCGAACCCGGAAGCTAAGCCTTACAGCGCCGATGGTACTGCAGGGGGGACCCTGTGGGAGAGTAGGACGCCGCCGAACAATCTTTGGAAGGACCCTTGGTCCCAGCGTTCAGCTGGGGCCAAGGGTCCTTTTTTGTTTTTGCAGTGCGCGCCGGGCACCCGGCTGCGCGAGAATGACTTGCGGTACCGAAGACAGGAGTCACCATGTCCACCAACTCTCCCGACGACCGACCGGAGCGCGACCAGCGGCAACGGGAGGGGGACCGGAGCGATCGCGGCAGCCGCGGTGGCCAGCGCGGGGACCGTGGAGACCGTGGGGGCTTCCGTCGCGACAACGACCGTGGCGCCAACGACCGCGGGGGCTACGGCCGTCGTGAAGGCGACCGGGGAGACCGCGGCGGTCGCCCCGACCGCGGCGAGCGTGGTGGTTTCCGTCGCGACGACAACCGTGGTGGTGGGCCCGGTCGGCGTGACGACCGTGATCGCGGACCGCGCAGGGATGATCGTGACCGCGGTGGGTTCCGTCGGGACGACCGCGGTGACCGTCCCGCCTTCCGTCGCGACGACCGGGACGACCGTGGCGAGCGTCGCGACGACCGGGACCGTGGCGGTTTCCGTCGCGACGACAACCGTGGTGCTGGGCCCGGCGGGCGCGACGACCGTGATCGCGGACCGCGCAGGGATGATCGTGACCGCGGTGGGTTCCGTCGGGACGACCGCGGTGACCGTCCCGCCTTCCGTCGCGACGACCG
>NZ_JAAHBP010000015.1 GCF_023184515.1 Streptomyces sp. D2-8 | reverse complement strand
GTCGCGACGACCGCGGTGACCGTCCCGCCTTCCGTCGCGACGACCGCGGTGACCGTCCCGCCTTCCGTCGCGACGACCGAAGTGACCGTCCCGCCTTCCGTCGCGACGACCGTCGGGACGACAGGCGTGACGACCGGCGCGATGACCGACGTGATGACCGTCGTGGCGAAAGGCGCGAGGGCGACCGGGGTGGGTTCCCTCGCCGCGACGACCGTGGCGGTTTCCGTCGCGACGACAACCGCGACCGTGGCTTCCGCAGCGACGATCGAGACCGGCCCAGGGACGGTGACCGCGGCTTCCGGCGTGACGACCGCGGTGGGTTCCGGGGCCGTGACGACCGCCGTGATGACAGGCGTGACGACCGCCGTGGGGACGACCGCGGGGAGCGTGGCGGTTTCCGTCGCGACGACGCCGGTCGCGGTGGGCGCCCCGGGTTCCGCCGCGAGGACGGCCCCCGTAGCGACCGTGGCGAGTTCCGTCGTGACGACAACCGAGGCGACCGCGGTGAGCGCGGCGACCGCGGCGGCTTCCGTGGCCGTGATGACCGTGGCGGGCGCGGTCCCCGCAGGGACGACCGGGGCGACCGTGGCTACCGGCGCGACGGTGATCGGCGTGACAGCGACCGGGGCGGCTTCCGTGGCCGTGACGACCGGCGTGGCCCCGGCCGGTTCCGTGAGGAGCGGGAGCGGGACAGGGAGCCGATCAAGCGGCTGCCGATCCCCGAGGACGTCACGGGCGACGAGATCGACAAGGACGTACGGCAGGAGCTGCTGAGCCTGCCCAAGACGCTCGCGGACGACGTCGCCAGGAACCTGGTGATGGTCGCGCGGCTCCTCGACGAGGACCCCGAGGGCGCGTACGGCTACTCCAGGGTGGCGCTGCGGCTGGCGTCGCGTGTCGCCGCCGTACGGGAGGCCGCCGGGTTCGCCGCGTACGCCAGCCAGAAGTACGGCGAGGCGCTGGCCGAGTTCCGGGCCGCCAAGCGGATGACCGGCAACATCGACCTGTGGCCTGTCATGGCCGACTGCGAGCGCGGGCTCGGGCGGCCGGAGAAGGCGCTGGACATGGCCGGGGCGCCCGAGGTGCACAAGCTCGACAAGGCCGGGCAGGTCGAGATGCGGCTCGTCGCGGCCGGCGCCCGGCGGGACTTGGGGCAGTTGGACGCGGCCATCGTGACGCTGCAGAGCCCTGAGCTGGCCGCCAACTCCGTGCAGCCGTGGACCGCGCGCCTGCGGTACGCCTACGCCGACGCCCTGCTCGCCGCCGGGCGGGAGAGCGAGGCGCGGGAGTGGTTCGCGAAGGCCGTCGAGGCCGACCGCGACGGCAGCACCGACGCGTCGGACCGGCTCGCCGAGCTGGACGGCGTGGAGTTCATGGATGCCATGGTCGAGGTCGATGATGAGGACGGCGAGGCCCAGGCTCCGTCCTCGCCGAAGGCGGAAGAGGTCGCGGAAGAGGTCGCGGACGAGCTCGAGAACGAGGCCGAGAACGACAAGGCCGAGAACGACAAGGACTGACGTCCGTAGGAGAAGGGGCGGGATCCCGGCTGTGAGGCCTCGGGGTCCCGCCCCTTCTTCGTGTCCGCTTCTTCGTGTCCGCACGGCCGGCACCGCCGGTGCTGTCAGAGGTCCAGCGCCCGCAGCACCAGACCCGTCGCCGGTTTCGGGCCGAACGACGTCGACTTGCGGGGCATCGTCACGCCCTGGCGGGCCAGGTCGCGGACGACCTCCTCGCGGACCGGATGCATCAGTACGGCCGTACCACCGTCGCGTTCCGCCTTCTCGACCGTCGCGGCCGTGTCGTGGATGTAGGCGATGTGGGCGGGGGAGTCCTCGGGGATGCGCCAGACGTGCTCGAGGAGCGTGGCGTGCAGGACCGTCGCGTCCAGGGTGCGCCAGGCCGCGGGGCGGTCGGCGGGGATCGTCCGGGCCAGCAGATCCGGGTCCGGGTGGTCCACGAGGTGGAAGGCGCCGTCGCCGGCCAGGAGGAACGCGTTGCCGGCGCAGGCCGCGTCCGCCAGTGTGCCCAGAGCCTCGGCCAGTGGGACGTCGAGGCGGCGCACGCGGAAGTGGCCGTCCAGGGCGGCCACGGCATCGCCGGCCGGCAGGTCGTGCAGGAGGCGGTGGATGGCGCGGACCCGGAGGGGGTAGCGGGCCGTGTCGACGAGGAGGACCAGGCCGTCGTCCCACGGGCTGGGGGAAGGGTGCTCCGAGCGGAGGCGGCGGTAGGTCGCCCAGCGGTGGTGGCCGTCGGCGATGAGGGCCTGGTGCCGGCCGAGGTCGGTCTGGATCGTGGCCAGGTCGTCGGGGGCGGTGACCGACCACAGGCGGTGGCGGAAGCCGTCCTCCGTGGTGGTGGCGAGGAGCGGTGGCCGGTCGGCTGTGCGCTCGATCAGGTCCGCCGTGGCCGTCGTCGAGCCGTTGCCCCGGTAGGTGAGCAGGAGGGGTTCGAGGTTGGCCGAGGTGGCCCGCATCAGGGCCGCGCGGTCGGCGACGATGTGCGGCATGACGTCCTCGTGCGGCAGCACCACCTGCTCGTCGGGGTCCGCGACGCGTAGGGCGCCGATGATGCCGCGTTGCAGCATGCCGTTGCCGTCCTGCTGCTCGTAGACGTAGAGGCCGGGCTCCGGGTCGGTGGTGAGGATGCCCTCGGACAGCCAGCGGCGCAGGGTGTCGGCGGCCCGTTCGTTGCGGGCGCTGGGCGTGGCTGCCTGGGGCAGGATCAGACGGACGATGTTGTACGGGTCGGAGGATTCGAGGTGGTGCAGGCCGTCGGGGCGCACCACGACGTCGTACGGCGGAGATGTGACGGCGGCAAGGCTGCCGACCCGGTCGGGGTCGTAACGAAGGCCTCGGAACGGGGTGAGTTCCAGGCCTCGGTGCGTCGTTGCCTCCGAGTGACCTGCTGTGTTCATCCCGGCATCGTACGGCTGTCGGTGGCATGGGGGATGATCGGGGGAAAGCCGTCGAACGAGGAGCGATGCGGGATGAGCCGGAGCGTCAGGACGAGGCCCGAGGCCAGTGGGCAGGCCCTGAGCGAGGCGTACGACACGGCTCTGCTCGATCTGGACGGTGTCGTGTACGCGGGCGGGAGCGCGATCGCGCACGCGGTCGAGTCGCTGGCCCGGGCCCGGGAGGGCGGTATGCACCTGGCGTACGTGACGAACAACGCGCTGCGGACCCCGGACACCGTGGCCGGGCATCTGACGGAGCTGGGGATACCGACGGGCGCGGACGATGTGATCACCTCGGCGCAGGCGGTCGCGCGGCTGATCAGCGAGCAGGTGCCGCAGGGCGCCCGGGTGCTGGTGATCGGCGGTGAGGGGCTGCGGGTCGCGCTGCGCGAACGCCGGCTGGTGCCCGTGGAGTCGGCGGACGACGATCCGGCGGCGGTGGTGCAGGGGTTCGGCGGGCCCGATCTGCCATGGGGCCGGTTCGCCGAGGCTGCCTACGCGGTGGCGCGGGGCGTGCCGTGGTTCGCGTCCAACACCGACCTGACGATTCCGAGCGGGCGCGGGATCGCGCCGGGCAACGGCGCCGCGGTGGAGGTCGTGCGGATCGCCACGGGAGCCGAGCCGCAGGTCGCCGGCAAGCCGCTGCCGCCGATGCACCGGGAGACGATCCTGCGGACCGGGGCGAAGCGGCCGCTGGTGGTCGGGGACCGGCTGGACACGGACATCGAGGGCGCGTTCAACGGGGAGGTCGACTCGCTGCTCGTCCTCACCGGTGTCACCGACGGTGCGCAGTTGCTGGCCGCGCCGCCGCAGCACCGGCCGACATATGTGGACGCCGATCTGCGCGGAATGCTCGGCGGTCAGCCGGACGTCGTCGCAGTGGGCGAGGGCGGGTTCCGGTGCGGTGGCTGGACGGCGACGGCCGGTGCCGACCGGCTGGAGCTGGAGGGCGAGGGCGAGGCGCTGGACGGGCTGCGCGCGCTGTGCGCCGTGGCGTGGACCACCGCCGGTGAGGGTGTGTGCGAGCTGGACGGAGGGAAGGGGCTGGCACGGCTGGGTATCTGAGCTCCTGTCAGTGCCCGTCGCGCAGCCGCGCACCTCGAGGCGGCGCCGGGAATCCGAATCTTGCTCGAATGCGAGGGTAGGCTAACCTAACTGCGTGTTGGTCGAGAGTCCCCCCGAACAGCGCGCGGAGACCGCCCCCGCGCCCCCGGACCGACGGGCGGTACGAGCCTTCGGGCTGCTTCTGTCCGTGGCGATCCTGGTGCTCGTCGCGCTGGCGAGTATCGCGATCGGAGCGAAGGAGCTGTCCCTCGGGCAGGTCTGGCACGGCTTGTTCGAGGACTCGGGGACCTACGGGGACGTCGTCGTCGCGGAGCGGCTGTCGCGGACCCTGCTCGGGCTGCTCGCCGGTGCCGCTCTCGGCCTGGCCGGGGCGGTGCTGCAGGCCCTCACGCGCAACCCGCTGGCGGACCCGGGGCTGCTCGGCATCAACGCGGGTGCGTCCGCCGCGGTCGTCACGGCCATCACGTACTTCGGGGTCACCTCGCTCAGCGGCTACGTCTGGTTCGCGTTCTTCGGCGCGGCCGCGGTCGGGGCGCTGGTCTGGTTTCTCGGCGGCAGCCGGGGCGCGACCCCGGTCCGGCTCGCGCTGGCCGGTACGGCGATCAGCGCCGCGCTGTACGGCTACCTCCAGGCCGTGATGATCATGGACGAGGCGGCGCTCGGCAAGATGCGCTTCTGGACGGTCGGTTCGCTGGCCTCGGCGACCGACTCGACCATCACGCAGGTCCTGCCGTTCCTGCTGACCGGCACGGTCCTCGCGCTCGCCCTGGCCCGGCCGCTCAACGCGATGGCCATGGGCGACGACACCGCCAAGGCCCTCGGCGCCGACCTCAACCGCACCCGGGCGCTGTCCATGCTGGCCGCGACCGTGCTGTGCGGGGCCGCGACCGCCGCCTGCGGGCCCATCGTGTTCGTCGGGCTGATGGTGCCCCACGTCGTGCGCTCCTTCACCGGGCCCGACCTGCGCTGGATCCTGCCGTACGCGGCGATCCTGTCGCCCGTGCTGCTGCTCGGCGCCGATGTCATCGGCCGGATCGTGGCCCGGCCCTCGGAGCTCCAGGTGGGCATCGTCACCGCGATCCTCGGCGGCCCGGTGTTCATCTTTCTCGTACGACGGCGGAGGACGGCGCAGCTGTGAAGACCACCAACCGTGCCGTGCGGACCCCGGGCGGGCTCTCGATACGCCTGGACGTGCGGGCCGTCACCGTCGTGCTCCTGCTGCTCGTCGCGGCGCTCGCGGCGAGTGTCGTGCTCATCGGCACCGGCGACTTCCCGATCCCGGCCGCCGACGTGCTGCGGACGCTGGCCGGCGAGGGCAACCCGGGCCAGGAGTTCATCGTCAACGAGTTGCGGCTGCCGCGGGTCCTGGTCGGGCTGCTGGTCGGCGCCTCGCTCGGACTCGGCGGTGCGCTGTTCCAGGCCATCTCCCGCAACCCGCTGGGCAGTCCGGACGTGCTGGGCCTCGGGCAGGGGGCGACAGCGGGCGCGCTCGTGGTGATCGTGCTGACCTCCGGCAGCGCCAACCAGGTCGCCGCCGGGGCGCTGGTGGGCGGGCTGGTGACCGGCCTCGCCATCTACGTGCTCGCCTGGAAGCGGGGTGTGCACGGCTACCGGCTGGTCCTGGTCGGTATCGGCGTCTCCGCGATCGTCACGGCGGTCAACGGCTACCTGCTCACCAAGTCCGACATCGTGGACGCGGCCCGCGCGGTCGTGTGGATGACCGGGTCCCTCGACGGCCGGGACTGGGACCAGGTATGGCCGCTGCTCGCGCTGACCGCCGTACTGGTGCCGCTCGTCCTCGTCAACGCGCGCGGGCTGCGGATGATGGAGATGGGCGACGACGTGTCGTACGCCCTCGGGGTGCGGGTCGAGCGGGTACGGCTGCTGCTCATGGTGGCGGCCGTGCTGCTCACCGCGTCCGCCACCGCCGCGGCCGGTCCCGTCAGCTTCGTCGCGCTCACCGCGCCGCAGCTGGCCCGGCGCCTGACCCGCTCGCCCGGGCCCAACCTGCTGCCCTCGCTGTGCATGGGCGCCGCCCTCCTGGTCGTCGCCGACTGGGTCTCGCAGCGGGCGTTCGGCGCCGAGCAGCTGCCCGTGGGCGTGGTCACCGGTGTGCTCGGCGGGGTCTACCTGCTGTGGCTGCTGGTCAGCGAGCGCAGGGCGGGCCGGATATGAGCCCCGGGGTGGAGAAGAGCACCAGCGGACTGAACAACCAAGGGAGCACCGTGAACCGCCTGTCCGCCGAGAACGTCACCCTCGCCTACGACCAGCGGGTCATCGCGGAGCAGTTGTCGGTGGAGATACCCGACAACTCCTTCACCGTGATCGTGGGCCCCAACGCGTGCGGCAAGTCCACACTGCTGCGGGCGCTGTCGAGGATGCTCAAGCCGAGCGAGGGCCGGGTGCTGCTCGACGGGCAGGTCATCCAGTCGATGCCCGCGAAGAAGGTCGCGCGGACCCTCGGCCTGCTGCCCCAGTCGTCCATCGCGCCCGACGGCATCACGGTCGCCGACCTGGTCGGCCGCGGCCGCTACCCGCACCAGGGCATCCTGCGCCAGTGGTCGGCCGAGGACGAGCGGATCGTCCAGGAGTCCATGCGGCAGACGGGCGTCGCCGAACTCGGCGACCGCTACGTCGACGAGCTCTCGGGCGGCCAGCGCCAGCGCGTGTGGATCGCCATGGCCCTCGCCCAGCAGACGCCGCTGCTCCTCCTCGACGAGCCGACGACATTCCTGGACATCCAGCACCAGATCGACGTCCTCGACCTGTGTGCGGAGCTGCACGAGGAGCAGGGACGCACGCTCGTCGCCGTGCTGCACGACCTGAACCACGCCGCCCGCTACGCCACCCACCTCATCGCCCTGCGCGAGGGCCGGGTCATCGCCCAGGGCGCGCCGAAGGACATCGTCACGGCCGGACTCGTCGAGGAGGTCTTCGGGCTGCGCTGCCAGGTCATCGACGACCCGGAGACGGGCACACCGCTGGTCGTGCCGGCGGCGCGCAAGGCCCGTGTCGGGAACGCGGGCGGGAAGGTCGCCGCTACAGAAGCTTCCTGAGCTGGAGCAGGTCCCGCACACCCGCGTTCAGCTTCACCCGGCCGGAGCCCCAGGCCTTGGCGAAGTGCAGCTCGCCGCCGACCAGTGCGACCAGGTCGTCGCCGGTCATGGCGAGTCTGATCTCCGCCTTGCCGTGCGGCGGTCCCTGCACGGTGTCGTGCACCTCGATCCGCCCGCCGCGCATCCGGCCGACGAAGGTGACGTCCAGGTCCGTGATGTGGCAGCTCACCGAGCGGTCCAGGGCCGCGGCCTCGCGGACGTCCCCTTCGGCGCGCTGCATGCTGTCCGAGAGCTTGTCGAGTGCGCTGCGGCACTCCTCGATCGTGGCCATCGCGACCGACGGTACCGCAGCGGTTCGCGGTAGCGTCGGGGCATGGACGACGCAGTTCCCGAGATCCCGCCCGCGGCGGAGGAAGAGCCGGCGTACGACCCCGCCGCTCCCGCCCCCCTGAACGTGCCCCGCACGCCCACCGGCGACGCCTGTGTGGACGCGGCCCTGGGCCGGCTCGGCGACGCGGACCACCTCGCCACGGACGGGCATGTCGAGGTGTACGAGGATGTACACCGGGGGCTGCGCGACGCGCTCACCGCGCTCGACGCCCGCCCGGGACCTCCGGCTCCCGCCCGTCACCCGACCACCACCCCTCAATGAGACCCTTCGGGTCGCCCCCTCTGATCGCCGCCTGGACCTAGGAGCTGAACCGAACGTGGCAGGAGTCGCACGCCGCCGTCTGGACGCGGAGCTGGTCCGCCGGAAGCTCGCGCGCTCGCGCGAGCACGCCGCGCAGCTGATCGCCGCCGGGCGGGTCTCCGTCGGCAAGACCGTCGCGACCAAACCGGCCACGCAGGTGGAGACCGCGGCGGCGATCGTGGTGGCCCGGGACGACGGCGACCCCGACTACGTCTCGCGCGGCGGCCACAAGCTGGCCGGCGCGCTCGCGGTGTTCGGTCCGCGGGGGCTCGCCGTCGAGGGGCGCAGGGCGCTCGACGCGGGCGCGTCGACCGGCGGTTTCACCGACGTCCTGCTGCGGGCGGGCGCCGCCCATGTGGTCGCCGTGGACGTCGGATACGGACAACTCGCGTGGTCCCTCCAGAAGGATGAACGCGTCACCGTCAAGGACCGTACGAACGTACGCGAGTTGACGCTTGAAGCGATCGATGGGGAGCCAGTGGATCTTGTCGTGGGGGATCTGTCCTTCATCCCGCTCGGGCTGGTCCTGCCCGCCCTCGTGCGGTGCGTGAAGCCGGACGCCGACCTGGTGATGATGGTCAAGCCGCAGTTCGAGGTGGGGAAGGAGCGGCTGGGGAGCGGGGGAGTGGTACGCAGCACCCAGCTGCGGGCCGAAGCGGTACGGGGGGTGGCCGAGAAGGCCTGGGGGCTGGGGCTCGGGGTGAAGGGCGTGACGGCCAGTCCGCTGCCCGGGCCGTCGGGGAATGTCGAATACTTTCTGTGGCTGCGGTCCGGGGCACCGGAACTGGACCCGGCCGACGCAGACCGTGCAGTGGCGGAGGGGCCGCGTTGACCGAGAACCGAGCTCGTACTGTTTTCCTGCTCGCCCACACGGGGCGGCCCGCTGCCGTGCGCAGTGCCGAGCTCGTGGTGAAGGGGCTGCTGCGCTCCGGGCTGGGCGTGCGCGTCCTGGAGGCCGAGGCCCGCGACCTGCCGCTGCCGGCGGAGGTGGAGCTGGTCAGGGAAGCCACGCCGCAGTGCCTCGACGGCTGTGAGCTGCTCATCGTGCTGGGCGGCGACGGCACGTTGCTGCGCGGTGCCGAGTTCGCGCGGGCGTCGGGTGTGCCGATGCTCGGCGTCAACCTCGGACGCGTCGGGTTCCTCGCGGAGGCCGAGCGGGACGACCTCGACAAGGTCGTCGACCGGGTGGTGACCAAGGCGTACGAGGTCGAGGAGCGGATGACCGTCGACGTCGTCGTGCACCGCAACGGGGACATCGTGCACACGGACTGGGCGCTGAACGAGGCGGCCGTGCAGAAGGTGTCCGCCGAGCGGATGCTGGAGATCGTCCTGGAGATCGACGGCCGGCCGGTGACCGGGTTCGGCTGTGACGGGATCGTGTGTGCGACCCCCACGGGGTCGACGGCGTACGCGTTCTCGGCGGGCGGGCCGGTGGTGTGGCCGGAGGTCGAGGCGCTGCTGATGGTGCCGATCTCCGCGCACGCGCTGTTCGCGAAGCCGTTGGTGACATCGCCGGATTCCGTGTTGGCTGTGGAGGTTCTGCCCCACATTCCCCCAGGTGTGCTGTGGTGTGACGGGCGGCGGACCGTGGAGTTGCCGCCGGGGGCGAGGGTGGAGGTGCGGCGGGGGGCCGTGCCGGTTCGGCTGGCCCGGCTGCATCACGCGTCGTTCACGGACCGGCTGGTGGCCAAGTTCGCGCTGCCTGTTTCCGGGTGGCGGGGAGCGCCTCACTAGCGGTTTGCAGGGGGTGGTTCCGCTTCGTCGGCGGGTGCGGGTGGATTGTGGCTGTTCGCGCAGTTCCCCGCGCCCCCAAGGAATGGGCGCCGCCACACTCGCGGGTGACAAGAGTGGGCCAGTCGCAATCCGTGGCCCGGACCTCGTAAGGTCGTGTCCGTGTTGGAGGAGATGCGGATACGGTCGCTGGGCGTGATCGACGATGCCGTCGTCGAGCTGTCGCCCGGGTTCACCGCGGTCACCGGTGAGACGGGTGCGGGCAAGACCATGGTGGTCACAAGCCTGGGGTTGCTGCTGGGCGGGCGGGCCGACCCCGCGCTCGTGCGGATCGGGGCCGGCAAGGCCGTCGTGGAGGGGCGGATCACCGTTCCCCGGGACGCCACGGCCGCGGTACGCGCCGAGGAGGCCGGGGCCGAGCTCGACGACGGTGCCCTGCTGATCAGCCGTACCGTTTCCGCCGAGGGGCGCTCGCGGGCGCACCTGGGCGGGCGCAGCGTGCCCGTGGGCGTGCTGGCCGAGCTCGCCGACGAGCTGGTGGCCGTGCACGGGCAGACCGACCAGCAGGGGCTGCTCAAGCTGTCCCGGCAGCGGCAGGCGCTCGACCGGTATGCGGGCGACGCGGTCGCCGGGCCGCTGGCCAAGTACGGCGAGGCGTACAAGCGGCTGCGGGCCGTCTCCGCCGAGCTCGAAGAGATCACCACCCGGGCGCGTGACCGGGCCCAGGAGGCCGACCTGCTGCGCTTCGGGCTCGACGAGATCGCCGCCGTCGAACCCCGCGCCGGTGAGGACGTGGAGCTGGCCGAGGAGGCCGAGCGGCTCGGGCACGCCGAGGCGCTGGCATCGGCCGCGGCGGCCGCGCACGCCGCTGTCGCGGGCAACCCGGAGGACCCGGAGGGCGTCGACGCCGGGACGCTCGTCGCGGGCGCACAGCGGGCCCTGGACGCCGTACGGTCGCACGACCCGGCGCTGGCCGCGCTCGCCGACCGCATCGGGGAGATCGGGATCCTGCTGCGCGACGCGGCGGGCGACCTGGCCGGGTACGCCGACGACCTGGACGCCGATCCGCTGCGGCTGGCGGCCGTCGAGGAGCGGCGGGCCGCGCTCACCGGGCTGACGCGCAAGTACGGCGAGGACATCGCCACCGTGCTGGCCTGGGCCGAGCAGAGCGCCGCCCGGCTGACCGATCTCGACGGCGACGACGAGCGGATCGGGGAGCTGACGGCCGAGCGGGACGCGCTGCGGTCCGAACTGGGCGGGCTGGCACAGGCGTTGACGGACGCCCGGACGGAGGCCGCCCAGCGGTTCGCCGCGGCTGTCACTGCCGAGCTGGCCTCGCTCGCCATGCCGCACGCGCGCGTGTCCTTCGATATCCGGCAGACCGAGGACCCGGAGGGCGTCGAGGTCGGCGGGCGTCCGGTGGCCTACGGTCCCGCGGGCGCCGACGAGGTCGAGCTGCTGCTCGCCCCGCACCCGGGCGCGCCGCCCCGGCCGATCGCCAAGGGCGCGTCCGGCGGCGAACTGTCGCGGGTGATGCTGGCCGTGGAGGTCGTGTTCGCGGGGACGGACCCCGTGCCGACGTACCTCTTCGACGAGGTGGACGCCGGGGTCGGCGGCAAGGCGGCGGTCGAGATCGGCCGGCGGCTCGCGCGACTGGCGAAGACCGCGCAGGTCGTGGTCGTGACGCATCTGCCCCAGGTGGCCGCCTTCGCCGACCGGCAGCTGCTGGTCGAGAAGACCAACGACGGGTCCGTGACCCGCTCCGGCGTCAAGGTCCTCGAAGGGGAGGACCGGGTCCGGGAGCTGTCCCGCATGCTCGCCGGGCAGGAGGACTCCGAGACGGCCCGGGCACACGCGGAGGAGCTGCTCGCGGCGGCCCGGGCGGACGGCTAGAGGCGCACCGGGCAGCGGTGCGGCAAGGCCGGGCGGGGCGCCCGATTTCACTCGTGTGGGTGACCTGGCCCGGCGCATTCCCCCGATGGCGCGCCCCGCTGTCGCGCCGCAGGGGTTCGGGCGTTCCCGGAACCCCCGTCTGTCCTGGCATCCTTGGCGGAGTACGCGTCGTGACCGCCCGACCCGAACCAGGAGCCCGGCCACGTGACCCCCGTGAGCAGCCACTCACCGCATGGCCAGTTGCCGCTGCGCACCGTGCAGGTGCTGGGCGGAGGCAATGCCGCCAGCAGTGCGCATGTGCGTTCGCTGGCCGCGGGGCTCGTCGCGCGGGGTGTGAAAGTCACGGTGTGCGCCCCCTATGAGGCCGATCGCGCCTACGACTTCAGCGGTGTCGGGGCCGACCATGTGCACGTGCCGCGCAGCAGCGACCCGGTGTCGGTGGCGGCCCTGCGGGCGGCCTGCGCCCATGCCGATCTGGTGCACGCGCACGGGCTGCACGCCTCCTTTCGTACCGTGCTCGCCCTCAGCGGGCGGCGCGTGCGTACTCCGCTGGTCGTGACGTGGCACGACCGGGCGCACGCCGACGGTGCGCGGGCCCACATGCTGCGGGTGCTGGAGCGAAGGGTCGTGAAGGCGGCCACCGTGGTGCTGGGGACGACCTCGGCGCTCGTGGACCGGGCACGGCTCACCGGCGCGCGGGACGCACGGCTCGCGGCCGTCGCGCTGCCCGGCCCCCGCAGGCCCCTCGAGCCCGACGATCCCGACCGGCTGCGGCCCAAGGTGCGCGCCGAACTCGGCGCCATCGGCAGGCCGTTGCTGATGGCCGTCGGCTCCCTGGAACGCCACCGCGGATACGACGTGCTGCTGGACGCCGCGCGCGCCTGGCGCCGGCTCGATCCCGTGCCCTTGGTCGTGATCGCCGGGGAGGGGCCGCTGCGCGGTGAACTCCAGGGTCGTATCGAGGAGGAAGGGCTGCCGGTCCGGCTCCTCGGGCGGCGCGACGACATCACCGACCTCCTCGCCGCCGCCGACCTCGCCCTGCTGCCGAGCCGCTGGGAGGCGCGCTCCGTCCTCGCCCAGGAGGCCCTCCACGCGCGCGTGCCGCTCGTCGCGACGGAGGTCGGAGGTATCCCCGAACTCGTCGGTGACGCGGCCGAACTCATCCCGTACGGCGACGCGAAGGCCCTCGCGGACTCCGTCGTACGGCTGCTCGGCGACCAGGGCCGCCGGGAGGTGCTGACGGCCAAGGGCGCCCGGCAGGCGGCCACCTGGCCGACCGAGGACGAGACCGTCGCCCAAGTGCTGAGCGTGTACGACGAGTTGACCCAGCCCCGCCCCCTCACCTAGAGGCCCCCTACGGCACGTGTCTGCGGGCCCGCAGGGCCAGGCTCAGGGCCAGGACCGTCTGCGGGTCGTCGAGGTCCGTGCCCAGCAACTCCCCGATGCGGCCCAGGCGGTTGTACAGGGTCTGCCGGTTGAGGTGGAGCTCCCGGGCCGTCTCCGCCTTGCGCCCCGCGTGGGCCAGATAGGTCGCCAACGTGGGCAGCAGCGGCGGCCGGGAGCGGCGGTCGTGCTCCAGGAGCGGGCCGAGGGCGCGGTCGACGAAGGCCGACAGGTCCGGATGGTCGCGCAGCCGCCACAGCAGCAGGTCGATGTCGAGGCGGCGGGCGTCGTACCAGGGCCGGTCCGGCAGGCCCTGGGCCGCCGAGGCCGTCTCGGCCGCGTGCCGCAGCCCCGAGGCCGCCGCCGTCCAGCCGCCGGCCATCCCCACGACCACCACGGGCGGCTGCCCGCCCGGTCGCGGCATCCCGGCCCGGTTCACACCGGCCCGCAGCGCCGCCGCGACCCGGTCCGCGACCGCCGCCCGCTCCGGCTCCGCACGCAGCCCGAGCAGCACCAGCACCCGCCCCTCCACCGGCCGCACCCCGAGCAGCACCGGCACACCCACCGACGCCAGCTCCTCCGAGATCGCCCGGGCCAGCACGGCCCAGCCTCCGCCCGGGGAGAGGACGTCCCCGAGCCGCATCACCACCGGCAGCAGCGGACCCTCGCCCGGCCGGAAGCCCAGCACGCGTGCCTGCGCCGGGGCGTCCTCGGCCGTGACCCGGCCCTCGGCGAGGTCGGTGAGGAAGTCGCCGCGCCCGCGCGCCGCCAACTCCTCCTCCTGACGGGCCTGCATCAGCACCACGGCCAGGATGCCCGCGGCCCGCTCGGCCGCCATCCGGTGCACCGGCGCCAGGGGAGTCCGCACCGGCAGCAGGACGAGGCGCGCCCTGACGCCCCCGCTGCCGGGCCCGCCGCCCGGCACGTCCACCAGGACCGACCCCGCGAGGGGCGGCTCGTCCTTGTGCTGGCCGCGCAGCCCCTCCCACACCTGGAGCGGGTCCGCGCCCTCGGGACCGGCCCCGGCCGCGTACAGCAACTGCCCGTCCGCCGTCTCCAGGAACACGGGGTTCCCGGCGAAGTCGGCCAGGATGCCGAGCACTTGGGGCACACCGCCGCCGCCCAGCACGGCCTGCGTGCACCGCCGGTGCACCTCCTCGGCCCGCTGGAGCAGGGCGTAGTGGCCGTTGACGATCTCGGTGTGGACCTCCTCCGTGACCGTGACGAACGGCACCTCCCGGTGGAGTTGGACGAGGGGCAGCCCGGCCGCGCGTGCCGTGTCGACGAGGGCCGCGGGCAGCCGGGTGAAGCGCGGGCCCAGCTCCACGACCAGGGCGGCGATACCGCGCTCGGCCAGGGTGCGCACGAACGCCCGCTGCTCGGCGGGGCGGGTGCCGAGGCCGTAGCCCGTGGTCAGCAGCAGTTCGCCGCCCTTGAGCAGGGAGGCGATGTGCGGCACCTCGCCGGCGTGCACCCAGCGCACGGTCCGCCCGAGCCGCTCGGCGCCCGCCAGCACCTCGGGCAGCCCGCTGCGCAGCCCCGGCAGCTCCAGCGCCCGCTGCACGGTGATCCCGGCGCCCTGGGTGTCGTAACCGCTGTCCGTCGCGCTGTCCATGTGCCGGACGCTACCCGCGCGGGTGCCCTACGGACATCTCCGGACGGGCACCGGGACGATCACCGCTCGGGTCTCGCCGTGGATCCCCCCGGATTACGGCGTGATCGGCCGGGTACGGACGCCGTCATGGACATAAGCGTGGTCGCGGTGGGGCGGGAGGACGACAGTCCGGTCGAGGAGCCGTTGCGGGTCGCGGCGCTCGCCGACCGGCTCGGGTACCGGGAGGTGTGGGCGGGCGAGGGGCCGACGTGGGACTCGTTCGTCCTGGCGGCCGCGATCGGCGCGGCCACCGAGCAGGTCGCGCTGACCGCCGGACCCGTGCCGGTGTCGGTGCGCGACCCGCTCACCGTCGTCCGGGGCGCCGCCTCCACCGCGGCCGTCACCGGCCGGCCCGTCGGCGTGGCCCTGGGCACCTCCAGCAGGCGCGTCGTCGAGGGCGTGCACGGCCGGCCGCGCACTCGGCCCGCCGCCGCCCTCGCGGAGTCGGCGGCGGCCGTGCGGGCGCTGATGCACAGTGCGCCCGGCGAGCCGATCGTGCCCGGCAGCGGTTTCCGCCGCCGGCTGCCGCCGCCCGGGGGCATGGTCACCGTCGCCGCGTTCGGGGAACGGGCGGTCGCCGCAGCCGTGGCACACGCCGACCGGATGCTGCTCGACCTCGTCTCGCCCGAGCAGGTCCGGATGGTGCGGGCCCGGATGCTCGCGGCCGCCGAGAAGGCGGGCCGTACACCGCCGCGGCTGGCGGCCTGGCTGCCCGCCGCCGTGGACCCGGAGCCGGAGTCGCTCACCCAGGTGCTGCGCAGCGTCGTCGGCTACCTCGCCGTGCCGGGCTACAGCGACATGTTCGTCGACGCGGGGTTCGCCGAGGTGGTCGAGCTGGCCGCCAAGGGCGCCGACCCGGACACCCTGCTGCGGGCCCTGCCGCCCGAGGCCGCCGGCACGGTCGCCCTCGTCGGCGACACCGACGCCGTCCGCGCCCGCATCGCCGCCTACGTCGAGGCCGGACTCGACGAGATCGCCCTGGTCCCGGCCACGGCCGCAGACCCCGCGGGGGAGCGCACGCTCACGGCCCTCAGGCCGATGTGACACCCCCCCCGCGGGCCGCCCCGCTCAGCCGCCGTACGCGCCCGAAGCCGTCAGACGCAGAGCCGTGTCGATGAGCGGCACATGGCTGAACGCCTGCGGGAAGTTGCCCACCTGGCGTTGCAGGCGCGGGTCCCACTCCTCGGCCAGCAGGCCCAGGTCGTTGCGCAGGGACAACAGCTTCTCGAACAGCTTGCGGGCCTCGTCCACGCGGCCGATCATCGCCAGGTCGTCGGCCATCCAGAACGAGCAGGCCAGGAACGCACCCTCGTCGCCGGGTAGACCGTCGACGTTCTCGTCGCCGCTGGTGGTCGGGTAGCGCAGGATGAAGCCGTCCGACGTGGACAGCTCACGCTGGATCGCTTCGATCGTGCCGATGACCCGCTTGTCGTCCGGCGGCAGGAAGCCCATCTGCGGGATCAGCAGCAGGGAGGCGTCCAGCTCCTTCGAGCCGTACGACTGCGTGAAGGTGTTGCGCTCCTTGTCGTAACCCTTCTCACACACGTCCCGGTGGATGTCGTCGCGCAGCTCCCGCCAGCGCTCCAGCGGGCCGTCCGCGTCGCCGGACTCGATCAGCTTGATCGTGCGGTCCACTGCGACCCAGGCCATCACCTTGGAGTGCACGAAGTGCCGGCGCGGGCCGCGCACCTCCCAGATGCCCTCGTCCGGCTCCTGCCAGTGGTCCTCCAGGTAGCGGATCAGCTTCAGCTGGAGCAGCGAGGCGTAGTCGTTGCGCGCCAGGCCCGTCATGTGGGCCAGGTGCAGGGCCTCGGTGACCTCGCCGTACACGTCCAGCTGGAGCTGGTGGGCCGCGCCGTTGCCGACCCGGACCGGGCCGGAGTTCTCGTAGCCCGGCAGCCAGTCCAGCTCCGCCTCGCCCAGCTCGCGCTCGCCGGCGATGCCGTACATGATCTGCAGGTTCTCCGGGTCGCCGGCCACCGCGCGCAGCAGCCACTCGCGCCAGGCGCGGGCCTCCTCGCGGTAGCCGGTGCGCAGCAGCGAGGACAGCGTGATCGCCGCGTCGCGCAGCCAGGTGTAGCGGTAGTCCCAGTTGCGGACGCCGCCGATGTCCTCCGGCAGGGAGGTGGTCGGCGCGGCGACGATGCCGCCGGTCGGGCCGTACGTCAGGGCCTTCAGCGTGATCAGCGAGCGGACGACGGCCTCCCGGTAGGGACCGTGGTACGTACAGTGGTCGACCCACTCGCGCCAGAAGTCCTCCGTCGCCTCCAGCGACTGCTCCGGCTCGGGCAGCGGCGGCGGCTCCTTGTGCGAGGGCTCCCAGGAGATCGTGAACGCGATCCGGTCACCCGGGGCGACCGTGAAGTCCGCGTACGTCGTCAGCGACTTGCCGTAGGTCTCCGCGGATGTGTCGAACCACACGGAGTCGGGGCCCGCGACGGCCACCGTCCGCCCCTCGTGCTTGTGCACCCACGGCACCACCCGCCCGTAGGAGAACCGCATCCGCAGCGCCGAGCGCATCGGCACCCGGCCCGAAACGCCCTCCACGATCCGGATCAGCTGCGGGGCGCCGTCACGCGGTGGCATGAAGTCGGTCACCCGGACCGTGCCCCGCTGGGTGTCCCACTCGGACTCCAGGATCAGCGAGTCGCCCCGGTAGCTGCGCCGCGCCGCGGTGGGGGGCTGCTGGTCGGAGGCGTACGCGGGGCCGAGCCGCCAGAAGCCGTGTTCCTCGGTGCCCAGCAGGCCGGCGAAGATGGCGTGCGAGTCGAAGCGGGGCAGGCACAGCCAGTCGACTGTGCCGTCCCGGCAGACCAGTGCGGCGGTCTGCATGTCTCCGATGAGTGCGTAATCTTCGATGCGCCCGGCCACGTGCAACTCCAGTCGAACGGCCACGTCACCCCACGAGGGGCTGTCGCTAGTGCGGTCAAGGGGGGTTTCAGCAGGTCTAGCAATGCGTCGTTGAGTGATGAAGCAAAACAGGTCACTCAACCGTGATGCAAAGCGCCAATTGTTGCTCAACGAACTGACGAGCTCACGTTGTTCCGGTGCTTACGGGCGGGGGGTGGTGCCGTTGGGCCGGACGGGCTCGGCAGCGAGTGTCCGAGCAGGATACGACGCACGCAGATGATCCGGGGGCCCGTCGAGGCAAGGCGGGTACGCCGAACGAGTGAGCAACGGGTGAGGGACCGGTGACGGTGATCGCCTCCGTGTCGGGATGTGTGCGGAGCGTGGCCGGAAGCCATCGCCCCGCGGCGCTGATACGCTGGTAGCCCGTGGACCGGTGGGCCCCTTCCCGACAGGGAACCCCCGAACCGCAGCGACGGCGCCCCGGAAATTTCCGGCAGGCAGCCGCACCGCACCCCCAGACCGCGACCACGGGAGCCCCGTCTTGGCCATGCCGCCCGCCGCTTTTCGTAATTCGACGACCAAGCACATCTTCGTCACCGGGGGTGTCGCCTCCTCGCTCGGCAAGGGCCTGACGGCCTCCAGCCTCGGCATGCTGCTCAAGGCCCGCGGTCTGCGCGTCGTGATGCAGAAGCTCGACCCGTACCTGAACGTGGACCCGGGCACGATGAACCCCTTCCAGCACGGTGAGGTGTTCGTCACCAACGACGGCGCCGAGACCGACCTGGACATCGGCCACTACGAGCGCTTCCTCGACCGGGACCTCGACGGCTCCGCGAACGTCACCACCGGCCAGGTGTACTCGACCGTGATCGCCAAGGAGCGGCGCGGCGAGTACCTGGGCGACACCGTGCAGGTCATCCCCCACATCACCAACGAGATCAAGCACCGTATCCGCCGCATGGCGACGGACGAGGTCGACGTCGTGATCACCGAGGTCGGCGGCACGGTCGGCGACATCGAGTCGCTGCCGTTCCTGGAGACCGTCCGCCAGGTCCGTCACGAAGTCGGCCGTGACAACGTCTTCGTCGTCCATATCTCGCTCCTGCCGTACATCGGCCCCTCGGGTGAGCTGAAGACGAAGCCCACCCAGCACTCGGTTGCGGCCCTGCGCAACATCGGTATCCAGCCTGACGCGATCGTGCTGCGCTGCGACCGCGAGGTGCCCACCGCGATCAAGCGGAAGATCTCGCTGATGTGCGACGTCGACGAGGCCGCCGTGGTGGCCTGCCCCGACGCCCGCTCGATCTACGACATCCCGAAGACCGTGCACGGCGAGGGCCTGGACGCCTACGTCGTCCGCAAGCTGGACCTGCCGTTCCGCGATGTGGACTGGACGACCTGGGACGATCTGCTCGACCGCGTCCACAACCCCGACCACGAGATCACCCTCGCGCTGGTCGGCAAGTACATCGACCTGCCCGACGCCTACCTGTCGGTCACGGAGGCGCTGCGCGCCGGCGGCTTCGCCAACCGGGCCCGCGTGAAGATCAAGTGGGTCACCTCCGACGACTGCAAGACCCCGGCGGGCGCGGCCCAGCAGCTCGGCGACGTCGACGGCATCTGCATCCCCGGCGGCTTCGGCGAGCGCGGCGTGAACGGCAAGGTCGGCGCCATCCGCTACGCCCGCGAGAACAAGGTGCCGCTGCTCGGCCTCTGCCTCGGCCTGCAGTGCATCGTGATCGAGGCCGCGCGCAACCTGGCCGACATCTCCGACGCAAACTCCACCGAGTTCGACCCCGCCACCGGGCACCCGGTCATCTCCACCATGGCCGAGCAGATGGACATCGTCGCCGGTGAGGGTGACATGGGCGGCACCATGCGGCTCGGCATGTACCCGGCCAAGCTGGCCGAGGGC
Organism: Streptomyces sp. D2-8; assembly: GCF_023184515.1. Taxonomy (GTDB): domain Bacteria; phylum Actinomycetota; class Actinomycetes; order Streptomycetales; family Streptomycetaceae; genus Streptomyces. The sequence goes on along the minus strand of NZ_JAAHBP010000015.1, from coordinate 223,054 downwards.
TCGATCGTGCGCGAGGTGTACGACGGCAAGGAGTACGTCGAGGAGCGCCACCGGCACCGCTACGAGGTGAACAACGCCTACCGCGCCGAGCTCGAGAAGCAGGCGGGCATCCTGTTCTCCGGCACCTCGCCGGACGGCAAGCTCGTGGAGTACGTCGAGTACCCGCGCGACGTCCACCCGTACCTGGTCGCCACGCAGGCCCACCCGGAGCTGCGCTCGCGCCCGACGCGTCCGCACCCGCTGTTCGCCGGGCTGGTCAAGGCCTCGGTCGAGCGGAAGACTTCGAAGTAACACACCAGTTGTACGGTGGCCGGGGTGCATCCCTTCAAAGGGTGTGCACCCCGGTTTCGTTTCGGCAGGTCGTGTGGCACGTGGAAGGACAGGCATGACGATCAAGGACACCCCGGAGGAGTGGGAGATCCGGGCGACTCAGACCCCCTTCGTGGGCAACAAGACCTCCGTCCGCACCGACGACGTGGTCATGCCCGACGGCACCGTGGTCGGCCGCGACTACCAGGTCCACCCCGGCTCCGTGGCCGTCCTCGCCCTCGACGAGGCCGACCGGGTGCTGGTGCTGCGCCAGTACCGCCACCCCGTGCGCCACAAGCTGTGGGAGATCCCCGCCGGACTGCTCGACGTCCCCGGCGAGAACCCGCTGCACGCCGCGCAGCGCGAGCTGTACGAGGAGGCGCACGTCAAGGCCGAGGACTGGCGGGTGCTGACCGACGTCTACACCACGCCCGGCGGCTGCGACGAGGCGGTCCGGATCTTCCTCGCGCGCGAACTGTCCGCGGCCGAGGGCGAGCGCTTCGCGGTCGCGGAGGAAGAGGCCGACATGGAACTCGACCGGGTGCCGGTGGCGGACCTCGTCCGGGGTGTCCTGGCCGGCGAGCTCCACAACAACTGCCTCGTCGTGGGCGTGCTGTCCCTGGTCGCCGCGCGCGGTGGCGACGGCCTGGACGCCCTGCGTCCGGCACAGGCGCCCTGGCCGGCGCGTCCGTTCGAGGCGTAGCGCTCCGCGAGGGGTGCCGCGACGGTGGGTGCCGCGGAGGTCGTCGGCCGGGTGCGGCACCGTCGTGGCTGGTCGCGCAGTTCCCCGCGCCCCTTCGAGGCGCGCCCCTGACGCTGTCGGTCCTACCATCTGCTGATCCGATCGGGGGAAGTGGTCGTCCCGCCCGCCGTGCTCCACCCGGGACGTTGCAGAGCGTGAACTAGGCTCTGGAGCACGCCCGAACCGGAGTCCCGGCGGGCTTGCGTGTGCGGTGGGACGGGAGTGTGGCCCGTGACGGATCAGGTCGTGGAGACAGGCGACGTGCGGCCGGCCGGGCGCGCTGCCGGGGCGAGCGAGTTCCTGGGCCGCACACGGGAGTTGAAGGAACTGCGCGCCGACATCGAGCGCGCCGGACTGGACACGCTGGCCGGCCGCAAGGCACCCCGCGCGCGGGTGCTGCTCATCGCCGGCCGCCCCGGCTCGGGCCGTACCGCGCTCGCCGAGGAACTCGTACGGCTCGTCGCAGACGGTTACCCCGACGGGGTCCTGCGCGCGAGCCTGACCGACCCCGACGGCACCCCCGTCCCCGTCGGACGCGCCGCCCGGGACCTCCTCACCGCCCTGGACGAGCAGGCACCGGCCGGGGCCTGCGAGGACGACCTCACCGACGCCCTGCGCACCGCCCTGGCCGACCGCCGGGCCCTGCTCCTGCTGGACGACGCGGCCGACGCCGAGCAGGTCGACGCCCTGCTGCCCGACACCCCGGACTGCCTCGTCGTCGCGGTCTCCGAAGGCCCGCTGACCGGCATCTCGGATGTCCGCCCCTGCACCCTGGGCGGCCTGGACGCCAAGTCCGGGGTGGAGCTGCTGACCCGGCACACCGGCTCGGTCCGCATCACCGTCGACCCCCGGGCCGCCGAGGGCCTCGCCGAGGAGTGCCAGGGGCAGCCCGCCGCGCTGATGCTGGCGGGCGGCTGGCTCGCGGCCCGGCCCAAGGCCGCCGTCTCCGACCTGGCCAAGCAGCTGCGCGCCGAGGACACCGAGGGCACCGCCCTGACCCGGGTCTTCCGGCTCGCCTACGCCGCCCTGCCCGCCACCGCCGCCCGGATGCTGCGCCTGCTCGCCCTCGCCCCGGCCGGACTGATCGACCCGCAGACCGCCTCCGCGCTCGTCGGCTGCTCGGTGGGCAGCGCCCGCACCACCCTCGACGAATTCGTCGCCCTGGGCTTCCTGCACCCGGTGGACTCCCCGCTGCCGCAGTACGAGGTGCCCGGCTGTCTGCACCCCCAGCTGCGGATCCTCGCCGAGCACCACGAACGCCCGGCCGAGCTCCAGCTGGCCCGCGCCCGCATGCTGGAACGGACCGTACGGCTGCTCCAGGCCTGCCGGGCGATCACCGAGACCGACAGCCCCCAGGCCCGCCAGAAGCTCCTCGACATGCCGCGCGCCCTGCGCTTTCCCACCCCGCGGGACGCCGCCGACTGGCTGCGCCTGACCCGGCCCGCCCTGCTGGCCTCGGCCCGGCTCGCGGTCGCCGACGGGGAGCTGGACACCCTGGCCAGGCGGCTGATGTCCCAGCTGGTCAGAGCGATGGCGGCGCACATCGGCACCCAGGCCGCCGCCCCCGACCTCTACGACATCCACAGCCTGGTCCTCGACGTCGCCGAGCGCCGGAGCCTGCCCCGCGAGCGCGCCGCGGCCCTGCTCAACCTCGGCGACCTCGACGCCCGCACCGGCCGCACGGCCGACGCCCTGGCGCGCTACCGGGCCGCGCTGGACGCCGGGCGCGAGGTGAACGACCCGTACGCGACCGGCCGCGCGATGGAATCCGTAGGCGGCGCGCACCTGGAGCTCGGCGACTTCGACCGGGCCGCCGACTGGTTCGGCCGCGCCCTGGTCGAACGGCTCGCCCGGGACGAGCGCGCGGAGGCCGCCCGGCTCTACGGGCGGATCGCCGCCGCCCACACCTTCGCGGGCCGCTACGGCGAGGCCCTGCGGAACTGGCGCGCGGCGATCGCGGGCCACCGCAAGAACGGCGACCTGGCCGCCCAGGCGCGGGCCCTGAGCGAGCTGGCGCGGGTCCAGGAGTACGCGGGGCGGCCCGAGGAGTCGCTGCGCACCTGCCGGGAGGCCGTGGAGTGGGCGCGGCGTGCCGAGGACCCGCGGCTCCAGGCCGCCCTGCACCTGCGGGTCGCCGACACCCTCGAACACCTGGGTGATCCCGCCTCGGCGGGGCTGCACCGGGGTGCCGCCGAGCGGATTCTCGGAGACTCAAACCTTCAAAACGACCCTGACGCCTGCGAAATCCGTACCGCATCAGTCGAAGATTGATGCAATGAAAGGCTAGACAGCGAGAACGCCTTCATTAGACTGGCTCTGCCGCACGTTCTCCTGCGGTCTCTCCCGGTGTGCCCGTGTGTGCCCGGGTATGTCTTAGTAAGACCCCCCATACCCTCTGAGCCAAGGACCGTGATCGACGTGAAGGTCGGCATCCCCCGCGAGGTCAAGAACAACGAGTTCCGGGTGGCCATCACCCCCGCAGGCGTGCACGAGCTGGTGCGTCATGGCCACCAGGTCGTCATCGAGCGCGGCGCCGGCGCCGGCTCCTCGATCCTGGACACCGAGTACGTGGCCGCCGGCGCGCAGATCCTGGACACCGCCGACGAGGTGTGGGCCGCCGCCGACCTGCTGCTGAAGGTCAAGGAGCCCATCGCCGAGGAGTACCACCGCCTCCGCAAGGACCAGACGCTCTTCACCTACCTGCACCTGGCCGCCTCCAAGGAGTGCACGGACGCCCTCCTGGAGTCCGGCACCACCGCGATCGCCTACGAGACGGTCGAGCTGCCCAGCCGCGCGCTGCCGCTGCTCGCCCCGATGTCCGAGGTCGCGGGCAGGCTCGCCCCGCAGGTCGGCGCCTACCACCTGATGCGCGCCAACGGCGGCCGCGGTGTGCTGCCCGGCGGCGTCCCCGGCGTGCTGGCCGGCCGTGCCGTCGTGATCGGCGGCGGCGTCTCCGGCTGGAACGCCGCGCAGATCGCCATCGGCATGGGCTTCCACGTGACCCTGCTCGACAAGGACATCAACAAGCTCCGCGAGGCGGACAAGATCTTCGGCACGAAGATCCAGACCGTCGTCTCGAACGCCTTCGAGCTGGAGAAGGCCTGCCTGGAGGCCGACCTCGTCATCGGCGCGGTGCTGATCCCCGGCGCCAAGGCCCCGAAGCTGGTCACCAACGAGCTCGTCTCGCGGATGAAGCCCGGAAGTGTCCTTGTCGACATCGCGATCGACCAGGGCGGCTGCTTCGAGGACTCCCGCCCGACCACCCACGCCGAGCCGGCCTTCCAGGTCCACAACTCGGTCTTCTACTGCGTCGCCAACATGCCCGGCGCGGTGCCGAACACCTCCACCTACGCGCTCACCAACGCGACGCTGCCGTACATCGTCGAGCTGGCCAACCACGGCTGGGCGGACGCGCTGCGCCGTGACCCGGCGCTGGCCAAGGGTCTCAACACCCATGACGGCAAGGTCGTGTACCGCGAGGTCGCCGAGGCGCACGGCGTGGAGCACGTGGAGCTGTCCTCGCTGCTCGGCTGAGCCCGCACCGCCGGAAAGTCGGCTAAGTGACCAACAGGCAAAGGCGATACGTCAACACACGTCGTCAACGCCCCGCACCCGGCCGGACCTTGCCCGACAAGGTCCGGCCGGATGTGTGTATGGTCACTTCGCGATTCTCGAGCAACTCGCCTCGAACGTAACCCTTCAACCGATTCGCACACCGGTGAAACCTGCCGTGCGACGGCCGTACGCCCTTGACAGCGGGATGTTTCATTGCCGACACATCGGGCCGGGTCCGGCGGATTGTGTTGCTGCGGACGCCCGACACGCCATAGAGTCGCCAACCGTCGGCATGGTGCCACGCTGACCTGTCTAGAAGTTTCCTGGTCACCAAGGAGGTAAGACGACTTGTGAATGAGTCGACATTTACTCCCGGGGGTGGTCAACCAGGAATGCCTGCACCGGGCCAGGGGCCCGCGGGGTTCGAGGCTGTCGGCTCCGTCGCTGTGCGCACCTTCGCAGCCCACCAGAGTCAGCAGGCGACTCACACAGCACACCAGAAGATGGATGGCCATCACGTGAACGCCATGGCCGGCGACGGAAGTGGCGCGCCCCACAACCACTTCGCCGACTACGACGAACTGCCCGAGGGGCACTTCTACGACCCCGACGCCGAGTACGAGCCCGACCCCGAGTACGCGGCCACTCTCGCGCCCGACGCGGCCAGACAGCGCCGTGAGCGTGTCGGCCCGACCGGGCGTCCGCTGCCGTACTTCCCGATCCCGGGCCCGCTGACCGACCACGGACCCGCGAAGATCATCGCGATGTGCAACCAGAAGGGCGGCGTCGGCAAGACCACGTCGACCATCAACCTGGGTGCCGCGCTCGCGGAGTACGGACGCCGGGTCCTGCTCGTGGACTTCGACCCGCAGGGCGCGCTGTCGGTCGGACTCGGCGTCAACCCGATGGAACTCGACCTCACCGTCTACAACCTGCTCATGGAGCGGGGGATGGCGGCCGACGAGGTGCTGCTGAAGACGGCGGTCCCCAACATGGACCTGCTGCCCAGCAACATCGACCTGTCGGCGGCCGAGGTCCAGCTCGTCTCCGAGGTCGCCCGTGAGTCGACGCTGCAGCGCGCCCTGAAGCCGCTGCTGCCCGACTACGACTTCATCGTCATCGACTGCCAGCCCTCGCTCGGCCTGCTCACGGTGAACGCCCTGACGGCCGCGCACAAGGTGATAGTGCCTCTGGAGTGCGAGTTCTTCGCGCTGCGTGGTGTGGCCCTGTTGACGGAGACCATCGAGAAGGTCCAGGAACGGCTCAACCCGGAGCTGGAGCTCGACGGCATCCTCGCCACGATGTACGACTCGCGCACGGTGCACAGCCGTGAGGTGCTCGCGCGTGTGGTCGAGGCGTTCGACGATCACGTCTACCACACGGTCATCGGGCGCACGGTCCGCTTCCCGGAGACCACGGTCGCCGGTGAGCCGATCACCACGTACGCCTCCAACTCCGTCGGTGCCGCCGCCTATCGCCAGCTCGCCAGGGAGGTGCTCGCCCGGTGTCACGCCGAGTGAGTCTGCCGGGGGCCGACGAACTCTTCCGTACGACAGGGGGGATGGCGCTTCAGTCGTCCCAGCCCAGGCGTCAGGCCAACGGCGACGCCCGGGTGCCCGCTCCGGCGGGGGAGGGTGACGCGGCGGCCGCGGAGGACGCCCCGCAGTCGGTGCCCGCGCAGGGCGGTGACGGCGAGGGCGCGGAGCATGTCGCGGCGGATGCGGAGCCGGGCGAGGCCGGGGAGGCCCACAGCCGTTCCGCGGCCGCCGAGCGCTCCGGCTCCGCCCGTCGGCAGACGGCGCAGGAAGGTTCTGCCGCCGGTGCCGCCGGGGCCGCGCCCCGCAAGCGCGGGCGGAACCCCTCGCGCCGCCCCAGCGGCCGTGAGCGGCACGACGAGAAGATCACGGTGTACGTGTCGGCCGAGGAGCTCATGGACCTCGAGCACGCCCGTCTCGTGCTCCGCGGCGAGCACGGCCTGGCCGTCGACCGCGGGCGCATCGTCCGCGAGGCGGTCGCGGTGGTCCTCGCCGACCTGGAGACCCGCGGAGACGCCAGCATCCTCGTACGACGACTGCGCGGGCGGTAGCGGTAGCCTGCGGGGGCCATGACCTCGAACGCTTCCCCACCTCCCCCCGGCGGCCCGGCCGGTCGCCGGCGTGCGCTGGGGAGGGGGCCGGCGGTTCCGCGGACGGCTCCGCCGGCTGAGCCGCCTGAGGTCGATCCGCTCCCTTCACCGGAGGAGGCCGACCCCGCGGCTCTGCCTGCTGAGCGGCCGGGGATCGAGGCGGCCGAGTCGCCCATGCCTCCCGCGGCGAGTGTCGGGACGGCTCCGTCGGCTGAGCTGCGGGCGGAGACGGTCCAGTACGGAGCATCGCCTGCGAGCGCGGCTGCCGCGCATGCGGGGCCCTCCGCCCCGGTGGCCGAGCCGGGCTTCCCGCCCCACAGCGCCGGGCCTGCGGCTTCGCCGGCCGGATCCCTGCAAGCCGCCGCCCCCGGGCCGGTGGACACGGTCGAGCCCACGGCACCGCCTGCGGAGCCGGCCGGGCGCATGGCGCCGCCTGTGGACGTGGCCGGACCTACGGCGCCGCCTTCGGGCGTGGCCGGGCCCACGGCACTGCCTGTGGACGTGGCCGGGCCGGTGGGCGTGGGGGAATTGAGCGGGACCGCGGCCGAGACGCGGTCCGCCGGTCCGCCGGCCGCGTCCGAGGAGTCCTCCGGCACCGCCCCGGGCCCCCAACCCCCGGCCGGTGACGCCGAGGCGGCCGACGACGGGGTCTTCAAGGTCCGGCTCGCCAACTTCGAGGGGCCCTTCGATCTGCTGCTGCAGCTGATCTCGCGGCACAAGCTGGATGTCACCGAGGTCGCGCTGTCGAAGGTGACCGACGAGTTCATGGCCCACATCCGGGCGATGGGGCCGGACTGGGACCTGGACGAGACGACCGAGTTCCTGGTCGTCGCCGCCACTCTGCTCGACCTGAAGGCCGCGCGGCTGCTGCCCGCCGCCGAGGTCGAGGACGAGGGCGATCTCGCGCTGCTCGAAGCGCGGGACCTGTTGTTCGCCCGGCTGCTGCAGTACCGCGCGTACAAGCAGATCGCCGACATCTTCAGCGGGCGCCTCGACGACGAGGCCCGGCGCTACCCCCGTACCGTCGGGCTCGAAGCGCACCATGCGGAGCTGCTGCCCGACGTCGTCATCAGCATCGGAGCGGAGGGCTTCGCGAAGCTCGCGGTGAAGGCGATGCAGCCCAGGCCCAAGCCGCAGGTCTACGTCGACCACATCCACGCCCCCCTGGTCAGCGTGCAGGAGCAGGCACAGATCGTCGTGGCCCGGCTCCGGGAGCTCGGCGAGGCCGGCTTCCGGGCCCTCGTGGCGGACACCGACGACACCCTGACCGTCGTGGCGAGGTTCCTCGCCCTGCTGGAGCTGTACCGCGAGAAGGCCGTGGCGCTGGAGCAGGAGGACGCGCTCGGGGAACTGCTGGTGCGCTGGACCGGCGGGGACGGGGACGAGACACCGACCGTCACCGACGAGTTCGACCGGCCGCCCGAGCCGCCGAAGGAGGAGAGGAAGGCGTGAGCGAGCCAACGACCGGCCTGCCGGCAGGACTGCGTACCGTCGCCGATCTGGATCTGAAACCGGCCCTGGAGGCCGTCCTCATGGTCGTGGACGAGCCCGCGACCGAGGAACACCTCGCGAAGATACTGGAGCGGCCGAAGCGCCAGATCGCGGACGCCCTGCGCGAGCTGGCCGACGACTACACCGTCCAGGGCCGCGGTTTCGAGCTGCGGTACGTCGCGAACGGCTGGCGCTTCTACACGCGGGCCGCGTACGCGCCGGCCGTCGAGCGCTTCGTCCTGGACGGCCAGCAGGCCCGCCTCACCCAGGCCGCCCTGGAGACCCTGGCCGTCGTCGCCTACCGCCAGCCGGTCAGCCGCAGCCGGGTCTCGGCGGTCCGCGGAGTCAACTGCGACGGCGTCATGCGCACCCTCCTCCAGCGCGGTCTGATAGAGGAGGCGGGCACGGAACCCGAAACAGGTGCGATCCTGTACAGGACGACGAACTACTTCCTGGAGCGGATGGGCCTGCGCGGTCTGGACGAGCTCCCGGAGCTCGCGCCCTTCCTCCCGGAGGCGGAGGCGATCGAGGCCGAGACCCAGGAAGGCGTACCGTCGTTCGACCCGGACGCGCCTGACGACGTGCCGGGCAGCCGCCCGGCCACCCCGGGTACCGACGACGAAGACGACCAGACGGAACTTTGATGCGAAGCAGCGGCAGCGGCAAGAGCGGCGGACGCGGTAACCACCGCGGCGCCGGCAACAACAGGGACCAGAAGCAGGGGCAGGGCCGCCCCAGCAAGCCCCGCCCCGAGGAGCGCCGCTACGACGTGGGCCCCGGGGCGACGAAGGAGGGCCCCAAGTCCGGGCGCGGCGGCTCCGCCCGAGGCGGCGCCAAGGGCGGGCCCAAGCAGCCCCAGAAGCAGGGGCGTACGGCCCCGGCGCGCCCGCGTGAGTACGAGGCGCAGGTCGAGGAGCGCAACCGCGACCGGTACGCCGGGAAGAAGGAGGTCAAGCTCCCGAAGACCTTCCCCGGCGCCGAGCAGGAGGGTGAGCGGCTGCAGAAGGTCCTCGCCCGCGCGGGCTTCGGCTCCCGGCGTGCCTGCGAGGAGCTGATCGAGGAGGCCCGGGTCGAGATCAACGGCGAGATCGTCCTGGAGCAGGGGCGTCGCGTCGACCCGGAGAAGGACGAGATCAAGGTCGACGGGCTGACCGTCGCCACGCAGCGCTTCCAGTTCTTCTCGCTGAACAAGCCCGCCGGTGTCGTCTCGACGATGGAGGACCCGGAGGGCCGGCAGTGCCTCGGTGACTACGTCACCAACCGCGAGACCCGGCTCTTCCACGTCGGCCGGCTCGACACCGAGACCGAGGGTGTCATCCTGCTCACCAACCACGGCGAGCTGGCCCACCGGCTGACCCACCCGAAGTACGGCGTGAAGAAGACCTACCTCGCGCACATCGTCGGGCCGATCCCGCGCGACCTGGGCAAGCAGCTCAAGGACGGCATCCAGCTGGAGGACGGCTACGCCCGCGCGGACCACTTCCGGGTCGTCCAGCAGACCGGCAAGAACTACCTCGTCGAGGTCACCCTCCACGAGGGCCGCAAGCACATCGTGCGCCGGATGCTCGCGGAGGCCGGCTTCCCGGTCGACAAGCTGGTCCGGGTCGCCTTCGGGCCGATCACCCTGGGCGACCAGAAGTCGGGCTGGCTGCGGCGGCTGTCCAACACGGAGGTCGGGATGCTGATGCAGGAGGTCGACCTCTAGGGATCGCGCGTCTCTCAGGGCTTGTGAGCCACCCGCACCCCCTTTTATAGTCGTGCTGACTATAAAAGGGGGTGCGGGTGCATGGACGGCTACGACAAGTACGCCCACGAACCCTTCGCCGTCACCGTCGACCTCGCGGTGTTCACACTCCGGGAGGGCGCGCTGCACGTGCTGCTCGTCGAGCGCGGGCAGGAGCCGTACGCCGGGCACTGGGCCCTGCCCGGCGGGTTCGTGCAGCCGGACGAGTCCGCGGAGACGGCCGCCCGGCGCGAACTCGCCGAGGAGACCGGCCTGTCCGACGTCTCGGGCCTGCATCTGGAGCAGCTGCGGACGTACAGCGAGCCCGGCCGCGACCCCCGGATGCGGGTCGTGTCGGTCGCCTTCGCCGCCCTGCTGCCCGACGCTCCCGAGGCGCACGGCGGCAGCGACGCCGCGCAGGCCCGCTGGGTGCCGTACGGCACGGCGGGGCCGCTCGCCTTCGACCACGACCGCATCCTGGCCGACACCCGGGACCGCGTCGGCGCCAAGCTCGAGTACACCTGCCTCGCCACCGCCTTCTGCCCGCCCGAGTTCACCCTCGGCGAGCTCCAGCAGGTCTACGAGGCCGTGTGGGGCACCGAGCTGGACCGGCCCAACTTCCGGCGCAAGGTGCTCGCCACGCCGGGCTTCGTCGAACCCGTCCCGGGCGCCGCACGACTGACCGGTGGCCGCGGCAAGCCCGCCGCGCTGTACCGCGTCGGAACCGCCACCGCCCTCCACCCGCCTCTCCTGCGGCCCACCCGGGAAGGACGCCCCGCATGACCACGCTCGTCCACAAGCAGGCCGCCACCGGAGCGCTCACGGGTCTCGCGCTCGGGGATGCGCTGGGCTTTCCGACCGAGTTCGACGACGTCCCTTCGATCCTCGCCACGTGCGGGCCTTGGCGGCAGATGGAGCTGCCCGAGCGCGCCCTCGTCTCGGACGACACCCAGATGACACTGGCGCTCGGCCGGGCGGTGCGGACGGCGATGGACCGGGGGCTGCTCACCCCGCTGCGCCTGGCCAGGCCCCTGCGGGAGGAGTTCGTGGAGTGGTACCGGTCCCCGGAGAACAACCGGGCCCCTGGCCGCACCTGCATGGAGGCCTGCATGCTGCTGAAGGACGAGGCCCGCCCCTGGCAGGACGCCAGTCGGATCGAATCCAAGGGCTGCGGCGCCAACATGCGGGTCGCGCCCTTGGGGCTGGTCCCCGGACTCAGTGACGAACAGCGTGCGGGCGCCGCCCAGTTGCAGTCCGCCCTCACCCACGGGCACCCCACCGCGCTCGCCGCCTCCGACCTCACCGCACACGCCGTACGCCTGCTCGCGCAGGGCGCCGAGCCGACCGGGCTGATCGGCCTGCTGCGCTCGTACGCCCTGGAGAACCGCAGCCACTACCACGAGCGCTGGCTCGGCGACCTGTGGCGGCGGGCCGGGGACCCGAGCCCCGAGCGGTTCATCGCGCGCGGCTGGGACGAGTGCCTGGAGGTCCTCGAACGGCTCCGGCACGCCGTGCGCACCGTCTCGCCGGAGACCGACCCGTGTCTGGCCACCGGCGAGGGCTGGATCGCCGAGGAGGCCCTGGCGACCGGGCTGCTGTGCTTCCTGCTCTTCGTGGACGAGCCGGTGACGGCCCTGCGCCGCGCGGCCTGCACCGCCGGTGACTCGGACTCGATCGCCTGCCTGACGGGTGCCTTCGCCGGCGCGCATCTGGGCGCGGAGGCCTGGCCCGCCGAGTGGGCCGACCGTGTCGAGTACCGGAGCGACCTGCTCACCCTCGGGGCGCTCTGGGACGCGTGACGCCGCGGGGCCGGTCGCGGGCCCTCAGGCGAGGCGGACCGAGTTTCCCTCCACGACGATGTCCTCGGCGGGCAGCGGCCGGGTCGCCGGGCCGTGGGCCACCGCGCCGTCGGCGATGCGGAACTTGCTGCCGTGGCAGGGGCAGTTGATCATGCCGTCGGAGACGGACGCCAGTGTGCAGCGCTGGTGGGTGCAGATCGCCGAGAAGGCCTTGAACTGACCCTGCTCCGGCTGGGTCACCACGACCTTCTCGTCCTTGAAGATCTTGCCGCCGCCGACCGGGATCTCGTCGGTCTCGGCCAGGGCCTGGCCCGCGGTGGCGCTCGTCGACGCGGAACCGCTGTCGTCGCCGCCCCCGCCGCAGGCCGCGACGAGCGCCGCCGCGCCCGTCGCACCCGTCGCGAGGAGAACCGTGCGGCGCGTGGTCTCGTGGGTCATGTCGTCACTCCGAAAGTGTCGAAGGGGGGTGAATCGGAACATGCGTCATCTTGGCAGCGAACTTACCCAAAGGTGCCGATCCCGGCGTCTCACCGGGCGGGCGCCGCGCACCCGGGCCGCCCAGGCTGACTAGGCTGGTCGGACGTAGAGCGACACGCACGTCAGCAAGGAGCATCGCCGTGGCGGTACGAGCGGTCCGGGGCGCCGTCCAACTCGAACGGGACGAGGCCGGGCACATGGACGAGCAGGTCGGAGCCCTGCTCACGGAGATCCTGGAGCGCAACGATCTCGCCGCCGACGACCTGATCAGCATCTGGTTCACGGCCACGCCCGACCTGCACAGCGACTTCCCGGCGGCCGCGGCCCGCAAGCTGGGCATCGTCGACGTGCCGCTGATCTGCGCCCAGGAACTGGACATCGAGGGCGCCATGCCGCGTGTCGTCCGGGTCCTCGCGCACATCGAGTCCGACCGGCCCCGGGCCGACATCGCCCACGTCTACCTCGGCGCCGCGGCCGCCCTGCGCAAGGACATCGCCCAGTGAGGACCGCACTCGTCATCGGCACCGGCCTCATCGGCACGTCCGCCGCCCTGGTCCTGTCCCAGCGGGGCGTCACCGTGCACCTCGCCGACCCGGAGCCGGAGCAGGCCCGCACGGCGGCCGCGCTCGGCGCCGGCACGGACGAGGCGCCGGACGGGCCCGTCGACCTCGTGATCGTGGCCGCCCCGCCCGCGCACGTGGCCGACGTGCTCACGGACGCCATGCGCCGCGGTGCGGGACGCGGCTACCTCGACGTCGCCAGCGTCAAGGGCGGGCCGCGCCGCGAGCTGGAGGCCCGCGGCCTCGACCTGTCCGCGTACATCGGCACGCACCCCATGTCGGGCCGGGAGAAGTCCGGCCCGCTGGCCGCGACCGGGGACCTCTTCGAGGGCCGCCCCTGGGTGCTGACCCCGACCCGGGACACCGACACCGAGGTGCTGAACCTCGCCCTGGAACTGGTCTCGCACTGCCGGGCCGTGCCGGTGGTCATGGACGCCGACGCCCACGACCGTGCCGTCGCCCTCGTCTCCCACATGCCCCACCTGGTCTCCAGCCTGGTCGCCGCACGCCTGGAGCACGCCGAGGAGGCCGCCGTACGGCTGTGCGGGCAGGGCATCCGGGACGTGACGCGGATCGCCGCCTCCGACCCCCGGATGTGGATCGACATCCTCTCCGCCAACCCCGCGCCGGTCGCCGACCTGCTCACGGATGTCGCGGCCGACCTGGAGGAGACCGTGCGGGCCCTGCGCGCCCTGCAGTCCTCCGACGACCACAAGCGCCACGAGGGCGCCGGCGGGATCGAGGACGTGCTGCGGCGCGGCAACGCCGGGCAGGTCCGCGTCCCCGGCAAGCACGGGTCCGCGCCGCGGGTCTACGAGGTCGTGGCCGTGCTCATCGACGACCAGCCGGGACAGCTGGCCCGGATCTTCGCCGACGCGGGCATGGCCGGCGTCAACATCGAGGACGTACGGATCGAGCACGCCACGGGGCAGCAGGCCGGTCTGGTGCAGCTGATGGTGGAGCCGAAGGCGGCCCCGGTACTGAGCGCCGCGCTGCGGGAGCGGGGCTGGGCGATCCGGCAGTAGGAGGTACGGGGCGAGCCGCTCCCGGGGGCTCGGCCCTGGGCCGCCGGCCGTCGAGTGCCGCCGGCGTGGACGCGCGGCCGGACGAGTGACCCGCACCCAGTAACCTTGTGCGGGGCAGTCGCGCCCTCACCCCGCCGAGCCCGGTTCAGGAAGGTCCCCACTGTGGAAAGCGCCACGCCAGTGATTGTCGCCATCGACGGCCCCGCCGGCACCGGCAAGTCGAGCACCTCGAAGGCCGTGGCGGCCCAGCTCGAGCTGAGCTACCTGGACACCGGCGCCCAGTACCGGGCGATCACCTGGTGGATGGTGAGCAACGGCATCGACATCGACGACCCGTCCGCCATCGCCGCCGTCGCGGGCAAGCCCGAGATCATCTCCGGCACCGACCCGGAGGGGCCGGCCATCACCGTCGACGGCGTGGACGTGGCCGGCCCGATCCGCACCCAGGAGGTCTCCTCCAAGGTCAGCGCGGTCAGCGCGGTGCCCGAGGTGCGGGCCCGGATCACCGAGCTGCAGCGCTCGATCGCCGCCTCCGCGGAGAAGGGCATCGTCGTCGAGGGCCGGGACATCGGCACGACCGTCCTCCCGGACGCCGACCTCAAGATCTTTCTCACCGCCTCCCCGGAGGCGCGCGCCGCCCGCCGCAGCGGCGAGCTGAAGGGCTCCGACGTCCACTCCACCCGCGAGGCCCTGATCAAGCGGGACGCCGCCGACTCCAGCCGCAAGACCTCCCCGCTCGCCAAGGCGGACGACGCCGTCGAGGTGGACACCACCGAGCTCACGCTGGCCCAGGTCATCGAGTGCGTCGTCACCCTCGTCGAGGAGAAGCGGGCCGGAAAGTGACCGAGCTGCCTTCGGCGCGGGGTGCCGAGGTCGGGCGGCGCATCGGCGTCGGCCTGATGTACGGGCTGTGGAAGCCGCGCGTGCTCGGCGCCTGGCGGGTGCCCGCGAGCGGCCCCCTGATCCTCGCGGTCAACCACTCCCACAACATCGACGGTCCGATGGTCATGGGCGTGGCGCCCCGGCCGACGCACTTCCTGATCAAGAAGGAAGCGTTCATCGGGCCGCTGGACCCCTTCCTGCTCGGCATCGGGCAGGTGAAGGTCGACCGCGACACCACCGACCGCACGGCGATCACCCGGGCGCTCGGCGTCCTGGCGGGCGGCGGCGTGCTCGGCATCTTCCCGGAGGGCACCCGGGGCGAGGGCGACTTCGCCTCGCTGCGCGCCGGCCTCGCGTACTTCGCGGTGCGCAGCGGCGCCCCGATCGTCCCGGTGGCCGTGATGGGAAGTTCCGAGAAGCCGGGACGGTTGATAAAGGGGCTGCCTCCGCTGCGCTCCCGCGTCGACGTCGTCTTCGGCGAGCCCTTCGAGGCGGGCGACGGCAGCGGTCGCCGGACGCGCACGGCGCTGGACGAGGCGACCGGGCGCATCCAGAAGCAGCTCGCGGCCCACCTGGAAAACGCCAGGCGCCTCACCGGGCGCTAGGCGACACTGAGTAGTGGATCAGCCCGGAACAGCGGGTACTCCACCGACCACCACAATGAACGACGAGGTACGGACTTCATGAACGACCACATCCAGCCCGACGGCTCGGACGCGTCCGAGGGCGCGTACGAGCACGACCACGGGGCGCTCGGCGACGCCGAGTTCGCGGAGTTCATGGAGCTCGCCGCGGAGGAGGGCTTCGACCTCGAGGACGTCGAGGGCGCCATCGAGGCGGCCGGCCACGGCCCGCTGCCCGTGCTCGCCGTCGTCGGCCGCCCCAATGTCGGCAAGTCGACTCTGGTGAACCGCATCATCGGGCGCCGCGAGGCCGTCGTCGAGGACAAGCCCGGCGTCACCCGCGACCGCGTCACCTACGAGGCCGAGTGGGCGGGCCGCCGCTTCAAGGTCGTCGACACCGGCGGCTGGGAGCAGGACGTCCTCGGCATCGACGCCTCCGTGGCCGCCCAGGCCGAGTACGCCATCGAGGCCGCCGACGCGGTCGTCTTCGTCGTCGACGCCAAGGTCGGCGCCACCGACACCGACGAGGCCGTCGTCCGGCTGCTGCGCAAGGCCGGCAAGCCGGTCGTGCTGTGCGCCAACAAGGTGGACGGCCCGAGCGGCGAGGCCGACGCGGCCTACCTGTGGTCGCTGGGCCTGGGGGAGCCCCACCCGGTCTCCGCGCTGCACGGCCGCGGCACCGGCGACATGCTCGACCAGGTCCTCGAGGTGCTGCCGGAGGCGCCGCGCCAGACGTTCGGCGGGGCCGGCCTCGGCGGCCCGCGCCGCATCGCCCTGATCGGCCGCCCGAACGTCGGCAAGTCCTCCCTGCTGAACAAGGTGGCGGGCGAGGAGCGCGTCGTCGTCAACGAGCTGGCGGGCACCACCCGCGACCCGGTCGACGAGCTGATCGAACTCGGCGGCGTCACCTGGAAGTTCGTCGACACGGCGGGCATCCGCAAGCGCGTCCACCTTCAGCAGGGCGCCGACTACTACGCCTCGCTGCGCACCGCGGCCGCCGTCGAGAAGGCGGAGGTGGCGGTCATCCTGATCGACGGCTCCGAGTCCATCTCGGTGCAGGACCAGCGGATCGTCACCATGGCCGTCGAGGCGGGCCGCGCCATCGTCCTCGCGTACAACAAGTGGGACACCCTCGACGAGGAGCGCCGCTACTACCTGGAGCGGGAGATCGAGACCGAGCTCGGCCAGGTGGCGTGGGCGCCGCGGGTCAACGTCTCGGCGCGCACCGGACGGCACATGGAGAAGCTGGTCCCGGCGATCGAGACGGCCCTGGCGGGCTGGGAGACCCGGGTCCCGACGGGCCGGCTGAACGCCTTCCTCGGTGAGCTGGTCGCCGCCCACCCGCACCCGGTCCGGGGCGGCAAGCAGCCGCGCATCCTGTTCGGCACGCAGGCGGGCACCAAGCCGCCGCGGTTCGTGCTGTTCGCCTCCGGCTTCATCGAGGCGGGCTACCGGCGCTTCATCGAGCGGCGTCTGCGCGAGGAGTTCGGCTTCGACGGGACGCCGATCCACATCTCCGTGCGGGTGCGCGAGAAGCGCGGCAGGAAGAAGTAGCGCGAAGCACTGGAAAGGGCGGCCCCGCCGGGGCCGCCCTTTCCAGTGTCCGGTGCTCGCTCAGATGCCGCCGCGCCGTACCGGCGGCAGCGCGGCCGGTACGTAGTGCATCCCTGTGGCGTGCGAGCCGATGGTCCCGACGCGCTGCCACTGGGGCTGCTGCCCGGCGGCATGGCGGGCGCTCTGGGCGCCCGCGCTGTAGGCACTGTACGACCCGCCGTACGAGCCCGAGCCGTGCGGGGTGTTCCCGAAGGCGGTGAAACCCAGCTTCTCCTCGCCGCTGCGGTCGCCGGGCAGTGCGCGGAAGGACTTGACGTACTCGGCGTAGAGCGCGTCGTAGATCGGCGTGGCCGATGGGCCGCCCTGGGAGTCCTGAGCCGATCGCGCGGACGGGATCGGCGAGAAGGACTGGCGGCGGGGAACGTCGTATGCGTGCACGTATGTCCAAACGACCCCGCGGGTCAAGGGATGCGGCCCGGGTACGGCTTTCGCAGGTCTACGGCGTGCACGGGTGACGCGCGGCTCAGATGCCGGCCAGCGGCAGCGCCGAGGCGACCAGCTTTCCGTTCGCCGCCGCCTTGTCCAGCGCGTCGCGCAGCAGGTCCTCGCGCGGCTGGCGGCCGATCGAGCCGACGGGCGCGGCGAACATCAGCACCTGCTGGTGCTTGTTGGCGGCCGCGCGCCAGCCCTCGGTCACCTGGAGCGGCTGGTGCGCCTGCCACCAGGCCACCGGCTGGCCGCCGTTGCCGCCCGGCTGGAGCACCGCGTGCAGCCGGCCCACGGCGAGCAGGACCGACCAGCCGTGCAGCACCGGCGGTACGGCCGACAGCTCGGTCAGCGGCATGAACCCCTGCTCGATGAGCAGCGGCAGGAAGTCGTCGCCGGCGCCGGTCGTGCCCGGCCGGGCGATGGGCCCGGTCGGCTCCACCACGAGGGCCGGGTGCAGTTCCCCGCCGATCAGGACGAGCCCGCTGGTCACGCCGAGCACCGCCTGCTGGGGCACCACCTTGTCGGGCTCCAGATCGACCGTGTCGCCGGTGATGGACTTCACGGCGCCCCGCAGCTGCTCCTCGGTGACCTGCACGACCTGCGAGGGCAGGCAGCCGGCGTGGGCGAAGGCGAGGACGGCGGTCTCGTCCCCGATGAACAGGACGGTGCTGGTGCGCTCCTGCTCGGAGTCGCCCGGAGTGCGGCAGGACGTGCAGTCGTAACTGCCCGGGGCGGTCTCTCCGGCGAGCAGGCGGTCGGCTTCTTCGTCGCCGATCTCGGCGCGTACCTCGTCGCTGACGTCGAGCATGCGCGGCACGGGTGGCTCCCTCGGGGATGCGGTGCGTGGCAAAGCCGGGTGGCTCCCGGCCCGTGGTCCGGGGAGGTCCCGGCTCATGAAGGAGACAACGGGCGATCTGTGGCGGGAGTCACGCCCCGGAGCGAACGGAATCGAACCATCCAGCGCTCAGGGTCACGCTCGGCGCGGAATCGCGCACTCACCGTCAACTCGCCTCTGTGTAAAGGCTGTTGGGAGGGTGAAGTGGGTCACAGATCGTCAGGGGGGCTGGTCGATAAATCCGGAAATCCGCGAATGAAGTGGGTGTCCGGAAATCGCCGTTACCCGAGGTATTGGTGAACTGGCCTGCCCGGACAGGTGACTGGTTGATGCCGAGCCGTCCACCTCCTTAGATTCCTCGGCCGTGTGCAACGAGCACCGCTCGGGTACGTCCGCCGGCCGCCGGGTTCCCAGGAACCGGGCGCAGCACCGCTCCGGTGGACGGGGCGAGCGCGACCCCCGCGCCCCATGGCGCGGGAGTGGCGTTCCGCCTTGGGGGATCCCCGGGTGTTTCGAGAGGGACCTACATGTCCGAATGTGCCGATACCACTCGCCCCGACGCTCGGAAGAACCAGGTTCGTACGACGGCGGTCCTCGCCGGGGCGGCACTGCTCGCGCCCCTCGGACTGCTCGCCGCGACCGGAAACGCAGCGGCGGCTGACAGCGGAGTGTGGGACCGCATCGCCCAGTGCGAGAGCGGCGGCAACTGGCACATCAACACCGGCAACGGCTACTACGGCGGACTCCAGTTCGCCCCCTCGACCTGGCGCGCCTATGGCGGCACGGCCTACGCGGCCACCGCCGACCGGGCGAGTAGGTCCCAGCAGATCGCCGTCGCCACCAAGGTCCAGCGCGCCCAGGGATGGGGCGCCTGGCCGGTCTGCTCGGCACGCGCCGGGGCGAGCGGCGGCGCACCCGCCGCCGACCCGGTCACCTCCACCAAGCCGGTTCCGGCGAAGCCGCCGAAGGCGCCGGCGCGTTCCACGGAACGCGCGGACCGCGGCGCCTCCCGCGGCGACTACACCGTCCGTGCGGGCGACACGCTGAGCGGCGTCGCCGCCCGGCACGGGACCACCTGGCAGCGCCTCTACGCCGCCAACAAGGCCGCCATCGGTGCGGATCCCGATGTGATCGTGCCCGGCCTGCGCCTCGCATTCTGAGCCGCTGCTCCCCCTTGCCGGGACACGGGCCCCGTCCGGTCGACCGACCGGACGGGGTCTCGGCGTCCCGGATCAGCCGGTGAGTTCGCCCGCCTCCCCGGCGAACACGACGGCCCCGCGGCGCAGTTCGTAGACGATCGCCCGCCGGTCCCGCAGGGCGGGCGGCAACCGCTGCTCGGCGATCACCACGCACGCGTCGAGCGCGCCCAGCAGTTCGTACGTCCGGGCCGCGACCGAGGGCGACATGCCCTGGGCGGGCTCGTCGACGAGCACCACACGCGCGCGTGCGAGCAGCGCCCGGGAGAGGGCGAGCATGCGCTGCTCCCCGCCGGAGAGGGTGCCGGCGCGCCGCTCCAGCAGGGGCCGCAGCCGCGGGTAGGCGTCGAGGGCCACGGCGGGGTCGCGCGCGGCGAGTCCGAGGTTCTCGCGCACGGTGAGCGAGCCGAACACGGCCTGCCGCTCCGGCACCAGGCACAGCCCGCGCCGGGCGCGTTCGTGGGCGGGTACGCGCGTCACGTCGGCGCCGTCCCACATCACCGAGCCGCCCGACAGGGGCACCGTGCCGGCCAGGGCGCGCAGGGCGGTCGTGCGGCCGGAGCCGTTGCGGCCCAGCAGCACGGTGAGGCCCGGGCCGGGGGCGACGAGCGTGATGCCGTGCAGGGCCTCCAGGGGGCCGTAGCGCACGCGCGCGTGGCGCAGGGAGACGGTCGTCATCGGTCGGCCCCCGATTCCAGGGCGCCCAGGACGCGCCCGGGCGGACCGGAGGCGACGATCCGGCCCGCGGTCATCACATGCACGACGTCGGCGAGGCCGGCCACCAGGTCCAGGTCGTGCTCGACGACGAGGAGAGCCGTGCCGTCGGCGGCCAGGGCCTTCAGGACCCGGGCCAGGGCGGTCACCTCGGCGGTGTCGAGACCGGCGGCGGGCTCGTCGAGGAGGAGGATGCGAGGGCTGCCGGCGAGGACCCGGGCCAGTTCGACGCGGCGCAGCGTCCCGGTGGGCAGCCCGGCGGCGGGCAGGGCGCGCAAGGGCCCGTCGAGCCCGAGCAGCCTGAGGGTGCGCTCCACGGCGCCCGGGTCGGTCACCCGGCCCTGCTCGGCGCCCACCCGGACGTTCTCGGCCACGGTCAGCGAGGGGAAGACGGCCAGTTGCTGGAAGGTCCGGGCGACACCGAGCCGGGCGCGGGCGTGGGCGGGCAGTGTGGTGATGTCCCGCCCGCCGAGACGCACGGTCCCGCGCGCGGGCCGCAGCGTCCCGGCCAGACAGTGGAACAGGGTGCTCTTCCCGGCCCCGTTGGGCCCGACGACCGCGGTGATCCGGCCGGGGGAGAGGTCCAGATCCACGCCGGCGAGGGCGGTGAAGCCGCCGTAGTGGGCCTGGAGCCGGCGGGCGGTCAGGAGGGGGGCGGCGGGCGTGGGCTCTCCGGCGGCCGGCCGGGTCTGCGCCGCGCGGGGTGCGGCTGCGGCCTCGCACGCGGGCGGTCGGTACCGTCTGCCGCCGCGCCGCTCGGCCCCCGTGCCCCCGGCGTCCCGCGCCACCCCTGTCGCCCCCGTCGGCACCGGCACCCTCCGGGCCGCCTGCGGCTCCGCCGGGCGCAGCAGCCCGCACGCCCGCACGCCCGCCGGCGCCAGGGCCGGGGTGCGGCGCGGCCTCAGGCGTTCCGCCGCTGTGCGCAGGGCCTCGTACGGGCCGCCGGGGAAGCGGCCCACCAGGATCGCCAGGATGCCGATGAGGGCCGCCGCGACGCCGCCGCGGGTGCCCGCGTCCAGCCCGACCAGGAGGGCCGCGGCGGAGAGGGCGCCGAGCGTGCTGTCGGCGCCCAGCACCACCACCGCGGCGAACCACAGCAGGCCGCGCACGGGGTCGTAGGCGGCGGCGTCGAAGGCCCGCAGGCCCATGCCGAGCATGCCGCCGCCCAGCGCGGCCAGCGCGGCGCCCGCGACGAAGGCCAGCAGCTTGAGGGAGGGCACGCCGATGCCCGCCGCCTGCGCGCCCCGCTCGTGATCCCGCATGGCGGCCAGGGCCCGGCCCGTCCGCCCCCGGCGCAGCGCGTGCGTCGCCAGCAGCGCGACCGCCAGCAGGAGCAGCTCCAGGACGTAGTACGCCCGGTCCCCGTCGAAGCCCGCGGGGCGGCGCAGCGACAGGCCCGAGGTGGCGTACGGCTGGGCGAAGACGAAGCGGCTCACCCCCACGCCGACCGCGAACGTCGCCAGCGCCAGCGCCAGGCCCCGGCGGCTGATGGCCGGCCAGCCCGTCAGCAGGCCGAGCGGCGCCACCAGGACCACCGACACCGCGAGGGCCGCCAGCTCCGGCAGGGCGGGCAGTCCCGGGAAGCGGCCCGCCGCCAGCAGCGCCGTGAACAGGGCGCCCAGGCCCGCGTACGCCGCCTGCCCCAGCGAGATCTGGCCGCCGCGGCCGGTGACCACCACCAGGGACAGCAGGATCACGGCCAGCGCCGGGACCTGGACCGAGGTGTGCAGGTCCCGGCCGGCGAGACCCAGCGGCAGCAGGAACAGCACGAGCACCACGATCCAGGCGCCCGGCGGGGTCGGCACCCGCGCCGTGGCCGTGCGCGGCAGCGCGTCCCGCTCCCCGGCACCCGGCAGGACCAGCGCAGCGACCAGCAGCGCGACGACGAAGAGGTTCGTGGCGGCCGCCTGGAGCAGCGGCTCGGCCCAGCCCGACGGGTGCAGCCGCGTCAGCTGGCTCTGCGCCACCCCGATACCCAGCGCCACCACCACCGCGACCGGCAGGCGCCGCATCCGCGCGGCCACCGCCACCGCCACGACCTCCATCACGAGCAGCGACAGCCCGTACGGGTCGAGCCGCACGTACGGCGCCAGCAGCACACCCGTCAGGCCGGCCGTGAACGAACCGAACGCCCAGCCCGTGGCCGCGACCCGGTCCGCGTCGATACCGCTCAGCACCGCGAGCCGCCGGTCGTCGACCACGGCCCGCAGCTCCCGCCCGAACCGCGTCCAGCGGACCACCGCCGCGACCCCGGCGGCCAGCACCAGCACCACCGCCAGCTGCCCCCACGGCTCGTCCGGCACCAGCACCGGCGCGTCGTCCCGCGCCCCCTGCCCCCACAGCAGCGCCGCCCCGCCCACCAGCAGTACGAACACCCCGATCGACGCCACCAGCGTCTGCGCCGGGTCGCCGCCCAGGACCGCCAGGGGCCGGAAGACGAAGCGTTCCAGGACCACACCCAGCCCCGGAGCCACCACCAGCAGCGTCACCGCCGCCCCGAGCCACAGCGGCCAGCCCCACTCGACCACGCAATTGCGCAGTACATACGCGCACACCATGGCGATCGCGCCGTGCGCGAAGTTGAGCACCCCCGTCGCGCGGTACGTCACGATCAGGCCGATCCCGGTCAGTGCCGCCGCGCTGCCGACCGAGAGCCCGGCGAGGGTGAGGTCGTACGTCAGCGAGGACATCAGTCGGTTTCTTCGGCCGGCTCGCAGATCGGGCAGGGATCCAGCTCCCCGCTCGCCACCAGCCCGGAGTCCACCGGAACCGCTTCCGCCCTGCCCGCGACCAGGGGACAGTCCGCGCGGTGCCACAGCGTGCCGCCCGGCACCATCAGCAGGTCGCCGCTGATCGCGAGCGGCGCGGGCGCGGCCCGGCCGGTCTCCTCCGTCTCGGCCGGCTCGGCCGCCACCAGCAGGCCGTAGAGCTCCTCCACGCGCGCGGCGGCGATCGAACCCCGGCCGTGGGTCAGCAGCATCGCCCCGGCGATGATCAGCGCGGCGCCGGGGATCGTGCAGGAGGCCAGGTAGGGCAGTTGCCGTTCGGCGTAGCGCTCGCCGGAGACTCCGTACCAGCCGACGACGCACAGCACCGCGCCGGCGGCCAGGGCCGCCCAGCCGGCCCACAGGACGGGATGCACGGTCCTCAGTCGGCTGGTCCGCATCGCTGGCTCCCACACGTCGGATTCGGCTGTGCGCGCGTCCTGCTGCCTGTTCAAGTCCGCCGATCGCTTGCACTATGCCCTGTGGAAGCTGACCCTGAAAGCACCGGGCGCCCATGGCCCGGACCGACACCCGGTGGTGAGCCAGATGGTTCTCGGCAGCGACCTCAAGCGGGGGAACGCGACGGGGGGTCCACGCACCGCGGGACGGGGTACGGCGATCGCCGCCGCCCTGGT
Source organism: Streptomyces sp. D2-8 (assembly GCF_023184515.1). Taxonomy (GTDB): domain Bacteria; phylum Actinomycetota; class Actinomycetes; order Streptomycetales; family Streptomycetaceae; genus Streptomyces. The sequence goes on along the minus strand of NZ_JAAHBP010000015.1, from coordinate 199,555 downwards.
CCTGGCCCTCGCCCCGGCCCTGGCGGCCTGCAGCGACGACAGCGGCGGCGGCAGCGAGTCCACGCCCCCCACACCGACCGCGGAGCGGACCACGAGCGCGCCGGCCACCGCGCCGGCGGACCGGGCCGCCGCGGAGGCGGAGATCAAGCAGAACTGGCAGAAGTTCTTCGACCCGAAGACGTCGACCGAGGAGAAGCAGGCCGTTCTGGAGAACGGCGACCGGCTGGGCCCGGTCCTGCAGGCTTTCAGCGGTGACGAGCGCGGCGGGCAGGTCCAGGCGAACGTCACCAAGATCGAGTTCACCTCGGCGACCGGGGCGGACGTGACGTACACGCTCACCCTGAAGGGCGCCACCGTCCTGCCCGACGCCTCCGGAAGCGCCGTCGAGCAGGACGGCACCTGGAAGCTGTCCGCGAAGACGCTGTGCGCGCTGGTGCAACTGAGCGGCAATGCGTCACCGGTCCCGGGCTGCTGAGGCCGTAGCCGCGGTGCTGCTGCTCGCCCTGAGCGCGGCCTGCGGCAGCCGGGTCCCGGAGAGCGACTTCGAGCACGACGACCGCACCCCCGCGCCCCGCGACTCCGCGCCCCTGCGGGTCGGCATCATCACCAGCGCCACCAGCCCGGTCGGCGGCAGCGCCTTCACCGGCCCGCGCGACGGCGCCCGGGCCTGGTTCGACCGGCTCAACGCGCGCGGGGGCATCGACGGTCGCCCGGTCGAGGTGCGGCTGTGCGACGACGGCGGCAGCGGCGTCGGCAACAACGAGTGCGTGCACAAGCTCGTCGAGGAGGACAGGGTCGTCGCCCTCGTCGCCACCACCGCCCTCGACTACGCGGGCGCCTCCCGCGTCTCCCGCGCGCGCGTGCCCGACATCGGCGGCCAGCCCATCGGCACCGCCTTCGACACCTACCCGCACCTCTACGGCATCTACGGCAGCCTCGCGCCCCGCGACGGCACCCCCGGCTGGGACGGAAAGCTGTACGGCGGCACCGAGGTCTACCGCTACTTCAAACGCGAGCACGGCGCCCGCACCGCCGCCGTCGTCTCCTACAACCAGTCGGCCTCGGCCGCCTACGCCCGGCTCGTCGAGCGGGGTCTGCGCGCCGAGGGCTACAAGGTCGTCACCGAGCAGGTCGACTTCGCCCTGCCCAACTTCCGCGCCGTCGCCGCCGACCTGAAGGAACAGGGCGCCGACCTGGTGTTCGACGCCATCGACGGGCACGGCAACGCCCGGCTCTGCCAGGCCATGGACGAGGCCGGAGCCGACGTCACCGCCAAGGTGACCAACGTGCAGAACTGGACGTCCACCGTCGCCGACGACTACAAGGACGCCCCGCGCTGCCGCAACGCCCTGTGGGCGACCGGCGCCAGCCGCAACTTCGAGGACACCGGCCACCCGGCCGTACGGGAGTTCCGCGAGGCGACGAAGGACCTGAAGACACACTCCCAGTGGCAGCTGGAGGGGTGGGCGGCCGCGCGGTGGTTCACGGACGCGGCGACGTCCTGCACGACGACGGGCATCACGCGCGCGTGCGTCGACACCTTCATGAACCGCAGCCAGGGCTACACCGCCGGAGGGCTGTTGCTCCCCGTCCGGTTCGAACGCCTGCCTGAGCCGCCGCGGAGCAGCAGGACGTGCCTGTCGGTGGCCCGCTGGCGGGACGGGAAGGGCTGGGCGGGCCAGGGGGACATGAACCGCACCTGCTTCACCGTCCCGCAACTGGCCTACGAGCCTTGAGGACAGTGGCTGTCCGCAAGGCCTGGCAGACTCGCCCCATGTTGGAGACCTCGGCCCGCCTGCTGCGTCTGCTGTCCCTGCTCCAGGCCCACCGCGAGTGGGCCGGCGCCGACCTGGCCGACCGGCTCGGCGTCAGCGCCCGCACCCTGCGCCGCGACGTCGACCGGCTGCGTGAACTCGGCTACCCGGTCAACGCCAGCCCCGGCACCGGGGGCGGCTACCAGCTGGGCGCGGGCGCCGAACTGCCGCCGCTGCTCCTGGACGACGACGAGGCCGTCGCCGTGGCGGTCGGACTGCGCACCGCCGCCGGGCAGGGCATCGACGGCATCGGGGAGACCTCGGTCCGGGCCCTCGCCAAGCTGGAGCAGGTACTGCCGAACCGGCTGCGCCGCCGCGTGGGCGCCCTGAACGCCGTCACCGTGCCGATGCTGCGCAGCACGCTGCCCTCCTCGGTCGACCCGGCCGTGCTCACCGAACTCGCCCACCTGTGCCGGGACGCCGAGCGGCTGCGCTTCGAGTACCGCGGCCACGACGGCACCCCCAGCCGCCGCAGCGTCGAACCGCACCGCCTGGTGTGCACCGAGCGCCGCTGGTACCTGGTCGCCTGGGACCTCGACCGGAACGACTGGCGCACGTTCCGCGTGGACCGCGTCACGCCCAAGCCGCCGCACGGCCCGCGCTTCACGCCGCGCACGCCCCCCGCCGAGGACCTCGCGGCCTACGTCTCCCAGGGCGTCTCCACGCGCGCGTACGCCACCCACGCCGTCGTGCGGCTCCTGGTGCCACTGGAGGAGGCCGCCGAACACATCTCGCCCTCCGCGGGGGTGCTGGAGGCCGAGGGCCCGGACAGCTGCCTGCTGCGCTGCGGCGCCGGCAGCCTCGACGTGATGGTCATCCACGTGGTGATGCTGGGCTTCGAGTTCGAGGTGCTGGAGCCGGACGGGCTGATCGACGCGATCAGGAGGACTCGGGACCGGCTTGATGGCGCTTTGGCTCGGGCTGCGCAGTCACCTCCGCGTACTGCGGATGGTGCAGGTCGAACGCCGGCGACTCGGAGCGGATCCGGGGCAGCGTCGTGAAATTGTGCCTCGGCGGCGGGCACGAGGTCGCCCACTCCAGGGAGCGGCCGAAGCCCCAGGGGTCGTCGACCTCGACCTTCTCGCCGTACTTGGCGGTCTTCCACACGTTGTAGAGGAACGGCAGCGTCGACATGCCGAGCAGGAACGCGCCGATCGTCGACACCGTGTTGAGCGCGGTGAACCCGTCGGCCGCGAGGTAGTCGGCGTACCGGCGGGGCATGCCCTCGGCGCCCAGCCAGTGCTGCACCAGGAACGTGGTGTGGAAGCCGACGAAGAGCACCCAGAACTGGATCTTGCCGAGCCGTTCGTCGAGCATTTTCCCGGTGAACTTCGGCCACCAGAAGAAGAACCCGGCGAAGATCGCGAAGACGACGGTGCCGAAGACGACGTAGTGGAAGTGCGCGACCACGAAGTACGTGTCCGTCACGTGGAAGTCCATCGGCGGCGATGCCAGGATCACCCCGGTCAGCCCGCCGAACAGGAACGTCACCAGGAACCCCGTGGCCCACAGCATCGGCGTCTCGAAGGACAGCGAGCCCTTGAGCATGGTGCCGGTCCAGTTGAAGAACTTCACGCCCGTCGGCACCGCGATCAGGAAGCTCATGAAGGAGAAGAACGGCAGCAGCACCGCGCCCGTGGCGAACATGTGGTGCGCCCATACGATCATCGACAGACCGGTGATCGCCATCGTCGCGCCGACCAGCGTCAGATAGCCGAACATCGGCTTGCGGCTGAAGACCGGGAGGATCTCCGTGATGATCCCGAAGAACGGCAGCGCGATGATGTACACCTCGGGATGGCCGAAGAACCAGAACAGGTGCTGCCACAGGATCGCCCCGCCGTTGGCCGCGTCGAAGACCTGCGAGCCGAACCGCCGGTCCGCCTCCAGCACCAGCAGCGCCGCCGCCAGCACCGGGAACGCCATCAGGATCATGATCGACGTGAACAGGGTGTTCCAGACGAAGATCGGCATCCGGAACATCGTCATGCCGGGGGCGCGCATCCCGATGATGGTGGTGATGAAGTTGACCGCGCCGAGGATCGTGCCGAAGCCCGACAGCGCGAGCCCCATGATCCACAGATCGGCGCCGATCCCCGGCGTGCGCTCCGCGCTGTTGAGCGGGGCGTAGGCGGTCCAGCCGAAGTCCGCCGGCCCCGAGGACACCAGCAGCGAGCCGAGCACGATCAGCCCGCCGAACAGGAACAGCCAGTACGAGAGCATGTTCAGCCGCGGGAAGGCGACGTCGGGCGCGCCGATCTGGAGCGGCATCAGCTCGTTGGCGAAGCCCGCGAAGGTCGGCGTCGCGAACAGCAGCAGCATGATCGTGCCGTGCAGCGTGAACGCCTGGTTGAACTGCTGGTTGTCGATGATCTGCAGGCCGGGGCGGGCCAGTTCGGCGCGCATCAGCAGCGCCATCGCCCCGGCGACCAGGAAGAACAGGAACGACGTGAGCAGGTAGAGATGGCCGATCTTCTTGTGGTCCGTCGTCGTCAGCCAGTCGACCACCACCCGCCCGTGCCGCTTGCGCGGCGCGGGCGGCGCCACCGCCTGTACGGTCTGCGTCCCCATCGCTCGCTCGCCCCTTCGCTCATCGCGTACCGGGCCCGCCGCAGCCCGCGCCCTACCCGCGAGCTCACGCCATGATGCTCGCGCCGCCGCGCGCTCCGACAGGGGGCGTACCGGCCTCTGAGTGCCGAAGCCATGCATTTTCTCTGCCGCGCCGACTCCGCCGGGTCGGTGCGGCACCGGAAAGGAACGGAGCCCCGCAGGCCCTTCTCCCGGCATTTTCCGCCGGGCTTTTCCATGAGCTCATGTGACACGCGGGAATTACGATCGAATGCCTGCGGAAGGCGTACGGAACCGCTCGTCCGTGTGACGGGCAGCGCCCGAAACTCCTGTCGTGATCTTGTGACAGAAGCGTGACCGGAGGCGGACAGTGACCAGCCACGGACCCGGACTTCCCTGGTCGGCCGGCCAGGACATAGCGTGGCGGCATGGCACCGACTCCGACACCTTCCGCGGAACCCGACGACAGCCCGGACACCTATGTCGGCCTGGAGGCCGGCAGGGCCGAACGCCTCGCGCGCGAGCGCGGCTGGGCGACGGTGCGTGCGCTGCAGCCGGGGGCGATCATCACGATGGAGTACCGCGTGGGCCGGCTGAACTTCGAGGTCAAGGGCGGCCGGGTGGCGCGGGCCTGGAAGGGCTGATACCCGGCGAAGGCCCCGGTTCCGAACGGATCCGGGGCCTTCGCCATGCCGGACGGGGGCGCGCACCGGCCCCTGGTCAGCCGCCCGTCAGAGGCCGGGCCGACGGGGTGGAACCGCGTGGGTGGCGCTCCGCGTGCGGCGTGCGGCAGCTGCCGGCCGGGGTGATCGGCACGCGCTCCGAGCGGACCGTGTGCGGCCCCGGCGCCAGGCAGGCCGTGGCCCGGGACGAGCGGGCCGCGACGTCGTCACGGTCGGCGGGAAGCGGCGTGACCACCACGGGCGGCGCGCCGGCCGGGACGGCCGGGGTGCCGCGCCTGCGGGCCCGCAGACGGTCGCGCAGGTCGAAGATGGCGTCCTCGGCGCGGGCGATCAGCGGCTCGAACCACGGCAGGCCGAGCAGGATCAGCAGACCCGCGGTCCAGCCGAGGAGCACATCGCTCAGCCAGTGCGTACCGAGGTAGACGGTGGCCATCCCGACGCCGAGCGACGTCACCGCGGACACCGCGGACAGCCAGCGCTGCGCTCTCGCGGTGGAGGCCAGATAGGCCAGGATTCCCCAGGTCACCACGGCGTTGGCGGTGTGACCGCTCGGAAATATATCGCCGCCGAGCCACATCTCGTTCGAGCCGATCGAGGTCGCGTAGTGCGGTCCCAGGCGGCCCATGCCGTACTTGGCGGCGCCGACCGTGATGTTGAGCAGCAGCAGCGAGACGCCGAGCGCGAGCAGCGGCCGCAGGGTGTGCTGACGCCAGGAGCGCCAGCCCAGCCAGGCCGCGACCATCACCGCCGTCGGGCCGCGCTGGCCGAGGACCACGTAGTAGTCGACGAACCAGTGGATCTCCGACCACTGCTGGTACGGGCGGAAGAACATGACCTGCCAGTCGAGCCGGACCAGCCAGGACGTGATCACCACGGCCCACACGATCGCGCCGTAGAAGGCCAGGGTCGCCGCGAAGAGCACGATGCGGTGCCTGCTCATCTTCGGCACATCGATGTGGGCCGGTCGTTCCGGCTCACGGTCCAGCCGGGCGAACACCCGGTCCAGACGGGTGAGCTTCGGTTCGGTACGCACCCAATCGACGTTACAGCGAGTGAGCTCGGATCCCGGGCGAATCAACGGCTTTGTGATGACGATGTGATGTGGGATTCCTCTCAGGAGGAGGTTTATTTCCAGCGAATCCGCAATCGTCGGCCGCTGCGGCCTTCAATTCCTTTGATCATTCCGGAAGCGGGTTTTATTGCGCTTTTGAATTCGTTCACCGGGGGATGGCGCTGAATTCCCCTGACGCTCACAGCGGGTCAGGGCGGACCGGAGCCGTTGAGCCAGAACGCCCCGTACAGCGCACTGGCCACCGCCACGCACCCGAGCACCGCCGCTGACCTGCGGATACGCGCCCTGGCCAGAGCCAGAGCGAGGGGCAGCAGCAAGGGGAAGGCGGGCAGCAGCAGACGCGGTTTCGAGCCGAAGTAGCTCGACGCGCACAGGGCGAGCGCGGTCACGACCCCGCTGTAGACCAGCAGTGGCAGCGGCTGGCGCTGACGTACTCCGGTCACATACAGCCAGACGACTGACGCGACCCCGAGGATCAGTCCCACGCCGGCCAGAGCCGCCGGGAACGACGTGAACTTCTCGGCGACGAACCGGGCGAAGGCGTAGCCGCCGTCGAAACCGTTGCGCCATCCGGCCTGGACGTCCAGATAGCCCAGCGGGCCCTTGCCGGTGTGGTGGCCGACCCAGAGCACGTAGCCGGCGGTGCCGAGGGGGGCCAGGAGCATGCCGAGGACTCGCCGGGCCCGGGTTCCGGGGCCGACCGGGGCGTCGGGCGCGTCCGGGCCGGTCGCACGCCTTTCCCGTACGAAGGAGGCCACCGCCGCCACCCACACCGCCGCCACCACGGCCAGTCCCACCGGACGGGTCAGGCCCGCCAGCAGGGCCAGCGTGCCCGCCGTCACCCAGCGGCCGGTCAGCACCGCGTACAGCGACCACGCGGCGAGCGCCGTGAACAGGGACTCGCTGTAGGCCATCGACTGCACGATTCCGACCGGCAGGACGGCCCACAGCAGCACCGCGCACACCCCGGCCCGGCGGCCGTACACCTGGTCCGCCACCGCGAAGATCCCCCAGGCCGCGGCGAGTGAGGCGAACAGGCTGACGACGAAGCCCCCGTCCGCGTACGACAGCGGCGACACCGCCGCCACCAGCCGCTCCAGCCAGGGCAGCAGCGGGAAGAACGCCAGGTTCGAGTGCACGTCTCCGTTCGCCAGCCGCACCTCGTAGCCGTAGCCGAGATCGGCGACCCTGGCGTACCAGAGCGCGTCCCAGCGAGCGGTCAGCAGCGTGTACGCGCTCTTGTCCCGCGCCGCGCTCCACACGAACAGGGCGAGCAGGCCCAGGGCGCGGACGGCCGCGTACCCGGCGAGCGCCGGGGCCGCCCGGCGCAGCGCCCCGGCACGGGACGGGACCGCGCGCGTCTCAAGATCGGTCACGCGCCCGATTATCGACCCGGTCCGGAACCACCCGGCCGGGTGGGGCGTGGACGACGTAGGGGAGAGTGGCGTACGCCACATCTTTCCGCCGGAGGTGTGAGAGGTCCGCCACTGGTCTCCCACCGGGACTCGCGTACTCTGACGTGTCACTCGCTTTTCGTTTTGCGCGGGCCGGAGACCACCGCTCCTCTCCGGCCGAGTCGCGGGGGCGTCCCCCACCCCGCTAGCCCGCCGATCGCGAGGGAACATCTGGGAGGTACGTACATGTCCGGGACGACCACGGCCGGTGCTGCGCTGCGCCGTCGGGCGGCCGGGGCCGGTGCCAACCGCTGGGTGGTTCTCGTCGTCCTCTGCGTCAGCCTGCTGCTGGTCGCCGTCGACGCCACCGTGCTGCACGTGGCGGTCCCCGCCGTCACGGAGGACCTGAAGCCCGGCGGGATGGAGCTGCTCTGGATCGTCGACGTCTACCCACTGGTCTGCGCCTCGCTGCTGATCCTTTTCGGCACGCTGGGCGACCGCATCGGCCGCCGAAGAGTCCTGCTCCTCGGCTACGCGCTGTTCGGCGTCGCTTCCGGCCTCGCGGCCCTGGCCGACACCGCCCATGTGCTGATCGTGGCGCGGGCGCTGCTCGGCGTGGGCGGCGCGATGATCATGCCCGCGACCCTGTCGATCCTGCGGCAGGTCTTTCCGGACCGGCGCGAGCGGGCGCTCGCGATCGGCATCTGGAGTGCCGTGGCCGCGGTGGGCGCGGCGGTCGGTCCGCTGCTCGGCGGCTTCCTGCTGGAGCACTTCTGGTGGGGCTCGGTGTTCCTCGTCAACATTCCGTTGATGCTGGTCAGCCTCCCGGTGGGACGGCTGCTGCTGCCCGAGTCGAAGGGTGACGGCAAGGGCCCCTGGGACGTGGTCGGTGCGCTGATGGCGGCGGCCGGGCTGTTCGGTGTCGTGCTGGGCGTGAAGCGGCTCGGCAGCGGGGAGTCGGTGGGCAGTCTGCTCACGGTGCTGCCGCTGGTGGTGGGTGCCGGGCTGCTGGCCGGCTTCGTACGGCGGCAGCGGCGGCGGACGTATCCGCTGGTGGACCTCAGGATGTTCGCGCGGCCGGCGTTCAGCACGTCTGTCGGGTGCATCGTTCTCGCGATGCTCGCGCTGGTGGGGCTGGAGCTGATCGCGGCCCAGTACCTGCAACTGGTGCTCGGGCTGTCGCCGCTGGAGACCGGTCTGCGGCTGCTGCCGCTGACGTTCGCGGCGATGGCGGCCGGGCTGGCCGGGGCGCGGATGCTGCGGCGGTTCGGGCCGCGGCGGATGGTGTGCGCCGGGTTCTGCCTCACGGCGTTCGCGGTGGTGCTGCTGACGGCGCTGGGCCGGACGGACGACTGTGCGCTGATGCTGAGTGGTTTCGTGCTGCTCGGCTTCGGGCTGGAGACGACGCTGTTCGGGGCGTACGAGTCGATGCTGAGCGAGGCTCCGCAGGAGCAGGCCGGTGGGGCGGCGGCGATCGGGGAGACGTCGTACCAGCTCGGGGCCGGGATCGGGATCGCGCTGCTCGGCACGGTGATGAACGCGGCGTACGCGCCCGGGCTGTCGGGTGTGGCGGGGGTTCCGGCGTCGGCGTCCTCCTCGGCGGGGCATTCGCTGGGGGAGGCGTACGAGGTTGCCGCGCAGCTGGGCGGGTCTGCCGGTGCCGCTCTGCGGCATGCCGCCCGGGATGCGTTCGTGCACGGGCTGCATGTGACGCTGCTGGTGAGCGCGGGGTTGTTGCTGCTGGGGGCGGCGATGGCGTTGCGGTTGCCGCGGGTCATGCAGTGTGAGTCGGAGTCGGTGGAGCTTCCCGCCCCGAGGGACGCGGCGGACTCACGCGTCTCGGTGTGACGCCCCTCCGCCCTCCCACGCGCCGCCCGTAACGGTCGGCCGAGGGGCAGGGGGCGCCCGTGGTGGTACCACACCGTCGGCGGCTCACGGTGGCGCGGTCTTCGGGCACGGGGCCCTCCTGGGCTGCGCCCGACGGGCGGGTTCACGTCTCAGTTGGCACTACGGGTGGTGCGTGGGTGGGTGGACGCCGTAGCGTCTTGGCTAGCGGTGCTAGTTAAAGAGTCTCGGAGGGTGTCGATCATGTCCGGTTCGTCCAAGCTGCCTCCCTTTGATCCTGCCGATCCCCTCGGCCTGGACGACCTGCTGGAGCCGGAGGACCTCGGGATCAGGGACACCGTGCGGGCCTGGGCCGCGGACCGGGTGCTGCCGTATGTCGCCGAGTGGTACGAGAAGGGGGAGCTGCCGGGTATCGGGGAGCTGGCCAAGGAGCTCGGCGGCATCGGTGCCCTCGGGATGTCCCTGGACGGGTACGGCTGTGCCGGTGCGTCCGCCGTGCAGTACGGGCTCGCCTGCCTGGAGCTGGAGGCCGCCGACTCCGGCATCCGTTCCCTCGTCTCCGTGCAGGGCTCCCTCGCCATGTACGCGATCCACCGGTTCGGCAGCGAGGAGCAGAAGCAGCAGTGGCTGCCGGGCATGGCCGCCGGCGAGGTCATCGGCTGCTTCGGGCTCACCGAGCCCGATCACGGCTCCGACCCCGCCTCCATGCGGACGTACGCCAAGCGCGACGGCTCCGACTGGGTCCTCAACGGCCGCAAGATGTGGATCACCAACGGGTCGGTCGCCGGCGTCGCCGTCGTATGGGCGCAGACCGACGACGGAATCCGCGGGTTCGCGGTGCCCACCGACAGCGGCGGATTCTCCGCACCCGAGATCAAGCACAAGTGGTCCCTCCGGGCGTCGGTCACCAGCGAGCTCGTGCTCGACGACGTACGGCTGCCCGCCGACGCCGTCCTCCCGGAGGTCACCGGCCTGCGCGGACCCCTCGGCTGTCTGTCCCACGCCCGGTACGGAATCGTCTGGGGCGCCATGGGCGCGGCCCGCAGCAGTTTCGAGGCCGCGGTCGACTATGCGAAGTCACGGGAGCAGTTCGGGCGGCCCATCGGCGGCTTCCAGCTCACCCAGGCCAAACTCGCCGACATGGCGGTCGAACTGCACAAGGGGATTCTGCTCGCCCATCATCTGGGGCGGCGTATGGACGCCGGCCGTCTGCGTCCCGAGCAGGTCAGCTTCGGCAAGCTCAACAACGTCCGGGAGGCGATCGAGATCTGCCGCACGGCCCGGACCATTCTCGGCGCCAACGGGATCTCGCTCGAATATCCCGTCATGCGGCACGCGACGAACCTCGAGTCGGTGCTCACCTATGAGGGCACCGTCGAGATGCACCAGCTCGTGCTGGGCAAGGCGCTCACCGGACTCGATGCCTTCCGGTAGGCCGGTCCGGTAACCCTGCGCGGGGGCAGGGCCGGTGAGCGGCCCTGCCTCAGCTCTGGTTGAAGAAGCCGTCCGTGCGGTGCGCGGCCGGATCGCCGTTGACGATCTCCGTGTTGGCCGGGGTCAGCAGGAACACGCGGGTCGACACTCTCTCGATCGAACCGCGCAGGCCGAAGATCAGCCCGGCCGCGAAGTCGACCACGCGCTTGGCGTCGGAGGCCTCCATGGCCGTGAGGTTCATGATCACCGGCACGCCCTCGCGGAACAGCTCGCCGATGGCGCGCGCGTCCCGGAAGCTGTCCGGGGTCACCGTGCCGATGCGGCGGCCCTTCTCCTCGGCGACGTCCGAGGCCACCTTGACACGCGGATCGGTGACCCAGGCCTCCCCGGGCTCGGTCCCGTCGGAGTAGTCGTCGTCGTAGTAACGCTCGTCTTCGTTGTCGTCGACGAGGCCAAGCCAGGCACTTGCCTTGCGTACCGATCCCATGGACGCCTCCTCTCACAGCGGTCTTTCTGCTTTCCGCATCCCTATGGTCGTCCATGATGCGGATGGCGCGCCAAGTGGATAGACGCCGCACGGGGGGTTTGTGACGGTACTGGTGCACAGCGAATCCGTCGAGAGTCCGTGTGTCCCAAGGGGCGTTTCCCAAACGGCTGCTGACTGTGAGTGAAATATGATTCTTCTCGGCGTACGGGTGACGGCCGGGGCGTACGGGTGAATGCGGAGGCCGATACGATGCCGCAGCTCAACGTCGTTACGAAGCTCGGGGGAGCGTTGTGTTCGGAATCGTCAGGCCCTGTAGTCACCGGCTCGGGGAGAAGCTCGCGAGCCAGTGGATGGCGCATTTGTGCGGGCTCTGCCTCGCACTGCGCGGTGACCACGGACAGTTCGCCCGGATAGTGACGAACTATGACGGGCTGCTCATATCTGTTTTGACGGAGGCTCAGGCGGAGAGCGCCGGGACCTACCGGCGCACGGCCGGTCCGTGCCCGCTGCGGGGCATGCGCACCGCCTCCGTCGCGCACGGCGAGGGAGCCCGGCTCGCGGCGGCCGTCTCCCTGGTGCTGGCCTCGGCGAAGGTGCGCGACCACGTCATCGACGGTGACGGGCTCTTGGCCCGCAGGCCGGTGGCGCATGCCGCGCGCCGGGTCGCCGCGAGCTGGGACACGGCCGGCGCCCGGACCGGCACCGCAGTGGGATTCGACACCGCTCTCCTGGTCGACGCCGTGGACCGGCAGGCCGGGATCGAGGCGCTGGCCGGGCCCGGGACGCCGCTCCTGACCGTCACCGAACCGACCGAGACCGCGACCGCCGCGGCCTTCGCGCACACGGCCGTCCTCGCCGGCCGGCCGCACAACGCCCAGCCGCTCGCCGAGGCCGGGCGGCTCTTCGGCCGCCTCGCGCACCTCCTGGACGCCGTGGAGGACCTGCACGCTGACGCCGCGTCAGGCGCCTGGAACCCGATCGCGGCGACCGGTGCCTCCCTCCCGGAGGTCCGGCGGCTCGCCGACGACGCCGTGCACGGGGTGCGGCTCGCGCTGCGCGACGCCGAGTTCACCGACGCGCGGCTCGTGCATCTGCTGCTCGTGCACGAACTGCGGCGCTCGGTGGACCGGGCATTCGGGACGGTGCCGGTGTGCGCCTCCCACCAGGGCGGCGGGCCCTACGGACCGCAGGGACCCCACGGACAGCAGCCCCAGGGGCCCTACGGCTCCCCGCAGCACCCGTACGCGGGCGGCGGACATCCGTACGCCGGTGGGGGAGGCGCGTACGGCGGTGACGGGTTCGGCGGGGGCGGATTCGGCGGCGGCGCTTTCGGCGGGGGCGCACCGGTGCCGCAGCCGCCCCGCCGGCGGGGGTTCTGGGCCGGCTGCGGGATGTTCTGGCTCCTGTGCTGCACCTGCAAGCTGTGCTGCGCCAAGGAGTACGAGGGGCCGTGGTCCCGTAAGAAGCGCGAGGGCGTCTGCCGGGACTGCGACTGCGACGGGTGCGACTGCTGCTGCCCCTGCGGCGGCTGACCCGGCCCCGTGTGACAGGGGTCGCCTTTATGGCGACGGACGTATCCGAGGACCGGCAGCGGTGGCACGAGCGGCGCCTCGCGACGGTGTCGGTGCCGTACGGGCCGCACGGGCCGCTCGCGCTCATCGGCGCCCACTGGCTCGGGAGCTATCCGGACGGTCGACTTCCGGACATCCCCGGGTCCTGGCGGGCCGACGGCGACCCGGGCCTCGCGAGCAGGACCCGGGTGGTGTACGGCGAGCGGCGGCTGGTCGTGCTGATGCGCGAGGGGGCGTGGGGCGTGCGGGACTTCGACCCGGAATCCTCCGCGCGCCGGGCATTCCGCGGCCTCCGGGTCACGCCGTAGGACCCGCGTCGGGCGGTGCCGGGACGGTTCACGCCGTATGACACCGGCCGTACGGCCCGGGTGCCGAACGCCGACGGGCGCGGGCTCGGATGCCGGCCGCGGGGCGGCTTCGTAAAGACCTCTCAAAGGTTGAAGTCCGAAAGGCACTCTTGCGCCGACCGGCCGTTCGGCCGAATACTCCCCCTCAGCGCTTGTCAGGGGCACGGCGGGTTCGGAATCCGGACAGCTGGTCTCTGACTGCGCCTCACGGGCCCGAAACCCCACGAGGGCCCCCGACTTCCTTTGTGGAGGAACGAAAAGTGAGGATCAAGCGCACCACCCCCCGCAGTGGCATTTCGAGACGGACCCGGCTGATCGCCGTTTCCACCGGCCTCGTTGCCGCCGCAGCGATCGCGATCCCCAGCGCGAACGCCTCCGACGCCCCCACCACCTTCAGCGCCGCGGAGCTCAAGAGCGCCAGCGGTTCGTTGCTGAAGGCTGACATCCCGGGCACCGCCTGGGCCGTCGACAGCAAGACCAACCGCGTGCTCCTGACCGTGGACAGCACGGTCACGCAGGCCGAGATAGCGAAGATCAAGCAGCAGGCCGGCGGCAACGCCGACGCGCTCACGATCAAGCGCACCCCCGGCAAGTTCAACAAGCTCATCCAGGGCGGCGACGCCATCTATGCGAGTAGCTGGCGCTGCTCGCTCGGCTTCAACGTCCGTGCCAGCAACGGCACCGAGTACTTCCTGACCGCCGGTCACTGCACCGACGGCGCGGGTACCTGGTACTCCAACTCCGGCCGCACCACGGTCATCGGCTCCACCGCCGGCTCCAGCTTCCCGGGCAACGACTACGGCATCGTGCGCTACAGCGGGTCCGTCAGCCGCCCCGGCACCGCGAACGGCGTGGACATCACGCGCGCGGCCACCCCGAGCGTGGGCACCACCGTCATCCGTGACGGCTCCACGACCGGTACGCACAGCGGCCGTGTCACCGCCCTCAACGCCACCGTCAACTACGGCGGCGGGGACATCGTCTCCGGCCTGATCCAGACGACCGTCTGCGCCGAGCCCGGTGACTCCGGCGGCCCGCTCTACGGCAGCAACGGCACGGCATACGGTCTGACCTCCGGCGGCAGCGGCAACTGCTCCTCCGGTGGTACGACGTTCTTCCAGCCCGTCACGGAGGCCCTGAGCGCCTACGGCGTCAGCGTCTACTAGGCCCCTGGCGGCAGTTCGCAGCACTTCCGGCCCCCGCACGCGCCGCGTGCGGGGGCTTCGCGCTGCGCGCGGCTCCCTTCTTGAACCGGGCGCCGGAGGGGCGAAATCCAGCCACGGGCAGACCTCGCAGAGTGGGTACACATTACTCACGCGTAATATTTGCACTGTGAACGCGCGGGAGTTGGGTCCGATTTGATCGTGGACGGTCAGAATGGGAGGGCGTGCGAAGCGCTGTCTACGCGCGTCTCGAACTCACCCTTGTGTGCTCCCCGTTGTCCTCGGAATAGTGGGCGCTCGTCAACGAAGCCTTCCGGCTAGTGAGGTCCCCACAACCTCGCGTGCCGACCCCCCACAGGAGGACAGAAGTTGAAGCACCGACGCATACCCAAGCGGCGTGCAGCCGTGGCAGGTGCGGGCATCGCCGCGCTGGTCGCCGCGGGAGTGACGTTCCAGACCGCGAACGCCAGTGAGACCCCTGAGGCGTCCGCACCCCGGACCCTGTCGGTCACCGCGGCCGGAAAGCTCGCCTCGACGCTGGCCGAGGACCTGGGCGGCGACGCCGCCGGGACGTACTACGACACCAAGAGCAAGAGCCTCGTGGTGAACGTGCTCGACGAGGCCGCCGCGCAGGCCGTCGAGAAGGCCGGCGCCAAGGCGAGAGTCGTGGCGAACTCCCTCGCCGAGCTCAAGAGCGCCCGCAGCACGCTGAAGCAGGACGCGACGATCCCGGGCACCGCCTGGGTGACCGACCCGACGACGAACAAGGTCGTCGTGACCGCCGACCGCACGGTCTCCAAGGCCGAGTGGGCGACGCTGACGAAGGTCGTGGACGGGCTGGGCGCGAAGGCCGAACTCAAGCGGTCGAAGGGGGAGTACAAGCCCTTCATCGCCGGTGGCGACGCGATCACCGGTGGCAGCGGGCGCTGCTCGCTGGGCTTCAACGTGGTCAAGGGCGGCGAGCCGTTCTTCCTGACCGCCGGTCACTGCACCGAGGGCATCTCCACGTGGTCGGACTCCAGCGGCAAGGAGATCGGCACCAACGCGGACTCCAGCTTCCCGGACGACGACTACGGGCTGGTCAAGTACACCGCCGAGGTCGCTCACCCGAGTGAGGTGAACCTCTACAACGGCTCCACCCAGGCGATCTCGGGCGCCGCGGACGCGACCGTCGGCATGGCGGTCACCCGGAGCGGGTCGACCACGCAGGTGCACGAGGGCAAGGTCACCGGGCTGGACGCCACCGTGAACTACGGCAACGGCGACATCGTGAACGGGCTGATCCAGACCGACGTGTGCGCGGAGCCGGGTGACAGTGGCGGGTCGCTGTTCTCCGGGGACAAGGCGGTCGGGCTCACGTCCGGTGGCAGCGGTGACTGCACCTCGGGCGGGGAGACGTTCTTCCAGCCGGTGACCGAGGCGCTGTCGGCGACCGGGACGCAGATCGGCTGACATGTGAGTGTGTGAAGTCCCGCCCCTTGTGCGAGGGGCGGGACTTTTGCGTGTACCTCCGGTGGGGGTGCGCGTCGTCTGCGCCTCTTCGCCGGGTGTGGGTCGGGGCCGCGTCGGGGGGTGTCCGTCCTCGGAACGGCGCGATGGGGTCGCGTGCCGACTGACTGTTCGTTGACGCGCCGACCTCTGCGGGCGGACACCCCCCCCGACCCGTCCCCTACTCGCCGTGCGCGGGTGCGGGCCCCGTGGGCGGGGGTTACGGCGCCTTTCGGCGTGCGGCCGATGCCATGGTGATCGCCGCTCCCGCCGCCGCCCATGCCGCCAGGACCAGCAAAGGGCCGGTCATCGCGTTGTTGTCGAAGTAGGCGATGGAGCGCGTCGACCATGTGCCGGCGCCTGGGGGCAGGGCCGGGCCGATCGCCTTCCAGAAGGGTGGGAGGAGGGGTGGGGGCAGGGCTCCGCCGGCGCTGGGGTTGCCGAGGATGACCACCAGCAGGATGACCAGGCCGATGCCGATCGTGCCGAAGACGCCCTGAAGGGCGAGGGTGGCTGCTCCCACCGCGAAGATGATCAGGGTGCCCAGGCCCCAGAGGGCCGCGGTGCTGCCGGGCAGGGCGTCCAGGATCGGGCCGGTGATGAGGGCTCCGCCGAGACCGCCGGTGATCGCGACCAGGGCCATGACCCCCAGGCGGATCGCGGCGCGGGTGGGGTTGGAGGGTTTCGCCCCGGCGCTGATGGCCAGGGCCGCCGCGCCCAGGTAGCCGCCCACGCACCAGCCGATCACCAGGTAGAAGGACGAGAGTCCGTTGGGGTCGTGGGGCGCGGACGGGATCACGTCGATCGTCCGGATGGTGCGCCGCTCGGACTTCTCCAGGGTGGTGACGAGGGCCGTCAGCGTGGTGGAGAGGACCCTGCCGCCGCCGGAGGCGACCAGGAGGGTGTCGGTGCTGCCCCTGGGGTCGATGATCAGCGCGGCGTCGATGTCGCGGTTCGCGAGCTGGGTGCGGGCTGTGGCCTCGTCGGGCAGGGCGCGGGGGTCCAGGGGGGAGCCGGGAAGGCGTTCCAGCCGGGTGACCGCCTGTGGGGCGGCGGCCTGTGGGGCGACCAGGCCGAAGGGCACGTCCTTGGGCTTCGGGTCGTGCAGCGCCCCCACATAGGAGGCGATGAACAGCAGCTGGAGCGCGATCACGCCGACGATGAGCAGGGTGGCCCGGGGCGTGACGGCGTCTCTCACCTCGGCGAGGAACGAGCTGTGCGGCATGCCTCCACGGTCGGGCGGTGTGCGGTGTTTCCGCAGGTGGGGCGGGGCCGAACGGATGTCGCACATACATTCGAGGTTGGGGGTATGGTGGGGGTGAGGTTACTGGGAACAGATGTTCGAGAGCTGGTGTGGCTCACGAGTGCGGGAGGTGCGTGTGCCGGGGTTCACGCATCTGCACACCGTCTCCGGATTCTCGTTGCGCTATGGAGCCTCCCACCCGGAGCGGCTGGCCGAGCGTGCCTCCGAGCGGGGCATGGACGCTCTGGCGCTGACCGATCGCGACACGCTCGCCGGCGCGGTCCGGTTCTCGAAGGCCTGCGGCAAGGCGGGGGTCCGGCCGCTGTTCGGAGCCGATCTGGCCGTGGCGGCCGCGGAGCCCGGGGCCGGAACCGAGCGGCCGGGGCGGCGCCGGACCCCGGTGCGGGGTGGTGCCTTTGTCGACGAGTCGGCTCCTCGTGCGGTCTTCCTCGCCCGGGACGGTGCCCGGGGGTGGGGAGAGCTGTGCCGGCTCGTCTCGGCCGCCCATGAAGGGGAGGGGACGCCCCTGCTGCCCTGGGAGCGCAATCACGCCGAGGGGCTGACCGTGCTGCTCGGGCCTGCGTCGGACGTGGGGCGTGCCCTGGCCGCGGGGCGGCCCGACCGTGCGGCGCGGCTGCTCGCGCCCTGGCGGGACGTCTACGGCGACGACCTGCGGCTGGAGGCCGTCTGGCACGGCCGGAAGGGCACGGGGCCCGGGTCGCTGCGGCTGGCCGCCCGTACCGTCGGGTTCGCCGCCGAGCAGCGGATCCGGCCCGTGCTCACCAACGCGGTGCGGTACGCCGACCCGGGGCTGGGGCCGGTCGCCGACGTGCTGGACGCCGCCCGGCGGCTGGTGCCCATCGACCCGGCCAAGGGGCTGGACTCCGGTGAGGCCTGGCTCAAGGGCGCCGGGGACATGCTCGGGGCGGCGGAGCGGATCGTGGAGGCCGCGGGGTTCCGGCGGGAGACCGCTCACCGGCTGGTGGAGCAGACGGAGGCCACGGCTGCCGAGTGCCTGGTCGACCCCGAGGACGATCTCGGGATCGGCACCGTCCACTTTCCCGAGCCGCATCTGGTCGGCGCCGGACACCGCACCGCCCAGCGGACGCTGGCCTCGCGGGCGGCGGCCGGGATGGTGCTGCGCGGATACGACCGGCGGCGGGAGTACTGGGAGCGGATGCACCACGAGCTGGACATCATCGCCCACCACGGATTCGCCTCCTACTTCCTGACCGTCTCCCAGGTGGTGGAGGACGTGCGGAAGATGGGCGTCCGGGTCGCCGCCCGGGGGTCCGGGGCCGGGTCGCTCGTCAACCACCTGCTCGGTATCGCGCATGCCGATCCGATCGAGCACCGGCTGCTGATGGAGCGGTTCCTGTCGAAGGAGCGGGTCGTGCTGCCCGACATCGACATCGACGTGGAGTCCGCGCGGCGGCTGGAGGTCTACCGCGCGATCATCGACCGGTTCGGCACCGAGCGGGTCGCGACGGTCGCGATGCCGGAGACGTATCGCGTGCGGCATGCGATCCGGGATGTGGGGGCGGCCCTGTCCATGGACCCGGCCGAGATCGACCGCATCGCCAAGTCCTTTCCCCATATCCGGGCGCGGGACGCCCGCGCCGCGCTGGAGGAGCTGCCCGAGCTGCGGGCCCTGGCGGGGGAGAAGGAGAAGTACGGGAGGCTGTGGGAGCTGGTCGAGGCACTGGACGCCCTGCCGCGCGGGATGGCCATGCACCCGTGCGGGGTGCTGCTGTCCGACGCCTCCCTGCTGGCGCGTACGCCGGTCATGCCGACCAGCGGCGAGGGCTTTCCGATGTCGCAGTTCGACAAGGACGACGTCGAGGACCTCGGGCTGCTCAAGCTGGACGTGCTGGGCGTGCGGATGCAGTCGGCCATGGCGCACGCGGTGGCGGAAGTGGAGCGGGCGACGGGGGCCGGGGTCGATCTGGACGGGCTGCCGCCGGGGGATCCGGAGACGTACCGGCTGATCCAGTCCACCGAGACCCTCGGGTGCTTCCAGATCGAGTCGCCCGGACAGCGGGACCTGGTCGGGCGGCTCCAGCCGGCCACCTTCCACGATCTCGTCGTCGACATCTCGCTGTTCCGGCCCGGGCCGGTCGCCGCCGACATGGTGCGGCCGTTCATCGAGGCACGGCACGGACGGGCGCCGATCCGGTATCCGCACCCGGATCTGGAGGGTCCGCTGAAGGAGACCTGCGGGGTCGTCGTCTTCCACGAGCAGATCATCGACATCGTCGACATCATGACCGGCTG
Organism: Streptomyces sp. D2-8; assembly: GCF_023184515.1. Taxonomy (GTDB): domain Bacteria; phylum Actinomycetota; class Actinomycetes; order Streptomycetales; family Streptomycetaceae; genus Streptomyces. The sequence continues at coordinate 180,172 of NZ_JAAHBP010000015.1, read as the reverse complement.
CGGGCGCGGCGAGGCCGACCGGGTGCGGCGCGGGCTGTCGGATCCGGAGTCGCAGGAGCGCATCAAGGTGTGGTTCGCGCAGCACGCGGCGGCGAACGGCTATGACGCGGAAACGATTCAGCGGACCTGGGAGATCGTCGAGGCCTTCGGGTCGTACGGCTTCTGCAAGGCGCACGCGGTCGCCTTCGCCGTGCCGACGTACCAGTCGGCGTGGCTGAAAACGCATCACCCGGCCGCCTTCTACGCGGGGCTGCTCACGCACGACCCCGGCATGTACCCGAAGCGGCTGCTGCTGGCGGACGCGCGGCGGCGTGGGGTGCCCGTGCTGCCGTTGGATGTGAACACGTCGGGGGTCGCACATCGTATCGAACTGGTGTCCGGTAAATGGGGGCTGCGGTTGGCCCTCTCCGATGTGCACGGCATCCGCGAGGCCGAGGCGGCGCGGATCGCCGAGGGGCAGCCGTACGCCTCGCTGGTCGACTTCTGGGAGCGGGGCCGGCCCAGCCGTCCGCTGGCCCAGCGGCTCGCTCAGGTGGGAGCGCTGGACGCGTTCGGCGCCAACCGCCGTGATCTGCAACTGCATCTGACCGAGCTGCACCGGGGTGCCCGGGGCGGGGGCGGTGGCCAGTTGCCGCTGGCCGGGGGACGGAGGACCGCACCGGCCGGGCTGCCCGACCTCACCTCCTCGGAGCGGCTAAGCGCCGAGCTGGGCGTGCTGTCCATGGACGCATCGCGCAATCTGATGGACGATCACCGGCAGTTCCTCGACGAGCTGGGCGTGGTGTCGGCGCGGCGCCTGCGCGAGGCCCGGCACGGGGAGACGGTGCTGGTCGCGGGCGCCAAGGCGGCCACCCAGACGCCGCCGATCCGGTCCGGCAAGCGCGTCATCTTCTCCACCCTGGACGACGGCACGGGCCTGGTCGACCTCGCCTTCTTCGACGACTCCCACGATGCCTGCGCCCACACCGTCTTCCACTCCTGGCTGCTGCTGGTGCGCGGGGTGGTGCAGCGCCGCGGCCCGCGCAGCCTCAGCGTGGTGGGTGCCGCCGCCTGGAACCTCGCGGACCTGCTGGAAGTGCGCCGGGAGGAGGGGCTGGAGGGGGTCGCGGCCCGGCTGGCCGGCCCCGGCGATGACGGTTCCGGCGGCGACGGTGAAGGGGCCGCGCGTCGGCGGCTCGCCGGGTCGGACGGAGTGCCCGCGCCTACGGGCTCCGCGGCCAAGGATCCGATGGAGCAGCGGAAGATCCGCATGCCCACGGGGTACGAGATGCACCCCTGGGCCGATCTGCGTCCGGCGGGCGAAGGGCCCGCGAACACAAGGAAGTTGTGGCACCAGAGTCCGGGGAGTGCGGGATGACCATCCTCTGCGTACGTTTCCAGCCGCCTCCGGCGAACGAGGCGGATCTGCCCCAGCTGCTCGGGATGCTCGAGGAGTTCACCCCCGTCGTCCAGGCCCTGCCACCGGACGGGGCGCTGGCCGATCTGCGCGGCGCCGAGCGGTACTTCCGGCGGGACGCCGTCGAACTGGCCTCGGTGATCCGGGTGCGGTCGCTCGCGCTCCACGGCGTCGACTGTGTGATCGGGGCCGGGCCCGGGCCGATGCTGGCCCGGATGGCGCTGCGCGACGCCGTGCCCGGGGTGACGTGCACGGTGCCCGACGAGCCGGACGCCATCGCGGAGTTCCTCGCGGACAAGCCCCTCGCCGCGCTGCCCGGTGTGGGCACCGCGACCGCCCGCACGCTGGGCGACTACGGCCTCGACACCCTCGGCCGGGTCGCCGCAGCGCCGCTGTCCACGCTGCAGCGGCTGATCGGCGCGAAGCCCGGCCGCGAGCTGCGCGAGAAGGCGAACGGCATCGACCGCGGCCGGGTCGTACCGAACGCGGTCTCCCGGTCCCTCGCGACGGAACGCCCCTTCGGGCGCGACGAGCTGGACCCGGACCGGCACCGCCGGGCGCTGCTGTCCGCCGCCGAGGAGATCGGCGCCCGGCTGCGCGCCCTGGAGAAGGTCTGCCGCACGCTCACCCTCACCGTGCGCTACGCCGACAGGTCCGCCACGACCCGCAGCCGCACCCTGCCCGAACCGACCGCGCACTCCCCGGTGCTGACCAGGGCCGCGTACGGCATGTACGAGGCGCTCGGACTCCAGCGGGCCCGGGTCCGCGCGATCGCCCTGCGCGCCGAGGGGCTCGACCCCGCCGACCAGGCCTCCCATCAGCTGACCTTCGACCCGGTGGACGAGAAGGTCCGCCGTATCGAGGAGGTCGCGGACCGCGCGCGGGCGAAGTTCGGGCCGCGGGCGGTGATGCCCGGGGGGCTAGGGGGGCGGGCGGCGTAGAGCCTTCCGTGTGACGTCAGTTGGCCCACGGCGGCACGATGCGGGTGCCGTCCGCCAGCCGTGCCTCCAGGCCGATCGCGGTGGTGACCCAGGAGGACGCGGTCCGGTCGGTCGGGTTCTCGACGGTCAGGGTGGCGCCGGGGTTGACGATCACCGTGTCGCCCGCGGCGATCCGCTCGGTGCGGCCGTCGAGTGTGATCAGCAGCTCGCCGTCGAGCAGATGGAAGATCTCCTCCCGGCTGACCGTGTGCGCGGGTGCCTTGAGGCCGGCCGGGATCTCGCCGCGCCAGGCGCACAGCTCCTTGCTGCCGCTGCTCGGGGTGGCGTACGAGACGAAACGGGCGCCGTGGATCTCGTGGGTGACGGCTTCGGACGAGCGGACGATGGGCATGAGGCCTCCAAGTGGTCAAGCTGCTTGACGGTATAGTCAAGCAGCTTGACCATCGCGTCAAGGGTGTTTCAATGCAGGGGTGCAGAACTCCGAGGCCATGACCCTGTCCGCCGCCCTGCTCGCCGTCGCCGGCGGGCTCACGCAACGCATCCACGAGGGCGTGATCGCTCGCGGCTTCGAGGGGTTGCGGCCCGCGCACGGGTTCGCCTTCGCCCGGCTCGCCCCGGACGGCGCGACGGTCACCGACCTCGCCGTCCATCTCGGGGTGACCAAGCAGGCCGCGAGCCAGCTCGTCGACGAGATGGTGCGCAAGGGGTATGCCGAGCGGCGGCCGCATCCCGGGGACGCGCGGGCGCGGCTGGTCGTGCTGACCGGGCGGGGCCGGGACTGTACGCGGGCCGCGGAGGAGGCGGCTGCGGAGGCTGTGCGGGAATGGGCGGACCTGCTGGGGGAGCGGGAAGTGCGGTCGCTCGGGGGGCAGTTGCTGCGGATCGCTCCACACGGGCCCATTCGGCCCGCCTGGTGAGGGGGCGTCGGCCGGGGCCCTTGGCGCCAACTATCGCTGCAAGTTTTTACTGACGCGTAACTTCCCAGTTCGACTACTCGCTCGTAACTTGACGAGTGAACAGCATCCTCGTGATCCGGATCACAGGGCCTCGTGCCGTCGCACCTCCCTTGAGCCGCAAGGAGATCACCCGATGCTGCCCTGGAAACGAGTACTCAGACCCCTGGCCGCGCTGCTGCTGACCGTCGCGGCCGTCACCGTCCCCGCCACCACCGCCCAGGCCGCCGGCGCCCCGAGCTCCGGCTGGAACAACTACTCCTGCAAGCCCTCCGCCGCCCACCCCCGCCCCGTCGTCCTCGTCCACGGCACCCTCGGGAACTCCGTCGACAACTGGCTGGGCCTCGCCCCCTACCTGAAGGTCCGCGACTACTGCGTCTTCTCCCTCGACTACGGTCAGCTCGACGGAGTCCCCTTCTTCCACGGCCTCGGACCCGTCGAGAAGTCCGCCGGACAGCTGAAGGACTTCGTGAACAAGGTCCTCGCGGCCACCGGCGCAGCCGAGACCGACATCGTCGGGCACTCGCAGGGCGGCATGATGCCCCGCTACTACCTGAAGTTCCTCGGCGGAGCCGCCAAGGTGAACGCCCTGGTCGGCATCGCGCCCAGCAACCACGGGACCACCCTGAGCGGCTTCACCAACCTGCTGCCGTACTTCCCCGGCGCGGCCGACCTGTTGGCGAAGAACACCCCCGCCCTCGCCGACCAGGTAGCCGGCTCCGCCTTCCTCGCCAAGCTCAACGCGGGCGGCGACACCGTGCCCGGCGTGCGCTACACCGTCATCGCCACCCGGTACGACGAGGTGGTCACGCCGTGGCGCAGCCAGTATCTGAGCGGGCCGGACGTGCGCAACGTCCTGCTCCAGGACCTCTGCCCCCTCGACCTGTCCGAGCACGTGGCCGTCGGACTGCTGGACCGGGTCGTCTTCCACGAGGTGGCCAACGCCCTTGATCCGGGGCGTGCCAGGCCCACCACCTGCGCTTCGGTGTTCGACTGACACGTGTCAGCGAAACGTTCCGGGGCCTGTCCGGCCTGAGCCGCCGGACAGGCCCCGGGTCATGGGGCGGTGGTGGACCGAGTCAACGGCCTTGGTTGACTGGCCCGTTCTTCACCGGGCCGTTCTTCACCGGACCGTGGTTCACCGGCCGTGCCGCCCGACGCTCACCGTCCGGCGCCGGGCCGACAGGAACAGGGCCGACGAGCCGAGCGCCAGCGTGGCCGCGCCGCCGATCGCGAGGTACGTGGTGCCGCTGTCGCCGCCGGTCTCGGCGAGGTTCCCGGTGGCACCGGCCGCCTCGGGCCGGTTGGGAGCGGGCGCGGCGGCCTTCGGCCGGTCCGGCGTGCTCTCCTGCGGGGCCGCGGCCGGCTCCGCCGAGGTGCTGGGGTCGTTGTCGCCGTGCCCGTGGTGCTCGACCGTCGACTTGTCGTTGCCCTCCTCGATCTGCTCCTTGGTGGGTGCGGAGGCGGACGGGGCCGGGGCGGCGCCGCCCGCCGGGCCGCCACCACCGCCGAAGCTGACGTCCGAGCAGGAGTAGAAGGCCTCCGGACTGTCCGACCGCTGCCAGACCGCGTACAGCAGGTGCTTGCCGGAGCGCTGGGGCAGGGTGCCGGAGAAGGTGTAGAAACCGTCGGCTGCGGCCGGGTCGGTGGACGTCGCGACCGGGTTCGCGAGATCCAGGTCCTTCCAGGCGAGCGGCTTGGCCGGGTCGTAACCGGGCTTGGTGATGTACACCTTGAAGGTGCCCTTGTGAGGGGCCGTCACGCGGTACTTGAAGGTGTGCGAGCCGCTGCTCACGCCGGTCGCCGGCCAGTCGGCGCGGGCCAGGTCGAGGCCCTTGAACTCCTCACTGTTCGCGCTGCACAGCTTGCCGTCCGGGATGAGCTGCTGGTGCCGGCCGCCCGCGTCGCCGATGCGGATGCCGTTCCAGTCGTAGAGGGCCTGGGTGCCGCCCGCCGCGACCGCCGCCTTGCACGCGGCCGACTTCGGGCTCTCGGGGCCCTCGGCGTAGCACTGCGAGACCCGGCTGACCGGGTCGCCCATCGAACCGTGCGCGGCGGCCGGTGCGGCGGTCAGCGCGGTCAGGGCGAGCGGGAGGCTGCCGAGGGCGGCGACGGTGGCTACCTTGCGGCGTGCGGGCATGCGGGAACTCCTCGAAACGGTTCATGGGACAGGTCCGGGCCCGACTGGGCCGGATCCCCGTGGGGTGGTCCGAAGCTAGCCCCTGAGAACCGTGAAATCGCCTGCTGAGGGCGGGTGGAGGAGATCCTTATGGCCCGCTTAAGGGAGTGTTCGGGCTGGCATCAGGTAGGTACCGTCGCGGGCATGGCAGGCGAGGAGATCCGGTCGGCCGGTGCCGCCGACGTACCGGTCGCCAAGGACGTGATCGACGCGGCCCTCCGCCCCTACGTCGAGCGCATCGGGCGGGTGCCGCAGCCCATGGAGGAGGACCACGAGGCGAACGTGGCCGCGGGCAAGGTGTTCGTGACGGGAGAGCCCGTGACCGGGCTCGTCGTGGTCGAGGCGTTCGAGGACCATCTCTTCCTCGACATCATCGCCGTCCACCCCACCGCGCGCGGCGGGGGAGTGGGGCGGCCGCTGCTCCGACCCCCGCGGGCGGCAGCTCCTGCGCGCCTTATGACCGGCACCGGCCGTTCAGGCGTCCGGCCACCAGGTGCGGGCGATGTCCTTGCGCACCTCGGGGCGCCCCGCGGGGCACTCCTCGGCCTCTTCGCGGACCCGGCGGACGTCCGTCTTCTTCAGGGGCTTCTGCACGGTCACACGGCGCATGGCTGCCTCCTTCAGGGTCTACCGGGTTCCGCGTTCTCACGGAGGTAGACCTTTCGGGGGAGAGTTACTCATCGCTCCTGGTCTGTCAGTGGCGGCAGTCACGATTCGAGTGTCAGTGGCGGGTGTCACTCTTGGGCCCATGACGAACGTGGACTGGGACGCCGAGGCAGCCTCCTTCGACGAGGAGCCGGACCACGGCCTGCGCGATCCCGAGGTGCGCCGCGCCTGGGCCGGGCGACTGCGGGGCTGGCTGCCCGGACGGGCGGGCGACGTCCTCGACCTCGGGTGCGGCACCGGCAGCCTGTCACTCCTCGCCTCCGAGCAAGGGCACCGGGTGACGGGCGTCGACCTCTCCCCGGCGATGGTGACGCTCGCCAGGGAGAAGCTCGCCGGGCGTGACGCGGTGTTCCTCGTCGGTGACGCCGCGGCACCCCCGGTCGGGGAACAGCGCTTCGACGCCGTGCTCGTCCGGCATGTCCTGTGGGCCCTGCCCGACCCCGGCCGCGCCCTCAGGTACTGGTGCGGGCTGCTGCGGCCGGGCGGGCGGCTCGTGCTGGTCGAGGGCGTGTGGGGGAGCGTCGAGCCGGTCGGCATATCCGCCGGGCGGCTCACCGGCCTGCTCGCCCCGATCGCCGGGCGGGTGCGCGTGGAGCGGCTCTCGGACGACCCGCTGCTGTGGGGCAGGGCGGTGACGGACGAGCGGTACGCGGTGGTCGCGCAGCCCGGGGCGTCAGGCCAGGAGCGCGGTGAAGCCGTCGCCGCGGGCCAGTGACTCCAGCTCGTCGAGCGCCGCCAGCGCGGCGGACGCCGCCTCCGGGTCCGACTCGCCGAGGCCGCTCGCGGCGAACTCGTCCTCGTCGAGGCGCCGTACGTCCGTGCCGTCCGCGGAGCGCCACAGGTCCAGGTCGAGATCCTCCACGACCAGCTCCGGACCGGAGCGCCGCGCGGGTCGGGTGACGTCGCAGTACCAGCCCTTCAGCGCGCCCGTGGCGGAGCGGACCTCCTTCACCGCGTACCAGCGGTCGCGCCAGTAGTACTCGGTGAAGACGTCCCCGGGCTCGAAGCGGACGAAGCCGAAGTCGCGGACGCCGGAGCCCGCCCACGGCGCGCGGACCGCGACGCGCGTGCCGTCGTCCGTCAGCAGCTCTCCGGTGTAACGGATCTTCGTACGGCCCGCCTTGACGAGCACGACCTCCAGCTGCGGGGGCAGGTCAGCCGAGTTCGCGGACATAACGCACTTCCTTCGCGCAGATCTCGTAGCCGAACCACTTGTTGATGGCGATCATCGGCTCGTTGCCGGTGTCGTTGCCGGTGAACGCCTCCGTGTACCCCGCGGCGCGGGCGCGATGCAGGGAGTCGTTCTTGGCGAGCTTCGCCAGGCCCCGGCCGCGGAACGCGCGGGAGGTGCCGGTCATGGCGGTGCCGTAGCGGGAGTCGCCGTCGGTGTACGCCACGCTGAAGGCGGCGGGGCGGCCGTCGACGACCGCGATCGTGGTCAGGTCGCGGTTCAGGAGCGGGTGCCTCCAGGTCTCCTCGATCCACGCGTCGTAGTCCGTGAACTCCACGTCGATGTCGCTCGGTTCGTCCGACGTGGTCTCCGCGTCCAGTTCGAACACAGGGCGCGGGTCGTCCGCGAAGTCGGCGGCCGTGCGCAGCTCGACGCCCGCCGGGAGGTCCTGGCGGGGCGGCAGGGCACCGGCCTTCAGGTCCAGGCGCAGGAACCAGGCGGAACGGCTGGCCCGGAAGCCGTGCCGCTCGGCGAAGGCGCGGTTGTCCGGCTCGTCCAGCACCCAGGTGAACAGCTTCGTGACGCCCAGGCGTCCCAGGCGCTCCTCGGCGGTGCGCAGCAGGAGCGAACCGGCGCCGCGGTTCCTGCGGCCGGGGCGCACATAGATGTTGGCGGAGCCCTGGCCGGGTTCCGGGCTGTCGTGGGCGACATGCACCTGGGCCGTGCCGATGATCTCGCCGTCCTCCTCGGCGACGAGCTGCCCGAAGCGGGCGTCCGGGTGGGCGTGCGTCAGGGTGTGCACCACCGACTCGGGCGTGGAGAGCATGTACGGCAGGGCGAGGCGGCGGGTGTCGGAGAAGCCCTCGGCGTCGGCTCGGACGTCGGGGCGCAGGTCGCGCACGATCACGGTCATGGTGGCGCACGCTACGCGTGGACAAGTCCGGGGTGCCTCTCATTTTCCGCCGGGTGCGCGACAATCGGCCTGTGACCTTGAAGATCGACATCGACGACAGTGCTCCGCCCTACGAGCAGGTGCGGGCGCGGATCTCCGAGCAGGCGCGGTCGGGTGCGCTGCCGGTGGGGTACCGGCTGCCGACCGTGCGGGGGCTGGCCGAGTCACTGGGACTCGCCGCGAACACGGTCGCCAAGGCGTACCGGGCGCTGGAGGCGGACGGGGTGATCGAGACGCGGGGCCGCAACGGCACGTTCGTGGCCGCCGCCGGCTCGGCGGCGGACCGCGAGCTGGCCTCGGCCGCACAGGCCTATGCGGAGCGGGCCAGGAGGCTCGGGCTGGGCGAGGACGCCGCGCTCGCCGCGGTCCGGGACGCCCTGCGGGCGGTCTACGGGGAGTAGGGCGTCCTAACCGGACTGCTGCGCCAGTCGCTCGGGTGTCCGTGTGATGTCCAGTCCCGCCGACCTCCCCGCCCGTGAGAACGCCATCGCGTCCTCCACCGCCGCGCCGCCCGGGTCGTTGTTGAAGTACGCGTAGACGTCCTCGCCGCCGGGCCAGGTCGTGGTGATGCGGTCGAGCCAGGTGGCGAGGGAGCGGCGGCCGTAGCGGGGCCAGGGCCGGGCGCGGCCCTGGTGGAAGCGGACGTAGCCCCAGTCGGCGGTGCGCCACAGGGGCGTCGCGGGGCGGGCCAGGATGTCGGCCCAGCACAGGGCGGCACGCCGGGACTCCAGGACGCGGCGGACCTCGGGTGTCCACCAGGAGTCGTGGCGCGGCTCGACCGCGACCCGGGTCGAAGCCGGGAAGCAGGCCAGACAGGCGTCCAGCAGGCCCGGGTCGGCGCGCAGGGTGGGCGGGAGCTGGAGCAGGACCGGGCCGAGCCGTTCGCCGAGGCCCGCCGCGTGGCTCATCAGGCGGTGCACCGGCTCCTCGGGGTCCTTGAGCCGCTTGATGTGGGTCAGATAGCGGCTCGCCTTGACCGCGACGACGAAGTCCCCGGGCACCCGCCCCCGCCAGCCCTCGAAGGTCTCCCGGGCCGGCAGCCGGTAGAAGGCGTTGTTGATCTCGACGGTGGCGAAGTGCCGCGCGTACTCCTCCAGCCAGAGCCGCATCGGCAGCCCGGACGGGTACAGGACGTCCCGCCAGTCCTTGTACTGCCACCCGGACGTGCCGACGAACAGGGTCATACACCCATCAAAACACCAGCGAGCGTGGAGCTCCTACAGATGTGAAGCTCCTACAGATACAGCCCCGCGTCGACGCCCCCGCGCGGCTCCGGCAGGGCCGTCGGGGACGTGCCCCGGCGCAGCGCGTACAGCTCCGCCAGCGTCGCGCCTTCACGGCCCACGCCGTCCTCGTGGCCCAGCCAGCTCACCGCCTCGGAACGGGTCAGCGGACCGACCTCGATCCGGGCGAGGCAGCGGCCGGGCCGGACCACGGCGGGGTGCAGGCGCTCCAGGTCCTCATTGGTCGTGACGCCGACCAGGACGTTGCGGCCCTGGCCGAGCAGTCCGTCCGTCAGATTCAGCAGCCTCGACAGCGCCTGGCCCGCCGTGTGCTTGGCCTCGCCGCGGATCAGCTCGTCGCAGTCCTCCAGGAGCAGCAGCCGCCAGCGGCCCTTGCCCGTCGCGTCCTCCTCGCCGATGGCGATGTCCATGAGATAGCCGACGTCGGAGAAGAGCCGCTCGGGGTCCAGGACGCAGTCCACCTGGCACCAGTCGCGCCAGGAACGGGCCAGCGTCCGCAGCGCCGACGTCTTGCCGGTGCCCGGCGGGCCGTGCAGCAGCAGCAGACGGCCCGCGATGTCCTCGGGGGTCGTCTTCATCAGGCGGTCCATGGCGTCCGCCACCGGCGCGGTGTAGTTGGGCCGGACCTCGTCCCAGGTGCCCGCCGCGATCTGGCGGGTGGTGCGGTGCGGGCCGCGGCGCGGGGAGACGTACCAGAAGCCCATCGTGACGTTCTCCGGCTGCGGTTCGGGCTCGTCCGCCGCGCCGTCCGTGGCCTGGTCGAGGACCTTCTTCGCCAGTTCCTCGCTGGTCGCCGTCACCGTGACGTCGGCGCCCCGGTTCCAGCGGGAGACCAGCAGCGTCCAGCCGTCGCCCTCGGCGAGGGTCGCGCTGCGGTCGTCGTCCCGGGCGACGCGCAGCACCCGGGCGCCGGACGGCATCAGCGTCGCCCCGGACCGCACGCGGTCGATGTTCACCGCGTGGGAGTACGGCTGCTCGCCCGTCGCGAAGCGGCCGAGGAACAGCGCGTCGACGACGTCGGACGGGGAGTCGGAGTCGTCGACGTTGAGCCGGATCGGCAGCGCCTCGTGCGGGTTTCCAGACATGCCGCCATGATCCGGCACGGGGACGCCGCGTGCACCCGGTTTCCAGGTGCACGCGGCATGTTGCCCCGGTGCAGGTCAGCCCCCGGAGCGGGAGACCAGCCCGCGCGCCTGCCGGGCCCTGCGCACCAGGGCGTATCCCTGGGTCAGGGCACGGTCCCCGGCGAACGTACGGGCGATCGCGCGGCCCTCGACGATCCGCTCGAACTCCTCGATACCCGTGCTGCGGCGCACCGTCACCCGCCGCAGCGCGTACGGCCCCTGCGCGCGGCGCGCGAGGCCGTTGCCGACGGCGAGGGCCTGGGCGTAGCCCGTCTCGCGCACCGTCTGCCGGACCCGGCGGCTGGAGTAGCCGTAGGGGTAGGCGAACGAGGCCGGGACGGTGCCCAGTTGGTCCCCGATGATCTCCTTGCAGTGGATCAGCTCGAACCGCAGGGTGGCGTCGGAGACCTGGTCGAGCTGCGGGTGGCTGTGGCTGTGCCCGCCGATCTCGACGCCGCCCGCCGCGAGTTCGCGGACCTGGTCCCAGTCCAGCATGGTGTCCAGGCCGCCCCCGGTGTCGTACGGCCCTCTGAGCCACCCGGTCGAGACGAACAGGGTGGCCGGGAAGCCGTGCTTGGCGAGCGCGGGGAGGGCGTGCCGGTGCACGCCCTCGTAGCCGTCGTCGAAGGTGATGAGGACCGGCCGCTCCGGCAGTGCGCGGCCGGAGCGCCAGCACGCCGCCAGTCCGGCCGTGGTGACCGGCCTGAGACCCCGGTCCGCGAGCACCGCCATCTGCTCGGCGAACGCCTCCGGGGTGACCGACAGGGCGCGGGTCGCCTCGTTCGGGTCGGTCGCGACCGCGTGGTACATGAGGATCGGTACGCGGGCGTCGCTCACGGACTCGCCCCTCCCCTGGCCGCTCCCTCGGCCGGCACGCGCGACGGTCCCGCACCCGGCGCCGCCTCCACCTCGGGCACCGAGAACGTCGTTCCGCCGCGGCGTGCCCGGACGCTGCCGACGACGTAACCGCCCGCCGCCGTCAGCACCCCGGCCACGATCGCGCCGGCCCGTCCCGCACCTCCGGGCCGGGCCAGCAGGGCGTCCCGCAGCCCCCGGGCCACCCCGGCCGGCAGGACCCGGGTGGCGTACCGGCGCTCCGACTCCAAGCCCTTCTCGGCGCCGACGCTCCGGGCCACCAGGGCCTTGGACAGGCCCTCGGCGTAGGCGCGGGTGCGGAAGTAGCGGAAGTGCTCGCGGATCTCGGGCACCCGGTGGTGGATCACCGCCCGGTCGTCGATCAGCAGTACCGCGTCGGGCCGGGCGCGGCTGAGGCGGATGCACAGTTCCGTCTCCTCGCAGCCCAGCGGGCGTTTGTCGCCGTCCCGGCCGATGCCGGTGGCGAAGCCGCCCGCCGCGTCGAAGGCGCTGCGGCGGAACGAGGCGTTGCCGCCGAGCACGTTGCGCACCCGGACCCGGCCGCGCGGCAGGCCCAGATACGTGCAGCCCACCACCCAGTCGAACTCCTCCGGGAACCAGTCGGGCCGCCGCCCCGACGCCCAGACCGGAACCGTACGCCCGCCGACCGCCATCACCCGCGGGTCGCCGTACGCCTCGGCGAAGTGCCACAGCCAGTCGCGCTCGGCCACGGCGTCGTCGTCGAGGAAGGCCACGACCTCGCCGCGCGCGGCGGCGATGCCGGTGTTGCGGCCGGCGGACAGGCCGCGGGGGCCCGCGTTGGCGAGCACCCGCACCACAGCGCCGTCGGAGGACTCCCTGCCGTCGGAGGACTCCTTGTACTCCTTGGCCAGACGCTCCCGGAGCGTCTCGTTGTGATCGACGACCAGCAGCGTCTCCAGGGCCGGCCGGGACTGCGCGCGGACCGAGGAGACCGCGGCGAGGATGTCCTCCCAGCGGTCCTCGGTGTACGCGCAGATCACGACGGAGATGCCGGGACCGCTCAAGACACCTCTCCCCGCATCGCGTCCAGCATCGGCGACTGGGGCGAACGGCGGCGCAGGGCGCGGCGGTTGGAGCGCTCCTGCAGGATCACCCTCAGGACGCGCAGCCCGTCCCGCACGGCCCGCAGGTTGCTGGTGCCGTGGATGCGCAGGTACTCGTGGCTCGGGATCTCCTGCACCTTGAGCCCGGCCTTGACGACCCGGATGTTCATCAGCGTCTCGACCTCGAAGCCGGTGCAGTCGAGGTCGATCTTGTCGAGGCAGTGGCGCCAGAACGCGTTGTAGCCGTAGCAGAGGTCGGTGTAACGGGCGCCGAACTTGCGGTTGACGACCGTGCACAGCGCCCAGTTGCCGAGCTTGCGTATGAAGGTCATGTCGTCGGTGCCACCGCCGTTGGCGAAGCGGGAGCCCTTGGCGAAGTCCGCGCCGGAGACCAGGGCGGAGACGTACGACAGGATTTCCCCGCCGTCCGCCGAGCCGTCCGCGTCGACCATCACGATGATGTCGCCGGAGCAGGCCTGGAACCCGGTGATCAGGGCGTCGCCCTTGCCCTTGCCGCGCTGCTCGACGACCTTCACCTCGGGCCACAGCTCGCGGGCCACCTCAACGGTGTTGTCGGTGGAGTTGCCGTCGACCAGGACCACTTCGTGGATCCAGTCGGGCAGGGACTTGAAGACGTACGGAAGGTTATCCGCCTCGTTCATCGCCGGGATGACCACGCTCACCGGCGGCGCTATGGCCAGGTGCGAGGAGACGGGCCGGTACTTCCCGGCGGTCGGCGGATACGGGTCCGTCGCGGCCGGCTGCAGAACTGAGCTCATGAGTCTGGTCCCTCTCGTCCGGTGGACCGCCCCCCCAGGGCAGTCCGGATCCAGTCCGGTTCGAAAGGGGGGTTCTCACCCGTGGCACGCCGAGATGGAGCTTCGGGCACGCCGGGTGAGCTGGCAAAGCTGGTCGGCAGCGAAAAACGGCAGCCGACCGCGCGGCACGGCCCGGAGACCGGTGCGGTCACCGAGCACGGCACCCCCCTACCGCGCCCCGCGCCGGTTCGTCGCGGTCCTTGAGCCCTCCCCTAGAGCCGCGTACTGACGGACCGATGCGGGTGAGATGTATGACGGTATTGACGATTGAACCCGTATGGCAAGACCTGGAACGGCCTCTCACGTTTTTGTTGGTTTGTACGTTGCGACAGGCGCCTTGTGGGACCCAAGTTGCGAGTTCCCGTCACATAAGCATGCGTTCCCCGGAGGCGATCAGGGCCTCCGGGGAACGCATGTTCAGGTGCCGGTGGGGATGCCGGTCACTGCACGATCTGCAGCAGCCGGTTCGGCGAGCCCGAACCCGCGCTGGTGACCTTGCCGGTGACGGCGCCGTTCACCAGGGCCGTGGCGACCTGGGCCGGGGTGGACGAGGTGTGGCCCGCCAGGTAGACCGCCGCCGCGCCCGCGACGTGCGGGGTCGCCATCGAGGTGCCGGAGATGGTGTTGGTCGCGGTGTCGCCGGTGTGCCAGCCGGCCGTGATGGAGGACCCGGGCGCGAAGATGTCCAGCACGGAGCCGTAGTTGGAGTAGCTCGCCTTGGCGTCCGTGCGGGTGGTGGCCCCGACCGTGATCGCCTCGGCGACCCGGGCCGGCGAGGACGAGGAGGCGGTGGTGCTGCTGTTGCCCGCGGCGACGGCGTAGGTGACGCCGCTGGCTATGGAGTTGCGGACCGCCGCGTCCAGGGTCGCGGAGGCGCCGCCGCCGAGCGACATGTTGGCGACCGAGGGGCCGGAGTGGTTCTGCGTCACCCAGTCGATGCCCGCGATCACACCGGCCGTGGTGCCGGAGCCGCTGTTGTTCAGCACCCGCACGCCCACGATCTTCGCCTTCTTGGCGACGCCGTAGGTCGAGCCCGCGATCGTGGTGGCCACATGGGTGCCGTGGCCGTTGCCGTCGGAGGCGGTGGTGTCGCCGTCGACGGCGTCGTAGCCGTACGAGGCGCGGCCGCTGATCTGCTGGTGGGTGATGCGCACACCGGTGTCGATCACATAGACCGTCACCCCGCCGCCCGCGCTGTCCGGGTAGGTGTAGGTGCCGGACAGCGGGAGGGAGGCCTGGTCGATGCGGTCCAGGCCCCAGGGGGCGCTGGTCTGGGTGGCGGCCAGCGTGACGCGCTGGTTCTGCTCGACGGAGGCCACCGCCGGGTCGGCGGCGAGCTGCCGGGCCTCGGTCGCGGAGAGGGTGGCCGAGTAGCCGTTCAGCGCCTTGCCGAACGTCTTCTCGACCGAGCCGCCGTACTCCTTCACCAGCCCCTTGCCCGCGGCCGAGGACGCCTTCAGGCCCGCGCTCTTCTTGAGCGTGACGAGGTAGCTGTCCTTGATCGCGGTCGGGGAGTCCGCGGCGAGCACCCGGCCCTCGGCGGGTGCGGCCTGGGCGGGAAGGGCGGTGAGCCCGCCCACGAGGGCTGCGGTGGCCAGCGAGGTGAGTGCGGCGAACCCGAGTCTCTTGCTGCGCAGTTGTGCCATGACGAGGGATTCCTCCTCTAGGCGGCGCACGCCTGGGTGGGGCGCGCGTCCTGTGGGGGATGTGCGCGTGCTCGCGCACACGGGCCGGGGAGTGTCGTGTTCCGCTCCCGGCCGGAGTAAAGCGTCGGCCAACTACCGGCGTAGAACAAGAGAGCTGAGCGTCTGTCAACAAATTTGTCATGCACGCGCAACAACAGGAGGTGGGCGTGTAACACGACCCGCTGTGAACAAGCCATGGGCATTCACGGAAGGCCGAAAAGACTTGGCATGGACACTTCCTGTCAACACGCGTAGCTGCTACGACGGTTATGGCAGAGATCCTGCTAAAGGGAGGTTCCATGAGACGTTCCCGATTTGTCGTCCTCGTGAGCTCGCTCCTCCTCGCCGTCGGCACCGCCCTCACCGGGGCAGCGACGGCGCAGGCGTCCTCACTCGCCGCAACTGGCGGCTATGTGGCGCTCGGTGACTCCTACTCCTCCGGAGTCGGAGCCGGCAGCTACATCAGCTCCAGCGGCGACTGCAAGCGCAGCACCAAGGCCTACCCCTACCTCTGGGCAGCCGCCCACTCACCCTCGACCTTCGACTTCACGGCCTGCTCGGGCGCCCGAACGGGTGATGTTCTGGCAAACCAGCTCGCCCCGCTCGGCGCCTCCACCGCCCTCGTCTCGATCAGCGTCGGCGGCAACGACGCCGGATTCGCCGACGTCATGACGACCTGTGTGACCCAGTCCGACAGCGCCTGCGTCTCCCGCATCAACACCGCCCGGGCGTACGTCGACTCCACGCTGCCCGGCAAGCTCGACAGCGTGTACTCGGCCATCCGCTCCAAGGCCCCCACCGCCCGGGTCGTCGTCCTCGGCTACCCCCGCTTCTACAAGCTCGGCGCCACCTGCCTCGGTCTGTCCGAGACCAAGCGCAAGGCCATCAACGACGCCTCCGACCACCTCAACACCGCCCTCGCCAAGCGCGCCGCGAACCACGGCTACGCCTTCGGCGACGTACGCACCACCTTCACCGGCCACGAGATCTGCTCCGGCGACTCCTGGCTGCACAGCGTCAGCTGGCTCAACATCGGCGAGTCGTACCACCCGAAGGCACCCGGCCAGTCGGGCGGCTATCTGCCCGTGCTCAACGCCAACGACTGACCGCTCAGCCGGAGTCCGAGTCCGAGTCCGGGCCCGAGTCCGGGTCCGGGTCCGTGCCGGAAGGAGAAGGGGAGGCCCCGTCCGTCGGGGTCTCCGTCTCGCACGTCACCGAGAACGGCACCGACTCGGACGTCGCCCGCACCGGCTCCCGCACCTCGACGCTGATCTCGTTCTCGAACGTCCCGCTCTCCGCCTCGGTCGTCACCCGCACCGTGTCCTGCTTCGCACGGCCACCGCCGTCGGGGAACGACAGCGTCTTCCAGCCCCCGTCGAGCACTTGGCCGTCCTCGGTCACCCAGCGGTAGCTCACCTCGGCCGGCAGCCGCCCCACCGTGAGCGTCGCCGTGAACTCGGGTGCCTGGGCGTTCGGCGGCGGACAGGTGCCCGAGTAGTCCGTGCGCCGGCCCTCCAGGGCGACCCGCACCGACTGCGGCGGCGGACTGCTCTCCTTCGTCCTGCTCGGGGACGGCGACGGGCTGGACTTCTCGGTCCCGGTGTTCCGCGGCGGGCTCTTGGTCGCGGTGGGCGTGCTGTCCCCGGCCCCCTGGTCGTTGTCGCCGGAGCCGTCCCCGTTGTTCAGCAGCGCGTACGTCAGGCCGCCCACCGCGAGCGCCAGCGCGATCACGCCCACGACCAGCACCCGCCCGGCCCTTCGGTCCCCGCCCCGGCCCGTGGCCGTCGTGGCCGCGGTCGGACCGGACGCCGCAGACCGGCCCGGGAACGGCATCGGGGGCGTGGGAGCGGGTGCGGGGTGGCCCGCGACCGTCGGAGGGAACGGAACCGCCCGCGTGGTGCCCGTGCGCGGCGAACCGCCCGCGGCGACGACCCGCAGCTCCTCCTCGGCCCGCTCGGGCGGCAGCCGCTGCTCGGGATCCTTGCGCAGCAGCCCCTCGATCACCGGGGCGAGCGGACCGGCCCGGTACGGCGGCGGCAGCTCCTCGTCGACGATCGCCCGCAGCGTGCTCAGCGGGGTGTCGTGACGGAAGGGGGAGTGGCCCTCGACCGCCGCGTAGAGCAGCACCCCGAGCGACCACAGGTCCGACTCCGGGCCCGGCGTACGGCCGAGCGCCCGCTCCGGGGCGAGGAACTCGGGCGAGCCGATGACCTCCCCCGTCATGGTCAGCGCGGAGCTGCCCTCGACCATGGCGATGCCGAAGTCGGTGAGCACGATCCGGCCGTCGTTCGAGATCAGCACGTTGGCCGGCTTCACGTCCCGGTGCAGTACCCCGGCCTCGTGCGCGGACCGCAGC
The DNA here is from genome assembly GCF_023184515.1 of Streptomyces sp. D2-8. Classification (GTDB taxonomy): domain Bacteria; phylum Actinomycetota; class Actinomycetes; order Streptomycetales; family Streptomycetaceae; genus Streptomyces. Next base: position 162,747 of record NZ_JAAHBP010000015.1, on the reverse strand, counting down.
GCGGCCAGCACCTCGGCGCCGATGTGCGCGGCACGCTGCGGTGTCATCGGGCCCTCGGCGTCCAGGACCTCCGCCAGGGAGAGGCCGCGGACCAGTTCCATGACGATCCAGGGCCGGCCCTCATCCGTCGCCACGTCGTACACCGTCACCACGTTGCGGTTGGCGACCCGGGCCGCCGCCCACGCCTCCCGCTCCAGCCGCGCGTACATCCGCTGCACGTCGTCGCCCGCCAGTCCGGCGGGGGCGCGCACCTCCTTGACGGCGACCTCGCGGTGCAGCACCTCGTCGCGGGCGCGCCACACCGTCCCCATGCCGCCCTCGCCGAGCGGCGCCAGGAGCCGGTAGCGGCCCGCGATCACACGCTCATGGCCCGGTTCTTCGAACACGGCGCCCCCATTCGCAGCCGGGCGAAATCTCCATGGGAAGTGTTTTCCCCATGAGGTCGGTTTTCCTCACGACGTCCGCTTTTCTCCTGACGTCCGATGCCTGTCGAACGTAACTCAGCCGAGTGCGGATGCCGCCCCCTTGAACACCAGTCCGGCCCCGAGAACCACCACGGCGAAGGCCGAACCGAGCGGGGCGGTCCGGCGCACCAGGGCCGCCATCGGGCCCGCCGTCCATCGGGGGCGCCGGTCCAGCAGCCGGGTCATGCCGCTGCCCGCCTTGACGACGGCGTACCCGGCGGCGGTGAGGGTGAGCGCCAGGCCGACGCCGTAGGCGACGACGAGCAGCAGACCGAACCAGGCCTGCCCGAGGGCCGCGGCGCCGACCAGCACCACCACGGCGGACGGGCTGGGCACGAGCCCGCCCGCGAAGCCCATGAGGATCGTGCCGCGCAGGGTGGGGGCGACGGCATGGCTGTGGGTGAATCCGCCGTGGGTGTGCTCGATCGTGTGGGGGTGGGAGTGGGGGTGGTCGTGGTCGTGGGTGTGGCCGTGCGGGTGGTCGTGGTCGTGGTCGTGGGTGTGGTCGTGGTGGTCGTGGGTGTGGCTGTCGTGGGTGTGAGTGTGGCTTCCGTGGTCGTGATGATGGCCGTGCGGCTGGCTGTGCGCGCGGTTGCGCAGGGCGCGTCGGACCAGGCTCGCGCCCACCAGGGCCACCAGGAGGCCGCTGGCGACGCCGAGCCAGGCGATCACCGAGGGCGCCGCCGCAGAGCCGGCCGTGACCAGCAGGCCCAGGGCGACCACGCCCAGGGTGTGCGTGACGGTCACCGAGGCGGCCATGGGCAGGACGTCCTTCATCCGGGCCTGGCCGCCCCGGGCCGCCGCCGTCGCGGCCATGATGGTCTTGCCGTGGCCCGGGGCGAGCGCGTGCATCGCACCCAGGACGACGGCGATGAGGAGGGCCAGCGCGGCGAAGCCGGCGGTGAGGTCCTGCCGGGCCACCAGGTCGTCCAGGGCCCGTGTCCAGCGGTCCGCGCCGCGCGGGAGCACGGAGGCCGCGGGGGCGTCCGCATCCTCCCCGTCCAGGGCGGCGCCGCCGGGGCGCACCCGCAGGGCGGCCGACGCGGTGTCGGCCGGGGAGGACAGCAACTCCTCGGGGTAGCTGGTCAGTTCGGCCGATATCGACTTCTCCGGCACATCCGACGCGGCGAGGGTCATACGGTCGCCGCGCGCCGTGATCTCCCGCCAGCCCGGGCCGCTGGAGGCGCCCGCACCGCGGAAGCCGAGGGCCAGGGTCTTCTCGCCCGACGGCAGAGGAGCGGTCAGCTCGCACTCCACACGGAGGGTGTCGAGCCCCGCCTGCCCGGGCCGCACGCGCGCGTGGCTGCGCTCGGCGGTGAGGGTGACCCGGCGTCCGCCGACGGTCGCGTGGCTGTCCTCGGCGGCCGTGGCGCACCGCTCGCGGGCCCACATGGCGATGCCCAGCCGCTCGATGTCCGGCCCCGCCTGGGTCGCCGGGATCTCGGCGAGGTCCTCGACGTGGTGGACCCGCAGTTCGCCGGGGGCGGCGACCAGGCCGTCGTAGCGGTTGACGGTGAAGTTGCCCAGCGGGTGGGCGCTCGCCGTGGCGGCGGGCAGCAGGGTGAGCGCGCAGGCGGCCGTGAGGACGGCGGCGCCGGACGCGAACAGCCGGCGCAGGGTCACCGGTTCCCCTCCAGGTCCTCGAGTGCGGTACGGGCCTCGCGCGCGCCGAGGGGCGAGAAGCCGGGGTTCAGGTCCAGCGCGGCCTTCAGATGCGCGCGGGCCCCGCGATCGTCGCCGGTGGCGCGCTCGATGACACCGCGGTGGAAGAGGAAGACGGCGTTGTCATAGCCGGTGGCGGTCGCCCGGCGGGCGTACGGCAGGGCTTCCTCGTCACGGCCGTTGACGTGCAGGGCCCAGGCGAGGGCGTCGGCGGTGTGGACGCTGTGGCGGCGGTCCCACTCGGCGCGGGCGGCGCGCAGGGCCTCCTTCTTGTCGCCGTGGTCTGCGGCGGCCATGGCCGAGTCGAGGTCGGCGTTGACACCGCCGGCGCGGGCGAGGGCCGTCCAGGCGTCGACGAGGGCGTACTGGTCGCCGGCCTTCGCCCGGTCGCCGTCGGCGTCGCGGTCCTCGTACAGCTCGCCGAGGGCGACGAGCGGGCCGGGCAGCGGGAACCGGGCGACGACCTGCTCCAGCCCCTTCAGGGCGGCCGCCCGGTCACCGCTCGCGGCCTGGGCGCGGGCGCGGCCCTCCAAGGCGGGCAGGTACTCGTCGTCGGCGGCGAGGGCACGGGCGTAGTGGCCGAGCGCCGTCTTGTACTCACCCTGGTTCCAGGCGAGCTGGCCGAGGGCGGTGGCGACGTACGCGACGTCGGCGGGCGCGGCGGCCGAGCTGAGGGCGCGCTCCAGCACCTCACGCGCCGTGCGGACGTCGCCGCGCAGCTCGTGCACGTACGCGTACCGAGTGAAGACGGGCACGCCGGGGCGCCTGTCGTCGGCGGTCTCGGCGGCCTCGGCGGCCTCGTCGTACCGGCCGAGTTCGACCAGGGCGTCGATACGGGTGCACAGGGCGCGCTCGTTGTAGGGGTTCTGCTTCAGGGCCCGGTCGGCGTGGGCCAGGGCGCCGGGGAAGTCGTGCCGGGCGGCGGCGAGGGCGGCCTGCCCGGCCAGGGCCTGGTCGTTGCCGGGCTCCAGCGCGAGAGACCGTTTCAGGGCGCGCTCGGCCTGCGGATACCGGGAGGGGTCGCCCTTCGTACGGGCCTGCTCGACGTAGGCGACCCCGAGGGTGGTCCAACTGCCGAAGTCCCTCGGCTGGGCCCGGAGATGCTGCTGCAGGGACGCGATCCCCGCGTCGAGATCCCCCCGGGCGAGATCGCCGGGCGACAACGCCCCGGACGCCGACACGGCATCGACACCGGCCCCGCGGTCCTGCACGCCCCCGACCGCGATGGCCCCACCGGTCACCGCGACCGCCAGCAGCACGGCACAACCGGCCAGATGCAGGGCCCGCCACCGACGGCCCCCATCGGCGGCCCGCCGCATGGCGGCGACCCGCCGACCGGCGCCGGACTCAGCCGCACCACCGTCCCGCTCCCCGGCGGTGCCGGGCTCCGGGTGCTCCGGGTCCGCCGACGGCGCTCGGTCGTCGTCGCGCCTGGCCGGTGTGCTGTCGGTGGTACGCGGAGGCATGACCTCTCCTCGATCGGATGTGCTGGTGCGGGAGTCGGCGGCGCGGCCCGCGCCGTGGGGGACGGGAAACGGGCCGCGCCAGTCGGTGGGAGCGGAGCGGGTCTAGTAGGCCCGGTTCCGCATGCGGCGCCACCACATCAGGGCCGCGCCGATCAGGACGATGCCGCCCGCCCCGGCCCCCGCGGACGCGGCGATCAGGCGCATGTCGTCCGAGCCCTGCGCGCCGGCCGGCTGGAGCGCGTCGCCCAGCTGGCTGCGGACGTCGTTGCCGCCGTCCACGCCCTTGGCGAGCGGACCGCGCGAACCCTCCGTCGGCAGAGCGACGTACGGGAAGGCCTTCTCGAACTTCTTGTCGTTCTTGTCGACCGCGTCACCGAGGTCGTTCTTCGCGCCCAGCAGTTCGCCCTCGACGACCTGGAGCGAGGCGTCGATCACGTCGTCGGTGAGGCGACGGCCGTTCGGGAAGCCCGCGTTGTCACCGTCCAGGACGCCCAGCCGCTTGGGCTTGGCGGCCGGCTTGATGGACGTGTTGAGCCGCAGCTGCTCCGACGGCGTCACGTGCGGCGGCTGGTTGAGGTCCTTGACGCCCTTGAGGAAGACGTCGACCAGGTCGTTGCGCGGCTCGGCCGGCGCCGGGATCTTGTAGATCGCCTCGATGAGCTTGGGCAGCTCCGGGTTGGTGACGTTCTCCAGGAACTGGGCGTCGTCGCGCGGGGTGGACGCGTTGAACTTGTCCTTGTCCTTGATCGGGTTGACGACCTCGTTGACCAGCGGGTTGCCGAGGCGCGAGACCTGCGTGAAGTAGCCCTTGGCGTTCTTGCGCTGGGTTGTCGACCAGATGCCGACGATCGGCTGCTCGTGCGACTCGGTGATGAAGCTGTTGGGCACCTGCAGGGCGATCGAGTTGACGTTGTAGCCCTTGAGGGTGTCGTTGCCGACCTCGGAGAGGTTCCCGCCGTACAGCAGGTCGAAGACGCGCAGGTCCAGGAAGAACGGGTCGTCGGCCTGCCCGGCGAACGTCTGGGCGCCGCCGGCCAGTTTGTGGACCGCCTGCTTGCGCAGGGTGTTGTAGTCCGGCATTGACGCCTTGCCGACGTTCGACGGCGCCACCGGCACGTCGTCGGCGACCTTGGTCTTCGAGACGGCCTTCAGGTTCCGCAGCTTGATCAGTTCGAGGTCGTACGTCTGCGTGATGTTCAGGTCGGGGTCGTCGAGGCTCTCGACCGGGCCCGTGTTGTACAGGAACGTCTTGTCGTTCTTCGTATGAGTCTTGAACGTGTACCGGAAGAGCAGGTCTTCCTTCGCGTCACCGTTGCTGTCGATGCGCAGGTCGTACTGGGCGTCCTCGGCGAACGTGAAGAAGTTGGGCCCTCCGGCCGGTTCCTCGAAGGGGATCCAGTTCGCGACGATGGTCGTCGTGTCCGGCTTGTCCGGGCTGACGAACGCGTACACGTCCGTGTTGTCGTACTGGGGGGTCCCCGAGATCAGCGGGGCCTCGCGGTGGCTGGAGGCGGAGGCCGCCTCAGGTTCCAGCGCGGTCACACCGGCGGCTGCGAGCCCGCCGGCGGCCAGCGCGCCACAGATCACGGTCGCGATGCTCGTGCGTCCCGCACCGGTCCTGGAGATAGGTGTCATGCCGTCCGTCCTCCGTGCCAACTTGCCTGACACACGCCATTCGGAGCGGTCGGCGAAGCGGATTGGTCGAATCTCAAACGTTCTTACGGCGAGGCGGCGAAGTTGTTTCATCGCCGGGCGACCCGCGTTTTCGACGCGCTGATCCGTAACACCGTCCGGAGGTGTGTGCGTTGCGAATGCCTCGTGTGAGGGGACAGGCCCGGTGCGGCCTCGGAGAGGGGGACCGAGTGGAGGCGGACGAGCTGCTGCTGCTCGTGGCAGGTGGGGACCAGAAGGCCTTCGAGGAGCTGTACGGACTGGTGTCCGGTCCCGTGTTCGGTCTCGTACGGCGTGTGGTGCGCGACCCCGCCCAGTCGGAGGAGGTGGCTCAGGAGGTGCTGCTCGAACTGTGGCGGTCCGCAGCGAAGTTCGACCCGGGCAGGGGCAGTGCGATGTCGTGGATCCTCACCCTCGCCCACCGCCGCGCCGTCGACCGGGTCCGCAGCGCCCGGGCGGCCGGGGAGCGCGAGCAGCGCGAGGCGCTCCGCGCGAACCAGCCCGCCTTCGACCAGGTCACCGAGGAGGTCGAGGCCGGCCTCGAACGCGAGTGGGTGCGCCGCTGCCTCGACCGGCTCACCGTCCTGCAGCGCCAGTCGGTCACCCTCGCCTACTACGAGGGCTACACGTACCGTGAGGTGGCCGAGCAGCTCTCCCTGCCGCTGGGTACCGTCAAGACCCGGATGCGGGACGGACTGACCCGTATGCGCGAGTGCCTGGGAGGTGTGGCATGAGCCTCTTTGGCCGCGAGGACCTGCACTCGCTCGCCGCGCCCTACGCGCTGGACGCCCTGGAGCCCCCGGAGCGGGTCCGCTTCGAGAAGCACCTGAGGGACTGCGACCGCTGCGCCGCCGAGGTGCGCGCCCTGACCGAGGACGCCGTCCGGCTCGCCTGGTCCACGACCGCCCCGCCCCCGGCCGCGATGCGCGACCGGGTCATGCTCGCCGTACGGACGACTCCGCAGGACCCGGCGCCGCAGGGTGCGGGGCGCGAGCCGGTACGGGCGCGTGCGACGCAGCTGCCGCCGCACGTGTGGGGTGCCCAGCCGCCGCCACGGCAGCGGCAACGGCGCCGGATCCCGCTGTTCGTGCCCTTCGCGACGGCCACCGCCGCCGCGGCCCTCGTGGTCGCCTCGCTGTTCGCCGTGCAGGCGAACCGGACCCAGGACCGGCTGACCGCCGAGCAAGATCGGTCACGTGAGATCGCCCACGTTCTGGCGGCTCCGGACGCCCGTGCGAGCAGCGGCCGGGACGGGCGGGGGCGCACCATCGGAGTGATCGCTTCCGCCACGGAGGGGAGCGCGGTGGTCACCCTCGGCGGATACGGAGCCCCGTCGGGCAGTCGCGTGCACCAGTTGTGGCTCATGCGCCCGGGCGCGCAACCACGCTCCCTCGGGCTCTTCGAGGGCGACACGCCCCTGGTCGCAACGGGTCTGGGCGCCTCCGCGACGTCACTGGCGGTGACCGTCGAGCCCGCCGGGGGATCGCCGCAGCCCACTACCCAGCCGATCGTCCAACTCGCCCTGAAATCTGTTGGATTCGGAGAGTAATCGGAGATACATCGTCAACCCCCTTATGGGGAAGGTGAATCCTGTGACCGAGATACACGAGTGCCCGGACGGGGCGATAGGGTTAACCTGCCCGGGCCGGGTGGACTCGTACGGGTGGGGAGTGACATGGATCAGATAACAGTGCGCAGCAGGGCCAGGGTCCCTGCGATCACCTGCGGGAGCAGCGCGACCAGTTCGCGCCTCGACCGCCACCTCTCGGTGCTGGGCGGCCCTGCCGTCCCCCAGCGGGAGACGGTCGAGGCGACCTCGCTGATGCGGGAACTGACCGCGCGTCAGCCGCACGACCGCAGTGGCAGGGGCGCGCGCGTGCGTCGTGTGTCGCTCTTCGCGCCGCTGCGCCGGCTGCGCCGCACGCTGTTCGGCAGCAGGTAGGGGTCCGCGCTCGGGCGGTCGCACCGCCCCCGGCGCCGGCGCTGCGACACCCGTCGTCCGTCATCCCCGCGGCACGCAGCGGCGCCAGGTGTGTTCCCGAGCGCGGCACGCCCCCTGTCGGTGCCACATCCCCGCCCGGCAGTGACCGGGGGCGACGCCCGCGGCTGAGGCCGCCCGTTCACCGCTCGCCGTGCGCGTACTGACGCACGGCGAGCGGCACGAACACCCCGAGCAGCACGGCGCACCACAGGAGTGACCCCGCGACGGGGTGGGCCACCGGCCAGGCCGCCCCGTGGGGCACCGGAGTGTTGCCGAGCAGGTCCCGCAGGGCCGTCGCCACCGCGCTGATCGGATTCCATTCGGCGACCGTCCGCAGCCAGCCCGGCAGTCCGCTCGTCGGGATGTACGCGCTGGAGAGCAGCGGCAGCAGGAACGTCGCACCGCCCAACTGGCCGGACGCCTCCTCGTTGCGGGTGAGCAGGCCGAGGTAGATCCCGGCCCACGTGCACGCGAAGCGGAACAGCATCAGCAGCGCGAACGCCCCCGCCGCGTCGAGCGGGCTCCCCTCGACCCGCCAGCCCACGGCGAGGCCCACCAGCAGGAACGGCACGGCCCCGGCGGCCGCGGCCACCACATCCGCCGCCCCGGGTTGTTCCGCATCCGCAGCAGCTGGCGGCCCAGCATCGCGGTCCCGTCGTACGCCAGCATGCTCATGCGACACGCTCCTTCTCGTCGGTGGTCCCGGTCGTGGTCTCCGTCAGGCGCAGGAACACGTCGTCGAGGGTCGGCGGGCGCAGGCTCACGTCGAGCAGCGGCACCCCGGCCGTGTCCAGGGCGCGCACCAGCAGCGGGATCGTCAGGGTCGGGTCCCTGCTGACCGCGCCCACGGCGTTGCGCTCGTGGTCGAACGAGGGCTGTGCCCCCGTCAGCCGGTCGAGCACGCCCGCCGCCTTCGCGAGGATGTCCGCGTCCGGCACGACGACCTCGGCGTGCGCCCCGACCAGCGACTTGAGCTGCGCCGGAGACCCGGTGTGCGTGACCCGGCCCCGGTCCACCAGGGCGATGTCGTCGGCCAGTTGGTCGGCCTCCTCCAGGTACTGCGTGGTGAGCAGCACGGTCGTGCCCTCGGTGGTGAGGCCGCGCACCACGTCCCGGATGAGGGTGCGGCTGACCGGGTCGAGGCCGGTCGTCGGCTCGTCCAGGAACAGCACGTCGGGGCGGCGGACCAGGCTCGCCGCGAGGTCCAGGCGGCGGCGCATGCCGCCGGAGTAGGTGGACGCGGGGCGGTCGGCGGCCTCGGTCAGGCCGAAGAGGTCGAGGAGTTCCGCGGTCCGGCCGGCCGGACCGCGCACCCGGTGCAGCCGGCCGAACAGCTGGAGGTTCTGGCGTCCGGTGAGGTCCCCGTCGATCGAGGTGTCCTGCCCGGTGACGGCGATCCGGCGGCGTACGGCGGCGGCCTCGCGGACGAGGTCGTGCCCCGCGATGCGGGCGGAGCCCGCGTCCGGCCGCAGCAGCGTGGTCAACAGTCGTACGGCCGTCGTCTTCCCCGCCCCGTTCGGCCCGAGGACCCCGCAGACCGTCCCCTCGGCGACCGCGAGGTCCAGCCCGCGCAGGGCATGGACCTCCCCGAACCGCTTCGCCAGACCTTCACTAAGTACAGCGTACGTAGAAGTCATGGCATGACCATAGCGCACTACGTACGCTGTACGTAACTAGGATGGTGGCCGAGGTGATGAGCGATGGCGGGCCGAGCGGCCGTACCCGAAGTGATCTGGGCGCGCCCCGAGCGCACCGGACGTGGGCCGAAACCGGCGTTCACGCGCGCCGGCATCGCGGCGGCGGCGGTGCGGATCGCCGACGAGCAGGGGCTGGACGGGGTCACCATGCGGCATGTCGCCGCGGAGCTGGGCTGCGGCACGATGTCGCTGTACAACTACGTCCCCCGCAAGGAGGACCTGTACGAGCTGATGATCGACGCCGTCGGTGCCGAGCACGAGATGTTCGAGCCCACGGGCGACTGGCGCGCCGACATGCTCCGCAACGCGGAGGAGACGCGCGCCATCATGTACCGCCACACCTGGGTGCCGCGCCTGATGCCGGGAGTGTTCGGCTTCAGCCCCAACACCCTGCGCTACCTGGAGCACTGCCTGGCCTGCCTCGAACCGCTCGACGTGCCGGCCGGCACGAAGACGGAGCTGATCGCGCTGCTCAACGGCGTTGTGACGACGTACACCGGGAACGACATCGCGACCGCCGAACGCGCCCGCTCCATGCCGTGGTCGGCTGAAGAGGAGAACGCGGTCCGCATGGCCTATCTGGGCAGCCGGATCGCCACCGGCGCGTATCCGCGGCTGACCGCGGCCTTCACGGAGCAGAGCGGGCCGGTCGACCTGGAGGCGGTGTTCAGACGGGCACTCGAACGCGTCCTGGACGCCTTCGACCCCGCCCTGCGCTAGAGCAGCGCCAGTTGCCCCTCCGGGCCCTCCTCGGGCCCCTCCAGCACGGTCGCCGGCCGGCGGGCCGCTCTCGGCACCGGCAGGACGCCGGCCCCGCGCAGGTCCGTCGCCGTGATCGGGTCGGGGAGCGCCGGCTCATCCAGGGGGCGCAGCTCGGCCAGGAGCGCGAGGACGGTGATCAGCTCCAGGAGCTCCGACGTCCAGCTCTGCGGCCAGGTCGCGGGACGGATCGCCGCCAGCGTGCCCGGCTCGGGGACGGCGACGCGGGTCTCGAACCACTGCTGAAGGACACGGACTCCGCCCACCTCGAAGTCCCAGGCCTCCGGCGGCACCGGCGAGATGCGGCCCTCGTCCAGGAACAGGGCTTCCTCGTCCCGGTCGTAGCGCAGCGTCACGGGCCGGGAGGGCAGCGGGGCACGGACGTAGGGGCGGCGGCCGCCGGGGAGCTTCGGGCGTTCGCCGTCGCGGCGCATCAGCCACAGCGTCCGGTGGCCCAGCTCGATGCCGCGTTCCCACGCGTCGGCGTCCCCGGTGAGCGGGACGGTGAGGTCCGGGCGGGCCGTGGCCGTGATCCAGGCCAGGACGTCCAGCGGCGCCGGGTCGCTGCCCAGGCGGGTGCCGAGGTGCTCCAGCAGGCCCGGGGCCAGGTTCGGCTCGCGGCCGCCCGGGCGGCGGAACAGCGGGCGGATCCGGCCGGGGCGGAGCAGCGGGGGCAGCGAGGTGACGAGCAGGGGAGGGGTGGCCTCGGGTGTCTCCACCACGAAAGCCTGCCGTTCGTCCGCCACCCGCCACAGTTCCGGGCGGGCCGCGTCGATCAGCCGCTGGTCGGGGATCAGCCACTGCTCGTCGTAGGGCGCGAGCAGGACGCGCACCGGCTCGGGGCAGGGCCCCGAGGCGCGCACCAGCTTCTCCGTGCCGCTGCCGGTCCGGCCGGGCAGCCGGCCGACCGCCGAGTGCAGCGTGCGCGAGCGGGTCGGCTCGAACAGGGGCTCGCGGTCGGGACCCTCGGCCTTCACCAGGGCGTCCCAGCGGGCCTTCAGGGACGCCGCGTCGGGCGCCGCCGGCCAGCCCCGGCCGAGCCGCGGCGGTGCGACGGACCACGGCATGAGGTCCGCCAGCAGCGGAGCGTCGTCGTGCGTCACGCTGGGCATCGTACGACCTGGCGCCGACCGGCGGGTCAGGTGGCGTCCAGCGTCACCGTGAAGGAGAACCGGTCCCCGCGGTAGTGAATGACGGCCACATCCAGAGGGCGTCCCTCGGCGTCGTACGTCACGCCCGTGTAGTGCAGGATCGGGCTCAGCAAGGGCACTTGGAGCAGCTTCGAGGTCTCCGGGTCGGCCAGCCGCGCCTCCACCGTGTCCGTGATGCGGCTGATGTCCGCCCTCACCACGTCCCGCAGCACCTTGGTCATGGGCCACCGGACGAGGTCGTCCAGGTCGATCCGCGCGGCCAGTTCGGGCCGCACGTAGTTGCGGGCGTGATTCGTCGGCTCACCGGTCTTCTCGTCGCTCCGCAGCCGGTGGTACGTCGAGACCTCCCGCACATCCGGGAAGAACTCGGCGAGTTCGCCCGGCACGGGTGCGCTGCCGTGCTCCAGCAGTTCGGTCGTCATGCCGGACTGCTGGGCCACGATCGCGTCGACCGAGCCGAGCAGGCGCACCGGGGAACCCCGGCGCGCGTGCGGCTCGATGAACGTGCCCCGTCGGCGGTGGCGCGAGATCAGCCCCTCGTCCTCCAGCTCCTTCAGCGCCTGCCGCATCGTCAGCACGCTCACGCCGTAGTGCCCGGCCAGCTGCTCCTCGGTGGGCAGCCGCAGCGGGTCCTGGGGCGAGCGGCCGAGGATCGAGGCGCGCAGCGACTGCGACACCTGGTACCAGAGCGGCAGCTTGCGGTTCAGGACGATGGAGTCCGGGGCGAAGGAGGTCACGGGCCATCCGTACCGGTAGGAAATGATCAGTGCAAGGGGGCTTCTGACGGATCTCCGTGGAAGAAGGAGCGGCGTTCCGTCAGAAGCCCCCTAGGGGCGGAAGTGCCGCTCCATGCCCCGCCAGACGTCGTCGTAGCGCTGCTGGAGGTGTTCCGCGCGGGCCGCGTGCGGGGTGAGGGTGAGCGGCCAGCGCGTCTCGAACATGAACGCCAGACCGTCGTCGATCTTCTGCGGCTTCAGCTCGGCGGCGCTCGCGCGGTCGAACGTCTCCCGGTCCGGGCCGTGCGCCGACATCATGTTGTGCAGCGAGCCGCCGCCCGGCACGAAGCCTTCCGCCTTCGCGTCGTACGCCCCCTCGATCAGGCCCATGTACTCGCTCATCACGTTCCGGTGGAAGTACGGCGGGCGGAAGGTGTCCTCGCCCACCAGCCAGCGCGGGGCGAACACCACGAAGTCGACACCGGCCAGGCCCGGGGTGTCCGACGGGGACGTCAGCACCGTGAAGATCGACGGGTCCGGGTGGTCGTAGGTGATGGTGCCGAGCGCATTGAACCGGCGCAGGTCGTAGGCGTAGGGCACGTGGTTGCCGTGCCAGGCCACCACGTCGAGGGGGGAGTGGTCGTAGGTGGCCGTCCACAGGTTGCCGCAGAACTTGTTCACCACCTCCACCGGTCCCTCGACGTCCTCGTACGCGGCGACGGGAGCGCGGAAGTCCCGGGGATTGGCGAGCCCGTTGGCGCCGATCGGGCCCAGGTCGGGGAGGCGGAAGGGCGCCCCGTAGTTCTCGCACACATAGCCGCGGGCGGACTCGTCGAGCAGCTCCACACGGAAGCGGACCCCACGAGGAACGAGCGCCACATGTCCCGGCTCCACATGCAGCAGACCGAACTCGGTGTGCAGCAGCAGCCCGCCGTGCTCCGGGACGATCAGCAGCTCACCGTCGGCGTCGCTGAACACCCGGTCCATCGAGGCGTTGGCCGTGTAGAGGTGCACGGCGATGCCGGTGCGCTGGGTGGCGTCGCCGTTGCCGCCCAGGGTCCACAGGCCCGCCAGGAAGTCGGTCTCGGGCGCCGGGTCGGGCAGCGGGTTCCAGCGCAGGCGGTTGGGGTCGGGCACGGTCTGGGTGAAGGGGGCGGTGCGGATCGAGCCGTTGTGGATCCGGGTGAACGCCGGGTGCGCGGCCGACGGGCGGATCCGGTACAGCCACGAGCGGCGGTTGTCCGCCCGCGGCTCGGTGAACGCCGACCCGCTCAACTGCTCCGCGTAGAGCCCGAGCGGGGCCCGCTGGGGTGAGTTGCGGCCCTCGGGCAGTGCGCCCGGGACGGCCTCCGAGCTGTGCTCGTTGCCGAAGCCGGAGAGATAGGTCAGCCCTTCGGCGGTCTTCCGCGCTCCCCCGTGCTCGAACCCGCTCGCGCGGGTGGTGCCCCCATCGCCCATGATCGCTGCTCCCTTGCGGTCCGATTCCTCTGCAGTACCGTAGGATTGCGTTTTCCCCGACGCAAGAGGGGCGCGCGGCATCCTCTCTGCGGATGACCGGAACCCGACTTGAGAACGATCCGCCGGGCCGGACGTGTGTTCTACGCTCCCGGATATGTCGTGGACACGGAGACGTTGTGCCGCGCTCGCGGTCTGTGTCCTCCTTCTGGCCGGATCCGCGGGTTGTGGCTCCGGTGATGCCCCGGAAGACGGTGCGTCACCCGCACCGGTGGGCAAGATCCTGGAGGACCGGGACCCGGAGGGGCGGCCCTATCGCGAGGTCGGCCAGGAGGGTGCCCCCGGCGTCGGGATCGAGGTGCAGCCCGACGCGGCCGGCGGCTGGGACGTGCGCCTGACCGTGCGGAACTTCCGCTTCTCGCCGACCGGCGCGGCAGCCCGCGCGGTGGCCGGACGGGGTCTCGCGCACCTCTTCGTCGACGGCCGTCCCGTCGCCCGGCTCCGCGCCCCCGCCTACCGGCTGGACACCCGCCTCGTGCCGCGCGGCACACACCACGTCACGGCCCGCCTCTACGCCGACGACGGCACCGTGTGGGTGGTGGACGGCAAGCCCGTGGAGAGCACGGCCGACATCACCGCGTCGGAGCCCGGCCCGGGGGCGACGCCGGACACGGCCTCCCGGCGCAAGGCCCGGACGCAGGGGACGGACGCCGGGGGGCGAGGTTCACCGGGTGGCGCCGGAGGGGCATCATGAAGCCCGTGCCCCACGCGACATCGCTCCGCCGCGCGCCCGTGCAGAGGCGCAGTGCCGAACGCCTGACCAGGATCCTCGACGCCTGCGCCGACCTCCTCGACGAGGTCGGCTACGACGCCCTGAGCACCCGTGCCGTCGCCCAGCGGGCCTCGGTCCCGATCGGCTCGGTCTACCGCTTCTTCGGCAACAAGCGGCAGATGGCCGACGCGCTGGCGCAGCGCAACCTCGAGCGGTACTCCGTGCGCGTCACCCAGCGCCTCCAGCAGGCCGGCGAGGGCGGGGACTGGCGCACGGCCATGGACGCCGTGCTCGACGAGTACCTGGAGATGAAGCGCACCGCGCCCGGCTTCTCCCTCGTCGACTTCGGCAACCAGATCCCGGTCGGATCCCGGCACGCCGAACCCAACCACCGGGTCGCCGACCGCCTCACCGAACTCCTCTCCGGGTACCTCGACCGCGAGCCCGACGAGGATCTTCGCCGCGTCTTCCTCATCGCCGTCGAGACCGCCGACACCCTCGTGCACCTGGCGTTCCGGGTCGCGCCCCAGGGGGATGAGCGGATCATCGACGAGGCCCGGGAGATGCTGCGCGCCTATCTGGCCCGGGCCCTCGACTGACCTCGATCCCGATCGACCTCGATTCCGCCAGGGCCTCCCCGCCGTGCATACCGGTCGGTATGCTCGGGTGTGTCAGTGCGTCACCGTAGCCGCCGCCCCGGGAGGACCCGTGTCCCGCACCGCCCTGCGTATCTGCCCTTTGTGCGAGGCCACCTGCGGCCTGACCCTCACCATCGAGGGAACGCGCGTCACCCACGCCCGCGGTGACCGCGACGACGTGTTCAGCCAGGGGTTCATCTGCCCCAAGGGCGCCTCCTTCGGGGCCGTCGACTCCGACCCCGACCGGCTGCGCACGCCGCTCGTGCGCCGAGACGGCGAGCTGCGCGAGGCCACCTGGGAGGAGGCCTTCGACGCGGTCGCCGCCGGTATCCGGCCCGTCGTGGAGCGCCACGGCCCGAACTCCGTCGGGGTCGTCCTCGGCAACCCCAACGTGCACACCATGGCCGGCGCCCTCTACCCGCCCGTCCTGCTCGCCGGACTCGGCACCCGCAGCGTCTTCACCGCCTCCACGGTCGACCAGATGCCCAAGCACGTCTCCAGCGGCCTCCTCTTCGGCGACGCGAACGCCATCCCCGTGCCCGACCTCGACCGCACCGACCATCTGCTCCTGATCGGCGCCAACCCGCTGGAGTCCAACGGCAGTCTGTGCACCGCCCCCGACTTCCCGGGCAAGCTGAAGGCCCTCAAGGCCCGGGGCGGCACCCTCGTCGTGATCGACCCGCGGCGCACCCGCACCGCGAAGCTCGCCGACCGGCACATCGCCGTCCGGCCCGGCACCGACGCGCTGCTGCTGGCCGCGATGGCGCGGGTGCTCCTCGACGAGGGCCTCGTCGGCCCGACCCCGCACGTCCAGGGCATCGAGGAACTCGCCTGTGAACTGGGGGAGTTCACGCCCGAGGCGGTCGCGGAGGCCTGCGACGTCGAGGCCGGCGTCATCCGCACCCTCGCCCGCGACCTGGCCGCCGCCCCGACCGCCGCCGTCTACGGCCGTATCGGCAGCTGCACCGTCCCGCACGGCACGCTGGCCAGCTGGCTCGTCGACGTCCTGAACATCCTCACCGGCAACCTCGACCGGCCCGGCGGCGCGCTCTTCCCGCAGGCTGCCACCGACAAGACCCCGCGCCCCGCCGGACCCGGCCGCGGCTTCGCCCTCGGGCGCTGGCACTCCCGGGTGAGCCGGCACCCCGAGGCGAAGGGCGAACTGCCCCTCTCGGCCCTCGCGGAGGAGATCGACACCGCCACCGAGGAGGGCGAGCCGGTGCGCGCGCTGATCGCCGTCGCGGCCAACCCCGTGCTGTCCGCGCCCGACGGCGACCGGCTCGACAAGGCGCTCGACTCGCTCGACTTCATGGTCAGCGTCGACCCGTACCTCAACGAGACCTCGCGCCACGCGGACGTGGTCCTGCCCCCGCCCCCGCCCTCCCAGAGCCCCCACCACGACTTCGCCTTCAACACCCTCGCCGTACGCAACCAGGTCCGCTACACCCGCCCCGCGATCCCCCTGGAACCCGGCCGCATGGCGGAGACGGAGATCCTGGCCCGGCTGATCCTGGCCGTCACGGGCATGCACGGGGCCGATCCGACGGCCGTCGACCAGATGGTCATCGACCAGACCCTCGGCAAGGCGGTCGAGGAGCCGCACTCGCCGGTCCACGGCAGCGACCCGCGCGAGCTCGCCACCCGGCTCACCGGCGACACCGGCCCCGAGCGACGGCTCGACATGATGCTGCGCCTCGGCCCCTACGGCGACGGCTTCGGCGCACGCCCGGACGGACTCAGCCTGGCGAAGCTGCTCGCGCTCCCGCACGGCATCGACCTCGGCCCGCTCCAGCCCCGCCTGCCGCAGCCGCTGAAGACCCGCAGCGGCATGGTGGAGCTGCTGCCCGGCCCGATCGCGGACGACCTGCCCCGGCTGCGCGCGGCCCTGGCCGAACGCCCCGACGGGTTCGTCCTGGTCGGCCGCCGCCACCTGCGCTCCAACAACAGCTGGATGCACAACGTGCCCGCCCTCACCGGCGGCTCGAACCGCTGCACCCTGCACATCCACCCCGAGGACGCCGAGCGGCTGGGCGTCGAGGACGGGGCCGCCGTGCGCGTCAAGGGCGCCGGGGGAGAGGTGACCGCTCCGGCCGAGGTCACGGACACGGTCCGCCGGGGTGTGGTGAGCCTGCCGCACGGCTGGGGCCACGACCGTCCCGGCACCCGCCTCAGCCACGCCTCCACGGACCCCGGCGTCAACGTCAACCAGCTCCTCGACGGCCGCCTGCTCGACCCGCTGTCGGGCAACGCGGTCCTCAACGGAGTGCCGGTCGACATCGCCCCCGGGACCGCCCCACAGGACCCCTCGCTGACCGAAAAGCTCACCGCTCTGACCTGAGCAAAGCTGTGACCAGCAGTTTTGCGCTTATTGCTCGCACGTCAACGTCTTGTTAACGCTGCTTGACGGGACCTAACGTCTCGGACACCGCCGGCCCTGGTGGGATGTTCAAGGGCGAACGTTAGGTATCCACTCATGCTGACCATCCTCGGCTTCGCCATGATCGCGACCTTCCTGGTCCTGATCATGATGAAGAAGATGTCGCCGATCGCGGCGCTCGTGCTGATTCCCGCGCTGTTCTGCGTGTTCGTCGGCGAGGGCGCCAAGCTCGGCGACTACGTCCTCGACGGCGTGACCGACCTCGCCCCCACCGCGGCGATGCTCATGTTCGCGATCGTCTACTTCGGTGTGATGATCGACGTCGGTCTCTTCGACCCGATCGTCCGAGGCATCCTCAAATTCTGTAAAGCCGACCCGATGCGGATCGTCGTGGGCACCGCCCTGCTCGCGGCGATCGTCTCGCTGGACGGCGACGGCTCCACCACCTTCATGATCACCGTCTCGGCGATGTACCCGCTGTACAAGCGCCTGAAGATGAGCCTGGTCGTGATGACCGGTGTCGCCGCCATGGCCAACGGCGTGATGAACACCCTGCCCTGGGGTGGCCCGACCGCCCGCGCCGCGACCGCGCTGAAGCTCGACGCCAGTGACATCTTCGTCCCGATGATCCCGGCCCTCCTGGTGGGCCTGGCCTTCGTCTTCGTCCTCTCGTACGTGCTCGGTGTGCGCGAGCGCCGGCGGCTGGGCGTGCTGACGCTGGACGACGTGCTGGAGGAGGAGAAGGAGACCGAGACGGTCCTCGTCGGCTCCGGCGGCTCCGGCGACGGCAAGGTCTCGATGCGCAAGGGCGGCACCGCCGGTGCGGGCGTCGCGGGTGGCGCGGGCTCCGGCACGGACGCTCCCGAGGAAGGCACGGCCTCCGCGGCCTCCGGGGACGACGACGGCTTCCAGGGCCTCGACCCGAACCGGTCCACCCTGCGCCCCAAGCTCTACTGGTTCAACGCGCTGCTCACGGTCGGCCTGCTCACCGCCATGATCATGGAGTGGCTGCCGATCCCGGTGCTGTTCCTGATCGGCGCCGCGCTCGTCCTGTCCGTGAACTTCCCGCACATCCCCGACCAGAAGGCCCGTCTGGCCGCCCACGCCGACAACGTCCTGAACGTCTCCGGCATGGTCTTCGCCGCCGCCGTCTTCACCGGCGTCCTCCAGGGCACCGGCATGGTCGACAACATGGCCAAGTGGATGGTGGACGTCATCCCCGCCGGCATGGGTCCGCACATGGCCCTGGTCACCGGCATCCTGAGCCTGCCGCTCACCTACTTCATGTCGAACGACGGCTTCTACTTCGGTGTCCTGCCCGTCCTCGCCGAGGCGGGTGCCGCGCACGGGGTCACCCCGCTGGAGATGGCCCGCGCCTCCCTGGTCGGCCAGCCGCTGCACATGTCCAGCCCGCTCGTCCCGGCCGTCTACGTCCTGGTCGGCATGGCCAAGGTCGAGTTCGGCGACCACACCAAGTTCGTCGTGAAGTGGGCCGCCCTCACCTGCCTGGTCATCCTCGGTGCGGGCATGCTGTTCGGGATCATCTGAGCCCCTACCTGGAGGACGTCATCGTGAGGCCCGGTGGGAACCGCGGCTGGCTGCTCCGCCTCGTCATCGCCTTCAGCTTCGCGCAGGGGGCGGTGTCGATGGCCCGGCCCGCCGTCTCCTACCGGGCCCTCGCGCTGGGCGCGGACGAGCGCGCTGTCGGTGTGATCGCCGGTGTGTACGCGCTGCTGCCCCTGTTCGCCGCAGTCCCCCTGGGCCGCCGCACCGACCACGGCCGCTGCGCGCCCCTGCTGCCGGTCGGCGTGGTGCTCATCGCCGGCGGCTGCGCCCTCAGCGGCGTCGCCGGCTCCCTGTGGACGATGGCCCTGTGGAGCGGGGTGATGGGCCTCGGGCACCTCTGCTTCGTCATCGGCTCCCAGTCCCTCGTCGCCCGCCAGTCCGCGCCGCACGAACAGGACCGCAACTTCGGCCACTTCACCATCGGCGCCGCCCTCGGCCAGCTGGTCGGCCCGGTCGCCGCGGGCGCGCTGATCGGCGGCGAGGACATGGCCGGCAGCAGCGCGCTCGCCCTGATCGTGGCGGGCGTGACGGCGGCGGTCGC
Source organism: Streptomyces sp. D2-8 (assembly GCF_023184515.1). GTDB lineage: Bacteria > Actinomycetota > Actinomycetes > Streptomycetales > Streptomycetaceae > Streptomyces. The sequence goes on along the minus strand of NZ_JAAHBP010000015.1, from coordinate 143,831 downwards.
GTTCACCTCGCTGTGGCGCATCGAGGATCGCCGTACGACCTCCACGTCCCGCCCGGACAAGGGCGACCGGGTCCCGGTCCGGGGCATCCTGCGCACCCGGGGGGTGCCGGCGGGCATCTTCATCAGCCTCGCCGTGCTGTCCGCGACCGACATCCTGACCGCGTACCTGCCGGTGGTCGGCGAGCACCGGGGCATCGCGCCGTCCGTGATCGGCATCCTGCTCAGTCTGCGCGCGGCGGCGACGATCGCCTGCCGTCTGGTGCTCACGCCCCTGCTGCGGCTGCTCGGCCGGACCCTGCTGCTGACCCTCACCTGTCTGCTGGCGGCCCTGCTGTGCGCGGGCATCGCCCTGCCGGTGCCGGTGTGGGTGCTCGGACTGCTGCTGGCCGCGCTGGGCTTCTGCCTCGGGGTCGGTCAGCCGCTGTCCATGACGACGGTCGTCCAGGCCGCTCCCGACGACGCCCGTTCCACGGCCCTGGCGCTGCGCCTGACCGGCAACCGGCTCGGCCAGGTCGCCGCACCCGCCGCGGCCGGGCTGATCGCCGGAGCCGCGGGCGTGGCGGCGCCGTTCGTGATGCTGGGGGTGCTGTTGCTGCTGTCCTCCGGGGTCGCGGTGCGGTCACCACGTGAGGGGGACGAGCCGGACGGCGAGGGCGGGTCGGAGGAGGCGGGCTGCTCGGAGGAGGCGGGCGGCGAGGTCCGCAGGGAGCGCAGGGGCCTCGGGCGCCGGGTTCCGCTGCGCCGGAAGAGCGATATCTGACGGGTCGCAGGGCGGTGCTGCACTCCTCGGCGCCTCGCCCGGCGAGCAGGGCACCGCCGTGGCCGTCGGACATCTCGACACGGACAAGGGGCCCGCCGTCTTCGCGGGGCTGACCGAACTGAAGCGGGGCCGGATCGTCAAGGCCCGCCGGGCCGACGGGCGGATCGCCGTCCACACGGTCGACCAGATCAAGTCGTACGAGAAGGCGCACTTCCCGAGCCAGGAGGTGTACGGCGCCCGGGGCCGCCCCGAGCTGCGTCCGATCACCTGCGGCGGCAGCTACGACCGCAGGAAGGGCTACTCCGGGAACGTGGTCGTCTTCGCCCACCTGACCGGCATCCGCTGACCCGGACCGGTCCCGTTCGTCGGCTGAACCGGGCCGTCCGCCTTCTCACCAGATGGACGGAAGCCTCCGATCCTGCCCGGTGTCTTCCCCAGGCCGCACACATTCCGTTAACTTCCGTGACCCACAGCCCCGTACGACCCGCACGGGGCTTCCGACCGCGGAGCACCAGCGCCCTGATGACCCCTCGGGGGCACCCCATGACACGCGCCATCTCCCTGCACGACGTGAGCAAGGCCTACACGCGGGGCGCCCGCGTGGTGGACCGGCTGTCGCTGGACATCACGCCCGGCGAGTTCCTCGTGCTGCTCGGCCCGTCCGGCTGCGGCAAGTCGACCGTGCTCAGAATGATCGCCGGGCTGGAGGAGATCGACGAGGGCCGACTGCTGCTCGACGGCGAGTACGCCAACGACCTGCCGCCGTCCGGCCGGGACATGGCGATGGTCTTCCAGAACTTCGCCCTCTACCCGAACATGACCAGCCGCGCCAACATCGGCTTCCCGCTGCGCATCGAGGACCCGGGCACGGACCCCCGTCCCCGCGTCGACGCCACCGCCCGCATGCTCGGCATCGAGGACCTCCTCGACCGCCTGCCCGGCCAGCTCTCCGGCGGCGAACGCCAGCGGGTCGCCATGGGCCGGGCCATCGCCCGGCACCCCTCCGCCTTCCTGATGGACGAGCCGCTGTCCAACCTCGACGCCAAGCTCCGCACCCATCTGCGGGCCGAGATCTCCCGGCTCACCGCGGAGTTGGGCGTCACCACGATCTACGTCACCCACGACCAGGCCGAGGCCATGTCGCTCGGCGACCGGGTCGCGGTGCTGCGCGGCGGTGTGCTGCAACAGGTCGACAGCCCCCGCGTGGTCTACGCGCTGCCCAGCAACGTCTTCGTCGCGGCCTTCATCGGCACCCCGCGCATCAACCTGCTGCGCGGCCTGGTGCGCGCTCCGCTCGACGGGGCGATGACCATCAGCCTGGGCAAGCAGTTCCTGCGCCTGCCCGAGCCGCTCTCCCTGGACCACCAGCTGCTGCGCGTCCAGCAGGGCCGCGAGGTCATCGTCGGCCTGCGCTCGGAAGCCGTCCGGATCGCCAAGCACAGCTCCGCCCGCCCCGGCGAGGTGCCGATCACCGGCCTGGTCGAGCACGTGGAGTTCCAGGGGCACGAGATCCTCGTCCACTTCAACACCGGCTCCAGCCCCGCCGTCGTCCCCGACCTGGAGGCCCCGCGCCCCCGCCCCGGCCGCCCCGCCCGGCGGCGCCGCCGCGACGGTTCGGTCCTGACCCGGCTGCGGGAGCGGACCACGGCCGGGCGGGCCGGACCCGTCGTCACCCTGGACCACCCGGAGGACGCCGGGAGCAGCGCGGTGACCGCCGAATCCCGCCTGCCCGGGGACCTCATCGTCCGCACCACCCCGGACCTGGCCCTGCGCCAGGGCATGCAGGTGCCGCTCCTGGTCGACCTCGCCCACCTCTTCGTCTTCGACCAGCAGGGCGACCGCATCTGCCCGCACCCGGAGCGCCTGCCCGACCTGGGGGAGTGAGGAGCCGCACACCCGGGCGGGGCCCGCGCCGTGCTGTGATGGCCCGGCATCCGGGGCCCGGCACCCCGGGACGTCTGGCGCCGGAAAACTATCGTCGCTAGTTTATGTGTCGGACGACGACGCCCCGCCCCCGGAGGAAGCGCGATGAAGGCACACGACGGCATGTACATCGGGGGCGCCTGGCGTCCCGCCGCCGGCCAGGACGTGATCGAGGTCGTGAACCCGGTCGACGAGCAGGTCATCGGCACGGTCCCGGCAGGTACCGCCGAGGACGTCGACAGCGCCGTACGGGCCGCCCGCGCCGCCCTGCCGGACTGGGCCGCGACCCCGCCCGCCGAGCGCGCGGCGCGCCTGGCCGCGCTGCGGGACGTGCTCGTGACCCGCGCGGACGAGATCGCCGGGACCGTCACGGCCGAGCTCGGCTCGCCGTTGAAGTTCTCGCAGGCCGTCCACGCGGGCGTACCGATCGCGGTAACCGGCTCGTACGCCGAGCTGGCGGCGACGTACGCCTTCGAGGAGAAGACCGGCAACTCGGTCGTGCACCAGGAGCCGGTCGGTGTCGTGGCCGCGATCACGCCCTGGAACTACCCGCTGCACCAGATCGTCGCCAAGGTCGCCCCGGCCCTTGCGGCGGGCTGCACGGTCGTCGTGAAGCCCGCCGAGGACACCCCGCTCGTCGCCCGGCTCTTCGCCGACGCCGTGCACGAGGCCGGGTTCCCGGCGGGCGTCTTCAACCTCGTCACCGGTCTCGGCCCGGTCGCCGGCCAGGCCCTCGCCGAGCACCCCGGTGTCGACCTGGTCTCCTTCACCGGCTCCACCGCCGTCGGCCGGCGGATCGCCGCGATCGCCGCCGGGCAGGTCAAGAAGGTCGCCCTCGAACTCGGCGGCAAGTCCGCCAACGTCATCCTCCCGACCGCCGACCTGGCCAAGGCGGTCAACGTCGGCGTCGCCAACGTCATGTCCAACTCCGGGCAGACGTGCAGCGCCTGGACGCGCATGCTGGTCCACCGCGACCGGTACGACGAGGCCGTCGAGCTCGCCGCGGCCGCCGCCGCCAAGTACGGCGACCGCATCGGCCCGGTCGTCAACGCGGGGCAGCAGGCCCGGGTGCGCGGCTACATCGAGAAGGGCGTCGCGGAAGGCGCGCGCCTGGTCGCCGGGGGCCCCGAAGCCCCGCGCGAGACGGGCTACTTCGTCAGCCCGACCGTCTTCGCCGACGTCACCCCGGACATGACCATCGCGCAGGAGGAGATCTTCGGCCCGGTCCTGTCGATCCTGAGGTACGAGGACGAGGAGGACGCCCTGCGCATCGCCAACGGCACGGTGTACGGCCTGGCCGGTGCCGTCTGGGCCGGGGACGAGGCCGAGGCGGTGGCCTTCGCGCGCCGGATGGAGACCGGCCAGGTCGACATCAACGGCGGCCGCTTCAACCCTCTCGCGCCCTTCGGCGGCTACAAGCAGTCCGGCGTCGGCCGCGAACTCGGCGTGCACGGCCTGGCCGAGTACCTCCAGACCAAGTCCCTCCAGTTCTAGTCCCAGGGGAGTCCCTTCCGTCATGGCTGTCCGCGCCGCCGTCCTGCCCGCCATCGGCTCCCCGCTGGAGATCACCGGCATCGACCTGCCCGACCCCGGCCCCGGCCAGGTCCGCGTCCGGCTCGCCGCCGCCGGGGTCTGCCACTCCGACCTGTCCCTGTCCGACGGCACCATGCGCGTGCCCGTCCCCGCCGTCCTCGGCCACGAGGGCGCCGGTACGGTCGTCGCCGTCGGCGAGGGCGTCACCCACGTGGCGCCCGGCGACGGGGTCGTCCTCAACTGGGCCCCGTCCTGCGGCGCCTGCCACGCCTGCTCGCTCGGCGAGGTGTGGCTGTGCGCCAACGCCCTGAACGGCGCCGCCGACGTCTACGCCCGCACCACCGAGGGCACCGACCTCCACCCCGGCCTGAACGTCGCCGCGTTCGCCGAGGAGACGGTCGTCTCCGCGTCCTGCGTGCTGCCCGTCCCGGACGGCGTCCCGCTCACCGACGCGGCCCTCCTGGGCTGCGCCGTCCTCACCGGCTACGGCGCCGTCCACCACTCGGCCCGCGTCCGGCGGGGCGAGACGGTCGCGGTGTTCGGCGTCGGGGGAGTGGGCCTCTCCGCCCTGCAGGCCGCCCGGATCGCGGGCGCCTCGAAGATCGTCGCGGTGGACGTGTCCGCCGAGAAGGAGGAGCTGGCCAGGGAGGCCGGCGCCACCGACTACGTCGTCGCCTCCGACACCACCGCCCGCGAGATCCGCGGCCTCACCGGCAAGCAGGGCGTCGACGTCGCCGTGGAGTGCGCAGGCCGCGCGGTCAGCATCCGCACGGCCTGGGACTCCACCCGCCGCGGCGGCCGCACCACGGTCGTCGGCATCGGCGGCAAGGACCAGCAGGTCACCTTCAACGCCCTGGAGATCTTCCACTGGGGCCGCACCCTCTCCGGCTGCGTCTACGGCAACTCCGACCCGGCGCAGGACCTCCCCGTCCTGGCCGAACACGTCCGGGCCGGCCGCCTCGACCTGAGCGCGCTGGTGACGGAACGCATCTCCCTGGACGGCATTCCGGCGGCCTTCGAGAACATGCTGGCGGGCAAGGGCGGCCGGGCCCTGGTCGTCTTCTAGCCCGAAGATTCCGGTACCCCGGCCTCCTCGCGAGGCCGGGGTCTTCGGCGTGCCCGGGCCGGCGGTCGATGCCAAGTACAGGCAAAAGTCCTGGTGCGCGACCCGTTGACGCACATACCGTCCGGTCAGTACGTTCCCCGGAACTCGAGCCACCCCCCCGTTCCGTCCCCGCACCCCCGGAGCGTGCACCACATGGACACGGCACCTTCCGCTCAGCCCGTCACGACCACACCCGGCGCCGGCAGCCGCCGCCGGGTGGCCACCGCGGCGGCGCTCGCCTCGGCCGTCGAGTGGTACGACTACTTCGTCTTCGGCATCGCCGCCGCCCTCGTGCTCGGCGACCTCTACTTCCCCTCCGGCAGCGCCACGGCAGGCGTCCTCGCCTCGTTCGCGACCTTCGCCGTCGGCTTCCTCGCCCGCCCCATCGGCGGCATCGTCGCCGGTCACCTCGGCGACAAGCGCGGCCGCAAGCCGATGCTCGTCCTCGCGCTCACACTGATGGGCGTGGCCACCACCGGCATCGGCCTGCTGCCGACGTACGACACGATCGGTGTGGCCGCCCCGATCCTGCTCGTCCTGCTCCGGGTCGCCCAGGGCGTCGCCGTCGGCGCCCAGTGGGGCGGCGCGATGCTCCTGGCCACCGAGTACGCCCCGGAGGGCAAGCGCGGGGTCTACGGCAGCGTCGTCCAGCTCGGCGTCCCCATCGGCGTGGTCACCGCCAACACCGTCTTCCTGCTGGCCGGCGCCCTCACCACCGACTCGGCGTTCGCGGCCTGGGGCTGGCGGGTGCCGTTCCTGGTGGGCCTGCTGGTCCTCGGCCTCGCCTGGTACATCCACACGCGCGTCGAGGAGACCCCGGCGTTCCGGGAGGCCGAGCGGGCGCTCGCCGAGAAGGAGAAGTCCGAGCAGAACTCGCCGCTGCGCACGATCCTGCGCGGCCACCTCGGCACGGTCCTCCTCGCCGGCGGCTCCTTCGCCGTCAACACCGCGACCTTCTACATCCTCATCACCGGCGTCCTCGACTACACGACCCGCGAGCTGGACATGAAGAAGAGCGCGGTGCTCACCGTCTCCCTCTGCGTCAGCCTCACCCAGCTCGTGCTGATCCCGGCCGCCGCCGCGCTCTCCGACCGCGTCGGCCGCATCCGGATCTACGCCATCGGCGCGGTCGGCATCGCCCTGTGGGCCGTACCGCTCTTCCTGCTGATCGACACCGGCTCGCTGCTGTGGCTCGCCGTCGGCACGTTCGTCGCCAGCTGCTTCCTGAGCATCATGTACGGCCCCCAGGCCGCCCTGTTCGCCGAGCTGTTCACGCCCGAGATGCGCTACACCGGCGCCTCGCTCGGCTACCAGATCGCGGCCGTGGCGGGCGGCGGGCTCGCGCCCTTCATGATGGTGCTGCTGCTGGAGGCGACGGGCACGTCGATGGCGGTGTCCGGGTACATCATCGTGCTCTCCGTGATCGCCCTGGCGTCGATCAAGGTCCTCGCGGACCGGGCCCGTGCGGCGGAAGCGCAGGCCCAGCCGGAGGCCGGAGCCGAGCCGGAGACGAAGGCCGGGTCAGCGGGCTGAGTCCTTGGCCTCCTCGGGCCGCGGCTCCGGAACCGCTCCCGGAGCCGCGGCCCGGGCCGCCGCCCGCGACCGCGACACCGCCACACCCGCCAGGCACAGCGCACCGCCCACCAGCGTGAGCAGCCCCGGCACCTCGCCGAGGAACAGCCAGGACATCAGGACGACCAGCGCGGGCGCCGCGTACGTCGTCGCGCCCATCCGGCTCGCGGTCGTCCGGGACAGCGCGTACGCCCACGTCGTGAAGGCGAGGGCGGTCGGGAAGACGCCCAGATAGACCATGTTGAGCGTGGCGGAGGCGGGCGCCGCGGCGGCCTCCTGGACGAGCTGCCCCGCGAACGGCAGGCACACCACCGCGCCGACCAGACAGCCGAACGTCGTCACCTGCAACGGACTCGCCGTACCCAGCGCCGGCTTCTGCGCCACGACACCACCGGCGTACGCGATCGCCGCCAGCAGGCACAGCACCACCCCGAGCACCGAGGAACCGCCCTCGCGCGACATCGAAAGGCCCACCGTCACGGCACCGGCGAACGACACGGCCATGCCCGCCAGCAGCCGCGGCGGCATCGGGTCGCCGAGCAGCCGGGCACCGAGCAGCGCGATGAGGATCGGCCCGGTGTTCACGACCAGGGCGGCCGTTCCCGCGTCGACCTGCTGCTCGCCCCAGTTGAGGGCGACCATGTAGAAGCCGAACCACAGCAGCCCCGATATCGCGATCCCGCGCCAGGCCGAGCGCGGCGGCAGCCCCTCCCGCCGCAGCAGGCAGATCACCCCCAGCGTCAGCGCCCCGGCCAGCAGCCGCCCGAGCGCCAGCGCCCCCGGCGAATACGCGTCCCCCGCGCTGCGGATCGAGACGAAGGCGGACGCCCACAGCACGACGGTGACCGCGGCCGCCCCGGCGGCCAGCAGCTCCGCCCGGCGGGCGGGACGGGACGGGGAGTTGTTCATCATGCTCCTGAGGCTAGGAGGGGGAGGGGCCCGGAGGCTCGCGGATTTCGGACGGGGCGGGCGGACCCGGCTACCGCAACGCCGCCGCCTCCACGCCCAGCAGGTCGAACAGGGCGCGTTCACCGGCGGCCGTCACCTTCACGGCCCGCTCCGAGCCGATGCGCACGCACCACCCCGTGTCCAGGACGTGCCGGCACAGGGCCGCGCCGGCGACGCCCGCCAGGTGAGGACGGCGTTCGGTCCAGTCGAGACAGGCCCGGGCCAGGGGACGCCGGCCCCGCCGTTCGAGGTCGATACCGGCCGACGCGAACCACGCCAGCCCCGCGTCGGTGAGCGCGAACCCCGTCTCCTGCTGGAGCAGCCCGCGCGCCGTCAGCGCGTCGGTGACCGCGATGCCGAGCCGCCCGGCGAGATGGTCGTAGCAGGTGCGGCCCCGGACCATGGCCGAGCCGGCGCTCGACTCCCGCAGGTTCCTCGGCCGTACGGCCGAGCCGGGCGAGACCTGGGCGGCCAGGTCCTCCACCAGCTGTGCGACGCGGGCGTCGGCGAGCCGGACGTACCGGTGACGGCCCTGCCGCTCCTCGGCGAGCAGACCGCCCGCGACGAGCCGGCTCAGGTGCTCGCTCAGCGTCGACGCAGCCACACCCGCGTGCCGTGCCAGCTCGCTCGCGGTCCAGGCCCGTCCGTCCAGCAGGGCCAGCAGGCAGGCGGCCCGGGTCTCGTCCGCGAACAGCGCGGCGAGCCGAGCCAGGGCCGTCGCCCGGGGGTCCCTCGTCGTCATGTCCCCAGCATGGAACACGGACGGTTCGGCCGTCGCCGAAGTGTCGTGCTGAAGAGTGCTGCCGAAGTGGCCGGCAGGCGTGTCCCTACGCGGTCCGCCGCACCTGCTCGTACTGCCGCGCCAGCCCGTCCAGCAGCGCTGTCAGCCCGGTCTCGAAGGCGCGCTCGTCGATCTTCTCCTGCTGCTCGGCGAGCAGGTGGGCCTGCTGGAGGTGGGGGTAGTCGGCGGGGTCGTAGGCGCTCGCGTCGTCCACGAAGCCCCCGGCGAAGGAGCCGAGCGCGGAGCCCATCACGAAGTACCGCATCAGCGCGCCGATGGACGTGGCCTGCGCCGGGGGCCAGCCCGCGGCGACCATCGCGCCGTAGACGGCGTCCGCGAGGCGCAGTCCGGCCGGGCGGCGGCCGGGGCCGCGGGCCAGGACCGGCACGATGTTGGGGTGGTCGCGCAGCGCGGTCCGGTAGGAGACGGCCCAGTCGTGCAGCGCGGTCCGCCAGTCCCGGACGTCCTGGAACATCGACAGGTCCACCTGGCCGCTCACCGAGTCGGCGACCGCCTCCAGGATCTCGTCCTTGGTGCGGAAGTGGTTGTACAGCGAGGGCCCGCTGACCCCCAGTTCGGCGGCGAGCCGCCGCGTGGAGACGGCGGCCAGACCCTCCGCGTCCACGAGCGCGCGGGCCGTCTCGACGATCCGGTCGGTGCTGAGCAGGGGCTTGCGCGGTCGGGCCATGGCGCACATAGTAGGGCTGGGCACAAAACTAGCAGTGCTAATTTAAATGTAGACTTTTTTCAAATGGGGTGACTCGTGGTGAATCTGGAGCTCAGCGAGGAGCAGAGCGCGGTCCGGCAGCTCGCGCGGGACTTCGTGGAGCGCGAGATCACCCCGCACGTCGTCGCCTGGGACCGCGCCGAGGAGGTCGACCGGGCGATCGTCAAGAAGCTCGGCGAGGTCGGCTTCCTGGGCCTGACGATCGACGAGGAGTACGGCGGCTCCGGCGGCGACCACCTCGCGTACTGCCTGGTCACGGAGGAACTGGGCCGGGGTGACTCGTCCGTGCGCGGCATCGTCTCGGTCTCCCTCGGACTGGTCGCCAAGACCGTCGCCGCCCGGGGGAGCGAGGAGCAGAAGCGGCGCTGGCTGCCCGGGCTCACCTCCGGCGCGTCGATCGGCTGCTTCGGCCTGACCGAGCCGGGCACGGGCTCGGACGCCGGCAGTCTCGCGACCCGGGCGGTACGGGACGGCGGCGACTACGTCCTCAACGGCACCAAGATGTTCATCACCAACGGCACCTGGGCCGACGTCGTCCTGCTCTTCGCCCGCTCCACGGACGCCCCCGGCCACAAGGGCGTCTCCGCCTTCCTCGTCCCCACCGACACGCCCGGCCTGACCCGCCGCACCATCCACGGCAAGCTCGGGCTGCGCGGCCAGGCCACCGCCGAACTCGTCCTGGAGGACGTGCGCGTACCGGCCTCCGCACTGCTCGGAGAGGAGGGCAAGGGCTTCTCGATCGCCATGTCGGCTCTCGCCAAGGGCCGGATGTCGGTCGCCGCGGGCTGTGTCGGCATAGCCCAGGCCGCCCTCGACGCGGCCGTGCGCTACGCGGGGGAGCGGGAACAGTTCGGCAGGACCATCGCCCACCACCAGCTCGTCCAAGAGCTGATCAGCGACATCGCCCTGGATGTCGACGCCGCCCGGCTGCTGACCTGGCGGGTCGCCGATCTGATCGACCGGGGACAGCCGTTCGCCGTCGAGTCGTCCAAGGCCAAGCTGTTCGCCTCGGAGGCCGCCGTCCGCGCCGCGAACAACGCGCTCCAGGTCTTCGGCGGCTACGGCTACATCGACGAGTACCCGGCGGGCAAGCTGCTGCGGGACGCCCGCGTGATGACCCTCTACGAGGGCACGAGCCAGATCCAGAAGCTGGTCATCGGGCGGGCGCTGACGGGGGTTTCGGCGTTCTGAGTACGTGCCTGAGTACTTCGGCGGATGTGGCGCGGGCCACGTCCGCCGATGCTTTCCCCATGAGTGACACACCGGGCAAGCAGCAGAACACGGCCGCCTTCTACGGCCAGGCCGTCGCCTCCTTCGCCGTCGCCATGGCGGCCACCGCCATCGGCATCTACCAGCTGAGCGCCGACGCCTGGGTGCGGGCCTTCCTCGCCATCGCCGTCCTGTACCTGGTCACCTCCTCCTTCACCCTGGCCAAGGTGATCCGGGACCGGCAGGAGGGGGCGGCCTCCTCGTACACCCCCGCGGCCCCCTCGTACACCCCCTTCGAGAAGCACTGAGCGGCCACACTAAGCGCCCGCTCACCTTCGGCGGTATGGTGTTGCTCCTGCCAGTGGAGAGGGGCACGTGATGAGTACGGCGGAGGAGACGGCCGGCGGCGAGGCGCAGGCGTGGGGCGAGGTCACGCCCGACGCGGCGCGGCGGCTGCTGGTCGCCGCGGTGGAGGCCTTCGCCGAGCGTGGTTACCACGCCACGACGACCCGCGACATCGCGGGCCGCGCCGGGATGAGCCCGGCCGCGCTCTACATCCACTACAAGACCAAGGAAGAGCTGCTGCACCGCATCAGCAGGATCGGGCACGAGAAGGCCCTGGAGATCCTGCGGACGGCCGCCCGGCGCGAGGGCAGCCCCACGCAGCGGCTCGCCGACGCGGTGAGCTCCTTCGTGCGCTGGCACGCGGGCGGGCGTACCACCGCGCGGGTCGTGCAGTACGAACTCGAATCGCTCGGGCCCGACGCCCGCGCCGAGATCCTCGCGCTGCGGCGCCAGGTCGACGGGGAAGTGCGCGGGATCATCGAGGAAGGCGCGTCATCGGGCGAGTTCGAGGTCGTCGACGTGCACGGCACGACGCTGGCCGTGCTGTCGCTCTGCATCGACGTGGCGCGGTGGTTCAACGTCGACGGGCCCCGGACGCCGGAGGAGGTCGGCGAGTTGTACGCCGACCTCGTGCTGCGGATGGTCGGGGCCCAGGGCCCGGCGGCCTGAGGTTCGGGAGCCGGTGCCTCAGAGGTAGTAGCGGGCCACGGACTCGGCGACGCAGACCGGCTTGTCGCCGCCCTCGCGCTCGACGCTGAAGGCGACGGCCACCTGCACGCCGCCCGGCACCTCGTCGACGGCGCTGATCGTCGCGGTGGCGCGCAGACGGGAGTTGACGGGGACCGGGGCGGGGAAACGCACCTTGTTCGTGCCGTAGTTGACGCCCATCTTCACGCCCTCGACGGCGATCAGCTGCGGCCCGAAGAGGGGCAGCAGCGACAGCGTCAGATAGCCGTGCGCGATGGTGGTGCCGAAGGGCCCCGCGGCGGCCTTCTCCGGGTCGACGTGGATCCACTGGTGGTCACCGGTGGCCTCCGCGAAGAGGTCGATCCGCTTCTGGTCGATGTCGAGCCAGTCGGTGTACCCCAGTTGTTCGCCCACCGCCGACTTCAGGTCGTCGACGGACGTGAAGATCCTCGGCTCTGCCATGTCTTCCAGGCCTCTCGTGTGCAGGGGGTCTGCGCGCTCAATCTCTAAGCGACTGCTTAGCATGGTCGGCCGCAGGGGCTGTGTCAACGGACTCGGTAGGGTTCGAGGGGTGCCCCAGATTCCAGAGAAGATCCATGAGCTCACGGTCGGCCAGCTCGCGGCGCGAAGCGGCGCCGCCGTCTCCGCCCTGCACTTCTACGAGTCCAAGGGCCTGATCAGCAGCAGCCGGACCTCGGGCAACCAGCGCCGCTACTCCCGTGACACGCTCCGCCGGGTCGCCTTCATCCGGGCCGCGCAACGGGTCGGCATCCCCCTGGCGACGATTCGCGACGCGCTCGCGGAACTCCCCGAGGAGCGCACGCCGACCCGGGAGGACTGGGCGCACCTCTCCGAGGTCTGGCGCGCCGAACTGGAGGAACGCATCAAGCAGCTGAACCGCCTCAGGGATCACCTCACCGACTGCATCGGCTGCGGCTGCCTCTCCCTCGACACCTGCGTCCTGTCCAACCCCGACGACATCTTCGGCGAACGCCTCACGGGTTCCCGCCTGATGGTCGACCGGGGCGGTCGCGGGTAGCGTCTGCCCGGCCCGCCCCGTACTCCGTCAGCCCGGCCGCGACCAGTTCCCCGTTCGACCTCGCCCGCTCCCCGCACGGCAGGAGCAGGACGTCCTCCAGCCCGACCCGCGTGGCCAGGCCCAGCCGGCCCGCGAGCCGCAGCACCGGCCAGGCGCCCCCGTCCTCGCCGTGCAGCAGGACCGGGCGGCCATGGGCGGCCCCGATGCCGGACAGCAGCGCACGCGCGGAGGAAACGGCGCTCAGCGGGTCCGTGTCCGTGACCTCCGCCAGCACCCTCAGCACCTTCGGCCCGAGCGGCGAGGCCGCGAACCGCTCCGCCCCGTCCGTCCCGGACCAGATGCCTGCCTCCACAGCCACGCCGCGCTCCATGAGCAGCGCGGCCGTCTCCTCCGCCCCCGGCTCGTGCCAGTTGACCGAGGCGTGGTCGGGCAGCACGGTCCACTCGCGGATCCGCTCCAGCCGGGCGGCGGGGTCGGGCTCCGCCCACGCGCCCGTGGTCACACCGACCGGCACCGCCACCCGCGCCCGGACCGCCGGCAGCGTCATCGCGAGCACCCGCGGCGACAACGTGTCCCGCCCGCACGGCGTCTTGGGGTGGACATGGATGTCCGTCGCCCCCGCGGCCACGGCCCCGGCGGCCGAGTCGGCCATCGACTCGGGTGTCAGCGGCACGGCCACACCGTCAGCGGCCGTCCGCGAACCGTTCAGGCACACCTGCATCATGGCGTCGATGGTGCCAGTCACCACCGACAGTGGGGGTGCGGCATCCCCGGCGCACCCCCCGCGCACCCGCATCCGTCAAGCCGACACCAACAGCCTCGCCCGCCTGGCGTACGCCAGCGACTCGGGCGTGAGCACCGGACGCGGCACCAGGATTCCGCAGTCCGTGCAGACCGGACCGGACGAGGGTTCGTGGTCCAGGTCGTACCTCCAGACGAGCCGATCTCCGCCGCACACCGGGCATTCCGAGCCCGGCTCGCGCTCCAGCGCGGCGATCAGTCGGCGCAGCACCTCGGCCAGCGGTTCACGGGGATGGACCGCCGGGTCGTCGCACCACGCCACGCCGAAACCGCCCCAGGTGAGCCGGTGCCAGTCGTCCACACTGCCCGGCCTGCGCAGCCCGTCGTGCTTCTCCTTCTTGCGGCGCTCGGCGAACTCGACCTCGTAGGCCAGCCAGACCGCCCGCGCCTCCTCCAGTTCGTCCAGTGCGGCCACGAGCCGCACTGGATCGGGGGAGCGGTCCTCGGGACCGAACCCTGCCCGGGAGCACAGATGGTCCCAGGTCGCCCTGTGTCCGTAAGGAGCGAACCTCTCAAGGCACTTGCGCAGCGAATAGCGCCGCAAGGCCAGATCGCACCGCGGATCGCGGACCTGTCTCGCCAGACTCCGGAAACCGGCCATCGTCCTGCACCTCCGTCACACCTGCACCTGTAATCCGGTCACTTCGGCGTCGTCGTACGGACGTCGCCGAATAGACGTATCGACAAGCGAATCGGCTCCATCCGATTTCAAATGGCCTCCATAAGCGGCCCCGAGAGGCTCGCGAGTCGACTGCCGTGGTCCGTGTGTCTGTTGTGCCGACTTCAAAAAGTGACGCTTGTTCATCTTCAAGCCGGGGGATACCGGCGGTAACATCCCGCCCATCCCTCGTCGGGAGGAGCCCCCATGCCACGGCGTGCCCCACGCACCGTTCTCGACAGAATGAGAACTCCCAGCGGAATCCCCGGGTTCCTGAAGACAGCTTCGGTATGCGCCCTGATCGCAGGTCTCTTGTCGCCGCTTGCCCCGGCCGCCGCATCGGAAACAGCGGCCGCGCAGGTCACGGCCGCGGCGAACGACCACTGCGGCAACCAGTGTTCGGACATCCTCCCGCCCGGTCAGAACGGCAACGCCACCCTCGCCCAGATCCTCCTCAACCAGGCCTTCGGCACCCAGCCCGAGCACGCGGAGGACCAGCTCGGGCCCTACGCCAACCTCGCCAAGGGTTACCCCGGCCTCACCAACGACAAGATCAACAACTTCTTCAACGACGCGTCGTTCGGGGTCCCCGCCGACCAGGTCGCCTCCAGCGTCAGACCCGCCGGACGCAGTGACGTGACGATCGTCCGGGACAAGAAGACCGGTGTGCCGCACATCACCGGTACCACCAGATACGGCACGGAGTTCGGCGCCGGCTACGCGGCAGCCCAGGACCGGCTGTGGCTGATGGACGTCTTCCGGCACGTCGGGCGTGGTCAGCTGACCTCCTTCGCGGGTGGTGCGCCCTCCAACCAGGGCCTCGAGCAGCAGTTCTGGAGGCACGCCCCCTACACCGAGGCCGATCTGCAGGCGCAGATCGACAACGCCGTCGCCACCAACGGCGAGCGCGGACGCCAAGCCCTCGCCGACGTCAAGGCCTACCTCGACGGCATCAACTCCTACATCGACGCCTCCGACAGCAAACGCACCTTCCCCGGTGAGTACGTACTCACCGGGCACAAGGACTCAGTCACCAACGCCGGCACGATCGAGCACTTCAAGATCACCGACCTGGTCGCGCTGGCCTCCGTCATCGGCGCGCTGTTCGGCGCGGGCGGAGGCGGCGAGGTCAACAACGCCCTCTCGCTCATGGCCGCCCAGGAGAAGTACGGAGTCGCCGAGGGTACAAAGGTCTGGGAATCCTTCCGGATGCGCAACGACCCGGAGGCCGTCCTCACCCAGCACGACGGCAGCTTCCCGTACGGCACCAAGCCCGACGACCCGCAGGGCACCGCCCTGCCCGACGCCGGCTCGGTGGAACCGGAGCCGCTCGTGTACGACCGCACCGGCAGCGCCACCACGGCCGGTGCGACCGGCGCCTCCGGTGAAGCCGCGAAGACCGCCACGTCGTCCGCCAAGCGCGGCATGTCCAACGCCCTCGTCGTCAGCGGCAAGCACACCGCGAGCGGCCACCCCGTCGCCGTGTTCGGCCCGCAGACCGGCTACTTCGCCCCCCAGCTGCTCCTGCTCCAGGAGATCCAGGGCCCGGGCATCAGCGCCCGCGGCGCCTCCTTCGCGGGCTTGAGCATGTACGTCGAGCTCGGCCGCGGCCAGGACTACGCGTGGAGCGCCACGACCTCCGGCCAGGACATCATCGACTCCTACGCCGTCGAGCTGTGCCGGGACGACTACCACTACCTGTACCGCGGCACCTGCACGCCGATGGAGAAGATCGAGCAGAAGAACGCCTGGAAGCCCACGGTCGCCGACGGCACCGCGGCGGGCTCGTACACCATGCGCGTCTGGCGCACCAAGTACGGCCCCGTCGAGTAC
The DNA here is from genome assembly GCF_023184515.1 of Streptomyces sp. D2-8. Taxonomy (GTDB): domain Bacteria; phylum Actinomycetota; class Actinomycetes; order Streptomycetales; family Streptomycetaceae; genus Streptomyces. The sequence continues at coordinate 127,910 of NZ_JAAHBP010000015.1, read as the reverse complement.
CGCGCGACGGTCGACGGCAAGAAGGTCGCCTACACCACCTTGCGCTCGTCCTTCCTGCACGAGGCCGACTCGATCATCGGCTTCCAGATGCTGAACGACCCGGACTACGTCAAGGGCCCGGACTCCTTCCAGAAGGCGGTGCAGCACATCAACTACACCTTCAACTGGTTCTACGCCGACTCCGAGCACACCGCGTACTACAACAGCGGCGACAACCCGGTGCGCGCGACCCGCGTCGACGCCGAGTTCCCGGTGTGGGCGCGGCCGGCGTACGAGTGGCGCGGCTGGGACCCGGCGACCAACACCGCCGACTACACCCCGCCCTCCGCCCACCCCCACTCCACCGACCAGGACTACTACGTCTCCTGGAACAACAAGCAGGCCAGGGACTACACGACCGCCCCCTGGGGCAACGGGTCCGTGCACCGCGGCAACCTCCTGGAGGACCGGGTGAAGAAGCTCGTCCAGCAGGGCGGGGTGACCCGGGCCGCCCTGGTGAAGGCCATGGCCGACGCGGGCCTCACCGACCTCCGGGCGCAGCACGTCCTGCCCAGGCTCCTGAAGGTCGTCACCAGCGCGCCGGTCACCGACCCCGCCGCCGCGGCCGCCGTGAGCAGGCTCCAGGCCTGGGTCGCCGCGGGTGGCAAGCGCACGGAGACCGCCGCCGGCTCGAAGAAGTACGCCGACGCCGACGCGGTCCGCATCCTGGACGCCTGGTGGCCGCTGCTGGTCAAGGCCGAGTTCGAACCGGGCCTCGGCAGCGAGCTGTACACGGCCGTCACGGCCAACCTCCCCGTCGACGAGGCCCCGTCGGCCGCGCACGGCCCGACCGGCTCGCACGCGGGAAGCTCCTTCCAGTACGGCTGGTGGAGCTACGTCGACAAGGACATCCGGTCCGTCCTCGGTGAACAGGTGAAGGGGCCGCTGGCCCTGAAGTACTGCGGCGACGGCAGCCTCGGCGCCTGCCGGGACACCCTCATCGGCACCCTGAAGGAGGCGGCCGGCAGGACCGCGGCCCAGGTCTACCCCGGCGACGAGGTGTGCGCGGTGGGCGACCAGTGGTGCGCCGACTCGATCAACCACCGCACCCTCGGCGGCATCAAGCACGGCAAGATCGGCTGGCAGAACCGGCCGACCTACCAGCAGGTCGTGGAGTTCACCTCACACCGGTGACGCACCGTCCGGCGGCGGGTCAGCGCACGCGGCCCGCCGCCAGGACCAGCCGGGCCAGTTGCGCGTGCAGGATGTCGCTGTGCGCACCGGCCGGTGGCCCCCCGCGTCTGACCACCGCCGCCGCGTCGACGTTCACGCATCCCGAGGCGGGCAGTTTCGCCTCCAGGGCCTTGGCGAGGGTGTACGCGCGCGTGCCGGGCACCGCCTGCACCCCGTCGTGGCCCATCGCGCCCCACTTGGCGCCCAGGGCCCGCCCCAGGTCCGGTCCGCCGGCCGACCGGCTGTCGCCCACCATCCGCGAGGCCAGCGGATACATGGTGCCCAGGGCGGCGTCGTGCCGGGAGTGGCAGCACACCAGGGGCCCGTCGATGCGGTTCTGCTGCCCCTGGAGCACCCCTCCGGCCCGGGCGTCGTGCGGCAGCCGGGCCGCGAACGCGTAGTGCGAGAAGGCCCCTTGGAGCAGCGTCACCGACTTCACGGTGCGCACGCCCTCGGGAAGGCCCCGCAGCGCGAACGACACCAGACGCGCGCCGAAGCTGTGCCCGACCAGGTGCACCCGCACGCCCGGGGCCGCCTCGGCGAGCTGCCCGACGACCCGGCCCAGACCCCGCTCCCCGACGGTCCCCGCGCGCCGCTTCATCGCGTAGTACGTCGCCTGCCGCAGCAGTTCGTGCGCACCGTCCCAGGGGTTGGGGATCCTGAGCCCCTGCCGCGTCCCGGACGCCTCGAGCTCCGCCAGCGCCCGCGCGAACTCCTCGCAGGCCGCCGCCGACGATCCGGCGAACATCTCCGGCTCGCTCTGCGGCACGCCCTCCGCGACCGTGTCCGCCGCGAAGAGCGCCTGCGGCCCGGGCGCCACCACCTCCACCAGCGTCCGCACCAGCCGGCCGAACTCCTCCAGCTCGGCCTCCTCCGGGGGTTGCTGCTCCAGCAGCCGGGCGATCTGGTCGACCAGGATCGCCCGGCCGGGGAAGGTCTCCAGCAGCGCGTGCCGAGTGTCCTTGTCCAGCACCGGGCGTCTTGGCGGCTCGGCCGCCACGGCCCGCGGGAAGTCCGGGGTCGGCTCGTCGGAGAACCGCATCGCCGGCCACAGCACGCCGACGTACCCGACCCGGGCCGCCGGAGCCAGCCGCGGCACGGGGGCGAAGAAGCGGTCGCAGAGGCGGGTCGCGCCCGAGCGGTCGCTGTTCCAGCCGTGCGCGAAGACGATCAGGTCGCGCACGCCGCGCTCGGTCACCCCGGCGAGCAGCCGGTCGCGCCGACGGCCCTCCGGGTCTCCGTCCGCGTCGAAGGCCAGCTCCCAGTAGGGAGTCACACTCATCGCCGGATCCGCCATGACAGGCCCCCTGGTCCCCCGGTGACGCCACGATGTGGGCGCATCGTCCTGCCAACGGGGGAGCTTGGCCATACGTCACGGGCGCATTCGGGCTCAGCGGTAGAGGAGGTACGCCCGCCGCGTCCTGCGGAACGCCGCCAGGTCCTCCTGCCACCCGGCCACCACCTCGTCGGTGTCCGCACCCGCGTCGATCATCGTCCGTACCCGTGCGGAGCCGGTGAGCTTGTCGATCCAGTTGTCCGGGCGCCAGGCGAAACCGCTCCAGACCTGCTTGGCCGTGATCAGCAGGGCGATCCCCGTCCGTACGGGATCGAACGCCGCCCGGTCGTGCACATGCACCTGCACACCGCCGATCGTCTTCCCCTGGAACTTCGAGAAGGTGGGCGCGAAGTACGCCTCCCTGAACCGCACCCCGGGCAGGGCGAGTTCGTTCGCCGCTGCCGCCCAGCGCCGGTCGACGCCCTCCGCGCCCAGCAGCTCGAACGGCCGGGTCGTGCCGCGCCCCTCCGACAGGTTCGTGCCCTCGAACAGGCACGTTCCCGAGTACACCAGCGCCGTCTCCGGCGTCGGCATGTTGGGGCTCGGCGGCACCCAGGGCAGCCCGGAGGCGTCGTAGAACTCCGAGCGCTTCCAGCCCGACATCGGCACGGTCTCCAGCGGTACGGGCTCGGTCAGGAATTCCTCGTTGAACAGCCGCGCCAGCTCGGCGACGGTCATCCCGTGGGCCTGGGCGATGGGCTGCCGCCCGATGAACGTGGCGAACTCCTTGTGCAGCACCGGCCCCAGCGCGGCCCGCCCCGTCACCGGGTTGGGCCGGTCCAGGACCACGAACCGCTTGCCGGCGAGCCGGGCGGCCTCCATGCAGTCGTACAGCGTCCAGATGTACGTGTAGAAGCGGGCGCCGACGTCCTGGATGTCGAAGACGACCGTGTCGACGCCGGACGCGGTGAAGATGTCGGCGAGCGGCCGGCCGCTCTTGAGGTACGTGTCGTAGACCGGCAGGCCGGTCGCCGGGTCGTCGTGGCGGCCCTCGGAGCCGCCGGCCTGGGCGGTGCCGCGGAAGCCGTGCTCCGGGCCGAAGACGGCGGTGAGGTCGACGCGGTCGTCGGCGTGCATGACGTCGACGATGTGGCGGACGTCGCGGGTGACGCCGGTGGGGTTGGTGACGATGCCGGCCTTCTGGCCGTCGAGCAGGGCGTAGCCGTCGTGGGCGAGTCGTTCGAAGCCGGTGCGTGGTTTCATGTGGCGCCGGGCTGCTGCGGCGGTGGGTGCGGCTGAGAGGGCCGCCGCCGTGGTCGCTGTGAGTACGGCTCGTCTGGAAGGGCGCATGCGGTGGCCTCCGTGGTCCGTTTTGTACCCCTCGTCGTGGCTGGTCGCGCCCACGCGGCGGAGCCGCAGATCGGCACAGCCCCGCGCTCCTAGGGTGCTGCTCCTCCCTCTTCCTTGAAACATACCGACCGGTTAGTCTGGCGCTGTTGCTGAGCCGCGTCTAAGGAGACCGATGGTGGGAGCCTTTCAGGGGGCCGGAGTCGTTGTCACGGGGGCCGGTGGGGGTATCGGAGCCGCGCTCGCCCGGCGCTTCGCCGCCGAGGGGGCCCGGGTCGTCGTCAACGACCTGGACGCCGAGCGGGCCAAGCACGTCGCGGACGAGGTCGGGGGGATCGCCGTGCCCGGTGATGCCTCGGCGATCGTCGGGGACGCCCGGGACGCGCTCGGTGGGACCATCGACGTGTACTGCGCCAACGCCGGTGTCGCCTTCGACGGCGTCGACTCCGGTCAGGCGTTGGACGAGAAGGCGTGGGCGACCTCCTGGGACGTCAACGTCATGGCTCATGTCCGGGCCGCCGAGGAGCTGCTGCCGAGCTGGCTGGAGCGCGGCAGCGGCCGGTTCGTCTCCACCGTGTCCGCAGCCGGGCTGCTCACCATGATCGGGGCCGCGCCCTACGCCGTCACCAAGCACGGCGCGCTCGCCTTCGCCGAATGGCTGTCGCTCACGTACCGGCACCGCGGCGTGAAGGTCCACGCCATCTGCCCGCAGGGCGTCCGCACCGACATGCTGGCCGCCACCGGCAGCGCGGGCGACCTGGTGCTCCAGCCGACCGCGATCGAGCCGGAGGCCGTGGCGGACGCGCTGCTCAAGGGCGTCGCGGAGGACCGCTTCCTGATCCTGCCGCACCCCGAGGTCGCCGCGTACTACCAGGCCCGGGCCGGTGACCCCGACCGGTGGCTGTCCGGGATGAACCGCATCCAGCAGCAGTGGGAGGAGGCCCGATGACCGAGTCCCGTTACGCGGCCAAGCCCTGGCTCGGCCTGCTCAACGAGGCCCAGAAGGGCGCGATCAGCCCCGCCGGCTCCCTCGTGCACGCCCTGCGCGCTGCCGTGGCCGAGAATCCCGACAGCGACTTCCTGGCCTACTTCGACGGCCGACTGACCTACCGGGAGGTCGACGAACTCAGCGACTCCGTCGCCGGGCACCTCGCGGCGCGCGGTCTCCGGCGCGGCGACCGGGTCGCGGTGCTGCTGCAGAACTCCCCGCACTTCGTGCTCACCGTGCTGGGCGCGTGGAAGGCGGGCGCGGTCGTCGTCCCCGTCAATCCGATGTACAAGTCGGGCGAGGTGGCCCACGTCCTGCGGGACGGCGAGGTGGCCGCGCTGATCTGCTCGGACCGGGCCTGGGACTCGTATCTGCGCGAGACGGCTGCCGACTCGCCCGTGCGGATCGTGCTCACCGGCTGCGAGCTGGACTTCCAGAGCCGTGGCGACACGCGCGTGCTGACCTTCGAGCGCCTGCCGCAGGCCCCGGACGCCGACGACCTGACCGCCGTGGCACGGGCCGGGCACAAGCCGCCCGAGGGCCGGGACCCCGGCCCCGGCGACATCGCGCTGATCAGCTACACCTCGGGCACGAGCGGCACGCCCAAGGGCGCCACCAACACGCACGGCAACATCATGTACAACGCCGAGCGGCAGCGGACCGGGCTCGGCCTGCCCGAGCGGCCCGTGTACTTCGCGATGGCGCCGCTGTTCCACATCACCGGCATGGTCTGCCAGTTCGGAGCCTGCCTGAACAGCGGGGGCACGCTCGTGCTGGCCTACCGCTTCGAGTCGGGCGTGGTGCTGGACGCCTTCGCCGAACACCGCCCGCACTACACCGTCGGGCCGTCCACGGCCTTCATGGCGCTGGCGGCCCACCCCTCCGTCACCCGTGACCACTTCTCCTCCTTCCGGGTGATCTCCTCCGGCGGTGCCCCGCTGCCGCCCGCGCTGGTGGAGAAGTTCCGGGCCGGGTTCGGGCCCTACATTCGCAACGGCTACGGGCTGACCGAGTGCACCGCGCCCTGCGCCTCCGTGCCGCCGGGTCATCAGGCGCCGGTCGACCCGGTGTCCGGGACCCTCGCCGTGGGACTGCCCGGCCCCGACACGGTCGTGCGGATCGTCGACGACTCCGGAGAGGAAGTCCCCTTCGGCGAGCAGGGCGAGATCGTCGTCAGCGGCCCGCAGGTCGTGCCCGGCTACTGGCGCCGCCCCGACGCCACCGCCGCCACGTTCCCCGGTGCCGAACTGCGCACCGGCGACATCGGCTTCATGGACGAGCAGGGCTGGCTGTACGTCGTCGACCGCAAGAAGGACATGATCAACGCGTCCGGCTTCAAGGTGTGGCCGCGCGAGGTCGAGGACGTCCTCTACACGCACCCGGCCGTGCGCGAGGCCGCCGTCGTCGGCGTGCCCGACGGGTATCGCGGGGAGACCGTCAAGGCGTACATCAGCCTGCGTCCGGACGCCGACACGGACCCGGATGCACTCGCCGCCTACTGCAAGGAGAGACTGGCCGCCTACAAATATCCGCGCCAGGTGGAGATCCTTCCGGACTTGCCGAAGACGGCCAGTGGGAAGATCCTCCGTCGGGAACTCCGTTCCCGTACGCAAGGCAACTGACAGCAGAACGGAAAGGCAGGTGGCGGCAGTGCCCAGGACCACGGACTCGGACGGCACGCCCGTGCCTCAGCGGCTCCTGGCCGCCGCCACCCGGCTCTTCGCCGAGCAGGGCTACGACCGAACCTCGGTGCAGGAGATCGTCGAGGCGGCCGGCGTCACCAAGGGGGCGCTGTACCACTACTTCGGTTCCAAGGACGACCTGCTGCACGAGGTGTACGCACGCGTGCTGCGCATCCAGCAGGAGCGGCTGGACGCCGTGGCCGGTGCCGACGAGCCGGTCGAGAAGCGGCTTCGGGCCGCGGCCGCGGACGTCGTGGTGACGACCATCGACAACCTCGACGACGCGATGATCTTCTGGCGCTCCATGCACCACCTCAGCCCCGAGAAGAACAAGCAGGTCCGCGCCGAACGCCGCCGCTACCACGAACGCTTCCGCGCGCTCGTGGAGGAGGGCCAGGAGTCGGGCATCTTCTCCAGGGCGACCCCCGCGGACCTGGTGGTCGACTACCACTTCGGCTCGGTGCACCACCTGTCGACGTGGTACCGCCCCGACGGCCCCCTCACACCCCAGCAGGTCGCGGACCACCTGGCCGACCTGCTGCTGCGCGCCCTGCGCCCGTAGCAGCCGTCGCACCCCCTCGGTTCAGGTGAGGCCGCGGCGGCTCTCGACGGGCTGCCCGGAGTGCTGGGGAGTCGTCAGGGCCTCGTAGGCGCCGGTGAGTTCGAGCAGGCGCCTTCGTGCCGGTCCGACGCCGTCCGGGTGGAAGGCGATGCCGTCGCGGCAGGCGTCCCTGGGGTCAGGGGCAGGAGGCGAGCGCGGTGCGCCCGGCGGCGAGGAGCCGGCAGGCGCGCGGAAAGTCGTGCAGCCGCTCTTCCAGCAGATCCAGGCACGGCAGCAGCGAGCGCGCCGGGACGTGGCGGGCGGTGAGTACCTCGGCGGTCCAGAGGAGGAAGCCGGTGAAGACGTCGTCGGCGTCGACGTAGAGGGCGGCCGTCAGGAAGTCGACGATGTGGGCGATGTCCTCGGCCGTGCGCTCCCGCTGCTCGTCGCTGTAGTCCCGCATCGCGGGGAAGCGCTGCTCGAGACGCTGGAAGGTGTCGCGTACCAGCCGGGTGGAGGACTTGGCGACCAGCGTGTACTCCTGGTCGCCCAGATGCGGCAGATCGTCGATCGTCTGGTGGGCGGGCACCGGCCGGGTCAGGGGACCGGCCGCGAGCCGGTCAGCGGCCGCGCGTGCGTCGGGTGCCCAGGCGTCGGTGCCCAGCAGGCGCGCGTAGCGGCCGTCCGCACCGAAGGCGAGCCCCCCGGCCATGACCGGGGTGCCGGCGGCCTGGACGGCGGTGATCGTGCTGTGCGCGAGGGGCAGCCGGGTGGGCAGCGAGCTGGACAGGCACACCGCGTCCGGGCCGGTGCGGTGGATGTGGCTGATCAGGTGAGCGGTGGGGACCTGTGCGCCGAGGTAGTCCACCTGCCAGCCGCGCAGCCGCAGCGTCTCGGACACCAGGCGCGCGGGCAGGGCGTGCCACTCCTGGTCCACGCAGGCGACGGTGATCCGGCCCCGGCTGTGCGCCGGACGCCGGGCCGGCAGGACGGCGATGACACGGTCGTTGATGGCGGTGGCGGCGTGCTCGTCGGCCACGCTCATGCGGTTGGCCGCCCACTCGATGCCGACCTTGTGCTGAACGGCGCCGATGACGTCCAGCAGCATCGACTCGGGCTCCAGCCCCGCGGCCAGGGCGTCGGTGACGACGTCGAGGGCCGCGTACTCGTCTCCCGCCCGGGCAGCGGCCCACAGCTTGTCCGCCCACGGTGCGGAATCGCCGTCGCCGTGCGGCGGGGAGAGGCGGGCGCCGACGCTGTGGCGGCCCGGCCCGTCGTCGAGGTCGGTGACGCGTCCGGTCATGCCGTGCATCTGCCCCGGGTCGCGCCGTCCACGGCACTGAGGTGGGCACCGCGGGGGGCGGTGATGGCCAGGACGGCGATGTCGTCGTGCCGCCCGCTGCCGATCCACTGTGAGGTGACCATCTGGACGCGCTCCACGACCGCCTCCGCCGGCATGCCGGCGCACTCGGCCGCCGCGCGCCTGAGGCGCAGGTCGCCGAACAGGGTGTCGCCCAGCGGGCCGCCCCTGGCTTCGGTGACGCCGTCGGTGAACAGCAGACAGGTTTCCCCGGGCGCCAGCCGGACCTGCGCGGTGCGAGAGGTGATGGACGGCAGGACGCCGATCAGGGTGCCGCCCGTGTCGGCCTCCTCCACGGTGCCGTCCCGCCGGATGATCAGCGGCGCGGGATGCCCGGCCGACGTGAGCCTCAGCACCACCTCGCGCTCCTCCCGGCGGACCGAGGCCATCACGAGGGTGGCGAAACGCGTGTGGCGGCTGGTCCGCATGGCGTTGTTCACCAGACGCAGCATCCTGGCGTGGTCGTCGGCCATGGGCAGCAGAGCGTGCAGCGTGTTGCGGATCTTGCCGGTGAGGACCGCGGCTTCCAGCCCCTTGCCGGCCACGTCCCCGAGTACGACGAGGGTCTCGGGGGAGTCCTCGCCGGGCGGGTGCACGTCGTAGAAGTCGCCGCCGATGCGCTCCGTGTCCTGGCTGGCCCGGTAGCCGCCCGCGAACTCCACGCCCTCCACCTGCCGCAGGGTGGGCGGCAGGAGTTCCCGCATGAGGGTGTCGGAGATCGAGTTCTGTTCCGCGTAGAGGCGGGCGGCCGACATGGCCGCGCCGGCCCGGGCGGCGAACAGCCTGGCCAGCGACTCCTCCGCCTCCGTGAACGCGTCCTGCTGGGCCCGGCGCAGCAGGATCAGCGCCCCGGCCGGTACGCCGAGACCCGGAAGCGGTGTGATCACCAGCGAGCCGACCTCGCCGAACCCTGCCGGAATCAGCCAGTCCGGGGCTGTCGCGGGGTCTATCCACCGCGAGGGCACCGGCGGAAAGCCCCGCAGCGCTTCGGTGAGCCCCGGCACGGAATCCGGCGCCTCGGACACGGCGCGGCGGGTGAGTTCGCCCCGGTGGTCGCAGGCGACCACCGGCAGTGTCCTGGCGGCGGAGGGCGCGATGACCAGCGCGGCATCGGCCAGATGCTCGGTGGCGAGGCGCGCCGTGACCTCCATGCACCGCTCGAGGTTCAGCGAGGCCAGCAGAGCGGTGGAGGCCTCGGTGAGGAACCGGCTGCGTCCGCGCTCGGCCTGGAGCTCTCCCACCGCTGAGCGGTAGGCGGTGTCCTCCATCAGCCACCAGACCGTGCCGCCACCGGCCAGGACGGATGGCCGCGCCGCGAACGACCGATCGCCCACCTCCCCGCTGACGGGGACCGGCCGCGTCCGGTCAGCTGTGGCGAGCCAGGTGGGGAAGGACAGCGGCTGCCCGACCTGCGCGGCGGGCAGCAGAGCGCAGGCCGCGTCGTTGAGTTCCGCGAGGTGCCCGTCCGCGTCCAGGACCACCACCGGGCAGGGGGCGGAAGCGACGCTCACCGTGCTCACCGCACCGGTTCGGGGCCTGGTCGGGGAAGAAGTCATGTACGGGGTCCCTACGCGTGACCCACACCTCACTCTGCGAAGACGGAAGAGAACTGTTCTCGATGCACAGTCCCGCAGTCCGGGTGCGTGGTGCAAGCACCGGACTCGCCTACGGCCCCACGACGAGCGAGTCCGGGGCGCGAGTCCCCCCGGAAACCGTCTCCCTACCCAGACGGCCGGACACGAGACCGTGCGAAGGTTCACATCCCGTCCGCAACCCGGGGCGGGCGCATCCGCCCACCGGGACGCACGGCGCGGCGGGGCCGGAACCCCCGCCGCCCGCACCGCGTCACACGTACCGCTTCAGCTCCCGCCGCGCCAGCGACCGCTGATGCACCTCGTCCGGCCCGTCCGCGATCATCAGCGTCCGCGCCCCCGCGTACAGCTCCGCCAGCGGGAAGTCCTGGCTCACCCCGCCGGCGCCGTGCAGCTGAATCGCCCGGTCGAGAATGTCCACGACCGCCCGGGGCGTGGCGATCTTGATGGACTGGATCTCGGTGTGCGCACCGCGGTTGCCCACCGTGTCCATCAGCCACGCGGTCTTCAGCACGAGCAGCCGCAACTGCTCCACCGTCACCCGCGCGTCCGCGATCCAGTTGTGCACCACACCCTGCTGCGCCAGCGCCTTCCCGAACGCGGTCCGCGACACGGCCCGCCGGCACATCAGCTCGATCGCCCGCTCCGCCATGCCGATCAGCCGCATGCAGTGGTGGATCCGCCCGGGGCCGAGCCGCGCCTGCGCGATGGCGAAACCGCCGCCCTCCTCACCGACCAGGTTCGACACCGGCACGCGCGCGTGGTCGAAGATCACCTCGGCGTGACCGCCGTGGTAGTGGTCCTCGTACCCGAACACCCGCATGGCCCGCTTGACGGTGACGCCCGGGGTGTCCCGCGGCACCAGCACCATCGACTGCTGACGGCGGATGTCCGCCCCGTCCGGGTCGGTCTTGCCCATCACGATGAAGATCTTGCAGTCGGGGTGCATCGCACCGGAGATGTACCACTTGCGGCCGGTGATGACGTACTCGTCTGTGCCATCGGAGGCTCGCTCGATGTGCGTGGTGATGTTCGTGGCGTCCGAGGAGGCCACCTCCGGCTCGGTCATCGCGAACGCCGAGCGGATCTCGCCGGCCAGCAGCGGCTCCAGCCACTGCTTGCGCTGCCGCTCGTCGCCGAACTGGGTGAGCACCTCCATGTTCCCGGTGTCGGGCGCCGCACAGTTCGTCACCGTCGGCGCCAGCTGCGGGGAGCGGCCCATGATCTCGGCGAGCGGCGCGTACTGGAGGTTGGTGAGCCCGGCCCCGTACTCGGAGTCCGGCAGGAAGAGGTTCCACAGGCCCTGCCTGCGGGCCTCGGCCTTGAGCTCCTCGACCACGGGCACGGTCTCCCACGGCGAGGCGAGCCGCTCACGCTGCTCGTCCGCGACGGCCTCGGCCGGGTAGACGTACTCGTCCATGAAGGCGAGGAGTTTGGCGCGCAGCTCTTCGGTGCGCGCGTCGAAAGCGAAGTCCATACGGATCAGCCCTCCTGGAGGCCTTCGTGAAGCGTGGTCAGTCCGTGCCGGACGAAGACGGGGACGAGGTCGCCGATGCGGTCGAAGCCGCGTCCGACCGTCTGGCCCAGCGTGTAGCGGTAGTGGATGCCCTCGAGGATCACGGCGAGCTTGAACCAGGCGAACGCCGTGTACCAGGAGACCGCGGAGACGTCGCGCCCCGAGCGCGCGGCGTACCGCTCGATGAGTTCCGACGGCGCCGGATGCCCGGGGGCCTCGGCGGTCGTGGAGACGGGGGAGTCGGGCATGCTCAGCGGCATGCTGTACATCACCAGCAGGCCGAGGTCGGTGAGCGGGTCGCCCAGCGTCGACATCTCCCAGTCGAGGATGGCCTTGATCCGGTCGTCCTCGCCGATGAGGACGTTGTCGAGCCGGTAGTCGCCGTGCACGACGGCCGGGGCGGGGGACGGGGGCAGCTCGCGCCCGAGGGCGGCGTGCAGCTCGTCGATGCCGTCCAGGTCGCGGTTGCGGGAGGCGTCCAGCTGCTTGCCCCAGCGGCGCAGCTGCCGGTCCAGGAAGCCCTCGGGCCGGCCGAAGTCGGCCAGACCCACCTCGCCCGGGTCGACCGCGTGCAGCTCCACCAGTGTGTCGACCAGGTTCAGCACCGCGCCCCGGGTCCGCTCCGGACCGAGCGGGGCGAGCTGGTCGGCCGTGCGGTAGGGGGTGCCGTCGACGAACTCCATGACGTAGAACGGCGAGCCGAGCACCTCCTCGTCCTCGCACAGCAGCACCGGCTCCGGCACCGGCACGGCGGTCGGGTGCAGCGCGCTGATCACCCGGTGCTCGCGCTTCATGTCGTGCGCGGTGGCCAGGACGTGGCCGAGCGGGGGCCGGCGCACGACCCACCGGGAGGTGCCGTCGGAGACCGCGTAGGTGAGGTTCGACCGTCCGCCCTCGATCAGTCGGCCGGACAGCGGGCCGTTCACCAGGCCGGGCCGCTCGCGGTCGAGCAGGCCGCGCAACCGGTCGAGATCGAGTCCGGGCGGGTGGTCGGGGCTCATGCGTCGCTCCTACGGGCAGGTGAACAGTTCCCGACTCATGATGCCGACCGGTCGGTATGTCGTCCAGAGCGGGGCCGAAACGTGATCGGAGCCACGATAGGCCGACGACTCCTCCCACGGGGCGAACGGGGAGGTTTCGGCCGCTTCGTTCAGGCCATCCGGCTTGCGTGCCCCGCGACGAGCCCGGAAGGTCAAAGCCATGAAGGCCATCAGCTACTCACGGTACGGCGGACCCGAGGTGCTGGCGTTCGGGGAGGTCCGCGATCCGAAGGTCGGCCCGGACGCGGTGCTGGTGAAGGTGCGGGCGGCGGCCGTGAACCCCGTCGACTGGAAGGCCCGTGAGGGATACCTCGACGGGACCCTCGCCCCCGTCTTCCCCGTGGTGCCCGGCTGGGACGTCTCGGGCGTCGTCGTACGGCCCGGTGTGGCCGTGTCGGAGTTCGACGTCGGGGACGAGGTCATCGGGTACGTGCGCGAGGACTTCCTCTCCCGCGGCACCTTCGCCGAGTACGTGGCCGCGCCGCTGCGCACCCTCGCGCGCAAGCCGCGCAATCTCTCCTTCGAGGAGGCGGCCGGGCTGCCGCTGGTCGGGCTCACCGCCTTTCAGGTGCTGGTCAAGATGCTCCAGGTGAAGCGGGGCGAGACCGTGCTGGTGCACGCCGCGGCCGGCGGCGTCGGCTCGATCGCCGTGCAGCTCGGCACCCACCTCGGCGCCCGGGTGATCGGTACGGCGAGCGAGTCCAACCACGATTTCGTGCGGGGGCTCGGCGGGGAGCCGGTGGTGTACGGCGAGGGCCTGGGCGAGCGGGTGCGCGGACTGGCTCCGGAGGGCGTGGACGCGGTGTTCGACACGGTCGGCGGAGAGGCGCTGAAGGTGTCGGCGAACCTGCTGGCCCCCGAGGGCCGCCTGGTGTCGATCGCCGACAACGACGTCGTGACCTACGGCGGCCGCTACTACTTCGTCCGCCCCGACGCGCAGGACCTCGAGCGCCTGGCCGACCTGGCGGAGCAGGGCGTGGTGAGCGTGCACGTCGACGAGACGTTCCCCCTGGAGCGGGCGGCGGACGCCCACCGGCTGAACCACCAGGGCCGCACCCGCGGCAAGATCGTCGTGACGGTGGACTGGGGGAGCGACGGCGAGTGAGGAACGGGGTGCGAGTGAGGAACGGGGTGTCCGGGTGCCCTAGAGCACGAGGGCGGCCCCGCACGCCGCCATCGCCACCGTGCACAGCACCGCGGCCGCCGCGTGCCGGGGCGCGAACGCCGCGGGGCGCGCGGTGGCCGCGAGGGTGCGGATACGCCGGTGGGCGACGCTCAGGAAGCCCAGCCAGAGCACACAGCACAGGGCACCCGCGACGACCCCGGCCGCCGACGCCCCGCCGTGCAGCACGGTCTTCACCGCGAGCACGGCGACGACGGTCCCCGACAGTGTCGTCCGCCGCCAGGCGAGCCGGGTCCGCTCGGGTTGCAGTCCGGGATCGCGGTCGGGGTCGCGCTGCCGGGCGGCCGGCGCGCTCACCCCTCCCACCCCACGAGCACGACCAGGACCATGGCGACCGCCACGACCGCGACGACCAGGCTCAGCAGCGCCGGGAACCGGGACACCGGCAGGTCCTCGCCCCGCCGCATGGCCCGCTCGCAGCGCAGCCAGTGGTTGACGGCCCGCAGGGAGCACAGCACGCCCGCGGCCAGCAGCGCGAGCGCCAGTCCGACCCGCCAGGCCCAGCGCAGGTCCGGCAGGAACTGGTCCACGGCGAAGCCGCCGCCGATCAGTGCGAGCGCGGTGCGCAGCCAGGCCAGGAAGGTGCGTTCGTTCGCCAGCGAGAACCGGTAGTCGGGCGTCTCGCCGTCCTCCCGGACCTCGGCGGGCGCGAACCACAACCGGACGTTCCGTACGAACTCGATCACGTGCGCGACCCTACCCGGGCCCCCGGTCCGGCTCCGCTTCAGCCGGCCGACCGGAACGCCTTGAGCCGCTCGTACGCGGCCAGTCCGTCCGGCACCCACTCCCAGTCGCCCAGGCGTCGCTCGACCTCGGCGTCGGCCAGGAAGTCGTACCAGGCCACCTCCTCGACCTGCGGTCGCACGGGGAGCTCGCAGCGGACCTCGTAGACGGCCGACCACCAGGTCCGGCCCGCGCCGTTGTCGTAGAGGAACGTGAAGAGGTGCTGTGGCTGCGGCAGGCCGCTCACGCCGAGTTCCTCCTCGGCCTCGCGCAGGGCCGCCGTGTCGTAGGACTCGCCCGCGCCGACCACTCCGCCGACGAACATGTCGTAGAGGGAGGGGAAGACCAGCTTGGCCGGGGTGCGTCGGTGCACGAACACGCGGTCCTCGGCGTCCCGGGCCTGGATGAACACACAGCGGTGGCGCAGACCCCGGGCGTAGGCCTCGCCGCGGGGGGACTGCCCGATGACCTGGTCGTTCTCGTCGACGATGTCGAGGATCTCGTCAGCAGCGCTCATGCCCTCATCCAAGCAGGGCAGGCGCCCCGGGCAGGGCAGGGCCCGTCAGGACGAGGCCGGGCTCACCGCGGGCGCGGCCACCCGTGCCCGCTCCGGTGCCCCCTGCGGCATCGCCGGGTGCAGACCCAGCAGCACGATCCCGGCGACCACGGCCAGCAGGCCACCGGCCTCCCAGCTCAGGGCCGCCGCGTCGGTGCGCAGCCGGTCGCCCAGGAAGCCGACGCCGCAGACGATCCCGGCCAGCGGCTGCGCCGCGGTCAGGGCGGGCAGTGACTTGCGCAGGGACGCGGTCTCGAACGCGCTCTGCACGAGGACCAGCCCCGTCACGCCCAGCGCGAGCACCGCGTACGGCTCCCAGCCGGTGAGCAGGTCGGCGAAGCCGCCCTCGGCGACCTTCTGCCCGCTGACCCGGGTCAGCGCGTCCTGCACGCCGTAGAGCAGCCCGGCAGCCAGTGCCAGCAGCACCGGACCGGAGCTCAGCCGGGACCTCTTGCCGTGCGTCGTGAGCAGCAGGGCGAGGCCGATCATGACCCCGATGATCAGCCACTGCCGCATCGGGTCGGCCGTCGCGGCGCCGCCCTCCGGCCGACCCGCCACGATGAACGCGGTCACGCCGCCCGCCAGCAGGAAGAGGCCCGCCCAGCCCTGGCGGCCCAGCGGCTGCCGGGTCTGTTTGCGGGAGAGTGCGAGCGCGAAGAGCAGGTTCGTCGCCAGCAGCGGCTCCACCAGCGACAGCTCGCCCTGCCCGAGCGCGGCGGCGCCCAGCCCCATGCCGACCACCATCAGCGCGATGCCGCCGAGCCAGCGCGGCACCTTCACCAGGTCGATCAGCAGGCGAAAGGAGAGAAAGTCGCTCAGCGGGGCCCGCTGAGCCGCGTTCTGCTGGAGGACGAAGCCGAAGCCCAGACAGCAGGCGGCACCCAGGGCGAGCGCCAGAACTAGAACCGACACGCGGTGTACCTCGATCGTCAGGTCGGGTTCACGATTGCGTAGGGGCCGACTGTACCGGCCGGCTCCGCCCGGCGCGCCCGTACGTCATGCCATCGTCGGGGGCGACGGCAGCCCACGCTATGACGTACGTCACAAAGGGCGAAACGGAAAAATCGGATGCCGGTCACACCTGCCTCTGCTGTCACCTGAATCACAAGACCCGCGCAAGTAACGGCAGTTGACGCGTGTAACGCTCAGGCGGCCCTTGACGCCAACCCTTGGCTGGGGGTTTGCTGTGTGTGATCAGTTCATGGCAATGCGCACACCCGTGCTTCCTTCACCGCCGTGAGCCGAAACACAAGAAGAGCGCGTGAGGAAGTTCCGCGGTGTCCCCACCCCCGCCTCCCCTCGGCCGTGGCCGCAGACGTGCGGCGCAGGCCTTCGACGAGGCCCTCGACGACGCCGAGCTCGTGGCCGCGCGTGCCGCACTGGCGCAGGGCCGCTGGCAGAACGCCCGTTCCCTGCTGGTGCGCACCGGGGACGACTGGGACCGGCGCGGCCACCGCGTCACCGTCCTCGCCCGGGAGTCCTACTGCGCCGCGTGGGCCAGGGAGTGGCTGCTCGCCGAACCCGAGTCCGCCGACGCCTCCGTGCTGCTCGCCCTCGCCCAGGTCCGGCGCGCCCTGCACGGCAAGGCCAAGCCGGTCCACGCCCGCGAGGCCTGCCAGGCCGCCGTGTCCCGTGCCCCGGCCGACCCCACCCCGTGGCTCGGCCTGCTCATGCTGGAGTGCGCGGTCGGCAGCGACCAGGACGTGGTCCGCGGCTTCGAGTCGGTACGCGGCCGCTACGCCGACCACCACCACGCCCACCATCTGATGGTCGCCCGGCTCGCCGGCCGCCGCACCGAGGCCGGCCCGGACCCGCTGCACGAGGTCTACGACTTCGCCAACTGGGCCGCCGAACAGGCACCCGCCGACTCCCCGCTCGCGATCCTGCCGGTCATCGCGCACGCCGAGCGTTACCGCGTCCTGGCCGCCGCCGGTCACGAACCCGCCGATCCGGCCGCCTCCGGCCACTGGACGGGCCGCCGTGCCCGGCAGGTCATGAAGGCCGCCTTCGACTGGTGGCTGGAATGGGAACTGGAGGGGCATCCGCGGCGGCTGATCGATCTGAACTTCCTCGCCCACGCCAAGTTCTGCGAGGGGCGGGGCGCCGAGGCCGCCGCCCTGTTCCACCGGATCGGCCGCCACGCCACTCCGGCGCCCTGGTCGTACCCGGACCGCGATCCGCACACCGCCTTCGCCGCCGCCCGCGCCGGGGCGCTCGGCACGGCCTGACACCTCCGACCCGAAGAGTGAGGACGCTCTCCCGATGACCACGGACAGTTCGAGAACGAGCACACCCGCCGCCGGCGGCATCAGTACGTTCAAGGGGCAGGAGCGCGCCCTGCGCGCCGACCGGCTCGGCACCGGGGGGCTGCTGCTCTCCGTCCTCGCCGCGACCGCCCCGCTCATGGTCGTCGCGGGTGTCATGCCCACCACATTCGCGGTGATGGGCATCGTCGGCCAGCCGCTGCTGTTCGTCGTCCTCGGCATCGTCCTGATCCTGTTCAGCGTCGGATACGCCGAGATGAGCCGCCACGTCCACAACGCGGGCGCCTTCTACGCCTACATCTCCCGGGGCCTCGGAGGCACCGCCGGCGCGGGCGCCGCCCTGGTGGCCCTCGTCGCCTACAACGCGCTCCAGGTCGGCATCTACGGCATCTTCGGCTTCGAGGTCTCCGGGCTCCTCGCCACCTACGCCGACGTGGAGATCGCCTGGTGGATACCGTCACTCGTGGCCGCGCTCGCCGTCGGTCTGCTGGGCTGGCTCAAGATCGACGTCAACGCCCGCGTGCTCGGCGTGCTGCTGGTCATCGAGGTGCTCCTGGTCGTCGTCTTCGACGTGGCCGCCCTCGCCGACCCCGGGAAGGAGGGCCTGTCGCTGCACGCCTTCAACCCCGACACCCTCACCGGCGCCGGTGTCGGCACCGCGCTGTGCTTCTGCATCGCCGCGTTCCTCGGCTTCGAGCAGGCCCCGGTGTACGCCGAGGAGACCAGCCGCCCGCACGTGCTGGTGCCGCGCGTGATGTTCCTCGCCGTCGGCGGGGTCGCCGTCTTCTTCGCGCTGAGCAGCTGGGCCCTCACCGTGGCCACCGGCCCCTCCGCCATCGTCGGCACGGCCCAGAAGCAGAGCGCCGGGCTGCTGTTCTTCCTCACGGAGTCCCGCCTCGGCGGCACCTTCACGGACGTCCTGCACGTCCTGTTCGTCACCGGCATGTTCGCCGCGCTGCTCAGCTTCCACAACGTCGTCGCCCGCTACGCCTTCGCCATGGGCCGCGAGGGCCTGCTGCCCGCCGCCTTCGGCCGCACCAGCGGCAGCAGCGGCGCCCCGGGCACCGGCTCGCTGCTCCAGACCGTCGTGGCCGTGGTGGTCGTGGTCGCCTTCGCGATCGCCGACGACAAGCCGGCCGGCGACCCGACCGCGCCCGTCCTGCAGCTGTTCACCTGGTTCGGCAACATCGGCGCCCTCGGCGTGATCGTGCTGATGGCGGCGGCGTCCCTGTCCGTCGTCGTCTTCTTCCTCCGCCGCGGCGCCGCGGGCGCCCAGGCCTGGCGACTCGTCACGTCCGCGCTGGCGGGCATCGCCCTGCTGGTGATCGCCGGCTACACGGTGAAGGACTTCGAGGTGCTGGTCGGCGCCGGACCCGACTCCTCGCTGAGCTGGGTGCTGCCCGGCATCATCGGCCTCGCCGCGCTCGCCGGCGTGGTCCTCGGCCTGGTGCTGCGCGCCCGCGCCCCCGAGAAGCACGCCCGGATCGGCCTCGGCAACGAGGCGTTCCAGCTGGACAAGGCGGCCTCCTCCTGAGGCGGCCCGCGTAAGAAGTGGTTACGGAAATCTGACGAGCACCCGCGATCCCTGTCCTGCCGGGGCCGCGGGTGTTCGAATGAGGACGTGAACGAGGACCAACCCAAGGGTGTGGACGACGACCACCCCGAAGAGCGGGGCACCCCGATCGGCCGCCGCGTCTTCCTCGGCACCCTCGCCCTGGGCGCCGCCGGCGTCGTCGCCGCGCCCCCGCTGCAACGCGGCCTGGAGGCCTTCCTCGGCGGCGCGGCCGACAACGACCCCACCGGCCTGACCGGCCTGCTCCCCAACGGCGGCGGCTTCCGCTACTACTCGGTCGCCTCGTCCGTCCCGCGCAAGAACGCCGGCAACTACCGCCTCACCGTGGACGGCCTGGTCGACCGCCCCACCACCTACACCCTCGACGACCTCAGGGCCCTGCCCCAGACCCGCATGGTCCGCGACGTCCAGTGCGTCACGGGCTGGCGCGTCCCCGACACCCCCTTCGAGGGGGTCCGCCTGTCCCGGCTCCTGGACGCCGCCCGGGTCCGCCCCACGGCCAAGGCCATCCGCTTCACCTGCTTCGACGGCACGTACACCGAGAGCCTCACCCTCGACCAGGCCCGCCGCGCGGACGTCCTGGTCGCCCTGCGCATGCAGGACAAGGACCTCGGCCACTCCCACGGCGGCCCGGTCCGCCTCTACGTGGCGCCCATGTACTTCTACAAGTCCGCCAAGTGGCTCTCCGGCATCACCGTCACCGACAAGGTCCGGCCCGGCTACTGGGAGGAGCGCGGCTACGACGTCGACGCCTGGGTGGGCCGCTCGAACGGACGGGACGATGACCCTACGAGCTGACACGCCGCCGGCCACGGCCGAAGTGCGCCGCTTCACCCCACCGCAGCGCTGGATCCACCGCACCACGGCCGCGCTGATGGGCCTCTGCGTCGTCACGGCGGCCTGCCTCTACATCCCCCAGCTCGCCGAACTCGTCGGCCGCCGCGCCCTGGTCGTCACCCTGCACCAGTGGTCGGGTCTCGCCCTGCCCGTCCCCGCCCTGGCCGGCCTCGCCTCCCGGGCCTTCCGCGCCGACCTCGGCCGCCTCAACCGCTTCGGCCCGCACGACCGCACCTGGCTGCGCGCCGCCCTGCACCGCGACAAGCGCCACGCGTCCCGCCCCGCGGCCAAGTTCAACGCCGGCCAGAAGCTCTACGCGGCCTGGATCGCCGGCGCCACGCTGGTCATGCTCGCCACGGGTCTGATGATGTGGTTCACCCATCTCACCCCCCTGCTCTGGCGCACCAGCGCGACCTTCGTCCACGACTGGCTGGCCCTCACCATCGGCATCGTCCTGGCCGGCCACATCGGCATGGCCCTGGCGGACCCGGAATCGAGAAGGGGCATGCGCACGGGCAACGTCAGCAGAGACTGGGCAGACCGGGAGCACCCTCTGTGGCGCCCTTGAGTTTTCAGGGGCGCGGGGAACTGCGCGACACACGACGACGCACCACGACGCACCCGCACGCACGTACCGACGGGCAGGTCTACGGCGCGGGGGCGAAATCCAACAGCACCTTGCACGACCGACTCCGATCAGCGGCCAGCGCGAACGCGGACGCGGCGTCCCCCACAGGAACCACCGCACTGATCAGCCCGTCGAACGCCGGCTCCCCGGCCAGCAGCGCCAACGCCTCGTCGAACTCACCGTCGAAGCGAAACGCCCCCCGCAGCTCGATCTCCCGGCTCACCACCAGGTTCCCCGCGAACGGACTGTGCCCCGCCGGCAACATCCCCAGCTGCACGACGACCCCACCCCGCCGCACCCGCCGCAGACACGTGTCGAGCCCCGCGGCCACCCCGGACGCCTCGACGGCCACATCGACCTCGTCGGGCCACCCACGGTCATCCGGATCATCGGCCCGTACGACCGTCCCGGCCCCTGCGATCCGCCCGTACTCCAGCGCCTCGGGCAGCAGATCCGAGACCGTGACGTGCGCGGCCCCGGCCGCCTTCGCCGCCGCGACCACCAGACACCCGATGGGCCCGGCGCCCGTCACCAGCACCTGCCGCCCCGCCACCTCCCCGGCCCGCCGCACCGCGTGCAGAGCGACCGACAAGGGCTCGGCCAGCACGGCCCGCCGCAGCTCCAGCCCGTCCGGCAACGCCCGCACCTGCTCACACGGCACGGTCACCCGAGCCGAGAACCCCCCCTGGACATGCGGAAACCGCGCCGCACTCCCGAGATACCGGGTGTCCCGGCAGACGTTCCGCCGTCCGGCCGCGCACTCCGGGCACACCCCGCACGGAGTGGCCGGATGCACGGCGACGGCGCTGCCCGGTGCCGGTCCCGACGCGCCGGCACCGTACGCCACGACGGTCCCCACCACCTCGTGCCCGAGCACCATCGGCTCCCGCAGCCGGAAGTCACCGACCCCGCCGTGCCGCCAGTAGTGCAGATCGGACCCGCACACCCCGCCGTACCGCACGGCGATCAGCGCCTGCCCCGGCCCGGGCTCCGGCACCGGCAGCTCCGCCACCCGCAGGTCGCCCTGACCGTGGATCACACAACCCCGCATCACAGCCTCCCGGCAGGTCACAGCACGCTCGTCATACCGCCGTCGACATACAGCACCTGCCCGCTGACGAAGTCCGCCGCGGGGGAGGCGAGGAACAGCACCCCGCCCACCAGGTCCTGCGTACGGCCCCAGCGCCCGGCCGGGGTACGCCGCCGCACCCAGGCGCTGAACTCCTCGTCGTCGACGAGCGGCTTGGTCAGCTCGGTCTCGATGTAGCCCGGGCCGAGGCCGTTGACCTGCACCCCGTACGGCCCCCAGTCCGCGCACATGCCCTTGGTGAGCATCTTCAGCGCGCCCTTGGTGGCGGCGTACGGCGCGATCCCGGGCCGTACCACCTCGCTCTGCAGCGAGCAGATGTTGATGATCTTCCCGTGGCCGCGTTCCGTCATCCGGCGCGCCGCCTCACGCCCGACCAGGAAGGCACTGGTCAGGTTGGTGTCCAGGATCCGGTGCCAGTCGGAGTCGGCGAACTCCAGCAGCGGGGCGCGCAGTTGCATGCCCGCGTTGTTGACGAGGATGTCGAGCGGGCCCACCCGCTCCTCGACCTCGGCGACCCCCGAGGCCACCGAGGGTCCGTCGGTCACGTCGAACGCGGCCGTGTGCACCCGGTCACCGGGCAGTCCGGCGGCGGCCTCGGCGAGCCGGTCCTTGTCGCGTCCGTTCAGCACGACCGTGCAGCCGGCCTCCGCCAGACCGCGCGCGAGGGCGAGTCCGATGCCCCGGATGGAGCCGGTGACCAGGGCCGTACGGCCGCCGATGTCGAAGAGGGGATGAGCCGTCATCGCCGCGGCACTCCTAGATCACGAGGGACAGCAGCAGGACCAGGCCACCGGCGACCACCGAGATGATCGTCTCCATGACGGACCAGGTCTTGATGTTCTGGCCGACGCTCAGCCCGAAGTACTCCTTCACCATCCAGAACCCGGCGTCGTTGACATGGCTGAAGAAGAGCGAGCCGGCGCCGATGGCCAGGACGAGGAGAGCGGTGTGCGTGCTCGACATGTCGGCCGCGAGCGGGGCGACCAGCCCGGCCGCCGAGACCGTGGCCACCGTCGCCGAACCTGTCGCGAGCCGGATCACCACCGCGATCAGCCAGGCCAGCAGCAGCGCGGGAATGGCCCAGTCCTCGGAGATGTCCAGGACCATCTGGCCCACGCCCGTGTCGATCAGCGTCTGCTTGAAACCGCCGCCCGCACCGACGATCAGCAGGATGCCCGCGATCGGCATGAGGCTCTTCTCGACGAGCGGTGAGATCCGCTCCTTGGAGAACCCGGCGGGCCGCAGCAGCGTGAAGATGCCGACCAGCACCGAGGCGAGCAGGGCGATCATCGGGGCGCCGATGACGTCGAAGACGCGCTGCACCGGGTTCTCGGGATCGTCCACGACGATGTCGACCAGCGCCTTGGCGAGCATGAGGATCACCGGGAGCAGCACCGTGAAGAGGGTGGCACCGACGCCGGGGCGCCTGTCGAGCTCGTCGGAGGCCCGCTGCGGGATCATCTTCTCGGGGGGCGGGACGTCGACCCAGCGGGCCGCGTACTTCGAGAACACCGGACCGGCGATGATCACCGTGGGTATGGCGACGAGGACACCGAGGGCCAGCGTGATACCGAGGTCCGCCCCGACCGCGTCGATCGCGACCAGCGGACCGGGGTGCGGAGGCACCAGGCCGTGCATCACGGACAGGCCCGCGAGCGCCGGGATGCCGATGCGCATCAGCGAGTAGTTGCCGCGCTTGGCGACCATCAGCACGACCGGGATCAGCAGCACGATGCCGACCTCGAAGAACAGCGGAAGTCCGATCACGGAGGCGATCAGCACCATCGCCCACGGCATCGACCGCCCGCCGGCCTTGGCGAGGATGGTGTCGACGATCTGGTCGGCGCCGCCGGAGTCCGCGAGCATCTTGCCGAGGATCGCCCCGAGGGCGATGAGCACACCGACGCCGGCGACCGTGGAGCCGAGTCCGGTGCTGAAGCTGAGGAGCACCTTGTCCAGCGGCGCCCCGGCGATCGCGCCGAGCGCCAGCGACCCGATGGTCAGGGACAGGAAGGCGTGCAGTTTGAACTTGGTGATGAGCAGGACGATGACGGCGATGCCCGCCAGGACGGCGATGCCCAGCTGAGCGTGGCCGGCCGAGGTGATCGGCTCGGGTGCGTCCGCTGCCAGCATCTCGACGCTGAGTCTGGTCACGGTGGGTTCCCTTGCGTTGGGGAGCGGGGGAGGGGAAGCCGCCAGGGGCTACTGGACGGGCTCGGGGAGGTCCCGCAGGGCGTGCGCCGCCCGCTCGGTGATCTCCTCCGGGCTGCCCGCGACGTCCACCCCGACCCCCGCCTCGTCCGCCGCGAGGGGCTGGAGCGTGGCGAACTGGGAGTCGAGCAGCGCCGTGGGCATGAAGTGCCCCTGCCGGTGCGACATCCGGTCCTCGATCAGCGCGCGGTCACCCGTGAGGTGCACGAAGACCACGCCGGGCGCGGCGGCCCGCAGCCGGTCGCGGTACGACCGCTTCAGTGCCGAGCAGCTGACCACTCCGCCGAGCCCGGCCCGCCCGTGCGCCCACGCGCCGATGGCGTCGAGCCAGGGCAGGCGGTCCTCGTCGGTGAGCGGAGTTCCGGCCGACATCTTGGCGATGTTGGCCTGCGGGTGGAAGTCGTCGCCCTCGGCGTACGGAACGCCGAGCCGGGCCGCGAGCAGGGGACCGATGGTGGTCTTGCCGGTGCCCGCAACGCCCATGACCACGACGACATGGGGGGTGTTCATCGCTGCCTCACTGTCTGCTGTCCGAGGTCGACACGTGATGTCGACGCAACTGAAACCCATTAGGTATGACGAATTCAAGAGGCCGTCATGAATAAGTCTGACTTTTTGTCTCCGTGATCTACCCCGTACGCTGAGTGCATGAGCACACCGGGCCGGGGGCTGCACGGCCATGTACTGGACACCCTCGGCCCCGAGATCACGGCAGGGGAGTACCCGCCGGGAAGTGTCCTGCGCACCGACGAACTCGCCCAGCGTTTCGACGTGTCGCGCTCCGTGATGCGCGAGGCGGTCCGCGTCCTGGAGTCCATGTACCTGGTCGAGTCCCGCCGCCGCGTCGGCGTGACGGTCCGCCCGAAGTCCGAGTGGAACGTCTACGACCCGCAGGTCATCCGCTGGCGTCTGGCCGGCGCCGACCGCCCCCGGCAGCTGCGTTCGCTCACGGTGCTGCGCTCGGCGGTCGAACCGGTCGCGGCCGGCCTCGCCGCCCGGCACGCCACGTCCGAGCAGTGCGCCGAACTCACCGAGTGCGCCCTCGGCATGGTCGCCCACTCACGCGGTCACAAGCTGGAGGGGTACCTCCTCCACGACGTCGCCTTCCACCGCGTCATCCTGACCGCGTCGGGCAATGAGATGTTCGCCCGCCTCGGCGATGTCGTCGCCGAGGTCCTGACCGGCCGCACCCAGCACGACGTGATGTTCGAGGACCCCGACCCGGCCGCCGTCACCCTGCACGTCCAGGTCGCCGAGGCGGTCCGCGCGGGCGACGCCACCCGTGCGGAGGAACTGACCCGCGAGATCACGGTCGGCGCCCTCCAGGAACTCGACATCCTGGCGCCGTAGCGGCTACGCGGGAAACTCCCCGTCCACGTACACCCAGGCCCCGTCGACCCGCTCGAACCGGCTCCGCTCGTGCAGAGACCCGCCCCGGTACGACGCCCGGAACTCCACGGTCCCGGTGGAGTGGAACGCCGACCCGTCGCTCGCGCCCAGGATCTCCAGCCCGGTCCACCGCATCCCCGGATCAAGCTCCAGCCGGGCCGGCCGCGTGCGCGGATGCCAGGTCCGCAGCAGATACCCGGCGTCCCCCTTCACGAAGGCGCAGTACCGCGACCGCATCAACGCCTCGGCGGTCGGCGCGGCCACGGATCCCGAGTGGAACCGGCCACAGCACGCCTCGTAGGACTCGGGGAGCCCGCAGGGGCAGGCGGCCGGCTGTGCGGGGCGAGTGGGGCGGGTGATGCGGTGGGTCATGGTCCCCATTGTGCCGACAGGGCCCCCCGCGGTCCCTGGCGCCCTTATCCTCCGTCGCAGGGACGAGTTGCACGACGAGGGGGAGCGCGACGTGGCGGGCAGCGACCCGGTGGCTGCCTTCTGGCGCCCGCTGAAGGAGGAGGTCACCAGAAGCGGCATCAGCCGGCAGGAACTCTGTGACCGGCTCGACCTGAGCGCGTCGGCCCTCTCCGAGTTGCTGAACGGCAAGCGGGCGAAGGCTCCCGACTGGGATGTCGTACGAGCCGTCGTGACCGCTTGCGGTGGGTCCCTCGCCTACTGGCGACGGCGACTCGACGAGCTGGCGCGCGAACTCGACGCACAGCGGGCCCTGAAAGGGCGCTCCGGCCGCGAACGCAAGGATCCCGGAGAGCAGGCGGGCTGTCCGGTCTGCCAGGACGCTTACGAGGCGGAGCGCTTCGAGGAGTACGCCGTCGGGCTGGGTGACGAATGGGATCCGGCGATGCCCTACGGTGCGGCCGAGGTGCTCGCCGGACGGAATGGTGAATTACGGGGTGAGATGCAGGCCCTGGGAGTGGGCCTCCTGGAATCCGCGGAGGGGCTGTCCGCCTTCCGGGACCAGTTCGATGACCTCACCCGAGGCCTGATGGCAGGCCTCGGACGCAGAGTGCGCCGCGCCTGCCACCCCCACCGCATCCGCCTGTTGCATGCCGCGCACACGATCGTGGTGATCGAGGGGTGCGTCAAGGGCCCCCTGCTGGACGCCGTCCTCGCCCCCGGCGTCACCATCGACCTTGACCTCGTCTTCGAGAACGGTCTGGACGACGGTACCTTCGCCGCCGCACCGCTGCCGGTCGCCAACACCCGCTACGACGACCATCACGGCCGTGTCGTCGACCACTACGCCAGGGTTTGGGCGGGTCTGAGGGGACAGCCGCCGACCCGACAGGAGACCGTCCGCTGCGCCTCGATCTACGAGAGCCGACTGGCGGAACTGGCGGCCGAATGCCCGGAGTTGTTCGTCTGGGCGGGGATGCAGGACGGCTCGGACGCGGCGGGGGCACTCGGTGCCTGTGTCGACGGTGAGGCACGCGACCGGCTCCAGGAGCTGTACCGCGATCTGCACACCCAGAAGAGAGGACTCGACGGCCTGGAAACGCTGCTGAAGGCCCTGGCCCGACAGGTACCGGCGCCGGCCTGGTCCGCCCGGCTGTCAGAGATCCACCGCAGTGCGCTCAGCCACCCCGTCTCACCGATCAGCGAAGCGCACCAGGGCCGGTCGAACTTCGTCCCCCGCGTCCCGTCGCTGTCCAGGGGATACGTGAATCCGGCCTTCCGGACGGCCGTCCACCACTCCGACAGCAGACCCCACGTCGAAGCCTGGTGGAGCACCAGACCGCTGAGGCAGGAGATTCAGGGCTTCCTGGCCGGGCACTTCAGCGGGTTCCCCACGGTCAACCGGCCGCTGCTCATCCTGGGCGACCCGGGCGCGGGCAAGTCGCTGCTCACCCGTCTGCTGGCCGCGCGCCTCCCTCCCACCGACTACCTGCCCATCAGGATCGAACTGCGCAACGTGACGGCCGACGCCGAGATCCTCGACCAGATCGCTCAGGCCCTGCGCCACGTCACACACAAGGACATCACCTGGGACACCGTCACCTCCTCCAGCGCAGGTGTGCTGCCCGTCCTGATTTTCGACGGCTTCGATGAACTCCTCCAGGCAGGCGGGGCCGACCACTGGTACTACCTCGAGGAGATCGCCGACTTCCAGGAGAGGTCGGCCGAAGCCGGACTCCCGGTGGCCGCCGTGGTCACCAGCCGCACCGTGGTCGCCGACCAGGCCAAGATCCCGGACGAGACCGTCATCATCCGTCTGGAGCCGTTCGACGCAGCCCGCATCGCCCGCTGGTCGGACGTCTGGAACACCCTCAACGCGGGCCGCGGCATCCCCCCGCTCCCCCGTGACCTGGGCTCCCTCCACCCCGATCTGGCGCCCCAGCCACTGCTGCTGCTCATGCTGACGCTCTACTACGCCATGCGCGACGAAGGGGATGCCGAACCGGCGGCGCCGATGAGCAGGGTCACCACCCTCTACGAACGCCTGCTCACCCTGTTCGTCCGTCGGCAGATTCGCAAGCACCACTGCAAAATGCGCCCCGAAGCCGTGGAGGAGAGGGTCGAGGAAGAACTCGATCTTCTCTCCGTGATAGCCGTCGGCATGTTCAACCGGGGCAGCCAGGGAGCGACCGCCGAGGAGGCCGATCACGACCTGGCCTTCCTGCGCGCCCCTGGTCGCAGGCGGACCCGCAGACCCACACGACTCCTCTTCGGGGAGTTCTTCTTCTTCATTCACGAAGCCAAGGCGACATTCGAGGGCGCCGAGGACCGTATCTGGTACGAGTTCCTGCACGCCACGTTCGGCGAGTACCTCGTGGCCCGCAAGATCGCCCTCACGCTGCGGCACTGCCCCGATCAAGGGCCGCACGACGGACTGCTGTTCGCCCTGTTGTCGTTCACGCCGCTCACCGACCGGGCCCAGATCATCGACTACCTCGGCGACCTGCTGCCCGGCACCGACCCGGTCGCCCATCTCTTTCCGACGGCCACACACGCACTGCCGCCCGGCAGCGACACCGGCTACACGATGGGCCCGACACCGGTCACCTTCCGCCACGCCTGCTACAGCGCCAACCTGCTGCTGGTGGCTCTGGCCGCCGGCCGGCTCCTGAGGTTCTCCGAGCTGGTCACCGGCGATGGGCTCCCAGCGGAGGTCTGGCGCACTCACGCGACGCTCTGGAAGTCCCAGCTGTCCCAGGCCTCCTGGGACGCCTTCGTCAGCGCCGTGGGCACGATGCCGGTGTCGAGGGCCAGGGAGCGCGACGGGCCCCCGGACATCGTTCTCCGGCTGGGGCAGCACGATGCCGACCCGGCAGCGCACAACATGTCGTGGCTGCTGGGGGTGGACATGCCGCTGGTGAAGGACGACGAACCGCTGAGTGCGCTGCGCCGCACGCGCCCGCTGCACGACCGGGACGCCGAACGTCTCGTCGAGCCCGCGCTGCCCGTGTTCGACGAACTCACCTCTCTCACGTCGAGCTTCGCCCTCGACGGCCACGGACGCCATGTCTCAGCGGCTCATGCCTTGATCGCCCTCCTGATCTGCCCGCCCGCTCCGCACCAGGATGTGCTCGCCCGCTACGAGACGTGCATGTCCGTGCTCGGGGCAGTGGGTGGTGAACCCGGTACGCGCATGGTGGACCTGGTCAGCCGGCGGCTGGCGACGGAGAGTGAATCGTTGCCGACCGACACCGTGGACGAGATCGTCCAGGAACTGACGCGGCGCGGCATCATCTGCGCCGGTCAGCACGAGGGCGACGCCTTCGACAGGACTCGGATCTCCCTGCTGGTGATCAGTTGCCGCCTACTCGACCGGACGCGGAGCAAGGGACTGGTCGGCCGTATCGCGACGCTCCTGGGAGCGGACGGCTCCTCGCTGGATCTCCTTGCTGTGGAGGAGCAGCTTCTCCACGGGGACTGGCAGAAGCGTCGGACGAACGAGGCGGGCATCACCCGGCCGCTCATCGAGGCCTTCTTCCACCTCCTGATCCACGCGGCCGAGGAGGAGACGAGGGACGTCGCCCTGCTCAGGCTCCTCAAACTCGCGGTGGCTCTCGACCTGGGCTCCTGGTGCCGCCAGTACGCGGAACGGGGTCTGCGGGGCCTCAGACCCGACCTCCGGCGCCGCCTGCTGCCCTTCGAGGCCGACTATCTCGGTTCGTCACTGACCGTCCGACTGGACGCGGAGCGCCGAGCAGCGCACCCCTGACGGGCACCCCCTCGGCGCTCCGGCCGGTTCTCAGCCCTGGGACTCCTCGCCGCTGTCGTCGCCGATGATCCGGTCCAGCTTCTCCGCGAACCAGAGCGCCACCGCTCCGGTCACCACGGGCCCCGCCTCCCCGATCCCGGCCACGGCCTCCACCGCTCCGCCCGCGGCCGCGCCGGTGGCCACCGCCACGCCCATGATGACCGCGCTCCTCAAGGTGATGATCTTCCGCATGCCGTCCTCCCGGATTCCGCGACTGGTTGGTGACATCACCGTGACTCCGCGCGGTCCCCGGGTGGCCGAACCCCGAACTGCTCCGAAGCCGGACGCAAAACCGCAGGTGGGAAGGATGCCCGGCACCGGTTCGCCGAACCGTCCCGAACGCCGGACGCCACGCCTCGGCGACGGGGGACAACAGCTGAGGGCCGTGACCTCGCGGTCACGGCCCTCAGTTTCATGTGTCCGAGGGGGGACTTGAACCCCCACGCCCGATAAAGGGCACTAGCACCTCAAGCTAGCGCGTCTGCCATTCCGCCACCCGGACAAGGTGTCTGTCGCGCGGGTTCTCCCCGCGGCGACGACGTAAACATTACCAGGCTTTCCGGGGTGGCCGATCACCCCCGTCCGCACCCCGGCGGGGCGTGAACGGCGTGTGACGGGCCGGGAGCGCTCTTGGGGTGCGCGCCGGGGAGAGGGAGGATGAGGGGGACCCACCAGCAGTGACACCGGGAGGAAGCACGTGAGCGAGACGGACACGGCCAGGAGCGTCACCGGCGAGGACGAGGTCGTGGACCTCTGCCGCGAGCTGATCCAGATCGACACCAGCAACTACGGCGACCACTCGGGTCCGGGCGAGCGCAAGGCGGCCGAGTACGTCGCCGAGAAGCTCGCCGAGGTCGGGCTCGAGCCGCAGATCTTCGAGTCCCACCCGGGCCGCGCCTCCACGGTGGCCCGGATCGAGGGCGAGGACCCCTCCCGGCCCGCGCTCCTCATCCACGGCCACACCGACGTCGTGCCGGCCAACGCGGACGACTGGACCCACCACCCCTTCTCCGGCGAGGTCGCCGACGGCTGCGTGTGGGGCCGCGGGGCCGTCGACATGAAGGACATGGACGCGATGACCCTCGCGGTCGTCCGCGACCGGCTGCGCAGCGGGCGCAAGCCCCCGCGCGACATCGTCCTCGCGTTCCTCGCGGACGAGGAGGCCGGCGGCACGTACGGCGCCAAGCACCTCGTGCGCAACCACCCCGACCTGTTCGAGGGCGTCACCGAGGCGATCAGTGAGGTGGGCGGATTCTCGTTCACCGTGAGCGAGCAGCGGCGGCTCTATCTGATCCAGACGGCCGAGAAGGGCATGCACTGGATGAAGCTCACCGTGGCCGGCACGGCCGGGCACGGGTCGATGATCCACCGGGACAACGCGATCACCGAGCTGTCCGAGGCCGTCGCGCGCCTGGGGCGGCACAAGTTCCCGGTGCGGGTCACCAAGACCACCCGTGCCTTCCTCGACGAGCTCGGTGACGCGCTCGGCACCGAGCTCGACCCGGAGGACATGGAGCCGACCCTCGAGAAGCTCGGCGGCATCGCCAAGCTCATCGGCGCGACCCTGAGCAACACGGCCAACCCCACGCAGCTCGGTGCCGGTTACAAGGTCAACGTCATTCCGGGCGAGGCGACCGCTCACGTCGACGGACGGTTCCTGCCCGGACACGAGGAGGAGTTCCTCACCGACCTCGACCGGATCCTCGGCCCGAAGGTGCGGCGCGAGGACGTTCACGCCGACAAGGCCGTCGAGACCACCTTCGACGGGGCGCTCGTGGCGGCGATGCAGTCCGCGCTGCTGGCCGAGGACCCGACCGCCAAGGCGATCCCCTACATGCTCTCCGGCGGGACGGACGCCAAGTCCTTCGACGACCTGGGCATCCGCGGCTTCGGCTTCGTGCCGCTGAAGCTGCCGCCGGAGCTGGACTTCGCCGGCATGTTCCACGGCGTGGACGAGCGTGTGCCGGTGGAGGGCCTGCAGTTCGGCGTGCGCGTGCTCGACCGCTTCATCGACGCGTCCTGAAACCAGCCCTGCGAAACGCTGGTATTCGGTCGCGCGTACGGAACCGACTGGGAAGAGTGAATGCGACCATAAGCTCGTAGCCTCATTACTCCCTCCTCGTTACAGGTAATGCGATCGCAAGATGGGTCGCTTTGCCAACTAGGAGGAATAATGATCAAGAAGGTCGTCGCTGCTGCGGCTGCCACCGGTGGGCTGGTTCTCGCGAGCGCGGGTCTCGCCGTCGCCGATTCGGGTGCTCAGGGTGCCGCCGTGCACTCCCCGGGCGTCCTGTCCGGCAACGTTGTCCAGGTGCCCGTTCACGTCCCGGTGAACGTCTGCGGCAACACGGTCTCCGTGATCGGGCTGCTGAACCCCGCCTTCGGCAACACCTGCATCAACAATTGATGCTTTCCCCTCACTGAGGGGAGTACAAAGCCATCGGTCCCGGAGTGCGTGCCATGCGCGCCGGGACCGAACGCTTCTTTCGGGGAATTCGAGAAGAATTCGAGACAGGGTCGAAGGCAGGTATTCAGTAAATGCGACAGGTCACCCGCAAGGGTCTGATGACCGTGGCGGCCGCGACCGGCGTGATCGCCGCCGCGGGCGGCTCCGCTCACGCCGACTCGGGCGCCCAGAGCTCGGCGTCGGGCTCGCCCGGCGTACTGTCCGGGAACTCGGTGCAGGCGCCGGTGTACGCGCCGGTCAACGTGTGCGGGAACACGGTCAACGTCGTCGGTGTGCTCAACCCGTCGGTGGGCAACTCGTGCGCCAACAAGGGCGGTGGATCGTCGTCGGGGGGATACGGCGAACACGGCGGCGGCTCGCACGCGGGCGGGCACGCCACCGACTCGCCCGGTGTCGGCTCGGGCAACCACGTCCAGGCGCCGGTCCACGTGCCGGTGAACGTCTGCGGCAACAGCGTCGACGTCATCGGCGTCGGCAACCCCAGCACGGGCAACGACTGCGCGAACGGGGGCGGCGGCCACCACGGCACCACGCCGGGCGGCGGCCACGAGACCCCGGGTTATCCGGGCGGCCCCGGCAATCCGGGGAACCCTGGCAATCCGGGGAACCCCGGCAACCCCGGCAACCCCGGGGACCCTGGAAACCCGGGGGACCCTGGAAACCCGGGGGACCCTGGAAACCCTGGTGACCCCGGCAACCCTGGTCACCCCGGCGAGCCCGGCGATCCCGGTCACCCCACCCCGGGCACCCCGCCCTCCACCGGCGGCGAGAACCCGGGCGGCTCCTCGCACGGCAACCAGCCGGGCGGCCAGTTCGTCACCCAGCCCAAGGGCGAGTCGCAGCTCGCCAGCACCGGCAGCGACCTGCCGCTCGGCCTCGTCCTCCCGGCCGGCGCGGGCGCGCTGCTCGCGGGCGCGATCCTCTACCGCAGGGCGCGCGCCTCGGCCTGACACCCGCAAACGGAGCGGGCCCCGCCGATGCGGGGCCCGCTCCCGTGTGTGCCTTCTCCCAGTGCGCCGTCTCAGCTCACCACGTAGCCCGCACCTGGCGGATGATCCGCCGACGCAACCGCACCTTGCGGCTGCCGTCGCGCAGCAGGCTCAGACGGTGCAACTCCCAGTGTCCGTACTCCGCGTGGTCCGTCAGCAGACGTGCCGTTTCCTTGCGGGAGACCCCGCGCGGTACGTACACGTCGACAAATTCGTATTCCGGCATCGCATCTATTGTGCGGGCTGGGGCCTGGTACGGATAGCGTCTGCACTATGTCTGATGCTGCGCAGCCCACCGCTGCCGAGGTACGCGCCGCCGCCGAGGCGGTCAAGACCGCGCTCGACCGCCACCTGGCCGCGGTCGAACGCAGGTCGGGGGAGGACGACCCGGCCGTGTTCGAGGCGTTCAACCAGCTGGCCGCGGCCGCAGAGGTGTACGACGAACTGCTCTACGACCGCTACGACGAGGTCACGCCCTTCGAGATCCCTGGTGCGGAGGACGCGCTGCCGCCGTACACGGGCCCCGAGGAACCGAACGCGCTGAGCGTACTGATCCGCCGCGACTACGCCGTCGTCGAACCGCAGCGCCTGCTGGCGCACGCACAGCGGATCGAGGCGGCGGAGGGCGATGACGGCGCCTCTGCCTCCGGGACGGTGCACGGCGCGCTCGGGCTGCTGTTCGGCGAGTTCGAGCCCGACGAGATCGCTTCCCGGCACAAGGAGTTCGGGCTGGAGGAGGGCGACTCCACGCTCTGGGTGACGGCGGCGGACGAACCGGCCGACCCCGGCGAGTGGCTGGAGGCGCCGTTCGAGCAGGTCGATCCGCAGCAGGTGGTCTGCCGCTTCGACGTCAGTGCCGTCTTCGACGACGAGATCGACGACGTCGACGACGAGGACGAAGACGGGGACGATCTCGACAGCGACCTGGACGAGGACGAGGATCTGGAGCCGCTGGACGCGGACCGCCGCTGAGCTCACACGCGGGCGGCCACGGGGGTGGTGGTCACAGGCCCGGGCCTGTGACCACCACCCCCGTCACGTGCCGCTGATCTGCGGCGCGAGCAGCACCGGAAGCCGGGTCGTCCGCGGCTTCGCGGCAACCTCGGCCACGGCTCGGGGCAGCGCCTGTTCCACCCCGTGCACCACCGACAGATGCCGGTCGGCCCGCCCGAACGCCGTGTACACCCACGGTCGGCTCAGCGCCTGCGCCGCATCGCCGGGCAGCACCACGACCACCGCCGGCCACCGGCCCCCCACGGCCTGGTGTGCGGTCAGCGCCCACCCGGGTCGCACGGACTGCTCCACTCGCTCCTTCGGCACGACGACGGCCTCGCCCTCGCACGACAGGTGCAGCCCCTCGGCGTCCGCCGTCACCACACGACCGGGCAGCGCCCGCCCCGGGACGGGGGAGTAGACGATCCGGTCACCGGGGTCGAAGCCGCCGAAGCGGCCCGGGCCGGGATTGAGCCGTTCCTTCAGCGCCGCGTTGAGCGCTCGCGTCCCGACGGCCCCGCCGTGCCCGGGGGTGATCACCTGTGTCTCCTCGGCCGGTACACCGATCGCCCGCGGCACCGAGTCCACGACGAGCTGCACCGTCCGGTGCACGGCCTCGCCCGCGTCCCGCACCGGCACGATCACGACCTCCTTGCCGGGGGCCTCGACCTGGTTCAGCTCGCCGATGCCGATACCGGAGACCAGCTCGCCCAGCGGCCCCGGATCCGGCCGCCGCGAGGCCACTTGGGGGCAGATCCGCGCCGCGAGCAGATCCGCGAACACCCGACCCGGCCCCACGGACCACAGCACCGCCGGATCCCCCGCCAGTACCAGCCGCGCCCCGTCGGGCAGCGACTCCGTCAGCAGAGCCGCCGTCTCGACATCCAGCTGGGGCGCGTCGAGCACGACGAGCAGATCGAGATCGAGAGCCCCGTCCGCGTCCCGGCCCGGACCTTCGAGGCCGGCGAGCAGCCCGGAGACGGTGGCGACGGGAAAGCCCGCGGGTGTCTCGTCGGCTCGCTCGGAGACGTCCGCCGCCGGGCCGGACCGCCGCACCAGAGCCGCGAAACGGTTGCGGCCGATCGGGCCGTGCGCGGCCGCCCAGGCCCGCAGCCCGAGGGACCGCGCGGCGTTCAGCAGGGCCGCAGGCTCGGCCAGGGACGCCTCCCCGCCGGTGTGCAGCACCAGCCCCTGACCGGCGACGGCGCGGATCAGGTCCGCCGTCGATCCCTGGACCGCGGCGGCGACCCGCTCCCAGTCCTCGGCCGAACCGTCCTGCTTGGGCACCGAGTTGACCAGCCGGGCCAGACCGTCGGCCAGGCTCTCCTCCGCCAGCGCATAGCGTTCCAGCCCGACCAGGACACGGACCGGACGCTCCTCGTCCCCCTCCGTGTCGTCCTCGTCGGTCCGGGCCGGGGCACCGGCCTGCTCCTCCAGGGCGTCCTGGAAGACGAGCGCCTCACCCTCCGCGATCGCGTCCTGCACGGCACTGTCGGGATCGGGAACGCCCCGCTGGGCCAGGGCCGCGAGGAGCGCCGGCATCTCCAGGGCGGTGTGCCCGGCCAGCGCCGCCTGCTCCAGGAGCCAGCCGGTGACGGCCCGGCCCCGCCGCTCGTCGTCCGGGCCGCACTCGGCGCCGAGCAGGGCCCGCGCGAAACCGTCGGCCTGCTCGGGACGCACGCCGGGGATCCGCAGCAACTGCCAGGGGTCGGCGCGCAACTGGTCGGCCGCGCCCTCGCCGAGAGTCCCGGCGACCTGCTGCGCGAGCACCTCCGGGGCACCGCCTTCGCCGAGCACCTGCCGCACGGCCTGAACCGCCGCCGGCGCGGGAGCCGCCGGCGCGGCGAGAGGCTCGGGCGCCACCGGCTGGGGCCGCCGTTCCGGTTCCGGGGCGGAGCGCCGGGGGGCGGGCCGGGGCTCTTCGAACACCGTGGCCGCAGGCTTCTCGCCGCTCTCCACGGCCCGTACGGCCGCCAGCAGATCGGCGGCCTTGCCGCTCAGCTTGGCGCCCGCCTCGATGGGCGTCTTCTTCTCGGCCTTGCGCTGCTCGATGCGCTCCCGCTCGGCCTGCTGGGCCCGCAACTCGGCCTCGGCCTCGGACACCTGCCCGGCGTCCGCTTCAGCGCTCTCCGCCTCGGACACCTGCCCGACTCCCGCGTCACCTCCCTCGGCCTCGTCGGCCACCTGCTCGGTGCCGGCCTCACCACCGCCGGCCCCGGCCCCGCCGGCCGGTGTGCTCTCGGCGCCCGGCGTCCCCGGCTCGGTGTCCTCCGTGGTCTCGGGCTCCGTGCTCACAGCGTGCTCCAGTCGTGATCGGGATAGCGGTGCACGGGCGCCGACACATCGTCGAGCGCCCGGCAGATCTCGTCAGGAAGACTAAGGGTCTCCACTGACAATGCCGCCGTGAGCTGCTGCGCGTTGCGCGCGCCGACGATCGGGGCGGCCACGCCGGGCCGGTCGCGGACCCACGCCAGGGCCACCTGGAGCGGCGTCACCGCCAGCCCGTCGGCCGCGGTTGCCACGGCGTCCACGATGCGGCTCGCGGTGTCGTCGAGGTACGGCGCGACGAAGGGCGCGAGGTGCTCCGAGGCCCCGCGTGAGTCCGGCGGCATCGTGTCGCCCCGGTACTTGCCCGTCAGCACCCCGCGCCCGAGCGGCGAGGACGGGAGCAGGCCTATGCCCAGGTCCAGCGCGGCCGGCAGCACCTCGCGCTCGACACCGCGCTGGAGCAGGGAGTACTCGAGCTGTGTACCTGCCAGCCGGGTCCGGGTGCCGGGGGCCGCCAGCTGCCAGGTCGCGGCCTTGGCCAGCTGCCAGCCGCAGAAGTTGGAGACGGCGGCATAGCGGGCACGCCCGCTGGAGACCGCCAGGTCGAGAGCCTGGAGGGTCTCCTCCAGCGGGGTGTCCGGGTCGAACGCGTGCACATGCCACAGGTCGACGTGGTCGGTGCCGAGCCGGGACAGCGAGCCGTCCAGCGCGGAGAGCAGATGGCCGCGGGAGCCGTCGAAGCGGCGGTCGGGGTCCGGCACGCTGCCGGCCTTGGTCGAGATGACCAGGTCGCGGCGGGGCACCAGGCCGTCCATGAGCTTGCCCAGCAGGTACTCGGCCTCACCGTCGCCGTAGACGTCCGCGGTGTCGACGAGGGTCCCGCCCGCTTCCCAGAACGTCTTCATGAGGTCCGCGGCGTCGTGCTCGTCCGTGTCCCGACCCCAGGTCAGGGTGCCGAGACCGATCCGGGACACACGAAGGCCGGTGCGGCCGAGATGCCTCTGCTCCATGAACGCCGAGATTACTGGCCAGAACCTACGGTGTGGGTGGCTGTGGACCACGGATTTCCGGGGGCGGGACCATGAGGTGCCCCGATCCGATGGTGCCCGGAGCCCTGGGCTAGCACCTGCCGTCCGACACCTGAAGGCCCTTGTTGGCGCCCGCGGTTCGGTTGACGACGTCCGGCACGCAGTTGGCGGCGTCCGGACTGAACGCGTACG
Source organism: Streptomyces sp. D2-8 (assembly GCF_023184515.1). Classification (GTDB taxonomy): domain Bacteria; phylum Actinomycetota; class Actinomycetes; order Streptomycetales; family Streptomycetaceae; genus Streptomyces. The sequence goes on along the minus strand of NZ_JAAHBP010000015.1, from coordinate 90,749 downwards.
GGATGCTCACGGTGGTGTTCGACTTCGGGTCGGGGCCCGCCGGATGGTTCTCGCTGCCGGGGCTGGACCAGGTCACGTTGTCGAAGACGTTGCCGCCGACCTGCCAGTAGCCGGCCTCGTCGGTGTAGAAGGTGCCGAGGACGTCCTTGGAGTCCTCGAAGTAGTTGTTGTCCACCTTGGCGCGGGCGCCGGCCCGGGAGTTGATGCCGGACTCGTTGAGGCGCACGTAGTGGTTGTTGTAGATGTGTGCGATGCCGCCGCGCAGCAGTGGGGCGCGGGAGTCGATGTTCTCGTACCGGTTGTGGTGGTACGTGATGTAGCCGTTCGTCCGGTCGCTCTCGCTGTTCCCGACCAGACCGCCCCGCCCGGAGTTGCGCAGCACGCTGTAGGACAGGGTCACGTACTGGGTGTTGTCCTTGAGGTCGAACAGGCCGTCGAAGCCCTCCGACTCGCCGCCCGATGCCTCCAGGGTGGTGTGATCGATCCAGACGTTGCGGACGTTGCGCTCGATGCCGATGGCGTCCCCGCCGTTGGACGTGGGGGAGCCCGACTTCTTGACGTTCCGGACGGTGACGTTCTGGATGATGATGTTCTTCGATTCGCGGATGTGGATGCCCAGTTGATCGAAGAGGGCGCCGCTGCCGACTCCGATGATGGTCACGTTGCTGACCTTCTTGAGCTCGATCACGCCGTCGGCGGTGTCGCAGCTGTCCCCCGACACCTTCTTGGTGTTGGCGTGGTTGACGGTTCCCGTGACCTCGATGGTGATCGGGGTGCTCGTGCTCGCCCGGCCGCACAGGGCCTGATGGATCGCCGTTCCCGTCGTCGCCCGGACCGTCTGACCGCCGGCGCCGCCGGTGGTGCCGCCGTTCTGGGTCGCGTAGCCGGTGGCGCTGCCGGTCGCGGCCGACGCCTCGGGCATCGACACGAGCGTGCCGGTCGCGACGGCGAGGGCCATCGTGGCCAGTGCCGCGGGGAGTCCCAGAGGGAGTGCTCGCTTCATCCTTGCCTCTCCGTTCGTCCTCGGAAGGTGGTGATGGAAAGCGCTTTCCAGCGAAAGGTACGAACTTGCCGTGGACGCGTCAATGGTCGCGTCCATGATTTCTGTTCACTCATCTAAACCACGGGACGGCTGCGGCCGTGTACCTCGCCAGGGCCTCCGCGCTAAGGTCTCCGCACAAGGAACGTTACTGATCAGTAAGGGGATGCGGCATGCAGCTCGGTATCAACCTCGGCTACTGGGGTGCCGGAATGGACGCGGACAATCTGGCCGTCGCCCAGGAGGCCGACCGGCTCGGATACGCCGTCTGCTGGGCCGCCGAGGCCTACGGGTCCGACGCCGCCACCGTGCTGAGCTGGGTCGCCGCCCAGACCGAGCGCATCGACGTCGGCTCCGCCATCTTCCAGATCCCGGCCCGCCAGCCCGCGATGACGGCGATGACCGCCGCCACCCTCGACTCCCTCTCCGGCGGCCGCTTCCGCCTCGGCCTCGGCGTCTCCGGCCCGCAGGTCTCCGAGGGCTGGTACGGCGTCAAGTTCGACAAGCCGCTCGCCCGCACCCGCGAGTACGTCGAGATCGTCCGCAAGGCCATGACCCGCGAGCGCCTGAGCTACGAGGGCCGGCACTGGACCCTGCCGCTGCCCGGCGGCCCGGGCAAGCCGATCAAGCTGACCGTGCACCCGCAGCGCGAGCACATCCCGCTGTACATCGCCGCGATCGGCCCGAAGAACCTCGAGCAGACCGGCGAGATCGCCGACGGCGCCCTGCTGATCTTCCCGTCCGCCGAGCACCTCGAGGACACGACGATCAAGCACCTGCGCGCCGGGCGCGAGAAGGCCGGCAAGACCCTCGACGGGTTCGACGTCTGCCCGACCCTGCCGCTCGCCGTCGGCGACGACAAGGACGTGACCACGCTGGCCGACACCTTCCGCCCCTACACCGCGCTGTACGTCGGCGGCATGGGCAGCCCCAAGCAGAACTTCTACAACCAGCTCGCCCAGCGCATGGGCTACGAGAAGGAAGCCGCCGAGATCCAGACCAAGTACCTCTCCGGCGACAAGCAGGGCGCCGCGGCCGCCGTGCCGCACGACCTCATCGACAAGACGACCCTGCTCGGCTCCGTGGACCGGATCGCGGACCGGATGAAGGCCTACGCCGCGGCCGGAGTCACCACCCTGTCCCTCGCCCCGGCGGGCTTCACGCTCGACGAGCGGCTCGCGTCCCTGAGGGCCGGCACGGAGGCCCTGGAGCGCGCCGGGCTCGCCTGAACCGACCGGGAGTTTTCAGCGGCCGTGGTGGGGGCTCGGGGGTCTTCCCCGCCACGGCCGTCACGCAGAACAACGCGCAGGGCCGCCGGCGGTTACGGCACAGCGCCCTCGCCCGGCCCGGCATGCCTCCCCCCGCGTCCTCCATTCGGCGGAGTTGTCCCTCACACCTGTTGCAGCACCCTCCGTCCCGCACTTGACTCGTTCTTCGCGGAAACCTGCGGAATACCGCAGGACGCCCACGCGCGCGGGAGAGGTGCCCACGATGCTTTCGGCCAAGAGTCTGTTCCAGGAGATCCTCGACAACGACGAGTCCTTCGCCCTGTTCTGCTCCATCGCCGCGAGCGGCGAGTCCCAGGGCGGCTGGGAGAACGCCCGTATCGCCGCGCTCGTGCCCGAGTCCGAGCGCGAACTCGCCCCCAAGATCAGCCGGCACGGCGCCGACGAGGACAAGCACGGCCGGATCTTCGACGCCCTGATGAAGAAGCGCGGCCTCGACCCCGTCCCGGTCCCGCCGGAGACCGACTACACCATGCTCCTGGAGAAGAACGGCATCGGTCTCGCCCACGAGAAGCTGAAGCGCGACGAGCGGCTCACGGTCCAGGACATCGTCACCTACCTCTCGCACAGCAGGGTCACCGAGCAGCGCGCCACCGATCAGATGGTCCTGCTCCGCAAGCACTTCGCCGACCACCCCGGCATCGGCCGCGCGGTCAAGCAGATCTCCAACGACGAGGACAACCACCTCGCCTACTGCCACGAGGAACTGCTGCGCTTCGCCTACGCGGGCCACGGCCGGGCCATCCAGCGCACCCTGCGCGAGTGCGCGCTCGCCGAGATCCGGATCTACCGGGACGTCAGCCTCGCGGTCATGGCACACATGGGCCGCATCCTCGGCTGGTCCAGGGCGAAGTCTGCGGTGCTCGCGGCGGGCATCCACGCGGCGTACGCCTATGAACGCACCGTCGGGTGGCGCCGGATGGTGTCGCTGACGACGCCCGAGCGCCGCAACGCCCTCGGCGGCCCCGCGACCCCGGAACCCGAGTTCGCCTGAGCCGACCCGCCCTACAGCCAGCCCCGGCGCTTGAACAGCCGGAAGACCATCATCTCCAGGACGGCCATCAGGGCGATCAGCGCCGGATAGGACCAGCTCCACCGCAGCTCGGGCATGTGCTCGAAGTTCATGCCGTAGATCCCCGCCAGCATCGTGGGGATCGCGGCCATGGCGGCCCACGCGGAGATCTTCCGCATGTCGTCGTTCTGCCGGACGCTCATCTGCGCCAGATGCGCCGAGAGGATGTCCGACACCAGCCGGTCCAGGTTCTCCACGGACTCGTTCACGCGTGTGAGGTGGTCGCTGACGTCGCGGAAGAAGGGCCGGGCCCGGTCGTCCACGAACGGAACGGCCACGCCGGTCGACGCCGTGCCCGCCAGCCGGCTCATCGGCGGGGCCAGCGGCCCGGTCGCCCGGCGGAACTCCAGGACCTGCCGCTTGAAGTCGTAGATGCGGGACGCCGTGTTCCGTGAGCCCCCGCCGTCCGGCGAGAAGACCTCCGCCTCCAGCCCCTCCAGGTCGGTCTGCAACTCGGTCGCCACGTCCAGGTAGTGGTCGACGGTGGCGTCGGCGACCGCGTACAGCACGGACGTGGGACCTTTGCCCAGCAGCTCCGGCTCGTGCTCCAGCCGGTGGCGTACGGCCTTGAGCGGGGCGCCCTCGCCATGCCGGACGGTCACCACGAACGAGTCGCCGAGGAAGATCATGATCTCGCCGGAGGAGACGGTGTCGCTCTGCGGCTCGTACGCCACCGGCTTGAGCACCACGAAGAGCGAGTCGTCGTACACCTCCAGCTTGGGCCGCTGGTGGGCCTTGAGGGCGTCCTCGACGGCCAGCGGGTGCAGCCCGAACTCCCGGGTCACATGGTCGAATTCGTCTTCGGTCGGCTCGTGCAGCCCGATCCACACGAATCCGCCCGCGGTGCGGGCTTCACCCAGGGCGTCGGAGAGGTCCCCGGGCCCTTCCGTCCGCTGTCCGTCGCGGTAGATGGCACAGTCGACGATCACGAAGCGAGTCTCCCGTCACTCGAACGACACCGCACGCGCGCGTGCGCCTACGCTGGACCGCATGCCCACGTTGATCCTGGTCAGGCACGGACGCTCCACCGCCAACACCGAGGGACTGCTCGCCGGCTGGACGCCCGGTGTCGCCCTCGACGAGCGCGGCGCCGCGCAGGCCGCCGCGCTGCCCGGACGGCTCGCCGAACTGCCCCTCGCCGAGATCGTCACCAGCCCCCTCCAGCGCTGTCAGGAAACGATGCGCCCCCTGCTGGAGGCAAGGCCGGAGCTGAGCGCGCACACCGACGAGCGCATCGGCGAGTGCCACTACGGCGACTGGTCCGGACGCAAGCTCGCCGAGCTCAAGGACGAGCCCCTGATGGAGGTGGTGCAGTCGCACCCCTCCGCGGCGGCGTTCCCCGGCGGGGAGTCCATGCGGGCCATGCAGACGCGCGCGGCCGAGGCCGTACGCGAGTGGAACGCGCGCGTGGAGCGCGACCACGGCGCCGACGCCGTCTATCTCATGTGCTCGCACGGCGACATCATCAAGTCGCTCATCGCGGACGCACTCGGACTTCACCTGGACCTCTTCCAGCGGATTTCCGTTGAACCGTGTTCCATCACCGCGATCCGCTACACACGACTGCGGCCGTTTCTCGTCCGGCTCGGCGACACCGGCGACTTCACGTCCCTGGCGCCGCGCGAGGAACCGCCGGGCGGCGAGGCCGAAGTCGGGGGTGGTGCGGGCGCACCGTGATCGTTCGCCGCAGTAGGGTGAAGCGGTCGCAGCAGTGCCGTGGTCACACGGTTCCCACGATTTCAATGGAGACAGGACGTGTCCCGTCAGGTGTTCCTCTACGACCATCCGGAGCGTTTCGTGGCCGGTACGGTCGGACTGCCCGGGCGCCGTTCGTTCTTCCTCCAGGCCTCCGCCGGCTCCCGGGTGACCAGTGTGGCCCTGGAGAAGACCCAGGTCGCCGCGCTCGCCGAACGCATGGACGAACTGCTCGACGAGGTCGTACGCCGTAGCGGCGGCAGCGCCCATGTCCCGGCCGTCGCGCCGTCGGACACCGACACCGCCCCGCTGGACACCCCCATCGAGGAGGAGTTCCGGGTCGGCACCATGGCGCTCGCCTGGGACGGCGACGAGCAGCTCATGATCGTCGAGGCGCAGGCGCTCGTGGAGCTCGACGCGGAATCCGAGGAGGACCTCGCCGAGGCCGAGGAGCGGCTGCTCCAGGACGAGGAGAACGGGCCCCCGATGCTGCGGGTCCGGCTCACCGGCACGCAGGCCAGGGCCTTCGCCAAGCGCGCACTCGACGTCGTCAACGCCGGGCGGCCGCCGTGCCCGCTGTGCAGCCTCCCGCTCGACCCGGAAGGACACGTATGTCCGCGCCAGAACGGATACCGCCGCGGAGCGTGACGCCTCCCACGGACGCCGCCGGGCTGCTCGCCCGGGGCGAACTGACCGTACGCGGACGCATCCGTGAGGCCTCCAACGCGGCCCTGTACTGCACGGTGTCGTACGACGGCGAGGACGCGGCCTGCATCTACAAGCCGGTCGCGGGGGAGCGGCCCCTGTGGGACTTCCCCGACGGGACGCTGGCCCAGCGCGAGGTCGGCGCGCACGAGGTCTCCGAGGCGACCGGCTGGGGCCTCGTGCCGCCCACCGTGCTGCGCGACGGCCCCTACGGCGAGGGCATGTGCCAGCTGTGGGTCGAGGTGACGCCGGAGGCGGAACTGCTCGCCCTGGTCGACGGCGAGGAGCCCGAGCCGGGCTGGAAGGCGATCGGCTTCGCCGAGGTCGGCGAGGGACGCACCGCGCTGCTCGTGCACGCCGACGACGAGCGGCTGCGGCGGCTCGCGGTCCTCGACGCGGTCATCAACAACGCCGACCGCAAGGGCGGGCACCTGCTGCCCACCGGCGAAGGACGGCTGTACGGCATCGACCACGGGGTCACGTTCAACGCCGAGAACAAACTGCGGACCCTGCTGTGGGGCTGGGCCGGGGAGCCCCTGACCCAGGAGGCCGTCGACGTCCTCGAAGGCCTCAGGGAGGGCCTGGCCGAGGGCGGGACGCTGGCCGCGCGGCTCGAACCGCTGATCACCGGCGCCGAGATCGACGCCACCCGCGCGCGAGTCGGCGCGCTGCTCGCCTCGGGGACCCACCCGGAGCCGAGCGGGGAGTGGCCGGCGATTCCCTGGCCGCCCGTGTAGCAGCACAGTCGCCGGCTTGCCGCAAGAGCGCCTTCTCGGCCGTCCGGCCCGCTCCCATTCGTATATGGAACTTCAGTCCGGTTAGGCTCAAGGCATGCATGCCTGGCCCGCTTCCGAGGTCCCCGCCCTGCCTGGTCAGGGCCGCGACCTGAGGATCCACGACACCGCGACCGGCGGTCTGGTCACCCTCGACCCCGGTCCCGTCGCCCGTCTCTACGTCTGCGGCATCACCCCGTACGACGCCACGCACCTGGGACACGCGGCGACCTACAACGCGTTCGACCTCGTGCAGCGCGTGTGGCTCGACACCAAGCGGCAGGTTCACTACGTCCAGAACGTCACCGACGTCGACGATCCGCTCCTGGAGCGGGCGCAGCGCGACGGCCTCGACTGGGCCGCGCTCGCCGAGAAGGAGACGGCCCTCTTCCGCGAGGACATGACGGCCCTGCGCATGCTGCCGCCGCGGCAGTACATAGGCGCCGTCGAGGCCATACCGGGGATCGTTCCGCTCGTCGAGCGGCTCCGGGACGCCGGCGCGGCCTATGAACTGGAGGGGGACGTCTACTTCTCCGTCGAGTCCGACCCGCACTTCGGCAAGGTCTCGAACCTCGACGCCGCGGCGATGCGGCTGCTGTCCGCCGAGCGCGGCGGCGATCCGGACCGCCCGGGCAAGAAGAACCCGCTCGACCCGATGCTGTGGATGGCGGCCCGTGAGGGCGAGCCCAGCTGGGACGGCGCATCGCTCGGGCGCGGACGGCCCGGCTGGCACATCGAGTGTGTGGCCATCGCCCTCGACCACCTCGGCATGGGCTTCGACATCCAGGGCGGCGGCTCCGACCTCGCCTTCCCGCACCACGAGATGGGCGCCTCGCACGCCCAGGCGCTCACCGGCGAGTTCCCCATGGCCAAGGCGTATGTGCACGCCGGTATGGTCGCCCTGAACGGCGAGAAGATGTCCAAGTCCAAGGGCAATCTGGTCTTCGTCTCCACGCTGCGGCACGACGGCGTCGACCCGGCCGCCATCCGGCTCGCGCTGCTCGCCCACCACTACCGTGCCGACTGGGAGTGGACCGACCAGGTCCTCCAGGACGCCGTCGCACGGCTCGGCCGCTGGCGGGCCGCCGTGTCCCGGCCCGACGGGCCGCCTGCGGAGGCGCTCGTCGACGAGATCCGCGAGGCCCTCGCCGCCGACCTGGACGCCCCGGCCGCGCTCGGCGCGGTCGACCGCTGGGTCGCGCTCCAGGAACGGAGCGGCGGCACGGACATCGGCGCGCCCGGGGTGGTCTCCCGGGCGGTGGACGCGCTGCTGGGCGTGGCGCTGTAGCCGAGAAGCAGACTTCAGGGGCGTCTCCCGGCCGGGAGACGCCCCTGAAGCGTTCGTGCGGTGCCTCAGTCCTCCGACGACTCGTCGTCGTCCGTGCCCGGCTTGGGCGGCTTCGGCGGGCGGGTGCGGCCGCTGGGGTTGTCGCGCAGGTACGACGTGCTGTCGCTGCCGTCCGCCGTGGCGTGACCGCCGGCCGCGGGCGGCCCGCCGCCGTCGTGGCGCCGCAGATAGCGCTCGAACTCCCGGGCGATGGCCTCGCCGGACGCCTCCGGCAGCTCGGCGGTGTCCCGGGCCTCCTCCAGCGACTGGACGTACTCGGCGACCTCGCTGTCCTCGGCGGCCAGCTGGTCCACGCCGACCTGCCAGGCGCGGGCGTCCTCGGGCAGCTCGCCCAGCGGGATCCGCACGTCGATCAGGTCCTCCAGCCGGTTCAGCAGGGCCAGCGTGGCCTTCGGGTTCGGCGGCTGCGACACGTAGTGCGGCACCGCCGCCCACAGGGACACGGCCGGCACGCCCGCGTGCGTGCACGCCTCCTGGAGAACGCCGACGATGCCCGTGGGGCCCTCGTACTTGGTCTCCTCCAGGTCCATGCGGCGGGCCAGGTCCGGGTCGGACGTCGTCCCGCTGATCGGCACCGGACGGGTGTGCGGGGTATCGCCCAGCAGGGCGCCCAGGACCACCACCAGCTCCACGCCCAGTTCGTGCGCGAAGCCGAGCAGTTCGTTGCAGAACGACCGCCACCGCATGGACGGTTCGATGCCCCGGACGAGGACGAGGTCGCGCGGCTTCTCGCCTCCGACCCGGACCACCGACAGCCTGGTCGTGGGCCAGGTGATCTTGCGGACGCCCGCTTCCATGAACACCGTGGGGCGGTTCACCTGGAAGTCGTAGTAGTCCTCGGCGTCCAGCGCCGCGAACACCTCGCCCTTCCATTCCCTGTCCAGATGCGCGACCGCGGTGGAGGCGGCGTCGCCGGCATCGTTCCAGCCCTCGAACGCGGCCACCATGACCGGGTCGATCAGCTCGGGAACCCCCTCGAGCTCGATCACCCAGCGCCTCCTTCCGACGTGCCCTCGCTTGACCACCCAACCTTACGGCGTGCCGCGGGGGCGCCCGCAGCCCCCTTGCAGGGGGAGTGACCCCATCACTGCCCCGCGATCCACCCCTGAACACCCCGGATTCATCCGAGCAGTCCGTGACGCCCTGGTCACAGCGTGGAGCGCAGCCACTGCTCCACACTCGCGATGTGCACGGTCGCCCACGAGCGGGCCGCCTCGGCGTCCCGGTCGCGCAGGGCGGCGAGGATCGCGCGGTGCTCGCGCAGGGTGCGGGCGACGGCGTCCTCCTGGGTGAGGCCGCGCCAGATCCGGGCCCGGGTGGTGGGACCCGAAAGACCGTCGAGCAGCGAGCACAGCACGGAGTTGCCGGAGCTGTGCACGATGCCCCGGTGGAACTCCAGGTCGCAGGCGACGAGATCCTCCACGGACGGGGACTCGCCGAGCTGGTCCAGCTGGGCCGACAGCGCGTCCAGCTGCTGCTCGCTGATCCGCGCGGCCGCCATCGCGGTCGCGGCCGGCTCCAGGATGCGGCGTACGGCCAGGAACTCCAGGACCGTGTCGTCACGGTGGAAGTCGACGACGAAACTCATCGCCTCCAGCAGGAGTTGCGGGTCGAGGCTGGTGACGTAGGTGCCGTCGCCCTGCCGTACGTCCAGGATCCGGATCAGCGACAGGGCACGCACGGCCTCCCGCAGGGAGTTGCGGGACAGCCCGAGGTCGGCGGCGAGTTCGCTCTCCTTGGGCAGCCGGTCGCCCGGGCGCAGCGCGCCGGAGACGATCATTCCCTTGATCTTCTCGATCGCCTCGTCGGTGACTGCCATGGCAGGCCTCCCAGTGTGCTCAAAACCTCCGACGTATCAGGTCATTATGCGTGCGCGGGAACGCGGAAGGGGCGGCTCCGTCGGCGTGGAGCCGCCCCTTCCGGAAGCGGGGTCATCCGTACCCGTGCCTACTTCTTGTCGAGCACGTCCTGCACCTTGGCCCGCACGTCGTCCGTGGCGAGGCCGCGGATCGTCAGCGTCGTGCGGCGGCGCAGCACGTCGTCCTGCGTCTCGGCCCACTCGTGGTCCCGGGCCCAGACGACCTGCGCCCAGATCTCCGGGGCGTCGGGGTGGACGCGCTCGGCGAGCTCGGGGCTCTCGTTGGCCAGCCGGGCGATGTCGAACGCCAGCGAGCCGTAGTGGGTGGCCAGGTGCCTGGCCGTGTCGGCCGCCATGCGCGGGCCGGGCGCCGGCCGGTCGGTGAGCAGCCGGTGGGCGACCGCACGCGGGTTGGCGATGCCGGGCAGCGGAAGCTTCTTCGGCAGCGCGCTGATCGGCTCGAAGTCGTCGCCCAGCGGGTGGCCCGGCAGCGCCTCCAGCTTCTTCATGATCGTACGGCCGATGTGCCGGAAGGTGGTCCACTTGCCGCCCGCGACGGACAGCATGCCGCCCCGGCCCTCGGTGACGACCGTCTCCCGCTTGGCCTTGGAGGTGTCGCCGGGGCCGCCCGGCAGCACCCGCAGGCCCGCGAAGGAGTAGGTGATGAGGTCGCGGCTCAGCTGCTGGTCGCGGACCGAGAAGGCGGCCTCGTCGAGGATCTGGGATATGTCCTGGTCGGTGACCGAGACGTCCGCCGGGTCGCCCTCGAACTCCTCGTCGGTGGTGCCGAGCAGCAGCATGTCCTCCCAGGGGAGGGCGAAGGTGATGCGGTACTTGTCGATCGGGGTCGCGAGCGCGGCCTTCCAGGGGGAGGTGCGCTTGAGGACCAGGTGCGCGCCCTTCGACAGGCGGATGGACGGCGCCGCGTTCGGGTCCTCCATCTTCCGCAGGTGGTCGACCCACGGGCCGGTCGCGTTCAGCACGAGCCGGGCGCTGACGCCGAACTCGTCGCCGGACAGCCGGTCCTTCAGCTCGGCGCCGGTGACGCGGCCCTGCGTGAAGCGCAGGCCCGTCACCTCGGCGTGGTTGAGGACGACCGCACCCGCCTCGGCGGCCCCGCGGACCGTCATCAGCGCCATGCGGGCGTCGTTCATCTGGTCGTCGCCGTAGACGGCCACGGCCTTGAGGTTCTCGGTGCGCAGCTCGGGCACGTCCTGCGCGGCCTTGGCCGGCGAGAGCAGGTGCCCGACGCCGTCACCGAACGCGGAGAGCGCGGAGTAGGCGAAGACGCCCGCGCCGAGCTTCGCCGCGCCGTGCGGCCCGCCCTTGTACACGGGGAGGTAGAACGTGAGCGGGTTCGCCAGGTGGGGAGCCACCTGGCGGGAGACCGCACGGCGCTCGAAGTGGTTCTCCGCCACCAGCTTCACCGCGCCGGTCTGCAGGTAGCGCAGACCGCCGTGGAGCAGCTTGGAGGAGGCGGAGGACGTGGCACCGGCGAAGTCGCCGGCGTCCACCAGAGCCACCCTGAGGCCGGACTGCGCGGCGTGCCAGGCGGTGGAGATGCCCAGGATGCCGCCGCCGATCACGAGAAGGTCGTACGACGCCTTGGAGAGCTGCTCCCTGGTCTCGGCTCGGCTCGGGTTCGAGCCGGAGGCCGGGTGCGTCCCCAGGGCAGGCACGGACTGCAGGGTGGACTTGGTGGTCATGCTGTTTCTTACTCCTCGTCCTCGAGCCAGCCCATGGTCCGCTCGACGGCCTTGAGCCAGTTCTTGTACTCATGGGCGCGGGTCTCCGCGTCCATGCGGGGGGTCCACTCGGCGGCCCGGCGCCAGTTGGCGCGCAGGTCGTCGGTGCTGTTCCAGAAGCCGACGGCGAGACCGGCGGCGTAGGCGGCGCCGAGGCAGGTGGTCTCGGCGACCATCGGGCGCACCACGGGGGCGTCCACGAAGTCGGCGAGGGTCTGCATCAGCAGATTGTTGGAGGTCATGCCGCCGTCGACCTTGAGGGTGGCCAGCTCGACGCCGGAGTCCTTCGTCATGGCGTCGGCGATCTCGCGGGTCTGCCAGGCGGTGGCCTCCAGGACGGCACGCGCGAGGTGCGCCTTGGTGACGTACCGGGTCAGGCCGGCGATCACACCGCGGGCGTCGGAGCGCCAGTACGGGGCGAACAGGCCGGAGAAGGCCGGCACGAAGTAGGCGCCGCCGTTGTCCTCGACCGACAGGGCGAGGGTCTCGATCTCCGCGGCGGTGGAGATCAGGCCCATCTGGTCGCGCATCCACTGCACCAGCGAACCGGTGACCGCGATCGAGCCCTCCAGGGCGTAGACCGTCCTCTGGTCGCCGATCTTGTAGCCGACCGTGGTCAGCAGGCCGCTGTAGGAGTTGATGATCTTGTCACCGGTGTTCATCACCATGAAGGTGCCGGTGCCGTAGGTCGACTTGGTCTCGCCCTCGGCGAAGCAGGTCTGGCCGAACAGGGCCGCCTGCTGGTCGCCGAGCGCGGAGGCGACCGGGATGCCACCGAGCAGGTCGCCCAGCTTTCCGCCGGTGATCTCGCCGTAGACCTCGGCGGAGGAGCGGATCTCGGGCAGGATCTGCTTCGGGACGCCGATCGACTCGCAGATCTTGTCGTCCCACTCCATGGTGTGCAGGTTCATGAGCATCGTGCGCGAGGCGTTGGTGACGTCCGTGACGTGCTTGCCGCCGTCGACACCACCGGTCAGGTTCCAGATGACCCAGGTGTCCATGGTGCCGAAGAGGATGTCGCCCGCCGCGGCGCGCTCCTTCAGGCCGTCGACGTTGTCGAGCAGCCAGCGGGCCTTCGGGCCGGCGAAGTAGGAGGCCAGCGGCAGGCCCGTCTCGCGGCGGAAGCGGTCCTGGCCGACGTTGCGGCCGAGCTCGCGGCAGAGGGCGTCGGTGCGGGTGTCCTGCCAGACGATGGCGTTGTGGACGGGCTCACCGGTGTTCTTGTCCCACAGCACGGTCGTCTCGCGCTGGTTGGTGATGCCGATGGCCTTGATGTCGTCACGGGTGATGCCGGCCTTGGCGATCGCTCCGGCCACGACCTCCTGGACGTTGGTCCAGATCTCCGTGGCGTTGTGCTCGACCCAGCCCGGCTTCGGGAAGATCTGCTCGTGCTCCTTCTGGTCGACGGAGACGATCCGGCCGTCCCGGTCGAAGACGATGCAGCGGCTGGAGGTGGTGCCCTGGTCGATGGCGGCGATGAAGGGGCCGGCGGTGTGCGCGTCGGTCACTGTGTGCTCCTGGAAGTTCCGTGTTTATGGGGCTTTACGTACGGCGCGTGCCGAGAGTTTCGCGAAGCGGCGGGAAATGCCGCTCCTAGGCGAACGCGACGTTGTAGATGCCTGCGGCGATGGCCCCGCCGAGGAGCGGGCCGACCACCGGAACCCAGGCGTAGCCCCAGTCGGAGCCGCCCTTGTTGGGCAGCGGCAGCAGGGCGTGCACGATGCGCGGACCGAGGTCACGGGCCGGGTTGATCGCGTACCCCGTCGGGCCGCCGAGGGACAGGCCGATGGAGACCACGACGAGCGCGGTGATCAGGGCGCCCAGGGTGCCCAGGCCGTTGCCCTTGTCGTTCAGGCCCTGCGTGAGCACGGCGAGCACCAGCACGATGGTGCCGATGACCTCCGTCGCGATGTTCTGCCAGGCGACCCGGATCTCGGGGCCGGTGGAGAAGACGCCCAGCACGGGGCCGGCGCCCTTCTCCTGCGCCTCGACGGCCTTGACCGCCGTGTCCTGCGCACCCGGACCGCCGACTATCTCGCGGTCGGTGAGGTGTGCGTGGAACTGGCCGTAATAGGCGACCCAGACCAGGGCCGCGCCGATCATGGCGCCGAGGATCTGTCCGGCCCAGTAGACCGGGACGTTCTTCCAGTCGCCGTCCTTGATCGCGATCGCGATGGTGACGGCCGGGTTCAGATGGGCGCCGGACAGCGGCGCCGCAGTGTAGACGGCCGTGAGCACCGCGAAGCCCCACCCGAAGGTGATGGCGAGCCAGCCGGCGTTGCGGGCCTTGGAAGCCTTCAGCGTGACGGCGGCACAGACGCCGCCGCCGAGGAGGATGAGTATGGCGGTACCGATGGTCTCGCCGATGAAGATGTCGGAGCTGGACACCCGCGACTCCTTTGTCCTACGTCCAGGGAAGTTCGATACCGGCCTGGCGTTGTCACACTCTAGCGCGTATTGCCGGTAGCTGTTCGACAATGTCGACCGATGGACGGGAGTCTTGCTTCGGGGTTACGAGCACGTCAAGAGCTGTGTAGTCGATAACACGATCGTTACTGATCGCCGCGGGCTGAAGGATCTTCGCCGCAGGTGAGCGCGGACATGCCGAGGACCGGAACGCCGTACGGCGCCCCGGTCCGCTCGTGTGCCGTCAGAACCGCCCGGCGCCCAGGTCCCGCGAGACCGCGCGGGCGCAGTCGCGGACCGCCGCGATGAGCTCGGGCCGGAGCGCGCCCTCCTCGTCGGACCGGCACAGCCGCTCCACGGCGCCGGTGATGCCGACCGCGCCGACCGGCATGCGCCGCCGGTCGTGGATGGGAGCGGCGAGCGAGGCCACGCCCTCCCAGGTCTCCTCGACGTCCGCCGCGTACCCCCGCGCGCGGGTCACGTCGAGGAGGTGCTCGAAATCCTCGGGCTCGCACACCGTCCGGTCGGTGAACGCCTTGCGGTCGGCTTCCAGGGCCTCGCTGTGCGCCACCGGGTCGTAGGCGGACAGCACCTTGCCCAGGGCCGTGGAGTGCAGCGGCTGCATGGCCCCGATCTCCAGGACCTGCCGGCTGTCGTCGGGCCGGAAGACGTGGTGCACGATCAGCACGCCCTGCTGGTGCAGGACGCCGAGGTAGACGCTCTCGCCGCTGGAGCGGGCCAGGTCGTCGGCCCACACCAGGGCGCGCGCCCGCAGCTCGTGCACATCGAGGTAGGTGGTGCCCAGGCGCAGCAGCTCCGCGCCCAGCTGGTAGCGCCCGGAGGTGTCGTCCTGTTCCACGAAGCCCTCCTGCTGGAGGGTGCGCAGTATGCCGTGGGCGGTGCCTTTGGCCAGGCCCAGCGACGAGGCGATGTCCGACAGGCCGAGCCGCCGCTCGCCGCCCGCGAGCAGCCGCAGCATCGCGGCCGCCCGTTCGAGCGACTGGATGTTCCGTGCCATCGCCGTACTGCCTCCGTCCCCTTCGACCGCCGACAAGCGGCACCACAGCCCTCGTTCGGCAATGTCGAACACTACCGGTCGATGCCGACCTCTCGCTAATGGCCGGTCGCCATTTGTTACTCCGCCGGGGGCCGCCGCGTCGCCCGGGCGGCCGTTCCGGTGCCCTCGCAGTCCGTCCCGTGGACGCGCTGCCCATCCAAGCCCACTCCCGGTTACGCTGGCGCGGTGCGCCCATCCCGGATGCCCTCCGCTGTCCGGGAAGCCGCAAAGCCGACAGCCGTCGCATCCGAGGGAGCCCTTTTCATGGCCTCGTTGCCGCCGACCCCTTCCGCAGACAGCCGGGCCCGTGTGTCCGCGCTCCGAGAAGCCCTGGCCACCCGCGTGGTCGTGGCCGACGGAGCGATGGGCACCATGCTCCAGGCGCAGGACCCCACGCTCGAGGACTTCGAGAATCTCGAGGGCTGCACCGAGATCCTCAACCAGACGCGCCCGGACATCGTCCGTTCGGTCCACTCCGCATACTTCGACGTCGGTGTGGACTGCGTGGAGACCAACACCTTCGGCGCCAACCTCACCGCCCTCGGCGAGTACGACATCCCCGAGCGCGTCACCGAGCTGTCCGAGGCCGGTGCCCGGATCGCCCGCGAGGTGGCCGACGAGTTCACCCGCAGCACCGGGCAGCAGCGCTGGGTGCTCGGCTCGATGGGACCCGGCACCAAGCTGCCCACCCTCGGCCACACCACCTTCGGCGCCATCCGGGACGCCTACCAGCAGAACGCCGAGGGGCTGCTCGCCGGCGGCGCCGACGCGCTGCTCGTGGAGACCACGCAGGACCTGCTCCAGACCAAGGCCTCCGTCATCGCCGCCCGCCGGGCCATGGAGGCCACCGGCCAGTCCGTGCCGCTGATCGTCTCGGTGACCGTCGAGACCACCGGCACCATGCTGCTCGGCTCCGAGATCGGCGCGGCCCTGACCGCGCTGGAGCCGCTCGGCATCGACATGATCGGCCTGAACTGCGCCACGGGCCCTGCCGAGATGAGCGAGCACCTGCGCTTCCTGTCCCGGCACTCGCGCATCCCGCTGTCCTGCATGCCCAACGCGGGCCTGCCGGTGCTGACCAAGGACGGCGCGCACTACCCGCTGACCGCGCCCGAGCTGGCCGACGCGCAGGACACCTTCGTCCGGGACTACGGCCTCTCCCTCGTCGGCGGCTGCTGCGGCACCACCCCGGAGCACCTGCGCCAGCTGGTCGAGCGCGTCCGGGACGCCGCCCCGACCGAGCGCGGCCCGCAGCCCGAGCCGGGCGCGGCCTCCCTCTACCAGTCCGTGCCGTTCCGGCAGGACACCTCCTACCTGGCCATCGGCGAGCGCACCAACGCCAACGGCTCGAAGAAGTTCCGCGAGGCCATGCTGGAAGGCCGCTGGGACGACTGCGTGGAGATGGTCCGCGACCAGATCCGCGAGGGCGCGCACATGCTCGACCTGTGCGTGGACTACGTCGGCCGCGACGGCGTGGCCGACATGGAGGAGCTGGCCGGCCGCTTCGCCACCGCCTCCACCCTGCCGATCGTGCTGGACTCCACCGAGGTCGACGTCATCCGGGCCGGCCTGGAGAAGCTCGGCGGCCGTGCGGTGATCAACTCGGTCAACTACGAGGACGGCGACGGCCCCGAGTCCCGCTTCGCCAAGGTCACTGCGCTCGCCCGGGAGCACGGCGCCGCCCTCATCGCGCTCACCATCGACGAAGAGGGCCAGGCCCGCACCGCCGAGAAGAAGGTCGAGATCGCCGAACGGCTCATCGACGACCTGACCGGCAACTGGGGCATCCACGAGGAGGACATCCTCGTGGACTGCCTGACCTTCACCATCTGTACCGGCCAGGAGGAGTCCCGGGGGGACGGCATCGCCACCATCGAGGGCATCCGCGAGCTGAAGCGGCGCCACCCGAAGGTGCAGACCACGCTCGGCCTGTCCAACATCTCCTTCGGCCTCAACCCGGCCGCCCGCATCCTGCTGAACTCCGTCTTCCTCGACGAGTGCGTCAAGGCGGGCCTGGACTCGGCGATCGTGCACGCGTCGAAGATCCTGCCGATCGCCCGCTTCAGCGAGGAGGAGGTCCAGACGGCCCTGGACCTCATCCACGACCGCCGCGCCGAGGGCTACGACCCACTGCAGAAGCTCATGCAGCTGTTCGAGGGCGCCACCGCCAAGTCCCTCAAGGCCGGCAAGGCCGAGGAACTGGCCGCCCTGCCCCTGGACGAGCGCCTGAAGCGGCGCATCATCGACGGCGAGCGCAACGGCCTCGAAGCGGACCTCGACGAGGCCCTCCAGGAGCGGCCCGCGCTCGACATCGTCAACGAGACCCTGCTGGACGGCATGAAGGTCGTCGGCGAGCTGTTCGGCTCCGGTCAGATGCAGCTGCCGTTCGTCCTGCAGTCCGCCGAGGTCATGAAGACGGCCGTCGCCCACCTCGAACCGCACATGGAGAAGACCGACGAGGCCGGCAAGGGCACCATCGTGCTCGCCACCGTGCGCGGCGACGTGCACGACATCGGCAAGAACCTCGTCGACATCATCCTGTCCAACAACGGCTACAACGTCGTCAACCTCGGCATCAAGCAGCCGGTCTCCGCGATCCTGGAAGCCGCCGAGGAACACAAGGCCGACGTCATCGGCATGTCCGGACTGCTGGTGAAGTCCACGGTGATCATGAAGGAGAACCTGGAGGAGCTCAACCAGCGCGGCCTGGCCTCCGGCTACCCGGTCATCCTCGGCGGCGCCGCCCTCACCCGCGCCTACGTCGAGCAGGACCTGCACGAGATCTACGAGGGTGAAGTCCGCTACGCCCGCGACGCCTTCGAGGGGCTGCGCCTGATGGACGCCCTCATCGGCGTCAAGCGGGGCGTGCCCGGAGCGAAGCTGCCCGAGCTCAAGCAGCGCCGGGTCAGGGCCGCGGCCCCGGCCGCCGCGGAGGAGAGCCCCGAGGAGGGGCACGTCCGCTCCGACGTCGCCACCGACAACCCCGTCCCCGAGCCGCCCTTCCGCGGCACCCGCGTGATCAAGGGCATCCAGCTCAAGGAGTACGCGAGCTGGCTCGACGAGGGCGCTCTGTTCAAGGGCCAGTGGGGCCTGAAGCAGGCCCGCACCGGCGAGGGCCCGTCCTACGAGGAACTCGTCGAGAGCGAGGGCCGGCCCCGGCTGCGCGGCCTGCTGGACCGGCTCCAGACGGAGAACATGCTGGAGGCGGCCGTGGTCTACGGCTACTTCCCGTGCGTCTCCAAGGACGACGACCTGATCATCCTCGACGAGCAGGGCAACGAGCGCACCCGCTTCACCTTCCCGCGCCAGCGCCGGGGCCGCCGCCTGTGCCTGGCCGACTTCTTCCGCCCGGAGGAGTCCGGCGAGACGGACGTCGTCGGCCTCCAGGTCGTCACCGTCGGCTCGCGCATCGGCGAGGAGACCGCGCGGCTCTTCGAGGCCAACGCCTACCGTGACTACCTCGAACTGCACGGGCTGTCCGTGCAGTTGGCGGAGGCGCTCGCCGAGTACTGGCACGCGCGCGTGCGCTCCGAACTCGGCTTCGCCGGCGAGGACCCGGACGAGATGCAGGGCATGTTCGAGCTGAAGTACCGGGGCGCCCGCTTCTCCCTCGGCTACGGCGCCTGCCCCAACCTGGAGGACCGCGCCAAGATCGCCGACCTGCTCCAGCCGGAGCGCATCGGCGTCGAGCTGTCCGAGGAGTTCCAGCTGCACCCCGAGCAGTCCACGGACGCCATCGTGATCCACCACCCGGAGGCGAAGTACTTCAACGCCCGCTGAGGGGCGCTTCCCGGTGCACGTCACGGCGACCCCCGGCGTATACACGGTGTGCCCTCCGGCACAGCCGCTAAACGAGGCACTTCGCCCACGGACGACGTAGACTGGTCGGTCCACTGCAGGCCGGTTCCCACGTGGGAACCGGCCTGATCGTCCCTCAAGGAGGTAGGTGGATGACCAGTACGGTCCCCGCGCTCGGTACCCGGTCGGCCGAAGGGTCGGCCCTGCAGGCCGTGCTCCTCGACATGGACGGCACCCTGGTGGACACGGAGGGCTTCTGGTGGGAGGTCGAGGCCGAGGTCTTCGCCTCCCTCGGCCACACGCTCGACGAGTCCTGGCGGCATGTCGTGGTCGGCGGCCCCATGACCCGCAGTGCGGGGTTCCTCATCGAGGCCACCGGCGCCGACATCGCCCTCGACGAGCTCACGGTGCTCCTGAACGACGGTTTCGAGGAGCGCATCGACCGCGCCCTGCCGCTGATGCCGGGCGCCGGCCGGCTGCTGGCCGAGCTGTACGCGTACGAGATCCCCACGGCCCTGGTCTCCGCCTCGCACCGGCGCATCATCGACCGGGTGCTGACCTCGCTGGGCGCCCACCACTTCAGCCTGACGGTGGCCGGTGACGAGGTGCCGCGCACCAAGCCGCACCCCGACCCGTACCTCGCCGCCGCCGCCGGACTCGGCGCGGACCCGGTTCGGTGCGCCGTCATCGAGGACACCGCGACCGGAGTCGCCGCCGCCGAGGCCGCGGGCTGCCACGTCGTGGCCGTGCCCTCCGTCGCGCCCATCGCCCCGTCCCTGCGCCGCACGGTCGTCACCTCCCTCGAAGAGGTGGACCTGACATTTCTGCACGGCCTGATGACGGAAATGCGCTAGGCGTTCACCCAGCGTGCAGCGGCGTTAGGGCGGTAATTCCGAAGGTGAATTCGAGCCCCTCCGGATGAGCGAATTCCCGTACCTTCGAACCCGTTTACGCATGTGACGTTCCCCACGCGATCCGGGGTCGACAGTCGAACCGGCGTGTGCTGCGCACCCCCTTCGGGGGGTCGCCGGTGTGCCCTTGTGTCCCGATTGATGGAATGCTGTACCAAAGCTTCCACTGTCGGGTTTTCGGTCTGTCCACGCCCGGTTCCGCAGCGTGATGGGCGCTCAACTCCGGTGGCTGCGAAGCTTCCTGTCGGCCGCGACTAATCTCGTCGCGAGAACCTCGCCCCACCCCCGTGATCCGCTGCGCCACCCCTGCATGCCGGGTACACGGAGTCGACAGCTCTGGAGAAACTCGAGCATGAACCGCAAGACCTTGGCGCTGCCGGCCGTGATCGGTCTGCTCGCGCCGGTGCTCGCCGCCTGCGGCGGGTCCGACGGCGGGAGCGGCGGCAGCGGCGCGATCGTCGTCGGCACCACGGACCGGTTCACCGCCTCGAAGGACGCTCCCGCGCCCCTCGATCCGGCGTACGCCTACGACGTCGGCACCTGGAACATCCTGCGCCAGACCGTGCAGACCCTGATGATCCAGCCGCGCGGCGAGGGCGAGCCGGTGCCGGAGGCCGCCGAGCGCTGCGGCTTCACCGACACCGGCAACGAGCGCTACGCCTGCACCCTGCGCGACGGCCTGACGTTCGCCAACGGCGACGCCGTCACCGCGGCCGACGTGAAGTACTCCATCGACCGCGCCCGCTCCCTCAAGGCCGACAGCGGTGTGTTCGCGCTGCTGTCCACCATCGACACCGTCGAGACGCAGGGTGACCGCGAGGTCATCTTCCACCTCAAGACCGCCGACGCGACCTTCCCGTACAAGCTGTCGACCCCGGTCGCCGGCATCGTCGACCCCGACGACTACCCGAAGAACAAGCTGCGCGACGGCTTCGACCTGGAGGGCTCCGGCCCGTACACCCTCAAGGCCGACGTCGAGGACGGCGAGCTGGTCAAGGCCGAGTTCACCAGGAACCCCGACTACAAGGGGACCATCGAGGTGAACAACGACAAGGTCGACATGGTCTCCTTCAAGGACGCCGACGCCATGGGCGCGGCGCTGGACGAGGGCGACATCGACCTGATGACCCGCGCCATGTCGCCGGATCAGATCCGCGAGCTCTCGGGCGACGCCGACACCGACATCGACCTCGTCGAGATGCCCGGTCTCGAGATCCGCTACCTGGGCTTCAACACCGACGCCCCGACGGTGAAGTCCAAGGCCGTGCGCCAGGCGATGGCCCAGATCGTCAACCGCGGCGAACTGGTCTCCAAGGTCTACGGCTCCCAGGCCGAGCCGCTGTACTCGCTGGTCCCGGCCAGCGTCACCGGCCACTCCAACTCGTTCTTCAACAAGTACGGCGAGCCGAACGTCACCAAGGCCCGTTCCCTGCTCAACCAGGCGAACATCGCCACCCCGGTGAAGCTGACGCTGCACTACACCACCGACCACTACGGTCCGGCCACCAAGAAGGAGTTCGAGGTCCTGCGCGACCAGCTGAACTCCAGCGGCCTGTTCGACGTCGGCATCAAGGGCACCCCCTGGGACACGTTCCGCCCGGCCGAGAAGAAGGGCGACTACGACGTCTACGGCATGGGCTGGTTCCCGGACTTCCCGGACGCCGACAACTTCCTCGCGCCGTTCCTCGACACGGACAACACCCTCGGCTCGCCGTACGACAACAGCCAGATCCGCAACACCCTGATCCCGGAATCCCGCCGTGAGGCGGACCGGCTGTCCGCCTCCACCAGCCTGACGGACATTCAGGACATCGTCGCCGGCGACGTTCCGGTGCTGCCGCTGTGGCAGGGCAAGCAGTACGTCGCCGCGCGCGATGACATCACGGGTACCGCCTACGCGCTCAACTCCGCCTCGACTCTCCAGCTGTGGGAGCTCGGCCGCGGTGTGAGCAACTGACGGACCCGCTGGAAACCCGGAGCCCCTGACCGCGGCCCCGGGGATCCGTGCCCCGGAGCCAGGGACATGCTCCGGGTGTTCTCGAGAACCGACGACAAGGCACACACGTGAACATACGCAACCAGTGGCCGGTCCTTCCCCTCGTGGTGGGGCTCGCCTCCGGACTGCTGACCGGCTGCGGCACGGAGAGCGGTGACTCCGCGGGGGACGGCTCCAACGTGGTGGTGGGGATGTCCGACGACGTCCTGGCCACGGACCCGGCCTCCGGCTACGACCCCGGCTCCTGGCTGTTGTTCAACAACGTCTTCCAGTCCCTGCTCAGCTTCCCCAAGGGCGCCACGGAACCGCAGCCGGAGGCCGCGGAGAGCTGTGTGTTCACCGACTCGCAGACCACGGTCTACAAGTGCACGCTGAAGGACGGCCTCAAGTTCAGCAACGGTGACGAGCTCACCTCCGAGGACGTCAAGTTCTCCTTCGACCGCATGCTGAAGATCAACGACCCCGACGGGCCCGCGATCATGTTCCCCACGCTGGAGAAGGTCGAGACGCCCGACGAGAAGACGGTCGTCTTCCGCCTCAACACGGCCGACGCCACCTTCCCGAGCAAGATCGCCTCCGGCGCCGGCTCCATCGTCGACCACGGCCAGTACGACGCGGACGGGCTCCGCAAGGACGGCAAGGCGGTCGGCTCCGGCCCCTACCAGCTCGACTCCTTCGAGGACGGGCAGGCGGTCTTCTCCGTCAACGAGAACTACAAGGGCACCGCCAAGGTGAGCAACACCGGCGTGACGCTCAAGTTCTTCAACGGCGACCAGACGGCCCTGAAGCAGGCCATCCAGAACGGGGACGTCGACATCGCCTACCGCGGTCTCACCGCGGGCGACATCGCCGACACCGAGAAGGCCGACGACGGCACCGGCGTCGAGGTCGTCGAGGGCAGCAGCGCCGAGGTCCAGCACCTGGTGTTCAACATGGACGACCCGGTCGCCGGAAAGCTCGGCGTCCGCAAGGCCATCGCCCACCTGCTCGACCGCGAAGCCCTCATCAAGGACGTCTACCAGGGCACCGCGACCCCGTTGTACTCGATCATCCCGGCCGGTATCGCGGGCCACAACACGGCCTTCTTCGACACCTACGGCGCCCGCCCCTCCAAGTCCAAGGCCCAGGCCGCGCTGCGCAAGGACGGCATCACCGGCAAGGTGAAGCTGACCCTCTGGTCGACCCCGTCCCGCTACGGCCCCGCGACCGACCAGGAGCTGAACGCCATCGCCGGCCAGCTCAACGCCAGCGGCCTGTTCGACGCCAACGTCAAGTCCGTCTCCTTCGGCCAGTACGAGAAGGACATCGCCGCGGGCAAGTACGGCGTCTACGTGAAGGGCTGGGTGCCGGACTACCCGGACGCCGACAACTTCACGGCCCCCTTCTTCGGCGAGGGCAACGTGCTGAGCAACAACTACGACAACGACACGATCACCGGCTCGCTCATCCCGCGCACCGCCGCGCTGACCAACCGGGCCGCCACGGACAAGGAGTTCGGGGAGCTGCAGGACATCGTCGCCGACGAACTCCCCGTCCTGCCGGTGTGGCAGGCCAAGCAGTACGCGGTCGTCCGCGACGGCGTCTACGGCCTGGAGTACTGCCTCGACGCGTCGACGGTGTTCCGCTTCTGGGAGCTCAGCAAGGACGCCTCCTGACACACCGGTGTGAAGAAGGGCGCCCCCCGCCTTGGCGGGGGGCGCCCTCTCGCGTATCGGCTCGCGGTCGCTACTGCGCCCCGGGGCGCACCAGTCCGCTCTCGTACGCGTACACCGCCGCCTGCACGCGGTCGCGCAGGCCCAGCTTGGTCAGCACATGCCCGACGTGCGTCTTGACGGTGGTCTCGCTGACGAACAGATCGGCGGCGATCTCCGCGTTGGACAACCCGCGCGCCACCAGCTTCAGCACCTCGACCTCGCGGTCGGTGAGCGTGTGCAGCGTGTCCGGCACCGGCTCGTCACCCGACGGCAGATGCGTGGCGTACTTGTCGAGCAGCCGGCGGGTGATGCTCGGCGCGAGCAGCGCCTCCCCGGCGGCCACGACCCTGATGGCCTGCACCAGCTCGTTGGCGGGCGCGTCCTTCAGCAGGAACCCGCTGGCACCGGCGCGCAGCGCCTCCACCACGTACTCGTCGAGGTCGAAGGTCGTCAGCACCAGCACCTTCGCCGGGCCGTCCCGCCCGGGCCCGGTGATCTGCCGGGTCGCCTCCACACCGTCCATCCGCGGCATGCGGATGTCCATCAGGACCACGTCGGGCTGCAGGGCCCGCACCTGGTCGAGCGCCTGGAGGCCGTCTCCGGCCTCGCCGACGACCGCGATGTCCTGCTCGGCCTCCAGGATCATCCGGAAGCCGGTACGGAGCAGCGGCTGGTCGTCGACCAGTAGGACGCGGATGGCCACGTAAGTCTCCTTCGCTAGTCCGGCCACATTCTGCCCTGCGCGGGCTCGCCGGACTCAGCCGCCCTCACCGGCGACGGGTTGCACCGGCAGCTCCGCCGCGCCCACAGGCAGGGGATAGGGCGGGGGAGTGCCGCCGAACTCCGGGCAGTGGGCCTGGTGGTCGCACCAGCCGCACAGCTTCGTGGGGCGCGGCCGCCAGTCGCCCGTCTCGGTGGCCAGCCGGATCGCCTCCCACAGCGCCAGCAGCTTGCGCTCGACCCGCTCCAGGTCGGCGAGGACCGGGTCGTACGTCAGCACCTGGCCGCTGCCGAGGTAGACCAGCTGGAGCCGCCGGGGGACCACGTTCTTCAGCCGCCACACCACCAGGGCGTAGAACTTCATCTGGAACAGCGCGCCCTCGGAGTACTCGGGCCTGGGCGCCTTCCCCGTCTTGTAGTCGACGATCCGGACCTCGCCCGTGGGAGCCACGTCGACCCGGTCGATGATGCCGCGCAGCCGCAGCCCGGACTCCAGCTCGGCCTCGACGAACAGCTCCCGCTCGGCAGGCTCCAGCCGGCTGGGGTCCTCCAGGGTGAACCAGCGCTCGACGAGCTGCTCCGCCTCGCCCAGCCAGCGCGCCAGCCGCTCGCCCTGCGGATCGTCGGCGAACAGCTCCACGACCTCCGGCCGCGTCTCGCGCAGCCGGTCCCACTGGCCGGGGATCAGCGACTTCGCCCGGGGCGCCGTGCGCTCGGCGGCCGGGGCGTCGAAGAGCCGCTCCAGGACGGCGTGCACCAGCGTGCCCCTGGTCGCCGCCTCGCTCGGCTTCTCCGGCAGCCGGTCGATGACCCGGAAGCGGTACAGCAGCGGGCACTGCATGAAGTCACTGGCACGCGAGGGGGACAGCGAGGCGGGCGCTATGGCGGTGGACTCGGTCGCGGTGCCGCTCGGGGTGGCCGTCTCCACTGCCGTCGCCGCGGGCCCTGCCGGGACCGGCGGATCCACCGCCGCGGCAGGGCTGCTCTCGGGCTGCGCTTCGCCCTCGGTGCTCGTCTCCATGCCCCAGACCATACGGCCCGCCACTGACAGTGACCCAGCCGCGGTCGCGCCGCGTGCGACGTCAGAAGCCGTGAGGGGAGAGGAGGTACGGGAAACACAGGGGTGCCGGGGCGGAACGCACCGCGACGGACGCATACCATCGACTCGAGACCCTCCCGTCCGCCAGGCGCGGGAGACGCTTCGATCGAGGGGACACCGGTGGACGAGAGCGGCGGGCGCGGGCGGCCGCAGTCCGGCAACGACGAGCCGGCCGAGCGTCACGCGGGGCCTCCGGCCCGGGCCACCGACCCGACCCCAGCCGACCAACAGCCCACGGACGAGCACGGTTTCACCCCCGAGCAGCCCACCCCCGGCCCCGAGCCGACCGGTCCGGCCGCACCCGCAGACACCACGAGGGGCGACTCGGCAGCGGACCGGGACTCCGCCGCCGGCGCCTCGCACCCCCCGCGGACTCCGGACGACGCGGCATCCGCCCCCACCGAGCGCGACGCGAGCCGTCCGGACCCGCACCCCGACCGCGGCTACGCCGACGGCCCGCACCCGGCCCCGGCCCGCGCCGACGCCGACGGACCGCAGGCCGCCCCCGCCCCCGGCGAGCGCGGCGGCGGCGGTTCACCGGAGAGCGACACGCACCCCGACCGCGGCTACGCCAGCGGCCCGCCCTCGGCCCCCGCCCCGGATCCCGGCCGCGCGAAGCATCACCCCGGCCCTTCCGTCCCCGACCACGGCGACCGCCCCCTCGCCCACTCCGCCGACGGCAAGGGCCCCGCCCCCCAGCGGCCCGAGCCCCGCGGCGGGCTGCTCATGGGGCGGCCCTTCGGGGTGCCCGTGTACGTCGCGCCGAGCTGGTTCCTCGTGGCCGCGCTGATCACCTGGGTGTTCGGCGGCCAGCTGGAGCGCGTGCTGCCCGAGCTCGGTGCCGCCCGCTACCTGGTCTCCCTCTTCTTCGCGGTCGCCTTCTACGCCTCCGTGCTCGTCCACGAACTGGCCCACACGGTCGCCGCCCTCCGCTTCAAGCTCCCGGTCCGCCGCATCCGGCTCCAGTTCTTCGGCGGCGTCTCCGAGATCGAGAAGGAGGCCGAGACCCCCGGCCGGGAGTTCGTGCTCGCCTTCGTCGGGCCCCTGCTCTCCCTCGTCCTCGCCGGCGTCTTCTACGCCGCCGTGCAGGCCGTGGAACCCGGCACCGTCCCCGGCGTCCTGCTCGCGGGCCTGATGATCTCCAACCTCATCGTGGCCGCGTTCAACCTCCTGCCCGGCCTGCCCCTCGACGGCGGCCGGATGCTCCGCGCCGTCGTCTGGAAGATCACCGGCAAGCCCATGAAGGGCACCATCGCCGCCGCCTGGGTCGGCCGCGCCCTCGCCGTCTCCGTGCTCATCGGACTGCCCCTGCTGACCCAGTCCGGCGCCCTCGGCACCAACGCCACCGACAGCGTCGGCATGGACACCGTCCTCGACGCCCTGCTCGCCGCCATCCTCGCCGCGATCATCTGGACCGGCGCCGGCAACAGCCTGCGCATGGCCCGCCTGCGCGAGCACCTCCCCGAGCTGCGCGCCCGGAGCCTCACCCGCCGCGCGGTCCCCGTCGAGACCGGCACCCCGCTCTCGGAGGCCCTGCGCCGCGCCAACGCCGCCGGAGCCCGCGCCCTGGTCGTGGTCGACACCGACGGCAAGCCCCTCTCCCTCGTCCGCGAGGCCGCCATCGTCGGCGTACCCGAGCACCGCCGCCCCTGGGTCGCCGTCAGCGGCCTCGCGCAGGACCTCACCGACGGCATGCGCGTCTCGGCGGAACTGTCGGGCGAGGAGCTGCTGGACGCCCTGCGCGCCACCCCGGCCACCGAGTACCTGGTGGTGGAGGACACCGGCGAGATCTACGGCGTCCTGTCGGCGGCCGACGTGGAGCGCGCCTTCGTGAAGGCGATGGCGAGGCCGTCCTAGTGGTCGGTGGCCCTCTCCGGGGCCGGTAGGCTGGTCACATGTCCGAACCGACCGGTGCCGCCCGCAGGCGCGGGCCCTTCAAGGTCGGGGACCAGGTTCAGCTGACCGACCCCAAGGGCCGCCACTACACGTTCACGCTCGAGGCCGGGAAGAACTTCCACACCCACAAGGGTTCCTTCCCCCACGACGAACTGATCGGCGCTCCCGAGGGCAGCGTTGTCCGCACCACGGGGAACGTCGCCTACCTCGCGCTGCGCCCCCTGCTCCCCGACTATGTCCTGTCCATGCCCCGCGGCGCCGCCGTGGTCTATCCCAAGGACGCGGGGCAGATCCTCGCCTTCGCCGACATCTTCCCCGGCGCCCGCGTCGTCGAAGCGGGTGTCGGCTCCGGATCGCTCAGCAGCTTCCTGCTCCGGGCCATCGGCGACCAGGGCATGCTGCACAGCTACGAGCGCCGGGCGGACTTCGCCGAGATCGCCCAGGCGAACGTGGAGCGCTACTTCGGCGGCCCGCACCCCGCCTGGCAGCTCACCGTCGGTGACCTCCAGGACAACCTGTCCGACGCCGACGTCGACCGCGTCATCCTCGACATGCTCGCCCCCTGGGAGTGCCTGGAAGCCGTCTCCAAGGCGCTCGTCCCCGGCGGCATCCTGTGCTGCTACGTGGCGACGACCACCCAGCTCGCCCGGACCGTCGAGTCCATCCGCGAGATCGGCTGCTTCAACGAGCCGACCTCCTGGGAGACGATGATCCGCAACTGGCACATCGAGGGCCTGGCCGTCCGCCCGGACCACCGGATGATCGGCCACACCGGCTTCCTGCTCACCGCCCGCCGCCTCGCGGACGGCGTCGAGCCGCCCATGCGCCGCCGCCGCCCCGCCAAGGGCGCCTACGGCGAGGACTACGCAGGTCCCAACGCCGACGGCGGCACCGCCCGCTGAGGCAGCCCGTCACCGCGTCCAACGCACCGGCGCCGTGGCGGAGTTCCCGGATCCGTACCGGAACTCCGCCACGGCGCCTTTCCGTTGCCGCCCCGGGTGAACCCTCGCCCAACGGCGGTGACCTGCCGCGGAGGCCGTGTAGGCCCATGTCGTGGTGCGGCGGGAGCAGGGCCGCACAGGCCCGCTGACACAACGGCAGGAACCGTAACCCTTCTGACTGCCCCGGCACAGGACGTGCACACCCCGCCGTTCCCTCGCGGTGTGACGTGTGGCACCATGCTGGCCACCCCACCGGCACAGCCTCAGGAGACACTCCTAGTGCAGTCTTCCGCCGTCCCGGAGCTCGCCCACACCCACACCCGCCCCATCCACTGGCTCGCCACCGCGACGGCCGTCGCGGGCGTCTTGGCCTTCTCCTCGGTCCTGCAGCCCGGCGCGGCGACGGCGGCCCAGCCCGCTGCCCCCGAGACCAAGAGCGCTCCGGCGCCCATGACTCCGCCCGACCCGGCCGCGGTGACGTTCCCGATCGAATGCGGCCCGGTGAAGGCCGTGGTGAAGAAGCGGGCTTCCGGAGACCTCGACGGCGACGGCCGGCCCGAGACGGTGGCCGTGGTCCACTGCGACTCCCCGATGGGCACGCCGCCGGACGGCGTGTACGTCCTCACGCGCGACGCCGACGGCGGCAAGCCGCGCGTCGTGGCCACCCTGCTCGACCCCAAGGACAGCACCACCGTCACCGACTTCGCCGTTCGCGACGGGGCCGTCACGGCCACGGTCCTCGGCTACTCGTCGGCCGACGTGCCGCGTTGCTGCCCCGACGAGAAGAGTGACGCGAAATGGCGTTGGCGCGGCGGCTCTTTCGTCCGCTCGACGCCGTCCGAAGCTCGCAGCGTGTGAAGCGCGAGCGACGGCGCGTGTGAGATGTCAGACAGTAGTAACGGAACGTAGAGAAATAGTCACTCCGCGTCCGGTCCGTAGACCTCGGCCCTGTCCGAAACCCGACGTACGTGGATGCACTCGCCCGGACACTCCTTCGCGGAGTCGATCACGTCCGTGAGGAGCGGCAGCGGAACGGGCGTTGTCGCTCCCTTGTCCTGGAGCAACTCGTCGTCGGTGCTCTTCACATAGGCCAGACCGTCGATGTCCAGCTCGAACACCTCGGGCGCGTACTGGGCGCAGATGCCGTCGCCGGTACACAGGTCCTGGTCGATCCAGACCTCCAGCTCCTCGCCGTCCGCCCCGGCCACCTGCTGCACGCTCATCTCTCCTGCCGTTTCTCCGCAGAGCCGTATCGGGAATCCGGCCAGCTCTGGCGGGTGTTGAACAGTTCGACCCTACCTGCGGCTGGGTTCCAATCATGTTCGCTGGGTATTCCCCTGGCGTGAGGGAGAGCGCAAGGGTGAAGATCGGACACACCCCGACCGTCTTTGTGATCTAGGGGTTTCAATCGACACCCGCCCAGGTAGGGTCTGGAAGCGTCCAGCTCCCCTTGGAGGAGGTGAGGACCGTGGCAGCCCACGACGACGACATGAACCGCGGCATCCGCCCGGGACGCGGGTCCGACGACCCGGCCGGGCAGATTGCCTACCTTGAGCAGGAGATCGCCGTCCTGCGACGCAAGCTCGCCGACTCTCCGCGACACACGAGGATTCTCGAAGAGCGGATCGTCGAGCTGCAGACCAATCTGGCCGGCGTGTCCGCGCAGAACGAGCGACTCGCCAACACGCTCCGTGAGGCCCGCGACCAGATCGTGGCCCTCAAGGAGGAGGTCGACCGGCTCGCGCAGCCGCCGGCCGGCTTCGGCGTCTTCCTGACGGCCAACGAGGACGGCACCGCCGACATCTTCACCGGCGGCCGCAAGCTCAGGGTGAACGTCAGCCCCAGCGTCGAGCTCGAGGAGCTCCGGCGCGGCCAGGAACTGATGCTCAACGAAGCGCTCAACGTGGTCGAGGCCATGGAGTTCGAGCGCGTAGGTGACATCGTCACCCTCAAGGAGATCCTCGAAGACGGCGAGCGGGCCCTGGTGCTCGGGCACACCGACGAGGAGCGGGTGGTGCGGCTCGCCGAGCCGCTGCTGGACGTCACCATCCGCCCCGGCGACGCCCTGCTCCTGGAGCCCCGCTCCGGATACGTCTACGAGGTCGTCCCCAAGAGCGAGGTCGAGGAACTCGTCCTCGAAGAGGTCCCCGACATCGGCTACGAGCAGATCGGCGGTCTCGGCGGCCAGATCGAGGCCATCCGCGACGCGGTCGAGCTGCCGTACCTCTACCCGGACCTGTTCAAGGAGCATGAGCTGCGCCCGCCCAAGGGTGTCCTGCTCTACGGGCCTCCCGGATGCGGTAAGACGCTCATCGCCAAGGCCGTCGCCAACTCGCTGGCCAAGAAGGTCGCCGAGGTCACCGGCCAGGCCGCCGGCAAGAGCTTCTTCCTCAACATCAAGGGCCCCGAGCTCCTGAACAAGTACGTCGGCGAGACCGAGCGGCAGATCCGCCTGGTCTTCCAGCGCGCCCGGGAGAAGGCCAGCGAGGGCACCCCCGTCATCGTCTTCTTCGACGAGATGGAGTCCCTGTTCCGCACCCGTGGCTCCGGTGTCAGCTCGGACGTGGAGAACACCATCGTCCCGCAGCTGCTCGCCGAGATCGACGGTGTGGAGGGCCTGCAGAACGTGGTCGTGATCGGCGCCTCCAACCGTGAGGACATGATCGACCCCGCCATCCTGCGGCCCGGCCGCCTGGACGTGAAGATCAAGATCGAGCGTCCCGACGCCGAGGCGGCCAAGGACATCTTCGGCAAGTACCTCACCGAGCGCCTCCCGCTGCACTCCGACGACCTCGGTGAGCACGGCGGCAGCAAGGCCACCACCGTCCAGAGCATGATCCAGACGGCGGTGGAACACATGTACACCGAGTCCGAGGAGAACCGCTTCCTGGAGGTCACCTACGCCAACGGTGACAAGGAAGTCCTCTACTTCAAGGACTTCAACTCCGGCGCCATGATCGAGAACATCGTCGGCCGCGCCAAGAAGATGGCAATCAAGGACTTCCTCGAGAAGAACCAGAAGGGCCTCCGCGTCTCCCACCTCCTCCAGGCCTGCGTGGACGAGTTCAAGGAGAACGAGGACCTGCCGAACACCACCAACCCGGACGACTGGGCCCGCATCTCCGGAAAGAAGGGCGAACGGATCGTGTACATCCGTACGCTCATCACCGGAAAGCAGGGCGCGGACACCGGACGCTCCATCGACACGGTGGCGAACACCGGTCAGTACCTGTAAAAGGCAGGGCGGCTGCGGGTGCCCTCGGCGGGTACCCGCAGCCGACTGTTTTTCAGGCCACGGCTGGAGCAACGCAATGACGCAAATGATCTCCCCACCAGCGCAAAGGCGTTCTAGGCTCTTGCGTACCGCCACGTCGCGCAGTGCGGGGACGGGCACCGCACACGCAACCGAGCGCCAGCGGTATCTGAGTGGCGCCCACGACCGAGGGTGCCGCCGGGCAAGGAGGGCCGCATGACCGTACGGCGAGTAATGGGCATCGAGACGGAGTACGGGATCTCCGTCCCCGGCCACCCCAACGCCAATGCCATGCTCACCTCGTCCCAGATCGTGAACGCCTACGCGGCGGCGATGCACCGGGCCCGCCGGGCCCGATGGGACTTCGAGGAGGAGAACCCGCTGCGGGACGCGCGAGGCTTCGACCTCGCCCGCGAGGCCGCCGACTCCAGCCAGCTCACCGACGAGGACATCGGCCTGGCCAACGTGATCCTCACCAACGGTGCACGGCTCTACGTCGACCACGCACACCCCGAGTACAGCTCCCCCGAGGTGACCAACCCCCGGGACGCCGTCCTCTGGGACAAGGCCGGCGAGCGGATCATGGCCGAGGCCGCGGAACGGGCCGCCCAGCTTCCCGGTGCCCAGCCGATCCACCTGTACAAGAACAACACCGACAACAAGGGCGCGTCCTACGGCACGCACGAGAACTACCTGATGAAGCGGGAGACCCCCTTCTCGGACATCGTGCGCCATCTGACGCCGTTCTTCGTCTCCCGCCAGGTCTTCGCCGGTGCCGGCCGCGTCGGCATCGGCCAGGACGGGCACGAGCACGGCTTCCAGCTCAGCCAGCGAGCCGACTACTTCGAGGTCGAGGTCGGCCTCGAGACGACGCTCAAGCGCCCGATCATCAACACCCGCGACGAACCGCACGCGGACGCCGAGAAGTACCGGCGCCTGCACGTGATCATCGGTGACGCGAACCTGTCGGAGATCTCGACCTACCTCAAGCTGGGCACGACCGCGCTGGTGCTGTCGATGATCGAGGACGGGTTCATCGCCGTCGACCTCGCCGTCGACCAACCCGTCCGCACGCTCCACCAGGTCTCGCACGACCCCTCCCTGAAGCGCCTGGTCACGCTGCGCAGCGGCCGTACGCTCACGGCGGTCCAGCTGCAGATGGAGTACTACGAGCTGGCGCGCAAGTACGTGGAGGAGCGGTTCGGGGCCGACGCCGACGACCAGACCAAGGACGTCCTGTCCCGCTGGGAGGACACCCTCACCCGTCTGGAGCACGACCCGATGAGTCTGGCCGGAGAGCTGGACTGGGTCGCCAAGCGGGAGCTCATGGAGGGCTACCGGCGCCGGGACAGCCTCGACTGGGACGCGGCGCGGCTGCACCTGGTCGACCTCCAGTACGCCGACGTACGGCCCGAGAAGGGCCTGTACAACCGTCTGGTGGCCCGCGGGCGCATGAAGCGGCTGCTGACCGACGCGGACGTGGAGCGGGCCCGTACGGTGCCGCCGGAGGACACCCGGGCGTACTTCCGCGGCCGCTGCCTGGAGCAGTACGCGGACGATGTCGCGGCGGCCTCCTGGGACTCGGTGATCTTCGACCTGCCGGGCCGGGACTCGCTGCAGCGCGTTCCAACCCTGGAACCGCTTCGCGGAACGCGTAATCACGTCAAGGAGCTCCTGGACCGCTGCCGCACCGCGGAAGACCTGGTCAGGGTGCTGTCGGGCGGGTGACCGCGTTGAGCGGGTACTCGTCGGGAGCCGGCCGGACAGGGTGGAAAGTCCCTGGTCCGGGAATCATCGAGGTGGTCCCCGTACGTTGGAGCAACTGCGGGGCCATTGTCAGACCCGGCGAGTAGGGTCTGATCTTGACCGAGCAACTGTGTCGGGCGAACCGAGCGGGGTGAGGGATATGGCGACCAAGGACACCGGCGGCGGACAGCAGAAGGCCACCCGGTCCACCGAGGAGGTCGAGGAGCAGTCGGCGGAGACGCAGGCTTCCGAGGACCTCAAGGAGCGTCAGGAGAAGCTGAGCGACGACGTGGACTCGGTTCTGGACGAGATCGACGACGTACTTGAGGAGAACGCAGAGGATTTCGTTCGGAGCTTCGTGCAAAAAGGTGGACAGTAAAGGGTATGGCGCGCTCTAGCCTTTGATCTGAAGGTGGCGGGGGATGGAAGCGGCCAGCGAGCCGAACGTGAAGCAATGCAGGAAGTGTCGGCGGGGTCTGCCTCTTGCTGCATTTGCCCGTGACAAGAATCGGCGCGACGGCCTCCAGGTGCACTGCCGGGAGTGCGTGGCGAAATACAGCGCCGCGCGCTACCGGCGCCGCCGGGAGGCTCTGGGGAAGCCGGTCCGGGAGCGGGTGGACGTTCCGGCTGGATACAAGCTCTGTCGGATGTGTGGCGAGATCAAGCCTCACAGCGAGTGGCACCGCAACGCGACCGCTTCCGACGGTCTGTCGACGCGCTGCAAGGCATGTCGGGCGGTGCAGGGTCGGCAGGGGCATCTGAAGCGCCAGTACGGCATCACGGAAGCCGAACGCGAAGGTCTGATCGCCTCTCAAGCGGGCGTGTGTTGTATTTGTCTGTCGGCCGTGCCCGAGCATGTGGATCACTGCCACAAGA
This sequence comes from Streptomyces sp. D2-8, assembly GCF_023184515.1. Lineage (GTDB taxonomy): Bacteria > Actinomycetota > Actinomycetes > Streptomycetales > Streptomycetaceae > Streptomyces. The sequence continues at coordinate 56,835 of NZ_JAAHBP010000015.1, read as the reverse complement.
CGGGTAGGGTCCGAGGCGTACTGTGCTTCAGCTGCAACGCTGCACTGGGGCAGTTCAAGGATCGGCCCGATGCCATAAGGCGGGCTGCCGCATACGTGGAAGGAATCGCGTGGAAGCCAACACTCGTAGCACCGGGCGTCTACCAGCTGCCTTCCTGACGCCAGGGTCTTCCTCCTTCATGGACTTCCTGTCCGAGCACCAGCCGGAGATCCTGCCCGGCAATCGGCAACTGCCCCCCACCCAGGGCGTGATCGAGGCACCGCACGGGACCACGATCGTCGCTGTGACGTTCCCCGGCGGTGTGGTCCTCGCCGGTGACCGCCGGGCCACCATGGGCAACGTCATCGCGCAGCGGGACATCGAGAAGGTCTTCCCGGCCGACGAGTACTCGGCGGTCGGCATCGCCGGCACGGCGGGTCTGGCCGTGGAGATGGTGAAGCTGTTCCAGCTGGAGCTGGAGCACTTCGAGAAGGTCGAGGGCGCGCAGCTGTCCCTCGAGGGCAAGGCGAACCGGCTGTCGACGATGATCCGCTCCAACCTCGGCATGGCCATGCAGGGCCTGGCCGTGGTGCCGCTGTTCGCCGGGTACGACGTGGACCGCGGCAAGGGCCGGATCTTCTCCTACGACGTCACCGGCGGCCGCTCCGAGGAGCAGCACTACGCGGCCACCGGCTCCGGGTCGATCTTCGCGCGCGGCGCGATGAAGAAGCTCTTCCGGGAGGACCTCAGCGAGGCCGAGGCCACGACGCTCGTGGTCCAGGCGCTCTACGACGCGGCAGACGACGACTCGGCGACCGGCGGTCCCGATGTCGCCCGCCGGATCTATCCCATCGTCACCGTGATCACCGACGACGGCTTCCGCCGGCTCACCGAGACCGAGGCGTCCGAGATCGCCCGCTCGATTCTGGAGCGGCGTCTCGAGCAGCCCGACGGGCCGCGGGCCGCGCTGCTGTAGCGGCGATCGTCTTCGTGAGGGTGGTCCAGTGAACCGACGGAATCTTCAAGAGAGGGACGGATAACCGGTGTCGACGCCGTTCTATGTCTCACCCCAGCAGGCCATGGCCGACCGGGCGGAGTACGCCCGGAAGGGCATCGCCCGTGGTCGCAGCCTGGTCGTGCTGCAGTTCGCCGACGGCATCGTGTTCGTCGGCGAGAACCCGTCCCGTGCGCTGCACAAGTTCAGCGAGATCTACGACCGGATCGGCTTCGCGGCCGCCGGCAAGTACAACGAGTACGAGAACCTGCGGATCGGCGGCGTGCGCTACGCCGACCTGCGCGGTTACACCTACGACCGGGACGACGTGACGGCCCGGGGCCTGGCGAACGTGTACGCGCAGACGCTGGGCACGATCTTCTCCAGCGCCGCCGAGAAGCCGTACGAGGTGGAGCTGGTCGTCGCCGAGGTCGGTGAGACGCCCGAGGGCGACCAGATCTACCGGCTCCCGCACGACGGCTCCATCGTGGACGAGCACGGCTCGGTCGCGGTGGGCGGCAACGCCGAGCAGATCAGCAGCTATCTGGACCAGCGCCACCAGGAGGGCATGACCCTCGCGGAGGCGCTGAAGCTGGCGGTGCAGGCGCTGTCCCGCGACACCAACGGCAGCGAGCGGGAGATTCCCGCGGAGCGGCTCGAGGTGGCGGTGCTGGACCGCACCCGCCCGCAGAAGCGCAAGTTCAGGCGGATCAGCGGCCGCCAGCTGTCCCGGCTGCTGGGGGCGGACGCAGACGGCGACGGGGGTGCCGAGGAGACGGCGTCCGACGACGACGCCGAGTAGCGCTGAGGCGGTGCGGTGCGCCCCGGTCGCTGTGCGGCCGGGGCGCACCGGCGAGCACCCCTAACGGGGCCTGGCCGTGGAGCCTCGTAGCACCAGGCGCACCGGGATGTCCCCGCTTTCGGGTGCCCGGTCCTCCAGGACGGCCAGCAGGGCCCGCATGCCGCGCTCCCCGAAGAGCTCGGCGTTCAGGTGGACCGTCGTCAGTTCCGGATCCATGGCTGTGGCCAGGGCCAGGTCGTCGACGCCCGTGACCGACAGGTCGTCCGGGACGCGCAGCCCCAGGCGGCGGGCCGCCTTGTACGTGCCGGCCGCGAGCTGATCGTCGTCGCAGATCACTGCGGTGGGGCGAACGCCGGGGGCCGAGAGAGCCGCTTCGGCGGCCGCCACCGCTCCCTCGATGGAGATGAGGGCCCGGGCCGTGCGCACCGATGTGCCCGGCACCTCGTCCAGCCGGGCCGCCAGTTCCCGGGCACGTACCTCGAAGGTCCAGGAGGGGACGTCCGCCGCCAGATGAAGGAAGCGGCGGTGGCCCAGGGACAGCAGGTGCTCCGCGACCTGACGGACGCCGTCGGCGATGTCCAGGTTCACCGTCGCCGCCCCCAGGCTGCCCTCCGGGTCGCTGTCCAGCATCACCAGCGGCAGCGCCTCGCCGCGGATCGCGGTCAGCGCGTCCGCGGCCATGGAGGAGGCGATGACGCCGTCCAGTGCGGCCTGCGCGGAGGCGAACGGGTCGCGGGCGGGGCCGATGCCCTCGGGGGAGGGGTAGAGGACCACGCCGAAGCCGTGCTCGGCGGCGACGCGGGCGGCGCCCGTGTAGACGCCGGCGAAGAACTCCGTGGTGAGGGCCGGGACGACCAGGAGGACCGTGCGGGTGCGGCCCAGGCGCAGGTTGCGGGCGGCCAGGTTCGGGCGGTAGCCCAGGTCGCGGGCGGCCTCCCGGACCCGCTCCGCCGTCGCCGCCGAGACGCGCCCGCGCCACTTGTCCCCGAGGACCAGGGAGACCGCCGCCTGGGAGACGCCGGCGACCTGGGCGACGTCCCGGCTCGTGGGTCGGGTGCTGCCTTGTGCCACCGTCGGCCTGCTCTTTCGTATGGACGCGTGAACAGCGGACATGGTACGTATGGAAGCCGACGTTATACGTAAAACCTAGGGTAGGGGCATGGCCACGGGATACCTGGAGATCCTTCGGGCGCGACACGCCGCCCGGTTGCTCGTCGGCACGCTCGTGGGCCGGCTGCCCAATGCCACGGGGGCCATCGCGATCCTGCTGTTCGTGCGGGCCGAAGGCGGTTCGTACACCCTCGCGGGGGCGCTGGCGGGCGTGTACGGCGTCGCCAACGCCGTCGGTCAGCCCGTGCTGGGCCGGATCGTGGATCTGCGCGGGCAGCCGCGTGTGCAGCTGCCCGCGGCTGTGCTGTCCGCGCTGGCCATGGCCGTCTTCGCCTTCTCCGGCATCGGGACGCTGCCGCTCGCCTACGCCGCCGTCGCCGGTGCCGGGCTCTTCACACCGCCCCTGGAGGGCGGCCTGCGGGCGCTGTGGCCCTCCGTGCTGCGCAGGGAGGACCAGGTGCACACGGCGTACGCCATGGACGCCGTGGCGCAGGAGGTGATGTTCACCGTCGGGCCGCTGCTCGTGACGCTGTGCGTGTCCCTGTGGTCGGCCCAGGCCGCGCTGCTCGTGCTGAACGTGGTCGGGGTGCTGGGGGCGCTGTCCGTCGTGGTGTCGGAGCCCTCGCGGGCCTGGCGGTCGGCGCCGCGCGAGGCGCACTGGCTCGGCGCGCTGCGCTCCCCGGGGCTGCTCGCGCTGCTCGCGGCGTTCCTGTTCATCGGGATGGCGCTCGGATCCATCACGGTCGCCTCGGTGCCCTACGCGGACGACCACGGCGGGGACGCCGTGTACGGCTGGCTGATGGCCGCCCTGGGTTTCGGGGCGCTGGTCGGCGGTGCCGTCTACGGGGCGCGGCAGTGGGCCGGTGAGCCCGCGCGGCGACTGCGGGTGCTGGTGGGCCTTCTGGTGGTGTGTTACCTCCCGCTGATGCTCATGCCGGACGCCGTGCCCATGGTGGCGCTCACCGCGCTCGCCGGTGTCTTCCTCGCGCCCGCCATCGCCTGCGCGTTCGTCCTGGTCGACCGGCACGCGCCGCGCGGCACGGTCACCGAGGCGTTCTCCTGGCTGGTGACGACGTTCACCGTGGGCCACTCGGTCGGAACGGGCGTCGCGGGGCCCGTGGTCGAGGCGGGCGGGGCCCTGTGGGGCTTCGCCGTTCCGGGTGTCGCCGGTGGCGTGTCTCTGCTGGTTTTGACCGCCACAGGACGGGTAGTCGCAGCTCCCGGCCAGGGAGCGGTTGTTGCGGCCGGTTCGGAAAATGATCCAAACCGTGCCGTCGAACCCCGTTTCAGTTCAGGGGATCGGGCGTAATGTTCCCTCATGGACCGCCGCATTTTCGGGCTGGAGAACGAGTACGGCGTCACGTGCACGTTCAGGGGACAGCGCCGCCTGTCTCCTGACGAGGTGGCGCGGTACCTCTTCCGCCGTGTCGTGTCATGGGGCCGCAGCAGCAATGTCTTTCTGCGAAACGGCGCCCGCCTCTATCTCGACGTGGGATCGCATCCGGAATACGCGACACCGGAATGCGACAACGTGACCGAACTGGTCACCCACGACAAAGCAGGCGAGCGCATTCTCGAAGGACTCCTGGTGGACGCCGAACGACGCCTGCACGAGGAGGGAATCGCGGGCGACGTCTACCTCTTCAAGAACAACACCGACTCGGCGGGCAACTCGTACGGCTGCCACGAGAACTATCTGGTCGCCCGGCACGGGGAGTTCTCCCGACTCGCGGACATTCTCATCCCGTTCCTGGTCACACGGCAGTTGCTGTGCGGTGCCGGCAAGGTGCTGCAGACGCCGCGCGGAGCCGTGTACTGCGTCAGTCAGCGGGCCGAGCACATCTGGGAGGGCGTCTCCTCGGCGACGACCCGCTCCCGGCCCATCATCAACACGCGTGACGAGCCGCACGCGGACGCCGAGCGCTACCGCCGCCTGCACGTCATCGTGGGCGACTCCAACATGTCCGAGACGACCATGCTGCTCAAGGTCGGTGCCACCGACCTGGTGCTGCGCATGATCGAGGCGGGCACGGTGATGCGGGACCTCACCCTGGAGAACCCGATCCGGGCGATCCGTGAGGTCAGCCACGACATCACCGGCCGCCGCAAGGTGCGCCTGGCCAGCGGACGCGAGGCCTCCGCCCTGGAGGTGCAGCGCGAGTACTACGAGAAGGCCCTGGACTTCTGCGAGCGCCGGGGCATCCGCACCGGCACCGTCGACCAGGTCCTTGAGCTGTGGGGCCGCACGCTGGACGCGATCGAGGCCGAGGACCTCGACCGTATCGGCACCGAGATCGACTGGGTCATGAAGTACAAGCTCCTCGAGCGGTACCGCGCCAAGCACAACATGACCATGTCGCACCCGCGGGTCGCGCAGATAGACCTCGCCTACCACGACATCCACCGCCGTCGTGGCCTGTACTACCTGCTCGAGAAGAAGGGCCAGGCGGCCCGCATCTGCAACGACTTGAAGATCTTCGAGGGCAAGTCCGTTCCGCCGCAGACCACTCGGGCCCGGCTGCGCGGCGACTTCATCCGGCGGGCCCAGGAACAGCGCCGTGACTTCACGGTGGACTGGGTTCACCTCAAGCTCAACGACCAGGCTCAGCGGACCGTGCTGTGCAAGGACCCGTTCCGTTCCGTGGACGATCGGGTGGAGAAGCTGATCGCCGGAATGTGAGCCTGTTCCGGCCCGTCCGAAAAGCCGGTGCCCGGGGGTTCTCGTACCTCCGGGCACCGGCTTTTCCCGCCTGGTTCCGCCCGGCCGGGAGTGGCCCGGGCGACGTCGTGTCGCGCGGTGAGGGGAGTGAGGAGCGGGTACGCCGTAGAGTGGCGGCCATTGCCCCCCACCCCCGATCCCAGTTGGACTGATGAACTACAACACGAAACGACGCGTGGCCGCGCTGCTGGCCGTTCCCGCCCTGTTGTTCACCGCCGCGTGCGGATCGGACGACGGGAACAACGGCGACGCGGCGGGAGGCGTCGCCGAGGTCAAGGGCAAGGTCGGGGCGAAGCCCGAGATCTCCGTGCCCAAGGACGGCAAGCCGTCCGACAAGACCGTGGTCAAGACGGTCTCGGCGGGCAGTGGATCGCCGATCAAGGGCTCGGACTTCGTCCGGCTGGACTGGACCGTCGAGAAGTGGGGCGGCGACCAGGAGCTCGGCGGCACCTGGGCCGCGGGAGCGGCGGGTGACAAGGCGCCCCGGCGGCAGTCCATCGAGCAGATCGGCAAGCAGAGCCAGCAGCTGCCCGAGAAGGTCCTCGACGCCGTGAAGGGCAAGAAGCCCGGCAGCCGCGTCCTGGTGCAGGGCACCGCGGGCGATCTGATCGGTCAGGGTCTGAACACCTCCTCCGGGATCTCCGCGAAGGACGTGCTGATCTGGGTGGTCGACCCGGTCGGTGCCGCCAGTGTCGACACCAAGGCCGAGGCGAAGGGCGAGCAGGCGCCCTCCGAGCCGGGCATGCCCGAGGTGAAGTCCCCGTCGCAGAAGGCCGCGGTCATCACGGTCCCCAAGGGCGAGAAGGCTCCCAAGGACCTCAAGGAGCAGGTGCTGATCAAGGGCGACGGCAAGAAGGTCGAGGCCGGCCAGGGGCTCATCGCCCAGTACACCGGGGTCAAGTGGGAGGACGGTAAGAAGTTCGACTCCTCCTGGGACCACGGCGGGGCCACCGCCTTTCAGATCGGCAACGGCTCCGTGGTGGCGGGCTGGGACAAGGGCCTCGTCGGCAAGCACGTGGGCGACCGCGTGCTGCTGGTGATCCCGCCCTCGCTCGGCTACGGCGCGAGCCCTCAGAGCGAGCTGGCCAAGAACACACTGGTCTTCACGGTGGACATCCTCGGCACGGTCTGACCCGGCCGGTCTGTGAGACTGTCCCCGACGCAGGTCACGTAACAAGGAGAGATGAAGTGAGCATCGACAAGCCCGAGATCGACTTCCCGGGCGGCGAGCCCCCGGCGGACCTCGAGATCAAGGACATCTGGGAGGGCGACGGCCCGGTCGCGCAGGCCGGCCAGACCGTCACCGTGCACTACGTCGGTGTCGCCTTCAGCACGGGCGAGGAGTTCGACGCCAGCTGGAACCGCGGTACCCCGTTCCGCTTCCCGCTGGGCGGCGGCCGGGTCATCAAGGGCTGGGACCAGGGCGTACAGGGCATGAAGGTCGGCGGCCGCCGCCAGCTGACCGTCCCCGCGCACCTGGCCTACGGCAACCAGAGCCCGACCCCTCTGATCAAGCCGGGCGAGACGCTGATCTTCGTGGTCGACCTGCTCGGGGTCTGAGCAAGCTCCGACCGGACTCGATCATGTGGGGCCCATGCCTGTTCGGGCATGGGCCCTCGGCTTTTGCCGTGCCACCGTGTGGCGGTACGGTCATCGCTCGTAAGCACCATAGGGAGGCGAAGCGCGTCGATGGCCATTGCCAAGGCAGAGCGGCTGATGAACCTGGCGCTGTGTCTGCTCGGGACGCGGCGGCCGCTCAGCAAGCGTGAGCTGCGCGACTCCATCGAGGCCTACGTCGAGGCCTTCGGGCCGGGCAACGGCGCGACCGGCTCCGATGATTCCTTCAACCGCATGTTCGAGCGCGACAAGGACGACCTGCGCGAACTCGGGCTGGTCATCGAGACCGTGGAGAACCTCGACGGCGAGGTCGGCTACATGGCCCGCCGTGACAGCAACCGCCTCCCGCCCATCACCCTGGACGCCGAGGAGGCCGCCGCCCTCGGGCTCGCCGCCAAGGTGTGGCAGCAGGCCCGGCTCGCCGGAGCGGCCAGCGGCGCCCTGCAGAAGCTGCGCGCGGCCGGACTCCCCGAGGACGTCGACCCCTACGGCTCGCACGGCGCGCTGGAGCCGCGCATCCCTGTGCACGAGGCCGCCTTCGAGCCGCTGATGCTGGCCTGCCGGGACCGCCGGCCCGTCGCCTTCGACTACCGCAAGGCCACCGCCGCCCGCCCCGAGCAGCGGCACGTGGAGCCGTGGGCGCTGGAGTGCTGGCGGGGCCACTGGTACCTGGCGGGCTGGGACCGCGACCGGGCCGCCGAGCGGGTCTTCCGGCTGTCCCGGATCACCGGCAAGGTCCGCTCGCGCAGCGGCCGGTACACCGCCGACGTGCCGGACGTCGTCACCGTCCGGGAGACCGTCGCGGGCTGGGCCGGGGAGATCGCCGACCGCTCCGCGCGGATCCGGCTGCGCACGGGCGCGGGGTACCCCCTTCGGGCGAAGGCCACCTCCGTCCGGGAACTCGGCGACGGCTGGGACGAGTTGGAGATTCCGTACGGCCACGGGCTGGACGCCTGGCTGGTGGAGTTCGGGCCGGACGTGGTCGTCCTGGAGCCCGCCGAGCTGCGGGGTGACGTGGTGGACCGGCTGCGGGCCGTGGCCAAGGGCTGAGGGGGAGCGGAAAGACAGTGGCAGGCAAACCGGTCAGGCCCGTGAACGCCATCGACCAGACCCGGCGGATGCTCTCGCTGGTGACGTATCTGAAGGAGCGCCCCGGAGCCCGGGTCGAGGACGTCGCGCGCGCCTTCGGCATCAGCGAGGACGAACTGGTCTCCGACCTCGACGTGCTGCCCATGTGCGGCACCAGCTTCCGCGGCGGCGACCTGCTCGACATCGACACCGACGGCGAGCGCATCTGGTGGCACAACCCGGCCGCTCTCGCGGCGGAAGCCGCCGAGCCGCTCCGGCTCGCCGCCGACGAGGCCACCGCGCTGCTCGTCGCCGCCCGGGCGGTGTCCACGCTGCCCGGACTGCGCGAGAGCGACCGGCAGGCGCTGCTGCGGGCGACGGCCAAGGTGGAGACCGCGGCCGGCGAGGCGGCGGGCGCCAGCTCGCGCCTGTCGGTGACCTTCGAGTCCGAGGGCGGTGTCTTCGCGGACGTCGACCGGGCGATCGCCGAGCGCCGCCGGCTGTGGATCCGCTACTACTCGCCCGCGCGCGACGAGGTCACCGAGCGGGAGATCGACCCCATCCGCCTGGTCAGCGTGGGGCACACCTATGTCGAGGCCTGGTGCCGTCGCTCCGAGGCGCGCCGCACCTTCCGGCTCGACCGGGTCGCCGAGATCAAGATCCTGGACGAGCCGTCGGCGCCGCCCGAGATCGAGCTGCGGGACCTCTCGGAGGCGCTGGTGCAGCCCGCGGCCGAGGACCCTGAGGTCGTGGTCGAGGTCGGGCCCGGCGGCCGCTGGGTCGCGGAGTACTACCCGCACGACAGTGCGGATGAGCTCCCGGAGGGCGGGCTCCGTATCACTCTGCGGACCCCCGACCCGGCGTCGCTCCGGCGCCTGGCACTGCGGCTCGGGCGGGACGGCCGGATCGTCTCGCCGCCGGAGCTCGCCGACAGCGCCCGGCAGGCGGCCCGCGAGGCACTGGCGGCGTACGACGGGATCGAGGCCGGGTCGACGGCTTCCGCCGTGGAGGCCGACGTGCGTGGACCGCACGCGGTGCACGCGGTTCCGGACGGGCCGGGCGACGGACCCGATTGAGCCACCGGCGCCCACCGGGGTCCACGGCCGGGCGTGGCCGGATTGCGACACCGGCCGCGGCGCCCCGGAGGCGAACGACCCCAGAAAGAGGAGCGAGGGCTTGAACGAGTCGGCGACGTCCGGTGGTGTCGGGGGCATGACGGTGGAGTCCGCGTTCGCCGGGATGAGAAGCGTGACCCCCGTCGTGTTCAGGGCGGGCTGCCCCGACTGCCGGGAGCGCTTCGAGCTCGCCGCGGGCGCCCTGCGCCTGGCCATCGGCGCCACGAGCCGCACCACCTTCTACTCCTTCACCTGCCCGGAGTGCGGCGCGTCCGTCCGCAAGCCGGCGGGGGAGCGGATCGTGGAGCTGCTCACCGGCGGCGGTGTGCGGACCCTGCGGCTGCACTCCACCGTCTAGCGCCCCGGCACTAGTGGGTCGGGGCGTTCGCCCGCTCGGGACGGTCTAGGCTCGACGTCATGTTCTGGCCGATGTTCGCGGTTGCCGTGGGTTTCGTGAGTCTCGTCGTACTCGGGGTGCTCGCCGTGCGGGTCTTCGTGGCGGCACAGCGCCTGGGCAGGCAGGTCACGGACTCGGCGCGCCGTATCAACCGGGCCGCCGAGGATCTGGAGCGGGCGGCGGAGAGCGCGGCCCGTTCCGTGGACGCTCTGTGAGCCGTCCCGAGGGCGGCTGTGAGTCGCGCTTTGGGGCAGTTCGCCCTGTCACGTCGGTGGTTCGGGCAGGTACGCTGCTGGTCGCGGCCCGGTTAACGAGGCACTGGTCGCGGACGGGAGTACGCACAGGGGATGCAGAGGGATTGCCTCACGTTTACCCCCGAGCGTTACGATCGCTGCCAGCACGATCGTTCGGACATGTGTCCGACCGGTCGGACAGCGCACCCCACCACAGCCGCCTCGGTGAGAAGGTAAAGACTTATGTTCGGAAGGCTCGGAGCCCCCGAGATCATTCTCATCCTCGTCGTCATCATCCTGCTGTTCGGCGCGAAGAAGCTTCCGGACATGGCTCGGTCGCTCGGCAAGTCCGCCCGCATCCTCAAGAGCGAGGCCAAGGCGATGAAGGACGAGAACAAGTCGTCCACGACCCCGGCCGGCCCGCCGAACAACGACGAGCCCTCGCAGCGCACCATCCAGGCGGCGCCCGGTGACGTGACCAGCTCGCGCCCGGTCAACGAGCCCACGGACACGACCAAGCGCTGACGCAGGGCCGGTGACCTCCGGCCCGCCGCACGAGATGGGAACGTGGGTTGCTGAAGTCTGCCCGCAAGCAGGAGAGGGATCCCGAGGGGCGCATGCCCCTCGCGGAGCACCTTCGCGAGCTCCGCAACCGGCTCGCCAAGGCGATGCTGGCGATCGTCGCGGTCACGGTCGTCGCCGCCTTCTTCTACAACGACATCATCAACTTGATCACCAAGCCGATCCTCGACTCGGTCGGCTGTGACAAGACCTTCCAGGAACTGGCCAGGTCGCAGTCCTCGAAGCCGTGTGCGCAGATCACCATCAACGGTCTGATCACCCCCTTCACACTGGCGCTGAAGGTGTCGCTGATGGCCGGTGTCGTGCTGGCCTCGCCGGCCTGGCTCTACCAGCTGTGGGCCTTCGTCGCGCCGGGTCTGCACCGGCACGAGAGGAAGTACGCCTACGCCTTCGTCTGCACGGGCGCCCCGCTGTTCATCACCGGCGCCTACTTCGCCTACACGGTGCTTCCCACCACCGCGCGGGTGCTCCTCGAGTTCACCCCGGGGGGCACGTCCAACCTCCTCCCGCTGGACGACCTGCTCGACCTGGTCATGCGGATGGTCATCGTCTTCGGCCTCTCGTTCGAGCTGCCCCTGCTGCTGATCATGCTCAACCTCACCGGGGCGCTCACCGGCAAGCGCATGCTCGGCTGGTGGCGCGGCATGATCATGGGCATCACGGTCTTCGCGGCCATCGCCACGCCCAGCACCGACCCGCTGACCATGCTGATGCTCGCCGGGCCGATCTGGATCCTGTACTTCGCCGCCGTCGCCTTCTCCCTGCTCAACGACCGCCGACGCAGCCGCCGCGAGGCCCTGGGCCCCGCCGACGACGAGGCCTCCGAGCTGGACCTGACGCCCGACGACATCGGCGAGATCGAACCCGTGACCACCAGCCGGGCCGCCCTGCCGGAGCAGGCGAGTGCGGACCGCTCGGACCGGGTCAACGGTTATGACGACGTGACCTGAAGATCGGCGGGCAGCTCGTAGGGTCGGTCGTGTGACCAGCGAGATCACCCTCTTCGTCAACCCCACCGCGGGCCGCGGCCGGGGCGCCCGCGCGGCGCAGCCGGCCGCTTCCGCGTTGCGGGCGGCCGGCTTCTCGGTGCGGACGGTCCTCGGGGAGGACGCCGCGGACGCCCTCGTGCGCGCGCGTGCGGCCGTCCAGGGCGGTACCGGAGCGCTGATAGCCGTCGGCGGTGACGGGATGGCGGGCCTCGCGCTGCGGGCGGTCGCGGGCACGCGCACCCCGCTGGGCCTGGTCGCCGTCGGCACCGGCAACGACTTCGCCCGCACCCTCGGCCTGCCCGTGCGGGAGCCCGCCGCCGCGGGCCGCATGATCGCCGACGCCCTCAAGTGCGGCCGGCTCCGCGACATCGACCTCGGGCAGGTCGGCGACCGCTGGTTCGGCACCGTCCTCGCCTCCGGCTTCGACTCCCGCGTCAACGACCGCGGCAACCGCATGCGGTGGCCCACCGGCCGCCTGAAGTACGACCTGGCGATGATCGCCGAACTCGCCGAGTTCCGGCCCGTCCCGTACCGGATCCGGCTCGACGACGGCGAGGTCCGGGAGGTCGAGGCGACCCTGGTGGCCGTCGGCAACGGCTCCTCCTACGGCGGCGGCATGCGGATCTGCCCCGGCGCCGACCTGACCGACGGGCTGTTCGACGTCACGGTGGTCGGGGACTGCAGCCGGTCGACCCTGCTGCGGGTGTTCCCGAGGGTGTACCGGGGGACGCACGTCGATCATCCGAAGGTGACCGTGCTGCGGGCGGCCCGGGTCGAGATCGCCGCCGAGGGCATCACCGGCTACGCCGACGGGGAGCCGCTCGGCCCGTTGCCGCTGAGCGCGCGCTGCGTACGCGGGGGAGTGCGGGTCGTCGGCCCCTGAGCTGCGCCGATCCCAGGTTCCACAGCAACGGATCCGGATAATGATCGTCCTGTTGTCAGTGCGGCCCGGTACGCTCGAAAGCACGATGACAGAGGACCTCTCACCGGCCGAGCGGTACGCGGCAGCCCGTAAGCGCGCTGCCGAGCAGGCCACCGCGCTCGCCCCCTTCCGCGAGATGTACGACTTCGGCCTCGACCCCTTCCAGATCGAGGCCTGCCAGGCGCTCGAGGCGGGGAAGGGCGTGCTGGTCGCCGCGCCCACCGGCTCCGGCAAGACGATCGTCGGCGAGTTCGCCGTCCACCTCGCCCTCGAGCAGGGCAGGAAGTGCTTCTACACGACCCCCATCAAGGCGCTGTCGAACCAGAAGTACGCCGACCTGTGCCGCCGCTACGGCACGGACAAGGTGGGCCTGCTCACCGGCGACAACAGCGTCAACTCCGAGGCGCCGGTGGTCGTGATGACCACCGAGGTGCTGCGGAACATGCTGTACGCCGGTTCCCAGACCCTCCTGGGCCTCGGCTACGTGGTCATGGACGAGGTGCACTACCTCTCCGACCGGTTCCGGGGCGCCGTCTGGGAAGAAGTGATCATTCACCTTCCCGAGTCGGTCACGCTCGTCTCGCTGTCGGCCACGGTGTCGAACGCCGAGGAGTTCGGCGACTGGCTCGACACGGTCCGCGGCGACACCGAGGTGATCGTCTCCGAGCACCGGCCGGTGCCGCTGTTCCAGCATGTGCTCGCCGGACGGCGGATGTACGACCTGTTCGAGGAGGGCGAGGGCCACAAGAAGGCCGTCAACCCCGACCTCACGCGCATGGCGCGCATGGAGGCGAGCCGGCCGTCGTACCAGGACCGCCGACGCGGCCGGCTGCGCGAGGCCGACCGCGAGCGCGACCGCAGGCAGCGCTCCCGGGTGTGGACGCCGAGCCGGCCCGAGGTCATCGAGCGGCTCGACGCCGAGGGGCTGCTGCCCGCCATCACCTTCATCTTCAGCCGCGCCGCCTGCGAGGCCGCCGTCCAGCAATGCATGTACGCCGGGCTCAGGCTCAACGACGAGGAGGCGCGCGAGAAGGTCCGCGCCCTGGTCGAGGAGCGCACGGCGTCCATCCCGCGCGAGGATCTGCACGTCCTCGGCTACTACGAGTGGCTCGAGGGCCTGGAGCGCGGCATCGCCGCCCACCACGCGGGCATGCTGCCGACCTTCAAGGAGGTCGTCGAGGAGCTGTTCGTGCGCGGTCTGGTCAAGGCCGTGTTCGCGACCGAGACCCTCGCCCTCGGCATCAACATGCCCGCCCGCTCGGTGGTGCTGGAGAAGCTCGTCAAGTGGAACGGCGAGCAGCACGCGGACATCACCCCGGGCGAGTTCACCCAGCTGACGGGCCGTGCCGGGCGGCGCGGCATCGACATCGAGGGCCACGCCGTGGTGCTCTGGCAGCGCGGTATGAGCCCCGAGCACCTCGCGGGCCTGGCCGGCACGCGCACGTACCCGCTGCGCTCCAGCTTCAAGCCGTCGTACAACATGGCGGTCAACCTGGTCGAGCAGTTCGGGCGGCATCGCTCGCGCGAGCTGCTGGAGACGTCGTTCGCGCAGTTCCAGGCGGACAAGTCGGTCGTCGGCATCTCCCGGCAGGTGCAGCGCAACGAGGAAGGGCTGGAGGGCTACAAGGCCTCCATGACCTGCCACCTCGGCGACTTCGAGGAGTATGCGCGACTGCGCCGCGAACTGAAGGACCGGGAGAACGAGATCGCCCGGCAGGGCGTGGCCCAGCGGCGCGCGGAGGCCGCCGTCGCGCTGGAGAAGCTGAAGCCCGGTGACGTCATCCACGTGCCCACCGGCAAGTACGCCGGCCTGGCGCTGGTGCTGGACCCGGGCCTGCCGGCGGGCCGTTCGAACGGCCACCGCGGCTTCGAGCACCACGACGGGCCGCGCCCGCTGGTGCTGACCGCGGAGCGGCAGGTGAAGCGGCTGGCGTCCATGGACTTCCCGGTACCCGTCGAGCCGCTGGAGCGGATGCGGATCCCGAAGTCCTTCAACCCCCGCTCCCCGCAGTCCCGTCGGGATCTCGCGTCGGCGCTGCGCACCAAGGCCGGGCACATCCCGGCCGAGCGGCACCGCAAGCGGCGCTCCCAGGCGGCCGACGACCGTGAGATCGCCCGGCTGCGGACCGCGCTGCGCGCGCACCCCTGCCACGGCTGCAACGACCGTGAGGACCACGCCCGTTGGGCCGAGCGGTACCACCGGCTGATGCGCGACACCTCGCAGCTGGAGCGGCGGATCGAGGGCCGTACGAACACGATCGCCCGGACATTCGACCGCATCGTGGCGCTGCTGACCGAGCTGGACTATCTGCGCGCCGACGAGGTCACCGAGCACGGCAAGCGGCTCGCGCGGCTCTACGGCGAGCTGGACCTGCTCGCCAGCGAGTGTCTGCGCGAGGGAGTCTGGGAGGGCCTCGGCCCGGCCGAACTGGCCGGGTGCGTCTCGGCGTTGGTGTTCGAGTCGCGGGTCGCGGACGACGCGATGGCCCCGAAGGTGCCGTCCGGGAAGGCCAAGGCCGCGCTGGGCGAGATGGTGCGGATCTGGGGGCGGCTGGACGCGCTGGAGGAGGAGTTCCGGATCACCCAGACCGAGGGCGTCGGGCAGCGCGAGCCCGATCTCGGCTTCGCCTGGGCCGCGTACATGTGGGCCTCCGGGAAGGGACTCGACGAGGTGCTGCGCGAGGCGGAGATGCCGGCGGGGGACTTCGTGCGGTGGTGCAAGCAGGTCATCGACGTGCTGGGGCAGATCGCTGCGGCCGCCCCGCACGGTTCCAGTGTCGTGAAGAACGCGCGCAAGGCCGTTGATCTGTTGCTGCGGGGTGTTGTCGCCTACTCGTCGGTGGGGTGAGCTTGTTGCGCGGGTGCCGGTCGTCTGTGGTTGCTCGCGTCCCCGCGGCGGAGCCGCACATGTGACACAGTCCCGCGCCCCCTGAGGACGTTGTTCCGAGAGTCCCTCACCCGTAACGGTGGGGGACTTTCGTATGCCTGTACGCCGTCACGTAACGCATTCGAACGATGTCGCAGCGTGTAAACGACCGAGCGTACTATCCCTTCGCGTCCGGTTTCCGGCAGTTGCTGAATATGACACGGCGTTGATCCGGTCGGACTAAGCTCGCCCGCGGCGCACCATCTTGCGCTGAATTCGTGCGCTTGTTCCC
Source organism: Streptomyces sp. D2-8 (assembly GCF_023184515.1). Classification (GTDB taxonomy): domain Bacteria; phylum Actinomycetota; class Actinomycetes; order Streptomycetales; family Streptomycetaceae; genus Streptomyces. The sequence goes on along the minus strand of NZ_JAAHBP010000015.1, from coordinate 41,150 downwards.
CAATGTGCGGAAGATCCCGACAGTTTCATGACATACCCCCCTGAAAGTCCCCCCGAACCTCAGTCGACTCCTGTCAGAAGGCCCACATGGTGAGTGTTCAATCCCCTCCCGGTCGCCGTGAACTTCCCTACGCGCGCGTGCTGTTGCTGCCGGCCATAGTCATGGCGGCGGCGACCGGAGCCGCCGTCGCCCTGGTGGCGGAGCCGGCCCGGGGCGCCGTCGGCTGGTGCGGCGGCATCGCCACCGCGCTGGTGCTCGCGACGGCGGCCGAGGCGGTGCGCCGCGGCCGTGCGCTGCGCAACCAGCGTGCGGAGCACGCCCGGCACAGCGCGCACCTGGAACAGCGGATCGCCGCCCACGAGAGCGAACTGGTCGGCTTCTCGAGGGAGATCGTCCCCGCCGCACTCGACCTGCTGCGCACCGGAGAATCCCCCCGGGAGGTGATCCGCAAGCTCGGCCTCGTCGACCCCGCGTTCCGCAACCTCCCCGCCCCGCAGGCCGAGACGCTGCTGACGGTGCTCAAGATCGTCGACCGCGAAGTGACCATGCGCGACGCCGCCGCGCGCTCCTTCGTCAGCGTCGCCCGGCGCGTCCAGGCGATCATCCACCAACAGGCCGAGGAACTCAGGGAGATGGAGGAGGACCACGGCCGCAACCCGGAGGTCTTCGACGACCTGCTGCGCATCGACCACGGCAACGCCCTGATCGGCCGCCTGGCCGACTCCGTCTCCGTCCTCGGCGGCGGCCGCCCCGGACGGCAGTGGCCCGAGCCGGTGTCCCTGTACAGCACCCTGCGCGGCGCCATGTCCCGCATCCTGGAGTACCGGCGCATCCAGCTCTCCTCCATCGCCAAGGTCAGCGTCAAGGGCATCTACGTCGAGCCGGTCATCCACGCCGCCGCCGAACTCCTCGACAACGCCACGCGCTACTCGCCGCCCCAGACCAAGGTGCACGTCACCGCCACCGAGGTGCAGACCGGCGTCTGCATCGAGATCGAGGACGGCGGTGTCAACCTCAACGAGGAGGCACGCGCCCGGATCGAGGGCATGCTGGAGGCCGCCAAGGCGGGCGTCGACCTGCAGGACATCGGCGAGCACCCGCGTCTGGGACTGGCCGTGGTGGGCCGCCTCTGCACGGCGTACAACATGCAGGTCTCGCTGCGCGCCTCCGCGTACGGCGGCGTCCGGGCCATCCTCATCGTGCCGAGCGAGATGATCACACACGAGCCCGGTGTCGGACTCGCCCACGGCATCGGCGCCACCGGCATCCCCATGACGGTCGGCATCCCCGAGGGCCCGAAGCGCGCACCCAAGAGGCGACGCCCCACCAGCCCGAAGATCCCCGCCACGGTCTCCCTGGAGGACGACGACGTCCCCGAGGTCACCGAGTGGACCGCGAACGGTCTGCCGCAGCGCCGCAGCAGGGTGAAGATGCCCCTCGCCGAGCGACTCGCCCAGCAGGCCGCCTACGAGAAGGCCGACCGGGAGGCCGCCGAGCGGGGCGAGTACAACCCCTGGGCGACCGCGGAGCCCGAGCCCGCGCCCCTGCTCGACATGAACGCCCCCGACGCGCCCGGCAAGGGCCTCGAGGCCTTCTGGGAGGGGCTCAAGCAGGGCATCGAACCCGGCACGCACCCGACCGACTTCATTCAGAACCCGACCAAGTACCTGCACCTGATCAACGATCCGGCTCCCACCGAGGCCGACGACGAGGGGGACCTCAAGTGATCCAGCAGCGAGGAAACTTCGACTGGATGCTCAAGCAGCTCGCCGACGGCGTGCCGGGCATCGAGATGATCGTGGTGCTCTCGGCCGACGGCCTTCGCATCGCCCGCTACGGCGGCGAGCCCGACGCCGCCGACCGGGTCGCCGCGGCCTGCGCGGGCCTGCAGTCCCTCGCGGGCAGCATCTGCCAGGAACTCACCGTCGGCGACGGTGAGATGAAGCTCGTCATGATCGAGATCGACCGCGGCTACTTCTATCTGATGAAGGCCGGCGCCAACGCCTTCCTCGCGGTGCTCTCCGACGTGCGGTGCGAACCCGGCCGGATGAGCGCGATGATGCGCGACCTGGTCGTCCGGATCGGCGGTCATCTCACCAGTCCGCCCCGGCGGAACGGGCAGATCGTATGACGCCTCCGCAACGCCAGAGGCGCGACCTCGCCCCGGAATCGCCCACGCCCCGGGAGGGCGAGGGCAAACCCGGTAACCCGGAGCGGATGTACGTGGTGGCCGGCCCGGACGGTGAACGGGCCGAGCTCGACCTGGTGACGTTAATCGTGGCGCGTGCCACGGACCCGCCGCCCTCCGCCTCTCCCGAGCAGGCGGCGCTGCTCCGACTCTGCGCCGCCCCCCTGTCCGTGGCCGAGCTGTCGGCCTACCTCCACCTGCCGTTCAGCGCGATGGGCGTGCTGCTCACCGAGTTGCTGACGGCGGAACTGGTGCAGGCGCGCGCCCCGATCGTCCGCAAGGCGCGTTCCGACCGTTCCCTCCTCGAAGCGGTGATGAATGGACTTCAACGGCTCTGACACCATCCCGGGCCCCCGGGCCGAGGACCAGCTGCCCCACACGGCGCAGGCCGCGGCCAAGATCGTGATCGTGGGTGGCTTCGGCGTCGGCAAGACGACCATGGTCGGCTCGGTCAGCGAGATCACACCGCTGACCACCGAGGAGACCATGACGCAGGCCGGCATCGGTGTCGACGACAACTTCGGCTCCGCGTCCAAGACGGCCACCACCGTCGCCATGGACTTCGGCCGGATCAGCGTCACCGACCAGCTCGTGCTCTACCTCTTCGGCACGCCCGGCCAGCAGCGCTTCTGGTTCCTGTGGAACGGCCTGTTCGAGGGCGCGCTCGGCGCGGTGGTGCTGGTCGACACCCGGCGGCTGGAGGTCAGCTTCGACGTCATGGGTCGCCTGGAGGAGCGCGGCGTGCCGTTCGTGGTCGCCATCAACTCCTTCCCCGACGCCCCTCGTTACGCCGTCGAGGAGCTGCGCACGGCCCTCGACCTCACGCCGGACATCCCGATCATCGAGTGCGACGCGCGGCGGCGGGCCTCCAGCCGCGACGTCCTGATGACCCTCATGCGCTTCCTGCACTCGCTCGCCATGACGGGCTCACTCACCTGACCCGTACCGCCCACCCCCACCTCCCCCCATACACCTGGAACCACCTCAGTTTCGGAGCGATTCTGTGACGCCTGAATCCCACGCCCCGACCAGTACGGACGACCTCCCGCCCGGCCCGCCCCCCGGCTGCCCCGCGCACGGCCTCGGGCCCGGGGGACTGCACCGGCTGCACGAGGCGGAGGACCTGGGAGCGCTGTACGAGCGACTGCGGGAGCAGCACGGTCCCGTGGCGCCCGTGCTGCTCCACGACGACGTGCCGATGTGGATCGTCCTCGGCCACGCCGAGAATCTGCACATGGTGCGCTCGCCCTCGCAGTACTGCCGGGACAGCCGTATCTGGACCCCGCTCAGGGAGGGCCTCGTCAAGCCCGACCACCCGCTGATGCCGCACATCGCCTGGCAGCCCATCGCCTCGCACGCCGAGGGCGACGAGCACAAGCGGCTGCGCGGAGCGGTCATGGGCGCCATCTCCACCATCGACTTCCGCAGCCTGCGCCGCTACATCAACCGCAGCACGCAGACGATCGTCAACCGGTTCTGCGAGGCGGGCGAGGCGGAGCTCGTCGGCCAGTTCACCGAGCACCTGCCGATGGCGGTGATGTGCGAGATCCTCGGCATGCCCGACGAGTACAACGACCGGCTCGTCGAGGCCGCCCGCGACGCCCTCAAGGGCACCGAGACCGCGATCGCCAGCCACACGTACGTCATGGACGCCCTGAGCCGGCTCACGGCCAAGCGCCGCGCCCAGCCGGAGGAGGACCTCGCCAGCTACCTGATCACGCACCCGGCCCGGCTGAGCGACGACGAGGTCAGGGAGCACCTGCGCCTGGTGCTCTTCGCCGCCTACGAGGCCACCACCAACCTGCTGTCCAACGTGCTGCTCACGGTGCTGATCGACCCGCGCTTCCGGGCGCAGCTCAACGGCGGCCAGATGACGGTGCCGGAGGCGGTGGAGCAGTCGCTGTGGAACGAGCCGCCGTTCAGTACGGTCTTCGCCTACTTCGCCAAGCAGGAGACCGAGCTGGGCGGGCAGCGCATCCGCCGGGGCGACGGGCTGCTCTTCGCGCCGTTGCCGGCCAACGTCGACCCGCGGGTGCGGCCGGACCTGAAGGCCAGCATGCAGGGCAACCGCTCGCATCTCGCCTTCGGCGGCGGCCCGCACGAGTGCCCCGGGCAGGACATCGGCCGCTCCATCGCCGACGTAGGCGTCGACGCGCTGCTGATGCGGCTGCCGGACGTCGAACTCGACTGCGACGAGGAGGAGTTGCGCTGGACGGCGTCCATCGCCTCCCGGCACCTGATGGAATTGCCGGTGCAGTTCGCGCCCAAGCCGCCGCAGGACGTGCAGGAGGTGCCGAGCCACAAGCCGGTCGCCGCGCAGCGCTCGGACTGGCAGATCGGCAACGCGCAGCCGCAAGCGGCACCGGCCGCCGCGCAGCCCCAGCCGGCCGCCGCGCAGCCGCAGCCGGCTCATGTGCAGCCGCAGCCGGTCCCGGTACCGCCCCAGCCGGCCGTCGCGGAACCGCCCCGCCGCAAGGGCGCCTGGCGGCGGTTCCTGAGCTGGTGGCGCGGCTACTGACCGTCCGACGGGCCGTCGTACGTCCCGGCGGCCCACCGGTCGTACGACGCCCACGCCGCGAGCACCCGGCCGCTGCGGAACCGGTGCTCCTCGCCCGTGACGGGATCGGTGAACTCCAGGGACCTCGCCAGCAGTTGGAGCGGGCGGCGGAAGTCGCCTGCCGGCCCGGGGGCGGTCACCTCCGGGTAGAGCGGGTCGCCGAGGATCGGCACGCCCAGCGCGGTCATGTGGACGCGCAGCTGGTGCGTCTGCCCGGTGGCGGGTGAGAGCCGGTACCGGGCGAGCCCGCCGGGCCCGCCGGGGCGGTCGCGGTGCTCGACGAGCTCGACACGGCTCACGGCGTTGGGCTCGCCCGGCACCTCCCGGGCGGTGAGCACCCCGCGCTCCTTCACGATCCGGCTGCGGACCGTCCGGGGCAGGGCGAGGGCGGGGGCGTACGGTGCGACGGCCTCGTACTCCTTGCGGACCCGGCGGTCGCGGAACAGCGTCTGGTACGCGCCGCGCTCCTCGGGGCGCACGGTGAACAGCACGAGTCCCGCGGTGAGCCGGTCCAGCCGGTGCGCGGCGGTGAGCGCCGGGAGGTCCAGCTCGCGGCGGAGCCGGGCCAGGGCCGTCTCGGCGACATGGCTGCCACGCGGGGTGGTGGCGAGGAAGTGCGGCTTGTCGGCGACCACGATGTGCTCGTCCCGGTGCACGACCGCCACCGGGAAGGGCACCGGCACCTCGTCGGGCAGGTCCCGGTGGAACCACACGAACATCCCCGGCACGAAGGGGGCGTCGGCCGTGACGGGCCGTCCGTCCGCCCCGACGATCCGGCCCGCGGCGAACATGCCGTCGACGACTCCGCCACCCGCCCCGGAGAGCCGCTCCACCAGGTGTTCGCGCACCGTGCCCCAGGTCCCCGCGGCGGGCAGCCGCACCCGCACCGGGTCCACGCCGTGGCGCTGCGGCAGGGGAGAGGGCGGGATGGGGGTCTTGCGTCTCATCGCGGCCCAGCGTACGAGGCCGGGGCGCGGGGGCGGAAAACCACTGGGACCGCCGGGCCGGCCCTTGCCAGGATGCGGGCATGCCGTTCCTCATCAGCCCGGTCCTGATCGCCGGGGCCCTCGCGGACCGCCCGCAACCGACTCTCCCCGCCGACGGCGGACTCGTGCTGCGCCCCTGGTGGGCCGGGGACGCGCCCGCGGTGTACGAGGTCTTCCAGGACCCGTTGATGCACCAGTGGCACGCCCGGACCGCCGACTCCGTGGAGGAGGCCGGGGGCTGGATCCGCGCGTGGCGTCAGGCGTGGGAGGGGGAGCGGGAGGCGCACTGGGCCGTGGCCGGCGCGGAGTCCGGCGCGCTGCTGGGCCGGGTGGCGTTGCGCGAGATACGGCTCGACGACGGGACGGCGGAGGCGGCGTACTGGACCGTCCCGGCGGCCCGGGGGCGGGGTGTCGCCGTCCGCGCCACGACCGCGCTCACCCGCTGGGCCTTCGACGAGACGGGCTTCCACCGCCTGGAGCTTCTGCACGCCGTGCGCAACGAGGCCTCGTGCCGGGTCGCCACCAGGACCGGCTTCGAGCTGGAGGGCACCAAGCGCAGTGCGATCATGCAGCCCGACGGATGGCACGACATGCATCTGCATGCGCGGGTGCACGGGGAGTGAGCCGAGCCCGCACGCCGCTCCGCCCGGGTGATCCGGCTGCCCTCAGGCCGCGGACGCGCTCTCCTGCTCCGCCTCGATCCGGGCGTTCCACTCGCGCTTGGAGGCCTGCCAGCCGTCCTCGTTGTGGCCGCGGCGCCAGTAGCCGGAGATCGAGATGCCCTCGCGCGGGACGTGGCGCTCCACACGGAGAAGATGGCGCAGCTGCTTGACGAAGTGCGCCTCGCCGTGGACGAAGGCGTGCACGCGGCCCTCGGGGAACTCCAGGTTCCGTACGGCCTCGACCAGCGCCTCACCGAGCGGCCGGGCGCCGCGGTGCAGCCAGACGACGTCCACGTCCGAGTCGATCTTCTGCTCCTCCTCGGGGCCGGAGATCTCCACGAAGGCGTACGCTCTGGCCCCGCGCGGCAGCGCCTCCAGGGCACAGGCGATCGCGGGCAGCGCGCTCTCGTCGCCGACGAGCAGATGCCAGTCGGCGCTCTGGTCCGGCGCGTACGCCCCGCCGGGGCCCATGAAGCGCACCGTCTCGCCCGGCCGGACGCGCACGGCCCACGGGCCGGCCAGGCCCTCGTCACCGTGGATGACGAAGTCCAGCGTCAGTTCGCGGTGCGCGGCGTCCCACTGGCGGACCGTGTAGGTCCGGGTCACCGGCCACTGTTCGCGCGGCAGCTCGTCCCGGACGCGCTGCAGGTCGAACGGTTCCGGATAGGTGACGCCCACGGGCGGGAACAGCAGCTTCACGTAGTGGTCGGTGCACGTGCCCGCCGCGAAATCGGCGAGGCCCTCGCCGCCGAGCACCACACGCTGCATGTGCGGGGTCAGCCGCTCGGTGCGCACGACCTGCGCGGAGTGGAGCCTGCGCGGCTGGCGTCCCGGTCGCTCTGCCATGAGGACCTCCCTGTCTCGTATAGTTAGGGTTACCTAAGTTAGCACCTCGTCCCCACTTCACACCTCTCGAGGCGAGAGATCACGTCGCGAGCGTCGCCAGCAGGCGCTCCAGCGACCCGCCCAGTCCCCAGCGGACCGCCAGCGCCTCCAGTGCCGCCGGGTCGCGCGGCGTCCGCGGCAGCGCGGTGGAGACATCCGGCGTAGGCACGTCGTCGGCGACCCGGACCACCTTCGGCGCGACCGCGAGATAGGGGCGCGCCTCGTCCAGCCGCCTGCGCTGGGTCGGCGTCAGCTTCGACCTCCGGTCATCGATCGCCGCCATGATCCCGGCCAGGTCCCCGAACTCGGCCAGCAGCTTGGCGGCCGTCTTCTCTCCGATACCCGGCACACCCGGCAGGCCGTCGCTGGGGTCGCCGCGCAGCAGGGCCAGATCCGCGTACCCGTTGCCGTCGACCCCATACTTCTCACGCAGCACCGCCTCATCGGTGTGCTGCAGCGTGCCCACGCCCTTCAGCGGGTACAGCACGCGCACCCCGCGCGCGTCGTCCACGAGCTGGTACAGATCGCGGTCGCCCGTGACGATGTCGACCGGGCCCTTCGCCCGTGCGGTGAACGTGCCGATCACGTCGTCCGCCTCGTATCCGGCGACGCCCACGCGCGCGATGCCCACCGCGTCCAGCACCGCCTCGATGACCGGCACCTGCGGCGACAGCGTGTCGGGCACCTCCTCCTCGTCCGGGCCCACCGCGTGCTCCTCGGCGACGCGGTGCGCCTTGTAGGACGGGATCAGGTCCACCCGCCACTGCGGCCGCCAGTCGGCGTCCATGCAGGCCACCAGAAGGTCCGGCCGGTGGTCCTTGACCAGGCGGTCGATGAAGTCGAGCAGTCCGCGCACGGCGTTCACCGGCGTGCCGTCCGGGGCCCTGACCGAGTCCGGGACGCCGAAGTAGGCGCGGAAGTACAGGGAAGCGGTGTCGAGGAGCATCAGTCGTCCGGTCACGCCACGCATCATGCCGTACGCCGTCGACAGTCACTCGCCTCGCATGTGACGCGCCCCACTTGTGTGTTTGGGATCCGGGATCTTGGGAAGGCGCGGGCCCGGAGCGAGGCTGGTTGCGCATTTCAACTGTTTGCGCCCTGTCCTCGCTCTGTTCTGTTCCCGTGGAAATAGAGGTGCACGTGTCAGCGACGCTTGAGGCAGAGAGTCTGTACAAGGTGTTCGGCAGGAGACCGGACCGGGCCGTCGAGCGGCTGCGCGGCGGGGCCGACCGGGACGAACTGCGGGCCGAGGGCACGACCGCCGCCGTGATCGACGCGTCCTTCACCGTGGAGCCCGGCCAGATCTTCGTCGTCATGGGCCTGTCCGGTTCCGGCAAGTCCACCCTGCTGCGCATGCTGAACGGCCTGCTCGAGCCGACCGCCGGGCATGTGCGCTTCGACGGCCAGGACCTGACCACGCTCGGCGGCCGTGAACTGCGCGAGGTCCGCTCCAGGAAGATCAGCATGGTGTTCCAGCACTTCGCGCTCTTCCCGCACCGCAGCGTGCGCGAGAACGCCGCCTACGGTCTGGAAGTGCAGGGCGTGCCCCGCGCCGAGCGCGCACGCCGCGCCGACGAGGCGCTCGCCCTGTGCGGCCTGGCCGGCTGGGAGAAGTCCTGGCCCGACGAGCTGTCCGGCGGCATGCAGCAGCGGGTCGGTCTGGCCCGCGCGCTCGCCACCGACGCCGACCTGCTGCTGATGGACGAGTCCTTCAGCGCCCTGGACCCGCTGATCCGCCGGGACATGCAGGACCAGCTCCTGGAGCTCCAGCAGAAACTCAAGAAGACGATCGTCTTCATCACCCACGACCTGAACGAGGCCATGCGCCTGGGCGACCGCATCGCCGTCATGCGCGACGGCCGCATCGTCCAGATCGGCACCGCCCAGGACATCCTGCTGCGGCCGGAGAACGACTACGTCGCCTCCTTCACCCAGGACGTCGACCGCTCCCGCGTCCTGACCGCCGGCGAGATCATGGACGCCTCGGTCACCGGCGACGACCCCGGCTGCCGCTGCGAGACCGCCACGGCCGACACCCCCTTCACGGAGCTGTGCGCGATCAGCGCCCGGCTCTCCCACCCCGTCTCCGTCGTGGACACGGACAACAAGCAGATCGGCGTCGTCCCCCGGCAGCGCCTGATCGGCTTCCTCGGCGACGAGCAGGACGCCACCCCCGCGTCCTGTGACACCCCGCGCGACAAGGGCGGAGAGAAGGTGACCGCCCGTGCCTAGGATTCAACTCGGTACCTGGGTCAACGACGCGGTCGACTGGCTCACCACCCACATGGCGTGGCTGTTCGACTTCTGCAAGACCGTCTTCCTCGGCCTCTACGACGGCATCAACGCCGTCCTGCAGGCCCCCGAACCGCTGCTCCTCGCGGGCATCTTCGCCGTGATCGCCTTCTGGCTGCGCGGCACGCTCGCCGGTGTCCTCACGTTCGCCGGATTCGCGTTCATCGACTCCCTCGAACTGTGGGAGAACGCGATGATCACCCTGTCACTCGTCCTCGTGGCGACCGTCATCGCACTCGTGATCTCCCTGCCCGTGGGCATCTGGGCGGCCCGCTCGGACCGCGTCAGCGGTCTGGTCCGGCCCGTCCTGGACTTCATGCAGACGCTGCCCGCGATGATCTACCTCATCCCGGCGATCCTCTTCTTCGGCACCGGCGCCCCCGCGGGCATCGTCGCCACGCTGATCTTCGCGCTCGCCCCGGGCGTGCGGATGACCGAGCTGGGCATCCGGCAGGTCGACAAGGAACTGGTCGAGGCGGCTGAGGCGTTCGGCACCTCGCCGCGCAACACCCTGCTGCGCGTCCAGCTGCCGCTCGCCCTGCCCACCGTGATGGCAGGCGTCAACCAGGTCATCATGCTCGGTCTGTCCATGGCCGCGATCGCCGGCATGGTCGGCACCGGCGGCCTCGGCGGCGACGTCAACGAGGCCATCGGCCAGCTCAACGTGGGCCTCGGCTCCGAGGCCGGTGTGGCGATCGTGATCCTCGCGATCTACCTGGACCGCATGACCAGCGCCCTGGGCACCCAGGTCTCCCCGCTCGGCCGCCGTGCCGCCGCCAGGCTGCGCGCCGCCCAGGGACTGAAGATCTGGTCGTACCGGCCGCGTCCGGCGGTCGCCGTGATCGGTGTCGTCGTCCTCGCGCTCACCGCGGGCGGCATGGGTGTCTTCGGTGGCACCAGTGGCACCGAGGCCGTGGCGAACGGCAAGAACGTCGGCCAGGGCAAGAAGATCAGCATCGGCTACATCCCCTGGGACGAGGGCGTCGCCTCCACCTTCCTGTGGAAGGAGATCCTGGAGCAGCGCGGGTACGAGGTCGAGGCCAAGCAGTTCGACGCCGGCCCGCTGTACACCTCCCTCGCCCAGGGCGACGTCGACTTCCAGACGGACGCCTGGCTGCCCACCACCCACGCCCAGTACTGGAAGAAGTACGGCAAGCAGCTCGACGACCTCGGCGCCTGGTACGACAAGACGTCCCTGGAGCTCACCGTGCCCGCCTACATGAAGGGCATCGACTCCCTGGAGGACCTCAAGGGCAAGGCCTCCGAGTTCGGCGGCAAGATCACCGGCATCGAGTCCGGCGCCGGCGAGATGGCCCTGCTGAAGAGCAAGGTCCTCAAGGAGTACGGCCTCGACAAGGAGTACGAGGTCGTCGACAGCTCCACGCCCGCGATGCTCGCCGAGCTCCAGCGCGCCTACGCCCAGAAGAAGCCGATCGTCACCACCCTCTGGTCGCCGCACTGGGCGTACAACGACTACGACCTCAAGAAGCTCAAGGACCCGAAGGGCGCCTGGGGCGAGGGCGACGGGGTGCACACCCTGTCCCGCAAGGGCTTCGCCGACGACGACCCGACGGTCGCCGGGTGGCTGAAGAACTTCACGATGAGCGAGAAGCAGCTCACCAGCCTCGAGGCCGAGATCAACAAGGCGGGCAAGGGCAACCAGCAGGACGCCGTCCGCGCCTGGCTGAAGCAGAACCCCGGCGTCGTCGACAAGCTCGCCCCGGTGCGGGACTCCGGCGGCAGTACGCCCGCCGAGGCCAAGCAGCCCCTGGACGTCGCCTGGTTCCCCTGGGACGAGGACATCGCCGTCACCTACCTGTGGAAGAACGTCCTGGAGCGGCGCGGCTACAAGCTGAACCTGAAGCAGATGGACGTCGGCCCGGTCTACACCGGCCTCGCCTCGGGCGATCTCGACCTCAACTTCGACGCCTGGCTGCCCTACGCCCAGAAGAACTACTGGGACAAGAACAAGGACCGGCTCAAGGACCTCGGCACCTGGTACGAACCGACCTCCCTGGAGATCGCCGTACCGTCCTATGTGAAGGGCGTCGACTCCCTGGAGGACCTCAAGGGCAAGTCCGGCACCTTCAAGGGGAAGATCATCGGCATCGAGCCGGGCACCGGCGAGATGGATCTGCTGAAGAACAAGGTCCTGCCCGGCTACGGCCTGGACGACGAGTACGAGGTCGTCGACGGCTCCACGCCCGCGATGCTGGCCGAGCTGAAGCGCGCGTACGCCAAGAAGGAGCCGATCGCCGTCACCCTCTGGTCGCCGCACTGGGCGTACAGCGACTACGAGCTGACCAAGCTGAAGGACCCCGAGAAGGCCTTCGGCGAGGGCAACACGATCCGCACCATCTCCAACGAGAAGTTCCCCGAGGAGTACCCGCAGCTCACGAAGTGGATCAAGAACTTCAAGATGAGCGAGGACGAGCTCGGCAGCCTGGAGAGCGAGATCAAGGACCGCGGCCAGGGCCATGAGGAAGAGGCCGTGGCCGAGTGGCTCGAGCAGCACCCGGACATGGTGCAGCGCATGACACCGCAGTAGGGTTCCGGGTGGGGCGCGCGACACGCCGCGTCCCACCCGGACCGATCCCACGAACGGGATCCGGACAACCACAGAGCGCTACGCCACCCCCTGAACCCCCGCTCCCCGCCTGTTCCTCCGCGGGAGGACGGCTCGCCCCGCCCCCTCCGGCGAGGGATCCTCTGGCGCGAAGTGTGAGGTCGTGCACCGTCCCGTATGACGTCGATGTGACGGGCGCATGAAACGGTTTGCCGAACATGCGTAGGGTGCAGACAACTCAACAGAAGCAGTGTGCCGGGACACCGCCGCACGGGACGCGGATCGACGGGCGAAGGAGGGAGCCGGAGCGATGGGCGACCACAAAGAGCAACCCCTTCGGGTGGGCGCGGCCGTGCGCCGGCGGCGCCGCGCGCTGGAGCTCACCCTCGCCGTCGTGGCCGCGCGCAGCGGTCTGTCGGTCCCCTTCCTGAGCCAGATCGAGAACGACCGGGCCCGGCCCAGCACCAGTTCCCTGGAGAAGGTCGCCGACGCCCTGCGCACCACCGCCGTGGAGCTCCTCGCCGCGGCCGACCCGGCGTGCAGCGTGGACGTCGTCCGTGCCGACGACACCGAGCCGCAGCCCCAGCCCCGGACCCGCTCCCTGGTCCGCGGCCACCATCAGATGCACGCCTCCGAGTTCACCGGCGACCATGACGCCGGACGTGAATTCCAGTACCGCAACGACCAGTTGATGTACGTCGCCGACGGCGCGGTGGAGATCGAGGCGGAGGGCCGTGCCTACCGCCTCGGCCGTGGCGACACCCTGTACCTGACCGGCGGCGTACGGCATCGCTGGCGGGCGGCCGAGTCGGACACCCGCGTGATCGTCGTCGCCGTGGCGGAGCACATCGAAGCGGTCCGGGACCGGCCACGCCGGTGAGGGTCGTCTCGCTGGTCCCGTCGCTGACCGAGGCCGTGGCCCGGTCGGCGCCCGGAACCCTGGCCGGCGCCACCGACTGGTGCACCCATCCGCCCGGCCTCGACGTCGTACGCGTCGGCGGCACGAAGAACCCGAAGACCGACCGGATCGTCTCCCTCGCTCCCGACCTCGTGATCGCCAACGAGGAGGAGAACCGCGAGCCCGACCTCGCGGCCCTGCGCGCGGCGGGCGTCGAGGTCCTGGTGACGGAGATCCGCGACGTGCCGCAGGCCTTCCGGGAACTGGCCCGGGTGCTGGACGCCTGCGGGGTGACGGCCCGCCCGCGCTGGCTGGAGGAGGCGGAGCGGACCTGGTCGTCCCTGCCGGAGCCCGGGGCACGGCTGACGGCGGTCGTGCCGATCTGGCGCCGGCCGTGGATGGTCCTGGGCCGTGACACGTTCGCCGGTGACGTCCTCGCCCGTCTCGGCGTCGACCATCTGTACGCGACGCACCCCGACCGCTACCCGCGCATCGCGCTGGAGGAACTCCGCGCCTCGGCACCCGACGTGGTGGTCCTCCCGGACGAGCCCTACCGCTTCACCGCGGACGACGGCCCCGAGGCCTTCCCCGGCCTGCCCTGCGCGCTCGTCAGCGGACGGCACCTGACGTGGTACGGGCCGTCACTGGCCGAGGCGCCGCGGGTGCTGGGCCGGGCGCTGCGAGCAGCTCGCCCCTGAGCAGCCCGCCTACGGTGCCCACGACGGCGGTGCCCCAGGCCGCGACCAGAACCGCGTACAGCACGACCGCCGGTCCCGCGTAGGCGATGAGCCCGGTGTGCCGGCCCAGCGCCTCGGCGCCCGTGACACAGGTGCCGACCGGGAAGGTGAACGACCACCAGGTCATCGAGAACCGCATCCCGTGCCGCCGGGCGCGCAGCACATGGGCGGCGGCCAGGCAGAACCACAGCAGCGCGAACCCCATCACGGGCACGCCGTAGAGCACGGCGAGGGCGCCGAAACCCTCGCTGTACGGCTCCGGTACGACCCCGGGCGCGACGTCCGCGAAGGCGCCGACGGCGGTGGTGGACTGCCCGAGCGGGCCCAGCACCAGGAACAGCGTCGGGGTGAGGGCGAGGGGCAGCGGCCCGCCGGTGAGCGACCGGGCGAATACCAGCGGCAGCATGACCAGGGTCGCGAGCAGGCTGAGCCCGAACAGCGCGAAGCAGACGAGGAGCAGCGTCTCCCGGCCCTGACCGGGCGGCAGATGCGGCACCAGCAGCGGCCCGACGGCGGCCGACACCATGGGCGCGACGAGCGGCAGCAGCCAGACGGGCGTGGCCTGACCCGGCTCCACCCGATGCCGTACGGCCATCAGATACGGCACCACGACCGCCGCGGCGAGCCCGAGAACCGTGCCGGCGGTGAACAGCACCGCGCCGAGTGCGACGGCCGCCCGCAGGCCGATCCAGTCCCGGCCGACGGTGAGGGCACCGCCGCCCACGGCCAGCAGGGCCATGGCGAGGCAGCCGTAGAAGGGGGCCGTCGCCGGGTCGAGGAGGTGGGCGCGGGCCTGGTCCCGGTGCCGGGTCCAGTGCACGGCCCGTCCCACGAGCAGCGCCAGGAGGAGGACGAGCGAGAGGGCCCACACGGCCGCGAGCACGCCGCGCAGCCCCGGGACATGCGACGCGAGGGCGGCTCCCGCGGTGGCCACGACGGCGGTGCCCATCACGGTGGCGTACCAGTTGGGTCCGAGATGACGGACGGAGAGCGGGTACGCGAGGGGCTGGGCTGCGGTGACCATGACTCCACGGTGGGGCCGGGGGAGGCGCACCACCAGGGACCATGCCTCTATGGCGACATAAGCTGGGTTTATGAGCAACGCGGATGAGCAGGCCGGGCCGGCGGTCTCCGGCGCCCTGGCGCACCGGGTGCCGGATCTGGGCGCCCTGGAGCTGCTGCTGGCGGTGGCGCGGCTCGGCAGCCTCGGTGGGGCGGCGCGGGAACTCGGCATCACCCAGCCCGCGGCCAGCAGCCGTATCCGGTCGATGGAGCGGCAGCTCGGCGTTGCGCTGGTCGACCGGTCGCCCCGCGGGTCCCGGCTCACGGACGCCGGGGCGCTGGTGACGGACTGGGCGCGGCGGATCGTGGAGGCGGCGGAGGCGTTCGACGTGGGGGCGCAGGCGCTGCGCGTCCGTCGCGATTCCCGGCTGCGGGTGGCCGCGAGCATGACCATCGCCGAGTATCTGCTGCCGGGCTGGCTGCTCGCGCTGCGCGCGCAGCGGCCCGACACGGCGGTGTCGCTGCACGCGGGGAACTCGACGGTGGTGGCGGAGCGGCTGCTGTCGGACGAGGCGGATCTGGGGTTCGTGGAGGGGCTGTCGGTGCCGGCCGGCCTCGACTCGGCCGTCATCGCCCATGACCGGCTGATAGTGGTGACCGCGCCGGGGCATGCGTGGGCTCGGCGGCGGCGGTCGCTGGCCGCGGAGGAACTGGCGTCGACGCCGCTGATCCTCCGCGAGGAGGGCTCGGGGACGCGGCAGGTGCTGGACGCGGCGCTCGGCGGTCTGGCCCGGCCGCTGATCGAGCTGTCCTCGACGACGGCGGTGAAGGCCGCGGCGGTGAGCGGTGCGGGCCCGGCGGTGCTGAGCGAGCTGGCGGTGGGGGAGGAGCTGGCGATGCGGCGGCTGGTGCGGGTGCCGGTGGACGGGGTGGCCCTGGCGCGGGACTTGAGGGCGGTGTGGCCCACGGGACACCGCCCCGCCGGACCGGCACGGGACCTGCTGTCGCTGACGCGGGGGTAGCGTCTCGCTGCTGGGCTGCTGGGCTGCTGGGCTGCTGGGCTGCTGGGCTGCTGGGCTGCTGGGCTGCTGGGCTGCTGGGCCGCTGGGTCGGCCGAGCTGCCGGGCTGCTGGCCGCCGGGCCGCCGGGCCGCCGAGCTGCTGGGCCGCTGCGTCGCCCGGCCTCTGGGCTGCTGGGCCGCTGCGTCGCCCGGCCTCTGGGCTGCTGGGCCGCTGCGTCGCCCGGCCTCTGGGCTGCTGGGCCGCTGCGTCGCCCGGCCTCTGGGCTGCTGGGCCGCTGCGTCGCCCGGCCGCTGGGCTGCTGGGCCGCTGCGCTGCTGGGCCGCTGCGCTGCCGGGCCGCTGCGCTGCCGGCTGCTGGGCCGCTGGGTCGGCTGGGCTGCCGGGTCGATCGAGCTGCCGGGCTGCTGGGCCGCCGGGCCGTCGGGCCGCCGAGCTGCTGGGCCGCTACGCTGCCCGGCCGCTGGGCCGCTGGGCCGCTACGCTGCCCGGCCGCTGGGCCGCTGGGCCGCTGGGCCGCTGGGCCGCTGGGCCGCTGCGGCGCCGGGCCGCGGCGTCGCCCGACGTGCTGGGCAGCAACGGCGCCGGGCTGCTGCGTCGCCCCGCCGCTGGGCCGCCCAGCCGCCGAGCTGCCGGGCCGCCGATCAGGTCTTGGTCGCCGCCTCCACCAATGCCCGCATCACCCGTACGTCCTCCCCCATCTCCGGGTGCCACTGCACCCCCAGCACCCAGTCGGCAGAAGGCAGCTCCACCGCCTCCACCGTCCCGTCCGCCGCATACGCCGTGGGGACGAGGCCCTCGCCCAGACGATCGACGGCCTGGTGGTGGTACGTCGGCACGAACGTCTCCTCCGGCACGACCCCGGCGTACAGACTGCCCGGTACCGGCTTGACGGCATGCCCCCCGAAGACGCCCACGACCTCCGCGTGCCCGTCGATGTGCTGCACGAGCGTCCCGCCGAGCGCGACGTTCAGCAGTTGCATGCCCCGGCAGATCCCCAGCAGCGGCAGGCCCGCCGAGAGCGCCGCCTCGATCAGCGCCAGCTCCCACGCGTCCCGCTCCGGCGCCGGCGGCCCCGTCCGCGGCTCGCGCTCCGCGCCGTACCGCACCGGCTCCACATCCGGCCCGCCCGCGATGACCAGCCCGTCCAGCCGGGCCACGGCAGCCGCGGCGAACCGCGGGTCGTCCGGCGGCAGCATCGCGGCCAGGCCGCCCGCCCGCTGGACCAGCCGGGGGTAGCCGACCGGCAGCAGGGCAGCCTCCAGCTCCCACACACCCCAGCGCGCGCCGGACTCCAGATAGGTGCTGACCCCGATCAACGGCCTGCCCACGAAAACTCCCTCACACTCGATGCGTCAGTCCCGTGCCAACTCTGCCTCGGCCGCCGCCAGCGCGGCGAACTCCTCCTCCGGCGCCTTCGCCACCAGCCGCTTCCGGCTGTACAGGCCGAAGTACGCGACGGCCACGGCGTAGACCACGAGCGCGATGAACGCGGCCGTCACGTCCACCAGGAACGTGGCCACCAGCGCCGCACAGGCCAGCACCAAGGCGACCGAGGAGGTCACCACCCCGCCCGGCGTGCGGTACGGCCGCGGCAGCTCCGGCTCCTTGCGGCGCAGCACGATGTGCGACAGGGACATCAGCGCGTAGGAGATGGTGGCGCCGAAGACGGCGATGTTCAGCATCCGCGCGCCGTTGCCGGAGACCGCCGCCAGCAGGAAGCCGATCGTGCCGGGCACCAGCAGGCCCAGGTACGGCGCCTTGCGGCGGCTGGTGAGCGACAGGAAGCGGGGCAGATAGCCCGCGCGGGACAGGGCGAACAGCTGGCGCGAGCCCGCGTAGATCAGGGAGAAGAACGACGCCACCAGACCGGCCAGGCCCGCGTAGTTCACGATCCGGCTGAGGGCCGTCGCCTCGCCGTTCGGCTGGAGTGCCTCGACCAGCGGGTTGCCCGCCCCCTGGATCGCGTCGGAACCGCGTGCCCCGGCCGCCGCGAAGAACGTGACCACCGCCAGCACCACCAGGATGCCCATCGACCAGCGGATCGCCTTCGGCAGCGTACGGGCCGGGTCCCTGGTCTCCTCGGCGGCCAGCGGCACGCCCTCCACGCCCAGGAAGAACCACATGCCGAAGGGGAACGCCGCCCAGATGCCGAGCAGGCCGAACGGCAGCCAGGAGCTCGACCCGGCGGCGGCGGAGTCGACCGGGATGTCGTCCAGCGACGCGAAGGAGAAGTCGGGCAGTGCCGCCAGCGCGAACACGATCAGGGCGACCACGGCTATGCCGGTGACGACGAAGCTGAAGCGCAGCGCCTCGCCCACGCCCCACAGGTGGATGCCGAGGAAGATCGCGAAGCAGACCAGGTACATCGGCCAGCCGGACTCCAGCCCGAACAGGCCCAGCGACTCGACGTAGTCGCCGATGAAGATGACGATCGCGGCGGGCGCGAGGACGTACTCGATCAGGATCGCCGTGCCGGTCAGGAAGCCGCCCCACGGGCCGAGCGCCCGCCGGGCGAAGCCGTAGCCGCCGCCCGCCGTCGGCAGGATCGAGGACAGCTCGGCGAGGGCGAAGACCATGCACGCGTACATCGCGCCCATGAGCACCATGGCGATCGCCAGGCCTCCGAAGCCGCCTTCGGCCAGGCCGAAGTTCCAGCCCGAGTAGTCGCCGGAGACGACGTAGGCGACGCCGAGGCCGGTCAGCAGCACCCAGCCGGCGCTGCCGCGGCGCAGCGCTCTGCGTTCCAGATAGTCGTCGCCCTCCGGGGCGGCGGGTGTGATGGTGGGTTCCTGGGACATGGGCAGACTCCCGACGGGGCGGCGGCGGTCACGGGGGGCGAGCGGGCTTCGATCCAATGGAATGGAGCCATACCTTTGCGGTGCCGAACGGGGGAAGGCAAGACCCCTGCGTTAATCGCCCGTAAATCCTCACCGCCCCACGACGGCGCCCGGCTCAGCCGAGGAAGCCCCGCAGCAGTGCCGCCGTGCCCCCGCAGTGCTCGCGCATGATCTCCCGTGCCTGGTCGGCGTCGCCCTCGATCACGGCCTCCACCAGTGCGGTGTGCTGCCGCTGGGAGTGCTCCAGGTTGCGCACCAGCAGCGGAATGCCGTCGAGCAGGTCGTTGACCGTCGCGCGGACGGCCGCGTACTGGGCGGTGAGCGTGGGGGAGCCGGACAGCTCGGCGATCGTGAGGTGCAGCAGCGTGTCCAGGCGGCGGTACTCGGTGAGCGGCGCGTCGTGCGTGCGGGCCAGGGCCTCGCGGAGCCGGTCGGCCTGCTTCTCGTCCAGCCCGTGCGCCGCGCACAGTCCGGCCGCGCCCACTTCCAGCACCTCCCGGAATCGCAGCACGTCCTCTATGTCGACCTCGGCGACCCGGCGCCGCAGCTCGTCCTCGCCGACGGTGTCGGCGCGCGGCAGCACGAACGTGCCGCCGTACCGGCCGCGCCGCGACTCCACGAGGCCCTGGTCCTGGAGCACCTTCAACACCTCGCGCAGCGTCACCCGGCTGATCCCCAGCCGCTCCGCCAGCTCCCGCTCGGCCGGCAGCCGCTCGCCCCCCGGCACCAGACCCAGCCGGACGACCTGCAGGATCTGCTCCAGTGCCTCCTCGAAGCCGTTGCCCGCGCGCACCGGCCGCAGCACCGGCGTCAGCCCGTCCCGCACCTCGCCGCCAGCGCCTTCCTCCTCCGGCATGTGGCCGTACCCCCTTCCCAAGCAATGGTTCTCCGCAATACCTTATGGCTCCCGGCGGATCCAAGGCAGCGGATCCAAGGAGCCTAGGAGGCCTTCCCGTGGCAGACCGCACAGCCCCGCTGAGCGTCGAGGAACTGCACACCCTCGTCGCCGGCGGTGAGATCGACACTGTCGTCCTGGCCTTCCCCGACATGCAAGGGCGGCTCCAGGGCAAGCGGTTCGCCGCACGCTTCTTCCTCGACGAAGTCCTCCGGCACGGCACCGAGGGCTGCAACTACCTGCTCGCCGTCGACACCGAGATGAACACGGTCGACGGCTACGCCATGTCCTCATGGGACCGCGGCTACGGCGACTTCGCCATGCACCCCGACCTCACCACCCTGCGCCGCGTCCCCTGGAACGAGGGCACGGCCATGCTCCACGCCGACCTCGCCTGGAGCGACGGCTCCCCGGTCGTCGCCGCCCCCCGCCAGATCCTGCGCCGCCAGCTGGAGCGCCTGGCCGAACTCGGCTACACCGCCCAGGTCGGCACCGAGCTGGAGTTCATCGTCTTCAAGGACACCTACGAACAGGCCTGGGACGCGGGCTACAAGGGCCTCACCCCGGCCAACCAGTACAACATCGACTACTCGGTCCTCGGCACCGGCCGCATCGAGCCCCTGCTGCGCCGCATCCGCAACGAGATGGCCGCCGCCGGCCTCACCGTCGAGTCCGCCAAGGGCGAGCGCCACCCCGGCCAGCACGAGATCGCCTTCCGCTACGACGAGGCCCTGGTCACCTGCGACCAGCACGCCGTCTACAAGACCGGCGCCAAGGAGATCGCCGCCCAGGAGGGCATGTCGATCACCTTCATGGCCAAGTACAACGAGCGCGAGGGCAACTCCTGCCACATCCACCTCTCGCTCGCCGACGCCGACGGCACCAACGCCATGGCCGGCGACCTCGAAGGCGGCATGTCCGAGGTCATGCGGCACTTCCTCGCCGGCCAGCTCGCCGCGCTGCGCGACTTCTCCCTCCTCTACGCCCCCAACATCAACTCCTACAAGCGGTTCCAGCCCGGCTCCTTCGCCCCGACCGCCGTCGCCTGGGGCCACGACAACCGCACCTGCGCGCTGCGCGTCGTCGGCCACGGCCGCTCCCTGCGCTTCGAGAACCGCCTGCCCGGCGGCGACGTCAACCCCTACCTCGCCGTGGCCGGGCTGGTCGCGGCCGGCCTGCACGGCATCGAGCAGAAGCTGGAGCTCCCCGAGCCCTGTCCCGGCAACGCCTACGCCGCCGACCTGGCCCACGTCCCCACCACTCTGCGCGAGGCCGCCGAACTCTGGGAGAACAGCCCCATCGCCCGGGCCGCCTTCGGCGACGAGGTCGTCGCGCACTACCGCAACATGGCGCGGGTCGAACTGGAATCCTTCGACGCCGCGGTGACCGACTGGGAGCTGCGCCGCTCCTTCGAACGTCTGTGAGGCCCCTCTTGTCCTCCGAACACCTTCTTGAAGTACTGAACCCCGCGACCGAGGAGGTCGTCGCCGCCATCGCCGGGGCGAGTCCGGCGGACATCGACGCGGCCGTCACCCACGCCGCCAGGGCACAGCGGATCTGGGCCGCCCTCACCCCCGGAGACCGCGCCCGGCTGCTGCGCCGCTTCGCGGCCACCGTCGACGAGCATCTGGAGGAACTCGCCCGCCTGGAGGTCCGCGAGGCCGGGCACCTCATCGGCAACGCCCGCTGGGAGGCCGGCAACGTCCGCGACCTGCTGGACTACGCGGCCGGGGGAGTGGAGCGGCTCACCGGCCGGCAGATCCCGGTGCCCGGCGGCCTGAACGTCACGATCCTCGAACCGCTCGGCGTCGTCGGCGTGATCGCCCCCTGGAACTTCCCCATGCCGATCGCCGCCTGGGGCACCGCCCCCGCCCTCGCGGCCGGCAACGCCGTCATCCTCAAGCCCGCCGAGACCACCCCGCTCACCGCGCTGCGCCTCGCCGAACTCGCCCTGGAGGCCGGGCTCCCCGAGCACCTCTTCCAGGTCCTGCCGGGGCGCGGCGACATCACGGGCGACGCCCTGGTCCGCCACCCCGGAGTCGCCAAGATCGTCTTCACCGGCTCCACCCGGACCGGCACACGCGTCGCGGCCCTCGGCGCCGAGCAGGTCAAGCCCGTCACCCTCGAACTCGGCGGCAAGAGCCCCAACATCGTCTTCGGCGACGCCGACCTGAAGACCGCCGTCGACCCCTTCTCCTTCCTCGACAACTCCGGCCAGGACTGCTGCGCCCGCACCCGCATCCTCGTCCAGGAGCCGGTCTACGACGAGGTCCGCGAGCTGCTCGCCGAGGCGCTGGCCGCCGTGGTGGTGGGCGACCCGGCCGACGAGAAGACCCAGATGGGCCCGCTGATCTCCCGGCAGCAGCTCGACCGCGTCAAGGGCTTCGTGCCGGACGACGCCCCGGCCCTGCGCGGCAGCGCGCCCGAGGGCCCCGGCTTCTGGTTCCCGCCCACCGTCCTCACCGGGGAGAGCCCCGACTCGGCGGCGGCCTGCGAGGAGATCTTCGGCCCCGTCGCCGTCCTCCTGCCGTTCACCGACGAGGCGGACGCGATTCGCCTGGCCAACGACACCCCCTACGGCCTCTCCGGCTCCATCTGGACCCGGGACGTCGGGCGTGCCCTGCGCGTCTCCCAGGCCGTCCGCGCCGGCAACCTGTCCGTCAACTCCCATGCCAGCGTCCGCTACTGGACCCCGTTCGGCGGCTACAAGCAGTCCGGTGTCGGCCGGGAGCTCGGCCCCGACGCCCTGGCCGCCTTCACCGAAACCAAGAACGTCTTCATCAGCACGGAGGGCCCCGCACAGTGACTGCCCAGGAAAACATCTGCCGCCGCCTGGTCGGCCGTACCGCCGTCGTCACCGGAGCCGGCAGCGGCATCGGCCTCGCCGCCGTCCGCCGCCTCGCCTCCGAGGGCGCGCACGTCGTCTGCGGCGACGTCGACGAGGCCCGCGGCAAGGCGGCCGCCGAGGAGGTCGGCGGTACCTTCGTGAACGTCGACGTGACCGACCCCGAGCAGGTCGAGGCCCTCTTCCAGACTGCCCACGACACCTACGGCAGCGTCGACATCGCGTTCAACAACGCCGGCATCTCCCCGCCCGACGACGACTCCATCCTGGAGACCGGCCTGGAGGCCTGGAAGCGCGTCCAGGAGGTCAACCTCACCTCCGTCTACCTGTGCTGCAAGGCCGCCATCCCCTACATGCGGCGCCAGGGCCGGGGCTCGATCATCAACACGGCCTCGTTCGTCGCCAGGATGGGCGCGGCCACCTCGCAGATCTCGTACACGGCCTCCAAGGGCGGCGTCCTCGCCATGTCCCGTGAACTGGGCGTGCAGTTCGCCCGCGAGGGCATCCGCGTGAACGCCCTGTGCCCCGGTCCGGTCAATACCCCGCTGCTCCAGGAGCTGTTCGCCAAGGACCCGGAGCGGGCCGCGCGCCGCCTGGTGCACATCCCGCTGGGCCGGTTCGCCGAGGCCGAGGAGATCGCCGCCGCCGTGGCCTTCCTGGCCAGCGACGACTCCTCCTTCATCAACGCCACCGACTTCCTGGTCGACGGCGGGATCGCCGGGGCGTACGTCACACCCCTGTAAGCCGGTGTCCGGCGGGTCGGGTTCGCGCCCTACAGTGCCGGGATGAGCATGACGCCTCCGCCCGGCTGGTATCCCGACCCGCACGCCCCGCACCTGCAGCGCTGGTGGGACGGCACGGCCTGGACCGAGCACCGCCGAGCGCACGAGGCCTCCGCCACCCCGCCGCCGGGTGGCGGCACCGGCCGCACGAAGGCGGTCGCCCTGACCGCCACGGGCGTCGTCCTGGTCGCGGCGATCGTCACCGGAGCCGTCGCCCTCGGCGGGGGCGACGGCTCCGGCACGGAGACCAGGACGGCCCCGACCTCCGCCCCCGAGGCCACGCCCGACTCGCCGGAGCCGACCCCCCAGGCGTCCACGTCCGAGCCCTCCGCCGACGACCCCGCCCTGGTCGAGGACCAGCTCAACGGCGTCACGTTCCCCCTGCTCGACGGCTGGGTCCGCCCGCAGCACGTCGCCCAGGACGACGTCGTCATGACGACCGACGGCACCTACGACTGCCCCGGCGGCGCCGGCCTGTGCCGGCACGGCCTCGTCTTCTCCCGCACGGTGACCGAGAACGACGAGAAGTCCCCCGAGGCCCTCGCCAAGGCGGACATCTCCGAGGCGGCCGACGAGGCCTACGACCGCGACCAGCTCGGCCGCAAGCCCTACGGGGGCCTGGAGTCGCACCAGGTCGTGAAGTCCGGGCCGGTCGCGGTGGCGGGCCGCGCCGGGTACCTCGTGCGCTGGCGCGTCAAGACCGCCAAGGGGCCGGGCGGCTACGTCCAGTCGCTGGTCTTCCCCTCCAGCGTCGGCACCGAGTCACCGGTGCTCGTCCGGTACGTCTTCGACGCGGGCGAGGACGGCCCGCCGCTCGCCGACATGGACCGCATCACCAAGGGCATCCGTCCGTTCGGCGACGCGGACACGGGCGGCGGCGTCGGCAGCAGCATCGGCCCGACGGACTGACGGCCTACAGGAACGTGTGACCCTCGCCGCGGTAGGTGGGCACGGTCGCCGTCACCGCGTCGCCCTCGACCAGGTGCAGCACGTCGAACCGCTCGCACAGCTCACCGGCCTTCGCGTGCCGGAACCACACCTTGTCCCCGATCAGCAGATCGTCGGCGGGCGAGCCGAGCAGCGGCGTCTGCACCTCACCGGCACCCTCCTGCGGGTCGTAGCGCAGCCCCTCGGGCAGATACGGCACGGGCGAACGGTCGGCCCCGGCCGCACCCGAGGCGGGATACCCGCCGCCGAGGACCGTCACGACCCCGACCCCAGGCCGCCGCACCACGGGCTGGGCGAAGAGGGCCGCCGGACGGCCGCTGAACGACGTGTAGTTGTCGAACAGGCGCGGCACGTACAGCCCCGACCCGGCGGCGATCTCGGTCACCGCGTCCTCGGCCGCCGTGTGCTGCACCGAACCGGTACCGCCGCCGTTGACGAACTCGAGACCCGGCACCACGGCCCGCACCGCGCGCACCACCTCCGCACGCCGCTCGGCGAGTTCACGCTTGGCGGCGGCCTGCATCAGCCGGATGGCACGGGACCGCAGTGGCCGTCCCGCCAGCGCGTCACCGACACCGGCGACATGCCCCTCGTACGCCATGATCCCCACGACCTCGAAGCCGGGCCGCCGGGTCACCGCCCGTGCCACGTCCGCGACTTGGGCGGGGGAGTGCAGCGGTGAACGCCGGGCCCCGACCCGCACCCGCCCGCCGAGCAGCTTCAGTGAGGTGTCCAACTCCAGGCACACCCGCACGACTTCGCGCCCGCCACCCCGCGAGGCGTCGATCAGGTCGAGCTGGGCGACGTCGTCGACCATCACGGTCACGGCGGCGGCGAGCTTCGGATCACCGGCGAGTTCGGCGTACGCGCCCCGGTCGGCGGACGGGTAGGCGAGCAGCACGTCCTCGAACCCCGAGCGGGCCAGCCACAGCGACTCGGCGAGGGTGAACGACATGATCCCCGCGAAACCGTCCCGGGCCAGGACGCGCTCCAGCAGCGCCCGGCACCGCACGGACTTGCTGGCGACCCGGACGGGCTTGCCCCCGGCGCGGCGCACCAGGTCGGCGGCGTTGGCGTCGAAAGCCTCCAGGTCCACGATCGCGAGAGGGGCGTCGAGATGGGCGGTGGCCCGGTCGTAACGGGCCCGGTCGGCGGCGCGCGCAGTCATGAACGCAGCCTGCCAGACTGGATTACCGCAGGGTAGGGGGACGTTCCGGGCAGATGCCCCGGCGTCGCGGACTGGTTCCCGTTCGCCCAGGAACAAGCCGTAGAGTGACGCGCACGTACGGCGGGCGACGCCGGCCGGAGATCCGCGCCGGGATGACGCCCCGTCCGTACGGGTATGTGTGCCCGGGACGATTCCGTGCCGGGCCTCGGGCAGGACACCGGCCCGCGCGAGACGAGCGGCCCGGGCATGAGGAAACGGGGGGTGCATGAGCACGGAAGCGCAACGCGCCTCCTTCCCCCCACGCCCCACCACACCACCGCGCCCGTCACACCCCCCGGCCGCGCCGGAGGATCCGGCGGCGACGGACGAGCGGGACACCCCGGGCACTGCCTCCGGCCCCGCGACCACAGCCGGGACGGCCGCGCGCACGGACGGGGCCAAGTCCTCCGACAGGCCGAACACGAACGGCCGCCCCCGATTCCCGAACCTCGGCGCCGCGAACCTCGGCGCCGCCGCCCCCCGACGCACCGAGCCCGCAGCCCCGCCCCCGCCCCACGCCTCCACCCGCTTCCCCGACGCGCCGCCCGGCGTCGGCCGCGACATCCGCCCCGAGGTGAACACGCCCTCCGGCGTCGACTGTGAGACGCGTCCCGGCGCGAATGCCTCGCCGGGTTTCGGTCGCGAGGCGCGTCCCGAGGCGAATACGTCGCCGGGTTTCGGTCGCGAGGCGCGTCCCGAGGCGAATACGTCGCCGGGTTTCGGTCGCGAGACCCGCTCCGACGCGAACACCTCGCCCGGCTTCGGCCGCGAGGCCCGTCCCGAGGCGAATACGTCGCCGGGTTTCGGTCGCGAGACCCGCTCCGACGCGAACACCTCGCCGGGTTTCGGTCGCCAGACCCGTCCCGACGCGAACGCCTCGTCCGGCGCCGGCCGCGAGGCCCGTCCCGAGGCGAATACGTCTCCTGGCGTCGGCCGCCAGACCCGTCCCGACGCGGGCAGGCCGTCCTCCTCGCCGGCGTCTGACGCCCCGCCGCGACCGCGTCACCTCCCCACGCCGGGCTCCTCCGGCCGGGCGGGGCGTTCGGACGCTCCGGGCGGGACCGCGTCGGAGACGTCGGGCCGCCCCTTCCGCCTTCCCGTACCCGGCCGTTCGGACGGTTCGGCCGGGGCGCCGTCGGAGACGTCCGGCCGGCCCTTCCGCCTCCCCGCGCCCCGCCGTACCGGTGCCCCCGGCGAGCACGCGTCCGAGACGACCGCGCGTCTGCGCCCGGTCCCCGCGGACCCGGCACCGGACGAGCCCGCCGCACCCTTCGGCCGCCCCGCCCCGCAGGGGACGACGACAGCCCGCCCCGGCTCCGCGCGCCCCACCACGCCGCCGCGCCCCGCACACGAACCGTCGGCCCCCTCCGCCCCACCACCCCGGAACCCCACCCCCGTGTCTCCGGATCCCGCATTCTCCTGGAGCGCCACGCGCCCCCTGGTGTCGTTCGGCGAGCCCGAGGGCTACGGCGGCGACGCCCGGCCCCGGCCGCTCGGCCGGCGTGGCGCGTCGCAGGCCGCCGCGGCCGCCGTCTGCCTCGTGCTCGGGCTGGGCCTCATCTCGGGAGCGGTCACCGGCAGCTGGCTCGTCGGGGACTCCGGGGAGGAGGGCTCACCCAGTACCTTCGCCGCCGCCGGAAGCCTCTGGCACAGCGTCCCGGTCGACCAGCTGTTCCCGCCCACCGTGCAGGGCCGGGGCGCCGGCCCCGGCGGAGCCGACCGCACCTGGACCCGGATCGCCGTCGCCCCGGACAGCGGCTGCAAGGACGCCTTCGACCCGCTGCTGCGCAAGGCCCTCGCCCCCGCCGGCTGCGAACGTCTCCTGCGCGCCACCTACACCGACGCCACCGAGAGCTACCTGACCACCGTCGGCCTGCTCTTCACCACGGCCGACGCCCCCGGCATGACCGCCCTCGCGAACCGTTTCCGCAAGGAACGCCTGGACCGCCGCAGCGACCTGATGCCCCTGCCCTACGCCGCGAAGGGCACGCCCGCCGCCGGCTTCGGCGCCCCGCAGCGTGCCTCCTGGACCGTCTCCGTGCTCACCGAGGCCCCCGTCGTCGTCTACGCCGTCTCCGGCTGGGCCGACGGCCGTACCGTCGACGACCCACAGCCCGCCGGGAACGCCGTGGAGGCCGGCGCCACCAGCACCGTCGCCCAGGCCGGACTCGGCAACGAGGCGAAGGGCCTCGCCGACCGCGTCGAACGCGACTTCCGCAGAAACGTCCGCTCGGCCTCGGAGCAGCCCTCGTGACCGCAGTGCACCCCCCGGCCCGGAAACGCCCGCGCAGGCCGTCCCGGAGGGCCACCGCCCTCGGCGCCCTGCTCACCGCCGGCCTCGTCCTCCTCCCCGCCGCCACCGCGCACGCCGACGGCATCCGCGCCCAGCAGTGGGCCCTGGAGGCCATGCACACCGAGCAGGCCTGGCAGACCACGAAGGGCCAGGGCGTCACCGTCGCCGTCCTGGACACCGGCGTGGAGGAAGACCACCCCGACCTGGCCGGCAACGTCCTCCCCGGCAAGGACCTGGTCGGCTTCGGAGCCGAACCCGGGGACCGCGCCTGGGCCCGGCACGGCACCGCCATGGCCGGCATCATCGCCGGCCACGGACACGGCCCGGGCGACGCCGACGGCGTTCTCGGCATCGCCCCCGAGGCGAAGATCCTCCCCGTCCGCGTGATCCTGGAGGACGGCGACCCCTCCCGCGCCAAGGCCCGCAGCACCCGCGGCAACGCCCTCGCCGAGGGCATCCGCTGGGCCGCCGACCACGGCGCCGACGTCATCAACCTCTCCCTCGGCGACGACTCCGCCTCCGCGCACCCCGAACCCACCGAGGACCAGGCGATCCAGTACGCCCTGAAGAAGGGCGTGGTCGTCGTCGCCTCCGCCGGCAACGGCGGCGAGAAGGGCGACCACATCTCCTACCCGGCCGCCTACCCGGGCGTCATCGCCGCCACCGCCGTCGACCGCGCCGGAACCCGCGCCTCCTTCTCCACCCGCCGCTGGTACGCCACCGTCAGCGCCCCCGGCGTCGACGTCGTCATCGCCGACCCCGACCACAAGTACTACGAGGGCTGGGGCACCAGCGCCGCCGCCGCCTTCGTCTCCGGCGCCGCCGCCCTGGTCAAGGCCGCCCACCCGGACCTCGCCCCGGCCCAGATCAAGTCGCTCCTGGAGGACACCGCCCGCAACGCCCCCTCCGGGGGCCGCGACGACTCCCGCGGCTTCGGCTTCGTCGACCCGGCCGCCGCCATCGAGGCCGCCGGCCGCCTCAAGCCCGAGGGCCTCCAGTCGGCGTCCTACGGCGCGAAGTACTTCGGCAGCGGACCGGACGCCGACGCCTCCGGCGACGACACCGCCGACTGGGCCGCCCCTCTCGCGGGCAGCGCCGGCGGCGTCCTGCTGGTCGCGGCGGTCGTCCTGTGGCGCGGCCGCCGTACGAGCCGCGAGGACTTCTGAGCCGCTGCCGGGAGCGGCTCATCCGGCCGATAGGGTCGACGCGTGGCGAACAAGAACATCCCGGACTCCGGCTTCTCCGACGACGACGGCTCCGCCGATCCCCGGCTGAGCGCGGCACTCGCCGCCTGGTCCGCCGACCGCGGCGCCGTGGGTCCGGTCCTCGCCGCACTCAAGGGTGCCCGGCTCCTCGTGCCCGTCGTGGCCGTGCTCGGCGAGGTCGAGGAGGACGAGCGGGGACTGCGCCGCGAGAAGACCAGCGACATGGCCGTACCGACCCTGAAGGCCGGCGACCGCACCGCCCTGCCGGCCTTCACCTCCACGGACTCCCTCGCCCGCTGGGACCCGCAGGCCCGCCCCGTCGCCGTACCGCTGCACCAGGCCCTGCAGGCCGCCGCGCACGAGAAGGCGGACACGATCGTGCTCGACATGGCCGGACCGGTGCCCTTCGAGCTGACCGGCCCCGCCCTGCTCGCCCTCGCCGAGGGCCGCGCGAGCACCGACCCGCTCGTGGACCCGGCCGTCGTCGACGCCGTACGCGGTGCCGTGGCCGCCGAGCCCGCCGTCCTGCGCGCCCACCTCGGACCCGGCCAGGCCGACGGCACCCTCGCCCTGGTGCTGGACCCGTCCGCGGCCCCCGCCGAGGCCGCCCGGTCCGTCGCCCAGCGGCTCGCCGCCGACGAAACACTGAGGGCCCGCCTGGTGCGCGGCCTCGACCTGGCACTGCTGCCGGCCGAGGCGACGCCACCGGGCGAGCCCCTGTACGTACGCGGCTGAACCAGCCGTAGACCTAGCCGTAGACCGGGCCCGTGTACTTCTCGCCCGGGCCCTGGCCCGGCTCGTCCGGGACGAGCGAGGCCTCGCGGAACGCCAGCTGCAGCGACTTCAGGCCGTCGCGCAGCGGCGCCGCGTGGAAGGAGCTGATCTCGGTCGCCGTCGCGTCCAGCAGACCGGCCAGGGCGTGCACCAGCTTGCGGGCCTCGTCCAGGTCCTTGTGCTTCTCGCCCTCCTCGGTCAGACCGAGCTTCACCGCGGCGGCGCTCATCAGGTTGACGGCGACCGTCACGATCACCTCGACCGCCGGGACCTCGGCGATGTCGCGGGCCATGGCGTCGAAGTCGGGGGACTCAGGAGGGGTCTCACTCATGCCCCACACGATAGGCGCAGGAAGCGGGCGACCCCCACGTGACCCCGGCTCGCCGCAATTGGCCGTTCCTGGCCCTTGCTGGTAACCTCGTGTAACGACCGGTCGGACACGTGTGCCTCACAGCCCGCGAATCCGGCCCACAAGTGGAGGCTTTCGAACTCCCACCCGATCGCCCTCTGGGCGGCGGGTCACCGGTCAGGCGGTCCCGTCCCAGCGGCGGCGATCCGTCCGAAAGCGCGCCCCGTGGCCCCCCACGGCGGTGCTCCGGTAGTTCGAGGAGCCCCGCCTGGGATCGTCCGGGGCATTTTTGTTGCTTCGACGCGGTTAGGTCTATCGAACACAGACGTTACGCGGCCGTCCGCCAGACCGTCGCGTGGTGCTACCGAGGAGGATCCATCAGCGCCGAGCCCCGCATCAACGACCGGATTCGCGTTCCCGAGGTGCGACTTGTCGGTCCCAGTGGCGAGCAGGTGGGCATCGTCCCCCTGGCCAAGGCACTGGAGCTTGCGCAGGAGTACGACCTGGACCTGGTCGAGGTCGCGGCGAACGCCCGTCCGCCCGTGTGCAAGCTCATGGACTACGGGAAGTTCAAGTACGAGTCGGCCATGAAGGCCCGTGAGGCGCGCAAGAACCAGGCGCACACGGTCATCAAGGAGATGAAGCTCCGGCCGAAGATCGACCCGCACGACTATGACACCAAGAAGGGTCACGTCGTTCGGTTCCTCAAGCAGGGCGACAAGGTCAAGATCACGATCATGTTCCGTGGTCGCGAGCAGTCCCGGCCCGAGCTGGGCTACCGACTGCTGCAGCGGCTCGCGGAGGACGTTGCCGACCTCGGTTTCGTTGAGTCGAACCCGAAGCAGGACGGCCGCAACATGATCATGGTTCTCGGTCCGCACAAGAAGAAGACCGAGGCGATGGCCGAGGCCCGCCAGGCGCAGGAAGCCCGCAAGGCGGAAGCGAAGGCCAACCCCGGCAAGTCGCAGAACGCCGCGGAGGCCGAGGCGATGGCCGAGGCGCCGGCTGAGGAGCCCGCCGAGGCGTGACTCCCCGGGACGCCAGTCCCAGGAAGCAACCGATACAAGACGACGCTCCACCGTGCCCGGTTTCGCGACCGGGCACCGGAGCGCCACCGACGAGGAGAGAACGGCGCTATGCCGAAGAACAAGTCGCACAGCGGTGCCAGCAAGCGCTTCAAGATCACCGGCTCCGGCAAGGTGCTGCGCGAGCGCGCCGGCAAGCGCCACCTGCTCGAGCACAAGTCGTCCCGTGTGACGCGTCGCCTCACCGGCAACGCCGAGATGGCCCCGGGCGACGCCGCGAAGATCAAGAAGCTTCTCGGCAAGTGACGCCCGGGCGCGTGAGCGCCGGACGCACGTCAGACCGGGACCCAATCGATTTCGGGTCGTGTGAGCACCCCCACGACCCCGCTACAAGGAGTTAACAAGTGGCACGCGTCAAGCGGGCAGTCAACGCCCACAAGAAGCGTCGGGCGATCCTCGAGCAGGCCTCCGGCTACCGCGGTCAGCGCTCGCGCCTGTACCGCAAGGCCAAGGAGCAGGTCACCCACTCGCTGGTCTACAACTACAACGACCGCAAGAAGCGCAAGGGCGACTTCCGTCAGCTGTGGATCCAGCGCATCAACGCCGCTGCCCGCGCCAACGGCATGACCTACAACCGCTTCATCCAGGGTCTGAAGGCCGCGAACATCGAGGTCGACCGCAAGATCCTGGCCGAGCTGGCCGTCAACGACGCCGGTGCGTTCGCCGCGCTCGTCGAGGTCGCCCAGAAGGCGCTGCCGAGCGACGTGAACGCGCCGAAGGCTGCGTGACGCCGGCTCTGAGCCGATGTGACTGAAGGACCCGCAGGCCGGACGGTCTGCGGGTCCTGCTGTGCAGCTACTGAGAAAGCGAACAGGATGCCCCCTGCCACCCCCGAGCTCATCTCTCCCCGCTCCCCCCGCGTCCAGGCCGCGCGGCGGCTGGCCAAGCGGAACTTCCGGGGGAAGGACCGGCTCTTTCTGGCGGAGGGGCCGCAGGCCGTGCGGGAGGCGGCCGGGCACCTGACCGGGGGCGCTGCCACGCTCGTGGAGCTGTTCACGACGCTGGAGGCTGCAGAGCGCCACGCCGACATCGTCGGGGCGGCCCGGGACGCCGGAGCCCGGGTGCACCTCGCCGCCGAGCAGGTCATCGCCGACATCTCCACCACCGTCACCCCGCAAGGGCTCGTCGGCGTCTGCCGGTTCCTGGACACGCCGTTCGAGGAGGTCCTCGCGGCCCGCCCCCGGCTCGTCGCCCTCCTCGCCAACGTCCGTGACCCCGGAAACGCCGGGACCGTGCTGCGCTGCGCCGACGCCGCCGGGGCCGAGGCCGTGGTCCTGACCGACGCCTCCGTCGACGTGTACAACCCCAAGGCCGTCCGCGCCTCCGTCGGCTCCCTGTTCCATCTGCCCGTCGCCGTCGGCGTCCCCGTGGAGCAGGCCGTCGAGGGGCTGCGGGACGCCGGGGTCCGGGTCCTCGCCGCCGACGGGGCGGGCGACCGCGACCTCGACGACGAGCTCGACAAGGGCACCATGGGCGGGCCGACCGCCTGGGTCTTCGGCAACGAGGCCTGGGGCCTCCCGGAGGAGACCCGGGCCCTCACGGACGCCGTCGTGCGCGTTCCGATCCACGGAAAGGCCGAGAGCCTGAACCTCGCCACCGCCGCCGCCGTATGTCTCTACGCGTCGGCGCGTGCACAGCGCGCCTCCGGAGGGTGCCGCTCCGTCACCGGGAACTAGTAGGGTGACCAGCTCAGGGACCCCTCTGCGGAGCCTTGGAGGTGGGGTACGGGGATGAGCGTCGGCACGAGCAGCGCACCGGGAGCCCAGGACGCCGGGAGCCCGCCCGCCGCGTCCCGGTCACCCGGTGATCCCGCCGGCCTCGGCATCGACCCCGACCAGCTGCCCGACGGGCTCGTCGTCGCCGACGAGCAGGGCCGCGTCATCTGCTTCAACGCGGCCGCCGAGCGCATCACCGCCGTCCGCGCCCGGGACGCCCTCGGGCAGGGCCTGGAGAAGGCCCTGCCGTTAGAGGACCTGGAAGGCCGGCGCTGGTGGCAGCTGACCGACCCGTACGGCGGCCTCGCCATCCGCGTCGGACAGCCCGAGCGCAACCTGCTCCTGCCCGGCGGCCGTGAGGTGCTGGTCTCCGCGCGCTACGTCCGCACCCGGCCCACCGGACCCGTCCGGCGCCTGGTCGTCACCCTGCGCGACACCGAGGCCCGCCGCCGCACCGAGCGCAGCCACGCCGAGCTGATCGCCACCGTCGCCCACGAACTGCGCTCCCCGCTGACCTCCGTCAAGGGCTTCACCGCCACCCTGCTCGCCAAGTGGGAACGCTTCACCGACGACCAGAAGCGCCTGATGCTGGAGACCGTCGACGCCGACGCCGACCGGGTCACCCGCCTCATCGCCGAGCTGCTCGACATCTCCCGGATCGACTCCGGCCGCCTGGAGCTGCGCCGCCAGCCCGTCGACATGGGCGCCGCCGTCAGCCGGCACATCCAGGCCCACGTCGCCGCCGGGCAGCCCGCCGACCGGTTCCTGCTGCGCGTCCAGCAGCCCCTGCCCGCCCTGTGGGCCGACCCCGACAAGATCGACCAGGTGCTCAGCAACCTGCTGGAAAATGCCGTGCGGCACGGCGAGGGAACTGTCACGATCGACGTCACGGCCACGGCGTCCCTCCGCGAGGGCGAGTACGCCGAGAACGCAGCCACGTCGGTCACGGTGAGCGACGAGGGGCCCGGCATCCCGGAGGAGTCCATGAACCGCGTCTTCACCCGCTTCTGGCGGGGCAGCAAGCGCGGCGGGACGGGCCTCGGGCTCTACATCGTCAAGGGCATCGTCGAGGCCCACGGCGGCACCATCACGGTCGGCCGCGCCCCCGGCGCCGGTGCCGAGTTCCGATTTACGTTGCCCGTGAGCGCTCCGGCCTATCTCGCCTGAGCCCCGCGGGCGCATTCGTATACCTCCACCCCGTTAGACTCGGCCATTGGCACCTTCGTGTCCCGGAGACGGCCGTCCGAGTCGGTGACGGGGACCTTCAGCCAGCCAATCGGAAGCACGGGAAGAGATGTCGGCACCGAATAAGTCGTACGACCCTGTCGAGGTCGAGACGTTGAAACCGGAAGAGATCGAGCGCATGCGGGACGAGGCGCTCGCCGCCTTCGCCGCCGCGGACTCCCTCGACGCGCTCCACGAGGCCAAGGTCGCCCAGACCGGCCCCACCTCCCCGCTGGCCCTCGCCAACCGCGAGATCGGCGCCCTGCCCCCGCACGCCAAGGCCGAGGCCGGCAAGCGCGTCGGCCAGGCCCGCGGTGCCGTGAACAAGGCGCTCGCCGCCCGCCAGGTGGAACTGGAGGCCGAGCGGGACGCGCGGGTGCTCGTCGAGGAGGCGGTGGACGTCACGCTGCCGTACGACCGTGTACCGTCCGGCGCCCGGCACCCGCTCACCACGATGATGGAGCGGGTCGCGGACGTCTTCGTGGCCATGGGCTACGAGGTCGCCGAAGGGCCGGAGGCCGAGGCGGAGTGGTTCAACTTCGACGCCCTGAACTTCCTGCCCGACCACCCGGCCCGGCAGATGCAGGACACCTTCTTCGTGCAGGGCCCCGAGGGCACCGACGAGTCCGGGTCCGGCGTCGTCCTGCGCACGCACACCTCCCCGGTGCAGGCCCGCGCGCTGCTCGACCGTGAGCTGCCGGTCTACATCGTCTGCCCCGGCCGCGTGTTCCGCACCGACGAGCTGGACGCCACGCACACGCCCGTCTTCCACCAGATCGAGCTGCTGGCGGTGGACGAGGGCCTGACGATGGCCGACCTCAAGGGCACCCTGGACCACATGGTCCAGGCCCTGTTCGGCGAGGACATGAAGACCCGGCTGCGGCCGAACTACTTCCCGTTCACCGAGCCGAGCGCCGAGATGGACATGCTCTGCTACGTCTGCAAGGGCGAGTCCATCGGCAACCCCGACCGCCCCTGCCGCACCTGCTCGTCCGAGGGCTGGATCGAGCTCGGCGGCTGCGGCATGGTCAACCCGCGGGTGCTCACCGCCTGCGGCGTCGACCCCGAGAAGTACAGCGGGTTCGCCTTCGGGTTCGGCATCGAGCGGATGCTGATGTTCCGCCACAACGTCGAAGACATGCGAGACATGGTCGAGGGTGACGTCCGGTTCACCCGGCCGTTCGGGATGGAGATCTGATGCGGGTCCCGCTTTCTTGGCTGCGGGAGTACGTCGACCTGCCGGCGACGGAGACCGGCCGGGACGTCCAGGCCAAGCTCATTTCGGCCGGT
This sequence comes from Streptomyces sp. D2-8, assembly GCF_023184515.1. GTDB lineage: Bacteria > Actinomycetota > Actinomycetes > Streptomycetales > Streptomycetaceae > Streptomyces. The sequence continues at coordinate 5,907 of NZ_JAAHBP010000015.1, read as the reverse complement.
CTGGAGGTCGAGACCGTCGAGCAGCTCGGCGCCGACCTCAAGGGCCCGCTGGTCGTCGGCCAGGTGGCGACGATCGAGGAGCTGACGGAGTTCAAGAAGCCGATCCGCTTCTGCACCGTCGACGTCGGCCAGGCCAACGGGACGGGCGAGCCGCAGGAGATCATCTGCGGCGCCCGCAACTTCGCCGTGGGCGACAAGGTCGTCGTGGCCCTGCCCGGCGCCGTCCTGCCCGGTGACTTCCAGATCGCCGAGCGCAAGACCTACGGCCGGATGTCCCGCGGCATGATCTGCTCCAGCGACGAGCTGAACATGGGCGACGACGGCACCAAGGGCATCATCGTCCTGCCGCCGGAGACCGAGATCGGCAAGGACGCCGTCGAGCTGCTGGAACTGGTCGACGAGGTCCTCGACATCGCGGTCACGCCCGACCGCGGCTACTGCCTGTCGCTGCGCGGCGTGGCCCGCGAGACCGCCACCGCCTACGGCCTGCCGCTGCGCGACCCGGCGCTGATCGACGTGCCCGGCCCGAACGCGTACGGCTACCCGGTGCAGATCTCCGACCCCACCGGCTGCGACCGCTTCACGGCCCGCACGGTGACCGGCCTCAGCGCCGAGGCCCGCTCCCCGATCTGGCTCCAGCGCCGGCTGCAGAAGGTCGGCATGCGCCCGATCTCGCTCGCCGTCGACGTCACCAACTACGTGATGACGGAGCTCGGCCAGCCGCTGCACGCCTACGACCGCGGCCTGCTCCAGGGCACCATCGGCGTGCGCCGGGCCGAAGCGGGCGAGAAGCTCACCACCCTCGACGGTGTCGAGCGCACGCTGGACGCCGAGGACCTGGTGATCACCGACGACCGCGGCCCGATCGGGCTCGCCGGCGTCATGGGCGGCGCCAACACGGAGATCGCCGACCACGACGACACCGAGAACGCCACGGCGGACGTCGTGATCGAGGCCGCGCACTTCGACGCCGTGTCGATCGCGCGCACGGCCCGTCGGCACAAGCTGTCCTCCGAGGCGTCCCGGCGCTTCGAGCGCGGCGTCGACCCGCAGGCCGCGGCGGCCGCCGCGCAGCGCACCGTCGACCTGCTGGTCCTGCTCGCGGGCGGCACCGCCGACGCCGGCGTCACCGAGGTCCTCGCCCCGTCCGCGCCGCACACCATCACCATCCCGGCCGACCACCCGGACAAGGTCGCGGGCGTCGCCTACGGCCGCGAGACCGTCGTACGCCGCCTCCAGGAGGTCGGCTGCGACGTGTACGGGCAGGACGAGCTGATCGTCACCGTGCCGTCCTGGCGCCCCGACCTCACCGACCCGAACGACCTGGCCGAAGAGGTCATCCGGCTGGAGGGCTACGAGAACCTGCCCTCCACGCTGCCCAAGCCCCCGGCGGGCCTCGGCCTGACCGACCGGCAGCGGCTGCACCGCCGCGTCGGCCGAGCCCTGGCCGGTGCCGGATACGTCGAGGCGCTGAACTACCCGTTCATCGGCGAGCAGGTCTTCGACCAGCTCGGCCTCGATGCGGACGACCCGGCCCGCCGCGTCGTGAAGCTCAGCAACCCGCTGAGCGACGAGGAGCCCGCGCTGCGCACGTCGCTGCTTCCGGGTCTGCTCGCCGCGCTGCGCCGCAACGACGGCCGGGGTTCGCACGACCTCGCGCTGTTCGAGTCCGGCCTGGTCTTCCGGCCGCGCGAGGAGCAGCGGATCGCTGCCGTGCTGCCCGTCGACCGCCGCCCGACCGACGAGGAGCTCGCCGAGCTGAACGCGGCGCTGCCCGACCAGCCGCGGCAGGTGGCCGTCGTCCTCGCCGGTGCGCGCGAGCAGGCCGGCTGGTGGGGCAAGGGCCGTCCGGCCGACTGGGCCGACGCGGTCGAGGCGGCGCGCACGATCGCGCACGAGGCCGGCGCCGAGCTCGTCATCCGCAAGAGCCAGTACGGGCCGTGGCACCCGGGGCGGTGTGCCGAGCTGGCGGTCACCCTGGACGGCGCCGAGCGGGTCGTGGGGCACGCGGGCGAGTTGCACCCGCGGGTCGTGAAGGCCCTCGGGCTGCCCGCGCGCACCTGCGCGATGGAGCTCGACCTGGACGCGGTGGAGGCCGCCGGTGACGCCACGGCCGCGGCGCCTCGGATCTCCGCGTTCCCCGTCGCCACGCAGGATGTCGCCCTGGTCGTCGACGCGTTCGTGCCGGCCGTGGATGTCGAGGCGGCGTTGCGGGACGGGGCCGGGGAGCTGCTGGAGTCCATCCGGCTGTTCGATGTGTACGAGAACGCCGAGCAGTTGGGGGAGGGGCGGAAGTCGCTCGCGTACGCGCTGCGGTTCCGCGCGACCGACCGGACGCTGACCGTGGACGAGGCCTCCGCGGCCCGGGACGCGGCGGTCGCCCTCGCGGGCGAGCGGGTGGGTGCCGAGCTGAGGAGCTGAGAGCCCAAGGGGCGGGGAGCTGCGGAGTGTTGGCGGCCGCGATTCGTCGTGGGCGTTCGCGCAGTTCCCCGCGCCCCTGAAGGTCTCACTCGTTCGAGTGGTAAACGGCGGTGATCCCTGCCCTCGCGGATGCACTGTCGACAGAATCGGACCGGCCTTCTTGGGCCGGTCCGATTCTGTGTGTCAGGGCCTATTGGGGGGGGCCGTCGGCATGATCCGCATCAGGGGTCGGGTGCGCAGCCTCGGTCTGCTCGCGGTGTGGGGCGCGGCGGCCGCCACGTACAAGCTGGCCTGTCCGCTCGCCCAGGAGACCGGTCTTCCGGCGCGGATCGTCACCAGTGCGGTGTTCTTCGCGGTCGGGACCGGGCTGATCCTGCATATGCGGCAGTTGCGCAGGGTCGCGGGTGCCGCTCAGCGCGCGCTGCTGGTACTGAGGAACGGGCGGCCCGCTCACCTGGGGGCGCGGGGAACTGCGCGAACGGCCACGACGTAGCCGCAGCCGACCACACACCCCTGACACCACGGCGGGAGAACGCACCGCCGGCGATGCCGTCCGCCCCGCCACGGAGTGTCGGGCAGGCAGCCGGGCGGACGGCGAAAGCGGGCCGCCGCACTGTACGAGGGGGAGCCGGCGGCCCGGCCGGCCTCTTTCGAGGAAACTCAGTCAACCGGCCGGCGACTCTGAGCGACAGTGCGCACACAGTGCGGATTCGAGCACTCCGTTCACACCCCGTGTGAAGACGGAACCACTAATCTGGCCGCACCGAGCCATCCGGGGGGCCCACATGCAGCCCAACACTCTGCTCGACGCGATCCTGGACGAGGCGGGGATCTCGCACGCGGGGCTGGCCGCACACGTCAACCAGGCGGGACGGGCACGTGGTCTGTCCCTGAGGTACGAACACACCGCCGTCGCCCGGTGGTTGAAGGGGCAGCGCCCCCGGGGCCAGGTGCCCGACCTGATCTGCGAGGTGCTCGCGGCCCGGCTGCAGCGCCAGGTCACCCTCGACGACATCGGCCTCGGTGTGCCCGGCGAGCCGTCCGCCCCGCACACCGGCTCCCTGTCCGGGTTCGTCGAACGGGCCACCGCCCTGTGGCGCTCCGACCAGCAGCAGCGCCCGCACATCCTGGGCGCGCCCGCCCTCACCGGCACACCCGCCGTGATGCCGGTGTGGGAGTGGGAGAACCCGCCCGAGGACGTGGACGTATCCCGCGGCGGCAGACACCGGGTCACCGCAGGCGACCTGGAGACGCTGCGGGCGGCCCGGACCCACTACGAGCAGATGTACCGCAAGGCCGGGGGCATCGCCACGCGGGCGCGCATCGTCGGCTTTCTCAACGCCGAGGCCGCGCCGCTGCTGCGCGGCAGCTACACCGACGAGACCGGACGTCAACTGCACCGCGCCACGGGCGGGTTGGTGGCGGTCGCCGGCATCTGTGCGTACGACTCCGACGCCCACGGACTCGCCCAGCGCTACTTCCACCAGGCGCTGCGGCTCGCGAAGGCCAGCGGGGACCGGGGGCTGGGGGCGTATGTGATCGCCCTGCTCGTCAACCAGTCGCTGTTCATGCGGGAGTACCGGCAGTCGGTCGCCTTCGCGGAGGCCGCGCTGCGGGCCGCCGGCAAGCACATCACCCCGGCGCTCGCCTCCGACCTGTACGCGATGCAGGCCAAGGCGTACGCGCATCTCGGCGACGGCGGTAGCGCCCTGTCCTGCATCCGGCGGGCCGAGCAGGCCGCCGAGCGCATCCGGCGCGGCTACGAGCCGGACGAGACCGGCTATGTGCAGCCGGGCCTGGTCAACGTGCAGGTGGCGGAGGCGCTGCTGAGCCTGGGCGAAATCGCGGCCGCCGGGGAGCATGCCGCGGCCGCCGTCGACAACCCGGCGCACGACCGCGGCCGGGTGCACCGGCTGGCGATGCTCAGCACCATCGAGCTGCGGCAGGGCAACGCCGACAAGGCGGTGGCCATCGCCGTGCAGATGGCCGAGCAGGCCCGGGGCATGGAGTCCCAGCGGCTGCGCGACCGGCTGCGCGCGGTGCGGGAGCACCTGGTGCGCAGTGGTTGCGCGGGCACGGCCGAGGCCGCCGAACTCATCGACGGAGCACTGCGCGTACCGTTGTAGATCCGGGCGGTGGTGCCCGTGTCGCTCCGAGGCGCTTCCCGTGCGCCTGCTGTCAGTCCGTCCCTGCTGCGATATTGCCACTTACTCGACGGAAGGTGGCAGAACCGTGCAGTGGACGAAACACAACGAACAAACTGTGTACTCAAACCGCTGGTTCAGCGTCAATCTCGCGGATGTCGAACTGCCGGACGGCCGGCACCTGGACCACTTCCTCATACGGCTGCGGCCCGTTGCGGTGGCCACGGTCGTGAACGAGGCCAACGAGGTGCTGCTGCTCTGGCGGCACCGCTTCATCACCGACAGCTGGGGGTGGGAACTCGCGGCCGGGGTGGTCGAGGACGGCGAGGACATCGCCCGCGCGGCCGCCAGGGAACTGGAGGAGGAGACCGGCTGGCGGCCGGGACCCCTGTACCACCTCATGAGCGTGGAGCCGTCCAACGGGCTCACCGACGCCCGGCATCACGTGTACTGGGCCGACGAGGGCGAGTACGTCGGGCACCCCGTGGACGACTTCGAGTCGGACCGCCGGGAATGGGTGCCTCTCAAGCTCGTCCCCGACATGGTCGCCCGCGGCGAGGTCCCGGCCGCCAACATGGCGGCCGCGTTACTTCTGCTGCACCATCTCAGGCTCGGTCAGGACATGGTGCCCTGAGCTAATGTCCCAGCGCCTGCCAGATCGCCACGACGAGGGCACCCACGGCGGTGAGGGCGGCGACCGCGGGCAGCGGCCAGCGCGCGTGTTCGAGCGTGTGGATCCGGGTGTTGAGCTCGTCGATCTCCTTGGCGGTCTCCTCGGTGCGGTGGCTGAGCAGAGCCAGCCCGCCCTCGACGCGGGCGTATGCCACATCGAGGCGGCGCCGTAACTCTGCGAGTTCTCCATGAACGACGGGATGCTCGGGATCGGCGGTCACGTGTCCGCTCCTTTCCGTAGTCGTTTCACATCCCTTGTATGCGCATGAGGAGTCAACTCGCCTGGTGGGCGGCTGGGGAGAGTGTGCGAGGGGCATATGCGAGCCCGGCGCGCACACGGTGTGTGAATGCCGCGGGCCCGGCACCAAGTCCGGTGCCGGGCCCGCAGCTTGGCCGAAAACTGACCGTCCGTAACCGGCCTCGGGGGGGGGTGCCTCTATGTCTTTCGTCAAGCCTGAGCTGGTCATGCGGCGGTTGCTTCGGGGAGGCGTGGTTCGTAGAAGGTGCCGTCGCGGAGCATGGCGAACAGGACGCTGATGCGGGGGCGGGCGAGGCGGAGGAGGGCCTGGGTGTGAGTCTTGCCCCGGGCCCGGCATTTGTCGTAGTAGGTGCGGGAGGCGGGATCGTGCAGGGCTGCGAACGCGGACAGGAACATGGCGCGTTTGAGCTG
>NZ_JAAHBP010000014.1 GCF_023184515.1 Streptomyces sp. D2-8 | reverse complement strand
ACCAGGTCCTCGACGTTCTTCAGGACCTGCTGCGGTGCTGGACCGGTGCATGCACCACCTGCGGACGACCTCTACCCGCCCGACGAAACCGCCGCAGACAGCTCAGAACCTAACGAAGCACTACTAGGCAACGGTGAATTCAGGCCTGCGCGAACGGCTGTGCCCTGCGGCACGGCCCCGGCCTCATAGGTGACCTCTGTGGATGGCTGCTTCGGTGGCCAGGGTCCGACTTGCTTGCGAATGCGTGACACATGTTCGTCCGGTTCGTTGATCCGTTGGTACATCAACGGGTGGCGACGGCTGGGGGGTTGGACGTGGACGTGTGCACGGCAGGAGGCGAGGGGTGGTCTTGCGACCGCTCTTCGGACAGGTATCGGCTCACGCGAAGGGCTGTGCGCGGCTCACTATGCGCAGCACCGCAGCGGTAGGTCCATGGCTCCAGTCGGTGCCGCTCGGACGGTGGTGAAGCGGCGTGGGTGTGCGTTCGGCGGATGCGCGAGAGCAGCGCGGGCGAGTGGGCTCTGTACGGGGCACTATCAGCAACAGCGGAAGGGAAAGGCGCTGGCGCCACTGGGCAAGAAGAGAGCAAACGGTGTCGTTCAGGAAATGATCAGACGCGGAATTGTCGAGTGCCGAGAGTGCGGAGAGTGCAAACCCGTAGCCGAATACTCGCCGATCGGTGCCTCGGGAGCTCCGCGCCCGTACTGCAAGCCGTGCAATGCCGAGCGCGTCCGTCTCGGGCATTACAACGTGACCAAGGAATTCGTCGACCGGTTGCTGCGCTTTCAGGAGGGACGGTGCGCCATCTGTGGGGCGGACAACACCACCCACAGGGCCATGGACATCGACCACGACCACGCGTGCTGTCCGGGTAGGCGAAGCTGCGGCAGGTGCGTGCGCGGCCTCGTTTGCAGCAGCTGCAATTTCCATGGCTTGGGGTGGTACGAAGCCCTGCCGGCCGAGCTTCGTACCTTCGGCCTATTGAACACGTACCTATCCGATCCTCCGGCGCACCGGCTCCGAACGGAGATGGCACACTGCAGGTGAAGTGCGCGGATCAGGCGTCCTCCGCCCATCTCCGTAGCGCGGCCTTGCTCTCGAAGTCGGCGACGTTCTTGTCCAGCGGGTTGTCGGTGTACTGGTGGAAGCGCCACTTGGCTTTGATGCGGGGCTTGCCCGCGCTCACGTAGTCGGCGATCCACAGTCCGTCGCCCGCATAGGACGTCGTGTCGATGTTGAGCCAGAAGTTTCGGTTGGCGTAGAGAATAACCTGATTGTTCGGCCGAAGGTCCTTCAGCTTGCGGATGAACAGGTCCTTCTCCGCGTTGCTCGCGTGCGTTCCGTTGCTGGTCGTCTCCCAGTCGACGGCGAGGATGTCGCCCGCCCGGTCCGGGGCCTTGCCGACGAAGTAGTCGGCCTGGGCGGTCAGGTTCCCGGGCCACAGGAAGTGGTAGAAGCCGACGACCAGCCCGGCGTCCCGGGCCCGCTTCGTCTGGGCGGCGAGTTTGGGGTTGACGTAGGAGCGCCCCTCGGTCGCCTTGACGAAGACGAAGGAGAGGCCGTCGGTGCCGTAGGAGGAGGGCTGGTAGGCGCTCACGTCGATGCCGCGCAGCATGGGGGCTCCCTCTGGTGCGGGTGGGGCGGAAGTTCCCTTGGTTCGGGGGTTGTTGTTATGCCCCGCGACGGTGGCCGTACGTCGGGCGCGAGGAGGCTCGCGACCCGGCGGTGGTGAACGCCGGTCGGATTCAGGAGGTGGGGGAGGCGGCCGGGGCGCGGATCGCCTCGTCGGCAGGGACAGCCTCGCGGTCGTCCAGGGAGACGTGCTTGGTCTCCTTGCTGAAGAGGAGTGCGATCAGCGTCAGCACCGCCATCGCGGAGAGGTAGACGCCGACCAGCCACGGCGAGCCGTTCCCAGCCTGCCACAGCGCCACGGCGATGAACGGGGCGACCGCCGCCCCGAGGATCGAGCTGACGTTGTACGAGATGCCGGAGCCGGTGTAGCGGACGCTGGTCGGGAAGAGCTCGGGCAGGAGCGCGCCCATCGGCCCGAACGTCATGCCCATCAGGGTGAAGCCGAGGACGAGCCACAACACCACGCCGAGGGTGCCGAGATCGATCAGCGGCGCCCAGACCAGTCCGAAGACGATGATCGCGGCGGTGATCCAGATCAGGGTGGTGCGCCGGTCCGCGAGCGGACCCGAGACCAGGGTGAACGCGGCGAAGAACAGCACACCGAAGATCATCATGAGTACGAACGTCGTGTGGTCGTAGCCGAGTCCGGGCACGGCGGCGTCCTTCGCGGCGCGGCCGTAGCTGAGCGTGAACGTGGTCATCAGGTTTCGGTACCGCCATCTCGCATGGCAAGACGTGCGCCGCCCGTGTCAGCACTCGATGATGTTGACCGCCAGCCCGCCCCGGGCCGTCTCCTTGTACTTCACCGACATGTCTGCGCCGGTGTCCTTCATCGTCTTGATGACCTTGTCCAGGGACACCTTGTGGGAGCCGTCGCCGCGCAACGCCATGCGGGCGGCCGTGACGGCCTTGACCGCGGCCATGCCGTTGCGTTCGATGCAGGGGATCTGGACCAGGCCGCCTACGGGATCGCAGGTGAGGCCGAGGTTGTGCTCCATGCCGATCTCGGCGGCGTTCTCGACCTGTTCGGGCGAGCCGCCGAGGACCTCGGCCAGGGCGCCCGCGGCCATGGAGCAGGCGGAGCCGACCTCGCCCTGGCAGCCGACCTCGGCGCCGGAGATGGAGGCGTTCTCCTTGAAGAGCATGCCGATCGCGCCCGCGGCGAGCAGGAAGCGGACCACGCCCTCCTCTTTTTCGCCTTCGGAGGCAGAGCCCGCCGCGAAGTTGACGTAGTAGTGCAGGACCGCCGGGATGATGCCGGCCGCGCCGTTGGTGGGGGCGGTGACGACCCGGCCGCCGGCGGCGTTCTCCTCGTTGACCGCCATGGCGTAGAGGGTGATCCACTCCATGGCGAGGGCCAGCGGGTCGCCCTCGGAGCGCAGCTTGCGCGCGGTGTTCGCGGCCCGGCGGCGCACCTTGAGACCGCCCGGCAGGATGCCCTCCTGGGACAGCCCGCGCGCCACGCAGTCCCGCATCACCTGCCAGATCTCCAGCAGGCCCTCGCGGATCTCCTCCTCGGTGCGCCAGGCCCGCTCGTTCTCCAGCATCAGCGCGGAGATGGACAGGCCCGTCTCCTCGGTCAGGCGCAGCAGCTCGTCGCCGGTGCGGAAGGGGTACTTCAGCACGGTGTCGTCGAGTTTGATGCGGTCCGCCCCGACGGCGTCCTCGTCGACGACGAAGCCGCCGCCGACCGAGTAGTACGTCTTCGACAGCAGCTCCGCCCCCGAGGCGTCGTACGCCCACAGGGTCATGCCGTTCGCGTGGTAGGGGAGGGCCTTGCGGCGGTGCAGGACCATGTCGTCGTCGAAGGAGAACGCGATCTCGTGCTCGCCGAGCAGGTTCAGCCGGCCGTCGGTCTTGATCGCCTCCACCCGCTCGTCGGCGCTCGACACGTCCACCGTGCGCGGCGAGTCGCCCTCCAGGCCGAGCAGCACCGCCTTGGGTGTGCCGTGGCCGTGCCCGGTCGCGCCGAGCGAGCCGTAGAGCTCCGCGCGGACCTGCGCGGTCGGGGCCAGCAGCTCCTCGTTGCGCAGCCGACGGGCGAACATCCGGGCCGCCCGCATCGGGCCGACGGTGTGGGAGCTGGACGGGCCGATGCCGATCGAGAACAGGTCGAAGACCGAGATGGCCACGGGGAACTCCTGACTACGGGGTGGTGCAAGGGGCAGGGCGTCCCGCCGCACGCGGGGCGGGACGGGACGCCCTGAAAGGTTTCTTCGTTACTTGTTCAGACCCGGGTACAGCGGGTGCTTGTCGGCCAGGGCCTTCACCCGGGCCTTGAGGGCCTCCGCGTCGTAGGACGGCTTCAGCGCCTCGGCGATGACGTCCGCGACCTCGGCGAAGTCCTCGGTTTCGAAGCCGCGGGTCGCCAGCGCCGGCGTGCCGATCCGCAGACCGGACGTCACCATCGGCGGACGCGGGTCGTTCGGGATCGCGTTCCGGTTGACCGTGATGCCCACCTCGTGGAGGCGGTCCTCGGCCTGCTGGCCGTCCAGCTCCGAGTGGCGCAGGTCGACCAGGACCAGGTGCACGTCCGTGCCGCCGGACAGGACGTCCACACCCACGGCCCGGACGTCGTCCTTCACCAGACGCTCGGCCAGGATGCGGGCACCCTCCAGCGTACGGCGCTGGCGCTCCTTGAAGTCCTCGGAGGCCGCGACCTTGAAGGAGACCGCCTTGGCGGCGATCACATGCTCCAGCGGACCGCCCTGCTGACCGGGGAAGACAGCGGAGTTGATCTTCTTGGCCAGTTCGGCCGTGGAGAGGATCACACCGCCGCGCGGGCCGCCCAGCGTCTTGTGGGTGGTCGTGGTCACCACGTGCGCGTGCGGCACCGGGTTCGGGTGCAGCCCGGCCGCGACGAGCCCCGCGAAGTGGGCCATGTCGACCATCAGGTACGCGCCGACCTCGTCCGCGATCCGGCGGAACTCGGCGAAGTCCAGCTGCCGCGGATACGCCGACCAGCCGGCGACGATCAGCTTCGGCCTGGACTCCTTGGCCAGCCGCTCGACCTCGGCCATGTCGACCCGGCCGTCCTCGCCCACGTGGTAGGCGACGACGTCGTAGAGCTTGCCGGAGAAGTTGATCTTCATGCCGTGGGTCAGGTGCCCGCCGTGCGCGAGGTTCAGACCCATGATGGTGTCGCCCGGCTTGAGCAGCGCGAACATCGCGGCCGCGTTGGCCTGGGCGCCCGAGTGCGGCTGGACGTTGGCGTGCTCGGCGCCGAACAGCTCCTTGATGCGGTCGATCGCGATCTGCTCGACCACGTCGACGTGCTCGCAGCCGCCGTAGTAGCGACGGCCCGGGTAGCCCTCGGCGTACTTGTTGGTGAGGACCGAGCCCTGCGCCTCCATGACCGCGACCGGGGCGAAGTTCTCCGAGGCGATCATCTCGAGCGTGGACTGCTGGCGGTGCAGCTCGGCGTCGACCGCGGCGGCGACCGCCGGGTCGAGCTCGTGCAGGGGTGTGTTCAGGACGGACATACGACTCCTCAGCCCGCGGAGAACGCGGTGTACTCGTCGGCGGACAGCAGGTCGCCCGGCTCGTCCGTGACCCGCACCTTGAACAGCCAGCCGCCCTCGAAGGGGGCCGAGTTCACCAGCGACGGGTCGTTCACGACGTCCTCGTTGACCTCGGTGACCTCACCGGAGACGGGGGAGTACAGGTCGGACACCGACTTGGTCGACTCCAGCTCGCCGCAGGTCTCGCCGGCGGACACGGAGTCACCGACCTCGGGAAGCTGGACGAACACGACATCGCCGAGCGCGTTGGCCGCGTGCTCCGTGATACCGACCGTCGAGACGCCGTCCTCGGCGGCCGACAGCCACTCGTGCTCCTTGCTGTAGCGCAGCTCTTTGGGGTTGCTCATGGCCTGGATTCTCCTGTACGCGCGGGAGTGCTGTGGAAGGGGGACTGCTGGTGAGCTGGGACGACGGGCACGGGGTCGCTGCCGCGGCCCTCCGGCCAGTGTCTACTTCTGGCGCTTGTAGAACGGCAGCGCCACGACCTCGTACGGCTCGTGACTGCCCCGGATGTCCACGCCCACGCCGGTCGTGCCGGGCGCGGCGTGCGCGGGGTCGACGTACGCCATCGCGATCGGCTTGCCGAGGGTGGGGGAGGGGGCGCCGGAGGTGACCTCGCCGATCACCTCGCCGCCGACGACGACCGCGTACCCGGCGCGCGGGACCCGGCGGCCCTCGGCGACGAGCCCGACCAGGACGCGCGGCGGGTTCTGCTCGGCCCGGGCGGCGGCTTCGCGCAGGGACTCGCGCCCGACGAAGTCGCCCTCCTTCTCGAACTTCACCACCCGGCCGAGCCCGGCGTCGAAGGGGGTGAGGGAGGTCGACAGCTCGTGCCCGTACAGCGGCATGCCCGCCTCCAGGCGCAGCGTGTCACGGCAGGACAGCCCGCACGGGACCAGGCCGGCACCCTCGCCGGCCTTGGTCAGGGCCTGCCACAGCTCGACCGCGTGCTCCGGCTTCACGAACAGCTCGAAGCCGTCCTCGCCGGTGTAGCCGGTCCGGGCGATCAGGGCCGGGACGCCCGCCACCGTGCCGGGCAGCCCGGCGTAGTACTTCAGACCGTCGAGGTCGGCGTCGGTGAGGGACTTCAGGATCCCCGGGGACTCGGGGCCCTGTACGGCGATCAGCGCGTAGGCGTCCCGGTCGTCGCGCACCTCGGCGTCGAAGCCGGCGGCGCGCTCGGTCAGCGCGTCCAGGACCACCTGGGCGTTGGAGGCGTTGGCGACGACCATGTACTCGGTCTCGCCCAGCCGGTAGACGATCAGGTCGTCCAGGATGCCGCCGTCGGCCCGGCAGATCATGGTGTAGCGGGCCCGGCCCGGCTTGACGCCGCCGATGTTGCCCACCAGGGCGAAGTCGAGAAGGGCGGCGGCCTGCGGCCCGGTGACGGTGATCTCACCCATGTGGGAGAGGTCGAAGAGGCCGGCCCTCGTGCGCACGGCGATGTGCTCGTCGCGCTCGGAACCGTAGCGCAGGGGCATGTCCCAGCCGGCGAAGTCGGTCATCGTCGCGCCGAGCGAACGATGCAGGGCATCGAGCGCGGTGTGACGGAGTTCTCCTGTACTGCTCACGGTCGGTCGTCTCCAAGGGGCGATGGGGGCACCTCCCACGCGAGCGAAGCCGAGCGTGGGGGAGGGCGAGGTCGTTCCTCCCCATCTGTCATCGGAACCTGAGAGGTTCGCCATGACCACACGGGACACGGCTTGCACCTTGGGTGGAGCCACGCCGTCTCCCGGAACTCCGGAGAGGGTGCGGCCCGCTTTTCAGATGTGCCTCGCCCGCGCGGTAACGGGGCCTGAGAGATTCAAGGGAGGGACTTGCTCCTTCGGCGCCCCAGCGTCAGCAGTGCTGGGAACTCTCCCGCGCGGATTCAAACGGCCGGTATGCAGTTGGCGCGCACATCATTGCACGCATCCTTCAGGCGCGGCAGGGGGACCTTTCACAGGGAGTGCACGAGTCCCGCGCGCCGGACACAACGACCTGTAGCAGCCCTGTTGCAGGAGCAGCACGTAAATGAGAGGCCTGCCGCATTACCTTCTCTTTACACTCGGCGGGGATGGGACTCGTACCTGGCCCCAGGGGAGGACGATCACGGTGAACAGGACCACCGCGTACGCGACGACGGGCATCGCGCTGCCCGAGCAGCCGGCCGCTCCGGCCCGGGCGGTCAGCGCCCCGGCGCCGGCGCCGGTCGTCCGCGATCTGCGCGACCGCGCCGGACACAGCCCGCACGCGCTGCTGTTCGGCCCACGCGACCTCGTCGTGGTCACCGGCCTGCCCGGCAGCGGCAAGTCCACGCTGATGCGGCGCACCGTGCCGGGCCGGCGCATCGACTCCCAGGACACCCGCGACCGCTGGGCCGGCCGCATGCCGCGTGCCCTGCCGTACGCGCTCTACCGCCCGCTCGTCCGCCTCGCCCACTACGCCGGGCTGCGCCGCGCCCTGCGCACGGGTGAGGGCGTCGTCGTGCACGACTGCGGCACCCAGGCCTGGGTCCGCCGCTGGCTCGCCCGCGAGGCCCACCGCCGGGGCGGCACGCTCCACCTGCTCCTCCTCGACGTCAGTCCCGAGCAGGCCCTGGCCGGCCAGCGCGACCGCGGCCGCGGCGTCTCGCGCTACGCGTTCCTGCGCCACCGAGGGGCCAGCACCCGCCTCCTGCGCGCGGTGGAACGCGGCGACCTCCCCACCGGCTGCGGCTCGGCCGTCCTCGCGGACCGGGACGCGGCGAACACCCTCCACAGAATCGGCTTCACGGGCTGACGGACCGGGCAGGGTCCGGCGGCGCGGGCGTGCACGGATCGGTACGCCGGCGGTCTGCGGGCCCGCTCCCGGTCCCGGGGCCGAGCCGCCTGTGGTCGTGCACCGGGGCTCGTGCGCCAATCCGGGCTCGTGCGCCGACCCGGGCTCATGCGCCGACCTGGGACCGGGCCCGGCTCGGCCCGTGGGGCACGCGGCCCGGGCGGCGGACCCGGCCCGGCGCATCCGTGCGTCGGCGGTTCACGGCTCGGTCGTAAGGGCCGGCCGCCCGCATCCCTCGCCCTCACCACACCGTCGTCCACAGCCCGGCCTCCCCGCCTCCGACAGCCGTTAGCCTTTTGAGCCACAGCAGTGGTTCCAGGCAGGCGGTAGGCAGATGGACATCCCGGCGGACTTCTCCGCGGACTTCCCGGCGCAGACGCAGACCCACCCGCACGGCGGTTGGCCCGGCAACGAGCTCGAGGAGGTGCTCTCGGCCTCCCTCGGCGCCGGACCGGCGGCCGGCGGGCGCATCGTCGAGGTGCTCGGCCGGAGCTTCGTGTGGATCCCGCTGCCCAGCGGCGGCGGCCCGCACAGCGGCCCCCTCGACCTGCCCGGCATCGAGATCGACGGCCAGGCGTTCGTGCCGGTGTTCAGCTCCGAGGAGCAGTTCCGCCAGGTCGTCGGCTCCCACATGTCGTACACCATCGCGCCCGCCGTGGAGTTCGCCCGCGGCCTGCCCCCGCACGCGGGGATAGCCATCAACCCGGGCGGCGTGGTCGGCATCCCGCTGCCGCCGCCCGCCGTGGCGGAGCTGTGCCGGGCGGGCCGGACCCCGCTGGACGGCCCCGCGAGCGGCGGCCGGGTCCGCCTCTTCGAGCCCGACTGGCAGCACGACCCGGTGGACTTCCTCGCCGCGGCCTCCGCCGAGTTCGAGGCGACCGGCGTCGTCGTAACGGCCCGCCGCTGCCTCGCCGCCATCGAGACCGCCGACCCCGTGATGTTCGTGGGCGTCGAACTCTCCCAGTGGGAAGGGGACCTGCGCGCCCTCCCCTTGGAGGCCCTCACCCGCGCCGTCACCACGTCGCCGGCCCCCTGGCCGGTCAACCTGGTGCTCCTGGACGTCGCGGAGGACCCGGTGGGCAACTGGATGAGGGACCGGGTCCGGCCCTTCTACCAGCGGTAGGGCAACGCGCCGAAGGGGCGCGGGGAACCGCGCGAGAACCACACACCGCCCGCACCCGCACGGCGGCATCAGGTCCCGGGTCGGTGGGCGGGCTTAAGCTAGGGCACGGTCGAGGCGTTGTACGAAGGGGCGGTAAAGGTGAGCGCGAGCGGCACGGCCGCGGCCGGACAGGTCGAGCACATGCTGCGCCAGGTCACGCCCGGGCGTTACGACGCCTACGAGGCACTCCTGCGCGCGCTCGCGACCCCGCACACCGGCCAGATCTGGATGCTCCTGTGGCACGGCCAGGCCGGCTCCCCGGACGCCCAGTACGGGAACATGGACGTCGACGGCCACGGCTACGCCCCCTGCGTGACCTCCGCCCAGGAGCTCTCCGCCAGTGGCTGGAACCGCAGTTACGAGGTGGTCGACGGAGTCGACGTCGCCCGCGCCCTCTACCCCGACCACTACGGACTCTGGCTCAACCCGCACGCCCCCGGCGGCGGCGTCGGCATCCCCTGGCTCGACCTGCGCCGGATCGCCACGGGCCTGGACCGCCAGCCCGCCGGCCCCCTGCGGCTGTCCGAACCCGCCATCGAGATCCCGCAGTTCTACGCCCTGCTCGCGCAGAACGCCCACCGCACCCCGGCCGTCCGTTCGTTGCGCCGCGCCTGGGTGCAGCCCGCGCTCGGGGCGCCGTACCTCGCCATCGGACTGGACGTGTACGACACTTCGCCGCCGGCCGTGGACTCCGTGCGCGCGATGATGCAGCAGTCCCTCGGCGCCGTGCCGGACGGGCTCCCCGTGTCGACCGTCGCCATGTCCGACGAGCACGACCCGGTCGCCATGTGGCTGCGCGCGAAGGCGCGCCCCTTCTACGACCGTGAGGCCCACGCCACCGCCCCCGTCCAGGCCCCGGCCTCCGGCTACGGCTACCCGCCGGTCCAGGGCAGGTACTGACCCACCCCCGCGGGCCGGCTCGCGGGGCCCTTTCCCCACCCGCGAAGGCGACAAGCCCTCGGCTCTTCGCGCGTAGATGAGAGTGAAAAGCTCAAGTCTGTCCTAAAATGCGCCCATTGTAGTGCGTCCGACCCGCGTTTCCCGCTGTCCGGATAACGGAACCCAGCAGACAGCATCACGTTTACGCATCCATTCACCGCCAAGTCTGGCAGCAAAACGCCAAAGCGTTGAAGACTCCCGCACCAGGGGTGTTCGCCCTGTGTACGACGGACTGATGACGCCGCCACAGCGGCAAGTGCGGGCCGGTCACCACCGGTTGAGAGGGGTCCCTGCCAGATGACGGCACCATTGCACGAGCCGACCGCGGAAGCGGCCCCGAGTGCGGCTGAGGAAGCGGCGGTAGCCCACGCCGACGCGAAGGCCGTGCAGGGCCGTTCTCTGGGGCGGATCGCCTGGGAGCGCCTGAAGCGGGACAAACTCGCCTTGCTGGGTGGCATCGTGGTGCTCGCGCTCGTCGTGGTCGCGCTGCTCGCGCCGGTCATCACGAACCTGGTGGGCCAGGACCCCGAGACGCACCACGAGGACCTGATCGACCCTCTGTTCGGCACTCCTACGGGTTCCTTGGGTGGCATCAGCGGTGAACACCTGCTGGGTGTCGAGCCGGTCAACGGCCGCGACATCTTCGCGCGCATCGTCTACGGCGCCCGGATCTCACTCCTCGTCGGCTTCCTGTCCGCACTGGTCGCCGTGGTGCTCGGCACCATCCTGGGTGTTCTGGCCGGCTTCTTCGGCGGCTGGGTCGACGCTGTCGTCAGCCGTGTGATGGACGGTCTGCTGGCCTTCCCGCAACTGCTGTTCATCATCGCGCTGGTCTCCGTCATGCCGAACGAGATGCTGGGACTGTCCGGAACGGGCGTACGCCTGTTCGTGATGATCCTGGTCATCGGCTTCTTCGGCTGGCCCTACATCGGACGCGTGGTGCGCGGCCAGACGCTCTCCCTGCGCGAGCGGGAGTACGTCGAGGCGGCCCGGTCCCTGGGCGCAGGGCGGTTCTACATCCTGTTCAAGGAACTGCTGCCCAACCTCGTCGCGCCCATCATCGTCTACACGACGATGATGATCCCTACCAACATCCTCACCGAGGCGGCACTCAGCTTCCTGGGCGTGGGCGTCAAGCCCCCCACGGCCTCCTGGGGGCAGATGCTCTCGAGCGCGATCGACTACTACGACTCGGATCCCATGTACATGGTGATCCCAGGCGTGGCGATCTTCATCACCGTGCTTGCCTTCAACCTCTTCGGCGACGGCGTGCGTGACGCGCTGGATCCGAAGGGCTCGCGCTGATTTGCCGTACCCACAGCGACCCGTGGCACCCGACACGGGGTCTCTCATCTAATCCGGAGGATCCGAGATCGTGACTACCCAACGCACCTCAGGGCGGCGCAAGCAGGCCGTGGCCGCTGCTGCCGTGGTCGCCGCGCTGCTGACCACGGCGGCGTGCGGCGGCGGCAACGACGACGACGGCGACGGCAACGGCGCGGCCGGCTTCAACGCGGGCAACAACAAGGTGGCCAACGCCTCCACCAAGAAGGGCGGCGAGCTGAAGTTCGCCGGCGCCCAGGACGCCGACTCGTGGGACACCACGCGTGGCTACTACGGTTTCGCCTGGAACTTCATGCGCAACTACAGTCGTCAGCTGCTGAGCTTCAAGACCGAGCCGGGCGAGAAGGGGGCCGAGCTGACGCCGGACCTCGCCACGGACATGGGCAAGGTCTCGGACGACGGCAAGACCTACACGTTCACCCTGCGGGACGGAATCACCTGGGAGGACGGCAAGCCGATCACCTCCAAGGACGTCAAGTACGGCATCGAGCGCCAGTGGGCGCAGGACGTGCTGTCCGGCGGTCCGGTCTACCTGAAGGACCTCCTCGACCCGAAGGGCGAGTACCCGGGCCCGTACAAGGACAAGTCCGCGGACAAGCTGGGCCTGAAGGCGATCGAGACGCCGGACGACAAGACGATCGTCTTCAAGCTGCCTGCGGCGAACAGCGACTTCACCGAGATGATCGCGATGCCGTCGGCGTCCCCGGTACGGCAGGACATGGACACCAAGTCCAAGTACTCCCTGAAGCCGTTCTCCTCCGGCCCGTACAAGTTCCAGTCGTACTCCCCGGGCAAGTCCCTCGTGCTGGTGCGCAACACCGAGTGGAAGGCGTCCTCGGACTCGATCCGCAAGGCGTACCCGGACAAGATCAGCGTTCGGTTCTTCACCAACGCCAACGACATGGACCAGCGCCTGATCAACGGTGACTACGACCTGGACCTCAACCAGACCGGTCTGTCGCCGCAGGGCCGTACCACCGCCCTGAAGCAGCACAAGGGCAACCTGGACAACCCCGTCACCGGCTACATCCGCTACGCGG
Source organism: Streptomyces sp. D2-8 (assembly GCF_023184515.1). Classification (GTDB taxonomy): domain Bacteria; phylum Actinomycetota; class Actinomycetes; order Streptomycetales; family Streptomycetaceae; genus Streptomyces. The sequence goes on along the minus strand of NZ_JAAHBP010000014.1, from coordinate 241,454 downwards.
TCTTCCCGCAGAGCGTGAAGCCGTTCGACAACGTCCACTGCCGCAAGGCCGTGCTCTACGGCGCCGACCACGTCTCGCTGCAGACCGCGCGCGGCGGCCCCGTCGCGGGCGGTGACATCGGCACCAACATGCTGCCGCCGTCCGTGCCGGGCTCCGAGGGCCAGGACTACGACCCGTACGAAATGGCCGGTGCCAACAAGAAGGGCAACGTCGCCAAGGCCAAGGAAGAGCTGAAGGCCTGCGGACAGCCGAACGGCTTCAAGACCCGGATCGCGGTCCGCAACAACAAGCCGGTCGAGGTGGCCACGGCCGAGTCCCTCCAGGCCTCGCTGAAGAAGGTCGGCATCGACGCCGAGATCGACCAGTTCGACGGTTCGCAGACCTCCGGCATCATCGGCAGCCCCTCGAACGTGAAGAAGAAGGGCTACGGCATCATCATCATGGGCTGGGGCCCGGACTTCGCCACGGTCCAGGGCTTCGGTCTGCCGCTGTGGAGCAGCAAGTACATCCTGGAGAGCGGCAACAACAACTTCGCCCTCATCAAGGACAAGGCGATCGACGGGCTCTTCGACGACTACGTCAAGGAACTCGACGACACGAAGAAGACCCAGATCTCCACGGAGATCAACCACAAGGTCATGGAGGGCGCCTACTACTTGCCCTTCACCTTCGAGAAGTTCATCAACTGGCGCTCGGACCGGCTCGCCAACGTCTACACGAGCGACGCGTACAACGGTCAGTACGACTTCGTGAACATGGGCGTGAAGTAATCCCGGTCGGCACACCCGCCACACGGCACGAAAGGCAGGTGAAGGCCGGGGCGGCGTGACCACGGGCCACCGGAGGACCTCCGGTGGCCCGGTCCGACGCCGGGCCGAGAGCTGTGCTCGCTTATCTCATCAGGCGGCTGTTCGCCGCCGCTGTGATGCTGGTGGTCATCATCCTGGTGGTCTTCAGCATCTTCTTCCTCGTCCCCAAGTGGGCGGGCGTCGACCTGGCCACGAGCTTCGTGGGCAAGCAGGCCGACCCGGCCGCCGTCGAGGCGGTACGGGAGAAGCTGGGCCTGGCCGAGCCGGTCTACGTCCAGGTCTGGGAGTTCTTCAAGGGCATCTTCGTGGGCCGCACCTACGCGGCCGGCGGCGACGTCACCAACTGCTCCGCGCCGTGCTTCGGCTACTCCTTCCGCAGCGAACAGGCCGTCTGGCCGGTGCTGACCGACCGCTTCCCGGTGACCCTGGGGCTCGCGTTCGGCGCCGCCGTGCTGTGGCTGATCCTGGGTCTCACCGCGGGTGTCGTCTCCGCGCTCAAGCGCGGCAGCCTGTGGGACCGCAGCGCGATGGTCGTCGCGCTGTCGGGCGTCTCCCTCCCCATCTACTTCACCGGTCTGCTCAGCCTGGCGATCTTCTCCTACGGACTGAACTGGATCGACGGGCAGTACGTGCCCCTGGAGGAAAGCTTCGGCGGCTGGCTCGGCGGCATGATCCTGCCGTGGGTCACCCTGGCGTTCCTGTACGCGGCGATGTATGCGCGGATCACCCGCGCCACCATGCTGGAGATCCTCGGCGAGGACTACATCCGCACCGCCCGGGCCAAGGGCCTGAAGGAACAGGTCGTCATCCGCAAGCACGCCATGCGCTCGACGATGACACCGATTCTCACCATGCTCGGCATGGACATCGGTGCCCTCATGGGCGGCGCGATCCTGACCGAGACGACGTTCAGTCTGCCCGGCCTCGGCCAGAAGGTGCTTGAGGCGATCAAGAATCAGGACCTGCCCTTCATCCTGGGTGTCACCCTGATCACTTCCCTCGCGGTGCTCATCGCCAACCTCGTGGTGGACATCCTGTACGCCGTGATCGACCCCCGAGTGAGGCTCTCATGACCGAACTCAGCAAGTCCCAAGCGGCCGTGGGCGAGCCCACGGTCACCTCGTCGGCGCCGACCGCCTTCCTGGAAGTGCGCGACCTGAAAGTGCACTTCCCGACCGACGACGGCCTGGTCAAGTCCGTCGACGGGCTCAGCTTCCAGCTGGAGAAGGGCAAGACCCTCGGCATCGTGGGCGAGTCGGGCTCCGGGAAGTCGGTGACCTCGCTCGGCATCATGGGTCTGCACACAGCGGGCCAGTACGGCAAGCGCAAGGCCCGGATCTCCGGCGAGATCTGGCTGGACGGCACCGAGCTGCTGTCCGCCGACCCGGAGCACGTGCGCAAGCTGCGCGGCCGCGAGATGGCGATGATCTTCCAGGACCCGCTGTCCGCGCTGCACCCGTACTACACGATCGGTGCCCAGATCGTGGAGGCGTACCGCATCCACCACGACGTCGACAAGAAGACCGCCCGCCGCCGGGCGGTCGAGATGCTCGACCGGGTGGGCATCCCGCAGCCGGACAAGCGCGTCGACAGCTATCCGCACGAGTTCTCCGGCGGCATGCGCCAGCGCGCGATGATCGCGATGTCCCTGGTCAACAACCCCGAACTGCTCATCGCGGACGAGCCGACGACCGCCCTCGACGTGACCGTCCAGGCGCAGATCCTCGACCTCATCCGCGACCTTCAGAAGGAGTTCGGCTCCGCGGTCATCGTCATCACTCACGACCTGGGTGTCGTCGCCGAGCTCGCCGACGACATCCTGGTGATGTACGGTGGCCGCTGCGTCGAGCGCGGCCCGGCCGAGGACGTCTTCTACGAGCCCCGCCACCCCTACACCTGGGGCCTGCTCGGCTCGATGCCGCGCCTGGACCGCGAGCAGCAGGAGCGCCTCATCCCGGTCAAGGGCTCCCCGCCTTCCCTGATCAACGTCCCGTCCGGCTGCGCCTTCAACCCACGTTGCCCGTACGCCGACGTGCCGAAGGACAACGTCACCCGCACGGTCCGCCCCGAGCTGGCCGAGGTCGGCAGCCGGCACTGGGCCGCCTGTCACATGACCACGGAGCAGCGGGAGCGTATCTGGACCGAAGAGATTGCGCCGAAACTGTGAGCGAGAACTCCAAGGACACGGTCGTGACCACGTCCGCGAAGAGCGACGGCACCGAGGCACAGGCCGCAGGCAGGGCCGCCCCCTCCAAGGACGCCGCCGCCGGCGACATCCTGCTGAAGGTGACCGGGCTCCAGAAGCACTTCCCGATCCGCAAGGGCATGCTCCAGAGGCAGGTCGGGGCGGTGCGGGCGGTCGACGGCATCGACTTCGAGGTCAGGGCCGGCGAGACCCTGGGTGTCGTGGGCGAGTCGGGCTGTGGCAAGTCGACGATGGGGCGGCTCATCACCCGGCTGCTGGAACCGAGCGCCGGAACGGTCGAGTTCGAGGGCAAGGACATCACGCACCTCGGCGTCGGCGGCATGCGCCCGCTGCGCCGCGACGTGCAGATGATCTTCCAGGACCCGTACTCGTCGCTGAACCCGCGCCACACCATCGGCACCATCGTCGGCGCTCCCTTCCGGCTCCAGGGCGTCACGCCCGAGGGCGGCATCAAGAAGGAAGTGCAGCGGCTGCTGGAGGTCGTGGGCCTGAACCCCGAGCACTACAACCGCTATCCGCACGAGTTCTCCGGCGGTCAGCGTCAGCGCATCGGCATCGCCCGCGCGCTCGCGCTCAACCCGAAGCTGGTGGTGGCCGACGAGCCGGTGTCGGCCCTGGACGTGTCGATCCAGGCTCAGGTGGTGAACCTGCTGGACGACCTCCAGCAGGAGCTCGGCCTGACGTACGTGATCATCGCCCATGACCTGTCGGTCGTCCGGCACGTCTCGGACCGGATCGCGGTGATGTACCTCGGCAAGATCGTGGAGCTCGCCGAGCGTGACCTGCTCTACAGGACGCCGATGCACCCCTACACCAAAGCTCTGATGTCGGCGGTGCCGATCCCCGACCCGAGGCGCAAGTCGGCCAAGAGCGAGCGCATCCTGCTCAAGGGCGACGTGCCCTCGCCGATCGCCCCGCCGAGCGGCTGCCGCTTCCACACCCGGTGCTGGAAGGCGACGGAGATCTGCAAGACGACCGAGCCACCGCTCAAGGAGCTGCGGGCCGGGCAGCAGGTCGCCTGCCACCACCCGGAGAACTTCGAGGACCAGCAGCCGCAGGACACCGAGTTGCTGTCCTCGGCCCACGCGGTGGCCGTCGAGAGCAACGTGGCGAAGACCGCGGGGAGCGACGCCGCGCCTGTGGAGAAGTGAGTCCGCAGGGCCGCACGTGAATCCGCCCGAGCCCCCGTCCTCGTACCTCAGGGCGGGGGCTCACCCGTGGGTGAAAATGTTCGGGTGCTCCAGCAACTCTTCAGCCCGTCCGTCCAGCACTCGCTCGACCTGATCGGCATCTTCGTCTTCGCGATCTCCGGCGCCCTGCTGGCCGTGCGCAAGAACTTCGACGTGTTCGGCATGGCCGTCCTCGCCGAGGTCACCGCGCTGGGCGGAGGGCTGTTCCGGGACCTGGTCATCGGGGCCGTACCGCCCGCCGCCTTCACGGACCTGGGGTACTTCCTCACCCCGCTGCTCGCCACCCTCCTGGTCTTCTTCCTGCATCCCCAGGTGGAGCGCATCCAGGTCGCCGTGAACGTCTTCGACGCGGCCGGTCTCGGCCTGTTCTGCGTCGCCGGCACGACCAAGGCGTACGAGTACGGGCTCGGCCTGACCGCCTCCGCCGGTCTGGGACTGACCACCGCCGTGGGCGGCGGTGTGCTGCGGGACGTGCTCGCCAACGAGGTGCCCTCGCTGCTGCGCTGGGACCGCGACCTGTACGCGGTCCCGGCGATCGTCGGCTCCGCCCTGGTCGCCCTGTGCATCCGCTACGACGCGCTGAACCCGCTCACCGGTGGTGTCGCGGTGATCACCGCCTTCGTGCTGCGCCTGCTCGCGATGCGGTACCACTGGCGAGCTCCGCGGGCGTGGCACCGGCGGTCGACGGTGAGCGAGGAGGAGCAGCCCGTCCTGCCGTGACGGCGGACGCCCACCTGAGGCTCTTGCTCCTACGGATGACGTGATCCAGGTCGCGAACACAAAGCTACCGCTTAGTAGCTAGTTCTTGTACTGTTCAGCCATGCCAGAAGCAGCCACCGCCCCGGCCGCCCGGGCCACGATCGGCGCCAGCGAGTTCGACCGCGACACCGCGCTCACCCGCCGCGCGCCCGGCGTCTACGACATCGACCTCTCCGCCGGCTGGACGATCATCAGCGCCGTCAACGGCGGCTACCTGCTGGCGGTCCTGGGCCGCGCCCTCGCGGACGCCCTGCCGCACGCCGACCCCTTCACGATCTCGGCGCACTACCTGACCGCGTCGCAGCCCGGCCCGGCGGTCGTCCGCACGGACGTCGTCCGCACCGGCCGCACCCTGTCGACCGGCCAGGCCTCCCTCTTCCAGTACGACGACGAGGGCCGCGAGGTGGAACGCATCCGCGTCCTCGCCTCCTACGGCGACCTGGACACCCTGCCCGACGACGTCCGTACGACGGCCCGGCCGCCCGCGATCCCGCCGCTGGAGCACTGCTTCGGCCCCGAGGACGGGCCCGCCCCCGTCGACGGCAGCTCGGCCATCGCCGACCGCCTGATGCTCAAGCTCGACCCGTCGACCCTCGGCTGGGCTCTCGGACAGCCCTCCGGCAAGGGTGAGATGCGGGCCTGGTTCGGCCTCGCGGACGGGCGCGACCCCGACCCGCTCTCCCTGCTGCTCGCGGTGGACGCGCTGCCGCCCACCGCCTTCGAGATCGGGCTGAAGGGCTGGGTGCCGACCGTCGAGCTGACCGTGCACGTCCGCTGCCGCCCGGCCCCGGGCCCGCTGCGGGTGTCGATCACCACGCGCAACCTCGCCGGCGGCTTCCTGGAGGAGGACGCCGAGGTGTGGGACAGCGCGGACCGGCTGGTCGCGCAGTCCCGGCAGCTGGCGCGGGTGCGGCTGGGCTGAACTTTGCCTCGTTGACAGGCAGGTCACAGGGTGGCCCCAAGGGAGGCCTAAGCGGCGTTGGTTGAGTACTCGCCTCAGGACTCCCTCATCCTCCCTGGAGCTGTCTCTCATGAAGCGTGTGCGTCTCCTCCCCGCCGTGGCCCTGCTGGCGCTCTCGCCCCTGGCCCTGGCGGCCTGCGGCTCGGGCGACTCCTCGTCCTCCTCGAACAGTGGCGGCGGTGCTGGGCAGCAGGCCTGCCAGGCGCCGTCGGGGGCGGCTTCGGGTGCTCCGTCCGGTGCTCCTTCCGGCGCGCCCTCCGGTGCCCCGTCGGGCGCCGCCTCCGCGGGTGCCAAGCCGACGGGTACGCCGTCCGGGGCTCCTTCGGGGATGCCCAGCGGCGCTCCGGGAGGCGGTCAGGGTGGCCAGGGCGGCCCCGGTGGCGGCCAGGGCGGCGGCTGCGGCGGCCCGGGTGGCGGCGGCCAGGCCGCGGGCGGGCAGGGCCAGGGGCAGCAGCCTCAGCAGTCGCAGAAGGAGCGGTAGGCGCAGTAGACGCAGCAGGCGCAGGAAGGCCGACCCGGGCCCGCCCGGGGGCACGGCTGGGGCGGCGCGTCCGGTGAACGGGCGCGCCGCCCCTGTGCGTTGCCCGAGGGTGTCAATCCAGCCAGTGTCGCCGGCCGAGGCCGATCAGCCGCATCTGGCGGGTCGCCAGCTGGGCGACGTGCCGGGTCCGGTCCGGACGCTCCTCCTCCGGCCCCTCCAGGGCCTCCAGGAACAGCGACGCCGTGCTCAGCATCTGGTCGACGTAGAGGTGCGCGAGCATCAGCAGGTCGTCCTCGCTCCAGCCGCTCGACACCGGGTCCTTGGCCAGTTCGTCCTTGACATCCTGGGCGAACCGGGCCAGTTGCTCCCGTATCGCCTCCCGGACCGGCTGAACTCCGCCATGTCGTTCACGGGCGATGAAACGGACATGCGCGGGGTACCCGTCGACGTGACGGGCGATCAGGTCGATGGTGCGCGTGACGCGTTCCTCGCGGTCGCCCGTCGTGGACACCGTCGTCCGGATCATCGGGTGCAGGCTGCCCAGCGCCTCCTCGACCAGAGCCACGCCCAGATCCGCCGTGGAGCGGAAGTGGCGGTAGAAGGCGGTCGGGGCGACGCCGACGGCACGGGTGACCTCGCGCAGTCCCAGGCTGCTCAGGCTCTGCTCCTCCAGCAGCCCCAGGGCCGCGTCCAGGAGTGCCTGCCGGGTCTTCTGCTTCTGGGCCTGCCGGATGCCGAGGGTGTGACTCATACCATGCAGTTAACAACTGTTCTCTGGAATTGGAAAGTCGTAAGAAGCGTTAGACTGGGAAGTCAGTGAACAACTGTAACTACAATCGTTCACCGAAATCCTGGGGGCTGTTACCCGTGCTGTTCATCGTCGCCGCACTCCTGCTGCTGGGTGTCGTCCTGGGCACCGTGGCCCACGCGCCGCTCAGCTTCTCCGTCGCCGTCGGCGCCGTCATCGCCGTCTGGCTCGGCATCTTCGCGCTCCGCGAGCGCGGCCGCCGGCGCCACACGCAGGCCCACTGACACCGACCGCCACCCCTTCGATCCGACTTCGGGAGCCGATCATCATGCAGCTCACCGCTCCGGCCTCGCGCCGCACCGGCATCCGTGACACCGACGGCATGGCCGTCGCGTCCTTCATCCTGGGCCTGCTGGGCCTGCTCGTGCTCAACCTCTTCCTCGGCCCGATCGCCATCGTGCTGGCGAGCGTCGCCCTGTGGCGCGGCACCGAGCGCCGCGGCCGCGCGCTGCTGGGCCTGGGCCTGGGCGTCGCCGACCTGCTGGTCCTCGCGGCCTTCATGGAGTTCGACAGCACGATCTCGTGGAGCATCTGAGCCGCCGTCGGACTACCGTCCGCCGGTACGCCGCGGCCGGGCCCGGGGACGACGGGCCGTCGCCGCGCCGGACAGCGGTGCGCGTTCGGCCAGCCTTGATCTGAGGCCGGTCGCAGGGGAGCCGTAGAATCAGGCTCACCATGGCTTACCTCGACCACGCCGCGACCACCCCGATGCTCCCCGAGGCGGTAGAGGAGCTCACCGCCCAGCTGGGTGCCACCGGCAACGCGTCCTCCCTCCACGCATCCGGCAGGCAGGCCCGCCGCACCGTCGAGGAGGCCCGCGAGACCCTCGCCGAAGCCCTCGGCGCCCGCCCCAGCGAGGTCGTCTTCACCTCGGGCGGCACGGAGGCCGACAACCTCGCCGTCAAGGGCCTTTACTGGTCACGCCGCGACACCGACCCGGCCCGTACCCGCGTCCTCGCCAGCCCCGTCGAGCACCACGCGGTTCTCGACGCCGTGCACTGGCTCGGCGAACACGAGGGCGCCACCATCGAGTACCTGCCGGTCGACTCCCACGGCCGCGTCCACCCGGACGCCCTGCGCGAGGCGATCGCCCGCAACCCCGACGACGTGGCCCTCGCCACCGTGATGTGGGCGAACAACGAGATCGGGACGATCCTGCCCGTCCGTGAACTCGCCGACGCGGCAGCCGAGTTCGGGGTCCCGCTGCATTCGGACGCCGTCCAGGCCTTCGGTCAGGTCCCGGTCGACTTCGCCGCCTCCGGCCTCGCAGCGATGACGGTCTCGGGCCACAAGATCGGCGGCCCCTACGGCATCGGCGCGCTGATCCTCGGCCGTGAGCACACCCCCGTACCGGTCCTGCACGGCGGCGGTCAGGAGCGCCATGTGCGCTCCGGCACCCTCGACGTGCCCGCCGTCGCCTCCTTCGGCGTCGCCGGGCAGCTGGCCGCCGAGCAGCGCGAGTGGTTCGCCCGCGAGATCGGCGCCCTGCGCGACGCCCTCGTCACCGCGGTCCGGTCGGCCGTGCCGGACGCGATCCTCGGCGGCGACCCGGACCCGCAGGGGCGCCTTCCGGCCAACGCGCACTTCACCTTCCCCGGCTGCGAGGGCGACTCCCTGCTGCTCCTGCTCGACGCCCAGGGCATCGAGTGCTCCACCGGCTCCGCCTGCACCGCCGGCGTCGCCCAGCCCAGCCATGTCCTCCTGGCCACCGGCACCGATCCCGACCTGGCCCGCGGCACCCTGCGCTTCTCCCTCGGCCACACCTCCACGGAGGCCGACGTCGAGGCCCTGGCGAAGGCCATCGGCCCGGCGGTGGAACGGGCGAGGGCGGCGGGGCTGACGTAGCACCGCCCGACGGGAACCCAGGCGGCGGTCGGGAACTCGGGAACCGGACCGTACGGTCAGGCCGGTGTCGTACGCGCCCGCCGTATCAGGCGCATGTACTTCTCCCAGTCCCAGTGCCGCCCCGGGTCCGTGTGGTCCGTGCCCGGGACCTCCACGTGGCCGATGACGTGCTCGCGGTCGACGGGGATGTCGTAGCGGGCGCAGATCCGGGCCGTGAGACGGGCCGAGGCCTCGTACATCTCGTCCGTGAGGTCCTGCGGGCGGTCCACGAAGCCTTCGTGCTCGATGCCGACACTGCGTTCGTTGTAGTCGCGGTTGCCCGCGTGGTACGCCACGTCCAGCTCGCGGATCATCTGCGTGACATGCCCGTCCTGGCGGACGATGTAGTGCGCGGCCGCCTTGTGCCCCGGGTCCTGGAAGGCCTTCACCGCGCTGTCGAAGCTGCCCTGCGTGACATGGACGACGACCATGTCTATGCCGTAGTCGTCGGGGCGGTCCGCGCGCCGCCAGTTCGCGTCCGACGCCGCCACCCAGCGCGCGCCCGTGTAGTCGACCTCGCCCTCCTTGCGCGGCTTCTCGACGCCCGGAGCGCGCCACCACAGGCGCGCCAGCTCGTCCCTGGCGAGCACGGCGGAGCCCGCCGCGGCCACCGTGCCGCCGATCAGCAGCGCGCGGCGGCCGACCTTCCGGTCGCCGTCCTTCGAAGCCTTCCGCTCTCCCATGTGATCGTCAACGGATACCCGGCGGCCCTGGTTCCCGCGCCCCCGTACCCTGGAAGGGTTATGACTGAAACCCCGCAGCGCCCCCGCCCCCTCCGCGTCCTGGCCGCCATGTCCGGCGGAGTCGACTCCGCCGTCGCCGCCGCCCGCGCCGCCGAAGCGGGTCACGACGTGACCGGCGTCCACCTCGCGCTCTCCGCCAACCCCCAATCCTTCCGGACCGGCGCGCGGGGCTGCTGCACCATCGAGGACTCACGCGACGCCCGCCGCGCCGCGGACGTCATCGGCATCCCGTTCTACGTGTGGGACCTCGCCGACCGCTTCCGCGAGGACGTCGTCGAGGACTTCGTCGCCGAATACGAGGCGGGCCGCACCCCCAACCCCTGCTTGCGCGGCAACGAGAAGATCAAGTTCGCCGCCCTCCTCGACAAGGCGCTTGCGCTGGGCTTCGACGCGGTCTGCACGGGCCACTACGCCCAGGTGATCGTGCGCGAGGACGGCACCCGCGAACTGCACCGCGCCTCCGACATGGCCAAGGACCAGTCGTACGTCCTCGGCGTGCTGGACGACCGGCAGCTCGCCCACGCCATGTTCCCGCTCGGCGACACCGTCACCACCAAGGACGAGATCCGCGCGGAGGCCGAGCGCAGGGGCCTGGCCGTGGCCAAGAAGCCCGACTCGCACGACATCTGCTTCATCGCCGACGGCGACACCCAGGGCTTCCTGGCGGACCGGCTCGGCAGGTCCGAGGGCGACATCGTCGACGAGACCGGCGCGAAGCTCGGCACGCACGAGGGCGCGTACGGCTTCACCATCGGCCAGCGCAAGGGCCTGCGCATCGGCACCCCGGCCCCCGACGGCAAACCGCGCTACGTCCTCGACATCTCGCCGGTGGACAACACGGTGACCGTCGGCCCGGCGTCCGCCCTGGACGTCGGCGCCCTCACCGCCGTCAAGCCCCGCTGGTGCGGCGCCGCCCCCACCGGCCCCGGCACCTACACGGCCCAGCTGCGCGCCCACGGCGGCGAGACCGAGGTGAGTGCCGAGGTCGTCGACGGCTCCCTGGAGGTCACCTTCACCGAGCCCGTCCGCGGCGTCGCCCCCGGCCAGGCGATCGTGCTGTACGACGGCACGCGCGTGGTGGGTTCGGCGACGATCGCGTCGACGACCCGGGCGGCGGCGGGCGTGGCCTGATCCCGCTGCGGGGCCCGGGGGCGGGCTCCACGCGCGCGTGCCCCCGCGCCCCCCGCCTCAGTCCCGGCTGAAGAACTCCGTGAGCACAGGCGCCAGCACGTTCGGCTCGACCATGTGCGTCTGGCCCTGGAGCGTGCGGTACGTGCCCTCGGGGACCGAGTCCGCGATCGCCCGGGCCGCCTCGCGCAGCCAGGCCGGGCTCGCGTCGCCCGCGACCGCCAGGACGGGCACGTCGACCGAGCCCAGCCGGGAGCGGGGGACCCGGCCGTCGCGCATCACGGCGTCGTCGTAGGCGAGGCTCGAGGCCATCGTCTCCATGCCGGCCCACATGGGGGACTGGCGGGCGCCCTGGATGACCCCTTCGGCCAGGCCGGTCAGCCGCAGGAACAGTTCGACCGCGTCCCCGCGCCGCCCCTCGCCGAGCGCCTCCGTCAGCCGCTCGGTGTACTCCGCTCGCTCCTTGGCGCCCTCCTCGGACATCGCGAACGGCGTCTCGTAGACGGCCACGCGCCGCACCGGCAGTCCGCTCGCCGCCGCCTCCAGTGCCAGCGCCCCGCCCGAGGAGATGCCGTACAGCAGCGCCTCACCGCCCACCGCCTCGATCACCGCGGCCAGGTCCTCGACCTCACGCTCCACGGCGTACGGCGCGGTGTCCGCGCTGGCGCCGCGGCCCCGGCGGTCGTACACCACTGCCTGGAAACGCTCCGAGAGCGACACGGCCAGCGGCGCCAGAGTGCCGCCCGTCGACATCGCGCCGCTCACCAGGACGACCGCGGGGCCGCGTCCGGTGCTCTCGTAGGCGATGCGGGTGCCGTCGCGCGAAAGGATCTTCTTGTCCATGCTCATGCAGACTGCCGCACGGCGCGGTTTTCATCGGTGAGGCGGGCGGCGCGTCAGCCGATCAGAACACTTCCACCTCGTAGAAGCACAGGTGGTCCTTGATCTCGGCGACGTCCGGCTTGGGGTCCGGATACGCCCAGACGAGGTCCGGCGCGTCCGGCAGCGACCAGTAGGAGGCGGTGCCCTTGAACGGGCAGTACGTCTGGGCGTCGGAGGGCGTCAGCAGGTCCAGGCGCACGTCCTCGGGCGGGATGTAGTACCGCTCGGGACAGCCCGTCTCGCGCAGGACCAGCGACCGGTCGCTCTCCGCCAGCACCTGCCCGCCGCGCACCACGCGCACGTGCCCGCCGCTCCGCTCGATGGTGATGCGATGTCCTCTGGTCACGATCGCCCCTCCTTGGGTAGCCGACTCCTCCGGTACAGCGCAGGCTGAAGCGGAGTTCTTCCCTCGCCGCAGGAGGCCCTTATGCGCGCCACGGAAACGGCCGGAAACCGCTCCCGCCTGCTCCACCAGGTCCGTTACGCCCTGCGCCACCCGAAGCGTGTGCCCGCGCACGCCCGGCGCGCGGTGCGGGACGCCTGGCTGCGGCTGCGCCACCCCGACCACATCGCGTACTACCGGGCCGTCATGGCCTCGGACGCGGCCCGCAGCACCGAGGCGGCGGTGGGGCACAACCCCTCGCGCGAGCAGTGGGCGCGGATCGGCCGCATGCAGTTCGACTACCTGGTGGGCCACGGCCTCCAGCCGCACCACCGGATGCTGGAGATCGGCTGCGGCAACCTGCGCGCCGGGCGGCTGTTCATCGACCACCTCGACACCGGGCACTACTACGGCATCGACATCTCGCCGCACATCCTGCTCGCCGCCCAGGACACCCTCGTGGCCGAGAGGCTCCAGCCCAAACTGCCCTACCTGGCGCTCGCCGACGACCTCACCTTCGCCTTCCTGCCGGACGCGCACTTCGACGTCGTGCACGCGCACAGCGTCTTCTCGCACTCGCCGCTGCACGTCATCGAGGAGTGCTTCGCCCACGTCGGCCGGATCCTCGCACCCGGCGGGTTCTTCGACTTCACCTTCGACCGCACCGAGGGCGAGGAGCACCAGGTCCTGCACGAGGACTTCTACTACCGGACGCGGACCCTCACCGACCTCGCCGCGCGGCACGGCCTGACCGCCCGGTTCATGGACGACTGGGAGCGCCTGCCCCACCGCCAGTCCAAAATGCGGGTCAGCGTCACGGTGGACCGGGCCCGTACGGTGGGCCCATGAACATCTGTGTCTTCCTGTCCGCCGCCGACCTCGACGAGCGCTACACCCGCCCCGCGCGGGAGTTCGCGACACTGCTGGGCAAGGGCGGTCACACGCTCGTCTGGGGCGGCTCCGACGTCGGCCTCATGAAGGTGGTCGCCGACGGGGTGCAGGAGGCGGGCGGCCGGCTGGCCGGCGTCTCCGTGCAGTTCCTCGCGGCCAAGGCCCGCCCGGGCGTCGACGAGATGGTCGTCGCCAAGGACCTCGCCGAGCGCAAGAAGCTGCTCCTGGAGAGGGCCGACGCCGTGGTGATCATGGTCGGCGGCACGGGCACGCTCGACGAGGCGACCGAGATCCTGGAGCTGAAGAAGCACGGGCACACCGACAAGCCGGTGGTCCTGCTCAACACCGCGGGCTTCTACGACGGCCTGAAGGAGCAGTTCCGCCGCATGGACGCCGAGGGCTTCCTGCCCCGCCCGCTCACCGACCTGGTGTTCTTCGCCGAGGAGCCGGTCGGCGCACTGGCCTACCTGGAGGAGAGCCGGGGCATCGAGTGACCAAGGCCCCGGCGCTGATGCGAGCATGGCGGGCATGGCTACTCATGTGATCACCGGAGCCGGCTCCGGCATCGGCGCGGCCGTGGCCCGCCGCCTGCACGCGCGCGGGGACGACCTCGTGCTGCACGCGCGCGACGCGGGCCGCGCGAAGGAGCTGGCGGCCGATTTCCCCGGGGCGAAGACCCTGGTCGGCGACCTCGCCGACCCCGACAAGCTGTCCTGGGCCTTCTCCCACCAGTCGCTGCCGGACCGCGTCGACTCGCTGCTGCACATCGCCGGCGTCGTCGACCTCGGCCCGGTCGGCGAGCTCACCCCGAAGACCTGGCGCCACCAGCTCAACGTCAACCTGGTCGCCCCCGCCGAGCTGACCCGCCACTTCCTGCCCCAACTGCGCGCCGCCCGCGGCCACGTGCTCTTCGTCAACTCCGGCGCTGGCCTCAACGCCCACGCCGGCTGGTCCGCGTACGCCGCCTCCAAGCACGGCCTGAAGGCCCTCGCCGACTCCCTGCGCCACGAGGAGCACGGCAACGGGGTCCGCGTCACCTCGGTCTACCCCGGCCGCACGGCCAGCCCCATGCAGGCCAAGGTCCACCAGCAGGAGGGCAAGGAGTACGACGCCGCGCGGTGGATCGACCCGGAGTCGGTCGCCACGACGATCGTCATGGCCCTGGACCTGCCGCGGGACGCGGAGGTCAACGACCTGACGGTGCGCCCGGGGAGCTGACCCCGGTGAAGCCCCTGCGTAGGCTTCTCCGGTGAGCGAAAACAGCCAGTTCAGGTTCGGCACGGCCACCGGCGTGGGATCCATGCCGGGCGGCGACGCCCGTGAGGCCGCCAAGACCGTCACCGGCACCTTCGAGGACTTCCCCTTCCTGCCCGAACTGCCCGCCCGGGGGCCCGGCGCGGACATGATCGGGCGGAGCGCCGGCATGCTCGTCGAGCTGTACGCGCGCGTGGAGCCCAGCGGATGGCGGCTCGGGGACCGGCCGGGGCGCGACACCAAGCGGGCCCGCTCCTGGCTCGGCGAGGACCTCGACGCACTGGAGGAGTTCACGCAGGAGTACGAGGGGCCGCTGAAGGTCCAGGCCGTCGGCCCCTGGACCCTCGCCGCCAACCTGGAGCTGCGAGGCGGCGAGGTGGCCCTCTCCGACCCGGGGGCCTGCCGTGACCTCGCCGCCTCCCTCGCCGAGGGCCTGCGTCTGCATCTCGCCGAGCTGCGGCGGCGGATCCCCGGCGCGCAGCTCGTCCTCCAGCTCGACGAGCCGTCCCTCACCGCCGTCCTGCGCGGCCAGGTGAAGAGCGCCAGCGGCTACCGCACCCACCGGGCCGTCGACCGGCAGCTCGTCGAGCAGACGCTGCGCGACCTCGTCGGGGTGCACACGGCCGGCCCGGTCGTGGTCCACTCCTGCGCCCCGGACGTGCCGTTCGCCCTGCTCCGCCGGGCCGGCGCCGCCGCCGTCTCCTTCGACTTCTCCCTGCTCACCGAGCGTGACGACGAGAGCATCGGGGAGGCCGTGGAGGGCGGGACCCGGCTCTTCACCGGTGTCGTCCCGGGCACGGAGGGCCCATTGTCAGACCCTGCCGGTAGCGTCATGGGTGTCAGGACGCTGTGGCGCAGGCTGGGGCTGTCACCGGGGCTTCTCGCGGAGGCGGTCACGGTCACCCCGGCGTGCGGACTCGCGGGGGCCTCCCCGGGGTACGCGCGCACGGCTCTCGCGCACTGCGCCCGGGCGGCGAGATCCCTCGCGGACAACCCAGAGTAACGGGAGGACGACACGGTGGCCGGCGACAAGCAAGCGGAGACGACGACGGTGCCCGCAGAGGCACGGGAGAAGCACGCGCGCCTCGCGGAGCAGGTCGAGGAGCACCGCTTCCGCTACTACGTGAACGACGCTCCCGTCGTCAGCGACGCGGAGTTCGACCAGCTGCTGCGTTCCCTGGAGGCGTTGGAGGAGGAGTACCCGGAGCTGCGCACACCGGACTCGCCGACCCAGAAGGTCTCCGGGTCCTACGAGACGGAGTTCACGGCGGTCGCGCACCGCCAGCGGATGCTCTCCCTCGACAACACGTTCAACGACGAGGAGATGGCCGCCTGGACGGAGCGCATCGCCAGGGAACTGGGCGAGCAGGACTACCACTTCCTGTGCGAGCTGAAGGTCGACGGCCTCGCCGTGAACCTCACCTACGAGCACGGCCGCCTCACCCGCGCGGCCACCCGCGGCGACGGCCGCACCGGTGAGGACATCACGCCGAACGTGCGGACGATCGCGGAGATCCCCGACCGCCTCAAGGGCGACTCCGTCCCCGACCTCGTGGAGATCCGCGGCGAGGTCTACTTCCCGATGGAGAAGTTCCAGGAGCTCAACGCCCGCCTCGTCGAGGCCGGCGACAAGCCGTTCGCCAACCCGCGCAACGCGGCGGCCGGTTCACTGCGCCAGAAGGACCCGCGCGTCACCGCCACCCGCCCCCTGCACATGGTGGTCCACGGCATCGGCGCCCTGGAGGGCTTCACCGGCCTGACCCGTCTCTCCCAGGCCTACGACCTGCTGGGGGCCTGGGGCCTGCCCACCTCCCGGCACAACAAGGTGGTCGACGGCCTGGAAGGCATCCGGGAGTTCATCGCCTACTTCGGCGAGAACCGCCACTCCGTGGAGCACGAGATCGACGGCGTGGTCGTCAAGCTCGACGAGATCCCCCTCCAGGGCCGCCTCGGCTCCACCTCGCGCGCCCCGCGCTGGGCGATCGCGTACAAGTACGCGCCGGAGGAGGTCAACACCAAGCTCGTCAACATCCGCGTGGGCGTGGGACGCACGGGCCGCGTCACCCCGTACGCCCAGGTCGAGCCGGTCACGGTCGCGGGCTCCGAGGTCGAGTTCGCCACGCTGCACAACCAGGACGTGGTCAAGGCCAAGGGCGTCCTCATCGGGGACACGGTCGTGCTGCGCAAGGCCGGTGACGTCATCCCGGAGATCCTCGGCCCCGTCGCCGACCTGCGCGACGGCAGCGAGCGCGAGTTCGTCATGCCGAGCGAGTGCCCCGAGTGCGGCACGGCGCTGCGGCCGATGAAGGAGGGCGACGTCGACCTGCGCTGCCCGAACGCCCGCACCTGCCCGGCCCAGTTGCGCGAGCGCCTGTTCTACCTCGCGGGCCGCAAGGCCCTGGACATCGAGCACTTCGGCTATGTCGCCGCGGCCGCCCTCACCGCCCCGCTGGAGCCGAAGACGCCGCCCCTGGTCGACGAGGGCGACCTGTTCGACCTCACCATCGAGCAGCTGCTGCCCATCAAGGCGTACGTCCTCGACCCGGACAGCGGGCTGCCCAAGCGGGACCCGAAGACGGGCGAGGAGAAGGTCGCCACGATCTTCGCCAACCAGGAGGGCAAGCCCCGCAAGAACGCGGTTGCCATGCTGGAGAACATCGCGGCGGCCAAGGAGCGCCCGCTCGCCCGCGTCATCACCAGCCTGTCGATCCGTCACGTCGGCCCCGTCGCGGCCGAGGCGCTGGCCCGCGAGTTCCGCTCGATCGAGCGCATCGACCAGGCCACGGAGGAGGAGCTGGCGGTCACCGAGGGCGTCGGCCCGACCATCGCCGCCTCCCTCAAGCAGTGGTTCGCCGAGGACTGGCACCGCGACATCATCCGTAAGTGGAAGGCCGCCGGCGTCCGCATGGAGGCCGAGAGCACCGGCGAGGACGAGGGGCCGCGCCCCCTCGAAGGCCTCACGGTCGTCGTCACCGGCACCCTCGAGCACTTCACGCGGGACGGCGCCAAGGAGGCGCTGCAGAGCCGCGGAGCGAAGGTGACCGGCTCGGTTTCGAAGAAGACGTCGTTCGTCGTCGTGGGTGACAGCCCCGGGTCGAAGTACGACAAGGCGATGCAGCTGAAGGTTCCGGTCCTGAACGAGGAGGGTTTCGGCGTCCTGCTGGAGCGGGGACCGGACGCGGCGGCCGAAGTCGCTCTTTCGGCCGAGGAGTAGCGGTTGAAGGCCACCCGTTCGGCGCATACCAGATGCATACGGGTGGCCAGGGCGCATTCGGGCAACCGTTGGCGACCGCCGCCCGTGGAAGCCTTCTGCGGCCTACTGTTGAGATGTGCGCCTGCCGTGCCCAGCTGCGGTCGGGGCATCTTCGTGCTCGCACAGAGCGCGGGGAAGGGTTTTCCAACGCGGGCCGCCCGAAGGGTTGTCGGGCACCGGGCCGCGGGGCGTGGGCACCGCCGGCTGTGAGAGGGACGGGAATGGAACCGACCGAGAGCGCCGTGCCGGGCTCACGGCTGCACCTGCGCCGCATGGCGGTCGCTTGGCGTGCAGTCCGTGGGGCCGTGCGGCCGGCGGGGCGTCCGGGTGCGGAGGTGCGCGCCGTCGGACAGTACACCCCGGACGGGCGCGGCGGCGGGGGGCGCGCCGCGGACGGGCCCGGAGCACAGCCGATCACCGAACGCACGACCGGACTGACCGGCGCGGACGACGCCGACGGCGAACGGCGCCACTCCTGGCCCGCGCTGCCCGCGGCCGTCGTCGCGGCGGCCGGGTTCGTCCTGGGCGCCGGTTTCTACCGCGGCTTCACCGGCGGCCACGCGCTCTTCCCGGCCGGCACCGCCGGCTGGTCGCTGGCCGTGCTCACCGGCATCATCGTCGGCCACCTCGTCATGCTGGGCCGCTCCCGCTGGTGGGGCGGCACCGGCTCCGGCGCCGCCCTCACCCTCGCCGTGCTGCTGCTCTACGGCTGGGTTCCGGCCGGCATGGTCAGCCTCACGGTCGTCGTGCTGGTCGGCGTAGCCCGTCGCAACCGCTGGCGCCAGGGCGTGCTGCACGGCGCGGTCGACCTCCTCGGCATCGGCGCCGGCGCGCTCGTGCTGGCCGCCTTCGGAACCGTGCCGTCCGTCGAGTCCCCGGCGGAGCCCGCCGCCTGGACACTGGCCACCGCACCCCAGGTGGCCCTGGTCGCCGTCGCCTACCTGCTGGTCACCCGCGTCCTGCTCTGGTACCTGCACGCCCCGCGCCCCGGACTGCCCACCGTCGCCCGCACCGCCCTGGTCAGACAGGGCCTGGTCGCGGTCGCGCTGCTGGGGATCGCGCCGCTGGTCTGCGTGGTCGCCGTGGCCAAGCCGATCCTGCTGCCGCTGTTCTCCATCCCCCTGATCGCCCTGGACTCCACGCTGTGGATAGCCCGGGCCCGGGCGGAGGAGCAGCTGCGCGATCCGCTGACCGGGCTGCCCAACCGGCAGTGGCTGCTGGAGCGCATCTGGACCGCGCTGGACGACGCGGAGCGGATCAACGCCCGCGCCGCCCTGATGCTGATCGACCTCGACCGGTTCCGGTCGGTCAATGACACGCTCGGTCATCTCGCCGGTGACCGGCTGCTGCTCCAGATCGCCGACCGGCTGCGGGTGGCGCTGCCGCGCGGGGCGGAGGCCGCCCGGCTCGGCGGGGACGAATTCGCCGTCTTACTCCCGGTCGCCGACTCCACGACCTCCGCGACCCGGGTCGCCCGCAACCTCGTCGCCGCCCTCAGCTCCCCCCTCGACCTCGACGGCCTCACCCTCGTCCTGGAGGCCAGCGCCGGAGTCGCCGTCTTCCCCGACCACGCCCTGGACGCCGAAGGTCTGCTGCGGCGGGCGGACGTGGCGATGTACCAGGCGAAGCGGGACCGCACCGGCGTCGAGGTCTACGAGTCCAAGCGCGACTCCAACACCCCCGACCGCCTCGGCCTGCTGGGCGATCTGCGCCGCGCCCTCGACGCGCACGAGGTGCATCTGCACTACCAGCCCAAGGTCCGCTTCGACGGGCAGGTCGCGGGCCTGGAGGCCCTGGTCCGCTGGGTGCACCCCGAGCGGGGCAAGGTGCCGCCGGACGAGTTCATAGCGATCGCCGAGTCCTCGGGCCTGATGCCCCACCTCACCGAGTACGTGCTGGAGACCGCGCTCGGCCAGGTCGCGCGCTGGCGGGAGCAGGGCCTGTTCGTCCCGGTCGCGGTGAACGTCTCCCCGCGCGATGTGCACACCCCCGGCTTCGCCGGCTCCGTCGCCGCCCGGCTGGCCCGGCACGGCGTCCCGGCGGGAGCGCTCCAACTGGAGATAACGGAACACGTCCTCCTGGAGGACCCGCAGCGCGCCGCCGACACCCTCAACCAACTGACCGCGCACGGCGTGAAGATGTCCCTCGACGACTTCGGCACGGGCTATTCCTCGCTCGTGCACCTGCGCCGGCTCCCGGTCAGCGAGCTCAAGATCGACCGTTCGTTCGTGGCCCGGCTCGCGGTCGACACCGAGGACGCCGAGATCGTGCGCTGCACGGTCGACCTCGCCCACTCCCTCGGCCTGCTCGTCGTCGCCGAGGGCGTCGAGGACGACGAGACCTGGGAACGCCTGCGCGACCTCGGCTGCGACGCCGTGCAGGGGTGGCTGGTCGCGGCCGCGATGCCCCCGGAGGAGACCACGGCGTGGCTGCGGGCGCGGGGGCCCCGAGGGTGGCAGCGGCCGCGCGCCGCGCTGCCCGCGGCGACAGCCGACGAGTGACCCTCCCGCCCGCCGTTCCGCTCATCCGGCTGTGCGATTCGGCCGAGGGGTGAGGCTCTCCCGCCCGAGGTCGCCCGGCACTCGGGCCTCCCGGCCGTGCGGCGGGGTACGGCGGCAGCGGTTCGTGCCCCGCGGCACGTCCCCACGGCTCCGCTCCGCCCCCTCCGTCCGGTTCGTCCGGTCCTTCTGGATGAGCGCTCAGTCCGTGCCCTGAGGCACGAAGTGGTCGATGAACAGCGCCAGCCGTCGCTCGTGCGCCTCCTCGGGCAGCCGGCCGCTGCGCATCAGGGTCACCAGCCCGTGCAGTCCGGCCCAGTACGTCTCCGTCAGCGCTCCCATGTCCTCGCCCTCGGCCGCGATCGGCCGGACGGCCTGCACCAGCTCGCCGAAGGCGGCCTGGAGGGCCGCCGGCGCCTCGGGGGTGGCGAAGGGCAGGTCCACGGCGAGCGTGAAGATCACGTCGTAGAGCGCGGGCCGCCGCCGGGCGAAGGCGGTGTACGCCGCGCCCACCGCCGCCAGCGCCTCGCGGGTGCTCCCGGTCGCCGTGCGGGCCGCCCGGAGTTCGTCGGCCAGGTCCGCGCAGCCCTGCACCGCCACCGCCGCCATGATCGCGCCCTTGCCCTTGAAGTGGCTGTAGAGGACCGGCTGGCTGTACTCGATCTCATCGGCGAGCCGACGGGTGGTGACCGCGTCCCAGCCCTCCGCCTCCGCCAGTTCCCGTGCGGCCGTCACGATCAGCCGCTCGCGTTCGGCTCGTTCGCGCTCCCGGCGCGTCTGGATCGTCATGAGCGAAATTCTAGCACCGCTAGCGTTCCTGTCGGCGCTCTGCTAGCTTCGCTCAAATCGCTAGCACCGCTAGAAACGAGGAGAAGACGTGACCGTCGCCGCCTACACCCTGGCCGTCGTGCTCAACCTGTTCTGCCTGTTCCTCGGCTACCGGTTCCTGTTCCAGCCCGCCCCCTCCGCCGCCGGTTACGGCGTCCCGGCAGACCCCGGCGGCGACGCCGGCGCCTACCTGACGATCAAGGGCCTGCGAGACGGAACCTTCGGGCTCGTCGGCCTGGCGCTGCTCGCCTTCGCGGGGGCCCGGGCCGAGGCCTGGTTCATGCTCGGCGTGGCACTCGTACCGCTCGGCGACACGCTGATCGTGCTGCGCCACGGCGGTACGAAGGCGGTGGCCTTCGGGATCCACTTCGCCACCGCGGTCGTCGTCCTGATCACTGCCGGACTGCTCTTCGCGGTCTGAGCGCGCCCCATGAGCCTCCGGCGCGGCAAACCGTTTAACGGGCACGGCCCCCCGCCCCATAGGATTGGGCCACACCACATTCACTCACCCCAGAGGATCGCTGCATGCCTGGCATCACGCGCGAGGAGGTCGCCCACCTCGCCCGGCTGGCGCGTCTGGAGCTGAAGCCCGAAGAGCTCGACCACTTCGCGGGACAGCTGGACGACATCATCGGCGCGGTCGCCCGCGTCAGCGAGGTCGCCGACCAAGACGTACCGCCGACCTCGCACCCCCTCCCGCTGACGAACGTCATGCGGGCGGACGAGGTCCGTCCGTCGCTCACCCCCGAGCAGGCGCTCTCCGGCGCCCCGGCCCAGGAGCAGCAGCGTTTCAAGGTGCCGCAGATCCTGGGGGAGGACTAATCGCCATGACGGACATCATCAAGCTCACGGCCGCCGAGACCGCCGCGAGGATCGCCTCCGGCGAGCTCACCGCGGTGCAGGTCACCGAGGCCCACCTCGCCCGCATCGAGGCCGTCGACGAGAAGGTGCACGCCTTCCTGCACGTCGACCGCGAGGGCGCCCTCGCCCAGGCCCGCGCCGTCGACGACAAGCGCGCCAAGGGGGAGAAGCTCGGCCCCCTGGCCGGTGTGCCCCTCGCGCTGAAGGACATCTTCACCACCGAGGGCATCCCGACCACCGTCGGTTCGAAGATCCTCGAGGGCTGGATCCCGCCCTACGACGCGACGGTCACCCAGCGCCTGAAGGCCGCCGACGTGGTCATCCTCGGCAAGACCAACATGGACGAGTTCGCCATGGGGTCCTCCACCGAGAACAGCGCCTACGGCCCGACCGGCAACCCCTGGGACCTCACCAAGATCCCCGGCGGCTCCGGTGGCGGTTCGTCCGCCGCGCTGGCCTCCTTCCAGGCCCCGCTCGCCATCGGCACGGACACCGGCGGTTCCATCCGCCAGCCCGCCGCCGTCACCGGCACGGTCGGTGTGAAGCCGACGTACGGCGGGGTGTCCCGGTACGGCATGGTCGCCTTCTCCTCCTCCCTCGACCAGGGCGGGCCCTGCGCCCGCACGGTCCTGGACGCGGCCCTGCTGCACGAGGTCATCGCCGGGCACGACCCGCTCGACTCGACCTCCATCGACGCCCCGGTCCCGCCGGTCGTCGAGGCCGCCCGCAACGGCAGCGTCGAGGGCATGCGCGTCGGCGTCGTCAAGCAGTTCCGCGGCGAGGGCTACCAGGCCGGCGTCATCCAGCGGTTCGACGAGTCCGTCGCGCTGCTCAAGGAGCTGGGCGCCGAGATCGTCGAGCTGGACTGCCCGTCCTTCGACCTGGCGCTGTCGGCGTACTACCTGATCGCGCCCTCCGAGTGCTCCTCCAACCTCGCCCGCTTCGACGGCCTGCGCTACGGCCTGCGGACCGGCGACGACGGCACCAACTCCGCCGAGGCGGTCACCTCCCTGACCCGCGAGGCCGGCTTCGGCCCCGAGGTCAAGCGCCGCATCATGCTCGGCACCTACGCCCTGTCGAGCGGCTACTACGACGCCTACTACGGCAGCGCCCAGAAGGTCCGCACGCTCATCAAGCAGGACTTCGACAAGGCGTTCGAGCAGGTCGACGTGATCGTCTCCCCGACGACCCCGACCACCGCCTTCGCGATCGGCGAGCGCGCCGACGACCCGATGGCGATGTACCTCGCCGACCTGTGCACCATCCCGACCAACCTGGCGGGCAACGCGGCCATGTCGCTGCCGTGCGGTCTCGCCCCGGAGGACAACCTCCCGGTCGGCCTGCAGATCATCGCCCCCGTCATGAAGGACGACCGCCTGTACAAGGTGGGAGCAGCCGTCGAGGCCGCCTTCGTGGAAAAGTGGGGCCACCCGCTGATCGAGGAGGCTCCGTCGCTGTGAGCGCACTGTCCAAGGCCAAGGGCTTCAAGAAGTCCAAGTCCGGTCTGTACGTGTCGATGGCCACGTCGGCCTTCGGCGCCGTCGGTGTCTACAAGCAGATCAAGAAGGCCCGCGGAGACAACGACACGCTGCGGCTGCTCGACGCCGTCGTGACCGGAGCGGCTGTCGTCACCAACCTGGCCATTCTCTACCGCGAGCTGAAGCAGCTGGGCGACGACGACGTCCTGTTGGGCTGAGAGGGAAGTTCACCGTGACCACCACGACCGACCTGGTGTCGTACGAGGACGCACTCGCGTCGTACGACCCCGTCATGGGCCTCGAGGTCCATGTCGAACTCGGCACCAAGACCAAGATGTTCTGCGGCTGCTCGACCGCCCTCGGCCAGGACGCCAACGCGCAGACCTGCCCGGTCTGCCTCGGCCTGCCCGGCGCGCTGCCGGTCGTCAACGCCACCGGCGTCGAGTCCGCGATCAAGATCGGCCTCGCGCTGAACTGCGAGATCGCCGAGTGGTGCCGCTTCGCCCGGAAGAATTACTTCTATCCGGACATGCCGAAGAACTTCCAGACCTCCCAGTACGACGAGCCGATCGCCTTCAACGGCTACCTCGACGTGCAGCTGGAGGACGGTGAGACCTTCCGCGTGGAGATCGAGCGCGCCCACATGGAGGAGGACACCGGCAAGTCGACGCACGTCGGCGGTGCCACCGGCCGCATCCATGGCGCCTCGCACTCGCTGCTGGACTACAACCGCGCCGGCATCCCGCTCATCGAGATCGTCACCAAGCCGATCGAGGGCGCGGGCGAGCGTGCCCCCGAGGTCGCGCGGGCCTACGTCCGTGAGCTGCGCGAGCTCATCAAGGCGCTCGGCGTCTCCGAGGCCCGGATGGAGATGGGCCAGATGCGCTGCGACGTGAACCTGTCGCTGCGCCCGAACGGCACCGAGAAGTTCGGCACGCGTTCGGAGACGAAGAACGTCAACTCGCTGCGGTCCGTGGAGCGCGCGGCCCGCTTCGAGATCCAGCGGCACGCGGCCGTGCTGTCGTCCGGCGGCACGATCATCCAGGAGACCCGGCACTTCCACGAGGACACGGGGTCGACGACCTCGGGCCGTGTGAAGGAGGAGGCCGAGGACTACCGGTACTTCCCGGAGCCCGACCTCGTCCCGGTGGCCCCGTCCCGTGAGTGGGTCGAGGAGATCCGGGCCGGGCTGCCCGAGCTGCCGCTGGTCCGCCGCAGCCGGCTCCGCGAGGAGTGGGGCGTCTCGGCCACCGACATGCAGGCGATCCTCAACGCCGGTGCGCTGGAGCCCATCGTCGCCACGATCGAGGCCGGGGCCGACGCGGCCTCCGCCCGCAAGTGGTGGATGGGCGAGCTGGCCCGCAGCGCCAACGAGTCGGGCAAGGCGCTCGACGAACTGGCGATCACGCCGGCGCAGGTCGCCCGGGTCACCGAGCTCGTCGCGAAGGGCGACCTGAACGACAAGCTGGCCCGGCAGGTCATCGAGGGCGTCCTCGCGGGCGAGGGCACCCCCGACGAGGTCGTCGACAAGCGCGGTCTGAAGGTCGTCTCCGACGAGGGCGCGCTGGGCACGGCCGTCGAGGAGGCCATCGCCGGCAACCCGGCCATCGCGGACAAGATCCGCGGCGGCAAGGTGGCCGCGGCCGGCGCCCTGGTCGGCGCGGTCATGAAGGCCACGCGCGGCCAGGCCGACGCGGCCCGCGTCAAGGAGCTGATCCTGGAGAAGCTGGGCGTCAGCGAGGGCTGATCCCCAGGGGACCCCACAGGGGGGATGCACCGGCTCGGTGCATCCCCCCTGTGCTTGTTCGTTTCCTAGTGCCTGCGTCCCACGACCCGGACGAAGCCGAGCGTGGAGCCCTGGTCGAGACGCAGCATCTCGGCCGACCGTCCGGCCATCCGGATGTGGAACTCGTCCGTGTGCTCCTCGGCCACGACCTCGCTCCACCGCAGCCAGTCGCGCCAGCCGTCCTCCAGCCAGTCCGCGGTCTCGACCTCCACTCCGCCGCGGGTCCAGTGGCGCCGCCACCAGGCCGCCGTGTGGAAGCACCAGAATCCGGGCTCCCAGTACGGCTCGAGATGCTCCGGCGGCTCGACGCCGTCGATCTCCTCGCGCAGCGCCGGTACGACGACGCCGATCCGCCCGCCGGGCTTCAGCAGCCGCGTCAGCTCTGGCAGGTACAGGTCGTTCGTGCCGAAGTACTGGTAGGCGTCGATGGAGACGATCGCGTCGAAGCTGCCCTCGCCGAAGGGCAGGTCGTGCGCCTCGGCGTGCACGGGCAGGACACGGTCGGTGACGCCCGCCTCGGCGATGCGCCCGGCGTTCTCGTCGGGCTTGATCCACAGGTCGGCGGCGGTGACCTGCACGTCGTATTCCTTGGCGAGGAAGATCGACGTCATGGCGCGTCCGCAGCCCAGGTCGAGCACCCGGGAACCGGGGCTCAGGGTGTCGAGCCCCAGGGCGGGGGCCAGCCACTCCAGCAGCCACAGCGCGTGCGGGCCCATCTGGTTGTCGATGGTCCAGCGGGCGTCGTAGCCGTTGCTGCGGGGGTAGCCGGGGTGGCTCACACGGTCAGAGAGGGGGTCGTTCGAGGTCCGGGAAGTGATGTCCGACATCGGTGAACGGGCTCCTTGAGTCCTTGATGAAGAAAGGGGATGCGTCGGAGCTCGGTCGGACCGTCAAACAATGCACCTGCTTCGGCTGGGCGGCGGGAGGCCGCGGGCATTTCTCGGACCGACGGACGCTAGCAAGCGGTCCGACGGACCCGCACCCGGTTTTCCCCGCCCGGCGCGCTACCGTCTCGGCCATGAGTGGACGTGCTGATTCCGACACCGACCCAGAGATAACGGACTCGGAGGCGGCCGCCGAGCAGGACGTCGAGCAAGGCGCCGAGCAGGACGAGGCCGACGATCCCCTGGAAGACGCCCGCCGGGCCCGCTGGACGGCGGCGGGCACCGGCGCCGCACTGACCCTGGCCGGTCTGGCCGCGGCGCTGCTCCGCCTCACGCGCTCGGCACCGGCCCTGGTCCCGGCCGCGTACGCCGGCGGGGCCGCCGTATGCGCTGCCGCCGCCGTGCTGGGCTCCCGCGGCCGCACCCGGCGCGCACTGTGGCTGCTGATCGCGGGCGTGATGGTGATGGCGCTGGGGGACCAGTTCGACTGAGTCCGGCCGCTGTGAATAAGCCCACGAAAGCGACAAATGATCTCGTGAGCCTGTAAGAGTGATGGCGCATTGCTCATGCGTTCTTTGCTGGCTGTTCAGTTCATGCACGACTGTTCCCGGCCAAAGATCCACACAAGGCAACTCCGGGAGCACGATTCGTGGCAGCCCTCGCACGCTGGTGTGTCCAGCGCCGTCTGCTCAGCGTCCTGCTGTGGCTCCTCGCGTTCGCGGGGATCGCCGCGGGCGCCGCCGTCGCCGGCACCACGTACTCGAACGACTACGAGGTCCCCGGTACCGAGTCGGGCCGCGCCACCGAGCTGCTGCACGAGGGCTTCCCGCAGCTCGGCGGTGACAGCGACACCGTCGTCTGGCACACCACGTCCGGCAGCGTCCGCGCCGCCGACGTCGAGCAGGCGATGACCCGCACCCTGGACCGGATAGAGAACCTCCCCGGCGTGGCCTCGGTCACCAGCCCCTACGACGGGCCGGGCACGGGCCGCATCAGCGGGGACGGCCGTACCGCGTACGCCTCGGTCACCTTCGACGACCGGGCCGAGGACATCGCCGAGGGCGAGGCGCGGGCCGTCGTCGACACCGCGAAGAGCGCCGAGAACGACGGGCTCCAGGTGGAGCTGGGCGGCAGCGCCGTCGCGCTCACCGAGTCCTCCGGCGGGCACCTCGCCGAGATCGTCGGCGTGATCGTCGCAGCCGTCGTGCTGTTCCTCGCCTTCGGCTCGCTCGCCGCGTCCCTGCTGCCCATCGCCACCGCCCTGGTCGGCGTCGGCACCGCCTACGCCGGGATCGTGCTGCTCGGGCACGTCATGACCGTCGCCGACTTCGCACCCATGCTGGGCCTGCTCATCGGGCTCGGCGTCGGCATCGACTACGCGCTGTTCATCGTCACCCGGCACCGGCGCGGGCTGAAGCGCGGGCTGTCCGTCACCGAGGCCGCCACGAACGCCGTCGCGACCACGGGACGGGCGGTCGTGTTCGCGGGTGCCACCGTTTGCATAGCCCTGCTGGGCATGCTGATCCTCCGGCTGAGCTTCCTCAACGGCGTCGCCGTCGCGGCCAGCCTCACGGTGATCCTCACCGTCGCCGCCTCCGTCACGCTGCTGCCCGCCCTGCTGTCCTTCATCGGCATGCGCGCGCTCAGCCGCCGTGAGCGCCGCCGCCTCGCGGAGCACGGGCCCGAACCCGAGGTGCCCACCGGCTTCGCGGCCCGCTGGTCGGCCTTCGTGGAACGCCACCCCAAGGTGCTCGGCGCGGTCGCCCTGGTCGTCATGGCCGTCCTCGCGCTGCCCACCCTCTCCCTGCACCTGGGCACCTCCGACCAGGGCAACGGACCGCGGACGGCGACCACCCGCCAGGCCTACGACCTGCTCGCCGACGGCTTCGGCCCCGGTGTGAACGGCCCGCTCACCCTCGTCACGAAGGTCGACGGTGGCGACGACAAACTCGCCCTGGACAACCTCGACGGCACGCTCCGCGCCACCGACGGCGTCGCCTCGGTGACCCCGGTGACGTTCGACTCCGGCGGCCACACCGCCTACCTCACCGTCGTCCCGGAGTCCTCCCCGCAGTCACTGGCGACCAGCGACCTCGTCGACCGGCTGCGCGGCGAGGTGCTGCCGCGCGCCGAGTCGGGCACCTCGCTCGACGTGCAGGTGGGCGGTATGACGGCCGGCTACGACGACTTCGCCGACGTCATCGTCTCCAAGCTGCCCCTGTTCGTCGGGGTCGTCATCGGTCTGGGCTGTCTGCTGCTCCTGCTCGCCTTCCGGTCCGTCGGCATCCCGCTGAAGGCCGCCCTGATGAACGTCGCCGCCGTGGCCTCCGCCTTCGGCGTGGTGGTCGCGATATTCCAGTGGGGCTGGGGCAGCGAGCTGCTCGGCCTCGGCAGCGCGGGGCCCATCGAGCCCTTCCTGCCCGTGATCATGGTGTCGGTGCTCTTCGGCCTCTCCATGGACTACCAGGTCTTCCTGGTCAGCCGGATGTACGAGGAGTGGCTGGAGAGCGGCGACAACCGGCGGGCCGTGCGCGTCGGCCTCGCCGAGACCAGCCGGGTGATCAACTCGGCGGCGGTCATCATGATCTCCGTCTTCCTGGCCTTCGTGCTCAGCGGCGACCGGGTGATCGCGATGTTCGGCATCGCCCTGGCCGCCGCCGTCGCCCTGGACGCCTTCGTCCTGCGCACCCTCCTCGTCCCGGCCCTGATGCACCTGCTCGGCGGCGCCAACTGGTGGCTGCCCGGCTGGCTGGACAAGCGCATGCCGCGCCTCAGCATCGAGCCGCCCGAGAGCCGTGCCGCCCATGAGAGGCTGGCCGCCGCGACGGACGCCGAGGTGGCGGACGTCCTGGCGGAGGAGGAGCGGCAGCGGGATGTACGCGATATCGCTGGGTGACGACGCCGAACTGAGGCCCCTGGAGTCCTGGCACGCCGGGGAGTTCCTGGCGCACCTGGAGCGGGGGCGGGAGTTCATCGGGCAGTACATCCCGTTCGGGACGACCGAGACGGACCTGCTCTCGGCCCGTGCGAAGCTCCAGCTCTACGCCGACATGCGCGCCGCCGACACGGGGTCCCTGCACGGCCTGTGGCTGGAGGGGACGCTGGTGGGCGGGGTGCTGTTCCTGAACTTCGACGCGGCGACCGGAAACTGCGAGGTCGGCTGCTGGCTGGAGCCCGCCGGAACGGGCCGGGGCCTGGTCACCCGCGCGATGCGGGTCCTCATCGACTGGGCCGTCGAGCAGCGCGGCATCCACCGCGTCGAGTGGGTCGCCGCCTCCGGCAACCAGCCGAGCCTGAACGTGGCGCGGCGACTCGGTATGACCCGTGACGGTGTGCGACGCGAGGCACACCCCTATGGTGGCGTACGGCACGATCTCGAAGTCTGGTCGGTGCTGGCGCCCGAGTGGCGCGCCGCACGCGCGCGTGCCGCTCACGACGATCATTAAGAGACTTCTCAGACAGCGACCCTACGGTGCGAGACATGGCTACGAACGCAGTGGACGAGACCGAGGCCACCAAGGCCACGACCGACGAGAAGGCGGTGGACACCACCGAGTCCGACGAGGTGCACCAGACCGAGGTCCCGGCCGCGGCCGACGACGCGCAGACCAAGGAGGAGAGCCCCTCCGGCATCGGCCAGGGCGCTGCCGCCGTGGTCTCCGCCGCGCTGGGCGTCGTCTCGCTCACCGGCAGCTGGGTCGGCACCGTGGCCGCCGCGCGCCAGAACCTCGTCGGTCAGCTGGAGACCGCGCAGAACGCGGGCGTGGCCCAGCAGATCCAGGCGGTCTACGGCGACGCCTGGCAGACCACCGCCCTGTGGGGCGGCCTGTTCGCGCTGATCGCGCTGGTCGTCGGTGTCGTGACGCTCGCCCGCCCCGCGTTCGGCACGCCGGGCAGGATCCAGGCCCCCTGGATCAAGTCCGTCGCCTGGGCGGGAGTCGCGCTCGGCGTCATCGGCCTGCTCCTGGCCGTCCTCAAGTACACCGGCATCCTGCTCGGACTGCCGTCCGCGAGCTGAGAGCCCGCAGGTCCTGAGGGGTCTTAGGCGTTCCGTAAGCACCTTACGGAGCCCCTGAGGCCCCTCAGCCGTGTCTAAGGCCCCGTGCGCCGCCGAAGATGCGGAACTCTCCCGATGTGGCGGCCCCACCTGGGAGACGAGAGTGAGGTCATCGCGGAGAAACCCTCCGTGACCGGCCTCTCCTCGAAGGACACACCATGCACGAGTACGAGCTCCAGCAGCTGCGCACCGCCGACCTCATCCGCCGGGCCGACCACGAGCGCCTCGTCCGCGAGGCCGCCCGGGCCCGCCGCGCGGTCCGCCACGAAGCGGACACGGAATCCGCGGAGCACGAAAGCCATAGCCGCCGCTTCCGCCGGCTCCGGTCCGCCCGGACCGCGTGAACACCGGGGCGGGACCGGTCGCCGCCGTGGCCGTCCGGGGAGCAGTGGCCGCCGTTCGTACGGGAACGGCGGCCGCTGCTCCGGCCGTTCGGTCAAAAACCGGTGCCGCGCTGTCGGACCCGCATGCGATGCTCGGGGCCGTGGAGACCAGGTCCGTCAGCCCCGTGTTCGTCGGCCGTGCCGAGGAACTGGGCACGCTGCACGACGCGCTCGTCCGCGCCTGCGAGGGCGAGCCGCAGGCGCTGCTCATCGGCGGGGAGGCGGGAGTCGGCAAGACCCGCCTGGTCGAGGAGTTCGCCGCCGCCGCCGGCCACCGCGGGGCGGTGGTCGCACTCGGCGGCTGCGTGGAGATCGGCGCCGACGGGCTGCCCTTCGCCCCCTTCTCCACCGCGCTGCGCGCACTGCGCCGCGAACTCCCCGGTGAGCTGGCCGCCGCCGCCGCCGGCCAGGAGGAGGAACTGGCCCGGCTGCTGCCCGAGCTGGGCGAGTCGAGAGCCGGGCGGCACGACGAGGACGGCATGGCCCGCCTCTTCGAGCTCACCGCGCGCCTGCTGGAGCGCGTCGCCGCCGAGCACACCGTCGTCCTCGCCCTGGAGGACCTGCACTGGGCCGACGCCTCCACCCGCCATCTGCTCTCCTACCTCTTCCGCACCCTGCGCACCGGCCGCCTCGTCGTCCTCGCCACCTACCGCTCCGACGACATCCACCGCCGTCACCCGCTCAGGCCCCTGCTCGCCGAACTCGACCGGCTCCGCACGATCCGCCGCCTCGAACTGGCCCGCTTCAACCGCGACGAGGTGTGCCGCCAGATCGCCGGGATCCTCGCCCACGAACCCGAGCCGGACCAGGTCGACGCGATCTTCGAACGCTCCGACGGCAACGCCTTCTTCGTCGAGGAACTCGCCGTCGCCGCCCACGAGGGCGGCCGGACCGGCCTGACCGACTCCCTGCGCGATCTGCTGCTCGTCCGCGTGGAAGGGCTGCCGGAGTCCGCCCAGCAGGTCGCCCGGATCGTCGCCGAGGGCGGCTCCACCGTCGAGTACCGGCTGCTGGCCGCCGTCGCCCGGCTCGCCGAGGACGATCTCATCGAGGCGTTGCGGGCCGCCGTGAACGCCAGCATCCTCGCCCCCGCACCCGGCGGCGACGGCTACCGCTTCCGCCACTCCCTGGTCCGCGAGGCCGTCAGCGACGACCTGCTCCCCGGTGAACGCTCCCGCCTCAACCGCCGCTACGCCGAAGCGCTGGAGAGCGACCCGGCCCTCGTCCCCGCCGACCAGCGGGCGACGCGCCTGGCCAGCTACTGGTACCACGCCCACGACGCCGCCAAGGCCCTGCCCGCCGTCCTCGAAGCCTCCGTCGAGGCCCGCCGCCGCCATGCCTACTCCGAGCAACTCCGGCTCCTGGAGCGGGCGATGGAACTGTGGGACTCCGCTCCCGAGGCCGTACGCCGCAACCTGCGCCCCGCCGACTACGCCGAGGTCTACCCGCCCTGCGGCTGCGACCCGGCCACCACAGCGCTGCGTCACCTGGACCTGCTGGCCGAGGCGGCCGTCGCCGGGCGGCTCTGCGGGGAACGCGAACGCGCCCTGAAGATCACCAAACGGGCCCTGCGCCTCCTGGACGAGGAGAGCGACCCTCACCCGAACTCTCGACCGAGTTCGAGCAAGGGGGACCCCCATCGCGCCGCCTGGTTCTGGATCCAGCGCTCCCGGCTGGTGCAGCGGCTCGCCCGGGGCGACGGCTGGAAGGAGATCGCCACCGCGCAGGAGCTGGTCCGCGGCCTGCCGCCGTCCGAGGTGCACGCCGAGGTGCTGGCCACGGCCGCGCACTGGTCGATGCTCCGCGAGCCCGGCCCGGAGACTCTGACGGCCGCCGAGCGGGCCGTCGAGTACGCGCGCATGGTGGGCGCCGACGAGATCGCGTCCAACGCCCGGCTCACCCTCGGCGGGCTCATGGTCGAGGCCGGGCAGACCGAGGCCGGGCTCGCCCACATGTACGAGGTCAGGGACGAAGTGCTGGCCCGCGGTCTCGCGGCCGTCGTGGGCCGCAGCCATGTGAACCTGCCCTCCACCCTGGAAGGCATCGGGCGCTCCGAGGAGGCCGTGGGCATCCTGCGCGAGGGCCTGCGGCTCACCTGCAGGATGGGACTGACCGAGTCCGAGGGCTGGGTCCGGGGCAACCTCGCCGAGTCGCTCATCTCCCTGGGCCGCTGGGACGAGGCCGCCGAGGCGGCCGTCAGCGCCCAGCGGCAAGGCCAGACGGCCGCTCCGTACGGGTCCGGCGCCAGCAGCCGGGCGTTCCTCGCCCTCGCCCGCGGCCAGGTGGCCGAGGCCGCCCGCCACCTCGCCGAGGCCCGCGCCTCCTACGGCCCGCACGACCCCATGCCGCAGCACGACCTGCCGATCTCCTGCCTCACCATCGCCATCGCCGCCGCCGAGGGCCGCCTGGCAGACGCCCGCGCCGAACTGGCCCGCACCCTGGAGTCCGGCTTCCCGCTCGGCACCCAGCGCTACGCCTGGCCGCTGCTGCTCCAAGCGGCCACCGCCGAGGCCGACGCCCGGGGGCTGCCCTCAGCCCGCGACGGCCGCGAGCAGGTCCTGGACGGCATCCTGGCCGCCGTCAAGCGCCTCACCACCCACGCACCCGTCTGGCTCGCCCACGAGCAGTGGGTCCGCGCCGAACTCCACCGCGCCGAGGGCTGGAGCACCCCGGACACCTGGGCGGAGGTGGTCACCGCCTTCGAATCCCTGAGCCGGCCCTACGACCTCGCCCGCGTCCGGTACCGCCTGGCCGAGTCCCTGCTGACGGGCGGCGGCGAGGACGAGCGCGACCGCGCCACGGAACTGCTCCGCCTCGCCCACACCGTCGCCCGCCACCTCGGCGCCGGGCCGCTCGCCGACGCCGCCACCGCGCTCGGCCGGCGCGCCCGCCTCCCCCTCACACCCGCCACGGAACCCGGCTCCGCTCCGGCCGATCCCGCCGAGGCCCTCGGTCTCACCAGCCGGGAGCGGGACGTGCTGCGCCTGGTCGCCGCCGGTCACACCAACCGCCGTATCGCGCAGGAGCTGTTCATCTCGCCGAAGACCGCGAGCGTGCACGTCTCCAACATCCTGGGGAAGCTCGGCGTCTCCGGGCGGGGCGAGGCCGCGGCGGTGGCGCACCGGCTGGGGCTGTTCCCGGCCGACATGCTCACGCCCGGTCCGGCCGGCTGAGGCATACGCTGTAAGGGACGTCGCGGATCCCGCGGCCCAGGGAGGCTCCGTTGTTCAACGTGTTCGAGGAACTGTTCTCGCCCGGGCGCAAGCACACCCGCGACGAGCAGAACCGCCTGGAACTGACCCGTGAGGACGCCGGTGACGGAGATCCCGGACGCGGGCCGATAGACCTCGCGTCCGGGAAGGTGGTCGTACGCCGGCCGGGGGAGGACCAGGAAGACCCCGAGGGCCAGGGCTAGGACACCCGGGGAACAGCGCCCGGCGGGACCTAGTCCACTTGCAGTTCGAGGATCCGGTCGTCCCCGTCCTTCGGGTTGCCCCGGCCGTCCGTGTTGCTGGTCACCAGCCACAGCCGGTCGCCGCCCGCCGGCACCACCGTGCGCAGCCGGCCGTACTCTCCTTCCAGGAAGGCCTGCGGCTCGGCCGAGGCCTCGGTGCCGTTCAGCGGGATGCGCCACAGCCGCTTGCCGCGCAGGCCCGCCATCCAGATCGACCCCTCGGCGTAGGCGATACCGCTGGGGGAGGCCTCGGCCGTGGTCCACTGGTCGATCGGATTGCGGAACCGCTTGTCGTCGGACCGGCCCTCGGCCTCCGGCCAGCCGTAGTTGCCGCCCGGCTTGATCGCGTTGAGCTCGTCCCAGGTGTCCTGGCCGAACTCCGAGGCGAACAGCCGCTGCTCGCCGTCCCAGGCGAGGCCCTGCACATTGCGGTGGCCGTAGGAGTACACCGGCGAGTCCGGGAACGGATTGCCCGGCGCCGGCTCGCCCTCCGGGGTCAGTCGCAGGATCTTGCCGCCCACCGAGTCCTTGTCCTGGGACAGACCGGTGTCGCCGCTCTCGCCCGTGCCCACGTACAGCATCTTGTCGGGGCCGAACCGGATGCGGCCGCCGTTGTGGATGAAGCCCTTGGGGATGCCCCTGAAGACCGTGTCGGGCGCGCCGAGCTGCTCGCCGGAGGGCTTCTGCTCGTCGTAGATCATGCGGACGATGCGGTTGTCGGAGGCCGAGGTGAAGTACGCGTAGACCATGCGGTCCGAGGCGTAGTCGGGGGAGAGGGCGATCCCGAGGAGGCCGCCCTCGCCGGCCGCCGAGACCCCGGGTACCTCGCCCAGTTCGGTCTTCTTGCCGGTCTTCTCGTCGACCCGGACGATCGTCCCGTCGTCCCGGGAGGCGACGAGCAGACCGCCGCCCGGCAGCGGAGCGAGACCCCAGGGGGACTCCAGGCCCTCGGCGACGGTGCGCACCACCTTCACCGAGCCCCGGGCGGGAGGTGTCTCCTCGGCGGCCTGCCGCGGCGGCGCGGACGACCCCGGTGCCGTACGGCTCGGGGAGGTGCTCTCGTCCTTGCCGGACGAGCCCCCGCCGTCGGAGGAGCAACCGGCCGTCAGCAGAAGCGCGGCGGCGGCCAGCACGGCCGGGACGGCTCGACGTTGCACGATCATGGTCCCTTCGACGGGGCAGGTCCTCTCCCTGTCATACACCGCTCGCGGCTTTCAGGTTCCCGATCACGCAACGCCGTACCAGGAAGACGGGGTTTGCCCGAAACGCACCGGGGCGGGACCGGTTCAGTCCCATGACCCCTGGGCCGCCGGCAGCCCGGCTATCTCCTCGAGATCGCCGAGGGTCAGGCGCAGTGTGCTCGCGGCCGTGTTCTCCGTGACCCAGCGCTCCTGCTTCGTACCCGGGACCGGGACCACGTGCGGGCCCTGGGCGAGCACCCACGCGAGGGCGACCTGGGCGGGTGTGACGTCCGCGCCGTGCCGGCGGGCCACGCGGCGCAGGCCCGCCACGATCGGCTGGTTCGCGGCCATCATCTCGCCCGTGAAGCGGGGGTGCCGGGCGCGCAGGTCGTCCGCCTCGAAGCCCGCGCCGGGCCGCAGTCTGCCGGTCAGGAAGCCGTTGCCCAGCGGCATCGCGGCGAGGAAACCGACGCCCCGCGTCCGGCACCACGGCAGCAGGGCCTCCAGTGCCTGGGGCGACCACACCGACAGTTCCGCCTCCACCGCGCTCACCGGGAAGACCTGCTGCACGCGCTCCAGCTGCCGGATCGTCCCGTCGTGCAGCCGGGCCCCGGTACGGCGGCCGGCCCGCGCGCCCACCGCGCACAGGCCCAACGCCCGTACCTTTCCGGCCTGGACGAGCTCCGCCATCGCGCCCCAGGTCTCCTCCACCGGCACCTCGGGGTCGGCCCGGTGCAGCTGGTAGAGGTCGATGACATCCGTCTGGAGCCGCCGCAGCGACGCGTCGCAGGCCCGCTTCACATACCCGGGGCGGCCGTTGGCGACGATGTGCTGGTCGCCCACGAGCAGCCCGACCTTCGTGGATACGAACGCGTCGGACCGCCGCTCCTTCAACGCCCGCCCCACCAGCAGCTCGTTGGTGAAGGGGCCGTACATGTCGGCCGTGTCCAGCAGGGACGCGCCCAGGTCGAGCGCCCGGTGCACCGCCCTGAGCGACTCGTCGCCGCGCTGCCTCGACGCGCTGTAGGCCCAGCTCATCGGCATGCACCCGAGTCCGACGGCCCCCACCGCGAGCGCCGCCGCGCCGATCGTCCTGCGCTCCACCTGGTCGTGACCCTCCCTGTTCGAGCCACCCCAACCTAACCTCTGCCGTCGCACGCTCCTGACATAGCCTCCAGAGCATGACTGCTGACGTGTGGCTGCCCATCCCGCCGGACGAGATCGAGGGACTTCCCGCGGGCCCGGACTACCGCTACTGGAACGGCGCGGAGGACTTCCCCGCGGACCCGGCCGACTGCGCCTTCTACGTCGTCCCCTATATGAAGCCCAGCCCGCTCTGCGTGCGTCCCATGGGGCGGATGAGCAACGTCCAGGTCGTGCAGACCCTCTCCGCCGGGACCGACCACGTGGAGCCGGGGCTCGGGCACCTGTCCCCGGGTGTGCGGCTGTGCAATGCGCGTGGGGTGCACGAGGCCAGCACCGCCGAGCTCACCCTCGCGCTGATCCTGGCCTCGCTGCGCGGGATCCCCGACTTCGTCCGCGCGCAGGACCGGGGGGAGTGGCTCGGCGGGTTCCGGCCGGCGCTCGCCGACAAGAACGTCCTCATCGTGGGATACGGCTCGATCGGCGAGGCCATCGAGGACCGGCTCGTTCCGTTCGAGTTGGCGAGGGTGGCGCGCGTCGCGCGCTCCGAGCGCACCACGGCGCGCGGTCCGGTGCATCCGCTCACCGAACTCCCCGCGCTGCTGCCGGAAGCGGACGTCGTCATCCTGTCCACCCCGCTCACCGAAACCACCCGCGGCCTGGCCGGAGCCGACTTCCTGTCCCGCATGAAGGACGGCGCGCTCCTCGTCAACGTCGCCCGCGGCCCCGTCGTCGACACCAAGGCCCTGCTCGCCGAACTCGAGACCGGCCGCATCACCGCCGCCCTCGACGTCACCGACCCCGAGCCGCTGGGGCGCGAACACCCCTTGTGGCGTGCGCCGGGGGTACTCATCAGCCCGCACGTCGGCGGACCCACCTCCGCGTTCCTTCCGCGCGCCAAGCGGCTCCTGGTGGACCAGTTGAACCGTTATGTGAACCGGGAGCCGCTCCGCAACGTGATCCTTACGACGGGTGCCTCAACCAACTGAAAAGACCTTCGAGTACCGTCCGCAATCCTCCGGGTGCGGTGGGTACTCATATATCTGTTGATCGTCACGGAGCGTAGAGAACCTATGTCCCTGAGTGACGAGACTGGTGTATCGTCCCGACAGGGGCTGCGCCGGGGACCGTTCGGCGCCGGGGACGGACACTTCAGACTGTGAGGGGGGCGACGGGCGATGCACGGCCTATGGACGAGCGATCCGACGGGGCGGGGCTGCCGGCGGCGACCCTGGCGGACGGCCGCGAGCAGACGCGGTCAGCACGCCGATCACGTCGGCCACCACACCCACCACAGCGAACACCACACCAACCACAGTCATCATCACCGCAGGTCCGGCAGCCGCAGAAGGCATGACCAGCCGGTCCCGCGGGACCCGGGAGCGGCGCGGACCGGGAGGGCCCGGTGAGCGCGCCCCCCACCTCCACGCTGGACGGAGCGCTGCGGGCACAGCCTCCGTCACCGGGCGCGCTGCTGCCCCGCACGCCGGTCCCCGGCCACCGGCCGGGCCTGGCCCTCCAACTCGTCCTCGCCCTGGCCTGCGCGGGATACGCCGTCGGCGCCGCGTTCGGCTGGGGTTCGTCCGAAGTGGCGCTGTTCATGGGCGACTTCGGGCTGAGCGCCGCGGCCGCCACCGCCGCCGTCTCGTGCTTCGTCTATGCCCGCAGCCGCCGCCCCCGCTTTCGACCCGCCTGGCTGCTGTTCGGCCTCTCCTCGGCCATGGCCTCCCTGGGCAACCTGGTCTGGGGGTGGTACGAGGTGGTCCTCGGACTGCCCGTTCCCAGCCCCAGCTACGCCGACCTGTTCTTCCTCTGCTTCGCGCCGCCCGCGATCGTCGGGCTGCTCGTGCTCGCCAAGCGGCCGGTGACCAAGGCCGGCTGGGTCTGCCTCGGGCTGGACGCCTGGCTCATCGGCGGCTCGTTGTTGACGCTGGCCTGGAGCCTCGCCCTCGCCCAGGCCGCGAAGTCCGAAGGGCCGAGCGTGGCGCACACCGCGCTGTCACTGGCCTACCCGCTGCTCGACATCGCGCTGGTCAGCATGGTGCTCGCCCTGCACTTCAGGCGGTCCGCGGTGAACCGCTCCGCGGTCAACACCGCCATCGGCGCCCTCGCCCTGACCGTGATGTGCGACGCCCTGTTCACCTCGCCGCTCATGCACCACGACTACCGCTCCGGCCAGCTGCTCGACGCGGGCTGGTTCGCCGGCTCGCTGCTCCTGGCGTACGCCCCGTGGGCCGCGCCCCGCACGGAGCGCGACCGGCGCGGCGGCCCCGACCGGCACGGTTCCACGGGGCACACCCGCGTGGTGCACGAGCACGTGCCGGGGCAGCGCAGCGGACCCAGCCACCAGGCGTCCCTGCCCGGCGCCGAGCACAGCCGGTACCCGGCCGCCCGGCCCATCGCCGGCTCCCTCGCCGCCCTCACGCCGTACCTGGCGGCCGCCGTGTGCACCCTGGGGATCCTCTACAACGTCCTCAACGGCCGCAGCGTCGACCGCGTGGTCCTGCTGACCGGGGGCACGGTGGTGCTCGCGCTCGTGGTGCGCCAGGGCATCATGCTGCTCGACAACATCACCCTCACCCAGGAACTGGCGCAGAAGGAGAACCACTTCCGCTCCCTGGTGCAGGGCTCCAGCGACGTCATCATGATCGCCGCCCCCAGCGGCGTCCTGAGGTACGTCTCCCCGGCCGCCGCCGGTGTGTACGGCCGCTCGGCCGAGGAGCTGGTGGGTACGGAACTGGCCAATCTCATCCACCCCGAGGACCTGGGCTGCGTCGTGCACGAGGTCCGCAGGTTCCTCGCCGCCAATCCGGTCGAGGAACCCACCACGCGCATCGAGTGCCGTTTCCGCTCGGGCGACGGAGGCTGGCTGAACGTCGAGTCGACCGTCAACCGCCATCACGGCGGCCTCATCTTCAACAGCCGTGACGTGACCGAAAGGGTGCGGCTCCAGGCCCAATTGCAGCACAACGCCGAGCACGACCCGCTCACCGACCTGCCCAACCGCGCCCTGTTCACCAAGCGCGTCCAGCACGCCCTCTCGGGCCGCCGCGCCTCCGACCGGGGCGTGGCCCTGCGGAACACGGCCGTGCTGTTCATCGATCTCGACGGCTTCAAGGCCGTCAACGACACGATCGGGCACCAGGCCGGGGACGAGCTGCTCGTCCAGGCCGCCCGCAGGCTCCAGGACTCCGTCCGGCACGGCGACACCGCCTCCCGGCTCGGCGGAGACGAGTTCGCGGCGCTGATCGCCGGGGACAACACCCGTGACCGGGACGCCCGGGAACGGCACATCCTGGAGCTCGCCGACCGCCTCAGGACGACGCTGTCGCAGCCCTATCTCATCGACGGCAACGATGTCCGTGTCAACGCCTCCATCGGTGTGGCCTTCGCGGAAGCCGGCCTCGGCGCGGGCGAGCTGCTGCGCAACGCCGATCTGGCCATGTACCGGGCCAAGGCCGGCGGCAAGGGCCGCGTCGAGCTGTACAAGCCGCAGATGCAGCAGGACGTGGTCCGCAAGGCCGAGCTCGCCACCCGCCTGCGGGCCGCGCTG
The DNA here is from genome assembly GCF_023184515.1 of Streptomyces sp. D2-8. Lineage (GTDB taxonomy): Bacteria > Actinomycetota > Actinomycetes > Streptomycetales > Streptomycetaceae > Streptomyces. The sequence continues at coordinate 201,717 of NZ_JAAHBP010000014.1, read as the reverse complement.
CACGACGGGGAGTTCGCCCTGCTGCACCAGCCGGTGGTGTCCCTGGAGGATGGCCGGATCACGTCGGTGTCCGCGCAGGCGCGCTGGCGCTCCTCGCAAGGGGTGCTCTTCACCCCGGCGGAGTTCCTGCGGGTGGCCGAGGACGGCGACAAGACCGCCGAGCTGGGCCGGTGGATGATCGAGGAGGCCGTCGAGCAGGCCGCCGAGCGGCACGCGACCGGGCTGTCCGTGCCGGTCGTCGTGCGGATGAGCGCCCGTCGGCTGCTGGACCGGTCGATGCCGCTCGGCTCGATCGAGGCGCTGCTCACGCGGCACGGGCTGCCGTCCGGGTCGCTGATCATCGAACTGTCGGACGCCGACCCGAGGGTCTCGCTGGACGAGCTGGAGCGGCGCCTGGGCGCCCTGCGGCGGGTCGGCGTACGGATCTCGCTCGACGGGTTCGGCAGCGGCTACGCGGCGATCACGGCCCTCAGGCGGCTCCCCGTCGACGTCCTGAAGCTCGACCGCGGTCTGGTCGAGGGCGTCGTCGAGTCCGCGCGCCTGCACAAGATCACCAGCGGGCTGCTGCGCATCGCGGGCGACCTCGGGCTGAAGTCCGTGGCCGAAGGGGTGGATCTGCCCGAGCAGGTCACCGCTCTGCGCGCGATGGGCTGCACGCACGGGCAGGGCATGGCGTTCTCCGGGCCGCTCGACGAGTACCGGCTGCGCCGGGCGCTCGCCGCCGGCCACTATCCGGTGCCGAACGGACCGGCCGAACCGGCGTTCGCGGGCGGCGCCCCGCGGGTGTACAGCTCGGGTGTGTCCGCCGTCATCGGAGGCGGCACGGCCCTCCGCTCACATAATGAGACTCCCGTCCCACCCACTTGACAGTGAGTGCGTGCCGGGGGGAGGGTCAGTGCCATGCGCACCCGAATTCTCGTACTTGGAAAGCGCGTCGGCTGACGCTGAGCCTCGACCGCTCAGCGACCCCACCCGGCGCGCTCCCCTCGCTTGCCTTATGGCACGAGGGGTTTTTTGTTGCACAGGCGCCTTCCGTGCAGCAGCCGAAGACCGTACAAACCTCGCAAAAACCCTCAGCATCTGAGAAGAGAATGCCGATGACCGAGCAGGCCACCGGGGCCCACCACCCGCAGCCCCGGCCCCGATCCGGAGGACACCACTCCGCCCCCGAGCAGGTGACGGGCGCGCAGTCCCTCATCCGCTCTCTCGAGGAGGTCGGCGCCGACACGGTATTCGGCATTCCCGGCGGTGCGATCCTCCCGGCCTACGACCCGCTGATGGACTCCACCCGGGTGCGCCACGTCCTGGTCCGGCACGAGCAGGGCGCCGGTCACGCCGCCACCGGCTACGCGCAGGCCACCGGCAAGGTCGGCGTCTGCATGGCCACGTCGGGCCCCGGCGCCACCAACCTGGTCACCCCCATCGCCGACGCGCACATGGACTCGGTGCCGCTGGTCGCGATCACCGGCCAGGTGGCGTCCAAGGCGATCGGCACGGACGCCTTCCAGGAGGCGGACATCGTCGGTATCACCATGCCGATCACCAAGCACAACTTCCTCGTCACCAAGGCCGAGGACATCCCGCGGGTCATCGCCCAGGCGTTCCACATCGCCTCCACCGGCCGCCCCGGCCCGGTCCTGGTCGACATCGCCAAGGACGCCCTCCAGGCGAAGACCACGTTCTCCTGGCCGCCTGCCATGGACCTGCCCGGCTACCGCCCGGTGACCAAGCCGCACGCCAAGCAGATCCGCGAGGCCGCCAAGCTGATCACCTCCGCCAAGCGGCCCGTCCTCTACGTCGGCGGCGGTGTCATCAAGGCACACGCCACCACCGAGCTCAAGGTTCTCGCCGAGCTCACCGGAGCGCCCGTCACCACCACCCTGATGGCGCTCGGCGCATTCCCCGACAGCCACCCGCTGCACGTGGGAATGCCGGGCATGCACGGTGCGGTCACCGCCGTCACCGCGCTGCAGAAGGCCGACCTGATCGTCGCCCTCGGAGCCCGCTTCGACGACCGCGTCACCGGCAAGCTGGACAGCTTCGCCCCGTACGCCAAGATCGTCCACGCCGACATCGACCCGGCCGAGATCGGCAAGAACCGTGCCGCGGACGTGCCCATCGTCGGCGACGCGCGCGAGGTCATCGCCGACCTCATCCAGGCCGTCCAGAAGGAGCACAGCGAGGGCCACCAGGGCGACTACAGCGCCTGGTGGAAGGACCTCACCCGCTGGCGTGACACCTACCCGCTCGGCTACGACCAGCCCGAGGACGGCTCGCTGTCCCCGCAGCAGGTCATCGAGCGCATCGGCCGGCTCGCGCCCGAGGGCACGATCTTCGCGGCGGGCGTCGGCCAGCACCAGATGTGGTCCGCGCACTTCATCCAGTACGAGAAGCCCGCGACCTGGCTGAACTCCGGTGGCGCCGGAACGATGGGCTACGCCGTCCCGGCCGCCATGGGCGCCAAGGCCGGCGCCCCGGACAAGGCGGTCTGGGCGATCGACGGCGACGGCTGCTTCCAGATGACCAACCAGGAGCTCACCACCTGCGCCCTGAACAACATCCCGATCAAGGTCGCCGTCATCAACAACGGTGCCCTCGGGATGGTCCGCCAGTGGCAGACCCTCTTCTACAACCAGCGGTACTCCAACACCGTCCTGCACTCCGGCCCGGACGACGTCAACCCTCAGGCCCGCGGCACCCGTGTCCCCGACTTCGTGAAGCTGTCGGAGGCCATGGGCTGCTACGCGATCCGCTGCGAGTCCCCGGACGACCTCGACAAGGTCATCGAGGAGGCGAACTCCATCAACGACCGCCCGGTCGTCGTCGACTTCATCGTCCACGAGGACGCGATGGTCTGGCCGATGGTCGCCGCCGGCACCTCCAACGACGAGATCATGGCCGCCCGGGACGTCCGCCCCGACTTCGGCGACAACGAAGACGACTGAGAGCCGTAAAGGAAGCAGATCATGTCCAAGCACACGCTCTCCGTCCTGGTGGAGAACACCCCCGGCATCCTCGCCCGGATCGCCGCCCTGTTCTCCCGCCGCGGCTTCAACATCGACTCGCTCGCGGTCGGTGTCACCGAGCACCCCGACATCTCCCGCATCACCATCGTCGTCGGCGTGGAGGACCTGCCGCTGGAGCAGGTCACCAAGCAGCTCAACAAGCTCGTCAACGTGCTGAAGATCGTCGAGCTGGAGCCGTCGCAGGCGGTGCAGCGCGAACTCGTCCTGGTGAAGGTGCGCGCCGACAACGAGACGCGCTCCCAGATCGTCGAGATCGTCCAGTTGTTCCGCGCCAAGACCGTCGACGTCTCCCCGGAGGCCGTCACCATCGAGGCCACCGGATCCGGCGAGAAGCTGTCGGCGATGCTCAAGATGCTGGAGCCCTACGGCATCAAGGAGCTCGTCCAGTCCGGCACGATCGCGATCGGCCGCGGTGCCCGCTCCATCACGGACCGGTCGCTGCGCGCCCTGGACCGGTCGGCGTAAGACCCGGAACGGGCGGTCGGCGCGCCGTCGGCCGCCCGTATTCCGAGACCCTGAGACTTCCCTTCCGCCCCCCGTCATACGGTGGGACGCAACACCTGCACTCCCGAGGAGAGAACCCAAAGTGGCCGAGCTGTTCTACGACGCCGACGCCGACCTGTCCATCATCCAGGGCCGCAAGGTCGCGGTCATCGGTTACGGCAGCCAGGGCCACGCCCACGCGCTGTCGCTCCGTGACTCGGGTGTCGACGTGCGCGTCGGTCTGCACGAGGGCTCCAAGTCCAAGGCCAAGGCCGAGGAGCAGGGCCTGCGCGTGGTGAGCCCGTCGGAGGCCGCCGCCGAGGCCGACGTCATCATGATCCTCGTCCCGGACCCGATCCAGGCCCAGGTCTACGAGGAGCACATCAAGGACAACCTGAAGGACGGCGACGCGCTGTTCTTCGGCCACGGCCTGAACATCCGCTTCGGCTTCATCAAGCCCCCGGCCGGCGTGGACGTCTGCATGGTCGCCCCGAAGGGCCCGGGCCACCTGGTGCGCCGCCAGTACGAGGAGGGCCGCGGCGTTCCCTGCATCGCCGCCGTCGAGCAGGACGCCACGGGCAACGGCTTCGCGCTGGCCCTGTCGTACGCGAAGGGCATCGGCGGCACCCGCGCCGGCGTCATCAAGACGACCTTCACCGAGGAGACCGAGACCGACCTGTTCGGTGAGCAGGCCGTCCTCTGCGGTGGCACCGCGGCGCTGGTCAAGGCGGGCTTCGAGACGCTGACCGAGGCCGGCTACCAGCCGGAGATCGCCTACTTCGAGTGCCTGCACGAGCTGAAGCTGATCGTGGACCTCATGTACGAGGGCGGCCTGGAGAAGATGCGCTGGTCGATCTCCGAGACCGCCGAGTGGGGCGACTACGTCACCGGCCCGCGGATCATCACGGACGCCACCAAGGCCGAGATGAAGAAGGTCCTCGCCGAGATCCAGGACGGCACCTTCGCCCAGCAGTGGATGGACGAGTACCACGGCGGTCTGAAGAAGTACAACGAGTACAAGACCCAGGACTCCGAGCACCTGCTGGAGACCACCGGCAAGGAGCTGCGCAAGCTCATGAGCTGGGTCGACGAGGAGGCGTAAGCCGCCTGCCCGGGTCCTGCCGTCACCTTCCCGTCGTCCGCCCGCCGGGCAGGCGGGAAGGTGACGGCAGGACCCGAGGGGCCGGAGCATCCCGCTCCGGCCCCTTCGGCGAACCCCGGGTAACGTCGGTGGTACGGCGTTGTCCGTTCCGTCCGGCCACGGACGGGTGATCCTTCCGCAGCGGCGCAAGACGACGCCCCCGGCGCCACTAGACTGCTGCACACATAACGCGTCAGGCCCACAGCGTCGTGCGTCTTCCACGCGGCCACCACCCTCCACCGCCTGCGGCCGTCGGGACGGCCGTCCGCAGCACTGGACTTGTGAGGACTCACGTGAGCTCGAAACCCGTCGTACTCATCGCTGAAGAGCTGTCGCCCGCCACCGTCGACGCGCTGGGCCCGGACTTCGAGATCCGGCACTGCAACGGTGCGGACCGAGCCGAGCTGCTCCCGGCCATCGCCGACGTGGATGCGATCCTGGTCCGCTCGGCGACCAAGGTCGACGCCGAGGCGATCGCCGCCGCGAACAAGCTGAAGGTCGTCGCACGAGCCGGCGTCGGCCTGGACAACGTGGACGTCTCCGCCGCCACCAAGGCCGGCGTGATGGTCGTCAACGCCCCCACCTCGAACATCGTGACCGCCGCCGAGCTGGCCTGCGGTCTGCTCGTCGCCACCGCCCGCAACATTCCGCAGGCGAACGCCGCGCTGAAGAACGGCGAGTGGAAGCGCAGCAAGTACACCGGCGTCGAGCTGGCCGAGAAGACCCTCGGTGTCGTCGGCCTCGGCCGCATCGGCGCGCTCGTCGCGCAGCGCATGTCCGCCTTCGGCATGAAGGTCGTCGCCTACGACCCCTACGTGCAGCCCGCCCGCGCCGCGCAGATGGGCGTCAAGGTGCTGTCGCTGGACGAGCTGCTCGAGGTCTCCGACTTCATCACCGTGCACCTCCCCAAGACCCCCGAGACCCTCGGCCTGATCGGCGACGAGGCGCTGCGCAAGGTCAAGCCGAGCGTGCGCATCGTCAACGCCGCACGCGGCGGGATCGTCGACGAGGAGGCGCTGTACTCCGCCCTCAAGGAGGGCCGGGTCGCCGGTGCCGGTCTCGACGTGTACGCGAAGGAGCCCTGCACGGACTCCCCGCTGTTCGAGTTCGACCAGGTCGTCGCCACCCCGCACCTCGGTGCCTCCACGGACGAGGCGCAGGAGAAGGCCGGTATCGCCGTCGCCCGCTCGGTGCGCCTCGCCCTCGCCGGTGAGCTCGTGCCGGACGCGGTGAACGTGCAGGGCGGTGTCATCGCCGAGGACGTCAAGCCGGGCCTGCCGCTCGCCGAGCGTCTGGGCCGGATCTTCACCGCGCTCGCCGGTGAGGTCGCGGTCCGCCTCGACGTCGAGGTGTACGGCGAGATCACCCAGCACGACGTGAAGGTGCTGGAGCTGTCCGCGCTCAAGGGTGTCTTCGAGGACGTCGTCGACGAGACGGTGTCGTACGTCAACGCCCCGCTGTTCGCGCAGGAGCGCGGCGTCGAGGTGCGCCTCACCACCAGCTCCGAGGCGACCGAGCACCGCAACGTCGTCACGGTGCGCGGCACCCTCGCCGACGGCGAGGAGGTGTCGGTGTCCGGCACGCTGGCCGGCCCGAAGCACCTCCAGAAGATCGTCGCCGTCGGGGAGTTCGACGTCGACCTCGCGCTCGCCGACCACATGATCGTGCTGAAGTACGAGGACCGGCCGGGTGTCGTCGGCACGGTGGGCCGCATCCTCGGTGAGGCGGGCCTCAACATCGCCGGCATGCAGGTGTCGCGCGCGGCGGCCGGTGGCGAGGCGCTGGCGGTGCTGACCGTGGACGACACGGTGACCTCCGGTGTGCTGGCCGAGGTCGCGGCGGAGATCGGCGCCACGTCCGCGCGTTCGGTGAACCTGGCCTGACCTTCCGGGGGCTCCGCCCCCGGGGCCCGTTCACCCAGAACGGACTCGTCCCTCAACGCCGGACGGGCTGAGCTGATCAGCCCGTCCGGTGTTTGTGCGTACCGGGACCCGCCGCAGGGTCACCACCGCCGCTGCCGCCGCGGCGGTCAGCAGCACCGCGCCCGTGACCGCCGCCGCGTGCATGCCGCTGGTGAAGGCCTCGCGTGCCGCCGTCGCCAGGGCGTCTCCCGCGCGCCCCGGGAGCCGGTCGGCCACGGCCAGGGCGCCGCCCAGGGTCTCGCGGGCCGCGGCGGGAGCCGAGGCCGGGATCTCGTGGCGGTAGACGGCGGTACCGATGGAGCCGAGGAACGCCATGCTCAGCGCGCCGCCGAACTCCGTGCCGGTCTCCAGCATTGACGACGCCGCGCCCGCCTTCTCCACCGGAGCGGAGCTCAGCGCCAGGTCGGCCACCTGGGACATGACGGCGACGATGCCGCAGGCCAGGACGGCGCACGCGGCCAGCAGCAGCCAGAGCGAGTCCGTACCGGCCAGGGCCAGCGTCATGTAGCCGCACGCGGCGACCACGAAGCCTCCGCCGACGACGTACGCGCGAGGCACGCCCCGCTGCACGAGGCGGGCGCCGACCGGGGCCGCGAGTCCGATGGGCACCGTCGGCAGCAGGCTCCACAGCGCCGCCTCGAGAGGGCTGTTGCCCAGGACCGACTGGATGTACTGGGTCGTGAAGTACGCCGAGCCCATCATGCCGAAGGCGGCGACGAGGTTGAGGACGACGGCCGGGCTGAAGCCGCGGCCCCGGAACAGCTCCGGCGAGATCAGCGGGGAGGCCGCGGTGCGCTGGCGCTGGACGAACAGCGCGGCGAAGAGCAGCCCGACGGTCACCGACATCACGTACCGCACGTTCCAGCCCTGTGACGCGAGTTCCTTCAGCCCGTAGATCACGGGGAGCACCGCCGCCATCGACAGGGGCACGCTCAGCAGGTCGAAGCGGCCGGGGTCCGGGGTGCGCGACTCGGGCAGCAGGACGGGGCCGAGGACCAGGAGCAGCAGCATCGCGGGCAGGTTGACCAGGAAGACCGAGCCCCACCAGAAGTGCTCGACGAGCACCCCGCTCATCACCGAGCCGAGCGCGATACCGGCCGTCATCACGCCCGACCACACTCCGATCGCCTTGGTGCGCTGCGCGGGGTCGGTGAACATCGTGCGCACCAGCGCCATCGTGGAGGGCATCAGCGTCGCGCCGCCGATGCCGAGGACCGCGCGGGCGGCGATCAGGGTCTCGGCGCTGGTGGCGTAGGCCGCGACCAGGGAGGCCGTACCGAAGGCGGCGGCGCCGATCAGCAGGAGTCTGCGGCGGCCGATGCGGTCGCCGAGCGAGCCCATCGTCATCAGCAGGCCGGCCAGCACGAAGCCGTAGATGTCGAAGATCCACAGCTGCTGGGTGGCGCTCGGCCCCAGGTCGGCGCTGATCGCGGGGATCGCGAAGTAGAGGACGGACACGTCCATCGAGACCAGCAGCAGCGGAAGCATCAGCACGCCGAGAGCCGTCCATTCGCGGCGGCCGGCGAGGGCGGGAGGGTGCGGGTTCGTCGTCACGGCCAGGACTGTACGAGCGTATTAAACGCTTGTATAGTACGTTTGTTTAATACGTGCGTATGGGACGTATGTATGGATGCCGGGGTAGGGTGAGGTGCCATGGGACACCGTGAGGATCTGCTCGAAGGCGCCAAGCGCTGCCTGCTGGCGAAGGGCTTCCTGCGCACGACCGCGCGCGACATCGTCAAGGAGTCGGGGACGAACCTGGCGTCGATCGGCTACCACTACGGCTCGAAGGACGCGCTGCTGGCACAGGCGTACATCGGGATGGTGGAGGGGATGTCCGACGCCTTCGAGGGGGGCGGTGAACCGCGGGGCGAGCCGGGGTCGTTGGAGCGGTTCACCGGGGTGTGGGCGAACATCATCGGGACCATGCGCGACCCCGGGTCCATGTGGCGGCTCAGCATGGAGATCGTGGCCATGGGTGACCAGCTGCCGGAGGTGCGGGAGCATCTCGCGCGGGCCCAGCGCGAGGGTGCGCGCGGCATCGTCACGCTCTTCCACGGCGGCCCTGAGGAGGACGTCCCGGAGGAGCGGGTGGACACCCTCGGCTACTTCTACCTGACCTTGATGATGGGCCTCATGGCGCAGTGGACCTTCGATCCGAAGAGCGCGCCCGAGGCCGGGCAGCTCACCGAGGGGCTCCGCCAGGTGATCGAGGCAGCCGGGGGGAAGTGACGCGTCCCCCTCAGCCGGGGGCGCCGACGACCGAGTCGATGGCGGACGCGGTGTCGGGAGCGGTGCGGGTGGGGGTGTGCGCCGTCTCGGTCCAGGAGCGGCCGGCCGACACCCAGACGCTGCGGGCGCCGACGGCCGCCGCGCCGCCGATATCGGCGTGCGCGGAGTCGCCGATCACCCAGGCGCCGTCGAGGGTGGCGCCGACGGCGGCGGCAGCGGCGTGGAAGATCTCCGGTGCGGGCTTCTTGTGGCCGACGGCCTCGGAGACGACCCAGCCGTGGGCCAGCGCGTCGAGGCCGGTGTTGCGGATCTTCGTCTCCTGCTGCGCCGTACGGCCGTTGGTGACGATGGCCAGGGTCCAGCCGGCGGCCAGCGCCCGGCCGAGGGCGGTGCGGACGGGGCCGGACAGGACCACGCGGTCGGCCGCGCCCCGGTCGAGCAGGGAGCGGACGGCCTGCCCGGGTGCCCTCTCGCCGTACCGTGCGTGCACGGCCCGGGCCACCTCGGCGCGGGGCGTGTAGCCGCCTGCGTCGACGGTCATCAGCCACTCGGTGTCGTGCGCGGGCAGGGCGTGCTCGGCGAGGAAGGCCGTGACCGCCGCCCGGAACGCGGCGTCCCGGTCGACCAGGGTGTTGTCGAGGTCGAGCAGCAGCAGGGGCATGGGCGGGCCGGTCCTCACAGTCGGTGTGCCTTCAGGGCCATGTGCAGCAGCAGACGGTCCTCGCCGTCGTCCAGGTCGAGGCCGGTGAGCTTCTCGATCCGGGACAGGCGGTAGTACAGGGTCTGGCGGTGGATGCCCAGCTCGGCGGCGGCCCGGGCGGCCTGACCGGCGCAGTCGAGATAGACCTCGGCGGTGCGGGCGAGTTCGTGGTGGACCGGGGCGAGCAGCGTGCGGGCTACGGGGTCGTGGGCGACCTCCGGGGGCAGGGCGGTGAGCAGCCGGAACGGCCCGATCGACGCCCACTGCGCCACCGGCCCGAACCGCGTCTCGGCCAGCGCCGCCCGAGCGGCCGCCGACGCCTCTGCCCAGGCGGTCGCCAGGTCGGCGAGGCCGGAGCGGGGGGTGGCGACACCGGCGGCGGGGCCGGAGCGGGGGGTGGCGGCACCGGCACCGGCGCCGGAGCCGGCTCCGGCTGTTCCGCTCGCTGTGCTCGCCGTGCCCGCCGTGCCTGTTCCGCGAGCCGTTCCCGCTCTGCCCGTTGCACCCGCCGTGCCCGTGGAGGATCCGTCCGTGCCGCCGGTGGCGTTTCCGCCCTGGCCGCTGCCGCCGGCCCCCCGCGCAGCCGCGCTCGGCGGACCGCTGCCGCCGGCCCCCCGCGCAGCCGCGCTCGGCGGACCGCTGCCGCCCGCCCCCCGCGCAGCCGCGCTCCCCGCGCCGCTTCCCCCTCGCGCCCGCTCCAGCAGTCGCCCCGCCGCCGTGGTCGCCGGGGTGAGGACGTCCGGGGAGCGCAGACGGATCAGCACCGCCAGGCATGGGGCCGTCGCCCCCCACGGCAGGGTGCACAGGGCCGTCGCGCCCGGGACCGCGCGGACCGAGGGGGCGTCGTCGGGGTCGGCCGAGGGCCAGGGGGCGATGCACATCAGGGCGTGGAAGCCGTCGGCGCGGGGGCCGAGGGCCGTGCGGAGTTCCGCGACGGCCATGTCGCTCTGCCAGCCGTGCTCGGCGGTGAGGACCGCCCGCAGCTCGCGGCTGAGGTCGGCGCCGTGCTGGGCCTCGTCCGCGAGCAGGGCGCCGATGCGGGCCGTGACCTGCATGGCGGCGGCGAGCTGGCGCTCGCTCGGGCCGGGATCGTCGTCCAGGAGCCAGACGTAGCCGTGCACCACGCCCCGGTGACGGACCGGGAGGCAGATCCGGCCCCGGTAGACCCCGGCCTCCGGTGTCGGGGGGATGCGGACCGGGCCCGTGGCGCGGGTGATGCCGAAGCCCTCGAACCACGCCCGGACCGCCGCCGTCGAGCGGCGGGTGAGGATCGAGCGGGTGCGTACGGGGTCCAGGGCCGACGGATCGAGGTCGCCCTCGCTGTCGTACGCCCCGAAGGCGATCAGCTCGAAGTCCCGGTTCTCCAGAGTCGCGGGCGCGCCGAGCAGCTCCGAGATCTCGTCGACCAGCTCCTCGTAGTCGCCCCTGTGTTCCGACGTCACCTGGGCATTGTCGCGCACTTCCCGGACCCCTTCATACATCTGTCTGAGATCTGTGGCACGGATGCGTGACAGCTGTCGATGGCAGACGATCGGAGGGATCCTTAGGTTTCACGGTGGTTCTCCGTGCCGTACCCGACGCATCATCCGCGAGGGGTCCGGCCTTCACGTTGCTTGTGCTCTGGAGGTGCCCCGTGCTGGGTCCCGTGATTCTCGCCGCGTCACGCAGCGACCGGATGCGACGCCTGGTCTCGGCGGCCCCGGTGACCAAGCAGGTCGTCGACCGCTTCATCCCGGGCGAGGACGTGGACGACATCGTCCCCGTCGTCCGGGAGCTCGCGGACCGCGGCCTCGAACTGACGATGGACGTCGTCGGCGAGGACATCACCAACCCCGCGCAGGCCGCCGCCGCCCGGGACGCCTACCTGGAGCTCGTCGACCGCCTCAAGCCGCTGGAGCTCGGCACCCGCGCCGAGATGTCGGTGAAGCTGTCGATGTTCGGGCAGGCGCTGGACGACGGCCACGAGCTGGCCCTGAAGAACGTCCGCCCGGTCGTCGAGGCCGCCGCCGAGATCGGCACCACGGTCACGCTCGACGCCGAGGACCACACCACCCTCGACTCGATGCTCGCCATCCACGAGGAGCTGCGGAAGGACTTCCCGCAGACCGGCTGCGTCATCCAGGCGTATCTCTTCCGCACCGAGGCCGACGCCCGCCGCCTCGCCGCGAGCGGCAGCCGGGTCCGCCTGGTCAAGGGCGCGTACAAAGAGCCCGCCTCGGTCGCGTATCAGGACAAACACGAGATCGACCGGGCATACGTTCGCGTTCTGAGGACGTTGATGCAGGGGGAGGGGTACCCGATGATCGGGTCCCACGACCCGCGCCTGATCGCGATCGGCCAGGAGCTCGCCCACCAGGCCGGGCGCAAGCCCGACGCGTACGAGTTCCAGATGCTCTACGGCATCCGCACCGAGGAGCAGCTGCGGCTGGCCGCCGAGGGCCACCGGATGCGCGTGTACACCGCCTACGGCACCGACTGGTACGGCTACTTCATGCGCCGTCTCGCGGAGAAGCCGGCCAACCTGCGCTTCTTCGCCCGCTCGATGCTCACCAAGGGCTGACAGCTCTTCAAGGGCTGAGACCGAAACACCGCTCAGTAAGGAGTTACGGAAAACATGGACGCTGTGACCCAGGTCCCCACCCCCGTCAACGAGCCGGTGCACGGCTACGCCCCCGGCTCGCCCGAGCGGGCCCGGCTGGAGGCCCGGCTGAAGGAGCTGGCCGACAACCCCGTCGACCTGCCCTGCACCATCGGCGGCGAGAAGCGGATGGGCGGCGGCGAGGCCTTCAAGGTCGTCCAGCCGCACAACCACCAGGCCGTGCTCGGCACGTACCGCAACGCCACGCAAGCGGACGCCCAGGACGCCATCGACGCGGCCCTGGCCGCCGCGCCCGCCTGGCGTGCGATGTCCTTCGACGACCGCGCGGCGATCATCCTGCGCGCCGCCGAGCTGCTGTCCGGCCCGTGGCGCGAGACGCTCGCCGCCTCCACCATGCTCGGCCAGTCCAAGACCGCCCAGCAGGCCGAGATCGACACGCCCTGCGAGCTGATCGACTTCTGGCGGTTCAACGTCTCCTACGCCCGCAACCTCCTGGCCGAGCAGCCCCCGGCCAACTCCCCGGGCGTGTGGAACCGTCTGGACCACCGCCCGCTGGAGGGCTTCGTCTACGCGATCACGCCCTTCAACTTCACCGCCATCGCCGGCAACCTGCCGACGGCCCCGGCCCTGATGGGCAACGTCGTCGTCTGGAAGCCGTCCCCGACGCAGACCCACGCCGCCGTGCTGCTCATGCAGCTGCTGGAGGAGGCCGGTCTGCCCAAGGGCGTCATCAACCTCGTCACCGGTGACGGCATCGAGGTCTCCAAGGTCGCCCTGGAGCACCGGGACCTCGCGGGCATCCACTTCACCGGCTCGACCCCCACCTTCCAGTACCTGTGGAAGACGGTCGGCAACAACATCGAGAAGTACCGCACCTACCCGCGCCTCGTCGGCGAGACCGGCGGCAAGGACTTCCTCGTCGCCCACCCGTCGGCCGACCCGGCGATCCTGAAGACGGCGTTCACCCGCGGCGCCTTCGAGTTCCAGGGCCAGAAGTGCAGCGCCACGTCCCGGGCGTACATCCCCGCCTCGATCTGGAACTCCGGTTTCAAGGAGGAGCTGGCCGCCGAGGTCGACGGCATCAAGATGGGTGACGTCACCGACCTGTCGAACTTCATCGGCGCCGTCATCGACGAGCGTGCCTTCGCCAAGAACAAGGCCGCCATCGACCGCGCCAAGGAGGACGCCTCCTGCACGATCGTCGCGGGCGGCACCTACGACGACTCCGTGGGTTACTTCGTCCGCCCGACCGTCATCGAGTGCACCGACCCGGAGAACGAGGTCTTCCGCACCGAGTACTTCGGCCCGATCATCGCCGTGCACGTCTACGAGGACGACAAGTACGACGAGATGCTGACGCAGATGGAGTCCGTCTCCGACTACGCCCTGACCGGCTCGGTCATCGCCAACGACCGTGCGGCGGCGGCGTACACGGCGGACAAGCTGCGCTACGCGGCCGGCAACTTCTACATCAACGACAAGTCCACCGGTGCCGTCGTCGGCCAGCAGCCCTTCGGCGGCGGCCGCGCCTCGGGCACCAACGACAAGGCCGGCGCCCCGCAGAACCTGATGCGCTGGACCCTGACCCGCGCCATCAAGGAGACGCTGGTCCCGCCGACCGACTACACGTACCCGCACATGGGCTGACACCCCGCGGCGCACCGACGGGCCAGGCCGAAAAGGCCTGGCCCGTCGGCATGCCCGGCGGAAACACCGGGGCCATGACCACGACGGAGACCGTGACCACCGGGGACGGCGTACGACTGTGGGCCCAGCGCTCCGGCCGGGGCGCCACGCCCCTGGTGCCAGCGGTACGGGCATCGGCCCGGACAGCGACCGGCACGGCGCGTGCAAGGAGAACCAGCGGGCCCGGCTCGGAGAGCGGCCCGAACGTCCGGTCCGCTGGGGGGAGCTGACGGACACGCCGGGGCGCGACGAGGCCCAGGAGCGGGAATGGGCAGTCCTGCACTGGTCGGCCGAGTTCCCGGACGCCGACCGGGCGACGGAGCACGCCGAGCGGAGGGCCGCCCCCTGGCTCGGGATCAACTCCGCGTGCAACCAGCGGCTGACCGCCGCGGCGAGGAGTGTCTGCGGCACCCCCGGCCTGTACGCCGCCCGCGCGGGCCTGGAGGTGCCCGTGCTCATCGTCGACGGGGCCGAGGACATCCGGCCGCGCTCGACGGTGGACTCGCCGGAGCGGGCCCGGACAACCGGTCGAGAGCCGCCCGGTCCCTTCACATACTGGTGCGATGACCATCCGAGCGCGCACCGCCCACACCGCCGATCTGACCCCCGCCGAACTCGACGCCGTGCGCGGCCTCCTGGACGACGCGTTCGAGGGTGACTTCGGGGACGAGGACTGGGACCACGGCCTCGGCGGCATGCACGCCCTCGTCCACGACGACTCGGGGCTCGCCGCGCACGGCGCGGTCGTGATGCGCCGGGTGCGGCATCGCGGCCGGTGGCTGCGCACCGGGTACGTCGAGAACGTCGCCGTCCGCGCCGACGCCCGCCGCACCGGTCTCGGCGGGCTGGTCATGGCGGAACTGGAACGCGTCGTCGACCGGGCCTACGATCTCGGTGCCCTCTCCGCGAGCGACGACGGTGCCCTGCTCTACACCTCCCGCGGCTGGGAGCCGTGGAGCGGTCAGGTGCACGCCCTCAGCCCGCGGGACGGCGTCGTCCGCCTGCCGGACGAGGAGGGCGGTACCTACGTCCGTGCCGCCCTGGCCGGCTCCCTCGACCCCGCGCACGAGCTGCTCTTCGACTGGCGCGACGGCGACGTGTTGTAGAAAACATCGCAGGTCAGCGCGGTGTGACCCAGTCCACCGTCTCAGATAGTAGGAAGTCCGAGTAATTGTGGAGACAGACGCTCCGCGCTCCCTTAGCTTTGTAGGAGCCGAACGTCTCGCTCGACCAAGCGAATGGCGGTCGTGAGCCGGGCCCCGTGCAGGCAACCCCTGCGGCACCGCTCCCCGCCCCTTCCGGCGTCTCGTAACCCTCCCTGTGCACTCCATGCTGTCGAAGGAGTCGATTTCCCATGGCCGAGACGACCGTCCGCCGCCGAGTCCGTCACGTCTCCCGTATGAGCGAGTCCGACCGCAAGAACGCCGCCGCCGCGCTCCAGCGCGCCCTCGACCGCAGGGACAACGGTGGATCCAGCGGCCACTGAGCCGCATCAGGACCGGGAGCCGCCCGACGAGGCGCGGTGCGGGGCGTCAGGCCCCGCGCCGCACCTCGAAACGGTCGATCCGCGCACCGCTCGACGCCAGCGCCGACACCGTGAGCTTCGGCCTGGTGCCGCTCTCCGCCTCCACCGAGAGGAACGAGAAGCCGCGGTAGCGCACCCGCGACCACTGCGCCGACTCCGCCTTGGTGTCCTGGGACTTGGTCCACCGGAACGTGGTGACCGGCTCGTGGTCGGCGGTGTTCCCCTCGTAGCTCTCCTTCACGCCGTCGGGGAAGCCGTAGAGCTCCTTGCCGCCGCCGCCCGCGGTGACGTACACGATCCCGTCCCGGCGCGGATCCGTCGTCCCGCCGACCGGCACCGGCCGGCCCACCTCGCCGTTCCGGATGGCGTCCGTCCGCTCGTAGACGTGGTTGTGCCCGTTGATCACCAGGTCCACCTCGTGCCGGGCGAACAGCGGCAGCCACTCGGCGCGCACCCCGCCGTCGGAGGCGTGCGTGGACGTTGAGTACGCGCAGTGGTGGAAGAAGACGACGATGAAGTCGACGTCCTTCGCGGACCTTAACTCGCCGAGCTTCCGGTCCAGCCACTTCGTCTGCCTCCCCTCCGTGTAGCCGAAGTTGGCGGGGATCTCGTACGACACGTCGTTCGCGTCCAGCGCGACCACGCCGACGTTGCCGTAGGTGAAGGCGTACACGCCCGGTGCCGTGCGCGCGTCGAAGCCGCTGTCCGGCAGGGAGAACCGGGCGAGTTGGCCGCCGTAGCCGTCGGGTGAGTACCAGGCCTCCATGTCGTGGTTGCCGGTCGTCACCATCCACGGAACCGACCTGGCCACCGGCTCGGTCTGCTTGAGGAACCGGTCCCACTGGCTCACGTCGAAGACGTCCGACTCCTTGCCCTTGCCGGTCGGGTCGGCGTAGCAGATGTCGCCGGCGTGCAGATGGAAGGCGGGCTCGCGGCGCAGCAGCGTACGGTCGTTGAGGGCCGCCTCCTCGCCGACGCCCTGGTCGCCGAACGCGGTGAACACGAACCGCTTCGGCGGGCTCGCGGGCGCCGTGCGGAAGGACGTGACGGTCGACCGGTGCCGCGGGGAGGCCGGGTCGAAGCCCTCGTGGCCGACGCCGTAGTAGTACGTCGTGTCCGGACGCAGGCCGTCCAGCGCGGCGTGCAGGTAGTACTGGTCGACCGCCGCCCGTACGCCCTTCAGCTCCGGGGTGTGCAGGTCGCGCAGCTCCGCTTCGACCTTGCGGCCGAGGTCGTCGGGGCGCAGGCCCACCCGGACGTACGGCCTGCGCACCGCGAGCGGCACCTGCCAGGAGATCCGCATCTGCGTCCTGGGGTCGGCGCCGAAGGCGAGATGGCGGCCGAAGGGTGTGATGAGGGAGCCGGGCGCCTTGGAGGTGCCGGGTGACGGGCTCCCGGCGGCCGTCGCGCCGCCCTGGCCGGAACGGGTGCCGGAACCGGAGCAGCCGGTCAGCAGCCCGCTCGCCACGGCGCCCGCGGTCACCAGGGTGCGCCGCCGCGACAGCCGCGTCCGCAGGTACTCGTGCTGCTCCGCCATGCTCATCCGGCGGGCGAGCTCGGGCGGGATGCCGAAGTGGGGGATCTCCATGTCCGGCGAGCTTCCCACCGGAGGCCAACGGCCGCACCACGTACGGGTGAACGGCACCCGGCGGACGCGTGCCGTCCCCCGAGCGGGTGCCTCCCGCCTGTCCGCATCACGGACACCGAATGTCATCCCATGGGACGAGGAGTAGGGTGCCCGCATGTCTCGCAGCATCAATCTCGCAGTGATCCCGGGTGACGGCATCGGCCAGGAGGTCGTGGCCGAAGGTCTGAAGGTCCTCTCCGCCGTCCTTCCGCAGGATGTGAAGCTGGAGACCGAGGAGTACGACTTCGGCGCCCGGCGCTACCACGCCACCGGTGAGACCCTCACCGACGCCGACCTCGACGCCCTGAAGCGGCACGACGCGATCCTGCTCGGCGCGATCGGTGACCCGTCGGTGCCGTCCGGCGTCCTGGAGCGCGGCTTCCTGCTCAAGCTCCGCTTCGCCTTCGACCACCACGTCAATCTGCGTCCGTCGAAGCTCCTTCCGGGTGTCGCCACTCCGCTCGCGGGTGAGCCGGAGATCGACTTCGTCGTGGTCCGCGAGGGCACCGAGGGCCCGTACACCGGCAACGGCGGCACGATCCGCAAGGGCACCGAGCACGAGGTCGCCACCGAGGTCTCGGTGAACACGGCCTTCGGTGTCGAGCGCGTGGTCCGTGACGCCTTCGCGCGTGCCCAGGCCCGCCCCCGCAAGAAGCTGGCGCTGATCCACAAGAACAACGTGCTGACCTTCGCGGGTCACCTGTGGACCAACGTCTTCAACAAGGTGGCCGAGGAGTTCCCCGAGGTCACCACCGAGTACATGCACGTGGACGCGGCGACGATCTACCTCGTCACGCAGCCCGAGCGCTTCGACGTGATCGTTACCGACAACCTCTTCGGCGACATCGTCACCGACCTCGCCGCGGCCGTCTCCGGCGGCATCGGCGTCGCCGCCAGCGGGAACATCAACCCCTCCGGCGACTTCCCGTCCATGTTCGAGCCCGTGCACGGCTCGGCCCCGGACATCGCCGGCCAGGGCAAGGCCGACCCGACCGCCACCGTGCTGTCCGTCGCCCTGCTCCTGCGCCACCTCGGCTACGAGGCCGAGGCCGCCCGCATCGACGAGGCGGTCGCGGCCGACCTCGGCGAGCGCACCGGCAAGCCCGCCCGCTCCACCTCGGAGATCGGCGACGCGCTCGCCGTACGCGTAGCCGGCTGACCCGCCGCTGCACACCGCAAGCCGCCGGGTCGCATCCGCGCCCGGCGGCTTCCGCATGTTCCCGCCGGGTGCCACCATCGACCACCGGGCCGCATTCACCCCGTTCCTTCCGCCGCCGCCCCCGGGCGATAATCGAACGCGAGGCCGCGCAATGAGGGAATGCTCGGACGTCCTAGCACTGGTCACCATCAGAGCAGTACCGAGCGCGGCCCGTCACTACAACCGGTGAAGGACATCAACCCATGACGACGCCCACGATCGAGCTCAAGCCCTCCGCCCACCCGCTCTCCGACGCCGAACGCGAGGGAATCCTGGCCAACCCCGGGTTCGGCCGCCACTTCACCGACCACATGGTGACGATCAAGTGGACGGAAGGCCGCGGCTGGCACGACGGCCAGCTCGTCCCGTACGCGCCGATCTCCCTCGATCCCGCCACCACGGTCCTGCACTACGCGCAGGAGATCTTCGAGGGTCTGAAGGCCTACCGCCAGCCCGACGGGTCCGTCGCCACCTTCCGCCCCGAGAAGAACGCCGAGCGGTTCCAGCGCTCCGCCCGCCGGCTCGGTATGCCCGAGCTTCCGGTCGAGACGTTCATCGAGGCGTGCGACGCCCTGGTGAAGCAGGACCGGGCGTGGGTGCCGGCGCACGGGGGCGAGGAGTCCCTCTACCTGCGCCCGTTCATGATCGCCACCGAGGTCGGGCTGGGCGTGAAGCCGGCCAACGAGTACCTGTTCCTGGTGATCGCCTCTCCGGCCGGGGCGTACTTCCCCGGTGGTGTGAAGCCGGTGTCCATCTGGGTCTCCGAGGACCGCGTCCGTGCCGTCCCCGGCGGCATGGGCGACGCGAAGACGGGCGGCAACTACGCCGCGTCCCTGCTGGCGCAGGCCGAGGCCGCGACCAAGGGCTGCGACCAGGTCTGCTACCTCGACGCCGTGGAGCACACGTGGGTCGAGGAGCTGGGCGGCATGAACCTGTACTTCGTGTACGGCAACAAGATCGTCACGCCGTCCCTGACCGGGTCCATCCTGGAGGGCGTCACGCGGGACTCCCTGCTCGCCGTCGCCCGTGACCTCGGGTACGAGGCCGAGGAGGGCCGGGTCTCGGTGGACCAGTGGCAGCGGGACTCGGAGAACGGCTCGCTGACCGAGGTGTTCGCCTGCGGTACGGCCGCGGTGATCACGCCGGTCGGCACGGTGAAGCGGTCCGGGACCGAGTGGAAGCAGAGCGGCGGAGAGCCGGGCGAGGTCACGCTGCGGCTCCGCCAGGCGCTGCTCGACATCCAGCGGGGCACGGCCGACGACAAGCACGGCTGGATGCACCCGCTGGGCTGAGTCCGGCCCCCACTCCGGGGGCTCCGGCCCCCGGACCCGGGACCTATGCCCACCCACCACCCGACTCGGCCGGACAACAAGCCGCTGTCGTGGCGCACGTCTATGTCCGTCACCTGAGGTGACCCGGACCGCATCCTGAGACAACGGTGAGCGAGGCGCGGGGGTTGTGCAAGACTCCCTCCGTGCTCTCGTTCGCCATGATTATTGGCAGCAGGCGCGCCGGTCCGCAGTGACCGCCACGTACGACCAGGTACGGGCGGACACCGTCGTCCTCGACCCGCGCGCAGACCTCTCGCACCCGCGAGAGGTTTTTCGCATTTCTGGCCCACCCACAGCCGGAGGCGAGAGCGCGAGGGAGTATGTGAGGGCGGTGGAGCCGGTCATTCCGGTACGACCGAGATCCCATCCTCAGGAGCCTTGAGACCATGACCGAAACCAGCGAGCTCGACGATTCGTTCCACGTCTTCGACACCACCCTGCGTGACGGCGCCCAGCGGGAGGGCATCAACCTCACCGTCGCCGACAAGCTCGCCATCGCACGGCACCTGGACGACTTCGGCGTGGGCTTCATCGAGGGCGGCTGGCCGGGCGCCAACCCCCGGGACACCGAGTTCTTCGCTCGCGCCCAGCAGGAGATCGACTTCCGGCACGCCCAGCTCGTCGCATTCGGCTCCACCCGCCGCGCCGGCACCACCGCCGCCGAGGACCCGCAGGTCAAGGCGCTCCTGGAGTCCGGCGCGCCGGTGATCACACTGGTCGCCAAGTCGCACGACCGCCATGTCGAGCTCGCGCTGCGCACCACCCTGGACGAGAACCTGGCGATGGTCCGCGACACCGTGTCCTTCCTCAAGGAGCAGGGGCGCCGCGTCTTCATCGACTGCGAGCACTTCTTCGACGGCTACCGCGCCA
Source organism: Streptomyces sp. D2-8 (assembly GCF_023184515.1). Taxonomy (GTDB): domain Bacteria; phylum Actinomycetota; class Actinomycetes; order Streptomycetales; family Streptomycetaceae; genus Streptomyces. The sequence goes on along the minus strand of NZ_JAAHBP010000014.1, from coordinate 181,377 downwards.
ACCCCGAGTACGCCAAGGCGGTCGTCCGTACGGCGTCGCAGGCCGGCGCGGACGTCGTCGTCCTGTGCGACACCAACGGCGGCATGCTCCCGGCCCAGATCCAGGCCGTCGTCGCCACGGTCCTCGCCGACACCGGCGCCCGGCTCGGCATCCACGCCCAGGACGACACGGGCTGCGCGGTCGCCAACACCCTGGCCGCCGTCGACGCCGGCGCGACGCACGTGCAGTGCACGGCCAACGGCTACGGCGAACGCGTCGGCAACGCCAACCTGTTCCCGGTCGTGGCGGCCCTGGAGCTCAAGTACGGGAAGAAGGTCCTGCCCGACGGGCACCTGCGTGAGATGACGCGCATCTCGCACGCCATCGCCGAGGTCGTCAACCTCACCCCCTCCACGCACCAGCCCTACGTCGGCCTCTCCGCCTTCGCCCACAAGGCCGGACTGCACGCCTCGGCGATCAAGGTCGACCCGGACCTGTACCAGCACATCGACCCCGAGCTGGTCGGCAACACCATGCGGATGCTGGTCTCCGACATGGCCGGGCGCGCCTCCATCGAGCTCAAGGGCAAGGAGCTCGGCATCGACCTCGGCGGCGACCGCGCGCTGGTCGGCCGGGTGGTCGAGCGGGTGAAGGAGCGCGAGCTCAGGGGCTACACCTACGAGGCGGCCGACGCGAGCTTCGAACTCCTCCTGCGCGCCGAGGTCCAGGGCGGGCCGCTGCGGTACTTCGAGGTCGAGTCCTGGCGCGCCATCGTCGAGGACCGGCCCGACGGCTCCCACGCCAACGAGGCCACGGTCAAGCTGTGGGCCAAGGGCGAGCGCATCGTCGCCACGGCCGAGGGCAACGGCCCGGTCCACGCCCTGGACAGGTCCCTGCGCGTGGGCCTGGAGAAGATCTACCCCCAGCTCGCCAAGCTGGAGCTGGTGGACTACAAGGTCCGCATCCTGGAGGGCAAGCACGGCACCAACTCCACGACCCGCGTGCTGATCTCCACGTCCGACGGCGCGGGGGAGTGGTCGACGGTCGGCGTCGCCGACAACGTCATCGCCGCGAGCTGGCAGGCCCTGGAGGACGCGTACACGTACGGGCTGCTGCGCGCGGGGGTCGCTCCGGCGGAGTAGCCGCACTCCGGCGGGGCCGGGTGCCCGGGGCGCGGGTCACATCGCCGTGTCCCGGGACCGCGGTCCCGGGACCTCGCCGCCCCGGTCGCGGCCGGGGGTCCGGTCGAGGCGGAAGAGGCCCGCGGTGTGGGAGCGCTGGCCGGTGGCGGTGCTGGTGGAGCGGGTCAGCTCCTCGACGCCGTCGGCCAGGTAACCGACCCACGCCGTGCCCTCGTCCTCGATGATCCGCTGCGCGTCGGCCCGCAGCCGCTCGATCACCCCGAGCAGCGCGGCCTGCTCCTTGTCGCTGGGGGAGTCGGTGGTCCTCAGGAACGCCTGCGCCCAGTCGGCCTGTGCCTTCTTGAGGATCTGCTGCAACGCCAGTTCCGCACGGATGTAGCGGGTCCAGGACGCCGAGAACCCGAAGATCCGGTCGAAGAGGACGCAGCCCGCACCGCCGGCCAGGAACACGAAACCCCACTCGGGCTGGACGGCCGTCGGCGCGGCCGCGTGCACCAGCGGCGTGATCGTGCCGACGATGCCGAGCAGCGTGGCGAGCGCCCGCAGCGAACGCGACCACAGCGACGGTCCCCGGCGCCGGGCCAGATACCAGCCGATCGCGGAGGTCACCTCCGCCTCGGCATGCCGGAACAGCTCCCACAGCAGGTCGGCCCGCGTACGCGACCGGTCCAGCTCGGTCAGTTCGGACACCGTCATGTCCGCAGTCCTGCGTCGTCCGAACATGCCCCTGATCCCGCCCCTCCTGGATGGTCAGAGGCATCCTAGGCGCAGCCGCGTCGACAAATCCGTGCCTCGACGGATATCCCTTTCTGTACTATTTCGGGTAGCTTCGAACATATGAAGGCCGCCCTGGTGCGTACCGTCCTACGCCTGCTGATCGTGCCGTTCGCCGCCGTGCTGGCGGTGCTGCTGGCCGGTGCGCCGGGCGCGCACGCGGCCACGGACCTGTCCAAGGTCGCCCAGGAACTGCGCGAGAGCCCCGTCTACGTCGATCCGGCCGCCTCCGGGCAGCTCGCGGCGTCGGACGCGGAGGCCCTCGCCGACAAGATCAAGGACGCGGACAAGCCCGTCTTCGTGGCCGTCCTGCCGGCCGGCTACCCCACGCAGGACCTCTTCCGGAACCTCCGCACGGAGACCGGCGTCACCGGCCTGTACGGCATCCACCTCGGCGACCGGTTCGACGCCCGCGCCGACAGCTCCGTGATGAGCCGGCAGGCGGTGTCCAACCTGGTCACGGCCGTGCAGGACGCGGGCGACACCAAGGCTCAGTTGAACGACTTCGTCGACGACGCCCTGCGCAACGTGGGCGGTTCGGCGCCGAGCAGCTGGAGCGACGGCTCGGGCACCGACGTGCCGGTCGGCGGTCTGATCACGGTCGGCGCCCTGGTCGCGGCCGGCGGCACGGGCGCCTACGCCCTGGCCCGCCGCAACCGGCGCCGCCACGAGGAGGAGCAGCGGGCCGCGCTGGAGAAGCTGCGGGTGGTCGTCGACGAGGACATCACCGCGTTCGGCGAGGAGCTCGATCGCCTCGACTTCCATCCCGGGGAGCCCGGCGCCGACGACGCGATGCGCACCGACTACGAGCGTGCCCTGGACTCCTACGAGCAGTCCAAGTCCCTGATGGCGGCCGCGACGAAACCGGAGGACGTCCGGGCCGTCACCCAGGCCGTGGAGGACGGCCGGTTCTCCCTGGCCCGGCTCGCGGCCCGCCGCGAGGGCGGAGCCCTGCCCGAGCGCCGCCCGCCCTGCTTCTTCGACCCGCGCCACGGCCCCTCGGTCGCCGACGCCACCTGGACGCCACCGGCCGGAGCCGCCCGCGAGGTCCCGGTCTGCGCGGCCGACGACAGGCGCCTGGCCGAGGGCCGCGACCCTGCGGTCCGCGAGGTCGACACCGACCAGGGCCGCCGCCCCTACTGGGAGGCCGGACCGGCGTACGGCCCCTGGGCCGGCGGCTACTTCGGCGGCGGCCTCCTGCCCGGCCTCCTCGTCGGCACCATGCTCGGCAGCATGATGGCCGCCCCCGCCTACGCGGCCGACTACGGCTCCGGCTACGGCGACTTCGGCGGCTACGAGGGCGGCGACGTCTCCGGCGCCGACTTCGACACCGGCGACTTCGGGGGCGGCTTCGGAGGAGGGGACTTCGGAGGTGGCGGGGGCTTCGGTGGAGGCGGGGACTTCGGGGGCGGATTCTGACCCGGGTCCGAGCGCGACGGCACGGGAGTTCAGTGCCGTGCGCGTCCTGCCCCAGGGCCCGTTCTCGCTGCTGCCCGGTCATCCCGGAGGCTGCGGGCGGCAGAGTCACCGGACCCGCGCGTACCTGAGTCCGAGCGCTACGGCGCGGGCGCTACAGGTCGGACGGCAAACCGGCAGCGGAGCGAGCGGGCGGCCTCAGCGGCCCGGCATCGGCGTCACGAACAGCCACCGGAGAGCCGGCGGCCGCACTCTGGACGCCTCGGGGCCGGACACGGACGGCAGGCTAGGCGGGGCCGGGGGAGCGGGTCCACCGGTTTTTCTCCGGCTCCGCCCGGGCGGCGGTCAGGGTCGTGCCCCTCCGGCCGCCACCGCGATGGACGACGACGACCGCCACGAGGCAGACGGTCAGTCCGAGCGCGGTCTGCCGTTCACTATACAGATCGGTATAGTCGGGTGCCATGGGTACCACCGCGCCGAATCCCCGCCGGATCACGATGACGCCCGCCGCCCGCCGTGCCCTGACGGCCGCCGCGCGGCTGTTCTACGAACGCGGCCTCCACGCCGTCGGCGTCGACCTCATCGCCGCCGAGGCCGGGGTCACCAAGAAGACGCTCTACGACCGGTTCGGCTCCAAGGAGCAGATCGTCGTGGAGTACCTCGCCGACCGTGACGAGCGCTGGCGGGCCTTCCTCGCCGAGCGCCTCGACGCGGCGGGCCCGGACCCGCGCGAGCGCGTCCTGGCCGTGTTCGACGCCTCGCGCGCGTGGGCGCAGGAGTTCAGCCCCAAGGGATGCAGCATGGTCAACGCCCATGCGGAGATCAGTGACCCCGCGCATCCGGCCCACCCGATCATCACCGGGCAGAAGCGGTGGATGCTCGCCCTGTTCACGCGCCTCACCGCGGAGATCGCGCCCGAGACGGCGGATGCGACGGCCCGGACGCTGATGCTCCTGCACGAGGGCGCCCTGGTCGCCCATGGCCTGGGCATCTTCCCGGACGCCATCGCCCAGGCCCGCGAACAGGCCCGCGTGCTCCTCGGGTAGCGGACGGAAGCTGTCCTGTTTCCTCCCTACGGTGGTGGCATGACCCCCTCCGACGGCACCGGCCCCCTCTCCTTCGAGACCCCGGACGGCCTGGACTCCTGGCTGACCGAGCACCCCGCCCCGCACCCCGGCCTCTGGGTCAGGGTCGCGAAGAAGGGCTCGGGCATCCCCTCCGTCAGTGCCGCCGACGTCAACGACGTGGCGCTGTGCCACGGGTGGATCACCGGGCAGCGCAAGGGACTCGACGCGTCGTACTACCTCCAGCGGATCACCCCGCGGCGGCCGGGCAGTCTCTGGTCCATGGTCAACGTCCGTCGGATCGAGGAGCTGACCGCCGCCGGGCGGATGCGGCCCGGCGGACTCGCGGAGGTGGCGGCCGCGCGGGCGGACGGCCGATGGGAGGCGGCGTACGCGTCACAGAAGGAGGCCGAGGTCCCCGACGACCTGGCGGCGGCCCTGCAACGGAGCCCCCGCGCCGCTGCGGCTTTCGAGGCACTCGGGCGGACGGACCGGTACCTGCTGATGCTCGGGGTACTCCGCGCCAGAACGGCAGGGAGCCGGGCTGCGCAGGTGGCGGCGGCGGTGGGGAAGCTGGAGCCACGGGACGCGGGGGGCTGAGCCCGGCGGAAGGCGGCACCGTCGGGGAACACCGGGCCTGGTGCGACTGGCGCCGCTGTCCAGCGGGCCTGCGCGGGCGCGGTGAAGCCGCGGGGGCCGTCGGCGGGCCCGGGCGCCCTTCGACACGGCCCGGGGGGATCGGCGGGGCGCTGTGCTGCGGGGTGGGCCCCACACCCCTCGGTGGTCGGCGCGACCACTGCACCGCCGGGCGGCCCGGCGGTGCGGTGGTGAGGCCGCAGGCGGCAGTCCGTCCTACGGGACAGAGCCCGGCACCCGTCGGTGTCGGGCCCTGAAACCGTGGGTCAGAGGGTCGAGGCCGCCGAAGCGATGGCGGAGGCGAAGGTGGAGACCTCCGTGTAGACGCCGGGGGCCTCGGGCCGGGCGCAGCCCTCACCCCAACTGACGATGCCGACCTGGATCCAGCCGCCGGCGTTGTCCTTGCGGAACATCGGGCCGCCGGAGTCGCCCTGACAGGTGTCGACCCCGCCCGCGTCGAAGCCGGCGCAGATCTCCTCGTTCGCGACGAGACCGCTGTAGGAACCGCCGTAGGCCTTGCACGCGGCGTCACTGACGAACGGCACGGTCGCCTTCAGGAGGTAGCGCTGCTGGGAGCCGCCCTCGCGGTTCGCGCCCCAGCCGGCGACGGTGAAGTCACCGGTGTTGTACTGCGACGTGGTGGCGATCTTCAGGGTCGGCAGGTTGATGGGCTGGGCGAGCTTGATGAGCGCCCAGTCCTTGCCCGTGCCGTTGTAGCCGGGGGCCCGCAGCACCTTGGTGGAGCGGACCTGGACCCGGCCGCTGGTGGACTGGAGGTCGACGACCCCCGCGGTGGCGGTGATGCTCGTGTTGTTGCCGGAACGGCCCACGCAGTGCGCGGCCGTGAGCACGATCTGCTGGGTGTAGAGCGCGCCGCCACAGCCCATGGAGAGCCGGACCATGAACGGGAACTCGCCCTGCGCGGCCCGCGTCCCGCCGACGACGGGCGACGGGGCGGCCTGCGCGGCGGAGACGGGCTGAAGACTGGCGATCGCGAGCGCGGCGGCGCCGAGGGCCGCGCATCTCTTGAGGGCGGTGAGGAGTCTCTTCAACGTGATGCCTTCCGTGGGGGGTTGACCGGGGAGACGTGCAACCGAAGCATCAGATTGACGAGTGCATGACAGCAGCAAGGCAAAAAGAACGTCCATGTGCTGGCATGGACTGGTCAAAATACTGCTGCTGGATTATGAGAACGCCGACAGACTTTGCACAAGGGGCGGGAACCGGCCAGACCGGCCCGGGCTGACGTCACCGGGCCGGCCCCGCGGGGCTCACGCGTTCCGGATGGCCGAGATGTCGAAGTTCAGCTTGATCTTGTCGGAGACCAGGACGCCGCCGGTCTCCAGCGCGGCGTTCCAGGTCAGGCCCCACTCCGACCGCAGGATCTCCGCCTTGCCCTCGAAGCCGACGCGCTCGTTGCCGAAGGGGTCCTTCGCGGCGCCGTTGAACTCGAGGTCGATGACGAGGGCGCGGGTGGTGCCGAGGATCGTCAGGTCGCCCGTGATCCGGTAGTCGTCACCGCCGAGGGCCTCGGCCTTGGTGGAGCGGAACGTCATGGTCGGGAACTCGTCCGCCTTGAAGAAGTCCGCGCTCTTGAGGTGGCCGTCACGGTCGGCGTTGCCCGTGTCGATGCTGTCCATCACGACGTCGAGGGAGGCCGTCGACCGCGACGGATCGGTGCCGTCGAGGTGGAGCGTGCCGGTGAAGTCCTGGAAGCCGCCCTTGACGTTGGTGACCATGGCGTGGCGGGCGACGAAGCCGATCGTCGAGTGCGCCGGGTCGATCGTGTAGTCGCCGGTCAGGGCGGCCAGCTCGGGGCTCACGGCGGCACCGGTGGCGGCGGCGGTCTGGGTGTCGTTGCGGCTGAAGATGCTCATGGGGGCCTCCTGGGTGTGATGTTGAATCTTTAACTACTCCAACGCGACCCACCGTAGACCTATTCCGTTCAATGTTCAACATCTTCGATGAGTGTGCCCGCATCGCCTCCGCCCGCCGCCCCTCCCATACCCCCGCTTGGCGCAATCGCGCGTCCCGCAGGAGTGGTCCTGCCGGACGCGGTGCGCGGCGGCCCGGTGCGCAAGCGGCCCACGGGCCGGGGCCTGCGGGGGCCGGCCGCCCGGGCCCCGGCGGCCCGTCGTGCGGTGGCGGTGTCCGGCGAGAGAGGGTTCCGTTTCCAGTGACCGTATGGAGACAGACGAGACCACGGCGGACGCACAGCGCAGGGGAGAGCGACTCGTGACACTCACCGGCTCCGGCTCGGCCTACGACCCACCGGCGGACCCCGCCCCGCGCCGCTCCACGGCCCCCGTCCCCGCCCGGGTGAGCCAGTACGGGCCGCCGCGACGGATCGACCGGCGCGTGGCCCTGGTCACCGGGGCCTCCTCGGGCATCGGGGCGGCCACGGCTCGGCGTTTCGCCATGGACGGCTGGCAGCTGCTCCTCAGCGGACGCGACCGGCGCCGCCTGGAGCAGACGGCGTCCGGCACCTCGGCCGTCGTGCTGCCCGCCGACCTCGCCGCCCCGGACGGCCCCCGCCTCCTGGCACAGACCGCGCTGCACACCACCGGCCGGATCGACGTCCTGGTCGCCGGGGCGGGCATGGGCTGGGCGGGCCCCTTCACCGCCATGCCGCACACCGACATCGACCGGGTGCTGACCCTGGACCTCAACGCCACGCTCCACCTCGTGCGCGAGGTGCTGCCCTCCATGATCGCGGCCGGACGGGGCCGCGTGGTGCTGCTCGGCTCGGTCGCCGGCTGCGTGGGCCTGCGGGAGGAGGCGGTGTACTCCGCCGCCAAGGCCGGCCTGGCCGCCTTCGCCGAGGCGCTGCGCCAGGAACTGCGCGGCACGGGCGTGGGCGTGACCTTCGTCGTGCCCGGAGCCGTCGACACGGCCTTCCACATCCGCCGCGGCAGGCCCTACGACGGCACCGGCGCCGGTCTCCTCTCGCCCGGCTGCGTCGCCGGCACGATCTGGGAGGCCGTCCGGCAGAACCGCGACGAGGCCTACGTCCCCACCTGGCTGACCGTCCCGGGCCGGGTCCGCGGCCTCGCGCCGGGCCTGTACCGCCGCCTGCTGAACCGCTTCGGCTGACCCGCACCCGGCCATTCCCCCGTTCCGGTCACTCCGGCCGGATCCACCGTTCAGGTGACCGCCCCGCCGTGGTAGGGCATGGGCATGACTCCCCAGCGCCGCGTCTTCTCCCGCCGTACGGCCGGGGCCGCCGCCCTGCTCCGGCCCAGCCGCCGCGCCCTGCTGCTGGCGGCCGCGGCCCTCGCGGCGACCGGGGGCGCGACGCCCGCGGGCCGGGCCGCCGACGCGCCGGGCGACCCCTACGACACCCTCCGCCGCCGCTGGCTCGGCATCTCCCTCGGCAGCGGCTACGACCCGACGGCCGAGCCCTACGCCGCCCGGCTCGCCGAGACCGGCGCCCTCGCCCGCGACCTGCGCGCGAGCATGGCCCCGGCGGCGGACTCCCTCTGGCCCGGCCACCCCTTCGACCCGCCGGCCGGCATCACCCTCAGCTACGGCCGCCTGTGGACCATGACCCAGGCCTACGTCCAGCAGGGCACCGGCTCGACCGCCGACCCCGGCCTCCTCGCCGGCATCCTGCGCGGCCTCGACCACCTCTCCGCCACCGTCTACCACCCCTCCACCACCCGCTACGGCAACTGGTGGGAGTGGCAGATCGGCAGCCCCCGCCTGCTCACCGACATCACGGCCGTCCTGTACGAGGAGCTGGGGGAGGCCCGCGTCGGCGCCGCCTGCGCCGCCGTCGACCACTTCGTCCCCGACTCCGCCCTCGGCGACTACAGCGGCACCTCCACCGGCGCCAACCGCGTCGACCTGTGCCGCTCCGTCGCCCTGCGCGGCATCCTCGGCCGCGACCCGGCCAAGATCGCCCTCGCCCGGGACGCGCTCTCCCCGGTCTTCCCGTACGTCACCCGGGGCGACGGCCTCTACGCCGACGGCTCCTTCGTCCAGCACACCTGGGTCGCCTACTCGGGCACGTACGGCCAGGTCATGCTCGACGGCCTCGGCCGGCTCTTCGCCCTGCTCGCCGGATCCGACTGGGAGGTCACCGACCCGAACCGGCAGATCGTCCTCGACAGCGTCGAGCGCGCCTACGTGCCGCTCCTCCACGACGGGCTGGTCATGGACAGCGTCAACGGCCGGGCCATCAGCCGCGGTTACCTCACCACCGACGACCGCGGGATCCTGCGCGGCGACCACTACCACGGCCACCGGCTCATCGCCGCCATCGCCCTGCTCGCGGCCGGCGCGAGCCCGGCGGAACGCGAGCGCTGGCACGCCCGCGTCAAGGGCTGGATCGAACGGGACACCGTGACCCCGATCCTGACGGCGCCCCAGTTCGGTGTCGCCGACCTGGCCCGGCTGCACACCATCGCCGACTCGCCCGCCCCGGCCGCGCCCGAACCCACCGGGCACCACCTCTTCGCCGCCATGGACCGTGCCGTCCACCGCGGACCCGGTTTCACGGTGAACATCGCCATGGCCAGCGACCGCATCGCCCACTACGAGTGCGGCAACGGCGAGAACCCCCGCGGCTGGCACACCGGGGCGGGCATGGTCAGCTGGTGGGCCGGGGACGCCGGCGACCAGTACACGGACTGGTTCTGGCCCACCGTCGACTGGTACCGGCTGCCCGGCACCACCGTCTCCACCAAGCGGCTCGCCGACCGCGAAGGCGGCGAGTGGGGCACCGCCCGGCCCGACGCGCGCTGGGTCGGCGGCACCACCGACGGCACCTACGCCGCCCTCGGCCAGCACCTCAAGGGCCTCGGCTCCAGCCTCGAAGCCCGCAAGTCCTGGTTCTGCGTCGCGGACGCGGTGATCTGCCTGGGCGCCGGGATCACCTGCGCCGACGGCGTCCCGGTCGAGACGGTCGTCGACAACCGCAACCTCGGCGCATCCGGCACCCAACGCTTCGTCAAGGGCCCGAACTGGGCCCACCTGGAGGGCCACGGCGGCTGGGTCCTGCTCGGCCGTGAGCCGAAGGCGCTGCGCGAGGACCGCACCGGCGCCTGGTCCGACATCAACACCGGCAGCACGCCGGAGCGGCGCACCCGCCGCTGGCAGACCCTCTGGCTCGACCACGGCACCGACCCCGAGGACGCCACGTACGCCTACGTCCTCATGCCCGGGGCGTCCCGCCACGCGGTCGCACGCCGGGCCGCCGACCGCCACTGGCTGTCGGTGCTCGCCAACGACCCCGGCCGCCAGGCGGTCGCCGTGCCCTCCCTCGGCTGCACGGCCGCGAACTTCTGGCGGTCCGGCACGGCGGGCCGGCTCACCGTCTCCGCCGCCGCGAGCGTGCTGATCGTCCGCCGGGGCCGTACCGCTACCCTCTGCGTGAGCGAACCGCCCCGCACCGGAGTGCCCCTGGAGATCACCTGGGACCGCCCGGTCCGCCGGGTCGACCGCGCGGACGACACGGTCGAGGTGCTCTCCACAGGCCGCCGGATGCGCGTGCGCGTCACTCCGGGGACGGTATGCGCCACACATATCTGTGAGGTGACTCTCGTCTGAGGGCTTTGTGCGACCCCTACAAGCCGCACGCCCTCTGAGCAGTCGGAAAGGCTGCACCCGGCCATGGTTCTGTTCAGTGGTACCAGGAAAACGCGCTGGACACTGTGAGGAGTCGACGGCCCGCATTCCTTGGTTGGCTTCGTAAGGTCACTACATGACCGTTTTGGATGAGGCGCCGGGTGAGCCGACCGACGCGCGCGGACGCGTGGCCGAACTGCACGAGATCCGTGCGCAGGCGATGGCCGGACCGAGCGAGAAGGCGACCGAGGCGCAGCACGCCAAGGGCAAGCTGACCGCGCGGGAGCGCATCGAACTCCTCCTCGACCCGGAGTCCTTCCGCGAGGTCGAGCAGTTGCGCCGGCACCGGGCCACGGGCTTCGGCCTGGAGGCCAAGAAGCCGTACACCGACGGTGTGATCACCGGCTGGGGCACGGTGGAGGGCCGCACGGTCTTCGTCTACGCGCACGACTTCCGCGTCTTCGGCGGCGCTCTGGGCGAGGCCCACGCCACGAAGATCCACAAGATCATGGACATGGCCATCGCGGCCGGTGCCCCACTGGTGTCGCTGAACGACGGCGCCGGCGCCCGCATCCAGGAGGGCGTCTCGGCGCTCGCCGGCTACGGCGGCATCTTCCAGCGCAACACCAAGGCCTCGGGCGTGATCCCGCAGATCTCGGTGATGCTCGGCCCGTGCGCGGGCGGCGCGGCCTACAGCCCCGCCCTCACCGACTTCGTCTTCATGGTCCGCGAGACCTCGCAGATGTTCATCACCGGACCCGACGTCGTCAAGGCGGTCACCGGCGAGGAGATCACGCAGAACGGCCTGGGTGGCGCGGACGTCCACGCCGAGACGTCCGGTGTCTGCCACTTCGCCTACGACGACGAAGAGACCTGCATCGCCGAGGTTCGCTACCTCCTCTCCCTGCTCCCGCAGAACAACCGCGAGAACCCGCCCCGCACGGAGTCCTCGGACGCGGCCGACCGCCGCTCGGACGTCCTCCTGGACCTGGTCCCGGCGGACGGCAACCGGCCGTACGACATGGCCAAGGTCATCGAGGAGATCGTCGACGACGGCGACTACCTGGAGGTCCACGAGCGCTGGGCCCGCAACATCATCTGCGCGCTGGGCCGGATGGACGGCCAGGTCGTCGGCATCGTCGCCAACCAGCCGCAGGCGCTCGCCGGTGTTCTGGACATCGAGGCCTCCGAGAAGGCGGCCCGTTTCGTTCAGATGTGCGATGCGTTCAACATCCCGATCATCACTCTTCTGGACGTCCCCGGCTTCCTCCCGGGCGTCGACCAGGAGCACGGTGGCATCATCCGCCACGGCGCGAAGCTCCTCTACGCCTACTGCAACGCGACCGTCCCGAGGATCTCGCTGATCCTGCGCAAGGCCTACGGAGGTGCGTACATCGTCATGGACAGCCAGTCCATCGGTGCCGACCTCACGTACGCCTGGCCGACGAACGAGATCGCCGTCATGGGTGCGGAGGGTGCGGCCAACGTCATCTTCCGCCGCCAGATCGCCGAGGCCGAGGACCCCGAGGCCATGCGGGCCCGCATGGTCAAGGAGTACAAGTCCGAGCTGATGCACCCCTACTACGCGGCCGAGCGCGGCCTGGTCGACGACGTCATCGACCCCGCCGAGACCCGCGAGGTGCTCGTCAAGTCCCTCGCCATGCTCCAGACCAAGCACGCGGACCTGCCGTCCCGCAAGCACGGCAACCCGCCGCAGTAACCCTGCGGACATCTTCCTCACGGAGACTGACACCCATGGAATCTGCTGATATCCGCGTCGAGAAGGGCCATGCCGAGCCCGAGGAAGTCGCCGCCATCACGGCCATCCTCCTGGCCCGCGCCGCCGCCCGCCCCGCAGACCCGACCCCGGCCCACCGCGGCCGCATCAAGGCAGGCTGGCGCCGCCTGGAGCGCGAGCCGGGCTTCAGGGCCCCGCACAGCTGGCGCTGACCTTTCACGCCCTGACGGCCCCGTCCTCCTCCGGGAGGGCGGGGCCGCGGCGTGTGGTCACGCGACCGTGATGTCCACGCCGGGGATGTCGAGGGCGGCCGGGTTGCCGGGCAGGGCGCAGTGCGCCAGGTCGACGAACCTCACCGAGGGAGGAGGGAAGAAGCCTGTCTCCAGCCAGGCGGCCACGTCGACGCGCATGAGGTACAGATACGTCAGGTGGGTCCAGCCGGTCAGAGCTTCGACACCCTGGGGCAGGCAGACGCCCTTCGTCATCAGTCCCAGCCAAATGATCTGCTCATGCCTGAGGCACGCCAGATCGAGCGAGGCATCGATGCTCAGCAGTCCCAGGTATCTCAGGGGCGTCGGCAGGCGCAGCTCGCGGGAGTCGGTCAGTCCGAGGCAACTGAGGTAGAGGGTCTCCAGCGCCGGGAGCGCCTCCAGGGCGTCGAGGTTCTTCAGCGGAGCACCGCCGAGCAGCCTCAGGTGTGTCAGCGACGTCAGTGCTTCCAGCCTGGACAGGTCGACCTCGTCTCGGAGGTCGGTGAACGTGAGCTGCTTGAGCGGACCCAGTCCGGAGAAGTCCGTGAGGTTCGTGACGGGGTGGCTGATCCACAGGTCATCGACGGCAGGCAGGCGGCCGACTGCCCGCAGCTGCCCGGAGTGCGTCAGCTTGACCTGCCGGCCGCTCAGGGACACCCCCGCCAGAACGGCGTCGGCGTAGGCATCGGCATCGAAGTACCCCCACGCGTCGATGAGCGCGTCCGCCACCCCCTCCCGGGTGTCCAACGCGTACCCCGCAAGAAGAAGTAGGGCCTCCTCACCACCGATCAACGCCACCGTCCGCACCGTCTGCGCGGCAGCCTTCTCCGTCAGCTCCCCCAGAGAACTCGGCAACCTCCGCAGCAAGCTCGACCCCACAGCGGCCAACGCGGGCGGATCCGTCGGCCGGCGCGCGGGCAGGAGACACGACACCGCCTCGTCCAACCGCCCGGCCAGCCCGTCGGACACCTCCGGCAAGGTCTCCTGACAGGACGCGGCGAGCAGCCGCAACGTCCGCGCATGCCGGGGTTCCCGGTCGGCCCGGTCGAGGATCCCGCCCAGCAGTTCCTCGCGCTGGCGGGCGTTCGCATGGCCCGCCGCCATGATGACCGTCTCCCGCCACAGATCCAGATGCGCCCGTTCGACGAGGTTGCCCATCCGGTCCTCCTCGGCGGCCTCCGACGAGGCGAGGTACTCCTGGAACGTGCGGTGCACGAAGTCCAGCCGGGCCTCGGCGGGGGAGCGGAGGATGCCGGACCGGTGCCGCAACTGGTCCAGCACCTGCCCGCCCTCCATGCCGTCCAGGTGCCGCATGGCCCGCAGTTTCCTGCCGACGTGCACGGCGGCCTGGTCCACGGAGATCTCGCTGCGGTTGTTGTCCGACAGCCGCCAGGCCAGGTCGCGCAGGATGACGAGCTTGTCGCTGAGACTCAGCTTGCTGTCCACCGCGCTCGGCACGTTCCGGTCGGCATCCCGGTCATGGACCAGGGTGTGGAGCGCGTTCCGGTACAACTCCATACGGTCACGCGGCAGTTGACGGCCCCGGTTGAGGTGCATGGCGCAGAGCATCGCTGCCAGCAGGGGAGTACCGGCCAGCGACTGCAGGTGCGGGCGGTCCTTCAGACTGGTCAGCAGGGACTGCTCGTACAGCGGGAGGTCGTCCACGGGACAGGGCAGGTCCTCGCCCAGTTCCCGTACCGCCTGGTGCCACTGCCGTACGAACGCCGCCAGGTCCGGCGGGCTCATACGGTCCAGGTGCATCGCGGCGAAGTGCTCCCCGCGCAGCCAGTCCGCGCCGGCCGCCGCCGGGCGGGAGGTGACCACCACCCGGACCCCTTCGTACGCCACCACGAGCTTGCGCAGCCAGTCCCGGACGGCTCGGCGCTCCCGTTCGAGCAGTTCGTCCACGCCGTCGATCAGCAGCAGCGCCCGGCCGGAGTCGAGCTGCCGCTCCACCCAGCCCTTCGGCATGATGCCGGTGATGGGCCCGGCGACCCCGTCGAGCATCGCGTCGGGAGCCGGGGGTGTCCGGCCGCTGTACTCCCGCAGCTTGACCAGGACGGGCGTCAGACCGTTCCAGTCGGCCAGCTCCCCGGAGAAGGCACCACGCGCGGCCGTCACGGCCAGCCAGCGCAGCAAGGTCGTCTTGCCCGAACCCGCCTCACCGCGCAGCAGCACCCGCGAGGCCCCGCTGAGCCCCGCCTCGACCCGCATCCCGGAGCTCTCGCCCCCGGCCTCCTCCCAGTCGCTCATGTCGGGCCGCAGCCGCGACAGTGAGCGGACGGTGCGACGCCGGGTCCCGTCGTCCCCGGTGGCCCGCAGGCTCACGTACGCCACCGACAACCGCACCCGCGGCCCCGCCGCCCGGTCCGACGTACGCCGGAACAACTCCACCTCGTCCAGGTCCCGGCTGACCAGCTCCAGGTACCGGCGCCGGAACGCGGTGTCCCGGTCCGTGCCGTCCGGCGCGAGCAGGGAGCGGTCCGGAAGCCGCTCCAGGAGCCGGGCCACCTCGGCGCCCAGCGTGGCCGTCCGGGCCAGCAGCTCGGCCGCCGCCCGTTCCTCGAAGACGGGCAGGCTCCGCACGATCCGCACGTAGTACTCGACGCACTCGGCGAAGAGCATCTCGTACAGCCGGGACTCCGCCTCGCTCAGCCCCACCGGGGCGGGAACCGACCCGGTGATGCGGCGGATCAGCTCCGCCGGATTGGCGTCCGCCGCGAACACGGCCTCGTCCGAGAGGTCCGCCCGCGCGAACGTGTCGCACACCGCGTCGATCACGGCCTGCCGCCCGGCTTCGTCCAGCCCCCGGAACTCGTGCTCCAGATACGGCTCCAGCCGGTCGAACACCGCGTCGGTGATCTGCCCGAACTGCCGCTCCACACTCCGCTGCAGCCGCAGCCCGGGCACCCGTACCCGCACCAGCTCCGTCAGCGACAGGTGCCGTTCCTGCTGTCGCCGTCTGCCGCCCAGCCAGATGTCGGCCGCCGTCTTCGCCACGGTCGTGCCCAGCCGTAACGCCGCCGCCTCCGCGCTCACCGCGCCCCCTCCCAGCAAGAACACTGCGGCCCCCACTCCTCCCACAGGAGGAACGAGGGCCGCAAGACAGAGACGGCGATTACCGCAGCCGTGCCATCAGCGCATGCTCCACCAGCGTGATCAGCGCCGACTTCGCGTCGGCCCGGTGGCGGGCGTCGGTGGTGATGATCGGGGTGTCGGGACCGATCTGGAGGGCTTCCCGGACCTCGTCCGGCGTGTACGGCTGCTGGCCGTCGAAGCCGTTCAGCGCGATGACGAACGGCAGGCCGCTGTTCTCGAAGTAGTCGACGGCGGGGAAGCAGTCGGCGAGCCTCCTCGTGTCGACCAGCACGATCGCGCCGATGGCGCCGCGCACCAGGTCGTCCCACATGAACCAGAAGCGGTCCTGACCGGGCGTACCGAAGAGGTACAGGATCAGGTCCTGGTCCAGGGTGATACGGCCGAAGTCCATGGCCACCGTGGTGGTGGTCTTGTCCCCGGTGTGGGTGAGGTCGTCGATGCCCGCCGAAGCGGACGTCATCACGGCCTCCGTGCGCAGCGGATTGATCTCCGAGACGGCACCCACGAACGTGGTCTTGCCCACGCCGAAGCCGCCAGCCACCACGATCTTCGCGGACGTGGTGGAGCGGGAAGGCCCTCCGCTAGAGCTTGCGAAGTCCACTGAGCACCCTTTCGAGCAGTGTCACGTCTGGCTGGCCGCCGGCGTTCTCGTCGCCGCCGGGCTGATGGATGGCGACCAGTCCCGCCTCCGCCAAGTCGGCGACGAGGATCCTGGCCACGCCGAGAGGGATCGTGAGGAGCGCCGAGATCTCGGCGACCGACTTGATTTCCCGGCAGAGGTTGCAGATCCGCTGATGCTCGGGCAACTGGCCCTGCATCTGGTGCGGCTGCGCAGTGGTGTGCACCAGTGCCTCGATGGCGAGCTGGTAGCGCGGGCGGGTCCGGCCGCCGGTCATGGCGTACGGACGCACCAGCGGATTGTGGTTGTTCGACGCTCCGCCGGGCGCCGGCTCGGGGTTGCGGCGCTGCGGCTGCACAGGTTGGATACGCGGGGCCGGCGGCTGGTCGTACGGCGACGGGCCGGGGCCCTGCGGCGCGTACGGCTGCCGGTGGCTCGGTGCGGAGGGGAAGTTGTAACGGTTCGGGTTCTGACCACCGTCGCCCTGGCCCTGGGCAGGACCGTACGACCAGTTGCCCGAAGACGAACCGCCTGGGGGTGTTGCCACTTTCTCCTCCTCCGACTGTGCCTGGCACCCATCGCTGTGGAGCCGCGTCCCGAAACCTTACGGCCACGGGACGCCAAAACGCACCGTCCGTCTGTTAGTTGAGCAGGCTCCCCTGGAGCTCTGCACGAAGGTCCGGTGTCAGGACCGTACCGGCTCGGTCGACCAGCAGCGCCATCTCGTACCCGATGAGACCGATGTCCGCCTCCGGATGTGCGAGAACGGCGAGCGACGAACCGTCGGATACGGACATGATGAAGAGGAATCCCCGCTCCATCTCCACAACGGTCTGGTTCACGGCGCCTCCCTCGAAGATCCGGGAAGCGCCCGCCGTCAGCGACGTCAGACCGGAGGCGACGGCCGCGAGCTGGTCGGCGCGGTCACGGGGGAAGCCTTCGGACATCGCCAGAAGGAGTCCGTCGGCGGAGACCACCACCGTGTGGGACACCCCCGGGGTGTTGTCCACGAAGTTGGTGATCAACCAGTTCAGGTTCTGTGCCGCCTGGCTCATCGGGCTCACACTAACGCTCCTGGTTGTAGGTGCTGTCAGGACCGAAGCCCTGGCCGTTCGTTTCACTGCCTGCGCTGCGTCCGCGCTGGACGCCTCGACGCAGGTTGCTCAGCCTGCCCCGGACGTCCTCCGGGGCGCGGGAGACCTGTGGGCCTCCCTGGTGGGTGCTTTCGGCGGCACCCTCGATCAGGTTGGCCTTGGGCACCCGCCTCGGCAGGCCGGAGGAGGTGACCCCGCCCGCCTTGGGCTTCCGGAGCTGCGAGGCCTGCTGCCACCGCTCGTCGTTGGCCGAGCGCCAGTCGTCGCCGTTGTTCTCCGGGGCGGAGGCCGACGGCTCCTGGCTCACCTGCCGTGCGCCACCGGTACCGTTCGCACCGCTCGCGGTCGATCCACGACGGGGAAGCCCGGCGTCGGTCATCGTGTGAGCGGCGGAGGGGCCCGATTCCGGACGGTCGAAGCCTACGCGGTCCCGCTCACTTGCGTCAGCGGCCTGCGCAGATTCCGTTTCCGGGGCTTGAGAAGGGTACTGGCTCGGGTAGCCGTTCTGGTAACCGTCCTGCTGTGGCCAGTCATCCTGGTGACGCCGCTGCTCGAAGGCGGCGAAACCGCCCTGCCCGCCCGCACCCGGCGCCGAGGGCTCCTCCTGAGCCGGCTCCGCATAGGAGGGCTCGGGATAGCCGCCGTTCGGCGAGAAGGTGTCGTTCTGCGGCAGACCGCCGTTCGGCGCGTAGTACTGCTCGTCGTACGCAGGGCGCTGCGGCTCCTCGTACGCCGTGTGCCGCTGCTCGTCGTACGACGGCTGCTGCTCCTCGTACGGCGCCTGACGGTCGTACGACGACGGCTGCTGCTGCTCCGGGTAGCCGCTCTGGCCGGTGTCGTAGGCCTGACCGGCGTCGTAACCCTGCTGCCCGTTGTACTCGTCGCGGTACCCGGTCGCCTGTGTGGGCTCCTGGTTGCTCTGCCCGGGCAGCGCGGGCTGCTCGTTCGACTGGGTCTCCAGGGCCGCCCGGCGCTCCTCACGCATCAGCGAGCGGCCGACGGGGTCCAGCTCGCGTATGTCGTCGGGGACGTCGGAGTAGCGGCTGTCGTCGAAGCCGAGCTCCGCGGCCGTGCGCATGGGCTGGCCGAAGTTCTCGCCGCCGAAGTTCTGCTCCGGGATGATCTGCGAGACGGTGAACTCGTCGCGGTCCACGTGCTGCTCGCCGCCACCACCGTGGGTGATCGCGTCCGGCAGCATGACCAGCGAGGTCGTGCCGGCCTGCTCGCCCGAGGGGCGCAGCTGCACGCGGATGCCGTGCCGGTCGGACAGCCGGCCGACCACGAACAGGCCCATACGCTGCGAGATCGCGGCGTCCACCGTCGGCGGGTTGGCCAGCTTGTGGTTGATGTCCGCGAAGTCCTCGGCGGTGAGGCCGATGCCCTTGTCGTGGATCTCGACCATGACCCGGCCGTCGGGGAGACGGGTGGCGGTCACGCGGACCTTGGTCTGCGGGGAGGAGAACGTCGTCGCGTTCTCCAGCAGCTCGGCGAGCAGGTGCACGAGGTCGGTCACGGCACGGCCGTGGATCTCGGCCTCCGGGACGCCGGACAGCTCGATGCGCTCGTACTGCTCCACCTCGGAGGAGGCGGCGCGCAGCACGTCGACCAGCGGCACCGGCTGGTCCCAGCGGCGGCCGGGCTCCTCGCCGGCGAGGACGAGGAGGTTCTCGCCGTTGCGGCGCATACGGGTCGCGAGGTGGTCCAGGCGGAAGAGGTTCTCCAGCTGGTCCGGGTCGGCCTCGTTGTTCTCCAGGTCGGTGATCAGGGTCAGCTGGCCCTCGATCAGCGACTGGTTGCGGCGCGACAGGTTGGTGAAGATCGCGTTGATGTTGCCCCGCAGCAGGGCCTGCTCGGCGGCGAGCCGGACGGCCTCGCGGTGGACCTGGTCGAAGGCGCGGGCGACCTCGCCGATCTCGTCGGTGGTGCTGATCGGGATGGCCTGGACGCGGGTGTCGACGCGGCCGGGGTCGGTGCGGGAGAGCTGGTCGACCAGCATCGGCAGGCGCTGCTCGGCGATGCCGAAGGCGGCGTTGCGCAGCTGGCGCATCGAGCGGCTCATCTGGCGGGCCACCGCGCCGGCCAGGATGAAGGCCAGGAGCAGGGCGACCACGACGGCGGCACCGGTGATGTAGGCGTCACGCTGGGCGTCGTCGGCGATGTCGGACGCTTCGCTCACGGCCTTGTCGGCCAGGTCTGTCTCGATCTTCTCGTACGCGTCGAACTTGAGCGTGTTGACCGCCCACCAGTTCTCGGCGGTGATGCCCCGCTGGGCGAGGGCGGCACGGGCACTGGGGTCCGTGCTCTGCAGCGTCGCCACGGCCGAGACCATCGTCGTCGGGTTGGCCGGCGGCGGGACGTAGTCCGGGTTCTTGCCCTTGGCCTCCCGGGCCATCGCGGCACCGTCGGCCTTGATCTTGGCCTCGGCCGCCTTGAGCTTGGCCGCGTCCTGCTCGGTGCCGCCGCCGATGTACTCCTGCACGGCGATGCGCTCGAGGTAGGCGTACGAGGAGAGGGCGATGCGCTGGCTGGCCAGGTTGCCGTCGTCCGGGCCCGGCTTCACCAGGATGTGCATGCCGATGGAGCGCTGCAGCGACAGGGCCGCCTTGGTGAGCTCGATGGCGTACACGGTCCGGCCGTAGCTGGTGATGTTGCCGGTGCCGAGGCCGAGCTCGTTGGCGAACTCCGTCAGCGGGTGGGCGACCTCGACGTAGCCCTCTTCGGTCTGGACGCCCTTGAGCTTGGAGGTGTAGGCGACCTGGCGCAGGGTGGCCAGCTTGGGCTCCGCCTCGCGGAACAGCTTCAGCCGGCGCTCCAGGCCGGGCTTGGCCGGCATGTTCTGGGCCGCGGCGTCGAAGGCGTCGGACGCCTCGTCGGTGTCCTTGCGGACCTGGGTGACGGTCGCCTTGTCCTGGGCGGTCTGGGCGCTGCCCTTCAGCAGGGGCGCCGCCGAGGCGTCACGTTCGATGTAGAGGGCGTTGGCGTAGAGCAGCGAGGCGCGGACCAGGCGCGCGGTGTTCTCCGCGTCCTCGGCCTCCTGCCAGGTGTCGATCGAGCTCTTCACCTGGAAGCCGCCCATGACGAGGCCGACCAGCACGGGTATGAGCAGGATCGCGTTGAGCCTGGTCGCCACGCGCCAGTTGCGCGGGGAGAGACGGCCGCCGCTCTCGGCGGGCGCGGCCGTCGGTTCCGAACCGGGCACGGGGGCGGGCGCCGCTGTGCGCGGCGGCGGGGTGAAGTTGCCCCGGGCCGACGGCTCGGGACTGTTCTTGCTTCGCCTCACTCGACCAACAACCTCTCGGCGGT
This sequence comes from Streptomyces sp. D2-8, assembly GCF_023184515.1. Taxonomy (GTDB): domain Bacteria; phylum Actinomycetota; class Actinomycetes; order Streptomycetales; family Streptomycetaceae; genus Streptomyces. The sequence continues at coordinate 160,694 of NZ_JAAHBP010000014.1, read as the reverse complement.
CGGCACCAACGTTGTGCCGCAGTGTTCAGCGCCCAGACGCCAGCGACGGACGGTCACGTCATTGACTATTGGGCAGTTCAGGCATTCCAGCACGACGACCTGCGCTCTTCCAAACAGTCCGGGGCGGGGAATCGACGTGATGTAAGCCCCAGATAAAACGGTCATAAAGAGCGAGCCCCGCCAAAAGGCGGGGCGATTGTGCGCGCAGCGAGACCGGGTGTGCGCGACGCGTGGCCGTACCACCCGATTCCTCTGCCGAAACGTTATGAACACCTTGGCCGACCGTGTCAAAGGACACAGCCGGCTCCGGTGTATCTACGACAACTGCCGTATGGCGGTTCAGGATTGGGTGCTACCTCAGCCGTGCCATCAAAGCGTGCTCGACCAGCGTGATCAGGGCACTCTTCGCATCGGCCCGGTGCCGGGCGTCGGTGGTGATGATCGGGGTGTCGGGTCCGATCTGCAGCGCCTCGCGCACCTCTTCGGGCTGGTAGGGCTGCTGTCCGTCGAAACCGTTGAGCGCGACGACGAACGGCAGACCCGAGTTCTCGAAGTAGTCGACGGCCGGGAAACAGTCGGCCAGGCGCCGGGTGTCCACGAGTACCACCGCGCCGATGGCGCCGCGCACCAGGTCGTCCCACATGAACCAGAAGCGGTCCTGACCGGGCGTACCGAAGAGGTACAGGATCAAGTCCTGGTCCAGGGTGATACGGCCGAAGTCCATGGCCACCGTGGTGGTGGTCTTGTCCCCGGTGTGGGTCAGGTCGTCGATGCCCGCGCTGGCGGAGGTCATCACGGCCTCGGTGCGCAGCGGGTTGATCTCCGAGACGGCACCCACGAACGTGGTCTTGCCCACGCCGAAGCCGCCCGCCACCACTATCTTCGCGGAGGTGGTGGACCGCCCCGCGTCAGAGCTTGCGAAGTCCACTGAGCACCCTTTCGAGCAGTGTCACGTCCGGGGCGCCGGTGGCGTCGTCGCCGCCCGGCTGGTGGATCGCGACGAGACCGGCCTCGGCGAGGTCCGCGACCAGGATCCGGGCCACCCCCAGCGGCATGTTGAGCAGCGCCGAGACCTCGGCCACCGACTTCACCTCACGGCACAGGTGGCAGATCCGCTGGTGCTCCGGGAGCAGTCCCATGAGCGCGGCGGGGTCCGCGGTCGTACTGATCAGTGCCTCGATGGCCAGCTGGTAGCGCGGCCGGGTCCGGCCGCCGGTCATGGCGTAGGGCCGGACCAGCGGCTGGTCGCCCTCGTCCTCGTACGGCTCCGCGTACGGATCATGAGAGGCGGTGGGCGGGGTCATGAGTCCTCCGGGCGGGACAGCAAGTCGGTCAGCAGCCGTCTGACGGGGCCTGTGTGGGGTATGTGGCAGCCGGACGGTGATGTGGTGAGACGGGTGGTGCCGGGGCCGATCAGTGGAGCAGACTGCCTTGGAGCTCAGCTCGCAGGTCGGGGGTGAGGACCGCGCCCGCGCGGTCGACCAGGAGCGCCATCTCGTAGCCGACGAGGCCGATGTCGCACTCGGGGTGGGCGAGTACGGCCAGGGACGAGCCGTCCGAGACGGACATGAGGAAGAGGAACCCTCGTTCCATCTCCACGACCGTTTGCGCGACGTCACCGCCCTCGAAGATCCGGGAAGCGCCCGCCGTCAGCGACGTCAGGCCGGAGGCGACGGCCGCGAGCTGGTCCGCGCGGTCGCGCGGGAAGCCCTCCGACATCGCCAGGAGGAGACCGTCGGCGGACACGACGACGGTGTGGGACACCCCGGGGGTGTTGTCCACGAAGTTGGTGATCAACCAGTTGAGGTTCTGTGCCGCCTGGCTCATCGGACTCAACTAACGCTCCTGCTGGTGAGTGGGCCGTGGGTGGCTGCCGGTCTGGGTGGACCCGGCCTGACGACCCTGTGCGATTCCCCGACGGAGATTGGTCAGCCGGCCGCGCACGTCATCGGGCGCGCGCGAGACCTGCGGACCGCTCTGGTGGGTTTGCTGCTGCGCCGTGCCCGGGACGAGGTTCGCCCGGGGTACTCGGCGCGGCAGGCCGGAGGTGGTGACACCACCCGCGGCGGGCTGGCGGACTCGCTCGGCCTGACGGACGAGGTCGTCGTTCGGTGAGGTGCGCCAGTTCGCGGGGGCGGACCGCTGCGGACCGGTGGGTCCCTGCGGTTGCTGTGGGGCGGCCGGAGCGGAGCCGTTGCTCTGCGGCTGCTGCTGCTCCTGCTGGCCGTGGAACCAGTTGGTCTCCAGCGTGTCGTACAGCGGCGTACGACCGTCGCCCGGACCGGACGCCGGCGGCAGGGCCTCGGGCTCCTGCCGGACGGGCCGGGCCTGCGGGGCGGGCGGACGCGGGGCGCCGAAATCGGCCGGGCCCCGGCCACCGCCTGCCTGCGGCCGCTCGAACTGGCCCGTGCCCGTGGGGTCGGCCGACGTGGCCGGACCCGGGAGGGTGGGCCGCCCGGAGCCGTTGTCCTGGCGCGGGGCGGAGTACTGACCGGTCGAGTTGCTGTCCTGGCGCTGAGCCGGGTACTGGCCCGTCGAGTTGCTGTCCTGCCGGGGCGCCGGGTACTGGCCCGTGGAGCCGTTGTCCTGGCGCGGGGCGGAGTACTGACCGGTCGAGCCGTTGTCCTGGTACTGCCCGGTGGAGCCGTTGTCGTAGGACTGCGGCGCCGGGTACTGGCCCGATGTGGACGACGAGTCGGGGCGACCGCCCGGCGTGCCGAAGACGTCCGGGCGGACGAACTGACCCTGGCCCTGCGACGCGTTCGCGCCGGGGCCGAACGGGTCCGCGTGCTGGGGAGCGCCGAAGTCGGTCGGCGAGCCGAAGCCCTGCCGGTCGTCGCGCGGCACGGCCGGCATCTCCGTCGTCGAGCCCGGGCCCTGACGGTCGTCGACGCGCGGCAGGGACGACGTACGGGAGGCGTCCGGCTCCTCGTGCCCGCGCGGGGTGTCCAGCGAGGCACGCGGCACCGGCGGCTGGGCGTTCTCGTCGCTCCAGCTCGGCACCCGCGGCTGCGAGTCGCCGCCGGGCAGCTCGGCCCGCGGACCGCCGCGCGGCGGCAGCTGCGGCCGACGGCCCTTGCCCTGCTCGGAGTTGCCGCCCTGCTTCTTCCGGCTCCGGCCACCGCCGAAGGCGTCCTGGCCCTGCGGCCCGTTGGTGCCCGCGGCCTGCAGACCCTGCGGCGCACCCGGCGCCTGCTGGCCGAACCCGGCACCGGCACCGGCACCGGCACCGGCGGGAGCCGGACGGCCCTGCGAGGGACCACTCTGCTCGAACGACGACGTGCCCGGACCCTGCGGACCGCGCGCACCGCCCGGCGCTCCCGGACGGCCACCGTCCGCGTCGCGCCCGGGCAGCGCGGCCCGCGGGCTCTGACCGGGGCCGAGCCGGCCACCGCCGGACGCACCGCCACCGAAGGCACCACCGGACGCACCGGCCCCGAGGGCACCGCCGCCCTGGCCGGAACCGGCGGCACGCCGGGCCGCGGCCGCACCGGCGGCGGCCTGCGCGGCGGCGGGACCGCCACCGACCTGCGGCTGACCGGGCTGCTTGGGCTGGGGCTTCCTGCCGCCCTGGGCGACATCGACGGGCAGCATGACCAGCGCGGTCGTACCACCGGAGTCGGACGGGCGCAGCTGGATGCGGATGCCGTGGCGCTGCGAGAGGCGGCCGACCACGAACAGACCCATGCGGCGGGAGACGGAGACGTCCACCGTCGGGGGAGAGGCGAGCCGCTCGTTGATCGCGGCCAGGTCCTCCGGCGACAGACCGATACCGGTGTCGTGGATCTCGATCAGCACACGGCCGTCGGGCAGGGCGTGACCGGTGACCTTGACCTTGGTCTGCGGCGAGGAGAACGAGGTGGCGTTCTCCAGCAGCTCGGCGAGCAGGTGCACGAGGTCGTTGACCACGCGGCCGGCCACTTCGGTGGTCGGCACGGAGGCCAGCTCGATGCGCTCGTACTGCTCCACCTCGGACGCGGCGGCACGGAGCACGTCGACCAGCGGGACCGGGCGGGTCCAGCGGCGGCCGGGCTCCTCGCCCGCGAGGACGAGGAGGTTCTCACCGTTACGGCGCATGCGGGTCGCGAGGTGGTCGAGCTTGAACAGCGAGGACAGCTGGTCCGGGTCGGCCTCGCGGGACTCCAGTTCGGAGATCAGCGACAGCTGGCGCTGGATCAGACCCTGGGAGCGGCGCGAGAGGTTGGTGAACATCGCGTTGACGTTGCCCCGCAGCAGGGCCTGCTCGGCGGCGAGGCGGACCGCCTCGCGGTGCACGTCGTCGAAGGCCGCGGCCACTCGGCCGATCTCGTCCCGGGAGTGCACACCGACCGACTCCACGGACGTGTCGACGTCCTGCGGGTCGGACTCGGACAGCTGCTTGACCAGCTCGGGCAGACGGTCGGAGGCGACCTTGGTCGCGGTGTCCTCCAGGCGGCGCAGCGAGCGGATCATGGACCGCGCCACGACGAAGGCGCCGACCAGCGACACACCGAGCACGATCAGGATCAGGGCACCGGAGATGATCGCGTCGCGCTCGGTGGCGCTGCGCAGCTCGCGGGCCTTCTGTTCCATCTCCTCGAGCAGCGTGTGCTCGATGTTCTTCATCTGCTGGATCTTGGTGGAGCTGTCGTCCAGCCAGTCGCGGTAGGACCGTTTGTCCTGCTGGGCGAGACCGCTCGCGGAGACCAGGGCGCGACGCGCGTAGGTGTCGGTCGCCTTGATCGTGGAGTTGCCGCCGTCCTCGATGGGCTTCAGCAGCTCGGCGGCGGCGTCCTCGCCGTAGATGCTCTTGAAGCTGCGGATCTCGGACTTCTGGCTCTCCAGGGCCGACTCGGCGTAGAGCCGGTCGTTCGGCGAGAGCTTGCCGGTCGTGGTGTTGCTGGCGGGCAGCGCCGCAGCGAAGGCCGCGCGCTGGATCGAGGAGTACTCCTTGGCGGAGGAGAACGCCGCGAGCGCACGCGTGCGCTGGATCATGTCAGGGTTGCTGGTCGCCTCGGCCATGTCCTGGGAGAGGTCGATCAGGTTCTCGATCAGACGGTGGTATGCCTCGATCGTCTGGGTGGAGTTGTCCTTGGCCTCGTAGGCGGTGTTGCGGATCTTTGCGATGTTGTTCAGTTCACCGACGAGCTGAACGAGGTTGTCGCGGATGCCCCTGAGGTTGCCGTCCTTGCTGTTGTTGTCGACCTCCTCGGAGGCCTCCCGGAAGTTCTCCGCGGCCCGGTCCGTCTTCTCGCGAAGCCCCTTGACCGTGTAGTCGGTCGCCTTGCCGCCGTGCGCCAGCGGGCCGGCCGACTGGTCGCGCTCCTCCTGGAGCGCGGCCGACAGCTCGGTGGCCTGCTTGGTCATGTCCGTCAGCAGCTTCATGTTGTCGAGCTGCTGGATGTCGTCCATGGACTGGTCGATACGCAGCGCGCCCAGCGAGGTGGCCGCGACCACCGGAAGGGCGAGCAGCGACACCAGTCGCGTGGAGATGCGCCAGTTGCGCAGGGCTATTCGCGGCCCGGGGCCGGTCGGGCCCGTCGGCGGCTTCAGCGCCGGGGAAGGGCCCGCGGACCCCGAGGGGGCCGACGTGCCGGGGCGCCCCGAGCGCTCACCGCCGTCACCGGCCGGGCCCTGGTTCTGGGCGTGCTGGGGCGAGGGGCCGCCATTCATGGGGCCAGTCCCGCCGTGCGGCTCCGGCTCCGCCGCAGCGTTGCCATCCCTCTTGAAACGTCCCTGCACTAGCGTCGCAACCTCTGGACCAGGCACCCCGTCGCCTGAACGGCGGGGCACGGTGTCGGCGTTCTGGGGACGCCCTGAAAACGCCCCCGTGGTGGTCTTGGGTGACCGGCGCTGGCTCCCCCTTCTCGCCGCCACTCGGCGCGACTGTGCGCCCCCTGTGCGCCGGCTCGATCCTGCGGCGGTCCGTGAGATTCCAGCACAGCACAGGATCTCCAACAAGGCCCGTAGGCCGAGCCGTGATGTAGGTGACACGACGTGAGGGCCGGATCACCGGCCGTAGAAAGAGAGTTCGTCCATTTCGGACGTAAGCCCGCGAGTCGCCGTGGCGCGCCGGGTGTCCCAGTCGCCATGATCAGGAGCGGAATGAGGGCTTCAGTGGGCCAATGTCCGTTTCGTGGGGGTGGGATGCGAGTCCGGATTGACCGATTCGCCCTCTGAGTCGTGAGGAAACTCACATGCTGATCATGACCTCTGCGCGACATGGCCGGGGAATTGGATGTTTAGCCTGACGCTTTACAGCGATGGCACAACCGACAACCCGCGCCCGTGCGGGGGTCCTCAGACACCCTCCCGGCGCCCGTCACAGGACAGGGTCAAGTAAACAGTGAAGACGACGACGATGTTCCACAAGATCGCCAACCCGCGACGCACGACGCTGGCACACCTGGACGACGCCGACGAACTGCAGACGCCGGAGCAGCCGGAGCACCCCGTCGAACTCCCGGCCCAGACCGCAAACCCCAAGCGCACCATCCTCATGGAGATCCCCGTCGCGGCCGCCGCAGCCGCGGAGTGACACCAGGAAGTACGCGTGCCGGCCGCCGGATGCTCAGGGCGGCCGGACACGGTTTTTCGAGGGGCGCCCCCCGCGACGGGGCGCCCCTTCATAATGCGCGGGGCGGGGACACCTCTCCGCGTTAGCCTGGAGCGTCAGACTCCAGCCGCTTCAGTCAAGGGGCCAAGCACACCGTGCGCATCGCCAGGTTCTCCATCGACGGGAACGTCGCCTTCGGCGCCATCGAGGGCGACAAGCAGGACGAACTCGTCCTGGACATCATCAAGGGCATCCCGTTCGCGGACTTCGAGCTCTCCGGTACGAAGGTGCCGGTGAACAAGGTCAGGCTGCTGCCGCCGGTGCTCCCCAACAAGGTCGTGGCCTTCGGCCGCAACTACAGCGAGCACGCGCGCGAGCTGGGCAACGAGGTGCCCGACGTCCCGTTCGCCTTCTTCAAGCCGTCCACCTCGGTGATCGGCCCCGGCGACGAGATCCAGTACCCCTCCTTCTCCGAGGAGGTGCACCACGAGGCCGAGCTGGCCGTGGTGATCGGCCGGATGTGCCGCGAGGTCCCGCGGGAGCGCGTCAAGGACGTCATCTTCGGCTACACCTGCGCCAACGACATCACCGCCCGCGACGTGCAGAAGCGCGAGAAGCAGTGGGCCCGGGCGAAGGGCTTCGACAGCTCCTGCCCGCTCGGCCCCTGGGTGGAGACGGACCTGGACCCGGGCGACCTCACGATCCAGCTCACGGTCAACGGCCAGCAGCGCCAGCTGGGCCGGACCAGCGAGATGATCCACTCCGTCGAGGACCTGATCGTCAACATCTCCGAGGCCATGACGCTGCTCCCCGGCGACGTGATCCTCACGGGCACCCCGGCTGGGGTCGGCCCCCTGAACGTCGGCGACGAGGTCGCCGTCACCATCGAAGGCATCGGCACTCTCACCAACAAGGTTGTCAAGCGTGGCTAGCGCACCCGGCTCCCCCGTACGCGTCCGTTTCTGTCCCTCGCCCACCGGAAACCCCCACGTGGGCCTGGTGCGCACCGCCCTGTTCAACTGGGCGTTCGCCAAGCACCACCAGGGCACCCTGGTCTTCCGCATCGAGGACACCGACGCCGCCCGCGACTCCGAGGAGTCGTACACCCAGCTGCTCGACTCGATGCGCTGGCTGGGCTTCGACTGGGACGAGGGCCCCGAGGTCGGCGGCCCGCACGCGCCGTACCGCCAGTCGCAGCGCATGGACCTCTACAAGGAGGTCGCGCAGAAGCTGCTCGACGCCGGCCACGCCTACCGCTGCTACTGCTCCCAGGACGAGCTGGACACCCGCCGCGAGGCCGCCCGCGCCGCCGGCAAGCCCTCCGGCTACGACGGCCACTGCCGTGAGCTGACCGCCGCCCAGGTCGAGGAGTACCAGGCCCAGGGCCGCGAGCCGATCGTCCGCTTCCGGATGCCCGACGAGACGGTCACCTTCACCGACCTGGTCCGCGGCGAGCTGACCTTCACCCCGGAGAACGTCCCGGACTACGGCATCGTCCGCGCCAACGGCGCCCCGCTGTACACGCTGGTCAACCCGGTCGACGACGCCCTGATGGAGATCACCCACGTCCTGCGCGGCGAGGACCTGCTCTCCTCCACCCCCCGCCAGGTCGCCCTGTACAAGGCGCTGATGGAACTGGGCATCGCCAAGGAGATCCCGTCCTTCGGCCACCTGCCGTACGTGATGGGCGAGGGCAACAAGAAGCTCTCCAAGCGCGACCCGCAGTCCTCCCTCAACCTCTACCGGGAGCGCGGCTTCCTCCCCGAGGGCCTGCTCAACTACCTCTCCCTGCTCGGCTGGTCCCTCTCGGCCGACCAGGACGTCTTCGGCATCGACGAGATGATCGCGGCGTTCGAGATCTCCGACGTCAACCCCAACCCGGCCCGCTTCGACCTGAAGAAGTGCGAGGCCATCAACGGCGACCACATCCGCCTGCTGGACGTGAAGGACTTCACCGAGCGCTGCCGCCCGTGGCTCCAGGCGCCGTTCGCCCCCTGGGCCCCGGAGGCCTTCGACGAGGCGAAGTGGCAGGCCATCGCGCCGCACGCGCAGACCCGCCTCAAGGTCCTCTCCGAGATCACCGACAACGTCGACTTCCTGTTCCTGCCGGAGCCGGCCGAGGACGAGGCCTCCTGGGCCAAGGCGATGAAGGAGGGCTCGGACGCCCTGCTGCGTACCGCCCGCGAGAAGCTGGAGGCGGCCGACTGGACCTCCGCGGAGTCGCTCAAGGAGGCCGTCCTGGCCGCCGGCGAGGCCCACGGTCTGAAGCTCGGCAAGGCCCAGGCCCCCGTCCGCGTCGCAGTCACCGGCCGCACGGTCGGCCTGCCGCTGTTCGAGTCCCTGGAGGTCCTGGGCAAGGAGACCACCCTGGCCCGGATCGACGCGGCGCTGGCGAAGCTGGCCGCGTAGCGCGCGACACCTCACACGGCGAGGGCGGCGTCCGGTTCGGGCGCCGCCCTCGCCGTGTCCGCTCAGCCGTCACCCGGAGTTCACCCTTCCGGCCAACTCCCGTCCCCGGACGAGGCGACGGTCGGGGCAGTCACCTGTGGACCGGCGCAACGGGCCAGGAATCCGTCGTCGACGTCGGCCTCGACGCCACCACCGTCCGCAGCGCGCCCACGGACGGCGACTCCGGCGGCCGCGTCGGCGCCGGCACCGGCCGGTACGTGCGCTGCAACGGCGGCTCCGGCAAGCAGCGGATCATCGGCTTCCCGCGCGGAGCGACCGCCGGCGAGACGGCCCTCACTCACCGGACGCAACCTGACGACCGGCACGGCCACCAACGACGACCAGGGCCCCGACCCCACGCTCTCCGGCTCCATGACCCGGGCTGAGACCGGTACGGGGTGGGTACGGTCGGAGCATGAGCATCCAAGCCGTGGTCTGGGACGTCGACGACACCCTCTTCGACTACACCACCGCCGACCGCCTCGGTATGCACGCCCACCTCACGGCCGAGGGCCTGCTCGACGACTACGACAGCGCCGAGCAGGCCCTCATTCGCTGGCGGGAGATCACCGAGCTGCAGTGGGCGCGCTTCGCGGCCGGCGAGGCCACCTTCGAGGCCCAGCGGCGCGACCGCGTGCGGGTGTTCGTGGGCAGGGAGCTCACCGATGCCGAGGCCGATGCGTGGTTCCAGCGGTATCTCGCCCACTACGAGGAGGTCTGGACGCTCTTCCCGGACGTCCTGCCCGTCCTCGACAGCCTCGCCGCAAGCCACCGGCACGCCGTGCTCTCCAACTCCAGCATCCACGTCCAGGACCACAAGCTGCGCGTCCTCGGTGTCCACGACCGCTTCGAGACCATCCTGTGCGCGGCCGAGCTCGGCGTCTCCAAGCCCGAGGCCGGGGCGTTCCTCGCGGCCTGCGAATTCCTCGGGCTGCCGCCGCACCAGGTCGCCTACGTCGGTGACCATCCGGAGATCGACGGACGGGGCGCCGCCGACGCCGGACTGCTGTCGGTGTGGATCGACCGCGGCGGTCTGTACGCCACGATCGACCCGCCCGTCGGGCCGCACCGCATCGCCTCCCTCGCCGAACTGCCGTCCCTGCTCGGCTCGGATACTCGTTTTGGAGCCCCGTCCACCTTCAGGTAATGTTCTTCCTGCGCCGCGGGGAGCGGGCCGGAAGGCCCGGAACCCCAGGCGCAAAGCTAGAACACGAACCCCTCGGGGGCTTGCGTTCCAGTGGCCTATGGTGTAATTGGCAGCACGACTGATTCTGGTTCAGTTAGTCTTGGTTCGAGTCCAGGTAGGCCAGCTCGCAGAGCTCATCTGCATCGCCCCCGTTGTGTAGCGGCCTAGCACGCTGCCCTCTCAAGGCAGTAGCGCCGGTTCGAATCCGGTCGGGGGTACTGGTTCCGAGCGATCGACGATCATCTCGGGACTGCTAGGGCCCCCGTTGTGTAGCGGCCTAGCACGCCGCCCTCTCAAGGCGGTAGCGCCGGTTCGAATCCGGTCGGGGGTACTGACTGGTCTAAACCACATTGGTCTATGGTGTAATTGGCAGCACGACTGATTCTGGTTCAGTTAGTCTTGGTTCGAGTCCAGGTAGACCAGCTCGGACCTGCGGAAACGCAGTGTCCAGGCCCCCGTTGTGTAGCGGCCTAGCACGCCGCCCTCTCAAGGCGGTAGCGCCGGTTCGAATCCGGTCGGGGGTACATAGCGAAAGGCCCTTCACTTCGGTGGAGGGCCTTTTGGTGTCCGGCCTCCGGGGCGCGGGGAACTGCGCGAACGACCACAGGCGGCCGTCAGCCGGCACGGAACTGCAAGCCGCCACGGCGCCTGCTCGGGGAGAGCCTGCCGCGGCGTTGAGGCCGGCCTTCCCCGAAGCGCTCCGTCGATCAGCCGGTGCGCCGCAACGCCTCGGAGAGGCGCCCCGCCGCATCGATCACAGCCTGCGCATGCATCCGCCCCGGGTGCCGCGTCAGCCGCTCGATGGGCCCGGAGACGGACACGGCCGCCACCACCCGGTTCGACGGTCCGCGCACCGGCGCGGACACGGACGCGACGCCCGGCTCCCGCTCACCGATCGACTGCGCCCAGCCCCGTCGCCGTACACCCGACAGGGCCGTCGCCGTGAAGCGCGCCCCCTGCAGACCGCGATGCAGCCGCTCCGGCTCCTCCCAGGCCATCAGGATCTGCGCCGAGGAACCGGCCTTCATCGTGAGCGTCGAACCGACCGGGACCGTGTCCCGCAGACCGGACAGACGCTCCGCCGCGGCGACGCAGATGCGCATGTCGCCCTGACGGCGATAGAGCTGCGCGCTCTCGCCCGTGATGTCCCGAAGATGCGTGAGCACCGGGCCGGCGGTGGCGAGGAGACGGTCCTCGCCCGCGGCCGCGGCGAGCTCTGCCAGGCGAGGGCCGAGAATGAAACGGCCCTGCATGTCGCGCGCCACCATGCGGTGGTGTTCCAGGGCCACGGCCAGGCGGTGGGCCGTGGGTCGTGCCAGTCCGGTGGCACCGACCAGACCCGCGAGGGTGGCCGGACCGGACTCCAGAGCGCTCAGGACGAGGGCCGCCTTGTCCAGAACGCCGACGCCGCTACTGTTGTCCATGAAACGATACTTGCGTCTCACTCTGTGAAACGCAAGTTCAAATTTCCGTGGAACGCGCCACCCTGGAATCACGAAGTCACAACGGCCCGTGACGTAAGGGCCTGGTGGTGTGTGCCCGGCATCAGGGGTACGGGCACCGCCTCCTCAAGATCTCTAGTTGGGTCGGCGGATCGTCGTCGGCCGGAGGGAACAGCGATGGGTAGGACACTCGCGGAGAAAGTCTGGGACGACCATGTCGTCCGGCGCGCGGAGGGCGAGCCCGACCTTCTCTTCATCGATCTGCACCTGCTGCACGAGGTGACCAGCCCGCAGGCGTTCGACGGTCTGCGCAAGACCGGCCGGACCGTGCGGCGCCTGGACCTCACCATCGCGACCGAGGACCACAACACCCCGACCCTGGACATCGACAAGCCGATCGCGGACCCGGTCTCCCGGGTGCAGCTGGAGACGCTGCGCAAGAACGCCGCCGACTTCGGTGTGCGCCTGCACCCGCTGGGCGACGTCGAGCAGGGCGTCGTGCACGTGGTGGGCCCGCAGCTGGGCCTGACCCAGCCCGGCACCACCGTCGTGTGCGGTGACTCCCACACCTCCACGCACGGCGCCTTCGGCGCGCTGGCGTTCGGTATCGGCACCTCCCAGGTGGAGCACGTGCTGGCCACCCAGACGCTGCCGATGTCCCGCCCGAAGACCATGGCGATCACGGTCGACGGCGAACTGCCCGAGGGCGTCACCGCCAAGGACCTGATCCTGGCGATCATCGCGAAGATCGGCACGGGCGGCGGCCAGGGCTACGTCCTGGAGTACCGCGGCGAGGCCATCGAGAAGCTCTCGATGGAGGCCCGGATGACCATCTGCAACATGTCGATCGAGGCCGGTGCCCGCGCGGGCATGATCGCCCCGGACGAGACCACCTTCGCCTACCTCAAGGGCCGCCCGCACGCCCCCGAGGGCGACGACTGGGACGCCGCCGTCGCGTACTGGAAGACGCTCAGGACGGACGAGGGCGCCGAGTTCGACGCCGAGGTCGTCATCGACGCCGCCGAGCTGGCGCCGTTCGTCACCTGGGGCACCAACCCCGGCCAGGGCGCACCGCTTTCGGCGTCCGTCCCCGATCCTGCTTCGTACGAAGACGCATCGGAGCGCTACGCCGCCGAAAAGGCCCTGGAGTACATGGGGTTGGAGGCCGGACAGCCGCTGCGCTCCATCAAGGTGGACACCGTCTTCGTAGGCTCGTGCACCAACGGCCGCATCGAGGACCTGCGCGCCGCCGCCGAGCTGCTCAAGGACCGCAAAGTCGCCGACGGCGTACGGATGCTGGTCGTCCCGGGTTCCGCGCGGGTGGGTCTGCAGGCCGTCTCCGAGGGCCTGGACGTCGTCTTCAAGGAGGCCGGCGCCGAGTGGCGGCACGCGGGCTGCTCGATGTGCCTGGGCATGAACCCCGACCAGCTCGCTCCCGGCGAGCGCTCCGCCTCCACCTCGAACCGCAACTTCGAGGGCCGGCAGGGCAAGGGCGGCCGCACCCACCTGGTCTCTCCGCAGGTCGCCGCCGCCACCGCCGTCCTGGGCCACCTGGCCTCCCCGGCCGACCTGTCCGCCGACGCCCCCACGCCCGCTGGAGTCTGATCAGTCATGGAAGCCTTCACCACCCACACCGGCAGGGCCGTGCCGCTGCGCCGCTCCAACGTCGACACCGACCAGATCATCCCCGCCCACTGGCTCAAGAAGGTCACCCGCGACGGGTTCGAGGACGGGCTGTTCGAGGCCTGGCGCAAGGACGCCTCGTTCGTCCTCAACCAGCCCGAGCGCAAGGGCGCGACCGTACTGGTCGCCGGCCCCGACTTCGGCACCGGCTCCTCCCGTGAGCACGCCGTCTGGGCGCTGCAGAACTACGGCTTCAAGGCCGTGATCTCCTCCCGCTTCGCCGACATCTTCCGCGGCAACTCGCTCAAGAACGGCCTGCTCACTGTTGTTCTGGAGCAGAAGACCGTGGACGCGCTGTGGGAGCTCACCGAGAAGGACCCGCAGGCCGCGATCACCGTCGATCTGGAGGCCCGCGAGGTACGCGCCGAGGGCATCACCGCCTCCTTCGAGCTGGACGAGAACTCCCGCTGGCGGCTGCTGAACGGCCTCGATGACATCTCGATCACCCTGAAGAACGAGGCGGACATCGCCTCCTACGAGGCCAAGCGCCCGGCATTCAAGCCCCGGACGCTCCCGGTCTGACCCCAGGCACGATCCGCCGCCTTTGAACAAGGCGACTTTCGGCCACCGCAACACCCCCTCTGTACCCCCGATCAGCCCGATCGGGGGTACAGCTGTGTCTGCACCCGAACGGCCCTGCCCACCCGTTGTTCAGCTGCCAACTTCCCACGTTAAGCGGGTGGTTGCTGGGGTACGCGAGTGGTACAGCCGTGACTTCCACGTGTGCCGGGAAGGCCGTTTGAGGCGGCAGTTGTCCCCTGCGCAGGCGACAACTCGCCCCAGATGGCACAATCTGTGCATGGAACACGACGGCCAACTCGAGCTCTATGCGGCAGTCGCGGGCCAACTCAAGGAAGCGCACACAAGAGTGCGCGCACTGCAAGTCCCGGAGGGCGTACGGATGGCGCTGACCCGGAAGCTGCTGGTCATTACGGCCGCGGCCAAGCACGATCTCGCCGACGCGGCAAGGCGGCTGGAGCGGTTCACCGCGGACCTCGACGAGGGACGTCTCCCCGACGAGGAACGCTGAACCTCTCGACGCCGTCGAGTTCGTTGCGGCACAAGGGTGATAAGCCCGTTTCGTGTTTGATTTGCGGTATATATCTGCCTAACGTGCGAAAAAGCTTGAACACTTTCGTTCTGGCGATGTCTCCGAAGGGGAAGACGTGAACAAGGCGCAGCTCGTAGAAGCGATTGCCGACAAGATGGGCGGCCGCCAGCAGGCCGCCGATGCTGTCGACCATGTACTGGACGCCATCGTCCGCGCGGTCGTCTCGGGTGAGCGGGTCTCGGTCACCGGCTTCGGTTCGTTCGAGAAGGTCGACCGTCCGGCCCGGTACGCCCGCAACCCTCAGACGGGCGAGCGGGTTCGGGTCAAGAAGACCTCCGTTCCGCGCTTCCGCGCCGGTCAGGGCTTCAAGGACCTGGTCAGCGGCTCGAAGAAGCTCCCGCGTGGCGGCGAGGTCTCCGTCAAGAAGGCCCCCAAGGGCAGCCTGACCGGCGGTGCCGGCGCGACGGTCAAGAAGGCCGCCGCGAAGAAGGCGACCGCGAAGTCGGCCGCCGCGAAGAAGACCACCGCCAAGAAGACGACGGCGAAGAAGGCCACCACCAAGACCGCGGCCGCGAAGAAGACCACGGCGAAGAAGGCGCCCGCCAAGAAGACCACGGCGACATCCAAGACCACCGCCGCGAAGAAGACCACCGCGAAGAAGGCCCCGGCGAAGAAGGCCACGGCCAAGAAGGCGCCCGCCAAGAAGTCGACGGCGCGCAAGACCACCGCCAAGAAGACCACCGCCCGCAAGAAGTAAGGGCGCCGGGGTACTCACGCGCCGGGCCGGACTCCGCATGGAGTCCGGCCCGCGGCGTGTTCAGCACAAGGTCAGAGGGTCTGCAGGGTCACCAGAGTGATCCGGAGCGCGTCCTTCGCGCCCTCCACCTCGATGCGGACCCGCTGGCCCGGGCGCAGCAGCCTGAGGCCCCCCGCGTCGAACGCGGCCGCGTCGAAGGGCACCGGGGTCCCGTCGTCCAGGAGCACCTGCCCGCTGCGGCTTTCGGGGTCGTACGTGTACGCGGTCGCCTGCATGGCCGCAGCCTACTGCCCGGGGATCAGCAACCGCGCGGCGGCCGCGGCCGTATGAGGGCCGACCCCCAGGGCCAGCGCGCTGCGCAGGTCGTCGCCGGTGTCCACGTCCTGGCGTACGGAATCCACCGCGGTGAGTTGCAGTTCCACCGCCCCCGAGGCGCGGTGCCGGGCCCGGGAATCCGCGCCGAAGAACGGGCGCAATTCACGGCCCGCGGCGGCGGCCAGCAGGGTCGTGCCGATTGCGGCCGCGTCCGGGAGAAATGCGCGCGGGAATTCAGCGGCGGCATCGAGTACCCGGGACAATTCCGCGGGGCGCAGCGCCGGCAGATCGGCGTTGAGTGCGGCCACCGCGCGGGCCGGGCGGGCGGACCGTACGGCCCGCGTCGCGTGTGCGAGGGCGGCGTTGAGGCCGCCGCCCGGCTCGTCGGGGATGATCGCGGCGCCCAGTGCGGCCAGCTCACGGCCCGCCCGGGCGTCGTCCGTGACGACTGCCACATCGCCCACCGCCGGGCAGGCCAGCGCGGCCGCCACCGTGTCCTGGGCGAAGGCCAGCGCCAGGTCCGGCCGCAGCCCGTCGTCCGCGGTGTCCGCAAGCCTGCTCTTGGCCTGGGCCAGGGGCTTCAGGGGTACGACCAGGGTCCACTGCACGGGTGTTCCGTCCTCCTCTTGTCGCGGTCATTGTCACCCGGGGCATCGGGCGGGCGGAGTGCCGGGGCGTACGGTGTTCTCGACAGACAGGCGGCCTGGGGCGACACTTGTGCGGCCCCCGTGGCCCCGCTACAGGCCCTAGAGGAAGGTGTTCGCGTGCCCCGCCGCAGAATCGGCTTCTGGTACCGCTTCGCCGCGGTGATCTGCAAACCGCCGCTGGTGGTTCTGCTCAGGCGGGACTGGCGTGGAATGGAGCACATTCCGGCCGAGGGTGGATTTATCACCGCGGTGAACCACAATTCGCACATCGACCCCTTCGCTTACGCGCACTTTCAGTACAACACCGGGCGCGTCCCGCGATTCCTCGCGAAGAGCGGGCTTTTCAGGAAGGGATTCGTCGGCGCCGCGATGCGGGGTACCGGGCAGATCCCCGTCTACCGCGAGAGCACGGACGCGCTGAGCGCCTTCCGGGCCGCGATCGACGCCGTGGACCGCGGGGAATGCGTCGCCTTTTATCCCGAGGGCACCCTCACCCGCGACCCGGCCGGCTGGCCCATGACCGGCAAGACCGGGGCCGCACGCGTCGCGCTGCAGACCAAGTGCCCGGTGATCCCTGTCGCCCAGTGGGGCTGCAACGAGTTGCTGCCGCCGTACGCGAGGAAGCCGCATCTGCTGCCGCGCAAGACGCACCGCGTGCTCGCCGGGCCGCCCGTGGACCTCGCGCGGTTCTACGACCGGGAGATGACCGCGGACCTGCTGAAGGAGGCCACGGAGGTCATCATGGCCGCCGTCACCGCCCAGCTGGAGCAGATCCGCGGCGAGAAGGCGCCCGAGACGCCGTACGACCCGCGCCGGGAGCGGGTCGAGCAGCGGCGCCGCACACAGGCGCAGACGCAGATCCACCAGAAGTCCGGGCAGACTGTGCAGGAAGAGGGGCTGGGCAAGTGAGCAAGCCGGTCAAGGCGGCGGTGCTGAGCGCCGGTTCGTGGGGTACGGCCTTCGGCATGGTGCTCGCCGACGCGGGGTGCGAGGTCACTCTGTGGGGGCGTCGCCCGGAGCTCGTGGAGGCGATCAACTCCACGCGGACCAATCCCGACTACTTCCCGGGCGTCGAGCTCCCGGAGAACGTGCGGGCCACCACCGACCCCGCGGAGGCCGCCGCGGACGCCGACTTCACGGTTCTGTCGGTCCCCTCGCAGACCCTGCGCGGCAACCTCGCCGAGTGGAGCCCGCTGCTGGCCCCCGACACGGTCCTCGTATCGCTGATGAAGGGCGTCGAACTCGGCTCCGCGATGCGGATGAGCGAGGTCATCGACGACGTCGCCAAGGTCGGCCCGGACCGGATCGCCGTGGTCACGGGGCCCAACCTGGCCCGGGAGATCGCCGCGCGGATGCCGGCCGCGGCCGTGGTCGCCTGTACCGACGAGGCCGTCGCCCAGCGGCTCCAGGCCGCCTGCCACACGCCGTACTTCCGCCCGTACACCAATACGGACGTGGTGGGTTGCGAACTGGGCGGAGCCGTGAAGAACGTCATCGGCCTCGCCGTCGGCATCGCGGACGGCATGGGCCTCGGCGACAACGCCAAGGGCTCGCTCATCACCCGCGGCCTCGCCGAGACCACGCGGCTCGGCATGGCGCTCGGCGCCGACCCGCTGACGTTCTCCGGACTCGCGGGCCTGGGCGACCTGGTGGCCACCTGCTCCTCGCCGCTGTCGCGCAACCACACCTTCGGCACCAACCTCGGCAAGGGCATGACCCTGCAGGAGACCATCGCGGTCACCAAGCAGACCGCCGAGGGCGTCAAGTCCTGCGAGTCGGTGCTGGATCTGGCCCGGCGGCACGGCGTCGACATGCCGATCACGGAGACGGTCGTCGGCATCGTGCACGAGGGCAAGCCCCCGGTGGTGGCCCTCAAGGAGCTGATGTCGCGCAGCGCGAAGCCCGAACGACGCTGAGCGACGCGAGGCCGACGGCGCTTACTACCGGCCCTACCAACGGGTACCCTCAACGCGATATGAGCACCGAGAACCTCCCCCAGAGCCCCGAGCAGCCGCCTCGCAAGCCGCGTGTGGCCGTCGTGTTCGGCGGGCGCAGCTCCGAACACGGGATCTCCGTGGTCACCGCCGGCGCCGTCCTCAAGGCCATCGACCGGACGAAGTACGACGTCCTGCCGATCGGCATCACCCAGGACGGGCGTTGGGCGCTCACGGCGGACGAACCGGAGCGCATGGCGATCGTCGACCGGCGTCCGCCGAGCGTCGACCTGCTCGCCGAGTCCGCCGAGGGCGGAGTGATCCTCCCGGTCGACCCCGCCAACCGCGAAGTCGTCTACAGCGAGCCGGGATCGGTCCCCAAGGCGCTCGGCGAGGTCGACGTGGTCTTCCCGGTGCTGCACGGCCCGTACGGCGAGGACGGCACCCTCCAGGGCCTCCTGGAGCTCTCCGGTGTCCCGTACGTGGGTTCGGGTGTGCTCGCCTCGGCCGTGGGCCAGGACAAGGAGTACATGAAGCGGGTGTTCACCTCCTTCGGGCTCAAGGTCGGCCCGTACGTGGTGGTGCGCCCGCGCGAGTGGGAGCAGAACCAGGCGGCCGCCCGCAAGAAGATCGTCGACTTCGCCGGCGAGCACGGCTGGCCGCTGTTCGTGAAGCCCTCGCGGGCCGGTTCGTCGATCGGCATCACCAAGGTCGAGGACCTCTCCGGCCTCGACGAGGCCATCGCCGAGGCCCAGCGGCACGACCCGAAGATCCTCGTGGAGGCCGCACTGCGCGGCCGTGAGATCGAGTGCGGCGTCCTGGAGTTCGAGGACGGCCCCCGGGCCTCCCTCCCCGCGGAGATCCCCCCGCCCGAGGCGCAGGCGTACTACGACTTCGAGGCCAAGTACATCGACTCCACCCCGGGTCTCGTGCCGGCTCCCCTGACGCCTCAGGAGACGGCCGACGTCCAGCGCCTGGCGGTCGACGCGTTCGAGGCGGCGTCCTGCGAGGGCCTGGTCCGCGCGGACTTCTTCCTCACCGGGGACGGCGAGTTCGTGATCAACGAGATCAACACGATGCCCGGCTTCACGCCCATCTCGATGTACCCGCAGATGTGGCAGGCGAGCGGGGTGAGCTACCCGGAGCTGATCGACCGGCTGGTGCAGGCGGCGCTGCGCAGGTCGACCGGGCTGCGCTGAACCGCCCCCAGGGGGTCGCGGCGCTCAGGAGGCGATCCCCTCGGGGATCGCCTTCTTCACGGCGGCAGCCAGATCGATCAGCACACCCGAGCTGTCCACGCCCTCCGGCGCCCGGACCTCGACGTACGCCTCGCGGTTGGCGGTGGTGAACCGGTAACCCCCGTCGTCCTGCTTCTCCATCAGCCAGTCGACCCCGTTCACGCCCCCGGCGACCGCATCCGGATCCCGCCCGTCCGCCACCTTCGGGTCGATCATCTTCGGCGGCTGCGGCACACCGCAGCGCAGTATGATCGCCGGGCTGCCCCAGCCCGCCGTCAGCGCCGACGCGGGCTCGGGATCCTCGCGGCGCTCACCGTCCACCTTCGCGGGCAGTACCTTGTCCAGGTTCCGGCACAGTTCCGCGACCTTCGCGTCCGGACTGGGAACCGCCGCCGACGCGCTGTCGTCTGCTGAGGAGCAGCCCGCAACAGTGATCAACAGCGCGAGAGCGGGCAGGCGGAACACGCGGAAGACACAACGGTGCCGGTGACGGAAAGAGTTCACCGGCACAGGGTAGACGGGGGCTACAGATGGACGACCGGGCAGGTCAGGGTGCGGGTGATGCCGTCCACCTGCTGGACCTTGGCGACCACCAGGCGGCCGAGATCGTCGACGGTGTCGGCCTGGGCCCGCACGATCACGTCGTACGGTCCCGTCACGTCCTCGGCCTGGATGACCCCAGGGATCTTGCTGATCGTCTCGGCGACGGTCGACGCCTTGCCGACCTCCGTCTGGATCAGGATGTACGCCTGTACCACGGAACCTCCAGGGCGGCCACGAGGATCATGTGGGGAAAAGGAACGCCACGGTATCGCGTCGTCGCTCGCCGCGGGGAGACCTGCGGGGACC
Source organism: Streptomyces sp. D2-8 (assembly GCF_023184515.1). Taxonomy (GTDB): domain Bacteria; phylum Actinomycetota; class Actinomycetes; order Streptomycetales; family Streptomycetaceae; genus Streptomyces. Next base: position 140,609 of record NZ_JAAHBP010000014.1, on the reverse strand, counting down.
GGGTCTTGCGCGCCGGGGTGCAGGTCCGGCAGAACGTGACGGTCACCTCGACCGTAACGAGGACTGAGATGCCTCGCGACCGGGCACGGACAGGGACAGAAGGGGAGAAAGGGCAATGAAGGGCACTGTTGGTGAGCTCGGTGAGTTCGGGCTCATCAGGGAGCTCACCTCCCGTCTGACCACCACCCCGGCGGTCCGGGTCGGCCCCGGCGACGACGCCGCCGTGGTGGCCGCACCCGACCGCAGGGTCGTGGCGAGCACGGACATCCTGGTGGAGGGCCGGCACTTCCGGCGGGACTGGTCGACGGCCTACGACGTGGGCCGCAAGGCGGCCGCGCAGAACCTCGCCGACATCGCCGCCATGGGCGCGGTACCGACCGCGCTGCTGCTCGGCCTGGTCGTCCCGGCCGAGCTGCCGGTGACCTGGCCGAGCGAGCTGATGGACGGCCTGCGCGACGAATGCCAGGTGGCGGGCGCCGCCGTGGTCGGCGGTGATGTCGTACGCGGCGACTCGATCATGGTGTCGATCACCGCGCTCGGCGATCTGCGCAACCAGGAGCCGGTGACGCGGGCGGGCGCCCAGCCCGGCGATCTCGTCGCGGTGACCGGCTGGCTGGGCTGGTCCGCCGCCGGGTACGCGGTGCTGTCCCGGGGGTTCCGCTCGCCGCGGGCGTTCGTGGAGGCGCACCGCCGGCCCGAACCGCCGTACCACGCGGGCCCCGCCGCGGCCGGGCTCGGGGCGACCGCGATGTGCGATGTGAGCGACGGGCTGATCGCGGACCTCGGGCACATCGCCGAGGCGAGCAAGGTGCGGATCGACATCCGCTCGGGGGCGATCGACATTCCCTCCCAGATGAACGACATCGGGCAGGCCGTCGGGGTCGACCCCATGCAGTGGGTGCTGACCGGGGGAGAGGACCACGCGATCGTGGCGACCTTCCCGCCGGACGTGAAGCTGCCCGCCCGCTGGAAGGTCATCGGCGAGGTCCTCAACCCCTCGGCGCTGCCCCAGGTGACGGTCGACGGGGCGCCGTGGACCAGCAAGGGCGGCTGGGACCACTTCGCGGACATAGAGTCATGATCCCGGGCGTCCTGACGGTGGCGGGCTCCGACTCCGGCGGCGGCGCGGGCATCCAGGCCGACCTCAAGACGATGCTCGCGCTCGGCGTGCACGGCATGAGTGTCGTGACGGCGGTGACCGCGCAGAACTCCCTCGGCGTGCAGGGGGCTTGGGAACTGCCTGTGGAGGCCGTGCGGGCCCAGTACCGCAGCGTCGTCGACGACATCGGCGTCCAGGCGGTCAAGACCGGGATGCTCGCCTCCGCGGAACTCGTGGAGGCGGTCGCCGAGTTGATCGCGGGGACGGACGCCCCGGCCGTGGTCGACCCGGTGGGCGTCTCCAAGCACGGCGACGCCCTGCTCGCCGCCTCCGCGCTGGACTCCGTCCGTACGAAGCTGCTGCCGGTGGCGACGGTCGCCACACCGAACCTCGACGAGGTGGCCCAGATCACGGGCGTACGCGTCGAGTCGGAGCGGGAGATGCGGGAGGCCGCGGCGGCCGTGCTGGAGTACGGGCCGCGCTGGGTGCTGATCAAGGGCGGGCACCTGCCCGGGGACGCCGTCGATCTGCTCACCGACGGTTCCGACGAGCACTGGCTGCGGGCGCCCAGGCACGACAACCGCCACACCCACGGCACCGGCTGCACACTCGCCTCGGCGATCGCCTCCGAGCTCGCGAAGGGGCGATCCGTGCCGGAGGCGGTGGCCGAGGCGAAGCAGTACGTCACGGGCGCCGTCGCCGCCGGGTTCGCGCTCGGCGGCGGGATCGGGCCGGTGGATCACGGCTGGCGCTTCCGCGGGGACGGGTAGCCGCCTGGGTGCGGTGCCGGGGCTGCGGCGTCGTGGTGTCCGGGCACCGCGCCCAGGCCCGCTCTCGGGCCGTGGCCTCAGGCACGTCGCCAGGGCATCGCAAAGAGCCGGCCCACCAGAGGTGGACCGGCTCTGCAGCGAACCAGCAGTGGCCGCGCGCTAGCTGAGCGTCAGCGCGAGACCTTGCCGGCCTTGATGCACGAGGTGCAAGCGTTCACGCGCTTCGGCGTCCCGCCCACCACGGTACGCACACGCTGGATGTTCGGGTTCCAGCGGCGGGACGTACGGCGGTGCGAGTGCGAGATGTTGTTGCCGAAGCCCGGCCCCTTGCCGCAGACGTCGCAGTTGGCAGCCACGGGTCACTCCAAAGACTTCAGATGCACTTACGGTTGATCCCGGCAGGCCGGGATCAAGATTCTCGGGCTTTGAGGAGCCGGTCGAAATCTGAGTGGCGTTGCCAGGGGGAAGGCCCGATCAGATCGGGCAACCGGAGCAGCATACAACGGCTGCACCCGTAGAACGAAACTACCATGGCAGCTCAGGGGCCCGGCCCCCTCCCTCTTCCGGTGAACACCGCCCCGGGGTCTACGCTGCGAGCCACGTCCAGCAGCTCAGGGAGGCGTAGTGGCGCAGCTGCCGCAGACATTCTTCGATGCTCTCGCGGTGCGCACCTGGTGCGGTCTCGCGCTCGAGACGCTGGGGCGGGCGCGTGAGGAGATCGACGCGATCAACGTCTATCCCGTGGCGGACGGCGACACCGGCACCAACCTGTATCTGACCGTGGAGTCGGCGGTCGCCGCGGTCGAGGCGGTGTTCGCGGGGCACGCGGCGGGGTCCGAAGCCGCGGTGGGCCCTGGCGCCGCGAGCTCCGGGGAGCCGACACTGGCCGACGCCGCCCGGGCGATGGCGCACGGAGCGCTCATCGGCGCCCGCGGGAACTCCGGGACGATCCTCGCCCAGCTGCTGCGCGGCATGGCCCAGGTGCTGGCCGGCGGCGCCGCCGCCCATGCCGACGGCCAGGGCCTGCGGCTCGCCCTGCGGCACGCGGCCGACTCCGCCCGCCGCGCCGTCGCCCATCCCGTCGAGGGCACCGTCCTCACGGTCGCCTCGGCCGCCGCCGACGCCGCGGACGGAGCGGAGGGCGACTGCGGGACCGTGGCCCGGGCGGCGTACGACGGAGCCCGCACGGCCCTCGCCGCGACCCCCGGCCAGCTTCCCGTCCTGGAACGCGCCGGGGTGGTCGACGCCGGCGGACGGGGACTGGTCGCGGTGCTCGGGGCGCTGGTGGAGACGTTCACGGGGGAGAGGGCCCGGGGGGTGACCGAGAGCGCGTGCACCGGGCCCTTCGGAGATCCCCACGCGCGCGTGGACCCCGCCGAAGGCACCGCGCCGGCCGACGGCGTCCCCGGCGAGTGCACCGACAGCGCCGCCGCCGTGCCCGGCCAGGAGGGGCCCGCCTTCGAGGTGATCTACCTCCTGGAGGCCGAGGACGCCGCCGTGGAGCGGCTGCGGGAGCGGCTCGACGCCCTCGGGGACTCCCTCGTCGTGGTCGGCGGCGACGGGCTGTGGAACGTCCACGTCCATGTCGACGACGCGGGCGCCGCCGTCGAGGCCGGCATCGAGGCCGGGCGGCCCCACCGGATCCGCATCACACACTTCGGCGCGGGCGACGTGCACACCACCGGCGCCGAGCGGCCGCCCCGGGAGCGCGCCCAGCGGGCCGTCGTGGCCGTCGTGCCCGGCGAGGGCCTGGCCGGGCTGTACACCGAGGCCGGCGCGACGACCGTGCTCGCGCGCCCCGGGGAGCCGCCCGCGAGCGGGGAGCTCGTCCAGGCCGTACGGCGGGCCCACGCGCGCGAGGTGGTGCTGCTGCCCAACGACGCCGACCTGCGCCACACCGCCGCGGCGGCCGCCGAGCAGGTCCGCACGGAGGGCATCCGGGTGGCCCTGATCCCGACCCGCTCGGCGGTCCAGGGCATCGCGGCGCTGGCCGTGCACGAGCCGGACCGCCGCTTCGACGAGGACGTCGTGTCCATGACCTCGGCCGCCGGCGCCACCCGCTACGCCGAGGTCACCGTCGCCGAACGCCAGTCCTGGACGATGGCCGGCATCTGCCAGGCCGGGGACGTCCTGGGCCTGATCGACGGGGACGTGGCCGTGATCGGCTCGGACGTCGCGGTGACCGCCGAGACCGTCCTGGACCGCATGCTCTCGGCCGGGGGCGAGATGGTCACCCTCGTGCTCGGCGACGACGTCCCCGACACCGTCGCCGAGCATCTGGAGGGCCGGGTCCGCGAGGGGTACCTCGCCGTCGACACGGTCGTGTACCGGGGCGGACGGCAGGGGGCCCTGCTCCTCATCGGCGTGGAGTGAGCGGACCGTGATCAGTTCTCCGCCGCGAGGCGGAGTATCTGCTCCGACTCCGCCCGCCGGGCCCGCACCGTCGAGCGGCCCCCGTCGTCGGCCTCGGTGGCGTCGTGGCCGTCGTAGGCGGCCAGCACCGCACGCGCGCGTGCCCTCGCGTCGGCGAGGCGGCCCAGCTCGACCTCCAGCCGGCCGGCGGTGAGTTCGGCGGCGGTGCGGCTGTGCACGTACCTCTCCCCGAGCGAGGCGAACACCTCTGCGGAAAGCGCCAGTTGAGACAGGGCCTCCTCGAACGCGGCCCGCCCGGGGGCATCCTCGGGGGCCCCGGAGATCGATCGGGCCAGCAGGTCACCGAACTGCCGGTGGGTGTCGCCGAGTTCGGCGACGTACTGCTGCCGCGACTCCTCCTCGTGAGCCGTGTCCCGCGCCGCCTCGCACTCCCGGAACGCGTCCGCCATCAGGCCCCGGGCCTCCGCCAGGCCGTCCGGTGCCTGCGACGCCAGCCACGCACGGGCACGCAGCGAGCGGACCAGGCCCTGGATGTTGCCCAGGTCACGCCACAAGTCCCCCGCGCGTGCGTAGGCCCGGTCCGCCTCGGCGACCAGTCCGGCCTGCCCGAGGGATTCCCCGGCCAGATGGGCGAGGGTCGCGTGGTCGTGCTGCTCGGGCCAGTGCCGGGCGATCTCGGCGGCCTGCAGGCGCCGTTCGGCGGCCGCGCGGTGCTCGCCGAGCTCGCTCAGGCAGTCGCCGAGCCACCACTGCGTCTGCACGACCGCCCCGTCGCCGTGCGTCTCGGCGGTCAGATCGGGCAGCGCCGACTCCAGCACCTCCGCGGCCTCGGCCCACCGCCCCTGCCGCAGCAGGAACCCGCCGAGCTGCTGTCGCGCCCAGGCACCCAGTGTCGCCGACTCGCCCGCCTCGTCGGCCCAGTGGGCGGCCTCCAGGGCGTGCCGGGCGGCCTCCACGGCCTCGCCCCGGCCGCCGACGACCTCGGCGAGCTGAAGGTGCAGCTGGGCCCGTCCCGGCGCTTCCAGATGCGGGCCGCCGTGCTCCAGGGCCGCCCGCAGCGCCCGTTCCGTCTCCGCCATGTCGCCGAGGTGGTGGGTCAGGGAGGCCAGCCGGGCCTCGTACTCCACCGCGAACCACGGCAGCCCCGCCGCGACGAACGCCGCCGCGCCCCGCGCGAACAGCTCCGCGGCCGCCTCCAGATCTCCGGCCAGCCCCGTCAGCTCCCCGAGCATCGCCTGCGCCTCGGCGACCCGCGCGGCCAGCCGTACGTCCTCCTCGGTCCGGCCGTCGACGAGCGCGAGGACCTCCCGGACGGCGGCCTCGGCCTCGGCGAGAACCGCCCCGTCGCCCTCGCCGCCGTGCGCCCGGCGCGTCAGGATCCGCGCCCGGCTCATCACCACGGACGCCGTCTGCCGTATCCCCGTGCCGTCGGCGGCGTACAGCGCGAGGATCTCGTCGTACGGGCCGGTCACCGCCACGACGGCGCCGTCCACGTCGCCCGCGAGCGCGCGGACGTACGCCCCACGCGCGCGTGCCGCAAGCGCCTCGCCCGGGTCGCCCGCCGCCGCGTAGAGGCCGGCGGCCCGTTCGAAGAGCTCGATGCCCCCGGGGCCGAGGGACATCGCCTCGTGGTCGGCCATCTCGGCACGGTCGCGCGGGTCCAGCTCGACGCCCTCCGCCGCCTCGGCGGCCGCCGCCCACGCCTCCACGGCGTTCGGCCGCAGGGTGTCCGACAGCCGCCGTGCCTCGGCCAGGAGGGCGGGCAGATCCGGCTGTCCGGTGCCTGACGCCTCCGGAAGCACGACCGTCGGGGGAGCGGGTGGCGGGAGCGGCCGTACCGACCGCACGCCCAGCGGCAGCCGCTCCGCGAGCGGCTGCCGCGCCATACGCGCGCGTGCCCGCTCGCTCACGTGCGTCGTGCCGTTGCGTTCGTCGAAGCGCGCAGCCAGGGCGAGGGCCTCCCCGCGCGCGTGCGTGGCGAGTTCGCGGGCGGTCCACTCCCGGCCTGCCGGACCCGGCACCCGCCCTTCGCCCAGCCCGAGCCCGGTCAGCCGGTCCATGAGCAGGGCCACCACGCTCATGAAGTCCAGCCTGCTCTGTGCATGCCCGTCGCCCGTGAAGTACGCCGGCCGCTCCGCGAGCAGCTCCAGGCCCCGCGCCTCGTTGCCCGTCAGCGCGCAGAACTCCACGTGGTCCGCGTACGCACCGCGCATGCTCTCCATCGCCCGGACGAGCCGGAAGCCCCGCAGGTGGTGGGCCCGGGCCTCGTCCAGGCGCCCCAGCCGCAACAGCGGCACCAGGGAGGACGCGAGGACCGTGTGCGGCTCGTGGGCGCAGGTGTACTCACCCTCCAGCACCGGCCGCCACAGCTCCAGCGCCTCGGAGTCCCGCCCCTGCTCCGCCTGCCACCAGCCCTGCCCGTGCAGCTCACAGGCGTGGCAGTCGGCCATGGTGTCCCGGTCGGCGGCCAGCCACGCGGCATACGCCCGCTCGGCCCGCGCCACGTCCCCGACATGCGCGGCCACACTGAGCTCGGCGCTGCGCACGGCCCGCTCGGAATGCCCGGCGAGCCGGTAGCGGTGCTCCATCTCGCCGAGCCACTTCTCGACCGAGGCGAGCGGGATGTGCGGCTGGTCGAGCATGCCGGCCGAAACCCATTTGAAGACCCAGTGCAGCGAGTACGTCTCGTACTCGTCGAAGTCCTCGGGCCGTTCGTCCCACATGCGCAGCAGACGGGCGAAGGGGACGAACATCTTCCCCTTCTCGGAGCTGTAGTTGTAGACCTTCAGCTGGTGCCCGAGCGCCTCGATCACGGCGAGCGGGATGTTCAGCTTCTCGGCCGCCGTCAGCAGCTCCTCCGCGCGCGCGTTGCGGGCCGGCCCCTCCGGCTGTTCGGAGTTCTCCGCCATCGCCCCGCGCAGCGCGTCGAAGTCCGTGATCTCGCTCATGCCTGACCGTCCTCGCTGTGCGTGGCCCACTCCAGGAGACCGATGAACGCGCGGTTGAGCAGCGCCGAGTCGGCGGGCCTGAGCGGCCGCTGCGCCATCAGCAGCGCCTGCCCGTACAGCGACTCCGTGGCGGTGCCGATCAGCTCCGGGTCGTGCAGCGAGCTGATCCGCCGGACCAGCGGGTTGAGGTGGTTGAGCACCAGACGCGCGCGGGGAGCGCTGCCGCGCAGGGAGCCGAGGATGCCCGCCCACAGGTCGTCGGCCCGCGCCTCGGCGTCCGCCCGGGCCTGTTCGTGCCGGGCGTCCCGGTCGTCGAGGTGCAGCGCGGGCACGGACAGCGGGTGGAAGGCCCGCAGCACGACGTCACAGCCGAGCGGATCGAGCCGGGCCCGGGCCGCCGCCAGGAAGCCGGACAGGGCCAGCTCCTCGGCCGGGTCGACCGCGTCCAGATGCGCGGTGACCGTCTCGGCGTCCAGCTCGGCGACCACGGTGCCCGGCCGCACCGACGGCAGCGCCTCCACCAGCTCGCTGTCGTACGTGTAACCGCCGTTGATCACGCCGATGCCCTGCGCGGACGCGATCGGCGCGACCTGCCGGTACTCCTCGACGGTCCGCGTGAAGTGCACCACCGGGTGCCGCTGCGCGAACTCCTCCAGGGACAGCCGCCCGTCGGTCGTCTCGAAGGGCAGCCACGGCAGCATCGTGCGCAGCATCTCCCGGTCGTGCCGGGCCAGGGACTTCACGCCCAGGTGGTGCACCGACAGGAACGCGGCCAGCCGTTCCGGATCACCGGCCGCCAGCCCCGTCAGCCAGGCACGGATCCGCTCGCCCAGCGCCTCCCGCACCCCGGCCAGCGTCTCGTCCTCGTACAGCGACTCGCGTGACGCCGTGGGCCGCAGACTGTCCGTGTCGAGCACGCAGCGCACGAAGAACGCCCAGCCGGGCAGCAGCTGTTCGGCCCGCTCGGTCAGCAGCATGCCCTTCAGGTGCACCCGGTGCCCCGCGCGCTGGGCCGGGCTGACCGCCGACGGCAGCACATACGCCACCCCGCGGATGCCGGCCAGCGGCACGGACAGGTCGATCGTGTCCAGCGGGGTGAAGCCGAACAGGTCGTGGCAGTGCCGGGCGAGGGCGACACGGCGGGCGGCCGGGCCCGGATACGGACGGTCCCAGGGCGCCGGAAGGTCGGTGACCGCCTCGTCGCCGACCCGGACGTCGTACGGCAGCAGCGACCCGAAGTCCCGGGCCAGCGCGGCGACCCGCTCGGGCGTGAGCCACTCCGCGGCCCCCGCCCGGGCCACCAGATGCACGGTGGTGCCCGGTTCGGGCCGCTCGGCGTCCGGCAGTGTCCGCACGGTGTAGGAACCGTCGTCGGACGCCGTCCACTCCACCGGCGGCGCCCCGGGCGTACAGGCGCTGCGGCTGACGACCCGGATCCGCTCGGCGACGACGAAACAGGCCAGCAGCCCGATGCCGAACTGCCCGAGGAAGTCGGACCGTGCCTCCTCAAGCCCCTCGGCCCGCTTGGAACTGCGCCCGATGGTGGCCAGCAGGCTGTGCACATCCGCCTCGGTGAGCCCCACGCCGGTGTCCTCGACACGCAGGGCTCCGCCCTCCGCGTACAGCCGGACCCGGGCGGGGGCGCCGGGCTCGTCCACGCGTCTGGCCGTGATGGCGTCCACGGCGTTCTGCAGCAGCTCGCGCAGATATACCTTGGGGCTGGAGTAGAGGTGGTGGGAGAGCAGGTCCACCAGACCACGCAGGTCGACCTGGAACATATGAGGTGACTGGGGCGAATGGGATGCCTGGGATGCCTGTGAGGTCTGGGAGTCCATCTTCACGGCGCCGGTGGGGGACTCGCGACGGCGCGGGGTCGGGCGGTCCCGGTGGGGCGGTGACCGCGAAAGAGGGCCGGGAGCGCGTCATCCTAAGGCCCGAACCAGCCGCCTGACCAGGGGTTTCCGGGATCTTTACGGCGAGCCCGGCCGCGGCCGGAGGCCATTGTCAGTGGCGTGGTGTGCAATGGATCTCGTGCCCGCACTGGAAGAACCCCTGCGCCAACCGCTGAAGTCGGTGCTCGGCCCCGCCACCGCGAAGGTGATGGCCGAGCACCTCGGCCTGTTCACCGTCGGCGACCTCCTCCACCATTACCCGCGCAGATACGAGGAGCGCGGCCAGCTCACCCACCTCGCCGACCTCCCCATGGACGAGCACGTCACGGTGGTCGCGCAGGTGGCCGACGCCCGCCTGCACACCTTCGCCTCAGCCAAGGCCCCGCGCGGCAAGGGCCAGCGCCTGGAGGTCACGATCACGGACGGCAGCGGCCGGCTCCAACTGGTCTTCTTCGGCGCGGGCGTCCACAAGCCCCACAAGGAACTCCTGCCGGGCACGCGCGCGATGTTCGCGGGCAAGGTCTCCGTCTTCAACCGCCGCCTCCAACTCGCGCACCCGGCCTACGAGTTGCTGCGCGGCGACCCGGAGGAGTCCGTCGAGACCTGGGCGGGCGCCCTGATCCCGATCTACCCCGCCACCGCCAAACTCGAGTCCTGGAAGATCGGCAAGGCGATCCAGACGGTCCTGCCCACCGCCCAGGAGGCCGTCGACCCCCTCCCGGACACCCTGCGCCAGGGCCGCGGCCTGGTGCCCCTCCCCGAGGCCCTGCTGAAGATCCACCGCCCGCACACCAAGGCGGACATCGAGGACGCCCGCTCCCGCCTCAAGTGGGACGAGGCCTTCGTTCTCCAGGTCGCCCTGGCCCGCCGCCGCCACGCGGACGCCCAACTCCCCGCCGTCCCCCGCAAACCCGCCCCCGACGGCCTCCTCACCGCCTTCGACGCCCGCCTCCCCTTCACCCTCACCGACGGCCAGCAGCGGGTCTCCCGGGAGATCTTCGACGACCTGGCCACCGACCACCCGATGCACCGGCTGTTGCAGGGGGAGGTCGGTTCGGGCAAGGCCCAGCCCCTCGACTCTCTGGTGCTCACACCCATGGGCTTCCGCCGCATGGGGGATCTGCGCGTGGGCGACGAGGTAGTGGTGCCGGACGGGGACATCGGGCTGATCGACGGTGTCTTCCCCCAGGGGCAGCGTGATGTGTGGCGCCTGGTCCTGTCCGACGGGAGTTCCGTCGAGTGCGACGACGAGCATCTCTGGATCGTCGGCACGAGCCGCGGTTGGCACCGTGGTCAGGCTCCCAAGGTCATGACGACCCGGGAGATCCGTCTCGACACGTTCAAGGCCAACGGGTCCTCGAAGTGGTACATCCCGCCGGCGAAGCCGGTCGATCTCGGTGGCGACGCCGGGCTACCCCTCGACCCGTACCTGATCGGGCTGCTGCTGGGGGACGGTTCGTTCCGGCACAACCTCCGCCTTTCCACCATCGATGACGAGATCCGTGAGGCAGTCGCGGTGGCAGTGGCGCCCGATTGCCTGCTGGTACCGGTGAAGGGATCACACTGTGACTACACGATCCAGCTCAAGCAGCGTGCCGGAGGCGTGCGCAACCCTGTGATCCAGGTCCTGCGTGAGTTGGGCCTCTGGGGAACGACGTCACACGAGAAATTCGTCCCTCAGGCTTTCAAGAACGCCTCGATCAAGGACCGTCTCGCCGTGCTGCAGGGGCTTCTGGACACGGACGGTACCGTCCAGGCCGACGGCATGAGCATCTCCTTCTGCTCGGCCTCACTCCGACTCGCGGAGGACGTCGCATGGCTCGCGCGTTCTCTGGGTGGCCGGGCGCGCGTGCTGTCGAGGAAGGCCGCGTACAACGTGCAGGTGTCCCTGCCGGACGCGTACGCCCCGTTCCGCCTCACCCGCAAAGCAGCACGCGTGCGTCCGAGGCCGAAATACAACACGTTCCGGCGCGGCATCCGGGCGGTCGAGTACGTGGGGCGGAAGCCCGTCCAGTGCATCAGCGTCGCCCACCCCAGTCATGCCTACGTGACCGATCACTTCACCGTTACCCACAACACCATGGTCGCCCTGCGCGCCATGCTCGCCGTCGTCGATGCCGGTGGCCAGGCCGCCATGCTCGCGCCCACCGAAGTGCTCGCTCAGCAGCACCACCGGTCCGTCGTCGAGATGATGGGCGAGCTGGCCGAGGGCGGCATGCTGGGCGGGGCCGAGCAGGCCACCAAGGTCGTGCTGCTCACCGGTTCCATGGGCGCCGCCGCCCGGCGGCACGCCCTGCTCGACCTCACCACCGGCGAAGCCGGAATCGTCATCGGCACGCACGCGCTGATCGAGGACAAGGTGCAGTTCCACGACCTGGGTCTGGTCGTGGTCGACGAACAGCACCGCTTCGGCGTCGAGCAGCGCGACGCCCTGCGCGGCAAGGGCAAACAGCCCCCGCATCTGCTGGTCATGACCGCCACGCCCATTCCGCGCACGGTCGCCATGACCGTCTTCGGCGACCTGGAGACCTCCGTCCTCGACCAGCTGCCTGCCGGCCGCTCGCCGATCGCCAGCCATGTGGTCCCGGCCGCCGACAAGCCGCACTTCCTGTCCCGCGCGTGGGAAAGGGTCCGCGAGGAGGTGGAGAACGGCCACCAGGCGTACGTGGTCTGCCCCCGTATCGGTGACGAGGAGGACGACCCCAAGAAGTCCGGCAGGAGGAAGTCCCCCGAATCCCCTGAGGACGCCGCCGAGAAGCGTCCGCCCCTCGCCGTCCTCGACGTGGCCGACCAGCTGGTCAAGGGCCCTCTCCAGGGCCTCCGGGTCGAGGTCCTGCACGGCAGGATGCACCCCGACGACAAGGACGCCGTCATGCGCCGCTTCGCCGCCGGCGAGACCCATGTCCTGGTCGCCACGACGGTCATCGAGGTCGGTGTCAACGTCCCCAACGCCACCGCCATGGTGATCATGGACGCGGACCGCTTCGGCGTCTCCCAGCTGCACCAGCTGCGCGGCCGCGTGGGCCGTGGCTCGGCCCCCGGCCTCTGCCTCCTGGTCACCGAGATGCCCGAGGCGAGCCCGGCCCGCCAGCGCCTGGGCGCGGTCGCCTCCACCCTGGACGGCTTCGAGCTCTCCCGCATCGACCTGGAACAGCGCCGCGAGGGCGACGTCCTCGGCCAGGCCCAGTCGGGCGCCCGCACCAGCCTCAGGATGCTCGCGGTCATCGAGGACGAGGAGATCATCGCGGAGGCGAGGCAGGAGGCGACAGCCGTCGTGGCGGCCGACCCGGAGCTGACCGGCCTTCCCGGCTTGCGCACGGCTCTGGATGCCCTGCTGGACGAGGAGAGAGAGCAGTACCTGGACAAGGGGTGAGGGTGACGTGCCCCTAAGGGGCGCGGGGAACTGCGCGACCAGCCACACTGATACCTGAAGCCGCCCACGACCAAGGACCACAGATGACCCGCGTGATCGCCGGCACAGCCGGCGGACGTCGCCTGGCCGTACCCCCGGGCACCGGCACCCGCCCCACCTCCGACCGAGCACGCGAAGGCCTCTTCTCGACCTGGCAGTCCCTCCTCGGCGGCCCCCTGGACGGCGAACGCGTCCTCGACCTCTACGCCGGATCAGGAGCCGTGGGCCTGGAAGCCCTCTCCCGAGGCGCCGGCCACACCCTCCTCGTCGAGGCCGATGCGCGAGCGACCCGGACGGTCCGCGAGAACGTGAAGAGCCTCGGACTCCCCGGCGCCGAGGTCAGATCAGGCAAAGCGGAGCAGATCATCCGCACATCGCCCCCAGGTGACCCGTACGACCTCGTTTTCCTCGACCCTCCGTACGCCGTCACGGACGACGATCTTCGGGAGATCCTCCTCACACTCCGTACAGAGGGCTGGCTCGCCGGAGAAGCCCTCGTCACCGTGGAGCGCAGCACCAGAGGCGGTGAATTCCGGTGGCCCGAGGGTTTCGAACCCCTCCGGGCCCGTCGCTACGGCGAGGGAACGTTTTGGTACGGTCGCGCCGCCTCTACGTGCGAAGACGCACGATGACCGGACCGGAGAGCGAGGGAACACAAGTGCGCCGCGCCGTCTGTCCCGGGTCGTTCGACCCGATCACCAACGGACACCTCGACATCATCTCCCGCGCCTCCAGGCTGTACGACGAGGTCTACGTCGCGGTGATGATCAACCAGGCCAAGAAGGGCCTGTTCGAGATCGAGGAGCGGATCGACCTGATCCGCCAGGTCACCGCCGAGTACGGCAACGTCCGCGTGGAGGCCTTCCACGGCCTGCTCGTCGACTTCTGCAAGCAGCGCGAGATCCCCGCCATCGTCAAGGGCCTGCGCGCGGTCAGCGACTTCGACTACGAGCTGCAGATGGCCCAGATGAACAACGGCCTCTCGGGTGTGGAGACCCTCTTCATCCCCACCAACCCCACCTACAGCTTCCTGTCGTCCTCCCTGGTCAAGGAGGTCGCGACCTGGGGCGGCGACGTCTCCCACCTGGTGCCCGCGGAGGTCCTCGGCGTCCTCACCGAGCGCCTGAGGAGGGACTGAACCGGCCCCGGAGATCCCCTCGGGGCCTGACTGCCCGTCACCCGGTGTTCCGCGGCGACCCCATGGCCGTACAGTCGTCCCGTCCGTCTCCAACGCATCTGTAGAGAGTGGCGAGCACACGGTGGACGTGCAGAAGAAGCTCGACGAGATCGTCTCCGCGGTCTCCGGCGCCCGGTCCATGCCCATGTCGGCCTCGTGCGTGGTCAACCGCGCGGACCTGCTCGCGATGCTGGAAGAGGTGCGTGCGGCGCTGCCCGACTCCCTCGCCCAGGCCCAGGAGCTGATCGGCGGCCGTGAGCAGATGGTCGAGCAGGCGCGCCAGGAGGCCCAGCGGATCGTCGAGAGCGCGCACGCCGAGCGCGGCTCGCTGATCTCCGGCACCGAGGTCGCCCGCCGCTCCCAGGCCGAGGCCGACCGGATCCTCTCCGAGGCCCGCCAGGAGGCCGAGGAGATCCGCGCCGAGGCCGACGAGTACGTCGACTCCAAGCTCGCCAACTTCGAGGTCGTCCTCACCAAGACCCTGGGCTCCGTCGGCCGCGGCCGCGAGAAGCTCCTGGGGACCGGTCCGGGCGTCGACGAGCAGGGCTACGAGGACGAGGACGCCCCCGAGCGCAGCCACGACCCGGAGACCCAGCGCCGCAGCGCCGACGAGTACGTCGACGTCAAGCTGGGCGCCTTCGAGGCGGTCCTCGCCAAGACCCTGGAAGCCGTCGGCCGCGGCCGGCAGAAGCTGCACGGCCGGATCGCCACCGACGACCTCGGTGCCCTCGCCGACGACGCGAGCACCGTCCAGCACTCCAGCGACGCCGACTACCTCGCCGACCTGGCCGCCCTCGCCGAGCCGAAGCCCCCGGTCGGCCAACCCGCCCAGCAGCAGGACTACGCACAAGCGCAGCCGGCGTACGCCCCGGCCTCCGGCTACGACCCGGCGACAGGCGCCCCCGTTCAGCAGCCCGATCCGTACGGCGGCTACCCGCAGCAGCAGCCCTATGCCGCCCAGCAGGACCCCTACGGCTACCAGCACGCCGATCCCTATGGCTACCAGGGCTACGACCCCCAGCAGACCGCCTACGACCCGAACCAGGCCCAGCAGCAGGCCCAGCAGGGCCACCAGGGGTACGCCCTCGACGAGACCAGTCTCTTCGACACCGGCATGATCAGCGCCGAGCAGCTGCGGGCCTACGAGCAGGGTCGCGGCCAGGGCTGAGCCCCGGATTGGGCCGACAGCGAATGGTCCAGTATCCTGGCTCTTCGGTCGCGCGTACGTCCGCGATCAACGCTGCCCGGGAACACCGAAGGGCAGCGCCCGCGAGTTCTTCAGATCGAAAGCAGGAATGGCCCTGAACGCCCGCCTCGACCACCGCAACCCCCTCGTGTTCGACACGCACGAGCTGGGTCGGCGGCCTGGTGCGCTGCAGCGCCTGACCCGCACGGTCGACGCTCCCAAGGACCTCGGTATCAAGGGAGTCATCGGAGTGCCGGAAGGCGCCCCGGTGGAGCTCGAACTCCGCCTGGAGTCGGTCATGGAAGGGGTGCTCGTCACAGGCACCGCCCGTGCCACGGCCGAGGGGGAGTGCGTAAGGTGTCTGGAGCCGCTCGAGCAGCAGCTCGAAGCGGAGTTCCAGGAGATGTTCTCGTACCCTGACGCCGATGACCGGGGCCGCGTGATCGCGGAACCGGGCGACGACGCCGAGGACGACGAGGACAGGCTCTTCCTCGAGGACGGCTTGTTCGACCTCGAGCCCGTGCTGCGTGATGCGGTGGTGCTCGCACTGCCGATGCAGCCGGTGTGCCGGGAAGACTGCCCCGGTCTGTGTGCCGAGTGTGGCGCGCGGCTGGCGGACGACCCGGACCACCACCACGACGCCGTCGACATTCGTTGGGCGGCATTGCAGGGACTCGCCGGCACCATGAAGGACGGCGAGAAGGACGAGATGAGCGGCGGCGCGCCTCAGTCAGCACGCGCCGACGAGAAGCAGGAGAAGTAGCCGTGGCTGTTCCGAAGCGGAAGATGTCGCGCAGCAACACGCGCCACCGCCGGTCGCAGTGGAAGGCTGCGGTCCCCACCCTGGTTGCGTGCGAGCGCTGCCACGAGCCCAAGCAGCAGCACATCGCGTGCCCGTCGTGCGGCACCTACAACAAGCGCCAGGTCCTCGAGGTCTGAGCGGCTGGTGAGAGGCACTGTGTCCACGCCTAAGAACAAGTCTTCCCGTGTGAGCGGGAGTGCTCCGGCGGACAACAACCAGGCCTCGTCCCACACGCTTCTGGAAGGGCGGCTCGGCTACAAGCTCGAGTCCGCCCTTCTGGTGCGCGCACTGACCCACCGGTCGTACGCATACGAGAACGGCGGTCTGCCGACCAACGAGCGTCTGGAGTTCCTCGGGGACTCCGTCCTCGGCCTCGTGGTCACGGACACGCTGTACCGCACCCACCCCGACCTGCCGGAAGGCCAGCTGGCCAAGCTGCGGGCAGCGGTGGTGAACTCGCGTGCGCTCGCCGAGGTGGGCCGCGGGCTCGACCTGGGCTCCTTCATCCGGCTCGGCCGTGGTGAAGAGGGCACGGGCGGCCGGGACAAGGCGTCCATCCTCGCCGACACCCTGGAAGCGGTGATCGGCGCGGTCTACCTCGACCAGGGCCTGGACTCGGCGGCGGAGCTGGTGCACCGCCTGTTCGACCCCCTGATCGAGAAATCCTCGAACCTCGGAGCCGGCCTGGACTGGAAGACCAGTCTCCAGGAGCTCACCGCGACCGAGGGACTCGGCGTCCCCGAGTACCTGGTCACGGAGACAGGCCCCGACCACGAGAAGACCTTTACTGCTGCCGCCCGCGTCGGAGGCGTCTCGTACGGCACCGGCACCGGCCGCAGCAAGAAGGAGGCGGAGCAGCAGGCCGCCGAGTCCGCATGGCGGTCCATCCGGGCCGCGGCGGACGAGCGCGCCAAGGCGGCGAAGGCCGCCGAGGCGACGCAGACGGCAGCTGCTCAGACCGCCGCCCAGACGGTCACCGACGGCCCCGCCGACGGCTGACCGCCGCCGCCCTCTCCAGGGGCGGCAAGCACAGCGCACCCGAGCGCCCGCCCCTGCCCGGGGCGGGCGCTCGCGTCATCCACAGGTTCGTGACGGGGGACCCCATGCCCGAGTTGCCCGAGGTCGAGGTCGTACGGCGCGGTCTCGAGCGGTGGGTCGCCAACCGGACCGTCGCCGAGGCCGAGGTGCTGCACCCGCGCGCGGTGCGCCGCCACCTCGCGGGCGCCGACGACTTCGCGCACCGCCTGAAGGGTCACCGCATCGGCGTCCCCAGCCGCCGCGGCAAGTATCTGTGGCTGCCCCTGGAGGACACGGACCAGTCGATCCTGGCCCACCTCGGCATGAGCGGCCAGCTCCTGGTCCAGCCGCACACGGCCCCGGACGAGAAGCATCTGCGCATCCGCGTCCGCTTCACCGACGCCCTGGACACCGAGCTGCGCTTCGTCGACCAGCGCACCTTCGGCGGCCTCTCGCTGCACGAGAACACTCCCGACGGCCTGCCCGACGTCATCGCGCACATCGCCCGCGACCCGCTCGACGAGCTCTTCGACGACGAGGCCTTCCACCGGGCGCTGCGCCGCAAGCGGTCCACGATCAAGCGGGCCCTGCTCGACCAGTCGCTGATCAGCGGCGTCGGCAACATCTACGCGGACGAGGCCCTCTGGCGCGCCCGCATCCACTACGAGCGCCCCACCGCGACCTTCACGCGCCCGCGCACACTGATGCTCCTGGGGCATGTGCGGGACGTGATGAACGCGGCCCTCGCCGTGGGCGGCACCAGCTTCGACAGCCTGTACGTCAACGTCAACGGCGAGTCGGGCTACTTCGACCGGTCGCTCGACGCGTACGGACGCGAGGGCCTGCCCTGCCGGCGCTGCGGTACGCCCATGCGGCGGCGGCCCTGGATGAACCGGTCGAGCTACTACTGCCCGAAGTGCCAGCGGCCGCCGCGGATCACGCCCTAGCGGAGTCGTACCGCTCGCGGGCGGCCAGGACCTCGTCCATGCTGCCCTCCACGAAGTGGATCAGGGCGAGCAGCCGCTCGGCCACGTCGCGCCCCAGCGGCGTCAGTTCGTAGTCCACCCGGGGCGGGTTGGTCGGCTGGGCCTCGCGGTGGACCAGGCCGTCGCGCTCCAGGGCGTGCAACGTCTGGGACAGCATCTTCTCGCTCACCCCGTCGACGCGGCGGCGCAGCTCGTTGAAGCGCAGCGAGCCCTCGTACAGGGCGCCGAGAGCCAGGCCGCCCCAGCGGCCCGTGACGTGCTCCAGCGTGCCGCGCGACGGACAGGCCTTGGCGAACACGTTGTACGGGAGGTCGTCGAGGCCCTCCGCGAGCTCCTGGGTGGTGGTCATGAGCCCAAGGATACGGCAGCGCAGCGCTAACCAACAGGTTGCACTTACCTAAAGTTAGTGCTCTCGTCGAGGCCGGTGCGCCACGGCCGAGCGGCTGCGCCAGCGCGTGACGGAGGCGGCCAGGGTGTTCCTCAAGGGCCTGGCCGCCGCGTGAGCGTCGTCGGCAGGCCTAGTAGCCGAAGTTCTGGGTCCACCAGGGGCCGCCGGAACCGAGTTCGACACCGACGCCCAGCGTCTTGAAGTCGCAGTTCAGTATGTTGGCGCGGTGGCCGGGGCTGTTCATCCAGGCATCCATCACCGCCGCGGCGTCGGCCTGGCCGCGGGCGATGTTCTCGCCGCCGAGGTTGGATATCCCGGCCTTCTCGGCCCGGTCCCAGGGCGTGCGGCCGCCGGGGTCGGTGTGGTCGAAGAAGCCCCGCGCGGCCATGTCCTCGCTGTAGCTCTGGGCCAGATCGGCCAGGGCGCTGTTGGCGGCGACCGGGCTGCAGCCCACCTTGGCCCGCTCCTCGTTCACGAGGCTGAGCACCTGGGCCGCGGCGGCGGACTCCCCGGACAGAGCGGCGGAGGCGCTGGGCGCCTTCGGTGCCTTCGTGGCCGTACGGGAAGGCGTGTTGTCCGGCTTCTCGCTCGGGGTGGCCGCCGGCTTCTTCTTCTCCGGAGTCTTCTCCTGCGTCTTCTCCGTCTTCTCCGTCTTCTCCGGTGTCTTCGTCGGCGCGGCCGACGACTTCGAGGCGGACGGCGACGGCGAGCCCGGACGCTCGGCATTCCGGCTGGTGGACGCCTCGTCTCGGCTGTCGGCGCTGCCGGAGGTACCGCCCTGCTCGCTCGGGGTGTTCGTCGGCGTGTCCCCGGCCTGGACCCTGTCGGCCCCGCCGTTGCCGCCGAGCTGGTAGTTCTCGAGGCCGGGCACGGCGCCCGTGGCGACCGCGACCGTGCCGAGGGCGACCGCGGCGGAGACGCCGAGCAGTCCGGTGCGCATCGGCCGGGCGGTCTTCTTGCGGCGGCGGTGCGACCCCGCGCGCCGGGCGCCGCCGTCGGGCGTGAAGCCGTCGCTCGCGAAGGCGGCTGTGTCGCCGTAGGGGTCACCCGCGGCGGAGGCGTCCGCCGCGAACAGGTAGGCCTCGCTCTTCGCGTAGTTGTCCGCGTACGCCTCGGGGTTCAGATAGGGCGCGATGCCCATCGTCGGGGCGTCGTCCGCGGTGGAGTACAGCGGACCGTAGCCCTCCGCGAAGCCGTCGGCGTGGGTGGTGCCCGTGGCGCGGCCCGTGGCGGCGCGGCCGGCGTCGGAGCGTCGGTGGCGTCCCATGTCCTGGCCTTCCTCGTCCTGGCGGTGGACTCGTCCTCGAGATCAACACCAAACTCACTCGATCGTGTGAGTTTCATATGAGATTCGTTGAGGGGGGACGGTACCGCATGGCGCAAGTGGAGGAAGTGTCCCGAAGAGAGATTGGGCGGTTAGGTTGCAGTCATGAGCGAGGATGTGCGACTGGTCGCCTGGGTGCGTGGACGCGTCCAAGGTGTGGGTTTCCGCTGGTTCACGCGGGCCAAGGCTCTGGAGATCGGCGGCCTGAGTGGCTTTGCTCTCAATTTGGGCGACGGCCGGGTCCAAGTGGTCGCCGAGGGCGGGCGCGAGGGCTGCGAGGGCCTGCTGGAGTGGCTCCAGGGTGACGACACGCCCGGCCGCGTGGACGGCGTCACCGAGATCTGGGACACACCTCGCGGCGGCTACGACGGCTTCGCCATTCGCTGATCACGCCCGCCGGGCGGCTCCCGAGGCCTCCTGTGGACGGGGCGCAGGGGACGACCCCGGACGGAAACTTGCTGGTGATTGCCAAGAATCGCTTGCCTTGGCACGCTCCGCACGCAAGGATGATCGCCACGCCCCCAGGGCCCCGCAGAAGCCGCAGTACGGCCGTTCCAGGCCGCGCGTGCCCGGGTCGCCCCCAATACGGGGCGTGATCGTGTTGACCGTCAAACTTTTTGGTGAGACGCTGAAAGCCCCGCGCACCTTAGCTGTTTGGCATGGCTGAACGGCAGTACAACTCCAGGCCCTGCCAAAACCGCGGGTGCGAATCCCTCACGACCCACACCGCAGCGGTCGGTCACGCATTGTGGAGGACCATCCATCATGGCAAAGGCGCTTCTCGGTTACGTCGGCGGCTCCGACCCTCGACTCCTCGCCGAGATGCGACGGCTCCAGCAGCGCGTCCAGGACCTGGAATCCGAACTCGGACGAATCCAGGCGGAGAACGAAGCGCTGACGGCTGCCGCTTCTCACGACAGGATCATGGAGAGCGTTGACGCACACCAGGCGGAGCCTGCGCTCACCTGATCACTGCACCGCTCCACAACAGCACAGCAGTGGTTGGGCCGCCCGTCACAACCGCCAAGTTGTCAGAAGTGCAAGGGACGCCCTGTCGGCGTCCCTTCTTTCTTGCCCCCGCATCCTTTCACCGTCTTTAACGTCTGATGTGCCCTGCGCGTTCAGCGGCGAAACCGTGGGTTCATGGAGTGAGACCAACCCGGGCGGTAGAGTCCGGCGGCGTGCACCTCAAGGCCCTGACCCTCCGCGGGTTCAAGTCGTTCGCCTCGGCGACCACCCTCCGGTTCGAGCCGGGGATCACGTGCGTCGTCGGACCGAACGGCTCGGGCAAGTCCAACGTCGTCGACGCGCTCAGCTGGGTCATGGGCGAGCAGGGCGCCAAGTCGCTGCGCGGCGGCAAGATGGAGGACGTCATCTTCGCCGGCACCACCGGCCGCCCCCCGCTGGGCCGGGCCGAGGTGTCCCTGACCATCGACAACTCCGACGGGGCCCTGCCCATCGAGTACGCCGAGGTCACCATCACGCGGATCATGTTCCGCAACGGCGGCAGCGAGTACCAGATCAACGGCGACACCTGCCGCCTCCTCGACATCCAGGACCTCCTCTCCGACTCCGGCATCGGCCGCGAGATGCACGTGATCGTCGGGCAGGGCCAGCTCGACTCCGTGCTGCACGCCGATCCCATGGGCCGCCGCGCCTTCATCGAGGAGGCCGCCGGCGTCCTCAAGCACCGCAAGCGCAAGGAGAAGGCGCTGCGCAAGCTGGACGCGATGCAGGCCAACCTCGCGCGCGTGCAGGACCTCACCGACGAGCTCAGACGGCAGCTCAAGCCGCTCGGCCGCCAGGCCGCCGTCGCCCGCAGGGCCGCCGTCATCCAGGCCGACCTGCGCGACGCCCGCCTGCGCCTGCTGGCCGACGACCTCGTGCGGCTGCGGGACGCCCTCAAGGCCGAGGTCGCCGACGAGGCCGCACTGAAGGAGCGCAAGGAGTCCGCCGAGCAGGAGCTGCGCAAGGCGCTCCAGCGCGAGGCCCTGCTGGAGGACGAGGTCCGGCAGCTCACGCCGCGGCTCCAGCGCGCCCAGCAGACCTGGTACGAGCTGTCCCAGCTCGCCGAGCGGGTGCGCGGCACGATCTCGCTGGCCGACGCCCGCGTGAAGAGCGCCACCTCCGCGCCCCCCGAGGAGCGACGCGGCCGCGACCCCGAGGACATGGAGCGCGAGGCCGCCCGTATCCGCGAGCAGGAGGCCGAGCTGGAGGCGGCCCTGGAGGCCGCCGAACGCGCCCTGGAGGACACGGTCGCCCACCGCGCCGAGCTGGAACGCGCGCTCACCCAGGAGGAACGGCGCCTGAGGGACGCCGCCCGCGCCATCGCCGACCGGCGCGAGGGTCTGGCCCGGCTCAGCGGCCAGGTCAACGCCGCCCGCTCCCGCGCGGCCTCCGCCCAGGCCGAGATCGAGCGCCTGGCCGCCGCCCGCGACGAGGCGCAGGAACGTGCCGTCGCCGCCCAGGAGGAGTACGAGGCCCTCAAGTCCGAGGTCGACGGCCTCGACGCCGGCGACGCGGAACTCTCCGAGCGGCACGAGGCGGCGAAGCAGCAGCTGGCCGAGGCCGAGGCCGCCCTCACGGCAGCCCGCGAGGAGGCCACGGCGGCGGAGCGGAGACGCGCGGCCACCCAGGCCCGCCACGAGGCCCTGGCGCTCGGTCTGCGCCGCAAGGACGGCACCGGGATGCTGCTCGCGGCAAAGGACCGCCTCTCCGGCCTGCTCGGCCCGGCGGCGGAGCTCCTGACGGTGACCCCGGGGCACGAGGTCGCTCTGGCCGCGGCGTTCGGGGCGGCGGCGGACGCGATCGCCGTCACGAGCCCGGCCTCGGCGGCGGACGCGATCAGACTCCTCCGCAAACAGGACGGAGGCCGGGCCACTCTGCTCTTGGCAGGAGATCCTCGCCCTGGGGGCGCAGGGCACTGCGCGACCGGCCACGACGCATCCGCAGACGCACGACACACCTACGCCGCAGACCTGGTCCGCGGCCCTTCCGACCTGATGCCCGCCGTCCGACGCCTCCTCCACGGCATCGTCGTCGTCGGCACCCTCGAAGACGCCGAGGACCTCGTCTACACCCACCCCGATCTCACCGCGGTCACCGCCGAAGGCGACCTGCTGGGCGCCCACTTCGCCCACGGCGGCTCCGCAGGCGCCCCCAGCCTCCTGGAGGTGCAGGCCTCCGTCGACGAGGCCGCCGCGGAGCTGGAGGAGCTGGCCGTCCGCTGCGAGGAGCTGACCGGGACGCAGCACGCGGCCGTCGAGCGGCGCAAGGAGTGTGCCGCGCTGGTCGAGGAGCTGGGGGAGCGGCGCCGGGCCGCCGACCGGGAGAAGTCGGGCGTCGCCCAGCAGCTCGGGCGGCTCGCGGGCCAGGCGCGTGGTGCGACCGGTGAAGCAGAGCGTGCCACCGCCGCCGCGGCCCGTGCCCAGGAAGCCCTCGACAAGGCGCTCCAAGAGGTCGAGGAACTCGCCGAGCGGCTCGCCGTCGCCGAGGAGATGCCGATCGAGGAGGAGCCCGACACCTCCGCCCGGGACCGGCTCGCCGCCGACGGTGCCAACGCCCGCCAGACCGAGATGGAGGCCCGCCTCCAGGTCCGTACGCACGAGGAACGGGTCAAGGGCCTGGCCGGACGGGCCGACTCCCTGGACCGGGCCGCCCGCGCGGAACGCGAGGCACGCGCGCGTGCCGAGCAGCGGCGGGCCCGGCTGCGGCACGAGGCGGCCGTGGCCGAGGCCGTCGGCGCGGGTGCGAGGCAGCTGCTCGCGCACGTCGAGGTCTCCCTGGCCCGCGCCGACGAGGAGCGCACCGCCGCCGAGGCCGCGAAGGCCCGCCGCGAGCAGGAGCTCGCCCGTGCCCGCACCGAGGGGCGCGATCTCAAGGCCGAACTCGACAAGTTGACGGATTCGGTTCACCGTGGCGAGGTACTCGGCGCCGAGAAGCGGCTGCGCATCGAGCAGTTGGAGACCAAGGCGCTGGAGGAGCTGGGTGTCGAACCGGCCGGGTTGGTGGCGGAGTACGGTCCGCATCAGCTCGTGCCGCCCTCGCCCCCCGCCGAGGGCGAGGAGCTGCCGGATGACCCGGAGCACCCGCGCAACCGGCCCCGGCCGTATCTCCGGGCCGAGCAGGAGAAGCGCCTGAAGTCGGCCGAGCGTGCCTACCAGCAGCTCGGCAAGGTGAACCCGCTCGCCCTGGAGGAGTTCGCGGCCCTGGAGGAACGCCACCAGTTCCTCAGCGAGCAGCTCGAGGACCTGAAGAAGACGCGGGCGGACCTCCTGCAGGTGGTGAAGGAGGTCGACGAGCGTGTCGAGCAGGTCTTCACCGAGGCCTACCGCGACACGGCCCGGGAGTTCGAGGGCGTCTTCAGCCGGCTGTTCCCCGGTGGCGAGGGGCGGCTGGTGCTGACCGACCCCGACAACATGCTCACCACGGGCGTGGACGTCGAGGCGCGTCCGCCGGGCAAGAAGGTCAAGCGGCTGTCGCTGCTCTCGGGCGGGGAGCGGTCGCTGACCGCGGTGGCGATGCTCGTGTCGATCTTCAAGGCGCGGCCCAGCCCGTTCTACGTCATGGACGAGGTCGAGGCTGCCCTCGACGACACCAACCTCCAGCGGCTCATCCGGATCATGCAGGAGCTCCAGGAAGCCTCCCAGCTGATCGTGATCACCCACCAGAAGCGCACGATGGAGGTCGCCGACGCGCTCTACGGCGTCTCCATGCAGGGCGACGGTGTGTCGAAGGTCATCAGCCAGCGCCTCCGCTAGATGCGTGGCCTCTACATCGGCCTCACCTGCGGCGCTCTATGACTTCAACACTTGAACACATAGCCGACACACTCCTGCCTCAGATTCACGACTCTCGCCCTATTGACTTCGAAACTTGAAGGCATAGTCTCGGCAACGTTCCTTTTACCTTCAGGTACCTTCAGGTGAACCTCGAAGGGCTGATCCCCTCCGGCAGCGTTGCCGGTGGCCCGAGGAGTACACGTGACCAGCACAGCGCAGGCCCCCAAGTCAGGAGCCAGGACGGCTCATCCCGATCATCTCGGGCATGTCATCTTCATCGCGGCGGCGGCCGCGATGGGCGGTTTCCTCTTCGGCTACGACAGCTCCGTGATCAACGGCGCCGTCGAGGCCATCCGAGGCCGCTACGACGTCGGCTCCGCAGCCCTGGCCCAGGTCATCGCCATCGCCCTCATCGGCTGCGCCATCGGCGCCGCCACCGCCGGCCGCATAGCCGACCGCATCGGCCGTATCCGGTGCATGCAGATCGCCGCGGTCCTCTTCACGGTCAGCGCCGTCGGTTCCGCGCTGCCCTTCGCGCTGTGGGACCTCGCCTTCTGGCGCGTCGTCGGCGGCTTCGCCATCGGCATGGCGTCCGTGATCGGCCCGGCCTACATCGCCGAGGTCGCCCCGCCCGCCTACCGCGGCAGGCTCGGCTCCTTCCAGCAGGCCGCGATCGTCATCGGCATCGCCGTGTCGCAGCTGGTCAACTGGGGCTTGCTGAACGCCGCCGACGGCGACCAGCGCGGCAAGCTGATGGGCCTGGAGGCCTGGCAGGTCATGCTCGGCGTCATGGTCGTCCCGGCCATCCTCTACGGGCTGCTCTCCTTCGCCATCCCCGAGTCGCCGCGCTTCCTCATCTCCGTCGGCAAGCACGAGCGCGCCCGGGAGATCCTCACCGAGGTCGAGGGCAAGGACATCGACCTGGACGCCCGTGTCGCCGAGATCGAAGGCGCCATGAAGAGCGAGCACAAGTCGAGCTTCAAGGACCTGCTCGGCGGCAGCTTCTTCTTCAAGCCGATCGTCTGGGTCGGTATCGGCCTGTCGGTCTTCCAGCAGTTCGTCGGCATCAACGTCGCGTTCTACTACTCCTCGACGCTGTGGCAGTCGGTCGGCGTCGACCCGACGGACTCGTTCTTCTACTCCTTCACCACGTCGATCATCAACATCCTCGGCACCGTCATCGCGATGATCTTCGTCGACCGCATCGGACGCAGGCCGCTCGCGATCATCGGCTCGGTCGGCATGGTCATCGGCCTCGCCCTGGAGGCCTGGGCGTTCTCGTACCACCTCGTCGACGGCAAGCTGCCGGCCGCGCAGGGCTGGATCGCCCTGATCGCCGCGCACGTCTTCGTCCTCTTCTTCGCCCTGTCCTGGGGTGTGGTCGTCTGGGTCATGCTCGGCGAGATGTTCCCGAACCGGATCCGTGCCGCCGCCCTGGGCGTGGCAGCCGCCGCGCAGTGGATCGCCAACTGGGCCATCACCGCGAGCTTCCCGTCGCTGGCCGAGTGGAACCTCTCCCTGACCTACGTGATCTACACCGCGTTCGCCGCGCTCTCGATCCCGTTCGTCCTGAAGTTCGTCAAGGAGACGAAGGGCAAGGCCCTGGAGGAGATGGGCTAGGTCGTGTCCGCAAAGTCCCGTCGTTCGCCCGGAGGGCGGGCCCCGCGGCGTCTGGTGCGTGCTCTTGGTGTGCCGGGCGGAGCCCCTCGTACTGGACGTACTTGGGGGTTCGCCCGGTGCGGCGAGAGTGCGTGCCAGACGCCGCGAGGCAGGCGGGACTTGGCGGACACGACCTAGGCCCGCCGCGACTCGGGGAGAAGGGCCAAAGTCCCCGCTGCCCTCTCCCCGTAACCCGCCGCCGCCCCGGTTCGGCCACTGCCCGAGCCGGGGCGGCGGTCTGTCGTTTCACCAGATCAGGACGCCGCCGCCGATCACCCGGGCGTGCAGGGCGGCCACCTCCAGGTTCCGCAGCCGCCGCACCAGCCCCGCCCGGTGCTC
The DNA here is from genome assembly GCF_023184515.1 of Streptomyces sp. D2-8. Classification (GTDB taxonomy): domain Bacteria; phylum Actinomycetota; class Actinomycetes; order Streptomycetales; family Streptomycetaceae; genus Streptomyces. The sequence goes on along the minus strand of NZ_JAAHBP010000014.1, from coordinate 114,456 downwards.
GGCGAGCCCTCGCGGGCGCCGGGTGCTCTCGGCGATCGCGTCGAGGTGGTCACGCAGCAGTGCCACCTCGCGCAGGAACTCCGCCACGTCCTCGGCCTCGACCTCCAGGTCGTCGTCGGCCAGCACGGGCAGGAACCGGGCCCCCAGCGCGCGCACCGGCTGCGATCCCCACACGGTTCGGCGCCAGGACTCGAACCCGGCCGAGTCGTCGCGCCCCTCGGGGACGTCGAGTACCCGCCACTGCCCGTCCGGCTCCCGCAGGAACACGTCGACCGAGAGACTCATGGCGTCAGTGGACCACCGGGGTGTCGCGGCCGGCCACCGGATATCCGTGCGTCAGCTCCCCAGCCGGGGCAGCACCTGCTCGCAGAACAGCTGCAGACTCCGCCACCCCTCCTCCACCGGCATCCCGCCCGCCAGCGGATGCAGGACGTAGGAGTCCAGCCCCAGCGCCACGCAATCGTCCGGGGTGAGGATCCGGTACACGCCCTCCGCGCGCAGGTCCTCGACCGTCGTCGCGGCCGACTTCACCGCCGAGCGCACCCCGCCCGACTGCCAGGAGGCGTACGTGCGCGCCTCGTGCAGGAAGTGCTGCCCGTACTGCGCCCAGGCCCGGTCCGGGTCCTCGGCCACGTGCAGCAGGGGCGTCTCGGCGGCCGGCATCATCACCCAGCCCTCGGTGCCGTACTCGACGAGCAGCTCCTTGTAGTACGCCTCCAGCTCCGGCAGATGCGCGCTGGGGAAGAACGGCAGTCCCAGCCGGGCGGCGCGGCGGGCGGCTGCCCTGGAGGAGCCGCCGACCAGGAGCAGCGGGTGCGGGTCGGTGAAGGGGCGCGGAGTGATGCGGACGGTGCGGCCCCGGTAGGAGAAGGGCTCGCCGGTCCACGCCTTCAGCAGCGTCTCCAGCAGCTCGTCCTGGAGCTTGCCACGCCGGGCGAAGTCCACGCCGAACAGGTCGTACTCCTCGGGCCGGTACCCGATCCCGGCGACCGTCACCAGCCGGCCGTTGCTCAGCAGGTCCAGCACGGCGATCTCCTCGGCCAGCCGCAGCGGGTCGTGCAGCGGCCCGATGATCGCCGAGACGGTGACCGCGACACGCCGGGTCGCGCCGAAGACGGCCCCCGCGAAGGCGAACGGCGACGGCAGCCAGTTGTTCCCGGCCCCGTGGTGCTCCTCCGTCTGCACGGTGCTCACGCCCCGGTCGTCGGCGTACGCGGCCATTTCCAGGGCCGCCCGGTACCGGGCGCCGAGCTCGGCGGGGCCGGCCCCGGGAGCGACGAGGTTGAAGCGTGCGACCGTGACGGGCATGGGGGCGTCTCCCTCCACCGGGCGGGTGTCCGGGGGACGTTAGCTGACGAGGCGTCAGACATCCAGGGGTGTGGAGATCCGGCGGCCCGCGGCCCTCCGGGGCGGTGCGAGCGGGGTGACCCGGGGCCCCATGACTGATACTGGACGCGTTATGGACATCGTCATCCTTGCTGTAGTCATCGCCGTGGTCGTGATCGGCGCGCTCGGCGGGCTCATCGTCGGCAGCCGGCGCAAGAAGCAGCTGCCCCCGCCCCCGCCCGCCGCGCCCGACATCACCGCCCCACCGGCCGAGCCGCACGTCGGCGACGAGGCCGAGACGCCGCGGGAGGAACCGCGGCGCACGATAGAGGAGGTGGATCTCCCGGACGGCTCGGCTCCGGTCGTAGTCGAGGAGCCGCCCGCCGAAGCTCCCGGGATCGAGATCCCGGAACCCACCGCCGGCCGTCTGGTCCGGCTGCGGACCAGGCTCTCCCGCTCGCAGAACGCCCTCGGCAAGGGGCTGCTCACCCTGCTCGCGCGCGAGCACCTCGACGAGGACACCTGGGAGGAGATCGAGGACACGCTCCTCACCGCCGATGTCGGCGTGCAGCCCACCCAGGAACTGGTCGAGCGGCTGCGCGAGCGCGTGAAGGTGCTCGGCACCCGCACCCCCGAGGAACTGCGCACCCTGCTCCGCGAGGAACTGGTCACGCTGGTCGGCCGCGACATGGACCGCGCGGTCAAGACCGAGCCGGAGGACCGCAAGCCGGGCATCGTGATGGTCGTCGGTGTCAACGGCACCGGCAAGACCACCACCACCGGCAAGCTCGCCCGCGTCCTGGTGGCCGACGGCCAGAGCGTCGTCCTCGGCGCCGCAGACACCTTCCGTGCCGCCGCCGCAGACCAGCTCCAGACCTGGGGCGAGCGGGTCGGCGCCCACACCGTGCGCGGACCGGAGGGCGGCGACCCGGCCTCCGTCGCCTTCGACGCGGTCAAGGAGGGCAAGGAGATGGGCGCGAACGTCGTGCTCATCGACACCGCCGGACGCCTGCACACCAAGACCGGCCTCATGGACGAGCTCGGCAAGGTCAAGCGGGTCGTGGAGAAGCACGCCCCGGTCGACGAGGTGCTGCTCGTCCTGGACGCCACGACCGGCCAGAACGGCCTGGTCCAGGCCCGGGTCTTCGCCGAGGTCGTCAACATCACCGGCATCGTGCTCACCAAGCTGGACGGCACGGCCAAGGGCGGCATCGTGGTCGCGGTCCAGCGCGAGCTGGGCGTCCCGGTCAAGCTCATCGGGCTCGGCGAGGGCGCGGACGACCTGGCGCCGTTCGAGCCGGAGGCGTTCGTTGACGCCCTTATCGGAGAGTGAGCTCGGCACCTGCCGAGGAACGACCTCCGAAAATCCGCACCCGCGCGAGAAGCGCCCGCCCCCGAAGTGCAGTCGGGGCCGGGCGCTTCGCCGTGTGGGTCAGGGCCGGCAGGCCTCAGGCCCGCGACCGGTGTGCCACATACGCCAGCGTGCCCAGCACCAGGCGGGCCTCCGGCGGCCGGGACGCCGAGTCCAGGGCGGGGGAGCGCAGCCAGCGAACCGGGCCGAGGCCGCCGCGGTCCGAGGGCGGCGCCGTGATGTGCGCGCCCGGCCCGAGGCCGCGCAGGTCGAGGGAGTCCGGGTCGTCCCAGCCCATGCGGTAGAGCAGGCCGGGCAGGTCGGCGGCGGCGCCGGGGGCGACGAAGAAGTGGGCGCGGCCGTCCGGAGTCACCGCGACCGGGCCGACGGGCAGGCCCATGCGCTCCAGCCGGGCCAGGGCGCGGCAGCCGGCGGGTTCGGACACCTCGATGACGTCGAACGCCCGGCCGACCGGCAGCATCACGGAGGCGCCGGGGAACTCGCCCCACCTCTCGGTCACGTCGTCCAGCGTCGCCCCGGCGGGGACGACCGGCGCGAAGTCCAGCGGGTGCGCGCCCGGCGCCGGGCAGTCGCCGCGGCCGCAGGAGCAGGCGCCCGCCGAGGCCCTGGCACCCGGTACGACGTCCCAGCCCCACAGGCCGGTGTACTCGGCCACCGCCGTGCCGTCCGAGGTGCGGCCGCGGCGGCGTGAGCCGGACCGGATGTCGCGCATGCCCCGGCTGATGCCGATCGTGAAGCCCATGCCCCCTCCAACGGGTCCGACGCAGCGGTGGTTACGCAGCGGACGCGATGCGTAACTCTCTGTTCCCGCCTTCCCGGAGGCGGTCTGTTCATTCAGCGCCCGGATGTGCCCGGGGTGGCGTGCCCGACGACGCGCGCCCCCGAGTGCATCGCTGCACCCGCTTCTGGTGGTGCTGTGTCAAGTGAATCGCGCGCAGGCGTACGTGAGTTCATTCGATGGGGTGGCGAATGGTGGCGTTTCCGTGTGAGCCGTGGCTGGACGGGTGATCGTAGGATTACTTTGTGTGCACGAGTTCTGGGGGCACATGCGCTCGTGGGTATGCCGGAGGCAAGTCGTCATTCCGTTCGAAGGGTGACAAGGGCCGGACGGACGGCCGTACGAACCGGCATGCTGATAGGGCTTGGCGCACTCGGCGACAAGTGGTCTCAGGGATGGGGGCGTTCCAGTGAGCGGCAACGGCGGAAGCGGAACGAACGCTGCAAGCGCGACGCACGCTGACAAGCGCCCGAACGAGCTGCTCACCTCCTGGTTCGTGCGCAGCGGTTGGTCCAAGGGCGAGCTCGCCCGCCAGGTCAACCGCAGGGCACGGCAGTTGGGTGCCAACCACATCTCCACGGACACCTCGCGCGTGCGCCGTTGGCTCGACGGCGAGAACCCCCGCGAGCCGATCCCCAGGATCCTGTCCGAGTTGTTCTCGGAGCGCTTCGGCGTCGTCGTCTCCGTCGAGGACCTGGGGCTGCGCACCGCGCGCCAGTCGCCCTCCGCGACCGGCGTCGACCTGCCCTGGACGGGCCCGCAGACCGTGGCCCTGCTCAGCGAGTTCTCGCGCAGCGACCTGATGCTGGCGCGGCGCGGCTTCCTCGGGAGCTCACTGGTCCTGTCCGCGGGCCCGTCCCTCATCGAGCCCATGCAGCGCTGGCTCGTCCCCTCGCCTCCGGCCCCGCGGTCCGAGCCCGAGCCCGAGCCCGCGGGCGGCTCCGGGCGAGGCCGCGGCCGGCTCTCCAAGCCCGAGCTGGACCTCCTGGAGTCCACGACGGTGATGTTCCGGCAGTGGGACGCCCAGTGCGGCGGCGGCCTGCGCCGCAAGGCGGTCGTCGGGCAGCTGCACGAGGTGACGGACCTCCTCCAGGAGCCCCAGCCGGAGTCCACCACCCGCCGGCTGTTCAAGGTCGCCGCCGAGCTCGCCGAACTGGCCGGCTGGATGTCGTATGACATCGGGCTCCAGCCGACCGCGCAGAAGTACTTCGTCCTCGCGCTGCACGCCGCCAAGGAGGCCGGTGACCGGCCCCTCGGCTCGTATGTGCTGTCCAGCATGAGCCGCCAGATGATCCACCTCGGCCGGCCCGACGACGCGCTGGAGCTGATCCACCTCGCGCAGTACGGCAGCCGGGACTGCGCGAGCCCGCGCACCCAGTCGATGCTGTATGCGATGGAGGCCCGCGCCTACGCCAACATGGGGCAGCCCGGCAAGTGCAAGCGGGCGGTCCGGATGGCCGAGGACACCTTCTCCGAGGCCGACGAGTGGGACGAGCCGGACCCCGACTGGATCCGCTTCTTCTCCGAGGCCGAGCTGTACGGCGAGAACTCCCACTCGTACCGTGACCTGGCCTACGTCGCCGGCCGCAGCCCCACCTACGCCTCGCTGGCCGAGCCTCTGATGAACCGGGCCGTGGAGCTCTTCGCCGAAGACGGCGAGCACCAGCGGTCGTACGCGCTGAACCTGATCGGCATGGCCACGGTGCACCTCCTCCAGCGCGAACCCGAACACAGCACGGTCTTCGCCACCGAGGCCATGCAGGTGGCCAAGAAGGTGCGTTCCGAGCGCGTCAACACCCGTATTCGAAAGACGGTCGACACCGCCGCCCGCGACTTCGGCGACCTCGGCGAGGTCGTCGACCTCACCGAGCGGCTCGCCGTCGAACTGCCGGAGACCGCAGAGGCGGTCTGAGACGCCGTACGCCCCCCTGAACCCCGGCCGCGGCCGGCCCTCCCGAACTGCCCGACTCGGCTCCCCCATGCCAGGTCATCGGAAGGCCGACCGCGGCCGGTCTGTGTGCCCACGGCTGCCTGAAAGCCGAAGGTTGCGCCACGATAACGATCGGCTCGCCCGCAATCCGGCAGTTCATCGACGCGTAACACAGAACGCGCCTTCGTCACGGTCGCGAAACAACGAGGGGCTTCGACCGAAACCGCGCTGCGCCAATCTCGTGGCGCATAACCGGCCCGCCCCTCAATCCGCTCGAGGCTTCGCCCGCACGGGGCCGTACCAATGACGAGGAGACGCCGATGGCACCAGCCATCACCCTTGCCGCAGAGGCGCCCAAGCTCTCTGCCGCGAACACAGGGTTCATGCTCATCTGTTCCGCCCTGGTGATGCTCATGACCCCGGGTCTGGCCTTCTTCTACGGAGGCATGGTCCGCGTCAAGAGCACCCTGAACATGCTGATGATGAGCTTCATCAGCCTTGGGATCGTCACCATCCTGTGGGTGCTGTACGGCTTCTCCATGGCGTTCGGCACCGACTCCGGCAGCCTCATCGGCTGGAACTCCGACTGGGTCGGCCTCACCGGGGTGGACACGGGCGAGCTCTGGGGCTCGACCAACATCCCGCTCCTGACCTTCATGGTTTTCCAGCTGATGTTCGCGATCATCACGCCCGCCCTGATCAGCGGTGCGCTCGCGGACCGTGTGAAGTTCTCCGCCTGGGCGCTGTTCATCGCGCTGTGGGCCACGATCGTCTACTTCCCCGTCGCCCACTGGGTCTGGGGTGAGGGCGGCTGGGCCTTCGACATGGGCGTCATCGACTTCGCCGGCGGTACGGCGGTCCACATCAACGCCGGTGCCGCCGCGCTCGGCGTGATCCTGGTCATTGGCAAGCGCGTCGGCTTCAAGAAGGACCCGATGCGCCCGCACAGCCTGCCGCTGGTCATGCTCGGTGCCGGTCTGCTGTGGTTCGGCTGGTTCGGCTTCAACGCCGGCTCCTGGCTCGGCAACGACGACGGCGTCGGCTCCCTGATGTTCGTCAACACGCAGATCGCCACCGCCGCCGCCGTCCTCGGCTGGCTCGCCTACGAGAAGATCCGCCACGGCGCCTTCACCACCCTGGGCGCCGCCTCCGGCGCGGTCTCGGGTCTGGTCGCCATCACCCCGGCCGGTGGCGCGGTCACCCCGCTCGGCGCGATCGCCGTCGGTGTCATCGCCGGTGTGCTGTGCGCCATGGCCGTCAGCCTGAAGTACAAGTTCGGCTATGACGACTCCCTGGACGTCGTCGGCGTCCACCTGGTGGGCGGCATCCTCGGCTCCCTGCTGATCGGCTTCTTCGCCAGCGGCAAGGGCCAGTCCGAGGTCGCGGGCCTGTTCTACGGGGGCGGCCTGGAACAGTTCTGGAAGCAGTGCGCCGGTGTCTTCGGTGTCCTCGCCTACTCCCTGATCGTCTCCGCGATCCTCGCCTTCATCCTCGACAAGACCATGGGCATGCGGGTTCCCGAGGACGACGAGGTCGCCGGTATCGACCAGGCCGAGCACGCCGAGACCGCATACGACTTCAGCGGTGCCGGTGGCGGTGCCGCCAAGACCGCCGTAGCGGCCGCCGTGGGCGGCGCCGAGAGCAAGAAGGTGGACGCATGAAGCTCATCACCGCCGTCGTGAAGCCGCACCGGCTCGACGAGATCAAGGAAGCCCTGCAGGCCTTCGGAGTACACGGCCTGACGGTCACCGAGGCCAGCGGCTACGGTCGTCAGAGGGGCCACACCGAGGTCTACCGCGGTGCCGAGTACACCGTTGACCTGGTCCCCAAGATCCGCATCGAGGTCCTGGTCGAGGACGACGACGCCGAGCAGCTGATCGACGTGGTGGTCAAGGCCGCCCGCACCGGCAAGATCGGTGACGGCAAGGTCTGGTCCATCCCGGTCGAGACGGCCGTACGGGTGAGGACCGGCGAGCGCGGTCCCGACGCGCTCTGAAGGCCCTCGAGGCAGCCAAACCAGAACAGGAGTCGCTGGGTGACGGGTACGGACGTGCAGAAGGAAGCAGAGGACTCGGGACCCAGCGGCTACGCGGCGGCCCGGCTGCGTCTCCTCACCGAGGAGGCGCGGTCCGGGCCGCCGCGCCGTGCGGCCCTGGCCGAACTCACGGACGACTGGCTCACCGGCCTGTTCGCCGCGGGCGCCGAGGGCCTGCGCGGTGCCTCTCTCATCGCCGTCGGCGGCTACGGGCGAGGTGAGCTGTCCCCGCGCAGCGACCTCGACCTGCTCCTGCTGCACGACGGCAGCGACACCAAGGCGGTCGCCGCCCTCGCCGACCGGCTCTGGTACCCCGTCTGGGACCTGGGCCTGGACCTCGACCACTCCGTCCGCACCCCCGCCGAGGCCCGCAAGACCGCCGGCGAGGACCTCAAGGTGCAGCTCGGCCTGCTGGACGCCCGGCACATCGCCGGCGACCTCGGCCTCACCGCCTCACTGCGCACGGCCGTCCTGGCCGACTGGCGCAACCAGGCGCCCAAACGCCTCCCCGAACTCCAGGAACTGTGCGCCGAGCGCGCCGAGCGCCAGGGCGAGCTGCAGTACCTGCTGGAGCCCGACCTGAAGGAGGCCCGCGGCGGGCTGCGGGACGCCACCGCCCTGCGGGCCGTCGCCGCCTCCTGGCTCGCCGACGCCCCGCGCGAGGGCCTGGCCGACGCCCGGCGCCGGCTCCTCGACGTCCGGGACGCCCTGCACCTGGCCACCGGGCGCGCCACCGACCGGCTCGCCCTCCAGGAGCAGGACCAGGTGGCCGCCGAGCTCGGCCTGCTCGACGCGGACACACTGCTGCGGCAGGTGTACGAGGCGGCACGGCTCGTCTCGTACGCCAGCGACGTCACCTGGCGCGAGGTGGGGCGTGTGCTGCGCTCACGCGCGGTGCGGCCCCGGCTGCGCGCCATGCTGGGCGGGGGGAAGCCGGCCCCCGAGCGGTCTCCGCTGGCGGAGGGCGTGGTGGAGCAGGACGGCGAGGTGGTGCTCGCCCGTGCCGCGCGCCCCGAGCGCGACCCCGTGCTGCCGTTGCGCGCCGCGGCCGCCGCCGCGCAGGCCGGACTCCCGCTCTCCCTGCACGCCGTACGGCGTCTGGCGGCCACCGTGCGCCCGGTGCCCACGCCCTGGCCCGCCGAGGCCCGCGAGCAGCTCGTCACCCTGCTCGGCTCCGGCCGCCCCACCATCGAGGTCTGGGAGGCGCTGGAGGCCGAGGGGCTGGTCACCCGGCTGCTGCCCGACTGGGAGCGGGTCCGCTGCCGCCCGCAGCGCAACGCCGTGCACCTGTGGACCGTCGACCGGCACCTCATCGAGACCGCCGTACAAGCCTCCGAGTTCACCCGCCAGGTCAGCCGCCCCGACCTGCTGCTGGTCGCCGCGCTGCTGCACGACATCGGCAAGGGCTGGCCCGGCGACCACTCCGTGGCGGGCGAGATCATCGCCAAGGACGTGGCCACCCGCATCGGCTTCGACCGCCACGACGTGACCGTCATCTCCACCCTCGTACGGCACCACCTGCTGCTCATCGAGACCGCCACCCGGCGCGACCTGGAGGACCCGGCCACGGTGCGCTCCGTCGCCGAGGCCGTCGGCTCCCAGGGCACCCTGGAACTGCTGCACGCGCTCACCGAGGCCGACGCCCTCGCCACCGGCCCGGCCGCCTGGTCGTCCTGGCGCGGCTCGCTCGTCGCCGACCTGGTCAAACGGGTCTCGGCGGTGCTCGCCGGGGACGCCCCGGACGACCCCGAGGAGGCCGCGCCGACCGCCGAGCAGGAGCGGCTCGCCCTGGAGGCGGCCGCGACCGGCAGCCCGGTGCTCGCCCTGCGGGCCCAGACCGAGCCGCCCGCCGGGCAGGAGCCGTCCGGCGACCCCGAGCCGCTCGGCGTCGAGCTGCTCATCGCCGTGCCCGACCAGCCCGGGGTGCTGCCCGCGGTGGCCGGTGTCCTCGCCATGCACCGGCTGACCGTACGCACCGCCGAGCTGCGCTCCCTGCACCTCCCGGACGGCGTCGACGGCTCCGTCCTGCTGCTGGACTGGCGGGTCGCCGCCGAGTACGGCTCCCTGCCGCAGGCCGCCCGTCTGCGCGCGGACCTGGTCCGGGCCCTGGACGGCTCCCTGGACATCGCCGGCCGGCTCGCCGAACGGGACGCGGCCTATCCGCGCCGCCGGGGCGTGGTCGCCCCCGCGGCCCGGGTGTCGGTCCACCCGGCCGCCTCCCGGCTGGCCACGGTCATCGAGGTCCGCTCCCAGGACGCCCCGGGCCTGCTGTTCCGCATCGGCCGCGCCCTGGAGGACGCGAGCGTGCGGGTGCGCAGCGCGCATGTCTCGACGCTCGGCGCCAACGCCGTCGACGCCTTCTACGTGACCGGCCCGGAGGGCGCGCCCCTGCCCGGGGACGAGGCGGCGTCGGTGGCGCGGAAGCTGGAGGAGACACTGCGGGGGTGAGGCCGACCCGGCGACTTGTCACGCCGGGATACCCTGGAGGGCGATTCCCTGTAGCCACCAACCCTGAGGACCGCGAGCGCCGTGTTCGATACTCTTTCCGATCGCCTCTCAGCGACCTTCAAGAACCTGCGCGGCAAGGGACGGCTCTCCGAGGCGGACATCGACGCCACGGCGCGCGAGATCCGGATCGCGCTGCTCGAGGCGGACGTGGCGCTTCCCGTCGTCCGGACGTTCATCAAGAACGTCAAGGAGCGCGCCCTCGGTGCCGAGGTCAGCAAGGCGCTGAACCCCGCCCAGCAGGTCCTCAAGATCGTCAACGAGGAACTGGTCACCATCCTCGGCGGCGAGACCCGGCGCCTGCGCTTCGCCAAGCAGCCGCCCACCGTGATCATGCTGGCGGGTCTGCAGGGTGCCGGTAAGACCACCCTCGCGGGCAAGCTCGGCCGCTGGCTCAAGGAGCAGGGCCACTCGCCGCTGCTGGTCGCCTGTGACCTCCAGCGCCCCAACGCCGTCAACCAGCTCAGCGTCGTCGCCGAGCGTGCCGGTGTCGCGGTCTACGCCCCCGAGCCGGGCAACGGCGTCGGTGACCCGGTCAAGGTCGCCAAGGACTCCATCGAGCACGCCAAGTCCAAGGTCCACGACATCGTGATCGTGGACACCGCCGGCCGTCTCGGCATCGACCAGGAGATGATGCAGCAGGCCGCGGACATCCGCGACGCCGTCTCCCCGGACGAGATCCTGTTCGTCGTCGACGCGATGATCGGCCAGGACGCCGTCAACACCGCCGAGGCCTTCCGCGACGGCGTCGGCTTCGACGGCGTGGTGCTCTCCAAGCTCGACGGCGACGCCCGCGGTGGTGCCGCCCTGTCGATCCGGCAGATCACCGGCAAGCCGATCATGTTCGCGTCGAACGGCGAGAAGCTCGACGACTTCGACGCCTTCCACCCTGACCGGATGGCCTCCCGCATTCTCGACATGGGTGACCTGCTCACCCTGATCGAGCAGGCGGAGAAGACGTTCAGCCAGGAAGAGGCCGAGAAGATGGCCTCCAAGCTGGCGTCCAAGAAGGGCCAGGACTTCACCCTGGACGACTTCCTGGCCCAGATGGAGCAGGTCCGCAAGATGGGCTCCATCTCCAAGCTGCTCGGCATGCTCCCGGGCATGGGCCAGATGAAGGACCAGATCAACAACCTCGACGAGCGGGACGTCGACCGCACGGCCGCCATCATCAAGTCGATGACCCCGGCCGAGCGCCAGGAGCCGACGATCATCAACGGCTCGCGCCGCGCCCGTATCGCCAAGGGCTCCGGTGTCGAGGTCAGCGCGGTCAAGAACCTGGTCGAGCGGTTCTTCGAGGCCCGCAAGATGATGTCCCGCATGGCCCAGGGCGGCGGCATGCCCGGGATGCCGGGGATGCCCGGCATGGGTGGTGGCCCCGGCCGGACGAAGAAGAAGCAGAAGCAGGCCAAGGGCAAGCAGCGCTCCGGCAACCCGATGAAGCGCAAGCAGCAGGAGCAGGAGGAGGCCGCCCGCCGGGCCGCCGCGGCCGAGGGCGGCAGCGCCTTCGGACTGCCGCAGCAGGGCGGCAAGGACTTCGAACTCCCCGACGAATTCAAGAAGTTCATGGGCTGACGGCCTGTCCGAACCGCAGTGAGGGCGACCCCTTCTCCAAGGGGGCGCCCTCACCGGGTTCTCAGCGGCTCGCGCATCAGCCGTTCGGGAACTTCCAGATGTACGGCTCGCCGTCCTCCTCGGACCAGTGGACCTCGACGCTCTTGGCGTTCGCCGGGATCACGTACGTCTCGCAGAAGACATGGCTCTCGCCCTGCTTCCAGCTGTCGACGTCGTAGGGGTCCTCGCAGCCCGCGGCGTCGTCGGACGCGCCGATGAGGATGGAGCCGCGCTGCCCGTCGGCGAAGACCGTGGCGCCGTCGTGCACGTCGGAACCGTCGGTGAGGGCGGGCCCGCTCTTGTGCGTGTACTTCAGGTGCGCGACGGCCAGCACCTTGCCCTTGACCTTGTCCGGCTCGGAGACGGCCTTCGCCGCCTCCGCCTCGGTGCCCACGTCGACCTTCTGCGCCAGGACCTCGTAGGTGACCTCGCCCGGGTCCTCCGCGACCTTGCCCGTGGCGCTCTCGCCGGTCCCCATCTCGCCGCCGGAGGCCGGCTCCGGCGACGGTGAGGTCTTGGCCTGGGCGGTGCCCGTGCTCTTCGCGTCGGCGGTGTCGTCGCCGCCACCGCATGCGGTGAGCGTCAGAGCGAGGACGGCGACGGGCGCGACGAGGCGCAGCGCGGTCTGGTGGTGCGGCACAGCAGCTCCTGTATGCAGATGTGTAGGTCCCCCGAGCGGTGGATCACATTAAGCGTTCGTGATCCACTTGGTGAAACCAGAAGCCCCCCAAGGTGCTTTCTTCACACCATTCACACCTGCATCGGAATCTCGTTCCTCAGGGTGTCCGGGCGATCAGATACCGGAACACGTTCGGCATCCACACGGTCCCGTCCTGCCGCTGGTGCGGATGCAGGGCCTCGGTCAGCTCCTTGTCGACCTGCGCCTGGTCCGTAGCCGTCATCGCCGCGTCGAACAGCCCCGTCGACTTGAGCCCGCGTACCGCGCTGTCCACATCGGCGTAGCCGAAGGGGCACGCCACCCGCCCCGACCCGTCCGGCTTGAGCCCGGCCCGCTGGGCGACATCCTCCAGGTCGTCACGGCAGGCGGGACGCCAGCTGCCCGAGGTGCGCAGCGGCTCCGCCAGCTTCGTGGCCACCCGCATCACGGACGCCGTGGCGCACCGCTCCGGCGGACCCCAGCCGGCCAGCACCACGGCCGCACCGCGCTGGGCGAGCGGTGTCGCCTCCGCGAGCAGTCCGCCCAGCCCCTCCGAGTCGCCCGCGAGGCACCCGATCGGCTCGAAGGCGGTCACCATGGTGTACCCGGGAGCGCCCGGCACCGAGGTGTCCCGGGGCGAGCCGTCGACCAGCCGGATGTCCCGACGCGTGCGCGTGCCCGACGCCTCGGGCAGCAGCCGCTCCCGCGCCAGGGCCATTCTTTCGGGGGAAACGTCGACACCGGTGACCGCCGCTCCCCGGGCGGTGGCCATCAGCAGGGAGAGCCCGGAACCGCAGCCGAGGCCGAGCAGCCGCGTGGCGGGACCCACTTCCAGTCGCTCGTAGACGGCCTCGTAGAGCGGTACGAGCATCCGCTCCTGGATCTCGGACCAGTCACGCGCGCGTGCACGCAGGTCCACGCGGGGTGCTGCCCCCGCGTGAGGCAGGTGCTGCCGCACGAGCGTAGGTGTCATAAGTAAGCGCCCCAATCCGCCGAGAGTTGCCTCTTGCCCGATTCCATGGCCCCCGTGACAGTGCGCTCGCACTACCCCCGTATGCCAGGAAACTCCCCCCTCGACCTGTCGTCCAGTGGAATGGGGCAGGGCTTGTGAGTTGTCATGTGCCTATGGCGAGATTTCACATTCCGGCAACGTGGGCCCGTACCGTCTCGCCATGGCGACGGCACCCGTTCTCACCTCCCGGGCGGACGACTTCCCGCGCTGGGGCCGGCGCAGATCCAGGCCGTCGTGCTCGCGATCAAGGGCGAGGAGGCGGTTCTGGCCAAGGTCCGCGAGCTCGGCGACCGGCTGAAGGCGGGCGGTGTCCGCGTCCACGTCGACGACCGCACCGACACTCCCTTCGGCCGCCGCGCGGTCGACTGGGAGCGGAAGAGGACCAGGACCGGCCGCCCTGGCCGGCGGCTGGGCGCGCATCCCGTGGGCCGTGCTCGGCGAGGAGGGCGAGGCCGAGCCGGCCGATCACGCGGTGACCGTACGGTGTCCGGTCGAAGAGGACGGGTCGGTGCCGGACGCCGACGACGCACCCGGTAACGTCGCGGTCGTCGCACGCGCTTACTGAGTGTGGCACGCGCTCACCGAGTGGAGCGCAAGGCGACCGAAACACCTCTTGCGCATCAGCGGACGCCTGTTTCCCCAGCGCGCGGATGGGCTCTACGCGCCGGCGCGTACGCGGGACTACGCACCACCTTGTGGTGAGCTGCGAGGCTTCTCCACAGATCAGCGCACCCGCCCTCGTCGGGACGCATCAGAGGCAACTGACGGGTACGTGCAAATTATTTGGGATGGCCCGGAATCGGAACACTGGGGCACCCCGGCTCGTTGTCATTACGTGAGCACGACACAGACACCACCTGTTCTCGCCGCAGAGCTGGCACAGGCGTGGGCCGATATTCAGCGGTACCACCCCGAGCTGCCCGACCTTGCCGCGCCAGAGTCCCTGATCGGGGAGTCGTCGTCCGCGTGCGGTCACGAGCTCTCCTTCGAGCGACTGCTCCATGAGGCAGTCCATGGCATCGCCGCCGCGCGCGGCGTCCGCGACACCTCCCGTGCCGGCCGCTACCACAACCGCAGATTCCTCGCGATCGCCGAGGAGCTGGGCCTGGACCACCCGGAGGAACCGCATCCCAGCAGCGGCTTCTCCCTGGTCACGCTCACCCCCGAGGCGAAGCGGCGCTACCGCCCGACGATGGAGCGTCTCCAGCGCGCCCTGAAGGCGCACACCGCCGCGACGTCCTCCGACACATCCCGCACCTTCCGGGGCCCGGCCGCGCGCCACGGCTCCTCGGGCGGCGGCGTACGCGTCAAGGCGGTCTGCGACTGCGGCCGCAACGTCCGCGTCGTCCCGTCGGTGCTCGCCCAGGCCCCGATCGTCTGCGGCGGCTGCGGAAAGCCGTTCCGCATCCCGGAGGTCGTGGGAGCGGTCGCGAGCTGACGCCCTCCACCGGCATCTCGTGGCTGCCGGTCTTCGGCGCAGGGCTCGGGCCGGGCTGCGCACCCGACGTGCCTCCACGCCGGGTGCGCCCTCGGCATGCCCGCACAGCGGTTCGGGCCCCGGCCGGGAGCGACCCTCAGGGTGTGGCACAATGGCTAGCTGTACTCGACAGCCGCACAGGACCCCTCTCTCCTCCGGCTGACGCGTCCATCGGGCACTCGGGTACCGCAACCCCACGCGGCCTTCTCGCCGTGCCCAACCACGTCAAATTCCAGGAGAACCCACTCCCGTGGCAGTCAAGATCAAGCTGAAGCGTCTGGGCAAGATCCGTTCGCCTCACTACCGCATCGTCGTCGCCGACTCCCGTACCCGCCGTGACGGCCGGGCCATCGAGGAGATCGGCAAGTACCACCCGACGTACAACCCGTCGGTGATCGAGGTCGACGCCGAGCGTGTGGCGTACTGGCTCGGTGTCGGCGCTCAGCCGACCGAGCCCGTGATGGCCATCCTCAAGAAGACCGGCGACTGGCAGAAGTTCAAGGGCGAGCCCGCCCCGGCTCCGCTGCTGACGCAGCCCGAGAAGGCCGCGCGTCCGTCGTTCGAGGCCATCGGCGGTGACGACGAGGGCAAGGGTGAGGCGATCACCCAGAAGAAGAAGGCTGAGAAGAAGGACGAGGCCGCCGCTGAGTCCGCTTCGACCGAGGCCTGAGCATGCTCGAGGAGGCTCTCGAGCACCTCGTGAAGGGCATCGTCGACAACCCTGACGATGTGCAGGTCGCCTCGCGCAACCTGCGCCGCGGTCGCGTGCTCGAGGTCCGGGTCCACCCGGACGACCTCGGCAAGGTGATCGGCCGCAACGGCCGCACCGCACGCGCCCTGCGTACCGTCGTGGGCGCCATCGGTGGTCGCGGCATCCGTGTCGACCTCGTCGACGTGGACCACGTCCGCTGACGCTTATCGCAGCAGCACCGGCTCGGGCCGGGGAGGGCCACTGGGCCGTCCCCGGCCCGCAGTCGTATGACAGGAGATTGGACTCGTGCAACTGGTAGTCGAACGGATCGGCCGTGCCCATGGCATCAAGGGTGAGGTCACCGTCGAGGTACGGACCGACGAGCCGGAGCTGAGGCTCGGCCCCGGTGCCGTACTCACCACCGATCCCGCCGCCGCGGGACCGCTCACCATCGCGACGGGCCGCGTCCACAGCGGCCGTCTTCTGCTGCGCTTCGAGGGCGTCGGCGACCGCACCGGCGCCGAGGCCCTGCGCAACACCCTCCTGATCGCCGAGATCGACCCGGAGGAAATGCCCGAGGGCGAGGACGAGTACTACGACCATCAGCTCATGGACCTCGACGTGGTCACCGCGGACGGCACCGAGGTCGGCAGGATCACGGAGATCTCGCACCTGCCCTCGCAGGACCTGTTCATCGTCGAGCGCCCCGACGGCAGCGAGGTGCTGATCCCCTTCGTCGAGGAGATCGTCACCGAGATCGACCTCGAGGAGCAGAAGGCCGTCATCACCCCGCCGCCGGGCCTGATCGACGACCGCGCCGAGATCGCCTCCAGCCGGGATGAGCCGTAATGCGCCTCGACGTCGTCACGATCTTCCCCGAGTACCTGGAACCGCTGAACGTCTCCCTCGTCGGCAAGGCACGCGCGCGTGGACAGCTCAATGTGCACGTCCACGACCTGCGTTCCTGGACCTACGACCGCCACAACACCGTCGACGACACCCCGTACGGCGGCGGCCCCGGCATGGTCATGAAGACCGAGCCGTGGGGGGACGCGCTGGACTCCGTCCTGGCCGACGGCTACGAGACGGGCTCCCGCGAGCCCGCCCTCATCGTGCCCACCCCCAGCGGCCGCCCCTTCACCCAGGAACTCGCCGTCCACCTCTCCGAGCGCCCCTGGCTGATCTTCACGCCGGCCCGCTACGAGGGCATCGACCGCCGTGTCGTCGACGAGTACGCCACACGGATGCCGGTCTACGAGGTGTCCATCGGCGACTACGTCCTGGCCGGCGGCGAGGCGGCCGTCCTCGTCGTCACCGAAGCCGTGGCGCGGCTGCTGCCCGGCGTCCTGGGCAACGCCGAGTCCCACCGCGACGACTCCTTCGCGCCCGGCGCCATGGCGAGCCTGCTGGAGGGGCCCGTCTACACCAAGCCGCCCGAGTGGCGCGGCCGGGACATCCCCGACGTGCTGCTCAGCGGCCACCACGGGAAGATCGCCCGCTGGCGTCGCGACGAGGCCCTGAAGCGCACCACCGCCCACCGGCCCGACCTCATCGAGCGCTGCGACCCGAAGGCCTTCGACAAGAAGGACCGCGAGATGCTCTCCATCCTGGGCTGGGCACCCGACCCGGCGGGGGAGCCGTACGGCCGATTTTGGCGCAGGACCGACGGCGTGGAAGAATAGCCAGCTGTTGTGCGTCTGTCCGGCGTGCGCCCCTGCCACAGGGGGAGACGACGTCCGCCCCGACCCGCACACACCTGATCCGAAACACCTAGTTTCCGTTGATGACCTGTGGCATCAGCGAGGAAAGCAGACGAAATGTCTCACCTGCTCGACTCCGTCGACTCCGCGTCGCTGCGCAGCGACGTCCCCGCCTTCCGCCCGGGCGACACCGTGAACGTCCACGTCCGCGTCATCGAGGGCAACCGCTCCCGTGTGCAGCAGTTCAAGGGCGTTGTGATCCGCCGTCAGGGTTCCGGCGTGCGCGAGACCTTCACGGTCCGCAAGGTCTCCTTCTCCGTCGGCGTCGAGCGCACCTTCCCGGTGCACACCCCGATCGTGGAGAAGATCGAGCTCGTCACCAGGGGTGACGTCCGTCGCGCCAAGCTGTACTACCTGCGCGAGCTGCGCGGCAAGGCCGCGAAGATCAAGGAGAAGCGCGACAACTGAGCGCTCTCCGGGGTTCGCGTCGGGGCCGGATAGCATCTGGCTCCGATGGACACCGAAGCACAGCCGACGGAGCGCGACCGCTCCTCCCGCCCTTCCGGCTCCGAGAAAACGACCTCGGAACCCGCAGGGCCGGAGGACCGGTCGCGTTTCGCGTTGCTGTCGCGTGTCAGCTCCTGGATCCCGGGCGGCCGGATCACCCTCACCCTGCTGGTCTGCCTGCTGTTCCTGCTGTTGCTCAGCACGTTCGTGCTGCGCCCGTTCCAGATCCCCAGCGGATCCATGGAGCAGGGATTGAGGATCGGGGACCGGGTTCTCGTAAATAAGTTGGCATACCGTTTCGGTGCCGCGCCGCAGCGGGGAGACATCGTCGTGTTCGACGGGACCGGGTACTTCGGGCACGCGGACTACGTCAAGCGCGTTGTCGGCGTGGGGGGAGACCACGTGGTCTGCTGCGACAGGGAGGGGAGCATCCAGGTGAACGGCCGGCCGGTCGACGAGTCGGGCTTCCTGTATCCCGGCGACAGCCCGTCCACGGTGCCCTTCGACGTCGTCGTGCCCGGCGGCACCCTGTTCGTCCTCGGCGACCACCGCAGCCACTCCAGCGACTCCCGCGACCACCTCGGCTCGCCGGGCGGCGGCATGATCCCCGTCGACGACGTGATCGGCCGCGCCGACGGGATCATCTGGCCCTTCGGCCACGCCACCCGGCTGCACCGCCCCGACGCCTACGCGCGCGTGCCTGCCGCCGGAAGGACGGGCGCCCATGGGTAACCGCGGCAAACCGCGCGGCGTCCCTGCGGGCCCCGCGGAGAACCTGCTGCCCACCGGCGCCCGGCGCGCCGCCGGCCCGTCCGGTGGCCGTACGCGTGCCGAGCGCCGCAAGCTCCAGCGCAAGGTCAAACGGCGCCGCAGGCGCGGTGCCGTCAAGGAGATACCTCTCCTCGTGGGCGTCGCCGTCCTGATAGCGCTCGTGCTGAAGACGTTCCTCGTCCAGGCTTTCGTCATCCCGTCCGGCTCCATGGAGCAGACGATCCAGATCGGCGACCGCGTCCTGGTCGACAAGCTCACCCCGTGGTTCGGCTCGAAGCCGCAGCGCGGGGACGTCGTCGTCTTCAAGGACCCCGGCGGCTGGCTCCAGGACGAGCAGCCCACCACGCAGAAGGCCGACCCCGTCGTCATCAAGCAGGTCAAGGAAGGGCTCACCTTCATCGGCCTGTTGCCGTCCGAGAACGAGAAGGACCTCATCAAGCGGGTCGTCGGCGTCGGCGGCGACCGCGTCAAGTGCTGCGACACGCAGGGACGCGTGACCGTCAACGGCATCCCGCTGAACGAGGACTACCTGTATCCCGGCGCCGCCCCGTCCGACACGCCGTTCGACATCACGGTCCCCCAGGGGCGGCTGTGGGTGATGGGCGACCACCGGAACAACTCCGCGGACTCCCGCGCCCACCAGGACACCGACTACGGGGGCACGGTGTCCGAGGACGAGGTGGTGGGCCGCGCCATGGTCATCGCCTGGCCCTTCGGCCACTGGAACATGCTGGAGGAACCGAATACGTACGCCTCCGTGTCCGACTCGGCCACCGGGTCGACCGCTGCTCCCGAACTGTCGCATAGGGTTGCCTCCTACGATTCGAACGGAACGATCCAGCTCCCGACCCCTGCGGAACTCCCGCTCGTTATGGGAGTGGTGGGCCTGCGTCGTGTATGGGGCAGGCGGCGGCACAGAGTGAGGAGTTGGCGTGGGGGATGTGGCGGTTGGCGCACGGTCCGGACACGACGGCGAGGAGCATCGCGGGCGCCCCGCGGAATCCGCCGTCCCGGCCGCGGACAGCGCCGTGACCTCCGGGAATGACTCCGGGGCAGCCGAGGACGACAGGGTGACGGGCGAGCACGCGACAGCAGGGGACCAGGGGCCGGGCGGTACGGCCAGGACACCGAGGAAGCCGCGCTCCTTCTGGAAGGAGCTGCCCATCCTGATCGGTATCGCGCTGGTGCTGGCGCTGCTGATCAAGACCTTCCTGGTGCAGGCGTTCTCCATCCCCTCCGACTCGATGCAGAACACCCTCCAGCAGGGTGACCGCGTCCTGGTCGACAAACTCACCCCCTGGTTCGGCTCCGAGCCCGAGCGCGGCGAGGTCGTCGTCTTCCACGACCCGGACAACTGGCTCGCGGGCGAGCCGACCACGGATCCGAACGCCCTGCAGACCTTCCTCAGCTGGATCGGCCTCATGCCGTCCGCGGAGGAGAAGGACCTCATCAAGCGCGTCGTCGGCGTCGGCGGCGACACGGTCGAATGCAAGAACACCGGCCCGCTCACGGTCAACGGCAAGACCCTGAACGAGCAGTCGTACGTCTACGCCGGCAACACGCCGTGCAGCGTCGACGACCAGGGCGGCCAGTTCAAGGTGAAAATCCCCGAGGGCTACATCTGGGTCATGGGCGACCACCGGCAGAACTCGCGGGACTCCCGATACAACCAGGCCGACAAGAACCACGGCATGGTCCCGGTGAAGGACGTCGTCGGACGGGCCGTCGTCGTCGCCTGGCCGATCAACCGCTGGGACACCCTGCCGGTGCCGGACACCTTCGACCAGCCCGGGCTGAGCGCCCAGCCGGCCGCCGCCGGGCTGACGGTCGCGCCGCAGGGCCTGGCGCTGGCCGGTGTGCTGCCGGTGGTGTGGTGGCGTCGCAGGAAGCAGTGATCCCGGCCATGGGCTGACCCCGGCCCGTACCCCCGGGTAGGGTGCGGCCCATGGGTGGCGAGAGCGTGACGCACACGGCCCCGCGCAGCGGTGGCCCGAGCACGGGCCCGGAGGGCAGCCGGACCGGACAGCGGTTGTCCGGGCTGGCCGTCGCGCTGGGCCTTGTGCTGTTCCTGGGCGGGTTCGCCTGGGGAGCGGTGGTCTACCGGCCGTACACCGTGCCCACCAGCTCGATGACACCGACGATCGACGCGGGCGACCGGATCCTGGCGCAGCGCGTCGACGGCGGCGAGGTGCGCCGTGGTGACGTCGTCGTCTTCAAGGACGCGACCTGGGCCAACGCGCCGATGGTCAAGCGTGTGGTCGCCGTCGGCGGCGACACGGTCTCCTGCTGCCAGGACGGCAAGCTCGAGGTCAACGGCAAGCAGATCGACGAGACATACCTGCCCAAGGGCACACCGGCCGAGATGAGCAACTTCCCGACCGTGACCGTCCCCAAGGGCCGTCTCTTCCTGCTCGGCGACGAGCGCGGCAACTCCGTGGACTCCACGGCCCACCTGACCGACGCCGCCAGCGGCACGGTGGCGCGCTCCGCCGTGGACGCCCGCGTCGACGCCGTCGTCTGGCCCATGAAGGGCATGCTGGAGCGCCCCACCGGCTTCGAGCCGCTCAGCACCCTCTCCTCACCCGGCCCGCTGCGGACGATCACCGTCCTCGTGATCGCCGGCGCCGTGCTCGTCCTGGGCGGAGGCGCCTACGGGCCCATCGCCAAGCGTGCGGGCGCGGCCCGGGCCCGACGGGCGAGCGCGGAGCCCGCCGGTGTCCGCTGAGGCCGTGGGAACGGGCCAGGACACCTACGAGGGCGGGTTGCGCAAGGTCGCCCGGGTCGTGCTGCTCGACCCGCAGGACCGCATCCTGCTGCTGCACGGGCACGAGCCGGACGATCCGGCCGACGACTGGTGGTTCACCCCCGGCGGGGGAGTGGAGGGCGGCGAGACCCGTGACCAGGCCGCCCTGCGGGAACTCGCCGAGGAGGCGGGCATCACCGAGGTCGAGCTCGGGCCGGTGCTGTGGCGGCGGAGGTGCTCCTTCCCGTTCGCGGGCCGCCGCTGGGACCAGGACGAGTGGTACTACCTGGCTCGTACGGATCGCACGGCGGTGGCCGCCACCGGGCTGACCGAGCTGGAACGGCGCAGTGTCGCCGGAGCGCGCTGGTGGACGTGTCCGGAACTGAGCCGGGCACATGAGACGGTGTATCCGACCAGACTCGCCGGGCTGCTGCGCACGCTGCTCGACGAAGGTCCCCCGGCCAGGCCTGTGATCCTTGACCCGGAAATCGTCTAGCGGCTCACGGGACTGGCGCACAATGGGGGGATCGCACGGCTGAAGGGGAACATGCCATGAGCGCCGAGGACCTCGAGAAGTACGAGACCGAGATGGAGCTGAAGCTCTACCGGGAGTACCGCGATGTCGTCGGTCTGTTCAAATACGTGATCGAGACCGAGCGGCGTTTCTACCTGACCAATGACTACGAGATGCAGGTGCACTCGGTCCAGGGTGAGGTGTTCTTCGAGGTGTCCATGGCGGATGCCTGGGTGTGGGACATGTACCGGCCGGCACGGTTCGTGAAGCAAGTCCGGGTCCTCACGTTCAAGGACGTGAACATCGAGGAGCTGAACAAGAGCGACCTGGAGCTGCCGAGCGGGTGACGTCCGCCCGGGAGGGTGACGGGTTTGTCCACAACCGCTGAGCCGTCCACCAAGATCCACTCGATGGGGGCGGGTGCGTGATCGTTGGCGCCGGAGGTGGTGCCGACATGACCGCACAGCTGGCACGCAGTGCCATGGGCAAGTACGGGGAGGGCCTGGCCGCACGGCGGCTGGCCGAGGCCGGTCTGACGGTTCTGGAGCGCAACTGGCGCTCCGGCCGGGCCGGCGAGATCGACATCGTGGCCAGGGACGGAGACGTCCTGGTCGTCTGCGAGGTGAAGACCCGCAGGGAGGGTCCCTTCGGGCATCCGATGGCGGCCGTGACCCCGCAGAAGGCGGAGCGGCTGCGGGACCTGGCCGAGCGGTGGATCCAGGCACACGGAGGCGCACCGCCCGGCGGGGTCCGCATCGACCTGGTCGGGGTGCTGCTGCCGGCCCGCGGCGCTGCCGTGGTCGAGCATGTGCGGGGGGTGGCCTGAATGGCGTTCGCCCGTACGTGTTCGGTGGCGCTGGTGGGCGTCGAGGGCGTGGTCGTCGAGGTGCAGGCCGACCTCGAACCCGGCGTCGCGGCCTTCACCCTGGTGGGACTGCCCGACAAGAGCCTCACGGAGAGCCGGGACCGGGTGCGCGCCGCGGTCGTCAACTCGGGCGCGGCCTGGCCCCAGAAGAAGCTCACGGTCGGCCTGAGCCCCGCCTCGGTACCGAAGTCCGGCAGCGGCTTCGACCTGGCCGTCGCGGCAGCGGTCCTCGGCGCGGCGGAACGCATCGACCCGCGGGTCCTCGCCGACATCGTGATGATCGGCGAACTGGGGCTGGACGGGCGGGTGCGGCCGGTGCGAGGGGTGTTGCCGGCGGTGCTGGCGGCGGCCGGTGCCGGGTATGAGCAGGTGGTGGTGCCGGAGTGCGCCGCCGCCGAGGCGTCCCTCGTGCCCGGGGTCTCGGTGCTGGGCGTCCGCAGTCTGCGGCAGCTGATCGCGATCCTGGCCGACGAACCCGTGCCCGACGAGGAACGGGACGAGCCGGGGCGCCCGGACCCGCTCCTCGCCGGCCTGCGCATGCCGGGCACAGGCGCGGCCACGGGCATGCACAGCGCTGGCGCGGCCCAGCACGACCACGGTCACGACCTGGCGGACGTCGTCGGGCAGACCTCGGCGCGCACGGCCGTGGAGGTGGCCGCAGCGGGCGGGCACCACCTCTTCCTCGAGGGGCCGCCCGGCGCCGGCAAGACGATGCTCGCCGAACGACTGCCGGCCATCCTGCCCGGGCTCGGCCGGCAGGAGTCGCTGGAGGTCACGGCGGTCCACTCGGTGGCGGGCCTGCTGCCCCCGGGCCAGCCCCTGATCGACGTCGCCCCCTACTGTGCCCCGCACCACTCGGCCACGTTGCAGGCACTCGTGGGCGGTGGCCCAGGCATCGCGCGGCCCGGTGCGGTGTCGCTGTCCCACCGAGGCGTCCTTTTCCTGGACGAGACGCCGGAATTCAGCAGTCACGTCCTGGACGCGCTGCGCCAGCCGCTGGAGGCGGGGCATGTCGTGATCGCGCGCAGTGCGGGAGTGGTGCGCTTCCCGGCGAAGTTCCTCATGGTGCTCGCGGCCAACCCCTGCCCGTGCGGCCGGTTCTCGCAGCGGGACGACCTGTGCGAGTGCCCGCCCTCGGCCGTCCGCCGCTACCAGGCCAGGCTCTCCGGCCCGCTGCTGGACCGGGTCGATCTGCGTGTCGAGGTGGACCGCGTCACCCGCACCGAGCTGACCGCCTCCGGCGCCAGGGGCGAGTCGACCGCGACGGTCGCCGACCGCGTCCGGGCGGCCCGGGCGCGGGCTGCGGAGCGCCTTGCCGGGACCCCCTGGTACACGAACAGCGAGGTGCCCGGCCGTGAGCTGCGCAGCCGCTGGTACGCCGTGCCGGGCGCGATGGACGAGGCCGAGCGGAGCCTGGAGCGAGGTGTCCTGACGGTCCGCGGGCTCGATCGCGTCCTGCGCGTGGCCTGGACCGTCGCCGACCTCGTCGGCCACGACCGGCCGGGCGCCACGGACGTCGCCCTCGCGCTCCAGCTGCGCACCGGTGTGCCGCGAGGCGTCCCCATGGCCATCGGGGCGCTGACATGAGCGTCGGCGGCGAACCGGACGACGAGCTGCTCGGCCGGGTGCTGCTCACCCGTGTCATCGAGCCCGGCGACGAGGTCGGCGGGAGGTGGGTGCGGGAGTTCGGGATCGGGGAAGTGGTGCGGCGGCTGAGGGCGGGCGGGGCCGCTCTGCCGGGGGCGAGCGGGAAGCGGTGGGCCGGGCTGGTGGCCAGGGCGGAGGCCGCCCGGCCGCGCCGGGACCTGGAGGCCGCCCGGGATGCCGGGGTGCGGTTCGTGTCTCCCGGGGGCGGGGAGTGGCCGGGGCAGCTCGACGATCTCGGGGATGCCCGGCCCCTGGGGCTGTGGGTGCGCGGGCGGCCCAGCCTGCGGATGTGGGCGCTGAAGTCGGTCGCCGTGGTCGGCGCCCGGGCCTGCACCGAGTACGGGGCCCATATGGCCGCGACCCTCGCCGCCGGCCTCGCCGAGCAGGGCTGGGTCGTGGTCTCCGGCGGCGCCTACGGAGTCGACGGCGCCGCCCATCGCGGAGCACTCGGAGCCGGCGGCGCCACCGTCGCCGTCCTCGCCTGCGGCGTCGACCGGCCCTACCCCCGCGGCCACACCCAGCTGATCAGCAGAATCGCCGAACAGGGTCTGGTGATCGGCGAGTTGCCACCCGGTGATCATCCGACGCCGAGCCGGTTCATCCTGCGGAACAGAGTGATCGCCGCGCTCACCCGGGGCACTGTGGTCGTCGAGGCCGCCCAACGCAGCGGTTCCCTGGTCACCGCACGGGCGGCGCAGCGCCTCGGCCGGCACACGATGGGGGTGCCGGGCCCGGCCACCAGCGGGCTCTCCGCCGGAGTGCACGATCTGCTGCGCGGGGAGGCCGTCCTGGTCACCGATGTCGCGGAGGTCGTCGAACTGGTCGGTGACATGGGAGAGCTGGCCCCCGACCGGCGCGGCCCCGTCCTGCCCCGGGACCTGCTGGAACCGGCCACCCGGCAGGTGCTCGCCGCACTGCCGGGACGCGGGGTGGCCCG
Organism: Streptomyces sp. D2-8; assembly: GCF_023184515.1. Taxonomy (GTDB): domain Bacteria; phylum Actinomycetota; class Actinomycetes; order Streptomycetales; family Streptomycetaceae; genus Streptomyces. The sequence goes on along the minus strand of NZ_JAAHBP010000014.1, from coordinate 89,374 downwards.
GCCGGACGAGATCGCGCGCTCCGCACAGACCGCACAGGACGACGCGATCGCGAGACTGTACGAACTCCGAGCACTCGGTTACGTCGAACGACACGGCGACGGCTGGAAGTTGACACGCCAGGCGGTGATGTCGGTCCGCGGCGGTCGCGGGCCGGGTTGACCGTGCGTGTTCGGCCGTCCGGGGTAACCCCGACATCCCTTGGAAATGCGCCCAGTTGGGGCCATCCGGTGATCACACCGAGCGACCGCGACGTCCCGACGGGATGTCCTCAAGAACGTATCTGCGCCCGCCTTGGCCTCCGCACTTCGCGCACCGCGACACCACAGTCACGCTACGCTCACGAGGATCCCGACACGGACAGGCAACTCGACATCAGACAGACAGCCCACCCCAGCAGCACCACTCCGCAGCAGAACGGCACAAGGCGACGAATGCCCCAGCACACCTCCGGGTCCGACCGGGCGGCGATCCCCCCAGCCGCCCGTGACGGTGGCAGCGTGCGGCCGCCCGCTCCCTCGACGCTCGACGAGCTGTGGCGGTCGTACAAGGCGACGGGGGACGAGCGGCTGCGGGAGCAGCTGATCCTGCACTACTCGCCGCTCGTGAAGTACGTCGCGGGACGGGTCAGCGTGGGCCTGCCGTCCAACGTCGAGCAGGCGGACTTCGTCTCGTCCGGGGTGTTCGGGCTGATCGACGCGATCGAGAAGTTCGACATCGGCCGCGAGATCAAGTTCGAGACGTACGCCATCACCCGGATCCGCGGCGCGATGATCGACGAGCTGCGGGCGCTGGACTGGATCCCCCGCTCGGTGCGGCAGAAGGCACGCAGTGTGGAGCGGGCGTACGCCACGCTGGAGGCGCGGCTGCGGCGGACCCCGAGCGAGGGCGAGGTGGCCTCCGAGATGGGCATCGCCGTCGAGGAACTCCACGCGGTGTTCAGCCAGTTGTCGCTGGCCAACGTGGTGGCCCTGGAGGAGCTGCTGCACGGGGGCGGTGAGGGCGGCGACGGGCTCAGCGTCATGGACACGCTGGAGGACACCGCCGCCGACAACCCCGTCGAGGTCGCCGAGGACCGGGAGCTGCGGAGATTCCTGGCGCGGGCGATCAACACGCTGCCCGACCGGGAGAAGACGGTGGTCACGCTGTACTACTACGAGGGCCTCACCCTGGCCGAGATCGGCAATGTGCTGGGCGTGACCGAGAGCCGGGTCAGCCAGATCCACACGAAGTCGGTGCTGCAGCTGAGAGCGAAACTGGCGAGCTTCGGCCGCTGACCTGGCCGGATGCCGTCGAGCCTGCGACAGCCACTCCCGTCCGGCGGAACGCGTCCGTAGAGTGTTGACGTGCCAAGGATTCGAGCGGCCTCTGTGGCCGAGCACCGGTCGATGCAGCGAGCCGCCCTGCTGGACGCGGCTCGTTCCTTGTTGTCCGAGGGCGGTACGGAGGCGTTGACCTTCCCGGCCCTGGCCGAGCGGACGGGCCTCGCGCGATCGTCCGTCTACGAGTACTTCCGGTCACGGGCGGCCGTGGTCGAGGAGCTGTGCGAGGTCGACTTCCCGGTCTGGGCGGCGGACGTGGCGGCGGCGATGGAGCGGGCGGAGACGGCCGAGGCCAAGGTCGAGGCGTATGTGCGGCAGCAGCTGGAGCTGGTCGGCGACCGGCGGCACCGGGCCGTGGTCGCGATCTCCGCGAGTGAACTCGACGCGGGGGCGCGGGAAAAGATCCGGGCAGCGCACGGCGGGCTGGTCGCGATGATCGTCGAGGCACTGGGCGAGCTGGGGCATGCGCAGCCCCGGCTGGCGGCGATGCTGGTGCAGGGCGTCGTGGACGCGGCCGTGCGGAGGATCGAGCTGGGGGCGGCGGAGGAGCCCGGGGCGATCACGGATGCGGCTGTGTCGATGGCGCTGCGGGGTGTGCGGGGCTGAGGGTGTCGGGGCCGACGCCGGGGCGTTCCGCAGCCCGGCGGAGCGGGGTGCCGCTGTACCCACCGTCCCCCGAGCTCTCGACTTCGCTCGAGCAGGAGCCCCCATCGCCCCGAGCGGCACGCATGCCCGCGGCTATGCCAGCGGCAGCAGCCTCGACGGGCCCGTGCGCAGGAGCCACGGCGGCAGGAGCGACAGCGGGTTCACGTACGTCTCGCCGCGGCGCAGGCCCCAGTGGACGCACGGGGCCGTGCAGTGCGAACCGCTCGCGTCCACCGTGCCGATCACCTCGCCCGGCTCCACCTCCTCGCCCTCCTCGACCGCTGCCGACACCGGCTCGTACGTCGCGCGCAGGGGTGGGTCGCCCGTTCCCGTGAGGTCCACCGAGACGACTCCCTTGCCGGCCACCCGGCCCGCGAAGGAGATCCGGCCCGCGGCCACCGCTCGAACCGGTGTGCCCGCCGGCGCCGCCAGGTCCACGCCCCGGTGGCCCGGGCCGTAGGCCGTCGCCGGGGGCTCCCAGCCCCGCAGGACCCGGGGGCGCGGGCCGACGGGCCAGGTGCGGCCGATCGCCGGCACGGTGGCGTCCGCCAGGGGCGCACCCGCCGCGAACAGGGGTGGTGGCGGGGCCAGCAGGGCCGTCGCCGTGACGATCACCAGCAGGATCAGGCGCGCACAGGCACGCACACATCGCTTCGCTCGCATGCGGACAGCGTTCCGAATGGCCGGCGTCGCCGCTCACGGCTGTGGGCGGGTGCCCGGTTGTGGACGACGGCGTCACCCGGCACCCCGCGGGTCCCGTACACTTCTGGTGGCGACCTGAGTCTTCAGGTCGACTTCGCACGCCCCGATACGAACCCCGGCAACGGGCCGTATCAGCGCCCCTCGGTCCCTCGTGGAACGGCGCGCAGTGGGCGTCAGGCGCGGAAGCCGTCCGGCATCCGCGGCACAACCGAGAAGCACAAGGAGATACGGCCATGGCCGTCGTCACGATGCGGGAGCTGCTGGAGAGCGGCGTCCACTTCGGTCACCAGACCCGTCGTTGGAACCCGAAGATGAAGCGCTTCATCTTCACGGAGCGCAACGGCATCTACATCATCGACCTGCTCCAGTCGCTGTCGTACATCGACCGCGCCTACGAGTTCGTCAAGGAGACCGTCGCCCACGGCGGCACGGTCATGTTCGTCGGCACGAAGAAGCAGGCGCAGGAGGCCATCGCCGAGCAGGCCACCCGCGTCGGCATGCCCTACGTCAACCAGCGCTGGCTGGGCGGCATGCTCACCAACTTCTCGACCGTCTACAAGCGTCTGCAGCGCCTCAAGGAGCTCGAGCAGATCGACTTCGAGGACGTCGCCGCGTCCGGTCTGACCAAGAAGGAGCTTCTCGTGCTCTCGCGCGAGAAGGCCAAGCTGGAGAAGACCCTCGGTGGTATCCGCGAGATGTCCAAGGTGCCCAGCGCCGTCTGGATCGTGGACACCAAGAAGGAGCACATCGCGGTTGGTGAGGCCCGGAAGCTGAACATTCCGGTCGTCGCGATCCTCGACACCAACTGCGACCCCGACGAGGTCGACTACAAGATCCCGGGCAACGACGACGCGATCCGCTCCGTCACGCTGCTCACCCGTGTGATCGCCGACGCGGTCGCCGAGGGCCTCATCTCCCGCTCCGGTGTCGCCACCGAGGGCAAGGGCGAGAAGGCCGCGGGCGAGCCGCTGGCCGAGTGGGAGCGCGACCTGCTCGAGGGCGAGAAGAAGGCCGACGAGGCCGCCCCCGCCGACGAGGCCGCCCCCGCTGCTGAGGCCGCCCCCGCTGCTGAGGCCGCTCCGGCCGCCGAGGCCGCTCCGGCCGCCGAGGCCGAGGCCGAGAAGCCGGCCGAGGGCGAGAAGGCCGCCGAGGCCGAGCAGGCCTGACCCGTCAGTCCGAGTTGACGGCGGGAGCGGCACTCCATCCATAGCGCCTTCGGCGCGGTGAAGTCCGCTCCCGCCGTTGACCCGTAGGTCAGCGGAAGGACAGCGTCCCCCGGTTCCATGGGGCGCATCCGCAGATCGTCGATCTTCCAGACTTCGAGAGAGATTCACAGACTCATGGCGAACTACACCGCCGCCGACGTCAAGAAGCTCCGTGAGCTCACGGGCGCCGGCATGATGGACTGCAAGAAGGCGCTGGACGAGGCCGAGGGCAACGTCGAGAAGGCCGTCGAGGCGCTCCGCATCAAGGGCCAGAAGGGCGTCGCCAAGCGCGAGGGCCGCTCCGCCGAGAACGGCGCCGTGGTCTCGATCATCGCCGACGACAACTCCTCCGGTGTCCTGGTCGAGCTGAAGTGCGAGACGGACTTCGTCGCCAAGGGTGACAAGTTCCAGGCCGTGGCCAAGACCATCGCCGAGCACGTCGCCAAGACCTCCCCGGCCGACCTCGAGGCCCTGCTCGCCTCCGAGATCGAGGCCGGCAAGACCGTCCAGGCGTTCGTCGACGAGGCCAACGCCAACCTGGGCGAGAAGATCGTCCTGGACCGCTTCGCGCAGTACGCCGACGGCTTCGTGACGGCGTACATGCACCGCACGATGCCCGACCTGCCCCCGCAGATCGGCGTCCTCGTCGAGCTGGACAAGCCGAACGCGGAGATCGCCAAGGGCGTCGCCCAGCACATCGCCGCCTTCGCGCCGAAGTACCTCTCCAAGGAGGACGTCCCGGCCGAGGTCGTCGAGTCCGAGCGCCGCGTCGCCGAGGAGACCACCCGCGCCGAGGGCAAGCCCGAGGCCGCCCTGCCGAAGATCGTCGAGGGTCGCCTCAACGGCTTCTTCAAGGACGCCACGCTGCTCGGCCAGCCGTACGCGCTCGACAACAAGAAGTCGGTCCAGAAGGTTCTGGACGAGGCCGGTGTCACCCTGAAGCGCTTCACGCGCATCAAGGTCGGCATCTGAGTCCGTACCGCGATCGACGCCCGACCCCGATAGGGTCGACAGCAGTCGTCCGCGTGCGCCGTCACATGAGTGGCGGACGACAGCAGATCTGACGAGGAGGCCATTGCCGTATGGGATGCGAAACACGCCCCACCGGCAATGGCCTTCTTGGTATGTGCAACACGTGAAAGAGGCGGGATCCCCCATGACCACCAAGGCCCAGAAGAGCGACGACGGCAAAGTGCGCGGCCGGTTTCTGCTGAAGCTGTCCGGAGAGGCATTCTCCGGTGGCGGCGGCCTTGGCGTCGACCCCGACGTGGTGCACAAGATCGCCCGCGAGATCGCGGCCGTGGTACGCGACGGCGCGGAGATCGCGATCGTCATCGGCGGTGGCAACTTCTTCCGCGGCGCCGAACTCCAGCAGCGCGGCATGGACCGGGCCCGCTCCGACTACATGGGCATGCTCGGCACCGTCATGAACTGCCTCGCCCTCCAGGACTTCCTGGAGAAGGTCGGCGTGGACTGCCGGGTGCAGACCGCCATCACCATGGGTCAGGTCGCCGAGCCGTACATCCCGCTGCGCGCCGTGCGGCACCTGGAGAAGGGCCGTGTGGTCATCTTCGGCGCCGGGATGGGCATGCCGTACTTCTCCACCGACACCACCGCCGCCCAGCGCGCCCTGGAGATCGACGCCGAGGCGCTGCTGATGGGCAAGAACGGCGTGGACGGGGTCTACGACTCCGACCCCAAGACCAACCCGGACGCGGTGAAGTTCGATCACCTCGGCTACGGCGAGGTCATCACGCGCGATCTGAAGGTCGCCGACGCAACGGCCGTGACGCTGTGCCGCGACAACAAGCTCCCGATCGTGGTCTTCGAGCTGCTGGCGGAGGGCAACATCTCACGCGCCGTCAAGGGTGAGAAGATCGGCACGCTGGTGGGGGACCCCGGCAGCCGGGACTGACACCCCGGGTACCACCCCGTCCGGGGGACGGACGGGACGGAGCCGGGCCGGGGGATGGACAATGTCCCGCCGGTCGGGAACCGTGCAGGAAGAAGACGCGACGCAGCCGGCCGCCGCTCCACATGGAACCGCAGCCGGGCCTACTCAAGACACGCAGGAGCAAGTGGTGATCGAAGAGACCCTCCTCGAGGCCGAGGAGAAGATGGAGAAGGCCGTCGTGGTCGCCAAGGAGGACTTCGCCGCGATCCGCACCGGCCGTGCGCACCCGGCGATGTTCAACAAGATCGTGGCTGACTATTACGGCGCGCTGACGCCGATCAACCAGCTGGCCTCGTTCTCCGTGCCCGAGCCGCGTATGGCCGTGGTGACCCCCTTCGACAAGAGCGCGCTGCGCAACATCGAGCAGGCGATCCGCGACTCCGACCTGGGCGTCAACCCGAGCAACGACGGCAACATCATCCGGGTGGTGTTCCCCGAGCTCACCGAGGAGCGCCGCCGCGAGTACATCAAGGTCGCCAAGAGCAAGGGCGAGGACGCGAAGATCTCGATTCGCTCCGTGCGCCGCAAGGCCAAGGAAGCCATCGACAAGCTGATCAAGGACGGCGAGGTCGGTGAGGACGAGGGCCGCCGTGCGGAGAAGGAGCTCGACGACACCACCGCGAAGTACGTCGCGCAGGTGGACGAGCTCCTGAAGCACAAGGAAGCGGAGCTGCTCGAGGTCTGATGAACGACTCTTCCTGGGGGGCGCCGCCACAGGCCGGGTACTGGGGGCCCACCGACCAAGGGCATGGTCACGGGCACGTCCGGGGCCAAGGCCACGGGCACGTCCAGGGGGCCGCCCCGGCGGGTCCCGCATACGATGCGTATGAAGCGCCTCAGACTCGCCCCATGCCCATCGTGCCTGACGTGACCGACTTCGGCGGAAACCAGGATGACGACCGGGGGGCTGCTCGGCTGAGCGCCCCCCCGGTCCGAAACGACACGAATCCGGAGCCCATGCCCGACGCCTCGCAGCCGGCCCCCAAGCCGCCGAAGAAGAGCGCGGGCCGCGACCTGAGTGCCGCGATAGGGGTCGGTGTCGGGCTCGGTGCGGTGATCGTCGCGTCGCTGTTCGTCGTCAAGGCCGTCTTCGTCGGCGTCGTGGCGGTGGCCGTGGTGGTGGGCCTGTGGGAGCTGACCAAGCGGCTGGAGGAACGCAAGGGCATCCGCGCGCCCCTCGTGCCGCTCGCGCTCGGCGGTGCCGCGATGGTCGTCGCCGGGTACGTCCGGGGCGCCGAGGGCGCGTGGGTGGCGATGGCGCTCACGGCACTGGCGGTCCTGGTCTGGCGCATGACCGAACCGCCCGAGGGCTACCTGAGGGACGTCACCGCGGGCGTCTTCGCGGCGTTCTACGTGCCGTTCCTCGCGACCTTCGTCGCGATGATGCTGACCGCGGACGACGGGGCGCAGCGGGTGCTCACCTTCCTGCTGCTCACGGTCGTCAGCGACACCGGGGCCTACGCCGTCGGCTGGCGGTTCGGCCGGCACAAGCTCGCCCCGCGCATCAGCCCCGGCAAGACCCGCGAGGGCCTGCTCGGCGCGGTCTCCTTCGCCATGGTCGCGGGGGCACTGTGCATGCAGTTCCTCATCGACGACGGTGCCTGGTGGCAGGGCCTGGTGCTGGGCCTCGCGGTCGCGGTCACCGCCACGCTCGGCGACCTCGGCGAGTCCATGATCAAGCGGGACCTCGGCATCAAGGACATGGGCACGCTGCTGCCGGGTCACGGCGGCATCATGGACCGGCTCGACTCGCTGCTGCCCACGGCTCCGGTGGTGTGGCTGCTGCTCGTGCTCTTCGTCGGCTCCGGCTGAACCGGCCGTCTTCGTCAGTGAGCTCCCGTCCTGCTGGGCGGGAGCTCACTGTCGTCTCGGGGAGACGCCCGGGGGAGTGAAGTGGGACGATTCAGGTGTACCTCCCAAAGGAGGCCATCATGGCCATCATCCGAGAGAGCATCGATGTCGATCGCCGTCCCGAGGAGGTCTACCAGTACCTCATGGACGCTCAGCGCATGCCGGAGTGGCAGCTGAGCGCCGTGTCCGCGGAGCGCCTCGACGAGGGGCCGGTCGGCGTCGGCACCAAGGTCCGCGTGACCCGCCACGTCGGCCGCCGTCTCATGCCGATGACCATGGAGGTCACCGAGTACGACCCGCCGCACAGCTGGGGCATGCGCGGCGTCGACGGCCCCGTCCGGGCCCAGGTGCACGGCGAGGTCGAGCCCTATGACGAGGGCCGCCGCTCGCACGTCACGATCGACATCGACTTCGAGGGCCACGGCATGGGCAAGGTCATGGTCCCCCTCGTTGTACGCCCCCAGGTCCGCAGGGAACTCCCGCGCAACGAGCAGCTCCTCAAGGACCGGCTGGAACACACGGGCGAGTAGGGCGTCCCCGCCCCGGCGGCACCGTCGGCTTTCCTCAGCGCCGCCGGGGGAACCTCCCTGGGCTGTCAGGGCTCTTGGCCGCACGCGAGGCACCTTCTGGCGCCAGAGGTGACGGCGTTCGGCTGCCGGTGGCGCAGGGCCCGACGTGACCCCGGACAAGGCAGTCGTGCCACACGTGGTCCGCCGGGTCGTCGCGCACCCACGAGCGGCAATGTCGAGGCAGCCGCTTCTCCAGGCGGTAGCCGGCCCTGGACGCGAGCCGCTGCGAGCCGACGTTGTCCGGATCGATCTCCAGCCACAGGCGCGGTACTCCGGCATCCCTGTGCGCCCACTCCGTCAGGACCCGCACCGCGCGCAACGCAATCCCAGCCGAGAGGGGGGCGTCGTCCGGGGTCAGCGCTCGCAGCCGTCGGCCGTCAAGGTCCAAGTCCGCGGTCAGATCCACCGTCGGAGTATGCCGGCATGCGCCCCTGGGCCGTCCTGGGTCGCGCGAAGCCGGCCAACGCAGACATACACCGCCCACGGGTGACCGCCCCCACCCCACTCTCGCCTGGGCTCCCGGAGTTGATCTGCCACACTGGGAGAGTTATGCCTGCACCCGGAGAACTCACTTTCGTAGCCCCGCGCGGAGCCAAGAAGCCGCCGCGGCATCTCGCCGATCTCACTCCTGCCGAGCGCAAGGAGGCCGTTGCCGCTGTCGGGGAGAAGCCGTTTCGTGCCAAGCAGCTCTCGCAGCACTACTTCGCGCGGTACGCGCATGATCCGGAGCAGTGGACCGACATTCCGGCCGGTGCCCGGGGGCGGCTCCAGGAAGCGCTGCTGCCCGAGCTGATGACCGTCGTGCGGCATTTGTCGACCGACCAGGGCACCACCCGCAAGACGCTGTGGCGGCTGTTCGACGGGACGCTCGTCGAGTCCGTGCTGATGCGCTACCCGGACCGCGTGACCATGTGCATCAGCTCGCAGGCGGGATGCGGCATGAACTGTCCGTTCTGCGCGACCGGGCAGGCCGGGCTGGACCGGAACCTGTCCACGGCCGAGATCGTGCACCAGATCGTGGACGGCATGCGGGCGCTGCGGGACGGAGAGGTCCCCGGCGGTCCCGCGCGGCTCAGCAACATCGTCTTCATGGGCATGGGCGAACCGCTCGCCAACTACAACCGGGTCATCGGCTCCATCCGGCGGCTCACCGACCCCGAGCCCGACGGGCTGGGGCTCTCGCAGCGCGGCATCACCGTCTCGACGGTCGGGCTCGTCCCCGCCATCCACCGGTTCGCCGACGAGGGCTTCAAGTGCCGCCTCGCCATCTCGCTGCACGCTCCCGACGACGAGCTCCGCGACACCCTCGTGCCCGTGAACACGCGCTGGAAGGTCCGGGAGGTGCTGGACGCCGGCTTCGAGTACAGCGCCAAGTCCGGGCGGCGGCTGTCCATCGAGTACGCGCTGATCCGGGACATCAACGACCAGGCGTGGCGCGGTGACCGGCTCGGGCGGCTGCTCAAGGGCAAGCCCGTGCACGTCAATCTCATCCCGCTGAACCCGACGCCGGGGTCGAAGTGGACCGCCTCGCGGCCCGAGGACGAGAAGGCGTTCGTGGAGGCGATCGCCGCCCATGGTGTGCCGGTGACGATCCGGGACACCCGTGGTCAGGAGATCGACGGGGCGTGTGGTCAGCTCGCGGCCACCGAGCGGTAGTCTGACCGGCGTAAGAACATCCGCATATCCGACACCTGCATATTCCGACAGGGGAGCGCCACAGCGCTGAGAGTGCGGCACACGGCCGCAGACCCTCCGAACCTGGCCCAGGTCATTCTGGGTAGGGAGATCGGTCATCACTCGAGCTGTTGCGCCCTGCCCGGGATCCTCTGAGTTCCCGGGCGGGGCCGCGTCTTCTCCTGGTCATCCAGGAGGAATCCAGTGAGCAACAACAAGAAGCGGCTGACGGCTGTGGTCGTCGGGCTCGGCCTGGTCGGCACGCTCGCCGCGTGCGGGTCGTCCGACAGCGGCCAGGGGTCCGGCGACTCCAAGACCGTGACGCTCGTCAGCCACGACTCGTGGGCCGCGTCCAAGGACGTCATCGCGGCCTTCGAGAAGCAGTCCGGCTACAAGGTCGATGTCCTGAAGGACGGCGATGCCGGGCAGGCCGTGAACAAGGCCATCCTGACCAAGGACAACCCGCAGGGCGACGTCTTCTTCGGCGTCGACAACACACTGCTGTCCCGCGCCCTCGACAACGGCCTGTTCCAGCCGTACGAGCCGAAGGACTCCGACCTGATCCTGCCGGAGTACCGCGCCGACCAGGACAAGCACCGGGTCACGCCCGTCGACACCGGCGACATCTGTGTCAACTACGACAAGAAGTACTTCGCCGACCACAAGCTGGAGCCGCCGAAGAGCTTCGACGACCTGATCAAGCCGCAGTACAAGAACCTCCTGGTCACCGAGAACGCCTCCGCCTCCTCGCCCGGCCTCGGCTTCCTGCTCGGCACCGCCGCGAAGTACGGAGACGAGGGCTGGGAGAGCTACTGGAAGAAGCTCAAGGCCAACGGCGTGAAGGTCGTCGACGGCTGGGAGCAGGCCTACAACGAGGAGTTCTCCGGCTCGGCCGGCGGCAAGAAGGCCAAGGGCGACCGGCCGCTCGTCGTGTCGTACGCCTCCTCGCCGCCCGCCGAGGTCGTCTTCACCGACCCGAAGCCGAGTACGGCGCCGACCGGGGTCGCCGAGGGCACCTGCTTCCGGCAGGTCGAGTACGCGGGCCTGCTCAGCAACGCGAAGAACACCAAGGGCGGCAAGGCGTTCCTGGACTTCCTGCTCACGCAGCGGTTCCAGGAGGACATGCCCATGAACATGTTCGTGTACCCGGTGCGCGAGGGCGCCCAGGTGCCGCCGGAGTTCGTGAAGTACGGGCCGCAGGCGAAGGACCCGGAGACCATGGACCCGGCGAAGATCGCCGACCACCGTGACCAGTGGGTCAAGTCGTGGACCTCACTCGTACTGAAGTAGCCGCTCGGAAGCGGGGCGCGGCGGCGCGGTTCGGTCTGCTGGCCGCGCCCGTCGCGTTCTTCGCGGTCTTCTTCGCCTACCCCGTCGCCGCGATCGTCGCGCGCGGCCTGAAGGCCGACGGGACCTGGCACCTCGGGCGGATCGGGGAGGTGCTGGCGCAGTCCGACGTCCGGCACGTGCTGTGGTTCACCACCTGGCAGGCGCTGGCCTCCACCGCGCTCACACTGCTCGTCGCGCTGCCCGGCGCGTATGTCTTCGCGCGCTTCGACTTCCCCGGCAAGCAGGTCCTGCGGGCGGTGGTGACCGTCCCGTTCGTGCTGCCGACGGTCGTCGTCGGTACGGCGTTCCTGGCACTGGTGGGGCGGGGCGGGCTGCTCGACGAGCTGTGGGGCGTACGCCTGGACACCACCGTGTGGGCGATCCTGCTCGCGCACGTCTTCTTCAACTACGCGGTCGTCGTCCGGACCGTCGGCGGGCTCTGGGCGCAGCTCGACCCCCGGCAGGAGGAGGCCGCGCGGATGCTCGGGGCGTCCGGGCTGAAGGCCTGGCGGCAGGTCACACTGCCCGCCCTCGCCCCGGCCGTGGCCGCCGCCTCGCTCATGGTCTTCCTGTTCACCTTCACCTCCTTCGGTGTCGTGCAGATCCTCGGCGGGCCCACCTTCTCCACCCTGGAGGTGGAGATCTACCGGCAGACGTCGGAGATCTTCGACCTGTCCACGGCGGCCGTGCTGACCCTGATCCAGTTCGTCGCGGTGGGCGCGATCCTCGCCCTGCACGCCTGGAGCGTGCGGCGGCGGGAGACCGCGCTGCGGCTGGTGGACGCGTCCGTGACCGGGCGCCGGCCGCGCGGCGCGGGGCAGTGGGCGCTGCTGGGCGGGGTGCTCGTCACCGTCGCCGTGCTGCTCGTGCTGCCGCTGGCCGTGCTGGTGCAGCGGTCCCTGGGCGCGCCGGGCTTCGGCTACTACCGGGCGCTGACCAGCGAGGACGGGGGAGTGTTCCTGGTCCCGCCGATCGAGGCGATCGGCAATTCCCTGTCGTACGCCGTCGCCGCCACACTCATCGCCGTGGTGATCGGGGGTCTGGCCGCGGCAGCGCTCACCCGCCGGGACGCCGGGCGGTTCGTGCGCGGCTTCGACGCGCTGCTGATGCTGCCGCTCGGGGTGTCCGCGGTGACCGTCGGCTTCGGGTTCCTGATCGCCCTCGACGAGCCGCCGCTGGACCTCAGGTCCTCCTGGATCCTGGTGCCGCTCGCGCAGGCGCTGGTCGGGGTGCCGTTCGTGGTACGGACCATGCTGCCCGTGCTGCGGGCGGTGGACGCGCGGCTGCGGGAGACGGCCTCGGTGCTGGGGGCCTCGCCCTGGCGGGTGTGGCGGGAGGTGGACCTGCCGATGGTGCGGCGGGCGCTGCTGATCGCGGCCGGGTTCGCCTTCGCCGTGTCCCTCGGGGAGTTCGGCGCGACGGTGTTCATCGCACGGCCCGACCGGCCGACGCTGCCGGTGGCCGTGGCCCGGCTGCTCGGGCGGCCCGGTGACCTCAACTACGGCCAGGCGATGGCCCTTTCGACGATTCTCATGGTGGTGTGCGCGGTGGCCCTGCTGGTGCTGGAGAGGCTCCGTACGGACCGGACGGGGGAGTTCTGATGCTGCTCGCTCTGCAGGGCGCGACGGTCCGCTTCGGCGGGCGTGTCGTACTGGACGCCGTCGATCTGGAGGTCGCCGAGCACGAGATCGTGTGCGTGCTCGGACCCAGCGGCAGTGGCAAGTCGACCTTGCTGCGGGCTGTGGCCGGGCTGCAGCCGCTCGGCTCCGGGCGGGTGCTGCTCGACGGGCGCGACCAGGCGGGCGTGCCCGCGCACAGGCGCGGGGTCGGCCTGATGTTCCAGGACCACCAGTTGTTCCCGCAGCGCGACGTGGGCGGCAACGTGGCGTTCGGGCTGCGGATGCGCGGTGAGCCGAAGCGGCAACAGGTCGAGCGGGTCCAGGAGTTGCTGGACCTCGTGGGACTGCCGGGTGCGGGCCGCCGGGCCGTCGCCGCGCTGTCCGGCGGGGAGCAGCAGCGCGTCGCGCTGGCCCGGGCCCTCGCACCGAGCCCCCGGCTGCTGATGCTGGACGAGCCGCTGGGGCAGCTCGACCGGTCGCTGAGGGAGCGGCTGGTCGTCGAACTGAGGGAACTGTTCGGTCGGTTGGGCACGACCGTGCTCGCCGTGACCCACGACCAGGGGGAGGCCTTCGCGCTGGCCGACCGGGTCGTGGTGATGCGGGACGGGCGGATCGCCCAGTCCGGTACGCCCCTTGAGGTGTGGCAGCGGCCCGCCGACGCGTTCGTCGCCCGCTTCCTCGGCTTCGAGAACGTGGTCGAGGCGACGGTCGGGGCCGAGGCCGCGGACACGCCGTGGGGCAAGGTGCCGGTGCCGGAGGGCGCCCCGCAGGGCACACGGACCCTGCTGGTGCGGCCCGCCGGAGTGCGCCTGGTGTCCGCCGACTCGGGCCTGCGCTGCACGGTGACCGCGCGCACCTTCAAGGGCACCCATGTCGCCGTGCGCCTCCAGCCTCAGGACGCCCCGCACCTGGAGGCGGCGTGCGCGCTGCGGGCGGCGCCGGAGGCCGGGGACGAGGTGGGCGTGGAGTTCGACGCGGCCGAAATCGTGGTGCTCGACTGATCGGCTGCCGCTTAAGGTGCGGGGCATGACGCTGCTCGCACATGATCGCTACTGCGATGAAATCGCCCACCAGGTCGCTCAGTTGAGAAGCGTGGTGACGTCCGGCGCCGAGCTGTCCGGCACGGTGCCGACCTGCCCGGACTGGTCGCTGGAGGACCTGGTCCGGCACATGGGCCGTGCCCTGCGCTGGGTGGAGTTCATCGTGCGGACCCGGGCCCAGGAGGAGGTGCCCGAGGAGCGGGTGCCGGGCTTCGCCGGGCCCGGGGCCCGGGGTGACGCCGCCGCACTGGACGCGTGGCTGGCGGAGAGCGGCGAGCAGGCCGTCGCGTCGCTGCGGGAGGCCGGGCCGGACACGAAGGTGTGGAGCTGGGCGGGCGTCCTCAACTCCGGTTTCTGGGCCCGCCGGATGACGCACGAGATCACCGTGCACCGCGCGGACGCCACCCTCGCCGCGGGACTGCCCTACGAGGTCGCGCCCGAGGTGGCCGCCGACGCGATCGATGAGTGGCTGCAGATCGTGGAGTTCGTGCAGCGGACCGTGCCGCACGACGAGGTGAGCGAGCTGCGCGGCCCGGGCCGCACCATCCATCTGCACGCCACCGACACCGGACCCGGCTTCGACGCCGAGTGGCTCGTCGAACTCACCGAGGACGGGGTCACCTGGCGCAGGGGCCACGAGAAGGCCACGGTCGCCCTGCGCGGACCGCTCACGTCCGTGCTGCTCGCGTTCTACCGCCGGCTGCCCCTGGACGCCCGGGAACTGGAAGTGCTCGGCGACCGGGAGCTGCTGGAGTTCTGGCTGCGGCGGGCGACGTTCGGGTGAGACGGGACGTGGCCCGCCCCCGGATCAGGGGACGGGCCACGTCACGTGGTGCGCAGGCGTCAGCTGTCGTTGTTCGCCCCGCGACGGCGCATGCCGAAGAACACCGCACCGCCACCGACGACGACCAGGGCCGCCGCGATGCCGGCGATGATGCCGGTGTTGGAGTTGGCACCGGTCTCGGCGAGGTTGGAGTCACCGGCCGGGGCGGGCGCGTTGGCCGCCGGCGAGGTGCTCTGGCTCTCCGACGGCTCCGGAGCCGGGGTCTCGGTCTCCTCGGCCGGCTTCGACGGGGAGGCCGAAGGCGTCGGCGTCGCCGGGGGAGTCGAAGCCGGGGGCTCCTCCTCCTTCTTGCAGGCCGTGGCCGGGGTGACGAGGTTCGGCTTGATGTCCTCGTCGACGTAGCCGGCGGCCTTGACGTGGATGCGGTACTCGGCGTTCGGCTTCCACTTCTCGGCGAAGGTGATGGTGGTGCCCTCGCGCGAGCCCTTGACCACCTGCTCGCCGATCTTCTTCACGTCGGCGCCGTTGTTCTCGAGGTACACGGTGACCGTCGCCGGGATGCCGGCGGGGTCCACGTCGGTGACGGTGATGACGCCCTTGTCGCCGTCGCACTTCGCCTCGGCGGAGAACTCGCTGATGTCGCAGGCGAGCGCGTTGCCGGCGGTGCCGAGCGCGAGCGCGGCCGAGGCGGAGACGACACCGAGGACGCGCACGGCACGTGCGCGGCGGGATACGGACAGAACTGCCACGTTTGTCCTTTACAGGATTGCTAAAGCGGGGGGCTGAGGCAGTGTTGACTGAACATCAGCACTACCGTGAGGCTCACAGGTCTATAAGCGCTGCATAAGTAGTGTCAACGCATATGCAGCTTGCAAGCACTTGCTTTGCCTTCTTATTAACCACCGAGACGTTTCAACGCCGCCGGCGCCTCCTCGATCCGCTCGACCAGCGCGATGCGCGCCTCCATCGAACGTCCCCCGGCGAGCGACCGGAGCAGCGGCCACGCGGGCAGCTTCTCCGTCCAGTGCACGCGGTTCACCAGCACCATCGGCGTCGGCTCGCCGCGCGACTCGTAGTAGTTGGGCGTCGCGTTGTCGAAGATCTCCTGTACCGTCCCGGCGGCGCCCGGCAGGAACACCACACCCGCGTTGGACCGGGCCAGCAGGCCGTCCTCGCGGGTGGCGTTGGCGAAGTACTTGGCGATGTGGGAGGCGAAGGCGTTCGGGGGCTCGTGGCCGTAGAACCAGGTCGGGATGCCCACCGAACGGCCACCCTGCGGCCAGCGGGCGCGTATCTCGAGGGCGGCCGAGGCCCACTGGGTGATCGACGGGGTGAAGTGCGGTGTCTTGCCGAGGAGTTCGAGCGACTCGGTGAGCATCTCGTCGTCGAACGGGGCGGCGTACGCGCCGAGATTCGCGGCCTCCATGGCGCCCGGGCCGCCGCCGGTGGCGATCGTGAAGCCGGCGAGGGCCAGCTCCCGGCCGAGCCGTGCGGCGCCGGCGTACTCCTCGGTGCCGCGGGCCATCGCGTGGCCGCCCATGACGCCCACGACCCGGGCGCCGGACAGGAGTTCGTCGAGCGCGTCCGATACGGAGTCGTCGTGGACCGAACGGAGCATGGACGCGTAGATGTCGCGGTCCGCCTTCGTGCGCTGGAACCAGGCGTAGGCGAGGGCGTCGGGCGTGGCCTCGTAGCCGTCGGCCAGCGACGCGAAGAGTTCGTCCGGCGAGTAGACCAGGCCGCGGTACGGGTCGAACGGCAGGCCCGGGACCGGCGGGAAGACCTGGGCGCCGTCACCGCGGACCTTCGAGGCCGCGTCCTCGCGCATCACGCAGCCGAGGAAGACGGCGCCCGCGGTGTCCGTGGCGAGCAGTTCGCGCGTACGGTCCGTCAGATCGACGGCCTGGACGCGGTGTCCGGCGAGGGTGCCGCGCGCCGAGACGGTCGCGTCGAACTCCTCGAGGGTCTCTATCTCACGGTCGTCGTGGTGGGCCGCATGGGCGGGCATCGTCTGCACCCGCCCATGCTGGCACAGCGCATCTCAGCCCTCGACGGCCGCGGGGTCCATCCACACGACCTCGAAGGTGTGGCCGTCCACGTCGTCGAAGGCGCGGCCGTACATGAAGCCGTGGTCCTGGGTCTCGCCCGAGACGGAACCGCCCGCCGCGACCGCCTTCTCGACCAGCTCGTCGACCTTCTCGCGGCTCTCGGCGCTCAGTGCGACCAGCACCTCGCTGGTCGTCGTCGAGTCCGCGATCTCCTTCTTCGTGAACTGGGAGTACTTGTCCTTGGTGTGCACCATCACCACGATGGTCTCGCTGATGACGACCGAGGCGGTCGTGTCGTCGCTGAACTGCTCGTTGATCGTGAAGCCCAGCTCCGTGAAGAACTTCTTCGAGGCGCCGAGGTCGCCGGTGCACAGGTTCACGAAGATCATCTGCTGGTACATGTGAGGTCTCTCCCA
Source organism: Streptomyces sp. D2-8 (assembly GCF_023184515.1). GTDB lineage: Bacteria > Actinomycetota > Actinomycetes > Streptomycetales > Streptomycetaceae > Streptomyces. Next base: position 72,218 of record NZ_JAAHBP010000014.1, on the reverse strand, counting down.
TCAAGTCCGTGTCGTTACGCGGGATAGACCGGGCGCCGGTCCGGAACTCATCGCCGTACGGAGATTTTTCTCGTACGAGTTTTCCGGCGGCCGCGCGGCTCAGCGTGCCAGGGGCAGCGCCGCCAGTTCCGCGACCGTCAGGGCGAGCGGACCGAACAGGGCGAGCAGCGCGCCCGCGCGGAGAGCGGCGGCGCTGCGCAGCATCGTGGCGGGGGCGCCGAGGCGCAGCAGTGCGGCGGTGGTGCCGGCGCGGGACTGCCGGGCCTCGACGGCGGCCGTGAGGAGCGTCGCCGTGGTGCAGCCGGCCACGACGAGCACGCCGAGGGTGGTGAGCGGGCCCAGCGCGAGTCCGTCCGGGGCGTGCAGCAGCGCCATGGCCCACGCGGCGGACAGGACCGCGCAGACGACGCCCAGGGGACGTCCGATGCGGACGGCCTCCGCCATGAGGATGCGGCCGGCCAGGAGCCGCAGGGCGCCGGGGCGGGCCGACTGGAGCAGCCGTCCGCACAGGTGGGTCAGGCCCGGCCCGGCCAGGGCCAGGCCGACGGCGGCCAGCGCCCAGCCCGCCATCACGCCGGGGGACGCGCCGGAGAAGGAGAGGTCGGGTGCTGTGGGGGCGGTGCGGCTCGTGTAGCTCTCCACGGCGAGGCCCGCGGCCAGCAGGGTGATGCCCCACGGGAGACCGGAGGGGGCGGCGATGGTGTCCGGCAGGGCCGCGTCGGGGGCTGAGTCGTCGTCGGCGGTGCTCGGTGCCGCGGCGGGCGAGTCAGGGTGCTGTGCCAGGGCCCCGGCGGGGCTGATGGCGCCGGCCGCGTCCGGCGCCGCCGCGCGCGGGCTGAGCCACCGGGCGGGATCGCCGGCCGGGCCCTTCTCGCCCGTCGCCTCCGGTGAGGCCGGGTGCGGGGCGCCGGGCCCAGTGACGTCCACGCCCCGGTCCATGGCGCCCGGGTGCGCCCCGGGCAGGTGAGCGGGGTCCGCGACCGCGCTCACGGTCCCGCCGGGACCCGCGACCGCCGCCGAGGCCGACCCGCTCGTCCGGGCCGCCGGCGGGCCGCTCTTCGCGGCGGGCCCGGCGGGACGGCCGTCCGCCGGCCGGATGATCTGCCGGCCGAACCGGCCGTACGCCCCGAAGGTCTCGCGGGTGCTGGTGCGCCGGTAGGCGCCGAAGCGGCCGTACATCCGGCCAGCCCGGGGCCCGGCGGGCCTCGCCTCGCGCGGCCGCAGGGCCAGCGCCACCGCCACCGACGCGCCGACGGGCACGAGCGCCAGCAGGGTCAGGGCGCCCGGCAGCGGGAGGGGCCGGCCCGCGGCGAGGGACTCGGCGGCGACGCCGTCGAAGGGCATGCCCGTCACGTCGCCCCGCAGGTGCAGGAAGACGAGCAGGGCCAGCATCGAGCCCAGCGTGCCGGACAGGGCCGTCGTCGTCGCCGACACGGCCATCATGCGCACCGGGCCGAGACCGATCGCCGAGAGGCCCGCGCGGGGCTTGGTGCCGGGGTCGGTACGGGCCACCGCGACCGCGAAGTACACCGTGGCGGCCAGCGGGGCCGCGCACCAGGCCAGCCGCAGCGCGGCGGCGCCGGGGGAGCCGGGGTGGCCCAGCGCGTAGCCCAGGGCGCAGAGCAGCAGGAAGCCCGTGCCCGCCGAGGCCGCCGCGACCATCAGGCGGCGCAGCTGGACGGCGGGGTGGGCGCCGCGGGTCAGACGGAGAGCGAGCACGCGGCCCGGCCTTCCGGCTCGCTGGTCTCGGCGACCGGCGGCAGGTGCACCGTCTGCACGCGCCGCCCGTCGAGCAGGGACACCGTGCGGTCGGCGAGGGCCGCGGTCTCCGCGTCGTGGGTGGCCAGGACGACGGTGATGCGGTGGGAGCGGGCCGCCGTGGTGAGGGTGCGCAGCACATGGGCGCGGTCGGCCCGGTGCAGCGGCGCCGTGGGCTCGTCGGCGAACAGGACCGAGGGCGCGGGGGCGAGGGCGCGGGCGATGCAGACCCGCTGACGCTCGGCCTGCACCAGCTGGTGCGGCCGTTTGCGGGCGCTGTCGCCGATGTCCAGGCGCTCCAGCCACTCCAGGGCCGCGGTCTTGGCGCGGCGCCGGCTGGTGCCGCGCAGCATCAGCGGCAGGGCGGTGTTCTCCCAGGCGTTGAGCTCCGGGACCAGGGCGGGGGACGGGTCGATCCAGCCGAAGCGGTCGCGGCGCAGCCGCTCGCGGGTGAGGGGGCCCATGGTGTGGACGGGCACGCTGTTGAACCAGACCTCGCCGCGGCGGACGGGCACCATGCCGGACAGGCATCGCAGCAGGGTCGTCTTGCCGCTGCCGCGCGGTCCGCCGATGGCGAGGATCTCGCCCTCGCGCACGCCGAGCGAGACGCCGCAGAGCGCGGGCGAGCCGTCGTCGTGCTGGAAGTGCAGGGCGCGTGCCCAGAGCACGTCGTTGTCCGGCGGGGCCTCCATGCGCGTACACCTCGGTTCAGATCCGTAGTTCCCGTGCCATCCCCCGTGCGGGGGAACGAAGGCAGGGCCGATCGGTCACTGGGCACGCTAGGCAGTAGGCGGCGGGACGCCGGACAGCACGCGGCCCCGGGCCGCCGTTTCTCACTCGAACGGGCGGCACCGGGGCCGGTGTTGATCATCCAGGAAGACGATCTGAGCGACGGGCGTCAGAGCTTCGTCCACGCCTCCGTGAGGGTGGCGCGCAGGATCTGCTCGATCTCGTCGAACGTCGACTGGTCGGAGATCAGCGGCGGGGCGAGCTGGACGACCGGGTCGCCGCGGTCGTCGGCGCGGCAGTACAGGCCGTTGTCGTACAGCGCCTTGGAGAGGAAGCCGTACAGGACGCGCTCGGTCTCCTCGTCGTTGAAGGACTCCTTGGTGTGCTTGTCCTTCACCAGCTCGATGCCGTAGAAGAAGCCGTTGCCGCGGACGTCGCCGACGATCGGCAGGTCGTGGAGCTTCTCCAGGGTGGCGCGGAAGTTGCCCTCGTTGTCCAGCACGTGCTGGTTGAGGTTCTCGCGCTCGAACAGGTCGAGGTTGGCCAGGCCCACGGCCGCGGAGACCGGGTGGCCGCCGAAGGTGTAGCCGTGCAGGAAGGTGTTGTCGCCCGTGTAGAACGGTTCGGCCAGGCGGTCGGAGATGATGCAGGCGCCGATCGGGGAGTAGCCCGAGGTCATGCCCTTGGCGCAGGTGATCATGTCCGGCACGTAGTCGAACTTGTCGCAGGCGAAGTACGTGCCCAGCCGGCCGAAGGCACAGATGACCTCGTCCGAGACGAGCAGCACGTCGTACTGGTCGCAGATCTCGCGGACCCGCTGGAAATAGCCGGGCGGGGGCGGGAAGCAGCCGCCCGCGTTCTGCACGGGCTCCAGGAAGACCGCGGCGACCGTGTCCGGGCCCTCGAAGAGGATCTGCTGCTCGATCTGGTCGGCGGCCCAGCGGCCGTAGGCCTCCGGGTCGTCGCCGTGGATCGGGGCGCGGTAGATGTTGGTGTTCGGGACCTTGTGCGCACCCGGGACCAGCGGCTCGAAGGGGGCCTTCAGGGCCGGCAGGCCGGTGATGGACAGGGCGCCCTGGGGCGTGCCGTGGTAGGCGACCGCGCGTGAGATGACCTTGTGCTTGGTGGGCTTGCCGGTCAGCTTGAAGTACTGCTTGGCGAGCTTCCAGGCGGTCTCGACCGCCTCACCGCCGCCGGTGGTGAAGAAGACCTTGTTCAGGTCGCCCGGGGCGTGGTGCGCGAGGCGCTCGGCCAGCTCGACGGCCTTGGGATGGGCGTAGGACCACACCGGGAAGAACGCGAGCTCCTGCGCCTGCTTGAAGGCGGTCTCGGCGAGCTCGACCCGGCCGTGCCCGGCCTGCACCACGAAGAGGCCGGCGAGGCCGTCCAGGTAGCGCTTGCCCTTGTCGTCGTAGATGTACGTGCCCTCGCCCCGGACGATGGTGGGAACGGGGGCCTTCTCGTACGACGACATGCGCGTGAAGTGCATCCACAGGTGGTCGTACGCGGTCTGGGAGAGGTCCTTGCTCACGGCTATCGGGTCCTCACGATTATCGGGTTCCCCACATGTAGGTCTGCTTCTTGAGCTTGAGGTAGACGAAGCTCTCGGTGGAGCGCACTCCGGGCACCGCCCGTATGCGTTTGTTGATGACGTCCAGGAGGTGGTCGTCGTCCTCGCAGACGATCTCCACCATCAGGTCGAAGGAACCCGCGGTCATCACCACGTACTCGCATTCGGACATCGCCGACAGCGCGTCCGCGACCGACTCCACGTCGCCCTCCACGTTGACGCCGACCATCGCCTGTCTGCGGAAGCCCACGGTGAGCGGGTCCGTGACGGCGACGATCTGCATCACGCCCTGGTCGAGCAGCTTCTGGACGCGCTGGCGCACGGCCGCCTCCGACAGGCCCACGGCCTTGCCGATGGCGGCGTACGGCCGGCGGCCGTCCTCCTGGAGCTGCTCGATGATGGCGAGGGAGACGGCGTCCAGCTGCGGCGAGCTGCCGTTCCTGGACTCGCGGGAGGGCTCGCGGGGCTCCCGCGACCCCTTCTGGTCTGCGCTTCGACTGGCCACGAGGTCACTGTGCACGAGGTCTCGACACTTCCGCAAGCCTCGATCGATGAAATCCGTTGTTTCGGTAGCCCAGTCCTGCGGATTCCGCACGATCGAAGGGAGCGGGGGTGTTGAAAACGTGGGTCGGCGGACTAGGGTGGGTGTCTCAAGTACTGGACATCCGAACTGGAGGGCCGGCAGTGAGCACCGAGCTGCGTCGCTTGCGCAACTACATCGGCGGTGAGTTCCGGGACGCCGCCGACGGACGGACCACCGAGGTGGTCAATCCCGCGACGGGCGAGGCGTACGCGACCGCTCCGCTGTCCGGGCAGGCGGACGTGGACGCCGCGATGGCGGCGGCCGCCGAGGCCTTTCCCGGCTGGCGCGACACCACGCCCGCCGAGCGCCAGAAGGCCCTGCTGAAGATCGCGGACGCCTTCGAGGAGCGCGCCGAGGAGCTGATCGCGGCCGAGGTGGAGAACACGGGCAAGCCCATCGGGCTGACCCGCTCCGAGGAGATCCCGCCGATGGTCGACCAGATCCGCTTCTTCGCGGGCGCGGCGCGGATGCTGGAGGGCCGCTCGGCCGGTGAGTACATGGAGGGCCTGACCTCCATCGTGCGCCGGGAGCCGGTCGGCGTCTGCGCGCAGGTCGCGCCGTGGAACTACCCGATGATGATGGCCGTGTGGAAGTTCGCCCCGGCGATCGCGGCGGGCAACACCGTCGTGCTGAAGCCGTCCGACACCACCCCGGCCTCGACGGTCCTCATGGCCGAGATCATCGGCTCGATCGTCCCCAAGGGCGTCTTCAACGTCATCTGCGGCGACCGCGAGACCGGCCGCATGATGGTCGAGCACGAGACCCCGGCGATGGCCTCCATCACCGGCTCGGTGCGTGCCGGCATCCAGGTCGCGGAGTCCGCCGCCAAGGACGTCAAGCGCGTCCACCTGGAGCTGGGCGGCAAGGCCCCGGTCGTGGTCTTCGAGGACACCGACATCGCGAAGGCCGTCGAGGACATCTCGGTCGCCGGCTACTTCAACGCCGGCCAGGACTGCACCGCCGCCACGCGCGTGCTCGTCCACGAGTCCATCCACGACGAGTTCGTCTCCGCGCTGGCGAAGGCCGCCTCCGAGACCAAGACCGGACAGCCGGACGACGAGGACGTGCTGTTCGGCCCGCTCAACAACCCCAACCAGCTCAAGCAGGTCGAGGGCTTCATCGACCGGCTGCCCGCGCACGCGCGCGTGGAGGCCGGCGGCAAGCGGGTCGGCGACAAGGGCTACTTCTACGCGCCGACCGTCGTCTCGGGCCTGAAGCAGACCGACGAGATCATCCAGAAGGAGGTCTTCGGCCCGGTCATCACCGTGCAGTCGTTCTCCGACGAGCAGCAGGCGGTGGAGTGGGCCAACGGCGTCGAGTACGCGCTGGCCTCCTCCGTGTGGACCAAGGACCACGGCCGGGCCATGCGGATGTCCAAGAAGCTCGACTTCGGCTGTGTGTGGATCAACACGCACATCCCGCTGGTCGCCGAGATGCCCCACGGCGGCTTCAAGAAGTCCGGCTACGGCAAGGACCTCTCGGGGTACGGCTTCGACGACTACACGCGGATCAAGCACGTGATGACGTCGCTGGACGCGTAAGCGGACCCGACACCGCAGAGCGGCCCCGGACGGCTTCATCCGTCCGGGGCCGTCGCGTGCTCAGGTGTTGTTCGCGCTGGACGGACCGAAGAACTCGATCTCCGCGATGATGACCTGCTTCTTCCCCGAGATGCCGTAGGCGGACTCGATGGTGAAGCGGACGGCGCTGACCTCGCCGACGCGGAAGGCGCGCCGCTGCGGGCCCGTTCCCTGGTCGAGCGTCAGCCGGCGGGTCGTGGTCCGGCCGTCCTTGCCGGTGATCGTGGCCAGGATGCGGTGCGGCGGCGCCGACCCCCTCCCGAACATGATCAAAAGGCGCCGGGGGCAAAAAGTGTTATCGCCCGCCCTTCACGCCGTCTCCACCATGTGATCTCCGACATGGCGAGGACCCCGGGACCGGCTGAGAGGGTGCGTGCGGAACATCAGTGAACCCAGGCGTCGAGAGGCCACCGTGGACAGTCAGGACTGGCGTGCCGTCATCACGGCGGCGCAGGCCGGCGACCGGCGGGCGCTGGACGAACTGGTCGCGGGCTGGCTGCCGCTGGTCTACAACATCGTGGGCCGGGCCCTGAACGGGCACGCCGACGTCGACGACGTCGTGCAGGAGACCATGCTGCGCGCGGTCGGTCACCTCGGCTCGCTGCGCGACCCGGACAGCTTCCGGTCCTGGCTGGTGGCGATCGCCATGCGGCAGATCCGCGACCGGGCCCGGCACCGGACCCCGGACCGGCTGGAGGAGGCTGCGGCCTCCGACTTCGCCGAACTGACCGTGCTGCGGCTCCAGTTGGAGGGGCAGCGGCGCGAGGTCGCCGAGGCGGTGCGGTGGCTCGACGACGAGGACCGGCAACTGCTGTCGCTGTGGTGGCTGGAAGTCGCGGGCGAACTGACCCGGCGCGAACTGGCCGCCGCCGTGGGCATCACCCGGCAGCACGCCGCCGTGCGCGTCCAGCGGATGAAGGAGCGCCTGGAGACCTCGCGCGGCATCGTCCGTGCCCTTGACGGCGCCTGCCCCGGCCTGCGGGAAGTGACCGGCCGGTGGAACGGCCGGCCCGACTCGGTGTGGCGCAAGCGGCTGGCCCGGCACATCCGCGGCTGCGGCTACTGCGGCGGCACCCGCGAGGCCGTCGTCCCGGCCGAACGCCTCCTGGCCGGCATCGCCCTCGTCCCGCTGCCCGTCGGGTTCACCCTGTCGCTCGCCTTCGGCGGCAAGACCGCGGCGGCCGCCACCTCGGCCGGCTGGTCCGCCAAGCTGCTCGGCGCGCTCACCAAGCCGGCCGTCGCGATGACGGCGGGCGCGACGATCGTCACGGGCGGCGCCTACGTCGTCACCCAGCCGCCGGACGCCCCGCCGCCCCGGGCCGCGGTCACCCCCACGGCCCCGGCCACCTCCGAACCCCCGCTGCCCTCCGCTCCGCCGACCCCCACCCCCAGGTCCTCGCCGCCGGCGACGAAGAAGACCGACCTCTACGGCACGGTCGTCGACGCCGTCGACCGCGCCCCCGACCCGAACGCCCGGCCCGCCGCCCTGCCGCGCCGCCCCGAGTCCGGCATCACCAGCACCGGCGGCCCGAGGGCCGTCATGCAGCACCGTGGCGACAGTGTGACGCTGAGCGGTCAGGGCTATGTCCTGGTCCGCTGGCAGATCTCGCCGCACGCCCGGCCCGGCGCGGTGGTCATGCCGACCTGGACCGGCCTGAAGGGCAGGCTGTTCCACGTGGCGTCCGGCGGCTGGCGCCGGATGGACGACCCGCTGCCCGGCGCCCCGAACGGCTACGCCACCGGCATGGGCGGACCGGACATCGGATACGCGGTGCTGCCGCCCGGCACCCAGCAGATGTGGCAGAACGAGTACTTCTACCTCGACGGCACCGTCACCCTCAACCAGAACGAACGGGGCTGCGACTACGGGATCGCCGTCTCCACGTCGAACCGGGACGCGGTGGTGAAGGACGTCAACGAGGGCCCCGCCGACGGCGCCATCCGCTACGGGCTCGTCCGCGACACCGGCACGGACGGCGCGCCGGTGCCGCAGTACGTCACGCGCGCGACCCCGGCCGATCCGGCGACGGTGCCGCAGCGCTCGCGCGTGTAGCGCACAGCACGTCGACGCGGTTCGTCGTGATCGAGTCCACGCCCGCCTGAAGCAGCCGTCGCATGGAGCGGCGCGTGTCGGGGGTCCAGACGGACAGCAGGTGGCCGTCGCGGTGCACGCGCTCGGCGAGAGGGCGGTCCACCAGGGAGAAGCGGTAGTTGAGCCAGCGCGGGCGGATCGCCTCCAGCAGGACGGGCCGGGGCGGGGCCAGCGTCGTCCAGGTGAGGGCGATCTCGGCGGCCGGATCCGCCGCGCGCACGGCGAGCATGGCGTCGGCGCCCGCGCAGTAGTAGACGCGGTCCGCCGCCCCCGCCTCCTGTACGACGCCCATGATCCGGCGCACCGCCCGCACGTCGGGCGACCCGGGCAGGTCGATCATCACCCGGTGCCCGTCGGTCGCGGTCAGCGCCTCGGCCAGGGCCGGCACCCCGCCGCCGGTCAGCCCGCGCACTTCCTCGAAGGACAGCGCGAGCACCGGCCGCTCGTGCTCCCAGAGCCGCTTGAGCGTCGCGTCGTGCAGCAGCACCGGCACGCCGTCCCGGGTGAGCCGTACGTCGATCTCCACCGCGTCCGCGCCCCGGCGCAGGGCGGAACGCAGCGAGGCGACGGTGTTCTCGCGGACGCGGTAGGGGTCGCCCCGGTGGGCCACGGCGACCGGGGCGGGCGTCACCGGGCGAGCCGCTGCGCGGTGTACGTGTCGATCTCGGCCGCGATCCGGGCCTTGCCCGCCGCGTCCAGGAAGGACGCCTCGACGGCGTTCTTCGCCAGTTCGGCCAGGCCCCGCTCGTCGAGGTCGAGCAGCCGGCCGGCGACCGCGTACTCGTTGTCGAGGTCGGTGCCGAACATCGGCGGGTCGTCGGAGTTGACGGTGACGACGACACCGGCCCGCACGAACTCCTTGATCGGGTGTTCGTCGAGGGTGCGGACGGCGCGGGTGGCGATGTTCGAGGTCGGGCACACCTCCAGCGGGATCCGGTGCTCGGCGAGGTGCGCGAGCAGCTCCGGGTCCCGCGCGGAGCTGGTGCCGTGCCCGATGCGCTCGGCCCGCAGGTGGGTCAGGGCGTCCCACACCGTCTGCGGGCCGGTCGTCTCGCCGGCGTGCGGTACGGAGTGCAGCCCGGCGGCGATCGCCCGGTCGAAGTACGGCTTGAACTGCGGCCGTTCCACGCCGACCTCGGGCCCGCCGAGACCGAAGGAGACCAGGCCCTCCGGGCGCAGCCGGTCGTCGGTGGCGAGCCGGGTCGTCTCCTCGGCGGCCTCCAGGCCCGCCTCGCCGGGGATGTCGAAGCACCAGCGCAGCACGGTCCCGAACTCGGCCTCGGCGGACTTGCGGGCGTCCTCGATGGCGTCCATGAAGGCCCGCTCGTCGATGCCGCGGCGGGTGGACGAGAAGGGCGTGATGGTCAGCTCGGCGTACCGCACCCGCTGCCGGGCCAGGTCCCGGGCCACCTCGTAGGTCAGCAGCCGGACGTCCTCCGGGGTGCGGATCAGGTCGACGACCGACAGGTACACGTCGATGAAGTGCGCGAAGTCGGTGAACGTGAAGTAGTCGGCCAGCGCCTCGGGGTCGGTCGGCACCTTCGAGTCGGGGTGCCGCGCGGCCAGTTCGGAGACGATCCGGGGGGAGGCGGATCCCACGTGGTGCACATGCAGTTCGGCCTTGGGCAGTTCCGCGATGAACGCCGCGAGGTCGCGCGGGGCGTGGGGGTCGACGAGATGCTGGGTCAAGGTTCCTCCCCGGAACGGCGCCGCTGCCGGCGTGAGGCGGGCGGGGCGCGGGTGATCGGCTGATCGATGACTCGGAATTCATCGTATGCGTGAGGTGCAGCGCCCTTCCTTCAGGGGCGCGGGGAACTGCGCGACCAGCCCCCACGCCCCCGCGCTGTGGCCCGCGCCGAACGGCCCCGTAGCATGACGGGACGATCGACCCAGGGGGGACGCACGATGACGGACGCGACGCAGCCCGACGGAGGCAGCCACGACCCGTGGGCGCCTCCGGAGAGCACGCCCTCGCTCGACAAGAACCAGACGCCGCAGCCGCCGTCCGTGCACGACCAGGCCACGGTCACCTCCATGCCGGGTTTCACCCCGCCCACCGGCACGCCGCAGTACGACCCGTCCGGCGCCGGCGCCGGCGCCGTCCCGCCCCCGCCCGCGGCTCCCACCGGCCCGGGAGCGCCCGGCGGCTACGGCTACCCCGGCTACCCGCAGGCCGGCTACGGCTGGCCCGGCATGCCCATGGCCCCGCAGAACGGCATGGGCGTCGCCGCGATGGTGCTCGGCATCATCTCCTGCACCCTCTTCTGCCTCTACGGCGTGGTCTCTCTGGTCACCGGCATCCTCGCCATCGTCTTCGGCATCAAGGGCCGCAAGCGCGCCGAGGCCGGAGTGGCCACCAACCACGGCCAGGCCCAGGCCGGTCTGATCATGGGCATCATCGGGGTCATCCTCGGCATCACGGTGATCGTCCTGATCGCCGTCGGCATCACGGCCGCGATCAACAGCGACGACTACGACGACGACCCGTACTACGGCACCCTCGGCCCGGTGGCCACCGCGCCGTCCCACCGCTGAAACAGGGCGTCTGTACGGCCGACTTGGCCATTACGATGCCTTGGTCTGACAACGGAGGGGAGTTCGTCCATGTCCAACATCAACCCGCCCCCGGGTGGTTTCGGCCCGCCCGCCCAGCCGCCGCAGCAGCCGGCCCCGGGATACGGCTATCCGCAGCAGCCCGGCCCGGGCTACGGCTACCCCCAGGGCAGCCCCGGCTACCCGGCCGCGCCGCCCGTGGCTTACCCGCAGGCGCCCGGCTACGGGATGCCCGCGCAGCCGAGCAACGGCATGGGAACCACGGGGCTGGTGCTGGGCATCATCGGCGTGGTCTGCAGCGTGACGTTCATCATGTGGTTCTTCGGCGTGATCCTGGGCATCTTGGCGATCATCTTCGGCGCCATCGGCCGCGGCAAGGCCACCCGCGGTGAGGCCACGAACAAGGGCGCGGCGACCGCGGGCCTGGTCTGCGGCATCATCGCCACCGTGATCCTGCCGCTGCTGGGCTTCCTGCTGTTCGCCGGCATCATGGGCGGGCTCGGCGCGGCGGCCTGAGCGGAGCTCCGAGGGCTCATGAGGGGCCGGTCCTCGGGACCGGCCCCTCGCTCATGCCCCGGTGGTCCGCAGCCGTGCCCGCGCCTCCATCAGCGCGAACCCCAGCAGATTCGGCCCCCGCCACCGCTCCGGATCGGCCGCCGCCTCGTCGTCCGCGGCCAGCCCGATGCCCCACACCCGGTCCACGGGGCTCGCCTCGACCAGCACCCGCTCACCCGTGCCCAGCAGGTACGCCAGCAGTTCGGGATGCGCACCGAACTTGTGGACGCTGCCGTCCACGACGATCCGGAACCGCTCCCGCCGCCAGACCGCCTCGTCGAACCCCCGCACCAGCCGCCCCGCCTTCTTCGCCTCGGCGGGATGCTCCGCGGCCAGTACGGCACGCTCCGCCGCCGGGTCCTCGAAGAGCCGGGCCTTGCCCGCCATCATCCAGTGCTCGGCCGTCGCGTACGCCACGCCGCCCACCATGAACGGCGCCGGCCACCACTGGCTCAGACAGCTCGGACCGATCCGGCCGTCCGGCCGCGGCCGGTGCCCCCAGAAGTGCAGATACGTGATCCTGGCCCCCGCGCGGACCGCCCTGATCAGGGCCTCCTGCGAGCCGACCGCCCCCGTGATCTTCTCCATGCACGCGAGTCTGGCACGCACCACTGACACAGCGTCCTGCCTTTTCGCGGCGAACTCGACACCTGGTCGACAGATTCCGTCGCGTAACCAAAAATCAACAACGGAATCACTTGTTGGAGTGGCATACCTCTGTCAGGATCGGCACTCAAATCGAGCCTGAGCCACGCCGGCCCCATCACGGGGACACGGAGGAGAGCGACATGCACAACCCGGGCACTGCCACCCCGGACCGATTTCCGGCCGAGGAGCGCTTCGCGGAAGGCGCGCAGTTCATCGCGGGCCGCCTGACCAGGGGCACCTCCGGTCGCACGCACGCGGTCGTCGACCCGGCCTCGGGCGAGGAGGTCCTCACCTACGAGCTGGCGGGCACGGCCGACGTCGACCGGGCCGTGGCCGCCGCCCGCGCGGCCTTCCCCGGCTGGGCGGGAACCACCCCCGGCGAGCGGTCCGACGCCCTGCACCGGTTCGCCGCGGTCCTCGCCGACCGGGCCGAGGACTTCGCCCGCGCCGAGTCGCTCCAGTGCGGCAAGCCGCTGAAGCTGACCCGCGAGTTCGACGTCCCCGGCACCATCGACAACGCCGCCTTCTTCGCCGGTGCCGCACGGCATCTGCAGGGGCAGTCCGCCGGTGAGTACTCCGGCGACCACACGTCGTACATCCGGCGCGAGCCCATCGGGGTCGTCGGGTCGATCGCGCCCTGGAACTACCCCCTCCAGATGGCCGCCTGGAAGATCCTCCCGGCGATCGCCGCGGGCAACACCATCGTCCTGAAGCCCGCCGAGCTCACCCCGCTGACCTCGCTGCTCTTCGCCCAGGCGGCCACGGACGCCGGGATCCCGGACGGCGTGATCAACATCGTCACCGGCACCGGCGGGGAGGCCGGCGAGCACCTCGTCGGCCACCCGGACGTGGCCATGACGTCCTTCACCGGCTCCACCGCCGTCGGCAAGCGCGTCGCCGAGGTCGCCACCGCCACCGTCAAGCGCCTCCACCTGGAGCTCGGCGGCAAGGCGCCCTTCGTGGTCTTCGACGACGCAGACCTGGAGGCCGCCGCCCACGGCGCGGTCGCGGCCTCCCTCATCAACACCGGGCAGGACTGCACGGCCGCCACGCGCGCGTACGTGCAGCGGCCCCTGTACGAGGCCTTCGTGGAACGGACCGCGGCGCTCATGGAGACGGTCCGGCTCGGTGACCCCTTCGCCGCCGGCACCGACCTCGGCCCGCTGATCTCGCACGTCCAGCGGGACCGGGTCGCCGGGTTCGTGGACCGGGCGCGGGCCTACGCGCGCGTGGTGACCGGCGGCGAGGCACCCGAGGGCGAGCTCGCCAAGGGCGCCTACTACCGGCCCACCCTCATCGCCGACGCGGCCCAGGACAGCGAGGTCGTCCAGTCGGAGATCTTCGGGCCGGTCCTGGTCGTGCTGCCCTTCGACACCGACGACGAGGGCCTCGCGCTCGCCAACGACACCCCGTACGGTCTCGCCGCCTCCGCCTGGAGCCGGGACGTGTACCGGGCGAACCGGGCCACGCGCGAGATCAAGGCCGGGTGCGTGTGGATCAACGACCACATCCCGATCATCAGCGAGATGCCACACGGCGGCTACAAGTCCTCCGGCTACGGCAAGGACATGTCCGCGTACTCGTTCGAGGAGTACACCCAGGTCAAGCATGTCATGTTCGACAACACCGCGGTGGCCGCGAAGGACTGGCACCGCACCGTCTTCGGGGACCGATAGTCGTATGCAGGCCGCCTGACCCGCGGCCGCCCACCCTTCGAAAGGGCACCACGCGCATGGAGCAGTACGAGCCCGACCGCCTGTCCCCGGCCCAAGTGGCCGCCATGCGGCGCAGTTTCACCAACGGCAGGGCCGCCCTCACCCGGCGGTCCCTGCTGCGCGCCTCCGCGGGCGGCGCGCTCGCCGTCGGCGGACTCGGCACGCTGAGCGCCTGCGGCATCCCGGCGGCCGGCCAGTCGAAGGGCGGCGTCTCGGCCGAGGACCACTCGGCCAAGGAGAAGACGGTGAACTTCTCCAACTGGACCGAGTACATGGACGTCGACGACAGCGGCAAGCACCACCCGACGCTGGAGCAGTTCGCCAAGCGCACCGGCATCAAGGTCAAGTACAGCGAGGACATCAACGACAACAACGAGTTCTTCGGCAAGATCAAGCCGCAGCTCGCCGCGGGCCAGGACACCGGCCGCGACCTGATCGTCCTCACCGACTGGCTGGCCGCCCGCCTCATCCGCCTCGGCTGGGTGCAGAAGCTCGACCCGGCCAACCTGCCGCACGCCTACGCCAACCTGTCGGCCCAGTTCCGCAGCCCCGACTGGGACCCCGGCCGCGCCTACTCGTACGTCTGGCAGGGCATCTCGACCGTCATCGCCTACAACAAGAAGGCCCTCGACGGCATCGAGGTGACGTCGATTTCCGACCTGCTGGACAACCCCAAGCTCAAGGGCCGGGTGGGCTTCCTGTCGGAGATGCGCGACAGCATCGGCATGACGCTGCTCGACATGGGCAAGGACCCGGCGGACTTCACCGCCGACGACTACGACGCGGCCATCGCCCGGCTCCAGAAGGCCGTCGACAAGGGCCAGATCCGCCGCTTCACCGGCAACGACTACACCTCGGACCTGACCAGCGGCGACTTCGCCGCCTGCGTCGCCTGGGCCGGGGACGTCGTCCAGCTCAAGGCGGACAGCCCCGACATCGACTTCCTCATCCCGGACAGCGGCTACATGACGTCGACCGACAACCTGCTGATCCCCAACAAGGCCCGTCACAAGACGAACGCCGAGCGGCTCATCGACTTCTACTACGAGCCGAAGGCGGCCGCCGAACTCGCCGCGTACATCAACTACGTGTGTCCCGTCGACGGCGTGAAGGCCGAGCTGGCGAAGATCGACGAGGACGCGGCGAACAACCCGCTGATCATTCCCGACAAGGCCATGGCCGCCAAGTCCCGTGCCTTCCGCTCGCTGAGCTCGAAGGAAGAGACCGAGTTCGAAGCGAAGTTCGCGAAGCTGACGGGGGCGTGACCACCATGACGAACAAGACAGACCCCAGCGGCGACGTCCGCCTCACGGGCATCGGCAAGACGTACGGCGCCTTCACCGCGGTGCACCCCCTCGACCTGACCGTGCCGCAGGGCTCGTTCTTCGCCCTGCTCGGCGCCTCGGGCTGCGGCAAGACCACCACCCTGCGCATGATCGCCGGCCTGGAGGAACCTTCCTCCGGCACCGTCTTCCTGGGCGACCAGGACGTGACGGCCCTGCCGCCGTACAAGCGGCCGGTGAACACCGTCTTCCAGTCGTACGCCCTCTTCCCGCACCTCGACATCTTCGAGAACATCGCCTTCGGCCTGCGCCGGCGCGGTCTGAAGTCGGTGAAGAAGCAGGTCGAGGAGATGCTGGAGCTCGTCCAGCTCGGCGAGCAGGCCCGCAAGAAGCCGCACCAGCTCTCCGGCGGCCAGCAGCAGCGCGTCGCCGTGGCCCGCGCGCTGATCAACCACCCCAAGGTGCTGCTGCTCGACGAGCCGCTCGGCGCCCTCGACCTGAAGCTGCGCCGCCAGATGCAGCTGGAGCTCAAGCGCATCCAGACCGAGGTCGGCATCACCTTCGTGCATGTCACGCACGACCAGGAGGAGGCCATGACGATGGCCGACACGGTCGCCGTGATGAACGCGGGCCGTGTCGAGCAACTGGGCGCGCCGACCGACCTCTACGAGAACCCGCGCACCACGTTCGTCGCCAACTTCCTCGGCACTTCGAACTTCATCGAGGCCGAGGTCGACTCCAAGAGCGGCGAGGAGATCGTGCTGAAGGCGGGCGGCGGCAAGCTCGTCCTGCCCGAGGCGCGCTGTTCCGCGCCCACCACGACCGGCGGCAAGGTGCTGGTCGGCGTCCGCCCGGAGAAGATCTCCCTCACCCACGCGGACGACGCCGGCGAGATACCCGAGGGCCGCAACCGCATCACGGGCCGGATCGCCGACTCCAGCTTCATCGGCGTCTCCACGCAGTACGTCGTCGACAGCCCGGTCTGCTCCGACTTCGAGGTCTACGCCCAGAACATCGACCGCGACCCCCGCCTGGTGCCCGGCGCCGAGGTGGTCCTGCACTGGAACCCGGCCCACACCTTCGGCCTGGACGCGGCCCAGGACGCCGACGCCGGAGTGGAAGAGGCGGTCTGATGTCGACACTCACCGAGGCGCCACCGCCCCTCGCGCCTGGGGCGCCCGAGCCCAAGCCCCCGAAGCGCAGGGGCCGCTGGACACCGTACTGGCTGCTGCTGCCCGGCATCCTCTGGCTGCTGGTGTTCTTCGCGCTGCCGATGATCTACCAGGCCTCCACGTCCGTGCAGACGGGCTCATTGGAGCAGGGCTACAAGGTCACCTGGCACTTCGCCACGTACTGGGACGCGCTGTCCGCGTACTGGCCGCAGTTCGTCCGCTCGGTGCTCTACGCGGGCACGGCGACGATCCTGTGCCTGCTGCTCGGCTACCCGCTGGCGTATCTGATCGCCTTCCGCGCGGGCCGCTGGCGCAACCTGATCATGATCCTGGTGATCGCGCCGTTCTTCACCAGCTTCCTGATCCGCACCCTTGCCTGGAAGACGATCCTCGCGGACGGCGGCCCCGTCGTCGGCGCGCTGAACACGCTGCACGTCCTGGACGTCACCAGCTGGCTCGGCTGGACCGCCGGCGACCGCGTCCTGGCCACCCCGCTCGCGGTGGTGTGCGGTCTGACGTACAACTTCCTGCCGTTCATGATCCTGCCGCTCTACACCTCGCTGGAGCGCATCGACGGACGGCTCCACGAGGCGGCCGGTGACCTGTACGCCCGCCCTTCGACGACCTTCCGCAAGGTCACCTTCCCGCTGTCGATGCCGGGTGTCGTCTCCGGCACGCTGCTGACCTTCATCCCGGCGGCCGGTGACTACGTGAACGCCGATCTGCTCGGCTCCACCGACACCCGCATGGTCGGAAACGTCATCCAGACACAGTTCCTGAGAGTCCTCGACTATCCGACGGCCGCGGCACTCTCCTTCATTCTCATGGCGGCCATTCTGCTCATGGTCACCCTCTACATCCGCAGGTCCGGGACGGAGGATCTGGTCTAAATGCCCTTCGTCAACTGGCTCAAGAGAAATCTCGTCGTTCTGGCGGGACTGCTGACCCTCGGCTATCTGCTCCTGCCGAACGTCATCGTGACGGTGTTTTCCTTCAACAAACCGAAGGGGCGCTTCAACTACGAATGGCAGCAGTTCTCCCTGGACGCCTGGAAGGACCCGTGCGGAGTCTCCGGGCTGTGCGGGTCGCTGTCCCTCAGCCTCCAGATCGCGTTCTGGGCGACGCTCGGCGCCACGCTCCTCGGCACCCTGATCGCCTTCGCCCTGGTCCGCTACCGGTTCCGCGCCCGCGGCGCCGTGAACTCGCTGATCTTCCTGCCGATGGCGATGCCCGAGGTCGTCATGGCCGCCTCGCTGCTCACCCTGTTCCTCAACATGGGCGCCCAGCTGGGCTTCTGGACGATTCTCATCGCCCACATCATGTTCTGCCTGAGTTTCGTGGTCACGGCCGTCAAGGCGCGTGTGATGTCGATGGATCCAAAACTGGAGGAGGCGGCACGGGACCTGTACGCGGGCCCGTTCCAGACCTTCGTCAGGGTCACCCTGCCGATCGCGGCGCCCGGAATCGCGGCGGGCGCGCTGCTCGCCTTCGCCCTCTCCTTCGACGACTTCATCATCACCAATTTCAACGCGGGTTCGACCGTCACCTTCCCCATGTTCGTCTGGGGCTCGGCGCAGCGCGGAACGCCCGTTCAGATCAATGTCATCGGCACGACCATGTTCGTCGTCGCCGTACTGTTCGTCCTGGTTTCCATGGTTGCCGGAAACCGCCGCAACAGGCAGAAGGCATAACCGTAGGGAGTTGAAATCATGGCCCCGAGCGCCATGAATCAGTGGACCCGTTCGCTTTCCGACGCCCAGCCGGTCCCGTACTGGCTGGACGACCCCGGCCGGCCCCGTCCCGAACCCGCCCTCACCACCTCCGAGACCTGCGATCTGCTGGTCGTCGGCGGCGGCTACAGCGGACTGTGGACGGCGCTGATCGCCAAGGAACGCGACCCGCAGCGGGACGTGGTGCTGGTGGAGGGCCGCGAGGTGGGCTGGGCCGCCTCCGGCCGCAACGGCGGATTCTGCGCCGCCTCCCTCACCCACGGCCTGCCCAACGGCCTGGCCCGCTGGCCCGACGAGATCCACACGCTCCAGGAGCTGGGCGACCGCAACCTCGACGCGATCGAGGCCGCCGTCGCCCGGCACTCCCTCGACTGCGACTTCGAACGCACCGGCGAGATCGACGTCGCCACCGAGCCGTACCAGGCGCGCGAACTGCGCGAGTGGCACGAGGAGACGGCCCGCCGGGGCCTGGCCGAAGGCGTCGAGTACCTGGACGCCGATGCCGTCCGCGAGCAGGTGAACTCACCCACCTTCCAGGCGGGCCTGTGGGACCGCAGGGGCGTGGCGATGGTCAACCCGGCAAAGCTCGCCTGGGGCCTGAAGCGGGCGTGCGTGGACCTGGGCGTGCGCGTCTACGAGCACACCCCGGCGCTGAACCTGAAGCCGTACGGCGCGGGCATGGCCGTACGCACCCCCTACGGCCGGATCCGGGCCCGCCGGGTCGCCCTCGGCACCAACATCTTCCCGAACCTGGTCAGACGCGTCCGCTCGTACACCGTCCCGGTCTACGACTACGCGCTCATGACCGAGCCGCTCACCACCGACCAGCTGGCGTCCATCGGCTGGAAGAGCCGCCAGGGCCTCGGCGACAGCGCCAACCAGTTCCACTACTTCCGGCTGTCCGCCGACAACCGCATCCTCTGGGGCGGCTACGACGCGATCTACCCCTACGGCGGCCGCGTCCGCGCCGAGTACGACGACCGCCCCGAGACCTACGCCAAGCTCGCCGGGCACTTCTTCACCTGCTTCCCGCAGCTGGAGGGCGTCCGCTTCAGTCACGCCTGGGGCGGCGCGATCGACACCTGCTCCCGCTTCTCGGCGTTCTTCGGCACCGCCCACCAGAGCAAGGTCGCCTACGCGGCCGGGTATACCGGCCTCGGGGTCGGCGCCACCCGCTTCGGCGCCGAGGTGATGCTGGACCTGCTGGCGGGGGAGCGCACGGAACGCACGGAACTGCACATGGTCCGCAAGAAGCCCCTGCCCTTCCCGCCGGAGCCCTTCGCCTGGACGGGCATCGCCCTCACCAAGTGGTCACTGGCCCGCGCGGACGCCCGGGGCGGCCGCCGCAACCTCTGGCTGCGCACGATGGACCGCCTGGGGCTGGGATTCGACAGCTGACCGACCGGGTGTGATCCGGTTCACTCCAACGAGGTTCCGGAACCCGCGTAATGACCGGGGGGACACCCCCTTCTCCCTCGTGATGCCCTCCGGACGCCCTGCGCGTCCGTGAGGTTCGTGAGAGAGAAGGGGGTCTTTCCGATGACCGGTGCGAAGACGGCGGTCGAGTGGCTCGCATCCGTCGCACCCGATCCCGAGGCCTGCCGCTGGGAGTGGGAGCGCAACCCGCTGGGGGTCGCGCTGCTGCCCGCGGGCAGTGCGTGGGACGTGCTCATCCTGCCCGGCGAACTCGGTTACGCCACGCTCGACGTGCTCACCCGCGTCCTCGACCGGCCGGGCCCCGTGCTCGTCGACTTCGGCGACGCCCGCATGGGGTTCTTCGTTCCGCCGGGCACCGCGGCCCGCTGGCTCGGCACCGGCATCCGTACGGCCGGCGCGGGCACCTGGATCGTCGTGCCGTACCCGGGCCGCTCCTCACCGGGAGGCGTCCGCTGGCTGGTCCCCCCGGACGGCTCGGGCATGCTGACGGACCCGGCCCTGCTGGAACTGGCGATGCACGAGGCGGCGGCGAGGCTGGCGACGGAGAACGACGGTCAGGGCCCTGGTGGTTGAGACCGGCCGGGTGTCGTCACCGTCCGGACGAACAGCCACAGCGACGTCAGCAGGATCACGCACAGGCACCAGCTGGCCACCACGTCCAGTGGCCAGTGGTAGCCACGGCGGACCAGGCCGTAGCTCGCGCCGAGGACCAGGGCGACGCAGAGGGTGATCAGGGCGCGGCGGGCCAGGGTCGTGCGGAGCCGGGGGAGCAGGAGCAGCGTCGCGGAGCCGTAGGCGATGGCGGCGGTGGCGGTGTGGCCCGAGGGGTAGTAGCCGGTGCCGGGCGGGACGGCCGGGGTGCCCGGGCGGTCGGTGAGTTCCTTCAGCGGGACGACCAGCGCCGGGACCAGGGCCATGAGCAGGGCCGCCGCGGCGACGGGCAGCCACCAGCGGTCCGCGCCGACGCGACGCCGGCGTACGGCGACGTACCCGAGCGCGACGGCGAGGACCGGGACCGCGACCTGGATGTTGCCCAGGTCGGCGAGGAGTTCGGAGCAGCGGTCCGGGTTCACGAGGACACGGCTGAGACGCTCGTCGAGCCGGACGAGCGGGCCGTCGGCGACGACCTGCCAGGTGGTCAGGGCGAAGAGGAGGGCCGGAAGGGCGAGCAGGAGGGCGACGCAGCCCGGGAGTGCGGCGCGTTCCCGGTTCGCGGTGATCGGCATGGGGCACAGCTTGGCACGAGCACAGACGCCGACTCGCGGCCCCTGCGGAGGACACGTGAACCAGCCGTCCCACGACGACAGCCTCTTCGACCACTGCCCCTGGCTCTTCGCCGGGCAGGCCTCCGATGGGCAGCGCGCGGCACAGGAGCAGCGGCAGAAGCGGCTGCTCGCGGGGCCCGGGGAGGTGCGCCTGGGCGAGGGCTGTTTCGTGGCGGAGACGGCGGCCGTTCACCCGGACGTCCTGACGCACCCGGCCGGGAGTACGCCTGCAACGTCCTGGACGTGATCCACCCGCTGTGGCTCTGCGCCCGGCAGACCACCCACCGCCGCGAAGAGGCCCGCTCCTGGGCGGCGTCCCAGCTCACCGCCGCCCTGCGCCGCTGGCACCCCGGCCAGGGCTTCGGCTTCGGCCCCGCCCCCGACGGCACCGGTCCGGGGCGCGAACCCGGCCTCCAGGGCACGGAGATGTGGCTCGCGATCATCTGGCTGCTCGCGGACGTTCTCGGCCTGGCCGACGTCCTGGGCTACCGCCCGCGGGGGGTCCACCGCCCCGAGCCCGCGCCTTCCCCACAGAGCCCGGCCTGACCACGACTCACGGCACCGCACAAGGGGGCAGAAATGGAGGTCGGCCGCCACGGAACAGGGGGGGAGTTCCGAGGCGGCCGTCCGGACCGGAACGTCGCGCGCCCCGGGGGGTTTGGGGCGGGCGACTGTCCGATCGGTGAGGAGATCCAGAGCCTCAGGCTCCGGTTGTGTGCGCGAGGGCACGACCAGGTCGAAGCTGGGGAGGCCCCGGCCTGATGTCACCCACAGTCCCCTGTGGGCGGGGTGTATCTCTCATCTGGGTAGAACCTACGACAGGGGCAGGGCGCAGGACAGGCCGCGGAGCCCCCTGTCATCCACCTCGCACACCTTCTTCACACGCTCTGCGCTCGCCGCCCCGGTAGCGGAACCGGGGCGGCTCACCTGCCCCGACGGGGGCTCAGATGCGCGGTGAAGACGTCAGATACGCGCGAAACCCTGCTCGATGATGTCGAGGCCCTCGTTCAGCAGGTCCTCGCCGATCACCAGCGGGGGCAGGAACCGGAGCACGTTGCCGTAGGTGCCACAGGTCAGGACCAGCAGGCCCTCGGCGTGGCACGCCTTGGCCAGTGCGGCGGTCGCCTCCGGGTTCGGCTCCTTGGTGGCGCGGTCCTTGACCAGCTCGATGGCGATCATGGCGCCGCGGCCACGGACGTCGCCGATGATGTCGAACTTCTCGGCCATGGCGGTGAGGCGGGCCTTCATGATCGCCTCGATGTTCCTCGCCTTGGCGTTGAGGTCGAGCTCCTTCATCGTCTCGATCGAGCCGAGCGCACCCGCGCAGGCGACCGGGTTGCCGCCGTAGGTGCCGCCCAGGCCGCCGGCGTGCGCGGCGTCCATGATCTCGGCGCGCCCGGTGACGGCCGCCAGCGGCAGACCGCCGGCGATGCCCTTCGCCGTCGTGATGAGGTCCGGGACGATGCCCTCGTCCTCACATGCGAACCACTGGCCCGTACGGCAGAAGCCGGACTGGATCTCGTCGGCGACGAAGACGATGCCGTGGGCGGAGGCGAACTCGCGGATCGCCGGCAGGAAGCCCTTGGCCGGCTCGATGAAACCGCCCTCGCCGAGCAGCGGCTCGATGATGACCGCGGCGACGTTCTCCGCGCCGACCTGCTTGCTGATCTGGTCGATGGCCTGCGCGGCGGCCTCGGGGCCGGCGTTCTCAGGCCCGGTCGGCCAGCGGTAGCCGTACGCCACCGGCACCCGGTACACCTCGGGCGCGAACGGGCCGAAGCCCTGCTTGTACGGCATGTTCTTCGAGGTCAGCGCCATCGTCAGGTTGGTGCGCCCGTGGTACCCGTGGTCGAACACGACGACGGCCTGCCGCTTCGTGTACGCCCGCGCGATCTTCACGGCGTTCTCGACGGCCTCGGCGCCGGAGTTGAACAGGGCGCTCTTCTTGGCGTGGTCACCGGGGGTCAGCTCGGCGAGCGCCTCGGCGACCTCGACGTAGCCCTCGTAGGGCGTGACCATGAAACAGGTGTGGGTGAAGTCGGCGAGCTGCGCCGACGCCCGGCGTACGACGGCCTCGGCGGAGGCGCCCACGGACGTCACGGCGATGCCCGACCCGAAGTCGATGAGCCGGTTCCCGTCGACGTCCTCGATGATCCCGCCACCGGCACGCGCCGTGAACACGGGCAGCACGGACCCCACGCCCTGCGCGACCGCGGCGGTACGGCGGGCCTGCAGCTCCTGCGACTTCGGACCGGGAATGGCGGTGACGACGCGGCGCTCCTGCGGAAGTGCGGTCATGCGGGGCTCCTGGGGTGGTGCGGATGGTCTTGACGGACGCTTGGCTTCTTTTCTCGCAGGCTAGGGCGGGGGAAGGGGGGTGGGCATGCTCCATGTGGGCGTTGTCGGCGGGGCGCATTGTCCGGGGTGGACATGGCGGTCTCGTGGACCGGTGCCCACGACCCGGCCGCGTAAGCGGTGAACTCCCCAGGAGAGGGCGTTAGATTGGCTCGCTGATGGTGGACGGAGCGGCTGGTCAGGGGGCAAGGGCGATGGACAGCGACGGGACGCAGGACGCGCGGGGTACGCATGCGAGTCCCGTGCCGCGCCCGGCGGGACCTCCGGAGGTGCCCGCGATGCCTCCCCGGCCGCCCCGGGCACCGGCGACGCCGCCGCTGCCGGACGGGTCGGCGTTCCTCACCTGGCTGCGGGCGCCACGCCCCGACGCCGCGCCGGGCGTGTGGCGGTTCGGGCACCGGCCGCGGCCCGCGGAGGAACCCGAGGAGATCCCCACCCGGCAGCTGCTGAGCGGGGCGCTGATCGCCTTCCTCGTGGGATGGCTGATCTGGTCGCTGCTGCAGAACGGGTACCTCGGCACCTGGTGGTGGGTGCCGTTCGACCTGATCGTCCCCGACGCCTGGCGTGGCGGTGACAGCGATCTCGGGGAGACCGGGACGTTCATCGTCTACCAGGGGTACGAGCTGCTCGTCGCCCTGGCGATCATGGTCGGGGCGGCCCGGCTCGGCCGCTGGGGCGAGGTGTGGCGCCGCT
The DNA here is from genome assembly GCF_023184515.1 of Streptomyces sp. D2-8. GTDB lineage: Bacteria > Actinomycetota > Actinomycetes > Streptomycetales > Streptomycetaceae > Streptomyces. Next base: position 48,500 of record NZ_JAAHBP010000014.1, on the reverse strand, counting down.
TCGTCACCGCCCGCTTCCGCCGGCCGGAGGCCCAGGAGGCCCGCACGACCCCCGAGGACGACCCGGCCCAGTGGAACGAGCTGCGCGCCGCCGGTGCCGCCGACGCCGCCGAGCGGCTCGCCACCGAGGCCCGCTCCGGGCTGATGCGGGACGTCGACCATGCCCGGATCCTCCGTGCCTGGCAGGGCGTGCGCACCGGACGGCACAGCCTCGCCACCTTCAGCGGCGCCGTGCTCAAGGACGGCGCCGCCGCGTGCCTCCATCCCTCCGGGGAGCGCGACCTGCCCGCCCGGCTCGCCCGGCACGACCTCGTCACCGGACAGGTGCGGCTCGGGACCACCGTGGACGACGCCCGCAACCCGTACGCCTACCGCGGCACAGGACTGGCCCTCGGGCCCGACCTGCTCGGCACCTCGCTCGTGGCCGTCGGCCCCGCCGGCTCCGGCAAGACCGGCACCGTCGTCCGCCCCCTCGCCGAATCGCTCTGTCTGCACGCCCTCGCCGGGCGCGCCGCCGTGGTCGTCGTCGGGGCGGCCGGGGCGGGGCTCGGGCCGGCCGACGCGTACGACGTCGTGGTACGGATCGGGAACCAGGAGTCCGAGTACGACCTGGATCTGTACGGGGGCACCACCGACCCGGACGAGGCGGCGGCCGTGCTGGCCGAGGCGCTCGTCGGGGATCTGGCCGACCCGCATCCCGGGAGCGACAGCCGCCGGTCCACCACCGTCCTCGCCCAGCTGCTCGGGCCGTTTCGGGCCGTGCACGGGCGTTTCCCCTCCGTACCGGAGCTGCGGCAGCTGCTGGACGGGGCGCCGGGGCCGTTCGCCGCGCTGCGGCGGGGGCTTGAGGAGGCCGGGCAGGAGTCGCTGCTGCGGGAACTCGACGCCCGGGAGCGGCAGATGGGGCAGCCCGGGGACGTCGGCGGGGTGCTGGGCGATCGCGTCGCGCTGCTCGACCGGCCCGCCTTCGCCGGGTTCTTCGACACCTCCGGGCAGTCCCGGCCCTTCACGCTCAAGGCCCTCGACCACCCGGTGCGGGTGCGCATCGACCTGCCCCAGCGCGGGCACGCCGACGCCTCCAAGATGCTGGCCCGGCTCGTGCTCGCCCAGTTCACGGCGAGTGTCGCCGTACGCGAGGACCGGTCGTTGTTCGCCTGCCTGCTGCTGGACGACGCGACCGGGGTGGTGACGCCCGAGGCCGTGCGGGGCATCCAGCGGCTGCGGTCCGGCAACGCCGGGGTCGTACTCACCCTGCGGACGCTGGACGACGTGGCCCGGCCGCTGCGCGGGCCGCTGCTCGGGGCCACCGGATGCCGGATGGCGCTGTCGGGGCTCACGCCGTGGGACGGGCAGGACTTCGCCGAGGTGTGGGGCAAGGAGTGGACCGAGGCTCGCGACGTCACCGACCGGCAGATCATCGCGGAGACCCCGGCGGGCAAGGCCGTGCACATGCTGCGCCGGGTGATCACCGGCAAGGCCCCGACCGCGCGGGCCGTGACCGTGCGGCAGGTCGAGCGGGAGCGCTGGTCCGCCTCCGAGCTGGCGCACGGCGTGCCGGCGGGCCACGCCGTGCTGTCGCTGACCGACGTCAAGGGCGAGCACGCGCCCCCGCTGCTGGTGGATCTGCGGGGCTGAGCCCTTCCCACCCGTGCGGGTACGCGGGGACCGTACGGTGAGGCAGAATCGTCACAGGTCGTTCATACGCGGCGGCCAAATGACCACAGAGATCACACAGCCCTGACGCAGAAGGCCTCATGCCCCCGACGCTCGCCTCGCTCGTCCACCACTCCGCGCTGAAACTGACCGTGCGGGCGGGCGAGGACCGCCTCGACGTGCCGGTCCGCTGGGCGCACGTCAGTGAGCTCGCCGACCCCGTGCCCTACATGGAGGGCGGGGAGCTGCTGCTGATCACCGCGCTCAAGCTCGACGCCGAGGACCCGGAGGCCATGCGCCGCTACGTCCGGCGGCTGGCCGGAGCCGGCGTGGTCGGGCTCGGCTTCGCCGTCGGCGTCAACTACGACGAGACCCCCGAGGCACTCGTCGACGCGGCCGAGCAGGAGGGCCTGCCGCTCCTGGAGGTGCCGCGCCGCACCCCGTTCCTCGCCATCAGCAAGGCCGTGTCCGCCGCGATCGCCGCCGACCAGTACCGGGCCGTCACCGCCGGGTTCGCCGCCCAGCGCGAGCTGACCCGGCAGGCCCAGACCGGCGGCCCGGAGGGACTGCTGGCGGCACTGGCCTCGCAGGTCGACGGCTGGGCGGCGCTGTACGACGCCTCGGGCGCGGTCGTCGCCACGGCACCGGAGTGGGCGGGGCGGCGCGCCGCGCGGCTCACCGGTGATGTGCAGAAGCTGCGGGACCGCCCCGCGCCCGCCTCCTCCGTGGTCGGCGGGCCGGAGAACGAGGACCGGGTCGAGCTGCACACCATCGGCACCGGCCGGCGCCCCCGGGCGGCCCTCGCCGTGGGCACCGCCGCCGCCCCGGGCACCGCCGAGCGCTACGCCGTCCACTCGGCCGTCGCGCTGCTGACCCTGACCACGGAACGCTCCCGGTCCCTCCAGGCGGCCGAGCAGCGGGTCGGTGCGGCGGTGCTGCGCATGCTGCTGGCCGGGGAGCCCGACCACGCGCGCGCGGTCGCCGGGGACCTGTACGGCGAGCTGCTGGACGCGCCGTTCCGGATGATGGTCGCGGAGCGGGTGCCGGTGTCGGCGTCGGCCGCGCTGGCCCGTGCCGAGGCGCGCAAGGGCGCTCCGCCCGTCGAGCGGACCTCGGCCGCCGCGCTCGCCGCGGCCGAGACCGGCGGTGACCCCCTCGCGGCGCTCGCCGACGTCGTGGAGTCCGCGGCGGCCCGGGCCGGCGAGGCCGTGCTGGTGGTGCCGGAGGGGGAGCGGCTGGTGGTGCTGGCCGCGGACGGCGGCGCCGCCGCGGCGGCCTGCGGGGAGTACGCGGCCGCCCTGGAGTCGGCCCGGGCCGGCATACGCGAGAAGGTGCCGGGCGGCGAGGAGGCCGAACTGGTCGTGGGCCTGTCGGCACCGGCCGGGCCCATCGCCGCGTCCGCCGCGTACAAGCAGGCCGAGCAGGCGCTGTCGGTGGCGCGACGGCGCGGGCGGGTGCTCGTGGAGCACGAGCGGATGGCGGCCGGATCGGTGCTGCCGCTGCTGGCGGACGACGCGGTACGGGCCTTCGCCGACGGCATGCTGCGGCCGCTGTACGAGCACGACGCCACGGGCCGCGGCGACCTCGTCGCCTCCCTGCGCGCCTGGCTGTCCAAGCACGGCCAGTGGGACGCGGCGGCGGCCGAGCTTGGCGTCCACCGGCACACCCTGCGCTACCGCATGCGCCGGGTCGAGGAGATCCTCGGCCGGTCCCTGGACGACCCGGACGTCCGGATGGAGCTGTGGCTGGCCCTGAAGGCGGCCACCACCGAGTAGCCAAACCGTAGTATCCGCGTCCCCCACTGCTACGGCCCGGACAAACGCCCTTCGGCCGCCTCGCGCCTACCGTTGGTCCCGTAGTACGGATCACTCCCGACGCCGAAGGGCCGGAAACCCCTATGCCAAAGAACAATGTGGCGGCCACCCACGCCTTCTGGCTCGCCGGCCGCCAGGCCACCGGCGAGGACACCTTCGACGTCACCTCCCCATGGGACGGGCGGCTCGTCGGCACGGTGAGCGTGCCGACGGACGCGCAGGTCGAGGAGGCCGTGGCCGCCGCGCACGCCGTTCTGGACGAGTTCGCCGCCACCCCCGCCCACGTGCGGGCCGCCGCCCTCGATCACGTCAGCAAGCGCCTGGTCGAGCGCACCGAGGAGATCGCGCGGCTGATCTCCGCCGAGAACGGCAAGCCCCTGAAGTGGGCGCGCGGCGAGGTCGGTCGGGCGGTGTCCGTGTTCCGGTTCGCGGCCGAGGAGGCCCGGCGGTTCAACGGCGGCGAGGCCCAGCGGCTCGACACCGACCTCGGCGGCCAGGGCCGGCTCGCCCTCACCCGCCGCTTCCCGAAGGGCGTCGTGCTCGGCATCGCGCCCTTCAACTTCCCGCTGAACCTGTGCGCCCACAAGATCGCCCCGGCGATCGCCGCCGGCGCCCCGATCATCCTGAAGCCGGCCCCGGCGACCCCGCTGTCCGGCCTGATCATCGGCGACCTGCTGGCCGAGACCGAACTGCCCGCGGGCTCCTGGAGCATCCTGCCCGTCGCCAACGACAAGATGCCCGCCCTCGTGCAGGACGAGCGCCTGCCCGTCATCTCCTTCACGGGCTCCGAGAAGGTCGGCTACGCGATCATGGACTCGGTGCCGCGCAAGCACTGCACCCTGGAGTTGGGCGGCAACGGCGCGGCCGTCGTCCTCGCCGACTGGGCGAGCGACGAGGACCTGGACCGGGCGGCGAACCGCATCGCCACCTTCTCCAACTACCAGGGCGGCCAGTCCTGCATCTCCGTCCAGCGGGTCATCGCCGACGCCTCGGTGTACGACCGGCTGCTGCCGCGCATCGTCGCCGCCGTCGAGGCCCAGGTCACCGGCGACCCGAGCGACGACACGACCGACGTCGGCCCGCTGGTCAGCGAGGACGCCGCCCGGCGCGTCGAGACGTGGGTCCAGGAGGCCGTCGACGCCGGTGCCGCGCTGCTCACCGGCGGCAAGCGCGACGGCGCCTCCTACGCGCCGACCGTCCTGGCCGAGGTCCCGGCCGACGTCACGATCTCCTGCGAGGAGGTCTTCGGGCCGGTCCTCACGGTACAGAAGGCGGACGGCGAGGCCGCGGCCTTCGCCGCCGTCAACGACTCCAAGTACGGCCTCCAGGCGGGCGTGTTCACCCACGACCTGCAGACCGCGTTCCGCGCCCACCGCACCCTCGAGGTCGGCGGCGTGGTCATCGGCGATGTGCCCTCCTACCGCGCCGACCAGATGCCGTACGGCGGCGTCAAGCAGTCCGGCGTGGGCCGCGAGGGCGTGCGGTTCGCCATGGAGGACTACACCTACGAGCGTGTGCTGGTCCTCACCGGCATCGACCTCTAGCTCATGGAAACCATTTTCATATAGTCTGCGAAGGGGCCCGGCACCGATGCCTTCCGGTGCCGGGCCCCTTCTCTGTGCCGGCCTGCTCCGGACCCTCAACCGGAGAAGCCGACGTGCGCGAGCCGCAACGGGCCGCGCAGCCTGAGGTGCACGTCGTGGACGCCCGCGGCGCCGACGGACGCGCCCAGCGAGATGTAGTCGTACGGGCCCGAGGTCGGCGTGGCGGGCGACAGCACCGCGAGTGCCGGGCCGCCGTCGAGGGACAGCTCGACCGTGCCCCGGCCGGCCACCTCCACCGTCACCTCGGCGATGCCCCGCCCGAAGTCACAGGCGCGGTAGACCAGTTCGCCCGGCTCCGTGCCCGCCGGTGTCACCGCGTCGCCCGAGACCTTCGTCCGGTCGACGATCTCGATGCCGCTCTGCTCGTCGAACCCGGCCGCGGCCAGGCCGTTCACGAGGACCGCGCGCGGCAGGGTCGGCTCGCCGTCGAGCGTGACCGCCGTCCGCAGCCGGACGTCCTCGCTGGACGCCCCGGCCAGCAGCTCGTACGCCCCCGGCTCCACGCGCCACCGGTCCTGGGTGACGTCCCAGAACCCGAAGGCGGTCACCGGGACTTCGAAGTCCAGCTCGGCCGACGCCCCCGGGGCGAGGGTGATACGGCGGTGGTCCAGCAGTTCGCGGCGCGGACGCGGCACCGACGCGTCGACGGCCCGGGAGTAGAGCTGGGTCACCTCGTCGGCCGTGACGTCACCGGTGTTGGTGACGGAGAAGGAGACCCGCACCGTCCCGTCCTCGACCCGGGCCGCCAGGTCGCCGTATTCGAACGACGCGTACGACAGGCCGTGCCCGAAGGGGAACAGCGGCGTCCCCTCGAAGTACAGGTACGTCTGGCGGGTGCCGATCACGTCGTAGTCGAGGAGGCCGGGCAGGTCGGCGTCATCGGCGTACCAGGTCTGCGGGAGGCGGCCGGCGGGGGAGACGTCGCCGGCCAGGACGCGGGCCAGGGCGGTGCCGGCCGCCTGGCCGCCGTGTGCGGTCCACAGCACCGCGGGCAGACCGGCCGGGTCGACGGCGTACGGGTAGGCCGAGACCAGCGCCAGCACGGTGGCCGGGTTCGCCGCGCGGGCCGCCCGCAGCAGCCGCTCCTGCTGTTCCGGTAGACGCAGGGTCGTACGGTCCTCGGTCTCGCGGCCGTTGATGTGCGGGTCGTTGCCCGCCACCACCACGACCACGTCGGCCGCCGCGCCGGCACGCGCCACCGCCTCCTCACCGCGCTCGGCGACGACCAGCTCGAAGACCTCGGGATCTTCGTCGGCAACCTTCACGCCGTCGGCGGAGACACACACGTGGCGACCCGTCCCCAGGTGTGTGAGGAGGTGCCCGTTCCCGTGCGGTTCCAGACGGAACGTCTCCTGGACGACCCAGCCGCCCGGCTGGTCGGCGGAGGCGCGGACGCGGCCGTCGTCGGCGACCGAGAGATAGCGGCCGTCGGGCGCGCGCAGGGTCACGACGCCCTCGCCCCAGTCGGCCAGCGCCAGCTCGGTGCCGGTCGCGTCGGTCGTGAGCGCGGGCAGGTCGGTGCGGCCCGCGAGCAGCGCCGGGTCGAGCGCGCCCTCGGCGCCGCGCACCGCGTCGGCGGCCCCCTCGGCCACCGGCACGTGCAGGAACGCGCCCGCGGAGGTCTTCAGCCGGACCCGGTCCACCCCCTCCGCGAACTCCACCCGCTCCGCGCCGAACCGCTCGTACAGGCCCTCCAGCGGGGTCGAGCGGTGGATGAGCGTGCCGCTGTACCAGTCGAGCTTGCACTCGTCGGCGAGCGGCCCGACCACGGCGATCCGAGTGTCGGGGGCGAGCGGCAGCACCCCGTCGTTCTTGAGCAGCACGATCGCCTGCTCGGCGGCCTCCCGGGCGAGGGCGCGGTGCGCCGGGGTGTCGAACTCGCTGGTCGCGTCGTGCGGGTCGTACTCCGGGTCGAACTCGCCGAGCCGGAAACGGACCGAGAGCTGCCGGCGGACGGCCGTGTCGAGGTCGGCCTCGGACAGCAGACCGCGCTCCAGCGCCCCGCGCAGCCGCCCGATCATCTGGGAGGAGTCCGTGCCGTGGTCGGTGAAGCTGTCGACCCCCGCGATCAGGGAGGCGGCGGTGGCCTCCTCATGGGTGTCGAAGTAGCGCTCGGAGTCGACCAGATTGCTCGGCGCACCCGCGTCCGAGCAGACCAGCAGGTCCTCGTCGGTCCAGGTCCGCAGGTGCTCGGACAGATACGGGGAGACGTGGTTGGGGCGGCCGTTGACCAGGTTGTACGCCGGCATCACCCCGGCCACCGCGCCCGCCTCGACGGTCTCGCGGAAGGCCCGCAGATCGTATTCGTGCAGCACGCGCGGGCGCACCGAGCTCGACGTGGTGGAGCGGTCCGTCTCGTTGTTGTGGGCCAGCCAGTGCTTCAGCACGGGCGCGGTGCGCCAGTAGGTGGGGTGGTCGCCGCGCAGACCGTGCGTGTAGGCCGTGGCGATCGCGGAGGTGAGCTTCGGATCCTCCGAGTAGCCCTCCTCGTTGCGGCCCCACAGGGGGTGGCGCAGCAGGTTGACCGTCGGGGCCCACACGTTGAGGCCGACCCGGTCGTCCTTGGCGCGCATCGCCCGGACCTCCTTGGACACCGCGTCGCCGACGCGCCGCACCAGCTCGGGGTTCCAGGTGGCACCGAGGCCGACCGCCTGCGGGAACACCGTCGCCGGGCCCATCCACGCCACGCCGTGCAGGGCCTCCTGGCCGGTGCGGAACGCGGCGACGCCGAGCCGCGGCACGGCGGGTGCGAACTGGTGCAGGAACGCCGGCTTCTCGTCGAGGGTGAGCCGCCCCAGCAGATCGTCGACCCGCTTCGCGAACGGCAGTCGCGGATCACGGAACGGTGCGGTGGGCGGCGTGTGTGCGGTCACGTGTGGATCCCCTTGCGATGGATCGGCGAGGCGCTTTCGAAGCGCTTCGATGCTGGATTGTCGACGGGCCGAGTGTCAAGGGACCAGCGCCGCCAGTTCAAGCAGTGCATGAGGAAAGGTCCCTTCCCGTACCGCCGAGGAAGTTTGGGGACGACCCTTGTGCGGCCTGGGGTGTTCACTTAACCTCACAGCAACATCGAAGCGCTTCGACTGGGAAACCCCTCATGGGTCGAAAGCTCGCTTCGGCTCAGCCAGTTCCACTCGAGACACCGCAGCCGACGGCCCTCCGCCGGGTGTCCTGGTGCGCCATGAAGGGTTGACGCAATGACGCCGAACGCCGCCTCCGCCTCCTCCGGACCGAGCCGGAGAAGCTTCCTCGCCTCCACGGCGGTCGCCACCGCGGCCGTGGCGGGCGGGATGCCGCTGCTCGCCGCGTGCGGCGGTTCGGACAGTGGCTCGAAGGACGGGACGACGTCCGGCAAGAGCGCCAAGAAGCTGCTGCCGGCCTACGTCGCGAGCAACGTGGTGACGCCGGACATCCCGTCCAAGCACGGCTCGGCCATGGGCTTCACCGGCAAGCTCGACCTGGCCGACCTCAAGACCTCGGTGCCGAAGAAGTTCGGCAAGGGCAGCTCGATCAAGATCATGTCGCCGTTCTGGGGCACGCCGCCGAAGGGCGACAACGCCTACTACAAGGCGATGAACGACCTGATCGGCGCCGACATCGCCTGGCAGAACCAGGACGGCAACACCTACGACGAGAAGCTGGGCGCGGTGCTGGCCTCCAGCGACGTGCCGGACGTGGTGGTCATCCCCAGCTGGAACATGGGCGGCAAGATACCCAGCGCCATCATCAGCAAGTTCGCCGACCTCGGGCCATACCTGTCCGGGGACGCGATCAAGAAGTACCCGAACCTCGCGGCCATCCCGAGCGGCGCCTGGCAGTACTCCATCTTCGGCGGCAAGCTGCGCGGCCTGCCCCAGCCGGCCCCCGCGGTCCCCGGCATCGTGCCCTTCTACCGCAAGGACATCTTCGACAAGGAGGGCTACGACCTCCCGAAGTCCGCGGACGAGTTCCTCACCCTCGCCAAGGAGATCACCCGGCCCAAGGCCAAGGTGTGGGCCTGCGACGACATGAAGTGGACCGCCTTCCACCTCTACGGGGTGCTCTCCGGCAGCGAGAAGCCGCTCGGCTGGAACCTGGCCGACGGCAAGGTGATCTACCGGGTCGAGACCGAGGAGTACCTCGAGGCCCTGGAGTGGACGCGCAAGCTCTACGCGGCGGGCGTGGTCCACCCCGACGCCAAGGCGGTCCGGGGCACCGCGGGTGACCGGTTCACCGCCGGCCAGGTGCTGATCTACAACCAGAACATCTCGGACTGGTGGGGCAAGATGGCCGAGCAGGCGGGCCAGAAGACCGACTTCCGCATTTCCGGCATGGACATCTTCGGCGCCGACGGAGGCGACCCCACGCTGTGGGCCGGCTCGCCCGCGGGCATCTTCGCCTTCGTCAACAAGAAGGCGTCCAAGGCCGTCGTCGAGGACATCCTGGCCGCCGCGAACGTCACCGCCGCCCCGTACGGCACCAAGGAGTACATGCTCACCAACTACGGGGTGGAGGGCACGCACTACACCGTCAAGGACGGCGTGCCCACCAAGAACGACAAGGGCAACCAGGAGGTCATCAACGCCTACGTGATGCTCGCCAGCCCCGCCCCGACCATCGCGCACCCGGACCTGCCGGACATCGCGAAGGAGCAGGTGGAGTGGCAGCAGCGGATGGGCGCCTTCACCAAGAAGTCCACCTTCTGGGGCATGCAGATCACCGAACCGGCGCGCTACACCAACCTCTCCAACGACTTCGAGCAGTTGGAGGACGACGTCGTCCGCGGCCGCAAGAAGATCAGTGATGTGCAGCAGGCCGTCTCCGAGTGGAAGAAGCAGGGCGGAGACAAGCTGCGGGACTGGTACCAGAAGCTGCACGACACCAACGGTTCGGCACAGTGACCCGGCGCTGAGGCAAGGAGGAATCCGTGTCCAACAGCACGGTGCCTCGCAGCAGGGCCGAGGCGGAGACCACCGATACGGCTTCCCGGGCAGCGAACGCCGAGGGGGAGCGGCCGGGGAAGAGGAAACTCCCCGGCAAGCTGAGCCTCCGGCTGCGGTTCCGCCGCGACCGCACGCTGATCCTGATGACCCTGCCGGCCGTCGCGCTGGTCCTGGTCTTCAACTACGTACCGATCCTGGGCAACGTCGTCGCCTTCCAGGAGTACGACCCCTACGTCAGCGACAACGGCTTCGTCGCGATGCTGGAGAGCCCCTGGGTCGGCATCGAGCAGTTCGAGCGGATCTTCGCGGACTCGGCGTTCTGGGACGCCGTCCGGAACACGCTCGTGCTGTTCGGTCTCCAGCTGGTGCTGTTCTTCCCCATCCCGATCGTGCTCGCGCTGCTCATCAACAGCGTGATCAGGCCCCGCGTCCGGGCGGTGTCACAGGCGATCCTCTACCTGCCGCACTTCTTCTCCTGGGTGCTGGTGATCACCATCTTCCAGCAGATCTTCGGCGGGGCGGGCATCATCGCGCAGACCCTGCGCCGGCACGGTTACGAGGGCTTCGACCTCATGACCGACCCCGGGATCTTCAAGTTCCTGGTGACGAGCGAGGGTGTCTGGAAGGACGCGGGCTGGGGCGTCATCGTGTTCCTCGCCGCACTCGCCTCCGTGAGTCCCGACCTGTACGAGGCGGCGGCCATGGACGGGGCCGGTCGCTGGCGCCGGATGTGGCACGTCACGCTGCCCGCGCTGCGGCCCGTGATCGCCCTGCTGCTGGTGCTGCGCGTCGGTGACGCGCTCACCGTCGGCTTCGAGCAGATCCTGCTCCAACGCGACGCGGTCGGACCGGGGGCGGCGGAGGTCCTCGACACCTATGTGTGGTGGAACGGTGTCCGCAACCAGGACTTCAGCTATGCGGCCGCGGCCGGCCTGATCAAGGGCCTGGTGAGCGTGGCGCTCGTCCTCGCCGCGAACAAGGTGGCCCACTTCATGGGCGAGCAGGGGGTGTACAAGAAGTGACCGCCGTCATCCACAAGGCCGTTGACGAGGCGGCGCGCGAACCCCGCTGGTGGGAGGCGCCGCCGAGGCCCGTCTGGGAGGACGAGCCCAGCAAGGCCGGGGTCGCGGGCAAGGGCATCGTCCTGGCCGCCGCCTGCCTGGCCGTCCTGTTCCCGCTGTGGATCGTCATCGTCACCAGCCTGTCCTCGAAACAGACCATCAACGCGGCCGGCGGACTGGTGGTGATCCCGAAGGGCATCACCTTCATCGCCTACCAGGAACTGCTGAGCGGCGGGCAGGTGACCCGGGCCGCCGTCGTCAGCGTGTGCGTCACGCTGGCCGGCACGGTGTTCTCCATGACGGTGTCGGTGCTGGCCGCCTACGGCCTGTCCCGCAGCGGGTCACTGGGGCACCGCTGGCTGCTGATGACGCTGCTCGCGACCATGTTCTTCGGGGCCGGGCTCATCCCGACGTATCTGCTGGTGCAGTCCCTGGGTCTGACCGACACGTATCTCGCGCTGATCCTGCCGAGTGCGGTGAGTGTCTTCAACATCCTCGTGCTGCGCGCGTTCTTCATGGGCATCGCGCCGGAGCTCATCGACAGTGCGCGCATCGACGGGGCGGGGGACTGGCGGATCCTCTGGCAGATCGTCATTCCGCTCTCGCGGGCCGTCATCGCGGTGATCACGCTGTTCTACGCGGTGGGCTACTGGAGCGCCTGGTTCAACGCGTCGATCTATCTCAGCGACCAGAGCATGATGCCGCTGCAGAACGTCATGATCCAGCTGGTGCAGAAGCAGGAAGCGCCGGTCGGGGTGAGTCAGGCGATCAAGACCGGGCAGATTTCCGGGCTGGCCATCCAGATGGCCGTCATGGTGATGGCGTTGCTGCCGGTGGCCGTGATCTCGCCCTTCGTCCAGAAGCACTTCAAGAAGGGCATGCTCACCGGGGCCGTCAAGGGCTGAGTGGCGCCCCCACGGTGGGGTGTTCCGGTTGTTCGGCGACCGCGGGCAGTTCGTGGCCGATAGCGCAGTTCCCCGCGCCCCTTCCGGGGCGCTTCCTCCCCCCCTTTCAGAACGACGAGGTATGTGTCATGCATGCGTCCAGCCTCACCAGACGTGCCGTTCTCGCCGGGACCGCGGTCGCCGCCGCGGCCGTGTCCCTGCCGCTGACCCAGGGGCGGGCACAAGCCGCCGCCGCTCCCGCGAAGGGCGGATACCGCTGGCGCAACGCCGTCCAGGGCGGCACAGGATTCATCACCGGCGTGCTGTTCCACCCCTCGGTCAAGGGGCTCGCCTACCTCCGCACCGACATCGGCGGTGCCTACCGGTGGGACGACCGGGCCGACCGGTGGATCCCGCTGACCGACCACCTCGGCTGGGACGACTGGAACCTGCTGGGCGTGGAGGCCATGGCCGTCGACCCGGCGCATCCGAACCGGGTGTACCTCGCCCTCGGTACCTACGCGCAGTCGTGGGCCGGCAACGGGGCCGTGCTGCGGTCTCAGGACCGCGGCGCGACCTGGAAGCGCGCCGACCTCAGCGTGAAGCTCGGCGCCAACGAGGACGGCCGGGGCTGCGGAGAGCGGATGCTCGTCGACCCGCGCGACAGCGACACCCTGTGGCTCGGCACCCGGCACGACGGGCTGCTCAAGTCCACCGACCGGGGCGCCAGTTGGCAGGCCGTGAATTTCCCGGCCACGCCGAGCGCCACCGGCCAGGGTGTCACGCTCCTGGTCGCCGCCGGCCGCAGCGTCTACGCCGGCTGGGGCGACTCCGACGGCACGGCCGGCAAGCCCAGCCTGTACCGCACGTGCGACGGCACCACCTGGGAGGCCGTCCCCGGGCAGCCCACCGGCACCGCCGCCAAGGTCCCGGTCCGGGCCGCGTACGACAAGCACACGCGCGAGCTGTACGTGACCTACGCCAACGCTCCCGGCCCCAACGGGCAGTCCGACGGCAGCGTGCACAAGGTGCGCATCAGCAGCGGCAAGTGGAGCGAGGTCACGCCGGTGAAGCCGGGCGGCACGACGGCCGACGGCTCCGCCGACTCCTTCGGCTACGGCGGTGTCGCCGTCGACGCCCGCCGGCCCGGCACGCTCGTCGTCTCGACGAACAACCGGTGGGCCGAGATCGACACCGTCTTCCGCTCCACCGACGGCGGCCGCACCTGGACGTCCCTGAAGGACAGGGCCGTCTTCGACGTCTCCGAGACGCCGTATCTCAAGTGGGGGAACGACAAGCCCAAGTTCGGCTGGTGGATCCAGGCCGTCGGCCTCGACCCGTACGACTCCCAGCACGTCGTCTACGGCACCGGCGCGACCCTCTACGGCACCCGCGACCTCAAGCGCTGGGCCCCGCAGATCCGCGGTGTGGAGGAGGCGTCCGTACGCCAGCTGATCTCGCCTCCGAGCGGTGAGGCGCACCTGCTCAGCGGGTCCGGGGACATCGGTGTGATGTACCACGAGCGGCTCACGGCGTCGCCCTCGCGCGGCATGGCGTCGAACCCGGTGTTCGGCAGCTCGACGGGGCTCTCGCTGGCCGCGGCCAAGCCGTCCTACGTGGTCCGGGCCGGCTGGGGCGACCACGGCAACGGTGCCTTCTCGAACGACGGCGGCAAGACCTGGGCCCCCTTCGAGGCCCAGCCGGACGTCGCCAAGTCCGTGCCCGGCCCGATCGCCGCCAACGCCGACGGCAGCGTGCTGCTGTGGTCCTTCGGCACGGCCGACCCGGGCTACCGCTCGGCGGACAACGGCGCCACCTGGTCCGAGGTCGCCTCCTTCCCCAAGGGAGCCGCCCCGGTGGCGGACCCCGTGGACCCGGCCCGCTTCTACGCCTTCGACACCACGACGGGCACGCTGCACGCCAGCACCGACGGCGGCCGGACCTTCACCGCGCGGGCCACCGGCCTGAGTTCGGGCGACACCGAGTTCCAGCTGGCCGCGGCGCCCGGGCGCTCCGGGGACCTGTGGCTGAGCCTCAAGTACCACGGGCTGTACCGCTCGACCGACGGCGGCGCGGCCTTCACCAAGGTCGCCAGCTGCTGGGCCTCGTACACGCTCGGCTTCGGCAGGGCCGCCCAGGGCGCCACCTACCCGGCGCTCTTCATGGTCGGCTCCACGGAGAGCATCACCGCCGTGTACCGCTCCGACGACGAGGCGAAGACCTGGACGCGGATCAACGACGACCGGCACCAGTGGGGCTGGATCGGCGCGACCATCACCGGCGACCCGCGCGTCCACGGCCGGGTCTACATCGCCACCAACGGACGCGGCGTGCAGTACGGGGAGCCCGCCTGATGCCGGAGCGAAAAGGGCCTGCCCTCAGCGATGCCACCCGGGGCCGTCTCCTCTTCGGCGGGGACTACAACCCGGAGCAGTGGCCCGAGGAGACCTGGCACGAGGACGTCCGGCTGATGAAGGCCGCCGGCGTCAACTCGGTCACCCTCGGCGTCTTCTCCTGGTCGACCCTCGAACCGGAGCCGGGAGCGCGGGAGTTCGGCTGGCTGGACACCCTGATGGATCTGATGCACGAGAGCGGTATCGGCGTCGTCCTCGCCACCCCGACCTCCTCGCCCCCGCCCTGGATGGGCCGGCTGCACCCCGACACCCTGCCCGTCACCGAGGACGGCCGCACCGAGTGGTGGGGCGGCCGGCAGCACTTCTCGCACTCCAGCGCCACCTACCGGCGTTACGCCGCCGCCATCACCGAGGACCTGGCCGCCCGCTACGGCGGCCACCCGGCCCTCACCATGTGGCACATCAACAACGAGTACTGCACCTCCGACTACGGCGACGAGGCCGCCGCCGCCTTCCGCCGCTGGCTGCGGCAGAAGTACGGCACGCTCGGCGCTCTCAACGAGGCCTGGGGCACCGCCTTCTGGAGCCAGGGCTACGACACCTGGGACGGCATCCTGCCGCCCCGCGTGCCGCACTACATGCGCAACCCCGGCCAGGTCCTGGACTTCCGCCGCTTCACCTCCGACATGCTCCTGGAGTGTTACACCGCCGAGCGGGACATCGTCCGGCGGCACACCCCGCACCTGCCGGTCACCAGCAACTTCATGCCGCTGTGGTTCGGGCAGGACGCGTGGCGCTGGGCCGAGGAGGAGGACGTCGTGTCCGTCGACCTCTACCCCGACCCGCGCGACCCGCTCGGCGCCCAGAACGGCGCCCTGGTGCAGGACATGACCCGCTCCCAGGCCCGGGGACCGTGGATGCTCATGGAGCAGGCCGCCGGGCCGGTCAACTGGCGGGGTGTGAACCACCCCAAGCCGCGCGGTCTCAACCGGCTCTGGTCCCTCCAGGCCGTGGCCCGCGGAGCCGACGCCGTCTGCTACTTCCAGTGGCGGCAGTCCCGGCAGGGCGCGGAGAAGTTCCACTCCGGCATGGTCAGCCACGCCGGGGCGGAAGGGCGGACGTACCAGGAGGTCAAGCGGCTCGGCGCCGACCTGGAGCGGATCGCCCCCGAGGTGACCGGCCGGCACCTCACCGCGAACGTCGCCGTCCTGCACGACTGGCACGCCTGGTGGGCCGGCGCCCAGGACGGCCGCCTGTCCAGCCGGGTGGAGTACCCGGACGTCCTGCGCGCTTGGCACCGGGCCCTGTGGCAGGCCCACCTCACCACCGACTTCGCCCACCCCGAGCACGACCTGACGCCGTACTCGCTGGTCGTCGTGCCGCAGCTGTACGCCCTCACCGACGCGGCGATCGACAACCTCCTCGCCTACGTACGACAGGGCGGCACCCTCGTCTGCGGCTTCCAGACCGGCGTCGCCGACGAGGACGACCGGGTCCGCCCCGGCGGCATGGACGCCCGGCTGCGGGCGCTCTTCGGCATCCGCACGCTGCACGAGTGGTGGCCGCTGGACGAGGGGGAGAGCGCCGCCTGCGAGGGCTTCCGGGGCACGCTGTGGTCCGAGGAACTGGAGGGGGACGGCACCGCCGAGGAGACCGTCCCGTACAAGGGCGGTGAACTCGACGGACTGCCCGCCGTCCTGCGCAAGGGCCGGGCCTGGTACGTCTCCACGCTCCCGGAGCCCGAGCCGCTGCGCGGCCTGCTGGCCTCCATCGCCACCGGCGCGGGGGTCCGGCCGGTGCTCGACGGCCTCCCCGAGCAGGTCGAGGCCGTACGCCGGGGCGAGGTGCTGTTCGTGCTCAACCACGGCCGCGTGCCGGTGACCGTCGAGGTGCCCGGCACCCACCACGACCTGCTGACCGGGACGGACGTCACCGACCGGGTCACCCTCGGCCGCTACGAGGCGGCGGTGCTGCGGTCATGACCGGCTCCGACCCCGTCCACGGCACCTGGGAGCCGCACCCGGCCGCCCGCTGGGAGGACGCCTTCCTCAGCGGCAACGGCCGGCACGGCGCCCTGGTGTTCGGCGATCCGCGCGCCGAGCGGGTCGTCGTCACGCATCACACCCTGGTGCGGCCGGGCGGCCGGGACCCGCGCCCCCCGCAGCTCGCCGGCGAGCTGCCGGGTCTCCAGGACCGCCTCCTGGCGGGCGACACGACCGCCGCCGAGGACTTCACGGACGGCCGCCCGCTCCAGTGGGTACAGCCCTTCCACCCCGCCTTCCAGGTCCGGCTGGGCCGGCCCGAGGACGGCGGCCACGACTACCGCCGGGAGGTCGACTTCGCGACCGGCGTCGTGCGCGCGGCCTGCGCCGGCTGGACCAGCCGCGTCTTCGTCTCACGCGCCGACGACGTGATCGTCCAGCACGTCAGCGGACCCGGCCTCACCCTGGACATCGACCTCGACCCCCGGCTGCCCGGCGCCCCCGCCGGACTGGGCATCGGCCACGGAGCCGTCCTCACACCCGAGGGCGCCCTGCTCAGCCTGCGCGCCCGCTACCCGGACAGTGACCGGGCCTGCACCGGCGTCACCCAGATCACCGTCACCGGGGGCACGACCACCCTCGTGCCGCCGGGCGTGCACCTCGAGGGCGCCCGGTCCGTGCTGCTCCTCACCCGGGTCCAGCGGCACACCGGCGAGGTCGACGTGGTCGCCGAGGGCCGTGCCCTGCGCGACCTGCCCGCCGACTACGACGAGCTCCTCGACCGCCATGCCGCCCTGCACCGCACCGCCTACGAGCGCGTCACCCTCGACCTCGCCGCCGACCCCGCCGAACGGGCCCTGCCGGGCTCGGAGCTGCTCAAGCAGCCGCGCAGCGCCGCCCTGCTGGAACGCCTCTTCGCCGCCGGCCGCTACCACCTGCTGTCCGCCGCCGGCCTCTTCCCGCCCCGCCTGACCGGGCTGTGGACCGGCGACTGGAACACCGCCTGGTCGGGCGCGTTCACCAACGACGCCAACCTCAACCTCCAGACCGCCTCGGCCGCTGCCGCCGCCCTCCCCGAGGTCACCGAGGCCCACGCGAACCTGGTCCACCGCCAGCTCCCCGACTGGCGCGACAACGCCCGCGCGATCTTCGGCACCCGGGGCGTCGTCGCCCCGGCCCACACCGACGGCGAGTCCGGCCACGCGTACCACTACAACCGCGAGTACCCGCTGCACCTGTGGACCGCCGGCGCCGACTGGCTGCTCAAGCCGCTCGTCGACCACGACGAGACCCACGGCACCCGCGCTCCGCGCACCGCCGCCGCACTCGCCGAAGCCGCCCTGTTCTACGAGGACTTCCTCACCAGGACGGACGAGAACGGACACCTGGTCGTCGTCCCGTCCTACTCACCCGAGAACCGCCCCGGCAACGCGAGTTGGGGCACGATCAACGCCGCCATGGACCTCTCCGCGGCCCGCCACGCCCTGCGCACGGCCGCCGCCTACCACCCGGGCCCCGACGCCGACCGCTGGAACGCCCTCGCCGACCGGCTCCCGCCGCACCGCGTCAACGAGGACGGAGCCCTGGCCGAATGGGCCTGGCCCGGCCTCACGGACTCCTACGACCACCGCCACCTCAGCCACCTGTACGGCGTCTGGCCGCTCGACGAGATCACCCCCTACGACACCCCCGAGCTCGCGGCCGCAGCGCACCGCGCCCTCGAACTGCGCGGCGCCGAGAACGACTCCGCACACGGCCATCTGCACCACGCCCTCATCGCGGCCCGGCTCCGGGACGCGGACCGCGTCGCCCACGCCCTCGGCCAGGTCCTGGACGGCGACTTCTTCCACGCCTCCCTGATGAGCGCCCACTACCCCGGCCGGGACGTCTACAACGCCGACGCCGCGCACACCCTGCCCGCCGTGCTGATCGAGATGCTCGTCCAGTCGACCCCCGACCGGCTGGTCCTGCTGCCCGCGCTGCCGAAGGCGTACCCCGACGGCTCCCTGCGCGGGGTGCGCACCCGGTTCGGGGCCGAGCTCGACCTCACCTGGACGCGGGAGGACGCCACCGTCGTCATCAGGCCCGGTCGCACCCACCGCGTCGAACTGCGGACTTCCTCCGGCCCGGAATCCCTCCACCTGGTCGCCGGAGAAGACCACGTCCTCACCTTGAGGGCGTGGTAGTTCCCCCCACCCCCCCACCCATGGAAGGGACACCATGGCATCACGCACGCTGAGCAGGGTCACCAAGGCCCTGCTGGCTCCCGCCCTGGCGCTCGGCGCCACCGTCGGACTCGCCTCCGCCCCCGCCTCCGCCGCCGTCTGGAACTCCTGCGACCAGTGGGGCCAGACGAACCTGAACGGCTACACGCTCTACAACAACATCTGGGGCGGCGGCGCCGGCAGCCAGTGCATCTGGGCCAACTCCGGCACCAACTGGGGCGTCTGGGCCAACCACCCCAACACCGGCGGCATCAAGTCCTACCCGAACCAGACGAAGGCGATCAACAAGTCGATCACCTCGCTGGGCTCGCTCTCCAGCAGCTACAACGTCAGCGTCCCGTCGTCCGGCGCGTACAACACGTCGTACGACATCTGGGACACGGACCACGACTACGAGATCATGCTCTGGGTCAACAAGACCGGAGCCGTCGGCCCGATCGGCTCCTCGCAGGGCAGCGTCAGCCTCGGCGGCCACTCCTGGAACGTCTTCAAGGGCACCAACGGCGCCAACGAGGTGTTCTCGTTCATCCGCACCTCCAACTCCAGCTCCGGCACCGTGAACATCCTGCCGATCCTCAAGTGGATCAAGGACACCAAGGGCTGGATGGGCAACGAGACCATCGGTGACGTGCAGTTCGGCTACGAGGTCACCTCGTCGTCCGGCGGGCTGAACTTCACCACCAACAACCTGACGGTCAGCAGCAGCTGATCCGTCGCGGGGGCCGGGGCCGGCCGTGCCGTCAGGCGCGGTCGACCTCGGCCCGCAGCGCGTTGTATCCGGCGAAGGCCGACTCGACCGCGTCGCGGGTCAGGCCGTAGCGGGACAGGTCGTAGGTGTGCCTACGGGCGCCCTTGGGGCGGGCGACGGCCGCGGGGAGCCGGGCCGCGTCGGCCTCGGTCCACCGGGCTCCGACGGCGGCGTAGAGCTTCGGGGCGCCGGTCGCGGGCTCGGAGCCGAGCCAGGAGTACGGGGCGTCCACCAGTTGCTGCGCGGGGATGGCGGCCCGGGCCGCGAGACCGCGCGTCATGGCCCGGCTCAGCAGGTCCAGCAGGTGGCGCCGATGCCGGTGAGGTCGACGGGGCGGGTGCTGACGGCCATGCCGTGCTCGATCAGGGAGCAGAAGGACGCCACGACGGTGACCGGGTCACGGTGGCACCACACGATCGTCGCGTCGGGGAAGACCGTGCGCAGCGCGTCCAGGTTCTCCAGGTGCATGGGGGACTTCAGCATCCAGCGCCGCCGCGGACGGCCGTACTGGAGCACCTGGTAGACCTGCTTGAGGTGCCGGTAGTCGGCCGTGAAGTCCCGTGCGCAGTGCCACTCCCGGTACTCGGGGATACGGGCCTGGGAGAACGGCATCAGGGCGTGCGGCAGTGCGAACGTGCACTCCTCGGGGCCCTCGGCGGCCATCGCGTGGATGTCGCGGAAGCGCGGCGCGAACAGGTCCGTGCCCTGCACCATCCGGCGTCCGGCCGTGACGGCCTTGCGCCGCTGCCGGGGCGGCAACTCCAGGTCGGGCGCGAGCAGTTCCCACAGCAGCGGAGACCGGTGCTCGTCCGAGACCGCCAGCACGGAGTGCGTGACGGTGGTCGCGGTGCGGGGCAGCCCCACGACGAACACCGGCTTGTCGATGGGCTCCTGCTCGATCTCCGGGTGCTCGGCGATCAGCCGCCGCACCCGCGCCCGGTTGGTGAGATGCCGCCGGACGTGGCTCTGCGCGGCCTGCCAGCCGACCGGGGTGAGGTGCTCGGCCTTGGCCCACCAGCCCAGCAGGGCCCGGAAGTCGTCGACGAACTGCCGGTCTCCCGGCGCTTCCCCGGCCTCCACCACGATGCGGTCGAAGATCCGGCCGGGGTCCCTGCGGGAGCCGAAGGCGGGCCGCAGCGCCAGGTTGGCGAGGGTGAGGGCGAGCGGAGACGAGGACACGCGGGAAACCTACCCCCTGGAACGTGCCTGCGGTGGACGGAAGTTGGCCGAACGGCGAAAGGGGATGGCCGGAAGACCTCCATCGATCCGGCCATCCCCTCCGGCACGGCTACTCCGTTACAGGCAGCCGTGCCCCGTCCCGCAGGAAGAGCGGGATGCGGTCCAGCGGGGCGTCGACCGTCACGGCCCGGCCGCCCTCGTAGGTCTCACCCGTCCACGCGTCCGTCCAGGACGCCCCCGCCGGCAGATACGCCGTACGGGCGGTGGCGCCGGCCGTCAGCACCGGCGCGACCAGCAGATCCGGGCCGAACAGGTACGAGTCGTCGACCGACCAGGCCGCCTGGTCGTCCGGGAACTCCAGGAAGAGCGGCCGCATCACCGGCAGACCCTCCTCGTGGGCCGCCCGCATCACGTCCAGCACGTACGGCTTCAGCCGCTCGCGCAGCCGCAGGTACTTCTCCAGGACGGCCCCGGCCTCCTCGCCGTACGACCACACCTCGTTCGGGCCGCCGGTCATCTCCGGGCCCAGCGGCATGCCCGGGTCGCGGAAGCCGTGCAGCCGCATCAGCGGGGACAGCGCGCCGAACTGGAACCAGCGGACCATCACCTCCCGGTACGCCGGGTCGTCCGGGTCGCCGCCGTGGAAGCCGCCGATGTCGGTGTTCCACCACGGGATGCCCGACAGGGCCGTGTTGAGGCCGGCCGCGATCTGGCGGCGAAGGGTCGGGAAGTCCGTGCCGATGTCACCGGACCACAGGGCGGCGCCGTAGCGCTGACTGCCCGCCCACGCGGAGCGGTTGAGGGTGACGATCTCCTCCTCGCCGGTGGCCGCCAGCCCCTCGTAGAACGTGCGGGCGTTCTCCGCCGGGTAGGCGTTGCCGACCTCCAGGCCCGGGCCCGCCCAGTAGCGCAGGTTCTCCTGGAAGCCCGGCTTCAGCTCCGGCTCGCAGGCGTCCAGCCAGAACGCCGTGATGCCGTACGGGTCGAGGTAGTTCTCCTTCACCTTCTGCCACACGAACGCACGGGCGTCCGGGTTGGTGGCGTCGTAGAAGGCGACCTGGACCGTGGAGGCGACCTCCTTGTCGGGCCAGTCGGCGTGCGCCATCGGCCCGTACTGGGTGCCGATGAACCAGCCGCGCTGCTCCAGCACCGGGTGGTTCTCGCTCAGCGGCGACACCGACGGCCAGACGCTCACCACCAGCTTGATGCCGAGCTCCTCCAGCTCGCGCACCATCGCCGCCGGGTCGGGCCACTCCTTCGGGTCGAACCTCCAGTCGCCGAGATGCGTCCAGTGGAAGAAGTCGCAGACGATCGCCGAGATGGGCAGTCCCCGCCGCTTGTACTCCCGGGCCACCGCCATCAGTTCGTCCTGGGTGCGGTAGCGCAGCTTGCACTGCCAGAAGCCCGCCGCCCACTCCGGCAGCATCGGGCTGCGGCCGGTCACCGCGCTGTAGCGGCGCTGGGCGGCGGCCGGGTCGCCCGCGGTGATCCAGTAGTCGATCTGCCGGGCCGAGTCGGCGACCCACCGGGTGCCGTTGTGCGCCAGTTCCACGCGGCCGATCGCCGGGTTGTTCCACAGCAGGGTGTAGCCCCGGCTGGAGGTGAGCACCGGGATGCCGACCTCGGCGTTGCGCTGGACCAGGTCCAGCACCAGGCCCTTCTGGTCCAGGCGCCCGTGCTGGTGCTGGCCGAGGCCGTACAGCTTCTCGTCGTCGTAGGCGGCGAAGCGCTGCTCCAGGCGGTGGTGGCCGTTGCCGACGGCCGTGTAGAGGCGGGAGCCGGGCCACCAGAAGTGCGCGCGGTCCTCGGCGAGGATCTCGGCGGAGTCCTCTGTCCGCAGGAAGCGGATCAGGCCCTCGGCGCTCACCTCGACGGTGAGCGCGCCGACGGTCAGCAGTCCTGTGCCGTCCTCGATCTTCACCGTGGCCGGCGTCGCGGGAGCCTCGTCGAGCAGGGCGCCCGGAAGCCCTTCGAGGACCGGACCGCCGAGCCGGGCACGCACCCGGACCGCGTCCGGACCCCACGGCTCGACCCGGAGGGTCTCCTGGCGGCCGCTCCACTCCAGCGCACCGTCCCGCTCGCGGAACGTGCCGACGGTCGGGGAGGACTGCGCCAGGCTCACCTGGGGCTGGGTTTCAGCAGGCTGATTCACGCGTGCTCCTGAGCTCCTGGAGGAGTGCGGACAGAGGTGTGCGGACATGGGGGTGCCCTGAGAGGAGGGCGGTGTTCGGACAGGCGGGGAGAGGGGGGCCTACGACCGGCTCGGCGCCGGCCCCGTGCTGCCCCGTACGGTCAGCTCGGGCGCGATCAGCACGACCTGGTCGCTGCCGCGCCCCTCCAGCTTGGCGACCAGGTGGTCCACGGCGTGCCGGCCCATCTCCTGCGCGGGGATGGCGACCGACGTGAGCCGCACCGAGGCCTGCATCGCGACCTGGTCGGGGCAGATCGCGACCACCGACATGTCCTCCGGCACGGCACGGCCCTGCTGCCGCAGCAGCGCGAGCAGCGGCTCGACCGCCGACTCGTTCTGCACGATGAGGCCCGAGGTGTCCGGACGCTCGTCGAGGATCCGGGCGAGCGTCACCGCCATCGCGTCGTACCCGCCCTCGCACGGCCGGTGCAGCAGCCGCACACCCAGCTCCCGGGAACGGGACCTGAGTCCGTCCAGGGTGCGTTCGGCGAAGCCCGTGTGCCGCTCGTAGACGGCCGGGGCCTCCCCGATGACAGCGATGTCCTGGTGCCCCTGCTTGGCCAGGTGCTCCACGCACAGCGCGCCCGTCGCCCGGAAGTCCAGATCGACGCAGGTCAGCCCCGAGGTGTCGGCGGGCAGTCCGATCAGTACGGACGGCTGGTCCGTCGCGCGCAGCAGCGGGAGCCGCTCGTCGTCGAGTTCGACGTCCATCAGGATCATCCCGTCGGCGAGCCCGCTGCCCGCCACGCGTCGCACCGCGTCGGGACCCTCCTCGCCGGTGAGCAGCAGCACGTCGTACCCGTACGCGCGCGCGGAGGTCGCCACGGCGATGGCGATCTCCATCATCACGGGCACGTACATGTCCGTGCGCAGCGGGACCATCAGCGCGATGATGTTCGACTTGCTGCTGGCCAGGGCGCGGGCCCCGGCGTTCGGGTGGTACCCGAGCTCGCGGATGCTCCGCTCGACCCGCTGCCGGGTGTTCGCGGAGATGGACCGCTTGCCGCTGAGGACATAGCTCACCGTGCTCGCCGAGACTCCGGCGTGCTGGGCGACCTCGGCGAGGGTGACCATCCAGCTCTCCAAGCTTTTGTGAAGCGCTTCGACAGTGCGCGTTGCTGATAAGGGTGGGTGAGGGTGATTCGACAGTAGCCCCAGCAGGAGTGGGTGTCCATAGGTTGTCGAAGCGCTTCGATACCGATTTCGCGGAGCGCTCTCAGCGCGGAGTCGTCTCCGGGGTGACACCTCGATGCAACACCGTCCTCAGGCGCGCGACAAGTGCCGGGCGGGCTCATCCCCCTTCGGCCGAACGGACGCGCGAGGACTGGTGGGAGCGTCCGGATTCGGGTACCAACGATCCAGTAGCACTGGTCGGTAACGAAACGGTCCTCAAACTCCCTAGTTGCGGCGAGGTGCCCCTCATGTCCGCTTCCAGCACCCCCTCTTCCCGTCCCGCCGTCACCGAGCGGGAGGCCCGTGAGGTGGCGGAGGCCGCCCGGGAACAGCATTGGCGCAAGCCCAGCTTCGCCAAGGAGCTGTTCCTCGGCCGCTTCCGGCTCGACCTCATCCACCCCCACCCCCTCCCGGACGACGAGGTGGCCCAGCGCGGCGAGGAGTTCCTCGCCAAGCTCCGCGACTTCGTCGAGACGAAGATCGACGGGGCCCTCATCGAGCGCGAGGCCCGGATCCCCGACGAGGTGATCGACGGGCTGAAGGAGCTCGGCGCCTTCGGCATGAAGATCGACACCAAGTACGGCGGGCTCGGCCTCGGGCAGGTGTACTACAACAAGGCGCTCTCCCTGGCCGGCTCCGCCAGCCCCGCGATCGGCGTGCTGCTCTCCGCACACCAGTCGATCGGCGTGCCGCAGCCCCTGAAGCTGTTCGGCACCCAGGAGCAGCGGGAGCGCTTCCTGCCGCGCTGCGCCCGCACGGACATCAGCGCCTTCCTGCTCACCGAGCCCGACGTCGGCTCCGACCCGGCCCGCCTCGCCACCACCGCCGTGCCCGACGGCGACGACTACGTCCTCGACGGCGTGAAGCTGTGGACCACCAACGGCGTCGTCGCCGATCTGCTGGTCGTCATGGCCCGGGTCCCCAAGAGCGAGTGTCACCGCGGCGGCATCACCGCCTTCGTCGTGGAGACGAACTCGCCCGGCGTCACCGTCGAGAACCGCAACGCCTTCATGGGTCTGCGCGGCATCGAGAACGGCGTCACCCGCTTCCACCAGGTCCGCGTCCCCGCCGCCAACCGCGTCGGCGCGGAGGGCCAGGGCCTGAAGATCGCCCTGACCACCCTCAACACCGGGCGGCTCTCCCTGCCGGCCTCCTGTGTCGCGGCCGGCAAGTGGTGCCTGAAGATCGCCCGCGAGTGGTCGGCGGCCCGCGAGCAGTGGGGCAAACCCGTCGCGCACCACGAGGCGGTCGGCTCCAAGATCTCCTTCATCGCGGCCACCACCTTCGCCCTGGAGGCCGTGACGGACCTGGCCTCGCAGATGGCCGACGAGGACCGCAACGACATCCGCATCGAAGGCGCCCTCGCCAAGCTGTACGCCTCCGAGATGGCCTGGACGATGGCCGACGAACTCGTCCAGATCCGCGGCGGACGCGGCTTCGAGACAGCCGACTCCCTCCGGGCCCGCGGCGAGCGCGGCGTGCCCGCCGAGCAGCTCCTGCGCGACCTGCGCATCAACCGCATCTTCGAGGGCTCCACCGAGATCATGCACCTGCTGATCGCGCGCGAGGCCGTCGACGCCCACCTCTCCGTCGCCGGCGACCTCATCGACCCCGAGAAGTCCCTCGGCGACAAGGCTAAGGCGGGCGCGAACGCGGGCGCCTTCTACGCCAAGTGGCTCCCCAAGCTGGTCGCGGGCCCGGGCCAGCTCCCCACCTCCTACGGCGAGTTCAAACGCGACGTGGACCTCTCCGGCCACCTGCGCTACGTCGAGCGCACCGCCCGCAAACTCGCCCGCTCCACCTTCTACGCGATGTCCCGCTGGCAGGGCCGCATGGAGTCCAAGCAGGGCTTCCTCGGCCGGATCGTCGACATCGGCGCAGAACTGTTCGCCATGAGCGCGTCCTGCGTCCGTGCCGAACTCCTGCGCAGCCAGGGCGACCACGGCCGCGAGGCCTACCAGCTCGCCGACGTCTTCTGCCGCCAGTCCCGCATCCGGATCGAGGAGCTCTTCACCCGGCTGTGGACCAACACCGACGACCTCGACCGCAAGGTCGTCAAGGGCGTCCTGTCGGGCACGTACGAGTGGCTGGAGCAGGGCATCGTCGACCCGTCGGACGACGGCCCGTGGATCGCGGACGCGACCCCGGGACCGTCACAGAAGGAGAACGTCCACCGGCCGATCCGGTAGATCCGACCTTCACGGGGCGTGCGCAGATGTGGCGCGCGCCCCCGCGAAGGGGATGCGCTGTCCTCACACACGGCCCTTACGGCAACAATGGAGCAATGAGCGACAGTCCAGCCCCCCTCGCCGATCCGCACCTGGTCTACGACCCCGTAGCGGGCGACGGCCCGAAGGACGTGGTGATCCTCGGCTCCACCGGGTCCATCGGCACCCAGGCCATCGACCTCGTGCTGCGTAACCCCGACCGGTTCCGGGTCACCGGCCTCTCCGCCAACGGCGGCCGGGTCGCCCTCCTCGCCGAGCAGGCGTACCGGCTGCGGGTGCGGACGGTCGCCGTGGCCCGCGAGGACGTCGTACCGGCCCTGCGCGAGGCGCTCACCGCGCAGTACGGCACGAGCGAGCCGCTACCCGAGCTCCTCGCCGGCCCGGACGCGGCCACCCAGCTGGCGGCATCCGACTGCCACACCGTCCTGAACGGCATCACCGGCTCCATCGGGCTCGCCCCGACCCTGGCCGCCCTGGAGGCGGGCCGCACCCTCGCGCTCGCCAACAAGGAGTCGCTCATCGTGGGCGGCCCGCTGGTCAAGGCCCTCGCCAAGCCCGGGCAGATCATCCCGGTCGACTCCGAGCACGCCGCCCTCTTCCAGGCCCTGGCCGCGGGCACCCGGGCCGACGTCCGCAAGCTGGTCGTCACCGCGTCCGGCGGCCCGTTCCGCGGCCGTACGAAGGCCGAGCTCGCGAGCGTCACCGTCGAGGACGCCCTCGCCCACCCCACCTGGGCCATGGGCCCGGTCATCACGATCAACTCCGCGACCCTCGTCAACAAGGGCCTGGAGGTCATCGAGGCGCACCTCCTCTACGACATTCCCTTCGACCGCATTGAGGTGGTCGTGCATCCCCAGTCGTATGTCCACTCGATGGTTGAGTTCACGGATGGATCGACACTGGCCCAGGCGACCCCGCCCGACATGCGCGGGCCCATCGCCATCGGCCTCGGCTGGCCCGAGCGCGTCCCCGACGCGGCCCCCACCTTCGACTGGAGCAAGGCCTCGACCTGGGAGTTCTTCCCGCTCGACACCGAGGCCTTCCCGTCGGTGAACCTCGCCCGGCACGTGGGCGAGCTCGCGGGCACCGCCCCGGCGGTGTTCAATGCGGCCAACGAGGAGTGCGTGGAGGCGTTCCGCCAGGGCGCACTGCCCTTCAACGGGATCATGGACACCGTCACCCGGGTCGTCGAGGAACACGGCACCCCGCGTACGGGAACCTCACTCACCGTGTCGGACGTCCTCGAAGCGGAGACCTGGGCGCGGACCCGGGCCCGGGAACTGGCGGCACAGACGGCGGAGGCCCGTGCATGACGACCCTGATGTTCATCCTCGGCATAGTCCTCTTCGCGGTCGGCCTGCTGTTCTCGATCGCGTGGCACGAGCTGGGGCACCTGTCCACCGCCAAGCTCTTCGGCATCCGCGTGCCGCAGTACATGGTCGGCTTCGGCCCCACCCTCTTCTCGCGCAACAGGGGCGAGACGGAGTACGGCATCAAGGCCATCCCGTTCGGCGGCTACATCCGCATGATCGGCATGTTCCCGCCCGGCCCCGACGGCCGGATGGAAGCCCGCTCCACCTCCCCGTGGCGCGGCATGATCGAGGACGCCCGCACCGCCGCCTACGAGGAGCTGAAGCCGGGCGACGAGAACCGCATGTTCTACACGCGCGCCCCCTGGAAGCGCGTGATCGTCATGTTCGCGGGCCCCTTCATGAACCTGGTCCTCGCGGTGGCGCTGTTCCTCACCGTCCTGATGGGCTTCGGCATCACCCAGCAGACCACCACGGTCAGCTCGGTCTCCCAGTGCGTCATCGCGCAGAACGAGAACCGCGACAAGTGCCAGAAGGGCGACCCGGCCGCCCCCGCCGCCGCGGCGGGCCTCAAGGCGGGAGACAAGATCGTCTCCTTCAACGGGGTGAAGACCGACGACTGGAACAAGCTGTCCGACCTGATTCGCGCCACCCCCGGCAAGGAGGTGCCGATCGTCGTCGAGCGGGGCGGCCAGGACGTCACCCTGCAGGCGAAGATCGCCACCAACCAGGTCGCCAAGAAGGACTCCGGCGGCCAGATCGTCGAGGGCCAGTACGTCCAGGCGGGCTTCCTCGGCTTCAGCGCCGCCACCGGCGTCGTCAAGCAGGACTTCGGCGAGTCCGTGACCTGGATGGGCGACCGGATCGTCGACGCCGTCGACGCCCTGGCAGCGCTCCCCGGCAAGATCCCGGCCCTGTGGAACGCGGCCTTCGACGGTGCCGAGCGCGAGGCCGACTCCCCGATGGGCGTGGTCGGCGCGGCCCGCGTCGGCGGCGAGATCTTCACGCTCGACATCCCGCCCACCCAGCAGCTGGCCATGGCCCTCATGCTGGTCGCCGGCTTCAACCTCTCCCTGTTCCTGTTCAACATGCTCCCGCTGCTGCCGCTCGACGGCGGCCACATCGCGGGAGCCCTGTGGGAGTCGCTGCGCCGCAACACGGCCAAGGTGCTGCGCCGGCCGGACCCGGGCCCCTTCGACGTGGCGAAGCTCATGCCGGTCGCCTACGTCGTCGCCGGGATCTTCATCTGCTTCACGATCCTGGTCCTGATCGCGGACGTGGTTAACCCGGTGAGAATCTCCTAGTCATACGGCGTTCGTGGCGGCCCGGCATGCTTTTCGCCGGGCCGCCTCCCATGGGGTGGCACAGCGGGTGGGATGTGCTCGCCCCGAGGCATGTGCCGTAATCTCGAAGCTCGGAGCCCGCTGCTCACGGGACCGGACCTTGATCCACGACTTGGGGTTGCACAGCAGATGACTGCGATTTCTCTCGGCATGCCGTCCGTTCCGACCAAGCTCGCCGAGCGCCGGAAGAGCCGCCAGATCCAGGTCGGATCCGTGGCCGTCGGCGGAGACGCCCCTGTCTCGGTGCAGTCGATGACCACGACGCGTACGTCGGACATCGGCGCGACCCTCCAGCAGATCGCCGAACTCACCGCGTCCGGCTGCCAGATCGTCCGCGTCGCCTGCCCCACGCAGGACGACGCCGACGCCCTCGCGACCATCGCCCGCAAGTCGCAGATCCCGGTCATCGCCGACATCCACTTCCAGCCGAAGTACGTGTTCGCGGCCATCGAGGCCGGCTGTGCGGCGGTCCGCGTCAACCCCGGCAACATCAAGCAGTTCGACGACAAGGTCAAGGAGATCGCCAAGGCGGCCCGGGACCACGGCACCCCGATCCGCATCGGCGTCAACGCCGGCTCCCTCGACCGGCGCCTCCTCCAGAAGTACGGCAAGGCGACCCCCGAGGCGCTCGTGGAGTCGGCCCTGTGGGAGGCGTCCCTCTTCGAGGAGCACGACTTCCGCGACATCAAGATCTCCGTCAAGCACAACGACCCGGTCGTCATGATCGAGGCGTACAAGCAGCTCGCCGCCCAGTGCGACTACCCGCTGCACCTCGGCGTCACGGAGGCGGGCCCGGCCTTCCAGGGCACGATCAAGTCGGCCGTCGCCTTCGGCGCCCTCCTCTCCCAGGGCATCGGCGACACGATCCGCGTCTCGCTCTCGGCGCCCCCCGCCGAGGAGGTCAAGGTCGGCATCCAGATCCTGGAGTCCCTGAACCTCAAGGAGCGCGGCCTGGAGATCGTCTCCTGCCCGTCCTGCGGCCGTGCCCAGGTCGATGTCTACAAGCTGGCCGAAGAGGTCACCGCCGGCCTCACCGGCATGGAGGTCCCGCTCCGCGTCGCCGTCATGGGCTGCGTCGTCAACGGCCCCGGCGAGGCCCGCGAGGCCGACCTCGGCGTCGCCTCCGGCAACGGCAAGGGCCAGATCTTCGTCAAGGGCGAGGTCATCAAGACCGTCCCCGAGTCCAAGATCGTGGAGACCCTCATCGAAGAGGCCATGAAGCTGGCCGAGCAGATGGAGAAGGACGGCGTGACCTCGGGCGAGCCGTCGGTGGCGGTCGCGGGCTGAGCCTTCCGGACTCGCCAGTGGGCCCGCGCCCCTCTTCCCAGGGGCGCGGGGAACCGCGCGACAAGCCGCGGGACACCCCGCAGCCGCCCGACAACAAGGACCCCGAGCTCCGAGGCGCCCGCCCGAGCAGCGCAGCTATAGTGCGGGGACCAGCCGCCCCCAGTGTGTGAGGCCCCCCGCACGTGTTGACCCAGACGACCTCACGGGTCCTCGAACCGAGCGACCTGGACGCCGCGCTCGCCGTCCTCGACCGCGAGCCGGTCGCGAACGCCTTCGTGACGTCCCGCGTGCGGATCGCCGGACTCGACCCGTGGCGGCTCGGCGGCGAGATGTGGGGCTGGTACGAGGACGGGATACTCACGTCCCTCTGCTACGCCGGCGCCAACCTGGTCCCGATCTGCGCCGGTCCGCGCGCTGTGCGCGCCTTCGCCGACCGCGCACGCCGGGCCGGCCGCCGCTGCTCCTCCATCGTCGGCCCCTCCGGCGCCACCTCCGACCTGTGGCGCCTGCTGGAACCCCAGTGGGGCCCGGCCCGAGAGGTCCGCCGCCACCAGCCGCTCATGGTCGCCGACCACCTCCCGGCCGACGTCACCCCGGACCCCTACGTCCGCCGCGTCCGCAAGGACGAGATGGAAACGATCATGCCGGCGTGTGTGGCGATGTTCACCGAGGAGGTCGGCGTCTCCCCGCTGGCCGGCGACGGCGGCCTGCTCTACCAGGCCCGCGTCGCCGAACTCGTCGGCTCCGGCCGCGCCTTCGCCCGCTTCGACGCGGACGGCAAGGTCGTCTTCAAGGCCGAGATCGGCGCCGCGACGGACCGCGCCTGCCAGATCCAGGGCGTGTGGGTGGCCCCCGAGTACCGGGGTACCGGCCTGGCGGCTCCCGGCATGGCGGCCGTCCTGCGCTACGCCCTGGCGGATGTGGCCCCGGTCGCCAGCCTCTACGTCAACGACTTCAACACGGCGGCGCGCAGGGCCTATCGACGCGTGGGCTTCCAGGAAGTCGGCGCCTTCATGAGCGTGCTGTTCTGAAGGCGCCCCAAAGGGGCGCGAGGCTGTATCCGATATGCGGCTCCGCCGCGTCGGCGCGCTCAGCCACATCCGTCCCGCACCCGGCAAGGAACGGGAACCCCCCTGTAGGCTCCCCGCCATGGACCTGGTGATCGGCCCACTCGACCTCTCCGCCCACGTGGATGAGGCCCTGGCCATCCAAGCCGTTGCCTTCGGCCTCGGCCCCGACGAAGTCGCCGTACGCCGCCAGATCGTCCTGCGCCACATGACCTACCCGGGCGCCCGCGCCCTCGGCGCCACGGCCGACGGCAACCTGGTCGGGTTCGTCTACGGCATGCCCAACGACCGCACCCACTGGTGGTCCACCGTCGTGGAGCCCTACCTCCGCGCCCAGCGCCACGACCACTGGCTCGACGACTCCTTCGTGATCACCGAACTGCACGTCCACCCCGCGTACCAGAACCGCGGCCTCGGACGCTCCCTGATCACCACGATCACCGACGGCGCCGCCGAACCCCGCTCGATCCTCTCCGCGATCGACACCGACAGCCCGGCCCGCGCCCTCTACCGCTCCCTCGGCTACCAGGACCTCGCCCGGCAGGTGCTCTTCCCCAGCGCGCCGAAGCCGTACGCCGTGATGGGCGCCACCCTGCCCCTGCGCCGCGGATAACCGATTTCCACCGCCGCGCACCCCCCGGATAACCTCCTGCCATCACCTTCCCCCACTCTCGGCTCCGCTCGAGCGGGGGACCCCCAGCAGCAGGAGCAGAGGAACCATGGCGAACGCACCGGTCCAGCGCATGTCCCAGTTGTTGGCGAAGACGTTGCGCGACGACCCGGCGGACGCCGAGGTCCTCAGCCACAAGCTCCTCGTCCGCGCCGGCTACGTACGCCGCACCGCCGCCGGCATCTGGAGCTGGCTGCCCCTCGGCAAGAAGGTGCTGGCCAACGTCGAGCGGATCGTCCGTGAGGAGATGGACGCCGTCGGCGCCCAGGAGGTCCTGCTCCCCGCGATCCTGCCGCGCGAGCCCTACGAGGCCACCGGCCGCTGGGAGGAGTACGGCCCCGAGCTGTTCCGCCTGCAGGACCGCAAGGGCGGCGACTACCTCCTCGGCCCCACCCACGAGGAGATCTTCACCCTCCTGGTGAAGGACCAGGCGTCCTCCTACAAGGACCTGCCGGTCATCCTCTACCAGATCCAGAACAAGTACCGCGACGAGGCCCGGCCCCGCGCCGGCATCCTGCGCGGCCGCGAGTTCCTGATGAAGGACTCCTACTCTTTCGACACCGAGGACGAGGGCCTCGCGAAGTCCTACGCCCTGCACCGCGAGGCCTACCAGAAGATCTTCGCGCGACTCGGCCTCGACTACCGCATCTGCGCCGCGACGGCCGGTGCGATGGGCGGCTCCAAGTCCGAGGAGTTCCTCGCCCCGGCCGAGGCCGGCGAGGACACCTTCGCCGACTGCCCGAACTGCGACTTCGCCGCCAACACCGAGGCCATCACGTACGAGTTGAAGCCCGTCGACGCCACGGACGTGCCGGCCGCCGAGGACATCCCGACCCCCGACACCCCGACCATCGAGACCCTCGCCGCCTCCCTCGGCGTCCCGGCCTCGGCCACGCTGAAGAACCTCCTCGTGAAGGTCGGCGGCGAGATCGTCGCCGTCGGCGTCCCCGGGGACCGCGAGGTCGACATCGACAAGGTCGAGGCGCACTTCGCCCCGGCCGCCGTCGAGCTGGTCACCGAGACGGACTTCACGGCCCGCCCCGACCTGGTCCGCGGCTACGTCGGACCCCAGGGCCTGGACAAGGTCACGTACATCGCCGACCCGCGGGTGGCCCCGGGCACGGCCTGGATCACCGGCGCCAACAAGGCCGGCACGCACACCAAGAACGTCGTCGCGGGCCGTGACTTCGAGGTGGACAGTTATGTCGACGTCGTCGTCGTGCAGGAGGGCGACCCCTGCCCGAAGTGCGGCACCGGCCTCGTCCTCGACCGCGCCATCGAGATCGGCCACATCTTCCAGCTGGGCCGCAAGTACGCCGACGCCCTCAAGCTCGACGTCCTCGGCCAGAACGGCAAGCCGGTCCGCGTCACCATGGGCTCCTACGGCATCGGCGTCTCCCGCGCGGTGGCCGCCCTCGCCGAGCAGAGCGCCGACGACAAGGGCCTGTGCTGGCCCGCCGAGGTCGCCCCGGCCGACGTCCACGTGGTCGCCGCCGGCAAGGCCCTCCAGACCGAGCTGGCCCTCGAGATCTCCGGGAAGCTGGCCGCGGCCGGTGTCCGCGTCCTGGTCGACGACCGCCCCGGCGTCTCCCCGGGCGTCAAGTTCACGGACTCCGAGCTGATCGGCGTACCGCAGATTTTGGTGGCAGGCCGGCGCGCGGCCGACGGCGTGGTGGAACTGAAGGACCGCCGCACCGGCGAGCGCGAGGAACTGACGGTCGAGGAGGCCGTCGCCCGCCTCACGGCGTAGGGCCGTCCACGGCGCCGCTGTGAGCGCTCCGGTCGCCCGGGGTGCTCACAGCCAGCCCGCGAACTCCAGCAGCAGCTCCGCATCCCGAGGCCGCCCGACCCGCCCCGCCCGCACGCCCGACTCCACGGCCCGGAACAGCGTCCAGCCCCGCAGCCGCTCCTGGTCCACGTCCAGGGACTCGGCGAGCCGCTTCACCCGGCGCCGGGTCGTGGCCGCGCCGGACGGCTGGGCGATCAGGTCCTCCACCCGGTCCCGGACCAGCCGGGCCAGATCGAAGGCGCACTCGCCGACCACCGGGTCGGGCCCCACGGCCAGCCACGGCATCCGCTCCCCGCCGAGCACCTTGCTCTGCCGGAACGTGCCGTGCAGCAGCCGGTGTTCGGGGGGCGCGGCCAGCAGTTCCTCGCGCGCAGCGAGCGCCAGGTCGACCAGCGGGGCCACCTCGGGATCGGCCTGCGCCCGTGCCCGCATCGCCTCGGCCTGCCGCCCGGTCCGCTCGGCCACGGTCTCGAAGGGGAAGTCGGCGGGCGGCTCCGCCCACAGCCGCCGCAGCGTCCCCGCCGCCTCCAGCAGCGCCTTCGCCTCCGGCAGCGACCGCACCGACACGTCCGGATGCAGCCGCTCCAGCAGCAGGACGCCCTCCGCGGTGAAGGGCTCGAGCAGCTGCACGGCACCCCGCCCGTCCCAGTGCGCGAGCGCGGCCCGCTCCGCCTCCGGGCGGGCCCGGCCGGGCGCCAGCTTGAGCACGGCGGGCGTCCCGTCGGCCGCCCGCACCAGCACGACCAGGCTGCTGCGCCCGCCGGGCACCTGCACCCGCTCCACGGTCAACTCGCGTAGCGCGACGGCCTGCTGCGCCGCCTCGGGCAGCTTCTCCAGCCAGTCGTCGCCGTCCGGCGCCGTCTCACCGAGCGCCCTGACCAGACGCTTCGGCGGTTCGAAAACCATGCGCGAGTCGTTCCCTTCGTGCTGTCCGCGGTGCGCGCCCTGCGCGGGTCACGCCGTCGGCGCCGCCGAGGGCGGGGCCGTGCCGGCCCGCTCGGTGAGCCCAGGGAAGGCTACGCTCTTGCCGCGACGCCAGCGCACCGCCCGCACCGCCGCCTCCCGCAGCGCCTCGGCGGCCAGGGCCCGCCGCCCGCCGCCCGACGCGCGCACCAGGTCGGCGTACACCCCGGCCACCCGGTCCTCCAGCTCGGCGGCGAGCCGCACGGCCGCCGCCGCGTCCGGCACCTGGAAGGGCAGGGCGTAACCGGCGGACGCGGCCACCGGCCGGCCCCCCAGATCCTTCACCTCGCGCACCAGCGCATCCCTGCGCGCCCGGTGCGCGTCGTACGCCGTGATCGCCTCGGTGCGCTGCCCGTCGCCGATCCTCCCGCCGACGACGCCGTAGCCGTACACCGCCGCGTGCTCGGCCGCCAGCGCCGCCTGCAGGGCCCGCAGCTCCCGGTCCTTCTCCTCGCTCACGCGTCACCCTCCGTCAGCAGATACACGTGCGCCGCCCCGGCCGCCGCGACCGACGCCAGCAGCCGCGCCAGCTCGCCCGGCGCCCCGCCCAGCGCCTTGGTCCGTCGGTCGGCGAGCTCCCGCTCCGCCGCGGCGAGCCCGGCGAGGGCGTCCTTGTCGTTCCCCGGCACAGCCGCGGACGGGGAGGGCGAGGCCGAAGAGGCTGCCGAAGGAGATGCGGACGGGGACGCCGAAGGCGATGCCTTCCGGCCACCGTCGAACGCCTGCGCATGCCGTACGACCTCCTCGCGCAGCGGCCGCAGCCGCCCCGCGAGCCCCGGCCGGGCGGCGATCACCGCGTCGTACCGCTCCACCAGCCCCTCACTGTCCCGGGCCGCACGCGCGCGTGCGGCCCGGTCGGCGGTCGACGACGCGTCACCGGCCGGGCGACCGGAGTCCCCGCCGGAGCAGCCCGTCAGGGCGAGGGCCGCCGGAGCGACGGCGAGCAGACTCCGTCTGCGCGGCCCGGAGCGGGCACGCGGCGATGAGGGGAAGGGCACGTCGGACGTCCTCGGGGGCTCGTTTCGAGACAGAAGCGACTGCAAGGGCTGCACGCCCGTGATCACGGTACCCGGGCCCCCGCCCGGCATCACTCAGCGGCACCGTTCGTGACCGGGTGGACGGCAACACTCCCCGCGACCGGATACCCTTTGACCAGACACGCGACCCAACCCACAACAGCACACGCGGCCGAGGAGTCACCCGGATGAGCACCACCCAGAGCGAGAGGCTGCGAGAACTGCTGGAGCCGCTCGTCACCTCCCAGGGCCTCGATCTCGAAGAGATCGAACTGGACTCCGTCGGACGCAAGCGTGTGCTGCGCGTCGTCGTCGACTCGGACACGGGCGCCGACCTGGACCAGATCGCCGATGTGAGCCGCGCGCTCTCGGCGAAGCTCGACGAGACGGACGCGATGGGCGAGGGCGAGTACACCCTCGAGGTCGGCACCCCGGGCGCGGAGCGCCCCCTCACGGAGCACCGGCACTACGTCCGCGCCACGGACCGGCTGGTGAAGTTCCAGCTGGCCGAGGGCGGCGAGCTGGTCGCCAGGATCCTGAAGGTCGACGACGAGGGACTCGACACCGAGGTGCCCGGAGTGAAGGGCCGCAAGGCCACCGCACGCAGACTCGCCTTCGACGACATCGTCCGGGCACGTGTCCAGGTCGAGTTCAGCCGCAAGGACAACAAGAAGGAAGAGGAGGCGTAGCCGTGGACATCGACATGAGCGCCCTGCGGGGCTTGGTGCGGGAGAAGGAGATCTCCTTCGACCTGCTGGTCGAGGCGATCGAGTCGGCCCTCCTCATCGCCTACCACCGCACCGAGGGAAGCCGCCGTCACGCGCGCGTGGAGCTCAACCGGCAGACCGGCCATGTGACCGTGTGGGCGAAGGAGGACCCCGACGACCTCGAGGAGGGCCAGGAGGCCCGCGAGTTCGACGACACCCCGTCCGGTTTCGGCCGTATCGCCGCCACCACGGCCAAGCAGGTCATCCTGCAGCGCCTGCGCGACGCCGAGGACGACGCGACGCTCGGCGAGTACGCCGGCCGCGAGGGCGACATCGTCACCGGCGTGGTCCAGCAGGGCCGCGACCCGAAGAACGTGCTCGTCGACATCGGCAAGCTCGAGGCCATCCTGCCGGTGCAGGAGCAGGTGCCGGGGGAGACCTACCCGCACGGCATGCGGCTGCGCAGCTACGTCGTCCGGGTCGCCAAGGGCGTCCGCGGCCCGTCCGTGACGCTGTCGCGCACGCACCCCAACCTGGTGAAGAAGCTCTTCGCCCTGGAGGTGCCGGAGATCGCCGACGGGTCGGTGGAGATCGCCGCGATCGCCCGTGAGGCCGGTCACCGCACCAAGATCGCCGTACGGTCCACCCGCTCCGGCCTGAACGCCAAGGGCGCCTGCATCGGCCCCATGGGCGGCCGCGTGCGCAACGTCATGGGCGAGCTGAACGGTGAGAAGATCGACATCGTCGACTGGTCGGAGGAGCCGGGCGAGATGGTGGCGAACGCACTGTCCCCGGCCCGGGTCTCCAAGGTGGAGATCGTGGACATGGCGACCCGGTCGGCCCGGGTGACCGTGCCCGACTACCAGCTGTCCCTGGCCATCGGCAAGGAAGGGCAGAACGCCCGTCTCGCGGCCCGGCTGACCGGCTGGCGGATCGACATCCGCCCGGACACGGAACCGGCCGGGAACAGCTCCGAGGAATAGATCCAAGCCGCGCGTCGTTCAGATCACGACAGGTTCATGCGCGGCAACTGTTCGAATCCCGCCCCAAAGGGGTGAGGCGCGTACGGGGAGGTAGACTTAACGGTGTCTGGCCGGACGCGCGCCCGCGCATGCCCTGAACGCACCTGTGTGGGGTGTCGGGAGCGAGCGGCCAAGGCCGAACTGTTGCGGATCGTAGCGATCAAGGACGCATGTGTTCCTGATCCACGCGGTACGCTGCCCGGCCGGGGTGCGTACGTTCACCCCGCACCGGTCTGTCTCGACCAGGCGGTACGCCGACGGGCGTTCCCGAGGGCACTGCGCGTCCCGGGACCGCTCGACACAAAGGCGTTGCGCCGATACGTCGAGCAGACAACAGTTGCCGAGCAGGCAACACGGTAAGACGTGCCGTACGGAACCCCGTGCGGCTAGGTACCTCGCGAGTCGAAAGCAGGTCGAGATTGCGATGAGCACTCGATGAGTACGCGATGAGTACGCCCATGAACTAGCGACGGTCCGGACGCAACCCGGACCTCAAAGGAGCGAAGTGGCTAAGGTCCGGGTCTACGAACTCGCCAAGGAGTTCGGTGTCGAGAGCAAGGTCGTCATGGCCAAGCTCCAGGAACTCGGTGAATTCGTCCGTTCGGCGTCTTCTACGATCGAAGCGCCTGTTGTACGCAAGCTGACGGACGCCCTCCAGCAGGGCAGCGGAGGCGGCAAGTCCGCCCCTGCCCGCAAGGCTGCCCCGGCTAAGCCGGGCGCCCCCTCTCCCGCGCAGGCTGCCCGTCCGGCCGCCCCGCGCCCGCCGGCCCCCAAGCCGGCCGCCGCCGAGAAGCCCGCGGCTCCCGCCGCGCCGGCCTCTCCCGGCCCCCGTCCCACCCCGGGCCCGAAGCCCGCGCCGCGGCCCGCCCCGGCGTCCCCGGCTCCGACCACGCCCGAGTTCACGGCGCCCCCGGCGGCTCCCGCCGCGCCGTCCTCGCCCCAGGGCTCCGGACCCGGACAGGGCTCCGGACAGGGCTCCGGCCCGCGTCCGGGCGCCCCGCGTCCGGCCGGCCAGGCGCCGCGTCCGGGTGCTCCGCGTCAGGGCGGTCCCGGCCAGGGCGGCCAGGGCCGTGGTGACCGTGGCGACCGTCCCGGCGCTCCGCGCCAGGGTGGCGGCGCCCCGCGTCCCGGTGCCCGTCCGGCGGGTCCCCGTCCGGGCAACAACCCGTTCACCTCTGGTGGCTCCACCGGCATGGCGCGCCCGCAGGCGCCCCGTCCGGGCGGTGCCCCGCGTCCGGGCGGCCCCGGTGCGCCCGGTGGCGCCCCGCGTCCGCAGGGCCAGGGCCAGGGCGGTCCCCGTCCGCAGGGTGCCGGCGGCGGTCCTCGTCCGCAGGCTCCGGGCGGCGCGCGTCCGACCCCGGGCGGCATGCCCCGCCCGCAGGGCGGCGGTCCGCGTCCCGGCGGCGGTCCCGGCGGTCCGCGTCCCAACCCCGGCATGATGCCGCAGCGTCCCGCTGCCGGCCCGCGTCCCGGTGGCGGTGGCCCCGGCGGCCGCGGTCCCGGTGGCGGCGGTCGTCCCGGTGGCGGCGGCGGTCGTCCGGGTGGCGGCGGCTTCGCCGGTCGTCCCGGTGGCGGCGGTGGCGGTTTCGCCGGTCGTCCCGGTGGTCCCGGTGGCGGTGGCGGCGGTTTCGCCGGTCGTCCCGGTGGTCCCGGTGGCGGTGGCCGTCCCGGCTTCGGTGGCCGTCCCGGCGGTCCCGGTGGCCGTGGTGGCACGCAGGGTGCCTTCGGCCGTCCCGGCGGTCCGGCGCGTCGTGGCCGCAAGTCGAAGCGGCAGCGCCGTCAGGAGTACGAGGCCATGCAGGCCCCGTCGGTCGGCGGTGTGATGCTGCCTCGCGGCAACGGCGAGACCGTTCGCCTGTCGCGCGGTGCCTCGCTCACCGACTTCGCGGAGAAGATCAACGCCAACCCGGCGTCGCTCGTCGCGGTCATGATGAACCTCGGCGAGATGGTCACGGCCACGCAGTCCGTCTCCGACGAGACGCTGCAGCTCCTCGCCGACGAGATGAACTACACGGTTCAGATCGTCAGCCCCGAGGAGGAGGACCGCGAGCTGCTCGAGTCCTTCGACATCGAGTTCGGCGAGGACGAGGGCGACGAGGAGGACCTGATGGTCCGCCCGCCGGTCGTCACCGTCATGGGTCACGTCGACCACGGTAAGACCCGGCTCCTCGACGCCATCCGCAAGACGAACGTCATCGCGGGCGAGGCCGGCGGCATCACCCAGCACATCGGTGCCTACCAGGTCGCGACCGAGGTCAACGAAGAAGAGCGCAAGATCACCTTCATCGACACCCCGGGTCACGAGGCGTTCACCGCCATGCGTGCCCGTGGTGCGAGGTCGACCGACATCGCGATCCTGGTCGTCGCGGCCAACGACGGCGTCATGCCGCAGACGGTCGAGGCGCTCAACCACGCCAAGGCGGCCGAGGTCCCGATCGTCGTCGCGGTCAACAAGATCGACGTCGAGGGTGCGGACCCGACCAAGGTGCGCGGTCAGCTGACCGAGTACGGCCTGGTGGCCGAGGAGTACGGCGGCGAGACGATGTTCGTCGACATCTCCGCCAAGCAGGGTCTGCACATCGACTCCCTGCTGGAGGCCGTCGTCCTCACCGCCGACGCCTCGCTCGACCTGCGGGCCAACCCGAACCAGGACGCGCAGGGCATCTCGATCGAGTCCCGTCTCGACCGCGGCCGTGGTGCCGTGTCGACGGTCCTCGTCCAGCGCGGCACGCTGCGGGTCGGCGACACCATGGTGGTCGGCGACGCGTACGGCCGAGTCCGGGCGATGCACGACGACAACGGCAACAGCGTTGCCGAGGCCGGTCCGTCGACGCCGGTTCAGGTCCTGGGCCTGACCAACGTCCCGGGTGCGGGCGACAACTTCCTGGTGGTCGACGAGGACCGTACGGCCCGTCAGATCGCCGAGAAGCGCGCCGCCCGTGAGCGCAACGCCGCGTTCGCCAAGCGCACGCGTCGTGTCTCGCTCGAGGACCTGGACAAGGTGCTCAAGGCCGGCGAGGTCCAGCAGCTGAACCTGATCATCAAGGGTGACGCTTCCGGATCCGTCGAGGCCCTCGAGTCCTCGCTGCTCCAGCTGGACGTCGGCGAAGAGGTCGACATCCGCGTCCTGCACCGCGGTGTCGGTGCGGTCACGGAGTCCGACATCGACCTGGCCATGGGCTCCGACGCCATCGTCATCGGCTTCAACGTGCGCGCCGCCGGGCGTGCGCAGCAGATGGCCGAGCGCGAGGGTGTCGACGTCCGGTACTACTCGGTCATCTACCAGGCGATCGAGGAGATCGAGGCGGCCCTCAAGGGCATGCTCAAGCCGGAGTACGAGGAGGTCGA
Source organism: Streptomyces sp. D2-8 (assembly GCF_023184515.1). Classification (GTDB taxonomy): domain Bacteria; phylum Actinomycetota; class Actinomycetes; order Streptomycetales; family Streptomycetaceae; genus Streptomyces. Next base: position 7,961 of record NZ_JAAHBP010000014.1, on the reverse strand, counting down.
GCTCGGTACGGCGGAGATCCGCGAGGTCTTCAAGTCGTCCAAGCTGGGCAACATCGCGGGTGTTCTCATCCGCTCCGGCGAGGTCAAGCGCAACACCAAGGCGCGCCTCATCCGCGACGGCAAGGTGGTCGCGGAGAGCCTCAACATCGAGGGTCTGCGTCGCTTCAAGGACGACGTCACCGAGATCCGCGAAGGGTTCGAGGGCGGTATCAACCTCGGCAACTTCAACGACATCAAGGTCGACGACGTCATCGCGACGTACGAGATGCGCGAGAAGCCGCGCGTCTGAGCGCTCGGGCTTCCGAGACGGTCCGGTCCGGGGCCGGTCGACGGAGAGTAATTTCCGTCGATCGGCCCCGGCCGTTCGTTGTACGGTTCTGATGTCCCTGCCACGCGGATGGCAGGGCCATCGATCCCGTACCGGCGGGTCATCCGGACACACATGTACGTGGGGACTCTGTCCTTCGACCTGCTCCTCGGCGACGTACGGTCGCTGAAGGAGAAGCGCTCCGTCGTCCGCCCCATCGTCGCCGAGCTCCAGCGCAAGTACGCGGTGAGCGCGGCCGAGGTGGACCATATGGACCTCCACCGTAGGGCCGTCCTCGGCCTCGCGTTGGTATCCGGCGATGCGGGGCACCTGAGCGACGTGCTCGACCGGTGCGAACGGCTGGTCGCCGGCCGCCCCGAGGTGGAGTTGCTGTCCGTCAGGCGGCGCTTCCACGGCGAAGACGACTGACGAACCGAGAACGAACCGGACAGGAAAGAACGGGAGACGGACCAGTGGCCGACAACGCGCGGGCTAAAAGGCTGGCGGACCTCATCCGAGAGGTGGTGGCCCAGAAGCTGCAGCGCGGGATCAAGGACCCGCGGCTCGGCTCGCACGTCACCATCACGGACACCCGGGTCACGGGTGACCTCAGGGAGGCGACCGTCTTCTACACGGTGTACGGGGACGACGAGGAGCGCGCGGCGGCCGCCGCCGGCCTGGAGAGCGCCAAGGGCATCCTGCGCTCCGAGGTCGGCCGGGCCGCCGGTGTGAAGTTCACGCCGACCCTGGCCTTCGTCATGGACGCCCTCCCGGACAACGCCCGTGCCATCGAGGACCTCCTCGACAAGGCGCGCGAGTCCGACGAGAAGGTGCGCGAGGCGTCCGCGGGCGCCAAGTACGCCGGCGACGCGGACCCGTACCGCAAGCCCGAGGACGACGAGACGGACGACAGCGCCGAATGACCCAGAAGCACACCACGCCCGACGGCCTTGTCATCGTCGACAAGCCGTCGGGCTTCACTTCGCACGACGTCGTCGCCAAGATGCGCGGCATCGCCAGAACGCGACGCGTCGGGCACGCCGGCACCCTCGACCCGATGGCCACGGGCGTCCTCGTCCTCGGCGTCGAGAAGGCCACCAAGCTCCTCGGCCACCTCGCGCTGACCGAGAAGGAGTACCTGGGCACGATCCGGCTCGGGCAGAACACCCTCACGGACGACGCCGAGGGGGAGCTCACCTCTTCCACGGACGCCTCCAAGGTCACCCGCGAGGCCATCGACGCCGGCATCGCCGAGCTGACCGGCGACATCATGCAGGTGCCGTCCAAGGTCAGCGCCATCAAGATCAACGGCGTGCGCTCCTACAAGCGGGCCCGGGAGGGCGAGGAGTTCGAGATCCCGGCCCGGCCCGTCACGGTCTCCTCCTTCGGCGTGTACGACGTCCGGGACGCCGTCGCCGACGACGGCACGGCCGTACTCGACCTGGTCGTCTCGGTCGTCTGCTCCTCGGGCACCTACATCCGGGCCCTGGCCCGCGACCTGGGCGCCGGTCTGGGCGTCGGCGGTCACCTCACCGCCCTGCGCCGCACCCGCGTCGGCCCCTACAAGCTGGACGCGGCCCGCACCCTGGACCAGCTCCAGAAGGAGCTGACCGTGATGCCGATCGCCGAGGCCGCCACGGCCGCGTTCCCCCGCTGGGACGTCGACGCCCGGCGGGCCAAGCTGCTCACCAACGGCGTCCGGCTGGAGATGCCCGACGCGTACGCGGGCTCCGGCCCGGTGGCCGTCTTCGATCCGGAGGGCCGTTTCCTCGCGCTCGTCGAGGAGCAGCGGGGCAAGGCCAAGAGCCTGGCCGTCTTCGCCTGACGGAGGAACCGGGGGACCAGGCGTCCGCCCGTGGAGCGGCGGCCACGGGGTACCTCCACTGCCGCCGCTCCACGGTCCCCCCTCGGTTCCCCCACCCCTAGGGTTATCCAGCCGCCCCCGTTCCTTCACCCGTCCGTGCGGGCGCTCGGAGTGAACCGGGGGAGCGGAAGGGGGCGCTTTCGCAGAGCGATCTGTCCCGCTGATCATTCCGCCCCTACGGTCGAACACGAGGGCACGGGTGTACGGCGGGGGAGGCTCGACGATGGCGTCGCGGAATCGGTCCCGGGAGACGGGCGACAGCCCACAGGACTCCCCGGACCTCCCCGGAACAGCAGGGCACGAGGACGGGGCGGTCCCGGGCGACGCCCTCGTCCGTATCCACGATCCTGCCGGCCGCCCCCGCGGCACCGGTTTCCTGGCCGACCACCACGGCACGCTGGTCACCAGCCACGAGGCCGTCGACGGTCTGCCCCGGCTCGTTCTGCACGGGGCCGGGGAACGCCGCCGGGTCGTCTCCGCAGACGCGGTCACCCCGCTGCCCGCGCTGGACCTGGCGCTCGTACGGACCGAGGGGCTCGGGGTGCCGCCGCTGCCCGTCACCGTGCGGGACGGGGCCGGAACCGGCGCCTATGTGCGGATCGCCGCCGGCGGCTGGCGCGAGGCGCGGGTGCTGGGCTCGACCTCGGTGACGTACGCGGCCACGGACCGCTTCCACCGCCTCGACGACGCGCTGGAGCTGGCGGTCGGCACGGCAGGGCGCGACGCGCTGCGGCCGGGTGGCGGAGCGGCCGGCGGCCCGGTGCTCGACGCCGGGACCGGCGCCGTCGTGGGGGTCCTCGGCACCGCGCTCAGCTCCGGCCACCGCGACGTCGGGTTCGCCGTACCGCTGTGTGCGCGGGTCGCCGGAGCGGCGGGCCCGCTCGCCGGACTGCTCGCCGAGAACGCCGCGACGGTCCCCGCCTACGGGGCCGATCTGAACCTCGCCGGGGTGCTGGAGCTGACCGGCACAGCGCTGGGACTGGACGGCCCGCCCGGCGGGACCGGTGTCCCGGAGCCGGTCGAACGGGCGGGTGCGGCAGCCGAGTTCGACGCGTTCGCGGCAGGCCGGGCGGCCGTCCTCGGACTCGTCGGGGCGCCCGGCAGCGGTCGTACGACGGAACTCGCGGCGTTCGCCGCGCGCCGCGCCCGCAGCGGGCATCCCACACTGTGGCTGCGCGGCTGCGAACTGCGGGACGACGACCTGTCGGTGGCGGACGCGGTACGCCGGGCGCTGACCCGGGCCGCCCCCGTCGTGGCCACCGCACGAACCCCGTTCCCCTCCTCCCCGTCGGTACCGGTCGGCCCGGGGGACCTGGGGGACACCACGCCCGAGCGCCTCGCCCGCCTTGCCGGTTCTCTCGGCCGGCCCCTGCTGCTCGTCCTGGACGGCCCCGAGGAGATGCCACCGGCGACGGCCCGCCGCCTGGCCGACTGGGCGGACGGGACCGTGCGGTGGCTCGGGGAGACGGGAGTGCGGCTGGTGGTGGCGTGCCGGCCGGAGTACTGGGAGGAGGTGTCCGGCAGGCTGCACCGTCCCGCGTGCGTACGGCTGGGCGACCTCGCCGGGGACGAGGCCCGGGAGGCCAGGCTGCGGCACGGCATCCCGGAGAACGCCCTCGTCGGCACCGACGCCCGGCACCCCCTCACCCTCCGCCTGTTCGCCGAGATCCGGGCCGAGCTCACCGACGCCCCCGGAACTCCGGCCGTGCTCGCCGCCCCCGTCTCCCGGGACGACGTCTTCGCCGCCTACCTGGACCTGATGTCCCTGCGCATCGCCACACGGCTGGCCGCCGGCAACGGCCTGCACGGCACGGCCGTACGCCGGCTGGCCGCCAGGGTCGCCGGGCAGGTGCACGAGGCCGCTCGGCGCAGCCTCGGCCCGGGGCTGGGAGACCTGGACCGGGAGGCGTTCGAGACGGTGTTCCCGTGGGGGCCCGCCCCGGCGCGGCTCGGCGGCTGCTCGGGCTGGGCGGCGGCCGTGCTCGCCGAGGGCCTCCTCGTGCCCGCCGGACCCGGCTACCGCTTCGCCCACGAGGGGCTCGCCGACTGGCTCCAGGGCACGCACCTCGACCTCGACGAGGCCCTGCACGCCCTCGTCCACCGTGGTGAGGACGCGCAGCCCGACCCCGTGCCGCACCACCGCATCGGGCCGGTCGTCCAGGGCCTGCTGTGCCTGGCCCGCCAGCACGGCGCCGGTCAGCTGGCCTCCCGCCTGGCGGACCTGGTGCACGCCCTGGACGCCGATCCGCGGTCCTGGTGGGCCGCCCGGCTGCTCGCCGGGACGCTGTCGGCCGTACCCGACGCGGCGCCGTACACGGAGGTGCTGCGGCTGCTCGCCGACCGGATCGTGGCCTGGCGGCGGCAGCAGCGACCCCTGCCGGAGGAGGTCGGGCCCGCCTTCTGGACCGGCGTACGGCTGCCTGAGGAGGCGCGCTGCGCTCTGCTGCGGCGGCTGGTCCACGCCGACGGTCCGCCGTGCGAGGCCGGGCCCCGATTCCTGGACGCCGTCGCCGGACTCCTCGCCGCCGACCCCACCGCCGTGCAGCCGCAGCTCGCCCGCTGGTTCGACGACGAGCGGCCACTGCCCGCCACCCCGCACGCGACCGTGGCCACGGCCGCGCAGGCGCTGCTGCACACCCACCGCCACGGTGCCCTGGACGATCTGACGGACGTGCTCGCCGACCGCGCGCACCGGCGGGCCGACGAGCTGCTCGCCGTACTGGCCGAGGAGGAGCCGTCGGCGGTGTGCCGGGCCGTCGACCGGTGGGCACGCGACAAGCGGCCCGCGCGGCGCAGCGCCGCGGTGGCGCACGGCCTGCGCGTCGCACCGCACGTGAGCACCGGAGGCGACCGCGCCCTCCTGCGCTACGCGGCCCTCACCCTGCTCGCCCGCCCGGCCGACCGCGCCCTGCACGGCGGCGCGCTCGCCCTCCTGGTCCAGGACCCCCACACCCGGACCCGCTACCTCCCGCGGGCGCTGGTGTACTTCGCGGCGGGCGACCCGCAGTTCTCGCCGGACGCACTGGCCGGGGCCCTCCTGACCGACCCCGAACCGGTCCTCGGGGCCTTCGCGGCCCGGCTGGAGCGGCCGGACGCGGAAGAGGCGCTGCGGGCACTCGCCGACGCCGCCCCGCCCGGTCTGGCCCGGCGGATCGCCGCCCTGGTGTGCCGGGCGGCGCAGCTGCGGCCGGAACTCGCCGGGCAGGTGGCCGCATACACCGACCAGCGGCTCGACCATGGCCCTACCGCCCGGCCCGTGCTCCTGCCACTGGTCACCGGACTGCTGGAGGACGGCCCCGTGCGGCTGCGCTGTGCCCTCGCCGGCGTCCTCACCCCGCCCGGCATCCCCGCCTCGCGTCCGCTGCGCCGCGACCTGCGCGACGCGCTCCTCGCCCGCGAGCACGACACCGACGTCCTGGACGCGCTGCTGCACGCCGCCGCCCGGAACGGCGGCGACGACCTGCGCGACCTCGTCCACCGCATCGGACTGCTCCTGGTGCGCACCCCGGAGGGCGCCACCCGTTTCGACCGCGCCCTGGTCGACCTGAGCCGGCATGTGCCCGGCTTCGCCGTCCGCGCCGCCGCCTGGCTGAGCGACGCGCCCGAGGAGTGGGCGGCGCTGGTCGGGCCCAGTTCCCACCGGATGATCGAGAACCTGGCTGGCGCGGGCGTCCCCGCGTGACCTGCCTCCCGCGCGCCGGGCCGCCGTACGGGGCCGTGCCCCCTGTCACAGCCCCCATGCCGGTGCGGGCAGGAGGCACCCGGCATGGCACCCTTAGACCTGCGCACGAGGCAACTACGAACAACCGACCGGACACGGGTTCGACGAGCTTTCGACAAGGAGCAGGCACAGTGCAGCGCTGGCGTGGCTTGGAGGACATCCCCCAGGACTGGGGGCGCAGCGTCGTCACCATCGGCTCCTACGACGGAGTGCACCGCGGGCACCAGCTGATCATCCGGCATGCCGTGGACCGCGCCCGGGAGCTGGGCGTGCCCGCCGTCGTCGTCACCTTCGACCCGCACCCCAGCGAGGTCGTCCGCCCCGGCAGCCACCCGCCGCTGCTCGCCCCGCACCACCGCCGCGCCGAACTCATGGCCGGCCTGGGCGTGGACGCGGTGCTCATCCTGCCCTTCACGACCGAGTTCTCGAAGCTGTCCCCGGCCGACTTCGTCGTCAAGGTCCTGGTCGACAAGCTGCACGCCAAGGCGGTCGTCGAGGGCCCCAACTTCCGCTTCGGCCACAAGGCCGCCGGGAACGTGGAGTTCCTGTCCACGCAGGGCAAGACCTACGACTTCGAGGTCGAGGTCGTCGACCTGTACGTGACCGGCGAGGCGGGCGGCGGCGAGCCGTTCTCCTCCACGCTGACGCGGCGGCTGGTCGCCGAGGGCGATGTCGAGGGCGCGGCGGAGATCCTGGGACGTCCGCACCGGGTGGAGGGCGTCGTCGTCCGGGGCGCCCAGCGCGGGCGCGAACTGGGCTTCCCGACCGCCAACGTCGAGACGCTGCCGCACACGGCCGTCCCGGCCGACGGCGTGTACGCCGGCTGGCTGCACGCCCAGGGCGAAGTGATGCCGGCCGCGATCTCCGTGGGGACGAACCCCCAGTTCGAGGGGACAGAGCGCACGGTGGAGGCCTACGCCATCGACCGGGTGGGGCTCGATCTGTACGGGCTGCATGTCGGGGTCGACTTCTTGGCGTTCGTGCGGGGGCAGGCGAAGTTCGAGACGCTGGACGCTCTGCTGGAGCAGATGGCCGAGGACGTCAAGCGCTGCCGCGAGCTGGTGGCGGCGGCCGAGCGGTCCGCCTAGTAGTGCTTCGTTACGTTGAGTGATCTCGGCTGGTCGTGGGTAGCTTCCTGGAGTGAGGTTGGGGGAAGTGGAGCGGCTCCGGGGTGAGTTGGCGGAGTTCGTTGCCGATGTGTTCGGGTCGTTTCCGCGGCGGGATCAGCGGCGGTGGGGCGAGTGTTATCTGCGGGGCCTGATGCTCGATGGCCGGCGCAAGTCGATCCAGCCGATGGCCGAGCGTCTGCCGGACGGGAACATGCAGGCCCTGCAGCAGTTCGTGAACCAGTCGCCGTGGGATCCGCTGCCGGTCAGGCAGCGGATCGCCGCGCGGCTGTCCGAGGTGATCACGCCTGAGGTGTGGGTGATCGACGATGTGTCGTTCCCCAAGTGCGGCAAGGCGTCGGTGGGGGTGGCCCGCCAGTATTGCGGAGCGGTCGGCAAGCGGGCGAACTGCCAGGTCGCGGTCAGTGTCCATGCCGCCACCGACACTGCCTCGTGCCCGTTGGAGTGGCAGTTGTATCTGCCGCGTGAGTGGACCGACGAGCCGGACCGATGCCGCAGGGCAGGAGTCCCCGACGGCGTGGTGCACCGGGAGAAGTGGCGTCTCGCGCTCGGTCTGCTGGACACACTCGCTCAGTGGCAGTTGAAGGCGCCGGTCGTGGTCGCCGACGCCGGCTACGGCGTCAGCACCCCGTTCCGGCTCGGTCTGCAGGAGCGAGGACTGTCCTATGTCCTGGCCCTGGCCGGGAAGGAAGTCGCCCACTCGGAGGATGTTGAGCCGCACCAGCCTGCTTACGGCGGGCTCGGACCGCCCACCCTTGCCCGCTACCGCACCTCACCGCGAGCCGTCTGCGTCCTCGCTGTGGAGGCGGGTGCGCAGCGGTTCACCGAGGTGACCTGGAGGCAGGGCAGCAAAGGCGCGATGACCTCACGGTTCGCGGTGCTGACAGTGCGGCCCGCGGGCAAGCAGTCCCTGGCCGCAGCGCAGGAGGCGGGCGGCGGCCG
>NZ_JAAHBP010000013.1 GCF_023184515.1 Streptomyces sp. D2-8 | reverse complement strand
AGACGACCAGCTGCTTGATGTTGAGGATCAGGTCGGTGACGTCCTCCTTGACGCCCGGCACGGTGGTGAACTCGTGCAGCACGCCGTCGATGCGGATGGACGTGACCGCCGCACCCGGGATCGAGGAGAGGAGGGTCCGGCGCAGGGAGTTGCCGAGGGTGTAGCCGAAGCCCGGCTCCAGCGGCTCGATCACGAACCGGGAGCGGAATTCGTCGACGACCTCTTCGGTCAACGAGGGACGCTGAGCGATCAGCATGTGGTGAGTCCTTCAGTCAGGGGCACCCACTATTTGATGCCCTTGCCACCGGGCGGCAGCCCGATCTGTGTTGCAGTTACAAGGGTACGGGCGGTATGGCCCCGAAGAGCCATACCGCCCGAAATCCTCAGACCGACAAGCGGCCGTACACCCGCCCCGAGGGGTCAGACGCGGCGGCGCTTCGGCGGACGGCAGCCGTTGTGCGGGGTCGGCGTGACGTCCTGGATCGAGCCGACCTCGAGGCCGGTGGCCTGGAGGGAGCGGATCGCGGTCTCACGGCCGGAGCCGGGACCCTTGACGAACACGTCCACCTTGCGCATGCCGTGCTCCTGCGCGCGGCGGGCGGCCGACTCGGCGGCCATCTGCGCGGCGAAGGGGGTGGACTTGCGCGAGCCCTTGAAGCCGACGTGGCCGGCGGAGGCCCAGGAGATCACGTTGCCCGAGGGGTCCGTGATCGAGACGATCGTGTTGTTGAACGTGCTCTTGATGTGCGCGTGGCCGTGAGCGACGTTCTTCTTTTCCTTGCGGCGCACCTTCTTGGCAGCGCCCTGACGACCCTTGGGGGGCATCTATAACTCCTACGGGAGGTGGTCGGTCCTACAGCGAAGACCGCTGATAAGCGTCCGCTGAGGACTACTTCTTGCCCGGCTTCTTCTTACCGGCGATGGCGCGACGCGGGCCCTTGCGGGTACGAGCGTTCGTGCTGGTGCGCTGACCGCGGACGGGCAGGCCGCGACGGTGACGCAGACCCTGGTAGGTGCCGATCTCGACCTTGCGGCGGATGTCGGCCTGAACCTCGCGACGGAGGTCACCCTCGGTCTTGATGTTGTTGTCGACGTACTCGCGGATCGCGACGAGCTGCTCCTCGGAGAGGTCGCGAACGCGGGTGTTCGGGTCGACGCCGGTGGCGGCCAGCGTCTGCTGCGAGAGGGTCCGGCCGATGCCGAACACGTAGGTGAGGGCGATCTCCACGCGCTTTTCGCGCGGGATGTCAACACCGGAAACGCGTGCCATTCAATGGCTCCAGTTACTTGACGGAGGTCTTCCACAGAACCGACTCCCAGTCGCCGTACCAGGTACGAACTGGGTCCCCGGCCTCCGACCGGGGGTGTCAGACCCGGGGGTCTGGGTCCTGCGTATGAACATATTCAGCTTGCGTCGCGCGAATCCCTGCGAGGAATGCAGAGGGATCGGTCGTGCGTCAGCCCTGGCGCTGCTTGTGGCGCGGGTTGTCGCAGATGACCATGACCCGGCCGTGACGGCGGATCACCCTGCACTTGTCGCAGATCTTCTTGACGCTCGGCTTGACCTTCATGGGTGAGGTTCTCCGGGTCAGTGCCACCACCCCGGAAGCCGGGGCGCAGGCAAGATCTACTTGTAGCGGTAGACGATCCGGCCACGCGTCAGGTCGTACGGAGACAGCTCCACCACGACCCGGTCGTCAGGGAGGATGCGGATGTAGTGCATGCGCATCTTGCCGCTGATGTGTGCCAGGACCTGGTGGCCGTTCTGGAGCTCGACCTTGAACATGGCGTTCGGAAGAGACTCGACGACAGTGCCCTCGATCTCGATGGCACCTTGCTTCTTGGCCACGCTTCGCCCTTCGAATCGACTACCTTGATCGACCCTGCGCGAGCCGCATGCAGGCATGCGGGTACACAAGAGCCGACGAGTCAGTCTACGACAGGGCCCTCCGAAACACGAATCGGGGAAGTCTGCCCCGGCACGAAGGTCTTTAAGCGCCCCGAAAGGGGCGCGGGGAACTGCGCGACATGCCCCCACGCGCCCCGAGCCGCCGACCGGGAGGACCACTCACCCCGGAAGGCGCTCAGCCCAGCGGATCCGGCGCGGCGACGATCCCCAGCTCGGCGAGCTTCGCCTTGCCCCCGTCGGGAGACGTCAGCACCAGCGGGCCCTGCTCCGTCAGCGCGACCGAGTGCTCCCAGTGGGACGACCAGGTGCCGTCCGTCGTGATGACGGTCCAGTCGTCCTGGAGGACCTCCGTCTTCGGCGTCCCCAGGGAGACCATCGGCTCGATCGCGAGGCAGAAGCCGGGCACCAGCTTCGGGCCCTTGCCGCGCCGCCGGTCGACGTAGTTCAGCAGGTGCGGGTCCATGTGCATCTCGGTGCCGATGCCGTGGCCGCCGTAGTCCTCGATGATCCCGTACTTGCCGCCGCCGGGCTTGGGCTGGCGGCGGATGTACGTCTCGATGGCCCGGGACACGTCGACCAGGCGGTTGCCCTGCTTCATGGCGGCGATGCCGGCCCACATCGACTCCTCGGTCACCCGGGAGAGCTCGACCAGCTCCGGGGCGTGCCCGGAGCCCACGAAGGCCGTGTAGGCGGCGTCGCCGTGCCAGCCGTCGATGATCGCGCCGCAGTCGATGGAGATGACGTCCCCGTCCTTGAGGACGACGTCGTCGGACGGGATGCCGTGGACGACGACCTCGTTCACGGACGTGCAGATCGTCGCCGGGAAGCCGCCGTAGCCGAGGAAGTTCGGCTTGGCGTTGTGCTCGGCGAGCACCTTGCGGGCGACCTGGTCCAGATCCTTCGTCGTGGCCCCGGGTACGGCTGCCTCACGGGTCGCCGCGTGGATGGCTGCGACGACCAGCCCCGCCTCACGCATCTTGGCGATCTGCTCGGGGCTCTTGATCTGCACCATGGGAGCTACGGCCTTTCTGGACCTTCGGCGACTGCGAACGCCTTCAACGATACGGGGCCGCGCGCCGGGCCCCGCCCACACAGCAGCCGCGGCTCCCCGGGGGGAACCGCGGCCGTAGCTGCGTACGGACGACTACTTGCCGTCCTCGCCACGCTTCAGCGCCTCCATGGCGCGCGTCGTGACGTCCTCCACCTTGCCGAGCGCGGAGATCGTGACCACGAGGCCCTGGGCCTTGTAGTAGTCGATGATCGGCTCGGTCTGGGTGTGGTAGACCTCCAGGCGCGTGCGCACCGTCTCCTCGGAGTCGTCGTCGCGCTGGTACAGCTCGCCGCCGCAGACGTCGCAGACGCCTTCCTTGGCCGGCTGCTTGTACGTCACGTGGAAGACGTGCGAGGAGTCGTTGCGGCAGATGCGCCGGCCGGCGATCCGCTTGACGACCTCGTCCTCGGGGACCTCCAGGTCCAGCACCGCGTCGAGCTGCATGCTCTCGGTCTCGAGCAGCTCGTCGAGCGCCTCGGCCTGCGAGACATTGCGGGGGAAGCCGTCGAGCAGGAAACCGTTCTCGGCGTCCGGCTGCTCCATGCGGTCCTTCGCCATCGCGATGGTGACCTCGTCGGGCACGAGATTGCCCGCGTCCATGTAGGACTTCGCCAGTTTGCCGAGTTCCGTCTGCCTGCTGATGTTGGCCCGGAACAGGTCGCCCGTGGAGATGTGCGGGATCGACAGGTTCTTGGCCAGGAACGCGGCCTGCGTTCCCTTACCGGCGCCCGGCGGCCCGACGAGGACGATACGCATCAGCGGAGGAACCCTTCGTAATTGCGCTGCTGGAGCTGGCTCTCGATCTGCTTCACGGTCTCGAGACCGACACCCACGATGATCAGGATGCTGGTCCCGCCGAACGGGAAGTTCTGGTTTGCCCCGAAACCAGCCAACGCCATCGTCGGCACGAGAGCGATCAGTCCCAAGTACAGCGAACCCGGCCAGGTGATCCGGTTGAGTACGTAGCTCAGGTACTCAGCGGTCGGTCGGCCAGCCCGGATGCCCGGGATGAAGCCACCATACTTCTTCATGTTGTCCGCGACTTCCTCGGGGTTGAACGAGATGGCCACGTAGAAGAAGGCGAAGAAGATGATCAGGAAGAAGTAGAGAACCATGTGCATCGGGGCGTCCGGCAGCGCGAGGTTCTTCTCGATCCAGATCTTCCAGCCGGAGTTTCCGCCGGCGAACTGCGCGATCAGCGCCGGGATGTAGAGCAGCGACGAGGCGAAGATCACAGGGATGATGCCGGCCTGGTTGACCTTCAGCGGAATGTACGTCGAGGTACCGCCGTAGGAACGGCGGCCGATCATCCGCTTCGCGTACTGGACCGGAATGCGGCGCTGGGCCTGCTCGACGAAGACCACCAGGCCGATCACGACGAGACCGACCAGGATGACCGTGCCGAACTCGATCCAGCCGTCGGCCAGCGAGCCCTGCTCCTTGATGGCCCACAGGGCGGACGGGAAGGTGGCGGCGATCGAGATGAACATCAGGATCGACATGCCGTTGCCGATGCCACGGTCCGTGATGAGCTCACCGAGCCACATCACGGCCGCCGTACCGGCGGTCATCGTGATGACCATGGTGACGGTGACGAAGATCGACTGGTCCGGGACGATCTGGCTGGCCACCGGGCAGCCCGTGAACAGGGCGCCGCTGCGGGCGGTGGCGACGAGGCCGGTGCCCTGGAGAATGGCGAGGGCGATCGTCAGGTAACGGGTGTACTGCGTGATCTTCGCCGTACCGGCCTGGCCCTCCTTCTTCAGGGCTTCCAGGCGCGGGATCACCACGGTCAGCAGCTGCAGAATGATACTCGCCGTGATGTACGGCATGATGCCCAGCGCGAAGATCGTGATCTGCAGCAGCGCGCCGCCACTGAACATGTTCACCAGACCGAACAGGCCCTGGTTGGCCTCGGCGCTGTCGATACAGGTCTGGACGTTCCGATAGTCGACACCGGGAATCGGGATGTGCGTACCCACCCGGTAGACCACGATGATGCCGAGCGTGAAGAGCAGCTTCTTGCGCAGGTCGGGCGTCTTGAACGCCCGGGCGAACGCGGTGAGCACGGTGCCTCCTGCGACCCCCGCGCAACTGCGTCAAGGGTGACGGTCTTGAGGTTCGACGAATAGGTAACGGTCAACTGCCGCTCAGAGTGCCCGAAGTGAAGCACCCTGTGAAAAGAGGGCAGTGCAAGCCACCTTACCGGCGAGACTGCCGCCCTAGGAACGACCAACCGGGGATACCCCATTTGTGGGGTATCCCCGGTCGGGATCGCTCAGGTCATCGAGACGCCTGTGGTGTTCAGACGAGCTCGGTGACAGTACCGCCGGCGGCGGTGATCTTCTCCTTGGCGGAGCCGGAGACGGCGTCGACCGTCACCTGCAGCGCCACGGAGATCTCGCCCTGGCCGAGGACCTTGACGAGGCTGTTCTTGCGAACGGCACCCTTGGCCACCAGACCCTCGACGGTGACCTCGCCACCCTCGGGGTAGAGCGCGGCCAGCTTGTCGAGGTTCACGACCTGGAACTCGGTCTTGAACGGGTTCTTGAAGCCCTTCAGCTTCGGGAGGCGCATGTGGAGGGGCATCTGCCCACCCTCGAAGCGCTCCGGAACCTGGTAACGGGCCTTCGTGCCCTTGGTACCACGACCGGCCGTCTTACCCTTCGACGCCTCACCACGACCGACACGGGTCTTGGCGGTCTTGGCGCCCGGGGCGGGACGGAGGTTGTGGATCTTGAGCGGGTTCTGCTCCGCCATGATCAGTCGACCTCCTCGACCGTCACGAGGTGGCGGACGGTGTGCACCATGCCGCGGAACTCGGGACGATCCTCCTTGACGACCTGCGTGTTGATGCCCTTGAGACCAAGGGACCGCAGGGTGTCACGGTGGTTCTGCTTGCTGCCGATGTACGACTTCGTCTGCGTGATCTTGAGCTGAGCCATTACGCAGCACCAGCCCCGGCACGCGCACGCAGCAGAGCCGCGGGAGCGACGTCCTCGAGGGGCAGACCACGGCGGGCCGCGATCTCCTCGGGACGCTGCAGGCCCTTCAGGGCCTCCACGGTCGCGTGCACGATGTTGATCGCGTTCGACGAGCCGAGGGACTTCGACAGCACGTCGTGGATACCGGCGCACTCCAGGACGGCACGCACGGGACCACCGGCGATAACACCGGTACCCGGCGAAGCCGGCTTGAGGAGAACGACGCCGGCAGCCTTCTCACCCGTGATCGGGTGCGGGATGGTGCCCTGGATGCGGGGGACCTTGAAGAAGTGCTTCTTGGCCTCCTCAACACCCTTGGCGATGGCGGCCGGCACCTCCTTGGCCTTGCCGTATCCGACACCCACGGTGCCGTCACCGTCGCCCACCACGACCAGCGCGGTGAAGCTGAAGCGACGACCACCCTTCACAACCTTGGCGACGCGGTTGATCGCGACAACGCGCTCAACGTACGCGGTCTTCTCGGCGGCGGCGTTGCCACCGTCGCGACCCTTCCGGTCCCGCCGCTCGCCGCCACCGGCACCGCCACCGCGGCGCTGGGGTCCAGCCATTGGAATTACCTCTCTCTGTTTCCGCTAGCTACGGAACCGACTCAGAACTTGAGTCCGGCCTCGCGGGCGGCGTCCGCCAGGGCGGCGATGCGCCCCGCGTACTGGTTACCACCACGGTCGAACACGACGGCCTCGACACCGGCGGCCTTGGCGCGCTCGGCGACCAGGGCGCCGACCTGCTTGGCCTGCGCGGACTTGTCGCCCTCGCCACCGCGGATCGAGGTGTCCAGGGTGGACGCCGAGGCAAGGGTGTGACCCTTGATGTCGTCGATCACCTGGGCCACGATGTGGCGGTTCGAGCGGGTAACGACCAGACGCGGACGCTCCGCCGTACCGTTGATGTGCTTACGGATCCGGATGTGGCGGCGCTTGATCGCGGCGCGCTTGTAGGCGTCGCCCTTAAGGATCTTCTGTCCGTATGCCATGGCTTACTTACCCGCCTTTCCGACCTTGCGGCGGATGACTTCGCCCTCGTACTTGACGCCCTTGGCCTTGTACGGGTCGGGCTTGCGCAGCTTGCGGATGTTGGCCGCAACCTCGCCGACCTTCTGCTTGTCGATGCCCTCGACCGAGAAACGGGTCGGGGACTCCACCTTGAAGGTGATGCCCTCGGGGGCCTCGACCAGGATCGGGTGGCTGTAGCCCAGGGAGAACTCCAGGTTGGAGCCCTTGGCCACGACACGGTAACCGACACCGCTGATTTCGAGCTTCTTGACGTATCCCTGGGTCACACCGGTGATCATGTTCGCCACCAGCGTGCGGGACAGGCCGTGCAGGGCCTTGCTCTGCCGCTCGTCGTTCGGCCGGAGCACCTGAAGGGTGCCGTCCTCGGCCTTAGCGATGTCGATCGGCGCGATGACGGTGTGGGTCAGTTCGCCCTTGGGGCCCTTGACCGCGACCGTACGGCCGTCGATGGTGACGTCCACGCCGGCGGGAACCGGGATGGGGAGCTTGCCGATACGCGACATTGCTGTCTCTCCTCCGTTCCCGAATTACCAGACGTAGGCGAGGACTTCCCCACCCACGCCCTTCTTCTGCGCCTGCTTGTCGGTCAGGAGCCCGTGCGACGTGGAGATGATGGCCACGCCCAGGCCGCCCAGAACCTTCGGCAGGTTGGTGGACTTCGCGTACACCCGGAGACCGGGCTTGGAGATCCGCTTGATGCCCGCGATGGAGCGCTCACGGTTGGGGCCGAACTTCAGCTCCAGGACGAGGTTCTTGCCGACCTCGGCGTCCTCGACCTTCCAGCCCGTGATGAAGCCCTCCTGCTGGAGGATCTCCGCGATGTGCGACTTGATCTTCGATGCCGGCATCGTCACGGAGTCGTGGTATGCCGAGTTCGCGTTCCGCAGACGGGTCAGCATGTCTGCGATCGGATCAGTCATGGTCATGAATTGGCCTTCGGCCTCTCTCACCGGGGTTTCCTGGTGCGCCATCCCTCTCCCCGATCCGAGACGGGACGGGTGCGGCGCGGTGGACCTACGGCGTAGTAAGTCGTAAGGGCGGCGGCAGACGCCCAACCCCACAAGCCTAAGGCATGTGAGCTGGACGTCCTGCCGCCCCAGATGCTTACCGAGAGCCCTGCGAATCCCTTATTAGGGGGATTACCAGGAGCTCTTGGTCACGCCCGGCAGCTCGCCACGGTGAGCCATCTCACGAAGGCACACGCGGCAGAGGCCGAACTTGCGGTACACGGAGTGCGGGCGGCCGCAGCGCTGGCAGCGGGTGTAGCCACGCACACCGAACTTGGGCTTGCGAGCAGCCTTAGCGATCAGAGCCTTCTTCGCCATCTCGCTCACGCCTCCTTGAAGGGGAAGCCGAGGTGACGAAGGAGCGCGCGGCCCTCAGCGTCGTTGGTCGCCGTGGTCACCACGGTGATGTCCATACCCCGGGTGCGGTCGATCTTGTCCTGGTCGATCTCGTGGAACATGACCTGCTCCGTGAGACCGAAGGTGTAGTTGCCACGGCCGTCGAACTGCTTGGGGGACAGGCCGCGGAAGTCGCGGATGCGCGGCAGCGCGAGCGACAGGGTGCGGTCCAGGAACTCCCACATGCGGTCGCCACGGAGCGTGACGTGGGCACCGATCGGCTGGCCCTCACGCAGCTTGAACTGCGCGATGGACTTGCGGGCCTTGGTGACGGCCGGCTTCTGACCGGTGATCGTGGTGAGGTCCTTGATGGCACCCTCGATCAGCTTGGAGTCGCGGGCGGCGTCGCCCACACCCATGTTGACCACGATCTTGACGAGACCGGGGATCTGCATGACGTTCTCGTACTTGAACTCGTCACGCAGCTTGCCCGTGATCTCCTCACGGTACTTCTGCTTCAGACGCGGGCTGGTGGTGGTCGTCATCAGATGTCCTCACCCGTCCGCTTGGCAACGCGGATCTTGTTGCCTTCGTCGTCGAAGCGGTAACCGACGCGGGTCACGACCTTGTTGCCGTCCTTCTCCACGACCAGCTGGACGTTGGAGACGTGGATCGGCGCCTCGGTGGTGACGATGCCGCCGGCCTGCGAACCGCGAGCCGTCGGACCGGCCTTGGTGTGCTTCTTGACCCGGTTGACACCCTCGACCAGGACGCGCTCGTCGCGCGGGTAAGCGGCAATGACCTTGCCCTGCTTGCCCTTGTCCTTACCGGTGATGACCTGGACCAGGTCGCCCTTCTTGATCTTCATGCTCACAGCACCTCCGGCGCGAGGGAGATGATCTTCATGAACTTCTTCTCGCGCAGCTCACGGCCGACCGGGCCGAAGATACGGGTGCCACGAGGGTCGCCGTCGTTCTTGAGAATGACAGCGGCGTTCTCGTCGAAGCGGATGTACGAGCCGTCCGGACGGCGGCGCTCCTTGACGGTGCGAACGATGACCGCCTTGACGACGTCACCCTTCTTCACGTTGCCACCGGGGATCGCGTCCTTGACGGTGGCGACGATGACGTCACCGACACCCGCGTAGCGGCGACCAGAGCCACCGAGCACACGGATGCAAAGGATCTCCTTAGCACCAGTGTTGTCGGCGACACGCAGTCGCGACTCCTGCTGGATCACGTCTATCTCCTGATTGTCTGCCGGTTCCCGGGGAGAAGCGTGAATGACTCACGCTTCTCCCCGAGCCTGGCGGAACGATGCCTAGGGGGTCCCCCTAGGAGGGATTACTTGGCCTTCTCGAGGATCTCGACGACGCGCCAGCGCTTGGTCGCGGACAGCGGCCGGGTCTCCATGAGGAGGACACGGTCGCCGACACCCGCGGCGTTCTGCTCGTCGTGGGCCTTGAGCTTGCTCGTACGGCGGATGACCTTGCCGTACAGCGCGTGCTTGACGCGGTCCTCGACGGCGACGACGACGGTCTTGTCCATCTTGTCGCTGACGACCAGACCCTCGCGGGTCTTGCGGAAACCGCGGTCCGTCTTGGTCTCTTCAGTCACGTTGCTCTCGCTCATCAGGCGCTCTCCACCGTCTCGATGCCCAGCTCGCGCTCACGCATCAGGGTGTAGATCCGCGCGATGTCCTTGCGGACGGCCTTGAGCCGACCGTGGTTCTCGAGCTGGCCCGTCGCCGCCTGAAAGCGGAGGTTGAACAGCTCTTCCTTGGCCTCGCGGAGCTTCGCGAGAAGCTCCTCGTTGCCCAGCTCGCGCAGCTCCGACGCCTTGGTACCGGCCGACATCACGCTTCACCTGCCTCGCGCTTGACGATCTTGCACTTCATCGGCAGCTTGTGAGCCGCACGGGTCAGGGCCTCGCGCGCGATCTTCTCGTTGGGGTACGACAGCTCGAACATCACACGTCCGGGCTTGACGTTGGCGATCCACCACTCAGGAGAACCCTTACCGGAACCCATGCGGGTCTCGGCGGGCTTCTTGGTGAGGGGGCGGTCCGGGTAGATGTTGATCCAGACCTTGCCGCCACGCTTGATGTGGCGGGTCATGGCGATACGAGCGGCCTCGATCTGACGGTTCGTCACGTACGCCGGGGTCAGCGCCTGGATGCCGTACTCGCCGAACGCGACCTGCGTGCCACCCTTGGACATGCCGTTGCGCTTGGGGTGGTGCTGCTTGCGGTGCTTGACCCTACGGGGGATCAGCATGACGGTCAGGCCTCCGTTCCGGTGCTCTCAGCCGGAGCGGCGGACGCGGGAGCCTCGGCCTTGGGGGCCTCGGAACCAGCGGCCTGCTGCGGCTTGCGACCGCGCCGCTCGCCACCACGGCCACCACGGGCCGGGCGGTCGGCACCACCGCGGGCCGGGCGGTTACCCGCACGGGCCGCAGCGTTCTCGGCGCGGACCTCGGCGATGTTCTTGACGTCGCCCTTGTAGATCCAGACCTTCACGCCGATGCGGCCGAAGGTCGTCTTGGCCTCGAAGAAGCCGTAGTCCACGTTCGCGCGGAGCGTGTGCAGGGGCACACGGCCCTCGCGGTAGAACTCCGAGCGGGACATCTCGGCGCCACCGAGGCGGCCACCGCACTGGATCTTGATGCCCTTGGCGCCGGCCTTCATCGCCGACTGCATGCTCTTACGCATGGCGCGGCGGAAGGAGACGCGGGAGGAGAGCTGCTCGGCGACGGCCTGGGCAACCAGCTGCGCGTCGGTCTCGGGGTTCTTGACCTCGAGGATGTTCAGCTGGACCTGCTTGCCCGTGAGCTTCTCGAGGTCACCGCGGATGCGGTCGGCCTCGGCGCCACGGCGGCCGATGACGATGCCCGGACGAGCGGTGTGGATGTCCACACGCACGCGGTCACGGGTGCGCTCGATCTCGACCTTGGAGATGCCGGCGCGCTCCATGCCGGACGTCATCATCCGACGGATGGCGACGTCTTCCTTGACGTAGTCCTTGTACAGCTTGTCGGCGTACCAGCGCGACTTGAAGTCGGTCGTAACGCCGAGCCGGAACCCGTGCGGGTTTACCTTCTGGCCCATTACCGGGTTCCTTCCTTGCTGCTGACGACCACGGTGATGTGGCTGGTCCGCTTGCGGATCCGGTAGGCACGGCCCTGGGCGCGCGGCCGGAACCGCTTCAGGGTCGGGCCCTCGTCGACGTAGGCCTCGGAAATGAAGAGGCTGTCGACATCGGTGTGGTCGTAGTTGTGCGCGGCGTTGGCGATGGCGCTGTCCAGCACCTTGCCGACCGGCACGCTCGCGGCCTGCGGGGCGAAACGCAGGACCGCCTGAGCCTCCGTGGCGTTGAGGCCACGGATGAGGTCCACCACACGGCGGGCCTTCATGGGCGTGACGCGGATGTACCGCGCCTGGGCCCTGGCTTCCATGGTTGTCCTTCCAGTGTCTGTCATGGTCATTCCACCCCGCGCTTAGCGGCGCTTCGACTTCCGGTCGTCCTTGACGTGACCCCGGAAGGTGCGCGTCGGCGAGAACTCGCCGAGCTTGTGGCCGACCATCGACTCGGTGACGAACACCGGAATGTGGGTCTTGCCGTTGTGCACCGCGAGCGTGTGGCCGAGCATGGCCGGCACGATCATCGAGCGACGGGACCAGGTCTTGATGACGTTCTTGGTACCGGCTTCGTTCTGCGCGTCCACCTTCTTGATCAGGTGGTCGTCGACGAAGGGTCCCTTCTTCAAGCTACGAGGCATCTCAACCCGTCCTTAGCGCTTCTTGTTCGTCTTGCGGCGGCGGACGATGTACTTGTTCGACGCCTTCTTGGGCGAACGAGTACGGCCTTCCTTCTTGCCCCAAGGGGACACCGGGTGGCGACCACCCGAAGTACGGCCTTCGCCACCACCGTGCGGGTGGTCCACCGGGTTCATGACCACACCACGCACGGTCGGGCGAACGCCCAGCCAGCGCTTACGGCCCGCCTTACCCCAGTTGATGTTGCTCTGCTCGGCGTTGCCGACCTCGCCGACGGTGGCGCGGCAGCGCACGTCGACCAGGCGGATCTCACCGGACGGCATGCGGAGGTGGGCCATCGAGCCCTCCTTCGCGAGCAGCTGCACCGAGGCGCCGGCGGAACGGGCGAACTTCGCGCCGCCGCCCGGACGCAGCTCGATGGCGTGCAGCGTGGTACCGACCGGGATGTTGCGCAGGGCAAGGTTGTTGCCCGGCTTGATGTCGGCCCCGGGACCGTTCTCGACGCGGTCGCCCTGGCTCAGGCCACGCGGCGCGAGGATGTAGCGCTTCTCGCCGTCCGCGTAGTGCAGGAGCGCGATGCGCGCGGTGCGGTTGGGGTCGTACTCGATGTGCGCGACCTTCGCCGGCACGCCGTCCTTGTCGTGACGACGGAAGTCGATCACGCGGTAGGCGCGCTTGTGGCCACCACCCTGGTGGCGGACGGTCACACGACCGGAGTTGTTACGGCCACCCTTGCTGTGCAGGGGGCGGACCAACGACTTCTCCGGCGTGGACCGCGTGACCTCGACGAAGTCGGCGACGCTGGAGCCACGACGGCCCGGCGTAGTCGGCTTGTACTTGCGGATTCCCATTTCTCAGTCCTCGTCCGATATCGGACGATCCGACCCGCTTACGCGGTCGGACCGCCGAAGATGTCGATACGGTCGCCCTCAGCGAGGGTCACGATCGCGCGCTTGGTGGACGCGCGCTGGCCGAAGCCGGTGCGGGTCCGCTTGCGCTTGCCCTGGCGGTTGATCGTGTTGACCCCGGTGACCTTGACCGAGAAGACCGCCTGGACGGCCTGCTTGATCTGGGTCTTGTTGGCGCTCGGGTCCACGACGAACGTGTACTTACCCTCGTCGAGGAGCGCGTAGCTCTTCTCGGAGACGACCGGCTTGAGCAGCACGTCACGGGGGTCCGTGAAGGACTTGCTCAGCGGGGTCTCGACGGTGTTCTTGCCCTCGGCGGCGTGGCGGCGCGCCTTGGCGACGCGCGCGGCCTTGGCCTTCTTCGCCGCCTTGGAGGCGATAGCGGGGTGACGGATAGCCATCAGACCTCGCTCCCTTCGGTGTCATTGGCCTTCGGGCCGGACACGAAGGACTCGAAGGCGGCCTGGGTGAAGACCACGTCGTCCGAGACGAGAACGTCGTACGTGTTCAGCTGGCCCGGCTCCAGGATGTGGATCTGGGGCAGGTTGCGGGCGGACAGCCACGCGGCCTCGTCGGCGCGGTCGACGACCAGGAGCAGGTTCTTGCGCTCCGAGATCTTGCCGAACAGCGTCTTGGCGGCCTTCGTCGACGGGCTCTCACCCTCGACGACGCCGGAGACGACGTGGATGCGGTTGTGGCGGGCCCGGTCGGTGAGGGCGTGACGCAGCGCGGCAGCCTTCATCTTCTTGGGCGTCCGCTGCGAGTAGTCACGCGGCTGCGGGCCGTGGACGACGCCACCACCGGCGAACTGCGGCGCGCGGGTCGAACCCTGACGGGCGCGGCCGGTGCCCTTCTGGCGGTACGGCTTCTTGCCGCCACCACGGACTTCACCGCGACGCTTGGTCTTGTGCGTGCCCTGGCGGGCAGCGGCGTTCTGCGCGACGACGACCTGGTGGATCAGCGGAATGCTGATCTTCTCCACGCCGAAGATCTCCGCGGGGAGCTCGACGCTACCGGTCTTCTCGCCTGCAGGCGAAAGGATGTCAACAGTGCTCATCGGTTACCTCAGGCCCCCTTGGCCGCGGTGCGGACCAGGACGAGGCCGCCGTTCGGACCGGGAACCGCGCCCTTGATGAGCAGCAGACCCTTCTCCGCGTCAACGGCGTGGACGGTCAGGTTCTGGGTGGTGACACGCTCGTTGCCCATGCGACCCGCCATGCGGAGGCCCTTGAACACGCGGCCGGGGGTGGCACAGCCACCGATGGAACCGGGGGAGCGGTGCTTGCGCTGGGTGCCGTGTCCGGCGCCGAGGCCCTTGAAGTTGTGACGCTTCATGACACCGGCGAAGCCCTTGCCCTTGCTCTTGCCGGTCACGTCGACCTTGATGCCGGCCTCGAACACCTCAGCGGTGATCTCCTGGCCGAGGGTGTACTCGCTGGCGTCAGCGGTACGGATCTCGACGAGGTGGCGGCGGGGAGTGACGTCGGCCTTGGCGAAGTGGCCCTTGAGGGGCTTGTTCACCTTGCGCGGGTCGATCTCGCCGAACGCGATCTGGACGGACTCGTAGCCGTCGACGTCGTTCGTGCGGACCTGGGTGACGACATTGGGGCCGGCCTTGACGACGGTGACCGGAACAACACGGTTGTTCGCGTCCCACACCTGCGTCATGCCGAGCTTCTCGCCCAGGATGCCCTTGATCTGCTTAGCCATCGTTCAGATCACCGGCCTCAGAGCTTGATCTCGATGTCGACACCGGCCGGGAGGTCGAGTCGCATCAGAGAGTCAACGGTCTTGGGGGTCGGGTCGAGGATGTCGATCAGGCGCTTGTGCGTGCGCATCTCGAAGTGCTCGCGCGAGTCCTTGTACTTGTGCGGCGACTTGATGACGCAGTACACGTTCTTCTCAGTGGGCAGCGGCACCGGGCCTGCGACCGACGCACCAGTACGCGTCACCGTCTCGACGATCTTCTTCGCCGAGCTGTCGATGACCTCGTGGTCGTAGGCCTTGAGCCGGATGCGGATCTTCTGTCCCGCCATGGCTACTAGTAGTCCTGTCTCTCGTAACGCTCTGGAACCCGGTGTTCACTTGCTTCCCTCCGACCCACGCGGTCGGGCGTGTCGCTCTTCCGCTGACACAGATGTCCCTTGTTCGAACATCCCTGCAGGGAATGCGCACGGCCCTTCCGGAACCGCAGGCCGGGACCTAGAAGGCCACCGGGTGCCTGGCCGGTGCCGCACTGACACTTCCCGAAAGATTCCCGTACGTCCGCCCCAGCGCTGCCGTGGTGGCAGTTAGGACGACGAGTACTGTGGGACTCGCTTCCGGTCCTCCCGGCGGGAGGCGCGCAGCATCAACACTCGACCGAGCAACTCGGACAGTCTGCCATACGGGGCATGGCGGACGCCAATCGAGCCGAGGAGAATACCCCGGGGGTGACGTGGGTCAAACACAAGGCCGGACCGCCCCCGGCCCCTCCCCTCGAAGAACCCGCTCCAGCTCTGCGTCGTAGGCCCGGTAGCCGGCCTTCCCCCAGTCGGGTGCGTCGGACGCCGGGCGGAGGATGGCGGGGAGGTGGGCGACGGGCATGCGGTGGACTTCGGCGGGGGTGGTCCGAGCGCGGCCCGGTTCGACGAGGCCGCAGGCGAGGCGGAGGATCTCCGCCATCCCGGCGGCCCCCTCCCCCGGCTCGGTGCCGGCAGCGAGGGCGGCGGTGACGAGGGCCTGAAGCAGCCGGGTCAGCTGAAGATCGGCACCGATACCGCACATGCGCCGCACCAGCGCGGGCTCCTCCAGCCGCTCCACGGGGTCGGGGAGGCCGGCGATCCCTTCGGACCACAGCAGCAGGGAGGCTGCGTGCACCTCGTGGTCCCGGAAATACCCGAGCTCGTCGGCGATGGCCATGATCGCTTCACGGAACCGGCAGACCGAGCGGACAGATCCCATGAGGCACCGCAGGTCGTCCTGACGGGGGCAAGGAAGTCCCCCGCGGAGACGTCGGCGAGCACCCAGGTCCCAGCAGCCCGGACGGCGCCGATCTCCACGACGCCTCCGAGCGCGGCGAAGACCACCCGCGCCATGGGCTCGGCATGAGCTGACGTGACCACGGGTCGGACAGTGATGTCGGGCACTTCGCGCATCCCTCCCAGGAGGCCGCCGCGCTTGTCTGTCGGTACCGAAACGGCCGCGTCGCCAGCCCGTGCCTGACAGCATTTCTTCGGTCGTCAGGGCGGCCCCGCGTGGCCGTCACGGCCGGGACTCGGCGGAAGCGTCACTGCAGGACGACTCGCTGGGCATGCGACCAGTCCGCAGGGCAGACGAAGATCATCAGGCGGCCGTTACGACCCACCACGATCGAGGTGGGGGTGTTGGCCTCCGTGTCCGCAACGTCGCGATCCTCGATGGGGACCCAACTGCGGGTCCCCCTGTCCCATTCCCTGCTGTCGACGGTCAGGAGAAGGTTCATCGACTGTCCGCACTGACACACCACGTCCTGCGGGCCTGTGACGGGCCAAGCCGCGAACCCGCCCACCTTCCAGCCCGGGGGAATCGAGAGGTCGAACTGATAGCTGACCGCGTCCTCGTCGTCCCAGTCCTCCCACTCGTCCAGCCGGGCGCGGAGCGGGAACGGCAGCAAATGCCCCCACTGATGCTCGCGCACCTGTTCAGGATGCAGTACACAGGGATCCGGCACATAACCCGCACGTCCGACGACCACTGGTCCTGGCTGGTCCATCAAGAGTTCGGTGACCTCCGCGGCCCTGCGCCAGAACAGGTGGACCCCGACGTTGCGCTCCTGCCCGTGCGCGTTGAACGGGCACCAGAAGACTTGGAGCAGGTCCGCGTCATCGGGGAGGGCGAGGCCCGGTACGTCACGCGTGTAGAACTGAGCGACCGGCATGAGCGGGATGGGATCCGTGTCCGTCAGCCACGGCGCGTGCTTCCCCCGGCGGAAGGAACGGAGAAGTTCGTACTCCTCCTCCGTCGGTCCGGCAGCCAGAAGCTCCCGCGTCTGACGGACTTCGCTGAGGCGCTCACCGAACCTTTTCTTGTGCGACTCGGTGCACTGCGGCCAAGGCTCATCCGTCGGCCACAGAAACGGACCGCCCACCGAACTTTCCTCCGCGGTCGGTGTCCCTCGCCTCGGATGCAATCGCGTACTGACCTGACGGTATTCGGACAGCTCGGGAATCACTTGCTCGATGTCCACGGGGCGCTCGGGAGTGGTGCGCGTCATGGTGCTCCTCGTCGTAGACATACGGCGCATCGACAGGGAAGGCGTTGGGAGCCGTTACGGTCTTCATGCTGTTCTCACGCCTGCGGCTGGGTTGTCCAGCCAACCACTCAGCGAGAAGCCCTTGTTGCCGAACGCCTCGAATTCCAGCCGAATCGGAACCGGGTTCGTTCCCTCGTAGATGGGTGTCACGTCGTAATGCAGACCGGATTCCGGATCGAAGTACTGCCCCGGAAACCGCAATGGTGTATAGGCGGAGGCTCCCTGGTTCCAGGCCGTAGTTCCCCACAAGGTCGCGCGAGCCTTCCACACCAGTTCTCCGCCCTCGTCGAAGAGTTCAGTCGGTGTTCCGACGAGATCGGTGACGATGGCAAAGAAGCGCGAATCGACCTCTTCCCGGGAAATGGCATCCAGCCGTCGATCCGTCTGCGCCACCGGATGGAGTCCGTCGTACTCCCAAGTCGTCACGACAGGACGGGGCAGGTCCGGCCCGATGATCTCTTGCTCGGCCAGATAAGCCCCGTCCCAGGTGAACCGGACCTCTTCGACCACTGTCATGTGGTCGGCGTCGAGGCGCTCCTTGGCCGTCCGCCGGCCAAGAGGGTCGTATCGATAGCGCCACAACGTACCGTCCGGCGTGATGACGGAAGTCAGCCGGTCTTCTGCGTCCCAGGTGTAGTGCCACACGTCGGCCTTGCGGGAGAGCCTGCTCTTCCGGCGCGTTACGACCCGGCCGGCTGCGTCGTAGACGTATCTGACCGAACCTGCCTGTACGAGTCTGTTGCCCTGGTAATGGCGGTCTCCTCGCGCATCAGCACGGGGATGCCGGTCGGGCCATTCCGCGTACGTCTGGTTGCCGTTGGCGTCGTAGGCGTACCTCTCTCGCCACCCGCGTGCCTCAACACCGATGACTCGTCCAGCCGAATCCAGTTCGAACTGACGCAGGCCGCCCGCTCCTTCGTCGACGGCGACCAGGTGACCGTCCGTGCGGTAGCTGTACTTGCGTCGCAGCAGGGTGCCGGCCGTGCTGGTCACATCTTGTTCGGCTACACGGCCCGCGCCGTCCCATTTCCGAGACACCGACAGCCCCATGGGGGAGAGCGCCCTGGACAGCTCACGACCGGCTGCGTCGTACGAGAATCGCAGGATGCGACCCGCGCTGCTCATCTCGGACAGTTGGCCGACCTCGTCATATCCGTACGACGTGATCGCGCCGCCCGGCGTGACCCGCTGGGTGGGCCGGCCCAGTCGATCGTAGGTCCGCCGCAGCACCCGGCCGTCGACCATCTCGGAGACGGCACGGCCGGCGACGTCTCGCTCATACGAGATTTCACTGTACGGATTCGCCAGGCGCAGGACGCGGCTCATAACATCGCGTTCGTAGTGCGTTGTTGTGCCATCGACCGTCTTGGCCACAGTGCAGTCGAGCGCGTCGTATTGGTACTCGACCCGCTGTCCCTCCGCGTTCTGCCTGGCTAGGAGCCGTCCCGCCAGGTCGTAGGCATAGTCGACCCGGCGTCCGTCGAAGTCGGTCTCCGCTGTCAGCCGACCTGTCGGGTCATACTCGTAATGCCAGGTCAGGCCTTGTGGGTTGACAACCTTGGTCAGTTGCAGCGTCGCGCTGTGCTCGAATACGTACCGCCCGCCATCGGGGCGTATCTCGGCCGCGAGTGCGTCGAAATGCGTGTACTCGTAGCGAGTTGTGCGGCCCTCACTGTCCCGGTGACTCAGGCAGTTCCCCTCGCCGTCGTACGTCCACGACTCCTCGCTCCCCTGTGGCCCCCGTCGGCGCAACAGCTGCCCATCGACCGACCACCACAGGTGCGTCTGACCACCCGTGGGATCCACCACCGTGCGCAGCCGTCCGAACGCGTCGTACCGGTACCTCGTGGCCGCGCCCAGCGGGTCGACCACTTCCACGGGCAACCCTGCCTGGTTGTTCCGAACGCGCAGGGTGTTGCCCAGAACGTCCATCGCGAACACCAGGTGGCCCGTGCCGTCGTAGCCGAAGGTCATCGTGGCGCCCGACTCGTCCGTCACGGACGTGCGGTTACCGCACTCGTCATAGGTGTGACGGATCGTGGTCCCGTCCTCCTGCCGAATCAGGACGGGCAGATGGAGGGCGTTGTACTCGGCGACGGTTTCCAGGCCGTCCGGCCGGGTGACGCGAGTGGGCAGTCCGAATTCGTCGTTGACCATGTGGGTTCGGTTGCCGAGGGGGTCGACACGTGCCGTCACATGGCGGGAGTCGTCGTATTCCGTACGCGTCACAGCGCCGTTCGGGTCGATCTCCGCGATTATCAGACACGCGTCGTTGACGACGTACTTGGAAACGTGCCCTTCGCCCGTAACGGCTGTGGTGACATGCATCCCCGGGAAGGCCGGATCCGTCCCCTCATAGGCAAGTGACAGCGTGTAGTGGCCGGCCACACCGCCCTCGGCAACGCAGCGGTCCACCTCGTCGTACGTGTAGCTGTAACGACTGCCATTCGAGTCGGTCCAAGAGACGACACGCAGTCTGTCGTCGTACTCGAAGCGCAACTGCAGGCCCAGCGGACCATGCACCTCCGTGAGGTTTCCGTCCGTGTAGACGTACCGTCTGATCAGAGCGTCGTCACCGTTCTCGGCTCCACCCACGAGGTACATGGCCGTGACACGGTCGTCGTCGGTGGCAAACCGGAGGTGGTACCCGCCGGAAGAACGGATCGCCGACGGTGCGCCTACCTCGTCGTAGGAGAACTCGACGCGTCTCCTGTTGCGGTCGGTCAGCGCAACCAATGGGGCGGAGCCGTCGCTGCCCGGCCGTCCGAATCGCAGTTCCAGACCGGAGTACGGATCCGTCACCTGGTACCCACCGTCGTCGAGACGAGCGAGCGGCAGATGCGGTCCCACTTCCGGCAGCACCGGTTCGTCGCCGACAGGGTGCGGGTACGACAGCAGTTGACCATCGTCAGTGACGAGAATGACGCCTTGTGCGTCAAATTCAAGGCGTTGGTCGACGGTAGACGTCCATGACGGACCGAACCACCAGCCGGCTCGATAGTCGGACTGCACGCGACGCTGGAATACCAGAGGCAGCGCCCCAGGAAGTTCCACGTCCGTCTGGGGCAGGAACATCATGCCGGTAGCCATGTCGATCGGATCGCTCAGGCCCTTGCGAATCCTCGCCTGCGTTCGGGCGAACGCGTCCTTGGAGCGTCCAAGCATGCTGCGGGCGCTCTTGCCCAAGCCCCTTACACCCTGGGCCATCCCTTTGAGCCCCGTCTTGCCGAGGGCTTTCATCCCCTTGGCCAGTCCGCCGAGCGTCGTCAGCCCCTTCATGCCCGGTATGCAGTCCAGCGCGGCCAGCCCCACATCCCACAGGGATGCCTGCCCCTTGGAGTATTTGTAGAGCGTGTCGGCCAACACGACGGCGGCGGCGATCAGCACGATCACGCCCAGGATCGGACCGCCGATGATCATTGCGACGATGCCGACCACGGCAACGACGACCTTGCACACCGCGACGATGGTGTCCCAGTTGTCGGTGAACCAGTCGCCGACCTCCTCCCACCACGACCGGTTCCGGATACCGGCATCCGACGCCTCGTCGATCTTCGACTTGGCTTCCCGGGCGGCCTCGTCGCGCATCGAGCGGGCGTCCGCGGCCATCTTCTTCGCCGCGGCCAGCGCGTCCTGCGCGTCGGAGACGTCCGACTGGGCCTTGGACTGCGCCGACTTGGCGTGCTGGACGTCCCGGGTCGCCGCCCGCACCTTGGCCTCATCAGGCTTCTCGGCGCCTTTGCTGCCGGTCGGGTCGTCCTTGTACTTGTCCGCCTCCTTGCCGGCCCGTGTCACCCACGAGTCGGCCGAGGTGAGACGGGACTGGGCGGAGGAGAGGCTGTCGCGGGCCTCGCGGCCCTTGCGCAGGGCCTTGTCCGCCAGGGACTGCGCACGCTCCAGCTTCGGCCAGAAGTCCGCCAGCGCATCCCCGCACATCTCATAGGACTTCTTCAGCTTCTTGAGGTTCTTCGGCACATCCGCGAAGTCCTCCTTGAAGACGTCCGCGGACTTGCCCGCCCACTCCAGGAGCGTGCCCTCGCCCGCCATGCCCTTGACCAGACGCAGCGCGTCGGAGACGTCGTCGGCGAAGTCGTGCAGATGCTTCGCGAGTGTGCGCACCCGCTGCGGATCACCAGGCGTCGGATCCTTGTCCAAGTCCAGAACATGCCAGTCCGAAGGCCTGTGCCCCGCCATACCGCAACCCCCGTCACGCGTACACCACCGTCAACAACCGTATGCACACGTGAACTTACGAGGCACAGTCGTTCGACGGAAACCAATCCGCCCACCGCGGACTACCGGTACCAATCCTCGCCATCGCTGCCGAGTGCGTTGCGCAGGTAGGTCAAGAGGTTAGGCGCGACGAGGCTCCTGTCGTCCGTCTCGTGATCCCAGACGAACACCTCGTTGCGCTCCGGCAGCCGAACGAAGGCGAACTGGTCACCCCCGCCGTTGTCGCCGAAGAAGACGAGAGAATCGAAGGGCCTGTACAGCGAACGGAACTGCTCATTCGCACGAAATGAGAGGTTTTCGCTCAGAATGCGCTCCGCAGACCAAACGAGGTCGGTGCCGTGTTCGTCTGAGAGCCCGTCGCTCTCCAGCAGAAACGATCGAAGGTCTCCGGGGAACGACGCCCCAAGAGTTTCCTCGATCCGGAAGAGAGCACCGGTATCCGCAGAGGCGCGGAGTTCCGCGGATGGGAACGCTCCTACAACTTCACGCCACATCTTCCGAACCACTCCCTCAGTACGCGACTACCGGATTCACGGACTGAACCAATGTGCTGACCAGCGGAGACAGGCATCAGGACCTGCGTCCGCGCGCGGCCCTCCAAGCATCCTCTGCGGCGTACACGCATCGCAGCCACCAGGCCTCCAGCCTGTCCCGCGCCGCCACGTACACCCACCGCCGCTTGAACCACGGCGGCAGCTTCCGGAACGGTACGAAGGTCAAGGTGTCCCTGATGGCGTGCTCGGCGGCGCCGCCGTGCCCCTCCGCGCGCAGGGCCGCGTACAGCTCGGGCGTCAACTCCCCGTTCAGGCGGGCCACGTGACCCGCCGCCGTGAAGGCGAACCCCCACTGGGCAGCGTCCGGCAGCCGCATGGCCCGGGCGATCCGCGGAGATGCCTCCGCCGGCGAGCAGTGGTTCGCCAGGCCGATCACCGCCGTCCCGAGATGCGCCTCGCCACGCTCGAAGGCCGAGTCCCACTCCCCCGGGTCGTCCAGCCTCAGCAGGCCCTCACCGCTCTCCCAGTCCCACACACGAGACACCGGCACATCAGCCCGTGAACCGGAACGTCGACGTGATCGCGTCGAAGATGTCGAAGAAGGAGTCCGCGAGGTCGAGGACCTGGCTGCTGCCGGCGACCAGGGCCACCTTGCCCTCCTGGCCCGGCACGGGGATGTACGTCTGCATCAGCACGGCGCGGATCGTGCGGTTGAGCGCGTCGCCCGGCACGGCGATGTCCTCGATGCCGTACGTGCGCGGGGCCGGACCGACGCCCGGGAGGTCGACGGTCGTGACCTTCCGCCACGAGTCGCCCTCCCGCTTCGCCTCCTTGACCGCGAGCTGACTCGCGATGACGGCCGGGTCGTTCGACAGCGGCTCACCCCGCTCGTTGCGGCCGCCGACGAGAGAGACGGTCACCGAACCCGTGATCGGCGTGTCCCCGCCGAAGCTCTCCGCCATGCAGCCGCAGTACATCGCGCCCGACTTCCAGGCATCCGCGGCGGCCTTCTGGAGGAAGTCGACGTACGCGTCCCGGTACTGCTCCAGCTCCGGCCGCTGACGAACGCGCTCGCTCACCATCCGCCGGATCGAGTCGTCCCGCGACTCCGGCCGTACGTCGAACTCCCACCACGACTCCGGCACCTTGATCCGGAAACCGCCCCGCTCGACGGTCAGTGTCTCCATGTAGCGGGCCATGACGCCGGTCTCCCCGTTCGCTCGATCACGTGTGCGCACATCGTGCCACTACTCGTCCAGCGTCCAGTACGGCGAGTCCCGCGGCGGCGCAGGGCGGACGGGGAGCGTGCCGAAGTCGATGTCCGCGTCCACCTGCGGATCTCCAATCGGTAGGCGTTTTTGGTGACCCGGGCTGTAGTACGTCCCGTACGCCCAGTACTCCGGCAGTTCGTGGCCCATCAGCTCCACGCCCCAGGAGGCCGACTCCCGCGTTCCGTACATCGCGTTGATCCTGGCAACCGCCTCCGCGCGGGAGATACCGATCCGCTCCACCAGTACGTCCGTCATCTCGCGGAAGTACGCAAGCATCTCGTCGTCGAGCGGAAGCACGAACTCGGTGCCCGTGGTGCCGGCCGTGGGACATGCCCCGTACTCGACAAGCCACCGCAGGCGCCTGACCTCCGTCACGAGACGCGGCACCGCCTCTCTCGCCATGGCGACGAAGGCGGGGCCCGGCGCCGCGCACGCCTCCTCGATGGCATCCAAGTCGAGGTCTTCGCAAGCGGGTTCGGAAGTCATGCCCCAGTGTTGCAACCCCGTCGGCATACCCGTTTCCGGGGGTTGCCCCCACCCCGGCCCACCAGCCCACCGGATGGTCCGCTCCCCACTCCCCCAGGCACCGTAGGGCACACGACCGAACCACATGCCCGGGGGATTCATCATGCGCGCCGCCACCGCCACCGTCCTCGCCCTGGCCCTCGCCGCAACAGCCGCAGTGCCCGCCACAGCAGCCGCCACCGCCGGCAAACCGAACACCGACGGCCTGTGGCGCATGGACTGCCCGATCGCCGCACTCACCGGAGGCTCCACCGTCAGCGCGGGCGAGACCTTCGCCCAGGCCCTCATCGACCGCCCTGGCGGCACCATCCGCGTCGGTCAGCCCACCCAGGGCGTCTTCTCGGACGTCATGGCACGCAACCTGCCGGGCGGCATGACGGCCTGGCTTCCGAACGAGGAGTTCCTGAACCGCTCGGGCCGGACCTACGACGGCTCCGGCATCCCGCCCCACCTGAGCGAACCGGTCTTCACGAAGGAGGAGTTCGCGAAGAACCGGGACTCGGCGTTCGACCGCGCGGTGAGCGTCCTTCGGAACGAAGACTAGACAGAGGCCACGAACCCGACCCAGGCCTCCGGCGTGAGCGCGAGCCGGGGGCCCTGGGTGGCGTGCTTGGAGTCGCGGACGTGGATGGCGTGGGGCGCTATCGCGATCTCGACGCAGGAGTTGCCATCAGGGCCGTCGCTGTAGCTGCTTTTGAACCAGACCAGTTCAGAGACGTCCTCGGCAGAA
Organism: Streptomyces sp. D2-8; assembly: GCF_023184515.1. GTDB lineage: Bacteria > Actinomycetota > Actinomycetes > Streptomycetales > Streptomycetaceae > Streptomyces. Next base: position 255,611 of record NZ_JAAHBP010000013.1, on the reverse strand, counting down.
GCCTTGCGGATCATGTTTCTCCCAGCACTTGCTCGATGAAGGCCAGCGACTCCCCCGGCGTAAGAGCCTGCGCCCGGATGGTGCCATACCGCAGTTCAAGGATCCGCAGGTGCTTCGGATCAGCTGTTGGCCGACCGCTGAACGCGCCGTCGGAGCGACCCACTGCAGTGCCGTCGGCGAACTTCAGCACCTCGATCCTGCCGTCCAGCCCAGGGTGAGCTCCCGAGCTCAGCCGCATCACCTGAAGCGTGACGTTACGCAAGCGGGCCACCCCCAGCAGGTGTTCGAGCTGCTGACGCCACACCATTGTGCCTCCAACCCGACGGCGCAGCGTCGCCTCTTCCAGGACGAAGCTGAGCGCCGGAGCAGGAGAACGCTCGAAGATGGCCTTCCTGGCCATGCGCGCGGCGACCAGGTGCTCCACCTCTTCCTCCGAGTACGGCGGCTGCCACGCCTCGAACAAGGCTCGGGCATGCTCCGGAGTCTGCAACAGCCCATGGATGCTCAGCCCGACGTACACCCCCAGCTCAACCGCCTTGGCCTCCAGCTGTGCGAGCGCCCGCACGCTCTTCGGGTACCGAACCCTCTTCACGTCCTCCCACGCCGCCGCAATCAGCCCACCCGCCCCCAGCACCTCATCAGCCCTGGCCAGATAGTCCTGCCGAGGGATCCGCTTCCCGCCCTCGATCTTGTAGACCATGTCCTCGCCGTACCCCACCGCCGTCCCGAACTCGCCGGCCCGCATCCCCACCGCCTCCCGCCGCAGCTTCAGCTGCCGCCCGACCGTGGCGATGACCGCGACGCCCCACTCGTCGTCCGGGTCCACCTCCCAACCCGGCTCGTCCGCCTCGCTCTTGAGCCGCCCCGAGTCCGCCTCGACCGCCATCCCGCACCCTTCCGCCGTCGTACGACCGTGCTCAGCGCCCTACCCGTACGCCCGGCCCCGACAGCCCGGACAGCGCCGGACAAGCTCCGGACAGTTACCGTACGCACCCGCTGAGTCACTGTTCACAGTAGGCACTGGCGGCCACGCTGAGTGACGTGAAGCAGAACTCCCCCGAACTCGCCTCCCCCATCCGCAACTTCAGCCTCCAGCTCTCCCCCACCCCACGCGGCGCCCGCCTGGCCCGCCTGCTGGCCACCGAGCAACTGCGTTCCTGGGGCCTGCCGCTGGACCCGGCACGGCAGGTCATCGCGGAGCTGGCGGCCAACGCGGCAGCCCACGGCCGCATCCCCGGCCGCGACTTCCGCCTGCTGCTCCACGTCGTCGCGGACACCCTCCGCATCGAGGTGACGGACACCCGCGGCGACCGCCTGCCGAGTCCGCGACTCCCCGACCCCGACACGGAGTCCGGCCGCGGCCTGCTCCTCGTCGACGCGCTCGCCGACCGCTGGGGCGTCACCCCGGGCCTGCCACCCCGCAAGACCGTCTGGGCCGAACTGGACCTCTGACCGGAGGCACCTGACCCGGCCCCCACACCGCGGACGAGGCTCAGCCGCATCCGTGGCGGCAGCCGCACGCGTCCGCGCCCGCCCCGGCAGGGGCCGTCACCGTCGGGGGCGTCGGTGCGCAGCACCCCTTCCCCTGCCAGGCGTCACGCCCCTCCTTGACGGCGATGGCCGCAATGACGAGCGCGGCGAACGGGTCGGCCCAGGACCAGCCGAGGGTGGCGTTGAGGAGCAGGCCGACCAGGAGCACGGCGGAGAGGTACGTGCACAGCAGGGTCTGCTTGGAGTCCGCCACGGCCGAGGCGGAACCGAGTTCGCGCCCGGCGCGGCGCTGCGCGGCGGACAGGAACGGCATGATCGCGAGCGACAGGGCGGCGAGCACGATGCCGGTGATGGAGCGGTCGGCATCGCCGGCGCCGGCCAGAGCACGGATCGCGTCGACGCTCACGTAGGCGGCGAGGACGAAGAAGGAGACCGCGATGATCCGCAGGGTGGCCTTCTCCCGAGCCTCACGGACCGCGTGGTCGGCCGCGGAGAACTGCCAGGCGACCGCGGCTGCGGAGGAGACCTCGATGACAGAGTCGAGACCGAAGCCGATCAGCGCGGTGGAGGAGGCGACCGTGCCGGCGATGAGGGCGACGATCGCCTCGACGACGTTGTAGGTGATCGTCGCGGCCACCAGCAGCCGTATCCGGCGGGTGAGCGTATCGCGGCGGGCCGGGGACGGCCCCAGGGACAGGGCCACCATCAGCAGCAGCCCTCCGTGGCGGCGTCCGGGCAGGTCTTGCCCTCCTCGACCGCGACCACTACGGCGAGCAGCTGGTCGAGCGCGTGGCCGAGACGTTCGTCGGCGAGCTCGTAGCGGGTGCGCCGCCCGTCCGGAACGGTCACCACGAGGCCGCAGTCCCGCAGACACGCCAGGTGGTTGGAGAGCCGGGTGCGGGAGACGCCGAGTGCGTCGGCGAGGTCGGCGGGGTAGGCCGGGGCTTGGCGCAGCGCAAGGAGGATCCGGCAGCGGATCGGATCGGCGAGCGCGCGGCCGAAGCGCGCCAGCACGTCGATGTCGGAAGCGACGGTCAGCATCCCACCACAGTACAGAGCATCCTGAATTCAGCAAATCCTGAACCGTGCGGGCGGGACCCGTCCTGATCAACAGCAAAGGGGCCCGCACGACCGAAGTCGTACGGGCCCCTTCGAGCCACTCAGGTCAGCAGACCCTCAAGCCAGTCCGAAGACTCACTTGTTGATCTTGGTGACCTGGCCGGCGCCCACGGTCCGGCCACCCTCACGGATGGCGAACTTCAGGCCCTCCTCCATGGCGACGGGCTGGATGAGCTCCACCTTCATCTCGGTGTTGTCACCCGGCATGACCATCTCGGTGCCCTCGGGGAGGGTCACCACGCCGGTCACGTCCGTCGTACGGAAGTAGAACTGCGGGCGGTAGTTGTTGAAGAACGGCGTGTGGCGGCCACCCTCGTCCTTGGACAGGATGTAGGCCTGCGCCTCGAACTCGGTGTGCGGGGTGACCGAGCCCGGCTTGATGATGACCTGGCCGCGCTCGACGTCCTCGCGCTTGATGCCACGAAGCAGCAGACCGACGTTCTCACCGGCCTGGCCCTCGTCGAGCAGCTTGCGGAACATCTCGATGCCGGTGACCGTGGTGGTGGTCTTCTCCTGCTTGATGCCCACGATGTCAACGGTCTCGTTGACCTTGAGGACACCACGCTCGATACGACCGGTGACGACGGTGCCACGACCGGTGATCGTGAAGACGTCCTCGATCGGCATCAGGAACGGCTTGTCGACGTCACGCTCGGGCTGCGGGATGTTCTCGTCCACGGCCTTCATGAGCTCGAGGACGGAGTTGCCCCACTCCTTGTCGCCCTCGAGAGCCTTGAGCGCCGAGACCTTGACGACCGGCAGGTCGTCGCCCGGGAACTCGTACTCGGAGAGGAGCTCACGGACCTCGAGCTCGACGAGCTCCAGGATCTCCTCGTCGTCCACCATGTCGGCCTTGTTCAGCGCGACGACGATGTACGGAACGCCGACCTGGCGGGCCAGGAGCACGTGCTCCTTGGTCTGCGGCATCGGGCCGTCGGTGGCGGCGACCACGAGGATGGCGCCGTCCATCTGCGCCGCACCCGTGATCATGTTCTTGATGTAGTCCGCGTGACCGGGGCAGTCGACGTGGGCGTAGTGACGCGTCTCGGTCTGGTACTCGACGTGCGCGATGGAGATGGTGATACCGCGCTGGCGCTCTTCAGGAGCCTTGTCGATCTGGTCGAAGGCCGAGGCCTCGTTCAGGTCCGGGTACGCGTCGTGCAGCACCTTGGTAATGGCGGCCGTGAGGGTCGTCTTACCGTGGTCAATGTGACCGATGGTGCCGATGTTGACGTGCGGCTTAGTCCGCTCGAACTTCGCCTTCGCCACTGGGGTCCTCCTGGGGAGTGGTTCTGGTACGCCTTACTCATCGGCGCCAGGTGATCTTTGCTGGAAAGCCCGGGCCCCGGGGCACTCTCACCACGATTGCGGCGGAATGCCCCTCAAGGCTCCGGAGTCAAGCCTACGGCGTGCAGACGCTCTGCGTTACTCGCCCTTGGCCTTCGCGATGATCTCCTCGGCGACGTTCCGGGGAACCTCGGCGTAGGAGTCGAACTGCATCGAGTAGCTTGCGCGACCCGACGTCTTGCTGCGGAGGTCTCCGACGTAGCCGAACATCTCCGAGAGGGGCACCAGGCCCTTCACGACGCGGGCACCGGCCCGCTCCTCCATGGCCTGAATCTGACCACGGCGGGAGTTGATGTCGCCGATGACCTCACCCATGTAGTCCTCGGGCGTGGTGACCTCGACGGCCATCATCGGCTCGAGCAGCACGGGGCTGGCCTTGCGCGCGGCCTCCTTGAAGGCCTGCGAACCGGCGATCTTGAACGCCAGCTCGGAGGAGTCGACCTCGTGGTAGCCACCGTCGATCAGGGTGACGCGCACGCCGGTCATCTCGTAGCCGGCGAGGATGCCGAACTGCATGGCCTCCTGCGCACCGGCGTCGACCGAAGGGATGTACTCCTTCGGGATGCGACCACCGGTCACCTTGTTCACGAACTCGTACGAGGCGTCGCCGCCCTCGATCGGCTCGATCGCGATCTGCACCTTGGCGAACTGACCGGTACCACCGGTCTGCTTCTTGTGGGTGTAGTCCACGCGCTCGACGGCCTTGCGGATCGTCTCACGGTAGGCGACCTGCGGCTTACCGACGTTGGCCTCGACCTTGAACTCACGGCGCATACGGTCGACCAGCACCTCGAGGTGCAGCTCGCCCATACCACCGATGATGGTCTGGCCCGTCTCCTCGTCCGAGTGGACCTGGAACGACGGGTCCTCCTCGGCCAGGCGCTGGATCGCGACGCCCAGCTTCTCCTGGTCGCCCTTCGACTTGGGCTCGATGGCGACCTGGATGACCGGCGCCGGGAAGTCCATGGACTCCAGGATGACCGGGTTCTTGTCGTCGGACAGCGTCTCACCCGTGGTGGTCTGCTTGAGACCCATCACGGCGACGATGTCGCCGGCGCCCACCGACTCGATCTCCTCACGCTTGTTCGCGTGCATGCGGTAGATCTTGCCGATGCGCTCCTTCTTGCCCTTCACCGAGTTCAGCACCGCGGTGCCGGAAACAAGGCGGCCGGAGTACACGCGGACGAAGGTGAGCTTGCCGAGGTGCGGGTCGCTCATGATCTTGAACGCCAGCGCGGCGAGGGGCTCGTCCTCCGACGGCTTGCGCGCGACGACCAGCTCCGGGTCCTTGACGTCGTGGCCCTCGATGGCCTCGACGTCGAGCGGGGTGGGCAGGTAGCGCACGACCGCGTCGAGCAGGGGCTGAACGCCCTTGTTCTTGAACGCGGTGCCGCAGAACACGGGAGTGACGGTGGTGCCGCCGCTCTTGCCGGACGCGATGGTGATACGACGGATCGCGGCGTACAGCTGCTCCACGGTGGGCTCGGTGCCCTCCAGGTACAGCTCCATCAGCTCTTCGTCGTTCTCGGCGACGGCCTCGAGCAGCTTGCCGCGGTACTCCTCGGCAGCCTCGGCGTGGGTGTCCGGGATGTCGACGGTGTCGTACATCTCGCCCTTGGTCGCCTCGGCCGACCAGACCAGGGCCTTCATCGTCACGAGGTCGATGACGCCCTTGAAGTCCGCCTCTGCACCGATCGGCAGCTGCATGACCAGCGGCTGCGCGCCCAGGCGGTCCGAGATCATGTCCACGCAGCGGTGGAACTCGGCGCCGGTACGGTCCAGCTTGTTGACGAAGCAGATACGCGGCACGCCGTAACGGTCGGCCTGACGCCACACCGTCTCGGACTGCGGCTCGACACCGGCGACACCGTCGAACACCGTCACGGCACCGTCGAGCACGCGCAGGGAGCGCTCCACCTCGACGGTGAAGTCGACGTGACCCGGGGTGTCGATGATGTTGATGGTGTAGTCGTCGTCCTCGAGCGGCCAGTGACAGGTGGTCGCAGCAGACGTGATCGTGATGCCACGCTCCTGCTCCTGCTCCATCCAGTCCATGGTGGCAGCGCCGTCGTGGACCTCACCGATCTTGTACGACACGCCGGTGTAGAACAGGATCCGCTCGGTGGTGGTCGTCTTGCCCGCGTCGATGTGGGCCATGATCCCGATGTTGCGGACCTTGGCCAGGTCAAGTGAAGTGGTAGCCATAAGGCTTCAGTCTTCTCTCGGTCTCGATGTGGGTAGCGACTACCAGCGGTAGTGCGCGAAGGCCTTGTTGGACTCGGCCATCTTGTGGGTGTCCTCGCGCTTCTTCACAGCGGCACCGAGGCCGTTGGAGGCGTCGAGAAGTTCGTTGAGCAGACGCTCGGTCATGGTCTTCTCGCGACGGGCGCGGGAGTAACCGACCAGCCAGCGCAGCGCGAGCGTGTTGGCGCGACCGGGCTTGACCTCGATCGGAACCTGGTACGTCGCACCACCGACACGGCGGGACTTGACCTCGAGGGTCGGCTTGATGTTCTCCAGCGCGCGCTTCAGCGTGATGATCGGGTCGTTGCCCGTCTTCTCACGCAGACCCTCCATGGCACCGTAGACGATGCGCTCGGCGGTGGAGCGCTTGCCGTTCAGCAGCACCTTGTTGATGAGCGACGTCACCAGAGGAGAACCGTAGACCGGGTCGATGATGACCGGGCGCTTCGGGGCGGGGCCCTTACGAGGCATTCTTACTTCTCCTTCTTGGCGCCGTAGCGGGAACGGGCCTGCTTGCGGTTCTTGACACCCTGGGTGTCGAGGGAGCCACGGATGATCTTGTAGCGAACACCCGGCAGGTCCTTCACACGGCCGCCGCGCACGAGCACGATGGAGTGCTCCTGCAGGTTGTGTCCCTCACCCGGAATGTAAGCGGTGACCTCGATCCCGCTGGTCAGACGCACACGCGCGACCTTACGCAGGGCCGAGTTCGGCTTCTTCGGGGTGGTCGTGAACACACGCGTGCAGACGCCGCGACGCTGGGGCGAACCCTCGAGTGCGGGCGTCTTGTTCTTCTCGACCTTGTCCTGCCGGCCCTTGCGGACCAGCTGCTGGATCGTAGGCACTACTTCTCCGGTTTCTGTGTGCCGAATGGTAAAGCTAACCTGGAACGTCGCCGACCCACGCGGTCGGGTGTGTCGAATCCCGCGGACTCCCGCCGCCAGGCAGAAATAAGCGCAGATTGCGGTGGCCGGTGTCAGCTCGGCGTGCGGTTCATGGCACACACGCGAGCCAGGGCACACCCCAGGCACAAGGTCTGAGCGTACCTACCGCATTCGCTGCGGTCAAAACAAATGGGCCCCGCCCGCATCACCATGCGGGACATGTCAAGCCCCCGAGCCGTTGTCGATCTTCAATTCGGCGGCCAGTGTCCGATATGCACACCTTCACGATGCTACGACGGACACCACCGTGAGCAACACCAGAACGAGTGCCCAGCTTGCCGTGGACAACCACCCGAGCACGAGACCGGTCAGCGCGAGCCCGTCCCCCAGCTCACCACGGCTGCGGATCTCGGCCCGGGCCACATGCCCCAGCACGATGGCCGGGATCCCGGTCAGCCCCATGGTCGGCAGGCACAGCAGTCCGCACACCCCGGCCGCGACGGCCTTCCCGTTGGTCCGCGGCCGCGGCACGGGCATGAACGTCGCCGGCACGGGCACCACCGACGCCGACTGCGGCAGCGGCCCCTGCGGCAGATCCGCGACGAGCAGCGCCAGCTCCCCCACGGTCCGCGCCGCATACGCCCGCCCGACCCGCTGCTCGAACTCGCCCTGCTCCATCCGCCCCTCGCCGTACCCGGCTCTGAGCACATCCACGGCCCGCTCCCGATCGGCATGCGACGCGAGCATCGAAGGGGCACCAGAGCCCTGCCAGGGCTGCCAGGACGGATAAGGCGGCTGCGACACGGAGCACCTCCCCGGGGGCCGGAGTCCTTCCATGATGCGCCGAAGCGGCGCTTCCGGCACCGGTGCGTCGACGGCAAGGCGCCGCATGTCGGCCAGGCGGCCCACAGACGCGCTCCCGCGCGGGGACACACCTCGACCTCGCCGCACTCCCCGGACGCGCCGCGGGCCCGCAGGAGCGGCGTCCTGGCCCGTCCCACCCGGGACGCCGGCTCCCGGGAACGCCGAAGGGCGGCCACCCCGCAGGGTGACCGCCCTTCAGACTCAAGCGACCCGCTTACTGGTTGTACGGACCGTAGTCGTAGTCCTCCAGCGGAACGGCCTGGCCGGAGCCCGTGCCGAACGGCGAGTAGTCGATGTCGTCGTAGCCGACGGCCGAGTACATCGCGGCCTTGGCCTCCTCGGTCGGCTCGACCCGGATGTTGCGGTAGCGGGACAGACCCGTACCGGCCGGGATGAGCTTACCGATGATGACGTTCTCCTTGAGGCCGATGAGGCTGTCGGACTTGGCGTTGATCGCCGCGTCCGTCAGAACTCGGGTCGTCTCCTGGAAGGAGGCGGCCGACAGCCAGGATTCCGTCGCCAGCGAGGCCTTGGTGATACCCATGAGCTGCGGACGACCGGAGGCCGGGTGACCGCCCTCCTGGACCACACGACGGTTCTCGTGCTCGAACTTCGAGCGCTCGACCAGCTCGCCGGGCAGCAGCTCGGCGTCGCCGGACTCGATGATCGTCACGCGGCGCAGCATCTGCCGGATGATGATCTCGATGTGCTTGTCGTGGATCGACACACCCTGCGAGTTGTAGACCTTCTGGACCTCGCCGACCAGGTGGACCTGGACGGCACGCTGACCCAGGATGCGCAGCACGTCGTGCGGGTTGGTGGCACCCACGGTGAGCTTCTGGCCCACCTCGACGTGCTCGCCCTCGCTGACCAGGAGACGGGCACGCTTCGAGATCGGGAACGCCGTCTCGTCGCTGCCGTCGTCCGGGGTGACGACGATCTTCTTGGTCTTCTCGGTCTCCTCGATCCGCACGCGGCCCTGGGCCTCGGAGATCGGGGCGACACCCTTCGGGGTACGGGCCTCGAAGAGCTCGACGACACGCGGCAGACCCTGGGTGATGTCGTCACCGGCCACACCACCGGTGTGGAAGGTACGCATCGTCAGCTGGGTACCGGGCTCACCGATGGACTGGGCGGCGATGATGCCGACCGCCTCACCGATGTCGACCAGCTTGCCGGTGGCCAGCGAACGGCCGTAGCACATCGCGCAGGTGCCGACGGCGGACTCGCAGGTCAGGACCGAGCGGGTCTTGACCTCCTCGACGCCGCGCTTGACGAGCTCCTCGATGAGGACGTCGCCCAGGTCGGTACCGGCCGGGGCCAGCACCTGCCCCTCGACCACGATGTCCTCGGCGAGGCAGCGCGCGTACACGGACGTCTCGACGTCCTCCGTCTTGATCAGCGCGCCCTCGGCGTTGCGGTCGGCGATCTTCAGACGCAGACCGCGCTCGGTGCCGCAGTCCTCCTCGCGAATGATGACGTCCTGGGAGACGTCGACCAGACGACGCGTGAGGTAACCCGAGTCGGCGGTACGCAGAGCGGTGTCCGCCAGACCCTTACGGGCACCGTGCGTGGAGATGAAGTACTCCAGCACGGACAGGCCCTCACGGAAGGAGGCCTTGATGGGACGCGGGATCGTCTCGTTCTTCGCGTTCGACACCAGACCACGCATACCGGCGATCTGACGCATCTGCATCATGTTGCCTCGTGCACCCGAGTTCACCATCATGAAGATCGGGTTGGTCTTCGGGAAGTTGTCGTTCATCGCCTCGGCGACCTCGTTGGTCGCCTTGGTCCAGATCGCGATGAGCTCCTGCGTGCGCTCGTCCTTGGTGATCAGACCGCGCTCGTACTGCTTCTGGACCTTCTCGTCCTGCGCCTCGTAACCCTTGACGATCTCCTTCTTCGCCTCGGGAACGACGACGTCGGAGATGGCCACGGTGACGCCGGAGCGGGTCGCCCAGAAGAAGCCGGCCGCCTTCAGGTTGTCGAGCGTCGCCGCCACGATGACCTTCGGGTAGCGCTCGGCGAGGTCGTTGACGATCTCGGAGAGCTGCTTCTTGCCGACCTCGTAGTCGACGAACGGGTAGTCCTCGGGCAGCAGCTCGTTGAAGAGCGCGCGGCCCAGGGTGGTGTTCAGCCGGAAGGTGTCACCCTGCTGCCACTCGGGCTCGCCCTCCTCACGCGCCGGCGGGGTCCAGCCACGCGGCGGGATGGTGCCGACCGGGAAGCGGACGTCGATCTTCGACTGGAGCGAGAGCTCGCCCGCGTCGAAGGCCATGATCGCCTCGGCGACCGAGGCGAAGGAACGGCCCTCGCCCTTGAGGTCGCGCATCTCGCCGTCGGTGGTGAGGAAGAACAGACCGAGGACCATGTCCTGGGTCGGCATCGTCACCGGGCGGCCGTCGGCCGGCTTGAGGATGTTGTTCGAGGACAGCATCAGGATGCGGGCCTCGGCCTGCGCCTCCGCGGACAGCGGCAGGTGCACGGCCATCTGGTCACCGTCGAAGTCCGCGTTGAACGCGGTGCAGACGAGCGGGTGGATCTGGATGGCCTTGCCCTCGACCAGCTGCGGCTCGAAGGCCTGGATGCCGAGGCGGTGCAGCGTGGGCGCACGGTTCAGCAGAACCGGGTGCTCCGCGATGACCTCTTCCAGCACGTCGTACACGACCGTGCGGCCGCGCTCGACCATGCGCTTGGCGCTCTTGATGTTCTGCGCGTGGTTCAGGTCGACCAGGCGCTTCATCACGAACGGCTTGAAGAGCTCCAGCGCCATCGCCTTCGGCAGACCGCACTGGTGCAGCTTCAGCTGCGGACCGACGACGATCACGGAACGCGCGGAGTAGTCCACACGCTTACCGAGCAGGTTCTGACGGAAGCGGCCCTGCTTGCCCTTCAGCATGTCGCTGAGGGACTTCAGCGGGCGGTTACCGGGACCGGTGACCGGGCGACCACGACGACCGTTGTCGAACAGCGCGTCGACGGCCTCCTGGAGCATGCGCTTCTCGTTGTTCACGATGATCTCGGGCGCACCGAGGTCGAGAAGGCGCTTCAGGCGGTTGTTCCGGTTGATCACACGGCGGTACAGGTCGTTCAGGTCGGAGGTCGCGAAGCGGCCACCGTCCAGCTGCACCATCGGACGCAGGTCCGGCGGGATGACCGGCACGCAGTCGAGCACCATGCCCTTGGGGCTGTTGCTGGTCTGCAGGAACGCGGAGACGACCTTCAGGCGCTTGAGCGCACGGGTCTTCTTCTGGCCCTTGCCGGTACGGATGATCTCGCGGAGGCGCTCGGCCTCCTCGTCGAGGTCGAAGGACTCCAGGCGCTTCTGCAGCGCCGCGGCACCCATCGAGCCGTCGAAGTACGTGCCGAAGCGGTCACGCAGCTCGCGGTAGAGCAGCTCGTCGCCCTCCAGGTCCTGGACCTTGAGGTTCTTGAACCGGTTCCACACCTCGTCGAGACGGTCGATCTCGCGCTGCGCACGGTCCCGCAGCTGCTTCATCTCGCGCTCGGCACCCTCGCGCACCTTGCGGCGCACGTCGGCCTTGGCGCCCTCGGCCTCCAGCTCGGCCAGGTCGGTCTCGAGCTTCTTGGCGCGGGCCTCCAGGTCGGCGTCGCGGCGCTGCTCGATCTGCTGGCGCTCGACGGAGACGTGGGCCTCCAGCGAGGGCAGGTCGCGCGTACGGCGCTCCTCGTCGACGTACGTGATCATGTACGCCGCGAAGTAGATGACCTTCTCGAGGTCCTTGGGAGCCAGGTCGAGCAGGTAGCCCAGCCGGCTCGGGACACCCTTGAAGTACCAGATGTGCGTGACGGGCGCGGCGAGCTCGATGTGGCCCATCCGCTCACGGCGCACCTTGGCGCGGGTGACCTCGACGCCACACCGCTCACAGATGATGCCCTTGAACCGGACACGCTTGTACTTGCCGCAGTAGCACTCCCAGTCCCGGGTCGGACCGAAGATCTTCTCGCAGAAGAGTCCGTCCTTTTCGGGCTTGAGCGTGCGGTAGTTGATCGTCTCGGGCTTCTTGACCTCGCCGTGGCTCCACTGACGGATGTCGTCAGCGGTGGCCAGACCGATCCGGAGCTCGTCGAAGAAGTTGACGTCGAGCACTATGCGTCAATCCCTCTCAGGGTTGTAAGTCATGGGGTCTGATACGGGGGTCCTGGGGCCGGAGGCCTTCATCACGAAGGCCTCCGAACTCCCGTCAGACCTCTTCGACGCTGCTCGGCTCACGCCGGGACAGGTCGATGCCAAGCTCCTCCGCAGCGCGGAAGACGTCCTCGTCGGTGTCGCGCATCTCGATGGACATGCCGTCCGAGGACAGCACCTCCACGTTGAGGCACAGGGACTGCATCTCCTTGATGAGCACCTTGAAGGACTCGGGGATGCCGGGCTCGGGAATGTTCTCGCCCTTGACGATGGCCTCGTAGACCTTCACGCGGCCGGTGACGTCGTCGGACTTGATGGTCAGCAGCTCCTGGAGGGCGTACGCGGCGCCGTAAGCCTCCAGCGCCCACACCTCCATCTCACCGAAGCGCTGGCCACCGAACTGGGCCTTACCACCCAGCGGCTGCTGGGTGATCATCGAGTACGGACCGGTCGACCGGGCGTGCAGCTTGTCGTCGACCAGGTGGTGCAGCTTGAGGATGTACATGTAGCCGACCGAGATCGGCTCCGGGAACGGCTCGCCGGAGCGGCCGTCGAACAGCGGCGCCTTACCGGTCGGGAGCACCATGCGCTCGCCGTCGCGGTTCGGGATGGTGTGGTTCAGCAGACCGGCCAGCTCGTCCTCACGCGCACCGTCGAAGACGGGGGTGGCGACGTTGGTGCCCGGCGCGACCTGGTCGGCCTCGATGGCCTGCAGGCGCTGCGCCCAGTCGTCCGCGAGGCCGGAGACGTCCCAGCCGCGGCTGGCGAGCCAGCCGAGGTGGATCTCCAGGACCTGTCCCGGGTTCATTCGGGACGGGACACCCAGCGGGTTGAGGATGATGTCGACCGGGGTGCCGTCCTCCAGGAACGGCATGTCCTCGATCGGCAGGATCTTCGAGATGACGCCCTTGTTGCCGTGACGGCCGGCGAGCTTGTCACCGTCGGTGATCTTGCGCTTCTGCGCCACGTACACGCGCACCAGCTGGTTCACACCGGGGGGAAGCTCGTCGCCCTCCTCGCGGTCGAAGACGCGGACGCCGATGACCTTGCCGATCTCGCCGTGCGGCACCTTCAGCGAGGTGTCGCGCACCTCGCGCGCCTTCTCACCGAAGATCGCGCGGAGCAGGCGCTCCTCGGGGGTCAGCTCGGTCTCACCCTTGGGCGTGACCTTGCCGACGAGGATGTCGCCGGCGACGACCTCGGCACCGATACGGATGATGCCGCGCTCGTCGAGGTCGGCGAGGACCTCCTCGGAGACGTTCGGGATGTCCCGGGTGATCTCCTCCGGGCCGAGCTTGGTGTCACGGGCGTCGACCTCGTGCTCCTCGATGTGGATCGAGGAGAGGACGTCGTCCTGCACGAGGCGCTGCGACAGGATGATCGCGTCCTCGTAGTTGTGACCCTCCCACGGCATGAACGCGACCAGCAGGTTCTTGCCGAGCGCCATCTCGCCGTTCTGGGTGGCCGGACCGTCGGCGAGGACCTGGCCCTCGATGATCCGGTCGCCCTCGTTGACGATGACCTTCTGGTTGACCGAGGTGCCCTGGTTGGAGCGGGCGAACTTGGCCAGGCGGTACGTGATGTACGTGCCGTCGTCGTTGGCGGTGGTGATGTAGTCCGCGGAGACCTCCTGGACCACACCGGGCTTCTCGGCCTTGACCACGTCGCCGGCGTCGACCGCGGAGCGGTACTCCATGCCGGTGCCGACGAGCGGGGCCTCGGACTTAATCAGCGGCACGGCCTGACGCATCATGTTCGCGCCCATGAGGGCACGGTTGGCGTCGTCGTGCTCGAGGAAGGGGATCATGGCCGTCGCGACCGACACCATCTGGCGCGGCGAGACGTCCATGTAGTCCACGTCCTCGCCGGTGACGTAGTCGACCTCGCCGCCCTTACGGCGGACCAGCACGCGGGCCTCGGCGAAGCGGAGGTCGTCCGTCAGCGGCGCGTTGGCCTGCGCGATGACGAAGCGGTCCTCCTCGTCGGCGGTCAGGTAGTCGACCTCGTCGGTGACCTGGCCCTCGAACACCTTGCGGTACGGGGTCTCGACGAAACCGAACGCGTTGACCCGGCCGTAGGAGGCGAGCGAGCCGATCAGACCGATGTTCGGGCCTTCGGGCGTCTCGATCGGGCACATGCGGCCGTAGTGCGAGGGGTGCACGTCACGGACCTCGAAGCCGGCCCGCTCACGGGAGAGACCACCCGGGCCAAGGGCCGACAGACGGCGCTTGTGGGTGAGACCCGACAGCGGGTTGTTCTGGTCCATGAACTGCGACAGCTGGCTGGTGCCGAAGAACTCCTTGATGGAGGCGACGACCGGCCGGATGTTGATCAGGGTCTGCGGCGTGATCGCCTCGACGTCCTGGGTCGTCATCCGCTCGCGGACGACACGCTCCATACGCGCCAGACCCGTACGGACCTGGTTCTGGATGAGCTCGCCCACGCTGCGCAGGCGGCGGTTGCCGAAGTGGTCGATGTCGTCGGTCTCGACGACGATGTTCGTACCGCTGTCGCCGACCGTCTCGATCTCGCCCGCGTGCAGCTTCACCAGGTACTTGATCGTCGAGATGATGTCCTCGACGGTCAGGATGCCCGCGTCCAGCGGAGCGTCCGCACCCAGCTTCTTGTTGACCTTGTAGCGGCCGACCTTGGCCAGGTCGTAGCGCTTGGGGTTGAAGTAGAGGTTCTCGAGCAGCGTCTGCGCGGCCTCACGCGTGGGGGGCTCGCCCGGACGCAGCTTGCGGTAGATGTCGAGCAGCGCGTCGTCCTGGCCCTGGGTGTGGTCCTTCTCCAGGGTGGCGCGCATGGACTCGTACTCGCCGAACTCCTCGAGGATCTGCTCGGTGGTCCAGCCGAGCGCCTTGAGCAGGACGGTGACGGACTGCTTGCGCTTGCGGTCGATGCGGACACCGACCATGTCGCGCTTGTCGATCTCCATCTCCAGCCAGGCACCCCGGGACGGGATGATCTTGGCGGAGAAGATGTCCTTGTCGGACGTCTTGTCGATGGAGGAGTCGAAGTAGACACCGGGCGAACGGACGAGCTGCGACACCACGACACGCTCGGTGCCGTTGATGACGAAGGTGCCCTTGTTCGTCATGAGCGGGAAGTCGCCCATGAAGACCGTCTGGGACTTGATCTCGCCGGTCTCGTTGTTGGTGAACTCGGCGGTGACGAAGAGCGGGGCCGCGTACGTGAAGTCGCGCTCCTTGCACTCGTCGATGGAGTTCTTCGGCGGCTCGAAGCGGTGGTCGCGGAAGGTCAGCGACATCGACCCGCTGAAGTCCTCGATCGGGGAGATCTCCTCGAAGATCTCCTCGAGCCCGGACTTGGTGGGGACATCCTGACCGTTCTCGAGAGCCTCCTCGACCCGACTCTGCCAGGCCGTGTTGCCGAGCAGCCAGTCGAAGCTCTCGGTCTGCAGCGCGAGCAGGTTCGGAACCTCGAGAGGCTCCTTGATCTTTGCACAAGAGATGCGCAGCGGGGCAGTGCTGGCGGCGTTGTTCGTATTCGCGGTCGAGGCGTTGCGCGAGGCGGCCAAGAGGGGGTCCTTCCGAGGGCTCGGACTCACTACGCGCGTACCGGCCCCTCTCCCGTACACAGAGACAAGCTGTGTCGGTCCAGCCGTATGGCCAGGTCAGACATGTCTTGTCGTCGATGCTCGGGCGAGGGCAGACCCCTGGTGACGGGCAGGGGACAGCTAACAGGCAGCGCAAAGGGTCAGTGTAGCCACTTGGCACACTGATGTCCAGTGCGGGTCGTGAAACCCGTGTTCACCCTCGTTGTTCCACTCCTGCGACAAGGCGCTGCCCTCAACGCACGTTAGTACTGCCCTCTTCGTCGTCGATCCATGCCTCGGATTCGGATCCTTGTGACGACGCGTCCTGAGAATTGCGCGCTGCGTGCGGTTCGTCAAGGCCCCCCTGCCCGATCCGGGGCCGCCCGGAGACACGACGAAGATCACCATACCCCCCGCCACTGAGGGTTCAAGGCAACCGTGGCCGACCCCCGAGAACGCCGAAGAGCGACCACCCGGATGGATGATCGCTCTTCGGCGCTTACGCGTTACACGTCCAGTCGGACGTGTCGTGGATCCTGGCGGATCCGAGAGGTGTTACTTGACCTCGACGGAGGCGCCGGCGCCCTTGAGGGACTCGGCGGCCTTCTCGGCGGCGTCCTTGGCGACCTTCTCGAGAACGGGCTTCGGGGCGCCGTCCACGAGGTCCTTGGCCTCCTTCAGACCCAGGGAGGTCAGCTCACGCACGACCTTGATGACCTGGATCTTCTTGTCTCCGGCACCCGTGAGGATGACGTCGAACTCGTCCTGCTCCTCAGCGGCCTCGGCAGCGGCGCCACCAGCGGCACCACCGGCGACGACGACCGGCGCGGCAGCGGCGGCGGTGACGTCGAACTTCTCCTCGAACGCCTTCACGAACTCGGAGAGCTCGATGAGGGTCATCTCCTCGAACTGCGCGAGCAGGTCTTCCTGGCTGAGCTTCGCCATGATGGCGGTCCTTCCACTAATTCGGCAGGTGCCGGATGTACATGTGAGGCGGGCGTACGTGTGGCCCGCTACGGTCGCCGCATTCAGGCAGCGGCGGCCGGGATGCGAGCCGAGTTACTCGGCACCGCCCTGCTCGTCCTGCTTGGCACGGAGCGCGTCCACGGTGCGGACGAGCTTCGACGGCAGCGCCTGGAAGACAGAGGCAGCCTGGGACTGCTTGCCCTTCATGGCACCGGCCAGCTTGGAGAGCAGAACCTCGCGGGACTCGAGGTCCGCAAGCTTCTTGATCTCATCGGCGGACATCGCCTTGCCGTCAAGGACGCCGCCCTTGATGACGAGACTGGGGTTGTCCTTGGCGAAGTCACGGAGACCCTTCGCCGCCTCGACCGGGTCACCGGTCACGAAGGCGACGGCCGACGAACCCGCAAAGAGGTCGTCCAGCGTCGTGATCCCGGCCTCGTTGGCCGCAATCTTGGTCAGCGTGTTCTTCGCCACACGGTACTGAGCGTTCTCACCGAGTGAACGACGCAGCTTCTGGAGCTGCGCGACGGTGAGACCGGTGTACGCGGTAACGACGGCAGCGTTGGAGTTGCGGAACTTGTCCCGCATCTCCTCGACGGCATCGACCTTGTCTGGCCTCGCCATGAGCCTCGGCCTCCTTCCGGGTGATTCGGACCGCGCGGACCCGAAGGAGGACTGGGGAAAACGAAACGCCCCGGCGCAGGCGCACGGGGCGTAGCTCGACCGGTTTCACGCACGCGCGAGGCGGCGGGTTGCGGGAGCTTCTCCAGTGTCACCTGCGCGGGTCGTCCGCCGTTCAGCGGATCCTTCGGCCACCACGCCCTCTGATGAGCGCGCGGTAACGACCAGCGGTCTTTGGCTTCTGTAGGAGAGTACGGGAACGGATCGCCGTCAAGCAAATCCGCCCCGTACGGCGGAACAGCGCAGGGCCGTTCAGCCCTGCTCCAGCTCCTTGAACATCTCGCGACGGCCGCCGCGGGCGTCATCTCCGGCGACGGGCCCTCAGGGCGTACCGGTCTTCTTCCGCATCAGGTCCTCGAAGTCACCGGTGTCGGACCGCGGGGGCCGCTCGGCCCGGACCGCCACGCCGTAGTCGGCGTAGTGCGCGGTCTGGGTCATCAGGCCCGTGGTCATCCGCGCCTTCTCGACTTTCTTGACCAGCAGGTTCCGCTTGTCGACCCAGATGTCGACGGTCTCGGTGGTGACCCCGGCCGCGGTGAGCTGCTTCCTCAGGCCGGCATCGGCGACGCCGGCCGCCGTCACGGTGCCGGACCAGTGCGTGGTGGGCCGGCCGCGGACGGTCTCCTCGCCGACCTTCCTGACGTCGCCGGAGGACAGCAGGAGTTTCACGGACTGGTTGGGCGTGGTGCTGCGCATCTGGTCGCCGAGGTGAGCACCGGAGCCGCCGGTGAGGGCTTCGAGGTCCTCGTACGCGTACCGGATCCAGTGCCTACCGCCGGCCTGTTCGGCGAACTTCTCGCCCATGCGCGCGTAGTACGCCTCGGGCAGGTAGCGGGCCTCCATCGAGGTGGTGCCGAGCCGGCGCATGGTGTCGGCCACGGTGCCGCCGGTGTACCTGATGGTGAGGGTGCCGGTGATGCCGTCGCTCCAGCCGAGGGTGCCGTCGGCGGTCATGGACATCAGCGAGCCCATGGTCGTCGTGGACTCGACCCGGACGGACTCGGCGTGCTCGGTGGCGCGCTCGGCGGAGCGCAGGGCGGCGAGGGTCCGGCCGCGCGCGGCGCGGTCGTCCTGGCCGGGGCCGTCGGAGGAGTCCTGAGAAGTGCAGGCGGCCACCCCTGTCAGCGCGGTCGCCACCGCGAGCCCCAGGCCCACACGGCGCACGGTCGTGCCCTGCATACGTTCCCCCGATCGCATCCGGTTCCCGCACGTTAACCCAGGCCACCGGCGTACGTACCGGAAAAGGGAACGGGCCCCGCACCTGTAAGAGGTGCGGGGCCCGTGACCGGTTGGGTGAGCCTCAGGCTCAGACCGCAGCCGGGTCCTCCTCGACGAGGAGGTTGCGGGTGCGGTTCGAGTCGACCGGAATGCCGGGGCCCATCGTGGTGCTGATGGCGGCCTTCTTGATGTAGCGACCCTTGGCGGCGGACGGCTTCAGACGGAGGATCTCCTCCAGGGCCGCGCCGTAGTTCTCCACCAGCTTGGTGTCGTCGAACGACGTCTTGCCGATGATGAAGTGCAGGTTCGCGTGCTTGTCGACACGGAACTCGATCTTGCCGCCCTTGATCTCGGTGACGGCCTTGGTCACGTCGGGGGTGACGGTGCCGGTCTTCGGGTTCGGCATCAGACCACGCGGACCGAGCACGCGGCCGAGGCGGCCGACCTTGCCCATGAGGTCCGGGGTGGCGACGACGGCGTCGAAGTCCAGACGGCCCTTCGACACCTCGTCGATCAGCTCGTCGGCGCCGACGATGTCGGCGCCCGCGGCACGCGCGGCCTCGGCACGGTCACCGGTCGCGAAGACCAGGACCCGGGCGGTCTTGCCGGTGCCGTGCGGAAGGTTCACGGTGCCACGGACCATCTGGTCGGCCTTGCGCGGGTCGACACCCAGGCGGAAGGCGACCTCGACGGTGCCGTCGAACTTGGTCGTGGAGGTGTCCTTGGCGAGACGGACGGCCTCGAGCGGGGCGTAGAGCTTCTCCCGGTCGACCTTGGCGTCCGCAGCGCGAAGGGACTTGCTGCGCTTGCTCACTACTGCTCCTGTGGATTCTTAGGAGTCGTGGTCCGGGCCGAGCAGGCCCCGCCACTTCTGCTGATGGAGGTTGGGGCTCAGCCCTCGACCGTGACGCCCATGGAACGGGCGGTGCCGGCGATGATCTTCTCGGCGGCGTCCAGGTCGTTGGCGTTGAGGTCGGGCATCTTCGTGGTGGCGATCTCGCGGACCTGGTCACGCGTGATCTTCGCGACCTTGGTCTTGTGCGGCTCGCCGGAGCCCTTCTCGATGCCCGCGGCCTTCAGGATCATCTTCGCGGCCGGCGGCGTCTTGGTGATGAAGGTGAAGGAACGGTCCTCGTAGACCGTGATCTCCACCGGGATCACCCAGCCACGCTGCGACTCGGTCGCGGCGTTGTAGGCCTTGCAGAACTCCATGATGTTCACGCCGTGCTGACCCAGCGCGGGGCCGACGGGCGGGGCCGGGTTGGCGGCACCGGCCTGGATCTGGAGCTTGATGAGCCCCGTGACCTTCTTCTTCTTGGGAGGCATAGCTCTCCGGGTCCTTTCGATTCGGGTCCTGCCTGCACACGGGGACCACCCGGACGCAGGCATACCGCACAACGATAACGGGTATAGATGCGCGGCCAAAAACCGAGCAGGTCAGACGGACGCCGGAGCGATCGCCTGACCTGCGCGGAAGCAGTGAGTCCGGAAGTTAGTTCTTCTGGATCTGGTCGAAGGAGAGCTCGACCGGCGTCTCGCGGCCGAAGATCTCGACGAGGCCCTTGACCTTCTTCGAGTCCGGGTTGATCTCGTTGATGGTCGCCTGCAGCGTGGCGAACGGGCCGTCGGTGACGGTGACCGAGTCGCCGACCTCGAAGTCCAGCACCTGGACCTCGACCTTGCGCTGCGGAGCCGGCTTGCCCTCGGCCTCGGCGGCCTCGCGGGCGGCCTTCTCCTCGGCCTCGGGGGCGAGCATCTTGACGATCTCGTCCAGGGTCAGCGGGTACGGGTCGTAGGCGTTGCCCACGAAGCCGGTGACGCCGGGGGTGTTGCGGACGACGCCCCAGGACTCGTTCGTCAGGTCCATGCGGACGAGGACGTAGCCCGGAAGCTTGTTCTGCTTGATCGTCTTGCGGTCGCCGTTCTTGATCTGGACGACCTCTTCCTGCGGCACCTCGGCCTGGAAGATGTAGTCCTCGACGTTCAGCGAGACGGCGCGCTGCTCCAGGTTGGTCTTCACGCGGTTCTCGTAGCCGGCGTAGGTGTGGATGACGTACCACTCGCCGGGCAGGACCCGCAGTTCCTCGCGGAGCTTCTCGATCGGGTCGCGGTCGTCCTCGGGCTCTTCCTCGAGTTCTTCCGCGGCCTCTTCGCCGTCCTCGGTCTCCGCCTCGGCGGCGTCGTCCGCGACGGCGTCGGCAGCCTCGACCTCGGCGGAGGCCTCGGTGTCCTCGCTGTCCGCGCCCTCGACGATGTCGAGCTCGTCCTCGACGGACTCGACCGGCTCGATGGCGTCGTTCACGTTCGGGTCAGACACGGTGGCTGCTTCTTCCTGGATACATAGGGGTGGAACATGCGAAAGGAGCGCCGGGTACCTCGGCGCTCTTCGCGGACTGCTCAGCCGAACACGTACTTGGCGGCGTTGCTGAGCCCATAGTCAATCACGGTGACCAGGCCGATCATGATGACGACGAAGATGATCACCACGGTCGTGTAGGTCGTCAGCTGGTTGCGGGTCGGCCAGACGACCTTGCGCAGTTCCGCGACGATCTGGCGGTAGAAGAGGGCAAGCCGCTTCAGCGGGCCCTTCTTGCCGCGCTTGCCGCCCTTGCGGGCCTTCTTGGACTCCGGCGCCTCGTCCTGGGCATCAGGCATGTCGATGGAGCCCACGGCGTCCGTCACTCGTCCTCACCTGATTCCGGGTCGTGGCCGTGCCGCGCCCGGTCTGAGCCGCACGGCGGTGCATTGCTGTACGTACATGCGCACACATCCTGGCGAAGGTGTGTGTAGCAGGGCCGGAGGGACTTGAACCCCCAACCGCTGGTTTTGGAGACCAGTGCTCTACCAATTGAGCTACGACCCTTTGTGTGTCCCCCAACGTACCGCATCCATCCGGATGCGTGGTGTGCACCGAACGGGCGCGGCCTGCTGAAGGCCAACGAGGTGAGAGTGTACGTGCTCTGCGGCCGGTCGTCGAACAGAAAGGGCCCGCGGGAGGGCTCGTTGGCGGAAGATCGCCTCCGGAACGGGGAGCGGACTGACGTGAATCCGCTGAAGATCGCCCAGGCCGGGCGGGCGATCCGCACGGTTGTTCAGGGATTTGCCCGACGTTGTTCAGTCTGTGAAACCCCCGTGCCGCGCGCGTTTCCAGTCTGAAACGATGGGGCCCATGAGCGCTGCAACCCCTCCCACCGAGCGCCGGGTCTCCGCCCGAGTCGGCGCGATCTCCGAGTCCGCCACCCTCGCCGTGGACGCCAAGGCCAAGGCCCTCAAGGCCGCAGGGCGGCCGGTGATCGGCTTCGGCGCCGGTGAGCCCGACTTCCCGACCCCCGACTACATCGTCGAGGCCGCGATCGAGGCCTGCAAGAACCCGAAGTACCACCGCTACACGCCGGCCGGTGGTCTGCCCGAGCTGAAGGCCGCGATCGCCGCGAAGACGCTGCGGGACTCCGGCTACGAGCCCGACGTCTCGGAGATCCTGGTCACCAACGGTGGCAAGCAGGCCATCTACGAGGCCTTCGCCGCGATCCTCGACCCGGGTGACGAGGTCATCGTGCCCGCGCCGTACTGGACGACGTACCCGGAGTCGATCCGGCTGGCCGGGGGTGTCCCGGTGGAGGTCGTCGCCGACGAGACGACCGGCTACCGGGTGAGCGTCGAGCAGCTGGAGGCGGCCCGTACGGAGAAGACGAAGGTCGTCCTCTTCGTCTCGCCGTCGAACCCGACCGGCGCGGTCTACAGCGAGCAGGAGACCGAGGCGATCGGCCGCTGGGCCGTCGAGCACGGCCTGTGGGTGCTGACCGACGAGATCTACGAGCACTTGGTCTACGGCGACGCCTCCGCGGTGTCGCTGCCGGCGGTGCTGCCCGAGCTGCGCGACAAGTGCATCGTGGTCAACGGTGTCGCGAAGACGTACGCGATGACCGGCTGGCGTGTCGGGTGGGTCATCGGCCCGAAGGACGTCGTCAAGGCCGCGACGAACCTGCAGTCGCACGCCACGTCGAACGTGTCCAACGTCGCCCAGGCCGCCGCGCTGGCCGCCGTCTCCGGTGACCTCGACGCCGTGGCGACGATGCGTGAGGCCTTCGACCGGCGCCGCAAGACCATCGTGCGGATGCTGAACGAGATCGACGGCGTGGTGTGCCCGGAGCCGGAAGGGGCGTTCTACGCGTACCCCTCCGTGAAGGCGCTGATCGACAAGGAGATCCGGGGCAAGCGGCCCAAGGACTCGGTCGAGCTGGCCGCGCTGATCCTGGAGGAGTCCGAGGTCGCGGTGGTGCCGGGTGAGGCGTTCGGTACGCCCGGGTACCTGCGGCTGTCGTACGCGCTGGGCGACGAGGATCTGGTCGAGGGTGTGAGCCGGATCCAGAAGCTGCTGGCGGAGGCCAGGGACTGACGCTTCCCACTGAGTGGGGCACATACCGGATTCGGTATGTGCCCCCTTTGTTTGTGCCGGTTTCTTTGTGCGAGCAAGACCACGAAAGGGGAAACAGCTACCGGGACGGCTGGGACGTACGGCAGGATCCTGGGATGGAGCGTGTACGTGATGTCTCTGAGCTGCCGAAAGCCCATCTGCACCTGCACTTCACCGGGTCGATGCGGCCCACGACCGTGCTGGAACTGGCCGACAAGCACGGGGTGCGGTTGCCCGACGCGCTGACCGAGGCGCTGGTCGGCGGGGAACCGCCGAGACTGCGGGCGACGGACGAACGGGGCTGGTTCCGCTTTCAGCGGCTGTACGACGCGGCGCGTTCGTGTCTGCGGGAGCCGGAGGACATCCAGCGGCTGGTGCGGGAGGCCGCGGAGGAGGATCTGCGGGACGGGTCGGGGTGGCTGGAGATCCAGGTCGACCCGACGTCGTACGCGCCGCGGCTGGGCGGGCTGATTCCGGCGCTGGAGATCATCCTGGACGCGGTGGAGACGACGTCGCGCGAGACCGGGCTCGGGATGCGGGTGCTGGTCGCGGCGAACCGGATGAAGCACCCGCTGGACGCGCGGACGCTGGCGCGGCTGGCGGCGCGGTACGCGGACCGGGGCGTGGTCGGCTTCGGGCTGTCGAACGACGAGCGGCGGGGGATGGCGCGGGACTTCGACCGGGCGTTCGGGATCGCGCGTGAGGCCGGGCTGCTGTCGGCGCCGCACGGGGGCGAGCTGTCGGGGCCGTCGTCGGTACGGGACTGTCTGGACGACCTGGGGGCGACCCGGGTGGGGCACGGGGTGCGGGCGGCGGAGGATCCGCGGCTGATGAAGCGGCTGGCGGACCGGCAGGTGACGTGCGAGGTGTGCCCGGCGTCGAACGTGGCGCTGGGGGTGTACGAGAAGCCGGGGGACGTGCCGCTGCGGACGTTGTTCGAGGCGGGGGTTCCGCTGGCGCTGGGCGCGGACGACCCGTTGCTGTTCGGGTCGCGCCTCGCCGCGCAGTACGAGATCGCGCGGCGGCACCACGGGTTCACCGACGCGGAGCTGGCGGAGGTGGCGCGGCAGTCGATCCGGGGGTCTGCGGCGCCGGAGGGCGTGAAGACGAAGCTGCTGGCGGGGGTGGACGACTGGCTGGTGTCTTAGCGCCCTGTCGCCGTGGTGGGTCGGGCCGCGTCGGGGGGTCCGTCCTCGGAACGGCACGAGGGGGTCTCACGCCGACTGACTCTCCGCTGACGCGCCAACCGCTGCGGGCGGACACCCCCCGACACGGCCCCTTCTCGCCGTACGCGGGTGCGGACGCGTCGTGGTCCCGCTCAGCTGCGGGCATGCGTGCCGCTGAGGGCGGCACGGGTGGGCGCGGCGGCACCCGTGCCGCCGGGTTGCGGACCCAGCCGGCCCCAGCACCGGGGCCCGGTGCCTACAGGCTGACCCCGACCGTCACCGGCTCGTTGACCAGGGTGATCCCGAAGGCCTCGCGGACTCCGGCCACGACCTCACGGGCCAGCGCGAGGAGGTCCTCGGTTGTCGCGCTCCCCCGGTTCGTGAGCGCCAGCGTGTGCTTCGTGGAGATGCGGGCCGGACCCTCGCCGTAGCCCTTCGTGAAGCCCGCCTTGTCGATCAGCCAGGCCGCGGAGGTCTTGGTGCGGCCCTCTCCGGCCGGGAACGCGGGGGGCTCCACCCCGTCGCCGAGCCGGTCACGCACGCGTGCGCGGAACGTCGCGAAGTCCGTGTCCGTGAGGATCGGGTTGGTGAAGAAGGAGCCGGCCGACCAGGTGTCGTGGTCCTCGGGGTCCAGAACCATGCCCTTGCCCGCGCGCAGCTTGAGCACCGTCTCGCGGGCCTGCGCGAGCGGGACGCGATCGCCCGGTTCCACACCGAGGGCGCGGGCCGTCTCCGCGTACCGGAGGGGGGCGGAGAGGCCGTCGGCGTCCTCCAGACGGAAGCGGACGCGCAGGACCACGTAACGCTCGGGGGCGGACTTGAAGCGGCTGTGGCGGTAGGAGAAGGCGCAGTCCTCGTTGGCCAGGGTGACCGATTCGCCGGTGGTCCGGTCGTAGGCGACGACCTCGGTGATCGTGGAGGAGACCTCCTGGCCGTACGCCCCGACGTTCTGGATGGGGGTCGCGCCCGCCGAGCCGGGGATGCCGGCCAGGCACTCGACGCCGGCCAGGCCCGCCTCGACCGTGCGGGCGACGGCGTCGGTCCAGACCTCGCCGGCGGCCAGCTCCAGCGTCGTGCCGTCGAGGGAGAAGCCCTTGGTGGCGATGACGAGAGCGGTGCCCTCGAAGCCCTTGTCGCCGATGACCAGGTTCGAGCCGCCGCCGATGAGCAGCAGCGGGGTGCCCGCCTCGTCGGCTTCGCGGACGGCGGCGATCACCTCGTCGTCCGTCGTCGCGGTGACCATCCGGGTCGCGGGGCCGCCCAGCCGGAAGGTCGTCAGCGGGGCGAGGGGGGCGTCGTGGAGTTCCTGCACGGGCTCAAGAGTACGAGACGGTACCGACAGGGTCGGGCACGCGTGCGTGCGGCCCCGTTCGCGGGAACGGGGCCGCACGCGCGCGTGGTGTCCGTCAGGGCAGCCGGCGGAGCGCCTCGGACCAGGAGAGCGGGAGGTCCTCGCTGCTCACCTGCCATGTGGTGAAGGTCGCGTCCTTCATCTGCGGAGCGAGGCCCCGGGAGGCGGGGCCGTGGGCACCCGCGCGGACGAAGGCGTGGAGCGCGTCCTTGGACTCCCAGGCGGACAGGGTCCAGAAGGTCCTTTTCAGAGGCTTCGCCTTCAGGGTCGCTCCGTAGGCGCCGGGGCTCCGGCGGACCTGCCGCCACACGGCGGGCGTCCCGGCGAGGAACTTCAGGGCTCCCCACAGGGTGCGGGTCTCGAAGCGGGAGGCGAAGACGTGCACCTCGGTGTCGCGGGGCGGGGTGTTCGGGACGGTCCAGGGAAGGGTGGGCATGCCGCTTCTCCTTGTCGAGGGCCTTCGGGGTCAGTGGGCGGCCGTCTCCAGTACCGGTGCCGGTTCGGCCGGGGCCGCCTCCGGCTCGGTGCGCCGCCGGGTCGGTATCAGCAGGGCCGCGATGCCCGCGAGGGCGACCACCGCGGAGCCCGTCACCAGGGCGGGCCGCATGCCGTCGACGAAGGTCTGGCCGGTCTCGTAGCCGCCCTGGGCCGCGAAGATCGACGCCATGACGGCGATGCCGAGCGCCCCGCCCACCTCGCGCAGGGCGTTGTTGGCGCCGGAGGCGATGCCCTGCTCCGACGGCCGCACGCTGGACATCACCAGGTGCGCGGCGGGAGCGAAGAACAGCGCCATGCCGATGCCGCTGACGATCAGGGCGGGCAGCTGGGCCGTGTAGGAGGCGTCGGCCGTGGCCACCACCGCCATGTAGCCGAGGCCCAGGGCCTGGAGGAAAAGGCCCGCGGCGACGACCGGGCGGCCGCCGATGCGGTCGGCCAGGATGCCGGCGATCGGGGCCACCAGCATCGGCATTCCGGTCCAGGGCAGCATCCGCAGGCCCGCCTCCGTGGGCGAGTAGCCGAGGACGCCCTGCATGTACTGGCTGAGCAGGAAGATCGAGCCGAACATGCCGAGGAACATCAGCAGGCTCGCCGCGTTGATGCCGGCGAACGCCCGGGAGCGGAACAGCCGCATCGGGAGCATGGGGTTCTTGGCGCGTGTGCTGTAGAGGACGAAGCCGGCGAGCAGCGCGGAGCCCGCGAACAGGCCCGTCAGGACGAGGGAACCGGTCCAGCTGTCGGCGGGGCCGCGGACCAGGCCGTAGACGATGCCGAAGAGGCCGCCGCTGGCGAGCAGGGTGCCGGGGAGGTCGAGCGGGGCTCCGGTGCCGTGGGACTCGGCGAGGCGCAGCCGGGCGAGCGGCAGTAGGGCCAGGCCGAGCGGGACGTTCAGCCAGAAGATCCACTGCCAGGAGATGTGTTCGGTGAGGGTGCCGCCGACCAGCGGCCCGGAGGCGACGGCGAGTCCGTTGACGGCGCCCCAGATGCCGTACGCCATGCCGCGCTTGGCGGCGGGTACGGCGGCGGTCAGCAGGGTGAGCGTCAGCGGCATCATGACCGCCGCCCCCGCGCCCTGGACCGCTCGGGCGGCGATGAGGGAGTCGATGCCGGGCGCCATGGCCGCCGCGGCGGAGGCACCGGTGAAGACGGTGAGTCCCGCGATGAAGAGCCGGCGGCGGCCGAAGCGGTCGCCGAGGGCCGCGCCGAACATCAGCAGGACGGCGAAGGTGAGCGTGTAGGCGCTCACGGTCCATTCCAGGTCGTGCAGTCCTCCCCCGAGGTCCTCGCGGATGGAGGGCAGGGCGGTGGTGACGACGAGGTTGTCGAGAGCCGCCATGAATCCGGCGACGCTGGTGATGACGAGGGCCCAGGCGGCTCCCCCGCGACGTGCGGTCTGCTGTGACATCGCTCCCCCATGGAGTGTCTGCCGTGATCGATTAGTTATTGATTACTAACTTTCGCGGGCATGAGAAGGCGCACTCGTGCGCTCTTCCCCGCTCATCTCCCCAGCCGGCCCTTGAGCCTCGCCGACGGGTACATCCCCTCCCAGACGCGGTGCTCGGGCGGGAAACCCATGGCCGTCAGGCAGTTGATGAGCATCCCGTACGCCATGAAGGTCGTCGTCTCGCCGGCGTCGGCCCCGAGCGGCAGATGGACGGTGTCCCACAACCGCATCCAGCCGGTGCGCACCGACTCGCCGAACTCGTGGTCGCCCTCCTCCTCGGCGGCCTTCACAGCGACGTACATCTGCATCTGCATCATGAGCCGCTCGGGCCGCTCTTCGATGACCTTGGTGTACGCGTTGCCCATGGCATGCAGGGCCTCTTCGCCGTGGAGCCCCTCGGAGGCCTCCGCGAACGTGCGGATGGTGTCCTCCACGCAACGCTCGGCCGCCGCCAGGAAGATCGCTTTCTTGCTCGGGAAGAGCCGGAACAGGTACGGCTGCGAGACGCCGACCCGGCGGGCGATCGCCTCGGTAGAGGTGCCGTGGTAGCCGCCCCGGGCGAACTCGGTCGTCGCCGCCCGGATGACGCTCTCGCGCCGTTCTTCCGCACTCATCCTGACCATGCAAGTGAAGTTAGTGCTTAATCACTAACTCTGTCAAGCGGTGGTCTGCCCGCGCCATACGTAAGGGGCGCCCCGCAATGGAGAGCGCCCCTTACGTCATGTCGCGGCCGCCTCAGGCCAGGCGCACAACTGCCCGGGACATGCCCAGCACCTTCTGCCCGGCGCTGGTCGCCGTCAGATCCACGCGGACGGTGTTGTCGTCGAGCTTGGCGGCGACCTTGCCGGCCACCTCGATCACAGCACCCCGGTCGTCGTTCGGGACGACGACCGGCTTGGTGAAGCGGACGCCGTACTCGACGACCGCGCCCGGATCGCCGGCCCAGTCGGTGACCACGCGGATCGCTTCGGCCATGGTGAACATGCCGTGCGCGATGACGTCCGGCAGGCCGACCTCCTTGGCGAACTTCTCGTTCCAGTGGATCGGGTTGAAGTCGCCGGAGGCACCCGCGTACCGGACGAGGGTGTCACGGGTCACGGGGAAGGTCTGCGCGGGCAGTTCGGTGCCGACCTCGACGTCGGAGTAGGAGATCTTCGCGGTCATGGGGTCGCTCACGCCTCCTCGGCCGCGCGGGCCACGAGCTTGGTCCAGGCGGTCACGACGTGCTCGCCGGCCTCGTCGTGGACCTCGCCACGGATGTCCACGATGTCGTTGCCCGCGAGGGACTTGACGGCCTCGATGGTCGAGGTGACCGTGAGCCGGTCACCGGCGCGGACCGGGCGGCGGTAGGCGAACTTCTGGTCGCCGTGCACCACGCGGCTGTAGTCCAGGCCGAGCTGGGGGTCCTGGACGACCTGGCCGGCGGCCTTGAAGGTGATCGCGAAGACGAAGGTCGGCGGGGCGATCACATCGGGGTGACCGAGTGCCTTGGCGGCCTCCGCGTCCGTGTACACCGGGTTGGCGTCCCCGACCGCCTCGGCGAACTCACGGATCTTCTCCCGGCCCACCTCGTAGGGCGCGGTGGGCGGGTACGTCCGCCCCACGAAGGACTGGTCGAGCGCCATGGCTCGGTACCTCCTGGTAGCTCTACTGACCGGTACGGGTCCCTCAACGACGCGAGGCCGCCCCCGATCACTCGGGAACGGCCTCGTGTACGAGCCTGTTTTTATCGCGTTTCGCGGTGCGCGGTGTGCGCATTGCAACGCGGGCAGTGCTTCTTCATCTCAAGACGATCCGGGTTGTTACGCCGGTTCTTCTTGGTGATGTAGTTCCGCTCCTTGCACTCCACGCAGGCCAGCGTGATCTTCGGGCGGACGTCGGTGGCAGCCACGTGAGTGCTCCTAAGACGAACGGATGGACCATTTAACGCAAGAAGAGTAGCCGATCGAAGGACCGACCCCGCAATCGGCTACTGAGAGTAGCGGTGACCGGACTTGAACCGGTGACACAGCGATTATGAGCCGCTTGCTCTACCGACTGAGCTACACCGCTTTGATGTGGTCCGGCCCCGCCTCGCGACGGAACCAGTCACACCAGAGCCCCAAAACGGAATCGAACCGTTGACCTTCTCCTTACCATGGAGACGCTCTGCCGACTGAGCTATTGGGGCGAGCGATGAAGACATTACACGCTCCGCCGCCGTTCACCCAAATCCGTTTCGAGGCACCCACCACGGGCGCCCGGACCGTCCTCCCGGCCGCCTCGTGAGTGCCTCCCGTGCCATGGCGGACCACGCCGGTACGACTATTGCGCTCCTCCCCGCCACGGGCGGTAGGCCGTCCTAGGCTCGTCTCACTCTGCGTGATCATGCGTCCTCCGCGCGCAGCCCGAGCCCCTGGAGTGCGATGCCCGACAGCCGGCCGCAGCCACCACCGCCCCCGTCGTCCTCGCCGGGTCCGGCCGACCCGTCGTCGCTGCTGCTCTGCGGGGCGCGGCTCACCGACGGCCGGACCGTGGACGTACGGCTGGGCGGCGGGCGCATCGAGGCGGTCGGCACGGCCGGCAGCCTGGGGGCGGGCGGCACGCGCGCGTGCGGGCCTCGCGTGGACCTCACCGGCTATCTGCTGCTGCCGGCCCCGGCCGAGCCGCACGCCCACGCCGACACGGCCCTGTCGGCCGACACCGAAGGGCCGGTCTCGCACGAGCCGCAGGACGTGCTGCGGCGGGCGACGGAGGCCGCGCTGCTCCAGCTCGGGCACGGGGCGACGGCGATGCGGGCGCACGTGCGCGTGGGGGACGTCCAGGGGCTGAGCGCGCTGGCGGCCGTGCTGCAGGCTCGGCGGGCGCTGCGCGGGTTGGCGGAGCTGACGACGGTGGCGATGCCCCGGGTGCTGACCGGGGTGGCCGGCGCGGACGGCCTGGCGATGCTGCGGGACGCCGTGAAGATGGGCGCCTCGGTGGTGGGCGGCCGGCCGGACCTCGACCCGGATCCGGCGGGGTACGTGGAGGCGGTCCTGGAGATGGCCTCCGAACACGGCTGCCCCGTCGACCTGCACACGGACGCCGGCGACCCGGCCCGCCTGGCCCGGCTCGCGGCGATGGCCGGCGGACTGCGCCCCGGGGTGACCCTCAGCCCGTGCGGCGACCTCGCCCGGCTGCCCTCCGAGGTGGCCTCGCGGACGGCCGACCAACTCGCGGCGGCCGGGGTGGCGGTGGTGTGCCTGCCGCAGGGCGGCTGTTGCGGCGTCGACCGGCGCGGTGCGGCTCCGGTACGGCTGCTGCGCACGGCCGGGGTGCGGGTGGCCGCCGGGAGCGGGGCGGTGCGGGACGTGTCGAACCCTGTGGGGCGCGGCGATCCGCTGGAGGCGGCCTTCCTGCTGGCCTCGCGCTACGGGCTGCCGCCCGAGGAGGCGTACGACGCCGTCAGCTCCTCGGCACGAGCGGTGCTGGGGCTGCCTGAGGTGCGGGTGGAGGCGGGCTTCCCGGCCGAGCTGCTCGCGGTGCGCGGGGACCGGCTCGCGAGGGTGCTGTCCCTGGCGTACAGCCGGATCGTCGTGCATCAGGGGCGAGTGGTGGCGCGGACCAGCGCGGTGCGGGAGTACTGCGGTTCGGCGGCCTCGGTGGAGCTGGGGCTGCCGCGGCAGGGGCGCGGCGAAGTGCCGTAGGGCCCGCGGCGGGGTGTGGCCGAAGTCGTGCGGCGGACGGTGCCGTCCAGGCGTACGGTCGAAGACATGCGCATTGTCATCGCTGGTGGTCATGGTCAGATCGCGTTGCGGCTGGAGCGGCTGCTCGCCGCGCGCGGGGATGAGGCAGCCGGGCTCATCCGCAAGCCCGAGCAGGCCGACGATCTGCGGCAGGCCGGTGCCGAACCGGTCGTGCTCGACCTGGAGTCGGCGTCCGTGGACGAGGTCGCGGAGCGGCTCAGGGGTGCCGACGCCGCGGTCTTCGCGGCGGGTGCGGGCCCGGGCAGCGGCGCGGCCCGCAAGGACACGGTCGACAAGGCCGCAGCGGTCCTCTTCGCGGACGCGGCGGTGAAGGCGGGCGTACGGCGCTTCGTGATCGTGTCGTCCATGGGCGCCGACCCGCGCCACCAGGGCGACGAGATCTTCGACGTGTACCTGCGCGCCAAGGGCGAGGCGGACGCGTACGTGCGCGGGCTGGACGGCCTGGACTGGACGATCCTGCGCCCTGGCCGGCTCACCAACGACGCCAGTACCGGTCTGGTACGCCTGGAGGCGCACACGGGCCGCGGCCCGATCCCGCGCGACGACGTGGCCGCCGTGCTGGCGGAGCTGGTGGACACCCCCGCAACGGCCGGGCTCACCCTGGAGCTGATCAGCGGGCCGACACCGGTGTCGGTGGCGGTGAGGTCGGTGGCGGGGAACTGAGGTTCGCGGCCGGCCTCGGCGCGGACAGCCGTCGGGGCGCCTAGAACAAGGGCAGTTGGCCCGGGAAGTCCGGAACCATGTAGCCGTCCAGGGACGGTTGCTCCGGGCCGGGGCGGGCCTGGCGGCGGGAGCCCGGGCACGAGGTGAGTTCGCCGTGCTCGCGGGCGCCGGGCGGGTCGTGGCGCGCGTACCGCCCGGCGACGACGGCGATCTCGCGGCGGCACTCGGGGCAGACTCTGCGGCGGGAGGACATGGGGTCAGTGTGCCGCGCAGGCGGGTCGGCCATGCGACGCCCTTGGGCGCGTCTCTCTCCCCCGGGGCGCTCTTCCCCCCTGGCGCTCCGGCACCTCCCCGCGTACGTCCGTCACGACGACCACGGCCTCGGCGACGGGCGTCCCGCCGTCCGCGGAGCGCACCACACCGGCGAGGCAGCCGGTGCCGCTCAGCAGACGTCGTACGCCACCGGCTCACCGGCCACGACGATCGTGGAGGCCTGCGGCTGGTAGCCCTCGGACGCGGCGATCAGGACGTACGGTCCGGCGCTCGGAGCGTCCACGCCGTACGTCCCGTCACCCCGGGAGACCGACCGCCCGAGCTGCTTCCCGCCGAACGAGATCAACGCCCTGGATGCCGTCGCGGATGCCCGGGGGCATCGGCGCACCCGGGGAGGAGCGCCACGGGGGAGGCCACCGGACGGACGGACGTACTGGGCGAGTTCACGGTCACCGACCTGGTGCCGGGGCCGGTGCCCCTCGCGGTCGACTCCCCCAAGCACCGGCCGCTGGCCCAGGCCGTCGAGATCGGCGGGGCCGGGACCACCCGGGTCGAACTCGAACTGCGCCCCGGCGCTCAGGTGCGCGGCACGGTGTGCGGCGGGGGCGCACCGCTGGGCGACGCGCGGGTGACGCTGGTGGACGCGGCAGGCAACGTGGTCACCACGACGCGGACCGGCCTCGACGGGGCGTACGCCTTCTCCGACCTGGACACCGGCACGTACACGGTCATCGCGACCGGCTACCCGCCCCGGGCGACGCCGCTGACGGTCCCGGGCACCGGCGTGGACGACCACGGCATCGAACTCGCCCACGCCGGCGAATAGGGCGGGGCCGGTCAGTCCAGAGCGGGTCGGGCGGGGTCGGGGCATGCAGGGCGCGCTCCAGCCCACCCCCACCGGGCATCCAGCCCTCTCAGCCGGCTGCCGCTCCGAACCACCTCGGCAGCCGGTCGAGCAGTTCCTGCTGGTCCTCGCCGGTCCAGGCCACGTGGCCGTCCGGTCGCAGCAGCACCGCGGGCACGTCGAGTTCCTCGCTGACGTCGACGACGTGGTCGACCCGGTCCGACCAGCCCGCCACCGACAGCCGACCGCCGGTCTGGTCGAGCAGCAGTCCGCGGCCGCCGCGCATCTGCTCGTAGAGGCGGCCCCGCTTCAACTGCACGTCTCGCAGCCGCCGTCCGAGCAGTTCGTGGCCCTCGCCGAAGTCGTAGCGGACGGCGATCGCGGTGATCTTCTCGATCAGGTACCGGTTCACCTCCTCGAAGTCCATCAGCTCCGCCAACAGCCGGCGCACGGCCTGCGGCCCCGGCTCGGGAGCCAGCAGCTGCATCTGCGCACGGGTGTTGTCCAACACGGCTGCCGCTGCCGGGTGGCGTTCGGTGTGGTAGCTGTCCAGCAGCCCCTCCGGCGCCCAGCCGCGCAGTTCGGCGGCCAGCTTCCAGCCGAGGTTGAACGCGTCCTGGATGCCGAGATTGAGTCCCTGACCGCCGGTCGGCGGGTGGATGTGCGCGGCGTCGCCGGCCAGCAGGACCCGGTCGACGCGGTAGCGCTCGGCCTGCCGGGTGGCGTCGCCGAAGCGGGAGAGCCAGCGCGGCGCGTGCACGCCGAAGTCGGTGCCGGCGACCTCCCGCAGCTGTTGCTTGAACTCCTCGAACGTCGGCGGAACCGTGCGGTCCTCGGCCACTCCCCCGGCGGGCACGATGACGCGGTGCACCCCGTGTTCCAGCGGCATGGCGCCGAACCGGAAGTGGGTCTTGCGGACTTCGGCCATCACGGCCGCCAACTCCTCCGGCGGCGCGGCCACCTCCATCTCGCCCAGCAGCGTCTCGACCCTGGAGGGCTCGCCGGGGAAACCGACGCCGAGTAGCTTGCGCACCGTGCTGCGGCCGCCGTCGCACCCGACAAGGTAGCGGGAGCGCAGCCGCGTGCCGTCGGCCAGCTCGGCGGTCACGCCGTCGCCGTCCTGGCTCAGCCCGGCCAGTTCGCAGCCGCGCCGGATCTCGGTGCCGAGCTCGGCGGCGTGCCCGGTCAGCAGGCGGTCGGTGATGGGCTGCGGGATGCCGAGGACGTACCCATGTGCGGTGTCCAGCCGTGCAGGTGACGACTTGGTGATGCCGGCGAAGAAGCCGCCGACCGGGTGCGTCCTGCCCTCCGCGAGGAAACGCTCCAGCAGACCGCGCTGGTCGAGCACCTCGATACTGCGCACGTGGAGGCCGAGCGCGCGAACATACGGGGTCGGCTCCGCCTCCTTCTCCAGCACGAGCACCTGCACGCCGTGCAGCCGCAACTCGCCGGCCAGCATCATTCCGGTCGGGCCACCGCCGGCAATGATCACATCAATCAAGGCAGACCCCAATTTTCGCCTGTTTCTGGCTCCAGGACGAAGATTCTGCGGCACCACGGGGGTCTTGCCGCAAGGCCCCCCATGCGCTATATGTTGAAAGTGGCAAGGAGCGGGTGACTCCTTGCCTTTCCTTTTGCCGCTTCCGCCTCTCCCTCTTCCTTGGGGAATGGATCGACTTCTTTGCGGAATGAATCGACGGCAGCGGCACGCGGTGTGCCGAGGAAAAGGGGCAGCACCGGCTCAGTAGCCCGTGGCCAGGTCCAGCGTCCACCAAGGTCCTCCGTCGCCCTTCGCGACGCCGACCCCCGCGTGGATGTAACGGCAGGTCAGGATGATGGCCCGGTGCTCGGGGCTGTCGATCCAGGTACGGACGGCGGACTCGGGCGTGCCGGGGCCGGCGGCGATGTTCTCGGCGATGTGACCGGGGTGGTAGCCGCCGTCCCGCATCCGGGCGGCCGGGCTGCTGCCGTCGGTGCCGGTGTGGGTGAGGCGCTGCCCGCGGGCCATGTCGGCGCCGTGCCTCTGGGCGGCACGGTTGAGGGAGGCCTTCAGCCGCACGGGCTTGCAATCGGCCCGGGCGCGCTGCCGGTTGACGGCGTCGACGGCCTCGGCCGCCACATCGTCGTGGACCTGGCCCGGGCGGGTGTGGGTGCCGCTGTCCCGGGGTTGGACCGGCCAGGGAGCCCCAGGGGCCACGAGTGCGCCTCCTCATACGGCGGCGGCATCGGCACGGGCGGCCCGACCCAGGCGAAAGAGTGGCTCCCAGGGCGAGCGCGGCCTGCGCATCCCGGTCACCTTCTCCCTCTTCTTTTCTCCGCGTTCTGCGTTCCGCGTTCTGCGTTCTGCGTTCTGCGATCCGTGCATCGCACTGAACACCGTAGCGATATCCACGTCCGCTGTTGCGCCCAGCCGTGCGTTCGGGGGAACGACGTATTTCACGGGAGGTTCGGAAGATCTACTTCTCCTCCCGTGGGGATTCCAGGTCGCTCAGGGTTGCCGGCCGATGAGGTGCCCCGGCATGCACTGAGGCGACGCGACCCCGCCTGCACCCCGGCCATAGCGGGGGCCTCCGGCCGGCTGGTGCGCTGGCGTACGTCGGAGGCCGCGTCGGTGAGTGAGACACCTCACTCCGCCTGCCGCAGGGTCCAGCAGGGTTCGAGAAACGAGAAACCCCCTCTCAACTGCGTTTCCGCAGTTGAGAGGGGGTCTTCCCCAGTGTGGCGGCGCCAGGATTCGAACCTGGGAAGGCTGAGCCGGCAGATTTACAGTCTGCTCCCTTTGGCCGCTCGGGCACACCGCCGGGGTTGCTGCCCGTCGAGCCGCTCTTCCGCGGCGCTCCGTGGCAACGACGTAAACAATACCCGATGGGGAGGGGTGCTTCGCCACCCGATTGATCGGCGCTCGGCGGGCCGGGGGTGGCTAGGCTTGTCCGGATGCGGCCCGGGACCTGAACGGGCCCTGCGACCGCCCGCATACGCCGGTACGCACGATACGCACCCCGATACAAGGAGCCACAGGACATGGCCGACTCCAGTTTCGACATCGTCTCGAAGGTCGAGCGGCAGGAGGTCGACAACGCACTCAACCAGGCCGCCAAGGAGATCTCGCAGCGCTACGACTTCAAGGGCGTGGGTGCCTCGATCTCGTGGTCCGGTGAGCAGATCCTCATGGAAGCGAACTCCGAGGACCGGGTGAAGGCCATCCTCGACGTCTTCCAGTCCAAGCTGATCAAGCGGGGCATCTCGCTGAAGGCTCTGGACGCGGGCGAGCCCCAGCTCTCCGGCAAGGAGTACAAGATCTTCTCGTCGATCAAGGAGGGCATCTCCCAGGAGAACGCCAAGAAGGTGGCGAAGACCATCCGCGACGAGGGCCCCAAGGGCGTGAAGGCGCAGGTGCAGGGCGAGGAGCTGCGGGTCAGCTCCAAGAGCCGTGACGATCTGCAGGCCGTCATCACCCTGCTGAAGGGCAAGGACTTCGACTTCGCGATGCAGTTCGTGAACTACCGGTAGGTCCGGTCCCCCGGGCTCCCGCCCGCACGGATACGAGGAAGGGTGGGCACCACGGGTGCCCACCCTTCGCGTCTGCCGGCTGTCATCGCTGGGGCGCGGTCAGTCGCGCGAGTTGCCGAACAGGAGGCGGTAGGCGATCAGCAGCACGAGCGATCCACCGATCGCCGCTGCCCAGGTCGCACCGTCGTAGAAGCCCTTGGTGATCGGGTGGTCCATCCAGCGGGCCGATATCCAGCCGCCGATGAACGCGCCCGCGATGCCGATCAGGGTCGTGCCGATGAGGCCGCCCGGGTCACGCCCCGGCAGCAGGAACTTCGCGATGGCTCCGGCCAACAGTCCCAGGATGATCCAGCTGATGATGGTCATGCCGTGAACCTGCCCTTTCACATTGTGCCCGCACTGTCCCGGCCATGTGATCTTGCTTTCGGCCAGACCGGGCCCGTGCGTCGTACGTCGGGCGTCCGGCGCGCGGCCTCCTTGCCGCGCACGTTCACGCCGTCTTGGTGGGGAGGACGTCCTGGCCGCACCCGCTGGTTGCACTGATCAGTAGGGTGCGAGGCATGACAGCCCCCGCTCCCGGACTGCGCCGCACCCTCGGCCTGGGTGACGCCGTCGTCATCGGACTCGGCTCGATGGTGGGAGCCGGGATCTTCGCCGCCCTCGGGCCGGCCGCGCACGCGGCCGGATCCGGACTGCTCCTCGGGCTCGCCGTCGCCGCTGTGGTCGCGTACTGCAACGCCATGTCGTCGGCCCGCCTCGCCGCCCTGTATCCGGCCTCGGGCGGCACGTATGTGTACGGGCGGGAGCGGCTCGG
This sequence comes from Streptomyces sp. D2-8, assembly GCF_023184515.1. GTDB lineage: Bacteria > Actinomycetota > Actinomycetes > Streptomycetales > Streptomycetaceae > Streptomyces. The sequence continues at coordinate 218,383 of NZ_JAAHBP010000013.1, read as the reverse complement.
GGAGTTCTGGGGGTATCTCGCGGGCTGGTCGTTCGTGGTTGGGAAGACGGCCTCTTGTGCGGCGATGGCGCTCACCGTGGGCACGTACGTCTGGCCGGAGCAGGCGCACGCGGTGGCGGTCGCGGCCGTGGTGGCGCTGACCGCGGTGAACTACGGCGGTGTTCAGAAGTCCGCGTGGCTGACGCGGGTCATCGTGGCTCTGGTCCTGGCTGTCCTCGCTTTCGTGGTGGTTGTGTGCCTTGCGTCCGGTGAGGCCGATGCCGGGCGGCTGGACATCGGGGCCTCGGGCGGGGCGGACGGGGTGCTGCAGGCGTCCGGTCTGCTGTTCTTCGCCTTCGCCGGGTACGCCCGGATCGCGACCCTCGGCGAGGAGGTGCGGGATCCGGCGCGCACCATTCCGCGGGCGATCCCGCTGGCGCTGGGCATCACGCTGGTGGTGTACGCCGGTGTGGCGGTGGCTGTCCTTTCGGTCCTCGGGCCGGGCGGTCTCGGGGACGCCACGGCGCCGCTGGCCGACGCGGTGCGGGCGGCCGGGGCGCCCTGGCTCGTGCCGGTCGTGCGGATCGGTGCGGCCGTGGCCGCGATGGGCTCGCTGCTCGCGCTGATCCTGGGGGTGTCGCGGACGACGCTGGCCATGGCCCGGGACCGGCATCTGCCGGGGGCGCTGGCCGCCGTGCATCCGCGGTTCCAGGTGCCGCACCGGGCGGAGCTGGCCGTGGGTGCGGTGGTCGTGGTCCTGGCCGCCACGGTGGACGTCCGGGGCGCTATCGGGTTCTCCTCCTTCGGTGTGCTGGCGTATTACGCCGTGGCCAACGCCTCGGCCTGGACGCTGTCTTCGGCGCCGGCGGCGCGGGTGGTGCCGGTGGTGGGGCTGGCCGGGTGCGTGGTGCTGGCGTTCTCGCTGCCCGGGGTGTCGGTGGCCGTGGGCGCGGGGGTGCTGGTGGTGGGGGTGGTTGCGTACGCGGTGCGGCGGTGGAGGAAGGCCGGGGCAGGGAGGGGGTAGGGCGGCGGACCTCCGCTACAGCCCGGGCCTTCAGGAGCCTCTCGGCCCGGGTCTTTCGGGGCCCCTGGGCTCGGGGCGCGAAGGAACGGCCCTCACGCGGGTGTTGTGGGTCTCGGTCATCACTCGGGTCGGCAACTGCTCGATCGCGGTCATGGGTTCATCATGCGGGCCGCCACTGACAGCAGGGCGGGCCTGTGGACAACCCCTGGCCTGTGGAAAACGGAGGAGCCGGCCCCTCCGTCAGCGCACCGCGAACGGCTCGTCCGTCCGCACGATGTCACGGCCGAGCGGGAGCAACGAGACCGGGATGAGCTTGAAGTTGGCGATGCCCAGCGGGATGCCGATGATCGTGACGCACAGAGCGATGCCGGTGGCGATATGGCCGAGGGCGAGCCACCAGCCCGCGAGCACCAGCCACAGCACGTTGCCCACACAGGACGGCGCGCCCGCGTCATGGCGCTCGATCGTCGTGTACCCGAAGGGCCACAGGGCGTAGACGCCGATACGGAAGGCCGCGACGCCGAACGGGATGCCGATGATCGTGATGCAGAGGAGCAGGCCCGCGAGCATGTAGGCGAGGAACAGCCAGAAGCCGCTCAGGACGAGCCATATGACGTTGAGAATGGTCCTCACTGGTTCCCACCTGCCATCTTCTCGAGCCGGGCAATGCGTTCCGCCATCGGCGGGTGTGTGGAGAACATCTTCGAGAGGCCCTGGCCGGGCCGGAACGGGTTCGCGATCATCATGTGGCTGGCGGTCTCGATGCGCGGCTCGGGCGGCAGCGGGAGCTGCTTCGTGCCGAGTTCGAGCTTGCGCAGGGCGCTGGCCAGGGCGAGCGGGTCGCCGGTGAGCTGGGCACCGGAGGCGTCCGCCTGGTACTCCCGGGATCGGCTGATGGCCAGTTGGATGACCGAGGCGGCGAGCGGGCCCAGGATCATGATCAGCAGCATGCCGAGCAGACCGGGGCCGTCGTCGTCGTCCGACCGTCCGATGGGGATCAGCCAGGCGAAGTTGACCAGGAACATGATGACGGAGGCGAGGGCGCCGGCGACCGACGAGATGAGGATGTCGCGGTTGTAGACGTGGCTGAGTTCGTGGCCGATGACGCCGCGCAGCTCGCGCTCGTCCAGCAGCCGAAGGATGCCGTCGGTGCAGCACACTGCGGCGTTGCGTGGGTTGCGGCCCGTGGCGAAGGCGTTGGGTGCCTCCGTCGGGGAGATGTACAGGCGCGGCATGGGCTGGCGGGCCTGGGTGGAGAGCTCGCGGACCATGCGGTAGAGCGCCGGGGCCTCGAACTCGCTCACCGGTCGGGCGCGCATCGCACGCAGTGCCAGTTTGTCGCTGTTCCAGTACGCGTACGCGTTGGTGGCCAGCGCTACCAGGACGGCGATGACGAGCCCCATGCGGCCGAAGAAGCTGCCGATGACGATGATGAGTGCGGACAGTCCCCCTAGGAGGATCGCTGTCCTGAGCCCGTTGTGCCGGCGGTGCACGGTGCGCCCTCCAAGTGGTGCGGCAGGGGGACCCTTGCTTGCTGAATGCAGTGCCACTGGTGCCGCGTTCTCACGTCCAGTGGACCCTCCCGTACTGGTCAACGCCAGGCGGGAGGCTCTAGTTCCCTTGTGCGTGCGGCGGCGGGTGTGGACTGTCCGGGTGACGGCACCGGGAAGCGGCACGCGCGCGTGGGAGCGGGTGCCCCACGCGCGCGCGGTGTGAGCGGCCGTTTCCCGGCGCGCCCGGTTCGTTCAGAAGAGCCCGGTGTCGGTGAAGCGCAGGACCATCTGGGGTGCGCCGGACAGGACGATGCCGAGGACACCGGTCAGGGCGATCGCGGCGGTGACCGGGCCGGGGACGCGGTGCTTCTCGGGCTCGCCTTCGGGGGCGCGGAAGAGCAGGGCCGTCCACTGGAGGTAGTAGAACAGCGCGATGACGACGTTGACGGCCATGACCACCGCCAGCCAGCCGAGGCCGGCGTCGACGGCCGCCGAGAAGACGGTGACCTTGGCGAAGAGCCCGATGATGCCCGGCGGCAGCCCGGCGAGACACAGCAGGAAGAACGCCAGGAGGAGCGCGGACAGGGGGCTGGAGGCGTACAGGCCGCGGTAGTCGGCGACGCGGTTCAGGGTCTTCGTCCGGCCGACGAGCGCGGCCACGGCGAAGGCGCCGAGGTTCACGGCGCCGTACATCAGGGCGTAGGCCACGGTGGAGCCGATCGACTTCTCGGCGTCCCCGGAGTACGCGGCGGCGGCGATCGGCACCAAGAGGTAGCCGGCCTGGCCGACGGAGGACCAGGCGAGCAGGCGTACCGCGCTGTACGCGCGCGTGGCCTGCTGACGCAGGGCTCCGACGTTGCCCACGGTCATGGTGAGCGCGGCCAGGGCCGCCAGGGCGGGACCCCAGACGTCGGCGTACGACGGGAGGGCCACGACCGTGACGAGGATCAGTCCGCTGAAGCCGACCGCCTTGCCGATGACCGACAGGTAGGCCGCGATCGGCAGAGGCGCCCCCACGTAGGTGTCGGGCACCCAGAAGTGGAAGGGCACGGCGGCCGTCTTGAAGGCGAAGCCGACGAGGGTGAGGACGACGCCGGTCTGGGCGAGCGTGTGGAACTGCCCGTCCACGTTCTGGATACGGTCGGCGACCTGGGTGAGGTACAGGGTGCCCGTGGTGGCGTACAGGAAGCTGATGCCCATGAGGCTGACCGCGGTCGCGGTGACCGAGGACAGGAAGAACTTGAGGGCCGCTTCGGAGGACTTCCGGTCGCCGTACCGCAGGCCGACCAGTGCGAAGGCGGGCAGGGAGGCGACCTCCAGGGCGACGATCAGGGTCGCGAGGTCGCGGGAGGCGGGCAGGAGGGCGGCGCCGGCCGCGGAGGACAGCAGCAGGAACCAGTACTCGCCTTCGGGGAGTTCCTTGCGGGCGTCCTTCAGGGCGGTGACCGAAAGGAGGGCGGCGAGGAGGGCGCCGCCGAGGACCAGGAACTGGATGACCAGGGTGAAGCGGTCGGCCGTGTAGCTGCACACGGTGGCGTCGCCGGTCAGGCAGAAGGTGCTGCGGTCGCCGTCCAGCAGGGGCAGCAGCAGCACCGTGGCGGCGGCCAGGCCCGCCACCGACGTCCAGCCGAGCAGAGCCTTGCGGTGCTCGGCGACGAACAGGTCGGCGACCAGGACGACGAGTCCGACGACCGCCGCGATGGTGGGCGGCGCGATCGCGAGCCAGTCGACGGACTGGACCAGCGACTCCGCCAGGGGCTGGGCCGGGGAGCTCATCGGGTGCCTCCTGCGAGGAGCTGCTGGACGGCCGGGTCGCTCAGGCCGAGGAGAGCCCTGGGCCACAGGCCCGCGACGACGGTGAGGACGACGAGCGGGGTCCAGGCCGCGAACTCGTAGGAGCGCACGTCAGTGAATTTCGGGGCGTCCTGAGGCAGCGCGCCCATGCAGACGCGGCGGACCACGATCAGCAGGTACGCGGCCGTCAGCAGCGTGCCGAACGCGCCGATCGCCATGAAGGTGAGGAAGGCGGGACGGCTGAGGCCCGCTGCCGGCTGGAACGCGCCGAACAGGGCCAGCATCTCGCCCCAGAAGCCGGCCAGGCCCGGCAGGCCGAGCGAGGCGACGGCGGCGAAGGCGAGCAGGCCGCCCAGGCGCGGGGCCTTGCCGTAGAGGGCGGCACCGGTCTCCTCGGCGAGGGTGTCGAGGTCGGTGGTGCCGGTGCGGTCCTTCAGGGCGCCGACCAGGAAGAAGAGCAGGCCGGTGATGAGGCCGTGGGCGATGTTGGCGAACAGGGCGCCGTTCACGCCGGTCGGGGTCATCGTGGCGATGCCGAGCAGGACGAAGCCCATGTGGCCGACGGAGGAGTAGGCGATGAGGCGCTTGAGGTCGCCCTTCGCGCCCTGCTTGGCGAGGGCCAGACAGGCCAGCGATCCGTAGATGATGCCGACGACGGCGAGGGCGGCGAGGTAGGGCGCGAAGACGCGGAACCCGTCCGGTGCGACGGGCAGCAGGATCCGGACGAATCCGTACGTTCCCATCTTCAGCAGGACGCCCGCCAGGAGGACCGAGCCGACGGTCGGCGCGGCGGTGTGGGCGTCGGGCAGCCAGCTGTGCAGCGGCCACATCGGCGTCTTGACCGCGAGTCCGATCCCGATCGCCAGAACCGCGATGACCTGCACGGATGTGGTCAGCGACCGGCCGTTGTCAGTGGCGAGTGCCATCATGTCGAACGTGCCCGCCTTGATCCCGATCAGGAGCAGGCCGAGCAGCATGACCACGGAGCCGAGCAGCGTGTAGAGGATGAATCGCCAGGCGGCCTGGCTCCGGCCTTCACCGCCCCAGCGGGCGATGAGGAAGTGCATCGGGATGAGGACCATCTCGAAGGCGAGGAAGAACAGCACCAGGTCGAGGACGGCGAAGGTCGCGAGCGTGCCGGACTCGAGGACGAGCAGCAGGGCGACGAAGGCCTTCGGGGTCGGCCCCGCGGGCATCTTGAAGTACGAGTAGAGCGCGCAGAGGAAGGTCAGCAGCGCGGTCAGGACCAGGAGGGGGAGGGAGATGCCGTCGATGCCGAGGTGGATGCGTACGTCAAGTGCGGGGATCCAGCTGATGTCCGTGCTGGCCTGCATCTTCGACGGCTGGTCGTGGTCGAAGCCGACCGCGAGGACGATCGCCGCGACGAGGACCGCGCCGGTGACGGTCATGCCGTGCCGGAGCACGGCCTGCTCGGGTGACTTCCCCTTCAGCCCGGGCGGGGCCGGCAGGAGAGCCGCGGCGGCGCCGAGGAGCGGGCCGACGACGACGAACGCCAGAAGGAACTGCATCACGGACTCGTTGATATCGATCACGCCTGCTCACGCTCCCGTGGCGACGAGGACGGCGGCGACCGCGAGGACGACGGTGCCGGCGAGCAGCGCGCTCACATAGGTCTGGACGTTGCCGGTCTGGGCGCGTCGTACGGCGGCGCCGAGCCAGCGTGGCAGCGCACCCGCACCGCGGACGTAGGTCTCGACGACCTCGCGGTCGAGGAACCGGACGAGGCTCGCTCCGGCCTGGACGGGCCGGACGAAGAGGGCCGTGTACACGGCGTCCAGGTGGAAGCCGGCGGCCGCGTGCCGGTGCAGGGGGCCGAGCAGCAGGCGTCCCGGGTCCGCGGGGTCCGGCGCGTAGGCGATGTCCCCGTAGGCCGGCTTGTGCGTGGCGATCGCCTCCGCCTCGACCTGGGCGGCGTCGCCCTCCGGGTGGGCCGCGACCGCGCCGAGCGGGACGCGGGCGGTGAGCGCGGTGGTGTGCCGCCAGGCCGCGTAGGTGACGATGCCGCCGACCAGGGCCACGCCCGTGCCGAGCACGGAGGTGGTCAGGGTCGGGCTGAGGTCGCGTCCGTCGAACCAGTCGGGCAGCAGGCGGAACGCGAACCCGCCGAGGGCCAGGGACGGGGCGGCGAGCACCCACAGCACGACGGTCATCGTCAGCGGCTGCCTGCCGTGGTCGGGGGCTTCGATCCCCCGGCCCCGGAAGGCCAGCAGCCACAGGCGCATCGCGTAGGCGGCGGTGAGCACGGCCGTGAGCAGGCCGGCGACGAGGACGATCCAGCCCGCTGCGGCGGGGGCGTGCTCGGTGTGGCCGGTGACGACGTGCTCGGCGACTCCGAGGACGGCCTCCTTGGAGAAGAAGCCGCTGAACGGGGGGATCGCAGCGAGCGCGAGCAGCGCCACGGTCATCGTCCAGTAGGCGTCGGGGACGCGGCCGCTCAGGTTGCGCATGCGGGACATGGCGGCGAGCGAGTTGGTGCCGGCGGCGTGGATGATCACGCCCGCGGCGAGGAACAGCAGCGCCTTGAAGGCACCGTGGGACAGGAGGTGGAAGACGGCGGCGCCGCGGTCGCCGACCGCGAGGGCGCCGGTCATGTAGCCGAGCTGGCCGATCGTCGAGTAGGCGAGGACGCGCTTGATGTCGTCCTGGGCGAGCGCGGCGAGCGCCGAGCCGGCCATCGTGACGGCGGCCATGACGGCGAGGACGACCATCGCGGCCTGGGAGGCCTCGAAGACCGGAAGGAGACGGGCGATGAAGTAGACACCGGCGGCGACCATCGTCGCGGCGTGGATCAGCGCGGAGACGGGGGTCGGGCCCGCCATCGCGTCGGGGAGCCAGGTGTGCAGCGGGAACTGCGCCGACTTGCCCGCCACGCCCGCCAGGAGCAGCAGGGCGATCAGTGTCGGGTGGTCGAGCCCGCCGCTCGCGACGGTGCCGAGGATCCGGGTGATGCGGAACGAGCCGGCGTCGGTGGCCAGGGCGAAGAGGCCGATGAGGAAGGGGACGTCGCCGAGCTTGGTGACCAGGAAGGCCTTGAGGGAGGCGGCGCGGGCCTCCGGGGTCTCCCAGTAGTGGCCGACCAGGAAGTAGGAGCAGATGCCCATGACTTCCCAGCCGACCAGCAGCACGATCAGGTCGCCGGAGTAGACGACGAGGAACATCGCGGCGGTGAACAGCGAGACGAGAGCGGCGTAGGAGGGGTAACGCGGGTCGTCGCGCAGGTAGCCCGTCGAGTAGATCTGCACGCAGGAGGCGACCAGGCCGACCAGGACCGCGACGAGGGCGGCGAAGCCGTCGATGTGCAGGGCGAGCTCGATCGGGACCGAGCCGGTGGGGGTGAGTTCCGTGGCCGAGTCGACGGCCGCGCCGCCGCCCTGGCGTACGGCGACCAGCGCGGCGAGCACCAGAGAGGTGAGCGTCGGCAGGACGGCGAGCGGACGGACGAAGCCGGGCGCCGTGCGGCCGAGGAGCAGGCCGGCGGCGGCGCCGAGGAACGGAAGGAGGGGAACAAGAACGGCGAGGGTGGTCGTGGTCACGCGGTGGCCTCAGCCTTCTGGGCCTCGTCGGACTGCTCGGCCGCGCGGGCGTCGTGGTCGGGGTCGTCGGGGTCGTGCCGTTCGGCGGTGTCGCGGAGCTTGTCGATGTCCGCGGTGCCGCGGTTGCGGTGGACGGCGAGGACGATCGCCAGGCCGATGCCGATCTCGGCGGCGGCGATGGCGATGGTGAACAGGGTCAGGGCCTGGCCGGAGTGCAGGGTCTCCTCGGCGGTCCTGCTGAGCCAGACGTCGAAGGCGACCAGGTTGAGGTTGACGGCGTTGAGCATCAACTCGACCGACATCAGGACCAGGATCGCGTTGCGGCGGGCGAGGACGCCGTACAGGCCCGTGCAGAAGAGGAGGGCGGAGAGCACGGCGGGATAGGCGAGGTGCATCAGCGGGCACCTTCCTGATCGGAACTCTCTGTGACCGTTCGGGAACTCTTGGTGGCACTCCGTGAGTTCACAGGGGGAGAGCTCGACTCCGCCTTCGCCTTGCGGGACAGGACGATCGCGCCGACCAGTGCGGCGAGGAGGAGGACGGAGAGGGCCTCGAAGGGGAGGACCCAGTTCTGGAAGAGGCTCGCGCCGGTGGCCTCGGTGGAGCCGGCGGCGGCACCGTCCAGGTCGATCCAGGTGGTGCGGAACGCGTCGACGACGACCCAGACCAGGGCGGCGGCAGCGGCGACGGCCACGGTGAGGGCGGCCCAGCGGTTGCCGGAGTCGGCGTCCGGGGAGCGACCGATGGGGGCCCTGGTGAGCATCAGTCCGAACAGGAGGAGGACGACGACGGAACCGACGTAGATGAGGACCTGCACCCAGGCGATGAACTCGGCGGTGAGCAGGAGGTACTCGACGGCGAGGCCACCGAGGGTGACCACCAGCCACAGGGCGGCGTGCACCAGTTGCCGGGTGGTGACGGTGACGAGCGCGGCGCCGAAGGTGACCAGGCCGACGAGGAGGAAGGCGATCTCGACGCCGGTCGGGGAGAGGAAGCCGTGGGTTTCGGCGGCGGCCCCGGTGGTCGGGCCCGTCGCGAGGAGAGCGGCGGTCGCGGCGAGGGTCATTCCGAGCCCTCCTGCCCCGGCTGGGGGTGATCCGGCGTCGAGTGACCCGGCTTCGGGAGATCCGGCTTCGGCTGGTCGGTCTGCTGCTTGGAGTCGCCCTGCGGCCGGGTGGGCTGCTCGGCGGCGCGGGCCTGCTCGTCGGCGTGGGGTTCGGTGGCCGGCGGGGCCTGCTGGGCGGCGAGTTTGTCGGCGGTCTTGCGGGCGGTGGCGAGTTCCTTCGGCTCCTCCGCGCCGGGGTCGAGGGCCGGCGGGGCCGGGACGGTCCACATCCACTCGCGGAGCTTGTCGCGCTCATGGGTGAGCTCGCGGATGTCCGTCTCGGCGTACTCGAACTCAGGGGACCAGAAAAGGGCGTCGAAAGGACAGACCTCGATGCAGATGCCGCAGTACATGCACAGGGAGAAGTCGATGGCGAAGCGGTCGAGGACGTTGCGGCTGCGCTCGCGGCCGCCCGGGGTCGCCGCCGGGACCGTCTCCTTGTGGGAGTCGATGTAGATGCACCAGTCGGGGCACTCGCGGGCGCACAGCATGCAGACCGTGCAGTTCTCCTCGAACAGGCCGATCACACCGCGGGTGCGGGGCGGGAGGTCGGGCTGGGCGTCCGGGTACTGCGCGGTGACGGACTTCTTCGTCATCGTGCGGAGGGTGACGGCCAGGCCCTTGGCGAGGCCACTGCCAGGAATGGGGGCCATGGTTACTGGATCACCACCTTGACGATGCCGGTGAGGGCGATCTGGGCGAGGGAGAGGGGGACGAGGAGGGTCCAGGAGAGCTTCTGGAGCTGGTCCTCGCGCAGGCGGGGATAGGTGACGCGCAGCCAGATCACGAGGAAGGCGAGGACGGCTGCCTTCAGCAGGGTCCAGACCCAGCCGAGGCCGTCGGCGCCCCAGGGGCCGTGCCAGCCGCCCAGGAAGAGGACGGTGGTCAGTCCGCACAGGACGACGATTCCGGCGTACTCGGCGAGGAGGAAGAGAGCGAAACGGAGGCCGGTGTACTCGGTGTACGCGCCGAAGATGATCTCCGAGTCGGCAACGGGCATGTCGAAGGGCGGGCGCTGGAGTTCGGCGAGGCCGGCCACGAAGAAGACGATCGCGCCGACGATCTGCCAGGGCAGCCACCACCACTCGAAGGCGTCGAGGATGCCGGTGAGGGAGACGGTGCCGGCCGCCATCGCCACCGAGGCGGCGGTCAGGAGCATCGGCAGTTCGTAGGCGAGGAGCTGGGCGGCGGTGCGCAGACCTCCGAGCAGGGAGAACTTGTTCGCGGACGCCCAGCCGGCCATGAGCGAGCCGAGGACGCCGACGCCCATGACGGCCAGGACGAAGAAGACGCCCGCGTCGATGACCTGGCCGACGGCTCCCTCGCCGGGGCCGATGGGAATGGCGAGCAGGACGAGGAGGTACGGCAGGAGGGCGACGGCGGGGGCCAGCTGGAAGATGCGGCGGTCGGCGCCCGCGGGGACGATGTCCTCCTTCTGCGCGAACTTCACGCCGTCGGCGATCAGCTGGGCCCAGCCGTGGAAGCCGCCGGCGTACATGGGGCCGAGGCGGCCCTGCATGTGGGCCATCACCTTGTGTTCGGTCTGGCCGATGACCAGAGGGAAGGTGAGGAAGACGACGAAGACGACCAGAAGTCGCAGGGCGACGTCGAGCACGTCGTTCACTGCGGGCCTCCTGTGGGGTCCTCGGGGTTGTCGGGCTTGTCGGTGGGCTTCGCGTTGTCGCCCGTGGGCTTCGGACTGTTCGCCGACTTCGGAGTGCCGGGGGTGCCCGGGGTGTCCGGGGTGTCCGAGCTCTCGGGGCTGTCCGAGGACTCCGGGTTGTCCGAGGACTCCGGGTTGTCCGCGGGCTCGGAGGGTTGCGACCCACCCGACGGCTCTGAAACCGGCACCTGCGCTGCCTCCGGCGACGGTTCGGGGGCCGGTTCGTCGAAGGCCGGACGGGCGTGATGCCAGGGGGCATCCGAGCTGCGTGGGGTGCTCGCCGTCCTGCCTGGCCGGCTGTCGCCGCGGTCGGACCCTGTCCTCTGGCTCGCGCTGCCCTCCGATGCGCTGCGCGCCCGGCGCGGTCCCGCCGACAGGGTCGGGGCTCCGGCCTCAGCGGCCGACGGCTCGGAACCGGTCGACGGCTCCGAACCAGTCGTCGGCGTCGCGGAATCGGTGGCTGCTGCTCCGGAATCGGGCGTCGCGGCCTCGGGGCCGGAGGTCGGGGACGCGGAACCGGACGTCACGGACTCCGGGCCCGTCGCCGGGGTCCCGGAACCAGTCGCCCCTGCTCCCGAACCGGACGTCGCGGCCTCGGGGCCGGAGGTCGGGGACGCGGAACCGGACGTCACGGACTCCGGGCCCGTCGTCGGGGGCCCGGAATCGGGCGTCGGGGCTGCCGGGGCGCTGGGCTGCTGGCTCGCCGAACCCTGCGACGCCGAGCGGTTACGCCGCGGTCCCGCCGAGGCCGGAGCGGTCGGCTCGCCGGGCGTGGACTGGCTCGCCGAGCCTTCAGCAGCCGTACGCGCACGCCGCCCCGCAGCCGGAGCCTCCGCACCCGCAGCGGGCTGGCTCGTCGAGCCCTCCGATGCCGAGCGGGTGCGCCGTACCGGGCGTTCTCCCGCGGGGCGTGCTGCGCCTCGGGTGGGGCGTTCGCCCGCTGCGCGGCCCGCGCCTCGGGCGGGGGCCGGAGGGAGTTGGCCCTTGAGGGGGCCCCATTCGTTGGGGTCGGGGACGCCGGGCGGGAGCATCTGGCGGCGCTTGGGGCCGCCGTGTTCCGACTCGCCCGGTTCCTTCGCGCCGGGCCAGGCCTTTGCGACGCGGGCGGCGAGGACGAAGTCCTTGCGCAGGGGGTGGCCTTCGAAGTTCTCGGGCAGGAGCAGGTGGTCCAGCGCGGGGTGGCCTTCGAAGGTGACGCCGAACATCTCGTGCGTCTCGCGTTCGTGCCACGCGGCACCCGCGTAGACACCGACGGCGGAGGGCAGGGCGGGAGCCTCGTGCGGGACCGTCGTACGGAGGAGGAGGCGTCGCAGCGGGGACAGGGCCGCGACGTGTGCCGTGACGCGGAAGCCCGTGCCCGGTTCGTCGACCGCGCTCAGCCAGTCGAAGTAGGTGCAGCCGAGCCGGTCGCGGGCGGTCTCCAGGGCGGAGATCCAGGCGGCCGCGGGTACGTCGACCGTCAGGACCTCGTACGACTCCTCGGCCGTGGCGTCCGTGCCGAAGAGCTCCTCGGCGCCGGCGGGCAGCCAGCCGACCGCGCTCATCGTCCCTCCCCCGGCGTCGAGTCGGAGCCCGGGGCGGGCGGGGCGGGGGCCGGAGGCTGCATCAGTCCGCTCTGCAGCGCCGCCGCCGAAGGACGCCCCGCGCCGCTGCCGTACCGCTCCCCCAGCGACTCGCGGGCGATCTTCTCCTGGAGCTTGAGGATGCCCTGGAGCAGCGCCTCGGGCCGCGGCGGGCAGCCGGGGACGTAGACGTCGACGGGGATGATCTGGTCGACGCCCTTGGTGACGGAGTACGAGTCCCAGTAGGGGCCTCCGCAGTTGCTGCACGCGCCGAAGGAGATGACGTACTTCGGCTCCGGCATCTGCTCGTAGAGGCGCTTCACGGCCGGGGCCATCTTGTCCGTGACCGTGCCGGAGACCACCATCAGGTCGGCCTGGCGCGGGCCCGGGGCGAACGGGATCACGCCGAGGCGGATGAAGTCGTGGCGGGCCATCGACGCGGCGATGAACTCGATCGCGCAGCAGGCGAGGCCGAAGTTGAAGACCCAGAGCGAGTAGCGGCGGCCCCAGTTGAGGACGACCTTCATCGGCTCGGGGGCGAGGCGGGCCAGGGCGCCGAGCCGCTTGGGCTCGGGCAGCAGAACAGGCTCGGACACCGAGGGGTTCACGTCCATGACAGGACGCCCTTCTTGTATGCGTAGAGCAGGCCGACGGCCAGGAAGCCGAGGAAGATGAACATCTCGACCAGGGTCGTCGCGCCGTAGCCGGGGGCGGCGAAGACGGTCGCCCAGGGGAACAGGAAGATCGAGTCGACGGCGAAGATCACGTAGAGGAAGGCGTACACGTAGTAGCGGACCTGGGTGTGGGCCCAGCCCTCTCCGACGGGGTCGACGCCGCACTCGTACGTCAGGAGCTTCTCGGGGGTGGGGACCACGGGCCGCAGCAGGCGGCCGGCCCCGAAGGCGACGGCGACGAACAGCACGCCGACGACGGCGAGCAGCCCGACGACCGAATAGGACTGGAAGTAGTCCGCCGCGACGACGGTCGTGGTGACGACGGTCGGTTCCGGCACGTCCGTCCCTCGCTCCCTGAAACTCGGACCTGGATCCTGCGACGATGCTGCGGCTCACTGGGGCGCCGCCGTACGACGATCTGTACGCACGGGAGTCTAGGCCCTGATAAGGGCAGGGTAAGCAGCCCGTCACGGCCCGGCATGCGGGGGTGGGGTTTTCCTCAGTTGATCCTGGCGGTCCACCTCATGGCGCCGTCGCCCGCCGCCGGGCACGCTAACGCGTATGACCCAACGCATCCCGTCCTCGGGCACGACGGCGGCCCTGGTGGCCGCGGGGCCGGACGACCGTCCGCCGCCGGCCCGGTTCGCCTATGACCGGCACACGTGGAAAGAGATCGCGCACCTGCTGGCGAACCTTCCGGTCGCGCTGCTCGGTTTCACCTATGTCGTGACGGTGCTGTCCACCGGTTTCGGGCTGACCGTCACGGTGATCGGGTTCCCGCTCCTCGCGGCCGGACTCGTGGGCGCGCGGCAGTTGGGGAGGTTGGAGCGGGCGCGGGCCCGGGCGCTGCTCGGGGTGCGGATCGAGGAGCCGAGCCGGCTGCGGCTGCGCGGCGGGGGCGGCTTCTTCCAGCGGTTGTGGATGCAGCTGAAGGACCCTGTGGGCTGGCGCACGGTCCTGTACGAGTTCATCCGGCTGCCGTGGGGTGTCCTCACCTTCACCGTCACGCTGGCCTCGCTGTTCGTGCTGTGGCCGGTGCTGCCGTTCATCGCGCGGGGGCTGACCAATGCCGACCGGGCCATGGTGCGGGCGCTGCTGTCGCCCTCCGACGAGCTGGAGCGGCGGATCGCCGAGCTGGAGTCGGACCGGGGGGTCGTGGTCGACACGGCCGCGGCCGACCTGCGGCGCATCGAGCGGGATCTGCACGACGGGGCGCAGGCCCGGCTGGTCCATCTGGCCATGGGTCTCGGCCTGGCCAAGGAGAAGGTGCTGGAGGATCCCGACGCGGCGGCGGCGATGGTCGAGGAGGCGCACGGCGAGGTGAAGCTGGCGCTCCAGGAACTGCGGGACCTGGCGCGCGGCATCCACCCGGCGGTCCTGACCGACCGCGGGCTGGACGCGGCCCTTTCCTCGGTCGCCTCGCGCTGCACGGTCCCGGTGAAGGTGACGGTCGATCTGCCGGAGCGGCCGGCCGCGGCCATCGAGGGCATCGCCTACTTCACCGTCTCGGAGCTGCTGCAGAACGTCAGCAAGCACAGCGGGGCGAGGTCGGCCTCGGTGGATCTGTGGCGGACGAACACCCGGCTGCTCATTCAGGTGTGGGACGACGGGGGCGGGGGCGCGAGCCTCGACGGCGGTACGGGGATGAAGGGCCTGGCGGACCGGCTCGACGCCGTCGACGGGCTGTTCGTCCTGGAGTCGCCGGTGGGCGGCCCGACGACGGTCACGGCGGAACTGCCATGGCGCAACCGCACGGACACCGCCGACGCGGGCACCGCCCGCTAGCCCTCTCCACGGCGGACACCGCCGACACGGCCACCGCCCGCAAGCGACCCCGCGAACACCACCGACACGGCCACCGCCCGTCGGCGCCCCCGCGGACACCGCCCTCGGCGCAAGGTCCGGAGGTAGGGAAAACCCCCCGTCCAAGACGCCGACGGACTCCATGGTCCGCCGACCTGCGGCGGAGCAGGGTGGAGGTACGGGAGCACAGCCGCGGGACGAGGAGAAGGACGGCGCCGATGGCCACGGAGTACGGACAGGGATACGGGCTCGACAGCGGGCCCGGGTTCCCCGGGAGCACCGAACGGCGGCACCGGCTGCCGGCCGCGCTGCGGGCGCCGGTCGAGGGCCGCACCTGGCTCGAGCTCACCCATGTGCTGCTCAGCCTGCCGATCAGCATCCTGCTGTTCACCTACGCGGTCACGATGGTGTCGCTGGGGGCGGGACTGCTGGTCACGTTCCTCGGTGTACCGGTGCTGGCGGCGGCGCTCGCCGGGTGCCGCGGCTTCGGGGCGCTGGAGCGGATGCGGGCGCGGGCGCTGCTGGGCCTGGAGGTGGCCGAGCCGGACCCGCTGCGGATGACCAAGCCGGGCGCGATGGCGTGGATGGGGGCCGTTCTCAAGAGCGGCGCCTCGTGGCGGGCCCTGCTGTACGCGGTGCTGCATCTGCCCTGGGCGGTGTTCTCGTTCGTCGTCGCCGTGAACGTGTGGGCGCTGGGCTGGGCGCTGCTGACGTACCCGCTGTGGTGCTGGGTGTTCCCGATGTACGCCGGCCAGGAGGGGATCCAGCTGTACGGCGACGAGACGCACCGAATCTACCTCGACAACCCCTTCGAGATCACGGTGACCGCGCTGGTGGGTCTGCTGTTCACGATCGCCACGCCGTGGATCGTGCGGGCGCTGACGATGGTGGACCGGCTGATGGTGCACGGGCTGCTCGGGCCGTCGCGGCTGGCCTCGCGGGTGGTGGAGCTGGAGTCGGACCGTGGGGTCGTGGTGGACACCGCCGCCGCCGACCTGCGGCGCATCGAGCGGGATCTGCACGACGGGGCGCAGGCCCGGCTGGTGGCGCTGGCGATGGACCTGGGGCTGGCGAAGGAGAAGCTCCAGGAGGATCCGCGGGCTGCCGCGCGGATGGTGGACGAGGCGCACGGTGAGGTGAAGACGGCCCTTCAGGAGCTGCGGGACCTGGCCCGGGGGATCCATCCGGCGGTGCTGACCGACCGGGGGCTGGACGCGGCGCTGTCGGCGGTCGCGTCGCGGTGCACGGTGCCGGTGCGGGTCGAGGTCGACCTGGCGGAGCGGCCGGCGCCGGCCATCGAGGGGATCGCGTACTTCACGGTGTCGGAGCTGCTCCAGAACGTCAGCAAGCACGCGCGGGCCACCTGGGCGGGCGTCGAGGTGTGGCGGACGGAGAACCGGCTGATGCTGCAGGTCGTGGACAACGGCGTGGGCGGGGCCGAGGTGTCCGAGGGATCCGGACTGGCCGGGCTGGCGGAACGGCTCGACGCGGTGGACGGGATCCTGGTGGTGGACTCCCCGGCGGGCGGGCCGACCCGGGTGACCGCGGAGTTGCCGTGGCGGGGGGAGCACGTGCGGTGACCCCGGCGGGGGCCCGGCCCCCGCGAGCCGTGACGGGGCCGGGGGCGATCGCCTCCGGCCTCGAAGCTTCCCCCACCACCCGATCGGCCAGTCAAGAAGCCGGTCCCGTCCCGACACACCCCCCGACCCTGAAATGCTGGACCCGTCGCACGGGTGGGCGCGGAGCCGTTGTGGGCTGCGGACGGGCGGCGTCGGGGTGGGGGGCCGAACATCGTGGAGGACAGGGTGCGGGTGGTCATCGCCGAGGATTCAGTGCTGCTCAGGGAGGGCCTGACCCGGTTGCTGACCGACCGCGGACATGACGTCGTCGCCGGTGTGGGTGACGGCGAGGCACTGATCAAGACCATCACGGAGCTGGACGCGCAGGGCGAGCTGCCCGACGTGGTCGTGGCGGACGTGCGGATGCCGCCGACGCACACGGACGAGGGCGTGCGGGCGGCGGTGCAGCTGCGCAAGGCGCACCCGGGGCTCGGGGTGCTGGTGCTGTCGCAGTACGTGGAGGAGCGCTACGCCACGGAGCTGCTCGCGGGCTCCAGCCGGGGTGTCGGCTATCTGCTGAAGGACCGGGTGGCCGAGGTGCGGGAGTTCGTGGACGCGGTGGTGCGGGTGGCCGGGGGCGGTACGGCGCTCGATCCGGAGGTGGTCGCTCAGCTGCTGGGCCGCAGCCGTAAGCAGGACGTGCTGGCGGGGCTCACCCCGCGGGAGCGGGAGGTGCTGGGGCTGATGGCCGAGGGGCGTACGAACTCGGCGATCGCGCGGCAGCTCGTGGTCAGCGACGGGGCGGTCGAGAAGCATGTCAGCAACATCTTCCTGAAGCTGGGGCTGTCCCCGAGCGAGGGGGACCACCGCAGGGTGCTCGCCGTGCTGACGTACCTCAACTCCTGACCTCCTCAAACCCGGACAAGTCCGGGCGCATGATCATCCCAAAGTCGTGTCCAAGATGCGAATGACACAAAGAAGGCGACCCTTGCGGTCGTAGGGTTGATCCTGGGAGGGCCTGCGGGAAGGCCTGTCCCGGACAGCCGCCTCGAGGGAGGTCCAGTTCAGTGACCAGCCAGGTCAGTAGCCCAGCGGAGCAGGCCGACGAAGCAGTCCTAGGAGAGCAGCGCAAAGCGGCGGGCGCGAAGGATGTCCGTCGCCTCGACCGAGTGATCATCAGGTTCGCGGGGGACTCGGGTGACGGTATGCAGCTCACCGGTGACCGTTTCACCTCGGAGACCGCGTCGTTCGGCAACGACCTGTCGACACTGCCGAACTTCCCGGCCGAGATCAGGGCGCCCGCCGGAACCCTGCCGGGGGTGTCGTCCTTCCAGCTGCACTTCGCCGACCACGACATCCTCACCCCCGGTGACGCGCCGAACGTGCTGGTCGCGATGAACCCGGCGGCCCTGAAGGCGAACATCGGCGACCTGCCGCGCGGCGCCGAGGTGATCGTCAACACGGACGAGTTCACCAAGCGGGCGATGCAGAAGGTCGGCTACGAGACGTCTCCGCTGGAGGACGGGTCGCTGGACGGCTACCACCTGCACCCGGTGCCGTTGACCACGCTCACGGTCGAGGCGCTGAAGGAGTTCGACCTCAGCCGCAAGGAGGCCGAGCGCAGCAAGAACATGTTCGCGCTGGGCCTGCTGAGCTGGATGTACCACCGGCCCACCGAGGGCACGGAGAAGTTCCTGAAGTCGAAGTTCGCGAAGAAGCCCGACATCGCGGCGGCCAACATCGCCGCGTTCCGGGCCGGCTGGAACTTCGGCGAGACCACCGAGGACTTCGCCGTCTCCTACGAGGTCGCCCCGGCGGCCACGGCGTTCCCGCCGGGTGTCTACCGCAACATCTCCGGCAACCTCGCCCTGTCGTACGGGCTGGTCGCGGCGAGCCGGCAGGCGGATCTGCCGCTGTACCTGGGGTCGTACCCGATCACTCCGGCGTCGGACATCCTGCACGAGCTGAGCAAGCACAAGAACTTCGGGGTGCGGACCTTCCAGGCGGAGGACGAGATCGCCGGGATCGGGGCGGCGCTGGGCGCGGCCTTCGGTGGTTCGCTGGCCGTGACCACGACGAGCGGCCCGGGTGTGGCGCTGAAGTCCGAGACGATCGGCCTCGCGGTCTCCCTGGAGCTGCCGCTGCTGATCGTGGACATCCAGCGCGGCGGTCCGTCGACGGGTCTGCCCACCAAGACCGAGCAGGCGGACCTGCTGCAGGCGATGTACGGGCGCAACGGCGAGGCTCCGGTGCCGGTGGTCGCGCCGCGCACGCCGGCGGACTGCTTCGACGCCGCGCTGGAGGCGGCGCGGATCGCGCTGACGTACCGCACGCCGGTGTTCCTGCTGTCCGACGGTTACCTGGCCAACGGCTCCGAGCCCTGGCGGATCCCGGACATCGAGGAGCTGCCCGACCTGCGGGTGCAGTTCGCGCAGGGCCCGAACCACACGCTCGACGACGGCTCCGAGGTGTTCTGGCCGTACAAGCGGGACCCGCAGACGCTGGCCCGCCCGTGGGCGATCCCGGGCACGCCGGGTCTGGAGCACCGGATCGGCGGCATCGAGAAGCAGGACGGCTCGGGCAACATCTCCTACGACCCGGCCAACCACGACTTCATGGTGCGCACCCGGCAGGCCAAGATCGACGGTATTCAGGTGCCCGATCTCGACGTGGACGACCCAGACGGCGCAGGCGCCTTGGTGCTGGGCTGGGGCTCGACGTACGGGCCGATCACGGCGGCGGTGCGGCGGCTGCGCAGAGCCGGGGAATCGGTCGCGCAGGCGCACCTGCGCCATATCAACCCCTTCCCGCGGAATCTGGGCTCTGTGCTGGAGCGTTACGACAAGGTGGTGATCCCCGAGATGAACCTCGGGCAGCTCGCCACCCTCATCCGGGCGAAGTACCTGGTCGACGCCCACTCGTACAACCAGGTCAACGGCATGCCGTTCAAGGCGGAGCAGCTCGCCGCGGCTCTGAAGGAGGCCATCGATGGCTGAGACGTCCTCGCACGGCACGGGCACCATCGAGGCGCTTTCCCTCGTCCCCAAGGCCGAGGGCAGGCAGTCGATGAAGGACTTCAAGTCCGACCAGGAAGTGCGCTGGTGCCCCGGCTGTGGTGACTACGCCATCCTCGCGGCGGTGCAGGGCTTCATGCCCGAGCTGGGGCTGGCGAAGGAGAACATCGTCTTCGTCTCGGGCATCGGCTGCTCCTCCCGCTTCCCGTATTACATGAACACGTACGGGATGCACTCCATCCACGGCCGTGCCCCCGCCATCGCCACGGGTCTGGCGAGCTCCCGCCGCGACCTGTCGGTGTGGGTCGTCACCGGTGACGGCGACGCGCTGTCCATCGGCGGCAACCACCTGATCCACGCGCTGCGCCGCAACGTCAACCTCAAGATCCTGCTGTTCAACAACCGGATCTACGGTCTGACCAAGGGCCAGTACTCGCCGACCTCCGAGGTCGGGAAGATCACGAAGTCGACGCCGATGGGCTCGCTGGACGCGCCGTTCAACCCGGTGTCGCTGGCGATCGGCGCGGAGGCGTCGTTCGTGGCGCGGACGGTGGACTCGGACCGCAAGCACCTGACGGAGGTGCTGCGCCAGGCCGCCGCCCACCAGGGCACGGCACTGATCGAGATCTACCAGAACTGCAACATCTTCAACGACGGTGCCTTCGACGCCCTGAAGGACAAGCAGCAGGCCGAGGAGGCCGTGATCCGGCTGGAGCACGGCAAGCCGATCCGGTTCGGCGCCGACCAGGCCAAGGGTGTCGTGCGGGACCCGCTGACCGGTGACCTGAAGGTGGTCGCGGTGACGCCGGACAACGAGGACCAGGTGCTCGTCCACGACGCGCACTCCGCGTCCCCGACCACGGCGTTCGCACTGTCCCGCCTCGCCGACCCGGACACCCTGCACCACACCCCGATCGGCGTCCTGCGCTCGGTCGAGCGGCCCGTCTACGACACGCAGATGGCCGACCAGCTGGACACCGCGATCGAGCAGCACGGCAAGGGCGACCTGGGCGCGCTGCTGGCGGGCGGCGACACCTGGACGGTCGTGGGCTGACCCGATCGAAGGGAACCCCCGGGGCCCGGGCCGCTTACGACGCGGCCCGGGCCTCGTCGTACGCCCGGCGGGCCTGTTCCACCGCGTCCATGCGCTGGTGCGTCCATGCCGCCAGGCCCCGGACCTGCTCGGCGGCCTCGCGGCCCAGGCCGGTGAGGGAGTAGTCGACGCGCGGCGGGATGACGGGCTTGGCGTCGCGGTGGACGAGCCCGTCGCGCTCCAGGGTCTGGAGGGTCTGCGTGAGCATCTTCTCGCTGACTCCACGGCCCGATCCGCTGATCGCCCGGCGCAGCTCACTGAACCGGTACGGGCGCTCCAGGAGCTCGATCAGGACGAGCACGCCCCAGCGGCTGGTGACGTGCTCCAGGACCAGCCGGTGCGGGCACATGGCCTCGTTCTCACTTACTGCCATGCCAGTACCTTACTTCAAAGTGGGTACTTTCCAAGAGTTAGCGCATACCCTAGAGTTAGTGCCAACGCACCCCACAAGGAGAGTCCCCACCATGAGCATCGTCGTCACCGGAGCCACCGGACACCTCGGCCGTCACGTCGTGGAGCAGCTGCTGGAGAAGGTTCCCGCCGAGCAGATCACCGCGGTCGTGCGCAGCGCGGAGAAGGCCGCCGACTTCGCGGACCGCGGTGTGCAGATCGCCCTCGCCGACTACAACGCCCCCGCCTCCTTCGACGGCCTCTTCTCCGCCGGTGACAAGGTGCTGCTGATCTCCGGCAACGAGTTCGACAAGGGCCGGGTGCAGCAGCACAAGGCCGTCATCGACGCCGCCAAGGCGGCCGGTGTCGCCCTGCTCGCCTACACCAGCGCCCCGGGCACCCTGACCGCCGCGCTCGCCGACGACCACCGCGGCACCGAGGAGATCCTGCTGGACTCCGGCGTGCCCTACGCGCTGCTGCGCAACGGCTGGTACCACGAGAACTACACCGAGAACCTCGCCCCGGTGCTGGAGCACAACGCGGTCGTCGCCGCGGCCGGCGAGGGCAGGGTCTCCTCCGCCTCCCGCGCCGACTACGCCGCTGCCGCCGTCGCCGTGCTGACCGGCGAGGGGCACGAGAACAAGACGTACGAGCTGGGCGGCGACACCCCCTGGAGCTTCGCCGAGTACGCGGCCGAGCTGAGCCGGCAGACCGGCAAGGAGATCACCTACAACGCCGTCTCCCCCGAAACCCTGGTCGGCATCCTGACCGGAGCGGGCCTGCCGGAGCCGTTCGCCCAGACCCTCGCGGGCGTCGACGTCTCCATCGAGAAGGGCGAGCTGGTCGTCTCCACCGGCGACCTGGCCCGTCTGACCGGCCGCCCGACCACTCCGTTCACCGAGGCCATCGCCACCGCGCTCAAGGGCTGAACTCCCCCGCCGGGCCCTTGAGTGCCCACACCCCCGGACTGTCATGACCGTATGCCGATACGGGCATGACAGCCGGGGGCGCTCGGCGTTACCGTCGTGGACGCGGACACACGCCAGGCGCGAAGGAGGGGCCCGTGACCGGCAAGCCGAGGGGTGAGCGGCACATAGGACTGCTGAACGGCTTCGCGGCCTACGGGATGTGGGGGCTCGTCCCCCTGTTCTGGCCCCTGCTGAAGCCGGCCGGCGCGGTGGAGATCCTGGCCCACCGGATGGTGTGGTCGCTGGTCTTCGTGGGCGCCGCCCTGCTCGTGCTGCGCCGCTGGGCCTGGGCCGGTGAGCTGCTGCGGCAGCCCCGCAAGCTGGCGCTGATCACGGTCGCCGCGGCGGTCATCACCGTCAACTGGGGCCTGTACATCTGGTCCGTGAACTCCGGGCACGTGGTCGAGGCCTCGCTCGGGTACTTCATCAACCCGCTGGTCACCATCGCGATGGGCGTGCTGCTCCTCAAGGAGCGGCTGCGGCCGGTGCAGTGGGCGGCGGTCGGGACCGGCTGCGTCGCGGTCGTCGTGCTGACCATCGGCTACGGCCAGCCGCCGTGGATCTCCCTCTGTCTCGCGTTGTCCTTCGCCACCTACGGGCTGGTGAAGAAGAAGGTGGGCCTCGGCGGCATCGAGTCGCTGGCCGCCGAGACCGCGATCCAGTTCCTGCCCGCGCTCGGCTTCCTGGCGTGGCTTTCCGCGCAGGGCGACTCCACCTTCGCCGGCGAGGGCGCGGGGCACGCGGCGCTGCTCGCCTCGGCCGGCATCGTCACCGCGCTCCCCCTGGTCTGCTTCGGCGCGGCCGCCATCCGCGTGCCCCTGTCCACCATCGGCCTGCTGCAGTACTCGACGCCGGTCATCCAGTTCCTCCTCGGCGTCCTCTACTTCCACGAGGAGATGCCGCCGGAGCGCTGGGCCGGATTCGCGCTGGTGTGGCTGGCGTTGACGCTGCTCACCTGGGACGCGTTGCGCACCGCCCGGCGGTCCTCCCGGACGCTCACCAACGAGATCAGCGTGCCCAGCACCACCAGGGCGACCGGCACGAACAGCGCCGCGCGGAACGCCGAGAGTGTGGCCTCCGGGCCGGACCCGGTGGACGCCAGGCCGTAGACCGCGGTCACCGCCGAGATGCCGATCGCCGAGCCGAACTGGGTGGCCGTGGTCAGCAGCCCGCCGGCCAGGCCCTGCTCCGCCCCGGCCACCCCGTCCGTCGCCGCGATCGTCAGCGGCCCGTAGGCCAGCGCGAACGCGAAGCCGGACAGGATCAGGGTCGGGAACATCATGGCGTAGGACCAGTCCATGCCGACCGGCAGGAACAGCGCGTACGCGGCCACGGCCAGCAGGAAGCCGCCGACGATCACCCGGGCGTTGCCGAAGCGGGTGACCAGTCGGGGCGTGAGCGTCGGCGCGAGGAAGGCGTCGATGCCCATGACGACCAGGGCCACCGCCGTCTGCAGGGACGACCAGCCGCGCAGTTCCTGAAGGTAGAGCGTGACGACGAACTGGAAGCCGAAGAAGGCGCCGAGGAAGAGCAGCGCCCCCAGGTCGGCGCGTACGACCGGGCCCCGGCGCAGCAGGCCGAGCCGGACGAGCGGATCGGGGCAGCGGCGTTCGACCGCCACGAAGACCCCGGCCACGAGCACGGCCGCGAGGCCCGAGGCCAGGGTGAGCGGCCAGTGGTGCAGTCCGTGTTCCAGGCGTACGACGGTGTAGGCGGCCAGCAGCATGGCGCAGGCGGCGGTGATCGCGCCGGGCAGGTCGAAGGTGCGGCGGCGGTCCGGCGGGGCGTCACGCCGGGGGATCAGGCGTACGGCCGCGACGAGCAGTGCGGCGGCCAGCAGCACGGGCGCGAAGAACACCCAGCGCCAGCCGATCGCGGTGAGCAGACCGCCGATCACCAGACCGAGGGAGAAGCCGGCCGCGCCCGTCCCGGCGAAGACCAGCAGGGCCTTGTTGCGCTTCGGGCCCTCCTCGTAGGACGTGGTGATCAGGGAGAGCGCGGCCGGGGTCATGAACGCGGCGGCGACGCCGGTGACGAACCGGGCGACGATCAGCATCCAGCCGTCCGTCGCGAAGCCGCCGAGCCCCGAGAAGGCGAGGAAGACGGTCAGCCACAGCAGGAACATCCGCCGCCGTCCGAGCAGGTCGGCGGCCCGTCCGCCCAGCAGCGTGAAGCCGGCGTAGCCGAGCACATAGGCGCTCATCACCCAGGCCGCGGTGGCGGTGGCAAGACCCAGATCGGCGCGGACGGCCGGGATCGCCACCGCCATCATCGCGACGTCGATGCCTTCGAGGAAGATCGTTCCGCACAGAACGAGCAGCAGCGCCCAGGCACGGGTGCCCATGAGTCAACACTCCTCCGGCAAGGGACGGCTACGCAACTGAGGGCCGGTTCCCTCTTGTACCCGAGGCCGCCGGCGGATGCTGACGGTGACCTGCGCTCACTGGAGTGGGGCCTGGACGGAGGAGCACCAGGAGGAGGTCGCGCAGGCCCGGACCGCGTACGACACCCGCGCGGCGGAGGGCTCGGAGGCTACGGCTTCGTAGGGGTGTGGCGGGCCCGGTGCACCCGGGCCTTCTCCCTGTTTCCGCAGTGCTCCATCGCGCACCAGCGGCGGCGGCCCGGGCGGGAGGTGTCGACGAAGAGCAGGTGGCAGTTGTGGGCGCCGCACTCGCGGACGCGGTCGGCGTAGGGCCCGGTGAACAGGTCGATCGCGTCGCGGGCGACGGTCGCGAGCAGGTGCGTGCCGGTGGCGCCCGGGGCCCAGGCACGGGTGCCGTCGGGCTCGATGCGGGAGACCAGCGGGGACTCGGCCGCGGCGGCGTTGACCGCGTCCAGGTGGGCGGCCTGCAGGGGGCGGCCGTGAGCGCGGTCGGCCGCGAGCAGGAACACGGCGTCGCGCAGGGTGCGTGCCCGCTCCAGTTCCCCGGCGGAGACGGTGAGGTCCAGCCCGTCCGGCAGCCGGCTGCGCCCGGCCCAGGTGACCAGGTCAGAGGGCTCGTGCAGCACTTCCCAGCGGGCGAAGGCCCCGGGGCCGCCCGTCGTCGTCAGCTCCAGGCACAGGGTGCCGGGGTCGAAGCGGTAAGCCTTGCCCTGGCCCGAGACCAGCGTCAGGCCGGGTGTTCGATCCGGCGTTTCCCCTGTGCGTCCACTCACCTAACCAGTATAAGTGGTTACATGACGCAGACGCCCTCATCACCCACTCCCGTGCACTGGAAACTCGTCATCGACGCGAACGACCCGCACACGCAGGCCGACTTCTGGGCCGCCGCCCTCCGGTACGAGGTCGAGGACAACAGCGCCCTCATCGGCAAGCTGCTCGGCTTCGGCGCCCTGCCGGAGGAGGCCACGGTCGAGTTCCACGGCCGCCGCGCCTTCCGGGACCTGATCGCCGTACGGCACCCCGAGGACCCGTTCGATGAGGAGAGCGGGACCGGACTGGGGCGGCGGCTGCTGTTCCAGCGGGTACCGGAGGCGAAGACGGTCAAGAACCGGCTGCACCTCGATCTGCACCCGGGCGAGGGACGGCGCGAGGAGGAGGTCGCACGGCTGGAGGGGCTCGGGGCGAGTGCGCTGCGGCGGGTGAAGGAGCAGGGCGGCGAGTGGGTCGTGATGGCGGACCCGGAGGGGAACGAGTTCTGCGTCCAATGAGATGCGCGCCGGAGGGTGCGCTCCATAACGCCCTGTCCGAATAAGAACCTTGACGGAGAGTCAGTAGCAGCTTCACCATCCAGGCACCCCATTCACTGTGGGCGGCCCGTGGACACCCCACGGGCCGCCCGACGGAATCCGGAGCCCCCACATGAAGCTCTCCGTTTCCGCGCGCGCCGTCGCCGCGGGCGGCATGGCAACAGCCATGCTCCTGACCGGCGGTGCCGTGGCCGACGCCGCGTCATCCGCTCCCTCCAGATCCGCCGCCGCGCCGGACATACCCGTGGCGAACGTCAAGACCCACCTGTCGCAGCTGCAGTCCATAGCCACCGCCAACGGCGGCAACCGGGCGCACGGCCGGGCCGGTTACAAGGCCTCGCTCGACTACGTGAAGGCCAAGCTGGACGCCGCCGGATACACCACCACGATCCAGCAGTTCACCGCCTCCGGCCGCACCGGCTACAACCTGATCGCCGACTGGCCGGGCGGCGACGCGAACCAGGTCGTGATGGCCGGCTCGCACCTCGACAGCGTCTCCTCCGGGCCCGGCATCAACGACAACGGCTCCGGCTCGGCCGCCGTCCTGGAGACCGCCCTCGCCGTGTCCCGGGCGCAGTACAAACCCACCAAGCACCTGCGGTTCGCCTGGTGGGGCGCGGAGGAACTCGGCCTGGTCGGCTCCCGCTACTACGTCAACCGGCTGGCCACCGGCGACCGTTCGAGGATCAGCGCCTACCTGAACTTCGACATGATCGGCTCCCCGAACCCCGGCTACTTCGTCTACGACGACGACCCGGCGATCGAGAAGACCTTCAAGGACTACTTCGGCGGCATCGGCGTCCCGACCGAGATCGAGACCGAGGGCGACGGCCGCTCCGACCACGCGCCCTTCAAGAGCGCGGGCGTTCCGGTGGGCGGCCTGTTCACCGGGGCCAGCCGGACGAAGACGGCGGCGCAGGCGGCCAAGTGGGGCGGTACGGCCGGGCGGTCCTTCGACCGCTGCTACCACTCCTCCTGCGACACCACCGCCAACATCAACGACACCGCCCTGAACCGCAACAGCGACGCCCTCGCGCACGCGGTGTGGGAGCTGTCGGAGTAGCCCCCGGGCAGCGCCTACCCGTTACGGGCGCGTTCGGTCAGGCGGCCCATGCGGGCGCGGGCCGACTCCAGTTGCTCGACCTCCTCGGCGGCCGGGCCGTCCTCGGCGGCGAGCTCCGTCCACAGGCCGATCAGGTCGCGCCCCAGCTCCAGCCCCAGCGCCGGGTCGCGCACCGCGCGCCAGGCGGTGGCCGCGCTCTCCACGTTGCCGTAGGCGGCCTCCGCGTCGCCGGCCCGGCGGCGGGCACCGGCCAGGTCGAGCGACAGCCGGCAGGCGCGGATCGGGTCGCCTGCCAAGTAGGCGATGTAAGCGGTGAGTTCGCACAGCCGGAGCACCTCGGGGTGCTCCGGCCCCAGCGTTCCCGACGCCTGGGTGACGGTCTGCTCCGCCAGCCCGGCCGCGGCCTCGATCCTGCCCTCCCTCACCGCCTCGTTGATCCGCGCGACCGGCTCCGCGAGGAGCGCGGGCGCGGCGGGATCGCCCGGGGCGGTGAGGGGTTCGTCCCCGAGCACGGCCTCCGCGACGGCGTCGAAGCCGCGGGCGGGGGTGGGCTTGGGGTCGGGGTCGGCGGCGATCAGGGCGTCTTCGGGGACCGGTTCGGGTCGCGGAGCCGGGCGGGCCTCGGGGACGGGGAGCGGCCGCGCGTCCATGGGCGGGGGCGGGCCGAACTCGCCGGTGGGCGGTGCGACGGTGCCGGGCGGCCTCGCCGCACCCGGGGCCGGTGGCGCGTCCTCCGGCGCAGGCTCCGCCGACTCCGGTACGGCACGCAGCCCGAACGTCGGTACGGGTTCATCGGCCGGCTGCGGCTCGGGCACGGCCCGCAGCGGGAACGTCGGGGCCGAGCCGCGGCCGGCCTCCGGCACGGCACGCAGCACGTGCGTGGCGCTGTCGCTCCGCGGGTGCTGCGGCTCGGGCGCCGTCGTGGCGTCACTCCGGGTGGGCCGCGACTGCGGCTGCGACTGCGGCGGGGCCGGGGCTCCGCCGCTCCGGGCGTGCTGCGGCTCGGGGGGCTTCACGGCGTCGGTGCCTCGGGCGTGCTGCGGCTCCGGCGGGTTCGTGGCGACCGGCTCGGCCGTGAAGTGGCTGGAGCCGTCCGGGTCGACCTGGAGCGGGACGACGTAGCCGATGCGCTCGTCGCGGATCGTCGCGAGGACGGGATGGCCGGCGGCGAGGGCGATGTGGTGGAGGCGGTTCAGGACGGCCCGCTGGATCTCCTCGCCGGGGGCCGCGAAGACCGGGACGCCGCCGACGGAGGCGCCGTCGGACACCCCGCCGGTTCCCCCTCCCACGTCCGTTCCGGCCCCGGGGACATGGACGTCGATCGGCGCCGCCGGGGTCACCGCGCGTGCGGCCTGCTCCTGTTCCCGCTTCTTCTCGCGGCTGAGTCGCGACATCGTCCCCTCACTCGGCGTCGTACACCTACCTGCGAGTGTGTCCGCTCGCCCCGGTTTCTCACGTCACCACGGTGTCACAGGCTCGTCCCAAGGCCCGCCGGCCTCGGCACGGTCGTTCCCGAGGGCATGAAGAGCGGGTGCACGAGGGAGGAGAGGGGCATGCACACAGGCATGCGACAGGGGCCGGAGATCTGGCTGCGCGGCCCGGTGACCGCCCCGGAGCCGGGACCGCCGGAGCCCGCGCACGACCGTGCCGTGGCACGGCGCTTCTCCTGGGTCGGCACGCACGGCGGCGCGGGCGTCTCCACGCTCGCCGCGGTCTACGGCGGCCACGACAGCGGCCGGTCCTGGCCCGGCCCCGGCGACCCCGCGTCGGTGCTGCTGGTCGCGCGGACGCACGCGGCCGGACTGGACACGGTCGCCGGAGCGGTGGAGATCTTCCGGCGCGGCCGGGCTCCGCAGGGGCTCGACCTGGACGCCGTCGTCCTGGTGGCGGACGCCCCGGGCCGGCTGCCGCGTCCGCTCGCCCAGCGGGTCAGGTCGCTGGAGTCGGTCATCGACGTGTACCGCGTGCCGTGGGTGGCGTCCTGGCGGCTCGGCGAACTGGGCCGTCCGCCGCGCGAGACGGAGGCCCTGGCCCGGCTGACGGGAGCGGCACGCTGACGGCCGTGCCCCTGTCGGCCGGGGAGATCGCGGCGGGTGTACGGGCCCGGGAACTGCGCGCGGCGGACGTGGTCGCGGCGGCCCTGGACCGGATCGAGCGGGCCGATCCGCGGCTGTGCGCGTTCGTCGAGGTGTGGGGCGAGGAGGCGTTGCGGCGGGCCGGTGAGCTGGACACACGACTCGACCGGCGGGGCGCCGCCCCGTCCCTGCCGCTGGCCGGGGTGCCGGTGGCCGTGAAGGGTCGGCGCGGGCTGCACGCGGCGGGCCCACTGCTCGCGGCCGGTGGTGTGGCCGTGGGCGCGACGTCCGTGCCCCGGCCGGGAACGCCCTGGCAGACGTGGGGGCTCGGGGCCCGCGGCCGGACCGTCAATCCGTGGCGGGCCGACCGGACGCCGGGCGGCTCGTCGGCCGGGGCCGCGGCGGCCGTGGCGGCCGGGCTGGTGCCGCTGGCGACGGGCGGCGACGGGGCCGGTTCGGTGCGGATCCCGGCGGCGTGGTGCGGGGTGGCCGGCCTGAAGACGACGCGCGGACGGCTGCCGTCGGGCGACCGTACGGGGCTTGCCGTTCCGGGGGTGCTCGCCCGCTCGGCGGCGGACGCCGAGCTGTGGTGGCGCGTGGTGTCCGAGGAGCCGGTGCCGGCCGAGGCGGCCCTCCCCGTCACCGCCGTCTGGTCCCCCGACCTCGGTTTCGCCGGACCCGATCCGGAGCCCGTCGCGCTGGCCCGGGCGGCCGTGGAGCGGCTCGCGGCGGCAGGGGTCGTACGGCTCGTGCGGCCGCGGATGCCGTTGCGGCTGACGGACCCCGGGCCGGCCTGGCTCGCCCTGCGCACCCCCGGCGCCGATCCGGCCGGGGCCGAGCGCGTCCGGGCGGAGAACGACCGGCGGCTCGCCGGGCTGTTCGCCGATGCCGAGCTGCTGCTGACCCCGACGGCGCCCACCGCCCCGCACGGCCACGAGGGACCCGGGAACCGCTACTCCACCTCTCTCACCTGGGCGTTCAACCTCAGCGGACATCCTGCGCTGAGCCTGCCCGCGGGGTTCGGCGGCGACGGCTGCCCGGCCGGGCTCCAGCTGGTGGCGCCGCACGGGCGGGAGGCGCTGCTGCTGGCCGTGGCACGCGAGGCGGAGGCGTGCACCGGGGGCTGACCGGCACCCCTGGCAGATTTACTTGCGTACGCATATGATGCACACGCACGTAATTGACGTACGCCGAGTTTCCAGAGGGGCACCCATGACCCGCCGTTTCCTTTTCGTCCTGGGCAGCGCTCGCGCCGAGGGCAACTCCGAGCTGCTGGCCCGCCGGGCCGCCGAGCAACTGCCCCCGGACGTCGAGCAGGAGTGGATCGACCTCACCGGGCAGCCGGTGCCGGACTTCGAGGACCTGCGGCACGACACCGACCACGTCCGCCCGACCGAGGGCAACGTGGCCCGGCTGCTCGACGCCACGCTCGCGGCGACGGACATCGTGATCGTCTCGCCCCTGTACTGGTACTCGGTCTCCGCGCAGACCAAGCGCTACCTGGACTACTGGTCGGGCTGGCTGCGCACGCCGGACCTCGACTTCAAGGCGACCCTGGCGGGCCGCACCCTGTGGGGTGTCACCGCCCTCGCGCACACGCAGGAGGTGGTCGCCGACCCGCTCGTCGGGACGCTCCACAACTCCGCCGCGTACATGGGGATGCGCTTCGGCGGGGTGCTGCTCGGCAACGGCAGCAAGCCCGGTGACGTGCTGAACGACGAGGCGGCACTGACCCGGGCGAAGACCTTCTTCGCGCAGGAGGCACCCCTGGCCAGGTTCCCGTACGAGGACTGAGCGCTACGCGGTGATGTCCTTCGTCGTGAAGCGCGCCCACGCCGCCGACCCGAACACCACCGCGTACAGGGCCTGGAGACCGAGGTTCTTCGCCAGCTCGTCCCAGTAGACCGGCTCGCGCATGAGGTCGGCGAAGGACAGCCAGTAGTGGGAGAAGAAGTACGGCTGGAGGGCGTGCAGTTGCGGGATCTGGTCGAGGATCTGGACCGTGATCAGCAGGCCGACCGTCGTCGCCATCGCCGCGATGCCACTGCCCGTCAGGGTCGACACGAACAGGCCGAGCGCGGCGACACCGATCAGTGACGCGGCGACTGCCAGGGCGATCAGCAGCGCTCTGCCCAGGCCCTCGGCGAAGCTGATCCGCGTACCGGAGATGGTCGTCAGGTCCCCGAGCGGGAAGAGCAGCGCGCCGACCGTCAGCGCCGAGACGGCGACCACGAGCGTGGCGGCCAGGCAGAAGATGACGACCGTCGCGTACTTGGTGAGCAGCAGGCGGCTGCGGCCGGCCGGGGCGACCAGCAGATAGCGGAGCGTGCCGGAGTTGGCCTCGCCGGCGATCGCGTCGCCCGCGACGACACCGACCGCCATCGGCAGGAAGAACGGGAGCGTGGCGGCCAGGGCGGTGAAGACCAGGAACAGGCCGTTGTTGGTGATCTGCGAGATGAAGGCCGGCCCTCCGCCGCCTCCGCCCCCGGGCGACGATCCGTCCCCCGTCTCGATCTTGACGGCGATGCCGACGAGGATCGGTACGCCCGCCAGAACGGCCAGCAGCGCGAGCGTGCGCCAGCGCCGGAAGGTGGTGACGAGCTCGTTGCGCAGCAGCCCGAAGGTCCACAGCGGGCTCACCGGCCTTACGGATTCCACGACTTCAGCCCGCGACATCGAAGCCCTCCCCCGTCAGCGCCACGAACGCGTCCTCCAGCGAGGCCCGTTCGACCGTGAAGCCGCGCACGCGGACCCCGGCCGTCACCAGCGCGGCGTTCACCTCGGCGAGGTCGCGGTCCGGTGGTTCGCCGGTCACCCGGTCGTCGGTGACCACGACGTCGCCGACGCCCTGCTCCTTCAGGACCCGGGCCGCCTCCGCCGGGTCCGGTGTGGTCACGGCCAGCCGGCCGCGCGCCCCGGCGGACAGCTCGGCGACCGGGCCCTGCGTGATCAGCCGGCCCTGCGCCATCACGGCCGCGTGCGTGCAGACCTGCTCGATCTCGTCGAGGAGGTGGGAGGAGAGGAAGACGGTCGTGCCGTCCGAGGCCAGTTCCCGGATCAGGGTGCGGATCTCGCGCATGCCCTGCGGGTCGAGGCCGTTGGTCGGCTCGTCGAGGACGAGCAGCCGGCGCGGCCGGAGCAGCGCGGCCGCGAGACCCAGGCGCTGTTTCATGCCCAGGGAGTACGCCTTGGCCTTCTTGCCCGCGGCGGCCGTGAGGCCCACCCGGTCCAGGGCGGAGGTCACCCGGGCCCGCCGGGTGCGCGGATCGGCGGCCGGGTCGGCGCTGTCGTAGCGGATCAGGTTGTCGCGGCCGGAGAGGAAGCCGTAGAGGGCCGGGCCCTCGATGAGGGCGCCGACGTGCGGCAGCACGGCGCGGGTGGCCCGGGGCATGGGCCGGCCCAGGACCCGGGCCGTGCCGGAGGTGGGCTCGATGAGGCCCATCAGCATGCGGATGGTGGTGGTCTTGCCGGAGCCGTTGGGGCCGAGGAAGCCGAAGACGCTGCCCGCCGGGACGGTCAGGTCGAGACCGTCCACGGCGAGCTGTCCGCCGCGGTAGCGCTTGGTGAGCGCGCGGGTGGCGATGACCGGTTCCCCGGTCTCGGCCCGCGCGTCCCGCTGCTCCGGTTCCGTGGCGGACGGTTCGCCCATCGGCTTCCTCGTTCTCTCGACGCCCCGTACGCGTACGGGACTTACTTCCCGGCGTCGGCCGCCTTGACGAGCGCGTCCTTGGTGACCAGGCCCGCGTAGACCTTGCCGTCGTCGGTGATGAGGGCGTTGACCAGGCGGGTCGAGAAGACCGTGCCGGAGCCGAACTTTCCGTGGACCTTGTCGCCGAGCGAGTCCATGAAGCCGCCGAGGTCGCCGCCGGCCCCGCCGGAGGGCACGCCCTCGCCGCCGGTGTCGAAGGTGGCGATGGCGTTCCAGCCCTCGCCGATGGTCTTCATTCCGTCGAGGCCGCCGAGTCCCTTGCCGAAGTCCTCGCCGGCCTTCGGGGCGTGTTCCCTCGCCCCGCCCTTGTCGAAGGGCTTGCCGGAGGCCTTGCCCAGGTCCTTCTCCTCGGTGACCTTCGCGCCCTTGGGCGGGGTGAAGTCGAAGGTGGAGGCGGCCGGTTCGGCGAAGCTCACCTTCGTGAAGCCCGCGTCGACGACGGCCGCGCCGCCGCTCGCCGGGGTCAGCGTGAACTTC
The DNA here is from genome assembly GCF_023184515.1 of Streptomyces sp. D2-8. Lineage (GTDB taxonomy): Bacteria > Actinomycetota > Actinomycetes > Streptomycetales > Streptomycetaceae > Streptomyces. Next base: position 185,694 of record NZ_JAAHBP010000013.1, on the reverse strand, counting down.
AGCGGCATGCCGGTCTCGGCGTCCACGGCCACGGTGATCGCACCGACCGTCGAGCCGGACTGCTTCGGCTTGATGAGCAGCTTGTAGGCGTCCCGGCCGGCGACCTGGGCGGTGCCGTCGACGGTCACGGAGGTCGTGTCGTCGACCGCCTTCAGGGCCTCCTCGGCGAAGTCCTTCGGCGTGGCCGGCGGCTGCCGGTCCTTGCCGCGCTCCGGGCTCTCGGAGGAGGTGCCGTGGTAGACCTCGTTGGACTTGCTGTCGTAGCCCCAGACGTCCTTGCCGTTGTGGATGACGCTGTACTCGGCGGCGTTCTCCAGCAGCGACAGCTTCTGCTTGTCCGGGCCGTCGGCGGCGACGCGCAGGGTGTGGGTGCCGGAGGCCAGTTCGGTGAGCTTGGCCGTCGGTTCGGCGGAGGAGCCGCCCTCGTCCTGGCCCGCGGCACCGGACAGCAGGCCGGACTCCAGGCCGCCGAGGTTCGGCAGGCCGAGGTCCGTGCTGACCTTCACGGTGCCGGACAGCTGCTGGACGTCCGACTTCGCGATCTTCTCGATGAGCTGCTGGGCGGTGATCTTCGGGAGGTCGGGGTCGCCGGAGTCGGCGAGTGCGGGGACCAGGCCGATCGTCGCGGCCGCCACCCCCACCACCGTGACCGGGACGATGTACCGCGCGGCTTTGCGCCGCCCGGAGCGCTGCTCGTCGGCGTCCCCGCCGGTCGTGCTGTCGTCGGATGCGTACGGTGCCATGTGTGCCCTACCTCCGTGGTCGGCGGCGGCTGTCCGTGTCGTCCACGCACTCGTCCCTGAGCCGCCATTCTCACCCGAACAGGTGAGGAGTGGTGTTTTCCGTGGTCTCCATCTGACCAAATCGGCCAGGGAGATACGTCAGACCCCGGACTCAACTCCGTGTACTGCTGGGGTATGACACGGGAGGGCGGCTTCTCCCCCGACCCGTAGGGGTCGTACGGGAAAGGCGTGCTAGCCGGCCCGGTGCACCACCGCGTCGCACAGCTCCAGGAGCGCCGTCTTCGCGGTGCACTCCGGCAGGGGTGCCAGCGCCGAGCGGGCGTCCTGGGCGTAGCGGACGGTGTCCTTCCGGGCCTGTTCCAGCGCCGGGTGGGCCCGCAGCAGGCGCAGGGCCTCGGCGTGCCGTGCGTCGTCGGTGAGGTCGGAGTCGAGCAGCTCGCACAGGGCGATGTCGTCGGCGAGCCCGAGCCGGGCCGCCCGCTCACGCAGCCGCAGCACCGGCAGCGTGGGGATGCCCTCGCGCAGGTCGGTGCCGGGGGTCTTGCCGGACTCGTGGGAGTCGGAGGCGATGTCCAGGACGTCGTCCGCGAGCTGGAAGGCGACGCCGAGCCGCTCGCCGTACTGGGTCAGCACGTCCACGGTCGTCTCGTCGGCGCCGGACATCATCGCGCCGAACCGGCACGACACGGCGACCAGCGAGCCGGTCTTGCCGCCCAGCACGTCCAGGTAGTGCTCGACGGGGTCCCGGCCGTCCTGCGGTCCGGCCGTCTCCAGGATCTGGCCGGTCACGAGGCGCTCGAACGCCTCGGCCTGCACCCGCACGGCCTCCGGGCCGAGGTCGGCCAGGATGTGCGAGGCGCGGGCGAAGAGGAAGTCGCCGGTGAGGACCGCGACGGAGTTGCCCCAGCGGGTGTTCGCGCTCGCGACGCCGCGGCGCACGGCGGCCTCGTCCATGACGTCGTCGTGGTACAGCGTGGCGAGGTGGGTCAGCTCCACGACGACGGCCGAGGGCACGATCCCGGGCGCGTACCGGTCACCGAACCGGGCGGAGAGCATCACGAGCAGCGGGCGGAACCGCTTGCCGCCGGCCCGCACCAGATGCTGGGCGGCCTCCGTGATGAAGGGCACCTCACTCTTGGTGGCCTCGAGCAAGCCTTCCTCGACAGCCGTCAATCCGGCCTGGACATCGGCTTCCAGAGCCTGGTCCCGCACGCTCAGCCCGAACGGCCCGACGTCGGTCACGAGGGGTCTCCTGTCTGCTGTGTCTGCCGGTGGTTACGCGGATTGTCGATAGGTCGCTGCCCTCACTCGAGTCAGCGTATCCGGTCACGTTTCGATCACCGCCAGCGCCCATGGTTACAGGCCGGGTGGTATCCGATCACGACCGTTATGTTTTCGATCAACCCATAAGAACAGATATTTATCGACTTACCTACAGGTAGCGAACTATGCACGATTTGCCGAGATGAGTAGGCGAATTCCTGTTGGCGGAAATTGCCCCACGGGCTCGTGATCAGTGAGTTGAATCACTTCCTCCCCTTTTCCGTCCCCCCTCGACACCGGCCCGTACCGCCTTCCCCTGAACGCCACTTGGGTCTTGGCTCCCGCAAAGGATCAAGCGGCGCAAACACCCCTGACCAAGGTCAACCGCGCGATATGTGATTGAGGTGCTTGTTCCCGACAAGTGCTCTCGCATACGTTCCCGGCCTGTCCGGCGGACGCCTAATCCTGCCGCCGCCCGGACTCCCCACTGAACCGACTCACTCACGCAGGGCAGGAGCGGGGGACCCAGGTAAGTCGCCGGTCCGCACAGCGGCACGGCTCGGGGTGAAGCCGCGCACGGCACACAGCGCCGTACGCGGCCGGGCACCTCCCGGCCCGAACCCGACAGCTCACCTCGCAGGCGCCGGAGAGGAACATCACCATGGCCGGACGAGGCAAGCACCGTCGCCCCAGAACCAACCCGCTGACCCGAGGCTTCATCGCCGCCGGTACCGGCGGAGCCGCACTCACCCTTCCGCTCCTCGGCGCCACCCACGCGAGCGCCGCAGAGCCCCAGAGCGCACCCGCCGCCGCACAGTCCGTGCCACAGGCGGCCCAGCCCGCCAAGTCCCTCACGCACACCGTGGCCAAGGGCGACACGCTCTACCGCATCGCGGACGAGTACGACGTCCCGGGCGGCTGGAAGCAGCTCTACAAGGACAACCGCGCCGCCGTCGGCGACGACCCGAAGCTGATCCACCCGGGTCTGAAGCTGACCGTGAAGACCACCAAGACGGACGCGGCGAAGAAGACGGCGACCAAGTCGTCCGCCCCCGCCAAGCCGGCCGCGAAGCCCGCCGGCGGCGTCGCCAAGGCCACCCAGGCCTCCGCGAAGACCTACACGAACAACCTGGACGGCTGGATCCGCGAGGCGTTGGACATCATGGCGCAGAAGGGGATCCCGGGCTCCTACGACGGCATCCACCGCAACATCATGCGCGAGTCGTCCGGCAACCCCCTGGCGATCAACAACTGGGACTCCAACGCCGCCAAGGGCACCCCGTCGAAGGGCCTGCTCCAGACCATCGACCCGACCTTCCAGGCCTACCACGTGGACGGCACGTCGTGGGACCCGTACGACCCCGTCGCCAACATCACCGCGGCCTGCAACTACGCGGCCGACCGCTACGGCTCGATCGACAACGTCAACGGCCCGTACTGAGCCCTCCCGCCCAGCAGTCGTTCGAGGACGACGGCGATGCCGTCGTCCTCGTTCGACAGGGTGACCTCGTCGGCCACGGCCTTGAGTTCGGGATGGGCGTTGGCCATCGCGACGCCGCGGCCGGCCCAGTCGAACATCGGAATGTCGTTGGGCATGTCGCCGAAGGCGATGGTGTCCGCGGGCCGCAGCCCCAAATGCTCGGCGGCCAGCGCCAGGCCCGTCGCCTTGGTGATCCCGCACGGCTGGAGCTCGACCGTGCCGGGCCCCGACATCGTCACCGTCGCCAGTGAGCCGACCACCGAGCGGGCCGTCGCCGCCAACTCGTCGTCCGACAGATGGGGATGGCGCAGCAGCACCTTGCTGATGGGCTCGCCCCACAGCTCGTCGCGCCGGTCGACCCGTACGGCGGGCAGGGTCGGGTGCGGCATCAGATAGCCCGGCTCGATCAGCGTGAGCCCGTCGACCCCGTCCTGGTCGACCGCCGCGTACACCTGACCCACCTCGGCCTCGATCTTGCCGAGGGCGGTCTCGGCCAGTTCCCGGTCCAGGGTGATGGACCACAGCAGCCGGTCCGCGCCGGCGTCGTACACCTGCGCGCCCTGCCCGCACACCGCGAGCCCCGTGCATCCGAGGTCGTCCAGGAGCGGCCGCACTCTCGGCGCCGGCCGGCCCGTCACCACGAGGTGCTGGGCACCGGCGTCCGCCACCCGCGCGAGGACGGCGAGAGACCGGTCGGAGAGGGTGTCGTCGCCGCGCAGCAGCGTCCCGTCCAGATCGGTGGCGATGAGTGAATATGCGATGGGTGCGGCCATGATCAGAGAATACGGACAGCGCGCCCCTTCGTTTCATCGGACGGCAGACGCCGATTGCCCGGTTGAAGGCCTCTGTACCAGTTGGCAACAACATGCTCCGCTACCTACCCGTGGGGCCGTCTCGGGCGGTACCTTCCAAGTGTCCAGGGGGGACTTGATCGGGGGGTCAGGTTGAGCAGTGGGCGCATACGCGTGGCCGGGCCCGGGGAGCTCGGCGAAGGGGAGAGGGAGCGCTGGCGTGCGCTGCGCGCCGCCTCGGAGGCACCGCGCAGCCCTTTCATGGAGCCGGAGTTCACCGAAGCCGTCGGCCGGGTCAGGCCGGGAGCCCGCGTCGCCGTGGTGTACGAGGGGTGGGAGCCGGCCGGCTTCCTGCCCTATGAGCGGGGCCCGTTGGGGCAGGGCCGGGCGATCGGGCTCGGCGTCTCGGACGCGCAGGGCGCGGTCCTGCGGCCGGGCCTGGACCTGGAGACGGGCGAACTGCTGAAGGCCTGCTCGGTGTCGAGCTTCGCCTTCGACAATCTGGAGGCCGAGCAGCGGCTGTTCGTCCGGTACGCGGCCGAGGAGCACGCCACCTACGTCATCGACGTGGAGAAGGGCTACGAGACGTACGAGTCGGTGCTGCGCGCGCAGTCGCCGAAGTTCCTGAAGACGACGCTGGCCAAGGAGCGCAAGCTGGGCCGGCAGGCCGGCGAGCTGCGCTTCGTGTTCGACGAACGCGAACCGGCCGCGCTGCGCACACTCATGGAGTGGAAGTCCGCGCAGTACCGCAGGACCGGCCGCCGGGACCGGTTCGCCCAGGAATGGATCACCCGGCTCGTCGGGCAGCTGGCCCGGACCCGGGCGGCGGAGTGCAGCGGCACGCTGTCCGTGCTGTACGCCGGTGAGCGGCCCGTCGCCGCGCACTTCGGCCTGCGTTCGGCCTCGGTGCTGGCCTGCTGGTTCCCGGCCTACGACCCGGAGTTCGCGAGGTTCTCGCCGGGGCTGGTGCTGCACCTGCGCATGGCCGAGGCGGCGGCCGCCGCCGGCATCGGCATGCTCGACCTGGGGCGGGGCGCGGCCGAGTACAAGGACGCGCTGAAGACGGGCGAACTGCCCGTGTACGAGGGTGCGGTGACCCGTCCGGGGGCGGGCGCGGCGCTGCACTGGCTGAGCCGCGAACCGGCGCGCCGCGCGCACAGCTTCGTCCGCAGCAGGCCGCGGCTCGCGTCGCTGGCCGCGCGGACGCTGAAGGGCGCGGCTCGGCTGCGCCGTACCTGACACACAAGGGGGGTGGGCGCATGGCCCGTTCGGCGGGTGCGCAGGAGGAGATACGGCGGTTCCTGGACATCGGGGCGGTGCAGGTCGCCGAGCTGGACCTCGACGGTGACGAGGCGGTGCTCAGACCCGGTCCGGGGAGTCCGCCCGTGACGCACGGCGAGGTGTTCGTGCTGGTCAGGAGGGGTGGCCGGCCCGTGGGCACGCTGCTCGGGCGGGTGCCGGAGGGGGTGGATCCCAGGGCCGTGCTGGCGGAGCGGGCCCGGGCGGAGTGCGGGCCGGCGGTCTTCGGCGAACCCGGGGAGCCGCCGTACGCGAGTGTCGTCGTCGCAACCCGGGAGCGGGCCGGGCAGCTGGCCCGGGCGCTGGACTCGCTGCTGGCGCAGGACCATTCGCGGTTCGAGATCGTCGTGGTCGACAACGCGCCCGTCACGAGCGAGACGCGGGAGCTGATCGAGCGGAAGTACGCCGAGCGCGTGCGGTACGTCTGCGAGCCTGTTCCGGGGCTCGCAGCCGCCCACAACGCGGGGCTGGACGCCGTGCGCGGCGAAGTGGTCGCCTTCACCGACGACGACGTGGTCGCCGACCCGCGGTGGCTGACCGAGCTGACCGCGCCCTTCGCCGCCGACACCGGACTCGGGTGCAGCACCGGGCTGATCCTGCCGGCGCGGCTGACCACCCCGGCCCAGGTGCTGCTGGAGAGTCACGGCGGTTTCGCGAAAGGCTTCACTCCAAGGACGTACGACCCGGCGCACCCGCCGGGCGACGAGCCGCTGTTCCCGTTCACGGCCGGGCGGTTCGGCTCGGGCGCGAACATGGCGTTCCGGACGGCGGTGCTGCGTTCCGTCGGCGGTTTCGACCCGGCCACCGGTGCCGGGACGGCCGCCCGGGGCGGCGACGACCTCTACGGCTTCGTGCGCGTCCTGGCCCAGGGGCACCGGCTGCGGTACACGCCGTACGCCCTGGTGTGGCACCACCACCGGGAGACCTGGCGGGACCTGGAGACCCAGGCGTACGGCTACGGCGCCGGGCTCACCGCCTATCTCACCGCGGTGCTCGTGAACCGTCCCGCGCTGCTGCCGGCGTTCCTCGCCAGGCTGCCGCGGGGTCTGGCCCACGCCCGCGCGCTGACCGCGGTGCGCGCGTCGGAGGGGGCCGCGGGCGGCGGGACGCCGGGGGATCACGACGTACGGACGCATCCGTGGCCGCGACGGCTGTCGCGGTTGCAGCGCAGGGGGATGCTGTACGGGCCGGTCGGCTATCTGAAGGCGCGGCGGGCGCTGCGCGCGACTGCTCGGGGGGCGAGATGAGGACGGACGGCAGAGGCGGCGCGGAGCGCGGTGCACAGGGCGGCGAAGGGCCGATAGCCCCCGCGGGTGCTGTCGGCACCCCCGCGATCCCCGTCTTCCTGTACCACTCCGTGATGGACGATCCCCCGGACTGGATCGCCGAGTTCACGGTCACGCCGAAGCAGTTCGCCGCGCATCTCGACGCCGTGGTCCGCAGCGGCCGTACGCCCGTCACGATCAGCGCGATCGCCGATCGTCTGGCCGGGCGGGCGCCGCTGCCGGACCGGCCCGTGCTGCTCACCTTCGACGACGGGTTCGCCGATCTGCCCGGCCCCACCGCCGAGGCCCTGGCCGAACGCGCGCTGCCCGCCACCGCCTACCTCACCACCGGCGCCCTCGCCCCCGGCGGCCGCAGTCTGCTGCCGCCCGCCCCGATGATGACCCTGGCCCGGGCGGCGGAGCTGGAACGTTCCGGCATGGAGATCGGCAGCCACACCGTCACGCACGCGCAGCTCGACACCCTGTCCGCGAAGACCCTGGCGTACGAACTGCGCACCTCCAAGGCCGTGCTGGAGGACGCCCTCGGGCACGAGATCCGGCACCTCGCCTACCCGCACGGCTACAACAGCCCCCGGGTACGGGCCATGTCGGCCCGGGCCGGCTACGAGACGGCGACCGCCGTACGGCACGCGCTCAGCTCCGACCGCGACGAGCGGTACCGCATCGCCCGGCTCATCGTCCGGCGCACCCACACCGTCGCCGACGTCGAGGGCTGGCTGGCGGGGGCGGGCGCGCGGGTCGCGCCGTACCGGGACGGGCCGAAGACCATCGCGTGGCGGTGGTACCGGCGGGCCCGTGCGGTGGTGCACGGGCCCGAGTTCGCGGGCTGACCCCGGCAAGGGGGTCAGCGCAGGGGCTGGTTGAGGTAGGGGTCGGCGACCGCCTTGCGCAGGCTGTCCCAGGCCGCGTCGTTCGCCAGCGCCAGGTTGCAGTGCGGTCCGGGGTCGCGGTAGTTCCACTGGAGGGCGGCCTTGACGCCGTCCAGGTCCTTCAGCACCCCGGGCACCTGCGCGTACCACTCCGCCTGCCGCTGCGGGCGGCCCGAGTCCGCGGCGGTGCCGAACTCGGAGAGCATCAGCGGCTTGTCGTCGGAGATGTTCGCGCGGATCCAGTCGTGCGTGGCGTTCTGCGTCTGCGCGAAGGTCAGCCAGCCCGCGTCGTGACAGCGGTAGTAGTTGTACTGGTTGTAGCCGACCCAGTCGACGTAGTCGTCACCCGGGTACATCTTCTTGATCTCGTCGGCGTGGTCGAGGTACCCGGTGGTGATCCACGTCCACACCACGTTGTCCACGCCCAGTTCGCGGAACCGGTCGTGGAGGTGCCGGTAGGCCTTCACGTAGTCGGCGGGCGTGCCGCTCGCCGGGGTGCGGGTGTCCATCTCCAGGTCGAAGGAGAGGAACACCTTCTTGCCGTAGTCCTTGATGCGCCGGGCCTGGACGTCGATGACCTTGTCGTCCAGCTCGCCCGCCGCGATCTGTTTCCAGGTCGGCTGCTGCTGTTTCGTGCCGCCCCACCACTTGCTCTCCCAGGAGAGCAGCAGCAGGTGGTCCTCGCCGACGCGCTGCTCCTCCGGGGTGAGCAGCTGGCCCTCCCGCCGGGTGCCCGAGGCCAGGGACATGTCGTGGTACGTGTACACGATGTCGAGCTCGCGGCCCACACGCTTCTCGTAGGCACGCACCTTCTCCGGCAGATCGTCCCGCTCGTGCGGCACGAACGCCCCGAACCAGGCGCCGCAGGGCGGTTCCAGGAGGGCCGTGGGGCGGCAGTCCTCGGAGCCGGTGGCTCCCGAGTCCGGCCCCGATGCGTCCCGCAGGGCGAGTCCGGCGACCAGGACCGCGCCGACGACCGTGACGGACGTGATCAGCAGTCGGCGCCGGCTCGATGCCGACGGCCCGGCGGCCTGTTCCTGGTGCGGATTCCCCTCGTGCGGATTCCTGCGGGGCTGTCCTCCGGTCGTGCTGGGCTTGCGGCGAAAGGGACGGTGGGGACGGTTGAACCTCACTGAGCGGAACCCTTCGGTGTCCTCGGTGTCCTCGGCGGCGGGGAGGCGCGCAGCGGCGGACAGAACGCGGCGAGTGTGGTCAGCAGGGTCAGCGTCAGCAGCACTCGCTGCGCGCTGAAGGTGTGCGTGGCGATCAGCACGGTCGCGACGAGCATCACCGCCCCGATGCTCAGGAACAGCGTCAGCATCAGCCGCTCCAGCAGGTCGGAACGGCGGGCGAAGTCCGGGTCCCGGCGCTCCACGGGCCCTTCGGCGGGCCGCGCCCCCAGGGCGGGGGCGCAGACTCTGACCACGGCCGCGCCCGGGCCCGCCGCCAGGAAGAGCACGACCGCGGCGCCCCGCAGCGGCGACCCTCCGGGCAGGGCGAGCGCGGCCAGCGCCAGCCAGCCGCCGAACGGGGGCAGCATCCGGACCACGAGTTCCTGCGGTGTCATCGCTCCGCTCCCTCTGACTGCCTCAGCACGTAGAGCCATCCGGCGTTGTTCTCCGCCACGAGCCGGAAGCGCGGCGATGCGGCGACGGACTTGCGGATGCGGTCGAGTTGCGCCTTGTCGAGCTGCCCGTTCATCTCGGAGTTGGCCAGCTGCCCCTGGGTGAGCAGGAAGTAGGCCCGGGCCGGCCGCTCCACCCCGGCCATGTCACTGGCGAGAGTCGCGGCCGGGTTCCGGACGATCCGGTCGACGTGGCTGCGGGCGTCGTCGAGGAACCAGTAGTGGTCGACGCTCCAGTAGGAGGCGTACGCGTCCGGGTAGTTGCGGTTGGCGGCCACGACCAGCGAGCCGTCGGGCGCCTGGTCGAAGAGCTGCCGTACGAGGGCCACTTCCTGCGGTGGGAAGTAGTTGATCCGGTCCTTGCCGGAGTAGGCCGGGACGAACGCCAGGGTTCCGCCGAGCAGCGCGGCCAGCGGCACCCAGGTGCCGGCCCACCGTCGGCGGGCCTTGGCGGGGCCGGTGGCCTGCCGGTTGCCGTCCTCCCGCTCGGCGGCGTCGGCGGCCAGGGTGCGGACCTTGGGCAGCAGCGCCGCGGCGGCGAAGAAGGCGGCGCCGGGCAGCATGAACAGCAGCACCCGGAAGATCATCTCGCTGCCGTAGCTGCTCGCCGCGAACATCGGCAGCGGGGCCGCCGCGACCAGCAGCAGGGGCCACGCGCGGTGGCGCAGCACCCGCTGGCGCAGCACGCCGACGGCCGCGAGCAGCAGGACGGAACCGGACAGCAGCCGGGCCGCCCAGGAGGTCGCGATCGCTCCGGTGCCGGTCGGGGTGGCGCCGTAGCCCGTCTCGACGTTGGCGCCGACGTCGCCGATGGAGCGGATCATGTCCGGCATCGCCGCGGACAGGAAGGGCAGCGCGGCCGTGAGGCACCAGGCCAGGAAGATGACGACGGTCGTGGCCACCGGGACCCAGTCGCGGTAGCGGCGGCTCAGGCACAGGGCGAGCAGGCAGACGGCCAGCATGCCCGGGGTGAGCTGGTGGGAGATGACGATCGCCACGATCATGACGGTGATCACCACCGTCCACACCGCCTGCCGCGGCCGGCCGCTGTGCCCGGCGGACCGGCCGAAGCGGCGCAGGACGACGGCGAGGACACCCACATGCAGCGCGTACGCCACGGACTGGGGGGAGAAGTAGTCCTGCCCGACCCAGTTGGCGACGCAGAAGAGCCAGACCGAGGTCCAGATCAGCCGCCGGTCCTCGGTGAAGGTGCGGTAGATCAGCAGGAGCGGGAGCAGCAGCATCAGGCTGGTGACCAGGGGCCACCAGGCCATGAACATCGCCGCCGAGTCCACGCCCAGCAGCCGCTGCAGTGCGGCCTGGGCGGCGAAGAAGCCCGGCCACTGGTCGTACACCGCCATGTCGCCGACCTGTTCGGCCGACTGCAGGCCGCCGGCCGTCAGCAGATGGTCGATGACCGCCTCGTGCTTCCACGCCCAGGCGTACAGCGGGGTCGGGTAGAGCACGGCCTGCGTGGCCCGCTCCATCACCAGCAGACCGAGCACGTACGCCGCCGGCCAGGCACCCGGCCGGCGCGCGTCGCGGACCGTGAACCAAAAGCCGGTGGTGAGCACCGCGAGCCCGGCCCAGAAGGCCGGGTGCAACGCGCTGACCAGCCCGTAGTCGTCGAGCCGCGAGACGTCGGTGTGCCGCACGGCGTACGCCCAGAGGGCGAGCGCGACGAGCAGCGGAACGCCGGGCCAGGTGAGCGCGCGGCGCCCGGACCAGGCGGGGGGCAGGTCGGACAGATCCGTCACGGGCTCATGGGCGGGGCTCGACGATTCCGAGGAGGAGGGGCTGGAGGACTGGCTGGCCGTCTCGGGGCCGCCGGGGGTGTTCGCGCCGTCCCGTGCGGGTGTGGGTTCCGGCGTGGATCTCTCCCTCGGTGTGACTGGCGGACGCACGGTGGTTCCCCCCTGGCGGTTGCTCTCTTCGGCTCTGTTCGGCCCTGAGCCCGGATCGGTCCCGGCTCCGGGTTTGATCAGTCGCGGGGTCGGCCGCTCGGTGGTCCGTCGGCCGTTCGGTCGGCTATGGAGGCGGTGGAGCGGGAGTGCGTCCACGCCGACGCGGCGCGGTGGAGCAGCAGGAGCAGCGTGACGGCGACGAGCAGGGGCGGCGCGACCGGTGCGAGCGCGTCGCGCCACACCCAGCCGCCGACCGCGACGAGATACAGAACCCCCCAGCGCCCCGGCCACGTCAGCCGACCCCCCGCGCTCGCGAGCAGCAGCCCCAGCGGTACGAGACACAGCAACTGGCAGACCGGTGGCGCCCAGCGCAGCAGCGGCTCGGGCCCGTCGAGCCCCACCGCGTCCGCCAGGAAGCCGGCCGTCTTCTCATACAACGCCCCGTCCACCGGCCGCGGTTCCCGTCCGAGGGCGACCGGTGCGGCGTACAGGGCGAGCAGGGCGGCGCCCAGCGCTGTGCCGGGGAGCCACGGGTCGCGCCGGGTGCTCAGCGTGACGGCGGCGACGAACACCACGAGCAGCAGGCCGCCCGCGGTGAGCGACGGCAGGGGCAGCCCCTCCAGCAGCTGACGCCCGGTCAGAGCCGTTTCCCGGGCGCCGTCGAGCCACGGCAGGTCCCGCAGTGGCGCCCAGAAGAACACGACGGCGACACCGAGCAGGCTCCAGAGGGCGCCCCGCAGCCGCCGCTCCTGCGGCTCCTGGTCCGGTTCCGGCTCGTGGGGCGGTGGTTCCCGGGTCGGTCCGTCGGGCCGCACGATCAGCGCGAGCGTGTCCGCCTGCAGCGCCTCCCGTTCGTATCCGGGGCGCCCGATGAACAGCGTGACCGTGTCCTGGTCGCCGTCCCTGGGCTGGTAGGCGGCGCGGCGGGCCCAGGTCGTGCCGTACCCGGCGGTGGCGTTGAGTTTCGCCCAGCGCGTGCCGTACGAGGGGTCGGCGGGTGTACGGACGGCGGGTGCGCCGGCGTCGTGGCGCAGGGCCGCGCGCAGCCCGGCCGTGGCGACGACGGCGATCAGCGTCATGCTCAGCAGCACCGCCCAGCCGGCGCCCGCGATCCCGGACGGGGTGAACAGCATGGCCGCGCTGCCCAGCACCAGGGCGCACATGCCCCCTTGGAGAGCGGCCAGCACACCGGTGCGCCCCTGGACGCGCAGCACGCCGATGTACAGCTCCACCACGATCCGTGGCAGGGCACCGAGGGCGAGCAGCCGCAGCACGGTCGAGCCGTGCTCGGCGTAGTCCGGGCTGAAGGGCGTGAGGATCTGCGGGGCGAACACGACCAGCACCAGCACGACCGGGACCAGCAGCAGCGTCATGCGCCGCAGGGCGCCCCGGACGCCGTCGGCGAGCTGGCGCGGGTCGTGCGAGGCGTGCGCGGTGAGCGACGAGGCCATGTTGATGGCCATGAACTCCATCGTGCCGCCGACGGTGTAGGCCACGTAGAAGTAGCCGTTCTCGGCGGCGCTGAAGCGGACCGCGACCATCACCGGCAGCAGGTTGATCATCGCCAGGCTGAACAGCGCGCCCAGCGAGTCCCCGGCCAGGAAGCGGCCCATGTCCCTGATTTTCGGGGGTTCTTTGTCACCCTCGGCCTCCGCCTGGCGCGGGATGAGGCGACGGAAGATCAGCCAGCCCAGCGGCAGGGTGGAGAAGGCGATCGCCACCGCCCAGGAGACGAAGATGCCGAGGACGGGCAGCGTGCCGGCGAAGACGGCCAGAAGGGCCAGCTTCCCGACCGAGAAGACCGCGTTCCCGGCGGGCACCCACTCCGCCTTGCGCAGTCCGGTGAGCACCCCGTCCTGGAGGGTGAGCAGCGCCCAGGCCACGCAGGCCGCGACGAACACCGCACCCGCCACGGGTGTGCCCAGGGGGGCGTAGGACGCTCCCCACGCGTCGAGCGTGAGCAGGAAGACGGCGGCGGCGAGCGCCACGACCAGCGAACTGGCCACGTACGTGCCCCACACCAGACGCCCGGTCTCCCGTCCCGCGCGCGGGACGAAGCGGACGACGGCGCCGATCATCGTCGTCGCCGTGATGCTGGCGAGCAGCCGCATCGCGGCGATCGCGGCCGAACCCTGGCCGACGGCCTCCTCCGTGTAGTAGCGGGCGGCCACCAGCCAGAATCCCAGGCCCAGTACGGCGGAGACGCCGGTGCTGAGCATGAGGAAGTAGGCGTTCTTGAACAACGAGTCGTGGGTGTGGTCGCTGCCGGCAGCCTTCGGTCCGCCGCCGTCGGTGCGCGCGGCGGCGGGCTCGTGCACCTGGATCTCAGCCACGGGACTGTCCCAGCCCTCCCGGTGTCGGCCTGCTCCCGGGCAGTTCTCCCGGCGCCTGGACCGGTCGCGCCCCGGACCGCTCCAGCACCTCGACGACCGTCCGCGCCCGCAGGGGGTCCACGGGCAGCGCGTGCCGCGCGAACCAGCGGGCCGCCTCGGGAGCCGGTGAGGGGTCGGTGAACCGCGCACCGGCGTAGTCGTCCAGGGGCGGGTCGTAGAGGTAGCCGACGACGATGCCCTGTCGCGCCAGCGCCGCGATCGCCGCGTCCCGGTCGGCCACGAACAGCGGGACACGGAACAACGGCTGCGTCCCGTGGCCGTCACGCGGCTTGGCCCAGGGCGTGGACAGCAGCAGCTCCGTGCCCGCCCGGCAGGCGTCCAGCACGTCGTCCAGCCGGTCGAGCCCCCGCCCGATGCGCCGCAGCCGCAGCCGGCCGGACTCCAGGCGGTAGTCGTGCATGTCGACGCGCACCCACGGGTGGTGGGCGTCGAGCCCGGGCGTCTCGCGGGCGGCGAGGGCGAGTTCGTCCGGGCGCAGCGGCATCCGGATCTCCTCGCGGTCCGCCAGCCCCAGCAGCCGGATCGCGGACCAGGCGGCACGCCGCAACCGCAGCCCGCGCACCGCCGCCTCCGCGTACGGCCGGACCAGGTAGGCGAGTTCGGCGCTCGCCCGGCGCGGCGCGAGCAGCCCCGCGCAGGTCTTCACCACCGCTTCCCGTAACCCCGGGTCGGCGAGCGAGAGCACGCCTCCGGCATGGGCCCCGACGTGCTTGGACAGGCTGAACGCGGAGGCCTCGCCCCACGCCCCGACCGGCCGGTCCCCCACCCGGCTGCCGATCGCGTGCGCCGCGTCCTCGAACAGCGGGATCCCCAGCGCGTCGCACTTCTGCCTCAGGCGCGGCGCCGGGTCCGGGTTGCCGTACAGGTTCGTCGTGAGCACGGCCGACACCGAGCCCCACACCTCGTCCGGCACGGCATCGATGTCGATGGACGCGTCGAGCGGGTTCAACGGCGCCTGCACCGGGCGCAGTCCGGCCGCGAGCACGACGAAGAAGATCACGTCGTCGTTGACCGGCGACATCAGCACCCGTCCGCCGGGCGGGCACCAGTGGCGCAGCGCCACGTACAGCCCGAAACGGCACGACGGTACGTACACACATTCCCGGCCGAGCCGGACGCGCATGGTCTCTTCCAGCCGCTTCGGCTGTGCACCACGCCGCACCGAACCCGGACCGGCCTCCCCTATGGCCATCCGCCCCCCAGATGTGCCGTGGGAAAGCCCCCTCCCCGAGGCCTTCCGGCACCCGCCCAGAGTCGCCCCGTTCGCACCGCTCCGTCAAGATTGCGTCGCGTCCTGTGGATAACTTCCGGCTCGTACGAATGTGCCGTCCCGTCCGGACCGCCGGAGTCGCCCCGTCCGGTCCCACCGGGGCCCACCTGCCCCGTTCGTCCGTCTCCGGCTCCTCGGACTCTGCCCAGGACCGGCGTGTCACCCGTAACGTGTGGCACGACCACGAATACGTGGCGACGACATGGCACACCCGAAAGCGAGGCAGCACCCGATGCCCCCCTTCGATGTCCCCGAGGGCGACCCCTTCGGCCCGCACAACCTGCCGTACGGCGTGTTCTCCCTGCCCGGCTCGTCCCATCGGAGGGTGGGCGTCCGGCTCGGCGACCATGTGCTGGACGCGGGCGCTGCGGCCCACGCGCTCGGCTCGCCGTACGCCTCCCTGCTCGCGCAGCCGACCCTCAACCCGCTGCTGGCCGCCGGTCGCACGGCCTGGTCGGACGTGCGCCGGGCGCTGACCGCCTGGGTGACCGTGCCGTCCCACCGCGAGACCGTCGCACCCCTGTTCCACCCCCTGGCGTCGGTGACCCTGCACCTGCCGTTCGAGGTCGCGGACTACGTCGACTTCTACGCCTCCGAGAACCACGCCCGGAACGTCGGGCGGATCTTCCGCCCCGACGCCGAGGACTCCCTCACCCTCAACTGGAAGCACCTGCCCATCGGCTACCACGGCCGCTCCGGCACGGTCGTCGTCTCCGGCACGGAGGTCGCACGGCCGTCCGGCCAGCGCAAGGCCCCCACGGACGCCGCTCCCGTCTTCGGCCCGTCCGTCCGCCTGGACATCGAGGCCGAGGTCGGCTTCGTCGTCGGTGTGCCCTCCCGGATGGGCGCGCCGGTGGCCCTCGGCGACTTCCGCGAGCACGTGTTCGGGCTGTGCCTCCTCAACGACTGGTCCGCTCGGGACATCCAGGCCTGGGAGTACGTGCCCCTCGGCCCGTTCCTCGGCAAGTCCTTCGCCACGTCGGTGTCGGCGTGGATCACCCCGCTGGACGCCCTGGAGGAGGCCCTCGTGGCGCCCCCGGCCCGGACGCACGGGCTGCTGCCGTACCTGGACGACAGCGACGAGGAACCCGGCGGCTACGACCTGCGGATCAGCGTCGCCGTCAACGGCCACGTCGTCTCCGAACCGCCCTTCTCCACCATGTACTGGACGGCCGCCCAGCAGCTGGCCCACATGACCGTCAACGGCGCCTCCCTGCGCACCGGCGACCTGTACGGCTCCGGCACGGTCAGCGGCCCGGCGGAGCGGGAGCGCGGCTCCCTGCTGGAGCTGACCTGGAACGGCAGCGAGCCGCTCGAACTCCCCGACGGCAAGCGGACGTTCCTGGAGGACGGCGACGAGGTGACCCTCTCGGCGTGGGCCCCGGGGCCGAACGGCGTGCGAGTGGGTCTTGGCGAGGTGACGGGACGGGTGGTCCAGGGCTGACGACGGTCGCCCAGGGGCCGGCCGACGGTCGCCCCTCCGGTCCCTTCTGTTGCCGTTCGGCCCCTGACGCACACCGCCCGGCCCGTCATACTGGGCGTGGGGCGGTGTGCCCGCACGTCCGCCGCGCTCGTCGTGGTCACCGGTGCGCACGGCGGCCGCCCTCCCCCCGCACGACCCGTAGCCGCCCCTCTTCCGACGAGGAACCGGAGCCCGTGGCCATGACCGTCTGCCTGCTCTTGCTGAGTGCCGTCGCCGTGACGGCCGCCGTCCCCGTTCCCCGTGCGCTGACCCGGGCCGCGTGGCCCGAGCGGGAACCGGTGGTCGCGCTGTGGGTCTGGCAGTGTCTGGTCGCCACCGTCCTGCTGGCGTGCGTGACGGCGCTGTCCCTGGGCGCCGCCGCCGTCTTCGGCACCGTCCGCGCCCAGCTCTTCGCCCCGGCCCCGCCGGCGGTGACCGCGGCGTACGACCTGTCCGCCGCCCCGCCGTGGGCCGTCGCCCTCACCCTGCTGCTGGCCTGTGGCGCCGCCTGGACGACCGCGATGCTCGCGCGGGAGCTCGTCGAGGCCCGTCGGCGCCGCGCCCAGGCCCGCGCCCACCTGCGTGAGCGCGCCCCCGACCTGCCGGCCGGCCTGCCCGCGGCGCGGGGTCCGCTGCTGGTCCTGGAGGACGAGTACCCGGACGCCTGGTGGATGCCCGGCAGCCCGCCCCAGTTGATCGTCACCACGGGCGCCCTGCACCGCCTCACCGGCCACCAGCTCGACGCCGTCCTCACCCACGAGCGGGGCCACGCCCGGGCCCGCCACGACTGGCTGCTGCACCTGTCCACCGCCCTGGCCACCGGCTTCCCCCGCATCCCGCTGTTCGCCCACTTCTGCGACCAGACCCACCGCCTGGTCGAACTGGCCGCCGACGACACCGCCTCCCGCCGCTGCGGCCACCTCACGACGGCCCTGGCCCTGATCGAGCTCAACCAGCACCGCGGCGTCCTGTCCTGCGCCTCCAGCCACCGCCTGCTGGGCGAGCGGGTCGACCGGCTCCTGGAGCCGCCGCCCCGGCTGGGCCGCCGGCACCGGGCCCTGACCACCACGACGGCCGCGCTCGTACCGCTGCTGCCCCTGCTGATCGCGTTCGCCCCGGGCCTGACGGCGCTGTCGTAGCCGAGCCGGGCGGACGGTCGGTGGCTGTCGTGGCCGAGGCGGGCGGACGGCCGGTGGCTGCCGTGGCCGAGGCGGGCGGACGGCCGGTGGCTGCCGTGGCCGAGGCGGGCGGACGGCCGGTGGCTGCCGTGGCCGAGGCGGCCCGGCGGGCGGTAACCGCCGTAGCCGGGGCGGCCCGGCGGGCGTACGCGGGACGGGCGTTGTGATCAGGCCGGCTCCCGGATCCGTTTGACCTCGCCGGAGCCCGGCGCTATATCCAGTCGTCGGGCTCCGGCTCCGCGTCCATCTCCGGCCAGTGGTCCGGCTCACCCGCGTCCTGACCGGGGGCGTGGGCCGGAGCCGGGCCGGACGCCTGGGCCGGGGCCGAGTCGCCCGCAGGAGCCGAGCCTGCCGGTCCGCCCAGCGAGGCGAGCACCTCCAGCACGCCCTCCCCGTACGTGGCGAGCTTCTTCTCGCCGACCCCGCTGATCCCGCCGAGCTCCCCCACCGACGACGGCCACGCCATGGCGATCTCCCGCAGTGTGGCGTCGTGGAAGATCACGTACGCCGGGACGCCCTGCTCACGGGCCTGCTCGGCACGCCAGGCGCGCAGCGCCTCGAAGGCCGGCAGCAGCTGCTCGGGCAGCTCGGCGGCAACGGCCTTGCCCTTGCGCTCGCCCCGTCCGGAGCCCGCGGACGAGGACCCCGACCGGGAGGTCACCGGCTTCTTGGGCTCCTTGCGCAGCGGCACGTCCCGCTCCCGCCGCAGCACCGCCCCGCTGGCCTCGGTCAGCACCAGCGTGCCGTACTCGCCCTCCACGGCGAGCAGCCCCTGGGCGAGCAACTGCCGGATGACGCCCCGCCATTCGCCCTCGGTGAGGTCCTCGCCGATGCCGAACACGGACAGCTGGTCGTGGTCGAACTGGATGACCTTGCCGGTCCGTTTCCCCAGCAGGATGTCGACGATCTGCACCGCGCCGAACTTCTGCCCGCGCTCCCGCTGCAGCCGGACCACCGTCGACAGCGCCTTCTGCGCCGCGATGGTGCCGTCCCAGGTCTCCGGCGGGGTGAGGCAGGTGTCGCAGTTGCCGCAGCCGGACGGGTCCGGGTCCTGGCCGAAGTAGGCGAGGAGCTGGCCCCGGCGGCACTGGGCCGTCTCGCACAGCGCCAGCATCGAGTCCAGGTGGGCCTGGGCCCGGCGCCGGAAGGCCTCGTCGCCCTCCCCGGACTGGATCAGCTTGCGCTGCTGTACGACGTCGTTCAGCCCGTAGGCCATCCAGGCCGTCGAGGGCAGCCCGTCACGGCCGGCCCGGCCCGTCTCCTGGTAGTAGCCCTCGACCGACTTGGGGAGGTCGAGGTGGGCGACGAAACGGACGTCCGGCTTGTCGATGCCCATACCGAAGGCGATGGTCGCCACCACGACCAGGCCGTCCTCCCGCAGGAAGCGGGACTGGTGGGCGGCGCGCGTGCCCGCGTCCAGGCCCGCGTGGTACGGCACGGCCTCGACGCCGTTGCGGCTGAGGAACTCGGCGGTCTTCTCCACCGAGTTGCGTGACAGGCAGTAGACGATGCCCGCGTCGCCCGCGTGCTCCTCGCGCAGGAAGCTCAGCAGCTGCTTCTTGGGGTCGGCCTTGGGCACGATCCGGTACTGGATGTTGGGCCGGTCGAAGCTCGCCACGAAGTGGCGGGCCGTCGGCATGTTCAGCCGCTCGGTGATCTCCTGGTGCGTCGCGTGCGTGGCCGTAGCCGTCAGCGCGATCCGCGGCACGTCCGGCCAGCGCTCGCCGAGCAGGGACAGTGCCAGGTAGTCGGGCCGGAAGTCGTGGCCCCACTGGGAGACGCAGTGCGCCTCGTCGATCGCGAAGACGGAGATCTTCCCGCGGGAGAGCAGATCGAGCGTGCTCTCCAGCCGCAGCCGCTCGGGCGCCAGGTACAGCAGGTCCAGCTCGCCGGCGAGGTACTCGGCCTCGACCATCCGCCGCTCGTCGAAGTCCTGCGTGGAGTTCATGAACCCGGCTCGCACGCCCAGCGCCCGCAGCGCGTCCACCTGGTCCTGCATCAGGGCGATGAGCGGGGAGACGACCACTCCCGTACCCGGCCTGACCAGGGAAGGGATCTGGTAGCACAGCGACTTGCCGCCGCCGGTCGGCATGAGCACGACGGCGTCGCCGCCCGCCACGACATGGTCGATGACCGCTTCCTGCTCGCCGCGGAAGGCCCCGTAGCCGAAGACGCGGTGCAGCGCGGCCAGCGCCTCGCTCGCGTCGGCGCCGAGGGGCCCGGCGGGGCCGCTGCCCGCGTCGATCCCGGCCCCGGTCCCGGTCACCGCGTCCAGTTCCGTCATCACACCCGTCCCGCCCGTAGCGCCCATCATTGCGTCCCCCGTGCGTCGCGCCTCGACCACTGCGTCCACCATAGGCGCCCGTACCGACAGCCCCGGAGTTATCCACAGGCCCGCCCGGTACAGCTCCGCCAAGGACACGAGCGTCGTTCACACGTTCGCGGGAGACCTGTCCGTTTCCGGCCGATGGCCTGAAGAAACCGCGACCCCCATGACAGCGGCCCGGCTCTCCGAGAGGGAAGCCGGGCCGCTGTCTCACAGCAGGAGCGGTGTCAACGGACGAACACGCCCGCCTGCCCCGCCAGATCCAGGAAGTACTGCGGCGCCACACCGAGTACCAGCGTGACCGCCACACCCACCCCGATCGCCGTCATCGTCAACGGCGACGGCACGGCCACCGTCGGGCCCTCCGGCCGCGGCTCGCTGAAGAACATCAGCACGATGACGCGGATGTAGAAGAACGCCGCGATCGCCGACGAGATCACACCGATCACGACGAGCGGAGCGGCCCCGCCCTCCGCCGCCGCCTTGAACACGGCGAACTTCCCGGCGAACCCGGACGTCAGCGGAATGCCCGCGAAGGCCAGCAGGAACACGGCGAACACCGCCGCCACCAGCGGGGACCTGCGCCCGAGCCCCGCCCACTTGGACAGGTGCGTCGCCTCGCCCCCCGCGTCGCGGACGAGTGTGACCACCGCGAAGGCGCCGATCGTCACGAACGAGTACGCCGCCAGGTAGAACAGCACCGACGAGACCCCGTCGGGCGTGGTCGCGATGACACCCGCGAGGATGAACCCGGCGTGGGCGATCGACGAGTACGCCAGCAGCCGCTTGATGTCGGTCTGCGTGATCGCGACGATCGCACCGCCCAGCATGGTGACGATGGCCACCGCCCACATGACCGGCCGCCAGTCCCAGCGCAGGCCCGGCAGGACGACGTACAGCAGCCGCAGCAGCGCGCCGAACGCCGCCACCTTCGTCGCCGCCGCCATGAACCCGGTCACCGGCGTCGGCGCACCCTGGTACACGTCCGGCGTCCACATGTGGAACGGCACCGCGCCCACCTTGAACAGCAGGCCCATCACCAGCAGCGCGGCGCCGATCAGCAGCAGCGCGTCGTTGCCCATGGTGTCGGCGAGCGCCGGGTTGACGTCCTGCACGGTGCCGTCGACGACCTGCGCGATCGTCGCGTACGACATCGAGCCCGCGTAGCCGTAGAGCAGGGCGATCCCGAACAGGGTGAACGCGGAGGCGAAGGCGCCGAGCAGGAAGTACTTGACCGCCGCCTCCTGCGACATGAGCCGCTTGCGGCGGGCCAGGGCGCACAGCAGGTACAGCGGGAGGGAGAGGACCTCCAGCGCCACGAACAGCGTCAGCAGGTCGTTGGCCGCCGGGAAGATCAGCATGCCGGCGACGGCGAACAGCAGCAGCGGGAACACCTCGGTGGTGGTGAACCCGGCCTTGACCGCGGCCTTCTCGCTCTCGCTGCCCGGCACCGACGCGGCCTGCGCGGCGAAGGAGTCGACGCGGTTGCCGTGCACCACCGGGTCGAGGCGCCGCTCGGCGAAGGTGAACAGGCCCACCAGGGCCGCCAGCAGGATCGTGCCCTGCAGGAACAGGGCCGGCCCGTCGACGGCGATCGCGCCCATCGCCGCGATGTGCGCCTTGGTCGTGCCGTACCCGTCGGCCGCGAGCGCCACGACCGCCGCGAAGGCGGCGGTGAGCGCGACGACGGACACGAACATCTGGACGTAGTAACGGGACTTGCGCGGTACGAACGCCTCGATCAGGATCCCGATGATCGCCGCACCGACGATGATCAGGGTGGGGGCGAGCTGCCCGTATTCGATCTTCGGCGCGTCGATCTTCGAGATCGGGTCGGCCGCCGTTGTCCACAGGCTGTGGACAGCTGATGCGCTCACTTGGCCGCCTCCACCTCGGGCTGGGGGTCCTTCTGCTGGACGTCGGACATGGTCTGCTTGACCGCCGGGTCGATGATCTGCGTGACGGGCTTCGGGTAGACGCCCAGGAAGATCAGCAGGACGACCAGCGGGGCGACGACCACGAGCTCTCGCACCCTGAGATCCGGCATCGCGGAGACCTCCGGTTTCACCGGGCCCGTCATCGTCCGCTGGTAGAGGACGAGGGTGTAGAGCGCGGCGAGGACGATGCCGAAGGTGGCGATGATGCCGACCACCGGGTAGCGCGTGAATGTGCCGACCAGGACCAGGAACTCACTGACGAACGGCGCCAGTCCCGGCAGGGAGAGGGTCGCGAGGCTGCCGATCAGGAACGTGCCGGCGAGCACCGGGGCGACCTTCTGCACTCCGCCGTAGTCGGCGATGAGCCGCGAGCCGCGCCGGGAGATCAGGAAGCCCGCCACCAGCATCAGCGCGGCCGTCGAGATGCCGTGGTTGATCATGTAGAGCGTCGCCCCGGACTGGCCCTGGCTGGTCATCGCGAAGATGCCCATGATGATGAAGCCGAAGTGGGAGATGGACGCGTAGGCGATCAGACGCTTGATGTCCCGCTGGCCGACCGCGAGCAGCGCTCCGTAGATGATGCTGATCAGGGCGAGGACGAGGATGGCGGGCGTGGCCCACTTGCTGGCCTCCGGGAACAGCTGGAGGCAGAAGCGGAGCATCGCGAAGGTGCCGACCTTGTCGACGACCGCCGTGATGAGCACGGCGACCGGGGCGGTGGACTCCTGCATGGCGTTGGGCAGCCAGGTGTGCAGCGGCCACAGCGGCGCCTTCACCGCGAACGCGAAGAAGAAGCCGAGGAACAGCCAGCGTTCGGTGCCGGTCGCCATGTCGAGCGTGCCGCCCGCGCGGGCCTCGGCGATCTCCTGGAGCGAGAAGTTCCCGGCGACCACGTACAGGCCGATCACCGCGGCCAGCATGATCAGTCCGCCGACCAGGTTGTAGAGGAGGAACTTCACCGCCGCGTACGACCGTTGCGTCGCCGCCGCCTTCTCGCCGTGCTCGTGGGCACGGTCCCCGAAGCCGCCGATGAGGAAGTACATCGGGATCAGCATGGCTTCGAAGAAGATGTAGAAGAGGAAGACGTCGGTGGCCTCGAAGGAGAGGATCACCATCGCCTCGACGGCGAGGATCAGCGCGAAGAAGCCCTGCGTCGGACGCCAGCGGCTGCTGCCGGTCTCCAGGGGGTCGGCGTCGTGCCAGCCCGCGAGGATGATGAACGGGATCAGTAGCGCGGTCAGCGCGACCAGCGCCACCCCGATGCCGTCCACGCCCAGTTCGTAGCGGACGCCGAAGTCCGCGATCCAGGCATGGGACTCGGTGAGCTGGTAGCGGTCGCCGTCCGGGTCGAAGCGGACCAGGACGGTGATCGCCAGGACGAGCGTGGCGAGCGAGAAGAACAGCGCCAGCCACTTGGCGGCGGTGCGCTTCGCGGCCGGTACGGCGGCCGTGGCGATCGCCCCGACGGCCGGGAGGACCGCTGTCGCTGTCAGCAGAGGAAAGGACATCGGTATCAGACCGCCCTCATCAGCAGGGTCGCGGCGACGATGACCGCCGCGCCCCCGAACATCGAGACCGCGTAGGAGCGGGCGAAGCCGTTCTGCAGCCTGCGCATCCGCCCGGAGAGGCCGCCGACCGAGGCCGCCGTGCCGTTGACGACGCCGTCGACCAGGGTGTGGTCGACGTAGACCAGGGACCGCGTGAGGTGCTCGCCGCCGCGGACCAGGACGACGTGGTTGAAGTCGTCCTGGAGCAGGTCGCGGCGGGCGGCCCGGGTGAGCAGCGAGCCGCGCGGGGCGACGGCCGGGACCGGGCGGCGGCCGTACTGGGCCCAGGCGATGGCGACGCCGATGACCATGCACGCGACGGTCGCGCCGGTGACCACACCCGCGCTGATCGGCGGGTTGCCGTGACTGTGCCCGGTGATGGGCTCCAGCCAGTGCACGAAGCGGTCGCCGATGCTGAAGAACGCACCGCCGGCCACCGACCCGACGGCCAGCACGATCATCGGGATCGTCATGACCTTGGGCGACTCGTGCGGGTGCGGTTCATTGCCCTTCTCGTCGGGCTGCCAGCGCTTCTCACCGAAGAACGTCATCAGCATCACGCGCGTCATGTAGAACGCCGTGATGGCCGCGCCGAGCAGGGCGCAGGCGCCGAGGATCCAGCCCTCGGTGCCGCCCTTGGCGAACGCCGCCTCGATGATCTTGTCCTTGGAGAAGAACCCGGACAGGCCCGGGAAGCCGATGATGGCCAGGTAACCGAGGCCGAAGGTGACGAAGGTGATCGGCATGTACTTCCGGAGACCGCCGTACCTCCTCATGTCCACCTCGTCGTTCATGCCGTGCATGACCGAACCGGCGCCGAGGAACAGCCCGGCCTTGAAGAAGCCGTGCGTCACCAGGTGCATGATCGCGAAGACGTAGCCGATGGGGCCGAGGCCGGCGGCGAGGATCATGTAGCCGATCTGCGACATGGTCGAGCCGGCCAGGGCCTTCTTGATGTCGTCCTTCGCACAACCGACGATCGCACCGAACAGGAGCGTCACCGCACCGACGATGGTGACGACCAGCTGTGCGTCGGGGGCGCCGTTGAAGACGGCCGCGGAGCGGACGATCAGGTAGACGCCCGCCGTCACCATGGTCGCCGCGTGGATGAGGGCCGAAACCGGGGTCGGGCCCTCCATCGCGTCCCCGAGCCAGGACTGCAGCGGCACCTGGGCGGACTTGCCGCAGGCGGCGAGGAGCAGCATCAGCGCGATCGCGGTCAGCTTGTCCTCACCGGCGGCACCGGCGAGTCCGGCCTCCCCGTGGCCGCCGAGCACCGGCCCGAAGGCGAAGGTGCCGAACCACAGGAACATCAGCATGATCGCGATGGACAGGCCCATGTCGCCGACGCGGTTGACCAGGAAGGCCTTCTTCGCGGCCGTGGCGGCGCTGGGCTTGTGCTGCCAGAAGCCGATCAGCAGGTAGGAGGCGAGACCGACGCCCTCCCAGCCGACGTACAGCAGCAGGTAGTTGTCGGCGAGGACGAGGATCAGCATCGCCGCGAGGAACAGGTTCAGATAGCCGAAGAAGCGGCGGCGCCGCTCGTCGTGCTCCATGTACCCGACGGAGTACAGGTGGATCAGGGATCCGACGCCCGTGATCAGCAGCACGAACGTCATCGACAACTGGTCGAGCTGGAAGGCGACGTCCGCCTGGAAGCCCTCGACCGGGATCCAGCTGAACAGGTGCTGGCTCATGACGCGGTTCTCGGCGTCCTGGCCCAGCATGTCGGTGAACAGCACCAGGCCGAGCACGAAGGAGACGGCCGCGAGCAGGGTGCCGATCCAGTGGCCGACGGCATCCAGCCGGCGTCCGCCGCACAGCAGGACCGCCGCTCCGAGCAGGGGCGCCGCCACCAGCAGCGCAATGAGGTTCTCCACGATTCTTCCGACCCCTTACAGCTTCATCAGGCTGGCGTCGTCGACCGAGGCCGAGTGGCGGGCACGGAACAGGGACACGATGATCGCGAGCCCGACCACGACCTCGGCGGCGGCGACGACCATCGTGAAGAAGGCGATGATCTGGCCGTCGAGGTTGCCGTGCATCCGAGAGAAGGCGACGAACGCGAGGTTGCAGGCGTTGAGCATGAGCTCGATGCACATGAACACGACGATCGCGTTGCGCCTGATCAGCACGCCGGTGGCGCCGATCGTGAACAACAGGGCCGCGAGGTAGAGGTAGTTGACGGGGTTCACTTCGACGCCTCCTCGGACCGCTGGACCTTCGCCGGCCCGACCGCCCTGCGCCCCAGCCGCTCCTCGGACCGCTGCTCCAGGGCCTTGAGGTCGTTGAGCGCCTCCTGCGACACGTCACGGATCTGGCCGCGCTCGCGCAGGGTCTTGCTGACGGTGAGGTCGGACGGGGTGCCGTCGGGCAGCAGGCCCGCGATGTCGACCGCGTTGTGCCGGGCGTACACCCCGGGCGCCGGCAGCGGCGGCAGCTGCTTGCCCTCGCGCACCCGCTCCTCGGCGAGCTCCCGCTGCGTCTTGGCCCGCTCGGTGCGCTCGCGGTGGGTGAGCACCATGGCGCCGACGGCGGCCGTGATGAGCAGGGCGCCGGTGATCTCGAACGCGAAGACGTACCTGGTGAAGAGGAGGGCGGCGAGGCCCTCCACGTTGCCCCCGGCGTTCGCCTGGCCGATGCCGTTGAACTCCGTCAGCGACGCGTTGCCGATCCCGGCGACCAGCAGGACGCCGAAGCCGAGTCCGCACAGCAGGGCCAGCCAGCGCTGGCCCTTGATGGTCTCCTTCAGGGAGTCCGCCGCGGTGACGCCGACGAGCATCACCACGAACAGGAAGAGCATCATGATCGCGCCGGTGTAGACGACGATCTGGACGACGCCCAGGAAGTAGGCGCCGTTGGCGAGGTAGAACACCGCCAGGATGATCATGGTCCCGGCGAGGCAGAGCGCGCTGTGCACGGCCCTCCTCATGAGGATGGTGCACAGGGCGCCGATCACCGCCACGGTGCCGAGGATCCAGAACTGGACGGCCTCTGGGGTGGAGGTGGAGTAGGCGGCGAGCTGGGTGGTCATCGGCCGGCCACCTTCCCCGACGCCGGTTCCGTCCCGCCGAAGGTCGAGTCGGCCTCCTGCACGACCTCGCCCTTGGAGTGGGCGGCCTGCTGCTCGGTGCCGGGCGCCGCCTCCGTCACCAGGCCCCGGTAGTAGTCCTGTTCGTCCGTCCCGGGGTAGATGGCGTGGGGCGAGTCGACCATGCCCTCCTCGAGACCGGCGAGCAGCTGCTCCTTGGTGTAGATGAGGTTGGCGCGGCTGGAGTCGGCCAGCTCGAACTCGTTGGTCATCGTGAGCGCCCGGGTGGGGCAGGCCTCGATGCACAGGCCGCACAGGATGCAGCGGGCGTAGTTGATCTGGTAGACGCGGCCGTACCGCTCGCCCGGCGAGTAGCGCTCCTCGTCGGTGTTGTCCGCGCCCTCCACGTAGATCGCGTCGGCGGGGCAGGCCCAGGCGCACAGTTCACAGCCGACGCACTTCTCCAGGCCGTCCGGATGGCGGTTGAGCTGGTGCCGTCCGTGGAAGCGCGGAGCCGTGGTCTTCTGCTGCTCCGGGTACTGCTCGGTCAGCCGCTTCTTGAACATGGCCTTGAAGGTCACGCCGAAGCCGGCCACGGGGTTCTGGAAACCGGGCTTGGTGTCCTTGGGTTCCTCAGCCTTCGAACGCTCGAGTTCCTCAGCCATCGGACGCCTCCTTTCCATCCGTAGTTCCGCCCAGAGATCCGTCACTCTGAGTATCGGTCCCACCACTGACAATCAGCTCCCGCTCACGGCGCGAGGGGCGTCGCGGGACGGGTGGGAGTTCCTGTCCCGGCAGGGGCGGCACGGGGAATCCGCCCGCCATCGGGTCGAAGGCAGCCGGGGCCTCGGCGGGTTCCTCGGCCTTCTTCGCCTTCTCGCGGAACATGTCGACTACGAAGGAGAGCAGCAGCAGGGCGAGTACGCCGCCGCCGACGTAGAGGGCGATGTCACCGAAGGCGTAACCCTCGTTCCGGAAGGCCCGGACGGTCGCGACGAGCATCAGCCACACCAGCGCTACCGGGATGAGGACCTTCCAGCCGAGCTTCATGAGCTGGTCGTAGCGGACCCGCGGGAGAGTGCCACGGAGCCAGATGAAGAAGAAGATCAGCACCTGGAGCTTGACGACGAACCAGAGCAGCGGCCACCAGCCGTGGTTCGCGCCCTCCCAGACGGTGCTGATCGGCCACGGAGCCCGCCAGCCGCCGAGGAACAGCGTCACCGCGATCATCGACACGGTGACCATGTGGATGTACTCGGAGAGCATGAACATCGCGAACTTGATGGAGCTGTACTCGGTGTTGAAACCACCGACCAGGTCCCCCTCGGACTCCGGCATGTCGAACGGGGCCCGGCTGGACTCACCGATCATCGTCACCATGTAGATCAGGAACGAGACCGGGAGCAGCAGGGCGAACCAGCGGTCCTCCTGAGCTCCGACGATCGCCGAGGTCGACATCGAGCCGGAGTAGAGGAAGACCGAGGCGATGGCGGCGCCCATGGCGACCTCGTACGAGATGATCTGCGCGCACGAGCGGATACCGCCGAGCAGGGGGTACGTCGAGCCCGATGACCAGCCGCCCAGGACGAAGCCGTACACCCCGAGGGAGCCGATGGCCAGGATGTAGAGCATCGCGACCGGCAGGTCGGTGAGCTGCATCGTGGTGCGCTGGCCGAAGATCGAGATCTCGTTGCCGGCAGGGCCGAAGGGGATCACCGCGATGGCCATGAAGGCCGGGATGGCCGCGATGACCGGCGCGAGGACGTACACCACCTTGTCCGCGCGCTTGACGACCACATCCTCCTTGAGCATCAGCTTCACGCCGTCGGCGAGCGACTGGAGCATGCCCCAGGGGCCGTGCCGGTTGGGGCCGATGCGTCGCTGCATCCAGGCGACGACCTTGCGCTCCATGACGATGGAGACCAGCACGGTCACCATCAGGAAGGCGAAGCAGAACACCGCCTTGATGACGACCAGCCACCAGGGGTCGGTGCCGAACATCGAGAGGTCTTCAGCGGCGAGGTACGGGCTCATGCCTCCACCTCCTTGGGGGCCTCGCCGGCGAGCGTCGCCGGGCCGATGCGGACGAGGGAGCCGGGCCGCGCCCCCGTGTCGGAGGCGACGCCCCCGCCGGTGGAGTTCAGCGGGAGCCACACCACCCGGTCGGGCATCTCACTGATCTGGAGCGGGAGTTCCACGACTCCCCGGGGGCCGGTCACCGCGAGCAGGTCGCCGTCCTTGACGCCCGCCTCGGCGGCCGTCGCGGCGGACACCCGCGCGCGTGCGGCGTGCCGGGTTCCGGCGAGTGCCTCGTCGCCCTGCTGGAGGACGCCCTGGTCGAGCAGCAGCCGGTGACCCGCGAGTACGGCTTCCCCGATGGCCGGCCGCGGCAGCGCGGCCGCGGTCTCCAGGGGTTCGCCGGCCCGCGGGCCGTCCCAGGCGCCGAGCCGGTCGATCTCGCCGCGTACGGTGCGCAGATCCGGCAGTCCGAGGTGGATGTCCATGGCGTCGGCCAGCATCTGCAGCACGCGCGCGTCGGTGGGCGCCAGGTGCCGGGTCATCTGGTCGGGCTTGAGCGAGGCCTCGAAGAAGCGGATCCGGCCTTCCCAGTTGAGGAAGGTGCCGGCCTTCTCGGCGACCGCGGCCACGGGCAGGACGACATCGGCCTTGCGGCTGACCTCGCTCGGCCGCAGTTCCAGCGAGACCAGGAAGCCCACCTCGTCGAGCGCCGCACGCGCGCGTGCCGGGTCGGGCAGGTCGGCGATCTCCACGCCCGCCACCAGCAGGGCCTGGAGCTCTCCGGTCGCTGCGGCCTCCACGATCTGGCCGGTGTCCCGGCCGTAGCGGTGCGGGAGACCTGCGACGCCCCAGACGCCGGCGACCTCGTCCCGTGCGCGTGGGTCGGTGGCCGGGCGCCCGCCCGGCAGCAGCGACGGCAGCGCGCCCGCCTCGATCGCGCCGCGTTCCCCGGCCCGGCGCGGCATCCACACCAGCCGGGCGCCGGTCGCGGAGGCGGTGCGTGCCGCGGCGGTGAGTCCGCCGGCCACGGCGGCCAGCCGCTCGCCGACGACGATCACCGCGCCCTCGGCGCGCAGCGCCTCGGCGGCGAGCGCACCGTCGTCCTCCAGGCCGGCCCCGCTCGCGAGCGCGTCCAGCCACTCGGTCTCGGTGCCGGGAGCCGCCGGCAGCAGCGTGCCACCGGCCTTCTCCAGACCGCGCGTGGCGTGCGTGGCCAGGGAGTAGACCTTCTGTCCGTGCCCCCGCCAGGCCTTGCGCAGCCGCAGGAAGACGCCGGGCGCCTCCTCCTCCGCCTCGAACCCGACCAGCAGGACGGCGGGGGCCTTCTCCAGCGCGGTGTACGTGACGCCAGTGCCGTCGAGGTCCCGGCCCCGGCCGGCGATCTCAGCTGCGAGGAAATCGGCCTCCTCGCTGCTGTGCACGCGCGCGCGGAAGTCGATGTCGTTGGTGTCGAGGGCCACGCGCGCGAACTTGCTGTACGCGTAGGCGTCCTCGACGGTGAGGCGGCCGCCGGTCAGGACTCCGGTGCGGCCCCGGGAGGCCAGCAGTCCCTGGGCCGCGATCTGCAGCGCCTCGGGCCAGGAGGCCGGTTCCAGGTCGCCCTCGGCGTTGCGCACCAGCGGCGTCTCGAGCCGGTCCCGCTGCTGCGCGTACCGGAACCCGAACCGCCCCTTGTCGCAGATCCACTCCTCGTTGACCTCGGGGTCGTTGGCCGCGAGCCGCCGCATGACCTTGCCGCGCCGGTGGTCGGTGCGCGTGGCGCAGCCGCCGGAGCAGTGCTCGCACACCGACGGGGAGGAGACCAGGTCGAAGGGGCGGGAGCGGAATCGGTACGCCGCCGAGGTCAGCGCGCCGACCGGGCAGATCTGGATGGTGTTGCCGGAGAAGTACGACTCGAACGGGTCGCCCTCGCCGGTGCCGACCTGCTGGAGCGCGCCCCGCTCGATCAGCTCGATCATCGGGTCGCCCGCGACCTGGTTGGAGAACCGGGTGCAGCGGGCGCACAGCACGCACCGCTCGCGGTCGAGCAGCACCTGCGTGGAGATCGCGACGGGCTTCTCGTAGGTCCGCTTGCGGCCGTCGAAGCGGGAGTCGGCGTCGCCGTGCGACATGGCCTGGTTCTGCAGCGGGCACTCGCCGCCCTTGTCGCAGACCGGGCAGTCCAGCGGGTGGTTGATGAGCAGGAGCTCCATCACACCCTTCTGGGCCTTCTCCGCGACCGGGGAGGTGAGGTGGGTCTTGACCACCATCCCGTCGGTGCAGGTGATGGTGCAGGACGCCATGGGCTTGCGCTGGCCCTCGACCTCGACGATGCACTGGCGGCAGGCGCCGGCCGGGTCGAGCAGCGGGTGGTCGCAGAACCGGGGGATCTCGATGCCGAGCTGCTCGGCGGCCCGGATGACCAGGGTGCCCTTGGGCACGCTGATCTCCGCGCCGTCGATCGTCAGCGACACGAGGTCCTCCGGCGGGACCGCCGCTTCTCCCCCGCCGGAGGGAGAGCTGGTGGTCACGGTCATGCGTTCACCTCCGTGCGGTCGGCCCAGGCCGTCGACTTGGCCGGGTCGAAGGGGCAGCCCCGGCCCGTGATGTGCTGCTCGTACTCCTCGCGGAAGTACTTGAGCGAGGAGAAGATCGGCGAGGCGGCGCCGTCGCCGAGGGCGCAGAAGGACTTGCCGTTGATGTTGTCGGCGATGTCGTTCAGCTTGTCGAGGTCGGACATCTGTCCCTTGCCTGCCTCGATGTCGCGCAGCAACTGCACGAGCCAGTAGGTCCCTTCGCGGCAGGGCGTGCACTTGCCGCAGGACTCGTGGGCGTAGAACTCGGTCCAGCGGGTGACGGCGCGGACCACGCAGGTCGTCTCGTCGAAGCACTGGAGAGCTTTGGTGCCGAGCATGGAACCCGCGGCGCCCACTCCTTCGTAGTCAAGAGGGACGTCGAGATGCTCGTCGGTGAACATCGGGGTCGAGGAGCCCCCCGGCGTCCAGAACTTGAGGCGGTGCCCGGGGCGCATCCCGCCGCTCATGTCGAGGAGCTGGCGGAGCGTGATGCCGAGCGGCGCCTCGTACTGGCCGGGGCCGGCGACGTGGCCGCTGAGGGAGTAGAGCGTGAAGCCGGGCGACTTCTCACTCCCCATCGACCGGAACCATTCCTTGCCCCGCTGCATGATCGCGGGAACCGACGCGATCGATTCGACGTTGTTCACCACAGTCGGGCACGCGTAGAGGCCCGCGACGGCAGGGAAGGGGGGACGAAGCCGCGGCTGGCCCCGGCGGCCCTCGAGCGAGTCCAGCAGCGCGGTCTCCTCACCGCAGATGTACGCGCCCGCGCCCGCGTGCACGGTGATGTCGAGGTCGAGTCCGCTGCCCTGGATGTTCTCGCCGAGGAAGCCGGCCTCGTACGCCTCGCGCACGGCCGAGTGCAACCGCCGCAGCACCGGGACGACTTCACCACGCAGATAGATGAAGGCGTGCGACGACCTGATGGCGTAACACGCGATGATCATGCCCTCGATGAGGCTGTGCGGGTTCGCGAAGAGGAGCGGGATGTCCTTGCACGTCCCCGGCTCCGACTCGTCGGCGTTGACAACGAGATAGTGCGGCTTTCCATCCCCCTGCGGAATGAACTGCCACTTCATGCCCGTGGGGAATCCCGCGCCGCCGCGTCCGCGCAGACCGGACTCCTTGACGTAGGCGATGACGTCGTCCGGCGTCATCGCGAGCGCCTTGCGCAGCCCTTCGTAGCCGTCGTGCCTCCGGTACACGTCCAGCGTCCAGGACCTGTCCTCGTCCCAGAAGGCCGACAGCACCGGTGCGAGCAGCTTCTCGGGGCTCATGTCTTTCAGCTCGGGTGCCAAGGTCATCACTCCCCCTCCTCGGCGGCAGGCCCGGCCGGGTGGGCCGGGTCGGAGGCCGACGTGTCCTGCGGCGCGTCGTGCGAGCTCAAGTGCTCCGTCGGTGACGGGTCGTGCGGTGCTCCGGTCCGGGCCGCCTCACCGCGGGGGTGCACCACGCGTGCGGGAGAGGCCTCCCCCTTGGCGAGCTTCAGGCCGATCAGGGAGGCGGGTCCCGCGCTCCCGCCGGACTCCACGGCCCCGTCCCGCTCGTCGGGGAAGCCGGCCAGGACCCGGGCGGTCTCCTTGAAGGTGCACATGCGGGCCCCGCGGGTGGGCGTGACCGGCCGTCCCTCACGCAGGTCGTCGACGAGGCGCTTGGCGCTGGCCGGGGTCTGGTTGTCGAAGAACTCCCAGTTGACCATCACGACCGGCGCGAAGTCGCAGGCCGCGTTGCACTCGATGTGCTCCAGAGTCACCTTGCCGTCGCCGGTGGTCCCGCCGTTGCCGACGCCGAGGTGCTCCTGGAGCTCCTCGAAGATCGCGTCCCCGCCCATGACCGCGCACAGGGTGTTGGTGCACACCCCCACCTGGTAGTCACCGCTCGGCCGACGGCGGTACATGGTGTAGAAGGTGGCGACCGCGGTGACCTCGGCCGTGGTCAAGCCGAGCACGTCCGCGCAGAACCGCATGCCGGTGCGGGTCACATGCCCTTCCTCGGCCTGCACGAGGTGCAGCAGCGGCAGCAGGGCCGACCGGGAGTCCGGGTAGCGGGCGATGATCTCGCGCGCGTCCGTCTCCAGACGGGCCCGGACGTCGTCCGGGTAGGCGGGTGCGGGCAGTTCGGGCATGCCCAGGCTGACGCCCCGCTCGGAAGACGATGTGGTCATCGGTCGACGCCTCCCATCACGGGGTCGATGGACGCGACGGCGACGATGACGTCGGCGACCTGGCCGCCCTCGCACATCGCCGCCATGGCCTGCAGGTTGGTGAAGGACGGGTCGCGGAAGTGGACCCGGTAGGGGCGGGTGCCGCCGTCGGAGACGACGTGCACCCCGAGTTCGCCCTTGGGCGACTCGACCGCCGCGTACGTCTGTCCCGGCGGGACGCGGAAGCCCTCGGTGACCAGCTTGAAGTGGTGGATCAGGGCCTCCATGGAGGTGCCCATGATCTTCTTGATGTGGTCGAGGGAGTTGCCGAGGCCGTCGGGTCCCAGGGCGAGCTGGGCCGGCCAGGCGATCTTCTTGTCGGCGACCATGACCGGGCCGGGCTGGAGCCGGTCCAGGCACTGCTCGACGATCCTGAGGGACTGGCGCATCTCCTCCAACCGGATCAGGAAGCGGCCGTAGGAGTCGCAGGTGTCGGCGGTCGGGATCTCGAAGTCGTACGTCTCGTAGCCGCAGTACGGCTGCGTCTTGCGCAGGTCGTGCGGCAGGCCGGTGGAGCGCAGGATCGGTCCCGTCGCGCCGAGGGCCATGCAGCCGGCCAGGTCGAGGTAGCCGACGTCCTGCATGCGGGCCTTGAAGATGGGGTTCCCGGTGGCGAGCTTGTCGTACTCCGGGAGGTTCTTCTTCATCTTCTTCACGAACTCGCGGATCTGGTCCACCGCGCCGGGCGGCAGGTCCTGGGCGAGTCCGCCGGGGCGGATGTACGCGTGGTTCATCCGCAGGCCGGTGATCAGCTCGTAGATATCGAGAATGAGTTCACGATCACGGAATCCGTAGATCATGATCGTGGTCGCGCCGAGCTCCATGCCGCCGGTGGCGATGCACACCAGGTGCGAGGAGAGCCGGTTCAGCTCCATCAGGAGCACGCGGATGATCGAGGCCCGGTCCGGGATCTGGTCCTCGATGCCGAGGAGCTTCTCGACGCCGAGGCAGTACGCCGTCTCGTTGAAGAACGACGTCAGGTAGTCCATGCGCGTCACGAACGTGGTGCCCTGGGTCCACGTCCGGTACTCGAGGTTCTTCTCGATGCCGGTGTGCAGGTAACCGATTCCGCAGCGGGCCTCGGTGACGGTCTCGCCGTCGATCTCCAGGATCAGGCGGAGCACGCCGTGGGTGGACGGGTGCTGCGGGCCCATGTTGACGACGATGCGCTCGTCGTCGGCGCGGGCCGCGGACTGGACGACCTCGTCCCAGTCGCCGCCGGTGACCGTGTATACGGTGCCCTCTGTGGTCTCCCGAGGGGAGGCGTGCGAAGTGCTCATGAGTACGACCTCCGCTGGTCCGGAGCCGGGATCTGGGCGCCCTTGTACTCGACGGGGATGCCGCCGAGGGGGTAGTCCTTGCGCTGCGGGAAGCCCTGCCAGTCGTCCGGCATCATGATCCGCGTCAGGGCCGGGTGGCCGTCGAAGACGATTCCGAAGAAGTCGTACGTCTCGCGCTCGTGCCAGTCGTTCGTCGGATAGACCTCGAACAGCGACGGGATGTGCGGGTCGCTGTCGGGGGCGCTGACCTCCAGGCGGATCAGCCGGTTGTGGGTGATCGAGCGCAGGTGGTAGACGGCGTGCAGCTCGCGGCCCTTGTCGTTCGGGTAGTGCACGCCGCTGACGCCGGTGCACAGCTCGAAGCGCAGGGCCGGGTCGTCGCGCAGGGTGCGGGCGACGCGGACGAGGTGCTCGCGCTCGATGTGGAAGGTCAGCTCGTCGCGGTCGACGACCGTCTTCTCGATGGCGTTCCCGGGGACCAGGCCCTGCTCCTCCAGCGCGCCCTCGAGCTCGTCGGCGACCTCGTCGAACCAGCCCCCGTAGGGGCGGGTCGCCGGTCCCGGGAGCCGGACCGAGCGGACCAGGCCGCCGTAGCCGGAGGTGTCGCCGCCGTTGTCGGCGCCGAACATGCCGCGCTGGACGCGGATCTCCTCGCCGCCGTCACCGCGCTGGCCCGGGAGGTTCGACGCGCTGAGGTCCTTCTCGGGATTCGCGTCGTGGGTGCCGTTCGCGTCGCTCACCGCAGCAGCCCCTTCATCTCGATCGTGGGCAGGGCCTTGAGCGCCGCCTCCTCCGCCTCGCGGGCCGCCTCCTCGGCGTTCACGCCGAGCTTGGAGGACTGGATCTTCTGGTGGAGCTTGAGGATGGCGTCCAGCAGCATCTCCGGCCGGGGCGGACAGCCGGGGAGGTAGATGTCGACCGGCACGATGTGGTCGACGCCCTGGACGATGGCGTAGTTGTTGAACATGCCGCCCGAGGAGGCGCAGACCCCCATGGAGATCACCCACTTGGGGTTCGGCATCTGGTCGTAGACCTGCCGGAGCACCGGCGCCATCTTCTGGCTGACCCGGCCCGCGACGATCATCAGGTCCGCCTGCCGCGGCGAGCCGCGGAAGACCTCCATGCCGAAGCGCGCCAGGTCGTAGCGGCCGGCGCCGGTGGTCATCATCTCGATGGCACAGCAGGCGAGGCCGAACGTGGCCGGGAAGACGGACGACTTGCGCACCCAGCCCGCGGCCTGCTCGACGGTGGTCAGCAGGAAGCCGCTCGGCAGCTTTTCTTCGAGTCCCATGACGTGTGGCCCCTCAGTCCCATTCCAGGCCGCCGCGCCGCCATACGTACGCGTACGCGACGAAGACGGTGAGCACGAAGAGCAGCATCTCCACGAGCCCGAAGATCCCCAGGGCGTCGAAGGTGACGGCCCAGGGGTAGAGGAAGACGATCTCGATATCGAAAATGATGAAGAGCATCGCCGTCAGGTAGTACTTGATGGGGAAGCGCCCGCCGCCGGCCGGCGTGGGGGTCGGCTCGATACCGCACTCGTAGGCCTCGAGCTTGGCCCGGTTGTACCGCTTGGGCCCGATCAACGTGGCCATGACCACGGAGAAGATCGCAAAGCCTGCCCCGAGGGCTCCCAGTACGAGGATGGGCGCATAAGCGTTCACCGCTCCTCGCTCCTCTCAGTCGGCACTGACTGCTGGCGGTTTGCATCGGGCTCACATCCGCCCCACCTGTCCCTCGAACCCCGCCCGCCCCGGCGAAGATCGGGAACATGTGAAGCAGGTCACAAGCCCAACCGCGTGCATCTTATGCCCGACGCTCTGTGATCTGCGACACGGGGTATTGCACAAGCTTTGTGATCTCCACCACCTGACGATCGATCATGAAGTCGGATGAGCGGTGATCTTCACACGCGAAGCGTCCGAGTGATCACGAGAGGTGACATTTTGGCTCGTCAGCGCAGGCCAGGAGGGTCGTCTCAATATCAAGATGGTTCCCTTGCATGCAAATTGGCGAGGGATTTGATCTCTTGATAGACGCGCGTTCACACATCAGAGGGCATGCGGGGCGAGGTGTGGACGCGTGCATCCGTTCACGATCTTCGCGAGGCCGTGACCCGGCCGTGATCTACGCACCGGGACGCGAGCGGCAGGGCGGCCGTTCCGTGACCTCCGTCACGTTGATGAGAGGTTCATGAGAACGGGGCTGGCCAATCAACCCAACCGGTGGTAGGCGCGGGGCAATTCGGGCGTATTGATCAAACGCCGTGATCACAGGCTGATCACGGTGCGCCCGCAATGTCCGTTACGGCGTCAATAAAGGGCCTCGTTCGGGGGTTTTGGGGGCCCGATTGAGTAACTGTGGCGCAGCACACGTTTCTTGAAGATATGAAGGAGCCCCTGGTACCGGTTATTCCCATGTCCCACACCGCTCACATACGCAGCCACCGGAAACCCCGCCGCAGCGCGACCTCTTCGATCGCCGTGCGTGCCGGAGTTGCCGGTGGCGTTCTCAGCTTGGCAGCGGCGGGTGCGTCGGCCTCGGCGAGCGCCGCCGAGCCGGTGACGCAGACCATCGAACTGCCCACCCTGACGGCCGATATGTCCGCTCAGGTCGCGCAGTCCGCTGCCGCCACCCAGCAGGCCGCCGCGAACTACGAACTGCGCGCCGAGCGTGACGCCGCCGCCGCCAAGGCCGCCACGGAGGCCAAGAAGGACCTCGCCGAGGCGAAGAAGAAGGCGGAGGCCAAGAAGAAGGCCGCCGAGGCCGCCCGCAAGGCCGCCGCCGAGCGCGCCAACCGCAGCACCGAGCGCGCCACCCTCTCCGCATCCGCTTCCGCATCCGCATCCACCTCGACGTCCGTGTCGGCGCCCGCCAGCGGCAGCGTCGCGACGGTCATCGCGTTCCTCAAGGCCCAGGTGGGCGACGCCTACGTCATGGGCGCCACCGGTCCCAACGCCTGGGACTGCTCCTCCCTCGTGCAGGCCGCGTACAAGCAGGTTGGTGTGGACCTGCCGCGCGTCTCGCAGGACCAGTCGATGGCCGGCACGGACGTCTCGCTGTCGAACCTCCAGGTCGGCGACATCCTCTACTGGGGCGGCAAGGGCTCCGCGTACCACGTGGGTGTCTACATCGGGGACGGCCAGTACCTGGACGCGGCCAACCCGTCCAAGGGCGTCGTCATCCAGGACCTGTCGGGCTACCCGGCAGATGGCGCGGTGCGCGTCCTCTGACGTCACGCCCCGTCTGACACATCCGCACATACGGGCTCGAGGGTCGCTGCCGCACCGAGGCAACGGCCCTCCCGGCCTTTCCGGGCCCATCGGGCCCCCGCACCCCTCGGCCCGCCCCCGGGCCACTCCAGGGGCCCTCAGGGCCCTTCTCGGGCCCACACGACACCGCCGCCCGCCCACGCGCTCCCGTCACTCCGGCATTCTGCGCCCGAATTGTCCTGACCTGGCAGGGTATTGACGGCCGGGCCGTGCGCGCCGATGAGCGCGGCGAGGTCCGGATCGAACGCGGTGACGTCCCGGCACGGCTTGTGGTGATCTGCGGGTCTTCGTGCGGTGCGAGGGTGCGACCGGCTCTCCTGGCGGGAGCACAAGGACGCGCCGCGGCAGGGGGCGGACCGGCGGGACGCGGTGTACGCGCGCCGGGCCGCCGACATCACGGCGACGAGCGTCTGATGACGAGCGCCTGGTGACGAGCGCCTGATCACGCCGCCGGCATCACCGGCCGGCCACCCGCTCAGGCCTTCGGTGCCACCCTGCTCAGCCCGTTGATGATGCGGTCCATCGCGTCGCCGCCCGTCGGGTCGGTGAGGTTCGCGAGGAGCTTCAGCGTGAACTTCATCAGCATCGGGTGCGTGAGACCGCGCTGGGCCGCGATCTGCATGACCTTCGGATTGCCGATGAGCTTCACGAAGGCGCGGCCGAGCGTGTAGTAGCCGCCGTAGGTGTCCTTCAGGACGCGCGGGTAGCGCTGGAGGGCCAGTTCGCGGCTCGCGGGGGTCGGCCGGGCGTGCGCCTGGACGATGACGTCGGCGGCGATCTGGCCGGACTCCATGGCGTAGGCGATGCCCTCCCCGTTGAAGGGGTTCACCAGGCCGCCGGCGTCACCGACGAGCAGCAGGCCCTTGGTGTAGTGCGGCTGGCGGTTGAAG
This sequence comes from Streptomyces sp. D2-8, assembly GCF_023184515.1. Classification (GTDB taxonomy): domain Bacteria; phylum Actinomycetota; class Actinomycetes; order Streptomycetales; family Streptomycetaceae; genus Streptomyces. Next base: position 147,072 of record NZ_JAAHBP010000013.1, on the reverse strand, counting down.
GCCATGGGGAGCGCGGCGCCGCGGATCGGTCCGGTCATGTTGTCGGGCGTGTAGCCCCAGTCCTCCGGCATCGACGCGCACCAGGCCTTCAGGACCTCGCGCCAGTCCAGCTCCTTGAAGGAGTCGGAGGTGTTGAGCACGCCCAGGCCGACGTTCGAGGTGCCGTCGCCCATGCCGAAGATCCAGCCGTAGCCGGGCAGGAGGCGGTCCTCGGCGCCGCGGCGGTCCCACAGCTCCAGCCAGGACTCGAGGTAGTCGTCCTCGTGGCGCGGGCTGGTGAAGTACGTGCGCACCGCCACGCCCATCGGGCGGTCCTCACGGCGGTGCAGGCCCATCGCCAGGGACAGCCGGGTGGAGTTGCCGTCGGCGGCCACGACGAGCGGCGCCCGGAAGGTGACCTCGCGCTTCTCCTCGCCGAGCTTGGCGTGCACACCGGTGATGCGGCCCGTGCGCTCGTCCAGGATCGGCGCGCCCACGTTGCACCGCTCGAAGAGCCGGGCACCGGCCTTCTGCGCCTGCCGGGCGAGCTGCTCGTCGAAGTCGTCGCGCTTGCGGACGAGGCCGTAGTCGGGGAAGGAGGCGAGATCCGGCCAGTCGAGCTGGAGCCGCACCCCGCCGCCGATGATGCGCAGGCCCTTGTTGCGCAGCCAGCCGGCCTCCTCCGAGATGTCGATGCCCATCGCCACCAGCTGCTTGACGGCACGCGGGGTGAGGCCGTCGCCGCAGACCTTCTCGCGGGGGAACTCGGTCTTCTCCAGCAGGAGGACGTCGAGTCCCGCCTTGGCGAGGTGGTAGGCGGTGGTGGAGCCGGCCGGCCCCGCGCCCACGACGATCACATCGGCGGTGTTCTCGGAGAGGGGCTCGGTCACGACGGTCACGGCGGGATCTCCCCAAGTTCGTCAATCTTGCGTGCCGACCGGCACTGGACATGGGCAGTCTATGCAGCAGCATTCATCACCCGGCTGAAGGGCTGCCTCCGTGAACCGAGTTCTCCCCGCTGTGCGGCTTCGCGTCCCCACCCACGAGGACGCGATCATCTGGCACCGGATCTTCGACGACCCGGACGTCATGGAGTTCCAGGGCGGCAGGGCCGCGGAACTCTCGGTCTACGAGGAGCTCACCGCCCGCCAGCGCCGGCACGACGCCGAGCTCGGCTTCTGCCTGTGGACGGTGCTCGACGAGTCGGGACAGGTCATCGGCTTCACCGGGGCCCAGCCGTGGGAGCGGCCCTGGGGCCCGGCCGGCGAGATCGAGATCGGCTGGCGGCTGGGCCGGGAGCACTGGGGCAAGGGCTACGTCACCGCGGCCGCGCAGCAGACGCTGGAGCGGATGCGGGCGACCGGCGTACCGGGCGTCGTCGCGATGGTCGACGCCCGCAACAGCCGGTCCATCGCGGTGACCCGGCGCCTGGGGATGCGCCTCGCCGAGACGTTCACGACACCGGCCTCGCAGCGGGCGGGGCACTGCTACCGGCTCGATCTCCAGGCCACTGACGCAGAGTAGTCGACTGTCACAGAAAGACACCTGTCGCTTCCGGTCGGTACGGGGCGGGAGTTACCCTTCCTGTACCGCTGGGGGTGACATCTGTGCACATATCCCACAAGACACCCGACGTGCGCGTGCCGCGTCTGGTCGGCCTGATGGCCGTGGACGCGCGGGAGACGGCCCGGGCGCGGGGCCTCCTCCTCACCGCGCCGGACCGGCCCGAGTTCTCCCTCGCCGTCGTCGACTACGTCGTACGCCAGTACCCGCCGCCCGGTGCCGAGGTGCCGCGGGACTCGATGGTCTACGTGTGGTTCGACTTCGGGCCCGGTGAGGGCGGCGGGGGCGTGCACGAACCGCGGATCCCGCGTCCGCCCAGGGGCGGTTTCCAGCGCGAGCTGGACGAGCCGGGCGACCCCCACAAGGTCCTCAGCTCGCCGTAGGGTCAGCTCGCCTTGAAGCCCCGGTGCAGGGCGACGATCCCGCCGCTCAGATTGCGCCAGGCCACCCGCGACCAACCGGCCTTGCCCAGCCGCTCGGCCAGGGCGGGCTGGTCGGGCCAGGCGCGGATGGACTCGGCGAGGTAGACGTAGGCGTCCGGGTTGGAGGAGACGGCCCGGGCGACCGGCGGCAGGGCGCGCATCAGGTACTCGGTGTAGACCGTGCGGAACGGCGCCCAGGTCGGGTGCGAGAACTCGCAGATCACGATCCGTCCGCCGGGCCGGGTCACCCGGTGCATCTCGCGCAGGGCGGCGTCCGTGTCCCGCACGTTGCGCAGCCCGAAGGAGATGGTGACGGCGTCGAAGGAGTCGTCCCTGAAGGGGAGCCTCGTCGCGTCGCCGGCGGTGTACGGCAGCCAGGGCCGGCGCTGCTTGCCGACCTGGAGCATGCCCTGGGAGAAGTCGCACGGGACGACGTAGGCACCGGTCTGCGCGAAGGGCAGCGAGGAGGTGCCCGTGCCCGCCGCCAGGTCCAGGATCCTCTGCGCGGGGCGCGCGTCGACCGCCTTGGCGACCTCCTTGCGCCATCGCCGGTCCTGGCCGAGGGACAGCACGTCGTTGGTCAGGTCGTACCGTTCCGCCACGTCGTCGAACATCGAGGCGACTTCGTGCGGCTGCTTGTCCAGGGATGCGCGGGTCACGGGCCCATTCTTGCAGTACCCCCTCCGGGCAGGAGCCGCGGCTTCCCCCGTGCCGCCACGTCCTCCACCCGGCCGCACAGCAGCACGAACACCGCGATCAGCAACTGCGACGGCGTCAGGGACGTCCTCCAACCCATGAAGGCCGCGCCGAGGACGGCCGCGTACCCGAGGCAGACGGCCCCCAGGAGGAGGCCGATCCGGCGCAGCAGCCGGGCGCGGCGTCCGGAGTTGTCAACGAACACGAGACGTTTGCTGCCGGGAAACGTACTTGTTGTCCTACCCCCAGACATCACGAGAACGGGAGCGCACGTCATGAGGAGTTACCGGAAACCGGCGGCGGCCGGGCTGGGCTGCCTGTTCGCCCTCGCCACCGCCGCATGCTCCGGGCAGGACGACGCGGCCCCCTCGGCCCCCGCGGTGACGGCCGGCCCCAGCACCTCGTCCCCCGCCGGAGCCGGCACGGCGTACGCCCCGTACGTCAGCGCCACCGAGGCCGCCGGCACCGACTCCGCGGGCTCCCCCACGACGTACAACCTGGCGTTCGTCATAGCCGACGGCGACGACTGCACCCCGCGCTGGAACGGCACGCACGCCATCGGCGACTCGACGGTCGCCTCCCGTATCGCGCGGCTCAAGAAGGACGGCGGCAAGGTCCGGGTCTCCTTCGGCGGCGCCTCCGGCAAGGAACTCGCGGCGAACTGCGACAGCGCCTCGGAGCTGGCGGCGGCGTACGGCAAGGCCCTGGACGCGGCCGGTGCCACCCTCGCCGACTTCGACATCGAGGGCGACGAACTCTCCGACTCCGCCTCCGTCGCCCTGCGTTCGAAGGCGATCGCCCGGTTGCAGCAGGAACGCGGCGGCCTGGAGGTCTCGTTCACGCTCCCGGTGATGCCCTCGGGCCTGGACAAGGACGGACTCGCACTGCTCGGCTCCGCCAACGACAACGGCGTACAGGTCTCCACCGTCAATCTCATGACGATGAACTACGGCTCGTCGTACGACGGTGACATGGGCGGCTACGCCCTCACGGCCGCCAAGGCCGCGCACACCCAGCTGAAGAGGGTCTTCGGCACGTCGGACGCGACCGCCTGGCAGGGCATGGCGCTCACCTCGATGATCGGCGTCAACGACGTCGACAACGAGACGTTCACGCTCGCGGACGCCGCCGAGGTCCGCGCCTTCGCCGAGGAGAAGGGCATCGCCTGGGTGTCGATGTGGTCGACGGCCCGGGACCGGCAGTGCGCGGACGGCTCCGCGTCGGACAAGGCGGCGACCGACTGCAGCGGGGTGACGCAGGGTTCGGGGGCGTTCGGGAAGGCGTTCGCGGGCTGAAGCCGGGGTCAGCGGGCCCGGTACACCAGCCGGCCGGCCAGCACGGTCGCCACACAGGTCGCCGCGCCGCGCTCCCGCAGGGCCGTCTCGTCGGGCACGTCGAACACGGCCAGGTCGGCCCGCCCGCCGACGGTCAGCGGGCCGTGGACGGTGCCCCGGAGGTCGTACCCTTCCGCGAACGGGTCGAGGTCGGGCCGCTCACCGAGCAGCGTGCCGGGGGCGTTTGTGGTCCCCACGACGGTCAGCCCGGACCGGGCGACGGCCGTGGCCACCAGCGGATCGCGAAAGCGCGCGCCGGGCGAGGCGACCGCCGTCGTGCCGTACCGCAGCATCCGCTGCACTCCGCGGCGTACGCTGCCCGACCAGCGGGTCTCGCCGAGGTCGCCCAGGGCGGCCAGCCGCTCGCCCCACAGGGGCTGTTCGCCCAGCTCGTCGGCTTCGCGCGGGTCGGGGTGGTAGCAGTGGCGCAGCAGCCACAGCGGGTGCCACTGGCGCAGACCCGGGGTGAGCACGCCCGGCCAGCGCCGCACCCGCGCGCCCGGCGCGCTGTCGACGGCGTCCTCGTACGGCTCGACGGCGGTGATCCGGTCGCCGTCCACCACGACGGCTCCGTCCACGACGGGTGCCGCGTCCGCCGGCAGGACCAGCGGGGCGGCGTGAATCGTCAGCACGGTCGGGTCAGTTGGGCGCCAGCAGCTTCAGCTCGGGGTGAGCCGTGCCGCCTTCGATGGCCGTGGAGGAGATGTGCGAGACGACGCGGTCGTCGACCGGGTCGTTCGCCGGGTCGTCGTGGACGACGAGGTGCTCGTACGTGGTCGCCCGCTGGGCGGGCACCCGGCCGGCCTTCCGGATCAGATCGATGATCTCCATCCGGTTGGACCGGTGCTTGGCACCGGCCGACGACACCACGTTCTCCTCCAGCATGATCGAGCCGAGGTCGTCGGCGCCGTAGTGCAGGGAGAGCTGCCCGACCTCCTTGCCCGTGGTCAGCCACGAGCCCTGGATGTGGGCGATGTTGTCCATGAACAGCCGCGCGATGGCGATCATCCGCAGGTACTCGAAGAGCGTCGCCTGCGTGCGGCCCTTCAGGTGGTTGTTCTCGGGCTGGTAGGTGTACGGGATGAAGGCGCGGAAGCCGCCCGTACGGTCCTGGACCTCCCGGATCATCCGCAGGTGCTCGATGCGCTCGGCGTTGGTCTCGCCGGTGCCCATGAGCATGGTGGAGGTGGATTCCACGCCCAGGTTGTGCGCGATCTCCATGATCTCCAGCCAGCGCTCGCCGGACTCCTTCAGCGGGGCGATGGCCTTGCGGGGCCGCTCGGGCAGCAGCTCGGCCCCGGCACCGGCGAAGGAGTCGAGCCCCGCGGCGTGGATGCGCTGGATGGCCTCCTCCACGCTCACCTTGGAGATCCGGGCCATGTGCTCGACCTCGGACGCCCCCAGGCTGTGGATGACCAGCTGCGGGAATTCCTTCTTGATCGCGGCGAAGTGCTTCTCGTAGTACTCGACGCCGTAGTCCGGGTGGTGCCCGCCCTGGAACATGATCTGGGTGCCGCCCAGCTCGACGGTCTCCGCGCACCGGCGCAGGATGTCGTCCAGGTCACGCGTCCAGCCCTTGGCGGTGTCCTTGGGCGCGGCGTAGAACGCGCAGAACCGGCACGCCGTGACGCAGACGTTCGTGTAGTTGATGTTGCGCTCGATGATGTACGTCGCGATGTGCTCGGTCCCCGCGTACCGGCGGCGGCGTACGGCGTCGGCGGCGATGCCCAGCGCGTGCAGCGGGGCGTCCCGGTACAGCACGAGCGCCTCGTCCGGGGTGATCCGCCCACCGGCGGCTGCACGGTCGAGGATGGGCTGAAGGTCGGCCTTCTCGGTCACCGGGCGTCCCTTTCGTAAGGGTTGTGGACGGACCAGCCCAGCGTACGCCAGGGGTTCGGTGGGCTGGACGTCAGGCCGTGCGGGCGGGGCCGGGGTACTCGGGGTACGGGGTGGGCGGCATCGCCGGGGCCGAGAGGCGCTGCGGCTTGTGGCGCCGGGCGAGCCACAGCACGATCGCGGCGTAGAGCAGGTCGGTGGCGATGGCGGCGAGGGCCAGCGGCCAGGGCGCGTCGGCGGCGGTCTCGTCCGACGACAGTCCGTCGACGACCGCGGCGGAGGCGCCGAAGGCCAGCAGGTTGTTCAGGACGTGCAGGGCGATGGCCGCTTCCAGCCCGCCCGTGCGGATCGTCAGCAGCCCCGCCACCAGGCCGTTCACCAGCAGCCCTAGGAAGCCCCACCGGGTGCCCCAGCCGTGGGCCGCGGCGAACAGCACGGCCTGTGGGAGCACGGCGAACCACGGAGAACGCACGAACGCCCCGACCGCCTGGGTCAGCCAGCCCCGGAAGACGTACTCCTCGGCCGCGGCCTGCAGCGGGACGAGGACGGCCAGCACGGCCAGGGCCGCGAGGAAGGAGCGCCACCCCACCCAGGTGTCGGACTCGCCCGAGTCGCCCGGCAGGAGGAAGGCCGTCACCGTGAGCAGGAGGAGGGGCAGCAGCCCGGCCAGCAGACACCGCCCGAGCCAGCCGGTCCTCAGCCGTCCGGTCACCGACGTGACGGTTCCGGCGCGCCGTCTCGCCGGCCACAGCGTGGCCAGCAGCACCAAGGGCAGGGCTATCGCGAGGGACACGAGTTCCATCGCCGTATTTCCGAGCGGCCCTAAGTCGACACCACCGTCGGGCAGTTCCGGGGCGCCGAGCGCCGTTCCGAGACCGTGGGTGACGCCGAACAGCACGAGGATCAACACGAAGTAGGTGACGGCCAACAGCAGCGTCCCGACCCAGGCCCGCCACCAGCGGTGACGGCCCGTGGCGCGGTCCAGGCGGTGGTAGGGGTGGCCGGTGGGGTCGGGCGGAGGGACGGTGCGGTACGGCGTCGGTGCGGTGGGGTACGGCGTCGGGCCGGTGGGGTACGAGGATGGGTTTGTCATGATCAGCATCATGACAGCGCCGGTTGCGCGGATCACAGGAGTTCGGCGCGTTTCCACGCTCCCGCGTCAGGCCGTGAACGCGCCCACCAGGAGCCCCAGGAACGCCCCCGTGATCAGGAACGGGCCGAACGGGATGGCTGTTTTGCGGGTGGCTCGGCGGGTGATGACGAGGGCCCCGCCGTACAGCGCGCCCAGGAGGAAGCCGGCGAAGGTGCCGAGCATGAGCGTCGGCCAGCCGTACCAGGCGAGGGCTGCGCCGGTGCCGAGGGCGAGTTTGACATCGCCGAAGCCCATGCCCGCGGGGTTGATGAGGAACAGGACGAAGTAGCCGCCGCCCAGGGCGAGGGAGCCGAGCAGGGCGGTCGTCCAGTGGCCCGTGTGTTCGGGGACGAGGGCGGTGAGGCCGAGCAGGGCGAGTGCGGCACCGGCGAAGGGAAGGGTGAGCGGGTCGGGCAGGCGCCGTACGCGGAAGTCGACGACCGTGAGCAGAACGCCGGCCGGGGCGAGCAGCAGCCAGACCCCGAGCTCGGGGCGGGTGCCGGTCGCGGCGGCGAGGACGGCGCAGACCAGGGCGGTGGCGATCGCCAAGGGGGTCGTGCGCGGCCCGTACCCGGGCTCCGCACACTCCGGGCACACCGCCCGTCCCAGCCAGCCCCTGAGGGCGTGCCCGCCGGGGCACTCCCCCCGCCACGCCTCCCCCGAGGGCGCCGAGAACCGGTAGGCCGCCCGCGGCAGCAACGCTCCCGCCGCCGCACCCCACAGCGCGGCGGCGACGACCAGCAGCCCGGTGCTCATCCCACCGCGGCGATCGCGTCACGCCACGCCGGCAGCAGCTCGTCGAGCAGCGCCTCGGTGCGCGGCGGCAGCCCGCGGGCCCCGCTGCGGCCGATGAGGTCGGTGGCGAGGGCGGTCAGCCGGTCGGAGTCGCCGGTGGCGTGCGTGGCGCGCAGCAGCTCGTGCCACAGGCGCTCGTCGGCCGGAGCGGTGCGCAGGGCCGCGTTGAGCGCCTCGATGGCCTTCTCCGCGCGGTTCTTCTCCATGTGGAACTCGCACAGCGCGAGCCCCGTGTCCGCGACGAGCAGCGGCAGCTGGGCGTCGACGATCTCGTGGGTGAGCCACCGGTAGCGGCCCTCGGGCCGGTCGGCGAGCAGCGGCCCGCGCACCAGCACGAGCGCGTCGGTGAGCAGCCGCCCGCGCACGGCCCGGCTGCCGACGCCCTTGCCCTGCGTGGCCTCGTGATAGAGGGACCGCAGCACGTCCAGGTCGGAGACGACCGTCTTGGCGAGCGTGAGCCGGCCGGAGCCGTCGGTGGCGAGGCGGGGCGTGCCGTCGGGGTCGGTGCCGAGCCAGGCCCGCAGCCGCTCCAGCATCGACTCCCGTACGTCGCCGGTGACGCCGCGCGGCCACAGCGCGGAGGACAGCACGCGCGGGTGCACGCCCTCGCGGTGCAGGAGCAGCAGGGCGAGCGCCTCGTGCAGCAGCGCGCTGCGCTCCCCGTCCGGGTTGTCCAGGCCGATGATCTCGTACGGCCCGACGAGCCGGGCGTACACGGCCGGCCGGCCCTGCTCGCTGATGTCGACGAGGAACGGGGGGGTGTTCGCGGGCCTGTTGGTTTCGCGCTCCGGGTCGGCCTCGACGAACAGCTCGACCACGGCCCGCTGCTGGGCGACGGGCAGCAGCTGGGCGTCGAGTTCGAGCCCGAGGAGGGGCGCGAGCAGCTTGCCCTGGCCGGTGATCTCCATCTCCCAGGCGGCGCCGGGCAGATCGCCGGTCTCGGTGCCGACGAGGTAGCCGATGCCGAGACGGCTCGCGTCGGCGGCGAGTTCGGCGAGCGTGACGGCGTCCTCGGCGGACGGCTGGGCGGCGAGCAGGACGAGGTGCGGGGCCCAGCGGGTGTGCTGGGCGGGCCCGGTGCGCCCGGTGAGGACCGAGTCGTGCCCGGCGGCGCCCAGCGCTCCGCGCCGCTGCCGCGTCTCGGCCTCCATGGTCTCGACGAGGGCCTCGACGTCCTCGAGGTGCCGGATCCGGTTCGGGGCGAGCGGGGTGAGGTCCTCGCCGAATCCGACGAGCGTGATGGTCATGCGGTCGGACCACCCGTTGGTCGCCAACTCGGCGGCGACGGAAGCGAAGACGGCGGCCCGGTCGGCCTCCCGGCCGCTCAGCGACACGATGCCGGGCACGGCCTCCAGGTTGAGCAGCAGCCGCGAGTCGTCCATGGTGCCGAGGCTGACCAGACCCGGGTAGGGCGCGGCCGTGTCGACGTCCTCGTAGCGCTCGGCGTCCGTCCGGGACAGCATCCAGAAGGTCTGGTCCTGGCCCTGCTGCCAGGGCGCGGGCGGCTTCCCGGCGGGCTGGGCGAGCTGGAGGTGCAGGTCGCCGTTGCTGAGCCAGGCCGCGTACACGACCGGCAGCGCGCGCGACTCCTCGGCGAGGGAGGCGGCGAGACCGCGCAGGCTCCGGTCGAGCAGCCGTACGCCCTCGGGGTCGGCGCCGACGAGCAGCGCGTCCTGGACGTCCTGCGCGTCACCGCTCGGCGTGGGCGGCTCCATGCCGCGCCGTCCGCCGACGGAACCGAACGCCGACTGCCACAGCGCCTGCCGGCGCCGCCGCCCCAGGGCGCCGAGCAGACCGGCGGCGAGGAGCGGGGCGGTGAGGAGGGCTCCGGGGAGGCCGAAGGAGCTGTCGGACTCGGCGCCGACGTTCGTGGCCTGCTGGTGCCCGGAGCCCGCCTCGGAGCCGGAGCCGGCGGGCCGCTGCTGGTCGGGCAGGGACACCTGGGCGGTGCCGCCGCCCTGCGCCCGGTCGCTTCCGCCCTGGGCGCCGCCTCCGCCCTGGGCGTGGTCGCCGGTCCGGGCGTAGTCGCTGATCTGCTGCTGCACATCGGGCGACACGTTGGGGGCCTCGTCGGGCATCTCGACGAGCTCGCCGCCGCGGGCGTCGCCCGGCATCTCCATGATCCAGCCGGGCCGGATGAGACTGGCCTCGGAGAGCTTGGACCCGTCCGGCTGCACGCGGTCCTTGTTGAGCTCGAAGATCTCCTTGTAGCGGCGCCCGTCACCGAGGTGCCGTTGGGCTATCTCCCAGAGGGAGTCGTGGTGACGCCCCTCGGGCGGCTGGATCCGGTAGTACTTCGTGTCGCCCTGCTTGGCGGTGCTGCCACCGGCGTCGGCGTGGGCGGCGGCATGCGAGGCCTGGTCGGCGAGGGCCGCCGCGGTGTCGGCGGCCTGCTCCTGCTGCTGGGCGAAGAGGCCGCCCGGGGTCTGCTGGGCCGCGGCCACGGTGGGCTTCTGGTTGGCGTCGTAGTTCTGGCCGAGCTGCGACAGCCCGGGCGCGAAGCTGGCCGCCGTGGCGCCGACGAGCAGCAGCGCGGCGACGAGTTGCCGCGCGAGCAACTGACTGGGCCCGGCCCCCGGCACCCGCCCGGGCACGCCGACACCGGACAGCGCGGCCTTCATCTCCACGAGCACGCACGCCGTGAACTGCGCCCACGCCAGCCACACGATCACGGTGAGGATGTTCAGGAACGTGTGGACGGTGATCTCTTGCTGCAGCCAGTCGAGGCTCGGCACGCCGTTCGGCAGCGGCCACCCGATCTGCGTGGCCAGCGCGCCCGGCACGCCGACGAGCAGCACGGCCAGGGCGACGAAGGCGAAGAACGCCTTGACGAAGTCCCCGAACGACCGCCGCCGAATCCTCACGGGCTGCGGAGTCCGGTTCCTGGGGGCGGCCGTGGTGCCCGTCGCTCCCGTCGTACTTCCCGTCGAGCTTGACGAGCTTGAGGTGCGGCGTCGCGGCATGGCGGGTGTCCTGGGGTCGTGTGTGGAGTGAGGTGAGGCCGAGCTGTGAGGTAAGGGGTGTGCTGAGCCTACAGAGATCTTATGGACTCGCATGGAGGGCGTCGAAGGGCGGATCGAAGGATCCCTCCTCGCGTCCGATTTGCCCCTGAAGTCATGGGTGTTCACTCCCGGGTCGGACTGCCGGGAGCATCACCTTCGCAGTTGCCACGCATGCCTCTCACGACCCCCACGCAATCCACTTCCGCCCATCAGGTCCTCCACACCCACCCCTGATAGCTTCGTTCTCTACCGCACACGCAGTACGACGATCGAACAACGGGGGAGATGCGCCAGTGGCTCGCCGCGCTCCGAAGACAACAGCCGCCGCACTCACCGCGGCAGCGGCCCTGCTGCTCACCGCCTGCGGCGGGGGTGGCAACGACTCGTCGGACGACATCGAGGGAGCGGGCAAGGGGGCCGGCAGTCCTTCCGCTTCGGCCTCCGGCTCGACGTCGACCGATGTCGAGCGGCCTGACGTGAGTGTCCCGAAGGACCTGGATCTGGTCTTCGACTTCGAGAAGCCGTCGGACCAGGACAGCGCGGCAGCCCTCGAGGACGCCACGAACTACATTCGCGCGCTGAACCACGGCATCACGAAGCAGGACCCGAATGATCCCGCCTTCCAGTTCTACTCGTCGGGCCAGGCATCCCAGTACGCGCACTCGCAGATCAAGGAGTACGTGGACGGCGGCTGGACGCTGACGGGCAGGGACCGGTACTACGACGCCGAGATCAGCCCTGGCGACGAGTCCGAGAAGGTGAAGACGGTCAGCGTCACCTTCTGTGAGGACCAGTCCAAGGTCTTCGGCAAGGAAGTCAAAAGCGAGAAGGTCCACCGCACGAAGGAAAGCCTGGCCAGTTACCAGAAGTTCACTCTCCTCATGACGTCCGTGAAGGACAACCCGGTGTGGCGTGCTCAGCAGGTCACCGTCGAGGGGAAGGCAGAGGCATGCCGAGGGTGACCGCGCCCCCGCGAACGAAGCTGATCGTGGGGCTTGCGGCCGGCTGCGTCCTCTGGACCGCTGGTACGGCTCACGCCGACAAACCGGTCGGCGGCGAAGCGGCACCGCCTCCGCAAGGCGGAAGCGACGGCAAGGGCGGACTGTCGGCCTCGGTCTCCAACATCAAGGTCACGTACCCAAGTGGTGCGGGTGGCGGCGGCGAGGAAGGCAACCTCGGTACGGTCGATCCCAACTGGAAGCCCCCAGCCTGCTGGTACGAGCCCGCCTTCAGCCCGGAGCAGTTGAAGGAGTTCGTGGACTCGGACGGTGGCGGTGACGTCGGAATCCACGAGTCCTGGTTCGGCAAGGGCCTGTGGACCGACCACTACCGGGACGGCAAACCGGCGGACAACTTCGACCTGAAGGCCCCGACGAACAGCTCCGCCGAGGGCTACAAGGACTACAACCTCGGCAAGGACGGCTACTTCTGGCGGGGTGTCGCCCCTGACCCCAACGCCTCGGAGTCGTGGGACTGCGGCCGCATCATGTTCTGGGTCGACGCCGGCGAGGTCCCGGACGATCCGAACGCCCCCACCCCGCAGACACTCGCCGAGTACGCCTACAACAAGGTCAAGGTCCCCGAGACCGAGGTCGAGCTGAAGCCGGAGGCCAAGTCCACGGTCAACCTGCCCACGTGGATCTGGCTGGACAAGGGCACCTTCAAGGACGTCAAGGTCCGAGCCGCCCTGCCGAACACAGGCCTGTGGGCGGAGACGACCGCCAAGCCGGTCGCCCTGCACCTGGACCCGGGCACCAAGGACGCCGAGGTCTTCCCGGCCTCGGGCGACTGCGAGATCAACGACGACGGCTCCATCGGCACCCCCTACACCAAGGGCAACGCCGACCAGACCCCGCCGTGCGGCATCCGCTACCTTCGCGCCACCGACGGCACCCCCTACCAGCTCTCCGCCAGCGTCACCTGGCGAATTACCTGGGAGGGCTCCGACGGCTCCGGCGGCGACCTGCCCGACGGCACCTTCGAGACGACGCGGGACATGAACGTCCAGGAAATCCAGTCGATCAACCGCTGACGACGATTCCGCCACTGGGTACCCCCGTACCCCCGTAGAGGTCATGCACGAAAAACCAGAGCGCTACCGGGTCGAGTCGCGAGCGGCACCGCTGCCTCGGTGGCGAAGCGGCGCTCCTACCGGGACCTGGAACGCAACGACATCGAGCGCGACTTGCCCGGCTGGCCGCCCCAACGGGCCTTTGCCGTCAGGGGGCTCTTCGGCAAGCTCGGCCGACAAGGTGAACGACGCCATGGAGACCGAGGACAAGCGGGGCGGAAAAGGAAGCAAGGGTGGCAGCGGGAGCAAGTGAGCCCGTCTGTCGAACGAACGAAAGGCCCCGGATCCGGAGATCCGGGGCCTTTCTTGTGCGCTGCTTCAGGAAGCGACGGCAGCGTTGAGGTGCAGGTCCGCCGCGATGCCCTGGGGCGAGACGGCGAGGCCCACGCCGCCGCCGACGCCGGTGGTGATGCCGGCGGCCGTGGTCTCGACGTAGAGACCGGCTGCGGCGCCGGCGCCCGCGGCGACACCGCCCGCCTGTCCGCCGGCGATGGTGTCCAGGTCGGCGTCGGACATCTGGGCGGTCGCGATCTGCGGGGTGAAGGCCATGGAGGGCGGTTCCCTTCGTTCAATAATTCGAAATGCTCGAGCGTGACCGATCAAAGCACGCCGGGAGAAGGGGCGGCCAGTCCGTGGCCAGTCCGTGGATAGGGGCGACGGTGGAATTCGGAGGGTGAATTCATGGGTGTGACCATTCGGTCACCGGAGCCCCTGATCTCTTCACATCTCCCACCCCTGCGCGGTACGGGAATGTAGCGCGCGGGGCGGGAAATGCGTCGCAGCCTGTTCCTGGTCGGGCCCTCTACGACATCCCCGTGAACGGTGTGCAGATCCGTCGAAGGTTCCGGACCGGCTCAGCCGACCTCGTTCTGCGCCACCGCCTGCCCGTGGACCACCACGTCGCCGCCGTAGAACATGCCCGTGAAGACCGGGGAGTACGTGAGCTGCACCTCGACCTCGACCTGCTCGGCGTTCGCCGCCACGCAGTGGGTCGCGCCGATGTCCGCGCCCGTCATGTCCATCTCGCGGGCGAAGGCCTTCACGCGGGCGTTGAAGTTCTCGAAGTTGATGGGGGCGGGGCCGCCCTCGTTCTCGTAGAGGGCGTCGCGGTCGATGTCCTGGGCGGCGTAGCGGGCGGCCTGTTCGGCGATGTCGGCGGCGCGTTCGCGCTTGGAGATGGACAGGCCGCCGTCGATGACGAACGCGGAGAGGGAGAGGAAGACGAGCGTGAAGATGATGACCGCGCCGGCTCCCGAGCCACGGTCGTCCAGCCGAGCCACGCGCGTGGTCCACCAGGAACGCCGGTACGGCGCCACGGCACCGGCCCGCAGGAGTCGTCTCACACCGACCTCCGGAACGGGTCGAGCGGGGAGCTGAAGCTCGCCGACAGGGTCGTCGGGATGTCGAGGCCCAGCATGGCGAGGCCCCGCACCTGGCAGCTCACCTCGACCGTGAAGATGGTGTCCGGCTCGAAGCCCTGGCTGGTCTGTGCGACGGACACCGGGCCCGAGCAGACGTCCGCCAGGTTCGCCTCCGCGGCCTTCCTCGCCTCGGCCATGGCCGTGGCGTGGTCTTTCTGGATCGAACCGGCGCGGGCCGCGTCCCGGGCCGCGCCGTCGAGCGCTCCACGACCGTCCACGAGTTGGCCGAAGGCCACCAGGACCAGGATGAACAGGATCATCACCGGCGCGAGGATCACGACCTCGACGGTGGACAGGCCGCTGTCGTCCGCAGAGCAACGGCCCCTTTGGAGAGAAGGGACGGACATTCAGTTCCCCTCTTCCTGCACGAACCGCTCCACCGGCCCCACCGACTGCGCGTGCACCGTCAGATCAAGCCCGGGAAACACCGTCGGTACCCTCGCCGCGATCTCCACGCCCACCGTGTTCTGCTCCGGCTGCACCATCGTCACGTCCGGAGACAGCACCAGCTGCGGGCCCAACTGCCGGATGTAGCTGTCCACCACGTCCCGCGCCTCGCCGCGCCACGCGCCGGGCTGTTCGTCGGCCGTGGCGCGGGCCTTGCGGGCTCCGGCCTGGGCCGCCGCCTGGGCCACGTGGTCCGCGAAGAAGTACAGGGCGAACTGCACGGTCGCGAAGATCATGAAGAAGAGCACCGGGGTGAGCAGCACGAACTCGATCGCGGTCATGCCTGAGTCGCCGCGGGTGGCCGCCCGTTTCCGTACGGCCCGCACCCTGCGACGCACTCGTCTGCCCAGCTCTGCCGGCATCCCCGTGAACCCCGTTACCCCTGAGACGATCAGCAGGTCTTGCCCGCGTCCGCACCCTTGATGCAGTCGCCGACCTTGTTGGCGCCCTCGCTCAGCGCGGCGTTGATGATGGCGGCCACGACACCGACGATCGCCACGACGACCGCGGAGATGATGACCCACTCGACCGCGGAGGCACCGCGGTCCAGTTCGCCGGAGCGGGCACGCTCGGTGCGGGCCTGGAGGAAGGTGACGAGGAAGTCCACGGCAGGGATGCCGGTGTGGAAGGTGCGTCCGTTCATGACGTCTTGTCCTTTCGAAATCGGTTCACGGAAGTTCTGGAGTTGTGAAGGTCGCTGCAAGGCTCATGCACGGCTCACTGCACCTGGAACACCCGCATCGCCGCCGGAAAGATCAGGAACACCAGGAACCCGGCGCACAGCAGCAGCTGCGCCACGAGCATCGACTGGGACTTCTCGCCCGCGCTGCCCTCGATCTCGGCGAGCTCGCGGTGCCGCATGGTCTCGGCGCGGGAGGCGAGGGACTCACGGACCTTGGCACCGTCGTCCGCGACCAGGGCCAGGGAGGCGGAGAGGTCCTTGAGCTCCTCGACGCCGATCTCCTCACCGAGCGCGCCGAGCGCCTGCCACTGGCTGACGCCGGTGATACGGGCGTCGGACAGGGCGTTGCGGATGCGCTGGTTGGCCCAGCCGTCGGAGATCTCGGCCGCCGCCATCAGGGCCTCGGGCAGACCGCGTCCGCCGGCGAGGCTCATCGACACCAGGTCGAGGTACGCGCCGATCACGCGCCGCAGGTCGCGCCGCTTCTCGGCCGCGTCCCGCCGCACCTCCAGGTCGGGCAGGAAGAAGAAGACGACCGCGAAGAGCAGGGCCAGCCAGACCGGGATGATCGGGCTTCTGCCGAAGCCCAGCGTGTAGACGATGGCGAACAGGAACGGGCCGAAGAACAGACCGGCCACGCCCAGCAGCACCTTCGTCGCCAGGAACTTCTCCCAACTGCGGTCCAGCACCGCCAGGTCCGCGCGCAGCGAGCGCTGCTCCCAGCCCTGCTGGAGGTAGAACTCCGAGACGCGCAGGCCGACTTCGGCCCGCACCGCGCCCAGGCGTCCCTTCTCGCGCTCGGCGCGCGCGGACTCGTAGGCCGAGCCGCGGGCCCGCATCGCGTCGATCCGCGCGACCTGTGAGATCGCGCTGCGCTTGCTGGGCATGAGGGCGCGGACGAGGGCGTAGATGCCCAGGCCGATGACGGCGCCGACGACGAGCGGCATCGTGAGGTCCATCAGCGTGCCCCCTCTTCCTGCGGCAGGCGCTGCTGGGACTGCGCCTGCGACGGCGTCCTGGGACGGACGAACTGGACGGAGGCCTCGTCGCGGACCAGGAAGCGTTCGGGCGTCTCGATGGTGGACAGCTTGCGCAGCCACCAGAAGCCGAGCGCGAACAGGCCGCAGACACAGGCCAGGACGAGCTGGCCGACGGCCGTGCCGTACGGCTCCACGAAGTCGCGGTTGAAGATCGACAGGCCGAGGACGAAGGCGACGGAGACCGCGACGACGATCTGCACGGACCTGCGGGTCGACGCGCGCTGCGCCATGACGCGCTGGCGCATGTCGACCTCCTCGCGGGCCGACTTGGCCAGGGCGCCGAGGACCTGGCGCAGACCCGGGCCGCGCAGGCGGGCGTTGAGGATGAGGGCCGCGACGATGATGTCTGCGGAGGCGTCGTCGATCTCGTCGGCGAGCTGCTGGAGCGCCTCGGGCAGCGGGGTGCGGGCGCGCAGCCGGTCGACGAGGGCGTCGAGGTGGGGCCGCAGGACGGGGGCCGCGGCGCGGGCGGAGGCCGGGATGGCCTGCTCCAGGCCCACGGCGCCGGCGATGGTGTCGCGCAGGGACTCCGTCCAGGAGGCCAGGGCCTCCACGCGGCGCATGGCGGCCCGTTCCTCACTGGCACCGCCGAACAGGCGGTCCCAGAAGAAGACGAGGACACCGGCCGCGATGCCCGCGACGGCCCAGCGGGTGAGGACGAGGACGACCAGGCCGACGATGGCGGCGAGCGAGCCGCGCTGGCCGGCGAAGCGGATCAGTTCGCTCGCCCGCTCGGCGGCCTTCTGCTTCTCGTGGTCGGGCTTGGCGGGCAGTCCGCGTACGGCGATGAGGAGGAGGGCGAGTCCGCCGCCGACGGCGATGCCGCTGCCTATCGAGTACAGGACGGTGGTGGAGAACAGGCCGCCCATGGAGCCGAGCGAGCCGATTGCCGCGAGAGTCGTGTTCATCCCCGGCTCACCCCCAGGTCCCGGTCGGCCGGTAGCCGTGTGCCATCAGTTCCTCCAGGCAGGCGATGGGGGCGTGCGGCACGATCCGGCCGTCGGGAGCCTCCGCGAACACCTCGCTGGACAGCACCCGTCCGTCGACGCCGTTGACCTCGCGGACGGAGGTGACCATGCGCTGGAGGCGGCCGCCGTTGCCGTAGTTGTTGCGCCGCTGGATGAAGACGACGAAGTTGACCGCGCCCGCGATCAGCATCTGGCTGGCCTCGATGGGCAGCCGTTCCGTGGCTTGCAGCGCGTAGGTGGAAATACGGTTGAAGACCTCGTGCGAGCTGTTGGCGTGGATCGTGGACAGGGAGCCGTCGTTGCCCTGCGACATCGCGTTGAGCATGGTGACGATCTCGTCGCCGAGGACCTCACCCACGATGACGCGGGAGGGGTTCATACGCAGCGAGCGTCGCACCAGCTCCGCCATCGAGATGGTGCCCTGGCCCTCGGAGTTGGGCAGGCGCTCCTCGAAGGCGACCACGTTGGGGTGCAGGTCGGGGAAGGTGTCGAGGCCGAGCTCCAGGGCCCGTTCGACGGTGATGAGGCGCTCGTGCGGCGGGATCTCGTTGGCGAGGGCGCGCAGCAGCGTCGTCTTACCGGCGTTGGTGGCGCCGGCGATCATGATGTTCTTGCGGGCGCGGACCGCGCAGGCCATGAAGTGGGCGACCTCGGGCGACAGCGTGCCGTTGCCGACGAGGTCGGAGATGAACACCTTGCCCATGCGCGCCCGGCGGATGGACAGCGCGGGGCGCCGGGTGACGTCCATGACGGCCGACAGTCGCGAACCGTCGGGGAGCCGCAGGTCGAGCTGCGGGTTGGCGGAGTCGAAGGGACGTGAGGACAGGCCCGAGTAGGCGCCCAGCACCTGGATGAGCTCGATGAGCTCCTCGTCGGTCTCGGCGACCGGGTCGCCCTGCACCTCGCGGCCGTCGGCGTACCCGACGAACACCTGGTCGCAGCCGTTGATGTCGATGTTCTCGACCTCGGGGTTGTCCAGCAGCGGCTGGAGCCGGCCGACGCCGAACAGCGCGGCGTGCACGGCGGCCGCGTACTGCTCCTCGGTCTCGGCGTCCAGCGGCGTACGGCCCGCGTTGATCTCGGCGCGGGCGTACTCCTCCAGGATCTGGGCTATGACGGCACGGGCGTACTGCCGTTCGTCCTCCGTGGACATCGGAGTGACGTTGTTGACCTGGTCCTGTCGGCGCTGCTCGGCGATGCGGTCGCCGGCGTCCTGGCGGAACCGCTTGACCAACTGGTGGTCGACAGCGGTCATGCGCCGGCCCCCGCGTGGCCCTGCATCTGGCCCGGGGCGTGGTGGGCCTGGTTGGCCTGGGCGGAGGCGGCCCAGGCGGCGCCGTACTGCTGGTAGAGGTCGCCGGCGACCTTGCGGGCCGAGCGGATCAGCAGCGACTTGTCGAGGCGGCCGCGCTTGCGGCCGGCCAGCTGGTCGGCGCCGGCCGGGTCGTCGGCGATGGTGCCGACCACGCGGGCGCCGGTCTGGGCGTGCACGAGCATGTCGTTGACCTGCGAGGCGAGCTTGCCGGCCGTGCCGGTGTCGGCGATCAGGACGACGCCGATCATCGGGGTGCCGAGGCTGGCGGCGCCGCGCGGTCCGCCGTGCAGCTTGCCGGCGAGGGCGGCGGCGCGGTCGCGGACGCGGGCGATGGCCTCCGGCTCGGTGCGCGAGACGAGCAGCACGAGCGCGGCGTGCGGGAACAGCTCCACGGCGGGGGTGTCCCCGCTGATGCGTCCGCAGTCGGCGATGACGTCGGCGGCGGCGTTCGGGGAGTCGGCGAGGGAGTTGAAGGCGTGCCCGAGGGTGGGCCACAGCCCCGCGAGTCCGGCGGCCTGTTCGGCGATCCCGAGCCCGACGAGGACCTCGAGCCCGCCGCTCAGCGGCTGGACGTGGTCCCAGAGCTGGTCGGGCACGAGGCCGCGGCGCGCGGTCGCGGCGATGGACAGCATGCCGGTGTTGGGGTTGAGCGGTCCGCCGTGCGCGGCGGCACTGCGGTAGACGAGGTCACCGCCCGCCGGGTCCGCCTCGGCGAGCAGGACACGCCGCGGCCAGACCGCCGCGAGTGCGACGGCCGCGGTGGTGACGCCGGGGGAACCCTTGTCGGCGGCGAGAGCGATGAGCGCCATGGGTCGAGTGCCGCCTTCTAGTTGCCGGAGTTACCGGGGACCTGGACGAGAGCGACCTCGCCGTTGGAGGCGGCCTGGGCCAGGTCGGCGGCCTTGTCGCTGTCGACGGTCAGGGTGACCGCCAGGTTGGTGCTGCCGACGATTTCGTCGCCGCTGTCCTTCGGGCCCGGGACGTAGGTGACGCGGGCGCTGTCGACGATGACGGAGTTGCTGGACGCCGACGACGAGGAGGAGTTGCTGTTGCTGTTGGACGAGCCGGAGGCGGAGCCGACGCGGTAGGCCGCGACGGTGTCGCCCTGCTTGATGCCGGTCGGGTACTGGCCGGCCTTGAGGGACAGGCCCACGGTGGCCTTGCCGGCGGCGACACCCGCTTCGCTGCCGAACATCTCGCCGACCGCGACGACTCCGGCGGGGATGGCGCTGACGGCCTTCAGCTTCTTCAGATCGTTCAGCTGGGCCCACTCGACGTAGTGGATGCTGTCGTCCTTGGCAACCATCACGGAGGTCGTGTTCGACGTAGTGACGGAGCCGCCCGCGGGGATCGCCTGCGTCACCTTGACGACCTCGATCCGGTCGCCGGCCTGGAGCACGAGCATGGTCGCGCCCAGCGCACCCACCAGGATCAGCAGCACCGCGAGCGCGGCCAGTGCCGGTTTGCGCTCGCGAGGCGGGGTGGGAAGCCGGTCACCGACCGACGGCTGAGCCGGAACTGCGGATCGACCGGCGCCCGCCCCCGTACGCTCTTGGATCTTCACGCAACCGCTCCCCGTACACCCAAGAAGATGTCTGTCAATTTGCCTTCAAAATTGGACACTTCACCCGCGCCGGTCCGCACGCACACGTGCGGGGCGGGCCGGACTTACCCGCCCGACCTGGGCGAATGGTCAGCACTGGGGGTGAGCGTCAAGCCATCGCACCGTATCAGCCGCACATAAGCCCCTCAAGGCGCGTCCGGCGTCACGCATCCCACCGCACGCGCCGTTATCCATCTGCAACTTCACTGCTGGACAAACCCGTTGATGGCGGCACGTGGGCAGGCCGTTTGCTGTGCGGGAGCGAATCCGGCACGGGTGGACGACGGGTGGACAGACGTCCGGCGACCGAGGCCTTCGTCACTTACAGGCCACGAGGCCCACACCATTCACTCACGTGATACCGGAATCCCCGTGCCATGATCTTCGCTTTGCCCCCTGCGAGGAGTGCCCCATGAAGCGAGCCGTGCTCGCCGTCTCCACCCTGTCCCTGCTGACCCTCACCGCGTGCGGCGGCAGCGCCGACTCGGACGCGGCGCCCGGGGAACCCCGGCCCACCGCGACCCGGGCGAAGCAGGTGACGGCGAACGAGCGGCTCGCGAAGCTCATGATCACGAAGGCGGACGTGCCGGGGCTGGACGTGAAGGCCACCTCCAGGGACAAGGGGGACGACAAGTACGTCTTCGCCAAGTCCCCGGACGACGTGACCGTCGACAAGCCGGCCTGCGCCCCGTTGGCCTACGCGATGAACCAGTTGCCCCTCGGCGGGCCGCAGGGCGACCTGACCCACTATGTCCCTCAGGGCAACAAGTTCACGTACATCACGCTCACGGCGTACGCGCCCGGCAAGGCCGAGTCCGCGTTCGCCGGGCTGGCCAAGAGCGTCGACTCGTGCGGAAGCGGCTTCACGGCGAAGGCGAACGGCACGACGACGTACGACTCCGTCACCGCCGAGGAGTTGGTGGCGAAGGCCGGTGACGAGTCACTCGCCTTCCGCTCCACGATGCCCTTCCAGGGCATCACCCACACCATGCACGCCCAGGCCGTCCGCAAGGACGATGTCATCGCCGTCTACGTCTCCGTGGACGGCATGGCCATGGTCCAGGACAGGCCGGGCGACGCGAAGCTCCCGGCGACGGTGGTGAAGGCCCAGAACGCGAAGCTGGGCTGAACCGCCGGTGCCGGGCGTCGAGTTCGACGTGTCCGGGCGATCTGTAGCAGTCGCGAAGCCCCGAGTAGAGTGCGGCGCGGACGGCGATCGGACCATCCGGGGGGGGCACACCGGTGAGAGCAGTCACCGTGAACGGGGCGCACGCGGTCAGTGCAGTACAGGGCGGTGAACGCGCGGTACGGGTACGGGCATCGAGCGGCCACCGGACCCGCGTCCTCCGGCTGCTCCTCGCCCTCTGCTCACTGACGGCTCTCTTCGCAACCGCCACCCCGGCCGACGCCGCCGACTCCCCCACCCAGGCCGCCTACCTCGCCGACCGCCTCCGCGAGAACCCGGTCTACGTCACCGACCAACTCCCCCGCGAGGTCCCGCGGTCCACCGCCCCCGACTTCGCCAGGCTCGCGAAGAGGACCGGCGTCCCGACCTACGTCCTGGTCCTGCCCATGCAGAGCGGCACGGACGGCGAGCAGTTGCTCGGCGCGGTGCACGACCGGCTCGGGCGCGATGGGCTGTTCGTCCTGATCGAGGGGACGGATATCGCGGAGGCCACGGCCTACGGTGTCCGCGTCCCCGCTGACGCCGCCGCCACCGTCGCGCTGTACGAACTCGCCTACGACGCCGGTCCCTTGCTCAGCTTCGAGCGCTTCGTCGACGTCATCGCGCAGGGCGGGGAACGGGCCACCGCCCGCGCCGAGGCCGCTCGTGAGACGTACCGGGACGACGAGCCCGCCGAGATGTACATCGGCCCGTCCGACCGCCGGAACCAGTCGTTCCTCACGGGGAGCCTGCTGACCGGCGTACCGCTGCTGATCGTGCTGACGGCCGGGTACGTGCGCCGCAGCCGTCGGCGTACCGGGGCCGAGCGGCGCGTCCCCCGGTGGGTCGTGCCCGGCGCGGCCGTCCTCACCGCCGCGGCGATCGCCCTCACCGCTCCCGTCGTCTTCGACCAGACCAAGTCGAGCGCGGCGAAGCCGCCCACCCCCGCCGACCTGTCCGCCCGGGTGGAACGGGTCGCGGCGGGTCTGAAGCAGGACCCGGTGTACGCCGACCCGGAGAGCCCCCGCGTCCTCGGCTCCCGCCAACTGGACCGGCTGCACGAGCGGATCCAGGACTTCCGGCGTTCCGACGGCGGCGGCCCGGTGTACGTCTCCCTCGTGCCGCAGACGCCGGAGAGCGAGTCGGCCGGCGACGCGGGGCTGTTCGCCGCGGCGGTGCACGCCAAGGTGGGCGAGGACGGGGTGTACGTCGTCGCCGACCCGGACGACGGCACGATCGACGTCTCCAACCACGGGCTGCGCCTGGACTCCAACCGCCTGTCCTTCGACCTGCCGGACTCCGTCACGCTCGGTGACAGCAGGGCGGACGAGGCCGACGACCACCTCCTCGGCGAACGCCTCGACACGCTGATGACCTTCCTCGACAAGACCCCGCGCACCGGCCGGCCGCACTCCGAGTCCACCCCGGCCGCCGCCCCGAGGGCCGCGGACGAGAACGCCCTCCCGCCCCTGTTCGCCACCGACTTCTGGCCCGGCCTCTTCGTGGGCGCCTTCGCGGCCCTCCTGCTGTCGGGGGTCGTCGCCGGGGTGACGTGGATCGTCCGGGGCCTGCTGCGGTGGCGCTCCCCCGCGCCGGAGCCGTCCGGCCGCCTGTCGCCCACCTCCCCGACCGAGCCGCCGACGTCCTACCTCCGACGCACCGCGTACGCCGAACTCACCGCACTCCAGGGTCGGTTCAACGACCCGGACGACCGCGCCCGCGCCTGGGACCACCTCGACGCGGCGCTGCTCCTGGTCGACGGCGACCCCGGCCGCGCCCGGCAACCGGGGACGGATCCCGCGACCCTGGTCGCCGTCATCGTGCTCGCCCGAGCCGGCAGGGCCGCCCTCACCGGCGAGGCGGCCGACCTGTGCTGCGGGGTCAACCCGCTGCACGGCCGCGCCACCCGCCGCCACCACGTCCGCGTCTCGGCCGAGGGCAACAGCCGCCGCCTGCTCCCCGTCTGCGAGCCCTGCCGTGACACGGCCGTCGCCGAACCGGGCGGCATCCC
This sequence comes from Streptomyces sp. D2-8, assembly GCF_023184515.1. Classification (GTDB taxonomy): domain Bacteria; phylum Actinomycetota; class Actinomycetes; order Streptomycetales; family Streptomycetaceae; genus Streptomyces. The sequence goes on along the minus strand of NZ_JAAHBP010000013.1, from coordinate 123,590 downwards.
GGGCCGGTTGCTGAAGCTGCCCGACCCCTCCCTGGGCAACACCCGCCTCCCCTACTACGACGTGACGGACGGCCCCCTGACCGCCGTACCCCACGGAATCGCCCGGCTCATCGACGAGGTGAGGGAGACCGCAGGTGTCCATTGATGTGAAGCGCGTGATCACCGCCCTCGCGGCACTGCTGCTGACGGCGCTCACCACCACCGGCACCGCCACCGCGGCGGACGGCGACGCCCCGAGCCCCGGCCGGCGCATCGCGAACGCCCTGCGCGCCTCGCCCGTCTACGTCGACGAGGCCTACACCGATGCCGTCCCGCCGGCCCGGCAGCGGCAACTGGCGGACCGGATCCGCCGCACGGGCCTGCCCATCAAGGTCGTGCTCACGCCCTTCACCAAGGGCGACGCCTTCGACGGCGACTCCGACGTCCTCGCAGGGATCGTCCGCGACCGGCTCCCGGACCAGCGCGAGCTCGTCCTCATCACGGCGGACAGCGACTTCCCCGACTCCCTGCGGGGCTACGAGTGGCCCGCCGACACCCACCAGGCCGGCAGGGCCGTGGCAGCCACCGGCTTCCTGGACGAGATGCGGGACGCGGGACTGGCGGACCTGACCGCGAAGGCCGTGGACCTGGTGGCGGAGGGCAAGGGCGTGCAGCGCTACGAGGAGGCGACGAGGGACCTGGGCCGTTCGGCCCCGCCCACGAAGGCCGGGTCCGAGTCCGGGTCCGAGTCCGGCTCCGGCTCCGGCTGGTGGCCGCTCGTCGGCGTACCGGTCCTCGCCCTGACCGCGCTCGCGGCCCGCGCCGTCCTGGTCCGTTCCCGCAAGCGCTCCCCGGCCGTCCCCCAGCTGGTGTTCGCGACGGCCCGTGCGGCCGACGAGGCGGGGTTGCGGCGCCGGGCGGAAGCCGAGGTACTGGCGCTGGGCGAGGCGACCCGGGAAGCCGACGTGGCCACGACACCCGGTCTCCAGCAGGCCCTCGACGCCTACGCCGCGGCCGGCAAGGTCCTCGACGAGGCCCGGGGCCTGCCGGACCTGGCGGGCGCCCTGGCCCTGGCGCAGGAGGGCCGCGATGCGCTGACCGGCTCCCCCGGCCTTCCCCTCTGCTTCTTCAACCCCCTGCACGGACGGGCCGCCCGCCGCTCCGGGTGGCGTCCGCTCGGCCGCCGGGACCGGCTCGACGTGGCCGTGTGCGGGGCGTGCGCGGACGCGCTGCGGGACCGCCGCGCCCCGGAGGTGCTCACCGACACGGACGAGAACGGCCGTACGGTGCCCTACTTCGAGGTCCCGGCGAGGCGGAGCGCGTGGGCGGCGACCGGGTACGGCTCGCTGATGCCCCCGTCGGCCGGTCTCGGCAGGGCGCGCTGATCAGCCCAGGGGCCGGTCCTCGCGCAGGGCGCCGAACAGGGCGCGGGCCCGTCGGTCGTCCCACTTCACCGCGCTGCCCTGGGAGGTGCGCAGGTCCGGGTCGGCCACGGGCACGTTCAGCTGCCGGCCTCCACGGCCCGTGGCTTTCCGCAGGGCCTCGAACAGCGCCATGAGGTCGGGCAGTTCCGTGCCCTCGTCGACGATGAGCGTGTCGAGGCCCGCGCTCAGGGTCGGCAACGACCTCGACGGGTCGGCGAGGGTGGACGGGGTGGCCGTCTTGCGGGCGAGGGCGGCGAGGAATCTCTGCTGGTTGCGGGTGCGGCCGAGGTCGCCCTGGGCCTCCTGTTTGCGCTGCCGTACGAAGGCCAGCGCCTCGGCTCCGTCCAGGGTCTGGCAGCCGGCGGGCAGGTCGGCGCCGGAGTCCTCGTCCCGTACGGCCTTGTCCAGGCACAGGTTCACGCCGCCGACGGCGTCCACCACGCCCACGAAGCCGGCGAAGCCGATCTCCGCGTAGTGGTCGATGTGCACACCGGTGTTGCGTTCCACGGTCCGTACCAGCAGGTCGGGGCCGCCCAGCGAGAACGCGGCGTTCAGCTTGTCCGGCGCGGCCCGGTAGCTGCGGCCGGTGCCGGGGTCGACGTAGGGCGGGAGGGTCACCCAGGAGTCGCGCGGCAGGCTGAGCATCGTGGTGCCGTTCGCGCCGGTGTGCAGCAGGATCACCGAGTCGGTGCGGCGGCCCTCGGCCGAGCCGGTGTTGAGGTTCCTGCGGTCCTGCTCCGACAGTCCCTCGCGGCTGTCGGAGCCGACGACCAGGTAGTTGGTGCCCTCTCCGGCCGGCACCCGGGCGCCGAGTGCGCCGAGGTCGACCTGCTGGTTGAGCCGGGTGTCGGCCCAGACGTACGTACCGGCGGCGCCGAGCAGCAGCACGGACGACAAGGCGGCCGACGTACGCAGGTACCGTCGGCCCCTGCCCGCTCGCCGCCGCGGGTTCCTGCTGCCGCGACCGCCGCGGGTGTCGAGGCCGCTGTCGTAGCGGCCGGGGGCGGCGGGCGAGGGCATGCCGGGCAGCGGGGCGGTGCGGGTCGACGGGGGCGGGGCGAAGGGGTCCCGCCGTGGGGTCCACTCCGGCGGGGGTTCTCCCGGACGGTCGGTCCAGTCGCTCATCGACGCCTCGAAGGTGCTGTGGGGGGCTCTCGGGTCAGCGCATCGGGACACTCCTATACGGCGCGGGCCCACCGATCTGTTCAGCGGCCGTCCCGGACCGCTTCATCCGCTGCCACCGCAGCCGGCTGCCGAGCAGCAGCGCGACCAGCGACTGGATGACGACGAGATACATCAACTGCCGGTAGACGACGATCTGGAACGGCATCGACCACAGGGCCCGCACCGGCTCGCCGTCGAGTCTGAGCGCGTAGCCGGAGCAGACGATCTGCACGCCGAGGAACGTGAACCAGACCGCCGCCGACTCCCATGGATCGCGGAACAGCACGCCGTAGAGGGCGTAGACGTCGATGACCGGCGCGAGCAGCGGCAAGGCGACCTGGAACAGCGCGAGATACGTCAGCCCGCGCCGCCCGAACCGCCCGGCGGGCCCGGTGGCCACGAGAGCGCCCCGGTGCTTCCACATCGCCTGGAGCGTGCCGTAGCACCACCGGTACCGCTGCCGCCACAACTGCCGCACGCTGGTGGGCACTTCGGTCCAGGCGACGGCGGACTCCTCGTACAGCACCCGCCAGCCGGACCGCCACAGGGCCATCGTGAGGTCGGTGTCCTCGGCAAGGGTGTCCTCGCTGACCCCGCCGACGCCGATCACCGCGTCCCGGCGGAACGCCCCGATGGCACCCGGCACGGTCGGCATGCACTCCAGCACCTCGAACATGCGCCGGTCGAGGTTGAAGCCGAAGACGTACTCGAGATGCTGCCAACGGGCCAGCAGACCGCGCCGGTTGCCGACCTTGGTGTTCCCGCTCACGGCACCGACAGCCGGGTGCGCGAGCGGCTGCACGATCCGCTCGACGGCGTCGGGCTCGAAGACGGTGTCGGCGTCGACCATCACGACGATGCCGTACCGCGCGTGAGCGAGCCCGGTGTTGAGGGCGGCGGCCTTGCCGGCGTTGGCCTGCCGTACGACCTCCACCCGCGCGTCCCCCATGTTCTCGGCGATGTCGGCGGTCCGGTCGGTGGACCCGTCATCGATGACGACGACCTGCAACTCCCGATGACTGGACTCGAGCAGCGACCGCAGGGTCGACCCGATCCCGGCCTCCTCGTTGTACGCCGGGACGAGCACGGTGACCGGCCCGGACGTCTCCCGCATCCAGGGCGCACCGGTCCGGAACCGCTCCAGCCGCCGCACATGGGCCCGGGCGAAGAGCGCGAGCAGCAACAGCCGCAGCACACCGAGGCCACCGGCGACGCCGAGGATCCAGATCATGGCGGTGGAGAAGACCTGCCCGAGGCCGGTGATACGGATGAGCCCCTGCCCGGCCCATTGCTGGACGAGGGAGGGAGATGTGTACGGCACGAGCCCCAGCCCGTCCGAGACGGTGGTGAACCGGTCGACGGTCCGGTTCCTCAACAGCCTGCGCGCCTCCTGATAGGCGCTCTCCGTCTGGCTGAGCTGCCGGACGATGCCCTGCGCGGGCCTGCGCGATCCCTTGTCGGCGGCGACGAGCACGTACCCGTACCCGGTGGCGCGCCGTGCGGCCTGCCACTCGCGGCCGCACAGGGTGTCCGGGGTGGTGGTGCGCGGCATCCGCAGCAGATTCGCCCGCCGGCCGGTGGCCCCGGCGAGGGCGCTCTGGGTCATCTCGAGCTCGGCCCGGAAACGGGGCGCGGAGGACTCCCCCAGAACGGCCCCGGTGTACGTGTTGGACCCGATCTCATGCCCCTCGGCCCCAATCCGCCGGACCAACTCCGGGTGCCGGGCGGCCTGGGCGCCGTGCACGAAGAACGTCGCCCGCGCGTTGTTCCTGCGCAGCAGGTCGAGAAGCCGGGGTGTCCACACGGGGTCGGGCCCCCCGTCGAAGGTGAGCGCGACGGTGCGGGCGGGCATCGACCCGGTCCGTATCCCGTCCCGGTTGATCCCGATCACGGGCCCGCCGCGGGCGACGGCGTCGGGTACGGGCGCCGTACAGGGCGACCGCGCCTTCGCGGCATCGACCTCGTGCTGGGTCCAGCCCTCGAAGATCAGCAGGGCGAAGACGAGGGGGAGGGTGAGGGCGAGCAGGAGCCAGTGGGCTCGGGGGTCACGGGACTGTTTGTGACGGGCCCGGGCTTTGGACGCGGCGGGGCTCAGGGGACGTCACCGCCCCCGGGCGACGGCCATGGTCCGACTCCCGCGCCCTCCGCGGGCCGTCTCCTCCACGCGCTCCCGCAGAACGCGCTGGATGCTGTGGGCGTCGTATTCGCGCTGCTGCGGCGGGAGTTACGCATGGGGGGCGAGTGTAGTTTCGAAGGCCGGGGCGTATGGGGGGAACGGCGAGCTTCACCGGAGAGAACCAGGGATGAACCCGGCGACGGGCACACGGGCTACTCGGCGAGCCAGGTCGCGCGGATCGCGGCGGGCACGACTGCGGGAGTGGCCTCCCTGGTTCTCGCACCGCCGTCCCCGACTGGGCTGGTTCCTGCCGACGTGGGCGGTGGTACGGGTCGGGATCCTGGCACCGTTCGTGCTGTTCGCGGTGGCGGGGCGCGATGGAAGGCGACTGGGACGGTGGGTGCAGCTGAGGCAGATCGAGCTGCCGAAGGGAGCGCTGTGACGCAGGGCACTGCACTAGCGAATCGGGGCCCGGCAACACCACGCCCTCCGGATCCGAGAGCCCTATACATCCGGCATTGCCCGTCTTCTCGCGGAAGTTCGCGCTGGTGAAACCGGAAACCTCACCGGTACCGTCTGTGCTCATACCGAACTTCTGTCTCTTACGGGGGAGTCACTGTGAAGCGCCGCTCATTGCCCGTTGCCGCCGCTCTGGCGACGGCAGCACTGCTGTTGACGGCCTGCGGTAGCGGGAATGACAAGTCCGGCGACAACGACAAGATCGCCGGCGCCGGCCAGGGAGCGGAGACGCCGAAGGAGTCGGCATCGCCCTCGGAAGCACCGGCAGGGGACAAGCCGGACGGCGTGGACGTGTCCCTGCCCAGCGACATGGACCTGGTCTTCGACTGGGACAAGCCGAAGGACAAGAACGAGGCGGCTGCGATGGATGATGCCGCGAACTACGTCCGAGCGATCTACCGGGGCGTCGACAAGCGCACGACCAAGGACGCCGCCTTGGTCGCCTACTCGACAGGCGATGGGACGAGGTACGCCAAAACGCAGATCGACGCGAGGCTGGAAGGCGACTGGACGGCAACCGGCACGCGGCGCCACTACCAAGCCACCACACGGTCCGCGCCGAACGGCAGCTCGGTAGAGGTTGCGTTCTGCGTGGATTCGAGCAAGTTCTACTCTAAAGAGATCAAGACCGGAAAGGTCCTGAAGGGCGCCCCCAGCATCACGGACTTCGACTACTTCAAGATCATCATGGTCAAGCTCCCCACCGGAGATGGTCTGTGGCAGGCGTCCAAGGTGTTCGTCGAGGCGAAGGCGGCGAAGTGCCAGTGAACAGGTCACGGCATTCAGCGCTCACCACCGGCGCGACCGCCCTGGCACTGACCTTGGGCGTCCTCGCCCTCGCAGTACCGGCCTACGCGGGAGAAGAGCCAGCCAACACCGAGGGTTCCAACACAGAACAGGCGGGCGGCGGCGACGGCAACGGCATCTACGCCGCCGCCCGCATCCAGTACTCCGGTTCCGTCGCCAAGGGCGGCGGCACTGGCAACGTGACGTCCTCCGACGTCAACTGGACGCCGCCGCCCTGCTGGTACGCCCCCTACCTCGGCGCCAAGGACTTCAAGGAGAAGGTGTCCAAGGACATCGAGCGGGAGCTGAACACACCCGGCATGGGCGGGACCGCGGGTTCAGCGATCGGCGAGAAGAAGCGCCACTACGAGGACGGCTACGGCTGGACGGGAACTCCCGGCTACAAGGACTACAACGTCGAGAACGACGGCGAGGGAATGTTCTGGGCCGGCGTCGAGAACCCCGACGAGCCGGACTATCTCAAGCGGACCTCGTGCACCGACCTCCCCTTCTGGGTCGAGAACGGCGAGGCCCCGCCGCCTCAGTACGAAGAGGCCATCGACCCGGAGATACTCGCCGCTCTCGCCTACCAGCACATGCAGCTTCCCGACACGAAGGTGACCCTCGCACCCGAGGCCGACACCAAGGTGAATCTGCCCACCTGGGCCTGGCTGGACAAGGCTGTCTTCGACGAGGTCCAGGCAACGGCGGCCCTCAACGTCCCGGGCTTCAACATCCAGGCCACGACCACCGCCAGGCCGGTGGCCCTCAAGCTGGAGCCGGGCACCGAGGACGCCGTGACGTACCCGGCCTCGGGCGAGTGCGTCATCAACGCCGACAAGTCCATCGGCGAGCCCTACGCCAGGGGCAAGGCCGACGAGACACCGCCGTGCGGCATCAAGTACCTCCGCTCCTCCGGCGACGGCACGTACAAGCTCCAGGCGACCATCACGTGGGAAATCAACTGGACCGGTACGGGCGGCGCCGGCGGCGACCTCCCGAACGGCACCTTCGGCAACGAACAGGACATCACCGTCCAGGAAATCCAATCCGTCAACAGGTGAGCGAGCCGAAAAGAAGGCCGCAACGTAAGCGTCGGTCAGTTGGTCACCTGCGCACGAGCTATCTGCGCAAGCCTCGCACGTATGTCCGCTGCGTGGCGGATCGACGAAGGGCGAGCCCGTCACGCAGACAACGTCTGCGCGATATTGTCGACGATCTGTTCCAGAGGCTCGCCCAGGACAGGCTCTGTCCAGGAGACCAGCAGGGTGATCGCTGCCGCCATGTTCTCCGGGCGAACTCCGTAGAAGAGGCTGTGGATCACAGGGCGGGCGCCAAAGAGCCGCTTCTTCTCACCGACGAAGTTCTGGCGGATTCGTACGGCATCGCCCAGCGGTAGGCGTACGTCGCGGACATCCGGTTCGCCGAAGTCCGTGGACTTCATGTGGTCGGCCAGAAGGGAGAGAGTCACCTCGGGGTACGTGGCATCCGGGTGGATGGCGTCGAGTTCGAGAATGGCCGCCACAGAGTTGTGACCGCTCAGGTACCAGCCGAACGCCCCGAGAGGTTCGCGCGTATGACTGTCGGCCGCAGCCCGCTTCAGGTCCCGTGCCAGGAGGCGGGCATCACCCGCCTCTCCGTCGCGCGCGAATCGTTCGACGAGTTCGTTCGCCTGATGCTTGGCCCAGTAGTCCAGGTCCACAGAGCCCGCCAAGGGGAAAGGCACCCAGTCCTCAGAACACTCCAGGCCAAGGTTCGAGAGGTCGTCGGTCACGGGCTTGGTCACTCCGTCCAGGTCAGGGAGTCGGCGATCGCGTCGAAGAGTTCGGCCATCGCGTCGGCGATGGGCTCCAGCGGAGTGGAGAAGGTGAGCAGCAGGAACGCCATCGCGCCGGGGACAGGGAGGTGATAGTCCACGGAGAGGGAATTGTGCGAGCTCTCCGAGGTTTCGTCATCACCCTGTGGCGTCAGCTTACGGACGCGAACGGCAGTACCCGAGTGCAGTTCTTCGATACTCACGGCTCCCTCTCCGTCCCTGGCCAGTGCCTGCGCCAGGACTTGGAGCGGCAACGCCTCCGGATGGCGAAGTGGTGCCAAGGTGACCAGCAACGAAGCGGGGATGGTGAAGGGGCCGACTTCCTGGAGGCTGAGGTACAGCTCAATGCCACCGCTGCGGTATGCCCTGGTGGCACGGCGCCGCAGGTCCTTCCGGAGCCCATCCTTGAGGTGCGGCGCATCATCGATCCCGCGAAACTGACGCTCTACGAGAGCGTCGATCGACTTGTCGCGCTGTTCGGGGTCCAGAGGTATCTGGAACCAGCCGTCAGGAAGCAGGAGGCGGTAGTCGCCTGGAGGTGTGGTCTCTGTGGTCTCCCGAGGCCTGGTCATACAGCGCTCCCCGCAGGTGTCTGTTCCGTGGCCGGCCGGTCGAGCCGGAGCCGACTGCGCAGTTGGTGAATGAGATACGGAGCCGCTTGCAGAAAGCCTCCGAGTACGCCCATGAGAACTGCGGCCGTCGCCGCAGATGGATACGTGTCCTCGATCCGCAGGCCCTGGGTAACGGAGAAGAAGGAACCGAAGGCCATGACAACGGTGGAGGAAACACCGGCAATGGTGCTGGGAAAGCGTGACATGCCGCGCGCATCACGGCGGGACACGGGCAGCAGTTGCGCACCGAGCGTCGGCCCCTTGGGCCAGCTGACCTTCCCGCTGAGACGGCGTTCTGTGGAGCGCAGTCCGGTGGCTTGCCGCAGCCGGGACCAGCCATCGTCACCGTTCTTGCCCCCGAACCACAGGCGCCACGGGAGGACGGCACGCAGCTGCTCGTCAGCGCCTCGAAGTTCGGCTCCCAGCGCCGTGCCCTCCCTGTCGCGCGCAAGGACCAGAGAGGTCACGGCATGCGGGCCCGTCAACGGCAACCAGAACTCCTGCCCGCTGATGTCTCGCAGGACGAGGTCACGATCCTGCACCCGCAGCTCGGTGTCCCTGTAGAACCTGACCGTTACTCCCAGCCCACTGGCCGGCGCAGGTTTGATGCGCTCCCGCACAGAAGGGCTGTATCCCCTGAGACGCAGCCGAGTCCACCCACGGAGGGCCAGACGCGTCAGCGGCGCGACGAAGGCAGCTGCCGACAGCGGGAGGATGGCCCAGGGGTTCGCCGTATCGGAGAAAACGATCACGCTGAACAGGGCGAACCAGACGAGGCCCGCAGCCGCACGCGTCGCCCAGTACCACAGAGGGAAGGCACTTCCGGGGCTGAGAGACCTGCCCCGTCCACGTCCGCGCCGTGCCTTCTTGGACACCAGAGGATCGTTCCGGTCTCGTACCACATGGAGAGGGATGCCCGCGGCCTTCAGCAGTGCCGCCACGCCCGTGCGACTGAGCAACTGCTCGCCCTGTACGGACCGCTGCGGCAACGAAGGGGACTCCGGCAACCAGTCCTCCATGTCGAACCAGCCGACCAGTGCTCCCTCGTGGTCCTGTAGCTGGAGCTCGCCCCAGGAACCAGGTATCGCCGGCCCCATGCGTTCCTTGTCGGCACCGGGCACATCGATGAAGACGGCACGGGCGATCCCACCGTCGCCGACCGGGAAGTGGAACCTGCGCCGGCGCGTCTGCAGTACGAGGTCGCCGTCGTCCAGGAACAGCCGGGACCGGTGGCAGAGTTCCAGACCGGGGCCACGCGAAGCGGCCGGTCTGAGGGCGGGCTCGGGGATCATCGGGCAACCATGCCGTACAGAGAGGTCACCCCGCCATAAGCGCCCTCAGCACCAGCGACTACTCCTGCAGCAGTGGCTCCCGCCCAGACGTTTGTCTGTCCTCCGAAGTTGCCCAGGGCACTACTGACAGCCGGCATCTTCAGCGCATCCGGCGCGATTCCGTTGAGGTCTTTGGCCACCCTGGCCAGATCAGGGTCGAGGGTCCCCGCTGAACGAGGAACGGCCATTCCCGTGATCCCGTCCCGCCATCCCTGCTTAGAGAATGCCTGGCTGATCGATTTCACACCACCAACGGTATCCCGGTACATGGAGACGGGGTTGAAGCCCTCCTTGATATTGCTCCAGGAGGGGAGCTTCCCTTTCGGCATGGCGGCTAGCGCGCGGGCCGATTCCCTCCCTCGAATCGCTCCCTGAGCACCCCTGTTGGCGATCGTCCATGCCTTGTTTGTCTTCACGCCCGAGGCGACTGCCTGTTTGAACAGGTTGCTGCGCGCCAGCGCCTTGCTCCCGGCTGCTACACCCTTGGCTCCCGCCATGGCCGCACGCCCGAGGCCGAAGGTCGCAAGGCCCACGGCGTCCAGGAACACCGACTTCCAGCTCCCCTCGCCTCCCAGGGCGAGCACCAGGTCCGTGGCGAGCGCGACCACGCTGGCCACGAGGGCTATCGTCGTGGCGATGGCGGCGATGGCCTGTCCGATGACGGGTATCCATCCCAATGCCAGTGCCGCCACACCCGCCCACAGTGCGATGCGCCCGGCCCACTTGGAGATTTCGCCAAGCCAACCCGAGTTCTCGTGAACCCAGTTCTTGAACTTGTCCTTCCAGCCATCCTTCAGCCCATCGCCCTCGATGACGTCGTAAATGGCGTCAGCCGCCAGTTTCGCGGCACGGTCGCGGATTCCCTTGGCGGCTTCGAGCGCGTTCTTCGCAGCCGACAAAGACGAGGACGCCTGCTCCCTCTGCCGGTTGTATTTCCTGGTGTCCGCATCGTCTTTCGGCGTGTCGTCAGGCTGGCCGTCAAGTGATCGCTGAGCAGACGTCAGATCGTCATGGGCCGCTTCGGCGTCATGAAGGGCCTTGTCGGCCATCTGTTGAGCACGATGCAACTCCGAAGCGTACTCGTTGCTGCACACGCCTTCCCGCACCTGCGTCCCGAGGGCCGTCGCAGCCTCGTCGTAGCGCTTGAACGCCCTGCGCAGTTTGTCGCCTGCTCCTTCGGCCGTGGCCCGGAACTCGGTGGCTGCCTTGCTCTTCCAGTTCTCGACGGAGGCCAGCGCCTTGATCTCACGGGCTTCCTTCTCGATGGCCTCGGCGGTCTTGCGCAGTTGCCGGCCGAGCCGCGCAACCTCGTACGGGTCGCCGGGTACCGGATCACGCGTCTCGTCGAGTACCGCCCAGCGGTGGGCAGCAGGGCGACTCGTCATTTCTTCGCCCCTTCCGTCGTGTTCCTGTCCTCCGCCCGCAGAACCTCGGCAAGTTCATGGTCGATCTTCTCGTACGACTCTGCTGCCGCCTTGGTGACCCCGTGCAGCTTCTCCAGTTCTTCGGTGAGCCGCTTGCGGTGGATCTTCCAGTTGCTGCCGAATTCATCAAAGGCGTCCAGGATGTTCTGGGAGCCGATCTCATCGACACCGAAGCTCTCGGCCGGGTTGCCTCGATCTGCGAAAGTGTCGCGAATGCGCTTCAATGCCCTGGAACATTCCTTGATTCGATCAATGTCCGCTTGCTGATCGCTCATGCCCCCTCCCCCACCACCTTTACGCCGACACATCGACTATAGGTTTGCAGATTATCAACGTGTCGCTGTGATCTTGCGGTTGGGGTCGGCGCTCAGGGCGATGCTCCCGCTTGGAACAAGCCGGGTTCCATGCCGGCGTCGGAGCGCGCGAAACTCGGGTCGCCAGGTTGTACGGCGCCGACTGGGGATCGAGGGCACAGTTTTCAAACAGTCGGTCCGCGCAGCCGTGGCGCGCCGTCTTGTCGAGGCACCCGGGCGGGACGGTGAGACGAGTGTCGTCGAGGTCGACATGGTGTCGCGGCGTCCGGACGGAGCGGACGGTGGCCGCCGATGCCCCCGGGCGGCGGAGAGCTGGGATCGCGTCGTGTCGAGTACGTCGTCCTCGTACCTGGCGATCAGGGCCGCTGGGTCGGCGTCGTCTTCTCCACACTCGGGGCGGGTGACCCCGAGGGCGAGATTGCCGACCTCTTTGTGGAACTGTTCGACGCGATGATGAGCACCTATCGTTGGAGTCGTTCATGAGCTGGCCATATGTGGACTACGACACTGACCCGTGGAGAGAATCCCGGATTCATGGGAGGGAACCCCTGGAAGGGGCCACGGGAATGGGGTGGCTATATGTCCGAAGCATGGTGGGGCGACAGCGACTTCAAGCCGAGCCGCAAGGGCCTCAAGGGCCTGGCCGCCACCCTGCAAGCCTGCTCGGAACAGTTCCCGCGAAGTCACCCCGGCTTCGACGTCTACCTCCACCTGCCGGACCCTCGCCTCATGCCGCTCCCTGTCTACGTCGCCTCCGTCGAGGCGGAGGACGATCGCGACGAGACCTTGCCGGGAACTGGTCGCCACGGACGATCCGGCCCTCGTGGAGGAGCCGGTTATGGAGAACTTCACCACCGAGGCTCTCGGTACCGGCCTGCGGTCCCTGCGCGACACTCAGACGGAGGAGAACTGCACGATCGTCGCGGGTGTGCGCTACGCCTGGCGCAGCCAGGAGGCGGGCTGCGACGTGGTGGTCATCGTCGCAGCCCCGGACCCGCGCCGGGTACTTGGTGCCATGGACGACATCGATGCTTTCGTCGAGCGGATCACTGTGACGGCCGGCTCGGGCTGACTGTCCCTCTGGTCCGGCCCCACACAACTTGTACCTGCCCGAGATGCCGAGAACCGCACCCGGACCGGCGTCGGCGACGACGTCCCGAACCGCACCTTCGGAATCACCTGCGGGCTGCCGTCCAGGCAGCCGGAGGTGCCCTGTACACGCCCACCGCTGCACGCATGCCGAGCCCTCGGCGGCGAAAGACGGAACGGCTCCCAGGGCACCACCGTCACGCATACGCTTCCTGCTGGCCCACCGGCTGGAGTTCCGGCAGGGAACCTGCCGACGGACGCCCTGTACTGGGCAGTCCGCCCGTCTCGACGGGCCGCATTCCGGCGCTGATCATCGTATCGTTACGCCGCATGTGGCCAGGAAAGCAGCCGCCTGAGGGCGGGCAGGAACCGCAGCAGCAGCCGTCGAATCCGTATCTGCAGCCCGGATACCATCAGCCGAGCCCATTCCAGCAGCCGCAGGCGTCGAACGCGCCCCCGCCCCAGGCCGGAATGCCGGTTCCTCGGCCGCCGAGCGGCGGGCGGAGCCGCAGCACCATCGTCGCCGCCATCGCGGCAACAGCCGTCGTAGCAGCGGCGATCGCAACCGGCTTCGTCCTACTCGGCAGCGGTGAGAACGACCGGGCAGGCACCGACCCCACCAAGGCAACTTCCCCGCCGGCGAGTCCGGACAACTCTCGGGACATGGACACCGTGGCCGCCACGGTCAAGGGCTGGCAGGTGGTGGTGAACCCGAGCCAGGGAATCGCGTTCGACGTGCCACCGCAGTGGGCGCGCCAGTCCACTGACTGGGTCACGTATGTCTCCGAGAACGACGACCCGGAAGACACCCCACTGATCGGTATGCGCGCCCCCGCGTACTTGAAGGAACAATGGTGCTCCTCGGACGAGGACAAGGACGGCACCGTGGAGCACACGCCGTTGGCCGTCGCAGGTTCCAGGGGCAACAACGGCGCTCGGAGTAGCGAGGAGATCGCCGGCTCCGACCCCGAGACCTGGGTGTACGGGCAATTCACCCAACCCGACAAGACCAAGGTGAGACCGGGCGAGGTGGAGCCGTTCACCACGAACTCCGGCATCAAGGGGAGCCTGGGAGCCGCCTGGTCCGTGGACGTGAAGAAGACGCAGAAGTGTTCGACGGACGGCAAGGCATGGACCTTCGCCTTCAAGAACACCCAAGGAGACCTGACTTCCTGGTCGTTCTTCGGCGCCAAGGGCGTGTCCGACGAGGTACCGGAAGCGACGGTACGGAAGATCGCCGCCACCGTACGGCTCTACAAGGTCTCGTCGGGTTCCTGACAGCGAGCAACACCAGGAACGGAATGGGATGGAGACCAGCAGCTCAGAACAACACCGTTGAGTAGTCGCGCCCGAAGGCTGCGGAGAAGTCGAGCTCGCGACCTGAGCGCCGCCCTCTGAGCGACGACTGCCCCGATGCCGTGGTGCTTTCAGGAACGCCACCCATCCGAACACGAGCAGGTGAGTATCGTCTGCAGCTCAGCCGGATCACGTCAGAGCGTGACGAGCGCGCCTCGCACTGGGCCGACAAAATCCGCGATGAACTCGATGACGCCATCGAGGACAGCTTCTGGGACGACGCCAAGGGCTGGCTCCACGACAACGCCGATCTCTTCAAGACGATCGGTGACCTGGTGGGAGACCTGAGCGGCATCCTGGGCATGCTGGCCATCATCACCATGCCTTTCCCGCCCCTGGGCGCCATCTTTGCCACGGCTGCGGCTGTGACCAGCGGTATCGCCCTGCTCAGCCACCTGATGGCCAAGGCAGGCGGGGCCGACGTCAGTTGGTTCAACGTTGGCCTTGACGCTCTCGGGGCTATTCCAGGCATCAGCGCGTTCGCCAAGGGGGTCAAGGCCGCCGACGGCGCGGCCGCGGTAGCGCGGGCGGCGCAACTTGGCAGAGGGACCCGTGGCGTCACGACGATCGGGCGGAACATCGTCGGTTTGGGCGACAACGTCGCGGGAGCCGTGAACTACACCTTCAAGGGTAAGAACATCGGATTGTGGGGCCTCAAGCACGGCGGCCTGATCAAGGCCGAGGGTCTCATGGGACGTATGACGCTGGTCGCCGAGCAGACCGTCCACAAGGGCCAGTGGGCCGGCACCCGCATAATCAACCTGGCTGGTGGAAACCGCTGGTCAATCGACCCGATGAGCAACCTGGGACGTGGCATCGACGCAGGCATCAAGATCGCTCCGAAGCTGGTGTCGATCCCCACGCACATCGGCGAGCTCATGGGCGTGTCCCCGACCACCCTAACGGCCCTGAGCTGCCCGGCTCTTCCCCTTCCCTCTCTTGCGAAGGCGTCGTACCGCGCCCCGATGCGGGGGTCGGCTCCCGTGTCGTCGGCCTGTCTTCGCACCCGCCCTCCCTTTTCTCGCCGCTGTGCCTCACGACCGCGTGATCTCACCGTCGCCGGGGCAGGGACGTAGAACGCAACGGTCGTGAGCAAAGGGGAGGCGCGATCCGTTCCTGTCGACCTCTTCGGCCTGTCCGCCGTGTTCGCCCCGTCCACAGCGCGACTCAGTCGTGCGGCACCTCCTCGACGACGCTCTCCTTGAAGCGCCAAGCCCCCCGGTTGCCCACCGCCTCCGCACGCAGACCCGTTTCCCAGGCAATCCGTGCCGCCCGGCCGTGCGTCAGGTCGGGGTATTCCTCCGGGGCCACCTTGATGTAGCCACGCCGGTCGGCCGGGTACGTCCGCAGGGCCTGGCGTAGTTTCTCCTCCTGCTCCGCCTGGGTGGAGTGGTCACCCGTCACGGTCTTGTACACCTTCCGCAGCCGGCCGGGCCCCTTCTGTTCGTCCCGGCGTCTCGCGGCGTCCGATCCTCGCCATGTCATCCAACCGACGGAACCGATCGCGGCAAGAGCGAAAGCACCCGCACCGACTACGTCACCCGTCGCGTCAGCCTGCCCCGGAGTCTGAGGACGGAGCTCTCCCTTGGGATCCTCAATCACGGTGAGCACCCGGCCGACATCGTAAAGGTCCGAGGTTGTTTCCATTTCTGGCCCCGGGACCCGAGTACCGTCCTGCCGCTCCAGCGTGTAGTAAGAGTTACGGCCCTTGCGTCCCTGGGGCGGGTCCAGTCGTTCCTTGACGACGGTGGCCGTGATCTCGATGCCCCGATACTGGAGCGTGAGATCATCGCGCGCTACACCGGTGACATATGCGGAGAGCACGGAAGTGAAGGCGATGAACAGGGCCGCGTACAGGCTGGACTGACCGACCCCCAGTTTCTCGATGAGGATGATCAGAACGACTCCGTGTGCAATCCACAGAGGCACCTGGACAACAGGACCGAAGTGATCCGCCAGCAGAAACATCCCTGCGATGTCAGCGAGCACGTAACAGCCGATACCGACCGCCAAAGGAATTCGATACCGTGCGCGTATGCCTCGCGCCTCGCCATTCACATCGGCGCTCATACCTGCCTCCCCATCACTTCTCACTCCGGTCCGTCGGGCTGCGAGCGGTTGTCATCGACGGTTTCCTCTGCCGAAATCGACTTCATGATGCCGCTGAGCACGTCGAGGTACTCGTCCCAATGATCGACGTCCTGGCTCATGAAGATGAAGAGGGCGGAGCCAGGGCTGGTTTTCAACGGCAGACAGACCTGCATCTGTCGGACCTTGACGGGGATGGCGTCGCCGTCCAAGCCGAAAAGTACGCCGGGCATCTGCAGATCCTGCTCGTATATGCAGATGGCGGCGATCCCGTACGGAAGCATGACGAGCCCAACCTCTGCGTCCGGGTACATGTCACGCCATTGGACGGCTGTCCGCTTGGCCGTACCTCGCCGGTCCTGGTGTGGCGGGCCCACGTCCGGCCTCTCGATCAGCACGCACAGTGTGCCCTGAGAGAGCTCCCCGTCGTGCATACGCAGGAAACAGCTCGAGACGTGCTCGGCTCCTGCCCCGATCATTGTCTGCAGGATGTACTCGCCTGAAACGATGAGGCTGAGTTTCTGCTCCGGTGTCGCGGTTGCGAAGATCGGGTCGACTGCGTCAACCATCCTCAGCATGCGCGCCTCAGCATCCTCATTCAGGTCGAACTCCATGAACCCTGGGGGAAGATCGAACCAAAGATCAGCGACGCCGGCCGAGGATGCGCCGGTCTCAGGCGACTCGGAGTTGATCTCCGCTTCTCGGGATACCATCAGTCCGTCAACTCCCACGCGCCAAGACCGACGGCGCTGGCAACAGCGACGACTCCTCCGAACTTGCCATTGCTGTGGCCCGTAGCGATATTGGCTACTCCTGTGCCCCAAGTAGCGGCGTCGTACCTACCGGTACTCGTCTCATAGGCGTTGATTGCGGTCGGCGCCGTCCACGCCACTTGCGCGGCAGCCTGAATGCCTTCCGTGGCCGTCAAGGCAGCACCCCGCGAAACCCCCAGCTTGCTGGCGGCTGCCATTACGGGCTTGTCAATTACACGAAGTACCGGATCCGCCTCTTTCGCCAGCCTCTTTGTCGCAGCAACGGCCGTCTTGATGCCGACTCTGCTGCCCGTGGTGACGCCTCCAGCCGCTCGCGCGGCCTTGTAGCCCGCCCACGCCCCGCCGGCACCGGGGATCATGCCGAGGGCGTCGCCACCCAACGTAAGCCAGTTGCCGATGTTCTGGCCGGTGGGCGGAAAGAGGCCGCTCACACCGTAGGCCGCCGCGTGCGCGAAGAACGCGACCGCGCTCAGCCCGACAGCCAACGGAGCGAGCACCGGGCAGAAGATGGCAATGACACCGACAACGGAGGCCGCGACGGTGATCCAGTCCGCGTGTGCCTTGATCCAGTTGCCGATGTCGGAGAGGAGCTCCCTCACCTGGCCCGGAAGGTCCGCGAGCGCCTTGCCCAGGCTCTCGAGCGCGTCCCCGAGCTTGTCCCATATGCCAGGCTCATCAGGAGCGATGTTCATGGCGCTCTTCAGGCGCTCGGCTATCTGCTTGCCGTACTCCCGGTAATCGCCCGCCATGCTGCGGCCCTTACGGCGAAATTCCTCCAGCTCGAGTTCCTTGGAGTTCACCGCACGATTGGCGTCCTGGACCTTGTCCTTGTGGTCCTGCGCACCCTTGGTGTCACCGTCGGCGCCCTTGAGTTTGTCGGCCTTGCTGTGCGCCTTGCTCAGCGCATCGTCTGCCTCCGCCGCCTGGGTCTCCAGCCGCCGCGCGTCCCTCTGTTTGCGCTCCATGTAGTCCGCCCAGTCCTCCAGAGCCGCGGCGGCCTTGGAGAACGAGTCGCGCGCATCGTCCATGCGCGGGCGGGCGGAACTCATCGTCGAACTTCTCACGGAAGGCTTCGGCTGCCTTCCCCTTCCAGTCGCCGACCCCCGTGCCATGCAGGACCTGACTGATCTCATCGAGCGCTTTCGCGGTCCTGCGAACCGACTTGGCCACGTCGTCGGCCACTGTGTGATCACCAGGGCAGGGCACGAATCCCAGACCGGGGAAGTCTTCCAGCTTCGCTTCGGCCATGACTACTTCCCACCCCCCTTGCCGCCTTTGCCCTGGTTCCGGTTCGCTTCAGCAAGTTCGTGATCCAGCTCCTCGAAGGCCTCCTTCACTTTGAGCAGAGCCTTCGACGCCTTCTGTGAGAACTTCGTCAGCTGCTTGATCCCGTAGGACCACTCGTCGCCGAATTCATCCATGCGCTTGGCGAGTTCAGGCACCCCCATCGCGTCACCGGTGACATTCTCCATGTCCCGGCCGGGCTTCTTCATCAAATGCGCTACGTGGTCGAGGTTGCCCCGAACTCGCATCAACACTTCATAGTCGGCCGACAAATCACTCATGTTCCCCCCGTTGTACCGCTTCTCAACACCTGGCGAACCGTACGCGGATGCACCGCATCATCGACTCTTGCGCCAGTGCGGACGGTGCGGCGAGAGCCGAGGCTCCCCGCCACACCGCCCACGACCTCAGCAGAACGTCACTTGCTCCGAGCCTGCTTCGCCAGCTCCTCGTCGATCTGCTCGAACTTGTCCGCGGCCATGGTCAGGTAGTCGCCCATGCCGTCCAGACCGTCCAGCGTGTCCTTCGAACCCTTCACGAACTCGTCGAAGTTCTCGTCGAACGCCTTGGACGAGCTCTTCGTGACGTAGCCCGACTCCACAAGGTTGCTGATGTACTTGCGGAGGCCGTCGAGCTTCTCGTGAAGCTTTTCCTTCTCCTTCACGACATGCTTGGCTGCATCCCGCATGTCCTGATATGTGACATCAAGGTCCTTGGCCATGAAGCTGCTCCCTCTCACAACGCCGCAGGGCCAACCCCCGTGGCTCCCTGTTTGCGGACTCATCGGCCCGGAAGCCGAGTTGTCGGCCGCACGTGGCAGCCGGTGTGATCGTCCGCTCTTGCGTCAGCAGCTTACGGGTGTGGCCTGTGGTGCCCCATACCCGGCTTGTGAACGAGCCGTCATGAAAGCGTGCACACCATTGCCATTGGAAACATCACGGCGCCTCCCCATTGCCCCGCCGCCGGACCGAACGGATATCGTCCCTAACGGCTGTGACCCGCGTGACTGAAGCGATCAGCACAGCAGCGATCAGCACAGCGGACGCAGCAACAGACACCACAGCGGCCGACCGGCCCAGTGGCACGGGGAGGACAAGTCGTGCGCCTGACTCTGACCGTCGTCGACCCGTACGGCGGTGGCACCGCCGACGTGGTGCTCGATGCCGATCCTGAGTCCACCGTGGGGGACATCGCGCAGGAGCTGGCCAAGCAGGTGGGGCACAGCGGGGCGCAGGTCATCCCGCTCGGGCAGCACCGGCACGCGCCGGCCAACAACGCACCCCTCGTGTACGTGGACGGGTACGCCGTCGATCCCCACGCCACCGTCGTCGGCTCGCCCCTGCGCGAGGGTGCCGTCGTCAGTCTGCAGGATCCCTCCGGGTGTCTTCCGGGGGAGCCGACCGGGCTCGTCGAGCTGCGAGTCGTCGGCGGGCCCGCGGCCGGGTTCGTGCACCGGCTCGGCGTCGGGCGTTACGACATCGGCAGCGGGGCGGCGTCGTACGTCCGGATCGACGATCCCGAGGTCGACGCCCGGGCCCTCACCCTCTCCGTCGCCACCGACGGCACCTGCCAGGTCGCCGTGCACATGGACAAGGAACACGTCACCCTCGACGGCACCTCCCTCGCAGAGAAGGAAGAGGACGAGCCGAGCGGCAAGAAGAGCGGCAAGAAGAAGGACCAGGAGAAGAAGGAAGAGAAGAAGGACGGTCCCACCGAGTGGCCCCTCGGCGCTCAGATCGCCGTCGGCAACACCCTTCTCGAACTCATCCGGTACACCCCTCCGAACGCCGCCCTCAAGTGGTCCGACGACGGCGTCGGTCTCGACTACAACCGCCCCCCGCGGCTGCGTCCGCCCGAGCGGCAGACCAACTTCCGGCTGCCGTCGCCGCCCCGTGAGTACGAGGCCAGGCCGCTGCCCTGGCTGATGGCGCTCACGCCGCTGGTCGGTGCCGTCGTGTCGGTGATGATCTTCCAGCGCTGGTACTACCTGATCATGGCGGGCCTCAGCCCGATCCTGCTCTTCGCCAACTACTACAACGACAAGAAGCACGGGCGTAAGTCGCACGCCAAGCAGGTCAAGGAGTACGAGGAGCAGAAGGAGCGGATCGAGAAGGACGCCCAGGACGCGCTCGTCGCCGAGCGGAACGACCGGCGGCAGGCCATACCCGACCCGGCGACCGTGCTCGCCCTCGGAACCGGGCCCCGTACCCGCCTGTGGGAGCGGCGGCGCACCGACCGCGACCACCTTCTGATCCGTTTCGGGACCGGGCAGTTGCCCTCCGAGGTGGTGCTCGACGACCCCGAGCAGGACGACCACCGCCGCCAGGTGACCTGGAAGATCGAGGACGCCCCGGTCGCGCTGCACCTGCGCGCCCTCGGTGTCGTCGGCATGGCAGGGCCCGGCGACTCCGCCCGTTCCCTCGGGCGCTGGGCCGTCGCGCAGACCGCGGCGCTGCACAGCCCGATGGACGTGCAGTTCTACGTGCTGAGCGACAACGCCGCGCAGGAGTCCTGGGACTGGGTGCGCTGGCTGCCGCACGCCCGGCCGTCCGGCGGGCAGGACGTCAACGCGCTCATCGGGACCGACGCCGAGACCGTGGGCGCCCGCATCGGCGAGCTGACGCAGATCCTCGACGCGCGCAAGAAGGCCGCCGAGCAGAACAAGTCGCAGGGCGGTTCGAGCTTCAGCGACCCCGACATCGTCGTCGTGTGGGACGGGTCGCGGCGGCTGCGGTCCCTTCCCGGCGTCGTACGGCTGCTGCGCGAAGGCCCGTCCGTGTCCATGTTCGCCATCTGCCTGGACGCCGAGGAACGGTTCCTGCCCGGCGAGTGCCAGGCGTACGTCGTGGCCGAGCCGAAGGCCGAGGAGTACGATCCGGCCGCCCAGCAGGTGCAGCAGTCCCCGCAGGTCGCCGGCGGATTCCCCTCCTTCCAGGCCTGGCACACCACCGCGCTCCAGCCTGAACAGGCCGAACGTCAGGAGCAGTTGCGGCTGCGCGTCGAGGAGGCCGGTGCGGAGCGCCTGAAGGACGTACGGCCGGACTTCGTCTCCGCCGCCTGGTGTCTGCGGCTGGCACGGTCGCTGTCGCCGCTGCGGGACATCAGCGGCGAGACCGAGGACTCGGCGCTCCCGGGTTCGAGCCGGCTGCTGGACGTGCTGCAGCTGGAGCCGCCGACCAGTGACGCGATCGTCGCCCGCTGGCGGATGGGCGGGCAGTCGACGCTGGCCGTCATCGGTGAGTCGTACGACGGGCCGTTCGGCCTCGACATCCGCAAGGACGGTCCGCACGGTCTGATCGCCGGTACGACCGGTTCGGGTAAGTCGGAGCTGCTGCAGACCATCGTGGCGGCGCTGGCGGTGGCGAACACGCCCGAGAACATGACGTTCGTGCTGGTCGACTACAAGGGTGGCGCGGCCTTCAAGGACTGTGTGCACCTGCCGCACACCGTCGGTATGGTCACCGACCTCGACGCCCACCTCGTGGAGCGGGCCCTGGAGTCGCTGGGTGCGGAGCTGCACCGGCGCGAGCACATTCTGGCCGCCGCCGACGCCAAGGACATCGAGGACTACCAGGACCTGGTACGCCGGGATCCGTCGCACCAGCCGGTGCCCCGACTGCTCATCGTCATCGACGAGTTCGCCTCGATGGTGCGTGACCTGCCCGACTTCGTCACGGGGCTCGTGAACATCGCCCAGCGTGGTCGTTCCCTCGGCATTCACCTGCTGCTGGCCACACAGCGCCCGTCGGGTGTCGTCTCGCCCGAGATCCGCGCCAACACCAACCTCCGTATCGCGCTGCGTGTGACGGACGGCGGTGAGTCGTCGGACGTCATCGACTCGCCCGAGGCCGGCCACATCTCCAAGAACACCCCGGGTCGCGCGTACGCCCGGCTCGGGCACGCCTCCCTGGTGCCCTTCCAGTCCGGCCGCGTCGGTGGCCGCCGGCCCGGCGCCGCCGACCCTGCCGTGCTGATGCCCTGGGTGGGCCCGCTGACCTGGGAGGACCTGGGCCGGGCGGCGCTGGTCAAGCCGAAGGCCGAGTCCCGTGAGGACGAGGAGATCACGGACCTGAAGGTCCTCGTCGACACCATCCGCGACGCCAACAGCTCCCTCGGCATCCCGCCGCAGCACAGCCCGTGGCTGCCCGCCCTGGACGAGACGCTGCTGCTGGACGACGTGGAGCTGCCCGCGTTCGCCGGTGGCCCCGGCAAGCTGCCGCCGGCCCCGTACGGCATCGAGGACCTGCCCGCGAGCCAGTCGCGCCGCCCGGTCGCCGTGGACTTCTCCACCTTCGGCCACCTCATGATCGGCGGTGCCCCGCGCAGCGGCCGCTCCCAGGTGCTGCGCACCCTCGCCGGTTCCATCGCCCGTACGCACTCCATCGCCGACGTGCACCTCTACGGCATCGACTGCGGCAACGGTGCGCTCAACGCGCTGACGCGGCTGCCGCACTGCGGTGCGGTCGTGGGCCGCAACCAGACCGAGCGGGTCGTGCGGCTGGTCAACCGGCTCAAGGGCGAGATGGGCCGCCGCCAGGACGCACTGGCGGAGAAGGGCTTCGCGGACATCGGCGAGCAGCGGGCGTCGGTCGCCGAGGACGAGCGCCTGCCGCACATCGTGGTGCTGCTGGACCGCTGGGAGGGCTGGGTGCCCACCCTCGGCGAGATCGACCACGGATCGCTGACCGACGAGTTGCAGACGATGATGCGCGAGGGCGCGAGCGTCGGTATCCACCTGGTCCTGACGGGTGACCGCACCCTCCTGGTAGGCCGTATCGCGACCCTCACCGAGGACAAGTACGGTCTGCGGCTCGCCGACCGCAGCGACTTCTCGTCGATCGGCATCCCGGCGCGCAAGGTGCCGGAGGAGATCCCGCCGGGGCGTGCGTTCCGCAACGAGTTCGGTACGGAGACGCAGTTCGCGCTGCTCGCGGAGGACACCACCGGTCAGGGTCAGGCCGCGGCGCTGGCGGCGATCGGCGAGGCTGCCGCCGCCCGCGACGCCGCCGTCCCCCGGTCGCGACGCCCCTTCCGTGTCGACAGCCTGCCCAGCCGCATCTCCTTCCCGGAGGCCTGGGAGCTGCGCGACCCGGACGCGTCCCGTTCGCGTCTGTGGGGTCTGGTCGGCATCGGCGGCGACGAGATCGTCGGCTTCGGCCCCGATCTGGCCGAGGGCGTACCGGCGTTCGTCATCGCGGGCCCGGCCAAGTCGGGCCGCTCGACGGTCCTGCTGAACTTCGCCCACTCGTTCCTGGCCCAGGGCACCCGCCTGGTCATCGCGGCCCCGCGGCAGTCCCCGCTCCGCCAACTCGACGGTACGGACGGCGTGCTGAAGGTCTTCACCGATGACGACATCGACGAGGACGAGTTCGAGGAGCTCATCGACCAGGCGTCCCTCGAGGAGCCGATCGCGGTCCTCGTCGACGACGGCGAGATCCTGGAGGACTGTGACGCCGAGAGCCAGATGAAGAAGCTGGTCTCGCGCGGCGCCGAGCGCGGCCTCGCACTCGTCATCGCCGGTGACGAGGAGGATGTGTGCAGCGGCTTCTCGGGCTGGCAGGTCGACGCGAAGAAGGCCCGCCGCGGCATCCTGCTCTCCCCCCAGGAGTCCTCCAGCGGCGACCTCGTCGGCGTACGCCTCAACCGCAGCATGGTCGGCGGCCAGGTCGCCCCCGGCAAGGGCATGCTCCACCTCGGCGACGGGGAGCTGCGGACGGTCGTCATTCCGGGATGAGGCGTTGAGCGGGGGTTCGGCGAAGCCGAAGCGGAGGAAGGCGGCGGGGTCGGCGCCGCGGTGCCGAGCACCGGCCGGGCCGCCGACCCAGCCGAGGAAGCGGGACTGGAGCTGTGCCTTCGGCTGCGTGGTGCTCCCCGGCCTCGTCGGCCTCGTCGCCCCGCTCGCGGCGGCCCCGCTGCTGATCGCCCTGCCGGTCGGGCTCAGCCGCGGGGCGCCCCCTACCCCACCTTCGACATCCGGGCCTGAGGGCGCCCCGACTCCGCGCTCTCCGACCGGTACTGGAGGTCGTCGCCCACCGGCTTGAGGTGGACGGTCGTCTTCGCCGGGTTGCAGCCGCTGTGGTTGGTCTTCGCGCCGACCGACGTCGCGACGAGCTCCTTCTTCGTCACCTGCTTCAGGGTGAGTACGTCGACGCAGACGCCGCCGATCTGGTCGGTCTGGCGGAGCCTGCCCAACTCCTCGCCGACGGCGACCTGTTCCACGGTGACGCGGAATGTGCCGAGGGGCAGTCTGCCGTCGAGGGAGACGCCCTGGCCCTCCCAGGTGCCGAGGTACGCGGCGGGCACCGTACCGGCGGGGGCGGAGCTCGCACTCGCCGCCGGAGGCGAGTCGGACCCGCTGCCCGAGTCCGCGTCGTCCTGGCCGCCCCGTCCCGGCAGCAGGTCGAACACGAACACCGACCCGATCGTCACGGCCGCCATCGCCCCCGCGACCGCCAGCGCCACGGAGCAGCTCAGCCTCCGCACCCGCCCGCCGCCCTGAGGCGTGGAGGTCGCCGCGACGGACACGGAGACCTTGCCGGGGCGGCGGCCGGAGGTCGGGGCGGTGTCCTGCTGGTGATCGCCGTCCCGGGGTTCGGGTACGGCGGCGTGGTCGGGTACGGCGGCGTGGAGGGACGCGGGTGCCCCGGCCGTCGTGGGCAGAACCGGCGGCGGCATGACCGGCGGCGGTCCGAACACCCCCAGCCCCTCACCTCCGCCCGCTTCCGGCACCCCCACCGACGGGCTGCTGAACCCGACGGGCCCGGACGGCGCCCCCGCCCCCGGCCCCGTCGCCTCCAGATTCAGCAGTTGCACGGCACTGCGGCTCACCTGCTCCACCAGCGCCCCCGGCAGCCATCCGCCCGTCACCAGCCGGGCCGCGCCCTCGGGGGCCAGCCGGCGGGCCACCTCCGCGGGGGCGGGCCGCGCGCCCGGGTCCTTCGCGAGGCACGCCGCCGTCAGGCTCCGCAACTCCCCGTCCAGCAGGCCAAGTTCCGGCTCCTCATGGACGACCTTGTAGAGCAGGGCGGCGGAGGAGTCCCCGGGGAAGGGCGGCCGGCCGGTCGCCGCGTACGCGAGGACCGCGCCCAGCGAGAAGACGTCGGCCGCGCCCGTGACGCCCTGGCCCAGGATCTGCTCGGGCGACATATAGCCGGGCGAGCCGATGGACACGCCGGTGGAGGTGAGGGACGCCGTGCCGTCCGTGGCCCGGGCGATCCCGAAGTCGATCAGCAGGGGGCCGTCGAGGGTGAGCAGGACGTTCGACGGCTTCACGTCCCGGTGCACCAGGCCCAGCTCGTGCACCGCCACCAGCGCCTCGGCGAGCCCCGCGCCCAGGGCCCGTACCGTGTGGGCCGGCAGGGGTTCGCCGTCGGTGACCGCGGCCGACAGGGACGGACCGGCGGCGTAGGCCGTCGCCACCCACGGCACCCGCGCCCCCGGGTCGGCGTCCAGGACGGGCGCCGTCCAGGCACCGCCCACCCTGCGCGCGGCCTCGACCTCCCGCCGGAAACGCGCCCGGAACTCCTCGTCCAGCGCGAAGTGCGGATGCACGATCTTCACGGCGACCGTACGGCCACCGGCGCTGCGGCCCAGGTAGACCCGGCCCATGCCGCCGGAGCCCAGCCGGCCGAGCAGCCGGTAGGGCCCCACGACGGTGGGTTCGTCGACGTCGAGCGGCCGCATGGGCGTCACCCCTCCCCCGTGGGCAAGCGGGGACGACTCCGGTCCCGGTGCGCCTGCACTCCCCAGCAGAGTAGTGCGGGAGCACCGCCCGGCTCACGGCTGGAGCAGGTCCACCTTCACGTCCGCCGGGAAGCCGGTCGTCGGGCCGACCCGCCGGGCGAACTCGGCGACGGCCGCGAGCTGCGGGCCGCCGAAGCGGAAGTCGAGGGTCGTGAAGTAGCGGGCGAGGGTCTCCTCGTCGAAGGCCTCCCAGCGGGCGGCCTGCTCGGCGACCTTGCCGACCTCCTCCAGGGAGAGGTTGCGGGAGTCGAGGAAGGCCCCGTGCACCCGGCGGGTGATGACCGGCTCGCGCTCCAGGTAGTCGCGGCGGGCCGCCCAGACCGCGAAGACGAACGGCAGGCCCGTCCACTCCTTCCACAGCGCGCCCAGGTCGTGCACGTCCAGGCCGAAGCGCGGCCCGTCGAGCATGTTCGCGCGCAGCGCCGCGTCGCCGATGAGGACGGCGGCGTCGGCCTCCTGCATCATCAGGCTGAGGTCGGGCGGGCAGGTGTAGTAGTCCGGCTGTACGCCGTAGCGCTCGGCGAGGAGCAGCTGGGCGAGGCGGACGGAGGTGCGGGAGGTCGACCCGAGGGCGACGCGGGCGCCGTCCAGCCGGTCCAGCGGGACCTGCGAGACGATCACGCAGGACATCACCGGGCCGTCGCAGCCGACGGCGATGTCGGGGAAGGCGACCAGGTCGTCGGCGTGCCGGAGGAACTCGACGAGAGTGATCGGACCGATGTCGAGTTCGCCCTGCACCAGCTTCTCGCTGAGCTTCTCCGGGGTGTCCTTGGAGAGCTCGAAGTCGAGGAGCGTGCCCGTTCTCGCGAGCCCCCAGTACAGGGGCAGGCAGTTCAGGAACTGGATGTGGCCGACACGCGGCCGGGTGCGAGGATTGTCCACATCGTGAGGCTAGCCCTCATGGCGTACGGACCGGCGCGCGGCCCCGGCGTCGGGGTGTGGCCTGCCGTGGGCGCCCCCACCGCCAGTCGGCCGAGGGTTGTTCAAACATTCGGGTGACGTGATCTTGACCCCTATTGCATTCCGGGGGCTGCGTGCTAGGCTCGTCGCAAGTTGCAGTTTGGTTTCCCTTGCAGTACAGAGCCTGCGGAGCATGTGACCGCGGGCTCTCGTCATTCACAGACATATGCACTTGTGCGGAATTCATCTTCACACTTGCTGGTTCTGGAGCAGGGCAACCCTTTTGGGCCCAAGGAGGGCTTATGGCTACCGGAACCGTTAAGTGGTTCAACGCCGAAAAGGGCTTTGGTTTCATCGCCCAGGAGGGCGGCGGCCCCGACGTCTTCGTCCACTACTCCGCGATCAACGCGACCGGATTCCGGTCCCTCGAGGAGAACCAGCAGGTGTCTTTCGACGTCACGCAGGGTCCGAAGGGCCCGCAGGCTGAGAACGTCACGCCGGTCTGATTTGTAGTACCCAAGGAGCCCCGCGCCGCCAGGCGACGGGGCTCCTGCCCTTTTCGGGCCCTTCCGCCCGGTGAATTCCCGGCGAATTCTGGCCATGGGACGATGAGCGCATGCGGAAAGACTCGGAGAACAGTGGGGAGGCCGACGGCGCTCCCGCCGACAAGTCCCTGGCCACGGGCCTGTCGGTCGGCCTGTCCCTCGGCACCGCGATAGGCCTGGTGCTCGGCATGACCGTCTTCGACAACCTCGCCCTGGGCCTGGCCCTGGGCCTCGGTTTCGGCACGGCGATCGGAGCGGGCGCGGGCGTCGGCGCCGCGCGGGCACAGGGGGGCCAGGGGGACGGGGGGCCGGAAGAAGACCGGGGAGACGAGGGCTCGCGCTAGGGTCTCCGGCCATGACCGACGCCGCTGACTTCGTGACCGAGACGCGCGTGTTCTACGACACCCTGGCCGAGGATTACGCCGCCCACTTCCAGGATCTGGGCCCGGGGACGCCCCTGGACCGGGGCGTGCTCCACGGTTTCGCGGAGCTGGTGGGTGCGGGGGGCGAGGTCGCCGACCTGGGGTGCGGACCCGGGCGGGTGACGGCGTACCTGGCATCCCGGAGGCTGTCGGTGTTCGGGCTGGACCTGTCGGAGTCGATGCTCGCGATCGCCCGCCGTGAGAACCCGGGCCTGCGGTTCGTGCAGGGCTCGATGCTGGAGCTGGACCTGCCGGACGGCTCCCTCGACGGTGTCGTGTCCTGGTACTCGATCATCCACACACCCGATGAGCACCTGCCCGCCCTCTTCGCCGGTTTCCACCGCGTCCTGCGGCCCGGCGGCCACCTCCTCCTCGGGTTCCAGTGCGGTGACGAGCCCCGCCGTTACGAGGAGGCCTTCGGCCACCCGGTGGCCCTGACCTTCCGGCGCCGCCGGCCGGAGCACCTCTCGGCCCTGCTGGAAGCCGCCGGTTTCACCCTTCGTGCCCGGACGGTGCGCGAGCCGGACGAAGCGAGCGGCGAGCCGGTCGCCCAGGCGAGCCTCGTGGCCCGCAAGCCGGCCGAGACGGCCCCCTAGTGCCATGACCGCGAACGTTCACCGGGTTGGTCGCGATGTGCTCGATCGCCGGACGGTTGGACAACCCGGCTCGTCCGGCGATCGAGCCATCCTCAGGTCCTCCCTCAACGGGTGCGCCCTCATCCGCAGGGCGGATACGGTCCGCCGTAACGGACGAAGCGTGGCCGCCATGTCCAGGGCCAGCATGTACGTCATGACGACAGCGACCGCCCCTCTCCCCGCCTCCGTACCTGCGCCTGTCTGGGCTCGCCGCGCCGCACACGCCATCGCTCTGTGCGCCGTCCCGTCCGGCCTGTGGCGGATCGCCATGGCATCCGGTGTCTATGTGGGCTACAGCGACCAAGTGCTGCGCGACGTCTTCGACATCCCGGGCTGGGGCATCGCATACGTCGTCGGCCTCTCCGTCCTCACTGAGCTGGCCGCTCTGTTTCCGCTGCTGCTCGTCAGCGACCGGTGGAGGCCGCTGCACCCCAGGGTCCTCGCCCCGCTGGCCTGGACCGCCTCGGGCGTCCTGGTCCTGGTGGCACTGTGGCAACTCGTGGTCGCCTTCACCGTCGAGAGCCAGACGTACATGTCGAGCGGTACGGCACAGACCGTCTGGGGGTTCGCTTTCGCCCCGCTGTTCGCCATCCCGGCCCTGATGACCGCGGTGACCTGGTCGTACGCAAAGCGGCACCAAGCACGGGGACAGGCGTAACCCCTACCACGTCCAGGACATCGGCTCACCCTGTCCCACTGCTGCCCGGCCCGACAAGCGTGGCCCATGGCTGAGCTGCCCAGTGATCGGTTCCGGTCACCGGGTTGAGCGGTCAGGCTGCTGTGGCGAGGGGGCGCCCGCCCCAGCGGATGCCCTTCTCCTTGCGGACGCGGGCGCGTTCCTTGCGCTGGGCGGCGAGGACATCGGGGTTGCGGGCGTTGGCGTTGCGCCGACGCAGGTAGCGGCAACCAGGGCGGAGCCTCACCCGCCGCGAGCCGTCGTGAGCGGCCGCTCGGGCATCGCCCAGCCCCACGTGCGATGCCCGAGCGGCCCCCGCAGCGGGGTGCACTCTCCCCAGAGCGGACCCGCCGCCGGCCACACGCCCCCGGCGGCCCGGCCCCTAGAGGAGCCCCGCGATGTCCCTCGCCGCGATGTACCCGAACGTCATCGCCGGGCCGATCGTCGACCCCGCCCCCGCGTAGCTGTGGCCCATCACGGCCGCGCTGGCGTTGCCCGCCGCGTACAGCCCCGGGATCACCGAGCCGTCCTCCCGCAGCACCCGGGCCCGGGCGTCCGTGCGGAGGCCGCCCTTCGTGCCGAGGTCGCCGGGGACGATGCGGAAGGCGTGGTACGGGGGGAGCCAGAGGGGGGCCAGACAGGAGTCGGGGAGGACCGACGGGTCCGTGTAGTAGTGGTCGTAGGCGCTGTCGCCCCGGTGGAAGTCGGGGTCCTCGCCCCGTCGCGCCTGGGCGTTGAAGCGGTTCACGCTGGTGCGCAGGGCCGCCGCGGGGACGCCGATCGAGGCCGCCAGCGCGTCCAGGGTCCACTCCTTGTGCGCGGCCCCCGAGTCGTACCAGGCGTCGGGGAAGGGCAGCGTCGGCAGGACGTCCTTGAAGAGGTACCGGTTGCGGTAGTTCTGGTCGACGACGAGCCAGCACGGGATGGCCGGTTCGGTGTCGTGGACGTCGTACATGGTGTGCACGACGTCGCTGTAGGGCGCGGCCTCGTTGACGAAGCGCCGGCCCGAGCCGTTCACCAACAGTCCGCCGGGCAGGGTGCGTTCGGCCAGGCAGAAATAGGGCTGGCCGGGAAGGGGGATCGCGGGGCCCCACCAGGCGTCCTCCATCAGGTCGAGGGCCGCGCCCAGCCGCTCCCCCGCCCGGATGCCGTCGCCGGTGTTCTCCTTCGCCCCGACGGTCCACTCCGTGCCGATGGGCTGCCGCTGGTAGCGGTTCCGCATCGCCGCGTTGTGCTCGAAGCCGCCCGAGCCGACGATCACGCCCCGGCGGGCGCGGACCAGGCCGGGGGCGCCGTCGCGGGTGACGACGGCTCCCGTCACCGTGCCGTTCTCGACGTGGAGGTCCGTCAGGGGCGTGTTCAGCCATACCGGGACCCCGGCCGAGCGCAGCCCCGCCCGCAGGCCCGCCGCCAGCGCCTGGCCCATCGTCAGGGGCTTCTGGCCGAGCGTCGCCGCCTTCGCGCCACGGGCGAGGCACTGGGCGGCGACGGCGGCGCCCCGGGCGTTCACGGCGGCCAGGGCGACCCACTTGTAGTCGGCGCTGAACACCACCATGCCGGCGGGGACGTCCATGTACGGCGGGTTCAGGTGCGCCAGCTCGGCGCCCAGGACGTTGCCGTCGAGCTGGTCCGGCTCGATGGAGCGGCCGTTCGGCAGGCCGCCGGGCAGCTCGGGGTAGTAGTCGCTGTAACCCTCCATCCATCGGAACCGGAGCGGGCTGTTCGCCATGACGAGGGAGAGCGTCGCCGGGCCGTGGGTGAGGAAGGCCCGCTGCCGGTCGGCGGGGACGTCCGGGCCGACGACCGCGGCGAGGTAGGCGGCGGCCTTCGCGGGGGTGTCCGGGACCCCGGCAGCAAGGATCACCGGGTTGTTCGGGATCCAGATCCCGGCACCGGAGCGGGCGGCCGAGCCGCCGAAGGTCGGGGCCTTCTCCACGACGACGCAGCTCAGGCCCTGGCGCGCGGCCGTCAGCGCGGCGGTCATGCCGGCGGCGCCGGAGCCGATGACGACGACGTCGTAGGTGCCGAGCGGGGGTAAGTCCGCCGCCCGGGCGCCCTGTTGCACTCCCGCCGCGACCGCGAGACCGGCACCGGCGGCCCCGGCCAGCAGTCGTCTTCGGGACGGGGATCCGGCAGTGTCCGAGGTGTCGGTGCGTGGGGTCATGGCGGCTCCAGCCCTGCGAGAACGCGAAAGGGGTGGGGAATGTCGCGCGGGGGTCTTGCGAAGTCAAGACCCGTGCGGCCCCCACCGCGCGTCCGCTACTCGAGGCCGATCGCCGCGCAGTCCGCCTTGTACTCGGAGGTGCAGATGTTCTTGACGGTGTACACGCCGTCCGTGATCACCGTCTCCTTGATGTTGTCCTTGGTGAGGGCGACCACCGGCACCAGCATCGCCGGGATGTTCTTCTGCGTCGGGCTGTCGACCGTCTCGCGGGTCAGCGCGGCGAACTCGATGGCACGGCCCTGGACCTTGGCCACCGCGATCTTCGCCGCGTTGGTCGCCTCCAGCAGGAAGGACTTGTACACGGTCATGTACTGCTCGCCGGAGACGACCCGCTGTACCGCGTCGAGGTTGGCGTCCTGTCCGGTCACCGGCGGCATCCTGGTGGCCCCGGCGTCCTCCAGCGCCTCGATGACGGCGCCCGCCATGCCGTCGTTGGCCGAGTAGACGGCGGCGATGTTGTTCAGCCCGACGGTCTGGATCGCCTTCTTCATGTTCGCCTTGGCGATCGCGGGCTTCCACTCCTTGGTGTCGAACTGCTCGACGATGTCGACCTGGCCCTGGAGTTCGCTGAGCGCGCCGTCCTTGAAGCGTGCGGTGTTGGGGTCGGCGGGGTCGCCGTTCATCATGACGACCTTGCTCTTCGCGGCCTTGTCGCCGAGTTCCCCGACGATGGCGCGGCCCTGGACCTGGCCGACGAGTTCGTTGTCGTGGGAGACGTAGGCGTCGATCGGGCCCTCGGCGAGCCGGTCGTAGGCGATGACCGGGATGCCGGCGTCCTTGGCCTTCTGCACGTCCGTGGCGATGGTCTTGGAGTTCAGGGCGTCGACGAGGATGACGTCCACCTTGTCGGCGATCATCTTCTGGAACTGCTCGCTCTGTCTGGTCGCGCTGGCCTCGGCGTTGGCGTAGCGGACCGTGCCCTTGTTCTGCGTGAGGGACGCGACCTCCTCCTTGATCAGCGGGTAGTCGAACTTCTCGAAGCGTGCCGTGTCCCGGTCGGGCAGCAGCAGGCCCACCGTGATGTCGTTGCCCTTCTTCGCGGCGGTGTCGTCACTCCCGCCGTCGCCGCAGGCGGCGAGAGACAGGGCCGATACGGAGACCGCCAGGGCCACGGAGATGTGCCGCACGGCGGCCTGACGGGTGTTGCGCGCTATCACTGGTGGTGCCTTCCGATGGGGGGAGCATCGTGACGAGATGGTCGAAAGCCAACGGGCAGACGCCGTGCGTCGTCAAGAACCACGTGTGAAGAGATCGCAAAGGTGCCTCACTGCGTGTACAGACCCTCTACTTCTGCGGCGAACGCGCGCAGCACGGCCTCCCGGCGGAGTTTCATCGACGGGGTCAGATGGCCCGCCTCCTCCGTGAAGTCCTCGGGGAGGACGGCGAAGCGGCGGATGGACTCCGGGCGGGAGACCAGTTTGTTGGCGTCGTCGACGGCGCGTTGCAGGACGGCGCGCAGTTCCTCGTCGTCGACGAGGAGCGTGGGCGGGACGGGATGCTTGCCGTTCATCTGGCGCCAGTGGGTGATGCCGTCCGGGTCGAGGGTGATCAGCGCCGAGACGAAGGGGCGGCCGTCGCCCAGGACGAGGCACTGGGAGATCAGCGGATGCGAGCGCAGCCAGTTCTCCAGCGGGGCCGGGGCGACGCTCTTGCCGCCCGCGGTGATCAGCAGTTCCTTCTTGCGGCCGGTGATCGTCAGGTAGCCCTCGTCGTCCAGTTCGCCCAGGTCGCCGGTGGCGAGCCA
The DNA here is from genome assembly GCF_023184515.1 of Streptomyces sp. D2-8. GTDB lineage: Bacteria > Actinomycetota > Actinomycetes > Streptomycetales > Streptomycetaceae > Streptomyces. The sequence continues at coordinate 90,627 of NZ_JAAHBP010000013.1, read as the reverse complement.
GCCGTCGGGGGCGGCGGGGACGACGCCGCCGGCCTGCGGGTCCCAGTAGCCGCGCAGCACGTGGTCGCCGCCGACGAGGATCTCCCCGTCGGCGGCGATGCGCACGCGGGTGCCGGGCAGCGGCCAGCCGACGGTGCCCAGCCGGGGTTTCAGGGGCGGGGTGACGGTGCTCGCGCCGGTGGTCTCCGTCAGGCCGTAGCCCTCGAAGATCTCGATGCCGGCACCGGCGTAGAACGCGGCGAGACGGCGGCCGAGCGGGGAGCCGCCGCAGATGGCGTAGCGGACTCTGCCGCCCATGGCGGTGCGGATCCGGCGGTAGACCAGGGGGTCGTAGAAGGCCCGGGCGGTCCTGAGGGCGCGGGAGGGGCCGGGGCCGGTGCCCGTCTGCTGGGCCTCCAGGGCCTCTCCGTAGCGCTGCGCCACCGACGCCGCACGGTCGAACGACGAGACGCGGCCGCCGGCCTCTGCCTTGGCGCGGGCCGAGTTGAAGACCTTCTCCAGCATGTACGGGATGGCCAGCAGACACGTCGGACGGAAGCTGGCCAGGTCCGGCAGCAGGTGCTCGGCCTTGATGCTGGGCGCGTGGCCCAGCCGGACGCGGGCCCGGATGCAGGCGATCGCCACCATGCGGCCGAAGACGTGGGACATCGGCAGGAACAGCAGGACCGAGGCCTCTTCGCTGGTCTTCGCCCGGAAGACGGGGTAGAGCAGCTCGATGGCGTTGTCGACCTCGGCGAAGAAGTTGCCGTGGGTGAGCGCGCAGCCCTTGGGGCGGCCCGTGGTGCCGGAGGTGTAGACGAGGGTGGCGAGGGTGTCGGGGCCGAGCATGCCGCGCCGCACCTCGACCTCCTGGTCGGGCAGGTGCGCCCCGGCTTCGGCGAGCCGGTCCACATGGCCCTTCTCGACGATCCACAGGTGCTGGAGGTCGGGCAGCCGCTCCCGCTCCGGGCCGAGGGCGGCGGCCTGCGCGGCGGTCTCGGTGACCAGGGCGACCGCGCCGGAGTCCTGGAGGATCCAGCGGGCCTGGAAGACGGAGGAGGTGGGGTAGACGGGGACGGTGACCAGTCCGGCCGCCCAGGCGGCGAAGTCCAGGACGGTCCACTCGTAGATGGTGCGGGCCATCACGGCGATCCGGTCGCCCGGCATCAGGCCCTCGGCGATCAGGCCCTTCGCCACGGCCCTCACCTGGTCGGCGAACTGTGCCGCCGTGACGTCGCTCCAGGACCCGTCGGCGTCCTTGCGGCTGAGCACCACGGCATCCGGATGCGCGGTCGCGTTGTCGAAGGGCAGGTCGGCGAGCGACCCGTGCGTCCACGGCGGGGCCAGCGGCGGTACGGAGGCCTCCCGTACCGCCCCGTCCATCCGCCGCACCTCGGGCTCGACCAGGACCGGCCCTCCGTACACGTCGCCGTAGGCGGAGGAGGGATACGCAGTGGACACGGGCGGCTCCTGGGGCGTGCAGCGAAGACTGCTTGCTGCATGACGTACGTGCCTCGCACGCCGAGGCGCTCAACCGGCTGAACCCCCAGAAAGGGGTTACTGACGGTAGGAACGGGATCGTACGGCGCTCACGTGGCGGGTCTGTGCGGGTTCGGGGGTGGTCCGGAGCCAGGCCTGTGCAATCTCGGGGGTTAGGTGAGAGTCCTTCAGGTTTTGTACGCCGTGCTCTCAGGCCCGTTCCAGGATCGCCGTCACCCCCTGCCCGCCCGCCGCGCAGACGGAGATCAACCCGCGGGCGGGGGCGTCCCGTTCGGTGAGGAGCTTGGCCAGGGTGGCGACGATCCGGGCGCCGGTGGCGGCGAAGGGGTGGCCGGTGGCGAGGGAGGAGCCGGCGACGTTCAGCCGGGCGCGGTCCACCGTGCCCAGGCCCCGCTTCTCCCAGGCGGCGAGCGTGGCCAGCACCTGGGAGGCGAACGCCTCGTGGATCTCGACGAGGTCGAAGTCGTCCAGGCCCATCCCGGCCCGCTCCAGCATGCGCGGGACGGCGTGGGCGGGCGCCATGAGCAGGCCGTCCTCGCCGCCGGCCACATCGCCGCCCACGAAGTCGACGGCCGCCGTCTCGTACGCGGTGAGGTACGCCAGCGGCTCCAGGCCGCGCTCGCGGGCCCACTCCTCGCTCGCCAGCAGGACGGTGGCCGCGCCGTCCGTCAGCGGGGTGGAGTTCCCGGCCGTCATGGTCGGGTCGGGGTGGTCGAGCCCGAACACCGGCTTCAGGGAGGCGAGTTTCTCCACCGTCGAGCCGGGGCGCAGGTTCTGGTCGCGGGCCAGGCCGCGGAAGGGGACGACCAGGTCCTGGAAGAAGCCGCGTTCGTAGGCCGCCGCCAGCCGCTGGTGACTGGTGGCCGCGAGTTCGTCCTGCGCCTCGCGGGCGATGCCCCATTCGCGGGCGGTGACGGCGGCGTGTTCGCCCATGGACAGGCCGGTGCGCGGCTCGGCGTTGCGCGGGATGTCGGGGGCGAGGTGGCCGGGGCGCACCTTCGCCAGGGCCTTCACGCGGCCGCCGAGCGACTTCGCCCGGCGGGCCTCCAGGAGGATGCGGCGCAGGGAGTCGTTGACGCCGAGGGGCGCGTCGCTGGCGGTGTCGGCGCCGCCCGCGACGGCCGACTCCGTCTGGCCGAGGGCGATCTTGTTGGCGGCGGCGATGACGGCCTGGAGGCCTGTGCCGCAGGCCTGCTGGATGTCGTAGGCGGGGGTGCGCGGGTGGAGTTCCGAGCCGAGGACGGTCTCGCGGGCGAGGTTGAAGTCGCGGCTGTGCTTGAGTACGGCCCCGGCGACGAACTCGCCGACCGCGCCCGGCTCCCGGAGCCCGTAGCGCTCGACGAGGCCGTCGAGGGCGGCGGTGAGCATCTGCTGGTTGGAGGCGGTGGCGTAGGGGCCGTCGGAACGGGCGAAGGGGATGCGCGCTCCGCCGACGATCGCCACGCGCCGCACCGACGGCGACAGCTGCTGGGGGCTCATGTCGACCTGCTCCTCGCCTGTGACGTAGCCTTACCTCCGGTAACCTTACTCCAGAGTAAGCAGGAGTGGGGCGTCACTGAGCCGTCGTCGGGAACTGGGAGTTGTCAATGGCCGACCGCTATCTGAGCTTTACCGGTACCGCGCCCGGCCGCTTCCTCACCCGCCGGCTGGGACTGCCGCAGCCCGCGGCGCTGACCCGCTGGTCCCCCGAGCGGCCCGCCCTGGACGGCGGCCTGCGGCACCTCACCGTCGGCCGGTCCACCCTCGGCCTGGCTCCGGTCCTGGCCCGTGCGGGGAACGGCCCGGCCGGCTCGGACCGCGTGGCCGCCGTCGCCCTGGACGCGACCGGGGTGCGGGACGTCGAAGGCCTGGCGGAGGTGCATGCCGCCCTGCATCCCGCCGTACGGTCGGTCGCAGCGAGCGGGCGCGTGGTGGTGCTCGGCGCGCCGCTCGACCCCGCCGACCACCACCAGGCCGCGGCGCAGCAGGCCCTGGAGGGCTTCACGCGCTCCCTCGGCAAGGAGATCGGCCGGGGCAGGACGGTGAACCTGGTCCGGCTCACGGACGCCGCCGCCGCGGAGTCCACCCTCCGCTTCCTGCTGTCGCCGAAGTCGGCGTACGTCAGCGGGCAGGTGATCGAGGTGGGAGCACCCCAGGAGACGACTCCTCCCGACGGGGACCGCCCCCTGACCGGCCGCACCGCCCTCGTCACCGGTGCCGCGCGGGGTATCGGCGAAGCGGTCGCCGAGACCCTCGCCCGGGACGGTGCCCGGGTCGTGGTGCTCGATGTGCCGCAGGCCGAGCAGGACGCCCGGCGCGTCGCCGACCGGCTCGGCGGTACCGCGCTGCTGCTCGACATGACGGCCGCGGACGCGGGTGCGCGGATCGCCGAGGCCCTGCCCGACGGCCTGGACCTGCTGATCCACAACGCGGGCATCACCCGTGACCGGCGCTTGGTGAACATGCCCTCCGAGCGCTGGATCTCCGTCCTCGAAGTGAATCTGGCGAGCGTGCTGCGCACCACGGACGCCCTGCTGAAGGACGGCACGCTGAAGCGCGGCGGCCGGATCGTCGCCACCGCCTCGATCGCGGGGATCGCCGGCAACGCCGGCCAGACCAACTACGGGGCAAGCAAGGCGGGCGTCGTCGGCATGGTCCGCTCCCTCGCGCCGCGCGCGCTGGCGGAGCACGGCGTGACGGTCAACGCGGTCGCGCCCGGCTTCATCGAGACGAAGATGACGGCCGCCGTCCCGCTGTTCATCCGCGAGGCGGGCCGCCGGATGAACTCCCTCGCCCAGGGCGGCCTCCCGGCCGATGTCGCCGAGACCACCGCCTGGCTGGCCCACCCGGCCTCGGGCGCGGTCAACGGCCAGGTCGTCCGCGTGTGCGGCCAGAGCCTGCTGGGGGCGTGATGGCCGGCCCGAGCGACGTCGCCCTCGCCCAGTCCCCCTCCCTCGCCCCGCTCCTGGCCCGCGGCGCCCTGCTGTCCCCCTTCAAACGCCCCAGCCCCGACGCGGAGTTCCCCCGCACCCGGCTCGTCCTGCCGGGCCTGCGCGTCGACCTCGCGCGGCTCGCGGCGTACGAGCGGGTCTGCGGGTTCCCGACCGGGGAGGACGCACTGCCGGTGACGTATCCGCACGTGCTCGGCTTCCCCCTGGCCATGCGGCTGATGAGCGGCCGGGGCTTCCCGCTGCCGCTGCTCGGTCTCGTCCACACGTCGATCACCGTCACCCGGCACGCACGGATGCCGACCGGCGGCTCGTACGAACTCTCCGTGCATGTCGAGGGGTTGGTCCCCCACCGGCGCGGCACGGAGGCCAGGATCGTCACCGAGGTGCGCGGCGGCGGGGACGTCGTATGGGAGTCGAGGAGCACGTACCTGGCCCGGCACCGCACGCACCGGCCGGCCGCGGCTCCCCGGGAGCCGGAGGTACGCAAGCCGCCGCCCGCGGTCGCCGAGTGGCGGCTCGCCGGGGATGTCGGGCGCCGCTACGGGGCCGCCTCCGGGGACCGCAACCCGATCCACCTGCACCCGCTCACGGCCCGGCTGTTCGGCTTCCCCCGGGCCATCGCCCACGGCATGTGGACGGTGGCCCGCTGCCTCGCCGCGCACGGCGTCACGGAGTGCTGCCATGTGCGGGCGGAGTTCAGGGCACCGGTCCTGCTGCCCGGGACGGTGACGTACGCGGCGCAGGACGGCCGCTTCGAGCTGCGCGGCCGGGAGGACCGGATCCATGTGACGGGGGACGTCTACCCGGCGTGAGGGCCCGCCGGCTCCTCCGGAGGTGCCCAGGGCCGCCCGGCCATGAGGTCGCCGAGCCCCGCCCAGGCGAAGTTCATCAGGGTGGCCGCGGCCTGGCGGGCCGTGACGCCCGGGGTGGCGTTGGCCCAGGCGGCGAGCGACTCGGCTGCGCCGACCAGGGCTTCGGCGAGCCCGGCGACCTCACGCTCCGGCAGGTCGGGGTCGCGGTGGGCCTCCCGGGCACCGGCGAGGATCAGCTGGGTCACGAACGCGACGATCTCCTCGCGCATCGCGGTGATCTCGGCGGCGAACGGCTCGCCGTGCGTACGGGCCTGGAGGTGCAGGACCGACCACGCGTCCGGGTTCTCGCCGGTGTGCGCGAAGAAGGCGCGGAGGCCTTCCCAGAGTTGCCGGTCGGCGGGCAGGTCGCGGCGGACCCCGGCCCGCACCGCCTCGACGAGGGCCCCCGCCTCCCGGCGGATGCAGGCGGTGAAGAGGTCTTCCTTCGAGTTGAGGTACAGGTACACCAACGGCTTGGACACGCCGGCGAGTTCGGCTATCTCGTCCATCGACGCGGCCATGTAGCCCCGTTGGCCGAAGGTCTGTACGGCGGCGTCCAGCATCTGCTGTTCACGGACCGCACGCGGCATCCGCTTGGTCTTCACGGCACCCATACCGCTTAGCGTACGGGCCCCCTGGACGGCCCTCGCCCGGGAAACCGGAGGAGGACCGCCAAGGGGGCCCGTCGACGCGTCCGTTCCGTCGGCTGTCAGGCGGTCGCGGGGACCGGCTCGGCCTTGTCGCGCGGCTCGTCGAGCGGCTCGTCCAGGGAGGAGCCGTCGGCCGTGGCGTACGCGTCGCGGTCGAGCAGGTTCTCGCGGGCCGAGACCAGGACCGGGATCAGCGCCTGCCCGGCGACGTTGGTCGCGGTGCGGATCATGTCCAGGATCGGGTCGATCGCGAGGAGCAGGCCCACGCCCTCCATCGGCAGGCCGAGGGTGGACAGGGTGAGGGTCAGCATGACCGTCGCGCCGGTCAGACCGGCCGTGGCGGCGGAGCCGACCACCGAGACGAACGCGATCAGCAGGTAGTCGCCGACACCCAGCTGGATGTCGAAGATCTGGGCCACGAAGATCGCGGCGATCGCCGGGTAGATCGCGGCGCAGCCGTCCATCTTGGTCGTCGCGCCGAACGGCACCGCGAAGGACGCGTACTCCTTCGGCACGCCGAGCCGCTCGGTGACCTTCTGCGTCAGCGGCATGGTGCCCACGGAGGAGCGGGAGACGAAGGCCAGCTGGATCGCGGGCCAGGCACCCTTGAAGAACTGGACCGGGTTGACCTTGGCGACGGTCGCGAGCAGCGTCGGGTAGACGCCGAACATCACGATGAGGCAGCCGACGTAGATGTCGGCGGTGAACGTCGCGTACTTGCCGATCAGGTCCCAGCCGTAGGTGGCGATGGCGTAACCGATGAGGCCGATCGTGCCGAGCGGGGCGAGCCGGATGACCCACCACAGCGCCTTCTGGAGCAGGCTGAGGACGGACTCGCTCAGGGTGAGGATGGGCTGGGCCTTCTCGCCGAGCTGGAGGGCGGCGATACCGGCGACGGCGGCCATGAAGACGATCTGCAGCACGTTCAGCTCGGTGAACGGCGTGATGACGTCGGTCGGGACGATGCCCGTCAGGAAGTCGATCCAGGAGCCGGTGTCCTCGGGCTTCCCGCCGTCCTTGGGCGTGAGGCCGGTACCGGAGCCGGGGTTGGTCAGCAGACCGATGACCAGGCCGATGCTGACCGCGATCAGCGACGTGACCATGAACCACAGGAGGGTACGCGAGGCCAGGCGGGCCGCGTTGTTGACCTTCCGCAGGTTGGTGATCGAGACCAGGATCGCGAAGAAGACGAGCGGGGCGACCGCGAGCTTCAGCAGCCCGATGAAGGTGTCACCGACCTTCTCCAGGGTCGTGACCAGCCAGGACAGGTCCAGGTCGCGGGCGAGCCAGCCGAGCAGCACGCCCAGGACGAGACCGGCGAGTATCTGGGCCCAGAAGGGCACCTTGAAGGACTTCGTGTGTGAGGACACGGACTGACTCCGTTGGGGGGACGCGTAGGGAAGCTGACGTGGGATACGGCGGGGGGGTTGCGTTACGTCAGGGACGACAGAAAGCGGACGCGCACCGACAGAGATCCACGTGCAGGCGCGCCACGAGCGGAACGCTCAGGGGCGAAAGGGGCGCGACTGCTGACTTCATACAACGACCTTAACACCTGAGCTTTGGGGACCCCAAAGCCTGACTTTGACAGGTGATGACGCACACACACCCATACAACGCAAAGCGCCCCGTTTCCGAGCATGTACGGAAACGGGGCGCCGGAACGCGCGTACAGGACCTTACGAGGTCTGCCCCTGGGCCCGGGTGGTGTCGTCGCCCACGTCCTCCTGGTTGCGGTTGGCGTCCAGGTTGGCCTTCATCCGGTCGACCCGCTGCGCGACCTGGACCGACGCCCGGTCCCGCTCCTTGCGCAGCACGACCAGGCTGATCGGCGCGGAGATGAGCAGGGCGAGGGCCACGATCCACAGCCCGTTGCTGTTGCCGAGCCCGCGCGGGGCGATGCCGGAGTAGACGGCGCCCCAGACCACCACGAGGCAGCCCACGAAGATTCCGAGGCGCATCAGCGTGTAGCGGAGCATCTCAATCCACTCTTCCGGTTCGAACGGCCAGAACGCACCCAAAGGGGCACCGTCCAGTGAAGCACGCCGAGCGGACGGTCTCGCACGGGGGTTCAGGCGAGGGGCAGCAGCATGATGACGTCGTCCCGGTCGTCTCCCGGCGCCACCCGGATCGCCCCGGGGATCCGCCCGACCTCCTTGTATCCGCAGGAACCGTAGAACCGCTCGAGGCCGAGACCGCCCCGGCAGGTGAGCCGGATCGACTCGATCCCGTCCATGCCCCGGGCCGCGTCCGCGGCGGCACCCAGCAGATCCCGGCCGTAGCCCTTCCCCTGGTGCCGCGGGTGCACCATCACGGTGTACAGCCACAGCCAGTGCGTCATCAGGTGATGCGTGTTGAAAGTGAGGAACGCGGTCGCCGCGACCCGCCCCTCCTCGTCGTGCCCGACGAGGAGTTTGACCCGGCCCTCCGCCATCGACGCGAAGTGCTGCACCAGCGCGGGGCGGATCTCCTCCCGCGTCACCGGCGGCACGTACCCGACGGCTCCGCCGGCGTTGGAGACATCGGTCCACAGATCGAGCAGGCCGTCACGCAGCTCGGGGGTGACGGCGGGGTCGAGCGTGAAGGTAAGGGGCATGGACCGATTGTAGCTATTACGACAGGGCGTCCGCCGCCACTTTCAGGTCCGACACCAGCCCCCGGTACGCCGCCTCCCGATCGTCGGACCGCAGCACCGACGACGGATGCACGGTCGGCACCAGTCGCTCGGCCCGACCGTGGATCTCCTCCTCCAGCACCGTCCCCCGCACCTGCGTGACCCGGAACGAGGACCCGAGCAGCGCCTTCCCGGCGGTGGCCCCCAGGACGACGATCAGCTCCGGCTCCACGACCGCGAGTTCAGCCGCCAGCCAGGGTCCGCACGCGGTCGTCTCCCGCAGGCTCGGCGCCTTGTGGATCCGCCGCTTCCGGGGCTCGGACTGCGTGAACTTGAAGTGCTTCACGGCATTGGTGACATAGACCTCGGAGGGGTCGATGCCGGCCTCCTCCAAGGCCCGGTCCAGCAGCTTCCCGGCGGGCCCGACGAACGGCTTCCCCTGCCGGTCCTCCTGATCCCCGGGCTGCTCCCCCACGAGCATGACCCGAGCGTCCGTGCTGCCGGCCCCGAACACGGTCTGGGTGGCGTCCCGGTGCAGCGGACACCCCCGGCACTCGGCAGCGGCCTTCCGCAGAGCGGGAAGACCGCCTCGCTCGGGCAAGAAGGGCTCAGCGGTGTAAGCGTCCTCAGGCGCCGAGGTCCTGACCATGCCCTCCGGGTACCCCACTCAGGGGCGCGGGACCCTGCCGAATTGCGGCTCCGCCGCGGGGCGCGAACAACCCCCACGCGCCCGCACCCCCCATCGACGGAGTCAGACCCGCATCGGCTGCGGCGACTCCCGCCGCTCCGGGTCGGACCCCTCGTACTCCCGGATGATCTCGTACCGGGTGTTCCGCTCCACGGGCCGGAACCCGGCATCACGGATCAGATCCAGCAGATCCTCACGCGTCAGCTTGTTCGGCGTCCCGTAGTTGTCCGCGTCGTGGGTGATCTTGTATTCGACGACCGACCCGTCCATGTCGTCCGCACCGTGCTGCAACGCAAGCTGCGCCGTCTGCACCCCGTGCATCACCCAGAACACCTTGACGTGCGGCACGTTGTCGAACAGCAGCCGCGACACCGCGAAGGTCTTCAGCGCCTCCGCCCCCGTCGCCATCTGCGTCCGCGCCTGGAGGCGATTCCGCACCTTGCCGTCCTGCATGTCGACGAAGTCGTGCTGGTACCGCAGCGGAATGAAGACCTGGAAGCCGCCGGTCTCGTCCTGCAGCTCACGCAGCCGCAGCACGTGGTCCACCCGGTGCCGGGGCTCCTCGATGTGCCCGTACAGCATCGTGCACGGGGTCTTCAGACCCTTCTCGTGCGCGAGCCGGTGGATCCGGGACCAGTCCTCCCAGTGGGTGCGGTGGTCCACGATGTGCTGCCGGACCTCCCAGTCGAAGATCTCGGCGCCACCACCGGTCAGCGACTCCAGCCCCGCGTCGATCAGCTCGTCGAGGATCTCGCTGGCGCTCATCCCGGAGATCGTCTCGAAGTGGTGGATCTCGGTGGCCGTGAACGCCTTCAGCGAGACGTGCGGCAGCGCCGCCTTCAGCTCCCGCAGCGACCGCGGGTAGTACCGCCACGGCAGGTTCGGGTGCAGCCCGTTGACGATGTGCAGCTCGGTGAGGTTCTCCGACTCCATCGACTTCGCGAGCTTCACGGCCTCCTCGATGCGCATCGTGTACGCGTCCTTCTCCCCCGGCTTGCGCTGGAAGGAGCAGTACGCGCAGGAGGCCGTGCACACGTTCGTCATGTTGAGGTGCCGGTTGACGTTGAAGTGCACGACGTCGCCGTTCTTGCGCGTCCGCACCTCGTGCGCGAGGCCGCCGAGCCAGGCCAGGTCGTCCGACTCGTACAGCGCGATGCCGTCCTCACGGGTCAGGCGGACACCCGCCCTGACCTTCTCCTCCAGCTCGCGCTTGAGCCCGAGATCCATGCCCACACCTTTCATCGACGACGTCCCCAACCGTACGCCCCCACCCTTCGGGCGGGAGGTGCCCCCAGACGGCCCTTCGGGCCTACTCCTCTTCGGGCAGCTCCCCGACCCGGTTCTCCCACTTCGTGGAGAGCACGATCGTCGTACGCGTGCGGGAGACGCCCTCGATTCCGCTGAGCCGCCGGATCATCTTCTCCAGGCCGTCCACGTTCGCCGCCCGCACCTTGAGCATGTACGAGTCGTCGCCCGCGATGAACCAGCAGTCCTCGATCTCCGAGAGGTCCTTCAACCGCTGGGCCACGTCCTCGTGGTCGGTGGCGTCGGAGAGTGAGATGCCGACCAGGGCGGTGACGCCGAGGCCGAGCGTGGCGGCGTCGACGGTGGCCCGGTAGCCGGTGATGACACCGGCCGCCTCCAGCCGGTTGATGCGGTCGGTGACGCTGGGTCCCGACAGTCCGACGAGGCGTCCCAGCTCCGCGTAGGAGGCCCGGCCGTTCTCCCTCAGGGCCTGGATGAGCTGCCTGTCCACCGCGTCCATTGCGATCGAAGCCTTCCGCTGAAGTTGTCGTTGAGTCCGATGAGGTTCGGGTGCTGCTCAGCCGTCGCGGTGTGCGCCGCCGAGTTCACCCTGCCAACGGCGGTAGAGACCGTGCGGCACGCCCGCCGCGTCGAGTACGCGTCCGGCGACGAAGTCCACCAGGTCCTGGATGTGCGTCGCGCCCGCGTAGAAGGCGGGTGAGGCGGGCACCACCGTCGCGCCCGCGTCGTCGAGGGTGACCAGATGCCGCAGGGTCTGGCCGTTCAGCGGGGTCTCGCGCACGGCCACGATCAGCTTGCGGCCCTCCTTGAGGGTCACGCTCGCCGCCCGTTGCAGCAGGTCCTTCGACAGACCGAGCGCGACTCCGGCCACGCTCGCCGTCGAGGCGGGCACGATGAGCATGCCCTGGGTGGGGTACGACCCCGAGGAGGGCCCGGCGGCCAGGTCGCCGGCGCTCCAGTGCCGTACGGCGCCGATGTCGACGGAGAAGGTGTCCGGCTTGCCGTCGGCGCCCCGGGACAGCCATTCGCGCAGGTCAGCCTGCCAGTGGGCGTCCCGGAAGGAGATCCCCGTCTCGTCCAGCAGGGTGAGCCGGGAGGCCCGGGACACCACGAGGTCGACGCTCTCGCCGGCGGCGAGAAGGGCCCGCAGCACGGCAGCGGCATACGGGGTGCCGGAGGCGCCGGACACCCCTACGATCCAAGGCGTACGCGGCGTCTCGCCTGGCTTGACTGGGTTCACAAGACCGAGCCTATCCGGCGTCCCAGGGTGGGAACCGGCCAAGGGGTACGGGCCGTTGCATGGAGGGGACGAGCGAGCACTGGGGGTCGCCATGTCGGATCCGCAAGCCGGGTGGTCACAGAGCGACCGCGCGCTGGCCGCGGGCAAGCTGATGCTGGCCTGGGTCGCGCTGCTGTGGCTGCTGGAAGTGGTGGACGTGGCGACGGGCCACGCGCTGGACGGCTTCGGCGTCACCCCGCGCGACCCGTCCGAGCTGGTCGACGTCGTCCCGTCGTCGTTCATCCACTTCGGCTTCGCCCATCTGGCGGCGAACACCGTGCCGCTGCTGGTCCTCGGCTTCCTCGCCGCGCTCGCGGGCCTGCGCCGGTTCCTGCTGGTGTGCGCGCTGATCATCGTCGTGGACGGCCTGGGCGTGTGGCTCATAGCCCCGGCCCACTCCAACACCGCGGGCGCTTCCGGCGTGATCTTCGGCCTCTTCGGCTTCCTCCTGGTCACCGGCTTCGTCGAGCGCCGCCCCTGGGGCGTCCTGGCGGGCGTCCTGATCGCCTCGATCTGGGGCGGCTCGATCCTGGCGGGCCTGGCCCCGACTCAGACGGGCGTCAGCTGGCAGGGCCATCTGCTGGGCCTGCTCGCGGGAGTGGCGGCGGCGTTCCTGTTCCGCCGCCGCCCGCAAGGGGGCCGCGCGCTCACCGCACCGTGATCAGACCGTCAGACCCCGCACCAGCAGATCCAGCAGCGCGCACACGAACAGGGCAATCCCGATGAAGCCGTTGACGCTGAAGAACGCGCGGTTCACGCGGGACAGGTCGTGAGGGCGGACGATCGAGTGCTCGTAGAGGAACGCGGCGGCGACGATCAGCAGGCCCAGCCAGAAGAAGGCACCGGCGCCGGTGGCGAGGGCGTACCAGACGAAGAGGGCGGTCGTCACCGCGTGGCAGACCCGCGCTCCCCAGACGGCCGCCGGGATGCCGAAGCGGGCCGGGACGGACATGACGCCGATCTCGCGGTCGGTCTCGACGTCCTGGCAGGCGTAGATCAGGTCGAAGCCGCCGATCCAGACGCCGACGGCGAGACCGAGGAGCACCGCGTCCCAGGACCAGGAACCCGAGATCGCCAGCCAGCCGCCGACCGGGCCCATCGCCTGGGCGAGGCCGAGGATGGCCTGCGGGAAGTTCGTGAACCGCTTGCCGTACGGGTAGATCACCATCGGGATCACCGCGATGGGGGCCAGCGCCAGGCACAGCGGGTTCAGCAGGGCCGCAGCGCCGAGGAACACGGCCAGGGCGATCAGCGCACCCGTCCAGGCGTGCTTCACCGACATCGCGCCCGTCACCAGCTCGCGCTGCGCCGTGCGCGGGTTACGGGCGTCGATCTCCCGGTCGATGATCCGGTTGACCGCCATCGCGAAGGTGCGCAGGCCCACCATGCAGACGGTGACCAGCAGCAGCTTGCCCCAGTGGATGTTCTTGTCCCACTGGAACATCGCCGTGAGCGCGGCGATGTAGGCGAAAGGCAGCGCGAAGACCGAGTGCTCGATCATCACCAGCCGGAGGAAGGCCTTGGTGCGTCCCGGCTGCGGGATCGCGGCGGAAGCGGAACTCACAGGCCGTACTCCTTCCAGCGGCGGTCCACCTTCGCCGCCGTCTCCGGATCCGACTCCACCATGTCGGGCCAGCCGCCGTCGCGCGTGTAGCCCTCCTCGGGCCACTTCTTCGTCGCGTCGATACCGGCCTTGCCGCCCCAGAACTGCTGGTAGGAGGCGTGGTCCAGATGGTCGACCGGGCCCTCGACGATGCTCAGGTCCCGGGCGTAGTCGGTGTTGCCCAGCGCCCGCCAGGCGACCTCGTGCAGGTCGTGCACGTCGCAGTCGGAGTCGACGACCACGATCAGCTTGGTCAGCGACATCATGTGCGCGCCCCAGACGGCGTGCATCACCTTCTGCGCGTGCTTCGGGTACTTCTTGTCGATCGAGACGATCGCGCAGTTGTGGAAACCGCCCGCCTCCGGCAGGTGGTAGTCCACGATGTCCGGCACGATGATCTTCAGCAGCGGCAGGAAGAAGCGTTCCGTCGCCCGGCCGAGGGGCCCGTCCTCCGTCGGGGGCCTGCCCACGACGATCGACTGGAGCAGCGGCCGCTTCCGCATCGTCACGCAGTCGATCTTCAGCGCCGGGAAGGGCTCCTGCGGGGTGTAGAAGCCGGTGTGGTCGCCGAACGGCCCCTCGGGGAGCATCTCGCCCGGCTCCAGCCAGCCCTCGATCACGACCTCGGCCTGCGCCGGCACCTGGAGCGGCACGGTCTTGCAGTCGACCATCTCGATCCGCTTGCCCGCCAGGAACCCGGCGAACAGGTACTCGTCGATGTCCCCGGGCAGCGGCGCGGTGGAGGCGTACGTCACGGCGGGCGGACACCCGAAGGCGATCGCGACGGGCAGCCGCTCGCCCCTGCGCGCGGCCACCTGGTAGTGGTTCCGGCTGTCCTTGTGGATCTGCCAGTGCATGCCGATGGTGCGCTTGTCGTGCCGCTGGAGCCGGTACAGCCCGAGATTGCGGACGCCGCTGACCGGGTCCTTGGTGTGGGTCAGCCCCAGATTGAAGAACGACCCGCCGTCCTTCGGCCACGTGAACAGGGCCGGGAGCTGGTCGAGGTCCACGTCGTCCCCGGTCAGGACGACCTCGTGCACGGGACCGTCCTTCACCTTCTTCGGCGGCACGTGCGTCATCGCGCCGAGCTTGCCGAAGGCCTCGCGCACGCCGACGAAGCCGTGCGGCAGCTCGGGCTTGAGCAGCCCGCCGATCCGCTCGGAGATCTCGGCGTACGACTTCAGGCCCAGGGCCTTCAGCAGCCGCCGGTCCGTGCCGAACACGTTCATCGCGAGGGGCATGCTGGAGCCGCGCACGTTCTCGAAGAGCAGGGCGGGACCGCCGGACTTCTGGACCCGGTCGACGATCTCCCCGACCTCCAGATACGGGTCGACCTCGGCCTTGATGCGCTTGAGGTCACCCTCGCGCTCCAGCGCCCTCAGCAGGGAGCGAAGATCGTCGTAAGCCATGGGGTCCAGTATCCCCGAGCCGCTACCCTGGCCTGGAACCACCCACCCGATTTCGCTGAGAGGCCACATGCTCCGGGTACTGATGTTTCTCGTGCCACTGGCGCTCAGCGTCTACGCGTTCATCGACTGCATCAGCACGAAGGACGACGACATCCGTCACATGCCCAAGCCGCTGTGGGCGCTGCTCGTGCTGGTCTTTCCGCTCGTCGGGTCGATCTCCTGGCTCATCGCCGGCAAGAAGCGGAGCCCCGCCGCCGACGGCTGGTCCGGGGCCCGCGGCGGCCGCTCCCGGCAGTGGGTCGCCCCCGACGACAACCCCGACTTCCTGAAGTCCCTCGACGAGGACAAGGACGACGACCCGAGGCGCGACGAGTCCTGAGGGGGTCCTGCGGGGCTTTCGGGAAACGGGTTGCCCTCGGAGACACGCATGGTCGTCAACGCTCCACAGAAAAACCTACCTACGTAGCGGTCAGGCGGTACGGCGGCATGCCGTACAACCGCTGAGGGCGCGCCGGCACTGCCGTGACCACGAACGCCTCCCCGAGATGAGCGAAACACTCATCACATGGGCCGCCACCACGCTCATGACCAGGCGACTCACCCGCCACAAGCCCCGCACCGCCGAACGCTGCGACGTCGCCCACGGCTACGCACTCCCCACGGCCGCTTGAGCCCTACTCGCAGGCAGGATGATCGGACAACCATGCGGTTGCAGCCTCCAACACCGGATCCCGCTTGCTACCGCGGCCCAGGTTGTCGGCCACTTCTTCGTCGGGCGGAATGGGGCCGTCATATGTGCGGCCCGTGCGGTCGGCATCCTTGAACACGGTCAGAAGGAGGAGAGCCCCATCGGACAGCCGATACGACGTGTTGCCGGTGGGAATACCCGTCGTTTCCTCGCCGAACGACCGCGTATCAGGGCGTCCGCGCAATGCCACGGTCACCGCTTCCCCGGAGCTAGCCGTAGAACGGCTGGTGAGCACAGCAACCGGCGCAGATCCCGCGCCTATGGGCGTGCTCGTTCCCCAACCCTGCGATTCCCCGTCAACGAGAGGGCTCCCCTTCTCGATCGACCACACGGACTTTTTACCCTTGGCGTCGACGAACCCTCCGGCGTCACCGTCACCGAGGATCGGCCCAACGACAGCGAGCATCGGCCACATGTTTCCACCGCGGTTCCGGCGCAGATCGATCACCCAGCCGCATGCGGTCGGCCGATTGGCTTTCGCTACGGCCGCCCGGCCTTCCCGCACGTACTGCTGATAGATCTCATCGGACCCCAGCACTCCGGGAAGCGACAGGTACCCAACACGCCCGGGAAGGGCCCGTCCCTCGACAGGTGAACGGACCGGCGCGCCGCTGAACAGTTCCTTCGCGCGATCGGGGTGGAAGAGCTGGCTGTGCCCGTCTGCCAGAGCGCTGATCGCCAACTCAATCACAGGGTATGTGTCGACTGGATGTTGGGCGCTGCCAGCCTGCGTGAAAGCCGCCCGTCGCACCTCCGCCCAGTCGACGTCATCTCGACGCAGGGCGTTTCCTTCCATGATGTTCAACGCCTTGGACAGATAGGACCGGGCCTCGGCAGACATCTCCCCACCGGGAGACGACGACTCGCCACCTGTGCACCCGCTGCCAGCAGCAAGAACCCAAGCCAAGCCGACAACTTTCAAACGCAGCGAACGTCCCCGCCTCATGTATCCCCCCAAAGGCCAGCTCCTTGATCCATTGCCGACCGTAGCGGCTGACGATCACGGCGCCCATAGGCTCTCTGGTTCGGAAACAGGCTCACGGCCTCAACCTCTACACCCTCCAGCACTCAGACCACCTCCGGTCCGAACTCACCATCGCGGACCATCCACGCCGACATACCGAACCCACTCGCCGAGATCCCTCAACGGCCATCCCGCGCGCAGGTTTCCTCACGCTCCCGTCCAGGAATCCGCGAACCCGCGTGCTTTCAACCGGATCCTGCAGATGGTGAGCGGGCAGTAGTCAGCGCACGGAACCGATGAACGCCGACCAGGCGGACCGGCCTACGAGCAGGACCGGTCCGTCAGGGGTCTTGCTGTCGCGGATGATGCATCGGGCCGCCCCGAACAGGCCGGAAACCCCGACCTGCCCAGGACGGCTCCCTCGGACAAGCGGTCATACCGCCTGCAGCGCTCGGCTGACGGGGAGCCCCCTCAGCGATACAGCCTCCTGCGGACCCACAGGAACCCGATGATCCCGCCCACAACGACCATGTACGCCGTCAATGGGCCGTCGTTCAGGATGAGTCCGGGCAGGGCGATGACGGCCACGATCAGGAGCCATCCGCATCCTGCTACGACGAGGTCCGCTGAATCAGGGCGTCGGCGTTCGTCTTCCACCCGTTCTCCATTCGCTGGGTTGCGCCCGGTGCATCACGTGGCAGTTGGGCGTGCACAACACCAACACCTCACACCGTACGACACGTCGGATTCGGGCGGTGATCGGCAGCATCCTCTGAAGGCCGACGACAGATGTCGTTCGCCTAGGCGCAGTGGATGGTGGCCGTCTCGGAGAACACGTTGTGGTCGCCCCAGTAGCCGTTGCCATTGCGCAGTGTTGCGTTGCCTATGTTGCTGCGGTATCTCCAGCCGCTCACGGTGAGCTTTGAGCACTCGAAGCGCAGGACGACCGGGAACGACTTATCCCGCTCGTTGACGTAGCCCCTGGAGTCCTTGGTCCGGTGCGGTGGCCACGCCCGTCGGCTGGGAGTCGTCGGCCGCGAGAGCCCCGGCAGTGGTACCGGCCATGACTGCGGCAGTGAGCACGGCTATCGCGCCTGCCCGTACGGCACAGCGGACAGTGTCCCTCTTCAAGTTGTTTCCCCTCCGTAGAAGTCAGCCGCCCGTCTTCTGGTGCTGGTCAGGCACCGACGGCAGCGGCCGAGCGGAGGTCAACTTATGTGATCTTCATGCTCAGATCCATCGATTTGATCGCGTTGGCGTGTCGAGTTTCCGCGAACTGGATCCTTCAAGTGCCGAGCGGCAGTAGTTCAGCGCACGGACCCGACGAACGCCGACCAGGCGGACCGGGTGACGAGCAGGACCGGTCCGTCAGGGTTCTTGCTGTCGCGCACGGGGACGGTTTCGGGGAAACCGGGGGCTATTTCTATGCAGTTGCCGCCGTTGCCGTCGCTGTAGCTGCTCTTGACCCAGGTGATCGCGCCGAGCTCGTTCCGGTCCATGATGCTCGTACCTCTCCATCGTCTCGTGGATCAGAGCGGCGGACTGGGGAGCTGACAAGGCGTCCGCCCTGAGCACATCATAGAACTGGTTATAGCGCTCGTAGAGGGCCGGATCGTTCGTGAAATGGCCGCGGTTGAGGGATTCCGAATACAGCCAGTGGCGCCCTTCGGGCAGCGTGATCAGGGACATGGAGCCACTGGGGCGGACGATCTCGGCGGGCCCGGCAGGGGCGAACTGGATGCGGACGTTGGGACGCCGCGCAACGCTGAGCAGGTACGCGCACTGCTCTCGCATGACAGCCGGACCACCGACCACGTTGCGCAGGCAGCTCTCGTCGACCGCTCAACGACCGTTCCAGGGAAGGACTGTCGGCCGATCCGACCCGGCCCCCGTCCCCCGTGCCCGGGTGCGCGGCCTGTGAGGAGCTGGCGCTCCGGCGGGACAGAGCGCGGGCGGCGTTCGACGGGAGCGCGGTGACGGACGCGAACGTGCTGCTGCGCCAGCACCAACGCGACGAGCACGGTGGGGAATCGACCGGCCGCAGGATCTTCCGCTACGTGCCGTACACGATCGTGCAGGACGCGTCGGCCCAGCCCGAGTACGAGGCGTCCTGCGTCTCGGGCGAGGAGGAGGACTGCGGGGCGGGTTCGGGCCCGTGCCAGGCGCCCGGCGAGGTGGAGGAGTGGCAGCGCAGGCACACCCAGGAGACGAGGCACCTGCGCTACCGCCGCAGCTTCGCCGACTACGCGGTGCTGGAGAGGCAGGGCTGACGGGGCACGACGCCGCCGAAGAAGCGGGCGGCCCCGAGAGCACGGCGTACGTCACTCAGCCAGAAACCCACCGGTCCGTGACGCCCTCACCGCCGCCACCTCCCCCGGGGCCCCCTCCGCCACGACCCGGCCGCCGCCGGCCCCGCCGACCGGCCCGAGGTCGATCAGCCAGTCCGAGGCCCGCATCACCTCCACGTTGTGTTCGATGGTGATGACGGAGTGCCCCGCGTCCACCAGCCGTTGCAGCACCCCGAGGAGCCGTGCCGTGTCCGCCGCGTGCAGTCCGGTCGTCGGCTCGTCGAGGACGTAG
This sequence comes from Streptomyces sp. D2-8, assembly GCF_023184515.1. Lineage (GTDB taxonomy): Bacteria > Actinomycetota > Actinomycetes > Streptomycetales > Streptomycetaceae > Streptomyces. The sequence goes on along the minus strand of NZ_JAAHBP010000013.1, from coordinate 71,566 downwards.
AGGGTGCGGCCCGCCGCCCTGCGGCCCAACTCCTTCGCCAGTTTGAGGCGTTGGGCTTCGCCGCCCGAGAGGGTGGGCGCGGGCTGGCCCAGCGGGAGGTAGCCGAGGCCGACGTCCGCCATGCGGCGCAGCCGGCCGACCACGGTGGGCACGTCCCGGAACACCTCCAGTGCCTCGTCCACCGTCGCCTCCAGCACCTGTGCGATGTCACACCCCTCGTACCGGACGCCCAGCACCTCGGGCCGGAAGCGCCTCCCCCGGCAGGCGGGGCACCGCACCTCCACCGCCGGGAGGAAGTGCATGTGCACCGACAGCACCCCGGCCCCCTCGCAGCGCTCGCACCGGCCGCCGGCCGTGTTGAAGGAGAAGTGACCCGCGGTGAGTGCCCCCTTCGAGCGCGCCGCGAACACCTCCCGGATCGGTGTGAACACTTCGGCGTACGTGGCCGCGTTGGAGCGCGGCATGCGGCTGACCGGCTCCTGGTCGACAGTCACGATCTTGCCCAGGTGCTCCCAGCCGTCGATGCCGTCGTGCTCACCGGGCTGCTCCCCCGCCCCGTTGAAGCGCCGCCGCGCGGCCCGGTCCAGGATGTCGAGGAGCAGGGTGGACTTGCCCGACCCGGAGGGGCCCGTGACCGTGACCAGCCGGCCGAGCGGGAGGCGTACGGTCAGGTCCTTGAGATTGTGGGCCCGGGCGCCCCTGATGACCAGGGCTGCCGCGGCGTCGCCCCGCCCCCGGGAGACCGGGTGCGCCGCCCGTCCGGACAGGTACGCCCCGGTCGGTGAGCCCTCCGTCGCCGCGACCTCGTCCGGCGTGCCCTCGGCGACGATCCGCCCGCCGTCCCGGCCCGCCCCCGGCCCGACGTCCACCACATGGTCCGCCGCCTTCAGGACGTCCAGGTCGTGCTCGATGACCAGGACCGTGTTGCCGAGGTCGCGCAGCCGGCGCAGGACGTCGACCAGGCGGGCGGTGTCCGAGGGGTGCAGGCCGATGGTCGGCTCGTCCAGGACGTAGAGGACGCCGGTCAGGCCGGAGCCGAGCAGGGCGGCCAGCCGCAGCCGCTGGGTCTCGCCCGCGGAGAGGCTGGGTGTGGCCTGGCCCAGGGTGAGGTAGCCGACTCCGACGTCCAGCAGGCGCCGGACCCGCTCCTCCAGGTCGGCGACGACCGGCTCCACGAGCAGCCACTCGTCCCCGTCGGAGCGCTCGCGCAGGCCGGTCAGCCAGCCGGCGAGGTCGGTCAGCGGAAGCCGGACCGCCTCGACGACGGTGAGGCCGTGCACGGTCACCGCCCGGGCCTGAGCCCCCAGCCGGGTCCCGCCGCACTCCCCGCAGGGCTGCTTCACCAAGCCCTGCTGCTCGGCCCGTTCGCGGTACTCGGGGTCGTCGGCGCGGTCGCTGTAGCGGCGCAGCAGCGCCGTCGCGACTCCTTCGAAGCGGCCCGCCGCCACGGTCGCGGGCGGGTCGGTGTCGGGGAAGTGGCGTCGGAACTCGGGGCTTTCGACGCCGTGGAGCAGCAGGTCCCGCCCCCTGTCGTCCAGTTCGCCGACCGGTGTGTGCGCGTCGAAGGTGAAACCGTAGTGGCCGGCGGCGGCCCGCAGCACGGGGATGCTCCAGTCGGTGAACTTGGCGTTCCAGCCCTTCACCGCCCCGTGCGCGACCGACTTCCCGTCGTCGACCAGGCGCCGTATGTCGGGCCGGATCACCTCGCCGAGGCCGGTGCAGGCCGGGCAGGCTCCGGCGGGCTTGTTGAAGGAGAAGGAGCCCATGACCAGTTCGGGTACCGGGGTGCCGCAGTGCGGGCAGGGCCGCTGCTCCGCCTCGGCGTCCTCATCGGCCTCGGCGCCGTCGGCGTAGGACGGCGGGATGTCCTTGCCGCAGCCGGGGCAGGGCCGGACCCCGATGCGCGACCACAGCAGCCGCAGGTAGGTGAAGACCTCGGTGACCGTGCCGACGGTGGAGCGCGGGCTGCGGTTGGTGAGGTGCTGGTCGACGCTGATGGACGGGGACAGGCCGGTGATCGAGTCCACGGCGGGCTTGCTGACGAAGCCGGTGACCATGCCCAGCGACTCCATGTACTGCCGCTGGCCCTCCCGGTGGAGGGTGTCGAAGGCGAGGGTGGACTTGCCGGAGCCGGAGAGGCCGGTCAGGACGACCAGCTTGTTCTTCGGCAGGGAGAGGGAGACGTTCCTGAGGTTGTTCAGGCGTGCGCCGGTGACGCGGATGCAGTCGTCCATTCCTTCAAGTCTTCCATTGAAGTGCGGTGTTGAGACTTGAGAGGCTTACGCGCCCTGACTCCTGCCGTAACCTTCAAATCGATGACGAACGACCGCCGCCTCCGCCCCGTCGACCTGGCCCGGCTGGCCGGTGTCTCGACGCAGCAGATCCGCAACTACGAGGACGCCGGTGTCCTCCCGCCGGCCGCGCGGACCGCGTCCGGCTACCGCGTCTTCGGGGAGGTGCACCGCGGCGCGCTGCTGGCGTACCGGACGCTGATGCGGGGGTACGGGCCCGTGACGGCGACGGCGATCATGCGGACCGTGCACGAGGGGGACGTCCCGGGCGCGCTCGCGCTGCTCGACGCCGCCCATGCCGCCCTGCACGAGGAGCGGGTGTCACTGCGGGCGGCGAGCGAGGCCCTGGAACTGCTCGCGGCCGAACCACCCGCCCCGCTGCCGCGTTCGGGCGGGCTGCGCATCGGGGAGGTGGCGGTGCTGCTGGGCGTACGGACGTCCGCGCTGCGGGTGTGGGAGGGGGCCGGGCTGCTCACGCCCGGGCGGGAGCGCGGGACGGGGTACCGGGTCTATGAGCCGGCCGATGTGCGCGATGCCCGGCTCGTGCACACCCTGCGCCGCAGCCACTATCTGTTCGACCAGATCAGGCCGGTGCTGGAGGGGCTGCGGCGGGAGGGCGGCAGTGCGGCGCTGCGGGCGGCCGTGGCGGCGCGTGGGGAGGTGCTGACGGCTCGGAGCAGGGCCATGATCGAAGGCGCGAGTGCCCTCCACGCCCACCTCGACCGGCTCACCGAAGCCGGGACGGCGACTGGATCGCCGGCGGACGGGCCGGAACGCTCACCCGGGTGACCGACGGCCGGCGTGGCCAGTGCCCATGACCGTTCGTCCGCCCCCGGCACCACGTCCGCCGCACGCGCAAAAGATGATCGGGGCCAGGTTACGGAGTGGCTCGGGCAGGTCATGGATGAGGCCATGGACGAGGCACAGGCCCGCGCATGGCTCGCCACCGCCGTCGAAGAGGCCCGGTCCGGCCTCTTGGAGGGCGGCATCCCCGTCGGCGCCGCGCTGTACGGCCCCGACGGCATCCTCCTCGGCCGGGGACACAACCGTCGCGTCCAGGACGACGACCCGGCGATGCACGCCGAGACAGCGGCCTTCCGGGCGGCGGGGCGGCAGCGGTCGTACCGGGGTACGACGATGGTGACCACCCTGTCGCCGTGCTGGTACTGCTCCGGACTGGTCCGGCAGTTCGGCATCTCCCGGGTGGTGATCGGCGAGGCGACCACCTTCCAGGGCGGGCACGACTGGCTGGCTCGACACGGTGTGGAGATCGTCCTGCTGGACGATGCCGAGTGCGTCGAGCTGTTGCGCGGCTTCGTCATCGAGCGCCCGGAGCTGTGGAGCGAGGACATCGGCGACTGAGACGGATGTCCCCGGCCGCCGTCCAGAGCACTCGCCGCCGGGGGGACGCCATCCGTTCCACCTAAAAGTCGCGCCATCGGGTGTGGGACGTTCGCCCCCACGGCACACCTGATCGGTAAACCCTCATCGGCGATCGGAGTCGCCTCGTGCGCATGACGGACATTCAGCACTGTGAGATCCGGCCCGGGCGGCTCGTGGAGTGGACGCTCGATCCGGCGGTCGCGGCGACGGCTCAGGGCCTGCCGGAGGACTCCAGGCCGCCGGCCTACATCCAGGAGTCACACCTCAGGACTTCCCGGTCCGTGCGTGAGGACGGGCTGTTCGTACCGACCTGGATCGGCGTGTGTTTCGACCTCCCAGGCCGGACGGAGCTGGATGTGCTCCAGGACGCGCTGCGCACCTGGACACTGCGGCACGAGACGCTGCGCAGCGGCTTCACCTGGTCCGGGCCGCGCGGCGACGAGCTCGTCCGGTTCACGCTCGACAGCGAGGAGGTGCGCCTGCGCCGGGAGGAGATCGGCGACTTCACGGACGAGACGGAGCTGGCCGAGCATCTCCAGAAGCGGTTCGACACCGTGGCGGACGCACTCCGGTGGCCCAACTTCATCTACGCGGCGGTCGTCCGGGACGACAGCACCAGCGTGTACATGGCCTTCGACCACAGCAACGTCGACGCCTACTCACTCCAGAACATCCCCGTCGCCCTCCACGAGCTCTGTGCGGCGGTATCGGCGGGCCGCTCCCCCGAGCAGGAACCCGTCGCCAGCTACGTCGACTTCTGCCAGGCCGAAAGGGCGAACGCGGACAAGGTCGACGACGGCCACGACATCGTCGTCCGCTGGCGGGAATTCATCAAGAACTGCGAGGGGCGGCTGCCGAACTTCCCCGTCGATCTCGGCCTGGACGCCGACGGCGCACTGCCCCGGCAGAAGGCGCTGTGCGGGCCGCTGGTGGACGCCGACGACGCCGCCGCGTTCGAGGCGCACTGCCGGCCCTACGGCGGCAGCCTGGTCGGCGTGCTGGCGGCCACTGCGCTCATCGTCCGTGAGATCGAGGGGGAGCCCGTCTTCCGCACCGTCGTGCCGTTCCACACCCGGGCGACGTCGCGGTGGTCGGACTCCGTGGGCTGGTATGTCGGCGGGGCACCGGTCGAGATCCCGTTGACGGAGGTCCATGACTTCCACGGAGCTCTGGAGAACGCACACGCCGCGCTGCGCGCCAACCGGCGGCTGGCCCGCACCCCCCTCGAGCGGGTACTCCGACTGCTCGGAACGGACTTCCGCCCCACGTCTCCCGACCTGTACTCCCTGGTGTCCTTCCTCGACGCCCGCGACATCCCCGGCTCCGAGCGGTGGGCCGAGCTGAAGGCCTACGGACTGGTCAGGGTGTCGTACGGCGACCGGGTCTGCGTCTGGGTCAACAGACTCCATGAGGGCCTGTGGTTCGCCTGCCGCTATCCGGACACCGACATCGCGCACAAGAACCTGTCCCGGTACGCGACCCGGCTGCGGGAGGTGATCACGAGCGTCACACGCCAGGGCTAGGGGGTTTCTCACGGCTCAGCCCCCAGGCAAGCCCTCCCCGTCCTGCCGTCGCGCCGGGAGCGCTACACACCGGCGTAGGAGTGCTTGCCCGAAACGAAGATGTTCACGCCGTAGTAGTTGAACAGCCAGCAGCCGAAGGCGATCAGGGCCAGGTAGGCGGCCTTGCGGCCCTTCCAGCCGGCGGTGGCGCGGGCGTGCAGGTAGCAGGCGTAGGCGACCCAGGTGATGAAGGACCAGGTCTCCTTCGGGTCCCAGCCCCAGTAGCGGCCCCAGGCGTCGCCGGCCCAGATGGCGCCCGCGATGATCGTGAACGTCCACAGCGGGAAGACGGCCGCGTTGACGCGGTAGGAGAACTTGTCGAGGGAGGCGGAGGAGGGCAGCCGCTCCAGGACGGAGGTCGCGAAGGTGCCGGGCGTGCCACCGCTCGCGAGCTTGCTCTCGTAGGAGTCCTTGAACAGGTACAGGATCGTGCCGACCGCGCCCACGTAGAAGACCGCGCCGCAGAAGATCGCCGTCGAGACGTGGATGTACAGCCAGTACGAGTGCAGGGCCGGAACCAGCTGGTCGCTGGCGGTGTAGAGGACCGTCACCGCCAGGCCCAGGTCGAGCAGGACCGAGGTGATCAGGAACAGGCCGAGCCAGCGCACGTTCTTCTTCAGCGCCAGCAGCCCGAGGTACACGCCGACCGCGACCGTGGAGAACGTGATGTTGAACTCGTACATGTTGCCCCACGGGGCACGCTCCACCGACAGGGCGCGGGTGAGGACACCGCCGAACTCGATCAGGAAGGCGAGCGCCGTGAGGGAGATGGCGATCCGGCCGTACAGGTCGCCCTGCTCGTCCCCGCCGTGCGCCCCGGGGCCGTCCGGCACGTCGCGCTGACCGGCAGCGGCCCGCACGGTCACCTTCGGCCGCTCCAGCACGGCGGTGCCGCCGGCCCGGTTCACGGTGACGGCCGGTGCCTTCCCGGCGTCCGGCGCGGTGGTGAGCGCGGCGGCGGTCCGGGCGACCTTGCTGCGGCTGCCGAAGAGCCATTCGGCGATGTACGCGAAGAAGGCCAGGGTGTAGACGGCCATCGCGGAGTAGATCAGCACATTGCTGATCTCCGCGAGGTTTTCGTTGGTGGCGGCGGCGAGAGTCACTTCTCAGCCCCTTCGGCAGGTACGGGGGTTTCGGTACCCGGCTCCTGGTCGGTGTCGGGGGAATCTACGGGGTCGTCGGGGCCGGGCGCGCCCGGTGCCTGCTCGTAGAGGGTGCCGGCGAGGTCGCCCAGTTCCTCGGGGACCTTGGCGGACTCGCTGCGGCCGAGGCCGGCCATCTCGACGACGGTGACGCCGTCGGCGCCCTTGACCGCGCGCACCCAGACGCGGCGGCGCTGGATGAACAGGGAGGCGGCGAGGCCGCCGATCGCGGCGAGGGCACCGGCCAGCGCCCAGCCGCTGCCGGGCTGCTGGACGACCTGGAAGCCGGCCCACTCCTTGACGTCCTTGCCGAAGGTGACCGAACCGGCGCCGTTCGGGAGCTTCATGGTCTCGCCGGGCCGCAGCAGCTTCTTGAACAGCTTGCCCTCGGAGTCCTTGAACTCCTTCATGTTGCTCTTGTCCATCTGGTACACGCTCTGCGGGATGCCCGAGTCGGCTCCCAGGTCGCCGTGATAGGCGGACAGCGCGAGCACCGGGGAGTCCAGCGCGGGGAACTGCGACAGCATCGTGCCGCTGGCGGAGCCGCCGAAGGTCGGTACGAAGAACGCGTTGAAGCCGAGCTGTTCCTTCTTGCCCTGGGTGTCGCGGTAGCCGTCGAGGACCTTGACGACACCGGAGGAGGTGACGTTGGCGTCCAGCGGCAGCAGCGGTACGGCGTCGTCGAAGACGACCGTGCCCTTGGCGTCGCGGACGGTGATGACGGGGGCGTAGCCGTGGCTGACGAGGTAGACCTTGGAGTCGCCGATCTCCAGGGGGTGGTTCACCCGGACGGTGGTGTTCTCGTCCTTGCCGTAGGGGCCCGAGCTGTAGGTGAGGTCGGCCTTGTAGACGCGCGGGGTGCCCTTGTTGGGGCCGGTGCGCTCGTAGGTGCCGGTGAACTTCTTCAGGTTGAAGCTGAACGGCACCAGGTCGTCGGACGTGAAGAGGTTGCCGGACTTGAAGTCGTCGTACTGGGTGAGGGTGTTGGAGAAGCCGTTGCCCTCGACGACCAGCTTGTTGCCCTCCGACTTGTACAGCTGGCCCCAGGCGAAGGCGACCAGCATCACGATGAGGGCGATGTGGAAGGCGAGGTTGCCCAGCTCGCGCAGGTAGCCCTTCTCGGCGGCGACGGCGTCCCCGGTGAGGTGGGCGCGGAAGCGGCGCTTCTTCAGCAGGGCCAGGGCGGCCCGGTGGACCTGCTCGGGTTCGGCCGTGGTGCGCCAGGTGGTGTGGGCGGGCAGCCGGTTCAGCCGCCGGGGCGCGCCGGGCGGCAGGCCGCGCAGCTGGCCCACGAACTGCCAGGTGCGGGGCACGATGCAGCCGATGAGGGAGACGAACAGCAGGATGTAGATCGCGGAGAACCACACCGAGCTGTAGACGTGGAACATGCCGATCTTGTCGTAGACGTCCGAGAGGGCCGGGTGCGCCTTGCGGAAGTCGGCGACCTTCGTCTCGTCGCTGCCGGACTGCGGGATGAGCGAGCCGGGGATCGCGCCGAGGGAGAGCAGCAGGAGCAGCAGCAGGGCGACCCGCATGGAGGTCAGCTGCCGCCAGAACCAGCGGGCCCAGCCGATGACGCCCAGGGCGGGCAGGTGGGGCGCCTCCTCCTTGGGGGCGGTGGACAGCTGGGAGCCGGCGTCACCCAGCTCCTGGTCCTCGGCGGCGGACGGGGCCGGGTCGGAGGCGGTGGTCTTGCTCATCGATCAGATCCCCACAGTGAAGCCGTCGGACCAGACCTGCATCTCCTGCACGATGCGGTCCCACGCGCCGGTCAGCAGCAGCAGCCCGGTCACGATCATCATGGTGCCGCCGACCCGCATCACCCAGACGTAATGGCGCTTGACCCAGCCGAAGGCTCCGAGGGCCTTGCGGAAGGCGACCGCGGCGAGCACGAACGGCACGCCCAGGCCCAGACAGTACGCGATGGTCAGGACGGCACCGCGTCCGGCGCTCCCCTGGTCGGAGGAGAGGGCCAGCACGGAGGCGAGGGTGGGGCCGATGCAGGGGGTCCAGCCGATGCCGAACAGCGCCCCGAGCAGGGGCGCCCCGGCCAGTCCGGCCACGGGCCGCCGGTGGAAACGGAACTCGCGCTGGGTGAACCAGGGCATCAGGCCCATGAAGAAGACACCCATGAGGATCATGAGCACGCCGAGCACCGTGGACAGGACGTCCTTGTGTTCCTGGAGCGTGGCGCCGAAGTAGCCGAACAACGCCCCGGAGGAGACGAACACCGCGGTGAAGCCGAGCACGAACAGGGAGGCGCCCGCGACCATCCGGCCGCGCCGCGCCTCGGCGAGGTCGGTGCCGGCGACCCCCGTCACATAGGACAGGTAGCCGGGCACCAGCGGCAGGACGCACGGCGAGAAGAAGGAGACGAGGCCGCCGAGCAGCGCGATCGGCAAGGCCGCCAGCAGGGCGCCCTTGAGCACCGTGCCGTTGGGGTCCGCGATGGCGGCGAGCGTGGTGACTGCGCTCACGTCACTACTCCGCTCACTTCTCGGCGACGACCGGCTTGAGCATCTTCAGCAGCCGTTCCTCGCTGAGCGCGGACAGCGAACGGGCCGCGATCTCGCCGTCCCGGTCGAGGATGAGTGTGGAGGGGATCGCCTGCGGGTTGAGCGTGCCCTTCTTGAAGCGCAGCAGCAGCTTGCCGGTCGGGTCGTAGAGGCTGGGGTAGGTGATGCCCCAGTCCTTCTCGAAGGCGAGGGCCGCGCCGGTGGAGGTGTCCCGGGTGTTGATGCCTACGAACTGCACGCCCTTGCCGGCGTACTCCTTGGAGACCTTCGCGAAGTACTTGGCCTCGGCTCGGCAGGGGTTGCACCAGGAACCCCACACGTTGAGGACGACGACCTTGCCCTTGTAGTCGGCGACGTCGAGGGTCTTGCCGGCGATGGTCTCGCCGGACAGGTCGGGCGCCGGGGTGCGCTTGCCCTCGGCGACGGTGGCGACGCCGTCGGTGCCGGTGACGAAGTTGGTGTTGCCGCCGCCGCCGGAGGTGCCGCCGGAGCCGCACGCGGAGACGAGCAGCGCGACTGCGGCGAGACCGGCGGTCAGGGCGGCGTTACGGCGGACCCGACGCGTGCGCCCGGTGGGGCGGGGCGACCGGTCCGAACGCTGGGGGGCGCGGCTGGCGGCACTCATGTGAAAAGTTTCGCATGTCCGTTCCGGGGATCTCTTCCACCCCCCTTGCGGGCGGAAAACCGCATTTCAGGCGGCGTTTTGCGAGGCGTCTCGGCTGGGCGTGGACGTCTGACCGGTGAACTCCCGCCAGCCACCGGCCGGCTGCTGCCCGACCCCGAGCGTGCGGAGCCGGTCGAGCACCTCGGGCTTTTGCGCGTCGAGCCAGTCGGTGAACTGCCGGAAGGAGACGAGACGCACATCCGCGCCCTTCTCCTTCTCGCGCGCGATGTGCTTGATGGCCTCTTCGACGGCGTCCATGTAGATGCCGCCGTTCCACTGCTCGAAGTGGTTGCCGATGAAGAGAGGAGCCCGGTTTGTCTCGTATGCCCGCTTGAATCCCTGGATGTACGCCTGGGCCGACTGCTTCCGCCAGCCCGGGTAGTTGTGGGCCGGGGCCTTCGTGGAGTTCAGGGACTGGTTGGCCAGCATGTTGTAGTCCATCGACAGGACCTCGAAGCCGCGCCCGGGGAAAGGTATCTGCTGGAGGGGCAGGTCCCATATGCCCTGGCGCTTGGCGGGCCAGACCTGGAGACCGCCGGGCGAGGAGGCGTCGTAGCGCCAGCCGAGCTCGCGGGCGGTGGGCAGCAGGTTGTCCTGGCCGAGCAGACAGGGCGTACGGCCGCCGACGAGTTCCTTGTCGTAGTCGAACGGCAGCGACGGCAGGTCGGTCCAGCCGGTGTTGGTGCGCCACTCCTTCACGAAGGACTTGGCCTGGTCGATCTCGCTGCGCCACTGCCGGGGCGTCCAGTTCTTGACCGAGCCGTGGGCCTCGCCGCAGAAGTGGCCGTTGAAGTGGGTGCCGATCTCGTGGCCCTCGAGCCAGGCGCGGCGGACGTTCTTCAGCGTGTCCTTGATGTGCGCGTCGGTGAGGTAGCCGATGTCGGAGGCGCCGCGCGGGTTGTTCGGCGGGTCGTAGAGGCGCTTCTTCGACTCGGGCAGCAGATACAGCCCGGACAGGAAGAAGGTCATGCTCGCGCCGTGCTCCTCGGCGAGGTCCAGGAAGCGCGGGAAGAGGCCGTTGCCGACCTCGCCGGCGCCGTCCCAGGAGAACACGACGAACTGCGGCGGGGTCTGACCCGGCTCCAGCGGCTCGGGCTTCGCGGGCTGGTGGGGCTGCTTGCCGGTGTTTGCGGTGGAGCCGTCGCCGATGGGGCGGGCGGTGGGCTCCGGCTTCGGCTTCGATCCGCCCTGCGCGGAGTCGCCGGAACCGTTGGCGTGGCTGGAATCGTCCGAGCCCGTGAGACCGCCGCATCCGGCGAGTGAGACGGCGGCGGCGGCTCCCGCGCCGAGTCCGAGCATTCCCCTGCGGGAGAGAGCGCGCATGGCATCCCCGATTCATCACGTCGTGCTGGTCACCCAGTCAGAGGACGTGATGAACGGGGAGGTTCCGCTGATATTTGCAGATTCCGTAACGAAAGCGTCGTAAACGATCAGAAAGGGGCGTTCGGCAAGCGCTCACGCGCCTGCCGAACGCCCGGGCCGGGTCGGCGCGACTACGCGCCGAACGCCTTGTCCTGGCCCTTCACCGGCTTCGCACCGGCGAGGAGGTGGGCCGGGACCAGGTCGCGGGCCGGCTCGGTGTAGCCGACCGAGACGATCCGGTCGCCCTGGTAGGTGAAGGTCGTCAGCGAGGCGAGCGTGCACTGGCGCTTGCGCGGGTCGTGCCACAGGCGGCGGCGCTCGACGTACGACCGGACGATCCAGATGGGCAGCTGGTGGCTGACCACGACCGCCTCGTGCCCCCGGGCCTTGTCCTTCGCGGCGCTCAGCGCACTCATCATGCGGACGACCTGGTCGACGTACGGCTCGCCCCAGGACGGCCGGAACGGGTTGACCAGGTGCTTCCAGTTGCCGGGCTTGCGCAGCGCCCCGTCCCCGACGCCGAACGTCTTGCCCTGGAAGATGTTGCCGGCCTCGATCAGCCGCTCGTCGGTGGCGAGCCCGAGCCCGTGCGCCTTGGCGATCGGGTCGGCCGTCTCCTGCGCCCGCTCCAGCGGCGAGGCGACGACGTGCGTCACATCGCGGCCGGACAGGTGCTCGGCGACCCGGTCGGCCATGCGGCGGCCCAGGTCGGAGAGGTGGTAGCCGGGGAGGCGGCCGTAGAGGATGCCGTCCGGGTTGGCGACCTCGCCGTGCCGCATGAGGTGGACGACGGTGATGTCTTCGGCGCCGTTGTCGGTCCGGTCGCTCATGCCGTCGCCTCCGCAGCCGCCCGGGCCGCCGCCGGAAGGGCGTCGGCGATCCGCTGCACGGCCCGCTCGTCGTGCGCGGTGGACACGAACCACGACTCGAAGGAGGACGGCGGCAGGTAGACACCGGCTCCGAGCAGCGAGTGGAAGAAGGCGGTGAAGCGGAAGGACTCCTGTGCCTTGGCGTCCTCGTAGTTCCGCACGGGCCGGTCCGTGAAGAACACCGAGAACATGTTGGAGGCACTCTGCAGCCGGTGCGCGACGCCCTCCTTGGTCAGGGCGTCGGTGACGAGGCCCTGGATCTCCTTCGACACGGCGTCGACCTTGGCGTAGGCGGCGTCGTCGAGGAGCCGCAGCTGGGCGAGCCCGGCGGCGGTGGCGACGGGGTTACCGGACAGGGTGCCGGCCTGGTAGACGGGCCCGGCCGGGGCGAGGTGCGCCATGACGTCCGCGCGCCCGCCGAAGGCCGCCGCGGGGAAGCCGCCGCCCATGACCTTGCCGAAGGTCATCAGGTCGGGGACGACGCCGTCGACCCCGAACCACCCGGCGCGGCTGGTCCGGAAGCCGGTCATGACCTCGTCGGAGACGTAGAGCGCGCCGTGCTCGGCGCAGAGGTCCTTCAGGCCCTGGTTGAACCCCTCGGCGGGCGGTACGACGCCCATGTTGCCCGGCGAGGCCTCGGTGATCACGCAGGCGACCTCGCCGGGGTGGGCCCGGAAGGCCTCGCGGACGGCGTCGAGGTCGTTGTAGGGCAGGACGATCGTGTCGCCGGCCTGGGCGCCGGTGACGCCCGGGGTGTCGGGCAGCGCGAAGGTGGCGACACCGCTGCCTGCCGCGGCGAGCAGCGAGTCGACGTGCCCGTGGTAACACCCGGCGAACTTGATCACCTTGGTGCGCCGCGTGAATCCGCGCGCGAGCCGGATGGCGGACATGGTCGCCTCGGTCCCGCTGGACACGAGCCGCACCTGCTCCAGCGGCGCGACCCGGGCGGTCATCTCCTCGGCGAGCGCGACCTCGCCCTCACCGGGCGTACCGAAGGACGTGCCGCGGGAGACGGCGTCCTGCACGGCGGCGATGACCTCGGGGTGGGAGTGCCCGAGGATCATGGGCCCCCAGGAGCACACGAGATCGACGTACTCCCTGCCGTCGGCATCGGTCAGATAGGGGCCGGTGCCGGACACCATGAACCGCGGCGTGCCGCCGACGGCTCGGAAGGCCCGCACCGGTGAGTTCACGCCACCGGGCGTGACGGCCGCCGCGCGGTCGAAAAGTGCCTGCGAGGCCGGTGCTTCGTACGGATATGCCAGTTCACTCATGACCTGCGACTTCTCCGACCTTCTCCGACGCTGTCGGGCTCCGGGTGCCAGTGACCTGTTCAGGGTAGGCCAGGGGCGCGGGCGGGCGGGGCGTGGGACAACCGGCCCCCCGTTCTCCGTCGTCTGCGAGACTGGACCCCGGTACACACAGCTCAAACGGCCCGGGGTGGTCGGAGGCTGAGGAGATCCTGCGGGCAGATGTTTCAGCGCACGTTTCGGCGGGCGGCCGTGGGGGAGGTCACTGACACGATGATCGGGTTGCGCGGCGGGGGCGACGCGTTCTGGAAAAGCAGTCGGGTGGAGATATGCATCGCGGTGGCGGACTGGGCGAGGGGACTGATGACCTGGGTCCTCGACGTGCCCGGCGGGGAAGGCACCGGCGCGAGGCGGAGGACGCTCAGGAACCGCGTCAGACACAGGGTCGGCCGGGTGAACCGGAGCGTACCGCCGGACGTACTGAACGCCGGGTGGAGGATCTTCGGGCCGGGAGCAGCGGGAATGGTGGTCGGGTGGGGGTGACGTACAAGTACTTCGGTGCGCCCGACGGCGCGACCGCGGCCCGCGTCCCGATCTCGATGCGCCCCGAGGAACTCGGCGGCGACGAGCTCGGCATGAACGGCATGTTCACGAAGATCAAGCCGGAGACCATGGCGGCGATGGTCCTCACGGGCATCGAGGGCGTCCCCCTGCACAAGGTCCCGCCCCTGGAACTGGTCGTCCTGCACCCGGACTACGCGGTGGTCAAACTCCCCATGACGGTCGTCGACCCCCTGCGCGGCATCGGCGAGGAGGCGGTGGGCGCGGCGGCCTTCATCTGGTCGACGGTCCCGGACCGCGGCGGCCCCCGGGACGCGTTCAACGTCTACCAACTGCTGCACGAGTGGCAGGACTTCAGCCATCGGTTGCATGAGGCGGGGCATCAGCCGTACTGCCTGGTGTGGCCCTGAGCCGGGGTTTCGTGGGGTGCGGGCGGGGTCTTCGGGCCTCGCCCTTTTGCGTGCTGACCTTGTCGCCGAGGGCGTCGGCGAGCGCCCGCAGGTACTGCTCGGCTTGCCGGGAGCGGCGGCACTCCCGGCAGCCGGTCTCTGGGCGTGCCGTACGGGCTGGTTGCGGGGTCAGGGGTCGAGCTGACGCGCGATCCGGTGGGCAGCCTCGCGGGCAGGGCGGCCCACACCGATGAGGGTGGCGGAGGCAGGGCCGGTCCAGTCGCCGTAGCCGAGCAGGTGCAGGCGGGGCTCACCGACCGCCCGGGTCCCGGAGGTCCTGACGTGGCCGCGCGGGCCGCGCAGCCCGAGCGGGGCGAGGTGAGCCAGAGCCGGGCGGAATCCGGTGCACCAGATGATCGCGTCCGCCTCCGACCGGCTGCCGTCCGCCCACTGAACGCCGGTGGCGGTCAGCCGGCGGAACATCGGGCGGGTTCGCAGGAGCCCGGCGTCGCGGGCGGCGCGGACCGGCGGGACGGCGACGACGTCTCCGAGGGAGGCGACTCCGCCGGTGTCGCCGCGGCCCTCGTCGAGGGCGCGGCGGCGTGCGGTGGCGACGTCGAACAGGACGCGGCCGTCGATGTCGTCGGGGAGGAAGCGGGGCGGTCGCCGGGTCACCCACGTCGTCTTGACGTGGCCGTCCAGAGCGAGGTCGGCGGCGATCTGGGCGCCGGAGTTGCCGCCGCCGACCACGAGGACGCGCTGACCGGCGAAGTCGGCCGGGCGACGGTAGTGCACGGTGTGCAACCGCCGACCGGTGAAGTCGCCGCTGCCCGGAACGGCGGGGACGAAGGGCCGCGACCAGGTGCCGGTGGCGCTGACGACGGCGCGGGCCCGCCAGGTGCCGGAGTCGGCCTCCACCAGGAGCCGGTCGCCGTCGCGGTGCACGGCGTGCACGCGGGTGCCGTGCTGGACGGGCAGGTCGTAGCGCTTCTCGTAGTCGGTGAGGTAGTCCACCACGTGCCCGGCGTCCGGGTAGGTCTCACCGGGCTGGGCGGGCATGAGCCGGCCGGGCAGGGAGGAGTGGTCGGCCGGGGAGAACAGGTGCAGCGAGTCCCACATGTGCTGCCAGGACCCGCCCGGCGCCGGATCGGCGTCGAGGAGGGTGAAGGCGAGGCCCTGGCGGCGCAGGTGGTAGCCGGCGGCGAGCCCTGCCTGGCCGCCGCCGACCACCACCACGTCCACGTGCTGTGTCACGGGGCCGTGGTCACCGCGCCGGTGGTGAACTTCTTGCGCCAGGCGAGCGCGACGTAGACCAGGCCGATCAGCACCGGGACTTCGATGAGCGGTCCGACGACGCCGGAGAGGGCCTGGCCGGAGGTGACGCCGAAGGTGGCGATGGCGACCGCGATGGCCAGCTCGAAGTTGTTGCCCGCCGCGGTGAAGGCCAGCGTGGTGGTGCGGTCGTAGGCGAGCCCCAGGCCCTTTCCGAGGAGGAAGGTGCCGAAGAACATGACCGCGAAGTAGACCAGCAGCGGCAGCGCGATCCGGGCGACGTCCCACGGCTGGGAGGTGATGGTCCTGCCCTGGAGGGCGAAGAGGATGACGATCGTGAACAGCAGCCCGTACAGCGCCCACGGCCCGATCTTCGGCAGGAAGCGCCGCTCGTAGGACTCGCGGCCCATCTTCCTCTCACCGACCCGGCGGGTCAGGAAGCCGGCCAGCAGCGGAACGCCGAGGAAGATGACCACGTTCAGGGCGATCTCCCCCGTCGAGATGTCCAGGTGCTCGCCATCGCCCAGGCCGAGCCAGCCGGGCAGCAGGTCGAGGTAGAACCAGCCCAGCAGGCCGAACGCCAGAACCTGGAAGACCGAGTTGAGCGCGACGAGCACGGCCGCGGCCTCGCGGTCGCCGCAGGCGAGGTCGTTCCAGATGATCACCATGGCGATGCAGCGGGCCAGGCCGACGATGATCAACCCGGTGCGGTACTCGGGCAGGTCCGGCAGGAAGATCCACGCCAGGGCGAACATGACCGCGGGACCGAGGACCCAGTTGATGACCAGGGAGGAGATCATCAGCTTCCGGTCGCCGGTGACGGCGTCCAGCCTGTCGTAGCGCACCTTCGCCAGGACCGGATACATCATGATCAGCAGGCCGAGCGCGATCGGCAGGGAGATGCCGCCGATCTCCACCTTCGCCAGCGCGTCGTTCAGCCCCGGGACAACCCGTCCGAGTCCGAGACCGACGGCCATGGCGATGAGGATCCACACCGCCAGGTAGCGGTCGAGGGTGGAGAGCTTCCTGACGATCGAGTCGTCCCCGCCCCCGGCCTGAGCGGAGGCGGTGGTGGGCTCGGTGGAGGTCACGGGCAGGCCCTCTTGTTCTCGGCGGCGGTGCGGGCGGACTCGGCCAGGTCGGCGAACTGCCCGGCGAGCTGGGCGATGACGTCGGGGCGCAGCTTGTAGTAGGTGAAGCGGCCGCACGGCTCGGTCTCGACGACCCCGGCCTCGCGCAGCACCCTCAGATGGTTGGAGAGGTTGGTCTGCCGGGCGCCGGTCTCCTCGACGAGGTGGGTGGTGCACAGCGTCTCGCGGGCGAGCAGGGTCACGATCTGGAGCCTGAGCGGGTCGGCCAGCACCCGGATCAGGTCAGTGTCGACTGACGTCATCATGGGCTGATACTGTCACATCACCCGGTACTGATACCAGCCGGGGCTGACCTGTGCCCGGCCGTCGCCACCTGGACCGGCCGGTGGCCGACCCCGAGGGCGCCCCGCTCGACGTCGTCCGCCGGATCCGCGACGACATCGACCATCGGATCACCGACCTGCTCACCGACCTGCCGAGCACCTGAACCCCGCACCACCTGCCACCACTCCGTGAAGGAAGAACGCATGTCCTCCGCTCCGCTCGCCTCCGTGCTGTTCGTCTGCGTCCACAACGCCGGCCGCTCCCAGATGGCCGCCGGCTTCCTCCAGCACCTCGCGGGCGACCGCATCGAGGTCCGCTCCGCCGGCTCCGTCCCGGGCGACCAGGTCAACCCGGCCGCTGTGGAGGCGATGAAGGAGGCCGGCGTCGACATCGCCGGCGCCGAGCCGAAGATCCTGACCACCGAGGCCGTCCAGGCCTCCGACTACGTCATCACCATGGGCTGCGGCGACGCCTGCCCGATCTTCCCCGGCAAGAAGTACCTCGACTGGGCCCTGGAGGACCCGGCCGGCAAGGGTGTCGAGGCCGTCCGCCCCATCCGCGACGAGATCAAGACCCGCATCGAGGCCCTCATCGCCGAGATCGACGCGAAGCGAGAGGCGTGACCTCAGTGACCGGCAACGGAGTACGTGAGGTCATCGTCATCGGCTCCGGCCCCGCCGGATAACCGCTGACTTCAGCCGTCGGTTGCAGAGGGCGGGCACCAGCCTTATGGCCTGGTGTGGCCTTGAGCTTGGGTTTCGAGGGGATCGGGCGGGGTCTTCGGGCCTCGCCCTTTTCAGTCTCGGAGAGGGGCCGAGGGGGCCCGGCTCAGGCTCCATGGCGCTGATCACAACCGCGCGCTGCCGTCACTGTCCGACCTGGGCGCCGGAGGTTTACGGTGCTTGCCGGTGCCGGAGCCGAGTGGCTTCGGCACCGGGCCACAAGACGGGTTCGAGGGCTCCCCGGCCTCCGGGTACAGGACCGCCTTGGCCTCGGCCAGGTTGGCGGCGAAGCCGTGCGGCTCCCACGCGTGTCCGTTCCATCGCTCGATGGCGCGAGGTGCCTCCGGCCGCAGATGGGATGCCCTCGGGCCGTCACCGGAGACAACAGGCACGGCGCGCAGACGGCCGATCTTCGCGTCACGGCGTTCCGCCCAGTCCTTCAGCGGTTCGTCGTCCATCGTGGCGTTCCTCGCGTCGGTGGTGGTCGTGTCAGGAGGTTGACTTGCACCTCGGGCTGAAGCCCTAGGATTCTGGCCTTCCCTTACTGGCTGCCGTGCCGCTGCGCGGCACGGTTCCCGGTGGGAATCCGTGGCTTCCTGTTTCTTCGCGCTGTGCCGGGATTACTCCCGGTCTTACCGGCGCTCCGCAGGCCGATACCGCCAGTCCGGCGGCCGTCTTCACGTTGATCGCGGCGTTGGTGTCCCGGTCGTGGACGGTACCGCAGGCGGTACAGGTCCACTCCCGGACGTTCAGGGGTTTGGGTCCGTCCACGGCGCCGCAGGTCGAGCAGGTCTGGGAGGTCGGTGTGAACCGGCCGATCTTCACCAGGGTGCGGCCGTACCGTTCCGCTTTGTACTCCAGCATGTTCACGAACGACGACCAGCCCGCGTCATGAACGGACTTGGCCAGCTTCGTGCGGGCCAGTCCCGCCACCGACGGGTCCTCCACGGCGATCCCTTGGTTCTCGCAGATCAGCTTCGTGGAGAGCTGGTGGTGGAACTCACGGCGTGCGTCAGCAACTTTGGCGTGGGCGCGGGCGACCTTCAGGCGGGCCTTGGGCCGGTTCTTTGATCCCTTCTGCTTGCGGGACAGCTCCTTTTGGGTCTTCTTCAGCTTCTTCTCCGCGCGCCGCAGGAAGCGCGGGGAGTCGATCTTCGCGCCGTCGGAGAGGACGGCGAAGTGGGTGAGGCCGAGATCGACGCCGATGGTGCGGTCGGTCTCCGGCGTCCGCGCCTGGTCGACGGCGGGGTCGGTGTCGATGACGAAGGAGGCGAAGAATCTGCCGGCCGCGTCCTTGATGACGGTGACGGAGGTGGGGGCGGCGGGCAGCGTGCGGGACCATTTCACCTTCACCGCGCCGATCTTCGGCAGGCTCAGACGGCCACTGCCGGTGATGCTCCAGCGGGCGTTGGCGGTGAACCGGATCGACTGCCTGCTGTCCTTGCGGGACTTCAACCGTGGCGGGCCCACCTTCGGTCCCTTGCGCGTGCCCTTGAGGGAGGCGAAGAAGTTGCGGTACGCCTTCTCGGCGTCCCGCAGGGACTGCTGGAGCACCGCGGCGCAGACCTCGCCGAGCCAGGACCGTTCCGCTGTCCGCTTGGCCTCGGTGATCAGCTTCCGGGACAGCTGACCGGCCGTCGGGAACAGCTGTCCGGCCTTCCGGGCGTCCTCGCGGGCACGCAAGGCGTCGTTGAACACGACGCGCGCACACCCGAACGCCCGGGCCAGCGCGGCCTGCTGAGCGGCGTCGGGGTACAACCGGAAGGCGTACCGCAGCTGCATGACGATCACACTAGGCACGTCGAACCCACGTCGTCACCGGGAACGTGTGGACGATCCGTCACCGTCACGAAGCAGGGTCCGGCTCCGCCGGAACGACACCGCGACGCTCCGCGTCACGGCCACACGATCCGCTTCACCTCCGGCCTGAAGACCGGAGCACTGCGAATGATGTCCGGTAGCGGCCACTGCGGGCCGTTGCGGTTGCCGAGCCGGACCAGGTGGCAGGCGAGCTCGATGGGCTGCCCGCCGGCCGCCTCCGCCTCCGCCCGGCAGGCCCCCTCGGCGAGCCTGCGGTCAGCAGCAACCGCCCGCGACGGCGCGTTCCTCCGCGGTGCTCTCGGCGGAGCCCTCGCAACACGTGCTGCCCTGCTGCTTGGCCAGGGAGTCCGCGTCCGCCTTGACCACGTACACCTCCCAGGGTTCCTGACCGGGGCCGTGGACCCAGACCTTGTCCTGGAGCGCGTAGCAGCAGGTCGTGTCGTTCTCCACGTCGGTGGTCAGACCGGCCCCGCTCAGGCGGGTCGTCGCGGCCCGGACGGCTTCGGTGTTCTCCACCTCGACGCCGAGGTGATCCATGCGGGTCGCCTCCCCCGCCGGGCCCTCGATCAGGACGAGCTTGAGCGGGGGCTCGGCGATGGCGAAGTTGGCGTAGCCGTCGCGGAGCTTCGCGGGCTCGGTGCCGAACAGCTTGCTGTAGAAGGCCACGGACGCGTCGAGATCCGGGACACGGAGGGCGAGTTGTACACGGGACATGACGGACTCCCTCTTGAGGTGTGGCGTCAGCAGCCGCCGGTCGAGGCCGGGGCGCCGACGCCGATCTGCAGGGTGGCCGGGGCGGCGCAGCATCCGCCGCCCTCGACGTTCTGGGCGGCGTCGGGCTCGTCGAACAGGCCGGCGCCACCGCACACGCCGGTCTCCGGGAGGGTCAGTTCGACGCGCTCTGCGGCCTCACGGTCTCCGGCGATGGCCGCGGTGATGGAGCGGACCTGCTCGTAGCCGGTCATCGCGAGGAACGTGGGGGCGCGGCCGTAGGACTTCATGCCGGTCAGGTAGACGCCCTGCTCGGGGTGGGACAGCTCGTTCACGCCGTGCGGGTAGACGGTGCCGCAGGAGTGGACGTTGGGGTCGATCAGTGGGGCGAGTGCGGTCGGGGCCTGGAGGCGTTCGTCGAGTCCGAGGCGGATCTCGGAGAGGAAGGACAGGTCCGGGCGGAAGCCGGTCAGGACGATGACCTCGTCGACCGGGTCGAGGCGGCGGCCGTTGTCGTCCACCAGGACGAGTCGATCGCCGTCGCGCTCCACAGCCTGTGTACGGAATCCGGTCGCCGTGCCGGCGTGGCCGGCCTCGACGGCGGCCTTGGCGCGCAGGCCCAGGGCGCCGCGAGCGGGCAGCTGGTCGGCCTCGCCGCCGCCGAAGGTGGAGCCGGTGACACCGCGGCGCAGGATCCACACGGCGTGGGTGCCCGGCTCGTCCCCGGCCAGGTCCGCGAGCTGGGCGAGGGCGGTGAAGGCGGAGGCACCGGAGCCGACCACGGCGGTGCGCTTGCCCGCGTACCGGGCGCGGACGGCCGGGTCGCCCAGGTCGGGGACGCGGTAGGAGATGTGGCCGGCGGCGGACTTCTCGCCGAGGGCGGGCAGGCCGTCGGCGCCCATCGGGCCGGGGGTGGACCAGGTGCCGGAGGCGTCGATGACGGCGCGGGCGCTGATCCGTTCCTCGCGGCCGTCGGCCTGCTGGATGTGCACGGTGAAGGGCTGCTCGTCACGGCCCGAGTCGACGATGCGGTCACGTCCGGCGCGGGCGACGCCGACCACGGTCGCCCCGTAGCGGATCTTGTCGCCGAGGACGTCGGCGAGGGGCTGCAGGTAGTGCTCGGCCCAGTCGCCGCCGGTCGGGTACGCGGAGCCGTCCGGGCGGGTCCAGCCGGTCGGGGCGAGCAGCTTCTCCGCGGCCGGGTCGGTGATCTCCGACCAGGGCGAGAACAGCCGCACGTGCGCCCAGTCGCGCACTGCGGTGCCGGCCGACGGTCCGGCTTCCAGGACCAGCGGTTCGATGCCGCGCTCGACGAGGTGGGCCGCGGCGGCCAGGCCGACCGGGCCGGCCCCGATGACCACGACGGGCAGCTGATCAGTGCCGGGCACGCTGTTGATGGACACGGCCACGAGATTCCCCTTTGCTTCGACATTCGTCGATGGCTTGCACGGCCAGCATGGCACTTGCTTCGACGAGCGTCAACATAGACATCTATCGAATTACACGAGTCAGCGCCGACCTCCCCGCATGGTTCGACGTATGTCAACATAGATGCATGTCGAATACGAAGGTGCTGCCGCTGCTGGACCCCGAGGTTCCCGAGGCCGTGGCGCCGTGCTGCCCGCCCCTCACCGAGCGCCCGTTCACCGCCGAGGAGGCCGAAACGGCCGCGCGGATGTTCAAGGCCCTCGGCGACCCGGTGCGGCTGCGACTGTTCTCGGCGGTGGCCTCCCACGAGGGCGGCGAGGCGTGCGTGTGCGACATCTCCGACGTCGGCGTCTCCCAGCCGACGGTGAGCCACCACCTGAAGAAGCTGAAGGAGGCCGGGCTGCTGACCTCCGAGCGGCGCGGCACCTGGGTCTACTACCGCGTCGAGCCGTCCGTACTGGCCGCGATGGGCAAGCTGCTGACCACGGCACCGGCCGCGGCCTGACCCGCCGTTACCTCGCGGACTGATCCGCCGGACGGGTCGCAGCCGCAGTCGCGGGCTCGGTCGTAGTCGCCGTCGCACTCGACGGCCCCGCCACCGGGGCCGTCGTGCCCCGGGGCATCACATGCGTCGGCAGGACGATGTGGCGTTCGTGGTCGCCGTCCGAGTCGTCGATGAGCTTCAGGGCCAGTTCCCCGGCCAGCCGGCCCATCTCCGAAGGAGACTGCGCCACCGTCGACAGGTCGAACCAGTCCGCCAGCGGCTGGTCGTCGAAGCCCAGGACCGAGACCCGCTCGGGCACCGCGATCCGGGTCTTGCGGAGGTTCCAGATGAGGGCGACCGCGATCTCGTCCTGCTCGGCGAAGATCGCGGTGGGCGGCTCGCGCAGGCTGAGCAGCGCGCCGAGGGACTCTGCGGCGG
The DNA here is from genome assembly GCF_023184515.1 of Streptomyces sp. D2-8. Taxonomy (GTDB): domain Bacteria; phylum Actinomycetota; class Actinomycetes; order Streptomycetales; family Streptomycetaceae; genus Streptomyces. Next base: position 49,286 of record NZ_JAAHBP010000013.1, on the reverse strand, counting down.
CGCGCTTGCCGTTGCCCCGTACGAACACCACCAGGTCGTCGTCGAGCGGCACCCCCGCTTCGGTGAGCGCCTGCCGGTAGCCCAGCAGCCGTTCGTTGGAGCTGAAGGTGAAGCCGCTCGCGCCCTCGGTCGGGACGAACGCGATGCGGCGGTGGCCGAGGTTGAGCAGGTGCCGGGTGCCGTGCAGGGCGCCGGCGACGTCGTCGACGTAGACGCTCGGGCGTCCGTCGACGTGCTGGCTGACGTAGATCACCGGCATGCCGAGGTCGTCCAGCCGGGCCGTCTCCTCGTCGGTGAGGTCGAAGCAGAACACCAGCAGCGCGTCGGCGTTGCGGCGGGCCGGGAGGTGCTCGAAGAACGCGGTGCGCTCGGCCAGGTCCGGGATCTCGTAGACGTTCAGCTGCATGCCCGCCGCCCGCAGCAGCGGGGCCAGGCTGGACAGGGCGGATCCCGTGAACCACGAGTTGAGCGTCGGGACCATCACCGCGACCGTGCCGGTCCTGCCCGTGACCAGGCTTGCCGCCTGCCGTGACACCGCGAACCTGAGCTCGCGCGCGGCCTTCTCGACGCGGGCGCGTACCTCCGGCGAGACCGTGGACAGGCCGCGCAGCGTGCGGGAGACGGTGGAGGTGGAGACCCCGGCCCGTTCGGCGACGTCGGCCATCGTGGGGTGCCGTTGCTGGGCTGGAGGCATGGGCCGGACGTTAGCACAGGGATTCGCTCTCCGACCCGGGATGGTGACAGCGCTTTCATGGGATGAAGGCCCGGCTGGTCAGCCCATTACCTCCGAGTAACGCATTGACTTCACCTCGGCACGCCCCTAGCTTGCAAGCGTTGTCTCGACGGCCTCGAAGGCTTCCCGGCAGGTTCGCTCTCATGCTTCTGGCCTGCGGATTTGATCAACGATTTTCCGTGACAACGCAGTCTCACCATCCCTGAACCCGGTTCCGCACGACCAGGAGAGACAGTGACGACCAGAACCACCAGCAGAGCAGCCGCGATCGCCGCCGCCGGGCTCCTCCTCACCGCCTGCGCCTCCTCCGAGGGAAGCTCCGGGCAGGCCGGGACCCCGTCGTTCGAGGGGCGCGGCCCCATCACGTACGTGGCCGGCAAGGACACCACCGGCACCGTCCAGCCGATGCTCGACCGCTGGAACAAGGCGCACCCCAAGGAGAAGGTCACCTTCATCCAGCTGCCGACCGACGCGGACGCGCAGCGGCAGCAGATGATCCAGAACGCGGAGACGAAGTCCGACGCCTACACGGTGCTGTCCCTCGACGTCGTGTGGACCTCGGAGTTCGCCGCCCACCAATGGATCGACCGGCTGCCCGGCGAGCGGTTCCCGCTGGGGAAGATGCTGAAGCCGGTGGTGGAGACCGCGCGGTACCGGGGCGGCCTGTACGCGGTACCGGCCAGTTCGGACGGCGGCATGCTCTACTACCGCACCGACCTGCTGAAGAAGGCCGGGGTCGCCCAGCCCCCCACCACCTGGGCGGAGATGACCGCCGCCTGCGCCAAGGTGAAGAAGCTCCCCGAGGCGAAGAGCATGTCCTGCTACGCGGGGCAGTTCCAGAAGTACGAGGGCCTGACGGTGAACTTCGCCGAGGCGGTGAACTCCGCGGGCGGCACCGTGACCGACGCGAGCGGCAAGCCGGACGTCGACACCCCCGAGGCCAGGAAGGGCCTGGACTTCCTCGCCCGTTCCTTCAAGGACGGGACGATCGCGAAGAAGGCCATCACCTACCAGGAGGAGGACGGCCGGCAGGCCTTCCAGTCCGGCAAGCTGATCTTCCTGCGCAACTGGCCCTACGTGTACTCCCTGGCCCAGAAGAGCGGCATCAAGGGCAAGTACGAGGTCGCGCCCTTGCCCGGCCTGAACGGGCCCGGCTCCTCCAGCCTCGGCGGCCACAACATGGCGGTGTCCTCGTCGGCGAAGAACAAGGCGACGGCCCTGGACTTCATCGAGTTCATGACGAGTGAGAAGAACACCCGGACCCTCCTCGAGGACGCCTCCCTGGCCCCGCCGTACGCCTCCCTCTACGACGACCGGGAGCTCATCGGGCAGTACCCGTACCTGCCGGTGCTCAAGGAGTCCATCCTGCGAGCCGTCCCGCGTCCCCGGGTGGTGCCGTACGGCGATGTCACCGCGGCGGTCCAGCAGGAGGCGTACGCCGTCCTGAACGGGGAGAAGAGCAGCGCGCAGGCGCTGAGGGACCTGCAGAAGACGCTGCGGAAGACCGCGGCGCGGTGAGGGCCGGGGTCATGACCGAGGCGACGGCCCAGGCCGACGCCCCGGAGGGAGTTCAGCGGCCGGTGCGGCGGGGGCGGGCGACCGCCGGTGCCGGGCGGCTGGCCGCGCTGCTCGTCTCCCCCACGCTGCTGGTGCTGACGGTCGTCGTGCTCTACCCGACCCTGATGGCGCTCAAGGAGTCGCTGTACGGGGCGAAGGGCCTGGACCCCGCGACCGGGTTCATCAGCGACACCGAGCCGTTCGTCGGGCTGGGGAACTACGCCGAGATCTTCGGCGAGGCCGGTGCGCGGTTCTGGAACGCCTTCTGGAACACCACGTTCTTCGCCGTCGTCACCGTCGGCCTGGAGACGGTGATCGGCGTGGCCATGGCACTGATCATGCACAAGGCGTTCAAGGGACGGGGGCTGGTGCGGGCCGGGATCCTGGTGCCGTGGGCGGTGCCGACGGCGATCTCGGGGCTGCTGTGGCGGTGGATCTTCAACAGCGACGGCGTCGCCAACGCGCTGCTCGGGCAGCAGATCCTGTGGACCACGGAGGGCGTCCACGCCAAGATCGCGGTCATCGTCGCGGAGGTGTGGAAGACCGCGCCGTTCATCGGGCTGCTGGTGCTGGCCGGGCTCCAGGTGATCCCGACGGAGGTCTACGAGGCGGCCCGGATGGACGGGGCCCGCTCGGTGCGCCGGTTCTGGCACATCACCCTGCCGCTGGTGAAGCCCGCGCTGCTGGTGGCGGTGCTGTTCCGCTGCATGGACGCGCTGCGGATGTTCGACCTGCCCTACATCCTCGTCGGCGCGCAGAAGCACTCGGTGGAGACGCTGTCGATGCTCGCGCAGAACGAGGCGTCCAACGTCCGCTTCGGACCGGCCTCCGCGTACGCGGTGATCCTCTTCCTCTACGTCTTCCTGATCGCGCTCGCCTTCGTGCGGCTGCTCGGCGCCGATCTGGTCGGGGGCGGGGGCGGCCCGGGCGGGCGCCGGCGGGGCCGCCCGCTGCGCCGCGGGGAGGTGGCGGCATGACGACGAGCGCGGCGAAATGGCGCAGCGGCCTGGTGTACGCGGGTGTCGTCGCGGTGGTGGCGTACTGCCTGGCCCCGTTCTACTGGATGCTGGTCTCCAGCCTCCGGCGCACGAGCGACATCTTCGACACCTCGCTGCTCCCGTCCCCGCTGTCCTTCGAGAACTACCGTGCCGTGTTCGACCCCGCGCAGGGCTTCGGGCGCGCGCTGCTCAACAGCCTGATCGTCGCCGGGACCACGACCGTGCTGGCGCTGGCGCTCGCCACCTTCACGGCGTACGCGATGGCCCGGCTGGAGTTCCGCTTCAAGGGGCTGATCCTGACGCTGATCATCGCCACCTCGATGTTCCCGGTGGTGTCGATCGTGGTGCCGCTGCTGAAGCTGTTCACGGACATCGGCTGGATCAACACCTACCAGTCGATGATCGTGCCGAGCATGTCCTTCGCGCTGCCGCTGGCGGTGTGGAACCTGACCACGTTCTTCCGGCAGATGCCGGGCGAGCTGGAGCACGCCGCGATGGTCGACGGCTGCACCCGCGGCCAGGCCTTCCGCAAGGTCATCGTGCCACTGGCCGCGCCGGGCATCTTCACCACCGCGATCATCACGTTCATCGCCGCCTGGAACGAGTTCCTCATCGCCCTGTCGATGACCAACAAGCCGGACATGCAGACCGCCACGGTCGCCATCTCCAAGTTCACCGGCGCCACGACGTACGAGACCCCGTTCGGCAGCCAGATGGCCGCGGGTGTTCTGGTCACCGTCCCGCTGGTGGTCATGGTGCTGCTCTTCCAGCGCCGGATCGTCGCCGGGCTCACCGCCGGCGCGGCCAAGTAGCCCTACAGAAGGAGCCTTCTCCGTGTCCCCCACCGCACCCTGGTGGCGCAGTGCCGTCATCTACCAGGTCTACATCCGCAGCTTCGCCGACGGGAACGGCGACGGGGTCGGCGACATCGCCGGTATCCGCTCCCGCCTGCCGTATCTGAAGTCGCTGGGCGTGGACGCCATCTGGATCAACCCCTGGTACACGTCGCCCATGGCCGACCACGGCTACGACGTCGCCGACTTCCGTGAGATCGACCCGCGCTTCGGCACCCTGGCCGACGCCGAGCGGCTCATCGAGGAGGCGCACGGGCACGGGATCCGCGTGATCCCCGACATCGTGCCCAACCACACCTCCGACCAGCACGCCTGGTTCCGGGCGGCGCTGGCGGCGGGCCCCGGCAGCGCGGAACGCGAGCGCTACGTCTTCCGGCCCGGGCGCGGACCGGACGGCTCCGAGCCGCCGAACGACTGGGCGTCCTGCTTCGGCGGCCCGGCCTGGACCCGGCTGCCCGACGGGGAGTGGTACCTGCACCTGTTCGCGCCCGAGCAGCCCGACCTGAACTGGGAACACCCCGAGGTGCGGGAGGAGTTCGAGTCGATCCTGCGGTTCTGGTTCAGCCGGGGCGTCGACGGTTTCCGCATCGACGTCGCCCACGGACTGGTCAAGCACCCGGAGCTGCCCGACCTGCCGCCCCGCCGGGATCCGGACGGCGGGCAGCCCCGGCAGCACGTCGACCATCCGCACTGGGACCGGGACGAGGTGCACGAGATCTACCGGTCCTGGCGCAAGGTCGCCGACGAGTTCCCCGGCGACCGCTCCTTCGTCGCCGAGGCGTGGGCGGACACCCCCGAGCGGCTGGCGGCGTACGTCCGCCGGGACGGCCTGCACACGGCCTTCAACTTCGACTTCCTGATGGCGAGCTGGGACCCGAAGGACCTGCGCGCGGTCATCGACGGCTCCCTCGGCATGCTCGGGGCGGTGGGCGCGCCGGCCACCTGGGTCCTGTCCAACCACGACGTCATGCGCCACCCCAGCCGCTACGGCCGCCGGACGGTCAGGCGCTGGGTGGCCAACGAGAGCTACCGCCCCGACGGCCCCCTGGACCTGGAACTCGGCACCCGGCGGGCCCGTGCCGCCGCCCTGCTCATGCTGGCCCTGCCCGGCGGCGCCTACGTCTACCAGGGTGAGGAGCTCGGTCTGCCCGAGGTCGAGGACCTGCCCGAGTCCGTTCTCCAGGACCCCACCTGGGAGCGCTCCGGCCACACCGAGCGCGGCCGTGACGGGTGCCGTGTCCCGATCCCGTGGACCGGCGGCGGGACGGCGTTCGGCTTCAGCCCCGACGGCGCGACGGGCGAGCCCTGGCTGCCGCAGCCCGCCGACTGGGGCGGACTCAGCGTGGCGGCCCAGACGGGGGACACGACCTCCATGCTGGAGCTCTACCGGGCCGCTCTGCGCGTCCGCCGCGACCACCCCGCCCTCGGCGACGGCACGATGAGCTGGCTGGACACCCCCGACGGGGTCCTGGCCTTCCGCCGCGAGCCCGGCTTCGTCTGCGTGGTGAACCTCTCGGCCGAGCCGTGCGAGCTGCCGTCCCACTCCGCGCTGCTGCTGTCCAGCGGTCCGCTCGGGAACGGGCGGCTGGGACCGGACCAGGCGGTGTGGCTGGCGGTCTGACGGACGCCGGGCCGCGCTGCACAACCCTGCACTGCACGCCTATGACCCTTCCGGGCGCCCGGTGGGCGCCAGCACAGTCGTTCTGCGTCCAGCCCCGTACGAACGACTTCGAGGAAGGCCCGTATGAGCACCGAGTTGGACACCTCTCAGCACCCAGTCAGCGCGGCCGCCCTGCTCCAGGGCGCCCGCAGTGCCGTGGAGCAGAGCTACCCCTGCGACGACTCGCTCGCCAGGGCGGCGCTGCATCTCATCGAGTGCGCCACGGACGTGGTGGTGCGGCTGCCCGAGCGCGATCTGGCCTCCGCCCGTGACGTGCTGGGCGCGGGTCGGCGGCGCCGAGATCGCCTTCGTGTGGCGCGAGGTGCACGGATACGACCTGATGCACGCGGCCTTCGGCTTCCAGCTGGAGCGCCCCCTGCCGCCCGGCGCACCGAAGCCGGACCGCGAGTTCGGCGGCTACCTCCTGATCCCGGCCCCGGCCGCGCGCCCCTGCCGCATCACCGAGGTGACGCCGATGACCGGCCGCACCCCCGGCCCCTACGCCGAGGCCCTGCTCGGCGTGGGCGAGGTCCTGCCGCTCGCGGACGCCTACTACGAGCACGTCGGCGGCCGGTTCCGCTTCCGCGGGCGCGGCAGCAGGGAGGTGGAGTCCGCGTTGAAGGAGACGGCCACCGGGTTCCGGGTGTCGGCGGTGCCGATGCCGGCGGCGGAGACGGTCGCCGCGTGAGGCCGATGTCCGAAGGGCAGTGGAGGTCGTTCGTCCGCACCGGCACCCGTACGGGGAAGCTGGCGACCCATCGCAAGGACGGACGGCCCCACGTCACCCCGGTGTGGTTCCTCCTGGACGACACCCCCGGCGGCCCGCCCCAGGTCCTCTTCACGACCTGGCACGCCTCCCTCAAGGCCAGGTCACTGCTGCGCTCCCCCCGCTTCGCGCTGTGCGTGGACGACCAGGAACCGCCGTACGCGTACGTGATGCTCGACTGCACGGCGCAGCTCACCGAGGACCCCGGTGAGCTGCGCCGCTGGGCCACCCGCCTCGGCGCCCGCTACATGGGCGAGGACCTGGCCGAGCGGTACGGGGAGCGCAACTCCGTGCCCGGCGAGTACCTGGTGCGGGAGACCGTGCACGAGGTCGTCGCGTACGGCGGGATCGCGGACTAGTCGAGCCCGCCCACCGTGAACCCGATCACCGTCCCACCCCCGTCCCGCCGGTACGCGAACGGCGCTCCCCCGTGCGCCAGAGCCACCTCACGGACGATGGACAGCCCAAGGCCCGAGCCCGGCAGGGAGCGGGCGTCGGCGGCGCGGTAGAAGCGGTCGAAGACCCGGGCGAGGTCGTGACCGGTGATGCCGGGGCCGCGGTCCAGGACCTCGACCCGGATCGTGCCGGGCCGGGCGGGCCCCGAGACGGCGATCTCGACGGGGGCCCTGCCGCCCTGGTCGAACTTCACCGCGTTCTCGACGAGGTTGGACAGCGCCCGGCTCAGCATCCCCGGCCGGCCGTCGGTCGTGGTGTCGCCGCTCGCGCGCAACAGGATCTCCCGGCCGCTGCGGCGCCGGGCCGCCCCCGCCACCTCCTCGGCGATGTCGGCGATGTCCACCCGGCGCGGCGGCTCGGTGTCGGACTGCCCGGCCGCGAGATCCACCAGCTCGTTGACCAGGTCGGTCAGCTCCCGGGCCTCCTGGCCCAGGTCGGCGACCAGCTCCTCACGGGCCTTCGGCGGGAGTTCGTCGATCCGGCGCAGCAGGGAGATGTTCGTGCGCAGCGAGGTCAGCGGCGTGCGCAGCTCGTGGCCCGCGTCCTGGACCAGGCGGCGCTGGTCCTCCTCGGACTGGGCGAGCCGGCCCAGCATCCGGTCGAAGGCCCGGCCGAGGCGGCCCACCTCGTCATGACCGGCCACCGGCACCTGAATGCCCAGCCGGCGGGTGCGGGCGACGTCCTCGGCGGCGTCGGTCAGCACGACCAGGCGGCGGGTGATCCGCCGGGCCAGCCACCAGCCGAACAGGCCGGCGCCGACCACCACGGCGGCCATCAGCAGCAGCGTCCGCTGCTGGAGCGCCCGCAGCAGATCCTCGACGTCGCTGAACTCCTGCGCGACCTGCACCGCGCCCCGGCCGCCCCCGAGGGAGACGGTGGCGACGCGGTAGACGTCGCTGCCCACGTCGACGTCCTTGTGCTCGGCCACCTCCCCGGACAGGGCCGCGGCGGCGATCCGCGCGTCGGTGCCGGTGACCGGCAGCCCCGGACTGCCCGCGTCGACGACGTGCCCGTCCGGGCCGAGCACCTGCACGTCCGTCCGGGCCGGCCGCACCAGGTCGTGGCCCGGCGCGGAGGACGAGAAGTCGCCGGGCGTCATGTGGTTCTGCCGCACCTCGTCGCGCAGATCCTGCACGACCTCGTCGAACACCGTCTGCTGGTCCACCCGCACCAGCCGCGCGGCGGCGCTGTAGGACAGGATGCCGACCAGGATCGTCACGGCCGCCGTCACCGCCGCGAACGACACCGCGAACGTGGTGCGCAGCGAGACCAGCCTCGGCCGCCGCCCGACCAGCAGCCGGCGCGGGCGGCCCACTCAGTCCTCCCGCAGCACGTAACCCACGCCCCGCACCGTGTGGATCAGCTGCGGCGCGTCCGGCTCGTCGAGCTTGCGGCGCAGATAGCCGACGTAGACGGCGAGGTTCTTCGAGCCGGGCCCGAAGTCGTAGCCCCAGATGCGGTCGTAGATCGTCGAGTGGTCGAGGACGATGCCCGCGTTGCGCACCAGCAGCTCCAGCAGCTCGAACTCGGTGCGGGTCAGCTCCAGCTCGCGCGCGCCCCGCCAGCCCCGGCGCGCCTGCGGGTCCATGCGGATCCCGGCCGCCTCGACGAACCGCTCCGGGGGCTGCCTGGGCGCCTCGGCCGCCGGTGCGCTCCCGGCAGCCACCGGGCTGGTGCGGCGCAGCAGGGCGCGCAGCCGGGCGAAGACCTCCTCCACGTCGAAGGGCTTCACCACGTAGTCGTCGGCGCCCGCGTCCAGGCCGGCGATGCGGTCGGCCGTCTCCACCAGGGCCGTCAGCATCAGCACCGGCGTCCGGTCCCCCTCGGCGCGCAGCACCCGGCACACCTGGAGCCCGTCGATGCCGGGCATCATCACGTCCAGGACGAGCACGTCCGGACGGTTGCGGTGGGCCTGCGCCAGCGCCTCGACACCGTCGGCGACCGCCATGACCTGGTAGCCCTCCAGGGTCAGGGCACGCTCCAGGGCGTTGCGGATGGCGCGGTCGTCTTCGGCGAGCAGCACGGTGTGGGGCACGCGTCCAGTGTGCCAAGCCGCCCGGCCCCCCAGGCCGTACGCGTTGCGCCGGGGCGTCCTTCTTACTCCCCTCTCACCAGGGGCCGGGCAAGCGTGGAGCCGGGCCCTGCCGTCCCCTCACATCGACTGGGACCTGCCCGCCCCCTACGCCTCCCACGTCGTCCCGCACCCCGCCGTCAACCTCACCTTCCAGTGGGACGAGGACGAAGGGCCGCCGTACGCCGAGGTCACCGGCGTCGCGCTCGGCCTGTACACCAGGAAGCTGACCGGGCGGGGCCGGGTCTGCGGGGTGAAGTTCCGCCCCGGCGGCTTCCGGCCGTACACCCCCGGGGTGCCCGTCTCCCGGTGGACGGGCCGCGCACTGCCCGGCCAGGAGGTGTTCCCGCAGATCACAGGTGACACCGCCCGCTCGGTCGTCACCGCCGCCGGCGACCGCGCCCGGGTGACCGCCCTCGACGCCTTCCTGCTCTCCCTGCCCTGCGCCCCGGACCCGCAGGCCGACCTCGCGATCGATCTCGTCCGGCAGGTCCGCGCCGACCGCACCGTGCGCCGCGTGGGCGACTTCGCCCACGCCCAGGGCCTGTCGGTGCGGGCCCTGCAACGGCTGTTCGCCACTTACGTGGGGGTGAGCCCCAAGTGGGTCATCCTCCGCTACCGCATCCACGAGGCCCTGGAACAGGCCGGCACCCGCGACGACATCGACTGGGCCGACCTCGGCTACGCCGACCAGGCCCATCTCGTACGGGACTTCACGACGACGGTGGGGGTGCCCCCCGCGGCGTACGCCGCAGGGGCCCGGGGCGGGCGCTGAGGAACCGGGCCGGGTGCTGAGGAACCGGGCCGGGCGTCAGGGCACGAGCACCAGCCCCCGCACACCGCCCTCGTCGAGCCGGGCATGCGCCTTGGCGGCGTCGTCCAGGGCGAACGTCTCGGCGACCCGCGTCGTCAGCACCCCCTCGTCCACCAGCCGCACCAGCTCCGCCAGCTGAGCCCCGTCCGCGCTCACCTCGACCGCACCGGTCCACACCCCCCGGACGGAGGCGGGCTGGGCCTGCGGGATGACGCCGATGTCACCCCGTCCGTCCCGGTCCGCGTCGACTGTGAGCTCACGTCCCTGGGCCAGAATCCGGCGCTGCTGCTGACCGCCGTGAAGGACTGGGCGGAGCACCACTTCGACGAGGTCAAAGAGGCCCGCGAACGCTACGACGCCGAGACCCCGGACGACTGACGCCGGTGTCCCGACGAGGGCATGCGAAGCTGACGCCATGTCCGTGCTCCGCTCCGCCGCCCTCTTCGTGCTCGCCGCGCTGCTGGAGATCGGCGGCGCCTGGCTGGTCTGGCAGGGCGTGCGCGAGAACAAGGGCTGGCTCTGGGCGGCCGGCGGCGTCCTCGCGCTCGGCGCCTACGGCTTCGTCGCGACGTTCCAGCCCGACGCCCACTTCGGCCGCGTCCTCGCCGCGTACGGCGGGATCTTCGTCGCCGGTTCGCTCCTGTGGGGCGTGGTCGCGGACGGCTACCGCCCGGACCGCTGGGACATCACGGGCGCACTGATCTGCCTCACGGGCATGGCCGTCATCATGTACGCCCCGCGGGGAAACTGACCGGACCCCTCAAAGCCTCAGAACGGCTCGTCGGGCAGCAGCCCCAACTGCCCGAGGAAGTCCATCTCGTCGAAGTACAGCCGGTAGTCGACGATCCGCCCGTCCTTCACGGTGGCGATGTCCACCCCGCGGATCCGCACCTCCTTCTGCGTCGGCGGCAGCGTCTCGCCGTTGGGCAGCTCCAGCGGGCCGGTGTTCCGCCCGCGGAACACGCCCTCGTCGATGGCCGTGTCACCGGACTCGTAGGAATGCAGCGTCTCGAACGTCGCCTCGGGGACCGCCTCGGTCATCGTCCGCCAGTACTCGACGATCGCGTCGCGCCCGCGCAGCTCACCCTCGTCGGGAGTGAAGGCGACCGCGTCCTCCGCGTAGAGCTCGCCGAGGACCTTCAGATCGGCGTGTGTGGTGACCGCGTCCGTGAGCCGGTCCATGACCTCACGTGCCTCGCCCATGATCCACCTCCGGGAGAACAGGGGACCACCCAGCCTCATTCTCCCACCCGGGGGCCCACCTATCCTGGCCGGAAGCGCCGGCGCACGATCCGCCCCGCCCCACCCACGCCCGAGGAGCTCCCATGGCCACCGCAGCCCCGCCCGCAGCCTCCCGCATCGCCGTCGTCACGGGTGCGAGCAGCGGAATCGGCGCAGCCACGGCCCGGCAGCTCGCCGCGGCGGGCTACCGCGTCGTCCTCACCGCGCGCCGCAAGGACCGCATCGAGGCCCTCGCGGAGGAGATCACCAAGGCGGGCCACCAGGCCACGGCCTACCCCCTCGACGTCACGGACCGCGCGGCGGTCGACGAGTTCGCCACGGCGTTCAAGACGATCGGCGTGCTGGTCAACAACGCGGGCGGCGCGCTCGGCGCCGACCCGGTCGCGACCGGCGACCCGGCCCACTGGCGCCAGATGTACGAGACGAACGTCCTCGGTACCCTCAACCTCACCCAGGCCCTGCTGCCCAAGCTGATCGCGAGCGGCGACGGCACGGTCGTGGTCGTCTCCTCCACCGCCGGCCACGGCACCTACGAGGGCGGCGGGGGCTACGTCGCCGCCAAGCACGGCGCCCACGTCCTCGCCGAGACGCTGCGCCTGGAGATCGTCGGCCGGCCGGTCCGCGTCATCGAGATCGCCCCCGGCATGGTCAAGACCGACGAGTTCGCCCTGACCCGCTTCGGCGGCGACGAGGACAAGGCGGCCAAGGTCTACCAGGGCGTCGCCGACCCCCTCACGGCCGACGACGTCGCCGAAACGATCACGTGGGCGGTCACCCGCCCCGCCCACGTCAACGTGGACCTCCTGGTCCTCCGCCCCCGCGCCCAGGCGTCGAACACGAAGGTGCACCGGGAGTCGTAGAGCCGCCCGGTCAGCCCTTCACGCAGACGACCTGCTTGATCTGCGCCACGACCTCCACGAGGTCGCGCTGCTGGTCGATGACCTGCTCGATCGGCTTGTAGGCGCCGGGGATCTCGTCGACGACCCCGGAGTCCTTGCGGCACTCCACCCCCTGGGTCTGCTGCTCCAGGTCCTTCGTGGTGAACCGGCGCTTGGCCGCGTTGCGGCTCATGCGCCGGCCCGCGCCGTGCGAGGCCGAGTTGAAGGACTTGGCGTTGCCGAGGCCCTTCACGATGTACGAACCCGTGCCCATGGAGCCGGGGATGATCCCGTACTCGCCGGAGCCGGCCCGGATCGCGCCCTTGCGGGTCACGAGCAGGTCCACCCCGTCATAGCGCTCCTCGGCCACGTAGTTGTGGTGCGCGCTGATCTCCGGCTCGAAGGCCGGCTTGGCCTTCTTGAACTCCTTGCGGATCACGTCCTTCAGGAGCGCCATCATGATCGAGCGGTTGTACTTCGCGTACTCCTGCGCCCAGAACAGGTCGTTGCGGTACGCCGCCATCTGCGGGGTGTCCGCCACGAAGACCGCGAGGTCGCGGTCGACCAGGCCCTGGTTGTGCGGGAGCTGCTGGGCCACGCCGATGTGATGCTCGGCCAGTTCCTTGCCGATGTTCCGGGAACCGGAGTGCAGCATCAGCCAGACAGAATCGGTCGTATCCGTGCACACTTCGACAAAATGATTCCCTCCGCCGAGGGTTCCCATCTGCTTCGTGGCGCGTTCCTGACGGAACTTGACCGCCTCGGCAACCCCGCCGAACCGCTCCCAGAACCCGTCCCACCCCGCCGTGCCGAACCCGTGCAGCCGCCCCGGGTCCACGGGGTCGTCATGCATCCCCCGCCCCACCGGAATCACCTGCTCGATCCTCGACCGCAGCCGGGACAGATCGCCGGGCAGGTCGTTCGCCGTCAGGGACGTCTTCACCGCCGACATTCCGCAGCCGATGTCGACGCCCACCGCCGCCGGGCACACCGCGCCCCGCATCGCGATGACGGAGCCGACCGTCGCGCCCTTGCCGTAGTGCACGTCGGGCATGACCGCCAGGCCCTTGATCCACGGCAGCGTGGCGACGTTCTGGAGCTGCTGGAGCGCCGAGCCCTCGACCGAGGCCGGGTCGGCCCACATCCGGATCGGCACCTTCGCACCCGGTATCTCTACGTACGACATAACGCCCTCAATCCCCCGTAAACGAACAGAAGTCCTCAACAGCAAATACCGGAGCCAAGGTCGACGAAAGGGAAATCGGACCGGCGTTCACGGCAGTGCGTGCGATACACATTGTGTTCATCGCCCGCCCGACGGCGGCAAGCCAATATCCGTGTCGAGAGGAGCCACCACGTGCAACGGAAGGCGTGTGTACCCGGTATCGCCGTGCTCCTCGCGGCGGTACTGGCCGGCTGCACCGGCGGCTCGGGCGACGACGACCCGACGGACGACTCCAACCCGGGCGACACCGGCACGGCATCGGCCGCCGCCGAGCCCGGCCGTTACCGCACGCTCCCCGAGCCCTGCACCGAGGTCGACGAGAGCACGCTCGACGAACTCCTCCCGGGCATCCGGCAGATCCGCGACCAGGAGCAGCGCGAGAAGGCCTACGAGGGTGAGCCGACGAGCACGTTCGACACCGACCGCAAGGTCGGCTGCCGCTGGAAGGTGGACTCCCCGGCGGCCACCGACCATCTGCTGATCGACTTCGAGCGGGTCGTCTCGTACGACAACGCCGTCAGCGACGACAGCCAGGCCGAGCAGCTGTTCGCGGAGCGGGAGGCGTCGGCCCACCTGCCCGAGCCGACCGCCACGGAGACGGCGCCCGCCGCCGGCACGCCGGCGGGCGGTTCGACCGCGTCCCCGAGCGGCTCCCCCTCCCCGTCCGGCTCGTCCTCGCCCTCGGCGTCCGCGTCCGCTGCCCCGACCGATCTACAGCCCCGGGTGCTCGAGGACCTCGGCGACGAGGCGTTCCTCGACGACGGGCTGAGCAGTTCCGGTTCGACGGCCAAGCAGCGGACGGTGACTGTGGCGTTCCGCACGTCCAACGTCATCGTGACCATCGAGTACGCGGAGCAGCCGGCGACCGTCGGCGTCGTCCCGGACAGCAAGGAAATGCAGGACAGGGTGCAGAAACTGGCCTCCCAGCTGGCGGATTCGCTGGGCGACTGAGGCCCCTTCACGGCCCTTTCACGCGTACCCGCAAGGCGTGCGAAGAAGGAACACACGGTTGCCTCACCGCGTACGGTGACCACTCGGACCCGTTCCGACCGCAGGGAACCACGAGCGTCATGAGTGAAGGAACCATGCAGCGACGAGCACAGCGAGAGCAGCGAGACCAGCGAGCGAAGCGACTCAACCGCGTCCTTGTCTGCGCGGCCGCCGTACCCGTGATGCTGGTCGCCGCCGGCTGCTCCTCGGACTCCGGCTCCGGCGACAGCACGGACAAGGCCGCCGAGGCCGCCGCGTCGGCGTCCGCGAGTCCGTCGCCGACCGTGGAGGCGGCGGCGTACGGCAAGCTTCCGGAGTCGTGCAAGGCGCTCTCGAAGAAGATGCTGAAGGACCTCGTTCCGAAGAGCAAGTCCGGCAAGGAGGGCAAGTCGGACGACATCTCGACCCGGGGCAGCTGCTCCTGGAACAGCCTCGACAACAACGGCGTGAAGGGTTCGCAGTTCCGCTGGCTGAACGTGTCGATGCTGCGCTTCGAGTCGGACGCCACGCGTGGCGCGGCCGACAAGCTGGCCGGGCAGTACTTCGACAAGCAGGTCCAGGAGGCCCAGGCCGTCGAGGGCGCGAAGGGCGTCAAGACGGAGCCGGTGGCCGGTACGGGCGACCAGGCGACGGCCGTGCACTACGACCTGAAGAAGAAGGAAGGCACCTTCAAGCAGCAGACGATCGTGGCGCGCGTCGAGAACGTCGTGGTCACGCTCGACTACAACGGCGCGGGCCTGGCCGGCGACAAGACGCCGAGCGGCGACGACATGCTGAAGGACGCGAAGAAGGCCGTCAAGGAGGCGGTGGACGCGGTGTCCGAGGCGAACGGCAAGGGCGGCGGCAAGGCGGGCGGCGCCCCGTCCAAGTCGGCGTCGAAGTCGCCGTCGGAGTCTCCCTCCAAGGGTGCGTCGGACGAGCCCTCGAAGGACACCGAGGCCTCGCCGTCGAAGAAGCCCGCGTCGCAGAGCTGAGCGAGCCCGGCCGGCACCGCCCCACCCGTCTCCCGTCCGCCGGGGGGCGGGTGGCCGCGTCTCGGGCATCGCGGTCCGGCCGACGGCTCTGTCGGCCAGGATGACCGCGGGTTCGTCGGGGACCGGGGAAGGAGCCTGCGGGGCCCGGACCGCGTGCCGCCCGCCTTCCCAGTCGCTCAGCACCCTGTGCAGCACGGTGTCCACGTCGAACCGGACCAGGTCCCCGGGAGACGATCAGGCGCGGGCCGTTGGGCAGCGTGGGACTTCGGGTTTCACGTGCACGTGTGGCTCCTGCGGTCACGTGGTCGTGGGCGGGTTCCGGTCTGCTCAGGCGTCCCCGGCGGCTGCCTCGTTCTCCTCGTCGTCCGGCAGACGGATCAGGGAGCGTACGGGGCTGAACAGCGGCCACAGGGCCGAGGCGACCAGGCCGGCCGACGCGAGCACCATCACCTCGACGAGGCCGAGCCAGGTGCCGAGCCAGCCGCCGAGGAGGGCACCGATCGGCTGGACTCCCCAGCTGATGAAGCGGGTGGAGGCGGTGACACGCCCGAGCAGGTGGTCCGGCACGAGGGTCTGCTTGACCGTGTCGCTGATGACGAGGTTGACCACCACGGCGCAGGTGTAGACGAAGGTCGAGACGGTGACCAGGGTGACGGCCACGACTCGGCCGGTGCCTGCGGCGAGCGGAACCAGGACGGCGGCCAGGCCCGGTACGGCGTACACGAGGATCAGGGCTCGGCCTTGGCCGAGGGTGCGGGTGAGGAGGGGGGTGCAGGATGCTCCGACCAGTCCCGCTATTCCGCCGGCCATGCTGGTGGCGCCCAGGAGGCCGGGGCTGAAGTCGAGGTTCTTCAGGAGGAACAGGACGTTCACCGCGAAGAACATGGAGTGGAAGATGTTGAAGTGTGCGGCTGCCAGGGTCATCGGCCGCTGAAGGCGGTCGTGACGCAGGACGCGCAGGCCCGCGAGCACCTGTTCCCGGTGGGTTTCCTTCGGCCGGGCGCACCCTGGCTCGGCGGCCGGGCCGGGTTTTCCCTCCGGGGCGTCGCTCTCCTCGACCGGGTCGGCCGAGGGAGGCGCCTTCGGGAGCCGGGACAGTGTCGTGTAGCTGACGAGGTAGCTGACGCTGTCGACGACCAGGGCGACCGGTGCGCTCATGATCTGGACGAGGATGCCCGCGAGGCCCGGTCCGGCGACCATGCCGACCGAGGCGCTGCCCTCCATCCACGAGTTGGCCCGCTCCAGTTGGCTCGTCTGGGGTCCCGGGTCCGTCCTGGCTGGTTTGCGCAGACCCAGAGCAGGCCCGACCTGGACGACCGCACGCTCGTGGACGTGCTGGGGCGGGGCGACGGTGACCGGGAGGGCCGCGACCGAGGGGCGGCAGTCTCCGCACTGCGCAGGTACGAACTCCAGGCCCAGGCCGACCAGCCCTTCGGTTCCCTCTCCGGCGGGCAGCAGGCCAGGTTCCAGATCCTGCTGCTCGAACTGCAGGGATCCACCTTGTTGCTGCTGGACGAGCCGACGGACAACCTGGACCTGCACAGCGCCGAGGCCCTGGAGACGGCACTGGACCGTTTCGAGGGAACCGTCCTCGCGGTGACCCACGACCGCTGGTTCGCCAGGACCTTCGACCGCTTTGTCGTGCTGGACTCCGACGGCCGGGTGCGGGAGACGGACGAGCCGTACTGGGAACGGTGAACGCGGCGCGGCCCGCCCCTGCAATCTCCGCCGACCTGGCCGAATAAGGCCGCACTGGAACCGGCCACCCGTCCTCCGCACATGTGTGCCACCCTGTTGCGCGCAACACCATGCAAGGGGAGGGGAGTACGGGTGGCCGCGCCACTGCAGCTGACTCGGATGCACCGCGTTCTCATCGGGGTGGTCGTGGCCGGTGCCGTGATCATCGCCGGTATCGGCTTCGCCGGTTCGTACGCGGCGGTCCGCGAGTTGGCCCTCAAGAAGGGCTTCGGGAACTTCTCCTACGTGTTCCCGATCGGCATCGACGCGGGCATCTGCGTCCTGCTGGCCCTGGATCTGCTCCTCACCTGGATCAGGATCCCGTTCCCCCTCCTGCGTCAGACGGCCTGGCTGCTGACGGCGGCGACGATCGCCTTCAACGGCGCGGCCGCGTGGCCGGATCCGCTCGGCGTGGGCATGCACGGGGTGATCCCGATCCTGTTCGTGGTCTCGGTCGAGGCGGCCCGGCACGCGATCGGCCGCATCGCCGACATCACGGCCGACAAGCACATGGAGGGGGTCCGCCTCACCCGCTGGCTCCTCTCGCCGCTCCCCACGTTCCTTCTCTGGCGCCGTATGAAGCTCTGGGAGCTCCGCTCCTACGAGCAGGTCATCAAGCTGGAGCAGGAGCGGCTGGTCTACCAGGCGCGGCTGCGGTCGCGGTTCGGGCGGGCGTGGCGCAGGAAGGCTCCGGTGGAGTCCCTGATGCCGCTGCGGCTGGCGCGGTACGGGGTGCCGTTGGCGGAGACGGCTCCGGCGGGGCTGGCGGCGGCGGGCATCGAGCCCGCGCTGATCCCGCCGGCTCCCAAGCAGGCTCTGGACGCGGCGGCCGCACCCGCCCCGGCCGCGGGCAGGCGTGCCGCTTCCGGGCCGCCCGTCCCGCAGAGGACGGCTTCTCCCGGCGAGCAGCGCCTGGCGCTCGACAGCACCCCCGGCGTCGAGCACGTGGCGGCAGAACCCGAACCCGACCAGAGTCCCTGGTTCAACACCCCCCGCGAGGTCGAATACCAGGGCGGCTACGACCCGGCCTACGACCCGGAGCAGTACGCCCAGTGGTTCGCGGAGCAGCAGCAGGCCGAGCAGTACCTGGAGGACCAGCCGCACGAGGGCCCGTCCTCGGAGGACACGGGCAGCTTCCCCATCCCGGTGGGCCCGGGCCGTACCCGTGAACTGGGTGAGGGCGGCGGCACTCCGCCCCCGGGGGCCGTACCCGTCCCCGAACCGGACGAGGAGTCCTTCTACCAGGTCTTCAAGCAGTCGATCAACGGCAGCTACCCGACGCCTCGTGAGCTGATCGACAACGTGGAGGCGGAGTTCGGCATCGGCCTGCCCCCGGAGGACGCCAAGCGCATGGTCAACCGCTTCACGAACCGCCACAACGCGGAACTGGAAGAGGACCACATCGCATAGTCGGGGGCAATTTCGGAATCGTCTATTCCAGCGCCGATCCCCCCGGCCGACACACGGCCGAATTCAGGCACGCGATGGTGCACTGCCTCTACGAGACCGGCCGGAACGAGGAGGGCGCCCGCTACATCCGCGACTACATGCGCGGCCGGAACGCCTCGACGCCCATGCGGATCCACGTCTGGTGGCACTACGCCCTGTTCGAGCTCTACGCGGACAACATCCAGGAAGTACTGGCCTGCTACCGCATCGGCATCCGCAGGAAGACGTCCCTGCGCTCGGCCGAGGACCTGGACGCCGTCACCCTGCTCTGGCGCCTGGCCCTGATCAGGCCGCAGCTCGACCTCTCCGCCTACTGGCGCTCGCTCTACCAGGACTGGGAGCCGTACCTGGAGGAGAGCTGGTACCTCTTCAACGACTTCCACGCGTACCTCACCTACTGCCAGGTCGGCGAGTACGGCCGCGCCGACGCCCTCCTGGACGCCGTCCTGGCCCGCGGCAAGGAGGTGCCCGAGGAGATGGTCGACGTCTTCCTCGGCTTCCGCTCCTTCACCACCGGCGACTACGCCGACGCGGCGGACCGGCTGGCCAGGTCCTACCACCGCTCGTTCGCGATGGGCTGCAGCAACGCCCAGCGCGACGTCGTCGAACTCACCGGGATCGAGGCGGCACTTCGCTCCCGGAACTACGAACTCGCCGAACGGCTGCGCGAGTCCGGCCGGATCTTCCGCCACCGCAGCCCCGTACTCGACGAGTACGCGGCCCGGCTGGCGGCTCTGCGCACATCCGAACGCCACACACAGGGGGTACTGAAGTGAGCCTTTACCAAGCGATACTCGACGAGACCGCGCCCGGTGACCTGCCGCTGAGCACGATCAAACTCGCCGACCGGACCACCGTGTGGCAGCTGGACAGTTCGGCCGGCTTCGCCGCCAAGGTGACCCAGGGCCGAGCCGCGGTCTTCGTCTGCGAGAAGGCGGCCGCCCTGACCCTGGACGCGCTGAAGGAGTGTTGCGCGCCCTTCGGGGTGGGCGAGGCGGTCGAGTGCTCCGAGTCGCAGTACCTGCTGGCGATCGGGCTGCTCGACGACACCGCGCTCCTGGTGCTGGGCGCGGACGTCACGGCCGCACCGGTGGAGTTCTCCCCCACCAGCGACGACGTCCGGAGCATCGTCGGCACACTCGACGACTACTACTACGGCTACGAGGACCGCTACCGGACCGTGTACGAGCACGGCGCCGAACTGTGGGAGTCTGCGGAGCCGAACGCCTCGCTGCGCCTGCTGATGCAGGAGCGCCCGGACGTCTTCTCCGGCCGGATCATCGACCTGGGCTGCGGCGAGGGCCGCGACTCCCTCTACCTGCTGTCGCAGGGGCACGACGTCGTCTCGGTCGACGTGTCGCACTCGGCCCTGTCCCGCGCGCGGGAACGGGCCGCCGCCGCGAACCTGGACGCCTCGGGGTTCATGGAACGCGACATCATCTACCTGCGCGGCTTCGAGGAGGGCGGCTTCGACCTCGCGATGAACATGGGCTGCCTGCACATGCTGGTCGACGAGGAGCAGCGGGCCCGCCACATCTCCCGCGTCCACGACATCCTCCGCCCGGGCGGGCACTTCGTCGTGGACCACTGCGCGAGCGAGTGGGGGAAGGGCTTCTTCTCCATCCCCGACTACGCGGAGATCTCCTCCGACCTCGTCCCCGGACGGATGATCTCGCGCAGGATCCGCGTCGAGGACGGCGAGAAGGACATCGGCCTGGAGGTGCTCCCCTACTCGGAGCGGTCCGGTGACGCCCTCACCGAGGAGATCAGCGGGCACGGCTTCCGCCTGGTGAGCAGCACGCACACCGACACGGAGGCGCTCGGCTCGTCGACGATGCTGCTTCCAGAAGTCCTGACACGAACCGAAGTCCTGACACGGAAAAGGGGGGCCCTCGCAGGAGGGCCCCCCTTTTCGCGGCTCAGTCCCCGAGCAGGGACCGCACCCGGTCCTGCCCCACCGCCAGCAGCAGCGTGGGCAGCCGGGGCCCGGTGTCCCGGCCCACCAGCAGGTGGTACAGCAGCGCGAAGAAGGACCGCTGGGCGGTCTTGATCTCCGGCGGCAGCTCCTTCGGCGTGGCGTCGGCGGAGAACCCGGCCTGCACCTTCGGCACGCCGTACACCAGGTGCGTCAGCCCGTCGAGGGACCAGTGATCGGCCAGCCCGTCGAGCAGCAGCCGCAGCGACGCGCGGCCCTGCTCGTCGAGCGACTTCAGCAGCTCGGCGTCCGGCTCGGCCCGCACGATCGTCCGCTGGTCGGCGGGGACGTGCGTGTTGATCCAGGCCTCGGCCTTGTCGTAGCGCGGCCGCGCCTCGTCGAGCGAGGTCAGCGGCTGCTCCGGGTCCAGCTCGCTGAGGATGCGCAGCGCCTGGTCCCCGTGCCCGGCGGTGATGTCCGCGACGGACGCCAGCGTCCGGTACGGCAGCGGCCGGGGCGTCCGCGGCAGCTCACCGGCGGCCGTACCCACCGCACGCGCGTACGCGGCCACGTCGGCCGGCAGGGCGCTGCCGTCGGCGACCTTGGCGTCCAGCCGGTCCCACTCGTCGTAGAGCCGCTGGATCTCCTGGTCGAAGGCGACCTTGAAGGACTGGTTGGGCCTGCGGCGCGCGTACAGCCAGCGCAGCAGCTGCGGCTCCATGATCTGCAGGGCGTCGGCCGGGGTGGGTACGCCGCCCTTCGAGGACGACATCTTCGCCATGCCGGAGATACCGACGAACGCGTACATCGGCCCGATCGGCTGCTTCCCGCCGAAGATCCCGACGATCTGCCCGCCGACCTGGAACGACGACCCCGGCGAGGAGTGGTCGACACCCGAGGGCTCGAACACGACCCCCTCGTACGCCCACCGCATCGGCCAGTCGACCTTCCAGACCAGCTTGCCGCGGTTGAACTCGCTCAGCCGGACCGTCTCCGAGAAGCCGCACGCGGTGCAGGCGTACGTCAGCTCGGTGGAGTCGTCGTCGTAGGAGGTGACGGTGGTGAGGTCCTTCTCGCAGTTGCCGCAGTACGGCTTGTACGGGAAGTACCCGACGCTGCCGGAGCTGCCGTCGTCCTCACCGGCCGCGCCGGAGCCCTCGGCGGCCTCCAGCTCGGCCTCGTCGACCGGCTTCTGCCCCTGCTGCTTCTTGGCCGGGGCCTTCTTCGTGCGGTACTGGTCGAGGATCGCGTCGATCTCGCCGCGGTGCCTGATGGCGTGCAGGATCTGCTCACGGTACACACCCGAGGTGTACTGCTCGGTCTGGCTGATCCCGTCGAACTCCACGCCCAGCTCGGCCAGCGACTCGATCATCGCGGCCTTGAAGTGCTCGGCCCAGTTCGCGTGCGCGGAGCCCTTCGGCGCCGGGACGGACGTCAGCGGCTTGCCGATGTGCTCCTCCCAGGCCTCCTCGTCCACGCCGGCGATGCCCTTGGGCACCTTGCGGTAGCGGTCGTAGTCGTCCCAGGAGATCAGGTGCCGCACCTGGTGGCCGCGGCGGCGGATCTCGTCGGCGACGAGGTGCGGGGTCATGACCTCGCGCAGGTTGCCGAGGTGGATGGGGCCGGACGGGGACAGACCGGACGCGACGACGACGACCGGAGCGGTGGCAACTGATGTCACTTTGCCCGGGGCCCGGCGCTCCGACTCCTCGATGACCTCATCCGCGAAACGGGAGACCCAGTCGGTGGTCTCGGTGCTCTGAGCCACGATCGGCACGTCCTTCTTTCTGCATCGGGCAGCCGGTACGGTCGCACGGCTGACCGCACCATTGTCCCAGACCGGGTTGCGCCCGGAAAAACGGCTTTACCCGCATGGAATACTGAGTGTGTCTATCGATTCCCTCGAGGAGAACGGCACCCTTACCTATGGCCTCGGTCACGTCCCTCAGCGACTCCGTCCACCAGCGCCTCGCGGCGGCCCTGTCGGCGGCTCTGCCGCAGGCCGGCTCCGCGGACCCGCTGCTGCGACGAAGCGACCGGGCCGACTTCCAGGCCAACGGGATCCTGGCCCTCGCCAAGAAGGAGAAGGCCAACCCGCGCGAGCTGGCCACGCAGGTCGTCTCCCAGGTCGAGTCGGGTGAGCTGATCAAGGACGTCGAGGTCTCCGGACCCGGCTTCCTCAACATCACCCTCACCGACCGGGCGATCACCCGGAACCTCGCCGCGCGCTACGCGGACGACACCGGCCGCCTCGGCGTGCCGCGGGCCGAGCAGCCGGGCACCACGGTCATCGACTACGCCCAGCCGAACGTGGCGAAGGAGATGCACGTCGGTCACCTGCGCTCCGCGGTGATCGGCGACGCGGTGGTGCAGCTGCTGGAGTTCACCGGCGAGCACGTGGTCCGGCGTCACCACATCGGCGACTGGGGCACCCAGTTCGGCATGCTCATCCAGTACCTGGAGGAGCACCCGCACGAGCTGGACCACAAGGCCGACGAGGTCTCCGGCGAGGAGGCGATGTCGAATCTCGACCGTCTCTACAAGGCCGCCCGCAAGCTGTTCGACGCCGACGAGGAGTTCAAGACCCGAGCCCGGCGCCGGGTGGTGGACCTCCAGGCGGGCGACCCGCGGACGCTGGCCATGTGGCAGAAGTTCGTCGACGAGTCGAAGATCTACTTCTTCTCCGTCTTCGAGAAGCTCGACATGGAGATCCGTGACGCGGACATCGTCGGCGAGTCGGGGTACAACGACATGCTCGCCGAGACCTGCCGCCTCCTGGAGGAGTCGGGCGTCGCGGTCCGCTCCGAGGGCGCCCTCTGCGTCTTCTTCGACGACATCAAGGGCCCGGACGGCAACCCGGTCCCGCTGATCGTGCAGAAGTCGGACGGCGGCTACGGCTACGCGGCGACCGACCTCTCCGCGATCCGCGACCGTGTCTTCCAGCTCAAGGCGAACACGCTCCTCTACGTCGTGGACGCCCGCCAGTCGCTCCACTTCAAGATGGTCTTCGAGACGGCCCGCCGCGCCGGCTGGCTGAACGACGACGTCGAGGCGGTCCAGCTCGCCTTCGGCACCGTCCTCGGCAAGGACGGCAAGCCGTTCAAGACCCGTGAGGGCGAGACGGTCCGTCTGGTCGACCTCCTCGACGAGGCGATCGACCGCGCCTCCGCGGTGGTCCGGGAGAAGGCCCAGGACCTCTCCGAGGCGGAGATCACCGAGCGCGGCACCCAGGTGGGCATCGGCGCGGTGAAGTACGCGGACCTGTCGACGTCGGCGAACCGCGACTACAAGTTCGACCTGGACCAGATGGTCTCGCTCAACGGCGACACCTCCGTCTACCTCCAGTACGCCTACGCCCGTATCCAGTCGATCCTGCGCAAGGCCGGAGCCACCCGCCCCGCCGCGCACCCCGAGCTGGAGCTGCACGAGGCGGAGCGCGCGCTGGGCCTGCACGCGGACTCGTTCGCGGCGACGGTCGCGGAGGCGGCGAGCGAGTACGCCCCGCACAAGCTGGCGGCGTACCTGTTCCAGCTGGCGTCCCTGTACACGACGTTCTACGACAAGTGCCCGGTCCTGAAGGCCGAGACGCCGGAGCAGATCGAGAACCGCCTGTTCCTCTGCGACGTCACGGCCCGCACGCTCCACCGGGGCATGGAACTGCTGGGCATCCGGACGCCCGAGCGGCTCTGAGCCCGGACGGCTCTGGATCCGGGCTCTCCCGCGACCGCCCCGAGGGCGGCACTCCTCCGTGGAGGGCCGCCCTCGGGCGTCAGCGCCGGGCCGTGGTGCTCGCGCCGTCCAGGGCCTCGCGGATGATGTCCGCGTGCCCGGCGTGCTGGGCGGTCTCCCTGATCAGGTGCAGCAGGATCCGGCGCGCCGACCAGTACTCGGGCTCCGGCGGCGACCAGGGAGTCCTCGGCAGGGGCACGCTGACGTCCAGGTCCGGCAACGCGGCCACCGCCTCCTCCGTGGCCTTTGCGGCCGATGCGTAGCGCTCCAGCACCCCGGCGAGCGTGTCGCCCTCGGCCATGCGGTACTGGCCCATGTCGAGCATGCCGTCGGGCAGTTCACCGTCGCCCTTGACCATGATCTGCGCCCACACCTCCTCCCCCTGAGCGAGGTGCTTCACGATGCCGCCCAGGGTCAGTTCGCTCACGGTCGTGCGCCGCGCGGCCTGGGCGTCACCGAGTCCGCGGACGGTGATCAGCAGCAACTCCCGCTGCTCCGCGAACGCGTTCATCAGGTCCGTCTTCTCCGGGGAAGTGGTCATGGGAGGAACGTAGAGGGCGATTAGGCCAGTCCATGTCCTCTGTCAGTGGCCGGCTCTACAGTCACCACCATGGCGACTCTTCCCAACCCGCTGCCGACGCTGGCGGCCGACCCGGGCGGCCGCGCGCTCGGGATGCACCTGCCCGCCGGGACACTGGTCGACGCGACCGACGACGGCCCCTGGCACGAGCCGTTGCTGTGGTGCGCGGACGAGCGGACCGGGCCGGGTGGCTGGACCGCGCTGGAGCCGGCACGGCGGGTGGGGCTGCTGCCGGTTCTCCTCGACGTGGGCGGCGGCCATGGCGGGCCGGACCGCTGGCAGTTGCTGCCCGGCGAGGTGTCGTACGCCGGGGACCACGACGCCGAAGAGGTCCTCGCGGAGTACTGGGAGGAGTACGCCGCGGAGGGCGATCCCTGGCCCGGACCGGCCCGGCCGCTCCCACGGGCCGGGGACCCGGACGTGACAGCGGCACGCACCGCGGACGCCCTGCTCGACGACGGCGGCCCCCTCAAGGACCCCCGCCTCGCCCTCGTCCCGGCCCGCCGCAGCGCGGACATCCCGACGGCGATCGGCTGGACGGGCCCGGCGCACCACGAGGGCGACACGGCCCGGCTCAGCGCGGTGCTCCGCTCCTGGGAGGACCGCTTCGGCATACGCCTCGTCGCCCTCGGCTTCGATCACCTGCTGGTGTCGGTCGCCGCCCCGCCCGCCACGACGGCCGACGCGGAGGCCGTGGCCGCCGAGCACTTCGCGTTCTGCCCGGACAACATCCGGCAGGGCGGCGACGCGGCCCTCAGGGCCTACGCCGAGCACCAGGTCCTCAACCAGCGGGCGTGGCAGTTCTGGTGGGACTGATCCCCTCCCCCAGCCGGCGCAGCCCCGCCTCGATCTCCTGCGGTGTCTGCGTCACGAAGCACAGCCGCGGGGTCGTCCGGTCGGGCGTGCCCGCGTAGAAGGGGGCGCCGGGGCTGCCGGTGGTGACGAGCAGATCGTCGGGGCCGGTCGGCAGGCCGCGCGCGGTGGTGCGGGCGGCGAGCGCGTCCCGCAGCGCGGGTTCGCCCTCGGTCGTGGAGTACTGCGCCCGCTCGGGAGCCTCGGCGAGCACGGCCTCGTACGCGGCGGCGATGCCCCGGGCGTCGAACAGCTCCGGTGCCGGGAGCCCGCCCGCGAAGTTGATCACCTCGGGGCGGGCGGTGACGGCGAGGATGTCCCGTACGGGAGAGCCGCCGACGGCCCGTGCCCGCGCGGCCAGGGGCGGCACCGGAGAGTGGGGGGGCAGGGGCTCGGCGACGGTCATGACACGGCTCCTTCGGCTGCGGTGACGCCTGGTGCCCCGCGGCCTAAGGAAGTACGTGCCGCCTACAAGCAGGTTTCCGGGATCCGGACGCCCCGCCGGTCACGCGGCGGAACCGTGGCTCACGCCTTGGCGCCGATCGCCGCGTACACGTTGATGTCCGCGTCCGTGACGTCGTTGATGTCGCGGTACCGCACCTTCTCGATCTCCTCCAGTCCGGCGAGGAAGGACTCCTCCGGCTGCTCGGGGACGGGAGCGGCGTGGTCGGGCCGCCAGCGGTGCGCGGGGACGACCCCCGGGGCGGCGATCTCCACCCGGTTCTCCGTGAAGAACCGCTCGACGTCGGCCCGGGAGCGCAGCACGAAGGTGAACCCGCGCTCGGTGTACGTCCGCTGGACCGCGCGGATGTTCTCGGGGTTGAGGTCCTCGGTGAGGTGGCTCAGCACCAGCCGGCTGCCGCCGGGCAGTCCGTCGAGCAGCCCGCTCACCAGGGGATACGCCTCCTCGTCCGCGACGAAGTGCAGGATCGCGACCAGGCAGAGCGCGACCGGCCGGTCGAAGTCCAGTGTCTTGGCGGCCTGTTCGAGGATGCCGGCCGGGTCCCGCAGATCGGCGTCGATGTAGTCCGTGCGCCCCTCGGGGCCGCTGGTCAGCAGGGCGCGTGCGTGCGTGAGCACCACGGGGTCGTTGTCGACGTACACGACCCGCGACTCGGGCGCGATGCGCTGCGCGATCTGGTGCACGTTCTCGGCGGTGGGCAGCCCGGTCCCGATGTCGAGGAACTGCCGGATACCGTCCTGCGCCACGAGCGTGGTCACCGCGCGCCGCAGGAAGTCGCGGTTGTGCCGTACGTCGAGGTACCCGCGCGGGTTGGCGGCGAGCGCGGCAGCGGCCGCGTTCCGGTCGGCGGGGTAGTGGTCCTTGCCGCCGAGGAAGACGTCGTAGACCCGGGCCGGGTGCGCCTTGCTGCTGTCGATCCTCCTCTGCAGCTCGGCCGGATCCTGGCTGAGGGCGTCACCGGACATGGACGTCTCCCTGAAGAGTAGGTGGTTCAATCAGCAACCACTACGGCGGTCAACAACCTAACGGTTCAACTGATTTGATGGTGCCCGTGCAGAACGACCTCCGAGCGACGACGACCCTCTGGCGCCCCACCGGACCCAAGGAGCTGGACCTGGTCCTCGACCTCGACTGGCGCGCCTGGCCACCCCGGCTCCCCGAGCAGCCGATCTTCTACCCGGTCCTCAACGAGGACTACGCGATCAGGATCGCCCGCGACTGGAACGTCAAGCACGACGGCGCCGGTTTCGTCACCCGCTTCGAGGTCGACACCGACTTCCTGGCCCGCTACCCCGTCCAGCAGGCCGGCGGCCGCACCATCCTCGAACTGTGGGTCCCGGCCGAGGAACTCGACGAGTTCAACGCCCACATCGTCGGAAAGATCGAGCTGGTCCACGAGTTCCACTGAGCCTGCCCCTTCAGGACTACTCCGTGGTCCCCTCCTCGACCCACTTCTCGCCGCCCAGCGGGAACTCGTACGCCGGGCGCCCGTTGTTGCCGCTCGTGCGGAAGGGCCGGCCGTGGTCGTCCACGGTGAGCGTGCCCGTCCGGCTGCCGCTGGACCAGGTCAGCTCCAGATACCAGCTGACGTCGTACGCGGAGGCGTCGGCCCGGATGTAGTACACCTCCGGGTCGGACTCGCTCACCTTGAACGGGAAGTTCGCGTGCCCCGCCTCGGGCACGACCGACGGGCGCGCGGCGTCCAGCGCGACCGTGAAGAACCGGGTCGGCACGCCGCCGCCGCAGCCGACGCCCGGGTACCCCATGGCGTAGTCGTTCCAGGCGAGCGGCGCACGCTTCCCGGCCATACGGACCGTCAGCCCCTTGACGACCACGGTCTCCTTGCCCGTCCCCTGCACGGTCAGCTTCAGGAACTGCTCCCCCGACGGCACGGCCCCCATCGCCGACACCCAGCCGGGCGCGTCCTGCTCCAGCGGCGGCGGCACCACCCGGCCCGGCGGCAGATTCACCAGGTAGCGCTGAGAGCACGGGCTCTCCCAGGCGTGCGGCTCGGTGTCCACGGTGAGGGGAGCGGAGGCGGGGGCGGCTTCACGCCCAGGGCGGTCCTCGCCGGTGCCGGTGCCGGTGCCGGTGCCGGTGCCGGGGGAGGCTGAGGTGGAGGTCGCGGAGGCAGCCCCCTCCCCCTTGTCTTTCCCCTTGTCCTTGTCTCCGCCGGCCGCGGAGGACGAACCGGCCGAGGGCGACACGGAAGCCGCCCCGCCCTTCTCCTGCCCGCCACCACCGCCGGAGACGGCCGCGCCGCGCCGCCCGTCGTCGTCCGTCCCGCCCGAGGGAACGGCCACGGCGAGACCGACCCCACCGAGGACCACGGCCACGGCGACACCGGCGAGGAGAGCGCGGCGGGGACGCCGACCGGCGTGCTGCTCCGGCGCAGGGGCGTCGGGATCCGCGGGTCCGGCCTGCGGCGCGAGAACGTCGGCCCCCGGAGCGGTCACCTCCGGTGTGGTCACCTCCGGAGAGCGCGCCTCCCGGGAGCTCACCTCCGGGGAGGCCGCCTCGGAAGGACCACCCCCCGCACCGCCACCCCCCGTGCCACCACTCCCCTTGCGCACCCGCCCCGCATCCGCCAGCACCCACCGCCGGTGCAGCTCGACGAGTTCCTCCGGCGACGCCTTGCACAGCCGGGCGAGCCGCTCCACCGGCGCGTAATCGGTCGGCACGGCCTCCCCGTTGCAGTACCGGTGCAGCGTCGACGTACTCATGTGGAGCCGCTTGGCGAGCACCCCGTAGCTCAGCCCCGAGCGCTCCTTCAACTCCCCCAGCAGCGCGGCGAAATCCGCCGCGGCCGTGCCTTCCGACACCGTTCCTCCATGCCCCGTGTCCCGTTCCCCCGTTCCAGGGAATGGCTGTTCTCCCTGGTCAAAGCATGTGCGGGCGTTCCAACGTCCCTGATCGTCCGCCGGGTCTGGCGGCCGGGACGGACCACCGCACAAGCTCTGGTCATCCAAGCACGCCGCTCCCGGCCCACCGGCGGCGCGACCCGCCTGGGCCTGCTTCCCAACCGCCTTTGTCCGAAAGGAAACGCAGTCATGCGCAAGTACCACGCCCTCCCCGTCGCCCTCCTGGCCGCCCTCGCCCTGACGGCATGCCAGGACGGCACGGGCATGAAGGACGAGGGCGCCGCCCAGCCCGAGCCTGCGTCGGCGACTGTCACGGCGACGCACCCGGCGGAGGGCGGAAACAGCGGGAAGGGCACGAACGGCGGGACGTCTGCGAACGGCGGGACGGCCACGAACAGCACGCAGGACACGAGCAGCGGGACGGGCCCGCAGGCCACCAAGGGCGGCAAGGCCCCGAAGGGCACCACGGCAACCCGCGTCTCCTGCAACGGCTCCAACACCACCGTCACCGCACAGCCGGTCCCCCGCCCCCTCAACCACATGCTGCTCACGGTCAAGAACACCGGCTCGAAGATGTGCGACCTCACCTACTACCCGGTGCTGCGCTTCGACGAGATGCAGTGGGTCCCGCGGCCCATCAAGGACTCCAAGCCGCAGGCGGTGACGACCCTTGCCCCCGGCGAGTCCGGCTACGCGGGTGTCTCGCTCTCGGCGGCCGACGGCAGCGGCGAAGGGGGCACCACCGGCCACAAGCTCACGGTCGGCTTCCAGGGCCGCACGCCGAACAGCGACGGCGGCCCCTCGGCGATCCCGGCCCTGCCGGCCGAGGGCGTGTACTACGACAGCACGCTCACGGTCACCTACTGGCTGCGCGACAGGGACGACGCGCTGACCTACTGAGCGCCCTGTCTCCTACCGCTCCTTGAGCTTCTGGGCCACTTCGGTGGCCCAGTA
The DNA here is from genome assembly GCF_023184515.1 of Streptomyces sp. D2-8. Classification (GTDB taxonomy): domain Bacteria; phylum Actinomycetota; class Actinomycetes; order Streptomycetales; family Streptomycetaceae; genus Streptomyces. The sequence continues at coordinate 19,528 of NZ_JAAHBP010000013.1, read as the reverse complement.
GGTGAGGATGCTGCGCGCGCCGGCCCGCCGGATGCCGGTCAGCGTCTCCATGATCGCCCGGTCCCGGTCGATCCAGCCCTTCTCGGCGGCGGCCTCGACCATCGAGTACTCGCCGGAGATCTGGTAGGCGGCGACGGGCACGTCCACGGCGTCCGCGACCCGGGCGAGGATGTCCAGGTAGGGGCCGGCCGGCTTGACCATCACCATGTCGGCGCCCTCCTGGAGATCGAGGGCGAGCTCGCGCAGCGACTCCCGGGCGTTCGCGGGGTCCTGCTGGTAGGTCTTCCGATCCCCCTGCAGGGACGAGGCGACGGCCTCCCGGAAGGGCCCGTAGAAGGCGGAGGCGTACTTGGCGGTGTAGGCGAGGATGGCGACATCCTCCCGCCCGATCTGATCGAGGGCGTCGCGGATGACCCCGACCTGTCCGTCCATCATCCCGCTGGGCCCGACGACATGGGCGCCGGCGTCGGCCTGCACCTGGGCCATCTCGGCGTACCGCTCCAGGGTCGCGTCGTTGTCGACCCGCCCTTGATCGTCGAGGACGCCGCAATGCCCATGATCGATGGTCTCGTCGAGACACAGGTCGGACATGACGAGCAGATCGTCGCCGACCTCGGCCCGCACATCCCGGAGGGCCACCTGGAGGATCCCGTCCGGATCGGTCCCCGGCGTGCCGAGCGCGTCCTTCTTCGACTCCTCCGGCACGCCGAACAGCATGATCCCGGAGATCCCCGCGGCGACCGCCTCCGCGGCGGCCTTCTTCAGACTGTCCCGGGTGTGCTGCACGACCCCCGGCATGGCGGCGATCGGCACGGGCTCGCTGACGCCCTCCCGCACGAAGGCCGGGAGGATGAGGTCGGCAGGGTGCAGCCGGGTCTCGGCAACCATCCGACGCATGACGGGGTTGCTCCGCAAACGCCGCGGCCGGGAACCGGGAAAAGATCCGTACGTCGACATGGCCTCTACGCTACGCCCGCCCGAAACCCCCCGATACCGACGCACTGTCGGCGCACGGCGGCCCCTCCCACCCGCAATGCGCCCGCCACCCCCCAGGTCCATCCTGAGAACAACAAGGACATGCACAAGGACCCCGACGGCCCGCCCCCTCGCCGCCGCCGTCCCTCCGTACCCGCCCCCACGGAGGACGCGATGACCGCCCCCCACCACACGCCCGACCTCTTCGCCCTGTCAGAGATGAACGGCCCCGTCCTGCGTCCCGGCGACCCCGCCTACGCCGACGAAGTCACCGGCTTCAACCTGGCCGCCCTCCACACCCCGGACGTGGCCGTGGGAGCCACCGGCCCGGACGACGTCGTCACCGCCATGCGCTGGGCGAACGCCACCCGGACCCCCGTCGCCGTCCAGGCCACCGGCCACGGCGCCAACTTCCCCATCGAGCAGGGCCTTCTGATCAACACGACCCGCATGACGGATGTCCAGGTGGACCCCACCACCCGCACCGCCAGGATCGCCGCGGGCGCGAAGTGGAGCCACGTCATGGCCGCGGCCGCCCCGCACGGCCTGGCCGGTCTCTGCGGCACCTCCACGGACGCGGGCGTCGTCGGCTACGTCCTCGGCGGCGGACTCCCGGTCCTCGGCCGTGCCTACGGCTACGCCGCCGACCTGGTCCGCTCCTTCGAGGTCGTCACCCCGGACGGGCGGCTGCGCGAGTCGGACCCCCGGAACGAACCGGAACTGTTCTGGGCGCTGCGCGGCGGCAAGGGCAACGTGGGCGTGGTGACCTCACTGATCACCGAACTGCTCCCGCTCCCCCGCCTCTACGGCGGCGGCATCTACTGCCATGCCGAGCACACCGAGGCCCTGCTGCACGCCTGGACGGACTGGACCCGCACCGTCCCGGACGAGATGTGCAGCATGTTCTCGGTCCTGCGCCTGCCGCCCATCCCCCAGATCCCGGAGCCCCTGCGCGGCGGCTTCTGGGCCCGGGTCGCGATCGCCTGGCCGGGCGACACGGCCGAGGGCGAGGCACTGATCGCCCCGATCCGGGAAGCCGCCCCGGTGGCCGTCGACCTGGTCGAGGAGATGGACTACGCGGCCCTGGACCGCATCCACATGGAACCCCAGGACCCGCTCCCGGCACGGGAGTGCTGCCTGCTCCTGCGCGACCTGCCCCCCGACGCCGTCGGCGCGTTCCTGGAGCAGGTCGGCCCCACGGCCGGCGCCGACCACCCCCTGCTGGTCGCCTCGCTGCGCCACATGGGCGGCGCACTGGCCCGCCCGGCCCCCGTGGAGGACGCCGTCTGCGCCCGCGACGCCCGCTACTTCATGGAGTCGGTCGGGATCATGCCCGCCCCACCCGTGGCCGAGGCGGTCGAACAGGCGACCCGCCGCCTCTACACCGCCATGGCCCCCTACGGCACGGGCCGCACCATGGTCAACATCCACGGCACCCCGGGCGACGAACAGGACCGTGCCCGCGCCTGGAGCCCCGAAGTCTACGAACGCCTACGCCACGACAAGGCCACCTACGACCCGGCGAACCTGCTGCGCTACGGCCACGCGGTGACACCCGCGTAGCCGCAGCAGGCAGAACCAGCCCGGACCTCAGGTCGTCGAACGCCGCCGCCGAGCCCCCGGCCGCCTCTCACTCGGCCGCGTCACCGGATCCCCGGCCTCCACAGCGGCAGCTCTCCGCTTCGCGCCGAAGTCGGCCAGCGCCTCCGCGAGCTTCAGCACGGACGGCTCCGGAGCCATCACGTCCACACGGAGCCCGTGCTCCTCGGCGGTCTTCGCCGTGGCCGGGCCGATGCACGCGATCACGGTGACGTTGTGCGGCTTGCCGGCGATGCCGACCAGGTTCCGCACGGTGGAGGACGACGTGAACAGCACGGCGTCGAAGCCACCGCCCTTGATCGCCTCGCGGGTCTCCGCCGGCGGCGGCGAGGCCCGCACGGTCCGGTAGGCCGTGACGTCGTCGACCTCCCAGCCGAGCTCGATCAGCCCGGCGACCAGCGTCTCCGTGGCGATGTCGGCACGCGGCAGGAAGACTCGGTCGATCGGGTCGAAGACCGGGTCGTAGGGCGGCCAGTCCTCCAGCAGACCGGCGGCCGACTGCTCACCGCTCGGCACCAGGTCCGGCTTCACACCGAACGCGATCAGCGCCTTCGCCGTCTGCTCGCCGACGGCCGCGACCTTGATGCCCGCGAAGGCACGCGCGTCGAGCCCGTACTCCTCGAACTTCTCCCGCACGGCCTTGACCGCGTTCACCGAGGTGAAGGCGATCCACTCGTAGCGGCCCGTGACGAGCCCCTTGACCGCACGCTCCATCTGCTGGGGCGTGCGCGGCGGCTCGACGGCGATCGTCGGCACCTCGTGCGGCACGGCCCCGTAGGACCGCAACTGGTCGGAGAGCGACGCCGCCTGCTCCTTCGTCCGCGGCACGAGCACCTTCCAGCCGAACAGCGGCTTGGACTCGAACCACGCGAGCTGGTCGCGCTGGGCGGCGGCGGAACGCTCACCGACCACGGCTATCACCGGCCGGCCACCCTCGGGCGAGGGCAGCACCTTGAGCTGCTTCAGCGTCTGCGCGATGGTGCCGAGCGTGGCGGTCCAGGTGCGCTGCCGGGTGGTCGTACCGGCGACGGTGACCGTCATCGGGGTGTCCGGTTTGCGCCCGGCGGAGACGAGCTCGCCGGCCGCCGCGGCGACGGAGTCCAGCGTCGTGGACACGACGACCGTGCCGTCCGACGCACCGACCTCCGTCCAGCACCGGTCCGACGCCGTCCGCGCGTCCACGAACCGCACGTCCGCGCCTTGCGCGTCCCGCAGCGGCACACCGGCGTACGCGGGCACACCGACGGCGCTCGCGATACCGGGGACGACCTCGAAGGGCACCCCGGCGGCGGCGCACGCCAGCATCTCCTCGGCGGCGTACGTGTCGAGGCCCGGGTCCCCGGACACGGCACGCACGACCCGCCTGCCGCCCCGTGCGGCCTCCATGACAAGATGTGCGGCATCCCGCACCGGGGGGACGGCCGCGGTGGTTGACGTGCCGTCAACTACCGTCAGCTGGGGCGCTCCTGTGCCCGGAGCCGGATCCTGGGATGGATCCGTGTCCGTGTGCACTTCGGAGACGCCCTGCCTGGCGTGCTGACGTACGACGTCGAGCACCTCGTGCTCGGCGACGAGGACGTCCGCGTTCGCCAGCGCCTCCACGGCGCGCAGAGTCAGCAGTCCCGGATCTCCGGGTCCGGCACCCAGGAAGGTGACGTGCCCGTGTTCAGGACCGGCGGAAAGGGTGGTGGGGCTCAATGTGCTCGCTCCCCCATCAGACCGGCCGCGCCCTGGGCGAGCATCTCGGCCGCGAGTTCGCGACCGAGCGCCATTGCCCCGTCGTGCGTCTCGGGCACGGGACCGGTGGTGGACAGCTGCACCATGCGCGTGCCGTCGGTGGTCCCGACGACCGCGCGCAGGCGCATTTCCTTGACAATCTGCCCGTCGGCCAGCAGGTCGGCCAGCGCACCCACAGGTGCACTGCAACCGGCCTCCAGGGCGGCGAGCAGTGATCGCTCGGCCGTTACGGCGATCCGCGTGAGCGGGTCGTCGAGTTCGGCGAGCGCGGCGATGAGGTCCGCGTTGCCCGCGGCACACTCGATCGCCAGTGCCCCCTGGCCGGGGGCGGGCAAAACCGTGTCGACCGACAGGAAGTCGGTCGCTTCGTCACCGCGGCCGATGCGGTTCAGTCCGGCGGCGGCCAGCACGACGGCGTCGAGTTCGCCGCTGCGCACGTATCCGATCCGGGTGTCGACGTTGCCGCGGATCGGGACCGTCGCTATGTCCAGTCCGTGGCTGCGGGCGTACGCGTTGAGCTGCGCCATGCGGCGCGGCGAACCCGTACCGATGCGGGCCCCGGAGGGCAGGTCGGTGAACTTCAGCGCGTCCCGGGCGACGATCACGTCGCGCGGGTCCTCGCGCACCGGCACGGCGGCCACGACCAGCTCGTCGGGCTGCGTGGTCGGCAGGTCCTTCAGCGAGTGCACCGCGAAGTCGACCTCGCCCTTGAGCAGCGCGTCGCGCAGGGCGGTCACGAACACGCCGGTCCCGCCGATCTGGGCGAGCTGCTCGCGCGAGGTGTCGCCGTACGTGGTGATCTCGACGAGCTCGACGGGCCGCCCGGTCACCTGGCTCACGGCTTCCGCCACCTGGCCGGACTGGGCCATGGCGAGCCTGCTGCGCCGGGTGCCGAGCCTCAGCGTCTTGTCGGTCATGCCGGCCCTCGGTCTTTCTCGGTGGTGCTGTCCTCGGCCCGGGAGACGGCGGCCACCGTCTCGGGGTCGAGGTCGAACAGGGTCCGCAGTGCGTCCGCGTACCCGGCGCCGCCGGGTTCGGCCGCGAGTTGCTTGACCCGCACGGTCGGCGCGTGGAGCAGTTTGTCGACCACGCGCCGCACGGTCTGGGTGATCTCCGCTCGGTGCTTGTCGTCGAGTCCGGGCAGCCGCCCGTCCAGCCGGGCGATCTCGCCGGCCACAACATCGGCGGCCATGGTGCGCAGGGCGACCACGGTCGGTGTGATGTGCGCGGCCCGCAGTGCTGCCCCGAAGGCCGCGACCTCGTCGGAGACGATACGCCGGACCTGGTCCACATCGGCAGCCATCGGAGCGCCCGCGGTGGCCTCCGCCAGCGACTCGATGTCCACCAGCCGCACCCCGGCCAGCCGGTGCACGGCCGCGTCGATGTCGCGCGGCATCGCGAGGTCGAGCAGGAAGAGCACGGGCTCGGGCCGCTGCGGCTCCTCGACCGGCTCGGGCCGGCGCCGCTCGGGGATCCGGCCGACGGTGGCGACGGTCGCGGCGAGCGCGGCGATGGCGTCGGTGTCCGTGGCCGGGTCGAGCGTACCGGCCGATCCCGGCCGGGCCGAACCGCCCGCCGCACGCTGGGCGCCGCCCACCGTGCCCTTGTCCACCCACGCCGCGTGCTGCTCCAGCTCGGCGGCTGCCATCCCGGCCACGGCCGCCTCGCCCAGCACGGAGAATCCGGCGGTGCCCTGCACCGCGGACAGGTCCAGCGGACAGCCGTCCTCGCTGCCGAGGCCGGTGCCCGACGGGCCCCTGCGCTGCGCCCCGGCTGTACGGCCGGACTCGCCGCCCGGCGCCGACGGTCCGTCCTCGCCGGGCCCCGCCGACGGCGGCGTACGGCCCTCGGTCGCCTCGGCGACCGACTCGGCCGTCAGGACCAGGCCCGTCGCGCCGGTGCAGGAGACGGTGACGTCGGCACGTGTCAGCTCGGCCGGCACCGACTCCATCGGTACCGCGCGGGCCGCCACGTCCGTGTCGTCGCCCTCCATGAGGATCTGGGCGAGGCGCTCGGCGCGGTCGACGGTGCGGTTGGCGACGACGATCTCGGTGACACCGGCCCGCGCGAGCGTGGCGGCGGCCAGGGAGGACATCGACCCGGCCCCGATGACCAGGGCCCTCTTGCCCCGCGCCCACTGCTGTACGTCCCCGCCCCGGGCCAGCTGCTCCAGGCCGAAGGTGACCAGGGACTGGCCGGCGCGGTCGATGCCGGTCTCGGAGTGGGCGCGCTTGCCGACCCTGAGGGCCTGCTGGAACAGGTCGTTCAGGAGACGGCCGGCGGAGTGCAGGTCCTGGGCCCGGGCCAGGGAGTCCTTGATCTGGCCGAGGATCTGTCCCTCGCCGACGACCATGGAGTCCAGCCCGCAGGCCACCGAGAACAGGTGGTGGACGGCCCGGTCCTCGTAGTGCACATAGAGATAGGGAGTGAGCTCCTCCAGGCCGACCCCGCTGTGCTGGGCGAGCAGCGTGGACAGCTCGGCGACACCGGCGTGGAACTTGTCCACGTCGGCATAGAGCTCGATGCGGTTGCACGTGGCGAGCAGCGCGGCCTCGGTGGCCGGCTCGGCGGCGACCGTGTCCTGGAGCAGCTTGATCTGCGCGTCCGCGTTCAGCGAGGCCCGCTCCAGCACGCTGACCGGGGCGCTGCGGTGGCTGAGTCCGACGACGAGGAGGCTCATGCCGGCATCACGGCGGGCATGTCCCCGTCGGGTCCCTGGTCGGCGGAATCGCTGCGGGCGGCGGCGACCGGGACGCCCCCGTCGGAGGCGGCGGCCTCCTCGCCGGCCTTGCGCTGCTCGTGGAAGGCGAGGATCTGCAGCTCGATGGAGAGGTCGACCTTGCGCACGTCGACGCCGTCCGGGACGGACAGCACGGTCGGCGCGAAGTTCAGGATGGAGGTGACACCGGCGGCCACGAGCCGGTCGCAGACCGCCTGAGCGGCACCGGCGGGGGTGGCGATGACGCCGATCGACACGCCGTTGTCCTGGATGATCTTCTCCAGGTCGTCGGAGTGCTGCACCGGGATCCCGGCGACGGGCTTGCCGGCCATGGCCGGGTCGGCGTCGATGAGCGCGGCGACCCGGAAGCCGCGGGAGGCGAAACCGCCGTAGTTGGCGAGGGCCGCGCCGAGGTTACCGATACCGACGATCACAACCGGCCAGTCCTGGGTGAGCCCCAGTTCGCGGGAGATCTGGTACACGAGATACTCGACGTCGTAGCCGACACCCCTGGTCCCGTACGACCCGAGGTAGGAGAAGTCCTTGCGCAGCTTCGCGGAGTTGACCCCCGCCGCGGCCGCGAGCTCCTCGGAGGAGACCGTGGGAACCGAGCGCTCCGACAGTGCGGTCAGAGCGCGGAGGTACAGCGGAAGCCGGGCGACGGTGGCCTCGGGAATCCCTCGGCTGCGGGTCGCCGGTCGGTGAGTTCGGCCAGTTGCCACGGTGCTCCTGCGGGTAGAGCGGGGCTGTAGGCGGTCATACGTCCCTACATGACCGCCCCGTCGAATGCAGGCTATGTCTTTGTGAACGCGTGCACAAAGATGGTGTCCGATTTGCCCGCCCAACGTGACCGGGCTCACGCGCCCCCGGCGCGCGCGCAGGGAACCGGCGCATTCGCACCACCGTTCCTTGTCTTCTGGGGGCAAAACCGCACACTCTCCTCAGTGAATCCCGCCCCCGAGATCAAGCCACCATCGATCCTAAGCGACCCGGCGGCCGCTTTGGACTGATCGGTCAGTCGCTCGCCCGGGCGGGATCAGTCGGTCAGCGCCTTGCGCAGGCGGTCCTCGTTCACGCGCCAGAACGTGTGCTGCCTGCCGTCCACCAGTACGACCGGGATCTGCTCCCAGTACTGGTCGTACAGTTCCCGATCCTCGGTGATGTCCTTCTGCTCCCAGGGGACTCCGAGATCACCGCACACCTTCTCCACAACGACCTGTGCGTCATCACACAGATGACAGCCGGGCTTGCGGATCAGGGTGACGAGCCGGTCCCGAGGGGGCCTGCGACGGAAGAGGGGACTCATGTCGGCCATTGTCGCGCGCCCGCGGCCAAGCGGAACCCCCGCGAAAGGGCCAGGGGACGCGCCGGCCGCGTTCATATCGCACGGCATCTTTAACGACACGCTTGCCGAGAGTTCACACGCTCCCAACCTCTCGACTCCGGAACCCCCGAACAAACTGGCTATGCTCACGCCATGGCCGCTCTAGGATGGCTCACTCCCCGTAGGCGCTCCGCCACGGCGCGGAGCGTTTTGGCAGGCGAGGCCTCGGCGGAGGCAGCCCGCAAGTCCACGCAGGAAGCCGCCGGCACGACCGAGGAACCGCAGTTCCCGGTGCACGGCGACGACCAGGCCGCCGCCTTCTTCGACCTGGACAACACCGTCATGCAGGGCGCGGCCCTCTTCCACTTCGGACGCGGCCTGTACAAGCGGAAGTTCTTCGAGACCCGCGAGCTCGCGAAGTTCGCCTGGCAGCAGGCGTGGTTCCGGCTCGCCGGGGTCGAGGACCCCGAACACATGCAGGAGGCCCGCGACTCGGCCCTGTCGATCGTCCAGGGCCACCGCGTCGCCGAACTCCAGTCGATCGGCGAGGAGATCTACGACGAGTACATGGCCGAGCGCATCTGGCCCGGTACCCGCGCCCTCGCCCAGGCCCACCTGGACGCGGGCCAGAGGGTGTGGCTGGTGACGGCCGCCCCCGTCGAGATCGCCCAGGTCATCGCCCGGCGCCTGGGCCTGACCGGCGCCCTGGGCACGGTCGCCGAGTCCGTCGACGGCGTCTACACCGGCAAACTCGTCGGCGAGCCGCTGCACGGCCCCGCGAAGGCCGAGGCCGTACGCGCCCTGGCCGCCGCCGAGGGCCTGGACCTCGGCCGCTGCGCCGCCTACAGCGACTCGCACAACGACATCCCGATGCTCTCGCTGGTCGGCCACCCCTACGCCATCAACCCGGACAGCAAGCTGCGCAAACACGCCCGCGAGCTGGACTGGCGCCTGCGCGACTACCGCACGGGCCGCAAGGCCGCCAAGGTCGGCATCCCGGCCGCGGCGGGCGTCGGCGCGGTCGCCGGCGGCACGGCGGCCGCCATCGCCCTGCACCGCCGACGCCGCTGACCATCTGATCAAACCGGGACACCATCGTTTACGGGATGACAAACCCCGTAAATCCAACTGGCGTACCCCCGCAACCCCGTATCCAGTCCTCTTGGCTGCACACGGCCACAACACGCCCTGGACTCAGCCGCAATCCGAACCATTCCGATCAACAACCGTTCACCTTCCGGCACTTGATCGGGCGTCAATCGGTTACGGAAGCGACGTAATCGATGATTTGAGCAACTCGGTGTAGCAGTGCCTGCACGAAGCGTTATTCTCCTCAGACGCAAACCGGTACCCCTCCGTCGCTACGACGGGTGAAAGGTCCCGCACTGCACGTGATGGAAGCTCTGCCTCTGGGAGTCCCGTGTACCCACACGTCGGGGTTGACGCCTCGGGCCTGGCTACGCTGCGCGCAACGGTCCAAGACCTGTTGCGCGGCTTCGTCCCCACCGCGTACGCCGTCCCCGCATTCGCCACCGCCGCGCCCGTCGGCCCGTGCTACGCACTGGCCGACGGCAGCGCTGCGGTCGGCAGACGAGGCCGCCCGTCCGGGGCGGCCACCGCGCGCCGGCCGGCCGCGGACAGCGACAGCGCCCGGATGATGGACCTCGTGGAGCGTGCCCAGGCCGGCGAGTCCGACGCCTTCGGACGCCTCTACGACCAGTACAGCGACACCGTCTACCGGTACATCTATTACCGAGTCGGAGGAAAGGCGACAGCCGAGGACCTCACCAGCGAGACCTTTCTGCGTGCCCTGCGCCGCATCGGCACCTTCACCTGGCAGGGCCGTGACTTCGGCGCCTGGCTCGTCACCATCGCCCGCAACCTCGTCGCGGACCACTTCAAGTCCAGCCGCTTCCGCCTCGAGGTCACCACCGGCGAGATGCTCGACGCCAACGAGGTCGAGCGCTCCCCCGAGGACTCCGTCCTGGAGTCCCTCTCCAACGCCGCCCTGCTCGACGCCGTACGGCGGCTCAACCCCCAGCAGCAGGAGTGTGTGACGCTCCGCTTCCTCCAGGGCCTCTCCGTCGCCGAGACCGCCCGGGTCATGGGCAAGAACGAGGGCGCCATCAAGACCCTCCAGTACCGGGCCGTCCGCACCCTCGCCCGGCTCCTCCCGGAAGACGCCCGCTGATCGCCCCGCACGCTCGGCGACATCCAACTCACGGTCCGTGAAAGTCCGTTGACTTCGGCATCCGATCAGCCGACGTCCGTAACCCAAGTGCCACGCCACTCGTTGTGCGGGATGCAGGCTCCCTGTGGTCACCCCCTGGCCGACTCCGATCACTCGATCGTGTGGTCGTGGTCAGGGTGTGCAACCCTCAGGACCCCCTGGGGAGTCGACCGTCATGACGAGAGGAGGTGCCGCCAGTGATCGCGAACGTATCGGCGCACCGGCGGGCGAACGCCTTCGCCCAGGCCCTGGAGGAGCAGTCCGAGCAGGGCACGGCGGCCGAGCAGCCCGAAGGATCGGCACCGGCCCCGGCAGTCGCGGAACCGAGCGAACAGGCCCGCCATCTGGCGCTCGCCTCGGGTCTCGGCGCGTTGCCCAAGCCGGAGCTCGACCCGGAGGTCAAGGTCGTCCAGCGGGCCCAGCTCGTGGCCGCTTTCGAGGCCATGCTGCAGGAGGGCACCGCGGGCGGCGGGGCGACGGACCGAGCGCTCCCCGAGCAGCGATCCCGGGCTCGCGGCGCACACCGCGCGAGTTCGCTGAAGAAGTTCCGGCCGCGTTCCCGGCTCGCCAAGGGCCTCACCGCGGGCGGACTCAGTGTCGGAGTGGCCGCGAGCGCCTTCGGCGGTGTGTCCGCCGCCAGCTCGGACGCCCTGCCCGGCGATTCGCTCTACGGACTCAAGCGCGGCATCGAGGACGTCACGCTCGGCCTCGCCGACGGGTCGGACGAGCGCGGCCGGGTCTACCTCGACCACGCCTCCACCCGGCTCAGCGAAGCCCGCCGCCTGATGGAGCGCGGCCGCAGCGGCCCCCTGGACCACGAGTCCCTCGGCGAGATCCGCCGCGCCCTGTCCGGCATGCGGCACGACGCGTCGGAGGGCCACCGGCTGCTGAGCGAGGCGTACGAGCGCGACCCGGACTCGCTGGCCCCCATCCAGGCCCTGTCCGCGTTCTCCCGCTCCCACCGCGAGGCCTGGGGCGAACTGCGCGAGCGACTGCCCGTCCAGCTCGGGGACGTCAGCGAGCAGGTGTCGTCGGTGTTCGACGCCATAGACGAGGACGTCGCCCCGCTGCGGTCCCTGCTGCCCGAGCCCCCGGCCACGAGCGGCGGCGACGGCAAGCGGCAGGGCGCCTCCGAGTCGGCCCCCAGCGGCTCCTCGGGCACCGACCGCTCGACCCGCCCCAGCGACAGCGGCGGCGGGCACAGCGGCGACCGCAGCACCGGCAGCGGCAGCCCCAGCCGCTCGGCCGGCTCCGGCAGCGACAGCGACGGCCTGCTCGGCGGCAACACCGGCGGCCTGCTCGACCCGCCGACGGACAGCGAGGCGAGCACCTCCCCGTCGGCGGAGGACAACACACCCGTCCCCGAGCCGGATGTGACACTCCCGCCGCTCCTGCCCGGTCTGCTGCCCGGGCTGGGCATCGACAGCGAGGACGCGGACTAGACGGAGACGGTGGGGGCGCCCCTCGGCCGAGGGGCGCCCCCACCGTCGTACGCGGGCAGGGTCAGAAGAACACCGACCGGCAGGCTGTTGCGAACGTCGGCCTCAGAAGAACACCGACCGCCGCTGCACCAACAGCTTGTACAGGGTGTGCTGGATCTGCTCCCTGACCTGGTCGGTCAGGTTGAACATCAGCATCGGGTCCTCCGCCGCCTCCGGCGGATAGCCGTCCGTGGGGATCGGCTCGCCGAACTGGATCGTCCACTTGGTCGGCAGCGGAATCGCCCCGAGCGGCCCGAGCCACGGGAACGTCGGCGTGATCGGGAAGTACGGGAAGCCCAGCAGCCGCGCGATCGTCCTGGCGTTGCCGATCATCGGGTAGATCTCCTCCGCCCCGACGATCGAGCAGGGCACGATCGGCGTCCCCGCGCGCAGAGCCGTCGAGACGAAACCGCCGCGGCCGAAGCGCTGCAGCTTGTAGCGGTCCGCGAAGGGCTTGCCGAGGCCCTTGAAGCCCTCCGGCATCACCCCGACCACTTCGCCCTGCTCCAGCAGCCGGGACGCGTCCTCGGCGCACGCCAGGGTGTGACCCAGCTTGCGGGCCAGCTCGTTGACCACCGGCAGCATGAACACCAGGTCCGCGGCGAGGAGACGCAGATGCCGGCCCGCCGGGTGGTTGTCGTGCACGGCGACCTGCATCATCAGGCCGTCCATCGGCAGCGTGCCGGAGTGGTTGGCGACGATCAGGGCGCCGCCCTCGGACGGAATGTTCTCGACGCCCTTCACCTCGACCCGGAAGTACGTGTCGTACAGCGGGCGCAGCAGGGACATCAGGACCTGGTCGGTGAGCTCCTCGTCGTAGCCGAAGTCGTCGACCTCGTAGTCCCCGGTGAGGCGGCGGCGCAGGAAGGCCAGGCCGCCCGCGATCCGCCGTTCCAGCCCGCCCACGCCGTCCCGGGAAGGCTCCGGCTGCTGTTCCTCAGAAGTCACAGGAACATCATCCTGCGGAACAGCCCTGGTGGGCAGGGGCTGCACCTCACGTACCGGCACGGACTCCGCGCCCGGGCGGCGGTTCCCAGCGCTCCGGCGCCGCTGGGGACGCTGCACGGCGCTCCCCCGGGACCGGTCGTCGTCGAACGGAATGACCTTGGCGTCCGCCATCGTTGATGCGCTCCTCAGTTGGCGCTCTGCGTCGGAGGGTGTCCGCCGCCCGCGAGAGGCAGGTCGGCGATCCGGTCGACGGCCCCCGCAAGGGCCTCCGGCGGAAGAAGTCCGGGGCCCTGGCTGCGGGCGAAGTCCGCGAACGTCTCCGCGGTCGTGTACTTGGGCTGGAATCCCAGCGTCTCGCGCATCTGGCCCGTGGCCACCACCCGGCCGTGCGTGAGCAGCCGGATCTGCTCGGGCGAGAAGTCCGTCATCCCCAGCGTACGCACCAGCGAGCCCGCCCAGGTGACGGCCGGGAGCAGCAGGGGCACGGTGGGGCGGCCGAGGCGCCGCGAGCACTGGGAGAGCAGCAGCACACCGTCGCCGGCGATGTTGAAGGTGCCGCTGTTGAGCGTGCCCCGCCGGGGTTCGTGCGAGCCGATCCGCAGCACCTCGATCACGTCGTCCTCGTGCACGAACTGCAGCCGCGGGTCGTAGCCGAACACGGTCGGCAGCACCGGCAGCGCGAAGTACGAGGCGAGCGGGGTGTCCGCGGTCGGGCCCAGGATGTTGGCGAACCGCAGCACGCACACGGCCACATCGGGCCGGCGGCGCGCGAAGCCGCGGACATAGCCCTCGACCTCGACGGTGTCCTTGGCGAAGCCGCCGCTGGGCAGGGACTTGGGCGGGGTCGTCTCGGTGAACACGGCCGGGTCGCGGGGCGCGGAGCCGTAGACGTTCGTGCTGGACTTCACGACCAGCCGCTGCACGGAGGGGGACTTCTGGCAGGCACCGAGCAGCTGCATGGTGCCGATGACGTTGGTCTCCTTCAGGGAGGCCCGGTTGCCGCTGCCCAGCGGCGTCCCCGTCACGTCCAGGTGGACGATCGTGTCGGCGCCCGTCTCGGCGAGCACCCGCGCGATGCCGGGCTGCCGGATGTCGGCCTGGATGAAGTCCGCACCGCCCAGATGGTGCTCGGGCGGCACCGCGTCCACGGCGACGACCCGGTCCACGTCGGCGTCCCGCTGGATCCGCCTGACGAACCGGCCCCCCAGCTGGCGGGCCACTCCGGTCACGAGCACGACCTTGCCCAAGATCAGCGCCTTCCTTCCAGAACCTCGTGCCCCCGCCGCGTTCCCCCGTGGGGCCAACTTAGCGGGTTGTTGTTGCGCTGTGATGACCGCCCGATGCGCGAAGTGACCGAAGCAGCCAGACGATGGAGCGGATACGCGTGTGGCCCCCCACCGGTGGGTGGGGGGCCACAGCAACGCTCTCGCGGCGTGCGCGTCGCGAACTTACTTCTTGTTGCGACGCTGAACGCGCGTGCGCTTGAGCAGCTTGCGGTGCTTCTTCTTCGCCATCCGCTTGCGCCGCTTCTTGATAACAGAGCCCACGACTACCCTCGCTCACTTCTCATCACTCGGTGTTTGGGCGCCATGGGCCCATACGACCTACGAGGGGCCAGCCTACCCGTCCGAGCGCTGAGGTCGTAATCGAGGAGGCCGGGGGATCCCGAAGTGCCCTGGGGGGATCGCCCCGACCCTGCCGTCAGGCGGTTTCCACCCCCACGTAACTCTCGCGGAGGTACTCGTGAACCGCTTGCTCCGGGACGCGGAATGACCGCCCCACACGGATCGCGGGCAGATGACCGCTGTGCACCAGCCGGTACACGGTCATCTTCGACACTCGCATCACCGAGGCGACTTCCGCCACGGTAAGGAACTGAACCTCGTTCAGAGGCCTCTCGCCAGCTGCAGCCATGACACACCTGAACCTTCCGCACTCGACGGCCACCGGCTTCCCCTTCCGGTGACTCTTCGTCGCTGCGTGCTCACTCCCCAATGTAGGTGCCAGTGATGCGAGTGGGGAAGAGGTGGAGCCATCGGCGACCTACTGTGACAGACACGCCCGATTGAGTACGTAGCGGGTAAGCGGCAGGTAGTAATCAGACCGCACGCCGTCATCAAGTGGAACGACGACGGACACGCACCCCTCGGCCTCCCCCACGAACAGCGCCGGATCGTCCGTATCGGCCGGCCCGATGGCCTCGAACCCCAGCTGACCTGCTCCGCAGACCCACCCGTGGTCCCCGATCACCAGCTCGGGAAGGGGCCCGCCGGCCTCCGCGCAAGCGGCCAGTACGGTACGAACCGGGAGCGGTGAGTGCGTATGTGCGCCGGGCTCACAACCGGGGCGTTCCGCGTCGGGGGTCCGCACCAGCGCGACTCCTCGTACGTAGTCGAGGTTGTACGTGCGTAGGCCGAACCGGGTCGTTATGTCGATAC
The DNA here is from genome assembly GCF_023184515.1 of Streptomyces sp. D2-8. Taxonomy (GTDB): domain Bacteria; phylum Actinomycetota; class Actinomycetes; order Streptomycetales; family Streptomycetaceae; genus Streptomyces. The sequence continues at coordinate 4,077 of NZ_JAAHBP010000013.1, read as the reverse complement.
GGCGACCCTGCGCAGGGGTGAGAACGGCACATCCCGCCGCCGACAGCGCGTCTGCCAGAGCGCCGTAGAAACCGAGCAGCCGGTGCGGATGCCCGGTGCCGAGAAGCACGGGAGCACCACGCCGGGCGGCCTCGGCGAGGCGTTCCGCGAAGGCGTCCAGCGCCGCCAGGGTCCGCTCCGGATCGATCACGTCCTGGCCGGAAACCTGCCGGGAATCGGCCGAAACACCGCACCGGTCCGCCATCAGCTCGATCAACTCCCGCTGCTGCCAGGCACCTTCGGGATCGATACCGAGCAGCACCCGGGGGTCCCGCGCGGCGAAGAGCCGGTAACTGCGCAGGCTCTCCTCCCGCGAGGTCGCCACGGTCCCGGCGAGCCGCGCGCCCACCAGGTGCGCACGCAGGGCTTCGGTGGTCAGCACAGAAAGATCGTGCGTGACCGGAACGCCACCTGTCCCGGAAACCCGCGAACACCGCACGGTCGGCCCAGGGCCTGTCGTCTGGATCACGCCGCAGACGCGGGGCCTGGCACGCACATCTGCCGCGTTGTCGTCACTCGCCGACGCTCCGCGTCACCGGCGCTGAACGGCACCGCCGAGTTCCTGCGGCCTGATCCACGCCAGGCCCTACGCCCGGCGGCACCCCCTACGCCAGCAGCCCCCGCAGCGGGAACACCGCCCGCCGGGCCGCCAGCACCGCCTGGTCCAGCCGGTCCGCGGGGTCGTAGCCCTCCTCCCAGCCGGACCAGGCGACGGGCCAGCGCCCGTCCGTCATCCGGGCCGGGGCCAACTGCCGCGTCCTCGCGAACACTTCCTGCCGCCAGCCCTCGGGGATCATCGCCTCGGGCTCCACGGCCCGGCCCGCCGCGATCGCGACCAGATGCGTCCATGAGCGCGGCACGACATCCACCACGGCATAACCGCCCCCGCCCAGGGCCACCCACCGCCCGTCGGCGTACTCGTGCGCCAGGTCGTGACAGGCCACCTGCACCGCCCGCTGCGCGTCCAGCGACACCGCCAGATGCGCCAGCGGATCCTCGAAGTGCGTGTCGGCCCCGTGCTGCGTCACCAGCACCTGCGGCCGGAAGTCGGCGATCAGCTCCGGCACCACCGCGTGGAAGGCCCGCAGCCACCCCGCGTCCCCCGTCCCGGCCGGCAGGGCCACGTTCACCGCCGAACCCTCCGCGGAGTCCGCCCCGGTCTCCTCCGGCCACCCGGTCTGCGGGAACAGCGTCCGGGGATGCTCGTGCAGCGAGATCGTCAGCACCCGCGGGTCCTCCCAGAACGCCGCCTGGACCCCGTCCCCGTGATGCACGTCGACGTCGACGTACGCGACCCGCTCAGCCCCGAGCTCCAGCAGCCGCGCAATGGCCAGCGAGGCGTCGTTGTAGATGCAGAACCCGGACGCACCGCCCGGCATCGCGTGGTGCAGCCCACCCGCGAAGTTCACCGCGTGCAGCGCCTCACCGCGCCACACCGCCTCCGCCGCCCCCACCGACTGCCCGGCGATCAGCGACGACACCTCGTGCATCCCGGCGAACGCCGGATCGTCCATCGTCCCCAGCCCGTACGACTGGTCCGCCGCCGCCGGATCCGCCGACGCGGCCTTCACCGCCCCGATGTAGTCCTGGCGGTGGACGAGCCGCAGCGTCGACTCCCCGGCCGCCTTCGCGGCGACGACATCCACCTCACGGTCCAGCCCGAAGGCATCGACCAGTCTCCGGGTCAGGGCGAGCCGGACCGGGTCCATCGGATGCCCCGGTCCGAAGTCATAGCCCGTTACTGCCTCGTCCCACATCAGCTGTGCGCGGCCGCTCATGCCCGCCACCGTATCGGTCCGGTTGAGCAGCGAACGACCGGGCGTACACGAGCGTCACCAGCACCAACACCATCGGCACGAGCATGGCCCCGCGATAGCTCCACAGATCACCGAGCGCCCCGACCAACGGCGAACCGATCAAGAACCCCACATAGTTGAAGACATTCAGCCGCGCGACGGCCGCATCCGAAGCCCCCGGGAACAGCCTCCCGGCCGCCGCGAACGTCTGCGGCACCAGCACACACAACCCCACCCCCACCAGCGTGAACCCCAGCATCCCGACCCACGCCCCGGGCGCCCCGGCCACCACGGCGAACCCACCCGCCGCCACCAGCGCACCGCCCCGCACCACCGCGACCGCCCCGAACCTCCGCACCCCGAGGTCCCCGATCGCCCGCCCCAGCAGCGTGGTGACCATGTACACGTTGTACGGCACCGTCGCCGTCTGCTCCGAGCTCCCCAGCACGTCCTGCAGGTACTTGGCGCTCCAGTTGGAGACCGTCGAGTCCCCGATGTAGGCGACCGTCATCACCAGACACAACGGCAACAGCCACTTGAAGACGACGGCCTGGCCCTCCCCCGCCGTCTTCTCCACCTCGGCCGCCGCACCGCCCCGGTCGTCGACGTACCACCGGCTCCCCACCAGCACAGCCGGCAGCAGCACCAGCACGACCGGCAGATACGACACCCACAGGGCCAGATGCCAGTGCGCACCCACCCACGCCAGCGAGGCCCCGGCGATCCCGCCCAGGCTGTAGGCCGCGTGGAAGCTGAGCATGATGCTGCGCCCGTACGAGCGTTGCAGGCTCACCCCGAGCATGTTCATCGACGCGTCCAGCACCCCGACGGCGAGCCCGAACGCCGCGAGCGCGACTCCGAGCTCCACCATCCGCTCCCCGGCCCCGACGCCGAGCAGCGCCAGCAGCACCACGGGCTGGGACCATCGCAGCAGCCGGCTCGGCGGCACCCGCTTCACCAGCCGCTCGGTGGTCACACTCCCGACGCCGGCGAGGATCGGCACGGCGGCCAAGAACGCGGGCAGCAGCGCGTCGGAGACCCCGTACCGGTCCTGGATGGCCGGGATCCTCGTCACGAGCAGAGCAAAGGCGACACCCTGCACCAGGAAGCTGAACGCCAACGAGGCCCTGCCGCGCCGCAGCACATCTGTCATGGCGGCGAGCGTAGGGCCCCGGCCTACCCGTGGGTAGATCCAGCCAAAGATGAATTCCCCTCAGCTTCGGCGGGAGTTCGGGTACGGCTCACACCAGCAGGTCGGCCAGCTCCCCCATGTCGGAGAAGAGCCGGCGGGCCCCCGCCAGCTTCTCCGCCGGTGTCATGGCGGTGAACCCGTAGACGTCCATCCCCGCCGCGACGGCCGCCTGCACGCCCAGGGGACTGTCCTCGACGACGACGCACCGCTCCGGCGCGACCCCCATCCGCTCGGCCGCGTACAGGAAGAGATCGGGAGCCGGCTTCCCCCGCCCGACGTCCTGCGAACTGAAGATCCGCCCGTCGTCGAACCACCGGTCGAGCCCGGTCGTGCGATGCCCCACGCGAATCCGCTCATGACTCCCGGAGGAGGCCACGCAGTAGCGCTCCCCGTCCGCGGCCAGCTTCTCCAGGACTCCGGTGGCCCCGGCCACGGCCACCAGTTCCTGCTCGAACGCCGCGAACACCCGCGCGTGAAAGACGTCGTCGAAGTTCTCCGGCAACCGCTGCCCTGTCCGGTCGAGGACCAGTTCGTGAATCCGGTGCATCGCAGATCCCATGTAGTCCCGAATGGACTCCTCATACGAGGTGGGGTGCCCCAGCTCGGTGAGGTACGTCGCGAGCAACCGGTTGGAGATGGGCTCGCTGTCGACGAGCACACCGTCATTGTCGAAGATCACGAGGTCATAGCGCATGGCTTCGAGCCTAAACGCAGAAAACCCCCGTATCCGAAGATACGGGGGTTTTCCCAAAGATTGTTCGGCGGCGTCCTACTCTCCCACAGGGTCCCCCCTGCAGTACCATCGGCGCTGTAAGGCTTAGCTTCCGGGTTCGAAATGTAACCGGGCGTTTCCCCTACGCTATAACCACCGAAACACTATGAAACTGACAACCGGCACTTTGGTTGTTCGTGGTTTCAGAACCAACACAGTGGACGCGAGCAACTGAGGACAAGCCCTCGGCCTATTAGTACCGGTCAACTCCACACGTTACCGTGCTTCCATATCCGGCCTATCAACCCAGTCGTCTACTGGGAGCCTTACCCTCTCAA
>NZ_JAAHBP010000012.1 GCF_023184515.1 Streptomyces sp. D2-8 | reverse complement strand
TTGAGAGGGTAAGGCTCCCAGTAGACGACTGGGTTGATAGGCCGGATATGGAAGCACGGTAACGTGTGGAGTTGACCGGTACTAATAGGCCGAGGGCTTGTCCTCAGTTGCTCGCGTCCACTGTGTTAGTTCTGAAACCACGAACAACCAAAGTGCCGGTTGTCAGTTTCATAGTGTTTCGGTGGTTATAGCGTAGGGGAAACGCCCGGTTACATTCCGAACCCGGAAGCTAAGCCTTACAGCGCCGATGGTACTGCAGGGGGGACCCTGTGGGAGAGTAGGACGCCGCCGAACAATCATTGAAAGGGTTGGACCCAGAACTTCGGTTCTGAGTCCAACCCTTTTTTGTTCCGCGTCACTTGAAGTTCACGTTGCGCAACCAGCATTCACAGCATGGGTACTGCTGCAATGCTCAGGGCCGCCGGTGTCGGACTCGGTGACGAGGTCGTCGTGCCGGCCTTCGGGAACGTCGAGGTCGCCGAGGCCGTGGCCACGGCCGGGGCGCTGCCGGTGTTCGCCGACATAGACCCCGCCAGCTACTGCCTCGACGCCGCTGCTGTGGAAGCGACGGTAACCTCGCGGACCGCGGCCGTGGTTGTCGTACACCGCTTCGGCCGGCTCGCGGACATCGCGCGGCTGCACGCCCTCGGACAGCGGCACGGACTGCTGGTGCTGGAGCAAGGGGAGTCCGAGGCGCCGTACGACGAGATAGCCCAGCGCAGGGAGCGGGCGTCCTATCTCGACGCCAAGCTGCGGGGTGTGCGGACGCCGGACGACGGCGACGGGCACACCTATCAGCAGTACGTCGTGCGGGTTCCGGGCAATGGGCGACCCGATCGGGACGCCTTCGCGCGGGCGGTGCGGGCCAGGGGAGTTGATTGCCGGGTGCCGGTGAAGACGCCCGTGCACAGGCTGCCCGAATTCCGGCGGTGTGTTTCGCTTCCGGAGACCGAGCGGGCTTCGGACGAGACCCTTGCGCTGCCCGTGGACGCGTCACTGACCAAGCGGGACATGCAGAGGGTCGTGTCCGCCTGCAATGCCCTCGGAGGGCTGCTGCAGCCCGCCTTCTGACGTGGTTGGGAGCACGGGTCTGTTCGGGGTATGATCTATTCCGTTGCCGCGGGGGAGACCTCGCAAAGCAACAGGCCCCTATAGCTCAGTCGGTAGAGCGTCTCCATGGTAAGGAGAAGGTCAACGGTTCGATTCCGTTTGGGGGCTCCACCAAAAAGGCCCCACCCTCACGGGTGGGGCCTTTTGCGTTTCCCTAGTCCTTGTGGAGGCCCGGGACGCGCATCGCCAGGATCGCCATGTCGTCCGAAGGGGCGTCCGACGCGAAGCGTTCCACCGCGCGCATGATGCGGGCCGCGACCGCGCCGGCCGTCAGACCCGTGCAGGTCGTGAGGACGTCGGCGAGGCCGTCGTCGCCGAGCATGCGAGCACCCTCTCGGCGTTCGGTGACGCCGTCCGTGACGCACAGGAGGACATCGCCCGGGTCGAGGGTGACGGTCTGCTCGTAGAGCTCCAGGTCCTCGATGACGCCGAGGAGCGGCTGGGGTTCCGCGGCCGGTTCGACCGTGCCGTCCTGGCGCAGGCGCAGCGGGAGGGGGTGGCCGGCGCACACCACCTTCAGTTCCGCGCTGCCGTCCTCCTGCGGGCGCATCTCGCCGTAGAGGAGCGTGAGGAAGCGACTGCGGGCGCCTTCGTCGAGGATGGCGGAGTTGAGACGCTCCAGGACCGTCGGGCCACTGAGACCCTCGCGGGCCAGAAGGCGCAGGGCGTGACGGGCCAGGCCCGTGACCGCTGCCGCGTTCGGGCCCGTGCCGCAGACGTCGCCGATGGCGAAACCGTAGGCGCCGTCGCGGATGGGGAAGACGTCGTAGAAGTCGCCGCCGACCTCGTTGCCCTCGCCGGCGGCGCGGTAGATGACCTCGACCTCGACGCCGCCGATCACGGGCAGCTCCGGGGGCAGGAGGCTGCGCTGAAGGGCCTGGCTGATCGCCGTGCGCTCCGAGTAGAGGCGGGCGTTGTCCAGGGCCAGGGCGGCCCGGCGGGAGAGGTCCTCGGCCAGTTCCAGGATCTCCTGGCGGAAGTGCTCGTCGGTCGGCTTGCCGAGCGTCAGCATGCCGATGACACGGTTACGGGCGACCAGGGGGAGGACCACTGTCTCGCCGCCGACGGCGGAGGCCGTGGCGAGGGTGGGGCCGATGCCGGTCGTGATCTGGCGGGTCGGGCTGCCGCTGAGGCCGAGGCTGCGCATGGAGCTGCGCAGTGCCGCCTGGTGGGCCACCTCAGCGGGTGTCGTCCACACGCGGGCGCCGGGGGTGGGGACCGGGTCGGGCGGGGGGACCTTCGACAGCAGGGACTTGATGCCGTCGATGAGTTCCTCGTCCTCGTGCAGGACGTAGGAGAGGTAGGGCTCGGAGGCCTGGTCGGCGATCGTGTAGACGGCGCACCAGGTGGCGAGGGTCGGGACCGTCATCTGGGCCATCAGGGCCAGGGTCTGATCGCGGTCCAGGGTGCCGGCCAGCAGGTCGGACGCCTCGACGAGGAAGCTGAGGGAGCCGCGGCGCAGGCGTTCCAGTTCGCCCAGGCGGGCCGATTCGACGGCGAGGGCGATGCGGTCGGCGGCGAACTGGAGGCGCAGGGCCTCCTCGTTGGAGTATCTGGCGGGGGCTTCGGCGGCGACGCCGAGAGAGCCGGTGAGGCGGCCCTCGACCTTCAGCGGGACCGTGACGACCGAGCGCATGCCGGTGCCGTTCAGCAGCGGTACCGCGCCGGGGACCGCGGTCAGGTCGTCGTGGACGGCGGGCATGCGGGCCGAGCCGTAGCGGCCGGGCCCGGCTTCGACGGGGACGCGGGCGAAGCGCTGGCGGGCGGAGGGGAGGCCGGTGGAGGCGCGAACCTCCAGTTCCGTCTCGTCGTCGGTGGCCAGCAGCAGGAACGCCGAGTCGCCGTCGAGCATGTCGCGGGCGCGTTCGACCGTGCGCTGGAGGAGACCGTCGAGGTCGTCCGGGGCGGGGGAGCCGATGAAGACCTCGAAGGGGTCGGTGCTCTGGCCCTCGGAGCCGGTCGAGGTGTCGGAGGCGGGCACGCGCAGAGGGGTCTGCAGAACTGCCCGTTCGTGGTCCCGTACCAGGAGGCACACGGTTGACGGTTCGCCGCCGGTGTCGCGGACACGCAGGTGGGAGGCGTAGACGGGGGTGACGCGGCCGGTGGCGGCGCGGATGCCGTAGCTGCCTTCCCAGCGGGAGAGCCGGAGGGCCTCCGCGATGCCGGTGCTGGTGCCGGGGGTGTGCGGCCAGGCCGCGAGGTCGGTCAGGGGCTTGCCCGTGACCTGCTCGGCGGGGTAGCCGAAGAGTTCCTCGGCGTCCTCGTTCCAGGCGGAGATGTGGCCGGTGCGGTCGATCTGGATGACGGCCACGCGGACCCGGCCGTCGGCGAGGGGGAGGAGCTCGGAGGGGAGGGCCGGTCCGGCCGCGCGGGTGCCCACCGTGCGGGCCGGCAGGTCCAGTTGGAACCAGACGGTCTTGTGGGTGGGGGTGTACTCGACGCCCCAGCGGCCGGCGAGGGCCGCGCACAGCTGGAGGCCGCGGCCGCCTTCGCGGTCGGGGCTGCCCATGTTGATGGCCGTGCCCTGGAGGGGGATCTCGCGTTCGGGGTAGCGGTCGGCCACCTCGATGCGTGCGCCCTCGTCGCTGCGCAGGCACAGCACGTCGGCGGAGGTGCCGGCGTGGACCACGGCGTTGGTCACCAGTTCGCTGGTGAGAACGACGGCGTCGTCGACGATGTCGGCGAAGCCCCAGCCCTGGAGGGTGTCGCGAACGAAGGAGCGGGCGCTCGCGACAGATCGCCCGACGGGCTCGAAACTGGCGGCCGCGCGCGCGGTGATCACAGAACTCCTCGACCGGTTCTCGACGTGCTGGGCTGCGTGACCGACCGGCTCGCTCCGCTGTTGCGGCAGGCTGCCCGTCGGCCGGGGGTCCGGGGGCTGTCCCCCAGGGATCAGTCCGGTGGTCATGTGTGTGCGGCCGCCCCTCCGATGCCCGCTCGTCTTCGTGCCACCGCCCAGGCCGGACGGACCGGCGCGGCTGGACAGCCGGATGCAAGGTTACTTACCTTCGCGGTCCATGCGGATGCCGGTCTGCAGTGTTTCCGTCCGGAGGGTGTGCGGACGATGTGCGAAGCTGCCGAACTGTTATGGCCTGGTTCGGCCAGGGTGAAACACTGGGCAAGCTTCTTGTGAAGGTCCGGGCAGGCTGTGTGCCCGACACCGACCTTGGGCAGCAGCCCCCCTGGGAACGGCCTGGTATGCAGGGCAGAGAATACGCAGTAGTAACTGGTACGCCGAGCGTGGTACCCGAGCACAGCAGTGACGGTCGACCCCTGCGGGAGGGACACAGTGGAGTCTGGCGCAGCGACGCGTGGCAAGAAGGCGCGCGCGAAAGGCGGACAGTCCCCGATCAACCAGGGCAAGGTGCGCAGTGGCACGACCGAGGTGGACACGGCGGCCCTGAACCGGCTGATGGCGGCCCTGGTGTCGATGCGGGACGGCAACTTCCGCAAGCGGCTCACGGTGTCCGGGGACGGCGTGATGGCCGAGATCGCGGCGGTCTTCAACGAGGTGGCCGACCGCAATCTGCACCTGACGGGTGAGCTGTCGCGGGTGCGGCGGATGGTGGGCCGCGAGGGCAAGCTCACCGAGCGGCTGGAGACGGGTGCCTGCGAGGGCTCCTGGGCGACCGCGATCGACAACTCGAACGCCCTGGTGGACGACCTGGTGCGGCCGGTTTCCGAGGTCGGCCGGGTGCTGTCCGCGGTGGCGGAGGGTGATCTGTCGCCGCGGATGGAGCTGCGGACGCAGGTGCCGGACGGGAACAGTCAGCCGCTGCGGGGCGAGTTCCTGAAGGTCGGGCGGACCGTCAACAACCTGGTCGACCAGCTGTCGACGTTCACCGACGAGGTCACGCGTGTGGCCAGTGAGGTGGGCACCGAGGGCAAGCTGGGCGGGCAGGCTCGCGTACGGGGCATGTCGGGTTCATGGCGGGACCTCACGGACTCCGTCAACACGATGGCGTACCGGCTGACGGCCCAGGTGAGGGACATCGCGCTGGTGACGACGGCGGTCGCCAAGGGTGATCTGTCCCGGAAGGTCACGGTTCAGGTGGCCGGCGAGATGCTGGAGCTGAAGAACACCGTCAACACGATGGTGGACCAGCTGTCGGCGTTCTCCTCCGAGGTGACCCGGGTGGCCCGTGAGGTGGGCACCGAGGGTGCGCTGGGCGGTCAGGCTCAGGTGCCCGGGGTCGCGGGTGTGTGGAAGGAACTCACCGATTCGGTGAACACCATGGCCGGGAACCTCACGGCCCAGGTGCGCGGGATCGCGGAGGTGACGACCGCGGTCGCCAACGGTGATCTGTCGCGGAAGGTGACGGTTCCGGCGCGGGGCGAGGTCGCGCAGCTCGCCGAGACGATCAACCAGATGACCGAGACGCTGCGGATCTTCGCGGACGAGGTCACGCGTGTGGCCAACGAGGTCGGGGCCGAGGGGCGTCTGGGCGGTCAGGCGAACGTACCGGGCGCCGCGGGGACGTGGAAAGATCTCACCGATTCGGTGAACACGGTCTTCCGGAATCTGACCACTCAGGTGCGGGACATCGCCGCGGTGACGACGGCGGTGGCCAACGGCGACCTGTCGCAGAAGGTCACGGTCGACGTGGCCGGCGAGATGCTCGAGCTGAAGAACACCGTCAACACGATGGTCGACCAGCTGTCCGCCTTCGGTGCCGAAGTGACCCGTGTGGCGCGAGAGATCGGTGTCGAGGGTGAACTGGGCGGCCAGGCCCAGGTGCCCGGCGCGGCGGGGACGTGGAAGGACCTGACGGACTCCGTCAACACGGCGTTCCGGAACCTCACCGGTCAGGTGAGGAACATCGCCCAGGTGACGACGGCGGTGGCCAACGGCGACCTGTCGCAGAAGGTCACCGTCGATGTCTCCGGCGAGATGCTCAAGCTGAAGAACACCGTGAACACGATGGTGGACCAGCTGTCGAGCTTCGCCGACCAGGTGACGCGGATGGCCCGGGACGTGGGCACGGAGGGCCGCCTGGGCGGTCAGGCCCGGGTGGACGGGGTCTCGGGCACCTGGAAGGAGCTCACCGACTCCGTCAACTCGATGGCCGGGAACCTCACTTCTCAGGTACGCAACATCGCGCAGGTGACGACGGCCGTGGCCCGGGGTGACCTGTCGCAGAAGATCGACGTCGACGCGCGCGGCGAGATCCTGGAGCTGAAGAACACCATCAACACGATGGTCGACCAGCTCTCGGCCTTCGCCGACCAGGTGACCCGGGTCGCGCGCGAGGTGGGCACGGACGGCCGCCTGGGCGGCCAGGCGCAGGTGCCGGGCGTGGCCGGTGTGTGGCGCGACCTGACGGACTCCGTGAACGGCATGGCGTCCAACCTGACCGGCCAGGTCCGCAACATCGCCCAGGTGGCCACGGCCGTGGCCCGGGGTGACCTGTCCCAGAAGATCACCGTGGACGCCCGCGGGGAGATCCTGGAGCTGAAGAACACCCTGAACACGATGGTGGACCAGCTGTCGTCGTTCGCCGAAGAGGTCACGCGAGTGGCCCGTGAGGTGGGTACGGAGGGCATCCTGGGCGGTCAGGCCGAGGTGCAGGGCGTCTCCGGCACCTGGAAGGACCTCACGCAGTCCGTGAACGGCATGGCGAACAACCTGACCATCCAGGTGCGCAACATCGCCGAGGTCACGACCGCGGTGGCCCGGGGCGATCTGTCGAAGAAGATCACCGTCGACGCCAAGGGCGAGATCCTCGAGCTGGTCACGACCGTCAACACGATGGTGGACCAGCTGTCGTCCTTCGCGGAGCAGGTGACCAGGGTGGCCCGCGAGGTGGGCACCGAGGGCATCCTGGGCGGCCAGGCGCACGTGCCGGGTGTCACGGGCATCTGGAAGGACCTGAGCGACAACGTCAACCTGATGGCGAAGAACCTCACCACTCAGGTGCGCAACATCTCCCAGGTCTCGGCGGCGGTCGCCAACGGTGACCTGACGCGGCAGGTGACCATCGAGGCGCGCGGTGAGGTCGCGCAGCTCGCCGACACCATCAACACGATGGTGAAGACGCTGAGTTCGTTCGCCGAGCAGGTCACCAAGGTGGCCCGTGAGGTGGGCACGGACGGCATCCTCGGCGGCCAGGCGCACGTACCCGGTGTGGCCGGTACGTGGAAGGACCTGACCGAGTCCGTGAACCAGATGGCGTCCAACCTGACCGGTCAGGTGCGCAACATCGCCATGGTGACCACGGCCATCGCCAAGGGTGACCTGACGAAGAAGATCGACATCGACGCGCGCGGCGAGATCCTGGAGCTGAAGACGACCATCAACACGATGGTCGACCAGCTGTCGTCCTTCGCGGAGGAGGTCACCCGGGTCGCCCGCGAGGTGGGCACGGAAGGGGCGCTCGGCGGCCAGGCACGCGTGCGTGACGTGGACGGCACCTGGCGTGACCTGACCGAGTCGGTGAACGAGATGGCCGGGAACCTGACCCGGCAGGTGCGTGCCATCGCGCGCGTGGCGACCGCGGTGACCCGCGGCGATCTGAACCTGAAGATCGACGTGGACGCGTCCGGGGAGATCCAGGAACTCCAGGACTACATCAACAAGATGATCGCCAACCTGCGCGACACCACGATCGCCAACAAGGAGCAGGACTGGCTCAAGGGCAACCTGGCCCGGATCTCCGCGCTGATGCAGGGCCGCCGCGACCTCGAGGACGTGGCGTCGCTGATCATGAGCGAGCTGACGCCGGTCGTCTCCGCGCAGCACGGCGCGTTCTTCCTGGCGATGCCGCTCGTCGACGGCGAGGACATGAGCGCCGCGGACGACGACCAGTACGAGCTGCGCATGCTCGGCTCGTACGGCTACTCGATGGGCTCCATGCCGACGTCGTTCGAGCCCGGTGAGGCGCTGATCGGGACGGCCGCCACGGAGAAGCGCACGATCCTCGTGGAGAACGCGCCCAGCGGCTACCTGAAGATCTCCTCGGGGCTCGGTGAGGCGCCGCCCGCGCAGGTGATCGTGCTGCCGGTGCTGTTCGAGGGGAAGGTGCTCGGGGTCATCGAGCTGGCGTCCTTCACGCCGTTCACGCAGATCCAGAAGGACTTCCTCAACCAGATCGCCGAGATGATCGCGACGAGCGTCAACACCATCTCCGTCAACACCAAGACCGAGCTGCTGCTGGCGCAGTCGCAGGAGCTGACCGAGCAACTGCGTGAGCGGTCGGCCGAGTTGGAGCAGCGGCAGAAGGCCCTCCAGGCGTCCAACGCCGAACTGGAGGAGAAGGCCGAGCTGCTGGCCCAGCAGAACCGCGACATCGAGGTGAAGAACACCGAGATCGAGGAGGCTCGGCAGGTCCTGGAGGAGCGCGCCGAGCAGCTCGCGGTGTCGATGCGTTACAAGAGCGAGTTCCTCGCCAACATGTCGCACGAACTGCGTACGCCGCTCAACTCGCTGCTGATCCTGGCCAAGCTGCTCGCGGACAACGCCGAGGGAAACCTCTCCCCGAAGCAGGTCGAGTTCGCCGAGACGATCCACGGGGCCGGTTCGGACCTGCTCCAGCTCATCAACGACATCCTCGACCTGTCGAAGGTCGAGGCGGGCAAGATGGACGTCTCCCCGACGCGGATCGCGCTCGTCCAGCTCGTGGACTACGTGGAGGCCACCTTCCGGCCGCTGACGGCGGAGAAGGGCCTGGACCTGTCGGTGCGGGTCTCGCCGGAGCTGCCCGCGACGCTGCACACCGACGAGCAGCGGCTGCTGCAGGTGCTGCGCAACCTGTTGTCGAACGCGGTGAAGTTCACCGACTCCGGTTCGGTGGAGCTGGTCATCAGGCCGGCGCGGGACGACGTGCCGCAGAGGATCCGGGAGCAGCTGCTGGAGACCGGGTCGCTGACCGATCCGGACGCCGAGCTGATCGCGTTCTCGGTGACCGACACGGGGATCGGTATCGCGTCGAGCAAGATGCGGGTGATCTTCGAGGCGTTCAAGCAGGCCGACGGCACCACCAGCCGCAAGTACGGCGGTACGGGCCTCGGACTGTCCATCTCGCGGGAGATCGCGCAGCTGCTGGGCGGTGAGATCCACGCGCAGAGCGAGCCCAGCCGTGGCTCGACGTTCACGCTGTATCTGCCGCTGCACCCCAGCGAACTGCCGCCGCAGGGCTACCAGCAGCAGCTGCCCGCCCTGGAGGCCGGCGACCTGGTGGCGTCGACGTCCGAACCGTCCGAAAGGTCGGACGTGGAGGCCGATGCGCCGGCCGAGGTGACGTCGTACCGCGAGACGCAGAACGGGCCGGCCGCTCTGTTCCGGCGGCGCCGCAGGATGCCGGCGCTGCCGCCGCGTCCCGCGCAGCTGGAGCAGTGGACGCCGGCCGAGCAGGAGCCGGCGCCGAGGCCGCACCGCGGCATCCGGTTCGGCGGTCAGAAGGTCCTGATCGTCGACGACGACATCCGCAACGTCTTCGCCCTGACCAGCGTCCTGGAGCAGCACGGCCTGTCCGTGCTGTACGCGGAGAACGGCCGCGAGGGCATCGAGGTCCTGGAGCAGCACGACGACGTGGCGGTCGTGCTGATGGACATCATGATGCCCGAGATGGACGGGTACGCGACGACCACGGCGATCCGCAGGATGCCGCAGTTCGCCGGGCTGCCGATCATCGCCCTGACCGCGAAGGCGATGAAGGGCGACCGCGAGAAGGCGATCGAGTCGGGCGCTTCCGACTACGTGACGAAGCCGGTCGACCCCGATCACCTGCTGGCGGTGATGGATCAGTGGATGCGAGGGGAATGAGGGGAACGTTGGGCAGTTGCGCGACCATGACGGGAAGGTTCGGTGTTCACGCGGAGTTGCCGACTCGGTGTGCGCATAGTCGTGTAGAAGTACATGATCCGGGGAACCTTCTGGTCTCCTGCTGCGTTTCTGCTACGTGCACAGTGACATCGCGGTGACAGGGTGTGGCGACGAGCGGGGTGCGGCTACGATGACCGGCACAAGGACGGGCGGCGAAAGGGAGTCGTCCGCTGGGGCGGCACCCACCGGTGCTTCCACAGGTCCTGCGGACAGGGGAGGCCCCACGCCGGGGCGAGGAGGGCGGGCCATGGTGCAGAAGGCCAAGATCCTCCTGGTCGATGACCGGCCGGAGAATCTGCTGGCGCTGGAGGCGATCCTCTCTGCGCTCGATCAGACGCTGGTGCGGGCATCGTCCGGGGAGGAAGCGCTCAAAGCGCTGCTCACGGACGACTTCGCGGTCATCCTGCTGGATGTCCAGATGCCGGGCATGGACGGCTTCGAGACGGCCGCGCACATCAAGCGCCGCGAGCGGACCCGGGACATCCCGATCATCTTCCTCACGGCGATCAACCACGGCCCGCACCACACCTTCCGGGGTTACGCGGCGGGTGCCGTGGACTACATCTCCAAGCCGTTCGACCCGTGGGTGCTGCGCGCGAAGGTCTCCGTCTTCGTCGAGCTGTACATGAAGAACTGCCAGCTGCGGGAGCAGGCGTCGCTGCTGCGGCTCCAGTTGGAGGGCAACGGCAAGGAAGCGGGCGGCGAGGCCAAGGAATCGGCCGGGCTGCTCGCGGAGCTCTCCGCACGGCTCGCGGCCGTCGAGGAGCAGGCCGAAGCGCTGACCAAACAGCTCAACGACGAGTCGACGGACGCCGCCGCGGTGGCCACGGCGGCTCATCTGGAGCGCAAGCTCACGGGGTTGCGGCGGGCGCTGGACGCGCTGGAGCCGGGCACCGGGAGCACCTCCTCGGTGTCCTCGCAGAACTGACGTGCACGCAGGCGGGATTGTCCGCCCGTGACCGCGCGTCAATTTCGTGCCTCTCCCGGAGCGACACGAACGGGTGAAGCAGTAGACACGCGTGTCCCCTGTCGTCTCCACCGGTAACCTCACACCCATGGCCTCACGTCCCTCCGCAGCCAAGAAGCCGCCGCCCGCGAAGAAGGCGGCCGCGAAGGCTCCGGCGAAGAAGGCCGCCGCCAAGAAGGCTCCCGCGAAGAAGGCGCCCGCCAGGAAGGCCGCGGCCAAGAAGGTCGCGCCCAAACCGGCCCCCAGCCCCACCGGTGGCATCTACCGGCTCGTGCGCGCCGTGTGGCTCGGCGTGGCGCACGCCGTCGGCGCCGTGTTCCGCGGCATAGGGCAGGGCGCCAAGAACCTCGACCCGGCCCATCGCAAGGACGGTGTCGCCCTGCTGCTGCTCGGCATCGCGCTGATCGTCGCCGCGGGCACCTGGGCCGATCTCAAGGGCCCCGTGGGCGACCTCGTCGAGATCCTGGTGACCGGGGCCTTCGGCCGGCTCGACCTGCTCGTGCCCATACTGCTCGCCGTCATCGCCGTGCGGTTCATCCGCCACCCGGAGAAGCCCGAGGCCAACGGACGCATCGTCATCGGCCTGTCCGCGCTCGTCATCGGCGTGCTCGGCCAGGTCCACATCGCGTGCGGCTCGCCCGCCCGCGACGCCGGCATGCAGGCGATAAGGGACGCCGGCGGCCTCATCGGCTGGGCCATGGCGACCCCGCTGTCGTACGCCATGGGCGACGTGCTCGCCGTACCGCTGCTGGTGCTGCTGACGGTCTTCGGGCTGCTGGTCGTCACGGCCACCCCGGTCAACGCCATTCCGCAGCGGCTGCGGCTGCTCGGGGTGCGGCTCGGGATCGTCCGCGACCCGGCCGAGGACGAGTTCGGTTTCGCCGACGACGACGAGCGCTACGACGAGCAGTGGCGCGAGGCGCTGCCCGCGCGACCGCGCGGCAGGCGCGCGCCGGCGCCCGGGGCGTACGACCCGGACAGTGCCGAGCAGGAGGCGCTCACGCGGCGCCGTGGCCGTCCCCGGCGCTCGGCGGTGCCGCAGCCCGACATGGACCGGCCCAGGGACGCCGTGGACGTCGCCGCGGCGGCGGCCGCCGCGCTCGACGGCGCCGTGCTGCACGGCATGCCGCCCTCGCCGATCGTCGCCGACCTCACCCAGGGCGTACGGGTGGGGGACCAGGAGGCGACCACGCCGACGCCCGTCCCGGCCGCCCGGCCCCAGCAGGACAAGCGCAAGCAGGACAAGACCGGGCAGGACGAGCCCGAGCCGCAGAAGCCGAAGGCGGGTGTCCGCGACCTCACCAAGGCCCCGCCCTCCGAACCCCGCGACCTGCCCCCGCGCGCGGAGCAGCTCCAGCTCTCCGGGGACATCACGTACTCCCTGCCGTCGCTGGACCTGCTGGAGCGCGGCGGCCCCGGCAAGGCCCGCAGCGCCGCCAACGACCTCATCGTCGAGTCGCTGACGACGGTCTTCACCGAGTTCAAGGTGGACGCCAGTGTCACCGGCTTCACCCGCGGGCCGACGGTCACGCGCTACGAGGTCGAGCTCGGCCCGGCCGTGAAGGTCGAGCGGATCACGGCGCTGACCAAGAACATCGCCTACGCCGTCGCCAGCCCGGACGTGCGGATCATCAGCCCGATCCCGGGCAAGTCCGCGGTCGGCATCGAGATCCCCAACACCGACCGGGAGATGGTCAACCTCGGAGACGTACTCCGTCTGGCGGAGTCCGCCGAGGACGACGACCCGATGCTGGTCGCCTTCGGCAAGGACGTCGAGGGCGGCTACGTCATGCACTCGCTGGCGAAGATGCCGCACATGCTGGTCGCCGGCGCCACCGGCTCCGGCAAGTCGTCCTGCATCAACTGTCTGATCACCTCGGTCATGATGCGGGCGACCCCCGAGGACGTCCGGATGATCCTGGTCGACCCCAAGCGCGTCGAGCTGACCGCCTACGAGGGCATCCCGCACCTGATCACGCCGATCATCACCAACCCCAAGCGGGCCGCCGAGGCGCTCCAGTGGGTCGTACGGGAAATGGACCTGCGCTACGACGACCTGGCGGCGTACGGCTACCGGCACATCGACGACTTCAACCGCGCGGTGCGCGAGGGGAAGGTCAAGCCGCCCGAGGGCAGCGAGCGCGAGCTCCAGCCCTACCCGTACCTCCTGGTCATCGTCGACGAGCTCGCCGACCTGATGATGGTCGCGCCGCGGGACGTCGAGGACGCGATCGTGCGCATCACACAGCTCGCGCGTGCGGCCGGCATCCACCTGGTGCTCGCCACGCAGCGGCCGTCGGTGGACGTCGTCACCGGTCTGATCAAGGCGAACGTCCCGTCGCGGCTGGCGTTCGCCACGTCCTCGCTGGCCGACTCGCGCGTCATCCTCGACCAGCCCGGCGCCGAGAAGCTCATCGGCAAGGGCGACGGGCTGTTCCTGCCCATGGGGGCCAACAAGCCCACCCGTATGCAGGGCGCGTTCGTCACCGAGGAGGAGATCGCGGGCGTCGTCCGGCACTGCAAGGACCAGATGACGCCGGTCTTCCGGGACGACGTCGTCGTGGGCACCAAGCAGAAGAAGGAGATCGACGAGGACATCGGCGACGACCTCGACCTGCTGTGCCAGGCCGCCGAGCTGGTCGTCTCCACGCAGTTCGGGTCGACGTCCATGCTCCAGCGCAAGCTGCGCGTCGGCTTCGCCAAGGCCGGCCGGCTGATGGACCTGATGGAGTCCCGGAACATCGTCGGACCGAGCGAGGGTTCGAAGGCTCGTGACGTTCTTGTGAAGCCTGATGAGCTGGATGGCGTGCTCGCCCTGATCCGGGGGGAGTCTGAAGGGTAGGGAAACGGGACGCGGTGATCGCCTCACGGGGCGTTACGGCAATCGAGTGTCCGGATCGTGACTCACCCGTAAGGGATCATCGAGCAACCGTTTCCCTTCGTCGTACGTCAAGTTGAGGGAAGCGACAAGCCGCGACCCCACCATCGGAATGTCGGGCCATTCCGATGGCGTACAAAGTGACACCGCCCGGTTGCCCCAACCTTTTGGTACCCCCCTAGACTGAACTTCCAGCACAGGCGGCTACACGCTCGAAAGGCGCCCCCGTGTCCATCGGCAACTCCCCTGAAGACGAGCGTCCGTTCGAAAACGAGCACGTCGAACCCGACCGCGAGGAAGACCGCCCCTCCATCGGCCGTGCCCTGCAGCAGGCTCGTATCGCCGCCGGGCTGACCGTCGACGACGTCAGTAGCGCCACCCGGGTCCGCATGAACATCGTGCACGCGATCGAGGTGGACGACTTCACCCCCTGCGGTGGGGACGTCTACGCCCGTGGGCACATCAGGACCCTGGCTAAGGCCGTCCACCTCGATCCCGAGCCGCTGATCGCCCAGTACGGCGACGAACACGGCGGGCGTCCGGCACCGACCCCGGCCGCCCCCCTCTTCGAGGCGGAACGTATTCGTCCGGAGCGGCGGGGTCCCAACTGGACCGCGGCCATGGTCGCCGCGATCGTCGTGGTGATCGGTTTTGTCGGCTTCACGATGTTCCAGGGCGACGACAGCGGCAACGAGGCGAACGTGGCCGAGGGCTCCACGCCCAGCGACTCCGCCTCCCCGACCACCAAGACCAAGAAGCCCGCCGCCCCCGAGCCCGAGCCGTCCGACAGCGCCATCGCGGCCGTCCCGCAGGACAAGGTGACCGTCCGGGTCAGTGCCGTCGACGACGAGAGCTGGATCGCGGCAAAGGACCACAACGGTCGGATGATCTTCGACGGCCTCCTCAAGCAGGGCGACACCAAGACCTTCCAGGACAGCTCGAAGGTCCAGCTCGTCATCGGAGACGCCGGCGCGATCGACCTCTTCGTCAACGGCAAGAAGATCGAGGAGAACTTCCAGCCGGGATCCGTCGAACGCCTGACGTACACGAAGGGCGACCCCGAGGCCGGGTGACCGGTCCGAAAGGTCCAGTTGATACGGGGTTGGCCGGGAAACGGTCAACCCCGTCGACGTGGGGTGTCAGCGGGACGAAGTAGTCTTGAGCCCATGCCTGAACGCCGTACCGTCGCACTGGTCACCCTTGGCTGCGCCCGTAACGAGGTGGACTCGGAGGAGCTCGCAGGCCGTTTGGAGGCGGACGGCTGGGCGCTCGTGGAGGACGCCGAGGACGCGGACGTCGCCGTCGTGAACACCTGTGGCTTCGTCGAAGCCGCCAAGAAGGACTCCGTCGACGCCCTCCTCGAAGCCAACGACCTCAAGGGGCACGGCAGAACCCAGGCCGTCGTGGCGGTGGGCTGCATGGCCGAGCGGTACGGCAAGGAACTCGCCGAAGCACTGCCCGAGGCCGACGGCGTGCTCGGATTCGACGACTACTCGGACATCTCCGACCGCCTCCAGACCATCCTCAACGGCGGCATCCACGCCTCACACACCCCGCGCGACCGGCGCAAGCTGCTGCCGATCAGCCCGGCGGAGCGCCAGGAGTCGGCCGCCGAGGTCGCACTGCCCGGGCACGCCCCGGCCGACCTTCCGGAGGGCCTCGCTCCGGCCTCCGGTCCGCGCGCACCCCTGCGCCGCCGTCTGGACGGCTCCCCGGTCGCCTCCGTGAAGCTCGCCTCCGGCTGCGACCGCCGCTGCTCCTTCTGCGCCATCCCCTCCTTCCGCGGCTCCTTCATCTCCCGCCGCCCGAGCGACGTGCTGAACGAGACGCGGTGGCTGGCCGAGCAGGGCGTGAAGGAGATCATGCTGGTCTCCGAGAACAACACCTCCTACGGCAAGGACCTCGGCGACATCCGACTGCTGGAGTCGCTGCTGCCCGAGCTCGCCGAAGTCGACGGCATCGAGCGCGTCCGCGTCAGCTACCTCCAGCCGGCCGAGATGCGGCCCGGCCTCATCGACGTGCTGACCTCGACCCCGAAGATCGCGCCCTACTTCGACCTGTCCTTCCAGCACTCCGCGCCCGGCGTGCTCCGCGCGATGCGCCGCTTCGGCGACACCGACCGGTTCCTGGAGCTGCTCGACACCATCCGCGGCAAGGCGCCCGAGGCGGGTGTGCGCTCCAACTTCATCGTCGGCTTCCCCGGCGAGAGCGAGGCCGACCTCGCCGAGCTGGAGCGGTTCCTGAACGGCGCGCGGCTGGACGCCATCGGCGTCTTCGGCTACTCCGACGAGGAGGGCACCGAAGCGGCGACCTACGACGACAAGCTCGACGAGGACGTCGTCGCCGAGCGGCTGGCGCACATCTCGCGACTGGCCGAGGAACTCGTCTCACAGCGAGCCGAGGACCGCGTCGGCCAGACCGTGCGGGTCCTCGTCGAGTCCGTCGACGAGGACGGCGTCTACGGCCGTGCGGAGCACCAGGCGCCCGAGACGGACGGCCAGGTGCTGCTCACAAGCGGCGCGGGTCTGCGCACCGGCCGTATGGTCGAGGCGAAGGTGGTCGGTACGGAGGGTGTCGACCTGGTGGCCGAGCCGCTGCAGGGCTCGCTCACGTCGCCTGCGTGGAGTGAGGAGGCGGGCAGATGACCGGTGTCCCGGCATCCGCGGCGGAAG
Source organism: Streptomyces sp. D2-8 (assembly GCF_023184515.1). Classification (GTDB taxonomy): domain Bacteria; phylum Actinomycetota; class Actinomycetes; order Streptomycetales; family Streptomycetaceae; genus Streptomyces. The sequence goes on along the minus strand of NZ_JAAHBP010000012.1, from coordinate 273,849 downwards.
GCTCCTCCGGCGCGAGGAGGGCAGCGGCCGGTGCTGCCGCCGCGGCCTCGGAGAAGGTTCCCGGGGCGGCGGTGGGGCGTGCGGCCGCGCGGTCGGCCGAGGGAGGGGCGTCCGGTGCGGGGCGCGCTGCGGCGTCCCACGCGGATCAGAGCGGGGCTACCGGTGCGGGACAGGGTGCCGGGCCCGGTGAGGTACATGGTCCGGCAATCGTCACGGGTCATGGTTCGGCGCCCGCCGCGGATGGTGCCGGGGTTGTCGCGGGTGCGGGTGCGGATGCGGAGAGCGCCGGCGTCGGCGACCAGGGGGACGGGAAGCCCGCGCGGGGCGGGAAGCTGGCCGCCGCGGCCGTCAACCAGGCCAGTGTCTGGAACATCGCCAACCTCCTGACCATGCTCCGGCTGGTCCTCGTACCGGCCTTCGTCGTGCTGATGCTCGCCGACGGCGGACACGACCCGGCGTGGCGGTCCCTCGCCTGGGCCGCCTTCGCCATCGCCATGATCACCGACCTGTTCGACGGTCACCTGGCGCGCACGTACAACCTGGTCACGGACTTCGGGAAGATCGCCGACCCCATCGCCGACAAGGCGATCATGGGAACGGCGCTGATCTGTCTCTCCGCCCTCGGCGATCTGCCCTGGTGGGTGACGGGCGTCATCCTCGGCCGGGAACTCGGCGTCACCCTGCTGCGTTTCTGGGTCATCCGGTATGGCGTCATCCCCGCCAGCCGCGGAGGCAAGCTGAAGACCCTCACCCAAGGCGTGGCCGTGGGCATGTACGTCCTGGCGCTGACGGGGTGGCTGGCCACTCTGAGGTGGTGGGTGATGGCCGCGGCGGTCGTGCTGACCGTGGTGACCGGGCTCGACTATGTGAAACAAGCCATTGTGCTGCGCAGGCAGGGAATCGCCGAGCGCAAGGCCGCGTTGGAGGAGAAGGAAGCGTGAGTTCCACGGCCACCGACGTGGTGCGACTACTCACGGTGAAGGGTGAGACGCTCGCCGTCGCGGAGTCGCTGACCGGTGGCCTCGTTGCGGCGGAGATCACGTCCGTTCCCGGGGCGTCCAAGGTCTTCCGGGGTTCCGTGACCGCCTACGCCACCGACCTGAAGCACGGCCTGCTCGGCGTCGACGCCACCCTGCTGGCGGCACGCGGAGCGGTGGATCCGCAGGTCGCGGCCCAGATGGCGGCCGGCGTACGCAAGGCGCTCGGCACCGACTGGGGCATCGCCACCACCGGTGTCGCGGGTCCCGAGCCGCAGGACGGACAAGCCGTCGGCACGGTCTTCGTCGCCGTGGACGGACCCGCCGGAGCCGATTCCGGTTCCGCCGGCGGCGGAAAAGTGGAGGCTCTGCGGTTGAACGGCGACCGCGCGGAAATTCGTAGAGAGAGTGTACGGAGCGTACTCGCAGTGCTCCTGAAGGAGCTTGCGGGCGAACAGACTGGGAATGAGCGGGCACAGGATACGGAACGGAACGGGGGGTTTTGATGTTTGCAGCCCTGAGTGAACACGACATCGCTCCCCGCACGGCCGCGGCGCAAGGCGGTACGGTGGGGCGTAATGGATGCGGCTACGCGGTCCGAGGAGGGAGCCACCGATGATTCTGCTCCGTCGCCTGCTGGGTGACGTGCTGCGTCGGCAGCGCCAGCGCCAGGGCCGTACTCTGCGCGAAGTCTCCTCGTCCGCCCGAGTCTCACTCGGCTATCTCTCCGAGGTGGAGCGGGGGCAGAAGGAGGCTTCCTCCGAGCTGCTCTCCGCCATCTGCGACGCGTTGGACGTACGGATGTCCGAGCTCATGCGGGAAGTGAGCGACGAACTCGCCCTCGCCGAGCTGGCCCAGTCTGCTGCGGCCACCCCCAGCGAGCCTGTACCCACGCCGGTTCGCCCGATGCTGGGTTCCGTTTCGGTGACCGGTGTGCCACCGGAACGGGTGACCATCAAGGCGCCTGCCGAAGCGGTGGACGTCGTCGCCGCGTGAGGCTTCGCGCCTGCGTGGCATGAGACGAGTGGTGCCGAACAGGCGCTGAGAAGTGGTGAGGCCCCGGCCGGGCCTTTCCGGGAGATCCGGAAGGGTGCCGCCCGGGGTTTTCGCTTGCCTGGGGGCCGACCGATGCCGTCTCAGACCATGCCGTGCCTGATGTGTGTGCGTTTGCCGGTGTGGCGTGTGGCGGTCATCGTTGAGGAGATGGCGGGGGGCAGTCCTCGGAGGTGCGGATGTACGTCGTGAAGAGCCCGTTGTCGGACGCGAGCCTGAAGACCGTGTCCGAGGCGCTGCAAGGTGCCCTTGTCGATCTAGTGGATCTCGCCCTCGTGGCGAAGCAGATTCACTGGAACGTGGTGGGCCAACGCTTCCGTTCCGTCCATCTCCAGCTCGACGAGGTCGTCGACACCGCACGGAAGTACTCCGACACCGTGGCCGAGCGCGCCGCGGCCCTGGGGATCTCTCCTGACGGACGTGCCGCGACGGTGGCCGTCGGCAGCGGGATCGGGGTCACCCCCGAAGGATGGGTCGACGACACGACCGCCGTGGGTGCGCTCGTCGAAGCGCTGGGTGCGGTGATCGCGCGGATGCGGGAGCGGGTCGAGGCGACCGGGGAGCCGGATCCGGTGAGCCAGGACATCTTCATCGGGATCACGGCCGACCTGGAGAAGCATCACTGGATGTTCCAGGCCGAGAACGGGTGACGGAAGAGCGCGCGGGCGCGGGTGACGGGCCGGGCGGGAGTTTCGCCACCGCTCGGCGCGGAGACCTGCGCGGCGTGGGCCGGGTGCGCGTGCGCGGCCTGAGTGGCCTGCGCGGTGCGCTCGTGTGCCTGTGGTGCGCCCTGTCCGTGCACCCGGGTGGCCGCATAGCGTCGGGCTGGAGGTGGCGGCCATGGCGGGGATAGCGCACTGGGGGAGCCGGCCCTGGGAGGTGCGCGGGGCCGCGCTCGGGCTGGGGGCGCTGTGGTGGTGGGCCGTGCTGCGGCTGGTGGCCGTCCCTGAGGCAGGGGTGCTGGAGGCGGCGGTCGCGGCCGGGGGGTGGGGGCTGAGCGTGCTGCCCGTGCATTGCGTGCCCAAGCGGAGGGCGCGGGGGGTTGTGGGGGCGGGGCGGTGGCGGAGGATCTGGGGGGTCGGGGGTAGAGCCGGCGGTGGGGGTGCGGCGGGGGCGAAGTCGGGGGGAGCGTAGGGGACTTGCGCTGTGCGCCTCTTGCGTGAGGGGTGGCGGCCCCGGGGGTGTGTCCTGGTTGGGGCGGCTGCTGTGGGCGCATGCCCTGGGTGGGAGGGGGCAGTGGGGCCGCGACCGTGGCTGTACGTCGTAGACCGGCTGGGTTGTGTCACCACGGCATCGCCACGCCCCCGTTCGGGCGGAGGATCTGGCCCGTTGTGAAGGCCGAGGCGTCGGAGGCCAGGTGGAGGATCGCGTGGGCGATGTCCTCGGGCTCGCCCACGCGGCCCAGGGGTGCCCTGCGGGCCATGACCGACTCCGTGTGCGCCTGGGCTCCGCCGTCGCGGCGGTCGGTCATCGGCGTCCGGACCCAGCCCGGGGCGACCGCGTTGACGCGGATGCCGTGCCGGCCGACCTCCGTCGCGAGGGTCTTCGTCAGCTGGACCACCGCCGCCTTGGCCGCGCCGTAACAGAGCAGTCCGGGGCCGCCCGTGTCGACGGCGCCGGAGGCCATGGTGACGATGCTGCCCCGGGTGCCGTGGGCGATCATCAGGCGGGCGGCCTCCTGGCAGGCGTACAGGACTCCCTTGAAGTTGACGTTCAGCACCCGGTCGAGGTCCTCGTCCCGGGTCTCCAGCACGGGGCTGCTGTGCATGATCCCGGCGACCGCGGCCAGGGCGTCCAGGCGCGCGCAGGAGGTGAGGGCCTGCCGCAGCCGGGTCCGGTCGGTGACGTCGAGGGTGTGGGTGCGGGCGGTGCCGCCGGCATCCTTGATCAGGACCGCCGTCTCGTGCAGGCCCTCGGCGTCACGGTCCGCGCAGTGCACGGTCGCGCCCGCCTCGGCGAGCAGGAGCGCCGAGGCGCGGCCGATGCCGCTCGCGGCGCCGGTGACGAAAGCGGTGCGGCCGGTGAGGTCGTACGCCGTGACGGGCATACAGGGACCGTACGAGCGTTTCTGACGGATCGTCAATTGGTGCGGCCGCGCCGGGTCGGGGGCGGGGCGGGGCCCGGCTGGCAGGTGGGGCACCAGTAGGTGGGGCGTTCGCGGGAGCCGTCGCCCTGGTCGGCGACGCGGATCGAGGTGCGGCAGCGCAGGCACGGGCGGGGGGCCCGGCCGTAGACGAAGAGGTCCTGGCCGCGGTGGCCCGTGGTGCTGCGGATGGGGCGGTCGCGGTTGGCCTCCAGCAGCTTCTTGGCGAGCGCGGGCAGCTTCGCGGCGCGGTCGGCGGGCAGGCCGCCGGCCGGGAGCCAGGGGGTGACGCCGAGGAGGAAGCAGAGCTCGCTCTTGTAGACATTGCCGATGCCGGCGAGGTTGCGCTGGTCGAGCAGGGCCTCGCCGAGCTCGCGGGCGGGGTCCTGGAGGACGTTGGCGAGCGCCCGGTCGGGGTCCCAGTCGGGGCCCAGGAGGTCGGGGCCGAGGTGACCGACCGCGCGGTGCTCGTCGGTGGTGCGCAGGAGTTCCAGGACGGGAAGGCGGTAGCCGACGGCCGTGCGGTCGGTGGTGCCGAGGATCGCGCGGATCTGGTGCCCGGGGCCGCCGCTCCAGCGCTGGCGCTTCCCGTACACCTTCCAGGAGCCGTCCATCCGCAGGTGGGAGTGGAGCGTCAGGCCGCCCTCGATGCGGGTGAGGAGGTGCTTGCCCCGCGGGGTGACCTCCAGGACCGTGCGGCCCGTGAGGTCGGCCGTCGCGAAGCGGGGCACCCTGAGGTCGCTGCGGGTCAGCACCTTGCCCGCGAGGGCGTCGTGCAACCGCCTCACGGCCTGCCAGACCGTGCCACCTTCGGGCATGGGTCAAGGGTGGCACGGCGGACGCGGGCCGGGCCGGAGCGGCTGAGGGTGGTGGCCGTCAGGCGCGCAGGCGGAGCCCTCGGGGCGTCGCGATGAAGCCCGCTCCTTCCAGGAGGGTGCCGATGGGGGAGGTCAGGGCTTGTGCGCCGTTGACGCGCTCCACCGTCACCGTGCCGAGCGAGCCCGCGCGGGCTGCCGCGGCCAGGGCCTCCGCGGCGCTGCCCAGGCGGGGGTCGGCGGCCGGGTCGCCGTCCGGGTCGGCGGGCCAGGCCAGCAGGGTCTTGCCGCCGCGCTCCATGTAGAGCGTCAGCTCACCGTCGACGAGCACCACGAGCGAGCCCGCCTTGCGGCCCGGCTTGTGCCCGGCGCCGGTGGGCGGCTCGGGCCAGGCCAGGGCGGCGCCGTACGCGTTCGCAGGGTCGGCGGCGGCAAGGACAACGGCCCTGGATGCGCCGTCGGGGCGGGTGCGGCGGCCCGCGAAGCCCTGGTCGTACGCTGCGCGCCCGCCGTTCTGCCAGGGCGGGGCAGCCTGGGGGTAGTCGCGGGGCGAGACCCACTCGCCCGGGGACGGAGCGGGTGGGTCGAAGGCGGAATCCAGGTCGGGGAAGCCGTCCGGCCCGGGGTCGTCGGTGTGGTCGTGGGACGGGGCGGAGTCGTCCGGCCCGGCGAAGTCATGGGCGGGGAACGGGTCGGCTCCGGAGCCGGGAGGCGGGCCGGTCAGGTCCTCGCCGCGGTCGCGGGCGGTCGACACCGCGCGCAGGCGGTCCACCGCGCCGTCCATCGCGAACTGCGCGGCGCCGAGGCCCTCCACCACGTAGCCGCGGCGGGCCTGGCCGCTCTCCTCGAAGACGGACAGGACGCGGTACGTCGCCGAGAAGCCGCCCTCGACGCCCTCCGCCGCGACCGCACCCCTGGTGACCACGCCATGCCGGTCGAGGAGCGTGCGGGCGAGGGCGTGGGCCCGCACCGTGGGGTCCGGTTCGTGGGCCGGGAGCAGGGACCAGCGGCCGGCGACCGTCGGCGGGCCGGAGCGGGACGCGGTACGGGCCGCCGCCGTCAGGGAGCCGTAGCGGCCGCGCGGGACCGTGCGCTTGGCGCGGTGGGCCGTGGAGCCCGCGGTGCGGCCCGAGCCCAGCAGCGAGCGCATGGGCGTGAGCGTGTCGTTCGTCAGGCGGCCGGACCACGCCAGGTCCCAGAGGGCGTCGGCCAGCTGGGGATCGGTGGCCTCGGGGTGGGTGGTGGCGCGGACCTGGTCGGCGATCTGACGGAAGAACAGGCCGTAGCCGCCGGAGAGGGTGTCCAGCACGGACTGGTGCAGCGCGGTCAGCTCCAGGGGGTGCGGGGGAGGCAGGAGCAGGGGGGCCGCGTCCGCCAGGTAGAGGGAGACCCAGCCGTCCTTGCCGGGGAGGGAGCCCGCCCCGGCCCAGACCACCTCTCCGGCGGCGGTGAGCTCGTCCAGCATCGCCGGGGTGTAGTTCACGACCCGGGACGGCAGCACCAGCTTCTCCAGGGCGGAGGCCGGCACGGACGCGCCCTGGACCTGCTCGATGGCCCGGACCAGCCCGTCGATCCCACGCAGGGAGTGCCCCTTGCCGATGTGCTGCCACTGGGGGAGGAACTGGGCGAGCGCGGCCGGTGGCACCGGCTCCAGTTCGTGCCGCAGGGCGGCCAGGGAGCGGCGGCGCAATCGGCGCAGCACGGCGGCGTCGCACCACTCCTGGCCGATCCCCGCCGGGTGGAACTCGCCCTGGACGACCCGGCCCGCGGCGGCCAGCCGCTGGAGGGCGCCCTCGGTGATGGCGACGCCCAGGCCGAAGCGGGCGGCAGCCGTGGCCGAGGTGAACGGGCCGTGGGTGCGGGCGTAGCGCGCGAGGAGGTCGCCGAGCGGGTCCTTGACGGGCTCCGTGAAGGCTTCCGGGACGCCGACCGGCAGCGCTGTGCCCAGCGCGTCGCGCAGGCGGCCCGCGTCCTCGATCGCCGCCCAGTGGTCTCTGCCCGCGATCCGGACCCGGATGGCGCGGCGGGTGCCCGCCAGCTCCTGGGCCCACTGAGGTTCGGCGCCCCGCTCGGCCAGTTCCGCGTCCATGAGGGGGCCGAGGAGGCGGAGGAGGTCCGCGACGCCCTCGGCGTCCTTGACGCGGCGGTCCTCGGTGCGCCACTGCAGCTCCCGCTCCAGCTCGGTCAGCACCTCCGCGTCGAGCAGCTCGCGCAGCTCCGCCTGGCCCAGCAGCTCGGCCAGGAGCCGGGAGTCCAGCGACAGGGCGGCGGCGCGGCGCTCGGCCAGCGGGGAGTCGCCCTCGTACAGGAACTGGGCGACGTAGCCGAAGAGGAGGGAGCGCGCGAAGGGGGATGGTTCGGGAGTGCTGACCTCGACGAGACGGACCTTGCGGGACTCCAGGTCACCCATCAGCTCGACGAGTCCGGGGACGTCGAAGACGTCCTGGAGGCACTCGCGGACCGCCTCCAGGACGATCGGGAACGAACCGAACTCGCTCGCCACCTGCAGCAGCTGCGAGGCGCGCTGCCGCTGCTGCCACAGCGGGGTGCGCTTGCCCGGGGTGCGGCGCGGCAGCAGCAGGGCGCGGGCGGCGCACTCGCGGAAGCGGGAGGCGAACAGGGCGGAACTGCCCACCTGGTCGGTGACGACCTGGTCGACCTCGCCCTTGTCGAATACGACGTCCGCCGCGCCCACAGGGGCCTGCTCGGCGTCGTACTCCCGGCCCATCCTGACCGGCTCCTGGTCCAGCAGGTCCAGGCCCATGAGGTCGGCGTCCGGCAGGCGCAGCACGATGCCGTCGTCGGCGTGCATGACCTGCGCGTCCATGCCGTACCGCTCGGAGAGCTTCGCGCCGAGAGCGAGTGCCCAGGGGGCGTGCACCTGGGCTCCGAAGGGGGAGTGCACCACCACGCGCCAGTCGCCGAGCTCGTCGCGGAAGCGCTCCACGACGATCGTCCGGTCGTCCGGGATGTGGCCGCAGGCCTCACGCTGCTCGTCCAGGTAGGAGAGCACGTTGTCCGCCGCCCACGCGTCCAGGCCGGCGGCGAGCAGGCGCAGACGGGCGTCGTCCTTGGACAGCGACCCGACCTCCCGCAGGAACGCGCCCACCGCCCGGCCCAGTTCCAGCGGGCGGCCCAGCTGGTCGCCCTTCCAGAAGGGCAGCCGGCCCGGGACGCCCGGGGCCGGGGAGACCAGGACGCGGTCGCGGGTGATGTCCTCGATGCGCCAGGAGCTGGTGCCGAGCGTGAAGACGTCGCCGACGCGGGACTCGTAGACCATCTCCTCGTCGAGCTCGCCGACCCGGCCGCCGCCCTTCTTGGGGTCTGCGCCCGCGAGGAAGACGCCGAAGAGGCCGCGGTCGGGGATCGTGCCGCCGGAGGTGACGGCGAGGCGCTGCGCGCCGGGGCGGCCGGTGATCTCGCCGGTGACCCGGTCCCAGACCACGCGCGGGCGCAGCTCCGCGAACGCGTCGGACGGGTAGCGGCCCGCCAGCATGTCCAGGACCGCCGTGAAGGCCGACTCGGGCAGTGAGGCGAAGGGGGCGGCCCGGCGGACGGCGGCGAGGAGGTCGTCGAACTGCCACGTGTCCAGGGCCGTCATGGCGACCACCTGCTGGGCCAGGACGTCCAGAGGGTTGGCGGGGACCTTGAGGGACTCGATGGAGCCGGTGCGCATGCGCTCGGTGACCACCGCCGCCTGCACCAGGTCGCCGCGGTACTTCGGGAAGACCACGCCGGTGGAGACCGCGCCCACCTGGTGGCCCGCCCGGCCCACGCGCTGCAGGCCGGAGGCGACGGAGGGCGGCGACTCCACCTGCACGACCAGGTCCACCGCGCCCATGTCGATGCCCAGCTCGAGACTGGAGGTGGCCACGACCGCGGGCAGGCGCCCCGCCTTGAGGTCCTCCTCCACCAGGGCGCGCTGCTCCTTGGACACCGAGCCGTGGTGGGCGCGGGCGATGACCTGGGGGGCGCCCTGGGCTGCTCCCGAGCCGCCCATGAGCTCGGCGGGGGAGTGATGCTCGTCGAGTGTTTCGCCCGTGGCGCGTTCGTACGCGATCTCGTTCAGGCGGTTGCAGAGGCGCTCCGCGAGGCGGCGGGAGTTCGCGAAGACGATGGTGGAGCGGTGGGACTGGACGAGGTCGGCGATCCGCTCCTCCACATGCGGCCAGATGGACGGGCGCTCGGCGCCTTCCTGGCCGTCCGCCACCGGGGAGCCGCCCAGCTCGCCCAGGTCCTCGACCGGGACGACCACGGACAGGTCGAACTCCTTGCCCGACTTCGGCTGGACGATCTCCACCTTGCGGCGGGGCGAGAGGAAACGGGCCACCTCGTCCACCGGGCGGACCGTCGCGGAGAGGCCGATGCGGCGGGCGGGCTTCGGGAGGAGGTCGTCCAGCCGCTCCAGGGAGAGCGCGAGATGGGCCCCGCGTTTGGTGCCGGCGACCGCGTGCACCTCGTCGAGGATCACCGTCTCCACGCCCGCCAGCGCGTCGCGCGTGGCCGACGTCAGCATCAGGAACAGTGATTCCGGGGTCGTGATCAGGATGTCCGGTGGTCGGGTCGACAGGGCGCGGCGCTCGGCGGCGGGGGTGTCGCCCGAGCGGATGCCCACCTTGACCTCGGGCTCGGGCAGGCCGAGGCGCACCGACTCCTGGCGGATGCCGGTCAGCGGGCTGCGCAGGTTGCGCTCGACGTCCACCGCCAGGGCCTTCAGGGGGGAGACGTACAGGACGCGGCAGCGCTTCTTGGGGTCGGCGGGGGGAGGCGCCGAGGCCAGCTGGTCCAGAGCGGCCAGGAAGGCGGCAAGCGTCTTGCCGGAACCGGTGGGGGCGACGACCAGCACGTCCGAGCCCTCGTGGATGGCCTGCCACGCGCCGGCCTGGGCCGAGGTGGGCGCGGAGAAGGCACCCGTGAACCAGGCGCGGGTCGCGGGGGAGAAGCCGTCCAGGGCTCGGTGCGCATTGCTGGGCATGCGTCCATCGTGCACCTCGGCACTGACAACGGGGGTCGGCGCGGTGCCGCCTGCGCGTTCGCGGGCGGGGCCGACCCGTGGGGTGCGGGGCCGACCCGTGGGGTGCGCGTTGGGCCCGTGGGGTGCCGGTTCGGCCCATGGGGCACACGGGCCCGTCCTGTGGGGGTGCGCGTCCCGTCGTCTGCTGCCACGGACAATGGTCGTATGAACGAACGCGCGCGGCACTGGCAGTACGACGACCTGCCCGGCGTCGATCTGCTGCGGGCTCGCTATGTGCGGAAGACCTTCGTGCGGCATACCCACGAGAACTTCGTGATCGCGGCCATCGCCGACGGAGTGGAGGTGTTCCACCACGGCGGGGGCGACCAGTACGCCGGGGCCGGGGCGCTCGCGCTGGTCAATCCGGATACGCCGCACACCGGGCGGGCCGGGGTGCCCGAAGGGTGGCGCTACGGGGCGGTGTACCCGTCGGTCGACGTGGTGGCGGAGATCGCGGCCGAGACGACGATGCTGCGGGGCACACCCGGGTTCGTCAGCCCGGTGATGGACGATCCGTACGCCGTCGGTCTGGTGCACCAGGTGCTGCGGGCCGCCGACGAGGGCAACGCGCTGGCCGCGGACACACTGCTGCGGGTCGCCGTGACCAGGTTGCTGCGACTCAACGGCGGACCCATGCCGCGGCGGGAGGTACGCACGGCGGGAGCCCGGATCGCGGCACGCGCGCGTGGTGTGCTGGAGGAGCGGATGGCACAGCCGCCGACTCTGGAACAGCTGGCATCCGATCTCGGGACCAGCCCGTTCGCCTTGCTGCGGGCCTTTCGGGACGTCTACGGCATGCCGCCGCACGCCTGGCTCACGGACGCGCGCGTACGCCGGGCGCGACACCTGCTGGACGCGGGGACGGCGCCCTCGGAAGTCGCTGTGGCCGTCGGCTTCACCGACCAGCCGCATCTCAACCGGCACTTCAGCCGGATGGTCGGCGTGCCCCCGGGGGCGTACCAGCGGGAGCGCAAGAACGTACAAGACCTGCGGTAGCCGCTGCCCGTAGCGTGCGGCGGGTGGTGAATCGGACAGCTCTCAGAGATACAGAAATCGGTGGGAAGGCGGACCGGGCCGTCGTACGCGACGCCCTGGGTGTCGGGGTGGCCGTCGGGCTGTCCGGGTTCGCCTTCGGAGTGACCTCGGCCGGCAGCGGGCTCACGCTGCTGCAGACGTGCGCGCTCAGTCTTCTGGTGTTCACCGGGGCGTCCCAGTTCGCCCTGGTGGGGGCGCTCGCGGCCGGGGGCAGCCCGTTCACCGCCGCCGCCGGGGCCTTCTTCCTGGGCGTGCGGAACGCCTTCTACGGCCTGCGTCTGTCGCAGTTGCTGGCCCTCCCGCGCGCGGTGCGGCCGCTCGCCGCCCAGTGGGTGATCGACGAGACGGCCGCCGTCGCGCTCGCCCAGCCCACCCGGCGCGCCGCGCGACTCGGGTTCGTCGTGACCGGGCTGAGCCTGTACCTCCTGTGGAACCTCACCACGCTGCTCGGTGCCCTGGGCGCCGAGGCCATCGGGGACACCGACGCGTGGGGGCTGGACGCCGCCGGGCCCGCGGTGTTCCTCGCGCTGCTCGCGCCGATGCTGAAGACCGGCACCGAGCGGGCCGTCGCCGGGCTCGCCGTGCTGCTCGGGCTCGGACTGCTGCCCGTGCTGCCCGCCGGGGTGCCGGTGCTGCTGGCCGCGCTGGCGGCGCCGGCCGTGCTGTGGGCGGAAGGCCGGCGCAGGGGACAGGGGGACGCGCGATGAACGTCTGGATCGCGATCGGGGCGACCGTCCTCGGGTGCTACGCCGTCAAGCTGGCCGGGCTCCTGGTGCCCGCGGGGGCCCTGGAGCGGCCCGTCGTCAAACGCCTCGCCGCACTGCTGCCCGTCGCGCTGCTCGCGGCCCTCACCGCCCAGCAGACCTTCGCCGACGGGCAGACGCTGGTGCTGGACGCACGGGCCGCCGGACTCGCCGCCGCGGCCGTGGCGTTGCTGCTGCGCGCCCCGTTCTTGCTCGTCGTCGCCGCGGCCGTGCTGGTGACCGCGGGAGTGCGGGCCATGGGGGCGGGATGATCAGTCGATGGCGCGGCCGTACGCGCTGAGCACGCGCAGGGCCTCGATCGTCACGAGCGGGCGTGCCTCCAGGGCGGGGGCCGGGGCCCAGTGGCGCCACCGGACGGCCCAGCCGCCGTCCTCCTGCTGCTGCGCCGCCAGGTGGTCCAGGGAGCGGGCCATCTCGTCGTCCGTGAACCACGCGCGCGCGAGCGAGCGCGGTGTCCGCGCGTAGTCGTACGGGAAGTGGTGCTCCCCCGGGGCGTAGCCGGGGGACACCGGATACGCCTCCAGGTCGTCGGGGTCGAGGGCCGCGAGGCGGTGTTCGCGGACCAGACGGCCGAGACGGGCGGCGGCCGCCTCCGCACGCGGACGATCGGGGGCGGAGTCCAGGAAGGCCACGGCGGCCTCGATCTCGTACGGGTGCGACGTCTCCAGGGACTCGACCGCCTGCCAGCAGAAGTCCGTGGCCCGGAACAGCCAGGCGTGCCACACCTCGTTGCGGTGCAGCAGCCCCACCACCGGCCCGGTGGCCAGGAGGTCGCTGGGCGGGTCGTCCACCACCGTCACGAAGGGGGCCGTGGGGTAGTCGCGCTGACTGGGGTGGATCGCCGGGAGGGCGCCGTCAGGAGTGGAGACGGACGTCAGGTAGCGGCACAGGCGTTCCACGCGCTGGCCGGCGCAGCGTCCGACCGCGTCCAGGACGCGCAGGGCGTGCGCGGTGTGCAGCGGCTGGCTTACCGGGCCGCGCAGATCGGGCTCCAGCGCGTGGCCGTACCCGCCGTCGTCGTTGCGGTAGGCGTCCAGGGCGGTTTCCACCGGGTCGGCGGCAGCGCCCCGGAAGTGGTGGGCGAAGCGGCGCTCCTCGAGCACGCGCGCGGTGAGCCAGACGAAACGCTCCGCGCGCGTGACGGGGCTGTGCGGCGGGGGCGTCGGGGGGAGTTCGGTAGCTCCTGTTTCGGCCATGGGTCAGACCGTAGGGCGCGAAGCGGCGTCGGCATGCGGTCCCGGCTCAGGCCCACCCCCAGGGGCGGGATACTGGGGTCATGCGGTTGACGGTCTTCTGGCAGCGAATGGCGGATCACTTCGGTTCCGGTTACTCCGAAACCTTCGCGCGCGACCACGTGATGTCCGAGCTGGGCGGGCGCACGGTGCACGAGGCGCTGGCGGCCGGCTGGGACGCCAAGGAGGTCTGGCAGGTGGTCTGCTCGGTGATGGACGTGCCTCGGGAGAGGCGCTGACCGTTGCCGAAAAGGCGCGGAGACCGCCGGCCGACGGGGTCCGCCCGCCTCGGGGACCACGGGCCTGACCGGCCTGCCGGCCTCGGACGTCGCTGACCGGTCACGAAGATCGCAGGCGGGCAGACGGCTGTCGGTGGCGTGGGCCAGACTTGGACCGTGGCACCCACTGACGAGACCGGGCAGGCAGCCCAGCAGTCCTCAGCTTCCGGTACGACGCCGCCCGTCCGGCCCCCGGTGGGCGGGGCCGGGGCGAACGGCCGTATGCCGCGCTGGCTGCCCCGCGCCATGGTGCTCGCGCTCGCCCTCGTCGCCGCGTTCCAGCTGGGCAGCTGGGCCTTCCACCAGCTCACCGGCCTGCTGATCAACATCCTCATTGCGTTCTTCCTGGCGCTCGCCATAGAGCCCGCGGTGAGCTGGATGGCCTCGCGCGGCATGCGCAGAGGGTTCGCCGCGTTCATCGTCTTCATCGGCGTGATGATCGTGTCGGCCGGTTTCGTCACCGTGCTCGGCTCCGTCCTCGCGGACCAGATCATCAAACTGATCGAGGGCTTCCCCGAGTACCTCGACTCCGTTATCCACTGGGTCAACACGCACTTCAAGACCGACCTGAAGCGCGTCGACATCCAGGAGGGCCTGCTCCGCTCCGACTGGCTGCGCAACTACGTCCAGAACAGCGCCACAGGCGTCCTGGACGTGTCCGCCCAGGTCATCGGGGGGCTCTTCCAGCTGCTCACGGTCGCCCTGTTCTCGTTCTACTTCGCCGCGGACGGCCCGCGACTGCGCCGCGCGATCTGCTCGGTCCTGCCGCCCGCCCGCCAGGCCGAGGTGCTACGCGCGTGGGAGATAGCCGTGAACAAGACCGGCGGCTACATCTACTCCCGCGGGCTGATGGCAATGATCTCCGGCGTGGCGCACTTCGTCCTGCTGCAGGCCCTGGACGTGCCCTACGCGCCCGTGCTCGCCGTGTGGGTGGGCCTGGTGTCGCAGTTCATCCCCACGATCGGCACGTATCTCGCGGGCGCCCTGCCCATGCTGATCGCTTTCACGGTGGATCCCTGGTACGCGCTGTGGGTGCTGATCTTCGTCGTGATCTACCAGCAGTTCGAGAACTACGTGCTGCAGCCCAAGCTGACCTCCAAGACCGTCGACATCCACCCCGCCGTCGCCTTCGGCTCGGTCGTCGCCGGCACCGCCCTCCTCGGCGCCGTCGGCGCGCTCATCGCCATCCCCGCCATCGCCACGCTCCAGGCCTTCCTGGGTGCGTATGTGAAGCGCTACGACGTCACGGACGACCCGCGCGTGCACGGCCACCGGCGCCGGGGAGAGGGACCGGGCCTGCTCACGCGCGCGAGGGGACTGTGGGAACGCCACCGGGAGGCGGAGCGGCCGCAGGGCCGGGGGCCCGGGCAGAGCTCCTCCTGATCTCGCGTGTGTCCCCCTGGGTGGGATGCCGCCGGCCATGACCAGATGCGTGGGGCCGACCGCTGGGGGAAGGCCAACAGCAGGGGGCCGAGACACGGGACGGGTGGCGTCGGCCCCATCCCGTGTGTGCCGCGTGGTGCGCTTGACACAAAAATCGAACATCCATTCTCATGGAGGCGCCGGCGAAGCTCAACGAAGGGCATTTCGACGTACTTTGGGTAGAGATGTGCCCGAGTTATCCACAGGCCGGACGTGCGTCGGGGCGCATTGTCAGTGGCAGGCGTTAGCGTCTTTGACGTGAAGCGATCGACTCAAGCAAATCGGGTGGAACCCATGGCAGGAACCGACCGCGAGAAGGCCCTGGATGCCGCGCTCGCACAGATTGAACGGCAATTCGGCAAGGGCGCGGTCATGCGCATGGGCGACCGGGTCAACGAGCCCATCGAGGTCATCCCGACCGGGTCCACCGCCCTCGACGTGGCCCTCGGCGTGGGCGGCCTGCCGCGCGGCCGCGTCGTCGAGGTCTACGGACCGGAGTCCTCCGGTAAGACCACCCTGACCCTGCACGCGGTGGCGAACGCGCAGAAGGCCGGCGGTCAGGTCGCCTTCGTCGACGCGGAGCACGCACTCGACCCCGAGTACGCGAAGAAGCTCGGCGTCGACATCGACAACCTCATCCTCTCCCAGCCGGACAACGGCGAGCAGGCCCTGGAGATCGTGGACATGCTGGTCCGCTCCGGCGCCCTCGACCTCATCGTCATCGACTCCGTCGCCGCGCTCGTCCCGCGCGCGGAGATCGAAGGCGAGATGGGCGACAGTCACGTCGGTCTGCAGGCCCGTCTCATGAGCCAGGCCCTGCGGAAGATCACCAGTGCGCTCAACCAGTCCAAGACCACCGCGATCTTCATCAACCAGCTCCGCGAGAAGATCGGCGTGATGTTCGGCTCCCCGGAGACCACGACCGGTGGCCGGGCGCTGAAGTTCTACGCCTCGGTGCGCATCGACATCCGCCGCATCGAAACCCTGAAGGACGGCACGGACGCGGTCGGCAACCGCACCCGCTGCAAGGTCGTCAAGAACAAGGTCGCGCCGCCCTTCAAGCAGGCCGAGTTCGACATCCTCTACGGCCACGGCATCAGCCGCGAGGGCGGCCTGATCGACATGGGCGTGGAGCACGGCTTCGTCCGCAAGGCCGGCGCCTGGTACACGTACGAGGGCGACCAGCTCGGCCAGGGCAAGGAGAACGCGCGCAACTTCCTGAAGGACAACCCCGACCTGGCCAACGAGATCGAGAAGAAGATCAAGGAGAAGCTGGGCGTCGGCGTGCGTCCCGAGGAGCCGGCCGCCGAGCCGGGCACGGACGCCGCGGTCACCGCACCGGCCGACGCGGCGCCTGCCGTCCCCGCCCCTGCACCGGCCAAGACGGCCAAGTCCAAGGCCGCCGCAGCCAAGAGCTGACCCGTGACACGGCGAACCGACTGGGCGGAGTACGAGTACGCCGCCTCCGGTGTCCCACGGGGGAGGGGCACCGGAGGCGACACGGGGGGCTCGCCCGTGGACGGGGTGGACGGCCCCGGGGACACGCCATACGAGGGCGACCGGCTGTACGGGGACGGGGACGACACCGGGCCGCACGGGGGCGGCTCACCCAGAGGCGGCTCGCGTGACGGCGGGCCGCGAGGCAGGCACGGTCGTCGTCGGCGTGGCTTCGGTGAGGCGGCGGCTGATGCCGAGGACGGAGGTGCCCTCTCCTCGTCGAGGGCCGAGCAGGAGGCACCTCCAGGGGACCCGGTCGAGCGGGCTCGGGCGATCTGCCTGCGCCTGCTCACCGGGACCCCGCGGACCCGTAAGCAACTCGCCGACGCCCTGAGCAAGCGGCAGATCCCGGACGACGCCGCCGAGGAGGTGCTGTCGCGGTTCGAAGAGGTCGGCCTCATCAACGACGGTGCCTTCGCGGACGCTTGGGTGGAGTCCCGCCACCACGGCAGAGGGCTGGCCCGGCGCGCGCTCGCCCGGGAGCTGCGGACCAAGGGCGTCGACTCCACGCTGATCGACGAAGCCGTGTCCCAGCTCGACTCCGAGCAAGAAGAGGAGACCGCGCGGGAGCTCGTCGCGCGCAAGCTCCGCTCCACTCGAGGACTCGACCGCGACAAGCGACTCCGCCGCCTCGCGGGCATGCTCGCCCGCAAGGGCTACCCCGAGGGCATGGCCCTGCGGGTGGTCCGGCAGGCACTGGAGGAGGAGGGGGAGGACACGGAGTTCCTCGGCGACGAGGGGGTCTGAGGGGTGCACCAGGCCCGGATGGCGACGTGAACGGCTGACGCACCTGCGTTGAGGCTGAGGCCCGCAGGACCGGCCCCCACGCAGCCCCTTGAGCTCACTCCACCGGCAACCCGGCCCCCCGCCAAGCCTGGAAGCCCCCGACCAGATCCGTGGCCCGGCGCAGTCCCAGCTGGTGCAAGGACTGGGCCGCCAGGCTGGACGCGTAGCCCTCGTTGCAGATCACGATGATGCGCAGGGCGTGGCTCGTGGCCTCGGGGAGGCGGTGGCTGCCCTGGGGGTCGAGGCGCCATTCCAGTTCGTTGCGCTCGACGACGTGGGCGCCGGGGATGAGGCCGTCCCGTTCGCGCAGGGCGGCGTAGCGGATGTCGACGAGGAGCGCGTCACCGGCCTCGGCAGCCTCGTACGCCTCCTGCGGTTCGATCCGCTCGTAGCCCGCCCGGACTCGCTCCAGCAACTCGTCGATACCGACGGGCGGTTGGGTGCCGCGGCTCGTCGGCCCGGGTGCGGCGCTCACTGCCAGTCCTCCGGTCGCTCGACCTGCTCGAGTCGCAGCATCGGGCCGCTGCGGCTGTAGCGGCGGATCTGCGGCAGGGGCGGATAGTAGGCGTGGACGGAGATCGCGTGCCGGTCGGTGGACTCGTTGAGCACCTCGTGGACGTGGTGGCGGCCGAAGGCGCGGCCCTGGCCGGCCCCCAGCCGGCGTTCCCGGTCCACGTCCTCGGCGAGTTCCAGGGTCTTCCAGCCGTCGGTGGGCAGCCGAGCGGCGAGCGAGTGCTCCTTGAGTTCGCCCGACGCGGTCAGGAAGGCGCCGACCGAGTCGGCGTGGTCGTGCCAGCCGGTGCCCGTACCGGGCGGCCAGCCGATCAGCCAGGCCTCACTGCCGCCGGGCCCGTCCAGCCGCACCCACGTACGGCCCTCCGGGTCGAGCGGCAGGGAGTCGATCAGCTCGGTGTCGGCGGCCGTGCGCCGGACGAAGTCGTAGAGGTCGGCCTGAGTGGGAGCCGGACCGGCGGCGACAGAGGGGGGCGCAGAAGGGGATACAGACACGGGTGCCGTCCTGAAGGTCCTGATGAGGGTTCGCGGACAAGGCGCGACAGCCGGCAGACAGAGCGCGGCGCGCGCCGAGAGAAGAGGAATGCGAAGTCAGCAGGACGGGCGACACACGCAGCCCGCATAGCGGAGGAGGTCCATATGGACCCTCCGCCACAGGCGCACACAGGTGTCGGTCACGGACCGGAGTACACCACGACCGCCCGGACGGGTCAACTCACTGTCACCATGCGGACGCACCGTGACAGTGAGCACATCACCTCCGGGCCGACATCAGCGCGAGCCGGCCGAAGCACCGGCCTCTGCCTGCGCTTTCACCGGTCCGCCCACCGTGGCCTCCGCCGCCGTATAGAGGTCGTCCGGGCGCACTCCGCCCAGCGCGGTGACGAGGTGCCCGTCGGGGCGCACCAGAAGCACCGTGTGCGCGGCCGCGCCCGGATAGCTCTCGGCGACGAGCAGCTCGGCGGGGTGCGGCAGTGCCGTGACTGCCGCCGCGAGCTGCGGCATGATGCCCGCCCCGACCCAGTGCTTGCGCTCCCAGACACCCGTGCCCGGCGCGATCAGCACCACGAGCAGCGCGCCGCGGCCGAGCCGGTCCCGCAGCCGTACGAAGGTGCCGTCCTCCGCGGTGACCCGTACGTCGGTGACCGGCGCTCCGAGCGGTGTGTTGACCGGGACCTCTCCCTCGAGGTGCTGGGGCGCGAGCGGCGAGTCGGCGTATGCTCCCGGCGCGCCGAGCTGGCCGTGCCCCAAGTGACCCTCCGTGAGGAGGGCGTCGTGGCCCCTGGACGAGCCGGGGACGACGGCGCGCAGCCCTCCACCACCGCGCAACAGCGGCAGTGCCTGGTCGGCGGCGCGAAGCCGGGCGGCGACGACCGCCCGCCGTTCCGTCTGGTAGCTGTCGAGGAGCGCCTCGTGCGGCCCGTGGTGCCAGGCCAGGGCCAGTTTCCAGGCGAGGTTGTCGGCGTCCCGCAAGCCTTCGTCGAGCCCGTGCGTGCCCAGCGCCCCGAGCAGGTGGGCCGCGTCCCCGGCGAGGAAAACGCGGTCGGCGCGCCAGCGGCGTGCCAGCCGGTGGTGGACGGTGTGGACACCGGTGTCCAGCAGCTCGTACGGCGGGGTGGTGCCGTCCGCCCAGCCGGCCAGGGTCTCCCGGATGCGGGTGAGCAGCAGCTCGGGTGTGACCAGGTCCTTGCCGGGCGGCAGGAGCCAGTCCAGACGCCAGACGCCGTCCGGCAGCGGGCGGGCGGTGACCTCGCCGGCCGAGGGCCCGGACATGCGCCAGGGCGGCAGGCGGTGCAGCAACGCCTCGTCGTGCCAGGGCAGCTCCGTACGGAGCGCGGCGACCGCGTGACGTTCCACCGCCGTACGGCCCGGGAAGCGGATGTCCTGGAGCTTGCGTACGGTCGAGCGGGGGCCGTCGCAGCCGACCAGGTAACTGCCACGCCAGTAGGTGCCTTTGGAGCCGCGAGTGTGGGCCGTGATGCCCGAGGGCTCCTGTTCGATGCCGTCGAGGCGGCTTTCCACGGCGACCTTGACGAGCCGTTCGCCGGCGAGGGCCGCGCGCAGGGCGCCGGTCAGCACGTGCTGGGCGATGTGCAGGGGGGCGGGTTCGGTGCCGTCGAAGACGATCTCGCGCATCACCTGCTTGCGCCGCATCGACCGCCATCCGGCCCAGTGCGCACCGGCCCGGGCGAGGGGCATGCCGGTCAGCCGTTCCATCAGAGCGGCGGTGTCCTCGCGCAGGACGACGGTGCGCGCCGCGCGGGGTTCGTCCTTGCCCGGGCCCTCGTCGAGGACGACGCAGGGCACCTCCTGACGCGCCAGCGCCAGGGCGAGCGTGAGCCCGACGGGCCCCGCTCCGACGATGATCACCGGGTCCACGACGCGGCGCCCCCTGCCCGCGGTGGTGTCCTCAGAGACGTAGGTGAACAGGAAGTTGGAGCAGGGTGCACGATCACAGAACGTATGCAACCCATTGCCGGTGCTTGCGTCAAGCCATCAACCTGCCGGTGTCCGGCCGGACGCGCGCCTTCACGGCTGCGACGGGCGAACCAGCCGGTGCCGTGGGCGTGATGCGGTCAGGCCTCGCCCTGTGTGAAGAGGTAAAGCGGTGGTTTGAATTCCGATTCAGCGACTTACGGTGAGGTGATTCGACGCAGGACAGGAGTCGGGTAATCGTGACATAGGGAGTGATTTGCGCGTCAATTGCTGCGGGCTCCGCCCGTCGTTGTCCAGGTGACTGTCAAATCATCATTGCAATGGGTACAGGTGTTCCATAGAATCCCTTCCGTAGGTCGAGGCGCAGTCGCGCCTTCAACGGGGGTGGCCTCTCGTTGCACTTTCTTGTGTGGGCAAGGCCTCCGGGTCAGACCAATCCGGAAACAATAGAGGGGAAACGAATGATCCTTAAGAAGATGGCGGGCAATCTGGGGGACCGAATTCTCGGTCGTCTCGTTCCGTCCACCAGCGCGGACGCCGACCAGTTCGAGTGCACCTATGAGTACCGGTGCACGTTCCCGTATTGCGGAGGCGTTCGCCTCCGCAGGCAGCGCCGTCAGGTGTGCGCTGGCACCCACGGTCCCAGCAAGGGGCCGTGGGAGTACATCGGCTGCTGCTGATCAGCCCCACCCTTAGCAGCACCTGATCCATCCGGTTCGGTCGGCCCTCGGGTATATCCCGTCGGCCGGCCGCACCGGTCATGAGGCCGTCCTGGGATACGTTGAAATCGAGCTCACGTCAATGACCTATGTAGAACTCGGGCTGCGGCTTTCTCTCGTAGGGGTATTTCTTGCTTCAGGGCTGGCAAAGGCACGCACGATCGATGATGTCGTCCTGATGTGGACACGGCTGTTCGGCCGTGTGTGGTCAGCGAAGAAGAGTTGGGCCCCGCAAGCGGCGTGGGCGCTTGTCGCCGTCGAAGTGGCGACGGGGGTCGCCCTCCTGTTCCAGGGCGTCACGCGTGTCTTCTCCCTGATGCTCGCCATCGGCCTGCTCGCGGGCTTCACCCTGCTCGCGATTCTCTCCGCGCGTGCCGTCATCAGGCTTGACTGTGCATGCTTCGGCCGGGCCGGCGCGACCTTGGGCTGGCGCCATGTTTGGCGGAATTCCGCCCTGCTGGCCATTGGTGTCACAGCCATACTCTTCTCGCCGGACAACTCCGGGAGGGCGTTGGATGTCGGCGGTGTGTGTGTTTCCGTCACAGCGGCGGTTCTCGTGACGCTCCTCGCCTTCTTCTACGACGAGATAACAGATCTGCTCAACGGCAACTGGTAGAAGTCCGATGCTCTGAGCAAAAACGAAAACGGGGTGTTCCTGATATGGGGTTCTTGGTCGCGGTTGTCGCCCTGATCGGCGCGATGACCGTACTGAACCTGCTTCTGATCATGGCGGTGATGCGCCGACTCAAGCAGCTGAATTCTTTTTCCACCACGAACAATAACGGGTCCGATATTCCTGAGCTCCCGATCGGCAGTCGAATCCCAGAATTCCGTGCCGAGTCGACGTCCGGGGCTGTGGTGACCACCGGGGATCTCATCGGCTCGGAATCCGTCTTCGCCTTCTTCGACACCGGCTGCTCAGTGTGCAAGACGACCATTCCCAAGCTGATCGACCATGCGGACGTGCACGGTCTCAAGGCCGATCAGGTCATCGCGGTCGTGGGGGGCAGCGAGAACTCCGCCGGTGAGTACGTCGAGAAACTGAACGGGTCAGCGACGGTCATTGTGGAGGAATCGGTCGGGCCGGTTGCCTCCGCCTTCTCGATTGCGGGATTCCCCGCCTTCGTGATCGTCGGTGACGACGGCCGGGTGGCCCGCGCTGGGACGCAGAGCACCCTCACCGCAAAGGCCTGACGTGTCGACCCGTTCGGCCCTGCAATTCGTGAGTGGTGTCGGCGTGCTGGCCGGCCGCGCTCTGCACGCCCTCAATCTGGCCTGGCGGGCGGGTCGGGTTACCACATTGCTGTACCTAGTGGCCATCGTGGCGCAGGGCATGCTGCCCGCCGCTCTGGCCCTGCTGACCAAGTGGCTCATCGACGGTGTCCAGCGCGCGAATACGAGCGGTGGGGGCGGCTCGGGGAGCATTCCGGCGCCCGTGATCACGCCGCTGCAGGCGGTCGTCTGCATTGGTGTGCTGACTGCTGTCCTGGCCGCGTTGCCGCCGATCGCGGAGTACCTGAAGTCACGACTCCAGCGTGGTGTGAGCCTGCTGGTCCAGTACCGGCTGTACTCCGCCGTCAGCCGGCTGGAAGGGCTGGCCCGGTTCGAGCAGCCGGAGTTCCTCGACCGACTCCGGATGGCGCAGCAGGCCGCCGTCACAGCTCCCGAACAAGTTGTCGCCTCCTGTTTCGGGCTGCTCCAGGCAGGTCTGACCGTCTTCAGTTTTCTCGGCGTCCTTATAGCCATCAGTCCGTTGATGGCGCTCGTTACGGTACTCGCGGTTCTCCCGGCGCTTTTCCTTCAGATGTCGATCAGCCGGCAGCGTTCCGACATGATGTGGGAAATGAGCCCAAGGAGCAGGCGGCAGCTCTTTTACCAGCGCCTTCTTTTCGATCTTGACGCGGTCAAGGAGACCCGGCTCTTCGGGACCGGCCGGTTCCTGCTGGAGCGGATGCGCGACGAGACAGTTGAGATCAACCGGGCCGAGGAGCAACTTGACCGGAAGACGGTCACACGGCATGTTCCCCTGTCCGTTCTCAGCGCTCTGGTCGCGGCCTGCGGTCTTGTCTGGATCGTCATGGCTGCACTCGGAGGTGAGTTCAGCATCGGCGATGTGTCCGCGTTTCTCGCAGCCGTCGCGGGTGTGCAGAGCGCGCTGGGCGGCGCCATCGCTGATGCCACCGCCGCTTACCACTCGCTTCTGATATTCGGGCACTACCTGGATGTCAGCAGCGGTGAACCCGATCTGCCTAAGCCCGCTGAGCCGAGACAACTCCCAGCATTGCGCCACGGCATCCGACTCGAGGACGTCTGGTTCCGTTATCGCGAAGACGGCCCGTGGGTGTTGCGTGGAATCACGCTGACCATTCCCTTCGGCCGCGCGCTCGCACTCGTGGGTCTGAACGGAGCCGGCAAGAGCACGCTGGTGAAGTTGCTCTGCCGGATGTATGACCCGACGAAGGGCCGCATCACGTGGGACGGTGTGGACATCCGTGACGTCGAGGCAGCCGATCTGCGGGAGCGCATCAGTGCCGTTTTCCAGGACTTCACCTGTTACGACCTGTCCGTCGCAGAGAACATCTCCATGGGTGACCTGAAGTTCCTCGGCAATGAGGAGGAGATCCGTGCGGCCGCCGAGGAAGCCGGGGTTCACCCCCATGTGGCCAAGCTTCCCCGCGGCTACGACACGATGTTGTCGAGGATCTTCTACCAGGAGGACGAGTCGGGCGAGCAGGAGCACGGCGTCACCCTCTCGGGCGGTCAGTGGCAGCGCATCGCGCTAGCCCGGGCGTTGCTCCGCAGCAGGCGGGATCTGCTCATTCTCGACGAGCCCAGTTCGGGTCTGGACGCGGCTGCCGAGCGGGAGGTCCACGAACAACTGAGGCGTTACCGGGCCAACTCCACCAGTGTTCTCATCTCGCACCGGCTGGGCACTGTACGGCACGCGGACAAAATCGTCGTCATCCAGAATGGGAGTGTCGTCGAAGAGGGCACTCATCACGAGTTGATGGACTATCGCGGGGAGTACGCGCGCCTCTTTTCCCTCCAGGCCCTGGACTATATGGACTCCACCGCGTCATGAAGGGACGGTGATCAGGTTGTTCTGGTTGGCAGTCGCCGTATTGACCGTCCTGATGGCTGCGATCGGTGTCTGCTGGATACAGCGGAGTTTCGTCGCCGTCACGGTGAACGGGCTCAGTATGAGTCCCGCGTTCGAGACCGGAGACCGGGTTCTGATCCGGCGCGGGTCCCGGGGCCTGCGAAAGGGGCGTGTAGTCGTGGTGGTGCGTCCGGACATCGAAACGGGGTGGGGTAGTAAGCCACTCGAGGATCGCGATGTGGATGCCAACCGGTGGTACATCAAGCGGGCCGTCGCACTGAGCGGTGAGAGCTTTCCTGAACAGATGAAGAAGGACGGAGTGGTCCCGGCCGGCCATATTCTGGTGATCGGCGACAATCCCCGCAGTGTTGATTCGAAGCAACACGGGCCGTGCCCCACACACCAGGTGCTGGGAGTGGTGGTTCGCAGGCTCGCGCGGTCGACGGCTGCGTGACGGCTGTCGAGGCAACCTGATCGACTTCGCTCGTGCGAGCAGTGAACAAGTAAGGCTGCGAACAACCGGATGAGGCCCGGCAGTCGGACGGTCTGCCGGGCCTCTCATCCAGTGATGCTGGGGGACGGGATCAGTGCCCCTTCTTCACGTCCTCGTGCTCGCCGGGCACGGCCAGTTCCTCGGCTGCGTCCGCGCCGACGACCGCACCCGTCGACTTCTTGGCCTGCCGCAGCCGGCGCTCCAGCCAGCTCGCGAAGGAGGTCAGGGCGAAGTTGAGCGCGATGAAGATGACGGCCACGACCGTGAAGCTGGCGATCGTGTTCGCACCGTAGTAGCCGCTCATCGTGCTCGCCGAGGCGAGCAACTCGGGGAAGGTGAGGATCGCGCCGCCGAGAGCGGTGTCCTTCACGATGACGACCAGCTGGCTGACAATGGCCGGCAGCATCGCGGTCACCGCCTGCGGCAGCAGGACGAGCCTCATCTCCTGGTTCTTGCGCAGGCCGATCGCCATGGCCGCCTCGGACTGGCCCTTGGGTAGAGAGAGGATGCCTGCTCGGACGATCTCCGCGAGGACTGAGGCGTTGTACAGCACCAGACCCGTGACGACCGCGTACAGCGGACGGTCGTCGGACGAGACGTTCGTGTACTCGGCGAACAGGGCGAGCCCGAAGATCATGAGGATCAGCACGGGGATGGCGCGGAAGAACTCGACCACGGCTCCGGCCGGCACCCGGATCCAGGCGTGCTCCGACAGCCGGGCGATGCCCAACACCGCACCGAGCGGAAGCGCGATGATCACGGCGAGCACCGCGGCCTTGAGCGTGTTCTGCAGGCCCGGCCAGATGTACGTCGACCAGGGCTCGGAGCTGGTGAAGAAGGGCTCCCACAGGACCCATTCGAGCTGGCCGTTGTCCTTGAGGGTGATGTACACCCACCACAGCACGGCCGCCAGAGCGGCCAGGAAGATCGCCGTGAACAGGACGTTGCGCCGCTTGGCGCGGGGCCCCTGCGCGTCGTAGAGAAGGGAACTCATCGCTTCACCGCCACCTTCTTGCCCACCCAGCCGAGGATCAGACCGGTCGGCAGCGTCAGGCACACGAAACCGAAGGCGAAGATCGCGGAGATCAGCAGCAGCTGCGCCTCGTTCTCGATCATCTCCTTCATCAGCAACGCCGCTTCCGCCACACCGATCGCCGCGGCTACCGTGGTGTTCTTCGTCAGCGCGATCAGGACGTTCGTCAGCGGACCCACCGCCGAGCGGAACGCCTGCGGCAGCACGACCAGCCGCAGCACCTGCGAGAAGGTCAGGCCGATGGCGCGCGCCGCCTCCGCCTGACCGACCGGCACCGTGTTGATGCCGGAACGCAGCGCCTCACACACGAAGGCGGAGGTGTAGGCGATCAGACCGAGTACGGCGAGCCGGAAGTTCGCCGTGTCCGACCTGTCGGCGCCGAGGGTGATGTTCAGGGCCTGGTAGAGGCCCAGCGAGGTGAACAGGATGATCACGGTCAGCGGGATGTTCCGCACGAGGTTCACGTAAGCGGTCCCGAAGCCGCGCATCAGCGGCACCGGTCCGACGCGCATGGCGGCCAGCAGGGTGCCCCAGATCAGGGAGCCGACGGCCGACAGCAGGGCGAGCTGCACCGTCGTCCAGAAGGCTCCCAGGATGTCGTAGTCACTCAGAAAGTCGAACACGATCTCCCGCGCTTCCGCGTATAGGGATGCCCCGGTGCGCCGCCCCGGAGGACGGCGCACCCGTCAGGCGTTGCCTCAGCCGTTGCGTCAGCTCTTGATGTCGCCGATCTTCGGCGCGGGCTCGTTCTTGTAGTTGGCCGGGCCGAGGTTCTCGTCCACGGCCTTCTGCCAGGACTTGTCGGCGACCATTTCCTCGAGGGCCTTGTTGATCTTGTCCTTGAGGTCACTGCCCTTCTTGACGCCGATGCCGTAGTTCTCGTTGGTCATCTTGAAGCCGCCGAGCTTGAACTTGCCCTTGAACTGCTCCTGGGCGGCGTAACCGGCGAGGATCGAGTCATCCGTGGTCAGCGCGTCGATCCTCTTGGTCTGCAGACCGCCCATGCAGGCCGAGTACGTCGGGTACGTCTGCAGATCGGCCTTGGGTGCCAGCTCGTCCTTGACGTTCTGCGCCGAGGTCGAGCCGGCCACCGAGCACAGTTTCTTGTCGTTGAGGTCGGCCGGCGACTTGATGGAGTCGTCGTCGGCGCGGACCAGCACGTCCTGGTGGGCCAGCAGGTACGGGCCGGCGAAGTCGACCTTCTCCTGGCGCTCCGGGGTGATCGAGTAGGTCGCGGCGATGAAGTCGACGTCACCGCGCTGCAGCATGGTCTCGCGGTCGCCGCTCTTCGCTTCCTTCCACTCGATCTGGTCCGCGTCGTAGCCGAGCTTCTTCGCGACGTACGTGGCGACGTCGACATCGAAGCCCGCGTAGCCCTGCGGCGTCTTCTGGCCGAGACCGGGCTGGTCGTACTTGATGCCGACGGTGATCGTCTTGTCACCACCGGAGCCGGAATCGCCGTTGTCGCCGCCGCAGGCGGTGGCGGTGAGGGCGAGAGCGAACACGGTGGCCGAGGCGGCGGTGACCTTGCGGAGCTTCATGGTGAACATCCTTTGACTTGTGAAGAGATGTGGGCCGTCAAGGGCGGGGGCGCAGTCGGGTCGCGCGCGCCCCGCGCCGTCAGTGGTGCAGGATCTTCGACAGGAAGTCCTTGGCACGGTCGCTGCGCGGGTTGCTGAAGAACTGGTCTGGCGCAGCCTCCTCGACGATTCGGCCGTCCGCCATGAACACCACGCGGTTTGCAGCCGATCGTGCGAAACCCATCTCATGGGTGACAACGATCATGGTCATACCGTCGCGGGCGAGCTGCTGCATGACCTCCAGCACCTCGTTGATCATCTCGGGGTCGAGCGCGGAGGTCGGCTCGTCGAAGAGCATGACCTTCGGCTCCATGGCCAGCGCCCGCGCGATCGCGACGCGCTGCTGCTGACCGCCGGAGAGCTGCGCCGGGTACTTCTCGGCCTGCGCGGCCACGCCGACCCGGTCGAGCAGGGCCCGAGCCCGCTCCTCGGCCGCCTTCTTGTCCTTCTTGCGGACCTTGATCTGGCCGAGCATCACGTTCTCGAGCACGGTCTTGTGCGCGAAGAGGTTGAAGGACTGGAAGACCATCCCGACATCGGCGCGCAGCTTGGCCAGCGCCTTGCCCTCGGCGGGCAGGGGCTTGCCGTCGATCGTGATCGTGCCGGAGTCGGTCGTCTCCAGGCGGTTGATGGTGCGGCACAGGGTGGACTTGCCGGACCCGGAGGGCCCGATGACCACGACGACTTCACCGCGGGCGATCGTCAGGTCGATGTCCTGGAGTACGTGCAACGCGCCGAAGTGCTTGTTGACGCTCTTCAGGACGACCAGTTCTCCGGTCGCGGCCACATCTTCCTTGGCCACCGATACTTCGGTCATCGCTCTCAGGCTCCGTCCTCCTCGGTTTCGGAGGACAGTAGTAACCCTCTACGACCTGCGTCATTACATCTGAGGGGAATCTGAGCATCACGATCCGATAGCAATCGGACACGTGTCGTAGTACGTGGGAGCGGCGCTCATACCAGCCGGGTAACGGAAGGCGTCCGCAACCGGAACCCTCTTGACGCCGTCCTCATCCATCAGCGTGACTGCACAGGGTGCACGCGCGCGCGTGCACGCATTTTTGTACACATCTAGATCGTACGGCCAGTGAACCGAAGGGGGCCCGGATGAGACTGCTGCTCGTCGAGGACGACAACCACGTCGCCGCCGCCCTGTCGGCGGTTCTGGCACGGCACGGGTTCGACGTCACGCACGCGCGCAGCGGTGAGGAAGCCCTCCAGGCACTCGTTCCCGAGGGCGACTGCTTCGGCGTCGTCCTCCTCGACCTCGGCCTGCCCGACCAGGACGGATACGAAGTCTGCGGCAAGATCCGCAAGCGCACAGCCACCCCGGTCATCATGGTCACGGCCCGCTCCGACGTGCGCTCCCGCATCCACGGCCTCAACCTGGGCGCCGACGACTACGTGGTGAAGCCCTACGACACCGGGGAGCTGCTCGCCCGTATCCACGCCGTGAGCCGGCGCACCTCCCACGAGGACACCTCCAGCGGCATCGAGACCGAGCTGCGCCTCGGCCCGGTGCACATCGAGCTGCCCACGCGGAGTGTCACGGTGGACGGGGCGGTGATCCAGCTGACCCGCAAGGAGTTCGACCTGCTGGCCCTGCTCGCGCAGCGGCCCGGAGTGGTCTTCCGCCGGGAGCAGATAATCAGCGAGGTGTGGCGCACCAGCTGGGAGGGGACCGGGCGCACCCTGGAGGTGCACGTGGCGTCCCTGCGCGCCAAGCTGCGCATGCCGGCCCTCATCGAGACCGTACGCGGAGTCGGTTACCGGCTCGTCGCGCCTGCCGGGTAGCGGGGCCGGGTGCGCACACGTCTGCTCCCCCTGCTCATCATCCTGATGGCGGCCGTTCTGCTCGCGCTCGGCATCCCGCTGGCCGTGAGTCTCGCCGGCGCACAGCAGCAGAAGGTCGTCGTCGACCGGATCGACGACACGGCGCGCTTCGCCGCCCTCGCCCAGTTCGTCACCGACTCGCCCGACGGCACCACCGGCGCGTTCGAGACCGAGCGTCTGGCCACCCTCAGAAGCGAGCTCCGCAGCTACTACGAGGTCTACGGCATCCGGTCCGGTGTCTTCTACCGCACCGGCAGTGCCATGGCCCACGCACCGGCCGCGTGGTCGCTGCCGGAGGAGGGCGAGGTGCGCGACGCCTTCGACGAGGCGAAGCTCAGTCGCCGCAGCCACGACCCGAAGCAGGTGTGGCCCTGGCAGCGCCGCAATCTCGTGGTCGCCTCGCCGGTCATCCGGGACGGGGACGTCGTCGCGGTCGTTGTCACCGACTCGCCCACCGGGCAGATGCGCTCGCGCACGCTGCGCGGCTGGCTGGTCATCGGCGCGGGTGAGTCCGCCGCGATGCTGCTGGCCGTCGGTGCCGCCCTGCGGCTGACCGGCTGGGTGCTCAAGCCCGTGCGGGTCCTGGACGCCACCACCCACGACATCGCCACCGGGCGGCTCAAGTCCCGGGTGGCCGCCGCCGGCGGTCCGCCGGAACTCCAGCGGCTGGCCCGGTCGTTCAACGAGATGGCGGACAACGTCGAGGATGTGCTGGAGCAGCAGCGCGCCTTCGTCGCCGACGCCTCGCACCAGCTGCGCAACCCCCTCGCGGCGCTGCTGCTGCGTATCGAGCTGCTCTCCTTCGAACTGCCCGAGGGCAACAAGGAGATCGCCTCGGTCCAGGCCGAGGGCAAGCGCCTCGCGCAGGTCCTGGACGACCTGCTCGACCTGGCGCTGGCCGAGCACACCGATGCGGATCTGAAGATCACCGACATCGGTGAGCTCGCCGCGGAACGCCTGGCGGCCTGGGCCCCGACCGCCGAGGCCAAGGACGTACGCCTGGTCGGGGACTGCCCGCCGACGACCGCGTGGGCCGACCCGGTCGCGCTGTCCAGCGCGCTGGACGCGGTCATCGACAACGCGGTGAAGTTCACGCCCGGGGGCCAGACCGTCGAGGTGACCGTCACCTCCCACGGCGACACCTCCACCGTCGTCGTCACCGACCATGGCCCGGGCCTCACCGACGAGGAGCTGGCCCGCGTCGGCGACCGCTTCTGGCGCAGCGGCCGGCATCAGAACATCAAGGGCTCGGGCCTCGGACTGTCCATCTCGCGGGCGCTGCTCGCGGCGGGCGGCGGTTCGATCGCGTACGACCGTCACGAGCCGCACGGGCTCAAGGTGACGGTGGCGGTGCCGAGGTCGGCGCCCACGGCGTGATGGAAGGCGACGGCGGAGGGTTCGCGCGCTAAGGCTTGACCGACTGGTAGTAGCGCTGGGCGCCGACGTGCAGTTGCAGCGGGTCGGTGTAGATCGCCGTGCGGACGTCGACCAGCTGGGCGGAGTGGACGGTCGCGCCGATGAGGTCCCGGCTGTCGAGCACCGTACGGGTGAGCCACTCGGTGAGCCGCGGATCCATGTCGCTGCGGGTGAGCAGCACGTTGGACACCGCCAGGGTCGGCACCGCGTGGCCGCGCTGGATGGTGGGATAGGCCGACTCCGGCATCTTGGTGGCGCGGTAGTAGCGCGTGGCGCCGCCCTGGTCGTGCAGCTTGGCCACGAGCGTGGCGTCGATCGGCACGAACCGGAAGGCCGATGCCGACTTCTTGGCCGGCCGGCTGAGACCGTCCGTGGGCACCCCGCCCGACCAGAAGAACGCGTCGAGGCCGTGCCCCAGCCGCTTGGGCCCGGTGTCGATGCCGTCCGAGGACGGTTTGATGTCCTTCTCCGGGTCGATACCGGCGGCCTTGAGCACACCGTTGGCTATCAGCCGTACGCCGGAGTCGGGCAGCCCTATGGCCACGCGCTTGCCCCGCAGGTCGGCGACGGTGCGGATGTCCGAGTCCGGCGGCACGACGAGCTGGACGTAGTCGTCGTACAGGCGGGCGAGGCCGCGCAGCCGGTCGGCGCCCGGGCCGTTGTCGAGCTTGTACGTGGCGACCGCGTCGGCCGCGGCGATCGCGAAGTCGGACTTGCCGGTCGCCACGTCGGCGACGTTCTCCTGCGAGCCGGCGCTGGTCAGCAGCCGCACCTTCAGGTCGGGCATGTCCTTGTCGATCTCGTTGCGCAGGAGCTCCCCGTACTCGTGGTAGACCCCCGCGCGGGTGCCCGTTCTGAACGTGATGGTCCCGCTCGGCGGCTCCTCGGCCCAGGGGCGCAGCCACCACAGCAGCAGGCCGAGGACCACGAGGGCGGCGGTGCCGCCCTGCAGGGCCCGGCGCCTGCCGATCGGGGGGAGCGTTCTGGACATGCGGGCGATCCTGCCAGCCGGGGTGCCTCCCTGACCAGGGCAGGGGGCACCGGGTGAGGGCGGGGTGTCAGTGGCCGCCACTACAGTCGCCCCCATGAGCTCTTCGCCCGCCGACCTGGTCCGTGAATTCCACCGCGCCTTCGGCCTGGACGCCCGCGGTACGCCGACGGAGGTCTCCCCGGACCTCGCGGCCCATCGCGGCGAACTCCTCGCGGAGGAGGCCGCGGAGGTCGCCGAGGTGTCGGTGCGGGGCCCGCTCGACCGGCTCGCCCACGAGCTGGCCGATGTGGTCTACGTCGCGTACGGCACCGCCCTCGTGCACGGCATCGACCTGGACGCGGTGCTCGCCGAGATCCACCGCTCCAACATGACGAAGATCGGCCCCGACGGCTCGGTCTCCCGCCGGGAGGACGGCAAGGTCCTCAAGGGGGAGCACTACGAGGTGCCCGACGTGCCCGGGGTGCTGCGCAAGCAGGGGTGGGTGCCGGGCGGGGGCGCCTGACCCGGGTCGCTCCGGGGAGCACGCACCGGGTCACCAGGGCCCGGGCCGCCCGGCTCACCCCCTCCTCAGTCGGCGACCGGTGCCTCGGCCTCGGTCGCCCGGGGCGCGGGCTCCGGGCGATGGGGCTCGCGGCGCCGGGCCCACCGGGCCGCCACCGGCTCCGTGTAGCGCGCGGTGAGCGGACCCAGAACGACCAGGATCAGCACGTAGGCCGTGGCCAGGGGACCGAGGGACGGTTCGATACCCGCCGCGACGGCCAGGCCGGCGATGACGATCGAGAACTCGCCGCGGGCCACCAGCGCGCCGCCCGCCCGCCAGCGGCCCTTGACGGAGATCCCGGCCCGGCGGGCCGCCCAGTACCCGGTGGCGATCTTCGTCAGCGCGGTGACGACGGCCAGCCCTAGAGCGGGCAGCAGGACGGGCGGGATGCTCGACGGGTCGGTGTGCAGCCCGAAGAAGACGAAGAAGACCGCCGCGAACAGGTCGCGCAGCGGGCTCAGCAGAGTGTGCGCACCTTCCGCGACCTCCCCGGACAGCGCGATGCCCACCAGGAAGGCCCCCACCGCCGCCGACACCTGGAGCTGCTGCGCGACACCCGCGACCAGGATCGTCAGGCCCAGCACGACCAGCAGCAGCTTCTCCGGGTCGTCGCTGGAGACGAACCGCGAGATGAGCCTGCCGTAGCGCAAGGCCAGGAACAGCACGAGCCCGGCCGCGCCCAGCGCGATGGCCAGGGTCACACTCCCGGCCATCAGCCCGGCTCCCGCGACCAGCGCCGTGACGATGGGCAGGTACACCGCCATCGCCAGATCCTCCAGCACCAGCACGCTGAGGATCACCGGCGTCTCCCGGTTGCCGACCCGGCCCAGATCACCGAGCACCTTCGCGATCACGCCGGACGACGAGATCCAGGTGACACCGGCCAGCACGACGGCGGCCACCGGACCCCAGCCGAGCAGCAGCGCCACGGCCGCCCCGGGCAGCGCGTTGAGGGCGCAGTCGACCAGACCGGACGGGTAGTGGGTCTTGAGGTTGGAGACCAGATCGCTCGCCGTGTACTCCAGGCCCAACATCAACAGCAGCAGGATGACGCCGATCTCCGCGCCCGTGGCGATGAACTCCTCGCTCGCGCCCAGCGGCAGCAGACCGCCCTCACCGAAGGCCAGACCGGCCAGGAGGTACAGGGGTATCGGCGAGAGCTGGAACCGGGCGGCGAACCGGCCGAGCAGGCCGAGGCCGAGAATGATGGAACCGAACTCGATGAGCAGAACCGCGGAGTGCAACGGCTCACTCCCGCCCGAGTATGGTCGCGGCCGCGTCGACGCCCTCACGGGTGCCGACGACGATCAGCGTGTCACCGCCGGCCAGCCGGAAGTCCGGCGCGGGCGACGGGATGGCCTCGGCCCGGCGCAGCACGGCCACCACGGACGCCCCCGTCTCCGTCCGCATCCGCATGTCGCCCAGCACCCGCCCGTTCCAGCGCGAGGTCGCGGCCACCTCGATCCGCTCGGCGACCAGCCCCAGGTCCGTGGTGTACAGCAGGCTCGGGCTGTGGTGGGACGGCGACAGCGCGTCGATCAGCGAACCCGCCTCCGAACCGGTCAGCCGCAGCGACTGCGCGCACGAGTCGGGATCGTCGGCCCGGTACACGTTCACCGTGCGCGTGCCGTCGCGGTGCGCCACCACCGACAGATGGCGGTGTTCCCGGGTCTCCAGGTCGTACTGGACCCCGATCCCCGGTAGCGGCGTCGCCCTCAGGCGCGGAGCTGACACGTTGCTTCCCCTTGTTCGTCTTGTTTGTCACACTTTGCCCGTCTGGTGAACGGGGTCGACCATCGGACGGGTCAAGTCCGCATGCTCCCATCCGGCCGTACGGTGACGACATGGGTGTCGTGACGGATATACGCAGCGGCCGGTCGCCGGAGAGGCCGGCGGGGGCGGTGCACTGCGTGAAGGCGGGAAGGAGCGGATTCGGAAGCGTGTCGTTGTTCTGGCGGATCTTCTCGCTCAACGCCGCCGGCCTGGTCCTGGCCACGGCGCTGCTGCTCGGCCCGGTCACCGTGTCCACCCCCGTCCTCGCGGGTGAGGCCCTCGTTCTGCTCGGCGGCCTGGTGCTGCTGCTCGCCGGCAACGCGCTCGTGCTGCGGTTCGGCCTGGTGCCCCTGCAGCGGCTGGACCGGGCCATGGCCACCGCGGACCTGCTGCGTCCTGGCTCCCGGCCGGTGGTAGCGGGACCGGCGACAACGAGGAGTACTTCTTCGAGGCGCTCAGGGCCGGGGCCAGCGGCTACGTCCTCAAGTCCGTCGCCGACCGCGACCTCGTCGAGGCCTGCCGGGCGGCCGTGCGCGACGAGCCGTTCATCTACCCCGGCGCCGAACGCACCCTCGTCCGCTCCTACCTGGAGCGGCTGCACCGCGGCGACGGCCTGCCGGAACGGGCCATCACCGAACGCGAGGAGGAGATCCTCAAGCTGGTCGCGGAGGGCCACACCTCGAAGGAGATCGGCGAACTCCTCTTCATCAGCGCCAAGACGGTCGAGCGCCACCGGGCCAACCTCCTCCAGAAACTCGGCATGCGCGACCGCCTGGAGCTGACCCGGTACGCGATCAGGGCCGGACTCATCGAGCCCTGAGCCGGATGCGGGGTTGTCCACAGGCGGCCGAGTCACGTTCGCCGACCGCCTACCCTTGTCCCCATGAGCAGCATCGACCGGAGCCAGTCAGTGGGCGGCACGCGCACATACGAGGTACGCACCTACGGGTGCCAGATGAACGTCCACGACTCCGAGCGATTGTCCGGACTGCTGGAGGACGCGGGCTACGTCCGCGCCCCCGAGGGCGCCGACGAGGCGGACGTCGTCGTCTTCAACACCTGCGCCGTGCGTGAGAACGCCGACAACAAGCTGTACGGCAACCTCGGTCACCTCGCCCCGAAGAAGGCTAGCCGCCCCGGCATGCAGATCGCGGTCGGCGGCTGCCTCGCGCAGAAAGACCGCGACACCATCGTGAAGAGGGCGCCCTGGGTGGACGTCGTCTTCGGCACGCACAACATCGGCAAGCTGCCCGTCCTGCTGGAGCGCGCCCGCGTGCAGGACGAGGCGCAGGTCGAGATCGCCGAGTCGCTGGAGGCGTTCCCCTCGACGCTGCCCACCCGCCGTGAGAGCGCGTACGCGGCCTGGGTCTCCATCTCCGTCGGCTGCAACAACACCTGCACCTTCTGCATCGTCCCGGCCCTGCGCGGCAAGGAGAAGGACCGCCGCCCCGGCGACATCCTCGCCGAGATCGAGACCCTGGTCGCCGAGGGCGTCTCCGAGATCACGCTGCTCGGTCAGAACGTCAACGCGTACGGCTCCGACATCGGCGACCGCGAGGCCTTCAGCAAGCTGCTGCGCGCCTGCGGGAAGATCGACGGCCTGGAGCGCGTCCGCTTCACCTCTCCGCACCCGCGGGACTTCACCGACGACGTCATCGCCGCGATGGCCGAGACGCCGAACGTGATGCCGCAGCTGCACATGCCGCTCCAGTCCGGCTCGGACCCGGTCCTGAAGGCGATGCGCCGCTCCTACCGCCAGGATCGCTTCCTGGGGATCATCGAGAAGGTCCGCGCCGCCATCCCGCACGCCGCGATCAGCACCGACATCATCGTGGGCTTCCCCGGCGAGACCGAGGAGGACTTCGAGCAGACGCTGCACGTGGTGCGCGAGGCCCGCTTCGCTCAGGCCTTCACCTTCCAGTACTCCAAGCGCCCCGGCACCCCGGCCGCCGAGATGGACGGCCAGATCCCCAAGAAGGCCGTCCAGGAGCGCTACGAGCGGCTCGTCGCCCTCCAGGAGGAGATCTCCTGGGAGGAGAACAAGAAGCAGGTCGGCCGCACACTGGAGCTGATGGTCGCCGAGGGCGAGGGCCGCAAGGACGACGCCACCCACCGTCTGTCCGGTCGGGCTCCCGACAACCGCCTCGTCCACTTCACCAAGCCGGACCAGGAGGTCCGCCCCGGCGACGTGGTCACGGTCGAGATCACCTACGCCGCCCCGCACCACCTCCTCGCCGAGGGCCCCGTGCTCGACGTGCGGCGCACGCGGGCGGGCGACGCCTGGGAGAAGCGCAACGCGGCCGAGAAGACCAAGCCCGTCGGCGTGATGCTGGGCCTGCCGAGGATCGGTGCGCCCGAGCCCCTGCCGGCCGTGGCGAGCGGGTGCGGCTGCGACTGAGCCGGGCCGCCGCTGCCCTGTGCGGTAGCAGCGGCTCCTGAGAGTTACCCTGCCGATCATGCTTGTCGCCGCCGCTGTCTGCCCCTGCCCGCCCCTCCTGGTCCCCGAGGTGGCCGCAGGCGCCGCCCCGGAACTGGATGCCGCGCGGGCCGCCTGCACGGACGCTCTGGGCGTGCTCGCCGCCGCCAGGCCCGGCCGGCTCGTGGTCGTCGGCCCGGTGGACAGCGTCGGGCCCGAGGCGTACCCGGAGGGAACAGAGGGGTCCTTCCGGGGCTTCGGCGTCGACCTCGGCGTGCGGCTGGGAGCGGCCGAAGGCGCTGAGACGGAACCGCGGCTGCCGTACGCGCTGGCGGTGGCGGCCTGGTTGCTGGAACGCACCGGATGGTCGGAGGCCCCGGTCGAGGGACTCGGGGTGGGGGAGTCGTACCCGCCCGAGCTGTGCGCGCGGACCGGGAGGGACATCGCCGCCCGGGACGAGCGGGTGGCCCTGCTGGTGATGGGTGACGCCAGCGCGTGCCGGACACTCAAGGCGCCGGGCTACCTGGACGAACGGGCGGCGCCCTTCGACGCGGAGGCCGCCCGGGCGCTCGGCGCGGCGGACATGGCCGCACTCACCAGGCTGGACACCGGGCTGGCCCACGAGCTGAAGGTGTCCGGCCGGGCCCCCTGGCAGGTCCTGGCGGGCGCGGGCGAGGGCGCGGACCTCGGCGGCTCCCTGCTGTACGAGGACGCGCCCTACGGCGTGGGATACGTCGTCGCCGCCTGGTCGTAGACCGGGCGGCACAGCGCGGGAGACGGCGGACGGCCGGGAGCCTTCGTGCTCCGCGGCCGTCCGCCGATATGCCTGTCAGAGTGCCGATGCCCGCTCGGAACCTGCTGCGCCGATGGGCGCTCAGGACGTGGGAGGCGGTGCCTCCGGACGCGGAGTGCCGCCCGCGTCCGGTGAGGGAGCCGCGTCCCGTGAGGGAGCCGTCCGGCCTGTCCCGGGTGGCGCCGTCGTGCCGCCGGTGTGAGGTGTGTCGCCATGGTGTGTGAGTCGGTCCATGGCGTGCTTGGCCCGGCCCGTGCCTGACTGGATCCTGTCGCTGTACTTGCCCTTGGTCCTCTTGTCGACGGCATGCGCTGCCTTGTCGAGACCGTGGTGGATCTTGCCCTCGTGCCGGTGTGCGAGGTCCGAGACCTTGCCCAAGGCCGGGCCCAGCTTGGCTTTCACGTTCTCCAGGAGACCCATGGCTCACCTTCCCTCGCGCGGGGCGGTCACGTACGGGCGCCCTCGCCGGCCTCGTTGTCGGCCGCCTTGTCGGTGGACTGCTGCTTGGGGATGTCGACGCCCTCGGACTCGGTGACCTCGGTGGTGTCCTCGGCAGCCGGCTTCGCCGCGCCCTCGGCTCCGTCGGTGTCCTTCGTCTCCGCGGTCGCCTCGGCCGCCTCCGTCTCGGGCCCGGCCTTCGCCGTGTCGGTCTGAGCCTCGGCCGCAGGCGTCTCCGCCGTGACCTTTGACCGCCGGAGAAGTCGTGCAAAAACGCCCATATCCACTCCATACGTTACTCGTGCGGGCGAAATCCCGCGTTGCCCGGTGCGTCAGTTTGCGCGGCCCGGGCCACCGCCTCTGCGATCCGGCGGCAGGAACCTCGCAACGGGCAACGACCCCGCGGCCGTCGCGTCACGTAACTCGTTCGAGACCAGGGTTCGAGGTTTGCGAGACTGGGGCGGTGAGCAGCGCACCCCCCGCCCCCCGCGTCATCGCCGTCGTCGGACCAACTGCGGCAGGAAAGTCCGATCTGGGCGTCTTCCTGGCCCAGCGTCTCGGCGGCGAGGTCGTCAACGCCGACTCCATGCAGCTCTACCGAGGGATGGACATCGGCACCGCCAAGCTGACGCCCGAGGAGCGCGACGGCGTCCCCCACCACCTGCTGGACATCTGGGACGTGACCGTCACGGCGTCCGTCGCCGAGTACCAGCGCCTGGCCCGGGAGCGGATCGACGCGCTGCTCGCCGAGGGCCGCTGGCCGATCCTGGTCGGCGGCTCCGGACTGTATGTGCGCGGGGCCGTCGACAACCTGGAGTTCCCCGGCACCGACCCCGAGGTGCGCGCCCGCCTGGAGGAGGAACTGACGCTGCGCGGCTCCGGCGCGCTGCACGCCCGCCTGGCCGCCGCCGACCCCGAGGCAGCCCGCGCGATCCTGCCGAGCAACGGCCGCCGGGTCGTGCGCGCCCTGGAGGTGATCGAGATCACCGGCAAGCCGTTCACGGCCAACCTCCCCGGCCACGACTCGGTGTACGACACCCTCCAGGTCGGCGTCGACGTGGCCCGCCCCGAGCTCGACGAGCGCATCGCGCGCCGGGTCGACCGGATGTGGGACGCCGGCCTCGTGGACGAGGTGCGTGCGCTGGAGGCGCAGGGGTTGCGTGAAGGGCGTACGGCCTCGCGCGCGCTCGGCTACCAGCAGGTCCTCGCGGCGCTCGCCGGGGAGTGCACCCTCGAGGAAGCGCGGGCCGAGACCGTGCGTGCCACCAAGCGCTTCGCGCGCCGCCAGGATTCATGGTTCAGGCGCGACCCGCGGGTGCACTGGTTGAGTGGGGCAGCGGCCGATCTCACAGAACTTCCGCAGCTCGCGCTGTCCTTGGTCGAACGACCGGTTACAGCCTGATCACGTCATGGCATCGGGACGCCCAGGCCGTCATCCGGTCCTTCGGCGGCGTGCCATCATCGAGCTTCGATCGACCGAGTTGAGTCCTAGTTGGGAGGGCGCGTGGCGATGGAGGCCGGCCCTCGCGACACCGCACGAAGCACCGATCACATCACCGCCGAGCGGGATGTGGCGGAGGGCGGGGACGCGCCGGAGCAGGAGACGGGTCACCTCAGCTCCGACGGGCCCGACGAGACGCAGGGTGTGACGGACGACGGTCCCGAGCCCGGCGAGATGTTCGCCGACGAGGTCGAGGTCGAGCTGCGCCCCCAGCGCCGGCTCCGCATCTGGCAGCTGGCGCCCATCGTGAGCCTCGCGGCACTCGGCTCCCTGATGTTCGCCTTCCCGCTCGCCTTCGACTTCGGCGACAGCGGGGCCGTCATCGCCATGCTGGGCCTGCTGATCTGCTCGTGCGCGGCCGGCTGGGGCATGATGGCCGCCCGCCGCGTCGGCTACACGTGGCCGGGCCTGCCGGCCCGGGGCTCCGGCCGCAGACCCGACTGGCGGGTCGCCCTCGCGTACGCCCTGGTCGTGGCCCTCGTGGTGGTCCTCGCCGTGTGGCGCGTGGCGCGACTGCGCTGATCGCCGTACGGGCGCTCGGGCTCTGTCGTAGGCACCCCTTACGATCGAGGCATGAGCACGCGGATCGCCTTCCTCAAGGGTCACGGCACCGAGAACGACTTCGTGATCGTCCCGGACCCCGGGAACGCCATCGACCTGCCCCCGGCCGCCGTCGCCGCCCTGTGCGACCGGCGCGCGGGCATCGGTGGTGACGGGCTGCTGCACGTCGTGCGGTCCGCCGCCCACCCGGAGGCGAAGGGCATGGCGGCCGAGGCGGAGTGGTTCATGGACTACCGCAACGGCGACGGCTCGATCGCGGAGATGTGCGGCAACGGCGTGCGGGTGTTCGCGCGCTATCTCCAGCGCGCCGGTCACGTGACCGAGGGAGACCTCGCGGTCGCCACGCGCGGGGGTGTGAAGACCGTGCACATCGCCAAGGACGGTGACGTGACCGTGGGCATGGGCCGGGCGGTGCTCCCCGAGGGTGCCGTCACGGTGAGCGTCGGCGAGCGCAGCTGGCCCGCGCGCAACGTCAACATGGGCAACCCGCACGCGGTCGCCTTCGTGGACGACCTGGCGCACGCCGGAGACCTGCTCTCCCCGCCGCCCTTCAGCCCGGCCGCCGCCTACCCGGACGGGGTGAACGTCGAGTTCGTGGTCGACCGCGGCCCGGGGCACGTCGCGCTGCGTGTACACGAACGAGGCTCCGGCGAGACCCGCTCTTGCGGCACGGGCGCGTGCGCGGTCGCCGTGGCCGCCGCCCGCCGTGACGGCGCCGACCCGACGGCCACCGGCGCACCCGCGACCTACACCGTGGACGTCCCCGGTGGCACGCTGGTGATCACCGAGCGGCCCGACGGAGAGATCGAGATGACCGGCCCGGCCGTGATCGTGGCCGAGGGTGAGATCGACGCGGACTGGCTGGAAACCGTCACGTCCGTGTGAGCCGGGGCCGGTCGTCCTGAAACACCCGCGCGCCCTCGGCCACCCGACCCGAAACCACCGTTGGAATCCGGCCACTTGGCGGGAATCGCATCGTGGAGGTCAAGACATACGGGGGTACAAACCTCACATTCGTCCCTCGAATGGGTGATCAGTTTCACGCTCGGCGAGAGGCGGTCAGTCGAGCGTGGTGGGCTCGGTAGCATCAAGCACCGGCCCGGACGGGGGACCGAAGCCGCCCCCTGAGCCGTGTCCCTGGGGCACCCCGTCCGCCGGTTGACGCAGCCGGAGGTGCCCATGAGTGCGGAGGCCACGAATTCCGTGACCCCAGGCCCGATGCCGGGCGCGGTGTCGGGACCGGTGACGCCGACAGCCCCCCGCAGAAAGGCCCGCCCCCGGATCGACCTGCGCCGCCTCGGCCGCGCGGCCCTGCTCGGCCCCGCCGCCCGTGGCCGGCTGCCCGACGCCATCAGCCACGTCGTCGAGGCCCACCGCGCCCACCACCCCGACGCGGACCTCGAACCCCTGCGCCACGCCTACGTGCTGGCCGAGTCCTCGCACCGCGGCCAGATGCGCAAGAGCGGCGAGCCGTACATCACGCACCCGCTCGCCGTGACCCTGATCCTCGCCGAACTCGGCGCCGAGACCACGACGTTGACGGCGTCCCTGCTGCACGACACGGTCGAGGACACGGACGTGACGCTCGACCAGGTCCGTGACCAGTTCGGCGAGGAGGTCCGCTACCTCGTCGACGGCGTCACCAAACTCGAGAAGGTCGACTACGGCGCCGCCGCCGAACCCGAGACCTTCCGCAAGATGCTCGTCGCCACCGGCAACGACGTCCGTGTCATGTCGATCAAACTCGCCGACCGCCTGCACAACATGCGCACCCTCGGCGTGATGCGTCCCGAGAAGCAGGAGCGCATCGCCAAGGTGACACGTGATGTGCTCATCCCGCTCGCCGAGCGGCTCGGCGTCCAGGCGCTCAAAACCGAACTGGAAGACCTGGTCTTCGCGATCCTGCATCCCGAGGAGTACGCGCACACCAGGGAGTTGATCGTCCGCAACGCGGCCCGCACGGACGACCCGCTCGCCGAGGTCGCCGACGAGGTGCGCGGTGTGCTCCGCGAGGCGGACATCCCGGCCGAAGTCCTCATCCGGCCCCGCCACTTCGTCTCGGTGCACCGCGTCTCCCGCAAACGCGGCCGGCTCCGCGGCTCCGACTTCGGCCGCGTCCTGGTCCTGGTGAACGAGGACGCCGACTGCTACGGCGTCCTGGGCGAACTGCACACCTGTATGAAGCCGGTGGTCTCGGAGTTCAAGGACTTCATCGCCGTACCGAAGTTCAACCTGTACCAGTCGCTGCACACGGCCGTGGCGCGCGAGGACGGCCAGGTCGTCGAGGTCCTCATCCGCACGCACCAGATGCACAAGGTCGCCGAGGCCGGTGTCGTCGCCCTCGGCAACCCCTACGCACCGGCCCCCGAGGACCCGGCCGACGGCGAGCGCGTCGACCCCACCCGCCCCGGCTGGCTGTCCCGGCTCCTCGACTGGCAGGAGGCGGCACCCGACCCCGACCACTTCTGGTCGACCCTGCGCGAGGACCTCGCCCAGGACCGCGAGATCACCGTCTTCCGGCCCGACGGCGGCACGCTCGGCCTGCCCGAGGGAGCGACCTGCGTGGACGCCGCGTACGCGCAGTACGGGGAGGACGCGCACGCCTGTATCGGCGCCCGGGTGAACGGCCGCCTGGCGACGCTGAGCACCGTCCTGAAGGACGGCGACACCGTCCAGCTCCTCATGGGCCAGGACCCGGCGTCGGAGCCCTCCCGGGAGTGGCTGGAGCACGCCCACACGCCCGCGGCCCGGATCGCCATCCAGCGCTGGCTGACCGCCCATCCGGCGCAGGCGGAGTCCCAGCAGAGCGAGGCGCGGATCGCCGAGGACCGGACAGTTCTCCGGCCCGCCGACGTACCCGAGCCGGAGGGGACGCCCGGGCAGCCCGCCGACCGCTTCGCCACCGGCAACGTCCTCGCCGACCTGCCCGGCGCGACCGTCCGGCTCGCCCGCTGCTGCACGCCCGTACCCCCGGACGAGATCACCGGCTTCGCCGTACGCGGGGGAGCGGTCACCGTGCACCGCGTGGAGTGCGCCGCGGTGGCGCGCATGAAGGATGGGGGGCGCGCGGAGGTCGGCGTGCGCTGGGGGGAGGCCGCCGAGTGCCGGGTCACCC
Source organism: Streptomyces sp. D2-8 (assembly GCF_023184515.1). Lineage (GTDB taxonomy): Bacteria > Actinomycetota > Actinomycetes > Streptomycetales > Streptomycetaceae > Streptomyces. Next base: position 231,641 of record NZ_JAAHBP010000012.1, on the reverse strand, counting down.
TGGTCGCCGAATCGTTCGTCCGTCCCCATCTGCTGGCCGACCTCACCGAGGCGATGGCCTCCGAGGGCGCCGAGATCGTCTCGGCGACCGTCGAGCCCCCGACCCAGCAGCAGGTGCGGCACACCTACACCGTGCAGCTCCCGGACGCAGGCCACCTGCCCGCCCTGATGCGCGCGATGCGCAATGTGGCCGGGGTGTACGACGTCAGTCGGGCACAGCCGCAGCCACAGCCGCAGGGCGGCTGACCCGGCCCGCACCTCCGGAGGGCCTCCCGGGCGGCCCGGACGGCACCCGGCGCAGGCCCCGGTCCCCGGTTCGGGTGGGTCAAAAGCGCGCCGTCCTCACCGCTCAGCCGCGCGCTGATAGCCGTGGGGCATGCTCCTGACCCCCCACAGCCAGGCCACCACCCCCACCCGTCGTCGCCGGACCGGCGCCGCCCTGCTCACCTCGGCGATCTCCGTCTGCCTCGTCGCCGCGAGCGCCCCCGTCGTCCCGCTCGGCGTCGGCGACCGGCTCTTCCCACACCTGGGCAACCCCGGCTACGACGTGGCGTCGTACGACCTCTCCTTCACCTATCCGGGCAGCAACAGCGAGCCCCTGAGGGCCGTCACCACCATCGATGCCTGGACAACGGCCGATCTGGACCGCGTCAACCTGGACTTCGCCCACGGCACGGTCGAGTCGGTCGAGGTCGACGGCGACCCCGCGGAGTTCCGCACCGCCGGCGAGGACTTGGTGATCACGCCCGAGGACTCGGTGTCGGACGGCAACTGGATGCGGATCACCGTGCGGCACACCAGTGATCCGGTGCCCGTCGAGGGCCGCGAGGGCGGCTGGGTACGCACTGCGGACGGCCTCGCCATGGCGAACCAGGCCGACGCCGCGCACCTGGTGTTCCCGTGCAACGACCACCCCTCCGACAAGGCGATGTTCACCATCCGGGTCACCGCACCCGACGGTCACACGGCTGTCGCCAACGGGCTGCCCGCCGGTGTGGCGAAGTCCGGCGGGTCCACGACCTGGACCTACCGCACCCAGCACCCCATGGCCACCGAACTCACCCAGGTCTCCATCGGCCGCTCCACGGTGCTGCACCGCACCGGCCCGCACGGGCTGCCCGTACGGGACGTCGTCCCGACCGAGCACCGCAAGACACTCGAACCCTGGCTGGAGAAGACCCCCGGCCAGATCGCCTGGATGGAGGGCAAGGTCGGCCGCTACCCCTTCGAGACGTACGGCCTGCTCGTGGCCGACGCCACCACCGGCTTCGAACTCGAGACCCAGACGCTCTCCCTCTTCGAGCGGGAGCTCTTCACCGAGCCCGTCTACCCCAGGTGGTACGTCGAGTCGATCATGGTCCACGAGCTGGCCCACCAGTGGTTCGGCGACAGCGTCAGCCCTCGCACCTGGTCCGACCTGTGGCTCAACGAGGGGCACGCCACCTGGTACGAGGCGCTGTACGCCGAGGAGCAGGCGGACAAGCCGATGCGGGACCGGATGAAGGCCGCCTACGGCGCCTCGGACCGCTGGCGCACCGCCGGCGGACCACCCGCCGCGCCCAAGGCACCCGACGCCGGCCGCAAGACCAGCATCTTCCGGCCCAACGTCTACGACGGGGCCGCGCTCGTCCTGTACGCCCTGCGCCAGGAGATCGGCCGCCCGGCCTTCGAACGCCTGGAACGTGCCTGGGTCGCCCGTCACCAGGACGACACGGCCACGACGGAGGACTTCGTCCGGCTCGCCGCCGAGATCTCCGGGCGCGACCTGGACGGCTTCTTCCAGGGCTGGCTGTACGGCGAGAAGACCCCGCCGATGCCGGGACACCCGGACTGGAAGCAGGAGGCGTCCGCGAAGCCGCAGGCCCTTGCGAAGCAGGCCCGGCCGGCGAGGACGCCCGCCCGATAACACGGTGACGAGACGCCCCGTGCCGTGCGACCATCTTCAGGTCGGCGCGGCACGGGCCGCCGGGAATCTCCCGGACCGCCCGTGCGTTGCAGACAGTGAACGGTTTCCCACCTACGTAAGGATCCAATGACCTCCTCTTCTTCCTTTTCCCAGGACTCCAAGCGCTTCGCGCACAGCCACCCCGAGGGTTTTCGGGCCGATGCCCTGATGGAAGAGGACGTCGCCTGGAGCCACGAGATCGACGGAGAGCGGGACGGCGACCAGTTCGACCGCTCCGACCGCGCGGCCCTGCGCCGTGTGGTGGGCCTCTCCACCGAACTCGAGGACGTCACCGAGGTCGAATACCGCCAGCTCCGCCTGGAGCGGGTCGTCCTCGTGGGCGTCTGGACCTCGGGAACCGTGCAGGACGCGGAGAACTCCCTCGCGGAGCTCGCCGCCCTCGCCGAGACGGCCGGCGCGCTGGTGCTCGACGGAGTCACCCAGCGACGCGACAAGCCCGACGCGGCCACGTACATCGGCTCCGGCAAGGCCGAGGAGCTGCGCGACATCGTCGTCGACACGGGCGCGGACACCGTCATCTGCGACGGTGAGCTCAGCCCGGGCCAGCTGATCCACCTCGAGGACGTCGTCAAGGTCAAGGTCATCGACCGGACGGCGCTGATCCTCGACATCTTCGCCCAGCACGCCAAGTCCCGAGAGGGCAAGGCGCAGGTCGCTCTCGCGCAGATGCAGTACATGCTGCCGCGACTGCGCGGCTGGGGTCAGTCCCTGTCCCGGCAGATGGGCGGCGGCAAGGGCGGCGGCCTCGCCACCCGTGGTCCCGGTGAGACCAAGATCGAGACGGACCGGCGCCGGATCCGCGAGAAGATGGCGAAGATGCGCCGGGAGATCGCGGAGATGAAGACCGGCCGCGAGATCAAGCGCCAAGAGCGCAAGCGTCACAAGGTGCCGTCCGTGGCCATCGCGGGGTACACCAACGCCGGTAAGTCCTCGCTGCTCAACCGCCTCACGGGCGCGGGCGTGCTGGTCGAGAACGCCCTGTTCGCCACCCTCGACCCGACCGTGCGCCGGGCCGAGACCCCGAGCGGACGGCTGTACACGCTGACCGACACGGTCGGCTTCGTGCGCCACCTGCCCCATCACCTGGTCGAGGCGTTCCGCTCCACGATGGAGGAGGTCGGCGAGGCCGACCTGATCCTGCACGTGGTGGACGGTTCGCACCCGTTCCCGGAGGAGCAGCTGGCCGCCGTGCGCGAGGTGGTCCGGGACGTCGGCGCCACCGGCGTACCCGAGATCGTCGTGATCAACAAGGCCGACGCGGCCGACCCGCTCACCCTGCAGCGGTTGCTGCGTGTCGAGAAGCGGTCCATCGCCGTCTCGGCCCGCACCGGCCTCGGCATCGAGGAGCTGCTCGCGCTCATCGACAACGAGCTGCCGCGCCCGTCGGTCGAGATCGAGGCGCTCGTGCCGTACACGCACGGCAAGCTGGTCGCCCGTGCCCACGACGAGGGCGAGGTGATCTCCGAGGAGCACACCCCGGAGGGCACCCTGCTCAAGGTCCGGGTGCACGAGGAACTGGCGGCGGAGCTCACGCCGTACGTTCCGGCGCCGGCGCTCTGAGCCCGGCCTGAGCACGCGTCCCGTCCGAACGCGAGAAGGCCCGCCCCCTGTCACAGGGAGCGGGCCTTCAGCATGTGCGGGTCACTGGCCGCCGTACGTCTTGCTCATGTTCTGGTAGAGCGCCTCGGCGTCCCGGCCCAGCTGCGGACCGGCCAGCCAGGTGTTGTCGGCCGGGCCGATCGAGGTGTTGGAGACCAGCACCGATCTGCCGTTCAGGACGCGGAACCAGCCGCCGCCGGAGGAACCGCCGGTCATGGAGCAGCCGATGCGGTACATCGTCGGCAGGGTCGGGGAGAGGGAGAACCGGCCGGGGATGTCGACGCACTTGAACATCTTCAGGCCGTTGTGGGGCGGCGCGGCCGGGTAGCCCCAGGCGCCCATCTTGGCGGCCTCGGCCGCGGACGGGGCGGAGAAGTCCACGTCCAGCGCGGCGCCGACCGTCTCCTCCAGGGACTTGGCGCCCTGCTCCGGCTTCACGTGCAGCACGGCGTAGTCGTACGCGGCTCCGTCGCCGCCGCTCTCCGAACCGCCCTGGATCCACTGGTTCGAGGTCGAGGCCCAGTTCGCCCACCAGTTGCCGTACGGGGCGATCTCGCCCGGGTTCGCGTTGCTCAGCTCCGCCTCGGACTTCCCGAGGTCGTTGTAGGCCGGGACGAAGACGATGTTGCGGTACCAGCCGCCGTCGCCGCCCGCGTGCACGCAGTGCCCCGCCGTCCACACCAGGTTGGACTTGCCCGGGTGGTTGACGTCCTTGACGACCGTGCCCGAGCAGACGGCGGGGCCGTCGGGGGAGTCGAAGAAGACCTTGCCGACCGGCGCCGCGTGGCGGTGGTACGGCGTCTTCTCGGCCTGCGCCCGGACGGGTGCCGGATCGGGGTCGCTGACGCCCTGGCCGGCCGACGCGTCCTTCGTCGTGACCGTCTTGTCGGCCTCCTCGGCGGACTGCATCCGCTCCGGCTTCCAGAGGCCCTCGATCACCGGGTTGACGAAGTCCTTGGCGTCACTGAGCCACTGGTCCTTGTCCCAGTCCTTCCAGCCGCCGTCCTTCCAGCGGTCGACGTCGATCCCGTGCTCCTTGAGCCTGCCCGCGAGATCGGCCGGGATCTTGACCTTGCCACCGCTGTTCGCGGTGGCCTCGGAGCTGGTGGCGTCGGGCTTGTCGCTCGCCGAGTCCGTCGAACCGCCACAGGCGGTCGCGGTGAGCGCCAGGGCGGCGACGAGCCCGGCGGCCGCGAGGACGGTGCGCCGCCCGCGCCTCGGTGCGGGCGTACGTGTGGAACGCATGGTGCGATGGCCCCCGTTGGTGCGTACGAATCTGGTACTGCGTGCGCCTGGGTGTGTGCATGCCATGGGTGCGGGCTCGGTGGCCCGCACGACACCCCACTATGCCCGGGGAGTTGAGGGCGTAGCGGGGTGGGGCGGTGAAGGTTTCCGAGAGCCCCCGGGCCGGATCTCGTGAGTCCGGGGGCTCTGGCGCGCCGGGTGCGCCGGGCGCCCGGGGTGCTTCGGTGTGCTTGGGGTGGCTCGGGGTGCGCCGTCCTGTCGACGGCGCGGTTCAGCAGCCGGCCGTCACCGACCGGCGAACTTCTTGCTGACCGAGTCGTACACGCCCTTGGCCACAGCACCCAGGCGCGGTCCGGCCAGCCAGCCCGACGTCACCGGGCCGATCGAGGTGTTGGACACCAGCGCCGGCTTGCCGTCCGCGCCGGTCGCCACCCAGCCGCCGCCGGACGAACCGCCGGTCATGGTGCAGCCTATGCGGTACATCGTGGGATCCGACGCGGTGACCGACAGCCGCCCGGGCCGGTCCTCGCACCGGTACAGCTTCTGCCCGTCGTAGGGCGGCGCGGCCGGGTAGCCGATCGCCGTGACGCTCTTGACCTGCGGCACCGCGGGCGCCTTGAAGTCGACCGGCAGCGCCGAACCGACGATCTCCTCCAGCGACTTGCCGCCGCTGCCCTTCTCCGGCGTCACATGGATGACGGCGAAGTCGTAGGGCGCGCCGTCGCCGCCCGTCGAACCGCCCTGCTCGATCCACTGGTCCGAGGTCTGCGCCCAGTCACCCCACCAGACACCGTAGGGAGCGACATCCTCGCGGGTGGCGTTCTCCAACTCCGCCACCGGCTTGCCGTCGTCGTTGTACGACGGCACGAACGCGATGTTGCGGTACCAGCCGCCCTTCTTGCCCGCGTGCACGCAGTGGCCCGCCGTCCACACCAGGTTGGACTTGCCCGGGTGCGCCGGGTCCTTCACCACGGTCGCCGAGCAGACGGCCGACCCCTCGGGGGAGTCGAAGAACACCTTCCCGGCCGTCGGGGCGTTGGCGTGGTACGAGGGCGGAACGGCCTGCGCCTCGACCGGCTCGGGCGTCGGGTCGGTCACACCCTGGTCACCGGAGAGGTCGCTGTCGTCGACGCCCTGGTCGGGCTCCTCGGCCTCCCGCATGCGGTCCGGGTTCCAGAGCCCCTCGATGATCGGGTTGACGTATTCGTTGGCCTCGCGCAGCCAGTCGTCCCGGTCCCAGTTCTTCCAGGCGCCGTTCTTCCACTTGTCGATGTCGATCCCGTGCTCGCGGAGCCGGTCCCTGATGTCGTCCGGGATCCTGAGCTTGCCGTCGTCGGAGGCGGTGGCCGACGCGGAGGCCTCGCCGTCCGCCGTGGCGTCACCCGACTCGCAGGCGGTGGCGGTCAGCGCGAGCGCCGAGGCGAGGGCCACGGCGGCCAGCACGGGGGAGTTCCTGCGGCGCGCCCGACCTCCTCGGCCGGTATGGGACGACGGACGTGTGGATCGCATGATCTGAATCCCCCTGATATGGAACGAACGTGGACTAACCGGTGTTTCGGCCCCGATTCCCGTTGTCTCTCGGGAAGTTCGGGGCGACCTCGCGGTGTCCGGGAACGGCACCACACACTATGCGGTGGCTGTGGGGGCGATCCGACGGATCCGCAACAGTTCCGTCACGGAAAGGATCTTGAGGCAACCCGTAACCCGGTGAGTGATCCGGGGTTGGTAGCGGTGGGGGGCCTGCTGTCTGTGCGCGGTCCTCTGTGCCCGTGCCCAGTGGGAGGTCAGGGAAGCCGTGGCGGAATCCACCCGTGGGGGTTGTGCGTCGGAGGAGGCCGCTGTGGGGCGTACGCAGGTGAAATCCCTCGTCGGCGGAGCCGTCGACGACACCGCCCCCGCCCCGCGCTCCGCGCACGAGGGAATCCTGCGCCGCCAAGCCGCACGCGAATCCGCCGCCCGGACCTACGCCCGTGCCCTGCCGATCGTTCCGGTGCGGGCGCGGGGACTGACCATCGAGGGCGCGGACGGCCGCCGCTACCTGGACTGCCTCTCCGGCGCCGGCACACTCGCCCTCGGCCACAACCACCCCGTCGTCCTGGAGGCCATCCGCAAGGTCCTCGACTCCGGCGCGCCCCTCAACGCCCTCGACCTGGCGACACCGGTCAAGGACGCCTTCCTCACCGAACTGTTCCGCACCCTGCCGCCAGGCCTTGCCGAGCGGGCGCGCGTGCGGTTCTGCGGACCGGCCGCCAGCGAAGCCGTCGAGACCGCCTATGCCCTCGTCCGCGCGGCGACCGGACGGAGCGGTCTCCTGGCGTTCACCGGCTCCGGTCGCGGAAGTACCGACAGGGCCCTCTACGACCCGTCCGCGGACATCCAGGGCGCGCGGGTCGCCCGCCCGCCCTACCCGCAGGACTACCGCTGCCCCTTCGGCATCGGTGGCGAGCACGGTGCCGACCTCGCAGCCCGCTGGACCGAGTCTCTCCTCGACGCCCCCGGGTCCGGGGTGCCGTGGCCTGCCGGGATGATCGTCGAGCCAGTCCAGGGCGAAGGTGAGGTGATCCCCGCGCCGGACACCTGGCTGCGGCGCATGCGACAACTCACCGCCGAGCGGTCCATCCCGCTGATCGCCGACGAGATCCAGACGGGCGTGGGCCGGACCGGCGCCTTCTGGGCCGTGGAGCACAGCGGTGTGACCCCCGACGTGATGGTCCTCTCCAAGGCCATCGGCGGCAGCCTGCCGCTGGCCGTCGTGGTCTACCGCGACGACCTCGACACCTGGGAACCCGGCACCCCCACCGACACCTTCCCCGGCAACCAGCTCGCCATGGCCGCCGGCACGGCGACCCTCGCCCACGTCCGCGAGAACGCCCTCGCCCAGCGCGCGGCGACCCTGGGGGCGCGCCTGCTGAGCCAACTCCAGGAGTTGGCTTCTCAGTTCGCGTGCGTGGGGGATGTGCGGGGGAGGGGGCTGATGATCGGGGTCGAGCTGGTGGATCCGGAGGCGGAGGGGGAGCCCGGCTTTTCGGGTGCTCCTGGGGTTGCGGAGGACGGCGTGGAAGCGTCGGTGATGCCGGGCGGCGGACGCCAACCCTTGCCAGCCGCCCCCGAACTGGCCGCCGCGGTCCAGCGGGAGTGCCTGCGGCGCGGCCTCATCGTCGGACTCGGCGGCCGTCACGCGAGCGTCGTACAACTGCTGCCGCCCCTGACCATCACCGATGAACAAGCGGCCGCCGTACTGGACCGCTTGGCCGACGCGGTCCTCGCAGCGGCTCGGTGCCGTGGGGGTGGCACAGCAGCAGCACCCTGAACGCGGTGAGCCTCTACGGCGCGTGAGCCCGCGCCGTGCCCGCGCGCCAGGCCGCCTGCCTGCCGGGCTGCCCGGCTGCGAGGCCGCCGCCTGCCAGGCGCCCGGCCCATGGGCCCCGCACGTCCCCACGCCCCCCACGACCGCACGCCGCGTGCCTACGCGCCCCGCAGCCCCGCCGAGTGAAGCTCCTCGGCTCGCAGCCCCCACCCGCATGATCCGGAACCACCCGATGAGGTACCTGCCGTGAACGCCACCCCCCACCCCGACGACCACGCACCGACGCCGGGGCAAGCCTCCGTCGGCGCCTGGTCGTCGGGGACATCGCCGAACCCTCGGGTCCCCCATCAGCGGCCGGCTGCGAAACCCGCCCAGGGGCTCAGCGGAGGCCATGGCACTGACCCTCTTGAGCATCCCCACCCGCACACCGTCGCCCAGGCCGCCGCGGTGGAGAACCTGCTCCGCTGCTGGGCGCGTGAGACCGACCAGTCCGCCCCGGCCGACGGCGTCCTGCGCATCCCCCTTCCCGCCAGCGGCACGGCCCTCCTCGCCCCGGTCCGTTACTGGTCCCCGACGGGCTGGCACCGCTTCGGCCCTCCTCGTCTCGCCGGTGCACCCGAATACGCCCCACCGGCCGACGCCGTCACGATCGCCGCCCTGCTCACCCGGGAGACGTCCGCAGACGACTCCGGCATCTGGCGGGCCCCCGACTCCTTTCCCACCGGCGCCCTCAGCTCCGTCACCGCTGGTTTCAGCGACGGCGTGATGCTCGTCGCGGGTGTGGCCGACTCCCTCCGACGTGTCGCCGGCTTCGTCACCGACCGCCGCGAACGCCCGGCCGACGGCCCCGACCTCTTCCTGTCCGCGGAACAGGCACTCGTCCTCGGACACCCCCTGCACCCCACCCCGAAAAGCCGCGAGGGTCTCTCCGAAGCCGAAGCGCTGCTGTACTCGCCCGAGTTGCGCGGCTCCTTCCCACTGCACTGGATGGCTGTCGCTCCCTCCGTCCTCGCCACCGACTCCTCCTGGACCGAACGCGGCCGCCCTGTCGCCGCGCCCCGGCTCACGGCCCGCCTGGCCGGAACCGCACCGGCGTTGCCCGACGGGTACGCCCTGCTGCCCCTGCACCCCTGGCAGGCACAGCAGGTCCGCCACCGTCCGGAGGCCGCCGCCCTGCTGGACACCGGACTGCTCCGTGACCTCGGCACCCACGGCCCGCCCTGGCACCCCACCTCCTCCCTGCGAACCGTCTACCGAACCCATGCCCCCGCGATGCTCAAGCTCTCGCTGGGCCTGCGCATCACCAACTCCCGCCGCGAGAACCTCCGCAAGGAACTCCACCGTGGCGTCGAGGTCCACCGCCTGCTCCGCAGCGGCCTCGCGCAGCAGTGGCGGGCCGTGCACCCGGGCTTCGACATCGTCCGGGACCCGGCCTGGCTCGCCGTCGACATCCCCGGCGGTGCCCCGACGCCCGGACTGGACGTGGTGATCCGCCACAACCCGTTCAGCCCCTCGGACGATGTCTCCTGCGTCGCCGGTCTCCTCTCGCCGCGCCCGTGCTCCCCGACCCCGCTGGACGGCGCTCCGGGACGCGCTGAGGAGCACGGCCCGGCCCTGCGGTCCCGGCTGGCCGAGGTCGTCACGCGTCTTGCCCGCCGCACCGGCCGACCCCGCGGAGCTGTAGCCGCCGAGTGGTTCCTGCGCTACCTCGCGCACGTGGTGCGTCCCGTCCTCTGGCTCGACGGAGAGGCCGGCATCGCCCTGGAGGCGCACCAGCAGAACACCCTGCTTCTGCTGGACCCCGACGGCTGGCCCACGGGCGGCCGCTACCGCGACAACCAGGGCTACTACTTCCGCGCGTCCCGCCGCGCCGACCTCGACGCCCGGTTGCCCGGCATCGGAGAGCGGAGCGACACGTTCGTCTGCGACGAGGTCACCGACGAACGGCTCGTCTACTACCTGGTGATCAACAACGTGCTCGGCCTCATCGGCGCGTTCGGCTCCCAGGGGCTGGCCGACGAGCGGCTGCTGCTCGCCGCCTTCCGCCGCTTCCTCAAGGACATCGCCTCCGGCCCGGGCCGACTGCGCACCTCGCTGCCCGCGCGGCTGCTCGACTCACCCGTCCTGCGCTGCAAGGCCAACCTGCTGACCCGGCTGCACGACCTCGACGAACTCGTCGGCCCGGTCGACACCCAGTCCGTCTATGTCACCATCGCCAACCCCCTCCATTCCTGACCAACCTGGCCGATCGATCCCTTCCACCGCTGACCTACCTCCTTCATCCCTGAGGACATGCCCCACCCCCCTTTCTGAGAGGAGCGTTCGGTGCCTCCCGCCGACCCGACCGCCGAGACCGGTTTCGCCGCCCCTGTCATGGCCGACGCGGCCGTCGGCGCCGGGTCCCGAGCCGATTCCGGTGCCAAGCCGGGTGTCGACGACGACGATGCGCCCGGTGCCCACACCGGTACCGGGTCAGGCGTCTGCGCTGACTTCGCCGGTGGTGAGCCGGACGCCCGCTCGGGTGACTTGGGCGGTGCCGAGTCGGGCGCCCGCGCCGGCCACGGCGCCGGTGCCGACACCTTCGGCGGCGTCGAGTCCCGCCTCGGATCCGATGCGGAGCCCGGCGCGATCTCCGGCGAGCAGTTCCGAGCGGACGGGCACCGCGAGGACACCATGGACCTGCGGCTCCCGGACGAGCTCATCGCCCTCGCAGCGGCTGACGCGCTCGACGGTCGCGGAGCCCGGAGGCGGGACGAGGACACGACGCGGCCCTCCGTCTCCATCGCCGCGACGGGCGAGCCGTCCCGACCCTCCGTCTTCCCCCGCCATGACGACCTCCTCGACCGCGTCGCCGAATGGGGCCGGGCCGATACGCCCGCAGGCGTGTTCCACCTCGTCCCCACACGCCTCGAACGCGACCTCCCGCTCATCAGCCGCTGGATGAACGACCCCGCCGCCGCAGCGTTCTGGGAGTTGTCCGGACCGCAGGACGTGACGGAGGACCACCTGCGGACCCAGCTCGCCGGTGACGGGCGCAGCGTGCCGTGCATCGGCGTACTGGACGGAGCGCCGATGAGCTACTGGGAGATCTACCGGGCGGATCTGGACCCGCTGGCCCGTCACTACCCCGCCCGGCCTCATGACACGGGGATCCACCTCCTCGTAGGTGGGGTCGCCGACCGGGGGCGTGGCCTTGGGGGGCTGCTGCTCCGGGCCGTGGCTGATCTCGTTCTCGCGCGGCGGCCCTCCTGCGCACGCGTCATCGCGGAACCCGACATTCGCAACACCCCCTCCGTCGCCGCATTCCTGGCCGCCGGCTTCCGGTTCTCCGCCGAGGTCGACCTGCCTGCCAAGCGGGCCGCCCTCATGGTCCGAGACCGGGTCCTCCGGCATCTGTTGTAGCGCTGTGTCACCGTGCCATCACTCATTGAACGCGGCCCGTGCCGCCGCAGTTCCCACCTGCCGTGCGAATTTCTCGAACCACTTCGCCACGGCCTCACTCACGCAACCGGAAGGCCCATCCACCGCCCCACCCCCGAGGAGCCCACGGTCTTGATCCCGTCCCCCGCCCCCGCCTTGATCGCCCGTTTGTCAGTGCAGGGTCGTAGGGTGGTCGCGCTATGACGAAGCCCTCACTCCCCGAACTCCTGCATGCTGCCGTCACTGCCGTCGGCGGTACGGAGCGCCCCGGTCAGGTGGCCATGGCCGAAGCCGTCGAGGAAGCCATCGACGACGGCTCCCACCTGCTGGTCCAGGCCGGCACCGGTACCGGTAAGTCGCTTGGCTACCTGGTGCCCGTGCTCGCGCACGGGGAGCGGGTGGTCGTCGCGACCGCCACCCTGGCCCTGCAGCGCCAGCTGGTGGAGCGCGACCTGCCGAGAACGGTCGAGTCGCTGCACCCCCTGCTGCGCCGCCGCCCGGAGTTCGCGATGCTCAAGGGCAGGTCGAACTACCTGTGCCTGCACCGACTGCACGAGGGTGTCCCGCAGGACGAGGAAGAGGGCCTCTTCGACCAGTTCGAGGCCGCCGCGCCCACGAGCAAGCTGGGCCAGGACCTGCTGCGGGTGCGCGACTGGGCCGACGAGACCGAGACCGGCGACCGTGACGCCCTGACGCCCGGCATCTCGGACCGGGCCTGGGCCCAGGTGTCGGTGTCGTCGAGGGAGTGCCTGGGTGCCTCGAAGTGCGCCTACGGCGCCGAGTGCTTCGCCGAGATGGCCCGTGAGCGGGCGAAGCTCGCCGAGGTCGTCGTCACCAACCACGCGCTGCTCGCGATCGACGCGATCGAGGGTGCTCCGGTTCTCCCGCAGCACGAGGTGCTGATCGTCGACGAGGCGCACGAACTGGTCTCCCGGGTCACCGGAGTCGCCACCGGCGAGCTCACCCCCGGGCAGGTCAACCGTGCGGTGCGCCGCGCCGCGAAACTCGTCAACGAGAAGGCCGCGGACCAGCTGCAGACCGCCTCCGAGGGTTTCGAGCGGCTGATGGAGCTGGCGTTGCCGGGTCGCCTGGAGGAGATTCCCGAGGACCTCGGGTACGCCCTCATGGCGCTGCGCGACGCGTGCCGCACGGTTATCTCCGCGATCGGCACGACCCGCGACAAGTCCGTCCAGGACGAGGACGCCGTCCGCAAGCAGGCCCTCGCCTCGGTGGAGAACGTCCACGACGTGGCGGAGCGCATCACGAACGGCTCCGAGTGGGACGTGGTCTGGTACGAGCGCCACGACCGCTTCGGTGCTTCCCTGCGCGTCGCCCCCATGTCCGTCTCCGGACTGCTGCGCGAAAAGCTCTTCGCTGACCGCTCCGTGGTCCTGACGTCCGCGACGCTGAAGCTGGGCGGCGACTTCAACGGCGTTGGCGCCTCCCTGGGCCTCGCCCCCGAGGGCACCGAAGGCGACGACATCCCGAAGTGGAAGGGCATCGACGTCGGCTCCCCCTTCGACTACGGCAAGCAGGGCATCCTGTACGTCGCCAAGCACCTGGCGCGTCCCGCTCGGGACGGTGACCGCGCGGACATGCTCGACGAGCTCACGGAGCTGATCCAGGCGGCGGGCGGCCGCACCCTGGGCCTGTTCTCCTCGATGCGGGGGGCCCAGCTGGCCGCCGAGGAGCTGCGGTCCCGGATCCCCGAGTTCCCGATCCTCCTCCAAGGCGAGGAGACGCTCGGCGAGCTCATCAAGAACTTCGCGGCGGACCCGAAGACCTGCCTGTTCGGCACTCTGTCGCTCTGGCAGGGCGTGGACGTCCCGGGACCGAGCTGTCAGCTGGTCGTCATGGACAAGATCCCGTTCCCGCGCCCTGACGACCCCCTGATGAGCGCCCGCCAGAAGGCCGTCGAGGACGCGGGCGGCAACGGCTTCATGGCGGTCGCCGCCACCCACGCTGCGCTCCTCATGGCCCAGGGCGCCGGCCGTCTCGTTCGGGCGTCGGGTGACCGCGGAGTGGTCGCCGTCCTCGACCAGCGTCTGGCGACGGCCCGGTACGGGGGCTACTTGAAGGCGTCACTGCCCGACTTCTGGTTCACGACGGACCGTAACCAGGTGCGGAAGTCGCTCGCGGCGATCGACGCGATCGCCAAGCAGACGGAAGACGGATGAGCTGTGGGGGTCGGGCCCGCGGTGGCTCAGCCACCGCGGGCCCGACCCCCACCTGCATCAGCCCCGGGGCCCCTACAGGCCCGGCAACCACCCCCGGACAGCGCAGGGCCCCGGAACCGGCGCAGAGGTCCCGGGGCCCGGTCAGGGGGCGGGCCCGCTGGGCCCGCCCGACGCGGTGCGCGCTTGTCAGACGCGTCGCAGTACGGCCACCACCTTGCCGAGGATGGTCGCGTCGTCGCCGGGGATCGGCTCGTAGGCCGCGTTGTGCGGCAGGAGCCAGACATGGCCGTCCTCGCGCTTGAAGCGCTTGACAGTGGCTTCCCCGTCGAGCATCGCGGCCACGATGTCGCCGTTCTCGGCGACCGGCTGACGGCGCACCGTCACCCAGTCGCCGTCGCAGATCGCGGCCTCGATCATCGAGTCACCGACGACCTTCAGGACGAACAGCTCACCGTCGCCGACGAGCTGGCGGGGAAGAGGGAAGACGTCCTCGACGGACTCCTCGGCGAGGATCGGGCCACCGGCCGCGATCCGGCCGACCAGCGGCACGTACGACGCGGCCGGCTTGCCCGCCGTGTCCGTGGGCTGCACCGAGGCGGCCTGGTCGGAACCGCGCACCTCGTAGGCGCGCGGGCGGTGCGGGTCGCGGCGCAGGAAGCCCTTGCGCTCCAATGCCATCAGCTGGTGTGCGACGGAAGAGGTGCTGGAGAGGCCGACGGCCTGACCGATCTCCCGCATTGACGGTGGGTAGCCCCGTCGCTGCACGGAATCCCTGATGACCTCGATCACGCGGCGCTGGCGATCGGTGAGTCCGGAGCTGTCCGCCCGGATGCCGGGAGGTCGGCCCGGCAGGGAGCGCTTGTGCCCCTCAGGGTTCGTGGCTTCGTTCATCGCATGCACCGGCTCCAGTCGGCCCTGGGGGTGGTCCTGGGCAGCGATGGCGGCACTGTCTGCGGTGGTGGTCACGTCGGCCCCTCTCGATGGTCTCCCTGCTGGACAACGGTAGTTGCTTTCGAAAGGTTGCGCCAAACACACGTTCGAGTGAAAAATCGCGAATCACCGGACGCGATCATGTGTCCGGGTGTATTGGCGGCCGCGCCACCTGGCGGGCAAAAGGGCCCATTGCTGTACTCTTCACCGCCGGGGTGATCGCCTCGTGGACTGGTGCCCCAGTCTGCCATCCGGCATTCCCTGGCTCCGGGACCAGTCCTCATCTGTGCGGGAGTCCCACCTCCCCTCCTCGCGGCGCCCACGGTATCTCCGCATGCGCCGCGGCGATACGGCTGTGCAGGAACGGGTGCGGCCGTGTCCCGGACGAAGCCGTCGGCAGGGGGCCTCCGGGGGCATGCGGGGCCGGTGAGGCTCGGCCTGTCGCACGTCACCTGCGCCTCCGCGCGCGACACGCGGGAACGTCGTCGATGTATGAGCCAATCCCCACATCTAGTGGTTGGATTGCGACAGCAGCCCAGAAGTTGTGGTCCCCCGTGTCTCGAGGCCCATGGTCATCGCCTATGCTTGGGGCTGCTTCGTGGGGCGCAAGAGGCCCGGCGAGGCTATTGAGTCTGCTGTGAGGAGGGTTGGGAGTTCATGCACTGCCCCTTCTGCAGGCACCCCGACAGTCGTGTCGTCGACAGTCGTACGACCGACGACGGCACATCGATCCGCAGGCGCCGCCAGTGCCCTGACTGCTCCCGTCGTTTCACGACCGTGGAGACGTGCTCGCTCATGGTGGTGAAGCGGTCCGGAGTCACCGAGCCCTTCAGCCGTACGAAGATCATCAACGGTGTGCGCAAGGCGTGCCAGGGTCGGCCCGTCACCGAGGACGCGCTCGCTCAGCTCGGCCAGCGGGTCGAGGAGGCGGTGCGTGCCACCGGAAGCGCCGAGCTGACCACCCATGACGTGGGGCTGGCCATACTCGGCCCGTTGCAGGAACTCGACCTCGTCGCCTACCTGCGATTCGCCTCCGTCTACCGGGCGTTCGACTCGCTCGACGACTTCGAGGCGGCCATCGAGGAGCTCAGGGCGGAGACGGGGCACCCCGACGCGGACGACGGAGACCGCGAGGACGCGGCTGCGGGGAGCCAGGAAGACCACCGCGGGCCCGGAGGGACGGAACAACACGTCCCCGAGCCCGCAGGCGCCGCCGACTGACCCGCGGGCCGGACCCGGAAGGCAGCTCCGGCCCGGCCGGGCGGCGGCGATGAAGACCTGTTGCGGGCGATGTGAGTGGGTGCCCGCAACACCAGACAGAACACCGTGCCACGGGAACAACGGGGCACTTCAGGGCGTTTGCGCCCGTACAGGGAGGCGGCATGACAGAGACGGCGAGCGGTCCGGCACGGAGTTCCCGCGCCAAGAGCGCCAAGGTGAGCAAGGGCCTGCGTATCGAGCGCATCCACACCACCCCTGGGGTCCACCCCTATGACGAGGTGGCCTGGGAGCGCCGTGACGTCGTCATGACCAACTGGCGCGACGGCTCGGTCAACTTCGAGCAGCGCGCCGTGGAGTTCCCCGACTTCTGGTCGGTGAACGCGGTCAACATCGTCACCAGCAAGTACTTCCGCGGTGCTGTCGGCACGCCGCAGCGCGAGACCAGCCTCAAGCAGCTGATCGACCGCATCGTGAAGACGTACCGGAAGGCCGGGGAGGACCACAAGTACTTCGCCTCGCCCGCCGACGCCGAGATCTTCGAGCACGAGCTGGCGTACGCCCTCCTGCACCAGATCTTCAGCTTCAACAGCCCTGTCTGGTTCAACGTCGGCACCAAGCAGCCCCAGCAGGTCTCCGCCTGCTTCATCCTGTCCGTCGACGACTCCATGGAGTCGATCCTCGACTGGTACAAGGAAGAGGGCATGATCTTCAAGGGCGGCTCCGGCGCCGGCCTGAACCTCTCCCGGATCCGTTCCTCCAAGGAACTGCTGTCCTCCGGCGGCAACGCCTCCGGCCCGGTCTCCTTCATGCGCGGCGCCGACGCCTCCGCAGGAACGATCAAGTCCGGTGGCGCCACCCGCCGCGCCGCCAAGATGGTCGTCCTCGATGTGGACCACCCGGACATCGAGGACTTCATCGAGACGAAGGTCAAGGAAGAAGAGAAGATCCGCGTCCTGCGCGACGCGGGTTACGACATGGACCTGGGCGGCGACGACATCACGTCCGTCCAGTACCAGAACGCCAACAACTCGGTCCGTGTCAACGACGAGTTCATGAAGGCGGTCGACCAGGGCGGCCAGTTCGGGCTGCGCGGCAGGATGACCGGCGAGGTCATCGAGGAGGTCGACGCCAAGGCGCTCTTCCGCAAGATCGCCGAGGCCGCCTGGGCCTGCGCCGACCCCGGCATCCAGTACGACGACACCATCAACACCTGGCACACCTGCCCCGAGTCCGGCCGGATCACCGCGTCGAACCCGTGC
Source organism: Streptomyces sp. D2-8 (assembly GCF_023184515.1). GTDB lineage: Bacteria > Actinomycetota > Actinomycetes > Streptomycetales > Streptomycetaceae > Streptomyces. Next base: position 214,518 of record NZ_JAAHBP010000012.1, on the reverse strand, counting down.
AGCGAGTACATGCACCTGGACAACACGTCCTGCAACCTTGCCTCGCTGAACCTGATGAAGTTCCTGAAGGACGACGGCAAGGGCAACCAGTCCTTCGAGGCCGAGCGCTTCCAGAAGGTCGTCGAGCTGGTCATCACCGCGATGGACATCTCGATCTGCTTCGCCGACTTCCCGACCCAGAAGATCGGCGAGAACACGCGCGCGTTCCGCCAGCTCGGCATCGGCTACGCCAACCTCGGCGCCCTGCTGATGGCCACCGGCCACGCCTACGACTCCGACGGCGGCCGCTCCCTCGCCGGCGCCATCACCTCCCTGATGACCGGCACGGCCTACCGCCGCTCCGCCGAACTCGCCTCGGTCGTCGGCCCGTACGACGGCTACGCCCGCAACGCCGACGCCCACAAGCGCGTCATGAAGCAGCACTCCGACGCCAACGACAAGGCCGTCCGGATGGACGACCTGGACACCCCCGTGTGGGCCGCCGCCAGCGAGTCGTGGCAGGACGTGCTGCGCCTCGGCGAGAAGAACGGTTTCCGTAACTCCCAGGCGTCCGTGCTCGCCCCGACCGGCACCATCGGCCTCGCGATGTCCTGCGACACCACCGGTGTCGAGCCCGACCTCGCGTTGGTCAAGTTCAAGAAGCTGGTCGGCGGCGGCTCGATGCAGATCGTCAACGGCACCGTCCCGCAGGCCCTGCGCCGCATGGGCTACCTGGAAGAGCAGATCGAGGCGATCGTCGCCCACATCGCCGAGAACGGCAACGTGATCGACGCCCCGGGCCTCAAGCCCGAGCACTACGAGGTCTTCGACTGCGCCATGGGCGAGCGGGCCATCTCCCCGATGGGCCACGTCCGCATGATGGCGGCGATCCAGCCGTGGATCTCCGGCGCCATCTCCAAGACGGTCAACATGCCGGAGACGGCGACCGTCGAGGAGGTCGAGGAGATCTACTTCGAGGCCTGGAAGCTCGGCGTCAAGGCGCTCGCGATCTACCGCGACAACTGCAAGGTCGGCCAGCCGCTCTCCGCCAAGACCAAGGAGAAGGAGAAGGCGGAGATCACCGAGAAGGCCGAGGAGACGATCCGTACCGCGGTCGAGAAGGTCGTCGAGTACCGCCCCGTCCGCAAGCGCCTGCCGAAGGGACGTCCCGGCATCACCACGTCCTTCACCGTCGGCGGCGCCGAGGGCTACATGACCGCCAACTCCTACCCGGACGACGGTCTCGGTGAGGTCTTCCTGAAGATGTCCAAGCAGGGCTCGACCCTCGCGGGCATGATGGACGCCTTCTCGATCGCGGTGTCCGTCGGCCTCCAGTACGGCGTGCCGCTTGAGACGTACGTCTCGAAGTTCACCAACATGCGCTTCGAGCCGGCCGGTATGACGGACGACCCGGACGTGCGGATGGCGCAGTCGATCGTCGACTACATCTTCCGCCGCCTGGCGCTGGACTTCCTGCCCTTCGAGACGCGCTCCGCACTCGGCATCCACTCCGCCGAGGAGCGTCAGCGTCACCTCGAGACCGGTTCGTACGAGCCGAACGAAGACGAGGTCGACGTCGAGGGCCTGGCCCAGTCGGCGCCGCGTGCCCAGGAGCTGAAGGCCATTTCCGCTCCGAAGGCCGAGGAGGCGGCCCAGCCCGCCCCGCAGCAGGCCCACACCAGTGCCGAACTGGTGGAGATGCAGTTGGGCATCCAGGCCGACGCCCCGCTGTGCTTCTCCTGCGGTACGAAGATGCAGCGCGCAGGTTCCTGCTACATCTGCGAGGGATGCGGCTCGACCAGCGGCTGCAGCTGACGCCGAACGCCTGAGCCGATGACGGAGGGGCACCGCCTGCGGGCGGTGCCCCTCCTGTCGTCACAGGTCGCTGCCGAGGGCCTGTGGATGAGGTTCATGGCCGGCGGGCCGCACCCATCGTCCTGGTGAAGTCGATCGGGTCGCTCTCGAAGCCATGGAGTCCGGAGCGGAAGTCCCACGGGCCGGAGCCGTCCCGGGTGAACTCCGCGACCGTCGCCGCCGTCGCCCCCAGGACGCCGCCGAAGTCGTCCTCCGCCAGGACGGTGTACCCCTCGCGGATACGCAGCCCGGGGTTGCCCACACTGACGAAGGTGCGCTGCGCCGGGCGCTGCTGGATGACGACACCGACCACCACGCGCGCGTACCGGACGTCGAGCCGGTCGAGTTCCAGCGTCATGACTTCGTCGTAGCCGAAGCCCTGGCCGTCCTTGCTGTCCCGGTTGAGAGTGATCGTGCCGTCGGGGGAGCGGCTGTCGAAGTGCACCGCGTACGCGGGATCGCCGTGCGGATCATCCGCCAGATAGGTCGCCGCGACCAGGTCCAGATCGGTGGACGGCTGCCCCGCCGGGCTGGGATCCCACCGCACCGCGATCTCGACCTTGCGAAGCCCCTTGTTGAGCCCGTCCACCAGAATCCCCTTCCCCGTGCCGACCCGTCCGTGGCCCCAACTGCCGGGCGCTCATGACTGTTTGTCCATCCTGCCACGCGCGCGGGTACGTGCGTGGGGGAGCGGTCCAGCCGAGAGTGACCGGCGCCACGCTCCGTGGCCTTACCATGGCGCGGTGCTGGTCAAGTGGATTCGCTGCACCGTGGTGGACCGCCGCGGTTTCGAGCGGGGGCAGCGGAAGTGGGCGGGGCTTCTGGGGGAGCCGGGATTTCGCGGGCAGGGGGGTGGCTGGAGCCGGGGGCGGCCGGACGTGGCGCACATCTTCGCGTTCTGGGAGAGCCGCGCCTTCTACGACTCCTTCATGGCACGGTCCCACGACCGGCTCGCGTCGGCCCAGGCGGGCACGTTCAAGGGCGCCCAGGTCAGACTCTTCGACTACCGCTTCGACGTGAAGACCGGCTTCGAACCGCGCTTCACGGACGCCGACCTGCTCCGGGTGGCGCTCTGCCGCATCCACGAGGAGCGGGCCGAGCACTTCGTGCTGATGCAGGAGAAGGTCTGGAACCCGGCGATGGCGGGCTCGCCCGGCATGGTGCGCGGGTTGTTCGGCGAGGCACCCGGGAACGAGTTCCTGGTGCTGTCGATGTGGCGCTCGGCCGCCGAGCACGGCAAGTACCGCACCGAACGCGTGGAGCGGCTCGCCCTGAGGGCCCAGACGGAGGCGGACGTGGCGGCGCTCACCGGGGACGTCGTGGACATGGAGCCGAGCTGGACTGTCTGATTTCCGCGTGCCGCCGACGGGTGCTCCGGATGCTGCGCGCGGGTTGCTGTGACTCCGGGTGGGACCGGACGGAGTAGTTCCGGCCGGACAAGCGTGCGACCGAAGTGACCTGTGGTGCAGGAATCGTGTGACCTACGCCGTATGCGTGCGGTGTGAGTGCTCCAGGAGCCCTTACCCGATCTAGGGTCTTGGCATGGCACGACCACGGCGCATCGTCCTTGTCCGGCACGGCGAGTCAACGGGCAATGTTGATGACTCCGTCTACGAGCGTGAACCCGACCATGCCCTGGCACTGACCGAGCGCGGCCGGCGGCAGGCGGAGGCGACGGGCGAGCAGCTGCGCGAACTCTTCGGCGACGAGCGCGTCAGCGTGTACGTCTCCCCGTACCGCCGTACGCACGAGACCCTGCGCGCGTTCCACCTCGACTCCGGACTCATACGGGTGCGCGAGGAACCCCGGCTGCGCGAGCAGGACTGGGGCAACTGGCAGGACCGGGACGAGGTCCGCATCCAGAAGGCCTACCGGGACGCGTACGGCCACTTCTTCTACCGTTTCGTCCAAGGCGAGTCCGGCGCGGATGTCTATGACCGGGTCGGCGGCTTCCTGGAGAGCCTGTTCCGCAGCTTCGAGGACCCCGACCACCCGCCGAACGTCCTCATCGTCACCCATGGCCTGGCCATGCGGCTGTTCTGCATGCGGTGGTTCCACTGGACGGTCGCGGAGTTCGAGTCGCTGTCGAACCCGGGGAACGGCGAGGTGCGGATGCTCGTTCTGGGGGACGACGGCAAATACACGCTTGACCGGCCGTTCGACCGTTGGCGAGATCCCGAGCCGTACGGGATCACCGGATAGAGTGGCAGGGCGATGACCGCTGATTCCTCCCCCGACGTGCGCCTGGACCGCGCCCTGGCCTGCCTGCGCGGACTGTCCGTCGGGGACGCCCTGGGCTCCCAGTACTTCGTACCGGTGAACTACCCGCTGCTGAAGCGCCGCGAGGTGCCGTCCGGGCCGTGGCGGTGGACGGACGACACGGAGATGGCCGGCTCGGTCGTCGCCGTCCTGGCCGCCCACCACCGCATCGACCAGGATGCCCTGGCCCGCTCCTTCGCCGAGCACCACGACTTCGACCGGGGGTACGGCCCCGCGGTCAACCGCCTGCTGCGCCTCGTCCGAGAGGGTGGCGACTGGCGGGAACTGGCCGCCGCGCTCTTCAAGGGACAGGGGTCCTGGGGCAACGGCGCGGCGATGCGGATCGCCCCGCTGGGCGCCTGGTATGCCGATGATCCGGAGCAGGCCACCCACCAGGCGGAGATCTCGGCCTACACCACCCACCAGCACCGTGAGGCCGTCGTCGGGGCCATGGCCGTCGCCGCGGCTGCCGCGTTCGCGGCCGCCCCCGACGGACCGCCCGGCGCCGAAGCCCTCCTCGACGGGGTCATCGGCCTGGTGCCGAAGAGCGCCGTGGGTGCGGGACTCCGTCGGGCCCGGGACATGCTCGACTACGGCGATCCGGGCACGGTCGCGGCCGTGCTGGGGTGCGGGCGGCGTACGACTGCCCATGACACCGTGCCCTTCGCCCTCTGGTCGGCCGCGAGAAGCCTCGGCGACTACGAGCAGGCGTTCTGGACGACCGCCCAGGTGGGCGGGGACGTCGACACCACGTGCGCCATCGTCGGGGGTGTGATCGCCTCGGGGGTGGCGGGGACGCCACCCGCCGAGTGGGTCGAGCGGACGGAGCCGCTCCCGGACTGGGTGCCGACGTCGGCCTGACGGTCAGGGCTGTCGGCCCGTCGGGAACTCTCCGTGCACCTCGGGAACTCTCCGTGACCGGCCGCCCGTTGTTCTGACATCCGCTGTGCGAGCCGTCGAGGGCGCGCACACTCCGGACGTCCGCGCGGGTGGCGCTGAGGGAGGTGGTCATGGAGGCTCTGCTCGCTGTTCTGGTCCGCTGGTGGGGCGCTGTGGCGCGCCGTGTGGGACGCGGACGGGTGGCCGTGCTGCCGTCCTCTCCGTCCGTCCCCCGGACCAGCCCCGGCCATCCGCAGCAGGTCGCGTACCGGCCCGGCAGTCGTCGGCGGGCTTGTGTCGTGCCCGTCGGCGAGCGGCCGGAGCCGGTTCGCGGTGCGCTTGCGTCAGCCGAGTCCCGGTCCGGCCGAGCCGGAGAGTGCATCGAGGTCGCTCTTGCGGACCCGGATCACCAGCCAGGCCGTGGCCAGGGCGAGGACGGCCATCGCGGCGGCCGGTATGAAGGCCGTCGAGATGCCCTGGGCCAGCACCTCGTGCCCCCATGGCGCGGGCAGCTGATGCGTCCTGGCGAACTCCGCCTTCTGCTCAGCGGTCCCATCGGCCATGAACTTGGGAAGCTGTTTCTCCGCCTCGTCCTTGGTCGCCGTGCCGAAGACCGTCGTCAGGATGGACAGACCCAGCGATCCGCCCACCTGCTGTGTCGTGTTGAGCAGCCCGGACGCCGCGCCCGCCTCGTGCGGGGCGACCCCGGAGACGGCGGTGAGCGTCAGCGTCACGAAGTTCAGCCCCATGCCGAAGCCGAACACCAGCATGGGGCCGAGGACTCCACCGACGTACGAGCTGTCGGAGCTGATGAGCGCCTGCCAGGCCAGTCCGGTCATCGCGAGCGCCGAGCCCACGAGCATGAACGGCTTGGGGCCCAGTACCGGCAGGAACCGCTGCGACAGCCCGGCGCCGAGCGCGATCACGACCGTCACGGGCAGGAAGGCGAGCCCTGCCTCGATCGGGCTGTATCCGAGCACGTTCTGCACGAACAGCACGATGTAGAAGAACATGCCGAACATCGCCGCGGCCAGGCTCAGCATGATCACGTACGTGCCCGAGCGGTTGCGGTCAGCGAACATCCGCAGCGGAGTGATCGGCTCCTTGGCCCGGGACTCGATGATGCCGAAGGCCAGCAGCAGCACCACCGCGGCAGCGAAGGACCCGATGGTGAGACTGTCCCGCCACCCCTCGTCCGCGGCGCGGATGAAGCCGTAGACGAGAGACGCCATGCCCGCGGTCGAGGTCACCGCGCCCGCGATGTCGAAGCGGCCGCTGTGCCGTTCGGACTCGCTGATGTAGAGCGGAGTGAGCACGGCTATCAGCACGCCGATCGGCACGTTCACGAAGAGCACCCAGCGCCAGTCGAGCCATTCGGTGAGCATGCCGCCCGCGAGCAGACCGATGGCACCACCGCCGGCGGAGACCGCGGCGAAGACACCGAAAGCCCGGTTGCGCTCCGGGCCCTCGGGGAACGTGGTGGTGATGAGCGCCAGCGAGGTGGGCGAGGCGATCGCGCCTCCTACGCCCTGCAGAACCCGAGCAGCCAGCAACTGCCATGGCTCCTGGGCCAGCCCGCCGAGCAGCGAGGCGAAGGTGAACAGCAGAATGCCGGTCATGAAGACCCGGCGCCGTCCGAGGATGTCACCGGCGCGACCGCCGAGGAGCAACAGGCCGCCGAAGGTGAGTGTGTAGGAACTGACGACCCAGGTGAGGTCGGTGGTGCTGAACTCGAGCGCGTCTTGAATGTGCGGGAGCGCGATGTTCACAATCGTCGCGTCGAGTACCACCATGAGTTGGCAGGCCGCGATGACGGTGAGCGCGATGCCGGGCGTCCCTCCCGGCGTGCCGCACCTGGCTTCGGATCTTGGAGTAATGGAGAGGTTGTCACTATGGGTCCCCCACGAGTGCGTTAGTGAACGCTTGCGTTCACTGTCGCGTCAACGGTAGTGAGTCCCCGACAGTGAACGCAAGCGTTCACTTACGACGTCGTCGTTCGGCACGTCCCCCCTGTGGCCGTCCGGCGCGTCCCCCATCCCCGGAATGCCCGCTTCCTCTGCTCGTTGGAGAGAGTCCGATGGTTACCCCCAGCTGGGCGGATGCCCCCGCTCAGACGGCCGCCCGCCGCCGCGGCGCGGTACTCGAACGCGCGATCCTCGACGCCGCGCTCGATCAACTCAGCACGGTCGGCTGGAACGGCCTGACGATGGAGGGCGTCGCCGCCGGCGCCCAGACCGGCAAGGCCGCGGTCTACCGGCGTTGGTCGTCCAAGGAGGATCTTGTCGCCGACGCTCTGCGTGCCGGGCTGCCGCAGTTCGACGCCGCCCCGGACGAAGGGAACGTGCGCGAGGACCTCTTGGCGCTGTGTCTGCGCGCCCGTGACGCGATGTTCTCCCGCCCTGGTTTCGCGCTTCGCTCGGTGATTCACGAATGCGACACGGCTCAGGCCGAACGCTTCCATGGCGTGATCTTCGAGGGGGTCGTGGAGCCCACCATGAGGATGTTGCGAGAGGTCGTCGACCGCGGGATCAAGCGAGGCGAGGTGCGCCCCGAGGCTGCGAACGGCTATGTCTTCGACGCCATGCCGGCGATGATGATGTATCGCTCCAAGATGTGCGGCTGTGAATGGCAGGACCGTGAAGTCGAGGAGATGATCGACCAGTTGATGGTTCCGCTGCTGCGGTCGCACGGTTCCTGACGCTGCGGCGAAGGGGGCTGATGCTGCAGCCGAGCGGTGCCCGACGCCGCAGCCGGCCGTTGCCCGACGGGGGCTCGTGAGGCCGGCGATGCCGCCGATGCCGACCGGGGTGTCGCGGGCGGTTCGGGGCGGCGTAATCTAGGGGCGCCATGCCGTACGAACCGCCTACTCACACTGTCGAGCGCTCCCTTCGAGCCACGACCGGAGCGAAGATCGTTGCAGGTGTCGACGAGGTGGGGCGCGGCGCGTGGGCCGGTCCCGTCACCGTCTGCGCGGCGATCACCGGACTGCGCCGTCCGCCCGAGGGGCTCACGGACTCGAAGCTGCTCACCATCAAGCGACGCACCGCCCTCGCCGAGGAACTGCGGACCTGGGTGACGTCGTATGCGCTGGGGCATGCCTCCCCGGAGGAGATAGACGCTCTGGGGATGACGGCCGCGCTGCGGCTCGCTTCCGGGCGTGCGCTGGACGCACTGCCGGTCCGTCCCGACGCGGTCATCCTCGACGGCAAGCACGACTACCTCGGTGCGCCCTGGCGGGTCCGCACAGTGATCAAGGGTGACCAGTCCTGCGTGGCAGTCGCCGCGGCCTCGGTGATCGCCAAGGTTCAGCGCGACAAAATGATGGCCGAACTGGGTATCGACCATGCAGACTTCGGTTTTGCGGACAACGCCGGGTATCCATCACCCGTGCACAAGGCCGCACTGGCGGAGCGGGGCCCCACCCCCTACCACCGGTTGTCGTGGGCGTATCTTGATGCGCTGCCCCAGTGGCGGCACCTCAAGAAGGTCCGCAGCTGGGCGGACGGAAGTGTTCCGGAAATCGAGGGTCAGCTCGGCTTCGATTTCTGACGGTTTCGTGCGCACGGATGCGCCACCCGCCGACGCGGGTCGTACCAACGTTTGATAAATATCAACTCATGCCTCTCATTCCCGAGGAGCCTCAGATTCACGAGAGTGCCCAGGGTCCCCGCGCCACTCCGGCCAGCGGCCGCACCGCGCAGACCCCCCGTCCCGTACCCGGCCCCCGCCCCGCGGCTCCGTCGCGTCCCGGTCACCCCGGCCCTCTCCGGCCGGCGCCGCCGGTGCAACGTACGCCGCGCGATGTGGCCGCCAAGCCCGCTCCGTCGGGTCCCGCCGCCGGCGCCGCCGCACCGGTCACCCCGCAGATCCAGTTGATCCCGGCTTCCGTGGAGGGGGCGCTCGACGCCGCCGAGGAGGCCGTGGACCTGCTGCTGGACTCCGGTCGTGCCCCCGGCGACGTCCTGGTGATCACGACCGGGGATCAGCACCCGTGGGCCACCCACGAGCTGTCCTTCGGTGAAGCCTCCTACTGGGCCCAGCATGACGCCGGCGACGACGTCTTCTACACGGACGCCGCCATCGCGGCCCGCGCCGCGTCGCGGCCTGTGGTCGTGGTCGCCGTCAACGGCGGTCCCGAGGCTGCAGCCGTGAGCGCCCTGTCCCTGGCCCACTCCCGGGCGGGCGCCCTGCTGATCGTCTGCGGCGACCCGCAGCGGATCAACTCGGTGCTGGGCGCGGGTGTCTGAGTGGTGCCGTAGCGCCCGGTAGTGCGCCGGGGGGGGACTTCGGGCGTCGCTGCGGCGGCGCCGCAGCGACGGGCAGTTCACCATGCCCCGAGTGCGGGAGACCGTCCCTGCGTGGTGACCTCGCCCGGCCCCGGGGAGTGCCTCCGTGACTGAGGCGGACCGCCGCGCTCGCGGCTCGGCCAGGGCAAGGTTCGGAGTGCTCGTTCGGCTGCCCGTCGTAGGAATCGTCGTGCGCCGTGGCCCGGGCCCGGATCCGTGCGGAACGGTCTGTCCGGGCCTCAGCGTGCCGCCGCTGCGCGGCGCAGTACCTCGGAGGCGCCGCCGGTGCGCGGTATGGGTGGCGGTGCCTCCGACGTGGCGAACGGCTCCGGTGCCGATGCCGAATGAGGGCGGCGTCCGCCGCGGCCCTCGCCGAGGACCTGCCAGCCGTCACGGGTCAGCGTGATGTATGCCCCGCAGCGCAGTCCGTGGAGGGTGCACGCGTCGCGCAGCCCCCACATCCACGCGCCGTCCTCCTCCGTCCAACGCGCGTCGCCCTCACGGCAGTAGAGCAGCACCGCGGTGCGTACCGGCGTGCGGCGGCGCAGATCGTGCGGGATGACCCGGCGCAGCTGCGCGAGCAGGGCGTTGCGGAACATCCAGCCGTCGGCCGGGGCCGAACGGCGCACGAAAGAGGCGCTCGCCCGCAGCCGCTCGTCCGGGTCGAGCACGGCGACGACAGCGGTCGCCGGCTGCGGGTGGTGACGGGCGTGCAGTCCGCTGACGATCTCACGGGGATTGCGCAGGAGTGGGATCCCGGCGGTGGCCCATTCCGCGGGTTCGAGCAAGCGGTTGGCGGAAGCGGCGGACGTCGACGCCGCTGCCGAGGCCGGAGCGAATCCGAAGGTCACGGTCCTCCCTTCGGCTACGCGCCCACACTGCGGGCGGGGTCGGATTCCTGGGAGCGCGCACCGCAACGAAGCCCTACCGGAGCGGCCGGCGAGCCGTGCGGGAGCAGACCTCAATTCTTCCTGTCGAACTTGAATGCGGCAACGAGCAATTGAGGCAGCCGACCGTTATCAGATGATGCGCGGCTAATATCCCCACCGTGTGTGTCACCGGACCACCCATGGGGCGTTCGAGCACGACACGTTCGTACGTCATGGGGGTGGGCGGCGTCCAGAGGTGTGCGCCGGGGCAGCCGCCCCGGCCCGGGCACGCCGTCAGCCCTGCACGGCCAGTACCAGCGGCAACACCCCCTGTGCGCCGGAGCGTCGGAGCATGCGGGCCGCGACCGCGAGGGTCCAGCCGGTCTCTGTGTAGTCGTCCACCAAGAGGACCGGGCCCTGGGCCTCGGCGAGAGCGGACGTGAGGGCGGGCGGCACGGCCAGAGCGCCATCGAGTGCCTTCAGCCGCTGGGCACTGTTGCTCCGGGAGCCCGGGAGGGCGTCGCCGACGTACTCGACGGCGCCCAGCAGCGGCAGTCGGCCGATCTCGGCGATGCGCGCCCCCAGGGAATTGATCAGCTGCGGTCGCGTGCGCGAGGCAACGGTGACGACGCCGGCCGGGCGCGGCCGGCCATCCGGTGCGCCCGGGGCCCAACCGCCAGGGCCCCTGGCCCAGTCGGCCAGTACGCCCACCACGGCCTTCGCCACGTCGTCGGGCACGGGCCCGTCGGGGGCCTGGGGCGCGAGCATGGGCCGCAGCCGGTTGCCCCACCCGATGTCCGACAGCCGTCCCAGCGCGCGTCCCGACGCGGCCTGTTCGCCGATCGGGATACGTCCCTTGAGGTCCACTCCGATCGCCGGCAGTCCGGTGGGCCACATCCGGCGGGGCTCCACCTCGACACCTGCCCGGCCCAGGTCCACGCGGGCGGCCTCGAGCGACTCCTCGGATGTGTCGGCGGCGAAGCGGGGGGCGGCGCAGTTGTCGCAGCGACCGCACGGCTTGGCGGCCTCGTCGTCCAGCTGGTGCTGCAGGAACTCCATCCGGCACTCGGTCGTCGACGCGTACGCGCGCATGGCCTGCTGCTCGGCCTCGCGCTGACGTGCCACCCACGCGTACCGCTCGGCGTCGTACGTCCACGGCTGCCCGGTCGCGATCCAGCCGCCCTTGACCCGCTTGACCGCCCCGTCCACGTCGAGGACCTTGAGCATGGTCTCCAGTCGGGAGCGGCGCAGCTCCACCAGGGGCTCCAGGGCGGGCAGCGACAGGGGCTTCTCCGCGTGCCCGAGGACGTCGAGCGTGCGGCGCACCAGGTCTTCCGAAGGGAAGGCGAGCGACGCGAAGTACTTCCAGATCGCCTCGTCCTCCTTGCCCGGGAGCAGGAGCACCTCGGCATGCTCCACACCGCGTCCCGCGCGGCCCACCTGCTGGTAGTAGGCGATGGGGGAGGAGGGTGAGCCCAGGTGCACCACGAAACCCAGGTCGGGCTTGTCGAAGCCCATGCCGAGCGCTGACGTGGCGACCAGCGCCTTCACCTTGTTGCCGAGCAGATCCTCCTCGGCCTGCTGACGCTCGGCGTTCTCCGTTTTGCCCGTGTACGCCGCGACCGTGTGCCCGCGCTGCCGGAGGAAGGCGGTGACCTCCTCGGCGGCGGCCACGGTGAGGGTGTAGATGATTCCGGACCCCGGCAGTTCGTCGAGGTGCTCCGCGAGCCAGGCCATCCGGTGCGCGGCGTCCGGCAGCCTCAGCACGCTCAGGCTCAGGCTGTCCCGGTCCAGCGGTCCCCGCAGCACGAGGGCGTCCGAGCTGCCGCCGGTGCCGAGCTGTTCCGCGACGTCGGCCGTCACGCGCGCGTTGGCCGTGGCGGTGGTCGCGAGCACCGGCACACCGGGCGGGAGATCGGCGAGCATCGTGCGCAGCCGGCGGTAGTCCGGCCGGAAGTCATGGCCCCAGTCGGAGATGCAGTGGGCCTCGTCCACCACCAAGAGCCCGGTGGCGGCCGCGAGCCGGGGCAGTACCTGGTCCCGGAAGTCCGGGTTGTTGAGCCGTTCAGGACTCACCAACAGGACGTCCACCTCGCCCGCGGTGATCTCGTCCTGAACGGCGTCCCACTCCTCCGTGTTGGAGGAGTTGATGGTCCGGGCATGGATGCCGGCCCGAGCCGCCGCCTCGACCTGGTTACGCATGAGCGCGAGCAGCGGCGACACGATCACGGTCGGACCGCTGCCCCGCGCCCGCAGCAGCGAGGTCGCCACGAAGTACACCGCGGACTTGCCCCAGCCCGTGCGCTGGACGACCAGGGCACGGCGTCTGTCGGCGACCAGCGCCTCGATCGCCCGCCACTGGTCCTCGCGCAGCCGGGCCTCTCCCGAGACGTCCCCGACGAGACGGGCGAGGACCGCGTCGGCCGCCGCCCGGAGTTCCGCGTTGCTCGTGTGCTCCATGCGTTCCATACAACAGGACGGCACTGACATCCGGAGCCGACCACCGAGAGCTGGGGGCGCGCCGACCTTGGGTGACGTGTCCCTGATCGGACTTATCCACAGGGTCAAGCGGAGATTTGCGTTCCGCGAGATCGTCTTCGCATGACGAACCACGGCGAAACGACCGGATCCCCTGAGAACGGTGACATCACCGGGCCCGAGGCGCAGAGCGGACACAAGAACGGTGAACAGCAGAAGAAGAGGAGCGACGCATCCGGGCCGCACGCTCCCGGCCCCGCGTACGACAGCCACGGCGGCGAGCACCAGGTCACTCTGCGCACTCCGGCCGAACTGGCCGACGCCCTGCCGTACCTGCTCGGATACCGCCCCGAGGACAGCATCGTCCTGGTCGCCCTGCACGACAGGGACGGACGCGGGCGGTTCGGAGGCCGGGCCCGGCTCGGCATCCCCGCGAGCGCGGACGACTGGCCCTGTGCGGCCCGGCAACTGTCCCATGGCCTCGTGACGGGCAGCGAGCGCCGAGGGGCCCGGCCCGAGTCGATGGTGGCCTTCCTGTGCCAAGAGCCGGAGCAGGGCCAGACCGGCCGGCAGGTGATGGAGCGGCTGAGGCCTCTGGCCCAGAGGCTGCGCGTCGAGTGCGGTTCCCTGGACGTGGTGGTGGTCGAGGCGCTGTGCATCTCCGATGGCCGCTACTGGTCGTACTGCTGTGACAACGCGGCATGCTGCTCCCCCGAGGGAGCCACCATGGGCCTGCCCGGCACCTCCGTACTGGCCGCGGCGGCCACCTACGCCGGTCTCCAGGTGCGTGGCACTCTGCGAGAACTCCGGGCCCGGCTGCTGCCCTGGGAAAACGCCGCGGCCCTCGAGCAGGAGGCCGCCCTGGACGCCGCCAGCATGGCGCTGGTGCCGAAAATCCTGGACGACTCGGGCCGTGCCGCCGTGGCGGACGACACGCTGGAACTGGCCGGGAGGATCCTGGCCCGCTTCGCCGAGGCGCATCCCGTCTCCGGCATGCTCCTGGCGGATCTCCGCGACGACGAACTGCTCGGCCACGAGGACGCCGCCCGATTGATCCTCGGCCTCCAGGACCGAGCGGCCCGCGACCGGGCGGCCGAGTGGATGGAGGGTGACGACGCCGCAGTCGCCCTTCGCCTCTGGCGGACGCTGGCTCGCCGCTGCGTCGGGCCCTACGCCGAACATGCCGCTGCGCCGCTCACGCTCGCCGGCTGGGTGGCCTGGTCCACCGGCGACGAACTGGAGGCCCGCGAAGCTCTCGCCATGGCTCTCGGCGCCGATCCCGACTACCTCTTCGCCCGCCTCCTGCACCAGGCCTGCAATGAAGGCCTCGACCCGGAGGCGATCCGCAGTTGCCTGCGAGCGGAGCGCGAAGGTCGTGGGCGTGCGGGAGCCGACCGCCTGGAAGAGCGGGCGGACGGTGACGAGTCTCCTGGACGCGAGACGACCGCGGCGACCGAGATCGAGCGCCGCGACAGGCCCTCATCGGCATCGGCGCCGTCGGTCTCCGGGCCGTTCGGCAAGCCCTCACCGGCAGCGATGACGCCCGAGTTCGGGCCATCCGACAGGCCCTCACCGGCAGCCGTGCCGTCACGCCGTCGCCGCCGCTCCCGTCCCGGCGGCACCACCGGCGCTGCCGTCGGCCGTACCGGCGCGGAAGACCGTGACATGGGAGCCCGGACTCCCCGGCGGCGCACGCCGGCGGGCACCACACACCCTGCCGGTGCTACCGAGACCGGTCCTCGTTCAGGCCGTGCGGCAACGGCGGGTACCGCTCGGTCCGGCAGCGTGCGAACGGGCGGCACGCGTGCGCGTACGCCGAAGAAGGCAACGCCCTGCCGGGACACGGGCCGGGAAGGCGTACAGCCCGGCCACGGCACGGACGATGAGGAGTGAGCCTGCGCCGGGCGGCCTCGAGGTGCAGGGGCCGGGCCCTGGGCGTGACTCGGAGGACACCTCCACCGTTCACCTGAGTGGCGGAACGGCTGAACGGGCCGTGACGCCGTACTGCCCCTGCGCCGTCGGAGCCCTCCGGCACCGGGGCCGAACCCGATCGAGGCGCATCGAGCGCAGAGGAAGCCTTCCCATGCAAAAGCCGACTCCGCCCACCGCCGACGACCGCCGTCGCCAGGGCGAGCCCCCACCGCCCCTCGGATCGGGTGCCGCCCCGCCCGGGGCCGGGATGCCGCGGGCGGGGGACCAGGTCGTCTCCGCGCGACCAGCGGCACGTGTCGATGGTTACGGGCCGAGGTTCCCCGGCAGCACCTCATACCCTTCTGCACCCATCGGCCCCGACTCGCGTCCTCCGTCGTCGCCGGGCCCCGGCCGATCGTCTCCCCGATGGGCGGGTCAGAATCGTCGCCCGGGTGCGAGTTCGGGGTACAGCTCAGCTTCATCGCCCGTCGCCCAGGTGCGGACTCCGCCACCCATGGGGCACTCGTCTTCGCCCCCGCCCCGAGGCGCCACCATCCCCGGACTGCGCTGGTCTGCCGACTTGCCACCCGCGCACACCGCGATGATCTGCGTCGCCCTTCCCGGCCTCGCCATTTCGACCGAGGAGGGACAGCTGACCGGCCGAGGCCTGGAGGGGTTCTACCGTGCCGGCCGGCGCGTGCTCTCCCGGTGCGAGATCCGCGTCGCCGGACGCGTACCCCTCGCGGTCCAGGCCCGGATGTCCTCGGCCGACCGCGCCAGGTTCGTGGGCACACTCCGCACGTCACCGCAGGCGGGCCCGGACCCCGACGTGATCGTGGAACGCAACCGCTTCGCGGACGGCACGGAGCGGATCACCCTGCACAGCGCGGCTCCCCGCCCGCTCCGGCTGCCGGTCGAGATCGTCCTGGGCACGGACCTGGCCGACCTCGGGGCCATCGCCTCCGGCAGCGCCGGCCCCGAACTCCCCGCCAGTGTCCACGGTTCCGGTCTGCGCTGGTCCTGCGCCACCGGCAACGCGTCCGTCACGGCCGAACCAGCTCCCTCGGACGCCCTCGCCTCGGCCGGGCTCCTGCGGTGGGAACTCGACCTGCCACCCGGCGGCAGCAGAACTGTGGAACTGCGGATGCGACCGGACGGCGCGCGGCCCCTCCGAGCTGCGGGACGGGCGGCGACCAGCCCTCTGACCGCCGCGCGTGCGGAGGGCGACGACCTCAGAGTCCCCGCCCTCCTGCGGACGAGCATCGAGGACCTCCAGGCCCTCCTCCTGCGCGACTCCGCGCACCCCGCCGACACCCACCTCGCGGCCGGGGCACCCTGGCGCTGCGGTCTGGCTCCCGCCGACGCGCTCGTCGCCGCCCGGATGGCTCTGCCGCTCGGCACCGGCCTCGCCGCGGGAACGCTGCGGATCCTCGCCCGGACCCAACTCACTGGCCCCGGAACGCAGTCGGGAATGATCCCCGGCCCCCGACGGGACGCCGGGCCGCACCTTCCGCCGCAGTGCACCGGCACAGAGGCCACGCTGCTCTTCCCCGCCCTGCTCGCCGAGGCCCGCCGCTGGGGCCTCCCCGACCAGGAGACGGAAGAGCTGCTGCCCGCCGCCGAACGCTGCCTGGCCTGGCTGCGCACCACCGTGGGAGACGGCACATACCTGCGCGACCCGAACCCGCGCGAGCCCGTCCGGTGCGAGACACAGGCCCATGCCCACCGTGCCGCCCTGCTCGGCGCCGACCTGCTCGACGCCTGCGGCCGGACGGGGGGAGCAGCACTCCGGCAGTGGGCGCAGGCCTTACGGACCGCATTCCGGAAGGACTTCTGGGTCGAGGACCGCGGGGGCGGCCGGCCCGCGACAGCCCGTGCGCCGGACGGCAGCCTGGTGCCTCACCTGGGCGCGGCCGCCGTGCACCTCCTCGACACGGGCCTGCTGGGCGGGGGCGAATTGGCGCCCGGCCTGCTCGACAAGTTCCGGACCGAGAAACTTGCCCGGCTGCTCGGCAGCCCGGTCATGGACTCGGGCTGGGGCCTGCGTGGACTGGGCGCGAAGGAACCGGGATTCAACCCGTTCGGCCACCGCGCGGGAGCCGTACGGATCCAGGAGACGGCACTCGCCGTCGCGGGACTGGCAGCCGCCGGCTACGAAAAGGAATCGAACTCGCTGCTGCGCGGCGTACTCGCGGCCGCCGAGACCTTCGCTCACCGGCTGCCCGAGATGTACGCGGGGGAGCAGCGCACGCAAGGGAGTGCTCCGCTCCCGCACCCGGCAGCCTGCCGCCCCGCGGCCACAGCGGCGGCCGCCGGAGTCCTGCTGCTGACCACCCTCGCCGGTATCCGCCCCGACGCCCCGGCCGGGACGGTCACCCTGAGCCCCGTGCGCAGCGCGCCCCTCGGCGAGATCGGCTTCACGGGACTGCGCGTGGCGGGCGCCCTGTTCTCCGTGCGGGTCAGCAGGCTGGGCCTCGCCATGGTCGAGGAGGCGGCCGATGGACTGCAACTGGGGGTGTGACGTGCAGCGACGTGCCAATTCCGGACCGGGGGAGAGGCAGTGGAGTCCATACCGGACCGAAGTGGATCAGTAAGCGAAGGGACCGGCGAAGGGAGTGTTTATCGTCAGGCAGACGACTATGATCGCCGCATGCCCTACGACCCGTCAGCGTTTCCGCCCTTCGCCGTCACCGTGGACCTGGTCGTGCTGACCGTGCGCCGTCATGCCCTGTGTGCGCTGGCGGTACGCAGGGGCGAACCGCCGTTCCAGGGACGTTGGGCGTTGCCCGGCGGCTTCGTACGGGCCGACGAAGACCTGGCGCAGGCCGCGGCACGGGAGCTGGCCGAGGAGACCGGACTGCGTGTGCACGACCCGTCCGTCCCACCCCAGGACAACGGCGCACATCTGGAGCAGCTCGCCACCTACGGAGACCCCAAGCGGGACCCCAGGATGCGGGTCGTGAGCGTCGCCCACCTTGCTCTCGCCCCCGACCTGCCCGCGCCCAGGGCAGGCGGAGACGCCAGCAACGCGCGCTGGGCCCCGGTCGAGGAGCTGTTGCATCAGGGCGGTTACGGGCGGGACGCCGAGCCGGTCGCGCCGCTCGCCTTCGACCACGCGCAGATCCTCGCGGACGGAGTGGAGCGAGCCCGCTCCAAGATCGAGTACTCGTCGCTGGCCACCGCCTTCT
The DNA here is from genome assembly GCF_023184515.1 of Streptomyces sp. D2-8. Taxonomy (GTDB): domain Bacteria; phylum Actinomycetota; class Actinomycetes; order Streptomycetales; family Streptomycetaceae; genus Streptomyces. Next base: position 196,815 of record NZ_JAAHBP010000012.1, on the reverse strand, counting down.
GCCCGGCCGAGTTCACCGTCGGGGAACTGCGCCGTGTCTACGAGGCGGTGTGGGGCGTGGCGCTCGACCCGCGCAACTTCCACCGCAAGGTCACAGGCACACCCGGCTTCCTCGTTCCCACCGGTGGGACGACCACCCGCCAGGGCGGACGCCCGGCCCAGCTCTTCCGCGCCGGTGGCGCGACGCTGCTCAACCCCCCGATGCTGCGCCCCGAGGTATGACCGGCGGGCCGGGCGCGGGCCTCGCCGGGCCCGGAGCGCGACCCGCCCGCACCCCGGTCGCGGGTGATGGTCCTGCCCGCGGCAGGCCTTGGGATGCCCGGAAAACCGGACATAGCGCGCTATCTTGCTGTGAGTGATCCAGGCCTTCGGACTGACCAGCAACCCCCGCAAAGAGCTTCCGCCCGCAGCCGACGACGTCTCCTTCGAGGCGTGGGCGGGTCGCATCACCGCGCTGCTCGGAGCACCGGGCGCCGGCAAGACGACGGTTCTCAGACTCATGCTCGAACTCCAACAGGGCCGCGGCATCACCCACTTCCGGGGGCGTCCCCTGCATCGCATCGCCCATCCCTCGCGCGAAGTCGGTGTGCTGCTGGGCGACGTTCCCGGGCATCCCGCCCGCACGGTCCGCGGCCATCTGCGCATGCTGTGTGCCGCCGCGGGGGTTCCGGTCCGGCGTGCCGACGAAGTCCTCGAAGCGGTCGGGCTCGTGAGCCTGCGCGACGAACGCCTCGGCACCCTCTCCCGCGGCATGGACCGCCGTCTCGGCCTGGCCTGTGTCCTCCTGGCCGACCCGCACACCCTCGTCCTCGACGACCCGGCCGCCGGGCTCTCCGCCCGTGAGAGCACCTGGCTGCACGGCATGTTGCGCGCCCACGCCGCCCAGGGTGGCACGGTCCTGTTCACCACGGCCGACCCCAAGGCGGCCGCGCGCACGGCCGACCGCGTCGTCACCCTGGAGCAGGGCAGGCTCGTGGCCGACCAGGGGGCCGAGGAGTTCTCGCGCACCCGCCTCCGCCCCCGTGTCGCCGTACGGAGCCCGCACGTGGCCCGTCTGGCGGTTCTCCTGGCCAAGCAGGCCCGCACTTCGCAGCGCTCCGTCGAAGTCGTCCGAGAGGGCGGCAACCGCCTTTCGGTGTACGGCGGTACCTGCGCGGACATCGGCGAGATCGCGTTCCGTCACGGCATCGTCGTTCACCAACTCGCCGACGAGATCGGCGACATGGGGCCCGGTGCGGGTTTCGCTCAGGCAAGCGGGCCGCGTGACCGAAGTCTCGTCGTGTCAGGGCGCGTCAGCGACACGCAGCGGCCAACCCTCGCGCCCCGGTTGGGAGAACCGGCAGGGTCCCCCGAGCTGTCGAGGCCGCTCGCAACAGACCCCAAGGCCGCCACGGCCGAGCCGCGGCCGACGCTTGAGCCGCGATCCGCTTCGGAAGTAGGGGAGCCGGTCGCAGGCGAGCCGTCGCTTTCCTCCGGGGCCCCTGTGGCCGTCTCGGCCGAGCCGCGGCCCACGCCTGAGACGGGAGCCGTCTCTGACGCACGGGAGCCGGTCACCGGCGAGCCGTCGTCTTCCTCCGGGGACCCCGCGGCCGTCTCGGCCGAGCCGCGGCCGACGTTTGGGCCGCGATCTGTTTCGGAAGTACGGGAGCCGGTCGCAGACGAGCCGTCGCTTTCCTTCGGGCAACCGCAGCTGCCCGACGCCGAGCCGCACGAGCTCTTGGACACCTCCACGACCAGCCGGTCGAGCAACGGTCCTCTGACGGCGACCGCGCCCTCTCCGCCCCGGGGGCCACACCTCACCAGCCCTCGCGCAGCTCCCACGCTCGACGCGCTGCCCCCTCTGCCGCCCCCCATCTCCGTTCGCCACGCCCCCAGCCCCCTCCGTCCCCTCCGCTACGAGATCCGGCGCGCCGCAGGGATCGGCACCGGGTTCCTGACCGGAGCCGTCGTGCTCGCCGTGTCCGCCGTGACCGCCGTAGTGCTCGCACGCATCGGGCACACCCCGCAGCCGCGCCTGCTCGCCGCGTGGCCGCGGGAGCTGCCCCTGCCGCCTGCGGCGCTGGGCGCGGGACTGCTCGGCGCGCTGGCCTTCGGCGACGAGTTCCGCCACCCCGCCCTGGCGGCGGACCGCGGCACCGTGCCCCGCCGGCTGGGGCTGCTGGCCGCCAAACTCCTCGTCTCCTCGGCCACCGCGCTGGTGCTGGCCGTCCTCACCATCGGCTGCGACGCCGAAGTGCTCTATCTCGTCTACGGACGGGAGCTCGCCCAGGTTCCCGCCGACTGGATCCCATTGAGTGCGAGTTGGATCGGGCTCGTGGTCGGTTGTGCCTGGGCCGGGGTACTAGCCGCGGGTGTCTTCCGGTCCACCACGGCCGGGCTCGCCGCCGTGGCCGCCGTCCCCCTCCTCGTCGTACCCGTCGTGCACAAGCTCGTGAACGGACCGTCCGTGCGAACCGCGGCCGGACTCCCCATGCGGCTGCGAGAGGCCCTCCTGCCGCGATGGCCCTTCGGGGGAGAGCGCTACCTGGAGGCCGCGCTCAACGTGATCTCCCAACCCGTGGGTGGGGCGCTGACGTTGTCGCTGACCGCGCTGCTCTGCGCGTATCTGCTCACCACCCTGCGCAGCAGGCTCCGGTGACGACTGTCCGTAACCCTTAGTCCGGCCATGCGCACAACTCCCCGCAGAACGCCCATTTCTTTCCGATAAGGCGTCAATTGCGACGGGGTGAGCGATCACCCTTTCGTGTGCTTTTCACCAAAGACCTCAAGGGAGTTGGAGACGGCGCCGACAAAGGATGCGTGAGTACCCTTGCGCACACCATGATGACCGCCGCCCGCTCCGCTGACTCCGGCCTCGCGAGCCCGGGCGAACTCGACCGCTACCCGTACGCCGAGGCGCCCGCCGTCGACCGCGTCGGGATCCCTGCCTGGGACGGCGGGGACCCCGAGCTGGGCCGCGTGGGCCGGCGCGCCGCGGGAAACCGCGGGCGCGGGCTGCACGGCCAACTCGTTCAGCAGCTGGGTCAGATGATCGTCTCCGGCGACCTGGGCGCCGACCGCCCGCTGGTGCCCGAGGAGATCGGTCAGCGGTTCGAGGTCTCCCGCACCGTCGTCCGCGAGTCGCTTCGCGTCCTGGAGGCCAAGGGCCTGGTGAGCGCCCGTCCCAACGTCGGCACGCGCGTGCGCCCCGTCAGTGACTGGAATCTCCTCGACCCGGACATCATCGAGTGGCGGGCCTTCGGGCCGCAGCGCGACGACCAGCGCCGCGAGCTGAGCGAGCTGCGGTGGACGATCGAGCCGCTCGCCGCCCGCCTCGCCGCCGGGCACGGGCGCGAGGACGTCCAGCAGCGGCTTGCGGACATGGTCGAGATCATGGGGCACGCGATGGCCCAGGGTGATGCGCTCACCTTCTCCCGTGCAGACTCGGAGTTCCACTCGCTGCTCATCCAGGTCGCGGGCAACCGCATGCTGGAGCATCTCTCCGGGATCGTGTCCGCGGCCCTTCAGGTCTCGGGCGGCCCGGTAGCGGGCTGTGACCGGCCGAACGAGGCGTCCCTGGCGCACCACGGCCGCATCTGTGACGCCCTCGCCATCGGTGACGGAGCGGCGGCCGAGGCGGCCATGCGTCAACTCCTCACGGTCCACCCCGAGGTGGAACGGGTCGTGCCCGCCCCGCGCGAGCACTGACCGCGTTCCGCGGGCGGCGCGGCCGGGTGTGCCACCCCCCTCCTGTGGCAGTGCCTGATCGGTGATCCGCCTCCCGTCGGACCCCGTGGGATCCTTGTGATCCTGTGGGGTCCGACGGCGCGAAGGGGCCGGGACCCGACAGGGCGGCCGGATCCGTACCGGATATGATCACTTCTGTCCATATCTGACCCTTTTGTTTGCTTACGGGGTGTGACTCGGGCCACGCAGATTGGGCGTAACGCTCGCGGGGAGAACGCGATGACCTAAGAGGTGACAGCCGCGGAGGGAATACGGACGCCGTTCACGGCGCTGTGAATCTTCCCGGCCCCCGCCCGCGCCGTCGGCCCATCCCCAAGCCGGCGGTCGGCTCCTGTCCTCTGTGGACGGGGCCGGAAGCCGTTTTCCAACGTTCCGAGAGGTTGTTCGTGTCGGCCAGCACATCCCGTACGCTCCCGCCGGAGATCGCCGAGTCCGTCTCTGTCATGGCGCTCATTGAGCGGGGAAAGGCTGAGGGGCAGATCGCCGGCGATGACGTGCGTCGGGCCTTCGAAGCTGACCAGATTCCGGCCACTCAGTGGAAGAACGTACTGCGCAGCCTCAACCAGATCCTCGAGGAAGAGGGTGTGACGCTGATGGTCAGTGCCGCAGAGCCCAAGCGCACCCGAAAGAGCGTCGCAGCGAAGAGTCCCGCCAAGCGCACCGCCACCAAGACGGTCGCGGCCAAGGCGGTGACCACCCGGAAGGCCACCGCCACCGCCACACCGGCGGCGCCCGCCGCCGAGCCCGCCGTCGAGGAGGACGAGGCACCCGCCAAGAAGGCGGCTGCCAAGAAGACGACCGCCAAGAAGGCGGCCGCGAAGAAGACCGTCGCCAAGAAGACGGCGGCCAAGAAGACCAGCGCCAAGAAGGACGACGCCGAGATCCTCGAGGAGGAGGTGCTCGAGGAGGCAGCCCCCGGCAAGACCGGCGAGGAGCCCGAGGGCACCACCGAGAACGCGGGCTTCGTGCTGTCCGACGAGGACGAGGACGACGCCCCCGCCCAGCAGGTCGCCGCTGCTGGTGCCACCGCCGACCCGGTCAAGGACTACCTCAAGCAGATCGGCAAGGTCCCCCTGCTCAACGCCGAGCAGGAGGTCGAGCTCGCCAAGCGCATCGAGGCGGGTCTGTTCGCCGAGGACAAGCTGGCCAACGCCGACAAGCTGGCTCCGAAGCTCAAGCGCGAGCTGGAGATCATCGCCGAGGACGGCCGCCGCGCCAAGAACCACCTCCTGGAGGCCAACCTCCGTCTGGTGGTCTCCCTGGCCAAGCGCTACACCGGCCGCGGCATGCTGTTCCTGGACCTCATCCAGGAGGGCAACCTCGGTCTGATCCGCGCGGTCGAAAAGTTCGACTACACCAAGGGCTACAAGTTCTCCACGTACGCCACCTGGTGGATCCGTCAGGCGATCACCCGCGCCATGGCCGACCAGGCCCGCACCATCCGTATCCCGGTGCACATGGTCGAGGTCATCAACAAGCTCGCGCGCGTGCAGCGCCAGATGCTCCAGGATCTGGGCCGCGAGCCCACCCCGGAGGAGCTGGCCAAGGAACTCGACATGACCCCCGAGAAGGTCATCGAGGTCCAGAAGTACGGCCGCGAACCCATCTCGCTGCACACCCCGCTGGGCGAGGACGGCGACAGTGAGTTCGGTGACCTCATCGAAGACTCCGAGGCGGTCGTCCCGGCCGACGCGGTCAGCTTCACGCTCTTGCAGGAGCAGCTGCACTCCGTCCTGGACACCCTGTCCGAGCGCGAGGCGGGCGTCGTCTCGATGCGCTTCGGTCTCACCGACGGTCAGCCGAAGACCCTCGACGAGATCGGCAAGGTCTACGGCGTCACGCGTGAGCGGATCCGCCAGATCGAGTCCAAGACCATGTCGAAGCTGCGTCACCCGTCCCGTTCGCAGGTGCTGCGCGACTACCTCGACTGAGCGAGGTCGTACGACACGGAAGGCCCGGTTCCCCGAGGGGACCGGGCCTTCGCGGTGCCGCCTCGCCGCGGGTGCGGGGTTCCACGGCGTGGATCACTCTGGGTGTCTCACGGACACCACGGAGTGAGGAGTGCGTATGCGTCGCCGTCTGGCACGAGCTCTGGTCCTGTCGCTGGCCCTGACAGCCGCAGTACCTGCCCTGTCAATGGGCTCCAGCGCCCCTGTGGCCGCCGACAGTGTGGTCATAGGTGGATTTCCCGTCGAGGCGTCTCAGAGCCCGTGGACGGTGGCCCTGTCCAGTCGTGACCGGTTCGGGGGTACGCGCGCGGGACAGTTCTGCGGAGGCGTGGTGGTCGGCGGCACGACCGTGCTCACCGCGGCGCACTGCCTGGACGAGGACGTCCTGGGCGGGCCGCCGGAGCGCGTACGGGACCTCAAGGTCATAGCCGGACGCACGGACCTGCTCTCGGGCCGCGACGGCCAGGAGATCGCCGTGCGCCGTGCATGGGTGAACCCGGCCTACGACGGTGTCAGCAATGCCGGGGACTTCGCCGTGCTCACTCTCGCCGAACCGCTCCAGGGCGCCTCGGTCATCACCATGGCGGCCGACGGTGACCCCGCCTACGCGGCGGGTGGGGTCGCGACCGTGTACGGATGGGGCGACACCTCGGGCGCCGGCGAGTACCCGGACAGTCTGCGGGCGGCACGCGTGCGGGTGCTCCCCGACGCGCTGTGCGAGGAGGCGTATCCGGGAGGTGCCGACGGCGCCTACGACGCCACGAGCATGCTGTGTGCCGGGGAGGTCGAGGGGGGCCGGGACGCCTGCCAGGGCGACAGCGGGGGGCCGCTGGTGGCCCAGGGGCGCTTGATCGGACTCGTGTCATGGGGGATCGGCTGCGGCCGGGCCGGCAATCCCGGGGTGTACATGCGGGTGTCCGACATCATGCGGACCCTCGGCTGGGCACGGGCCTCGGAAGGTGTGTGAGGCGTCCGGCGGAGCCTGAACCGGCTTGTGACACGTGGACGGGCGGTTGCCTCTGGTGACCAGAGGCAACCGCCCGTCCACCGGCCTGTGCCGGGCTGGCTCGTCGTCGGACGCGAGGTGTCAGCGCTCTTCTTCGGAGGCGTTCTCGGGAACGGACGTGAGCCGCTCCGTCTCGTCCTGTATCTCAGCGGCGATCTTCTTGAGTTCCGGCTCGAACTTGCGCCCGTGGTGGGCGCAGAAGAGCAGCTCTCCGCCGCTGAGCAGGACGACGCGCAGGTACGCCTGGGCGCCGCAGCGGTCGCAGCGATCAGCGGCCGTCAACTGGCTCGCAGGGGTCAGAACAGTAGTCACGTCGCCTCTTCTCTAGCTCGACGAGCTGTCGTACCAGGGTCAACATCCAACCAGCCCCAAAACGTTCCCGCTCGTGGCTTTTCCTCGAAAGATTCTTTCCGAGGCGGCTGTCTGCTGCCGGTTGGCGGCGAATGTGCCGTATTGCGTGTCTATGTGTCTTACGGGGCTTCGCGTTGTATCGGTGGTCGATCCTCCCGGCTGGGTTGCCGGTTGTTCATGAGGACGTGCCCGGAGCCTAAATGGTTCATGCCTGGAAGGGAACGTGATGTGTACTTCACTCCATCGAGGGATCGAACACGCATACGAGTCTGGACTAGTCTGAGTTTCCGACGAGGGTGGCGTTACAGCGGCTCTACCAGGCCTCTGTACCCTCTCACCGGTGACCGAAGCCGCGCCCTTACCCATGAGGGCCCCATCTGAAATTCAGCGAGGAGCGAACCGCGTGACCGCCGAGACGTCCGTGCCGTCCACAGCTCTGCTGGCAGGAGCAGACCGGGACGGGTCCAACTACACCGCGCGGCACCTGCTCGTCCTCGAGGGGCTCGAGGCCGTGCGCAAGCGCCCGGGTATGTACATCGGGTCGACCGACAGCCGTGGCTTGATGCACTGCGTCTGGGAGATCATCGACAACTCCGTCGACGAGGCCCTGGGCGGGTACTGCGACCACATCGAGGTGATCCTCCAGGACGACGGCTCGGTCGAGGTCCGGGACAACGGCCGGGGCATCCCGATCGACGTCGAGCCCAAGACCGGCCTCTCCGGTGTCGAGGTCGTCATGACCAAGCTGCACGCCGGCGGCAAGTTCGGCGGCGGCTCCTACGCCGCCTCCGGCGGTCTGCACGGCGTCGGCGCCTCCGTGGTGAACGCCCTGTCCGCCCGACTGGACGTCGAGGTGGACCGCGGGGGGCACACCCACGCGATCAGCTTCCGGCGCGGTGTCCCGGGCGCCTTCGCCGGGAACGGCTCCGAGGCCAAGTTCGAGGCCAAGAGCGGCCTGCGCAAGGCCAAGAAGATCCCGAAGAGCCGTACCGGCACACGTGTGCGGTACTGGGCCGATCGCCAGATCTTCCTCAAGGACGCCAAGCTCAACCTGGAGACGCTGCACCAGCGCGCCCGCCAGACCGCGTTCCTGGTGCCCGGCCTGACCATCGTCGTGCGTGACGAGTACGGGCTCGGCGAGGGCGGCAGCAAGGGCGAGGAGTCCTTCCGCTTCGACGGGGGAATCAGCGAGTTCTGCGAGTACCTGGCGAACGACAAGCCGGTCTGCGACGTCCTCCGCTTCTCCGGGCAGGGCAGCTTCAAGGAGACCGTCCCCGTCCTGGACGACCACGGCCAGATGACGCCCACCGAGGTCACCCGCGAGCTCGGCGTCGACGTCGCACTGCGCTGGGGGACGGGCTACGACACGACGCTCCGGTCGTTCGTCAACATCATCGCCACGCCGAAGGGCGGCACCCACGTCGCGGGCTTCGAGCAGGCCGTCGCCAAGACGATGAACGAGGTGCTGCGCACCAAGAAGCTCCTGCGCGTCGCCGAGGACGACATCGTCAAGGACGACGCCCTGGAGGGCCTGACCGCGGTCGTCACGGTGCGCTTGGCCGAGCCGCAGTTCGAAGGCCAGACCAAGGAGGTCCTCGGTACCTCGGCGGCCCGCCGCATCGTGAACAACGTGGTCACGAAGGAACTCAAAGCGTTCCTGACCTCCACGAAGCGCGACGCCGCCCAGCAGGCCCGTGTCGTCATGGAGAAGGCCGTCGCCGCGGCCCGCACGCGCATCGCCGCCCGGCAGCACAAGGACGCGCAGCGGCGCAAGACGGCCCTGGAGTCCTCGTCGCTGCCGGCCAAGCTGGCCGACTGCCGCAGCGACGACGTCGACCGCAGCGAGCTGTTCATCGTCGAGGGCGACTCCGCGCTCGGCACGGCGAAGCTCGCCCGGAACTCCGAGTTCCAGGCGCTCCTGCCGATCCGCGGCAAGATCCTCAACGTCCAGAAGTCGTCCGTGACGGACATGCTGAAGAACGTCGAGTGCGGCGCGATCATCCAGGTCATAGGAGCCGGCTCGGGCCGGACCTTCGACATCGACACCGCCCGCTACGGCAAGATCATCATGATGACCGACGCCGACGTCGACGGCTCGCACATCCGTACCCTGCTGCTGACGCTGTTCCACCGCTACATGCGGCCCATGGTCGAGGCCGGCCGGGTCTTCGCGGCGGTGCCGCCGCTGCACCGCATCGAGATCGTCCAGCCGAAGAAGGGCCAGGACAAGTACGTCTACACGTACTCGGACCGCGAACTGCGCGACACCCTCATGGAGTTCCAGAGCAAGGGCATCCGCTACAAGGACTCGATCCAGCGCTACAAGGGTCTCGGTGAGATGGACGCCGACCAGCTGGCGGAGACGACGATGGACCCGCGCCACCGCACCCTGCGCCGGATCAACCTCTCCGACCTGGAGTCCGCCGAGCAGGTCTTCGACCTCCTCATGGGCAACGACGTGGCGCCGCGCAAGGAGTTCATCTCCAATTCGGCGGCGACGCTGGACCGGTCGCGGATCGACGCGTAGCCGCTGTACCGGGCTGTCGCCGGGTACGGCCGGGCGGGTTTGGCGACCCGGTCGGTGCCCGCAGGGGTCCGGCGTGGGTGAGGCTTCTGGGTACCGTCCCGGCCGCACCGAGGCGTCTCTCCACCTCCGGGTGGAGAGACGCACGGCGGCGGATCCACCCGTGATCCACCCTGGCTCCGATCCCGTGACCTCGCGCATTCCGTAGCGTCGAAGGCGTCGGCGGCACCCGCTGCCGGCCGCTCCTTCCCGCTCACGGAGGCTGTGATGTCCGGGCTCGTCGACGCGTTGGTGATCGTGGTCGTTGCCGTCGTGGTGACAGCCCGGCAGTTCCGCGCGCACCGGATCGACGGCGAACGCCGCTGGTGGCCCCTGCCCGTGATCCTGGTCGTCCTCGCGCTGCGCGAGCCGGGCATACTCGACGCCCATCACCACATGGCCTCGGCGCTCCTGCTCGGCGCCGAACTGCTCGTCGGCCTGGCCACCGGAGCCGGCTGGGCCTGGACCACTCGCATGTGGGCGGAACCGGACGGCGTTGTCTGGAGCAGAAGCAGCACGGTGAGCGCCGCCGTCTGGGCCGTGGGCATCGGTCTTCGCGTCGGCCTCTTCGCCCTCGGCTCAGCGGTGGGCGTTCACCAGCACAGCTCCGCCCTGCTGCTGAGCCTCGCCGGCACCCTTCTCGTCCGGGCCGGAATTCTGGTCCGGCGCGGGCAGTCCCTGCGCCCTGACGCGACGTCGAGCGGGGCCTACGGTGACGGCACGACCCGGCCCGTGGGGAGGGAGCGCGTGTGAAGGAGAACGCCTGGGCACGCTGGCCTTCCCGGGAGGCGCTCAGCCGCGAAGGACTCTCGACCTCCCGGTGCGCGCTTGCCTGGTCGGTGCGGGGCCTGGTTTTGGGCATGCTGCTGTGGGGCGCCTTCGTCGACGGTCGTGGGCGCGGTTGGACGACAGCTGCCGGCGTGGCGGGCGTCCTTCTCGCCGCGCTGCTCGCCAGGGAGTTCCTCCGGGCCACGCTCCAACACCGGCTGTGGTCGTCGCTGGCCTCGTTCGCGTTGCTTCAGGGCATGGCCATCGCGGCCCATGTGTCGGGGTTCTCGATGGCCGCCCTCGTCATGTGGTGCGGGTGCGCTGTCGCGGCGCTGGAGCGGCTGCCCCCGACGGCCGCCTTCATCGCAGCGGGTGTGGCCTTCGGTTCGTACGGGTCCGTCATCGACGCCGATCTGCTGACGACGATCGTCAACGGAGTCGGCCTGGGACTGGCCGGATACACCCTGCGCCTCGATGCCGAGGCCCGTGGCAGCGCCCAGCGGCTGCTCGCGCAGGAGCGGGCCGCGCGCGCGGCCGAGGCTCAGACGGCGGCGCTCGCGGAACGGGCCCGCATAGCGCGGGAGATTCACGATGTGGTGGCCCACAGCCTCTCGGCCCAGCTCGTACACCTGGAGGCGGCCAGGCTGCTGATCGAGCGGGGAGGGGAGCGGGAGCAGATCCACGAACGCGTGGTGGCGGCGCGGGAGATGGCCCGGGGCGGCCTCGCCGAGACCCGGCAGGCGCTCTCCGCCCTGCGCGGGGAGCTGACTCCGCTGGAGGACTTCCTGGGCAGTCTGGTGAGTACGGTCGGCGGTGCCGAGATCACCATCACGGGTGAACGGAGGACGCTGCCGGCCGAGGCCTCCCAGACGGTGCGCAGAGCGGCTCAGGAGGCTTTGACGAACGTCCGCAAGCACGCCCCGGGCGGCAAGGTCCGCCTCAGCCTCGACTACCGTCCGCACGAAGTGACCCTGGACGTGCGGGACTCGGGCGGTTCGCCGGGCGAGCTGACCGGGGCGGGCGCCGGGTACGGTCTGCTGGGCATGCGGGAGCGTGCCGAGCTGCTGGGCGGTTCCCTCGAGGCCGGGCCGGGCGAGGAGGGGTTCGTGGTGACGTTGAAGGTGCCGGTATGACGCAGGAGGCCGAGCGGAAGCCCGCTCGGGTGGTGGTCGCGGACGATCAGACAGTGGTGCGGGAGGGCATCGTGATGCTGCTCGGTCTGCTGCCCGGGATCGAGGTCGTCGGCGCCGCGGGGGACGGGGAGGAGGCGGTGGCGCTCGTCGCCGGACTCGCTCCGGACGTGGTGCTGATGGACCTGCGCATGCCCCGTTGCGACGGAGTGGAGGCGACCCGCAGGATCCGGGCGGAGCACCCCGGGACGCAGGTCGTGGTGCTCACGACGTTCGCGGACGACGAGTCGTTGTTCCCGGCGCTGGCTGCGGGGGCGCGCGGCTACCTCACCAAGGACGCGGGAGGGGACGAGATCGTGCGGGCCGTGCACAGCGTGCTGTCGGGCGACGCGGGCCTCTCACCGGGCATCCAGAGGCGCCTGCTGGAGCGCCTGGCGGAGGCCGAGCCCAGACCGGCCGCGCCCCCTGAGCCGCCGGACGGACTCACCGCCCGGGAGACGGAGGTGCTGCTGCTCATCGCCGAGGGGCTCAGCAACCCGGAGATCGCCCGGAGACTGCATGTCTCCACCGCAACCGTGAAGACCCACATCAACAACCTCTTCACCAAGACCGGCCTCAAGGACCGTGCGCAGGCGGTGCGTTACGCCTACGGGAAGGGACTTGTGCGGCCACCAGCGGGTTAGTCACCTGATGGGGTGAAGAGCGAGGGGAAGAAGAGTCGGGGATCTTCCCGTTCTGTCCATCCTTGGGCATGCAGCCAAGCAAGGGCCGTCCCCGCGGTGGCGGGGCCGGCCAGGAGAGTTGGGTCGAGCCTCTCGACGGTCATGACCCGGTCCCGGCCGAGGAGGCCGGACAGCTCAGGTACGACGACCCCTGGTACGACGCCCTCGCCTCCGGCTGGGGCGAGTCGGCCGGCGACGGGGCGCAAGCTCTTGCCGGGGTTCCCTCGGCGCGGACGGAGGGTGACACGGGGGTCGAGGCGGCCGATGTGTACCTGGAAGTGCAGCGCAGTGCGGCCTTTCAAGAGGTGCGGCGGCGGTACCGGAGGTTCGTGGTGCCGGCGTTCGTGACCTTCTTCGCCTGGTACGTGGGCTACGTCGTGGCTGCCACGACCGCGCCGGAGCTGATGGCGCGGCCCGTGGCGGGAGCGGTGAACGTGGCGATGGTGGCGGGGCTCGGACAGTTCCTGTCCACGTTCCTGCTCACCTGGGCCTACGCACGGCACGCGCGGCTGCGCAGGGACAGGGCCGCGCTCGAACTGCGCTGGGACACACAGGAACTGACGCGTGGCGTGGATGGTGGTCTGTCGTGACGGGGGAACACCAGACGCTGGCACTGCTGCTCTTCAGCGCGTTCGTCGGGGTCACGCTGGGGATCACGACATGGGTCAGCCGCAACCGGCGTGGCTCGGCGGAGGAGTTCTACGCGGGCGGGCGGCTCTTCTCACCCATGGAGAATGGTTTTGCCATCGCGGGCGACTACATGTCGGCCGCCTCCTTCCTGGGAGTCACCGGGCTCATCGCGCTGTTCGGCTACGACGGGCTGCTGTATGTCGTCGGTTTCCTCGTGGCGTGGCTGGTGGTGCTGTTCCTGGTAGCCGAACTGGTCCGAAACTGCGGCCGGTTCACGCTCGCCGACGTCGTGGCGGCCCGGATGAGGGAGCGGCCGGTACGGATCGCGGCGGGAACCTCCTCGGTCACGGTGTCCGTTCTGTATCTGGTGGCGCAGATGGTCGGCGCGGGCAGCCTGGTGGCGCTGCTGCTCGGGGGGACGAGCGACGCGGCGCGGGCCTGGACCGTCATCGGTGTGGGAGCGCTCATGGTGATCTATGTGTCGCTGGGAGGGATGCGGGCGACCACATGGATTCAGATCGTCAAGGCCGTTCTGCTGCTCGGCGGCACCATCGCACTGACGGTGCTCGTTCTGCTCCGTTTCCACGGCGACGTGGACCGGCTGCTGCTCACGGCAGCCGAGCGCAGCGGGCACGGCGAGGCGTTTCTGGCGCCGGGGCTGAAGTACGGCGGGGACTGGACGGCCCGCTTCGACTTCATCAGTCTGGGGCTGGCTCTGGTGCTGGGTACGGCGGGGCTGCCGCACATCCTGTCCCGCTTCTACACCGTGCCCACCGCGCGCGCCGCCCGCCGCTCGGTCGTCTGGGCCGTCGGACTCATCGGCGGCTTCTACCTCATGACGATCGTGCTCGGGTTCGGTGCGGCCGCCATCCTGGGGCCGGACGCGGTACGCGGGTCGAACGCGTCCGGGAACACGGCGGTTCCGCTGCTGGCGCTCGATCTGGGCGGTGGTGCGGGATCCACCGGGGGGACGGTTCTCTTCGCGATCGTCGCCGCTGTCGCCTTCGCCACGATCCTCGCCGTGGTCGCCGGCATCACGCTGGCGTCCTCGGCGTCCGTGGCCCACGACCTGTACGCATCCCTGCGGCGCCGGGGCGGGAAGCCGCGCAGCGAGGTGGCCGTGGCCCGTCTCGCGGCCGTCGGCGTCGGCGTGGTGGCGATCGCGCTCGGGCTGCTGGCGCGGGATCTGAATGTGGCGTTCCTAGTGGGCCTGGCCTTCGCCGTCGCCGCGTCGGCGAACCTTCCGGTGCTGCTCTACTCGCTGTTCTGGCGCGGCTTCACCACACGGGGCGCCGTGTGGGCCGTCTACGGCGGTCTGGTTCCGGCCGTGGTGCTCGTGGTGCTGTCCCCGGTGGTCTCGGGCAGCCCCGACTCGTTGTTCCCGGGCATCGACCTCCAGTACTTCCCGTTGCAGAACCCGGGCCTGGTCTCGATCCCCCTCGGCTTCCTCGCGGGCTGGCTGGGCACCGTGACCTCGACGGAGGTCCCGGACGAGGCCAAGCACGCGGAGACCGAGGTGCGGTCGCTGACCGGTGCGGGAGCGGCGTAGGGGGCCTTCGGTGCCACGACCAGGACGGCAGCCATCACCGAGTTCGTGAGGAAGCCGGCAGGCCGTCGCCCTAGCCGCGGGTCGCCCACACGTAACGGTGTTCCGGGCGGCCCGCGTCGCCGTACTTGAGGGTCAGTCTGGCCCGTCCCGTGCGTTCCAGGAGCTTCAGATAGCGCTGGGCGGTCTGGCGGCTCACCCCGGTCCGCTCGGCGATCTCCTGGGCGGACAGAGGCCCGTTCGCGTTCATCAGGGCCTGGCGGACCAGCTCCGCGGTGGTGGGGGAGTGGCCTTTGGGCAGGTCGGGCTCGGAGGCCGCCGACAGGGCCCCGAAGATGCGGTCCACCTCGGCCTGTTCCGCCTCTCCACCGCCGTCGAGGGTGCGGCGCAGCTCCCCGTAGGCCTCCAGCTTGGCGCGCAGGCCGGCGAAGGCGAACGGCTTGACCAGGTACTGCAGTGCGCCGTGCCGCATCGCCGCCTGCACGGTGGAGACGTCCCGGGCCGCCGTCACCATGATCACGTCGGTCTGGTCCCCGCGCCGCCGCATCTCCTGGACGACCGCCAGCCCGGTCGCGTCCGGCAGGTAGTGGTCCAGGAGCACCAGGTCCAGCAGGGGCAGCGTCTCCAGTTGATGCAGCGCTTCCGCGGCGCTGTGGGCCACCCCCGCGACATGGAAGCCCGGCACCTTCTCGACGTAGGCGGCGTTGACCCGCGCGACCCTCATGTCGTCGTCCACGACCAGGACCTCGATCATCACGACTCCTCCTCGGCGGTCTGCGGAGCTGACGGCACGGTCACCACGGCCGGCTCCGGGCCCGGCTCCGCCAGCGCTTCGGGCAGGACGACGGTGAACTCCGCGCCCCCGCCGTGCGCCTCGCCGACGGTCGCGCTGCCACCCTGTCGCTCCGCCAGCCTGCGCACCAGGGAGAGTCCGATACCCCGCTCACGGTGAGCCGGCGGCTTCTTCGTAGACCATCCCGTGGTGAAGATCAACTCCCGTTGCTCCGGCGGGATCCCCGGCCCCGTGTCGCGCACCGTGAGGATCGCCGTACGCCCCTCGGCGCGCAGTTCGACCTCCACGCGCGCGTGCGGCTCGCCGGCGACGGCGTCGAGGGCGTTGTCCACCAGGTTCCCCACGACGGTGACGAGCCCCTGCGGGTCGACCAGCCGGTCGGGCACCCGGGTCCGGTCCGACACCCACAGGGCGACACCCCGCTCGGCCGCGACGGTCGCCTTGCCGACCAGCAGGGCGGCGAGCAGCGGGTCCTCGATCCGCTCGGTGACCTGTTCCGCTGTGGCCCGGTGGTCACCGACCACTTCGCCGACGAACTCGACGGCGTCGTCGTACATCTCCAGTTCGAGCAGCCCCAGAAGCGTGTGCATACGGTTGGCGTGCTCGTGGTCCTGGGCGCGCAGGGCGTCGATCAAACCGCGGGTGGAATCCAGTTCGCGGCCCAACTGCTCCAGCTCGGTGCGGTCGCGCAGGGTGGCCACGGCGCCACCGTCGTCGGTGGGCATCCGGTTGGCGACCAGCACACGCTGGCCGCGCACGGTGAGCAGATCCGTGCCGGTGACCCGTCCGGCCAGCACATCGGCCGTGCGGCCCACGCCGAGCGCCTCGTCGGGGGAACGGCCCACCACCGTCTCCCCGATGCCCAGCAGACGCTGTGCCTCGTCGTTCACGAGGCGGATGCGGCCGGTGCGGTCCAGGGCGACGACGCCCTCCCGGATGCCGTGCAGCATCGCCTCACGCTCGGACAGGAGCGCCGCGATGTCCGAGAAGGCCAGGTCCCTGGTCTGCCGGTGGACCCGCCGGGAGATGAGCCACGCGGCCAGCGCGCCCACGGCCAGGGCGCCGCCGGCGTACGCGAACAGCCCTGGGATCGCGTGGATGAGGCGGGCCCGGACGCTGTCGTAGGCGATGCCGACCGAGACCGCGCCGACGACGCTGCCGTCGCTGTCGCGCAGCGGCACCTTGCCCCGGGCGGAGCGGCCCAGAGTGCCGCTGTCGATCTCCATGACCTCCTTGCCGGCCAGGGCCTGGCCGGGGTCGGTGGAGACGATGCCGCCGATCTGCTTCGGGTCCGTGTGCGACCAGCGAACGCCCCGCCAGTCCATCACCACGATGTACTCGGCCTTGGTGGCCTTCCGGATCCGCTCCGCCTCCCGCTGCACCGGACCATGGGGCGAGGGCGGCGTGTCCCGCAGGTCCCGCGCGAGTTCAGGCTGCTGCGCGGTCGTCTGCGCGATCGCGAGCGCGCGGCGCATCGCCTGGTCGTCCAGCTGGTTGCTCAGGGGCGCGAGGAACAGCCCGGTCGCGAGCACCGCGACTCCCGCCGCGATCGCCACCTGCATCAGCAGCACCTGCGAGAACACCCGCCGGGGCAGGCCGAGGCGCAGGCGACGGGCGGGGGGAGTGGGGCTCATACCCAAGACGGTACGTGCGGCCGGCTACCTGCCCTAGACGGGTGTGGCGTGGATCTCCCAATCAATGTGTGCAGAGGCAGCATCAATGAATGAAGCGTCCAGAGCCGGACGGTCAGCCGGCCAGCGCCGTCGCCATCCTCACCTCACGTACCGCCACCACGTCCATCCGCGCGGGTGAACCGAGAACGGACGCCCCGCAGCTCTCCGGGCGGGGCGGCAGGGCCGCGCCCTGGGCCACGTCGACCTGCCAGCGGCGCCCGTCGGTGTGGGCGACGGTCACCTCCCAGCGCGGGGCCGTGCCGGCCGTCCCGACGACGCTCAGCGCCTGAGCGGCGTATTCGCCGGTCCTGGTGCGCACGGCGAGCTCGGCGGCCTGACCGGGCCGATCCCAGGCGGAGCTGCCCCGGCACCCCTCCACGACGATCCGCCCCTCCCGGGCGCTGTGCAGGACCTCCTTGAGGGAATGAGCCTCGGCCCTGCCGTACGCGTATCCGTACGGCAGCACGAGCACCGTGGGGGAGAAGCGGTGACCACCCAGATGGGTGACCTCCCAGACGCCCTCGACCCCGGACGTCGCCAGCTCGGCCGCGAGGGGCCGGCCCAGGAGGGCGCAGCAGCGGTCGCGCTTGCCGTTGGTGCAGACGAGGGCGAGCGGGTCACCGTCATGGGGCCGGCCGCCGAGCAGCGCGTCGAACATGCGGTGGTCGCCCCGGCCGAGTGCCGCGAAGTCGAGATCGAGCAACCGCTCGGGGTCCGAGGTCGAGGCGCTGTGCAGCCACACGCTTCCCGGGACGACGTGCGCCGCGTACACCCGGCGCGAGGCGGGCATGCGGCGGTCCGCGTGGCGCCCGGGGCGGCGGATGAGCGCGATCCGTACACCCGTGTCCTTCGCGGCCGCCTCCAGGGCACGCCCCAGGACGGGGTCCAGGTGGCTCGAAGTGAGCGCCTTGGCACCCCACGGACCGGGCTGTTCCAGCAACAGCCAGGTCCTCGCAGTGGCCGCGGTTCCCGAAACGGGCTCGTCGAAGTCCCGGGAGACGCTTGAGCACGTACTCACAGAGGTGAGCCTAACCTGACTTCGTCCGCAGCGACTTTCGGCCCCGCCCCGCTCTACTCCGGCAGTGGCTGCGGAGGCCTCGGACCTGCGTAGAGACCGCTCGGACGCATCCGCAGCGGGCGTTCGCCGTACTCCTCCAGGGCGTGGGCGATCCAGCCCGCCGTCCGGGCCACTGCGAAGATCGTCTCGCCCGCCGTCGGGGCCATGCCGCAGGACGCGGTGAGCACGGCGAGCGCCAAGTCCACGTTGGCGTGCAGCGGGGCGTGGCGGGCGGTGGTCTCCACGATGTCGCGGGCCGCGAGGAGAGCCGGCTCCGCGCGCGGGATCTGCTCCAGGAGGGCGAACAGAGCACGCGCGCGTGGGTCCTCGCCCGGGTAGAGCCGGTGTCCGAGGCCCGGGACACGGCGGCCGGCGCGCAGTTCGTCCGCGATCACCGGTGCCGCGTCGCCCTGGTCGAGCACGTCCTGCAGCAGCCGGTGGGCGTGCCCGCTGGCCGCACCGTGCAGCGGACCCTCGATCACGCCCAGCCCGGCGGAGACCGCCGCGTAGGGGTGGGCGCGGGCGGACGCGGCGACGCGCACCGCGAGGGTGGAGGCGGCCAGGTCGTGGTCGACGAGGAGGGCGAGGGCAGCGTCCAGGGCGCGCAGGGACGCCTCGTCGGGGTCCTTGCGCACCGACAGCCGGGTCCACAGGCGGTGGGCCATGGGGTCCTCGTCACGGCGGTGGTGCCCCGCCGGAGGCAGCGCGGCGACGAGCGTGGGGATGAGGGTGCGCGCGGTGCCGAGCACGGCCTCCTCGGACAGATCGAACCGCAGGGGGTCGGCGGTCGCGGCGGCGATCGTCGCCACCCGCAACAGGTCGGTGGGAGCGGCGTGTTCGGGCAGCGCCTCGACGGCGCGGCGGGCGACGGCGACGGAGGCGGCGGGCGCGGTGAAGGTGCTGCCCGGGAGCATCCGGCCCGTCCACAGCCACTCGGCGACCTCCTCGTAGGTGTGCCGTGCGGCAAGGTCGACCGCGTCGACACCGCGGAAGAAGTAGCGGTCGTTCTCGATGAGCGTGATGCGGGTGCGGACGGACAGGTCGCCGCCGGTGCCGGAAGCGCCCGCGCTCTCCCGCCTGTTGCGCCGGGCGAGCGCCTCGACCTCCCGGGCGTCGAAGGTGCTGCCGCGGCCGCCGCTCACCCGTCGGCTGCTGAGCTGGCCGCGGCTCACGTACGCGTACACGGTCTCCGGCTTCACACCGAGCAGCTCGGCGGCCTCCTTGGTGCTCAGCCGCCGTTCCGCGTCCAGGGGGGCGGGTTCTTGATCGCGCATGGGGGTCACCGTATCCGTCAGCGGACCATTGACTGATATATTGATTCAATCAATATTGACACGTCTCAAGTCAATCATGGACAGTCAAATCAAGTTCAGGGAGGAAGTCATGTCCGTCAACAGGTCAGCAGCCACTCTTGTCGAAGCGCCCCGGGGGCTCGCCGGTGTCG
This sequence comes from Streptomyces sp. D2-8, assembly GCF_023184515.1. GTDB lineage: Bacteria > Actinomycetota > Actinomycetes > Streptomycetales > Streptomycetaceae > Streptomyces. The sequence continues at coordinate 177,458 of NZ_JAAHBP010000012.1, read as the reverse complement.
TCGTCACCGACACCCGGGTCGGTGACGTCCGCGGTCTGGAGGGCTTCTACCACTACCGGCAGTACTCGGCCGTCGACCTGGCGCGGAACCGCGGCTTCGAGGACGTCTGGCATCTCCTCGTGCACGGCGAACTGCCGGACGCCGGGCGGAGTGCGGCCTTCGCGGCCGAGACCGCCGCGCTGAGGCGGCTGCCGGACGAGGTGCGGGCGGCAATGCCGGCCATCGCGGCGGCCGGCGGGCGCTCCGGTCCGCTCGCCGGGATGCGGACGGCCCTCTCGCTGCTCGGTGCGGCGAAGGCGTTCCACCCCGTGTACGACATCGACGCCGACCGGCGCCGTCAGGACACGATCGAGGCGGCAGCGGCCGTACCCACGTTGCTCACCGCGCTGCACCGGCTGGGCAAGGGGCTCGAACCGGTGGAGCCGCGCGAGGACCTGTCCTACGCGGCGAACTACCTGTACATGTTGACCGGTTCGGTGCCCACCGAGCCGCACGCACGGGCGATCGAGCAGTACCTGATCTCAACGATTGATCACGGATTCAATGCATCAACCTTCACGGCCCGGGTCATCGCGTCCACGGGTGCGGACGTGGCGGCGTGCCTCGCCGGGGCGGTGGCGGCGCTGTCGGGCCCGTTGCACGGGGGTGCGCCCAGCCGTGCACTGGACACCCTGGACGCGATCGGCACCCCGGACCGAATCGACCCGTGGGTGCGCCGGCGGGTGCTCGCCGGTGAGCGCATCATGGGGTTCGGGCACGCGATCTACCGCACGGAGGACCCGCGGTCCCGGATGCTGCGCGAGGTCGCCCAGGGATTCGGCGGGCCGAGGGTGGACTTCGCCGTCGAGGTCGAGCGTCATATCGAGGCGATCCTGGCGGAGCTGAAGCCCGGCAGGGAACTCCACACCAACGTCGAGTACTACGCGGGCGTGGTCATGGAACTCTGCGGCCTGCCCCGCGAGATGTTCACCCCGACCTTCGCCGCCGCGCGGGCGGTGGGGTGGAGCGCCAACATCCTGGAGCAGGCGGAGGACACGAAGATCATCAGGCCGGTGGCGCGCTATGTGGGACCGGAGGCGCCGGCGCCTGTGCCCGCCTGAGCGAAGGCGTCACGGGAGCGTGAAGAGGCCCGGCACGTTCCGGTGCCGGGCCTCTGGTGTCCGGCCTATGAGTGACCGACGGGATCAGGCGTCGGGAATGTCGACCTTGGCGTCGATGAGAGTTCTGCGGGAGACTACGACGATGCGCTCGTAGTCCGCCCGGGAAGCGTCGGCGGGAAGCTTCCCGTCCAGTTCTTCGGTGAGGTCCGTGCCGATCACAGCGAACCTGCCGTCGGACAGCTCGAAGATATCGGGGCAATTGGCACCGGTCGCACTGCCCCGGTCGCTGGGAGGGGTGCCAATCCGACGGATGATGTGGCTCACTGTTCTGGCGTTCCTTGATCTCGAGGCGTGGTGCGCACTCGCCTGCGGTGCGATGCGGCCCTGTGGGGCCGCGGCCTCGACAACCGGGCGGCGTGGAGCGGCGGTTCGGCGGTGGTCGACCCGGTTCGCGGGATGCGCAGTAGTCAACCTTGTTGGCACCTGGGGAAACGCGCCGGTTTATGGGTTCGTTACCGCCCAGCCGTGTGATGCGTTCCGGAGAGTGATCCTCGAGGTGCGGCGCTTACGGCCGGTGCCGTGGGGCTACTCGCCCGGCGGATCCCCGACCACCCACCACTCGTCGATGTCCGCCTCCTCCAGCTGTACGAGAAGTTCGTCGACCATGCGTCCCAGCCCGGCCTCGTCGGAGGTGTCGACGAGGGTCGCCCGGTGTGGGCGGGTGGCGTACCAGTACTCCCGGAAGAGGGGGTTCTGCAGCATGCTCCGGGCGAAGCCGAAGAACTCCTCTCTGGTCATGTTGCCCATGCGGTAGTAGCACAGGGCGTTGGTGTAGAGGGCGTTGGCGAAGAGGAACTGGCGCTGCTTCCTGGGAGAGACGGTCCCGTCGTAGGCGTCGATCACCTCGGCCAGTTCCGGATCGTCCATCGCCTTGCTCAGCAACTCCCAGTGCAGACGCTGCTGGTACGCGAAGTTGGTCCGGTGCTGGGCCTGCGCGGCCTCCTCCAGCTGCTCGATCCGGGCACGCAACGCGTGGAACGCGGGCCACTGCAGGGCCAGGGCGACGGCGGCACCCGCCGCCAGGCCCATCCCTGCCGAGGCGGTGGCCCTCAGCCCTCGAAACCCAAATTTCTGTGTGGCCATGTCAACCCCCGGTTCAGGCGGCCGTCCGCCGGTCGTCGGGGTGCGGGTCGACTGGTGGGGACCGGCGAGCGGTGGGCGGCGCTTGCCGTCTCCCAGAGTGCCGAGCGGCTCTGATCGGCGGGGAGGCGGAGAGGAGGCGCACGGAGGGAAGCGAGGGTCGCACAAACCGGCGCCATGCCCAACGTCTGCCCCGCGAGTGCTGCTAACAATCGTTCACTTCGGCGTGGATCTCATGGCTCGTATCCTGGGGCGGCATCCCCATTTCCCACGTGTGCCGGGAACGCGAGCCGGTGCACGCGTCGGCGCGAGAGAGGTCGCACGGTGAGTCAGCCGAGCCCGAAACCGCAGCAGATCCCGGTCGTCGTCCTGGCCGGATTCCTCGGCTCGGGAAAGACCACCCTGCTCAATCACCTCCTGCACCGCAGCGGTGGCAGCCGTATCGGAGCCCTCGTCAACGACTTCGGGGCGATCGAGATCGACGCGATGGCCGTGGCGGGAGCGCTCGGCGACTCGACGGTCTCACTCGGCAACGGCTGTCTGTGCTGCGCCGTCGACGCGAGCGAACTGGACCAGTACCTGGAGCGGCTCGCGGAGCCCTCCCTCGGCATCGACGTCATCGTCATCGAGGCCAGCGGTCTCGCCGAGCCTCAGGAACTCGTCCGGATGCTGCTGGCCAGTGAGCATCCGGGGGTCGTGTACGGCGGGCTCGTCGAGGTCGTCGACGCCGCCGAGTTCGACGACACCCGGGCCAGGCACCCCGAGATCGACCGGCATCTCGCGCTGGCGGACCTCGTCGTGGTCAACAAGCTCGACCGGGCGGCGGACGGCGAGCGGGTCCTCGGGCTGGTCCGGTCCCTCGTCGACCGCGCCGCGGTCGTTCCGGCCTCCTACGGCCGGATCGACCCCGAGTTCCTCTTCGACTGCCGGCCGAGCGAGGAGCGCATCGGACAGCTCTCCTTCGACGACCTCCACGAAGGCGACCTCCACGGGGACGCCCCCCACGACGACGCCCCGCACCAGCACGGCGTGGACGACCACACCGGCCACCTGCATGCCGCCTACGACAGCCTGTCGTTCGTCTCCCCGGAGCCCCTCGACCCGCGCCGGCTGATGACCTTCCTCGACAGCCGGCCCGAGGGGCTGTACCGGATCAAGGGCTACGTCGGCTTCGGGCCGTACGACCTCCGCAACCGCTACGCCGTCCATGCCGTCGGGCGGTTCCTGCGCTTCTACCCGGAGCCCTGGCCGGCCGGCGATGAACGCCTCACCCAGCTGGTCCTCATCGGCTCGGGGATCGACGCCCCCGCTCTCGGCAAGGAGCTGGAGGCGTGCACGAGCGACGCCCCACACGCCGACGAGCACGGCATGTGGGGCGTCCTGCGGTACGTGCGCGGTCCCGAGGCGGATGCCGCGGACCCGGCCTAGACCGGCCCGGCCACCACCGCCACCGTCTTCGCCAGGGACACCCCCGAGCCGTCACGGCGCGGGTCGATCTCCGGGAGGTCGGCCGGGGTGCCGTTCTTCTGCGCCGCGAGGGCGGGGACGGGGCCCGCCCAGGCCAGCGACAGGCAGTCCTCGCCCTTCAGGAACCGCTGGCAACGGACACCGCCGGTCGCGCGGCCCTTGCGCGGGTACTGGTCGAACGGGGTCAGCTTGGCCGTCGTCTGGACGGAGTCGTCCAGCGTGCCCCGCGAGCCCGCGACGGTGAAGACGATGGCGTCCACGGCCGGGTCCACCGCCGTGAACGAGATGACCTTCGCTCCCTCGGCGAGCTTGATGCCGGCCACACCGCCGGCGGGGCGGCCCTGCGGGCGCACCTGGGACGCCTGGAAGCGCAGCAGCTGCGCGTCGTCGGTGACGAAGACCAGATCCTCGTCGCCGGTGCGCAGCTCGACCGCGCCGACGATCCGGTCGCCCTCCTTGAGGGTGATCACCTCGAGCTCTTCCTTGTGGGCCGGATAGTCCGGGACCACGCGCTTGACGACGCCCTGTGCCGTGCCGATCGCCAGGCCCGGCGACGACTCGTCGAGCGTGGTCAGACAGACCACCGTCTCGTCGTCCTCCAGGGAGACGAACTCCGCCAGCGGGGCGCCTCCCGCGAGGTTCGGCGCCGCCGGCGACTCCGGAAGCTGGGGCAGGTCGACCACGTTCAGCCGCAGCAGCCTGCCCGCCGAGGTGACCGCGCCCACCTCGCCGCGGGCGGTGGCCGGCACCGCCGAGACGATCACGTCGTGCTTCACGCGCTTGGCGCCGGCGTCCTCCGCGAACGGCTCGCCGCTCGCCGTACGGGCCAGCAGACCCGTCGAGGACAGCAGCACCCGGCACGGGTCGTCGGCCACCTGCAGCGGCACGGCCGCGACCGGGGCGCCGCCCGACTCCAGCAGGACGGTACGCCGGTCGGTGCCGAACTTCTTGGCGACGTTGGCCAGTTCGTTGGAGACCAGCTTGCGCAGCTCCGCGTCCGAGTCGAGGATCCGGGTCAGCTCCTCGATCTCCGCGTTGAGGCGGTCCTTCTCCGACTCCAGCTCGATGCGGTCGTACTTGGTCAGCCGGCGCAGCGGCGTGTCCAGGATGTACTGCGTCTGGATCTCGCTCAGCGAGAACTGCTCCATGAGGCGCTGCTTGGCCTGCGCGGAGTTCTCGCTGGAGCGGATCAGCCGGATGACCTCGTCGATGTCCAGCAGGGCCGTCAGCAGGCCCTCGACCAGGTGCAGCCGGTCGCGCTTCTTCGTGCGGCGGAACTCCGAGCGCCGCCGTACGACGTTGAAGCGGTGGTCGAGGTAGACCTCCAGGAGCTCCTTCAGGCCCAGCGTGAGCGGCTGGCCGTCGACCAGGGCCACGTTGTTGATGCCGAAGGACTCCTCCATCGGCGTCAGCTTGTACAACTGCTCCAGGACGGCCTCCGGCACGAAGCCGTTCTTGATCTCGATGACCAGGCGCAGGCCGTGCTCGCGGTCGGTGAGGTCCTTGACGTCGGCGATGCCCTGGAGCTTCTTCGAACCGACCAGGTCCTTGATCTTGGCGATGACCTTCTCGGGGCCGACCGTGAAGGGCAGCTCCGTGACGACGAGACCCTTGCGGCGGGCCGTCACGGGCTCCACCGACACCGTCGCCCGGATCTTGAACGTGCCGCGGCCGGACTCGTACGCGTCCCGGATGCCGGACAGGCCGACGATGCGTCCGCCCGTGGGCAGGTCGGGGCCCGGGACGTGCTTCATCAGGGCGTCGAGATCGGCGTTCGGGTACCTGATCAGGTGGCGGGCGGCCGCGATGACCTCGCGCAGGTTGTGCGGTGCCATGTTCGTGGCCATACCGACCGCGATGCCCGAGGCGCCGTTGACCAGGAGGTTCGGGAAGGCGGCGGGCAGGGCCACCGGTTCCTGCTCCTGGCCGTCGTAGTTGGGGTTGAAATCGACGGTGTCCTCGTCGATCGACTCCGTCATGAGGCTCGTCGCCTCGGCCATCCGGCACTCGGTGTACCGCATGGCGGCCGGCGGGTCGTCGTTGCCCAGCGAGCCGAAGTTGCCGTGGCCGTCGACCAGGGGGACCCGCATCGAGAAGGGCTGGGCCATGCGCACGAGGGCGTCGTAGATCGACGCGTCGCCGTGCGGGTGCAGCTTGCCCATCACCTCGCCGACGACACGGGCGCACTTGACGTACCCGCGCTCGGGGCGCAGGCCCATCTCGCTCATCTGGTAGACGATGCGGCGGTGCACCGGCTTGAGGCCGTCACGTGCGTCCGGCAGGGCGCGGGAGTAGATGACCGAGTACGCGTACTCGAGGAAGGAGCCCTGCATCTCGTCGACGACGTCGATGTCGAGGATCCGCTCCTCGTACGAGTCGTCGGGCGGCGGGGTCTTCGTGCTGCGGCGGGCCATCGCTGCCGGCTCCTCCTGTTGCTGGTCGCTCGCCTACAGGGCATTCATGCCGGTGACGAGCCGTCGACCGTGCTCAGCCCTTCGGGCCTCCGCGCGCTCGCCCTCTCGTCACCGACCGCCCCTGCGGCTTCGCTCATGCTGCTGCGATCCGGATCTGACGCCGACCATTGTGGACCGCCGCACTGACAACCGGGACCAGGACCCTGTCCTGGGCACCTCCCGTGCTGCTGGGACCAGGTCGCCGCCGGGAACTTCACCAGGGCTTCGCACGCTTGCATACAGTGGCAGGACCGGCAGGAATCCGCGGTCTGAACAACCGCTCCGCGATCGAAGGGACGTACATGCCCATGGGTCACACGGCCACAGCCCAGGCAGGCTCCGGGGGCCTGACAGCGACCGAGCACCGCCTGGCCAACGGCCTGCGCGTGGTGCTCTCCGAGGACCATCTGACCCCGGTCGCGGCGGTGTGCCTCTGGTACGACGTCGGCTCACGCCACGAAGTCAAGGGGCGGACCGGCCTGGCTCACCTTTTCGAGCACCTGATGTTCCAGGGTTCCGCGCAGGTCAAGGGCAACGGCCATTTCGAGCTCGTCCAGGGCGCGGGCGGCTCGCTGAACGGCACGACCAGCTTCGAGCGGACCAACTATTTCGAGACCATGCCCGCCCACCAGCTGGAGCTCGCCCTCTGGCTGGAGGCCGACCGTATGGGCTCGCTGCTGGCCGCACTCGACGACGAGTCGATGGAGAACCAGCGGGACGTCGTCAAGAACGAGCGCCGCCAGCGCTACGACAACGTCCCCTACGGCACCGCATTCGAGAAGCTGACCGCCCTCGCCTACCCGGCGGGCCACCCCTACCACCACACCCCGATCGGCTCGATGGCCGACCTGGACGCGGCGACCCTGGAGGACGCGCGCGCGTTCTTCCGGACCTACTACGCGCCGAACAACGCCGTGCTGTCCGTGGTCGGCGACATCGACCCGGAGGAGACCCTCGCCTGGGTCGAGAAGTACTTCGGCTCCATCCCCGGTCACGACGGCAAGCCCGCCCCGCGCGACGGCTCGCTGCCGGAGACCATCGGCGAGCAGCTGCGCGAGATCGTCGAGGAGGAGGTCCCGGCGCGCGCCCTGATGGCCGCCTACCGGCTGCCGCACGACGGCACGCGCGCGTGCGACGCGGCCGACCTGGCCCTCACCGTCCTCGGCGGCGGCGAGTCCTCCCGCCTCTACAACCGGCTCGTGCGGCGCGACCGTACGGCCGTGGCGGCCGGATTCGGCCTGCTGCGGCTGGCCGGGGCGCCCTCCCTGGGGTGGCTGGACGTGAAGACGTCCGGTGACGTGGAGGTTCCGGTCATCGAGACCGCCATCGACGAGGAGCTCGCCCGGTTCGCCGAGGAGGGCCCCACGGCCGAGGAGATGGAGCGCGCCCAGGCCCAGTTGGAGCGCGAGTGGCTGGACCGGCTCGGCACGGTCGCGGGCCGCGCCGACGAACTGTGCCGGTACGCCGTGCTGTTCGGCGACCCGCAGCTCGCCCTGACCGCCGTCCAGCGTGTGCTGGAGATCACGGCGGAGGAGGTCCAGGAGGTCGCCAAGGCCCGCCTGCGGCCCGACAACCGCGCGGTGCTCGTCTACGAGCCCGTCGCCGACGAGGACGCTCCCGAGGACACCGCAGCGGCCACCGACGAGAACGAGGAGGCGGCCAAGTGACCGAGCTCGCCACGATGGACTTCCACCCCCGCCCCGACGCGGGCGAGGCCAAGCCGTGGGCCTTCCCGGCCCCCGAGCGCGGCACGCTCGACAACGGCCTGACGGTGCTGCGCTGCCACCGCCCCGGCCAACAGGTCGTCGCCGTGGAGGTGCTGCTGGACGCCCCCCTGGACGCCGAGCCGGCCGGCCTCGACGGTGTGGCCACGATCATGGCCCGGGCCTTCTCCGAGGGCACCGACAAGCACTCCGCCGAGGACTTCGCCGCCGAGCTGGAGCGCGCCGGCGCCACCCTCGACGCGCACGCCGACCACCCCGGCGTCCGGCTCAGCCTGGAGGTGCCGGCCTCCCGGCTCACCAAGGGGCTGGGCCTGATCGCCGACGCCCTCAGGGCGCCCGCGTTCGCCGACAGCGAGGTCGAGCGGCTGGTCGACAACCGTCTCGACGAGATCCCGCACGAGCTGGCCAACCCCTCCCGCCGTGGCGCCAAGGAGCTCTCCAAGGAGCTGTTCCCGGCGAACTCGCGCATGTCGCGGCCGCGGCAGGGCACCGAGGAGACCGTCGCCGCGATCGACTCCGCGGCCGTACGCGCCTTCTACGAGAAGCACGTCCGCCCCGCCACGGCCACCGCCGTCGTCGTCGGTGACCTCACCGGCATCGACCTCGACGCCCTGCTCGGGGACACGCTGGGCGCCTGGACGGGTTCCTCGGCCGAGCCGCGCCCCGTGCCGCCGGTGACCGCCGACGACACCGGCCGGGTGGTGATCGTGGACCGCCCGGGCGCCGTCCAGACGCAGCTGCTGATCGGCCGGATCGGCCCGGACCGGCACGACCGCGTGTGGCCCGCGCAGGTGCTCGGCACGTACTGCCTCGGCGGCACCCTCACCTCCCGCCTGGACCGCGTGCTGCGCGAGGAGAAGGGCTACACCTACGGCGTACGGGCGTTCGGCCAGGTCCTCAGGTCCGCCCCGGAAGGCACGGGTGCCGCGTTGCTCGCCATCAGCGGTTCCGTCGACACGCCCAACACCGGCCCCGCCCTGGAGGACCTCTGGACGGTGCTGCGCACCCTCGCCGCCGAGGGGCTGACCGATGCCGAGCGGGACGTCGCCGTGCAGAACCTGGTCGGTGTGGCGCCGCTGAAGTACGAGACGGCGGCGGCCGTCGCGAGCACGCTGGCCGACCAGGTCGAGCAGCACCTGCCCGACGACTACCAGGCCACCCTGTACCGGCAGCTCGCCGCGACCGGCACCGTGGAGGCCACCGCGGCGGCCGTGAGCGCCTTCCCGGTGGACCGGTTGGTGACCGTCCTCGTCGGTGACGCGGCGCAGATCAAGGCGCCTGTCGAGGCCCTCGGCATCGGCGAAGTCACCGTCGTCGCCGCCGAGTAACGGCACGAGCGTAGGGGCCCTGGTTGTCTTCCAAGGCACCAGGGCTCCTTTATGCCCGAATTGATACGGAGGTTGCCTGTCTGCCCTGTGGGATGCGCTACAAAAGCCGGGATTCGTTTGGGAATTGAAAGTGGCGCCGCTTAGCGTCATCCGGGCTGTTCGTCAGGCAGTGCGCCGCACCCGCGGCACCGGACAGTCATCGCCGAGTCCCCGTACGGCGCGAGCCAGGGGAGCCGGGGACCCATCGCAGTCCCTGGGGTGAATCGGACGCCCGCGCGAGCCGCGAGGGAGTCCGTAGGAGACCTTCCTGCTCCGAACCCGTCAGCTAACCCGGTAGGCGAGAAGGAAGGAAAGGACCAGCCACCACATGGCGTTCACTCGCGCCACCGGGAAGCACCGTCGTCCCAGCAGGATCCAGCGCGGCACCGCCCGCGCGGCCGGCGTCGCGGCCCTCGCCACCACCGGCGTGATCGGCACCGTGGCGGCCCCCGCGGCCTTCGCCGCCGAACCCAGCGCCGAGCAGACGGGCCTCACTCCCGTCGTCACCATGGGCGACACCGTGGCCCAGCAGATCGACGCCCAGGCCGTCGCGCAGCAGCAGGCCGCCGACGAGGCCGCCGCCAAGCAGAAGGCCGAGGAGGCCGCCCGCAAGCGGGCCGCCGAGGTGGCCGAGAAGGCCAAGGAGGCGGCCGAGAAGGCCCGCGAGGCCAAGGAGCGCGCCGCCCGCGAGGCCGAGCGCAAGCGCCTCAACACCTTCGTGTCCCCGATCTCCGGCTCGTACGTCTCCACCAGCTACAAGGCCAGCAGCGGCCTGTGGTCCTCCGGCAGCCACACCGGGGTCGACTTCCACGCGGCCAGCGGCACCTCCGTCCACGCGGTCGGCGCGGGTACCGTCGTCGAGGCCGGCTGGGGCGGCTCCTACGGCAACCAGATCGTGATCAAGATGAACGACGGGACGTACACCCAGTACGGCCACCTGTCCTCCGCCGGCGTCTCGGTGGGCCAGCAGGTCACCCCCGGCCAGCAGATCGGCCTGTCCGGCGCGACCGGCAACGTCACCGGTCCGCACCTGCACTTCGAGGCCCGTACGAGCCCCGAGTACGGCTCGGACATCGACCCGGTCGCCTACCTCCGCTCGCACGGCGTCAACCTCTGACCGGAACCTCTCCGCTGTTCCAGAAGCCCCGGCTCCCCGAGCCGGGGCTTTCGGCGTTTGTGGCCGCCCGCTGTCCAAAAAATATCCATGGATTCCCGGCTGCCGTCGGAAATTCCGGCTCATTGCAATAGAGTCACGGAACGCGCGCCGTTCGTCGGCGTTTCACGGGGATTAAGCGGAGGTCGGTCATGCGTATTCCCGCGCACTCGGTGTGCACGGCCATCCGGGACGACATCGTCGCGGGTGTCCACGCACGCGGCAGCCGGCTCACCGAGGAACTCCTCGCGCGCCGCTACGGCGTCTCGCGGGTGCCCGTCCGGGAGGCACTTCGCACGCTGGAGGCCGAGGGCTTCGTGGTGACCCGCCGGCACGCGGGCGCGTGCGTGGCCGAACCCACCGAGCAGGAGGCCGGCGACCTGCTGGAGATGCGCATGCTGCTGGAGCCGCTCGGTGCGGCCCGTGCCGCCCAGCGCCGCACCGAGGCGCACCTGAAGGTTCTGCGCGGCCTGGTCCGGCTGGGCCAGGAGCGGGCCCGCCGGGGCAACAGCGAGGACCTGCGCTCCCTGGGCGGCTGGTTCCACGAGACGCTCGCCCAGGCCTCCGGCAGCCCCGCGCTGACGTCGATGCTCACCCAGCTCCGCCACAAGATCGCCTGGATGTACACCGTGGAGGCGTCGGCCAACCCGGTGGAGTCCTGGACGGAGCACGGCGCGATCGTGGACGCGGTGGCGCGCGGGGACGGCGAGCGCGCGCGGGCGGTCACGGCGCGGCACACCGAGCGCGCGATGGGCGCACACCGCCTGCGTCTCGGCTCCGCCGGGGAGCGCACCGACCATGTGAGGAACTCGCAACATCCCGTAAACACGGCGAGCCTGCGGCATTAACACGGCAGCCGTATACAAAGAGCAGCTATTCACGGGGGCTTGTTTTCCCTTGCCCGGAAACGGTGAATTCTCGAATTCCCGCCCGGTGTCGGCCGGGAATGGCGAAGGGCTCGCCCGGTGAATTCGGACGAGCCCTTCGGTGTGCGCCGGGTCGGGCGCGCGGGGAAATCAGACGGTCTCGGGCAGTTCTTCGAGACCCTCGGAGACCAGCTTCGCCAGCCGGTCCAGGGCGGCGTCCGCGCCCTCGGCGTCGGAGGCGAGGACGATCTCCTCGCCACCCTGGGCGCCGAGGCCCAGGACGGCCAGCATGGAGGCCGCGTTGACGGGGTTGCCGTCTGCCTTGGCGATCGTCACCGGGACGCCTGCGGCCGTGGCGGCTCGGACGAAGATGGAGGCGGGGCGGGCGTGGAGGCCCTCGGCCCAGCCGACGTTGACGCGGCGCTCAGCCATGTGTTGCTGCCCTTCGGTGTTCAGGGTTGTCTAGACCAGTTTCCCATATCGTGAAGCTGACCCGGAGCGGTCCTCGCGTTCCACTCCGGGGGTGCCGTCGGATCGCGGCCTCGACCCGACTGACGCCCTCCACAGACTGCCTCGCGCCGCTGTCGGACGCTAGCCGTACTCTGGGGCCCATGCAGACCTCGCCGGACCGGCATGAGTATCCCGCCCACTGGGAAGCCGACGTGGTGCTGCGCGACGGGGGTACCGCGCGCATCCGGCCCATCACCGTTGATGACGCCGATCGCCTGGTCAGCTTCTACGAGCAGGTCTCCGACGAGTCGAAGTACTACCGCTTCTTCGCGCCGTACCCTCGCCTGTCCGCCAAGGACGTCCACCGCTTCACGCACCACGACTTTGTGGACCGGGTGGGACTCGCGGCCACAGTCGGCGGCGAGTTCATCGCCACCGTACGCTACGACCGGATCGGCGCGGACGGAACGCCCGCGTCCGCACCCGCCGACGAGGCCGAGGTCGCCTTCCTCGTGCAGGACGCCCACCAGGGCCGCGGGGTCGCCTCCGCCCTGCTCGAACACATCGGCGCCGTCGCCCGCGAGCGCGGCATCCGCCGCTTCGCCGCCGAGGTGCTGCCCGCCAACACCAAGATGATCAAGGTGTTCACGGACGCCGGCTACACCCAGAAGCGCAGCTTCGAGGACGGCGTCGTCCGTCTGGAGTTCGACCTCGAACCCACCGACCGCTCCCTCGCTGTGCAGTACGCGCGCGAACACCGTGCCGAGGCGCGCTCCGTGCAGCGGCTGCTCGCCCCCGGCTCGGTCGCGGTCATCGGCGCCGGCCGCACCCCCGGCGGCGTGGGCCGCAGCGTTCTCGGCAACATCCGGGACGCCGGGTTCACCGGCCGTCTGTACGCCGTGAACAGGGCCCTCCCGGAGGGGCAGAAGGAGCTCGACGGGGTGCCCGCGCGCCGCTCGGTGCGGGACATCGACGGCCCGGTCGACCTCGCCGTGGTCGCCGTGCCGGCCGAGCATGTCCCCGACGTCGTCACCGAGTGCGGCGAACACGGCGTGCAGGGGCTGGTCGTGGTGTCCGCCGGGTACGCCGAGAGCGGCCCCGAGGGGCGCGAACGCCAGCGCGCACTCGTGCGGCAGGCGCGCACGTACGGCATGCGGATCATCGGCCCGAACGCCTTCGGCATCATCAACACCTCCCCGCGGGTACGGCTCAACGCCTCCCTCGCCCCCGAGGTGCCGCGCCCGGGCCGGATCGGCTTGTTCGCCCAGTCCGGCGCCATCGGCATCGCCCTGCTGTCCCGGCTGCACCGGCGCGGTGGCGGCGTCACGGGTGTGACCGGCGTCTCCACCTTCGTCTCCTCCGGCAACCGCGCCGACGTCTCCGGAAACGATGTCCTGCAGTACTGGTACGAGGACCCCGACACCGATGTCGTCCTCATGTACCTGGAGTCCATCGGCAACCCCCGCAAGTTCACCCGCCTCGCCCGCCGGACCGCCGCGGCCAAGCCCCTGGTCGTCGTCCAGGGCGCGCGGCACGGCGCCGCTCCCCAGGGGCACGCCGTACGAGCGACCCGGCTGCCGCACGCCACCGTCTCGGCGCTGCTGCGCCAGGCCGGCGTCATCCGCGTCGACACCATCACCGAGCTGGTGGACGCGGGCCTGCTGCTCGCCCGCCAGCCCCTGCCCGCCGGCCCCAGGGTGGCGATCCTGGGCAACTCCGAGTCGCTCGGCCTGCTCACGTACGACGCGTGCCTCGCCGAGGGCCTGCGGCCGCACCCCCCGCGGGACCTGACCACCGCGGCCTCCGCGGCGGACTTCCACGCCGCCCTGTCCCGTGCCCTGGCCGACGACCGGTGTGACGCGGTCGTCGTCACCGCCATACCGGCGGTGGGGGAGGGCTCGGTCGGCGACGCGGCCCTCGCCGAGGCCCTGCGCTCGGCATCGGCGGCGGCCCCGGCAAAGCCGGTCCTGGTGGTCCACGTGGAGCTCGGCGGCCTGGCGCAGGCCCTGTCGGCGGCGGCGAGCACGGCCCCACAGGCAGGTTCGGACAACCTGCCGCAAAACACCCCCAGCCCGGCATCCGTCGAAGAACGCCTCCCCGCCACCGAGGCCCCCGAAGGTGCCCACCTCATCCCCGCCTACCCCGCCGCCGAGCGCGCCGTCCGCGCCCTCGGCCAGGCTGTCGCCTACGCGCAGTGGCGGCGCGACGCCGCCGACCCCGGCAAGGTGCCCGAGTACGAGGACATCGACGAGAGGGGCGCCGCCGCGCTGATCGACGGCCTCCTCGCGCGCGGGCAGGGACTCACGCTCGGCACGGACGAGACCTGCGACCTCCTCGGCCACTACGGCGTCCAGGTCCACCGCGCCCTGCCCGCCCCGACCCCCGAGGCCGCCGCCGAAGCCGCCCGCACCCTCGGCTACCCCGTGGCGCTCAAGGCCACCGCCCCGCACCTCAGGCACCGCGCCGACCTCGGCGGCGTCCGCCTCGACCTCGCGGACGAGGAACAACTGCGCCGGTCGTACGCCGAGTTGAACGAGCTGTTCGGCGCGCCGGAGGAGCTGCGACCGGTGGTGCAGCGGATGGCGCCGCGCGGCGTGGACGTCGTCGTACGGGCCGTCATCGACCCCGCGGCCGGGGCCGTGCTCTCCTTCGGGCTCGCCGGGGCCGCCTCGCAGCTGCTCGGGGACACCGCGCACCGGCTGATCCCGGTCACCGACCGGGAGGCGACCTCGCTGGTGCGCTCGATCCGCACCGCCCCCCTGCTGTTCGGCTGGCGCGGCTCCGCACCGGCCGACACCCGCGCCCTGGAGGAGCTGCTGCTGCGGGTGTCCCGGCTGGTCGACGACCACCCCGAGGTCGTCGCGGTCACCCTGGAGCCGGTCGTCGTCGCCTCGCACGGCCTGAGCGTCCTCGGCGCCTCCGTCCGCCTCGCGACCCCGCCCGCCCGCGACGACCTCGGCCCGCGGACCCTCCCCGCGTACTGACAGGGGGCGAGCTGTCCCTCGCAGCCAGTGGTCCCCCGTAGGATGGGCGTCATGGCCAAGACCAGTACGACGACCCAGGGGCTGCGGTCGGCGATCGAACGCAGCGGCTACTACCCGGCCCTCGTGGCCGAGGCGGTGGAGGCCGCCGTGGGCGGCGAGCCCATCCGGTCGTACCTGGTCCACCAGGAGACGACGTTCGACCAGAACGAGGTGCGGCGGCACGTGACGGTGCTCGTCCTCACGGACAACCGCTTCATCGTCAGCCACACCGACGAGCAGGCCGCCGACAGCACCTCCCCGACGCCGTACGCCACGACGTCGACGGAGTCCGTGAAGATCGGCCGCATCTCGTCGATCGTGGTCAGCCGCGTGGTCGCCAACCCCGAGTCCTACAAGCCGGGGACCCTGCCCCGCGAGGTCGTCCTCACCATCGGCTGGGGTGCCGTCTCCCGCATCGACCTGGAGCCCGCCGCCTGCGGCGACCCCAATTGCGAGGCGGACCACGGCTACACCGGCAATTCGACGGCGGACGACCTCAGCCTGCGCGTCAGCGAGGCCGGGGACGGACCGGAGACCGTGCGCGAGGCGCTCGCGTTCGCGCAGGCCCTCTCCGAGGCGACCGCGGACACGACCCGCTGATGGCACAGCCCAAGACGGCCTGGGACCACCACCCCGAACCGCTCGCTGTCGCCTCCGCGCCCGTCCCCGAGTACGGCAGCGGATCGCTCGCCGACCTCCTGCCCACCCTGGCCGCCGGCCTGGGCGTACCGGACATGAGCGCCACGATCACCGAGCTGACCCCCGCCGACCGGAACTGCGTGTTCCTGATCGACGGCCTCGGCTGGGAGCAACTGAGGGCGCACCCCGAGGACGCCCCCTTCATGACGTCCCTGCTCGCCACCTCCCGCGGCGGCACCGGGCGTCCGCTCACCGCCGGCTACCCGGCGACCACGGCGACCTCCCTCGCCTCCGTCGGCACCGGCCTGCCGCCCGGCGCGCACGGCCTGCCCGGCTACACCGTCCGCAACCCGGACACCGGCGAGCTGATGAACCAGCTGCGCTGGCAGCCGTGGACCCCGCCCCGCCCCTGGCAGCCGTACCCCACGGTCTTCCAGCTGGCGCACGCTGCCGGGGTGCACGCCGCGCAGGTGTCGTCCCCGACCTTCGAGAACACCCCGCTGACCAAGGTCGCGCTCAGCGGGGGAAAGTTCCTCGGGCGGCTGTCGGGCGAGGACCGCGTCGGCCTGGCGGCCGAGCAACTGGCCGCGGGTGACCGCTCACTGGTGTACACGTACTTCGCCGAGGTCGACGGCGCCGGCCACCGCTTCGGCGTCGACTCCGACGCCTGGCGCGGTCAGCTCATGTACGCCGACCGCCTGGTCCAGCGCCTGGCCGAGCAACTGCCCCCGCGCAGCGCGCTCTACGTCACCGCCGACCACGGCATGATCGACGTGGCCTTCGACGAGCAGCACCGCATCGACTTCGACGAGGACTGGGAACTGAGCGCCGGCGTCGCCCTGCTCGGCGGCGAGGGCCGCGCCCGCCATGTCTACGCGGTGCCCGGCGCGGCCAACGACGTCCTGACCTGCTGGCGCGAGGTGCTCGGCGAGCAGTTCTGGGTGGCCTCACGCGACGAGGCCATCGCGGCGGGCTGGTTCGGCCCGCAGATCGACGAACGGGTGTACGGCAGGATCGGTGACGTGGTCGCGGCCGCGCGGGACGACGTCCTGCTCATCGCCTCCGAGCGGGAGCCGAAGGAGTCGGCGATGGTCGGCAACCACGGCTCGATGACCCCCGCCGAGCAGCTGGTCCCCCTGCTCGAAGTACGCTCCTGACACAGCCCCACCCCGACCTCTCACGCCGAAAGGTGCTCAACTCCACATGCCCGAGCTGGTGTTCTTCTGCGGAACGATGGACTGCGGGAAGTCGACGCTGGCTCTCCAGATCGAGCACAACCGCTCGGCGCGCGGTCTGCAGGGCATGATCTTCTCGCGCGACGACCGCGCCGGCGAGGGCAAGCTGTCCTCGCGCCTCGGCCTCGTCACGGACGCGGTGGAGGTCGGCGACGGGCAGGACCTCTACGGCTACCTCGTCGACCACCTCTCGCAGGGCGGCCGCGCGGACTACGTGATCGCCGACGAGGCGCAGTTCCTCGCGCCGGAGCAGATCGACCAACTCGCGCGTGTGGTCGACGACCTGAGCCTGGACGTCTACGCCTTCGGCATCACGACGGACTTCCGCTCCAAACTGTTCCCCGGCTCGCAGCGGCTGGTGGAACTGGCCGACCGGGTCGAGGTGCTCCAGGTCGAGGCCCTGTGCTGGTGCGGAGCCCGCGCCACGCACAACGCCCGCACGGTAGGCGGGGTGATGGTCGTCGAGGGCGCCCAGGTGGTCGTCGGCGACGTCACCCACTCCGCCGACGAGGTCGGGTACGAGGTCCTGTGCCGCCGCCACCACCGCCGCCGGATGACCGCGGCGACGTCCCACGCGGCGGCCCTGTCCCCGGACGTGCTGCCGGTGACGTCCGGCTGACCTGCGTCCGGCTCTGTGGCCGTCAGTTCGGCCGTTGCAGCAGCGCGAACCGCGCCCCTTCCGGATCCGCGACCCTCGCCACCCGCCCGTGGGCGGTGTCGTGCACCGGCTTGAGGACATGCCCGCCCAGGTGGACGAGATGATCCAGAGCGTCGTCGACGTCGGCGACCTGGAAGTACGTGACCCAGTGCGGTCCCCGGTCGCGGGGCAGGGCGTGCCCCAGACCGTGGATGCCGGCGACGGGTTCGCCGGCGAGGTTCAGGGTCACGTAGTCGAAGTCGGCGGAGACCACCGGCTCCTCCTCGTAGCCGAACACCGTCCGGTAGAACTTGGCGACGCTCGCCGACTCGAAGGTCAGCAGCTCGTTCCAGGCGGGGGTGCCGGGAACGCCCGAGACGGCGGTGCCGAGGTGCGCGGCGGCCTGCCAGATGCCGAAGACCGCGCCCGAGGGGTCGGAGCCGATCGCCAGCCGGCCGGCGTCGGCGGCGTCCAGCGGACCCACGCCGATCGTGCCGCCGCGGCTGCGCACCGTCTCGGCCGTCAGGTCCACGTTCCCCGAGGCGAAGTAGGGCGTCCACGCGATGGGGAGATGGCGGTCCGGCGGCAGCCGGCCGATGCCGGCCACCTCGCGCCCGTCGAGCAGCGCGCGCACATACGGGCCGAGCTGCTGGGGGCCCGGCTGGAACTCCCAGCCGAACAGCGCTCCGTAGAACTCCTCGGTCGCGTCCGGGCCGTGCACCATCAGGCTCACCCAGCAGGGTGCGCCGGGCGCGTGCCGAGCGGGTGTGTCGCCGTTCGGGCCGGTGGACCCCCGTGCGTCGGTCATCGTCACTCTCTTCTCGGCCTCGCGGTGGCCGTGCTCTCCGCAGCCTGGTGGGGCGGCCTTGTGGGGCGTCCCTTGTTCCGGTGTCCGGGAGAATGCCCGATGTGCGGGCCCCTGTCCCTCGCGGCGCGCTTATCGGCACGTGTCGTTCAGCTGTACAGCATGTGCTTGTTCCCGCACGCCGTGTGATCGCTCCGCTCCGGCCGAGCAGAGTAGCCGGACACGGACGGCTCGGCCACCCCCGTGCGCGAGGATGGGGACCATGAACGCCATCATCTCCGCATCCGACCTGGCGAAGGACCTCACGGGCGCCCACCCGCCGGTCCTGCTCGACGTCCGCTGGCAGCTCACCACGGCCAAGGCGGCCGGCGAGCCGCCGTTCGACGGCCGGGCCGCCTACGAGGCAGGGCACCTCCCCGGTGCCGTCTACGTCGACCTGGACCGGGAGTTGGCCTCCGCGCCGGGCAAGGCGGGCAGGCATCCGCTGCCCGACCTCGCGCGCTTCGGTGCCGTGATGCGCCGGGCGGGCGTGTCGGCCGGGACCCCGGTGGTCGTCTACGACGGCGGCCAGGGATGGGCGGCGGCCCGGGCGTGGTGGCTGCTGCGCTGGACGGGTCACCCTGACGTGCGAGTCCTCGACGGTGGGTTGCCGTCCTGGGAGGGGGCGTTGGAGAAGTCCGTGCCGGCTCCGGCGGAGGGTGCCTTCGTGCCCGAGCCGCGGGCGACGGGGCTGCTCGACGCGGATGCCGCCGCGGCGCTGGCCCGGTCCGGGGTGTTGCTGGACGCACGGGCGGGGGAGCGGTACCGGGGCGAGGTGGAGCCGATCGACCCGGTGCCCGGGCACGTCCCCGGTGCGGTGTCGGCGCCCACCACGGAGAACGTGGCGGCCGACGGGCGCTTCCTTCCCGCCGGGGAACTGCGGGCGCGCTTCGAGGGACTTGGCGTGACCGAGGGGACGCGGGTCGGCGTGTACTGCGGGTCGGGGGTCTCCGCCGCCCACGAGGTCCTGGCGCTGGCGGCCGCGGGCATCGAGGCCGAGCTGTACGTGGGGTCGTGGTCGGAGTGGTCCTCGGACCCGGGCCGGCCGGTCGCCGTGGGTCCGGACCCGCAGTGACCTGATGCGAAGAGAGGGCCGCGCCCGGACGGCGCGGCCCTCGTCGTTCGACAGCCGACTCGGCTACTCCTGCTTCTTGCGCCGCGTCCCGAAGACGATCTCGTCCCAGCTCGGGACGGCCGCTCTGCGGCCCGGGCGGACGCCGTCCGCCTCGGCCTGGCGGTCGGTGGCCCCGATGAGCCGGTCGCGGTGGCTGCCCACGGATCGCGGCATGAGGACGTCCGCGTAGGCGGAACCGGCCGAGGCCGCGGGGGCCGGGGGCTCCTCCTCCTCGACCTCGGCGACGACGGGCTCCTCCTCGGGCTCCGCCGGGGGGAGTTCCGGAACCACCAGGTCGCCGCGGAAGCTCGGCACCGCTTCGAGCAGGCTGGTCAGCGAGTCACGCTCGCCCGTGGTCTCCTCGATCGGTTCGGACGCCTGCGCGGGCAGGCTGGGCCGCTCGGGGCGGTCCAGCGGTCTGTCGCGCGGCAGCCGGGCGATCCGGGGGACGAACGGGAAGCTGGGCTCGGGCGCTGCCAGGTCGTCGGACTCGCCGATCAGGGAGCGCGCCTCGTCGTCGACGGCCTGGACGAGCCGCCGGGGCGGGTCGTACGTCCAGCTCGCCGAGTGCGGCTCACCCGCGACGCGGTAGACCAGCAGGACCTCCCACGTGCCGTCGTCGCGACGCCACGAGTCCCACTGGACGGTGTCCTTGTCGGCGCCGCGCACCAGCAGCCGCTCCTGCACGGCCTCACCCAGGGGCGGACCGGAGTTCTCGCCGGGGCGGCGGACCGGGGTCTTGCGGGCCCGCTCCGCCATGAAGGCACGCTCCGCGAGCACGGGGCCCTCGAAGCGGCGCACCCGGTCGACGGGGATGCCGGCCATCTGCGCGACCTCTTCCGCGGTCGCGCCTGCACGTATACGCGCCTGGATGTCGCGGGGGCGGAGGTGGCTCTCGACCTCGATCTCGATCTGGCCGAGACGGGGACGGTCGCCGCGCACGGCGGCGCGCAGGCGTTCGTCGATCGGAAGGGTGTACTCCGTAGAGTCGGCAGCCTTCAGCACCAGCCGTGTGCCGTCATTCGAGACGGCCACGACACGCAGTTCGGGCATGGGGACCTCCCGGGTGGTGCCTGCCGACGTCACGTGCGTCGCTGCTTCCGCTAGTCGAGTGTGGCCTGCCCGGGTGCAGCCTGCCACAACCTTGCCGAGTTGCCCGGCGTGTCGGGCGCGGGCCCTGGATCGCCGTTATGGCACGGTTACCTATTCGCAACGCTAAGTGACGAACTCTGTCACCCTGTGCAACTAGCCCCCTCCCGGCGGTCCTTAAAGGCCCTGTACACCCTGACGGGAGACCGGACCCAGGGCTCGCAACAGTACTCCATTTGGGCCACGTGCGTGGATTGGCGCGCCGTCCAACTTCTGGCAAGTCGTGGGGCTTGGCCGCCCCTTGCCCCCGATTCGCGATCTTGAACGTGGGGAACTTCACGTAATCGCCTGAATCGGAACTAAGGGTTTCGGTCGCACGTCCCCTTCTTGTGCAGTTGAACGACCGTGTACGGGAAAGGCAGGCAAGGTCCGGGGATGCGTGAAAGGTGCCGTGGCGGCGGTCCCGGCCGCCGAACCGGCGTCCTGCTTCGGGGTGTACGGCACGATCCTCGGCGCCGGCGTCGTCAGTGTGGTCGCCACCTGCGGCGGCAGGCTCTTCCAGCACTTCTTCAAGCGCACCGGAGAGCAGCTCCGGGACGCGACCGCCGTGGCCGCCAGGCCGGCGGCACCACCTCGCCGGGCCCTGGTGGTTCGGGCGGCTCGGGGACGTCCGGGGCATCCGGTTCCGGTACCCCCGACTCCGGCAGCCCGGACGACTCCGGCGCCGCCGACGCTCCTGCGACCGGCCCGTCCGGTGCACCGCAGGGCGAGACCACCCCCGCCCTCCACCGGCGAGAGCGGCGCTGCGACGCCCAGCCCGACCCCGACCCCGAACGCCACCGGGAGCGAGGAGGCCGGCAGCACCGCCCCCAGTGCTTCGCCTACGCTCCCAGAACCCGCCGCAAGTAGTCGTTCTGGAACCGCCGATCAGGATCGAGACGATCCCGCAGCGCCGTGAACTCGCCGAAGCGCGGATACACCCGGGAGAAGTACTCGGCGTCCCGCGTGTGGACTTTGCCCCAGTGCGGACGGCCTTCGTGGGCGGTGAAGATGCGCTCGGCGGCCGTGAAGTACCGCTGGTAGGGCGTGCCCTGGAACATGTGGACGGCGATGTACGCGCTGTCCCGGCCGGAGGCGGTGGACAGCGTGATGTCGTCGGCCGGGGCGGTGCGCACCTCGATCGGGAAGCTGACCCTGAGTCCGGAACGGTCGACCATCGTCTTCAGCTCGCGCAGCGCCTCGACGACGGCCGCGCGCGGAACGGCGTACTCCATCTCCACGAAGCGCACCCGGCGCGGGGACGTGAAGACCTTGTAAGGGATGTCCGTGTAGGTCCGCGCGGACAGGGCCTTGCTGGAGATCTGGGCGATCGCGGGGATCGTGGCGGGCACCGCGCGGCCGACCCAGTTGGCCACCTGGAAGACGCCGTTGGAGAGGAACTCGTCCTCGAACCAGCTCTGGAGCTGCGGCACGGGCTTCTCCGGGCCCGCGCTGCGGTTGTTGCGCTTGGTGTTGGTGCTGCCGGTGTGCGGGAACCAGTAGAACTCGAAGTGCTCGTTCTCGGCCCAGAGTTCCTCGAAGTCCGCGAGGACCCGGTCGAACGGCATCGGTTCCTCGCGGGCCGTGAGCAGGAAGACCGGCTCGACGGCGAACGTGATCGCGGTGACGATGCCCAGCGCGCCGAGGCCCAGGCGGGCCGCCGCGAACACCTCCGGGTTGTCCTTCTCGGAGCAGCTGAGGACCGAGCCGTCCGCGGTGACCAGTTCCAGGCCCCGGATCTGGGCGGCGATCGAACCGGAGTCGCGGCCCGTGCCGTGCGTGCCGGTACTGGTGGCTCCGGAGACCGTCTGCTCCATGATGTCGCCCATGTTCGTGAGCGACAGGCCCTCGCGTGCGAGGGCCATGTTGAGCCTCTTGAGCGGGGTGCCGGCCTCCACCGTGACCGTCATGTTCTCGCGATCAATGCTGCGTATGCCGGTCAACAGTTGAGGGCGGATCAACACGCCGTCCGTCGCGGCTATGGACGTGAAGGAGTGCCCGGCGCCGACGGCCTTCACCTTCAGACCGTCCTCGGCGGCCCGCCGCACGGCGGCGGCCAGCTCGTCGACGGAGGCAGGGGTGACCTCTCGCGCGGGACGTGCCGAGACGTTGCCGCCCCAGTTACGCCACGTGCCGTTCTTTCCGTTCGCTGTGCTGCTCAACGGAGCCTCCCCGACCCGGTGCCGGTCGCTTGAGCCGGCGGAACCCGAGGAAACCCACCGCGACCGCGGCGGCCCCGGCCACCGCCGGAACCCCGTACCCGGCACGCGCCCCGGCCGCGTCGATCACCCAGCCGGCCGCGGCGGAGCCGAGTGCGACTCCCACCGCGAGCCCGGTGCTCACCCAGGTCATTCCTTCGGTGAGCTGCGCGCGTGGTACGTGCTCTTCGATGAGGGACATCGTCGTGATCATCGTGGGAGCGATGGACAGACCCGCAACGAACAGCGCCACGGCCAGAAACGGCAAGTTTCCGACCAGTAGGAGGGGGATCATACTCACGGCCATGGCACATACGCCCAGCAGCCATCGACGTTCCGGTGCTCCGGCGAAGTGCAGCAGCCCGAAGATCATGCCCGCCACACAGGAACCTGCCGCGTACAGGGCGAGGACGACGCTCGCTGCGGCCTTGTGCCCCTCCTCGTCGGCGAAGGCCACGGTGACCACGTCGACCGCCCCGAAGATCGCCCCGGTGGCGACGAAGGTGGCCACCAGGACCCGGAGCCCCGCCGCGCGCATCGCGCTGCCGCCGCCCTTGCGCTCGCGCGGGTGCGGCTCGGGTTCGGTGGCGCGCTGCGCGGTCAGCCAGAACACGCCGACGGCCAGGAAGCAGGCGGCGAGCAGCGGGCCGGCCTCCGGGAACCAGGCCGTGGACAGGCCGATGGAGATGATCGGCCCGAAGATGAAGCACACCTCGTCCACCACGGACTCGAAGGAGTACGCGGTGTGCAGCCGCGGGGTGCCCCGGTACAGCGCCGCCCAGCGAGCCCGGATCATCGCGCCCACGCTCGGCACGCAGCCGATGCCGGCGCAGGCCACGAACAGCACCCAGTCCGGCCACCCGTAGTGCGCGGCGAACAGCAGGACCGCCGCCGCCGTGAGCGAGATCAGCGTGGCCGGGCGCAGCACCCGCCGCTGCCCGTACTGGTCCACCAGGCGCGAGACCTGGGGTCCGGCCACCGCGGCGGCCAGCGCGATGGTCGCCGACAGGCCACCGGCCAGCCCGTACCGCCCGGTGAGCTGGGAGACCATCGTGACCACGCCGATGCCCATCATCGACAGCGGCATCCGACCGAGGAAGCCCGCAGCGGAGAAACCCTTGGAGCCGGGTGCTGCGAACAGGGCGCGGTAGGGGCTGGGCACGGGGTCTCCGAAGGGCTCAGTAAGCTGCGAACGCAGTCGACACAGCTTACGGCTCGGGGCACCCCGATGCACCCGTCCGGCCCAGCCCCGGAGCACCCCCGGGCCCGCGTGCCGCGCGGGCGCCACCCCGCCGTTTCCCGGCTGTCAGTGCAGGGTGGCAGGATCGACTCATGCCAGACGCGCGCGATGTCAGCCCCTACGACGCCCTGCTCCTGCTCTCGTTCGGCGGCCCGGAAGGCCCGGACGACGTGGTCCCGTTCCTGGAGAACGTGACGCGTGGGCGCGGCATCCCCAAGGAACGCCTCAAGGAAGTCGGGCAGCACTACTTCCTCTTCGGCGGGGTCAGCCCGATCAACGACCAGAACCGCGCCCTGCTCGACGCTCTGCGCAAGGACTTCGCCGACCACGGCCTGGACCTGCCGGTCTACTGGGGCAACCGCAACTGGGCGCCGTACCTGACGGACACGCTGCGCGAGATGGTTCGCGACGGCCGCCGCCGCATCCTGGTCCTCGCCACCAGCGCCTACGCCTCGTACTCGGGCTGCCGCCAGTACCGCGAGAACCTCGCCGACGCGCTCGCGGCCCTGGAGACCGAGGGGCTGGAGCTGCCGAAGGTCGACAAGCTGCGGCACTACTTCAACCACCCGGGCTTCCTGGAGCCCATGATCGACGGGGTGCTCCAGTCCCTCGCCGAGCTTCCCGAGGACGTCCGGGACGGGGCGCACCTCGCCTTCTCGACGCACTCGATCCCGACGGCCTCCGCCGACACCTCCGGCCCGGTCGAGGAGCACGGCGACGGTGGAGCCTATGTGAAGCAGCACCTGGACGTGGCGCAGCAGATCGCCGACGCCGTCGGGGAGCGCACCGGCGTCGACCACCCGTGGCAGCTCGTCTACCAGTCCCGCTCCGGCGCCCCGCACATCCCGTGGCTGGAGCCCGACATCTGCGATCACCTCGACGAGCGGCACGCGGCCGGCGTCCCGGCCGTCGTCATCGCCCCCATCGGCTTCGTCTCCGACCACATGGAGGTCCTCTACGACCTCGACACGGAGGCCAGGGCCCGGGCCGAGGAGCTCGGGCTGCCGATGCGGCGGTCTGCCACCGTCGGCGCCGATCCGAGGTTCGCCGCGGCGATCCGCGAGCTCGTCGTGGAGCGCGCCGCCGTCGAGCGCGGGCAGGACGTCACGCCGTGCGCCCTGGGCGCCCTCGGGGCGAGCCACAACCTCTGCCCGGTCGGCTGCTGCCCCGCCCGCGCCCCCCGGCCCGCCGCCGCGGGCGCCGACAGCACCTACGCGTGAGGAGCACCGTGACCGACCCCCTGCACACGGACCTGCTCGAACTCGCCCAGGAGGCCGCCCGCCGCGCCGGCGCGCTGCTGCGGGACGGGCGCCCGGCCGACCTCGCGGTCGCCGCGACCAAGTCCAGCCCGATCGACGTCGTCACCGAGATGGACATCGCGGCCGAGAAGCTGATCACGGGCCTGATCGCCGAGCGCCGCCCGGACGACGGCGTCCTCGGCGAGGAGGGTGCCGCCTCGGAGGGCACGAGCGGCGTCCGCTGGGTGATCGACCCGCTCGACGGCACGGTGAACTACCTTTACGGGCTGCCGACCTGGGCCGTCTCCATCGCCGCCGAGCAGGACGGCGAGACCGTCGTCGGAGTCGTCACGGCACCGATGCGCGGCGAGACGTTCCATGCCGTGCGCGGCCGGGGTGCCTGGGCCACCGGCACCTGGGACGGCGAGCGCGGGCTGGCCTGCCGCCCCGCGCCGCCCCTGGACCAGGCGCTGGTCTCCACGGGCTTCAACTACGTCGCCGAGGTCCGCGCCCACCAGGCCGATGTGGCCCAGCGGCTGATCCCCCTGCTGCGCGACATCCGGCGCGGCGGCTCGGCCGCGGTCGACCTGTGCGACGTGGCCGCGGGACGCCTCGACGGCTACTACGAGCGCGGCCTGCACCCCTGGGACCTCGCGGCGGGGGACCTGATCGCCCGGGAGGCGGGCGCGCTGACCGGTGGACGCCCCGGTAAGGGCCCGTCAGGCGATCTGGCAGTGGCGGGTACCCCCGGCGTCTTCGAGCCCCTCCAGCGCCTCCTGGAGGACTTCGGAGCCTGGCACGACTGAGGGGGGCCGGAGCCGCCCTGCGAAGGCCGACGGCGTGCCGAACACCAGGTGAACGCACCCCTACGGCAACGAAGCGGGCCCCGGCGCTGGATTCGCCGGGGCCCGCTTTCGTACGGCCTGATCAGACGCGCGTCGCGCCGACCTGCACACCGTGCTCGGCGGCGAGACGGCGCAGGTCGTCGAGCTCGCCCTGCTCCACATCGACGAGGAACTCGTCGCCCTCGTCGCGAGCCCGGGACAGATCGGACTCGGTCGCCCTTATGCGCTGCAGAAGTCCTGCGGTGAATGCGTCCATGCTGCGCCCCCTCGTCCTGGGTCGTGGGTCGTTGGCACGGGGGTGTGCCGTTCGGAAGGGACGATCACGCCGCATGTGGATGCCCAGCGCCGCTCGGCTGGGCGGCGACGGTGCCGGACACCCACGCCCGCCCTGCGGAAAAGCGGATTGTTGCGCACCGCATGGTGGTGCGGCGCCAGCAGAGCGTGATCGTGGGATGTAAAGCCGTCCTCCCCAAGCTCCCTTTCGTGGAAACCTAACCGGAGGAGAAAATCTCGTATTCCCCCTCGGGCCCCCGCCCTCCCACCCGCCTTACCTCCGACTTATGGCCGAAAAGGGCAGGATGGAGGGCAACACACCAAGGCACCGTCGAAGACCCCTGCCCGCGTGCGCCCGGTGAAGGGCTACGCGGGTGGACATGAGGAAGGACCAGGAACGTGCGCGTACTCGTCGTCGAGGACGAGCAACTGCTCGCCGATGCGGTGGCCACCGGACTGCGCCGGGAGGCCATGGCCGTCGACGTCGTGTACGACGGTGCGGCCGCCCTGGAGCGCATCGGCGTCAACGACTACGACGTGGTCGTCCTCGACCGCGACCTCCCGTTCGTGCACGGCGACGACGTCTGCCGCAAGATCGTCGAACTGGGCATGCCCACGCGCGTGCTGATGCTGACGGCCTCCGGCGACGTCAGCGACCGGGTCGAAGGGCTGGAGATCGGCGCCGACGACTACCTGCCCAAGCCGTTCGCGTTCAGTGAGCTGATCGCGCGGGTGCGCGCCCTGGGCCGGCGTACCAGCGTGCCCCTGCCGCCCGTCCTGGAGCGCGCCGGGATCAAGCTCGACCCCAACCGCCGCGAGGTCTTCCGCGACGGCAAGGAGGTCCAGCTCGCGCCCAAGGAGTTCGCGGTCCTGGAGGTGCTGATGCGCAGCGAGGGCGCCGTCGTCTCGGCGGAGCAGCTCCTGGAGAAGGCCTGGGACGAGAACACGGACCCGTTCACGAACGTCGTGCGCGTGACGGTCATGACCCTGCGCCGCAAGCTCGGCGAGCCGCCGGTCATCGTCACCGTCCCCGGCTCCGGCTACCGGATCTGATACCCCGTGGCAGCGACTCCCGCGCCCCCGCATGCGCCTCCCAAGCCCACCTGGGACCCCAGAAGGCCCGTGCCGCCCTTCCCGTGGCTGCGCCCGACCATCCGCATACGGCTCACGCTGCTCTACGGCGGCATGTTCCTGATCGCCGGCATCCTGCTGCTGTCGATCATCTACCTGCTGGCCGCCCAGGCCCTGAACGTGGGCAGCGACCTGCCGTTCAAGATCGTCGAGGGCAAGGTCACCAGCGACATCTGCAACCTGCCCGGCCAGGCCTCGCCCAGCGAGTTCAACGACGCCATGAACAGTTGCGTCAACGAGCAGCGCCGGCACGCCCTGGACAGTCTGCTCAGCCGCTCGCTCCTGGCCCTGCTGGGTCTGGCGGTCATCGCCTTCGCCTTCGGCTACGCGATGGCCGGCCGGGTCCTGTCGCCGCTGGGCCGGATCACCCGCACCGCCCGCGCGGTGGCGGGCTCCGACCTGTCCCGCCGGATCGAGCTGGACGGCCCGGACGACGAGCTGAAGGAGCTGGCGGACACCTTCGACGACATGCTGGAGCGGCTGCAGCGGGCCTTCACGGCCCAGCAGCGCTTCGTCGGCAACGCCTCGCACGAACTGAGAACGCCGCTGGCGATCAACCGCACGCTCCTCGAGGTGCACCTGTCCGACCCGCAGGCGCCCATGGAGCTCCAGCAGCTCGGCAAGACGCTGCTGGCCACCAACGAGCGCAGCGAGCAGCTCGTCGAGGGCCTGCTGCTGCTCGCCCGCAGCGACAACCAGGTCGTCGAGCGGGGGCCCGTGGACCTCGCCGAGGTCGCCTCGCAGGCCATCGACCAGGTGCACGGCGAGGCCGAGGGCAAGGGCGTACGGATCCGCGGCGAGCAGAAGCCCGCGGTCATCCAGGGCAATGGCGTGCTGCTGGAGCGGATCGCGCTCAACCTGGTGCAGAACGCCGTGCGCTACAACGTGGCGGAGGGCGGCTGGGTCGAGGTCACCACCGACGTGCAGCACGGCCAGGCGGTCCTGGTCGTCTCCAACACGGGCCCGGTCGTGCCGGCGTACGAGATCGACAACCTCTTCGAGCCGTTCCGGCGGTTGCGCACGGAGCGGACGGGCAGCGACAAGGGTGTCGGGCTCGGGCTCTCCATCGTCCGGTCCGTGGCCCGGGCGCACGGCGGGCACATCTACGCCCAGCCGCGTGAGGGGGGTGGGCTCGTCATGCGCGTCACGCTGCCGATCTGAGATCATGTCGCCGATCAACTCGGCGGCACACGGGGATGTTCGCTTTGCGCGGAATTTCTGAAGCTGCACCGCGCGTGCACCGTGTGTGATCGATCACAGGGACGCCTTTCCGGCCATCTACTCTCCGTGATCATGCACGCTGTCGGAAAGCCGGGAAAATCCCGGTTTTCGGGGGTCTTGATCACGGGAAGTACACGGTGAGACGCCTTTGGCGTGCGGCATACGGACCGTGTACGGTCCCCATCGCCATCCAAGCCGATCACTCATGAGGGGTCCGGTTGGGTGTCGATTGAGTAACAGACCTTGATGTGAGGCAAAATCTCCGCCTCAGGTCGGGCACAAGTCCGGCCTCTCACGCGTTACGTGCGCTGGAGACACCGCAGACACCCAGAGGGGGAGAGCGACCATGGCAACCGATTACGACACTCCACGCAAGACCGACGACGACGTCGACTCGGACAGCCTCGAAGAGCTTAAGGCTCGGAGGAACGACAAGTCGGCCTCCGCCGTGGACGTCGACGAGTTCGAGGCCGCAGAGGGCCTCGAGCTGCCCGGAGCGGACCTCTCGAACGAGGAACTGGCCGTCCGGGTGCTCCCGAAGCAGCAGGACGAGTTCACCTGCATGAGCTGCTTCCTGGTGCACCACCGCAGCCAGCTGGCCCGGGAGAAGAACGGTCAGCCGATCTGCCGCGACTGCGACTGAGGACGGGTCGGCCGTGACTGGCTCGACCCCTCCCTGGAAGCGCCGCTTCTCCCGGAGGGAAGCGGACGAAGGGCCGATGGACGGCCCGCAGTACGGCGCGCGTGACGACGAGCGAGGCTCAACCGATACGGGGGCGGCCTCGCTCGAACCGACAGCGGACCGGGGTGACCTCCCGGCGTCCGTGGACGTCCCCGCACCCGTCGCGAGACGGCGGGCGGGGACGATCCGGGAGCGGGCCAGGGAAGGCGCCCGCAAAGGCGGCGACCGGGCCCGGGCCGGCCTCTCCTACCTCGCCGACCGGATCATCGAACTGGCCCCGCGCGTCCCCGTGCGGGACCTGGCGACGCTGCGCAGGCAGTTCCCGGGCCTCGGGCCCGAGGAAATCGCGGACAAGCTCGTGGCGGGCGCCGCGAACGCGACGGCGACGGTCGGCGCGGGTATCGGCGCGGCCGCGATGCTCCCCGTGCCCCCGGCGATGCCGACGGAACTGGCCGCCGAGGTCACCGGCGTCGCGGTGATCGAGCTGAAGCTGATCGCCGAACTCCACGAGGTCTACGGCGTCCGGCCGCCCGGCAACCTCAAGCAGCGCAGCACCGCGTACCTCGACTCGTGGTCGGGCGAGCGCGGGGTCGACGCGTCCAAGCCGTCGACCCTCAGCGTGGCGCTGAACAGCCGCATGAAGCGCGAACTGCGGCAGCGGATCATGAAGCGGATGGTCCGCAGCATGCCGAACCTGATGCCGTTCCTGGTGGGCGCCGCCGTGGGGGCGGTGATGAACCGCGGCGAGACGAGAAGGCTCGCCGGCCGGATCCGGAAGGACCTGCGCAAGATCCAGGTGTCCTGGGAAGCCCTGGAGGCGCTCCCCGCCCTGGAACGTCCGGCGGACGCCCTGGAGATGGGCGAGATCACCAGCGACCCCCTGGGCCGTCACCAGGGCCACCGGCCCGACGGCGGACACGGCCGTCAGCACGGCGACGGGCGCTGAGACCGGCCCGTCGAACAACCGGCCCGTCAAACAGCGGCCGGGTGATGCCCCGCGCAGGTGTGCTACGCCGGCTTCGCCGTCCGCAGGGCCTCCGCCAGGCGCTCCGGCTCGCGCGTGGACAGGTACAGGTACGGAGTCGGGTCCTCCGGGTCCGTGACCTCCACGCGCAGAGCGGTGGGGATGTATGCACGCAGCAGGAGGAAGGCGCGCGTATCGGCCTTGTAGGTGCGCCAGGCGCGGGCCCCCTCCGCGTCCAGCACCTCCGCGTCGCCCAGTGCCGCCAGCGGGATCTTCGCCTCGCCCGCGATCAGGGAGTCGCCCACGACGCGGATGCGGACCGAGCCGTACGAGCTCGCGGCGACGGCCGCGACCGCGGTGCCCCCGGCCAGGCCGCCGAGCGTCGGCAGCGTGCCGAACGGGAGCAGGATCAGGGCCATGGAAACGCCCACGAGGAACGAGATCAGCCACCAGCTCCGCGGGGCGGTGAGGCGTTCTTCGTAGGGGGCGGCGGAGAGCTGCATGGGGCCAAGCTTGACACGGTGTCGGGAAGGGGCCGACGCGCGGGTAAGGTCTCCGGCTGTGAGTCGTACTTCCGCAGCTCTTCAGCCTCCGGTCGATGCCGTGCAACCGGTGCGACACCCGGACGCGCCCGCGCCCGGTGAGCTCCTCGGCGCGCACTACGGCCAGTGTTTCGGCTGTGGCGGCGACCAGCCGCACGGGCTGCACCTGGAGGCGCGGGCCGGTGAGGGCGTGTCGCTCACCGCCGAGTTCACCGTGCAGCCCGCCCACCAGGGCGCCCCCGGCCTCGCGCACGGTGGCGTGCTCACCTCCGCCCTGGACGAGACCCTCGGCTCGCTGAACTGGCTGCTGCGCACGATCGCGGTGACCGGGCGGCTCGAGACCGACTTCGTACGGCCCGTGCCCGTCGGCACCACGCTGTACCTGGAGGCGGAGGTGACGGCGGTGGCCGGGCGGAAGATCTACTCCACCGCGACCGGACGCGTCGGCGGCCTCGACGGGCCCGTCGCCGTGCGCGCGGACGCGCTCTTCGTCGAGGTGAAGGTCGACCACTTCGTCGACCACGGCCGCCGGGAGGAGATCCAGGCCGCCATGAACGACCCGGACCAGGTCCGGCGCGCCCGCGCCTTCGAGGTGAACCCGTGAGCACAGCCCGTCCCGTGCTGCCCGACAGTCCCAACAGCCTCACCAGCCCCGTGAGCCCGGAGAGCCCCATGACTCCCACGAGCCCCGTGAGCCGGCAGCCGCTGGACGTGCTGATCCGGCGCGTTGATCCGGACGTACCGCTTCCGTCGTATGCGCAGCCCGGTGACGCCGGGGCTGATCTGCGCACCACCGAGGCGTGCCAACTGGAGCCGGGCGAGCGGGCCGTGCTGCCCACGGGAGTGTCTGTGGCGCTGCCGGAGGGGTACGCGGCCTTCGTGCACCCGCGATCCGGTCTGGCCGCCCGCTGCGGCGTCGCCCTGGTGAATGCCCCGGGGACGGTTGATGCCGGGTACCGTGGGGAGATCAAGGTGATCGTGGTGAATCTCGACCCGCGCGAGGCCGTGCGGTTCGAGCGATTCGACCGGATTGCCCAACTGGTAGTCCAGCAGGTCGAGAGGGTCCGCTTCCAGGAGGTGGCGGAACTTCCCGGCTCCGCGCGGGCCGAGGGGGGCTTCGGGTCCACCGGAGGCCATGCCGCGGTGGACGGGACGAACGGCACAAGCGGTCAGGCCGCCCTGGGCGGTCAGGCGGGTGGGAATCGATACGCTTCGGTCGTATCCGACCGGGAAGGACAGTGACGTGTTCGGACGTCGCAAGAAGAGGGATGCCGCCGAGGACGCGGCCGGCGAGGCCGAGCAGGTCGTCGACGGTGTCGACACTGAGGCGGACGACGAGCGCGAGCGCCTGAGGCTCGAGCCTGCGCCGCGCCCCGACGGGCCCTGGGACGACTCGGAGGTCCGGGACCCGGGCGAAGGCCGGGTCGACCTGGGCGGTCTGTTCGTGCCGGGCGTCGACGGCATGGAGCTGAGGGTCGAGGTCGCGGGCGACGCGATCGTGGCGGCGACGGTCGTGCTGCGCGACAGCGCCATCCAGCTGCAGGGCTTCGCAGCGCCCAAGCGCGAGGGCATCTGGGGCGAGGTGCGCGAGGAGATCGGTACCGGCATCACCCAGCAGGGCGGCATCGTCGACGAGGTCGAGGGGCCGCTGGGCTGGGAGCTGCGCGCCCAGGTGCCCGTACAGCTGCCGGACGGCACCGGCGGCTTCCAGGTCGTGCGGTTCGTCGGTGTGGACGGCCCCCGTTGGTTCCTGCGCGGGGTCATCTCGGGCCAGGGTGCGGTGCAGCCGCAGGCCGCCGGGCTGCTCGAGCAGATCTTCCGGGACACGGTCGTGGTCCGCGGCGAGGGCCCGATGGCGCCCCGCGACCCGATCGTTCTGAAGCTGCCGAACGACGCCCAGATGGTCCCCGAGGGCGTGCAGCAGGAGGAGGGCTCCCGTTTCGCCGGCGGAATGGGCCAGCTCCAGCGCGGACCGGAGATCACCGAGGTCCGCTGAGTACGCAGAGACGCCAGGGCCGCACCCCACCGGGGGTGCGGCCCTTTGTCGTGCGCGGAACCCTGACGGCCCATTGGTCTATTCATCCATGAGAACGGAAGCCCCTCCCGCCTATGCGAACGGCACGCCCGCAAGGCGAGCAACGCGCCCCTGCAGACCGGCTGGGCCGGCTCCTCCTGGCCCAGGGCCGCCGAGATCAACGGCTCGAACTCCAACGGGAACGGGGAGCTGTCGATGATGGAGGCCGCCGTCGGTATCTCCGTCTTCGTGGAGGACAAGGCGTCGCAGGACCTCTACGGCACCGACGTGGGCGAGCGGCTGCTGACCCTGCGGGGGACCCCGGCGCCCAGGCCGCCCGCGGGCCGGCCCGCGTCAGAGTTCCGTCAAAGTGCGTCCCGAGTCGTGGCCTGCACCCGGATCCCGCCCTTTCCGGCCGTAGGGTCGACGCTGCGCAGTCGGCAGACCACGGGAAGACAATGGAGCCATGGCACGCGGCAAGCTTCGGATCCACCTCGGCGCGGCGCCGGGCGTCGGCAGGACGTACGCGATGCTGTCCGAGGCGCACCGCCGGGTCGAGCGCGGCACGGACCGCGTGGTGGCCTTCGTCGAGCCCCATGGGCGGCCCCGCACCGAGGTGCTGCTGAACGGCCTGGAGCAGGTGCCGCGCAGGGAGCTGGAGTACCGCGGCGACGTCGTCGAGTCGATCACCGGGGTGCGGCAGCAGGAGACCGGGCCGGACGAGGTGGTGCGCCGGGCCGACCAGGTCGAGCTGGTCGAGATGACGCCGGAGGCGCTGCGGCGGCGGATGGCGCACGGCAACATCCACCAGCCCGGCAAGGCCGACGCCGCCCTGAACTACTTCCGCCCCGGCGACCTGACCGCCCTGCGCGAGCCGGCCCTGCTGTGGGTGGCCGACCGGGTCGACGCCCACCTCACCCGGTACCGCGGCGAGCACCGGGTGTCGAGGATCCGGGGCTCGCGCGAGCGGATCGGTCGACCGGGGGCCGGGCGTCCCCGACGAGGCCAAGGAGCACATCTTCGAGCCCTCCAGCGTCATGGCGGCGCCCCGCGCGGCGCGGGGGTCGGTCCGGGACTCGCGGTGGCGCGCGGCTTCGCCGAGGCGATGGGCGGCACCCTGAACGCCGAGGACACCCCCGGCGGCGGACTCACCATGGTCCTCACCCTCCGCGCGGCGGGAACCCGCCAGGAGCTTCAGCACGCGGCAGAACCGGACCACGCGGCAGAACCGGAAAGGCAGGCCTCATGACCCGCGTCCTCGTGGTCGACGACGAGCCGCAGATCGTGCGCGCCCTCGTGATCAACCTCAGGGCACGCAGGTACGAGGTCGACGCGGCCCATGACGGCGCCACCGCCCTCCGGCTCGCCGCCGCCCGCCACCCCGACGTGATCGTCCTCGACCTCGGGCTGCCCGACATGGACGGCGTCGAGGTGATCAGGGGACTGCGCGGCTGGACCCGGGTGCCGGTCCTGGTGCTGTCCGCCCGGCATTCCTCCGACGAGAAGGTCCAGGCGCTGGACGCGGGCGCCGACGACTACGTCACCAAGCCGTTCGGCATGGACGAGCTGCTGGCCCGGCTGCGCGCCGCCGTGCGCCGCGCCGAACCGGCCGGCGGCGGTGAGGACGACGTGATCGTCGACACCGGCGAGTTCACCGTCGACCTGGCCGCGAAGAAGGTCAACCGTGCAGGCAAGGACGTCCGGCTGACCCCCACGGAGTGGCACCTGCTGGAGGTCCTCGTGCGCAACAGGGGCCGCCTGGTCGGGCAGCGGCAACTGCTCCAGGAGGTGTGGGGACCGTCGTACGGGACGGAGACCAACTATCTGCGCGTGTACATGGCGCAGTTGCGGCGGAAGCTGGAGGCGGATCCGTCGCACCCGAAGCACTTCATCACCGAGCCGGGGATGGGATATCGCTTCGAGAAATAGGCTCCTCGCCCTTCGTCAGTACGCCCCGGTACGCTTCAGATATGAGTGCTGTCCCTCGTTCCGAAAAGCCGGTGGGCCGGTTCCGGCGCATGCTCGACCGGCTCTCCTCGTCGCAGGAGGACCTGGAGTCCGAGGAACTGCGGGAGGACACCGAGACGGCCGGCTGCATCCGGATCGGAGACTGCCGGGACCGCGAGATAGTGACGGTTACTGGTACCTTGCGCACGGTCACCCTTCGGCCGCGCGCCGGAGTCCCGGCCCTGGAGGCCGAGCTGTTCGACGGCTCCGCCGCGCTGGACGTGGTGTGGCTCGGCAGGCGCTCCATCGTGGGGATAGAGCCGGGGCGCAGACTGATCGCATCGGGCCGGATCTCGATGAGCCGGGGCCGCCGGGTGCTGTTCAATCCCAAGTACGAACTGAGACCCCTCGGACGGGAGTAGCCGGTGACGTCGCTCGACAAGCCGACCGAAGAGACATCTGCGGACGACGCCCGGGCGGTGACCGAGGCCGCCCTGTTCGAGGCGTTCGGCGGCGTGCGGGGCATGGTGGAGACGGTGCTTCCCGGCCTCCTCTTCGTCACCATCTACACGATCAACAAGGACCTGCACCTGTCGGCGATCGCGGCGCTGGCCGTGTCGCTGGTGCTGGTCGTGGTCCGGCTGGTGATGAAGGACACCGTCAAGCACGCCTTCAGCGGTGTCTTCGGCGTGGCCTTCGGTGTCGTCTTCGCGATGATGACCGGCAACGCCAAGGACTTCTACCTGCCCGGCATGCTCTACACGCTGGGTCTGGGCCTCGCGTACATCATCACCACCCTGTGCGGGGTGCCGCTGATCGGGCTGATCCTCGGCCCGGTCTTCAAGGAGAACCTCTCCTGGCGCACGCGGAACCCGGGCCGCAAGAAGGCGTACGCGAAGGCCAGCTACGCCTGGGGCGCGATCCTGCTCGCCAAGTGCGCGATCCTCTTCCCGCTGTACTGGTGGGCCGACACCACGCAGCTCGGCTGGGTCCTGGTCGCCCTGAAGATCCCGCCGTTCCTCCTCGCGGTGTACCTGACGTGGGTGTTCCTGGCGAAGGCACCCGCTCCGATCGACGTGTTCGCGGAGATGGACGCGGAGGAGAAGGCGGCCGAGGAGCGGGAGCGGCAGGCTGCCGCCCGGTCCGCCGAGCAGTGAACCTCCAGAGCTGACAGAAGCTGACGGAAGGGGCGTCCCGAGCACTCGGGACGCCCCTTCCGCCTGTTCCCCCCGCGGGGGGAGGTGCTCAGCCCGCCGCGTTCCGTCGTACCGACAGCAGGTCTTCCAGCTGCTCCTCGCGGGCCTGGGCGGCCACGAAGAGGAGCTCGTCGCCGGCCTCCAGGGAGTCATCCCGGGAAGGGGTCAGGACACGGTTGCCGCGGATGATCGTCACCAGGGACGTGTCCTGCGGCCACTCGACGTCGCCGACCTGCGTGCCGGCCAGGGCCGACTCCTCCGGCAGGGTCAGCTCGACCAGGTTGGCGTCGCCGTGGCTGAAGCGGAGCAGGCGGACCAGGTCGCCCACGCTCACCGCCTCCTCGACCAGGGCCGACATCAGACGCGGGGTGGAGACGGCCACGTCGACGCCCCAGGACTCGTTGAACAACCACTCGTTCTTGGGGTTGTTCACGCGGGCGACGACGCGCGGGACGCCGTACTCCGTCTTGGCGAGGAGCGAGACGACCAGGTTCACCTTGTCGTCGCCGGTCGCGGCGATCACGACGTTGCAGCGCTGGAGCGCCGCCTCGTCCAGGGACGTGATCTCACAGGCGTCGGCGAGCAGCCACTCGGCCTGCGGGACGCGTTCGACCGAGATGGCGGTCGGCGCCTTGTCGATCAGCAGGACCTCGTGGCCGTTCTCCAGCAGTTCGCCCGCGATCGAGCGGCCGACGGCGCCGGCTCCGGCAATGGCGACCCTCATCAGTGACCGCCCTCCTCTTCGGGACCCTTGGCGAACGCCGCCTCGACCTTGTCGACCTCGTCGGTGCGCATCATCACGTGCACCAGGTCGCCCTCCTGCAGCACCGTCTGCGAGGTGGGCAGGACCGCCTCGCCGAGCCGGGTCAGGAACGCGACGCGCACGCCGGTCTCCTCCTGGATCCGGCTGATCTTGTGGCCGACCCAGGCGGTGGAGGTGTGCACCTCGGCGAGCTGGACGCCGCCGGTGGGATCGCGCCACAGCGGCTCGGCGCCGGAGGGGAGCAGACGGCGCAGCATCTGGTCGGCCGTCCAGCGGACCGTCGCGACGGTGGGGATGCCCAGGCGCTGGTAGACCTCCGCGCGGCGGGGGTCGTAGATGCGGGCGGCGACGTTCTCGATGCCGAACATCTCGCGGGCCACGCGTGCGGCGATGATGTTGGAGTTGTCACCGCTGGAGACGGCGGCGAAGGCGCCGGCCTCCTCGATGCCCGCCTCGCGCAGCGTGTCCTGGTCGAAGCCGACGCCGGTGACCCGGCGGCCGCCGAACGAGGAGCCCAGCCGGCGGAAGGCGGTGGGGTCCTGGTCGACCACGGCGACCGTGTGCCCCTGTTGCTCCAGGTTCTGGGCCAGTGCGGAACCCACCCTTCCGCACCCCATGATGACAATATGCATCGCGTCACACCGCGCTTCCTGCAGGCCCTCTGGCCTTCATGAATGTCGTGCTCATGTCTCTCTCTCGGCTCGCCAGGCATCACGTCGCGGCCTGCGTGCGGGCCGCCGGGCAACATCATGCCGGTGGAATCACGTCATGATGTCCTCCGGGGGCCGTGCCGCGTTCGGCTGCCCGACTCCAACGTATCCGCAAAGTCGAGGGGGTTGCCGAGGGCCCTGCCGGGCCCCGGGCCCGGGGAGGAACCCGCAATGAGTACCGAGATCGACGTCCTCGTGCTGGGCGGCGCGGGTGTGGACACCATCGTGCCCGTGCCCGAGCTGCCCGTGCCGTTCGCGGACAGCCACATGATCCGGCCCGGAATCGTGACGCGGGCGGGCCAGAGCGGGGACTTCGTCGCCCTCGGGACGAGCGCGCTGGGCCTGCGCACGCACCACCTCGACCTGCTCGGCGACGACCCCGAAGGTGACCTCGTCCGCGCGCTGCACCAGGAGCACGGCATCGGGCTCACCGCCGTCCCGCAGCCGCTCGGCACCAAGCGCGCGGTCAATCTCGTCGGCCCCGACGGCAGGCGGCTGTCCCTCTACGACGCCACCCGCGCAGCCGACACGGACCGGCTGCCCGAGGCCACCGTGCGCGCACTCGCGGGTGTCAGCCGGCACGCCCACGTCGTCATCACCCAGCCGTGCGCCCAAGCGCTGCCCGCCCTGCGCGAGGCGGGCGTCACGATCTCCACCGACCTGCACGACTGGGATGGCTCCAACCCCTACCACGAGCCCTTCGCCCACCAGGCCGACCTGGTCTTCCTGTCCAGCACGTCCCTGACCGACCCGGAGCGGACCATGCGGCGGATCACCGAGCGGGGCCGGGCCCGGATCGTCGTCGCCACCGCCGGGGCGGAGGGAGCGTACCTGCTGGCCGACGGGGAGCTCACCCACGTACCCGCCGCCGCGCCCCCGGCCCCGGTCGTCGACTCCAACGGCGCGGGCGACGCCTTCGCCGCCGCGTTCCTCTACGCCTGGCTGAACGGCACCCCACCCCACCGCAGCGCCCTGCACGGCACGGTGGCAGGCGCCTATGCCTGCACGATCCCCTCGACCCGGGCGGCCGGCATCGGGCGGGAGGAACTGAGCGCGGGGGTGGCGGGGCTGGAGCGCTCCGGGCAGCCGGGCTCCGCGCCCCCTAGCGCGCCCCCGGCGACACGTCCTTGCGCCGGCTGATGCTGCGCACGCTCGCCATCGTGAGGATCCCGAGAGTGACGAGCGTGGCCGCGGCGCCGATCAGCTGGGCGGGCGTGTGCATGGGACCTCCAGGGGCGGCAACGGCCGGGTGACGGACAGGGCTTAGTCATATAGGCATGGGAAGCGGGTGGCCTGCGGAATCCGCAGCCGCATGCGCCTCTGAATTCACTCGGAGAGCAGACGGAACGCCGCTGGAGGGTGGCGGGTGGGCGGCCCCGCAATCGAAGGCCTACGATCCTCTGTTGTGTCCAAACTGACCGACGTGCCCAAACGGATCCTGATCGGGCGCGCACTGCGCAGCGACCGGCTGGGCGAAACGCTCCTGCCGAAGCGCATCGCACTCCCCGTCTTCGCCTCCGACCCGCTGTCCTCCGTGGCGTACGCGCCCGGCGAGGTGCTGCTGGTCCTGTCGATCGCGGGCGTGACGGCGTACCACTTCAGCCCGTGGATCGCCGTCGCGGTCGTCGTGCTGATGTTCACCGTGGTCGCCTCGTACCGGCAGAACGTGCGCGCCTACCCCAGCGGTGGTGGCGACTACGAGGTGGCGAACACCAACCTCGGCCCCAAGGCGGGCCTGACGGTCGCCAGCGCGCTGCTCGTGGACTACGTCCTCACGGTCGCGGTGTCGATCTCCTCCGGCATCGAGAACCTCGGCTCCGCGATCCCGTTCGTGGTCGAGCACAAGGTGCTCTGCGCGATCGGCGTGATCGTGCTTCTGACGCTGATGAACCTGCGC
Organism: Streptomyces sp. D2-8; assembly: GCF_023184515.1. Lineage (GTDB taxonomy): Bacteria > Actinomycetota > Actinomycetes > Streptomycetales > Streptomycetaceae > Streptomyces. Next base: position 138,257 of record NZ_JAAHBP010000012.1, on the reverse strand, counting down.
GGGGTGAAGGAGTCGGGCTCGCTGTTCGCGATCCCGACGTACGTCTTCGTCGCCGGCGTCTTCACCATGATCGCCTGGGGGGCCTTCCGCGGACTGGTCCTGGACGACACCATGCGGGCACCGACGGCGGACTACGTCATCAAGCCCGAACACCAGGGCCTGGCCGGCTTCGCCCTGGTCTTCCTGCTGCTGCGCGCCTTCTCCTCCGGCTGCGCCGCGCTCACCGGCGTCGAGGCGATCTCCAACGGCGTCCCGGCCTTCCGCAAGCCCAAGTCGAAGAACGCCGCGACCACCCTCGCGATGATGGGCCTGCTGGCCGTCACCATGTTCTGCGGCATCATCGGCCTCGCCATGGCGAGTGACGTCCGCATGGCCGAGAACCCGGCCAAGGACCTCGTCCACAACGGCGTCCCGCTCGGCCCCGACTACGTGCAGAACCCGGTGATCTCCCAGGTCGCCGAGGCCGTCTTCGGCAACGGCAGCTTCCTCTTCATCGTCCTGGCCGCGGCCACCGCACTGGTGCTGTTCCTCGCCGCGAACACCGCCTACAACGGCTTCCCGCTGCTCGGCTCGATCCTCGCCCAGGACCGCTACCTGCCGCGGCAGCTGCACACCCGCGGCGACCGGCTGGCCTTCTCCAACGGCATCGTGCTCCTCGCGGGCGCCGCCGCACTGCTGGTGGGGATCTACGGCGCCGACTCCACCCGCCTGATCCAGCTGTACATCGTCGGCGTGTTCGTGTCCTTCACGCTCAGCCAGACCGGCATGGTCCGGCACTGGAACCGGCACCTGGCCACCGAGAAGGACCAGGCCAAGCGCCGCCACATGATCCGCTCCCGCGCCATCAACGCCTTCGGCGCCTTCTTCACCGGCCTCGTGCTGGTCGTCGTCCTCGTCACCAAGTTCACGCACGGCGCCTGGGTCGCCCTGCTCGGCATGGTGATCTTCTTCGCGACGATGACGGCCATCCGGAAGCACTACGACCGGGTCGCCGCCGAGATCGCCGCCCCCGAGGGCCCGAGCGACGACAGCGTGCGGCCCTCCCGCGTCCACTCCGTCGTCCTGATCTCCAAGATCCACCGCCCCACGCTGCGCGCCCTGGCCTATGCCAAGCTGATGCGCTCGGACTCGCTGGAGGCGCTGAGCGTCAACGTCGACCCGGTGGAGACCAAGGCCCTGCGCGAGGAGTGGGAGCGGCGCGGCATCGACGTACCGCTGAAGGTCCTGGACTCGCCCTACCGCGAGATCACGCGGCCGATCATCGAGTACGTCAAGGGGCTGCGCAAGGAGTCGCCGAGGGACGCGGTGTCCGTGATCATCCCCGAGTACGTCGTCGGCCACTGGTACGAGCACCTGCTGCACAACCAGAGCGCCCTGCGGCTGAAGGGCCGGCTGCTGTTCACGCCCGGGATCATGGTGACCTCGGTGCCGTACCAGCTGCAGTCCTCCGAGGCGGCCAAGCGGCGGGCCCGCAAGCAGCAGGACTGGAACGCGCCGGGGTCGGTGCGGCGCGGTCCCGCGCAGGTGCGGTCGAAGGAGTCCACCGAGCACAAGTCGTGAGGCGACGGCTCGTGTGAAACGGCCGGGCGGCAGCCACGTAGACTGGTGGGCTGTTGTCCGGCCGTGTCCGTTCGGCCCTTTCCCCTCACGCGTTTTGGAGTCACCCCGCCATGCAGGCAGAACCGAGGAAGTCGCTGGTGGGGGAGGAGTACGAGGTCGAGGTCGGCCCCGTCGCCCACGGCGGTCACTGCATCGCCCGCACGTCCGAGGGCCAGGTGCTGTTCGTACGGCACGCGCTGCCCGGGGAGCGGGTCGTGGCGCGGGTGACGGAGGGCGAGCAGGGCGCGCGGTACCTGCGCGCCGACGCCGTGACGGTGCTCGACGCCTCCAAGGACCGGATCGACGAGCCCTGCCCGTTCGCCGGCCCCGGGCGCTGCGGCGGCTGCGACTGGCAGCACGCCAAGCCGGGTGCGCAGCGACGCCTGAAGGCCGACGTCATCGCCGAACAGCTCCAGCACCTCGCCGGGCTCACCCCGGAGGAGGCCGGCTGGGACGGCACGGTGGTGCCCGCCGAGGGCGACAAGCTGCCCGCGGGCCAGGTCCCCGCGTGGCGCACCCGCGTCCAGTACGCCGTCACCGCCGACGGCCGGGCGGGACTGCGCCGGCACCGCTCGCACGAGGTGGAGCCCATCGACCACTGCATGATCGCCGCGGAGGGTGTCAGCGAGCTGGGCATCGAGAAGCGGGTCTGGACGGGCATGGACTCCGTCGAGGCGATCGCGGCGACGGGCTCTCAGGACCGCCAGGTGATCCTCACCCCGAAGCCCGGGGCGCGCCTCCCGCTCGTCGAACTCGACCGCCCCGTCTCCGTCCTGCGCGTGGACGAGCGCACCGGCGGTGTCCATCGTGTCCACGGCCGCCCCTTCGTCCGCGAACGCGCGGACGGCCGCACGCACCGCGTCGGGAACGGCGGCTTCTGGCAGGTCCACCCGAAGGCCGCGGACACCCTGGTGACCGCGGTCATGCAGGGCCTGCTGCCGCGCAAGGGCGACATGGCCCTCGACCTGTACTGCGGTGTCGGCCTCTTCGCCGGCGCCCTCGCCGACCGCGTCGGCGACCAGGGCGCGGTCCTCGGCATCGAGTCCGGCAAGCGGGCGGTGGAGGACGCGCGGCACAACCTCGCCGAGTTCGACCGTGTCCGCATCGAACAGGGCAAGGTCGAGAGCGTGTTGCCGCGCACGGGCATCACGGAGGTCGACCTGATCGTCCTCGACCCGCCGCGGGCGGGGGCGGGCCGCAAGACGGTGGAGCATCTGGCCTCGCTGGGCGCGCGGCGGATCGCGTACGTGGCGTGTGATCCGGCTGCGTTGGCGCGGGACCTGGGGTACTTCCGGGATGGGGGGTATCGGGTGCGGATGCTTCGGGCGTTCGATCTGTTTCCGATGACGCACCATGTGGAGTGCGTCGCGATCCTCGAACCTGCGGGCAAGAGGCCCTGACCTGCGCTTTTGTTGTCCGGGTGGGTTACTCGACCTGGTTCCCTCCGTGCAGCGGTTCGAGCGACGGATCGATCTTTTCAGTTCGCTGACCTGCGGATTCGTTAGCGAGGTGCCTGCATCGGCGACGCCTTCAGGGGGTCGTTCGGAGATTCTTGACGCTCGGATGACGCCCGAAGCGGAAGTCTCTGCTGCACCTCCGCAGTGGCGGTGCGAGCGGAGAACGCGGCCCGACCGCGCCACTTTGATACCGACCTGGTATCAAGTCTGTGTGGCGTGACACTCCGACTCCCCGACGACCTTGATGCGAAGCCCACCGAGCGGGCTCGTCGGGAGGGCCGCCTTTCGACCTGGTTCCTCCTTTCCTGACGTTCGATGTCGTGCGGTGGGGGACGAAAACCGCGCCCGGGTCGCCGAACTTCTCGCGCAGCATCTTCCCGTCCCGACGCAGGGTCGACTCGTCCCGCCGGTTCGGCAGGAGCAGCACCTTGCGCGGGCCCTCGGCGTCGATCTCCACCGGCGGTTCGGCGGGGGTGTACGGCCAGAAGGCGCACGGTGTGATGTTGGCGGTGGTGGCGCCGTGCAGCGGGTAGCGTTCGCCGTCCTCGGCAACGCCCCGCCGGTAGGTGTTGACGTCCTCGGGCCACTCGACGTCGTTGCAGGTGACCCGGCCGCGCTGACGCCCAGGGTGAGGCGGCCGACAGGCCGCGGGCCGCCGCCTCGTCGCCAGCATCGCCTGTCAGGTCTGCGCCGGCTTGGGGTACTGCGTCTGCTTGAGCAGGTGGCCGAACGTCAGGAGTCGGATGAGGCTGCCGTCGATCTCCGCGACTGGAGCGTCGTCGAGTGTGCCGGCGATGGTGAACTGCCGCCGTGCCGGAGTCAGTCGACCGTCGGCGGTGCCTTCGGCGCGCGGAACAGGCAGCCGATCGCTGCGGCCAGGACGATGATGCTGACGGCGATGAGTGAGGCGGACAGGCCGTCCATGAAGGCGGACTTGACGCCGTCTGTAAGGGCCGCGCCCCGGGCACCGAGTTGATCGGCGACATGGAGGCCCGCGGCGGCGGAGTCGCGTGCGGCTTCGCTGGCTTCGGTGGGGAGCTCGTCGAGGGAGGCGGGGAGGCTGGAGCGGTAGTGGCTGCCGTAGATCGAGCCCATGAGGGCGATGCCGACCGCTGAGCCGACCTCGCGGGTGGTGTCGTTCATCGCGGAGGCGACGCCCTGCTGGCCGCGGCCGAGTGAGCCGGTTATGGCGGCCGTGCCCACGGATCCGGACAGGCCGATGCCGAAGCCCGCCAGGACGAGACCTCCGAGGAACGGCAGATATCCGGAGTCGACGTGGAGCAGGGAGATGACGAACAGGCCGGCGCTCAGCAGGAGCAGACCGACGGTCATGGTGACCTTCATGCCGACCCGTCGCACCAGGTGAGGGGTGGCCTGGGAGGTGGGCAGGACGACGACGGCGACGGGGACGAGGGCGGCGGCTGCCTTGAGCGGGCTGTAGCCGAGGATCAGCTGCAGGTACTGCAGGCCGACGAAGAAGAACCCGAAGACGGCCATGAACTGCACGAGGACGGTGATCGCGCCCGCCCGGAAGCCGCGGATGCCGAACAGCGAGGGGTCGAGCAGCGGGTGCTGATTGCGCAGGCCGAGCCAGGCGTACGCGGTGAAGGCCACCACCGTGACGACGAGGGCGACGATCACCGCGGGATCCGTCCAGCCCTGCTCGTTGCCCTCGACGATGGCGAAGACGAGGGTGCCGATGCCGACGGCGGTGCACACGGCCCCGGACACGTCGGGCGGGGACGGGTGCTCGTCCTTGGTGTCGGGCGCCAGGACGAGGGCGGCGACGGCGGCGACGAGGGCGGCTGCGGCGCTGGTGACGAAGATCGACCGCCATGAGTACCACTCCAGCAGAGCCCCCGCGGCGAGCATGCCGATGATGGCGCCCGCCGCGGCGAACCCGGACCAGGTGGCTACGCCCTTGGCGCGCTGCTCGGGAGGGAAGGCGGCGGTGATCGTGGACAGGGTGCCCGGCATGATCATCGCGGCCCCCAGGCCCATGACGACCCGCCAGACGACGAGGGTGGTGGTGGAGTCCGCGTAGGAGGCGGCCAGGGACGCTGCGCCGAAGACGACGGTGCCCACGAGGAGGACATTGCGGCGACCGACGCGGTCACCGATGGCGCCGAGGGGCAGGACGAGAGCGGCCAGGGCGACGGTGTAGCCGTCGGCGATCCAGGTCAGCGAGCTGTTGGTCGCCGACAGGTCGATGGCCAGGTCGGGCATGGCGAGGTTGAGCGCGGAGACGGACGCGACGACCAGGACCAGGGACAGGCACATGGCGAAGAGCACGCCGTGGTGGCCGGCGCGGCCGGTCGCAACGGCCTCTTGCCTGTCCTCGGTCTGATGGTCGGGCTTCTGGTAGGGCGTGGTGGACATGAGGAACCCGTCTCAGTCGGTGCCGGGCTGGAGGAGTTTGAAGACAAGACGCGCGGCGGTGCGCTGGGCTGCCTGGCGCAGGCGCACCGGGGCCGGGACAGCTGGGGACGGCGTCGGGGGAGTGGTGGCCAGACGCGGGAAGAGCGCTTCGGCGGTGGTGCGGTTGACAGCCGTGAGCGCGCCCGGGTCGACGTTGCCGTCGAGGCCGTTGGCGAAGTACTGCGCGGCGGGAGTGGGGGCGAAGGGCCAGTCGCTGCCGAAGAGTATGCGTCCGGGGCGGGCGAAGGCGAGCAGGGTCGGCAGGGCGGCGGGGCTGGAGGACAGGGCGGTGTCGAAGTAGAAGGAGCGGAAGTCGTCCAGCACGTCGAGCGGGCTGCGCGCGGTGTCATTGGCGATGGTGACGGCCATGCGGTGCGACGAGTAGGGAATGAAGCCACCCCCGTGGCTGAGGATGAACCGGATGTCCGGGTAGCGGCGCGGGATGCCGTTGCGGACCAGGAGGTAGGCGGCGCGGGTGGTGTCCAGCAGGAAGTCGGCGGCGAAGGGGGGAATGCCGTCGACGGGCGGAGCGGGCAGTTCCGCCGGGTGTACGAAGACCACCGCACCACGGTCGTTCAGGGTGCGCCACAGCTCGTCCTGGCCGGCGGATCCGAGGTAGCTGCCCCGGTTGTTGGCGAGCAAGGTGACGCCGTCGGCGCGCAGGTCGTCCAGTGCCCGCGCGGCCTCGGCGGCGGAGGCGTCGGCGTCGGGCATGGGCAGGGTGGCGAAGAAGCCGAAACGGCCGGGGGGGTCGGCCGTCAGGGCCGCGGAGTGGTCGTTGAGGCGTCGGGCCAGGTCGGCGGACTCGCCGGGGCCGGTGAGAAAGCCGGCGCCGGGTGTCGAGACGGACAGGATCGCGGTGGTGGTGCCGAGGAGGTTCATCAGCTGCAGTGCCGACTCGGGGCTCCAGTCGGGCAGGGCCCGTCCGCCGGCGTCGGCGATGCCGGCCTTGGCGAGCTCGTTCCGGTAGAAGTCGGGCACCACATGCTGGTGGACGTCGATGCGCTGTGCCGAAGGGGACATGAAGCGGCCTTTCATGCGGTCTACGGGGTGCTGCGGGGAGCCGCGTCCTCCCGGCCGTCCAAGGGGCGCTGCCGAACCACGCGATGAGCAGGCGCGGGGCGTTGGTGCCCCGGGACGCCGAAGGAGACCGGCGGGGCGGTTGAAGGGCCCTGGGAGACCGGGGGAGCTGATCGGGGGCGGGTGGGGAGGCGCGTCGCGAGCTCGGCCTTCACGTCTCAGGCGGGATGGAGGGCGGACGGCCGGTCAGACGAAGGACACCGAAACGGAGCCGAGGGCGTCGAAACGGGCCTCCGCCTTCTGCCCCGCGCTGACGAAGGGGGCGGTGGTCATGGCGCCGGGCAGGATCACGTGTCCGGGGTCCAGTCCGATACCGAAGGCGGCCAGGGTGTTGGCCAGCCAGGCGACCGCGGCGGCCGGGTGGCCCAGGACCTGCGCGCCGCTGCCGGAGGCCACGTGGTCCCCGTTCACGTGCAGGTCCACGGTGACCGCCGCGAGGTCGGGCGCGTACTCCATCGGTGTCCAGGAGCCGCAGACCAGCCCGGCGGAGCTGGCGTTGTCCGCGACGGTGTCGACCAGGGTGATCCGCCAGTCGCGGATGCGGCTGTCGACGATCTCCAGTGCGGGAGCGACCGCCTCGGTGGCGGCCAGTACGTCCTTGACGGTCGCCCCGGGGCCGCGCACCGGCCGGGCGAGGCGGAAACAGATCTCGGGTTCGACGCGCGGGCCGCAGTAGCGAGTGGCGCGTACGGTGCCGCCGTCGCGGTGGACCATGTCGTCCAGCAGGTGCCCGAAGTCCGGCTCGTGCACGCCGAGGAGCTGCTGCATGGCGGCGGAGGTCAGGCCGACCTTGTGGCCGATCACCGTCGCCCCGGCGGCCAGCCGGTGGGCGATGTTGTCCTGCTGGACCGCGTAGGCGTCGGCGAGATCGAGGCCGGGCAGCGTCGTGGAGAGCGGTTCGACCGGTGTCGTGCGGCGTTCGGCCTCGCGCAGCAGCCGGGCGGCTTCCTCGCGTCGTCGGCCGGGCGGGGTCATGCCTCGCTCCTTGCCGCCATGCGCGTCGCCGCGTCGTAGACCAGCTGGGCGTGCAGTTCGAACAGTGCCACGAGGTCGACGGCGTCGCCGTTGATCTCCCGATGTACGAACAGTCCGTCAGCGCCCGCGACGGCGTAGGTCGCCAGGATATCGACGGCCTCCCCGTCGAGGCCGGGGAAGAGCGTTTCGGTCACCTCGGCGATCTTCGCGTGCGCGATGGCGCGGACCTGGAGGAACACCGTCCGGCCGCGGGGTTCGGCGGGGCGTCGTTCCAGCGCGAGCATCAGACCCAGGCGGAGGAAGTCGGGGGCATCGACCAGTGACTTCGCCACGTTGCCCGCCATGGCGGTGATCCGCTCCAGCGGGGTGCCGGTCTCCTCGCCCGGAAGCACGACCGCGGCCAGCCAGGTGTCGAAGCTGCGCTCGATGACCGCGGCGATCAGGTCGTCCTTGTCCTTGAAGTGCCAGTAGATCGAGCTGGCGGGCAGGCCGCACTTGGCGCTGACCGCCGCGATCGACGTGCCCTCGTATCCCCGCTCGCCTGCGATCTCCACGGCGGCGTCGAGGATGCGCTGCCGCGACTCCACCCCGTTCGCGCGCTTCTTGCGGGTCGTCTGCGGCCTCGTCATGGCTGGTAACCCCTCCTCTGTGCCGTCCACGCCGGCTCTTGACCGTCTCCGGCTGCAAGCATACCGTAGCATCTGCTCCAATTGGAGTGAGCGTTACAACAAGAGCTGCAGCAAGAGCCGTGCACCATGAACGACAGTGAGGTGGCCTGGTGTGAGTGAGATCAGGGCCGGAACAGAGACCGAGAACAGTGCCTACGACGTTGCGGTGATCGGGTACGGGCCCACGGGCGTGACCGCCGCGAACCTGCTGGGCGCCATGGGCCTGCGCGTCGTCGTCCTGGAGAGCGATGCGGAGATCTTCAGCCGCGCCAGGGCCATCTCCACCGACGAGGAGGTCGTCCGCATCTGGCAGCGGATCGGCCTGGCCGAGCGGCTCAAGCAGGACATGCTGACCGAACGGCCCGTCGACTTCGTCGACGCGAACGGCCGCCCGTTCCTCAGCGCGCGCCCCACACCGCGCGGCCACGGCCATCCGCCGCAGATGTTCATCTACCAGCCCGCGCTGGAGCAGGTCCTGCGGGACGGCGTCGACCGCTACCCCAGCGTGCGGGTGCTGCTGCGCCACGAGTGTCTGCGCGTGCGCCAGGACACCCACGGGGTGGAACTGACGGTGGTCGGCAGGGCCGACGACTCCGTCCACCGGCTGCGCGCTTCCTATGTGATCGCGGCCGACGGCGGCTCCAGCCTCACCCGCGCCCAGCTGAACATCGGCTACGAGGGCAAGACGTACGAGGACCGCTGGGTGGTCATCGACACGAAGATGCTCAAGCCCTGGCCGGACCACGACAAGCTGCGTTTCCACTGCGACCCGGCCCGTCCCGCCGTGGACTGCCCGACCCCGCTCGGTCACCACCGGTGGGAGTTCCCGATCCTGCCCGGCGACGACGAGAAGCAACTGACCACCGAGGAGGCCGTGTACCGGCTGGTGGCCCGGTACGGCATCTCCCGCGACAGCGTCGAGGTCCTGCGCGCCACCGTCTACAGCCACCACGTCCGCTTCGCCAGCCGCTTCCGCATGGGCCGGGTCTTCCTCGCCGGCGACGCCGCCCACGCCATGCCTCCGTGGATCGGCCAGGGCATGGCCGCAGGCGTGCGCGACGTGGCCAACCTCTGCTGGAAACTCGACGCCGTCCTGCGCGGCGAACTGCCCGAGGCAGTGCTCGACAGCTACGAGGCCGAGCGCAAGCCACACGTCAAGGAGGTCACCAAGCGGGCGGTGTTCGTCGGCCGGATCATCACCGAACGCCGCACGCGGATCGCGCGCGTCCGCAACGGCGCCCTGCGCGCCCTGGGCCACATACCGGGCTTCGGCGACTGGCTGCAGGACTCGAGCTGGATACCCGTCGCACGGTACGACGCCGGCCTGCAGGCCCGCTTCCGCACCAGGGCGACCGGCCACCAGGTCCCCCAGCCCTGGGTCACCGGCCCCGACGGCACCCGCGTCCGCCTCGACGACGCGCTCGGCGGCCGATGGCTCCTCCTGCACGCCGGCACGGCCACGCCCCAGTCCGCCTGGCCCTCGGGCGTTCCTTGCCTGACCGTCACCCCCGCCGGCTCCCGGCCGGCCGAGGGCACCCTCGTCGACAGCGACGGAGTTCTGCTGCCCTGGATGACCCGGCACGACGCCGTCACGCTCGCCCTGCGCCCCGACGCCTACGTCTACGCCGCGGCTCCCGAGGACGCCCCGCTCCCGCCGCCGCCCCGTGGCTTCACGCCGTCCACGACCTCCCGCCCGACCGCGTCCACCGCCCAGTGAGGACACCTGCATCATGACGACGACACCGACCGGCCTGCCGACGATGCAGGAGACGACGTACGACATCGGCGGGCGGAAGATCTTCGCCGCGGAGACCGGCGACGGCCCGCCGGTCCTGCTGCTGCACGGCGGCGGCCCAGGAGCCTCCGGCGTCTCCAACTACGGCCGCAACGTGGCGGAGCTGGCCAAGGAGTACCGGGTCATCGTGCCCGACCTGCCCGGCTACGGACGCAGCACCAAGGGCGTCGACGGCGCCGACCCCTTCGGGTACCTGGCCGACGGCATCCGGGGAGTGCTCGACGAACTGGGCTTGGGGAAAGCCCACTTGGTCGGCAACTCCTACGGCGGTGCCTGCGCGCTGCGCCTGGCCCTGGACACCCCCGACCGGGTCGAGCGCATGGTCCTCATGGGCCCCGGCGGCATCGGCACCACCCGCGCCCTGCCCACCCCCGGCCTCAACAGCCTGCTGAACTACTACACCGGTGACGGCCCCTCGCGGCCGAAACTGGAGAAGTTCATCCGTAACTACCTCGTCTTCAACGCAGCAGACGTCCCGGACTCCGCGATCGACGAGCGCTACCGGGCCAGCATTGACCCCGAGGTGATCGCCGCGCCGCCGCTGCGACGGCCCTCGGGCCCCAATGCCCTGCGCACTGTGTGGAAGATGGACTTCACCCGCGACCCGCGCCTGTCCCGGCTGCCCGTGCCCACGCTGGTGCTGTGGGGGGCACAGGACAAGGTCAACCGGCCGTCCGGGGGCCGGATGCTGGCCGAGCGCATGCCCAACTGCGACCTTTACCTGGTCGCCAACACCGGGCACTGGGTTCAGTTCGAGCGCGCCGAACTCTTCAACCGGCTGTGCGCCGACTTCCTGGCAGGCCGCCGATGAGCACCGCAGTGACCACAGCTCCCTCCGTCTTCGGCTCCGTCCACCTCGGCTACGTCGTCATCGAGACCAACCGCTTCACCGACTGGCGCCGGTTCGGCACCGACGCCATCGGCATGCATCACGACGCCCTCTCCCGCGACCTGATGCGCTTCCGCCTGGACGACCAGGAGTGCCGGTTCCTGCTGCGGCGCGGACCGGCCGAGGATGTCGTCGCCACGGGCTGGCACATCGACGACCACACCGCCTTCGAGCAGATCGAGGCCCGCATCCGTGCCCACGGCGTCCCACTCACCGTCGGTACGGACGAGGACGCCGCGCTGCGCGGCGTCGAACGCCTGCTGCGCTTCCCCGGACCCAAGGGCATCACCCAGGAGATCTACACCACCCCGGTGAAGTCGGCCGAGCCGCTGCGCATGCTCGCCTCCGGCTTCGTCACCGGGGACTCGGGCATGGGACACATCGCGCTGACCTCCACCAAGCCCACGCAGATCCGCGGCTACTTCAACACGGTCTTCGACGCCCGCCTGACCGACTACATCGACGAGACCATCAGCGGCGTCAAACTCAGGATCCGTTTCCTGCGCGTCAACGAACGCCACCACTCCGTCGCCGTCGTCGGCACCCGCGGGCTGGCCATCGACCCGGTCCGCACCCGCGTCCAGCACCTCAACATCCAGGCCGCGAACCTCGACGACGTCGCCCAGAGCTACCAGCGCGTGCACGAACTCGGCTTCGGCATGGCCCTGTCCGTAGGCCAGCACACCAACGACAACGAGCTCTCCTACTACGCCCGCACACCCTCGGGCTTCGAGTGGGAAGTGGGCTGGAACCCGATCGTCATCGACGAGACCACCTGGGAACCCACCACCCACCAGGGCATCAGCATCTGGGGGCATCTCCCCGTCGGCCAGACCATCGTGGACAAGCTCAACCAGTTCCGCCTCGGCGCCCGCTCCCTGGCCCGTCCCGAGAACACCGTGCCCGCTCTCAGCGGCAGGGGTATCGCGGACTACTGACCCGCGTACGGTCACTTCACCACCGGCGGGGCGACCGTACCCGCCGGACTCTCCATGGCCGGGCGGGGGGACCCGCGCCGCCCGCCCACCCTCACAGCCCGATCGCGGGCAGCGCCTTGCGACCCGGCCGTTCCGGGCGCCTTCGGCCGTACGTGCCCGTGCCTTCCCGTTTCGCGCTGTTCAGCCCGCGGCACGCCCCCCCGGCCTTCCTGCCACAAGGCACCAGGGATCGGTCATGTCGCAGACCTCCAGTGAATGACCACTCCGTCTCGCGAAAGGACCAGCTCATGTGCGTCCTTCCTCACCGGCCCGGCAACGGACCGACCGACGACCCGGCCCTGGACACCGGCGCCGGGCCCCTGCATGTACTCCACCGCACGCACGCCGGTGCGCGTCGGCGGTTCCTGGCGGTCAACGGTGTCGCCTTCCTGGTCACCGCGCTGCTTTCCGGCGCGGTCGGCGAGCTGTTCGCGGACCGTCCGGCGAGCGGAATGCCCCTGGGCGCAGCGCTGGGCGCTCTGCAGCTGACCGTGCTGCTGCTGACCTCCTGGTGGTACGACCGCGCTCTCCGGAGGCACGCCGATCCACTCGTCGACGAGGTACGACGCCGTGCCGCGCACCTCCCGCACTCGGCTCAGCCGCAGCCGGGCCTCGCGGACGCCATGTCCGGATGGCCGTTCCCGGCACCGGGGAGACAGAGATGACCGGGCTGTCGCTTGCCACGCAGTTCACGTCGGTCTCGGGCGGTTCCGACGATCGGGCGACGGTGTTGACCGCCTTCATGGTGTTCATCGTCCTGTCCCTGCTGTTGTGTGTTCTGGCCGGCCCCGAGGGCGAGACCGCGTCCGACTTCTACACCGGCAGCCAGTCACTGACGCCGATGCAGAACGCGTTGGCGCTCACCGGGGACTACATATCGGCCGCCACACTCATGGGGGTCTCCGGTCTGGTGGCCGTGGCCGGGTACGACGGCGTCTCACTGGCGGTCAGCAGTTGTCTGGCCGTCGGCGTGTTCCTGGTGCTCGCCGGCCCGCTGCGCAACGCCGGCCGCTACACCCTGGGCGATGCCTTCGCGCTGCGTTCGCCGGGTTCCTCGTCCCGCGTCGCCGCGGCCACGGCCACCTTGGCCGTCTGCCTGCCTTTCCTCGTTCTCCAACTGGCCGGAGCCGGCAGCGCCACGGCGCTGCTGCTCGGTCTCACGAGCCAAGGTGCCCAGCAGGTCTGCACCGTCTTCGTGGGATCGGTGATGATCTGCTACACGGTGCTCGGCGGCATGAGAGGGACGAGTCTGGTCCAGATCGTCAAGGTGGTCGTGGTCATCACCACCATGCTGCTGCTCGCCTTCCTGGTCCTGCGGCGCCACGACTTCGACCCAGGTGCTCTGCTGACCGCGGCCGAGCAGGGGAGCGGGCTCGGCGACCGCTATGTCGAACCCGGTCACGCCCTCGGTGACAGCGCCGTCGGGCGCCTCGACTTCCTGAGCCTGCAACTGTCCGTCGTCCTGGGCGGCGCGTGCATGCCGCACGTTCTGATGAGGATCAACTCGGCCGCCGACGGGGCCGCCGCGCGGCGGGCGACCCGCTACGCCGTCGCCATCATGGCCGTGTTCTGCCTCTGCGTCGTCATCGCGGGACTTGGTGCCGCCGATGTGGTGGGAGGTCAGAAGATTCGTGCCGTCGACAGCAGCGGCCAGACGGCCCTTGTCCTCCTGGCCGGGAACCTGGAGGGTGGCACCTCGGGACTTCTAGGCCGCGTGCTGTACACCGCCGTCGCGTGTTCCGTCTTCGTCACCGTACTGGCGGTGGTCGCCGGCATCGCGTTGAGCGCGGCGGCCGCGCTGGCCCACGACCTGCACGCGCACGCAGTGCGCCGGGGCCGCATGTCGGGGTATCGGGAAGTCCGTTCGGCCCGATGGGCCGTGGCCGCCGTGGGCGGTCTCGGCGTCTTCCTGGCGGCGATGGCCCAGGGGCGGAACATTCAGTCCCTGACCCACCTGGCCCTCACTCTCGCCGCCTCCACGGTCCTTCCTGCCTGTCTGTACGGACTGTTCTGGAGCCGGTACAACCGGACCGGTCTGCTGTGGACCGTGTACGGCGGCGTTCTCTGCACCACCGCTCTGTACGTATGTTCCCTCTCCTTCTCCGGCACACCTGCCTCACTCCTGCCGGGGCGTCACTTCCACGTCATCGGGTTGCAGTCCACCGCCGTGCTGGCGATCCCGGTGGGATTCCTTCTCGGATGGGCGGGCACCGTCGTCGGACGGCGTGCACGCGGCGCCGAGGAAGCCGAGGCGGACGTCCGATGGCGTGAACGGGTCCTCGTCGGAGCGAGACAGCAATGAAGAGCGCCGCGGCCCGGCGGTACGACCGGGCCGCGGCGCACGCCGCGACTCACTCACAGAGACAGAGGTGGGGCGCCGTCGCCGCGCCGGGCTCAGGCCGGAACGGCCCCGATCCTCGCGGCCAGCGCGGGAAACTGCGCCAGGGCGTTGGAGCGTTCGACAGCCAGCCGCTCAGCAGGTGCGAACGTCTGGTCCAACTGCGGTGCGGGGTCTCCGGTCGCCGGGAACAAGGCGCTCGTGAAGGGCCAGTCGGTGGCGAAGAGGATGTGCTGGGTACCGGCCAGTTCCCGCACCGATTTCATGGCCTGGGGGGCCGGTGACAGGGCGGTGTCGTAGAAGAGCTTGCGGAAGTACGGGCTGCTGGCGTCCGCACCGGTGGCGCCCACCTGCTGGGCGATCGCCGGGGTGAGGGTCAGCAGGCTGGTGCGGTAGGAGATGTAGGGCAGAGTGCCGCCTGCGTGGGCGGCGAGCCAGCGGATGCGCGGGTAGCGCTGATACACGCCCCTGTAGAGCATGTTGACCAGTGCGCGGGTGGTGTCGAACGTGAACTCGTACAGAAACGGTGGCAGTCCGAGGTCCGGGTAGCCCTGCGGGGTCACCGGGTGGACGAACACCATGGCGCCCAGGTCGTCGAGCGCCTTCATCAGGGGCTCGAACACGGGATCGCCCAAGTACCTTCCGCCGTAGCTGCTGAAGATGCCGACACCGTCCAGCTTCAGGTCGCCCACGGCCCGCTCGGCCTCGGTGACGGCACGTGCGACGTCCCGCTCGTCGACGGTGCCGCCCAGAGGCAGGACGGCGAATCCGCCGAAGCGTCCCTTCAGGCGTGCGGACTTCGTGTGAACCAGATCCCGGCTGGTGTAGGTGTTCAGACGCTGTGCCATCTCCACCCGGGCCTTCGGGGAGGACAGGTAGGTGACTCCGGGTTCGGAGACGGACACTACCTGGGTCTGGATGCCGTAGCGGTTCATGAAGTCGACCGCGAGCGCCGGGCTCCACGCCGGGACCGGCACGCCCCCGATCGCGGTGACGCCATGCGCCGCCAGGGAACGGCGGTAGAAGTCCGGGATCAGATGGCAGTGCACGTCGATACGGTCCCGGCCGCGGGGTGCCGGAGCGTCTGAGGACGCGCTGTCGACCGCGCTCGCCGGCACGGTTCCGAGGGCTGTCGCGGCGACCCCGAGCGGCAACGCCGCCTTGAGCACGCCGCGTCGTCTGATGCCGCGCGGGTCAACTTGTCCGGTAACAGCCATGGAACACCTCACCGAGGGAGCGAAGGGGGGACGTAGGGCCGCTGGGAAGGCAACGCGGAAGTCGGGCGGCCACAGGATCCGGCAGCGGTACGCACGCCGACATCCGGCCTTCTTGTAGCGTTCACTACAGCGACTGGAGCGATCGCTACGGTAAGAGTGGCGGGAGTGGGCGTCAAGGACCGCGGCAGGTGTGATTCAGGGGTGCGGCTGGGCGCCCGGGTTCTTCCGCCGGGCACGGACAGGTGCCCGGCGACGTCTCAGTAAGAGGTGCCGCGCGACGTGCCGCTGCCCGCGCGCAGTACGCGGGACAGGCCCAGAGCGGCCGTCCGTACGGCGGGCGCCAGCCGGGCAGGGTGGAACCGGGCGCGCGGTACGGCGACCGACAGGGCGCCCACCGCTGTCGGTCCGTCGAAGACGGGCGAGGCGATACAACTGACGCCGAGGGCGGCTTCCTGTTCCTCGTAGGCGAGGCCGGACACCTGGATCTGCTCGATGGCGGTGCGCAGCCGCACGGCGTCGGTGACCGACTGGGGGGTGAGGCGGGGCAGCGGCGCGGCCAGTACCTCGTCCACCAACTCGGAGCCGGAGAAGGCCAGGAGTGCCTTGCCGACACCGGTGCAGGTCAGGGGGAGCCGTCCGCCGATGCGGGAGGGCAGCGACAGGGCTTGGTGGCCGTGGATCCGCTCGACGTAGACCACGTCGTGTCCTTCTCGTACGCCCAGGTGCACGGTCTCGTGGGTGGCCTCGAAGAGGTCCTGGAGGAACGGCAGCGCCGCCTCCCGCAGGTCGAGCCGGCGCGGCACCAGCGACCCCAGCTCGAAGAGCTTGCCGCCGAGCCGGTAGGTCTCGCCGTCACGTTCGAGCAGACCGAGGCGTACGAGGTCGGCGCAGAGACGGAACGCTGTCGTCTTGGCCAGCTCTGTACGGGCCGTGATTTCTGTGAGACGGAACGCGCCGCCGTCCGGGCGATAGCAGTCCAGGACGGCAGCCGCCTTGTCGAGCATGTTCCCCTGCGCGCTGTTCCGTGTCATGGAACGAATTTTGCCACTGCTGCGACCGCACTCCTATACCTGTGGTGGATCGACGGACGGCCACCCGCCGCCTCTCCGACAGCCCCATGTCTCCCCGCCCTGGAGGTAGCCCGCATGTCCGCTCCGCACCGTCGCACCAGTCCGCGCCGGGGTCGAACGTGAGCCCCCACGAGTCCGCCGATGCCGTCGCCAGGGCGGCGGCCGTCCTTGAGGAAGCCGCCCGCACCGGTGCCCCGTGCGCCCCGGTGCGCACGCTCCTGCCCGAGGGGGACCTCGAGGCCGCGTACGCCGTGCAACGCCTGCACGTGGAGCGCGGCGTCACTGCCGGCCGCCGGCTGGTGGGCCGCAAGATCGGCCTGACCTCGCCCGCCGTGCAGCGTCAACTCGGCGTCGGCCAACCGGACTTCGGCGCCCTGTTCGCCGACATGGCAGTGCCCGAGGGACAGCCGGTCGCCGCCGGACGACTGCTCCAGCCGAAGGTCGAGGCGGAGGTCGCCCTGGTGCTGGGGGCGGACCTGCCGTACCGCGACCCGACCGTCGCCGACCTCCTGAGGGCCACGGCGTTCGCGCTGCCCGCGCTGGAGATCGTGGACAGCCGGATCGCCGACTGGGACATCAGCATCGTCGACACCGTCGCCGACAACGCCTCCTGCGGCCTGTACGTCCTCGGCGGCACGCCCGTGCCCCTGGACCGGGTCGACCTGCACGCCGTACGGATGACCCTGACGAAGAACGGCGAGACCGTCTCGCGGGGCACCGGCGCAGACTGTCTGGGCAGTCCGCTCACCGCCGCCCTCTGGCTCGCCGCCACACTCGCCGGCCTGGGCGATCCGCTGCGGACCGGCGACATCGTCCTGACCGGGGCGCTCGGCCCGATGGCGGTCGCCGTTGAGGGCGACGAGTTCACCGCGCACATCGAAGGGCTCGGCACGGTCACGACGGCGTTCGCGTCCGCTCGCACGGAAGGAGCTGGAGCATGAGCACGAAGGTCGCGGTCATCGGGTCGGGCAACATCGGCACCGATCTCATGATCAAGATCCTGCGGCTCTCCGAGTCTCTGGAGATCGCCGCGATGGTCGGGATCGACCCCGACTCGGACGGCCTGGCCCGCGCCCGCCGCCTCAAGGTCGCCACCACCCACGAGGGCGTGGACGGCCTGGTGAAGCTGGACGCTTTCGCGGACGTGGAGATCGTCTTCGACGCCACCTCCGCCGGTGCGCACCGCCGACACGACGAGGTGCTGCGCTCACTGGGGCGCAGGGTGGTGGACCTGACGCCCGCCGCGCTGGGCCCGTACGTCGTCCCGCCCGTCAACGGCGACGCCCACCTCGACGCGCCGAACGTCAACATGGTCACCTGCGGCGGCCAGGCCACCATCCCGATCGTGGCCGCCGTCGCGGCCGTGACCCCGGTGCACTACGGCGAGATCGTCGCCTCGATCTCCTCGCGTTCGGCCGGACCCGGTACGCGGGACAACATCGACGAGTTTACCGAAACCACCTCCGCGGCCATCGAACAGGTCGGCGGCGCGGCCCGCGGCAAGGCGATCATCGTCCTGAACCCGGCCGAACCCCCGCTGATCATGCGGGACACCGTGCACTGCCTGGTCGGCGAGTGCGACGAGGCCGCGGCGACCGCTTCGGTGGAGGAGATGGTGGCCCGCGTCCAGACGTACGTGCCCGGCTACCGCCTCAAGCAGAAGGTGCAGTTCGACCGCGTCACCGGCGACGATCCCCTGCGCTCGCTGCTGCCCGCCGACGCACGGTCCGCCGACGCCGCGAAGGTCTCGGTCTACCTGGAGGTCGAGGGCGCCGCCCACTACCTGCCCGCCTACGCCGGCAACCTCGACATCATGACCTCGGCCGCCCTGCGCACCGCCGAACGCATGGCCGCACACCGCTCCACGGAGGTGGTCTCCCGATGACCGCGAACCAACTGCCCACGCAGCCGCCCGCCCTGTACATACAGGACGTGACCCTGCGGGACGGCATGCACGCCGTACGCCACCGCTACACCGTCGACCAGGCCCGCACCATCGCCACCGCCCTGGACGCCGCCGGGGCCGCCGCGATCGAGGTCGCCCACGGCGACGGCCTGTCCGGCTCCAGCATCACCTACGGCGTCGGCGCCCACACCGACTGGGAATGGATCGAGGCCGTCTGCGACAGCGTCCGGCACGCGGTGCCCACCACGCTCCTCCTGCCCGGCATCGGCACCCTGCGCGACCTGCGGCATGCCCACGCGCTCGGCATCCGTTCGGTCCGCGTCGCCACCCACTGCACCGAGGCCGACATCGCCGCCCAGCACATCGCCGCCGCCCGCGACCTGGGCATGGACGTCGCGGGCTTCCTGATGATGTCCCACCTGGCCGACCCCGCCGAACTCGCCCGCCAGGCCAAACTGATGGAGTCCTACGGCGCCCACTGCGTCTACGTCACCGACTCCGGCGGCCGGCTCACCATGGACGGCGTCCGCGACCGCGTCCGCGCCTACCGCGACGTCCTCGACCCGGCCACCGGACTCGGCATCCACGCCCACCACAACCTCGGCCTGGGCGTCGCCAACTCCGTCGTCGCCGTCGAGAACGGCGTCACCCGCGTCGATGCCTCCCTCGCCGGACAGGGCGCCGGGGCGGGCAACTGCCCGCTGGAGGCGTTCGTCGCGGTCGCCGACCTGATGGGCTGGCAGCACGGCTGCGACCTGTTCCCCCTGATGGACGCCGCCGACGACCTCGTACGTCCTCTGCAGGACCGCGAGGTGCGGGTCGACCGCGAGACGCTCACCCTCGGCTACGCGGGCGTGTACTCCAGTTTCCTCCGGCACGCCGAGGCCGCCGCCCGCCGTCACGGCCTCGACACCCGGGCGATCCTCGTCGAAGTCGGTCGGCGCAAGATGGTCGGCGGCCAGGAGGACATGATCACGGACATCGCCCTCGACCTCGCAGCGGCCGGTCGCGCCGGCTGACCGGGGGTGATCGGCGCGGGACCCGCGGCCGCTCGGAGGAGGCGACGTCACCGCTGCCAGGTGGTCGGCCAGGACATCCGCGGCGAGTCGTTTCGCTCGCCCGCGACCTCCACCGCTGGGTGTGGCAGAGCCTCATGCGGCAACGCCCGTACCCCGGCTCCCGCGTCCCGAGCAGATGGGTGCGCGTAAGCGTGCCGGGGCACCCGGCCGCCCGGCTCGGCGGCCTTTCGGCAACACCCCCTGAAGGATGGTCATGACCCCGCACCGCCATGACGACGGCCCTGGGCGTCGGCCCGGGTCCGGCGCCGACTCCGTGTCCGTCGACGCGTCGCCCCGAGTGCTCCGCAGAGCCGTCACAGCCGTCGTGTGCCTGGCCATGGTGGGGGCGGCTTTCGTGACCGTCGACCGCGTGGCCACAGGCCGGGCGGAGAGCCGTACGGCCGAAGCCTTCCAGCAAGGAATGGGGACGCCGAAACGCCCGTCGGTCGACGTCCGTGGATTCCCCGTCCTGACGCAACTGGCCTCCGGCACCTTGCGGCACGTGGACATCACTGCCGATGACCTACCGGCCCGAGGCACCAGCCGGCCGCTGCCGGTGACGAGGCTCACCGCCGGGCTGGACGGCTTGGGAACCTCCGGTGACGCCGACCAGGCCCGCGCACGCGCTGTCAATGCGACGGCGGTCCTGTCCTACGAGGACTTGTCGGATGCGCTCGGGGTCCAGGTCTCCCAGGACACAGAACCGGGGCGGGTCAGGGCGCGCCTCGTCCTCCCATTGAGCGGGGAGGCGACTGTGAGCACGGCCGTCACGGTCCTCTCCGACAACCGCATCGCCTTCTCGCATGTGCTCGTCGTCCAGGGACATCTGCCGGCTCCCGGACGAGTCGCGCTCGACAAGGTACTGGCAGAACCTGTTCGTTTGCGCAGCCTCCCTGAAGGGCTGCACCTGCGATCGGTCACCGCCACGACTGTCGGACTCGACGCGCGCTTCACCGGTGACAACGTCACCTTCCGGCCGGACACCTCTTCTGCGTGACCCCCTTGCACGGCAGCGCCGGCCGAGACCGCCGGTCAGCGGGCGACTGCGCGGTTCGTCAGGACCGGCAGAGTCCTCACCAAGATCACTTCAGCGAGGATAGCCACCTGTCCAACACCGAGCTGGGCACACCGTTTGGAGTGCTGGCACTCACGTGGGCACCGTTCGGCTGGTTGCCGGCTGTCTGTTGGACAAGCTCGGCAGACGCAAACCGATTCTGATCGCCGCCATGGTTCTTTTCTCCTGTTTCTCCGCGGCGGGCGGATGACCGGCTTCCTCG
The DNA here is from genome assembly GCF_023184515.1 of Streptomyces sp. D2-8. Classification (GTDB taxonomy): domain Bacteria; phylum Actinomycetota; class Actinomycetes; order Streptomycetales; family Streptomycetaceae; genus Streptomyces. The sequence continues at coordinate 117,533 of NZ_JAAHBP010000012.1, read as the reverse complement.
GTCTGCTCGTCGCCCGGGCCCTGATGGGCGTGGCGGAGGGGACCGTAACGCCGCTGGCACCGTCACCGATGGTGGAGGCGTCCCGGGAAAGCCGTCGCGGTTGCTCGGCTGTTTCACCCTGTTCATGGCCACGATCCCCGCCCGGCGCCACCGTGTTCACGCGGGTGCCGTCCGCGGCGGGCCGGCCGTCGTCTACGGGGTGGCCCCGACGTCGGCGGCGGTCCCTCCACGGCATCGTGCGGCAGACGCCGCAGCCACGGTCGCAGGTGATGAACGGGGGCGCCCCCGGGGCGTGCATCTGCCGGGCCTTGTCGAGCATCCGTTCGAGAATGTAGCGGGAGGGGCTCACTCCGGTCGGCTGAACGGTGACGGCCCCCGGCCGTGTCCCCGGCCGGGGGCCGTGCGGTGGTGCTCCCGGGGAGAAGCAATCAGCGGTTGAGGGTCCGGCTGAGCCACCCTGCGCTGCGGGAGACGATCTCGGGAAGGTGGTTCGAGAGGATCTCGTAGTGCTGGCCCTTGTACTCGATGAGTTCTTTGGGCTCGGGAACCCTCCCGAACATCTCGCGGGCCTCCTCTGCCGGCGCCACGGTGTCCTTTGAAGCGAGGATCATGAGCAGCGGCGCGGTGATGCGCTCGGCGTAGCCGCGCACCTCCATCTCGAACAGGTAGTCCAGGGTGGAGACGGTGATCTCGTTGCTGAAGCTGGGCAGGCCGTGGATCATGTTCTCCACGAACTCCAGGCCTTCCTCGTCGCTGAACATTACCGGCTTGCCCGGCTCGGGCTTGCCGTGCAGGCGGATGGTGGCGGCGGCCTCACCGCGCAGCTGTGCCTGGCGGTCGTCCGGGATGAGGGCGTCCAGTTCGGCCATGGTGTCGGAGGGCTGGAGCCCCCGGGCGCTCCAGCCGCTGACCGGCGGGATGAGGCTGACCACGGCTGCGATCCGGCGGTCCATGGCGGCGGTGAACAGGGAGTTGGCGCCTCCGATGCTGATGCCCCACAGGCCGATGCGGTCGGCGTTGATGTCGTCACGCAGTGTCAGGTGGGTGATGACGTGGCGCAGGTCGCGGCACTGCTGCCAAGGGTCGAAGAGCTGGCGGGGCTCACCCCCGCTGTAGCCGGTGCAGCGGTGGTCGTATATCAGGCAGGCCAGTCCGGCGTCGGTGAAGCCCTGGGCCATGGGGAACATGGCCTCGGCGGGGCCGCCGAGTCCGGCCTGCAGGACGGTGACCGAGAGGGGGGTGTCGGCGCTGCTCTTGGGGCGGAAGAGCTTGCCCCTCAGGGTCGCTCCGGGCACGGTGAACTCGACGTCTTCCTCGACGGGCATGATGAATCTCCTTGGAGTGGGCGGTGTGCGCTGGATCCGCGGTCAGTCGCGGTCGGGGACGGTGAGTTCGTCCGGCAGGAAGTCGCTGTCGAAGGCGCGGGGGTCGGCGGAGGCGCGCAGGATGGGAAAGACCTCGGCCCGCATTTCCGCCTCGTACTCCGCGACGGCCTTGAGCAGGGGAACGTCGCCGTGTACCACCTCCGTGAGTGCCCGGGTCAGAGCGGCGGCGTCGCGCAGTGCGTTGTTGGCCCCGGCGCCGAAGGTGGGCGGCATGGCGTGGATGGCGTCGCCGAGCAGCGTGACCCTGCTGGTGGTCCAGGGGTCCGCCGGCTCCAGGTGCCGTACGGCCACGGGGAAGAGAGTCGAGGCGTCGATGCGTGCGACGGCCTCGGCCAGTGCTGGATCCCAGCCCCGGACAGCCTGGCGCATCACCTCGTGACGCTCTTCGGCGGACGCCTTCCACAGGTCCGGGGCCTCGCGGCTGAAGGGACTGCCGGGGATGATGCCGAGGTTGACCATGATGTACGGGTCGACCGGGTCGATTTGGGCGCCCGGCGCCAGTTCGGCGGCTGCCTCGGCGATGGGGCGGCGGGGTTGGTAGACGCCGTAGACGATCAGCGCTCCGTCCGGGCCGGAGGCGGCGGCGAAGCCGTCGAAGAGGGCTTCCGGCAGGGTGGCGGCCAGGTCGTCGGTGAGCGGCGCGGTCGCGTACATGCCCAGGATGTGGGTGTCCACGACAGGCACCTTGGGCAGGAGTCGGCGTCGGATCACCGAGTTGATGCCGTCGGCCGCCACGAGGATGTCGCCGGTGGCCGAGGAGCCGTCGGCCAGGTGGACCCGCACTCGGTCGCCGTCCTGCTCGAAACCGGTGACGGTACGGCCGAAGTGGATCACGCCCTCCAGACCAGCGGCCATGATCTGCCGCAGGGTGCGCCGGTTCACCGCGGTGTGGGGCCGTACCGGGTCGTTTGGCGGGCCGATGTGCGGGCGGGCACCCAACTCGTTGCCTCGGTGGTCGAGCTGAACGAAGACTTCCCGGCGTGGTGTGGTGCGGGAGGTTCGCAGGTAGAGCTCGTAGAGGTTCTCGGGCAGGCACTCCTGCAGTGCCCGCCCGCCCGCGCTGTTCATGTGCAGCCGGTAGCCGGAGGGCGCGATGCCCCCGGCCGCTTCGAACAGGGTGCACTCGATACCGGACTTGCGCAGGCCCTGGGCCAGACATAGCCCGCCGATGCCTCCCCCGGCGATCAGTACGCGAAACGACGGCATTGCCGATCCTTTGGGTGGACGGGGGAACCTGTTCGTCCTTCAGGTCCTCGATGAGCCCGTACCGCCACTCTCGTCCGCCTCGCAGGTATCGGGGAAGCCGAAGTTGCCTATGCTGAGTATCGGAATATCCGATGCCCTGCGGAGGTGGGCCGATGAGCCTGGACCTGAACCTCCTCGTGTCACTCGACGCCCTGCTGCAGGAACGGAGTGTGACGAGAGCGGCCCAGCGGCTCGGCCTGAGCCAGCCCACCCTGAGCACGGCTCTGGCCCGACTGCGGCGCCACTTCGGCGACGAGCTTCTGACCAGGGTGGGCAACGCCTACGAACTGACACCCCTGGCCGAGCGTCTCTCCGAGAACACGACAGAGGCCCTCAACTGGACGGACCGGGTCTTCCAGACGAGGGCGGACTTCGATCCCGCTACCGCCGAGCACGAATTCACCCTGGTGCTGACTGACTGCCAACTGCCCACCTTCGGGCGGACTCTGGCCGACCTGGTGAGCGAAACGGCGCCCGGTGTGCGTCTGCGGTTCCGACACAGCACCGAGGCATTCGTTCAGCGTGCCCACGACAATCTGCGCACAGTCGACGCCGTCGTGCTCCCGCAGGGTCTCCTGGCGCAGCTGCCGTCGCTCGACCTGTTCCAGGACCGCTGGGTGTGCGTCGCCTCGGCCGATGCCTCACCGGGTGGTGTGACGAGCATGAGGGAACTCGCCGACCGTCCCTGGGTGTTGCCGTTCTACCATCCCACAGTGATCTTCCCCTCGCTGCGCCGCCTGCGCGATCACGGCATCGAGCCGCGAGTCGAGATCACGACCGAGGACTTCCTCGCCGTACCCCATCTCATCGCGGGCACCGAACGGTTGAGCCTGGTGCCCGAACGGATCACCCGTCACTTCGGCAAGGACAGCGGCACGGTCGTCATGGATCTAGCCCTCGAACTGGGCGTGTTGGTCGAGACCCTGTGGTGGCACCCCCTGCACGAACGCGACCCCGCCCACATCTGGCTGCGCCGGACAGCGGCGCTGGCAGGCCGGCTGCTCACCACCGACGACACCGGGATGCGCTCCTCCTCCTGAGCCTGCCCTCGCACCGTGCCCGGCCCGAGGAGGCGGAGGCAGCGTTTCGTCTGGACACCCGGGCTGAACCGGACGCCCGACCCATGGCCGTCCTCTTCTGTTCCATGTCACGGAACAGAGTTTGCCGCTCGGTGAGGGCTCTGCCTATATCGGTGTCAACCCGCCGCTTCCCTGCCCCGGAGGTAACCCGTGCCGACCGCACCCGACGGTGCCCACCCGGACGCCGGCCCACCGGCCGTGGTCAACACCGCCCACCTGCAGTCCGTCACGACCGGTTGTTGGCTGCTGCGCTTCCGCTCGGACATCCCTCGGAGCACGGCGAGCCGCTACTGGGCGATGGAGCACGGTGACATCGCATCCCGGATCCCACACGTCCTGGAAACGGTCGAGCGCCACTTCTCTCGCTCAGCGCGGGGCTTCTGGCCGAGAAGTCCCCTGTGCGCGACGGCCATACCCGAGGAGTGGGCCTTCGATGGCATGCCGGAACTCCGCCTGACGCTCGGCGGGGCGTTGCGGGCGCTGGGTTCCCCCGCTGCCCGTCAGATCCACCACGACGAGCAGAACGTCTTCTCCACCAGTCTCGGTCACCTCGGTCTGCCCGGGTCATCGCGTTGGTGGACAGGCGGTTTCGGCGACCGGACGCTTGACACAGCGGTCGTCCTGATCCGGCGTCGCGCCGGTGTGTCCCGCGCCGGCTTCGCCTCCTTCGTGCATGACGTTCTGGCACGTGCGCTGTCCGAGTCGGGAGCGGCCGAACTGCGCTCACACGTCTTCGCCCCGTGGCTCCCGGCTCTCCACAACACACCGGGTGTCTCCCACGACAATCCCCCTCACCTGCGCTATCACGGAGTACTGGTCATCGGCGCGAAAGCCACCGATGGAATGTCGTCGCTGCTTGAGTCGCCTCCCGTCACCCGGGCAGTCCTCAGTCAAGATCGATATTGCACCGCCCTGCACGCGTACAAGGTCGAGCAGTCGGTTCCGATCGTGTTGGACGGCCGGCCCGTGCCGGCCAGGGACCGAGGCTTTCGCGATCTCGCCTCGGAGGGTGGCGACGCCTGACGCTCACGGGCCCCCCGCTCGGCGTAAGGTCGAAATGTGGACCTCACGGCCGAGGATCTCGTGTCTCGTGTCGCGCGTGAGCTCGCCCCGAGGGCGGACGAGCTGATCGCGGATGTGACGCGGCGCCTGCGCAGTGACGTTCCCGAGCTGTGGAACGCTCCCGACCTCGCCCGCATGACCTCCGAGAGGATCGTCGAACACGTTGCCGGCGTGCTGGCCGGCCTGGAGCTCGGCGTCGAGCCGAGCGAGATGGACCCGCCCCCGGCCGACGCGGACCGCGCCCGTCGACTGGTCCGGCACGGCGCGCCCGTCACCGCGATGCTGCGGGCGCAGCGGCTGGGGGAGGGCGTCGTCCTCGACAGACTTCTCGCGGAGCTGCCCCGGCTGACCACCGACCCCGAAATGATCAGCGTGACGTCGCGCCGACTGCTCGCGATCGCCACCGGGTACGTCGACCGCGCGGCCGAGCAGGGCGTCCTGGACTTCCAGAAGGAACGGGACCGTCGCCTGCAGTGGCGGCTGTCCGTGGTGAAGGAGGCCGGCCTGCGCATCGGGACCACCCTGGACATTTCCCGCACCGCCCAGGAACTCGCGGATCTGGCCACCGACCACTTCGCCGACGTCGTCACCGTCGACCTGCTCGACTCCGTGGTCCACGGGCACGGCACTCCGGAACCGGCCCCGCTGGTACTGCGCAGGGTCGCTCAGGCGCCGGTGGCGGAAGACGGGCCGGAGCCGACGATCCAGGTGCAGGAGCTCCACACCTGCCCGGACGAATCGCCATCGGCTCGCGCTCTGGCCGGCGGGCAGCCCTCCCGGTATACGGCGGCGCCGACGGACGCGGCCGGCGCCGCCGGCACCCCTCGCGTTCACTCCACGCTGGTGGTGCCCCTGAGCGCCCGCGGTACGACCCTCGGCGTCGCGCACTTCTCCCGTTACCGCAACCCCGACCTCTTCGAGGACGAGGATCTGCTCCTTGCCCAGGAGATAGCTGCCAGGGCCGCGGTGGCCGTCGACAACGCCCGCCGCTACACGCACGCCCATGCCACGGCCGTCACCCTGCAGCGCAGTCTGCTCCCACGACGTACGGCGGAGCAGTCCGCCGTCGACGTCGCCTGCCGCTACCTGCCCGCCGGTGCCCAGGCCGGCGTGGGCGGTGACTGGTACGACGTTATTCCGCTGTCCGGTGCCCGGGTCGCACTGGTGGTGGGAGACGTGGTCGGCCACGGCATCCACGCCGCCGCCACGATGGGACGCCTGCGGACCGCGGTCCGCACTCTCGCCGACATCGACCTGCCTCCCGACGAACTGCTGACGCACCTTGACGACGTCGTCATCCGGCTGGCCGCCGAAGCTTCGGCCGACCCGGACACGGAAGCGGCCGGGGACATCGGCGCCACGTGCCTGTACGCCGTCTACGACCCCGTGGCCGAACACTGCTCGCTGGCTCGCGCGGGGCACGTGCTGCCCGTCGTGGTCACCCGGGACGGCACAGTCGACCTCCTCGATCTGCCGCCCGGCCCGCCGCTGGGCCTGGGCGGCCTGCCGTTCGAGGCGGCGGAGGTCGACCTGCCCGAGGGCAGCCTGCTCGCCCTGTACACCGACGGCCTGATCGAAGCCCGCGACCACGACGCCGAGACGGGCCTCGCGCTCCTGCGCCACGCACTCAACCAACCCTCCGCTTCTCTGGAGACCGCCTGCGACACCGTGCTCCAAGCCCTGCTGCCCGCCGAACGGCCCCACGATGACGCCGCCCTGCTACTAGCTCGCACCCGTAGCCTCGGGGACGACCAGATCGCCGCCTGGGACCTGGACGCCGACCCTGCGACCGTGGCCGGGGCCCGGTCGAGCGTCGCCCGGCAGCTGACAGCCTGGGGACTGGAGGACCTCGGCTTCACCACCGAACTCGTGGTCAGCGAACTGGTCACCAATGCCATCCGCTACGGCAGACCCCCCATCCGCCTGCGCCTAATCCACGACCGCACCCTCCTGTGCGAGGTGTCCGACGGAGCCAGCACCACCCCTCATCTGCGCCGGGCCCGTGCCTTCGACGAGGGCGGGCGCGGCCTGCTCCTCGTCGCCCAGCTCGCCACGCATTGGGGGACGCGCCATGCCCGGCACGGCAAGACGGTCTGGGCCGAGCTGAGCGAGACCGGTAACGCCGGACTATCCGGGTTGGCCTCGGCGCTTTAGGGGTCCTTGCACTATGAGCGCCCGATGAGGTCGCGTGGTCCGGCAGCGGCCAGGCCCGCAGCGGCCGTGACGCTCATTTGACGCTCGGGGCCCCGACAGGCTGCTGGCGAGATCGAAACAACCGCGTCTGACCTGCATGTTCTCCCAACTCGGCACGTAGTCACATGTTTCCGATGACGCACCATGTGGAGTGCGTGGCGATTTTGGAGCCTGCGGACAAGGCCGCCTGACCTGCGGTTTTTATGTCCCGAGTGGTTGGCTCGACCTGTTTCCCTCCGCGAAGCGGGTCGAGCGAACAGCCTCACTACTGCAAGTCGCTGACCTGCGGTTTCAGAGTGCGGCGGCTGTCACCCGACCGCCGGTGTCGGATGCTGTTCGTACTTCTTGACGCTCGAGTGACGCTCAGATGGGGCCCGGCGCAGAGGCACGATTCTGTTGGCAAGTGCGATGGCCGGAGATCGAGCGATGGCTACCGAGAGGACCGAGCCGGCAGACGGTGGGTGCGTCGGGGTGCACCCAGTTGCTGACGTCGCCGCGAGAGCGGTCCGCCCGTGGCGGTTTTCGGTGGGACGCTCCAGGGAGCACGGCCGCGTCACGTGCCCTTGGATGTGGTGGTCTCAGCAGAGCGGATGACTTTCGAGTGGTGGGGGGCCTCAAGCTGAGCTGCCGGGAAGGCGCGTGGGATTCCAGGTACGGCTCTCCGTCCTGCACTTCTTTGGGGTTCAGAGTGCGAGCAGGCTTCGCAACGTGAGGCTGATGCCTACGGTGAGGACGGCGAGAGCGGTGAGAACCGTCGCGTAGCGGGTGTATCGGCGCAGGGAGGGCAGGCGGCGTTCACCAAGTGCGGCGAATCTGCTTCCGCCGCCGGAGAGCAACAGGCCGGCGGCAGTCAGAGTGAGGGCCATGCCGAGGCCGTAGCCGACGACGAGCAGGACGCCGAAGAATGTCCGGCTCAGTGCGATGGCGCCCAGCAGGACGACGAGGGCCGACGGGCTGGGCACCAGACCAGCCGCGAGCCCTACGCCGAGGAGCGCGGGGAGGCCGGTGCGGCGCGGCATCTTCCCCGCACGGGAGTCGGTCTCGTGCGCGTGGTCGCCATGGCCGTGAGAGTGTCCGGTCCCGTGCCGGTCTTCATGACCGTGGGGGTGACCATGCGCGTGAGTGTGTTCCCGTGTCTCGCTGTGTGTGTGCCCATGGCTGTGTCCGTGGTGCCAGCGTGCCGGGGGCCGTCCCGCCCGCAAGGCCCGTACCGCCGTCACCGTCAGCACCATCCCCAGTACCGCGATCACCGCACCGCTGATCGCCCCCAGCCATCCCAGCAGTTGCTCCCCGACGAATCCGCCGCCCGCGGTAAGGATCAGGCCCACGGCCAGGACCCCTGCGGTGTGGGTGGCCGTGACCGTCGTCCCGACCGCGAGAGCGGCGCGGAGGCCACCTTGCCGGCGGGCCAGGCAGGCGGCGACGGCGAGTTTGGCGTGTCCGGGCAGTGCCGCGTGGCCCGCGCCCAGGAGCAGTGTCAGCAGGACGGCGAGGAGACCCACCGGCAGAGTGAGGTCCCGGCCCGCGGTCAGGCCGGTGAGCCGGTGCTCCAGCGCCGGAAAGAGCACGGTGCCGCGGTCCGCAGCCTGAACTGCCCGTACCTCGTCCGGTTTTGCCGGCCCGGGGGCCCCCGGGGCGGCCCAGCCCGCCCCCGGTTGCGTACGCAGCTCCGCCTTGACCACATCGAGCGGCTGCTCGTCCCCGTCCCGCGGGTAGTGGCGCAGCACATCGCTCGGGCTCTTCGAGGGAACCGACGAACCGGCCAGCCGTACGCGGTCGCCCGGGACAGCGGTGATCTCCTTCCAGCCGGTCCGTGCCACATCCGCCCCCGAGGCGAACGCAACGTCGGCGGGCCGGGAGAGATCTGCGCCAGCCCGCAGAATGCAGGTCAGCCGGGCGACGGGGACTCCCGCAGACCCTTTCCCGTACGTCAGGGTGGAGTGGCCCACCTTCCAGGCGAGGGGCTCGCCGCCCACCGAAATGCGGGTGCGGTCGGCGAGTTGGGCACATCGCTCGGCTGCCCGGTCCGTCGCTTCGGCTGGTGAGATCGCCCCGTCGCGGTCGGTGTCCGTCGCTTCCTCGTCCTGTGCGGTGGGGATCTCCGCACTGTCGACGACTGCGGTGTCCTCGATCCGGTCGTGCGACAAACGCAGTCCGTCGTAGTGGTTGACGCTGAAGTTACCCAGCGGGTGGGCTTGAGCCGTCGATGCGGGGCTCAGGCCGAACAGCACGAGCAGGGGCGCCGCGACGACTGCCGCGCGGCATGGAAGCTTCATCGACTACCTGTCTCCGTCGGGTCGATACAGGGAGAGGTGTGGGTTCAAGGCGTCGGCCTCGCTCAGATGACGTGATCCTTCGGGCATCGCGAGTGCCTGCTCGATGGCGCCCCGGTGGTAGCGGAACAGCGCGTTCTTCCAGCCGGTTGCGGCTGCCCGGCGTGCGTAGGTGAGGGCCTCGGTGTCCTGCCCCGCGCGGTGCAGCGCCCACCCGAGTGCATCGGCGACGATGACGCTCCGAGCGTGCTTCCACTCCCTGCGCCCGAGTTCCACCGCGACCTTCGGGTCGCCGTGATCAGCCGCATAGAGGATGAGATGTGGGTCGACGGGACCGACGTCCGCGCGGACCATCCGTACCTGCGCCGACAAGGCGGCTCGCTCGCTCCCCTGGCGGGCGTCCCCGGTCGCACGTCGAAGCTCCAGCGTTTCCAGCAGGAACTGCGGCATCGGCGTCCGCTCGACGAGCCGCGTGTACAGGCCGAGTGCCCTGCCGGTCTGCCCCCGTGCGGCGGCCACCCGGGCGATTCCGGCCTGCCCGTACGGATGGTCCGGTACAGCGGCAAGGGCGCGCCGGTAGTGCCTTTCCGCCTGGTCCACCTTGCCCCGGGACCAGGCCAGGTCGCCCAAACGGGCTTCGGCGAAGCCCCGTTCGTCCTGGGTGACCGCGCTGTCCACGGCTCGCTGGAGCGCGATGGCGGCGTCCTCGGGCCTTCCGCTGGTCTCCAGGTCGTAGGCGGCTCTGCTGTAGGCGGCCGTGGCCGGAGCGATGTCGAGCATCCGCTGTACGGCTGCCCGCGCCTGTGGATAGTGCCCGAGCTGGATCTCGGCGTCCGCCAGCACGGCGTACCCGTCCGGCCGGTCTGGTGCCATCCGGGTGGCGCGCAGCCCGTACTCGCGCCCCTTCGCGAACTCGTGCCGGGCGTTGGCGAGCAACCCCCGCCCAGCCACGGCCCCGTAGTTGTCCGTGGCGTCGAGGGCTAGGGAGCGGCGTAGGGCCCTCTCGGCGGCGTCGAGCCGGCCCGCGTCGAGGGAGGTGCGGGCCTGTTCGATTTCGGCGCGGGCCAGGCCGGCCCAGGCGGCCGGGTCGTCGGGGTATGCCTCTGTCGCCTTGCGGGCTGCTACGACAGGGCTGATGCCGGCGCTGTGGGCGCCCGCGGGCGCGGCGGTGGCCTGGGGCCGGGAGGTGTCAGGACCGAGATACAGAAGTCCCGCCACGCACCCGGCCGCGGCCGCCGCCGCGCCCACGGCGGTGATCAGACGCCTCACGGGCCCGCGTGCGGGAGGTTGAGGTACGGGAAGACGGTCTGGGCGTCGGCCGGCTCCAGACCGACGACCGGCTGCGGGAGGAGCCCCGCGGCGGACGGCCCGGCGGGCTCGCCCTCCAGCATCCGGATCAGCGGCCCGTCGATGTTGTCGTTGAGTCGCCGCCCGTTCGGGAAGCCCTGGAGGTCCCCGTCGAGGACACCGTGCGCTTTCGGGCTGGTGGTGACGGGGGTGCTGAGGTTCAGGCGCAGTTGCTCGGCGAGCACGATGCGCCTCGGGTCGGCGTCGGCGTTCATCGTGTGGGTGTTGAGGTCGAAGCCGAACGCGGCTCCGTTGTCCTTACCGATGCCCTTCATGAACAGGGCCTGGATGTCGTGGCGCGGGGTCGCCGGTGCTTTGCGGCCCTGTGCCCTCTCGATCCGGTGCGGCGGTACGGGGTCGAGGGTGGCGGCCAGGAAGTCGCTCTCCCGGTGGTCGTCCTTCGGTGCGCGGGCCTGAAGCCGGTCCTCGGGCCCGCCGGGCCTGGCCAGCCCGATGGTGGAGCCGAACAGCGCGAACGCGACGTGCGGCATGCCGTGCCGGGAGACCTGCCGGAAGGTGGGGGCCTGCGCCGAGAGACTGCGCTCCAGGTTCGCGCCTTGCCGGGAGACTGACGCCCACACGCCGACGACCGGGTTGCGCTTCGGGTCGCCGTTCAGGGCGATCTCGCTCTTGGGCACTTGCAGGACCAGGCTGTTCACGTTCAGCGCCGACAGTGGCTGGGCATCGGGCAGCCATCCCGGTACCGGGCCGCGGGTGCCGACCGTGTACAGGCCGAAGACCTGGGTATCGGCTTTGAACGACTCCGCCGCCTGCGTGGCCACGGTCCGGCCGCCGCCAGGGAGTTGGCGGATCGCCTGTGTCCGCAACTTGCCGTAGTCGGGCATCAGAGCCCGGCCGGTGTGGGTGGGGGAGGCAATCGCGTCCTTCAGCAGCGTCTGGCTGACGCCGCCCGCCTTGACCTTCTCCAGGGTGTACTTCTGGCGTACCCCGAGCGACCGGTCGTCGAGCGAGTTCACCGGCAGGGGCCCGACCTTCGGCCCTGTCCCGAACGGCCTGCGGTCCTCGTCCCGGAAGGTCCAGCGGTAGGTGGTGTCGGGCGCCCCGTCACCATCGGCGTCCGCGTGGATCTCGTACCGGGCACCGGTCGCGAACGGGAAGTCCACCAGCGCGTTGGCCGCGGTACCGGGCACTTGGAAGGGGCGGACGTTCGCGATGAGCGTGACCATGTCCGCGTTGTCCGGGCTGGTGAAGGCATACACGTCGGTCAGGTCCGCCGGGGAGTCGAGAACGGTCGACGGGGCGTCGATGTGCCCGCCCGCCTCGCTGGTGCCCGTGAACTGCCCGGACAGGGCAGCGGCGGTGAATGCGGCAGTGGTGGCGGCCAGGACAGCGAGCCGCCGACGGGACAGTGGGTTGATTCCAGATGTTTGGGGGGTTCCCGGCACGCGTGTCTCCAGGGCTGTGGGTGGGGGGCGCTCCAGCCAACAGCGCATGTGATCTTGGCGCGACCGTTACTCATCGCAGACCACTCGTCGCGGGACTCTTTTCGCCCGGACGGGCTAACAAGCCCGCCCTCACGGTCGCAAAGCCATGCATCCATGGGCATACTCGCCGCTGCGTCGATCTTCCTCCGCGTCGTTGCCTCGACGTCGAACTGGGCCTCTTCACCCCACTGTTGGGCCTATCCAGGAAGGACTCCGACGCCTTCACCCCCCTCACAGACTGGAAACGCTTATGCGCATGCACGCACTCCGCCGTCTCACCGTCCTCGCCGCCGTGGCCGCGCTCTCCGTACCGCTCGGCCTGGCCTCGCCCGGAGCGGCCGCCCAGCAGTCGACCAGCGCCACCAGGACGGCAGCCGCCGCCGAGCCGCTGCCGGGCGCCTACATCTCCCCCTGGGGCGATGCGCAGGTGGAGATCGGTGACGAGACTCTCGCCTGGATGGAGCGCGAGGGCATCACCATGGAGGCCATCAGCCCGTTCGTCATGGACGCCGACGGCCGGGGCTTCAGCATGCCGATCGGTTCGACGGCCGGTGACGGCCTCGACTCCAAGGGCCGTATCTTCTACCCCGGCGGCCTCAAGATCCAGCACCAAGGATCCGGCAAGACGATCACCCTCAAGTCCACGTTCATCCGCGTCATGCCGACGCCCGCCTACTCCGCAGGCGTGTCGATCGACGGCAAGGCGCTCCTTGAGGAAGTAGTGATCGCCGAGTCCACCTATGGCGAGGTCATGGCCGGCGCCCGCCCGAGCGCCACGGGCTTCCGCATCAAGAAGGCCCCGTTCTACGTCACCCAGCAAGCCGCAAACCTCTTCGCGGCCGCCACCGGAGCCACAGCCCCGCGCGCCGGCAGCCTCTTCGGCACGCTCACGCCCAACTTCGACTACGTCCCGGGCACGGCGAAGCCGCCGACGGTCCCGACCCTCCCGTAGCTTCCGCGCACTACCGGAAGGCCAGGCCGACGCCCGGCACGCGCCACGGCTCCTGGCTGTTCCGGCCGTCACCCTTCTGCCTCAACGATCGCTCGGCAGGAGGGGCCGGCGCGGAGGCCGCCGGCAGGGCGTCAGGGACGGAGGCGGACACCCGGCGGGCGCCGCTCCGGCGGGCGCCGCTCGCCGCCGGAAACGGTGCCTCCGCCGCGGCCGCCGAGCCCGGGCTACTGGCGATGCAGTCGGCTGGCAACGGCCTGTTCGGTGCCGCCGAGGTGAACGTCGTGGCCCCGAACACCTACGTCCTGCGGGCTTGTTCAGTCCGTCGCGACCCACCGGCGCCCGCGGTCCGCGCGGGCGCCGGTGGGTGCCCCTGCCGAACTGAAGCAGGTGACGTCGCGGAATGTGCCCCGCCGCCGCGCGCGGTGCGAGAGGGCGCAGGGGCGGGTGCCGCGCCATGACAGCACGTTGCCGATGCCCGGCTGTCTCGTGCGTCCGGATACGTCGGGCGACAGTCGGCCAGTCCGTGGAACGGCTTGGTCGAACGGGAGCCGTGACGCTCATATGACGCCCCGAGCGCCCGACGTCCCCTGCCAGACTCGAGAAATCACGTCTGACCTGCACTTTTTCGTTTCCCAGCTGCGGTGACATGTTTCCGATGACGTCGCATGTGGAGTGTGTGGCGATTCTGGAACCGATCGCGAAGGGTGCCTGACCTGCGCTTTTGCGGCGCGTTGTGGTCGCTCGACCTGTTTCCCTCCGTGTAGCGGGTCGAGCGGGCGGGACGCCCTGTGAAGGCTGCGACCTGCGACTTCGTGGGGGAGGCGTACGCATCGGCGACACCCTCGCGACTTGGTTGGAAGCTTCTTGACGCTCGGATGACGCTCGTCTCGGGGCTCTGGGCCGGTCGCATGGCTGGGGAATTCCAGCCATCGGGAATTCCTGCCTCCCTGGTCGGTCACAATCCGGCCCAAGCGAGTGCCGGGCCCAAGCGCGGCTTGGCCGAGGACGTTCTCGACCAAGCCTTTGCGGTCGTCTCCTCGCGGTGTACATCTGCCGGGGCGTCACGATGCTCCCAGCTCCCACGGCCCTGTTCTCCGTGCACGTGCTCTCTACGAGGATCTCCTCCAGGCAATACGACCGCGAGCTGCGTAAACGCCCCGGCACGTACTACACCCCGCCTCGTCTGGTGAAGGAGATGGTTCGCTTCACCGACGCCGTCCTGCGCACCCACCTGGGCTGTGTGGAGGGCTTCGCGGACGAGCAGGTGACGATCGTCAAGCCCGCCATGGGCCCCGGCACATTATCGACAGGGTCGCCGAAGAAGGCTCCCGCCGCGGGGAGGGTTCCGCGGCGAAGCACTGGAACAGCTGGCCGGCCGGCTGATCGCCTTCGAGCCTGCTCGATGCCTTCCACCGGATGCGCTCGGAAGCCGTGTTCGCGCACGTGGCCGGGGTCGCGCCGACGCCGGCCACGTCCGGACGTAGCACCGCCGCCGCCTCAACCGCGGCGGCGACCGGGCCGCCAACAATGCCCTGCAATCCATCGTGCTCACCCGCATTCGCTTCGACGAACGCGCCCGCACCTAGGTCGAACGCCGCGCCAAGCAAGGGATGAACAAGAAGGACATCATGCGCTGCCTCAAACGATTCGTGGCTCGAAAGGTCTACCGGGCCCTGACCCAGCGCGCTGACCGAACGCATCACTCAAACCGACCGGGAAATGGGGCTCGTGAAGCTTATCGGACCTCAGAATTCGTGCACTACGACCCAGTATTCGGATTCTTCGACCGAGGCGGCACACAGGTGGCGGCCGTCAACTGAAACGGCCATGAACTCGGGGGAACCCGTCGCCGCGCAGATTCGGGAGGGGAGGTTCTTGCCGACCGGGTCTTTTACACGCACCCAGCCGACCTGGCTCCCGCCAGGTACGGGTGGGAGGATGAGGAACTCTCCGTTCTCCCCGTAGAGCGAAGCTTGCGCAGCATGGCGATGCCACGCCTCGTCCAGTCCGTCGGCGGCGTGGGGGGTGGCGGCGAGGATTGCGGTGACCGGCTCCCCCTCGAATCCGCTGACCGCATAGATGGCGGCGTTCACAAGTGGGCTGTCAGATGCCGCCTTCCCCGTCACCTCAAGCCCGCAGCGCCCAAGGGTGTCCAGCCACTCCGGTGCCTGCCGGTCGTTCATGAACCCTGACCTTTCGTCGGACCCCACGGCATTCAGCCGCCTTCGTAGAACCGGTGATGATCGGACCCCGGGCTTGGGGCCGATTGCCGTCACACCGGAGCCGCCGCCCCTGATCCTCGACGGCCCGAACGCCGTGATGGCCTGGCCGACTTGGGAGACGACCCCTTCGGGGGTGGCGAAGCCGGTGGTCAGGTAGCGCGCGGGGTAGGTGAGGCTCCAGCCGACGACGGTGCCGTGCTGGACGAGGAGCGCCACGTCGGAGGCGATGCCGATGTGGGCCTCCTGCGGCTCGTCCAGGACGTCGAGGTCGCGTAGGCAGGTGAGCGCGGTGTCTCCGGGGGGCGCGGCAGAGCTCCGTGGTTACCTCCAGGCGGAAGTCCCGGGCTTCGTCAGCGCGAAGGCCGCCCGGGCGGACGGGGGGTGGCGGGAAGGCGGGCGGAGTCCTCGGCATCGGCGGCCTCATAGGGCAACCGGAACCCGGCGCCGACCAGTGCCCGGTCGGCCTGGTCGAACCGGAGCTCGTCGGGAGCGTCCCACAGCCACTCCCGGCTGCCGAAGGTCTCCACGAGGAACCGCTGCCATTCCGTCACGTCCGCGTACTCCGCGATGCGTACACACTGGCCCGGGAAGTCGAAGTGCGGGGTGCTGCGCAGTGGATCGTCCGTCACCGTAGCGGTCCAGTTGTCGTCGAGGGTGAGTCTCATGGTGACTGCCGCCTTATCGAATCTGCACAGCGGGAGCCGTGCAGCCGGTCTAAGCCGGAATGGGGAGCGGTGGGGAGGCTGCCAGCGCCGTGGCGCCAGAGTTACTCCTCATGCCCGACGGGTCGTACGCCGTCAGGACCTTGCCGCAGTGCCATGGTCGGCGCCCGCCCGTCGATCCGCACAGACCGCCGCACCCATCCCCCCCGGTTCCTTGGTCTTCGTCCTCGTTCACCAGTTCCCGTAGTCCTCCACGTAGGTGGCGATCAGCTCGAGCAGGGCGTCGGCCCGGTGCCGGTCCTGGCGTTGTTCGCGCAGGGCCTTGTCGGCGGCCTGGAGGCGGGCCAGGGCGGCCGGTTCACCGTCGACCAGGTCGTCGACCACTGGCGTGGTGACCAGGTCCAGGCATTCGGTGAGCAGGCGGCGGGTGGCCGGGACGGGGGGAGCCGGGTCGGGGGCGGCGAAGCTGGTGGTCAGGTAGCGCGCGGGGTCGGTGAGGCTCCAGCCGACGACGGTGCCGTGCTGGACGAGGAGCGCCACGTCGGGGGCAATGCCGATGCCGGCTTCCAGCGGTTCGTCGAGGACGTCGAGGTCGCGCAGGCAGGTCAGCACGGCATCGCCGGGAGCGCGGCACAGCACCGTGCACATCTCGTGCCGGAAGTCCTTGACCTCGTCCGCGCGGAGCCCGCCCGGGCGTACGGCGGGCATGACGGGAAGGCGGGTGGAGGTCTCGGCGGCGGCGTACACGTACGGCAGCTGGAGTTCGGCCCCGACCAGCTTCCGGCTGTCCGGGGCGAACCGGAAGACGTCCGGCGTGTCCCACAGCCAGTGCTGGCTGCCGAAGGTGTCCGCGAGCAACCGCTCACGCTCGCTCACGTCCGCGTACCGCGCGAGATCCACGGAGTCGCCGGTGAAACGGGGAGTGATGTGCAGCGGATCGTCCGTCACTGTTGCGCGCCAGTCGCCGTCAAACGACAGTTTCGTGGTCATTCCTGCCTCATCTGATCTGCACTCCTGGGGCCAGGTTGCCGAACTTGCCGGGAATCCTGCCCTCCACGACGTCCTCGTGGGTGACCGGCTTGCCGGGGTCCGACGGACTGCCGCCGAGCGCCTTCGCGCCGGAGTCACCCTTGATACCCGACTCTCCGTACGCCGTGATGGCCTGGCCCTGCTTGGCGCCGGGCCCGTAGACCACGGCGATGTCATTGTCCTTGCGGAAGAGGAAGTTCCCTGACTGGCCCTGTGACTGGTACACGGCATCGGGATTCTTCAGGATCTCCAGGACCCGTTCGTCGGTGAAGCCGTGCGTCGTGTCCCCGTGGTAGTCGGCGTGCTTCTTGAGCTCGCCGTTCTGTGCCCTCGCGAGGACCTCGTCCACAATCTTGTCGATCCGCTTCTGGGCCTTCTCCTCCTTCGTGTACTTGGGCATGAGGCCCAGCGGGTCGCACCCGCTGTGCGGGTTGTCCACGTATGTGACGGGGTTCGGGGCGGGAGCGAGGCCGAGGGGGTCGGGGGAGGTGTAGCGGCCGGTTTCGGGGTCGTAGTGGCGGAAGTAGTTGTAGTGGAGGCCGGTTTCGGGGTCGTAGTACTGGCCGGGGAAGCGGAGGGGGGTGTAGGTGTTGCTGTCCCGGGACCAGGCCGTGGTGCCCCAGAGCGTGCTCCGGGTACGCCACGCAATGTCGCCCGTCTCGTCGATCAGTTCGGTCGGCGTGCCGATGAGGTCGGTGGCGATGGCGAAGAACCGGCGGTCGATCTCCTCCTGGCGGTCGTCGGCCGTGAGGATGCGCTCGGTCTGGGCCAGGGGGACGACGTCCCGGTGGTCCCAGGTGAGGGCGACCGTGTTCGGGACGTCCGGCTGGTGGCTGGTCTGTTCGCACAGGGTGAGGCCGTCCCAGGTGAAGCGGACCTCCTCCGCCACGCTGTCGCCGTCGGCCGCCAGGCGCTGTTTCGCGGTGCGGCGGCCGAGCGGGTCGTAGCGGTACCTCCACCGCGTTCCGTCGGGGGTGGTCACGGAGGTGAGGCGATTCTCCGTGTCCCACTCGTAGTGCCAGGTGTCCGGCTTGCGGGAGAGGCGGGTCTTCTGCCGCAGGGTGACCCGGCCGAGGGCGTCGTACTCGAAGCGGACGTCTCCGGCGCGGGTGAGGGTGGTGCCGGTGTAGGCGCGCGGTCCGGTGGCCTCGCTGCCGGGGTGGCGGGACGGCCAGGATGCCGAGGTCTGGTTGCCGGCGTCGTCGTAGGCGTACCGCTCCGTCCAGCCCTGGGCGTGGACGGCGGTGACCCGGCCCGCCCGGTCGAGGTCGAAGGTGCGGGTGCCCGACAGCCGGTCCGCTACGGAGGTCAGATAACCGTCGGCACGGTAGGAGTAGGCGCGGCTGTTGACGTTGTGCCCGCCGGCGGTGATGTGCTGCGCGGAGAGCCGTCCGGCCTCGTCCCAGGCGGAGGACACGGTGATCGTGTCGCCGAAGACGCGGACGAGTTCCCGGCCGGCGGCGTCGTGTGTGAAGTCGATTCGGTGACCGCCGCTGGTCACGCGGTGGGGTTGTCCGTCGGCGCCGTAAGAGTAGGAGGTGACGTGACCGGTGGGCGTGGTGCGGCGCGTACGGCGGCCCAGGGCGTCGTACGCGTATGAGAGAGGACGGCCGTCGACCAGTTCCGTCTTGGTGAGTCCGCGTCGGTCGTACTGGTAGCGGAGTTCGCTGTCCGGTCCGGCTGCCTCCAGCAGGCGTCCTGCCCTGTCGTAGGCGTAGGCCGTCACCTGGCCGTCGACGTCCTTGCGGACCACCTGGCCGAGCTGGTCGCGCTCGAACGAGATGGTCCTGCCGAGAGCGTCGGTGCGGGCGGCGAGCCGGCCCGCGGCGTCCACCCGGTAGGTGAGGGTGCGGCCGTCGAAGTCGGTCTCCGAGACGATGTCGCCGGCGGCGTCGTAGTCGTAGGTCCAGGTCAGCCCCTGCGGGTTGATGACGCGGGTGAGGCGCAGCTCGGCGTCGTGCTCGAACTCGTAGCGGGCGCCGTCGGGCCGGGTGTGGGCGACCGGAAGGTCGAAGTGGGTGTACTCGAAGCGGGAGACGCCACCGGACGCGTCGGTGTGGGTGAGCAGGTTGCCCTCGCCGTCGTAGGTCCACGACTCGGTGGCGCCGTCGGGGCCGGTGCGCCGGGAGAGCTGCCCGTCGGCGTGCCACTCCAGGTGGGTGACACCGCCCACCGGATCGGTGATGCGGACCGGCCTTCCGAGGCCGTCCCGCTCCGTGCGGGTGACGGCGCCGCCGGGATCGGTCACCTCCACGGGCAGCCCTGCGGCGTCGCACGCCACGCGTGTCGTGGCTCCCAGGGCGTCGGTGACCGAGGTGAGCCGGCCGGCGTGGTCATAGGTGTAGCGGGTGGTGGAGCCGGCCGGGTCGGTGACCGCCGTGCGGTTTCCCCGCTCGTCGAACTCATGCACCATACGGGCGCCGTCCGGCCCGACGACCTCCACCGGCAGGCCGAACCGGCCGCGCACGGTGCGCAGTTCGCTTCCGTCGGGGCGGGTGGCGGAGACGACCCGGCTGTCCTCGTCGTAGGAGAACGCCGTGGTGAGGCCCAGAGGGTCGGTGCGGGTCCGGAGGTTGCCGAGTGCGTCGTAGGTGAACCGGGTGGTTTGGCCGAGCGGGTCGGTGACGGCCAGGAGGCGGCAGCCGGGGCCGAACACGTGGCGGGTCGCGTGCCCGGCGGCGGTGGTGAGCGTTGTGGTGCGGTGGCCTGTCTGGGGGTCCGGTTCGGTGTAGGTGAGGGTGATCTGGACGTGGCCGGCCTCGCCGCCCTCGGCCACGACGCGGTCGCGGTCGTCGTAGATGTAGTCGTAGCGGCTGTTGTTGGAGTCGATCCAGGCGATGACGCGGCGGCGGTCGTCGTAGACGAAGGTGGTGGTGGCACCGGACGGTTTGGTGACCGTGGTGAGGTTGCCGTCCTGGTAGCCGTAGTTCATCAGGGGCAGGTCCGCGCCGCCCTCACCGGCGCCGGCCAGGGAAAGTGCGGTGATCCGGCCGTCGGCGGTGGCCAGCTTCACCTGGTGACCGGCCGAGTGGACGAGGGCCAGGGGCAGGCCGTCGTCGGTGCGGTCGAGGGTGATCGTGTGGGCGTTGCGGTCGGTGACAGATGACAGCCAGGCGGTTCCGTCGTCGCCGGGTTCGCTGCCGGGCGGGGCGGTGAAGTGGAAGGTCAGGCCGCTGTCGGGGTCGGTGACGGTGTAGTCGCCGTTGGCGTCGCGGGCCAGCAGGGTGCGGGCTCTGCCCGATGACGGGGTGGTGGGCGCGCCGGGGACCGGGTGCGGGTACGGGATCAGGAGCCCGTCGGCAGTGACGTGGACGACTCCGATGGCGTCGATGCGCAGATGTTCGTCGACGGTGGACGTCCAGGAGGGGCCGAGGAAGCGGCCGGCCGTGCAGCCGGACTCGGTGCGGCGGGTGAAGACCAGGGGCAGGATGCCGGGTATCTCGAGGTCGGTCTGGGGCAGGAACATCCGGCCCGAAGCGAGGTCGACGGGGTCGGTGCCGTCGGTGGTGCGCTCGCCGTCGGGGCGGTTGTGGGTGCCGTCGGGGGCGTCGTCGACCAGCTTGCGCACCCGTGCGGCGTCGGCGGCCTCCCCGGCGATGCGGATGCCCTTCACCGCGGCGCCACCGCCACCCGTGGCGGCGGTCAGCGCGAGGTCGGGAATCAGCCTGCCGAAGCCCTCGGCCGGGTCCTTCATGAAGTCGCTGACCATCTGCTTGCCGGTGCCGACCGGGTCGTTGGCGGCGACGATCAGTCCGGCGGCGAGGCTGTTGAGGGAGGTGGCGTACTCGGCCGGGTGCGTGATGTTGTACGGGTCGACGGGGTTGACGCTGCGGACGAAGTTGAGGATGCCCGCCGTGCCCTTGATGATGCCGCCGCCGACATGGTCGCCCATGATCTGGAACTCCTGGAACCCACCGGCCAGTTGCTCGGCGTAGGAGGGCTTCTGCGGGGCCATGTCGCGGGCGGCGCGCACCGCCGTGCGCGCGGTCTCCGCCGCCGAGTTCCGCTGCTTGCGCGCCTCGGCGAGGATGTCCTGGGCCTCCTGCATCAGTTTCTTGCCGGGGTCCTCGAACGTCGCCGCGGGCCTGGGCGGGAGCGAGCCCGGATCGCGCTTGTCGGCGGGCAGGGCGTTGTAGCGATCGACCGCGCTGTTGAAGTCGTCGACCTTCTTGCGGTGGGCCTCTGCGGCGTCCTCGGAGGCTTTGACACCCTCCTTCCACTTGTCGATCGCCGTCTGCGCCTGTGCCTGCGCCCAGGTGATCGTGCCGGCGAACGCGTCGAGCGCGCCGAGCGCCTTCGCACAGGCGTCGGCGGCGGCGTACCACTTGGGCGGCTGGGTGCTCACCGCGGTGCGCAGCGCGTCGGCCGTCTCGCCCTTGAGCCGGGAGGAGTCCAGGCCCTTGAGACCGTCACCGGCGTCGTCGAAGGCGGTCTGGAAGGCCCGGAGTTTGTCGGCGGTGGCGTTGATCTTGCTTGCGCTGCCGTAGATCAGCCTGGTCTTGTCCTCGGTCTGCCCGAGGTCCATCTCGTCGACCTCGGCGCCCATGCGGTTGGCGACCGAACGGGACTGCTCGCGCACCCAGTCAGCACCGGACTCCCAGCCGACGTCCTGCAGCCGGTCGGCGGTCCAGTTCCCGGCGTCCTCGACCCGGTTGCCGGCCCACTCGACACCGTCCTCGACCGCGTTCTCGACCGAGTCGGGCGTGATGTCGCTGAGGAAGTCGCCTATACCCACCGTCAGTTCCCCCCGGACTCACCCTGCTGCTGCGCCTGCCGGGCGCGTTCCTCCGGCGACGGGCCGAAGGTGTTGTCCAGCGCCTGGTTCCACTGGTCCTCGGAGAGCCCCGACGCGTCGATGATCGCCTGCGACCGCCGGCCGCCATCGCCCTCGGTGAGAACCGAGCGGCCGGTGTCCTTCCACGTCTGCTCGATGTCCTCACCCGCCTCGTCGAACGACTCCGCGCTCCAGTCAGGGTTCAGGGCGTCCGGCGTGAACACCTCGCCCCAGTCCTGCCGGGCGATCTCCTCCTCGGTGGCATGCGGGTTGCCGCCCATCACGGAATTGACGCCCACCTTCAGCGTGCCCTCGACGTACTGGTCGTGCTCCCACTGGGTGCCCGCCGCCAAGCCGAGGCGGTTCGCGAGAGCGCTGGCGTCGCCCACCAGGGCCCTCACACCCCACTCCCAGCGCTCGCAGAAGTCCTCGAAGTCGACCGAGAGGCCGTGGTGCCCGGCCTCCATTCCGGTCATCGCCAGCTCCGAAAAGCCCTTGCCCAGCACCGAACCGGTGGCGCCGCCCAGATCACCGAGCCCGTCGATGGTCGCGCCCACGCCCTGCGTGAACTTCGCGACAGACGCCTTGTCGAACTGCAGATCGGCCCCGTCAACGCCCATGGCCGCGCCCCTCCTGTGCCTCGCCGGAGTCGACGGCGACGCCGTCCGCGACGACGCCCACGACCGGGGGGAAGAACATCGACCCGTCCTCGGTGGCGATGTCGACGGCCAGGCCGGCGGGCTCGTCCAAAGACGGCACGACCTCGTCGACGATGCGCGCGCCCAACAACGCCGCGTAGTCCATGGGTTGATCACCGGACCCGTGATGCAGGGCGAACCGGGCCAGTGCGGCCTCGTCGGTGAACCCGCAGATCCACCGCACCCCGCCCGACCACGCCGACCAGAGGCCCCCACCGGCCGTCGGCACCAGCAGAACCGAGCGCCGCATCTCACCGACCAGCGCCCGAGGGTCACCGATTCCCCTTCTCTGCTCGGCGATTCGCTCGGCGAGCGCTGTCCTGGTCTGCTGCACGGCCTCTCCCCGTCCTAGGTGACTGTTGGCACCGTAGATCAAGACGCATGCGAACATGTCGGTGGTTCTCCTGGAGGCTCATCGTGGCCCTGCATGTCGCCCTCAGTTCGAGACCGCTGTGGAACAGGACCAGCCCTCACGGTGCAGATTCGCGCCAGGAGCCGCATGTGCAGCTCCGGTATGTCCGTCACGCGGCGGCCCGGGTGCGGGAGGCGAGCTGGGGGGAGGCGTCTTCCCAGACGGTGCGCACGGTACGGCCGACGAGTGTGCGCAGCACCGGCCACAGCTCAAGGAGCAGATCCTGGGCAATGGCAGCTCCACGGCCCCCTGGGCCGGGCCGTGCAACTCGTCCAGCGACTCCGGCAGCCGGAGCCGGAACTTCTCCCGGTACAGCGCGAGGTCCTCGGCAACTGCGCCCGAGACGTCGTTCTGCGTGGGTGCGGCGGGTTGTGGGCTGGAGGGCATGACTCCACCTCCTCGGAGGCCGACACCCGGAATCCCTGCACGCGGTCCTGGGGATGGGCGGCGAGGGTCCTTCTCCAGCGCCGTGAGCTGAGCGTAGGTGCGGCGCAGGCCGATTCGCCCGGGCCGCTGTCGCCGTCCAGCCGCAGCCAGCTCGACCACTGCCCGGATCGGACGGCCCGGGTGCGCGCATCGACGGTTCCCGTGACGCTCGCCGGCGGGTCGGTCCAGGTGAACGCCGCGACGCCCGGCGGACACATGACGACGACCGAGTACGACCGCTTCGGCAACACCGTCCGCGAGCTGACGGCGGCCAACCGGGCCGTGGCGAGGGAGCCGTCCTCTGCAACAGCTTCCCGGCCGGCACTCCCGTACTGATGGCGGACGGCACGCACCTGCCCATCGAGCGGGTGCGCGTGGGCGATGAGGTGCTCGCCACCGACCCGGAGAGCGGGCGCACACAGTCCGAGCCCGTCACGGCCCTCATCACCGGTCACGGCGACAAGGAACTCGTCACGGCCGAGGTGCGCACGGACGACGGCACCTCCTCGGTCACCGCGACCGAGGGGCACCCCTTCTGGATCGAGGACCTCGGGGTGTGGGGCACCGCGGGCGACCTGCGGCCGGGCATGTGGCTGCGCACGAGCGCGGGGACGCAAGTACCGGTCAGCGCGGTGTCCGCGTGGACGGCGCAGGACCGGACGGTCCACAACCTCACCGTCGCGGACCTGCACACGTACTACGTGGTGGCGGGCACCACCCCGCTGCTCGTCCACAACGCCAACGGGTGCGGCGTGTGGAAGTCGGAGTTCGACGCCCTCCCGAAGGGCAAGCAGTCACACGTCCGTGAGATGTCCAGCGTCTCCGACATGCGCAAGGCGTTCGAGAAGTGGACCGCCGGCGCGGAGCGCCTGCCCGCACGCGGGCCCAAGATCCCCGAGGTATACAAGCTGGCGGACGGCACGGTCATCCAGTGGCGTACCTCGTCGAGGTCCGGCGGGGAGACGATCGACATCTTCCCCGTCGGGGGGAAGGGCATGAAGGTACACCTTCCCGATGAATAGGAATCCGGATGAATAGGGACGTCATCGTGTGTGAGCTCCTCGTGGAGGGGCTCGGCGACTGGGTACCCGTGGACAGGCTGATCGGGCTCGCACGCGAAGCGGCCGAGCGGTCGCGGAGCGACTTCAGGGCCGTCGCGATCGAGGTCCTCACCCATCTGGTGCGGGACGGCTTCATGATCGTCGGAGAGCTCGGCGGTGGCGGCTTCGAGGCGTGGCCCGGAAGCGCCGACGAGGTCCTGGAAAGAGCCGTGGCCGCGCTGGATGGTGTCCACTGGGCACCGGCCGGGGGCGGTTTCTGGCTCATGAACACCCCGAAGGGAGACCGTACGGCTGCCGCATGATCGCGGCGGCCCGGGAGCCCGGGTGAACCATGGTGCCCTTCGCCACGGCCGGTGGCGAAGGGCGCCGCGCGTTCCGTGATCAGGTTCCCGGCGTCGTGAAGTGCTACCAGCGTCGCACCGACTGCCTGGCAGACCAACTCGGCTCCGCAGTCGAGGAGTTAGAGGGCCGGGCGGGCGCCCGTCTCTCCCGCGCGATCTCCCGCTCGACCGAACTGCGCATGCTCATGCGAAGGGCGGCGCCGCCGCTGCGCGTCCCGCGCGTGCTCGGCATCGATGACATCGCCCCCAAGCGCCGGCACCGCTACGCCACCGCGATCATCGACGCCGAGCGGATCGACGTCCTGCCCGAGCGCACCGCCCAGACCCTGGCCGCGTGGCTACGTGAGCACCCCGGGGCCGCATACGTCTGCCGCGACGGCTCCGGCTCCTACGGCGAGGCGATCCGCCAGGCGCTCCCTGAAGCGGTGCAGGTCAGTGACCTGGCAGCTCACCGTAGGCAGCCAGGGCCCGCAACCAAATGGTCCTGCTCAAGCACGTCCCGAGATGCTCTGAATCCGTCGCCTGCAGTGAACCGTGCTGCAGCGGAGCTCGGCGAACTCACTCTGCAGCCGACACCGGGCACCCAACCGGTGCTGGTCAGGGTGGCCGCCGTCGTCGACGACGGACTCTCCACACCGCAAGTCTGGATTCCGCTGAAGCAGGTGCAATCCCGGGCCGGCACCGAGACTGAAGCGACCGTGCACGTCATCGCTCGCCTTGGTCCCCACTCGACCACGTCCGTCGGCTCCCAACTCAATTCCGCAGTCCACACATTCGGCCTCCAGGTCAACGGCAACGCGCAACGCGTGGACACAGTCGACGAACTGGCCGTCACCCTGGACACCATGCGCACGACGTTCCTCATGGTGGGAGCCGTAACCCTTCTCGTCGGCGTCATCGGCATCCTCAACATCGGACTCGCCACTCTTAACGAACGAGCGGAAGAGTTCGCTCTGCGGCGCTCGCTCGGAGCGACCCGAAGGGACGTCGCCGTGCTGGTGCTGGCCGAGTCAGTGATGATCGGGTTCCTGGGTGCCGCTGTTGCCTCCGGAGTCTGCTGGGCACTGTACGTAACCCTCATGCCTGTCGTCGCCGAGGGCGTGAGCGCCGGAGCGTTCCCGCTCCGGGCTTGCCTTGTCGGACTCGCAGTCGGTTCGGGGGCGGGGCTGTTGGGGGGAGCCGTCCCGGCATTTCGGGCGTCGCGCCTCCCCATTGCGGTAGTAATGCGTGCCTGATGTACGGCTCCGGGCGAAAGGTGTCGCGTCATCGCGACACCTTCGCGCTCAGCTACGCTGCCAGTTCAGCTAAGGCAGTCGTTCTGGAGACCGAGCGTGCGCCGGGCGATGTACAGCCGGTGGCAAGGAGCGACTGCCGAATCTCTATGGCGTCATCTCAGGTGAGGCAGTTGTCGCGGCGTCTTGCCCGAGCAAGAGCTGTGCGCTGTCGGTCATGACGCTCATGTGACGCTCCGGATGTCCGTAGGCTGGGTGATGAGCCGATAATCCGGCTCTGACCTGGGGCTTTGCGCGACGCGTTCAAAGCGACATCTTTCCGATGACCTCGCCCGTGGAGTGGGTGGCGATTCTGGAGCCGGTCGGACAGGGCGTCTGATCTGCGAGTCAGGTCGTTGGGGAGCGACTCCGCGTTTCGTGACCTCCGCTACGGTCTGGACAACGTGCTTGGCCCACCATTCGTCGTGCGGCGGATACGGGCCGGCGAGCCGAATCGCCCCGGCCGGTTCGGGAGGTGTGCGCTCCTGCCGACGTTCCGGCCGCCCCCACGGCACCGATCGCCACCTCCGCACGCTATGGCTGTGCGCCGAGTACGTCTTGTTTCTCCAGGGCCCGGCGCAGTGCCCGCACGGCGTAGAAGGCGCGGCTCTTGACGGTGCCGGGCGGGATGCCGAGGTGCTCGGCTGCCTGGGCCACACTGCATTCCAGGTAGTACATGAGGCCGATGATGGTCCGATGCTGCTCTTTCAGCTCCCGCAGCGCTTCCAGCACCGCGTGGGAGGTGATCGTGGATCTCATGCCGTCCCATGAGGTGTCCAGGTCCTCGACCGGCATCAGCTCGAGCGGCCTGATCTGCCGAGCCCGGTGGTGGTCGATGACGAGGTTCCTGGCCACGGTGAACAGCCACGGCCGGATGTGGTCGCCGCGGGTGCGCAAGAACCGGGCGTGTTTCCAGGCACGGGCCGCGGTCTCCTGAAAGATGTCCTCCGCCTTGTGCCAGTCGCCGTCCAGCAGTCGCGTGGCGTACCGGACGAGCAGAAGTCCGTAGTGGTCGTAGACGTCTCGGATGAAGGCATCGCAGTCGGCGTCCGAAGTGGCGTTCTGCGCATGCGCCCGAGCCGGAGCGAGGGCGGTGGTCCCCGCTTTCGTGATCCCGTTCATGGGTGGCGCCCATCCTGTTCGAGTGTTCTGTGGCGTGCACTCCCGCATGCGCGGGCGAGTGGCTCAACACTCGTAGGGAGCCCTTGGCCAAACCTTGCCGTCTCCTTGTCGTGCCCCTTGGTGTCTCTCGCTGACCGTGCCGGCCAGGCCCCGGCATCCGCTGAGGACGCCGCTGTTGGCCGAGCCGCACACGGGAGGGCAGCCGCCGCGGTTCGGGCCGAGGGGAGGGCGGAGCGGGTGCCCGCCGGTGTCGGACATCAGTCGCGACGCTCTGGTGCAAGGAGGCGCCGGCGATCTCGCGGCCACTTCGGGCCGACCACCGGCGCGAGACCCTTCAGGCGCGGCTCGCCCGTGACGGCGCCGAGGACGGCATCGACCGCAGTGTGAACCGGAGAGCCGCCCGCCACGTTCAGCAGACCGAACGCCTATGTGTCGGTGCCTGCGGGCCAGGGGGTGACTCCTCGCTCGCCAAGCCTGTGCCCAGGTCCGACACGGTGGCACACAGACCAGTCGTCCACCCCTTCACCCCGGGCCGGCCCCTCGGTCGTGTTGCTTCGGAGCACGGCACCTTCTCGGAAGGAGGGACTTCACTGATGAAGCCGACAACGCTCGTGATCAGTACGCCTGGCGCCCAGGATCACCACTCCTCGGAGCCGGGAGCTCATGGCCCCCGGCCGCCCTCTCCGGCACGGTCGGCGTGGGATCCGCATCCATGTCGAGGGCGGTGAGCCGGTCACGGACCTGCTGGGCGCTGTGCGACATGGCTCGCTCGTCGGCGCTTTCGAGGGCGTGGACCCAGTCCGCTCGCGCGCCTTTCCGGTCGCCCGAGGCCAGCCGGGTGTCGCCCAGCCGCATCAGTGTGCCGATGGCGTTCCTGTGGTCACCGAGTTCCTCGAACGCCTGTGTCGCCCGCTGGTAGGTGGCCACCGATTCCTCGTAACGGCCGAGCTGACGCAGGTTGTAGCCCAATATGTCCCAGGCCTGGGCCAGCTGCCACGGCGCGTCCAGGCGCTGGAACAAGGCGATGCCCTCCTCGCAGTACTGAAGGCTCTTCTCGAGCTGCCCCAGGTTGGAGCGGAACCAGGCGAGTTCGACGAGGCACTCGGCCAGCCACAACTCCTCACCTGTCTCCCGGGACAGCTCCAGTCCCCGCTCGGAGGACGCCACGGCCTCCTGGACGCGGCCGAACAGGAACAGCGCGCACGCCGTGACGTAGTGGGCTCGAGCCTGATCACCGGTTACGTCGAGCTCTTCGAAGATCGTGGTGGCTAGTCGCAGGTGGTGCAGGGCTTGTTCCTGGTGGCCGAGATAGCCGTGGACGCCACCGAGGTGGCGCAGGCAACGGCCTTCTTCGAGGCGGTCGTTCTGGCGTCGGGCCACTTCGAGGGCGGGGGTCAGCGCGGTGATGGCTTCGGGCCAGAACTCCTGGCGGTAGAGATAGTCCTTGAGCGACCAGGCCAGCCCGGTGGTGTGGTGGTCCAGCTTCTGGCTGACGGCGGTGTGGAGCAGGCCGGTCAGTACCCGGTGTTCGGCGGTGAGCCACCGGGTCGCCTGCTTGATGGTGGTGAGGTTCTCCGGGGTGACGCCCGGGTTGGGTGCGCCGAGGTCGAGCTCGGGTGTTGTGTCGTGTTTCAGGAGCTGGTTGGCCTCGTGGGCGGTGAACATGTAGTGGTCGAGGACTCGGAGGGTGGCCTGGTGGCGTTCGTCGGTGGTGTCGTGGGCGTGGGTCAGTTCGGTGCCGTAGCCGCGCAGGAGGTCGTGCAGGCTGTAGCGGCCGGGCAGGGGTTGTTCCACGAGGCAGGAACTGACCAGGCCGGCGAGTGCGCGGCGGGTTCGGGGGAGGGGGAGGCCGGCGAGGCCGGCCGCGGCGGGGGCGGTGATGTGGGGGCCGGGGTGCAGGGCCAGGAGGCGGAAGAGCCGGGCGGTGGGCTCGTCCAGGGACTGGTAGGACCAGGAGAAGACGGTGCGTACGTCGGTGGTGGTGTCGAACCCGGTGAACGCTTCGAGGCCGCCGTCGGTGTGTCGCAGCTCCTCGGCGATGGCGTGAAGGGGAAAGGAAGGATCGAGTTCGGCGCGGGCGGCGACCACGGCCATGGCCAGGGGAAGTCGTCCGCACAGGCGGATGATGTCGGCCGTGGCGGTGGGCTCGGCCGCCAGCCGTTCGCTTCCCAGGCGTCGTTCGAGGGCCTCGTGGGCCTCGCTTTGTGAGGGCAGGGGGAGGGTGAGGGGTTTGGCGCCGTCGGTGGTGATCAGGCCGGGGAGCTGGTTGCGGCTGGTGATCAGGGTGAGACAGCCCGCTCCCGCGGGGAGCAGGGGGCGCACTTGTTGCTCGTCGCGGGCGTTGTCCAGGACAAGGAGCATCTGCCGGTCGGCGAGAAGGCTGCGGAAGAGTGTGCTGCGGCCGGGGGTGTCTTCGGGGATGCGCGGGGCGGGAACGCCGAGGGCGGTGAGGAAGCCGTGCAGGGCGTTGCCGGGGTCGACGGCGGGTGCGTGGGGGTGAAATCCGCACAGGTTGACGAAAAGCTGTCCGTCGGGGAAAGAGGGGGCGATGCGGTGGGCGTGGTGGACGGCGAAGGTCGTCTTGCCGACACCGGGAGCACCGCTGATGACGACGACAGGGGCAGCGGTCGGTCCGGGCCGGCCCGGTGCACCGCTCACGGCCGACAGCCACGCCCCCTCGGCCGCCCGCCCCGCGAACACCGGAAGACCGCGCGGCAGTTGTGCCGGACGGGCCAGGGGCGGCGACGTGGTTCCCTCGGCATCCGCGGCCGGGCCGCACCTCGCATCGGACCGATCGGCCGCGTCGGCCGGTTCGTCGGCGGCCGGGCCGATTGGCGCGGCCGCCTCGCCCTCGTCAGGCACCCCGGACATGGCCGACCCGTTCGGATGGCGGCCGTGCCCGGCACCTCCGCCGGGGGCGGATGCCCCGCCGAATCTGTTCAGTTCGTCGGCTGAGTGAAGGGGTGGCAGGTCGTGGTGAAGGATGCCGTGGTGCAGGGCACGAAGGGACGGGCCCGGTTCGAGGCCGAGTTCGTCGGAGAGGTGCCGGCGCAGGTCGGTGTAGCGCTGAAGCGCTTCGGGGTGCCTGCCGGCGAGGTACAGGGCGCGCAGCAGCAAGGCCCAGCCGGTTTCCCGCAGGGGATTCTCTGTGGTCATTTCCTGCGCCGCGTCCAAGGCTTCGGTGATCCGTCCTTGCAGGAGCAGGGCAGTGGTGCGGATCTCGCGGGTGGTCTGCCGCAGTTCTTCCAGACGTGCTGCCTCGTGGGTGGCGAACAGATGGTGCGCTGCGTCGGCGAACGGGGTGCCGCGCCACATCTCCAGGGCTTTTCCGGCCTCTTCCACAACGCGTTCGGGCCGGCCCTGCTCCATGAACCGGTGTGCCTGGGCAAGGGACCGCTCGAAGCGTACGGTGTCACGACTCTCGGGCGGCACCCGCAGGGCGTAGCCCAGGGGTTCGGTGACCAGCACCTCGAAGGCGCCCTGTCGGCGCAGGTGCTGGGGTTCCAGGACCGCGCGCACCTTGCTGATGTGGGCGTGCAGGGAGCCCGTCGCTCCGGCCGGTGTGCGTCCCGGCTGCTGCGGCCACAGTTCCTCGCACAGCGTCTGCGGAGCGACCGCCCGGCCGTCGGCGAGCAGCAGGCGGATCAGCAGCAGCCGCTGCCTGCGCCGACCCGGATCGAGTACCGTGCCCGCCCGCCGTACCACCAGCGGACCCAGCAGTCCGAAGTCGAGCCCCTGCCTCACAGTTGTCACCGTACCCACTCAGAATCGCGCTCGACGGCGCCGCCGTCGGGGGCACACACATGACCATGGCCCGCGAACCTGTGGGCGACCCGTTCCCGGGCTGACGAAAACCGGGCGTCGGCTCCTCCCGGGCACCCGCGTGACCCTTGTCGCAGTGATCTGTCCGCCGAGTTGGGGGGCCGGAGCGGGTGATCGGAGCGGCGAGGACCCCGTCGTCCGCCTCCCGCATACCGGACAGGACATTAGCAGGACGCCACTCGCCCGCGATGGCTTGTGGAGCCGCAACTGGACTGCCTTCCCGAGGACGACCCGCGTCCGGCTGATCCGGCCGCCCCTGATCTGTGAGTACCCCGCGCCGGACGGCCCGTGAAGTGCCCATCCGGTACGCGGCCCGTGCCGGTCGGCGGTGTCGCAGAGCGGGCCGGCTCCCTGTAGAGGGTCTCTGCACCTGCCGGAGGGCACCTGCGACGAAGCCTGAACCAGCGTGATGTGCACGCCGTTGAGTGGTCGAACGGTCGTCGTCAGGAGTGAGGAAGAAACATGGTCATCGTCGAAGGAACGAGCACCGCCCGGTTCGAACCGGTCCGAGCGGCGCTGGCAGCGCACCTCGAGTCCGGCGAGGAGTTGGGGGCGTCGATCGCCGTCGATGTCGACGGAGTCATGGAAGTCGACCTGTGGGGTGGGCATGCCGACGAAGCGCGGTCCGTTCCGTGGCGCCAGGACACGTTGGTCAGCCTGTGGTCGACCACCAAGACCCTCAGCAGTCTGGCGGCCCTCGTCCTCGTCGACCGGGGGGCACTGGATCTGCACCGCCCGGTGGCGCACTACTGGCCCGAATTCGCTGCTCAGGGCAAGCAGGACATCGAGGTGCGGCATGTCCTGTCACACACCTCGGGGCTCTCCGGCTGGCAACAGCCCTTCACCATCGACGATCTGTACGACTGGCCGACCGCGAGCGCGCGGCTGGCCGCGCAGGCGCCCTGGTGGGAACCGGGCAGTGCCTCGGGCTACCACGTGCAGACTCAGGGACAGCTGGTGGGAGAGCTTGTCCGACGGGTCAGCGGCCGTACCCTGACCGAGTTCGTCGACACCGAGATCGCCAAGCCGTCACAAGCCGACGTCCAGATCGGTGCGCGGCAGGCCGACTGGCCGCGCATCGCCGAGCTGGTGGCGCCGTCGCAGCTCCCCGGAATGCCCGCCGGCCTCGATCCCGAGGGGATCTTCACCAAGACGTTGCTCGGAAGCCCCGCCCGGGACGAGCACGTCGACACCCCGCAGTGGCGTCGTGCCGAACTCGGAGCAGTCAACGGGCACGGCAACGCACGGGGCATGGCTCATGCCCTCTCCGTGATCTCCCGGCGCGGCCAGGTGAACGGCCTCCGGCTTCTCTCCGCGGACACGGTGGACAAGGTCCTCGACGTACAGGCCGACGGAATCGACCTGTTCCTGGGTGTTCCCGTGCGCTGGGGCATCGGCTTCGCGCTCGCCGATGCGAGGACGATGCCGCACATGCCCACCGGAAGGGTCTGCTTCTGGGTCGGCAGGGGCGGTTCGATCGTCATGATGGACCTCGACCGGCGCGTCACGTTCTCGTACACGATGAACCGGCTGGGCGACGGAATACTCGGCTCGGAGCGCACCTTCAGCTACATGAGGCATGTCTACGACGTCCTGGACTCCACCGACTGAGGACCATCACGAAGCGTGAGGACCGCGGATCGCCCGCGACCGTAGGCTCGATCACCTCGGGAAGTCGCGGACCACCGTGCCCCACGCAGCCACGTTCGACGCCCGCGAAGAACATCCCGTTCCCGGGGTGAACCGGCCCTGTCTTCTCATCGTAGGACAGGACGAAAGACGTTCCGCCCCGGCCGTTGCGGGGTCGGCCGATGCTCCGGGGCCAGGTCGGGCCGCAGCCCGCCGGCCGCCCTCCGGGCCGCAGTCGCCCGTCGCCCACCATCCATCCGATCCGTGCTGACCGGCCGGCTCAGACGGAACGCACATCGGCTCGGTCATCCACAAAGGGATTCGCTGCTCCGGCACGGTCCGGTGAGGGCCGACATCCAAGGAAGAGGACATTCACGCATGCGCATCACCCGCCTGGCCCGTCCGAGCCGTAGATCCGCCCTCCTCGGTGCCACAGCGGCCGTGGGGCTGTCTGTGGCCGCCGTCGCCCTGCCCGGCGCAGCCGGTGCGGTGTCCCACCATCCGACCCGTCCGACGATCGTGCTGGAGCACGGGGCGTTCGCCGACGCGGCGAGCTGGGACGGTGTCGTCACGCGGCTTCAGCGTGCGGGCTATCCCGTGGTGTCCGCCGCCAACCCGCTGCGTGGCCCGGCGACCGATGCCGCCTACCTGCGCAGCGTCGTCGACCACATCGACGGGCCCGTGGTCCTGGTCGGTCACTCCTACGGAGGTACCGTCATCAGCCAGGCCGCCGCGGGCCTGGAAGGCAAGGTGAAGGCGCTGGTCTACATCGCCGCGTTCCTGCCCGACACGGACGAGAGCTCGCTCGGACTGACGAACAAGTTCCCCGGCAGCACCCTCGGCCAGGCGATCGAGTCCGTCAACTACACGCTGCCCGACGGTGGTCAGGGCGCGGACGTCTACATCACGCCGGAAAAGTTCCGCGACCAGTTCGCCGCGGACGTGCCGGCGGACAAGGCCAGGCTCATGGCAGCGGGACAGCGTCCGATCGCCGCCGCCGCACTGGAGGAGAAGTCGACGAAGGCAGCCTGGAAGACGATCCCCTCCTGGTCGTTGGTCACTACCGAGGACCTCAACATCCCCGTGGCCGCCCAGCGCTACATGTCGGCCCGTGCCGGGGCTCGCACCACGGTCATCGACGCGTCGCACGCGGTAACCGTCTCCCGCCCCGGGGCCGTCGCCCGCATCGTGGAGCAGGCGGCCCGCACGGTCCGCTGACCGGCAGCTCCGCCCTGTCGCGGCATCACAGGTCCCCACAGCCGTGCCCACCCGGGCACTTCACCCACCAGACGCATTTCCCACCGAAAGGCAGTACCCAGCATGGCGTTCATCACCGTCGGCCAGGAGAACTCGACCAGCATCGAGCTGTACTACGAGGACCACGGCAGCGGGCAGCCGGTCGTACTGATCCACGGCTACCCGCTCGACGGCCACTCGTGGGAGAAGCAGTCCGCCGCCCTGCTGTCGGCCGGCTACCGCGTGATCACGTACGACCGGCGCGGTTTCGGCCGCTCCAGCCAGCCCACCACCGGTTACGACTACGACACCTTCGCCGCCGACCTGAACACGGTCCTGGAGACCCTCGACCTCAACGACGTCGTCCTGGTCGGCTTCTCCATGGGTACCGGCGAAGTCGCCCGCTACCTGGGAACCTACGGCTCGGCCCGGATAGCCAAGGCAGCCTTCCTCGCCTCTCTGGAGCCTTTCCTCCTCAAGACCGACGACAACCCCGGCGGCGTCGACGGCGCCATCTTCAAGGACATCGAAGAGGCCGTCACCGCCGACCGCTACGCCTACTTCACCGCGTTCTACGAGAACTTCTACAACCTCGACGAGAACCTCGGCACCCGCATCAGCGAGGAAGCCGTCCGCAACAGCTGGAACGTTGCCGCCGGAGCCTCCTCGTACGCCTCCCTGGCCTGCGTGGCGACCTGGTCCACCGACTTCCGTGCCGACCTCCCCAAGATCGACGTCCCGGCACTGATCCTGCACGGCACCGCCGACCGCATCCTGCCCATCGAGGCCACCGGAAACCTCTTCCACCAGTCACTCCCGCAGGCCGACTACGTCGTCATCGACGGCGCCCCGCACGGCCTGCTGTGGACCCACGCCCAAGAAGTCACCCAGGCCCTCCTCGCCTTCCTGGCCAAGTGACCGAAGGCCTACGGCCCTCCAGCCGGGAGCGGGTACGCGCCCCGTCATCCGGTAGGCGCGAGGCTAAGCCTGCTCATTCACTCGCGGGCCGCTCGTCGGTAGGACCGTGAGCCGTGCGCACCCCGCCGTCGCTCTCACGACGGCGGGGTGCGTGAACCTCTGTCGGATCCCGGACAGTTGCCCGCCGAGTGGCTCTGGCATGGTTCGAGAGCCGGAGCGGGGCGCCGAGCACGTTCCGGGTAGGACGTGCCGATGCCGATGCCGATGCCGATGCCGATGCCGTTGGCGGGCCGGGGTGTCCAGCTCTCGGGAGCCCTTGAAAGCCTTGCCATGGCTGCCCCACCATCGCCACCGCGCCGTGCTGTGTCTCAAAGTCGTCAGCGATGCATCAGCGGGTTCTAGGCTCGGTTGCGTCCTGTGACCCAGAAGGAGCCGGAACAGCAGTGGTGGGCCGACGAGTTGTCATCGTGACCGGTGGAGGTACGGGCATCGGGGAGGCCACCGCCCGGCTCCTGCGCGAAGGAGGTCACCACGTGGTCGTCTCCGGCCGGCGAAGCGAGCCGTTGCGACGCCTCGAAAAGGAGACCGGAGCACTCGCGCATCCGTCCGACATCGGGGACCCCGAGGCCGTCGGCGGTCTCGTCCGAGCCGCCCTGGCCGCGTACGGACGCATCGACGGACTCGTACTCAACGCGGGCATCGGGCGTGGTGGGGCCGTGGGCGACTTGTCGATGGAGGACTGGGACGAGGTGATGCGCACCAACGTCACCGGCCCGCTGTTGCTCCTTCGCGCGGCGATCCCGCACTTGGTGGAGACGAGCGGGGCAGTGGTCGCTGTCGCTTCAGTGTCCGCGCTGCGCAACGGCACGAGCAACGCCCCGTACGCGACGTCCAAGGCGGCCCTGCTCCAGCTCTGCCGTTCGGTCGCCGTCGATTACGGGCGGCAGGGCGTGCGTGCCAACATCGTGTGTCCCAGCTGGGTGAGGAGCGAGATGGCCGACCGGCGCATGGCGCGTTTCGCCTCGGAAGCGGACTTGGGAGGAGACGGCGTTGGGGCGGCCTACGAAGAGGTGACCAGGCTCCTTCCCCTGGGTCGGCCGGGTGAGCCGCGTGAGATCGCGGAGGCCGTCGACTGGCTGCTGTCCCCGGCGGCGTCGTATGTCAATGGCGCCGTGCTCACCGTCGACGGCGGGGCGACGGCCCTGGATCCCGGGACGCTCGCGTTCGACTTCCATGTGGCGCCACGCGGCGACGGAGCTTCCGACACTCCTCGCTGAGTTCCGCCGGACCCAGGCCCCGCCACCGGTCGAAACGGAGCGGCGTTCCCCCCCCGGGGCCTCTTGGGCCGTACGATCCGGCCGTCGGAAGCCGGACCTTTCGGCACCTGAACTCCCCCTCACTGGAGGCGACTTGAGCAGCACTCTGGTCGTGATGGACGTCCAGCGGGCCATCGTGGACATCGCTGACGACGGCTCCGGATACCTGCCACGCCTGCGCAGGGCCATCGACGGGGCCCGGGCGGCGGACATCCCCGTGATCTACGTGGTCATCGCGTTACGCCCCGACTTCCCGGAAGTCGGCACGCGTAACAGGGCCCTCACCGCCATCGCACGGGCCGGCCTCTACGTCGAGGGCGCCCCGGGCACCGAGATCCACCCCGAGGTCGCGCCCCGGCCGGGCGACGTGGTGGTAACCAAGAGACGGGCGAGCGCCTTCTCGGGCAGCGATCTCGACGTGGTGCTGCGGGCACGCGGTATCGACAGCGTCGTGCTCACCGGCATCGCCACGAGCGCCGTGGTGCTGTCCACCCTGTGCCGGGCGAACGACCTGGACTTCGGACTCACCGTCCTCTCCGACGCCTGCCTGGACACCGACCCCGAGGTGCACCGGGTGCTCATCGAGCGACTGTTCCCGCAGTGGGCGGATGTCGTCACCGTCGACGAGTGGGTCGAGTCGGTGTCCGGTCCGGCCGCATGAGCAGGGCGATGCCGCGCCCTTACGGAGACGGCCCGCTCATGCCTCCCGCGAGGCGGGCACCCGCTGCTCGCCCGAGCCCCGGACGATCAAGCGGGTGGGGACGGTGACGGTGCGTGCCCGGGATCGGTCGCCGTCCAAGCGGGCGAGGGCGGTCGTCGCCGCTGTTCTGCCGATTTCCCCGGGGTCCTGGGCGACGACGGTCAGGGCCGGTTCGAGGGCTTCGGCGAGCGAGACGTCGTCGAAGGCGACGAAGGCGACGTCCTTGCGCTTGCTGCGGGCGAGTTCGGCCACTATCCCCAGCGCCATGATGTTGTTGCCGGCGTACAGGGCCGTGGGCGGATCGGTCAGGTCGAGCAGCTTCGCGGTCGCGGCCTTGGCCCCCTGCTGGTCGTGTGCGCTGGCGACCAGGGAGCGGTCGTACGGAATCTCGGCCTCCTGCAGGGCCGCGCGGTAGCCGGCCAGGCGCTCACGGCGGGTGTAGAGCTTGGTGGGCAGGTCGCCGATGAAGCCGATGCGCCGGTGTCCATGGGCGATCAGGTGGGCGACGCCCTCGTGGGAGCCGTCCCGGTTGGAGCTGACGACACTGTCCGTGGCCAGGCCCGCCCCGGGGCGGTCGATGAAGACCACGGGCAGTCCCGCGGTGCGGTGGGCTTTGAGATGGGAGTGGTCGGCGCCGACGGACGGTACGACCATGAGGATGCTGACGCGGCGGGCGAGGAACTTGTCCGTCAGCGAGCGCTCGCGGTCGGGATCGTCCGCGGAGGAGCCCACGAGCAGGGTCAGGCCACGGTCGCGGACCGTGTCCTCGATACTCCTGGCCACGGCCCCGAAGAAGGGGTTGGCCAGGTCGGGGACGACCAGTCCGATCGTGGTGTCGGGCCCTCCCACCCGGATGTTGCGGGCCATGAGGTTCGGCTGGAAGCCGAGCTTGGCAACGGCGGCGAGAACCTGTTCCCTGGTCTGTTCCGAGGCGTATCCGTCCTCGTTGAGAACCCGGGAGACGGTCTTGGCGCTGACGCCCACTTCTCGGGCGACGTCAGCCATGGTCGGGCGGCGGTTCGCTGCCATGGAGGAAACAGTCTCCTGTGCTCGTCGGTCCCGGCCGCGGCCTCGGCCGGAACCTGTGAGTGCTTCAGTTGGCCCGGACTCCCGCGGCCTTCGCCGCAGCGGAATCCGCTACGACAGTATCCCCGGCCGCGTCGACGGTGAGCGCGCCGGTCATGATGGCCACGACCTCCGCCATGGAGTAGTCGGACGGCTTGATCACGGCGGCCCGCCGGCCCAGCCGGTGGACGTGGATCCGGTCGGCGATCTCGAAGACGTGCGGCATGTTGTGGCTGATCAGGACGACCGGCATGCCCCTGTCCCGGACCCGGCGGATGAGGTCGAGGACCTGCCCCGACTCCTTGACGCCGAGGGCGGCGGTGGGCTCGTCCATGACCACGACACTGCGGGCCCAGGCGACGGAACGCGCGACCGCGACGGCCTGCCGCTGCCCGCCGGAGAGGGTCTCGACCGACTGCGTCAGCGAGCGCAGGCCGATCTTCAGGTCGGCCATGTGCTCGGCGGCCTCCTGGCGCATGCGCTTCTTGTCCAGCATGCGGAAGACACTGCCGAGGACACCGGGACGGCGGAGCTCGCGCCCGAGGAACATGTTCGAGGCGATGTCCATGGACGCGGCCACGGCCAGGTCCTGATAGACCGTCTCGATGCCGTGGGCGCGGGCACTCTGCGGCCCGGAGAACTGGATCGGCTTGCCGTTGAGGCGGATCTCGCCCTCGTCCGGGACCACCGCACCGGTGAGTGCCTTGATCAGGCTGGTCTTGCCCGCTCCGTTGTCCCCGATGACGGCGAGCACCTCGCCGGGCATCAGGTCGAAGTCGGCGCCGTCGATGGCGGTGACATGGCCGTAGCGCTTGACCAGACCGCGGGCCTGAAGGACAGGGGTGGGGGAGGTCATCGGGCCTTCTTCCGGGAGATCTGGTCGACGGTCACCGCGAGGATCACCAGGACGCCGGTGATCAGGGTCTGGTAGATGGAGGCGACGCCCATCAGTTGCAGGCCGTTGCGGAAGACACCGACGATGAGGACGCCGATGAAGGTGCCCAGCACCGAACCGCGTCCGCCGAAGAGGCTGGTGCCGCCGAGGACCACGGCCGTGATGCTGTCGAGGTTGTCGGTCTGTCCCGCCTGGGGGTCGCCGACTCCGGTGCGGGAGATGAGCAGCAGGGCGGCGATGCCGTAGAGCACGCCGGCCGCGGTGTAGACGCCGATGGTCAGGCGGGAGGTGCGGATGCCGTTCAGCCGCGCCGCTTCCTGGCTGTTGCCCAGGGCGTAGACGTGCCGGCCCCAGCCGGTGCTGCTCAGCGCGTAGGCGAGGAGGAGGAACAGGCCGATGGTGACCAGGGAGCCGTAGGTGATGTCGGTGTGGCCGAGCGGGAAGGTCTGCCCGAGGGCCGTCAGCGGGCCGGGCAGGTTGGTGACCGTCTGCTCCTCGGAGTAGATGTGGGTCAGCGCGAACGCCACGTTGAGCATGCCGAGGGTGACGATGAACGGCGGCAGCGGGATCTTCTGCACCAACGCGCCGTTGAGCATGCCGAAGCCGCCGCAGACGACAAGGCCCAGCGCGATCGCGGCGAGCGGGGGCAGCGAGCCCTCGGCGGCCATCTTGGCGATCATGATGCTGCCGAACGCCATCACGGCGCCGCACGACAGGTCGATGCCCGCCGTGAGGATGATCAGGGTCTGGCCGATGGCGAGGGTGCCGACGACCATGACCTGCTGCACGATCAGCGAGAAGTTGCCGCCCGTGAGGAACTGCTCGGTCGAGAAGGAGAAGAAGGCGCAGGCCAGGAGGAGGGCGACCAGTGGGCCGGTGGTGGGCGCCGTGAGCAGTCTGCGGGCCGTGGTCGGCGCTTTGAGCCCGGCGTACGGCGAGGACGTGCTCGGAGGCGTGGACGTGGCGGTCATGCGAAGTCCTTGTCGGAAGACAGAGTCCTTGTCCGTCCCTGTCCGTCCTCGTGGGAGGAGCCGGAGGAAGCGGGGACACCGGAGGACAAGGGAACGAGGGGGCGGCCGTCCCCCCGGTCGGGGAGGAGGGGGCGGCCGCCCCGATTGAGGGGAGGCGGCGTCGTACGGTCGTCGGGGGCGCCTCAGCCCCAGCAGTTCTCCAGGCCGTAGGCGGTGTCCTTGGACGTGACCCCGTCCTGCGCCTTGTCGGTGATCAGCGTGACGCCCGTGTCGGTGTAACCGGACGCCTTCTTGCCGTCCTTGGCGTACGCCACGACGGCCTTGACGCCCTCGGCGGCCATCTTCAGCGGGTACTGCTGGGACGTCGCGGCGATCTTGCCGTCCTTGACCGCCTGGGTGCCGGTGCAGCCGCCGTCGACGGAGACGATCAGGACGTCCTTCTCCCGGCCCTTGGCCTTGAGCGCGGTGTACGCGCCCAGGGCGGCCGGTTCGTTGATCGTGTAGACGACGTTGATGCCGGGTTCCTTCTGGAGGCAGTTCTCCATGGCCGTCTGGCCCTTGGACTGGTCGCCGCCGGTGTCCTGGGCGCAGGCGACGTCCTTGTCGGTGGCGCCGAAGCCCTTGAGGAATCCGTTGTGCCGCTGGATACCGACGGACACACCCGGCGCGAGGTCGAGGGCGGCTATCTTCGCGGTCTTGCCCTTCATGGCGGCCTTGGCGTACTCGCCGATCAGCTCGCCCGCCTTGAGGTTGTCGGTGGCGAAGAGGGCGTCGACCGCGCTCTCCGGGTCGGTCGGGGTGTCCAGCGCGATGACCAGCACACCCTTGGCCTTGGCCTTCTCGATCGCGGGCACGATCGCCTTCGAGTCGCTCGGAGTGATCAGGATGCCCTTCACGCCGGCGGCGACCATGTTCTCGAGGGCGGTGACCTGCCCGGCGTTGTCCCCGTCGAACTTGCCTGCGGCGGTGGACAGTTCGGCGCCGTTTTCCTTGGCGGCCTTCTCCGCGCCCTCCTTCATCTTCACGAAGAACGGGTTGGTGTCGGTCTTGGTGATCAGGCCGACCTTGACGCTGCCCGAGCCGGAGCCCGAGGAGCCCGTGGAGCCCGAACCGGAGCCGGATCCGCAGGCCGTCAGGGTGAGGGCCGCGACACCCGCGACGGCGGCCGCTCTGAGGAGGGAGGAGGACAGACGAGTGGTGCGAGGCATGTTCGACTCCTGAGGTGTGGCGAGCGGCGCGGGGCTGTTGTCAGAGCTAGCCGCCCGGGGTGTCATCGTTGACTTATGTCATCGTTGACACCGCATGGCGAGGATGATGGACTCCGTCTCCCGGAAACGTCAATGCCCTGCGTTCGTCACAAATCGGCAAACACCTCGAGACCCCCCCGCAGTGGTGGCGGCGGGCTCCGCGGCCGCCCCCCTGTCGTCACCCGGCAGTCGCGCCACGACGCGCCCGGTGTGCCCGTACGTCCGTCAGAGAAGAGCAGCCCATGAACCCGCGCCAGATCACCGTCCTGGGAGAGTGCGTCGCGGACGCGTTCACCGAACCCGCAAGCGCCTCCGGCGAACTCACCCTGCGCGTGCTGCCCGGCGGCGGACCTGCGAACACGGCCGTGTCACTGGCCCGGCTCGGCACCCCGGCCCGCTTCCTCGCCCGGCTGTCCGGCGATGTCTTCGGCCGCCTGTTCCGCGCCCACCTGGAGACGTCCGGGGTGGACCTGTCGAGCGCCGTGCAGGCTGCGGAACCCAGCACCCTGGCCGTGGCGGAGCTGGACGCCCGGGGGCAGGCCGCGTTCTCCTTCCACGCGCAGAACACGGCCGACTGGCAGTGGACGGCGGAGGAACTGGCGCGGGTGGACCTGTCCAGCACCGCCTGCGTGCACACCGGATCCCTGGCCCTGGTTCAGCGGCCCGGAGCGGCGGTGGTGGAGGACTTCCTTGCGGCGGCCGCCCCGCACGCGACCATCAGCATCGACCCCAATGTCCGGCCGCTGCTCGTGCACCCCGACGTCTACCGTGCCCGGCTGGCGCACTGGTGCGGCCT
Organism: Streptomyces sp. D2-8; assembly: GCF_023184515.1. GTDB lineage: Bacteria > Actinomycetota > Actinomycetes > Streptomycetales > Streptomycetaceae > Streptomyces. The sequence goes on along the minus strand of NZ_JAAHBP010000012.1, from coordinate 75,939 downwards.
GGCCGACGTGCTGCGGCTGAGCGAGGACGACCTGCAACTCCTGCTGCCGGGCACACCGCCCGACGAGGCGTGCGACATCTGGCACGCGGCCGGTGCGCGGCTCGTGGTGATCACTCGCGGCGGCGACGGCGCCCTGGCCTCCCTCGAGGGTGAACGCGTGGAGGTGCCTGCCGTGCCGACGAGCGTCGCCGACACGGTCGGGGCGGGGGACTCCTTCACGGCCGGGCTGCTCCACCACCTCGGCGTCCGCGGCCTCCTCGGTGGCCGGCTGGCGGAGATCCGTCTCGACGATGTCGCGGACGCCTGCCGGTTCGCCACCCGGGTCGCGGCCCTGACCTGCTCGGTCGCCGGTCCCAACCCCCCGTGGCAGAGCCAGTTGGAGCAGCTCGCCACAGCCGAACACGCGTGACGGGCAGGCGAGTCGCGCAGTGGACATCACGGCCGGACCGTTGACGCGTCGGCCGGACTGCGTCCATCATCGGGCCAGTCGATGTCATCGATGACACAAGTCAACGATGACATCTCTTTTCGGTGTGGTGGACGACCGCGCCGAGAAGGCGTCACTCTCTGGCCGGTTCCGCCCCGGGCATCAGGCTTCGCTGTGCGGACGGCCGCAGCACAGGAGACACGATGAGTTCAGGACGTGCATCCCGGCCGGCCCGTATACGGATGATGGCGGCGGTGGCGACCGTCTGCGCCCTGTCCGCCGCCACGCTCGCCCCCCAGGCCGTCGCTGCGGACACCCCGCCGTACTCCGAGACCTACCGGCCCCAGTTCCACTTCACTCCGGAGAAGAACTGGATGAACGACCCCAACGGGCTCGTGTACCACAAGGGCGAGTACCACCTCTTCTACCAGTACAACCCCAACGGCAACACTTGGGGCGACATGTCCTGGGGGCACGCGGTGAGCAAGGACCTCGTGCACTGGGAGGAGTTGCCGCTCGCTCTGTCGCACGACGACGAGGAGATGGTGTTCTCCGGCAGCGCGGTCGTCGACCGGGACAACACCACCGGCTTCGGCACCAGGAAGAACCCGCCCATGGTGGCGATCTACACCAGCGCCTACAAGAACGGCGGCAAGCAGGCCCAGTCACTCGCCTACAGCACCGACCGCGGCCGCACCTGGACCAAGTACCAGGGCAACCCCGTCATCGACATCGGCTCCAAGGAATTCCGCGACCCCAAGGTCCAGTGGTACGAGCCGACCAAGAGCTGGCTGATGACGGTGTCGCTGTCCACCGAGCACAAGGTGCGGTTCTACTCGTCGAAGAACCTCAAGGACTGGACCCAGCTCAGCGAGTTCGGGCCGGCCGGTGCGACGGGCGGCGTGTGGGAGTGCCCCGACCTGTTCCCCCTCGCGGTCGACGGGGACGAGAACAACATCAAGTGGGTCCTGGTCGTCAACATCAACCCCGGCGGCATCGCGGGCGGTTCGGCCGCCCAGTACTTCGTCGGCGACTTCGACGGCGAGAAGTTCACCGCCGAGGACAAGGGCACCTACACCCCGCCCACCGGCACGGTCGTGCAGGACTTCGAGAACACCGACTTCGGGGCGTGGACGACGACCGGTACCGCGTTCGGCGACGGACCGGCGGCCGGGGCGGTGGCCGGACAGGGGACCGTCGACGGCTTCGACGGCAAGGGGCTCGCCAACAGCTTCCACGGCGGTGACGCGAGCACCGGCATCCTCACCTCGCCCGAGTTCACCGTCGACAGCCGCTACCTGAACTTCAAGGTCGGCGGCGGACGGCACCCGCACCAGCCCGGGACACTCCTGGAGCAGGGCGACCCGCCCGCGGGCACGGTCCTGGCCGACTTCGAAGGCGGCAGCTACGGCGACTGGACGACGACCGGAGACGCCTTCGGCTCGGCACCGGCCACCGGCACCCTCCCCGACCAGCAGGAAGTCTCCGGATTCCGGGGCAGCGGCCTGGTCAACAGCTACCTGAACGGCGACTCCACCACCGGCACCCTCACCTCGCCGGAATTCACCCTCGACAAGGACTACGTCAACTTCCTCGTCGGCGGCGGCAACCACCCCACCGGCTCCGGCAACCCCACCGCCGTCGAACTCCTCGTCGACGGCCAGGTGGTGCGCAGCACGACCGGAAAGGACGCCGAGGCTCTCAACTGGGCCTCCTGGGACGTCGAGGACCTCGCCGGCGAGAAGGCGCGGATCAGGATCGTCGACGACAACACCGGCGGCTGGGGCCACATCAACGTCGACCACATCATGCTGTCCGACGCCGAGGCGCAGCCCGTCTCCCAGGAGACGTCCGTCAACCTGATCGTCGACGGCAAGGTCGTCCGCAGCGCGACCGGCGCCGACAGCGAGACCCTGGACTGGGCGTCCTTCGACCTGCGCCCGTACGCCGGCAAGAGGGCGCAGATCCAGGTCGTAGACATGAACACCGCCGGCTGGGGCCACGTCATGGCCGACCAGTTCACCGCCGCCGACAAGCCCGCCCTCTCCGCCGTACAGCGCGCCGACTGGGCCGACTACGGCAAGGACTACTACGCGGCCGTGTCCTGGGAGAACGCGCCCGGCGGCAAGCGCTACATGATCGGCTGGATGAACAACTGGGACTACGGCCAGTCCATCCCCACCTCCCCCTGGCGCGGCGCGCAGAGCATTCCCCGGGAGATGGCCCTGCGCACGGTCGACGGCCGGATCCGGCTGACCAGCAAGCCGGTGCGCAGCCTGGAGTCCCTCCGGCAGAGCGGGCCGCCGACGGCGTCCGGCGTCACCGTCAAGAGCACCTCCAAGCCCCTGATCAGCCGCGCAGCCAAGGGCAAGGCGCTCGACATCGAGGCGACCTTCTCCCTCAAGGACGCCGACCGCTTCGGCCTGAAGGTGCGCACCGGCGCGGGCGGCGAGGAGACCGTCATCGGCTACGACACCACGACCCAGGAGCTGTACGTCGACCGCACCCGCTCCGGCGCCGTGGACTTCAACAGCACCTTCCCCGGCGTCCAGACGGCACCCCTGAAACCCAAGAACGGCAAGGTCACGCTGCGGATCCTCGTCGACTGGTCGTCCGTCGAGGTCTTCGGCGGCAATGGCGAAGCGGTGATCACCGACCAGATCTTCCCCGACCCCGCCGCGCAGGGGGTGCAGGTCTTCGCCGAGAACGGCTCGGTGAAGCTGGACCGGGCCCGCGTCTGGCACCTCGACTCCGCCCACGACTGACAAGGACGCACACCATGACGAAGACCCTGCTCGCCGAGTTCACCGCCCGCGAGGGAGCTGAGGACGAAGTCGCACGCATGATCCTGGAGTACGCCGAGAAGGTCCGTCAGGAGGAGGGCAACCTCGCCTTCGACGTCTACACCAAGGAATCCAGCCCCCGCGCCTACTGGATCTTCGAGGCGTACCGGGACGAGGACGCCTTCCAGGTACACCTGAAGGCTCCGTACGGCGGCCCGTTCAACGCCGCCCTCACCCCGCTGATCGAGGAGGACGCCTCGGTGCTGACCTTCCTCGACCCGGTTTCGGCCCCCTGACGCGGCACCGGCCGGGCCCGCACAGCGAACCCGGCCGCCGCTCCTGGACAGCGGACTCGGCGCGCCTTGCCGGTGCGGGGCGACGGCGGTGCGCGCGCTGGTCCGTCACGGCCACCGCCGGATCGGCTTCCTCGGCAACGTCGACGACTCGCCCTGGAGGAGGGGATGTTCCGGGGTGACGGCTGAGCGGCATCGATGTCGCGCTCGTCCGACGGCCGGGCCGGGGACCGTCGGACGAGCCCTGCGATGTCAGGTGTCAGGTCGTCAGGTCGACCAGATCACACCGCCGTTGTGCACGACGACCACCTTGCCGTCGGTCCTCAGGACCAGCTGGGCGCCCTCGTGGCCGTGGGTCTTGGAGGCCCAGATGGGGCGGTCGTCGCCGTTGTGGATGACGAGGTTGCCGTCGCTCTGGAAGATCGCCCGGTGGTTCTGGCCGAAGGTCATGGACGCCCAGGTGGGCTTGCCGTGCTCGTTGTAGACCACCAGGTTGCCGTCGGTCTGCATGACCATGCGGATGCGGTTGGTGGTCCAGGCCTGGTTGACCTCCAGGACGCTGGTCGCGTGGACGGTCTCCGTGCTCCACTTCGGCCGTGGGGGCGGCTTGGGCTTCGGCTTCGGCTTCGCCTTGGGAGTGGACTTCTTCTCGGGCGCGTCGCTCTTCGAGGGCGCGGGTGCGGCGGGGGGCGGGGCGACAGCCTTCGGGGCTTCGCTCTTCTCCGGCTTCTTCCCGGTCGGGGACGAACTCGGCTTCTCGGCCACGTAGTCGTCGAGCCCGGCGGGGGCCGTGTTCGGGTTCAGGACCGTGTCGGAGCCGGCCGCGGCCGGCCCCTTGGCGGAGTCGCGGGGTCCGTCGTCGTTCGCGCTTCCGGCCAGCAGCAGCGGTATCGCGACCAGGGCGGCACCGAGGATCGCGGCGCCCGCCAGGACCGGCTTGCGGGGACGCCCGGTGCCGGTGCCGGTCGTGACGCCGGGCGGCGCCGTGGCCGCCGCCACTACGGCGATGCCTTCCTCGGGCGCTCGGGCGACTCGGGCGGCGGCCGGGGACGGGGCGGGGTCGCCGGCGCGGGCCGCGGGTTCACTGGTCGAGGCGGCGCGTTCACCGGACGCCGCGGTGGGCGCGGAAGCCGGGGCGGCGGGCTCATGGGCCGGGTCGGGGCCGGACTCCGGCTCGGAGCTGGACTGCGACTCGGGGCCGGACTGCGGCCCGGTGGCAGGCTCTCCCGCCGGCATGGTGGCGGGCTTGCCCTCGGGGGCGGCCTCTCCCGCCGGGGTGCTGCCGGACTTCGACCCGGGGGCGGCGGCCGTGCCCGGCGCGTTCTCGTCCGGAGCGGAGGGCGTGGGCGGGGCCCCGGCCTCCCCTCCGCGGGCGGTTGCCGCCTCCGCGTTCGCGCCGGGGTCCTGGTGCTGGGGGGACATGCGGTACTCCTCCTCGGTGGCGGAGCTGTCGATGGTGGGCGGGGCCCGCACGGCAGCCGGGCCGGTCGAACGCCGGTGTCTCCGGCCGGCGTCGGGCGGATGCCGGGCGGGTGCCGCGCGGAGGCGAGCGAGCCGGTTCGGGTCGGTCCCGGTCGCCGCGTTCCGTGCGACCTGCCGCGGTGGCGGCCGCTGACCGATCGCGCCTTCTTCCCGCCGCGGGGCGTACGCCGACGGGGTCGCTGCCGTACCCAACTTAGCCCGTCCCGGGGGCGACACCCGCTCCTCCCGCCCCAACCGGCCCGTCACTTTGTCCGCCCGCGCCTCACTGCTCCCGGAAAGTTCTCGGAACGGGCAGTAAACGGGCACGCTCGAGTCCGATACGGATCATCCCGGAGCGTCTACGGGCAGGGCTCGTGTGGCATTCTGTTGACCCCCCGATCTGATCAGTGTCGGCATGCGCGCACATACCGCCCGCCCGACCAAGTATTCGTACGGACCCAAGAGTTCAGGTGGAGATGCGGCCCGGAGAACGGCAAGAGGGCAGGCATGGTGCCCGCCCCGCGGAGCCCTCCGTCACCGATGCCGACGAGCCCACCGGCGACCCCGAGGTACCCGAAGCCGTACGGGCCGCCGCCCGCCGGGCACCGGGCCACTGGATCGGGATGGCGGACCCCGAGTGGACCGAGGAGCGGACGCCGCCGGAGTGGGCGGTGCTGGGGGAGTGGCGGTCGGACGAGGGCGGGGATGTGGGCGAGTACCGCGCCAACCCGGCATACCGGCCCTCGCCCAGGATGCTCGGCTGGCCCGAGGCCACCGACCCGGTGGACGCGGCGGCACAGCGGGCGGCCACCGGTTACGGCTCGGTGGACGAGGCCGTCGCGGCGCTCGCGGAGGCGGAGGTCATGCTGGTGCGCGGGACGGACGGCGGACCGCTCACGGCCGCCGGGCGGGACGGAGCGCCGGTGGTGCTGCTGTTCACCTCGGCGGCACACGCGTTCATGTCCGAGGCACTTCGGCATGACACACTTCCGGCACGTGAGCTGGCCCGTTCACTGAGCGGTGCGGACACTCTGCTGATGGTCAACGCCGGGGCCGCGGCTCCGCTGCTCGTCCCGGCGGACCGTCTCCTCGGTCCCGTGCGGGCGGAGGGAGACGAGGGAGAACGTGCCGGCGGTCCGGCCGGGACCGTCTCCGCCGACCGGACCGACAGCTCTCCCGAACCCCGGCCCCACACCGCAGGGAGGTCACTGTGACGCGCTCGGCCCAGCAATCCCCCACGCCCGCAGGGGCGGAGTCCGGTTCCGGCGGCGAGGAGACGGCCGAGGCCGTGACAACCACCGCCGGCGCTGCCGCCGGCGAGCGTGCGGAGGGGAACTCCCCGACCTCGGAAGGCAACCCCGCGGCCTCGGAAGGCAACTCCCAGCCCGTGCAGGACCCTTCCGGCTCCCCGAGGTCGAACGCGAAGCCCGAGCCCTCGCCGACGAGCAGCGGCACCAGTGCCGCGACCGGTACGCAGGTCACCGAGACCGGGACAACCGGAACCGGACCTGAAGCCGAGCCCGAGCCCGAGAACGGAACCGATACAGCCGAAGCCGAAGCAGAGCCCGACACCGACCCCGGTGCGGCAGCGGCGGCCAAGAGCCGGCTGCCCGCCCTCGTACGGACCATGACCGCGACCGCGATCGACCGGCCGCAGCAGACCGGACCCGTGGGACGGCCGGGCAAGGCGGTGCTGGCCGGTGCCGCGGTCGCGGGGGCGCTGCTCGTGTCGGTGCCGTTCCTGGTGCTCGGCGGGCACGACGACAAGGACCGCGAGAGGTCGGCGTCGGCGGGAACCGTGCTCGGCGGGAGCGGGCAGGAGGCACCGGGTGAGTTCGCGGTGACCGAGTCCGGCAGCAGCTCGCCGAGCGCCCGCGAGAAGGACTCTGGCAAGAACGGGAACAAGCCGCAGAAGCCGGTCCGGGAGAGCAGCGCGTCCGCCCCGGCGGAGAAGGCCGGCGCGGGCGAGGCCGAGAGCCCGGACAAGGGCGGGTCGCAGAAGGACGCCGACCGGAACGACCCGCCGAAGAAGAAGCAGGACAGCGGAACGAAGGCCGGCAACAGCGCCAAGAGCCGTCCCGCGGGGGGCGGTTCGGGCGTGACGTTCAGTGCTCCCGTCTCCCTGCGCAGCCATCTCTCCGGCCGCTGCGTCGACGTACCCTGGAGCGACTTCAGTGACGGCGCGAAGCTGTTCGTGTGGGACTGCAACGGCAGCGCGGCGCAGCAGTGGCGGTTCGCCTCCGACGGCACCATCCGCGTCAAGGACAAGTGCCTGGACGTGGCCAACGCGAACTTCAACGACGGCACCCCCCTCCAGATCGCCTGGTGCAACGGCAACGCCGCCCAGAAGTTCGCGCTGAACGGCAGTCACGACCTGGTCAACACCGTGGTCGGCAAGTGTGTCGACATCAGGGACAACAACCGGGACAACGGGGCCTGGCTGCAGCTGTGGAGCTGCAACGGCGCCGACACCCAGAAGTGGAGCGCCTGACGGGCGCCCCCGTACCGGGAGCACCGCTCCCGGCATCCGCCCGCCCCGTGGGCGGGGCATGATGGCACCGTCGGTTCGCCGACACGTGCCCCCGGCGAAGGGGGCGCCCGCTGAAGACGCCCCCGTGGCAAGGAGGTTGGTGCGTGTCGCGCCAGGTACTGACGGTCGGTCCCGGGGACCGGGACCGCTACCGGACGATCGGTGAGGCACTCGCGGCTGCCCGTACCGGCGCGCTGATCAGCGTCCGGCCCGGGACGTACGCCGAGAACCTGGTGATCCAGACCCGGGTCACCCTCACCGCCGCCGAGGGGCGGGGCACCGTGGAGATCCGGCCGCGCTCGGGCAGTGTGCTCGCGCTGCGCGCCGACGCCGTGATGCTGTCCGAACTGACCCTGCGCGGCGGCGACGCCGAGCTGCCGGCCGTGGACGTGCGGCGCGGGCAGGCCGCGCTCGACGGCTGCGAGGTCGCCGGCGCCGCCTGGACCGCGATGCTGGCCGGGGGCACCGGTTCGCTCGCGCTGCGGGACTGCCGGGTGAGTAATCCACAGGGCGCCGGCATCGTGGTCACCTCGACCACGCCCACGACCGTGGAGTCCTGCACCCTCGAACACCTGGGCACCAGCGGCCTGGTCCTCGCCGAGCAGGGCGAGGCACGTATCCGCAGCTGCACGGTGCGCGGCGCCCGCGGCAACGGCCTGCTCGCCAACGGCGAGGCACGCGGCACCGTCGAGGACTGCGACATCTCCTCCACCGACAAGCCGTCCCTCGCCCTGGAGCAGAACTGCTCCCTGACGGTGGTCCGCACGGTGGTGCACGACACGAGCACGGGCGTGCACCTGAGCAGCGCCGGGCGTACGACGCTGGAGGACGTCCGCGTCACGGGGGCCTCCGGGAACGGGATCGCGCTGGCCGGAGGCACCGACCCGGTGCTGCGCCGCTGCCGCGTCTCGCGCACCCGCGGCCACGGCGTGCTGGTCACCGACCGGGCGCGCGGCACCTTCGAGGACTGCTGGGTGGACGGCGCGCAGGGCGCGGCCCTGCGGGTCGCCGGGGCCGCCTCCCCGGCCCTGACCGGTCTGACGGTCCGCGACTGCGAGGACACGGGGCTGCTCCTGGAGGAGGACTCGGCGCCGGAACTGGACCGCCTTGAGGTGATCGGCGGGTCGCCCGCGGTCGCCGTGCGCGCCGGTTCCAACCCGCTGCTGCGCCGGGCCCGGCTGGTGGAGCCCTCCGGCGACGGCATCGCGGCCGCGAAGGACGCCCGGGGCCGGATCGAGGACTGCGAGGTCGTACGGCCGGGCGGCTCGGGTGTGCGGGTGGCCTCCGGCAGCACGCTCTACCTGGCGGGCGGCGGGGTCTCCGAGGCGGTGGTCAGCGGCCTGGTCGTGGAGGACGGCGGCAGCGTCACGGTCCGCGACTTCCGCGTCGAGAGGTCCGGGGAGGACGGCGTGGTGGTGGCCGCGGGCGGCGAACTGACCGCCAACCGCACCGCCGTGCACGCCCCCAGAGGCCACGGCTTCCTGCTCCGTGAGGGCGCGCTCGCCTCACTCAGCGGCTGTGAGGCGACCGGCGGCGCCCAGGACGGCTTCCGGGTGGAGTCCACCGCGCCCGTCTCGCTCGTGAACTGCCTCGCCCGGGAGAACGAGGGCGGCGGCCTGGTGCAGACGGCGCCCGGCGAACGGCTCGCCGTGGAGGGCCTGAGCAGCACCGGCAACGGCAAGCGCGACGCCTGGGGCAGCGGCAGCGCCGAGAACACCGACCCGGCCGGTTCCGGCGCCGCGGACGCGCCCCCGCCGGACCGCGCCGACGGCCCGCTCGGCGCCCTCAACGCGCTGATCGGCCTGGAGAACGTCAAGCAGCAGGTGGGCACCCTGGTCAACCTGACCCAGCTCGCCCAGCGCCGTGAGCAACTCGGCATGCCCGCACCGCCGATGAGCCGGCACCTGATCTTCGCCGGGCCGCCCGGCACCGGCAAGACCACCGTCGCCCGCCTCTACGGGGCGATCCTCGCCGAACTGGGTTCGCTGCGCAGCGGGCACCTCGTGGAGGTCTCGCGCGCGGACCTGGTCGCACAGGTCGTCGGCGGCACCGCGATCAAGACCACCGAGACCTTCCAACGGGCCCTCGGCGGCGTGCTGTTCATCGACGAGGCGTACACGCTCACCGCGGACAGCGGCAACGGCGGCGCCGACTTCGGCCGCGAGGCCGTGGACACCCTGCTGAAGCTGATGGAGGACCACCGCGACGACGTGGTGGTCGTGGCGGCCGGATACTCCCGGGAGATGGAGTCCTTCCTCGGCTCCAACCCCGGCCTGGCCTCCCGCTTCTCGCGGACCGTCCAGTTCGAGAACTACTCGGTGCCCGAACTGGTCGCGATCATGGAGAACATGTGCGCCCAGCACCAGTACGAACTGGGCGAGGGCACCGCGGCGGCGCTGGCCGCGCACTTCGAGGCGATGCCGCGGGACTCCGGCTTCGGCAACGGCCGTGCCGCGCGCGGGGTGTTCGAGGAGATGGTGGACCGGCAGGCGGTCCGCCTCGCCTCCCAGGCGCAGGTCGGCGAGCGCGACCTGCGGCTGCTGCTGCCGGAGGACGTCTCCGCCACCGCCGCCGCGCAGGCCGCCGAGACCACCGCCCCCGACGACGACCCGCTGACCCGCCTCGGCGACATGGTCGGCCTGGCCGAGGTGAAGCGCGACGTCGCGGACCTGGTCAACCTCATCACCACGGCCCGCCACCGCGCCGCCGCCGGACTGCCCGTGCCCTCGCTCAGCCACCACCTGGTCTTCACCGGCCCGCCCGGCACCGGCAAGACCACCGTCGCCCGCCTCTACGGGCAGATCCTCACCCAGCTCGGCATCCTGGAGCGGGGCCAGCTGGTCGAGGCGGCCCGCGCGGACCTGGTCGGCCGCTTCATCGGCCACACCGCCCAGCTCACCCGCGAGGTCTTCGAACGGGCCCGCGGCGGCGTGCTGTTCATCGACGAGGCGTACACCCTCACCCCGCGCGGCGGCGGCGCCGACTTCGGCCAGGAGGCGGTGGACACCCTGCTGAAGCTGATGGAGGACCACCGCGACGAGGTGGTGGTCATCGTCGCCGGCTACACCGACGAGATGGAACGCTTCCTCGCCTCCAACCCGGGCCTGTCCTCCCGTTTCCCGCGCCGGATCACCTTCGCCGACTACTCCTCCGAGGAACTGGTCACCATCGTGCGCTCCCAGGCCGCGAGCATGGGCTACGAATGCGGCCCCGGCACCGGCCCGCTGCTCAAGGAGTACTTCGACGCACTACCCCGGGACCGGGCCTTCGGCAACGCCCGCCTGGCCCGGCAGGTCGTCGAGTCGATGGTCACCCGCCAGGCGGGCCGGCTCAGTTCGCTGGCCGCGCCCACCCTGGACGACCTGCGCATCCTCCTTCCCGAGGACGTCGCCGCCGCGGCACCGAAGGCGGCCGGCCGGTGAGGCGTCCCACCCGCGCGGCCGGTCGCCTGGTGTCCTGCGCCGGCCTCGCCGCCGCCCTGCTGCTGCCCACGGCCGCTCCGGCCCCGGCGGCACCGCCCGCACGCGTGCCGGCCGCCGACGGCAAGAAGGGGCAGGAACTGCCCGGCATGCCCTCCGCGTTCGACGCGGAGGCCGGGCAGGCGGCCTGCACGCCCGCCTCCCGCGAGAAGGCGAAGAAGCAGGACTGGTCGCGCCAGCGACTCGACCTGGACCGGCTGCACCGGCACGGCACCGGCGCGGGCGTGACCGTCGCCCTGATCGGTACCGGTGTCGCGCCCGGTGCCGCCGGGCTCGACGGCCGGGTCACCGCCCCGGGCGCGGCCGGTGACGACTGCGTCGGGTACGGCACCTTCCTGGCCGGGCTGATCGCCGGGTCCGGCGGGGACAGCCCGAGCCTGGCCGGGGTCGCCCCGGACGCCGAAATCCTGGCCTTGCGCGGCACCGACCAGCAGGGCCGGGCCGACGCCGGTCTGGTGGCGGCGGCGCTGCGCGGGGCGAGCGAGGCGCGGGCCGAGGTGATCGCGGTCGCGGTGGCCCTGCCGCGCCGGGACACGGAACTGACCCGCGCGGTCGCCGAGGCCCGCCGCGCGGGCGCGGTGGTGGTCGCCGCGGCCACCCCGGACCCGCCGCGCGGCGGCACCGACGAGATCCCCTCCCGCACCTACTGGCCGGCGGGCGAACCGGGTGTCCTCTCGGTCGCCGACATGCTCCCCGGCGGCGCCCGCCCGGACGGCTCCCTGCCCACCACCGGCATCGACCTGGCCGCGCCCGGCGCCGGTGTGGTCTCCGGCGGCCCGCGCGGCGAGGGCCACTACCTCGGCGGCGGCGCCTCGGTGGCCACCGCCTACGCCGCCGGGGCCGCCGCGGTGGCCCGCGGCGCCCACCCGGGCGAGACTCCCGACGCCGTCGCCCGCCGCCTCACCGCCACCGCCTACCCCGCCGACATCCCCCAGCTGGACCCCTACGCCGCCGTCACCGCGGTTCTCGACGGCCCAGGAGACCCGGCCGGCGCCGAGCGCGCCGACGCGCCCGTGACCGTCCGCGACACCTCCGCCGCGGACCACGTCACCGGCCGCGCCACCCTCTTCGTCCTGACCGGTTCCGCCGGCGTCCTCGCCGCCCTCTGGGCCGCGTTCGTCCTTCCCCGGGCCCGTGCCCGGGGCTGGCGCCCGGCGGGAGCGGGCGGCGGCACACAGACCGACTGAGCCGACGGCCGGGGCGCCAGAGCCCCGGCCCACACCGTTCGCCCGTTCGCGAGTGGCGCCGGGGTGCGCCGCCCGTCGGGGCCTCGGCCCCGCCCGGTGCGGCCCTTCGGTCGGGCTGCGCTGGGGCTTGCGTCCGGTGTGGGACCGCGCGGGTGGGCGTCGCGGTGAGGAGCACGTGCCCTTCGGGCGCCCGGCGGGTTCCGGTGCGTGTGACCGCAGGCAAGAAGGTGCCCGCACCGGGCGTACGCGGGGCCCCGACGACGCGGCGAGCGCGCCTGCCAGGTATCCGCAGGGGCGGGGCGTGCGTGACACGTCCTGCCGTGTGCCGAGGGCCGGGCCGCTTCCCGGAACGGTCCCGAACGGCCCGGAACGCAGGCGGGGAGCCACTCAAGTGGCTCCCCGCCTGCGTCGTGCCCGCGTTCCCCTCAGCTCTCCTCCACCAACGCCGTCTGCATCAACCGAGCCCGGCGGCGGGCGACGTGCAGGGCACGGCCCGGCGGCAGGTTGAGCGGCTTGGCGTCGCCGAAGAGGCGGCCCTCGGTGGGCGGGCAGGACAGCAGGACCGCCGGGTTGTTGGCCTCGTCGAGGCGGCGGAGCAGACCGTCGCCGAGGCCACGGCCGGCCCCCATGGCGCTGCGGGCGACGACCAGGTGCAGGCCCATCTCGTAGCCGAGGGTCAGGTACTCGAAGAGCGGCTCGAAGGGGCTCTGGAAGGAGTTGCCGGAGACCATGTCGTAGTCGTCGACCAGGATGAACAGCCGCGGGCCGGTCCACCAGTCGCACTGGCGCATCCGGGCGGGGGCGATGTCCGCGCCCGGGACGCGGGTCTTCAGCGCGCGGGCCGCGCCGTCGATGGTCTCCTTGAGACTGTCCAGGGAGATCACGTGCCCGATGCGGTACTCCTGCGGGACGGCGTCCACCAGGGTGCGGCGGTAGTCCACGGCGATGATCTTCGCCTCGTGCGGGGCGTACCGGGAGGTGATGCCCTCGGTGACGCGGCGCAGCAGGTTCGTCTTGCCGCTCTCGGTGTCGCCGACCACGATCAGGTGCGGAGTGCGGCTGAATTCGTGCCAGACCGGCTCCAGGGCGTCCTGGTCGATGCCGAGGGGGAGGCGCATGCCGCCGCCCTCGGTGGCCTCGGGCGCGGGCAGTTCGGCCAGGGGGAGCCGGTGCGGCAGCATCCGGACCTGCGGGGCGGCCGGGCCGGTCCAGTGCCGGGAGACCTCGGCGACCAGGTGGGCCACGCCCTCGCCGAGGTCGTCGAGGGAGCCGCTGCCGTCCAGCCGGGGCAGCCCGGCGAGGAAGTGCATCGTGCTGTCGGCGGTGATTCCCCGGCCGCCGGTGCGCGGCACCGACCGTGCCTTGCGGGTGTCGATCTCGGAGTCCATCGGGTCACCCATCCGCAACTCGAGCCGGGTGGCGGCCTGGTCGCGGACCTGGGCGGACAACTCCACCCAGCGGGTGGTGGTGATGATCAGGTGGATGCCGTAGTTCAGGCCGCGGGCGGCGAGTTCGTTGAACTTCGGGATCAGGTCGTCGTAGTCCTGGCGGACCGTGGACCAGCCGTCGACCACCATGAACACATCGCCGAAGGGCTCGTCCGGGAACTCCCCGGCGGCCCGGCGACGGCGGTAGGACTGCATGGAGTCGAGGGTGTGGTCCACGAAGAACTGCTCACGGCGGGCGAGCAGCGTCATCACCTCGGACACGGCCCGGTGCACCCGCTCCGGGTTGAGCCGCGCCGCGACGCCGCCGACGTGGGGCAGGGCGGCGAGCTGGGAGAGGCCGCCGCCACCGAAGTCGAGGCAGTAGAACTGGATCTCGGCGGGGGTGTGGGTGAGGGCGAGCGCGGCGATCAGGGTGCGGGCGAGGGTCGACTTGCCGCTCTGCGAGCCGCCCGCGATGGCCACGTGGCCGCCGGCCCCGGCGAGGTCCACGACCAGCGGGTCGCGGCGCTGCTCGAAGGGCTTGTCCACCAGGCCCACCGGGACCCGCAGCCTGCCGTTCCCGGACCAGCCCGCCGCGGTCAGGCCGCGCTCGGGATCGGGGGCGATACCCGGCAGCAGGGCGTCCAGCGGGGAGGGCTCGTCCAACGGCGGCAGCCACACCTGGTGGGCGGGGGGCCCGGAATCGCGCAGCCGGTCCAGGGCCACGTCGAGGAGGGTCTCCTCGGCACCGGTCTCCTCGGTCTCCGGCTCCGGCTCGGCGGACGTGTCCGGAGTGCGCGGCACCACCCAGCCGCTGGTCCACGGCACCACCTGGCTGGCCACCCGGGCCTGTACCACCGCGCCGGTGCGCCGCCGGTACGTGCCGGAGGAGTAGGCGGCGCGGAACCGGGTCAGGGCCTCCACACCGGACTTCAGGTAGCCGCTGCCGGGCTGGGCCGGCAGCTGGTATGCGTCCGGCACACCGAGCACACCGCGGCTCTCCATGGCGGAGAAGGTCCGCAGGCCGACGCGGTACGACAGATGGCTCTCCAACTGGTGCATGCGGCCCTCGTCCAGGCGCTGCGAGGCGAGCAGCAGATGCACCCCGAGTGAACGCCCGAGACGGCCGATCATCACGAACAGGTCCATGAACTCCCGGTGTGCGGAGAGGAGTTCGCTGAACTCGTCGACCACCACGAACAGGCTGGGCAGCGGTGCCAGATCGGCCCCGGCGGCGCGGGCCCGCTCGTACTCCAGGGCCGAGGTGTGGTTGCCTGCGGCCCGCAGGAGCTCCTGGCGGCGGATGAGTTCGCCGTGCAGGGCGTCCTGCATGCGCTCCACCAGGGCGACTTCGTCGGCCAGGTTGGTGATGACGGCCGAGGTGTGCGGGAGTTCCTCCAGACCGAGGAAGGTGGCACCGCCCTTGAAGTCGACCAGGACGAAGTTGAGGGTCTCGGAGGAGTTCGTCAGGGCCAGACCGAGGACCAGGGTGCGCAGCAGCTCGCTCTTGCCGGAGCCGGTGGCGCCGATGAGCATGCCGTGCGGCCCCATGCCTCCCTGCGCCGACTCCTTGATGTCCAGTTCCACCGGACGGCCGTCCACGCCGACCGCGATCGGCACCCGCAGCCGACTGGAGCCGGTGTGCCGCTCGAAGAGGGTGCGCGGGTCGTGCCGGTGCAGGTCGGGGATGCCGAGCAGGGTGGTCAGCTCCACGTCGGTGTCCAGCGGCTGCGCGATGTCGGTGCCCAGGCTGATCCGGCGCGAGGTGAGCAGCCGGGCCAGGGACTCCGCGCCGAGCGGGCCGAGCCGGTCCGGCCGGCCGAGCGGCACGGTGCGCTCCTTGCGGCTGCGGTCGGTGCGCACCAGGCTCACCCGGTCCGCCCCCACGGTCATCCGCAGGGTGTTGCGGCCGGGGCGCCAGCGCAGCGCCCCGGAGACGTCGAGGGCCAGGGCGTTGCGGTAGCCGTGCCCCTCCCAGCGGTGCCCCTCGGGGACGGTGACGCCGTCCAGGACGACGACCGTGTACGGCTCGTCGCGGCCGGGACGGGCGTCCGGGTCGAAGCCGGGGCGTTCGGCGAACTCGGCGCCGAGCAGGTCGTCCAGCTCGGTGAGGTCGCCGGTGATGCGGCGGGCCTGACCGGCACCGTCCTCCTCGTGCGGGTGCAGCGCGTGCGGCAGCCACTTCACCCACTCCCAGTCGGAGCGGCGCTCGTCGCTCACGCACAGGGCGATCCACAGCTCCTCGGGGGCGTGGAAGAGCGCGAGCTGGCCGAGCACGGCGCGCACCAGGGCGCGTACCGCTTCGGTGTCGGCCTCGCCCGGCGCGGTGCCCGGCGTGGCGGACTCCCCGCCGGACGCCTCCTCGGGGCGCAGCAGGACCCGGGCCGAGGAGCGCAGGTACAGGCCCAGGGGCTGCTCGGGGATGGTGGAGTAGGCGCGGATGAAGCGGCGCAGGGCGTGCGCGCACAGCGGTTCGAGGTCCTCCACGGGCCGGGTGGAGACCGGGTTCAGGGTGAGTGCGAGCTGCTGCTCGCCGACCGCGATCCGGACCTCGCCGAAGTCCTCGTCGGCCGGGCGGCGTTCCCACAGCCGCGAGGTGCGGGCCAGTGACCGCAGCGAGGCGGGCTCCGGGTGGCGCCAGGCGAGCGCCCGCTGCTGCTCGGCGATGGTGGCCCGGACCCGCTTGCGGGTCTGCGCCAAGTAGCGCAGGTAGTCGCGGCGTTCGCCCTTGAGGCGCTGCTTGCGCTCGCTGGAGCGGCGCATCAGCTGACCCAGCAGCATGGCACCGGCGGAGAGCGCCATGACGCCCATCGCCAGATACATGAAGACGCCGTTCCCACCGCCGGGGCGCAGGAACATCAGCATCATCGAGACCGACATCAGCGCCATCGGCAGGTAGGTCCACACGGCCGAGGTGTCCGGCACCGTCTCCGCGAGGACCGGCGGCTCCTGGAGGGTCAACTGCCCCTCGGGCATCTCCGGTCCGCGCCTGCGGGCCGGCCGGCGAAACAGCACCACACTCAAGGAACGAAACCTCCGGTTTCACTGGCTTTCCGGCCCGCGCCGAATACCGGCGCACCCGGGAGCGGGAAACACCGGACCGCGCCGATTCTCCGGGCTCCCGCGAGGCGGTGAACGCCGGAGGAATGTTTCGGGCGGATTGCGGGGGACGGCCGACTCCCGTGACGGTCAACTCCATACCGGACGGGCAGTCCGGTCCGCAGCACGATCCGGCGGGCGTAGGCAGTAGTCTGCATTCACGGAACGCGCCCTGTCCACGCGGGAGGCGGCAGCGGGCAGCGGGAGCGCAATTCCCTTGTCCGGCCCCCCTGTTCACGGCCGCGCGGGCTTTCCGTACTCTTCGCACGTTCGCTCTGCCGGAGAAAGTCCTCCGGTCGAAGCCCCCACGGAAGACGAGAGTTCAGCTGATGACCGACAGCGCGGTGGCCGAACTGTGCCGCCTGACCGTACGTGCGCCGAGCGTCTCCGTCGATCTGGCCGTGCCCGCCGACGTGCCGGTCGCCGACCTCCTGCCCACGCTGCTGCGTTACGTCGGCGAGGAGGCCGAGGAAGCCGGACTCGACCACGCCGGCTGGGTGCTCCAAGTGCTCGGCGACGCCCCCCTCGACGAGGAGACCACCCTCGGCCGTGCCGGGCTCGCCGACGGCGCCGTGCTCTATCTGCGCCCGCACACCGAGGCGCTGCCCGAGGCCCGGCTCGACGACCTGGTGGACGGGATAGCCGACACCGCCGGCCGGCGGCTGCACACCTGGAACCCCGGGGCGGCCCGCGGGTTCCTCGTGGGCGCCGTGGTGGCGACCGTCCTGGCCGCCCTCGCCCTGGTGCTCCGGCCCGGCGTGACCGGCTCCGACTCCGCCCGTGCGCTGTGTGCGGCCGTGATCGGGCTGCTGCTGCTCGCGGGCGCGGGCTCGGCCAGCCGCGCGGTCGGCGACCGGCTCTCCGCCACCGCGCTCGGCCTGCTGGTCGCGCCCAGCCTGGCACTGGCCGGCTGGCTGCTGCCCGGCGGCGAGCTGACCGGCCCGGACGCGGCGCGGGTGGCCGGCGCGCGGCTGCTCGCCGCGGGCGCGGCGGGCGCGGGCGGCGCGGTGCTCGCGCTCGCCGCCACCGCCGTCGGGGCCCCGGCCCTGCTGGCCACCGCGGTGGTCGCGGTGGCCACCGCGACCACCGGAGCCCTGATCGGCTACACGGGCCTGCACGTGCCCGCCGCGGTGGCGCTGGTGGCGGCGGTGGCCGCCCTCGCCGCCGGGGTGGTGGCACCGTTCGCCTTCAAGCTGGCCGGGATGCGGATGCCCGCGCTGCCGTCCTCCGCCAGCCAGCTCCAGGAGGGCATCGAGCCCTACGCGGGCAGCGAGGTCGCCGAGCGCACCGAGCTGGCCGGGCGCTGGGTCACCGCACTCTTCGCCGCCACCGGCGTCATCGCCGCGGCCGCCCTGGTGGTCCTCGCCGAGCACCCGAACCTGCCCGAGGTGCTGACCTCCCTCACCCTGAGCGTGCTGCTGCTCCTGCACTCCCGCGGCCTGGTGCACATCGGGCAGCGGCTGACCCTGACGGTGCCCGGCGTGTGGGGGCTGCTGCTGCTCGCCCGCGCCTGGGCCGTCGACAGCGACGGCAACGGGCGCCTGGTGGTCCTCGCGGTGCTGCTCGCCGCCGCGGCCGCACTCGTGGTCGCCGCCTGGACGGTGCCCGGCCGCCGGATGCTGCCGTACTGGGGCCGTGCCGCGGAACTGGCCCACACCGGCCTCGCGGTGGCGCTGCTGCCGCTCAGCCTCTGGACCGCGGGGCTCTTCGGCTGGCTGCGCGGCCTGTTCGGCTGAGCGCCCCTGAACGCCGTCACATCGAAGAGGAGTTGAGAAGCGGCCGTGCAGTCCAAACGCGACCAGGTACACGCCCACAGTTTCATGATGGGCAGGCTCAGCTCGGGCCTGCTCATGGCCGACCCGGACGCCCCGGAGAGCCCGCTGGGACGCACCACCCGCGGCGTGGTCTTCGGCCTCCTGGCCACCGTCCTGATCGGCGCCGGCGCCACCGTCTACGGCCTGCTGCGGCCCGGCGGGAACGACGGCTGGCGCGACGGCGAGCACCTGGTGGTCAACCGTGACACCGGCGCCCGGTACCTGTGGACCGGCACCGACGGCGTGCTGCACCCGGTGCGCAACTACGCGTCGGCGCGGCTGATAGGTGGCGCCGACCTGCCGACCGCGGACGTCCGAACCGCCTCCCTGCGGGACGTCCCGGTGGGCAGCCCGGTCGGCCTCCCCGGCGCCCCGGACGCCGTGCCCGAGCCCGGCGGACTCGACGACGGCCCCTGGCACATGTGCGTGACCGGGCCGGACGGGGCGCTGCCCGACACCTCCGGTGCCGTGGCGAGCACCGGCGTGGACAAGCCCGGGGCCACCACCGTGGTCGCCGGGGCGCCCGTGGACTCCCGCGCCGTCGGCGGCGACCGCGGGGTGCTGGTGCGCGGCCCGGACGACACCGAGTACCTGGTGTGGCGGGGGAGCAGGCTGCCGCTGGACCGCGCCTCCGACGCCCGCAACGCCCTCGGCTACGGCGCCGAACGGCCCATGCCGGTCTCGGCGGCCTTCCTCGACGCGCTGGCACCCGGTCCCGCGCTGAAGCCCCCCGCGGTCCCGGGACGCGGCGAGGAGGGCCCGGTGCTCGGCGGCGAGGCCAGCCGGATCGGCCAGCTGTTCAAGGTCAGCGTGCCCGGCGGCGGCAGCACCTACCACCTGCTGCGTGAGGACGGCCTGGTGCCGCTGACCCGGCTCGGCGCCGCCCTGGTGCTGGGCGACCCGGCCACCCAGAAGGACGCCTACCAGGGGCGCTCGCCCGAGGTGCGCACCGTCGGCGCGGACGCGCTGCGCGAGCACCGGGCGAAGGACGCGGGCCCGGCCGGATCCGCGGAGCTGCCGGACGCGCCGCCCGTCCCGCAGTCCGCGCCGCGCGGCAGCGCGCTCTGCGCCCAGGTGGACGGCGACGACGGAGGTGCCCGGATCAGGTCGGTGCTGGTCCCGCTGGCACGGCTCGCCCCGGTCGCCGTGCCGGACGGCACCGCCGAGCCGCTGGAGCCGGCGTGCGCGCCGACGGACGCCACGGTGGTACGGCCCGGCAGCGGCGCCCTGGTCAGGGCGCTGAACGCGAGCGGCGCCGCCCACGCGGGGACCACCTACCTGGTGGCGGAGAACGGGGTGAAGTACCGCGTGTCCGCCAAGGACTCGCTGGCGGCCCTCGGATTCGGGGCCTCGGACATCGGCTCGGTCCCGGCGACGCTGCTCGCGGCCCTCCCGACCGGAGCGGACCTCGACCCGGCCGCCGCCTCGGGCGTGGTCCCGCCCAAGGTCACGGCTCCCGCGTGCGAGGCAGAGCCGGACAAGGGCGGCAAGGCGGACGCGGCGGGCACCGCTCGCACGGCCGGCACCGCAGGCTGATCGCGGCAAGCACCCCAGGGAGCGCCGGGGACGAGAAAAGGCGGCCGGGATCGGGAAGAATTCGAGCCAGATGAAAGCTCAGGAAAAGCTCAAATATCCCGGCCGGTCGGGTGCGGGGAATCCCGTGTGTGCGCCCACGCCGGAAACGGTCCTTCCCGATGACCGTTTGCCCGTTCCCCGTGCCCGCTTTCCGCCCGAATCACGGGCTGCCCGCGGGACGTCTCACGTTCCTGCCGCCCGGACGCCGGGAGCACCTGTTCATCTGGCGGCAAACCAGACACAACTCCGTTGCGATACGGGCGAATTCTGCCGGCCTGACTGATGCTCAAAAACTCACGGATCGCGTTGCGCGGAACGCCGGGTTCTCTTTAGCCTCAGCGTGCAACGCTGCGACGAGACTTGCTTGAACGACGAGACTTGCTTGAACGAAGGGAACGCGACATGGCGGACAGCGCCGCGAGGAAAGCGGACTATGCCAAGGGCCTGGGGGGCGTCTCCTCCCTGGAGTCGGCCCGCGACCAGGTCGAGAAGATCCAGAACAACGTCGGCGAGATCGCCGCGCGTTCGGGCGTCGGCGGCGACGAGGGCCAGGCCCTGCTGAAGCTCTTCCGCAGCTGGAACGCCGAGGCGCAGAAGGTCGTCATCCAGATCAGCAAGATGGTCGACGCGCTCCAGGAGAACGTGACCTCCGCCAACCGTCTGGCGAAGGAGAACCAGGACCTCACCGAGGTCCTCAACAGCAAGACCAGCCAGGGCGTCTTCGAAGCGCTCCGCTGACCCATCCCCCCCCCGCGGCACCGGCCCCCTCGCGGTGAGGCCGTACCCCCGTGAGCTCGCCGGGCCTTCGTGCCCGGCCCCGAGAGGAGACGTCATGGCCGACGGCATCATCGACGTGCAGTACCCCAAGGTCCGGCACGCCATCGAGGAGCTGATGGACCAGACCCAGCAGATCATCAAGACCCTCAACACCCTGGAGGACGAGCTGAAGCCGCTCGTCATGTCCTGGGAGGGCGCGGACCAGCAGACGTACCGCGAGGTCCAGGCCGAGTGGGACCAGGCCACCAAGAACATGGCCATGCTCCTCGGCGACAACGGCGAGCTGATCCAGACGATCCACGACAACCACTCGCGGGACGAGCGTCGCAGCGCCGACAACTGGGGCGGTGTGCGGGCCCGTTAGGGCTCCGGGCCCGTCAGGGTCCGTCCGCACCCCCTTTCATCCGTCCGGGGGGCGGCCCCCGGCGCCGGGCGTGTGCGACCGGAAGGCTCCGGTCGGCCGCCGGCACGACACCCGTGCGGGCGGCCCGGCGGGCACACCCCACGCCGGAGCCCGGCGTCGTCGCGGGGCGCCCGCCGGGCCCCCGTCCCCCCACCCCCCTTCCGGTACCGAGCGGCAGGAGAGCGTCCCATGGCCGGTGAGAAGGCCGACGTCAAGCACTTCGACCTCAAGCAGATGGAGAACTTCCGGGACAACGAGGTGCAGCCGGTGCACACCGCCGCGAAGAAGCACCACGACCAGGGCGACGGGACGAACATCCTCCCGCTCGGCAAGCTCATCGGCGGGTACACCACCCCGGACAACCTCGACCAGCAGAAGCAGATCCTGCGCATCGGCCGGATGACCACCGAAACCCTGGTCTCCGGACCGAAGCTGATCGAGGACATCCGCGGCGCGGCCGAGGCCATCGACAAGTTGCTCGGTGACCAGATGGACCTCTTCAAGGAGTTGCAGGACGCGCTCACCGAGACCATCGAAGAGGCCAACAAGACCAAGAACAAGAACCTCGACGCCATCGACGCGCAGACGCTGCTCCAGACCTTCGAGGAGGTCGACACCCTCACCGCCGGCAGTTCCGGGACGACGGGCGAGGGCGCCTGACCCCGCCCCCGCGTGGGCCGGTCCCGGCCTCGGCCGCCCGGCACAACCCCTTGAGACAGACACCCGGCAGCGAGCGCGTGAGAACGCGGTGCGCCGGTACGGACGACGACCGACCAGAAAGGGTGCCCGGTGGCCGAGCGGTACGACCCCAACTCCGGCAAGAACATCAAGGACCTGAGCGGCCGGGCCGATCCGTCGTCCGACACCTGGGCCACCCTGGTCACCCACATCACCGGCTATCCCGTGCCGGACCGCAGCACCGTCTTCGACACGCTCCGCTCCGACCACGGCGGCAAGCTCTTCCGGATGGACATCAAGGAGCGCAGCCTCAGCCTGCTCGTCAAGGACTCCGGCTTCCTGACGAACAAGGGCGAGGACTACGACATCTGGTTCTTCGACAGCGGCAAGAAGCGCTCCATCATGCAGGCGCGGATCGTCTTCGAGGGCCGCGTCAAAGCCGGCGACGAGATCATCTTCGCCGGCCCCGGCTCCGACAACGTCCACGACGCCCAGGTCCGTGAGGGCAACGAGTTCACGGACTACAACAAGGACAAGATGAGCACCATCCCGCTCGCCCGGTACATGAACGGGCCGCGGGCGGCACTCCTGGAACTGCTGACCGGCAGCACCCAGAACGCCCGGTTCAGCAACCTGGGCGTGCCCGGGGCCGACGTGGTGGATCTGAGCTCCTTCAACAGGACCGGTGAGTCCTTCGACTTCGCGGCCAAGTTCTTCAAGGACCACGCGACGGTGCTGAAGGACTGGGAGGACCGGTTCGGCCGGGACGACGCGAGCTGGAAGGGCGAGGCGGCGGGGGTCTTCCGCAGCCTGCTGAAGAAGATCCGCGAGAACTACGACAACTACGTCGAGACCTTCAACTCCAACCCCGCCGGAGACGCGACCGGCACCGGCGGCACGGTGTACTCGCGGGCCCTGTCCCTGGGCCGCACGTACCTGGAGGACTCCGCCAGGGAACTGCTCGACGCGTGGCTGGAGTGGGCCAAGTCCCCGTACTACGACCCGCACCAGGTGCTGCGCTACGTCCTGGACGACCTCGCCCAGTGGGTCGACACGAACAACGTCGCCCAGACGGACATCACGTCGTACACCACCCGCTACAACACGGTCGTCAGTCACAGCCCGAAGGCGGACTTCTCCCAGGTGCACCCCGAGTACGGCGACCTCACCGACATCGCCAACTGGGCGAAGGTCGGCGACAAGGCGGTGAAGATCTGGAGCCAGGGCGTCGACAAGCTCCTGGGCGAACCGGCGGCCCGGGTGCAGTCCGCCCTGAACAACCACTTCCTCGACCTCGGCAAGGACTTCTCGGGGAACATACCCGAGCCGAAGTCGACCAGCACGGCCTCGGAGGACTACGAGAAGCAGAAGCTGAAGGAGGAGCAGGAGGAGATCAGGCGGCAGAACGAGGAGAACAAGAAGTACCAGGACGAGCTGCGCGACGAGCAGAACCGGCAGCGGGACGAGGACAAGAAGTACCAGGACGAGCTGCGCGACGAGCAGCGACGCCAGCGCGAGGAGGACAAGAAGTACCAGGACGAGCTGCGGGAGGAGCAGAACCGGCAGCGCGAGGAGGACAAGAAGTACCAGGACGAGCTGCGCGAGGAGCAGAACCGGCAGCGGGACGAGGACAAGAAGTACCAGGAGGAGCTGCGGAAGGAGGCCGAGCGCGAGGCCGAGGAGCAGCGCAAGGCCATGGAGGAGAGCCTGGGCGGCCTCAACGATCCCAACGCGGTCGGCGAGCAGAACCTGAGCGGCCTCGATGACCTGCTGAACCAGAACAACGCGGTCACCACCGAGAGCCTCGGTGACCTCGGCGAGGTGAACACCTCCGGTGGCAGTGGCGGGCAGGGGACCTTCGACCCGCTCCCGATCACCCAGAACCTCGGCAACCTCGGCGGCCTGAACAACGGCACCGGCGGCTCCCTCAGGACTCCGACGGGCGGCAGCACCCGGCTCGACGACCGCAAGCTCACCACCGACTTCCCGGACGGCAGCAGCAGCTCCTTCGACCCGGACAAGGGGGTGCTCACCACGACCCACCCGGACGGTTCGGTCACCACGCAGGACCTGGGTGACGGGCTGAAGGTGACCAACCCGGACGGTTCGGTGACGTCGTTGGGCGACGACGGCAAGCTGACCACGACCTTCCCCGACGGCACCGTCCAGAAGGTCGACCCCACGACCGGTCAGACCACCACCACCGACCCCGACGGCACCACCACGACGACCGACCTGGGCAGCCTCGACGGCCTCAACAGCGGCCTCGGCGGCGGTGACGGTGTGCTCGACACCCCGACCGGCGGCAGCACGCAGCTGACCGGCGGAGGTGACGTGACCACCGACTTCCCGGACGGCAGCGGCAGCTCCTTCGACCCGGACAAGGGGGTGCTCACCACGACCCGCCCGGACGGTTCGGTCACCACGCAGGACCTGGGTGACGGGCTGAAGGTGACCAATCCGGACGGTTCGGTGACGTCGTTGGGCGACGACGGCAAGCTGACCACGACCTTCCCCGACGGCACGGTCCAGAAGGTCGACCCCACGACCGGCGGGACCACCACCACCCGGCCCGACGGCAGCACCGTCACCGAGAACCTCGGCAACCTGGGCCGGCTCAACGGCGGGAGCGGGCAAGGGGGCCTCGGCGACCTGGGGAACATCGACTCCGGCCTGCCGACCGAGTCGATCGGCGACCTGGGCGACCTCGGAAACCTCAACACCGGCCTGTCCGACGGCCTTCAGACCCCCACGGGCGGCCACACCGCGTTCGACGACGGCGACTTCACCACCACCTTCGCGGACGGCAGCAGGGCCACGTTCGACCCCGACAACGGGATGCT
This sequence comes from Streptomyces sp. D2-8, assembly GCF_023184515.1. Classification (GTDB taxonomy): domain Bacteria; phylum Actinomycetota; class Actinomycetes; order Streptomycetales; family Streptomycetaceae; genus Streptomyces. The sequence goes on along the minus strand of NZ_JAAHBP010000012.1, from coordinate 51,163 downwards.
CACCACCACTCGCGCGGACGGCACCACCACCGTCACCGACCTCACCCACGGGGCGCAGGTGACCAACCCCGACGGCTCCCGCACCGCCCTGGACGACGGCAAGCTGACCACCACCTTCCCCGACGGCAGCACCCAGGTCATCGACCCGGACACCGGCATCGCCACCGTCACCGACCCGCAGGGCAACACCGAGAAGGTCGACCTGCGCGACCTCGACTCCAGTGGTGGAAAGGGCGGTTCCGGCCTGCTCGACGACCTCGACCTGACGGGCGGCGCAGGCGGCACCACCACCCGGGACGTGCCGTTTTCCGAACTGGGCGTCGGCGGTGGCAGCGCGAGCCCGGCCGGCGTCGGCGGCGGCCTTTCCGGGGCGGGCTCCCTCTCCCCGGGCGGCACCGGCGTGCACGGCGTCGCCCCCCTGGCCAGCGGCACCGCCGACACCACGGGCAGCCCGCTCACGTCCGCCGCCGTGAGCGGCACCCCCGGCGCCCCCGGTACGCCCGGCAGCCCCGGCATGCCCATGGGCGGCATGGGTGGCATGGGCGCGGGCGGTGAAAAGGGCAACGGGGAACGGGTGCGCGCGGTCCTGGTCGACGCGGCGGAGGAGAGTGAACGCCGCAACCGCCGCCGGCGCAGCCCCTGGCACCGGCAGGAGGACAGCGACACCTTCCTCGCGCAGCCGGCCTCCCGGGTGACGACCACCGGCGGCGACTCCCCGGAGAAGGAGGAGGAGACGGACCGCAGGTCCACCAGTTCCGCCGGCTACCTGGAGGAGGACGAGGACGTGTGGGGCACCGAGGAGGGCGGCAACCCGGCCGTCATCGGGCGGTGAACACCGTGGAGACCCGGCGGGTGCACCCCCGGCGGACGCCGGCCGCCCGGCTCCGGCTTCCCTCGCGGGGACTTCACCAGGCAAGATCAGCACAGCAGTTGACGCCCCGGGGCGTACGGAGAGACCGACACGGAAGGGCGGAGCGGGCATGACGGAGCCGCTGGAGAAGCGCCTGGAGAAGGCGATGGCCGAACTCCACGCCGCGCAGGAGGCGGTCGCGCGCACCGAACGCGAACTGCGTCAGGCGTCGTTCGCGGTGCTGTCCTCCGACCGCGCGGTCCGCGCCACCGTGGGACCCCAGGGCGAGCTGACCGGGATCGAGTTCCTGGACAACAAGTACCGGGACATGTCTCCCCAGGAACTGGCCGCCAGTGTCCTGGAGGCGGCGAGCGCGGCGCGCCTGAAGATGAACCGGCACGTGATGAAGGCGATGGCGCCCTTCGCCGAACCCAGCAGCAACGTGCCGGAGCTGAAGGGCTTCGAGCTGGACTGGGAGCGCATCTTCGGCCCCGACGTGCTGCGCGAGGACGACGACAAGGCCCACGGCGGCCAGGCCACCTGGCGGGACGCGCTCGGCGAAGACGGGGAGGACTGACGATGGGCGAGCGGTACTACGTCGATCCGCAGCGCATCGAGACCCTGGCGCGGCAGCTTGAGGAGATCGGCACCCTGGCGAGGAGCATGACCGAGGAGTTCCTCGACGACCTGGCCCCCACGGTCAGCTGGCCCGGCACGGAGGGCGAGTTCGCGGAGAAGGCCAAGCCGCAGGAGCAGAAGGAGCGGCAGACCACCAAGGAGACCATGATGTCCATCCGCGACGCCGTGACGGAGATCACCGAAGCCACGGTCGGCCAGGTCCGGATGATGAAGACCACCCGTGACCGCAACATCGAGGACATCGAGCGGAAGAACAACCTGCTCGACACCCACGGCCTGAACGGCGACGGCGGCCCGGGCGGGCATGGCCGCCGCTGATCCGCGCACCGCCGGCCGCTCCCACGTCCTGCCGGGAGCGGCCGCTTCGCCCTGCCCGTTCGGCACCCGGGGCCGTTCGCGGGACGGGCTTCGATGAGCATCAAGCCGTCGCCCGAGGTCAACGCGATGATCTTCATCCTGACCGGGGAGAGGCTCACCGACGCCGACGAGGACCTCGCGTACGAGAGCCGCCGGCCCTACGCGGGGCTGGGCCGCAAGGTCAACAGGATGTCCTCGCTGATCGACAAGTCGATCCACGACATCGCGGAGGTCATGCCGGACGACCTGTCCAAGTCGTACGCCAAGGCGATGGGCATGCTCATCGACGACGGCGGCAAGAACTACCTGCGCGAGTTCGCCGAGCAGCTCGACAAGATCGCCGAGGGCCGCCGCAAGACCTCCATGGACATCATGGAGTCCAAGTGGCAGGTCATCGCCGAGGTCATCCGGCTGCTCATCGAGATCGCCATCTACCTGGCGATGTCCTTCTTCACCGGCGGCGCCTCGGCCAGCCAGATCATGATGGCCAAGCTGCGCAGCCGGTTCGTGATCCTCACCACCCTCACCCACCTGCTCCAGCGGCTGCACCTGGCGCCCTCGCTGACCGAGGCGTTCGCGGAGGCGTTCACCACCTTCGCGGTGCGGCTGGCGATGATGAACTTCGCCCCCCAGGGCCGCCGTCCCGACGGCTTCGACTGGAACGACATCCTCAAGTCCGCCGCGTTCGGCGCCGCCGCGGGCGGACTCACCAGCATCTTCGACGACTTCGCCAAGAGGATCGTCAAGAGCTACGACGACAACTTCCTGAAGAACGGCCCCGACCTCGACTTCAAGAAGAACCCCGACCTGAACAACCCCCCGAACCTGGAGTTCAAGAACAACGGCCCGGGTCCCAAGCCCGACCCGACTCCGAACCCAGGCGGCCCCGACGGCGGCCCGAACAACCGGCCCGGCCCCGACCCGTACGGGAACGGCCCGAGCCCCGCGAACAACACGCCCATCACCTTCCGGAACGACCCGCTGTCGTTTCGGAACAACCCCGACCTGTGGCGCAACAACATGCTCCTGCGCCACAACGCCGACCGCCCCGGCGCGCTGGCCGGGCACTACGGGCTCAAGGGCACGGCCGACTTCCTTGCCGCCGGAGCGGGCGAGGCCCTCGCGGAGATCCTCATCAAGGGCGCCTTCGACGGGGACTGGTCCACCAGCTGGTCCACCTTCGTCGGCGCGGGCCTCAGCAGTCAGGTCGAGGCCACGCTCACCGGCGGCGCCCAGAACACCGGCGCCGAACTGCGCCACGTCATCGACAAACTGCGCAACCAGCCGCCGCCCACCGTTTCCGGCGGCGACACCGACGCCGACGGCACGCGATCTCCGCGCTCCGGGGACGCCGACGGCCCCTCCCGCCCGGACACCACGGGCAGCGGCGACTCCGTCCTCACCTCGCCTCCGCCCCTCAGTGAGCAGAGCACCGGGCAGGGCGACGCCACGGGCAGCCAGTCGCCCCCTCCCTACGTCGCGGAGAACCCACCGCCGTACACGACCCCGGCCCCGCCGCCGTACGCCCCGGGCCCGCTGCCCGTGACCGCCGCCGAGAACCAGCTGTGGCAGCAAGTCCACAACGGCCCCACGGAGGTGCGCGAGCAGGCCCTCCGGGACCTCGCCGCCCTGCGCGGCGCCGCGCCGCCCACCAGCACCGAGATCGGCGTTCGCGACGGCCTGCACGGCGACCTGTCCCAACGGCCCGAGGTCCGGGTGGTCCCGGCCGGGAACAGCCCCACCGCCGAGATCGACACCGACGCGGTCCGCCGTGCGCTCGAGGGGTCCGGTGCGCCGGTCACGGTGGAGGCTCCGCTCACCCAGGGGGCGGGCGGGCCCGCGGTCTCCCACGGCACGGGGCCGTTCATCCCGGCCGGTGCGGGCTCGGGTACCGGCGGGGGCGTCGGTACCGGTAACGGCGCGGGCACCAGCACTGGTACCGGCGTGGGAACGGGTTCTGGCACCGGGACCGGCACCGGGACCGGGACCGGCACCGGCACCGGCACCGGCACCGGGACCGGCACGGGGACCGGCACTGGCACCGGGACCGGGACCGGCACGGGGACCGGGACCGGCACCGGGACCGGCACGGGGACCGGGACCGGCACGGGGACCGGGACCGGCACGGGGACCGGGACCGGCACCGGGACCGGCACGGGGACCGGGACCGGCACGGGGACCGGCACGGGGACCGGCACTGGCACCGGGACCGGCTCTGGCGCCGGCTCCGGCGCCGGTGGCCGGGCGGGTGGCGTCCCCTCGCAGGGAGGCGGCACGGCCGCCTCCGGCCCGCAGGCCCAGGGCACTGGGGCCCCGGACGGCACGGTCTCGGTGGACGGCCCGCAGAGCACGACGGACGGGACCGTTGCGCAGCCTGCGGGGGCCGCCGACACATCGGCGGGGACCGCCGGCTCTCCGGAGACCGGCCCCTCGGCGGAAAGTAACGGCACGTCGAACTCCACCCAGAGCGCGCCCGCCCCGGCGGACGGCCTCACCACCGCTCCGCCGAAGGTGGGCACCACCGGCTCGTACGCGGACACCGGCACCGGCGACGTACGCGATGTACCCGGCGTGAGCGGTGACGTGAAGGGCGGTTCCGCCTCGATCGGCGATCCCGCGCCCACGAAGGCACCCCCGTTGACGATCGTGGTCTCGGAGGCGCCGCCGCCGGGGGAGGGGTCGCCGCAGGCGGCCGAGCTGCTGGACGGTGCCGGGACGGACCGGGCCGTGGTGCTCGGCCCGGCCGTCGCGTCGGACGGGGCGGGGCGCCCGGTGCGCGCCGCCGCGGAGCTGACCCGCGAGGCGCCGGGGGCCCCGGTCAAGGTCCGCCCGCTCAACGGCCCGCCGACCACCGTGACACCGGACGGCGGCACGGCCGGCTCGGAGGCGACGGACACCGCGGACCTCGACGCCGCCCCGGTCGCCACGAGTTCCACGGACGCCGAATTCCCCGGCGCGGACGTGCTGCTGCCGCTCGCCGACGCGCTCGGCGTGGCTCCCGACCCGGCGCCCCGCCCCGTCACCGAGAGCAGCGCGGGGACCGTCGGCGAGTCCGTCACCACCGTCCCGGACACCGAAGTCGACGCGAACGCGCCGCTCACCGCGGAGCCACCCGCCTCGAAGCTCGCCACCCTGTCCCGCCCCTGGACCGAACCGGCGACGGACCTGCACCTGGAGTCCGGCGGTAGTGGTACCGGCGGCGAAGCACCCGGTACCGGCAACGGACGAGGGCCCGGGGGCGGGGCCACCCCGCCCCCGCCCGCCGGCCAGGACGCCTCGACGCCGGACGCCCCCACGCCGGCACCCCTCGTAGCGTCCCCGCCGCCGGGCCGGATCATCGTGCGGCCCGCGACCCCGGACGGTACCGCCGACGACGGCGAGGCTTCCGAGCGCCCCGGGAGAGAGCCGTCCGTCACCACCCTGGACGGACACACGGTGCCCTTCGCGCAGCTGCGGCGCTGGATGCCGGACACGGTCGTGAAGCCCGAACCCGGGCGTGTGGTACGGACGTTGACCATCTCGCAGGGCCCGGCCGAGGACGGTACGGCGCACAGCGCGGCGCGTCGTGCGCTGCTCGGCCAGGACACCTTCCGCGGAGTGCGCACCACGTCTGCGGCCCCCGCCACCACCCCGGCTCCGGGGACCACCGAGGCCGAACCCGTCCGCCGTACCGTGTTCACCGGCCCGCCCGCCCCGCTCCCCGGCTCGGGCACCGAGCGCGGCGCCGACGGCTTCGTGTCGCACGGCACACCCCGTACCGTCACCCTCGGCACCGAGGACGCGGCGCGCCCGACCGTCAAGGTCAGCGGCGTACAGCTCGGCGAGGTGCTCAAGTACTGGGCGCGGGACGGCGATCAGGACCGGCCCCTGGTGCTGTTCTCCTGCAAGACCGGGCGGCAGCCGGAGGTGGCGGGCCTGCCGGTGGCGCAGCACGTGGCGAACCGGACCGGCCGGCAGGTGTACGCGCCGACCACCGAGGTCGGCACGGCCCGGGACGGGCAGGGAGAAGTCCGCGCGGTCCTCACCGAGGGCCCGGACGGGCCGGGGCGCTGGCGGCTGTTCACCCCGGAGCCCAGCGGTGCCGACCTGGACGAGCTGGCCCGCGTCGCCGGTCTGCACGCGGGCCCGGAACCGGCCGACGCCTTCGCGCGGGCCCGGACCCTCCAGCAGATCCGTACGCTGCGCGACGCCCTGGGCCCTGATGCCGAACAGCAGCCGGAGAACCGCGAGTTGCTCGCCGGGCTCGCCTTCGTGGACGGCCTGCGCTGGCTCAGCCCGGACACCGCCGCCCGCTACGGCGACGGCCGGATGACCCCGGACCTGCTGCGCCGGATGGTCCTCGACCGGCCCGGCACGACGAGCGGGCCCGACGTCGATCCGGCCACCGCCGATCCCACGCCCGCTCAGTACACCGAATTCCTGCGCGCGGCGGCGCAGTTGCGTGCCACGGCGGGCCCCGGCACCACGCTCGACGCCCTGCTGCCTCCGCCGCCGCCCGCGCTCCCGCCGAACACCCTGGTCTCGCCGGAGGACGTGCGCGGCCTCTCCTACGCGCCCTCCGCGCAGATCACCTGGTCGTTGTCCACCACCCCGCTGCCGCTGTCCGAGCTGGCCCTCAGCCCCGAGGACACCGCCGAACTCGCCCGCCGCAGGCCCGACCTGGCGCCCCCGGCGAGCCGCCCGGCGACCCTCGCCGAGGACCTGACCCTGCTCAGCAAGGACCCGGCAGGGGCCGGACCCGACGACGTCGTGCACGCGGACGGCACGGCCTTCAGACGGCTGGAGACCCCCGGCGGCGGGAACTGCCTCTTCCGGGCGCTGCTCGACAGCGCGCGGAGCCTGGACGTACCGCCGGCGTGGGCCGCGCGCAACGTCACCGGGCTGCGCACCCTGCTGCGTGACCGGATCACCGGGTCGGAACTGGCCGCCGCGGCGAGTGAGGCGACGCCCGACCCGGTGCTCGCCGTGGTGGACGACCTGCGGATGCGTGCCCTCGCCGGGGTGACGGACCCGGACGAGCAGAGGCGTCTCACCCGGCGCTGGAACCGGATCGCCCGGGCGGTCGTCACCGGCGGTGACACCGGCCGGTGGCAGCAGATCCTCCAGGACAGTTCCTACCCGCACCTCGCCCAGGTGGCGCCCACCCCCGCCGACGCCCGGCGGATCGGCACCGAAGGCCTGCTGACGGCGGCGGCCGAGCACCCCGGCCTGTGGGCCTCCCCCTTCGGCGACCTGCTCCCACAGGCGCTCGCGCACACCCTCGACCTCGACCTGCGGCTCGTCCAGCCCGACCCGCAGGCGCAGGGCACCACCTTCGTCACCTCCCTCCACCCGGGCGGCAGCGCAGGCACCCTGCACCTGGCCTACAACGGCACGGACCATTTCGACGCCCTGGTCCCCGCCTCGGCCCCGATCACGCCCGTACCGGACCCGGCCCCCGCACCCGACGAAGCCGGCACGGCCGCCCCGGAGGTGCCCGCCGAGAACACCCCCGCCCAGGACGGCGACGACCCCTTCGGGGAGTGGCTGCGCGGCATGGGCGGGATCACGGACGTCTACGGCCCCGGCACCGAGGCTCCCGACCGGGGCGACCCGGTACCGCTGGAGACCCAGCTCGACCGGCACCGCCCGGCACGCCTGCTGACCGGCGAGGACGCCGCACCGCCGGGCCCGGCCCCGCACACCGTCACCTTCCAGGACGGCAGCCGCCTGCCCGCCGTACTGATCAGCCCGGACGCCGATCCGAACGACCGGGGCCCCGGCGGCCGTACGGACGGCGGCCGGCGGACACCGCCGACCGGACTCTTCAACGGCCCCGGCGTTCTCACCCTGCGCTCGCCCGAGGAGGTCGCCCAGGAGATCCTCGGGCAGCTGCCGAAGAAGCTGCGCGAGCAGTTCGACGAGGCGGAACTGCTACGCCTGCTGACCGGGCAGCCCGGTGCCTTCACCGCCCCGCGCGGCGCGCGCCTGGTGGGCCGGGAGAAGTCCGGGGTCGGCCACGAGCTGACGGTCGAGGCCGTCCCGTACCACCGCTGGGAGCGCTTCTCCGACGTGGACGGCGCGACCGTGCGGGTGGACACCATGCGGCGCGGTCAGGCCGGTACGGGCGGCGGGCGCAGCGTCGGTTTCGGGCGCCGCGTCGCCGCCGCGATCGGCATGGGCCCGCCGCTCAACTGGCTGCTGAAGATCGGCCTCTCGCTGGGCTGGACCCGCAGAACCGACTACGCCCAGGGCACGCAGGCGTACAACCAGTCCGAGTACCGGGCCTGGGGCGGCTCGCACCTGCACCTGGACGACGTCCACTACCGGGTGCGCGTGCAGCGGGTCACCGAGGCGCCGGCGAACGACGGCCGGGACACCGTGTCCGGTTCGCCCGCCCCGGGCCCCCGCTGGCAGCGCAGCACGGTCCACACCGCGCGGTTCGCCATGCGGGACGGGCTGAGCTGGCGGCTGCCCGACGACCTCACCGTGCCCTTCGCGGGACCGCGTCGCGCGCCGCGGACGCTGACCTTCCCGGACGGGCTGGAGCCGCGGGCCACCGACATCACCGCCCTGCACTTCACGGACCCTCCGGAGGACCTGGCGCTCGCCATCTCCGGCGCCCGGCCCGGCAGTTCGGCGCACCGCACACTCGTCTCGTACGTCCGGCCGGGGCGGCTGCTCGCGCTGTTCGGGCGGCTCACCGGGCCGGTCAGCGGTCCCGAGCTGACCCGGGGCAGTGGTCAGCACCCGCTGGGGCACCTGATCGTCGAACGGTCGATCCCGCACCGGGCCACGCTGGTGACCGAGTCGGTGAAGGCGGAGATACGCGACCTGGCCCAGACCACGTACCAGAACGAGCGCGGTCACGTCCGCGACACCCGGTTCGGCATCCAGATCACCTCCGGCCCGAGCCACACCTTCATCGGCCCGGAGACGGACGTACGTCTCCAGGGCGGCCCGCTGGTCCGCGCCGACTTCAGCACCGGGCGCGGCCACTACGCCGGGACCGACGCGGCCCGCAAGACCACCGGCCGCGTCCGCAACCACCCGGTCGCGCTCTACCGGGTGGAGCGCTCCCTCATGGTGCGCAAGGCCGGCGAACCGCCGTCCGCGGCCCGCCCGGTCCGGGTGGTCAGCCTGGACTGGATGTCCACGCAGGACGCGCGCCGGCTCGCGGGCTGGGACAGCCGCACCCCCGGGAAGGCGGGCCCCGACCCGGACGCCGAGCCCGCGGTGCCGTGGTACCTCACCCGGGAGGATCCGCTCCATCTGAGCGGCCAGGTACGGGCCGAGGGCTTCCTGGCCGACCGCCCGCAGCCGCCGGTACCGAGTCAGGGTCAGGGCCAGGGCCCGGTGACGAACCAGGGCCAGGCCCCGGCACCGGGTCAGAGCCAGAGCCAGGCCGCCCCGCAGGACCCCATGCGGGTCTTCGCGGACACCGTCCTGGACACCCTGCACCGCTCGTACCCGACCTTGTTCGTGCCGCCGCTGATGCTGCGCCACCCGCGCCTGGCCAAGTTCTGGTACGGGGACGGCCGGATGCGGACCGCGCTGCACAACGACCGCCAGGTCCGCGAGGCGCTGAACCGGCCCAGCCTGGCCCAGAGTCTGGACGACCTGACCACCACCGGCGTGCCGGTCACCCTCACCGAGGACGGCAAGGTACGCCGCGGTCACCACACCCTGATCCTGCGGGCACGGCTCACCGACCGGCGGTTCGAGACCACCATGAGCGAGCGCTCGCTGCGCAACGCGGTGATCGGTACGGAGGTCTCCGGCCAGGGGCAACAGGCCTCCAGCACCCTGTCCGGTGGCGTCGACCTGGGCATCTCGCCGCGCGACCACGACAAGGTGCCGGAGGCCGGCCTGCCCCGGCAGACGGGCAACGTGTCCCTCGGGGCCCGTTACGCCCACACCGAGAAGAAGGCCACCCGGAGCACGGTCGCGGTCACCCACGACCACCTGACCTTCCAGAACGGCGCCGACCTCTACAGCTACCGGGTGGAGCTGAACGCCTCCTTCGAGGGCCACCGCCGCCCGCGCGGCTGGGCCCGGCTCATGTCGGTCGGTCTGCTCGGCGCGGGCGTCTTCGTCAGCAAGGCGGAGGAGCGTCCGCTGTTCAGCCGGGGGAGTGAGACCGTGGGCCGGGTGGAGCTGGCGGTGCCCGCCGCCCACGGCTCCGAGCGCCACGCCCCGACCGACCCGACACCGCCCGGGGGCCCGGCACCGACGCCCGGCGACTCCGTACCTGTGACGCCCCGACTGCCGCAGCCCTCCGCCGTCGAAGCCGACCAACTCCTCGACGGCACACGCCCGCTGCCGAGGCATGACTCCGCCGACCGGCAGCTCACCCGGAGGCTGCTGAGCGCCCCGCACGTGGTCCTCAGCACCGAGGGCGGCCGGCAGCGCCAGCAGCTCGTGCAGGACACCGCCGATCGCGCCGCGGGCGGCACCTGGCACGTCAGCGCGCCCGGCGCCCCGGTGCGCACCGCCCTGCGCCGGGCGATGGCGAACCTCAGCGTGGCCGGGCAACTCGGCCAGTACCTGGGCCCGTTCGGCTCCCGCATCACCGGGCTCAACGGCGCCGGACCGTTCCGCACCCACTACCTGAAGGCCGCGGTCCGCGGCGAACTGAGCAACCTGCGCGTCAAGAGCGACCCGAAGCCGGCCAGCCTCGAGGTCACCATCGGCAACGAGCACCGCATCGCCGGCACGCAGAGCACCGTCTCGCACACCACCCTCGGCCTCCAGGGCGCCGACATGCCGCTCCAGCAGGCACCCGGCCACCAGCCGGTGGTCGGCTCGTACGCGACCGCCCTGCAGTACGCCTGGGGCAAGGGTCACAGCGTGTCCCAGGCCCTGACCCGCGGACGCAACACCACCCTCACCTTCGCCGGGCGGATGTACCTGGTGGTCGCCGACGCCACCGAGACCGTGGCGGTGCGGGACCGCTGGACGGCCGCGATGGGCCTGGCGGGCACGCGTGCGGCGGCCCGGATCAGCTCCGCGGCCGGACGGCTCTCCGGGCGCCTGGCCCGCGACCTCGCCCCGCGCCGTGCCGCCGCCGCGCTCCAGCACCTCCGTGACGCCGTGATGTTCCACCTGCCGATGCAGGACGTCATCGAGGCCGGGCTCGCCCCGGACGGCATGGGCACCACCACCCCGGACAACCTCGGCCGCGGCTACCGGGTGCCAGCCTTCCTGCGCGGCCGCCGCTTCCCGGGCCACCCCAGCGGCCAGCTCGACGCGAGCCACGCCGCGCAGCGGCTGATGAGGCAACTGGAGAAGATCGGGGTGCCCTCGCACGACCGCGAGCAGGTCCTCCAGCGGCTCTCCCCGGACTTCCTCCGTGCCAACCAGCACGAGCTGACGACCGACGGGATGGTCCTGCCGGTCCGCTACCGCTCCTGGTCGAGCCCGACCCACCTGCCGGTCGGCGGCAGTCCCGGACAGCTCCGGTTCAAACTGACGCCGGTCACCACCACCGTGGAGCGGCTGCGCACCGGCTTCGAGCTGGAGGACTACCGAACCACCGCCCGCGACGACGCCGACGGCACCTCCCAGGACCGCGGCGCCGACGTGACGCTGAGCGCCGGCCAGCGCGCCACGGAGAGCGGCGTCCTGACCGCCAGCCCCTCCCTGCAGGGCACCGCGGCCAAGCAGAGGTCGAGTACCCGGACCGAGACCAGCGGCCGCACTTCCATGCCGAACATCGCCACCGTCCAGGCGCACGCCGAGATCGTCACCGGCTACACCCTGACCGTCACCATGACGGACGCGGCCGGCGACCCGCTCGCCCCCCGCGCCGTCGCCCCGGTCGGCAGCCTCCGGGAGATCGTCCCCGCCAACCTGCTCACCCCGGACGGCGACGGCGCCGACGGCGCGCTCACCGAGCAGGACGTACCCGAACCGGAGCGCGCGGTAAGGATGCTGACGGCCGCTCAGGCCCGCCCGGAGGACATCGCCGCCTGGCGCGCCTCATCCACGGCCCCCGGCGACCACATCGGCGACGACAGCGCCGACGCCTCGGACATCCTGCCCTTCGACGACGACCGGATCGGCTCCGGCATCCTCGCCGTGGACATCCGGGGCGCGGCCAACGTCCAGGACGCCCTCACCCTCGCCACCGCCCGCGCCGACGGCTTCGGCGACAGCGATCTCGGCAGGCGGCACACCGGCGACGAACTCGCCGCACGCGTGCGCATGGCCCGCCTCACCCCGCTCACCGGTCTCGGCACCGCCCCCGCCCAGGCCCAGCAGGAGGCCACCACACAGGCCGGTCTGACCGCGGGCTTCCGCGAGGCGCTGAGCGCGAACGGCTCACCGCTGCCCACCCAGTCCTCCGCCCGCCTCATCGGCCAGTTCCACACCGCCGACTCCCGCCTCTACGCGAAGATGCACCGCCGCGGCGCCCGGCTGCTCGCCGTGGAGAACAAACCGCGGATGGAAGCCATGCAGCGCGCGAAGACCTCCGACGCGCTGGAGTCCGGCATCACGGACAACGTCGAGGGCGCCGTGGGCTCCGCGCCCCTGGCGGGCACCAGCAACGCGGGCGTGACCAACCCGGGTGCCACGGTCCCGATCGGCGGCTCGAACGACGGCACCGTGCTCAAGGGCACCGCGGACACGACCCTCGGCACCCACATCAAGGTCGTCACCAACCGCAGCATGCTGTTCGCGCTGCCGGTGAGCTGGCTGTCGGTGGCCGAGGTGGACCACCGGCTCACCGACAGCCGCCCGCTGCGCGCGCTCGGCAAGGCCAAGCGCGGTCCGCGCGCCACCGAGGCCGGGACCACCGCCCTGGTCTGGCTGCGCGAGGACATCGCCCGCGACTACGGCCTCCTGGACGACACCACGTTCCCCGACGAGGTCAGCACGGCCTGGGACGACCTGTCCAAGGCGGCCGGCGACCTCGCCACGGCCGAGCAGCGCTACTACGACGCCCGGGCGCGCGCCCGGGAGGCGTGGCTCGACCTCAGCACCGCGGAACAGGCGGCGCTGGGCGACGGCCACCCCGACCGGCCCACCGTCCTGACGCGGGCCGTGGCCGAGTCCCCGGCCGTCGTCGCCTGGCAGGCCGCCCGCGACGAGGTCCGCCGGTGGCAGCAGCGCACCGACGCCGTCGCCGCGGACCACCACCGGCTGCACCTCGCCGCCTCCCGCCTCACCGCCCACCACCAGGGCTCGCCGTCGGTCCCGGTGCCGGACCGGCCGCAGGAGTACGCCGAGCCGGGCTGGCGTTCCGAGGCGCCCACGCCGTACACGATCACCGACCCCACCGACTCCGCGCCGCGCACCCTCACTTCCCCGGACGGGGCCACGGTGCGCGAGGTGCACGACGTGCCGCACGACGGCGCCTCGTTCTTCCACGCGCTGCTCGCCACCGCCGAGGCCCGGGGCCGCCTGGACCACCTGCTCGGCACCGACCTCGCCCGCCGCTTCACGTCGGCCCCCGGCGATCCGGCGGTCACCGCCGAGGCCGTTGGCGCCGCCCGCGACCGCCTCGCCTGGGCGCTGGGCGACGACGGCAACGAGGACCTGCTCGACGCCCTCGCCCTGGACGTCGCCGACACTTTCACCCAGGACGAACTCGACGCCGCCGCAGTGACGTTCACCCCGGCGCAGCAGGCCGAGTTCGACGCGTTCGGGCGTCTCCCGGTGACCTTCTGGCCGACCCCCGCGCAGCGCGTCGCGCTGGCCACCGTCGCCCTGTCCCGCCCGTTCGCCTCCGAACCGGCCCAAGGCAGCACGGACGGCCAGGACGGCCAGACCCGCCCGGACGGCGATCCGGCCCCGCCCGTGCGCCGGGCCGGTGACCACGGCGGAGCCGACCTGCTGCCCGCTCTCGCCGCCCGGGTCCTGGGCACGCCGCTCACCGTGGTCACCGGTGAGGGCCGCGAGCAGCTCCTCCTCCCGCCCGGCACCGACCCGGCCGCCGTCGACCCGGTCAACGATCCGGTCCTGTTCGCCGCCGACGGCTTCTTCCACGCCGCCCTACCGCCCGGCACCCCGCCCCCGGCCGCCACGGCACTGCCGACGCCGGCGGCCGAGACCGACTCCGGTGCGCACACCGGCACATCGACGGCCGGGACCCCGGCCACCGACAGCACCGCTGCGACACGGCAGCCGCCGGCACACCGCAGCCACGCCACCCCGCCCTGGATGCCGCCCGCCGACGGCAGCGGCCCGCGTTACCGCCTCGACCGCACCGGCGTCCTCACCGCCCCCGACGGCGCCACCTACACCCAGGGCACCCCCACCGGCCGCGGCAACGGCTTCTTCGGCGCCCTGTCCACGGCCCTGGGCAAAGCCGCCGACCAGCAGGGCCTGGACCGCCGCGAGGCCGCCCGGCTGCGGATGCGCGCCCGGTGGTCACCCCTCCAGCTGATGCGGCTGCACGGCCTGCCGGGCGACCCGGCCGAGCGGGACTCCCTGTTCACGCCCCCGCCCCTGGCGACGCGCCGCGCCGCACCCGCGCCGAGCGCGGAAGCCCTGGAAGCCCAGGTGCGCCGCCACCTCGCCCAGGCCCCGTGGGGCCCCGAGGCCGACCGCGCGGTCGCCAAGTGGGCCGCCGCCGCGACCGGCACCACCGTCACCCTGGTCGACGAGAACGGCACCGTCCACACCTATCCGGGCCCGGCGGGCGACAGCGGCCCGCACGTCCGGCTCCGCCGCCGCGGAGGCGACTTCGTCCCCCTGCACCTCCGCACCCCGGCACCCGAGCCGAGCGGACGGGAGACCCCCGAGACACAGAAGACACCGGAGACACAGAAGACACCGGAGACACCGGAGGCGCCGCAGACGCAGAGCACGCCCGAGGAAGAGGCGTACGAGCTGTCCACGCTGACCGGCGTCGAAGCGACCCCCGACACCCCCGCGAACCCGGCCCCGGCCCCCGCCGCACCGGAACCGGCGCAGCGGTCCTTCAAGCTGGGCAACTTCGAGTTCACCAACCTGAACCAGACGGAGCGGTATCTCGACAAGGCGATCCGGATCATCGAGCTGCTCGACGAGCACAGCACCATCAGCACATACGTCGGCGGCCGGCCCGTCCGGATCACCCTGCACCTGCGCACCACCGAGACCCCGGCCGACGTCCGCGACCTGGGTGCCGACGGTGTGCAGATCAACCTCGCGAGCTACTACTTCGAGAAGTACGACACCGGCTACATCATGGGCATGCTGTCCCACGAGATCGGCCTGCACCCCCTGGCCTCCCGCAACACGGACATTCGCGAGCAGGAGGAGGCGTACCGGGGGATGCCGCTCACGGTACCGGGGCTGACCGATCTGAAGACGCCGCGCACCATGAACACCGACAGCGCCGGCCAGGCCGACCACATCATGGCGGCCTACCCGCAGACCATCCGGCACGGCATCTACCGCGACATCGTCGTGGAGATGGCCAGGGTGCTCGCGCAGCGCGCCCGGGTCGGCGTGGCCGGCGCCAAGTCCAGGGACGTCACCGACCTGTTCGACTGCTACCTGATGGACCTGGCCTCCATCGCGGTCACCAGCGACTACCGGATGAACGCGGTCAAGGAGCCCAACTACACGGCGAGGGTCTACAACGCCTACAAGGAGATGCTCCACGCCCGGCTGGCGGACAACCCCTCACTCCAAGCCCTCCTGCCGCCGAACAAGGGCCTGTTCGGCGTCGCACGGGACTTCACCCAACTCGCCACCAGCATCGGCACCAACAACCGCGGCGACAGCATCCAACGGCCGCCCGCCGCGGAGCAGTCCGGCGGCACCACCACCGGCGAGGCACGCCCCAGGCTTCCCGGAACCAGCACCGGCACGGCGCCGCAGACACAGACCGCGCCGCCCGCCGCACCACGGTCGCGCGGCGCGCGTGACAGCCGCCCCCGTTTCGTGGTGCGCTCCGGCTTCGACGCCCGGCGGTTCTCGCACCAGGGCGATCCGGTCACCGACCTCACGGTCCGCGTCGCACTGCGCGGCACGGACGACGACGCCGCCACCCACGTGTTCGACCAGCTCGAGACGGGAGTGAACGAGTTCCTGAACGCCCCCGCTCACCGCCTGCCGAATGGTGACCGGCTGCACGTGACGGTGGAGTTCGTCGATCCGGTTGACTCGCCTCATCTGACGGTGGACCTGGTGGGCCGGGACCGGGTGATGAACCAGACCACGTGGTGGACCGACGCCGCCCCGGTGCAGTTGGTGCACGAGCTGACGCATCAGCTGGGTCTGCGGGACGAGTACCGGGACGCCGACTCCCCGCACCGCCCGCACATCCCGGGCAGTCTGCTGGGCGACCTGGACGCGGACCCGGAGAACTCCTCGCTCGCCGCCGCCGGTCTTCGTGACCGTCACTTGGCGCTGCTCGGCGCGCTCATCGGTGACGTGGACCCGCACCCCGGCCCGCGCGACGGCGAGCAGAGCTGGGAGGCGGCGCGTGACGCCGCCGAGCCGGTCACTCGCCGGTCGGTGTGGGTGGACCCCGTCTCTCTGCCCCGGTCGGCCGATGACTCGGCAGGGTCCGAGGTCCCGGCCCACATGCCGCAGGAAGTGACCTTCGTTCCGTTCAAGTCGGGGAACTTCGAGTTCACGAACCTGAAGCACACGGATGCCAGATATCGCGACAAGGCGATCCGCATCATCGAGCTGCTCGGGGACCATCCGGTGATCAGTGACTACGTCGGCGACCGCCCGGTCCGTATCACCCTGCACGTGCGCACGACCGAAACGCCCGCCGACGTGACGGACCGTGGCGACGACGGTGTCGACATCAACCTGGCGAGCTATTACTTCGAGAAGTACGACGTCGGTTACATCATGGGCATGTTGTCCCATGAGATCGGTCTGCATCCCCTGGCCTCGCGGGACCGGAATATCCCTGACGAGGAGGAGATGTTCAAGAACTTCCCGCTGTCCGTGCCGGGACTGGAGGACCAGAACCCGCCGCGCACCATGAGCACGGAGGGTGCCGGTCAGGCCGATCACATCATGGCCGCCTACCCGAGCAGCACCAGGCACCGGATCTACCGTGACATCGTGCTCAGGATGGCCGACATTCTGGCCGTGGCGGCGCAGGCCGGTGTGGAGGGTGCAAAGCCCAAGGACGTCACGGACCTGTTCGACTGTTACCTGATGGACCTCGCGTCCATCGCGGTCACCAACGACCACCGGGCGCGGGCGATCACGGATCCGAACTACACGGCCAAGGCCTACAACGCGTACAAGGCGCAGCTGGCGGAGCACCTTCCCGAGGACAGTCCCCTTCGTGCCCTGCTGCCCGCCGACAAGGGCAGGTTCGGTGTGTTGGGTGACTTCGCCCAGCTCGCTGCCAGTGTCGGGGCCAACAATCGTGGCGACAGCATTCAGGTGCCGATTCCGACGGGTGAGGCGCTGCCGCGTCTCCCGCAGGCCGATGGTGATGCGGTGCCGACGGTGGCGGAGCCGGTGCCTGCCTCGTTCCGGTTGGGGCAGTACGAGTTCACCAATCTGAATCAGTCGGAGCGGTATCTCGACAAGGCGGTCCGGATCGTGGAGTTGCTGGATGAGCACGCCACCATCAACCGTTACGTCGGCAGTCGTCCGGTGCGGATCACGCTGCGTCTGCGGACGACGGAGGCTCCGGCCGATGTGACGGATCGTGGTGATGACGGCGTCGACATCAATCTGGCGAGTTACTACTTCGAGAAGTACGACACCGGTTACATCATGGGCATGTTGTCCCATGAGATCGGTCTGCATCCTCTGGCGTCGCGGAACGCGAGAATTCCCGAGGAGGAGGAGCTGTATTCGGGGATGCCGCTGCCGGTGCCGGGGCTGGAATCGTTGAGTACGCCGCGTTTCATGAACACCGAGGGTGCGGGGCAGGCCGATCACGTCATGGCCGCTTTCCCGCACACGATCCGGCATGGGATCTACCGGGACATCGTGGTGGAGATGGCCGGGGTGCTCGCGCACCGGGCACGCGTGGGCGTGCAGGGGGCCAAGTCCAAGGACGTCACGGACCTGTTCGACTGCTATCTGATGGACCTGGCCTCGATCGCGGTGACCAATGACCACCGGGGCCGGGCGGTCACGGATCCGAACTACACGGCCAAGGCCTACAACGCCTACAAGGCCCAGTTGGCTGAGCATCTGCCCGCAGACGGTCCCCTTCGTGCCCTGCTGCCCGCCGACAAGGGCAGGTTCGGTGTCCTGGGGGACTTCGCCCAGCTCGCCACCAGTGTCGGAACCAACAACCGCGGCGACAGCATCCAGGTGCCGATTCCGACGGGTGAAGCAAGTCCCCGGCTGCCGCAGACCGGCGCAGATGACCGGGAAGGCCCGTCCGCCACGCCGCAGTTGAACGGGGCGCGTGATGGCCGCCCTCGGTTCGTGGTGCGGTCCGGTTTCGACGTGCGGCGGCTCACGCACAACGGCGAGCCGGTCACCGACCTGACCGTACGGGTCGCCCTGCAGGGTGCGGACGGGCAGAGCGCCCGGGTCTTCGGGCAGTTGAGCGGAGGAGTCGAGGAGTATCTGAACGATCGGGGTTACCGCCTGCCGAATGGTGACCGCCTGCACGTGACGGTCGAACCCGTCGATGCCGACGGCTCGCCGCACTTGACGGTCGATCTGGTGAGCCGGGACCGGGCCATGGATCAGAGGACCTGGTGGGTGGATGCCGAGCCGGTGCAGTTGGTGCACGAGCTGACGCATCAACTCGGTCTGCGGGACGAGTACCGGGACGCCGATGCCCCGCACCGCCCGCACATCCCGGGCAGTCTGCTGGGTGATCTGGACGCGGACCCGGAGGACCCCTCGCTCGCCGCCGCCGGTCTCCGCAGCCGTCATCTGGCCCTGCTCGGCGCGCTCATCGGTGACGTGAACCCGCACCTTGGTGGGCGCGACGGTGAGAAGGGAGAACAGGACTGGGAAGCCACCCGGGCGCAGGCCGAGCCGGTTGTCCGCCGGTCGGTGTGGGTGGACCCGGTGTCCCTGCCCCAGCCGACGTGGGGGCAGGAGGACCCCGGCACGGATGCCGACACCGCCGTCGTCAGCGACGTGCCGCCCCGGATACTCGTACCGTTCAAGTCGGGGAACTTCGAATTCACCAACCTCAAGCACACGGAGGAGAAGTACCGCGACCGGGCGGTCCGCATCATCGAGTTGCTGCGGAAGCACGACACCATCAGCGACTACATCGGTGACCGGCCCTGCCGCATCACCCTGCACGTGCGCACCACCGAAACCCCCGCTGACGTCACGGACCGCGGTGCGGACGGCGTCGACATCAACCTCGCCAGCTACTACTTCGAGAAGTACGACATCGGTCACGTGATGGGCATGCTGGCCCACGAGATCGGCCTGCATCCCCTGGCTGCCCGGAACGCGGGGCTTCCCGACGAAGAGGCGATGTTCGAGAACTTCCCGCTGCCGGTGCCGGGCCTGGAGGACGTCAACCCGCCGCGCACCATGAGCACGGAGGGCGCCGGTCAGGCCGACCACATCATGGCCGCCTACCAGAGCAGCACCAGGCACCGGATCTACCGCGACATCGTCCTGGAGATGGCTGGGGTGCTCGCGCGGGACGCCCGGAACGGGGAGGAGAACGCGAAGCCCGAAGACGTCACGGACGTGTTCGACTGCTACCTGATGGACCTCGCCTCCATCGCCGTCACCAACGACCACCGGATGGGCGCGGCCATGGAGCCCGGATACACGGCGAGGGTCTACAACGCCTACAAGAAGACGCTGCACGACCAGCTGACGGCGGACCCCGAGGTGCAGGCCCTCCTGCCGTCGGACAAGAGCAGGTTCGGCGTGATGAACGACTTCCGCCGCATCGGCACCTACGTCTCCCTCAACAACCGCGGCGACAGCATCCAACGGGACGACGCGACCTGACCCCCGTCAGGAGCGATGGGGTCACTTGGTGGTCCGGCTTCGGCGGCTGCGGGCGTTGACCTCGGCGAGGAGGGCGCTCAGTAACTCGTCCTGGCTCAGTGTCCGGACGTGGCGGGGGTCGGCGTCCCATTCGCGGCCGCCGAGCGGCCGGACCTGGAGGCAGGGGCCCTCGTGGCCCATGACCCGGCCCACCCGGTCGCGGGCGGTGTCGCGGACGGCCACGCCGACGCCCGGGACCTCGCCGCCGTGCCCGTCCACGTCGTCCTCCCTCATGCGTCGGCCCCCTTGCGGATCACGTCCGCGAGCATCAGGGCCACGGGCGCGGAGCACACCCCGAGGTGGACGAGCGCGTACCGGGCCTCTTCCTTCCGGTCGTCCCCCCAAGGGGTGCGGATGTCCATCGCGGGGAGCTGGATGCCGGCCCGGGTGAGGGCGGCGGCGAGGGCGTCACGGGCTTCGAGGGCTTCCTGGATCTTCGTGGGGGTGGAGGGCATCGTCGTCGTCCTGTCGTCGTTGTCGGTCCGGTCCTGTGGAATCCATGACCCGGCTGCGCTGCGCGAATTACGCTGCGTAGTCCGGGCGTTACGAGAATGCGCCCGGACGAGGGCGGCCATGCCGTGGACGGGGCTGTGCTTCCCCGGGCCCCGGGGGTCGTTCCACACCTTCCACACCGTCCACGCGAACATCTCGGAGGGGAGCCAGCCGTATGCCGCAGCGTCGCGTCATCACCGGCCGCAGCCAGGAACCACGTCAGCGGTTCGCCGAGGAGCTGCGAACCCTGCGGCTGGCCGGCGGGATGAGCCTGCGGCAGCTCGGGGAACGGCTGGGCTGGGACTGGTCCCTGTTCGGCAAGATGGAGAAGGGCGAAACCCTGGGCAGCCCCGAGGTCGTCCAGGCCCTCGACACGCACTACGGGACGCCCGGACTGCTGCTCGCCCTCTGGGAACTGGCCGCCGGGGACCATACGCAGTTCCGTGAGCGGTACCGGCGGTACATGGCGCTGGAGGCCAGGGCGGTGAGCCTGTGGCACTTCGCGGTGAGCGTGCTGCCGGGGTTGTTGCAGACACCGGGCTACGCACGGGAGGTCCTGGCGGCCGGTGGGCTGAAGGGCAAGGAGCTGGAGCAGCAGGTCGAGGCTCGGATGGGGCGGCGGGAGTTGCTGGAGGGGGAGGGCGCGCCGAGGTTTCGGACCATCCTCTCCGAGGCGGTGCTGCGCACGGCGCTGCTGGACGCGGGCGAGTGGCGCGGGCAGTTGCAGTACGTGGCCGACATGACGGAGCGGCCCAACATCGTGATTCACGTACTGCCGTTCAGGGCGGGTCCGTACGGTCTCGATAGCACCGACGTGTGGTTCCTGCGGGTGCCGGATGGACGTACGGTGGCCTACACGGAGAACGCGCACCGGGGCGAACTGATCGAAGAGAACACGGCGGTTGAGAAACTGCAAGGCGCTTACGATGCAGTTCGTGACCTGGCGTTGTCTCCAGCCGAGTCGCGGAAGTTCGTCCTGAGCATGTTGGAGGAAGTGCCGTGCGAACCATAGACGTGAGCGCCCTGACGTGGCGCAGCAGCTCTTACAGCAACTCGGACGGCGGCGCATGCCTCGAGGTCTCTGACGGCGTCGTCGGCGCCATCCCGGTGCGGGACAGCAAGGTCGCCCACGGGCCGGTGCTCGTGTTCCCGGCGGGCCGCTGGGCCTCCTTCGTGACGGCCGTCAAGGGCGGCAGCTTGCCGCCGGTGTCCCGCGGCTGAGAACGACGACACCCCACGTTACTCCCCGGTAGTGCTTCCTTTTGCCTGCCCGAAATCGCCGTGATTCCATGGAAGAGGGCCGAATTTTGGCCAGGGATCCTGGCACGGGGAGTTCTGATGAGCCCTGGCAACGAGACCCGTAGGCATGGCACGCCCGGCCCTCGGCCGGCAGGGGCGTGGGCTCGGCTGTGGTTCGGGGCGAGCTGGCCGGTTGTCTTCGTCTGGCGCAAGGGGCGCAACTGGTGGCTGCTGAAAAGGGGCGAGCGGCGGGCGCGTCACTGGTGGCGTCCTCAGACCTGGTTGATGAGCGGGGCGTACGTCGTCCTCTCCGCGGCGTACCTGGCGCTGCTCGTGTACGGCGTGTGGCAACCGGGTAAGACGCGTCAGTGGGGCAGCGCGCAGGGCGTGCTGGGAGCCGTGGGCCTGTCCTCCTCGGCCGTGGTGGCCACCGCGTGGTTCATCGTCTGGCGCTTCCGGCGGGCCCGTCACTACTACCTGCGCAAGGCGCGCAGACATCCCGACGAACTGGTGAAACCGGGCAGCATCATCGGCACCGTCGTGGGACGCGATCAGCTGTGCGACGCCTTGATGAACGATCTCCACGACTCCTGCCAGCGTCGCCCCCATGTGATCGTCGGCACGATCGGAGTCGGAAAGACGGCTCTGCTCGTGCGGCTCACCCAACGACTGGCCCGTAAAGGCATCGTTCCCGTCGTGCTGCGGCTTCGCGATGTACAGGAGCGGCTCAACTTCTCGGAGCAGGCCAAGGACAAGTTCTGCGAAGAGGTCCTGGAACGGGTCTTCTCCGTCTCGGAGGCCGAGAAGGTCTGGCAGCGGCTGCGCTACACCCAGGACCGGGTGGTCGTACTGGCCGATGGACTCGAGGACGTCCTGAAGGACGTCGACGACCGCGACAACAAGATCCGGAAGGCCATCAACGACGCCCGCGACGACAGACTGCCCCTGGTCATCACGTCCAGGCAGCAGAAGTCGCTGGAGGCCATCAGCGCGGCGCAGACGATTCTGGAACCGCTCAGTGAGGAAGCGGCGCTCCAGTACGTCGCCCTCGGCAGCAACTGGCGATCGAACAGACAGCGCATGGACTGGGTGGTGGAGGCGGCCGAGATCGCCGAATCCCCGCTGTACCTCAACATCGCCAAGGATCTCGAGCTCCGCGGCAGGCTCGAACTGATCGTGGGCGCCGGAGGGGACGAGCGCTGCGATCCACGCGACCAGGACATGTGGGCGCTGCGTTACGACCTGCTGGAGGGCTGGGTCGACGCCCTCGTCGAAGGCGCCCTCTACCCCGAGCAGCCCATTTCCGCCAAAGGCCGCTTCATGACCGTCGAATACCTGTCGGTTCTCGCCTGTGCGGCGCTGCGCACCAACTCGACGTACGTCGACTACGGCGTCCTGACGCCGTCACGCGCAGGCGAAGACAGCGTGATCGGTGAGGAGAAGACACAGCAGGACGCCAAAGCGGCACAGAAACTGCGTGAGTTGCTCGAGCTTCGCGTGCAACTCGCCGCGAAGAGGTTCGGTGCCGGTGAGGTGGCGGACGCGAGTATGGACGAGCGTCTGGCGGCCAGTTGGGGCAGCCGCCTGGGACTCGTGGAGGAACGGGGAAGCGGAGTCAGGTTCCAGCACAGCGTTCTGCAGGCCTACCTCGCCTCCCGCTGCATGGACGTCCTGGTGAACCTCGACCCGGCGGTACGGCCGCGCTCCTCCGCCTCTGCGGTCCGTGAGGCCTTTTTCGCCCGGGCGCTCACCTGCCCGGGCCGCGAACTCGCCATGGCTCTCGTGTTCTACTCGCGGTCGGTCGAGGCGCTGGCCGGATGTCACGACCACCCCGAAATCGGGGGGCGCCTCCAGACCGCGGAACACTGTTCCCTCGATTTCGTCCGGATGGAGCTCAGGACGGCCGCGGACAATGCGCTGAAAGGCGATTCCGAACCGAGCACCGAAGCGCCCCCGGACGACCGGGGAGGCGGTGACATCGAGCAGGATCCGAAGATCAGGGCCCTGGAGTTGTACTCCGCCGCGCTGGACGTCGACAGTTTCCACCACGAGCCCCAGCACCGAGAGATCGTCGAGGAGATCCACGACAAGTGGGGCGATCTGCAGGTCTACAACGACCGGAAGCTCGACTCGCCGAAGAAGGCCTTGATCAGACGGATCGCCGCCACCGGGCTGCTGCTGAGCAGACGGCGGACCCTCCCACCCAGCGGTGTGCGGGAGGTCCGGGGCCGGACCGGCTACGACCTGCTGTTCGACATCGCCGGCAAAGAGCCTTCCCACGGCGTGAGGTTCGCCATCGCTCAGGCGATCGGTGAGGGCGGCGACGAAGCCTTCCATGCCCTTCAGTTCGAACTCTCCGCCGCGAGGGCACCCGTTCCCGCCCTCTCTCTCTTCGGAGTCGGAGCCGTCACCGGAGCGGGAGCCCGACGCACGTTCGCCCGCAGCCTGGAGAGCGTCGACGACCCCTTCCATGCCATCGCCCGTCTCGGGCCGAGTGAACGCGGGAATGGTCTTCCCTTCGCATCCCCCGCATCCCCCGCATCCCCCGCATCGCTCGAAGCGGAGCGTCCGCCGTCCGCGCCGGGCACCACACGGACCGAGCGGCTGCTGCGCAAAGGCCGCGCGAAAGTCCTCGAGAACAAGCGGCGCGACGAAGAGAACGAGGAGCAGAAAGAGCGGTACCGGGATCAGGAGGAACAACGTAAGCGGATCATGAGAGCCTGGCTCGCTCCGATGCTGGTCCATTCCTGCTCCTTCACCCCGCACCAGAACACCCCGTACGAAGTGCTGTCCGGGTGGATGTCGAGGATGCGGGACAAGCAGGTCGACCTGGAACTGCAGGTCGCACTCGCCCAGGGGTTCCGGCAGGCGGCGAACCATCGCACACCCCCCACTCATCCCGGCAGGGCCGGCGAGTTCCTCAACGAGCAGGCCGGGGAGATGCTGAAGCACACCGACTACTGGTTCGCCCGGCTCGCCCTGCTGCACGCGCTGACCTTGTGGGCCCTCCCGGACGACGTCACCGAGGGGCAGCCCCGACGCGGACACGGGGCGAGTCCCGACCGGCAGGTACGTCAATGGCTGCAACAGACGGCCAACCCCAAGGTCAAGCGCAAGCGCCGGGACGAGCACCCGTTGGTCAGGGCCGCGGGCAAGATGGCGCGACAGGCCCTGCAGACCCGGCGCCCGGACCGGTTCCTGTGGATCGACGAGGCCGGCATGGCCTCACAGATCGGATCCGGAACCAGCTCGCCACGCGAGTGGCGGATGCACAATCTGTGGATCCCGCCGTCCCGGGGATGGAGCACCCTCGACCCCAGCGCCCAGCAACTCCTCGCCGACATACTGGTCCTGCTGATCCTCACCGAGGAACGGGGCGACCGGCCGAAGGACGCGCTGCTGCGCCTGGAGGACGCCTACTCCGGCGAGCAGAACGCCCTCCCGCCCTGCCTGGCCAAGGACCGCACCCCGCTCGACCCGAGGCAGGCACTGGTCGGAGAGACACCACGTTCGCTGCCCGGCTCCCACTGCGTCGACGGCTGCGCGTTCCAGTTCTGTCCGTACCCGCCCAAGGGGCCGCAGTGCCGCACCGAACTCAACGAACTGTTCTGCATCCACCAGCATTCGATGCTCAAGAGATTCCAGTTCCAGGCATGGCGTTCCCTCAGGTTCCGGCGGCGGGCGCGGTGGCAGCGCAGGACGACGGTCGCGAACCTGCGCAGGTTCTGGGACGAGATGGGGGCGCGGGCGCGCAACCGCGATCTCAAGGAAGCGTCGTCCGACGCGCGGGGCGGTGAGTGAGCGGGCCCGTCACCGGGCCTCCGGCCGGGCGGCCGACTCCGCCTGGGCCTCGCTCTCGTGGTCGCGTCGGGTGCCCGCGGTGAACTCGCGGTCGTACGCGGCCTCGTCCATCCTGGCGCGCAGGCGGGCCGCGA
Organism: Streptomyces sp. D2-8; assembly: GCF_023184515.1. Lineage (GTDB taxonomy): Bacteria > Actinomycetota > Actinomycetes > Streptomycetales > Streptomycetaceae > Streptomyces. Next base: position 25,765 of record NZ_JAAHBP010000012.1, on the reverse strand, counting down.
TGCGCTCCACGTCGCCCCGCTCCGCAGGGGGGTGCGGGGCGCCGGCCCGTTCCCGGGTCGCCGCCGCCGTGCCCAGTAGACGCGCTGCCCGTTCCGGGGCGCCTGCCAGCGAGTACGCGCCGGCCAGGCCTTCGAGGGCCAGGGCGACCGAGCGGGGATCCTTGGTCGTCGCGGCCGCCGCGAGGCCGTCTCGGTGGCAGGCCAGGGCGCGGTCGGCGTCGCCGCGCTGTTCGGCGATGAAGCCCAGTTCGGCCAGGACCAGCGCGAGGCCCGGACCGTCGCCGCGGCGGCGGTTCCAGGCGAGCCAGGGCCGCAGCCACTCCTCGGCCGCGTCCAGCCGGCCCTGGCGGCGGGCGCTCAGCGCGAGGCCCAGGGCGGCGAACTGCTCGGCCGGCTGGTTGCCCTGCCCGACCGCGATCCGCAGGGCGCGCGTGTGCAGGTCGTCGGCCTCGTCGTAGCGCTGGGTGAGCAGGGCGATCCTGCCGAGACCCGACAGCTTCGTGGACATCTCGGGCCATGTCTCCAGGGCCTGGGCGATCCGCAGGCTCTCCCGGTGCAGTTGGGCCGCCAGGTCGTAGTCGCCGTTGATCTCGGCGAGCCTGCCGAGCACATCCGTCGTCTTCAACCGGCCCCACAGATCGCCCAGTTCGGCGAACTGGGCGCGGGCCTCCTCGGCGTTGCCGCGCAGCGACTCCAGGTCGCCGCGGGCCAGGGCGAAGCACGCCCGCGTGGTCAGCGCGGCGGCGGTGCCCCACGCGTCGCGCAGGGTGCGGAACCGGACCAGGACACGCTCGACCCGCTGCTCGCCCTTGACCAGGGCCCCAACCGTCCACTGCGCGTGCGCCAGGAACCACTGCGCCCTGGTCGACTCCAGGGACGACTCGGGCGGGTACTCCTCCAGGGCGTCGCACTCCCGCTCGTGCTCGCCGAGCAGCAGGCGGATGCCCGCGTACCAGAACACCGCCTCCACACGCTCCTCGGGCGCGGCCTCGCCCGACGTGTCCAGGGCCGTCGCCAGCGCTCTGCGGGCCTCGCCCAGCCGGCCACGGACGTACCAGTACCAGGTCAGCGAGTTGACCAGGCGCAGCGCCTCCTGCGCGGCACCGGCCCGGTCGGCCTCGGCCAGCGCGCGCTGCACATTGGCCGCCTCCAGGTCCAGGTACTGGAACCAGCGGGACTGCTCCCGCTCGTGCAGATGCGGCCGGGCCCGCTCGGCGAGGCGGACGCAGTGGCGCAGATGCCGGGCGGCGGTCCCGGCGTGCTCACCGGACTCGGCGAGCTTGTCACGCGCGTAGACCGCGACGGACTCCAGCAGCCGGTAGCGCGGGCCCTGCGGTCCCTCGGTGCGGACGGCCAGGGAGCGTTCCACGAGCAGGCTCAGCGCGTCGAGGACGTCGGCGGGCGACACACCGCCGCCCGAGCACACCTCCTCGGCGGCCCGCAGACCGCAGCCCTCGCCGAACACCGACAGCCTGCGCAGCACGGTCCGTTCGCGGTCGTCCAGCAGGCCCCAGCTCCAGTCGAGCGTGGCCTGGAGCGTCCGGTGGCGTGAAGGGGCGTCCCGGTAACCGCTGTTGAGCACCTTGAAACGGTCGTCGAGCCGGTCGTGCAGTTCCCTGATGCCCAGCGATCTCACGCGCGTGGCGGCCAGTTCCAGGGCGAGCGGGATGCCGTCGAGGCGCCGGCACACATCGGCGACGAGTGGGGCGGTGGTGGCGTCGAGGACGAACTCCGGGTCCGTCGCCCTGGTTCTGTCCACGAAGAGGCGTACGGCGCCCGCGCTCGTCAGCGCGTCGAGATCGGGCCGGTCCTCCGGGGGCAGCGACAGCGGCGCCACCGGGTACACCGTCTCGTCCCGGGTGCGTAAGGGTTCCTGGCTGGTCGTCAGGATGTGCAGGTGCGGGGCCCGGCTCAGCAGCAGACCGGCCAGCCGCGCCACGGCCTCCACGACGTGTTCGCAGTTGTCCAGCACGAGCAGCAGCCGCCGGCCGGCCAGTGCGCTCGCCAGGCGGTCCGTCGGACCCTTGACGTCGTCGTCCGAGGTGTTCTCCCGGATTCCCAGCGTCGCCATCACCTGTTCGGCCAGCGCCTCCGCGCCGGCGAACCGCTCCAGGCCCCCGGCGTCCGCGAGCTCCACCAGCCAGGTGCCCTCGCCGAACGCGCCCGCCAGACTCTCCGCCGTGGCCTGGGCGAGGCGGGTCTTGCCGACCCCTCCCGGGCCGGTGAGCGTCACCAGACGGCGCCGTAAGAGCAGGGTCCGGATCGCCTGGACGTCCTGTTCGCGGCCGATCAGGGGCGAGGCCGAACCGGTCGGCCCCGGCCCCGCCTGCACCCCCGCGGCGGACTGCGCGGGCGGCTCCGGCCGGGCCAGGACCGGATCGTGGCGCAGGATGGCCTGTTGCAGCGCCTCCAGGGACGGTCCGGGGGTCAGCCCCAGCTCCTCGTCGAGCCGGCGCCGCAGATCGTTGAAGCAGTCGAGCGCGTCGGAGGAGCGCCCCGCCTGGTACAGCGCCCACATCAGCGCGCCCCGCAGCCCCTCGCGCAAGGGATGCTGCTCCACCAGCTCGGTCAGCTCGCCCACCAGCAGACTGTGCTCGCCCAACTCCAGCCGCACCCCGGCGTGTTCCTCCACCGCCGTCAGGCGCTCCTCCTCCAGGCTCGCCGCCGTCGGCCGCACGGACGGCTGGTCGGCGAACTCGGCGAAGGCGGGGCCGCGCCACAGCGCCAGCGCCTCGGTGTACAGCGCCGCCCGCGTCACCGGGTCCCCGCCGGACCGGGCCCGGGCGACCAGCTCGCGGAACCGCCCGGCGTCGAGCGCTTGGGCCGGGACGTCCAGGACGTATCCGGGCGGCCGGTGCGCGATCAGTTCGCGGCCGCCCGCCTCCGCGTCCTCCAACACGCGCCGCAGCTGGGAGACTTTGGCCTGGAGCGACGCCGTCGGCCGTGCCGTGAACGTTGAGCCGCCCCACAGATCCTCGATGAGCCGTGGCGCCGGGACGACCTGCCCGTGGTGGGCGAGCAGATCGGCGAGGAGCATGCGCACCTTGACTTCGGGTACCCGCACGACACGACTCTCGTCCGTGCGCACCTCCAGCGGCCCCAGCACCCCGAATTCCATGATCTCAGCGTAACCGGCCGACGACCGGCGCGACGTGGGACGAAAAGGGCTCGGCCACCGCTGTGAAGGGCCCCACCGCAGCGTTTCCGAAGCCGTCCGAAGCGAATCCGAAGGGGCATATGCCAGGGTTCCCCGAGGAATGCGGTTCGGCGCTGGTGCGGAAGGCGGGGGCAGGTGGCCGAGAATGAACGACTGCGGCTGGCGATCATCATCGGCAGCATCAGGAAAGGCCGGTTCGGGCACGTCGCGGCGGAATGGCTGGCCTCGCGGGCCCGGCTGCGGCACGACTTCGACGTGGACGTCATAGATCTCGCCACGGCCTGGCTGCCCGACGTGATGTCCGCCGACCCGTCGGCGCCCAGACCCCAGGCCGTCAAGGACCTCGCGCCCTGGCTGGAGGCGGCCGACGCGTTCGTGGTGGTCACCCCCGAGCACAACCAGACGTTCCCGGCGTCCCTGAAGAACGCGATCGACTGGTACGACGAGGAATGGCACGCCAAGCCCGTCGGATTCCTCTCCTACGGCGGTCCCTCCAGCGGCCTGTGCGCCGTCGCCGCCCTGCGCCAGGTCTTCGGCGAGGTCCACGCCGTCACCGTGAACGAGACGGTGAGCTTCCACAACTACTGGGAACGGCTCGGGCCCGACGGCACCCTGGTCGCCTCCGACGACTGGGACGTGTCGGCCCGGCTGATGTTCGACCGCCTCAGCTGGTGGGCCGGTGTGCTGCACCGGGCCCGGGCAGAGCGCGGATACCACGTACCGCAGGTGAACAGACAGGAGCGCAACGCCCCATGGACGGCCAGTGGTTCCGACGTTTCGGCGATCCCGAGCCCGACGCTCTCAGGCTGATCTGTTTCCCGCACGCGGGGGGCGCGGCCAGCGCGTACCAGCCGCTGTCCCGGCGGCTCCGACCGCACGTCGAGGTACGGGCCGTGCAGTACCCCGGGCGCCAGGACCGCCGGCTGGAGACGCCGGTGGCGGACATCAGGGAGCTGGCCGGGATCGTCGCCGGGCAGCTGGAGGCCGGGGACGAAGCCGGGGACGCCGAGGCGCCCTTCGCGTTCTTCGGCCACAGCATGGGAGCGCTGGTCGCCTACGAGACCGCCCGGATCCTTCAGGAGCGCGGGGCCCGACCACCCCGCAGGCTCTTCCTGTCGGCCCGGGGAGCGCCGGGGCCGCGGCGCAGTCGGCACGACCTGCTGCCGGACGACGACGCGATCCTGGCCGCCGTACGCCGGCTCGGGGGGACCGGCGTGGCCTTGTTCGACGACCCCGAGCTGGTGGCAATGGTGCTGCCGGCTCTGCGAGCCGACTACGCGGCCCTCGCCGCGTATTCCTGGACGCCCCGGGAGCCGCTGCACACGCCGGTCACCGTGCTGTGCGGCGACGCCGACCCGGTCGTCTCCGTCGAGGAAGCGGCCGGCTGGCGGGCGTTCACCCGCGCGGAGTCCGAGGTGCGGGTCTTTCCCGGCGGTCACTTCTATGTGGACCAGCGGCTCGATGACGTGGCCGAGGTGGTACTGCGCGGCGTCCGTTCGGCGAGCGCCGCTCGGGTGGGCAACGACGCCTGCCATGACTGAACACGGGTTGTTCGACGTACGGGGGTAGGCGTGGAATTCAAGGTTCTCGGACCGCTGGACGTGGTGAGCGGCGGGCGGAGTCTCCCGCTGGGCGGCGTCAAGCAGAGAGCGGTGCTCGGCCTGCTGCTCCTCCACGCCAACCAGGTGGTCGCCACCAGCCAGCTCCTCGACGCCCTGTGGCCCGAGGACGCGAGGCCGGTCACGGCACGCAAGATGGTGCAGAACGCCGTGTGGGGGCTGCGCGCCCTGCTCGAGAGCGGCGACGGCGAGGAGCACGAAGCGCCGCGGCTGCTCACCCGGGCGCCGGGCTACGTCCTGCGCGTCGACCCCGAACAGCTCGACGCGACCCGCTTCGAGCGCGCCGTCGCCGCGGGCCGGGCACGCCTGGACGCCGGTGAGGCGGCCGAGGCCGCGGAGCTCCTGGGGGAGGCCCTCGCGGAGTGGCGCGGCTCGGCCCTGTCGGACCTGGCCGAACAGGGAGTGGAGTGGGCCGAGCTGACGGCGCTGCGGCAGCTGCGTCTGGACGCCATGGAGGACCGCTTCGAGGCGGAGCTGGCATGCGGCCGGCACCATGCCGTGCTGGGCGAACTCACCTCGCTGGCCGAGGCCGAGCCCATGCGGGAGCGGCTGTGCGGGCAGCTGATGCTCGCCCTGTACCGCTGCGGTCGGCAGGCCGAGGCGCTGAGCGTCTTCAGCAGGGTACGGCTGGCCCTGGTGGAGGAGTACGGCCTGGAGCCGTCCGCCGCCCTGCAGACCCTGCAGCGCCGCATCCTGCGCCACGACCAGGCGCTGGCCGGCCCCACGGAGGTCCGCGCGGAGCCGGGCACCCCCGAGACGAGCGCACCGCGGTGGCACCCGGTCGCGGAGACGGACCCCGCGCGCACGCCGGTCCGGATGGCCGGGCACGCGGGGGCCGCCGGCCGGATGCGCATGCCGTTGTCCGTAGGTGTCGCGGAGGGCGGCGTTGCGGAGGGCGGCGATCGATCGCGTGCGGGGTCGTCCTTCGGGAGTGCCGAGGGGGGCGGTCGTGTGAGCGGGGCTTCGTCCTTCGGGGCTGCGGAGGGGGACGGTCGGTCGACCGTGGCGTCTTCGTACGGCGTCGCGGAGGGCGGCGACCGATCGCGCGGGGCGTCGTCCTTCGGGGCGGTCGCCGAGTCGGGTGGTCGTGCGCGTGAGGCCTCCTCGTACGGTGTCGCTCAGGGCGGCGAACAGCCAGGCACGGCAACGGGGTTCGGCGCCGCCGAGGGCAGTGCGGTCGCCGAGCGGCGGGACGTGTGCGTGCTCGTGGTGTGCACGGAGTCCGCCGGGGACGCGGCGGCCATGGGGAGTGAGCAGCTGGACACCTCCCTGCACGACGCGGTCACCGTGCTCACCGAGAGCGTCGAGAGCCGCTCCGGGACGGTCGTCGGCTCCATGGGCGGGCTGTGCGCCGCCCTGTTCGGGCTGCGCTCCGACCGCCCCGAGGCGTCGCTCAACGCGGTGCGCGCGGCCTTCGCGGCCCGTGAACGGCTGGCGTCACGGGCGGGCATGGTGATGCGTGCCGTGGTGATCTCCGGCAAGGCCATCGTGCGGCACGACCCGCACGACCCGAGTGCCGCCGTCTCGGTGGTGGGCACCCTGCTCGACAAGGCGCACGGACTGCTCTTGGGCGTCCCGGAGGGCGAGTTGTACGTGAGCGAGGACGTGGCCGGCGACACCGGCGCGTGGGTGAGCTACGACGACAGCGTCCGCGCCGCAGACCCCACCGGCGGCATCCGCAGGGCCCGAGCCCTGCACCCGGACGAGCCCGCCGGACACGGCACCGACACCCGGCCCCTGCCCGAACTCGCCCTGCTGGAGAACATGCTGGAGTACTCGCACCACCATGACGTGCCCTCCATGCTGACGGTGCTCGGCGACCACGGGGTCGGCAAGACCCGCCTGCTCGCCCAGTTCGAGTGCCGCGTCGCGGACGACTTGGACGAGGTGCGGGTCGTACGGCCGCGCGCCCCGAAGGACGGCCAGGACGCCGTCGGCATGGCGGCCGCACTGCTGGAGGCGTGGGCACCGCGGCACGGGACACGGCACGACCCGCCGGAGCAGCGGATCAGAGCCGTCGTCCGCTCCGCCGTCGGCTCCGACGTGGACGCCGCCCGGCTGCTGCGTGTGCTGTGCCCCGCGCCCCACCCCGGCCTGCCCGGACGCGGGGCCGACCTGCTCGCCGCCTGGGGCGAGGTGATCGCGCACGAGGCACGCCACCGCCCCGTGGTCCTCTGCCTGGACGACCTGCACCTCGCCGACGACGTGGTGCTGGACTGGGCGGAGGGCCTGGGCGGCGTCGGCACCGGGGCGCTGCTGGTCGTCGCGTGCGGCCACTCCGACCTGCTGCGCCGCCGGCCCATCTGGGGCAGCGGCTGCGAGCACGCCAGCCGGCTGACCCTGTCGCGCCTGCGTGAACCGGCCGCTCCGCTGCCGCGGCGCACGCTGCCCTTCCCGGACTGCCGCCCGCGGCGGCAGGAGGACCGGGCGAGGCCGTCGGGCCGGATCCACGCCGGGTTCCGGGGCAAGGGAGCCGAGCCGGTCGAGGTGCGGCCCGGGCGGCGGGCCGTGTGATGACCGGGCCGAGGAGTCGCGAATGGGCGGCGTGTGGACGGGACTTGATGTGCTGTCCGCATGGACATCGCATCCCCACGAACCCGCCGTCCCGCGCACGCCTCACCTCGGCCCGGACGTGGCTCCGGCGCCGGTGAGATGGACACCGCGCTGGCCGTCTTCGTCGGCGCCCGGTTCGCCGCGGCCCTGCACGAAGGGCTGAGCCGGGCCGGCCGCCCCCGGGAGGCCTCCCCGGCGCGGCCGGACGACTCCGAGCGCCTCGCCCGCCCGCCCGGGCGCACGGCAGCGCGGCAGGACGCCCTGCTCGCCGAGCACACCGGGGAGATACTGGCCCGCTTCGACGCCGGGCTCCGGGCCGTGCCCGGCGTCACCGCGGCGCAACGGACCCGGATGACCGGGTGGGCGCGGCGGGTGCTCGGCGCGGCGCGGTCCGCCGGCCCGGTGCGCGCGGGAGCGGCGGCCCCCTGGGCGGCTCTGGCCGGGTCCCTGCTCATCGAATCGGCCGCGGACGTCCTGCCCGAGGGATCGGCGGACGGCACGCGGGCCCTGGGCGCCCTCGCCCGTGCCATACGTCTCACCGGCACGGGCGGGACGCGCTCAGGCGACCTCGGACTCCCGGACCGGCGGAAGCAGAGACTCCAGTAGCCGGTCCAGGGCGTCGCCCGTCTCCGGGGTGAGGCTGAGGGTCACCGTGCGCGGATGCGCGGTGGCCCAGCCCGGCCGCCGGTCCGGCAGCCGGGAGTCCGCGCCGACGACGATGAGCAGCGGCACGCCCGCATGGGTCTGCGTCAGCCGCTCCACCATCTCCAGCAGCGCGTCGTCGGCGTGCTGGAGGTCGTCCCAGATCAGCACCAGCGGCTGCTCGCGCGCCGCCCGCGCCAGGAACGCACCCCACGCCCGGAGCATCTCGCCGGGCTTCTCCCGCTCGTGCGCCGCCCGCCGGGGGGACAGCAACCGGGCCAGGGGTGCGTACAGGTCCGCTCCGGCCGCCGGGTCGCCGCCGAGGCGGTTCAGCGTGGCCCGCAGCCGCGTTGCGGCCTGGGCCTCCGGGCTGCCGGGGTCGATGCCGCAGTACGCGGCCAGGATCTCCGCCGGCACCGACAGCGCGGAGCCGGTGTGCGGCGCCGGAACCGTGCCGGCCAGCACCCGCACGGGGCCGCCGTGGCTCTCCTCCACCCGGCGCTGGAACTCCATCAGCAGACGGGTCCTGGCCCGGCCGGACCCTTCGATGAGGGTGATCAGATGCGCGGTCGAGCGCTGCCGGGTGTGCAGCAGGGTGTGATGCATCAGCTCCAGCTCACTGACGTGGGCACCGGCGCCGTCCGGGCCCCACGCCAGGTCGGTGACGCCGTCGTGCAGGGCGTGCAGTTCCCACGGGGCGGCGGCAGAGGCGCAGGCCCGCCGGAACGTCGCCGCCCGCTCGACCTGCCGGTGGGTCTCCTCACAGACGTGGATCTCCCCGGCCTGCACATGGGCCAGCATCGTCCGGCAGGTGTCGACGAGCCTGCCGCCGCTCCAGGGCGGCGGCGGATCGTCCGAGGGCCGACGCGGCAGCAGGGCCTCCCCGGACGCCACGGCCCCGTGCACGGTGAGGCCGCGCACGGCGGCCTGCGGCGGTGCGAGCGTGCCGGTGGGGACGCTGAGGCTGTCGCGGACGGCGGCCGCGGTGCGGACCGCGCGCTCGGCGCCGTCCGCCGGGTCCGTCCCGTCGGCGAACACGGAGAGCACGGTCGAGCCGAGCACGGCCGTCACCCGGCCGCCGTGGAGTTCGGTCTTCTCCCGGGCGATCTGGGTCAGGGCGTCGACCACCCGGTCCCGGTCCTCGGCCAGCACCCGGCCCAGTTCCGCGCCGAGCCCGAAGCGGAACATGACCACGCTGGCGGTACGCGCCTCGTGCCGGCCGGGGGAGGAGACTTCGGTGGCTGTGGCTGTGGCTGTGGCTGCGGCGGGGGCGGGGACGGACGGCCCGCCGCGTGCGGGCGGATCGGTGCACGCGGCCCGCATCGCGGGCGCGGGCGGTGCGGTGCGTGCACCCGGCTCCGTGTGTGCGGGTGGTGTGGTGGGTGTGCCGGGTTCCGTGCGTGCACCCGGCTCCGTGTGTACGGGCGGTGCGGTGGGCGCGGCCGGCACGCCGCGTGCGGCCGGGCCCGTGGGCGCCGTCGCCGTTGCCGCGGGTGCGAGGGCCGCGGCGGGCAGGGGCGGGGAGGGCACGGGCCGGGGAACCGGGGCGAGGTTCGCCGGCTCCCGGCCGCTCACCGCGCGAGGCGCCTCCAGCGTCGGGTCCTGGGTGAGGATCGCCTGCTGCAGCCGGTGCAGTTCGCGTCCCGGCTCCAGCCCGAGCCCCTCCACGAGCGCGGTGCGCACCCGGCCGAAGACCGCCAGCGCCTCGGCCTGCCGCCCGCACCGGTACAGGGCCACCATGAGCTGCCCCGAGGCGCGTTCCCGCAGTGGCTCGGCGGCCACCAGGCTCTCCAGGTCGGGCAGGACGAGCTGGTGCCGGCCGCAGGCGAGGGCGGCCTCGAAGTGGTCCTCCATGACATCGAGCCTGCGGTTCTGCAGGGCCGTCAGCTCCGGCCAGCAGACACCTTCCTCCACCAGGTCGGAGAGGACGGGCCCGCGCCACAGGGCCAGCGCCTCGCCGAGCGAGCGGCGGGCGCGCTCCACCTCGCCCGCCGCCAGGGCGGCGCGGCCGGTCACCACCCGCTGCTCGTACTCGAGCAGGTCGACGCGCCGCTGGGGCACGCGCAGCAGATAGCCGGGCGCACGGGTCAGCAGCTCGGGACTCTGCTCGGTCCGCGGCGGCCGCGACAGGACGCCGCGCAACTTCCAGACGGCGTTCTGCAGGATCTTGCGCGCGGTCATGGGCGCGTCGTCGTCTGCCCACAGGGCCGACAGCATCTGGCTGGTGGACACCACCTGATTCGCCTGGAGCAGGAGATACGCCAGCACGGCACGCTGCCGGTGCCCGCCCAGGTCCACCAGGTTGCCCGGCGGTCCCCCCGCATGCTCGACCTCAAGCGGCCCCAGTAAGCGGAACTGCATGGACTCCCCCGTTTCGCTTGCTCCGGCATGCTGTGTTTCCCGGGACAGGTGTGGGGCCTGACGGGGCGTCATCGACCCGCTTCCCGTACTGCTTCCGGTCGGGAGCCGGCCCGGTCACGGCCGGCACCCGGCCGGAAATGCCCTGGGAGCCCGCCGGTGGGGGGAGGCGGCGGCCCCAGGGGTGGATCAGCGGCCCGCGGCGGTGAGTTCGTCGCCGGCCTGCTTGCGCAACAGTGTGCACACGTCGTGCAGTCCGGCGTACAACTGACCGAGTTCGGCGTCTGTGACATAAATCGAGGGTTCGAAGCGCAACGTGCTCACCGCGCTGGCCGTCGGGAACGTCCGCACCCGGTGGCGGCGCAGCAGATGGCCCGCCAGGAAGTAGCCGAACAGCCCGCTCTGCGCGATCTGGCGCAGTTCCGGCGAGGAGGCGTCGGACTGGTCGTGGAATTCCAGGCCCTGCATCAGTCCGTGTCCGCGTACCTCGGCCACCACGTCGGGGAATTCCGCCCGCAGTGCGTCGAGTTTCGCGCGCAGTGCCGCTCCGCGCTCCTCGGCCTGCCGGTAGGCCGCACCGCCGTCTCTCTCCAACAGCTCGAGGACCTTCAGGGCGATGTGGCAGGAGAAGCTGTCCTTGGCAAAGGTTGAACTGTGCACAATTTCGAAATCGCGGCGGTAGCGCTTCTCGCGCACCAGCATCACGGACGCCTTCGCGATGCCACCGCCGAGTGTTTTGGCCAGGGTGTAGTAGTCACCGCGCAGGCCGATCCGGGAACTGGCGAGCAGGGCGCCGGTGCGGCCCATTCCGCTCTGGATCTCGTCGACGACGACGGGGCAGTCGATCCGGGCGCAGAACTCCTGGATCTCCCGCGCGAACTCGCGGGACAGGACGCGAATTCCGCCCTCTCCCTGAATGGGCTCGATGAGGAAGGCGCAGAACACCGGGAACTCGTGCTCCGTCACCGTGATCCGGCCGTTCTCCGTGCTCAGGCCGAGCAGGACCCGGCGCTCACGCGCGTAGACGGCGGTCAGATCCTCGGGGCTGTCGTGCGGGACGAACCGCGCCTGCGCGGCGAGGGACTTGAAGGGCAGCCGGTAACCCTCGTTGTGGGTCAGCTGCACACTGCCGGCGAGCTTGCCGTGGAAGCCGCCCTCCAGGGCGAGGAACAGCGGTGGGGCGGCGGCGATCTCGTCGTTGCGGCGCCTGATCGCGGCCTCCAGAAGGCGTACGGCATCGTTGTCGTCTGCGGCGAGGGCGACGCCGAGGCGAGCGGCCGCCTCCCCGTGGACGGTGGCGGACCCGTCGGCCACCGCGGCGCGCGCCGCCGCGAGTTCGGCGTCGACGGAGCCGAGCAGTCCGGACACGCGCATGCCCCGGTCCAGTTCGGCGTGCTTCACGGCGGCTTCCACCGCTTCCGCGCCACTGTTCCCGAAGATGGCGTAATAAGGCTCACCGTCGGAGAGTTCACGCGCGATGATGCGGTTCAGTTCGGCGGCCAGCCGGTTGGCGTACGGGTGGCGCGAGAACTGGGCGTGGATCGGTGTATGTTCGGCGAGCAGCTGACGGGCGTGCGCGGTGATCTCGGGGTGGTGATGGCCGAGCAGCACCGAGCCGTAACCGCCGGCGAAGTCCACGACCGGGAACTCGGTGCCGTCGTCGTCCCGTACGTACAGGGTGTTTCCCTCGGCGCGTACGTATTCCACCGCCAGTCCCGCGGTGTTGAGTACCTGGCGCAGATAGGGCTCGGCGAGTTCGCGTTCCGCGGCCGCGGTGGAGGTCTCAGTCATGTCCTCAGGGTCCGATGGCCGGGTAAACGTCCGGTCATTGAAAGGTCATCGGTGACGCCCGGTCACAGGAGGCCCACCGGTTACCCGGGCATGAAGGAACCGCGAGACGCCGCGACTACGTTGATTGCGCCGGCTGCCCCTTCCGTGCGGACGGCACTGACGTGTCCCGTGACCCATCGGAGAGTGGCATGAATTCCGCGTCCGCCGAACTCGATCACGCTGCCGTGCGTTCCGGTCACGAGCCGGTACGCCCGGACCGGCTGCGCGGGGTGATGTCCCGCTTCGCCACCGGCGTCACGGTCCTCACCGTGGGCGGGGAGCACCTGCACGCCATGACGGCGAACGCCTTCAGCTCGGTCTCCCTCGACCCCCCGTCGGTGCTGTGCAGCGTCGGCCACAGCGCGGTCATGCACGGAGCGCTCACCGGCGCCGGGCGCTTCGCCGTGAACATACTCGGCGCCCACCAGGAGCCGCTCGCCCGGCACTTCGCCGACAAGAGCCGCACGCTGGGTGCCGCCCAGTTCGAGCGCGTCGACTGGCGTGCGGGCGAGCACACGGGGGCGCCGCTGCTCGACGACTCGGTGGCGTGGCTGGAGTGCGAGCTGACCGAGTCGCACGCGTTCGGTGACCACACCATCTTCATCGGCACCGTGCTGGCGGCGGGCGAGGGCGCGACCGGTGACGGGCTGCTCTTCGTCAACGGTCGCTTCGGGAAGCCCGCCACCACCTCCTGACCGTTCCGGCATCCGACCGCCGGGTGCGGCGGACACGACAGGGCGGCACCACCCACCGGTGGTGCCGCCCTGTCGTGTGTCCCGGCCTCCCGCCGTCGCGGGAGGCCGGCCGTCACAGGAAGTAGGTGCCCGGGTCCATGCCGACCAGGACCCGCCCCTGGACCTCCAGGTTGGCGTCCCGCTGGACCAGGGCGTGCAGCGAGAACCCCTGGATGTCGCGGTGGAACCGCTGCAGGGCGACCTCGCGCCGGATGACCGAGCCGCCGCTCGCCGCGTACAGCAGTTCCACCGCCTCCTTGGCCAGTTGTGCCGCGTACGCCGTCCGGCCGCGGATCACGGCCTTCTCCTCGTCGGTGGGCTGCTCGCCGGCGTCGGCCCGGGTCTGTAGGACCTCCAGGCACAGGTCCGCCAGGGCCTCGGCGGCATCGATCTTGTTGGCGGCCGTGGCGACCTGGATCTGGGTGAGCGGGTGCAGCTTCTGGTCGGTCCAGTCGGTGTACGTGATCCCCCGGCCGGGCAGGCGCTCGAGGAACAGCTCGTACGCGCCGCGCGCGATGCCGGTGAAGGCCGCGGTGACGCCGGACAGGACGTAGCCGAGCAGGCCGTAGTTGCGGCCGGTGGCGCCGGTGTTCTCGCGGTCGCCGGTCGCGCTGATCATGGCCTCCTCCAGGGAGACCACGCGGTGGGCGGGCACGAACACGTCCTCGGCGGCGGTGGTGCAGCTGCCGGTGGCGGCTCCCGAGCTGACGTGCCAGTCGTCGGTGACCTCCAGCTCGGAGACCGGGACCAGCGCGACGAGTTCCTCGGTGGTCCCGTCCGGGCGCTCCACCATCGCGGCGAGCAGGTCCCAGTCGGCGCCCCGGACACCGGAGTTGTAGCCCCACGTGCCGTTGAGGCGGTACCCGCCGTCGACGGGGGTGAGGGTGCCGGTCGGGGCGAAGACGATGGACACCCGGGTGGTGCCCCCGGCGAACACCTCCTTCTGCGCCCGGTCGGGGTAGAGGGAGGCACACCAGGTGCTGGTGAGCCAGACCATGGTCAGCCAGCCGGTGGACGGGCAGCCGCGCGCCACCTCGGCGATGACCTTGAACTGGTCGGCCACGCCGAAGTCGAGCCCGCCGTGGGCACGGGGCACCGCGGCGCGGAACACCCCCGCCTTCTCCAGCAGCCGGATGTTCTCGTCGGGGACCCATCGCCGTTCCTCCGCGTCCGCGCCGTTCGCGCGCAGGGTGGGGACGACATCGCGTACGGCGTCCAGCACGGACGCCAGGTCTTCCTGGTCGGTCACTGTCTCTCCTCGGACCATCTGGGGGGTTTCCGGCACGGCGGAGCCCCCCTGGCACACCAGGGGGGCTCCCGGGCTCACTGGTCGGCGACGAGGCCGGACGCGGCCACCGGACGGTCGATGGCCATCAGCCAGCGGCCGTCCTCGGTCTTGCGGAGCACATCGGTGCAGACGCCCTCCAGCCGGACCGGCTCACCGTCCGGGCCGGTGGTGTCGATGGAGTACTCGACCCCGATCAGCGCCACGTCTCCGGCCACGTACGAGTGGGTGACACTCGCCTTGAGGGTCGGCTTCGAGGCCAGGAACTCCTTGAAGAACGTCAGCCGGTCGGCGCCCGTCAGGGGCTCGCCGGAGAAGTTCGATACCGAGTCGTCGAGGTAGAGGCGGTTGAACAGCTCGCCGTCACCCGAGTTGAACACCTGGATGAAGATCTCGTTCTGAATGTCGGTGTCGTCGGTGAGGTCGGGCCGTTCCGGGTCGAAGGGGACGGTGAAGGTGGTGGCTGACGTGGCTGACATGGGGATGCGGTTCCCTTCCGGGGGGTGGGTGGGTGATGCCTCGGTGGTCATTCCTCGCCCGCTGCCTGCCGGGCGGCGCGCAGACCGGACTCGATGGCGCCGTCGATGTAGCCGCTCCAGCCGTTGGCTATGTCGCCGCTGGCGAAGGAGAGCCGCCCGCTGGTGTAGGTGACCTCCGGGTAGAGCGTGGTGAGCTGCCGCGGCTTGCGGAACGCCCAGCCGCCGCGCGCGTAGGGGTCGCGGCCCCAGTCGTGCACCTTGACGCCGATGATGTCCAGGTTCACGCCGAGCTGCTGCACGGCCTTCTTCACTTGGGCGACGTTGGTCGGGTCGAGCCGGGGGTCGGTGCTGAAGGCGACGTAGAGCATGCCTTCGGAGGTTTCCTTGAACGGCAGCAGCATGGGGATCTGAGAGCCGCCCTCGGCGCCCTGGCCGTAGACCCGGCCGGCTCCCTTGCGGGCGTGGATCCACAGCTTCACCGCGTTCTTCACGGCGATGCCCTGGGTCGTCGCGGTGGTGAGCGCCGCGGGCAGGGACGGGCTGAACTTGACCGTGCTCAGGGCGTTGACCGGCATCGCGACGACGACCGCGGCGGCGCTGTGGCGCGTGCCGGAGGTGGTGGTGACGTACACCAGCGATCCGGTGTCGTTCACCGAGGCGACCGGCGAGCTGAGCTTGATCGTCGGCTTGGCCTCGTCGATCATCGCCTGGAGCAGCGCCTTGGTGCCCTTGGCGATGCGCCAGCGCATGGTGTCGTTCCAGCCCGCGTTGGTGTGGCCGGCCAGGGCCCACCAGTGGGCGAACATCGTGAAGGCGCCGGCCGTGCTCGCGCCGCCGGCGTAGACCGCCGTCTGCCCGTTGACGAGGAGTTCCTCCTCGGGCGTGAGGGCGAGCTGGGTCAGGCGGTCGCGCAGCGTCAGCTTGTCCAGGCTCTGCAGCAGGTCGGCCCGGTGCAGGGGCTGGAACGGCTTCTCGAAGTACGTCCGCGTGCCGTCGAACATACGCTCGAATACGGTGCCCATCCGGCCGAAGCCGTCCTCCGGCGTGAACTGCCGCGGGCCGTTCGGCGTCGGCAGCCACGTGGTCGAGATCGGCTCGTCCTCCTCCAACGCCAGTTTGTAGCGCGTGAGTTCGGCGCCGAGGTAGGGCTGGGTCGGCTCGACCCAGGTCCCGCCGCGCTCGATCAACTGGCCGCCGTAGCTGTCCGTCCAGGTGCGGCCGCCGATGCGGTCGCGGGCCTCCAGGACGAGCACCCGCTTGCCGCGGGCGCGCAGTTCGCGGGCCGCGGTGATGCCCGCGAAACCCGCGCCGATGACGATGACGTCCCAGTCCGCCGCGGCGGCGCGGGTGGCGGCCGAGGCGACCGGGGCGAGGGCGGGTACCGCGACGGCGGCCGCCCCGGCCGCCTTGAGCAGGGTGCGGCGCGTGGGCCGCCGCCCGCTGGTGGGTCCGTTGCTGTGCATGGTGCTGTGTGTCCCCCGTGTACTCGGTGCGGGCCCGCCGTGCGGAACCTGCATGTCACTCATGGGCCAAGGTGCTCTCGGTTCTGCGTGCCGCGGCGCTCGCGCCGGTCAGCTCGCCTGGCCGTACGGGTCGTCGATGGCGTAGCGCCACACCCCGTCCTCGCCCCGGGTCAGGACGTCCACCCCGACGCCGGCCAGGTGATCGGTGGTGCCGTCGGCGCCGGGGAGGTCGATCGTCCAGTCGACGATCATCAGCGCGGTCTCGCCGGTCACGAACACCTGCCGGGGCTTGGCGGCCATCCGCGGCCCGGCCGCGAGGAATTCCCGCTGGTACTTCCGGCGTTCGTCACCGCTGAGCGGCTTGCCCGGTTCCCAGACGGCGACCGCATCGGCGGTGTAGAACTGCTCGACCGTCTCGTAGTCGCCGGCGTTGACGGCCTCGACGTAGCGGGCGGTGTGGTTTTCCAGTTCCGCGATGAGCTCGGACATGGCGGAAATCGACCTGCCTTCTTGGCTGGAGAGACGTTTGAGGGAAACGTTCACGAGAAAGGAACGTTCCACGTGGGTGCTGCACGGACGGTGCGGGCGCTCGTGCATTTCCGTGGCCGACACTATTCGGGCACGTTCAACGTTCCAGCCACGCTGCGGTAATGCCGTGGTCTCCAGGCGGGCGGGGCACGACATGACAGTGCCGCCGGGCGACTTTTCCAGTCGCCCGGCGGCACGTGATCCGGTGAGCGGGGGAGGGCGGTGGCGGCCTCAGGCCTGGCGCACCCGGCCGTCCCAGCGCCAGGCGCCGCGCCGCGGCAGCCCGGGCAGCGCGGTGCGTCCCGTGCACCACAGCAGCGTCTCGGCGGCGGAGTGACCGGTGGGCGCGTCGGGGAAGAGCCGCTCGACCACAGGCGCCGCCAGGGCGTCCGACGGCGTGTACTCCACGCCTACCGCCTGCGCGATGTCCCGCCCGTGGACGACGAGTTCGAGCACGCCCATCGCGGCGAAGCCGGCCGCGTCCGAGTGCCCGTACGGGTGCCAGGCGCGTGCCTCCGGCGGGGTGTCGCGGACGGTGCCGGCGAGCAGCGTGCCGGCGATCCGGATGCCCTCCAGGGCGGCCGGGACCGGGGCGTGGCCGTCGATCGAGGAGAACAGGGTGATGTAGCGGTCGGCGGGGCGGGCGATGAGCAGCCCCGCGTACCCCACCACCCCGAGCGCGATGTGCGAAAGGGTTTCACGACAGCTCCAGTCCAGATCACCCGCCTTTCCGCGCCAGTCCTGATCGGCTCCCTTTTCGAGTACCGAGGTGGTGTCCTCGGCCGCCGTCCGTACGAGTTCGGGCCATGAAAGAGTCATGCTGGGATGTTCCCACACGGGCCTTCCCGGGCACCGTCCGGTCATTTCCCGGTCAGTGGCCGGTAATTGCCCGGTAATGGTGTGTCGGATCCCCTCCGGTTTCCGGAGGTGCGGGAGTGATGACCGGGCGATGAGTGTGCTCTTACTCATTTCTCCGGGCCCTTCAGTAAGGTTTCGAACTGCCGGGGAGCGTTGGGTTCTCGCGCCTCTCGACCGGCAGTAGGAATCACAATCGAGGAGCCGGAAATGGCCACGAACGACGACCTGGCAGCCGTACTGGAAGCCGTGGACAGCATCGTCCCGACCCTGCGCGAGAACGGCCGTGCCGCCGAGGACCGCGGCTGGCTGCTGGACGAGAGCATCGAACTCCTGGAGAAGGCCGGGGTGTTCCGCATGGCCGTGCCGCGCCGGTTCGGCGGGCTCGACCTGCCGCTCGCCGACCAGGCCCGGGTCATCACCGAGATCGGCCGCGGCTGCCCGGCCGCCGCCTGGGTGACGATGGTGTGGGTGACGAGCACCTGGACGGCGACGCTCTACCCCGACCGCGCCCAGGAGGAGGTCTTCGCGGCCGGCTCCGTCAAGATCTCCAGCGCGTTCGCGCCGACCGGCGTCGCGGTTCCCACCGAGGGCGGCTACCTCCTCAACGGCACCTGGAAGTTCAACACCGGCTGCAAGGGCGCCGACTGGGACTTCACCGCCGCGATGGTGCGCAACCCGGACGGCACCGAGGGCGAGATCATGGCCCTCGTCCCCATGTCCGACCTCAAGATCGTCGACGACTGGGACGTCTCGGCCGGCGCCGCCACCGGCAGTGCCACCGCGGTCGCCGAGGACGTCTTCGTGCCGGCCCACCACGCCGTGTCCTTCGAGGAGGTCATGGTCAGCGCGACCGGCGACCGCTCCAACCTGGGCGCCACCGGCCGCAACTACGGCCTGCTCAGCTTCGTCATGGCCGAGTGCGCCGCCGTGTTCATCGGCATCGCCCGCGGCGCCTACGAGCTGTTCCTCGAGCGCCTCCCCGGCCGCGGCATCACGTACACCGACTGGACCGACCAGAAGCTGCACCCGCTCACCCAGATCCAGGTCGCCACGGCCGCCAACAAGATCGACGCCGCCGAGGCGCTGTCGACCCGCTGGCTCACCCTCCTCCAGGACCGCGCCGACGCCGGCGAGCAGCCCACCGACGCCGAGAAGGCGATCGTGCGCGGCCAGACCGGCTTCGCCGCCCAACTGGCCAAGGAGGCCGTGGAGATCCTCTTCAACGCGAGCGGCGGCTCCGTCATCCGGCGCGACGTCCACCTACAGCGCTTCCACCGCGACATCCAGGGCTTCTCGCTGCACGCCCTCGCCAACGCCGACGTCAACCTCGAACTCCAGGGCCGCGTCCTGGTCGGCCTGGAGCCCGGCACCGTCTTCCTCTGAGTCGACGCCCGGACCCCCTCTTTCACCGGCGCGCCCCGCGTGCCGGTTCGCTCAGCACACCACTTTCGTACTGGAGGAACTGATTCATGGGTGACAACCACACCGCGGTGTCGGTGCTCGGCCTCGGCCTGATGGGGCAGGCCCTGGCCGCCGCCTTCCTGAAGGCGGGTCACGCCACCACCGTGTGGAACCGCTCGGCGGACAAGGCCGACGGCCTCGTCGCGGACGGCGCCGTCCTCGCCGCGAAGCCCGCCGACGCGGTCGCCGCGAGCGACCTCGTGATCGTCTGCGTGTCGACGTACGACGTGGTGCACGACGTCATCGGCTCGCTCGGCGACGCCCTGCGCGGCAAGACCGTCGTCAACCTGACCACGGGCTCCTCCGAGCAGGCCCGGCAGACCGCCGAGTGGGCGGAGAAGAACGGCGCCAAGTACCTCGACGGCGCCATCATGATCACCCCGCCCGGCATCGGCGCCGAGACCTCCGTCCTCTTCTACGCGGGCGACCAGGCCGTCTTCGACGCGCACGAGCCCGTGCTGAAGCTCCTCGGCGGCGGCACCACCTACCTCGGCACCGACCACGGCAAGCCCGCCCTGTTCGACGTGTCGCTGCTCGGCCTGATGTGGGGCGCCCTCAACAGCTTCCTGCACGGCGTGGCCATCGTGGAGACCGGCGGCGTCAAGGCGCAGGAGTTCCTGCCGTGGGCGCACATGTGGCTCGACGCCATCAAGATGTTCACGGCCGACTACGCCGCGCAGATCGACGCCGGCGACGAGAAGTTCCCGGCCAACGACGCCACCCTGGAGACGCACCTGGGCGCGCTCAAGCACCTCGTCGAGGAGAGCGAGGCGCTCGGTGTCGACACCGAACTGCCCAAGTACTCCGAGGCGCTCATGGAGGGCATCATCGCCCAGGGCCACGCCAAGAACAGCTACGCCAGCGTCGTGAAGGCATACCGCCGCCCGAAGCAGTGACCGGGCCCGGTATTCGCTTCATCCCCTGACGAAGGGGCCGGTTCCGAATCCCCCGTCGGAACCGGCCCCTTCCCCATGCCCGAACACCGGCGGCCCGGAATCGAATGCGCCATTCGTCCGTCGTTTCCGTCCGTCGATTCCGTGCGCTTTCCGTTCCGCAATTCCCGCTCATCCCGCTTTTCGCGAAAGGTGTGTTCCATGACCGAGAACGGCGACAGCACGACCCCTCGCGCCCACGGACGCGTCACCAGACGAACGCTCCTGAAGGCGGCGGGCGCCTCCGCGCTCGCCGCCGGTGCCGTCACGGCGACGGCGTCCTCCGCCGCGGCCGAGGGCACGCCGTACGACGCCATCGTCGTCGGCGCCGGCTACGCGGGCGGCACGGTCGCCCGCGAGCTGGGCGCCCGCGGCATGAAGGTCCTGGTCCTGGAGGCGCGCGACCGGATCGGCGGCCGTATCGAGCCCGGCACCCTGGCCGGCCAGCACATCGAACTGGGCGGCGGCTGGTTCGGCCCCGGCCAGGACCTCGTGGCCCGCGAACTGAAGCGCTACTCGCTGACCACCACCGAGGACGTACACGCCACCCGCATGGTCATGCCCGGCCCCGACGGCTACGCCAGCCACTCCCCGCAGGAGGCGGGCGCCCGCCTCAACAGCCTCTTCGCGGACTTCTACGCAGGCTCCGAGCAGTACTTCGAGCGGCCCTACGAGCCGCTCCACCGCAAGGACCTGCTGTCGTCGGTGGACCGTCTCTCGCTCGCCGACCGCATCGCCCAGCTCCAGCTGACCGGGGTCGACCACGACTGGGTGAGCGGCGCCACCTCCGTGTTCGCCGGCGGCAACCGCACCGGCTCCCTCACCGGCCTCGCCCAGTGGTACCAGCTCGCGGGCGGCACCTACGACAAGTTCCTCTCGGTGATGAGCCGGCTGCCCCAGGGCGGCATGATCTCCATCCTGGAACGGATGCTGCGCGAGTCCGGCGCGACCGTCAGCCTCAACTCGCCGGTCACGGCGATCCGCGAACGCGGCGGCCTCACCCACGTCGAGGTCCGCGGCGGCCGGGTCCACAAGGCACCGGTGGTCGTGCTCGCCACGCCCGTCAACCTGTGGTCCACCCTCACCTTCGAGCCGGGCCTGCCCGCGGTGTACGCCGACGCCGCCCGCGAGGGCCTCGGCGTCCCGCACGCCACCAAGCTGTGGTTGCGGGTGCGGGGCACCTCCGAGGCGGTCTCCGCCCAGGCCCCGGAGGGCGCCCCCATCCTGCTGCTGATCCCGCAGAAGCAGCTGCCCGACGGCCGCATCTTCGTCGCCTTCACCGGGCCCGCCCTCGACGTGTCCGACCCGCAGGCCGTGCGCGCCGCAGTCCGCGGGCTGCTGCCGGAGGCCAGGGTCGTCGAGTACCGGGCGAAGGAGTGGCACAAGGACCCGTACGCGCGCGGCGGCTGGGGCCTGCGCCGGCCGGGACAGCTCCTGCGTCAGCTGCCGGACATCCAGCAGCCGTTCGGCCGCATCGTCTTCGCCGGCGGCGACATAGCGAGCGGCTGGAACGGGGCCTTCGTGGAAGGCGCCCTGGAGTCCGGCTTCCGTGCCGCGGAACAGGCCGCGACCCTCGCGGGCTGACCGACGGCAGCGCCATGACCGGGCGGTGGGACACGGGGAGTGCGGTCCCCGTCCACCGCCCGGTCATGGCGCCTTCTCCTTTTCCCCTCCCTTTCGTCCGAGCCGAATTACCGAAGCGAGGCCGGACACTGAGAAGGGGGAGAGACCCCCCTGCCTACGATCGGGCCGAACATTCCCCCACTCAGAAGTCTTGCGGTAATTCGGCCGAAAGGGCAGTCGAGCGCGATGACGAATCAGCACCAGTCCGAATCGATCGGGACGCGCCGTGCACGGAGCGAGGACATCGCGGTCGTCGGCCTTTCCTGCCGTCTGCCCGGAGCCGGGAATCCCGAGGCCTTCTGGGAACTGCTCAGCACCGGCACCTCCGCCATCACCCCGGTCCCGGCGGACCGCCTGCAGCCCGCGACCGGCGAGGCCACGCCCGCCGGCACCGAACCCGGCCTGCGCCGCGGGGGCTTCCTGGACCGCGTCGACACCTTCGACGCCGGCTTCTTCGGCATCGCCCCGCGCGAGGCGCGCGTCATGGACCCGCAGCAGCGCCTCGTGCTCGAACTGGCCTGGGAGGCACTGGAGAACGCCGGGATCGTCCCGGCCACCCTGCGCGGCAGCCGCACCGCCGTCTTCGTCGGCACCCTGCGCGACGACTACGCCGCGCTGCTCTACCAGCACGGCGCCCGGACCGTCACCCAGCACACCATGACCGGCGTCAACCGCGGTGTGATCGCCAACCGGGTCTCCTACCACCTCGGCCTGCGCGGCCCCAGCCTCACCGTCGACTCGGCGCAGTCCTCCTCGCTGGTCGCCGTGCACCTGGCCTGCGAGTCCCTGCGCGCCGGCGAGTCCGACGCCGCCATCGTCGCCGGGGTCAACCTCAACATCCTCGCCGAGGCCGCCGTGGCCGGGGAGCGCTTCGGCGGACTCTCGCCCGACGGCACCACCTACACCTTCGACGCCCGCGCCAACGGTTTCGTCCGCGGTGAGGGCGGCGGCGCCGTCGTCCTCAAGCCGCTGTCCCGGGCCCTCGCGGACGGCGACGACGTCCTCGGCGTGATCCACGCCAGCGCCGTCAACAACGACGGCGCCACCCCCGCACTGACCGTGCCCGGCCAGGAGACCCAGGAGCGGGTCCTGCGCGAGGCGTACGCACGCGGCGGCCTCGACCCCGACGCCGTCCAGTACGTCGAACTGCACGGCACCGGCACGCCGGTCGGCGACCCCATCGAGGCCGCCGCACTGGGCGTGGTGCTGGGCGCGGCTCGTTCCGGCGCCGGTCCGCTGCGGGTCGGGTCCGCGAAGACCAACGTGGGCCACCTGGAGGGCGCGGCGGGCATCGTCGGCCTGATCAAGACCCTGCTGGCACTGCGCCACCGCCGCCTGCCCGCCAGCCTCAACTTCGACACCCCGAACCCGGCGATCCCGCTGGCGGACCTCGGTTTGGAGGTGCAGCGCGAGACCGGCGACTGGCCCGCCCCCGACCGGCCGCTGATCGCCGGCGTCTCCTCGTTCGGCATGGGCGGCACCAACGCCCATGTGGTGCTGGGGGAGGGGCCGGCGACACCGCCACCGGTCGAGGCCCCTGTCCTCGACGGCGTCCTGCTGCCCTGGGTCGTCTCCGGCCGTGGGGCCGGCGCCCTCGCCGCGCAGGCCGGGCGGCTGCGGGCCGCCGTGACCGCCGTACCCGAGCCCCGCCCCGAGGACGTCGGGCGGTCCCTGGCCACCACCCGCACCGTCTTCGACCACCGGGCCGTCGTCCTCGCCGACGACCACGCCGGAATGGTCGCCGGCCTGACCGCCCTGGCCGGGGGCCGCCCCGCCGCGCAGGTCGTCACCGGCGCCGTCCGCCCCGGCACGACGGCCTTCCTGTTCACCGGGCAGGGCGCCCAGCGCGCCGGCATGGGACGGGAACTGCGCGCCGCCTTCCCGGTGTTCCGTGCCGCGTTCGACGAGGTGTGCCGGGCCTTCGCCCCGCTGCTCGACCGGCCGCTTGCCGAGGTGGTGGATTCCGGGACCGGTCTGGACGACACCGCCTGGACCCAGCCCGCGCTGTTCGCCGTCGAGGTCGCCCTGTACCGCCTCGTCACCTCCTGGGGCGTCACCCCCGGCCACGTGGCCGGGCACTCCATCGGGGAGATCGCCGCCGCCCATGTCGCGGGCGTGCTGTCCCTCGACGACGCCGCCCGGCTCGTCGCCGCCCGGGGCCGTCTGATGCAGGAACTGCCGGCCGGCGGCGCCATGGTCGCCGTCGAGGCCACCGAGGACGAGGTGCTGCCCCTGCTCGCCGCGCAGGACGGGCCGGTGGCCGTCGCCGCCGTCAACGGGCCGCGCGCGGTGGTGCTCTCCGGCGCGCACGGCAGCGTCACGGCCGTCGCGGAGCAGCTCGCCGCGCAGGGCCGCAAGACCCGCCGTCTCACGGTCAGCCACGCCTTCCACTCGCCGCTCATGGATCCGATGCTGGAGCCGTTCCGCGCCGTCGTGGAGGAGCTGACGTTCCACGAGCCGCGGATCCCCGCCGTGTCCACGGTCACCGGCACCGCCGTCGAACCGGGCCAGTGGACCTCGCCCGCCTACTGGGTCGAGCAGGTGCGCCGCCCGGTCCGCTTCCTCGACGCCGTGCGCACCCTGGAGAACCTGAGCGCCGCCACCCTGCTGGAGCTGGGCCCCGACGGCGTCCTGACCGCGCTGGCCGCCACGAGCGCCGGTGACACCGAGGCCACCGCCCCCGTCGCCACGCTCCGCGCCGGACGCGCCGAGGTCCGCTCCCTGCTCACCGGCGTCGCCGCCGCGTTCGTCCGCGGCACGCCCGTCGACTGGGCGGCCGTGCACGCCGGCGGCCCGGGCCGCCGCGTCCCGCTGCCCACCTACGCCTTCCAGCGCGAGCGCCACTGGATCGACGGCCCGGCCGCCCCGGCCGTGCGGGCACCCGCACCGGCGCTGCCGGAAGCCGAGACCAGCACACCCCCGGCCGCCCCGGCCCCCGACGCCACCGCCCTCGTGCTGGAGCGGGTCGCCGCCGTCCTGGAGCACACCGACACCGGGCGGGTCGACCAGCACGCCGCGTTCAAGGACCTCGGCTTCGACTCCCTGATGACGGTCGAGCTGCGCGACGCCCTCGCCTCCGCCACCGGCCTGAAGCTGCCCAGCGGCCTGCTGTTCGACCACCCCACCCCGGCCGCCCTCATCGCCCACCTCAGCACCCTGCTCGCCGGCCCGGACACCGCCGCCCTCACCGAGGAGCGCCCGGGCGGCACACCCGACATGGCGCACGAACCCATCGCCATCGTCGGCATGGCCTGCCGCTACCCGGGCGGCGTCACCTCTCCCGAGGAGCTGTGGCACCTGGTCGCCGAAGGCCGGGACGCCATATCCGGCTTCCCCGGCGACCGCGGCTGGGACGCGGGCCTGTACGACGCCGACCCCGGTCACAGCGGGCACAGCACGGTCCGCGAGGGCGGCTTCCTGCACGACGCGGCCCTGTTCGACAACGAGTTCTTCGGGATCTCGCCCCGCGAGGCCCTCGCCATGGACCCGCAGCAGCGCCTCCTCCTGGAGACCGCCTGGGAGGCCGTCGAGCGGGCCGGCCTGGACGCCGCCGCCCTCAAGGGCAGCCGCACCGGCGTGTTCGTGGGCGCCACCACCCTCGACTACGGGCCCCGGATGCACGAGGCTCCCGACACCGTCGAGGGGCATCTCCTCACCGGCACCACACCGAGCGTCATGTCCGGCCGCATCGCCTACCAGCTGGGGCTGCTCGGCCCGGCCGTCACCGTCGACACGGCCTGCTCCTCCTCGCTGGTCGCCCTGCACATGGCGGTGCGCTCCCTGCGCACGGGCGAGACCAACCTGGCCATCGCCGGCGGCGCGACCGTCATGTCGTCGCCCGGCATGTTCGTGGAGTTCTCCCGCCAGCGAGGCCTGGCCGCCGACGGGCGCTCCAAGTCCTTCGCCGCGTCAGCCGACGGCACCTCCTGGGCGGAGGGAGTCGGCCTCCTCGTGGTCGAGCGGCTGTCGGACGCGATCCGCAACGGGCACCGGGTGCTGGCGGTGGTGCGGGGCAGCGCGATCAACCAGGACGGCACGGGCAACGGCCTGACCGCCCCGGTCGGCCCCTCCCAGCAGCGCGTCATCCGCGACGCCCTGTCCGACGCCCGTCTCACGCCCGCCGAGGTGGACGCGGTGGAGGCGCACGGCACGGGCACGCGGCTGGGTGACCCGATCGAGGCGCAGGCGCTGCTGGCGACCTATGGCCAGGACCGTGAACAGCCTTTGCTGCTCGGGTCGTTGA
>NZ_JAAHBP010000011.1 GCF_023184515.1 Streptomyces sp. D2-8 | reverse complement strand
CCGCCCTGCGGCCGCACTTTCGACTGTGGGATCAGCGGCTTCGCGATCTCCCACAGCCCGTCCGGAACAATCCAACTCCACGTACCCCGCCCCATACAGGGCCCAACGAGCGATCACCACATAGGACACCGTCTAAGGCCAGTGCAGGTGCGCAGGTGTGAGCGTCACCAGTTCATAACCGTCGGGAGAGGACAGCGAGCATTTCCGCTCCAAGGGCGTGCCGCGCTCCTTCTCGTCCTCGCGAGCTCACCATGGAACATGCCTTGGACGCCTACACCACCACCAGCGCTCGGCCTTCTCGTCGTTCCCGGGCTCGGTGCATGCACGGAAGATGCCGTCCAATCGCGTCACAGAGGATCTCAGGCCGCCGGCGTATACGTCGTCGACCTCGCGCACGAGACGCGCCAAAGTGTCCCGGGCCTCCAGATCACGCCGGAAGAGGTCTTCCCGGTACCGGCCAGAAGGGCTCCAGTCGGACTCCAACCGGCGCACCAGCCTCTCCCACACGCGCAGGCTGTAGTGGACGCGCCCTTCGACGCTCGCCGTCGTGTCCGTCGGACACGTGGCCAGGAAGGCATCGGAGAGAGGCGTCCCGATGGGCTCGTATTCGAGAGCTTCGGGGAGCCACTCCACCTTCGCGCGAGGGAGATCGGCCACCTTCTCCTCCACCGCGTCGACCCGGTATCTCGTGTCCTCATCGGAGTCGATCGCCTCCAGCCGGCATCTCACGACGCGTCCATCCGGCACCGCGACCCAGTATGCGGAGTCCAGGTCGATGTCCATCGAGGGGTAGAGGGCCGAGGTCGTCGTACGGACCGCGAGCCCTTGCGCCAAGTCCGCCTCACTGAGAGCTCCGGCCGTCTCGTCCTCGACGTAGATGTCGAGCTCCAGCGCCAGGTCACCGGGCGGCAGCACGCGGTACGTGCACAGAATAGGTGAGTCCCAGCGACGCGCTTCCTGGTCCCCGTCCGTGTCGGCGACGTCGACCGCTTCGCGCGTCACGGCCAGCAACTGAGCCAGCGCCCCGCGGAGCCGCGACGGCTCTGTCTCCGCGACGGTGAAAAGATTCGCGATCACTTGTACGTCCCGTCATATACCCGCTTGGCCTTCGCGGCCTTGTCCGGATTGTTGACGAACTTCGGATCGCGCTGCAGTTGCTGCGACTTACTGAGATCACCCTTATTCCGCACGATCTCCTTCAGAGCAGCGTATTCAATGCGGTCCATGTCGACCAAGCCAGGGCCGGAGACCGGAAAGACGGTTCCGGTCCTGTCGTGGCGTTCCTGATCATGTACGTCGTCCCAGAGTGACCTCTCGTCGAACGGCCCCGGAGCGAGGGGAACCGTGTCGTTCGTCCCCGCGCCCTCATAGGTGATGATCCGAGTCGACCACGCCGGACCACCGCCGCTGTCGTTGCCGCCCGTACCACCGTCGGCACCCGTGCCTCCCCGGCCACCTGCACCACCCTGTGTGGCCGAGTCGCCTTCGGCACCCGCCTCGCCATCCGCGCCCGCACCACCGTCTGTCCCCGCACCACCGTCTGCGTACGCGCCGCCGTCCGCGTTCGCGCCGTTGTCGCCGTCGGCGCCGGCGGCCGAACCGTCATGCTGCACACCGTCGTTGTCCCCGGCCGCACCCGTCTCCGTGCCATCGCCCTGCGGGGCGGGGCAGGCCGTGCCCGTCACCGAGCAGACCGCCGACTGGATGCCGTCGGCGATACGCCCGCCGAGGCCGCCCACCGACAGTGCGACGATGATCGCCGCGACCACCGCGATGAGCCCCGCGTACTCCACCGCGGTCTGGCCCTCGTCCCGCCGCCAGCGGATCATTCTCCCCAGGCTGAACGCCCGCCGCTCCGCCCTGTCCTGAGGAGCGCTCTCGAACCACTCACGCGACCGGTCCCGGCGCAACAGCAGGATGACCGCCACCGGCATCGCCGCCTGCGTGATGCCCCGCAGATCACCGTGCAGCAGCGTGCCGAACGACAGCCACACGATCCACGCCTGTACGGCGATCAGTGCGCGGCTCGTCCACACCCCGCCCCGCCACAGGCGCCGGGCCAGGTAGATCCCGGCCACGCTGGGCAGCGAGTCGTACGCCAGGATCCCGAAGATCTCCCCGGAGTGGTACGTCACCACCGACAGCACGGTGACCACGTACAGCACCGTCAGCGCGAACTGCACCCACAGCAGCAACTGCGCCCAGCCCAGCTCCCTTGGCAACGGCGAATGCCGGTTCCGACGGGCTGTTCTGTGCACCCCACATCCCGCTCGGGGGTATCGGGTCACCGGCAGGGGACATGCGCGACCTCAGCTCAGCTCGATCAACGGCCGTTCAACACGGGCATCGAGCCGAGACTAAGGATCGT
Organism: Streptomyces sp. D2-8; assembly: GCF_023184515.1. Lineage (GTDB taxonomy): Bacteria > Actinomycetota > Actinomycetes > Streptomycetales > Streptomycetaceae > Streptomyces. The sequence goes on along the minus strand of NZ_JAAHBP010000011.1, from coordinate 213,366 downwards.
CGATCACTCACGCATGGGCCCGTGGCCCCAACGCTGGGCCCACTTTCGGTGGCTCAACTCTCCGAGCGAGGGAAGGAGACCTCGACCCGGCGGTTCTTCTTGCGGCCGGTTTCCGAGGAGTTGTCGGCGATGGGGTACTGCTCGCCGTAGCCGCGGACCTCGTAGGTGACGTTGGAGTCGGTCAGTTCCTGGTCGAGGACGTTCTGCACGGCGTCGGCGCGTTTTCTGGACAGGATGTCGCCGTGGGCGGAGGAGCCGAGGTTGTCCGTGAAGCCGAAAACGCGGATCTTCGTCGCGTTCTGCGTCTTGATCTCCTCGGCGATCGCGGAGATCCGGGCCTTCGCCTCGCCGCTGAGTTTCGCGCTGTCCTTGCCGAAGAGGACCTCGGCCTGGAGGGCGAACTTGACGTCGGCGTTGGTGTCCTCGCGGCGTTCATCGCCGCTTTGGTCTTCTACGACCTGTTTGATGTCGAGGACCTTGGCGGAGGCCAGGGTGGCGCCTTCGGGGAGTTTGAGGTCGGGGTCGTTGGGGTCGACCTCGACGGGGGCGGAGGCGGAGGCCTCGGTGCCAGGGGGGACGCCGGGGGTTTCGTCGGCGTGGGCCGAGACGGCGCCGTAGAGGTTCGTGGCGACCATGAGGCCGGCGGCGGTGAGGACCAAGGCCAGGCGTGGAGTCGTCGGTCCGGTGCGTGTGCGGGTCTTCATGGCCGGCCTCACCCGGAGATCTTGATGGTGCCGCTGGAGAACGTCGGCAGTTGCACGGTCACGTCTGTGGTGCTGGTGGGTGGTGCAGGGAATTGCATGAATACCGGAAGCGTCTGGCCGGCTTTAAGCGTTCCGAAGCCGGTTGTCGTCAGTGGCCGTCCGTCCGTGTCGCGGAGCACGTAGTAGCGCTTCTTCCCTTTCGAGTCCACGAGGGTGGCGCCACCCAGGGAGGGGCCGTGTTTGATGACTTCCGTTTCATCGCCGCTCATCTGGGACGGGATGACTACCGATTTCGCCCCGTCGTTCTTCAGGTTCCCGCTCACAGTGATGAACCCGCCCGCGTCCCTGGCCGCCGAAGTGACCTGGAGAAGAAGTCCTTCTGTGCCTTTGAGTTCGGCCAAGGGCGTCTCAGACTGCCCCTCCTGAGCACTCGGCTGAGATCCGTCTCCCTTGGAAGCGGAAGCCGACGAGTTCGGCTTCTTGTCTTCACCGTCACCACCACCGCCACAGCCGGCTGCCCCGAGGGCCAGTCCGGCCACTACGGTCAACGCGACGATCCCCCTGCGGGCGTTCCCAGTGAACCGAATGCTCATCTGTAGGCTTCCTTCATCACTCGTCGTTCGCTCTTCAGCCGGCCAGGTGGACATCGAAAAGGTCCTCCGGCGCTGGGAGATCTGTGAGGTCGTCGGGGTCCAGAATCCACTTCTGGCCCGAGCAGTCGAGCGTCGGCAGCGCATCCGCTGGGGCGTTCTCCGCAGGCAACTTGAAGCCGCAACGCGACTCGATCACCGCTATGGCGGAGGCTTCCGCGTACTGGTTTTCCGTGCCCGGGACGATGGACTCTCCAACGGGTTCACTGGACTGGACGTCAACTTTGTAGCTCAATGGCCGAGGGCCCTGCCCGCAGCTCCGCACTTCGGCGTCGTTCTGCACCGCAAACTGGTTCGCGCGTCCGCACCCGTCGAGTACTGCACCACGGCCGTTGAAGATGTCATCCCACGTGGCGGGGTCTAGCACCCTCTCAAGCCACTCACCTGCGAGCTTGTCCCGGGTCTCCTGGGCTGCCGCGAGCGCCGCCGCATCGGCGGCTGTCTGGGCACCACTCCGATTCACCGTGGCCTGGCCAACCGCAAAGTACGCCAACGCAAGGAAGAGCAGGCCTGCCACCATCGTGATGTAGATGGGGAAGGCCTGCCCTGCATCGCCACACCTGCGCGTATGCATCAGGTGATTTCGTTGATCTTCTCCTGGATCTTGTTGAGGATCGTCTGACCGATGTTCGTGCCCGTAATCGCCAGCACGATCGCCACCACCACCGCGATGATGCCCAGGTACTCGACCGCCGTCTGCCCCTTGTCGCCGGCGCGGCGCTGCATCGCCGCGGCCGTCGTGTTCTTCCAGCCGTTCACGCGGACCTTGGTCGCGACGGCGGTCTTCAGCATCAGGTCGCTCATGGTGTTCCCCTCCGGTTTCGGCTGTGTCGCTTTCGACACGACGACCGTACGGCGGAACGCCCTGTCCGCCAGAGGGCCCCAGGGCCCAATTCCGGGCCCAATCGCTCGGGCCCAACCGGTTGTTCCCCCATCGCGTCACCGAAGGTCACCCCAGTCCCCGGTGTGCGTCCGGAGCCGTGCCGATCCACTTCGCGGCGGCCTCGGAGCGGCTGGTGCTGTGGAGCTTGGCGAAGATGCGGTTGATGTGGTTCTTGACGGTCTTCTCGCTGATGAAGCACGTGGCGGCGATCTGCTGATTGTTCATGCCGGACGCGATGAGGTCCATGATCTCCGCCTCCCTCGTGCTCAGTTGGAATCGCGACCTGTCGGGAGCGGCCGGCCGGCCACTCGTCCACCCAGACGAAGACTGTCCCACATGCGGTTGCACTTGCGAAAGCTTTTCTGAAGAAGTAGGCGGGGGTGGGGTGGGCGAAGAATTGAAATGCGCTGGTGGAGCCGGTTGTTGAGGCTGCGTATGCGATTGCATGGAGGCGGAAATTCCGTATGCAGTCGCACTCGACGACTGGCCCAGGCCTTCCGGCAGGGGTGAGGCCGGGGCCCTCTCCTGGCGGAGTCGGGCCAGCAGGGCACCCGCCGCCGTGGGGGTGAAGTGGGCCCGGCCCTCCTTGATGTCCCGTACGGCATCGACCAGCTGGCCGGCCGTGAACTCGCCGTGGACCAGGTAGCCGCCCGCTCCCCTGCGCAGGGCCTCCTGGACGATCTCCGACTCCCTGCTGTAGGTCAGCATCACGACCGGGGCGATCGGCACCAGGTACGGAAGTGCCGAGATGCCGTCCACGCCGGGCATACGGACGTCGAGGAGGACGACGTCCGGGCGGTGCTGGAGGGCGGCCTCGTAGGCCTGGCGGCCGTCGGCGGCCTCCGCCACGACCTCGATGTCCGGGCGGCCGGAAAGCAGGGCGGTGAGGCCGGCGCGGACCACGGGGTTGTCGTCCGCCACGACGACCCGCAGACGGCGGGCCGGTCGCGCCGACGGCGGGAGCGGGAGGTCGGCGAACGGGTGGTGCGGTGGCGGCGGCTGCGGGGCGCCGGTGGGGTGGGGCGTCTGGTCCGGCATCAGGGGCCTCCTCTCGGGTCGTGGGGTCATGCGGTGGGGGTGGCCAGCGCGGCCAGGGGGAGTTCCAGGCGGACCTCCGTGCCCTGGGGGTGGCCGCCGCGGCCTATGCGGATGCGGGCGCCGACCGAGGCGGCGCGTTCGACCATGCCGACCAGGCCGAAGTGGCCCGCTCGGCGCAGCTGTTCGAGGGAGGTACCGGGTGGGAGGCCGCGGCCGTCGTCGTAGACGCTGATGCGGAGCAGGTCGCCGTGGACGCCGGCGCTGACGTCGACGCGGGTGGGGCGGGCGTGGCGGTGGGCGTTCTCCATGGCTTCCGAGGCGATGGTGAGGAGCTGGCGGGCCACCGCGGGCGGGACCGGGGGGACGGCGTGGGCTCCGGTGGGGCGGTAGACCGCCGGGAGGCCGGTGCGGGTGCTGAAGTCACGGGTGCGGGCGGCCAGCTCGACCAGGACGTCCGTGGCCTGGTCGGGGTCCGATTCGCGGCGCAGGTCGGCCAGGAGTTCGCGGGACTCGGCGGCGGCCCGGCGGGCCGAACGGGCGACCAGCGCAGCCTGCTGTCTCACCAGGGCCGGGTCCATGCGCTCGGCGCCGGCCGAGCCGGTCAGGCCGTCGGCGGCCAGGGCCACGCCGTGCAGGGTCTTGGCGACTGAGTCGTGCATCTCCCGTGCCAGGCGGGCGCGTTCGGCACTGACCGCCTCCGTCACGGCGAGCCGGGCCTGGACGGTGGTGAGGGCCTGGGTGGCCGCGCCGAAGCGGAGCATGAGGTTGCGGAGGCTGGAGCCCACGGCTCCGGCGATGACGCAGAGGCCGGGCAGCAGAGCGGACTCGGTGATGCCGGGGGCCGGGTTCTCCTGCGCCGCGTGGATGAGGAGCAGGAGGAGGGCCTGGAGGGAGGCGAAGACCGCTGCGCCGCGCCAGCCGTAGACCAGGCCTGCCAGGAGGGGGGTGCAGACGCTGACGTAGGCGAGGGTGCTGTCGGGGCCTGCGGCGATGAGGAGCAGGGCTCCGAAGACGGTGTCGGCGGCGAGGAGGGTGGGGTGGCGCAGGAGGAGAGGGCCGAAGCGTTCCCAGTCCCTGAAGAGGACGTAGGAGGTCATGAACGTGACGACCACGGCCGCGCCGACGAGGCGGGTGGGGAGGCCGTCGTTCGCGTTGACGAGGGCGGTGGGGGTGGCCAGCGCGATCATGGCCAGCCTGAAGCCGAAGACCTGGCGGCACATGGCCTGAAGAGCGTTGACCTGGATGTCGATCGCGGGGCTTCCGGGCGTGCCGTTCGCCCGGCCTTCGGCTGGGACGGGGCTCCCACCCGCACCGCTCGTACGGCCGTCGCCGTCGGGTACGGGCGGCCCCGGTGCGAGCGACCCTGGTGCGGCCTGCCCCGGTGCAAGCGACCCTAATACGGGCGGCCCCGGTGCGGGCTGCCCTGATACGGGCCGCCCCTGCGGGAGCGCAGCGCCATCGGCGGCCGTCCCGCCGGTCACCGGCCCCTCTGGACCACCACGTGCCGTCGGCATCGGTCCCCGCGCCGGGGCATCTGCCGCAGCCCCCCGAGGCGCCCCGGGCTCCCGGCGTCCACTCCCCTTGATGCGCAGCGTCGGCTCCCCGCCGGCACGTCCCCCGGCCGCCTCCCATCCCGGCGGCAAGGCAGGCGTCACCGACGTCACCGGTACGTCCGGTGCGCCCGTGCGGACATGCGCCGGGAGCACCGTCCCCGCCGGGGGCGTCGTGATCTCCGGTGTCTGCTCCGCTCGGCGGCGACGACGTCGTCCCAGCAGACCCGTCCGCTCCCCTGTCATCGACATTCCGTCGCCCCCCTCCCCTACTTCCCCTACTTCCCCGTCACCGAACCGAAGTCCGTGCCCGAGCCGAGGATCAGGCCGGCGCCGAGCAGGAGCATCGTGGCCGGGACCATGAAGGTCGTGATCATCATCGTGGCCTTGGGGACGGCCCGGGCGGCCTTGCGGCGGGCGTTCTGCGCGTCCGTACGGCGCATGTCCTTGGCGAGGGACACCAGCGTGTCGACGATCGGCGCGCCCAGTTCCTCGCCCTGCTGCCACGCCGTCACGAACATCGCCACCTGCTCGGAGTCGTTGCGGCGGCGCAGCTCGGCGAAGGCCTGGCGGCGGCTCATGCCGAGGTCCATCTGGCGCAGGGTGATGCGCAGTTCGTCGGCCCAGGGGCCCTCGTAGCGGGAGGCGACCCGGTCCAGCGCCTGGCGGAAGCCGAGGCCCGCGCTCACCACGACCGCGAGGACGTCCAGGAAGTCCGGCAGGGTCCGTTCGATGACGTCCTTGCGGATGCGGATCGCCGACCAGATGCCGACCTCCGTCCAGAACGCGCCGAAGGCCAGCAGGAGCAGGGCGACCAGCAGTTGGCCCCGCATGAGGAAGACCAGGAAGCCCAGGGCCCCCAGGAAGCCGTAGACCGCCCGTCGTGCCGCGTACCTGTCGATCGTCAGGCCGCCGGGGTTGCCCGCGAGGTCGATCTTGCGGCGGTACTTCGCCACCTGGTTGGGGCCCATCAGGCGCAGGACGGCGGGCGCGTAGCGCATGCCCATGCGGTCGATGAGCGAGTCGACCGCGCCGGTGCGGGTGGAGCCGACCTCCAGGGCCAGGGCGAGGTCGCCGGGCAGTTTGGCCTCCGCGCGGTACATGCGGAGGCCGGCGAAGACGCCCCAGACACTGAGGCCCATCAGCAGGGCGAGAAGCAGTCCCATGGTTGCCTCCGGGCTCTCAGACGTCGATGCGGGACAGGCGGCGGATGAGGACGAAGCCGACGGCGTAGAGCGAGAAGGCGATGATGACCGCCGCCTGGCCGAAGGGGGAGCCGGTCATGCGGTCCAGGGCGCCGTCCTTCACCCCGTTCATGAGGAAGAGCGAACCCACGCCGAGGACCGGGACCGCGTACGACGTCATGTTGACCTGGGAGAGCTGGGTGCGGACCTCGCGCCGGGTCTCCTTGCGCTCCTCCAGCGTCTCCGTCAGGTTGCGCAGGGCGCTCACCACTTGACCGCCGGCCCGGTTCGACAGGACCAGCGTGGTGACGAGGACGACCAGTTCGCGGGAGGGGAGGCGGTCCGCCATTTCGCCCAGCGCGTCGTCCATCGAGGCGCCGACCTCGAGCTGGGCGGAGACCTTGCCGAGTTCCTCGCCCGCCGGGGCCTCCATCTCCTCCGCGGCCATGCCGATGGCCGTGCGCAGGGCGAGGCCCGCCTGGGTGGCGTTGGCGAGGATCCGGGCCATTTCGGGGAGCTGGTTGATGAACTTCTCGATGCGTTTCTGGCGTTGCCAGTTGAGGAACTGGACCGCCACCCCGATGCCGAGCAGGCCCGCCAGCGGCCCGAAGAACGGCGCCAGCGCCGCCTGCCCGATCAGCCACAGTCCCGCGACCGTGGCGAGCATGTAGACGAAGAACTCACCCGGGGTGACGTCCAGGCCGGTCGCCGCCAGGCGCAGTTCCAGCTTCTTGCCCAGCTTGGTGCGCCGCAGCCGGCGGTCGATGCCGCGGAAGTTGCGGCGCCGGCCGGCCACCGGGATCTGGCCGGTGGCGGAGAGGCGGTCGACGAGCGCCTGCCGCTGTGCCTTGCCCGAGGCGTAGGAGTGCAGGCCGACGACCGCGAGGACGCAGGTCAGCAGGGTGATGCCGGTGGTGAGCGTGATGAGCTGTTGCAGTTCCATCGGTCGGTCCTACCTGGCTTCTCGGGTGGCTAGCTGGTCCGCGGACCGGGCGATGCCGAACGCCTGCGGGAGGGGCTGGTTCGCCATGTAGAGGCGGTCGGCGGTGCGGCGCGGTAGCGGGAAGTACTCGAAGGCGCCGTGGATACGGCCGTCGGAGGTCATGGGCCGCGCGGTGAAGCGGGCGACCGTGACCAGCCGGTACGGGTCGCTGCCGTGGCTGTCCATCAGTGCGATCTCGGTGATGCGGCGGGCGCCGTCCGCGAACCGGGTGAGCTGCACGATGACGTCGACGGCGCTGTTGATCTGGTCGTGCAGCGCCACGAAGGGGATCTCGACGTCCGACATGGACGCCAGGGTCTGGAGCCGCATCAGCGCGTCCTCGGCGCTGTTGGCGTGGACCGTGGCCAGCGAGCCGTCGTGGCCGGTGGACATCGCCTGGAGCATGTCGAGGGACTCGCCGCCGCGGACCTCACCGACGACGATCCGGTCGGGGCGCATGCGCAGGGAGTTGCGGACGAGGTCGCGGATGCTCACCTGGCCCTTGCCCTCGACGTTCGGCGGGCGCGACTCCAGGCGGATGACGTGGGCCTGCTGGAGCTGGAGTTCGGCGGAGTCCTCGATGGTGATGATGCGTTCGCCGTCGGGGATCAGCCCGGAGAGGGCGTTCAGCAGGGTCGTCTTTCCGGTGCCCGTCGCACCCGAGACGATGATGTTGAACTTCGCCTGCACCAGGCCCGCCAGCAGGTACAGCATGTGCTCGTCGAGCGAGCCGAGTCCGATCAGCTCCTGGAGCGTGAAGGAGCGCGGGAAGCGTCGGATGGTGAGGGTGGCGCCCGTCAGGGACAGGGGCGGGATGATGACGTTGACGCGCTCGCCGGAGGGGAGGCGGGCGTCGACCATCGGGTTCGACTCGTCCACGCGGCGGTTGACCGTCGAGACGATCCGCTCGATGGTCTGCATCAGCTGGTCGTGGGAGGCGAAGCGCAACGGCAGTTGCTCGACGCGGCCGCCGCGCTCCACGAAGATCGCGTCCGGGCCGTTGACCATGATCTCGGTGATGGACGCGTCCTCCAGGAGCGGCTCCAGGATGCCGAGGCCCAGCGCCTCGTCGACCACCCTGCGGATCAGCTGCGCGCGCTCCACCGTCGACAGGACGGGACCCTCGCGGCTGATGATGTGCCCGAGCACCCGCTCCAGCCTCGCCCGGCGCTCGGCGGCGGCCAGCGAACTCATCTCCGCGAGGTCGATCTCCTCCAGGAGCTTGGCCCGGTAGGAGGCGACCATGTGGCCGTCCTCGCCCCGGTTGCCTTTCTCCTCGGGGGTGTTGATGCGTGCTCGCAGGCTCATGAGTGCGGTGCTCCTAGCTCGTTGCTCAGTGGTCGAGCGGCATCGTCGCGGTCTTGACGGCCGGGTCGAACTTCCAGCCCGGCACGAGGGACGGGATCTGCACGGTGGCCGTGACCGTGACCTCGTCCCCGCCGATCGACGCCGGGCAGCTCGTCTCGTCGGCCAGCCAACTGCTCACCGCGGCCTTGCAGTCCGCCTCGTGCGGCCCCTCCAGCGACGCACTGCGCGCCCCCGTCCTGGCCGCCGTGCCGGCCTGCTGGGCCGTGTAGGCGATGAGGCCGAGCTGCACGGCCCCCAGGGCCACGATCAGCAGGATCGGCAGGAAGCCGATGTACTCGATGGCGACCTGGCCTCGGTCGCGGCCCTTGCGGATACCGTTCATCACCCTTTCGCCTCCTCGACCGCCCCGGCGTGGCCGTGGACCGTGAACCCGAAGGTCAGCGCGCCGGGGAAGAGGACCGGGACCTGAAGGCGCGCGTCGGCCGTCACGTAGCCGGAGCCCGACCCGCAGGTCACACTCGCCCCGGATCGCCACGCATCCGACAGATGCTTCAGCCCGGCCGCCTCGCACACCCCCTGCCGCGCCCCCGGCTCCGCCGCCGTCGCCTGGCGTACCGCCTCGTCCGCGGCATTGCCCGCGAGGGTGTAGGTGTAGCCGACGAGGACGACCTGCCACAGCGCGATCAGCGTCACGATGATCGTCGGGGTCATCCCGAGGAACTCGATGGTCACCTGACCCTTGTCCCGCTCCCACCGCTTTCTTGAGAGCACCCTCACCCCTCCCTCCTCCGCCGAAAGCTCACCGCCCCCCGGCCCCCCTTCTGCGCACCGTCCGCGGCCTTGACCAGTCCCAGCTCCCCCGCCAGGCCCCACAGGGCCTGCTTCACCGAGCTCTTGTTCTCCAGTTCGTGGATGCGGCCCGCGTCCACGACGCTCTGCAGTTCCTTGAAGTTGGCGGGGACCACGGTGGCCGCGACCGCCGTGCCGGTGATCTTCTGGATCAGGGGCGGCTGGATCTCGGTGCTGCGGGAGTGCCGGTTGACGACGACGGTCGTCTCCTCGGCCTTGCGGATCTGCAGCCGGTCCCACATCCGCACGGCCCGTTTGGCGCCCCGTACGGCGACCACGTCCGGGGTGGTGATCAGCAGGGCCCGGTCGGCCATCTCCACGGCGGCCGCCCCCGCTCCGCCGAGCTGGGCGCCGCAGTCGATGACGACGACCTCGTAGCGGGAGCGCAGGGCGCTGACGATCTGCCGGGTGGCGCGGTCGGTGACGTCCTCGCCGCGTTCCCCTTCGGCGGGGGCGAGCAGCAGGGCGAGGCCGGTGTCGTGGCGGAAGACCGCGTCGGCGAGGACGCGCGGGGAGATGTCCGTGATGGCGGCCAGGTCGACGACGGAGCGGCGGAACTGGACGTCCAGGTAGGAGGCGATGTCGCCGGTCTGGAGGTCCATGTCGACCAGGGCGGTGCTGCGGCCGGAGGCCTGGGCGGCCAGGGCCAGCTGGATCGCGGTCAGGGTGGCGCCGGCGCCGCCCTTCGCGCCGCTGACCGTGATGACGGTGCCGCCGACGCCGGTGAACACGTCGCCGCCGGCGCCCAGGTGCCGCCGTACGCCGACGGACCACTGGGCGACGGCCTGGACGCGGCTGGCGAGTTCCTCGTAGCTGAGGGGCAGGGCGACCAGGCCGCGGGCGCCGTAGTCCATGGCGGCCTGGAAGAGGCCGGGGCTCGCGTCGGAGGTGATGAGGATGACGCCGACGGCCGGGAAGCGCAGGGCCACTTCGCGGATCAGCTCCAGCGCCGGGACGGGGCCGATCCGCTCGTGCACCACCACGACCTCGGGCAGTTCGTCGACGGACTCGGCGGCCAGCCGGGCGAGGGTGTCGATGAGCTGGGTGGAGTCGACCACGGGTGCGACGGGCTCGGCGTCGGGGAGCTGGCTGAGCAGCGTCGTGACGGATCGGACCGCGTCCGTGTCACCGACTGCCGGGAGGATCCTCGTGGGCATGGCAGCCTCTCACTTGTCTTTCGCGAGTTCGTACGTCCGGTCCCGCTCGGGGACGGTGGTGTCGCTGCCGGGCGCGACGAGGGCGAGCCGGACGCGCTTGGCGAACGACTCGGCGTAGGTGATGCGCTGGGCGTCGAGGGCGGACAGCGCGAACGTGATCGGGACGGCGTCGGTGGGCTGCTGGGTGCGGTTGCCCTCGTCGGGCTTCAGCGCGGTCAGTTCGCCGACGTCGAGGACCTTGGCGCTGGTGATGATGATCTTCGACTGGTCGGGGTCGCCCTCGCGCGCGCCCTCGAAGGTGGCGTAGACGTTGACCGAGGCGCCGGGTGTGATCTTGCCGGCCACGCCGGTGGCCGCGTCGATCATGATGGCGACCTCCTGCTGGCCGGGCTGGAGGGCCGGCCGGCGGACGATCATGTCGGTCTGGAGCAGGGAGCCCGCCCGCAGCGTGGTCACGGCGATCTTGCCCTGTATCTCCCGCAGATCGGTGACCGCGTTGTCGGACAGCCACCGTTCGGGCATCTTGATCTTCTCGAACTGGCCCGTGCCGAGGGTGGTGTAGGGCGGCACGTCGGATTTCAGCCGGTAGGCGGTGACCTCGGGGCCGACCTTCGACTTCACGTCGCTGATGACGGAGAGCACGCCGGCGAAGGCGCCGAGGGCGCAGACGACCGACAGAAGCAGGAGAATCACGCCGCGGCGCTGACGGGAGTTCATGAACCGTACAACCTCGTTGGGGATATCGGTCGAGCGGGATCGGAACAGTGCTGACGAGCGGTGTCAGGCCTCAGCCGACGGCCGTTCGGTTCTCGAGCTGCTTGCGGGGCGGGCTGTCGTGGGCGGGTGGCCCGGCCGAGCAGAACACGCAGCGGTCGCCGATGACGTCGATGCCGCACCAGTGGCACGGGCTGCGCCGGACGGAGGTGACCAGCTGGTAGAGGACGGACAGGTCGGGCAGGTAGCTGCAGAACTCGATGAGCCTGCCGGTGCCCCACCAGCCGGGCGACTCGGCCGGGAGCGCGGTCTCGCGCAGCCCCTGCACCTTCCAGGAGGGGGCGAGGGTGCCCGTGACCCAGTCGGACTGGAGCTGCCCCTTGGCGACCAGCATCCAGGTGCCGAACTCGGGGCCGGGGAGCCGGGCTTCGGGAGTGATTCGGACCAGGTGCGGTTCGGGGTGGGCGAGGACGCCGAACTGGCTGCCGGGCACCCAGGACTTGGCGTGCGACTTGAGGCCGACGGGGACGCGGTCGAGGCGGGCGACGGAGCCCAGCAGCGCGCCGGCGTGGATGTAGTGGACGAGCAGCCGGCCGGCCGAGGCGAGGACGCCGGGGCTGATGTCGCAGGAGGCGAGCTGCCGTAACTGGCGGACCAGGACGGCCAGTCCGAGAGGCGGAAGATCCGGCCGGAACAGCGCGATCCGGTCGCTCTCCATGAGGGAGCGCAGGGTGTGCAGCCGTCTTTGCACCGCGGTGGGCGCGGCCTGCGAGCAGACCACGATCACGTGCCCGTGGTGCTCGACCAGGGCCTGCATCTCGGCCAGCGCCTGCTCCAGGGGGCGTCGATCGACGTCCCGCAGCACGACGGCGGGCAGGGTGCGTTCGTCCTGCGGCGGCAGCGCCATGTCGGCGCTGGTCACGGCAATGGCAGTTGGCACGCGCAGCTCCCCGTTTCCCCATGCCCGTCGGAACGCCGGATGTCACTCCGGCGCACCGTGTCGACTTCACTGCGTGACTACCTCAGCACTGTATCCACGGCTCTGTGACCGGAGAACAGCGTTTGTGTAGCTGAGCAGCAACTGCCATTGCACAAGATGCGTCAAAACGGGGCAGGTTGAGCATCTTGCCGGTCACCGCGCGGCGGGAGTGATGCTCGACAGGTTGGTCTGGACCTCTTGACAGCCGCGTTGGTCTGGACCATTTTCTTGTCATGTCCAGACACAGACGATCCCTGCGGCTGTGGTCGGGTGCCGTCACGGCTGCCCTGGCCCTCACTGTCACGACCGTCGGCCAGGCGAACGCCGCCGACGTCAACAACGCCAGGAACGCCGGCTTCGAGTCGGGCCTGAGCGACTGGACCTGCTCGGCGGGCAGCGGTACGACGGTCTCCTCCCCGGTGCGCACCGGCACGGCGGCGCTGCGGGCGACCCCGTCGGGGCAGGACAACGCCCGGTGCGCCCAGACGGTACGGGTGAAGCCCAACGCGACGTACACGCTGGGCGCCTGGGTCAGGGGCGGGTACGCCTACCTGGGCGTGACGGGCACGGGCACGACGGACGTGTCCACCTGGACGCCCGACTCCTCGTCCTGGAGGCAGCTGTCGACCACCTTCACGACGGGCTCCTCGACGACCTCGGTGACGGTGTACACGCACGGCTGGTACGGGCAGGCGGCGTACTACGCGGACGACGTGTCGGTCCTCGGCCCCGACGGCGGCGGGGGCACGGACCCGGGCCCGACGATCCCGTCGGCGCCGGGCGGCCTGACCGTCTCCGGCACGACGTCCGACTCGGTCACCCTCGCCTGGAACACGGTGTCGGGAGCGACGGGGTACACCGTCTACCGCGACGGCACGAAGGTGACCTCGGTCTCCGGCACAGCGGCGACGGTGACCGGGCTCGCGGCCTCGACGTCGTACTCCTTCCAGGTCACGGCGACGAACGGGGCCGGTGAGTCGCCGAAGTCGGCGGCGGTGACCGGCACCACGAACCAGCCGAACGGCCCCGGTCCGGCGCTGCCCGAGCACGCCGTGACCGGCTACTGGCAGAACTTCGACAACGGCGCGACGGTCCAGCGCATCTCGGAGGTCCCCGCCGCCTACGACATCATCGCGGTGGCCTTCGCCGACGCGACGGGCACGCCCGGGGCGGTGTCGTTCACCCTGGACTCGGCCGGGCTGGACGGCTACACCGTCGACCAGTTCAAGGCGGACGTGAAGGCCAAGCAGGCGGCCGGCAAGAAGGTCGTCATCTCGGTCGGCGGCGAGCGCGGCACGGTGTCGGTCAACGACGCCGCGTCGGCGACGAACTTCGCGAACAGCGTGTACTCCGTGATGCAGACGTACGGCTTCGACGGTGTCGACATCGACCTGGAGAACGGACTGAACGCGACGTACATGACGCAGGCGCTGCGCGCCCTGTCGGCGAAGGCGGGCCCCTCGCTCGTCCTGACGATGGCTCCGCAGACGATCGACATGCAGTCCACGTCCAACGGGTACTTCCGGACCGCGCTGAACGTGAAGGACATCCTCACGGTCGTCAACATGCAGTACTACAACAGCGGTTCCATGCTCGGCTGCGACGGCAAGGTCTACAGCCAGGGCTCGGTCGACTTCCTGACGGCCCTGGCCTGCATCCAGCTGGAGAACGGCCTCGCCCCGTCCCAGGTGGGCCTGGGCCTGCCGGCCTCGACGCGCGGGGCGGGCAGCGGCTACGTCTCACCGACCGTGGTGAACAACGCCCTGGACTGCCTCGCCAGGGCCACCCACTGCGGCACCTTCACACCGCCCCGGACGTACCCCGGCCTGCGCGGCGCGATGACCTGGTCGACCAACTGGGACGCGACGGCGGGCAACGCGTGGTCCAACGCGGTGGGACCGCATGTGCACGGGCTGCCGTAGGGGCGGCCGGACTCACCCCGTCGGACGGTAGGGGCCAAGCACCCAGGCCGGCTGCGGGGGCCGAAGCCGGGGCCGGGCGGGGGAAGTGGCTGCTCGGTCATCCGGCGAATCGCCCCTCCTAGAAGAAGTCCCCCCACGGCTGGTCCCAGACCTGCTTCACGCACAGGATCAGGAAGAGCAGGCCGGCGATGGCGAGCATCGCGTTGCTGAGGGGGCCGTTGCGCCACTCGCGGGGCGTGCGGGAGGAGTTGAGGAGCCAGATCAGGGTGCCGGCCAGGAACGGCAGGAAGGCCGCGCCGAGGACGCCGTAGATGATGATCAGGCGGAAGGGCTGGCCCTCGAAGAGCAGGATCATCGGCGGGAAGGTCAGCCAGAGCAGGTAGGCGCGGAAGGGCCAGGAGCGTTCGCGGGTCCCCGAGGCGACCTCCTCGCCCTTGGCCCGGCCCTTGCCCGACAGACGGGTCACGAAGTCGGCGAACATCAGGCTCACGCCGTGCCAGACGCCGATCAAAGAGGTGAAGGACGTGGCGAAGAAGCCGATCAGGAAGAACGTCGCCGTCGCCGAGCCGTACTCGTCCTCCAGGATGTCGCCCAGCTGGATCAGGCCCTTGTCGCCGCTCGCGATCGCGACGTTCGCCGAGTGCAGCAGCTCCGCGCCGACGAACAGCATGGCGATGACGAAGATGCCGGTCGTGATGTAGGCGACGCGGTTGTCCAGGCGCATGACCTTCATCCAGCCGGTGTCGGTCCAGCCCTTGGCGTTGACCCAGTAGCCGTACGCCGCGAGCGTGATCGTGCCGCCGACGCCGCCGATCAGGCCCAGGGTGTTGAGGATCGAGTCCTTCTCGTCGGGCAGCACCGGGAGGAGGCCCGCGAAGGCGTCGGCGATGTTGGGCGTGACGCGGATCGCCAGGTACACCGTCACCAGGAACATGACGCCCACCAGGATCGTCATGACCTTCTCGAACACCGCGTACTTGTTGAACCAGACGAAGACCAGACCGACCAGGCCGCAGGCGATGCCCCACCACTTGAGGTCCATCACGTCGGGGAACAGCGCTTGCAGCGGCAGCGCGCTCGACGACATGGCCGCCGCGCCGTAGACGAAGCCCCAGACCACGACGTAGACGGCGAAGAACCACGTGGTCCAGCGGCCGAGGCTGGCCCAGCCGTCGAACAGGGTGCGGCCGGTGGACAGATGCCAGCGGCCCGCCGCCTCGGCCAGGGAGATCTTCACCAGACAGCCGATGATCGCGGCCCACAGGAGGGTGTAGCCGAAGTTGCTGCCCGCGATCAGCGTGGCGACCAGGTCACCGGCGCCGACACCGGTCGCCGCGACGACGATGCCCGGGCCGATGTACTTCCAACTCGCCTTCCGGGGCTGTGGGGGATGCGTGGCCTCGTGATCCGTGGTGTTTCCCGTGGTGTCCGCCATGCAGATCAAGAAACCGCAATGAGCCCGGGCCGACAAGAGGGCCTGAGCGGAATCACTCCAGGGGCGCGGGGAACCGCGCGAACAGCCACGACGAACCCGCACACCGGAGCCGGGCCCGGGCGGCGTGGCACACCGCCCGGGCCCGGCCCAGCGGAACGTCACGGCTGTCGCCGACCGCAGCCGTCCGCTCCGCACGTGCCGAGCTCGAACCACATGGTCTTGCCCGCCCCGTCCCGGTGGCAGCCCCAGCGCTGGGCCGGCGCGTCCACCAGGAACATTCCCCGGCCGTTCTCCCCGGTGCCCGCGTCCAGCACCCGCGGCACCCGGCGTTCGCCGTCGGCGACCTCGCAGCGCAGTACGCCGTGCGCGGCGAAGAGGGTGAGCCGGAAGCGGCCCCCGGCGTGCACCAGGGCGTTGGTGGCCAGTTCGGCGACGAGCAGTCCGGCCACGTCCGCGACCTCACCGCGCCCGCCGAGCCCCCATCCCTCCAACTGCCTGCGGACCTCCGAGCGTGCCTCGCGGACGGCGGAGGGCCGGGGTGCGTACTCGACACTCAGGTGGCCTGCTCCCAGGCGTGGTTGCGGGAACGGGCCGTAGCGGGCGTCGGGGTCCGGGAGGTCCGCCCGGAGAGTTGCAGCATGGGTCCAGGGTGATCCCCGGGGGTGGTCCGGCGCAGGGGGAGGACTACCCGATCCCCTACCTGCTTGTGCAGATAGGGGGCTATGCGTACTGGAGGCGGACCGTGGCTCCCCGGGCGTCGTCGCGGATGTCCACGTACGCACAGACCTGACGCGCGTACCACAGCCCCGGGCCCGGTTCCGGGCCGGTGGGGGCCGGTGGGACGAAACCGGCGAGCGGGTCGTCGAGACGGCGGACCGAGCGCAGTTCGCAGACGCAGGCGGGTGCCTCGCCCCACAGCAGGGCGTCACCGCCCAGGGGCGCGAGGGCCGCCGCGGACTCCGCCACGGCAGCGGCGAACAGCTCGGCGTCGGCGGCGGGCAGTCCCCGCGCCACCGCCCAGCTCTGCACGGCCGCGGCGTGCGGTTCCGCGAGGGGCAGCGCACCGGCCGGGGGCAACGGCAGCGGTACGGCATCGAGTTCGGCCACGAGCCGCAGCGGGTCCTCGTACACCTCCGTGTCCGGGTGGGTGCGGCGGGCCGCTGCGACGACGGCGGGCCCGGCGGTGCGGGTGTCGTAGGCGCACAGGGCGGTCGTGGACATGGGTGCGAAGAGGAGGTTGGCGAGCGCCTCGTAGCGGATCCACTCGGTGGTCTCGCGGGCCGAGCGGCCGGCGCGGCCGCTCCAGACGGGCTCCATGACGAGGTGGATCCGGCCGCCCGGGCCGGCGTGCGCGGTGAGGTACGCGGCGGCCCGGGCGATGGCGTTGGCGGCGGAGCCGGTGTACCAGTCGGTGTGCGGGATGCAGGTGACGTCCTTCGCGTCGGGGCCGAGGGCGTCGCGCAGGAGGTCCAGGTTGTGCGGGGCGGCGATGGCCACCGGCGGCGGTTCGCCGGAGGTGCCGAGGCCCTCGCCGAGGAAGGGCAGCGCGGCGGCCAGGAAGCCGTCGTCGGAGTCGAAGACGGCCATGCGGTGGTCGAACGGGCTGAGTTCTGCGGTGGTCACGTGATCCCCTCGGATGGGTGGGTGCGGCGGGTCAGCGCTGTGCCGTCGTCCAGGCCGCGATCTGGCTGCGGTTGCTGAAGGGCGCGGTTGGCGGGGGTGAGGCGGAAGCCCGGGATGACGGCGGCGGCCCGGTCGGCGAAGAGCGTGAGGGCCGGGTAGCCCTCGGCGGCGGACAGGTCGCCGTCCGGGTCGGGCACCGGCAGCGGCCGTACCTCCAGCAGGTGTTCCTCGGTGAGGCCGAGCCGGTGCCGGCTGGTGGCGAGGATCCGGACGCCCTCGGTGCCGTGCAGCAGGGCCGCGGCGAGCTGGGTGCACGCACCCGCCAGATGCTCGCAGTTGTCGACGACGAGGAGCAGCCGCCGGTCCCGTACCTGTTCGACGAGGGCGTCCAGGGGCGGCTGGGCGGAGCGGTCGTGCAGGCCGAGTGCGTCGGCGGCGGCGAGCGGGACGAGTGCCGGGCCGTGCAGTCCGGACAGGTGCACGAAGCGCACGCCGTCCGGGAAGGCCCGCTGCACCCGGGCCGCGATGCGTGCGGCGAGCCGGGTCTTGCCGACGCCGCCCGGTCCGGTCAGCGTCACCAGCCGTGCGCGGGCCAGCAGTTCGCGGCCCTGGGTCAGTTCGCCACGCCGGTCGACGAAGCTGGTCGTCTCGGCCGGCAGGTGGTGGTCCCGTCGTGGCGCTGATCCGCCCATGATCAGCCAGTCCTCTGAGGGGTTGGGGTCCGGGGATCCTGACACTCCGGCTCCCCTTGCGCGGACCCTCACTCTCTCCCGCGGCGTACATACATGCACGCCGGGGCCACACCTGTGGGTGCACTTCCGCAGGGACACCTCGACCGTGGCGCCGCGCGCGTACACTGCGCGGCCACTTTCAGTCTTGACCTGCTCATGCCATTGGCAGAACGATATGCGCCACCCGCACCAGTACGTCGCACGGAACAACCCCACCTCCCACAAGGAGATTTCATGCGACTTCGCATACGAGGCTCCGGTGCCCGCACCGGCAGACGCACCGCCGCCCTCGCCGGCCTCCTCGCCCTCGCCCTCGCGGCGCCCCTGTCCGCGACGACGAGCGACGCCACCGCCGACAGCGCCCGCAAGGCGGCCGCTTCGGCCGACGACACCCGGCAGTACGAGGTTCATCTGCACTCGACGGCCAAGGACCGCACGGCACTTCAGCGCACGGGCGTCACGGTCGACGAGGTCCACGGCCACGGTGTCGTGGTCTCCGGCCGCGCGGACCAGATCAAGAAGCTGCGCGCCCAGGGCTACGAGGTCACCCCACTCGGCGCGGTACCCGACCGCTCCGCCGGCGAGGACGACGTCCGGCTGCACGACTTCCCGTCGGGCGACTCTAAGTACCACAACTACGCGGAGATGACGAGCGAGATCAACTCGATCGTCTCGGCCAACCCGTCCATCGCGAGCCAGCGCGTGATCGGCAAGTCGTACCAGGGCCGGAACATCGTCGCCGTCAAGATCAGCGACAACGTGGGCGCCGACGAGTCCGAGCCGGAGGTACTGTTCACGCACCACCAGCACGCCCGCGAGCACCTGACCGTCGAGATGGCGCTCTACCTGCTGCGCGAGCTGACCTCCGACTACGGCTCCGACTCGCGTGTCACCGGCATGGTGAACAACCGCGAGATCTGGATCGTCCCGGACATCAACCCGGACGGCGGCGAGTACGACATCGCCACCGGCTCGTACCGCTCCTGGCGCAAGAACCGGCAGCCCAACTCCGGTTCGTCGTACGTCGGTACGGACCTGAACCGCAACTGGAACTACCGCTGGGGCTGCTGCGGCGGCTCCTCGGGTTCGACGTCCTCCGACACCTACCGGGGCCGGTCGGCGGAGTCGGCGCCCGAGGTGAAGGTCGTCGCCGACTTCGTGCGCAGCCGGATCGTCGGCGGCACCCAGCAGATCAAGGCCGGGGTCGACTTCCACACGTACAGCGAGCTGGTGCTGTGGCCGTTCGGCTACACCTACTCCGACACGACGACCGGGATGACCGCCGACGACCACGCGGCGTTCAAGACGGTCGGGCAGAAGATGGCCGCCTCCAACGGGTACACGGCGGAGCAGTCCAGCGACCTGTACATCACCGACGGGTCGATCGACGACTACCTCTGGGGCGCGCACAAGATCTTCGGCTACACCTTCGAGATGTACCCCCGCTCCGGTGGGGGTGGGTTCTACCCGCCCGACGAGGTGATCGAGCGGGAGACCTCCCGTAACCGCGACGCGGTGCTGCAACTGCTGGAGAACGCGGACTGTATGTACCGGTCGATCGGCAAGGAGAGCCAGTACTGCGCTAGCTAGTCGGCGTCTTCCTCGAAGTAGGCGTCCAGCACCGCGTCCAACTGCTCGTCCCACTCCTTGAAGTGGCTCCTGGCCGGCGCCTCGATCTCGATCGGGTACCAGCGCCGGTCAGGGGTGTGGACGGTGACGGTGTACCGCTTGCCGAAGCGGGCCGTCTCCGTCTCGACCGCGCCGATCTCGTCCCAGCGGAACTCGCACTCCTGGTCGTCCAGGGACAGTCGTACGCCTCTGTGATCGGCGACCATCCGCGCACGGCGGTCGGACGCCTCGAAGACCGGGCCGTCGGCCTCGGCGTCCTCCGCCGGCTCGGAGGGCGACGCCTCGGCCGTCTCCGCCGGCTCGGGGGCGGTCTCATCGTCCTCCCCGGCCTCGGGCTCCTTCTCCGGCTCGCCGTCCTCCGTCCGTCCGGACACGGGTGGCGTGAGCCCGGGGATGAAGGCCGGGTCGAATCCGGCGCCTTCCAGGGGCTGGCTGCTCGAACCTATGCGCTGCTCCACAGCGGAGCAGTATGGTCGACAAACCTGTGCCGCACACAGTCGACCCCGACTTCGTTATCAGACGCCTACACGAAGAGGCTGATTACCGCGGCCACCGCGAACCCCGCCACCGACAGCACGCTCTCCAGCACGGTCCACGTCTTGAGCGTGTCCCGTTCGCTGATGCCGAAGTACTTCGCCACCATCCAGAAGCCGCCGTCGTTGACGTGCGAGGCGAAGATCGAGCCGGCCGAGATGGCCATGATGACCAGGGCGATGAAGGCCTGGGAGTGGTCCCCCTCGGACAGCAGAGGGGCCACGATGCCCGCCGTCGTCACGATCGCCACCGTCGCCGAGCCCTGGGCCACGCGCAGGACCACGGAGATCAGGTAGGAGAGGACGATCACCGGCAGGCCGACGTCGTTGAACGTGTCCGAAAGGGCCTGGGCGACGCCGCTGGCCTTGAGGACGGCGCCGAAGACGCCGCCCGCGCCGACCACCAGCAGGATGTTGCCGACCGGCTTGAGGGACGCGGTGGACACCGTCTCCAGGGACTTGCGGGACCAGCCGCGGCGGATGCCCAGCAGGTAGTACGCGAGGAACAAGGCCAGCGTGAGCGCCACGAACGGGTTGCCGAAGAACTCGATCACCGAGCGGAGGGTGGAGGGGTCCAGGGCGATCGAGGAGAAGGTCGCGGCGAGGATCAGGACCAGCGGGGTGCCGATGATGCCGAGGACCGTGCCGAGGGAGACCGGCTGCTCGCTCGGCTCCATCCCGGCGGCGCGCTGCTCGTCGATGACGACCTGCCTGGCTTCCTCCGCCGCCTCGACCATGTCCTGCGGCACGGGGACGAAGATGCGGCGCCCGACCCACGCCGAGTAGCCCCACGCGGCCACCACGGCCGGCAGACCGCACACGATGCCCATCAGGATGACCCAGCCGAGGTCCACGTTCAGCAGGCCGGCCGCGGCGACCGGGCCGGGGTGCGGCGGCAGGAACGCGTGGGTGACCGACAGTCCGGCGAGCAGCGGAAGGCAGTAGAGCAGGATCGATTTGCCGGTGGGGGTCCCCCCTGGACCGGAGCTTGTCGGAGGCCCTTGGGGGCGCTTGGCGGCGGCGTAGACGATCGGGGCCAGGACGAAGATGCCGACGTCGAAGAAGACCGGGATACCGAAGATCAGGCCGGTGAGACCCATGGCGAGCGGGGCGCGCTGCTCGCCGAACAGGCCGAGCAGACGCTTCGCCAGCACCTCGGCGCCGCCGCTGACTTCGAGGATCGCGCCGAGCATGGTGCCCAGGCCGATGATGATCGCGACATGGCCGAGGATGCCTCCCATGCCGGATTCGATGGTGGACACGGCGTCCGACTTCTGGACCGTGCCGAAGAGTTCGGTGACCGAGAGACCCGCGGCGAGGCCGACGGCTATGGAGACCGCGAGCAGCGCGACGAACGGCTGGAGTCTCAGCTTGATGATGAGGAGGAGCAGCAGCGCGATGCCGAGCGCGGCGGTGAGCAGGAGTCCGGCCGTGCCGTCGACGAGGAGGAGCAGTCCTCCCGTGTGGGGTGGGGTCTCGGCAGGGGCGGACGCGGCGAGCGAAGGGGACATTCGGGGGTCCTCTGCGTAAATGCATGCAGCTTCTGGGTAGGGGGGAGCGCGGCGCGGCGCATCGGTGGGCGCCGCGCCTCGGAAAGGCGGGGTGGGGGTGGGTCAGCCGAGAACGGCCAGGGCGTCGATCTCGATGAGGAGACCCGCGGGCAGTCCGACGTAGACGGTGGTGCGTGCGGCGGGCGGCTGGGTCAGGCCCTGCTCCTCGAAGTACGCGTCGTAGATCGCGTTGAACTCGGCGAAGTGGGCCACGTCCGTCAGGTAGACGCGGATCATCATCACGTCGTCCCAGGAGGCGCCGCCCTCCTGAAGGATCGCCTTGACGTTGGCCAGGGTCTGGAGGGTCTGCTCGCGCAGGGTCGGCCCGGCGGGCGTGGGCGCCTTTCCCTCCTCGGCGGGCAGGAAGCCGACCTGGCCGGCGACCTGGAGGACGTTGCCCTTCCGCACACCGTGCGAGAACTTCGCCGGCGGGGTGGTGTGGGTCTTCGGGGTGAGTGCGATCTTGTCCGTCATACGGTGCCCTTCACTGGTGTCCTGCCGGAGTACTCGCCGCTGATGGCGTCCGCCGTACGGCGCACCAGCGGCAGGAGGGTGAGGAGTTCGTCGGCGGTGACGACGACGTTCGGCGCGGAGACCGACATCGCGGCGACGACCCGGCCGTCGGCGCCGCGGATGGGCGCCGCGACGCAGTTGATGGACTCCTCGTGGCCGCCGAGGTCGGTGGCCCAGCCCTGTTCGCGCACCTTCTCCAGCTCGCGCAGGAACGCGCCGGCGTTGGGTGTCGAACGGGACGTGTACGTGGGGTAGTCGAGCTTGTCCGCGATGGCCCGCCGCTCGTGCTCGGGCAGATCGGCGAGCAGCAGTTTGGCGACCGCGGCGACGGTGATGGCGACGGGCTTGCCGATGCGGGAGTACATCCGCACGGGGTAGCGGCTCTCGACCTTGTCGATGTAGAGGACCTCGTTCTCCTCGTACACGGCGAGGTGCACGGTGTGCCCGCAGTTCTCGTTGAGGCGGACCAGGTGGGGGTGGGCGATCTCGCGGACGTCGAGGTTCTCCATCGCCTCCTGGGCGAGGGAGAAGAGCCGGGCGCCGAGGCGGTAGCGCTGGTCGGACTGGCGGTAGACGAGCCCGTGCTCGTGGAGGGTGCGCAGCAGCCGCAGGGCCGTGGACTTGTGCACACCGAGGCGGTCGGCGACCTGCCCCAGGTCGGCGGGGCCCTCGGCGAGCAGCGGCAGGATGCTCAGCGCGCGGTCGACGGTCTGGCTCATGGTGTACGTACCTCCTCGTCGGCCCGCTGTGTCTCCTCGGTCCAGCCCGGGCCGAGTCGCAGTCTCCCCCATGCCGCGTCGTCCAGGGCGGCGAGCCGGTCGGCGTGCTCCCGGGTGGGCGGTGTGGCGAGGTCGCCGGGCACGGTGAGCGCGGCGGCGGCCATCAGATGCCCGTGCCGCAGCCGGTCCCGCACGGGCAGTGCGCGCAAGGTGGCGGAGAGGAACCCGGCGGCGAAGGCGTCTCCGGCACCGACGGCGGCGACGACGTCGACCCGGGGTGCGGGCACGAAGGTGACGTCCCGGTCCTCGAAGACGGTGGCTCCGGCGGCGCCCTGCTTGACGACCAGGACCTCGGGTTCGGGGAGGGCGGCGCGGACGGCTTCGGCGCTGTGCAGCCCCCAGGCCTCGTCCTGCCCGACAAACACGAGGTCCGCGCCCCGGGCGAGGTCGCGCAGCACGCCCGGGGCGTCGGTGTCGCGCCACAGGCCGGGCCGGTGGTTGACGTCGAAGGAGACCAGGGGGCGGCCGGGGCGGCGGGCGGTCAGCTCGCGCATCAGGTCCAGGCAGGTCCCGGACAGTGCGGCGGTGATCCCGGACAGGTGCAGCACGCGGCCGGCGCGCACCGCCGCCGGGTCGGGGTCCGTCACGCTCATCGCGGACGCCGCGGAGCCGGTCCGGTAGTAGGCCACCTCGTGGGCGTCGCCGGCCCGGTCCCCGGCGGTGCGGAAGTAGATGCCGGTGGGGCGGCCGGGGTCGCGCCGGACGTGTGCCACGTCGACGCCGTAGGCGCCGATCGCCTCGACCAGGTGATCGCCGAACGGGTCGTCCCCGACCCTGCCGACCCACCGCACGGAGTGCCCCGCCGCGGCCAGCACGCACGCCACGTTCGACTCCGCCCCGCCGATGCCCCGCTCGAAGTTCGGCACGTCGGCGAGGCGCCCCGGCCGGGAGGGCAGGAACGTGACCATGGACTCGCCGAGCGCGACGACGTCCACGACGTCGGGGGCGTTGCAGGGTCCGGTGGGGGTCACGATGCTCGTAGCTCCTCGTCGAGGCGTCGGGGTGCCGGGGCGGCCGGTGGCGGTTTCATTGACCGGGGGTGGCCGAGATGTTAGACAGCGTTCAGCGACATACGCAATGAAGGTTGCAGAGAATGCAACACTGCTGATCAGGGAGGCTCCATGACGGCCGACACGGCCCAGTCCCTCGCCCGGCTCGCCGCCGAGCGTGTCGACCACCGCTTCAAGGGCCTTCCGCCGGACGCCGACGGACTGACCGTCGCCGAGCTGGCCGGCCAGCGCCGCAACCTCTTCTCCGGCGGCTTCGCCACGCCCGTGCTCGCGCTGTCCGCCGAGCGCCTGGAACACAACCTGAAGCTGATGGAGACCTATGCGGCCCGGCACGGCCTGGCCTTCGCGCCGCACGGCAAGACCTCCATGGCCCCGCAGCTGTTCCAGCGGCAGATCGAGCACGGGGCGTGGGGCATCACCCTCGCCGTGCCGCACCAGGTGCGGGTGGCGCGCGCCTTCGGCACCCGGCGTGTGTTCCTGGCGAACGAACTCGTGGACGCGGCGGCCCTGCGCTGGATCGCGGCCGAGCTGGATGCCGACCCGGACTTCGAACTGGTCTGTTACGTCGACTCCGTGCGCGGCGTCGAGCTGATGGACGCCGCCCTGCGGGACGCCACCCGGCCCGTGGACGTCGTCGTCGAGCTCGCGGCCGGCGAGGGCGCCCGGACCGGTGTCCGGACGGAGGCGGAGTGCGCGGCGGTCGCGGACGCCGTGGCGGCCACGCGGACGCTGCGGCTCGTGGGTGTCGCGGGCTACGAGGGCGAGGTGCCGAAGGCCGACACCGAGCGGGTGACGGCGTGGCTGCGGCGGCTGGTCGCGCTCGCCGCCGGCTTCGACAAGGCCGGGCGGTTCTCCGGGCTGGACGAGATCGTGGTCAGCGCGGGCGGCAGCGCCTGGTTCGACGCGGTCGCCGAGGTCTTCGCGGAGATCCCCGAACTGTCCCGTCCCGTGCTGAAGTTGCTGCGCTCGGGCGCGTACGTCTCGCACGACGACGGCCACTACCGCAAGCTGACCCCGTTCAACCGGGTGCCCGAGGAGGGCGCCCTGGAGCCGGCGTTCCGGCTGTGGACACAGGTCGTGTCGCGGCCCTGTGCCGAGCAGGCCTTCGTCAACGCGGGCAAGCGGGACGCGGCCTACGACCTCGACCTGCCCTTCGCCCAGGTGATCCGCCGGGACGGCGCCGAGCGCCCGGCCACCGGCGTCCGTGTGACCGCGCTGTCCGACCAGCACGCCTGGCTCGCCACCACGCCGGAGGCGGATCTGGAGGTCGGCGACTGGGTCGGGCTCGGGCTGTCCCACCCGTGCACCTCGTTCGACAAGTGGCAGCTGATCCCCGTCGCGGAGGCGGACGGCACGGTCGTCGACTACGTCCGCACGTTCTTCTAGGAGGCCGGCGCGATGGAAGAGCTCGTCATCCGGGACGCCGACGTCGTCGACGGCTCCGGCGCGGACGCCTACCGGGCCGACG
Organism: Streptomyces sp. D2-8; assembly: GCF_023184515.1. Classification (GTDB taxonomy): domain Bacteria; phylum Actinomycetota; class Actinomycetes; order Streptomycetales; family Streptomycetaceae; genus Streptomyces. The sequence continues at coordinate 188,175 of NZ_JAAHBP010000011.1, read as the reverse complement.
TCGTGGTCGACGGCGGCCGGATCGTCTCCATCGTCAAGGAGGCCGCCGCGGCCGGATGCCAGCGGCCGAAGGCGCGCCGGGAGCTGGACGCCGAGGGCCTGGTCCTCTCCCCCGGCTTCGTCGACATGCACGCCCACAGCGACCTGGCGCTGCTGCGCGACCCGGACCACAGCGCCAAGGCCGCGCAGGGCGTCACCCTGGAGGTCATCGGCCAGGACGGCCTGTCGTACGCGCCGGTCGACGACCGCACGCTGGGTGAGGTGCGCCGGGCGATCGCCGGATGGAACGGCCCGGGTGACGACATCGACTTCGACTGGCGGTCGGTCGGCGGGTACCTGGACCGGCTGGACCGCGGGATCGCCGTGAACGCGGCGTATCTGATCCCGCAGGGCACGGTCCGGGCGCTCGCCGTCGGCTGGGAGGACCGCGCGGCGACCCCGCAGGAGCTGGACCGGATGCGGCGGCTGGTCGCCGAGGGCATGGAGCAGGGCGCCGTCGGCATGTCGTCGGGGCTGACGTACACGCCGGGCATGTACGCGCAGGATGCCGAACTGACCGAGCTGTGCCGGGTGGTGGCGTCGTACGGCGGCTACTACTGCCCGCACCACCGCTCCTACGGCGCCGGGGCCCTGGCGGCGTACGAGGAGATGGTCGCGCTGACCCGGGAGGCGGGCTGCTCCCTCCATCTCGCCCACGCCACCATGAACTTCGGCGTGAACAAGGGCCGGGCGCCGGAGCTGCTGGCCCTGCTGGACGAGGCGCTCGCGGCCGGCTCCGACATCAGCCTCGACACCTACCCGTACACCCCGGGCTGTACGACGCTGGCGGCGGTGCTGCCGAGCTGGGCGGGCGAGGGCGGCCCGGAGCGCACTCTCCGGCGGCTGGCGGACGAGGAGACGGCGGAACGCGTCCGCCACCACCTGGAGGTCACCGGCTCGGACGGCTGCCACGGCGTGCCCGTCGAGTGGGACACGATCGAGATCTCGGGTGTGAACGATCCGGCCCTGGCCGATTTCGTCGGCCGGACGATCCAGGAGTCGGCGGACCGGCGGGGCGAGACGCCCTGGGTGACCGCGCGCGGGCTGCTGCTGGCCGACCGGCTGGCCCCGACGATCCTCCAGCACGTCGGGCACGAGGAGAACGTCCGGGCGATCATGCGCCACCGGGTGCACACCGGCGGCTCGGACGGCATCCTCCAGGGCGCGAAGCCGCACCCGCGCGCCTACGGCACCTTCCCGCACTACCTCGGGCACTACGTAAGGGAGTTGGGGGTGCTGTCCCTGGAGGAGTGCGTCGCGCACCTCACGTCCCGCCCGGCGGCCCGGCTCCGGCTGCCCGACCGGGGCCTGGTGCGCGAGGGTTACAAGGCCGACCTGGTGCTCTTCGACCCGGCGACGGTCGCGGCGGGCTCCACCTTCGCGGAGCCGCGCACGCTCCCGACGGGGATCCCGCACGTCCTGGTCGACGGTCGGTTCGTGATCGAGGACGGCCGGCGCACGGACGTGCTGGCGGGCCGGGCGGTCCGCAGGACTCCTCCCGCGTGACCGCCCGGCCGGCACCCTGCCCCAGGCCCTGTCGTTTGGATCATGCCGGCGTCGCGGGGCTCGGGTCGGCCGAGAGGCGCAGTCGCTCTCGGCCGACCTGATCCAAACGACAGGCCCTACGGCTTGGGCAGGGTGCAGCCGCTCGCGCTCAGGTCGAGCTTGCTGTCGATCCCGAAGCAGGCCGGGATCCCGTAGGTCTGCTGGGCGTAGTTGATGCCCTTGCGGACGGTCACGGTGCCGTTCGCGTCGACCTCGCACGGGTTGTTCACCGTGCAGCGCTCACCGTCCTCGTTGCCGGTGTTGTTGACGGCGACGACCTTGTTGGTGGCCTGGTCGACGACGGGCGAGCCGGACGTGCCGCCGATGGTGTTGCAGGCGGAGGTGTAGCGGACCGAGTCCTTCCAGGTCCAGTCGCCCTCCTTCAGGGTGGGCACGAACCCGTCGATGTTGCAGCTGTAGATCCGCTTCCAGTAGCCGGAGGGGATGCTGATGGCGGTGCCGGCGACCGGGTGGCTGTCGCTCAGCGTCAGCGCGTTGATGTTGTACGAGCTCTTGATCTGCCCGTAGGTGGTGGTGAGTTGGTACAGCGCGACGTCCGTGTCGGTCATCGTGCCGTAGGCGAGCTTGGCGGCGCGCAGGGTGGCGACGCGCGAGCCGGAGGCGTTGAGCAGAGTGAAGGTCCGGCTGGACGCCTTGTCGACGAGGACCTCGCCGGGGCCGGGGAACCCGGACTCCAGGCAGTGGCCGTTGGTCATCACGAGCGCCGGGTCGTTGTCCTCGGCGTCCGGCATGCGGACGACGGAGCCGGAGCAGTTGCTGAGCGCGACGGTGCCGGCGAAGTTCACGGCCTTGGCCTGAGGGCCGCGGAGCCCGGACAGCGTCTGCTCCACGGACGTGACCACGCCGGAGACGGCGGACGTGGCCGAGCCCGTGTCCGCGGTCTTGCCGACGCCCGTGGGGGCGGCATCGGCAGCGGCCGCGGGGGCCGCGCCGGCCCCGGCTATCGCCAGGGCGCAGAACGCGGCGGCGAGAGGTTTTCTCATGGGGGGTCCCCTCTTGCGACGGAGGCGACCGGAAATCCTCCGGCCGCCTGCACTGTTGTCATGTGCATTGTGATCGTCGCGAGGGGGCGGCACAAGAACCTGTTCCACAACCGGAACCTTGAATTCCCTTCAGACCCTACTCAACCGCCCTTCCGGGCCGGTCACTTGGGTCCCTTGGTGCCTCCCGGGCCGCGTCCGGGCTTCCCGTCGGGCCTGCCGGGCGCCGACGCCGTGGCGGTGGCGGTGGCGGTGGCGCCGGAGTCCGCCGGAGCACTGGTCGTGGGGGCGACCTGGGGCGGCGCGCTGTCCGTGGCGGACCCGGACGGGGCCCGGCTCGGCGCGACGGACGGGCTCGCGGACGCGGCGCCGGACGACCCGTCAGAATCCCCCGGCCGGCCGGCGAGCGGAGCGCCGGGGGTCGCGGCCGGGCCGGTGCCCGCCGGTGTCGCCGTCGGCGACTCTCCCGCCGTCCGGCCCGAGCGGCCGCCTTCGCCGTCCCGCGTCCCGGCGGAGGGCCCGCCCGAGAGGGAGAATCCGGCGATCAGCGCGACCACCGACGCACCCACGGCACCGGCGGCGACCGTCGCGCGGCGACGGCGCCGGGGAGCCGGCTTACGCCGGGCGCGGTGGCCGGCGCCGGACCGGCCCCGCGCCGGCACCACCGGCAGCCGGCGGGTGGCGCCCGCGTCGTCCGCGCCGGCCGTGTGCGCACCGTCCCCGACGGCCGCCGGGTCCGCGGCGTCGTACGCGTCCTGCCATCCGTGGGCCTCCGCCGGATCCGCGTACGCGTCGTACACCGGAGGCGCTGGGGCCTGCGGCAGGTACACGTTCGGCGGCTCCTGCGGCCCACCGCCCGTCACTCCGTCGGCGTACTCGAATGACTTGGACATGGCGGCGCATTCTAGGGACTGAAGGTGCTGGTGGGACAGCACGCGGCGATATCGCCCCAAATCCCCGCGTCTCACGTGGCGGAAAACACGGCCCGGGAGCCATTACCGGGCCGTAAGCTCCCAGACATGCAGGTGATCCAGTCGACCAAGCTCGCCAACGTCTGTTACGAGATCCGGGGTCCGGTGCTCGAGGAGGCGATGCGGCTGGAAGCCGCCGGCCATCGGATCCTCAAGCTGAACACCGGCAACCCGGCCGCGTTCGGCTTCGAGTGCCCGCCGGAGATCCTGGAGGACGTCCTCCGGAACGTGTCGTCGGCGCACGGCTACGGCGACGCCAAGGGCCTGCTGGCCGCACGCCGGGCCGTCGTCATGCACAACCAGACCCTCGGCATCGAGACGGACGTCGAGCACGTCTTCATCGGCAACGGCGTCTCCGAGCTGATCGTGATGGCGATGCAGGGCCTGCTGGACGACGGCGACGAGGTCCTCGTGCCCGCGCCCGACTACCCGCTGTGGACCGCCGCCGTCTCCCTGTCCGGCGGCACCGCCGTGCACTACCGCTGCGACGAGCAGGCCGACTGGATGCCGGACCTCGCCGACATCGAGCGCAAGGTCACCGACCGCACCAAGGCGCTCGTGATCATCAACCCCAACAACCCGACGGGGGCCGTCTACGACGAGGCGATGATCAAGGGCCTGACCGACATCGCCCGCCGGCACAACCTGCTCGTCTGCTCCGACGAGATCTACGACAAGATCCTCTACGACGGCGCCACGCACACCCCGACCGCCGCCGTCGCCCCGGACCTGCTCACCCTCACCTTCAACGGCATGTCGAAGGCGTACCGGGTGGCCGGCTACCGGGTCGGCTGGATGTCGATCTCCGGGCCGCGCGCCCACGCCGACTCCTACATCGAGGGCCTGACGATCCTGGCGAACATGCGCCTGTGCGCGAACATGCCCGGGCAGCACGGAGTCGTCGCGGCGCTCAGCGGGCGGCAGACGATCAACGACCTGGTACTGCCGGGCGGGCGGCTGCGCGAGCAGCGGGACACGGCGTACGAGCTGCTGACCCAGATCCCCGGTGTGACCTGCGTGAAGCCGAAGGGCGCGCTGTACCTCTTCCCGCGCCTCGACCCCAAGGTCTTCAAGATCAAGGACGACCGCCGCATGGTCCTGGACCTGCTCCGGCGCGAGAAGATCATGGTCGTCCAGGGCACGGGCTTCAACTGGCCGGAGGCGGACCACTTCCGGGTGGTGACCCTGCCCTCGGTCACCGACCTGCGGGACGCGATGGGCCGGATCGGCCGCTTCCTGGACGGCTACGGCCAGCCCTGACCCCGACGCCGAACCTCGCCCGACTGCCCGCTCACGCTTTGTGTGCGGGCAGTCCTGTTTTGTGAGCAGCTCAACTTTAGACGAAATCTAAGCTAGGATGGTTTCCTGTAAGAATTCAGGAGGCCTTCCCATGTACGAACCGATCCGCGCCAAGTCGGTCCACAGCACGGTGGACGGCCCCGATCCCGACTTCCCCCACCGTTCCCGTGAGGAAGAGCTGGACATCCAGCTCGCGGGCCATCTCGGCGCCCTGCTCGCCGTCACGGACGAGCTGCGTGCGACGCAGGGCTCGGCCGACCTGGACACGGCGGCGGAGCGGCTCGCGGAGCAGGTGAGCAGGCTGCGCGGCGGACGTACCCCCGTGCGCGCGCCGATGAGCGGCCGGCGCGAGCCGAGCGCCACCGCCCTGCACCGGCGGGCGCACGCCCTGGCGGGCCGCGCGCTGGTCGTCGCCGCCTCCCGCGCCGACACGGCGGCCGCGATCCTGGCCGCCGAGCGGATGGACGCGCACACGGCGGCCCTGGAGCCGCGCACCCTCGCGTCCCACTGAGCCCCCACCGGGCTCCTCAGACGGCCCCGGTCCGCGCGCACCCGCAGCGACGCGCGGACCGGGCGCCACAGGCCCACCGCGGACGACTCTCCCGGGGCAGCGCGCCATGCCGAGGGTTCAGGAACCGTGGTACAGCCGTTGCAGGTCGACGAGGACCACCTCACCCCGGCTCTCGGCCGACCGCAGCTCCGGGTCGAAACCGGCGCCGCTGTAGCAGGCGGGTCTGGCATGGCTGGTGTCGACGCCTCTCGACTCCAGCAACTCCAGGATGCGACGCAGGCGTTGCAGGTGCCCGAGATTCATGACCTTGTGCCACTTGGCCTCTCCGACGGACAGCAGAATGCCCTGGTCCTGACCGATCGCCCCGTGCACCACGACATCGGCTTCGAGAGAGGTGCGGGCCACCGGATCGGCGACGGTCCCGGCGGCGACCTGGATCGGCATGCCCCCGAATGTCGCGGGATCCGCGTGCCACTCGACCCACTCGCGACACAGGCGCTCGAAGTGCGGACCGACGACCTTGCTGAGGAAGGTGGGCCGGCTGTGGTCCCACATCTTGGCCGCTCCTCGGCGACGACTGAGCAGAGCCGTCTCGGGACGTACGACGGCATGGTGGAAGGTGATCAACGGCTCCGCGACGTGGTACGTGGTGCGGTTGGAGCGGAAGGCATCGGGCTCGGCGGTCAGCAGGCCGCAGTTCCTCAGGACGGACAGCGGCAGTGAGATGTCCGTGGCCTTGCGGCCCACCGCACTCGCGATGCCGCCACTGGTGCGGTTGCCGCCCGCCACCGCGGCCAGAACCGAGTGGTACAGCGAGCGGTTACGCAGGTCCGGCTCGGCGGCCAGCAGGTACGGCGCTTCGCCGTGGATCGGGCGTGCCGGATTGAGTACGGTCCGGCAGACCCAGGCGTCGAAGTCGTCGGGCCCGTCCGGTACGTCGTCGTCGACGAACTCCCGGCGGTACGCGGGGGTGCCGCCGACGATCGCATGGACGAGGACGGCCAGGCGCGGGTCCTGGATACCCCAGAACTCGGCGGCCTCACGGAAGCCGAGGGAGTGGACCACGAGATCGAGCCCCGCCCGGCCGTAGAGCGGGGAAGCCCCGGAGAGGAGCCCGCCCATGAAGGACATCGCGCTGCCGCACAGCAGGATCCGGGGCCGCTCCTTGCGGTGGCGCTCGGAGCGCACCCCGATGGCGGCCTGCAACTGGGACGGGAGGGCGGGGGCGTTTCGCACCAGATAGGGGAACTCGTCGATCACCACGGGCAGCGGCCGGTCCGTCGCGAGCCCGAAGAGCATCTCCAGCGCCTGGTCCCAGTTCGCCGGCCTGGGCGGCACGGCGGCGCCGGTGAAGCGCGCGACCGCCTCGCCCAACAGGTACAGGGATTCGGTGGCGGATGCCTCGACCGCCGCGTAGTAAAAGCCCTCGGTGGCCTCCGCCAGCGCCTGGAGCAGGAAGCTCTTGCCTTGCCGACGACGGCCCGACACGACGCCGAGCCGAGGGCCCGCGCCTTCGGCGGTCGCGAAGGCGGTCAGCTCACTCCACTCCCACTCCCGGTCGAACATGTCCGGCGGTCTCGGCAGACTTCGTGCTGCGGGGCGGGCCATGACACCTCCCAGTTCTTAGAGACGTACCTCTTAGAAGTACACCTGTAAGAACGGCGGGAGGCGGAATCCGTCACGCGGTGCGCGCGACGAGATTCTGCGGTTACGCGCGGGCGGGACGACGGGGTCGGCCGGAGCAGGAGCGGGCCGACGGCTCGGCCGTGAAGGAGAAGTCCTCGTGCGGGTTGGCCTCGACGGCGGCATCGGCCGTCGACCAAATGGGCTCCTCCAGGGTCCTGGCCATGCGCGCCACTCCTCGCCCCCCTCGGCCGACGACGCACGTCGGGGAGCGCGGCAGGACCGCGTCCACTCTGTCGAGCCGCACGCCCAGAGAACCGCCGCCTCGTGGCGCTCGACCCAACAGGCACTTGACGGACCGGTTGGAGGCCCTCGGGGTGGGACAGGGCGACTCACCACACCCAGCCCCAAAAGTCATGCACACACATGGAAAAGTTAAACACTTCGCAAAGGAGCCTCAACCGAGAGGCCGGGCGAACCGGGCAATGCATAACAGACCACCCTTTCCCACCCTTTACTGGATGGTAACTTTCACCACTGCTCTGGCTTGACCACCAGAGCCACACAACAGAAAACAAACGGGAGAAATTGTGCGTAAGTCGGCTGTAGGCGCTCTCGCGGCCGGCCTCTTCGCCATGGGGGCGGGCACGGCGTTCGCCGCCTCGTGGCATGACATTCCGACACTCTCGACCGGTGGTGCAAAGTTCCACCACGGTCAGTACAAGTGGCACCCCGCAGGCCAGAACCACGGGGCCTTCGAGTGGAAGGGCCGGCTTCAGGACGCCGACCACGGCGACGGCCACAACGTGTACGTGCAGGTGAAGGTCGAGGGCTACGACTGGAACCGCTACAACGGCAAGCAGAAGAAGACCGTTCCGGTGGGGGCCTCCAACTGGGCGCCCCCGCAGCGGTACACCGACGACGCGTACATCCGCGTCTGCCGTGACAAGGGTTCGCTCAACCCGGACAACTGCTCGGCCACCAAGCACTACCAGAGGTAAGCAACAGCACACCGCCAAGTACCGGGCCCAGGCTGACCCCCTGGGCCCGGTCACTTCTTTGGGGATAGCCATCAGTACGTCAGAAGTCCTTTCCGCCGAAGGCGTTGACCTTTCCTACGGCAAGCAACTGGCTGTCAGCGACGCCCACCTCTCGATCTCCCGAGGGGAGGTCGCGGCCATCACCGGACAGAGCGGTTCGGGAAAGTCATCGCTGCTGTACTGCCTCGCGGGGGTGCTGCCTCCCGCGCGCGGACACGTGCGGTTCGAAGGGCAGCCACTCGGCGATCTCACCGACGACGAGATCAGTACGCTGCGCCGTGAACGCTTCGGGTTCGTCTTCCAGTACGGCGAACTGCTCCCCGAGTTGACCATCGAGGAGAACACCGCTCTGCCGCTGCGCTTGGCCGGACAGCGCAAGCGGCCCGCGCTCGCCGCCGCCGGCGAGGTCCTCACCCGGCTGGGACTCGGCGAACTGCGCGAGCGCCGCCCGTCGCAGGTGTCAGGCGGTCAGAGCCAACGCGTCGCTGTCGCCCGGGCCCTGGTCCACCGCCCGGCCGTCGTGTTCGCCGACGAGCCGACCGGGTCGCTGGACAGTGCCAACGCATCCACCGTACTGAAGGAGTTCCTCGGCCTGGCGCGCTCGCAGGGCACCGCGGTCATCCTGGTCACCCATGACCCCGCCGTCGCCGCACAGGCCGACAGCCATTACACGATGTCCGATGGAGTCCTCACCCCGCGGGGGGCGGCGTGAGGGAGTTCCTGCTCGGTCTGCGCCTGCTGTTCGGCGCCGGCCGCGGCAACCGCATACGTTTCTTCCTCATGGCGGCCGGCGGCTCCCTCGGGGTCTGCTGCCTCGCCCTCGTCCTCACCATCCCGCAGATCCTCGACGCACACGACGGCCGGGCAGCCGCACGACAGCCACGGTCCGCCTCGGTGCAGCCCGCGGGTTCCACGCTGGTCCTCCAACGCACCGACCCCTACGGCTCCAAAGCGTTCACCCGGGTGTTCATCGCCAAGGGGACCAAGAACGCCGACAAGCTCCCGCCAGGACTGAAGGAACTTCCGGACCCGGGCGAGGTGTTCCTCTCCCCCGGCGCGGCCGACCTGCTCCGTGACCAGCCCGCGGTCGCGGGACTCCTGCCCGGCGACGAGAAGGGTCTGATCGGCGCGACAGGGCTCGCCCACCCGGACGAGCTGTTCGCCTACATCGGCACGACACGCGACAAGATCGCCGACGAAGGCCGTGCCCTGAAGAGCTGGGGGTACAGTTACGCCCCCTTCCCTGCCGTCGAACCCTCGACCCTGACCTACATCCGCTTCGCCCTGGGATCACTCGTCCTGCTCCCCCTCGGCATCTTCCTCTCCGTCTGTGCCCGGCTCTCCGCCGCCAGCCGGAACCGCCGCCTCGCGTCCCTGCGCCTGCTGGGCCTGAGCACCAAAGGCACCCAGCGGGTCAACGCTGCCGAAACCGTCGTCGCGGCACTGTTCGGCGCGATTCTCGGCCTGGGCGAGTACTGGGTCCTGAACCAGGTGATGACCCGGACCGGACTGCCCAGTCTGAGGTGGTACCCGGCCGATGGCGCGTTGTCCGTGACGACCATCGCCGTCTGTCTGATCGGCGCCCCGCTCCTCGCATGGTTCGTCGGCCGGGCCAGCGCGCGCGATGCCGCCGCCAACCCACTGGAGGTACGCCGCACCGCCGCACCCAGGCGCCCCACCAAGTGGGGCGGCCTGCTCCTGGTGTCCGGCCTCGGCATCGTCGTCGGCTACTGCGCCACCGGCTTCACCGACCACCCCGCCGACACCCTCGGCCCGAACGCGTTCCTGATGCCCGCAGGCATCCTGCTGACCGGCCTGGGGCTGGTGCTGACGCTGCCCCTGATCTCCTACGCCCTCGCCCGCCGGCTGGCGCGAACCACCCAGTCCCTCACCCTGAATCTGGCGATGCGCCGCAACGAGGTCGAGCCGGGCAGCACCATGCGGGTCGTCACCGGCCTCGTGCTCCTCGTCTTCTCCGCCTCCCTCGCCCAAGGCGTCCTCATCCAGCTGGAGCAGGTCACCCGGCCGTCCGCTCCCGTACAGGACTACTCCATCCCCCTGTCGTCGCTCACCTCACGGCAGCAGCACGAAGTCGCTGGCGTACCGGGGGTACGCGCGCACGCGGTGACGATGGAGTCCTGGACCGACCCCGATGGTTCCGCTGACCAGCCCTGGGGCAGCGCCGTCGTAGCCGCCTGCGACCAGTTTTCCAAGCTGGTACGGCACTCCGAGGGCTGCGTGGACGGCAAGGTGATGCGGCTCAGTGACCCGAACGCCGGCACCGGACAGGGCGCGCGTCCCGGTGACACCCTTCCCTTCCGCATTCCGGAGGGCGATCGTGGCAAGACCCTGAACATCACACTTCCGCACGACGTGATCGCCTACAGCGCGTACGACCCCTCGGCGGTCCACGGAGCGGACGTGATCATCCCGCCGTCGGCGCTGCCCGCCACGGCAAGCCCGGAGGGGGCGCGGTACGTCCTCACCAGCAGCTCCGACCACGCTGAGGTCCGCAGGGTCCTCGACGGTATCGCCGCCGTCGCCCCGACCACCGCTGTCGAACCCGTCGGCGTGAACATCGAGGGCCTTCAGCAGATCGCAGTCCTCGAGACCCTGCTCGCCGTCGGCATGATCATGGGGCTGGTCATCGGGACCGCGGCCTTCGTCGTCTCGGTGACCGACCGAGCGGTGGAGCGGCGCGCGCAGGTCACCGCCATCACGCTGATCGGAGCACGGGCGCGGACGATGAGAGCCGTGCAGTGCGTACAGGTCGTGCTCCCCCTGAGTGTGGGGCTCGCGCTGGCACTCGTGACGGGCAAGCTCGCCGAATCCTGCTATCTCATCACTGGCGGCAGCGAGATCTACTGGGACTTCGCCGGTGTCCCGGTGCTCGCGCTCGCGGCAGTGGGCGTGGCGGGCGTGTCCGCCGTCGGCACGCTCCCTCTCGTGGGTCGGCGCATCGACCCGGAACTGATCCGCCGCGACTGACCACGTGCACTCGGCTGCTCGCGGTTCACCGGCTCGGCTTGCTCCGCACCTGACAAGCCGAGCCGACCACTCACCGGCCTCCGTCGGACAAGGTCCTGGGCTGCGGGCGGCCCGGAAAGGTGCCCTGCGGACGCCGCGTCCCGCTGAGCCCCCAGGGCTCCCTGGACGGCCCCGGTCCGCGCGCACCCGCAGCGACGCGGGGACCGGGCGCTACGGCCCCTCAGTGAGGGCCGTCGGGTACCCGCACCCGGGTCCGCCTCCTGGGAGTCACGCGGGAACGACCTGGGCAGCCCCCGCGACCGGGCACAGCGTGGCGTGGCCGTCGTGGTGCCCGGAAGAGGGCAGGCCCGCTGTCGCAGGTCGGCAGGCAGTGGACCGGACAGCGGAACGGGCCGGACGAAACGAGGTCTACCTGCTGGCCTGCCCGAAGCGTTGCGACCCGGCGGCTGTCTTTCCGGTGAACCAGCACTGACCCCGGATCACTTGAGGGAGGCGACGAACGACGTCCAGGCCGGGGCCGTGATGGTGAGGACCGGGCCGTGGGGGACCTTGGAGTCGCGGACGGGGACGACGGCGGTGTGGGCGTCGCACACCTCGACGCAGTCGCCGCCGTCGCCGTTGCTGTAGGTGCTCTTGCGCCAGCGGGCGGCGCCGGGGAACGCTTCTTCGGCTACCTCCACGCAGTCGCCGCCCGTTCCATTGCTGTAGCTGCTCTTGCGCCAGACGGCCGTGCGCAAGTCAGGTGCGTAGTTCGCCATTTCCGTCATCCTCAGCCGCTTGGTCGATCAGGGCGAGGGACGCCTCCGGGGGCAGTGCGGCGGCCCTGAGCCGATCGTATGCCTTGCGGTACTGCTTCACGAGGGCCGGATCGTCGATGGTGTCCCCGCTGTACTGGGACTCCAGATAGACCAGGGGTGGAGCGTCCGTGAAGGCCATGACCTTCGCCATGCCCATCATGAGCGGATGCGCCCCGCAGTTCCACGGAAGGATCTGGGGAACGATCCGGCGGCGTCGCGCGAGTTCCGCGATCCGCTCCCACTGTTCGGCGCTCTGGTCCGGCGGCAGGATCGGCTGCCGCAGCAGCGACTCGTGCAGGATCACCCAGTACTCCGGGGTCTTGTGGTCGTCCTCGAACAGCCGGGCCCGCGCCAGCCTGGCGGTCACCTTCTCCTCCACCTCCTCGTCAGGCGCCAGGGGATGCGCGGAGCGGGTGACCGCCCGCGCATACGCCTCCGTCTGCAACAACCCCGGCACCAGCGTCGGACACCACTCCTCGATGGTCTCCGCGTGCTGCTCAGCCTCCAGCACCCGCTCGAAGTAGCTCGCGTGCCCCCGCCGTTTCGCCCGCCGCACGTCCTCGCACCGCCGCCGGAAGAAGCCGTCCGTGCCGAGCACCTTGTCCACGTGCTCGGCGAGTTCCGCCGGCATCCGGCGCGTGCCGCGTTCGATCTCGCTGAGGTGGCTCGGGCCGTAGAAGCTGCCCTCGACGAGTTGCTGGAGGGTCAGGCCCGCCTCCTCCCGCTTCCAGCGCAACTCGCTGCCGTAGAAGGTCGGGACGCCCGTCGAACCGTCGATGTCCTTGCGCTGCCCCATCGTTCACCGTCCTTGGTGTGCCGTTACCGCCCGCTACCTAACCCGGCACCGCGTACGCGCAGATCAGGCGCGGGATGCCGATGGGCTGTCACGGTACGGCGGTCGGCGGCAGAGTGTGAGCGGTTCGTCACACAGCGCACTGGAAGGTGTGAACCCATGCACAGCCCCACCGAAGCCGACGTCTGCGTCGAGGAGTTGCGAGCCGCGCTCGCCGCACACGGCATCACCCTGCCGTCCCTCGGCGTCGACCTCCCGGCCTACGCCTCCCGCTGCCCCACGCGGCCGCTGGTCGCGCTCGGCAACTGCAATCTCCTCACCGCACGGGCGCTGACCACGGCCCTGCGCAAGGGGCCCGCGTGATGCCGCCGGCGCTGACGCTGGAGTTGCTCGCGACACCGGCCGGGGTGTCCGGCGTGCGGCGGGCACTGCGCTCGCACGGGATCGACGTGCAGCTCTGCGCGAGCGAACTCGTCACGAACGTCATCCGGCACGTCGGGGAGGGCGTCCCCGTCACGGTCCGGGTGTGGCGGGACGGCGGGCTGCTCCGGCTGGGGGTCACCGATCCCGACCCCCGGGCCCTGCCCGTCCTGGTCGCAGCGGCCGGGGCCGAGGCGGAATCCGGCCGAGGACTGGCGCTGCTCGACGCGCTGGCCCTGCGGTGGGGCGTGGAGCAGGAGGCCGGCCGCAAGACGGTGTGGTGCGAACTGTTCACCGACGCCGAAGCCGTCGCCGTCACCGCCGCCGGCACCCCGGAAACGCCCGAGCGCCCCGGTCGACGTAGTCCGTCGGCCGGAGCGCTCGGTCATCCATCGGCACGTTCGTGAGCCCGCTGGGCGGGCCGTGCCGAAGTCGGCGGGGTGAGCCCGTCACCGTCGTGCCCCGTCGGGGCGGACGGGGGACGGCGACGGGCTCGGCACCCGGCACGCCGTTGTGCGGGGCCCCGCCAATGCGTTCCGCGGCCGGTCAGACGTGACGATCGCTGGTCAGGGCACATCCCGGTCCCGACCGGCCGCGGAGCTCGGGGGTGGGGCTCAGCCCAGGCGCTCCACCAGCGCGCGGTACTGGTCCCACAGCTCCTTGGGCGTGTGGTCGCCGAAGGTGTTGAGGTGCTCGGGGACCAGGGCGGCCTCCTCGCGCCAGACCTCCTTGTCGACCGTGAGCAGGAACTCCAGGTCGGAGTCGGCCAGTTCCAGGCCGTCGGTGTCGAGGGCGTCCTTGGTCGGCAGGATGCCGATCGGCGTCTCGACGCCCTCGCCCGTGCCCTCCAGGCGCTCCACGATCCACTTCAGGACCCGGGAGTTCTCGCCGAAGCCGGGCCAGACGAACTTGCCCTGGTCGTCCTTGCGGAACCAGTTGACGTAGTAGATCTTCGGCAGCTTGGACTGGTCCTTGTCCTTGGCCACGTCGACCCAGTGGGCCATGTAGTCGCCCATGTTGTAGCCGCAGAACGGCAGCATCGCGAACGGGTCGCGGCGCAGCTCGCCGACCTTGCCCTCGGCGGCGGCGGTCTTCTCGGAGGCCACGTTGGCGCCGAGGAACACGCCGTGGTTCCAGTCGAAGGACTCCGTCACCAGCGGTACGGCGGTGGCGCGGCGGCCGCCGAAGAGGATCGCCGAGATCGGCACGCCCTTGGGGTCCTCCCACTCGGGCGCGATGATCGGGCACTGCGAGGCCGGGACGGTGAAGCGGGCGTTGGGGTGGGCGGCCGGGACGCCGGACTCGGGCGTCCAGTCGTTGCCCTTCCAGTCCGTCAGGTGGGCCGGGGTCTCCTCCGTCATGCCCTCCCACCAGATGTCGTTGTCGTCGGTGAGGGCGACGTTGGTGAAGACCGAGTTGCCCCACAGCGTCTTCATGGCGTTGGCGTTGGTGTGCTCGCCGGTGCCGGGCGCGACGCCGAAGAAGCCGGCCTCGGGGTTGATGGCGTAGAGGCGGCCGTCCTCGCCGAAGCGCATCCAGGCGATGTCGTCGCCGATGGTCTCGACCGTCCAGCCGGGGACGGTCGGCTCCAGCATGGCGAGGTTGGTCTTGCCGCAGGCGCTCGGGAAGGCCGCGGCGACGTACTTGGCCTCGCCGCGCGGCGGGGTCAGCTTGAGCACGAGCATGTGCTCGGCGAGCCAGCCCTCGTCACGGGCCATGACGGAGGCGATGCGCAGGGCGTAGCACTTCTTGCCGAGCAGGGCGTTGCCGCCGTAGCCGGAGCCGTAGGACCAGATCTCGCGGTCCTCGGGGAAGTGCGAGATGTATTTGGTCTGGTTGCAGGGCCAGGGGACGTCGGCCTGGCCGGGCTCCAGCGGGGCGCCCAGGGTGTGGACGGCCTTGACGAAGAAGCCGTCGGTGCCGAGCTCGTCCAGGACGGCCTGGCCCATGCGCGTCATGGTGCGCATCGAGACGGCGACGTAGGCGGAGTCGGTGATCTCCACGCCGAGCGCGGACAGCGGCGAGCCGAGGGGGCCCATGCAGAAGGGCACGACGTACATGGTCCGGCCACGCATCGAGCCGCGGAACAGGCCGCCCTCTCCCCCGGCGCCCCGGAAGATCTCCCGCATCTCGGCGGGGGCCTTCCAGTGGTTGGTCGGGCCGGCGTCCGCCTCCTTCTCGGAGCAGATGAAGGTCCGGTCCTCCACGCGGGCGACGTCGGTGGGGTCGGAGGCCGCGTAGTAGGAGTGGGGGCGCTTGATCGGGTCGAGTTTGCGGAAGGTGCCCTTCTCGACGAGCTCCTCGCACAGTCGCTCGTACTCGGCCTCGGATCCGTCACACCAGACCACGCTGTCCGGCTGCGTCAGTTCAGCGATCTCGTTGACCCACGAGATCAGCCCCTGATGGTTGGTGGGGACGGTGGGAGCCGCGATGTCGCGCGCCACGATTGCTCCTAAATGAGGGTTTTTTGTGATGTGGAGGCCCCGTGGGGGCTGCGACCCGGATGCTTCAGGGTGGATCTTGGCGCTCATCCGGTGCCGACCGCACTCATTTGATCATCCGACGTACGCGCCCATCTGTCCAGAGGAGCGCACAGGTGAGCAACGTGAGGCTCGCCACGGTTTCTGGCGCCCGCTTTGCGTGCACGTTGCGTTCACCTGACCATCCGTTTGCGTAACCATCGCCGGATCGCGATGAGAGGATGGCCACTCTTCGCCTGACAATCCGCGGCACTGATACGTCACTTACGGTTCCGTAGCTACCATTCGCCCATGACTGCGTTCGTCCCCGACGCGCCCACCGACTCGGCGGCCGACGGCCACGGTCCGCAGGCGCTCTCCCTGCCTCACCCGGTGAAGCCGAAACTGCGCGGCTGGCTGCACCTCGGCATGTTCCCGGCCGTTCTGGTCGCGGGCCTGGCGCTGACCGCCCTCGCCGACACCTCCAGAGGACGCATCGCCTGCGGCATCTTCGCTCTGACGGCATGCCTGCTGTTCGGCGTGAGCGCGCTGTACCACCGGGGCAACTGGAGCCCGCGCATGGACGGCGTCCTGCGCCGGCTGGACCACGCCAACATCTTCCTGATCATCGCGGGCACCTACACCCCGCTGACCATGCTGCTGCTCCCCGGCGCCAAGGGTCAGTGGCTGCTGTGGGGCATCTGGGCCGCGGCCCTGGCCGGCATCCTCTTCCGCGTCTTCTGGGTCGGCGCCCCGCGCTGGCTCTACACGCCCTGCTACATCGCGATGGGCTGGGCGGCCGTCTTCTACCTGCCGGACTTCATGCGGACCGGCGGTATCGCCGTCCTCGTCCTGGTCATCGTCGGCGGCCTGCTCTACAGCGCGGGCGGCGTGGTCTACGGAATCAAGCGACCGAACCCGTCACCGCGCTGGTTCGGCTTCCACGAGGTGTTCCACTCCTTCACCCTGGCGGCCTTCATCGCGCACTACGTGGGGATCTCGCTGGTGGCCTACCAGCACGGGTGACAGCTGCCGCACAGCACAGGGCCACGGCTTTCCGCGCCGTGGCCCTTTCTCATGTGCGCACACGTCTCCTGTGCCCACACGTTGACAGTGAGACTCTTTTGAGAGTAACTCTCATTTCATGGCTACTGTCACTCAGCAGGACTCCGGGCGCGGGGATCCCCGCCGCTGGTGGGCGCTCGGCGCCCTCGTCGCGAGCATGCTCGCGCTGGGATTCGATCTGACGATCCTCAACGTGGCGCTGCCGACGATGGCCGCGCAGCTGGGCGCGACCACCGGCGAACTGCAGTGGATCGTCGACTCCTACGTCGTCGTGTTCGCGGCGCTGATGCTGCCCGCCGGACTGCTCGGCGACCGGTTCGGGCGGCGCCGGATGCTGGTCACGGGCCTGGGGGTGTTCCTCGCCGGGTCGCTGGCCGGCACGCTGGTCGACACCCCGGAGCTGGTGATCGCGGCGCGCTCCCTGATGGGTCTCGGCGCCGCGCTGGTGATTCCGCTCGGCCTGTCCGTGCTGCCGTCGATGTTCGGCGAGGAGGAACGCGGCAAGGCCGTCGCCGCCGTCACCGCGTCCATGGCCGCGGGGATGCCGCTCGGGCCGCTGATCGGCGGGCTGCTGCTGGACCACTACTGGTGGGGCTCGATCTTCCTGATCAACATCCCCATGGCCGCGATCGGCATCGCCGCCTGTCTGCTCCTGCTGCCCGAGTCCCGCGACCCCTCCTCGCCCCGGGTGGACGCCCTGTCGACCACCTCCAGCGCGCTGGGGCTGGGTGCCCTGGTCTTCGGCATCATCGAGGCGCCCGAGCGCGGCTGGGGCAGCGGCCCGGTGCTCGGCTCGTTCGCGGTGTCCGCCGTGCTGCTCACCACCCTCGTCGCACGGGAGCGCCGCGCGGTGCGGCCCATGCTGGACCTGAAACTGCTCGGCCACCGGGGGTTCCTGTTCAACAGCCTGGCGGCGACGCTCGGCACGTTCGTCTTCTCCGGGCTGCTGTTCATGCTGCCCACGTATCTGCAGGAGGTCGGCGGCAGCGACGCCTTCGGCACCGGGCTGCGGCTGCTGCCGATGATGGGCGGGCTGATGGTCTCCGCACGGCTGAGCACCCTGCTGGTGCGGCGCACGGGACCGCGCCCGGTGGTCACCACGGGTCTGGTGGTGCTGTGCTTCGCCGCGCTGCTCGGCTCCCGCACGGAGCCCGGCTCCGGCTACGGATTCACCGCCCTGTGGCTGACGATCGCGGGCCTGGGCTTCGGCCTGGCGATGGTGCCCGCGATGGACGCGGCGCTCGGCGACATCCCCGCCGAGGAGGCGGGCAGCGGCTCCGGACTGCTGATGACGCTGCGCCAGGTGGGCGGCGCCATCGGCATCGCGCTGCTCGGCAGCCTCGTCGCGGGCGCCTACCACGACCGGCTCGACACCGCCGGACTGTCCCAGGGGGCGGCGGACGCGGCACGCGACTCGCTCAGCGGCGCCCACGCCGTGGCCGAGCGACTGGGGCTGCCGGCGCTCGCCCGCTCCGCCGACGCCGCGTATGTGGACGGCATGTCCACGGTCCTCGTGGTCTGCGGCATCGCGGCCCTGGTGACGGCGGCGCTGACGGCACTGCTGCTGCCCAACCCGCGGACCGCCGCGCAGGCCGGACAGCCCGGGGGGCTCGGCGGACCCGGGGGGCTCGGCGGACCCGGGGGGCTCGGCGGACCCGGGGGGCTCGGCGGACCCGGGGAAGCCGGAGGGGCCAGGGAGACCAGAGAGGCCGGGAAGCCCGGAGAGCCCGGGAGGCCCGGGAGGCCCGGCGGGCCCGGGGCCGGAGGGGCCGGGGGGCCCAGGAAGCCGCAGGCCGAGGCGGCCCCGGACGCGGACGTGGCCCGGCTGGAGGCCGATGACCGACAATGAGCCGTATGACCACGGCACGGACCCCTGTTCCCGAGGCCGCGCGCCATCTGGGCCTGCGGGAACGCAAGAAGATCAAGACGCGGATCGCGATCAGGGACGCCACGTACGCCTTGATCAAGGAGCAGGGGTACGAGACCACCACGGTCGAGCAGATCGCGGAGCGCGCCGAAGTCTCGCCGAGCACCGTCTTCCGCTACTTCCCCACCAAGGAGGACATCGTCCTGACGGACGAGTACGACCCCTTGGTGGAGGAACTGCTGCGGGCACGGCCCCGGGACGAACCCGTCCTGGAGTCGCTGCGCTGGTCGATCCGCCAGGGAATGACCATGGCCCTCGCCGAGACCGCGGACTCCGAGCAGGACGAGATGATCCTGCGCATCCGGCTGATGGTCGAGGTGCCCGTGCTGCGCGCGCGGATGATGGAGAGCATGTCCGTCACCGGGCGCCTGCTGTGCCGGGCGCTGGCGGAGCGCACCGGACGCGACCAGGACGAGCTCGAAGTGCGGGTGTACGCGATGGGACTGATGGGCGCCCTGCTGGAGGCGATGATCTACTGGGTCGAACGGGACTTCCGGGACGACCTGCCGGAACTGGTCGACCGCACCCTCGACACCCTCAAGGACCTGCCGAAACGGCCACCCGCTTCCGCGACCCCCATGACATCCTGACGGGGTGAACGGTCCCGAGATCCAGGTCGAGTTCGCCTCCGAGCTGCATGTGTTCGTGCCCCGTGCCCGGCAGGCGGGCACCCTGCGGGCCGCCACGGACGGCGTCTCCAGCCTCGGCCATGTCATCGAGTCGCTGGGGGTGCCGCTGACCGAGGTCGGCGCGCTGCTCGTGGACGGCCGCGAAGTGCCCTTCGCGCACGTCCCGGCGGCCGGCGAGTCGGTGACCGTACGGACCGTCGCGCGCCCCCAGCAGGTCCCGGGTCACCTGCGCTTCCTCCTCGACGTGCACCTCGGCACGCTGGCCCGCCGGCTGCGCCTCCTCGGCGTGGACACCGCCTACGAGTCGACCGACATCGGCGACCCGGCCCTCGCGGCGCGTTCGGCCGCCGAGCAGCGGGTGATGCTGAGCCGCGACCGGGGGTTGCTGCGCAGGCGCGAGTTGTGGGCGGGCGCGTTCGTCTACAGCACCCGGCCCGAGGAGCAACTGCGTGACGTCCTGGACCGCTTCCGGCCCGAGCTGCTCCCCTGGACGCGCTGCACGGCCTGCAACGGACTGCTGCGCAAGGCGACCAAGGACGAGGTCGCGGACCAGCTGAAGCACGGCACGCACGCCACGTACGACGTGTTCGCGCAGTGCACGGCGTGCGGCCGGGCGTACTGGAAGGGCGCGCACCACGAGCAGCTGGAGGCCATCGTGGAGCGCGCCCTGACGGAGTCACGCGGTCAGCGCTGACCCTTCTTCACATCACCCTTCCCACAGGCGATTCCGTCCCGGTTGCGGTCCAGGCCCAGCGGGTCGTCCTTGCCGTTGACCTTCAGGCGGCCGTAGTCGTTCGCCTTCAGCCACGCGCAGCGTGCTGCCGTCGTCCTCTTCACCTCCGCCGGGAAGTCCGTCGGCACGCAGACGTTGATCGAGCCGTAGTGGCGGTCGCAGCCGGAGACCGTGGGGCTGACCTTCTGCGAGGTGCGCTTCTTGCCGGGCCCCGCGACCTTGCCCTTCGGGGCGTCCGCGAAGTCGTGGACATGGGCCGAGGCGTCCGTCGCCTTGAGCGCCTGCGGGCCCTGGAGGTGCACCCACTTCGCCACCGACGGCACCCCGTTCGCGTCCACCGCGAAGAGCATGTACCAGCCGGGCGGGGCCAGGTTGGGGTTGCTCGTCACGTTCAGGTCGACGTTGTTTCCGTCGACCGACAGCGGCAGGTCGACGAACCGCTGGTTCGGGTCGGAGGAGTGCGTGACGGCGGCCGGGCGGATCAGCTCGGCCTTGGCGATCGGCCGGTCCACGGTGATCCGCTGGGTGTCGCCGTAGTTCCACTCGGTGTCGATCACCGAGGTGATCGCCGGACGCGGGCCCTTGAACAGGTAGGGCGGGCTGTACACCGACACGTCGTGGTTCCAGGAGCCGTTGCCCGGGTTGTCGCCGGTCGTCATCACCCGGCCGTCGGGCAGCAGGAACGCCGACGAGTGGTAGCCGCGCGCCTCGGGGTCGACGGCCACCGGGTCGAAGGTCTCCGACTCGGGGTCGAAGATCGACGTCTCGTAGACCGGGTTGGCACGGTTGTGCAGCGCGCCGCCCGTCTCCAGCACCTTGCCGTCGGGCAGGAGCACCGCGGAGACGTACATCTTGCCCTGGTCGCCGGTCTGCGGGACCGGGCCGTTGCCGAGGTCGACCGTGCCCTGCGGGATCGGCGGTCCGGCCACGTACGAGGGGCTCGGCTGCTTGAGGTCGATGATGTCGGTCAGGCGGTTCGCCTCCGGGTTGGAGTCGATGTTGCCGCCGCCGAGGGTGAGGACCCTCTGGTCCTGCGCCGGGGGCAGCAGCACGCTGGCGGACTGGTCGCGCTCGTCCTTGTCCCGCAGGCCCGGGACCTGGGTGATGGTGTTGGCGTCGTAGTCGTAGATCGCCGAGCCGGTGCCGGGGATGTTGTTGCCGAAGACGTGGCTGCCCGAGTAGAAGAGGCGGCCGTCCTGCATGAGGATCATCGACGGGTACAGGCCCCAGTACGACCAGGTCTGGTTGACCTTCCACAGCGGCTGCCACTGCTGCTCGGCCTCGGAGAACAGCTCGGCGGCGACCGAGCCGGTGGAGTCCTCGCGCAGCCCGCCGAAGGAGATGACGTCACCGTTGCCGAGGATCGTCGCCGACGGGTACCAGTGGCCGTCGTTCATGTCGTTGGTCTTCGTGTAGGTCTCGGTCTCCGGGTCGAAGACGTACGAGTCCTTGTAGCCCTGGTAGCCGACACGGCCGTCCGCCGTCGGGTAGCCCTTGTTGCCGCTCATCACGAGCACGCGCCCGTCCTGGAGCTGCACGTGCCCCGCGCAGAACATGTCCTTCGGCGTCGGGATGACCTTGTAGGAGCCGTCCGCCGGGTCGTACACCGCCGAGGTGAAGGTGCCGGCCTCGAACATCGACTCGTCGTTGCCGGAGCCCGCGATCAGCAGCACCTTGCCGTTGTGGAGCACGACGGAGTGCATGGAGCGCACCGGGTTCTGCGTGGGCAGCACGTCCCACTTGCCGTTCGCGCACTGTTCGGCGGTGCCCGTGCACTCCGGGGGCAGGACCGGGTCGGGGACCTGGTCCATCGTGTAGTCGTCGGTGGTGGCGGAGCCGGTGCCGTAGACGGAGACGCCCCAGGAGATGCGGTCGGTGCCGGCCGGGACCTCGGGCGTGCGGACCGTGGCCTCGGTCCAGTCGCCGGCCATGTCCAGCGTCTTCAGGTCGGTCCAGTACTGCCAGCCGGCCGTCGTGTCGTGCCGGAACAGGGTGATCGCCGCGTCCGGGGTCGTCGTCTTGTACCAGAGGCCGAGGTCGTACTGCTTGCCCGGCGTCACCACCGGGGCGCACGCGGCGGACTCGGTGATCAGCGCCTTGCGGTCGCCCTCGACGCGGCGGGTCAGCTCGACCTTCATGGCCTTGGCGCCGGTGTGCGCGTCGGCCGTGGTGGTGAAGGTGAAGTCGTTGTCACCCCAGCCGGACTTCTCCCAGCAGTACGGCATGTCGTCGGCGCCGGCGGTCTCGAAACCCGGGTTCTTGATGAGGTTGGCGGCGACGGCGGGCTGGGGTGCGGTCAGCAGGAGGCCGGCCGTGAGCGCGCCCACGCCGACGAGTGCGGTTCTTCTCCGGTACTTGTTCACACGGCTCTCCTTGCGGTGCGGCTGTCGCGCACGGGCTTCTCACGACCCCGGCGCGGCAGGTAGACCAGCGCTTCGGTCCCGGCGAAGCGCAGGACGAACGTCGTCACCAGCGCGAGCGCGGTGGCCGACAGCACGCCCAGGTCGAGCTGGTGCACGAACAGGGCGATCAGCGGGATGCGCAGCACCAGATCGGCGTTGGCGAGCAGCGCGAACCGCCCGGCCCGGTCCCACCAGCGCCGGTGCCGGCGCCGCTCGCGGAACAGCAGGTGCTCGATGAGCACGAAGTTCCAGGCGACACCGAGCTGGTTGGCGAGGATCTCCGCCGGTACGTAGTGCATGCCGGCGGCGGTCAGACCCCACAGGCCGAGCAGGTTCGGCAGGAAGCCGGTGAGCCCGATCAGCCCGAACCCGACCATGCGCGCGGCCGGAGAGGCGGTGCGCAGCCCGGCCAGATGGCGCAGGAAGCGGAAGCCTTCCTGCGCGGTCGACTTGGACTCCCCCGCGAACCGGTCCTGGAAGACGAACGGCACCTCGGTGACGCGGCGCGGGCGGCTGCGGACGGCGAGTTCGAGCAGGATCTTGTAGCCGAGCGGCTGGAGGACCTCGGCCGTGACCGCGCTGCGGCGGATCGCGAAGAAGCCGCTCATCGGGTCGCTGATGCCGTGCAGCCGACGCGGGAACAGCGCCTTGGTCAGCCAGGTCGCCCCGCGCGAGACGGCCACGCGGTAGCTGCCCGCGAGTCCGGCCCGGCTGCCGCCCTTGATGTACCGGGAGGCCACGACGAGCCCGGCGTTCGCCCGCTCGCCGGTGGCGACCAGGTCGGGTACGAGGGACGGCGGGTGCTGGCAGTCGCCGTCCATGACGACGATCCAGTCCGAGGTGGCCGCCTTCAGGCCCTCGACGACCGCGCCGCCGAGCCCGCCCACCGGCTCCTCGCGGTGCAGCACGGTCACCGGGAACGGGCAGTCCTGCGCCGCCTTCTCGATGACCTGGGGCGTGTCGTCGGTGGAGTCGTCCACGAAGACGACCTCGCAGGGCAGCCGCGCCGGGACGGCCTCGGTGATCTGGTGCAGCAACTGCCGTACGTTCGCCGACTCGTTGAACGTCGGTACGACGATGGTGACGGCGCCCGGCTCGGGGATCTCAGCGGTCTCGACGACCTCGGCGGGGACGGTGGACTCCTGGCTCATCGCGCGCCTCCGGCGGACGTCTGGATCTGGCGGATCTCGATGCGGTCCTCGCCCGTACCGAAGGTGGCGACCGGGTCCGAGTGCTCCATGGCGGCCTTGACGTTGGGCAGGTCGGCCGCGTCCCGCCGCACGGTCGGCGAGGCGACGACGTAGTCGAGGTCCTTCCAGCCGCGCGGCATCGTCTTCGTCACCGCCGGGTCGAGGTCGGCCTTGTAGAACCAGATGACGCCGAGGCCCGGCCGGTAGCCCTGGTGCACGAGGTCGAGCCAGAGCGCGTCGTCCACCAGCACCCGGGTGCGCTCCGGGTCCTCGACCTCCGTGGCCAGCCACTTGGAGGCGGCCTTGTAGGGGGCGTTGGCGTCGGTGGTGACGGCCGTGCGGGCCCCGTCGTACCAGTGCGGGACGACGTAGGCACCGGCGGCCAGGGCGAGGACGGCGGCGAGCGTGTACCGGCCCGCGCTGACGTACCGGTGCTCCGCCTCGGAGCGCCAGCGGCTCAGCACCGCGTGGGCGACGGAGGCGGTGCCTCCGGCGAGGACCAGCGCGAGGAACGGCAGGGCCTGGATGACGTACATCGCGGGCAGGTAGCCGTTCGGGCGCAGGGCCAGCGCGGCGAGGATCGCCACGGCCAGGGCCGGTCCGGCCAGGGCGCGGGCGGTGACCGACCAGCGCCAGGTGACGAGGAGGAGCAGCGCGCCCGCGAGGCCCCCGAGGGGCAGGATCCGGTCGTAGTACAGCCACGACTGGAGCACGCCCCAGGAGCCGGAGCCCTGGTCGAGGATGAAGCCCGAACCGGGTCTGGTCATCTGGTACTTGACACCGTCCCACAGGGACACGTGCCCGGCGCCCGGCAGCAGCTCGCCCTTGAGCAGGGCGAACAGCGGGTACGCGAAGCCGATCAGGGCGCAGGCCGTGACGGCTCCGGTGAGGGCGAACTTGCGGGTGTCCTTGTGGCTGTGGCGCCACATGGTGAGGAACAGCGCGGGCAGGACGACGAGCATCGTCTCCTTGGTGAGCACGGCCGTGGCGGCCGCGATGCCCGCACCGAAGTGGTGCCAGAGGTGACGGCTCGGGGAGGCGGCCAGCGTGAAGGCCAGCAGCGTCCACATCACCGCGAGGTTGTCGAGGAAGATCTCCCGTTGGAGGACGACCGACAGCGGCGAGAGCCCGAATAACACCATGCCGAGCGCGGCCGCCCAGCGGGGCAGCGCGAGGCGACGGCCCAGCACGAAGATCAGGACCGCGCTGATGCCGCTGATCACCAGCATCGCGGCGCGCATGGTGCCCACCGTCATCGACTCGGGGCTGATCAGCGCGGGGATCCAGGTCAGCAGGGCGATCTGGATCCAGCCGAGCGGCGGATGGTCGTACCAGTAGGTGTAGTGGGCGAGGCCGTTGCCCTGCTGGACCGACCAGGCCTGGGCGAGGTAGGTGCCCTCGTCGTCGCTGAGGGCCGGGTAGTCGCCGATGTTCCAGCCCTGCACGACGAGGATCGCCACGAGCAGGACACCGCACAGGAGCAGGTCGGAGCGGGAGGAGCGCAGCCGGCTCGGCGGCTCCGGTCGCCGGTGCGCACCGGTGCGGGGCGCGGGCCGGCGCTGCGCGGGGACCTTCGCTGCGGTCACCGCGGGAAGGGTGGAGGTCACGCGGGAACGTCCTCTCGGGTCACGGGAACGTCCTGGCGGGTCACTGCCGCCTCGTCGAGATGCGCGCCGACATGGGACGTCAGCTCCCAGTCGTTGCGGCCGCGCTGCTCACGCCACACGGCCCGCACGGCCGCGCCGGCGAGCAGGACCTGGTAGAAGGGGCCGCCCAGGATCAGCTTCAGGTAGTGCCCGAGGCGGACGCGCAGCCCGTACTGCTTGCCGAAGTCGTGCAGTCCGACGATCTCGAAGACGAAGGTGACCAGCGCGGTGACAGCCGGCAGGAAGGTGATGAAGGCGATGCCGACGGGCACGTCCAGGAACAGGGCGATCGCCACGTTCAGCGGGATGATCAGGCCGGTGAAGGCCTGCATGAACGGCGTCATCAGGGTGTAGCGGGCGAGCAGCCGCTGCCCGAGGGTGGGCAGTTGCTTCCAGTCCTTCTTCCGGTACACCTGGAGGAACCCCTGGTTCCAGCGGGTGCGCTGCTTCAGCAGGGACATCAGCGAGCCCGGGGTCTCCTCGCGGGTCACCATGTCGGAGTCGTAGGCGACGACGACCTTCTTGCCGACGCTGGAGAGCCGGACGCCCAGGTCGCAGTCCTCGGCGAGGCAGTTCGGATCCCAGCCGTCGGCTTCCCGCAGGACGTCCGTGCGGACGAAGACGGTGTTGCCGCCGAGCGGAATGAAACCTTTCTGCGCGTGCAGGTGGAGCCGCGAGCGGAACCAGAAGAAGTACTCCAGGCAGTTGCGCAGGCTGTACCAGCTGGAGTGGAAGTTGATCAGCTGCACCCCGCCCTGGACGACGTCCGCGCCGGTGGTACGGAAGGCGTGGTCGACGTGCGCGAGGAGCTCGGGGTGGACCTGGTCCTCCGCGTCGAACACGCCGACGACGTCGCCGCGGCAGTGCGGCAGCGCCGTGTTCATGGCCTTCGGCTTGTTCTTCTTCTCGTGCGTGTCGACGACGACCCGGACCCGTGGGTCACGCGCGGCGGCCTGCTCGGCCACCGCGGTGGTCTCCGGGTCGTCGTGCCCGACGATCACGATGATCTCGAAGTCGGTGTGGCTCGACTCCAGCAGCCGCTGGATCGTGTGGTCCAGCACCGCCTGTTCGTGCCGCGCGGGCAGCAGCAGCGAGAAGGAGACGTGCTCGTCCCCGTCCGGACTGCTGAACCGGGTGGAGGCGAGCACTTCCGGCGTACGCCAGGCGTGCATCTGCCACCACAGAGTGAACGCCGCCATCCAGAACAAGGCCAGTGAAACGGCAGCGATGAAGACAGACGTCAGCAAACAGATCCCCCCAGATCCCAGAACCCCCTGTCGTGACGGTGGGCCGGTGCGGCCTCATCCGCCACGTCACTGTGCAGAGATTAGGGGGGAACTGTGAAGCCTGGGGGCTGTTCAGATAAAGACCATGTTTCCGTTGATACGTGACTTCAGCCACTCAAGACCGCACGCAGGCGGGCGAGTTCGGTCGTCGGGGCGTCGCAAGTGAAGTTACGGCAGACGTACGCGGCCGGTTCACCATCGACCAGCGGACGGTCCGCGAGCAGCGGGAACTCGTCGCTGCCCGGGGCACCCACGGCGACCACCGCACCGGGCGCGGTGCCCAGAAGTGCTGTGCGGTGCAAGGCCCTTGTGCCTTCCTCGTCCAGGGTCGGACCCACGATCGCGACCTCGCGCGGACCGTCCAGCACGGCCTCCGCCGCGGCCAGCCCCCAGCCGATGAACCGGGGCACCCGCGGGCCCAGCGCCTTCACGACGCCCAACGCCCTCTCGGCGGCGGTGCGGTGAGGCTCGGAGCCGGTGTGCGCGGCGTAACTCAGCAGGGCGTTCGCGGCAGCCGTCCAGCCTGACGGGGCCGCGTTGTCGGTCGGATCCTGCGGGCGGCGGATCAGCCGCTCGGCGTCGGCCGCGGTGTCGTACAGCGAGCCCGACTCGGGATCGGTGAAGCGGACCAGGACGTGATCGAGGAGGAACCCGGCGAACTCCAGCCAGACCCCCTCCCCGGTGACGGACGCGAGCGCGAGGAAACCCTCCGCCACATCCGCGTAGTCCTCCAGGACACCCGCGTTGGCACCGGCATGGCCGTCCTTGCTGGTGCGGGTGAGCCGGGCCTGCTCGTCCAGGTGCAGCCGGACGAGCAGGTCGGCCGCGGCGACGGCGGCCTCGACCAGATCCGGCCGGTCGAAGTAGGCACCGGTCTCGGCGAGCGCGGCGATCGCCAGGCCGTTCCAGGCGGCGACGACCTTGTCGTCCCGGCCGGGCGCTGGCCGCTCCGACCGCGCCGCCAGCAGCCGCTCGCGGATCGAGGCGATCTTCCCCGCGTCGGACAGGCCGTCCCGCACGGGCAGTTGGAGGACGGACGCGCCCTCCTCGAACGTGCCCTCCTCGGTCACACCGAAGTGCTGCGCGGCGAGGTCGGCGTCCTGCTCACCGAGAACCTCCCGCAGCTGCTCCGGCGTCCACACGTAGTACGCGCCCTCGACGTGCCTGCCCATGCCGTCGTCGCTGTCGGCGTCCAGCGCGGAGGCGAACCCGCCCTCGTTCGTGCGCAGTTCACGCACCATGAAGTCGGCGGTCTCCAGAGCGACCCGGCGTGCCGGCTCCGAGCCTGTGGACCGCCACAGGTGGGCGTACACCCGGCACAGCAGGGCGTTGTCGTACAGCATCTTCTCGAAGTGCGGCACGACCCAGTCACGGTCGACGGAGTAGCGGGCGAAGCCGCCCCCGAGCTGGTCGTACATACCGCCCCGGGCCATGCGCTCACAGGTGTCCTGCGCCATCTGCAGGGCACCCTCGGCGCCGGTCCGCGCATGGTGGCGCAGCAGGAACTCCAGCACCATGGACGGCGGGAACTTCGGCGCCCCGCCGAATCCGCCGCGCTGCGGGTCGTACTCCCGGGTGAGCCCGAGCAGCGCCTGCGCGAGCTCCTCCTCGCCGGGGGTCTGCGCGTCGCCGTAGGAGATCTCCCGCCCGGCCAGATCCCGGACGATCTTCCCGGCGACCTCGGTCACCTCGTCCCGCCGCTCGTCCCACGCCTGGTGCACACCCTGGAGCACCTGCCGGAACGACGGCATGCCCTGGCGGGGAGCGGGCGGGAAGTACGTACCGAAGTAGAACGGCTCGGCGTCCGGCGTGAGAAAGACGGTCATGGGCCAGCCGCCCTGCCCGGTCGCCGCCTGCACGGCCTCCATGTAGACGGCGTCGACGTCGGGGCGCTCTTCGCGGTCGACCTTGATGTTGACGAAGTGCTCGTTCATGACGGCGGCGGTCACCTCGTCCTGGAAGCTCTCCTTCGCGAGGACGTGGCACCAGTGGCAACTCGAGTAGCCGACACTCAGGTGCACCGGGACACCCCGTCGGCGCGCCTCCTCGAAAGCCCCTTCCGACCAGGGCCACCAGTCGACCGGGTTGTCGGCGTGCTGGAGCAGGTACGGGGACGTCTCATGAGCCAGTCGGTTCGGCATGTTTCCATCCTGCCTCACGGCGGCCACCCGGCCGGGGAACGCG
Organism: Streptomyces sp. D2-8; assembly: GCF_023184515.1. Taxonomy (GTDB): domain Bacteria; phylum Actinomycetota; class Actinomycetes; order Streptomycetales; family Streptomycetaceae; genus Streptomyces. The sequence goes on along the minus strand of NZ_JAAHBP010000011.1, from coordinate 159,628 downwards.
CCCCTCGGGCGAGCGGGCAGCTCGCAGGTCACCGGACCGGGTCCGTTGATCGTTGCCCCCCTCGCGCTGACGCGTCCCACCAAGGACACTCGTAGGCACAGGAGTTGCCGCCGGAGGGGGACATGACATGCGGGACAGTCATCGGGCGGAGGCCGAGCGGCTGTTGGCGCGGGCCGTTGAGGAGGAGGTGCGCCGCTCCGGCGGGCGCACCGACGGGAAGGTACTGCTCGCTCGGGCGCGCGGGGCGCTCGACGCGATGGCGCGGAGCGCGTCCGAGGAGTACGAGGCCTACACGCGCGCTCTGGACGAGGCGGCGGCCGGGCAGCTGACCTTCGGGCAGCGTTATGCCCGGGAGGGCGCCGGGACGCCGCTGCTGGTGGCCGGGGTGGCGGCGGTCGCGGCCGTCGTCGCCGACATGGCGCTCGGCACGGGGACCGGGACGGCTCTCGGGGCGGGTGTGACGGTGGGTGTCGTGGGTGCGACGGCGACGGTGGTGAAGGTGGTCGGGTCGCATCTGCCGGCCGCGAGTCGTCGCGCCGGTGCCGTGAGCCAGCCGGGCGGGCCCGAGCAACTGCGGCTCCAGTGGCTGACGGCGCTGGAGGTGCGGGGCATCCGGCCGTTCCTGGATCAGCAGCGGGTGCTCGCGGCCTCGACCGGGCCGAAGAAGACGGGGCCGCGGCTGCGGGGCGCGGACAAGAGCGCGGCGGCGCGCGGGCGCAACGTGCTGGAGCAGTCCTTCAGACAGCTGCCGGAGCCGGCGGAGCCGTTCGCGGGACGGCGGCACGAGCTGGCGCAGATCCGGCAGTGGGTGCAGTCGGCCCGGGCGAGCACGGAGACCCAGCCGACCGTGGTCGTCCTGCACGGCACGCCCGGCAGCGGCCGTACGACGCTCGCGGTGCACGCCACGCACGATCTGAAGGACTACTTCCGCGGCGCCTGTGTCGTCGACCTGCGCGCCGAGGGGCCGGGCGAGTCCCCGCTGTCCACGCGCGACGCCCTGCTGCATCTGCTGAACCGGCTCGGCGCGCCTCGCGAGCAGTTGCTGTTCCGCGAGCGTTCCTCCCCCGACCAGCAGGTGAAACGGCTGAGCGAGCTGTATCACCAGCATCTGACGGGCCTGCCGGTCACGGTCGTCCTCGACGACGCCTCGGACGCGGAGCAGATCCGCTCCCTGGTCCCGGAGCGGTCCGACAGCCTGGTGCTGGTGACGGCGCGGGGCCCGCTGGAGCTGGAGGGCCTGCCCGCGCGGGTGCACCAGCTGGCGGTGGCGCCGCTGGACGCCGCCGGTGCGGAGGAGTTGCTGGGGGCGGCGGCGCAGGACCGGTCCGGGCCGTACGACGCGGAGTCCGCGGACCGGGTGCGGGAGCTGTGCGGCGGGCTGCCGCTGGCACTGCGCATCGCGGGCTCGTGCCTCGGCCCGCGCTCCCCGCGTGCGCTGGCCACGGACCTCGACGCGTACGGGCCGGTCGAGCCGGTCGAACGTGCCCTGTGGCTGCGCTACACGGACCAGTCGGAGACCGTACGGCGGTTGCTGCGCCGGCTGGCCCTGGCCGGCCGGGCCTCGCTGGGTGCCGCCGCGGCCGCCGCGCTGCTGGCCACGGACGAGGCGGAGGCGAAGCGGCATCTGCGGGTCCTGACCCGCGCCGGCCTGATCGACCACGTCCGGGGCGACCGCTACCGGCTGCACGATCTGGTCCGTTCCTTCGCGCAGGCCCGTCTTCTCGACGAGGAGGAGCCGGCCGAGCGCACGGCGGCGCAGGAGCGGCTGATCGTGAACTACGCCGAGCTGGCCGACTCGGTGCTGCGGATGGTCGACGGCAACATGTCGACCCGCACCAATCGCTTCAGCCCGTACGGCTTCCCCTCCCTCGACGAGGCGCTGCGCTGGCTGGACGACGAGTCGAGCTTCATCACGGCGGCGCTGCGGCATGCCGAGGGTGTGGACCGGGCGGCGGTGCTGAACCTGCTGGGTGCGCTGTGCGACTACTGCCTGCTGCGGGGTGACCTGTACCGCCTGGGCGAGATCAGCGAGCTGGCGCAGGCGGTGGACGAGGGCCTGCTGGTCCGCTCGGTGCAGTGGCGCACGGGTATCGCGGCGCGGCAGCTGGGCGAGCTGGACAAGGCCCGTACGACCCTCGCGTCGGTCGTGGACCTCTACCGGGAGGCACATCATGACGCGGGTGCCGCCCGCGCGCTGTGCTCCCTCGGCATCACCCTGCACCATCAGGGCAATCTGACGGAGGCGTCGGCGAAGCTCCGCGAGGCCCTCGCCCTGCAGTCCTCCCCCGAGCTGGCCACGGACCGGGCGTGGACGATGCACGCCCTGGCGGCGGTGGAGCGGGACCGGGCCAGGGTGGCGGAGGCGCTGGACCTGCTGACCGAGTCCCTGGTGCTGCATCGTGCGGGCGAGTCCGTGCACGGTCAGGCGTGGGCGCACTTCCAGCTCGGTCAGCTGGGGCTGCGCATGGGCGACGTCCCGCGAGCCGAGGGCGAGCTGCGGGCGGCCCTGGAGCTGTACGGGCGGACTCGTGACGCCCGTGGTGAGGCCTGGGCCCTGACGCAGCTGGCCCGGGCCCTGCTGGTGGCGGGTGACGCGTCGCCGGCCGTGGAGGAGCTGCGCGGGGCGGCCGCGCGGCACCGGGACAACGAGGACGCGCGCGGCGAGGCCTGGACCCTGTACTACCTGGGCCAGGCCCTGGAGGAGACGGGCAGTCTCGATCAGGCGGTCCGCGAGCTGGAACGCGCCCGCACGATGTTCTCCCGCATGCGGGACGTCTACGGTCTGGCGTGCGCCCGCCACCACTCGGCCCGCGTCACCCGCGACCAGCGGGCGGCGCAGACGGGTTCCTTGCGGAATTCAGGCTTCGCGCGGCAATTGCTGGTCGATGCCCGGGCCGACTTCCAGCGGATCGGTGTCGCCCACGGCGAGGCCTGGACGTGCCTGGAACTGGCGGTCGTGGACGCGGGCAACGCCCGCACCCAGCAGGCTCTGGCGCTGTGCGACGAGGCGGTGGAGCTCTTCGCGTCCTACGGCGACCGCCGGGGCGAGGACTGGGCCCGCTTCCTGCGCTGCACGCTCCTGCCCTATGCGGCCCCGGGCGGCATGGAGGTGGGTGCGGCGGTGGCGCAGGAGGAGCTGGCGCAGTTGTCCCGGGCGGGCCATGGGCTGCGCGACCGGAAGCTGGACGACTACCTCGACGCGTACCGGCTGCTGCTGGAGCGGGGCGTGACCCTGGAGGCGGGCTGGCAGGCCTGGCGGCTGGGCATGGTGCCGAACCGGCATGCGCGCGAGGTGATGGGCGTGGCCGTGGAGTCGAAGGCGTAGGCCCGGGGCGCGCGGGAGCCCGTCGGCGACGCTCCTGGAGGGCACGCCGGGTGCCGTCGGGATGCTCCTCGCTCCGGACACCACACTCCGGACACCACACTCCGGGCGGCGCTCCTCCAGGGGTGAGCTACCCGTCGGCGGCACTGCTCGGCGCGCGCGACGCACCCGTTGGCGGCGCTCGGTGCCGGGCCACCGACGGGTGGCGTCCCCTGGGGCTCGGGGCGTCAGCCCTGCTTCTTGCCTCCCTGGCCGGAGGGCTCCGCTTGCGCGGATTCCGGCTGGGACGGTTCCGCCGGGGACTGCTCCGGCTGTGCGGCCTCCGGGTCCGGGACCTGGGTGAAGTCGACCCGGTTCATGTGCCGGTTCATGGACTTCATCAGGGCCCACACCGCCAGGGCCATCGCCGCGAAGACGATGAAGCCGAGGACGCCGGGGGTGACCTTGTCCTCGTCGACCTCCTTGGCGAAGGAGACGAGGTGCGTCATTGCCAGGCTTGCGCTTGCGCTCATGTCAGGCATTGTCGCGGATGCCCGCAAAGAGGTCGTCCTCGGGGAGGGAGGTATCGACGAGGGCCTTCGCCAGCTCGTACTCCTCCGTCGGCCAGACCTCCTTCTGGATCTCCATGGGCACCTTGAACCAGCCCCCGTCCGGGTCGATCTGCGTGGCGTGGGCGATCAGGGCCTTGTCGCGGATCTCGTAGAACTCGGCGCAGGGGATGTGCGTGGTGAGTGTGCGCTGCTTCATGCCGAACTCTTCCCAGCGCTTGAGCCAGTCCCCGTAGGGGGACTCCATGCCGCGGTCGAGCATCGCCTGGTGCAGGGCCTCGGTGCGCGGGCGGTTGAAGCCCTGGTTGTAGTAGAGCTTCCGCGGCTGGTAGGCGGGGCCGTACTCCGCCTCCGAGTACTTCTCGGTGTCCGCCGCCCCCTCGAACGCCACCATGGAGATCTTGTGGGTCATGATGTGGTCGGGGTGCGGGTAGCCGCCGTTCTCGTCGTAGGTGGTGATCACCTGGGGGCGGAAGGCGCGGATCCTGCGCACCAGCTCACCGGCCGCGTGGTCCACGTCCTCCAGGGCGAAGCAGCCCTCCGGCAGCGGCGGCAGCGGGTCGCCCTCGGGCAGTCCGGAGTCGACGAAGCCGAGCCACTCCTGCTTGACCCCGAGGATCTCGCGGGCCTCGTCCATCTCCTTCTTGCGTACCTCGTGGATGTGCTCCTCGATGTACGCGTCGCCCTGCAGTTTCGGATTGAGGATGGAGCCGCGCTCCCCGCCCGTGCAGGTCACGACCAGCACGTCCACCCCCTCGGACACGTACTTCGCCATGGTCGCCGCGCCCTTGCTCGACTCGTCGTCGGGGTGTGCGTGAACGGCCATCAGTCGCAACTGGTCAGTCAAGACTCAATCCTCAGTAAGTCGGCGCCCTGTGTGCGTCGGCGCAGTCAGCGGCTTCTATAGTGACCGAACCGGGGGGCGAATAATTCCGGGGCCCGGTCCTGGAGCCCCTTCCGGGACCTCCGTCCCGGCCCTGCCAGGAGGACGATCATGAGTACGGTGAGCACGCGACTGCCCGAGGGCCGTTACGGCCGTTCCTCGGACGAGCGCGCCGACCGCACGCTCAAGGTCGTGGGCGCCGTCCTCGCGGTGGCGCTGCTGGGGCTCGTCGGCTGGTTCGGCTATCACTACGTCGCCCAGAACGAGATCAGCGCCGAGGTGATCAGCTTCGAGCCGGGCAAGGAGTCCGTGCAGGTGCATCTGGAGGTCCGCAAGGACGCCGGCACCGACGGCTACTGCACCGTGCGCTCGCAGGCCGAGAACGGGGCCGAGGTGGGCCGGGCCGACTTCCGCTTCGACGGGGACGGGACCCGCATCGACAAGGTCGTCACGCTCCGCACGACCTCCCCGGGGACGACGGCCGAGCTGCTGGGCTGCCACGCAGGCTGACCGCAACCTGTGTCACCTGGAATACGTAGCGGCTGACCTGCATTGACGTGAATCTGGCGGCTTATGTCCTCCCCCTTGGGCCCCTGAATTGTTAGGCTCGTGGTTTCGCCCTTCCGTGAAGGAACATTCTTCTGGGTAGGGCGATGCTTTGTATTCCCAGTACCTACGAGGAGCACCTGTGACCCAGACCAGCGAGAACGTCACCTGGCTGACCCAGGAGGCGTACAACAAGCTCAAGGCTGAGCTTGAGTACCTTACTGGTCCCGCGCGTGCGGAGATCTCGGCGAAGATCGCCGCGGCGCGCGAGGAGGGCGACCTGCGCGAGAACGGCGGGTACCACGCGGCCAAGGAGGAGCAGGGCAAGCAGGAGCTCCGCGTGCGCCAGCTCACCCAGCTCCTCGAAAGCGCCAAGGTCGGAGAGGCGCCTGCGGCGGACGGCGCGGTGGCGCCCGGCATGGTCGTCACGATCGCGTTCGACGGCGACGAGGACGACACGCTGACGTTCCTGCTCGCCTCCCGCGAGTACGCGAGCTCCGACATCGAGACGTACTCGCCGCAGTCCCCGCTGGGCACCGGCGTGATGGGCCACAAGGTCGGCGAGGACGCCGAGTACGAACTGCCGAACGGCAAGAAGGCCGCGGTGAAGATCCTCAAGGCCGAGCCGTACGAGGGCTGACCGGCCACTCGAGCCCTGATGTGCCCCCGGAGCCGCCGCGGCTCCGGGGGCATTGTCATGCCGTCGCCGAGCGGTACTTGCGCACCGCCAGGGTCCGGAAGACCACCAGGATCAGGATCGAGCAGATCAGCGAGGCCCACACGGGGTGCTGCATGGGCCAGGCGTCCGACTGGGACTGGCCCGGGTTGGCGAACAGCACCCGGCAGGCCTGGACCGTGGCGCTGAAGGGGTTCCACTCGGCGATGTGGCGCAGCCACGGGGTCATGTGGCTGGTGTCCACGAAGGCGTTCGAGATGAACGTGACCGGGAAGAGCCAGATCAGGCCGCTGGAGGTGGCCGCCTCGGGGGTCCGGACGGACATGCCGATCAGGGCGCCGATCCAGGTGAACGCGTAGCCGAGCAGGAGCAGCAGGCCGAAGGCGGCGAGGACCTTGGCGGCGTTGGTGCTGCCGTCCGACCCGACGCGCCAGCCGACCAGGAGGGCGACCACGGCGAGGACCACCAGGGTCAGGGCCGTCTGCACGGAGTCGGCGAGGGTGCGCCCGCTGAGCACCGCGCCGCGTGCCATGGGCAGGGAGCGGAAGCGGTCGATGAGGCCCTTGTGCATGTCGTCGGCGATACCGGCGCCGGAGCTGGCGGTGGCGAACGTGACGGTCTGCGCGAAGATGCCCGCCATCAGGAAGTTCTTGTAGTCGGCGGCGCTGGTGCTGTTGCCGATCTGCATGGAGCCACCGAAGACGTAGGTGAACAGCACCACGAACATGATCGGCTGGATCAGCCCGTAGATGATCATCTCGGGAGGCTTGTCCACCCGTACCGGCCAGGTTGCAACTCGGGGTAGCGCCCGCTTCTCCGTCTGAGCTGCACTTGCGATCGTGGTCGCGCTCCCCCGCCACCTGGGCAGCGGTGAACTTCGGATCAACCGCACCGGTCACCAGCATCCGAGGCAGCACATACGAAGGCGGCACAGAAACCGCCGCATAGCGACGCGGCTGCGCTCCTGAAACAGTTCCTCCTCCTGCTGCCTCAGCTCCGCCTTCAGCTCTTCGATCAGGGCAGCATCATCCTCGTCGTCCTCAGCGGAGGCCAGGAGCAATGCGATCTTGCGCTTACGGCTCGACCGCTTCTTCTCAAGCTGCTCGTCCAGCTCGGCCAGTCGACGCCGGTAGGAAGCAGCTCGTTCGGGAACGCTGCCCAGCCACTCGGCGATCAGCCTGTGAAGCTTCGTCTTGTCTTCCAGCAGGCCTTCAATCTCGGACCAGACAGCCGCGTCGACGTCCGCAACCGGTAGCTCCCAGCAATCCTCATGGCTCTGAGATGCTCCGCCTTCGACGCGACCGCCCATGCAGCGGTAGTAACGGCCGCTGGCGATGCTGCTGCCGGTCCGGTGCGCCCCGCACACGCTGATGAGGCGGTTGGACAGCAGGTACCGAGAGTGCGCGCCCTTGACACGCTTGCCTCGATTGATGGCAACGCGCAGTTGCTCGATGCGTTCCTCGGGCAGCGGCTTCGGGACATCGATTCGGAAGGTCGTGGTGATCGGGTCGCCATCCTCGTTCTCGCCCGTGAAAACGAACTCGACGTAGCCGCGAAGGCTGGCCTCGATGCGCCGACCGAGGTTGCCTCCTACCCACGGCTTGCCGTTGCGCTGGGTGTAACCGAGTGCGTTGAGGTGGCGGGCCCCGTCCCCCTGCGTCACGGGTTCAGGCGAATCAATCATGAAGTCGGCGTACGCCTCGATCTGCCTGACCTCATCGGGATTGAGCACAGGGTTTCCGTCCGAGTCGAGCATGATGCCGAAGGGCGGCTCACCCAGTGGCCAGCCCCCAGCGGCAGCCTTCTGCATCCGACCGCCCATGGTGCGTTCGAGAATCAAGGCGTGCTCAACCTCGGCCATGTAGGCGAGGAGGGAGAGTTGGATGCCGAACATCTCGTCGTCGGAGTCGATACGGCCGTCAGCAGTGGCGACACGGACGCCGCGGTCAGTGACGTCGTAGACCCAACGATGGATGTTCTTCATCGTGCGGCCGATGCGGTCGAGCTTGCCGAAGACGACCAAGTCAACCTTGCCGCCCATGATGTCGGCGGTCAGACGGTCAAGGTCGTCACGATTGGCGAGCTTTCCTGAAACGCCACCGTCAATGTACACATCAGCAACGACGTATTTCTGTCCACGCATGGCGTAGGCAAGCCAGGCCCGGCACTGATCTTCCTGGACCTTCAGGCCGTAACCTTCAAGCTGCTGCATCGTGGAAACGCGCAGATAGATTGCGACGCGGATAACACCGTGTCCACTCCGGCGCCCGCGCATGACGGTACCCTTCCCCATGTCAGCCCCTCCGTGACTGGCAGGCTGGTCCGCGACGGCCTGGCCCCAGGGGGCGGCCACCCCCTGGGGTCTCCATGTGATGCCCCCTCAGCTTAGCGTTCCTAAACGCTACTCGACAGGTGATCTAGAAGAAATCATGCTTCTCTCATCTCTGTTGGACAGGCGCCCAAACAATATGTCAGCAAGACGCTGCTGTTCGTTTTCTCCCCACTCAACAGCACGCCAGCGAGAGACCACTTCACCAGACTGAAGTTGCTTCTTCTTCGGGCAGCTCATGCGCACCGCCCCTGTTCCTGCACGGCCTCGCGAGCGAACTCCCGGTTTTGCGTGAGATCTTCCGCAATTCCGGCGGTAAGTTGGGCAGCACCAGGAGTATGACCGGATCCGACGTAGCGCCGGCGCCTATCGGTGACCGTGTTAGCAAGAAACGCGGTCCGCGCGGCGGCCGGCCGCCGAAGTTCGACCCGCACGACTACAAGGCTCGGCACGCGGTCGAGTGCGGCATCAATCACCTCAAAAGGAACCGGGCTGTGGCCACGAGGTACGACAAGCTCGCGGTCCGCTACGAGGCCACCGTCCTCGTAGCTGCCATCAACGAATGGTTGTGAACGGCCGTGCTCTGGCGGCACGTGAGCTTCTTCGAAGCGAAGCGTTCTGCTGTCGGCCAAGACTGTCGCGCCTCCGATGGCATGGGCGACAGGATCGTCACATGCAGCCGATCTTCGTTCTCGTGCACAGTCCGTCCGTAGGCCCCTCGACCTGGCATGCTGTAGCCGAACACCTGACGACGGCGGGATACCAGGTACGGGTCCCCTCCCTGTTACACATAGGCGCCGGCGCTCCCCCCTTCTGGCCCCGCATCGTCGATGCCGTCCGCGACGACCTCCGGCAGCTCCCGGCCGACAGTCCCGTCACGTTGGTGGCACACAGCAACGCGGGCCTGTTTCTCCCGGCGATCCGCTCGGGCCTCGACCATCCGGTGGTCAGCTCCATCTTCGTCGATGCCGCGCTGCCAGCCCGGACCGGACCGACCCCTGTCGCCACCCCCGACTTGCTGGAGTTCCTCCGCCCGATGGCGGTGAACGGCAGGCTGCCGCGCTGGACCGACTGGTGGGACGAGGCAGACATCGCACCCATGTTCACCGATCCGACGATGCGGCAGACAGTCATCGAGGAGCAGCCCGCCCTGCCGCTGTCCTACTACGAGCAGCACATCCCGGTCCCCGACGGCTGGGATGACCATCCTTGCTCCTACTTGCTGTTCGGCCCTCCGTATGACGACCTCGCCGACCAGGCGGGCGAACGCGGCTGGCGCGTGGCACACCTGCCTGGCGCACACCTCCATCAGATCATCGACCCTGTTGGCACAGCCCGGCACCTCGCCGAGCTCGCCGCTACAACTTGATCCACTTTCGATACACGCGCTAGGCGCGTCGACGTGGCCCTTGTGGTGTGCCCGGTCAGCGCGAAGCGCCGCGTACGTGGTCGAGTAGGCACGGGACTTCGTCAGGACGTGGCCCCGGTAGCCCAGGGTGTGAGCCCAAGCGTGGAGGCGTAGATTCAGCTCAGCTCCTGTGTCGTTGAGCCCAGCAGCCCGGCACGCAGCCCCCGCTACCCGCGCAGCCGCCGACGACGTGAACCCCTCTTCCGATCGAGCAGCGTCAACCGCCGTGCCCGTACCAGCTCCCCTAGTCGCGCGCGATCAACCAGCACACGCCCAGGGTGACCAACCCCGCATGCACCGGACACGACCAAGACCGTACCCAGCGAAGCCAGCCGTAACGAGCCGCAGAGGCATAGAAGGAACCCCCTCCATCTCCTTGGAGGGGGCTTCGACGTGGGTTGTTTCGCCTTGTCAATGAGGCTCGTAGGCCAGCTGAAGCCTGACCACTTTGGCGAACAGGATTCGGCGGAGCGTTCAACCGGCCGCCCGGCGGTACTTACGGACCGCGAGTGAACGGAAGATCAGGATGATCACGACCGACCAGATCAGCGAGGCCCACACGGGGTGCTGCATGGGCCAGGCGTCGGGCGTCTGGAAGCCCGGGGGGAGGTTGCCGAACAGTTCGCGGCACGCCTGCACAGTGGCGCTGAACGGGTTCCACTCCGCGATGTGCCGCAGGAAGGTCGGCATCTGGTTCGCGTCCACGAACGCGTTCGAGATGAACGTCAGCGGGAACAGCCAGATCAGGCCACCCGAGGTCGCCGCTTCAGGAGTGCGCACGGACAGCCCGATGAGCGCGCCAATCCACGAGAACGCGTATCCGAGCAGCAGAAGCAGGCCGAATCCGACGAGTACCTTGCCGAAGTTCTCGTGCGTACGCCAGCCGACCAGCACGGCGACGACCGCGAGGACGAGCAGGGTCAGCCCTGTTTGGACCAGGTCGGCTAGGGTGCGCCCCGTCAGGACCGCGCCGCGCGCCATGGGCAGGGAGCGGAAGCGGTCGACGAGGCCCTTGTGCATGTCGTCGGCGATGCCCGCACCAGCACCCGCCGTAGCGAACGTGACGGTCTGGGCGAAGATGCCAGCCATCAGGAACTCGCGGTAGGCCTGGGTGGAACTGGACGTGCCGACCTGGATCGAGCCGCCGAAAACGTAAGTGAACAGCACCACGAACATGATGGGTTGGAGTAGCCCAAAAACTAGCATTTCGGGAATCCGGCCCATGCGAATCAGATTCCTACGGGCGATGACCGCGGAATCGCTGATGGCGCTCACTTCACCTGCTCCTTCGAGGTGTCGGTGCGCCGGTCTTGGGTGCGCAGCGAGATGGATCCTGGCCGATACGAGCGAACAGGATTCGGGATCCGGGACATGCGGATCAGGTTGCGCTGGGCGACGACCATCGAGTCCCTGATCGACTGGCTGACCGGGTTCGTGGCCGGTGCGACCCGCACGGTGTCGGTGACGGCGCTCACTGGGCGGCCTCCTTGTCGTTCTCCACGTCCTTGGCCTCGGCCACGTGTCCCGTGAGGGACAGGAAGACGTCGTCGAGGGTCGGCCGGCGCAGGCCGATGTCGTCGATCTCGATGCCCCGGGTGTCCAGTTCGCGGATGACCTCGGCGAGGAGCTTGGCGCCGCCGGTCACGGGGGCGGTGAGCTTGCGCATGTGCTCCTCGACGGTGGTCTCGCCCTTGCCGAAGCCGGCGAGGACCTCGGAGGCGGCCTGGATGTGCTCGCGCTGGTGCACCACGACCTCGACGCGCTCGCCGCCGGTGCGGGCCTTGAGCTGGTCGGAGGTGCCCTGGGCGATGACCTTGCCGTGGTCGACCACCGCGATGTCGTGGGCCAGGTGGTCGGCCTCCTCCAGGTACTGCGTGGTCAGCAGCAGCGTCGTACCGCCGGAGACCAGTTGCTTGATGACCTCCCACAGCTGCTGGCGGTTGCGGGGGTCGAGGCCGGTCGTCGGCTCGTCCATGAACATCACGGGCGGCGAGACGACCAGGGCCGCCGCGAGGTCGAGGCGGCGGCGCATGCCGCCCGAGTAGGTCTTGGTGGGGCGGTCCGCGGCGTCCGTGAGGTGGAACTGCTCCAGCAGCTCGGCCGCGCGCTCCTTCGCCGCCTTCGCCCGTATCTGGTAGAGCCGGCCGACCATCTGGAGGTTCTCCCGGCCGGTCAGGTATTCGTCGACCGCCGCGAACTGGCCGGACAGGCCGATGGAGCGGCGGACCGCGTCGGGCTGTTCGAGCACGTCGATTCCCGCGACCACCGCCCGGCCGCTGTCGGGCCGCAGCAGGGTGGTCAGGCAGCGGACGGTGGTGGTCTTGCCCGCGCCGTTCGGCCCGAGCAGGCCGAGGACCGTGCCCTCGGGCACGTCGAGGTCGACGCCGTCCAAGGCCTTGACGTCACCGAAGGTCTTGACCAGACCTTCGGCGTAGATGGCGCCTGGCATATGAGTCTCCACGTCTTCGGGGATGACCGGACAGACGTCCGGTGAGGTTTCTCACCGACACACCATAACGCGATGTATCGCGTCTCACAATGAGTTTCTCCGCGTTGCGCTCCGTGAGACGAAAGGATCTTCGAACGGCGCGGGAGCCGGGTCAGCCGATGACCGTGTAGCCCGCCTCGCGCAGCGCCTGCCCCACCTCGGCGCAGTGCGCCGGGCCCTTCGTCTCCAGGTGCAGCTCGACCTCCGCCTCCGTGAGCCCGAGCCGTGGGTCGGTTCGCACATGGCTCACATCGAGGACGTTAGCGTCGACCACTGACAACGCGCCCAGAAGAGTGGCGAGAGCACCGGGCCGGTCCGTCAGCCGCAGCCGGACCGCCAGGTAGCGGCCCTGCGCGGCCATGCCGTGCCGCAGCACCCGCTCCATCAGCACCGGGTCGACGTTGCCGCCGGACAGCACCGCGACGACCGGGCCCTCGAAGGCGCCGGGCTCGCTCAGCAGCGCCGCGACCGGGCTCGCCCCGGCCGGTTCCACGACCAGCTTGGCCCGCTCCAGGCACAGCAGCAGCGCGGCGGACAGCTCGTCCTCGCTGACCGTGCGCACCTCGTCGACCAGCTCGCCGATGATGCCGAACGGCACGTCACCCGGCCGCCCGACCTTGATGCCGTCGGCCATCGTCGCCGGGTTCTCGACCGACACCGGCCGGCCCGCCGCCAGCGAGGGCGGGTAGGCCGCCGCGCCCGCCGCCTGCACACCCACGACCCTCACCTCCGGCCGCAGGGACTTCACCGCCACCGCGATCCCGGCGGCCAGCCCGCCCCCGCCGATGCCGACGAGGATCGTGCGCGCCTCGGGGCACTGCTCCAGGATCTCCAGGCCCACCGTGCCCTGGCCCGCGATGATGTCGGGGTGGTCGAAGGGGTGGATGAACACCGCGCCCGTCTCGGCCGCGTACTCCTGAGCGGCGGCCAGCGTCTCGTCGACCACCTGGCCGTGCAGCCGCACCTCCGCCCCGTAGTCCCGGGTGGCGCTGACCTTCGGCAGCGGGGCGCCCTTCGGCATGAACACCGTGGAGCGCACGCCGAGCAGGGAGGACGCGAGGGCGACGCCCTGCGCGTGGTTGCCGGCGCTCGCGGCGACGACACCGGCGGCGCGCTCCTCCGGCAGCAGACCGGCGATCCGGACGTAGGCGCCACGCAGCTTGAACGAGCCCGTCCGCTGGAGGTTCTCGCACTTGAGATGCACCGGCGCACCGACCATCTGGGACAGGTGCCTGCTGCCCTCCATCGCGCTCACCCGCGCCACACCCGCGAGCATCTTCTGCGCTCCGCGCACATCGTCGAGGGTGACGGGCCGAAAGGAGTCAGCCGTGCTGTAGCTCATGACTCCAGCATCGCAGTTCACAGGCGGGAACGACCGTAGTGACCAACCTCCGAGACCCGCTTTGCACAGCGCCGGTACGACCTGCCTTCCGGCCGCGTACCCTGTCCCCCAATCTGCCAGCCCTCCACGAAGTGAGCCCCCGGCGATGCCCACAACACCTGAAATGTCGATGGACATGACGACCGTCGGTGACACCGGTCTTCTCGACACGCTGCAGCACGAGGTGGCGCTGTTCGCCCGCCGTGCCGAACAGACCCGGCTCGGCGGAGTCGGGCAGGTGCGCAACTCCATGGACCGCGCCGCGTACCTGCTGCTCAACCGCCTCGACAAGGAAGGCCCGATGGGCGTCAAGGCGCTCGCCGCGAGCATGGGGATCGACTCGTCGACGGTCACCCGGCAGGTGGCTCCGCTCGTCGACACCGGCCTGGTCAAGCGCACCTCGCACCCCGAGGACGGGCGCGCGGTGGTGCTGCAACTGTCCCCGCGCGGGCAGGCCCGCCTGGAGGAAGTGCGCTCCTCCCGGCGCCAGTTGATGGCCGAGCTGACCCACGACTGGGAGCCCGAGGAGCGCGAGGCGTTCTGCGACCTCCTCACGCGCTTCAACACCGCGCTGTCCTCCCGGATGGCGGCGCAGGGGGTGCCGGGGCCGGAGGCACAGTCGGCATCCTGACCGCCCGGCGGCCGGGCCCTGCCGCCGTACGGCACGACGACCGCGGCCCCACGCGTGCGTGGCGCCACCCGAACCGTGCGCGGCTCTTGACCTCGGGGCCGTCGCCGGCCTGATATGAGACCGGGCCCCCGTCGCGCGCGTCCGGGGCCCGCATCCTCAGGGTCGCCGTCAGGCGGGAGGCGCGGTGCTGGAGCGGCATGCGTCCCGGGCAACCCGTCGCGCCCGGGAGTTCGAGGCGTTCGTCGCGGGCGCGGCCGGGCGGCTGCTGCATGCCGCCACGCTGCTCACCGCGGAGGCCCCCGACGACAACCCCCGCGCGCGGCGCCTGCTGACGCTGGCCCTGGCGCACACGTACGCGCGCTGGGACCGGCTGCACGGCGAGGACCCGTACGACCGCACCCGCTCGTACCTGGCGACCCGCTTCGCGCGCGGCGCGTGGCACCACCACGGCGCACTCGGCCGCTCCCGGCCGCACCCCGCGAGCCCTCTGGCCCCGCTGACCCCGCAGGAACGGCTGATCCTGGTGCTCAGGCTCCACGAAGGCGTCGCCGAGGAGCAGACGGCGGCCCTGCTCGGCCTGTCCCCGGAGCGGGTCCGGGCGGTCTGCCACCGGGCGACGTCGGCCCTGCTGCACCGGCCGCGGGGCCCGGCGCCCGCGGTGACGGCCGCGAAGACGGTGCCGTCATGAGCCCGGCCGGCGAGCGGAGGGCGGCATGAGCGGGAACGACCGCGACGCGGCCGTACGCCGCCTCCTGGAGCAGGCGCCACGGCCCCTGCCGCCCGAGATCCACACGGAGGCGGTGCGCCGCGGCGGCCGCATGCTGCGACGCAGGACGCTCGCCCGCCGCGCGATGTGGCTGCTGCTGTGCGCGGCGGCCGTGGCGTTCGCGGTGTGGGCGCTGACGGCCCGCCCGTGGGTGGAGCCGCCGTCCGACACGACTCCACCCCTCACCGGCTGGTGACCCTGCGCAGGCCCAGGCCTAGCCGAGCGCCTGCTGGAGGTCCTCCAGCAGGTCGTCGGCGTTCTCGATGCCCACCGACAGCCGCACCAGGTCGGCGGGGACCTCGAGGGCCGAGCCGGCCACGGAGGCGTGCGTCATGCGGCCGGGGTGCTCGATCAGCGACTCGACGCCGCCCAGGGACTCGCCCAGCGTGAAGATCTTGGCGCGGTTGCAGACCTCGACGGCCGCCTCCTCGCCGCCCTCGACGCGGAAGGAGACCATGCCGCCGAACGCCTTCATCTGCTTGGCGGCGACCTCGTGACCGGGGTGCTCCGGCAGGCCCGGGTACAGCACGCTCGTCACGCGCGCGTGCCGGGTGAGCATGTCGGCGACCTTGACGGCGTTCTCGCTGTGCCGGTCCATGCGCACGGAGAGGGTCTTGGTGCCGCGCAGCACCAGCCAGGAGTCGAAGGGCCCGGCGACCGCGCCCATCGCGTTCTGGTGGAAGGCCAGTTCCTCGCCCAGGCCGGCGTCGCCGGTGATCAGGGCGCCGCCGACGACGTCGGAGTGGCCGCCCATGTACTTGGTCAGCGAGTGCACGACGATGTCCGCGCCCAGCGCCAGGGGCTGCTGGAGGTAGGGCGTGGCGAAGGTGTTGTCGACGACGAGGCGGGCGCCCGCGTCCCGCGCGACCTGGGCGACGGCGGCGATGTCGGTGATGCCGAGGAGCGGGTTGGAGGGGGTCTCCACCCAGACGACCTTGGTCTTCGGGGTGACGGCGGCCCGCACGGCGGCCGGATCGCTCGTGTCGGCGACCGACCACTCCACACCCCAGCGTGCGACGACCTTGGCGAACAGGCGGAACGTGCCGCCGTACGCGTCGTTCGGGATGACCACGTGGTCACCGGGGCTGAGCAGCGTACGCAGCAGGCAGTCCTCGGCCGCCAGCCCGGACGCGAACGCGAGACCGCGGCGGCCGCCCTCCAGGGCGGCGAGGTTCTCCTCCAGCGCGGTCCTGGTGGGATTGGCGCTGCGGCTGTACTCGTAGCCGCCGCGCAACCCGCCGACGCCGTCCTGCTTGTAGGTCGAGACCTGGTAGATCGGCGGGACGACCGCGCCCGTCAAGGGGTCGGCGGTATTGCCCGCGTGGATCGCGAGCGTCTCGAAGTGCTGACTGATGTGCCTGTCGCTCATGGGCACCGAGGGTAGTGCGCCGACGCGAAGAGTGCCGGGGGACGGGACAGCGCGGGGTTTTCCACAGGTTCCGGGAGCAGGTTGGCCAATTGTCGGCGCGGTCTGGTTCGCTTGTCGCATGGAGATTCTCTGGGTCCTGATCGCGCTGGTCATGCTGGGCTTCGTGCTGCTCCCCTTCCTGCGGCGCAGGCGCGGTGCGATAGGGCTGGTCTCGCCCGACCACCCGGACGCGGCGGACCCGGCGAACTACGGCTTCGTCCTCGAGGAGGAGCTCGACATCCGCATGCCCGGCCCCGACCAGGACCTGATGGACGTCCTGGACGTGGTGCAGCGCACGCAGGACTACCGCGCCGCGCAGCAGCTCCTGGCGGGCACCGAGTCGGAGGGCGAGCGGCGCTGGCAGCGCGTGCAGGCCTTCGCGGGCGCTGCCTCGCTGGAGCTCTCGCGGCGGCCCGGCGGGGTGGGCGAGACGCCGGGCGGGCAGTGGCTGCGCGTGTGGCGGGCCGAGGCGCCCAAGGACGCGGGCGGTGCGGCGGTGCACGCCGAGTTCCTGGTGCAGCAGGCCTGGCGGACGGCGACACCGGGGACGGACGAGTTCCAGATCATCATGGAGGAGGCGAGGACGGCGTGCGGCGAGGCGGCGCTGCTCGCCCCCGGTGACCCGATCCCGTACATCGTCGAGCTGTCGGTGGCCCGCGGTCTCGGCTACTCCCAGAAGGACTTCGAGCAGATCTGGCTGAAGATCCTGGACCGCGCCCCGGCCCACATGGGGGCGCACCTGGCCGCGCTGCACTACTGGTGCGAGAAGTGGCACGGCTCGCGCGCGGAGGCGTACTCGTTCGCCGAGGCCGCGGCGGCCCGGGCGCCCCGGGGCTCCCTCCTCTCGGCGATGCCTCTCTTCGCGGTGTTCGAGCACCTCCCCGAGGTGACCCTCGTCGCGAACTTCTGGCAGAGCGAGGTCGTCACGAAGGCGGTGCACGGCGCGCTGCACGCGGTGCACTCGGCCCGCCCCGACGACCCGATGCTGGCGCATGTGCGGCACATGCTGGTGTTCTTCCTGGTCCGCGGCGAGCGCTGGTCGGAGGCCATGAGCCAGCTGGTACACATCGACGGCCACGTGGGTGCCCTGCCCTGGACCCTGTCCGCCGACCCGGCGGCGGAGTTCGCGGTGTACCGGGCGCTGGCGGTGGCGGGCTACGAGGCGAACGGCGGCAGCCCGGCGAGCCTTCCGCACTGAGCCCCGCCCGGGTCGCGGGCCCCGCCGGAATTCCGGGACGTCCCGGCACGTTGAAAGGGCGTCGCGCCGATTGGAGACCGCATGTTCCTGAACAGCCACAGGCCCCAGCTGCCCACCCCCGAGCAGGCGCTCCCCGGCCGCCCGGAGCCGGCGTTCACGGTCCCGGACCGCCACACCGTCCTCGGCAACCCCCTCCTCGGCCCCTACCCCGAGGGCCTGGAGACCGCCGACTTCGGCCTGGGCTGCTTCTGGGGCGCCGAGCGCATGTTCTGGCAGCTCCCGGCCGGTGTCTGGACGACCCTCGTCGGCTACCAGGGCGGCCACACCGAGAACCCGACGTACGAGGAGGTCTGCTCGGGCCTGACCGGCCACACCGAGGTCGTGCGCGTGGTCTTCGACCCGGAGCAGATCTCGTACGAGCGCCTCCTGAAGACGTTCTGGGAGTCCCACGACCCCACGCAGGGCTTCCGCCAGGGCAACGACATGGGCACGCAGTACCGCTCGGCGATCTACACCCACACCCCCGGGCAGGCGGCCACCGCCACGTCCTCCCGCGCGTCGTACCAGAAGGTCCTCGCGTCCTCCGGCTACGGCGACATCACCACGGAGATCGTCCCGACCGAGGGCCGCCCCTTCTACCCGGCGGAGGGCTACCACCAGCAGTACCTGGACAAGAACCCCGCGGGCTACTGCGGCATCGGCGGCACGGGAGTGTCCTGCCCGATCGGTGTGGCCCGGGCCGGTGGGTGAACCTCCGGGCCCTGCCGCGGCCTTGGGCGGGGGCTGGATGTTCGAAGAGAATCTGCGGCCGTTCTGCGAGTCGGTCGCGGAATTCTGCGGCTACGGCTTCGACGACTCGGACTGGCAGGCCATCGAGAACGCCCTCCCCGGCACGGACGTGGAGAGGCCCGGCGGCTGGTACGACTACCCGCCGGCGGGCCGGACACCGATGACCCTGCTGGTCGCGGACGACCCCGGCTCGTCCGTCGTCTTCGTCCGGCTCACGGGGGAACCCGATGACCGCACGCGGGCGCAGATCGAAGCGGCACTGCACATCTTCTCCCTGTACCGCGTCCGCTGTCTCGGCAGCCGGGGGTGACGGCCGGGTTCGGAGGGGGGCGGGGCTGCTGCCGGTGTGCTCTCAGCCCATAGGGTGCCTGCGTGACTGCGCCCCTGAATTCCGAGAGATCCCGTGCCGCGTTGCGGATATCCGCGCGGGTTTCCGCCGAGTTGCTGCTGGTGTTCGCCTTGTCGGCCGTGGCGTTGTGGTTGCTGGGCCGGATGTGGTCGGTGGTGTGGCCGCTCGTGGTCGGGCTGCTGCTGACCACGCTGACCTGGCCCGCGGCCCGGTTCCTGCGCCGGCGCGGGTGGGCGCCGGCGCTGGCCGCGTCGGTCGTGACCGTGACGTTCCTGGTGGTCGCCGCGGGTGTGGTGGCGCTGATCGCCGTGCCGGTGGCGTCCCAGTCCGGGGAGCTGACCGACGGAGTCGTGGAGGGCATCCAGCGGCTGCGCGAGTGGGCCGCCGGGCCGCCGTTGAACATCGGGGACGCGCAGATCAACAAGGCCTTCGACAGCGCGGTCTCCCGCGCCCAGGAGGGCGTCGGCAGCATGGTGGGCGCTGTCGTCACGGGTGTCAGCACCGTGGTGAACGGCGTCGTCACCGCCGTCCTCGCGCTCTTCCTGATGTTCTTCTTCCTCAAGGACGGCCCTCGGTTCCTGCCGTGGCTGTCCCGTCAGCTGCCCGGCCGGTTCGCCACCGACGTCCCGGTCGTGTTCACGCGGGGCTGGACCACCCTGGGCTCCTTCGTGCGGTCCCAGGCGGCCGTCGGCCTGCTCGACGCCGTTCTGATCGGCCTGGGCCTGTGGATCCTGGGCATCCCGCTGGTGCTTCCGCTGGCCGTGCTGACCTTCGTCTCGGCGTTCGTGCCGATCGTCGGCGCCCTGTTCGCCGGTTTCGTCGCGGTCCTCATCGCCCTGGTCTACAACGGCCTGACGGACGCGCTGATCGTGCTGGCGATCATCATCGTGGTGCAGCAGCTGGAGGGCAACGTCTTCCAGCCCATGATCCAGAGCCGCGGGCTCGGCCTGCACGCGGCCGTGGTGCTGCTGGCGGTGACCCTGGGCGGCAGCCTGGCCGGCATCGTGGGCAGCCTGCTCGCCGTGCCCCTCGCCGCGCTGATCGCGGTGGTCTGGAACTACGTGCGCGAGCAGCTCGTCGATCCACCGGGCGCACCAGGGGCCGGCGAACCGGGGGCCGACGAGCCGGACCCGGGAGCCGCCGTCCCGTCGTAGCGGCAACGCCGTAGCGGCACCGTCGTAGCGGCTCCGTGGCGGCACCCGACGCGCGAACGGCCCCGCTCAGGTCGCGGGGCTTCGCCTCGCTTGCGAGTCTGCAGGCGAAAGGAGAGCCGCCCCATGATTCCTGTCGCCGCGTCACCCGTGCGTCTCGAGGCGTCTGTCGATTCCCGTCTGTCCCGGTGGATGTGGCTGGTGAAGTGGCTGCTCGCCATCCCGCACTACATCGTGCTGGTGTTCCTGTGGATCGCGTTCGCCGTCGTGACCGTGATCGCCTTCTTCGCCATCCTGTTCACCGCCCGCTACCCCCGCGCCCTCTTCGACTTCAACGTCGGCGTGCTGCGCTGGAACTGGCGGGTCAGCTACTACGCGCACACCGCGCTCGGCACCGACCGTTACCCGCCGTTCACCCTCGCCGACGTGCCCGACTACCCGGCGCACTTCGACGTCGCCTACCCCGAGCGGCTGTCCCGCGGACTGGTCCTGGTGAAGTGGTGGCTGCTGGCCATCCCGCAGTACATCGTCGTCGCGATCTTCACCGGGGGCGGCTGGGACGACGATGGCGACTGGCGCGGCGGCGGGCTGATGCCGTTTCTCTCCCTCGTCGCCGTCGTCATCCTGCTCTTCACCGCCCGCTACCCGCGCCACCTCTTCGACTTCCTGATCGGCCTCGCCCGCTGGGCGGCCCGGGTGACGGCCTACGCCACCCTGCTGACGGACCAGTACCCGCCGTTCCGGCTCGACATGGGCGGGCAGGAGCCCCCACCGGCGTCACCGCCCGCATCGCCGCCGGTCTCCCCGCTGACCAAGACCTGACCGTTCCTAATCAGTGAGCAGGAGTGAGTCTTGGACCCATTCCTGGTCACTGCGGACATCCCGAACGGTTGTGGATGTCCTGGTTGCCCGCGTACTCGCCGCGTCCGGCGGCACGGATCGTGTCCGTGGTCCGGGGACGCGGGGGCGGGGTCCCTCACGTCCAGGGGCACGCCGGTCGGCCTGGATGGTCCGATGCCCGTGCACATCGCTCTGGTGTGAACGGGGCGGTGTCGTCCGTCGCCGGATCGGGTGCCCTTGGGCGCGTCGTCCGATCGCGATGCTCGCCGCATCGTGCCGGGTGGTCTTACGGTTGGGGCCGGCCATCGGCTTTTGCCAGTGCTGGGCGCCCCACTACGGGCCGGAGCAGGACTCCTAGCCCAGCCTCTCCCGCAGGAACTCCTCCCAGGTCCGCTTCGCTGCCTCCGCCCCCTCCAGCGTCAGGTTCGCCCCGGCCCGGTACGCCCGCCCCGCCTTCCCGGGGATGCGCACCGGCAGCATGAGGCGGCGCCTGCCGCGCAGGCGGAGGTAGGGGCGGGCCAGGGCGGCGAGGTCGTAGAGGTGCGGCCCGGTCAGGGCCGGGACCAGGCCGGACGGGGCGCCAAGGGTCAGTTCCGCGAGGCGGGCGGCGACCTCGCGCGAGTCCACCGGCTGGAGCCGCATGCCGCCCGGGACCGGGAAGACCGGCAGCTTCGCCATCTTCTCGACCATGGTCAGCACGAGGTCGTGGAACTGGGCCGCGCGCAGGGTCGTCCACGGGATGCCCGAGTCCGCGACGGCTCGCTCCGCCTCGAGTTTCGTCCGCATCCAGGCCAGCGGCACCCGGTCCGCGCCGATCACCGAGATGTGGACCAGGTGCCGTACGCCGGCCCCGGACGCGGCCCGTACCAGGGCGCGGGTCGCCTCGTCGTCGCCCTTGGGGCCGCCCGCCAGGTGCAGCACGGTCTGCGCGCCGTCGACGGCGGCCTCGACACCCTCGCCCGTCAGCAGGTCGCCGGTGACGTACTCGATGCCGTCCGCGGCGGGGCGGGCGTGCCGGGTGAGGATCCGCACGTCGTGGCCGGAGGCGCGCAGCAGCGGGACCACGCGGGCGCCGAGGGTGCCCGTGCCGCCGGTGACCAGGATCGGTGATGTCATGGCTGTTCCCCGGTTCTTCGTCGTGTGATGTCGCCTTCGCCGGTATGACGCGCGGCGGCACGACGATGTGACGAGCGGGGGTGCGGACGGTTCAGCGGCCGCTGCCGTAGGGCCTCGTGATGATCTCCAGGCGGTGGCCGTCGGGGTCGTCGAAGTAGGCCCCACGGCCGCCGTCGTTGTGGTTGATCTCGCCGGGGCGGCTGTGGAACGGGTCCGCCCAGTACGTCAGGCCGGCCTCCTGGATACGGCCGAAGATCTCGTCGAACTCGTCCTCCGAGACGAGGAAGGCGTAGTGCTGCGGCGTGATGGCACCCGGGATGTCCATGAAGTCGAGGGTCACGCCGTTGGGGAGCTCGACCGGGAGGAACGGGCCGTAGGGCGGACTGACGTCGAGCCCCAGGAGGTCGGCGAGGAACCGGGCCGAGGCGCGCTTGTCATGGGCGACGACGATGGTGTGGTTCAGCTGCACGGTCATGGTGGGCCTCCCCTGGCGTACCTGGCGAACCCCCCTGCTGCACTCCCTCGTGTACCCCGCGTGCACCCGGTCGTGCATCACGAGAGTGCCCTGGGGGCCCCGGCGCACGGCCGGGGCCCCCAGGACTGCTGCACAAAGGCCGGTTGTCAGATCGTCGCCGTGTCGATCACGAACCGGTAGCGCACGTCGCTGGCCTGGACCCGGTCATACGCCTCGTTGATCTGGTCGCCGCTGATCAGCTCGATCTCGGCGCCGAGGCCGTGCTCGGCGCAGAAGTCCAGCATCTCCTGGGTCTCCGCGATACCGCCGATCATGGAACCGGCGAGGGTCTTGCCGCCGCCGATCACCGAGAAGAGGTTGAGGGAGACGGGCTCCTCGGGGGCGCCGACGTTGGCCAGCGTGCCCTCGGTCTTCAGCAGCGACAGGTAGGCGTTGAAGTCCAGCGGGGCGGAGACCGTGGACACGATCAGGTCGAACGTGCCGGCCAGCTCCTCGAAGGTCTTCGGGTCGCTGGTGGCGTAGTAGTGGTCCGCGCCCAGCCGCCGGCCGTCCTCCTGCTTGCGCAGGGACTGCGACAGCACGGTCACCTCGGCGCCGAGCGCGTGGGCGATCTTCACGCCCATGTGGCCGAGGCCGCCCAGGCCGACGATCGCGACCTTCTTGCCGGGGCCGGCACCGAAGCGCCGCAGCGGGGAGTAGAGGGTGATGCCGGCGCACAGCAGCGGGGCGGCGACGTCGAGCGACAGGCCGTCGGGGATGCGGACGACGAAGTTCTCGTCGACGACGACGGTCTGCGCGTAGCCGCCGTAGGTGGGCTCGCCGTCCTTGCCGATGCCGTTGTAGGTCTGGACGTTGCCCTGGACGCAGTACTGCTCCCGGCCGGCCTTGCAGTTCTCGCACTCGCGGCAGGAGTCGACCATGCATCCGACGCCCACGCGGTCGCCGACGGCGAACGTCGTGACGCCCGAGCCGACCGCGGAGACGACACCGGCTATCTCGTGGCCGGGAACCATCGGGAAGATCGCCTCGCCCCAGCCCTCCTGGACCTGGTGGATGTCCGAGTGACAGATGCCGGCGAACTTGATGTCGATCAGGACGTCGAACTCGCCGACCTCGCGGCGCTCGATGGTGGTGCGCTCCAGCGGAGCCTTGGGAGCGGGAGCGGCGTACGCAGCAACAGTGGTCATGCCGGGGGTTCTCCTAGCGGGGGTTGTGTGCCCGGCTGCCTTCTGGATCTTCTGACCGGGCACGATCACCAGCGTGCCCGATCCGCGAGGGCTCACCCAGACCACGCTTTTGCGTACGCACACGGTGCGTACCACTGGTGGGGTCAGGCTCGTGTGCGTACGACCGTGAATACTGGACCGCATGGACGAACAGCCCGAACCCGCACAGACGGCCGGTGGCGGCCTGGACCGGCGTGCCGAGCTCAGTGAGTTCCTGCGCACCCGGCGGGCCCGGCTGAAGCCCGAGGACGTGGGGCTGCCCGACTTCGGGCGGCGGCGGGTGCCCGGGCTGCGCCGCGAGGAGCTGGCGCAGCTGGCCGGGGTGTCCGTGGCGTACTACACGCGGCTGGAGCAGGGCAACGGCCGCAACGTCTCGGCGGAGGTGCTGGACGCGATCGCGCGCGCCCTGCGGCTGAGCGACGCCGAGCACGCGCACCTGATGCATCTGGCGAAGCCGAAGCAGCACAAGAAGAAGCCGGTGGGGCGCAGCCAGCAGGTGCGGCCGGCGCTGCGGCACCTGCTGGACTCGATCGACAGCGTCCCCGCGTACATCGTCGGGCGCCGCTCCGACATCCTGGCCTGGAACCGGATGGCCGCGGCCCTCTTCGGCGACTGGGCGGAATTGCCGGCACCGGAGCGGAACTGGGCACGGCTGGTGTTCCTGCGGCCCGAGTACCGCGAGCTGTTCGTGGAGTGGGACCAGAAGGCGGCCGACATCGTCGGCTACCTGCGCATGGACGCGGGCTGCCACCCGGACGACCCGCGGCTGTCGGCCCTGGTGGGCGAGCTCTCCGTGAAGAGCGAGGAGTTCCGCCGCCTCTGGGCCGCCCATGACGTCAAGGAGAAGAGCTACGGCGTCAAGCGCATGCGCCATCCCCTGGTCGGCGATCTGACGCTGTCCTTCGAGACGTTCCGCCTGGTCGACGACGGCGAGCAGTCCCTGGTCACGTACCACGCGGAGTCGGGCACCCCGTCGGCGGAGGCCCTGCGCCTGCTGGCGAGCTGGGGGGCGGACGCGACCCGCTCCGGATCCAGGGCGTCGACACCGTCGGAGTGAGCGGCCGCGCCTCAGTCGACGACGCCGAGGTCCTCCCGCATGAGCCTGCGCATCGCGGACAGCCGCGGCTCGGCCTCCTTCAGCTCGAGCAGGGCGTCCTCGGCGCTCTCGCCTTCCCGGGCCACGCCACGGTCGAGCCGCTTGACCGCCGCGTCGATGCCCGCGAGGACCTCGTTGACGGACCGCGAGGCCTCGAGGATCCGCTCCGGCACGATCATCTGGGCCTGCGCGTATTGGTCCCGGTAGTCGCGCCGGGTCTCTTCGAGCTGGTCGCGCTCGGCATCGCCGTAGACTCCGTCGCGAAGGCGGTGCAGGGCGTCCTTCAGGAGTGTGTGGAACTGGCGTGAGGCCCTGTTCATCGCCGTGTACGCGTCTCTGCGCTCCTCGAACCGCCGTCGCTGCTCGTCGGCCCGGGTCTCCTCGTCCCGCTGCCGTGCGGAGAGCCGCTGGCCGAGCACCGGCGCGAAGAGCGTACCGAGGACGCCCACGACAGCGGTGATCATGGCGGTCACTGCGGCGGTCATGCCAGGACCATACGGCAGACCCGCCGGGAGCAGGAGCTCCCGGCGGGCCGTCAACGCGCTTGCGCTACCGCTTACTTGCCGTAGTACGCGTTGTAGATCGAGATCGTCGACTTGTTGCCCTTCTTGTCGGCGATCTTGGCGTGGAAGGAGATGGCCTTCCCCTTCGCCGGGTTCTTGACGCTCACCTTGCCGCCCTTGACGGTGAGCTTCTTCCAGGTCTTGCCGTAGTCGTACGACACGTACACCGACAGCGACTTCAGGTTGCCGCCCTTGGCCGCGCCCTCGACGGTGACCGGGACCTTGACGGTCTTGCCGGCCGGGACCTTGCTGTCCAGCCCCGTGGTGGCGCCGAAGCGGGCCGTGGAGGCGGGCAGCTTCGTGATGTCGCTGGTCTTCTTCGAGCGGAACGTCCAGCTGGCGTCGATGCGGGTGGAGGCCGCCGCGACCTTGACGCTGCGCTTGACCGACGTCGTCAGCTTGTACTGGGCGTCACCGGCCGGCACCTTGAACTGCTTCTCGCCGAACAGCGGGTCGTCGTTGCTGCCGACCTTGGTGCCGTTGCGGTAGAGGGTCGTGTTGACCGCGGAGAACTTCGAGTAGCCCACGTTGCCCTTACCGTCGGCGAACAGCGGCAGTGAACCGTAGAGCTCGTTGCCCTCGCGGAAGACGCCGAAGTCGGCGGTGAGGCGCGGCCCGAAGACAGCCGTGTTGACGGTCTTGGAGTAGCTCTTGCCGGCCGCGTACTTCTGCGTGCCCATCGAGTAGGCGGCGTCGTCGACCGGGAAGCCGTCCGCGTCCACACCGCCGTACTGGGCGAACTCGAGATCCCACTGCACGCCGCCCTGGGCGGACAGGTGCAGCGTCCGCGTGCCGGGCAGGACCTGCGGGATGCCGATCGAGGAGGCGCTGGAGCTCCACGGCATCCAGCCCACGGCGTTGATCGCGCCCTTCTTGCCACCGGCCGCGGCACCGAGGCCGGCCTTCACCGTGGCGAGCTCGCTCGCCTTGTAGTGCTTGGTGAAACCGGTGGCGAGCTTCTTGACCGGGCCGCCGGCGATGACGTTGTACTCCTCCTTGCCGCCCTTGGACCAGTGGCCGTCCCACTGCTGGGTCACCGAACCGTCGGTGATCTGCGGGCCGACGTGGGCGCTGCGGAACGCGTCGTAGGAGTCCAGCCACCAGCCGAAGCCGTAGCTGCTGTCACCGGCCTCCACCGTGAAGTCGGCCGAGGCGAACTCCGACTTGACGCCTGCGGCCGGGACGGTGATGTCCACCGGCTTGGCCTTGCGGGCGTCCAGCGTGATCGTCGTGTTCTTGGTGACGTTCAGCTTGGGCTGGGCCAGCCAGTCGACGCCCTCGAACTTCTCCGGGTCGTCGCCCACGAAGATGTTCGTGTTGAGGATGTAGGTGCCCTTGGGCACACGGGTGGTGACGGTGCCGTCCTCCTCGTACGGCATGGCCCCCTTGCCCTTGCCCAGGCCGGCTATGCCGGTCAGGTCGGCGCTGTAGTTCTTCGCCGCCTTGCCGTCGCGGTCGAGGAACTTCAGCGTCACGTCGTACGACTCGACCTCGCGCTGCACCGCCGCCGCCGTGCGGACGCTCTGGCCGCCGCCGGTCGCCGTCACGTATGCCGAGTAGGCGCCGTCGACCGTGCCGCCCAGCTTGGTGTTGACGGTGAACGGCACGGAGGCCTTGCCGCCGGCCGGGACCGTCACCGAGGTGGCGCCGAGCTTGAAGAAGCCGGCCGGAACGGCCTGGCCCTTCGGGTTGGTGGCCGTCGACGCCAGCTTCAGCGTGACGTCCTTCGTGCCGAGGTTGCGGTACGTCAGCTCCTTGGTGACCGGCTTGTCGTCGGTGTGCGGCCACTGCTGCACCCCGAAGCTCACCGAGGCCGGCTCGGCGATCACGGACTGCTTGATGGCCTTGTCGACCTGGATCCGGCCCGAACCCTGCTGGAACGGGGTGTACTTGCCGCCCTTGGTGGAGCCGGTGAGGGCGCCCTTGAGCTCGGGGTACTTCCACTCCGGGTGCTGCTGCTTGAGGATCGCCGCCGCGCCCGCGACATGCGGGGTCGCCATCGACGTACCGGAGATCGTCATGTAGCCGGCCGGCTTCTCGCCGACCTCCTGGGCTATCAGGTTGCCCTTGGCGGAGGCCGCGGTGCTGTCCACGCCGGGCGCGGTCACGTCGGGCTTGAGGGCGCCGTCCATGCCGGGGCCGCGGCTGGAGAAGTCGGCGAGCTTGTCCTTGTCGTCGACCGCGCCGACGGTCAGGGCCGCGGCGGCGCTGCCCGGGGAGCCGACGGTCTGCTCGCCGAAGTCGCCCTCGTTGCCGGCGGCGATGGCGAACAGGACGCCCTTCTCGTCGGACAGCTTGTTCACCGCCGCTTCCAGCGGGTCGATCGCGGGCGTGTCGCCGCCGCCCAGGCTCATGTTGATGACGTCGGCGCCCTCGGCGGCCGCCCACTCCATGCCGGCGAGGACCTCGGAGTCGCTGCCGAAGCCGCTGTCGTCGAGGACCTTGCCGTTGAGGATCTTCGCGCCGGGCGCGACGCCCTTGTACTTGCCGCCGGACTTCTTGCCGGTGCCGGCCGCGATGGAGGCGACGTGCGTGCCGTGTCCGACCTTGTCGGAGGTGTCGGGCGAGGTGGTGAAGTTCTTGGCGCCGATCACCTGACCCTTGAGGTCGTCGTGGGTGGCGTCGACACCGGTGTCCAGGACGGCGATCTTGACGCCCTTGCCGTCGTAGCCGGCCGACCACGCCTTGGGCGCGCCGATCTGCGGGACGGACTTGTCGAGGCTGGCCTTGCGGACGCCGTCGAGCCAGACGTGCGCGATGCCGGAGGCGGTCTTCTCGCCGTCGGTGACCGCGTCCCAGAGCTCGGGCGTGTCCTTCTGCGGCGTCTGCACCGCGTCCGCGTTCACGGACTTCAGCGTGTGGCGCAGGGTGCCGGCGTCGCGGACGTCGGCCTTGGTGGCCGCGGCGCTGCCCTGGTAGCCGACGATGACCTTCAGGCCCTTCTTCTGGGCCTTGCGGGTCGTGGACTTGTTGAGCTCGGTGATGTCGAAGAGCCGCTGGTCGAGCTTGCCGGTGGCGACCAGGCGGGCCGCGTCGGCCGGGATGACGAGGGTATGCCCGTCGACCTTGCGGACCTGGACGGGTACGTTCTCACGGCCCTTGGCGTGCTCCAGGCCGATGACACGGCCCTTGGCGTCCAGGACGACGCGGTCGCCGGTGATCAGTGTGATGCGGTGCTTGGCGGTAAGGGACGCCGGCTTGGCGGCTGTTGCCGCCTGCTCGCCGTTGGCCGACGCCGGGCTGGTCATACCCGCCGCCAGGGCCACGGCCGCCGCTGTGGCGACTGTGGCCGCGTACGCCCTTTTCACTTGTCTGTGCAAGTTTCCCCCTTGCAGAAGAACCGGGCGAATTCCCCGTTCACCCGGCCGGGGGTGGTCTCGTACGCATGGACGTACACCCCCCGGAATACGCAGTATGCCGAGGGGCGATCAGGCGCTCAATAGATGAGAGGACGGTAAGAAATCCGTCGGCCGACTGTTACACGGCCGACGGAACTCCGTTACAGAGCCGGGGGGTTACGCACGCGCGTTCTCCTTGACACTGATCCGGCCCTTGCGGATCGTCGCCAGGCGCGGGGCCTTCTTCGCTATCGCCGAGTCGTGGGTGACCATCACGAAGGTGAGGCCGAGTTCCTCCCACATGCGTTCGAGAACGTCCATGATCTCGTCGCGCATCGATTCGTCGAGATTTCCGGTGGGTTCGTCGGCGAGGAGCACCTTCGGCTGTTTCACGAGGGCCCGGGCGATGGCCACGCGCTGCTGCTGACCGCCCGACATCTCGCCGGGCAGATGCGCGAGGCGCAGACCGACCGACTTCAGGGCCTCGGCGGCCTGTTCACGGCCCCGCCGCCTCGCGGCCGCCCGGGCCGCCCCGGAAGCCCCCGAAGCCGCCGCCCGCGGCCCCGCCGCCCCCGCCGCCCCCGCCCAACTGCGCCTGCAGCTCCGTACAGTGACTGGAGGACCTTGTCCTGCGCCCTGCCCATGCCGGCGGACACGGACGTGACGACGATGACCAGGGCGATACCCAGCGCGAGTCCGGAGGCGACGACAAGGGCCGCCCTTCTGCGGCGGCGCAGCTCGCGCCTCAGGTAGGTGAAGAACATGGCCGCAAGCTAGGGACGGTCTGTGATGAGGACTTGAGCCGCGCATAAGAGCTGGATGAGAAGAGCCGAAAGGCCGCCGCCCACCCCTCGTCCGGGGTGGGCGGCGGCCTTTCGTCAGTGAAGCCGGCGAACCGTCAGAGCTCCGAGCCGGCCTTCCAGTCGGCCCAGCTCATGTTCCAGCCGTTGAGGCCGTTGTCCGGCGCGACCGTCTTGTCGCCGGTGTTCTCGACGACCACCACGTCACCGAGCATCGAGTTCTTGAAGAACCACGCGCCCGGGGTGTTCGGGTCGTCGGCGCCCTTGGCGTCCTGGAGGCCGACGCAGCCGTGGCTCGTGTTCACGTTGCCGAAGATGGACTTCGCGCCCCAGTAGTTGCCGTGGATGAACGTGCCGGAGCTGGAGAGGCGGATGGCGTGCGGCACGTCCTTGATGTCGTACTCGCCCTTGCCGTCGTCGTCCGTGAAGCCCACGGTCGCGCCGTTCATGCGCGTCTCCTTGAACTTCTCGGACATCACCATGATGCCCTCGTAGGTCTTGTTCTCGGGCGAGCCGGCGGAGATCGGGATCGTGCGGACGACCTTGCCGTCCTGCGTGATCTTCATCTGCTTGGTCTTCGCGTCGACGTACGAGACCTGGTTGCGGCCGATCTTGAAGGTGACCGTCTTCTGCTGGACGCCGAAGACGCCCTCGGCTCCCTCGACACCGTCGAGCGCGAGCTTCAGCGTGACGGTGGAGCCTTCCTTCCAGTAGTCCTCGGGCCGGCAGTCCATGCGGTTGGCGTTGAACCAGTGACAGGCGACCTCCTGGCCGCCGGTCGTGCTGACCTTGATGCCCTTCTGGACGGCGGCCTTGTTGGTGATCGCCTTGTCGAAGTTGATCGAGACCGGCATGCCGACGCCCACGGTGGTGCCGTCGTCCGGCGTGAAGTTGCCGATGAAGCTGTTGTCCGGGGAGACCGTGGTGAACGAGGCGTTCTCGTGGGCGACGCGACCGTCGGAGTCCTTCGCCTCGGCCGCCAGCTTGTAGGTGGTGGACCGCTCCAGCTGCGTGCTGGGCTTCCAGCTGGTCTTGTCGGCGGATATCTGGCCGCTGACCTCGTTGCCGTCGGCCGTCGTCATCTTCACGTCCGTGAGCGTGCCCTTGCTCACGGTGACGGCGGCGGAGTTGTTGATCGAGGCGTTGTCCGAGCCGTCCTTGGGCGTGATCTTGATCTGGGCCTCGGAGGTCTTCTTGGCTGCGGCCTCGTCGACCTTCGACTGGGAACTGTCGCCTCCGTCGCCCCCGGAAGCGTTGTCGTCGCCTCCGGAGCACGCCGAGAGCATCAGCACTCCGCCGAGCAGTGCGGACGCGACCGTCAGGCCCTTGCGCCGCTTACTGACCGTCATCACACGCTTCTCCATCGTTGCCGATTCCCCAAACCCCGAGTGTCCCCGTCAAAGCTGAGTGCCCCCGTCGGGACCCGTGAGTCCTCATCCCGATCTTTCAACGCTACGACCGGCACGTCCGGTTCCCCAGGTCGCGCAGGTGTGGGGATCACCACGTCCGTGACGGACGGTGCCGGTCGATACGGGTGCGGTCGGTGCGCCGCTTGAGACGCGAAAACCCCGGGCGGCGGTTGCCGCCCGGGGTCACGATTTCCCGAACAGCTCAGCCGTCGTTGTCGTCGCCATCATCCTCGTCGAGGTCCCAGTCCGGCGAATCGGGGTCGTAGTCGATCCGCTCGCTGCTCCAGGACGCCTGCTGGAGCTCCACCCCCGGCACCTGGCTGACCAGGTCGAACGGATCGACGAGGTACGCGAGGGCCTCCGCGGTGTCTTCCGTCACAGCGCCCTCGGCGTGGGCCCGTTCCGCAGCCGGCAACTCCGCCTCGCCGGCGATCCGGCTCAGTGCGGACTTGGTGACCGCGTCCGCGTCGTCGACCTCGAGAACGAGTTCCACCCGAAGCCGTACAAAACGTGATGTCTCTGGAGTGCTCATGGCGGGAGCGTACGTCCAGGCCCTCCCGTGACTTTCCCGTGACCCGCGACTTTCACTAACATCGCCCCACACGGCCAATTCGCCGACGTCACAAGGGGATCGATATTCCGTGTCATCCGCTCGCCGTCCGTTGCTGACCGCCACCGCCGCGGCCTCCCTGCTGGGCGCCATGTGGTTCGTCCCGTCCGCCAACGCGACGTCGGACAGCCCGGTGAGAGACGCGGTCTCGGCGAGTCCGTCGCCGCAGGTCACAGAGCAGGCGCGGATCGCGGCCACGACCGCGGACACCTCCGTCACCGGCACCCGGCTCGCCGACACCGGCAGCTTCGACAGCACGCCGTACGTGATCGGCGGGACCTTCTTCCTCACGCTGGGCGCCGGGTTCGTCGTGTACTCCGTGCGCCGGGAACGGCTCGGTTTCTGACGGTTGTTGACGCGGAGCCCCGCCGGACGACGGGGCCCCTGCCGCCCTACTGGAGCGGCCCGGTCACCTTCTCCACCGCGGCCAGCAGCCGCCCGTCGCGCACGAACGCGTCCGCCGCGGCCAGGTCGGGCGCGAGGAACCGGTCCGGCCCGGGCCCCTGGACCCCCGCCTCCCGTGCGGCGTCGATGACCGCCTGCGAGGCGGGCGCCGGGGTCAGACCCTCACGCAACTCGACGGCGCGCGTGGCGGCGTAGAGCTCGATGGCGATCACGCGGATGAGGTTGTCGACGGCCGTGCGCAGCTTGCGCGCCGCCGACCAGCCCATCGAGACGTGGTCCTCCTGCATGGCGGAGGACGGGATCGAGTCGGCCGACGCCGGTACGGCGAGCCGCTTCAGCTCGCTCACCAGCGCGGCCTGCGTGTACTGAGCGATCATCAGGCCCGAGTCCACACCGGCGTCGTCGGCGAGGAACGGCGGCAGGCCGTGGCTGCGGTTCTTGTCGAGCAGCCGGTCGGTGCGCCGCTCGGCGATGGAGCCGAGGTCGGCGGCGGCGATGGCGAGGAAGTCCAGGACGTAGGCGACGGGCGCCCCGTGGAAGTTGCCGTTGGACTCGACCCGGCCGTCGGGCAGGACGACGGGGTTGTCCACGGCCGCGGCCAGCTCGCGGTCGGCGACCAGCCGGGCGTGGGTCATGGTGTCGCGCCCGGCGCCGGCGACCTGCGGGGCGCAGCGCACCGAGTAGGCGTCCTGGACGCGCGGGGCGTCGTCCTGGTGGTGCCCGGTCAGGCCCGACCCCTTCAGCACGGCCAGCATGTTGGCGGCGCTGGCGGCCTGCCCCGGATGCGGCCGGATGGCGTGCAGTTCGGGAGCGAGGACCTTGTCGGTGCCGAGCAGGGCCTCCAGGGACAGCGCGGCGGTGACGTCGGCGGACCGGTAGAGCGTCTCCAGGTCGGCCAGGGCCATCACCAGCATGCCGAGCATGCCGTCGGTGCCGTTGAGGAGGGCGAGACCCTCCTTCTCGCGCAGTTCGACCGGCCGGATGCCGTGCGCGGCGAGGAGTTCGGCGGCCGGGCGTACGACACCGTCGGGGCCTTCGGCGTCGCCCTCCCCCATGAGCGCGAGGGCGCAGTGGGACAGCGGGGCGAGGTCGCCGGAGCAGCCGAGGGAGCCGTACTCGTGCACGACCGGGGTGATCCCGGCGTTGAGGAGGTCGGCCATGGTCTGCGCGACCTCGGGCCGTACGCCGGTGTGCCCGGAGCAGACGGTCTTCAGGCGCAGGAACATCAGGGCGCGGACGACTTCCCGCTCCACGGCCGGACCCATCCCGGCGGCGTGCGAGCGGACGATGTTGCGCTGGAGCTGTGCGCGCAGCTCCGGGCTGATGTGCCGGGTCGCCAGGGCGCCGAAGCCGGTGCTCACGCCGTACACGGGGTCCGGCTTGGCCGCCAGCGCGTCCACGATCTCGCGGGCCGCGGCGAGGGCGGCCACGGCCTCCCCGGAGAGCTCGACGCGGGCGCCGCCGCGCGCCACGGCGAGCACGTCGGACGCGGTCACCCCGGCTGTCCCCACCACCACAGTGTGCATATCCATATTCAGGAGCGTACGCAGTGAATTCGATGATGTCACCACTGGGGGCGCCGTTCACCCCTTACCGAATACGTCACACCGCCGGACCCGGGTCAGGGCGCGTGCCGGCCCCGGAACCGCCGGCGCTCACCGCCGGCCTCCTTGGACGGCTCGTCCGCGAGCCGCACGACGGGATCGTCGGGCCCGGCCCGACCCGCCACCACCGGCTTGTTCGCCCGCTCGGCCTTGGCCCGGTACTGGGCGGCGTCGGCGAGCCGGAACAGGCGCCGCGCCGAGCGCACCGGACCGATCGGGTCCTCGGTGGACGCGACCCCGCAGGCCACCCCGTCCCCGAGCTCCAATTCGGCGGCCCTGCGACACAGTTCATGGGCCGCCTTCACGACCTGGTCGGCGGGCGGCCCGACCGCGAGCAGACAGAACTCGTCCCCGCCGAGCCGCGCGGCCAGCGCCCCGGGCAGCATGGCCCCGCACAGCGACAGCACCGACCCGAACCGCTCCAGGAGCCGGTCGCCCGCGGCGTGCCCATGGGTGTCGTTGACCCGCTTGAGCCCGTTCAGATCGCAGACGACGAGACTGACGACGGCGTCGTCCCGGCGGTGCCGCTCGATCGCCCGCTCCAGGCGTACGTCCACGGCACGGCGGTTGGCCAGCCCGGTGAGGGAGTCGGTGAAGGCCAGCCGCCGGGCCTCC
The DNA here is from genome assembly GCF_023184515.1 of Streptomyces sp. D2-8. GTDB lineage: Bacteria > Actinomycetota > Actinomycetes > Streptomycetales > Streptomycetaceae > Streptomyces. The sequence goes on along the minus strand of NZ_JAAHBP010000011.1, from coordinate 125,658 downwards.
TCCAGCCGCTCGGTCTGGGCGATGCCGGCGGCCACGACCGAGGCCAGGACGGTGGCGAAGTCGGCGTCACCCCGCCCGAAGACGGCCTCACCGGCCGGGCGGGCGACATACAGCTCGCCCCAGGCCCGCCCGTGCAGCACGATGGGCGCGACCACACAGCAGCCGCGGCCCCGGCGCCGCAGGGCGGCGACCCGCTGATGGCAGTACCCGGGCTGCCCGGCGGCGGGCCCCTCGGCGGTCTCCACCCAGGCGTCCGGCTCCCCACCTCCGGCCCACTGCTCGTGCAGGAACTCGGTGATCTCCGCGAACTGGTGCACCGGGTAGGCCTCGTCCTCAGGGAACTCCTCCTCCCCCTCGGCCAGCTCGCCGACGTTCACGAGGACCCTCAGCCGTCCGAGCTCCCGCTCCCACACCGACAGCGCGGCGAAACTCCCACCCAGCGCCCGGCACGCCCCGGCGGCCGCGGCACGCCACGCCTCACGCGACCCTTGCGCGGCCGCCATCCCCTGAGCCAACGCGACGACGGCCGCCAGCCGTCTGTCCTCACCCATCACTCCAGGCTAGGGAGTTTCCAGCCAGACTGACCTGTTTACGACGCGAACGGGGACGACTGATATCACCCGGATACGCTCCGGCCCCTGCCCCTACTCCCCCGGCCACTCCGGCTTGCGCCGCTCGTTGAACGCCGCGACGCCCTCCGCCCGGTCCCCCGAGAACGCCGTGGCCCGCCACGCCGCGTCCTCGACCTCGAGCCCGGCCCGCAGATCCAGCCCCTGCCCGAGCCGCAGCGCCCGCTTCGCCGCCCGCAACCCCACCGGCGAGTTCCCGGCGATCCGCCCCGCCAGCGCCAGGGCCTCCGCCCGGTCCCGGCCCTCCTCCACCACCTGGTCGACCAGCCCCAACTCCCCCGCCTCCGCGGCCTCCACCCGCCGCGCGGAGAAGATCAGCTCGGCCGCCCGGGCCGCCCCGACCCGCCGCGGCAGCAGCTGCGTACCCCCGCCCCCGGGGATCACCCCGACCGACACCTCCGGCAGCCCCACCACCGCGGTGCGGTCCGCCACGATCACGTCACAGGCCAGCGCCAGCTCGAACCCGCCCCCGAGGGCGAACCCGTGCACCGCGGCCACCGTCGGCACCGGCAGCTCCAGCACCCCGGTGTACGCCCCCCGGGTCACCGGCCGCTGCCGCAGCAGATCCGCGTCGCTGAACGAGTTCCGCTCCTTCAGATCCGCCCCGACACAGAACGCCCGCTCATGCGTCGAGGTCAGCACGACCGCCCGTACGTCCCGGTCCTCCCCCAGTGAGGTGCACGCCCCGGCGATGGACCGCGCCATCTGAGTCGACACCGCGTTCATGGCCTTCGGCCGGTCGAGGACGAGCTCCGCGACATGCCCCTGCTCATGCCGCCGCACCAGCACGAACTCCCCGAACCGTTCCTCACTCATGACACCCTCCGGTTAACGCGGGTTAACAAGGTCGACGCTCAGATCATCGCAGCCGCACCCCACCCGCGAAAGGCCGGACGCGTCCGGTTCCCCCCACCACCCCCCGCCCACCCGTTCGAGTGACATCCCCCCAACTCCGGCCCAACCGCCCATGGGAGCGCATAGCGTGCGTCCCCCACGGCGCACAGGGGGCGCATGTGCATCGGGGAGGGACCGGGATGACGACGAACACGACGGCGAGACCGCAACGGGACACCGGGACCGCCACGGCGCCCCGCCGGCGGGAGCCGCCCGCGCCCCGCGAGCCGGCCCCGGCCGAAACCGGCCTCTTCGCCCCCCGTGTCCGGGGCCGCCACCGCAAGCCCCGCCCCCGCAAGGTCCTGCTCGCCGCCGGCGGCCTCGTCCTCGCCGCGGGCGCCCTGAGCCTCCTGCGCCTGACCTCCGGCCCGGGCACCGACACCGGCACCGTGGAGGCCGAGCCCCGCCCGGACCCGGTCACCACCGCCGCGGACGACGCCACCGACCCCGCCCCGACCTTCCCGGCGGCCCCGGACGTGAGCCCCTCGTCGCCCACGGCCCTGGGCGGCCTGACCCCGTCGCCGGTCACCAAGGGCGCGCGGCCGTCCCCGTCCACCCGGACCGGCACCCCGATGACCTCCACGGCCGCCGACGCCGCGCCCACGACCATCCCCGACACCCCGAACAAGCCCGCCCCGGCCCCGGCGCCGGCGGCCTCGGGCGGCGACGCCCCGCGCCCGGCCCCGGCCTCACCCGCACCACGGAGCCGGACCGCACCGGCCCCGGCGCCCACGCCCGAGAAGCCGGAGAAGCCGCTCGACCCGGGCCTGTGCGTACCGGTCATCGGCCTGTGCGTGGACTCGCCGACAGGCCGCCGCTGACCCCCCACCGGCGCCCGGCCACGGCACCCCGTCCCGCGGACGACCGGCTACGGCGCCCCGTCCCGCCGGGTGAGCAGCCACGGCTCCACGACGCCCAGGCCACGCACCGGCCGCTGCCACATCGGCTGGAGCCCGAACCGGTACACCGGGGGCTCCTCGCCCTCCTTCTCCGCCGCCGCGGCCTCCTCGGCCGCCTCCGCCTCCGAGCTCGGGGCGTCCTGCGTACGGATCAGCTCCTGGGCGAAGGCGGTGTCGACCAGGACGGCGTCCTTCGGAGCTATCGAGGTGAGCCGGGAGGCCAGGTTCACGGTCGTACCGAACACATCACCCATTCGGGTGGTCACCGTGCCGAACGCCATGCCGACGCGCAGCTCGGGCATCGTCTCGTCGTGCGCCATGGTCTCGATCAGCCGCAGGGCGATCTCGGCGGCCGTGCCCGCGTCGTCGGCGGCGTAGAGCACCTCGTCGCCGAGGGTCTTGATCAGCCGCCCGCCGTTGGCGGCCACCAGGTCGGCGGCCGTGGTCTCGAAGGCCTCGACCAGCTCGCCGAGCTCCTCCTCCTCCATGCGGCGGGTCAGCCGCGTGAATCCGACCAGGTCGGCGAAGCCGACGGCGAGGCGCCGGTCCACCATCTCCTCGTCGTCGGCCGCCTGGACGACCCGTCCGGCCGAGGCGGCGAGCTGCCGGCGCCAGACGTAGACCAGGAACTCCTCCAGCTCGGGCAGGAGCAGTTCGACGATCGGGTACGTCACCTCGGTGCGCGTCATACCCGGCTCGGGCGGCTCGGTCAGCCCCTCCAGGAAGGAGTCGATCTGCCACTCGGCGAGCCGCGCGGTGGTCTGCCCCGTGGACCGGGCGACCTGTACGGCCATCGCCTCGCTCAGCAGGCCCGCCTCGACGAGACCGGCGAGGCGCCGCAGGGCGAGGACATCGGCCTCGGTGAGGGCCTTGGCCTGGCCTATGTCGGCGAAGCCCATGGCCCGCCAGAAGCGGGAGGCCAGTTCCATGGAGACACCGGCGCTGCGGGCCGCCTGAAACGGGGTGTAGCGGCGCTCGGCGCCCAGGATGAGCCCTTCGAGGCGCAGGGCGAGCGGATCCTCGCCGGAGTCGGCGCCCTGCGCGTCCTCGCCGGAACCCGAGTCGTCGACGGTCACGCGTGTTGCCCTTCCGATCTGTCACGGTCATGTATCGACCGGCCTCAACTCTACGGCAGGTGTGCGCCAGCTCACTCCGTGAGGTGCGGCCGAGGGGTGGGGTGCCCGGCGTTCGGCTCGGTACTCGGCGTTGGTGCGAGGCCCCCTGGGGGCTGCCGCCTGAACGGCCTCGTCCTCAGTCGCCGGACGGGCCGGGAAGTCCGAAGCCGCCGGGTTGCGGGACGCCCCTGCCCCGGCTCACGCCGGCCTCAGGTGCACGATGTCCCCGGCCCCGACCGGCTCCTGCACGCCCTCCTCCGTCGCCAGTACCAACCGCCCGTCCCCGTCCACAGCCACCGCTTCCCCGACCACGGCCCGGTCTCCCGGCAGCTCCGCCCGCACCACCCGCCCGAGCGTCGCGCACCCGGCCGCATATGCCTCCTGCAACCCGCACACGCCCGGGTCGCCCTCGGCCTCGCGCCACTTCCCGTACCACTCCTCCAGGGAGCGCAGCATCCCCCGCAGCAGCGGATCCCGGTCCGTGCTCACCGCCCCGGCCAGCCCCAGCGACCCCGCCGTGGGCACGGGCAGCTCGTCCTCCTTCAGCGAGACGTTGATGCCGACCCCGATGACGATCCCGTCGTCGCCGGCCCGCTCGGCCAGGATCCCCCCGGCCTTGCGTTCCGCTCCCCCCACCGTGACCAGTACGTCGTTCGGCCACTTCAGGGCCGTGTCGACGCCCCCCGCCCGGGACAGCCCCGTCGCCACCGCGACCCCTGTGAGCAGCGGCAGCCACCCCCATCGCGCCACCGGCACCTCGCTCGGCGCGAGCAGTACGGAGAAGAAGAGGCCGGAGCGGGGCGGCGCCGTCCACTGGCGGTCGAGTCGGCCGCGGCCCGCCGTCTGCTCCTCGGCGACCAGCACCGCGCCCTCGGCCACCTCGCCCTTCGCCGCCCGGGCCACGAGGTCGGAGTTGGTGGAGCCGGTGCGCTGCACCACGTCCACCTCCGACCACAGCCCTCCCTGCCGCACCAGACCCCGGCGCAGGGTGGTGACGTTGAGGGGCGGACGGTCCAGGTCCGACCAACGGCTTCCGTTCGGCTCTGAGGCATCGTGCGGCGTCATGCAACCCACCCTAGGTGTGGTAAACGCCGCACTGCCGATGCGGAGGCACCCCACTACTCTACGGATGAGTAACCGTCCCCCCTTTTGAGCAGGCAGGGAGCCGTATCCCGATGTCCGAGCCGGAAGAGCAGCAGCAGCCCGACATTCATACGACCGCGGGCAAGCTCGCGGATCTGCAGCGACGCATCGAGGAAGCGACACACGCCGGCTCCGCTCGTGCAGTCGAGAAGCAGCACGCCAAGGGCAAGCTGACGGCCCGTGAGCGGATCGAGCTCCTGCTCGACGAGGGCTCCTTCGTCGAACTCGACGAGTTCGCCCGGCACCGCTCCACCAACTTCGGCCTCGACAAGAACCGCCCGTACGGCGACGGGGTCGTCACCGGGTACGGCACCGTCGACGGCCGCCCGGTCGCCGTGTTCTCGCAGGACTTCACCGTCTTCGGCGGTGCCCTCGGCGAGGTCTACGGCCAGAAGATCGTCAAGGTCATGGACTTCGCCCTGAAGACCGGCTGCCCGGTCATCGGGATCAACGACTCCGGTGGCGCCCGCATCCAGGAGGGTGTGGCCTCGCTGGGCGCGTACGGCGAGATCTTCCGCCGCAACACCCACGCCTCCGGAGTGATCCCGCAGATCAGCCTGGTCGTCGGGCCGTGCGCGGGTGGCGCGGTCTACTCCCCGGCCATCACCGACTTCACGGTCATGGTCGACCAGACGTCGCACATGTTCATCACCGGCCCCGACGTCATCAAGACCGTCACCGGCGAGGACGTCGGCTTCGAGGAGCTGGGCGGCGCCAGGACCCACAACGCGACCTCCGGAGTCGCCCACCACATGGCGGGCGACGAGAAGGACGCCATCGAGTACATCAAGCAGCTGCTGTCGTACCTGCCGTCCAACAACCTCTCCGAGGCACCGGCCTTCCCCGAGGAGGCCGACCTCGAGGTCGGCGACGAGGACCGCGAGCTGGACGTGATCGTCCCGGACAGCGCGAACCAGCCGTACGACATGCACGCGGTGATCGAGCACGTCCTGGACGACGCCGAGTTCTTCGAGACGCAGCCGCTGTACGCGCCGAACATCGTCACCGGCTTCGGCCGGGTCGAGGGCCACCCCGTCGGCATCGTCGCCAACCAGCCGATGCAGTTCGCCGGCTGCCTGGACATCAAGGCCAGCGAGAAGGCCGCCCGCTTCGTGCGGACCTGCGACGCCTTCAACGTCCCGGTCATCACGTTCGTCGACGTCCCCGGCTTCCTGCCCGGCGTCGACCAGGAGCACGACGGCATCATCCGCCGCGGTGCCAAGCTGATCTACGCCTACGCCGAGGCGACCGTCCCGCTCATCACGATCATCACCCGCAAGGCCTTCGGCGGCGCCTACGACGTCATGGGCTCCAAGCACCTGGGCGCCGATCTCAACCTCGCCTGGCCGACCGCCCAGATCGCCGTCATGGGCGCCCAGGGCGCGGTCAACATCCTGCACCGCCGCACCATCGCCGAGGCCGAGGCGGCCGGGGAGGACCTGGAAGCGGTCCGGGCGCGGCTGATCCAGGAGTACGAGGACGCCCTCCTCAACCCCTACGTCGCGGCCGAGCGCGGCTACATCGACGCCGTGATCATGCCGTCCGAGACCCGCCGGCACGTCGTACGGGGTCTGCGTCAACTGCGTACGAAGCGGGAATCCCTGCCTCCGAAGAAGCACGGCAACATCCCCCTCTAGCCCGCAGCGAGCCCAGGAGGCCCACATGACGATCAAGGTCGTACGGGGCAACCCGACCCCGGAGGAGCTGGCCGCCGCCCTGGCGGTGGTCAGGGCGCGCGCCGCGGCGGCGGCAGCCGCCCCGCCCGGCGCGCCGGCGTCCCGCGATTCCTGGTCCGACCCGTCCCGCATCGCGGCCCACCGGCTGCCCCAGCCGGGGCCGGCGGCGTGGGGCCGTACCTATTGGCCAGGGTGAGATCAGCTTCTCCAGGGGCGCGGGGAACCGCGCACTGCGGAACAACGCGGGGCGCCGATTTGAGTACGCCTACTCAGGCGCCCCGCTCCGGGAAGCCGCACGCTGATGTACATGCTGTGGTCCGACCCTGAGAACGAGCCGCCCGAAGAACTGCGTGACATGCAGGACATGCTGCGGCGGCTGAGCGTTCTCCTGGCTCTGGCCATGGTGCTCGTGATGATCGTGATCGGAGTGAGGTGAGCCGGCCCCGCTCGGGTGACTAACCTGACGGCATGACCGCTCAGCGCCGCAGGCGACTCGTCCTCGCCTCCCAGTCCCCCGCCCGGCTCGGCCTGCTCCGCCAGGCCGGCCTCGCCCCCGAGGTGATCGTGAGCGGCGTCGACGAGGATGCCGTCACCGCCCCCACCCCCGCCGACCTGGCCCTCGCCCTGGCCGAGGCGAAGGCCTCCGTCGTGGCGGCCCGCCCGGAGGCCAAGGGCGCGCTCGTGATCGGCTGCGACTCGGTGCTCGACCTGGACGGACAGGCCCTCGGCAAGCCCGCGGACGCCGAGGAGGCCACGGCCCGCTGGAAGTCGATGCGCGGCCGGGCCGGCACCCTCCAGACCGGCCACTGCGTCTACGACACGGTCACCGGCCGCTATGTCTCCGCGACCGCGTCCACGGTCGTCCACTTCGGCGAGCCCACCGACGAGGAGATCGCCGCCTACGTCGCCTCGGGTGAACCCCTCTACGTCGCCGGGGCGTTCACACTGGACGGCCGCTCGGCCCCGTTCATCGACGGCATCGACGGCGACCACGGCAACGTCATCGGCATCAGCCTGCCCCTGCTCCGGCGGCTCCTCGCCCAACTGGACGTGGGCATCACGGAGTTGTGGGCGCCGGCGGAGAAGTGACCGGGGACCCGTCGCCGCCCTTGCCGCCCTCGGGCGCGGCGTCGGCGGGCTCGGCCGGGCGGTCGTACGTCATCAGCAGCAGCACGATCAGGGCGAGCACCAGCACCATGAGCAGGAACGCCGTCCAGCCGACGAGCCCCACGGTGAACGCGCCCAGCAGCCCGTGCACGACGGCCGCGCTGATCAGCAGCACGCGCCCGAAGCCCGCCGGGGGCCGGTCCCGCAGTGCCACGAGCAGGGCCACCAGGCCGCACAGCGCGAAGTAGAGGCCGAAGACGATCCCGCCGATCTTCGACGACACCGACATCATGTGCGGGTCCAGCCCGGCCAGCGACATGTCCTGCCGGTCGACGACGACCCCCAGGAACCAGTTGAGCACCGCGACGCCGAACGCCTCTGCGAACAACACCACCGCCACGACCCACGCCACCGGCCTGCGTATCACCGGGCCCACCCTCTTCCCTCTGAAGACACCGCGAACGCTACTAACGGGTAAACCGGGGGACAAGGGCCCGGCAGCGGGCAAAGAATCATTGGGCCATTCGTAGGGACTCCACAAAGAAACAGAGTGGCCCGCAGCACGTGATGACAGAGACCTTGGCCACAGGAGAGGGCTAGGGTTTCCCGGAGGAGTACTGCGTACCGCGGTGCGACAAGGGATTTCGCGGGTCGAGCGAGCCTCGCATCACGCTCCGTGTGGGCAAGCTCACCACTGGGGACGGGTCGAAGTGTCGTGTCGGCAGTCCCTAAACTCGGCTTGTTTCAAGGAGGGAGCCTCAATCGTGCGCAAGGTGCTCATCGCCAACCGTGGCGAAATCGCTGTCCGCGTGGCCCGGGCCTGCCGGGATGCCGGTATCGCGAGCGTGGCCGTCTACGCCGACCCGGACCGGGACGCTCTGCATGTCCGCGCCGCGGATGAGGCGTTCGCCCTGGGCGGTGACACGCCGGGCACCAGCTACCTCGACATCGAGAAGGTGCTCAACGCCGCCCGCGAGTCCGGCGCGGACGCGATCCACCCCGGCTACGGCTTCCTCTCCGAGAACGCCGAGTTCGCTCAGGCGGTCCTGGACGCGGGCCTGATCTGGATCGGCCCGCCGCCGCAGGCGATCCGCGACCTCGGCGACAAGGTCGCCGCCCGGCACATCGCGCAGCGCGCGGGTGCCCCGCTGGTGGCCGGTACGCCCGACCCGGTGTCCGGTGCGGACGAGGTCGTCGCGTTCGCCGAGCAGCACGGCCTGCCGATCGCGATCAAGGCCGCCTTCGGTGGCGGCGGTCGTGGTCTGAAGGTCGCCCGCACCCTCGAAGAGGTGCCGGAGCTGTACGACTCGGCGGTCCGTGAGGCCGTCGCCGCCTTCGGCCGGGGCGAGTGCTTCGTCGAGCGGTACCTGGACAAGCCGCGGCACGTGGAGACCCAGTGCCTCGCCGACCAGCACGGCAACGTGGTCGTCGTCTCCACCCGTGACTGCTCCCTCCAGCGCCGCCACCAGAAGCTGGTGGAGGAGGCCCCGGCCCCCTTCCTGTCCGACGCGCAGGTCGAGGAGCTGTACTCCGCCTCGAAGGCGATCCTGAAGGAGGCGGGCTACGTCGGCGCCGGCACGGTCGAGTTCCTCGTCGGCCTCGACGGCACGATCTCCTTCCTGGAGGTCAACACCCGTCTGCAGGTGGAGCACCCGGTCACCGAGGAGGTCGCCGGTATCGACCTCGTGCGCGAGATGTTCCGTATCGCCGACGGCGAGGAACTCGGCTACGGCGACCCGGAGCTGCGCGGCCACTCCTTCGAGTTCCGCATCAACGGCGAGGACCCGGGCCGCAACTTCCTCCCGGCTCCCGGCACGGTCACGACGTTCGCCCCGCCGTCCGGCCCGGGTGTCCGTCTGGACGCGGGCGTGGAGTCCGGCTCGGTCATCGGCCCGGCGTGGGACTCCCTGCTGGCCAAGCTGATCGTCACCGGCCGCACCCGCAAGGAGGCCCTCCAGCGGGCCGCCCGGGCGCTGGAGGAGTTCCAGGTCGAGGGCATGGCGACGGCGATCCCGTTCCACCGTGCGGTGGTGAGGGACCCGGCGTTCGCGCCCGAGCTCACGGACTCGTCCGACCCGTTCACGGTGCACACGCGCTGGATCGAGACGGAGTTCGTCAACGAGATCAAGCCGTTCGCCGCGCCGGCCGATGCGGACGTGGACGAGGAGCCGGGCCGCGAGACGGTCGTCGTCGAGGTCGGCGGCAAGCGCCTCGAGGTCTCCCTGCCGTCCTCGCTGGGCATGTCCCTGGCCCGTACGGGTCTCGCGGCGGGTGCCAAGCCGAAGCGCCGCGCGGCGAAGAAGTCGGGCCCCATGGCCTCCGGCGACACCCTCGCCTCCCCGATGCAGGGCACCATCGTCAAGGTCGCCGTCGAAGAGGGCCAGGAGGTCAAGGAGGGCGACCTGATCGTCGTCCTGGAGGCCATGAAGATGGAGCAGCCCCTGAACGCGCACCGGTCGGGCACGATCAAGGGCCTGAGCGCGGAGATCGGCGCGTCGGTGACGTCGGGCGCGGCGATCTGCGAGATCAAGGACTGAGTCCCGGCTGACGAACGCCTCCGGCGCTGCCCCGAGTCGGGGCAGCGCCGGAGGCGGGTGCGGGCTCGCCCGCCTGCGGGCATGCGTGCCGCCTGGGGCGGCACGGGTGGGCGCTGGGGGTACCCCCTGCTCGAAGAGCTTGGGGGAGGCACCCCGCTCAGCCGGGCTGCGGATCCACCCGGCCTCGGCAACAACGCCGAGCACCTGGCAGGCAACAGCTCCGCATCCAGGCCGTCTAGCGCCGCCGCAGATCCGCCACCCGCGCCCGCTCCGCCGCGGGACTCTGCTCGCCCAGCATCGAGGCGGACCGCAACTGCCCCCCGGCCCCCGGCACCTGCCGCCGAGGCCCGGGCAACGGCACATCCCGGCGCTGCTGACGCCCCGGGACAGAATCACCCCCCGGGCCTCCCGCACCCGACCCTCCTTGTCCCCCGGCCACGGCGATCTGGACGCCCTGGTCGGCCAGCGCCTGGAGTTCCGTGGCCGCACGGTCGTCGTGGGCGGGCGGCTCGTCCGTGACGAGGCGGGTGATGAGATCCGTGGGCACGGTCTGGAACATGGTGTCGGTACCGAGCTTCGTGTGGTCGGCAAGCACGACCACCTCCGCCGCGGCCTGCACCAGCGCCCGGTCGACGGACGCCGACAGCATGTTGGACGTGGACAGCCCGCGCTCGGCGGTCAACCCGCTCCCGGACAGGAACGCCCGCGACACCCGCAGCCCGTGCAGGGACTGCTCGGCACCGCTCCCGACCAGGGCATAGTTCGAACCGCGGAGCGTACCGCCGGTCATCACGACCTCGACCCGGTTGGCATGGGCCAACGCCTGGGCGACGAGGAGGGAGTTGGTGACGACGGTGAGCCCGGGCACCCGGGCGAGCCGGCGGGCCAGCTCCTGGGTCGTCGTACCCGCCCCGACCACGATCGCCTCCCCCTCTTCCACGAGGTTCGCGGCGAGGTCGGCGATGGCGGTCTTCTCGGCGGTCGCGAGATGAGACTTCTGCGGAAAGCCGGACTCCCGCGTGAAACCGCCCGGCAGTACCGCACCGCCGTGCCGGCGGTCGAGGAGTCCTTCTGCCTCCAGCGCGCGCACGTCCCGCCGTACGGTCACTTCGGAGGTCTGGACGACGCGGGCGAGCTCACGGAGCGACACGGCCCCGTTCGCTCGCACCATTTCGAGGATCAATTGGCGACGTTCTGCAGCGAACACGAAACTGACAGTAACGCCAGCGACCGTCTGCTTTCAGCAGTTTGCGCTGAATAGCAGAAGATGTTCGCACCGAGCAGCAGGGAGTGGTATAAGGCCTAGTCCCGCCGCCTATGCCGTCCGCATGGGCGAGCACTCCCCGTGACCAGGGAGGAGTCGGTTTCGGCCTCAGCCCTCGCCGTTCTCCTTGCGGGTGTGCAACTGCCGTGCCACCTCGGCGATCGAGCCAGACAGAGACGGGTAGACGGTGAAGGCCTTCGCGATCTGTTCGACCGTCAGATTGTTGTCGACCGCGATCGAGATGGGGTGGATCAGCTCCGAGGCGCGCGGCGCCACGACGACACCGCCCACCACGATGCCCGTGCCCGGCCGGCAGAAGATCTTGACGAAGCCGTCGCGGATGCCCTGCATCTTGGCGCGCGGGTTGCGCAGCAACGGCAGCTTCACGACCCGGGCGTCGATCTTCCCGCCGTCGACGTCGGCCTGGGTGTAGCCGACGGTGGCGATCTCCGGGTCGGTGAAGACGTTCGACGAGACGGTCTTCAGGTTCAGCGGGGCCACGGCATCGCCCAGGAAGTGGTACATGGCGATACGGCCCTGCATGGCGGCCACGGAGGCGAGTGCGAACACGCCGGTCACGTCACCGGCCGCGTACACGCCCGGAGCGGTCGTACGCGAGACCTTGTCGGTCCAGATGTGTCCGGACTCGCGCAGCCGGACGCCGGCGTCCTCCAGCCCCATGCCCGCGCTGTTGGGCACGGCACCGACGGCCATGAGGCAGTGCGAGCCGGTGATGACCCGCCCGTCGGCGAGGGTCACCTCGACCCGGTCCCCGGCCCGCTTGGCGGACTGCGCCCGGGAACGCCCCATGACGTTCATGCCGCGCCGCCGGAAGACGTCCTCCAGCACGGCGGCCGCGTCCGGGTCCTCGCCGGGCAGCACGCGGTCGCGCGAGGACACGAGCGTCACCTTCGACCCCAGCGCCTGGTAGGCGCCGGCGAACTCGGCACCGGTCACACCCGACCCGACCACGATCAGCTCCTCGGGGAGCTCGTCGAGGTCGTACACCTGGGTCCAGTTCAGGATCCGCTCACCGTCGGGCAGGGCGTCGGGCAGCTCCCGGGGGTGCCCGCCGGTGGCGATGAGGACCGCGTCAGCCGTGAGGGTCTCCTCACTCCCGTCGGCGGCGCGCACCACGACCTTGCGCGACCCGTCGAGCGCCTGCATGCCCTCCAGGCGCCCGCGCCCGCGCATGACACGCGCCCCGGCCCGCGTCACGGAGGCGGTGATGTCGTGCGACTGGGCGAGCGCCAGCCGCTTCACACGCCGGTTGACCTTGCCCAGGTCGACGCCCACCACCCGGGCGGCCTGCTCGATGTGCGGGGTGTCGTCGGCGACGATGATCCCCAGCTCCTCGTACGAGGAGTCGAAGGTGGTCATCACCTCGGCCGTGGCGATCAGGGTCTTCGACGGCACGCAGTCGGTGAGCACCGACGCCCCGCCCAGACCGTCGCTGTCGACGACGGTCACCTCCGCGCCGAGTTGAGCGGCCACCAGCGCCGCTTCGTATCCGCCGGGTCCGCCACCGATGATCACGATCCGAGTCACGTACCCCATTGTCCCGCACCCGTCACCGTGCCACCGCCCCGGGGCCCCGCCGATGCGGCTCCGTTACGACAGTGACGCACGGGCCGCCTGCCGTACCCTTCCCCCATGTCGCTCTACGCCGCGTACGCCGGCAACCTCGACGCGCGGCTGATGTCCCGCCGCGCCCCGCACTCGCCGCTGCGCGCCACCGGCTGGCTGAACGGATGGCGACTGACCTTCGGGGGCGAGCACATGGGCTGGGAGGGCGCACTGCCGACGATCGTGGAGGACCCGCTCTCCCAGGTCTTCGTCTCCCTGTACGACATCGCCCCGATGGACGAGGAGTCACTCGACCGCTGGGAGGGCGTGGGCCTCGACATCTACCGTCGTACCCGCGTACGGGTCCACACCCTGGAGGGCGAGGACTTCGCCTGGGCCTTCGCCCTGAACGCGTACGAGGGCGGCCTGCCCTCCGCCCGCTACCTGGGCGAGATCGCCGACGCGGCCGAGTCGGCCGGCGCTCCCCACGACTACGTGATGGAGCTCCGCAAGCGCCCCTGCTGACGGACGCGCCGCGCGAGCCCCTTCGTCGGAAACGACAAGACAACGATCGCCACCCCGTGAGCTCTGCCATCTACGCGCGTAGGCATTCACCGGCTACCCTCGTCGGCGTGAACGCATCTCTTCTTCCGGACGACATCCAGGGCGACCCCCACGCGGCCGCCGACGCCGCCGCGGCCCGCCTGCGCGAACTCACGGGCGCCGAGACCCACGACGTCGCCCTCGTGATGGGCTCCGGCTGGGCCCCGGCCGTGGATGCCCTGGGCGCCCCCGAGGCCGAGTTCCAGGTCACCGAGCTCCCCGGCTTCCCGCCGCCGGCGGTGGAGGGCCACGGAGGCAAGATCCGCTCGTACCGGATCGGCAACAAGCGCGCCCTGGTCTTCCTGGGCCGGACGCACTACTACGAGGGCCGCGGGGTGGCCGCGGTCGCCCACGGTGTCCGCACCGCGGTCTCGGCCGGCTGCAAGACGGTCGTCCTCACCAACGGCTGCGGCGGCCTGCGCGAGGGCATGCGCCCCGGCCAGCCGGTCCTCATCAGCGACCACATCAACCTCACCGCCACCTCCCCCATCATCGGCGCGAACTTCGTCGACCTCACCGACCTGTACTCCCCGCGGCTGCGGGCCCTGTGCAAGGAGGTCGACGCCACGCTGGAGGAGGGCGTCTACGCCCAGTTCCCCGGCCCGCACTACGAGACTCCGGCCGAGATCCGTATGGCCCGGGTCATCGGTGCGGACCTGGTGGGCATGTCGACGGTCCTCGAGGCGATCGCCGCGCGTGAGGCGGGCGCCGAGGTCCTGGGCATCTCCCTGGTGACGAACCTCGCGGCCGGCATGACGGGCGAGCCCCTGAACCACGAAGAGGTCCTCCAGGCGGGCCGCGACTCCGCGACGCGCATGGGCTCGCTGCTGACGCAGGTCCTGGGCCGCCTGTAAGCAGATCGCGGCTGCGGGTCCGTGGTGGCTGGTCGCGCAGTTCCCCGCGCCCCTGGGGAGTTGCAGCCGGGGCCACCACAACAGCAAGGGAATGTGCCCGCACCCGCGTACGGCGAGAAGGGGCCGTGTCGGGGGGGTGTCCGCCCGCAGCGGTTGGCGCGTCAACGGACGGTTAGTCGGTACGCAACCCCATCGCGCCGTTCCGAGGACGGACACCCCCCGGCGCGACCCCGACCCACACCCCACGCGAAGGCGAAGCGCACGCGCACCCCCACCGGCGTGAAGGCAGGCCCCCCGCCCCACCGCCGGAGGCACCCGCACCCGATCAACAAGCGAGAGGCTGACACCGACCGTGCACGACGAACTCATCGCACAGGCCCAGGCGTGGCTCACCGAGGACCCCGACCCGGAAACCCGCACCGAGCTCGCCCGCCTCATCGACGCCCGGGACCACGCCGAACTCGCCGCACGGTTCAGCGGCACCCTCCAGTTCGGCACCGCCGGCCTCCGCGGCGAACTCGGCGCCGGCCCCATGCGCATGAACCGCTCGGTCGTCATCCGCGCCGCCGCGGGCCTCGCCGCGTACCTCAAGAAGCAGGGCCACGACAACGGCCTCGTCGTCATCGGCTACGACGCCCGCCACAAGTCGTACGACTTCGCCCAGGACACCGCCGCCGTCATGACCGGCGCCGGCCTGCGCGCGGCCGTCCTCCCCCGCCCCCTCCCGACCCCCGTGCTCGCCTTCGCGATAAGGCACCTCGGCGCGGTCGCGGGCGTGGAGGTCACCGCCAGCCACAACCCGCCCCGCGACAACGGCTACAAGGTCTATCTCGGCGACGGCTCCCAGATCGTCCCCCCGGCGGACATCGACATCGCCGCGGAGATCGCCGCCGTCGCGTCCCTCACCACCGTCCCGCGCCCCACCGAAGGCTGGGACACCCTCGACGACAGCGTCCTCGGCGCCTACCTCGCCCGCACGGACGCCGTCCTGTCCGAGGGCTCCCCCCGCACGGCCCGCACGGTGTACACGGCGATGCACGGCGTCGGCAAGGACGTGCTCCTGGCCGCCTTCGCCCGCGCCGGCTTCCCGGAACCGGTCCTCGTGGCGGAGCAGGCCGACCCCGACCCGGAGTTCCCGACCGTCGCGTTCCCCAACCCGGAGGAACCCGGCGCGATGGACCTGGCCTTCGCGACCGCACGCGCCGGCGGGACCGCCCCTGACCTGATCATCGCCAACGACCCGGACGCGGACCGCTGCGCCGTCGCCGTACAGGACGGCACCGACTGGCGCATGCTCCGCGGCGACGAGGTGGGCGCCCTGCTCGCGGCCCACCTGGTCCGCCGCGGAGCGACCGGCACCTTCGCGGAGTCGATCGTCTCGTCGTCCCTCCTCGGCCGGATCGCCGAGAAGGCCGGCCTCCCCCACGTCGAGACCCTCACCGGCTTCAAGTGGATCGCCCGCGCCGAGGGCCTGCGCTACGGCTACGAGGAGGCCCTCGGCTACTGCGTGGACCCCGAGGGCGTACGCGACAAGGACGGCATCACGGCCGCGCTGCTGATCACGGAACTGGCCTCGCAGCTCAAGGAGGAGGGCCGCACGCTCCTCGACCTGCTGGACGACCTGGCGGTGGAGCACGGCCTGCACGCGACGGACCAGCTCTCGGCCCGGGTCGAGGACCTCTCCCTCATCGCCGCCGCGATGCGCCGCCTGCGCGAACAGCCCCCGACGGAGCTGGCCGGCCTGCCGATCACCCGTACCGACGACCTCACCAAGGGCACGGCCGAACTCCCGCCCACGGACGGTCTGCGCTACACCCTCGACGGCGCCCGGGTGATCGTCCGCCCGAGCGGCACGGAGCCGAAGCTGAAGTGCTACCTGGAGGTCGTGATCCCGGTCGGGTCCCACCAGGACCTCCCCGCGGCCCGGGCGAAGGCGACGGACGTCCTGACGGCGATCAAGCGCGACCTGTCGGCGGCGGCGGGCATCTGACGACACCGGTGTGCCCGGCCCACCGGCGCGACGACTTCAGGAACTCTTCCGGGCGGCCTCCCGTCGCTGCCGCTTGCCGAGAGGCGCCTGGGAGAGGTCCTCGGCCGCGGACCTGAGGTTCTTGTAGCCGTACCCGCGCTGCTCCAGCCAGGCCCGCGCCGACTCCTCGGCCCGCTCGGTCGCCTCCAGGACGTCCTCCTCGGCCTCCCCGGAGTCCAGGAAGCGGAAGGTGAAGGCGGGCCGCACGGCCACGTCGTACGTGAGGCTCCCCTCGGGCGTGAAGGCCGCGCGCAGCACGTCGTGCTCCGCGGCCCGCTCCAGCAGCTCGGCCCGCTGCTCGGCGCTCAGCCCGTCTAAGACGCCGCGGACGGTGACACGGAAGGTACGGGTGCTCATGCCCCGAACCTAGGCTCGGGGAGCGCACCGGCTCCACCGCTTTTCGCGGCGGTTCCGCCGCTCGGGCCGTCATCCCACCGCGACCGGAACCGCTCGGGCCGTCATCCCACCGCAACCGGAACCGCACGGACCGTCATCCCACCGCGACCCGAACCGCTCGGACTGTTCGGCCCGCGCAACCGGAACCCACCGGACCGTTCAGCCCACCGCAACCGGAACCCACCGGACCGTTCAGCCCACCACCAGCAGAATCAGCACCAGCACCGCCCCGGCCGCCGCCGGCCCCAGCACCTCGTAGGCCCACCGCACGGTCACCTCGCCCCGCGCCGACTCCGCCTGGTGCCGCGCCTCGCGCAGCCCCCGCAGCTCGTCCATGATCCGGTCGGTCTCCGCCCGCGCGGGCCCGTCCGACACCGGCTCCCGGCTGAGGCCCTCGCCGAGCCCCGCGGTCATCCCGAGCGCGCTGCCGCGGCCCTCGTCCCGCCCCATCTGCCGCCGCGCGCGCGCCGTGTCCCGCATCTCGCGCCGCGCGGCCTTCTTGCGCGCGCGCAGCGAGACGGGCACGGCCCACAGCTGGTACTTCGCACCGGACTCGGTGAGGACCTCGTTCGAGTAGGCGGAGCGCAACGAGGCGACCTGCCCCCAGGGCACGACGACGAGGCGGAAGGGGTTGCGGATCCGCAGCCGGTCGTCGCCGGCGTACACGGCCGGCCGCAGGGTGAAGGCGACGACCAGCGGCACGACGAGGAGCAGCACGGCGAGCGCCATCCAGGGCGTGCGCCCCTCCCCGGAGATCACCGCGTCGATGCCGAGCCACCCGCAGATGCCGAGCAGCAGCACGCCACCGGCGATGGCCGGGGCCGACCGGTACACCCGGTCCTTGGACTCGGGCTCCGAAGGCTGCGGTGCCGGCGGCTGGGGTTCGGGGCTCGTCATGTCTCGATTCTGCCGGACCCGTCCGCGCGCCCCTCATCGGCCCGGGGACAATCGGCGGATCCGCCCCGAGAGAACCCGGGGGCTGTACAGCCGCTACGCGCGTAGATATGCTCGTCTGGTGACCATGCCCAGTTCTGCACTCACCGCAGCTCACCCCCTCAAGGACGTCGCCGCGTCCGACAGCTCGCTGCGCCGCTTCCTCCACGGGCTCCCCGGCGTCGACGCGGTCGGACTCGAGGGACGCGCGGCCTCCCTCGGCACGCGCTCGATCAAGACGACCGCGAAGGCGTACGCCATCGACCTCGCCATCTCGATGGTCGACCTGACGACGCTGGAAGGCGCGGACACCCCGGGCAAGGTCCGGGCACTCGGCGCCAAGGCGGTCCAGCCCGACCCGACGGACCGTACGACGCCCGCCACGGCGGCGGTCTGCGTCTACCCCGACATGGTGGCCGCGGCCAAGGAGGCCGTCGCCGGCTCCAGCGTCAAGGTCGCCTCGGTCGCCACGGCGTTCCCGGCCGGCCGTGCCGCGCTCGACGTCAAGCTGGCCGACGTCCGTGACGCCATCGCCGCCGGTGCCGACGAGATCGACATGGTCATCGACCGCGGGGCGTTCCTCTCGGGCCGGTACGTGAAGGTGTACGACGAGATCACCGCCGTGAAGGAGGCCTGCGGGACGGCAGCCCGCCTGAAGGTCATCTTCGAGACGGGCGAGCTGTCGACGTACGACAACATCCGCCGCGCGAGCTGGCTCGGGATGCTGGCCGGCGCGGACTTCATCAAGACCTCCACCGGAAAGGTCGCCGTCAACGCGACCCCGGCGAACACGCTGCTCATGCTGGAGGCGGTGCGTGACTTCCGTGCGCAGACCGGCATCCAGGTCGGTGTGAAGCCGGCCGGCGGCATCCGTACCTCCAAGGACGCCATCAAGTTCCTGGTGCTGGTCAACGAGACGGCGGGCGAGGACTGGCTGGACAACCACTGGTTCCGCTTCGGCGCCTCCTCGCTGCTGAACGATCTGCTGATGCAGCGCCAGAAGCTGGCCACCGGCCGCTACTCCGGTCCCGACTACGTGACGGTGGACTGATCACCATGGCACCCGTATTCGAATACGCCCCGGCCCCCGAGTCGCGCGCGATCGCCGACATCGCGCCCTCGTACGGCCTGTTCATCGACGGCGAGTTCGTCGAAGCGGCGGACGGCAAGGTCTTCAAGACCGTCTCCCCGTCCACCGAGGAGGTCCTCTCCGAGATCGCCCAGGCCGGTTCCGAGGACGTGGACCGTGCGGTGAAGGCCGCGCGCCGGGCCTTCGAGAAGTGGTCGGCGCTCCCGGGCGCGGAGCGCGCGAAGTACCTCTTCCGGATCGCCCGCATCATCCAGGAGCGCTCCCGCGAGCTCGCCGTCCTCGAAACCCTCGACAACGGCAAGCCGATCAAGGAGACGCGCGACGCCGACCTGCCGCTGGTCGCCGCGCACTTCTTCTACTACGCGGGCTGGGCCGACAAGCTCGACCACGCGGGCTTCGGCGCGAACCCCAGGCCGCTGGGTGTCGCGGGCCAGGTCATCCCGTGGAACTTCCCCCTCCTCATGCTGGCGTGGAAGATCGCCCCGGCCCTCGCGACCGGCAACACCGTCGTCCTGAAGCCGGCCGAGACCACCCCGCTCTCGGCGCTGTTCTTCGCGGACATCTGCCGCCAGGCGGGCCTGCCCAAGGGCGTCGTCAACATCCTCCCGGGCTACGGCGACGCCGGCGCGGCGCTGGTCGCCCACCCGGACGTGAACAAGGTCGCCTTCACCGGCTCCACGGCCGTCGGCAAGGAGATCGCCCGCACGATCGCCGGGACCCGTAAGAAGGTCACGCTCGAACTGGGCGGCAAGGGCGCCAACATCGTCTTCGACGACGCCCCCATCGACCAGGCCGTCGAGGGCATCGTCAACGGCATCTTCTTCAACCAGGGCCAGGTCTGCTGCGCCGGCAGCAGGCTGCTGGTGCAGGAGTCGATCCAGGAGGAGCTCCTGGAGTCCCTGAAGCGCCGCCTGTCCACGCTGCGCCTCGGCGACCCGCTGGACAAGAACACGGACATCGGCGCGATCAACTCCGAGGAGCAGCTCACGCGCATCACCTCGCTCGTCGAGCAGGGCGAGGCGGAGGGCGCCGAGCGCTGGTCCCCGGCGTGCGAACTGCCGGAGAGCGGCTACTGGTTCGCCCCGACGCTGTTCACGAACGTCACCCAGGCGCACCGGATCGCCCGCGACGAGATCTTCGGCCCGGTGCTGTCGGTGCTGACCTTCCGCACACCGGACGAGGCGGTCGCGAAGGCCAACAACACGCCGTACGGCCTCTCCGCCGGCATCTGGACGGAGAAGGGTTCGCGCATCCTGGCGGTCGCGAACAAGCTCCGCGCGGGTGTCGTCTGGTCCAACACGTTCAACAAGTTCGACCCGACGTCGCCGTTCGGCGGTTACAAGGAGTCGGGCTTCGGCCGCGAGGGCGGCCGCCACGGCCTGGAGGCGTACCTCGCCCCGTCGAGCCCGGAGGGCGAGCGTTAATGAATGCAGTTGATCGGCTCAACGTCCTGAAGACCTACAAGCTGTACGTCGGCGGGAAGTTCCCGCGTTCCGAGAGCGGCCGGGTGTACGAGGTGACCGACTCGAAGGGCAAGTGGCGGGCGAACGCGCCCCTGTCTTCCCGCAAGGACGCCCGGGACGCCGTGGTCGCGGCCCGCAAGGCGTTCGGCGGCTGGTCGGGGGCGACGGCGTACAACCGCGGCCAGGTCCTCTACCGCGTCGCCGAGATGCTGGAGGGCCGCCGCGACCAGTTCACCCGTGAGGTGGCCGACGCGGAGGGCCTGTCGAAGTCCAAGGCGGCTGCGGTCGTGGACGCCACGATCGACCGCTGGGTCTACTACGCGGGCTGGACCGACAAGATCGCCCAGGTGGTCGGCGGCGGCAACCCGGTCGCGGGCCCGTTCTTCAACCTGTCCTCCCCCGAGCCGACGGGTGTGGTCGCCGTCCTGGCGCCCCAGGAGTCGTCCTTCCTGGGCCTGGTGTCGGTGCTCGCCCCGGTGATCGCGACGGGCAACACGGCGGTCGTGGTGGCGAGCGAGAAGTCCCCGCTGCCCGCCCTGTCCCTGGCCGAGGTCCTGGCCACCTCGGACGTTCCCGGCGGCGTGGTCAACGTCCTGTCGGGCCGCACGGCCGAGATCGCCACCCCGCTCGCCGCCCACCAGGACGTCAACGCGATCGACCTCGCGGGCGCCGACGAGGTTCTCGCGAAGGAGCTGGAGATCGCGGCGGCCGACAACCTCAAGCGCGTGCTTCGTCCACAGCCTGTGGATTACGCGGAGACTCCCGGCATCGACCGCATGACGGCGTTCCTGGAGACCAAAACGGTCTGGCACCCCACGGGGTCACTGGGCGCGTCGGGTTCCTCGTACTAGACCCGACCCCCTCGATACGGAAGCCCCGGCCCTCCTCCGTCCAGGAGGCCCGGGGCTTCTCCGCGTTCGCCTCAGATGCCGAGCCGCTGCCCGATGCCGTCGAGCGCGCGGCTACTGCGAGAGCAGCCCCGCCGCCTGTCCCACATCCGGGATGCTCCCGATCGACTGCGCCTGCGCCACCGGCCCCGTCAGCGCCTGGGACGTCATCGGCCTGAAGTCCGCGAGGTCGGTGCCGATGCCGTTGTCGAGCGGGTCGACTCCGGTGCCGGCGAGCGGGTTGGGCTTGAGACCGGCGACCGGGCCGGTGACGTGGCCGAGGATGCCGGTCGTGGCCTGGAGGCCGGACTGCGGGTCGATCCTGCCGAGGGAGGTGGGCCGGGTGTTCACCACGCCCAGCAGCGACTCGGTGTCCGCCGCGGCCGTCGCGGTGCCCGCCCCCCAGCGCCGCGCCCGCGGCAGCGAGGACGGCCAGGGCACGCTGGGCGGCCGGCTTCCTGGAAGAATCGAGTCG
Organism: Streptomyces sp. D2-8; assembly: GCF_023184515.1. Classification (GTDB taxonomy): domain Bacteria; phylum Actinomycetota; class Actinomycetes; order Streptomycetales; family Streptomycetaceae; genus Streptomyces. Next base: position 104,098 of record NZ_JAAHBP010000011.1, on the reverse strand, counting down.
GGCCATGGCTGCCACCTTCTGATGCAATGGGTAATCGTTTCGTGCCCGTGGGTAGTTGAGGTGTGACGCGCGCATCAAAGGCGACCCGCGGGGTCGTACGGCCCCCGGTGGATGCCTCACACTGGTGTCCCGTGAGTTCTCCACTGCCCCTATCGACGCGAGTCGTGCTGCTCTGCGGCCCTTCCGGCTCCGGCAAGTCCCTCCTCGCGGCCCGCTCCGGCCTTCCGGTGCTGCGGCTCGACGACTTCTACAAGGAGGGCGACGACCCGACCCTGCCCCTGGTGGCGGAGAGCTCCGACATCGACTGGGACCATCCGGACTCGTGGGACGCGGACACCGCCGTCGCCGCGATCACCCGGCTGTGCCGCACGGGCCGTACGGAAGTTCCCGTCTACGACCTCGCCCTCAGCGCCCGCACCGGCGGCGAGACGGTCGACATCGGACGGACCCCGCTGTTCATCGCGGAGGGCATCTTCGCCGCGGAGATCGTCACGCGCTGCCGCGAACTCGGCGTCCTCGCCGACGCGCTGTGCCTGAGCCGCGGCCCCGTGAAGACCTTCCGCCGCCGGTTCCTGCGGGATCTGAAGGAGGGCCGCAAGTCGGTGCTGTTCCTGCTGCGCCGCGGCTGGCGGCTGATGCGGCAGGAGCGCACGATCGTCGCCCGCCAGACGGCGCTGGGCGCGTACGCCTGCGACCGCGACGAGGCGATGGGCCGGCTGGCGGCAGCGGCGGCCGGCCGGTGCGCGAGCCTCGACACGGTGGCCTGGTGAACCGTGCGGGCCGGTGTACGTCGGCCCGCTGACGGCAGGCCTATGGACGATGGCCCCGCCCCAGGGTGCCCTCCAGCCAGTCGAAGACGAGCTCGCAGTGCTGCTGCGGCGCCATCGGCGAGCAGTGCAACTGGGCACCGGTGGCCGCCGTCAGCAGCTGGAAATCCTTGGGGGCACGCAGCAATTCGTAGAACGCGCGCGGCTGGCCGGGGTAGAACTGCTCGTCGTCGTAGTCCAGCACGAGCGTGGGGCACTTGATACGGCCCACCACCCCGGTGATGTCGAGCGCCATGATCCGTTGGGCCGGCGTCCAGAAGTCGGTGAAGATCCGGCCCTGACGGGCGGCCAGCATCGCGGGGATCGAGAACGGCTCGACCCGCTTCTCGATCGTCGCCGCTTCGTCCGGGCTCAGCTCGGGGACGACCTCTTCGTTCCAGATGCGGTTGGTCTCCGCCTTGTCGGGGCTCACGATGCTCCGGAGCTCCGGCGGAAAACCCAGCCACGGTGAGAGCACTCCCGGCATCGCGGCCAGCGCTGCGATCCTGCGTTCGAAGGCCGCTGCGCGCGGCGCGAGGTCGCCGCCCATCGACAGCCCGGTCAGGGCGATGCGCCGCTCGTCGACGTCCCTGCGGCGCTCCAGCCAGTCCACCAGGGGAGAGACGACCCGCTCCCAGCGAGGGGTGAAGACGACCTGGTCGACGAAGAGCAGCTGGCCCTGGCCCGGTCCGTCGTACACGAGCGCGTTCCAACCGCGGGCGAGCGCTGCGGAGACCCCGTACGTCCACATGTCGACGTTCTGGCCGTCGCTGCCGTTGGTGAGGATGACGGTCGGCCTGGCCCGGCCGGAGGTATCGGGGCGGAAGAACCAGACAGGGATGGACGTCCCGCCCTCGTACGGGACCTGATCGGTGATCGCTGCCGGTGTGCACAGCCGGGCGAACGTGTCCCAGGAGCGGCGCCCGGCGAGGTAGAGCTCTTCCTCGTCGCCGGGGGTGTCCGAGCCGAGCACGAAGAACAGCGCCTGGTCGTAGTACTGCGCCGCCCGCAGCGAGCGGGAGCGCCGGGTCTGCGGATGCCGGGTCGCGGTGGCCGTCAGCCGGTCCCCCCAGCGCCGGAACTCCTCGGTGAAGGTCTGCTGGTCCGCCCCCGCGGCGTTGATCGCGTTGACCGCGGTCAGGACCTCGCCTACCTCGCTCGAGCCGAACCCGGCGCCGCCCAGGGCCAGCAGCGCGGCGAAGTTGAGCGCGGGGTCCGTGAACAGCTGCATGGCTCCGGGCGTCGGCGACGCGGCCGCGGTCGTGGACGACGGGCTGGACGTGGCTGACCCACGGGCTCCGGCGGGTACCAGCGCGGAGGCCGTCGGCGCCGAGGCCACAAGGGCCGCCCCGGCTCCGGCCGCCAGGCCTGCGAGCGCCCCCCGCCGGGTAGGCCTCGCCGCTGTCTCTGAGGATGCGTTCGTCATGCCCGGACACGCTAGAAGCCTGCGTAGCCCGGCCCGCGGCGCCACTCCCACCGATCCTCCGAACGGCCCGCGCCCCAACGCCAGGGCGAGCGGCAGGCTGCCGTGCCCGGCGACGGACCGGTGGGGCTGCAGCCGGGCTGACCGCGCCGTGGACGGTTCCCTGCGAGGCCTGCCCTGTCCGGTCGATCAGGCCGGATCAGCGAGCGGGTCTAGCATGGTGCATCGCAGGCCGGAGGATGGGGGTCCCCGCCGAAAGCAGGGGGAGAGCCCGCGGAGCGTAGGCGACTGACGCAACGCAGCGTGCAGGCATCTCCCGTGCTCGAAGGGCTACGGGCAGCGCCGTGCCAGGGCACACGAGCCCGGCAAGATCGGCCGGACGGGGCCTGGCGGCGGGGCACAAGAGAAAGCGGGACCGGACGGACCCCCCGGCCCTCCAGTCCCGCTTCTGTACTCCCCCGTTGTGCTCCCCCGAGCCCCCCACTCTCCTGTGGAGACGCCCCCCAGCGTCTCTACAGTTCCCCAGTTCCCCCGTGGGCTCCCTTTGTGGTGCTCCCCCCCGACCTTCAGGCGACAAGCTCGCCGAAGGCGTCCTCCTCGTCACGGCCGAAGCTGAGGACCTCGTCCTCGCGCAGCCGGCGGAGCGACCGCCAGATGCTGGACTTCACCGTGCCGACACTGATGTCGAGGATCTCCGCGATCTCCGGGTCCGTGCGGCCCTCGTAGTAGCGCAGGACCAGCATGGTGCGCTGGAGTTCGGGCAGCCGGGCCAGTGCCTGCCACAGGACCGCGCGCAGCTCGGTGCCGCGCATCGCGTCCGTGTCACCGGGCGTCTCCGGCAGTTCCTCGGTCGGGTATTCGTTGAGCTTGCGGCGCCGCCAGGCGCTGATGTGCAGGTTGGTCATGGTGCGGCGGAGGTATCCGCCGACCGCCGCCTTGTCACTGATCCGGTCCCACGCCCGGTAGGTCGAGAACAGCGCGCTCTGCAGCAGGTCCTCGGCCTCGAAACGGTCGCCGGTGAGGTGGTAGGCGGTTGCGTACAGGGAGGCGCGGCGCTCCTGGACGTAGGCGGTAAACGCCGCTTCGGCATCTACGGTCTCCGTCAGCGAACGGCGCTCCCCCGAGCCCTCCCCGTACGCTGCTCCCCCGACGGTGCCCGCCGCGGTTGCCGCCGCGGACCCCTTGTTGATCTCCCCCGTAGGTGCGTCGACCACCGTCATGAACCCGGTGTGCTGACGCCCGGTGCCGCGAGCGCACCCCCGCCCGCTCACAGCACCGGACTTCTCGGAACCCCGGTGCACATCGTGCAGACGCGTGACAACTGCGCTGGTGCTGATGCCGTGCAGCGTGTTCATCTCGCGCCCCCCGTCGTGGACTTCCGGTGTGCGGCCCGCCTGTCTGGCGGGCTTCCTTGCCTGTGCCGAGAAGCTTGCCGCGGCACTTTCATGGCCGTGTCCGCCGACTGTCACAGACCTGTCACAGGGGTCGGCCACAGCTCGACCACAGGTCCCGCACACGCGTCGGCGGTACCGGCCACAACGACTGGGCCCCCACCGGTCGAACCTCGACCCCTCCATGGGCCAGAATGAGCGCGTGCCTTCCCTGTTGCTGATCGAGGACGACGACGCCATCCGGACGGCCCTGGAGCTCTCACTGACGCGCCAGGGTCACCGCGTGGCGACCGCTGCCAGCGGTGAGGACGGTCTGAAGCTCCTTCGCGAGCAGCGGCCGGATCTGATCGTGCTGGACGTGATGCTGCCCGGCATCGACGGGTTCGAGGTGTGCCGGCGCATCCGGCGCACGGACCAGTTGCCGATCATCCTGCTGACCGCGCGCAACGACGACATCGACGTGGTCGTCGGGCTGGAGTCCGGCGCCGACGACTACGTCGTGAAACCGGTGCAGGGGCGCGTGCTCGACGCCCGGATCCGGGCCGTGCTGCGGCGCGGCGAGCGGGAGTCGAACGACGCGGCCACCTTCGGCAGCCTCGTCATCGACCGCTCGGCGATGACCGTGACGAAGAACGGCGAGGACCTCCAGCTCACGCCGACCGAGCTGCGGCTGCTGCTGGAGCTGAGCCGGCGGCCGGGCCAGGCGCTGTCCCGGCAGCAACTGCTGCGGCTGGTGTGGGAGCACGACTACCTGGGCGACTCGCGGCTCGTGGACGCGTGTGTCCAGCGGCTGCGCGCCAAGGTCGAGGACGTGCCGTCGTCCCCGACGCTGATCCGCACCGTGCGGGGTGTCGGCTACCGGCTGGACACGCCTCAGTGACCCAGGCGCACCAAGGGGGGGCCCACGGCTGGACCGGGGCGCGCAAGGGAGTTCTGTCGCGGCTGCGCTTCACCAGCCTGCGGCTGCGACTGGTCGTCGTCTTCGGCCTGGTGGCCCTGACGGCCGCCGTGTCCGCGTCGGGGATCGCGTACTGGCTCAACCGCGAGGCCGTGCTCACCCGCACCCAGGACGCCGTGCTGCGCGACTTCGAGCAGGAGATGCAGAACCGGGCGGGCGCGCTGCCCGAGCGTCCGACGCAGGACGAGTTGCAGCACACCGCGGGCCAGATGGCGGGCAGCGACCAGCGCTTCAGCGTGCTGCTGGTCGGCCGCGACACCGAGGGCAGGACCGTCTACGGCAGCTCCGGCGGGCTGAGCGGCTTCTCGCTGCGCGACGTGCCGGTCTCGCTGCGCACGGCGGTGAACAAGACGCAGAAGCTCGACGGAGCCAACAAGCACCCGTACCACCTGTACTGGCAGCGGATAGTCGACCACGACACGCCGTACCTGGTGGCCGGTACGCGCGTGATCGGCGGCGGTCCGACCGGTTACATGCTCAAGTCGCTGGAGCCGGAGGCCAAGGACCTCAACTCGCTGGCCTGGTCGCTGGGCATCGCCACCGGCCTCGCGCTGATCGGCTCGGCGCTGCTCGCGCAGGCCGCGGCGACGACCGTGCTGAAGCCGGTGCAGCGGCTCGGGGCGGCCGCACGGCGGCTCGGCGAGGGCAAGCTGGACACCCGGCTGCGGGTCTCCGGGACCGATGAACTCGCCGATCTGTCGCGGACGTTCAACAACGCGGCCGAGGCGCTGGAGAAGCGGGTCGCCGACATGGCCGCGCGCGACGAGGCGTCCCGGCGGTTCGTGGCGGACATGAGCCATGAGCTGCGCACGCCGCTCACCGCGATCACCGCCGTGACGGAGGTGCTCGAGGAGGAGCTGGAGGCGGAGACGGGCAGCATGGACCCGATGATCGAGCCGGCCGTCCGGCTGGTGGTGAGCGAGACGCGGAGGCTGAACGACCTGGTCGAGAACCTGATGGAGGTCACCCGCTTCGACGCGGGCACCGCCCGGCTCGTCCTGGACGACGTCGACCTCGCCGATCAGATCACCGCCTGCATCGACGCCCGCGCCTGGCTGGACGCGGTCGAGCTGGACGCCGAGCGCGGCCTCCACGCCCGCCTGGATCCGCGCCGCCTGGACGTCATCCTGGCCAACCTCATCGGCAACGCGCTCAAGCACGGCGGCTCCCCGGTGCGGGTGTCCGTGCGGGAGGCGGACGACTCGATCGTCATCGAGGTGCAGGACCACGGGCCCGGCATTCCGGAGGACGTCCTGCCGCACGTGTTCGACCGCTTCTACAAGGCCAGCGCCTCCCGGCCGCGTTCCGAGGGCAGCGGCCTGGGCCTGTCCATCGCGCTGGAGAACGCCCATATCCACGGCGGCGAGATCACCGCGGCCAACTCGCCCGACTCGGGTGCGGTGTTCACCCTGCGGCTCCCGCGCGGCACCTCCCCCGCGGAGGAGCCGCCCGCCGAGGACGAGCTGACGCCCGAGAGCGACACCGACCGGCCCCAGGGCGAGGACTCGAAGGGGGACGCCTGATGTCCGCACGTCTCACGGCCGTGTCCCGGCTGCTCGCCGTTCCGGCTCTCGCCGTGCTGCTGGCCGGCTGCGGGATCCGGGCCACGGAGGTGCCGACCAACTTCGGGCCCGCGCCCTCGCGGGTGCAGTGCTCGCTCGCCGAGCCGGACGTCTCCACGCAGGCCGCCCGGGGGCTGCCGGTGCAGGTGTTCCTGCTGTGCGGCTCCTCGCTGGTGACCGTCGACCGGACCGTGCGGGTCCCGGACGGCGCGGCCGACTCCGAGCGGCGCATGCTCGTCGCGCAGGGCCTGCTGGACCAGCTCGCCACTCAGCCGTCGACCGCCGAGAAGGAAGCCGGCCACAGCACGGACGTCCGTGGCGGCATCACCGTCGGCGGGCCGCGCCCGGGCGACCCGGAGGACACGCTGCGGCTGAGCACGGCACCGGCGAGCCTCACCTCGTACGCCCTCGCGCAGATCGTCTGCACCTTCTCCGACTCGGCGGCGGCCGAGGGGGACGGCTCGGTGGTCCTGGGCGGACCCGGGTCCGAGTCCCCGCGCCGCTACGAGTGCACCGACGAGGTCCGGGCCCGGCCGGGCAGCACGGAACCGCCCTCGAAGGACGTGGCCGGGGAGTGACCCGCCCGGGCTGTGGCGCATGCCTCACCGGGATACCGGGGCCCATCCCGGAACCGACCCTGCCGGAGGCCGCGTCTAGGGAGGCGTGCAGCGTCAAGGCTCCATCGGCGGCAGCGCCGCGTTCCGCATCCGTGTGACAGGAGGTGTCCTCCTCGTCGCACACCTCGCGTTCGTCGCCTGGCTCACGCTGCGGCCGCTGGACGTGCCCTGGGTGATGCCCGCCAATCTGCGGCCGTTCGCCGGGATCCGGGCCGATCTCGCCCTGGGCTGGCCCGAGGCGGCCCGCCGGATCGGTGAGGGGCTGGCCCTGCTCGCCCCGCTGGGTGTGCTGCTGCCGTCGGTCCGCGGCAGACTGGACGTCTCGCCGCTGGCGTCCCTGCTGCGCACCGTCGCGGCCGGCGCCCTGCTCTCCTGGGGCATCGAACTGCTGCAGACCGGCGTGCCGGGTCAGGTCGTCGACGTCGACTCGCTGTTCCTGAACACCACGGGCGTGGCCCTCGCGCATCTGGCGCTGGTTCCGGCGGGCCGCTCCTGGCTGCGCCGTCGCACCACCGTCGGCCTGCTCGGCGTGCCCCTCCCCGCGGAGGAGCCGGCTCAGGGTCGGACCCCGACGATTCCCAGGGTCGGGATCGCCCCGTGGAGCGACGCTTTGCCCCCTTCGTCTCCGTAGCGTGGAGTGCAGATGGGGTACTCGGACGAGAGACCTCACACACCCTCACGAAGGAGTCGCACATGTCCCGCCTCGCCCGCCCCACCCACGGCCGCATGATCGGCGGAGTGTGCGCCGCGCTGGCACGGCGCTTCGGCACCTCCGCGACGACGATGCGGGTGATCTTCCTCGTCTCGTGCCTGCTGCCCGGCCCGCAGTTCCTGCTGTACATCGCGCTCTGGATCGTGCTGCCCTCGGAGGACAAGGTGCACGGCAACACCCAGACGGCCTGGTGACGCCCGTCTGCGAGAACGCCGAGGGGGCGCACCCCGTGCGGATGCGCCCCCTCGGCATGTGTGGCCGCCTCGGCGGGAGGGTCAGCCGACCGGCACGCCGTTCACCGGCAGGCCGTGCGTGGGCAGGCCCTGCACCGGGAGTCCGCCCAGCAGCTTGGCGGCCGGGCCCGTCGGGCCGTTGGCGAGCACCTGCTCGGCGACCGGCTGGGCGGCGGCCAGACCGGCACCGGCCGCCGTCTGCCCCTGACCCAGCGCCCCACCCGAGCCCGGCAGCGTCGTGGAGAGCTGCTCCGCCGGGAGCGCCGCGGTGACGGTGTCCAGCGTCTGGGCGGTGTCCGGGAGGGCCGGGGCGGCGTTGGCGGCGCCCGCACCGGCGGCGGCGAAGGCGGCACCGAGAGCGGCGACACCGAGGGACTTGGCAGCAGACTGCTTCATGAAATGCGTCCTCGTAACGGGATGACGGGGGTGGGTGAACGGTCCAGCGACCGTAAACACCCAGCACCACCCCCCGCAAACATCGAAATGCGGACGGATGGTGAACACCGTCCGCATCCGCTGCGTGCCGAATACTCCCAGATCAGCCCTCTGAATCGGCAGAACCGCTGGTGGAAGCGGCCTGCCGGAACAGCCATTCGGATTTCAGCTCGGCGTATCCGGGCTTGATCACGTCATTGATCATGGCCAGTCGTTCATCGAAAGGAATGAACGCTGATTTCATCGCATTGACGGAGAACCACTGCATGTCGTCGAGCGTGTATCCGAACGCCTCGACGAGGTGCTCGAATTCCCGGCTCATGCTGGTGTGCGACATAAGACGATTGTCCGTATTGACTGTGGCACGGAAATGCAGCCTGCGCAGCAGCCCGATGGGGTGCTCGGCGTACGAGGCGGCCGCCCCGGTCTGGAGGTTGGAACTCGGGCACAGCTCCAGGGGGATGCGCTTGTCCCGGACGTAGGAGGCGAGCCGCCCGAGCTCGACGCGGCCGTCCTCGCGGACCTGGATGTCGTCGATGATCCGCACGCCGTGCCCGAGCCGGTCGGCGCCGCACCACTGCAGGGCCTGCCAGATGGAGGGCAGCCCGAAGGCCTCGCCGGCGTGGATGGTGAAGTGGTTGTTCTCGCGCTTGAGGTACTCGAAGGCGTCGAGGTGCCGGGTGGGCGGGTAGCCGGCCTCGGCGCCCGCGATGTCGAAACCCACCACTCCCAGGTCGCGGTGCCGGTTGGCGAGTTCGGCGATCTCCAGGGCACGGGCCGCGTGCCGCATGGCGGTGAGCAGCGCGCCGACGCGGATGCGCAGGCCGTTCTCCCGTGCGCGCCGCTCCCCTTCCCGGAAGCCCTCGTTGACGGCCTCGACGACCTCTTCGAGGCTGAGGCCGCCCTCCAGGTGCTGCTCGGGGGCGTAGCGCACCTCGGCGTAGACGACGCCGTCCCCGGCCAGGTCCTCGGCGCACTCGGCGGCGACCCTGACCAGGGCGTCGCGGGTCTGCATGACGCCGACGGTGTGCGAGAACGTCTCCAAGTACCGTTCCAGGGAACCGGAGTCGGCGGCCTCGCGGAACCAGGCGCCGAGCTTCTCCGGGTCGGTTTCGGGGAGCTGGGAGTAGCCGTTCTCGCGGGCGAGTTCGACGATCGTGCCGGGGCGCAGACCGCCGTCGAGGTGGTCGTGCAGCAGAACCTTGGGCGCCCGGCGGATCTGGTCCGGTGTCGGGGTGTTCGCAATGGTCTGGCTCGTCATTTCCGCACTCTAACTCCTACGCGCGTAGATGACGCGTTCCCGGATGCTTTGCGTTTTCGTCGATACGTAACGGTGACCCCGACGTCGGGTCGAGTACACCCGCGCTTCTGACACTGTTCTGTCATGGCACACCAAGCGACGCCGGTTCGCAGGGCCCGGCTGGGCAGGGCACTCGGTCCGGAGCCGACGGCGGTGAGCGGCGCGGTGCTGCTGCTCCCCGGCGGCGACCAGGTCTCCGGCCGCAGACCGTCGCCCATGCTGGCGACCGCCTCCGTGCGCGCCCTCGGGCGCCGCCTGGCCCGCGCGGGCCGGGACGAGGGTCTCGCCACGCACGTGGTGCACTACCGCTACCGCGGGTGGAACGGCGGCGAGGCCAATCTCGCGCAGGACGCGACATGGGCCGCGGGCGAGGCCGTACGGCGCTACGGGGACGTCCCGGTCTGCCTCGTCGGACTCGGGATGGGCGGCCGGGCGGGTTTGCGGGCGGGTGGCCACGAGGCCGTCAACTCCGTGCTGGCGCTTGCTCCTTGGCTGCCGGAGGAGGACGCCGCGGCGCCACCCGAACCGGTGAAGCAGTTGGTCGGGCGCCAGGTGCTGATCGTGCACGGCACGAACGACGGGCGGACCGATCCCGAGCTGTCGTTCCGGCTGGCGGCGCGGGCGAAGAAGGCGAATCGGGACGTGTGCCGGTTCGAAGTGCACGGGGACGGCCACGGGTTGCACCAGTACCGGGACGAAGTCCTCGCACTGGCGGAGGACTTCGTGATGGGTGCGCTGTTCGGGCGGGCGGTGTCGCGGCCCGTGCGGGACGCGTTCGCGGCGCCGCCGCCGTTGGGGCTGCGGATGCCGTTGGCCGCGGGGTTCAGCCCTTCTCGGCGGTAGCGCCGTCGGGGCGCCTGTGGTTTTCGGAGTGTGGGCGTCTGAGTGGTTGCTCGCGCAGTTCCCCGCGCCCCTTAGGTGGGCAACAAACTGCCTCTTCTTGAGAGCAGGAACTTCTTGAAAGCCGCTACCGGAGGCGTGTCCGGGTGGCCTTCCAACCAGGCGACCCCGATTTCGCGGGCCGCCCTTGGGGCCGTGACCGTCAGTTCCACCACTCCCGGGCGGGGAACGGCTGGTGGGGGCAGGAGGGCGACTCCGAGACCGGCCGCCACCAAGCCCCTCAGGGTTTCCGCCTCCTCCCCCTCGAAGGCGATGCGGGGCTTGAAGCCGGCCTCCTTGCAGAGGTCGTCGGTGATGCGGCGCAGGCCGTAGCCGGGTTCCAGGGTGACGAAGGTTTCGTCGGCCGCCTCGGCGAGACGGATGCGGCGGCGGCCTGCGAGGGAGTGGTCGGCGGGGACGACCAGGCGGAGCTTCTGCTCGTCCAGGCGGCGGGCCACCAGGTCGGGGGCATCCGGCACCGGGGACGTCAGGCACAGGTCGAGCTCGCCGGCGCGAAGGCGTTCCAGCATCGCCTCGCCGTAGTTCTGGACGAGGCTGAAGCGGACGCGCGGGTGGTCGGCGCGGAAGGCGTGCAGGAGGCCCGGGACGGTCTCGGCGCCCATGGTGTGCAGGAAGCCGAAGGCGACCTTCCCGGTGGTCGGGTCGGCGTCGGCGCGCACCTCCTCGACGGCCCGCTCGACCTCGGCCAGGGCGCGTTCGACGGAGGTCAGGAAGGTGCGGCCGGCCGGGGTGAGGGAGACCGTGCGGCCGTGCCGGGCGAACAGGTCGACGCCCAGGTCCTGCTCCAGGCGGGCCATGGACCGGGAGAGGGTCGACTGCGGGACGTCCATCTCCTGGGCGGCGCGGGTGACGTGCTCGGTGCGGGCGACGCCCGCGAAGTACGCGAGGCGCGGCGCCAGCACCTTCGACATCTCTGCCCTGTCTTCTGTGTCACTGCTTGGTGACAGGCGACCCTGTGAGCTCGGTTGATGCATCATGGGAACGATTATGACCGTTCCATGCATTGGACGGATGAGTGCGGCGTACGTAGGTTCGAGGCATGTCTCCCGCCAGTACCGGGGCGTCCACCATCGTGGGCGCCGATGCTTCTGTTCCTGCCGCCGACTCACGCGTGTCCCCGGGCGGCCCCGGCTACCGCCGGATGAGCTTCGCCCTCTTCCTCGCGGGTGTCGCGACCTTCGCGCTGCTGTACTCCACCCAGGCACTGCTCCCGCTGATCTCCGGCGAGTTCGGGGTGGCGGCGAGCGACGCGAGCTGGACGGTGGCCGCCGCGACGGGCGGGCTGGCGCTGTTCGTGCTGCCGATGAGCGCCCTGTCGGAGCGCTTCGGACGCCGTACGGTGATGACCGCCTCGCTGGCCGTGGCCGTCACGCTCGGGCTGCTGGTGCCGCTGGCCCCCTCCCTCGGAGTGCTGATCGCGCTGCGGGCGCTGCAGGGCGCCGCCCTGGCCGGGCTGCCGGCGTCGGCGACCGCGTATCTCGCGGAGGAGGTCAGCCCGAAGGCGCTGATCACCGCGATCGGACTGTTCGTCGCGGGCAACAGCGTGGGCGGGATGAGCGGCCGGGTCATCACCGGCTGGGTCGCGCAGGAGTGGGGCTGGCGGGTCGCCGTCGGCGTCATCGGCGTGATCGCGGTGGCGTGTGCGGTGGCCTTCCGGCTGCTGCTCCCCGCCCCGAAGCACTTCAGGGCCGGTTCGCTGCGGCCGCGCGTCCTGGCCCGGACGGTCCGCGACCACCTGTCCAACCCGCTGCTGTGCCGGCTGTACGCGATCGGCGCGCTGTTCATGACGGTGTTCGGCGGCGTGTACACGGTCATCGGCTACCGGCTGACCGAGGCCCCGTTCTCGCTGCCGCAGGGCATCATCGGCTCGATCTTCCTGGTGTACCTGGTCGGCACGGTGTCGGCGTCGACGGCGGGCCGCCTGGTCGGGCGGCTCGGCCGCCGGGGCGCGCTGTACGCGGCGGGCGGTACGACGACGGCGGGCCTGCTGCTGTCCCTGGCGGGCTCCCTCCCGCTGGTCCTGCTGGGCCTGGTCCTCATCACGGGCGGCTTCTTCGCGGGCCACGCGGTCGCCTCCTCGGCGGTCAGCAAGACGGCCGCGCACGGCCGCGCCCAGGCCTCGGCGCTGTACCAGTCGGCGTACTACATCGGCTCCAGCGCGGGCAGCACGGTCGGCGCGATCGCCTTCCACGCCGGCGGCTGGGCCGGGACGGTCGGGGTCGGACTCCTGGCGGTCGTCGGCGTCGTGACGATCACCGTCTTCGGGACCCGGGCGGCACGCCTGCAGCGCCGGCAACTGGCGGCTGCCTGAACACCGGTGACATCCCCCCTGCTGGGGGCCGGTTGTCAGTGGGTGCGGATACCGTCCGCGCCGACTGATCACCGGACCGAGCAGGGGGATTTTCCATGGAGTTCCGGGTCGACCGTACGGAGTTCGCCGACGCCGTGAACCGGGCGGCACGCGCACTGCCCGGGCGGACGCCGGTGCCGGTGCTGGGCGGGCTGCTGCTGGAGGCGGACGCGGGGCGGCTGGCCGTGACGGGGTTCGACTTCGAGGCGGCGGTCCGGGTGGAGGCCGACGCGGAGGTCGCGGCGCCCGGGCGGGTGCTGGTGCCGGGGCGGCGGCTGCTGGACGTCTGCCGGGTGCTGCCGGACGGGCCGGTGGGCTGTGTCCTGGAGGGCTCGCGGTTCACGGTGGAGGCGGACGGCACGCGTTTCGGGCTGTCGACGCTGCCGCTCGCGGAGTACCCGTCCCTGCCCGCGCCGCCGGGGCCCTACGGCACCGTCGACGCCGCCGCCTTCGCGACCGCCGTCGCCCAGGTCGCGGTCGCCGCCGGACGCGACGACACGCTGCCCCTGCTGACGGGCGTACAACTGCGCCTGGACGGCGAGGAGATGACCTTGTCGGCGTCGGACCGCTACCGGTACGCCGTGCGGCGGCTGGAGTGGAAGCCGGAGGCCACCGCCGGTGACGGGGTCGTGGAGATGCTGCTGCCCGCGCGGCGGCTGCTGGACGTGGCGCGGTCGCTGGGGCGCGGCGGGGACGTGCGGATCGGCTGGGAGCCGGGCGGGGGCGGCGGGCTGATCGGCTTCGAGGGCGGGCGGACGCGGACCGCGCTGCGGCTGCTGGACGGGCGGCTGCCCGCGTACACATCGCTGTTCGACATGACGGGGGCCGCGGTCGCCGAGGTGCAGCGCGAGGGGCTCGCGGAGGCGGTGCGGCGGGTCGCGGTGGTCGCGGAGGCGAACAGCCCGGTACGGCTGGACTTCTCGGCCGACGGCTCCGTACGGCTGCGCGCCGGCTACGGGGACGACGTGGCGGCCCAGCGGCTGGCCGCCGCGCTGAGCGGCGCCGACGAGATGCCGGTGGCGTTCAACCCGGCCTACCTGCTGGACGCGCTGGCGTCCTTCGAGAGCCCGCGGGTGCGGCTGGAGCTGCTGGGGGCGGGGCAGCGGGCGCTGCTGCACGCCGTGCCGGGCGACGGGGAGGCGGGCACGGCCGCGGCGGCCGGGGAGCACCGGCATCTGCTCATGTCGGTCAAGGAGCTCGTGTGAAGGCCCGCGGGCCCGTCGCAGCCGGTCTGGATCACTGCTTCCACCTGCGCGTTTGTGCGCTCGGGGGGCCGTTGTCAGTGGGCTGCGGTAGCTTCCGAAGTGCTGGGGCGCGAAGGCGCGTGAACAGAACTTCCACAGGGGTGGGTGGAGATGGCGAACGGCACGGCGACACCGACGGACCTGGACATCAGGCTGGAGGCACACCGAACCGAGCTCACGGGGTACTGCTACCGGATGCTCGGCTCCTCCTTCGAGGCCGAGGACGCGGTGCAGGACACGATGGTCCGCGCCTGGCGCAGCTACGCCACGTTCGAGGGCCGCTCCAGCCTGCGCTCCTGGCTCTACCGCATCGCGACCAACGTGTGCCTGGACATGCTGACCGCGGGCAACAAGCGCGCCCGGCCCATGGACCTGACCGAGTCCACCCCGCTCGCCCAGGCCGCCCTCTCCCCCCGACCGGACAACACCTGGCTGGAGCCCATGCCGGACGCCCGTGTGCTGCCCACGCCCGACGATCCGGCGGAGGCGGCGGTCGCCAAGGAGTCCGTGCGGCTCGCCTTCATGGCCGCCCTGCAGCAGCTCCCGGCCAAGCAGCGGGCCGTGCTGATCCTGCGCGAGGTCCTGGCCTGGAAGGCCAGTGAGGTCGCCGAGCTGCTGGACACCTCGGTGGCGTCGGTGAACAGCGCCCTCCAGCGGGCCCGCGCCACCCTGGCCGAGCGGCAGGAGCCGGGCGCCGACGCGGCCGTCTCCGACCCGCTGGACGAGGACCAGCAGAAGCTGCTGGACCGCTATGTGGCGGCCTTCGAGGGCTACGACATGACGGCGCTGACGGCCCTGCTGCACGAGGACGCGGTCATGACGATGCCGCCGTTCGACCTGTGGCTGACCGGCACGCGGGACATCACCGGCTTCATGACCACCCTCGGCGCGCCCTGCGCGGGTTCCCGGCTGGTGCCCGTCCAGGTCAACGGCCTGCCGGGGTTCGCCCAGTACAAGCCGGACCCGGACAAGGGCGGCTTCATGCCGTGGGCGGTCCAGGTGCTGGAGATCTCAGACGGCCGGATCACCGGGTTTCACTGCTTCCTCGACACCCAGCGCTGGTTCCCGCTCTTCGACCTGCCCCTCCACCTCGAAGCGGAGACCGACCAGGTCGAGCAGGGCGCGTAGGGCGGGGTCGGGGTCCCGCAACCGGATCCGGCCCCCGGCCCGGCGGGCGGCCAGCTGGAGCCTCGCCAACAGGTCGACGGCGGCGAGCCCCGGCGGCCCCAGGCCTGCCACATCGCACACCACGACCCGGGCACCGCTGCCGTGCAGCAGTGCCCGTACCTCGTCGCTGAGCCCTCTCACCTCGTCCCGGGTGACAGGGCCGGGCAGTACGAGCACGGGCGGTGTCATGGCGTCCACGATCGGTAGACCGGGCGGGCGGCTGTAACTCATCGCGTCTGTGCGTCCTGTCGGCGCCGCAAGGATCACATTGACCCGGGCGGCGCCTTCCCCAGAGGGTTGGCTGTATGCCCCAACCATCTGCCCCTGCCGCGCTGCCCGATGCCCTCTTCGCCGGCCGGGAGGCTCCGTGCAGGGGGTGCTGAGCAGGGTTCGCGGTCATCGCCGTCGTCATCGGCGTCGGCTATCTGATCGGCCGCCGGGGGTATCTGGGCGACGGCGGCCGCGAGGTCCTGACCAAGCTCGCCTTTCACGTGGCGTCCCCGGCGCTGCTCTTCACGACCCTCGCGCAGGCCGACCTGTCCGTGATCTTCTCCGACCGGCTGCTGGTCACGGCGATGAGCACGGCAGCGGCGGCGGGTGTCTTCGTGGCGGTGGGTGCGGCGCGTGGCTGGGGCGTGGGCCGCACGACGATCGGCGCGCTGTGCTCCAGCTGGGCGAGGTGCCGGCCAGGGAGGCGATCCTGCTGTCGACGGTGCTGGCGGTGCCGGTGCTGGTGGTGGCGGCGGTGCTGGGGTGACGGTGCCCGGGGGGACCGTCACCCCGTACCAGGCCGGGATCAGGCGATCCGCTCCAGCACGACCGGCGACGCCGTGAAGTCCGTGCCGGGTGCTGCGACGTCGTAGGAGTCCTCGATCGCCTGGAGGGCGTACTCGAAGCGCTCCGGGGTGTCGGTGTGGAGGGTCAGGAGGGGCTGGCCCTCGGTGACCGTGTCGCCCGGCTTGGCGTGCATCTCGACACCCGCGCCCGCCTGCACCGGGTCCTCCTTGCGGGCCCGGCCGGCGCCCAGGCGCCAGGCCGCGACGCCGATGTCGTAGGCGTCGAGCCGGGTCAGGACGCCCGAGGCCGGGGCCTTGATCACGTGCTGCTCGCGGGCCACCGGAAGCGTCGCGTCCGGGTCGCCGCCCTGGGCC
The DNA here is from genome assembly GCF_023184515.1 of Streptomyces sp. D2-8. GTDB lineage: Bacteria > Actinomycetota > Actinomycetes > Streptomycetales > Streptomycetaceae > Streptomyces. Next base: position 87,849 of record NZ_JAAHBP010000011.1, on the reverse strand, counting down.
GCGATCATGCGCCGCCAGACGTCCATCGCGGAGCCGTCGGCCAGGGCCTTCGCCGGGTCGGCGTCCCTGATGCCCGCCGCGTCCAGCATTTCGCGGGCCAGGGCGACCGTCAGCTCGACCACGTCCGCCGGGCCGCCACCCGCCAGGACCTCCACCGACTCGCGGACCTCCAGGGCGTTGCCGGCGGTCAGACCCAGCGGGGTGGACATGTCCGTCAGGAGCGCGACCGTCTTCACGCCGTGGTCGGTGCCGAGGCCGACCATCGTGGAGGCCAGTTCGCGGGCGTCCTCGATGGTCTTCATGAAGGCGCCGGTACCGACCTTCACGTCCAGGACCAGCGAGCCGGTGCCCTCGGCGATCTTCTTGGACATGATCGAGGACGCGATCAGCGGGATCGCCTCGACCGTGCCGGTGACGTCCCGGAGGGCGTAGAGCTTCTTGTCGGCGGGGGCCAGGCCGTCGCCCGCCGCGCAGATGACCGCGCCGGTGGTGTCGAGGACGTTCAGCATCTCCTCGTTGGACAGCAGGGCGCGCCAGCCGGGGATCGACTCCAGCTTGTCCAGCGTGCCGCCGGTGTGGCCGAGGCCGCGGCCCGACAGCTGGGGGACGGCCGCGCCGCAGGCCGCGACCAGGGGGGCCAGCGGCAGCGTGATCTTGTCGCCGACGCCGCCCGTGGAGTGCTTGTCGGCGGTCGGGCGGGACAGGGACGAGAAGTCCATGCGCTCGCCGGAGGCGATCATCGCGGCCGTCCAGCGGGCGATCTCGCGGCGGTTCATGCCGTTCAGCAGGATCGCCATGGCAAGTGCGGACATCTGCTCGTCGGCGACCTCCCCGCGGGTGTACGCGTCGATGACCCAGTCGATCTGTGCGTCGCTGAGCTCGCCGCGGTCCCGCTTGGTGCGGATGACGGAGATGACGTCCATGGCCATGGCTTGGCTTCCTTCCGAGGGTTCCAGAAGCCGTACGGCCCCCCTGAGCCGGTCGCGTGAGCAACTCAGAGGGGCCGCACGGAAGTTACTTGCTGAGGTGTTCCGGGCCGAAGGCCTGGGGCAGCATCCGGGACAGCGGCAGGATCCCCGCCGGTGTCTCCAGCAGGAGATCCGGGCCGCCGAACTCGTGGAGCAGCTGGCGGCAGCGGCCGCACGGGACGAGCGTGTCGCCGTCGCGGTCGACGCAGGTGAAGTGCGTCAGCCGGCCGCCGCCGGTGTTGTGCAGCTCGGACACCAGGCCGCATTCGGCGCAGAGTCCGAGGCCGTACGAGGCGTTCTCGACGTTGCAGCCGGAGATGATCCGGCCGTCGTCGACCAGGGCCGCCACGCCGACCGGGTAGCCGGAGTACGGGGCGTACGCCCGGGACATGGCGTCCCGGGCCACCGCGCGCAGCTTCTCCCAGTCGACGGCCGGGCCGGTGCCGGTCACTTGCCCTGACCCTTCCGGTACGGCATGCCGTTCGCCCGCGGCATCCGCAGCCGCTGTGCGGACAGGGCGAGGACCACCAGGGTGATGACGTACGGCGTGGCGGAGACGACCTGGTTCGGGACCTCGTCGGTGGTCGCGTACCAGGCGAACACCAGGAGGCCGGCGATCAGGGTGGACCCGGCCGGGACGTACTTCTTGCGGACGGCCAGCCAGATGGCGCCGATGATCAGCAGCAGGGCGCCGAGCAGCAGCAGGGCGTGGACGTTGGCGGAGCCGCCGCGCAGGTTGAGGCTGTCGGTGTAGCCGAACAGGCCCGCGCCGAGGGCGAGGCCGCCCGGCATCCAGTTGCCGAAGATCATCGCCGCGAGGCCGATGAAGCCGCGGCCGCTGACCTGGCCCTCCAGGTAGAAGGGGTTGGCCACGATGGACAGGAAGACACCGCCGAGTCCGGCCAGACCGCCGGAGATGACGACGGCGATGTACTTGTACTTGTAGACGTTGACGCCGAGGGACTCGGCGGCGACCGGGTTCTCACCGCAGGAGCGCAGCCGCAGGCCGAAGGCCGTACGCCACAGGATCCACCAGGTGGCGGGGATCAGCGCGACGGCGATCAGGGTCAGCCAGGAGACGTTGGTGACCAGGCCGCCGAGCAGGCCGGCGATGTCGGAGATGAAGAACCAGCCCTGGTTGTTGAGGTCCCTGAGCGCGTCGGACAGGCCCGGCACGGTGAAGTTGCCGAGGGATTCCACCGCCGGGGACTGCTTGGCGGAGCCGCCGGTGTGGCCCTCGAAGGCGAGGGGCGCGAGGTAGCGGGTGGCGCCGAGGGCGAGGATGTTGATGGCCACACCGGAGACGATGTGGTTGACGTTGAAGGTGACGGTCACGAAGGCGTGCAGCAGACCGCCGATCGCGCCGCCGGCGATGCCCACCAGGACACCGGTCCACGGGCCCCACTGGAAGCCGGCCCAGGCGCCGAACCAGGTGCCGAGGATCATCATGCCCTCGAGGCCGATGTTGACCACGCCCGCGCGCTCGGCCCACAGACCGCCGAGACCGGCGAGGCCGATCGGCACGGCGAGCTGGAGGGCGGTGGACATCTGGCTGACGTTGGTGATGCCGTCGGCGCCGGTGATGAGGCGGACGATCGAGGTGAGCGCCAGGCCTCCGGCGATGATGAGTAGCAGGACGGGCCACGACAGGCGGCGGCCGGTCGGCGCCGCGGGCTGCAGCGTGGGCTGGTTGACGTCGGTCGCGGTGGTCATCGGCCAGCCACCTCCTTCGTGTTCTGAGCGCCGAGGACGTGACCGGCGGCGAGTTCGGCACCGACGCGACGCTGCTGGCGGCGCAGACCCCATTCGCGGACGGCCTCGTAGGAGACCACGACCGAGAGGACGATCAGGCCCTGCATGATGACCGCGATCTCCTTGTCGTAGCCGTGGAAGTCCAGCTCGGGCGAGGCCTTGTCGAGCCAGGCCCACAGCAGGGCGGCGAAGACGATGCCGACGGGGCTGTTGCGGCCGAGCAGGGCGATGCCGATGCCGAGGAAGCCGATGCCGGTGGGGAAGTTCAGGCTGTAGGTGTGGGTGTCGCCGAGCAGGATCGGCAGGCCGGCGAGGCCCGCGATGCCGCCGGAGATCAGCATGGCGCTGAGCACCATGCGCCCCGGGTCGACGCCGCTGGCCGCGGCGGCGGTCTGCGAGGCGCCGGAGGCGCGCAGGTCGAAGCCGAAGCGGGTGCGGTTGAGGACGATCCAGTAGCCGATGCCGAGCAGGGCGGCGAGCAGCACCAGGCCGTAGATCTCACCGGCGTCGCCCATGGGGATGCCGGGGATCCAGCCGGACTCGTACATCTCGCCGGTGGTGTTGTTGTTGCCGACCTTCACACCGAAGACGTTCGGCAGCCACAGGTAGGCGATCACGGAGGTCGCGATCGCGTTGAGCATGATCGTGGCGACGACCTCGCTGACGCCGCGGGTGACCTTGAGGACACCGGCGATGCCGGACCAGAAGGCGCCGGTGAGGACGGCCGTCAGGAGCAGGAGCGGGACCTGGAGCGCGGCGGGCATGTTCACGTGGGCGCCGACGACGGCGGCCATCATGGCGCCGAGCTGGTACTGGCCGTCGACGCCGATGTTGAACAGGTTCATCCGGAAGCCGATGGCCACCGCGAGGGCCGCGATGTAGTACATCGAGGCCTGGTTGATGATCAGGACCTGGATGTCGGAGAAGCCCAGCTGCTCGAACATCAGGGCGAACGGCTCGATGGGGCTCTTGCCCGACGCGAGCAGCACGATCGCGCTCAGCACGAAGGCCACGGCCAGCGCGATGACCGGTCCGGCCACCGCGAGGAGCACGCGCTCCTTGTCGAACTTCTTCATCAGCGGGCCTCGTCTTCCGGAGACTCGGGGGCGTCGGCCTTCGAGATCTCGGGGGTCTCTTCGTGCTCGAGGTGCCCGGTGGCGGCGCCGGTCATGGCCGAGCCGAGCTCCTCGGGGGTGATGGTGGCCGGGTCGGCGTCCGCGACCAGCTTGCCGTTGTAGATCACGCGCAGCGTGTCGGACAGGCCGATCAGCTCGTCCAGGTCCGCGGAGATCAGCAGCACGGCCAGACCCTCGCGGCGGGCCTCGCGGATGTGGTCCCAGATGGCGGCCTGGGCGCCGACGTCCACGCCCCGGGTGGGGTGGGCGGCGATGAGGAAACGCGGCTTGTGGCTCATCTCGCGGCCGACGATCAGCTTCTGCTGGTTGCCGCCGGACAGGGAGGCGGCGGTGACGTCGATACCGGGGGTGCGGACGTCGTAGTCCGTCACGATCCGGCGGGTGTCCTCCTGGGCCGCCTTCGGGTCCAGCCAGACGCCCTTGGCGAGGGGCTTCTCGGTGACGTGGCCGAGGATGCGGTTCTCCCAGAGGGGCGCCTCCAGCAGGAGGCCGTGGCGGTGCCGGTCCTCGGGGATGTAGCCGATGCCCTGCTCGCGGCGCCGGCGGGTGGGCCAGGCCGTGATCTCCTCGTCGGCGAGCCGGATGGTGCCGGAGTCGGCGTGCCGCAGACCGATGAGGGCGTCGACGAGCTCGGTCTGGCCGTTGCCCTCGACACCGGCGATGCCGAGGACCTCACCCGCGTGGATGGTGAAGCTGATGTCGTCGAGGAGGGCCTTGCCGCCGGGGGCCGCGAGGCGCAGCTTGTCGACGGTGATGACCGGGCGGTCGGTGACCGTGGACTCGGCCGTCTCGGGCGTGGGCAGCTCGCTGCCGACCATCATCTCGGCGAGCTGACGGGGCGTCGTCTCGGCGGGGACGGCCGTACCGACGGTGGTGCCGCGGCGGATGACGGTGATCTCGTCGGCGACGGAGAGCACCTCGCCGAGCTTGTGCGAGATGAAGATGACCGACAGGCCTTCGGAGCGCAGTTCGCGCAGGTTGGCGAAGAGGGCGTCCACTTCCTGCGGCACGAGCACGGCGGTCGGCTCGTCGAGGATGAGGGTGGTGGCGCCGCGATAGAGGACCTTGAGGATCTCCACGCGCTGGCGGGCGGCGACGCCGAGCTCCTCGACGAGGAGGTCGGGCTTGACGTCGAGGCCGTAGCGCTCGGAGAGCTCCTTGATCTTGCGGCGGGCCTTGGCGCCGATGCCGTAGAGCTTCTCGCTGCCGAGCACCACGTTCTCGAGGACCGTGAGGTTGTCGGCGAGCATGAAGTGCTGGTGGACCATGCCGATGCCGCGGACGATGGCGTCGGCCGGCGACGAGAAGCTGACCTGCTCGCCGCCCACGGCGATGGTGCCCTCGTCCGGCTTCTGCATGCCGTAGAGGATCTTCATCAGCGTCGACTTGCCGGCGCCGTTCTCACCGACGAGGGCGTGCACGGTGCCCTTGCGGACGCTGAGGTGGATGTCGTGGTTGGCCACGACTCCGGGGAAACGCTTGGTGATCCCGGCGAGTTCGACGGCGGTCACCGATTCGTTGACCGCCGCTCCGGCCGGAGGGCTGCTGGACGCGTTGATGGCGCACTCTCCTGGGGACGGGGGCCGTCTACGCGCGTAGCGCCCCTACGGCATACAAAGGGGCCGACGCCCCGCGCCAACGGGGTACGAGGAGCAGCCTCCCCGCACCCCGTCGAGCGGACGTAACCCCGGGGGTTACCGCCTGCTTCGAGGCAGTCGCTCGTCAGCTGCTCTTGACCTTGATCTCGCCGCTGATGATCTTCTCCTTGGCCGTCTTGATGGCTGCCTGGAGCTCGGCGTCGTCCGCGAACTTCGGGTTGGAGTTCGACAGGCCCACCTCGCCGGTCTTCAGATCGCCACGAACGATACCGGTCTCGGGCTTGCCGTCCTCGACCGACTTCGCCAGGTTGTACACCGCCTTGGCGACGTCCTTCATCGCCGAGGTCAGGATGGAGTCCTTGTACTTGGCAAGGGCTTCCTGCTCGTACTGGTCGGAGTCGACGCCGATGGCCCACACCTTGTTGGCGGCGGCGGCCTCGATGACACCCTGACCGGACAGGCCGGCGGCCGCGTAGACCACGTCGGCCTTCTTCTCGATCTGACCCTCGGCAGCCGTCTTGCCCTTGTCGGGGCTGGCGAAACCGCCCTCCTCGGCCGTCTGGGTGAGGTACTGCGAGAGCACCTTGACCTTCGGGTCGGTGTCCTTGACGCCCTGCGCGAAGCCCGCCTGGAACTTGTGGATCAGCGGGATGTCGACACCGCCGACGAAGCCGACGACCTTGGACTTGCTGGTCTTGGCGGCGGCGACACCGGCCAGGTAGGAGGCCTGCTCCTCGTTGAAGACCAGGTCGGCGACGTTCTTGGTGTTGATCGTGGCGTCGTCGACGATGCCGAAGGTGGTGTCCGGGAACTTCTCCGCGGCGCCCTTCACGGCCGAGGCGTACGCGTAACCGACGCCGATGACCGGGTTGTAGCCCTGCTTGGCCAGCGAGGCGAGGCGCTGCTCCTTGTCGGCGTCAGTCTCGCCCTCGGTGGGCTCCACGTCGGCCGTCTGGTACCCGAACTCCTTCTTCGCCTGCTCGAGGCCGGCGTAGGCCGCGTCGTTGAAGGACTGGTCACCCTTGCCGCCGACGTCGTACGCGATGGCGAGACCCTTGTCGCCCTTCGAGTCCGACGACCCGGAGGTCGAGGTGCTGCCGCAGGCGGAGAGGGCGAGGGCCAGGGAGGCGGTCGCTGCGCCTGCGACCGTGATCCGGGAAATCCGGCGCATGTGTGGGTGCTCCTGTCGTACAAGCGCCGGGACGGAACAGCTTCGGCGCTGGCTTCGCCGCAGATTAACGCGCGTAGACCTGCCTGAAAACCCCTTCTGTCCACCTTGTTATGCGCCCGTGGCCAAGCCATCACCGGGCCTTGGCCGGGGTGTTGCCGACCGCAAACGGGAGGTGGCGCTGGGTGATCCGGTTCCGGGGCGCCGGGAAGCACGGAGCGGGCGGACACCTGGGTGTCCGCCCGCTCCGTCGCCCTGCGACAGCGTTCTGCTCGGTCTACTCGGTCTTGACCTTGATGGAGCCGTCGTTGATGCCCGTCTTGGCCTTGTCCACGGCCTCCTTGAGGCCCGCGACCTTGGCGAACTCCGGGTTGGACTCGGAGAGGCCGACGCCGTTGACCTTCAGGTCGAAGGTCTGCGTGCCGTTCAGCGGCTTGTCGTCCTGGACCGACTTGGACAGCGCGTAGACCGCACCGCCGACGTCCTTGAGCGCGGACGTGAGGATGGAGGCCTTGTACGGCGCGAGAGCGGCCTGCTTGTACTGGTCGGAGTCGACACCGATCGCCCAGACCTTCGCCTTGGCGGCGGCCTCGATGACACCCTGGCCGGACAGACCGGCGGCCGCGTAGAGCACGTCGGCCTTCTTCTCGATCTGCCCCTCGGCGGCGGCCTTGCCCTTGTCGGGGCTGGCGAAACCGCCCTCCTCGGCCGTCTGCGTGAGGTACTGCGACAGGACCTTCACCCCGGGCTTGGTGTCCTCGACGCCCTGCTTGTAGCCGGCCTCGAACTTGTGGATCAGCGGGATGTCCACGCCGCCCACGAAGCCGACGACGTCGCTCTTCGTGGCCTTTGCGGCGGCGACACCGGCGAGGTACGAGGCCTGCTCCTCGGCGAAGACGAGGGAGGCGACGTTCTCGCCCTCGACCACGGAGTCCACGATGCCGAACGTGGTGTCCGGGTACTTGGAGGCCACGGCCTTCATCGCCGGGCCGTAGGCGAACCCGACGCCGATGACCGGGTTGTAGCCCTGCTTGGCCAGCGACGCCAGGCGCTGCTCCTTGTCGGCGTCCGTCTCGCCCTCGGTGGGCTCGATGTCGGCCGTCTTGTAGCCGAACTCGTCCTTGGCCTTCGTCAGGCCGGCGTAGGCGGCGTCGTTGAAGGACTGGTCGCCCTTGCCGCCGACGTCGTACGCGATGGCGACGCCGCGTTCGCTGCTGTCGCTGTCGCCGCTGTCACTGCTGGTGCCGCCGCAGGCCGTGGCGACGAGCCCGAGCGACGCGACCCCCACCGCGACACGGGTCAGTTTGGAAATCCGACGCATCTGAAGTTCCCCATTCTCCAAAGCCCCGCAGTGGGTGCTCGGTTCGGCGCACATTAACGCGCGTAGACACTCCTGGGAACGGTTCGCCGCGGGGCCGTTATCCATTCGTGCCGATGGCCGGTTACGCCCTTGTGAACCACGGGATCGAACGGGGTCGAAAGGTGTACTCGGGGACACGGCACGTGCCTGCTCGCCACGGGCTCCAGGCTGCCGTGGGGCTGCGCCGCTCGCAACCGGAGGCTCCGCCGGGGTTGGCGAGCGGGTCGGCCGGGGGCCCAGGGGTTGTCGCCGCCGGGGCCGGCCAGGGCCAGGGGGCTCGGGGCGTCGCCGCCGGGGCGGCCTGTGGGGGCTCGGGGTGTCGTTCCCGTGCGGCGCCGTCGTGGCTGGTCGCGCGGTTCCCCGCGCCCCCGAGAAGGTGGGACCTCCCCGCGCCCCCAAGTGGGCGGGATCTAGCGGAGCCCGTTGACCAGGGCCGCTGCCGTGAAGAGTTCCACGCCGACGGTGATGGCCGACTCGTCGACGTCGAAGTCGCCCTGGTGGAGGTCGCGCACCTGGCGTTCGCCGGGGGTGCGGACGCCCAGGCGGGCCATGGCGCCGGGGACGCGCTCCAGGTACCAGGAGAAGTCCTCGCCGCCGAGGCTCTGCTCGGTGCCCTCGACGGACTCGACTCCGCGCCGGGCGATCATGGCGTCGCGCAGCAGCTCGGTGACGCCGGGCTCGTTGACGACGGGCGGAACGCCGCGCACGTAGTTGATCTCCGACTTGGCGCGGTACAGGTTGGCGATCTCGTCGATGGCCGCGACCACGACGTCGGGGGCCTGCCGCCACGCGTCGATGTCGAGGCAGCGGACGGTGCCGGAGAGCTCGGCGTGCTGCGGGATCACGTTCGGCGCGTGGCCCGACTCGACGCGGCCCCAGGTGATGGCGAGCCCGCTGCGACTGTCGAAGCGCCGGCCGACCAGCGCGGGCACGTCGGTGACGACGCGGGCCGCGGCGGTGACCAGGTCGGTCGTGAGGTGGGGGCGGGCGGTGTGGCCGCCCGGGCCGTCGAGACCGATCTCCAGCCGGTCGCAGGCGGAGGTGATGGGGCCCTCGCGGAGTCCGATCTTGCCCGCGTCCACGCGCGGGTCGCAGTGCACGGCGATGATCGCGCCGACGCCTTCCAGCGCCCCGCACTTGATGACGTCGGCGGCGCCGCCGGGCAGCACCTCCTCGGCGGGCTGGAAGATCAGCCGCACGGGGCGGGGCAGCGCACCCTGCCGGTGCAGTTCGGCGAGGACGAGGCCGGCGCCGAGCACGACGGTGGTGTGCACGTCGTGACCGCAGGCGTGCGCGCGGTCGGGCACGGTCGAGCGGTACGGGCAGTCCGCCTTGGTGTCCGGGATGGGCAGGCCGTCGATGTCGGCCCGCAGGGCGAGCATGCTGGGACCTCCGTCCCACTGCTCGCCCTCCACGCCGATGTCACAGACGAGTCCGGTCCCCACGGCGAGGACGCGCGGCTTGAGGCCGGCCCGCTCGAGCCGCTCCTTGATCGCGGCGGTCGTGCGGAACTCCTGGTTGCCGAGCTCCGGGTGCATGTGCATGTCGCGTCGGAACGCGATGAGCTCGGCCCGCAGAGCGTCGGGCAGCGCACCGGGAAGTACGGCTCCCCCGGGAAGATCGACCTCGGACTCCGGTGACATCAATTGCTTCACCCTCTGAAGGGTAGGGCGCCGGGGCGGTCTCCTGACCCTGGATCAACAAAACTTCAACCCGATAGGGGAAGAAAATATGACCGCCGGGCGCATAGCTATCAACTGAGATGGGTAAACTGGCCTGCTTTTTAGGCCGGGCCGGGCCGCCCATCCCCCAGAGTGTGACTTCGGCCACATCGGCGTCACGACTCCGGTATCCATCCATCCTCTCCACGGATACCACGCCCTGCGCGGCGAACACGGGCTTGTTCATCTGCCGGACGCGCGCCCCCGCTAGTGTGCGCCTCGTGCGCGCCCCCGATTTCCTACAGTCCACGCAGGCCTCGTACGACGTCATCGCCGAGGCGTATGCCGCCGAACACCCCGACAGCCTGGCCGGGAGACCGCTGGAGAGTGCGCTGCTCACGGTCTTCGCGGAGCTGGCCCGGGCGCTCGAGGGGCCTTCGCGGGCTCCGGTCGCCGACCTCGGCAGCGGCCCCGGGTACGTGGCGGCGCGGTTGCACGGTTTCGGCCAGCCGGTGTTCGGGATCGACGTCTCGCCCCGCATGGTGGCGCTCGCCCGCCGGGCGCATCCGGAGCTGAGGTTCCACGTCGGGTCGATGACGGCGCTGGACCTGCCGGACGAGACGCTCGGGGGCATCGTCGCGCTCTACTCGATCATCCATGTGCCGGACGAGCACCTGCCGTCGGCGTTCGCCGAGTTCCACCGCGTCCTCGCGCCGGGCGCGCCCGTCCTGCTCGGCTTCCAGTCCGGGGAGGAGAGCGGGCATCTGCGCGCGTCCGAGCGCTACGGCCTGGAGATCTCGCTCGACTACCACTGGCGCACGCCGGAATCCGTGGCGGACCTCCTCGCGGAGGCGGGCCTGGACCTGTACGCCCGGGTGCTGCGCGAACCCCAGGGCGAGGAGAGGATGCCGCGCGCGTTCCTGCTCGCACGCAAGCCCGCCGCGGCCGCCGGGCCGGACACCGAGGCCTCCTGACGAGCCCGGCCCGGGCAGCTCGCCGACGCCGGCCCAGGCTCTTCCGCGCGGCGGCGACCGCCCCTGCCGGACACGCCGGGCCAGGGGCGCCCGGTAACACCGTCACGACCGGCCCCCGGCCCGCAGCCGGCACACCGCTGCCGCGGCGCCGGCCCGGGAACGCACCGCGACACCTTCAGCCCGCCCCTGCCCCCGCCGCCACCGCGTCCCGCGCGACCACCGGGCGGCCAACGCGCCACAGCACCGTCGCCAGGGGGCCCGACCGGCCCCTTGAGGAGCCCCTAGCCCGCGGCCACCGCCCCCGCAGCTCCCGCCGTCCCGGCCGGGCCGCTCATGCCCGGGGGAGCCGAGGTGCCGGAGAAGGTCGCCGTCCCGGGGAAGCGCGTCGGGCCGAGTGGGTCCCGGGTGCCCGTGACGGTGTCCGGGTCCGTCGGATCCGTCGGGTCCGTCGGGTCCGTCGGGGACAGCCGGTGGACGTCCCGGGCCGTGCCCGTCACCCCCGACAGGAAGCCCTGGGCCCGCGGGGACGCGGTGTCGGTCAGCCACGCCGGGTCGATGTCGCAGACCGCGACTCGGACCTCCGTGCCGGACAGGGCCAGGGGGAGGGTGTGGACGACCGTGGACGGGAAGCTGAGGACCGTCCGGCCGATGGGGCCGCGGCGGGCGATCAGTTCGAGGGGGAGTTCGGGGCGGACGATCTCCAGGCCCGTAGCGGCCGCGAGGCGGTGGAGCTTGTCCGTGCTCTCGCGGCGGTGGGCGAAGTAGCGGGTGGCGCCATGGGCCCTGGCCAGGGCGTGGACGGCCTCCAGGTAGCGGCCGTCGTCCACCACCCCCGTCTCCACCAGGGACGTGCCCACCATGTCCGCGCCCTTGGTGATGCGCGGCGGGCCGAAGCGGGCCCGGGTCCAGGCGAAGGTGTGGGCGGTGACCGTGACACCCGCGGGGGTCTCCTCCATCGGCATGGAGGAGAAGATCTCGATGTGGCGACGGTCGTCGGGGGTCAGCCGGCGGCGGGCCGAGGCCGACACCGGCGCGAAGATCACGTCCCGCGGGCCGGGGCGGCCGCCCTTACGGTGCCAGCGCACCAGCCGTTCGCCCCGGGCCAGCTGCCCGACGAACTCCATCGTCGCCGTGCCGTCGTCGACGACGACCAGGTCACGGGCGCGGGTGATCGTCAGCAGCAGCTGGACGTAGCGGGAGAAGGGGTCCCCCAGCACGACCCGGCGCGCCCTGCGGAGCAGGCCGGTCAGGCCGCCGACGGTCTGGAAGGGCGCCAGGGGCCCGCCGCGCGCTTCCTCCCAGCGGACCTGGTGCCCCTCGTCGCGGGCCAGGTCGGACATCCGCCGCAGCTGGCCGCGCGTCATCGGGTCGACGGGCGACAGCACCACGAGGGTGAGCCCCACGCCGGGCGCGTGCGCGTGCGCCCACTCCAGCACGTTCAGCAGCTGTACCGGGCTCTCGACGAAGGCGAGAGTGTGGGGGCCGGCGTTCCCGGCGCGGGGGCTCATCGACGTACGACCGTCCCGTCGTAAGGGGGGTTGTGGGGGTGGTGCGTTCAGACGCCGACCGGCTCGCCCGCCGCGTCGGCGATCTCCGCCTCGGCGACCACACCGGCGACGCGGCGCAGCTTCTTCATCGGGCCGAGCTCGGACTCGTAGACCTTCTTGACGCCGTCACCGAGGGAGGCCTCGATGGTGCGGATGTCGCGGACGAGGCGCGTGAGGCCCTGCGGCTCCACGGACGCGGCCTGGTCCGAGCCCCACATGGCGCGGTCGAGGGTGATGTGGCGCTCGACGAAGGTGGCGCCCAGGGCGACCGCGGCGAGGGTGGTCTGCAGGCCGGTCTCGTGGCCGGAGTAGCCGATCGGGACGTTCGGGAACTCCTGCTGGAGGGTGTTGATGACGCGCAGGTTGAGCTCGTCGGCCTTCGCCGGGTAGGTCGACGTGGCGTGGCACATCAGGATGTTGTCGGAGCCGAGGACCTCGACCGCGTGGCGGATCTGCTTCGGCGTCGACATGCCGGTGGAGAGGATCACCGCGCGGCCCGTGGAGCGCAGGGCCTGCAGCAGCTCGTCGTCCGTGAGGGAGGCGGAGGCGACCTTGTGGGCGGGGACGTCGAACTTCTCCAGGAAGGCGACGGCCTCGGTGTCCCACGGGGAGGCGAACCAGTCGATGTTCTTCGACTTGCAGTAGTCGTCGATGGCGCGGTACTCGTCCTCGCCGAACTCCACGCGGTGGCGGTAGTCGATGTAGGTCATCCGGCCCCAGGGCGTGTCGCGCTCGATGTCCCACTGATCGCGCGGGGTGCAGATCTCCGGGGTGCGCTTCTGGAACTTGACGGCGTCGCAGCCGGCCTCGGCGGCGGCGTCGATCAGCTTGAAGGCGTTCTCCAGCTCGCCGTTGTGGTTGATGCCGATCTCGCCGCAGACGTAGACCGGGCGGCCCGGGCCGACCTCGCGCGAACCGAACCGGCGGATACGGGAGTTGGTGCTCATGGCAGAGATGTCCTTACTTGGTGAGGGAATCGAGAGAGGGGCCGAGGATCCAGCTGGCGATCTCTCGGATCGCGCCGTCGCCACCGGGGACGGTGGTGACCGCGCGTGCGGCGCCGCGCACGACGTCGTGGGCGCTCGCGACCGCCACGGGCCAGCCCACGAGGGCGAAGCACGGGAGGTCATTGACGTCGTTGCCGACGTAGAGCACGCGCTCCGGCGCGATGCCCTGCTCCTCGCACCACTGCTTCAGCGCGAGGTCCTTGCGGTCGATGCCGTGCAGCACCGGGAGCTTGAGCTTCCGGGCCCGGGCGGCGACCACAGGGTTCTGTTCCGTGGACAGGATCAGCATCTTCAGGCCGCTCCTGCGGAGGGCCGCGATGCCCAGTCCGTCCCCGCGGTGCACGGAGACGAACTCCCGTCCGTCGGAGTCGACGAGCACCCGGTCGTCGGTCTGGGTGCCGTCGAAGTCGAGGACGACCGCGTCGATGTCGTCGGCGGTCGGGAGCGCGCCGGGCCGGTCCGCGTCGAAGAGCGGGGCGAGGGCCCGGGCGCGGGCGAGGTCGTGCGGGTCGTCGATCTCCAGCACGCGCGCGGGGTCCGTGCGGACCAGCTCGGTGCGGCCGAAGAAGCGGTGCCGGTGCTTGCGGAAGCCGGTCGCCTCCATGGCGTAGGCGGCGCCGGTCTCCAGCAGGTCCTGGGGGCGGTCCTGGCGGCGGGGCCGGAAGGACTTGTCGTGGTTGACGCCGTAACCGCCGCCGACCGCGGCGTCCTGCTCCGCGACGGATCCGGCAGCGACGACGTCCTCGGCGGACTCGGCGTCCCGCCAGATGAACCCGTGGAACGGTGCCACGGTCACCGCGGTGTCGGCGCCGTTCTCGGCGATCGCGCCCGCCACCCCGTCGATGTCCTCGCGGACGATGAACGGGCTGGTGCACTGCACGAGCAGGACGACGTCCACCGGCGCCCCGTGCAGGGCCTCGTGGGCGTCCATGGCGTGCAGGACGGCGGCCTCGGAGGTGGCCGTGTCGCCGGCGATGGCGGCGGGCCGCAGCACGACCTCGGCGCCGGCCTGGCGGGCGGCGGCCGCGATGGCCTGGTCGTCGGTGGAGACCACGACGTCGGTCACCAGCCGGGCCGACCGGCACTCGCGCACCGCCCGGGCCACCAGCGGGACACCGCCGACGGGCAGGAGGTTCTTCGCGGGCACGCCCTTGGAGCCGCCGCGCGCGGGGATCACCGCGAGCACGCGGCGCACCGAGGCGCCTCGGCCCGCTTCGGGTCGGGACATGGGGACTACTCCTTGGGCTCCGTGGGCGGAGGTCTCGGGGCGGCTCACAGCTCGCCCATCCGCCGGATGACGGGCGCCACGCGCTGCACGCCGTGCCGGTAGGCGCCGCGCGCCGCCCGGCGCACGATCTGCCGGACCGGTCCGGGCTCCGTGTCGGCGGCGGGCGCGCCGGGCAGCGGGGTGCCGTCCGGGCCGAGGTGGTGGCGGGCGAGGATCCCGGGCAGATAGCCGGGTGCGGTGACGGGGGTGTAGTACGGGGTCAGCGGGGGCAGGCCGCCGGGCCGGTCGAGCAGCTCGGCGATGCGTGTGCGTGCCGCGTCGAAGGCGGAGTCATAGGATCCGTCCGCCGCGACGCCCTGCCGGGAGACCCACTCCTCGTCGGGCTCGGGCCGGTGCCCGGCGTCGAGCTGGTCCCAGGAGGCGAGGCAGCCGGAGCCCACGAAGTGGTGGTTGCCGAGCGACTCGCGGATGCCGAGGTCCGTCAGCACGACGGTCGGCACACGGCGGTGCAGCGACTCCAGGGCGGCGGTGGAGCTGACCGTCACCAGCAGGTCGGTGCGGTCGAGGACCTCGCCCATGTTCCCGTACACCAGGCGGAAGTTGTCCGGCGGATCGAGGCGCTGCACCAGCTTCTGGTACGGCAGTTCCTCGATGTGGGTGGTGTGTTCGCCCGGCTTGGAGCGCAGCTTCAGCAGCACCTCGCGCTCGGGGTGCCTGCGGGCGTGCTGCACCAGCCGGTTCAGCAGGTACGTACGGTCCTTGCGGCTCTCCGGGACGGAGGGCTGGGCGGCGAAGACGACCGTGGAGGGCCTGCGCCCCTGCTCCGCGGAGGGACCGTGCTCGCCTTCGTACGGCGCTCCCCCGAGGAACGGCAGAGCCACCTCGGTCACCGCGGAGGCGTCGGCGCCGACCCCTTCGTAGACGGCCCGGAAACGGTCCGCGTCCTGGCGGGAGTTGGCGAGGACCAGGTCCGCCCCGTGCCGCAGCAGCAGGCCGTCGGCGAGCTTCTCGTAGACGACGCCGACGTAGCCGGTGACGACGACGGGCCGCTCGGTGCGGTCCTGCCAGACGCGCCCCAGGCCGTGCAGCATCGCCTGCACACCGCCGCCGACGAGGGAGAGGACCAGGACGTCGTAGGACTCCTCGGCCATGGCGCGCAGGAACTCGACGGCGGTGACCTCCCGCAGCGAGTCGGCGCGCACGCCCACTTCCGCCAGCTGGCGCGGGGTGGGCGTCGCCCGGCCGCGCAGCAGGAATCCGTCGAGGAGGGGGCCGACTTGCGCGCCCTCGCGCGGTGCGGTTTCCATGGACGGTCCCGGGGCGATGCGGTCCGCGGTCAGCGCACCCCATTTCCATCGGGTGTCTGAGTCCGCGAGGACGGCGATTCGCGGGCGCTTCGGTGTACTTACTGGCACGTCGAAGACGCTAGGAAGCGAATCCGAGGTATGGCGGAACCGCGACTCAACGAAAAGTTAACAACAGCCCACCGAGAGCCGAACTGGCCTGCTGGAAAGCGGGAAGTACACGGGGTGCACCGTTCTGACACATGGAGTTCACTCGGTGTACCTTCACCGGAAAGTTCCGCTGCCGGGCGGGCTCCTAACGTTTTGCGGGTGCCTAAGCTTTCCGTGATCGTGCCGTTCTACAACGTGCAGCAATATGCCCCGGACACCCTCAGAAGCCTTCGGTTGAACGCCGACCGCGATTTCGAGTTCATCCTGGTCGACGACCATTCGAAGGACGAAACTCCGGCCATTCTCGAACGAGCGGCCGAGGACCTTTCGGATGTCGCCCAGGTGCGGTACATCCGCCACGAACAGAACGGTGGGCTCGCCACCGCCCGCAACACCGGCCTGGACGCGGCGCAGGGCGAGTACCTGACGTTCCTGGACGGCGACGACTGGCTGGCCCCCGGCTACCTCACCGAACTGGTGTCCGCGATGGACGACTTGGGGTGCGACTTCGTGCGCACCGACCATGTCCAGGCCACCGCGCGCGCCCGTTCCGTGCACCGGGTCCCGGTCGGACGGCGCTGGGAGGCGTTCGACCCGCGGGAGGCGATCCTCCCCGCCCACCGCTCCACCTCCGTGGACTACGCCTACGCCTGGGCCGGCGCGTACCACCGCCGGCTCGTCGACAAGGGCGTGCTCCACTTCACCCACGGGCTGCGCACGGCCGAGGACCGGCCGTGGATCTGGAAGCTGCACCGGGAGGCGGAGTCGTTCGCCGTGGTGAGCCTGCTGGGCGTGTTCTACCGCCGCGGGGTCGCCTCGTCCCTGACGCAGATCGGCGACGTCCGCCAGCTCGACTTCATCCGGGCCTTCGACCAGGTGATCGAGGAGACGGCCGCGGACCGCGAGGCCGACCGGCTGCTGCCCAAGGCGGTGCGGACGTACTGCGCGATCATCGCCCACCACCTCTCCAACGAAGACAGGTTCGAACCGGCCGTGGCCAGGCAGCTGCGGTCGATGAGCGCGGCGGCCATCCGGCGCATGCCGCAGGACGCACTCGCCGACGCACTGGAGGCCATGGACATGGACCGCTCGTCCAAGCTGCGGCGGCTGCGGCGCCGGGTGACCACGACGGGAGCGGCCGCCTGATGCCCGGGACCACTCAGATCTTCTGCGCCTCGACGCTGTACGGCGTCGCCACCCTGGCCGCCGCTATCGACTCCGACCTCTTCGAGGAACCGGACCGCCGGGTGCTGCTGGTGTTCAACAACTCCGCGACCCCGGAGACCACTCCGGCCCTCGACGAGATGCCGGGCTTCGCCCCGCTGCGTGAGCACTTCGACGAGGTGCTGTCCTGGAACGAGGCCATCCGCCCCTTCCACCCGGGGGCCTGGGCGCCGCGCGCCGACGACATCCCGCTGTTCGAGCGTTATCTGCGGATGCTGTGGGGCCTCGGCGACGACCGGGTGAGCCTGGTGCTGGAGTCCATCCAGGTCGCGCCCGCGCTCACGGTGGCCCAGCTGTTCACCGACGCCCCCGTCGACGTCTACGCCGACGGGCTGATGAGTTACGGCCCCACCCGCAACAAGCTCGACCCGCTGGTCGGCACGCGCGTACGGCGGCTGCTGCACCTCGACCTGGTGCCGGGACTCACGCCGATGCTGCTCACCGAGTTCGGTGTGCCGGCGCATTTGGTGCCCTCACCCGCGTTCCTGAAGGTGCTCGGCGAGGTCACCGAGACCGTGCCCGAACTGCCGGACCTGCCCGGCGACTCGGCGCTGCTGCTCGGCCAGTACCTGTCGGCGCTGAACATCCTCTCCCCCGAGGAGGAAGAGGACCTGCACGTGCGGATGATGCGGGGCGCCGTCGCCCGTGGCCACCGCACGGTCGTCTTCAAGCCCCACCCGACCGCACCGGCCCGCTACAGCCGCGCCCTGGAGACCGAGGCGGAGAAGCTCGGTGTGGACCTCACGGTCCTGGACACGCCCGTGCTCGCCGAGGTGCTGTTCGACCGGGCCCGGCCCGCGCTGGTCGTCGGCTGCTTCTCGACCGCGCTGTTCACGGCCTCCGCGTTCTACGACCTGCCGGTCGCCCGCATCGGAACCGAGCTGCTGCTGGAGCGGCTGACGCCGTACCAGAACAGCAACCGGGTTCCGACCACCCTGGCGGACGCGCTGCTGCCCGATCTGGCGAGCGGCGAGGACGGTGACGTCCTGCCGGCCGAGCGGCTGTCCGCCCTGGTCACGGCCGTCGGGTTCACCATGCAGCCGCAGATCCACCCGGAGCTGCGCCCGCAGGCGGAGCAGTTCCTCGCCCGGCATCTCGGCCCGCGCACCCGGCGCTACTTCAAGAAGCGCCGTCTCACCGCGCTCGGACTGCCCGGGGGTATTCCGCAGCGGCTGGCGTTCCTGCCGCGCAACTCCACGGCACGCCGGGTGGTACGGCGGGCCCGGGCCCTGCGCAAGGCGGTGCGCCGCTGAGCCGGTCCCGCCCGGCGGCCCGCCCCGGCGACATCCAGATGAACCCATGGGGACGGGCGGGCGAAGCCTGTCGCCGTCGAACATCATTGCGTCAACTCGCGTCCTAGGGTGACAGGCGCCCGCCCACAGGCGGCTCAGGCGAAGGACATACGAGCCACACAGAGGTTTCCAGCGTGACCGAGACGGTCGTCAGCACCCGTAAGCCCCAGGCCGGCGTCGCCCCGCTGGTCGAACCAGCGGGCGCCACGACCCACCCACGGCGCAGAGCGGACTCCGCCGGCCGGCTGCGCGCCCTCGACGGACTGCGGCTGGTGGCCGCGCTGATGGTGGCGCTGTACCACTACGGCGGGCGCGGCGGTGAGGTCGCCCAGGCCTGGGGCACCTCACCCAGGGACCAGTTCCCCACCCTGCACTCGCTGTTCGCCTACGGCTGCCTCGGCGTCCAGGTCTTCTTCGTGATCAGCGGGTTCGTGATCTGCATGAGCGGCTGGGGCCGTCCCCTGACGTCGTTCTTCGCCTCCCGGGCCTCCCGGCTGCTGCCCGCCTACTGGGTGGCGGTGCTCATCGTCACGGCGGTGTTCGCGCTGCCGGTGGTGGCCTACAAGGCGGTCTCGCCCAGCGACGCGCTGGTGAACCTGACCATGCTGCAGATGCCGCTCGGCGTGGACCGGGTGCTCGGGGTGTGCTGGACCCTGTGGGCGGAGGTCCGCTTCTACGCGCTGTTCGCGCTGTGCGTCGTGCTCCCGGGGGCGGACCGCTGCCGGGTGATCATGTTCTGCGCGGGCTGGATGCTGGCGGCGGTGATCGCCGAGAACGCGAACATGCCGCTGCTCGACATCGTTCTGATGCCCGAGTACGCGCCCTTCTTCATCGGCGGTGTCGGCCTCTACCTCGTGCACCGCGACCGGCGGGACGTCTACGGGTGGGGCATCGTGGCCGTCAGCTGGCTGATCGGCCAGCACTACGCGGTGCGGGGGCTGTGGCACGCGCCCGACCCGGAGGCGTTCTCCTACCGCTCCTCGTTCGGGATCGTCGCCGTCGTGACCCTCGGCTTCGTGACGGTCGCCGCGATCGCGCTGGGCCTGCTGAGCCGGGTGAACTGGCGGTGGCTGACGGTCGCGGGAGCGCTGACGTACCCCTTCTACCTGGTCCACGAGCACCTCGGCTGGGTGGTGATCCACGCCCTGCACCGCGGTCTCGGGCTGCCGTCGGGGGTGACGTTCGCGCTGACGGTGACGTCAATGCTGCTGCTGGCGTTGTTGCTGAACAAGTATGTGGAGAAGCCGCTGACGCCCCGGCTGCGGGCAGCGCTGGCGAAGGCCCGCTGACCTGTTCACGGCACGTTCAACCGGCCGTCGGTTTGGGCAACGCTCGGAGAGAAGGCTCGTCTCATGACCAACGCACAAGCGACCGACAAGCACCCCGGCGAACTCGCCGACGTCCCGGGCTGGTTCCCGGCGCTGGACCAGATGCTGTTCACCTGGTTCCTGGAACAGCAGAAGAAGGCCGGCACAAAGGGCGACCTGCTGGAGCTCGGCGTCTACATGGGCAAGAGCGCGATCCTCCTCGGCCACCACCTCCAGGACGGCGAACTGTTCACCGTCTGCGACCTGTTCGAGGGCGACGCCCCGGACGAGGCCAACAAGGCGGAGTCCTCGAAGTCGTACGCCTCGCTCACCCAGCAGGCGTTCGAGCGGAACTACCTCTCCTTCCACGACACCCTGCCGACGGTGATCACCGGCCCCAGCTCCCTGGTGTCCGAGAAGGTGGCGGCGGACACCTGCCGCTTCATCCACATCGACGCCTCGCACCTGTACGAGCACGTCCACGGCGACATCGGCGCGGCCCGCGACATCCTGCTGCCCGAGGGCGTCGTGGTCCTCGACGACTTCCGGTCCGAGCACACCCCGGGTGTCTCGGTCGCCGCCTGGGAGGCCGTCCTCAACCGCGGTCTGCGCCCGATCTGCCTCAGCACGCAGAAGCTCTACGCCACCTGGGGCGATCCCGAACCGCTCCAGGAGGAGCTGCTCGCGATGCTCCAGCAGCGCTCGGACTGCGGGGTGAGCGTGCAGGAGGCGGCGGGGCACCGGCTGATCCGGGCCCGCTCCCGGGGCATGAAGCCGCCGTCGTTCCCGCCCTCACGGCACTACGTGGAGCCGGTGCCCGCGCCGGCCCCCACGGTCGCCGAGTCGCGTGCGGCGCGCCCGGCCCGGCCCGCCCCGTCCCGGATCCGCCGGCTCGCCAAGGACCTGCTGCCGCCGGTGATCACCCGGGCCGTACGGCGGGCCCGCGCGAAACGGTCCTGACGCGCCGGACCGCGTCATGAGACCCCGTAGCGCGCCCCGATCCCCCCGATCACGAGGGCGAGTCCCTCCTCGAAGTGCCGGTCGTAGTCCTCGAAGATCTCCGCGCCCGCCTGAGCTGCTCGATGCCGGTGAAGCGTGAGCCGCTGAACACCTTCGCGCGTCCCGGTAGCCGAGCCGGGCCGCGCGCAGGCCCCGGTTGGCCTTCAGCAGCCGCTCCTGCCCGATGTCGGCCGGATCGAGCGCGGTTCCGGCGACCATCCGGCGGTGCACCTCCGTCCCGGGGACACGGCGGCCGGACTCCCGGACTACCTGGCCCGCTTCGGCCGGTGCCAGGCCGGGGCCCTACGAACTCGCCAGTGACAGCTTCACCGCGAACCCCAGGAACAGCGCACCCGCCGCCGAGGTCGCACCCGCCGACAGGCGCCTGCGGCGGCGGAAGGCGGCGGCCAGCCTGGTGCCGCCGAATATCAGCGCGCTGAGGTAGAGCACGCTGGCGAGCTGGGCGAGGGTGCCGAGGACGACGAAGGACAGGGCGGGGTAGGCGTACCCCGGGTCCACGAACTGCACGAAGAAGGCGACGAAGAAGAGGATCGCCTTGGGGTTGACCAGGCTGACGACGAAGGCGCGGCGGAAGGGCCGCTCCTCGGCGGGCGCGGGCGCGTCGTCACCGGCGGTCCGCTCCCCGCGCGTCCGCCACATGCTCCACGCGGCCCGCAGCATGCCGATGGCCAGCCAGGTCAGATACCCGGCCCCCGCGTACTTCACGAGGGCGAACAGCACGGCGTTCGCCTGGAGCAGCGAGGCGACTCCGGCCGCGGACAGCGTCATCAACACCGCGTCCCCGCACCAGACTCCGGCAGCGGCGGTGTACCCGGCACGCACGCCACGGCGGGCGGCCACGGACAGCACGTACAGCGAGTTGGGGCCGGGCAGCAGGACGATCAGCACGAGGCCCGCCAGGTAGGTGGGCAGATCGATGACACCGAACATGCGCATGAGTGTCGCACGCGGGTCTGACATCCCCGCCCGGCTGTCTGCCGGTCAGAAGACGTCGGACGGGACGTACGCCCCCCACACCTCGCGCAGCGCGTTGCAGACCTCGCCGACGGTCGCCCGGGCGCGCAGGGCCTCCTTCATCGGGTAGAGGACGTTGTCCTCTCCCTCGGCGGCCTTCTTGAGGGCCGCCAGGGCCGCGTCCACGGCCGGCTGGTCGCGCTCCGCGCGGAGCTCGGCCAGGCGTTCGGCCTGCCGGGCCTCGATGGCCGGGTCGACGCGCAGCGGCTCGTACGGTTCTTCCTCGTCGAGCTGGAAACGGTTGACGCCCACCACGACGCGTTCGCCGGTGTCGGTCTCCTGGGCGATGCGGTAGGCGTTGCGTTCGATCTCGCTCTTCTGGAAGCCCCGTTCGATGGCGTCGACGGCGCCGCCCAGTTCCTCGACCTTGGCCATCAGTTCCACGGCCGCGGCCTCGACGTCGTCGGTCATCCTCTCGATGACGTAGGACCCGGCGAACGGGTCGACGGTCGCCGTCACGTCCGTTTCGTAGGCGAGGACCTGCTGGGTGCGCAACGCGAGGCGGGCGGATGTGGCGGTGGGCAGGGCGATGGCCTCGTCGAAGGAGTTGGTGTGCAGCGACTGCGTCCCGCCCAGCACCGCCGCCAGGCCCTGCACCGCGACCCGGACCAGGTTCACCTCCGGCTGCTGGGCGGTCAGCTGCACGCCCGCCGTCTGGGTGTGGAAACGCAGCATCAGCGACTTCGGGTCGGTCGCGCCGAACTCCTCGCGCATCACCCGCGCCCAGATCCGGCGCGCGGCACGGAACTTGGCGACCTCTTCCAGGATCGTGGTGCGGGCCACGAAGAAGAACGACAGCCGGGGGGCGAAGTCGTCGACCTCCATGCCCGCCGCGACCGCCGTGCGGACGTACTCGATGCCGTCGGCGAGGGTGAAGGCGATCTCCTGCGCGGGCGAGGCGCCCGCCTCGGCCATGTGGTAGCCGGAGATGGAGATGGTGTTCCAGCGCGGGATCTCGGTCCGGCAGTACTTGAAGATGTCCGCGATCAGCCGCAGTGAGGGCTTGGGCGGGAAGATGTAGGTGCCGCGGGCGATGTACTCCTTCAGCACATCGTTCTGGATCGTGCCGGTCAGCCGGTCCGCGGGAACGCCCTGCTCTTCGGCGACCAGCTGGTACATGAGAAGCAGCAGGGCCGCCGGGGCGTTGATCGTCATCGACGTCGAGACGCGGTCCAGCGGGATCCCGCCGAACAGCACCCGCATGTCCTCCACCGAATCGATCGCCACACCCACCTTGCCGACCTCGCCGTGCGCGATCGCCGCGTCGGAGTCGTGGCCCATCTGGGTGGGCAGGTCGAAGGCGACCGACAGACCTGTCGTGCCATGAGCGATCAACTGCCGGTACCGGGCGTTGGACTCCGTGGCCGTGCCGAAACCGGCGTACTGGCGCATCGTCCAGGGCCGGCCCGTGTACATCGACGGATACACGCCCCGGGTGTACGGGTACGCCCCGGGCTCCCCCAGCTTCTCCGCCGGATCCCAGCCCTGAAGGGCCTCCGGCCCGTAGACCGGCTCGATCGGCAGTCCGGACTCCGACTCACGCGCCATGGTGGGTTGCCTCCCGCAGAGCAGTGACCTCGCTCACCCACCATGCCCCCTGGTTCGCGGCGGGTCACGCCCGGGGAACATCTCAGGTGACATCCGGGCACACCGGTGAGACGAGCGGGGGGCCGCGTGCGTACCACGGGCATGGGGAGAGCATTCGTGGCGGGACTCGCCGTGGTGGCCGCGCTGACCGGCTGCACGGTCCAGGCCCCCGACGGCGAGGGGAAGCGCCGCTCGCCGGTGCACATCGAGCTGCCCAGCGGCACCCCGTCCCCGGACCGCACGCCCGCCGGTGGCGGCGACGAGCCGAGCGCCGCGCCGGCGCCGGACGACGACAAGCCCGGTGCCGCTCCCGCCCCGCCCCGCGTGCTGTGGTCCCGCGGCGCCACCGGGCGGGACGTCCGGGAGCTCCAGGCCCGGCTGCGGCAGGTCGCCTGGCTGTTCGACGGGCCGACCGGGACGTACGACGAGCCGACGGAGCGGGCGGTCAGCGGCTTCCAGGGCAAGCGCGGGCTGCCGCGCACCGGGAAGACCGACGCCGTCACCTGGCAGCGGCTGCTGCGCATGACGCGCGAGCCGGGCCGGTGGGACCTGTACCTGATGGGCGGCCAGCCGGCCGACCCCCCGGACGCGCGCTGCCGGACCGGCCGGGTGCTGTGCATCGACAAGACCAGCAGGACACTGCGCTGGATGGTCGACGGGCGGACCCTGTCGACGATGGCGGTCCGCTTCGGCTCGCAGTACACGCCGACCCGGGAGGGCGTCTTCTCCGTCTACTGGAAGTCCCGCGACCACGTCTCGACGCTCTACGACTCGCCCATGCCCTACGCGATGTTCTTCAGCGGCGGCCAGGCCGTGCACTTCTCGGCGGACTTCGCCGCCCGGGGCTACGCGGGCGCCTCGCACGGCTGCGTCAACGTACGGGACGAGGCCGCGATCGCGGAGCTGTACGCGCAGGTCCGCAACGGCGACAGGATCGTCGTGTCCTGGTGACGGCGGGGAGAGGAAGTGTGCGGCGCGGGCGGGACCGGGGGAACGTGTCCCGCCCGCGCTCAGGTGCACGAGCCGTAGGTACGGGGGGAACCCCGGCTCTGTGCGACGGCCGATGACCAGTCGGCTCACTCATTACTGCGCCAGGGCGGCCGAAAACGTCACACCCTCGGCCAGGAGATTTTCAGCGAGTGCGAAACCGCAGGTCGCAGCGGTGCGACAGAGCCCCGGAGCCGGTCACGGTCCGCGTCGTCATCGTCGTCGTCCTTCTTCTCGGCGCGCTTCTCGGCCTGCTTCTCGGCCTGCTTCTCGGCCTCACGGCCGGCCTTGTCCTGCTTCCGGTCCCGGTCCGCGCCCTTGCCCTGGTGACGGCCCCTGTCCGCGTGGTCGTCGTTCCCGCGCTCCCCCGAGCGGGGGTCCGCCTTGGACAGGACGCCCTTGCAGTACTTCCACGCCCGGAGGCCGCCCGCCGCGTCCCGCAGAGCGCGCCTGCGGTCGGGGTCCAGCCGCTTGCCGTCGCGGAGGTCGCGGCAGGCGGAGGTGATCTCCCTGCGGTGGTCGCCGGAGCGGTTCTTCCGGTCGTCCGGCTTCGGGGCCGCGTCGTCGCGCTCCGCGTCCTCGCCCTGGGCACCGGCCCCGCCCGGCGAGGTGCCGCCCGGGGCGTCGTCGGGGGTCGAGCCGCCCTGCGCGGCGTCGCTCGGCGAGGGCGACACCAGCGGGCGTTCGGGATGAGTGACGGAGGCCGAGACGGAGGCGCCGGGGTTGGGCTCGTCGCCGCCGAACGGTGCCCTCAGGGCTCCGGTTCCGGCCGCGAGGGCGACCCCGCCGGCCATGCCGACGGCCAGCACGGCGGCCAGCGCGAAGCGGGCGGGACGGGCCCAGCGGGGCCGCCGGGCGATGACGGTGCCGCTGCCGCCGGGGGTTCCGATACGGACCAGCCCCGCGTCGGCGACCTCGGCCGCGTCCCGTCCGCCGGTGACCGAGCGGGCCGCTGCCCCGTCGGCGCGTTCCGCGCGGGCTTTGCGGAAAGCGGCCACCGCGGCGGCCTCGCCGGGGAGTTCATCGCTGGTCAGCGGGGGTGTGGCGGACAGCGCGCCGAGGGTCCTGGCGAGGTGTTCGGCCTGGTCCCGGCCGGCTCCGTCGACAGCTTCGAGTGGCTCTCCGCTCAGCAAACGCTCCGCCGTTTCGCGGTCCAGCCACCTGTACTGCTCGTCGGCCATCACACATCCTTCTGCGTCCGCGCAACGCTATGCGTCACACCTGCGGACGTCACGGCACCGCCGCGCGGTTCTCGCTGGGGCGGCAGTGCGTCGAGCACCCCGGCCGATTCCGGATCGGCCTGCGGGTCGTCGCCGAGCAGCTCGGCGAGCCTCTTCAGACCCCGGTGCGCCGCCGTGCGGACCGCGCCCGGGCGCTTGCCGAGCGTCTCGGCGGCGGTCTTCGCGTCGAGTCCCACCACCACGCGCAGCACGACCGCCTCGGCCTGGTCCTGCGGCAGCCGGGAGATCAGGGAGAACGTGCCGTCGGTGGCGAGCGCCTCGATGGCCTCGCCGGCGGTGTCCGACTCGGCGGCCCGGCCGGTCAGCTCGGTCTCGTCACCGCCGATCGCGGGCCGGCGCCCGCGCATGCGTATGTGGTCCAGCGCGCGGTTGCGGGCGATCCGGGCGGCCCAGCCGCGGAACCGGTCCGCGTCGCCGGTGAACCGCTCCAGATCGCGGGCTATCTGAAGCCACGCCTCGGACGTCACGTCCTCGGCGTCGGGATCGCCGACCAGTGTCCGTACGTACCCGAGCAGCCGCGGATGCACGGTGCGGTACACAGTCCGGAACGCGTCTTCGTCTCCGTCCTGTGCCGCGCACACCGCGGCGGTCAGCTCCGCGTCGTCCCCCAGCACCGCGCGCCCTTCTGCGCCTCAACCGGCGCCGCTCTCGCGGTCCGGGTTCTCGCCGTCGTGGTTGCTCAATTGGTGGTTGCGGTTACAAGCCCGCAGGTTGTTGCGGTGGTCTTGCCGCCTCCGCGTTGGCGCGAATGGCACGTTACGACCTGAAACCACTCCCCGTCCATGTCCGTCCAGGATGCAACTAAGCCGTGACGCGGTGGGGTGTGACAGAAAACGCACACGGGGCGCTGTAGGAAGTACGGGCCGCCGCGCGGCCCGTGCCGCGCGACGGCCGGGGCCTCTCCTGTGGGGGGTGGCGGCCTCGGCCGTTGCCATGGCGGGTGCCGGCGCACGGGCGGAATCGCCCGGCGGTCACGGCCGCCGTTCGCGGAATCTCTTACTACTGACGGCCGTTGGCCGGGAGCTACTGGCGGCCGTTGGGCTGGGAGCGCTTGCCCTCGCTCCGGCTCTTGCCCGTGCCGCCGTCCGGCCCGTCGCCCGCACCGCTGTTCGGGGCGGGAGTGCCCTCGGCCTTGGCGGGGTCGTCGTTCTCCGCGCCGCCGCTCCTGCCCTTCGGCTCGTCCAGCTGCCCGGCGCAGTACGCCGTGACGTTCCTCTCACCGCCCGCGGCGGCCACGAGACGCTGCCAGGACGTCGCCTCCATGGCCTTGCCGCGTCGCCCGGCCCGCTCATAGGCGCGGCAGTGGGCGGCCTCGGTGTCCTGGGCGGTGTCCGGCCGGTCCGGGTGCGCCGGGGCCGAGCCGGTGCCGGGGCTGTGGCTGCCGCGAGGAGGCGTCCCCGCCGGGTCGCGCGGGGCACTGCTCGGGGCGGGCCGACGCTCGGGGGTGTCCTTCGTGCCGTCCTCCGACGATCCCGCCACGCCGATCGCCGCCACCGCGACGCCGCCCAGCGTGAGACTGGCGAGCAGCAGGGAGAGCGTCGTCTTCAGGGACCGCCCCAGGCAGCGCCGTTCCCGGGCACGCCAGTCGTCCCGGCGACGGGTGCGCGTCCGCGGGGCACCGGCGTCCCGGGCGGCCCGGAAGGCGGCCACGGCCCGCTGTTCGGCCTCGGCGTCGACACCGTCCCGGATGAGGGAGGCGACGATCAGCGCCTCCACGTCGGAGTCGAGGACGGCGTGCCGGGAACCACGGCCGGAAAGCCCGCCGTCGCTCTGCCGTTCACCCATGTCCGTGTCCGTCCCTGCTCGATCCGATCGATCCGTCTGTTCCGCCTGCGCCTGCCGGCCCGCCGGGCCCCAGTACGTCCCGCCGGTCCGCCCTGTTCAGAGCGCCGAGTCCGCGCGACCCGCCCGGACCGTCCGCGAAACCACCGGTTCCGCTCACGTCGACTCACCCAGCGTCCGGTGAGCCTCATCCGTCACACTCTCCACGCCCAGCTGCCCGGCGAGGCGTTTCAGGCCCCGGTAGGCGGCCGTGCGCACCGCGCCCGGGCGCTTGCCCAGGACCCGCGCGGCGGCCGGGCCGTCGAGACCGACCACGACGCGCAGCAGCACGGCCTCGGCCTGGTCGCGCGGCAGGCCCCGGACCAGCTCCAGGGCCTGCTCGGTGGAGATGGCCTCCAGCGCCTGGTCATGCGTGCTCTGCGGTCCGGGCAGTTCCAGGACGTCCTGCTCCAGCGCGGACGACCGGGGCCGTACCCGCTGCCGGCGCAGGTGGTCCAGCGCCCGGTGCCGGGCGATGGTCGCCGTCCAGCCGCGGAAGCCGGCCCCGTCGCCCCGGAACCGCCCGAGGTCCCGGGCGATCTCCAGCCAGGCGTCGGACGCCACGTCCTCCGCGTCGTCCCCGACCAGGCCGCGCAGATAGCCGAGCAGTCCGGGCTGCACAAGCCGGTAGGCGACCGCGAAGGCCGCCTCGTCACCCTGCTGGGCCCGCGTGACGGCCGCGCCCAGTTCCCCGTCGTACGTCTGCCCTCGCCGGGGTTCCGCTCCCTGACCCAAGTACCGTCCTCGTCCGTGCCGAGTGCGCGC
Organism: Streptomyces sp. D2-8; assembly: GCF_023184515.1. GTDB lineage: Bacteria > Actinomycetota > Actinomycetes > Streptomycetales > Streptomycetaceae > Streptomyces. The sequence goes on along the minus strand of NZ_JAAHBP010000011.1, from coordinate 59,738 downwards.
CCTCCCACGCTCATCAGCGCCGGTCCGCACGGAAGTGTCACAGCGCGTCAGGCACGGGGCGCCGACGACCGTTCGGGTCAACCCGGCCCGCCGTTCTCGGGAGCCCGGCCCCGCAGAGGTTTCGGCCAAGTGACGTACCGGGGAGCTCTGCTCGCGATGGAACCGCCCACGAAAGGCGAGCGCCGTATGACACCCCGCCTCCTGCGCACCGCCGTCGCCACCGCTCTGGCCCTCGGTGCCCTCGGCCTGACCCAGCCCGCCCGGGCCGTCTCCTCGGACGGTGTGCACACCGTCCGGGTGCCGGGCGGCGACCCCCGTGAGCGGTCCCTCGCCCCGCGCACCACCGAGCCGTTCAGCCTGATCGGTGTCACCTGGGACGACCCGGACGCGACCCTGGACGGCACCGTCCAGGTGCGCACCCGCTCCCGGGAGAGCGGCGCGTGGAGCGCGTGGCGCCCCCTGGAGACCGACGTCCGTACGCCCGAGGCCGGCCCCGAACGGGACCGGGCCGGTGTGCGCGGCAGCACCCAGCCGCTGTGGACCGGACCCTCGGACGGCGTCCAGGTGCGCGTCTCGGGCTCGCGCCTGCCGGCGGGGCTGCGCGTCGAACTGGTCGATCCCGAGGCCGGGTCGGACGGCGTGCACACCGCGGTCGTCGAACCGGACGTCGTCGAGAGGGACGTCGTCGAGCCGGCCGCCGGGCCGCTCGCGGCCGAGCGTCCCGCCGTGACGTCGCGCGCCGCCTGGGGCGCCGACGAGTCCCTGGTGAAGGACCCGCCCACCTATACCGGCGACACCAAGGCGATGTTCGTCCACCACACGGCGGGCACCAACGACTACGCCTGCTCCGAGTCGGCGTCCATCGTGCGCGGCGTGTTCCTCTACCACGTGCAGAGCAACGGCTGGAACGACATCGGCTACCACTTCCTCGTCGACAAGTGCGGCACCGTCTTCGAGGGCCGTGCGGGCGGTATGGACAAGCCCGTCCTCGGCGCGCACGCCTACGGGTTCAACACCGCCACCAGCAGCGTCTCGGTGCTCGGCAACTACTCCACGACGGCCACGAACGCCGTGGTGCGCGAGTCGGTCGCGAAGGTCACGGCGTGGAAGCTCGGCCTCTACGGCATCGACCCGACCGGGACGGTCGTCCTGACCTCCGGTGCCGACAACGGCAAGTACAAGCTAGGCCAGAAGGGGACCTTCCACCGCATCTCCGGCCACCGCGACGGCTACCCGACCGAGTGCCCCGGGCAGAACCTCTATGACGACCTGCCCGAGATCCGCACCCTGGCCGCGAACGCCGGCAAGACGGCCGAGGCCGCTCAGGAGCCGCCGGTGCCCCGGGACGAGGACGAGGACGTGCTCGCGCGCTGACGCTACCGCCGGGACCCGGTGCCCACCGCGTCCCGGCACAGCAGCCGCAGCGATCCATGACCGGCGTAGCAGCGGCGGGCCTCGTCGATGGGGTCCCACAGGCGCCCGTCGGGGGTGCGGAGCCAGTGGTCGCCGCCCGTCGCCCACCACTCGGCGCCGGTCTGACGCGCCATCACCTCACCGGCATAGGCGCCGAAGCCGCGCAGCACCGCCTCGACGGCGGCGTAGGGCGCTCCCTCCCGCCGTATCCCCTCGATCATCCGGTCGATGCTCCACAGGCTCTGCGCCGAGTAGTCGAGGCGCAGTCGCGCTCCCTCGCGCATCGTCGCCACTGTGTCCGCCGCCCATCGCAGCGGCTTGGCAGCCGCCGATGGCCTGGTCTCCGCTTGAGTCGTCACATCCCGGAAAGCGCTGCGGCGAAGCGTTTCGTCACCCGGAATCGGCGACTTCCCCGAAGCGGCGCAGGACCACCCCACCTCGCTCAAGGGACAGTCACAGGACCCTTCCAGGAACCGGGTTTAGGCCGGTCAGGGCTATCGGCGGGCGCCGCCCTTCAGCCCTGTTGCCGGCTCCGGCGGGACACCACCGCGCGCAGTACCCGCCGCCCCTCCACCGACACCTCCAGCGCCCGGCGCAGCCCGGCCGGGCCGTGTCCGGCCAGGACCTCCAGGACGGTGATCTGGCGGCGCAGTTCGGCGGCGACGAGGGGTGACATGCCGTCCGTACGGCCCTCGCGGCGGGAGTCGACGGACGAGGCGTCGTCCTCGGCGGTGTCCAGGAGCCGGTGGATCTGCAGGGAGGCGACGGAGCAGGCGTCGGCCCACACCCGGACTTCCGCGGCGGACCGCTCCACGGGAGCGGCCTCGAGCATCCGGTGGGCGAGCACGACCGCCTCGTCCCCGGCGCCGGCCGCGTCCAGCTTGCCGCGCGCCTGCTCCAGGCGTTCGCCCCATTCATCGGCACCGGCGCCGTCGCTGAGGCTCGCCCACACCGGCCGCAGGATCTCGTCGTCGCCGCCCAGCAGGGGCACGCACCGATCCATACAAGCCAGCCCGCTCGCGGCCAGCCCGCGTTCGTCGGCCTGTGCGATCAACTCCACCAGGCTCATCCACGCCTCCCTCCGCGGGCCTTCTCCGGGGCCCGATCAGGCCACTGCCAGCCCTCACCCCTCACGGAACCCGCACTTCCCCTTACTGCGTGCAACGGCCCCGGAGTGTCACAGGGGCCCCACGCCCAGTCTGTCGAGGAAGCGGAACAAGAGGTTTTCGGCCTGGGGGTCCCCCCGCTCGAGCGAAGCCGAGAGTGGGGGAGGCTCGGGGTCTGACGTCAGTACGTCCATCAGGGCGTCGGCGTTCACCTCGCACCCGGCCTCGGCGGCCCAGCGCACGGCGCGCTCGGCGGCGTCGCCGGGTTCCAGGAAGTAGTCCTCCAGCGTGAGGCCCTCCCGGTTCGCCCCCAGGTACCCGGCCATGGCGGAGCGCGCGAGACAGGTCGTCCACGCCCCGCTCTCCACAGCCGCGGCCTCCAGCACCACGCACTCGCTGTTCATGACGTACCCGAAGAGCGCGGGCGCCCCGGTCTCCTGGGCGAGGGCGTTCATGTTCCCGATGTCGCCGTCGCTGCTCGGGTACTCCCACACCTGCCATCCGCCCGGCGCGAAGGCGCGCTGCGTCGGACCGTCCCCGGCCGCCGCCAGCGCGTCCAGCTCCGGCAGCGGCCGCTCCCCCCGCCCGACGACGAAGTATCCCCAATAGCCCATGTCCCGGTTCCCCCCGGCATATTCGACGCTGCCCTGCGTCAGAAGACCACCACAGTCGTACGGGAGTTCGCAGCCGTATGAGCCAATTCGTGCCGGTCAGCCGAGCCTGTCCGCCAGTGCCCGGAACTCCGTCCAGGACAGCTCGGGCTTGTCCGGGTCCCACAGCTTCTGGACGGTCGCCCGCAGCGGCATCCGGATCCCGGCCGCCACCTGGTCCTGCGTCTGGGAGTTCGCGAGGTCGCACCACACGGCGAAGGACCCGCCGAGGATCTGGCCGTCATAGCGCGCCGGCACGGCCGCGGTGCCGCGCAGCACCCGCGGCGTCCACTGCTCGTAGATCCGCTGCCCCGTCGGGTAGACGAAGGTCTGCGGCTCGCCGAGCACGTAGTACAGGAACTCGTCGTTGTAGTTGATCACCTTGCGGCCGGCTTGCAGGTACTCCAGGGGCGCCCGGGCGCCGATCTCCTTGCCGGTCCAGTAGGCGACCTGGATGTCCTTGGCGGCCTGGACGGACGTACCGCGGAAGAAGCCGTCGTTCCACGCGCGCGGGGTGCGCTGGTGGGCCCGGACGGTGTCGGCCCGGTCGTTCAGCCAACCGGTCGCGAGGTCGGCGACCGTCGCGCCGGAGCCGTACTTCTCCTGGGCGGCGGCGGCCAGCTGCGGGAACGACGCCTCCGGGTCCGACCGGGTCAGCGCCTGGTACTCGTCACCGCCGAGGTGCCACGGCCCGCCGGGGAAGAGGTCCGCGTACTCGTTGAGCAGGTCGTCGACGATCTCGGCGCTCTCGGCCTTGGAGATGTCGATGGCGCCCTGCACCGCCGACCCCTGCGCGCTGCGCAGCTGCAGGTCGGGGTGGGCGTCGAGGACCGCGCCGAGGTGCCCGGGCGAGTCGATCTCGGGCACGACCGTGATGTGCCGGCTCCGCGCGAGGTCGATGATCTTCCGCACCTGCGCCTTGGTCAGATGCTGCTCGGACACGATCTCGGGATGCGAGGACGACTCGATCCGGAATCCCTGGTCGTCGGAGAAGTGCAGCCCCAACTGGTTGAACTTCAGATCGCCCAGCTCCCGGATCCGGTCCTCGATCCAGCCGGCCGTGAAGGGCTTGCGGGCGATGTCCAGCATGAACCCGCGTGACGGCTTGGCCGGCTCGTCCTTCACGACCCCCTCGGGCGCCGTGCCGCCGCCGTGCGTCTCCTGCTTGAGCGTGCGGGTGCCGTAGAAGACCCCCGCGTCGGACGGCCCGTTGATCTCCGCCCGCCCGTCGCGCACGGTCATCACGTACGACTCCGGGTTCGCGCCCTTGTCGCCGTTCAGCGCCAGCCGCAGGTCACCGGCCCGCTTGTCGTCCTTCTCGCCCGCGTACGCCATGCCCAGCTCGCCGGCGACCAGGCGCCCCTCGTCGGCCAGGGCCGGGTCGTCCACGACCACCCGGTTGCCCTTCTCGGGGCGCCAGCCCGGGCCGCGCGCCGGCTCGTGGTCGCGCACGGCGGGGATGGTGCGGGGCGCCTCGGACAGGGGGTAGGAGCGGGTCGGGCTGGGGGCCGCCTCCGGCGCTCCGTCCGGGGGCGCGGCCGCGGTGCCCCCCTGCGAGGATCCGGCCTGCGAGCCCGTGGACCCGCCGTCGCCGCCCGAGGCCGCCCAGAGCCCAAGACTCACCCCGGCCGCGACCACGACCAGGGCTACAGCCATGGCCACGACCAGCACCTGCCGCTGTTTCTCCTGCTTCGCCGAAGTCCGGCGCCTGTGCTGACTCACACGGCCAACCTAAAACCCGAGACCGCCTGGCGCGCGTCCACCACGCGTTCCGAAACCCTCTCTCCCGGGTGAAATTCATGCATCCTTCGGACACGTCATGGCCATACTCGATAGCGTGACGTCACATCTCTCACAACTTGCCCTGCCGACACACGTGACGCCCACGAGGACCCACGCTGCCTGCGCACCCTCTCCCAGACCTCCCCGGCCGGCTCGCCATACCGGTGGAGCACTTCTTCAACGCAGCCTCCGCACAGGAGCTGGAGCAGGCCCTCCTGTCCTGCCTGCGCAGCCTGCGCTGGGCCCGGCGCGTCGCGGACCACCGCCCCTATCCGGACCTGGACTCGCTGCTGGCCGCCGCGGACGAGGCGGCCTACGACCTGACCTGGCCCGACCTCACGGAAGCACTGGCGGCCGAGCCCCTGCCCACGCTCCCGCCGGACACCTACTCCGCGGCCCACACCGCCCTCAGCGCGGCGCACGCCGCATACGAGGCCCGCTTCGGGCACGTGTTCGTCATCTGTCTGGACGGCGTCTCCCCGTCCGAGACCCTGGACCGCCTCCTCGAAGCCATCCGGTCACGATTGACGAACGATCCGGAAGAAGAGCGGGCGGTCGTGGCCGATGAGCTCCGGCGCCTGGCGAGCGGGCGGCTGGTCAGCGCCCTCAAGGGCGCGGGGAACCGCGCGAACCACCACAGCACACCCGCACCCGGCGGATAACAGGACACCCCACCCCAGAAGCTGTTTCCGCTAGCCCGTACGCATGCCAGTTTGATCACACAGCCAGACCCCGGCGCAGCCCGGCCGCAGCACATCGCTACGATGCTGGGGGCCGGTGGACCGTACCCGGCCGGGCCCGACCGACACACCAAGCCGGCGCGGCCCCAATCCCCGCTCCCGGAGGAAACTTCCGTGCCGGCTGGAACGCTGTACCGCGGCCGGGAAGGAATGTGGTCCTGGGTGGCTCATCGAGTCACCGGCGTCCTCATCTTCTTCTTCCTGTTCGTCCACGTGCTGGACACCGCCCTCGTCCGCGTGTCCCCTGAGGCCTACGACACCGTCGTGGCCACGTACAAGACGCCGATCGTCGCGCTGCTGGAGTACGGCCTCGTCGCCGCCATCCTCTTCCACGCGCTCAACGGCCTGCGTGTCATCGCCGTCGACTTCTGGATCAAGGGCGCCCGCTACCAGAAGCAGATGCTCTGGACCGTCGTCGCCCTGTGGGTCGTGCTGATGCTCGGGGCGATCTACCCCGTCCTCGGCCACGCCGCTCGTGAACTCTTCGGGAGCTGACGCCAATGTCCACGTCTGAGAAGACCGCCGCCGGTGTCGGCCCCGTCGAGGGCGGCGCCGTCTACACCGTCGACAACCCGGCGCCCTTCATCGAGGCCCCGCGCCAGCGCACCAAGAAGACCCCGAAGACCACCCGGGGCAACTTCGAACTGGCCGCCTGGCTCTTCATGCGCCTGTCGGGCGTCGTGCTGGTCGTCCTGGTCCTCGGCCACCTGCTGATCCAGCTCGTGCTGGACGGCGGCGTCTCCAAGATCGGCTTCGCCTTCGTGGCGGGCCGCTGGGCGTCCCCGTTCTGGCAGGTCTGGGACCTGCTGATGCTGTGGCTCGCCATGCTGCACGGCGCCAACGGCCTGCGCACGGTCATCAACGACTACGCGGAGCGCGCGAACACCCGGCTGTGGCTCAAGGGCCTGCTCTACACCGCCACGGTGTTCACCATCCTGCTGGGCACGCTGGTGATCTTCACCTTCGACCCGAACATCCGCTAGGCACGGGGTTGCGAGAATCATGAAGATCCACAAGTACGACACCGTCATCGTCGGCGCCGGTGGCGCGGGCATGCGCGCGGCCATCGAGTCCACGAAGCGCAGCCGCACCGCCGTGCTGACCAAGCTCTACCCCACCCGCTCCCACACGGGCGCCGCGCAGGGCGGCATGGCCGCCGCGCTCGCCAACGTGGAGGAGGACAACTGGGAGTGGCACACCTTCGACACGGTCAAGGGCGGTGACTACCTGGTCGACCAGGACGCCGCCGAGATCCTGGCGAAGGAGGCCATCGACTCGGTCCTCGACCTGGAGAAGATGGGCCTGCCGTTCAACCGCACCCCGAACGGCACCATCGACCAGCGCCGCTTCGGCGGTCACTCGCGCAACCACGGCGAGGCCCCGGTCCGCCGCTCCTGCTACGCGGCCGACCGCACGGGCCACATGATCCTCCAGACGCTGTACCAGAACTGCGTCAAGGAGGGCGTGGAGTTCTACAACGAGTTCTACGTCCTGGACCAGCTGATCACCGAGGTCGACGGCGTCAAGAAGTCGGCCGGTGTCGTGGCGTACGAGCTGGCGACCGGTGAGATCCACGTCTTCCAGGCGAAGTCCGTGGTCTACGCGTCCGGCGGCTGCGGCAAGTTCTTCAAGGTGACGTCCAACGCGCACACGCTGACCGGTGACGGCCAGGCGGCGGTCTACCGCCGCGGCCTGCCGCTGGAGGACATGGAGTTCTTCCAGTTCCACCCGACCGGCATCTGGCGCATGGGCATCCTGCTGACGGAGGGCGCCCGCGGTGAGGGCGGCATCCTCCGCAACAAGGACGGCGAGCGCTTCATGGAGAAGTACGCGCCGGTCATGAAGGACCTCGCGTCCCGTGACGTCGTCTCGCGCTCCATCTACACGGAGATCCGTGAGGGCCGCGGCTGCGGCCCCGAGGGCGACCACGTCTACCTCGACCTCACGCACCTCCCGCCGGAGCAGCTGGACGCGAAGCTCCCGGACATCACGGAGTTCGCCCGCACCTACCTCGGCATCGAGCCCTACACGGACCCGATCCCGATCCAGCCCACCGCGCACTACGCCATGGGCGGCATCCCGACGAACGTCGAGGGTGAGGTCCTGGCGGACAACACCACGGTCGTTCCCGGTCTGTACGCCGCGGGCGAGGTCGCCTGCGTCTCCGTCCACGGCGCCAACCGCCTCGGCACGAACTCGCTGCTGGACATCAACGTCTTCGGCAAGCGCGCCGGCATCGCCGCCGCGGAGTACGCGCAGAAGGCCGAGTTCGTCGAGCTGCCGGAGAACCCGGCGGAGCTCGTGGTCGAGCAGGTGGAGCGGCTGCGCGACGCCACCGGCACCGAGCGGGTGGCGGAGCTGCGGCGTGAGCTGCAGGACACCATGGACGCCAACGTCATGGTGTTCCGCACCGAGCAGACGATCAAGACGGCGGTCGAGAAGATCGCGGAGCTGCGCGAGCGCTACAAGAACGTGGCGATCCAGGACAAGGGCAAGCGGTTCAACACGGACCTGCTGGAGGCCATCGAGCTGGGCAACCTGCTCGACCTCGCCGAGGTCATGGCCGTCTCCGCGCTCGCCCGCAAGGAGTCCCGCGGCGGTCACTACCGTGAGGACTACCCGAACCGCGACGACGTCAACTTCATGCGGCACACCATGGCGTACCGCGAGGTCGGCGCCGACGGCTCCGAAACCGTCCGTCTCGACTACAAGCCGGTCGTCCAGACCCGCTACCAGCCGATGGAGCGTAAGTACTGATGGCTACCCCTGTTCTGGACAAGGAAGACGCGGCCGGCAAGCCCGAGCCCGGTTTCGCCGACTCCCCCTACATCACGGTCACCTTCCGCATCCGCCGGTTCAACCCGGAGGTCGCGGCGGACGCCACCTGGGAGGACTTCCAGGTCGAGATCGACCCGAAGGAGCGCGTCCTCGACGCCCTCCACAAGATCAAGTGGGACCTGGACGGCACGCTGACGTTCCGCCGGTCCTGCGCGCACGGCATCTGCGGCTCGGACGCCATGCGGATCAACGGCAAGAACCGCCTGGCCTGCAAGACGCTGATCAAGGACATCAATCCCGAGAAGCCGATCACGGTCGAGGCCATCAAGGGCCTCACGGTCCTGAAGGACCTCGTGGTCGACATGGAGCCGTTCTTCCAGGCGTACCGCGACGTCATGCCCTTCCTCATCACGAAGGACACGAACGAGCCGACGCGTGAGCGTTTCCAGACGGCCGAGGACCGCGAGCGGTTCGACGACACGACGAAGTGCATCCTCTGCGCGGCCTGCACCACGTCGTGCCCGGTCTTCTGGAACGACGGCCAGTACTTCGGCCCGGCCGCCATCGTCAACGCGCACCGCTTCATCTTCGACTCGCGTGACGAGGCCGGCGAGCAGCGCCTGGAGATCCTCAACGACCGCGACGGCGTCTGGCGCTGCCGCACGACGTTCAACTGCACGGACGCCTGCCCGCGCGGCATCGAGGTCACGAAGGCGATCGCCGAGGTGAAGCGGGCGCTGATCACGCGCCGCTTCTGAGCTCGGCCGCTTACTCATGAGGGCCCTGTTTCCGCTGGAGACGGGGCCCTCTGGCATATGCCACACCTTCGAGTGAAGGCGCCCGGGACGGACGTGCGGGCCGGGTCCGACCTACGATGATGCTCTCGGCACCAGTTCCCAGGAGGCATCTGATGTCCGCAGCTTCCGTCGAGCAGCCCTTCCACGACGAAGAGCCGGTCACCCTGACGACCATCGCCGACGAGATCATGGAGCGCCATCCGGGCTACCGCGTCGAGATCATCGGAGGCCATCTCCTCGTGACCCCGTCCCCGGATGCACCTCATGCCCGAGCCCTCACCGGCCTCATGGTCCCGTTCATCGCCGCCGGCCTGCACAACGGCGAGACCGAGGTTCTCCAGAATGTCGGCCTCTGGCTCCCCACCGGCGCCGAGGACTACGCCATCCCGGACCTCGTGGTAGTGGACGCCGACATCGACGACCACCTCGTCGAGAACAACGCGTACGACCCGGCCTGTTTCCGTCTCGTACTGGAGGTCACCTCCGGCAACTGGAAGGACGACCTCAAGACGAAGGTCGCCGCCTACGCCGAGGCGAAGGTCCCGGTCTACGTCGTCGTGGACCGCAAGCACCAGCGCCTCCACGTCCTGACCGCCCCGGTCGGAGGCACCTACGAGAACCACCGTCCGCATGCCCCGGGCGAACTCGTCACTCTGCCGGACTCCATCGGTGCCAAGGTGACCCTCGACGTGGCGGAAATCCTCAAGGCCGGCCGGCCGAGGGTGAGCGACTGAGTCGCAGGGCGGCTCGATCTTCGACGGCCACGCATGGGCCGGTTCGCCCAACACGTCGTACGTGAAGCACTGGGTGTCCCATGTGCTGCCCGTCGCCTCGCTGAGCTTGCGTGCGTTGGAGGTGATGGTGCCGGTCGCGTCGTAGGAGTAGCGGCTCCGGTACGGAGATCATCGCCCGTGCCGACTACTGGAAGACCCGTATCGGCATCGGGTGACGTCGCCGGGGCGTGCGGCCGGGGCTCGTCTCACAACTGGCTCAGGATCGCAGGGTCAGGTTCTCCGCGCCGCCGAGGCCCTCGGAGACCAGGGCGCACAGGGCGAGATGGCGGCAGCGGGCCTCCGTGTCGTCACCGGCCTGGTCGAAGCGGTCGGCCAGGGCGTGCAGCAGCTCGCGGCGGTTGTCGGCCGGCAGGGCCCGGAGCTGGTCCAGCACCTGCTCCCAGCCTCCGCCCCAGCTGCCGCGGCTGGAGTCCATGATGCGCAGTGCCTCGTCGGCGACCCGGCCGGTGTCGCCGTCGGCGATCCTGTTGCGCAGCCGGTCCGTGTGCGACCGGGGGGTGCGGAAGGCAGTCATCAGCCACCGACCAGGGGGACGAGCTTCAGGAACGTGACCTCGGTGCCGAGGGTCAGCTCGATCTCCTCGTCCGGGTCGGTGACCTGACGGTCCCCCACCAGCACCAGGAAGCCGTTCCCTGCGAAGGCCCGCTCGGCCAGGGCCGTCTGCGCGTCGGGGTCGATCCGGCGGGGCGTGCGCACCGCGTAGCCGTTCAGCACGCGTTCGGTGTCCTCGGGCCGCACGAGGCCCTGGAAGACCTCCGGCGTGCGGGCGTTGTACTCCGCGACCTCCTGGAACACCCGGCGCCGGATCAGTTCCCGTACGGTCAGCCGCTCTTCGGCGATCTCCAGCCCCCAGGCCGTCCGCCGCTCCCCCGCCGTCGTCTCGTCGACGAACGTCACGATTCCCATGCCGACGACGGTACGAGGCGCCACTGACAATCACCCCGGACCTCGTGTTGAACATGTTCAAAAGTAGGTCTAGAGTCGCCCCCGACAGCATTTTGAACGTGTTCAAGAAGGGTGGGGCAATGGACCGCACGGTCATCGCCTACGTCATCTACCTGCTGGTCAGCATCGGTCTGACCGTCTGGGTGGCCCGCACGCTCAGCAAGAACGGGAGGATCTTCCTCGCCGACGTGCTGCACGGCAACGAGAAGCTCGCCGACGCCGTCAACCACCTCCTGGTGGTCGGCTTCTACCTCGTCAACCTCGGGTTCGTCGCGCTGTACCTGAGCGACGACGAGACCATCACCGACGCGCGCGGCATCTTCGAGGCCCTGTCGACCAAGCTCGGCGTGGTGCTGCTGGTGCTCGGCGTGATGCACCTGGGCAACGTCTACGTGCTCAACCGGATCCGGCGCCGGGGCGCCATGGAGCGGGAGCAGGTGCCGCCGGTGCCGCCGCAGGGCTGGGCCGCCCCGTCGGCGCGGGCCTGAGCGGAGGCCCGCGTGAACGCGATCGCACCGGTCCGCCGGCTCACCGTCCTGTACGACGCCGAGTGCTCCCTGTGCGCGTTCCTGCGCGACTGGCTCCTGCGGCAGCGCCAACTGGTGCCGCTGGAGCTGGTCCCGGCCGCCTCCGAGGAGGCCCGGCGGCGCTTCCCCGGCCTCGACCACGGCGCCACCCTCGACGAGATCACCGTCGTCGGCGACGCCGGGCAGGTCTACCAAGGGCCCGCCGCCTGGGTCGTCACCCTGTGGGCACTGCGCGAGCACCGGCCGCTCGCCCACCGGCTGAGCACCCCGTCCGGCGCCCGGCTCGCCAAGGGGGCGGTGCTCGCCGCCGCCAAGTGGCGCGGGGCGCAGGGGCACCGGGGGCGGCGCGGCGGCGCGCGGTGGGACGGCCGGGTGTACCGGCGGGCGGACGGGTGGTCGTACGACCCCGCCGGCGGCTGGAGCTACACCCCACCGGGCTGCGCCGACGGCACCTGCGCCCCTCGGTAGCCGCACCGGTGCTGACGTTAGGCTCTCTTTCCGTGCCCGCGAAGAACGACGGCCCCGACGACGGCGCCACCCCCACCAAGTCCGAGCAGACCCGCGCCCTGATCCTGGAGACGGCCATGCGGCTGTTCCAGGAGCGCGGCTACGACAAGACGACGATGCGGGCCATCGCCACGGAGGCCGGTGTCTCCGTCGGCAACGCGTACTACTACTTCGCGGGCAAGGAGCACCTGATCCAGGGCTTCTACGACCGGATCGCCGCCGAGCACCAGGTGGCGGTCCGGGAGATCCTGGACCGGGAGAGCGACCTGGAGGCCCGCCTGGCGGGAGTGCTGCGGGCCTGGCTCGACATCGCCGCGCCGTACCACGAGTTCGCGGTGCAGTTCTTCAAGAACGCCGCCGACCCGGACAGCCCGCTCAGCCCCTTCTCCCCCGAGTCGGAGCACGCGCGCGAGGAGGCCATCAGCGTCCACCGGGAGGTGCTCGCCGGGGCCACGAAGACCAAGGTGCCCGAGGAACTGCGGGAGATCCTGCCCGAGTTGATGTGGCTGTCCCAGATGGGGCTCGTCCTGTACTGGATCTTCGACCGCACCGAGGGGCGCGAGCGCAGCTACCGGCTGGCCGAGCGCGGCGCCCGGCTCACGGCGCGGGGCGTCGCCCTGGCCCGCTTCCGGGTGCTGCGGCCGCTGGTGCGCGAGGTGCACGAGCTGTTCACGGAGTTCCTGCCGGGCATGACGAACGCCATCCCCGACCCGGCGGCCCGGCGGCGCACCGATCCCTGAACCTCGGCCGGGGCAGGCCGTCGCCGCACAGGTCGACGGGCCGAGGGTGCGCGCGGTCAGGCCTGCTTCGACGCGAGCTCGATCAGGGTGATGTCCGACGGTGCGCCCACGCGGGTGGGCGGGCCCCAGGCGCCGGCGCCGCGTGAGACGTAGAGCTGGGTGTCGCCGTAGCGCTCCAGGCCGGCGAGGGTGGGGTTGACGCCGGAGGCGATGAGGTTGCCGGGCCAGAGCTGGCCGCCGTGGGTGTGGCCGGAGAGCTGGAGGTCGACGCCGTGCTCGACGGCGTCGTGGATCTGGACGGGCTGGTGGGCGAGCAGCACGCAGGCGCGTGCGGTGTCCCGGTCGCCGAGCGCCTTCGCGAAGTCGGGGCCCTGGCCCTCGTCCTCGCCCGCGACGTCGTTGACTCCGGCCAGGTCGAAGTACGGCATCTCCCTGCGGGCGTTCTCCAGGGGGTGCAGGCCCAGGCGGCGGACCTCCTCGACCCACTGCCCGGCGCCGGAGAAGTACTCGTGGTTACCGGTGACGAAGTAGGACCCGTGGCGGGCCCTCAGCTGGGCGAGCGGGGCGGCCGCCGGGCCCAGGTCCTTCACACTGCCGTCGACCAGGTCGCCGACGACCGCGATCAGGTCCGGCTGGGTCGCGTTGATCGTGTCGACGACCTTCTGCGCGAAGCCGCGTCCCAGGACCGGGCCGAGGTGCACGTCACTGACCACGGCGATCCGGTACCCGTGCGCGGCGCGCGGCAGTCTGGCCAGCGGCACGGTGACCCGCTTGACCTTCGGCCCGCGCAGCACGCCGTACGTCCCGTACCCCACGGTCCCGACGGCAGCGGCCGCTGCGGCCCCGGCGACGACCCGGGAGACGAAGAGGCGGCGGGAGGGGCCGGTGGGGATGACGGCGTCGGCCGTGTCCGGGGCGGCGGAGGGCTCCGCGGAGCCCTCGGGGGTGTCGGATACGGGGGCGCTCTGCGGGTGGGGAGCGGTCGCGGAGGCGGTCGCTCCACCGGCACCGCCCGCCTGCGAGGCGGTCGCGGGCGCGGTCGCGGGGGCCGTGCCACCGCCGCGGTCGGGCCGGGAGGCGGTCGCCGGGGGCGTGCCGCCGCCGTTCGTCTGCGGGGCGGTCGCCCCCGGGGAGACGGTCGCGGCGGGAGGTCGGTCCGCCGTCGTGGCTTCGGTGGGGCCGGCCCGATCGGGGGTCGGAGCCGGCTCCGGCCCGGGCTGCGGGCCCTGGTCCGTTCGTCTCGCCCGGTGTTCGAGGAAGCGGCGCAGCAGCGGGCGGACGATCTCGCCGGCCAGCACCGCCAGCAGCAGGTATATCGACAGGGCCAGCCACAGGAAGCCCGGCCAGGCGAGGACCTGCTGGAGCCAGAACGGGGCGCCCGCGCGTTCCGCGACCAGGGCCGTGATCGCCAGGATCCAGCCGCCGGCGATCAGGACCGCACCCGCGCGGCGCGTGCCGCCCGGGCCTCGGGTCGTGTCGCGGAACAGACGGCGCCAGACGTACCAGTTGGCCGTCACGATGACGGCCAGGACCAGCGCTGCGACGAGTACGAAAACGATGACCACGGTGTCGTGTCTCCCGATCGCCGCTATGACGTCCGGCGCAGTGCGCGCAGACCACGCAACCCGATGGCCCCGACGGCCGTCCCCAATACGAAGGAAACGACGGCGAGCAGCAGGTGCACCCAGAAGTAGGCCGTGGGATGACCGTCGTCGAACGCGAGCCCGCTGCTGTCCTTGACAAGGTTCTTGACGAAAGTGATCCAGATGACCCAGCTCCACACCCCGAAGGCGAGCAGGAACCAGGAGACGGGGCGGCTGAGCTTCACAAAATCAGACCTTTCATCACAGCGCCGAGCTCCCGGGGCCGGCCGGGGGTCCGGGGGTTGTCCCCCGGATGAGCACAGCATGAGACCAGTATCGCCAGAGCCTGTCCGGTTCCTTTCCCGGGGTGGGGCCGGGGGCGGGACTTCCCCCCGTGCGGCATGTACGTTTCCGACCGTGCCCGCTCCGAAGAAGACCATCAGGCGATCCCTGCTGGTCACCTCCGCCGTCCTGTCGTCCCTCGCCCTGGCCGCACCCGCCGCCGTCGCCGCCCCGAGCCCCTCGGGCAGCCCGTCGGCGAGCCCCTCGGCCACTCCCCCGGCGTCGATGTCGACCGTGGGCGGCGCCCGGCTCGGGCAGCCGGGGACGCAGGTGAACCTGGCGAGCGGCGTGCCGGTGCTCCCGAAGGACCTGAGCGCCCGCTCCTGGATCGTGGCCGACGCCGAGTCGGGTGATGTGCTGGCCGCGCACAACGCGCACTGGCGCCTCGCCCCGGCGAGCACGCTGAAGATGCTGTTCGCGGACACGCTGCTGCCGAAGTTCCCGAGGGACACCAAGCACAAGGTCGTCCCCTCCGATCTGGCGGGCATCGGCTCGGGCTCCAGCATGGTCGGGATAAAGGAGGAGGAGACGTACACGGTCCACGACCTGTGGCTCGGCGTCTTCCTGCGCTCCGGCAACGACGCCGTGCACGTGCTGTCGGCGATGAACAAGGGCGTCGACAACACCGTCGAGGAGATGAACGAGCACGCCGAGGAGCTCCAGGCCCTCGACACGCACGTCGTCAGCCCGGACGGCTACGACGCCGAGGGGCAGGTCTCCTCCGCGTACGACCTGACACTGATCGCCCGCTCGGGGCTGCAGAAGAAGGACTTCCGGGAGTACAGCTCGACGGTCAGCGCCAAGTTCCCGGGGCAGACGAAGAAGGGCAAGAAGGTCCGCGAGTCCTTCGAGATCCAGACCACCAACCGGCTGCTCGCCGGCGACTCGGACGTGCCCGTCTACCAGGGCATCGCGGGCGTCAAGAACGGCAACACCACCAACGCCGGCGCCACCTTCACCGGTGTCGCCGAGCGGAACGGCAAGGTGCTGCTGGTCACGGTGATGAAGCCGGAGAAGGACGAGCACAACGAGGTCTACAAGGAGACGGCCCGGCTGTTCGACTGGGGCTTCAAGGCGGCCGGCAAGGTGCGGCCGGTGGGCGAGCTGGTGCCGCCGAAGAGCGCCGCGCAGGCCGGTGCCCAGCCCGGCGCGAACCCCTCGGGCGAGGCAGGCGGCTCCGGGGACGGCGGCGGCACGGCCGGGACCGGTGGGAAGCCGGTGGCCGGCGCCCCGGCCGCGGACGGCTCCAGCGGCATCGGGACCGCGCTCGGCATCACAGGCGGGGTGCTGGTGCTGCTCGCGGGCGGCGCGTTCCTGGTCAACCGCCGGTGGCCGCTGCCGGATCTGGTGCGCCGCCGGACGCGCCCGTGAGGCCCGGGACTTCGTCCTCCTTGCTCTGCGTCGCCGTCCAGGCGGCGCAGAACAGCACCAGCTTCGAGGTGAAGTTGATCCACAGCAGCAGCGCGACGGGCACGCCGAACGCGCCGTACATGCTCTTCGCGGCCACGCCCTGCAGATAGCCGCTGAGCAGCAGCTTCAGCAGTTCGAAGCCGATCGCGCCGGTCAGCGCCGCCACGAACAGGCGGTGGCGCGTGGGCTCGACGCCGGGCAGCAGGGTCAGGACGTAGAGCAGGAGCAGGAAGTCGGCGAGTACGGCGATCAGGAACGCGGCGATGTGCAGCAGGACGCCGCTCCAGCCGCCCTCGTCGATGCCCAGCTGCCGGGTGATCCACCCGATCATCGCGGAGGCGACGGCGGAGGCGGCGATGGTGACGAGGAGCGCGCCGCCGAGGCCGACCAGGACCCCCGCGTCCTTGGCGTAGCGCAGGGCCGGGTTCTCCTCGTCGTCGGGCAGCTCCCACACCGCGCGCAGGCACTCGCGCATCGAGCCGGCCCAGTTGATGCCGGTGAACAGCAGCAGGGCGCCCGCGATGAGGCCGATCGTGCCGGCGTTGTCCACCAGGCCGGCGATGTCCAGTTGGTCGGAGATGCCGGGCACCTGCTCGGCGATCTTGTCCTGCAGCGTGTCCTGCTGCTCGGTGCTGAGCGTGGCGGCGGCGATGGTGGCGGACACCGTCAGCAGCGGGAACAGTGCGACGAAACTCGTGAAGGTCATCGCGGCGGCCAGCCGCGTCCACTTCACGCGGTCCAGCCGCTCGTACGACCGCCACGCGTGCGTGATCATCAGTCGCTCCGCCCACGGCCCGATCACCGGGAGCTTTTTCAGCCAGTCCATGATCCGACTCTGCCCTCCGCCCGGAACACCCATGTACGGGTACCCCAGAACCGCAGGACTGTGGCCAGTGCCATACCGATGACCGCGCCGGAGACGGTGTCCGCGCGCTGCGAGGTGAGTCCGAGGCCGTAGTGGCTGACGGCCAGGCAGAGCAGTTGGACGGCGGCTCCGGCGAGGTTCACCGCGAAGAACGCGGCGTACGGGCGCAGACCCGGTGCGCGTGTGGTCCGGTAGGGGCCGAGGGCGTTGCCCGCGTAGGCGACCGTGCAGGCGGCCAGGAAGGACAGGGACTTGGCGGTCAACGGGTCGAGTCCGGCGGGTCCGCGCAGGCCGGTGAAGAGGGCGAGGTCGACGGCGTAGGCGAGGAGACCGACGGTGGCGAAGCCGAGCAGTTCCCGGCGGCGCGGGAGCACGGGGCTCCGCCACGCGCGCGTGGTCACCAGTTCGCCACGGCCAGGCCGTACATCGCCACCCAGGCCACGCCGATGAGTGCGAGGGCGCGGTCGCGCAGGACGACGTCCTCGGGTTCGCCGGCCGTGCCGCGGTCGGCGAAGACGGCATACCTGAGGATCGCCAGGATGAAGGCCACCATGGACAGTTGGCGCCAGGGCAGCACGCTGGTGTGCGGGACGCCGCCCTCCTCCATGGCCCACAGGCAGTAGCCGAGGACGGCGACGCCGGCCGCGAGCTGCCAGACGAAGCGGAGGTAGCCGGTGGTGTACTCGGTGAGCAACGCGCGGGTGGCGCCCGCCTTTCCGGCCATCTGTACGGCCTCCGAGTAGCGCTTGGCCGACACCATGAACAGCGCCCCGAAGCCGGTGGTGATCAGGAACCAGCGCGACAGCGGGATGCCGAGGGCGAGTCCGCCGACCATGGCCCGCATCAGGAACCCGGTGGTGACGACGGCGAGATCGACGACGAGGACGTGCTTGAGGCTGATGCAGTAGGCCAGTTGCATGGCGAGGTAGGCGGTCAGCAGGGCGGCGACGGCCGGGCCGCACAGCCAGGCCGCCGCGGCGGGCGCGAGGATGCCGAGGCAGCCACCGACGGCGTAGGCGACGGGGACGGGGACCTGCCCGGCGGCGACCGGGCGGTGCCGCTTGGTGGGGTGGGCACGGTCGGCGTCGGCGTCGCGGGCGTCGTTGACGAGGTAGACGGCGGCGGCGCAGGCGGTGAAGAGGACGAAGACGAGGGCGACCTGGATCAGGGCGTGCCGGGAGAAGAGCTGGCCGGCGGCGGCCGGGGCGGCTACCACGAGGACGTTCTTGACCCACTGCCTGGGGCGCGCGGTCCTGAGGAGACCGGCCAGGAGACGGCCCTTGCGGGGCGGTGCGGGCGGCTCCTGGTGAGTGCGCTGCCGCAGGACGGCCGTCTCAGTCATGGTGGGCGCCTTCCCGCATCCAGCGGGCGCCGAGCCGGGCCGTGAGGGCGCCCAGGGCCGCGCCTGCGGCGACGTCGGAGGGGTAGTGGACGCCGGCCACGAGACGCGAGACGCACACGGCGGCGGCGAGCGGCGGGACCGCGTGTGCGCCCAGGGCGCCGAAGGCCACCGCGGCGGCCGCGGCGGAGGTGGCGTGCGAGCTGGGGAAGGAGTGCCGGCCGGCGGTGCGCACCAGGGGCTCGACGTGTGCGGGGCGCGGCCTGCGCACGACCCGTTTCACCCCCATGCTGACGAGGTGCGCCCCGGCGGTGAGGGCCGTGCCGCGCAGCCAGGCGCCGCGTCGTCCGCCGTCGACGGCGGCTCCGGCGAGCCCCGCCGCGAGCCACAGCGCAGCGTGCTCCCCCGCCCAGGACAGGGCACGCGCGGCGCCGGCCACACGCGGGTCGGTGCCGCACGCCCTGAGCGCCGAAACGATCCGGTGGTCCATGTCGTGCAGGTCGTCGAGGTCGTCCATGTGGACTCACTGTTCACGCCCATCAGGCCTGAACTCCGGCAATATTGAGCGACATCCCATTAATCACCCATTTCGGGGAGGGATGCCATGTTCGCTAACTAATCGCTCACACTTGGGCGATACGGTCACGGACATGTCTGCCGACACCGATTTCGACCCGGACGTCATGGGCCTGGACCACACCACCGTCACGGGCTGGGGTCGCACCGCCCCCACCGCCGCCTGGCTGATCCGCCCGCGCACGTACGAGGAGGCCGCGGCCGCCGTCCGGGACTGCGGGGCCCGCGGCCAGATCCCCCGGGGCCTGGGTCGGGCGTACGGGGACGCGGCGCAGAACGCGGGCGGGTCCGTGCTCGACATGACCGGCCTGGACCGGGTGCACGCGATCGACGCCGACGGCGGGACCGTGCTGTGCGACGCGGGCGTCTCCCTGCACCGGCTGATGGAGGTGCTGCTGCCGCTCGGCTGGTTCGTGCCGGTCACCCCCGGCACGCGCTACGTCACCGTCGGCGGGGCGATCGGCGCCGACATCCACGGCAAGAACCACCACGTCTCCGGCTCCTTCGCGCGGCACGTGCTCGCCCTCGAACTGCTCACCGCCGACGGCGAGATCCGCACGGTGATCCCCGGCACGCCGCTCTTCGACGCGACGGCCGGCGGCATGGGCCTGACCGGTGTGATCCTCACCGCGACGATCCGGCTCCAGCCGGTCGAGACCTCGCTGATGTCGATCGACACCGAGCGGGCGACGGACCTCGACGACCTGATGGCCCGGCTGGCGGCCACCGACCACCGCTACCGCTACTCGGTCGCCTGGATCGACCTGCTGGCCCGGGGCGCCGCCACCGGCCGCGCGGTCCTCACCCGCGGCGACCACGCACCGCTGGACGCGCTCCCCGCCCGCCTGCGCCGGGACCCGCTCGCCTTCCGCACCCCCCGGCTCCCGGCCACCCCCGCGATCCTCCCCGAGGGCCTGCTCACCCGGACGACCGTGGGCCTCTTCAACGAGCTCTGGTACCGCAAGGCCCCCCGCGCGCGGACCGGTCAACTCCAGCGCATCTCCGCGTTCTTCCACCCGCTGGACGGCGTGCCCCACTGGAACCGCGTCTACGGCCGCGGCGGCTTCGTGCAGTACCAGTTCGTCGTCGGCTACGGCCGGGAGGACGCCCTGCGCCGCATCGTGCGCCGCATCTCCGAACGCCGCTGCCCGTCCTTCCTGGCCGTCCTCAAGCGCTTCGGGGAGTCCGACCCGGGCTGGCTGTCCTTCCCGGTGCCGGGCTGGACACTGGCGCTGGACATCCCGGCGGGCCTGCCCGGCCTCGGCGCGTTCCTCGACGAACTCGACGAGGAGGTAGCCGCCGCCGGCGGGCGCGTCTACCTCGCCAAGGACGCCCGGCTGCGCCCGGAGCTCCTCGCGGCCATGTACCCGCGCCTCGGCGAGTTCCGCGAGCTGCGCGGCCGGCTCGATCCGCGCGGGGTGTTCGTGTCCGACCTGGCCCGCCGCCTCAGTCTCTGAGCAACCTCTAGGAGCTGTCATGAAGGATGCCTTCGGCCTCCCCCAGTCCCTGCTCGTCCTCGGCGGCACGTCCGAGATCGCGCTGGCCACCGCCCGCAGGCTGATCGCCCGCCGCACCCGCACGGTCTGGCTGGCGGGCCGCCCCTCCCCCGCCCTGGAAGAGGCCGCCGGGCAGTTGCGCGGGCTCGGGGCCGACGTGCACACCGTCGCCTTCGACGCGCTCGACCCGGCCTCCCACGAGGCCGTGCTCGGCAAGGTCTTCGCCGAGGGCGACATCGACATGGTGCTGCTCGCCTTCGGGCTGCTCGGCGACCAGGCCCGCGACGAGCGCGAGCCGGAGGCGGCGGTGCGGGTCGCGCAGACCAACTACACCGGCGCGGTCTCGGCGGGTCTGGTGTGCGCCCGCTCGCTCCAGTCCCAGGGGCACGGCTCGCTGGTGGTGATGTCGTCCGTCGCGGGCGAGCGGGCCCGCCGTGCGAACTTCATCTACGGCTCCAGCAAGGCCGGCCTCGACGCCTTCGCGCAGGGCCTGGGCGACGCGCTGCACGGCACGGGCGTGCACGTCATGGTCGTACGCCCCGGATTCGTCCGGACGCGGATGACGGCCGGTCTGCCCGAGGCGCCGCTCGCGACCACGCCCGAGGCGGTCGCCACGGCCGTGGAGCTGGGGCTGCGGCGCCGCTCGGAGACGGTGTGGGTGCCGGGGACGCTGCGCGTGGTGATGGCGGCGCTGCGGCACCTGCCGCGCGGGGTGTTCCGGCGGCTGCCGGTCTGACCCCCTGGGCGGATCAGCGGGTGGGGACCGAGCCGCGCTCCACGCGCCCGGCCTGCGGGGGGACCACCGAGCCGCCGAAGGGGAACTCGCGGAGCTTGCGCCAGACACCGTCGGCGCCCTGCTCGTAGAGGGCGAAGCCGGTGCAGGGCCACTGGGCCTCGTAGCCGGCGAGTTCCTCGAAGGCGCGGTCCATGGCCGCCTCGTCGATGCCGTGCGCCACGGTGACGTGCGGGTGGTACGGGAACTGCAGTTCGCGCGCGGCCGGACCGGCGGGGTCGCGGACCTGCTGCTGGAGCCGGGAGCAGGCCTCCGCGCCCGCGGCGACCCGGACGAACACCACCGGCGACACGGGCCGGAAGGTGCCGGTGCCGGACAGCCGCATGGGGAACGGGCGGCCCGCCGCGGCGACCTCGGCCAGATGCGTCTCGACGGCCGGCAGGGCGGCCTCGTCGACCTCCGTCGGCGGCAGCAGGGTGACGTGCGTGGGGATACCGTGAGCCGAGGCGTCGCCGAAGCCCGCGCGCAGCTGCTGGAGCTCGCTGCCGTGAGGCTCCGGGACCGCGATCGAAACGCCGATCGTTACGGTCCCCACGTCGTCTCCTGTCGTGTCAGTGTGGCCGCTGATACGACCACCCGGTTATCGACTGTACGGCCACGACCGGGTTACGGGCAGGCGCAACCGGAGTGATGTACAGCGCTGTTCGGTGGTACGGCTGTGCGCGGGGGGCGGGTTCAGTGCTTGGCGGGCAGGAAGCCGACCTTGTCGTAGGCCTGCGCGAGGGTCTCCGCGGCGACCGCGCGGGCCTTCTCGGCGCCCTTGGCGAGGATCGAGTCGAGCGTCTCGGGATCGTCCAGATACTGCTGGGTGCGCTCCCGGAACGGCGTCACGAACTCGACCATGACCTCGGCGAGGTCCGTCTTGAGCGCGCCGTAGCCCTTGCCCTCGTACTTCTCCTCCAGCTCGGCGATGCCCGCCCCGGTGAGTGTCGAGTAGATGCCGAGGAGGTTGCTGACGCCCGGCTTCTCGGCGACGTCGTAGCGGACCACGGTGTCCGTGTCGGTGACGGCGCTCTTGACCTTCTTGGCCGTGGCCTTCGGCTCGTCGAGGAGGTTGATGAGGCCCTTCGGCGTGGAGGCCGACTTGCTCATCTTGATCGACGGGTCCTGAAGGTCGTAGATCTTCGCCGTCTCCTTGAGGATGTACGGCTTCGGCACGGTGAAGGTCGGGCCGAACCGGCCGTTGAAGCGTTCGGCGAGGTCGCGGGTGAGCTCGATGTGCTGGCGCTGGTCCTCGCCGACCGGGACCTCGTGGGCCTGGTAGAGCAGGATGTCCGCGACCTGGAGGATCGGGTACGTGAACAGGCCGACCGAGGCGCGCTCGGCACCCTGCTTGGCGGACTTGTCCTTGAACTGGGTCATCCGGCCGGCCTCGCCGAAGCCGGTGAGGCAGTTCATGATCCAGGCGAGCTGGGCGTGCTCGGGGACGTGGCTCTGCACGAAGAGCGTGCAACGGTCCGGGTCGAGACCCGCCGCGAGGAGCTGGGCCGCGGCCAGGCGGGTGTTCGCGCGCAGGTCCTTCGGGTCCTGCGGGACGGTGATCGCGTGCAGGTCGACGACCATGTAGAACGCGTCGTGGGTCTCCTGGAGGGCCACCCACTGGCGGACGGCGCCGAGGTAGTTGCCGAGGTGGAACGAGCCGGCGGTGGGCTGGATCCCGGAGAGCACGCGAGGTCGGTCAGAGGCCATGCTCACCATTCTCTCAGGTCCCGGGGGCCGGTCCGGAACCGGTCGGAAACAGACGGGATCCCGTTCGGCCCCGGCGGTGCAACAAGAGGGTGAGGCACGGGAGGGGGCTGTCCCGGCGGTGCTCGGGGCGGTGCTGACGTGGAGGGGGAACGGATGCGGGCACGAGGCGGGGCGGGGAGAGGGCAGGGCCGGGGCCTGGCGGGGAGAGCACGGCGCCGGGGCGGGGTGGGGCGGCGCGTGCTGGTGGGGACGGCGGCGGCCGTTCTGGCCGGGTGTGCGACGGTGACGACCGCCGTGGCGCTCCCGGCGCGGGGGCGGGACGTCCCCGACGTGGCGATGGTCGTCGCGGGCGGCACGGGGCGGACGACGGCGGTGCGCTCGGGCGAGCCGGCCTTCGCCCGCCTCTGGCAGCTGTTGCAGGCCACCCACACGGGGACGGAACGGGTGCCGGAGGAATGGACGGTGGGGGACTTTCCGCAGGTGAGGCTCACCGTGGTGTGGGGTCTGTCCGGTGTCGGCGGCCGGCCGAGCACGAACCGGCCGCCGGGCGGGGACGTGGCCGTCGAGCGGCAGGACCAGCCGGTGGTGGCCGAGGACGGCATGCCCTGGGTGCGCTCGGATCCGACGCCCGCCGTGGAGGACGACGACATCCGCCGGCACCGGGCGCCGCGGTCGGTCGCGGCTGCTCGGTGACGCGGCGGGCGGGTCCGTGGCGAGCCCGGCCGCGGACCTGGCCGGTCCGGTGCGGGGCGATGTCCGGCGGGCGGTGGCGGGAGGGGCGCTGGCGGGAGGGGCGCTGGGGATCGCGGCCGGTGCCGGCGGCACGCTGCTGATACGCCGCGCGGCGGCCCGGCGGGAAGCCGGGCCGCCGCGGGAGGAGCCGCGTCAGGTGCTGATCGACCTGGACGAGTGACGAGCCTCGGGCGTCAGCCCAGGTCGATCTCCGGGTACAGCGGGAAACCGGCCACGAGGTCGGTGGCACGGTGGGAGATCTCGTCGGCGATCTTCGCGTCGAGGACGTGCGACGCCTTGGAGGGGGCGCCCGACTTGGTCGTGCCCGCTTCCGTCGTGGTGAGGACGCGGTCGATGAGGCCGGCGACCTCGTCCATCTCGGCGGTGCCCAGGCCGCGGGTGGTCAGGGCGGGGGTGCCGATGCGGATGCCGGAGGTGTACCAGGCGCCGTTCGGGTCGGCGGGGATGGCGTTGCGGTTGGTGACGATGCCCGACTCGAGCAGCGCGGCCTCGGCCTGGCGGCCGGTGAGGCCGTAGGAGGAGGCGACGTCGATCAGGTTCAGGTGGTTGTCCGTGCCGCCGGTCACGAGGGTCGCGCCGCGGCGCATCAGGCCTTCGGCCAGGGCGCGGGAGTTGTCGACGATGCGCTGGGCGTAGGCCCGGAAGGACTCCTGACGGGCCTCCGCGAGGGCCACGGCCTTGGCGGCCATGACGTGCGGGAGCGGGCCGCCGAGGACCATCGGGCAGCCGCGGTCGACCTGGTCCTTGAGCGAGTCGTCGCACAGGACCATTCCGCCGCGGGGACCGCGCAGCGACTTGTGGGTGGTCGTCGTCACGATCTGGGCGTGCGGGACCGGGTCGAAGTCGCCGGTGAGGACCTTGCCCGCGACCAGGCCGGCGAAGTGCGCCATGTCGACCATGAGCGTCGCGCCGACCTCGTCGGCGATCTCGCGCATGATCCGGAAGTTCACCAGACGGGGGTAGGCGGAGTAGCCCGCCACGATGATCAGCGGCTTGAACTCACGGGCGGAGGTGCGCAGCGCCTCGTAGTCGATGAGGCCCGTGGCCGGGTCGGTGCCGTAGGAGCGCTGGTCGAACATCTTGCCGGAGATGTTCGGGCGGAAGCCGTGGGTGAGGTGGCCGCCTGCGTCCAGGGACATGCCGAGCATGCGCTGGTTGCCGAAGGCGCGGCGCAGCTCGGCCCAGTCGGCCTCGGAGAGGTCGTTGACCTGGCGGACGCCGGCCTTCTCCAGGGCGGGGACCTCGACGCGCTGGGCGAGGACCGACCAGAAGGCGACGAGGTTGGCGTCGATGCCGGAGTGGGGCTGGACGTAGGCGTGGCGGGCGCCGAAGAGCTCCTTGGCGTGCTCGGCGGCGAGCGACTCGACGGTGTCGACGTTGCGGCAGCCGGCGTAGAAGCGGCGGCCGATGGTGCCCTCGGCGTACTTGTCGCTGAACCAGTTGCCCATCGCCAGGAGCGTGGCCGGGGAGGCGTAGTTCTCGGAGGCGATCAGCTTGAGCATCTCGCGCTGGTCGGCGACCTCCTGGCCGATGGCGTCCGCTACGCGGGGTTCGACGGCGCGGATGACGTCGAGGGCGGCGCGGTAGGCGGTGGAAGCGGGGGACAGGGGCTCGGCTGGCATGGTGGACCTCCGGACGTTGCGTTCAGCGTTCACGGTACGGCCCAGGCGCACGGCTCTCGTCTCTCGGACCGCTCCCCGATGGTTCGTCCCATCCCAGCGCGCCAGTCACGGCCCGGCGATCAGCGTACCGGCTGGGTCGGGGAAGCGTCTGCCGGGTGGGTGAGCGTTGCCGGGTGCGGGTGCGTTGTGGCTGGTCGCGCAGTTCCCCGCGCCCGTGGGGGGACGTCCCCCTCAGGGGCGTCTAAAGGATCACGTGCGGCAGGAAGCGGGCGTACTCGTCCGTGATCAGGCCCGATGATTCGCGGATGCCCAGGCCCGCCGACTCGCTTTCCACGACCCAGGCACCCAGGACCACCCGGTTGCCGTCGAAGTCGGGCAGGGGGGCCAGTTGCTGGTAGCAGCAGGGCTCGTCGCGGAGGGTGGGGGCGGATCCGGGCTCGTGGACCGTGACGCCCGCGCCCTCCCGGCCGAGGAGCGGCTTGGCGACCCAGCCCTTGGGAGGCAGGTCCCGGGGGCCGTCCAGGTAGGCGGGGAGGAGGTTCGGGTGGTCCGGATACAGCTCCCAGAGGATCGCCAGGAGTGCCTTGTTGCTGAGGAGCATCTTCCAGGCCGGCTCCGTCCACAGGGTGGAGCCCGTGCCGCCGCCGTTGTCGAGGGTGTCCAGGACGTGGTCCGCGAAGCGGTCGGTGGTGAGCCATTCCCACGGGTAGAGCTTGAAGACGCTGCGGATGAAGCGCAGGCGCTGGTCGACGAAGCGGCCGAAGAGGCGGTCCCAGCCGATCTCCTCCATGGAGATCCACTCGGTGGCGAGGCCCGCCTGCTCGGCGGTTTCCTTCAGGTAGGCGACCGTCATCATGTCCTCGCCGAGTTCGTCGGCGGAGGAGTACGCGAAGTAGAGGGGGCTGCCCGGCGGGAGCAGGGCGGCCTGGCTCTTCCACGCGTCGATGAGGCGTTCGTGGAGGGAGTTCCACTGGTCGGCGCCGGGGAAACGGTCCTCCATCCAGAACCACTGGGGGGACGCGGCCTCGACCAGCGAGGTGGGGGTGTCGGCGTTGTACTCCAGGAGCTTGGCCGGGCCGGTGCCGTCGTAGCGGAGGTCGAAGCGGCCGTATACGGAGGGGAGTTCGGCTCGGCGCTGCCAGGACTCGGCGACCGAGCGGGCGACTCGGGGGTCGGTGATGCCCAGGTCGGCGAAGCGGTTGCGGGTGACGATGTGGTCGGCCGCCGCCAGGCACATGCGGTGGAGGTCCTCGACGACCTCTTCGAGGGCCTCGATCTCCTCCAGCGAGAAGACGTAGTACGCGCTCTCGTCCCAGTAGGGGCGCAGGGAGTCGTCGGGGTAGCGGGTCAGGGGGTAGATCAGGCCCTGTTCCTCGACGGTCTGCTGCCAGCCGGGGCGGGGCTCGATGGTCCGGCGTTCCATCTGCTGTGCCCGCCCGTCAGCCGCCGCCGCTGCCGGAGCCGGAGCAGCCGAAGCCGCCCCGGTCGACGGCCTCGCTGCGGCTGAAGGTGCCGTGGTCGGCGTAGCCGCCGCTGACGTCGGCGTCGTAGTACCAGTCGGCGTCGGTGCTCTGGGTCTTGCCGGTCTTCTTGCGGCCCTTGCCGGACGTGGACGAGCCGGACGAGCAGTTCTTGTCGGCGACGATCTTGTAGCCGTTGATGTAGTCGTAGCTGTCCCGGTCCACACAGCGGCGGTCGGGGTCGGATCCGCAGGCGGACAGGGCCGCCGCGAGGACGCCCATGCCGCCCAGCACCACCGTGCTCGAGCGCAGCCGTCGCCGTGTTTCGGCCATGTGCGTGTCTCCCCGTGTCTCCCCGTTGTGCACTGACAGACGGTCAGCCTAGAGATCGGTGTGAACGGGCGCGCATGGCCCCCCGCCCGTGACCGCTCCCCTACTGTCGATTTGTGATTTTTGGAATGGTGTGTGCCCTCGGCGCGGCCGTCTGCTTCGGTACGGCGACCGTGTTGCAGGCGATCGCCGCGCGCTCGGCGGCGGCGACCGGGCCGGGCGGGGACGTGGCGCTGCTGTGGCGGGCGCTGCGGCAGTGGCGGTATCTGGCCGGCCTCGGGCTGGACGGGCTCGGCTTCGTGTTGCAGATCCTCGCGCTGCGGTCGGTGCCGATCTACGCCGTGGGGGCGGCGCTGGCCGCGAGCCTCGCGGTGACGGCGGTGGTCGCCGCACAGCTGCTCAAGGTACGGCTGAGCCGGGTCGAGTGGGCGGCGGTGGCGGTGGTGTGCGCCGGGCTCGCGCTGCTGGGGCTGGCGTCCGGGGCGGAGGGCGACGAGGCCGGGCCGGCCGGGCTGAAGTGGGCGATGCTCGGGGCGGCGGCCGGGGTGCTGCTGCTCGGGCTGTCCGGCGGGCGGCTGCCGGAGCGGGGGCGGGCGCTGACGCTCGGACTGGGGGCGGGGCTGGGGTTCGGGGTGGTGGAGGTGTCGGTGCGGCTGATCGACGGGCTGTCCCCCGGCGAGCTGTTCCCCAATCCGGCGACGTACGCGCTGCTGCTCGGCGGCGGGGCGGCGTTCCTGCTGCTGACCACGGCCCTGCAGCGCGGGTCGGTGACCACGGCGACGGCCGGGCTGGTGCTCGGGGAGACCGTCGCGCCCGCGCTGATCGGCGTGGTGTGGCTCGGGGACCGTACGCGGCCGGGGCTGGGGTGGCTGGCGATCCTCGGATTCGCGGTGGCGGTGGCGGGGGCGCTCGCGCTGTCGCGGTTCGGGGAGGCGCCGGTGGAGGCGGAGGAGAGCGCCGTCGCACCGCAGTGAGCGGACATGCTTTCCCCACTGCCGAAAGCCTTCACCTTCCGGACGACTTGCGGGCGACTTCAGGGCGACTTACGGGCGTCCCGAAAAATGTTTGTTGAATCTTGAACGCGAGGTGAGCGCTTTCCGTATGGGACGGCGTGACCAGTAATCCCGTCACGGTCACCGTGGCCTATCGCGTGGCGCCGGGCCGTGCGGCCGACTTCCACTCCTGGGGGTGGGCCTTGCTGGGCGCGACCGCGCGGCAGCCGGGGTTTCTGGGGGGTGGGGTACTTGTCGACGGAGGGGCGGAATGGCATGTCGTCTATCGCTTCGCCAGCGAGGGTTCGGCCCTGGCCTGGGAGAAATCACCCTCCCGGGAACAGTGGGACGCCCGGCTGGAGGGGGTCGCCCGGGAGGCGGAGCGCCGGAGGGTGCCGGGCGCCCGGGCCTGGTTCGACGCGCAGACGCTGACACCCGCGCCGCCGGCTCCGCCGTCGAAATGGAAACTGTGGTTCGTGAATATGAGCGCGGTTTTCCCGCCGGTGCTCCTGTTCAATCTGACGGTGCTTCCCTATCTCGGTGACCTCAATGCACTGTTTCGCACGCTGTTGTTGTGTCTGTGTGTGACGGCCCTTGTCACCTGGATTCTCATGCCGCGGCTCCAGCGTTTCTTCAGGAAATGGCTGTACCCGTCGCTCCAGGCACTGCGCGGGCGGCACAAACGCCGGGCCACATAGGCCCGCGAACGAACAGAGGGAGGTGGGCGGGTGAAGACCCTGCTCATCGACAATTACGACTCGTACACGTACAACCTGTTCCAGCTGCTCGCCGAGGTCAACGGCGAGGAGCCGGTGGTGGTCCGGAACGACGCGCCCGTCGACGGTCTTCCCGACCTCCGGGCGTTCGACAACCTCGTGGTGTCCCCCGGCCCCGGGCATCCGGGCGAGGCGCGGGACTTCGGCATCGGGGGCAGGCTGCTCGCGACCTCCCCGGTTCCCGTGCTCGGTGTGTGTCTGGGGCACCAGGGCATCGCGCTCGGGGAGGCCGGTCTTGTGGGGCCCGCTCCGGAGCCGCGGCACGGGCATCTGTCCACGATCCGGCACGACGGACGGGACCTGTTCCACGGGCTGCCGCAGCAGTTCACCGCTGTCCGCTACCACTCACTGGCCGTACGCGAGCCGCTGCCGGAGACGCTGGAGGCCACGGCCTGGGCGGAGGACGGCGTCCTGATGGGGCTCCGGCACCGCAGCCGGCCGCTGTGGGGGGTGCAGTTCCATCCCGAGTCGGTCCTCACCGAGTACGGGCACCGCATGCTCGTGAACTTCCGGAACCTCACCGCCGAGCGGGCCGGAAAGCTGCGCCCGAAGAACACGGCCGTGCCGTCGCAGCCGTCGCACGAGGGGGTCAGGCGGCGGCCCGTCGTCCCGGAGTGCGACGCGGGGGTCCGGGGGCGGACGGCGGTCCTTCCGGGCGCCAGTGGTCTTCGCCGGCCCGTGGCCGCGGCCGTCTTCCAGGTCGCTGCCGTCTCCCAGGGCACGGCGAACCCGCTTGGCGGGGCCGGGGCGGTCGCGTTCGGCGAAGCCGCCGCGTCGAGCGAGGCCGCCCCGGCGGAGGGGGCGTCCGGCGGAGCCGTCGGGTCCGCAGGGCGGGGGACACCCGCCGAGGCCGTCCCATCCGCCCCGGTTGCCCCGACGCCCGGCGGCGCCGGCCCGACGGGCGCAGCCACTTCACCGACCGGGACGGTCCCGGCCGCAGGGCAGGCGACGACCCCCGAGGTCTCCCCATCACCCCCGGCCGCTCCGGCGTCTGGCGGGGCCGTCCCGCCCGCCGGGCAGGAGACACACACCGAGACCGCCCTGTCCGCCCCGGCGCCCCGCGGCGCCAACCCGTCGAGCACGGCCACTCCGGACCCCGGGGCCGTCCCGCCCGCGGGGCAGGAGGCGCCCGCCGAGGTCGCCTCATCCGCCCCCGCGCCCCGCGGCGCCGGCGCGACGGGGGCGGCCGTCCCGTCGGCCAGGGCCGTCCCGGCCGCAGGGCGGGAGGCGATCGCCGAAGTCGGTCCCGTCGGTGTTGCCATTCCACGGCCCCGGCGCCCCGGGCGGGTCGGGTACCGGCTGCACACTCGGCGGGTCGCCGGTGCCGTTGATGCCGAGGCGGTCTTCGAGCGGATGTTCGCGGGGTCGCCGCGGAGCTTCTGGCTGGACAGTTCGCTGGTCGAGCCGGGGCGGTCGCGGTTCTCGTTCCTCGGGGACGACCAGGGGCCGCTCGCCGAGTTCGTGCGGTACGACGTCGGTGCCGGGCGGTGTGAGATCGAGCGGGCGGGCCGGCCGGTGCGGCGGGTCAGGGCGAGTGTCTTCGACTACCTCAAGCGGCAGTTGACCAGCCGCCGGGTGGACGCGACCGGTCTGCCGTTCGACTTCACCGGCGGTTACGTCGGCTACTTCGGCTACGAGGTGAAGGCCGACTGCGGGTCGTCCAACCGGCACCGCTCCCCCGCCCCGGACGCCGCCT
Source organism: Streptomyces sp. D2-8 (assembly GCF_023184515.1). GTDB lineage: Bacteria > Actinomycetota > Actinomycetes > Streptomycetales > Streptomycetaceae > Streptomyces. The sequence goes on along the minus strand of NZ_JAAHBP010000011.1, from coordinate 29,237 downwards.
GGCTGTTCGCCGACCGGGTCGTCGCGGTGGACCACGAGGAGGGCTTCACGTACGTCGTATGCCTGGCGGAGGACACCCCGCAGGCCGCGCGGGAGGCCGCCGACTGGCTGGAGGGCGTGCTGGCCGACCTCTCCTGCGTGGCGGCGGAGCGGCCGCCGCTGCCCGGACCGCCGGTCCCGGCCGACCCCGGCGCCGCCGAGCCCTGGCTGGTGCGCGACCGGGCGACGTACCTCGCGGACATCGAGGCGTGCCGGCGGGCGCTGCGGTCCGGCACCAGCTACGAGGTCTGTCTGACGAACGCCGCCCGGTTGCCCGCTCCGCCCGACGCGCTGGAGTTCTACCGGACGCTGCGCCGCGACAACCCGGCCCCGTACGCGGCGTTCCTGAGATTCGGGGAGCTGGAGGTGGCCGGTTCCTCACCCGAGCGGTTCCTGCGGATCGGCCGGGACGGCACCGCCGAGGCCCGGCCCGTGAAGGGCACCGCACCTCGGGGCGCGGGGCCGGAGGAGGACGCCCGGCTGCGGGACGCGCTCGCGTCGGACGCCAAGACCCGGGCCGAGAACCTGATGATCGTGGACCTGCTGCGCAACGACCTGGGGCAGGTCTGCCGGACCGGGACCGTGCGGGTCTCCAAGCTGATGGCCACGGAGACGTACGCCACCGTGCACCAGCTGGTGTCGACCGTGGAGGGCAGGCTGCGGCCGGGCACGGACGCGGTGGACTGTGTGCGGGCCTGCTTCCCGGGCGGGTCGATGACCGGCGCGCCGAAGCTGCGCACGCTGGAGATCATCGACTCGCTGGAGACCGAGGCCCGCGGCGTCTACTCCGGCGCCCTCGGCTACTTCGGGTGCGGTGGCGGTGCGGACCTCAGCATCGTGATCCGGACCGCCGTCGTCGCCGACGGTGTGATGCATCTGGGCGCGGGCGGCGCGATCGTGCTGGGCTCCGATCCGGACGCGGAGTACGAGGAGATGCTGCTGAAGACGGCGGCCCCGATGCGGGCCCTCCATCAGCACACGGCCGACCGGATGCGGCGGCAGGGCCCGCCGGGGCAGAAGGCCGGGGCGGCCGGGGAGGGCCGGCGATGACCAGTCCGCAGGTCACGCTGAGCCCGGCCGAGGCCGAGGCGCCCGGGAATCTCGCGGCCCACCTGGCGGAGCTCGCCGAGCGGCGCGGGTGGGGTGGGCGGGCCGCCTTCCACCAGGGGCACCGGGCCTGGACCCACGGTGAGGTGCACGACCTCGCGGCCCGTGCGGCGACCGTGCTCGCCGGGCACGGGGTGCGCCCCGGCGACCGTGTGCTGCTCGCGCTGCCGGACTCCCTCGCCTGGGTGACGGCGTTCCTCGCCACCGCCCGCCTCGGTGCCGTCGCGGTCCCGGTCAACCCCGAACTCCCCGCCGCCGACCACGCGTTCCTGGCCGAGGACACCGACGCCGTGCTGGGTGTGACGGGGCCGGGTCTGGAGGAACGGTTCGCCGGCCGGGCGGAGCTCGGTGCCGACCGACTGATGGCCCTCGCCCCCGCCGCCGAGCCCACTCCCGCCCATCAGGCCGGCCGGCACACCCCGCTCTACGTGCAGTACACCTCCGGCACGACGGGCCGGCCCAAGGGCGTCGTGCACACGCACGGCGATCCACGGACGTATCACGACCTGGTCGGGCGGCGGGTACTGCGGATCACCGCGGACGACGTCACCCTGTCGGTGTCGAAGCTGTTCTTCGCCTACGGGTTCGGCAACGCCTTCGTCTTCCCGCTGTTCTCCGGCTCGTCGGCCGTGCTGGTCGACCGGCGGCCCGGTCCGGCCACGATCGACGAGCTCGTCGCCCGGCACCGGGTGACGCTGCTGTACTCCGTGCCGTCCGCGTTCGCGGCGCTGGTCGCCGAGCGGGGTCACGGGCACGAGGGCTGCTTCGCCTCGGTGCGGGCCGCGGTGTCGGCCGGTGAGGGGCTGCCGGAGGGGCTGGCCCGGCAGGTGACCACACTGCTGGGCGCGCCGGTGCTGGAGCAGCTCGGCTCCACCGAGGCCGGGCACGCGTTCTGCGCCAACGGCTTCGCCCACAACCACCCGGGCACCGTCGGCCCTCCCGTCCCCGGCTTCGAGGTGGAGCTGCGCGACCGTGACGGCCATCCGGTGCCGGACGGCGACGAGGGCGAGATGTGGGTGCGCGGGCCGACGGTGACACCCGGCTATCTCAACCGGCCGGAGGAGACCGCCCGGACCCTCGTGGACGGCTGGCTGGCGACGCGGGACCGGGCCAGCCGCGAACCGGACGGCACCTACCGGCATCTGGGCCGCGTGGACGACATGGAGATGGTCGGCGGCATCACCGTCTCCCCGCTGGAGGTGGAGGCCGTGCTGCGCGGCCATCCGGCGGTGCGGGAGGTGGTGGTCGCGGCCGTCCCGGACGGGCGCGGCGCGAGCCGGCTGCGCGCCTTCGTGGTCCCCGCCCCGCCCGTCCGGGACGGCCTGGCCGAGGAGTTGATCGGCCTGGCGCGCGAGAGCCTCGCCGCGTTCAAGGTCCCCCGCAGCGTCAGCTTCGTCCCGTCGCTGCCCCACACCCCGACCGGGAAGCTCCGCCGCCATCTGGTGCGCAAGGGCGCCTGGTGAACACCACGGAGAGGAACGCCCCCATGCGACAGCCCCTGCTCGCCGACCGAGGGTTCTATCTGGGACCGGTCTTCCGGCGTGCGGCCGACCGGCACGGGGCGGTCTTCGTCACGCTCGACCGGCCGCTCGACGTCGCCCCCGACCTCGGCGTCGACCTGAGCTACCGCGTGCTGGCCGATGTGGTCGAGGAGTTGTCCGGCCGGTTGTGGGAGGCCGGGGTGCGGCCCTCGGAGCAGGTCGTCGTGCACAAGGCCGACAACGTCGACATCATGCTGCTGACCTGTGCCGTCTCCCGTATCGGGGCCGTGCCCGTGCTGTTGTCGCCCGCGCTGGCCCCCGCGGTGGCCGGGCAGCTTCTCGCACGGCTGCGGCGGCCCTGGCTGGTCACCGACGGCCCGACGCTGGACGGCCTGAAGGACGTCGACCTGTCCGGGCCGGTGCGGCGGACGCTGTCCGTGGACGACGCGCCCGGGGCCGAGCCGCTGGCGGCGTACTCCGGCTCCGAACCGCCCCCGCCCGTCCGGCTGCACCCCCGCGAACCCGCCCTGATCACCCACAGCTCGGGCACCACCGGCGTGCCCAAACTGGCCGTGCACTGCGCGCGGACCATGTGGAACCGGCTCGTGCCGCAGCAGGCGATGGGCCGGCCCACCCGGGGCGAGACCGCCGCGCTGCACCTGTCGTTCGTGCACTCGCGCTTCTACCATCTGCTCGGCGTCCTGCTGCACTTCGGCAGCCCGCTCGTGCTGATCACCGACCCGGACCCGGCCGCGGTCGGCCCGCTGCTGGTCCGGCACCGGCCCGGCATCGTGGAGACGCACCCCAACACGTTCGTGCTGTGGGAGGAACTGGCCGGCGCGCCCGGAGGGCCGCTGTCCCGGGTCCGGTCGTACGGCTCGACGTTCGACGCGATCCATCCGCGCACCGTGCGGCGGCTGCTGGGCGCTTCGCGGCGGCGTACGCCCTGGCTGATCCAGCTGTACGGGCAGAGCGAGACGGGCCCGGTGGCGTTCCAGGTGGTGACCCGGCGCGGTGCGGCCCGGGCGGACGGCCGCCGGGTCGGGTTCGCGATACCCGGCTTCACCCGGGTCCGGGTGACCGGCGCCGGGGGCGGGCGGGTGCCGCCCGGCACACCGGGCCGGATCGAGGCGCGCACCCGGGGCCGGATCCTCACCTACCTCGGCATGCCGGAGCGCTACGACCGCCAGCTCACCGACGGCTGGTGGGAGATGGGCGACCTGGGCTACCGGAGCCGTCTGGGCGCGCTGTACCTGATCGACCGGGAGGTCGACCGGATCGACGCGGTGCACAGCAACCTGGAGGTCGAGGACACGCTGATGTCCCGGCTGGAGGAGCTGCGCGAGGTCGTGATCGTTCCGGGGGCGGACCGCGAGCCGGTGCCGGTCGTGTGCGTGCGCGGGGATCGGCCCCTGGATCCGGAGCGCTGGCGGCGGGCCACGGCCGGGCTGCCGGCGATGGCCGAGCCCCGGCAGTGGCGGTTCGAGGAGCTGCCGATGACGGCGACCTGGAAGGTGAAGCGGCTGGAGATCGCCCGGATGCTGTCCGGTGTGCCGGATTCCAGGGCCGAAGGCGCCCGGGCATGACCCCGGTCGTGGTCGTGGGCGCCGGACCGGTGGGCCTGTCGGCGGCCCTCGCGCTGCGGGCGCACGGCCTGCCGGTCACACTGCTGGAGGCCGATCCCGAGGACCGTGAACGGCCCGGCAGCCGGGCCCTGTTCGTGCACCGGGAGACCCTCGCCCTGCTGGACGCGACGCAGCCCGGCCTCGCCGCCGAGATCACCTCGTACGGACGGACCTGGCACACCAGGCGCACCCTCTACCGGGGACGCGAGGTGTACGCCCGCACCTTCCCGCCCCCGTCCGGCCCGCCGCCCTTCACCAGCCTGCGCCAGACGGACACCGAACGCTTTCTGCGCGCGGCCTGTGCGCGGGCCGGGGTCGACGTCGTGTGGGACGCCCGCGTGACGGGTGTGCACAGCACGGAGAGCGGGGTCCTGCTGACGGGTGCGGACGGGCGGGAGTGGAGCGCTTCCCACGTCGTCGCCGCCGACGGGGCGCGCTCCGCGGTCCGGCGCGAGCTGGGCATCGAGCTGGAGGGCACCCGCGGCGAGGGCTTCCACGTCGTCGTGGACGTCGCCGATGTGCCGGGCGCCGAGCTGCCGTTGGAGCGGGTCTTCCACTACGAGCATCCCGGGGCCGGTGGGCGCAGTGTGATGCGGGTGCCGTTCACCGGGGGCTTCCAGATCGACCTCCAGTGCGGCGACGACGACCGGCCGGAGGAGTTCGGCACCGAGGAGGCGGTACGGCGCCGGCTGCCCGCGATCGTCGGGGACGGCTACGGGGAGCGGATCCTGTGGGTGTCGACGTACCGCTTCCTGCGCGTGGTGGCGGCCTCGTTCACCGATCGGCACCGGCGGGTGCTGCTGGCCGGTGAGGCGGCGCACCTCTTCCCGCCGTTCGGGGCGCGCGGGATGAACAGCGGGATCGCGGACGCGGCGGCGGCCGCCGAGGCGATCGCCGCGGGCACCGGCGAGGCGGTCGCGCACTTCGCGGAGGTGCGGCGCGCGGCGGGCCTGTTCAACATGGCCGCCGCCGGTAGGGCCCTGGACCATCTGAGGCCGCGCCGCCGGATCGTCCGGGTCGGGCAGCGGGCCGCGGCGGCCCTGGCGCCGGTGCTGCCGTGGTGTGGATCCTGGCTGGAGCACGCGCCGTACGGGCCCCGGCACGGGGCGCCCGCCGTCGCGGGCCGCACGTACTGAGGAGGACCTCGTGGTGACAAGACCGGCGGTGGCGGAGGGCCTGTGGGCGTGGACGCCCGGCCGTGGCCTGGCCCCGGCTCCGGAGCGGACGGCGGGAGGGCGGCTGCTCGTCGCCGACTCGTGGCTGCTGCGCGAGGGCAGGGTGCGGGCCTACGCCCGGCACCGGGAGCGGTTCTCGCGGTCCTGCGGTGAGTGCGGCGGGCCGGAGCCACGCCGGCTCGTCGCGTTCTGGCAGGACGTGACCGCCGCCCTGCCGCGCACGGGGGCGTGGTTCCCCCGGGTGGAACTCGCGGCCGGGTCCCTGGAGCTGCGGCTGCTGCTGCGGCCCGCTCCGCCGCTCGGCGCGGGGGTGCGCCTCTGGGCGGCGGGCCAGTCCGATCCGCGGACCGTGCCCCGCCGCAAGGGCCCGGACCTGGACACCCTGGCCCGGGTGCGGCGCCGGGCCGCGGGCGAGGGCGCGGAGGAGGCGGTGCTGATCGCCCCGTCGGGCACGGTCCTGGAGTCGGCCACCGCCAGTGTCCTGTGGTGGGAGGACGACACCCTGTGCCTGCCCCCGCCGCGGCTGCCCGTGCTGCCGGGTGTGACGGCCGGGCTGGTCCAGGAGCGGGCGCTGCGCTCCGGGTTCCGGATCGCGCACCCCGAGCGGACCGTGGCCGAGCTGGACGGCCGTGAGGTGTGGCTGGTGAACGCGCTGCACGGGATCCGGCCCGTGACGGGCTGGATCGGACGGCCGATGGGAATTCCTCCGGCGGAACGGGCCGGGGAATGGCGGACATGGCTGGACGGCATGATGGAGCCGCTGCCGACCGAATGAACAGCGGGGAAAAGCGACGCCGGATCGAATGAGACCCGGCGGCTTTTCTCCTGCCCTTTTCAGCTTTTCGGAACCATACGTGTCGCTATCGCGATGCGGTTGTAGGCGTTGATGACGGTGGCCGACCAGATGAGGGCCGCGAGCTGGTTCTCGTCGAACACCCCGGCCGCCTCGGCGTAGACCGCGTCCGGTACGCGGCCGTCGTGAACCAGCGTCACCGCCTCGGTCAACGCCAGGGCGGCGCGCTCGCGTTCGGTGAAGAAGGGCGTCTCCCGCCAGGCGTTCAGGGTGTGGAGGCGCTGCTCGGACTCGCCCTGTTCGCGGGCGTCCCGGGTGTGCATGTCGAGGCAGAACGCGCAGCCGTTGATCTGCGAGGCGCGGATCCTGACGAGTTCCAGCAGTTCCGGCTCGAGCTTGGCGTCCTCGGCCGCGGAAACGGCGGCGGCGTGCAGGGAGCCCATGGCGGCGGAGACATCGGGGGTGATTTTCTTCAGGGCCACGCGGGATATGGAAGAACGTTCACTCATGGGGTGACCATATCCTTCGGACTGTATGTCCGAGGTGGAATGCGCTCGATTATCCGGGCAGTACCGCGCACAGCGCGTCCAGCGCCCCCGACCAGGCGTGGTCCGGCGGTGTGCCGTATCCGACGACCAGGGCGTCGACGGGCTCGGCCCGCGCGGCGGGGTTGCTGTAGCGGGCGAGGCCGTGGAGCGCGAGACCCCTCCAGTGCGCCGCCTGCACCACCGACTGCTCGGTGCCGGGCGGCAGGCGCAGCAGGACGTGCAGACCGGCCGCGATGCCGGTGACGCGGGCTTCGGGGGCCCGGGCGGCGACGGCGGCGACCAGGGCGTCCCGGCGGCGCCGGTAGCGCAGGCGGGTCGCGCGGACGTGCCGGTCGTAGGCACCGGACGTGAGGAACTCGGCCAGGGTCAGCTGGTCCAGCACCCCGCACGTGTCGACGCCGCCCTTCGCCGCCGCGACCTCCTCGGCGAGGCCCGGCGGCAGCACCGTCCAGGCCAGCCGCAGGCCGGGCGCGAGGGACTTGCTCGCGGTGCCCAGGTAGACCACCCGGTCGGGGTCCAGGCCCTGGAGCGCGCCGACGGGCTGCCGGTCGTAGCGGAACTCACCGTCGTAGTCGTCCTCCAGTACCAGCCCGCCGGTGCGCCGCGCCCAGTCCACGACGGCCGCACGGCGGTCGCGGTGCAGGGGCACGCCCATGGGGAACTGGTGGGCGGGGGTGAGGAGAACGGCCTCGGCGGCCGCCGGCCCGCCCGGGTCGGTGCCGAGTCGGTCGAAGGGCAGCGGGGTGGTGCGCAGCCCGCACGCGGCCAGGATCCTCCCGTGCACGTCGAGGCCGTACGACTCGACCGCGACCGTCCGTGCCCCGCGGGCCCGCAGGACCGTGCCGAGCAGCTTCAGGCCGTGCGCGAACCCACCGCACACCACGATCCGTTCGGGGTCGGCGCGCACGCCCCGGGCCCGGGCGAGGTACCCGGCGAGCGCGTCCCGCAGCTCGGGGCGACCACGCGGGTCGCCGTAGTCGAGGGCGTGGTGCGGGGCGGCGGTGAGGGCGCGCCGGGCGGCCTTGAGCCACTCCGCGCGCGGGAAGGACGCGAGGTCGGGGCTGCCGGGGCGCAGATCGTAGGCCGGGCGGGTGAGGGCACGGGGGTGGGGTGCCGTGCCGGACGGCGGGACGACCTCGCTCCCCCACTGCCTGAAGGGCGTGGGAGGTACCCCCATCGCGACCCGGGTGCCCGAGCCCTGCCGGGCGGTGAGCCAGCCCTCGGCGACCAGGTCGGCGTAGGCGTCGGCGACGGTGTTGCGGGCGATGCCCAGGTCGGCGGCGAGCGCGCGGGAGGAGGGCAGCCGGGTGCCGGGGGCCAGCCGGCCGGAGCGCACCGCCTCGCGCAGGGCGTCTGTCAGCCCTCGGCGCAGGCCCGGCCCGGTCGGTTCCACATGCAGGTCGATGCCCAGAGTGGCCCAAGGTTCCGCCATGGAAATGGACCATACTCCTGGGCTGCTTTCTTCCTAGGGTCGAGGGCATGACGACGCATCCCGACGACACGACGACCACGACGACCGTGGAGTACGCCCCCGAGCGGCCCGCCCGCCTGGAGTGGGCCAAGCACGCGCCCGAGGTCTACAAGGCGATGATCCGGCTGGAGACCGCCGCCCGTAAGGGCCTCGACCACACGCTGTACGAGCTGGTGAAGATCCGCGCCTCCCAGATCAACCACTGCGCGTTCTGCATCGACATGCACACCAAGGACGCCCTCGCGTCCGGCGAGAGCGTCGAGCGGATCGTGCAGCTCAGCGCCTGGGACGAGTCGCGGCACTTCTACACCGCGAAGGAGATCGCGGCGCTGGAGCTGACGGAGGCGGTGACGGTCCTCACGGACGGCTTCGTGCCGGACGAGGTCTACGACAACGCCGCCGAGCACTTCGAGGAGGCCGAGCTGGCGCAGGTCATCGCCGCGATCACGACGATCAACGCCTGGAACCGGTTCGGGGTGACCTGCCGCATGGCGCCGGGCCACTACCAGCCGGGGCAGTACAAGTGACGACCCGCACCCGGCTGCTGGATCCGGCGGTCGCCCGGGCCATGTCGGCTCTCAGCGCCACGGCGAAGAAGGGTCTCGGCGACCCGGCCCTCGCCGAACTCGTCGTGATCCGCGCCTCGCAGCTCAACCACTGCGCGTTCTGCCTCGACATGCATCTCGCGCTCGCCCGCGCGTCCGGGGTGAGCGAGCGGCAGCTCGATCTGCTGGCCGCGTGGGAGGAGGCCGAGGAGGTCTTCGACGAGCGGGAGCGGGCCGCGCTGGCGCTGACGGAGGCGGTGACGGTCCTCACGGAAGGCTTCGTGCCGGACGAGGTCTACGACAACGCCGCCAAGCACTTCGACGAGACGCGGCTGGCCCATCTGATCGGGCTGGTCGTCGCCATCAACAACTGGAACCGGGTGATGGTCGGTCGCCGGATTCCGCCAGGGGGTTACACGCCATGAACAAGGCCGATCTGTTCCGCGCCCTCCACCACCACCGGGTACCCGGCGATCCCCTCGTGCTGCCCGGGCCGTGGGACGCGGCCAGTGCGCGGGTGTTCGCCGAGGCCGGGTTCCCCGCGCTCGCCACGCCCAGCGCCGGGGTCGCCGCCTCCCTCGGGTACGAGGACGGGCAGGTCCCGGCCGACGAGATGTTCGCGGCGGTCGCCCGGATCGTCCGGGCCGTCGACGTGCCGGTGTCGGCGGACGTGGAGGGCGGCTACGGGCTCGCGCCGAAGGAGCTGGTGGAGCGGCTGCTGGAGATCGGGGCGGTCGGCTGCAACCTGGAGGACTCCGCGGACGGGGTGCTCAAGGACCCCCGCGCGCACGCCGGCCGGCTGGCCGAGGTGCGGGAGGCGGCCGGTGACCGGCTCTTCGTCAACGCGCGCGTGGACACCTTCGCCCGCGGGGTCGACGACCCCGACCGGGCCATCGAGCGGGCCGCGCTGTACGTCGCCGCGGGCGCCGACTGCGTGTACCCGATCGGCGCCCCGCCGGAGGTGCTGCCGCTGCTGCGCGCCGGGATCCAGGGCCCGATCAACGTGGGAGCCCCGACCGACGGTGGCCCCTCACCCGCCGAACTCGGCGCGCGAGGGGCCACCCGGATCACCTTCGGGCCGGGACTCCAGCGGCGGGCCACCCGGGCCCTGCGGGAGATCGCCGCCGGCCTGCGACCCTAGGGACGCTCAGGACAGCCACTTCTTCCACGTGGACTCGTGGCTGTCCACCCACTTCTTCGCCGCGTCCTCCGGCGTCATCTTCTTGTCGGCGATCATCAGGGAGACCTCGTTCTGGTCCTCGGTCGTCCACTTGAACTTCTTCAGGAAGGCCGCCGCCTTGCCGCCGTTCTTCGCGAAGTCCGTGTTCAGGTACTTCTGCAGCGGCGTGTGCGGGTAGGCGCAGGCGACCTTCTCCGGATCGGCGTCGCAGCCCTCCTTGTACGGCGGCAGCTTCACCTCGGTCATCGGGACCTTCTTGAAGAGCCACTGCGGCGTGTACCAGTAGGTGAGGAAGGGCTTCTTCTCCTTGGCGAACTGCCGTATCTGGGTGATCTGCGCCGCCTCGGAGCCCGCGAACACCACCTGGTAGTCCAGCTTCAGGTTCTTCACCAGCGCCTTGTCGTTGGTGACGTAGGACGGCGAACCGTCCATCAGCTGGCCCTTGTCGCCGCTCTCCGGGGTGCGGAACTGATCGGCGTACTTGTTGAGGTTCTTCCAGTTCGTGATGTCCGGGTGCTGCTTGGCGAGGTACGTCGGGACGAACCAGCCGATGTGGCCGGTGACGCCGAGTTCACCGCCGGGGCTGATCGTCTTCTTGTCCTTGACGTACCGCTGCTCCTGCTCGGGGTGGCCCCAGTCCTCCAGGAGCGCGTCGACGCGGCCCTGGCTGAGGGCGTCCCAGGCGGGCACCTCGTCCACCTGGACGGTGTCGACGCGGTAGCCCAGCTCGTGCTCCAGGATGTACTGGGCGACGGCCACGTTGGCCTGCGCGCCCACCCAGGACTGCACGGACAGGGTCACGGTCTTGGCGCCCTGCGCGCCCGCGAAGGGCGAGGCCTGCTTGGTCATGTCGGCGGCGCCGCAGCCGGTGAGCAGCGCCAGCGAGCTCACCGCGGCGACCGCGGCAGTGGTACGGACTCGCATGTCACGCTCCCTTCTTCGCGCGGCGTTCGGTGGGCTGGGTCACCCGGTCGAGCATCAGGCCGAGGCAGACGATCGCCCCGCCGGCCACCAGACCGGTCGCCAGGTCGCCCTGGGCGAGGCCGAAGACGACGTCGTAGCCGAGGGCGCCACCGCCGACCAGGCCGCCGATGACGACGACGGCGAGGACCAGGACGAGGCCCTGGTTGACGGCGAGCAGCAGCGCCGGGCGGGCCAGCGGGAGCTGCACCTGCCTCAGCTGCTGCCAGCTGGTCGCACCGAGCGAGCCGGAGGCCTCCAGCGCGGCCGGGTCGACCTGGCGCAGGCCCTGGGTGGTGATGCGGACGACGGCCGGCAGCGCGTAGACGATCGCGGCCGCGACGGCCGGGGCGCGGCCGACGCCGAACAGGGCGACGACCGGGATCAGGTACACGAACTGCGGCATCGTCTGGAACACGTCGAGGACCGGACGCAGCGCCCGCTCCAGGCGGTCGCTGCGGGCCGCGGCGATACCGACGGCGAAGCCGACGGCCAGGGTGACGGCGACGGCCGCCAGGACCTGGGAGAGGGTGTCCAGGGACGGCTTCCAGACGCCGAGGACACCGATCGCGGCCATGGCGAGGACGGCGGTGAGCGCGGTGCGCCAGGTGCCGATCACCCAGGCCAGGGCGGCGACGATCAGCAGGACCGACCACCAGGGCAACGCCTGCAGGCCGTCGCGCACCGGGTCGAGGACCCAGGTGGTGAAGTGGCCCGCCCAGTCGGCGGTGCCGCCGATGACGGGGACGCCCGAGTACAGGTGCGCGGTCATCCAGTCGACGGCGCGGTTGACGGGTTCGGCGATGCCGACGACCCAGGCGTCGGGCCAGTCGAGGCGGCCCGCGAGCCGCCCGGCGACCGCCACGACGACGACGCCGGCGAGGGCGTAGAGCCAGCCGCGGCCGCTGTGGGGCTCGGGTTCGGCGCCGAGCCGCTCCCCCGCCGCCCCGGTGACGCGGTCCAGGACGACGGCCAGCAGCACGATCGGGATACCGGCGGCGAGCGCGGCACCGACGTCGACCGAGGCCAGGGCCTGGTAGACGCGGTCACCGAGACCGCCCGCGCCGATGACGGCCGCGATGACGGCCATGGACAGCGCCATCATGATCGTCTGGTTGACGCCGAGGAGGAGTTCCTTGCGGGCCAGCGGGACCCGGGCGGTCAGCAGGCGCTGGCGCGCCGTGGAGCCGAGCGACTCGACGGCCTCCAGCACCTCCTTGTCGGCGCCGCGCAGACCGAGCGAGGTCAGGCGGGCCATGGGCGGGGCGGCGTAGATGACGGTGGCCAGCACGGCCGCCGGGACGCCGATGCCGAAGACCAGCACGACCGGCAGCAGGTAGGCGAAGGCGGGCAGCACCTGCATGGTGTCCAGGACCGGCCGCAGCACGCGGTCCATCCGGTCGGACAGCCCGGCGGCGAGACCGAGCAGCACGCCCACCGCGACCGACGCGAGGACCGCGACGACCATCAGGGCGAGCGTCTGCATGGTCGGCACCCACATGCCGAGCAGCCCGCAGGCGAGGAACGCGGCTGCCGTGCCGAGCGCCAGCTTCACGCCCGCCACGCGCCAGGCGACCAGCGCGCCCAGGGCCGTGACGCCCGCCCAGCCGACGGCGAGCAGGGCGAGGTAGACGGCCCGTACGGCGATGACGACGACGTTGCTGACGTGGCCGAAGAAGTACAGGAACAGCGGGTGGCTGTCGCGGTTGTCGATGATCCAGTCGCTGACCTTGGCGAGCGGCTCGGAGAAGTCGACGGTCAGCGCGCTCGGCCAGGTGCCGCTCGACCAGCGGGCGATGGCCAGCGGCACGAGGATCGCGGCGGCGAGGGCGAGCAGCAGCAGCTTGCGGACGGCCGGGTGCTTGAGGAGGGCGGGCAGGCCGAGGCGCGGCGGGGACGCGGTGATGGTCGCCATCACACCGCCTCCTCGGGCTGCCGCGGCCCGGGCGGAGCGGTCTGCTCCGTCCCGGCGACCACGCCGAGGAGCGTGTCGGCGTCGACGACGCCCACGCACCGGCCCTCGTCGACGACCCGGGCCGGAGCGCCGGCGCGGGCGACCGCCTCGATCGCCTCGGACACCGTCGCGTCGGGCCGCACCGCGGGGCCCCTGCCGTCCTGGTCCGCCGAGGGGCGGCGCATGGCCGAGCGGACGGTGAGGACCTGCTCGCGCGGGACGTCCCGGACGAACTCGCGCACGTACTCGTCGGCGGGCGAGCCGACGATCTCCTCGGGCGTGCCGAGCTGCACGACGCGGCCGTCGCGCATCAGGGCGATACGGTCGCCCAGCTTGAGGGCTTCCTGGAGGTCGTGCGTGATGAAGACCATCGTGCGGCCCTCTTCGTGGTGCAGCCGGATGACCTCTTCCTGCATGTCGCGCCGGATCAGCGGGTCGAGCGCGCTGAACGGCTCGTCGAAGAGCAGGACCTCGGGGTCGACGGCGAGCGCGCGGGCGAGGCCCACGCGCTGCCGCTGGCCGCCGGAGAGCTGGCCCGGGCGGCGGTGCTCCATGCCTTCCAGACCGACCTTGGCGACGACCTCCGCGGCCCGCTCGCGCCGCTCGGACTTGCCCATGCCCTGGATCTCCAGGCCGTAGGCGACGTTGTCGAGGACGGTGCGGTGCGGCAGCAGACCGAAGTGCTGGAAGACCATCGCGGCGCGGTGGCGGCGCAGTTCGCGCAGCCGGGAGCGGTCCATGGCGCGGACGTCCTCGCCGTCGATGGCGATGGTGCCGGCCGTCGGCTCGATCAGCCGGGTCAGACAGCGCACCAGCGTGGACTTGCCGGAGCCGGACAGGCCCATGACGACGAAGACCTCGCCCTTGCGCACGTCGAAACTGACGTCCCGGACGGCGGCCGTGCAGCCGGTGCGGGAGCGCAGCTCGGCGGGGTCGAGGGCGGCGAGCTCGGGGTCGGCGGGAACGCGGTCGGCCTTGGGGCCGAACACCTTCCACAGGCCCTCCACCGAGAAGACGGGTGTGGTGTCCATGGTCTGCTCCGTGGGGGGTTCGAGGGTCGCGGTCATCGGGAACCGCCACCGATCAGCTCGGCGGCCTTCTCCCCGACCATGAGCACGCCGATCATCGGGTTGACGGTGGTCATGGTGGGGAAGACGGAGGCGTCCGCGATGCGGATGCCCTCCAGGCCGCGGATGCGCAGCTCGGGGTCGACGACGGCGGAGGGGTCGTCGGCGTCGCCCATCCTGCAGGTGCCGGCGGGGTGGTAGACGGTGTGCGCGACCTTGCGGGCGTACTCGCTGAGCTCCTCGTCACCGGTGACGTCCGGGCCGGGGCAGACCTCGCGCTTGAGCCAGCCGGCCAGCGGCTCGGTCCCCGCGATCTCGCGGGCGATCCTGATGCCGTCGACGAGGGTGCGGCCGTCGTAGTCGTCCTCGTCGGTGAAGTAGCGGAAGTCCAGCGCGGGCTTGACCTCGGGGTCGGCGCTGGTCAGGTACAGCCGGCCGCGGCTCTTCGGCTTGGGGATGTTCGGGGTCATCGAGACGCCGAACTCGGGCCGCTGGTAGCCCAGTCGCTCCGGGTTGTCCGTGAACGGGACCTGGTAGAAGTGGAACATCAGGTCGGGGTGCGGCAGTTCGGGGTCGCGGCGCACGAACAGGCCCGCGTCGGAGTCCATCGCGGAGTTCTCCGGGATGGGGCCGTTCGTCTCCCAGACGATGACCGACTCGGGGTGGTCGAGGAGGTTCTCGCCGATGCCCGGCAGGTCGTGCGTGACGGGGATGCCGAGCTTCTCCAGGTCGGCCTTGGGGCCGATGCCTGAGTGCATCAGCAGCCGGGGCGAGTCGACGGCGCCGGCACACAGCACGACCTCGTTGCGGGCCTTGACGAGGATCTCCTCACCGTCCTTGGTGCGCACGTGGACGCCCTCGGCGCGGTCGCCGTCCAGCTCCAGCTTGTACGCCCAGGTCTCCAGCAGGATCGTCAGGTTGGGGCGCTCGTCCATCACCGGGTGGAGGTAGGCCACCGACGCCGAGGACCGCTTGTTGTTCTCGGGGTGGTAGGCGAGGTCGAAGAAGCCGACGCCCTCGGTGAACGGCTTCTTGTTGAAGCCCTCGACGCGCGGGACACCGAGCGTCTCCTGGGCCGCGTCGACGAAGTCGCGGGCGATGGCGTTCCGGTCCTTCTCGTCGACCGGGACGACGTTGTTGAGCAGCCGGGCGAAGTACGCCTCCATCTGCACCGCGCCCCAGCCCTTGGCGCCGGCGGCCTCCCACTCGTCCCAGTCGGCGGGCAGCGGCTTGAAGGCGATCAGGGTGTTGTGCGAGGAGCAGCCGCCCAGGACGCGGGCCCGGCTGTGCCGGATATGCGAGTTTCCGCGTGGCTGTTCGGTGGTGGGGTAGTCGTAGTCGAGCTCGCCGCCGAGCAGGCCCATCCAACGGCGCAGGGTCAGCACGTCGTCACGGCCGACGTCGCTGGGGCCGCCCTCGATGACGGCCACGGTGACGTCCGGATTCTCGGTCAGGCGGGAGGCGATCACGGAACCTGCGGTTCCGCCGCCTATCACGACATAGTCGTACTCGTGACTGGTGTGGGACATGGCGTACTTGCTCCAGTGGGGATGAAGGGACGGGCTTCGGGGATGGGGACGTCATCCCGGGGTGTGGAGGTCAGCCCGGGATGGGGGGTCGGCAGCCCGACGGGGAACGGGTCAGCCCGCGAACCAGCGCACCGGCTTCGGAGCGAGGTTCTGGTAGACGTGCTTGGTCTCGCGGTACTCGGCGAGCCCGGCGGGGCCGAGTTCGCGGCCCACTCCGCTCTTGCCGAAACCGCCCCACTCCGCCTGCGGCAGGTAGGGGTGGAAGTCGTTGATCCAGATCGTGCCGTGGCGCAGCCGCCCGGCCACACGGCGGGCGCGGCCCGCGTCGGAGGTCCAGACGCCGCCCGCGAGGCCGTACTCGGTGTCGTTGGCGAGTGCGACGGCCTCGTCCTCGGTACGGAAGGTCTCGACGGTGAGGACCGGCCCGAAGACCTCCTCCCGGATGACGCGCATCTCACGGTGGCAGTGGTCGAGGACGGTCGGCTCGTAGAAGTAGCCGTTCTCCGGGCGCTGCGGTGACGGCTCGGGGCGCTTGCCGCCGGAGCGCAGCACCGCGCCTTCCTTGAGGGCGGACTCGACGTACATCTCGACCTTGGCGCGCTGCTGCTCGGAGACGAGCGGGCCGCACTCGACGCCGTCCTCGGTGCCGCGGCCGAGGCGGATCTTGTCGGCACGCCGGGCGAGTTCGGTGACGAAGCGGTCCCGGACGGACTCCTCGATGATGAGGCGGGCGCCGGCCGAGCAGACCTGGCCGCTGTGGATGAAGGCGGCGTTGAGGGCCTGGTCGACGGCGGTGTCGAAGCCCTCCTCGGTGGCGCAGGCGTCGGCGAAGACGACGTTGGGGTTCTTGCCGCCGAGTTCGAGGGCGACCTTCTTGACGGTCGGGGCGGCGGCCTCGGCGACCTTGGTGCCGCTGACCAGGCCGCCGGTGAAGGAGACCAGGTCGACGTCGGGGTGCTCGGACAGGCGCGCACCGACGGAGTGGCCCGGCCCGGTGACGATGTTGGCGACCCCTTCGGGGAGCCCGGCCTCGACGAGCAGCTCGATGAGCGCGATCGTCGTCATCGGCGTGATCTCGCTCGGCTTGACGACGAAGGTGTTGCCGGCGGCGAGAGCGGGGGCGATCTTCCAACTGGCCTGGAGCAGCGGGTAGTTCCAGGGCGTGATCATCGCGCAGACGCCGACGGGCTCGTGCACGACGACGCTGTGGATGTCGGTCGAGCCGGCGTCCACGACCCGGCCGGGGGCCTCGCCGGCGACCAGGTCGGCGAAGTAGCGGAAGGCGTCGGCGACGCAGTCGATGTCGACACGGCCCTCCTCGACGGTCTTGCCGGCGTCGCGGGCCTCCAGCCGGCCCAGCTCCTCGCGGTCCCGCACGAGCAGGTCGGCGACGCGCCTCAGCAGCGCGGCCCGCTCGGTGACGGGCGTGCGCGGCCAGGGCCCCTGGTCGAAGGCGCGCCGGGCCGCGGCGATCGCCAGATCGGTGTCCTTCTCGTCACCCTCCGCGACCACGGCGAAGGGCAGGGCGTCCGCTGGGTCGAGGACCTCGCGGGTGGCTCCGGAGGTGGCCGCACGCCACTCTCCTCCCGCATGGATGGTTTGACGCGCCTGAAGTTCGGTACTTTCCGCCATGATCGCTCTTTGCCTTCCGTTCCTGATCAGCGCCCCTGCGTCACATACGTGTCACTAAGAGACCGAGTTCGCCTGCCCTACTCCCTCGGATGCATGCGCGTCCATGGCCGAAAGTGCGCTGTGTCACGGGAGATGCGGGCGAATGCCCCCAAAACACCCACAGATGCCCGCCATGGCGGGCGTACTCCTCGATCAGGGCGACGGGCGTCCGCCGTGCGCTCGGGGAACGCCCGTCACGGGTGGTGAACGCGCCGAGCCGGCCGGCGTCGCTCACGGCGAGTACCTCGCGCGGATGCGCCCGCGACCGGCGGCTCCGGAAAAACGCTGAGGGAAAGACCGCGGGCCCCGTACCGGAAGGAACCGGTACGGGGCCCGCGTACGAGCGGGAGAGGCTCGGTCAGATGAGGCCGAGGCCGCGGACCGCCTCGCGCTCCTCCTCGAGCTCCTTGACGGAGGCGTCGATCCGGGCGCGGGAGAACTCGTTGATCTCCAGGCCCTGGACGATCTCGTACGTGCCGCCCTTGGTGGTGACGGGGAAGGAGGAGATGAGGCCCTCCGGGACGCCGTAGGAGCCGTCCGACGGGATGCCCATGGAGACCCAGTCGCCGTCGGCGGTGCCGTTGACCCAGCTGTAGACGTGGTCGATGGCGGCGTTGGCGGCGGACGCGGCCGACGAGGCGCCACGGGCCTCGATGATGGCGGCGCCGCGCTTGGCGACGGTCGGGATGAAGTCGTCGGCCAGCCACTTCTCGTCGTTCACGACCTCGGCGGCGTTCTTGCCGGCGATGGTGGCGTGGAAGATGTCGGGGTACTGGGTGGCGGAGTGGTTGCCCCAGATGGTCAGGCGCTTGATGTCGGCGACCGTCGAGCCCGTCTTCTTCGCGAGCTGGGTCAGCGCGCGGTTGTGGTCCAGGCGGGTCATCGCGGTGAACCGCTCGGCCGGTACGTCCGGCGCGGCGGCCTGGGCGATGAGGGCGTTGGTGTTGGCCGGGTTGCCGACGACCAGGATCTTGACGTCGTCCGCGGCGTGGTCGTTGATGGCCTTGCCCTGCGGCTTGAAGATGCCGCCGTTGGCCTCCAGCAGGTCGCCGCGCTCCATGCCCTTGGTGCGGGGGCGGGCGCCGACGAGCAGACCGACGTTGGTGCCGTCGAAGGCGACGTTCGGGTCGTCCGTGATGTCGATGCCCTGCAGGAGCGGGAACGCGCAGTCGTCCAGCTCCATGGCCGTGCCCTCGGCCGCCTTCAGGGCGGGCGTGATCTCCAGCAGGCGCAGCTTCACCGGCACGTCCGCGCCGAGCAGCTGACCGGAGGCGATGCGGAAGAGCAGGGCGTAACCGATCTGGCCGGCCGCGCCGGTGACGGTGACGTTCACGGGAGTGCGGGTCATGGCGTTCTCCGTATGACAGCTGGCGGTGGGGCGGTCCCTGCCCCGGACGTTTGATCGATCTCTTGGCGTCAAGAGATCCATCCAGCGGTCAGGCTATCGCGCATCCGGGATCCCGGACGTCCGGGTCGGTGTGGCCCGGCCCACAACACCGTCCCCGCCCCGGCGTACGCCCCCGCACCCCACGCGAGAGGCGGCCGCCCGTCCGGGAGAGGAGGACGAAGGCGGCCGCCTGGGGGGATACCGACCATGCCGGACTCCCGTGGGGGTACGGTTCGCCTGCCCCCGATCCCGGTGGGCATTCCTGCCCCCTTCGGAGATTCTTCCCCCGGCCCGGCGGACCGCTCCCCTAGTCGGTGCAGCCCTGCTGCCCGGCCGCCAGCGTCGCGCAGGCCTTGGCGTCCGCGGCGCTCTTCACGGCCACCATCGGGGTGTAGGCGATGGCGTCCCCGGCCGCGGTGATGCTGCCGGTCTGCTTCGCCTTGCCCGAGCTGATCTGGACCTCGTCGCCCTGTACCGCCTGGGTGATACGCCCCCAGGCCGCCTTGCAGGTCTCGCTGTAGCGGACCTCGACGACGGTCGTGCCGACGGTCGCGGTCTGGGCCGTGGTCACCAGGTCACCGCTGCACCCCATGGCCTCCGCGTCCTTGCCGGTGCAGCTGTCGCCGCTGCACTTCACACCGGGCGGCAGCTTCGGGTCGGTGCTGACGGTCGGCGAGGGCGACTTGGCGCCGCCCTTGGCCTCGTCGTCGCCACCGCCGCCGGTGAGGTAGAACGCGCCGGCGATCACCACGAGTACGCCCACGACGCCCGCGAGGAAGGTCGCGGTCCGCTTCTTGCCCGCGGGCGCGGAGGCGGCGCGGCGGGTCCCCCCGGCACCACCGGCCCGGCCCGGGACGGCGTCATGCGGTTCGCCGTACGAACCCGCCCCGGCGCCGGATGCCCGGCCGGGGCCGCCGGGCGACCCGGTGGGGGTCCCGGATCCCCTGTCGGCGCCCGGACCGGCGGAGCGCCCGCCCGTCCGCGACGGGCCCTGGTACCCGGCCATCCCCCACGAGTTGACCTCGGGCGCGGCGGCCCGGCCGCTCTCCTCCCGCACACCCGCGCCGGTGGAGTCCTGGACCTCGGGAGCCGTCGGCTGCACCGGCACGCTCGGGGCCACACCGGCCGGTCCCGCGATGCCCGGGGTGACCGTGGAGCTGCCGCTCCGGCGGGCGGGCTTGCCGCTGCCCGCGGAGGCCGCTCTGCCCTCGCCCGCCGAGGCCGCCTTGCCACCGGCCTTGGGGTCGGTGAAGTCCTGCCCGCCGAACTCCCCGAGCGCGGCGCGCGCCTGGGAGATCCGGATGGCCTCCATCGTCATGTCGTGCCGCATCTCCGAGCGGCTCCAGGCACGCTCGGCGAGCTCCCACATGGTGGTCAGGTGCACCGGATTGGTGCCGGTGACCTCGGCAAGGGCCACGATCGCGCCCTTCGGCGCGAGCAGCCGGCCGTTCAGGTAACGCTCCCACGACGTCTTGCTGTAGCCCGTGCGGTCCGCCACCGACGCGATGCCGAGTCCGCTGCGGTCCACGAGCCTGCGCAGCTGGCTGGTGAACTCCCTGATCTGTGGATCGAGCTCATCCGGCAAGGCCCTCCAACGAGGCATTGCTCCCCCTCTTCCCCCCGGTCGTGCTGATATTTCTCGCGCTGTTCGCCCCGCGCGTGGCGGCCTGGGCCGAGTCCCCGTTCTGGATACCCACAGGGATGCGCCCACTCAGGATCTCAGTTCCCTGACGGGGGGCGCACAGGAGCATGGTGACCGCGCGCGATACACCCTGGACCGTCCCGATTGTCCCTGCCAACCCCGTCGACATACGACTTTGTGCCGTATCGAAAGCGAGACGTACCGGAACTGTCACTTCCGTGCCACAGCGCACTGACAGCCGTTGAACAGGCCGTTCGGGGTGCAGGAGGGTGGGTCGTGGGCGGCGGCCCGTCCTTCCTCGGGGGAGAGGACGGGCCGCCGTCCCCGTCATTCGTTGGTGACCGTGAAGTGCAGGGTGTCCTTCAGGAACGGGATCTGCAGCCACGGATTCGGCTGCACCATCAGCGCGAGCAGGACGATCACGCTGCCCAGCAGGCCGTAGGTGACGATGTCCGTGAAGCGGGAGCGGACGGCGAGCATGCCGACGTCCGGCAGCAGCCAGCGCATCACGCCACCGCCCAGCAGGGCGACACCGATCAGCAGCGTCCCGATCCGGAACTGGCCGAACGCGGTCACCAGCAGGCCGACCCCGGCCAGCCCCAGCACGGCGAGCACGGGCCACTGCCGCGCCGGCGCGGGAGCGTCCCCGGGCGCCGCCCGGCCACCGCCCTCGGGCCGCGCGGTGTCCTTGGTGAACAGCGGGAAGCGCCGGGTGACCCGCCGCGGCCGCCCTTCGGCGTCGGGCGCGCTGACGGGGTCCCGGACCGTGAGTTCCTCGGGTGACTCGTGCCCGCTCGGGGCCCCCTGCTCAGCCGACACTGCGCTCCGCCGCCTCGACCACGTTGACGAGCAGCTGGGCACGGGTCATCGGGCCGACCCCGCCGGGGTTCGGGGAGATCCAGGCGGCGACCTCGGCGACGTCGGGGTGGACGTCGCCCACGATCTTGCCCTCGGCGCTGCGGGAGACGCCGACGTCGAGGACGGCCGCGCCGGGCTTCACGTCCTCGGCACGGATCAGATGGGCGGAACCGGCGGCGGCCACGATGATGTCCGCGCGCTTGAGGTGCGCCGACAGGTCACGGGTGCCGGTGTGGCACTGCGTCACGGTGGCGTTCTCGCTGCGGCGGGTGAGCAGCAGCGGCATCGGCCGGCCGATGGTCACGCCGCGTCCGACGACCACGACCTCGGCGCCCTTGATCTCCACGCCGTAGCGGCGGAGCAGGGTCAGCACGCCGTTCGGGGTGCAGGGCAGCGGGGCGGGCTCGTTGAGGACGAGGCGCCCCAGGTTCATCGGGTGCAGCCCGTCCGCGTCCTTGTCCGGGTCCATCAGCTCGAGGATGCGGTTCTCGTCGATGCCCTTGGGCAGCGGCAGTTGCACGATGTACCCGGTGCAGGCCGGGTCCTCGTTGAGCTCGCGGACGGCCCGCTCGATCTCCTCCTGGGTCGCCGT
Organism: Streptomyces sp. D2-8; assembly: GCF_023184515.1. GTDB lineage: Bacteria > Actinomycetota > Actinomycetes > Streptomycetales > Streptomycetaceae > Streptomyces. The sequence goes on along the minus strand of NZ_JAAHBP010000011.1, from coordinate 7,614 downwards.
GGCGGGCAGTTCGCGCTGGATGGAGGCGATCCCCACCTGCGCGCAGTCGCGGTGCTTGCCGGCGACGTACTTCTGGCTGCCGGGGTCGTCCCCGACCAGGATCGTGCCGAGGCCGGGCATGACGCCCTTCTCCTTCAGCGCCGCCACGCGGGCGGTCAGATCGGACTTGATCGCGGCTGCGGTGGCCTTGCCATCGAGAATCTGGGCGGTCATGGCTCCATCCTCGCGGATGACCCCGCCACGGTTCCAATCCGGCCGCAATCCGGGCACCGGGGGTTCGTCCTCCCGTATCCGCCCATGATCAGCGATGTTGCACTTGCACAACACATCGGGAATGCGGCTGGACAAGCCGGTCAGTGGTGAAGAACGATGAGCCGACAAGTGCCGCGGGCAGCTCAACGGGGGGACGGTCGCAATACTGAAGAACTTTCCTCCGTGCGGATGTCACGCGTCGTCCCCGCACTCGGATTTCAACGGAGGAAAGTCCCCCATGAGCTACGGCGACCCGAACAACCCCTACGGCGCTCCCCAGGGGCAGCAGCCGCAGCAGCCGGGCTACGGCTACCCGCAGGACCAGGGGCAGGCTCCCGGTTACGGCTACCCGCAGGCCCCTCCGGTCTCCCCCTACGGCGGCCCCGCCGCGCCGACCACGATGCCCGGCTCGGTGAGCGCGGCCCGCGTGATGATGTGGGTGATCGTCGGTCTGCAGGTCCTCGGCGTGGCCATCTTCGCCTTCTCCGCCGTGGCCCTCAACGCCGCGAAGGACGACGAGTCCCTCAAGGACAACACCGCCTTCCAGGACCTGGTCGGCGATTCGACCGGCCTGATCTGGGGCTACGTGGTGTTCGGCCTGGCCTGGCTGGTGTTCGCGGCCGTCCTGGCGACCAAGTTCAAGAACGGCGGCAACGGCGCCCGGATCACCATCCTGGTCTTCGCCATCATCACGGCGGTCCTCGGCATCTACCCGTTCGTCATCGTCGGCCTGGTGCACACCGTCCTGGCCATCCTGGTGGCCGTCTTCGTCGGCAACGCGGGCGGCAAGGCCTGGTTCAACCGCCCCCGGTACTGAACGGGCCCGGTCGACCGGACCAGTTCACGCCAATCACATCCAAGGGCCGTGTCTCACCCGTACGAGGGGGGCACGGCCCTGGTGCGTCGCCCTAGTCTGACGGTGGTAGCTGTTCAGGCACGGGGAGAGCACCTTGTACAGCATCGTCGTGGAACCTCCGCCGACCACGGAGGACGAGCGAAACCGGGCCCCCGTCGGACTCGCGCCCGACCTCGACCGGGCCGGGGCGAGAGGGTGACCGAGGCGTACGCCGTGCCCGTGCCCAAGGGCTACCGGGTCGGCGTCTGGGAGGTGCGCGAGCCCATCGCGACGGGCGCCTTCGGCAGCGTGTACGCGGCCCGGCGCGTCGGTGACGGCACCGGACTGCCGCCCACGGCCGCGCTGAAGTTCCTGCCCACCGGGACGGCCACGCCCCGCCGGCTGACCCACCTGCGCGAACTGGTCGAGCGGGAGGTCGAGCTGTACCGGCGGCTGAGGCATCCGCGGCTGGTGCGGATGTACCAGACGCTGACGGTCGACGACCCGGGCCATCCGGATCTGGACGGCGCCACCGTCCTCGTCCTGGAGAAGGCCGAGGGCAGTCTGTCGGCCCTGCTCGCCGCCACGCCCCGGCCCGCGTCCGGTCCCGCGCTGCTCGCGCAGATCGCCGAGGGCCTCGCCCAGCTGCACGACGCCGGCTGGGTGCACGGCGACCTCAAACCGGCCAACGTGCTGCTGATGGCGGACGGTTCGGTGCGCCTCGCCGACTTCAACATGGCCGCCGAGCTGGAGGGCACCCACGCCTACACGCCGGCTTTCTCCACCCCCGACTACACCCCGCCGGAACTCCTGTGGACCGAGATCGGCGAACGCGGCCGCCGCATCCGCCCGTCCGCCGACATCTGGGCCTTCGGCGTCCTCGCCCACCTCGTGCTCACCGGCTCCTTGCCGCTGCCCGGCGCCACCCCGACCGCCCGCCGCGACGCGGCGGCGGCCTACGCCCGCGGCGTCGACGAACTGCGCCTGTCGCCCGAACTGCCCGACGACTGGCGGGAGATCGTGCGCGCCTGCCTGACCCGCACGCACCAGCAGCGCATCGGCTGCGCGGCGCTGCTGCGGCGCGTGACAGCGGCCGCCGGCCCGGCCCGGCGCGCCTTCCGCCTGCCCGGCCCGCACCCCGCCCGCCATCGCTTCCGCCGCAGGTCCGTCGCGGCCGTCCTGGTCTCGGCGGCCACGGCCCTGGCCGCCCTCGGCTACGGCATCAGCGTCTGGGCCGGCGCCGGGGGCACCGGCGGCAGCGGCTCCGGCGCGACCGCGAACGTCACCGCCGCCGCGTACGGCGCCTCGGAACTGCGCACCGACCGGGGCGTTCCGCCCGCCTACCGCCTGCTGATCGTCGAGACGGCGCACGACTGCGACCAGAAGGAGGTCACCCCGGTCCTGATCGCCGCCATGCTGAAGGTGGAGAGCGACTTCGACCCGGACCTCTCCGACCCCGCCGACAACGAGTACGGCATCGCCCGCTGGACCCCGAGCGTCCTGCGCTGGTGGATGAACGAGGACGGCACCCCCGGCGAGACGGTCCCCCAGCCCCCCTTCCCACCCGCCGAGTCCATCCCGGCGATGGGCCGCTACCTGTGCTGGATCGCACCGCGCCTGCACGCGGACCTGCCGGGCGACCGGCGGGTCCAGATCGCGGCCGCGTACCGCAGGTCGTACCGGACGGTGAACGCGGCGGGCGGCGTGCCCCCGGACGTCCGCGCCTACGCCGGCCGCATCGCCCACTTCCTGGAGGAGTACGCGCCGCCCGGCAAGAAGTGACACGCCGATTTTGCCCAACCTTGAGGTAAGCGCACTCTCCCCTCCTACCCTGGGCTCAGTTTCTTCAGGGGGAGGAAGCCGTCATGCACAGCATCATTGTCGTGCCCATGGACAGCTCAGGCCCGGACGATCACATTCACCTCGACCCCTGCGAGTCCCTGACCTTCGGCCGGGCCGCACGACCACACGGTCCGCACCTGGTCATCCCGCACGAGGGCGTCTCCAGAGAGGCCGGCGAGATCACGGCCGCGGGCGCCTACTGGAGACTCAGCAACCTGAGCAGCGCACAGACGTACGTGGCCGAGAACCCGGAAGGTGCCGGCGAGCACATCAAGGTCCCTCCCGGCCGGCTCGACGCCCCGGTGCCCTTCGAGTTCTCGCGCGTGGTCCTGCCGGCCGGGAGCGAGTTGCTGAGCTTCGACGTATGGGCCCCGCGCCACGACTATCTCGACCGCACCGGCCCGAGGGGCGGGACCCGCACCGCGTCCGCCTTCCCGCTCGACCGTGGCAAGCGGTACTTCCAGGTGCTGGTCGCCCTGTGCGCGGCACGCCTGCGCGGTGAGCCGCACGCCCCCCTGCCCACCGCCGAGGAGCTCGTCGAGCAACTCCGCCCGCTGGCGGCGGCAACGTCATCTGCGACTGGGCGAAGACCACCAGGCCGAGGTCGGCCTTCAACAACGGCTACACCGGGGATCCGCACGCCGACGTCAAGCTCTTCCGCGAGGCCGACAGGAAGAAGCCGTTCGGATGCCTCCAGGAACTCCAGAAGATCAATTTTCCCGACCCCGGCGGCCTGGTGATCCGCTCCCACGAGTGGGTGTCAACCTGCTGAACCCTACGACTTTCGAGGTACCGCGTTCGCGGCTGCCACCGGATGCTCGACGAGTCGGCACCGAGAGCGACACAAGAACGACAGCAGAACATCAACGGGGAGATACGGATGAGGACAACAGACATGACCCGCCGCACGGCGGCCGTGGGACTCGCGGCCGGTGCGCTCGCGCTCTCCTTCGGCCTCGAGTCCGCCGGTGCGGCCACGGCGGCACCGACCTCCACCCCGGCGGCCGACGTGACCGTGGCGGCCGAGCCCACGTTCCAGATGCCGTTCGCCTGCAACACCCACTGGCGGCTCGATACCTACGGCAGCGGCCACAATCCGGCCCTGGACATCGTCGTGAAGGGCAACACGGGGTCGTCGGGCAAGTCGGTGTACCCCGGCTACAAGGGCAAGGTGGCCCGCACCTTCTGGGACCGGGGCGCAGGCAACGTCATCGTCGTCGACCACGGCAGCGGCTGGTACACGGCGTACTACCACCTCAAGGACAAGCACGACAAGTACGTCCAGAAGGGCGACACGGTCACCGCGAAGACCAGGATCGGCCGCATCGGCGCCACCGGCAGCAACAGCGGCGGCTGGGCGCACCTGCACTACGAGCAGCGGTACAAGTCCAACGGCATCCCGACGGAGGCCAACCGCAAGCCCGTGCACTTCAACGGCAAGCGGTACACGGGCACGGGGAACACGTGGAAGGACGTCGTCAGCAAGAACTGCTGACGTAATCGACGAAGAGGGCCCGGTCCTGGTGGGGGAACACCAGGACCGGGCCCTCGGCGTTCTTGGAGTCACGGACGGGCCCCGGAGGCCGGACCGTGTGGTGCGAACTCCCGGCACCACCCTGAAACATTGCAGGTACTGCTTCGCTGCGACGACGTCCAGAGTGATGTGTGCGCCGCCACGGGGGATGGCGCTTCGACCACACAAGGAGTGACATGCGCACAGCACGCTTGATGACCACTGCGATCGCGACGGCCACCCTGGGGGTGCTCGTCTCGACAGGAGCGGCACAGGCCCAGCCGTCCGCCGGTCACGGGGTTCTGGCCTCGTACCAGGGCAAGACCATCGACCTGTCCAAGGGCTGGCAGGGCGCCCACACCTGCGCGGTCTTCACGCAGGACGACATCCGCTGCTACAGCAGCGCGGCAGCCGGTGAAAAGGCGTCCGGCTACAACCGGGCCGCCGACTCGGTGGCACTCGGCGCCGCCGAGGTGGGCGCCGCCGCCGTGCCCGCCTGCGCACGCGACTGGCTGTGCCTGTACCAGTACAAGAAGGGCGAGGGCAAACGGCTCATCTTCAAGGACGAGCACTGGCAGAACCTCGATGACTACGGCTTCGACAACAAGACGTCGTCGTGGCGGAACAACCAGGGGGACGGGGACACGGGGAAGCTGGCTCGATACGAGAACGGCAGCACCAGCGGCTGGAACATCAAGCTCAGCGCGAAGGGCTACGTGAGCGACCTGGGTTCCAAGGACAACCAGGCCAGCTCGGTCCACGGCTGACGGCACAAGTACACACGTACACACGTGATCTACGGCCCGCCGGATCTCCGGCGGGCCGTTCGTCTGGACGGTAGCCTTCCGTCAAACTGCCGTGACGCGAGCGTTAGTTGCGGGTCCGCAGCACATCGGGGGAGCCATGTCAGACCAACGGCCGATGCCGCCGCACTCTCCGGCGTCCGGGTACGCCGCGTTGGAGCAGGCCGGCGCGAGTCCCTTACGTGCCAGGGATCCGGGGCAGATCGGCCCCTACGTGCCCCTCGGGTTACTCGGCAGCGGCGGCATGGGCCGCGTCTACCTCGCCCGCCCCGCGGAAGGCACCCCCGGTCTCGCCGCCGTCAAGGTGATCCGCCCCGAGTACGCCGAAGACCCCCGGTTCCGGCGGCGCTTCGAGCGGGAGGCCTCCGTGCACACCCGGCTGCGTACGCCGCACGCGCCCCACCTGCTCGGCAGCGGGTTCGAGGACGAGTTGCTGTGGATGGCCACCCGGTACCTGCCCGGCCTCAACCTCGCCGACGCCGTCCGCGAGTGCGGTGCGCTCGAGCCCGCCGGGGTGTGGAAGCTGGTGGCGGAGCTGGGGCGGGCGCTGTCGGCGCTGGCCGCCGCCGGGGTCGTACACCGGGATCTCAAGCCGTCCAACGTGATCCTGTCGCCGCAGGGCGCGCACGTCATCGACTTCGGCATCGCGCGGGCCGTCGACAGCAGCTCGATCACCACGACCGGCAACCGGGTCGGCACGCCGGCCTACATGGCGCCCGAGTACCTGCGCGAGGGCCGCTGCGACACCGCCTCCGACGTCTTCTCTCTCGCGTGCACGATCGTCTACGCCGCCACCAGGCGGGCCCCCTTCGGGGACGGCACGGGCGTGGACGTCATGCACCGGGTCGCCTTCGAAGAGCCCAAGCAAGAAGTCATGGCCGAACTGACGTCCGCCGCCCCCGCGTTGGCCGCGCTGCTGTCCGCCTGCCTCGCCAAGGACCCGGTCGGGCGACCCACCCCGCAGCAGTTGGTCGACGCGGCCGCGGCGACCGGTCACGGCCCCACTCCTTCCTGGCAGGAACCGCTGGCCACCCGGCTGCTCGCCCGGCAGCGGGGCTGTCAGTTGCTGGAACGTTCCTCCGCCGAGGAGACCGGCCACTTCCGTGCGCCGACGCCGCCGGAACGGCACCGCGACCCGGCGACGCCGCCCGTTCAGGACGCCTCCTCCGCCGCGCCCCCCACCGGCGAGCACGCTGACCGCCGTAAGCGACAGGCGCCCTATCTCGCCATCGCAGGCGTCATCGCCGTGTTCGTCGTGGCCGCGGGCGCCTTCCTCCTCACCCGTCCGGACTTCTACGACACGGCATTGGCCTCGCCGACAGCCTCCACCGACGTCACTCACATCGACGGACCGGCCTCGGTCCTGCCCGGCTCCTCCGCCTCACCCTCCGCCACCGGGGAGAAGAAGCCCGGCACGGAGGAGGCGAAGGAGGAAGCGCGGGAAGACGCCGACAGTGATTCGTCAAGGCCAGCGGGTCGTGCCGGCGGAGCAGGAGCCACCCCCGACGGCGCCACCGCGACCTCCGGCAGCGCCGATACCGGGAGCGGCGACAGCGCCCCGGCCCCCACCGGGACTGCGACGAGACCCGCCACCCCGCCCTGGATCTCCGAGTGCACCCACTACTCCGGCACCGAACTCACCCGGCGCGGCGACCGTGGCCGGCGCGTCGTCCAGGTGCAGTGCATGCTGACCGAACGCGGCTACGACGTGGGCGGCACGGGCGAGGACGGCCGGTTCGGCAAGGACACCGACGCGGCGGTGCGGAAGTTCCAGCGCGCCGGGGGACTGAACTCCCACGGCAAGGTCGGACCCGAAACGTGGGCGGCACTGCGCAGTTCGAAGTGACGGGTGTGCCGGGTGGCCCTCGGCCACACACCGGCAACGGCACAGCCCGAGGACTGCCCGCCCTTGGCAGTGATCCACCGAACCGGGAATGCGAGCATGCCCGGGTCGGTGGCCACGGCACCCGTCCGGTGCCCGCCCCGCTCACCCCGATTCCCTACACCTGAAGGCAGGTCCACGCATGAGACTCACCCGCGGTGCACTGATCGTCGCCGCCACCGTCCTGACGCCGGCCATCCTGCTCACCTCCCCGGCCTTCGCCGCCGGCTCGCCATCCGCGTCCACCGCGGTGACGGCGACGTCGCAGACGGACGGCACGCCGGTGGACGAGATGGACGAGCATGACCTCCGTGTCGCGATCCTGCGCATCCTGGCCGACGAGGACAGCGGCCGCGGAGTCACCCGCGAGGCCAACGAGGCGCTCGACGGCACCGTGGAGGACATGCGGGAGTTCCTGAAGACGGGCTACCGCCTCGCCCAGGCCGAGGACGACCGCGTCGCCATCGCCCGCATCCTCGCCGACCCG
>NZ_JAAHBP010000010.1 GCF_023184515.1 Streptomyces sp. D2-8 | reverse complement strand
GGCTACCGCCTCGCCCAGGCCGAGGACGACCGCGTCGCCATCGCCCGCATCCTCGCCGACCCGACCATCAGCGCGGCACTGCGCGCGGCCGCCGAGGACGCCATCGACGGCACTCCGGAAGAGCTGCGGTACTTCCTGGAGGTCGGGCGGTACGAGGTCGACGGCTGACGCGTCCGGAGCAGGCCGGCGGTGCTGCCGGCCCGCTCCGCCGGTCTCAGTGGAAGAAGTGCCGCGTCCCCGTGAAGTACATCGTGATGCCGGCCTTCTGCGCGGCCTCCACGACCAGTTCGTCACGGACGGAACCGCCGGGCTGGACCACGGCCTTCACCCCGGCCTCGGTGAGGATCTCCAGGCCGTCCGGGAAGGGGAAGAAGGCGTCGGACGCGGCGTACGCACCCGCGGCGCGCTCGGCACCCGCCCGTTCGACGGCCAGCTTCGCGGAGTCGACACGGTTGACCTGCCCCATGCCCACGCCCACCGAGGCACCGTCCTTGGCGAGCAGGATCGCGTTGGACTTCACCGCGCGGCAGGCCTTCCAGGCGAAGGCCAGCTCGGCCAGCTCGTCGGCACTCAGCGCCTCGCCGGTCGCCAGCGTCCAGTCGGCCGGGTCGTCGCCGTCGGCCTGAAGGCGGTCGGTCACCTGCAGCAGCGCGCCGCCGTCGATCGGCTTGACCTCGACGGGGGCGGTGGGCCCGTCGGCGCAGCGCAGCACGCGGATGTTCTTCTTCTTGGTGAGGGCCTCCAGGGCCCCGTCCTCGTAGCCGGGCGCCACGATGACCTCGGTGAAGATCTCCGCGACCTGCTCCGCCATCTCCTTGCTGACCGGGCGGTTGACCGCGATCACGCCGCCGAACGCCGACAGCGGGTCGCAGGCGTGCGCCTTGCGGTGCGCCTCGGCGACGTCCGCGCCGATGGCGATGCCGCACGGGTTGGCGTGCTTGATGATCGCGACACACGGCTCGGCGTGGTCGTACGCGGCACGGCGGGCGGCGTCCGTGTCCGTGTAGTTGTTGTACGACATCTCCTTGCCGTGCAGCTGCTCGGCCTGGGCGAGGCCGCCCGTGCCGGAGACGTACAGCGCGGCCGGCTGGTGCGGGTTCTCGCCGTAGCGCAGGGTGTGCTCGCGCTCCCAGGTGGCGCCGAGGAAGTCGGGGAACCGCGACTCGTCGACGGGCGCGTAGGAGGAGGCGAACCAGGAGGCGACGGCGACGTCGTAGGCGGCCGTGTGCTGGAAGGCCTCGGCGGCGAGCCGCTTGCGGGTGGCGAGGTCGAAGCCGCCGGTCTGGACGGCCTTGAGCACATCGGCGTACCGGGCCGGGCTGGTGACGACCGCGACCGACGGGTGGTTCTTGGCGGCGGCCCGGACCATCGACGGCCCGCCGATGTCGATCTGCTCCACGCACTCGTCGGGCGAGGCACCGGAGGCGACGGTCTCGCGGAACGGGTAGAGGTTGACGACGACGAGGTCGAACGGCTCGACACCCAGCTCGGCGAGCTGCTCGCGGTGGCTGTCCAGGCGCAGGTCGGCGAGGATTCCCGCGTGCACGCGCGGGTGCAGGGTCTTGACGCGGCCGTCCAGGCACTCGGGGAAGCCGGTGAGCTCCTCGACCTTGGTGACGGGGACGCCGGCAGCGGCGATCTTCGCGGCGGTGGAGCCGGTGGAGACGAGCTCGACCCCGGCCTCGTGGAGCCCGCGCGCGAGGTCCTCGAGCCCGGTCTTGTCGTAGACGCTGACGAGCGCCCGGCGAAGGGGCCGCTTGTTGCTCTCGGCGGTCACTGGATAACTACCTTTCGTCCCTCAATGCGATAGCCGTTGCGGGCGAGGCGCCCCACGACCTCGACGAGCAGCCTTCGCTCGACTTCCTTGATGCGCTCGTGCAGAGCGCCTTCGTCGTCCTCGTCCCGGATCTCCACCACGCCCTGCGCGATGATCGGCCCGGTGTCGACGCCGTCGTCGACGAAGTGGACGGTGCAGCCGGTGACCTTGGCGCCGTACGCGAGCGCGTCCCGCACGCCGTGGGCTCCCGGGAAACTGGGCAGCAAAGCAGGGTGGGTGTTGACGAACCGACCGCCGAACCGGGCCAGGAACTCCTTGCCGACGATCTTCATGAACCCGGCGGAGACGACGAGGTCGGGCTCGTGGGCGGCGACGGCCTCGGCGAGGGCGGCGTCCCACTCCTCGCGGCTGCCGTGGTCCTTGACCTTGCAGACGAAGACCGGCAGCCCGGCGCGCTCGGCGCGCGCCAGTCCCTCGATGCCCTCGCGGTCCGCGCCGACGGCCACGACCTCGGCCCCGTACGCCTGCGCGCCGACGGCGGCGATCTCGTCGAGCAGCGCCTGCAGGTTGGTGCCGGATCCGGAGACCAGCACGACGAGGCGCTGGGCGCGCGGGGCCACGGGCTTGGCGGCCACGGTGGGGGCCTTTCTCGGGGGAGCGTCTGTCCAAGGTGACCGGCGCTTAACGTTTTGTACATTCATACGAATGCTTTGCGTCCCCGGATACGGGGAAGCCTACGAACCGGCCGACCGTCAGCAACGATACCGGCACACCGGGCGGCCCCCACGGGACGGGGGCGTGGCCGGAAGGTAGCGTCTGGGCGGAGCCGGTTCGGGAACGACGTCCGGACGTGGTGCGTTCAGAAGGTGACGGACCCGGGTCCGACGCCGTTCAGTTCAGTCCACTCATTCCTCCTCACCAACGGGAAGACGCTCACTTGATGCCGGACCGCAGCCTGCGCCTCCTCACGTTCCCCCAGCTGTCTTCGCAGGGAGGGGAGCGCGGCGCCGTGCTGCTGCGGGAGCGCCCCAGCTCACCGCCCGACGCGCCGTCGGGCGGCGACGGCGGGGAGAAGCAGGGGCGCGGATCCCAGGAGGACAACCCCTTCGCCCCGCCGCCCGAGGGCACGCCGGACCGGCCCTGGCAGCCGCGGCGCCCGTCGGGCGACGACTCCGAGGACTCCCGCAACGGCGACGGGGGTGACCGCTCTTCCTGGGGCAGCCAGTGGAGCGACCAGCAGCCCGGCCGCTCCCCCGGCGGCTTCGGCGAACGCCCCCGCGGCGGTCCCGAGGGCCAGGGCGGCCCCCAGGGCGGCGGCCCGAACGTGCGCTGGGACCCGAAGGATCCCGTGCAGCGCCGGGCACGCTACGCCCTGCTGTCGGGCATGTGGGCCTTCTTCTTCGCGCTCTTCAGCTGGCCGTACGTGGCACTGCTGCTGGGCGCGCTCGCCCTCTACTGGGCCATCAGCTCCCTGCGCGCGGGGCCCCGCAGGACCGACCCGGACTCCCCTGCCCCCGCCCCCGCCCCCGAGCAGCGGGGCGGCGGCGGCCGCCCCCAGACGACGGCGGCGGTGAGCGGCCTGGTCACGGCGTCCCTGGCGATCGCCCTGGTCGCCGCGTCCTTCACGGCACAGCTGGTCTACCGCGACTACTACACCTGCACCAACGACGCCCTCACCAACCAGGCGAAGCAATCCTGCTCCCAGCTTCTGCCCGAGGAGCTCCGGGGGTTCCTGGGGACGGACGACTGACGCTTCAGGCGTTGTCCGGCGGCGAGGACCGGTCGGGCGGGGCCGGGGCGTCGTACGGCTCGGCGGCCGGGTCGGACGGCAGGAAGTCGTAGAGCTCGAGGTCCGCGTCGTGGTCCTGGTCCCGCAGGCCGTACAGGGCGTCGTGCTCGAAGGGCGCGTAGGGGTCGTGGGGCGCGTTCGGTACGGAGTCCGAGGTGTGGGGCGACGGCGCCCCGTTCGCCGGTGAGGCGTCGCGCCCGGAGCGTTCGCCGTCCTCGGCGCCCCAGGCGACGCCGGGAGCTCCGACACCCCAGAGACCTCCGGCGTCCTCGTCTCCCCCGGCCCGTCCGGCTCCCCGGGCTCCCCCTGCGGCTCCGGTGCCCCCGGCCACCCCCGCGATCCCCGCGACTCCGGTCCGCGTGAACCAACCGCGGCCGCCCTTCCGGGCACCGTCGGCCGCTTCCTCCCGCTGCTTGCCGGCCTTCGACTCCTCGGCGCGGGGCGTCCGGCATCGCCAGGCCCGCACTCCCACCGCCGTCGGGATCGCCAGCAGCCCCAGCCAGGCCAGCGTCGCGGCGGCGACCTGCCACCACACCGGCCCGAAGCGGGACAGCGCGGCAGAACCGAGCGGGCCGCCCGACAGCGCGGCCAGCCCCGCGAGTACGGCCGCGCACAGGACCGACGCCAGTGCGGCGGCCCGGGCGGTGCGGCCGGTCGACCAGACCGCGGCCCGCGTGCCGCCCGGTCGCGTCCCGCCGCGCTCCGCGGCTGCCGCGCCCCTGGCCACCGTCCAGCCCACGACCCCTCCGGCGACCACCGGCACCACCGCGGCCGCCCAGTGCACCAGCGTCCCCTCCCCCGCCTCCGGCACCGCCGCCAGCAGCGGAAACGGCGGCAGGAACGGGGCCGGCGCCGAGACCAGCGGGCCGACCGCGTGGCCGGCGCCGAGGACGAAGCCGGGGCCGAGGGCGTAGGCGGCGCCCCACACCGCCGCGTTCGGGACCAGGGCCGCGCACAGCAGCACCACGGCGAACCGCCCCGACCACCCCTCGGTCAGCCGGAGCAGCGACGCCTGGGTTGCCGCGCCGTGCCACACCAGCGACGCCACCACCAGCAGCGCACCACCCCCGAGGAGCACCGCCACCCCGGCCGCCGTGGCCCGGGCGGCGACGCCGGGGCGCCCGTCCGGGCCGAGCACCAGCGGGCGCAGCCCCACCGGCAGCACGCCCAGCAGCCGCCGCAGCGGCCGGCCCGGACGGCCGTACGCCGACCACACACCCGCCCCCGCCGCCACGACGGCGACCAGCGGGACGCACACCCCCGTCCAGACCCACGACGGACGCAGCACACCGCCTGCGGCGTACAGGGCGGCGGGCGTGGCGACGGCGAGGTAGCCGAGGACGACACCCGCCCACGCGGTACGAGGGGAGACCAGGGGCGGGCTCGCGACCACCTCGATGCCCTCCCCGAAGTCGTCGTCCTCCTCGCCGCCCCCGCCGTCCGTGGCGTCCCGCGCCGCCCGGTGCAGCAGCCATACCGGCAGCGTGAGCAGCAGCAGGGGCGGGATGCCGAGGGGGGCGGGGACGCCGGAGAGCGTGTCGGTGCGGACCAGCTCGGCACCGTGCGCCAGCAGCCACAGCGCCGCCGCCACATGCATGGCGCCACCGGGCCCGCTGTCCGGGTACGGCGAGCTGATCCACAGCAGCATCACGAGCACGGCGAACGACGCGAGCCCCAGACCCGCCGCCAACGCACCACCGGTGAGGCCGCCGACCAGTCCTGACGAACGGTCCCGCATCCGAGTGCGCAGGGGCGACGGCGAACGACGGCGAGCGGTCATCTCGATCACGACCGCCATGCTCCCAACGACACGCGCTTTCCCGGCGTAACAGGCGAACCATCGCTGTGTCGCTCAATATATGTTTATGTACTTTTCCGGACGGAGGGGCGTCCTGTGACACAGAGCCCTGTCATCCCCCTCCCACCGCCCAAGGAACGCCGACGCCTGCGCGAGGCCGCCTCGCTGACGCGGGCTCAGCTGGCCTCCCGGGTGGGCGTCACCAGCGAGACGGTGCGCGGGTGGGAGACCGGCCGGTCCACGCCGCGCGGCCGCAAAGGGGAGAAGTACGCGAAGCTGCTCAACTCGCTGGGTGACGAGCCGGAGGTGACGCCTTCTCAGGACGGCGCCGCCGATCCCGACGACCCGGAACCGGCGTCCGGGGCGGCGCCCTCACGGCGAGGCTCCCGGGCCGGGCGCAGGGCCGCCGCCGCCGACCGGAAGCGACCCGCCGCGAAGGACCGGGGCCGCGGGCCCGTCACCGTCCCGGACCGGAGCCGCGGCCCCGTCCCGCACGGACACCGCGTCATCCTCACCGAGCGCCCGCGCACCACGCCCCCACGCCGGCCGGACGACGCCATCTCCGCCCTGACCCCCGATCAGGCCTTCGACGCGCTGTACGCCTTCTGCGCCCCCGCGCTCGTCCGGCAGACCTATCTGCTGACCGGCCGCCGTGAACGGGCCCGGGAGTCGGTGGAGCGGGCCTTCCAGATCGCCTGGCAGCGCTGGCCCGAGGTGGCCCGCGACCGCGACCCGGCGGGCTGGGTGCGCGCGATGGCGTACGAGTGCGCGCTCTCCCCGTGGCACCGGCTCCGCCCGCGCTACCGGCACCCCGAACCGCCGCCGCCCGACGCGTTCGACCGGGCGCTGATGGACACCCTGCTGAAGCTTCCGCCGTGCTACCGCCGCACGCTGGTGCTCTACGACGGGGTCGGGCTCGGCCTGCCGGAGACGGCGGCGGAGACGGAGGCGAGCACCCGCGCGGCCGTGAACCGGCTGGCGCACGCGCGCGAGGCGGTCGCCGAGCGGCTGCCGGAGCTGGCGGACCCGGAAACGCTGCACTGGCGGCTGGTCGAGCTGGCCTCCACCGAGCGGCTGCGGGCCGCCAAACCGCCCGTCGTACGGAAGGGCGGGGAACGCCGGGCCCGCTTCTGGACCCGGGCCGCCATCGCCTTCACGGTGGCCCTGATCGGCGCCACGGCCCTCACCGCCCGCACGGCCCCCACCCACTACGAGCCACCGGTACCGGCGGGAGAGACGGTTCAGGGCGTGCCGCCGCCGGTCGCCCCCGGACCGCTGTCGGAGTCGGAGCGGGAACTGCGCGCGAAGCTGCGCAAGGAGGAGCAGAAGGGGCCGGAGCGGTTGATGCCGCAGCCCCGGTGACAGCCTCCCCCAGGGCAAAGGGGTGGGCCCGCTCCCCGTACGGGGAGCGGGCCCACCCTTGCGCGCTACGGCGGTGTTCAGCCGGCGAGGCTGTACTCAGTAGCCGAGAATGGCGCGCGCCAGCTTGGCCGTCTCGGTCGGGGTCTTGCCGACCTTGACGCCGGCGGCCTCGAGGGCCTCCTTCTTCGCGGCGGCCGTGCCGGAGGAGCCGGAGACGATGGCGCCTGCGTGGCCCATGGTCTTGCCCTCGGGCGCGGTGAAGCCCGCGACGTAGCCGACGACCGGCTTGGTCACGTTCTCCTTGATGAAGGCCGCGGCCCGCTCCTCGGCGTCGCCGCCGATCTCACCGATCATGACGATCAGGTCGGTGTCGGGGTCGGCCTCGAACGCGGCGAGGGCGTCGATGTGGGTCGTCCCGATGACCGGGTCGCCACCGATGCCGACGGCGGAGGAGAAGCCGATGTCCCGCAGCTCGTACATCATCTGGTACGTCAGCGTGCCCGACTTCGAGACCAGACCGATGCGGCCCGGCTTGGTGATGTCGCCCGGGATGATGCCGGCGTTGGACTGGCCCGGCGTGATGAGACCGGGGCAGTTCGGGCCGATGATCCGGGTCTTGTTGCCCTGGGACACGGCGTACGCGTAGAACGCGGCCGAGTCGTGGACCGCGATGCCCTCGGTGATGACGACCGCGAGGGGGATCTCGGCGTCGATGGCCTCGACGACGGCGGCCTTGGCGAAGGCCGGCGGGACGAAGAGGACGGATACGTTCGCGCCCGTCTTCTCCATCGCCTCGGCGACCGTGCCGAAGACCGGGATCTCGTTGCCGTCGATGTCGACGGACGTGCCCGCCTTGCGGGGGTTCACGCCACCGACGACGTTCGTGCCGTCGGCCAGCATGAGCTTGGTGTGCTTCATGCCCGTGGCACCGGTCATGCCCTGGACGATGACCTTGCTGTCCTTGTTGAGGAAGATAGCCATGGCTGTTTAGTCCCTCGTCCCTTACTTCGCAGCCGCGAGCTCGGCGGCCTTGTCGGCCGCTCCGTCCATGGTGTCCACGCGCTGCACCAGCGGGTGGTTGGCGTCGGAGAGGATCTTGCGACCCAGCTCGGCGTTGTTGCCGTCCAGACGGACGACCAGCGGCTTGGTGACTTCCTCACCGCGGTCCGCGAGCAGCTGCAGCGCCTGGACGATGCCGTTGGCGACCTCGTCACAGGCGGTGATGCCACCGAAGACGTTGACGAAGACGGACTTGACGTCCGGGTCGCCGAGGATGATCTCCAGGCCGTTCGCCATGACGGCGGCGGAGGCGCCACCACCGATGTCGAGGAAGTTGGCCGGCTTCACGCCGCCGTGCGCCTCACCGGCGTACGCGACGACGTCCAGGGTGCTCATGACGAGACCCGCGCCGTTGCCGATGATGCCGACCTCACCGTCGAGCTTGACGTAGTTGAGGTTCTTCTCCTTGGCGGCGGCCTCGAGCGGGTTGGCCGCGGCCTTGTCCTGAAGGGCCTCGTGCTCCGGCTGACGGAACTCGGCGTTCTCGTCCAGGGAGACCTTGCCGTCCAGGGCGATGACGTCACCGGAGGCGACCTTGGCCAGCGGGTTGACCTCGACCAGGAGGGCGTCCTCCTTGATGAAGGTGTCCCACAGCTTGACGAGGACGTTCACGACCTTGTCGGCGACCTCGGCCGGGAACTTCGCGGCCGCGACGATCTCGCGGGCCTTGTCCTCGGTGACACCCTCGTTGGCGTCGATCGGCGTCTTGGCGACGGCGTCGGGGCGGGTGGCCGCCACCTCCTCGATCTCCACGCCGCCCTCGACGGAGGCGATGGAGAGGAAGGTGCGGTTGGCACGGTCGAGGAGGAAGGAGACGTAGTACTCCTCCAGGATCTCCGGAGCCGTCTCGGCGATCATCACCTTGTGGACCGTGTGGCCCTTGATGTCCATGCCGAGGATGTTGGTCGCATGCTCCACGGCCTCGTCGGCGGTGCCGGCCAGCTTCACGCCGCCGGCCTTGCCACGGCCGCCGACCTTCACCTGGGCCTTGACGACGGACTTGCCACCGAGGCGCTCGGTGGCTGCGCGGGCCGCCTCAGGCGTGTCGATGACTTCACCGGCCAGCACCGGTACATCGTGCTTGGCGAAGAGGTCCCTCGCCTGGTACTCGAACAGGTCCACGCGCTTCCGTCCCTATCAGTGATCTCGCGGTTCGTTGTCTGCGTGGGCGTGCCGCGAGGGCAACGTGACGTCCGCTGTCTGTCACAAGGGAGGCGCACACGGTGTCCGAGCGCGCGGCATGTCCGTCTCGCAGGTTATCGCTGCTTCCCGGAGGCCTCTAAATCGAGGGTCACACCTGAGCGGTGATACCTGTCACATGATGCCGTGCTCTCTGGCACGGCGTGCCGGGGGTGAGGGGCCTCACCGGGCTGGGGTTGACCCGGTGAGGCCCGCCGGACACCCCCGAAGGAGCACGAAGGCCCTGATCAGGGCCCGGCTCCCCGGGGCGCGGGGCGAGTGATCCCCACCCCAATGGGGACCACCCGTCCCATCCACGAGGGCTCGGCCTCGGACAGCCGACGGCTTTCGGCCGTCCGGACGTGACGCCTCGTGAAGCACTGGGAGGGGAGGGGTACCGCGGGCACCCCGGGCGGGGTCGGCCGGCGAGGCTCTCCGCCCCTGGGGGCGGGCCTGTGGCGGGGGGCCTCGGCGGTCCGTTCCTGCTAGCCGGGGAAGAGGTGGATGTCCCGGTGGCCGCCCCGGGTGCCGACAACGTGGGCGCGGGCCGCCGCACCGGGCACGAGCGTGAGCGGCGCCCGGAGGCTCGCGGTGACGGCGTGGACGTCGCCGTGACGCGACGAGCCGCTGTCGGCCAGGGACCGGTTGCCCAGCGCACCGCCGGGACGACCGCCGGGCGCGTGGGCGGCGGGGGTGCGTGCGGTGTGCGTGGACGGGTCGGGGTGACCGAGGTGAGCGGGGTGACCCGGGTGGCCGAAGTGGCTGAGGTGGCCGAGGTGGTCTGCGTGTCTGACGTGGTGCGTGTGGGAGTCGGGGAGTATCGGGCCCGTGTGAGCGGCGTGGGGCTTGTTGCCGTGGACCAGGAGGTCCGGCGTCCCGGCCTGCCGCGGGGAGCCGGTCCCGTCCGTCGGCGCCGTCGTCCCGTCCGGCCGCGGGTCAGCCGTGACCGGGGTGGGGAGGGGGCGGCTGGGGAGCGCCGGGGGGCTGGGGAGCCCGGGGAGAGTGGGGAGAGCGGGCGCTCCCGGGAGCGCGATGTCACTGCCGGGGGGAGCGGGCAGGTCCGGCAGGCCCGGCAGCGCGGGAGGGTCGGGGAGTCCTGGCAGGGTGGGCAGCGCGGGTGCCTCGGGCAGGCCAGGCAACGAGGGCAGTGTCGGCAAGTCGGCCGGTACGGGGAGGTCCGGCAGAGTCGGGAGGCCGGGCAGCACCGGGTGCGACGAGGGTTTGGACAGCTCTCGCAGCTCTGGCTGCTTCGGCAGATCCGGCTGCTTCGGCAGCTTCGGTAGATCCGGCTGCTTCGGCAGCTTCGGTAGATCCGGCTGCTCTGGCTGCTTCGGCTGCTCGACGTGCGACGGCCGCTCGGGCGACTGCGACCTCGAGGACGACAAGGGCGGCGCGGGCGACGACACCTTCACCCGGGACTCCGCCAGCCCCTCGCTCACCGCCTCCCCGGCACCACCGGCACCCCGAACGAGCCGGTCAACGCCCTGCCCGGCCCGGCTCTCCGGCAGCGCCCCTACGCCGTTCTCCGCATGGGCCCGCTCCCCCCACAGCAGCCCGATGACCAGCAACCCGCCCAGCAGCAGGGCCACTTGGAGCGCACGCCGCCCGGCCGCTGTGCGCAGCGTGCGCAACGCGGCATCGGGCAGGGCTGCTGACCAGGTCAAGAGGGGGAGCTTCCTCCCGTGCGACGGAAGCGGTACTGCCCGGCCGGCGCCACACACGGCCAAGCAGGCGCCGATCCTCGCACGGGAGTGCGGAGGTTGCGCAAGCCCTTGCTTACCGAAGGGCCGTCATGTCCGTTTTACTGCTCCACGCCGGACGACGATGCATCGACAAGTCGTCATCCGCCCCCTCACGCCGGGCCCTTCACGCCGCATCCGGTATCGGCAACGGCCGCTTCTCGATCGCCGCCGCCATCACCTCCGGAAACAGATCGGGCGTGCACGCGAACGCCGGTGCCCCCAGCGCCGCGAGCGCGGCCGCGTGCTCCCGGTCGTACGCCGGTGCCCCCTCGTCCGAGAGCGCCAGCAGCGTCACGAACTGCACGCCCGACGCCTTCATCGCGGAGACCCGCTTGAGCATCTCGTTGCGAATGCCGCCTTCGTAGAGGTCGCTGATCAGCACGACCACCGTCTCCGCGGGCCGGGTGATCTGCGACTGGCAGTACGCGAGCGCCCGGTTGATGTCCGTGCCACCGCCGAGCTGCGTGCCGAACAGCACGTCGACCGGGTCGTCCAGCTGGTCCGTGAGGTCGACGACCGCCGTGTCGAAGACGACGAGTCGCGTGGAGATCGTCCGCATCGAGGCGAGCACCGCCCCGAACACCGATGCGTACACAACCGATGCCGCCATGGATCCCGACTGGTCGATACAGAGGATGACCTCCTTCTTCGTGGACTGGGTCGCCCGCCCGAACCCGATGAGCCGCTCCGGCACGATCGTTCGGTACTCGGGCAGGTAGTGCTTGAGGTTGGCCGCGATGGTGCGGTTCCAGTCGATGTCGTGGTGGCGGGGCCGGCTGATCCGGGCGCTGCGGTCGAGCGCGCCGGTGAGGGTGGCCCGGGTGCGGGTGGCGAGCCGCTTCTCCAGGTCCTCGACGACCTTGCGCACCACGGCCCGGGCCGTCTCCTTCGTGGTCTCCGGCATCGCCTTGTTGAGCGACAGCAGCGTGCCGACGAGGTGCACGTCGGCCTCGACCGCCTCCAGCATCTCCGGCTCCAGCAGCAGCGTGGCGAGACCGAGCCGGTCGATGGCGTCGCGCTGCATGACCTGCACGACGGAGGAGGGGAAGTACGTCCGGATGTCACCGAGCCAGCGCGCCACGGACGGCGCCGACGCCCCGAGCCCCGCCGAACGGTCCCGGCCCCCCTGTGACCTGCCGTCCTTCCTGCCGTAGAGCGCGGTGAGCGCTCCGTCCATCGCCGCGTCCCGCCCCGACAGCGCGCAGCCGGTGCCGTCCGCCGCGTCGCCCCCGAGCACGAGCCGCCACCGCCGCAGCCGCTCCTGCGCCGGGTCCGTGTTCTCGGACGTCATCCCCGTCCTCCCTTGCGAGGCCGTTCCCACAGTGGGATCACCGGCACGGTCGTCTCCGGTCGCCTGTCCTCCCGGAGGCCGCCCGTCCCGGTGTCCCCCGCTTCCGGCGTCCTCGTCCGGCCCCTCAGTGCCTCGGTCGTCATCCCGTCACCCCCGCCAGGTCGTTGTCGGTGTTCTCGTCCACTTCGTCCAGCCCGAGCAGCAGCCGCACGACCGGCAGCACGGCGTCGGCGCGCACCGTGTCGAGGTCGGCCGCGAAGCCGGGTATCCCGGAGCCGGCGGCTGTCGCGCCACCCCCGGCTCCCGGTCCGCGTCGGACCAGCTCGCCGAGGGTCCGGCGCACTCCGGGTTCGTACGCCGAGAACGTCCGCCGCAGCAGGGGCAGTACGTCGGCGAAGGCCTCGGCCGGGACACCGGTCAGCCATGCGTCGACCAGTCCGAGCAGCCGCTCGTCGTGCACCAGGAGCATCCCGCCCCCGGAGCCCCCTCCGACGAAGCCCTCGATCCACGCGGCCGCGTCCGCCGGCGGTGTGCCCGGCGACAGGACGAGTCCCATCAGCAGGGCCGCCTCGTCCTGGGCCAGCTCCCCGTCGTCGAGCAGGAGCCGCACGGCCCGGCCCCGGATGACCCCGGGCACGGTGTCCCGCCCGGACAGCACCCGCAGCACCGACTGCCAGCGGCCTCTCAGCCGGCCGTGTCCCGCCGCGGAGGCGTCGCCCAGGAGGCCCACGGCCCCGTGCACCGCGTCCACATGGCGCCGCATCTCCTCGGCGGCGTCCGTGTCGAGCGCGGCGCAGGCCGGGGGAAGGCCCACGAAGACCCGCTCGGCCAGTCCCGCGGCGACCTCCGCCAGGGCGCCGGTGTCCGTGCCGCGCACGTCGCCGTAGCGCAGGGAGCGGGCCAGGGCCGGGAGCGCCTGGGCGAGATGGCCGACGTCCGTGTCGAGGGCCGCCCGGTCGGCGAGGATCCGCATCACCGCCGGCAGCGCGTCGGGCAGTTCGGCCAGCAGGCAGCGCTCGGCGAGCGCGGTGACGTCGGCGAGCGCCTGCGTGGTGACGGCGTCCGCCTCGGCCTTGGCGGTCACGGCGGACAGGACGGTCGTCCCCCACACCCCGGCCTCGGCGACCCGCACGGACAGCTCGGGCTCCCAGCGCAGCCGCCACGTCTCCCGGAACGTGCCGGTGCTGCCCCTCGAGGCGGCCGGTTCGCCCCACGCGATGCCGAGCAGCCGCAGCCGGTGCAGCAGCCTGCTGCGGGCGGCGTCGTTCTCCTTGCGCAGGTCGAGTTCCACCTCCCGCTCCTGCGCCTCCGGCTTCAGCCGCAGCCGGCGCTGCAACCGGGCGAGGTCCCGCTGCAACGGCACCGCCGGCGCCGACGGCGGCACCTCCCCCAGCACGTCCCCCACGACCAGCCGGTCCCGCACCAGCGCCAGCGGCACGTCCGAGCCCTCGCACATCACCGCCCGCACCGCGTCGGTCGTCTCGCTGAGGCCGGGCAGCGGACGGCCGCGCATCGCGGCGAGCGTTTCGGCCAGCCGCACCGCCTCGATGACGTGCGCGGAGGACACGATCCGGTCCTCGGCGCGCAGCAGCCCCGCCACCTTGGTCAGCCAGCGCTCCACCGGCCGGTCCGGAGCACTGAACAAGTGCCCGTACCAGCCCGGCGAGTCGATGCCGGCCCCGTACCCGCTGCTCCGGGACAGCCGGCGGTGGGTCCACGGCACCCAGGTCATATCCGTCTTGACCTTGGGCAGCCCTTTCACCATCGCCTTGTCGGCGGCGACGGTGGTCCTCTGCCGCAGCGCGGGCACGTGCCAGGCCCCGCAGACGACGGCCACGCCGTCCTCGAACTCCCGCTGCGCGGCCCGCACCTGGAGCCGCATGTACGCCTCCCGCACCAGGTCCCGGTCCTGTCCCCCGCTGCCGTAGGTCTCCCGCAGCGCGCCCATGGCCTCCTCGAGCGCGGTGAACGGGGCGAGTGCGTCGCTCTCCCCCGCGCCCCGGTGCTCCACGACGTCCTCCCACCACCGCTCCGGGTCCTCGTAACCGGCCGCTTCGGCGAGCACTCCGAGCGGATCGATCCGCAGGTCGGCGGAGCCGGGACCGGTATCGCCGTCCGCCGCCGTCTCGGCGTCCAGAGGGCGTTCGCCCTCGGCCCCCGCCTCGTCCCCCTGCCTCCCCCAGGCCAGCGTGTGCGCGGCCGGCAGGTCGATGAAGCGGGCCGGGACGTCGTGCTCCAGGGCCCAGCGGATGGCGACCCACTCCGGGGAGAACCCGGCCAGCGGCCAGAACGCCGAGCGGCCGGGCTCGTCCACGGCGTGAGCGAGCAGGGCGACCGGCGGCCGCATCTCCTCGTCGGCGGCGAGCGGGATCAGGGCGTCGGCCTCGGGCGGCCCTTCGATCAGCACGACCCGCGGCCGGACCTCCTCCAGCGCCGCCCGCACCGCCCGCGCCGACCCCGGCCCGTGATGCCGCACCCCGAGCAGCACCGGTCCCGCCCCGGCCCGCTGGCCCACGGCCCTTTCCACACCGGTCACTTCATCCCCCTCCCGTCCCGCACGTCCCGACCCCCGCCTGCGGGCGATCGCCGCCCCACCACCCGGGGCCCCCGCCCCGCGTCCCTCACACGCTCACCTCGCGGCAGGCCCGGTAGAAGTCCTTCCAGCCGTCGCGCTCGCGGACCACCGTCTCCAGGTACTCCTGCCAGATGACCCGGTCCGCCGCCGGGTCGCGGACCACCGCGCCGAGAATGCCCGCGGCGACATCGCCCGGCCGCAGCACGCCGTCGCCGAAGTGGGCCGCCAGGGCGAGCCCGTTGGTGACGACGGAGATCGCCTCGGCCGTGGACAGCGTGCCGCTGGGCGACTTCAGCTTCGTCCTGCCGTCGGCCGTCACCCCGTCGCGCAGCTCGCGGAAGACCGTGACGACCCGGCGGATCTCGACCAGCCCGTCGGGCGCGGCCGGCAGGTCGAGGGAGCGGCCGAGCTGGTCGACGCGCCGCGAGACGATGTCGACCTCGGCCTCGGGGCTCTCCGGCAGCGGCAGCACCACGGTGTTGAAGCGGCGGCGCAGGGCGCTGGACAGGTCGTTGACCCCGCGGTCGCGGTCGTTGGCCGTGGCGATCAGGTTGAAGCCGCGGACCGCCTGCACCTCCTGGCCCAGTTCCGGTATCGGCAGCGTCTTCTCCGACAGGATCGTGATCAGCGTGTCCTGTACGTCGGCCGGGATACGGGTCAGCTCCTCGACGCGGGCCGTCATGCCCTCCGCCATGGCCCGCATGACCGGGCTGGGCACGAGGGCGTCGCGGCTCGGGCCGTGGGCGAGCAGCTGCGCGTAGTTCCAGCCGTAGCGGATGGCCTCCTCCGGGGTGCCGGCGGTGCCCTGCACCAGCAGCGTGGAGTCGCCGCTGACCGCCGCGGCCAGGTGCTCGGACACCCAGGTCTTCGCCGTGCCCGGCACGCCGAGCAGGAGCAGGGCGCGGTCGGTGGCGAGCGTGGTGACGGCGACCTCGACGATGCGGCGCGGGCCGACGTACTTGGGGCTGATCACCGTGCCGTCGGGCAGGGTGCCGCCGAGCAGGTACGTCGCGACGGCCCACGGCGACAGCCTCCAGCGGGCCGGGCGCGGACGGTCGTCCTGAGCGGCCAGCGCGGCGAGTTCCTGGGCGAAGGCGTCCTCGGCGTGCGGTCGCAACGCCTGGGCCGCTTCCGTCTCCCCCGCTTCGACGGACGTCGGCTCTACGGACACAGTCATGGCAAAGTCCCCCTCCAGCTGGGCCGGTTCGGATCTGGCACCAACGTTGCACCACACCACTGACAATGCGCCCTGACCTGCGAAAACGCCCTGCCGGAGCCGCTCGCGGACCCGATTGTCAGTGGGGGGATCTACCTTCGGTGGCATGACTCAGCAGGGGGTGCGCTGGACCGCGGACCAGGTGCTGGCACTGGCGCCTGACGCCGCATCACGCAAAGCGGGAAGCAAACTCGGCGCGGCAGGGCCGTGGTCCGAGGCGGGGAGTTCCGACGAGGGGACGGTGTGGGGGCTGTGCAAGGGCAGCGGAAGCAAGCCGTATCAGACGGTCGTGGACATCGCGGACGCCGCCGGGCCCGCGTACAAGTGCAGTTGTCCGAGCCGCAAGTTCCCGTGCAAGCACGCGCTCGGACTGCTGCTGCTCTGGGCCGCCGACGACGCGGCGGTGCCGCCGGGGCAGGCGCCGGAGTGGGCCGGGCAGTGGATAGCGGGGCGGCGCAGGCGCACCGAGGAGAAGAAGGCCGGCGACGGCTCCGGTGCGCCGTCCGGGTCCGCTGATCCGGAGGCGGCGCGGCGCCGGGCGGAGCGCCGGTCCGAGCGGGTCTCTGCGGGTGCGGTGGAGCTGGAGCAGCGCCTGGTCGATCTGCTGCGCGGCGGACTGGCGTCCGCGGAGCAGTCGGGGTACGGCCTCTGGGAGGAGACGGCGGCCCGCATGGTCGACGCCCAGGCCCGGGGCCTGGCGGGCCGGGTGCGGGAGTTGGGGGCGATCCCGTCCACGGGTCCGGGCTGGCCGGTGCGGCTGCTGGAGGAGTGCGCGCTGCTGCATCTCCTCGGCCAGGGCTGGCTGCGCCGCGAGCGGCTCCCGGACGGCCTCGCCGCCACGGTCCGCTCCCGCATGGGCCTCCCGGCCTCGGCGGACGGCCCGCCGCTGCGGGACCGCTGGCTGGTGCTCGCCCAGTACGACACGACGGACCCGCGCCTGACGACCCGCCGAATCTGGCTGCACGGCGCCGACTCGCACCGCACCGTGCTGCTCCTCTCCTACGGCGCCGCCGGCCGCGCCCCGGAGCTGGCGCTCCCGGTGGGGCTGGCCCTGGACGCCGAGGTGTCCGCGTACCCGGGCGCCGGGCAGCTGCGGGTGGCCCTGGGCGAGCAGTTCGCCCCGCCCGCGCCCGCGGCGATACGCCCGCCGGGGGTGACCACGTCCCGGGCGGCGGCCCGTTACGGCGACGCCCTGCGCGACGACCCGTGGCTGGAGTCCGTGCCGGTGACGCTGGACCGGGTCGTTCCGGTCCCGGACGGCGACTCCTGGCAACTGGCGGACGCCGACGAGGACGCGGCGTTGCCGCTCACTCCCGCCGCGCGGTCCCGGCCGGGCCTGTGGCGGCTCGTCGCCCTGTCGGGCGGGGCCCCGGTCAGGGTCTTCGGCGAATGCGGCCACCAGGGCTTCACGCCGCTGACGGCCTGGCCCGAGGGACCGGGTGACGCGGTCGCGCTGTGCTGAACCGGGGGGCTGCCCACGGCGCTTCGGCACGGCCCCACCCCTCCCCCAGATCCACGAATCTTTCAGGCATCACGGGACAACCGGTAAGGGCGAGCCTTCAACTACCGGGCGCCCCGCGGAAAGGAAGCTCATGACCATGTCCTCCGCTTCTGTGGACGCGCCGGGCGCGGACGCCTGGGAGGGGCTCGTCACCACCGCGCTGCTGGGCACCGACCGGCGCACCCCGCCGGGCACCGCGCCGGGCCCGGACGCACCCGTGGCACTGCTGGACGCGGCGGCGGTGGAGACCGTACGGCGGCGGGCCGGTCTGCGCCCGGCGCGGGCGGCCGAGCGTCCGCAGCCGGCTCCGCGGGACGTGCGTCCGGCGCTGCCGGCGGCGGCCGCCCGCAGGCTCGCGATGCTGCTGGCCGACCGCCCCGGCCCGTCCGGCGGCGGCCGGCGGGGCGCCGCGCCCGACCTGACGGAGCTGCTGCCGCAGTGGCTCGCGACGGCGAACGCCCGTGGTTTCGCACCGCCTCCGCAGGTGCTTCCGGCGTTGCTGGACGCGGCCCGGGGGCGTACCGACCTGCGTCCGGCGGCGCTGGAGTTCGCGGGGCCGCGGGCCCTGTGGCTGGCCCGGCTGAACCCGGACTGGCGGTTCGCCCTGCGCGCGACCCCGGGCGGCGGAGCGGCCCTGCCGCACCTCGAGGACGACGAGAGAATCCAGCAGCTCTGGCAGGAGGGCCTGTTCGCCGAACGCGTCGCCCTGCTGTCCGCCCTGCGTTCTCGTGAACCGGCCGCCGCACGCGACCTGCTCGCGACGACCTGGGCGACGGAACGGGCCGAGGACCGGCTGATGTTCCTCGACTCCCTGCGCGCGGGCCTCGGCCCGGACGACGAGCCGTTCCTGGAACAGGCCCTGTCCGACCGCAGCCGCAACGTCCGGGCGACGGCGGCGGAACTGCTGTCGGCCCTGCCCGGTTCGGCGCTCGCCGCGCGGATGGCGGTCAGGGCGGGGGCATGTGTGGCCATCGACCACCTGCGGACCGTGCGGCCCGGAGGAACCGGTGTCGAGGGCCTGGGACCCGGGGGGACCACGGGGGCCGCCCGGGCGATCGCCGTCGAGGCGCCGCACGAGTGCGATGCGGGCATGGAACGCGACGGCGTCGTGGCGAAGGCCCCCGCAGGTCGCGGCGAACGGTCCTGGTGGCTCGGTCAGCTGGTGGAGGCGGCGCCCCTCGCGACCTGGTCGCGGCGGCTCGGCGGGCGCACGCCCCGGGAGATCGTGGCGCTGCCGGTGGCGGACGACTGGCAGGGCGAACTGCACGCGGCGTGGTGCCGGGCGGCGGTGCGCCAGCGGGACGCCGAGTGGTCACGTGCACTGCTCGGGGAGCCGTCGGCGCCGGAGGCGGGCGGACCGGGTGCGGTGTCCCTTGCCGAACGGGCCAAGCTGCTCGGCACGCTGGGCGCCGCCGAACGGGCCGAGTGGGTGGCCGGCTTCATCGCCGCGCACGGCCTGTCCGAGGCCTTCCAGCTGCTCGGGGTGTGCGGGGTGCCCTGGGCGGCGCCGCTCGGCCGGGCCGTGGTGGACGCGCTCAACATCGCTCGGGACGCGGGGAGTTATCCATGGAGTTTCAGCGGAGTCATGGGCCTGGCCGAGCGCTGCCTCGACCCGTCCGAGGCCTCCCGGCTCGACGCGCTGCTGGCCGTCCCCGACGAACCGGAGAACGCGTCTCCGGGAGCCGGTGGCTACTGGGCGGAGGCCTTCCAGCGCCTGGTCACGACCCTGCGTCTGCGCGCGGCGATGGCCGAGGAGCTGGGAGCGGCCTGACCCCTGTCCGCACATCCGGCGACGCGCGCCACGACACGCTCGACGACGGACGACAGGCGGCAGCCGGCGACGGGTGCCCTCCATCGACCAGCCGCTGCCGGGCATGCCGACGACCGGGACGGCCGGCACAGACAGCCACGACCGGCCGCCCACGGAACCTGCCCCACCCGGCCCGAGGCGCACCGGCCCCTGCCGGACAAGGGAGCCCGGGGCAGCTCGCCGGAGGCCTACGCCTGCGCAGGCTGGCGCGCGTTCGTCCGGACCCAGTCCACGATCGACGCCGTCGTCGCGCCCGGGGTGAAGATCTCCGCGACGCCCTTCTCCTTCAGCAGGGGAATGTCCGCCTCGGGGATGATCCCGCCGCCGAAGACCAGGATGTCCTCCGCGTCCCGCTCCCTGAGCAGGTCGATCACCGCCGCGAAGAGCGTGTTGTGCGCTCCGGAGAGGATGGACAGTCCGATCGCGTCGGCGTCCTCCTGGATCGCCGTGTCGACGATCTGCTCGGGAGTCTGGTGGAGCCCGGTGTAGATGACCTCCATACCGGCGTCGCGCAGGGCCCGCGCGATCACCTTGGCCCCGCGATCGTGGCCGTCGAGCCCCGGCTTGGCCACCACCACGCGGATCGGACCGGCTGCCACACCCATCACTGCCTCCATGAAGCGACTACATCCATCCGTACCGACAAGTACCGCACACATCGGGCAAGCCGTACACGCCGCACCGCACGGACACCTCACCCCGAACCGTCCGGGCAAGTGAACGAACGTTATCTCCAGCATCCCGCAACCGGCAGTTTCACGGTGGAGAGCGAGGGGGAAATCACACGATGGGACAAGCGCAAGGGGAGTCGCATCGAGGTTGCCGTACCGCCGCACCATCCAGCACACACCGCGGCCACACGGCACTTCGGCGAAGGCACGCAAGGCAAGCACCGCACGTACAGCACGCGGGGCAGACACGGCGCACCAGCGGGGAACCTCGTCACCCCACCGATCGGGGACCTCCGTCGCACCACCGGCGTCACACACGCCACACGCCGCGCTCTGCCCCCGCAGCTCACGCGGCTCACGCCGCTCTTGCGGTCATCGTCGGCCGTCTTCGCAGCTGCTTTCCACGAGAGCACACGGGGGGCGAAGCCGTCCTCCCGCGTGCCGACAGGAGGTCGGCCATGAAGGTCACCAGGGCTGCTCTGCCCTTTCTTCCGTTCTGCGAGCGCCTGCTGCCGGGCAGACTGGCGGGACTCTCCCTGGCTCTCCTGAAGGCCACCGCCCTGGAGATCGCGATCCTGGCCGGGCACCTCCTCCTCTACCCCTCGGGCATCACCCAGGAGCGGCGCACCCCCGTGCCGGCACTGCCCGCGGACGGCGCCGCCCAACTGCCCACGGAGGCCAAGCCCCCGGTCGTCCTGCTGCACGGCTTCATCGACAACCGCTCGGTCTTCGTGCTGCTGCGCCGCAGCCTCGCCCAGCACGGCAGGCAGCGGATCGAGTCCCTCAACTACTCGCCGCTGACCTGGGACATACGCGCCGCCGCCGAGCTGCTCGGCCGGCACATCGAGGAGGTCTGCGAGCGCACGGGTGCCAGGCAGGTCGACGTCGTCGGGCACAGCCTCGGCGGCCTGATAGCGCGTTACTACGTGCAGCGGCTCGGCGGCGACACGCGCGTGCGGACCCTTGTCACGCTCGGCACGCCGCACTCGGGAACCCGAGTGGCGCCCGTGGCGAACGCGCACCCCATCGTGCGCCAGATGCGCCCCGGCTCACCGGTGCTCGAAGAGCTCACTCTGCCCGCCCCTGACTGCCGAACGCACTTCGTCAGCTTCTGGAGCGACCTTGACCATGTGATGGACCCGCCGGAGGCGGCCTGCATCGACCATCCCGATCTGAGGGCGCAGAACGTACGCGTGACCGGCATCGGCCACCTCGCCCTGCCCGTCCACCCCGCCGTCGCCAACGGCATACGGCAGGTCCTCGACACGGCTCACCCGGGTGAGCCGTCCGCCGAACAGACCGACGGTCTGACGGTCGCCTGAGACTCGTCATACAGCGGTCACTCAACACCGCAGCACCGATCAACATCGAACAAACTTCGAACACAGGGCCAAACCCGTGCCCGCAGTCCGCCAAAACACGGCCGAATGCCCGTTTCCTGCGCGCGCGAAACCTGCGGAAGATTGTCGTGCCCGCGTACCGCCGGGTACAGTCGCCGCACTGCTCTGGCAGCCCCTGTTGTCGAGGCGAAAGAGAAGTTGGTGAACGACCGTCACCCGTCGGGGACCATGACCCCGGCTCCGGCTTCCGACGCCGCCTCCGCGCACTACGCGTCGTACGGCACCCAGGAAGCCCAGTACGGCGACTTCACCACGTACGGCGACCACGCCGCCACTGGATTTGACGCCACCGGCACCAACGGCACCGGCTTCGACGCCACCGGGCACGCCACCACGAGCTTCGCGTCCGACCCCCTCTTCGGCGACATGCCGGGCAGCGGCCACGACACCGGTACGTACGACACCGGCCACTGGCCCACCGGCACGCACGAGAACGTGCATTACGACGCGTACGCGGCCCAGCACCACGCCGCCTATGACACCGGCGTCTACGACACGACCTCCTGGACGGCCGAGCAGCAGCCGATGTCGGCCATCCCGTCCCAGGCGCCGTCTCCCGACGCCACCGGGCAGTGGGACGCCGGCGCGTGGCTCCAGCCCGACCAGTCGGGCAACCCCGCCGACCACACCCAGCAGTGGGATTGGGGCACGCAGACCTTCGACACGGGCGCCTACGACGCCACGCAGTGGAACTCCGACGGCACCGCCGCACCGGCTCCCGACGCGTACGAGCACCCTGCCGAAACCTTCGACCAGCACGAGACCGCGACGTTCGACCAGGTCACGTACGACGAATCCGCCGGGGCCGGCTACCACGACGACGCCGCGGACGACGGCGAGCCGGCCGCCACCGGTGAACTGCCCGTCGTCGCACCGCTCCTGGACGGCCAGGAGGACGTCACCCCGGCCCCGTCCTCGCGGGCGGCCTCGCGTGCCGGTTCCCGTTCCCGCCGCCGTACGCCGCCCAAGCGCTCGGCGCTGATGACCATCGCGGTGCCCTCGGCGTGTGTGATGGGTGTCGCGGGGATCGCCGCGGCCTCCGTCGGCAGCTTCACCGACGACAGTGCCGCGGAGGCGCAGACGATGGCGGCGGACGCGCCGCCGGTCAAGCCGGCCGCCGCCAACAACAAGCTGGACACACAGCTGCAGAGCCTCTCCGCCGGCGCCGACGACTTCGCCGACCGGGCCAGCCGTACGCAGGAGCGCATCGATCTCAAGGCCCAGCAGGCGGCCGAGAAGAAGCGGGCGGCGGAGGAGGCGGCCCGCAAGGAGCGGCTGCGCCCCAAGTTCGCCCTGCCGGTCGCGCGGCACGGACTCAGCGCCACCTACGGCCAGTCCGGCATCAACTGGATGTCCCTGCACACCGGCATCGACTTCCCCGTCTCGTACGGCACGACCGTGATGGCCGCGACGGACGGCACCGTGCGCACGCAGTGGAACAGCGCGTACGGCAACATGCTGATCCTGACCGCGAAGGACGGGACGGAGACGTGGTACTGCCACCTCTCCACCTACACGGTCGCCTCGGGCACGACCGTGAAGGCCGGCGACCCGATCGCGCGCTCCGGCAACTCCGGCAACTCCACCGGCCCGCACCTGCACTTCGAGGTGCGCCCGGGCGGCGGCTCGGCGATCGACCCGCTCCCGTGGCTGCGCAGCCACGGCATCGACCCGATGTAACGTCACGGCAGCCCCCGCCCGTCGGACGAGCGGGGGCCCACCGGCTCACCTCACTGCGCTACAGCTTCTCCACCGGCGCGTACCGCAGCAGCAGCCGCTTCGGCTTGGTGTCGCCGAAGTCGATCGTCGCCTCGGCGTTGCCCCCCGTGCCCTTGACCCCGACGACGGTGCCGAGCCCGAACTGGTCGTGCGTGACCCGGTCCCCGACCGCCAGTGACACCACCGGCTTCTCGGAGGTGCGGCGCGTGGCGAAGCCGGAGGCGCCCGACGCCGAGGAGCGAGAGCGGGACGAGGACAGCGAGGCCGCCACCGCCGAGACCGGCCCGGAGGACGCGGGTGCGGTCGCTCCCGTCCGCTTCCACTCCACGTGGGTCGGCGGGATCTCCTCCAGGAACCGGGAGGGCGGGTTGTACGACGGCTGGCCCCAGGCGCTGCGCAGGGTGGACCGCGTCAGATACAGCCGCTCCCGCGCACGCGTGATGCCGACGTAGGCCAGGCGCCGCTCCTCCTCCAGCTCCTTGGTCTGGCCGAGGGCGCGCATGTGCGGGAAGACACCGTCCTCCATGCCGGTCAGGAACACGACCGGGAACTCCAGGCCCTTGGCGGTGTGGAGGGTCATCAGCGTGATGACGCCGTCGCCGTCCTCCTCGTCGGGGATCTGGTCGGAGTCGGCGACCAGCGCGACCTGTTCGAGGAAGTCGGACAGGGTGCTCTGCTGTTCCTCGCCGCGCTCCTGCTCGAACTCCATGGCGACGGCGGCGAGTTCCTGGAGGTTCTCGATGCGGGTCTCGTCCTGGGGGTCGGTGGAGGCCTGGAGCTCGGCGAGGTACCCGGTGCGCTCCAGGACGGCCTCCAGCACCGTGGCCGGTCCGGCGCCGGACTCGACGATGGTACGGAGGTCCTCCATCAGCATGTTGAACCGCTTGACGGCGTTGGTGGAGCGCGCGGCCATGCCGTACGCCTCGTCGACGCGCTTGAGCGCCTGCGGGAAGCTGATCTTCTCCCGCTGCGACAGGGCGTCGATCATCGCCTCGGCGCGGTCGCCGATGCCCCGCTTGGGGACGTTGAGGATCCGGCGCAGCGGCACCGAGTCCTCCGGGTTGGCCAGCACGCGCAGGTAGGCCAGGACGTCCCGGACCTCCTTGCGCTCGTAGAAGCGGACGCCGCCGACGACCTTGTAGGGCAGGCCGACGCGGATGAAGACCTCTTCGAAGACACGGGACTGGGCGTTGGTGCGGTAGAAGACGGCGACGTCTCCGGCCTTCGCCTCGCCCGCGTCGGTGAGGCGGTCTATCTCGTCGGCGACGAACTGCGCCTCGTCGTGCTCGGTGTCCGCGACGTAGCCGGTGATCGTGGCGCCCGCGCCCGCGTTGGTCCACAGGTTCTTGGGGCGGCGGGACTCGTTGCGCTCGATGACCGCGTTGGCGGCGCTGAGGATCGTCTGCGTGGAGCGGTAGTTCTGCTCGAGCAGGATCGTCGTCGCGTCCGGGTAGTCCTCCTCGAACTGGAGGATGTTGCGGATGGTGGCGCCGCGGAAGGCGTAGATCGACTGGTCGGCGTCACCCACCACGCACAGCTCGGCGGGCGGGACGTCGTCCGGGCCGGGCGGGACGTCGACGGGGTGCTCGGATGTGCCGACCAGCTCGCGGACGAGGGCGTACTGGGCGTGGTTGGTGTCCTGGTACTCGTCGACCAGCACGTGCCGGAAGCGGCGGCGGTAGTGCTCGGCGACGTCCGGGAAGGCGCGCAGCAGGTTGACCGTCGTCATGATCAGGTCGTCGAAGTCGAGGGCGTTCGCCTCGCGCAGCCGCGACTGGTACATGGCGTAGGCCTGGGCGAGGGTCTTCTCGAAGCCGTCGGTGGCCTGGGCGGCGAAGTCCTCCTCGTCGATCAGCTCGTTCTTCAGGTTGCTGATCTTGGCGCTGAAGGACTTCGGCGGGAAGCGCTTGGGGTCGAGGTCCAGGTCACGGCAGACCAGGGCCATCAGGCGCTTGGAGTCGGCGGCGTCGTAGATCGAGAAGGAGGAGGTGAAGCCGAGCTTCTTGCTCTCCCGCCGCAGGATGCGCACGCACGCGCTGTGGAACGTCATGACCCACATGGCGTTCGCGCGCGGGCCGACGAGCTGCTCGACGCGCTCCTTCATTTCGCCGGCGGCCTTGTTGGTGAAGGTGATCGCGAGGATCTGGCCCGGGTGCACGTCCCGCTCGGCGAGCAGGTGGGCGATGCGGTGCGTGAGCACACGGGTCTTGCCGGAGCCGGCCCCGGCCACGATGAGCAGCGGGGAGCCGGAGTGGACGACGGCGGCGCGCTGGTTGTCGTTCAGCCCCGCCAGGAGCGTGGCGGTGTCCACCACCGGGCGCGGGGCGCCGTCCCGGTAGTAGGCGTCCCGGTCCGGCGGCACGTCGAACTTCCCGCCGAACAGATCGTCCGGAATCGGCTCCGGAACGTGATCGCCCTCGGGTGGCGGCGGGGGCTCGTCCGCGGGGCCCCGCTGGGCCTGGAGGTTCGCCAGGAAGCTGTCGTCAAAGAGGCTGCTCATCGCTCTCCGAGTCTAGGGCGCCCCACTGACAGCCCGCCGCCGCCCTGAGAACATCGCCGAAAGGAGCCCCTCGTCACCCTGCATCCACGCATGATCACAGCCCGCTACGGCCGTCACAATTATGACGAACTCATGACCAACACCCCTCCACCGATGACTCTCGGCGACGCTTTCAGGTAAGGTCACGAAAATGTATCGGGCATATCGCCCATCAACCTTCACAAGGGCCACACGAGTTGGCTACGGTGCGACCAGGCCGCACGACCCCCACCGGCGAACGTCGCCGGGCCGCGCGGCCTCCGCCGAGTCCGGTGTGCCGCAGCGGCAGCCGGAGCCGGGGACCCAACCGTGAACCTGGGGTGAATCGGCCCGACTCCCTGTACGGAGACGGCCGTAGGGCAAACCTTCCGAACCACCCGCCCGAACCCGACAGCTAACCCGGTAGGCGGAACGTGGAAGGAGTCGCCTCCCTTGGCGTCGCACCGCAAGTCGCGTCCTACGGGTACGCGCGTGGCAGGCATACGGACCCCCGCCCTCGCAACGGCGGCCCTCACCTCCGTGGCTCTGCTGTCCCAGTCGGCCAACGCCGCCCCCGAGGCCGACGACAAACCCAGCCTGGAAGAAGTCGAGAAGAAGGTCGACGACCTCTACCGCCAAGCGGGGTCGGCGACCGAGAAGTACAACGCGGCCAAGGAGAAGACGGCGAAGCAGCGCAAGCGCGCCGACGCCCTCATCGACGACGTCGCGAAGCGCACCCAGAAGCTCAACGAGGCGCGCGAGGAGCTGGGGTCCTTCGCCTCCGCCCAGTACCGCACCGGCGCCGCCGCCCCGGACACGGCGACGTTCCTGCTCGCGGACACCCCGCAGGACTACTTCGACCAGACCCAGCTGATGGACCGGATGACGGGCCGTCAGAAGGTCGCGGTCGACGACTACGTCACGCAGCAGTCCGAGACGATGAAGAAGCGCCAGGAGGCCACCGAGAGCCTCGAGACGCTCACCGAGTCGCAGGGCGATCTGAAGACGGCCAAGGCGACCGTCCAGCGCAAGCTCGCCGACGCGCGCGAGCTGATGTCGAAGCTGACCGCCGAGGAGAAGGCCCGGCTCGCGGCGATCGAGAAGGAGAAGCAGGAGGAGGCCGCCCGCAAGGCCGACGAGCTGGCCCGGCAGCAGGCCGCCCAGCAGCAGGCGCGGGAGGAGGCCGCTCAGCAGCAGGACAGCGGATCCTCGTCGTCGGGTTCGGCGGGCTCCGGCTCGTCCACCTCGACGGCCCCGGCCGACTCCTCGTACGCCACCAAGGCCGACAAGGCGCTCGCCTTCGCCCGCGCCCAGATCGGCAAGCCGTACGTGTGGGGTGCCGTCGGACCCGGCTCCTACGACTGCTCCGGCCTCACCCAGGCCGCCTGGAAGGCCGCGGGCGTCACCCTGCCGCGCACGACCTACGACCAGGTGAACGCCGGCACCACGGTCCCGCTCTCCCAGGCCCAGCCCGGTGACCTGGTCTTCTTCTACGACGACCTCACCCACGTCGGGATCTACATCGGCAACGGCATGATGATCCACGCCCCGAAGCCCGGCACGTACGTGCGCGAGGAGTCGATCTACTACGACGGCGAGTCGTCGATCCACAGCGTGGTGCGCCCGGCCTGAGAAGTTGTAGGGCCGCTTTAGATCTGCCGGATTCTCAGCGATCTGTCGTCAACCTGTCGTCTGCGACAGATCGCTGAGAATCGCTCCGTAGAGCCACTCACAGCGTTCTTGCCCTCCCGGGCGCATGGGACGGAGCGGTCCATGGGCAGCCACCGACGCCCAGCACGCCCTGGCCTGGAAGAGCCCAAGCGACCGCACCCGCTACGTCGCCACGGCAGAAGGATATGGCAGCTGATCGGCTGGCCCTTGGCCAAGGCTCATGGTCGAGCATGCCGTCCGGTACTCCGCTGTTGCTGCCGTTGCACGACCCACCGGACCAGCGGCAGCAGCCCCAGCCACACCACCAGCATGACCGGCACGTTCGTGAAGTCGCCCACGACCAGGGCCGGAAGCGCGCAAAGCGCCGCTCCGGCCGCTTCCTTGCCCCGCGTCACGAGTATGGCGGGCAGGCCCCTCACGGCGTGGCGCCGGGACCGGGACACGGCCGTGCCTCCCGCGTACAGGCCGTACGCGCCGCCGCAGATCACCGCCAGGGCGAGCGCGCACACGAAGACCGGCTCACCCTCCGGGGTATCGGCGGTCTCCTGGGAGACCTTGCCCTGGCGTACCGCGGTCGCGTAGTCCCGCCACATGGTGACCGTCACACCGTCACCGGGACGCAGGCGCTTGAGCAGCGGCTCCGAATCGCCCATGTCGATGCTGCGGGGCACACGGGTCGGGCCGTTCAGGTACAGCGTGTACTCCGATGTCTTGACCTGCTCCCTGATCACCGTACGGGTCACGGTCGCATCGAACGAGCGCAGGCAGTCGTCATGGGAAGAGGGGGAGGCGGTGCACGCAGTAGCGGTGACGAACGCCTTCTCGTCCTCGATCAGGCCCGGCACGATGGACAGCCCCGCGGCACCGAGGAGGAGCATCGCGATACCGGTCAGAGCCGCGCACAGCCCCCACACGCGACGCCAGGCGGTGCGCCGCCGGACGGCCCCCGGCTCGGGTTGCAGCCTGATGCGCCGTCCCGCCGGCGGGTCACCGTGCGGCGGCACGACGGCGTCCTCTCACGCGCCCCACCAGGGTGAGCACGGCTACGGAGGCGGTCGCCGCGGCCCCCGTGGCCAGCGCGTCCGCGACGTACCGGCTCAGCTCCAGCCGCAGAACGTCAACGAGCCCGAACAGCACGACAGCCCCTGCGAGGCCGGCTGCGACCGCTGCCGACCAGAAGCGGTGACGCGCCCAGAGCCACTGGACGAGCCCCATTCCGATGAATGGCGCAACGGACAGGTGAGGCTCTTCGAGGGCGGCGAGCACACCGTATCCCAGGCCGCTGACCGCCCAGCAAGCCGCGGCCACAAGCGTCGCCTCGCTCCAGGAAGCGGACCGGTTCACTGCGGCCGCCGCTCATGAACGGCCCGGTCCCGACGGCGCTCCCGCCGCCGGGCGACGAAGGCAGCCAGGATCGAGCCGACTACGAGCGGCCCGGCGACCCAGCGGGTCATGTCCGCCACCCGGCCCGGCTCCCCGCCAGCCATCAGGGTCACCGTCTCAACGGCGATGGAGATTCCCAGCAGGACAAAGCCGAGCCCCCAGGCGCGAACCCCCCACACAGGCCCCTGGATCGGCTCCGGTGGCCGACGCGGCCGGAGCACGGCCCAGCATCCCAGCCCCACGCACCCCAGCCCCACGGCCACCATGAACACGTCCACGGCCCTGTCGAACACATCGGTCACTGTTCCCCGCCTCGCTATCTCATCTCCCGCGGCCCATCATGACCGTCCGAGGGCGCCCCCTCATCTGCCGGGCACGGCAGACGGCCTGCGCGCTGCTTTCCGGCACCCGGCAATGTGGGGGACTTGACCTCACTTCTCTTGAACATCCACGAGTCTCGAGATCGCCGACTGCTGCCCAAACGGGCAGACACTCGCTGCTGCTTGAAGTGAACGGAGCCAGGCAGAGCGGTGTCGCAGTTCGGGGCCGGCTTGACCTTGACGCTGGGTCAACCCTCCATCCTCCCTGCAGGAGCTTCCTCACAGCCGACTGGAAAGCTCCGCGAAGGAGGAAAATGACCATGGTGACCCAATCGATCGCCGGTCCGGCGATTCGCGTGCAGGGTCTGGAGAAGTCGTACGGGAAGTTCGAAGTGCTGCGCGGCCTGGACTTCGAGGTGGCGCGGGGCAACATCTTCGCCCTGCTCGGCTCCAACGGGGCGGGCAAGACCACGACCGTGAGGATCCTCGCCACGCTCCTGAAGTCCGACGCGGGGACAGCAGGTCAGGGTCCTGGTGTGACGTCGTTCGGGGTGCTCGTGCCGGCTGTCCTGTCGCCTCTTGGGCCACCCCAACGGCCTGACCACCGCCAGGGACCGGACACGGCAATGAGAAAACCGCGCGGACAAATCGATGAGAAGTGATGACGAACGCCCAGCCCACGAGAACTCGACCGGACAAGAGTGCTGAGAACCTACAGAAGTCCCGTCACGTTTTTGAGGGGCACGCGCGCGTGCCCCTCTCGTAACGCGCGCGGCGCTCTCTAGCATCGGCGCTATGTCCGGTCCCTCCCCGTTTGCCACCTGGTGGGCGACGTATGCGCTGGCGACCGGCATCGTGTCGGTCGGTCTCGACTCGGCGGGCTACGAGGTCCTCTCCCGCATCGCCCTCGCCCTGGCCTGCGCGGCCTGGGTGGTGGCCGCCGCGGGCCTCGCCCAGCGGACGCACGGCGGGTGGCGGGCGGAGACGCCGGCCGCGCTCACCGCCGTGGCGGCGACCGCCGTCCTCGGCACCGGCTTCTCCGCGGCCGGCCCGCAGACCCTGGCCGGGGCGCTGCTGGCGCTCGGCATGCTGCTCTGGGCGGTGCTGCTCGCCGCGGAGGCCGAGGGGCGGCGGGGAACGGTGTTCCTGCGCTGCGTGGCCACCCAGGGGCTCGCCGTGCTCGGCGCCACGCTCGCCGCGGCCGATGCGGCGGCCTGGCTCGCCCACGCGGCCCTGGTGCTGTTCTGGCTGGGACTCGCCCTCTACTGCTTCGCCCTGTTCCGCTTCCAGCCCCGGCAGGTGGAGGAGGGGCGCGGGGACCACTGGCTCGCGGCCGGCGCCCTGGCCGTCTCCGCACTGGCCGGGGCGAAGCTCCTCGACGCCGACAGCGCGCGCCTGTACCTGTGGAACGAGGAGAACTTCGCCACCCTGCGCACGACGACCGTCACGCTGCTCGTGCTCGCGCTGATCGCCTGCGTCGCCCTGCTCCTCGCCGAGTTGTTCTGGCCCCGGCACGGCTACGACGCGCGGCGGTGGGCGACCGTGTTCGCCGCCGCCGTGACAGCGGCGGCCGCCCTGGCGGTCGCCGCCGCCCTCGACGTCCCCTGGCTCGATGTCGCCGGAGAGGTGCTGCTGTGGATCGCGGTGGCCGCGTGGCTCGGATGCACCGCCTGGGCCCTCGCCTCCACCCGGCATGCCCGGGTCAGGCCCAGAGCACGGCGATGAAGATGTTCGCCGTGGTCAGCAGGCCGACCAGGCCGAAGAGGCCCTTGTCCACCTTCTCGTCATCCCGCTTCACATAGACCAGGCCGAGGATCATGATCAGCAGGGCCAGCTTCACGCCGATCTTGATGTTGTTCACGGACTGGTCGTCGGCCTGGTTGAGACCGACCAGGACCACACCGGTGACCAGCATCGTGAGCGCGCCGTGCAGCATCGCGGGGGTGAAGCGGGCGGTACCCTCGCCCATCGCCTTCATCTGAGTGAGGAAGCCGCCCAGGAGCGAGGCGATGCCGATGATGTGGAGGCCGACGAAGAGGTGGATGAGTACGTCCATGAGGCCGGAGCCTAATCAGGGGCCCCGAGGCCACCCGACACCGGCCCGGTGATGCATATATGCGCCCCATAGCACCCGATCACGGTCACTCGCTCACGATTCGGCGCATCGGTCATCACGCTGAGTGAAGTCGACGGCTCCAAGGCGGGACCACGGTCGCATACGGTCACCGCCGGTCCTCTCGAAACACTTCCGCACACCTGCCACCGGCCCGCCACGGCGACCTTTAGCGTCCTCCACCAGGTGCCCGGCTCCCCACCGCCGCCCGGGCCAGGGGCGGCAGTCGGACACCACCGCCGAAAAGTCCGGCGGCGATCCGCTCCCCCTGTGCGGGCCGTCGCCGGACGCGCAGGCCGCCCGTCCGCTCCCCCCGGCGGCCGCACGCACCCGTCGGCGGTCGAGGAAAGGACGTGGCCTCCAGTTGGCAGCGCACCGCAAGCCCCGACAGCGCTCGATGGGTGGCGGCAAGGCCCGTACGGCCGCCACGATCGCCCTCGCGGGCGCGGCGACGGCGACGGGCTTCGACGGAACCGGACACGCCGAGCCCCGGCTCACCCCCGGCCAGGTCAAGGCCAAGGTGGACAAGCTGTACCAGGAGGCGGAGGTCGCCACCGAGAAGTACAACGGCGCGAAGGAGAAGGCCGACGCGGCCGGGCAGCGGCTGAAGAACCTCCAGGACCAGGCGGCGCGCACGGAGGAGCGGCTCAACTCCGCCCGCGACGACCTGGGTTCGGTCGCCGCCGCGCAGTACCGCGCCGGCGGCCTCGACCCCGCGGTGCAGCTCGCGCTGTCCGACGATCCCGACCGGTACCTCGAGAACGCCGAGTTCGTCGAGCGGGCCGGCAACCGGCAGAACGCCGCCGTCGCGCGTGTACGCAAGCAGCTCCGGGAGATCGAGCAGCTGCGCGGGGCCGCCCATGTCGAGCTGACCTCGCTGAAGTCGCGGCGGACGGAGCTCAAGCAGCACAAGGAAACGATCACGGGCAAGCTGGGCTCGGCACGGCAGCTGCTGTCCCGGCTCGGCGTGCAGGAACGTTCCCGGCCGGGCGCATCGCAGGACCGCGCCTCCCGCTCGACGGGCGCCCGGGACACCCTCGCGGCCCCCGGCTCCGTCTCGTCCCAGGCGCCCAACTCCCGCGCGGCCGCGGCCGTCTCCTACGCCTACCAGAAGCTCGGCAGCCCCTACGTCTGGGGCGCCACCGGTCCGAACGCCTTCGACTGCTCGGGCCTCGTCCAGGCCGCGTACCGCGCCGCGGGCGTCGCCCTGCCCCGCACGACGTACTCCCAGATCGCCGCCGGCCGCCGCGTCTCCCGCTCCGAACTCCTCCCCGGCGACCTGGTCTTCTTCTACGCCGGCATCAGCCATGTCGGCATCTACGTGGGCAACGGCCGCATGATCCACGCGCCGAACTCCTCAGCGCCGGTACGCGTCGCGCCGCTGGACGAGATGCCGTACGCGGGGGCGACTCGGGTCGTGTGAGCGCCGGTGTCAGACGAGGCGGCGAGCCGTCGCCCAGCGCGTCAGCTCGTGCCGGTTGGAGAGCTGGAGCTTGCGCAGGACCGCCGAGACATGCGACTCGACCGTCTTCACGGAGATGAACAGCTGCTTGGCGATCTCCTTGTACGCGTAGCCCCGCGCGATGAGCCGCAGCACCTCGCGCTCGCGCTGGGTGAGGCGGTCCATGTCCTCGTCGACGGGCGGGGCGTCCGTGGAGGCGAAGGCGTCCAGGACGAACCCGGCCAGCCGCGGGGAGAAGACCGCGTCGCCCTCCTGGACGCGGAAGACGGAGTCCACGAGGTCCGTGCCGGTGATCGTCTTGGTGACGTACCCGCGGGCCCCGCCGCGGATCACGCCGATCACGTCCTCCGCCGCGTCCGACACGGACAGCGCGAGGAAGCGGACCGGCTGTTCGGTGTCGCCCATCAACGGGGCGCAGCGGCGCAGCACTTCGACGCCGCCCCCACCCGGCAGGTGCACGTCGAGGAGGACCACCTCGGGCCGGGTCGCGGTGATCACCGTGACCGCCTGGTCGACGTCCGCGGCCTCGCCGACGACCTCGACTCCGGTCTGCTCGGTCTGCCCGATCTCGGCCTGGACCCCCGTGCGGAACATGCGGTGGTCGTCCACGAGGACCACGCGCACGCGACGCCCGGGGCCACCGCCCGACTCCGCGGGCCCGGGCGCCTCCGCCGATCCCGCCGTACCGTTCGCCTCGGTCGGGTCGCTCATGACGTCTTCTCCGCCCTCTCCATCTCCAGCTCGACCTCCGTGCCGCCGTCCGGCACCGCGCGCAGCCGCGCCGTGCCGCCGTTGCGCTCCATGCGGCCGATGATCGATTCTCTGACACCCATCCGGTCGGCGGGTATCGAGTCGAGGTCGAAGCCGGGGCCGCGGTCCCGGACGGACACGAAGACCGTCTTCCCCTCGACCTCGGCGAAGACCTGTACGGCGCCGCCCTCGCCACCGTACTTGGCGGCGTTCACCATTGCTTCCCGCGCGGCCTGCATCTGTGCGGCGATCCTCTCGTCGAGCGGGCAGTCGCCCACGACCACGACCTCGATGGGCACGCCGTGCTTGTCCTCCACCTCGGCCGCGTCGCGCCGCACGGCGTCGGCGAGCGTGGTGGGTTCGTCGGCCTCGTCCTTGCCGGTGCCCTCGGGCTTGTAGAGCCAGGTGCGCAGGTCGCGTTCCTGGGCACGGGCCAGGCGCCGCACCTCGTTCGCGTTCTCCGCGTTGCGCTGGATCAGGGTGAGGGTGTGCAGCACCGAGTCGTGCACATGAGCGGCGACCTCGGCACGCTCCTGGGCCCGGATACGCATCAGGCGCTCCTCGGAGAGGTCCTGCGTCATCCGCACCAGATACGGCCCGGCGAGAAGCGTTATGCCGACGAGGACGGCGAGGGCCGCCTGCAGGACGGAGCCGAGGTGGGCCGCGGAACCCTGCAGGACGAAGATGCCGGAGACGCCGGCCGTCACCAGCAGGACACCGCCCACCGAGCGCAGCAGCGTGACCGTGCGCCGGCGGCGGCCGACCTCGACCCAGCGGGCCCGGCGGGCGTTGTCCGCCTGCCGCCAGACCAGGGCGACACCCGCGCCGACCAGCACCATCGGCCAGAGGTACGCCCTCGCTCCGCCGCTGAGGTTCACATTGCCCACGAAGACCATGGCCACCACGACCATGAGGAGCAGGGCCACGATCTGGCCCTTGTCGGGCCTGCGCGCGACGCGTCTGCGGCGGCCGTCGGGCGATGTCTCCGCGACCACCGGCGTCGGCGGCTTCTGCGCCTCGACACCGCCGACGCCGAGCGGGACGAAGAACCAGAACGCGGCGTACAGCAGCGCGCCGAGACCGTCGGCCATGAACAGGCCGACGAAGACCAGCCGTACCCAGATCACGGGCAGCCCGAGGTGCCCGGC
Source organism: Streptomyces sp. D2-8 (assembly GCF_023184515.1). Classification (GTDB taxonomy): domain Bacteria; phylum Actinomycetota; class Actinomycetes; order Streptomycetales; family Streptomycetaceae; genus Streptomyces. The sequence goes on along the minus strand of NZ_JAAHBP010000010.1, from coordinate 77,820 downwards.
GAGGCCCCGCGCCACGCCCCCGAGCCAGCGTCCGTCACTGCTGCGGTAGAGCTTGCGCGGCGGCCGCGGTTCGGGGAGGGGCGCGCTTGCGGCTTCCGACATGCCATTGATGGTCACACGTGCGGGAGGCCGGAGCATCAGGGTCGGCCCCTGAGGCTCCCCTGATCTGAGCGGACCGCCCCTCGAACGCTTCCCGAGCCGCCTCTCAGGGCCGATATCAGGGTCCGGCCAGGGTCGTTCCGACTCCCGCCGGGGCGCCGCGCCCGTCACCATGGACCCATGACCGATCACGAGCACGCCGCGACGGGTCCGGGACCCGGGCGCGCGGACCCGGGAGGACAGGGAGGAGCACCCGGTACGGCCGCCCCCGCCGAGGAAGCCGTCCCGGCCGGGCCGCCGCACGCGTTCCGCCGCGACCGCCGCCACAAGACCCTGGCCGGTGTCTGCGCCGGACTCGGGCGGCAGTGCGACATGGACCCGGTGATCTTCCGCATCACCCTCGCCGTGCTCTCCGCCACCGGCGGCATCGGCCTTCTCTTCTACGGCTTCGCCTGGCTCTTCGTCCCGTACGACGACGAGGACGAGAACGAGGTCCGCAAACTGCTCACCGGCCGCGTCGACGGCCAGGCCCTGGCGGCCGTGCTGTTCGCGCTGGTCGGCTGCGGGGTATTCCTGACGATGCTGAACAACGGCGGGGTGCTGACCTTCGCCGTCATTCTCTCCCTCATCCTCGCGGGCGCCGGTTACTGGTCGCGCCAGCGCGGCGCTCCCAGCCCCGATCCCATCGCCGCCCAGGCCGCCGCCGACGCACCGCCGGAGCCCCAGGCGCCACCGGCGCTCCGCACCTCCCCGTCCTGGTGGCGCGACCCGATCGTCAAGGACGGCACCCACATCGGCGGCACGGGCTACCTGTGGGGCCCCCGCGACACCCACGACCTGGATGTCGCCGCAGCCGTCGACATCAGCCTCGGCACCCAGCCCGGCACCCACGAGGACATCCCCGCCCAGCGCCCCCGGCCGCCCCGGCCGCGCGGCCCCCGCTGGATCGGCGGCTGGGTCTTCCTCCTGGCCCTGCTCGCGGGAGCCCTGGGCACGAGCCGCACATGGGACGGGCATCCGCTCGGCACCAGCCTGCAGACGGGCCTGGCCTGTGCGCTCGCCGTCCTGGGCCTCGGCATAGCCGTCAGCGCCTTCCTGGGCCGGACCGGCGCCGGCTCGATCTTCCTGGCGATCATCACGGCCGGCCTGCTCGCCGGGGCGGCGGCCGTGCCCAAGGACATCGACACCCACTGGGCGCGCACGACATGGCAGCCCGCCACGGTGGCGGACGTACGCCGGCAGTACGACCTGGGTACCGGCGTCGGCACCCTGGACCTGAGCGGGCTGGACGTGTCGGGGAAGCAGACGGTCACCACGCGGGCCGAGGTCGGCATGGGCCGGATCAAGGTGCTCGTGCCCGAGGACGTGACCGTGCGGCTGAACATCGAGGTGGGCGTCGGCGACCTCCAGCTGCCGGGCGACGACCCGAAGGACGTGGACGTGCAGCCGGGACAGCACAAGGAGATCACCCTCTCCCCGGCCGAGGGCGTCAAGAAGTCCGGCACCGTCGACCTGGACCTCCGGGTCGGCATGGGACAGGCGGAGGTGACCCGTGCTACGTCATGAGTTCCAGCCCGGAAAGCTGGTCGCCGGCACCGTCCTCGTGCTCGCGGGCGTCCTCTACGCCGGTGACGCGGGCGGCGCCTGGGAGACCCCGTGGTTCGTGGCGATCCCCCTCGTCACGGGCGGGCTGTGCCTGGCGGGCGCGGTGGCGTTCCTGACGGGCCGCGTACGGCGACGCCGCCAGGGCGGGCGTACGGGCGCGGACCCGGCGTGACGGTGGGCGGCCTGCTACCGGTAGCCGCCGCTTCGGTGCCGTCGTCGCGATCGCAGCGCGGCATCGAGGGACAGCACCGGCGCGCCCGCCAGGATCAGGGGGATCCAGGCCATGAGGTAGGCGAGGTCGTTGCCGTAGTAGTACGGGTCGGAGGCCCAGCTCACGGTCAGCCACAGGCTGAGGGAGATCAGCGCGCCGCCGAGTGCGGCCAGCCGGGCGAGCAGACCGAGCAGGGTGCCGATGCCGACGGCCAGTTCTCCGAAGGCGATGGCGTAGCCGAAACCGACGGGGCTCTTGAGCGAGAGGTCGACCAGGGCGGGAATGGCGGAGGAGTCGCGTACGGCACGCATCATGTCGCCGATCGACCCGGCACCGGAGTCCTTCATGAAGGCGTTGTCGGTGAGTTTGTCCAGGCCGGCGTAGATGAAGGTGACGCCGAGGAAGACGCGCAGCGGCAGGAGGGCGTAGCGGGTGGCGGAGTCCCGCCAGCCTCCTCCGTCGCCGAAGTGGGGGGTGTGCGTGTCCGTGCGCATACCGTGAGTCATCGCTGCTAGCCGCCTCTCGCCGCCGAGACCCCCTCAACAGACCATACGTACGACGAACGGACCGCGCTCAATCCTGCGCGAACGGTATTTCTCGACGCGCACGTGCCGCGGGGTGTCTCAGAGGCGGGGTCACTCACTCCGTCACGTCGACCGCATACCGGTTCGTCTCCACCCCGGCCGCGGTGACCACCTGCACCTCCACCCGCCCCGGTTCCACATCGGCCGGCACGGGCACCGTCAGCAGCGTGTCCGTGGGGTTGCGGAACCCGCCGGGCACCGGCACCAACGGCACGTGGACATGCACCGCTCCCACGCGTACGACCATCCGGGCCAGCCGGTCGGCGCCCTGCGCCCCCGGCGGCACGAAGCCGGCGCCCCGGATCTCGATGTCGTCCCCGGTGCGGATCGGCCCGTCCAGGTCACCCGCCTCCCGGGCCCGGACCACGGAGAGGATGACCGGCCGGCCGCCCTCCGCGTACTTGCCGGCCAGATACGTCGCCGCCGACACCAGCACCACCACGGCCAGTCCCCACGGCAGGTCCGGCAACTGCTCCGGCCGCCTGGCCAGCCGTACCGCCGCGAAGACCAGGGCGACAGCGCTGATCACGACGTACTGGATGTCGGCGAAGGTGCCCCGCCCCGCGTCGTCGGTGAGCAGGTCGGCGGCCCGTGGCCGGTCGGCACGCACCTTCTGCAGCCGTTGCCCCAGCACCCGCAGTCCGACCACCCGCCGCACGAGCACGGCGATCCCGCACACCACGGCGAGCACGGTCACGACCCCGGCGCCCCGGGCGAGTTCCAGCCCGGAGAGCAGCGCGTCCCGGTCCCGGTGCCGGGAGGCGGCGGCCAGCCGCCCCGCGAGGACGAGCACCGCGTAGGCCACGAAGACCACCCATGCCGCGGCGACCGTACGGGACGTGGACAGCCGGTTGTCCTCACCGATCACCGGCGCCAGCACCCCGCCCTTCGCCCGGTGGAACCACGACGCGGCGGTCAGTGACAGCGCCATCACCAGCGCCGCGGCCAGCCCGGCCGTACGCGCCGCCGTCCAGCCCGCACCGACCGCGGTGAGGGCCTGCCCGAGCAGCAACAGCACCACGGCGGCCCACACGACACCCGCCGTGCGCCGCCACAGGCCCGTCAGCCAGGCCTGCCCCTCGGCCCGCCCCCGCTCGGCGACCTGCTCGGCGGACTGGGCCAGTTCCTCGGAGACCCACTGGCGGGAGGCCGAAGCGGAGTGGGCCACCGAGGCCGGCAGCCCCTGCCCGGCCGCGAACTCGTCACGCCGGAGCAGGAACGCGGCGACGGCCCGCCGGTGCCCCTCACGCGCCCCGTGCGGGCAGTCCCCGCAGGCGCACCCACCCCCGTGCGCGCCGCCGGATCCGCCCGGGTGACCACCGGTGTAACCACCGGCACAGCCACCCGAGTACCCCTCGGCATAGGCACCCGCATGCGCACCCGCGTACCCGCCCGCGTCCGCGCCGCCCTGTCCCGCCTCCCGCACCGCCACGCCCGACGCCCGCCTTCCCGCGACCCAACCACCGCCGGCCTTCCGGACCCCGGAAACACCGCTGCACAACTCCCCTGCGACGACAGCGAATTGTGCCCTACACCAGCCGGTTCGCGTCCGCCCGGCTTGGTCAACACGAGTGAAGTTCGGCGTGCCTTGTTGACCCGGCTGGGAGAATTCCCCTATGGCCGAGATCATCCAGCGTGACGGGACCTGGGCCTTCGACGGCGACACGGTCCGGATCACGCCCGGTCTGCGCCGCTCCGTGCCGCTGTTCCGGCAGACGTACGGAGAGATCGCCGTGCCGCTCGCGGCGGTCTCCGGCATCGTCCTGGAACCCGAACGCAGGCGCGGGCGGCTGCGGTTGCGGCTGCGCGAGGGCGCCGACCCCCTGCTCCAGGCGACCGGCGGGCGGCTGCCGGACGCGGCCGATCCCTACCGGCTGACGGTGGACGCCGACCGGACGGGGGTCGCCGAGTACGTCGCCGAGGAGATCCGGCGCGCCCTGCTTCTCGACCGGATCCCGAAGGGCCCGGCGAAGGCCTACCTGCTGCCCGGCCCGCCGGTTCCGGTCTCGGTGCGTACCTCGGACGGGACGGTCTCCTTCGACGGCACCCGGGTACGGATCGACTGGGCCGACACCTCCGAGCGGGTCAAGCGCGCCACCGGTCCGCGGATCATCACCATGGGCGACCTCGTACAGGTCGAGTGGTTGCCGCCCACCGGTCACGAGGACGGTTCCCTGCGCTTCGTGACCCGCGAGACGGTGTCGTCGAGACTGCCGCCGGGGAAGGACCCGTACGCCCTGGACCTGTGGGGCAGCGCCCGCCGGGACCTGCTCACCGCGCTCGTCGCCGCGGCGGTCACCGCCCGGCTGCCGCACCCGTCCACGCGCACTGCAACTGCAACTGCCACTGCCACTGCCACTGCCACCGACGGCGAGCACCCCTCCCCCGCCCACCACGACGTACTCCTGCGCCGGCTGCGCGAGCTGGGCCGGCTCCACCGCGACGGCGTCCTCACGGACGAGGAGTTCGCGCGGACGAAGGCGCTGGTGCTGCGGGGCTTCTGAAGGCCCGCCTAGCTCAGCAGGCCCGGCTCACTCCGGCTGACGTCCTCCCACATCGGCTGGTAGTTGATCCACGCCACCAGGTCGCCGCCCAACTGCTCCCGCGTCGCCACGGCCATCCGGTGATCGATCCGCACCGGCCGCCCGGCCGCCTGGGCCGTCAGCTGCACCTGGCAGGAGCGCTCCATCGACACGAACCACCAGGCCGCCGCGTCCACCGAGTCGCCGACGGTCAGCAGCCCGTGGTTGCGCAGGACGAGCGCCTTGCGGGAGCCGAGCACGGCCGCGATGCGCCGCCCCTCCTCGGCGTCGACGGAGACGCCGGTGTACGTGTCGTAGAGGGCGTGATCCTCGTAGAAGGCGCAGCTCTCCTGGGTGATCGGCTCCAGCAGCTCGCCGAGCGCCGCCAGCGCCCTGCCGTGCACCGAGTGGCAGTGGGCGACGGCGACCACGTCGGGCCGGGCGGCGTGGACCTGGGCGTGCACGGTGAAGGCCGCCTGGTTGACGTGGTAGCCGCCCTCGACGACCTGGCCGTCCTGGTTGGCGAGCACGAGGTCGCTCACGGTGACGTGCCGGAAGGGCATCCCGAACGGGTTGACCCAGAAGCAGTCGGTGAATTCGGGGTCGCGGGCGGTGATGTGCCCGGACACGCCGTCCTCGAAGCCGAGCCGTCCGAAGATCCTCAGGGCGCCCGCGAGCCGCTCCTTGCGGTGCCGGCGCTCGTCCTCGACCGACTCGTGCATCGGCGGCATGGCGAACCGCAGCCGGTCGGTGGGCAACGGCAGGGGCGGGGTGGGCCCGCTCATAGGTCCTCCAGCACTGGTTCTGCGTACGGGCGGAAGTTACCGTCCGTGAGGCCGGGAAGAACAGAAGGGTGTCGTGAAGATGACCCGAGCGCCCCTGTGAGCACCCTGTGCCCACTCGTGTGCCCCCTGGCTCCCCAACCCCACGGATAGCCGACAGAAGATGTCGGATTTCGGCGCGACACTCTCCTCATGACAGCGAACTGGGCGGCTTTCGCCACCGCCGAACCGGATCTGGCCGGCACCGTCGAGAAGCGCTTCGGCGCCTACACCCACCACATCCTCGCCACCCTCCGTAAGGACGGTTCGCCCCGCACCAGCGGCCTGGAGGTGCGCTTCCTGAACGGCGAACTGTGGCTCGGCATGATGCCGGACTCGCTCAAAGCCCTCGACCTGCGCCGCGATCCGCGCTTCGCGCTCCAGGCGAACCCCGGGGAGGGCACGGGCATGGGCGGCGGCGACGTCCGGATCAGCGGCCGGGCGATCGAGGTCGACGATGTGGAGACCAAAGCCGGATACGTCGAAGAGGTGGAACCGCCGGAGCCGTTCCACCTCTTCCGCACCGAGCTGACGGAGGTCGTGCGGACCTACGTCGAGGACGACACGTACCTCGTCGTCCAGGTCTGGACGCCCGGCGCACCCTTGCGCACGATCAAGCGCACGTAGGGCTCGGGGTCACTCCCACTCGATGGTGCCCGGCGGCTTCGAGGTCACGTCGAGGACGACGCGGTTGACGTCCTTGACCTCGTTCGTGATCCGCGTGGAGATCCGGGCGAGGACCTCGTACGGCAGACGCGACCAGTCGGCCGTCATGGCGTCCTCGGAAGAGACGGGGCGCAGGACGATGGGGTGGCCGTAGGTGCGGCCGTCGCCCTGGACGCCGACGCTGCGGACGTCGGCGAGCAGGACCACCGGGCACTGCCAGATGTCACGGTCGAGGCCGGCCGTCGTCAGCTCCTCGCGGGCGATGGCGTCGGCCTCGCGCAGCAGGTCAAGGCGCTCCTTGGTGACCTCGCCGACGATCCGGATGCCCAGGCCCGGGCCGGGGAACGGCTGCCGCTGGACGATCTCCTCCGGCAGGCCGAGCTCCTGGCCGACCATGCGGACCTCGTCCTTGAAGAGCTTGCGCAGCGGCTCGATCAGCTGGAACTCGAGGTCCTCGGGAAGGCCGCCCACGTTGTGGTGGGACTTGATGTTGGCCGTGCCGGTGCCGCCGCCGGACTCGACGACGTCCGGGTAGAGGGTGCCCTGCACGAGGAACTCCACGGCCGGGCCCTGGTCGGCGATGATCTCGGCCTGGGCCTGCTCGAAGACCCGGATGAACTCGCGGCCGATGATCTTCCGCTTCTCCTCGGGGTCGGAGACCCCGGCCAGCGCCTTGAGGAACCGCTCCTCGGCGTCCACGACCTTCAGCTGCACGCCGGTGGCGGCGACGAAGTCCTTCTCGACCTGCTCGGTCTCGCCCTTGCGCATGAGGCCGTGGTCGACGTACACGCAGGTCAGCTGGGAGCCGATGGCCTTCTGGACGAGGGCCGCGGCGACCGCGGAGTCCACGCCGCCGGACAGGCCGCAGATGGCGCGACGGTCGCCGACCTGCTCACGGATGGCGGCGACCTGCTCCTCGATCACGCTGCCCGTGGTCCAGGACGGGGTCAGGCCCGCGCCCCGGTAGAGGAAGTGCTCCAGCACCTGCTGCCCGTGCGTGGAGTGCATCACCTCGGGGTGGTACTGGACGCCGTAGAGCTTCTTCTCGTCGTTCTCGAAGGCGGCGACCGGTACGACGTCCGTGGAGGCCGTGACGGAGAAGCCCTCGGGGGCGGCGGAGCAGGCGTCGCCGTGGGACATCCAGACGGCCTGCTCGGCGGGGGTGCCCTCGAAGAGGGTGGAGGAGACCTTGGAGACGTGCAGGTCGGTGCGGCCGTATTCGCGGGCGCCGGTGTTGTCGACGGTGCCGCCGAGGGCCCGCGCCATCAGCTGGAAGCCGTAGCACATGCCGAAGACGGGGACGCCGGCCTCGAAGAGCGCGCGGTCCAGGCTGGGCGCGCCCTCCTCGTAGACCGACGAGGGACCGCCGGAGAGGATGATCGCCGCGGGGTTCTTGGCGAGCATCTCCTCGACCGGCATGGTGCTCGGCACGATCTCGCTGTAGACCCGCGCCTCGCGGACACGACGGGCGATGAGCTGGGCGTACTGCGCGCCGAAGTCGACGACCAGGACGGTGTCGGCGGCGGCGGCAGCGGGAGTCGCTGATGACACGGGGTGCCTTCCGGCGGTGGGGCGGGGGTCTTGTGCCACCCGATTCTACCGGGGGGCCGCCGGGCTCCTTCCGTGTGCCGGACGGCAGCCCCGTCTCAGGATGCGAACCGGCTTGGACGGCCCCGGAACGCGGTGCATACTTGCCCCCATGTTCAAGCACCAGACGTTCGTCTTTACCTATGGCATCCGGCCCGCCGGACGCCATGGTCGTGCTGCTTGAGCTACTGACAAGCGACTTCCCAGGCGCCCCGGGCCGACAAGGCCCGGGGCGCCTGTCGTCGTCCGGGCCGTGCCGCCCCGGGGCAGCCCCTGACGACGAGGAGCCCCCCATGACCGCCATCGACGTGACCGGCGCCCGCACCCCCGAGGCCGCCGACGTGATCACCGGCGCGCGCGAACGGATCGACGCGCTCGACGACCGGATCATCGGCCTGATCCAGGAACGGGTGGCCGTGTCCGCCGTCATCCAGGAGGCGCGGATCGCCTCCGGCGGCCGGCGCGTGAACCTCTCCCGCGAGATGGACGTCCTCGGCCACTACAGGGAGGCACTGGGCAAGCCGGGCACCGCGCTCGCGATGACCCTGCTGGAGCTGTGCCGCGGCAAGATCTGAAGCCGCCCCGCGAGTTTGGGATCCGCGTTCCCGGGACAGACGTACGCATCCCTCTCACCCGTACGGCGCGTGACCGCCCCCGGGCCGCCTCGTTGGTCCCGGTATCCGCGCCAGCCAGGCGCGGGCCCGAGAGAACCACGCGTGGCTCACTGGGGCGATGAGGCGCACGGATCGTGCCGTGCGTCGTGGGACCTCGCTCCAGGGAAGTGACCGGACGGCAGGGGACAGCAGCCCGGTCACCCAAGAGAACGGTCGGCTCCGGGGACGCCCGGGGCCGACCGGCGGACCTTGCATAAATGCACAAGTCTGGGTCAAACGGTTGCGGGCTCCGCGTTCATCCAGCACGATGCGTACACAGCCCAAGTCCCCCCGCGGGCACCCGCATTGCCGCACTTCCAGAGGTACAGACCAGTGGCGCTACCCCCCGGCGCCGCTTCCAGGCACCGGCGCTGCCCTGACGTCGGTGCTGACGAGAAGAAGGACCCCGCGGCTCCACCCCGCGGGGTCCTTCGCTCTGCTCAGGTGCGGGTCACCGTCCCGCAGTCGCCGCCGTCGCCGCGTTGGAGCTCCCTGCTCCGGTCGTACGGGTCCGTCGCCGGGCCGCTCGGGTCCGGGCCCGCGGACCTGCTCGACGAGAACTCCGGATGCAGGTAGCCGTCGTTGACGAAGCAGGAGGAGTTGCCTATCTCCTGGTCGTAGTTCATGAGGAGCAGGCGGCCGGGGGTGACCTGGTAGCGGCCGGGGTCGGCGAGTTCGACGTCGAGGACTCGGCGCACGATGGTGCGGGTGACCTCGGTGGGGCCGTCCGCCCGGACGACGGGGTAGACGAAGGTGTAGTCGGCGCGCACAGCCACGCCCCCCTGCGTGCCCTTCTTGAACGTCATGTGCCCCCGGGTCTTGATCACGTCGCCGGCCGGCCGCACCTCGTCGGGGTCGAAGCGGCTGAACAGCGTCACCGGGTCGTGCTTCTCGCTCGGGGAGCGCAGGCCGGCGTCGAGGTCGTCGAGCAGTTCGGGCTGCTTGGGGTCGAGCACGGAGAGCGCGGCCCCGGGGCGTGCGCCGCGCAGGGTCTTCGGGTCGAGGTTGGCCCCCACCAGCAGCTTCTTCGTCAGCTTCAGCGCCTGTTCCACCCGGTCCGCGGAGACCGCGCCGACGGCTTTCGCCTTCGGCGGGACGATGCCGGCCTCGCCGTCGGCCCAGCGCTCGGCCGGAGAGCCGGCGAAGGGCCTGTCCAGGGTGGGGATTTCGGGGTCCGACGCTTCGGGCGCGGCGGTGGGCGGCGCCGTCTCGTCGGGCAGCGGTGAGGCCTCGGCGGCCCGCGACCCCCCGGTGTCGAAAGGGTCACCCGGCAGCAGCGACGGCTTCAGGGCCACCAGCGCGACGGCCGCGGTGACGAGCACGCCGAGGATCGCCCACAGCTTGCGGCGCCGCGCCGCCCGGCCGTTCATCTCCTGCCACGCGGGTCCGGTGCGCCACCCGGGCGGCGACTCGCCCCGGGCGTCCTGCTCGCGCAGCCGCTCGGTCACCATACGGGCCCGCGCGGACGGCTCCTTCGGGGCGGAGGAACGGATGTCCCGTTCGGTGTCGCGGGTGAACTGTTCCCACACGTCGTCGGGGATCTGCGAGGCCGACGGCTGATCGTCGGACGGCTTTTCTGACACGAAGTCAAGATCTAAGCGGGTGGAAAGCGCCTTCACAAGAAGGTCATGGATGTGACTCAGCCCACATAAGGATTCTGTGAATGCCAGTACAACCATTCACAGGTTTCACGGATCAAACATGCGAACCAAGGGCCACTCCCGCGCCCCACACGCGGAGGCCTCCCCCAACGTTCGTACCGCAGCCCGCGGTACGCCGGACTCTCCGAGGTCTTCATGAAGCTTCGCCGCGCCATGGCAGCAGCGGCCGCTACGGCGGTCATAGCCCCGGTGGCACTGCTCGCGGCACCGGCCGCGTACGCGACCGACGAAACCACGCCTACGCCGAGCACGTCCGTGAGCGAGTCCGCTCCCGAGACGTCGGCCTCGCCTTCGGCGACCGAGTCCACGCCCGCCGAGACGACGCCGGCTCCGAGCACGTCCGTGAGCGAGTCCGCTCCCGAGGCGACCGCGTCCGCGTCGGCCAGCGCGTCGACGTCGGCCAGTCCTTCGGCGTCTGCCTCCGCCACTCCGAGCGGGCCCGCAGACGGTGACGACGAGGAGTTCCCGGACTGCGAAGAGGCAAGCATTTCCGTGGGCCTCTCCGGCTTCCCGGAGAAGATCGTCGCGGGCAGCGGCTGGAAGACGTTCGAGTTCAACGTCAAGAACACCGGCCAGACGGACATCGAGAGCCTGCAGGTCATGGCCACCGCGCTTTCCGCATCTGACCTGGACTCCGGGGAGAGCCAGCTCTTCGACAAGTACGCGCACTTCGAGTACCGCAACCCGAGCACGGGCAAGTGGACCAACGACTTCGCGGACACCGGCATCAACAACGGCTTCTTCTACGGTGAGTTCCCGCTCGACGCCGGCCAGAAGGTCACGATCGACCTGCGGCTGAAGATCGACGCCGGTGCACCCGCAGGTGAGAGCCTGGCTATTGCTCTCGGCGGTTACGAAGCCGAAGGCGACTGCTTCGAGAACGGCGACGTCTACCCGTTCCAGATCCTCAAGCCGGGCTCCAACCCGGGCGATGTGGACGACTCCAAGCCGTCTGGTCAGAAGCCGCCGAAGGACATCAAGCCCCAGGGTGAGGCCAAGCCGATCGAGGTCGAGGGCAACCTCGCCGAGACCGGCTCCAGCTCCGCCCTGCCGATGATCAGCCTGGTCGGCGGTGCCGCGGTCGTCGCCGGTGCCGGTGCGATCTTCGTGGTCCGTCGCCGCAAGGCCGGCGTGCAGGCGTAAGCCGTAGCGGCCGACAGGCCGCGGCACCGAACAGAAGAGGGACCTGCGCTCGGAGGGGGGCGCAGGTCCCTTTTCTGTATCCCGCTGTCGCTTTCTGTATCCCGCTGTCGCTCAGTTCTTCGGCGGCACCGCCGGCATCCCGAGGAACGGCAGCCGCAGCGCGCCGAAGGCGTCCGCCGGGACCGCCGGGGACTTCGGCTCGACCGGCTGGAGACGCTCGTAGGCCGTGCCCTGCTGCGGACGCGGGTCGGGCTCGCCCCTGTTGGGCCAGTACGACATCGCCCGCTCGGCCTGGGCGGTGATGGTGAGGGACGGGTTGACGCCCAGGTTGGCGGAGACCGCGGCGCCGTCGACGACCGAGATGCCGGGGTGGCCGTAGAGGCGGTGGTACGGGTCGATCACGCCGGACTCACGGGAGTCGCCGATGGGGCAGCCGCCCAGGAAGTGGGCGGTGAGCGGGGTGCCCATCAGCTCGCCGACGTTGGAGCCCGCGAAGCCGTTGATCTCGGCGGCGAGTGCCGACGCGCTCTCCGTCGCGGCCTTGATCTGCTTGGGGTTGGGGGCACCGTGGCCCTGGCGGGCGGTGAGCAGGCCGCGGCCGACACCCGACGGTTTCACGTACGTCGTCAGGGAGTTGTCCAGCGACTGCATCACCAGGCCGATGATGGTCCGCTCCGACCAGCGGCGGTTGGACAGGGAGCGCAGCACCAGCAAGGGGTGTTTCGCCGCGTGGGCGAGGAAGCCCAGGACCCGTGACGTGCCCGAGTTCGTCCCGGCGTAGGGGACCTGGAGGATGGACAGGCCGCCCATCGAGTTGGAGCCCTTGCCGTAGCGGACCGGCTCGATGTGGGTGTTGGCGTCGGGGTGGATCGAGGACGTGATGGCCACGCCCCGCGTGAAGTCGGCCTTCGGCACGCCGTGCGCCTTGCGGTAGCGCCGGTCGTCGGTCTGGGCGCCGACCAGGGCCTCGGAGTTGGTGCGGGTCAGCTCACCCAGCTTGTCCGAGAGGTGCGGCAGCCGGCCGCCCGCCTTCATGCGGTGCAGCAGGGTCTGGGTGCCGTAGGTGCCGGCGGCGAGGACGACCCGGCGGGCCGTGTAGGTGCGGCCCTTCTTCTTGCCGCGGTCGTCGGTGGGCAGGGTGGCGACGGCGTAGCCGCCGCGCGAGTCGTCGGTGACCGAGACGACCGTCGTCATGGGGTGGACGACCGCGCCGGCCTTCTCGGCGAGGTGCAGGTAGTTCTCGTTGAGGGTGTTCTTCGCGCCGTGGCGGCAGCCGGTCATGCACTCGCCGCACTCCGCGCAGGCCCTGCGGGACGGGCCCGCGCCGCCGAAGTACGGGTCGGGCACCTCCTGGCCCGGCTTCGCCTTCGCCGTGCCGTCGGCGTCCTCACCGTCGCCGAAGAAGACGCCGACCGGGGCCATGTGGAAGGAGTCGCCACAGCCCATCCGCTCCGCCGCGGCCTTCAGGTGGACGTCGGAAGGGGTCATGGTCGGGTTGAGCCGTACGCCGAGCATGCGCCGGGCCTGGTCGTAGTACGGCTTCAGCTCGTCCTGCCAGTCGGTGATGTCACGCCACTGGGGGTCCTCGAAGAACGGCTTCGGCGGGACGTAGAGGGTGTTGGCGTAGTTGAGGGAACCGCCGCCGACGCCCGCGCCCGCCAGGACCATGACGTTGCCCAGCAGATGGATGCGCTGGATGCCGTACATGCCGAGTTTCGGGGCCCACAGGTAGTTCTTGAGGTCCCAGGAGTTCTTGGGGAGGGTCTCGCGGGTGAAACGGCGGCCGGCTTCCAGGACGCCTACCGTGTAGCCCTTTTCTGTGAGGCGCAGGGCGGTCACCGAGCCGCCGAAGCCGGAACCCACGACGATGACGTCGTAGTCGTAAGCATCCTTGGGCACGTGCCGTCTCCCCTTTGAGTGTCCGTGCGGGCCGTCGGTGGTGGAGCGCGCGGTTCCCCGCGCCCCTGAGAAGCGGGTCGTCTACTGGAACCTGAACGCCTTCATCAGGCGGAGACTGCGGCTCATGAACTGGGCGTACTTCTCGTCGTCCATGCCCAGCGAGGGGGCCATCGGGAGCACGCGCTGGTGGGCGACCGTCTGGGCCTCGGTGTACTTGAGGATGCCCTCGGAGCCGTGGCGGCGGCCGAGGCCGGAGTCCTTCATGCCGCCCATGGGGGACTGGACGCTGCCGTAGGCGGGGGCGTAGCCCTCGTTGATGTTGACCGTGCCGGTGCGCAGCCGGGCGGCGACCTCCTGGCCGCGGCGGCCGCTCCTCGTCCAGACCGAGGAGTTCAGGCCGTACGCCGTCGCGTTGGCGCGCTCGATCACCTCGTCCTCGTCCTTGAAGCGGTAGACGGAGACGACCGGGCCGAAGGTCTCCTCCCCGCAGACGGACATGCCCGTGGCGACGCCGTCGAGGATCGTGGGCTCGAAGAAGTACGGGCCGATGTCGGGGCGGGCCACACCGCCCGCGACGACCTTCGCGCCCTTGGCGACGGCCTCCTCCACGTGCCGCGTGACCGTCTCGAGCTGACGCTCGCCGACCAGGGAGCCCATGTCGGCGCCGTACGCCAGGGACGTGCCGAGGCGCATCGCCTTCGTCCGGGCGGCGAAGCGCTCCAGGAAGGCGTCCGCGATCGACTCGTGGACGTAGAGCCGCTCGATGGAGATGCAGAGCTGGCCGGCGGAGGAGAAGCAGGCGCGGACGGCGCCGGCCGCGGCCTTCTCGATGTCGGCGTCCTCCAGCACCAGCATGGCGTTCTTGCCGCCGAGTTCGAGGGAGACGCCCACCAGCCGGGCGGCGGCACCCTGCGCGACCTCGCGGCCGGTGCGGGTGGAGCCGGTGAAGGAGACGTAGTCGGCGTGCCGGACGACCTCCGGGCCGACGACCGGGCCGTCGCCGAGGACGACCTGGAAGACGTCGGCGGGCAGGCCGGCCTCGACGAGTAGGTCACGGGCCCACAGGGCGGTCAGGCAGGTCTCGGTGTCCGGCTTCATGACGACCGCGTTGCCCGCGACGAAGGCCGGGAGCGCGTCACCGACCGACAGCTCCAAGGGGTAGTTCCAGGGGGCTATCTGGCCGACGACGCCACGCGGGTGGCGCAGTTCGGTGACCTTGGTGAGGGTCGGCATGGCGCCGGCGTGCCGCTTCGGCCGGAGGTAGGCGGGGGCCTTGCGGCCGTAGTGCCGGGCGGCGACCGCGACGGCCTGGACCTCCTCGTGGGCGTGCAGCCGTGCCTTGCCGGTCTCCAGCTGGATCAGGTCGAGCACCTCGGCCTGGCGTTCCAGCACCAGGTCGTGGAACCGGAGCAGGACGGCGGCGCGCTGCCGTACGGGAGTCTGCGCCCACACGGCCTGGGCGGCGCGGGCCAGTTCGAACGCCGCGGCCACCTCCTCGGGCGTCGCTTCGGGGAGGTCGGCCAGCTTCTCGCCGGTGAACGGCGTGTGGTTGGCGGTTCGGCCGGAGCCGACGACGCCCTTGGTGAGCTGGGCGACCAGCTCGGGCGTGACCACGTCCGCGGCGGTGCGGGCGCCCTCCGGGGCGGGGGCGAGGGGGTTCGTACCGGTCTGTGCCGGGCCGGTCTCTGCCGTCTTCTCGGCGGCCTGCGCGTCCGTCATGAGGCGCAGGGTATGCCGCGACGGAGGCTTTGGGTACCCGTCGGTAATACGGCTTCACCGAGTGCACACACGACGCCAGTGACTGCTGGCAACAAACACGCTGATCAGGAGGTTGTGCGGCGACCGGTGAGTGTTATTCAGACTTTCACGATCCCGAGCCGGTCCCGGGCCCCCTCGAACACCGAGGCGCCCGCTTCCTCCTCCGGCGTGCCCTTGGGCATGTCGACGCGCAGTTCGTACATGCGGTCGTCGTCGGTGCGGACGACCACCCGCATGACCCGCCTGGGGGTCTCGCCCCGGTGGTAGGCGGTGTCGGCGAGGGCGGCTTCGTGGCCCTGGACGCGGGTGCGGGTGTACCGCGTTTCTCCCCCGGCGTCGTGCGCCTTCCTGGCCTGGTCCATCGGGGAGGCGGCCGGGGCCTTGTCCCAGGCGAGGAGGCGGACCTCGATCGTGCCGGTCCGCTCGTCGCCGTAGAGCGCCGTGCGGGGCTGGTCGCTCGCGCTGCCGGTCCGGCCGAGTGGGCGGTACTGACGCGGGAGGTGGAGAACGGCCGCCATGTCCGGCTCGGGGTGAGCAATCCAGGCGTCGGTCACGTCGGCGGCCTGACCGGCGCTCTCCGCGCTGCTGGGGTCGACGAGTTGGGTGACGGCCCCTATGCCACCGGCGAGCAGCGCGGAGAGGAGGGCGAGGGGGCCGGGGCGGAGGAGGCTCTGGCGTTTGGGGGGTACGGGGTCTTGCTGCGGGAGGGGGGTGGGTGGGGTGGTGAGGGTGGGGTGTGCGGTGGGCACGGGAGCGGCCTCGGGGGCGGACACCGGGCCGGGGTGTGCGGTGGGCACGGCAGCGGCCTCGGGGGCGGACACCGGGCCGGGGTGTGCGGTGGGCACGGCAGCGGCCTCGGGGGCGGACACCGGGCCGGGGTGTGCGGTGGGCACGGGAGCGGACTCGGGGGCGGGCACCGGGCCGGGGTGTGCGGTGGGCACGGCAGCGGCCTCGGGGGCGGACACCGGGCCCGACTGTCCGGCAGGGACGGGAGCGGACTCTGCGGCAGACACAGGGGTGGACTCCGCGGCAGACGCGGGAGTTGGCGGGGCGGCGGGCACCAGGCCGGGCTGTGCGGCAGACACGAGGCCGGACCCAGTACTGGACACAGGGCCCCACTGCCCGGCAGACACAGGGGCGGAGCCGGCGTCAGGCACCGGGCCGGACTGCCCCGCCGGCACCGGGCCGAGTCGTCGTGCGGTCTGGTCGTCCGGCTTCCCTACGGGTTCCGCCTCCTGCGGTGGCTCGGGCCGTGTCGGGACCGCCGCCGCCTCCAGTTCCTTCGCGACCTCCTCCGCGTCCGGCCGCTGTTCGGGGTCCGGCACCAGCAGCCGTTCGATCAGGGGCCCGAGGGGGCCGGCCCGCGTCGGTTCGAGCGGCTCGGCGGCGAGGACCGCGGCGAGTGTCGCCTCCGGCGTGGTCCGCACGAACGGGGACGAGCCCTCGACGGCCGCGTACAGCAGGACACCCAGCGACCACAGGTCGGAGGCGGGCCCGGCGATACGGCCGGACATCCGCTCGGGGGCGACGAACTCCGGCGAGCCGGCGGCGGACTCCCCGCTCGCGGCGAGGGAGCCCTCGCCCTGCACATGGGCGATGCCGAAGTCGGTGACGACGACGCGCCCGTGCGGGCCGAGCAGCACGTTGGCGGGCTTCACGCCCCGGTGCACGATGCCGACGGAGTGGGCGGCGCGCAGGGCACCGAGCACGGCGAGGCCGATCCGGGCGGCTTCGGGCACGTCGACGGGGCCGCGTCGGAGCGTCTCGTCCAGGGACTCGCCGGGCACCAACTCCATGACGATCCACGGGAGTCCGTCCAGCGCCTCGGCCGCGTCGAGCTCGTCGGGCCCCTTGGGCCCCGGGCGTTCGTCCCGCCGCTCCGCCTCGACGACCACGTCGTGGATGGTGACGGCGGCACGATGGTCGACGCGGGCGGCGGCCCGGGCCTCCCGGTGGAGCCGGTGGGCGGCCCGCCGGTGGCTGTCGTCGTCCGGCCCGCCCGGCAACCGGGGTTGCCTGACGGCGACTTCACGCTGCACGAGTTCGTCGTGGGCCCGCCAGACGGTGCCCGTGCCGCCGGAGCCGATGCGCTCGGTCAGCCGGTACCGCCCACCGACCAGCCGGCCCCGGGCGTCGTCCGTCCCGCCCCCGTCGTTGCTCATGCCCCATCAGTACCCCGCGGGGCGGCCGCTTGTCGACGCGGGTCGTTTCCAGGGGCGTTGAACCAGCGGGATCAGGTCTTGTCGATGTCCAGGTTCGCGATCGCCGTGCTCGCCACCTCGCGTCCGCGGTCGGTGAAGTCGCTCTTGCCCGGGTAGCTGACGGTGAGTTTGTACATGTCGCCGCCGGGGGTCCGGTAGTAGAAGATCTGGAGCTCCCGAGGGCGGGGGTTCTTGCTGTCGGTGGTCTCGAAGGGGACGGTGTTCCGGGCGGCCTTCTTGCCTCTGTACGTGGTCTCCTCGGGGCCCGTCTTCTTGGGCCCCTCCGACATGTCCAGCTCGTAACTGCCTCTCTCCTTGAACCGGGTGTCGTCGTCGTACATCTCGGCGGCCGCGGAGCCCGCGATGTTGCCGCCGGTGTCCTCGGCCTTCTTCTCCAGGGTCAGACCGATCCAGATGCTGCCGCTCCAGTCGGTGTACGTGACCCAGTGCTTCTCGTCCGACTTCCGGTCGGGCACGGTCCGCTGGTATTCCGCGGGGATGGCGAGCGACGCGGCGAGGTCCTTCTCCTGCCGGATCTTCCAGCCCTCGGGCAGTGGCCCGGCGAACGGGTCCGCGATCACCAGGTACGCCGCCACAGCCGCCGCGACGACCGCCGCGCCCAGTCCGATCCACGCCCTGCGGCCGAGCCGGACACCCCGGTCGCCACCGCCCTGGCCCGTGCCCCGCACGACCTGTGTGGGCTGCGCGACCGGCGGGTTCGCGGCCGACTCCAGCAGGGCCCGGACCTGTGCGGCGTTCGGGCGGCGGGCCGGGTCCTTGTCCAGCAGGCCGTTGATGGCCTCGGCGAGCGGGCCCTGGGCGGAGGCGGGCGGCGCGGGCGTGGCGTTGAGGACGGACTGGAGCGTGGCGGGGGTGTTGCTGCGGCGGAACGGCGAGACGCCCTCGGTCGCCGCGTACAGCACCACGCCGAGGGACCACAGGTCGCTGGCCGGGCCGGGGCGCTGCCCCAGCACGCGCTCGGGCGCGATGTACTCGGGCGAGCCGACGAAGCCGCCGGTGTCGGTCAGGTTGGTCTCGCCCTCGATCTGGGCGATCCCGAAGTCCGTGAGGACGACCCGGTCGTACCGGCCGAGCAGCACGTTGTCCGGTTTCACATCACGGTGCAGGATGCCCGCCGCGTGCGCGGCCTCCAGCGCGCCGAGCACCTCCAGGCCGATCCGGGCGGCCTCGCGCGCGGACAGGGTGCCCTCCTGCAGCGCGTCACCCAGCGAGCGGCCCCGCACCAGCTCCATCACGATCCACGGCTGGTCCTCCACGACCGCGACGTCGTGCACGTCGACGACGGCCGGATGGTCGAGCCGGGCCGCCGCACGGGCCTCGCGGCGCATCCGCTCGAAGGCGTTGGCACGTTCGCGTTCGGGAAGATGATCCGGGACACGGGGCTCCTTGACGGCGACCTCCCGGTCCACCGTCTCGTCCTTGGCCCGCCACACCGTGCCCATGCCGCCGTGCCCGAGCTTGGCCAGCAGCCGGTAGCGCCCGGCGATGAGCCGCCCGGCGCCCGGGCTCTCGGTTGCCCGGGCCGGCTGGGACGGCACGACCTGGGTGGGTGACGCGACCGGCGCCGCATAGGGATTGCCCGGCACCGGCGCTTGCCGATTCGGCGGTTGCAGTACAAAACTCGTCGGCTCGTCGGCCCCGGATCGGGCTCCCCCGTTGTCGCTCATGGGTTCATCCATATCGCGCCAACCGCTCGTGGATCCACAAAGGACGCGAGCCGGTCACAGACCCGTGACTTCGCAGGGGGGACGTTCTCCCCTTTTGTGGCGATACGGGGCTCGCGGAGTCACGGGGTGGGCGCGGGCGTGGTCGGGGAGGCCTGCCGGGTCGCCGGCGTCTTCGGCGCCGTCGGTGCCGAACTCTTCGGCGTGGGTCCGCCGTCCCCGGTGCTCTCCTCCCTGAGCAGCGCAGCCGCGGACACCCCCGCTCCCGCCATCGCGGCGACCAGCAGCGCCGCGATGAGCACGCGCCGCGTGGGCTGCCGGAGGAAGGGTTCCTCCCGCTGCTCCGGACCGGGCAGGTCCACCGGCGGCACGGTCGGTTGCCGGCCGGGGAGATCCTGCGGCCGCCGGCGCGGTACGGCCCCCACCGTCGGCGCGTACGCGGGCGGCGGCGACGGCGGTGTGCGGCCGGTGTCGCGGAAGGCCCGGAGCATCCGCTCCGCCCGGCCCGCGTCCAGCCGCCGGTCCGGATCGCGCTCCAGCAGGCCGCGCACGACGGGCAGGAGCGGCCCGGCCTGCTCGGGCGGCTGGATATCGCCCACGACGACCGCGTGCAGGACGCCGCCCAGCGAGTCGCGATGGAACGGCGACTCCCCGCTGAGGGCCGCGCACAGCAGCGCGCCCAGCGACCACAGGTCGGACTCGGGCCCGGTCCTGACCCCGGACATCCGCTCGGGCGCGGTGTACTCGGGCGAGCCGACGAAGGCCCCGTTCTCGGTGAGCGTGGGGGCGCCCGCGACCTGGGCGATGCCGAAGTCGGTGAGGACGACCCGGTCGGTGCCGGCCTCCAGCAGCACGTTGTCCGGCTTGAGGTCGCGGTGCAGCACCCCGGCCGCGTGCGCGGCGCCCAGCGCGCCGAGCAGGGCGATGCCGATACGGGCCGCTTCGGCGGCGTCGACCGGGCCCCGGTGGGCGAGCCGGTCGGCGAGCGAGCCGCCCTCGATCAACTCCATGACGATGTAGGGGCGTTCGTCGTTCTCGATGACATCGTGGACGACGATGACGTGCGGGTGGCTCAACTGGGCGACGGCCCGGGCCTCGCGCAAGGTACGGTCCCGCTGCCGGCGCGCCTCCGCTGCGGACAGTGTCTCGTCATAGGGGAGCTCCTTGACGGCCACACTCCGGCCGAGCAGCTGGTCGGTCGCCCGCCAGACCACGCCCATGCCGCCGCGACCGAGCCTCGCCTCCAGGCGGTAGCGCCCCGCGACCACACGGAAGTTGGCCCCCTCGGTCCCCATGCGTCCCATCATGCCGCAGCCGTCGTCCGCGCCCTCGAAATCCGGTCGCCGCCCGACGCCCGCCCTTCGACCCCCCAGGTCAGGACGATGATCTTCGTTCTTACCGCGGTTGCTGCCAGCCTTGCAGAACCCACTTGAACTGCTGGCTCGACGTCGCCCAGTCCTTCTCCGGTGAGGACATGTAGATCGCGTACTCGACGCCGTCCCGCGAGAAGTACGTCTCCTCGATGGCGTGGCGCGGCCCGGCGACGTAGGGCGGATCCTTGGCGAGCGCGGTCCAGGTGTACTCCCACAGCGAGCCCTTGCGGTCCCGGTAGGTGTTCTCCTCCATGGTCACCCGCTTGTAGTCGACCAGCCCCTGGAGCTGCTGCTCGAGATCCTCCTGGTGGGACTTGGCGTCGGCGAAGTCCGGTGACTCGTCGATGGCGATGCGGACGAAGTGCCGTCCGCCGTCCGGCGTGTAGTCGATCTGCTTGAGCTCGCCCTGCGGGCCGAAGGGCTTGCGCTTCCAGCCTTTGGGCAGGTAGAGGCTGAATCCGACGGGATCGTCGTAGCGGGTCCAGCTGACCGGAACCGATCCCCCGCGCGCCTCCGTGCTCGTGGAGGTCGGCGCGCCGGATCCGCCCTGCGACGCCTGACCGCCCTTCCACTGCTGGAGCACCACGGCCGTGCCCCCGCCGATGATGGCCGCGAGCGCGACGACGAGGGCGAGGGTGCGCAGGCGGCGGCGCCTGCCCGGACCGGTCGGCTGCGGGCCCGTCGCCATCGGGCCGGCCCCGGTGGGGCCGTAGGGCGCGGTACCGGCCGTGGACGTCCCGGTGGCCGGGGCGCCCGCCAGCGGCGGGAGCGGTGTCCCGGTGTGCGACCCCGAGCCGGTGCCGGCCTGTCCGCTGCCGGCCTGTCCGCTGCCGGAGGTCCCCGTGGTCGCCGCCCCCGTGCCCGTACCGCTGTGGGCGTCCCGGTACGGCGTCGTCCCCCCGTACTGCGTCGGCACATACGCCTGCGCCCTGTTCGGCCGCCGCCCCTCCGCCGCCTCGGCGAGCATCTGCTCGGCCTCGGACGCGTCGGGCCGGGTGCCGGGATCCTTGCGCAGCAGGGCCGTGATGACGGGCGTGAGCGCACCGGCGTGCCGGAGCTCGGCGGCCTCCTCCTCGACCACGGCCTGCATGGTGGTCAGCGGGGTGGTGCGGCGGAACGGCGACCGGCCCTCCACCGCCGTGTAGAGCGTCGCACCGAGCGCCCACAGGTCGGAGGACGGGCCGGGGTCGTGGCCGCGCACCCGCTCGGGCGCCAGGTAGTCGACCGAGCCGACGACCTCTCCGGTGCGCGTGATGGTCGTGTCGCCCTCGATCTGGGCGATGCCGAAGTCCGTGAGCAGCACGCGTCCGTCGCGGCTGAGGAGGACGTTGCCCGGCTTGATGTCGCGGTGCAGGACGCCGGCGGTGTGCGCGGCGCGCAGGGCCCGCAGCACCCAGAGGCCGATGCGCGCCGCCTCGCGCGGCTCGACGCGCCCCTCCTCCTTGACCGCGTCGGCCAGGGAGCGGCCCTCGACCAGCTCCATCACGATCCACGGGCGGCCGTCGTGCTCCAGTACGTCGTGCACGGTGACGACGGCGGAGTGGTTGATCCGCGCGGCTGCCCTGGCCTCCGCGCGGGTGCGCGCCAGCAGGATCGCCTGCTCGCTCTCGGAGACGTAGAGGGCGGCCGTCAACTCCTTGATGGCGACCGACCGGTGCAGCACCTCGTCATGCGCATGCCAGACTCGGCCCATGCCGCCACTGCCGATGGATTCGGCCAGCCGGTAGCGGCCCGCGACGAGCAGGCCCTGCATCTGATTCACGTTGCCCCGCAATGGTCTTGACAGGGTCAGCGTAAGGACCCGCCCTCACCCAGGGAACAAGCGGGGTACCACGGTGACCGCACTGTGACGGTTGTCGCCTGCCGGGACGGCAGGCAACCAGAGTGTGAACTGCGGCGTACAGGCGGCGCGCCGGTCGCTCACCCCGTCGCCTTGTACGTCGCGGCCGCCTGCTCGTACAGCCGCGTCACCTCGTCCCGGTCGGACTCCGGACCGCGCACCTGGACCACGTGGTAGCGCCCGTCGACCAGCATCGCGAGGTTGCGGACGTACAGCTCGCCCCCGTCGGCGCCGGTCCAGGTGAACTGCCCCTCGGCCATGGTCCGTCCGCCCACCTCGATCGTCTTCAGCCCGGTGGAGGTGGCCCAGCTGGAGTCACGGTACGGCTGCAACTCGCGCTCCCTCTCCCGCTGGTAGGCCATCGGGTCACTGCCGTACTCCGACGCGCTGTCCCGGCCCGCCACGACGATGAGCTCGAAGTCGCCCTTGGAGTAGACGACCTGGCCGCTGCCGTTCCGCGCGGCGCGGTCCCAGCCCTTGGCCACGGCGACCTGGAAGCCCGCCGAGTCCTTGCGCAGGGTGAAGCCGTCGGCGACATCGGGGCCGGTGGTCTGGGTCTCGGTGGTCCCGGCCGACGACGACGGGCTCTTGTCCGGCTCGGGCGAGGTCTGGTCGGGCCGGGGCTCGCTGCTGGCGTCCGGCTCGGGCGCCTGGCTGACCTCACCGGCGGCACCGGTCCGGTCCGACCCGTCCGCGCCCTCGGTCCCCGACTTGGGCATGAAGAGCATGGCGTAGGCGATCGCCGCGGCCATCGCGAGCAGGACCAGCAGGAGCAGGGTGCGGCCGAGGCGGCGCGGCGAACCGGACTCCTTCTTGGCCCGCTTGTGCCGCCCGTGGTGCGCGGGCAGCCCGGCCTTCCGCCTGCGCACGAGCTCGCCCCGGCGCCGTACGACGGGCAGCCGGCCGGCGTCCACGGGCGGCGCCGGGACGACGTGCACCCCGGCCTCCGGCTCGGGTGCCGAGCGCACCAGCGAACGCAGCCAGCCGCGCACTTCCTCGAAGTCGAGGCGCTCGGTGGGGTCCTGACGCAGCAGCGACTCCACGACCGGCCGCAGCGGCCCGCACTCCTCGGCATAGGCGGGCGGCTCCGCGCACACCATCTGCACCAGCTCGGCCGTCGACTCCTCCGGGTAGGGCGCATGCCCCTGCACGGCCCTGAAGAGCAGCGCGCCGAGCGCCCACAGGTCGGTCGCGGGCCCGATCGGCGCGGCCAACTGCCAGTTCTCGTGCACGGGTCCGGCCTGCTCGGGCGCCCAGCGCTCGGTCACGGGCCCCACCACGGCCATCCGCGCCTGCCGCGCCCGCTCGGCGGCCAGCGCCGTGGCCGGACCGCGCCGGGGTGCGGGGGTGTCGGCGACCAGGTCGTCCCACCGGGCGGGCTCGCCGTGGGCCGCGGTGTCCGAGGCCGGAGGGAGAGCCGCCTGCTCCCGGCCCTGCGGCGCCGGCGCCCCGCCGGTCGTGCCGCGGGGCGCCGCACCATGCCAGGCGGTCGACCGTGGACTGCCGCCCACACCGTAGGGGTCGGCGATCCGCCCGGGCGGTACGGCCCCGGGGGCGGTGCCCTGCCCGGGGATGTACGGCGACGGCGCCGACCCGTTGCCGTAGGGCGCGGTCCCGCCGTCCGGGGCGGAGCGGGCTCCGGGCAGTGCCGCCCGCCCGCCCTGCTGCGCCTCCTGCACCCGCGCGGCAGCCCGGGCACCGGCCCGGTAGGCCGCGATCGCCCCGGCACGCGCCGCCCGCGGGTCCCCGCTCTCCTCCACCGGCCCGCGCGCCGGCACGATCGGACCGCCGCCGGCCGTCTCGCCCCCCGCCGAGGGCAGTCCCCTGGCCTCCCGGGCCTCTATGGCAGCGCGCCGGGCGGCCTCGGGATCACCCGCGCCGCCGATGCCACCGGCCGGCCCGGAACCCCCCGGACGACCGGCGCCATGGACCGGCCCGGCACCTCCGCCCTCCTGCCCCGGCCGCTGCCCGGACTCCTCGAACGCCGTTTCCGGAACCGGGTCGTACCCGCACAGCGCCTCTTCCGCCGCGCCGACCGCCAGCCCGGTCAGCATCACCCGGCCGTCGTCGCAGACCAGCACCGTCCGCGCGGTGATGTTCCGGTGCACCCAGCCGTGCGCATGCAGCACCCGGAGGGCCATCAGCACGTCGGAGGCCACCTCGGCCGCCCGGTACGGCGTCAGCGGCTTCTCGGCGAGCAGCGCCGCCAGCGGGCGCGCGGCCACCAGCTCACTGACGATCCACAGCGAACCGCCTTCGGCGAACACGTCGAAGACCTGGTCGAGTCGGGGGTGGTCGGGAATGGCCGCGGTGGCCTGCGCCGCCTCCACCGCGCGCCGCACCACCGGATCCGTGGGCCGCCGGGTGCCCGCACGGACGCCGGACCGCCGCGCCCCGCCGTCACGTGCCGTGAAACCGTCGGGCAGCCCCTCCGCGTCGAGGACCTCGGCCTCGACCACCTCGGGCAACGGCACCTGGCGGACCAGGACTTCCTGTCCGCTGTAGGTGTCGAAGGCCCGGGTCTCGGTGAGTTCGTACTCGTCGGACGGCGGCAGCGGCAGGCGGTAGCGGTCGGCCAGTACCCGGCCCGCGTAGTCGTCCACGTTGCCTCCCCCGGCAGCCCGGTCGGTCACATCCGCTCGCCCCACGGTCCGTTTCGGCTGCGCACGGTCCGCAAACATTTACGATACGTGCCGCAGGCAACCCGCAATGCGGGGATGCCAGATCTCACTCCCCAAACCCGGGGCGCCCCATGCTCAGGACTTGGGTTCGAAGGTCTTGGTCAGCGTCCGCCACGTCTCCTTGCGCGACTCGCCGCCCCAGTCGGCCGCCTTCGCGGTGTACATCAGCGCGTATCCCTGCTGGTCGTCGACCACGAAACCCCGGTCGATGGTCCGGTACTTGGTGCCACCGTCCGTGTAGGTGAACTCCCAGTCGGCCGTGTTCCAGCCGCGGTAGTCCACCTTCTCTATACGGATCTTCTTGTACTGGGCGCGCTGCATGTAGCGCTCCTGGCTCTTCCAGTCCGCCACCGGGTCGCCCTTGGGCGTGGACGTCCAGGCGATGAGCAGCTTCTGCCCGTCGGGCCCGGTGAAGCGGTCGCCCGCCGCACCCGTGGACTGGTACTTCCAGCCCTTCGGCAGACCGATCGAGTACCCCTGGTTCCCCTGGTGAGTCGACTCCGCCGCGGTGCCCTTCCCGCCGGAGCCGCCCTCGTTCGACGAACCGCTCGACTGCCCGTCCGGCGTGCTGTTCGAGGCGGAACCGGACGACCCGGGCTGCTTCTCCGCGCCGTCCGTGCGCGTGCCGTCGCTCTTGTCGCCCTTGGTGTCGGGGCTGCTCGGCGCGGTGGCGACGGCCTTCCCGCCGCCCTCGCCGGAGGCCCCCTCCGAGCCCTTGTCGTCACCGCTGAGCGCGATGGCGAGCACGGTGCCGATCACGGCGAGCGCCACGACCACCGCGATGATCATCAGGGTCCGCCGCGGCACCACGTCGGTGAGCGGCGCCCGGGGCACGGGCCTCGGCGGCAGGTCCGGCGGCGGCATGACGGGCCACCCCGAACTCCGCCCCCCGGACGCCGTCTTCGCCTCCGATCCACTCCGCTCACCGGCGCCGACGACAGCCTCCGAGCCCGACTTCGCCCCGGACGCACCCGCGGCCCCGCTCCGGCCCGCACCGCTGTCCGACGCCGAAGAAGCCGTGCCCGCCGTGCCGGAAGAAGCCTTTCCGGAATCGGACTTGGCGGAAGCGGCGGCCCCTCCCGCAGCAGCCCCTCCGGCAGCAGCCGCTCCCGCAGCACCCGATCCCGCAGCGGCCTTGCGCACGGAACGCAGCGCCCCGCGCAACCGCTCCCCGGCCTCCTCGCCCCGCTTGCCCCCGGCCCCCTGCGAACTCCCCTTGCGCGAGGACCTGTCCGGCTGTGCCGGCAGCGGCACGACCTTCGTCGCGTCCATCGGCTCCGGCTCGGCCGTCTCGGGCGCGTGCAGCACCGAGTTCAGCATCGCCCGGGCACCCGCGACGTCGAGCCGCTGCGCGGGGTCCTTGGTGAGCAGCCCGTGGATGACGTCCTTCAGCGGACCCGCGTTCTTCGGCTCCTCCAGCGGCTCGGTCATCACGGCCGTGAGGGTCGCTATGGCCGACCCCTTGTCGTACGGCGGCGCGCCCTCCACCGACGCGTACAGCAGGCCGCCGAGCGACCACAGGTCGGCGGCCGGGCCCGGCTTGTGCCCGCGCGCCCGCTCCGGGGAGATGTAGGAGGGCGCGCCGACGAGCATGCCGGTCGAGGTGATGGACGGGTCGCCCTCGACCTGGGCGATACCGAAGTCGGTGAGCACGACCCGGCCGTCCTCGGCGATCAGCACGTTCGACGGCTTCACGTCGCGGTGCAGGATGCCCTCGCGGTGGGCGGAGCGCAGCACGTCGAGAACGGCGAGCCCCACCTCGGCGGCACGCTTCGGCTCGAGGAGGCCGTCCTCCCGGATGACCTCGGCGAGCGACTTGCCCTCAACGAGCTCCATCACGATCCAGGGCCGGTCGTCCTCCTGGACGACGTCGAAGACCGTCACGGCGCTGTTGTTGCGGATCCGCGCGATCGCCTTGGCCTCGCGCAGCGTCCGCGTGATCAGCCGCCGCTTCTCCTCCTCGTCGATGTTGGACGGGAACCGCAGCTCCTTGACGGCGACCGTCCGCCCGAGGGTTTCGTCCTGGGCCCGCCACACGGTGCCCATGCCTCCGCGGCCGAGCACTTTGCCCAGCCGGTAACGCCCCGCGAGGAGACGCTCCCTGTTGTCCTGACGAGTGTCCTGACGAGATGTGCCCGCCCGCTCCGCCTCCGACATGCGTCCCCTCATACAACCCGCCCTGACAGAGCCTCCATTGTCTCTCACCCGACAAGTGCCCGGCGCCCAGGGGCCCCCTGGCGGGCGCCCGCGGGCCCGCCTCCCGGGAACCCGGGTGCGGCACACCGCACCCGGCCTTGCATGATGGGCCCTGACCTGGGAGGAGCCCGCATGCCGCCGTTTCGGACATTGCTGGCGCTACCGCTGGCCGCCGCCCTGTTCGGTCTGCCCCCGGCCGACTCGTCGGCTCTCTCGATGCCGCCCACCGACGCCGTGCTGCCGCTGCTGGTGATGCAGGGCCGAGCCCCGGCCGCGGCCCTGCTGGCCCGGGAGGGCACCACCACCCGCTATGCCGGAGCCGGGCCGGGAATCGCCCGGTCGGACCATTTCCGCGCCGGCAGCATCACGAAGTCGTTCATCTCGACGGTCGTGCTGCAACTGGCCGCCGAGCACCGGCTGTCGCTGTCCGACTCGGTGGAGCAGCACCTGCCGGGCCTGGTGCGCGGAGCCGGCAACGACGGCCGCGCGCTGACCCTGCGCTCCCTGCTCACCCACACCAGCGGCCTGCGCGACTTCGCCGCGGACACCGACGGAGCCGCACCCGTCACACCCCGTCAGGCCCTGAACCTCGCTCTCACCCACCCTCCGGCCGAACGCGGCCGCTTCTCCTACTCGAACACCAACTACGTCCTGCTCGGCCTGGTCATCCAGCAGGTCACCGGCCGCTCGTACGCAACCGAGGCCGAGCGCCGCATCATCACTCCCCTGCGTCTGACGGGCACCTCCTTCCCCGGATCCCGCTCCTCGCTGCCCTCTCCCCACGGCCGCGCCTACGCCGCCGACGGAACCGACGTCACCGAACTCGACCCGCGGGTGGCCGGAGCCGCGGGCGAGCTGGTGACCACACTCGCCGATCTGGACCGCTTCTACGCGGCCCTGCTCGGCGGCCGGCTGCTGCCCCCGCGCCGGCTGCGCGAGATGCTCGACACCCGTGCCGCACACGGCGCGTACGGCATGGGGCTGTTTCCCGAGAAACTTCCGTGCGGCACGACGGTGTGGGGGCACAACGGGCACATATCCGGCAGCTACGTGCGCACCGCAGCCACCGTCGGCGGCCGGCGTGTCCTCACCTTCCGCGTGAACACGGACGCGATCGCAGACCCCGGTCTCGAACCCGCGTTGCTCGCCGCCGAGTTCTGCCCCCGCACCTCCTAGAACGACCCGGCTCCGAACGAAGATCCCGCTTGCCGACACTCGTTCGGGTGATGTCCGGCACGCTTGGAGGAACCCCGAACGGACCGCCCCTGCCCTTCCGGCCCGAGCACGCCGGGCAGCACGTCCACGACGGCATCACCACGGCCGTCACCGCGGCCCCTCCACCCGGCGGGTCACCGCGGCCCGGCCACAGCGGCACAGTCACAGCGGCACGATGTCCGGCGCCCCCAGCCGCGCCGCGTCCGCCGTCAGGTCGTCCGGCTGCCGCTGCGACTCCCGCTCGGCCTCCACCCGCTTCTGGTAGTGCTCGACCTCGCGCTCGATCTGGTCCTTGTCCCAGCCGAGCACCGACGCCATCAGCTGCGCGGCGTCGCGTGCGCTGCGGGCGCCCCGGTCGAAGGTCTCGATCGAGATGCGCGTCCGCCGGGTCAGCACGTCGTCCAGGTGCCGCGCCCCCTCGTGGGAGGCCGCGTAGACGATCTCGGCGCGCAGATAGTCGTCGGCCGCGGCCAGGGGCTCGCCCAGCGACGGGTCCTCGGCGATGAGCTCGAGAAGCTCCTCGGTCATGGCCCCGTAGCGGTTCAGCAGGTGCTCGACCCGCACCACATGGAGTCCGGTCCGGGCGGCGATCCGCGCCCGCGCGTTCCACAGCGCCCGGTAGCCCTCGGCGCCCAGCAGCGGCACGTCCTCGGTGACGCACTCGGCGACGCGCATGTCGAGCCCGTGCACCGCCGCGTCCACCGCGTCCTTGGCCATGACCCGGTACGTCGTGTACTTGCCGCCCGCCACGACGACCAGCCCGGGCACCGGATGCGCCACGGTGTGCTCGCGCGACAGCTTGCTGGTCGCGTCGGACTCACCCGCGAGCAGCGGCCGCAGGCCCGCGTACACGCCCTGGACGTCGTCCCTGGTGAGGGGCACCGCGAGCACCGAGTTCACATGGTCCAGCAGGTAGTCGATGTCCGCGCTGGACGCGGCGGGGTGGGCCTTGTCGAGGTCCCAGTCGGTGTCCGTGGTGCCGACGATCCAGTGCCGGCCCCAGGGGATGACGAACAGCACGGACTTCTCCGTGCGCAGGATCAGCCCGGTCGTGGAGTGGATCCGGTCGCGCGGCACGACCAGGTGGATGCCCTTGGACGCCCGGACGTGGAACTGGCCGCGCTCCCCGACCATCGCCTGGGTGTCGTCCGTCCACACGCCGGTCGCGTTGACCACCTGCTTGGCGCGGATCTCGTACTCGCCGCCCGCCTCGACGTCCTGCACCCGCGCGCCGACGACCCGCTCGCCCTCGCGCAGGAAGCCCGTCACCCGCGCGCGGTTGGCCGCCTTCGCGCCGTACGCCACCGCCGTACGCACCAGGTTCGCCACGTACCGCGCGTCGTCCATCTGCGCGTCGTAGTACTGCAACGCCCCGACCAGGGCGTCCTTCTTCAAGCAAGGGGCCACGCGCAGGGCGTGAGAACGCGTCAGGTGGCGGTGCATCGGCAGGCCCCGGCCGTGACTGCGGGCCATGGACATGGCGTCGTACATGGCGACGCCCGAGCCCGCGTACAGCCGCTCCCAGCCCTTGTGCTGCAAGGGGTACAGGAACGGCACGGGCTTCACCAGATGCGGGGCGAGCCGCTCCAGCAGCAGGCCGCGCTCCTTCAGGGCCTCGCGCACGAGTGCGAAGTCGAGCATCTCCAGATAGCGCAGGCCACCGTGGATGAGCTTGCTGGACCGGCTGGAGGTGCCGGACGCCCAGTCACGCGCCTCGACCAGGCCTGTGGACAGGCCCCGAGTCACGGCGTCGAGCGCGGTGCCCGCACCGACCACGCCCGCACCCACGACCAGCACGTCCAGCTCGCGCTCGGCCATGGATGCAAGTGACTCGGCGCGCTGCGCCGGTCCGAGTGTCGCTGTCCTCACCGCTGCCTCCCGCTCATCGGTCGCGCCGGCCGCACCCGTCGGATGAGGCCCCGTCCGTATCCCCCTGCCCAGATTCTGACCGGGTTGCCCGACTTCAGCCACCACGGGCCCGCAGCCTGTGGACAACGCTCACGGAACACTCACCGAAACTCGGCCAGGCAATCCCGCATATCGGTCATATTTACTCCTAGTCTGACATTGCGCTCGCCCGTCCTGTCCACAGGGCTTGCGTACCTGTCCCACTTCGGCTATCGGGAAGGACGGCCACGCCATGCCCGCAGATCTCGCCGTCATCGGACTCGGCCCGTACGGCCTGCCCCTGGCCCAGGCCGCCGTCGCCGCCGGCGTCCCCACCATCGGCTACCGGACCGGACCCGAGGCGGGCTCGCTCAGCCCCGCCGAACTGCGCCGGATGCTCTCGGGGGGCTTCCGGCCGACCACCGACCCGGCCGAACTCGGCCGAGTGCGCACCGCGGTCATCTGCGCGCCGACCCCGCGGGGAGCGGACGGCGGGCTCGACCTGAGCCAGCTGGAGGCAGCCGCCCGCACCCTGGCCGCCCACCTGCGCCCGCACACCACAGTGATCCTGGAGTCACCTGTGTACCCGGGGACGACAGAGGAATTCCTGCGTCCGCTCCTCGAAGAGGGCTCCGGTCTGCGCGCGGGCCGCGACTTCCACCTCGCGTACTCCCCCAGCCGCGTCGACCCGGGCAACCGCGACGTCACGCCCGCCACCACCCCCAAGGTCATCGGCGGCCTCACCCCGGCCTGCACCGAGTCGGCCGCCGCGTTCTACGCACGGCTGACCGACAAGGTGGTACGCGCGCGTGGCCCCCGCGAAGCGGAGACCGTGCAGTTGCTGGAGACCAACTACCGGCATGTGAACATCGCCCTCGTCAACGAGATGGCCGTCCTCTGCAACGACCTGGGCGTCGACCTCTGGGACGTCATCCGCTGCGCGGAGACCAAGCCGTTCGGCTTCCAGGCCTTCCGTCCGGGCCCCGGCGTCGGCGGCCACTCCGTCCCCCAGGACATGACCGCCGGCGGCGGCCGCGGCCTGCGCATGGTGGAACTGGCCCAGGAGGTCAACAGCCGCATGCCGGGCTACGTCGTCCAGCGCGCCGCCACGCTCCTCAACGAACACGGCAAGTCCGCCCGGGGCGCCCGCGTGCTCCTCCTCGGCGTCACCTACAAGCCCGACCTCGCAGACCTCCAGGCCACCCCCGCCCAGGAGATCGCCCTGCGCCTGATGGAACTGGGCGCCTCGGTCAGCTACCACGACCCGCACGTCCCCGCCTGGAGCGTCCTCGACCGGCCCATCCCCCGCGCCGACTCCCTCTACGAGGCGGCATCCGACGCGGACCTGACCATCCTGCTCCAGCAGCACCGCACGTATGACCTCCAGGGCCTGTCGGTGAAGGCCCAGCTGCTGCTCGACACGCGGGGCGCGGCGCCCACGGGAGCGGCGCACCGGTTGTGAGGGACCAGGCGCCTCCCGGCATGCGGAAGGGCCGGTCACCCCGGGTGGGGTGACCGGCCCTTCCCAGGCCTGCCGGCTACCGACGGTGCTGCGAGTCCGCCACCGTCACCTCGACGCGCTGGAACTCCTTGAGCTCGCTGTAGCCGGTCGTGGACATGGCGCGGCGCAGGGCACCGAAGAGGTTCATCGAGCCGTCCGGCGTGTGGGACGGGCCCGTGAGGATCTCCTCGAGGGTGCCGACCGTGCCGAGGGCGACCTTCTTGCCGCGCGGCAGTTCCTCGTTCACGGCCTCCATGCCCCAGTGGTGGCCCTGGCCCGGGCCGTCCGTGGCACGGGCCAGCGGGGAACCCATCATGACCGCGTCCGCGCCGCAGGCGATCGCCTTGGGCAGGTCGCCGGACCAGCCGACACCGCCGTCCGCGATCACGTGCACGTACCGGCCGCCCGACTCGTCCATGTAGTCACGGCGCGCGGCGGCCACGTCGGCGACCGCCGTCGCCATGGGGACCTGGATGCCGAGCACGTTGCGCGTGGTGTGGGCCGCGCCGCCGCCGAAGCCGACCAGCACACCGGCCGCGCCGGTGCGCATCAGGTGCAGGGCCGCCGTGTACGTGGCGCAGCCGCCGACGATCACCGGGACGTCCAGCTCGTAGATGAACTGCTTCAGGTTCAGCGGCTCGTGCGCACCGGAGACGTGCTCCGCCGAGACCGTCGTACCGCGGATGACGAAGATGTCCACGCCCGCGTCCACGACGGCCTTGGAGAACTGGGCGGTGCGCTGCGGGGAGAGCGCGGCGGCGGTGACGACGCCGGAGTCGCGCACCTCCTTGATGCGCTGCCCGATCAGCTCCTCCTTGATGGGAGCCGCGTAGATCTCCTGCAGACGGCGGGTCGCGGTCTCCGAGTCCAGCCCGGCGATCTCGTCGAGCAGCGGCTGCGGGTCCTCGTAGCGCGTCCACAGGCCCTCGAGGTTCAGCACGCCGAGGCCGCCGAGCTCGCCGATGCGGATCGCGGTGGCCGGGGAGACGACCGAGTCCATGGGGGCGGCCAGGAAGGGCAGCTCGAAGCGGTAGGCGTCGATCTGCCAGGCGATCGAGACCTCCTTCGGGTCCCGCGTACGGCGGCTGGGGACGACGGCGATGTCGTCGAAGGCGTACGCCCGGCGGCCGCGCTTGCCGCGCCCGATCTCGATCTCAGTCACGTCTGTGGCCTTTCCCTGATGCGGTGCAGCGTCTTCCAGTATCGCCGACGGGCACGACGAGGGCGGCCCCGGATGCTCCGGAGCCGCCCTCGGAAGGCCTGGCCGCTACTTGTTGCGGCTGTAGTTCGGCGCTTCGACCGTCATCTGGATGTCGTGCGGGTGGCTCTCCTTGAGTCCCGCTGAGGTGATCCGGACGAAGCGGCCCTTGGTCTCCATCTCGTCGATGGAGGCGGCGCCCACGTAGCCCATCGTCTGGCGCAGACCGCCGACGAGCTGGTGCAGGACGTTGGCCAGCGGGCCGCGGTAGGGCACCTGGCCCTCGATGCCCTCGGGCACGAGCTTGTCGTCGGAGCCGACCTCGCCCTGGAAGTAGCGGTCCTTGGAGTACGACTTGGCCTGGCCGCGGGACTGCATCGCACCGAGCGAGCCCATGCCGCGGTACGACTTGAACTGCTTGCCGTTGATGAACTGAAGCTCGCCCGGGGACTCCTCACAGCCCGCGAGGAGGCTGCCCAGCATCACCGTGTCGGCGCCGGCGGCCAGGGCCTTGCCGATGTCGCCGGAGTACTGCAAGCCGCCGTCGCCGATCAGCGGGATGCCCGCCGGACGGGCCGCGAGGGACGCCTCGTAGATGGCCGTGACCTGCGGGACACCGATACCGGCGACGACGCGGGTGGTGCAGATCGAGCCGGGGCCCACGCCCACCTTGATGCCGTCGACACCGGCGTCGATCAGCGCCTGAGCGCCGTCACGGGTGGCGACGTTGCCGCCGATCACGTCGACGCCCACGCTCGACTTGATCTTCGCCATCCAGCTGAGCGCGTTGCTGTTGTGGCCGTGCGAGGTGTCGACGACCAGGAAGTCCACACCGGCACCGGCGAGCGCCTGGGCGCGCTCCAGGGCCTCCGGGCTGGCGCCCACGGCCGCACCGACGAGCAGCCGGCCCTCGGCGTCCTTCGCCGCGTTGGGGTACTGCTCGGCCTTGACGAAGTCCTTGACCGTGATGAGGCCCTTGAGGACACCCGCGTCGTCGACCAGCGGAAGCTTCTCGATCTTGTGGCGGCGCAGCAGCTCCATGGCGTCGGTGCCGGAGATGCCGACCTTGCCGGTGACCAGCGGCATCGGGGTCATGACCTCGCGCACCTGACGCGTGCGGTCGGTCTCGAAGGCCATGTCGCGGTTGGTGACGATGCCGAGCAGCTTCTTGTTGCCGTCGGTGACGGGGACGCCGCTGATGCGGAACTTGGCGCACAGGGCGTCGGCCTCGCCCAGCGTCGCGTCGGGGTGCACCGTGATCGGGTCGGTGACCATGCCGGACTCGGAGCGCTTCACCAGGTCGACCTGGTTGACCTGGTCCTCGACGGAGAGGTTGCGGTGCAGCACGCCGACGCCGCCCTGGCGGGCCATCGCGATCGCCATGCGGGACTCGGTCACCTTGTCCATCGCCGCGGACAGCAGCGGGATGTTGACCCGGACGTTGCGGGAGATGCGGGACGAGGTGTCGACCGCGTTGGGGAGCACCTCGGATGCACCCGGCAGCAGCAGCACGTCGTCGTAGGTCAGCCCGAGTGTCGCGAATTTCCCGGGCACTCCGTCGACGTTGGCAGTCATGACACCTTCCCCAAATGGCCTTGATCGGTGCGGATGTCCATGCTAACGGCCAGCGCGGCTGTCTCATTCCACGGTTCCGCCCGACTCCGGGCTTCGTATGTTCGTACGGAAGCGGCGCACCGCCTGTTCAACAGGGGGGTCTGTTCCAGCAGGGCTACTGCTCGGCCAGCGCTCGCAGCCGGCTCAGTGCCCTGTGCTGAGCCACCCGGACCGCACCGGGTGACATTCCCAACATCTGGCCGGTCTCCTCGGCCGTGAGCCCCACCGCGATGCGCAGCAGCAGCAGCTCCCGCTGGTTCTCGGGAAGGTTGGCCAGGAGTTTCTTGGCCCATTCCGCGTCGCTGCTGAGCAGGGCGCGCTCCTCGGGACCCAGCGAGTCGTCCGGGCGCTCGGGCATCTCGTCGGAGGGGATGGCCGTCGAGCCGGGGTGACGCATCGCCGCGCGCTGCAGGTCGGCGACCTTGTGGGCGGCGATGGCGAAGACGAACGCCTCGAAGGGGCGCCCGGTGTCCCGGTAGCGGGGCAGCGCGAGGAGTACCGCCACGCAGACCTCCTGGGCGAGGTCCTCCACGAAGTGCCGGGCGTCGCCCGGGAGACGGGACAGCCGGGTGCGGCAGTAGCGCAGGGCCAGGGGGTGGACATGGGCGAGCAGGTCGTGCGTCGCCTGCTCGTCCCCGTCGACGGCGCGGTGGACGAGCGCACCGATCGCGCCCTGGGCATGGGCCGCCTCGTCGTCGCGCATCGGTCCATGGTGCCTTGCGGCCGCCGGCTCCGCGGCACCGCGCCCGTTGTTGTGCACCGAAGCGTTATGAGCAGGTGCGCCGGCACTCATCCCCTGCGCCCTCCCCTTCCGCTCGACCGACTCGTTCCCGAGGAACTCCACACCCTCAAGGATGCGGCATCCCCGGCGAAACGAGCAGCAGGCCTCCGGCGGACCCTGGGTCCACCCGCGCCCACCTGGCTTTCCGTGCCTTCAGCACGACCGCTGGGACCTGCCGTTCGGATCATCCCGGGGACGAGGGTCCTCGCCCGCGCCCTCCCGAGCTCTCGACCTCGCCCGGGCAGATCCCTGCCGGCGTGGCCGTCGGCCGCCGGCTTCGGTCCCCGCGGGTGCGGCTCGCGCGGGGGCATCCGCGTGCCCCCGCTCACCGGCACCGACAAGCTGCCGTCGGTGCCCTGCGGCCTGATCCGAACGCCAGGCCCTAGCGCACCAGACCCCATCGGAATCCGAGCGCCACGGCGTGGGCACGGTCCGAGGCGCCGAGCTTCTTGAACAGGCGCCGGGCGTGCGTTTTGACGGTGTCCTCGGAGAGGAACAGCTCACGGCCGATCTCCGCGTTCGAGCGGCCGTGGCTCATGCCTTCGAGGACCTGGATCTCACGCGCTGTGAGCGTGGGCGCCGCCCCCATCTCGGCCGAGCGCAGCCGGCGCGGGGCGAGCCGCCAGGTCGGGTCGGCCAGGGCCTGGGTCACCGTCGCGCGCAGTTCCGCGCGGGAGGCGTCCTTGTGCAGATAGCCGCGGGCACCGGCGGCGACCGCGAGGGCCACGCCGTCCAGGTCCTCGGCGACGGTGAGCATGATGATGCGCGCACCGGGGTCGGCGGAGAGCAGCCGCCGGACCGTCTCGACGCCGCCCAGTCCGGGCATGCGTACGTCCATCAGAATCAGGTCCGAGCGGTCGGCCCCCCAGCGGCGGAGGACTTCCTCGCCGTTGGCCGCCGTCGTCACGCGCTCTACGCCGGGCACGGTCGCGACCGCACGACGGAGCGCCTCTCGGGCAAGCGGGGAGTCGTCGCAGACGAGGACGGATGTCATGACCGCCCTCCGCAGCTGATGCACGTCACCTTGAGCCTCCAGGCTGGTACGAAATCGTCACCTGTGCGGTCGACCGCCTCGGACACCCGTCCGAGCGCTTGTTCCTTCAACCGCCTCGCCCTCTCAACGACGGTCACTCGAAAGAGTTACGGGGTCGGCTGTCGTCTTCGGCACTCTACGTGAGGGGGCGGACACGGTGCAGACATGCGCCCTGGACCCTCGAACTTTCATCACAACCCATGCCCCATTCAGACCCATTTCTTCCGCTTTGCCAGTGTCTGGAGCTAGATTCGCAATGAGTCATATTTTCATCTCCTTAGATCGTAGTTGTACGGTCGTAGGCACCGGATCCGCCCAGAACGGCTACAAGGGGTCACGTAATGGCAGATTTCTCCCGCCTTCCCGGACCGAACGCGGACCTGTGGGACTGGCAGCTGCTGGCCGCCTGTCGAGGGGTGGACAGCTCGCTCTTCTTCCATCCGGAAGGTGAGCGCGGTGCGGCGAGGAGCGCTCGTGAGAACTCGGCCAAAGAGGTCTGCATGAGGTGCCCGGTACGTGCCGAGTGCGCCGCCCACGCCTTGGCGGTGCGTGAGCCGTACGGCGTGTGGGGCGGGCTGACCGAGGACGAGCGCGAAGAACTGATGGGGCGGGCGCGCAACCGGCTGGTGTCGGCGTCGGCATCGGGCGGGCACGCCGCCTCGAACAATTGAAGGAACGTTTCTGCGAAACGGGCACGCGTACGCGTGCCGTTGGTTTTTGGCCGCGGGCGTACCGGTACTAGCGGCGGGCGGCCCGGGCCAGCTGATCGAGCGTCGCCGCCACGGCCGGGACCTGTGCGAGGTCGGGCAGGGTGAGCGCGACGATCTCCCGCCGCACCGCCGGTTCGAGCCGCACGGTGCGCACCCCCCGGGGCCGCACCGACTCGACGGCCAGCTGGGGCAGCACGGCCACGCCCAGACCGGCGCCGACCAGGCCCACGACGGCCGGGTAGTCGTCGGTGGCGAAGTCGATGCGCGGGGTGAAGCCGGCCGCCGCGCACACCTCGACCAGCTGTCCGCGGCAGCGCGGGCAGCCCGCGATCCACGGCTCCTCGGTGAGTTCGCCGATAGCGACGGACTCCGCGCCCGCGAGCCGGTGCCGCTCCGGCACGAGTGCGACGAGCCGGTCCGACAGCAGCGGCCGCACGACGAGGTCGTCCCACTCCTGCGCGCCCGCCGCCCCCTCGTAGCGGAAGGCGAGCGCCACGTCGCAGTCGCCCTCGCGCAGCAGCCCGACGGACGCGGGCGGCTCGGCCTCCTCCAGGGAGACGCGGGTGCCGGGGTGCGCCTGGCGCAGTGCGGCGAGGGCCGTGGGGACAAGGGTGGAGCTGCCGCTCGGGAAGGAGACGAGCCGGACCCGGCCCGCGCGCAGCCCGGCGATGGCGGCGACCTCCTCCTCGGCGGCCGTCAGCCCGGCGAGGATCCCGGCGGCGTGCCGCACCAGGGCCTCGCCGGCCTGGGTCAGGCGCATCTCCCGTCCGGTGCGGATCAGCAGCGGCGTGCCGACGGAGGTTTCCAGGGCCTTCATCTGCTGGCTGACGGCGGGCTGGGTGCAGCCCAGCTCGCGGCCCGCGGCGGAGAAGGAGCCGGTGGTCGCGACGGCGCGCAGGACACGGAGATGACGAGCTTCGATCACCCTTCGAGGATAAGCGACCCTTTGATGCTGCTTCCGATAATGCGTCGACGCTTTGGGGGACGGTCGCCTACCGTGCGGGCAGGAAGCTTCTGTCAGTGAATCTGGGCCGGGCCGAGGCGGTGCCGTACACGGACAACCCGGAGGGCGTGACCGGGATCGACAAGCGGCCGGTGGACGGGCCGGTGCGGGTGTCCGCGCCCGGCGGGCGTCGGCGGGAGCGGGCTGGCCGGTGACGCGGTGTGCAAGCTGGAGCACCACGGCGGCAACGACCAGGCGGTGTACGCCATGGCCCGCGAGGACCTGGACGAGTGGGAGCGCGAGCTGGGCCGGACGCTGGCCGACGGCGCGTTCGGCGAGAACCTCACCACCCGGGGGCTGGACGTGTCCGGTGCCCTGATCGGCGAGCGCTGGCGCATCGGGCCCGAGGTGGTGCTGGAGATCACCTCCGGGCGGATTCCCTGCCGTACGTTCCAGGGCCACATGGGACGAGAAGGGCTGGGTGAAGCGGTTCACGCAGCGGGGTGCGCCGGGGGCGTATCTGCGGGTGATCGTGCCCGGGGAGATCCGCGCGGGCGATGCCGTCGAGATCGTGCACCGGCCCGGCCACGACGTGACCGTGGCCCTGCAGTTCCGGGCGGTGACGACCGAGCGGACGCTGCTGCCGCGGCTGCTGGCGGCGGGCGAGGCGCTGCACCCGGAGCTGCTGAGGACGGCACGGGAGTACCAGGAGAAGTACGGGGCCTGACGGCCGCTCACCACGCCCGTCTCCACGGACCCTTCACCACGGACGGCCCCACGGGGAAGCGGACGCATGCGGTCCGGGTCACTAACCTTCTGCCATGACAACGGCTCTGATTACGGGATCGACGGCAGGCATCGGGGCCGCGTTCGCGCGGCGACTGGCGGCGGACGGGCACAACCTGGTGCTGGTGGCCCGCGACACCAAGCGGCTTCGGGAACAGGCGACCGAGCTGCACGACCGGCACGGCATCGAGGCGGAGGTGCTGACGGCGGACCTGGCCGAGGACAAGGGCATCGAGGCGGTGGCCGGGCGCCTCGGCGACCGCAAGAACCCCGTCGACCTGCTGATCAACAACGCCG
This sequence comes from Streptomyces sp. D2-8, assembly GCF_023184515.1. GTDB lineage: Bacteria > Actinomycetota > Actinomycetes > Streptomycetales > Streptomycetaceae > Streptomyces. The sequence goes on along the minus strand of NZ_JAAHBP010000010.1, from coordinate 38,670 downwards.
GGTTCGGCAACAAGGGCCGCTATCTCGACGTCTCCATGGCCGACGAGCTGCGGATGCTGAAGGTGCACTGCGAAGCGGTGCTGCGGCTGACGTCGGCGGCGGCCGAGGCGATGCGCGAGCGCGGCCGCGGCGGCGTCGTCAACGTCGCGTCGGTGGCCGCCTTCGTGCCCCGGGGCACCTACGGCGCCTCCAAGGCCTGGGTCGTGCAGTTCACGCAGGGAGCGGCGCGCGACCTGGCGGGCAGCGGCGTACGGCTGATGGCGCTCTGCCCGGGGTTCGTGCGCACCGAGTTCCACGACCGGGCCGGAATGGGCACCGACAACATCCCGGGCTGGATGTGGCTCGACGCGGACAAGCTGGTGGCGGCCGCGCTGCACGATCTGGCGCGCGGCAAGACGCTGTCCATTCCGGACCCGCGCTACAAGGCGCTGATGGGGGCGGCGAAGCTGGTGCCGCGGGGGATGCTCGGGGCGGTGTCGTCCAGGACGGGCCGGAAGTACGGGCCGCAGTAGGCGCACGCGGTCGGCCCGGGCGGCTCCTCCCTTCCCAGCCGGGAGGCATCCGGGCCGGCCTCTTGGGACAATGAAGCTGTTCAGCCGGACCCAGGGGGGCCGGAGGCGAGGCCATGACCTTCGTACAGCTCATCGAATGCAGGACCAGCCGGCTCGACGAGATGAACCGGCTGATGGACCGGTGGGTCGAGCAGACCAAGGGGAAACGGACCGCGTCGCACAGTGTGGTGGCGAAGGACCGGGCCGACGCCTCCCACATCGTGGAGATCGTGGAGTTCCCGTCGTACGAGGAGGCGATGCGGAACTCCGGGCTGCCGGAGACCGACCGGATCTTCCAGGACATGGTGGCGCTCTGCGACGAGACGCCGACCTTCACGGACCTGGACGTGGTGCGGGACGAGCAGCTGTACGCCGCCACCGCGCGCAGGTTCTTCGAGCTCGCGCCCGGCCAGGGGCACGCGCCGCCGATGAACGACGTGTTCATCGAGGACTACCACGACCACGATCCCGCCAATGTGCAGGACCTCATCGGCCTGGACGCGGTCCGGCGCGAGGTGGAGGTGTGGCGGGGCGGGTTCGACTTCTCGTTCACGATCGATGACCAGATGGCACAGGGCGACCGGGTGTGCACCCGGTGGACCTTCCACGGGCGCCACACCGGCGACTTCCTCGGGATCCCGCCGACCGGGCAGGACGTCACCATGACCGGGACGACCGTCCACCGCTGCACGCCGGACGGGAAGATCGCCGAGGGCTGGTGGCAGTACGACCGGCTGGGGCTGATGCAGCAGCTCGGGGCGCTGGAGCCTACGGAGCTCTGACCTCGCGGCGCTTCTTCCATCCGCCGATACGGCCGGCGATGGTGCGCGCATGCCGGGGATTCGGTGTGTGGCGTTCCATCTCCAGGTCGTGGTGCACCCCTGTGCAAAGTCGGCGCCGACCGGACGACCGGCGCAGCGAGGCGTCGACGCTCAAGCGTCTGCGACGTGTCCGCGGCGCGCGGCGAGCCGGACGCCCGCGAAGTTCCTGGACGCAGGCCGCGGCCCTGTACGAGGAGCTCGGCGACGCGCTGTCCGAAGTCCCGCGGAGGCAGGCGGAGGACGTCACGGCCTCGGGGAACGGGGAGGAGCACGGCGGTGGTGGTCGAGCCCGGTGAGGTCGAGGGCGGCGGGAGGGAGCCGGCCGCCGACTGGTTCCGCCGGATCTGCGCAGTGCACGACCGCGTCTTCTCCGCCGAGCCGTTCGCCTGGGTCCCGGAGATGTCCCCCGCACACGAGGAGGAACTCCGGGGCCTGATGGCGGTCGCAGGTTTCCGGCTGGTGGTGGCCCGGCAGCGGGACCGCCTCCTCGGATACGCCTACGGTCATCCGCTCCCCGCCGACCACGGCTGGTGGGGCGACTTCACCCGGCCGCTCCCCGCCGGTCTGGTACGGGAATGGCCGGGCCGCACCTGCGCCGTCATCAGCCTGGCGGCCCTCCCCGAGCGGCGTGGCCGCAACACGGGCCGGCGCCTGTTGGAGGAGCTTCTGCGCGACCGCGCGGAGCAGCGCGCGATCCTGTCGGTGCAGCCCACCGCCCTCGCAACGCAGCGCCTCTACCGGCACAGGGGGTGGACGAACGTCGGCAGAAAGGGCCCACTGGCCGGCATCACACCGCCCTGCTGGGACATCTACGTGCGCGACCTGGGCGTTGCGCCCCAGTAGTCGGCCGCCCGTTCTCCGGTCAGTGCCCGGCATGGGCGTCCATGCCGCTCGGTCCGCCAACGGGTCGCGTTCCGGGCACCGGCCCTGGTTCCTAGTGGTTGGCCACAGAGTCCGATGGGGCGCACAGAACCCCGGCCTTCGTCGGACACGGCGGCGGCGGAGGCGGATGCGCGCGCTCGTACTCCTCGTGCCCACACGGTGAGCGTGGCAATCAGTGCGACGGTCGCGATGAGCAGTTGGAGCGTCCCTGCGAACGGGTGTGCCGAGCGCAGGAAGGCCCAGGCGATCACGAGAGTGACCATCGCCGCAGTCGTGGCGAACGGCGGTGGCGGACGCCGCTACGGGCCTGACGCTGCCGGACGTGGACCCGCACGCCGTGCGAGGTCTGAAGTTCGCGGAGGCACTGCCCGTGCGGCTTGCGGAGGCCACGCTCGCCGCGCGGCTGGGGGACGCCGACGGGGCCGCCGAGGCGCCTGCCCTCCGTCCTCCCTGCTGGCACCCGTCAACCGTCAACGCGCATGTCGCACCAGAAGGGTCTATACATGTCATAAATCGTCGAAGGGCAGGCTATGAGAAGACCCGGTGTTGTGGCCGCCTGTGTGGCAGTGGTCATGGTGGGCGGACTCGTCGTCGCCGGTTGTGCAGCCGAGGACGACAGCTCCGCTCCTGTCCCGGACAAGAGCACCCCGACCACGGAGAAGGCCGAAGGGCAGGGCGAGGAGCCGCAGGGCGGACGGTCGGAGGCCGCGGGCAGCGAACGCGACGACCTCGTCAGCTTCGAGATCGACGACCGCTCGCAGGCTGGGTTCGAGAACATCTGGGTCACCTGGACGATCCGGAACCGGAGTTCGGAGAAGTCGGACTACACCTGGGAGTGGGAAGCCGTGGCCCCGGACGGCAAACGGCTCTACAACTCCACCGAGCTCGCCACCGACGTACAGCCGGGGCAGACGGCGGCGGGTGAGTCCCCCACCACGCTCAAGACTTCGGGCGTGAAGATCAACATCACGGAGTTCGACCGCAGCAAATCTTGGTGAGCCGCAGGTGTCAGGAGACGTGAAGGGTGCCGCCGCCGGACGGCTAGTCGCCTCCGCCACCGCCCCCTCCGCCTCCTCCGTCCCCACCGCCGCCGCCGTCACTGCCACCCCCGCCCCCGTCGCCCCCGTCCCCGCCGTCGCTGCCCCAGCCGTCGCCGCCGCCGGGTTCGTTGTCGTCGCGGTCCCTGCCGAGGTTGCTGAACCAGGGGTGGTCCCAGGTGTCCTCGTCCGTGTCCCGGCGGCGCTTCACGGCGCGGAACCTGGCCAGGCCCGTCGTGTCGCCGAGGCCGAAGGACACCGCGACCGCGTGGGCCATGACGGCGTCCAGGGGGTCGGGGCTCTCGTGGTGCACGTCGGCCAGCGGCAGCAGCACCGAGCCGGGCGGGGGGCCGGGCCACCGCGAGGGGCGGGTCAGCAGCGCGACCCGCTGGTCGTCGCGCATCAGCCACGAACTCTCGGCGTCCTCGCGGCGCAGGGTCCAGAGCCGGTCCGGCAGGCGGATCTCGACCTTGCTCTTGGACTTGCGCACCTTCTTGCGCAGTTCGAGCCGGGCGGTGAGGTCGCCGACGTACATGACCAAGCCGTTGGCCCGGTCGGCGCTGTCGGGGCGGTAACCGTACGGTGCCCACAGGCGCACGGCGGGGGCGTGCGGGCCCCAGACGTCCACGCGTACCGAGCGCCGGTCCACGGCGACGGTCACCCGTCCGGCGGGGCCGGGCGCGTGGCGGCGCGCGATCCACAGCGGTACGCCCTCCGCCTGCGCCCGTGCGGCGAGGTCGGCCACGTGCTCCGGCCCGCCGCACCTGCGCACCGCCAGTTCGCCCAGCGCGCGGGCGAAGTCGGCGGCCTGACGGGCCTTCAGGGGGGTGGTGGTGCCGGTCACGCGGGTGACCGGGACGACGCCGGGGCCCTGGGGCAGCATCCCCAGGGGGCGTTCGGTGCCCCCGCCGCCGAGCCAGCAGCCCCGCAGGAACGCTTCTGCCATGGCGGCGAGGTTCAGTTCGTCCAGCGGGGTCGTCCTGCCGCCCCTGCGCAGTCCGTCCTCGGTGAGCCGCACCGTCCGCGCCAGCGGGTTGCGGGACCGTTCCCCGTAGAGCACCTGGTTCATCCCTGCCCCCTTGTGATCCGCCTGCTCTGCGGGTAGACCACCGCCGGCCCCGGCGCGGTTCCCTGACCGGCGGAGAAAGGCACACGGCGAAGGCCCGGCAACCCCGTCTCCGGGGTGCCGGGCCTTCGCTCGGGCTCGGGCGGGCTGACGTCGTCAGCCCTCAGCCGTCATGCGTCAGTGCGCGTGGCCGTGGCTGTGGCCCCCGGCGGCCGGCTCCTCCTCTTCCTTCTTCTCGACGACCAGGGTCTCGGTCGTGAGGAGGAGGGAGGCGATGGAGGCGGCGTTCTCCAGGGCGGAGCGGGTGACCTTGACCGGGTCGATGACGCCGGCCTTGACCAGGTCGCCGTACTCGCCGGTGGCGGCGTTGAAGCCCTGGCCCTTGTCGAGCTCGGCGACCTTGGAGGTGATGACGTACCCCTCCAGGCCGGCGTTCTCGGCGATCCAGCGCAGCGGCTCGACGGCGGCCTTGCGCACGACGGCGACACCGGTGGCCTCGTCGCCGGTCTTGCCGAGGTTGCCCTCGAGGACCTTCACGGCGTGGACCAGCGCGGAGCCACCACCGGAGACGATGCCCTCCTCGACCGCGGCGCGGGTCGCGGAGATGGCGTCCTCCAGACGGTGCTTGCGCTCCTTGAGCTCGACCTCGGTCGCGGCACCCACACGGATGACGCACACGCCGCCGGCCAGCTTCGCGAGGCGCTCCTGGAGCTTCTCGCGGTCCCAGTCGGAGTCGGTGGACTCGATCTCGGCCTTGATCTGGGCGACGCGGCCCTGCACGTCGTCCTTGTTGCCGGCACCGTCGACGACCGTGGTGTCGTCCTTGGTGACGGTGACGCGGCGGGCCGAGCCGAGGACGTCCAGACCGACCTGGTCGAGCTTGAGGCCGACCTCCTCGGAGACGACGGTGGCGCCGGTGAGGACCGCCAGGTCCTGCAGCATCGCCTTGCGGCGGTCGCCGAAGCCGGGGGCCTTCACCGCGACGGCGTTGAAGGTGCCGCGGATCTTGTTCACGACGAGGGTGGACAGGGCCTCGCCCTCGACGTCCTCGGCGATGATCAGCAGCGGCTTGGAGGAGTTGGACTGGATGACCTTCTCCAGCAGCGGCAGCAGGTCCGCGATGGCGGAGATCTTGCCCTGCGTGATGAGGATGTACGGGTCGTCCAGGACGGCTTCCATGCGCTCCTGGTCCGTCACGAAGTACGGCGACAGGTAGCCCTTGTCGAAGGCCATGCCCTCGGTGAAGTCCAGCTCCAGACCGAAGGTGTTGGACTCCTCGACGGTGATGACACCGTCCTTGCCGACCTTGTCCATCGCCTCGGCGATGAGCTCGCCGACCTGCGTGTCCTGGGCGGACAGCCCGGCGACGGCGGCGATGTCGGACTTCTCGTCGATCGGCCGGGCGGTCGCGAGGAGCTCCTCGGAGACCGCGGCGACGGCCGCGTCGATGCCCTTCTTCAGGGCGGCCGGGGAGGCGCCGGCGGCGACGTTCTTGAGGCCCTCGCGCACGAGCGCCTGGGCGAGCACGGTCGCGGTGGTCGTACCGTCACCCGCGATGTCGTTGGTCTTGGTCGCCACCTCCTTGACCAGCTGGGCACCGAGGTTCTCGTACGGGTCCTCGACCTCGACCTCACGGGCGATGGTCACACCGTCGTTGGTGATGGTGGGAGCGCCGAACTTCTTGTCGATGACGACGTTGCGGCCCTTGGGGCCGATCGTCACCTTGACCGTGTCGGCAAGCTTGTTGACGCCGCGCTCGAGGGCGCGACGGGCGTCCTCGTCGAACTTCAGGATCTTCGCCATGGGAGCGTGAGCCCTCTTCCGGAATCTGGGGTAACGGCAACTGCGCCCCGGGCGCCCGGCTTCTTAGCGATCGCGGGGGCCAGGGGCGCAGTTCAAAGCAATGTGCTTGGGGTGAATTACTTCTCGACGATCGCGAGCACGTCGCGGGCCGAGAGGACGAGGTACTCCTCGCCGTTGTACTTCACCTCGGTGCCGCCGTACTTGCTGTAGAGCACGACGTCGCCGACGGAGACGTCGAGCGGAAGACGGTTGCCGTCCTCGAAGCGGCCCGGGCCCACGGCCAGGACGACGCCCTCCTGGGGCTTCTCCTTGGCGGTGTCCGGGATGACCAGGCCAGAGGCGGTGGTCTGCTCGGCGTCGAGCGGCTGGACCACAATGCGGTCCTCGAGCGGCTTGATGGCAACCTTGGAGCTGGTGGTCGTCACGATCCGACCTCCCCCTTCGGAGATCACGGGGTTGACTGTCTGAGGTGGCGACCAGGTGGATCCGTCGTCGCGGGTGCCGGACCTGCCCGTCGCTGTGTTGGCACTCTCCTAGGGGGAGTGCCAGAGCCGAGACTATGACTGCGATTAGCACTCGGTCAAGCGGACTGCTAATTGCCGGCGGCGCGTCGGCCGGGTGTCTTCTCCAGGTAGTCCTCCAGCCGCCCCACCCGCAGCCCTCTCCGCTCGATCTCGCGCAGCAGCCGGACCGTCCGTTCCGTCAGGCTCGGGGACACCGTCTCGCCCGACGGCACCGAGACGATGTCGCCCGCCCGCAGGCCGGGTCCGCCCCGGGTGTACGTCAGTTCCCCGTCGGCGTTCAGGGACGCGCGCCACAGGACGACCGCGGTGATGCCGCAGTCGGCGGCGGCGCGCAGGGTCACCCGGTCGTAGGTGCCGTAGGGCGGGCGGAAGAGGCGGGGGGTGATGCCGAAGCGGGAGCGGAGTTTGTGCTGCTGGCCGCAGATCTCGGCGCGCTGGCCGGCATAGGGCAGACCGCGCAGGGCGGGGTGGTCGAGGGTGTGGTTCTGGATGGACGCGCCGACCGCGCGCAGCCGGGCGAAGTGGCCGTAGCCGGGTCCCACGACGCTGTCGGTGAGGAACATGCTGACCGGGAGCCGCCGGTCGCGCACGAGGCCGACGAAGCGGGGGTCGCGTTCGGCGCCGTCGTCGTAGGTGAGGAAGACGACCGGGTCGCGGGTGGGGACGTGGTCGACGACGGGGGGCAGGTGGCGGCTGTCGCTCACCGCGCGAGCGGGGTCCTGCGCCCGGCCGTCGGCGTGGCCCGGCCGCTCCCCCGCGGGCCCGGCGCAGCCGGCCAGCAGGGCCGCGCACAGCACGGCGGCGGCCGGCCGCCTCACAGGTAGTCCTCCAGCCGCCCCACCGCGTACCCCTCGGCCGTGGCCTTGTTCAGGAAGCGGCGGACCATGTCGGCCATCGTGCCCTTCCACTGGTCACGGCCCCGGAAGTGCGTGAGGACGATGTCCCCCGGGCGCAGCTTGCGGTCCCCTTCGCGGTACTCCCAGTGGTCGGCGAAGACCTCCTGGTTCCACAGGGGCACGTACGCGATGCCGCAGGCCTTGGCGGCGCGCAGGGTCGCCCGGTCGTAGCTGCCGAAGGGCGGGCGGAAGAGGGCGGGGCGTTTGCCGAACCGCTTCTCCATGTAGCGCTGCATGCCGCAGATCTCGCGCTTCTGCGCGCGGTACGACAGGCCGCGCAGGTTGGGGTGGTGGAGGGTGTGGTTGTTCAGGACCACGCCCCTGGACTGCATCCTGCGGAAGTAGCGGGGGTCGTCCTTGACCAGGTAGCCGCTGAGGAAGGCGGTGTACGGGACGTCCAGGTCGCTCATCATCCGCAGGAACGCCCGGTCCTTCTCGGCGCCGTCGTCGATGGTGAGGAAGACGACCTTGTCCCGGGTGGGGACCGTGGTGAAGACGGGCGGGAGGTTCAGCCGCCGGTGGCCGTCCACCTCGAAGCCCTTGCGGGTTTTGATCCTCGGCTTCCGCGCGGGCGCCGCCGGGGCGGTCAGGGGGACCTTGCGCAGGTTCCAGCGGTGCGCGGCGGCGGCCCGGGCGGCGTGCGCGGCGCGCAGCTTGGTGGCGTAGGAGTCGAGCGCGCGGGCCGGGGGCGCGTCGAGGGGCTGCTGACCGCCTGCCGGGGCGACCTGGTCACTGCCGTCGTCCTGCGCGCAGCCGGAGGCGATGGCGGCGAGGACGAGCACGGCGAGGCCGATCCGTACGCGTGCGGGCGCACGTCCCCCTGCCCGATTTTTGTCATTTTGTACGACTGCTCGCATGATGCCGGATCCTCGCAGCCCCTCCCCCCGATCCCGGCCCGACACCGCGGCCGGCGCCCCACTATCCACCGACTGGCCCACACGCCGCCCGCCCGCCGACGTGGCCGACAATGATCCGGTGAACGACCTCGCTCCCCTCCTCACCCCCGAAGGCCGCGCCCTCCTCGACGAGGTGCGGGACACCGACCCGGCGCAGGAGCTGGCCGTCGCGACCCGTTTGCGCCGCGAGCACCCCGCCGAGCTGGTGTCGGCGGCGCTCGGGCAGGCGCGGCTGCGGCAACGGGCGGTGGTGAAGTTCGGGGCCGAGGACGCGGGCCGGATGTTCTTCACGCCGAACGGGGTCGAGCAGTCGACGCGGGCGAGCGTGGCGGCCTACCGGGCCCGGCGCATGGCCGGCCTGGGCATCACCTCGGTCGCCGACCTGTGCTGCGGCATCGGCGGTGACGCGATCGCGCTGGCCCGCGCCGGGATCCGGGTGCTGGCCGTGGACCGGGACCCGCAGACGGCCGCGGCGGCGCGGGCGAACGCCGACGCGCTGGGCCTGGCCGATCTCATCGAGGTGCGCGAGGCGGACGTCACGGACGTGGACACGGCCGGTTTCGACGCCGTGTTCGTCGACCCCGCCCGGCGCGGCGGCCGCGGCCGGATCTTCGACCCCGAGGCCTACTCACCACCCCTGTCCTGGGCTGTCTCCGCCGCCCGCCGGGCCCCTCGCGCCGCCGCGCTGAAGATCGCCCCCGGCGTTCCGCACGAGGCGGTCCCCGAGGACGCCGAGGCCGAGTGGATCTCCGACGGCGGGGACGTCAAGGAGGCGGTGCTGTGGTTCGGCACCGAGCCGGGGGCGGTCCGGGCGACCCTCCTGCCGGGCCCCCGCACCCTGCTCTCCCGCGGCCTGCCCGACCCGGAGGTCCGTCCGCCCGGCCGCTACCTCTACGAGCCCGACGGCGCCGTCATCCGCGCCCACCTGGTCGCCGAGGTGGCCGACGAGGTCGGCGGCGGGCTGCTCGACGCGACCATCGCGTACGTCACGGCCGACGCCCTGCACCCGACCCCGTACGCCACGGCCTACGAGATCACCGACCATCTGCCGTTCAACCTCAAGAGGCTGAAGGCCCTGCTGCGGGAGCGGCAGGTCGGCACGCTGACCGTGAAGAAGCGGGGCTCGGCGGTCGAGCCGGAGGAGCTCCGCAGGAAGGTCAAGCCGCAGGGCCCGCACGCGGCCACGGTGTTCCTGACCCGGGTCGCGGGAGCACCGGCGATGCTCATCGGGCACCCGGTCCGGGCGTAGCCGTCAGGACTGCTCCGCCGCCCGCCTCAGCAGCAGGTCCCGCTCCCGCCCGTTCCGGGTCAGGGACGCCGCCCGTTCGAACTCCGCGCGGGCCTGAGCCGTACGGCCGAGGCGGGCGAGCAGGTCGCCGCGGACGCTGGGCAGCAGGTGGTACTCCCGCAGGGCGGGGTCGCCGGCCAGGGCGTCGACGAGGACCAGGGCGGGGCCCGGCCCTTCGGACATCGAGACGGCCACCGCGCGGTTCAGCTCCACGACCGGCGACGGGGAGCGGGCGGCGAGGAGGCCGTAGAGAGTGGCGATGCGGGACCAGTCGGTCTCCTCGTACGTGTACGCGTGCGCGTGGCAGGCGGCGATGGCCGCCTGGAGGAGGTACGGGCCCGGCGCGCCGGAGGAGGTGGCCTCGGCCCGGCCCAGCGCGGCGATGCCGCGGGAGATGAGCATGCGGTTCCAGCGGGAGCGGTTCTGGTCCTTCAGGAGGACCGGCTCGCCCGAGGGGCCGGTGCGGGCGGCCGTGCGGGAGGCCTGGAGCTCCAGGAGCGCGGTGAGGCCGTGCACCTCGGGTTCCTTCGGCATGAGGGCCGAGAGCACCCGGGCCAGGCGCAGGGCGTCCTCGCACAGGGAGGGGCGGAGCCAGTCGTCGCCGGCGGTGGCCGCGTACCCCTCGTTGAAGATCAGGTAGATGACGTCGAGGACCGAGCCGAGACGGGCCTCGCGGTCGGGGCCGTGGGGCACCTCGAAGGCGACGTTCTTCGTCGCCAGGGTGCGTTTGGCGCGGACGATGCGCTGCGCGATCGTCGGCTCCGGGACAAGGAAGGCGCGGGCGATCTCGGCCGTGGTCAGGCCGCCGAGCAGGCGCAGGGTGAGGGCGGTGCGGGCCTCGGTGGTCAGGACCGGGTGGCAGGCGGTGAAGACCAGGCGGAGCAGGTCGTCGTCGATGTCGTCGGGGTCGGCGGGCTCCTCCGGGGGAGCCGTGGCCGACAGGTCCCGGCCGATCTCCGCCAGCTTGCGGGCGTAGTTCTCGCGGCGCCGGACCAGGTCGACGGCGCGGTGGCGGGCGGTGGTCATGAGCCAGGCGCCCGGGTTGTCGGGCACCCCGTCGCGCGGCCACTGCTCCAGTGCCGCGACCAGCGCGTCCTGCGCGAGTTCCTCGGCGATGCCGACGTCCCGGACGACCCGGGTGACGCCGGCGATGATCCGGGGCGACTCCATGCGGAAGACGGTCTCGATGGTCTCTGCGGTCCGGTCGGGCCGGGGCGCCGGGGGCGGGGTGGGCTGCGAGGCCGGGGTGGGCTGCGGGGTCACAGCCCACCATCAGACACCCGTGGGGCCGCCCGGCCAAGCAGGACCGGTCAGTCCCCGGCGATCTGCCGGACCTCGGCGGTGATCGTCCAGTAGTCCTCGTGCAGGGACAGGAACCGCTTGGTCCACTCGATCGCCTCGGCCTTGTCCTTGCACTGGCTGATCGAGTAACCGCCGATGACCTCCTTGGACTCGGTGAACGGCCCGTCGGTGACGGACAGCTGCCCGCCCTCCCAGGTCACCCGGCTGCCGTCGGAGGTCGGCGTGAGCCCGGCCGTGTCGAGCATGACCCCTGCCTTGGTGATCTCCTCCAGCAACTTGCCCATCCGCTCCATGAGCTCGGGGCTCGGGCCCTCGGCGGGGGCGTTCTTCTCGTCGATGCGGATCAGGGTGAGAAAGCGCGGCATGGTGACTCCTCGGGGTCTTCGGAGCGGGGCTCTTCCCCACTCTCACCCCTGCGTCGATCGGGAGACCGCCGGATCGACACGCTCGCCGGATTTCTTCGGAGAATTTTCCGCGGGAGGCGTCTTCGCAGGTGAGACGCCCTGCCGGTACAGCAGCTCGGCCGCCGGCCCTTCTTCCTGCCCGCCGTCAGGACCCGCCGTCACCGCAGCGACTCCCACAGCTCCCCCGCCTCCGGCTCGTCCGCCACCACCCGGTTGGGATCCGACGGCGCCTGCACCACGGGCATCATCACCGTGCGCACCCCGCTCGCCGAGAGGCCCTTCAGGCTCTGTCCGAGCCGGGTCAGTTCGGCGAGGGAGTCCAGGCCGGTGTCGGTGGTGAGGCCGGCCGTGACCGTGTCCGCGACGCGGTACAGCCTGGCCGGGTCGGTGAGCAGGTCCTGGGCGGCGATCTGCTCCAGCAGGGCCTTCACCAGCTTCTGCTGGAGGCCTATGCGGCCCAGGTCGCTGCCGTCGCCTATGCCGTGCCGGGTGCGGGCGAGGGCGAGGGCCCGGGTGCCGTCCAGGTGGTGGGTGCCCGCCTTCAGCCGCAGATGACTGTCCTCGTCGGCGATGTCCTCGTCCGTGGTGACGGTGACGCCGCCGAGCGCGTCGACCAGCCGGGCGAAGCCCGAGAAGTCGATCTCGAGGTAGTGGTCCATGCGGACGTTCGTCAGCGCCTCGACCGTCTTCACCGCGCAGACCGGACCGCCGACCTCGTAGGCGCTGTTGAACATGGAGTGGTGGGCGACCGCCGTCGACCCGCCGGACGGGCGCGGGCAGGACGGGCGGGTGACCAGGGTGTCGCGCGGGATGCTCACCACCGTCGCGCTGGTCCGCCCGGCGTCGAGATGGACGACCATCGCCGTGTCGGAGCGGGCGCCGGAGCTGTCGCCGCCGCCGAGCCTGCGGTTCTCCTCGCCGCTGCGCGAGTCCGAGCCGAGGACCAGGATGTTGAGGGCCTCGCTCGGCAGGGCCGCGGGCGACGGTGTGGTCACCGGCTTCGACGGCCGGTCGTCGCCCAGCGCGTTGGCGATGTCGACGCTGGTGATGTTGTCGCTGAGATGCCAGTAGGCCCAGCCCGCCGCCCCGGCGCCCAGCACCAGCGCCCCTGCCAGGGTGAGGCCGGCGATCTTCAGCGCTCTCGACCGCCGGCCCACTTCCATGCCCTCGTCCCCGTTGCGTCCCGTCACGGGCAGGAACGTAAGTCCGAATTATTACGAGCAGGGAGTCCAGGGCGCTCTTTCTTCGGAAATTCTCAGATTTCCGGACCGGGACTCACCCCAGCGTCACCACCGGCACCGGATTGCTCTCTATTGCGGGCGCCTCCGAAAGTTTCGATGGTGCAACCGATTGACTTCGGTGCAGCATGGAGGCGTCCGCAACACCCGTCAATGCGGCTCCTGGCCTCCCGCCGGCCCCGCCGTGCTGCTGCGCACCACCAGGCTCGTCGCCAGCTCCACCCGGGTCGCCGCCGGCGTCTCCTCGTCCCGCCCGAGGTCGAGGACCAGCTTGGCCGCCGCCTCGGCCATCTCCGTCAGCGGCTGCCGTACGGTCGTCAGCGGCGGCCCGACCCACGGCGCCACCGGCAGATCGTCGAACCCGACCACGCTCAGGTCCTCGGGGATGCGCAGACCCAGCTCACGCGCGGCCTCGTACAGCCCGAGCGCCTGGAGGTCGTTCCCGGCGAAGACGGCGGTCGGCCGGTCCGGGCGGCGCAGCAGCTCCAGACCCCGCCGGTAGCCGGTCTCGTGGTGGAAGTCGCCGGTCGCGATCAGGGCGGGATCGACCGGCAGCCCGGCCGTCTCCAGTGCGGCCCGGTAGCCGTCGATCCGGGCCCGGCTGCACATCATCTGCGACGGCCCGCTGATCGCGCCGATGCGGCGGTGGCCCAGCTCGACCAGATGCCGGGTGGCGGCGAGACCGCCCTGCCAGTTGGTCGCGCCGATCGACGGCACGTCGGCGCCGGGGTCGCCGGCCGGGTCCATCACCACGAACGGGATGGAGCGGCTGGTCAGCAGCGCCCGCTGCGACTCGTCGAGCCCGGACAGGACCAGGATCACGCCGTGCGGCCGGCGCGCGGCGACCTGGTCGGCCCAGGTCCGCCCGGGGGTGAGCCGCCCCGCGCTCTCGGACAGCACGACACTGAGGCCGGCGTCCCGGGCCACGTTCTCCACGCCCCGGATGACCTCCATCGCCCAGGCGCTCTCCAGCTCGTGGAAGACCAGGTCGATCAGGGGCGAACGGGTCGCCTCGGCACGGCGGCGCCGGTAGCCGTGGGCGCGCAGCAGGTCCTCGACGCGGGACCGGGTGGCCGGGGCGACGTCGGCCCGGCCGTTGAGGACCTTCGAAACAGTCGGCGCCGACACGCCCGCCTCACGGGCGATCTCGGCGAGCGTCGCGGTCTGCGCTGTGCGCCCCTGCGTCCGGGTCTGCGTCCGGCTTTCAACGGGCTCCGGGGAAGTCATGGCGGCGATCGTAACCCTGCGGGCCCCCTTGACGAAGCCCTCGCACCGCCATAGGTTCCCGGAACATTCGAAGTTCATTACGAAACATTCGTGAAACGTTCGTGAGAGGGCCGTCCGTCCACCCGACAGGAGCTTCATGACCACCGCGCCCTGGCGTGACCCCGCGCTGCCCGCCGCCGCCCGCGTCGACGACCTGCTCTCCCGGATGACCCTGGAGGAGAAGACCGCCCAGCTGTACGGCGTGTGGGTGGGCGCCGCGACGGACGGCGACGGTGTCGCTCCGCACCAGCACGACATGACCGTCGCGTCCTCCGACGACGATTGGGAGGAGCTGATCAGCCACGGCCTGGGCCAGCTCACCCGCTCCTTCGGCACCGCCCCCGTGGACCCGGCGCTCGGCGCGCAGGCCCTGGCGCGCGCCCAGCGCCGTATCGCCGGGGCCGGCCGCTTCGGCATCCCGGCGATCGCGCACGAGGAGTGCCTGGCCGGCTTCACCGCCTGGCAGGCCACGGCCTACCCGGTCCCGCTGGCCTGGGGGGCGACCTGGGATCCGCCGCTGGTCGAGGAGATGGCCCGCCGCGTCGGCGACGACCTGCGCTCGGCCGGTGTCCACCAGGGCCTCGCGCCCGTGCTGGACGTCGTACGCGATCCGCGCTGGGGCCGGGTGGAGGAGACGATCGGCGAGGACCCGTACCTGGTCGGCACGGTCGGCACGGCCTATGTGCGGGGCCTGGAGTCGGCCGGGGTCGTCGCCACGCTCAAGCACTTCGCCGGGTACGCCTCCTCGGCCGGCGCGCGCAACCTCGCCCCGGTGCGGGCCGGCGTCCGCGAGTTCGCCGACGTCACCCTGCCGCCCTTCGAGATGGCCCTGCGCGAGGGCGGCGCCCGCTCGGTGATGGCCGCCTACACCGAGACGGACGGTGTGCCGGCCTCCGCGGACCCCGGGCTGCTGACCCGTCTCCTGCGCGAGGAGTGGGGCTTCACCGGCACGGTCGTCGCCGACTACTTCGGCATCGGCTTCCTCCAGACCCTCCACCGGGTCGCCGGCACCCCGGCCGAGGCGGCCCACGCGGCCCTCACCGCCGGGATCGACGTCGAACTGCCCACCGTCAAGTGCTACGGCCGGCCGCTGCTGGAGGCGGTCCGCTCGGGCGAGGTCCCCGAGGAGCTCGTGGACCGGGCGGCCCGCCGCGTCCTGCTCCAGAAGTGCGAACTGGGCCTGCTGGACGAGGACTGGACCCCCGAGCCCACCACCGCGATCAACCTCGATTCCACGGGCAACCGCATCCTGGCCCGCCGGCTGGCGGAGGAGTCGGTGGTCCTGCTCGACAACCCCGACGGCCTGCTCCCGCTGGCCCCCGACACCCGCATCGCGGTGGTCGGCCCCCGGGCGGCCGACGCCCTGGCCATGCTGGGCTGCTATTCCTTCCCGTCCCACGTCCTCACCCACCACCCCGAGGTGCCGGCCGGCATCGAGATCCCGACCGTCCTGGACGCCCTGCGCACCGAACTGCCCGACGCCAAGGTGACGTTCGCGCAGGGTTGCGACGTGACGGGCCCGGACACCGCGGGCTTCGAGGAGGCGATCGCCCGCACCGCCGAGGCGGACGTGTGCGTGGCGGTCCTCGGCGACCGGGCGGGCCTGTTCGGCCGCGGCACCTCCGGCGAGGGCTGCGACGCGACGGACCTCGGCCTGCCGGGCGCCCAGGGCGAGCTGCTGGACGCGCTGGTCGCCACGGGCGTTCCCGTGGTGCTGGTGCTGCTGACCGGCCGCCCCTACGCCCTGGGCCGCTGGCACGGCCGCCTCGGCGCGGTCGTCCAGGCCTTCTTCCCGGGCGAAGAGGGCGGCCCGGCGGTCGCGGGCGTCCTGTCGGGCCGCGTGAACCCCTCGGGCCGCCTGCCCGTGAGCGTCCCGCAGGTCCCCGGCGGGCAGCCCTGGACCTACCTCCAGCCGCCCCTGGGCCTCGCGGGCGAGGTCAGCAACCTCGACCCGACCCCGCTGTACGCCTTCGGCCACGGCCGCTCGTACACGGCGTTCGCCTGGGAGGACTGCTCCGCGACGGAACCGGCCGAGCTCGGCACGGACGGCTCCCACGACGTGTCGGTGACCGTCCGGAACACGGGCGACCGCGAGGGCGCGGAGGTGGTGCAGCTGTATCTGCACGACCCGGTGGCCTCGGTGACCCGCCCCGACGTCCGGCTGATCGGCTACCAGCGGGTGGAACTGGCCCCGGGCGAGGCGGCCCGGGTCACGTTCCGCTTCCACCCGGACCTCTCGGCGTTCACCGACCGCTCGGGCCGCAGGGTGGTCGAACCGGGCGCCCTGGAACTACGGCTGGCGGCGTCCAGCACGGACGTACGCCACACGGCCCGGCTCACTCTCACCGGCCCGCTCAGGGTCCTCGGCCCCGAGCGGCGGCTTCGGTGCGGGACGGACGTGTCGCGGGTGGGGTGACCCTCCGTGCCGGGAGCACGGGGGTGGGATGGACAGGTACGTCCACGCGGTAGACGCCGCGCTGGGCAGGAACGGCCGGGTGCTGTGGCGGGGGCACTTCCCGGACGAGCCCGGGCGGCTCTCGGTCAGCCGGCGTCCACCGACTCGAACCGCCACCGGTGCACCGCCCGTGTGACCAGTTCCCCGTCCGGCTCGGGCAGTTCGGGCAGTTCGGCGTCGTAGGGGGCGTCCCACCAGGTGAGGACGAGGACGCGGTCCTGGGGCGCCCTGAAGGTCTCCCGGCGCAGGGGCTCGCGGGGGAGCTCCTGGGCGCGCGCCCAGGCCAGCAACTCCTCGCCGCGGCCCTCGGACGCCCGGGCCTCCCACATCAACGCGACCGTCACGAGTAGAGGTTCTCCTTGCTGACCTCGTGCACGTGGTCGTGGTCGTACCCGGGCACGTGCGGTTCGGTCACCGGCAGGGACGAGTCCGCCGACAGGTCCCAGGCCGACGCCGCCCGGCCCCGGGCGACCATCTCGGCGCCGAGGGCGGCCACCATCGCCCCATTGTCCGTGCACAGCTTGGGCCGCGGCACGCGCAGCCGGATCCCGGCGGCCTCGCAGCGCTCCTGGGCGAGGACGCGCAGACGGGAGTTGGCGGCCACGCCGCCGCCGATCATCAGGTGGTCGACACCCTCGTCCTTGCAGGCCCGGACGGCCTTGCGGGTCAGCACGTCCACGACCGCCTCCTGGAAGGAGGCCGCCACGTCCCGCACCGGCACCTCCTCCCCCGCCGCCCGCTTGGCCTCGATCCAGCGCGCCACGGCGGTCTTCAGACCCGAGAAGGAGAAGTCGTAGACCGGGTCGCGCGGGCCGGTCAGGCCGCGCGGGAAGGTGATGGCGTTCGGGTCGCCCTCCTTCGCGTACCGGTCGATGACCGGGCCGCCCGGGAAGCCGAGGTTCAGCACGCGGGCGATCTTGTCGAAGGCCTCACCGGCCGCGTCGTCGATGGTGGCGCCCATCGGGCGGACGTCGGAGGTGATGTCCGAGGACAGCAGCAGCGAGGAGTGCCCGCCGGAGACCAGCAGGGCCATGGTCGGCTCGGGCAGCGCGCCGTGCTCCAGCTGGTCCACGCAGATGTGCGAGGCGAGGTGGTTGACGCCGTAGAGCGGCTTGCCGAGCGCGTACGCGTAGGCCTTCGCCGCGGAGACGCCGACCAGCAGGGCACCGGCGAGGCCGGGACCGGCGGTGACGGCGATGCCGTCGAGGTCGCGGGCGGTGACGCCCGCCTCCTTCAGCGCGCGGTCGATGGTGGGGACCATCGCCTCCAGGTGGGCGCGGCTCGCGACCTCCGGGACGACGCCGCCGAAGCGGGCGTGCTCGTCGACGCTGGAGGCGACGGCGTCGGCCAGCAGGGTGGTGCCCCGGACGATGCCGACGCCGGTCTCGTCGCAGGAGGTCTCGATTCCCAGTACGAGGGGTTCGTCAGCCATTGATCTCGGTTCCTTGTGCGGAGTTCTCGGGGGCGGTCAGGCGCATCACCAGGGCGTCCACGTTTCCCGGCTGGTAGTAGCCGCGCCGGAAGCCGATGGGTTCGAAGCCGAAGCGCTCGTACAGCTTCTGTGCGCGGACGTTGTCGACCCGGCACTCCAGCATCACCTCGGCGCACTCGAAGGCACCGGCCGCCCGCAGCAGTTCGGCGAGCAGTTGTCCGCCGAGGCCGGTGCCCCAACGGTCGCGGGAGACGGCGATGGTCTGGACGTCGGCCTGCTCACCGGTGGCGACCAGACCGGCGTACCCGACGATCCGGGAGCCGGCCTCGGCGACCACGTACCGCCGGTTGGCCTCGGGCCCCCGCGCATGGGCCAGCTCGGACCAGAACATGCCCCGGGACCAGGCGTCCTCGGGGAACAGGGCTCGCTCCAGCTCCAGCACGGCGTCGATGTCCCACCAGCGCATCTCACGCAGCGCACACGTCTCGGGTTCGGTCACTTGGGGGTGACCACCTTGTAGTTCTTGGGGACCTGGGCGTCGGGGCGGCGCAGGTACAGCGGCCGGGGCGCGGGGAGTTCCTCGCCGGCCGCCAGTTTCTCCGCGGCCAGCCGGGCGAGGGCGGCGGCGGACACGTGCTCCGGCTCGTGCGCCTTGGGGAAGGTGTCCGGGTACAGCAGCGCGCCCGCCCCGACCGCGGGCAGCCCCTGGACCTGCTCGGCGATGTCGGCGGGCCGGTCCACGGCCGGGTCGGTGACCCGGGTGCGGGAGTCGGCGTAGCGGGCCCAGTACACCTCCTTGCGGCGGGCGTCGGTCGCTACGACGAACGGGCCCTCCAGGTCGGCGGCGTAGGCGAGGCCGTCCAGCGTGCACACGCCGTGCACGGGGACACCGAGCGCGAGCCCGAAGGTGTCCGCGGTCATCAGGCCGACGCGCAGGCCGGTGTACGGTCCCGGACCGATCCCGGCGACGATCCCGGTGACGGCGTCGAGCCGCAGACCGGCCTCGGCGAACAGCCGGTCGATCGCCGGCAGCAGCAGTTCCCCGTGCCGCCGCGCGTCCACCTGACTCGACGAGGCGATGACATCGCGTCCGTCGTGCAGCGCGACGGTGACAGCGGGCGTGGCGGTATCCAGAGCGAGCAAGAGCACGCAAACAGCCTACGGCTCCCCGGGGCCCGGCACGGCCGCACCTGCCGGGTCGTCACCTGCTGCTACCGTCACCTACCGTCACGACAGGGATGGACGACGTGAGGTGGACGCCGGTGGCAGCCAGCAGCTCGGGAATCGTGGCCGGGCTCACCGCCGCGGCCCTCGCGACGATCGGCTACCTCGCCCAGCAGGCGGCCCAGACCGTCCCGGCCGGCCTGGGCAGAGCCACACAGGCGGGCGCACAGCCGGCGGCCGGGACGTCGAAGGCGCCCCAGGTCAAGAAGGACCCCACCGCACTGCCCGGCGGCTCCGGCAAGGGCGCGCGGGTCGTGTACTCGCTGCGTGGTGACCGGGTGTGGCTGGTCGCCGCGGACGAGGCGGTCAGCCGTACGTTCGAGGTCGACCCGAGCGCGGTGGACCCGGCCCCGGGCAGCTACTCGGTGACGTCCCGCTCGAACGCGGTCACCGGCTCCGACGGCGTCCCGGTCGAGCACGTGGTGCGCTTCGCCAGTGTGGACGGCGTGGTCATCGGCTTCAGCGCGGCCGTGGGCGGCGCGACCGCCCCGGCGCCCGACCCGAAGGTCCGCACGGGCGGCATCCGCGAGTCCCGCGCGGACGGCGACGCGATGTGGACGTTCGCGACGATCGGCCGCACGGTCGTGGTCGTCCGCTAGCCCGGACAGCCCAGAACCTGACGAAGCACTACTAGGCCGCTTCGCGGTGTCCCGGGGCTCGTTCGGAGAACTCCGGCTCGGGAGCGCGCGGCGGCGTGGAGAGCAGCGCCGCCGCCTCGCCGGCCGCCAGCAGGTCGTGCATGGACACCCCGGCGACCGCGAACCGCTGCGGCTGCCCCTTGCTCTCTGTAGCCGACATGGACGCCTCCCGAAGGGCCGGGACAAACGAAGTTAGGCACACCTAACTACGGACTGGATACCATGTGACCACGCACAAGACGCCGAACGCAACATCTTGCCGACGTCTTGTCGGAACGTCCATCACATCACCGCACACCAGGACTCAGGCGGCGAGCACGCTCAGATCCGCCGTGGCCCAGCGTTCCCCCACACCGGTGACCGTCATCTGCCGGACCTCGTCGGTCGTGTCGCCCACCGCCCGGTGGATCACGACCTGGAGCCGGTCCTCGGTCAGCTCCTCGACCTTGCCCTCGCCCCACTCCACGACGACCACGGAGTCGGGCAGCGAGACGTCGAGGTCGAGGTCCTCCATCTCGTCAAGACCGCCGGAGAGCCGGTAGGCGTCGACGTGGACCAGCGGCGGCCCGTCGCCCAGCGAGGGATGCACCCGGGCGATCACGAACGTCGGCGAGGTGACGGCCCCGCGTACGCCGAGCCCCTCGCCCAGCCCACGGGTCAGCGTCGTCTTGCCCGCGCCGAGCTCCCCGCTGAGCATCACCAGGTCACCCGCGCGCAGCAGTTTCGCGAGCCGGCGGCCCAGCTCCCGCATCTGCTCAGGGGACGTGACGACGATCTGGACGGAACCGGGCTCAGCCGGGCTGTGCGGTGCTGGTGCTTCCATAGCCCTTCACGGTAGCTCCTGCGGGCACGGCACCCGTGCGGGTGAGCAGGTCGGCGAGGCGGTCGGTGACCACTTCCGGGTGTTCCAGCATCACCAGGTGCCCCGCGTCCGGCACCAGCACCAGCTCGGCGTCCGGCAGCAGATCGGCGATGGCCTCGCTGTGCTCACTCGGCGTGACCAGGTCCTGCACCCCGGCCAGGACGAGCATCGGCAGGTCCGCGAAGTGGGCGAGCGCCTCGGTCTTGTCGTGGTCGTTGAACGCCGGGTAGTACTCGGCGACCACGTCGATCGGCGTGCTCTCGATCATCCGCTCGGCGAACCGGGCGACGGCCGGGTCGACGTCCCGGGACGCGAACGAGTACCGCTTGATGATCCCGGCGAACAGGTCCGCGGTCGCCCGGCGCCCCTTCTCCACCAGCTCGGCCCGCTGCCCCAGCGCCTTCAGCACTCCGGGCAGCACCCGCCGCACCGCGTTGACCCCGGCGACGGGCAGGCCGTAGTTGACCTCGCCGAGCCGCCCCGACGACGTCCCGACGAAGGCGACCCCGACGATCCGTTCGCGGATCAGCTCGGGGTACTGGTCGGCCAGTGCCATCACCGTCATGCCGCCCATGGAGTGCCCGACGAGCACGAGCGGCCCCTCGGGGGCTGCCGCGTCGATCACGGCCTTCAGGTCCCGGCCCAGCTGCTCGATCGTGACCGGCTCGCCGTCCCGCCCCTGGGCGACGCCCCGGCCGGACCGGCCGTGGCTGCGCTGGTCCCAGTGCACGGTCCGCACGACGCCCCGCAGGGCCGCCCGCTGGAAGTGCCAGGAGTCCTGGCTGAGGCAGTAGCCGTGGCTGAAGACGACGGTGACGGGAGCGGGTGACTTGCGGCCGAAGAGCCGGCGGCGGCGCGGGCCGAGGGCGGCCGGGGCGGCCTCCGGGTCGAGGTCGTCGATCTCGTAGTACAGCTCCGTGCCGTCGTCGGAGAACGCCTTGCCGGGCATGCCGCGCAGCGAGCCGTACGGCCCCGCCGAGTCCAGGGCGAGCCGGGCCTTCTGGCGCATGCCGCGGCCGACCGTCATCCGCTCCAGGGCGACACCGGCGGCCGCGCCCGCGGCCACCACGCCTATCGCCACGCCGGCGATACCGGTCGCCCGGCGCCAGCCTCCCGCCGCCCCCGCGGCGGAGGCCGCGACGGCCGCGGAGGCGACGTCCGCGACGACCTCCGCACTGCTCTCGCTCACGTACCGCTCCTCTTCGCCGGGGTGCCGATCGGGTGACTCACCCGGTCGGGTGAACCGGTGAGCCTGATGATGCTGCTGTTGTCAGGGTGCCTGGTGTTCCTCGCGTGACGGGTTCCCCGTGCGCGTCACCTGTCCCGTTCCTCATTCACATAGACGCGGGGAACACGGATTCCGATCCGGGTCACGATCTCGTAGGCGATGGTTCCGGCCGCCTGGGCCCAGTCCTCCGCGGTGGGCTCACCGCGGTCCCCGGGCCCGAAGAGGACCGCCTCGGCCCCCGCCGCGGGCTCGTCGCCCCCCAGATCCACCACGAACTGGTCCATGGCGACCCGCCCGGCGATCGTGCGCCACTTGCCCTGGACCAGGACCGGCCCGGCCGAGGAGGCGTGCCGCGGGATGCCGTCCGCGTAGCCCAGCGGCACCAGGCCGAGGGTGGTCTCGCCGGGGGTGACATACCGGTGGCCGTAGCTGACGCCGTGCCCGCCCGGGACGTTCTTGACCAGGGCCAGCGAGGCGGACAGGGTCATCACCGGGCGCAGCCCGAAGTCGGCCGGGGTGCCGAGCTCGGGGCTGGGCGAGACGCCGTAGGTGGCGATGCCGGTGCGGACCAGGTCGAAGTGGCTCTCGGGGAGCGTGAGCGTGGCCGGCGAGTTGGCGATGTGCCGGACCTCGGGCCGCACGCCCTGTCCCTCGGCGTACGCGACCATCTCCCGGAACACGCCGAGCTGGGCGGCGATGGAGGGGTGCCCGGGCTCGTCGGCGCAGGCGAAGTGCGACCACAGCCCCGTGACACGCAGCAGCCCCTCGGCCTCGGCCCGCAAGGCCTCACGGACCAGCGCGGCCCAGTCGTCCCCCGGCTGGCACCCGTTGCGCCCGAGCCCGGTGTCGGCCTTGAGCTGCACGCGAGCGGGCCGGTCGGCTCCCCTGGCCGCCTCGACGACCTCCCGCAGGGCCCACATCCCGCTGACGGACACGTCCAGCTCGGCCTCGACGGCCTCGTGCCACGGCCCGCCGGGCGTCCACAGCCAGCACATGATGCGGCCCGGCAGCCCGGCGGCCCGCAGGGCGAGGGCCTCCTCGGGCGTGGCCGTGCCCAGCCAGCTCGCCCCCGCGGCGACGGCCGCGCGGGCGCACGGCACAGCCCCGTGGCCGTACGCCTCGGACTTCACCACGGCCATCACGGCCGCACCCGGCGCATGGGCACGCAGGGCCCGCACATTGGCCCGCAGGGCGGCCAGGTCGATCTCGGCACGGGCCCGCAGGGGCGCGGTCCGCGGGGCTGTTCTCTCGCTCATCGCGCCCAGTGTCTCAGAGGGCTCCGGCAGCAGGTCGGCTACGTCCCGGGCCGCACCCTCACGGACACCCGGTCGCCCTTCTCGAGCACGCCCCACTGCACGTCGTACGGCAGTGCATCGGAAACCAGTACGACAGCATCCCCCACCGACCCGCCATACTCGGCCCTCAGGCCCCCCGGCCCTCCCCCTCAGCCGAGAACATTCCGCCAAGCCTCCGGAAGCGCCTCGGCCACATCATGCGCCCCCACCGGCGCCCCCTCCGCCGCCAGCCGCCCGGCCAGCCCATGCAGATACGCCCCCGCACTGCCCGCGTCCACCGCGGACAGCCCCGCCGCCAGCAACGACCCGCCGAGCCCCGACAGCACGTCCCCGCTCCCGGCCGTGGCCAGCCACCCCGTCCCGGTCGGGTTCACGCGTACCGCCCCACCCCCCGAGTCGGCCACCAGCGTCGTGGACCCCTTCAGCAGCACGGTCGCCCCGTACCGCCGTGCCAGCTCCCGCACCGCGGCCAACCGGCCCCCTTCGACCTCCCGCCGCTCCACACCCAGCAGCGCCGCCGCCTCCCCCGCATGCGGCGTCATGAGCGTCGGCGCCCGCCGCCCCCGCACGACCTCCACGTCCGCCAGCCGCAGCCCGTCCGCGTCGATCAGCACCGGCACCTCCGCCGCCAGCACCTCCGCCACCGTCGCCGCGTCGTCCCCGGCCCCCGGCCCGACGACCCACGCCTGCACCCGCCCGGCATGCTTGGGCCCCTGGTCCGACACGAGCGTCTCGGGAAACCGCGCGATGACCGCGTCCCCGGCCGGCCCGACGTACCGCACGGCCCCGGCCCCGCCCCGCAGCGCGCCCGAGACGGCGAGCACAGCGGCCCCCGGATAGCGCGCCGACCCGGCGGCGATCCCGACCACGCCCCGCCGGTACTTGTCGCTCTCCGCCCGCGGCACCGGCAGCAACCGGGCCACGTCCACGTGCTGCAAGGCCTCCAGCTCCGGCTCGACCGGCAGCTCCAGCCCGATGTCGACCAGCCGCACCGACCCCGCGTACTCCCGCGCGGGGTCGATCAGGAGCCCCGGCTTGTGGGTCCCGAACGTCACGGTCAGATCGGCCTGCACGGCAACCCCGTGCACCTCACCGGTGTCGGCGTCGACACCGCTGGGCAGATCGACGGCGACCACGACCCCGCGCGACCGCCCGGCGGCGGCGGCCAACGGCACCGCGTCCGGCCGCAGCCCGCCCTTCCCGCCGATCCCGACGATCCCGTCGACGACGAGATCCGCGCCCTCGGCAAGGGCCTCGCCCTCACCGGCCCCCGCGACCCGCCCCCCGGCCCGCCGCAACGCCGCGAGCCCCGCCGCATGCGCCCGCTCCGGCGCGAGCAGCACGGCCGTGACCCCGGCCCCCCGCCGGGCCAGCCGGGCTCCGGCGAACAGGGCGTCACCCCCGTTGTCGCCGCTGCCGACCAGCAGCACGACCCTGCTTCCGTACACCCGCCCCAGCAGGTCGGCGCAGGCCACGGCGAGCCCGGCGGCGGCGCGTTGCATCAGCGCCCCCTCCGGCAGCCGCGCCATCAGCTCCCGTTCGGCGTTCCGGACCGTCTCCACGCTGTACGCAGTACGCATGCGGTCGAGTTTCCCGCACGACCGCCGGACCACTCCCCCTCACACGCGTCTCCCGCACCTGCGATCCGTGTCGCCTCCATTGACGCTCCGCCGCCCCTTTGCCAGACTCCCGGCCGCGCAGAAAGCGCTTGCACACTCCCCACGTCCGACGAAACCGAGGCCCCCCATGGGACGCAGAGCCGCATTACTGGCCGCCGCCGGTGCCACCGCCCTCCTCACCGCCGCCGGCGCCCTGACCGCCCCCGCCACGGCCGCCCCCACGCGTGCACTGGCCTGCGGAGACGGCTCCTACCAGGCCGAGGCCGTGCAGAGCGGCGGCAACTGGACCGCCCGGCGCGGCGGCAGCACGGTCTACACCGGCACCGACATGCGCGCGGCCGTCCAGGCGGCCGTCAACAGCCTCACCTCCGGGCGCACATCGAAGGAACGGGTCGTGGTCCGCGGCTCGGGTTCGGTCCCGGCGGGCTCACGCATCTCGCTGCCGAGCTACACCGTCCTCGACGTCTGCGGCACCATCAACGTCACCGGCAGCGGCTCGGGCGACCAGGCACCGGTCTACTCACGCGGCACCCGCGACGTCGAGGTCCAGAACCTCAAGCTCACCGGCACCCCGCTGTACGGCATCTTCCTGCGCAACGTCCAGAACGTGGTGCTCGGCCAGATCGACATGCGCCTCTCCCGCGGCCTGGGCGTCCGCGTCGACAACCGCGGCGACACCAGCCAGTGGACGCGCAACGTCCGCATCGACAACGTCTACGTCTCCGGCGCGTCCAGCCACGCGGTCGAGACCTACGGCGTCGACGGCATCACCATCGGCACGGTGACGGCCCGCAACGTCGGCGAGTCCGGCCTCCTGCTCCCGGGCGTATGATCGAGCCGTATTTTGAACTCGTTCAAAAAGGGGGATCGGCGAGACATGACCAGCTCGACAGCACCCGGCGACACCGACAGCCCCGCCACCGCCCTCGGCCCCACGGCCCTGATCCTCGGCGCCTTCTCGGCGGTGGGCACCTGGGCGTTCCTGATCCCGTGGACGGTGCTGGCCGGCGCCCTCGCGGTGACGTTCGGGACGATGGGCGTCCACTACGCCCGTAAGGGGACGGGCCGACTGTGGCCGGCGGCGGCCGGGACGACCCTGGGCGCGATCGGCCTCATCGGCACGATCACGCTGATCTGGTCCCTGGCCTGACGCCTCAGCCTTCCGCGATCACCACCGCGGAGGCCACCCCCGCGTCATGGCTCAGGGACACGTGCCAGCTCCGCACGCCGAGCTCGGCGGCGCGCGCGGCCACCGTCCCGCTCACCCGCAGCCGGGGCTGCCCGCTGTCCTCGACACACACCTCGGCGTCCGTCCACAGCAGTCCGGACGGAGCGCCGAGCGCCTTGGCCAGCGCCTCCTTGGCCGCGAACCGCGCGGCGAGCGAGGCGACCCCCCGCCGCCCCCCGCTGGGCAGCAACAACTCCCGCTCCACGAACAGCCGCTCGGCCAACGCGGGCGTACGCTCCAGTGAAGCCGCGAACCGCTCGATCTCGGCAACGTCGATGCCGACCCCGATGATGCTCATGGGCAGCACCCTACGGGCCGTCCGGCGCCCGCGGGCTCGGCTCCCCGGCGACCAGGTCGGCTTCGTGAGTCGCGGTGACGGCACGGTCGAGTAAGCGGGTGAGCCTGTCCGCGTCGGAACACAGGTGGAGACCGCGGTGGAGGTGCTTCGAGAACTCGACACCGCGCGCCTCCAGGACACGCAGGACCGCTGCGGCCCAGGCCGAGTGGTATCCGGCGGTGAAACCCGCCGCCCACCGCTCGGGGTGTTCGACCTCCCCCGCCGCGCGTGCGTGCACGAGGGCCAGGTCCTCCAAGGGGACGACTCCGCTCTGTCTGAGCCCCTCCAGCCCGAACCGGAAATCCCCCGCCACCTTGTGCGGGGGAATGCCCAGCGCAAGGCACACAGCCGTGAACCTGTACAGGTCGAGCAGCTCTGAAGGCCCGTCCTGCTGACTGTCCTGCTCGTCGGCCAACGCTAGGCCTGTCCGGGTCCGGTCCCCGGGACCTCCGGGTCCTGGACGAACAGGTCCTCCGCGCGCGCGACGGTGCGGGAACGCTCCAGCCACGCATCAAGACGCCCCAGGTCCGTGCAGGTCGTGATGCGCTCGCGCACGGAGTCCGGTACGGGGATACCGCGCACGTCCAGTACGTACAGGATGCCCTTGGCCTCCCCCTCGGCCTTGCCTTCCGCCTTGCCTTCTGCTTTGCCTTCTGCCTTGCCTTCGAGGTAGGCCGTCTCACGGACCGTCCCCCGGCCGGGGAAGTAGTTGACGAACGACATGATTTCCTTCAGTTTCTTTCCGGCTGGGCTGTCGCCCAGGCTGATTTCCAGGAAGTCGTAGAAGTAGTCGGCGGTTTCAGGGTCCGTTGTGCGCGTCTCATGAAGGGCGGTTGTCAGCGCCTTCAGTATGGCGTCGGAATCCGCACTACGGGCGTGCGCCAGGGCGGAGAGTACGGCCAGCGCGAGGTTCTTCGCCGCGGTCCGGGCGTCGGTGATCACCGGCAGGTTCTCCGGCCCGACGACCAGCGGGTGGGTCCGCTGCGCCGTCCAACCCCGTGTGCCGCAGTCGAAGGGACCGGCCGCCCACTTGGCTGTGACTCTGTCCTGACAGACCACGAGAAGCAGAACGGGCAGGCCGTACTTCGCCTGGAGGAAGGCGACGTAGTACGCCCAGCTACGCTCCTTGCCCGCGACCTTGCCCGACTTCGACTCGATGGCGAGAAGGAAGTCCTCGCCATCGGACGGGCCGACGCGCAGCACTGTGTCCACGCGTCGCTCCAGCGGCCGGGCCTCCGTCACGTCGGTCGTGACCGCGTCCACGGTCGCCTTCGCGGATAACGGGACACCCAATACCCCGAACACGGGAGCCAGTATCTCGGGCCGCTCCTGGAAGATGCGGTGCATGCCCTCGTGAGCTGATGTGACCATGTGTGCAACCTAGTTGGATCAAGGGGTGATTTATCCGGGTGAAGGCAGTACGTTCACTCTTTCGAAGGGCGCTAAAACGTTCACGCCGCCGAGGTCAGCTCGCACCACACGTACTTGCCCCGGTTGCCGTCCCTCGTCAGCGGCTGCCAGCCCCACAGGTCGGAACACGCCCGGACCAGCGCGAGTCCCCGCCCCTCCTCCGAGTCGCCGGCCTGCTCGAACGACCCTGGCGGCTCGGGCGGCTCCGGGTCGGCGTCCCACGCTCCGATCCGCAGCACCCCGGCCGACCATCGCACGCGCAGGGCGGCGGGCCCCTTGGTGTGACGCACGGCGTTGGAGACCAGCTCGGCCGCCAGCAGTTCGGCCACATCGCCCAGGCGGATCAGCCCGTGCATCGTGAGGATCAGGCGGAGGGTACGACGACTGACCGTGACGGCACGCAGGTCGTTCGGGATGTACAGGGTGTACTCCCAGGGCTCGCTGGACTCGCGTTCGGGCATGCGTGAACTCCGTTCGAGAGGATGGAAGGTTGCGATGTGCGGGCGATGTCATTGCCGCGACCGTCACGGCATGACGGAGCGGTGCGCTTTCGCTACGCATTCAGAACATCACTGACGGTAGACCTCGATTTAAAGGTCTCGCAAGCTGATCGCGTAACCTGGCACCCGAACGAGTCGCGCTCACAGGCGCGTTGAACCGAGGAGCAGCACATGGCGGGGTTGAGGCGCGAACCCACAGCGCGCCAGATGCGCCTGGGCATCGAAGTGCGCCGGCTTCGCGATGCGGCCGGCTTCACGGGCCGCGAGGCAGCCGCCCTGCTCGGGGTGAGCTCCGCGCAGATCACTCAGATCGAGTCCGCCCTCACCGGCGTGAGCGAGAAGCGTCTGCGCCGTCTGGCCTCCAACTATGCCTGTGCAGAGGCTGAGTTGATCGACGCACTCGTAACGATGGCAACAGATCGCACACGCGGCTGGTGGGAGGAGTACCGCGGCCTTCTACCCTCCCCCTTCCTGGATATCGCCGAGTTGGAGCATCACGCCACCTACCGCTACGACGTGGAGTTCCTGTTCATCCCCGGCCTGCTTCAGACCGAGGACTACGCGCACGCCGCCTTCTCCTCCCGGGTCCCCGAACTCTCCCGCGAGGACCTGGAGCTACGCGTCCAACACCGGATGCAGCGCAGAACGGTCATCGAGGGCCCCTCTCCCATCCCGTACAAGGCGCTCATTCACGAGGCCGCACTGCGCATCCGGGTCGGAGACCGAGCCACCTCACGAGCCCAGCTCGGCCGGGTCCTGGAACTCTCCGAGGCGGAGCACGTCACCGTGCACGTCATCCCCTTCGACCTCGACGGCTTCGGCGGGACTTGGAGCACCATGATGCTGGCCGGTGGCACGGTCCCCAAGCTGGACACGGCCGTCCGCGACGCACCCCACGGCACGGTATTCATCGATTCCGAAGCTCAGCTCAGCGTCTTTCGAACAGTCTTCCGTAGGGTAGAGGCGGTAGCGCTCGATCCCGTGAGGTCGCGGGACTTCATCCACAACCTGGCCAAGGAAATGTGAGGCACACCGTGACCACTCCTGACACCTGGCGGAAGTCGTCCTACTCCGGCGGCGGGGACGGCAACAACTGTATGGAGATCTCCAACTCGGCCACCCACATAGCCATCCGCGACTCAAAAGCCCCGGCCAGGGCAACCGTCACCGTCCCGACCAGAGCCTTCGCCGCCTTCGTCGACGCCCTCAAGGGCGACTACTCCACCGTCACCGACTTCGCCAGGTTCCGGGGCTGATCCACCTCGTTGCCCCGGGCCGTGGCCAGCTCACAGGCGAACACCTGCAACGGCACGGTCGCCACCATCGGCTGGAGCAGCGTCGGAGTGACCGGGATCCGGACCAGATGGTCGGCGTACGGCACCACCGCCTCGTCCCCCTCCTCCGCGATCACGATCGTCCGCGCACCCCGCGCCCGGATCTCCTGGATGTTGGACACGATCTTGTCGTGCAGCACCGACCGCCCGCGCGGCGAGGGCACGACCACGACGACCGGCAGGTCCTCCTCGATCAGCGCGATCGGCCCGTGCTTCAGCTCCCCGGCCGCGAACCCCTCCGCGTGCATGTAGGCGAGTTCCTTGAGCTTCAGCGCGCCTTCGAGCGCCACCGGATACCCCACGTGCCGCCCGAGGAACAGCACCGTCTTCTTCGAGGCCAGCGAGCGTGCCAGCTCCCGTACCGGCTCCATCGTGCCCAGCACCTGCTCCACCGCACCGGCGATCGAGGACAGGTCGCGGATCACCGCCCGGATCTCGTCGCCCCACTTGGTGCCGCGCACCTGGCCCAGGTACAGGGCGACCAGGTAGCACGCCACGAGCTGCGTCAGGAACGCCTTGGTCGAGGCGACGGCCACCTCCGGCCCGGCGTGCGTGTACAGCACCGCGTCCGACTCGCGCGGAATCGTCGAACCGTTGGTGTTGCAGATCGCCAGCACCTTGGAGCCCTGCTCGCGTGCGTGCCGCAGCGCCATCAGCGTGTCCATGGTCTCGCCGGACTGGGAGATGGCGATGACGAGCGTCTGCGCGTCCAGGATCGGGTCCCGGTAGCGGAACTCGCTCGCCAGCTCCACCTCGCAGGGCAGCCGCGTCCAGTGCTCGATCGCGTACTTGGCGATCATCCCGGCGTGGAAGGCCGTACCGCACGCGACGATGACGACCTTGTCGATCTCGCGCAGCACCCCCTGAGGGATCCGCACCTCGTCGAGCCTCAGCGAACCGGAACCGTCGATCCGGCCCAGGAGCGTGTCGGCGACCGCCTTGGGCTGCTCGGCGATCTCCTTGAGCATGAAGTAGTCGTAGCCGCCCTTCTCCGCGGCCGACGCGTCCCAGTCCACGTGGTACGACCGCACGTCGGCCGGGCGGCCGTCGAAGCCCGTCACCGTCACGCCGTCCCGGCGCAGCTCCACCACCTGGTCCTGCCCGAGCTCGATCGCCGAGCGCGTGTGGGCGATGAACGCGGCGACGTCCGAGGCGAGAAAGGCCTCGCCCTCACCGACGCCCACCACCAGCGGCGAGTTCCGCCGCGCGCCCACCACCACGTCCGGCTCGTCGGCATGCACCGCGACCAGGGTGAACGCGCCCTCCAGCCGTCGGCACACCAGCCGCATCGCCTCGGCGAGATCCGCACTGGAGGAGAACTCCTCGGCGAGCAGATGCGCCACGACCTCGGTGTCCGTCTCGGAGGCCAGCTCGTGGCCGCGCTCCGCCAGCTCGGCACGCAGCAGGGCGAAGTTCTCGATGATGCCGTTGTGCACCACCGCGACCCGGCCCGCGTTGTCGATGTGCGGGTGGGCGTTGGCATCCGTCGGCCCGCCGTGCGTGGCCCACCGGGTGTGCCCGATGCCCGTCGCGCCGGTCGGCAGCGGCCTGCCGTCCAGCTCCTTCTCCAGGTTGAGCAGCTTCCCGGCCTTCTTCGCCGTCGCCAGCCCGCCGTCGGCCAGGACGGCGACGCCCGCCGAGTCGTACCCCCGGTACTCCAGCCGCTTCAGCCCGGCCATCACGACCTCGAGCGCGGACTGCGGCCCCACGTAACCCACGATTCCACACATGGGCGGCAGCTTAGGGTCGATTCCCGCGCCGAACCGGCCGCAGCGTGCCCGAAATCGGAAATTCCCACCGGGGTACGAAGCCCGGCGCCGAGGAGGTGCTCAGCCGGTTTCCTCCCGAAATGAGGCGAGTAAAGAGCCCGCGTGACGGATCCCACCCCACCATCCGTTCGTACGCCCGTAACAATGGACTGTGATCT
Organism: Streptomyces sp. D2-8; assembly: GCF_023184515.1. Lineage (GTDB taxonomy): Bacteria > Actinomycetota > Actinomycetes > Streptomycetales > Streptomycetaceae > Streptomyces. The sequence continues at coordinate 7,207 of NZ_JAAHBP010000010.1, read as the reverse complement.
CTCCGGTCTCCTCGATGTCCAGGAGCGCCCACCGGCCCCGCCCGGAGGCGACTCCCTACGTCGACCTCACCCGAGCCGAGTGGAGCGCGCTGCGTGACAAGACGCCGCTGCCGCTGACGGCCGAGGAGGTCGAGAAGCTGCGCGGTCTCGGTGATGTGATCGACCTCGACGAGGTGCGCGACATCTACCTGCCGCTGTCCCGCCTCCTCAATCTCTACGTCGGTGCCACCGACGGCCTCAGAGGCGCGCTGAACACGTTCCTGGGCGAACAGGGATCCCAGTCGGGCACCCCGTTCGTCATAGGCGTGGCCGGCTCGGTCGCCGTGGGCAAGTCGACGGTCGCCCGCCTCCTCCAGGCCCTGCTCTCGCGCTGGCCCGAGCACCCGCGCGTCGAGCTGGTCACCACCGACGGCTTCCTGCTCCCCACCCAGGAACTCCAGGCCCGCGGCCTGATGTCCCGCAAGGGCTTCCCGGAGTCCTACGACCGCCGCGCCCTGACCCGCTTCGTCGCCGACATCAAGGCCGGCAAGGACGAGGTCACCGCGCCCGTCTACTCCCACCTGATCTACGACATCGTCCCCGACAAGAGGCTCACGGTCCGCCGCCCCGACATCCTGATCGTCGAGGGCCTGAACGTCCTCCAGCCGGCCCTGCCCGGCAAGGACGGCCGCACCCGCGTCGGTCTCGCCGACTACTTCGACTTCAGTGTGTACGTCGACGCCCGCGTCGAGGACATCGAGACCTGGTACCTCAACCGCTTCCGCAAGCTGCGCGCGACCGCCTTCCAGAACCCGTCCTCGTACTTCCGCAAGTACACCCAGGTCTCGGAGGAGGAGGCCCTCGACTACGCCCGGACGATGTGGCGCACGATCAACCGGCCCAACCTGGTCGAGAACATCGCCCCCACCCGCGGCCGCGCCGCCCTCGTCCTGCGCAAGGGCCCGGACCACAAGGTGCAGCGGCTCAGCCTGCGCAAGCTGTGATGCCCGGGCACACGGCGGGTTGGATGAGCGCCATGCTCCAGCGCGGCGGTGGCCCTGAGCTACGGAGACACGAAACAGACGTGGGGCTCGACGGAACAGCTCCTGCTGAACCTCTTGGGCATCATCGTCGCGGGCACGGCAACCCTGCTGGTCCAGAAGTGGCTCTGGTCGAGACAACGCCAGGGGGTCGGCAAGCCTTAGGGGCGCGGGGAACTGCGCGACAGGCCACGAACGCCCCGCAGCCCGCAGTCAACCGCAGCCCCCACCCCCGACCCGGTTCACTATCCGAGCGCGGACTTCACCACGTCGGCCAACCGCCCCGCCACAGACCGAGCCTGTTCGATGTCGGCCGCCTCGACCATCACCCGGACCAGCGGCTCGGTCCCGGAGGGCCGAAGCAGCACCCGCCCGGTCGCCCCGAGCTCCCGCTCCGCATCGGCAACCGCCGCCGACAGCTCCGCGGACGTCCCCACCCGCGTCCTGTCGACATCCGGCACATTGATCAGAACCTGCGGCAGCCGCTCCATGACGGCGGCGAGTTCCCGCAGCGTACGCCCGCTCTGCGCCACCCGGGCCGCCAGCAGCAGCCCGGTCAGCGTCCCGTCCCCGGTCGTCGCGTGGTCGAGAATGATCACGTGCCCGGACTGCTCGCCGCCGAGGGCGAATCCGTGCTCCTTCATCTCCTCGAGCACGTACCGGTCACCGACGGCGGTCTGCACCAGCCGGATGCCCTCGCGCTCCATGGCGAGCTTGAAGCCGAGGTTCGACATCACCGTGGCCACGACCGTCTCGGACCGCAGCGCGGACCGCTCCCGCATCGCCAGCGCGAGCACGGCGAGGATCTGGTCCCCGTCCACCTCCGCGCCGGTGTGGTCGACGGCGAGGCACCGGTCGGCGTCACCGTCGTGCGCGATGCCGAGATCGGCCCCGTGCTCGACGACGGCGGCCTTGATCTTGTCCAGGTGCGTCGAACCGCACCCGTCGTTGATGTTGAGCCCGTCGGGCTCGGCCCCGATGGTGACGACCTCGGCACCGGCCCGCTGGAACGCCTCCGGCGAGACCAGGGCAGCGGCGCCGTGCGCCTCGTCGAGGACGACCTTCAGCCCGTCGAGCCGGTTCGGCAGGGCACCCAGCAGATGCGCGACGTACCGGTCGAAGCCCTCCTCGTACGCGCGGACGCGGCCCACTCCGGACCCGGTCGGCCGGTCCCAGGGGGCGCCGGTGCGGTGCTCCTCGTAGACGGACTCGATCCGGTCCTCCAGCTCGTCGGCGAGCTTGTGCCCACCGCGGGCGAAGAACTTGATGCCGTTGTCGGGCATGGCGTTGTGGCTGGCGGAGAGCATCACACCCAGGTCGGCGCCGAGCTCCCCGGTCAGATAGGCCACGGCGGGCGTCGGCAGCACGCCGACCCGCAGGACGTCCACACCGGCGCTGGCGAGGCCCGCGACCACGGCGGCTTCCAGGAACTCCCCGGACGCACGCGGGTCACGCCCGACCACGGCGGTCGGCCGGTGTCCCTCGAACGTGCCCGCCTCGGCCAGCACGTGCGCCGCGGCCACGGAGAGGCCCAGGGCCATCTCCGCCGTCAGATCCGCGTTGGCCACACCGCGCACGCCGTCCGTGCCGAAGAGTCGTCCCACAGTGGTGTCCTCCGAATTGCTGAAGAGAATGCGGCTCACATCCCCGAGTACACCCCCTGAGACTGTCCGGGGGCTGTAGGGGTTGTGTAAACGAACCGCCCCGGCAGCACAACCGTGCCGCCGGGGCGATCGATGCAGGAACAGCGGAAGCGATTAGCGCTTGCTGTACTGCGGGGCCTTGCGGGCCTTCTTCAGACCGGCCTTCTTGCGCTCGACCGCACGGTCGTCGCGCTTGAGGAAGCCGGCCTTCTTCAGCGGGCCGCGGTTGTTGTCGACGTCCGCCTCGTTCAGCGCACGGGCGACACCGAGACGGAGCGCACCGGCCTGGCCGGAGACGCCGCCACCGGAGATGCGGGCGACGACGTCGTAGCGGTCGTCGAGCTCGAGCACCTTGAACGGCTCGTTGACTTCCTGCTGGTGCACCTTGTTCGGGAAGTAGTCCTCGAGGGTGCGACCGTTGATCTTCCACTTGCCGGTGCCCGGGACGATCCGGACACGGGCGATGGCGTTCTTGCGACGGCCCAGGCCGGCGGCCGGCTGGGGCTCGCCGAAGCGGGACGCCATGGACTCCGAGGTGTACTCACCCTCGACGGGGACCTCGGACTCGGTGGTGTAGCTGTCGATGTCGACTTCTTCGAGCGGCTGCTCGGCAGTGGTCTCGGCCACGATTCTCCTCAGATTCTCTTCAGGCTTAGGGGGTGGCCGGACTTACTGCGCGACCTGGGTGATCTCGTACGGCTGCGGCTGCTGCGCGCCGTGCGGGTGCTGGTCACCCTTGTAGACCTTCAGCTTCGAGAGCATCTGACGGCCCAGCGTGTTCTTGGGGAGCATGCCCTTGACGGCCTTCTCGATGGCCTTCTCGGGGTTCTTGTCGAGCAGCTCGTCGTAACGGACGGAGCGCAGACCACCCGGGTAGCCGGAGTGGCGGTACGCCATCTTCTGGGTCCGCTTGTTGCCGGACAGGTGCACCTTGTCCGCGTTGATGATGATGACGAAGTCACCAGCGTCGACGTGCGGCGCGTAGATCGGCTTGTGCTTGCCCCGGAGGAGCGTCGCGGCAGTGGTGGCGAGACGGCCCAGGACAACGTCCTGAGCGTCGATGACGTGCCACTGGCGCGTCACATCGCCGGGCTTGGGGCTGTACGTACGCACGGTTCGTAGCCTTCGCTTCGAGTGAATGGTCCATAACTGGTCACCGAAACGATCACGACAGCCTGGACCGCACTGCGGCGACGCATACCGCGTACGTGGGGTCGCTGGTCATCGGCCCGGTGGACCGGTGTAAGGGCCCGTCCCGTGAGAATGAGCAAGCCAATACACAACGAACAAGCAGAATACCGGGGTACACCACAAGGGTCAAAACGCGGTATCACCGCAGCCGCTCGGTCACGGACACGTACAGGGCGGCACAGAGCGTGACGGCTCTCCGCAGCGTCCGCCGCCGCAGCGGCCGTACATACGGAAACACCGACGAGAGCGCCACGTCGACGACGACCGCGGCGCACCACCGCACCACGGATCCACCGCCGCGCGGACGACGGTACGCCCCCAGCGCCCCCACCACGACCGACGGCCACACCCCGGCCGCGAGGGCCGGCCACGACAGCAGGCACAGCAGCAGCGCCACGGCCGGCAGCAGTCGCCCCAACCACCCGGAGATGTCGCTTTTGCCCGTACGCATGGGAGGAACGCTAGGGGCTGGAGAGCCGATCCAGGCGGACCAGCACACCCCTTGTCCCGTCTAAGATGCGCCCCATGAGCTTTGGGCAGGGGGGACCTCAGTCCCAGTGGGATCCCTGGAAACCGCAGTCGCAGCAGCCCTGGAGCAGCGGGGGCGGCCAGTCGCCGGACTGGGCAGCGCTCGCTGAAGCCTCCGAGGCCCGTAACAAACGACGCCGGGTGCTGCTGATCGGCGGTGGCGCGCTGGCCACGGTCGCGATCGGCACCGCCGTCGCGGTGGCCGTCGTCTCGGCGGGCGGCGACAACCGGGGGAACCCGGCCTCCCTCCCGTCGGCCGACATCCCGAGCCAGACCGCCACGGCCCCGTCGTTCGCCCCGACCAGCGCCCCTCCCCCACTGGACCCCAAGGACTTCATCGCCAGCGCGAAGAAGGACAAGGCCCCGCTCAGCCCGGCCACCCTCTTCCCGGGCACCCAACTCACCATGGGCGAGACGGTCTACAAGAAGGGCCCGACGGCGGACACGAGGAACTGCGCCTCGGCGGCCGGCGGCACCCTGCCCAAGATCCTCACCGGCAACGACTGCACCCGCCTGATACGCGTGACCTACGTCAAGGACGGCATCGCGGTGACGGTCGGCGTGGCCGTCTTCGACACCGAGGCACAGGCCGCCAAGGCCAAGGGCCAGACCACCAAGAAGAGCTTCGTCAAGTCGCTCTCCGGCGGCGGTGTGAAGCCCTTCTGCGAAGCCGGCGTCTGCCGCACGACGAGCAACTCCTACGGCCGCTACGCCTACTTCACCAACGCCGGCTTCACCAACGGCAAGGACGTGACGCCCAAGGACGCCCCGGTCTTCAAGACCGGTGACGACCTGGCCCAGTTCACGTTCAACCAGATCCGCCGCCGCGGCGAAGCCCAGGCCTCGGCCGCGGCCGACGAGTGACCGGACGTCAGCAGCAGCCGGCCGACGGCAACGACCGCTTGTTCCGCGCCTCCTTGCTGCGCGCGGCGAGCAGTTCGTCGGCCGGGTAGCCGACCTCCTCCAGCGTCAGCCCGTGCGGCCGTACGACGTGCACGGCCGAGTCCCGTACCCCGGCCGCCAGCACCTTCCCCGGCCAGTCGGCGGGCCGGTGCCCGTCCCCGACGAACAGCAGCGCCCCGATGAGCGAACGCACCATGTTGTGGCAGAAGGCGTCCGCCCGCACGGTCGCGGTGATGATCCCGTCGTCACCCCGCACCAGGCTGAGCTCCTGGAGCGTGCGGATGGTGGTCGCCCCCTCCCGCTTCTTGCAGTAGGCGGCGAAGTCGTGCTCGCCCAGCAGCCCCCGGGCAGCCTCGTTCATGGCCGCCACATCGAGGGGCCAGTCGTGCCACAGCACATGGCTGCGCAGCAGCGGGTCGACGCCCCCGGGGTTGTCGGTGACCCGGTACGCGTAGCGCCTCCAGACGGCCGAGAAACGGGCGTTGAAGCCACTGGGCGCCTCCCTGAGGGCCCAGACCCGTACGTCCCGGGGCAGCCGGCCGGCGAGCCGCTTCAGCAGCTTCTGGTGGTGCTCGGCCCACACCTCGCGCGGCAGATCGACATGAGCGACCTGCCCCCGCGCATGCACCCCGGCATCGGTACGCCCCGCTACGGTCAGCTCGTACGTCTCCCGCGAACGCGTCACGGTCCGCAGAGCGTCCTCGATCTCGCCCTGCACGGTCCGCCGCCCACCGGCCTGCTTGGCCCACCCGGAGAACTCGCTCCCGTCGTACGACAGATCGAGCCGGACACGAACGCGGCCGGGTGCCACATCTTCACTCACGTACAGATCCTCTCAGAACACAAAAGCGGGCCCGCTCCCGAAAAGGAACGGACCCGCCAACGCCCTGAAGGGGCGCGGGGACGCTTACGCGTCCTTGGACTCCTCGGCGTCCTCGGCCTTGGTCGTGTCGACCTGAGCCTCGGCAGCCTCGTTGTCCTTGGCGGCGCGCTTGGTCGCGGCCTCGGCCTCGCCCGTCGCCTCCTGCGCCACCGTCAGCGCCTCGACCAGCTCGATGACAGCCATGGGCGCGTTGTCGCCACGGCGGTTACCGATCTTGGTGATACGGGTGTAGCCACCCGGACGGTTCTCGTAGCGCGGGCCGATCTCGGTGAAGAGCGTGTGCACGATGCTCTTGTCCGTGATGACCTGGAGCACCTGACGGCGGTTGTGAAGGTCGCCCTTCTTCGCCTTGGTGACCAGACGCTCGGCGTACGGACGCAGCTTGCGCGCCTTCGCCTCGGTGGTGGTGATGCGACCGTGCTCGAAAAGCGACTTCGCGAGGTTCGCGAGGAGGAGCTTCTCGTGCGCGGCGCTGCCGCCCATACGGGCACCCTTGGTGGGCTTCGGCATGGTGTTTCTCCTAGGTGTCTGCCTCGGCCGTATCAGGTACCGGGGTCAGTATCCGAGCAGGCGGGTTTGCCTGTCGGAGATCCGGGGTCCGCTGACGCGAACCCCGGAAGCAGAGACTCAGTACTGCTCGGTCTCCACGAAGCCCGCGTCCGCGTCGTCGTCCGCGCCGAAGGCGTCGGCCGCGGCGGTCGGGTCGAATCCGGGCGGGCTGTCCTTGAGCGCGAGGCCCATGCCGGCCAGCTTCGCCTTGACCTCGTCGATCGACTTCGCACCGAAGTTGCGAATGTCGAGCAGGTCCGCCTCGGAACGGGCCACGAGCTCACCCACGGAGTGGATGCCCTCGCGCTTGAGGCAGTTGTACGACCGAACGGTGAGCTCGAGCTCCTCGATCGGCAGGGCCAGATCGGCGGCCAGGGCGGCGTCCGTGGGGGACGGGCCCATGTCGATGCCCTCGGCGTCGATGTTGAGCTCGCGGGCCAGACCGAACAGCTCGACCAGGGTCTTGCCGGCCGACGCCATGGCGTCACGCG
>NZ_JAAHBP010000001.1 GCF_023184515.1 Streptomyces sp. D2-8 | reverse complement strand
CACAGCCTGGAGCTGACCGGCAAGGAGTTGCGCTCATGATTCCGGCTCACACCGAGGTCGGCCGGGGGTCCGGGGGTTGGCCCCCGGGAAAGCACAGCCTGGAGCTGACCGGCAAGGAGTTGCGCTCATGATTCCGGCTCACACCGAGGTCGGCCGGGGGTCCGGGGGTTGGCCCCCGGGAAAGCACAGCCTGGAGCTGACCGGCAAGGAGTTGCGCTCGTGACCGCCACCGGCACGGGGATGTACACGCCGAAGCCCGGCGCGGCGCCCCTCCCCCGCATGATCGCGGCCCAGGCCGCGCTCGAGACGAAGATGCTGCTGCGCAACGGCGAGCAGTTGCTGCTGACCGTCGTCATCCCGACGCTGCTCCTGGTGCTCTTCAGCACCGTGGACATCGTCGACACGGGCGCCGGAGAGGCGGTCGACTTCCTCGCGCCCGGCATTCTCGCGCTCGCGGTGATGTCGACCGCGTTCACCGGCCAGGCCATCGCCACCGGCTTCGAGCGCCGCTACGGCGTGCTGAAGCGGCTCGCCTCCTCGCCCCTGCCCCGCTGGGGCCTGATGACGGCGAAGACGCTGTCCGTCCTGGTCACCGAGGTGCTCCAGGTCATCCTGCTGACGGTGATCGCCTTCGCGCTCGGCTGGTCGCCGCAGGGCAACCCGGTCGCCGTCCTGCTGCTCCTGGTCCTCGGCACGGCGGCCTTCTCGGGCCTGGGCCTGCTGATGGCCGGGACGCTGAAGGCCGAGGCCACCCTGGCCGCGGCCAACCTGGTGTTCCTGCTGCTGCTCGTCGGCGGCGGGGTCATCGTGCCGCTCGACAAGTTCCCCTCCGGCGTTCAGGACGTGCTCGGCCTGCTGCCGATCTCGGCGCTGTCCGACGGACTGCGGGACGTGCTCCAGCACGGCGCCGGGATGCCCTGGGGCGACCTGGGGATCCTGGCCGTCTGGGCGGTCGTGGGGCTGGCGGCGGCCGGGAAATTCTTCCGCTGGGAGTAGGGAAGGGGGAGGGAAGGTGTCCTGTGACGGACCCCTCGTGAAAGTGTGCACAAGCGGCGGCCTACGATGGTTCGCGTGCCAAACGTGACCCGCGCCGACGCCAAGGCCGCCCTGCGCAACCCGCTCGCCTTCATCGCCGAGCGCTGGACCCCGGAACCCCGGACGGTCCGGCGCGCGGCCCTCTCCGCGCTCCTGATGTCGGTGTTCATCGTCGTCACCGGTGGCGCCGTACGGCTGACCGGCTCGGGCCTGGGCTGCCCGACCTGGCCCAAGTGCACCGACGACTCGATCACCGCCACCAGCGCGATGGGCTTCCACGGCGCCATCGAGTTCGGCAACCGCATGCTGACGTACGTGCTGTGTGCCGCCGTCGGCTGGGCGATCATCGCCGCGCGCTCGCAGAAGCCGTACCGGCGCGGCCTGGTCCGGCTGGGCTGGGCGCAGTTCTGGATCGTGATGAGCAACGCGGTGCTCGGCGGCATCGTGGTGCTGGTCGGTCTCAACCCGTACACGGTCGCCGCCCACTTCGTGGCGACGTCCGCGCTCATCGGGGTGGCCACGGTGATGTGGCAGCGCACCCGCGAGGGCGACGCGGCACCGCGCCCGCTGGTCGGCAAGGCCGTGCAGCAGCTGGTGTGGTTCCTGGTCGCGGCGGCCGTCCTGCTCATCCTGGTCGGCACGGTCGTCACCGGTGCCGGCCCGCACGCGGGCGACTCCAGCGAGGTCGAGCGGATGCCGGTCGACTGGGAGACCGTGAGCAAGCTGCACGCCGTGCTGGCGTGGATCGTGGTGTCGCTGACGTTCGCCCTGTGGTTCGTCCTCAAGGCGGTCGACGCGCCCAAGAGCCCGCTGAACCGCACCCGCGAGCTGTTCCTGATCCTGCTCGCGCAGGGCGTCATCGGTTACGTCCAGTACTTCACGGACCTGCCCGAGGTCCTGGTCGGCCTGCACATGCTGGGTTCGGCCGTGATGTGGATCTGGGTGGTGCGGGTGGTGCTGTCGCTGCGCGAGCGGCCGGAGGCGGTGGCCGACGTGCCCGGCCCGGCCGCCGAGGCGAGCCTGACGAAGGCCTGACCGGGCAGGGCTCAGTCGAGTCCGTACACCCTGCGCGCGTTCCCCGACGCCAGCATGCCCGCCACCCGCTGCGCGTCGGCCAGTGACCAGGCGCCCTCGGCGACCCAGGTGCCGAACACCCGCCCCAGGGCCTCGCGGAACAGGCGGGCGCCCACCACATGGAGTTCGGGCAGGCCCTGCGCCCCGGTGGAGAAGAGGACCTTGCCGAAGGGGGCCAGCTCCAGGATCTCCGCGAGGACGGTCGCGGCCCGGGCGCCCGTGCGGACCAGGGCGGCTCCGCAGTCGACGTGGACGTGCGGGAAGACACCGGCGAGATGGGCGGCGTGCCGGTGGTACGGGTAGCCGTGCAGCAGGACGAGGTCCGTGCCCAGGCCGGCCGTGGCCCGCACGAAGTCCGTCAGCAGCACCGGATCCGTACGGTCGATCCGCAGCCCCGGCGCACCCAGCCCCGCGTGCAGCTGGAGCGGCAGGCCCGAGGCGACCGCGCTCCACAGCAGATGCCGCAGCAGCACCGGGTCGCTCAGCTCCCCGCCGACCCCGCGCCCGGCGAACCAGCGGCCGACGGCCCCCCGTACCTCCCCCGGCCCGGGCGGCTCGGGCGCGAGGGCGAGGCCGTGCCGTACGCCCGCGACCGAGGTGAAGGCGACGGCGTTCGCGGCGGCCGCGTGCACCGACTCGGCGAGGTTGGCGAGGAAGGACTCGACGGTTCCGGAGGTGTCGGCGACCTGCTCGGCGAGGAGTTCCAGGCGCACGATCTCGCGGGCCTCGGCGGCTCCGGCGGAGGCCAGCTCGCCGGGTTCCGTCAGATCACCCGGGAGGCCGGTGTCGACCAGGTACGTCGTGATGCCGCTGCCGCGCAGCAGCCGGCGGCCGGACTCCAGCACGCCCAGTTCCCGGCGTCGGGCCAGGTAGCGGGCGGGTGGGCAGTGTGGTTCGAGACCGAGCAGGGGTGGGCACCAGCGCCGCACGGCGAAGCCGGTCTGGGTGTCGAAGAGAGTGGTGCCGGGGGCGGGTGGGCCCTCGGTGCGGGAGAGGTGGGCCTCGAAGGTGCCGAGGCCCAGCTCTGTGCGCAGCACTCCGTGGCAGTACTGGTCCACTAGGGACGGCGTTTCGATCATCCGGGCCTCCCGGTGTGGACCCTGTTGTTCCTAGGGTCTTAACGGGTGAACCGGGTTCAGGTCGCGGTCCCGACGGGGGGTGCGGGTGTTCTGGCGGCCACGGGTTGCCGGTGGCTGATCGCGCAGTTCCCCGCGCCCCCGAGAGCCGGCTGCTCAGCCGTTGGACGGGCCGCCCACCTGGATGCCCGCCATGCGCGTCCACTCGTAGCGGCCCGTCTTCACCTTGGCCGCGAACTCGCCGTCGAAGGACTCGTGGGCCGTGATGCCGGACTTCTCCACGGCCTTCTCGGCGATCTCGTAGGACGGGGCGACCAGGTCGCCCCAGTTGCCGTCCTCGCCGACCAGGACGATGCGGGCGCCGCGCTCGCCGAGGTAGGCGACCTGGCCCTCGGCGCCGCCGTGGGCCTTGGAGAAGGAGGAGATCTGCTGGGCCAGCCGGGCCACCTTGCGCTCGGCCTTCGGGTCAACCTGCTGCGTGTCTGCCATGGCCAGGATGCTACTCACGAGTAGATCGACTGGCGAGGGCAGGGGGCTGTGACGTACGTCAGCGCAGGAACGGGTCGACAGCGACCGCCACGAACAGCAGCGAGACGTAGGTGATCGACCAGTGGAACAGGCGCATCTCCTTCAGCTTCGCGCCCGTCACCTCCGCCTTCGCGCGGTTCTGCAGGCCGTGCGCCTCCCAGAGCCAGAAGCCGCCCGCCAGCAGGGCGACCGCGGTGTAGAACCAGCCGGTGTAGCCGAGCGGGGTCAGCAGGAGCGAGACGGCGACCATGACCCAGCTGTAGAGCACGATCTGCTTGGCGACGACCTTGTTGGAGGCGACCACCGGCAGCATCGGCACGCCCACGCGCGCGTAGTCCTCCCGCACCTTCATGGACAGCGGCCAGTAGTGCGGCGGCGTCCAGAAGAACATGACGAGGAAGAGGATGACCGGCGCCCACGACATCGAGTTGGTGACCGAGGACCACCCGATCAGCACCGGCAGGCAGCCGGCGATGCCGCCCCACACGATGTTCTGCGAGGTACGGCGCTTGAGGATCATCGTGTAGACGACCACGTAGAACAGGAGCGCGCCGAGGGAGAGCCAGGCGCTCAGCCAGTTCACGGTGAGGCCGAAGAGCAGGGTGGAGGTGATCGCCAGGGTGATGCCGAAGACGAGGCACTCGCGCGGGCTGACCATGCCGGTGACCAGCGGGCGCTGCGAGGTGCGGTCCATCAGCGCGTCGATGTCGCGGTCGATGTACATGTTGAGCGCGTTGGCGCCGCCCGCGGACATGTAGCCGCCGAGGCACGTCAGCAGCACCAGCGTCAGGTCGGGCACACCCTGCTGCGCCAGGAACATCACCGGCACCGTGGTGATCAGCAGCAGCTCGATGATCCGCGGCTTGGTGAGAGCCACGAACGCCTTGACACGGGCCCCGAACGGCCGGTGGGCCGGGCTCTGGTCCGCCCCGATCATCCCCGCTGGACGGGATTCAACGGCCGTCACGCACACCCCTACAGAGACATCCCAGCAAGCCTCATCCCTGTGAAGTCCCGGTAAAGGCTCGCGCGTACCACGCCACTTTAGACGTTGCCCAGACTCGGACATTCGCGGGGGTCGGCTCGTGTTGGGAGGCACCTTCCGAAGGGCGCGCCGAAGCTCGATTGAGCACCCGGATGAGCGGCTCCGTATTCACCTGTCGAATGCGGTACGGCCCAGTCATGAGGCGGATCGGGATCAGCCCCGGCACTCTGGAGTGACTCGAAAAAACGCACGTCCCACGGGGGTAGGCTCGACTGCGGCCGGTGGGCGCCCCGATACACCGGCATCCGACATGTGGAGAGGAGCCCTGACCCAGGGTGAGCACCAAGCCGACCACCACAGACTTCGAGTGGACCGAGTTGGACCAGCGGTCCGTCGACACCGCGCGTGTCCTGGCCGCCGATGCCGTACAGAAGGTCGGTAACGGCCATCCGGGTACGGCGATGAGCCTGGCGCCTGCCGCCTACACCCTCTTCCAGAAGGTGATGCGGCACGACCCGGCGGACGCCGACTGGGTCGGGCGGGACCGCTTCGTGCTGTCCGCCGGCCACTCGTCCCTGACCCTGTACACCCAGCTGTACCTGGCCGGCTTCGGCCTGGAGCTGGACGACCTGAAGTCCTTCCGCACGTGGGGCTCCAAGACCCCCGGCCACCCCGAGTACGGGCACACCACCGGTGTGGAGACGACCACCGGCCCGCTCGGCCAGGGTGTCGCCAACGCGGTGGGCATGGCGATGGCCGCCCGCTACGAGCGCGGTCTGTTCGACCCGGAGGCCGCCGAGGGCGAGTCCCCGTTCGATCACTTCATCTACTGCATCGCCGGTGACGGCTGCCTCCAGGAGGGCATCTCCGCCGAGGCGTCCTCCCTCGCGGGCCACCAGAAGCTCGGCAACCTGATCCTGCTGTGGGACGACAACCACATCTCGATCGAGGGCGACACCGAGACGGCCGTGTCCGAGGACACGGTGAAGCGGTACGAGGCCTACGGCTGGCACGTGCAGCGGGTGCAGCCGCAGGAGAACGGCGACCTGGACCCGGCCGCGATCTTCGAGGCGATCCAGAAGGCCAAGGCCGTCACGGACCGGCCGTCGTTCATCGCGATGCGCTCGATCATCGCCTGGCCGGCCCCCAACGCGCAGAACACCGAGGCCGCGCACGGCTCGGCGCTGGGCGACGACGAGGTCGCGGCGACCAAGCGGGTCATGGGCTTCGACCCGGAGCAGAGCTTCGAGGTCTCCGACGAGGTCATCACGCACACCCGCAGGGCGCTGGAGCGGGGCCAGGCGGCCCGCGCGGTGTGGGAGAAGGCGTACCAGCAGTGGCGGGACAACAACCCCGAGCGCGCCGCGGAGTACGACCGCGTCGCCCGGGGTGAGCTGCCCACCGGCTGGGAGGAGAAGATCCCGGTCTTCGAGGTCGGCAAGGGTGTGGCCACGCGTGCCGCCTCCGGCAAGATCCTCCAGGCGCTCGGCGGAGTCATCCCCGAGCTGTGGGGCGGCTCCGCCGACCTGGCCGGCTCCAACAACACCACGATCGACAAGACCAGTTCCTTCCTCCCGGCGGACAACCCGCTGCCGGAGGCGGACCCGTACGGCCGCACGATCCACTTCGGTATCCGCGAGCACGCGATGGCCGCCGAGATGAACGGCATCGCGCTGCACGGCAACACCCGGATCTACGGCGGCACCTTCCTGGTGTTCTCCGACTACATGCGCAACGCGGTGCGGCTGTCGGCGCTGATGCACCTGCCGGTGACGTACGTGTGGACGCACGACTCCATCGGCCTCGGCGAGGACGGCCCGACCCACCAGCCCGTCGAGCACCTGGCGTCGCTGCGGGCGATCCCGGGCCTGAACCTGGTGCGCCCGGCGGACGCCAACGAGACCGCGATCGCCTGGCGCGAGATCCTCAAGCGCTGGACGAAGGAGTTCGGCAAGGGCCAGCCGCACGGTCTGGCTCTGACCCGTCAGGGCGTGCCGACGTACGAGCCCAACGACGATGCCGCCAAGGGCGGTTACGTCCTGTTCGAGGCCGACGGCGGTGAGCCCGAGGTCATCCTGATCGCCACCGGTTCCGAGGTGCACGTCGCCGTCGAGGCGCGCGAGCAGCTCCAGGGCGCCGGCGTGCCCACGCGCGTCGTGTCCATGCCGTCGGTGGAGTGGTTCGAGCAGCAGGACCAGGGGTACCGGGACAGCGTCCTGCCGCCGTCCGTCCGGGCCCGTGTCGCGGTGGAGGCCGGTATCGGTCTCACGTGGCACAAGTACGTGGGGGACGCCGGCCGCATCGTTTCCCTGGAGCACTTCGGTGCTTCGGCCGACGGCAAGGTGCTTTTCCGCGAGTTCGGCTTCACTCCCGAGAACGTGGCCGCCGCCGCGCGGGAATCGATCGCCGCAGCCCAGCGCTGACGCTCATATACGACACGTAGGAGATGGAATTTCCATGACAGACGCACTCAAGCGCCTCTCCGAGGAAGGCGTGGCGATCTGGCTGGACGACCTGTCGCGCAAGCGGATCACGTCCGGCAACCTCGCCGAGCTGATCGACCAGCAGCACGTCGTGGGCGTCACCACCAACCCGTCGATCTTCCAGAAGGCGATCTCGCAGGGTGACGGCTACGACACGCAGCTGACCGACCTCGCCGCCCGCAGGGTCACCGTCGAAGAGGCCATCCGCATGATCACGACGGCGGACGTCCGTGACGCCGCCGACATTCTGCGCCCGGTCTTCGACGCCACCGGTGGCCAGGACGGCCGGGTCTCGATCGAGGTCGACCCGCGCCTGGCGCACAACACGCGGGCGACGGTCGCCGAGGCCAAGCAGCTCGCCTGGCTGGTGGACCGGCCCAACACGCTCATCAAGATCCCGGCGACCGAGGCGGGCATCCCGGCCATCGCCGAGACCATCGGCCTGGGCATCAGCGTCAACGTCACGCTGATCTTCTCGCTGGAGCGCTACCGCCTGGTCATGGACGCGTTCCTGGAGGGCCTGGAGAAGGCCAAGGAGCGCGGCCTGGACCTGTCGCAGATCCACTCCGTGGCGTCGTTCTTCGTCTCCCGCGTGGACACCGAGATCGACAAGCGGATCGACGCGCTGGGCACCGACGAGGCCAAGGCGGCACGCGGCAAGGCCGGCGTCGCCAACGCCCGTCTGGCCTACCAGGCGTACGAGGAGGTCTTCTCCTCGGACCGCTGGAGCGCCCTGGAGAAGGCGGGCGCCAACAAGCAGCGTCCGCTGTGGGCGTCCACCGGTGTGAAGGACAAGGCGTACAAGGCCACCCTGTACGTCGACGAGCTGGTCGCTCCCAACACGGTGAACACCATGCCGGAGGCGACCCTGTTCGCCACGGAGGAGCAGGGCGAGATCCGCGGCAACGCCGTCGCCGGGACGTACGAGCAGGCCCGCGCTGACCTCGACGCGGTCGAGAAGCTCGGGATCAAGTACGACGACGTGGTCCGGCTGCTGGAGGAAGAGGGCGTCGAGAAGTTCGAGGCGTCCTGGACCGACCTGCTGAAGTCGACCGAGGCCGAGCTTCAGCGCCTCGCCCCCTCGGAGGGCTGAACAGGTGTCGAGCAGCAACCCGCTGCGTGACCCCGCGGACCGACGGCTCCCGCGTATCGCGGGGCCGTCGGGCCTGGTCATCTTCGGCGTCACGGGCGACCTGTCCCGGAAGAAGCTCATGCCCGCCGTGTACGACCTCGCCAACCGGGGTCTGCTGCCGCCGGGCTTCTCTCTGGTGGGCTTCGCCCGCCGCGAGTGGGCGCACGAGGACTTCGCGCAGGAGGTCCACGACGCGGTCAAGGAACACGCCCGCACGCCCTTCCGCGAGGAGGTCTGGCAGCAGCTCATCCAGGGCATGCGCTTCGTGCAGGGCACCTTCGACGACGACGACGCGTTCGAGCGGCTGCGCTCCACCATCGACGAGCTGGACAAGGCACAGGGCACGGGCGGCAACTTCGCCTTCTACCTGTCGGTCCCGCCGTCGTCCTTCCCGGTGGTCATCCAGCAGCTGAAGAAGCACCAGCTGGCCGACCAGACGGGCGGATCCTGGCGGCGCGCCGTCATCGAGAAGCCGTTCGGCCACAACCTCGCCTCGGCCGAGGAGCTCAACAAGGTCGTCCACGAGGTCTTCGCCCCGGACCAGGTCTTCCGCATCGACCACTACCTGGGCAAGGAGACCGTCCAGAACATCCTGGCGCTGCGCTTCGCCAACACGATGTTCGAGCCGATCTGGAACCGGTCCTTCGTGGACCACGTACAGATCACCATGGCCGAGGACATCGGCATCGGCGGCCGGGCCGGGTACTACGACGGCATCGGCGCCGCCCGTGACGTCATCCAGAACCACCTGCTCCAGCTCATGGCCCTGACGGCCATGGAGGAGCCGGCCTCCTTCGACGCGGACGCGCTGGCCGCCGAGAAGACCAAAGTCCTCGGCGCCGTGAAGCTGCCGAAGGACATGGGCCGGGACACCGTACGCGGCCAGTACTCGGCCGGCTGGCAGGGCGGCGCGAAGGTGATCGGCTACCTCGACGAGGACGGCATCAACGCCTCGTCGAAGACCGACACCTACGCCGCGATCAAGCTGGAGATCGACAACCGCCGCTGGGCGGGCGTCCCCTTCTACCTGCGCACCGGCAAGCGGCTGGGCCGCCGCGTGACGGAGATCGCCGTCGTCTTCCAGCGGGCCCCGCACTCCCCCTTCGACTCCACGGCCACCGAGGAGCTCGGCTCCAACGCGATCGTCATCCGCGTCCAGCCGGACGAGGGCGTGACGGTCCGCTTCGGCTCGAAGGTGCCGGGCACGTCGATGGAGATTCGGGACGTGTCGATGGACTTCGCCTACGGCGAGTCCTTCACGGAGTCCAGCCCCGAGGCGTACGAGCGTCTGATCCTGGACGTTCTGCTCGGTGACTCGAACCTCTTCCCGCGCACCGAGGAGGTCGAGCTGTCCTGGGAGATCCTCGACCCGATCGAGGAGTACTGGGACAAGAACGGCAAGCCCGCCCAGTACCAGGCCGGTACCTGGGGGCCCGCCGAGGCGGACGAAATGCTCGAGCGACACGGACGGAGCTGGCGTCGGCCATGAAGATAGACCTCACGGACACCACCGCCAGCAAGGTCAACAAGGCGCTGGTGCAGGGCCGCCGGGCGATCGGCACCCCGGCGGTCGGCATGGTGCTCACGCTGGTCATCGTGACGGACGAGGAGAACGCCTACGACGCGCTGAAGGCCGCGAGTGACGCCTCGCACGAGCATCCCGCACGCACGCTCGTGGTCATCAAGCGCGTCTCCCGCTCACCCCGCGACCGTACGCAGTCCCGCCTCGACGCGGAGGTCCGGGTCGGCGCGGACGCCGGTTCCGGCGAGACGGTGGTGCTGCGGCTGTACGGCGAGGTCGTCGACCACGCCCAGTCGGTGGTGCTGCCGCTGCTGCTGCCGGACGCCCCCGTGGTGGTGTGGTGGCCGGTGAACGCGCCGACTGACCCGGCGAAGGACCCCCTGGGCGCCCTCGCGCAGCGCCGCGTCACCGACACCTACGCCTCCGAACAGCCGGTACGGGACCTGGCCACCCGGTCCGGGACCTACACCCCGGGCGACACGGACCTGTCCTGGACCCGCATCACGCCCTGGCGCTCCATGCTGGCGGCGGCCCTCGACCAGGTCACCTGCGAGGTCCGGGCCGTCGAGGTGGAGGGCGAGGAGTTCAACCCGAGCTGCGAGCTGCTGGCGATGTGGCTCGCGGACCGGCTGGACGTCCCCGTGAAGCGGTCGCTGTCCGGCGGCCCCGGTCTGACGGCCGTGCGGATGGACACCAACTGCGGCCCCATCAAGCTGGACCGCGCCGACGGCTCCCTGGCGACGCTCTCGATCGAGGGCCAGCCGGACCGGGCGGTGGCGCTCAAGCGCCGGGAGACCGCCGAGCTGATGGCGGAGGAGCTGCGGCGGCTGGACCCGGACGACACGTACGCGTCCGCGCTGCGGTACGGGGTGGACCGGCTGAAGTCCTCCTGGTCGGCTCAGGTGCCCCGGCCTGCGGCTGCGGAGGGGCCGGAGGCCAAAGGAGAGCGTGGTGAGCCCAAAAGTGACGGGCGAGCACGACTCGCCCTCCCCGCTCCCGTTGAAGCGGCTGCGAAAGCACCCGCTGCGGAAGCGGCGGCGCAGGCACCGGTGAAGCAGGAACCGCCCGCGTTGGAGCCGGTCCGGAAGGCGGAGGTGAAGTGAGTACGGCACCGCAGCTGGTCGTGCACCGCGACAAGGAGCTGATGGCGCAGGCCGCGGCGGCCCGGCTGATCACGAAGATCGTGGACGCGCAGGCCTCCCGGGGCTCGGCGTCCGTGGTCCTGACGGGCGGCCGCAACGGCAACGGCCTGCTGGCCGCGCTGGCCGCGGCGCCCGCCCGGGACGCGATCGACTGGAGCCGGCTCGACCTCTGGTGGGGCGACGAGCGTTTCCTGCCCGAGGGCGACCCCGAGCGCAATGTCACCCAGGCGAGGAAGGCTCTCCTCGACTCGGTGCCGCTCGACCCGAAGCGGCTGCACGCGATGCCCGCGTCGGACGGGCCTCACGGCACCGACGTGGACGCGGCGGCGGCCGCGTACGCGGAGGAACTGGCGCAGGCGGCGGGCCCGGAGAACCACGGCCCCGTGCCCACGTTCGACGTGCTGATGCTGGGCGTCGGGCCGGACACGCATGTCGCGTCGCTGTTCCCGGAGCTGCCGGCGGTCCGGGAGACCGACCGCACGGTGGTCGGCGTCCACGGCGCGCCCAAGCCGCCGCCGACCCGGGTGACGCTGACGCTCCCGGCGATCCGTGCGGCCCGTGAGGTGTGGCTGCTGGCCGCGGGCGAGGACAAGGCCCAGGCCGCGGCGATCGCCCTCTCGGGCGCGGGCGAGATCCAGGCGCCGGCGGCGGGGGCGTACGGCAGGAGCAGGACGCTGTGGCTCCTGGACGGGGCGGCGGCTTCGCAACTGCCGCGTTCCTTGTATCCGCCGGCGTCACCGTGAACGTCCTCGGGCCCCCACTTCGTGGCGAAGTGGGGGCCCGAAACGCATGCGCTACTTGACCGACCCGGCCATCACGCCCTGCACGAAGTGCCGTTGGAAGGCGAAGAACACGACCACCGGGACGACCAGGGACACGAACGCCCCGGGTGCCAGGACGTCGATGTTGCTTCCGAACTGGCGTATCTGGGACTGGAGTTGCACGGTCAGCGGCTGCGATGCGCTGTCCGCGAACAGCAGCGCCACCAGCATGTCGTTCCACACCCACAGGAACTGGAAGATGGCCAGGGAGGCGATCGCGGGCCGTCCCACGGGCAGGACGAGCCGCGTGAAGATGCGCCACTCGCTGCCGCCGTCCATACGGGCGGCCTCCAGCATCTCCTTCGGCATCTCGGCGAAGTAGTTCCGCAGCAGGAACACCGCGAAGGGAAGTCCGTAGGCCACGTGGAAGAGGACGACACCGGGGATCGTGCCGAACAGGCCCAGGTGCCCGAAGAGTTTGGCGACCGGCAGCAGACCGATCTGCACGGGCACCACCAGCAGCGCGACCACGACGAGGAAGATCGCCTCCCGCCCGGGGAAGTCCAGCCAGGCGAAGGCGTACCCGGCGAGTGCCGCGAGGACCACGACCAGCACCGTCGTCGGCACCGATATCAGCACCGTGTTCCAGAACGCCTGGGTGATCCCGGCGTTCCCCAGCAGCGACGAGTAGTTGTCGAAGGACAGCTGCCCGGGGCTGGAGAACACCGTCCACCAGCCGCCCTTCGCCGTGTCCTCGGCGGACCGCAGCGAGGACAGGAACAGCCCGGCCAGGGGCGTCATCCAGACGAGGCCCACAATGACGAGGAAGGCCTGGACGACCCCGTTGCCCAACCCGCGCCGAATCGCGTTCATCGCTGGCTCCTTCGGAAACGGCGGACGTTGAACACCATGGCCGGGACGACCAGCAGCAGGAGCAGCACGCCCAGCGCACTGCCGAGGCCCTGGTTGTTGCCGCCGCCGAACGACACCAGCCACATCTGCGTCGCGAGGACGGTCGCGTCCTCCTGCACGGGCCCGGGCGCGATGATGTAGACGAGGTCGAAGACCTTCATCACGTTGATGACGAGCGTGATGAACACGACCGACAGCACCGGTGCCAGCAGCGGCACCGTGATCCGCCGGAAGATCTGCCACTCGTTCGCGCCGTCCATCCGCGCCGCCTCCAGGGCGTCCCGCGGCAGCGTCGACAGACCCGCCCCGATCAGCACCATCGCGAAGCCGGTCCAGATCCACAGGTAAGCGCCGATGATCGCCGGAGTGACCAGGGCCGGCCCCAGCCAGGAGACACCGTCGTAGGGCTGGGCGAAGTTGGACGAGGGCAGTCTCACCTCGTAGGAGCCCGGTTCGAGTCCCTCGAAGCGGAAGGAGCCGTCGGCGGCCGTGGTCGCCGAGGCGACCTGCTCGCCGTCGCGGACCGCCTCGACCCTCATCTGCGGCAGTCCGCTCTCGCGCCGGTCGACCTTGCCCTGCTCCCCTCCCCCGCCGGGCGTGAAGTCCAAGTAGACGACACCGCGCAGTTCGTCGGCGGCGGCCTTCCGTCCCGCCGCCGCGTACGCGGGCGCGGCCCCGCCCGGCAGGTCGTCGGGCTGCACGCCGACCAGGCCCAGCGCCACCGCGTTCCCCGGGGACACGGTCGTACTCGTGCGGTACGAACCGTCCTTCTCCTTCGTCAGGCCCTGGGCGTCACGCGCCCGGGCCGTCGGATAGGAGGACTCCGCCTTGAAGGCGTCGTGGACGGAGACCACCGCGGCGTTGAGCACGCCCTTGTCGGGGTCCTCGTCGTAGGCGAGCCGGAAGATGATGCCGGCGGCGAGGAAGGAGACCGCCATCGGCATGAAGAGGAGCAGTTTGAAGGCCGTCGCCCAGCGGACCTTCTCCACCAGTACGGCGAGGATCAGTCCGAGGCCGGTGAGCAGGGCCGGGGCCACGACGACCCAGATGGCCGTGTTCTGGACGGCCTTGAGGGTCGCCGGGTCGCGGAACATCTCGGCGTAGTTGTCGCCGCCGACGAAGCTCGTTCCGGAGGCGTCGAAGAGACTGCGTCCGATGCTGAACAGCACGGGGTAGACGACGAGCGCGCCGAGCAGCAGCAGCGCGGGCAGCACGAACAGCAGGGCGATGATCTTCCCGCGCCGGCGCAGCCGCCGGGTGCGGTCGGCGACCGGGCCGGGCGGTGGGGGGCTCGTCTCTTTCACGAGGGTCGCTGTCATGGCGTATCAGTCCTGGTACGCCTTGGCCGCCGCGGCCTCCAGCTTCGCGGCGGTGCCCTTCGGGTCCGACGGGTCGCGCAGGAAGTCCTGGAGGAGCTTCCACTCGCCGGTGCCCTTCGTGCCGCCGAAGGACGCCGGGGCCTGGTCGGACATGTCGAAGCGGACCGAGTCCCCGGCCTGGACGAGGGACTTGGCGGTGGCGCGGGTGACGTCGTCGCCGTAGGAGGCGAGGTCGAGCTTCTTGTTCGGGGAGAGGAAACCGCCCGCCTCGGCCCACACGGCCGAGGCCTCGGGCGTGGCGAGGTACTCCAGGAGGGCCTGGGCGGCCTTCTGGTTCTTGCCGTCCTTGAGGACGACGGCCGCGTCACCGCCGCTGACCACCGGTGCCTCGCCGCCGCCGACCGCCGGGAACGGGAAGAAGTTCGCGTCCTGGCCGACCTTCTTGCCGAACTGGTCCTTGGCGACACCGGCGACGAAGTCGCCCTCGTAGACCATGCCGGCCTCGGGCTCCGGGCCGAAGACCTTCTCCACCGAGCCGGGGAAGTCGGTGTTCAGGGCGCCCTTCTGGCCGCCCGCGATGAGCTGCTTGTCCTTGAAGAGCTTGCCGAGGGTGGTGAGGGCGTCGACGACGGACGCGTCGGTCCACTTCAGCTTGTGCGCGGCGAGGGCGTCGTACTTCTCGGGTCCGGCCTGGGAGAGGTAGACGTTCTCGAACCAGTCGGTGAGGGTCCAGCCGTCCTGCCCGGCCACGGAGAAGGCGGCGAGGCCGGAGTCGGACACGGTCTGCCCGGCCTTGAGCATCTCGTCGTAGCTCTTCGGGGGCTTCACGCCGGCCTGCTCTAGGGCGTCGGGGCTGTACCAGACGGTCGACTTGTGGGCGGCCTTGAAGTACAGGCCGTAGAGGGTGCCGTCGACGCTGCCGTACTTCTTCCACACGGGGGCGTATCCGGCGTCGACGGCCTGCTCGGTCTTCTTCGACAGGGGCTTGAGCCAGCCCTGCTGCGCGAACTGCTTGAGCACGCCGACCTGCGGGACCATCACGACGTCGGGGGCGTTGCCGCCCTCGATCTTGCTGCCGACGACGGTGGAGACGTTGTCGCCGGTGGACACGAACTGCGTCTTGGCGCCGGTCTTCTCGGTGAAGGCGTCCAGCACCTTCTGGAAGTTCTTCTGCTCGGTGCCGGACCAGACGCCGGCCACGGTGATCGACTGGCCGCTGAGCGCCTTGTCGCCGCCGCCGGCCGAGACGGGTCCGCCGCCGCAGGCGGTGGCGCCGAGCGCCAGGGCGAGGGCGGTGCAGCTGGTGAGCAGGGTGGTACGTCGTCGCATCATCGTTGATGTCCCTTCGGAGGGTTCGCTTGCGGGGAGTTCGCTTGCGCGGATGTTGCTTACGCGGACTTCGCTTGTGCGGGTGTCGCTTGCGGGGCGGTCAGGAACGGATCCACCAGGCGGCCGTCGAGCCGGAGAGCACTCCGGGCGGGCAGGGGCCGCTGGCGAGCAGGGGGGAGCCGGGTACCGGCGCGGGTGTGGGGGCCGTACCGAAGTTGACGGCGCACACCAGGTCGCCGCGTTCGAAGGCGAGGACGCCGGGTGAGGCGTCCAGCCAGCGCATGGTGCCCTCGCCCAACTGGGGCAGGGCGGACCGCAGTTGGAGGCCGTCGCGGTACAGGTGCCAGAAGGAGCGGGTGTCGGCGAGGGCGCGGTCGGTGGCGTATTCGGCGAAGTACTCCGGCTGCGGCAGCCACGGCTTGGCGCTCTCCACGCCCGGGGTGAAGCCGAACGGCGAGGCCTGGCCCGACCAGGGCAGGGGGACCCGGCAGCCGTCGCGGATGCGGGCGCGGCTGCCGGTGCGGCGGAAGATCGGGTCGGTGAGCACGTCGTCGGGCAGGTCCACGACCTCGGGCAGACCGAGCTCCTCGCCCTGGTAGATGTAGGCGGCGCCGGGCAGGGCCAGCATCAGCAGCGCGGCGGCGCGGGCGCGGGCGGCGCCGAGGCCGCTGCCCTCGGTGGCGGGTTCGCCGTAGCGGGTGACCGTGCGGACCTGGTCGTGGTTGTTGAGGACCCAGGTGACGGTCGAGCCGGTTCCGGCGATGTCCTGCATGGCCTCGGCGATGACCTTCTGGAAGGCGTCGGCGTCCCAGGAGGCGCTGAGCAGGTCGAAGAAGAAGGCCTGGTGCAGCTCGTCGGGGCGGACGTACTGCGCGTGCTCGCGGGCGGTCGGGACGGACACCTCGCCGACGAGGAGGCGTTCGCAGCCGTCGCGCTCGGTGTACTCCTCGCATATGGAGCGCCAGCGCCGCCATACGTCGTGGACCTCGGGCTGGTTCCAGGCGAGCGGGTTGACCGAGTCGCGGGTGCGGGCGTCGGCCTCCGGGTCGTCGGAGTCGGGCAGCTCCGGGTGCTTGTAGAGGCCGGCGGCGACGTCGATGCGGAAGCCGTCGATGCCCCGGTCCAGCCAGAAGCGCAGGACCCGGTCGAACTCGGCGCCGATCTCGGGGTTGCGCCAGTTCCAGTCGGGCTGCTCGGGCGCGAACATGTGCAGGTACCACTGGCCGGGCGTCCCGTCCGGCTCGGTGACCCGGCTCCAGGCGGGGCCGCCGAACATGGAGTGCCAGTTGTTGGGCGGCTCGGCGCCGTCCGGGCCGCGGCCGTCGGCGAAGTGGAAGCGGGCACGGGCCGGGCTTCCGGGCGGGGCCGCGAGCGCCTCGCGGAACCAGGGGTGCTCGCTGGAGCAGTGGTTCGGGACGATGTCGAGCAGCACCTTGATGCCGAGCCGCCGCGCGGCCCCCACCAGCTGGTCGAACTCGTCGAGGTCGCCGAAGAGCGGGTCGACGTCGCAGTAGTCGGCCACGTCGTAGCCGTGGTCGTGCTGCGGCGAGGGATAGAAGGGGCTCAGCCAGATCCCGTCGACGCCGAGCTTCTTGAGGTACGACAGTCCGGCCCGGACGCCGGCGAGGTCGCCGATGCCGTCGCCGGTGCTGTCGAGGAAGCTGCGGACGTACACCTGATAGATCACTGCGTCACGCCACCAGTGGTGCCTGTTCAACCCATCGACCTGTCTCTGAGGAGGGCAGCGGTTATGCATGCATGTTAAGTAGGCGTGTCGAGAGGGTGTCAATGAAAAGGCAGAAGCTACCGAGCGGTTGAGGTGCTGAAATTCGGACGTACTGGTGCAATCCTCAGCCAGATGAGATGTCCGCGTTACCTAACAAGTAAGTAGGAGGCGGCTAGCGACGCGAGATGACGGCGAGCTCTCGCGCCAGACGACGCACCGCCGCTTCGGGCGTCTGGTGCCCGGCCATGGCGTCGTGCACGACCGCCTGCACGACCAGGCTGACCTGGTCGTAGCGCGGGCTCTTGGGGCGCGGTTCGGCCGCGAGCACGCTCGTCCGCAGGGTCGGCAGGTACGGGAACCTGCGGATGAGCGCCGGGTCCCTGTAGAGATCGGCCCGTACGGGCGGCAGCGCGCCGCGGGTGAGGACCTGGCGCTGGACGCGCTCACTGGTGAGGTACGCGATCAGGCGGGCCGCCGAGTCGGGGTGTTGCGCGTGCGAGCTGACGGCCAGGTTGGAGCCGCCGAGGACGCTGGTGCCCGGCCCGTCGGGTCCGGGCAGGGGTACCGCGCCGACCTTCCCGGCGACCTTCGACCCGGGGGCGGAGGCGCCGACGTAGGCGTACGGCCAGTTCCGCAGGAAGAGCAGCCGGCCGTCCTGGAAGGCCTGTTTGGACTCCTCCTCCTTGTACGTCAGCGCTTCCCTTGGGATCCAGCCGTCGCGCACTCCGCGCGCCAGGAACCCGATGCCCTCGCGGGCCGCCGCCGAGTCGACGGTGACGCGTTCGCCCTCGTCGCCGAGGATCGAGCCGCCCGCCGAGTAGACGGCCTCGGCCGCGTTCACGGTGAGGCCCTCGTAGGGCAGGAACTGTCCGGCGTAGCCGTCGAGGCCGTGCTTCGGGGCGATGGTCTTCGCGTACCGCTCCAGCTCCGCCCAGGTGCGCGGCGGCTCGACGCCCTCCTCGGCGAGGACGTCCTTGCGGTAGAGGAGCAGGCCGGCGTTGGTGACGTACGGGACGGCGTAGAGCTTCCCGTCGTAGGTCGCCGTGTCGACTACCGGCTGGAGGAAGGTCTTCAGGGGGAAGCGGTCCCGGGGCAGGGGCCTGATCCAGCCCGCCGCGGCGAACTCCGGGGTCCAGTTGACGTCGATGTTGAGCACGTCGAACCGGCTGCGGTCGCCGTCGCGCAGGTCGGTGACCATCTGGGCCTGGGTTTCGTCGGCCGAGTCCGGCAGCTCGACGAGGGTGACCTTCTCGCCGGGATGGGTACGGTTCCAGCCTTCCAGCAGGGGCCCCAGATAGCCGGTGAGGTCTCCTGCGGTGGCCAGGGTGAGGGGGCCGCGGCTGCCCTCGGGGGGCTCGCCCGCCCGTGCTCCGGCGGTGACGTAGCCGGTCAGGACCACGACGAGAACGAGGAGGCCCCTACCCGCGGCATGGATCCACCGCATAGGTTCCTCCCTGTACACCGGCGCTGGGCACCTTTGCCCGGAATCAGAGGCCATGTATACCTGTTAGGTATGGGCGATACTAGGGCCTGGAGCACATTGGACCAGACAGGAGGACTGCACGCGTGCGCCTGCCCCTCCTGGCACTCCTCGCCCGCGGAGCCGCCCACGGTTACGAGCTCAAGCAGGACCTTGAGCAACTGCTGGGCTCCGCGTACCCTCAG
Source organism: Streptomyces sp. D2-8 (assembly GCF_023184515.1). Classification (GTDB taxonomy): domain Bacteria; phylum Actinomycetota; class Actinomycetes; order Streptomycetales; family Streptomycetaceae; genus Streptomyces. Next base: position 1,229,659 of record NZ_JAAHBP010000001.1, on the reverse strand, counting down.
CCGAATGTCGGCCAGATCTATGTGACCCTCGGCCGTCTCGAGAAGTCGGGACTGATCGAGGGCGAGGACGTGGCGCAGTCCAGCCGGCCCAACAAAAAGGTCTACCACCTCACCGACGCCGGGCGGGAGGCGTTGCGCGCCTGGTTCGAGGAGCCCGAGGACGAGCCGCGGGTGCGGGACGAGTTCTTCATGAAGCTGGCGCTCGCTCCGCAGACCGGTCTCGCCGAGCAGATCACCCTGATCAACCAGCAGCGTCGCCAGTATCTGAACACCATGCGGCAGCTGTCGAAGCTGGCCGCCGCCGAAAACCGCGACAACCGCATCGCCCATCTGCTGATAGAGGGTGCGATGCTGCACCTGCAGGCCGATCTCGACTGGCTGGAGCGGTGCCAGGAAGAGCTGGAGGAGCTGGAGTGAGCGACGACCGTCCCGCTCCTGTGCTGCGCGCCGAGGGGCTGGTGAAGACGCACCACGGCGAGGGCGCCCCGGCGCATGCCGTGCGCGGGGTCGACCTGTGCGTGCGGCCCGGCGAGTTCGTGGCGATCACCGGCCCGTCCGGCGCCGGCAAGTCGACGCTGCTGCATCTGCTCGGCGGGCTCCAGCGGCCGGACGCGGGCCGCATCTGGCTCGACGGCGAGTCCACCGACACCTACAGCGAGGCACGCTGGGCGGTGGAGCGCAGGAAGCGGATCGGGATCGTCTTCCAGTTCTTCAACCTCGTGTCGAACCTGTCCGTCGCCGACAACGTGGAGCTGCCCGCCCTGCTCGCGGGGACCCCGCCGAAGCACGCGCGCACCGAGCGCGAGGCGCTGCTGGCCGAACTGGGCCTGACGGGCAAGGAGCGCAGCATGCCGGGCGAGCTGTCCGGCGGCGAGCAGCAGCGGGTCGCCCTGGCCCGGGCGCTGGTCAACCATCCTCCGCTGCTGCTGGCCGACGAGCCCGCCGGCAGCCTCGACAGCAAGGGCACCCGCGAGGTGATGCGGCTGCTGTCCCGCTTCCACCAGCGCGGCCAGACGATCGTGCTGGTCACACACGACGCCCGGCTGGCGAGCGCCGCGGACCGGGTGATCAGCTTCTTCGACGGCCGGATCGCCGACGACGCGGAACTCGACGGCGGCACCACCCCGCCGCGCCGCTCCGGGATATCCGGTGTGCTGGAGCTCAAGGACTGACATGCGCGTCCACGACGACCGTGCGGACCTGCGGGTCCACGACGACCGCGCGCCCCGCGGGCCGAGGGGCTGAGGCCCGTGCGAGCCACCCTGCGCTGGGCCCACTCCGATCTGCGCACGCATCGCGGCGAGGCGCTGTTCCTCGTCCTCGCCACCGCGGGCATCGTCGCCTCCCTGCTGCTGGCCACGGCCCTGTTCGGCTACGCGACCAACCCCTGGCAGCGCGTGTTCACGCAGTCGCACGGCGCGCATGTGTCGCTGCACACCGCCACGGCGGCCGACACCGGGAAGCTGGCCGACCTGGACGGTGTGGACTCCGTCGCCGGCCCCTACCCCACCGCCTCCACCACCGTCTCCTCGCGCGGCAGCCGCGCCGCCGTCGAACTGCGCGGCACGCCGGAGCGGCCCTTGGTCGGCCGCCCGCTGATCGTCTCCGGCCACTGGCTGAACCCCTCGACCCCGAACGGCGTGGTCCTGGAGAGCCGCCTCGCCCGCGCCCTGCTGGCCGAGCCCGGCGACACCCTCACCGTGCCCGGCACCGCCCGCGAGCTGACCGTCGTGGGCCTCGCCGACAGCGCCGAGCCGCGCTACCGGCCCGGTGAGCAGCCGGGCCTGGTGTGGGCACTGCCGTCGGCCGTGCCGGATCCCGGCGGCCAGGTGATCGGGCTGCGGCTGACGGACCCGGGCGACACGTCCTACGTCGTCCAGCGCGCCGTGACGGTGCTGGGCTCCGGGGCGATCGGCGAGGTCTCCACCTGGCAGCAGGCACGAGCCGAGGCGCAGGGCGACAACCGGCTCCTCGGTCAGGTGCTGGGTCTGTTCGGGCTGGGCGCACTGGTCGCGGCCGGGCTCGCCGTGCACGGGGCGATCGGCACCCGCATCCGCGGCCACCTTCGGGACCTCTCCGTCCTGAAGGCCATCGGCTTCACCCCCGGCCAGGTGGTCCGGATCTTCCTGCTCCAGCACCTCGCCTACGCCCTGCTGGGCGCCCTGGCCGCCGCCGGTCTCGCCGAGGCCCTGGGCAGCCGGATCCCGGGGCGGCTCGGGGACGCGGTCGGCGTGTGGCAGGGGTTGCCCGGGCACACCGTGGCGCTGCTCGTGGTGCCGGTCGGCGCGGTGCTGTTCATCGGCGCCACCACCGGGCTGGCCGCCTGGCGGGCCGGACGCGTGCCGCCGGTGCCAGTGCCGAGACCCGCCGCGACCTCGGGCGGACGGCTGTCCGGCGTGTCGCGCCGGGCCCTCGGCGTGCGGATTCCGCCCGCGCTGGTGCTGGGCTGGCACAAGGCGTTCACCCGCCGCCCCCGCTCTCTGGCCACCGTCGCCCGCCTCACGCTGCCGCTGCTGCTGATCGTCGTCGCGATGAGCGCCTGGACCACCATCGACCGCTTCCACAGCGAGCCCGAGCAGGTCGGCCTGCCCACCACGCTGAGCGTCCGCGCCGACGCCGGCCTGGGCGAACAGCAGGCCCGCTCCCTCCTGGAAAGCGACCCACAGGTGGCCGCCGCCTACCCGGGCGTCGAGACGGCCGCCCTGGGTCCGAGCCAGACCGCGACCATCGCGCTGCGCGGCCTCGGCACCCACCGGGACCCGTACCCGTACACCCTCGCCGAGGGCCGCCCCGCCCGCGGCGCCGACGAGGCCGTGGCCGGGCAGGGGCTGCTCGACCTGCTGGACGTGCGGGTCGGCGACTGGGTCCGGATGACCGTCGGCGACCGGCCGCAGATCCTGCACATCGTGGGCCGCAGCATCGAGCCGGAGAACGCCGGCCGGGTCATCTCCACGTCCCTCGACACCCTCCGCGAGGACGACCCGGGGCTCCGCCCGACCCTCTACGAACTCCGCCTGGACCCCGGCGCCGACCCGCGCGAGGTCGCCGACCGGCTCGCCACGGCCGGGCGCGGCCACCTGGACGTGCACACGGTGATCAACCCGGCGGACGGGCTCTCCCCCCTCCGCGCGGTCGTGGCCGGGCTGATCGCCGTCCTCGCCCTCATCGGGCTCATCGAACTGCTGACCGCGATCGGCGGCACCGTCCGCGAGGGCGAGCGGGACCTGCTGGCCCTGAAGGCCATCGGCCTGTCCCCCCGGCAGATCACGGCGATCACCGTCACGGCCACGGGTCTCACGGCCTTGACGGCCGTCCTCGCCGCCACGGCCCTGGGCCTCCCGCTCGCCCACTGGCTGATCGACGCCCAGGGCCGGTCCAGCGGCATCGGCGCGGGAATCGCCCAGGGCCCGTCCGCGATCCTGATGGTGCTGCTCGGGGCGGCAGCGGTCCTCTGCGCCGCCGCGCTGGCCGCCGTCCCCGCGGCCCGGGCGGCCCGACGGCGCCTCGCCGACACGCTGAGCGCGGTGGCCTGAGCCCGGCGGCCTCGCCGGTCAGCCGCCGTACGGGGCTTGCCGGTTGTACGGCGGCTGCGGGTGGGGTGCGTACGGGTGCCGCGGGTTGTACGGCGGCTGCGGGTGCGGGGCATACGGGTGCTGCCCGCCCGGCGCGTAGGGATGGCCGTACGGGTTCCCCTGCTGCGGCGGCAGGTACGGCGCTCCCGCCGGAGGCATCGGCGGGACCGGGCCCGGGGCGGGTGCGGGCGTCACCGGGTGTGCCTTCAGCCGGATTCCGTACCGCCGCTTCAGCCGCCCCATCTCCAGCAGCGCGATGGCGGTGACCGTCACCGGCGCGCCCAGGATGAAGACGATGCCGAGGGTGAGGCTGAGGCCGTGCAGATCGCCGGTGACGAGGTCCGGGATGGCCATCAGCCAGCTGGTCACCACGGCGAGCAGCGGCGGCAGGCAGCGGTGCACGGCAGCTGTGCCGAAGAAGTTGCCGGAGACCCGCACCGCTCCGTAGGCCGTGAAGATGAGCATCCACATCATCGTCAGGCCGACCGTCAGGATCATCACCATGCTGCCGGCCGCGTTCGTCGTCCGCACCAGCACCAGCAGCGCCGCGACACAGCCGACGAACAGCAGGAGCAGCTTGAGGGAGTTGAGGAGCGGCACCCGCACCTGCCGTACGGTGCCGCCGCGCCGCCAGACCCAGAGCATCGCGCCGACCGTCAGCGGCGTGAGGAAGAGCAGGACGACGGAGGCCGTCATCGCGTTCTCCAGCAGCTCCGTGAAGTCGAAGCCGCCCTCGATGAAGGTGAAGACCCCGAGGGACGCGACCGCCCCGGCGATGACGCGGAACCTCTTGAGCCGCTCCACCGACGGATCGAGCGGCTGCGGAATCCACGCGGGATGGAACACCGCCCGCGCCACGTCCTGGGGTTTGAGCAGGGACCGGGCCGTCAGCGTGCCGCCGGTCCAACTTCCGCGTGTGCGTGCCACTTCGCGCTCCCCCGAGCACTCGCCGTGATGATCGTCCGGGAGTCTACGGGACAGGGACGGGACGGCGCGCTGCCGCCCGCCGTCCCGTCCCCCCGTCCCTCCGGCGGCCGTCACTCCCGGCCGCGCAGCTCCCGGTACGTGGCGACCAGGGCCTGGGTGGAGGCGTCCAGGCCCTCGACCTCGGCGCCCTCGGTCAGAGCGGGTTCGACGCGCTTGGCGAGGACCTTGCCCAGCTCGACGCCCCACTGGTCGAAGGAGTCGATGTTCCACACCGCGCCCTGCACGAACACCTTGTGCTCGTAGAGGGCGACCAGCTGACCGAGGACGGACGGCGTCAGCTCGGGCGCGAGGATCGTGGTCGTCGGGTGGTTGCCCTGGAACGTCTTGTGCGGCACCAGCTCCTCCGGCACGCCCTCGGCCCGCACCTCCTCGGGCGTCTTGCCGAAGGCGAGCGCCTGCGTCTGGGCGAAGAAGTTGGCCATCAGCAGGTCGTGCTGCGCCTTCAGCTCCTCGCTCAGCTCGCCGACCGGCCGGGCGAAGCCGATGAAGTCAGCCGGGATCAGCTTCGTGCCCTGGTGGATGAGCTGGTAGTAGGCGTGCTGCCCGTTGGTGCCCGGCGTGCCCCACACGACCGGACCGGTCTGCCACTCCACCTCGCGCCCGTCCCGGTCGACGTACTTGCCGTTGGACTCCATGTCGAGCTGCTGGAGGTAGGCGGTGAACTTGGACAGGTAGTGGCTGTAGGGCAGCACCGCGTGCGACTGGGCGTCGTGGAAGTTGCCGTACCAGATGCCCAGCAGGCCCAGCAGCAGCGGCACATTGGACTCAGGGGGCGCGGTCCGGAAGTGCTCGTCGACGATGCGGAACCCGTCGAGCATCTCGCGGAAGCGGTCCGGGCCGATGGCGATCATCAGGGCCAGGCCGACCGCGGAGTCATAGGAGTAGCGGCCGCCGACCCAGTCCCAGAACTCGAACATGTTGGCCGTGTCGATGCCGAACTCGGCGACCTTCTCGGCGTTCGTCGACAGCGCGACGAAGTGCCGGGCGACGGCGGCCTCGTCATCCAGCGCGTCCAGCAGCCAGGAGCGCGCGGACGTGGCGTTGGTGACCGTCTCGATGGTCGTGAAGGTCTTGGAGGCGATGACGAACAGCGTCTCCGCCGGGTCCAGGTCCCGGACCGCCTCGTGCAGGTCGGCGCCGTCCACGTTCGACACGAAACGCACCGTCAGCGAGCGGTCCGTGAAGGCCCGCAGCACCTCGTACGCCATCGCGGGGCCGAGGTCGGAGCCGCCGATGCCGACGTTGACGATGTTCCGGATCCGCTTGCCGGTGTGGCCGGTCCACTCGCCCGAACGCACCCGGTTCGCGAAGTCCGCCATCTTGTCGAGCACGGCGTGCACATCCGGCACCACGTTCTCACCGTCGACCTCGATCACCGCGTCCCGCGGGGCGCGCAGCGCGGTGTGCAGCACGGCCCGGTTCTCGGTGGTGTTGATCTTCTCGCCGCGGAACATGGCGTCCCGGAGCCCGAAGACGCCGGTGGCGGCGGCCAGTTCGCGCAGCAGCCGCAGGGTGTCGTCGGTGACGAGGTGCTTGGAGTAGTCGACGTACAGGTCACCGACCCGGAGGGTGTACGCGGTGCCGCGGCCGGAGTCGGCGGCGAACAGCTCGCGCAATGCGACTCCGCCCAGCTCCTCGCGGTGCTTGGCCAGTGCCGTCCACTCGGGCGTCTGGTTGAGCCTGGTACGGACGTCTGCGTTCATCTCGGACTTCAGCCTTCTTTCCTGTCCTGCCTGCGTACCTTGCCCCGCTGCCGGTCCCAACCTAATGGAGCAGCGCGTGACATCGGCTGTCGTGGCGCCGTCCTCCGGCTCAACAACAGATACGTTCACCTGGAGCACGGGTATCAGCGCGATGACGGCGAGGACGAAGAAGGCGGCCGTGAGCAGGGGCGGGGTGTTCGGCCCCCGGGCGGCGGCGACGGCTCCGCCCAGCAGGGCGCCGAGGGGCACCCCGGCGAAGGCCAGGGTCCGGAAGGCCGAGCTGACCCGGCCCAGGAGTCCGGCGGGGCTGCGCTCCTGCATGAGGGTCGTCGTGTTGACGTTCCACACCATGCCCAGGAGCCCGAAGACGGCCAGAGCGCCCACCAGCACGGCCAGGCTGCGTACGGTGCCCATGACGACGAGGAGGGCGGTCTGCACCGAGCCGGCGAGCAGCACCGACCGCAGCCGGCCGAGCCGCGCCACCAGCCGGGCGTTCACCACTCCTCCGGCCAGGCTGCCCAGGGTGAAGGCGGTGCCCGCTGCCGCGTATCCGGCGGGGCCCGCCCGGAGCCAGTCGGTGACGAGGACGACCAGCATGGCGAGCTGGGTGCCCATGCCGATGTTGCACAGGGCCGTGGCGGTGCACAGGGCCCGCAGGGCACGGTCGCGCCACAGGGTGCGCAGTCCCTCGGCGATCTCCCGGCGCAGCGTGCTGCCCGCCGGTCTCGGCTTCCGGCCGGACTCGGCGGCCGGCAGGGAGGCGATCAGCGCGGCGGCCACGAGGAAGGTCACGGCGTCGGCCGCGAACGGCACGGCCGTACCGGCTGCCAGCAGCAGCGGCACGACGGGTCCGCCGAGCAGGCCGCCGGCGATGCGCTGGCCCGTCATCAGCCGGGCGTTGGCGCTGCCGAGCGCGTCCCGCTCGACCAGGACGGGCAGCAGGGCCGTGGCGGCGTTGTCGAAGAGGGTCTGGAGGGTGGTGAGGGCGACGGCCAGCACGATGAGCAGGCCGATCGAGGCGTGTCCGAGCGCGACGGCCACCGCGAAGGCGGCGACCAGCAGCCCGCGTAATGCGTCCACCGTCCACATGGCCCGCCGCTGGTCCACCCGGTCGGCGACGGCCCCGCCGAGCAGGCCGAAGACGATCCAGGGCAGATAGCCGCAGGCCGTGACGGAGGCGATGAGCAGCGGATCGTCGGTCAGCGTGACGGCCAGCAGGGGCAGCGCGGCCGTCCGCAGTGCGTCGCCGAAGCTGGACAGCACGGCGGCGCTCCACAGCCGTCCGAAGCCCCCACGCCACGCGGGCGCGCGCAAGCTCCCCGCCTCGACCGTCGCCACCGCTCCCCCTCATGGTTCGTCCGATGCACAAACCGTAGAGGGCACCACTGACAATCGGTCGCGGCGGCGAAAGACGGGAAGGCAGCTCCGGCCGGGCACCTGCTGGTGCCCGGCCGGTCTCGACTTCTAGATCTCGCCCCGCAGTTTGGCGAGCGCCTCGGCGAGGATCGCCTCGCCGTCCGCGTCGCTGCGCCGCTCCCGCACATACGCCAGGTGCGTCTTGTAGGGCTCGGTGCGCGGCGGGTCCGGCGGGTTGTCCCGGTCCTGGCCGGCCGGAAAGCCGCAGCGGGGGCAGTCCCAGGTATCGGGCACCTGCGCGTCGCTGGCGAAGCTCGGCTGGGTCTCGTGTCCGTTGGAGCACCAGAAGGAGATGCGCAGCCGCGGCGCGGACTCGCCGCGCTCGGCCTCGCCCATCGGCCCCGCCCCGACCCGGCTTCCCCGGATCGCGTTGCCACTTGCCACGGTCGTAACTCCCTGCGTAATGGTGCCGCGAAGCGAGTCGGCGTTCCGCTTCGCTGCGAGCGCCTCAGTCTACGTAAGGCCCAACGCGCGTCCAGTGATTGGAGTTACAACCCTCACACCTAGACGCAAGCCCCATGATAGGCCGCGCTCAGCTGCGCGTACCGAACATGGGGCCTTACGTACGAGTCCGTGCGGATTGCGGCTCGGTCAGTTGTTCACCTTCATCATGATGCCGAGCACGACAATGCACGCGAACCACAACAGACCGACCACGACGGTGATCCGGTCGAGGTTGCGCTCGGCGACCGAGGAGCCGCCGACGGAGGACTGCATGCCGCCACCGAACATGTCGGAGAGGCCGCCGCCCTTCCCCTTGTGCATCAGCACCAGCAGCATCAGCAGCAGGCTGAAGACGATCAGGGCGATGGAGAACCCCAGAACCACGGCTGGACCAACTTCCTCGGATGCGGATGGACGACGCGGGGCCCAGCACAGCGCTGGACCCCGCAAGGGTACGACGGATCGCCGCTACGGCCTACTCACTGGTCACGGAAGCGCACGATCTTGACGAACTCGTCGGCGTCGAGCGACGCGCCGCCGACCAGGGCGCCGTCGATGTCGGCCTGGGCCATGATCTCGGCGACGTTGCCCGACTTCACCGAGCCGCCGTACTGGATGCGGACCTTGCCGGCCAGCTCCTGCGAGTACAGCTCGGCGATCTTGCCGCGGATCGCCGCGCAGACCTCCTGGGCGTCCTCGGCGCCGCAGACCTTGCCGGTGCCGATGGCCCAGACGGGCTCATAGGCGATCACGACGGTCTCGGCCTGCTCGGCGGGGAGGTCCTTCAGACCGCCCTCGACCTGGGCGAGGGTGTGGGAGACGTGGTTGCCCGCCTCGCGGACCTCCAGCTCCTCGCCGACGCACAGGATCGGGGTCAGGCCGTGCTTGTAGGCGGCCTTGACCTTGGCGTTCACCAGCTCGTCGGTCTCGGCGTGGTACTGGCGGCGCTCGCTGTGGCCGATGGCGACATACGTGCACTTGAGCTTGGCCAGCATGGGGCCGGAGATCTCGCCGGTGAAGGCACCGCTGTCGTGCGCCGAGATGTCCTGGGCGCCGTACTTGATCTTGAGCTTGTCGCCGTCGACCAGAGTCTGCACGGAGCGCAGGTCGGTGAAGGGCGGCAGGACGGCGACCTCGACGGCCTCGTAGTCCTTGTCGGCCAGGGCGAAGGCGAGCTTCTGGACGTGGGCGATGGCCTCGAGGTGGTTGAGGTTCATCTTCCAGTTGCCCGCCATCAGCGGCGTGCGCGTGCTCATTAAGGTCAGTCCTCCAGTGCGGCGAGGCCGGGGAGCGTCTTGCCCTCGAGGTATTCGAGGGAGGCGCCACCACCGGTCGAGATGTGGCCGAATGCGTTCTCGTCGAAGCCCAGGATGCGGACGGCCGCGGCGGAGTCGCCACCGCCGACCACCGTGAAGGCCTGGGAGTCGAGGAGAGCCTGGGCGACCGCCTTGGTGCCCTCGGCGAAATCGGGGTGTTCGAAGACGCCCATGGGGCCGTTCCAGAAGACGGTGGCGGCGTCGACGATCTTCGAGGCGTACAGCTTGCGTGACTCGGGGCCGATGTCCAGGCCCATCTGGCCGGCCGGCATGGCATCCGCGGCGACGGTGCTGGGCCCGGCCGGAGCCTTGGTCTTCAGGTCCGGGAACTCCGGCGCGACCACGACATCCACGGGCAGAACCAGCTCGACGCCGTTCTTCTCGGCCCGCGCGATGTACTCCTGGACGACCGGAAGCTGGTCCTCCTGGACCAGGGAGGAGCCGATCTCGTGGCCCTTGGCCTTGAGGAAGGTGAAGACCATGCCGCCGCCGATGAGCAGGCGGTCGGCCTTACCGAGCAGCTGGTCGATGACGGCGAGCTTGTCGGACACCTTGGCGCCGCCCAGGACGACGGCGTAGGGCCGCTTGACGTCGTCGGTGAGCTTCCTCAGGACGCCGACCTCGGTGGCGATGAGGTAACCGGCGTAGTGCGGCAGGCGGGCCGGGAGGTCGAAGACCGAGGCGTGCCTCCGGTGCACCGCGCCGAAGCCGTCGCCGACGTAGACGTCCGCGAGGGCGGCGAGCTGGTCGGCGAAGGCGCCGCGCTCGGCGTCGTCCTTGCTCGTCTCACCGGCGTTGAAGCGCAGGTTCTCGACGACCGCGACCTGGCCGTCGGCGAGGCCGGCGACGGTGGCCCGGGCGGACTCGCCGACCGTGTCGGCCGCGAAGGCCACGTCCGACCCGAGGAGCTCGCCGAGACGCGCGGCGGCCGGGGCGAGGGAGAAGGCCGGGTCCGGGGCGCCCTTGGGGCGGCCCAGGTGGGAGGCGACGACGACCCGGGCGCCCGCGTCGGCGAGGGCCTTGACCGTGGGCAGCACGGCGCGGATGCGGCCGTCGTCGGTGATGCGCGTGCCGTCCAGCGGCACGTTCAGATCGGCGCGGACGAAGACCCGCTTGCCCGCGACCCCTTCGGTGAGGAGTTCGTCGATCGTCTTCATGAAGGGACTCCTGAAAGAGCTCGTGATCGCTCGTAAGCGCTCGTGATCGAACAGCTCTGATCTGTACGTGAGTCAGGGCTCGGACGGCGCGTCCTCGCGCCGCCCGAGCCCTGCTCTCACATGGACGTGCCTGCTCGTTTGATCAGAGCTGGTTGCCGACGAAGACCGTAAGGTCCACGAGGCGGTTGGAGTAGCCCCACTCGTTGTCGTACCAGCCGATGACCTTCACGTTCTTGCCTTCCTGGACCATGGTCAGGGAGGAGTCGAAGGTGCAGGACGCCGGGGCGTTCACGATGTCGGAGGAGACGATCGGGTCCTCGGTGTACTCGAGGATGCCCTTGAGCTCGCCCTCCGCGGCCTTCTGGAAGGCCGCGTTGACCTCTTCCTTGGTGACCTCGCGGCCGAGCTCCAGCACCAGGTCGGTGACCGAGCCGGTCGGGACCGGGACGCGCATCGCCATGCCGTCCAGCTTGCCCTTGAGCTGCGGCAGGACCAGCGCGGTGGCCTTGGCGGCACCCGTGGTGGTCGGAATGATGTTCTCGGCGGCGGCACGCGCGCGACGCAGGTCCTTGTGCGGGAAGTCCAGGATGCGCTGGTCGTTGGTGTACGCGTGCACCGTCGTCATCAGGCCCTTGACGATGCCGAAGTTCTCGTCGAGGACCTTCGCCATCGGCGCCACACAGTTGGTGGTGCAGGAGGCGTTGGAGATGACGTGGTGGTTCGCCGGGTCGTACTTGTCCTGGTTGACGCCCATCACGATGGTGACGTCCTCGTCCTTGGCCGGAGCCGAGATGAGGACCTTCTTCGCGCCACCGGCGATGTGCTTCTCGGCGTCGGCCTTCTTGGTGAAGATGCCGGTCGACTCGATGACGATGTCGACGCCCAGCTCGCCCCACGGGATGTCGGCGGGGTTGCGCTCGGCGAGGACCTTGATGGTCTTGCCGTCGACGGTGATCGTGTCGGCGGTGTGCGTGACCTCCTGCTTGAGGCGGCCCAGGATGGTGTCGTACTTCAGCAGGTGCGCGGTGGTCGCGGTGTCACCCAGGTCGTTGACAGCCACGATCTCGATGTCTGCACCCTGCTCCAGCAGCGCGCGGAAGTAGTTGCGACCGATACGACCGAAGCCGTTGATGCCTACGCGGATCGTCACGAACCGATCTCCTCGTTGGTACGCCGGCCATGCGGTGCCGGCGAGCTCTGTTTGGGATGTCCCCGACCGCCTACGACCCTACCTCTCTGAAGCCGCGGTGGTGACATCCAGATGCCTCATACGCGGCAGGGCGGTCCGTACCCGCCAGTAGGGGTACGGACCGCCCACCGCCGCGCGCAAGATCACTCGATTTCGCTACAGGGCGGGTTCCCTGTTGACCAGGGATGTCACCCGTCCAGGGAAGCGAGCGCCTTCCTCATCAGTGCCGCCCGGTCGGCCGCTGCGGTGACGTGCTCCAGGCCGAAGCCCAGCAGCACGGTGTCGTCCGTGGTGACCGCGCCGTACGTCTGGAACAGGGCGCCGGTGCGTGCCCAGTCCTTGAGGACGGCCGGGCTGCCCTCGGGCGGTCCGGCGACCTTCCAGGCGCCGAGCGAGGTCTCGAAGCCCTCGGTCTCCTTCGCCGCGCCGCCCACGACGAGCGAGGCGTCGTCGGCGAGGACGCCGTGCCCGCCGCTGCCCGGATCGGTGACGTAGCTGATCGCGACCTCGACCGTCTTGCCCGCGTAGGCGCCCAGGTCGAAGTTCACCTGCTGCCAGCCGCTGGAGGAGCCCGTGAGGCTGTTCCACGTACCGGTGGTGCCGGTCGCGGTGCAGCCGTCGGCCGCCACGGTCAGGTAGTGCTTCAGCCACGGGTGCTCGTTGACGTAGAACCCGCCCTGGCACTCCGTCGGCACGGCCGTCCTGGTGGCGCCGCCCAGCTCGGGGAGGGTGGTCCAGTCGTCGGCGCCGGCGGTGTGGGCCTCCACGATGGCGTGGTCGTAGCCGGACTCCGTGTCCCACAGCAGCTGGGTACGCAGGGTGGGCTTCTCGGAGGCGGTGATGCCGGTGAGGTCCACGGTACGGGTGAGGCGCTTGTAGGCGTCGTCGGTGTGGACGGCTGCGGCCATCGAGGAGCCCGCGAACGGGCCGTACGGGTTGACCGTGCCGGCGAACTGCCCGGCCCCCTTGCTCGCGAACTGCGGGAACTCGCCGGTGCCCAGCTCGTCGGAGGTGACGCTGTAGGTACCGGCCTTGTCCAGCGGGTTGCCGGGGGCAGCGCTCAGTGGGCTGGTGACGCCGCCCAGCTCGCCGGAGCCGGTGAACCCGGTGGCCCCGGGGGTGGCGGTGCGGGTGTAGGCGCCCAGGTAGTACTGGCCGAAGTCGTTCGACAGCGCGCCGCCGCCGAGGTCGACGTTGCCGCCTGCCTGCTCGCCGGCCTCGATGAGCCGACCGCCCTCGTTGAGGAAGGCCCGCAGCTGGAGCTGGGTGGCGACGCCCGGGACGCTCGCGCCCGTGTAGTGGGCGACGGTGTCGAAGTGGCTCAGCACGCCCAGCGCGTCCGGCGCGCCCTGCTTGGCCACGTCCCAGACGATCGCCTTGCGGCCGCTCGCCTTGAGCGCGTCCACGTACGTCTGCGCCTGCGTGGCGGCAGCACCCTCCTCGGCGACGACGAGGGTGTTCGCCCGGGGCCGCTCGGCGACGGTGTAGGTGAAGCGCTCACTGGAGACCTTCTTGCCGTTCTTCGCCTCGCCGGTGAACCACACCTCGACCTTGTCGCCCGGTTCGCCGTCCTTGACCTTGGCCCGGTACTCGTCGAAGTAGAGGTTGTCCTCACCGCCGTAGGTCTCGCCCCCCTTCCAGGGCTTGAGCGCCATGTCCTCGGTGCGGCCGCCGTTGACGCGGTACTTGAGTTCCTTGTCGCGCACCGACTTCCGTACGACGACGGAGACCTCCTGGTCGGCGCCGCGGGAGTACGACGTGCCGAACGCGGCCGGGGTGAAGTCGGCGGCGCTCAGGCCGACCGACGAGGACGGCCGGTCGGGGCGGGCGGCGGACTCGGCGACGGAGAGCGCGAACGGGACGTTCTTGGCGAACTCCTGCTGGATCAGCTTCTCGTCGTCCGGGAAGGTGAAGACCGACTGGCAGTCGGATGCCTTCCACTCGTCGTTCGGGTAGAGGTCCGAGACGGTCTGGCAGGTCGACATCTCGGGGGTGAACATCGCCAGGCCGTTGACGTTCGCCGCGTGGCCGTCCGCCTCGCCGTTGGTGGTGTACAGCTCGGAGGAGAGCTGCGGGTGGTAGCCGGGGATCGCGGAGTTGTCGGGCGTACCGGCGAGCGCCTTGTACAGGACGTCGTCCGGGGTGTGCGTGGCCACCTGCCAGCCGACTCCGTAGAGGATGAGTTCGGCGGCGGAATGGTAGTTGATGCCGTACGTGAAGCCGATCCGCTTCTGGAAGGCGTCCAGGGCCTGGGTCTCCGGCTCGGAGCCCGGGCCCGCGCCGCGGTAGGTCTGGCTGGTGGGGTTGGGGGACGAGCCCTCGTCGTCGTAGCCCCACTTGTAGGCGAAGTTGCGGTTGAGGTCGACGCCGTCACCGGTGGTGATGGTGCCGTCGCCGTTGACGTCCCGCAGGTTCTTGCGCCACTGCCGGTTGGCGGGGTCCGCGAAGGTGTAGTCGTAGCCGTCGGGGTTGGCCGACAGCAGGAACCACAGCTCGGTGGAGTCGACGAGCTTCTTGACGCGCCGGTCCTTCTTGTAGTTGTCCAGGTAGTGGTGCATCAGGCGCCGGGTCATCTCCGGCGTGATCCACTCGCGCGCGTGCTGGTTGGACATGTAGAGGACGGACGGCTTGGAGCCGTCCTTCGTCTTCTTCGCACCCTTGGTGAGCTTCAGCGCGAGGATGTCCTGGCCCTTGATGGTCTTGCCGATGGAGACGACCTTGGTGAGGCCCGGATTCTCCTGCGCGGTCCGCAGGAGTTCCTCGCGCAGGCCGCCCTTGCCGCTGTACGGGCGGAACACGCCCTCTGCGGCGTCCTCGACGCGGGCCTCGGCCCGGGTGGAGAGTTCGTGCTCGGTGAGGCCGACGCCCTGCTTCTCCAGCTTCTTCGCCTGCTGGTCCGTCAGGTAGGCCTCGACGGTCGCGGTGCCCTTCTCGGGCACCCGCTCACTCAGTTCGTGGCCGTCCTGGCCGGCCGCCAGCAGCAGGGGTACCTGCTGCTGGGTGACCTCGGCGCGGAAGACCTTGACTTCGTCCGGGTCGGACGGGGTCGAACTCCCCGGTTGTGCCTGGGCGATGGGTGCGAAGCTCGCTCCGCCGATCAGGAGCGCGCCGACAGCGAGGATCGATCTCGCTCTTCGTCTCATGAACCCCCCTAGCGTGGGTCCGCCACAGCAGCGAACAGATGCCAGGCTCATGACAGTCCATGATCGAGTCAAGGGTGCCTCAACGACACGCAGAAGCCGGTGCCGGTCACCCAAGTGGGCGTCGGCACCGGCTTCTTGACGTCGTGTGGGATCAGCCCACCAGGTTGTCCGCCAGCTCGTCGCTGAGGTTGGCCTCCGTGCCCGGGATGCCGAGGTCGGAGGCGCGCTTGTCGGCCATGGCCAGCAGGCGGCGGATCCGGCCGGCGACCGCGTCCTTGGTCAGCGGCGGGTCGGCGAGCGCGCCCAGTTCCTCCAGGGAGGCCTGCTTGTGCTCCATGCGCAGCCGGCCGGCGGCGGCGAGGTGCTCGGGCACGTCGTCGGCGAGGATCTCCAGGGCGCGCTGCACGCGGGCACCGGCCGCGACGGCCGCGCGGGCCGAGCGGCGCAGATTGGCGTCGTCGAAGTTGGCGAGCCGGTTCGCCGTGGCGCGCACCTCACGGCGCATCCGGCGCTCCTCCCAGGCCAGCACCGACTCGTGCGCGCCGAGGCGGGTCAACAGCGCGCCGATCGCGTCACCGTCCCGGACGACGACCCGGTCCACACCGCGCACCTCGCGGGCCTTGGCGGCGATCGACAGCCGGCGGGCGGCACCGACCAGGGCGAGCGCTGCCTCGGGACCCGGGCACGTCACCTCCAGGGAGGAGGAGCGGCCCGGCTCGGTGAGCGAGCCGTGCGCCAGGAACGCGCCACGCCAGGCGGCCTCGGCGTCGCAGGTGGCCCCCGAGACCACCTGCGGGGGCAGGCCGCGGATCGGGCGGCCCCGCCCGTCGACCAGGCCGGTCTGGCGAGCGAGCTGGTCGCCGCCCGCCACGACCCGCACCACGTAACGCGAGCCTCGGCGCAGCCCGCCCGGAGCCATCACGATCAGCTCGGAGCTGTGGCCGAAGATCTCCAGAATGTCCCGCTTGAGCCGGCGGGCCGCCATCGCCGTGTCCAGCTCCGCCTCGATCACGATCCGACCGCTCACCAGGTGAAGGCCGCCGGCGAACCGCAGAATGGCGGAGACCTCCGCCTTTCTGCAGCAGGTCCGGGTGACGGGGAGCCGGGAGATCTCATCCTTCACCGCTGCCGTCATCGCCATGGGCCGATCCTTCCATGCATCCGAAAAATACGGTCGTACGCGGCGGCCAACAGCTCCGGGTCGTGCCTCGGGGTGCCGTCGGGCCGGGCCACCGGCGCCAGCTCGACCGCGGCCCCGAACCGCTTGGCGGCATCGGTCAGGGAGTCACGGTCGGGCACGGCGGCCTCGTCGGCCAGCACCACGTCCAGGGCGAGTTTAGGGGCGTGTCGTCCCAAAACCTCCAAATGACGCTGCGGGGAGAAGCCCTCGGTTTCTCCGGGCTGCGGCGCGAGGTTCAGGGAGAGCACCCGGCGGGCCTTCGTCTGCGTGAGCGCGTCCAGCAGCTCGGGCACGAGCAGGTGCGGGATGACCGAGGAGAACCATGAGCCGGGGCCGAGCACCACCCAGTCCGCGTCCAGGACGGCCGCGACCGCCTCGGGCACGGCCGGCGGGTCGTTCGGCACGAGGTGCACGGACTGCACCTCACCCGGGGTGAGGGCGACGGTCGCCTGACCGCGGACCGTGTCGACCTCCTCCGGGCGCGCCGGGTCGTGGCCCTTGACCAGGGCCTGGAGCTCCAGTGGCACGGCGGACATCGGCAGCACGCGCCCCTGGGCGCCCAGCAGCCGTCCGACCAGGTCGAGGGCCTGGACATGGTCGCCGAGCTGCTCCCACAGGGCGACGATCAGCAGATTGCCGACCGCGTGCTCGTGGAGGTCGCCCTGGGACTGGAAGCGGTGCTGGATGACCCGGGCCCAGGTCTGGCCCCAGTCGTCGTCGCCGCACAGCGCGGCCAGCGCCTTGCGCAGGTCGCCGGGCGGCAGCACGCCCAGCTCGTCGCGCAGCCGGCCGCTGGAGCCGCCGTCGTCGGCCACGGTGACGACGGCGGTGAGGTCACCGGTGATCCGGCGCAGCGCGGCGAGCGAGGCCGACAGGCCCATGCCGCCGCCGAGGGCGACGACCTTCGGCTGGGTGCCCCGGCGGCGCGCTCTGCCGCCGCGGGCCTCGGCGGGCCGGCCGCCCTTGGCGCCGTTGACCTCGGGCACCACCCGGCGCAGCCGGCTCAGCCGCGGTGTACGTCGTGTCATTCGCGTCCCATGTCCCGGTGTACGACCACCGTCTCCACGCCCTCGGCGGCGAGCCGGGCGGCGAGCTTCTCCGACATGGCGACCGAGCGGTGCTTGCCGCCGGTGCAGCCCACGGCGATGGTCACATAGCGCTTGCCCTCACGGCGGTAGCCGGTGGCGACGAGCTGGAGGAGCTCCGTGTAGCGGTCGAGGAACTCCTTGGCGCCGGGCTGGTTGAAGACGTACCCGGCGACCTCGTCGTTGAGGCCCGTGTACGGGCGCAGCTCCGGGACCCAGTGCGGGTTCGGCAGGAAGCGGCAGTCGACGACGAGGTCGGCGTCGACCGGCAGGCCGTACTTGTAGCCGAACGACATCACCGTGGCCCGCAGCTCCGGCTCCTCCTCGCCGGCGAACTGGGCGTCCATCTTGGCGCGCAGCTCGTGCACGTTCAGGCTGGAGGTGTCGATCACCAGGTCGGCGTCGCCGCGCAGCTCGCGCAGCAGTTCGCGTTCGGCGTCGATGCCGTCGACGATGCGGCCGTCGCCCTGCAGGGGGTGCGGGCGGCGCACCGACTCGAAGCGGCGGACCAGGGCCTCGTCGGAGGACTCCAGGAAGACGATCCGCCGCGTGACGTTCTTGGCCTCGAGGTCGGCGAGGGACTCGCGGAGGTTGTCGAAGAAGCGGCGGCCGCGGACGTCGACGACGACGGCGATCCGCGCCACGTTGCCCTGGGAGCGGGCGCCGAGCTCCACCATGGTGGGGATCAGCGCGGGCGGCAGGTTGTCGACGACGAACCAGCCGAGGTCCTCCAGGCACTTCGCCGCCGTGGAGCGCCCGGCTCCGGACATGCCGGAGATGATCACCAGCTCGGGAATGGCCGCGTCCGGGACCGGGGCCTTCTCGTTGGGCGTGCCCGTACTCACCTGTGCTCCGTCTCCGGCTTGCTCGTGTTGCCCGTCGTGCTCGTTCACATTCATGTCTCCTGCCCCCGTCGTTCGTCCGGGGCGCCCATCGTCACGGGTTCCCCACTGGAACCCATGGTGCCGGGTTCCTCCTCCATGATCTCTCCAGTCGCCGTGTTGACGGCGGGTGCGGCCGAGGCCGAGCGGGCGAGGGCCACCGCGATCGTCTCGGCCGTCTTGCGGCCTATGCCGGGCACCTCGCAGATCTGCTCGATGGTGGCGGCTCGCAGTTTCTTCAACGAACCGAAGTGCTTCAGAAGTGCCTGCTTGCGTGTGTCCCCGAGGCCGGGGACGTCGTCCAGGGGGCTGGAGCGGAAGCGCTTGGACCGCTTTGTGCGCTGGTAGGTGATCGCGAACCTGTGGGCCTCGTCACGGACGCGCTGGAGCAGGTACAGGCCCTCGCTGGTGCGGGGCAGGACAACCGGGTCGTCATCGCCGGGCAGCCAGACCTCCTCCAGGCGCTTGGCGAGGCCGCACACGGCGATGTCGTCGATGCCCAGCTCGTCCAGGGCACGCTGGGCGGCCGCGACCTGCGGGGCGCCGCCGTCGACGACCACGAGCTGGGGCGGGTAGGCGAACTTCTTGGGGCGGCCGTCGTCCTCGGTGAGGGTGTCCGCGCTGGTGAGGGTGTCCGTGCCGGTGAAGGGGCTCTCACCGATCTCGGTGTTCTCGGCGCTCCCGGCACTCTCGGCGTCCTCGCCGTCCGTCCACTCGCCCGTCTTCTCCTTCTCGGCGAGATAGCGCCGGAAGCGGCGGGTGATCACCTCGTGCATCGAGCGGACGTCGTCCTGTCCGGCGAAGCCCTTGATCTGGAAGCGGCGGTACTCGCTCTTGCGGGCGAGCCCGTCCTCGAAGACGACCATGGAGGCCACGACGTCGTCACCCTGGAGGTGGGAGATGTCGTAGCACTCGATCCGGAGCGGGGCGCTGTCCAGGTCGAGGGCGTCGGCGATCTCCTCCAGAGCGCGCGAGCGCGTGGTCAGGTCGGAGGCGCGCTTGGTCTTGTGCAGCACGAGCGCCTGCTGGGCGTTGCGCTGCACGGTCTCCATGAGGGCTTTCTTGTCGCCGCGCTGCGGGACGCGCAGGGAGACGCCCGAGCCGCGCCGGCCGGTGAGCCACTCCTGGACGGGCTCAACGGGGTCGGGCAGGGCCGGGACCAGGACCTCCTTGGGGACGGCGTCGCCGGTCTCCTCCCCGTACAGCTGCTGCAGGGCGTGCTCGACCAGGGCGCCGGTGGTGATCTCCTCCACCTTGTCGGTGACCCAGCCGCGCTGGCCTCGCACGCGTCCGCCGCGTACGTGGAAGATCTGGACGGCCGCCTCCAGCTCGTCCTCGGCGACCGCGATCAGGTCGGCGTCGGTCGCGTCGGCGAGCACGACCGCGTTCTTCTCCATGGCCTTCTTCAGGGCCCCGATGTCGTCGCGCAACCGGGCCGCCCGCTCGTACTCCATCTCGTCGGCCGCTTCCGCCATCTGCTTCTCCAGGCGGCGGATGTACGTGTTCGTCCGGCCGGTCATGAAGTCGCAGAACTCGTCGGCCAGTTCGCGGTGCTCCTCGGCGGAGACCCGGTCCACGCAAGGGGCCGAGCACTTGCCGATGTAGCCGAGGAGGCAGGGGCGGCCGGTACGGGCGGCGTTCTTGAACACGCCCGCCGAGCAGGTGCGCACGGGGAAGACGCGCAGCAGCAGATCGACGGTGTCGCGGATCGCCCACGCGTGCGCGTACGGTCCGAAGTACCGGACGCCCTTCTTCTTGTGACCGCGCATCACCTGCACGCGCGGGTACTCCTCGTTCATCGTCACCGCGAGGTACGGGTAGCTCTTGTCGTCGCGGTACTTGACGTTGAAACGGGGGTCGTACTCCTTGATCCACGAGTACTCCAGCTGGAGCGCCTCGACCTCCGTGGACACCACCGTCCACTCCACGGACGCGGCCGTGGTGACCATGGAGCGGGTGCGCGGGTGCAGGCCCGCCAGGTCCTGGAAGTAGTTCGCCAGGCGCTGGCGCAGGCTTTTCGCCTTTCCGACGTAGATCACCCGGCGGTGCTCGTCACGGAACCTGTAGACCCCCGGCGAGTCGGGGATCTCACCCGGTTTGGGGCGGTAGCTGGAGGGGTCGGCCATGTCTCACACCCTACTGGCGAGCACCGACAGTCCGGCGCGGCCGCGGGGCACGATCACGGTCCCGGCGGGAGGCAGTTTCCAACGGCATGTCCCGCCGCGGGATTACGGCGGGCCGGTAGCGGGAATGCAGGCTTCCCACGGGGACACGGCGACGTCCGGTGGACGGAGACCGTGTCGGTGCAGACACAGGTTGTCAGTGCGGACCGCCCGCTTCCGAGCGGAATGGGCGGGCCACGGGTCGGAGGGCTGCGCAGATGAAGCGGATGCGGATCGAGAAAACCCGGCGGACGGTCCGTGCCCGCCGGTACGCGGACGAGGCGTTCGCGCTGCGCGACGCCCTGGACCCGCGCGACCCCGACATAGTGCGGGCCAAGCGCCTGGCTCTCAGGGAACAGGGCGGAAGCGGCCGCTCCTAGCAGTACACCTCCACCGCACACGTCCACCGTGAACGCCCGGGGCGCACGCCCCGGGCGTTCGCGTGTCCGGACGGAGCCCGGCCAGGAGCGCGTACGTCACTGTCCGGCATCAAGTGTTGTCGGGACCAGGTCAACACGCTTCAATGCGGGGGAACTCGGGGCCCTGAACGACGGCGTACGGATGTGAAGACCTCTTCCGCGCCGGGGGGACGGCCCCGGGCGGCCCGCGCCGACGGTCTGACCAGCCGTCGCCGACTCACAGAGAGGCCCCTGCATGCCGCACGCCCCACAGCAAGCGGACGTCGCCACCGCGGAACTGGACTCGGCCCTGCGAGGCGGCCCCTTCCACGTCGCCCTGCGGGCCGCGATCGCCGCCCGCGGACTGCCCCTGCAGCGCGTGCAGCACCATCTGTCCCGTCACGGGGTGAAGGTCGGCGTCACGAGCCTGAGTTACTGGCAGCAGGGGGCCCGGCGTCCGCAGCGCCCCGAGTCGCTACGGGCCGTGCGGGCGCTGGAGGAGATCCTGGAGCTTCCCGAGGAGTCGCTCATCCGGCTGCTCGCCGAGTCCGCGGAGAGCCCGTCCGGGCTGCGGTCCGCCGCCCGCTCCTACCGCTCGCTCGTCGAGGCCTCCGGGGTCCTGGACCAGTTGCTGGCCGAGCTGGACTGCCCGCCGGACGGGGGCCTGCACACGCTCGGCCACCACGAACGGCTCCGGATCGGCGCGCGGCGCGAGCTGGCCGAGCGCGAGTCGCACCACATCGTGCGCGCCCACCGGGACGGCATCGACGGCTTCGTGGCCGTCCACCACGGCGACCGGGGAGCCACCCCGGAGCGCATGCGGGTGCACGCCCTGGAGAACTGCCGTATCGGACGCGTCCGTTGGCACCGTGACACGGGACTGCTCGCGGCCGAGCTGCTCTTCGACACCCGGCTGCGGGCCGGGGACACCTTCCTGTTCCGCTACGGCGTCGAGGACGGCACGGCGGGTGTGGCACGCGAGTACGTCCGCGGCTTCGACTCCCCCGGCGGCCAGTACGCCCTCCAGGTGTGCTTCGACGCGGCGGCCCTGCCGGTGCGCTGCCACCGTTTCGCGCAGCACTCGGCCGCGGCGCCGCGCAGCGGATGCCACGACCTGGCTCTGAGCGGCCGGCACCGGTCGGTGCATCTGGTCGAGCCGCGGGTGCGGGCGGGATTCCTGGGGATCGGCTGGGACTGGGAGTAGACAGCTGAGGGCGGCGGCCGCAGTCGGTGCTGCGGCCGCTGCTTGCTGCCCGCTGCCTGCCGTGTGCCGTGTGCCGCCTGCCGCCTGCCGCCTGCCGCCTGCCGTTTGACGTTTGACGTTTGACGTAAACGATTGCGCAAACGTTTACGTCTGCCGCCGGATGCGATACGTTCCCCGCCAGGACCTGAAAGAGGAGGCGGGAGCGGCATGGCGACCATGGCCGACGTGGCGCGGAGCGCCGGTGTCTCCGTGGCAACCGTCTCGCATGTGCTGAACGGCACCCGGCCGGTGCTGCCGCACACCCGCAAGGCGGTCCTGGACGCCGTGGAGGAGCTCGGCTACACCACGAACACGCTGGCCCGTTCCCTGGTCACGGCCCGTACCCGGTCCGTCGGGCTGGCCGTGTCGGCGATCAGCAACCCCTACTTCACGGAGATCCTCCAGGGCGTCGAGGCCGCCGCGCTGGAGGCCGGGTACAGCCTGCTCATCGCCGATCCGCACGACGACCCCGCGCACGAGCGCAAGGTCGTGCAGCTGCTGCACGAGCGCCGGGTCGACGGCATGATCGTCGCGCCCTCCGCCGATCCGCGCGGACTGCTCGCCTACCTGGGGCGGCACGACGTACCGGCCGTGTTCCTGGACCGGCTGATTGACCCGCCCGGGAAGGACGGCGGTCCGCGCTTCGACCAGGTGTGCGCCGACAACGCCGAACCGACATCCCGGCTGGTCACCCATCTTGCCGGGCTCGGTCACCGGCGGATCGGGCTGGTGGCGGGGCGGCCGGGGCTCAGCACCACGAGCGAGCGGATCACCGGCTACCGCAGCGGTCTCGCGTTCGCGGGGCTGACGTACGACGAGCGGCTGCTGGTGCACGGCGACTCGGAGTCGACCGGCGCCGAGCAGGCCACCGAGGCCCTGCTGTCCCTGGGCGTGCCGCCCACCGCGCTGGTCACAGGCAACAACGCCATGACCATCGGGGTGCTGCGTGCCCTGAGCGCGCGCGGACTGTCCGTGCCGGGCGACATCGCGCTGTGCTGCTTCGACGACTTCGCCTGGGCGGATCTGTTCTCGCCCCGGCTCACCGCGATCGCCCAGCCCGGCAAGGACATCGGGGCGCGGGCCGTCCGCGTGCTCCTGGAGCGTCTCGCCCGGCCGGACCGGCCCGCCCGGACCGTGCGTCTGCCCTGCGCCTTCGTCCACCGCACGTCGTGCGGCTGCCCCAGTCCGTCCGAGGAAGGAACCCTGTCGTGATCGTCGTCGCCGGTGAGGCACTGATCGACCTGGTACCGCAGGGCACGGGTGCCCTGGCGGCGCTGCGGCCCGCGCTCGGCGGCGGCCCGTTCAACACCGCCGTGGCGCTGGGCCGCCTCGGCTCCCCCGCCGCTTTCTGCTCCCGGGTGTCGTCCGACGCCTTCGGAGAGGCCCTGCTGGACCGGTTGCGCGAGGCCGGGGTCGACGTGTCCTCGGTGCAGCGGGGCACCGAGCCGACGACCCTGGCCGTCGCCACGGTCGGCGCGGACGGCTCGGCTGCGTACTCCTTCTACGTCGACGGGACGGCGGACCGGCTGTTCACGGCGCCCCGGGCGCTGCCGTCGGGCACCCGGGGCGTGTCCTTCGGTACCTGCTCGCTGGTGCTGGAGCCGGGGGCGAGCGCATACGAGAAGCTGATGCGCCGGGCTGCCGCGCAGGGCGTGTTCACCGCGCTGGACCCGAACATCAGGGCCGGGCTGATCCCGAACGCGGACGCCTACCGGGCACGGTTCAAGAGCTGGCTGCCGTCGGTGTCGCTGCTGAAGCTGTCGGCGGAGGACGCCGAGTGGCTGGGCGGCACGCCCCGGGAGTGGCTGGCGGCCGGTCCGGCGGCGGTCGTGATCACTCGGGGCGGCGACGGGCTGACCGCCTTCACCGCCGACGGCGGGGAGTACACGGTGCCGGGCGAACGCGTGGCGGTCGTGGACACGATCGGCGCGGGCGACACGGTCAACGCGGCCCTGCTGCACGGGCTCGCCGAACGCGACGCCCTCAGCGCCCGGGCGCCGGCCGAACTGGGCCCCGACGGCTGGACGGAACTGCTGGGCTTTGCGGCCCGCGCGGCGGCGGTCACCTGCTCACGGGCCGGGGCGGAACCGCCGTACGCGCACGAACTGCGGGGCTGACCGGGCGAGCCGCCGGTGGCGGGCCGAGGGTGCTTCAGCCGGTCTCGCCCATCGCCACCGCCCGCAGTGCGCCGGGGCGGCGGCCGTTGAGGCGGTCCAGTGCGGCCGCCGTGGCGTCGTCCTCGGGCAGGTGGATGACGAGCTGCTGCCCCTCGTCGGGGAGCGCGAGCGTCTCGTGCAGCAGCCGCAGGGAACCGGCCTCCGGGTGCTCGATGTGCTGGGAGCCCGTCCGCCGCGGTGCCATGGCCAGATCGGCGAACCGGTCGGTGAAGTCCGCGCCTGCCGTCACCGACAGCTCGTCGGCCAGCTCGGCGAGGTACGGGTCCCCGAGGGGGACGCCGTGCCGGAGCCGGGCGACGAGGTCGTCGGCCACCCGGTCCCAGTCGCGGTAGACGCTGCGGGCCCGCGCGTCGGTGAACAGATACCGGAGCAGGTTGGGCCGCTCGTCGTCGAGCAGGCCGAGTGGGCCGACCAGACGCTCGTACCCGGCCGTGTGGGCGAGGATGTCGCCGATCCAGTTGACCACCAGTGCGGGAGTGGGCTCCAGGCGGTCCAGCACGGCCCGTACGGTGGGGCGCGCCGCGCGGCTGAGCTGCGGCGCCGCCGCACAGAGCAGGGGGTCACCGCCGTCCGCCTCCTTGGTCAGGCGGCGCAGCAGCATCCGGTCGGTGAGGGAGAGGTTCAGGGCGTCGGCGAGGGCGCCGAGCACCTGGGCGGAGGGGTTGCGGTCGCGGCCCTGTTCCAGCCGGGTGAGGTATTCGACGCTGACGCCGGCGAGCGTGGCCAGTTCTGCACGCCTCAGGCCCGGGGTACGGCGCCGGGGGCCTGCGGGCAGACCCGCCTCGGCCGGGGTGACGGCTTCGCGCCAGGTGCGCAGGAACGTGCCCAACTCGTTGTCGCTCACCCGCCGAACGTACAGCGCCCGCGGGCGCGGAGGGTGGCCCCGTCACTACCAGGCTCCGGCCGGTCTCCCTCCCGTGCCGCACGGCCCTCAGGGTGGAGGGCATGACGAATGAAACCGCCGCCGCTGCCAGGACCGCTCTGCCGCTGGCCCCGGGCACCTGGGCCCTCGACCCGTTCCACTCCTCCGTGAACTTCACCATCCGGCACCTGGGCATCGCCAAGGTGCGGGGGCGCTTCGAGCGGCTGGAGGCCGAACTGTCCGTCGGGGAGCGGGTCGAGGACGTGCGGGTCTCCGCGACCGTCGACCTGGTCTCGGTGAACACCGGCAACGCCGACCGGGACGCGCACGTCCGCGCCTCCGACCTGCTCGACGTGGAGAAGCGCCCGACGATGACGTACCGCTCGACGCGAGTGTCGGGCGAGGGTGACGACTGGACCATGGAGGGCGAGCTTACGATCGGCGACGTGACCCGCCCGGTGTCGTTCGCCGTGGAGTTCGGCGGGCTGGTCGAGGTGCCCATGGACGGCAGTCGGCACGCCGGGTTCGAGGCGACGGGTGAGATCCGGCGCGGCGACTTCGGGCTGGACTTCGCCCCCGGTCTGCTCGGCGACGTGGTCAAGATCCAGCTCGACATGCAGTTCGTGGAGCCGGAGAAGGCCTGACCAAACACCGAACGCGCCGTGCCCCACAGGACGTTGCCTGTGGGGCACGGCGCGTTCGGCAGGAGACCTCAGCCCTTGCTGGTCCGGGTCGTCTTCTTCGCGGCGGCCTTGGTGGTCTTGGTCACCGTCTTCTTGGCGGCCGTGCCGGTGACCGTCTTGGTGGCGGTCTTGCGGGCCGATGCCGTCTTGGCCGCGACCGTCTTGCGGGCCGTCGTCTTGCGCGGCGCCTTCACCGAGGACGCGTCGCTGACGCGGTCGGCGCCGAGGACCTCCCGCAGGAACTTGCCGGTGTGGCTGGCCGGGACCCCGGCCACCTGCTCGGGCGTGCCCTCGGCGACGACCAGTCCGCCGCCGGCGCCGCCTTCGGGGCCCATGTCGACGATCCAGTCGGCGGTCTTGATCACGTCGAGGTTGTGCTCGATGACGATGACCGTGTTGCCCTTGTCGACCAGTCCGGACAGGACCGTCAGCAGCTTGCTGATGTCCTCGAAGTGCAGACCGGTGGTCGGCTCGTCCAGGACGTAGACCGTGCGGCCGGTGGAGCGGCGCTGGAGCTCGCTGGCGAGCTTGACGCGCTGGGCCTCACCACCGGACAGGGTGGTCGCGGACTGGCCGAGCCGTACGTAGCCGAGGCCGACGTCCTTCAGGGTCTTCATGTGGCGGGAGATCGCGGGGACCGCCTCGAAGAACTCGGTGGCCTCCTCGATCGGCATGTTCAGGACGTCGGCGATGGACTTGCCCTTGTAGTGGACCTCCAGGGTCTCCCGGTTGTACCGGGCGCCGTGGCAGACCTCGCACGGGACGTAGACGTCCGGGAGGAAGTTCATCTCGATCTTGATGGTGCCGTCGCCCGCGCAGTTCTCGCAGCGGCCGCCCTTGACGTTGAAGGAGAAGCGGCCGGGCAGGTAGCCGCGGACCTTCGCCTCGGTCGTCTCGGCGAACAGCTTGCGGATGTGGTCGAAGACGCCGGTGTACGTGGCCGGGTTGGAGCGCGGGGTGCGGCCGATGGGCGACTGGTCCACGTGCACGACCTTGTCGACGAGGTCGTCGCCGTCCACGCGCGTGTGCCGCCCGGGCACGCTCCGCGCACCGTTCAGCTCGCGGGCCAGATGCGTGTACAGGATGTCGTTGACCAGCGTCGACTTGCCGGAGCCGGACACGCCGGTGACGGCGGTGAAGACGCCGAGCGGGAACGAGACGTCGATGTCCTGGAGGTTGTTCTCCCGGGCGCCGTGCACCGTGAGGTGCCGGGACGGGTCCAGCGGGCGGCGGATGTCGGGCAGCGGGATGGCCTTCTTGCCGGACAGGTACTGACCGGTCTGCGACTCGGCGTTGGCGAGGAGCTCCTTCAGGGAGCCGCTGTGCACGACCTTGCCGCCGTGCTCACCGGCGCCGGGGCCGATGTCGACGATCCAGTCGGCGGTCTTGATGGTGTCCTCGTCGTGCTCGACGACGATGAGTGTGTTGCCCATGTCGCGCAGCCGGACCAGGGTCTCGATCAGCCGGTGGTTGTCGCGCTGGTGCAGACCGATGGACGGCTCGTCCAGGACGTACAGGACGCCCACGAGGCCGGAGCCGATCTGGGTGGCCAGGCGGATGCGCTGGGCCTCGCCGCCGGACAGGGTGCCGGCCGCGCGGTTCAGCGAGAGGTAGTCCAGACCGACGTCGACCAGGAACCGCAGCCGCTCGTTGACCTCCTTCAGCACGCGCTCTGCGATCTTCTTGTCGCGGGCGGTGAGCTTCAGCTCGCCCAGGAAGTCCGCGCAGTCGCTGATCGACATCGCGGAGACCTCGGCGATGGACCTGCCCATGATCGTGACCGCGAGGACGACCGGCTTCAGGCGCGTGCCCTGACAGGTCGGGCAGGGCACCTCGCGCATGTAGCCCTCGAAGCGCTCGCGGCTGGAGTCGCTCTCGGCCTCGCTGTGCCGGCGCTTGACGAAGGGGACGGCGCCCTCGAAGGCCGTGGTGTAGCGGCGCTCGCGCCCGTAGCGGTTGCGGTAGCGGACCTCGACCTGGGTCTTGTGGCCGTGGAGCAGGGCCTTCTTGGCGCGCTGCGGCAGACCGGCGAAGGGGATGTCCGTGCGGAAGCCCAGCGCGTCGGCGAGGGCACCGATCAGGCGGCCGAAGTAGTCCTTGGTGTGGCCGTGCGACCAGGGGTGGATGGCGCCCTCGTCGAGGCTCTTGTCCTCGTCCGGGACGATCAGCTCCGGGTCGACCTCCATGCGCGTGCCGATGCCGGTGCAGTCGGGGCAGGCGCCGAAGGGCGAGTTGAAGGAGAAGGAGCGGGGCTCCAGCTCCTCGAAGGACAGGTCGTCGTACGGGCAGTACAGGTGCTCCGAGTACATGCGCTCGCGCTCGGGGTCGTCCTCCGGGAGGTCGACGAAGTCGAGCACGACCATGCCGCCGGACAGGCCGAGGGCGGTCTCCACGGAGTCGGTGAGGCGGCGCTTGGCGCCGTCCTTGACCGTGAGGCGGTCGACGACCACCTCGATGGTGTGCTTCTCCTGCTTCTTCAGCGTGGGCGGGTTCGACAGCTGGATCGTCTCGCCGTCCACCCTCGCACGGGAGTAGCCCTTGGTCTGGAGGTCGCCGAAGAGATCGACGAACTCGCCCTTGCGCTCGCGCACCAGCGGCGACAGCACCTGGAAGCGGCTGCCCTCGGGCAGCTCCAGGACCCTGTCGACGATGGCCTGCGGCGACTGGCGCGAGATCGGACGGCTGCACTCGGGGCAGTGCGGCTTGCCGATGCGCGCGAAGAGCAGCCGCAGGTAGTCGTAGACCTCGGTGATGGTGCCGACCGTGGAGCGCGGGTTGCGCGACGTCGACTTCTGGTCGATGGAGACGGCCGGGGACAGGCCCTCGATGAAGTCGACGTCCGGCTTGTCCATCTGGCCGAGGAACTGCCGGGCGTACGAGGAGAGGGACTCCACGTAGCGCCGCTGTCCCTCCGCGAAGATGGTGTCGAAGGCCAGCGAGGACTTGCCCGACCCCGACAGGCCCGTGAAGACGATGAGCGAGTCGCGCGGGAGGTCGAGCGAGACGTTCTTGAGGTTGTGCTCGCGCGCTCCACGAACGATGAGACGGTCGGCCACGCCGGTCCGCACCTTTCTTGAGAGAAGTGACAGGGGCGGGGCCCCCGTCTTTCTCAGACTAGGGGGAGCCACTGACAACGCCGGTCGGGTTCACGGGTTGCCAACAAACCCCGGCTCTCCAGCATGCCCGACGCCACGTCCGACCATATAGCACGCGCTTTCGAATTACGGCACTGCTTCACCACCTTCACCCGAAGGAGTGGCGGAGCTAGGGTCAGCACCATGATTGATCACGCTCATGACCTGGCGTCTGTACGTGACGCGACGGAGCGGCTGCTGACCGCAGTCGGCAAACTGGACAACGCGTCTGTGACCCACCCGTCACGGCTGCCCGGCTGGAGCCGCGGCCACGTCCTGGCCCACCTCGCCCGCAACGCGGACGCCCTCGTGAACGTCCTGGAGGGGCGTCCCATGTACGTCTCCGGCGAGGCCCGGGACGCCGACATCGCGCGGGACGCCCCGCGCGCCCTCGACGTCCAGCTCGCCGACCTGCGTGAGAGCGCGGCCCGCTTCCGGCAGGCCGGGGACGCTCCGGCGGACTGGTCGCGCACGGTGGAGCTGCGCAACGGGGTCACGGACTCCGCGTCCCGGGTGCCGTTCCGGCGGTGGGTCGAGGTGGAGCTGCATCACGTGGACCTGGGGATCGGATACGAGCTGGAGGACCTGCCGGCGGAGTTCACCCAGCGGGAGATCGACTTCCTCGCCGACCGGTTCGCCGGGCATCCCGACGTACCGTCCACGCGCCTCACGGACGGCACGCGCGAGTGGAGGACGGGACGGGACGCGGAGGCGGGACCGGAGGTGACCGTCACGGGCTCTCCGGCGGACCTGCTGGGCTGGCTCGCCGGCCGCCGCCCCGGGGCGGCACTGGCGGTGAACGGAGGTCCGCTTCCCGCGCTGCCTCCGCTCTAGGGCCGCTTCCCGGTTGCGGGACCGGGCCACTCCCCCGCTATAGGCTGGCGGACATGACGTACAGCGGAGAGGTGACGGTCGGCGGACCGGCCGATGTGCACGAGCTCAAGGACCTGATGATCACCAAGATCGCGGTGGGTCCGATGAACAACAACGCCTATCTGCTGCGCTGCCGGGCCACGGACGAGCAGTTGCTGATCGACGCCGCGAACGAGGCGGAGACGCTGCTCGGCATGATCGGTGACGACGGCATCGCGTCCGTCGTCACGACCCACCGGCACGGCGACCACTGGCAGGCGCTGGCCGAGGTCGTCGCGGGCACCGGCGCCCGCACCTACGCGGGCCGCGAGGACGCCGACGGCATTCCCGTACGGACCGACGTGCTGGTCGACGACGGCGACACCATCCGGGTGGGGCGCGTGGAGCTCACCGCGCGCCACCTGGTCGGGCACACGCCCGGTTCGATCGCCCTCGTCTACGACGACCCCCACGGGCATCCCCATGTGTTCACCGGGGACTGCCTGTTCCCCGGCGGTGTGGGCAACACCCATAAGGACCCGAAGGCGTTCGCGCGTCTCCTCCACGACGTCGAGACCAAGATCTTCGGCGCTCTCCCGGACGAGACCTGGGTCTACCCGGGGCACGGCAACGACACGAGCCTGGGCGCGGAGCGCCCGCACCTGCCGGAGTGGCACGCGCGCGGGTGGTGAGGATCGCGCGCGGAGTGCGGTGACGGGCGCGCGGGTGGCGCGCAGGACTGGTGAGTGGCTGCGCGGGGCGCAATCGCGTTGAGGGGTGAGCCGCGCACGCGCCCCGTGTGAATCGCCCACACACGCCGGTGTCGCACGTGCGCTCCCCTCGGACCTGGTTGCGCGGTCAACTGGTAGCAGCCCCGCGCAGGATGACGGCTCCTGGGCGGATGGGCCGCCGGCCTGTCGTTCCCCGCCCTCGGCCGGCGGCCCGGGCAAATGCCGACACGGCAGCGGTCGGGGCCCGTTCGAGCCGAGGCCGAGGCACGCGCGCGTGAGCTGCTGGAGCGGGGCACCACCGAGCATGTCCTCGGGGGTCCCAGCAGCAGGAGCGGACGCGGCGCTTCCTGCGGCGGATCGTGGAGGCGGGGCGGCTGTAGGAAGGCGGGCTGTAAGAGGCGTCCGCCATGGCCGGCGGGGCTTACCGGCAGTGGTTCACGCGTCCGCCTTGCCCGCCCCTGCCAGCGCCGCGACCCGCTCCACCCCGAACACGTACCCCTGCACGCCGCACCCCGCGATGACCCCGTCGGCGCGCAGCGAGACGTAGGAGTGATGCCGGAACGACTCGCGCTGGTGGATGTTGGAGATGTGGACCTCCAGCACCGGCAGGCCGTCACAGGTGTTGAGGGCGTCCAGGATGGCGACGGAGGTGTGCGAGTAGGCACCGGGGTTGATCACGATGCCGCAGTGGTTCAACCGCGCCTCGTGGATCCAGTCGACCAGCTCGCCCTCGTGGTTGGACTGGCGGAAGTCGACCGTGCCGCCGTGCGCGGCCGCCGCCTTGGCGCACAGGGCCTCGACGTCGGCGAGGGTGTCGGAGCCGTAGATCTCCGGCTGGCGCTGGCCGAGCAGGTTCAGATTGGGGCCGTTGAGGATCATGATCGGGGCGTGGGCCAGGGTGCGGGGCACGGTTCCTCCGGTCCGTTCGGGGTCGGGCGGCCCGTGGCGGACCGCTGCTCACAGCCGGTTTATCACGGTGCGCCGGCAGCCCGCCGGGCCGTAGCCTCCCGGCATGACGAGCCTGACCAGCCCGACCTGTCCGCCCAAGCCGTCCCCGGGTGACCGCATCGCCGTGATCTCGCCCTCCTCAGGTCTGCCGGGGCTCTTCCCGCTCCCCTACGAGCTGGGCCTTCGGCGGCTGCGCGAGGAGTTCGGGCTGGAGCCGGTCGAGTATCCGGCGACGCGCACCATGGGCTCCACACCCCGGGAGCGGGCCGACGACATCCACGCGGCCTTCGCCGACCCGGAGATCAAGGCCGTCATCGCGTCGATCGGCGGCGACGACCAGATCACCGTGCTGCCGTACCTGGACCGGGAGTTGATCCGGGCCCACCCGAAGCCGTTCTTCGGGATGAGCGACAACACGAACCTGCTCGCCTTCCTGCGCACCTGCGGCATCGTCGGCTTCCACGGCGGGAGCGTGATGTACGAGCTGGGCCGCCCCGGGGCCATGCATCCGCAGACCGCCGAGTCCCTGCGCGCGGCCCTGTTCACCTCGGGACCCTACGAGTTGAGGCCCGCCGAGCGGTGGCGTGACATCGACCGGGACTGGGCGGACCCGGCGACCTTCGACGCGGAGCCGGAGACCCGGCCCGGTACCGGCTGGACCTGGGTGAACCCCGACCGGGTGGCCGAGGGCCGCAGTTGGGGCGGCTGCCTGGAGATCGTCGCCTGGCTGCTGATGGCCGACCGGGAGATCGCCCGCGACCTGTCCGAGTACGACGGCGGCGTGCTGCTCCTGGAGACCTCGGAGGACATGCCGAGCGCCACGGAGGTCTTCCACACCCTGCGGAGCATGGGCGAGCGCGGGCTGCTGAGGCGCTTCTCGGCCCTGCTGATGGGCCGGCCGAAGGCATGGTCCTTCGAGCGGCCCAACACCCCGGAGCAGGCTGCCCGTTACGCGGCCGACCAGCGTGAGGCCGTGCTGCGCGCCATGCGGGCCTACGCCCCGGAGGCCACGATCGTCTTCGACGTGGACTTCGGGCACACCGATCCCCAGCTGGTGATTCCGTACGGCGGCACCGTGCGCGTGGACGGACCCGCCCGGCGCATCACGGTCACGTACTGAGGGCCCCAAGCCCTCCGTGCGCCCCCGTAACCGGCGATCACGGTGGGTGGTTGACGCGACATGCACGACGAACGCACCGTAAAGGCACCCTCCATGCCGCGCCTCGCGGCCGCCTCACTCGCCGGCACAGCCATCGAGTTCTACGACTTCTTCGTCTACGGCACCGCGGCGGCCCTGATCCTGGGTCCGCTGTTCTTCCCGACCTTCTCTCCGGTGGCCGGGACACTGGCCGCCTTCGCCACCTTCGGTGTGGGCTTCGTGGCCCGGCCGCTGGGATCGGTGCTGTTCGGGCACATCGGGGACCGGCGCGGGCGGCGGCCGGTCCTCGTCGCCTCTCTGCTGCTGACGGGGGCCTCCACGGTCGCGGTCGGCTGCGTGCCGACGTACGACACGATCGGCATGGTCGCTCCTCTGCTGCTCCTGGTGCTGCGCTTCCTCCAGGGGCTGGGGCTCGGCGGGGAGTGGGGTGGGGCGGTGCTGCTGGCCGTGGAGCACGCGCCGGCCGAACGGCGCGCCCTGTGGTCGAGTTTCCCGCAGGTCGGGCCCGCGCTGGGGTTCCTGCTCGCCAACGGTGTGGTGCTGGGGCTGTCCTCGACCCTGACCGAGGCGCAGTTCGCCGCGTGGGGGTGGCGGGTGCCGTTCTGGGCGGCGGGAGTTCTGGCCGTCGTGGGGCTGTGGCTGCGGTCGTCGCTCGCCGAGAGCCCCAGCTTCCTCCAGATCGACGACCACGCCCGCGTGCCCCTCGCCGAGGTCGTCCGCGACCACTGGCGGCTCCTCCTGCTGACCGGCGGGGGACTCGCGATCGGCTACGCGATCTTCTACGCCGTGACGACCTGGTCCCTCGCGTATGGGACGGAGCGGCTCGGGGTGAGCCGCAGCGTCATACTGACCTGCATCATGGGCGCGGTGCTCGTGAAGGGCGCTCTCACCCCGCTGGTCGCGCTGCTCGGTGACCGCTACGGCCGGCGGCCGCTCTGCCTGGCCGGGTGTGCGGCCGCCGCGCTGTGGATGTTCCCGATGGTCGCGCTCCTCGCCACCGGGGCGCCGCTGCCGATGTTCCTCGGCTTCCTCGGGGCGATGCTCGCGTTCATCACGATGTTCGCCGTGATCGCCGCGTATCTGCCGGAGCTGTACGAGCCGCGGGTGCGCTGCACCGGCGCCGCCGTCGGCTACAACCTCGGCGGGGTCGTCGGAGGTGCGCTCACACCGATCGTGGCGACGGCCCTGGCCGAGCAGGGCGGGCGGGTGCCGTGGGGCGTGGCCGCCTATCTGACGGTGATCGCGCTGTTCAGCCTGGGGTGCTTCGCGTTGCTGCCGGAGACGCGTCCGGTGCGGACGGGCGCGGCTGCGGAGGCCGCTGCGGGGTGAGCCGGGTGCGGGTGCCGTGCCCGGTGCGGCGCGGTGCGGTGCGGTGCCCAGTGCGGTGCCGTGGCTCAGGAAACAGGCAAGCACCGGGGCCGGTGGTCGCCAATGCGCCGACCACCGGCCCCGGTGATGGTTGTTCCTGCGTCCGACGCGGTCAGACGTCGACGCTGTCCTTCGGAGCGTCTCCGCTCTTCCCCTGCGCCGCCTCGGCCGCCGCCTGCTTCTTGGAAGCTCGCAGGCTGGTGATCGTGGTGACGATCAGGACGGCGCAGATCACGCCGAGCGATACCGGAATGCCGATCTCGGGGACGTGCACCCCGGACTCGTGCAGCGCGTGCAGCACCAGCTTCACGCCGATGAAGCCGAGGATGATCGACAGGCCGTAGCTGAGGTGGACCAGCTTCCTCAGCAGGCCGCCGATGAGGAAGTACAGCTGGCGCAGACCCATCAGGGCGAACGCGTTGGCCGTGAAGACGATGTACGGGTCCTGGGTCAGGCCGAAGATCGCGGGGATGGAGTCGAGGGCGAACAGGACGTCGGTGGTGCCGATCGCGAGCATCACGACCAGCATCGGGGTCATGACCCGCTTGCCGTTCTCCTCGATCCACAGCTTGGTGCCGTGGTAGCGGTCGGCCACGCCGAAGCGGCGCTCGGCGGCCTTGAGCAGCTTGTTCTCCTCCCAGTCCTCGTCCTCCTCGTCCGCCCGGGCCTCCTGGATGAGCTTCCAGGCGGTCCAGATGAGGAAGGCGCCGAAGATGTAGAAGACCCAGGAGAAGCTGGCGAGGATCGCCGCACCGGCGGCGATGAAGATCGCTCGCAGGACCAGGGCGATGAGGACGCCGATCAGCAGCACCCGCTGCTGGTACTGCGACGGCACCGCGAACTTCGCCATGATCAGGACGAAGACGAAGAGGTTGTCGACGCTGAGTGACTTCTCGGTGATGAAGCCGGCGAAGAACTCACCGGCGGGCTGGCCACCGGCGAACAGGAGCAGGCCGAATCCGAAGAGGGCGGCCAGCACGATCCAGACGACCGTCCAGATCCCGGCTTCCTTGATCGACACGTCGTGCGGCTTGCGGCCGATGAAGAAGTCGACCGCGATCAGGGCGGCGAGACCCACGATCGTCAGGACCCATAGGGTCACGGAAACATCCACTGCGCCTCCGGCAGTCGTAACGGCAAATGTCAGCGTCGTCGCTGCCGGAGGTCTCTTCCACCCAAGGACGGGCCGGCGCCCCGGGATCTGGCCTGATCCGTATTGACGGGTACGCCGCAGCAGACAGGGAGTACTCCCCTCCGTGCCGTCAACAGTACCCAATCACCAAGAACAGGTAAAGAGCTTGGCAAAAGAATGGCCAAAATGCCTGGTCAGGGAGCTTTACGTGAACTTGGTGCGGGCAGCGGCCACCTGGTTCAGCACCTGCTGGAGGACCTTGCTGCCGGACGGCACGAGCGAGGGCTCGTACGTCCAGGCATGACCGACCCACGGGTCGGCGAGGTGATCGTCGGCCACCGGTGTCAGTCGCAGCAGCGAACGCCACAGCGGGTCGAGCAAAGGCCCGTACCCGGAGGACTCCTCCCGGTCGGCCACCATCATCAGGTGGACACCGAAGGCGGGGCCCTCGTCGGCGAGGTAGCGCAGCTGGTTCACGGCCCGGTCGTCGAAGCCGTGCGGGAAGTCGTTGACGATCAGCAGCTGCTGAGACGTGTCGAAACCGGGCGGGAGGGAGTCGGCGGCGCCGCCCCGGACCGCCATCTGCACCAGGTCGACCCGCTGGGTGAGCCGGCCCAGCACGTCCGCCACGCCGGCGGCGCCGAGCGCGGGCGGGGCCGCGAGCACACCGGCCTGCACGAGGGGCGCCAGCGGCTGAGCCCCCGAGCCGGCCGGGTCGATGACATGGACGGTGAACTCGCCCGCCGGGTAGACGGCGAGCAGCCGGCCCGCGTGCGCGACCGCCGTATCCATGGCGAGACGGCTCATGGCGTGGGAGTCGGTGAACGAACCGTCGGACGATCCGGCCGGTCCGCTGTCGATCCACAGGCCCCGCTCCAGCGGCAGCCGGACCAGCATCGGGATGCGGATCCGGTCGTCCTCGGGGAGGTGGAGATCGCCCAGGCGCAGGGCCATGGGGATCTCCATCGGCACCCGGTAGGAGTGCCACGCCGGGTTGTCCCAGCGGGCGTACGCCGGCGGCAGGGCCGGCTCGACGACGTCGGCCTCGGCCGCGAGCTGGGCGAGGTCCCGGTCGAGGGCCTCCCGGGCCTGTGCGACGAGCTGGGCGTGCCGGGCCCGGACCGCCTCGCGGGCGGCGTCGCCCTGCCCGCCGATCCGGCTGCGCGGGTCGGAGAGGACCTGCTCCAGCTCCTTGTCCATGCGTGACTCGGCGAAGTCGACGGCGCTGCGGTAGGCGGCGGTGGTGCGGGCCAGGTCCTCGAACATGCCCCACACCTGGTTGTAGAGCCGCTCCTCCATGGACCAGCCGGTCGCGTCACCCGCGACGGGCTGTGCGGGCTGCCCGGGGGCGGCCGGAGGCGCGGTCGGCGGGGGCGGTGGCGGAGCGGCGTTCTGGCGGCGCGGGTGGCTGTAGTCGATCGGGCCACCGGCCGTCGGCGCGGACGGCTGGGTGACGGCGTGGGGGTCCGGCTCGGCGCCCGGATACGACGGCTGCTGCGGAGCGGGCTGCCCGGGACCGCCGGGCGTCTGACCGCTGTACGGGGACACCGGCGGCACGGGAGGGGGCTGAGGCACGGTGCCGCCCTGGTCCGGGCCGAGGGCGGGAGCCGCTGCCTGCCGGGAGCGGTTACCGTCCGCGGTGCGCGGCGGGGGCGCCTGCACCGAGCGGGCCAGCCCCTGGGCCACCGCGTCGTTGATGCTGTCGGCGAGCTGACGGGCCTGCGGCAGGCCCTGGTCGGTGAGGAGTTCGGCGAGGCCGCCCGCGTAGCCCTGGCCGACGGCTCGCACCTTCCAGGCGCCCTGCCGGCGGTAGAGCTCCAGGGCGACGACGGCCGACTCGGCCTCCAGGCCGGTGATGGTGTAGCTGGCGACCTCGCCACCGTCGAGGCCGGTGACGGCGACGAAGGGGGCGGCCACCGCGCCGAAACGGACCGGGCCCGTCCCGCTCACGGGGAGGGCGAGCAGCACGCTGACACGGTGGACTGCCTCCGGCACGGCGTCCAGGTCCACCGCAAGGCGATGGTCGGCGGCGGCCTGACGGGAGACCTCGAGACCTGGCTGGGTGGGTGCGCCCGGGTGGGCCACCCACTCCACGCCGTGGATCCGGCCGTTCTCGTCGCCGAGCGCGGCCACGGCCACGATCGGCGTACCAGCCGAGATCCGGATCTCGAGACGGGCCTGGGAGAGCGGGTGGTTCTGCCCCCGCACCAGCTCGGCCGTCATCGCCTTCGTCCCCCTGTGTCGTTGTGTGAGGTCGCGTGCTGCTCGCCGGGCCCGCCGACCGGGGCCCGGGCGCTCTCAGAGCACTGGCAGGATCGCCGGCATCAGGTCCTGGAAGGTACGGCCGTTGGCCGGGTTGCCCAGGGCCGTCATCGTCCAGCCCTGGCCGGAACGGTGGACCTTGGCCATGATCTGGGCCGTGTACTGGCCGCCGCCGGCGAGCGTGTAGCGGGCGAGCTCCTGGCCGTTGGTCTCGTCGACCAGGCGGCAGAACGCGTTCTGCACCTCCTGGAAGGTCTGGCCCGTGAAGGAGTTCACGGTGAAGACGATCTGGTCGATGTGGACCGGGACCCGCGCGAGGTCGACGAGGATCGCCTCGTCGTCGCCGCCCTGGCCGACACCGCCGACGAGGTTGTCACCGGTGTGGCGCACCGAGCCGTCGTCGCTCACCAGGTGGCGGAAGAAGACGACGTCGACCGGCTGCTTGTCCGCGAACAGGACGGCGGAGGCGTCGAGGTCGATCTCGCGCGTGCGCGAGCCGAACAGGCCGCGCCGGGGAGCCGCCTGCCAACCGAGACCCATGCGAACCGCGGTCAGGCTGCCGCCGTCGCTCTTCTGCAGACTGATGGCCTGACCCTTGGTCATGTTGACGGTCACGCGCTGATTCCCCTCTCGAACGTCCCCTGTTGCCGCGCAGTCGCGGTTGACCAGAACCCTACGCAGGGGTACTGACAGCGACGTACCCCGGTCCGCACTTTGTGTCGGTCTTGCAACACTGCGCGTACGCGGCAGGCTGTCAGGCCAGGCCCGCCTCCTTCATCTGGCGCAGCTCCTTCTTCATCTCCGAGACCTCGTCGCGCAGTCGGGCCGCGATCTCGAACTGGAGCTCCGCGGCGGCGGCCCGCATCCGCGCGGTGAGCTCCTCGATCTGTTCGGCCAGTTCGGCCGCGGGGCGGTCGGTCGGCACCGTCTCCTTGGTCTTGCCCTTGCCCTTGGCGGACTTGGCCGCCCCGGCCGCCTTGCCGAGGGAGGGCACGGGCGCCTTGGTGCCGCCGCCGTCCTTCTTCGCCTTGCGGTAGCCCGAGCCGAGCAGTTGCTCGGTGTCGATGTCCTCGCGGGCGATCTGGGCGACGATGTCGTTGATCTTCTTGCGCAGGGGCTGGGGGTCGATGCCCCGTTCCGTGTTGTAGGCGATCTGCTTCTCGCGGCGCCGGTTCGTCTCGTCGATGGCCTTCTCCATCGCCGGGGTGATCTTGTCGGCGTACATGTGGACCTGGCCGGACACGTTGCGAGCGGCGCGGCCGATGGTCTGGATCAGGGACGTGCCGGAGCGCAGGAAGCCCTCCTTGTCCGCGTCCAGGATCGCCACCAGGGACACCTCGGGCAGGTCGAGGCCCTCGCGCAGGAGGTTGATGCCGACCAGCACGTCGTACTCGCCCGCGCGCAGTTCACGCAGCAGTTCGACACGGCGCAGGGTGTCGACGTCGCTGTGCAGATAGCGCACCTGGATGCCCAGCTCCAGGAAGTAGTCCGTGAGGTCCTCGGCCATCTTCTTGGTGAGCGTGGTGACCAGGACGCGCTCGTCCTTCTCGGTGCGCTGCCGGATCTCGTGCACCAGGTCGTCGATCTGGCCCTCGGTGGGCTTGACGACGACCTCCGGGTCGACGAGGCCGGTGGGGCGGATGATCTGCTCGACGACGCCGTCCGAGCGGGACATCTCGTAGTTCCCGGGGGTGGCCGACAGGTAGACCGTCTGGCCGATGCGCTCCTGGAACTCCTCCCACTTCAGGGGGCGGTTGTCCAGGGCGGAGGGCAGCCGGAAGCCGTGGTCGACGAGGGTGCGCTTACGGGAGGCGTCACCCTCGTACATGGCGCCGATCTGCGGAACGGTGACGTGCGACTCGTCGATGACGAGGAGGAAGTCGTCCGGGAAGTAGTCCAGCAGAGTGTTCGGCGGTGAGCCGGGCGAGCGGCCGTCGAAGTGCATCGAGTAGTTCTCGACGCCGGAGCAGCTGCCGATCTGGCGCAGCATCTCGATGTCGTACGTGGTCCGCATGCGCAGGCGCTGGGCCTCCAGCAGCTTGCCCTGCTTCTCCAGCTCCGTCAGGCGCTCGGCCAGCTCCTTCTCGATGTCGTTGACGGCCCGCTCCAGGCGCTCGGGTCCTGCGACGTAGTGGGAGGCCGGGAAGACGTAGAGGTGCTCGTCGTCGCTGATGATCTCGCCGGTGAGCGGGTGCAGGGTGGACAGCGCCTCGATCTCGTCGCCGAACATCTCGATGCGGACGGCCAGCTCCTCGTAGACCGGGAAGATCTCGATGGTGTCGCCGCGGACGCGGAAGGTGCCGCGCGCGAAGGCCATGTCGTTGCGCGTGTACTGGATGTCCACGAAGCGGCGCAGCAGCTCGTCGCGGTCGATCTCCTCGCCGACGCGGAGGGGGACCATACGGTCCACGTACTCCTGCGGGGTGCCGAGACCGTAGATGCAGGAGACCGAGGCGACCACGACGACGTCGCGGCGGGTGAGCAGCGAGTTGGTCGCGGAGTGGCGCAGGCGCTCGACCTCCTCGTTGATCGAGGAGTCCTTCTCGATGTAGGTGTCCGACTGCGGGACGTACGCCTCGGGCTGGTAGTAGTCGTAGTACGAGACGAAGTACTCGACGGCGTTGTTCGGGAGCAGCTCGCGGAACTCGTTCGCCAGCTGGGCGGCCAGTGTCTTGTTCGGCGCCATCACGAGCGTGGGGCGCTGGAGCTTCTCGATCATCCACGCGGTGGTGGCGGACTTGCCGGTGCCGGTCGCGCCGAGCAGCACGACGTTCTTCTCACCCGCCTCGATGCGCCGGGCGAGATCGGCGATGGCCGTCGGCTGGTCGCCGTTCGGCTGGTAGGGGCTGACGACCTCGAAGGGCGCCACCGTGCGTTCGATCTTTGAAACGGGCCGCATGGGATCCACCGTACGACCCCGCACTGACAACGGGCTCTGATCAGCGGTTCTGTGGGGTGCGGGACCCCCGGTGCTCAAAGGTCCGGCGGGGACGGAACCGCAGGCGGTGGGCGGAGTGCCGGACGTGGGTGTGGGCGGGGATGCCGGGCTTCTGCTCGACGGGGACGACGGCGGGCTTCCCCATGACCATCAGCGGATCGAACATCACCACGACGCCCGCGAGAAGCAGGAAGGCGAGCGGGCCGATCAGCATGGGTGCGAGCAGGCTCGCGGGCGAATCTCCCGTGGTGGGTTCATCCGTGCCGTGCAGGTGGACGCTGAGGGCGGCCATACCGGTGTAGTGCATGCCGCTGACGGCCAGTCCCATGACGAGGCTGGCGCCCACGCTCCACAGGAAGCCCCTGACCTGGCCGGCGGCCCACAGGGCTGCGGTGGCGGCGCCCATGGCGATGACGACGGAGATGCCGACCGTGACGGTGTTGTACTCCAGCTTCCCGTCCAGGCTCATGCTGGCCATGCCGAGGTAGTGCATCGACGCGATGCCGAGGCCGGTGATGGTCCCGCCGGTGAACAGGGCCGTCCCGCGGGCTCCCCGGTAGCCGACGATGAAGATCCCGACGCCCACCATGACGATCGCCACGGCCAGGCTCGCGAAGGTCATCGCCCTGTCGTAGTGGATCGAGGTCCCCCGGACGGTGAATCCCATCATCGCGACGAAGTGCATGGTCCAAATGCCGGAGCCGATGGCGGCGGAGCCGAGGGCGAGCCAGCCGGGGCGCCAGGACTGCGAGACGAGCATGGATCTGGTGGTGCAGCGCAAGCCGAGAGCGCCACCGAGAAAGGCCATGAAGTAGGCCACCAGGGGTGTGACCAGGCCATAGCTGAATCCGTCGACCGTGCCCTGCATGCGCGGCTGCCCTTCCCGCCCGTGAACGTCCCGGAATACCTGATGTGCGCCCCCTCCCAGGACCGCACGAGCGGTCAGGGTTGACGCAGAGAGTATGACCCCCACCGGAATGGTCGAACGACTTTCCGGCAAAGAAACACGGCCTTGCCGCAGTTGTGCGGTACCGGTGAGCGGAGTTGGGTCATCCCCGTTCAGCGTGTGGCCATCCCGTACCCCTCTCGCGTTGACCCTCTGCTGTCACAGTTGTGCTGTCTGTGATGTCGCCGATCGCTCGTCGCGAGGAGTACGCATGCACGCGCGCGCTGTTGCCGCCTCGACCACCGCACTCCTGGGAACCGCCGCCCTGCTGTTCCCCGCCGCCCCCGCCCAGGCCGCGGGGGGCAGCACGTCGCCGCTGGTCATCGCGCACCGGGGTGCCTCCGCGTACGCGCCCGAGAACACCCTGGCCGCCGTGGACAGAGCGGCGGAGCTGGGCATCCGCTGGGTGGAGAACGACGTGCAGCGAACCAGGGACGGCGAGCTGGTCGTCATCCACGACGACAACCTGCGGCGCACCACCGACGCCGAGGAGGTCTTCCCGGGCCGGGCTCCCTGGAAGGTGAAGGACTTCACCGCAGCGGAAATCGCGCGTCTGGACGCGGGCAGCTGGTTCGGACCCGCGTACGCGGGCACGCGCGTGCCGACGCTGGAGCAGTTCACGGACCGCTTGGAGCGTCACCACCAGAAGCTGCTCCTGGAGATCAAGAACCCGGAGCTGTACCCGGGCATCGAGCGGCAGACCCTGAAAGTCCTCAGCAACGAGGGCTGGCTCGACCGGTCGCATCTGGCCGGCCGGCTGATCGTGCAGAGCTTCAGCCCGGACAGCGTGCGGGCGGTGCACGAGCTGAAGCCCGGCGTGAAGACGGGCCTCCTGGGGACGCCGCCGGTCTCGGACCTGCTCTATTACGCCGAGTTCGCCGACCAGATCAACCCCTCGTACAGCTCGCTGTCCCCGGCGTACGTGTCCTCCGTGCAGGCGTTCGACGGACCGCACGACAAGCCGCTGGAGGTCTTCGCCTGGACGGTCGACGACGGGAGGACGGCCCAGCGGGTCGCCGGGTACGGGGTCGACGGGATCATCACCAACAAGCCGGATGTGGTGCGAAAGGCCGTGGGCGGCTGATCCGGGGTTCCGCCCGGCGGCATTGTCAGTGGCGGGTCCTACTGTGGGCGCATGGACAGCCGAGAGCAAGTCGGGCCGCGGGTCGTGTGGGCGGTCGTCGAGAGCGGGATCGGGCCGTTGCTGCTGGCCGCGAGCCGGGACGGCCTGGTCAACGTCGTGTTCCACGCCGCCGACGCGGTGCGGGACCGGGCCGTCGAGCGGCTGGCGTCACGGCTGGGCACCGAGCCCGTCGAGGCGCCCGGCTCCCCGCTGCTGGCCGAGGCGATACGCCAGTTCGAGGCCTACTTCGCCGGTGAGCGACGCGACTTCGACCTGCCGCTGGACTGGTCGCTGATCTCCGGCTTCAACCGGGAGGTCCTGCGCGAACTGGCCTCGGGCGTGCCGTACGGATCGGTCGTCGGATACGGCGACCTGGCCGGGCGGGTCGGCCAGCCGGGCGCCGCCCAGGCCGTGGGCATGGCGATGGGTGCCAATCCGCTGCCGGTGGTGGTGCCCTGTCACCGGGTCGTCGAGAGCGGCGGCGGCATCGGCGGCTTCGGGGGCGGCCTGGAGACCAAGCGGAGGCTGCTCGCCCTGGAAGGGGTGCTTCCCGAGCCGCTCTTCTGACCCCGGGCCCGGTCAGTCGTCGTCCCGGCCCCGGTCAGTCGTAGTGCCGGGCCTCGAAGACGTTGCCGTCCGGGTCGCGGAAGTAGAAGCTGCAGGTGGCCTTGCCCCGGGCTCCGAAGGAGTCGTGGGCAAGATCGGACATCGGTACGGAGCGTTCCCCGAGGCGGCTGAGGAGGGCGTCGAAATCGCCGCGGGGCAGCGACAGGCAGACATGGTTGACCGGGTGCCCCGCGCTGTCGGCGGAGCCGGGCAGCATCGTCATGCGCTCCGCGAAGCTCAGCGGCATGAGGTCGAGGATGGTCACGTCGTTGACGCGCACGGAGGGGAACGGCACCTCACCCGCCGCGAACTCCGCGAGCCGGACCGCCTCCAAGCCGACGGCCTTCTCGTAGAAGTCGGCGGCGGCGAGCGGGTCGCGCACCCAGAGGACGACGTGGTCGAGACGCGGTATCTGGTCAGTCATGCACCCCAGGCTCGTGACGGCTCCGGCAGCCCGCAAGGGTTTGGCCCGGCTCGCCGCCCGCCAGAGATGAGGGAAGACAACTGACCGACTGACAGGAGGCAGGCGCGTGGTGCTGGTGGTGTCCGAAGAAGTGCGGGAGGCGATCGACGCGCGCCGGCCCGTCGTGGCCC
Source organism: Streptomyces sp. D2-8 (assembly GCF_023184515.1). Lineage (GTDB taxonomy): Bacteria > Actinomycetota > Actinomycetes > Streptomycetales > Streptomycetaceae > Streptomyces. The sequence continues at coordinate 1,186,268 of NZ_JAAHBP010000001.1, read as the reverse complement.
TGGAGTCCACGATCATCGCCCACGGGCTGCCGCGGCCGCGCAACCTCCAGGTGGCGCTGGAGCTGGAGACGGCCGTGCGGCACGAGGGCGCGGTACCAGCGACGATCGCCGTTCTGGACGGGCGTCCTCATGTGGGCCTGGACAAGGAGCAACTGGAACGAGTCGCGAACGAGGACGGGATCCGCAAGCTCGGCCACCGTGACCTGCCGCTCGCGGTGGCGTCCGGGACGAGCGGGGCGACCACGGTGTCGGCGACCGCGCTGCTGGCGGCGTCCGCGGGCGTGCGCGTCTTCGCGACGGGTGGGCTCGGCGGGGTGCACCGGGAGTGGACGGTGACGCAGGACGAGTCGGCCGACCTGGGGCTGCTGGCGCGCACGCGCATCACGGTGGTGTGTGCCGGGGTGAAGTCGATCCTGGACGTGCCGGCGACCCTGCAGCGGCTGGAGACGCTCGGTGTCGCCGTGGCCGGTTACGGCACCGGCCGGTTCCCCGGCTTCTACCTCTCCGACTCGGGACATCCGGTGGACTGGACGCTGGAAACGCCCGAGCAGGTGGCGGGCGTCATCCGGGCCCAGGACGCACTCGACGGGCCCGAGTCGGCGCTGATCGTCGCCAACCCCGTCCCCGAGGAGGAGCAGCTCGATCCGGACCTGCACGCACGCGTGCTGGCGGACGCGCTGCACGCGTGCGAGGAGGAGGGCATCACGGGCCAGGCGGTCACGCCCTTCCTGCTCGACTATCTGGTGCGGCACACGGACGGCGCCTCCCTGAGCGCCAACCTGGCGGCGGTCCGGGGCAACGTACGCCTGGCGGCGCGGATCGCGGCGGCCTGGACCCGGGGATGACCGTGGCCGACGGCGGGGGACCGGGAGGGGGAGCGGGTTCCGGGGGCTCGAGTCCGGGTTCGGCGGAGACCGGCGCCGGCTCGGCGGAGACCGGCGCGGAGACTGCGCAGACCGGCGCGGAGTCGGCGCAGACCGGCGTCGGCTCGGCGGCCGGCCGGGGGCTGCTGGTCGTCGGGGACGTCATCACCGATGTCGTCGCGCGGCACCGGGGGCCGCTCGCGGCCGGTACGGACACGACTGCCTCGATCCGGACGGTGGCGGGCGGGGCGGGCGCCAATGTGGCGTGCTGGGCGGCGCACCGGGGCGCGGCGGACGTACGGCTGCTCGGGCGGGTGGGGGCGGAGGCGGCGGCCTGGCACGAGCGGGAGCTGGTCACCCAGGGGGTGCGTCCGCAGCTCGTCGTCGACCCGCTCGTGCCGACCGGCACGGTGATCTGCATGGTCGACGGGGGCGCTTCGGCGGAGCGGACGTTTCTCACCGACAGCGGCGCGTCGTTGCGGCTCGGGCCCGCCGACTGGTCGGACGCGCTGCTCGACGGCGTGGCCCGGCTGCACCTGTCGGGCTACCTCCTGTTCTCCGAGCCGAGCCGGGCCCTGGTGACGGTGGCCCTGAAAGCCGCACGCGCGCGTGGAGTGCCGGTGAGTCTGGACCCGGCATCGGCCGGCTTCCTGGCAGAGCTGGGCGCCGAGCGGTTCCTGGCGCTCGTCGAGGGCGTGGACGTACTCCTGCCCAGCCGGGACGAGGCGTGCCTGCTGACGGGGCTGGCGGACGCGGCCGAGGCGGCGGCAGAGCTGAGCCTGCGCGTGCAGCTGGTCGTTGCCAAGCAGGGCCAGGAGGGGGCACTCGTGGCCCGCTCGGGGAAGGTGCGCGCCCACGTTCCGGCCGTACCGGCGACACCACGGGACACGACCGGCGCCGGGGACGCCTTCACCGGCGCGTTCCTCGCCGCCCTGCTGGCGGGTGCCGGGCCGGAGGATGCCGCGGCGGAGGGCTGCCGGGCGGGCGCGCGGGCGGTGGAACGGGTGGGTGGGAGACCGCCCCTGCCGAGCTGACCGGCCTCGGCGGGTGGACCTGCCCCGACTACTGCTTCCGCCCCCACGCCGAGATCATCGGTGCCGTCGTCAGATCGAGCGCGCCGGACGTGACGTTCTCGAGGTGGCGGTCGATGTCCTGGTCCGTGGAGAGGCCCGCCGTGACGAGCTGGTCGCGGATCTGACGGATCGTGACGGACTCCAGGGCGGCACAGGCCGGCGAGGCGAGGGGGAAGTAGGCGTCGGCGAGGACCCGGGTCAGTCCGGCGTCCCGGAGCAGCCGCGGCAGGGTGCGGCCGCACGGCAGGTCGGTCCCGCGGTCGGCGAGCAGTCCGCGGAAGCCCTGCCGCAGCCGGTTCGCGAGCTGTTGCTCGGGGCCGTACTCGTCGGGGCAGAGCAACGGCTGGAGGGCGGGATCGGCGTCCTCGACGAGGAGGCGCCCGCCGGGGCGCAGAGCCTTGACCATGGACCGCAACGCCCGTTCCCGGTCGGTGACGTGGACGAGGGCGAGGCGGGCGTGCACCAGGTCGAAGCCCTCCCCCGGCGGCTCCTGCGCGCCGAGGTCGTGGAACCGCACCTCGACGGGTGGCCGGGCGGCGGCGGCCAGCCGTGAGGTGTCGGTGTCGGTCGCGACGACGCGTCCGGTCGGGCCGACCTTCTTGGCCAGCCAGGACACCACGGTGGTGCCGGCACCGACCTCCCAGCACCGCCAGCCGGATCCGACGCCGAGCGCTTCGAGGTGCCGGAACGTCGTGGGGTCGAAGAGAGCGGCGAAGGCGCTGAAGTGCTCTGCCGCCTCGGTCTGCCGGTTGTCGAGGAGGTACCCGTCGGTTCGCGTCATGCCGCGATCATCCCATTTATCCGACTTATCCGTACTCGTCGACGCTCCGGCACGGAGAACCGCGTCGGATGCCTCCGTACTGAGAACCGCCCCGCACGGGCATGCGTCGATGCGACGGGAGCGCGGCGCCGGCGCCGTTCGTCCACAGCCGGGAACCAAGCGGAACGGGCCGTATCCACAGGCTTACCCGCAGCTCACGCAGGCCTGGCAGACTGGCGCGCCAAGGCGCAGGAACGGCGCGATGAGTTCCACGCAAGGAGATCCGGATGTCCATGGCAGGGAATCTGCGGAAGGTCACGAGCCTCGGCGGGGTCGGCGGCCTTCGCAAAGTGGCTCGGCTGGCCCGGCGGCGCCCGCGCGTCGACCTGAGTCACCCGGCCCGGTCCCCGCTGGGCTCCTCGGTGGTGAACTGCGTGATGTACCGGGAGGGCGTCCGCACCCCCGCGCACGGCGATCTGGTGGACACCGTGGAGCGGATGCGCAAGGGCCGGGAGGGCTTCGTCTGGCTCGGTCTGCACGAGCCCACCGACCAGGAGTTCGCGGGCATCGCCGAGCTCTTCGACCTGCACCCGCTGGCCGTCGAGGACGCGGTCGAGGCTCACCAGCGCCCCAAGCTGGAGCGCTACGGCGAGACGCTCTTCGCGGTGTTCAAGACGGTCTGCTACGTCGAGCACGAGGAGCTGACCGCCACCAGCGAGGTGGTGAACAGCGGCGAGATCATGGTGTTCGTCGGCGCGGACTTCGTGATCACGGTGCGGCACGGCCGGCACGGCTCGCTGGGCCCGCTGCGCGAGGAGCTGGAGTCCGACCCCGACCAGCTCGCCAAGGGCCCCTCGGCGGTGCTGCACGCGATCGCGGACCACGTGGTCGACGACTACCTGACGGTCACGGACTCGGTGCACGCGGACATCGACCAGGTCGAGACGGACGTGTTCTCGGAGACCGGCGCGCGGACCGACCCGGGGCGCATCTACCAACTCAAGCGTGAACTGCTCGAACTGAAGCGGGCGGTGGTGCCGCTCAGCCGGCCGCTCGAGGATCTCGCCACCCGGCCGATCCGGGCGGTCGACCCGGAGATACAGGCGTACTTCCGCGACGTCTCGGACCACCTGCTGCGGTCGAAGGAGCAGATCGCCGCCTTCGACGAACTGCTCAACTCCATCCTGCAGGCGCACCTCGCGCAGGTCACGGTCGCGCAGAACGAGGACATGCGGAAGATCACGGCGTGGGCCGCGATCGTCGCCGTGCCGACGATGGTCTGCGGGGTCTACGGCATGAACTTCGACCACATGCCGGAGCTGCACTGGCGGTACGGCTACGGCATGGTCATCGGCGTGATATCCGTCGCGTGTCTCGCGCTGTACCGGGAGTTCCGGCGCAGCGGCTGGCTCTGACGCGGGCCGCGGCCCGCGGAGGGCCGAGGGGCGCCTGTGGGGTGATCCGCGAGGTCAGTGCCCGGTGGTCGTGGCGTAGACGCTCTCCGCCCATGAGGCGATCTGGTCCTTCGCGAGATGCCGGGCCAGGTCGGCTTCGCTGATCATGCCGACCAGTCGCTTGTTCTGGATCACGGGCAGCCGGCGGATCTGGTGCTGCTGCATCTCGTGGAGCACCTCGCCGACATCGGCGTCCGCCTCGATCCAGCGGGGCGTGCCCTTGGCCATCTCGCCCGCGGTGATCCTGGCGGGGTCGTGGCCCATGGCGACGCAGCCGACGACGATGTCGCGGTCGGTGAGGATGCCGCAGAGCCGCTCGTTCTCGTCGCTGATGGGCAGGGCGCCGACGTTCAGCTCGCGCATGAGCTGGGCGGCGCGGTCGAGGGTTTCATGGGCGGGGATCCACTGGGCGCCGCGGTGCATGATGTCTCCGGCGGTGGTCATGGAGTACCTCCCGGGGCCGGACGGCCGGCGCGGAGCGGGACGCACCGCGAGTCCCGGCGCCGTCCATTCTCGCCGCGCCACCGGATGCCCGCACACGGAGGACGGCACAGGGAAGACGGCACGCGGAAGACCACCACCCGCCCGGCACCGGACGCCGGGCCCCTGGATCAGCCGCCCCACGCCGGATGGCGCGGATCGTCGGCTCGCACCAGGACGTCCGCCGTGTTCACCGGGTCCGTCTCGTGCTCGTAGCGCTCGAAGGCCGGGAGGGTCCACTGCTCGGCCTCGGGTGTGCGGCGGCGCAGCGCGCCTTGGGAGAGGAGGACGTGGACGCTCAGATCGAAAGGGAACCAGTGCCGAAGGAGGAAGGGCCCGTGCAGCAACAGCACGCCGCCGGGCGGGAGTTCGACGTAGGGGCTGCGGGTGGCGCGGTCGGCGGCCGGGTCCCACAGGTCGGGCAGGACGCGGCCGGATCCGTCGGCATCGAGCGGGCCGAACACCTCGCGCCACAGGGCGCCGGTGTCGTACCAGCCGCTGTAGTAGGCCTCGGCGTCCTGGTGGCCGTACTCCAGCCGTACGGAGGCGGGACGCAGAAAGCCCTCCGTGGCCACGACGAGCGCGGAGCGGCCACGTATGCGCAGCGCCTCGGAGAGGCGGTGGGCGAGGTCTCCCGGGCGGGCGGCCGGGGCGCCGTCGAAGGCGACGCGCGGCCAGGGGCTGCCGTCGGCGGGCTTCAGGTCGAGCAGGCGCTCGGCGAGCAGGTCGCCGAGCCGCTCCCAGGTGATCGCTTCGAGTCGCACACGGCCCATGATGCGTCAGGCCGAAACGGGAGGTGCCGTCCCGCCCGCGGGCGCCGGGGAGGGGCGGTGGCCGGATCGGCGGGTTCTGTCGCGCCGTGCGTAGTTCGCGCCTCTCTCAGGGGGAATGAACCACTTATGGTCCCCCGCGCGTCGCTCCCGCCCCTCGCCGGACTTCTCGTCTTCCAGCCCCTCGGGCGACGGTACTGCGCCGAGTGCCGGCGAGGGCCGCTGCCGCTGCTCGTCCTCGAGGACGGCGCCCCGCGCTGCCTCGACTGTGCCGACCTCGGGCATCTGGTGTTCCTGCCGAGCGGCGACACCGCCCTGACGCGCAGATCGCGGGAGGAGAGCACGCTGTCGGCGGTGGTCGTGCGGTTCAACCGGCGCAAGAGCCGGTACGAGCGGCAGGGCGTGCTGGTCGAGGAGGCGGCGCTCGCGCGGGCCGAGCAGCGCTGCCTGGCGGACGCCGAAGCGAGACGGCGGCGCCGGGTGCGGGACGCGCGGCGGCGGGCGGCTCAGGACGTCCTGTTCGCGCAGGCGTTCGCGACGGAGATACTCCGGCTGTTTCCCGGGTGCCCGGCCGATCGGGCGCGGGCCATCGCTCTGCACGCCTCGGAGCGGGGCAGCGGGCGGGTGGGCCGTAGCGCGGCGGGGCGTGCGCGGACCGAGGCCGCGGTGACCTCGGCGGTCGTGGCGTCCGTACGGCATCTGGACACGCCGTACGACCGGCTGCTGATGAGCGGCGTGCCCAGACACGAGGCGCGGCGGCGGATCGCGGCGGCGGTGGCGACGGTGCTGAGGGGATGGACCGAGGCGGGACTCGGTTCCGCGGGGTGATGTGAGAGGTCCCGGGGCGTGGAGTCGCAAGGCGTCACCCCGGCCGTTCGGTGGACCGTGGACGTGCGCTTATGGCCCCGCGCCCCTCGGCCATGGTCACTGTGCCCGTACGGGAATTCACTTGTGGTGAGGAAGGGTGCCGGGCAGGATCCCGGCTCGACGGGCGGGAGAGGGACATGATCGACGGACCGTACTTCGTGCTGACGGTGCTGGGTGTACTCGGGACCGGTCTGGTGGCCGGGGTGTTCTGCGGCTTCTCGACCTTTGTGATGCGGGGCCTCGGCATGCTGCCGCCCGCGCAGGGGGTCGCCGCGATGAACGCGATCAACGTGGCCGCGGTGACTCTCCCCTTCATGATCGTGTTCCTCGGGTCGGCCGTGCTGTGCGCGGTGATCGCCGTGGTGACGTTCGTGCTGTGGCCGGACGAGGGGACGGTGGAGCTGCTGGTGGGCAGCGCGCTGTACCTGTTCGGGTCGTTCGGGCTGACCATGGTCGCGAACGTGCCGCGCAACGACGCGCTGGCCCGGCTGGAGCCGGGCTCGCCGGAGGCGGCGGCGTACTGGCCGGCGTACGTACGCGAGTGGACGCTGTGGAATCACGTCCGCACGGCCGCCTCGGCCGGGGCGGCGCTGGCGTACGTGCTGGCGCTCACCTGAGTCCGCGCCACACGCGACAGGCACCGGCCGGGAGGCGGACGTATCGTGGCGAAAAGGGTGTCGCACGGCGAGTGAGCAGAGTGCCGCCGGACGGCGCACGGCCTGCCCCACGCGCACGCAAGGAAGACGGCCATGGCCGATCCCAAGGGTTTCATGACCACGCCCCGCCAGGACTGGCCGCGCAGGCCGGTCGAGGAACGGTCGCGGGACTGGGACGAGGTCTACGTCCCCGGGGCGCTGCTGCCGATCATCAGCAAGCAGGCCGACCGGTGCATGGACTGCGGCATTCCCTTCTGCCACGACGCCTGCCCGCTGGGCAACCTGATCCCCGAGTGGAACGACCTGGTGTCCAGGGAGGACTGGCGGGCGGCCGCCGACCGGCTGCACGCGACGAACAACTTCCCGGAGTTCACCGGCCGGTTGTGCCCGGCGCCGTGCGAGACGGGGTGTGTGCTGGCGATCAACCAGCCGGCCGTCACCATCAAGAACGTCGAGTGCGCGATCGCCGACCGGGCCTGGGAGGAGGGCTTCGCGCCGCCGAGGCCGCCGGAGCGGCTGTCGGGCAGGACGGTTGCGGTGATCGGTTCGGGCCCGACCGGGCTGGCCGCGGCCCAGCAGCTGACGCGGGCCGGGCACACGGTCGCCGTGTACGAGAGGGACGACCGGCTCGGCGGGCTCATGCGCTACGGCATCCCCGCGTTCAAGATGGAGAAGCACCATCTGGAGCGGCGGCTGGAGCAGATGCGGGCCGAGGGGACGAAGTTCCGGACGTCTACGGCGGTCGGGCGGGACATCGGGGCCGACGAGCTGCGGACTCGCTACGACGCCGTGGTGCTCGCCACCGGGGCGACCGCCTGGCGTGACCTTCAGGTGCGGGGACGGGAGCTGACGGGCATTCACCAGGCGATGGAATACCTTCCATTGGCCAACCGGGTGCGCGAGGGCGATCTGGAGACGTCCCCGCTGTCGGCCGCCGGGAAGCACGTCGTCATCGTCGGCGGCGGCGACACCGGGGCGGACTGCCTGGGCACGGCCGTCCGGGAGGGTGCCGCGTCCGTGACCCAGCTGGACATCTACGCGCTGCCGGGCGCGGAGCGCGACGAGGACACCGAGCCCTGGCCGACGTACCCGATGCGGGTCTACCGGCTGTCCGCCGCCCATGAAGAGGCCCGTGACCTGCGGACCGCCCCGGTGGCGGACGCGGATGCGCGGCTGTTCGCGGCGTCCACGCTGCGCTTCGACGGCGACGCGCAGGGACATGTGCGGTCGCTGCACCTCGTCGAGGTGGACGCGCGGCGCCGCCCGGTGGAGGGCACCGGGCGGACGCTCCCCGCCGACCTCGTGCTGCTCGCCCTCGGCTTCTCCGGGCCCGACCGGGAGGACGGGCTCGTCGACCAGCTGGCGCTGGAGATGGAGCCCCGCGGGACGATCACGCGGGACTCCGGTTTCGCCACGAACGTGCCCGGGGTGTTCGCCGCGGGAGACGCGGCCCGGGGGCAGTCGCTCATCGTCTGGGCGATCGCCGAGGGGCGGGCGGTGGCGGCAGCCGTCGACCGCCATCTGACGGGCAGTTCGAGGCTGCCGGCACCGATCGGACCGTACGACCGGCCCATGGCGGTGTAGTCCGCGGCCCTGCCCCGGGGATGATCACCGCTCGTCCGTGCCCGCCACCTTCCCCGTCGACAGCGCCACCCGGTTCCAGGTGTTGATCGTGCAGATCAGGGCGAGGACGTGGGCCAGTTCCCACTCGTCGAACTGTGCGGCGGCCTGCGCGTAGACGTCGTCCGGGACGCCGGCGTCGGCGATGCGCGTCATCGCGTCCGTGAGGGCGAGGGCCGCCTGCTCGCGCTCGGTGAAGAAGTGGCGGGCCTCGCGCCACACGGCGACCATGTGCAGCCGGTCCTCGCTCTCGCCGGCCTTGCGGGCGTCGTTGGTGTGCATGTGGAGGCAGTACGCACAGTGGTTGAGGTGCGAGGAGCGGATCTGGATCAGCTCGACGAGGGCCGGGTCGATGCCCTCTCGGGCCGCGGCGTCGAAGGCGATGAGGGCCTTGAAGGCCTTCGGGGCGGACTTGCCGAACTCCAGCCGGGTCGCCGTCACTTCGGTGCTGTTCGTGCTCGTGTTCGTCGTCATGCCCTTCAACCTACGAGCCGGAAAGACCCACTGTAGGGTGCATTTCCATGGCGAATTCGTGGGTCAATTCCGCTGAGCGGATCGGGGCCGACCTGCATCTGGAGCTGACCGGGCCGGGCGGTCGGCGGGCGGCGCTGATCCGGGCCCTGCGCGAGGCCGTGCGCAGCGGGCGGCTCGCTCCGGGCACGCGGCTGCCGCCGTACCGCTCGCTCGCCGCGGACCTCGGCGTCGCCCGCAACACGGTGGCGGACGCGTACGCGGAGCTCGTCGCGGAGGGCTGGCTCACCGCCCGGCAGGGCTCGGGAACGCGGGTCGCAGAGCGTGCCGAGCCGCTGCGGCCCACTGCCCGCGTGCCCAAGACGGCACCTCCACGCGCGCGTGGCCCCCGGCACGACCTGACGCAGGGCACGCCGGACGCCTCGGCCTTCCCGCGCACCGCCTGGCTGGCCTCCTACCGACGGGCCCTCCAGCAGGCACCCAACGAGGTGTTCGGGCCGGGCGACCCCGCCGGCCGGCCCGAACTGCGGGAGGCGCTCACGGAGTACCTGGCACGCGCGCGTGGCGTGCGGACCGAACCGGGCCGGATCGTCGTCTGCTCCGGCTTCGCGCACGCGCTGCGACTGCTGTTCGGCGGCGGCGTCCTGCGTGGGCCCCTCGCGGTGGAGGCGTACGGGCTCGGGTTCCACCGGGAGGTCCTGGCCGCGGCCGGGGTGCGGACCGTGCCGCTCCCCCTCGACGAACACGGCGCGCAGGTCGACCGGTTGAGACGCGAGCGAGCCGTGCTGCTCACACCCGCGCACCAGTTCCCGACCGGCGGCCCCCTGCACGCCGCGCGCCGGGCCGCCGTGGTCGACTGGGCACGCGCGCGTGACGGGCTGGTCCTGGAGGACGACTACGACGGGGAGTTCCGCTACGACCGCAAACCGGTGGGCGCCGTCCAGGGGCTCGACCCCGAGCGCGTGATCCACATCGGCTCGGTCAGCAAGAGCCTGTCACCCGCGGTGCGGCTGGGCTGGATGGTGCTCCCGGAGCGCTACGTAGGCGCCGTCCTGGCCGCCAAGGGCGAGCGCGAGGCGTGGGCGAGCGTCCTCGACCAGTTGAGCCTGGCGGACTTCATCGCCTCGGGATCGTACGACCGGCACGTCCGGCGGATGCGGCTGCGGTACCGCAGCCGCCGGGACCGGCTCGTCGCGGCGCTCGCCGAGCACGCGCCGCACATCGAGGCCACCGGTATCGCGGCCGGGCTGCACGCGGTGCTGAGGCTGCCGCCCGGTACCGAGGCGTCCGCGGTCAAGGCCGCCGCCTGGCAGGGCATCGCCCTCGACGGCCTGGCCGCGTTCCGGCACCCGGAGACGGACATGCCGGTGAGTGACGGGCTCGTCGTCGGGTACGCGACCCCCTCCGAGCATGCCTACGGGCCGGCCCTGGAGGCGCTGTGCGGTGCGCTGCCGCCGCCGTGACCGGCCCGGAGCGGAACCCGGGGAACCCCCAGAAGCCTAGGCTTTGCGCCCGACCGCCCCGTATCCCGGGATCACCCCGTCGTCCTGCCCGGGCACGGGCTCGCCCAGCTCGGGGTGCCAGCGGTGGGGCACCTCGACGCCGGGCTCGACGAGGTCGAGGCCGTCGAAGAAGCGGGTGAACTCCGCGCGGGAGCGCAGGGCCAGGGTGACGCCCGCGGCGCGCAGCTTCTCGGTGGCCGCCTTCGACTCCTCCGGGGTGAAGTCGGCGGTCGCGTGGGTCATCACCAGGTAGCTGCCGGAGGGCAGTTCGGCGAGCAGCCGGCGGACCAGGTCGTGGGCGCCGTCGTCGTCGGAGACGAAGTGCAGCAGCGCGACGAGCGACAGCGCGACGGGCCGGCTGAAGTCCAGGACCTTCCGCGCGCCCTCCAGGATGGCGTCCGGGTCGCGCGCGTCGGCCTGGAGGTACTCGGTCGCGCCCTCGTCCGTGCCGCGCAGCAGAGCCGCCGCGTGGGCCAGGACGATGGGGTCGTTGTCGCAGTAGACGACCCGGGCGCCGGGCGCGATCTGCTGGGCGACCTGGTGGAGGTTGGGCTCGGTCGGGATGCCGGTGCCGATGTCCAGGAACTGCCGTACGCCGCTGCGGGACAGCCAGCGCGTGGCCCGTTGCATGAAGGCCCGGTTGACCCGCGCCATCACCGGCACCCTCGGGTCGAGGGTGAGCATCTGACGGCCCATCTCCTCGTCGACCGGGTAGTTGTCCTTTCCGCCGAGGTACCAGTCGTACATCCGCGCGGGATGGGGCCTGGTCGTGTCGATCTGGACGGCCGACGTGGGGTCCTGCCCGGTCATGAGGCACTCCGTAAGACACAGAGGGTGGTCAATTCAGCACCAGCGATTCAATGACAACGTGAAGAGGTCGAGCGACAGCAACGGCAATCACGTCAGGACAGCAGGAAGTCCGCCTCCCCCGCCTTCGCTCCTTCGATGAAGGCCGTCATCTCGGCGGTGGTGTAGATCAGCGCCGGACCGTCCGGGTCGGTGGACTGGCGGAGGGCGATCCGGCCGTCGGCGAGTTTCATCGCCTCCAGGCAGTTGCCTCCGTTTCCGCCGCTCCACGGCTTGTGCCAGCCTTCGCTGCCCAAGTCACGCGCGGGCATGCCGTTGTAGACGTGTTTGCGCGGCTTGATGCGATCCATTCACAGCTCCTTGCGGAGATCCCGGAGGATCTCCTTCGTGCGATGTGCCGTAGCGGCCTGCGCCGCCATGCGGTCCATGACCTCGAGGTGGGTCGCCACCTCGGTGCGCGCGTCGAGATAGACCGCGCCGGTCAGGTACTCGCTGTAGACCATGTCCGGCAGTTCGGGCATGGCGAATCGGAACAGCACGAACGGCCCGTACGTCCCCGGGTGGGGCCCGTTGGCGAACGGGGCGATCTGCAGCGTCACGTTGCGGAGCTTCGTGGCGTCGAGCAGTTTGTCGATCTGGGCGCGCATCACCTCCGGGCCGCCGGCCGGGCGCCGCAGTGCGGTCTCGTCCATCACGACCCACAGCCGGGGTGCGTCCTCGCGGGTGAGCAGGTCCTGGCGCTTCATGCGCAGGGCGACATGGCGCTCGATGTCCTCGGGCCGGGTCTGGCCGATGGCGCCCGACTGAAGCACCCCGCGCGCGTAGTCCTCGGTCTGCAGCAGCCCGGGGACGAAGTGGGGCTCGTAACTGCGGATGACGCTGGCCGCGCCCTCCAGGCTCACGTACATCGAGAACCAGCCGGGCAGGATGTCGTGGAAACGCTGCCACCAGCCGGGCCTGTTGGCTTCCTCGGCCAGTTGAACGAAGGCTTCGGCCTCGTCGTCGGAGATTCCGTAGGCCTTGAGGAGGAGTTGCAGATACGGGATTTTGAGCGCGACCTCGGCCATCTCCATACGGCGGACCGTGGCGGGCGCGACGCGGAGGATGCGCGCGGCCTCCTCGCGCTTCATCCCGGCGCGTTCCCTCAGATCCAACAGGCGTCGGCCGAGAACGACCTGACCGACCGTCGGCGCGGACCGCGGTTCACTCACGCTCCACCTCCACGAAGAGTTATGACGAGCCGGCCACAAGAAAACGCTGACAGCCCGGCGGCGCCATTCGAGGACCCTTTCGAAGAACTGATCCGAACACATGTTTCGAACAAATCTTCGACGATCTCAACTGGCGCCGCGCGGGGTGCTGTTGCGAGCAGTGTGCCACGGCCTTCCAGACCGTCACACAGCACTCTGCAATTTTCAGAGTGACACTTGCCAAGTGTTCACGGCGGGGCGATAGTGGCAAGCGTGATTCCGTCCGCGCCCTTAGGAACAGACGCCGCCGCAGGCCCTCTCGGGCTCGGCGCCGACACGGGAGAGGCCCCCCTCGGGACCGCTGCCGAGCGCCGGTTCCGATTCGAGCTGGCCGCGCATCCGGGTTCCCCCGCCCAGGCCAGACGCCTGACGCGGACCCGGCTGACCGGCTGGTCGGTGTGCGAGGACACGTGCGACAGCGCGGCCCTGGTGGTTTCCGAGCTGGTCACCAACGCCATCGTGCACACGGCGAGCACCCACATAGTGTGCGAGCTGCACGACGGCGACGACCTGCTGCGGATAGCCGTGCGCGACGAGGGCTGCGCCCCTGGCCAGCCTCACGCCGCCAGCCGGACACGGCCCGAGGAGGAGCACGGGAGGGGACTGCTTCTCGTCGACGCCCTCTGCCATTCCTGGGGTGCCCATGAGCACGGCCCCGGACTGCTGGTCTGGGCCGAGCTGCCGCGCACGGCCGCGCCGCCGCGCCCGGCGGACACCCTGCACGATGCGGCCGAGCCCCGGAGCGACCTGGGCTGGGGCGCCCGCCCCAAGCGCGGCCCGTCCGACGACTCGGACGAGGGGGACGGAACCCCTCAGGACCACATGCGGAGTGCCCCGGAGGTTCCCCCGCAGGAGCGCCGCCGAGAGCGGGGGCACGCATGAGCCCTCTGCGGGGAGGCCGCGTGCTGAACCTGGACACGCTGGTGCGCGTCCGGCGCGGACTGGGCACACCGGGCCCGGCCCTGCGGCTGCCCGTGCCCGACGGCATGACCGCCCCGCTCGGGTGCGACGCGGTCGCCGTCCCCGCCCACGTCGGCCCGCTGGTCATGCCCCGGCTGCCCCGCGTGGGCTGCGTCTACGCCGACGAGACGCACTGGTGGTGGCTGGTCCCGTCCGACTCCGACCACGCCCTGGAGTGGCCCACCCCGGCGCGGTACGTGACCGGCGCGGTCGTCCCGGACCTGCTGGAGATCCCCGACCTGATCCACCGCCCGGACGGCACGCTTCCGTACACCCCGCCGATCCCTCTCTATCTGTCGCTGTGCCGCGCGACGGGGACAGCACCGTCCTGGTCGCGCCCGGTCAGCGCGTAGGCGGGGCCTGACCTACGCGGCGCGGCGGATCTCGGCGCAGCCGGGGACCCGCACGGTCGCGTGTGGGGCCGGGTCGATTGCGCCGAGGGGCCGGTGCGTCACGCCGGTGGTGCGAAGCCCCCGCACCCCAGCCCCGCGCTCTCCCCCTCACCACCTCCCACCCCCGCGCCGCCCCGCACCTCCCCCGGTCACGTCGTGTGCCCGCGCGCATCCGGCGCCCCGGGCTGCGCCCTGCCCGGGCAGGCGGCCGCGCCGCGATAGTGGCCGTTCGTTCTGGAGCGGGCACGAGCGGGGAGGTCGGTCGACGGTGGGGAAGAAGCGGACCGCGCCGGAGGTGTCCGAGTCGGAGCGGCTGCTCTTCGGCGGGCCGCTGCGCTATGACATGGGCTGGAACCAGCACGCCGACGCGTTCCTGGAGCTGAACTTCCGCGCCATGATCACCCGGCTGCCGTCCCTGCTCGCGTCCAGCCTCCGGCTCGCCCGGCAGGCCGACCGGGGCGTCGCGCGGATCGTACTGATCACGCACCGGCTGGCGTCCGTACGGCACGCGGATCTGTGCACGTGCTGGACCAGGGCCGGCTCGTGGAGTCCGGGACGCCGGACGAGCTGCTGGCCACCGGCGGGCTCTACGCCGAGCTGTACGCGCTCCAGGCGGAGCAGTTCGCCCCGTCACCCGCGCCGGTCAGGAAGGTGCCGGCGCCGAAGGCGGGCTGACGCCACACGTCAGGCCGTGGCGTCGGCCGCGTCCCCGCTGCGCACGATCACCAGGAACATGTCCGTGGCGAGGTCCATGACAACCTCGGCGGGCAGGCCCTCGCTGCGCCGCGCCTGCGCGAACTCCTCCGCAGGCCAGGAGCCGCGCGGCCCACCGGCGGGAAAGCTCTCGAGCACCGTTCGCCCGTTCACCCTGCACCTCCATGTAGCGCTGTACTCGTAGAGTTAAACGCCAACGATGGGGTCAACGGCTCGCGAAGTGACGGTTCTGAGACGTAGTTGACACGCGTTCACCGCCAAGTGTGACCAACCTCTCAGCCTCTTGGCGTATGTGTTCACTTTCCGTATCAGTCGTCGTACTCGTCGTGGTACCGGACGCGCTCACTTCCCGCAGGCGCCCCAAAGGCCGACGCACGTCCCTTGGGCTCCTCCCACTCCTCCTGCCGGCCCAGTGCGGTGAGGTCCAGCAGGCTGGTGGTCGAGCCGAGGCCGTCGAGGCCGCGCTCGTACGTCGCGTAGGTGTGGAAGACCCGGTCGCGGTCCCGCAGGAAGCAGCTGAGGCCGGGACGCTCGACGAGCTCACCCTCGCGCTCGAGGGTCACCTCGAAGTCGCGGTTGAAGTCGCTGCCGTACGACGAGTACCAGGGCAGCGTCCAGCCCATCCGCGCCTTGAACGGCAGGATCCTCGGATAGGGCGCCCGGGACACGGCTGCGAACGACGTGTCACGGGCCTGAAGATGGGAAAGATGCCCTATTTGATCCAGGAATGCGGAGCAGCTGCGACAGCCCGCGTCCCACTCGGGCGCGAACATGAAGTGGTAGACGACGAGCTGGCGCCGGCCCTCGAACAGGTCGAGCAGGGTGGCCTTGCCTCCCCCAAGCTCTCGGCTCCGCTCGAGCAGGGAGGTGCCCCCACCGCCCTCGAACACGTACTCCTCGTCGACCTCCACCATGGGCAGTCCGCGCCGCTCGGTTTGAGCGCGTCCCGCGCGCGGGTGGCGGCCTTCTCCTTGCGCAGCAGTTCCGCGCGCGCAGCGCGCCACTCGCCGCGCGAGACGATCTCCGGAAGCGACATGGGCCCTCCTGTGACAACGGTCCGTCCGGGGTGGTGACCGGCGGGAGGGGCGGAACTCATCGCTGTCCGGGAGAATTTCCCGGAACACCTCGCGGTGCCGTCAGGTGTCGTACTGCTGGATGCGCCGGCCGTGGTCGCGGTCGACGAGCGCGGGCAGGCGCTCCTCCAGTTCCCGTACCACCGCCGGCACGTCGATCGTCAACAGTTCCCGGTCGCGCATGAGGATCCGCCCGTCGACGATCGTGGTGCGGACGTCGGCGGAGCGGGCGCTGTGCACGAGGGTGGCGGCGAGGTCGTGGACGGGCTGGGTGTGCGGCCCGCTGAGGTCGACCAGGACGATGTCGGCCCTCCGGCCGGGCGCGATGCTGCCGACGCCGTTCCCGAGCCCCACGGCACGGGCGCTCTGCAGGGTGGCGTGGTGCAGGGCCTGGCGGGAGGTCAGCCAGCGGGGGTCGCCCTCGGCCGACTTCTGGACCAGCGAGGTGAGGGCCATGGACTCCCACACGTCGAGGTTGTTGTTGGAGGCCGCGCCGTCGGTGGCGAGTCCGACGTCGACGCCGATGTCGCGCAGGGCGCGGACGGGTGTGGTGTCGGGCCAGGCGAACTTGAGGTAGCCGCGGGGCGCGCTGGCGACGGCCGTACGACCGCCCGCCCGCTGGAGGACGGGCAGGTCGCGGTCGGCGATGCCGGTGCCGTGGGCGAGGAGCACGTCCGTGTCGAGGATGCCGGTGCGTTCCAGGACCTCGATCGGAGTGACGCCGTGGCGGGCGAGGCTGGTGTCGGTCTGGTCGCGGTTCTCGGCGGCGTGCAGGTGCACGGGCAGACCGTGCTCGCCGGCGAGCCGGGCGGTGGCGGCGAGGTCGGTGTCGTCGACCGTGTAGGGAGCGTGCGGCGCGAGCGCGGTGGTGATCCGGCCGTCGGCCGCCCCGCGGTGCCGCAGTGCGAACTCCAGTGACCGCTCCCGGCCTTCGGGGCCCTGTGAGGAGAAGAAGGCCTCACCGAGCAGGGCCCGCATGCCGCAGTCCGCGACCACTCGGGCCACCGCGTCCATGGCGAAGTAATGGTCGGCGAAGCAGGTGACGCCCGCCCGGATCATCTCGGCGCAGGCGAGCCGCGCCCCCAACTCGACGTCCTTCGCCGTGAGGTTGGACTCGACGGGCCAGACGACGTCGTTGAACCACTCCTCGGTGGGGAGGTCCTCGGCCAGGCCGCGCAGAGCGACCATCGGCGCGTGCGTGTGGCAGTTGATCAGGCCGGGGAGGGCGGCCTGGCCGGGGGCGTCGATGCGCTCGGCGGCGGGCAGGTCCGCGGCCTCGGCGGTGGTCGTGACCGCCTCGACGACGCCGTTCCGTACGACGATCGCGGCGTCCCGCGCGAATCCGATCCGCTCTTGATCGTCGTGCACGAGGACGGTACATGCGCTGATGATGAGGTCGGCGGGACTGTCCGCGGCAGAAGGCGTCATTCCGCCAACGTACGACTGCGTCGTAGGGCGGCATGAGCCGAACCGCACATCCCGTCACGGCTCTGTCGCGGGGCGGGCCGGGCGCGCACCCTGGCCTCACCACCCCGTCTGTCGGCTTCTGAAAGGAGCCCGGCATGCTCCTCGGCACCTGGAACCTGGAGAACCTCTACCGGCCCGGCGGCCCGTACGGCCCGAAGGACGGCGCCGGGTACGAGGCGAAGCTCGCCGCGCTCGCCGCAGTGATCACCGAACTCGATCCGACCCTGCTCGGCGTGCAGGAGGTCGGGGACCCCGAGGCCCTGAAGGACCTGGCCGGGATGCTCGACGACGACTGGCATGTCGCCCTGTCCGAGCATGCGGACGGCCGGGGCATACGGGTCGGGTTCCTGAGCCGTACGGCGGTGACGGTGGTGGCCGACACGCGGGTGTTCCCGACGGAGCTGCGTCCCGTCCAGGCTGACGATGCGGGGCTGACGGCGGGACAGGCGGGGCGGGGCGTCCTCGCGGTGGAGGTCGAGGGCGGGGACGGGCCGCTGCGGGCGGCCGTCTGTCATCTGAAGTCGAAGCTGCTGTCGTATCCCGACGGCCGGTTCCAGCCGCGCGACGAGGGCGAACGGGCCCGCTACGGCGCCTACGCCCTGTACCGGCGGGCCGCCGAGGCGACGGCGCTGCGCGCGCTCGCGGACGAGCTGCTGGCCGGTGACGGGCGGGCTCGGGACGTGGCTGTCCTGGGCGACCTGAACGACGAGGTGCAGGCGGCGACCACGCAGATCCTGCTCGGCCCGCCCGGCTCGGAGATCGGCACACCGGGCTACGACCGGGCCGACCGGGGCGACGCGACGCGGCTGTGGGACGTGGCCCCGCTCATCCCGCCCGGGCAGCGCTGGTCCCGGGTGAACTCCGGGCGGCGCGAGCTGATCGACCACATACTGCTGAGCCACCGCCTGGTGCGCCGGGCGACGGCGGCGGGCACGGGCCTGCCCGGCGAGGGCCCGCCCGGCCTGCCGTCGGTCGGCCCGGACCCGGCGGAGCGCCGGGGCGAGCCCGGATCGGATCACGCTCCGGTGTGGGTACGGGTCGGCGGCTGACCACGTAGCCGGTGCCGGAGCCTCCCCGCTGCGACCGGGAGGCGGTCGCGGCGGGGAGGCGGTCGCGGGCGGGAGGCGGTCGCGGGCGGGAGGCAGTCGGCCAGGAGGTCGGCCCGCAGGCCGACGGCGGTGCCGGGAGCAGTTGCGGCCGGAAGGCCGGCCCGCAGACCGGCGGCGGCACCGGAAGCCAGCCGCGGCCCGGAGGCCAGCCCCCAGACCAGCAGCGACACCGGAAGCCAGCCACCACCCAGAAGCCAGCCCCCAGACCAGCAGCGACACCGGAAGCCAGCCACCACCCAGAAGCCAGCCCCCAGACCAGCAGCGACACCGGAAGCCAGCCGCAGCCCGGAAGCCAGCCCCCAGACCAGCGGCGGCGCCGGGCGCGCTACCCGGCGAAGGGTGTCCGGGGCGCTACCCGGCCAGGGGTGTCCGGGGCGGCCGCAGTCCCACGCGTTCTCCTCGTCCGGCGAGTTCGGCGAGGACGGCCGCGAGGCGTTCCTTGTGGCGCGGCCCGATCCGGCCCGTGTCGTCGAGGTGGACCGCGCAGGCGGTCGTGGTGTCGACGAGGCGTTCGAGGAGGTCGGCCACCTCGTCCGCGCCCTCGGTGTGCCGGGCGAGGGCGGGCAGTTCGTGCGCGGAGAGGGAGATCGCCGATCGGGCCTCGGCCAGGGTGCGATAGGCCTCGCGGCGCAGGGTCCAGCGGGTGGCGCGGTGGTCGGAGGGGGTGCCGGAGGTCCCGATGCGCGGGGCGTCGGCCTCGTCGAGCACGTGCGCGAGGTAGGCGTGCGCGGCCTCGCTCGCCGCCGCGAGCCGGGCGCGCACGCCCCCGCCGCGCTGTCCGGGCATCGGCAGGTGCCCGACGATCAGCACGATCGCGCAGGCCAGCAGCGTCTCGCCGATCCGGCCGGCAGAGGCCTGCGGCTCGCCGCCGACCATGACCAGGGCGAGGACCAGGACGGTGACGACCGCGGTCTGGGCGGCGAAGTGCCGGGTGGCGACGGGTATCAGCGCTCCGCTGAGGGCGACGAGCGCGATGAGCCCTTCCGGGCGGGGCAGGACGGCGGCCAGCCCGGCGAAGAGCAGCGCCCCGAGGACGGTCCCGGCGGCCCGGTTCAGCACCCGCGAGGCCAGCGGTCCGAGGTCGGGCTTGACCAGGAACACGGCGGTGGCCGGCAGCCAGTACCAGTGCTCGTGCTGCCCGTACCACTGGGTCCGGTGCAGGGCCTGGGCGATCGCCGAGCTGGCGCCGAAGCAGAGGGCGACGCGCAGCCCGTACTCGCGTCCGGCACTGCCGATGGCGGCGCGCAGCCGGTCCCCGGCGCTGCGGGGCCGGGTGTGCAGATCGCCGCCCCGGCCCTGGTCGAACACCTCGGCGGCATGCAGGAGGGCGTCGTCCAGGGCGCGCAGGGCGGGCGCCGAACGGGACGGTGCGGGCAGCGGCCCGGTGTGGGTGTTGCCGCGTACGGCGGCGGCGAGCCGCCGGGGACCTTCGGAGGCCCGCTCGGCGACGGCCTCCTCGGCCCAGGCGAGGGCGGTGGCGGCCTCGGCGAGGGGCAGGGCCGCGGCGTACTGCGCGTGCAGCCGCCGCTCGGTGGAGGAGGAGGCGTACCTGCGCAGCCGGGGTCCGGCGAGGGCGTCCTGGGCGTGGTCGAGGGCGGCGGTCAGGGCGGCCCGGCGGCGGATGGCGTCCGGCCCGCCGACGGCGTCGAGCAGCTCGGCGACGGCGTCGTACACGCCGGCCACGGCCTCCCGCTCCCCGTCGAACCGGAAGTCACCGGCGAGGGAGCCGGGCGTGGGCAGGACGAGCCGCAGCACGAGCAGCCACCCGGCGCCGGCGAGATAGGCGAGGGCACGCTCCCATCCCGGCTCCGGCAGGGGCATCCCGGCGCCGATCGCCGCGCCGACCAGCAACTGGGTCCCGACGGCGGACGCGACGGGCCCGACGGCGCTCATCCCTCCGGCGACCAGCCCGACGACCGTGAGCACCACGGTCAGCACGACCGCTCCGGTCTCCTGCCCGGTGTACGTCCCGACCACCAGGCCCACCGCACCGCCCAGGGCGGGCACTCCGATGCGCTTGACCGAGACGCGCCGGCTCCCGGGCCGGTCGTTGATCCCGGCGAGCATGGCGGCTATGGCGGCGACTACGCCGAGGGAGGTGAGACCGGTCTGCACGGCCACGAGCAGCACGGGCCCGGCGGACAGGGCCCCCCGCGTCACCGCGCTCCAGGGCACCGGCCCCCGCTGGGCATGCAGGGCATGCGCGAGCCAGGGCGGAAGCTTCGGGGCGATGCGGCGGGACACGGGGCTCCTGTCGTCTCGACGAGGGCAGGGGTGAGCCTTCGGGCGACGGTGGCCGGGGCGGGGTGTGGCTGCCCACGGTAGGTGGGGTTCCTGGAGGATAGGTTTCCGGAACGTGTCGAACGGCTCGAAGCCGGCGTTCTTTATGTACGCAATCCAGAACGCGCTACTGGTTCACCCGGCGGTGACGGCTTTCACGGCCCGGGCGAGGAGCGTCTCCGCGTCGGTGACGGCGCGGGCGAGTGCGGCCGGGTCGTCCGTGAGGTTGCGTACGACCGCGTCCACCTCCTGCAAACCCGCCCGCGCCACCAGACCCTTCTCGTTGGTGACCCAGTCGCCGCGCGCCGCCGGCACCGCGTGCGCGGTCAATGCCGCGGCGAGGGCGATCGCGCCCGCGACCTGGGTGACGGCGTTCTTCGGGGCGTGGCCGGCCTTGGCGTAGGCGAGGGTGGCCGCGGCCATGCCGTGCCAGTGCGCCGGGGCGCTCTCGCGCAGGGCCGGCGGGTAGGCACCCGGACGCGGCAGTGTGCCCCGCAGGACCTGGTTGATCGCGAGTTCGGCGACCAGCAGGTACGTCGGGATGCCCGCCAGGTGGAACATGAGGGGCTCGACGCGGAAGCGGCCCGCCTCCGCTTCCGCCAGCTCGTGTTCGACCACGTCCAGATCGCGGTAGTGGACGTCCACGCGGCGGCCCTCGATCGTCAGCCAGGCCCCTCCGTTGAAGACGCCGCCGCCCCAGGCGCCGATCTCGCAGACCTCGCCCTCCCAGCCGACCGCGCGGAGGTCGGCCGGGTCGAAGGCGCCGCGGTAGTAGACCGCCAGATCCCAGTCGCTGTCGGGCCGTTCGGTGCCCTGGGCCCGGGAGCCGCCGAGGGTGACGGCCTCGACGGCGGGCAGGGCGGCTAGGCGGTCCGCGGTGGTGGCGAGGAAGGGGTGGTCCGGGAGGGCGGGCACGGCGGGCTCCTGGCAGACGGGGTCCGGGGGAGCCTAGGGGGACGCCTCGGTCGCCGGGAACCGAAATACGGGTGCGTGCGGGTGCCGGGGCCCGCATGATCGGTGGGTTGTCCGCCGCCGCCCGCAGATCGGAGACCTCACGTGATCCGCCGCGTCACCGTCCCGAGCCTCTTCCCGCCGCCCGCCTACTCCCATGTGTCCGTCGTGGAGGCCGGCACCCGGCTGGCCTTCCTCGCCGGGTCCGTACCGCTGGGCCCCGACGGCACACTCGTCGGGCCCGGAGATCCCGTGCGGCAGGCCGAGCAGGTCATCGGCAATCTGCGGGAGCAGCTGGCCGCCGTCGGGAGCGATCTGGCGCACGTGGTGGCGACCGACGTGTATGTCGTCAGCAGTGAGCCCGCCGAGCTGTCCGCCGTCTGGAGTGTCGTCGAGGCGTCCGGCCTCAGTGCGGGTCCGCACTCGTCGACGCTGATCGGCGTGGCGTGTCTGGGGTACACGGGACAGCTGGTGGAGATCACGGCGACAGCCGTCGTGCCCGAGGGGTCGTCCGCCTGAGGAGAGTCCCATGTTGATCGAGCACCGCGGGCGGCGGCCCGTCGTCCCCGAGTCCGCGTACGTCGCCCCGACGGCCGTCCTGTGCGGGGCCGTCGTCCTCGGTGAGCGCAGCCGGGTGCTGCACGGGGCCGTGCTCACCGCGGAGGACGGGGAGGTGAGGGTCGGCTCGAACGTCGTCGTCATGGAGAACGCGCTGGTGCGGGGTCGGTCCGCGCACCCCACCGGGATCGGTGACGCGGTGCTCGTCGGCCCGCACGCCCATGTCAACGGGGCGACCCTTGAGGACGAGGTCTTCGTGGCCACCGGTGCCTGCGTCTTCCCGGGGGCCCTCGCGGGTGCCGGCTCGGAGCTGCGGATCCACAGCGTGCTGCACGTCAACTCCGTGCTGCCGCCCGGCACCGTCCTGCCCATCGGCTGGATCGCGGCGGGCGCGCCCCGGGCCCGGCTCTTCGCACCCGGGGAACACGACGAGCTCTGGCAGATCCAGGAGGCGCTGGACTTCCCCGGCACGGTGTACGGCATCCCGCGCGGCACTTCCATGCGGGAGCTCATGGCCCGGCAGACGGCGTTCTACGGGGCCCACCGCGACGACGTCACCCTCGACGACCCGGGCAGCACGGCATGACCTACCGCCGTCCGGGCCTCCCCCACGCCCTCGGTTTCGGCAGCGGCTCGGCGTAGCTCCCCGCCCGGCTCGTCGTCAGCCCCAGTGCCACCAACGACTCCGCCAGTTTGACCGCAGCGGCGACCCCGTCGACGACCGGCAGGCCCAGTTTCTCCCCGACGGCCCGCTGCAGCCCCGTCATACCGGCGCAGCCCAGGACGAGCACCTCCGCCCCGGCCGCGCAGGCCTGTTCGGCGGCGGCCAGGAACGCCGTCTCGGTCCGTTCGTCGTCGCCGAGGCCGAGCACGTTCAGGCCGGTGCCGACGACCGCCGCGCAGTTCCGCGCCACGCCCGCCGTCTCCAGGCTGTCCTCGATCTGGCCGCACGAGCGCTCCAGCGTGGTCACGACGCCGTAGCGGCGGCCCAGCAGGCAGGCGAGATGCGCCGCGGCCTCGGTGATGTCGACGACCGGTACGTCCACCAGTTCCCGTACGCCCTCCCTCCCGTGCTCCCCGAATCCGGCCATGACCACGGCGTCGTACGGCGGTCCGTCGTAGGTCCGCAGCGTGTCCAGGACGGCCGCGGCGGACAGGTAGCTGTCGAGCCAGCCCTCCGCGGACGCCGGCCCCCAGGCGGGGGTCAGTCCGGTCACGGCGGTGCCCGGGCCTGCGGCGGCCCGGGCACCTCGCACGATCTCCTCGGTCATCTCCTGCGTGGTGTTGCAGTTGGTGACGACGATCCGCACGTCTCTCAGACCTCCGCGGTGGCACGCTCGGGACGGCACAGGGCCGCGTACAGCCCGGCGGCGAGCGCCGTGCCGATGAACCAGGAGTACGGGGCGACATCGCTGAAGGTCTTCACCAGCGCGAGCACCGCCGCGACACCGGCCGCCGGCAGGAACGCCCAGAGCGCCTTGGGATTGACCCCCTTGCGGTAGTAGTAGCGGGAGCCGGGGGTGGCGTCGAACAGTTCGTCCACGTTCACGCGCCCGCGCTTGACCCAGTAGTAGTCGAGCATGATCACGCCGAACAGCGGGCCGAGGAAGGCGCCGAGGCCGCCGAGGAAGTAGTTCACGACGGTCGGGTTGGAGAAGAGGTTCCAGGGGGTGACGAGCAGCGCCGCGACCGTGCTGATCATGCCGCCGACCTTGAAGGTGATCTTCTGCGGCCAGACGTTGGCCAGGTCGTACGCCGGGGAGACGAAGTTGGCGACGATGTTGACGCCCATGGTGGCGATGGCGAAGGTCAGCGCGCCCAGCACCAGCACCCAGGTGCTGCCGATCTCGGCGACGAGGTAGGCCGGGTCGGTGATCTCCTTGCCGAAGACCTCGAAGGCGCCCGCGGTGACGATGACCGACACGATCACGAAGGCCGTGGAGTTGACGGGCAGGCCCCAGAAGTTGCCGCGCCTGACGGACTTGTAGTCGGGCGCGAAGCGGGAGAAGTCGCAGAAGTTGAGCATCAGGGTGCCGTACGTGGCGAGGACCAAGCCGATCGCGCCGAACCACTGGCGCCACTGCTCGCCGACGGAGACCGGGTGCGGCGTGGAGGTGAGCGAGATCGTCCAGCCGGCCTTGGCGAGGATCCACACGGCCAGTGCGATCATCACCAGCCAGATCGCCGGGCCGCAGAAGTCCTGGAACTTGCGGACCGATTCCATGCCCCGGCTGATGATCGCCGCCTGGACCAGCCACAGCACGATGAAGGAGAACCAGCCGAGGGCGTCCAGGCCGAGGAAGGAGTTGTGCGTCCACGACTCCAGGCTCGGCCAGGCCGCGAGCAGCATCACGTTGACGGCGACGGAGGCGAGGTAGGTCTGGATGCCGTACCACATGATGGCGATCACGGCCCTGATCAGCGCCGGGATGTTGGCACCCCAGATGCCGAACGCGATCCGGCTGACCACCGGGAAGGGCACGCCGTGGCGCTGGCCGATCTTGCCCATCCGGTTCATGCCGATGTAGATGATCACGAACCCGACGAGCAGGGACGTGAAGATCTGCCAGACGTTCATGCCGAGGAAGAGCAGTCCGGCGGCGAACGTGTAGTTGCCGAGGTTGTGGACGTCGGACATCCACATGGCGAAGAGGTCGAAGACCTTCCAGCTGCGCTTCTCGGCGGGCGCGAGGTCTTCGTTGGTGAGCCGGGGATCGGGGACGAACGCTGGGGTGCCGGTGACTGCGGCACGGTCGGCGAGTGACACGGGGCCTCCATGAGCGAGGGGACGGCGGAGGGCTGCTCGGTGGGCTCAGCGAGGGTTTGGTATACCAAACTGCGCTCATGGTCTCCCCGTCAACCGTTCTGACCGATGTCGCTCTCGTTAACGCTCCGTAAAACACCCCTCGCGTCGACGAAGATGGGCTCCATGACGAAGATCGAACCCCTCGGAGCGGTACGCGAACGCGTCACGGCCGATCTGCGCCAGGAGATCATCGCGGGCAGTCTCCGCCCGGGCGACCGCCTGGTGGAACGCGAGCTGGCGGAGCGGTTCGGTGTCTCGCGCGTGCCGGTCCGGGAGGCGATCCGGGCGCTCGTCACCGAGGGCTTCGTCCACTTCGAGACCCCCCGCCGTACGGTCGTACGGCGCCTCACCCCGACCGACGTCAAGGAACTGTTCGAGCTGCGCGAGGCCCTGGAGGTCTACGCCGCCGGACTCGCCGCCTCCCGCGCGACACCGGAGGATCTGACCGAGATGCGGGACCTCCTCGGCCGCGCGGCCGCCGCCACCGAGGCCGGGGACGCCGAGACGATCACCGACGTCAACAGCCGGCTGCACGACCGCATCGTGGCGATGGCCGGCAACAGCCTGCTCACCGAGGCCCTGGAGCCGGTCGCCGGCCGGCTGCGCTGGATGACCCGGCGCAACGAGGAGTGGCCGCAGCTCCTCGTGGAGCACCGCGAGCTGTACGAGGCCATCGCCTCGGGCGATCCGGAGCGCGCCCGCGCGCACGCGCTGACGCACGTACGGACCAACTACCGCTCAACGGTCCGCCATCTGTTCGGCGAGGAGGCTCCCTAGCCGCTTTCCGTGGGCAGACCCGCCGCCCGCCCGGCCGTCCGCAGGACGTCGCGCAGCATGGCGGGGGTGAGCCGGCCGGTGAAGGTGTTGCGCTGGCTGACGTGGAAGCAGCCGAAGAGTTCCAGGCCGTCGAGAAGGAACCGGGCACCGTGGGAGAAGGCGGGGCGCGGCCGGGGCACGGACCAGCCGGCCTCGGTGAACGCGGGCAGCGCGGCCTGCCAGCCGAAGGCGCCGAGTACGACCACGGCCCGCAGGGTCGGGCGCAGCAGCCGCAGTTCCTGCACGAGCCAGGGGCGGCAGGTGTCCCGCTCCTCGGGGGTGGGTTTGTTGGCGGGCGGGGCGCAGTGCACGGGCGAGGTGACGCGTACGCCGTGCAGCTCCAGGCCGTCATGGGCGTGCAGGGCGGTCGGCTGGGAGGCGAGGCCCACGTCGTACAGCGCCTCGAAGAGGACGTCCCCGGAGCGGTCGCCGGTGAACATCCGGCCCGTGCGGTTGCCGCCGTGGGCGGCGGGGGCGAGCCCCACGATCAGCAACCGGGCGTCCCCGGGCCCGAACCCGGGCACCGGCCGGCCCCAGTACGTCCAGTCCGCGAAGGCGGCTCGCTTGGCCCGGGCCGTCTCCTCCCGCCAGGAGACCAGCCGCGGGCAGGCCCGGCAGTCCGCGATGCGCCGGTCGAGGAGGGGAAGGCCGCTGGCATCCATCACTCCACGGTAGGCGCAGGCGGGGCCCGTGCTCGTCACAGGGGGCAAGATCCTGGGCAGGTCCGGCGCCGCCGGGGTGCGGGCTCAGGCACTGCTGGTCTGCGGGGCCCGTTCACCGCTCGGGCGTAGCCAGAGCAGGGCGCCGGCCAGAAGTGCGGCTCCCGTCAGCAGCCAGGGCAGCGGGCCGGGCCTCAGGGCCCCGACGATCAGGCCGGTGAGCGCGCCGACCAGCTGCTGGGCGAGGGACTGGACGGACAGCGCGGTGGCGCGACCCGCGCTGGAGACGCTGCGGTGGAGCAGCTCGTTCTCGTTCGGGGAGGCGACGCCCAGCCCGAGGTAGAAGAGTCCGAAGCCGGCGACCGCGAGACCCGTGGCCATCGGGTGGCCGGACGTCGCGGTGACCCCGAGCAACAGCAGGCCTCCCGCCCCGGCGGCGAGACTGACCAGGACGGCCCGCTCGCCACTGCCCGCAACCCGGGCGGCGAAGGGCGCGAGGTGGCTGCCGAGACCGGAGCAGACGAAACCCGCGCAGGACAGGGCAGCGTAGATCATCGCCCCGGAGCCGGTCGCGCCGGTGACCGCGACGGTACGGCCCGGTACGAGCAGTTCGATGGCGGCCAGGGCGCTTCCGGCGGCCGCGGCGCTGATCAGGATCCGGCGGACCAGCGCGTCCCGTCCGCCCAGCCGCAATCCGCCCATGACGGTGGCCGGGACGCCGCGCACCACGGAACGCAGGGTGGCCGGTGGTCGTGGCGGCTCCCGCAGGACGGCCAGTACGTAGCAGACGAAGACGACCTGGACCGCGGCGCCCAGCAGCAGGGGAACGGACAGCGGCAGCACCGCCCCGGACGTCGCCTCGCTCAGCCGGGTACCGGGATCGGGCCCCAGGCCGAGCAGCCAGGGCAGGGCGCCTCCGAGCAGGAGCCCTGCCGCGAGGGCGGCGGAGGTCGCGGAACCGCCCCGGGCCAGGCCCGTGCGCAGCTCGGCGTCCGGGCCGGAGCACGCCTGGACGGTGTCGACGTACCAGGCCTCGGCGGTACCGCTGGCCAGGGCCCGGGCCACGCCCATGAGCACCATGCCGGCGGTGAGCAACCAGGCGGTGGCGCCTAGGCCGATCAGGAGGCAGGCGACCACGTTGAGCGCACCGGCCAGGGCGAGGACCGGCCGGCGCCCGAGGACGTCGGAGAGCCCGCCGGTGGGCAGCTCCAGCGCGGCCACGGTCAGCGAGTGGGCGGCGAAGAGCCCCGCGATCGCGGCCAGGGACATGCCGCGTTCGCCGAGCAGCAGGACGATCGAGGCCATGCCCAGGCCCGGTGGCAGCCAGAGGAGCGCACAGACGGTGACGTAACGGCGGCGAGCGGTCCGTGTCCCGGGCGGCTGGGTCACGAGGTCCGTCATGAGGTGGTGGCCTCGGGGGCCGTGTCCTCGCGCCCGCTGTCGTTCCGCTCCTGCGGGGCGAACGGCAGGGCGGCGGTGAGGAGCACGACGTGCTCGGCGCGCGGGTCGTCCGCGTCCCGCGCGGTCAGTTCCTCCAGCTTGCCCGCGACGGTCTCCAAGAGCTCGGTGACCGACTCGGCCGTAAGCCGGGGCATGAGATCACTGATCCCGGACGACTCCACCCACTCCTGGCCGAGCCGCCCGGCGGCCATGTCCGCCTCGTACCGGGCGAGGGACCTCTCCAGGTGCTCGATCTGCCGCCGTCGCGCCAGGCTGACGAAAGCCCGGCCCGCCGCGGTGGACTCCATCGTCTCGTTGCTCCAGGACGTGACGGTGTGCAGCGCCCGCCAGCGCCGCTCCCGCCCGTCGCGGTGCTCGGCCTCGGTGATGAACGCGTACTTCGCCAGCACCCGCAGGTGGTAGCTGGCCGACGCCGACGACTCCCCCGTCCGCGCGGCCAGCTCACTGGCCGTGGCGGGTCCGTCCTGCCGCAGCAGTCCGAGCAGTTGGATACGCAGGGGGTGGGTGAGCGCCTTCAGGGCGGCGGAGTCGTGCTCGGGATCGAGTACGCGCTTGTGCTCGTCGCTGTCCATGCCGGGAGGTTAGGGCGCCCAGGGCACTTAGCAAAAGAGTTTTTGCAAAATTTGTTTGGGATAGTTGCTCGGAGGGCGATATCCCGCCCGGCTGGGCGGCTCGGAGGACTAAGGTCGGGGCATGGCTTCTCAAGGTGCGGGGCACGAGAGGACGGACGGGACCGAGGACGCGGGCCCGGGCGCGGCGCCCGAGTCCCCCACGGCCGCCGGCGGCTCCGGGAACGGTGATACGAAGGCCCTGGATCCGAAGGTCGCCGCGGCGATCGCCGCCGCCGAGGCCGCGGGCCCGCAGAGCGGCACGACCGTGCGCGTCGACAGCTGGATCTGGTCCGTACGCCTCGTCAAGACTCGTTCCATGGGAGCCACCGCCTGCCGGGGCGGCCACGTGCGCGTCAACGGCGAGCGCGTGAAGCCCGCACACGCCGTCCGCGTAGGGGACGAGGTGCGTCTACGGCACGAGGGCCGCGAGCGGGTCGTCGTCGTCACCCGGCTGATCCGCAAGCGGGTCGGGGCCCCCGTGGCCACCCAGTGCTACATCGACAACTCCCCGCCGCCCCCGCCCCGCGAGGCCGTCGCCCCCGCCGGCATCCGCGACCGCGGCGCGGGCCGCCCGACGAAGCGCGACCGCCGCGAAATGGAACGCCTCCGCGGTGTGGCCGGCCCGGGCAGCGTGCCCGGTCCCGGCCCTGGTCCTGGCGGGGGGTTCGGCAGCGGCTCGGGCAAACCCAGGCCGTGAGCAGGCCGAGGAACCGGCACCACCCCTCAGACCAGCGCCCGGGACGGGCCGCCAGACCCTCCCGGACGGCGCCGGAGCCGTAAGCGACACGGTCGCACCCGGTCACGCCTGTCGCCGCAACAGCCGGAGCAGATCCGCGTTGTGCCCCCGCCGTGCCCACGCGATGAGGGCGAGCGGCACGATCAGAATCAGCGGCGTCGCCGCGTACTGCCCGTCGAAGACGGCTATCTGCACGATGAACGCGCCCACCATCAACGCGCTCAGCGCCATCGCCGCCACCGACTGGAGCACCGGGATCAACAGGGCGATCGCTCCGGCCAGTTCGAGCACGCCGATGGTGTACATCCCCACGCTGCCCCAGCCGAGCCGCTCGAACGACTCGGCAGCCGACGCGTGCCCGATCAGCTTGGGCAGGGCGCTCGGGATCGCGTAGAAGAGGGCGAGCAGCACCTGCAGAGCGCGCAGGGCGATCCGGGCACGCCGCCCGCGAGCGGTCGCGGACTCGGCGATGACGACGCCGGCCTGGGTGGAGTCGGCGGCGGTGACGGAGGCGGTGGTCTCGGACATGAAGATCTCCTGGGAAGCGGTCCGTGGTGGTGTCGGAGAGGTAGACCGGCCGTCATCCCGGAACTCATCGCCATCGAGGAGAAGTCGAGCGGAAGGTCACCCCGATCCCCTCGGCCCTGCGCCCGTCAGGGGCAGAGCCGTTGGAGCCTCAGCCGCTCAGGCGCCCCGCTTCCGCTCCCCCAGGCGGGCTCTCACCCACCCGAGCCCCTAAACCGCCGGCACCGCCCGCACCCATATCCGGTCCTCCGTCAGATAGCGGTCCACCTTCAGGCCCGCCTCCTCCAGCGCCTCCTCGAACTGCTCCTTGGTCAGTGGTCGCGCCCGGAACGTCTGGGTCCAGACGGCGTCGGGGAACTCGTACTCCGCACGCACCGAGTTGACCCCGTCGCCGGCCGGTTCCGACGACGCGATCCGTACGGTGAAGCCGCTGGGGTCCTCGCGCTCGCGCGGCACGTTCTCGTGGTAGCCCTCGCCCTCCCGCTGGATCAGCACGCAGCCGCCCTCCACGACATGACGCACGCAGGTGCGCAGCATGCCGCGCCGCACCCCGACGTCTCCCGTGTGCACGAGGAACGACGCGAGCAGCACCACGTCGAACGTCTCGCCCAGGTCCAGTTCCTCGATCGGGCCGCATACGGTCCGCGCGCCGCGCACGCGCTCCAGCATCGGGGCGGACTCGTCCACCGCCGTGACCGTGAAGCCGCGCTCCAGCAGTGCGTGGGTCACGCGTCCGACTCCGCTGCCCAGTTCCAGGATGCTCGCGCCCTCGGGGACGGCGGCGGCGATGACCTCCGGTTCGCCCCCGACGGGCAGCCGTGAGTAGAGCTCCACCGCGCAGCCGTCCGGGGTGATGGCCCCGGGGCCCGTCCCCTCGTACCCCTCACGCATTTTCATCTCCATGCCCGTCCAACGGGCCGTGTCCGCACGCCCGTTCCCCTGACGGTCACCTTCACCCGACCGAGTGAACGGGACAGCACGGTCCGGGAGTTGAGGCCGCAGCGGCTACCGCCGGAACCAGCCGTGCTCCACGTACCAGTGGCCGCCCGCCCGCAGGTGGTCCCCCACCGCCCGCTCCACCGACGTGCACCTCGGCAGACCGGCCGGCGGCAGGTCCGGGTCTCCGAAGAACTGGAGCCGTCCCAGCTGGTACAGCTCACCCCGGAAGTGGTGCGTGAGCCACTGCGGGACCTGCACCCCTCCCGTGCCCTGCCGCCGCCGACGGAACGCCATGTTCCGCCCGGCTTCGGCGAGGCGCTCGGCGAGCGGCACCTCGGCCCCGACCTCTCCGATGTCCCGTACCAGCTGCTCGACGCACTCCTCCAGGAGCCTCATGGCCCCGGCATCCCCGGTCAGTGTCCGCCGCAGGGCGACCAGGTCGTCGATGTCCTCGTGCGGCACGGCGAGATCGAGCAGGATCTCGGGAAGGGTGTCGGCGTCCGGCAGCATGCACGGCTCCCCCGTCGACCTTGGTGAACCCTCGCCACGAAGAGTACGTTGCAAGCAGGAGTGGTGATCGAAGGATGCGTACAGGCAGTGAACCGCGGACCGCGCGCAGTGCCCTGCGGGCGCGTTTCTGGCTGAGCGTGTGGGGGCTGGTCTGGGCCCTCTTCGGGACGGTGGCGTTCACGCTCGCCGGGCGGACCGGGTGGGCCATCGCCTGCGGTGTGCTGCTGTTGATCGTCACGATCGACCTGGCCGTCGTCCTCCGGCACATCCGTCAGGGCCCGCACTACCAGCCAGGCCGCGACATCCCGCCCTACGAACCGCCGGACAAACGCCCCTGAAGCAGACGGGGCGCCCGCTCACGAGTCGAAGCGCGCGGCCTTCACAAACTCCGGATTCGGGTCGAGCGCGGCCGCCAGGCGGAAGTGGCGCCTCGCCGGGCCGGGACGGCCCTCGCGCTCATAGGTACGGGCGAGCGCGAAATGCGCGAACGCGTTGTCCGGCTCCCGCTCCAGGACGATCTGGAACTCGAGCTCCGCCGGCCTCAGCTGCGCCGCCGCGAAGAAGGCACGCGCCCGCAACAGCCGCGCCGCGGTGTTCTCCGGGTGGGTGGCGATGACCCCGTCGAGCAGCTTCACCGCGCCCCGCGGGTCCCGCGCCGCGAGCAGCTGCTCGGCGGCACGGAAGTCGATGACATGCGTCTCCGGGGTACGTCCGGTCGAACCGCTGGTCTCGGGCACGGCAGAGTCCTTCCCTCACTGCAGGGGTTCAACGCCCCCACGGGGTGCCGCTATTCCGTGGGAGACGGCCGGGGCGCCTGCGACCTGCGCACCAGCTCGGCCCACACGTCCTTCACGCGCTGCTCCAGCTCCTCCAGCGGGACGTCGTTGTCGATCACGATGTCCGCGATCTCCCGGCGCTGCTCGCGCGTCGCCTGGGCGGCCATCCGCGCGCGGGCGTCCTCCTCGGTCATGCCGCGCAGCCGTACGAGCCGGTCGAGCTGGGTCTCGGGGGCCGCGTCGACGACGATCACGAGGTCGTACAGCGGCGCCAGGCCGTTCTCCGTGAGGAGCGGGACGTCGTGGATCACGACCGCGTCCTCGGCGGCGGCCTCCTCCAGCTCGCGGGAGCGGGCGCCCACCAGGGGGTGCACGATCGAGTTGAGGGTGGCGAGTCTGTCCGCGTCGGCGAAGACGATGGCGCCGAGGCGGGGCCGGTCCAGGCTGCCGTCGGCGGCGAGGATCTCCTCCCCGAAGGCCTCGACGACCGAGGCGAGCCCCGGCGTCCCTGGTGCGACGACCTCCCGCGCGATGCGGTCCGCGTCGATCAGCACGGCCCCGCACGCGACGAGCAGCCGTGACACCTCACTCTTGCCGGCACCGATGCCGCCGGTCAGGCCCACCTTCAGCATGCCCGCAGCTTAGGCCCTGCCACTGACAGGGCCCTCAGCCAGGCCGTACCGGGATCAGCTGTCGCCTTCTCGTTCCGCCAGGAATTTCTCGAACTCCTGGCCGATCTCGTCCGCCGACGGGATGTCCACCGGCTCGGCGAGCATGTTGCCCCGGGTCTCGGCGCCGGCGACGGCGTCGTACTGGTGCTCAAGGCCCTCGACGAGCGCGGTGAGGTCCTCGTCGCCCTCGCGGATCTGCCGGTCGATCTCCGTCTGGGTGCGGTGGGCGTCCGAGCGCAGGGCGTGGGCGATGCCGGGCAGGACCAGTCCGGTCGCCGCCGTGATGGCCTCCAGGACCGTCAGAGCCGCGTCCGGGTACGGGGAGCGGGCGATGTAGTGCGGGACGTGGGCGGCGACGCCCAGGACGTCGTGCCCGGCCTGGAGCAGGCGGTATTCGACGAGGGACTCGGCGCTGCCGGGCACCTGCGCCTCCTCGAACGGGCTGGGGTGGCCCGGGACGAGGTCGGTGCGGTTGCCGTGCGGGGTGAGGCCGACGGGCCGGGTGTGCGGGACGCCCATGGGGATGCCGTGGAAGTTCACGGAGAGGCGGACGCCGAGCCGCTCCACGATCTGCTTCACGGCGGCGGCGAAGCGCTCCCACTCCACGTCCGGCTCAGGGCCGGACAGCAGCAGGAAGGGCGCGCCGGTGGCGTCCTGCACGAGCCGCACCTCGAGGGCGGGGTCCTCGTAGTCGCTCCAGCGGTCGCGCTTGAAGGTCAGCAACGGGCGGCGGGCGCGGTAGTCCACGAGCCGGTCGTGGTCGAAGCGGGCGACGACCTGGTGGGGCAGCGAGTCGAGCACCCGGTCGACGATCTGGTCGCCGGTCTCGCCCGCGTCGATGTATCCGTCGAAGTGGTAGAGCATGACAAGTCCGGCCGACTCCTGGGCGAGCGCCATGTCGACGACGGCCAGCCCCTTCGGCTCCCAGGCGTACAAACCCTGCGGATCAAGCACAGTGACCGCTCCTCCTCGTGTTCACACTCCACAACGCCGTTGCGGGCGTGGGCATTCCCTGGAGGAGGAGAACTTCGATCTTGGCAGCGGGCAACGCCCTTCAAGGGGCGCGGGGAACTGCGCCACAAGCCCCCACCGGCCGGCTGCCGACCGATCGGCCGGCAAGCGCTGAGGGCCCGCACCTCGAAAGGTGCGGGCCCTCAGTCAGGAAGAGCTACTGCTCAGTGGGCGTCAGCTCTGCCCACCCGCCAGCTTCTCTCGCAGGGCGGCAAGCGCCTCGTCCGAGGCCAGCGCGCCGGAGTTGTCCGCACCCTCGGAGGAGTACGAACCGCCACCGCCGGACGCGGCCGGAGCGGCGGCCTCGCCACCCTCGGCGGCGGCCTTCTCGTCCGCCTCGCGGGACTTGATGACCTGCGCCTGGTGCTGCTCGAAGCGCTGCTGCGCCTCGGCGTACTGGGTCTCCCAGGCCTCGCGCTGGGTCTCGTAGCCCTCGAGCCAGTCGTTGGTCTCGGGGTCGAAGCCCTCGGGGTAGATGTAGTTGCCCTGGTCGTCGTACGACGCGGCCATGCCGTACAGCGTCGGGTCGAACTCGACCGAGGCCGGGTCCGAACCGAAGGACTCGTTGGCCTGCTTCAGCGAGAGGCTGATGCGACGACGCTCGAGGTCGATGTCGATGACCTTGACGAAGATCTCGTCGTTGACCTGGACGACCTGCTCCGGGATCTCCACGTGGCGCTCGGCCAGCTCGGAGATGTGGACCAGACCCTCGATGCCCTCGTCCACGCGGACGAACGCACCGAACGGAACCAGCTTCGTGACCTTGCCGGGCACGACCTGGCC
Source organism: Streptomyces sp. D2-8 (assembly GCF_023184515.1). Taxonomy (GTDB): domain Bacteria; phylum Actinomycetota; class Actinomycetes; order Streptomycetales; family Streptomycetaceae; genus Streptomyces. The sequence continues at coordinate 1,151,887 of NZ_JAAHBP010000001.1, read as the reverse complement.
GATCTGGTGGGTGCGGGCGAACTGCTGCCACGGGTCTTCCTGGGTCGCCTTCAGCGACAGGGAGACACGCTCGCGGTCCATGTCCACGTCGAGGACCTCGACGGTGACTTCCTGGCCGACCTCGACAACCTCGGACGGGTGGTCGATGTGCTTCCAGGAGAGCTCGGAAACGTGGACCAGACCGTCGACGCCACCCAGGTCCACGAAGGCACCGAAGTTGACGATCGAGGAGACGACGCCGGAACGGACCTGACCCTTCTGGAGGGTGGTGAGGAACGTCTGGCGGACCTCGGACTGGGTCTGCTCGAGCCAGGCACGGCGGGACAGGACCACGTTGTTGCGGTTCTTGTCCAGCTCGATGATCTTCGCCTCGAGCTCCTTGCCCACGTAGGGCTGGAGGTCGCGGACGCGGCGCATCTCGACCAGGGAGGCCGGGAGGAAGCCACGGAGGCCGATGTCGAGGATGAGACCACCCTTGACGACCTCGATGACGGTACCGGTGACGATCCCGTCCTCTTCCTTGATCTTCTCGATGGTGCCCCAGGCACGCTCGTACTGGGCGCGCTTCTTCGAGAGGATCAGGCGGCCTTCCTTGTCCTCCTTCTGGAGAACAAGGGCCTCGATCTCGTCACCGACGGCGACGACCTCGTTCGGGTCGACGTCGTGCTTGATCGAGAGCTCGCGGCTCGGGATCACACCTTCGGTCTTGTAACCGATGTCGAGCAGGACCTCGTCCCGGTCGACCTTCACGATGACGCCGTCGACGATGTCGCCGTCGTTGAAGTACTTGATCGTCTCGTCGATCGCGGCGAGGAAGGCTTCCTCGTTACCGATGTCGTTGACCGCTACCTGCGGGGTGGTGGCGGTGGTCTCGGTGCTGCTCGTCATGTGGGAAAGGGCTCCGGTACGGACATTGAAGTCGTAGGTACTGCTACGCCGGGAGCCCGTTTCGCTCTGCAGAAGCCGGACAGCCAAGGAAGCGCCACTCAAAAACGGTGACGCCTCGACAACCGAGGGGACATACATACAGATGCGAGCGCAACCTGCTACGTCTGAGGTGCGCAGGCCCGCAGCGCAACTTGTAGCATACGGGGGCAGCCGGGCAGGGTCAATGCGCGAAGCCGCCCACGCGGGGCGGATCGCCGCATACCCGGCACAAGTCATGTCGTTCGAGGCCACGCGGGCCGTACGACGCCCCCTTTGTGACACCGCCGGGACCGGCTGGACGGAAGAGTACGACGAGGGAGCCGATCATCCAAGAGTCCGAAGCGTCCGAACCCGAGGCCACCCGGCGTGATGCCGGGGCCACGGAGAGCTCCCGCGCCAATCGTGGCTGGTGGGACCGCAACGCGGACGAGTACCAGATCGAGCACGGCACGTTCCTCGGCGACGACCGCTTCGTCTGGGGCCCCGAAGGGCTGGACGAGGTGGAGGCCGAGTTGCTCGGCCCGCCGGAGGAACTGAAGGGCCGGGACGTCCTGGAGATCGGCGCCGGCGCCGCACAGTGCTCGCGCTGGCTGACCGCCCAGGGTGCGCGCCCGGTCGCCCTGGACATCTCCCACCGGCAGCTGCAGCACGCGCTGCGCATCGGCGTCTCCTTCCCCCTGGTGTGCGCCGACGCCGGTGCGCTTCCCTTCGCGGACGCGTCGTTCGACCTGGCCTGCTCGGCGTACGGGGCGCTGCCCTTCGTCGCCGACCCTCGCCAGGTCCTGCGCGAGGTGCGCCGGGTGCTGCGGCCCGGAGGCCGTCTCGTCTTCTCGGTGACGCATCCGATCCGCTGGGCCTTCCCGGACGAGCCGGGGCCGGAGGGGCTGTCGGTGTCGGCCTCGTACTTCGACCGCACTCCCTATGTCGAGCAGGACGACGAGGGACAGGCGGTCTACGTCGAGCACCACCGCACGCTCGGCGACCGTGTCCGGGACGTCGTGGCGTCGGGCTTCCGACTGGTCGACCTGGTGGAGCCGGAGTGGCCCGTCTGGAACACCTCCGAGTGGGGCGGCTGGTCGCCGTTGCGCGGGAACCTGATCCCCGGGACGGCGATCTTCGTGTGCGAGCGGGACTGATACGTCCCCGCGCGTGAGGGTGCGCTTCCCCGGCGTACGACACTGAGGGGCGTGATCCGTTACGACGCCCTGGAAGCCCTGCCCGTACGCGGTGCCCTGCCCGCCCTCGACGAAGCCCTGGAGGGGCACGGCACCGCCGTCCTCGTGGCGCCGCCCGGCACCGGCAAGACGACGCTGGTGCCGCCGGCCCTGGCGGGACTGCTCGGGAAGGGGCCCCAGCGGCGGGTGATCGTGGCGGAGCCGCGGCGGATCGCGGCCCGGGCCGCGGCGCGGCGGATGGCGTGGCTGCTGGGCGAGAAGCCCGGCGAGAGCGTCGGCTACACCGTTCGCGGGGAACGGGTCGTCGGGCGGCACACGCGCGTGGAGGTCGTCACGACCGGTGTGCTGGTGCAACGGCTGCAGCGGGACCAGGAGCTGGCCGGTGCCGACGTGGTGGTGCTCGACGAGTGCCACGAGCGGCACCTGGACGCGGACACGGCGGCGGCGTTCCTGTGGGACGTTCGGCAGACACTGCGGCCGGAGCTGCGGCTGGTGGCCGCCTCGGCGACGACCGACGCGCAGGGATGGGCGCGGCTGCTGGGCGGGGCGCCGGTGGTCGAGGCGCAGGGCACGGCGTATCCGGTGGAGGCCGTGTGGGCGCCGCCGGTGCGTCCGGTGCGGCCGCCGCACGGGATGCGGGTCGACCCGGCGCTGCTGACGCATGTGGCGTCCGTGGTGCGGCGGGCGCTGGCCGAGCGGGACGGGGACGTGCTGTGTTTCCTGCCGGGCGTGGGCGAGATCGCCAGGGTCGCCGGGCAGCTCGGGGGGCTCGGTGACGTCGAGGTGCTTCAGGTGCACGGGCGGGCGCCCGCGGCCGTGCAGGACGCGGTGCTGGTGCGCGGGGAGCGGCGGCGGGTCGTGCTGGCCACGTCCGTCGCGGAGTCCTCTCTGACCGTGCCCGGGGTGCGCCTGGTCGTGGACTCGGGGCTGGCGCGCGAGCCGCGGGTGGACCACGCGCGCGGGTTGAGCGCGCTGACGACCGTACGGGCGTCGCAGGCGGCCGGGCGGCAGCGGGCGGGTCGGGCCGGGCGCGAGGCGCCGGGGGCGGTGTACCGGTGCTGGGCGGAGGCCGAGGACGCGCGTCTGCCGCGGTATCCGTCGCCGGAGATCAGGGTGGCCGACCTGACGGCGTTCGCGCTGCAGGTGGCGTGCTGGGGGGATCCGGACGCGTCCGGGCTCGCGCTGCTGGACGGGCCGCCGAGCGGGGCCATGGCGGCGGCCCGGGAGGTCTTGACGGCGGTGGGGGCGGTGGACGCCGCGGGGCGGGCCACTGAGCGGGGAGTCGCCCTGTCCCGGCTGGGTCTGCATCCCCGGCTGGGGCGGGCCTTGCTGGACGGGTCCGGCTCGGTCGGGGCGGAGCGGGCCGCCGAGGTCGTCGCGCTGCTCAGTGAGGAGGCTCCGCGGGAGTACGGAGACGATCTGGCGGGCGCGCTGCGTCGTGCTCGGCGTGGGGGTGACGCCTATGCGTCACGGTGGCGGAGCGAGGTTCGGCGGCTGCGGGCCGCCGCTCCCGGAATGTCCCGTCCACGGGACTGCCCTCCAGGGGCGGAGGCCGAGGGGCCGGGCAGCCTCTCCGAAGAGCAGCAGGTCGGGCTAGTCGCCGCTCTCGCCTTTCCCGAGCGGGTCGCCAAGCGTGACGGTGGGTCGTACCTCATGGCTTCCGGGACCCGGGCCGAGAGCGGTGCGGGGAGCCGGCTGACCGGTGCCCCCTGGATCGCTGTCGCCATGGCCGACCGGCCGGTCGGCAAGGGGCACGCGCGCGTGCAGCTCGGGGCTGTCGTCGACGAGGAGACGGCCCGGCTCGCGGCGGGGGCGCTGCTGGAGGAGCGGGACGAGGTCGGGTGGGACAACGGAGAAGTCGTGGCGCGTCGGGTGGAGCGGCTGGGGGCCGTGGAGTTGGCGGTGCGGGCGCTGAAGGACGCCGATCCCGGCCTCGTGCGCAGCGCGTTGCTCGACGGGCTGCGGCGGGAGGGGTTCGGGCTGCTGCGGTGGCCGGCGGAGGCCGAAGCCCTGCGGCAGCGGCTCGCGTTCCTGCGGCTGCATCTCGGTGAGCCCTGGCCGGACGTGTCCGACGACGCGCTGCACGCGCGCGTGGAGGAGTGGCTGGAGCCGGAGCTCGGCCGGGCGCGGCGGCGGGCCGATCTGGCACGGATCGATGCCGGGGAGGGGCTCGCCCGGCTGCTGCCCTGGGCCTGCGGAGAGGCGGGGCGGCTCGACGAGCTGGCCCCGGAGCGGATGACCGTGCCGAGCGGGTCGCGGATCCGGATCGACTACTCACGGCCCGAGCAGCCCGTGCTGGCGGTGAAGGTGCAGGAGATGTTCGGGCTCCAGGAGTCGCCCCGGGTCGCCGGGGTGCCGCTGCTCGTGCATCTGCTGTCCCCGGCCGGGCGGCCGGCCGCCGTCACCGCCGATCTCGCCTCGTTCTGGCGGGACGGCTACAAGGGCGTACGGGCGGAGCTGCGGGGGCGGTATCCGAAGCATCCGTGGCCCGAGGACCCGGCGGGGGCCGAGCCGACCCGGCACACCAACGCGCGGCTCAGGCGCTGACCGACGACGGTTCCTCGGCCGACGTGGCCGCCGGGCCCGAGGGCCGGCGGCTGCGGGCCTCCAGGTACAGCGCGAGGGCCAGCAGGAGGACACCGAGGGTCAGGAAGCCCCACGGCAGGTAGGACGTCATCAACAGGATGAGCAGACGCTGGGACTTCACCAGCTCGACCGTGTGCGTGAGGTAGTCCTCGCGCATCTTCACGTGGCCGGCGAACGCGGTCACCTTGTCGCGGTCGCCGAGGAGGGTGCCGCCGCGCAGTTCCTCCTTGTGGATCTCCTCTCCGTACACGGGGGCGCCGGTGACGGGTTCGACCCAGAACTTGCGGACCGTGGTGTACCAGCGGGTCGTGCCGGTCTGTGCCACCGCCTCGGGGGTGAGGCCCTCGACGGGCAGGGTCTTCGGGATCTTCACCTTGGTCCAGGGGATGGTCTGCTCGAAGTAGTAGACCTCGAGGCCCCGGAAGTCCTGGGTGCCCTTGTACGTGATGGGCGCGGTGATGCGGGCCTGGGCGTCGAAGTACTCGTAGTCCCGTTTCTCCGTCAGGAAGGGCCATTTGAACTCGATGCCCTGGCGGCGCACCGGGTCGCCGTCGACCATCTCGCCGGTGGCATGGACGGGTTCCTGGGTGTGGGCGTCGAAGATGTAGCGCTCGGGGATCTTGGAGACCATCTTGCCGTCGGGGCCGACGACGTAGGACAGGCCGTCCCAGACGACGACGTCCCGGCCGGCCGACTCCTCGATGCGCTCGGAGGCCTCCACGTTGCCCTTGAGGGTCTGGACGATGGTGACCTTGGAGACCCTCTTCGCCTTCATCGTGCCGTAGTCGAGGAGGGTGGCGTCCTTCGCCTCCAGGACCATGTCCTGGTACTGGTTCGCGGGGACCTTGGCGAGGCGCGGGAAGGCGTACCAGCGCAGCAACGGGGACAGGGCCGCGAAGAACACGGCGAGGGCGAGCAGGACCAGGCCGGCCTTGCGGCGCATCTCGGCCTCCCTCCCGGGCGGGCGGTCAGGGGTGTGCGGGCACCGTCGTCAGCAGCGGCTTCGGGGACGTCCCGCCCGAGGGGGATGCGAGGGCGGTCAACGTCAGGACCACGGCGAACGCGACGGCGAGACCGGTGGCGGCGGCGATGAGAGCGCGCATACGGAGCCTCCCCACGGGTCGTGACGGCCAGAACTGATACGCCGTCAGCTTTCTCGGCACCGTAGCAACGCGCGGCGGAGATGAGAACACGTTGCACACACAACGACGCCCCTCTTACAAGAGGGGCGTCGTGCGTCGTACTGGAGAGCTACGCGCTCGGACTGGCCGACGGGCTCGGCGAGGACGTCTCGGCCGCCGCCACGGTCAGTTCGACGGTGAGCGTCGCTCCGCCTGCCGTGGTGATGCGGAGCAGGAACGTGCCGGTCGTGTCGTCCGCGTACAGCTCGGGCAGCTTGAGCAGGCCCTTCGCGTCCGTCTTCAGGCCCGTCAGGGTGCGGACGGTCTTGCCGTCGGCGTCCTTGAAGTAGGGGCCCTTGTCGTCGGCAGTCGGGTCGTCCGCGGACTTGACCAGCGTGGCGGTGGCCGCGACACCGTCGGCGACGGCGCCCTGGTATGTGGCCTTGACCTCGACCTGGTTCGCGAACTCGCCGCCCGGGGCGCAGGTCAGCGCGGCGTCACCGGTGCGGGCGAGGGCATCGGCGGCGCGCTCGGTGACGGTGGCCTTGTAGTCGAGGCCCGGGACGGCGCGGCCCACCACGGTGGCGCGGACGGTGAAGGCCCCGGTCTTCTCCCCCGCCTGCAGGGCGGGTGCCACGGCCACGCCGGAGCTGTTGGTGGCGACCGTGGCCACGCTCTCGCCGCCGGTGAAGGTGGTGTCCGTGTCGCCCATGATCGTGAAGCGGACCCTGACCTTGGCGACGACCTTGCCGGCCTCCGTCTCGGCGCGGGTGCTGATCCGCCGGCTGAACGCGTCGCCGGCCATGGCGGTGAGCTTCGCGGTACCGGCGTCCTCCAGATGGTCCACCGTGTCGGTGGGGGTGGGAGGCGTCGTGGGCGGCGGGGTCGGGGTGCCGGGCGGTGTGGTGGGCGGCTTCGGGGTCGTCGTACCGCCACCACCGGGCTTCCCGGGCTTTTCGGGCTTCTCAGGCTTGGGGCCGGGCTTGGGCGTCGAACGGCCCGGAGCGGTCGTGCCCGGTGTGGTGGGCGTCGGGCTCGCGCCGACGCCGTCGTCGCTGCGGTTGTCGGGCAGCGTGCCGGTGCCGTCCGGGACCTCGTGCGTGCCCTTGCGGTAGTACTCCAGCCACCTCATGACGAGGTTCAGGTAGTCCCGCGAGTTGTTGTAGCTGAGGATCGCCCGGTCGAGTTGGCCCTGGTCGGACAGGTCCCAGTTGTTGCGGCACAGGTAGTGGCCGGCGGCGAGCGCGGCGTCGTAGATGTTGTTGGGGTCCTCCTTGCCGTCGCCGTTGCCGTCACGGCCGGCCCAGGCCCAGGTGGAGGGGATGAACTGCATGGGGCCGACGGCCTGGTCGTAGGAGCTGTTGCCGTCGTACGCGCCGTCGTCGGTGTCCTTGATGAGGGCGAAGCCGTTGCCGTCGAGCTGCGGGCCCAGGATCGGCTTGATGGTGGTGCCGTCGGCCCTGACCTTGCCGCCACGGGCCTGTCCCGACTCCACCCGGCCGATGGCCGCGAGGAGTTGCCAGGGCAGGTGGCAGCCGGGCTTGGCCTCGCGCAGCGCGGTCTCGGCCTTCTTGTAGGCGTCGAGGACGGTCGCGGGGATGCCGGCTTCCGTCGTGCCCGTGCCGCCCGGGCCGGGGCCCGTGGAGGGTGACGGGTTGGGGCTCTTGAGCGGGGGCAGGTCCGTGTAGTACGGCGAGTTGCCGGTGGCGCTGCCGTCGGAGGCACTCGCTTCGGGTGAGGGGGTGGCGTCCGCTGCGGTCTGTCTGCCGTGGTCGTTCACGCCCGGAGCCTGGGAGGCGGACAGGGCCGCGACCGCTACCGCGGCCACGGCGGTGGTCGCCGCCCCCTTGCGCAGCCTCCTGCCGAATTGCGCCGCCATAGAGTGAACCCCTCCCGTGGACGCCCGAGCGTCCGGTCTACGTCTGCAGTGTTCGCCCTGTTGTGACGATCCAACCGCCCGAGGGGTTGCCCTCCGACGGTCACAACTCTGTTCTCTTGCGTGCCCTGTTCTTCACCGCGTTCACGTGGCCGACGCGCTCCCCGCGCGGCGACTCTGGCGACCCTACGGCAACTTCCTTTGCTCGGGCACCCGTTCGTGACCGCTTTTCACCAGTTGGTCTTGTGCGCTCGTGACGTCGTCGCCATGGCGGGATCTTGCATACTGGGCCACTCACCGCCGGGCACCCCGGCCTGGTGCAACGACCGTCGCGAGGAGCCGAGTTGCCGTTCACGCTGAGCCATGCGGCAGCCGTGCTGCCCGCCGTCCGCACCGACGGCACCGGCCGGGGTCCGCTGGTACCCGCCGTGCTCGTGGCGGGTTCCTTCGCGCCCGACATGACCTACTACGCGGCGAGTGTGCTGTCCGGGGCGATGGAGTTCGGTGACGTCACGCACGCGTTCCCGGGGGTGCTCACGGTCGATGTGCTCATCGCCTGGGCGCTGGTGGGGTTGTGGCTGCTGGTGCGTGAGCCGCTCGTCGCGTTGCTGCCGCGGGCCCGGCAGGGGCGGGTGGCGGCCCTGCTGCGGTGCGGGGCGCCACGCGCGCGGGTGCGGCCGTCGCTGGTGGCACGGTGGTATCTGTCCGCGGCGCTCGGTGCGTCGACCCATGTGGTGTGGGACGCGTTCACGCATCTCGACCGGTGGGGCATGCGGCTGTTTCCGGTACTGGGCCGGGAGGTGGCGGGCTCACCGCTGTACTGGTACCTGCAGTACGGGGGTTCGGCGGTGGCCGCGGTCGTGATCGCCGTGTTCGTGGCGCACGCGCTGCGGCGGGCGCCCGTGCGCGAGCCGGTGGACGTCCCCGTGCTGGCGGTACGGGACCGGTGGGCGGCCGCTGCCGTGATCTGCGGTTTCGCACTGGTGGGGGCCGTGCAGCGGGCGTCGCGGTGGTGGGCGTACTGGGGCTCGGCCGCGAAGCCGTGGGAGATCATTCCGACGGTGTGCTTCGGCGCGGGCGCGGGACTCGTCCCGGCGCTGCTGCTCTACGCCGTGGGGGTCAGGGTGCGGCGTCCGGTTCCGGTCCCCGCCGGTCCTGCCCCTGCCGCCGAGACGGAGCCGAGCCGCCCGGCCGCTCGCTGAGGGCACTGTCGGTCGTCGTGATGTACACGGTGATGGTCGTGTGCGCCGGGCGGGGGCGTGGGAGCAGGGTGAGGACGAGGGTCAGGTAGTCGCGGGCGAGCCGGGCCCAGGGGCGGGAGGATTTGCCCCGGGTGCCGGTGGGCCGGGCCTCGGTGGGTGCGTGGCCGGTGACGGCGGGCGGGTCGGTCCCGGTGGGCAGGGTGCCGGCGCCGATGAGGGCGGACAGGGCGTCGGTGTCGGCGAGGCCGGTCAGAGCGGACATGACGTCGGTGCCGACGAGGCCGGTCAGGACGGACGGGGCATCGGTGCCGGTGCGGCCGATGAGGGCGGACAGAGCCTCGATATCGGCGAGGGCAGGAGCGGTGGTCAGGTCGCCGGTGCCGGCGGAGCCGGTGGGCCGCCGTCCGCGGGTGGACAGGTGCTGCCGGAGGTCCGCCGTCGCGTGGCGCAGGGCCGTGGTGAAGGTGACGGGGATGCGAACCGTACTCGCGGCGGCCTCGAACGCCGGGACCGGCGGCAGTGCCCCGCCTGGTGCCGTGCGGCTGAGGAACGTGCGTATACCCATGCCCCGCATCTTTGCGACCGTCGGAGGCGGGGGCGCATTCTCGGGGGCCACGCGAGTGACGGTTTTCTGCGGGGGTCGGGGGCGGGTGGGGGGCCGGGGGCCCTGTCGCCCCCTGGCTGAGGCGGGGCGTCGGTTCCGGCTGAAGCGGGGCGCCAGCGCCCGGGCTGAGGCGGAACCCCGGTGCCCCCGCCCGCCCGAGGCAGGCCCGGGCTGACGCCGAACCCCTGTGCCCCGGCAGAGGCGAGACCTCGGTTCCGGCTGAAGCGGGACGCCAGCGCCCGGGCTGAGGCGGAACCCCGGTGCCCCCGCCCGCCCGAGGCAGGCCCGGGCTGACGCCGAACCCCTGTGCCCCGGCAGAGGCAGGGTCCCGACGCCCAGGCTGACGCGGATCCCCCATGCCCCGGCCCGAGGCAGGACCCTGGCTGCCGTGGGCCTTCCCCACTCGACCGATTCCACCTCGCCCGGCCGCGACCCCAGCGCCCAGGCCGAGGCGAAACCCTCCCCACCCAAGCCAGTCCCACCAAGCGGCGGGCCTCGCCCCAGCCGACCCGCGCTGCGGCCTAGTGCGCCGCCGACTCCCAGTCCGGGCCCGCGCCCACCGAGACGCCCAGCGGGACGCTGAGGTGGACGGCGTTCGCCATCTCCCGGCGGACCAGTTCCTCGGCGGCGGCCCGCTCCCCGGGGGCGATCTCCAGCACGATTTCGTCGTGGACCTGGAGGAGCATGCGGGAGGCGAGGCCGGCGTCCTTCAGGGCGTCGTCGACCTTGAGCATGGCGATCTTGACGATATCGGCCGCGGTGCCCTGGATGGGCGCGTTGAGGGCCATCCGCTCGGCGGCCTCGCGGCGCTGGCGGTTGTCACTGTTGAGGTCGGGGAGGTAGCGGCGGCGCCCGAAGAGCGTCGCCGTGTAGCCCGTCGCCCGGGCCTCGTCGACCGCCCGGCGCAGATAGTCCCGTACGCCGCCGAACCGCTCGAAGTACGCGTCCATCAGGGCGCGGGCCTCCGCCGCCTCGATGTTCAGCTGCTGGGAGAGGCCGAAGGCGGACAGTCCGTAGGCCAGGCCGTACGACATGGCCTTGATCTTGCGGCGCATCTCGGCGTCGACCGCGGTCGGCTCGACCGCGAAGACCTGGGAGGCGGCCGTGGTGTGCAGGTCCTCGCCCGAGGTGAACGCCTCGATCAGGCCCTCGTCCTCGGAGAGGTGGGCCATGACCCGCAGCTCGATCTGGCTGTAGTCGGCCGTCATCAGCGACTCGAAGCCCTCGCCGACGACGAAGCCGCGGCGGATGGCGCGGCCCTCGTCGGTGCGGACCGGGATGTTCTGGAGGTTGGGGTCCGTGGAGGACAGGCGGCCGGTGGCGGCGACGGTCTGGTTGAAGGTGGTGTGGATCCGGCCGTCCGCGGCGATCGTCTTGATCAGGCCCTCGACGGTCACGCGGAGCTTGGCCTGCTCGCGGTGGCGGAGCATGATCACCGGGAGCTCGTTGTCCGTCTGCGTGGCGAGCCAGGCCAGCGCGTCGGCGTCCGTGGTGTAGCCGGTCTTGGTCCGCTTGGTCTTGGGCAGGGCCAGCTCACCGAAGAGGACCTCCTGGAGCTGTTTGGGCGAGCCCAGGTTGAACTCGTGCCCGGCCGCCGCGTGGGCTTCCTTGACCGCCTGCTGGACGGCACCGGCGAACATCTGCTCCATGGCCTCCAGGTGGGGCCGGTCCGCGGCGATGCCGTGCCGCTCCATGCGGGCGAGCAGCGCGGACGTGGGCAGCTCCATGTCGCGCAGCAGGTCGGCGGCGCCGACGTCCGCCAGGCGGCTCTCGAAGGCCTGGCCCAGATCGAGGACGGCCCGGGCCTGGATCATCAGGGCCTCGGCCTCGGCGCCGTCGTCCGCGCCGAAGGCGAGCTGGCCGTCGGCCGCGGCGGCCGGGGTCAGCTCGCGGTGCAGGTACTCCAGGGACAGCGCGTCCAGGTCGAAGGAGCGGCGGCCCGGCTTGACCAGGTAGGCGGCGAGCGCGGTGTCCATGCGCACGCCCTCGACGCTCCAGCCGTGCTCGGCGAAGACGCGCATGGCGCCCTTGGCGTTGTGGAAGACCTTGGGCCGGCCGGTGTCGGCGAGCCAGGCCGCGAAGGCCCTCTCGTCGGCCTCGTCGAGCTGGGAGGGGTCGAACCAGGCGGCGGGGCCGCCGGGCGCGGCGAGGGCGACCTCGGCGACCGAGCCGGTGCCGAGTGCCCAGGTGTCGACCGTGGCGATGCCGAGGGGCTGGGTGCCGTGCTCGGTGAGCCAGGCGGGCAGCTCGCCGGTGCCGAGCACCGTGCCGTCCAGCTGCACGCCCTCGGTGCTGACCGGGGTGGTCTCGGCCTCCTCGGCGCCGGGGTCCACAGCGAAGAGCCGCTCGCGCAGCGAGGGGTTGCGGATCTCCAGGGTGTCCAGGACCATCGCGACGGCCTTGCGGTCGTAGGCCGCGCGCTCCAGGTCGGTGACGCCCTTGGGGAGCTCGACCCGGCGCTCCAGCTCGGTGAGCCGGCGGTTGAGCTTGACGGATTCCAGGTGGTCGCGGAGGTTCTGGCCGGCCTTGCCCTTGACCTCCTCGACGCGCTCGACGAGCTCGGCGAAGGAGCCGAACTGGTTGATCCACTTCGCGGCGGTCTTCTCGCCGACGCCGGGGATGCCGGGGAGGTTGTCGGAGGGGTCGCCGCGCAGAGCCGCGAAGTCGGGGTACTGCGCGGGCGTCAACCCGTACTTCTCGAATACCTTCTCCGGGGTGAAGCGGGTCAGCTCGGAGACGCCCTTGGTCGGGTACAGCACGGTCGTGTGCTCGCTGACCAGCTGGAAGGAGTCCCGGTCACCGGTGACGATCAGCACCTCGAAGCCCTCGGCCTCGGCCTGGGTGGCGAGGGTGGCGATGACGTCGTCCGCCTCGAACCCGTCCACCGCGAAGCGGACGGCGCCCATCGCGTCGAGGAGCTCGCCGATCAGCTCGACCTGGCCCTTGAACTCGTCCGGGGTCTTGGAGCGGTTCGCCTTGTACTCCGTGAACTCCTGGGACCGCCAGGTCTTGCGGGAGACGTCGAAGGCGACCGCGAAGTGCGTGGGCGCCTCGTCGCGCAGCGTGTTGGCCAGCATCGACGCGAAGCCGTAGATCGCGTTCGTCGGCTGGCCCGTCGCGGTGGTGAAGTTCTCCGCGGGCAGCGCGAAGAACGCGCGGTAGGCCAGCGAGTGCCCGTCCATGAGCATCAGTCGCGGCCGGCTGCCGCCGGAGGTCTTGTCGGTCGTCTTCGATGCTGTCTCTGCCACGCCCCCGATCCTGCCACGCCCCACTGACAGTCGGTCCCGGCCCCGCGGACGCCGGGACCGGGCGCCCCCTCGCCGGGGCACCGCTCGTCCCCGTGCCGTAGCGGCCTCCCCCGGCCCGCCCTCACCCGCTGTCACCACCGCGTGCGAGGATCGGAGACCTACCTCACAGCGCAGTCGAAGAGGAGTGTGCGATGGCGTCGAAGCCGCCCAAGAGCGATCCGGTTCAGGACGCGCCGCAGGTCGCCGGGCCGAAGCACGCGGCCGCGGGGCTCCCGGCGATCGGGCACACGCTGCGGATCGCCCAGCAGCAGATGGGCGTGAAGCGCACCGCCCTGACACTGCTGAGTGTGAACCAGAAGGACGGCTTCGACTGCCCGGGCTGCGCCTGGCCCGAGCCGGAGCACCGGCACAAGGCGGAGTTCTGTGAGAACGGCGCGAAGGCCGTGGCCGAGGAGGCCACCCTGCGCCGGGTCACACCCGAGTTCTTCGCCGCGCACCCGGTCGCCGACCTGGCCGGCCGCAGCGGCTACTGGCTGGGGCAGCAGGGCCGCCTCACCCACCCCATGTACCTCCCCGAGGGGGGTTCGCACTACGAGCCGGTCACCTGGGAGCGTGCCTTCGACATCATCGGCGAGGAGATCGCCGCGCTCGCCTCCCCGGACGAGGCCGTCTTCTACACCTCCGGCCGCACCAGCAACGAGGCCGCGTTCCTCTACCAGCTGTTCGCCCGCGAGTTCGGCACGAACAACCTGCCCGACTGCTCGAACATGTGCCACGAGTCGTCCGGTTCGGCCCTGTCGGAGACCATCGGCATCGGCAAGGGCAGCGTCCTGCTGGAGGACCTCTACAAGGCCGACCTGATCATCGTCGCCGGGCAGAACCCGGGGACGAACCACCCGCGGATGCTGTCCGCGCTGGAGAAGGCCAAGGACAACGGCGCGAAGATCATCAGCGTCAACCCGCTGCCCGAGGCGGGCCTGGAGCGCTTCAAGAATCCGCAGACCCCGCAGGGCATGCTCAAGGGCGCCGCGCTCACCGATCTGTTCCTGCAGATCCGCATCGGCGGCGACCAGGCCCTTTTCCGCCTCCTGAACAAGCTGATCCTGGACACGGACGGCGCGGTCGACGAGGCGTTCGTGCGGGAGCACACGCACGGCTACGAGGAGTTCGCCGAGGCCGCCCGCGCCGCCGACTGGGACGAGACGCTCACGGCGACCGGCCTGAGCCAGGAGGACATCGAGAAGGCCCTCCGCATGGTCCTGTCCTCCGAACGCACCATCGTGTGCTGGGCGATGGGCCTCACCCAGCACAAGCACTCCGTTCCCACCATCAGGGAAGTCGTCAACTTCCTCCTCCTGCGCGGCGACATCGGCCGCCCGGGCGCGGGCGTGTGCCCGGTGCGCGGGCATTCGAACGTGCAGGGCGACCGCACGATGGGCATCTTCGAGCGGCCCGCCCCGGCGTTCCTGGACGCCCTGGAGAGGGAGTTCGGCTTCGCGCCCCCGCGCGAGCACGGCTATGACGTCGTGCGCGCCATCCGCGCCCTGCGCGACGGCGAGGCGAAGGTCTTCATCGCCATGGGCGGCAACTTCGTCTCGGCGTCCCCCGACACGGACGTCACCGAGGCGGCCATGCGCCGGGCCCGGCTGACGGTGCATGTGTCGACGAAGCTGAACCGCTCGCACGCGGTCACGGGCGCGCGTGCCCTGATCCTCCCGACGCTCGGCCGTACCGAGCGCGATGTCCAGGGCAGCGGTGAGCAGTTCGTGACGGTCGAGGACTCGATGGGCATGGTGCACGCCTCCCGGGGCCGGCTGGAGCCCGCGAGTGCGCACCTGCTGTCGGAACCGGCCATCGTCAGCCGTCTGGCCCGCCGTGTGCTCGGCGAGGACAGCCGCACACCGTGGGAGGAGTTCGAGAAGGACTACGCGACGATCCGGGACCGTATCGCGCGGGTGATCCCGGGCTTCGAGGACTTCAACGCGCGCGTGACGGGTTCTGCTGGTCGCCCAGGCGGCTTCGCGCTCCCCCACGCCCCGCGCGACGAGCGCCGCTTCCCCACGGCCACCGGCAAGGCCAACTTCACGGCCGCGCCCGTGGAGTACCCGGAGCTGCCCGAGGGCCGTCTGCTGCTGCAGACGCTGCGCTCGCACGACCAGTACAACACCACGATCTACGGCCTCGACGACCGTTACCGGGGCATCAGGAACGGCCGCCGGGTGGTGCTGGTCCACCCCGATGACGCGCGGGCCCTGAAGCTGGCGGACGGTGCGTACGTCGACCTGGTCAGCGAGTGGAGGGACGGCGTGGAGCGCCGGGCACCCGGTTTCCGCGTCGTGCACTACCCGACGGCCCGGGGCTGCGCCGCCGCGTACTACCCGGAGACCAACGTGCTGGTGCCGCTGGACGCCACTGCGGACACGAGCAACACCCCGGCCAGCAAGTCCGTGGTGGTGCGTCTGGAACAATCTGCTGCCGACTGAGCGTTCGCTCAGTGACACAGGCAGCCGAGTGACGAGGACGAACGGAGCCGGGCCCGATGGGTGAGCAGCAGCATGTGAAGTTCCCGCAAGAGGTCATCGACGAGTACGCCGCGCTCGGCGTGGACCTCCTGGCCCTGTTCTCCGCGGGCCACCTCGGGACCCGGATGGGCGTCCAGATCTCCGAGGCGTCGGCGGACCGGGTCGTCGGGACGATGCCGGTGGAGGGCAACACCCAGCCCTACGGACTGCTGCACGGCGGGGCCTCCGCGGTCCTGGCCGAGACACTCGGCTCGATCGGGTCGATGCTGCACGGCGGCAGCTCCAAGATCGCCGTGGGCGTCGACCTGAACTGCACCCACCACCGCGGGGTGCGCTCCGGGCTGGTCACCGGTGTGGCCACGCCCGTGCACCGGGGCCGGTCGACCGCCACGTACGAAATCGTCATCTCGGACGAAAACGACAAAAGGGTGTGCACGGCCCGGCTGACCTGTCTCCTGCGCGACGTGAAGCCGGGCGACGAGGAACTCATCCGCGCCGCGAGCTGACCGACAGAGGGAAAACCCTGGAGGGGCGGGCGCGCTCTTGTCGCGACCGCCCCGCGGGCACTTCACTGGCGCTCCACCCCCACAGGAGAAGACCCGTCCCACCCTCAGAAGGGTTTCTCTTGACCTCCGTACGCGCCTTCGCCGCCACCGCCGCGGCCTGTGCCACCGTGCTCGCCACCGCGCTGCCGTCCTCCGCCATCAACTCCTACAACGCCACCCCCGCCCCCGAACGCACCGAGGTCGGCGCGCTCGTGGCCACCTGGGACGACGACGGCGCCCCCGCGACCCCCGACCGGGCCGACTGGGTCTGCACCGGCACCATGATCGACGCGGACACCTTCCTGACCGCCGCGCACTGCACCTCGGACTGGCCCGACAACGTGCGGTTCCACGTCTCCCTCGACCAGGACGTGCAGTCCGGGCTCGACGCGGCGGCGAAGAAGTACCCGGGCGACCCGGCCGCGCAGGCCGCCGCCGTCGCCGTCCGGGGCACCGCCCACACTCACCCCGGCTACCCGGGGCCCGCCTCCGACACCCACGACATCGCGGTGATCCAGCTGCCCGCCGCCGAGGTGAAGGCCCGCTGGAGCTTCACTCCGGCCACCCTTCCCACCGCCGGCCAGCTCGGCAGACTCGGCCCGCAGCGCCTGAGCGCCACCGAATGGCTCGTCGCCGGATACGGCACCCAGGAGGCCGTCAACGGTCCCGGCGGCCAGACCCACCCCGGCGGCGGTGTCCGGATGAAGGCACCCGTCACCTTCAACGCCCTCAACGACTCCTGGGCCCGGCTCGCGATGACCGCGCCGCAGGGCAACGGAGGAGCCTGCTACGGCGACTCGGGCGGCCCCAACTTCGCCGTGATCGGCGGCCGGAGCATCCTCGCCGCCACCACCATCACCGGCGACACCCCCTGCTACGCGACCAACGTGACCTACCGCCTGGACACCCCCGGCGCCCGCGCCTTCCTCTCGCCGTTCGTGAAGCTGCCGTAACCCGTACCGGCGTCACCCCTGCCGGCGTAACCCGCACTCCCGCAACCCCCAGCGGCGGCCACCGGCCGCACCGGTGTTGCCGACTGTCCCGCCGCATCGCGCACCCCGCGAAGCGGCGGGACACCGTCCGCCTTCCCCGCCCCGACCCCCTCCCCTTCCGTTGCCCCATGAGGCTGCGGCCATGAGCGGCACCGGCCCCGTCGAACCGGCCAACTCGACGGAGAGGGAACAGAGTTCGGAACGTCATCGGCACCGCACTCCCCCAAACCCTCACCCCCGACCGGCACCCCCGGCCGCACGAGCCGGCACCCGCCCCCGCGCCCCGGCCCTGACCCTGGCCCGCCAACGTCACCGCCCGGGCGCCACCTCGGCCTCGCCGAACCCCTCAACTCCCCTGGAAAAGCAGGCAGGTTCCGGTTCACCGTGACCGTCGGCCGCGGCCCCGCCGTCACCCTGAAGGTCATCGGCACCTCCCACGCCGGACTCACCGCCCGCCCCTCCCCGGCCCGGCCTTCACCGCGCCGGCCGGCACACCCCGCGGCATCACCGTGGAAATCGCCGTTTCCGATTGCCCGGCACTTCCCCCGGACGCCGACCATCCATTTCTCGACGTAACGCTCCGTAACGCGCGCGCAATACAACACCACAGTTTCATCTTCGGCCGCACCTACGCCCGGAACCTTTCCGATCTCTTTAAGGCCGCCTGCGGCCCGAGCACCGCACGACCTCAGCCACGGCCAACCGGAAGTGCGGGTTCTCAGAATGCGGACCGCGACGAAAGTCCACCAAACCCGTCGAGAGGGTTCCCCGCCGAGACCAGGCCTCCACCCCGTCATAACAAGAAAGTCACAAGCGAGCCCGCGCCGCTGCCCCTGCCCTAAAACCGGGCTTAGAGTCACGGCCAGTCACCGCTCCATCGGGAGTTCGGTACCAGCGCGGCACTCACCCCCCGACCAGGGCGGGGCCTGCCTGTGAAAGGACTGATTGTGCGACAGCGTTCCTTGGTGATTCTTACCTCCGTTCTCACGACCGGAGCTCTGACTCTCACCGCCTGCGGCTCCCGAGACGACAGCGGTGACAAGGGCGGAGACGGCGGGAGCGGCACCACGCTGACGATCGGCGTGGACGCCCCCCTCTCCGGTGAGAACTCCACCACCGGCCTCGGCATCCAGTACGGCGCCCAGATCGCCATCGACGACGCCAACAAGAACAACTGGGTCCCGGGCGTGAAGTTCAAGCTCAAGGCCCTGGACGACAAGGCGCAGCCCGCCACCGGCCAGTCCAACGCGACCAGCCTCACCGGCGACAAGACCGCCGTCGGCGCCGTCGGCCCGCTGAACTCCGGCGTCGCCCAGACGATGCAGCAGGTGTTCGCCTCGGCCAACATGGTCCAGATCTCCCCCGCGAACACCAACCCCGAGCTGACCCAGGGCAAGAACTGGCAGACGGACAAGAAGCGTCCCTACAAGACGTACTTCCGCACCGCCACCACAGACGAACTGCAGGGCAGCTTCGCCGCCGGCTACGCGTACAACGGCCTCAAGAAGAAGAAGGCCTTCGTCGTCGACGACAAGCAGACCTACGGCGCCGGCCTCGCGAAGATCTTCGTCGAGCAGTACAAGAAGCTCGGCGGCAAGGTCGTCGCAACCGACCACGTCAACACCGGCGACAAGGACTTCGGCTCCCTCGCCACCAAGATCAAGAACTCCGGTGCCGACCTGGTCTACTACGGCGGCCAGTACGACGAGTCCGCGCTGATCACCAAGCAGCTCAAGGACGCCGGCGTCAAGATCCCGCTGTTCGGCGGCGACGGCATGTTCGCCTCCACCTACATCGAGGCCGCAGGCAAGTCCGCCGAGGGCGACCTCGCCACCGCCATCGGCGTCCCCGCCGACACCCTGCCCGCGGCCAAGACGTTCATCCAGACGTACAAGGACAAGGGTTACAAGGGCGACTACGGCGCCTACGGCGCCTACGCCTACGACGCCACCACCGCCATCATCAAGGCCGTCAAGGCCGCCGCCGACGCCAACGGCGGCAAGGTGCCCACCGACATCAACGACCTGCGCTCCAAGGTCGTCGACGGTGTCCAGAAGTCCGACTTCGAAGGCCTCACCGGCAAGATCTCCTTCGACGAGTACGGCGACACCACCAACAAGCAGCTGACGGTCTACCAGGTCGAGAAGGGTGCCTGGAAGGACGTGGAGACCGGCACCGCCGACCTGCAGTAGTCCGGCCCGCCACAACGCCACACCACGGGCCGCGCGGAAGGGGATCCCGACCGCGCGGCCCGTTTCCACACCCCCACACAGCACGCGACCACGCACGCATCCAGTGCACACGACCACCAGCGACTATGGAGGCCATGCGGTGAACACCCTGCCGCAGCAGCTGGCCAACGGGCTGCTTCTCGGCTCGATGTACGGGCTGATCGCCATCGGCTACACGATGGTGTACGGCATCGTCCAGCTCATCAACTTCGCGCACGGCGAGATCTTCATGACCGGGGCGTTCGGCGCCCTCACGGTCTACTTCTACATCCTTCCCGACGGCACCTCGATGGCCCTCGCCGTACCCCTCATGCTCCTCGGCGGAGCCATCGTGGCCATCCTCATAGCCGTCGGAGCGGAACGGTTCGCCTACCGACCACTGCGCGGAGCACCACGCCTGGCACCGCTCATCACCGCCATCGGCCTCTCCCTGGCCCTCCAGGAAGTCGTACGCAACTTCTACCCCGGCGCCGACCGCGCCCGCGCCTTCCCCGGCCTCGACACCACCCACAGCATCGGCTCCGTCACCATCAAGGACGCCGACATCTTCCTCATCCTCGCCGCCATCCTCTGCATGGCCGCCCTCGCCTTCTTCGTGCGCCGCAGCCGCACCGGCCGCGCCATGCAGGCCACCGCGCAGGACCCCGACACCGCGCAGCTCATGGGCATCGACACCAACCGCATCATCGTCATCGCCTTCGCCATCGGCGGCTTCTTCGCCGCCGTCGCCGCCGTCGCCTACGGACTCAAATACGGCAACGTCGACTACCGCATGGGCTTCCTGATGGGCCTCAAGGCCTTCACCGCCGCCGTCCTCGGCGGCATCGGCAACATCTACGGCGCCATGCTCGGCGGCCTCGTCCTCGGCATCGCCGAAACCCTCGCCTCCGCCTACATCGACGAGATCCCCGGCATGCAGCAACTCGGCGGCCAGAGCTGGGCCAACGTCTGGGCCTTCTGCCTCCTCATCCTCGTGCTCCTCTTCAGGCCACAGGGCCTGCTCGGCGAGCGCGTCGCGGACAGGGCGTGACGACATGACCGAGACGACCAAGACGCCCGTGCCGGACGCCGCCCCCACCCCGCCGCCCGCACCGCGCGGACTCATACCGCTGCCCGAGGCCGCCGCCCGCGCCCTGCTGCTCGCCGGAGGCATCGCCACCACCGCCTCCGCGTTCCTCGCCTGGACCTGGACCGCCGAATTCCCCGGCGACCTCACCATCAACGGCTACCCCGGCGGCCTGCAGTGGCTCACCTTCACCGCCGGCATCCTCACCACGCTGTTCGCCCTCGCCGCATACGGCATCCGCGGCCTGCGCTGGCTCCTGCCCGCCCGCAACAACGCGCCGCTCGCCCTCACCGCCCTCGGCGGCTTCACCGTCACCTGGTTCACCGTCATCGCCATCAGTGCCGAACTCGGCGGCGTCGTCAACCTCGAACCCGGCGGCTGGATCGCGGCCATCGCCTCCCTCCTGCCCGTCATCGGCGCCTTCGCCCTCCCCCAAGAGCGCACCGGCACCGACGGCACCAAGGAAGCCCTCAAGGCCTACATCGCCAAACCCGACCGCATCCCCGCCGCCCAGGCCACCGCGCCCTGGGTCCAGCGGGCGGTGATCACCGTGGTCACCATCATCGGCCTCGGCGTCTTCACCTACGGCATCGACACCGAGTACGGCGAACTCTTCGTCGGCTACCTCTTCGTCGTCACCTTCGCGATCTGGGCCCTGCACACCGCGGGTCTCCTCGACCGCTTCTCCGCACTCGTCGCCGGCAACCGCAGCTTCACCCTCGCCATGGGCTTCGCCGCGGCCATCGCCTTCCCCTTCACCCAGACCGACGACCACTACGCCAACATCGGCGTCAACATCCTGATCTTCGGAACCGTCGCCCTCGGCCTCAACATCGTCGTCGGCCTCGCCGGACTCCTCGACCTCGGATACGTCGCCTTCCTCGGCGTCGGCGCCTACACCGCCGCCCTCGTCTCCGGCTCCGAGTTCTCCACCATCTCCGGCATCCACCTGCCCTTCTGGGCCTCCGCCCTCACCGGAGCCGCCGCCTCCCTCGTCTTCGGCGTCCTCATCGGCGCACCGACCCTGCGACTGCGCGGCGACTACCTCGCCATCGTCACCCTCGGCTTCGGAGAGATCTTCCGCATCGCCGTCAACAACATGGACGGCCAGTCCGGACCCGACGTCACCAACGGCCCCAACGGCATCCCCGCCATCCCCGACCTGAAGCTCTTCGGATTCAACCTCGGAGAAGCCCACGACATCGGCGGATTCACCCTCGGCCGATTCGCCAACTACTACCTCCTGATGGTCCTCATCATGGCCATCGTGGTCCTGGTCTACACGCGCGCCGCGGACTCCCGCATCGGCCGCTCCTGGATCGCCGTCCGCGAGGACGAGACCGCCGCAACCGCCATGGGCATCAACGGCTTCCGCGTCAAACTCGTCGCCTTCGCCCTCGGCGCCGCCCTCGCCGGCCTCGCCGGCACCGTCAGCGCCCACGTCACCTACAGCGTCGTCCCCACGCCCTACCAGTTCGCCGGCTCCACCCCGCCCAACTCCGCGTTCCTCCTGGCCGCGGTCGTCCTCGGCGGCATGGGCACCGTCGCCGGACCACTCCTCGGCGCCGCCCTGCTCTACCTCCTCCCCGAGAAGCTCGTCTTCCTCCAGGAGAAGTCGCTCCTCGCCTTCGGCATCGCGCTCGTCCTCCTGATGCGCTTCCGCCCCGAAGGCATCATCGCCAACCGCCGGCGCCAGCTCGAATTCCACGAGACCGGCCAACTCGACGTACCCAAACAGACCACGCTGACCGACGAACCGGCCGTCACCAAGGCGGGGGCGTAACCACCATGACCACACAGCCCACACCTGTACTCGAAGCACGCGACGTCACGATGCGCTTCGGCGGCCTCACCGCCGTACGCTCCGTCGACTTCACGGTCAACGCCGGCGAGATCGTCGGCCTCATCGGCCCCAACGGCGCCGGAAAGACCACCTTCTTCAACTGCCTGACCGGCCTGTACGTTCCCACCGAGGGCACCGTCTCCTACAAGGGCACCGTCCTCCCCCCGAAGCCCCACCTGGTCACCCAGGCCGGCATCGCCCGCACCTTCCAGAACATCCGCCTGTTCGCCAACATGACGGTCCTGGAAAACGTCCTCGTCGGCCGCCACACCCGCACCAAGGAAGGCCTCTGGTCCGCCCTCCTGCGCGGCCCCGGCTTCAAGAAGGCCGAACGCGCCAGCGAGGAACGCGCCATGGAACTCCTCGAGTTCATCGGCCTCGCCCACAAGCGCGACCACCTCGCCCGCAACCTCCCCTACGGCGAACAGCGCAAGCTCGAAATCGCCCGCGCCATGGCCTCCGAGCCCGGCCTCCTGCTCCTCGACGAGCCCACCGCCGGCATGAACCCCCAGGAGACCAGGGCCGCCGAGGAACTCGTCTTCGCCATCCGCGACAAGGGCATCGCCGTCCTCCTCATCGAGCACGACATGCGCTTCGTCTTCAACCTCTCCGACCGCGTCGCCGTCCTCGTCCAGGGCGAGAAGCTCGTCGAAGGCACCCCCGACGTCGTCCAGGCCGACGAACGCGTCGTCGCCGCCTACCTCGGCGAACCCTTCGAAGGCGCCCCCGGAGAAGCCGAAGCCGCCGAGGTCGAGGCCGCCGAAGCCGCCGCCGACGCGACCAGCACCACCAGCAGCACCAAGGGAGAAGCCAAGTGACCGCACTCCTCGAGGTCGAGGACCTCCGGGTCTCCTACGGCAAGATCGAAGCCGTCAAAGGCATCTCCTTCAGCGTCGAAGCCGGCCAGGTCGTCACCCTGATCGGCACCAACGGCGCGGGCAAGACAACCACCCTGCGCACACTGTCGGGTCTGCTCAAGCCCACCTCCGGGAAGATCGTCTTCGACGGCAAGCCGCTCAGCGGGGTCCCCGCCCACAAGATCGTCGCCCTCGGCCTCGCCCACTCCCCCGAAGGCCGGCACATCTTCCCCCGCCTCACCATCGCCGAGAACCTCCAACTCGGAGCATTCCTCCGCAAGGACAAGGACGGCATCGAGAAGGACATCCAGCGCGCCTACGACCTCTTCCCCATCCTGGGCGAACGCCGCAAGCAGGCGGCGGGCACGCTGTCGGGCGGCGAACAACAGATGCTCGCCATGGGCCGGGCCCTGATGTCCCAGCCCAAGCTGCTCATGCTCGACGAGCCCTCCATGGGACTCTCCCCGATCATGATGCAGAAGATCATGGCGACCATCTCGGAACTGAAGTCCCAAGGCACGACGATCCTCCTCGTCGAACAGAACGCCCAGGCCGCGCTCTCCCTCGCCGACCACGGCCACGTCATGGAGGTCGGCAGCATCGCCCTCTCCGGGACCGGGCAGGACCTGCTGCACGACGAGTCGGTGCGCAAGGCGTACCTGGGCGAGGACTGAGGTCACGCCCGAATACGAAGAGGCCTGCCTGCCTTCCGTTCGGAAGGCAGGCAGGCCTCTTCGCACTGACCTCAGCCCTTGTTGGCCTTCTTCTCCTCGGCGTCCTGAATGACCGCCTCCGCGACCTGCTGCATCGACATGCGGCGGTCCATCGACGTCTTCTGGATCCACCGGAAAGCGGCCGGCTCCGACAGCCCGTACTCGGTCTGCAGAATCGACTTCGCCCGGTCCACCAGCTTGCGCGTCTCCAGCCGGAGCGTGAGGTCGGCGACCTCCTTCTCCAACTCCTTCAACTCCGTGAACCGCGAGACGGCCATCTCGATCGCCGGCACGACATCCGTCTTGCTGAACGGCTTCACCAGATAGGCCATGGCACCCGCGTCCCGGGCCCGCTCCACCAGGTCGCGCTGCGAGAACGCGGTCAGCATCAGCACCGGCGCGATGCTCTCCTCCGCGATCTTCTCCGCCGCGGAGATACCGTCCATCTTCGGCATCTTCACGTCGAGAATCACCAGATCGGGCCTGTGCTCACGGGCCAGCTCCACGGCCTGCTCACCGTCCCCGGCCTCACCGACGACGGTGTACCCCTCCTCCTCCAGCATCTCTTTGAGATCGAGCCGGATCAGCGCCTCGTCCTCGGCGATGACGACCCTCGTCGTCATCGGAGGCACGTGCGACTTGTCGTCATCAGGCACGTCAACAGGCTGGGGCGACTCGGGGGCACTCACGTGGGCTCCTTGGTAGGGGCAGGCCGGTACTGCTCCCAAGAGCGTACCTAGCTGCGGTATGGTGGTCAGGCAGTGGGTCGAGGTCAACCTTGGATTCACCGGGCCCCGGTAGCCCAATTGGCAGCAGGCAATGGATTCAAAACCCATACAGTGTCGGTTCGAGTCCGACCCGGGGCACTTTTCCTCGGTTTCCAAGGTCACCACTTCGAAGCGGATGTCCACGTTCTCGTGAGCATCCGCTTTTTGCTGCGTGCCGATCACAGTTCCACAGTGGCCCCATGTACGACGTCAGCACGCGCAAGCGAGCGCTCGCACTGGTCGCCGAGGGCCGCAGCCTGAATTCGGTGAGCCGGGAAACGGGCATCTCGCGGGCCGCGATCCGCTCCTGGCAGGACCGCCTTGAACCGCTGCCCCCTATGGCGCCTCCGGACCCCGGACCGCCCGCCGACGAGTGCAAGTACGCCTACCTACTGGGCCTCTATCTCGGCGATGGCTGCATCAGCGACCACCCTCGCGGCACCGGCTATTACCTGAGAATCGCGTGCGCAAACTCGTGGCCGGGTCTGATCGAAGCATGCGAGATTGCCATGCGCGCCATCAACCCGACCGGGTGCGCCTCTCGCACTCAGGCGCAGGGATACGTCTCAGTGGTCAGCTACAGCAGGCACTGGCCGCACCTGTTCCCCCAGCATGGACCCGGCAAAAAGCACGAACGCCGCATCGCCCTCGAACCCTGGCAACAAGTCATCGTCGACGCCCATCCTTGGGAGTTCATCCGGGGGCTGATCCACTCCGACGGCTGTCGGATCACCAACTGGACGACCCGCACCGTTGCCGGTGAGCAGAAGCGCTACGAATACCCCCGGTACTTCCTCACCAACCTCTCTCCCGACATCATCCGCCTCTTCACCACCACGCTCGACCAGGTGGGCGTCGATTGGAAGAAGGCAAACGCACGCAACATCTCCGTCGCCCGCAAAGCCTCCGTAGCCCTCATGGACGCCCACGTCGGCCCCAAGTACTGACCCCCTACTGCGGGCTGTCGTCCTCCCCGATGCGGTGGACCCGGACCATGTTCGTCGAGCCGGAGACTCCGGGCGGGGAGCCGGCCGTGATGACGACCGTGTCACCCTTCCGGCAGCGGCCGTAGCGGAGCAGCAACTCGTCGACCTGGTCGACCATCGCGTCCGTGGAGTCCAGGCACGGGCCGAGGAACGTCTCCACGCCCCAGGTCAGGCTGAGCTGGGAGCGGGTGGCCTGGTCGGGGGTGAAGGCGAGGAGGGGGATCGGGGAGCGGTAGCGGGAGAGGCGGCGGGCGGTGTCGCCGGACTGGGTGAAGGCGACCAGGAAGCGAGCGCCGAGGAAGTCGCCCATTTCCGCCGCCGCCCGGGCCACCGCTCCGCCCTGGGTGCGGGGCTTGTTGCGTTCCGTCAGGGGCGGCAGGCCCTTGGCGAGGATGTCCTCTTCCGCTGCTTCGACGATGCGGGCCATCGTGCGTACCGTCTCGATCGCGTGTTTGCCGACGCTTGTCTCTCCGGACAGCATTACCGCGTCGGTGCCGTCGATGACGGCGTTGGCGACGTCGGAGGCTTCGGCTCGGGTCGGGCGGGCGTTGTCGATCATCGAGTCGAGCATCTGGGTGGCGACGATCACCGGCTTGGCGTTGCGCTTGGCGAGTTTGATGGCGCGCTTCTGGACGATCGGG
Organism: Streptomyces sp. D2-8; assembly: GCF_023184515.1. GTDB lineage: Bacteria > Actinomycetota > Actinomycetes > Streptomycetales > Streptomycetaceae > Streptomyces. Next base: position 1,125,985 of record NZ_JAAHBP010000001.1, on the reverse strand, counting down.
ACTTGTTCCAGTGGCATTTCGACGCCGAGGTCTCCGCGGGCCACCATGATGCCGTCGAAGGCGGCGACGATGTCGTCGATGTTCTCGACGGCCTGGGGTTTTTCGACCTTGGCGATGACGGGGAGGCGGCGGTCTTCCTCGTCCATGATGCGGTGGACGTCCTGGATGTCGCGGCCGGAGCGGACGAAGGAGAGGGCGATGACGTCGAAGCCGGTACGCAGGGCCCAGCGGAGGTCGTCCTCGTCCTTTTTGGAGAGGGCGGGGACGGAGACGGCGACGCCGGGGAGGTTGAGGCCTTTGTGGTCGGAGATGACACCGCCTTCGATGACGGTGGTGTGGACGCGGGGGCCGTCGATCTGGGTGACTTCGAGGCAGACCTTGCCGTCGTCGACGAGGATGCGTTCGCCGGTGGTGACGTCGGCGGCGAGGCCGGCGTAGGTGGTGCCGCAGGTGGTGCGGTCGCCTTCGATGCCTTCTTCGACGGTGATGGTGAAGGTGTCGCCGCGTTCAAGGAGTACGGGGCCTTCGGTGAAGCGGCCGAGCCTGATTTTCGGGCCTTGAAGGTCGGCGAGGAGGCCGACGCTGCGGCCGGTCTCGTCGGCGGCCTTGCGGACCCGGTGGTAGCGCTCCTCGTGTTCGGCGTGGCCGCCGTGGCTGAGGTTGAAGCGGGCTACGTCCATTCCGGCGTCGACCAGGTCTTTGATCTGGTCGTACGAGTCGGTGGCGGGCCCTAGGGTGCAGACGATTTTGGCTCGGCGCATGGGTCGAGCCTAAGAGTTACCGACTGGTAGGCAATTGGTCGGGCGTGACTACTCAACAGACTTTGCGTTTAGGCGCTATTGACAAGTGTTGAATTGTGCGGCGGGTTGCTCCGATGAGCGCCTGAGGAATTCGGTCGGATTTTCGGAATAGGCGCGCGGGAGTGCCTAGAGCTGCGGCGGCACCATCGTGAAGCGGGCGTTGATCTGGGCGTGGACGCGCTGGCGCTGGGGTTCGAGGTCGAGGGGGGCCGGGGTGTCCTCGGCGGCGCCGGCGAAGGCGGCGGAGCGCATGCGGCCGGGGGTCTGGGGGTAGTCCGGCGGGGTGCTCTCGGCGCCGATGTCGGCGAGTTCGACGAGGGCGGAGAGGCTGGTGCCGAGGGCGTCGGCGTACTCGCGGGCGCGCTGGACGGCTTCTCGTACGGCCTTCTTGCGGGCTTCGCGGTGGGCGGGCGAGTCGGGGCGCAGAGCCCACCAGGGGCCGTCGACGCGGGTGAGGTCGAGGTCGGCGAGGCGGGTGGTGAGTTCGCCGAGGGCGGTGAAGTCGGTGAGTTCGGCGGTGACGCGGACACTGCCGTGGTAGGTGCGGACGCGTTCGCCGCGGCCGTGTTTGGTGAGTTCGGGCGTGATGGAGAAGGCGCCGGTCTCCAGGCGTTCGACGGCGTCGCCGTAGGACTTGACGAGGTCGAGGACGCCGGCGTTGCGGCGGGTGAGGTCGTCGAGGGCGGAGCGGCGGTCGCGGCCGCGGGCGGCGACGGTGATGCCGATGCGGGCGATCTCGGGGTCGACCTCGAGGCGGGCCTCGCCGCGGACGGCGATGCGGGGGGCCTCGGGCGTGCCGTAGGGGACGGCGGGCTGGGAGGCGTCTGGGGTGGCCGCGGTCATACGCCCCACTCTGTCATGTCTGGGCTGGTTGGCGGGCCGGGATCCGGGGGGTCGAGTCATCAGATCGCAACCTGCCGGGTCTGTTGCGGCAGGTCATGGACGGGTCAGAATCTACGCGCGTTATCTACGCGCGTCGTTCACAGATTCCGCGAGGAGCCAGACATGCCGTTGAACCGCCGGAAGTTCCTGGAGAAGTCCGCCGTGACCGGGGCGGGGGTGGCGCTGGCCGGTGCGGTCTCAGCGCCGGGTGCGCAGGCGGCCGAGGCGAAGCGGGGGGCCAGGCGGTACGCGTTCACCGTGCTGGGGACGACCGACCTGCACGGCAACGTCTTCAACTGGGACTACTTCACGGACAAGGAGTTCGACGACAAGGACCACAACGACATCGGTCTGGCGAAGGTCTCCACCCTGGTGAACCGGATCCGCGAGGAGAAGGGCCGCCGCAACACGCTGCTCATCGACGCGGGCGACACCATCCAGGGCACGCAGCTGTCGTACTACTACGCCAAGGTCGACCCGATCACCGCCGAGGGCGGCCCGGTGCACCCGATGGCGCAGGCCATGAACGCCATGGACTACGACGCGGCGGCGCTCGGCAACCACGAGTTCAACTACGGCATTCCGGTGCTGCGGAAGTTCGAGCAGCAGTGCCGTTTCCCGCTGCTGGGCGCGAACGCGCTGGACGCGAAGACGCTGCGGCCGGCGTTCGCGCCGTACAGCATGCACCGGCTGCGTACGCCGTTCGGGCGGGACGTGAAGGTGGCGGTGCTGGGGCTGACCAACCCGGGCATCGCGATCTGGGACAAGGCGAACGTGCAGGGGAAGATGACGTTCCCGGGTCTGGAGGAGCAGGCGGCGAAGTGGGTGCCGAAGCTGCGGTCGATGGGCGCGGACGTCGTCATCGTGTCGGCGCACAGCGGTTCGTCGGGGACGTCGTCCTACGGTGACCAGCTGCCGTACATCGAGAACGCGGCCGCTCTGGTGGCCGAGCAGGTGCCGGGTATCGACGCGATTCTGGTCGGGCACGCGCACACGGAGATTCCCGAGTACTTCGTCACCAACAAGAAGACCGGCAAGCAGGTCGTGCTGTCGGAGCCGCTGAAGTGGGGCCAGCGGCTGACGCTGTTCGACTTCGCGCTGGTCTGGGAGAAGGGCTGCTGGAAGGTCGAGAAGGTGGGCGCGAAGGTCCTCAACTCCAACACGGTGGAGGAGGACCCGAAGATCACGAAGCTGCTCACGGACGAGCACGAGAAGGTCGTGGCGTACGTCAACCAGGTCATCGGCACCAACGCGGCGGAGATGACGTCGGCGGAGGCGCCGTACAAGGACGTGCCGATCATCGATCTGATCAACCACATCCAGGCCGACACGGTGAAGCAGGCGCTGGCGGGCACGGAGCACGCCGCGCTGCCGGTGCTGTCGCAGGCGGCGTGCTTCTCGCGCAGTGCCCGGATCCCGGCGGGCGAGGTGACGATCCGGGACGTGGCGGGTCTGTACGTCTTCGAGAACACGCTGGAGGCGCGTCTGATGACGGGCGCGCAGATGAAGGCGTACCTGGAGTTCTCGGCGGGCTACTTCGTGCAGACGGCGCCGGACACCGCGGTGGATCCGGCGAAGCTGACGAACGCGAACGGCACGCCGGACTACAACTACGACGTGGTGAGCGGTCTGACGTACGAGATCGACATCGCTAAGCCGGCCGGGTCGCGGGTGACGGACGTGCGGTTCGAGGGGCAGCCGCTCGCGGACGACGCGACGTTCGTATTCGCGGTGAACAACTACCGGGCCAACGGCGGAGGCAACTTCCCGCATGTCGCCGCGGCCCAGCTGCTGTGGTCGAACTCGGACGAGATCCGCAACACCATGATCGCCTGGGTGAAGGCGAAGGGGGCGATCGACCCGGCCGGGTTCGCGGCGGTGGACTGGAAGCTGACGCGGAACGGCACGCCCGTCTTCTGAGTCGCGCCCTTCGTCACCTTCGGTCGTCGACGAGCGGGGTCAGTGCCGGTGCCTCGCGGGGCGGCGGGACGTGCCGGCGCTGGGTGAGGCCGAAGGTGGTGAAGGCGGTGCGGCGCGGGAGTGCGTAGGCCTCCCGGCCCGTCAGGGAGTTGAGGATGATGGCGCTGCGCCAGGCGGCGAGGCCGAGGTCGGGGGCGCCGATGCCATGGGTGTGGGTCTCGGCGTTCTGGACGTACATCGTGCCGGTGACGGACGGGTCGAGGACGAGGCGGTAGTCCTCGTCGATGCGGGGCCGCTCCTGGTTGTCGCGGCGCATGTAGGGGTCGAGGCCGGCGAGGATCCGGTCGAGGGGGCGCTCGCGGTAGCCGGTGGCCAGCACGACGGCGTCGGTGGTGAGGCGGGAGCGGCTGTCCTGCGGGCCGTGCTCCAGGTGCAGTTCCACTTGGGTGGTCGCGACCCGGCCGGCGGTGCGGACCCGCACGCCGGGGGTGAGGACGGCGTCGGGCCAGCCGCCGTGCAGGGTGCGGCGGTAGAGCTCGTCGTGGACGGCGGCGATGGTGGCGGCGTCGATGCCCTTGTGCAGTTGCCACTGGCCCTCGACGAGCCGGTCGCGGGTGGACTCGGGCAGGGCGTGGAAGTAGCGGGTGTGGTCGGGGGTGAAGTGCTCCAGGCCGAGCTTGGAGTACTCCATGGGGGCGAAGGACTCCGTGCGGCCCAGCCAGTGCAGCTTCTCGCGTCCGGCCGGTCTGTTGCGCAGCAGGTCGAGGAAGATCTCGGCGCCGGACTGTCCGATGCCGACGACCGTGACGTGTTCGGCGGCGAGGAGGTCGGCGCGGTGGTCGAGGTAGTCGGCGGCGTGCACGACGGGCACGCCGGGGGCGTCGACGAGGGGCCTGAGGGGGTCGGGGACGTAGGGCTCGGTGCCGATGCCGAGGACGACGTTCCGTGTGTAGGTCCGGCCGAGGGCTTCGGCTTCTCCGTCGGTGTCGAGCTGGGTGAAGTCGACCTCGAAGACGTCGCGTTCGGGGTTCCAGCGGACGGCGTCGACCTGGTGGCCGAAGTGCAGGCCGGGGAGGTTCTCGCTGACCCAGCGGCAGTAGGCGTCGTACTCGGCGCGCTGGATGTGGAGGCGCTCGGCGAAGTAGAAGGGGAACAGCCGCTCGCGGGACCTGAGGTAGTTGAGGAAGGTCCAGGGGCTGGTGGGGTCGGCGAGGGAGACCAGGTCGGCGAGGAACGGGACCTGGAGGGTGGCGCCCTCGATGAGCAGCCCGGGGTGCCAGCCGAAGGCGGGGCGCTGGTCGTAGAAGAGGGTGTCGAGGCCGTCGAGCGGGTGGGCGAGCGCGGCGAGGGAGAGGTTGGCGGGGCCGATGCCGATGCCGACGAGGTCGCGCGGGGCGTCGGGGGCGGGGTGCGGGGCGGCGCCGGGGGTCTGTGCGGGGTTCATCGGGGGGTGTGTCCTTCCACGAGTGTCGCTCGGCTCGCTGCCGCGAGGTGCAGCAGGGCGGCGAGGTCGTCGGGCCCGGTGGCGGGGTTGAGGAGGGTGGCCTTGAGCCAGAGCCGGCCGTCGAGGCGGGCCCGGCCGAGGACGGCTCGGCCGTCGGTGAGCAGCGCGCGGCGTACGGCGGCCACGGTGGTGTCGGTGGCGCCTTCGGGCCGGAACAGCACGGTGCTGATGACGGGCGGGGCGTGCAGTTCGAATTCGGGATGCTCGTCGACGAGGGCGGCGAACCGCCGGGCGTGGGCGCAGACCTGGTCGACGAGCGTGCCGAGTCCGCTGCGCCCCAGGGTCTTGAGGGTGACGGCGAGTTTGAGGACGTCGGGGCGGCGGGTGGTGCGCAGGGACCGGCCGAGCAGGTCGGGCAGCCCGGCGTCGGTGTCGTCGTCGGCGTTGAGGTAGTCGGCGCGCTGGCGCAGGGCGGCGAGGTCGCGGGTGTCCCGGACGGCGAGGAGGCCGGCGGCGACCGGTTGCCAGCCGAGTTTGTGCAGGTCGAGGGTGACGGTGTCGGCGGTGTCGAGCCCGGTGAGCCGGGTGCGGTGCCGGTCGCTGAACAGGAGGCCTCCGCCGTAGGCGGCGTCCACGTGCAGCCGGGCGCCGTGGGCCGCGCAGCGGGCGGCGATCTCGGGCAGCGGGTCGATGGATCCGGCGTCGGTGGTGCCGGCGGTGGCGGCGACGAGCAGTGGGCCGGTCAGGGCGGTGAGGGCCTGGTCGAGCGCGTGGGGGTCGAGCGTGCCGCCCGGGGCGGGTACGACGACGGGTTCGGGCAGTCCGAGCAGCCAGGCGGCGCGGGGCAGCGAGTGGTGGGCGTTGGTCCCGCACACGAGCCGGACGGATCCGCCGAGGGCTTCCCGGGCGAGGAGCAGGGCGAGCTGGTTGGATTCGGTGCCGCCGGTGGTGATGAGGGAGTCGTGTGTTCCGGGTGTCCCGGTCCCGTAGATCTCCCGGGCCAGTGCTTCGGCGACCAGCCTCTCCAGTTCCGAGGCCCCGGGCGCCTGGTCCCAGGAGTCCAGGGACGGGTTGAGGGCGGAGGCGGCGAGGTCGGCCGCCGCGGCGACGGCGAGCGGGGGGCAGTGGAGGTGGGCGGCGCACAGGGGGTCGGCGGGGTCGGCGGCGGTCTCGGCGAAGGCGTGGACCAGGGTGCGGACGGCGTGCGGGTCGCCCCGGTCGGGGAGGACGTCTCCCACCGCGTGCCGTGTCCGGGCCGCGACGGCCTCCGGGCCGCCCGCCGGCAGCGGCCCGCCCCGCGACCGGGCCCCGGTGTCCAGCGCGTCGAGGACGATGTCGAGCAACGGCCGCAGGGCGCGGGGGCCTTCTGGGCCTGAGGCGAGGGGCGGCGTGCTCATGGGGCTGACCTCCGGGGCGTGGGGCGGCGCGCCCGAAGAGCCCAACGACCCAACCCGGGTGGAGGTACCTCCGTACGGGAAAACCGGTCGGAGCCGCGGTGGCGCCGGCCTCGGTTCCTGGAGTCGGCGGTGTGGTCCTCGGCCCGGGCCGCGAAAGGGGCGGGCCGGCCGGTGATCTCCCGGACGGTGTCGGTGATCTCGGGGGTGGTGCCGACCGTGGCGGCGAAGGACTTGAGCAGGGCCGTGAGCATGCCGGGCGGGACGTGCGGGAACAGTTCGGGGCCCGCTTCGTCCGGGGACAGCTCGGTGAAGCGCAGGTCGCGGCCGAGGGTGTGGCCGATCGCGGTGACCTGCCCGGTGTGGGTGACGGTCTCGGGGGCCGGTGAGGCGGTGGGCGGCGCCCTCGTGGCCGTCGTCGAGGAGGGCGCGCTCGGCGACGGCGGCGATGTCGTCCTCGTGGACGGGCGCGGACGGTGTCGGCGGTGTGGATCTGCGGGGCCCACTGGAAGGCGTTGGCGGCGAACGCGCCCGGCCGCAGGAAGGTCCAGGCCAGGCCGCTGTCGCGGACCTGCCGTTCGGCGGTGGCGTGCATGACGTGGATGGGTGGGTCTCGTCGGCGCCCGGTTCTATGATCGCGGAGGACAGCAGGCCGGGGGTGTGGTCGCCGCCCGCCTGGACGTACAGGAACAGCTCGGTGGCGCCCGCGAACAGGGCGGCCGGGTCGTCGTACTGGAGTCGTACCGTCTCGGCGCCCGCGGGCAGGCGGGCCCGCTCGGGGTCGCGGGTCAGTGCCCGCACGGGCCGGCCGGCGGTGACGAGGCGTTCGGCCAGGGCGCGGCCGACGTTTCCGGTGGCACCGGTCACTGCGATCATGGAGGGCTCCTCGGGCTCGGTGGGATGTCTTCCCGAGGCCAGGAAGGGCGACTGGTCCGCCGCATCGGCGACAGGGACCAGCCGCCCCGCGGGCGCCCTCCGTCGGCGGTCCTAGTTCTCGCCGACGCCCTGGACCCGCAACGCCCTTGCCAGGTCGTCCAGTTGGTCGACGAGCTTGCGTCGCAGCGCGGGGATCGGGCCGGCGTCGCGCAGGCACTCCTCGCCGAGGCGGAGGTTGTCCGCGTCGACGGCGTGCGCCGGGAAGGCCCAGCGGCCCGCCGCGTCGGCGATGGCGGGGCCCCGGCGGTCGGCGACGGCGACCGCGTCGGCGTAGTAGCGCCCGACGTACTCGCGTACCAGGTCGGCCTGTTCGGGCTGCCAGAAGCCCCGGGCCGTGGCGGTGAAGAGGTAGTTGGACAGGTCGTCGGAGCCGAACATGGCCTCCCAGGCGCGGGCCTTGGCCTCCGGGTCGGGCAGGGCGGCCCGGCAGCGGGCGGCGCCCTCCTGGCCGGTGGCGCTCGGGTCGCGTTCGAGTTCGGCGGCGATCGCGGCGTCGTCGGTCGCGCCGAGGACGGCGAGCCGGGCGAGCACGCGCCAGCGCAGCTCGGGGTCGAGTTCCGGGCCACCGGGGACGGTGCCGTCGGCGAGCCAGGCGGCGATGGTGTCGGGGTGGGCGGCGACGTCGATGCGCTGGCGTACGGCGATCAGGCGCAGGCCGGGGTTGTCGCCGTCCTCGGTGCGGCGGATGAGGTCGCGGCACAGGTCGGAGAGGGTGGCGAGGGCGGCGGGCCGCTCCTCGGGCGTGAGGTAGCGGTCGGTGATGTAGGCGGAGGCGAAGGCCAGCACGCCCTGGACGATGGCGAGGTCCGTCTCCAGCGGGAGGTGGGACCGGGCGGTCTCCAGGTAGGCGCCGGGGGCGAGTTCGCCGTCGCGGACGGCGTCGCGCAGGGCGTTCCAGACGACCGCGCGGGTGAGCGGTGCGGGCAGGCCGGACAGCTCCTTGCGGACGGTCTCGAAGGACTCGGGGTCGAAGCGGACCTTGGCGTAGCTGAGGTCGCCGTCGTTGAGGAGGAGCAGGGCCGGCCGCTTGCCGATGGGGTGGGCGTCGGTCTGCGGGAGGTCCAGGTGCCGGAGTTCGCGCAGGACGAGCTGGCCGCCGTCGTCGCCGAGGTCCCGGTCGTAGAGGCCGGCGGCGATGCGGTGCGGGCGGCTGCCGGCGCGGTCGACGGTGAGGGCGCAGGTGCCGTGCTCGCCGGGGGTGACCCGCGGGGTGAGGGTGTCGACGCCGGTGGTGCGCAGCCAGGCGTCGGCCCAGGCGTGGACGTCGCGGTCGGTGGCGCCGGCCAGGTTGTCGATGAAGTCGGCGAGGGTGGCGTTGGCGAACTTGTGCCGGGCGAAGTGGGTGTTGATGCCGGCGAGGAAGTCCTTCTCGCCGAGCCAGGCGACCAGTTGGCGCAGGGCGCTGGCGCCCTTGGCGTAGGAGATGCCGTCGAAGTTGAGCAGCGCGGAGGCGGTGTCGTCGACGGCCTCGGGCGCGACGGGGTGGGTGGAGGGGCGCTGGTCGGCGTCGTAGCCCCAGGACTTGCGGGTGACGCCGAAGTCGGTCCAGGTGTCGGTGCCCCATTTTCTGGGGGGAGTCCCCCCAGACCCCCCGAGGGTCACTTCGGTGAGGGTCTGGTAGCCCATGTACTCGGCGAAGGACTCGTTGAGCCAGATGTCGTCCCACCACTTGAGGGTGACGAGATCGCCGAACCACATGTGGGCCATCTCATGGGCGATGACCATGGCGCGGGTCTGGCGTTCGGTGTCGGTGACGGCTGAGCGGTAGACGAACTCGTCGCGGAAGGTGACCAGGCCCGGGTTCTCCATGGCGCCGGCGTTGAACTCGGGGACGAAGGCCTGGTCGTAGGAGTCGAACGGGTAGGGCTCGTCGAACTTCTCGTGGTAGCGGTCGTAGCACGCGCGCGTGATGTCGAGGAGTTCGTCGGCGTCGGCGTCCAGGTAGGGGGCGAGGGAGCGGCGGCAGTGCAGGCCGAAGGGCAGGCCGCGGTGCTCGGTGCGCACGGAGTGCCAGGGGCCGGCGGCGACGGCGACGAGGTAGGTGGAGATCAGCGGTGTGGGGGCCGCCTTCCATACGCCGTCGGCCTGTTCGGTGATGCCGTTGCAGAGGACGGTCCAGTTCTGCGGGGCCTTCACCGACAGCTCGAAGACGGCTTTCAGGTCGGGCTGGTCGAAGGCGGCGAAGACCCGCTGGACGTCGTCCAGGAACAGCTGGGTGTAGACGTAGGTCTCGTTGTCGGTGGGGTCGGTGAAGCGGTGCATGCCCTCACCGGTGCGGGAGTAGCGCATCCGCGCGTCGACGCGCAGTTCGTGCTCGCCGGCGGTGAGGTGGGGCAGGGCGAGCCGGTTGCCGTCCAGGGCTTCCGGGTCCAGGGGGTGTCCGTCGAGGGTGACGGAGCGCAGCTCGGCGGGCTTGAGCTCGACGAAGGTGTCCCCGTCCACGCGGGCATCGAACCTGATCAGGGTGCGGGAGCCGAAGGTCTCGTCTCCGCCGGTCAGGTCGAGTTCGATCGTGTAGCGGTGGACGGCCAGGAGCTCTGCTCGGGTCTGCGCTTCGTCGCGCGTCAGTACGGACATGCGTGACATGCTGCCTGATGGTGTCGGCAAGGCACAGAGGCGGATCGGGTACGTGCCCAATGTCCGGTCTAGGTGCGGTCCTTTTCGAGCTCCCCGGCGTGCGCCCCCATGGGCCGCTGCGCCGGGACGCGCGCGTCGGGATGCGGCAGGCCGGGCCGGAGGTGCGCGGTGGTCTCGGTGTGCTCCGCGACGAGGGCGCGCAGGCGGTGCACTTCCCGTTCCAGGGCGAGATGGCGCCGGTGGGCGTTGTAGAGGTAGCGGACCTTGGTGCGCAGCGTCCAGGGGTCCACGGGCTTCATGACGAGGTCGGCGACGCCGAGCCCGAAGGCGGTGGTGGTCAGTTCGTGGTCGGCGCCGAAGCCGGTGAGCAGGATCACGGGGATGTGCTGGGTCTGCTCCACGCGCCGCATGTAGCGCACGACCTCCAGCCCGCTGACGCCGGGCATGCGCACATCGAGCAGCAGCAGGCCGACCTGGCCGCGGAGCACCTGCTTGAGTGCCTCGTCGCCGCTGGTGGCGCGGCCGAGCAGGTAGCCCAGCGGGGCCAGGGCGCTCTCCAGCGCGTACAGCGTGTCCTCGTGGTCGTCGACGATGAGGATCCTGGTATCCGACGGCATGGCCCGACGCCCCCTCCCTCGTGGAGGACCAGAGTAGTCCGGGACGCTGACGCGCAGTGCTCGTCAGCTGACATGCTGTGCACAGCGCAGCATGCCCCGCCCGGGGCGCCGTGTCACTCCCCCGAGGTCAGTTACCGGCGGTCGCGGAGCCGTTGAGCGCCTCGTCCGCGATGCGCTCGTGGTGGCGGATGACCTCGGCGACGATGAAGTTCAGGAACTTCTCGGCGAAGGCCGGGTCCAGCTTGGCGTCTTCGGCGAGCGCGCGCAGCCGGGCGATCTGGCGGGCCTCGCGGGCCGGGTCGGCGGGCGGCAGCTGGTGCTCGGCCTTGAGGTGGCCGACCTGCTGGGTGCACTTGAAGCGCTCGGCGAGCATGTGGACGACGGCCGCGTCGATGTTGTCGATGCTGGCGCGCAGCCGGGCGAGCTCTTCGCGGACGGCGGGGTCGACGTCACGGGAACCGGTGTTGCTGGTGGTCATGGGGCGTCAGCCTACGGGGATCACGCCGGGTGGCCACCGGCCGTCTCATCCTTCGGCGGTGGGAGTTGCTTGTGAAAGCAGACGTCCTGGTGACCGCCGGGGACGCCCGGGATGCGGGCCCGTTCCCGGAAGCCGAGCCTCGGGTAGAAGCCGGGTGCCTGGAAGCTGTATGTGGAGACGATCATGTCGGTGCAGCCGCGCCGGGCGGCCTCGGCCTCCGCGGCGCGCATCAGCCGGCCGCCCCAGCCGGAGTACCGCTGGTCCTCGCGCACCCAGAGCAGGTCCACCGAGCACAGGGTGCCCCAGGTCCAGGCGGTGAGCCCGCCGACGAGCTCGCCGGTCCCGTCGGTGACGCGGACGGAGAGGGGCTCGGTGACGGCTCCGCCGGCGGCGGCGGTGTTGAAGGCGGTCAGCTCCTCGTCGAGCCGTTTTTCGAGGTCGTCGTCCTGGCCGCCCACCCGGAGCGAGGCGGCGACAGAGTGCTGTTCGCTGGTCACGGCCCGGATTCTGCCGCAGGCGCCGGGCGGCGACGACCGGTTTTCGCCGTGCGGCGTCCGTCCGCGGCGGGTCGCTCCTCGTACAGTGGAACCGGGTTCAGGGGCGTCTTGGGGGTGAGGCGTGGCGAACGACGGGCCGGTCGAGCACGGCTACCCGCATCTGGAGACGGTGCGGGCCGCCATCACGGCGCTGTACAGGCGACTGTCGTACGACACCGTCCAGACGTTCGCGACCAGTGTGGTCCCCGCCGACGTGGCGTTCTGCGACACCGACGACCTGCATCTGGGGGCGCAGCGGGTGGCGCACGAGCTGGTGCGGCACTACCGGCTGCCGGACGCCCGGCTGATCGTGGGCTTCCGGGAGATGCGGCACGCGGCGAACGTGGAGCTCACGGCCGGGCCGGAGTACTTCGTGGAGCTGAACGACCGGTTCCGTACGCATCGGCGGGACATCGGGGCGGCTCTCGCACACGAGGTGATGCACGTGTATCTGCATCGTCTCGACCTGTCCTTCCCGGGCGTCCGGGACAACGAGATCCTCACGGACACGGCGACGACGTATCTGGGTGCGGGGTGGCTGCTGCTGGACGCGTACCGGGAGGACGGGGCGTCGTCGCAGAAGCTGGGGTATCTCACGCCGGAGGAGTTCGGGTACGTGCTGGCCAAGCGGGCGCTGTTCTTCGGGGAGGACCCGTCGGTGTGGTTCACCAGTGCGCAGGCGTACACGGCGTACGGGAAGGGGATGGAGCTGGCCCGCCGTGACGAGCGGCAGCCGCCGCTGACCGCGGCGGGGTGGGCGGGGCGGCGGCGGTACGCCCGGGACCGGCGGCACGCGTCGGCGGACCCGCCCCGGCAGGGGGTGCGGTACGCGTTCTCCCCCGACGGGGACGGACGGTTGCGGGTGTCGTTTCCCTGCCCCACGTGCCATCAGCGGATCAGGGTGCCGGTGCGGGGGCGGGTCCGGGCGCGGTGCGCGCTGTGCCGGAGCATGCTGGAGTGCGACACGTAGGGCGCGCGCGGGGTGCTGGGCCCGCCCCGGAACCCCGGCCCGGCCCAGTCGCAGTGACAGGTGCTCGCGCGGTCTCTAAGACCCGTAGACCGTTCCGGGTGTCTGCGCCTCCGACAGGAGTTTCCGGGTCTGTTCGCCCGCCTCGGCCGGGGTCCACCGTCCGCCCTTGTCCGTGCTCGGGCCCGGCCTCCAGCCCTCCATCACCGTGATCCGGCCGCCCTCCGCCTCGAAGACCCGGCCCGTCACCCCCGCGCTCGCGGCGGATCCCAGCCAGACGACCAGGGGCGAGACGTTCTCCGGGGCCATGGCGTCGAAGCCCGAACCGGGGGCCGTCATGGTGTCCGCGAAGGTGCGTTCGGTCATCCGGGTCCGGGCGGCGGGGGCGATCGCGTTGACCTGGACTCCGTAGCGGCGCAGTTCGGCCGCGGCGACCAGGGTCAGGGCGACGATCGCGGCCTTGGCGGCGCTGTAGTTGCCCTGCCCGACCGAGCCCAGCAGGCCCGCGCCGCTGCTGGTGTTGATGATCCGGGCCTCGGGGCGGCGGCCCGCCTTCGCCTCGGACCGCCAGTGCGCGGCCGCGTGCCGCAGGGGCAGGAAGTGGCCCTTGAGATGGACGCGTACGACGGCGTCGAAGTCGTCCTCGTCGAGGTTGACCAGCATCCGGTCGCGCAGGAAGCCCGCGTTGTTGACGAGGGTGTCCAGCCGGCCGTACGTCTCCAGGGCGGTCCGGACCAGTGAGGCGGCGCCCTCGGGCGTGGCGATGTCACCGCCGTGCGGCACCGCTTCGCCGCCCGCCGCGCGGATCTCCGCGGCGACCCGGGCGGCGGGACCGTCGGGTCCGGGCGTGCCGTCGAGCCCCACCCCGAGGTCGTTGACGACCAGCCGTGCCCCCTCGGCCGCGAACGCGAGCGCGTGGGCCCGGCCGAGCCCCCGCCCCGCGCCCGTCACGACGACGACCCGGTCCGCGCAGATACCGCTCATGTCAGCTCTCCCTGGCCCGCGACGGGCGTGTGGTCGGCGGTGGCCGCGTCCAGGAACGCCGGCCGCTCCCCGCCGCCGTGCACCAGCAGGCTCGCCCCGCTGATGTACGCGGCGGCGTCGGACGCCAGGAACACCGCGGCGGCACCCACGTCGGACGGCTGGGCGAAACGCCCCAGCGGGACCGTGCGGGCGACCGCGTCGATGCCGTCCTGGTCGCCGTAGTGGAGGTGGGACAGTTCCGTGCGGACCATGCCCACGACGAGGGTGTTGACCCGGATGTCGGGCGCCCACTCCACGGCCATCGAGCGGGCGAGGCTCTCCAGGCCCGCCTTGGCGGCGCCGTAGGCGGCGGTGCCGGGCGAGGGGCGGCCGCCGCTGACGCTGCCGATCATGACGATCGAGCCTCCGGCGCGCCGGAGCCGGTCGTACGCGGCGAGGGACACGGCCAGCGGCGCGAGCAGGTTGAGCTCCACCACGCGCGCGTGCCGGTCCGCCCCGGCCTCGGTGAGCAGCCGGTGGGGCGCGCCACCCGCGTTGTTGACGAGGACGTCCAGCCGGGGCAGACCGGCGAACAGGCGTCCGACGGCGTCGGTGTCCCGGACGTCCAGCGGCACGAACTCGGTTCCGGGGAGCGGGGCTTCCGGGGGCCGGCGGGCGCAGACCACGACCTCGGCGCCCGCCCGTACGAAGGCACGCGCGATGCCGGCGCCGACGCCACGGGTCCCGCCCGTGACGACGGCGACCTTCCCGTCCAGCTCCATGCGCTGCTACCTTTCCACCTAACAAACGTTTGGTGGAAAGGTAGCTGATGCGGCCATGGGTGTCTCCACCTCGTGCGGGGAAAAGGGCGTAGCGGTCGTCACGGTCGACTTCCCGCCGGTGAACGCCCTGCCGGTGGCGGGCTGGTACGCCCTGGCCGACGCGGTGCGCGCGGCCGGACGTGACCCGGAGGTCCGGTGCGTGGTGCTGGCCGCCGAGGGGCGTGGCTTCAACGCGGGTGTGGACATCAAGGAGTTGCAGGCGGACGACCGGGAGCACAGCGCACTGCTCGGCGCGAACAGCGGCTGCGCGCAGGCCTTCGCGGCGGTCTACGAGTGCGAGGTGCCGGTCGTGGCGGCGGTGCAGGGCTTCTGCCTGGGCGGCGGCATCGGCCTCGTGGGGAACGCGGACGCGATCGTGGCGAGCGAGGACGCGGTGTTCGGGCTGCCCGAGCTGGACCGCGGCGCCCTGGGCGCGGCCACGCATCTGGCCCGGCTGGTCCCTCAGCACCTGATGCGCGCGCTGTACTACACGGCGCGCACGGCGAGCGCGGCCGACCTGCACGCGCACGGCTCGGTGTGGCGGGTGGTACCGCGCACCGAACTGCGCGCCGCGGCCCTGGAGCTGGCCCGGGAGATCGCCGCCAAGGACGGCCGGCTGCTCCGCCTGGCCAAGGCCGCGCTCAACGGCATCGACCCCGTGGACGTGCGCCGCAGCTACCGCTTCGAGCAGGGCTTCACCTTCGAGGCGGGCCTCAGCGGGGTGGGCGCACGGGTCCGTGGCACCTTCGGCGACTCGGGGCGGGAAGGAGCGCGATGAGGGACAAGACGATGTCGGCGGACGAGGCCGTGTCCCGGCTGTCCAGCGGCATGACCCTCGGCATCGGCGGCTGGGGCTCGCGCCGCAAGCCGATGGCCCTGGTGAGAGCACTGCTCAGGTCGGACATCACCGACCTCACGGTCGTCTCCTGCGGCGGCCCGGACGTGGGCATGCTGGCAGCCGCCGGGCGGATCCGGAAACTGGTCACGGCCTTCGTCACCCTCGACTCGATCCCCCTGGAGCCGCACTACCGGGCGGCCCGCGAGCGGGGCGCCTTCGACCTGACGGAGATCGACGAGGCGATGTTCCTGTGGGGCCTGCGGGCGGCGGCGAACCGGCTGCCGTTCCTGCCGGTGCGGTCCGGGCTCGGCTCGGACGTGATGCGGGTCAACCCCGCTCTGCGGACGGTCACTTCGCCGTACGAGGACGGGGAGACGTTCGTCGCCGTGCCCGCCCTGCGGATGGACGCGGCCCTGGTGCACGTCAACCGCGCCGACCGGTCGGGCAACGGGCAGTACCTGGGCCCCGACCCGTACTTCGACGACCTGTTCTGCGCGGCGGCCGACACGGCGTACCTGAGCTGCGAGCGGATCGTCGGCACGGCCGAGCTGGCGAAGGCGGGCCCGCCGCAGACCCTGCTGGTCAAGCGGCACACCGTCACCGGGGTCGTCGAGGCCCCGAACGGGGCGCACTTCACGTCCTGCGCGCCCGACTACGGCCGGGACGAGGCCTTTCAGAAGACCTACGCCACCACGCCCTGGCCGGAGTTCGAGGCCGGGTTCCTCGCCGGGGACGAGCAGACGTACCAGTCGGCCGTGCGGGAGGGGACATGAGCGGACCCACCCGCGCCGAGTACTGCGTGATCGCCTGCGCCGAGGCCTGGCGGGACGACGGCGAGGTGCTGGCGAGCCCGATGGGGCTGATCCCCTCGATCGGCGCCCGGCTGGCCCGGCTCGCCTTCGCGCCGGACCTGCTGCTGACCGACGGCGAGGCGATGCTCGTCCGCCCGGACGGGACGCCCGAGGGCTGGCTGCCGTACCGCGAGCATCTGGCCTGGGTCACCGGCGGGCGGCGGCACGTGATGATGGGCGCGAGCCAGATCGACCGGTTCGGCAACCAGAACATCTCGTGCATCGGCGACTGGGAGCGGCCGCGGCGGCAGCTGCTCGGGGTACGCGGCGCGCCGGTCAACACCCTGAACAATCCCACCAGTTACTGGATCCCGAAGCATTCCCGGCGGGTGTTCGTCGAGCGGGTCGACATGGTCTGCGGAGTGGGCTACGACCATGCGGCCGGCGCGCGCTTCCACCGGATCCCACGTGTCGTCACGGACCTGGGCGTCTTCGACTTCGCCACCCCCGACCGCTCGATGCGGCTGGCCTCGCTGCACCCGGGAGTCACGGTCGAGCAAGTCAGGGAGGCGACCGGCTTCGAGCTGACCGTGCCGGACGAGGTGCCGGCGACCCGGGAACCGACCGGTGAGGAACTCCGGCTGATCCGCGAGGTCGTCGACCCGGCCGGGGCCCGGGCCCGGGAGGTCGCCTCGTGAGGGGGACGGCCCTCACCCGGCTCACCGGGGTGCGTCATCCGGTCGTGCAGACCGGGATGGGCTGGGTGGCGGGTCCCCGTCTGGTCTCCGCCACGGCGAACGCGGGCGCCCTCGGCATCCTGGCCTCCGCGACGATGACGCCCGGCCGGCTGCGCGCGGCCGTACGGGAGGTCAAGGCCCGGACCGACGCGCCGTTCGGGGTGAACCTGCGCGCCGACGCCGCCGACGCGGGCGACCGCGTCCGGATCCTGATCGAGGAGGGCGTCCGCGTCGCCTCCTTCGCCCTCGCCCCCTCCCGGGAGTTGATCGGCGAGCTCAAGGAGGCCGGTGTGGTCGTCATGCCGACCGTGGGGGCGCGGCGGCACGCCGAGAAGGTCGCGGCGTGGGGCGCGGACGCGGTGCTCGTGCAGGGCGCAGAGGGCGGCGGGCACACCGGCGAGGTGGCCACCACCGTGCTGCTGCCGCAGGTGGTGGACGCGGTGCCGATACCCGTGGTCGCGGCGGGCGGGTTCTTCGACGGGCGCGGGCTGGCCGCGGCCCTCGCCTACGGGGCGGCGGGCGTGGCGATGGGCACGCGGTTCCTGCTGACGTCGGACTCGACCGTGCCGGACGCGGTGAAGGCGAGGTACCTCGCGGCGACCGTGAAGGACGTGACGGTGACCAGGGCGGTGGACGGGCTCCCGCACCGCATGCTGCGGACGGAACTGGTGGCCGCGCTGGAGGACGCCGGCCGGGCCGGGGCGCTGGTGCAGGCCGTGCGCAGGGCGGCCGGATTCCGCAGACTGTCCGGGCTGACCTGGCGGCAGCTGGTCCGTGACGGGCTGGCCCTCAAGCACGGCAAGGACCTGTCCTGGAGTCAGGTGCTGCTCGCCGCGAACACGCCGATGCTGCTGAGGTCGGCGATGGTGGACGGCCGTACGGACCTGGGGGTGATGGCGTCCGGGCAGGTCGCCGGGTTGATCGACGACCTGCCGTCGTGTGCGGAGCTGGTGGAGCGGATCATGAAGGAGGCCGACGAGACGCTGACGCGGCTCACAGCCGTTCGATGATCGTCACGTTGGCCTGGCCGCCGCCCTCGCACATGGTCTGCAGGCCGAACCGGCCGCCGGTGCGCTCCAGTTCGTGCAGCAGGGTCGTCATGAGCTTGACGCCGGTCGCGCCGAGGGGGTGCCCGAGGGCGATCGCACCGCCGTTGACGTTGACCCGGTCCGGGTCGGCGCCGGTCTCCTTCAGCCAGGCCAGGACGACCGGGGCGAACGCCTCGTTGATCTCGACGAGACCGATGTCGTCGATGGCCAGGCCGGTCTTCTTCAGGGCGTGGGCGGTGGCCGGGATCGGGGCGGTGAGCATCCGGATCGGGTCCTCGCCGCGCACCGAGAGATGGTGCACGCGGGCGCGTGGGGTGAGCCCGTGGTCGCGCACGGCCCGCTCGGAGGCCAGCAGCATCGCCGCCGCCCCGTCGGAGACCTGCGAGGAGCAGGCGGCGGTGACGGTGCCGCCGTCGAGGACCGGGGTGAGCCCGGCCATCTTCTCCAGGGAGGTGTCCCGGCGCGGGCCCTCGTCGGCGGTGACCTCGCCGTACGGCACGGTCTCGCGGCCGAAGCGCCCCTCGTCGATCGCCCGCACCGCCCGCTGGTGGGAGCGCAGGGCGAACTCCTCCTGGTCCTGCCGGCTGATCCCCCACTTCGCGGCGATCATCTCGGCGCCGACGAACTGGTTGACGGGCTTGTCCCCGTACCGCGCCCGCCAGCCGGCGCTGCCCGCGAAGGGGCCCTGCGTCAGCCCGAGCGGTTCGGCGGCCTGCCGGGTGGCGAAGGCGATGGGGATCATCGACATGTTCTGCACCCCGCCGGCGACCACCAGGTCCTGGGTGCCGGACAGTACGGCCTGCGCGGCGAAGTGCACGGCCTGATGCGAGGAGCCGCACTGCCGGTCGACGGTCACGCCCGGCACCTCCTCGGGCAGCCCGGCCGCCAGCCAGCAGGTCCGCGCGATGTCCCCGGCCTGCGGCCCGACGGCGTCCAGACAGCCGAGGACGACGTCCTCCACGGCGGCCGGGTCGGCGCCCGAGCGGCGCATCAGCTCCTTCAGCACATGCGCGCCGAGGTCGGCCGGGTGGACCGCGCTCAGCCCTCCCCCGCGCCGCCCGACGGGCGTGCGGACCGCTTCGACGATGTAGGCCTCGGCCATGACGACTCCCTCACGAGTAGGGGCTATTCGCGTACGGCGATCCCGTCCAGCACCATCGACAGGTACTGCCGGGCGATCTCGTCCGGGCTGTGCTGTCCGCCCGGCCGGTACCAGGACGCGGCGACCCACACCGTGTCGCGCACGAACCGGTAGGTGAGCCGGACGTCGAGGTCGGCCCGGAAGGCCCGCTCGGCGACGCCGCGCTCCAGCGTGGACAGCCAGGCCTTCTCGAACCTGCGCTGTGACTCGGCGAGGAACGCGAACCGCTCCTGCGCCACGAGCTGTCTGCTCTCCTTCTGGTAGATCGCGACGGCCGCGCGATGCCGGTCGATCTCCCGGAACGACTCGGTGACCAGGGCCTGAAGCGTCTCGCGCGGCCCGAGCCCGGCGCCGAGGACGGTGTCGTAGCCGTCCCACAGCTCGTCGAGGAAGGTGCGCAGGATCTCCTCCAGCATCGATTCCTTGGAGTCGAAGTGGTAGTAGAGGCTGCCGGCGAGCATCCCCGCGTGGTCCGCGATCTTGCGGACGGTGGTGGCGTTGTAGCCCTGCTCGGCGAAGACCTCGGCGGCGGTGCCGAGGAGTTCACCGCGACGGTCGCGAGCGGCGGCGGCCGCGGCGGGCTCTGTGGCGGGCTCTGTGGCGTTCACCTGGGGCTTCTTCTTCGTGGGAGGCACGGGTCCATTGTCCTAGGGGTGCCGGCTGCTGACGGACACCACTTCTCCGGTCATGTAGGAGGAGTAGCCGGACGCCAGGAACACGATCACGTTGGCCACCTCCCAGGGTTCGGCGTACCGCCCGTAGGCCTCCTGGGCGGTCAGTTCGGCGAGCAGTTCGGGCGTGGTCACCTTCACCAGGTGGGGGTGCATGGCGAGGCTGGGTGCCACGGCGTTGACCCGCACCCCGTATCCGGCCGCCTCGACGGCCGCGCACCGGGTCAGCGCCATCACGCCCGCTTTGGCGGCGGCGTAGTGGGCCTGACCGGCCTGCGCGCGCCAGCCGACGACGGAGGCGTTGTTGACGATCACCCCGCCGCCGGTGCCCTTCATGTGCCGGAGCGCGGCCCGCACACAGCGGAACGTGCCGTTCAACGTCACGTCCAGGACGCGGGACCACTGTTCGTCGGTCATGTCGACGAGCTCCGCCGTGCCGCCCAGGCCGGCGTTGTTGACCACGACGTCGAGGCGCCCGTGCTCCGCCGCGGCCGTCTCGAAGAGCATGCGCACCTGCGTCTCGTCGGTGACGTCGCAGGGCATCGCGGCGACCGACGTCCCGCCGAACTCACCGGCCAGCCGCGCCTCGCACTCCTTGAGCCGCCGCACATGCGCGTCGCTGATCAGCACGCGCGCGCCCTCCTCCAGGAAGCGTCGCGCCGTGGCCCCGCCGATCCCCGCGCCGGCCGCCGCGGTGACGACGGCGGTCCGCCCCTTCAGCAGGCCGTGGCCGGGCACGTACGACGGACTCTCGACGTCTGTCATGGGCTCACGCTAACCTACCAAACACTTGTTAGGGAAGGAGGGGCGGCCGTGGACCTGGTGCTCTCCCCCGCGGACGAGGAGTTCCGCGCCGAGGTGCGGGCGTGGCTGCACGCGCACGTGCCGCGCGTCCCCCTGCCCTCCCTGGAGACCGAGGAGGGCTTCGCCGCGCACCGCTCCTGGGAGGCGGAACTGGCCGCGGACCGCTGGTCGGTCGTCAACTGGCCATCGCGGTACGGCGGGAGGGAGTCCGGGCTCCTGCGGTGGCTGCTGTTCGAGGAGGAGTACTGGGCGGCGGACGCGCCTGGACGCGTGAGCCAGAACGGCATCCAGCTGCTCGCCCCGACCCTCCTCGACCACGGCACCGAGGAGCAGCGGGCCAGGGTCCTGCCCCCGATGGCCTCCGGCGAGGTGATCTGGGCGCAGGCCTGGTCGGAGCCCGAGGCCGGTTCGGACCTGGCCTCCCTGCGGGCGAAGGCCGTGCGCACCGAGGGCGGCTGGCTGCTGAGCGGGCAGAAGACCTGGTCCTCCCGGGCCGCGTTCGCCGACCGTGCCTTCGGCCTGTTCCGCAGCGACCCGGACACCGCCCAGCCCCACCAAGGCCTGACGTACCTCATGTTCGGCCTGCGCGCCCCGGGTGTCACGGTCCGACCGATCGCCCGCCTCGACGGCAAGCCGGCCTTCGCGGAGCTGTTCCTGGACGAGGTGTTCGTGCCCGACGAGGACGTGATCGGCGAGCCGGGCCGGGGCTGGCGGATCGCGATGTCCACGGCGGGCAACGAACGGGGCCTGATGCTCCGCTCCCCCGGCCGTTTCCTCGCCGCCGCGCGCCGGCTGGAGGAGCTGTGGCGGGAGCGGGGCAGCCCGCCGTCCAGCCGGGACCGGGTGGCCGACGCCCTGATCGGCGCCCGCGCCTACCAGCTGTTCACGTACGCGGCCGCCTCCCGCTTCCTGGACGGCGAGGCCGTCGGCCCCGAGTCGAGCCTCAACAAGGTCTTCTGGTCCGAACTGGACATCGCGCTGCACGAGACGGCCCTCGACCTGCTCGGCCCCGAGGGTGAGAGGGCGGACACCGACTGGGCGCAGCGGTACGTCTTCGCCCTCGCCGGCCCCCTCTACGCGGGCACGAACGAGATCCAGCGCGACATCATCGCCGAGCGCCTGCTCGGCCTGCCGAAGGGACGCCGCTGATGCGTTTCCTCCTGGACGCCGAGCAGCGCGCCTTCGCCGCGTCGCTGGACGCCCTGCTGGCGGCGGCGGACACTCCGGCGGTGATACGGGACTGGAGCCGGGGCGACCATGCGAGCGGGCGTGCGCTGTGGTCCCGTCTCGCGGCGGCGGGCGTGTTCGCGCTGGCGGTGCCGGAGGCGTACGAGGGGCTGGGCCTGCGGCCTGCCGAACTGGCCGTGGCCTTCGTGGAGCTGGGCCGCCACGCGGTGCCCGGCCCCCTGGTCGAAACGGTCACGGCGGCGGTGCTCCTCAAGGGGGCGGCCCCGGAGACCGCCAGAAGTCTGCTGCCGGGGCTGGCGTCCGGGCGGACGACGGCGACGGTGGCCCCCGCAGGTGGGTACGCGCTGGACGGCGACGCCGCCGCCCTCCGGCTCGCCTGCACCCGCGACGGCATCCGCCTCTCCCCCGGCCACGGCCCCGTCCTCCCCTCGCTCGACCCGGCCCGCCGCCTCACCCCTCTCGTCCCCGGCGGTGAACTCCTCGATCTCCCCACGGAAGAGGCCCTCACCTGGGCCCGTCTCGCCACCGCCGCCCAGGCCCTCGGCGTGGGCCTCGCGCTGCTCGACAGAACCGTCGGGTACGTCAAGCAGCGCACCCAGTTCGGCGTCCCGGTCGGCTCGTTCCAGGCGGTCAAGCACCGGCTGGCCGAGGCGAAGACGGCCCTGGAGTTCGCGCGTCCGCTGCTCTTCGGTGCCGCGCTCACCCTGCGTCCGCCCGACGTCGCCGCCGCCAAGGCCGCCGCGTGCGAGGCCGCGTACGCCACCGCCCGTACCGCGCTGCAACTGCACGGGGCGATCGGCTACACCGCGGAGTACGGCCTGTCGCTGTGGCTGACCAAGGCCCGGGCCCTGCGCACGGCCTGGGGCGATCCCCAGGAGTGCCGGGCCCTGGTCGTCAGTGCGACTGGTGATCGCCGCTGGTGATCTCCCGGTACTCCTCCACCGTCGGCTTCTCGATCCGCGCGTCGGGCCCGAACATGGCCTTCGCGAGCCGGGCGCGCAGCCGCTCGGACCGCTTGACCCTGCGGCGGACACCCCCGGCGTCGACCTCGCGCCCGATCTCGTACGGCGGGTTCTGCTCGTGCTGGGTGAGCGTGAACAGCTGGGCCTGCGACAGGGGCTCGTGCACCTCGATGTACTCGCCGGTCGGCAGCCGCTTGACCGTGCCCGTCTCCATGCCGTGCAGCACCTTGGCGCGGTCGCGGCGCTGCAGGCCCATGCAGATCTTCTTCGTGACGATGAAGGCGGCGACCGGCAGCACGAAGACCCCGATCCGCACGAACCAGGTGATCACGTTGATGGACAGATGCAGTTGGATGGCGACGATGTCGTTGCCGCCGCCGATCAGCAGCACCGCGTACAGGGTCAGCCACGCCACGCCGAGGCCGGTGCGCACGGGCGCGTTGCGCGGCCGGTCCAGGATGTGGTGCTCGCGCTTGTCGCCGGTGATCCACGCCTCGATGAAGGGGTAGAGGCCGAGGGCGAGCAGGATCAGCGGGAAGAGCGAGAAGGGGATGAACACGCCGAGGGCGAGCGTGTGCCCCCAGAGGTTGATCTCCCATCCCGGCATCACCCGGATCAGGCCTTCGGAGAAGCCGAGGTACCAGTCGGGCTGGGCGCCGGTGGTGACCAGGTCGGGGCGGTAGGGGCCGAAGGCCCACACGGGGTTGATCTGGGCGATCGCGCCCATCACCGTCAGGACCCCGAAGACGAGGAAGAAGAAGCCGCCGGCCTTGGCCATGTAGACCGGCAGGAAGGGCATCCCGACGACCGACCGCTCCTTGCGTCCGGGGCCCGGGAACTGGGTGTGCTTGTGGTAGAAGACCAGGATCAGATGGGCGGCGACCAGGCCCAGCATGATCCCGGGCAGCAGCAGGATGTGGACGGGGTACAGCCGCGAGATGATGTCCTCGCCCGGGAACTCCCCGCCGAACAGGAAGAACGACAGATACGTCCCGACGATCGGGATCGACAGGATCGCGCCCTGCGCGAAACGGATGCCGGTGCCGGACAGCAGGTCGTCGGGGAGGGAGTAGCCGGTCAGGCCGGTGATGATGCCGAGCATCAGCAGGGTCCAGCCGAAGACCCAGTTCAGCTCGCGCGGCTTGCGGAAGGCTCCCGTGAAGAACACCCGCATCATGTGCACCAGCATGCCGGTGACGAAGACCAGCGCCGCCCAGTGGTGGATCTGCCGGATCAGCAGCCCGCCGCGCACGTCGAAGCTGATGTCCAGCGTGGACTCGAACGCCCTGCTCATCAGGACGCCGTTGAGCTCCGTGTAGGAGCCGTTGTAGACGACTTCCTGCATGCTCGGCTCGAAGAACAGGGTGAGGTAGACGCCGGTGAGGATCAGCACGACGAAGCTGTAGAGGGTGACCTCGCCCAGCATGAAGGACCAGTGGTCCGGGAAGACCTTGCGCATGTTGGCCTTGGCCAGGGCGTAGAGCCCGAGCCGCCCGTCCGCCCAGTCGGCGAGCTTCTCGCCCTTGCCCGCGGGAGGTCTCCGGTCAGCGGAGTCCGTCCCGTACACCCGTCGTGCGCCGTCGTCGCCCATACGTCGTCGCCTCCCCGTCGGATCCTTCCCAGCGTGGCACGGTGCGGCGGGCGCGCAAACGGGGTGTGGGGACGGCTGGGCCAAGAGGCGGGGCGGTTGGGCCAAGGGGGCGAGCGGGCGGCTCAGCTGCTGCCGGGCCCCCTCACGATCCCCTGCGCCCGCGCGGCCACGAGCCACTTCGGGAACTCCGCCACCAGCCGGTCGTACAGCTCGGCGTCCGAGACCTTCCGCGGATCTCCCCCCGCGTGGAAGAACCCGGCGTTGTCGACGACCCGCTTGCCCGGCACGGCCAGCTCGTCGAGCTTGCGCAGGAAGTCGAACTGCTTGCTGCCCGGGTCGCCGAAGCCGATGAACTGCCAGAACAGCGGCAGCCTCGCCGCCTTGCACAGATACCGCTCCGCGGCGAGCTTGTTGATCGGCCCGCCGTCGGTCTGGAACACGACCAGGGCGGGCTCCGCCGACCCGCTGTCGAGGTAGTGGTCGATCACGGCGTCCATCGCCAGGTGATAGCTGGTCTTCCCCATGTGCCCGAGCCCGGCCGCGATCCGCTCGATCCTTCCCCGGTGGCCGGCGAGCGCGATGTCGGTGACGGCGTCGACGTCGGTGGAGAAGAACACCACCGGCACGCTCCCGTCGTCGTCCAGATGCGCCGACAGCCCGAGCACCCGGTCGGCCAGCGCCTGCACACTGCCGTCCTTGTAGTACGGCCTCATCGAGCCCGAGTAGTCGACCACGAGGTAGACCGCGGCCCGCAGCCCGTCGAGGCCGTGCTTCGCGAGGGACACCCCGGCGCTCTTGTAGAGGTTCACCAGCGCGGGAGCGGTCTCCTGGACCTTGCTGAGACTGATCGCGACCATGGCCCGCATCCTCTCACTCCTCGACGACCACTCCGTCGCTCAGCTCCAGCACCCGGTCGGCCAGGCCGAGGAGTTGGGGGTCGTGGGTGGCGACGAGGGCCGTGACGCCCTCGCTGCGCACCACCGCCCGCAGCAGCTCCATCACCGCCAGTGCGGTGGCGGCGTCGAGCTGGCCGGTCGGCTCGTCGGCGAGCAGCAGGGCCGGGCGGTTGGCGAGGGCCCGGGCGATGGCGACCCGCTGCTGCTGTCCGCCGGAGAGCTCGGCGGGCCGCTGCGTCTCGTGGCCGGCGAGTCCCACCAGGGCCAGCAGCAGCGCCACCCGCTCCTCGCGCTCGCGCGGCTCGGCCCGGCGCAGCCGCAGCGGCACGCCCACGTTCTCGGCTGCGGTGAGGATGGGGATGAGCCCGAAGGACTGGAAGACGAAACCGATCCGGTCGCGGCGCAGCTCCAGCAGCTCGCTCTCGCCGAGCGCCGACAGGTCGGTGCCGCCCACGACGACCCGGCCGCGCTGCGGGGAGTCGAGATGCGACTGCTGCCCCTCGCGGCCCGGCTCGCGGAGCGGCGGTCCGCGAGCGGGCGTGGACTGCCGGCGGCGCTGGCGGGCTGGCAGTTCAGCCGGCGTCCGCTGCACGGAGCGGGCCCCGTGCTGCTGCTGGTCATCGCCGTGGCGACCGGGATGCTGGCGATCGGTCACGGCGCGTCCTGGGACCGTTCGCAGGACGACCAGGCCGACTTCCGGACGGGCGCCGCCGTACGGGTGCTCGACTACCGGCCCGGCGGCCCCGGGCAGACGGGTCTCTACGCGGCGCTGCCCGGCGCCCTGGAGGCCGCTCCCGCGCACCGCGCCACCCTGAGCCTGTCCGGGGACCGCCGGGCGACGGTCCTCGCCCTGGACACGGCCCGCGCCGGGGACGGGATGCTCCTGCGCGGCGATCTCTCCGAGGAGCCCCCGGAGCAACTGCTGCGGCTGCTGGCGCCGGGCGCGACGAGCGAAGACCGGGCCGTACGGCTTCCCGACGGCACCCGGCGGCTCGCCCTCGACGCGCGGATCACCGATGAGCGGGCCCGGGCGAAGGGCTCCCCCTCCGGTCGCGCACCTCTGCTCACGGTGGTCGTCGAGGACCGGTACGGCATCGCGTACCGGCTGGGCGGCGGAACCGTCCCGGTGGACGGCCGGGCCCACAGGGTCACGCTCGACCTGGACAGGACCGCGGCGGGCCGCCGGGCCGACCCGGCCGGGCCGTTGCGGCTGACCGGCTTCCAGCTCGACGACACCTCTCCCGCCGACCGCCCCGAACGCCACCGGTTCACCGTCGAACGGTTGCTCGCCACCGGCGGCGACGGCTCCGCGCGGACCGTCCCGGTGCCCGCCGGGACTCGCTGGCAGGGCAACCGGGTCGTGACGGAGAACGGCGAGACAGTCTCCCGTGCGGCCATCAGGCCCGCCGTGTCGGGGAGCGCGCCGCTGTCCGTGTCGTACGGCACCGGCGCCGACCGCGGCGACGGTTACGGCGCCCAGCCGGTCTACACCGTCCGCGTCGACACCACCGGGGCCGGGGTGCCGCGCAGTCTCTCCGCCGTCGCCAGCCGGGACTTCCTGCGAGCGGCGGGAGCCCGGCCCGGCGACACCATCGACGTACCGCTGTCCGGGGAACAACTGCGGGTGCGGATCGTACGGTCGGTCCAGGAGCTGCCGACCACCGCCACCGACCTGGCCGGGGAGGCCCTGTCCGGTGGGGCGCTGCTGCTCGATCTGCGGGCCGTCGACGCCGTGCTGGCCCAGCGGGCCAGCACGCCGCTCACCCCCACCGAGTGGTGGGTGAGCACCGCCCCGGGCAAGGAGGCCGAGGTCGCCGCGGCGCTCCGGGCGCGCCCCGACCTCGAGCCCCAGCAGGTGCTGGTGCGGGACGAGACCACGGCCGAGCTGCTGCGTGATCCGCTCGGCGCCGGGCCGCGCTCGGCGCCGACGGCGGTGGCGGTGGCCGCCGCGGCCCTCGCCGCCGGGGGTTTCGCGGTGAGCGCCGCCGGTGCGCGGCGGGAGCGGTCGGCGGAGTTCGCGGTGCTGCGCGCCCTGGGCACCCCCCGCCGGGACCTTGCCCGGCTGGTCACGACGGAGCAGA
Source organism: Streptomyces sp. D2-8 (assembly GCF_023184515.1). Lineage (GTDB taxonomy): Bacteria > Actinomycetota > Actinomycetes > Streptomycetales > Streptomycetaceae > Streptomyces. The sequence goes on along the minus strand of NZ_JAAHBP010000001.1, from coordinate 1,098,901 downwards.
GCCTGCTCATCGGCGCCGGCCTGCTCGCCGGGCTGGCGCTGGGCACCGTCCTGACCCGGGCCGTCGTGCCGTTGATCGTGCTGACCGCCGACGCGGCACGGCCGGTCCCGCCCGTCCTCGTCGAACTCCCGGTGGCCCGGGTGGCCCTGCTCCTCGCGGGGGTGGCCGCCCCGCTCCTGCTGATCACCGCCGCGTCGGCGCTGCGCCGTGCCGATCCGGCGGTCACGCTCCGCCACTCGGGGGAGGACTGAGGTGCCGCCGAACGCGCAGGGCGCGCCCTGGGTACGGACCCGGCTGCGGGCCGCGCCCGTGTCCACCGCCGCCTTCGGTGTGCTGGTGCTGGTCACGGCGTTCCTCGCGGCGGTCCTGCCCAGGGCCGTCGAGGCGTACGAGACGGACGGGCTGCGCGAGGCCGTCGGCGTCGCCGCACCCGAGGCCACCGTGCTGGAGCTGAAGGCGCCGCAACCCGGTCTCGAACAGCCGGAGAGCGCCCGGGCGAACGCGGTCCGGCCGGAGGCGCTCGCGGCGGTCGACGGCCGGGCGCGGGCGCTGCTGCCCGAGCCGCTGCGGGTGGACCCGGCCGAGTCGGCGTACGGGGTGCGGACCGGGAAGAGCATGCAGGCACTGGACGCGTGGCTGCCCCGGCCCGACGGGCTGCCGCCCCGGTTCACCCTGCTCGCGCAGTCGGGAGCGGCCGGCCACGCGACCGTGCGGGAGGGCCGGCTGCCCACCGCCGACGGCTCGGTGACCGTGGACACCCGGACGGTGGAAGGCGCCGTGACCACCGAGACGGCCCGCACGCTGCGGCTGCGGACCGGCTCCACCCTCACGCTGGACGGCTTCACGAACGGACCGCTGACCGTCCGCGTCACCGGCGTCCTGCGACCCCGGCATCCGGAGCGGAGCTACTGGTCCGCGGAACCGGTCCTGCGTACACCGGCCCTGGCGGGCAACGGCGCCCGTCCGCCGCAGTACTACTGGGAGGCGGGCGTCCTGCTCGCGCCCGGTGCCGCCCCGGCCCTGCTCGGCGGTCAGGGAGAGCCGGAGAAGTACTGGCGGTTCGCGCCCTCGACCGGGCGCCTCACCGGGGCGGACACCCCGGCGCTCGTCAAGGCGGTAGCGTCCCTCGAGGACGGTCCCGGGCTGGTGCGGATGCGCGGGGCAGCCGGTCCTACGGCGCAGCTGTCCACCGGCCTGGAGCAGGTCGTCGGCTCCTACACGCAGACACGTGAGGCGATCACGCCCGTGGTCGCCGTCGCGGCCTTCGGGATCGCCGCGGTCGTCTTCGTCGTCCTCGTCATGAGCGGGGGCCTGGCCGCCGCCCGCCGTGACGTCGAACTCGCCCTGCTGCGGGCCCGGGGCGGTTCCCTGCGCGGCATCGCCGGGCGGCTGCTGGCCGAGAACGCGGTGCCGGCGCTGCCCGCCGCGGCGTGCGGTCTGCTGCTCGCCGTGCTCGTCGTGGACGAGGCCCGGCTGCTGCCCGCCGTGCTCGGGGCGGGTGCCGTGGCGCTGCTCGCCTGTGCGGCGCTGCCGGTGCGCGCGGCCGTGGCGCATCGCAGGCCGCGGGCGCACCAGGAGCGCGACGACCTGACCCGGGCCAGGCCCGGCGGGCGCCGCACGGTCGCCGAACTGACCCTGCTGGTGCTGGCCGCCGGCTCGGTGCTGACCCTGCGCCGCCGCGGTACGGGCGGCGCGGGCGATCTGCTGGTGAGCTCTGCCCCGGTGCTCGTCGGGCTGGTCGCGGCGCTGGTCCTGGTCCGGCTGTATCCGCTGCCCCTGCGGTGGGCCGCCGGCCCGGCCGGGCGGCTGCGCGGCGTGGTCGGGTTCCTGTCGCTGGCCCGCGCGGGCCGCTCACCGGCGGCGGTCGCCACGCTGCCGCTGCTCGCGCTGCTGACGGCCCTGACGACGGCCGCGTTCGGAGGGTCCGTGCTGACGGGTGTGGCGGACGCCCGGGACCGGGCCGCGCTGCTGGAGACGGGGGCGGACGCGCTGATCGCCGCCTCCGACGGCGCCCCGCTCCCTGCGGGACTGTCGCGGGCGGTGCGGGATGTGCCGGGCGTACGGCAGGTCACGGCCGTGGGCATCGGGTACGCCTCGGAGCGGGCGTCCGACGAGACGCGGTCGCTGACGGTGGTCGCGGTCGAGCCGGGCTCTTACGCGGGACTGGCCCGGCAGCTGGGACTCGGAGGCTTCACGGCCGACCGGCTGCGGACCCGGGGCGGGGTGCTGGACGCGGTCGCCTCCCCGAGCGTCGCCGAGCGGCTGGGGCGGGCACCGCGCCGGATCGTGACCGACGGCGGACCCGTCACCGTGCGGATCACCGCCGTGCGCCCCCGCACCCCGGCCGTCCCCGAGGGCGAGTTCCTGCTGGTCGACGCGGCGGGCCTGAAGGGCTCAGGCAGTCCCTCGGTCCTGCTGGCGGCCGGGGCCGGGCTCGACACGAGGGCGCTGCGGGCGGCCGCGCGCGGCGCCGGTCCGGACCTCTCCGTGACACTGCGGAGCGAGGAACGCGCGGCGCTGTCCGACTCGCCGTTGCAGGCGGGCGCCGAACGGATCTACGTCTGGGCCGTCGCCGCGGGCGCGGGCTATGCCGTACTCGCCCTGGTGCTCGGCCTGCTGCGGACCGCACCGGAACGGGCCGCGCTGCTGGCCCGGCTGCGCACCCTCGGCATGACGGCCCGCCAGGGGCGGCACCTGCTCGGCCTGGAGGCGCTGCCCCAGACGCTGCTCGCGGCCGCCGGGGGCATGGCCGCCGGCTGGGCCACGGTGGGGCTGCTCGCCCCCGGCATCGACCTGGACCGGCTCGCGCTGGCCGACCCGTCGGGGGCCACGGCACCGGATGCCGTGCTGCGGGCCGACCTGTGGTCGCTGGCCCTGCCGGCCGCGGGCGCCGTGCTGCTGGCGGGGGCGGTGGCCGTCGCGCAGGCCTGGTGGGCGGGGCGCCGGACACCGATCACTCACCTCAGGGCGGGAGACATGCGATGAGCGGTACGACGGAGTCGCTCGACGAACTGGAGCGGCGGGTGGCGCGGCACCGCGACCGGCCCGCGTACGGGCATGACGCCCTGATCGCCTGCGACCGGCTGGTGCGGATCTTCGCCGGGCGGGGCGGCGGGGACGCCGTGGAGGTGCAGGCGCTCCAGGGGCTCGATCTCCTGGTGCGGGAGGGCGAGTTGATGGCCCTGGTGGGAGCGTCCGGCAGCGGCAAGTCGACGTTGATGAACATCCTCGCGGGCCTAAACGTCCCGACCGCGGGCGCCGCGAAGGTCGCGGGGCGCGATCTGCTGACGATGGACGCGAAGGCCCGGCTGCGGTACCGGCGTGAGGTGGTGGGCTTCGTCTGGCAGCAGACGGCACGCAACCTGCTGCCGTATCTGACGGCCGCGCAGAACGTCGCCCTGCCCCTGCAACTGGCGGGCGCCTCCCGGCGCAAACGCGCCGGACGGGCGGACGACCTGCTGTCCCTGCTCGGCGTCGCCGACTGCCGGGACCGGCGTCCGCAGCAGATGTCCGGTGGCCAGCAGCAGCGCGTCGCGATCGCCGTCGCCCTGGCCAACGCCCCGGTCGTCCTGCTCGCCGACGAGCCGACCGGCGAGCTGGACTCGGCGACCGGGCAGCAGGTCTTCGCGGCGTTCCGCCGGGCCAACGAGGAGCTGGGCACGACGATCGTCATCGTCACCCACGACCAGGCGGTCGCCGGCGAGGTCCGCCGCACGGTCGCGATCCGCGACGGCCGCACCTCGACGGAGGTACTGCGCCGCACGGAGGTCGACGCGGCGGGCCGGGAGTCCCTGGTGGCCCGTGAGTACGCGATGCTCGACCGCGCGGGCCGCCTTCAGCTGCCGACCGAGTACACGGCGGCCCTGAGCATGGCGGACCGGGTGCTGCTGGAGCTGGAGGAGGACCACATCCAGGTGTGGCCGGACAGAAACGGGAACGGGAACGGGAACGGCTGAGGACATGCGACCGGGCGTCCATCGCCGGGTGGTAGCCGGTCTTCCCCATGGAGGTGGATCGCGGCATGTAGGTGGACCGCGGCCCGCAGCCCGTCCAGGCCGTGCTTCGCGAGGGACACCCCGGCGCTCTTCGTAGAGTTCGTAGAGGTCGACCAGCGCGGGAGCGGCCTCCTGTGCCTGAGCGACCTGCCGGTGGACGCGCGCGGACGCTGGCGTACGCTTACGCGCCCCTGGACCGGCGCCGTGCGCCGGTGCGGGCGGGGGCGTGCGTCGGGCCGCTGGTGCTCCAGGCGGCCGGGACGGCGGGGAACGTGACGGAGCTGACAGACAGGGTGATCCCAGTGAAGCGTGCCGGTGTGGCGTTCTTCGTCGCCGTTCCCGTGGTCGCTACGGCGGCCTGGTTCCTCGTACCCGCGGACTCCGCCGAGCCCGTGGCGAAACCCTCCGTGTCCGCCGCCCAGGCGGCCCGGGAGGAGGCCAAGGACCGGGCCGAGGAGGAGCGGGCGGAGGACGACAAGGTGATCGCCGGGCTGCCCGCGGGCCTGGCCGCCCCGGAGAAGAAGGAGCTGGCGCAGCGGATCGTGGCGAGCGCCCACCAGTCGACGCTGAACTGGCGCGCCCTCTACGGCTCCATCGAGGACCTGGGGGACGGGCGGGGCTACACCGCCGGGATCGCCGGCTTCTGCACCGGCACCCACGACCTGCTCGCCCTGGTCGAGCACTACACCGAAACCCACCCGGACAACGGCCTGGCCCGCTACCTGCCGGCCCTGCGCGAGGTCGACGGCACGGACTCCCACGAGGGCCTGGACCCCGGCTTCACCGCGGCCTGGAAGACGGAGGCGAAGCTCCCGGCCTTCCGCCGGGCGCAGGACGAGCAGCGTGACCGTGTCTCCTTCGACCCGGCGGTCCGCCTCGCCAAGCTGGACGGCCTGGGCACGCTCGGCCAGTTCGTCTACTACGACGCTCTGATCTTCCACGGCCCCGACGCCGGCCCCGAGGGCTTCTACGGCCTGCGCGAACGCGCGCTGCGCGTGGCGGACACACCGGCGGAAGGCGGCGGTGAGAAGGCGTACCTGGACGCCTTCCTCGACATCCGCCGCACCGCCATGGCCACCGAGCGCATGGACACGAGCCGCGTCGACACCGCCCAGCGCCGTTTCCTGAACGAGGGCAACCTGCGTCTCGAGACGCCGCTGGAGTGGGCCGTCTACGGGGACCCGTACAAGGTGCCGTGACCAGGGCCCGTACGGGGCGTCGTGCCCGGCAGGGAAAGCGACGGCGCCTGCCCGTTCGTCCGGTCGGGGACTGTTGGGCAGGCGCCGTCAGTGTTCCGCACGCCTTTGTGCGGGACGTCTTGTGAGGTGCGGTCAGACCATCAGCGCGCGGTCCGTCGGACGGATCGGCGCCGGCAGCTCGCTCGCACCCGTGAGGGCACGGTCCACGCCGCGTGCCGCCGAGCGGCCCTCCGCGATCGCCCAGACGATGAGCGACTGGCCGCGGCCGGCGTCACCGGCGACGAACACGCCCGGCACGTTGGTCTGGTAGCTGTCGTCACGGGCGATGTTGCCGCGCTCGTCGAGCTCCAGGCCGAACTGCTCCACCAGGCCGTTCTCCCGGTCGGTGCCGGTGAAGCCCATGGCGAGGGTGACCAGCTGCGCGGGGATCTTACGCTCGGAGCCCGGCTTCGGGGTCAGCTTGCCGTCGATGAACTCCACCTCGGTGAGGTGCAGCCACTGGACGTTGCCGTCCTCGTCGCCCTCGAAGTGGGTCGTCGAGACCGCGTAGACGCGCTCGCCGCCCTCCTCGTGGGCCGAGGTGACCTTGTACAGCATGGGGAAGGTCGGCCAGGGCTGGTTGACCGGGTGCCGCTCGTCGCTCGGGCGGGGCATGATCTCCAGCTGCGTGACGGAGGCCGCGCCCTGGCGGTGGGCCGTGCCCACGCAGTCCGCGCCGGTGTCGCCGCCGCCGATGACCACGACGTGCTTGCCCTCGGCCGAGATCGGGGGCGCCACGAAGTCGCCCTCCTGCACCTTGTTGGCCAGCGGCAGGTACTCCATGGCCTGGTAGACGCCCTTGAGCTCACGGCCCGGCACCGGCAGGTCACGGGCCATGGTCGCGCCGACGGCCAGGACGACCGCGTCGTAGCGCTTCTTCAGGTCCGTGGCCTTCAGGTCTCGGCCGATCTCGATGCCGGTGCGGAAGCGGGTGCCCTCCGCGCGCATCTGCTCGATACGGCGGTTGATGTGCCGCTTCTCCATCTTGAACTCGGGGATGCCGTAGCGGAGGAGGCCCCCGATGCGGTCCGCGCGCTCGTAGACGGCGACGGTGTGGCCGGCGCGGGTCAGCTGCTGGGCGGCGGCGAGACCCGCCGGGCCCGAGCCGATGACCGCGACGGTCTTGCCGGACAGGCGCTCCGGGATCTGCGGGGCGACATCCCCGGTCTCCCACGCCTTGTCGATGATCGAGACCTCGACGTTCTTGATGGTGACCGGCGGCTGGTTGATGCCGAGCACACACGCCGACTCGCAGGGAGCGGGGCACAGGCGGCCCGTGAACTCCGGGAAGTTGTTCGTCGCGTGCAGACGCTCCGAGGCGGCCGCCCAGTCCTCGCGGTAGGCGTAGTCGTTCCACTCGGGGATCAGGTTCCCGAGCGGACAGCCGTTGTGGCAGAACGGGATGCCGCAGTCCATGCAGCGGCTGGCCTGCTTGCTGATGATGGGCAGCAGGGAGCCGGGAACGTAGACCTCGTTCCAGTCCTTGACGCGCTCCTCGACGGGGCGGGACTTGGCGAGCTCGCGCCCGTGGTTCAGGAAGCCCTTCGGGTCAGCCATTGATCGCCGCCTCCATCATCTTCTCGTGGGTCTCGGTCTCGGAGAGACCGGCTCGCTCGGCGGCTTCCTTGGCGGCGAGCACTGCCTTGTACGTGCTGGGGATGATCCTGCTGAAGCGCTCGACGGCGGTGTCCCACTCGGCCAGGAGCTTCTCGGCGACGGTCGAGCCCGTCTCCTCCTGGTGGCGGCGGACCACGTCGTGCAGCCACTGCTTGTCGGTGTCGTCCAGCGCCTCGACGGCGTCCAGGTTGCCGACGTTGACGTTGTCGCGGTCCAGGTCGATCACGTACGCGATACCGCCGGACATGCCGGCCGCGAAGTTGCGGCCCGTCTCGCCGAGCACCACCGCGTGGCCGCCGGTCATGTACTCGCAGCCGTGGTCGCCCACACCCTCGGAGACGACCGTCGCGCCGGAGTTGCGGACGCAGAACCGCTCGCCGACCTTGCCGCGCAGGAACATCTCGCCGCCGGTGGCGCCGTAGCCGATGGTGTTGCCGGCGATGACGCTGTACTCGGCGAGGTGGTCGGCCGCGCGGTCCGGGCGGACCACGATCCGGCCGCCGGAGAGGCCCTTGCCGACGTAGTCGTTGGCGTCGCCCTCCAGGCGCAGCGTGACACCGCGCGGCACGAACGCGCCGAAGGACTGGCCGGCGGAGCCGGTGAAGGTGATGTCGACGGTGTCGTCGGGCAGGCCCGCGCCACCGAACTTCTTCGTCACCTCGTGGCCGAGCATGGTGCCGACCGTGCGGTTGATGTTGCGGATCTGCACCTGGGCGCGCACCGGCTGGGCGTCGTTGGCACCGGCCGCGGCGAGCGCGTCGGAGGCCAGCTTGATCAGCTGGTTGTCGAGCGCCTTCTCCAGGCCGTGGTCCTGCGCGATGAGCTGGTGGCGCACCGCGCCCTCGGGCAGCTCGGGCACGTGGAACAGCGGCTCCAGGTCCAGGCCCTGCGCCTTCCAGTGGTCGACGGCACGCGTGACGTCCAGCGTCTCGGCGTGGCCGACGGCCTCCTCGATGGTGCGGAAGCCCAGCTCGGCGAGGATCTCGCGGACCTCTTCGGCGATGTACTGGAAGAAGTTCACGACGTACTCGGCCTTGCCGTTGTACCGCTCGCGCAGGACCGGGTTCTGCGTGGCGATGCCGACCGGGCAGGTGTCCAGGTGGCAGACGCGCATCATGACGCAGCCGGAGACGACGAGCGGGGCGGTCGCGAAACCGAACTCCTCGGCGCCGAGGAGCGCGGCGATGACCACGTCACGGCCGGTCTTCAGCTGGCCGTCGGTCTGGACGACGATGCGGTCGCGCAGGCCGTTGAGCAGCAGGGTCTGCTGGGTCTCGGCGAGGCCGAGCTCCCAGGGACCGCCGGCGTGCTTCAGCGAGGTGAGCGGGGAGGCACCCGTACCACCGTCGTGACCGGAGATGAGCACGACGTCCGCGTGCGCCTTGGAGACACCCGCGGCGACCGTGCCGACGCCGACCTCGGAGACCAGCTTCACGTGAATCCGCGCCTGCGGGTTCGCGTTCTTCAGGTCGTGGATCAGCTGGGCCAGGTCCTCGATGGAGTAGATGTCGTGGTGCGGGGGCGGCGAGATGAGGCCGACGCCGGGCGTCGAGTGCCGCGTCTTGGCGACCCACGGGTAGACCTTGTGGCCGGGCAGCTGGCCGCCCTCGCCGGGCTTGGCGCCCTGGGCCATCTTGATCTGGATGTCGTCGGAGTTGACCAGGTACTCGGAGGTCACACCGAAGCGGCCGGAGGCGACCTGCTTGATGGACGACCGGCGGGCCGGGTCGTACAGCCGCTCCGGGTCCTCGCCGCCCTCACCGGTGTTGGACTTGCCGCCCAGCTGGTTCATGGCGATGGCGAGGGTCTCGTGCGCCTCCTGGGAGATGGAGCCGTACGACATGGCGCCCGTGGAGAACCGCTTGACGATCTCGGAGACCGGCTCGACCTCGTCGATGGAGATCGGCTGACGGTCCGACTTGAAGCCGAAGAGCCCGCGGAGCGTCATCAGCCGCTCGGACTGCTCGTTCACGCGCTCGGTGTACTTCTTGAAGATGTCGTAGCGGCCGGAGCGCGTGGAGTGCTGGAGGCGGAAGACCGTCTCCGGGTCGAACAGGTGCGGCTCGCCCTCGCGGCGCCACTGGTACTCGCCGCCTATCTCCAGCGCGCGGTGCGCCGGGGCGATGCCGGAGGCCGGGTAGGCCTTGGCGTGGCGGGCGGCGACCTCCTTGGCGACGACGTCGATGCCGACACCGCCGATCTTGGTGGCCGTGCCGTTGAAGTACTTCTCGACGAAGGCCTCGTCGAGACCGACGGCCTCGAAGACCTGGGCGCCGCGGTAGGAGGCGACGGTCGAGATGCCCATCTTGGACATGACCTTCAGCACGCCCTTGCCGAGGGCGTAGATGAGGTTGCGGATGGCCTGCTCGGGCTCGATGCCGGGCAGGAAGGTGCCGGCGCGGACCAGGTCCTCGACGGACTCCATCGCCAGGTACGGGTTGACGGCGGCGGCGCCGTAGCCGATGAGCAGGGCGACGTGGTGGACCTCGCGGACGTCTCCGGCCTCGACCAGCAGGCCCACCTGGGTGCGCTGCTTGGTGCGGATGAGGTGGTGGTGGACGGCCGCGGTGAGCAGCAGCGACGGGATCGGCGCGTGCTCGGCGTCCGAGTGACGGTCCGACAGGACGATCAGGCGGGCGCCGTTCTCGATGGCGGCGTCGGCCTCGGTGCAGATCTCGTCGATGCGCGCGGCCAGCGTGTCACCGCCGCCGTGCACCCGGTACAGGCCGGAGAGCGTCGCGGCCTTGAAGCCGGGCATGTCGCCGTCGGCGTTGATGTGGATGAGCTTGGCCAGCTCGTCGTTGTCGATCACCGGGAAGGGCAGCAGGACGCTGCGGCAGGAGGCCGCGCTCGGGTCGAGCAGGTTGCCCTGCGGGCCCAGCGACGAGCGCAGCGAGGTGACCAGTTCCTCGCGGATGGCGTCCAGCGGCGGGTTGGTGACCTGCGCGAACAGCTGGGTGAAGTAGTCGAAGAGCAGGCGCGGGCGGTCCGACAGCGCGGCGATCGGCGAGTCGGTGCCCATCGAGCCGATCGGCTCGGCGCCGGCCTTGGCCATCGGCGCCACGAGGACGCGCAGCTCCTCCTCGGTGTAGCCGAAGGTCTGCTGGCGGCGGGTGACCGAGGCGTGCGTGTGCACGATGTGCTCGCGCTCGGGCAGGTCCTCGAGCTCGATCTCGCCGGCCTCGATCCACTCCGCGTAGGGGTTCTCGGCGGCGAGCTCGGCCTTGATCTCGTCGTCCTCGATGATGCGGTGCTCGGCGGTGTCGACGAGGAACATGCGGCCGGGCTGGAGGCGGCCCTTGCGGACGACCTTGGAGGGGTCGATGTCCAGGACGCCGACCTCGGAGCCGAGGACGACGAGGCCGTCGTCGGTGACCCAGTAGCGGCCGGGACGCAGACCGTTGCGGTCCAGGACCGCGCCGACCTGGGTGCCGTCGGTGAAGGTGACACAAGCCGGGCCGTCCCAGGGCTCCATCATCGTGGAGTGGAACTGGTAGAAGGCGCGCCGGGCCGGGTCCATGGAGTCGTGGTTCTCCCACGCCTCCGGGATCATCATCAGCACGGAGTGCGGCAGCGAGCGGCCACCCAGGTGCAGGAGCTCCAGGACCTCGTCGAAGGAGGCGGAGTCGGAGGCGTCCGGCGTGCAGACCGGGAAGATCCGGTCGATGGCCTTCTCGTCGGAGCCGAACAGGTCCGAGACCAGCTGCGACTCGCGGGCGACCATCCAGTTGCGGTTGCCCTTGACGGTGTTGATCTCACCGTTGTGCGCGACGAAGCGGTAGGGGTGGGCCAGCGGCCACGAGGGGAACGTGTTCGTCGAGAACCGGGAGTGCACGAGCGCGATCGCGGAGGCGAAGCGGCGGTCGGACAGGTCCGGGAAGAAGGGCTCCAGCTGGCCGGTGGTCAGCATGCCCTTGTAGACGATGGTCCGCGCGGACAACGAGGGGAAGTACACGCCGGCCTCGCGCTCGGCGCGCTTGCGCAGCACGAAGGCCTTGCGGTCGAGGGCGATGCCCGTGGCGGGCGTCGCGGCGGCGTCGCCGACGAAGATCTGGCGGAAGACCGGCATGGTCGACCGGGCGGTGGCACCCAGCAGCTGGGGAGCGACCGGCACCTCGCGCCAGCCGAGGACGGTCAGGCCCTCGTCGGCGGCGATCGTCTCGATCTGCGAGACGGCGTCGGCGGTGGAGTCCTCCGGAAGGAAGGCGATGCCGACGGCGTAGGAACCGGCGTCGGGCAGTTCGAATCCGGCCACGTCACGGAAGAAGGCGTCCGGCACCTGCGACAGGATGCCGGCGCCGTCGCCGGAGTCGGGCTCGGAGCCGGTGGCGCCGCGGTGCTCGAGGTTGCGCAGGACGGTCAGAGCCTGCTCGACCAGGGTGTGGGACGCCTCGCCGGTGAGGGTGGCGACGAAGCCGACGCCGCAGGCGTCGTGCTCGTTGCGGGGGTCGTACATACCCTGCGCAGCAGGGCGAGCATCCATGAAGGACCAGTTCTGGCCATTCGCGGAATGCTGGGACGGCTGGCGCGGCGTACGCATCGGCTCTCCCGTCGTCGTCTGTGGCATATGCAAAAAGTGCCGAGGGACGACGTTGGCCCTCGCGTGATCGCAAAATTTCGTGCAGGTTACATGATGGAGCGGTTCTCGGGAACCGGGATAATCCGTTCCAGCATGCGGACACTGCGGGTTCGCGGCGGGGGTACCGCGCCAGCAGCGGAAGCTATGGAGGGACCGCACGAAACGATCGGGTCAGATCGGTTCTCGTCGGCCCGGGGAGCGGGACAGGCGTCTTCACCCACCCCGCTGGGGGTGCGCGGCGAGCGTCGTTGCCCGCAGCGCTTACGGCTCATGCCCGGTGATTGCGCATTCGAAACCAGTGAGTAACGGCTACCTATGCAGTCCCGTGCATAAGTCCGAGCCGCGCTATCCTACGGCCGTTCCGAACAAGGTGCCCAGGGCGTACGTCACACCGGCCGCCGCGCCTCCCAGGACCAGCTGCCGCAGCCCGCTGTACCACCAGGTGCGCGCCGTCACCTTGGCCACCAGCGCACCGCACAGGAAGAGCCCGAGCAGCGCCAGCATCACGGCCGGCCACATGCTGCCGGCGCCCAGCAGATAGGGCAGGACGGGAATCAGCGCGCCGAGCGCGAAGGAGCCGAAACTCGACACCGCGGCCACGGTCGGCGAGGGCAGATCGCCGGGGTCGATGCCCAGCTCCTCCCGGGCATGGATCTCCAGCGCCTGCTCGGGATCCCGCGACAGCTGCCGGGCCACCTCGCGGGCCAGTCGCGGCTCGACGCCCCTCGACTCGTAGAGCGCGGCGAGCTCGGCCTCCTCGTCCTTGGGGTGCTTGCGCAGCTGACGCCGCTCCACGTCCAGCTCGGCCTCGACGAGCTCACGCTGCGAGGCGACGGAGGTGTACTCGCCGGCGGCCATGGAGAAGGCACCGGCGGCCAGGCCCGCGAGCCCGCTGAGGACCACGGTCTGCTGGCCGACCGCTCCGCCCGCGACACCGGTCATCAGGGCGAGGTTGGAGACGAGGCCGTCCATCGCACCGAACACCGCGGGGCGCAGCCAGCCGCCGTTCACATCCCGGTGCGTGTGATTGTCCCGGTGCGCCTCGTGCAGCGTCGCCTCGGTCTCGATGATGGCCATGAAAGGAACCCCGCTCCCCGTCTGTCCGACCCGCGTTTTGGACGCGTTCCAGAGTTTTACAGCAACAAAACTACGCCTCGCATTCCGACCTCGCCAGCAAGGAAAGGCTGCGCTAACCTGCGGGTTTACCGTTTCGCGCTCACATGATCATCAGTCCGCGCAGATGTCGACCGGGTGATGCTGGGGCTCGCGAGGCTCGGCGGAGTCACCGGAGTGGGACACATGCCGTATGGCATCGATCGCCTGCATCCCCTCCGTCCCGGCGCCCGGGGACGCCACCGAACTCCGCGCACGGGCACGGGGCGCACTGCTGGGCCTGGCCGTCGGTGACGCCCTCGGGGCCCCGGCCGAGAACCTGAAGCCCTCCGAGATCCGCGCCCGGTGGGGCCGGATCACCGGGTACGTCGCCGAGAACCCGGCGGGCACGGACGACACCGAGTACGCGATCTTCTCCGGCCTCCTGCTGGCCCGGCACGGCTCCGCACTCACCCCCGCCCACGTGGAGGCGGCCTGGCACGAGTGGATCGCCGACCGCGACGAGGGCCCCTTCCGGGGCGCCGGGTTCAGCGAACGCGGCACCCTGGAGAACCTGCGCCGGGGCCTGGCCGCCCCGATCTCCGCGCAGCACCGGCACGCCTGGAGCGACGGCCTGGCCATGCGCGCGGCCCCTTTCGGGGTGTTCGCGGCGGGCCGCCCGGCGGAGGCGGCACGGCTGGTGGCGATCGACGGCTCGGTGAGCCACGACGGCGAGGGCATCTACGGCGGCCAGGCGGTGGCGGCCGGCGTCGCGGCGGCGATGGCCGGCGCCCCGTCGGTCGCGGTCGTGGCCGCGGCCCTCGCGGTGGTCCCCGACGACTCCTGGACGGCCCGCAGCCTGCGCCGCGCGGTGACCGTCGCCCACCGCGGCGAACGCGCGGTCCGCTCCGCGGTCGTCATCGGCGGCTACCCCTGGACCGACCTGGCCCCCGAGGCGGTCGCCCTCGCCTTCGGCGCGTACGCGGCGGCCGACGGCGACTTCGAGCAGTCCGTCCTGACAGCGGTGAACATGGGCCGCGACGCGGACACGACGGCGGCGGTGGCGGGAGCGCTGGCGGGTGCGACGCGGGGGGTGTCGGCGATCCCGGCGGCGTGGGCCACGGCCATCACCCCGGCCCGCGGGTCATGCCTCCCGGCGATGGCGGGCTACCACGTCCTGGACGTGGCGGACCTGCTGACACCTGCGGGGCCCGGCTCGACGGACTTCATCCTGGGGGGCGACGGACCGGAGGCCCCCGCATGACGACCCACGCACCCGCGGCCGCCGACGGCGAACGCGCCCCACGGGAGACCATGACCTCTCGGGTGACAGTTACGGGCGGTGCGCGGGCGGGAGACAAAAGGGCCGAAGGCGAAGCCGAGGCCAAGAGAAGGACCGAAGGCCTCCTGCTCGGGCTCGCCGCCGGCGACGCCGCCGGCTGGCCCGCCGCCCGCCACCGAGCCGCCCGGATGCCCGACTGGACCCGCCGCCTCACCCGCGAACTGGACACCTTCGCCGAGCACAACGCGACGACCACCCTCCCCGTCCCCATCGCCCTGAACCAGCCCCCCGAACCCCTGCGCCTCGGCCCCTCCGACGACGCCGAGTGGGCGGCCTTCGCCGCGGAAGCCCTCCTGCGCGCCGGCGACGACTCCGCCCTGGGCGACCTCAGCCGGGAACGCCGCACCCGGGCCGCGATCGACCTCACCTGGAACGCCATCGCCGGCGAGGTCGCCGCGGCAGCACAACGCGCCCCCGAGATCGAGTCCGCCGTCCTGCCCCTGCGGGCCCGCATCTCCGTACGTGCCGGCCTCGGCAACCTCGCCACCGGCCTGCGCCCGCCCGCCACCGGCCACGACAACCCGCACTACTTCGACGACGCCGCCTGCGTACGCGCCTGCGTCCTGGCCGTGGCCCACCCAGGGGACCCCCGCAGCGCCGCCGACCTCGCCGAGTTCGACGCCCGCTACACCCAGGACGGCGACGGCGTCCACGGCGCCCGCGCCATGGCGGCCGCGCTCGCCCTCGCCCTGGCCGGCGCCCACGTCGACGCCTGCGTCACGGCGGCCCTGGCCGAACTCCCCGAGGAGACGGAGATCGGCCGCAACGCCCGGCACGCCCTGCGGCTCGCCGCCGACGCCGGCAGCGCCTTCGCCCTGGTCCCGCCCCTGGAGCACCAGATCGTCGACCACGTCTACAGCTACGGCATCGCCGCCGCCGAGACGGTCCCGGTCGCCCTCGCCCTGGCCACCGCCGCCCGCGGCCGCGTCGCGGAGGCGATCCCCGCGGCGGCCTGCCTGTCCCGCGTCGCGGACTCCGCCCCCGCCCTGGTGGGCGCCCTGACCGGCGCCGTGGGAGGCGGCGCGTCGATCCCCGAGTCCTGGCGGGAGACCTGCCGCACCCTCTCCGGCTGTGTCCTCCCCCGTCTCACCGGCACCGACCTCGTCGAACTCGCCGGGCTCCTGGAAGCCGTACAACCGACCCGCCCGGGTGGATGATGCGGCCATGCAGCCCAAACCACACCAAAACGCCCCCCTGGACGAGCGGATCACCGGCGCCCTGGTCGGGGCCGCGGTCGGCGACGCGCTCGGCGGCCCCGTCGAGGGCTACTCGCCCGAGCAGATCCTCGAACGCCACGGCGGCCGCGTCCACGGCATCGTCGGCCCCTGGCACGGCGACGACTGGCGCACGGCCCGCCCTCTCGCCCCGTACCACAAGGGCGACGGCCACGTCACCGACGACACCTTGATGACGCACGCCCTGGTCCGCGTCTACGCCCGGGTCCGCGACCACCTCGACGCCTACGCGATCGCCGACCACCTGGTCCCGGACCTGATGACCGAGCCGCGCTGGATCCCGGAACTGGAGTCCGAGGCCCTCCCCCTCCAGCGGATCTTCCTGGCGGAGAAGTGGCTGGCGACGAGGATCCACTACGGCCATGCCGACCCGCGCGAGGCCGGCACCGGCAACATCGTCAACTGCGGTGCGGCGATGTACATGGCCCCGGTCGGCCTGGTCAACGCGGCCGGCCCGCGGGCGGCGTACGCCGAGGCCCTCGACATCGCCGGCGCACACCAGTCGTCGTACGGCCGCGAGGCGGCGGGCGTCCTGGCCGCGGCGGTGGCTGCGGCGTGCACCCCCGGCGCGACCCCGGACTCGGTCGTCTCGACGTGCCTCTCCCTCGCGAAGGACGGCACCCGGGCCTCGATCGAGCGGGTCTGCGAGGAGGCGTCCCGCCACCCGGACTTCGAGTCGGCACTCGGCCCGTTGCGCGAGGCGGTGACCCCCTACGACACGGTGGGACCCGACTACCGCGCCCCTTCGCTCGGCGCCCGCCGCCCTTCGCGCCTGCACGCGATCGAGGAACTGCCCATCGCGCTGGGCATGTTGCTCGTGGCACGGGGCGACTACCGCCACGCGGTCCTCGGCGCGGTGAACTACGGCCGCGACTGCGACTCCATCGCCACGATGGCCGGCGCCCTGGCGGGTGCCCTCGGCTCGCCGGTCCCGGAGGACTGGGCCAAGACGGTCGCGGAGGCCAGCCGCCTGGACCTCTGGGAACCGGCGACCACCCTCACGGCCGTGACCCGCGAGATCTTCGCCCGGGACGTGGCCCGCCGCCGCACCCACGAACACGCCTTCGCGTCCCTCGGAGGCCAGGAATGCTCCGACTGACCTGGGTCCAGCCGGAGGACCTGATCGGCCACGAGCTCCGCCAGGCGGCCCAGGACGGCCGCGAGCCGAAGGCGATCGCAGCCCGCTGGCGAGCGGCAGGCGGCCCGCAGGCTCCGGCCACCGCGGGCGCGTCCCCCACCCCGGCGTCCCGCTACCTCCGCCGACTGGCGGAAGACCTGCTGGACGAACTGGCCGATCTCCCGAGCGCCTTGGCGGACGACGAACCGACCGGCCTGGAGAGGATCAGGTCCGCCTGCCCCGAGTGGCCGGAGCCCGTCGGCACCCCGGTGACCACCCCGCACCACCTCGAAGCCGCCTGGCTCGGTCGAGCCACCGGCTGCCTCCTGGGCAAACCGGTCGAGAAGCTCCCCCTCACAGCCATCCGCCAACTCGCCCGGTCCACCGGCAACTGGCCCCTCACCACGTACTTCACCGCCCGGGGCGTCCCCGAGGACCTCCTCCGGCAGCACCCCTGGAACCGCCGCTCGGCACCCACCTCCCTCGCCGAGAACATCGACGGCATGCCCGAGGACGACGACCTCAACTACCCCCTGCTCAACCTCGTCCTCCTGCAGCGTCACGGCAGAACCTTCACCACCACGGACGTGGCCGGCACCTGGCTCGACGAACTCCCCGCCGGCCGCACGTTCACCGCCGAACGCATCGCCTACCGCAACCTCCTCACCGGCCTGGAACCCCCGCACACCGCCCGCCACCGCAACCCGTTCCGCGAATGGATCGGCGCCCTGATCCGCGCCGACGTCCACGGCTGGACCAACCCCGGTGACCCGCCCGCCGCCGCGGAACAGGCCCACCGCGACGCCACCCTCACCCACACCGCCAACGGCGTCTACGCGGCGATGTTCACGGCGGCCACCATCGCGACCGCCGCGACAGGCGAACACGACGTCCACACCTGCCTGCGCACCGGCCTCACCGTCGTCCCGCCACGCTCCCGCCTCGCCCGAGCCGTCCACCACGCCATCGAACTGGCCCGGGACCACGCCGACTTCGACACGGTCGTCGACGAACTGCACGCCACCCACGCCCCTACCCACCACTGGGTGCACGCCGTCCCCAACACCGCCCTGATCGCCGCCGCCCTCACCCACGCCGACGGCGACTTCTCCGGCTCGATCTGCCGGGCCGTGAGCGGCGGCTGGGACACCGACTCCAACGGCGCGACCGCCGGCAGCATCGCCGGCCTGCTGACCGGAGACCCCGCGGCCCTCCCCGACCGCTGGACGGCCCCCCTGAAGAACCGCCTGTCCACCTCCATCGGCGACTTCAACGGCATCGGCTTCGACACCCTCGCCCACCTCACGCACCGGGAGGCACACCGCCCATGACCGCGCCCACGACCGCGCCCCTCACCGGCCTCCGCGTCCTCGACCTCGCCACCCTCTTCGCCGGTCCGATGGCCGCCACCCTGCTCGGCGACTTCGGCGCCGAGGTCGTCAAGATCGAGCACCCGAGAAAGCCGGACCCCTCCCGCGGCCACGGCCCGTCGAAGGACGGCGTGGGCCTGTGGTGGAAGATGCTCGGCCGCAACAAGCGGACCATGACCCTGGACCTGTCGAAGCCCGGCGGCCGCGCCACCCTGCTGCGCCTGGCCGCCACCACCGACGTGATCATCGAGAACTTCCGCCCCGGCACCCTGGAGAAGTGGGACCTGGGCTGGCCCGAGCTGTCGGCCGTCAACCCCGGCCTGGTGCTGGCCCGCGTCACCGGCTTCGGCCAGTTCGGCCCCTACGCGCACCGCCCCGGCTTCGGCACCCTCGCCGAGGCGATGAGCGGCTTCGCCGCGATCACCGGCGAACCCGACGCGCCCCCGACCCTGCCGCCGTTCGGTCTGGCCGACTCCATCGCGGGCATGACGACGGCGTACGCGGTGATGACGGCGCTCGCCGCCCGCGACCGCACCGGCGAGGGCCAGGTCGTCGACATGGCCCTGATCGAACCGATCCTGGCCGCCCTCGGCCCCCAGCCCCTCTGGTACGACCAGCTCGGACACGTCCAGCCCCGCACCGGCAACCGCTCCCCCAACAACGCCCCGCGCGGCGTCTACCGCACCGCGGACGGCACCTGGGTCGCTGTCTCCACCTCGGCCCAGTCGGTCGCGGAACGCGTGATGCACCTGGTGGGCCGCCCGGAACTGATCGACGAGCCCTGGTTCGCCACGGGCGCCGACCGGGCCCGCCACGCCGACGTCCTGGACGAGGCGGTCGGCGGCTGGATCGCCGCGCGCACCCGCACCGACGTCATGGCCGCCTTCGAGAAGGCAGAGGCGGCGGTGGCCCCGGTCCAGGACGTCCGGGACGTGATGGCGGACCCGCAGTACCAGGCCCTGGACACCATCACCACCGTCGACGACCCCGAACTCGGCCCGCTGCGCATGCAGAACGTCCTCTTCCGGCTCTCCGCCACGCCCGGCGCGATCCGCTGGGCCGGCCGCCCGCACGGCGCGGACACCGAGGAGGTCCTGACCGAGCTGGGCCTGTCCCCGGACGACCTCACCGCACTGCGCGCGGAGGGCGCCCTGTGACGGCGTACCCGCTCACCTGGCTCTACGCCCCGGGCGACCGCCCCAAGGTGGTGGCGAAGGCCCTCACCTGCGGCGCCGACGTCGTCGTCATCGATCTGGAGGACGCGGTCGCCGCCGACCGCAAGGCCTACGCCCGCGCCATCACCGCCGACCTGCTCGAAGACCCGCCGGCCGTCCCGGTCCACGTCCGCGTCAACGCCCTGGAGGGCCCCTGGGGCGAGCAGGACCTCGCGGCCCTGGCCCCGGCTCCCGGGCTGTCCGGCCTCCGCCTCCCCAAGATCACCTCACCCGCCGAGGTCCACCACGTCGCACGCCGAGCCGCCCGGGCCGATCTGTACGCCCTCCTGGAGACGGCCCTCGCCGTGGAACAGGCGTACGCCATCGCCGGCGCCCACCCGAACCTGCGCGGCATCGCACTCGGCGAGGCCGACCTGCGGGCCGACCTCGGCGTGCGCGACGACACGGGCCTCGACTGGCCCCGCTCCCGGGTGGTCGTGGCCGCCAGGGCCGCCGGTCTGCCCCCACCGCCCCAGTCCGTCCACGCCGACACGCGCGACCTGGACGGGCTCGCCGCCTCCTGCGCCCACGGCCGCGCGCTGGGCTTCCTCGGCCGCGCCGCGATCCATCCCCGCCAGCTTCCGGTGATCGAACGCGCCTACCTGCCCACCGGGGCGGAGATCGAGCAGGCGGAGACGGTTCTCAAGGCGGCCGCCACGGAGCAGGGCGCCCAGGCCCTCCCGGACGGCCGTTTCATCGACGCGGCGGTGGTGACGGCGGCCCAGCGCACCCTGTCCCTGGCGCGCCGCCGCTGACACGCCGAGAGCGCCCGGGGGAATCCTCCCGGGCGCTCTCGGCGTGTCACTCAGGGCAGGCGTCAGGTCTTCTTGCCCGACCCGGCCTCGTCCTTGGCCGCGTTCTCGGCCGGGTCCTCGGCCGTGTCCGCCTCGGTCTCGGCCTCGTCCGCGACCTCGTCGTCCTTGCCGGCGTCCTCGGACTTCTCGCCGCTGTCGGCCGCGTCACCGGAGGCCACGGCAGCCGGCTCCACGACCTCTTCCCGGCCGGGCCGCTTCTTCGACGACACCACCAGGTACGCCACCGCGAGCAGGAACACCAGGATCGCGGTCCAGACGTTCAGCCGGAGACCCAGGATGTGGTGGGCGTCGTCGACCCGCATGTACTCGATCCACGCCCGGCCCGTGCAGTACGCGGCGACGTACAGCGCGAACGCCCGGCCGTGTCCGAGGCGGAAGCGGCGGTCCGCCCAGATGACCAGGAACGCCACGCCGATGCACCAGAGCGACTCGTACAGGAACGTCGGGTGGTACGTGCCCGGCACGCGCCCGTCCGACGAGGAGGTGATCTCCAGGGCCCACGGCAGATCGGTGGGCTTGCCGTACAGCTCCTGGTTGAACCAGTTGCCCCAGCGGCCGATCGCCTGGGCGAGGGCGATGCCCGGCGCGACGGCGTCGGCGTAGGCGGGCATCGGGATGCCCCGGCGCCGGCAGCCGATCCAGGCGCCCAGCGCGCCGAACGCGATCGCGCCCCAGATACCGAGGCCGCCCTCCCAGATCTTGAGGGCGTCCACCCAGTCGCGGCCCTCACTGAAGTACAGCTGGTAGTCCGTGATCACGTGGTAGAGACGGCCGCCGATCAGGCCGAAGGGAACGGCCCAGACAGCGATGTCGGCCACCGTGCCGGTCCGCCCGCCCCGGGCGATCCAGCGCTTGTTGCCGAGCCAGACCGCGACGAAGACGCCGATGATGATGCAGAACGCGTAGCCGCGCAGCGGAATGGGGCCGAGGTACAGCACCCCGCGCGACGGGCTGGGAATGAAGGCAAGTTCCATGGCAAGGTCGACGCTACCGTGCCGCACCGGGCCCGCGGCAGGCAGCCCGGCTACGGGTCCATAACGGGGGCGTGAGAATCACTCTTACCCCTTGTTCGCCTCCTGCACCATCTGCTTCAGCTTGTCCGGGGTCATCGTGCGGTCCTGGTAGATGTTCTTGCCGTCGAACAGCACGGTCGGCGTGCCCGAGAAGCCGCCCTTGTTGAAGGCCTGGTGGGACTTGGCGACCCAGCCGTTGTGCGTGCCGTCCTCGACGCAGGTGCGGAAGGCGGGGGTGTCCAGGCCGTCGACCTTGCCGGCCAGCTCGATCAGCTTGGCGTTGTCCGCGAAGGCGTCGTCGACTTCCGGGGGCTGGTTGTCGAAGAGCACGTCGTGGTACGCGGGGAACTTCCCGGCGTCCTGGGCGCAGGCCGCGGCGTTGGCCGCGTTGCGGGAGCCGGTGCCGCGCATGTTGCCGTCGATGAGAGTGACCAGGTGGTACTCGGTCTTCAGCTGGCCGGCGTTCGTCAGCTCGTGGATCACCGGCCGGTAGGCCGTCTCGAAGGACTTGCACGCGGGGCAGCGGAAGTCCTCCCACACCGTGAGCGTGGACTTGGCGCTGTCCTTGCCGACCGGGATGGCCAGGCTGTCCTTGCCCTGGGCTCCCGAGGGCGCCACGACCGGGCCCGAGGCCTCACTGTCGTCGTCCTTGCCGGCGTTGGCCGCGACGACGCCGATCACCGCCGCGAGTCCCAGGACGGCGACGACGGCCCCGCCCACGATCATCGCGCGCCGGCGCTTGTCCGCGGACTTCTGCTTCTCGCGCTCGGCCGCCAGCTTCTCCCGGGCGGTGCGCTTTTCCTCACGGTTCTTCTCGCTCACACCCCGGAAACGAACCGGGGAGGCGCACCGCGCCTCCCCGGCCCCAGGTCCACCCGTACGAGGGACCTGTATGACTTCCCGGCTTCTCACACCTGTCGGCGCACGCCCCTGGCGAGGTCGCCCGCGAGCGCGCGCACGGCTTCCAGACCGGCCGCGTCGTCCGGGGCGTCCAGCATCGCCTTGACGAAGGCCGAGCCGACGATCACGCCGTCGGCGAAGCCGGCGACCTCGGCGGCCTGGGTGGCGTTGGAGACACCGAGCCCGACGCAGACGGGCAGGCCGGTGCCGGTGGCCCGGGTGCGTTCCACCAGGTTCTCGGCCTGCGAGCTGACGGTCGCGCGGGTGCCGGTGACGCCCATGAGGGAGGCGGCGTAGACGAAGCCGCTGCCGGCCGCGGTGATCTGCGCGAGCCGCTCGTCCTTGCTGCTGGGCGCGACGACGAAGACGGTGGCGAGGCCGTGCTTCTCCGCGTGCTCCCGCCACAGCGCCGACTCCTGCACCGGCAGGTCGGGCAGGATGCACCCGGCGCCACCCGCCTCGGCGAGCTCGGCGGTGAACCGCTCGACGCCGTAGCGGTCGATGGGGTTCCAGTACGTCATGACGAGGATCGGCTTGCCGGTGGCGGCGTGGGCCTCGCGGACCGTGCGCATCACGTCGGCGATCCTGACGCCGCCGCGCAGGGCGATGTCGTCGGCGGTCTGGATGACGGGGCCGTCGAGGACCGGGTCGCTGTGCGGCAGGCCCACCTCGACGACGTCGGCGCCGCCGTCGATGACGGCCTTGATCGCCTCGATGCCGCCGTCCACGGTCGGGAACCCGGCCGGGAGGTAGGCGATGAGGGCGGAGCGTCCTTCGGACTTCGCCGCGGCGAGGGCGTCGCCCAACAGCTCGATGTTGCCGCTCACTTGGCGTCCCCCTCGATCTCGGCGGTGTCGGTGTCCGCGTCGGCGGCGACCTCGGCGTCGGTGTCGTACAGACCGAAGTAGCGGGCGGCGGTGTCCATGTCCTTGTCGCCGCGGCCGGACAGGTTGACCACGATCAGCCCGTCCTTGCCCAGCTCCTTGCCGACCTCCAGGGCACCGGCCAGCGCGTGGGCGCTCTCGATGGCCGGGATGATGCCCTCGGTGCGCGACAGCAGGCGCAGGGCCTGCATCGCCGCGTCGTCGGTGACCGCGCGGTACTCGCCCCGGCCGGAGTCCTTCAGGTACGAGTGCTCCGGGCCGATGCCCGGGTAGTCCAGACCGGCCGAGATCGAGTAGGGCTCGGTGATCTGGCCCTCGTCGTCCTGGAGGACGTAGGAGCGCGAGCCGTGCAGGATGCCGGGCTCGCCCGCGGTGAGGGTCGCGGCGTGCTCGCCGGTCTCGACGCCGTGCCCGGCCGGCTCGCAGCCGATGAGGCGGACGCCGGTGTCCGGGATGAAGGCGTGGAAGAGGCCGATGGCGTTGGATCCGCCGCCGACGCAGGCGACGGCCGCGTCGGGCAGGCGCCCGGCGCGCTCCAGCAGCTGGCGGCGGGTCTCGACGCCGATGACCCGGTGGAAGTCGCGGACCATCGCCGGGAAGGGGTGCGGTCCGGCGACGGTGCCGAAGAGGTAGTGGGTGTGGTCGACGTTGGCGACCCAGTCGCGGAAGGCCTCGTTGATGGCGTCCTTCAGCGTGCGGCTGCCGGACTTCACGGCGACGACCTCGGCGCCGAGCATGCGCATCCGGGCCACGTTGAGGGCCTGGCGCTGGGTGTCGATCTCGCCCATGTAGATCGTGCACTCGAGGCCGAAGAGGGCACAGGCGGTGGCCGTGGCGACGCCGTGCTGGCCGGCGCCCGTCTCGGCGATGACCCGGGTCTTGCCCATGCGCTTGGTGAGCAGGGCCTGGCCGAGGACGTTGTTGATCTTGTGGGAGCCGGTGTGGTTGAGGTCCTCCCGCTTCAGGAAGATCCGTGCACCGCCCGCGTGTTCGGCGAACCTCGGCACCTCGGTGAGGGAGCTGGGGCGGCCGGTGTAGTTGACCAGGAGGTCGTCGAGTTCCCTCGCGAACTCGGGGTCGTGCTTGGCCTTGTCGTACTCGACGGCCACCTCGTCGACCGCGGCGACGAGGGCCTCCGGGATGAACTTGCCGCCGAATGCCCCGAAGTAACCTTCGGGGTTGGGCGATTGACCCTCGGGGTCGGGGATGAAGAACTGACTGGGCATGCGGATACCTCACGGTGAGTGTGTGTTGATCACTAATCGCCGTGGGGGCGAGGATTGCCTGTCGGCTGCGGGCCCGTTGGGGCTGGTCGCGCAGTTCCCCGCGCCCCTAAAGGGCGCGCTGCCATCGCATGCCGTTGACCTGACCGGGTTCGTCACCGATGACGTACCGGACGCGGCGGCCGTGGACCCGGCGGGCCGGGGCGCGGCAGCCGCGGGGGCGGCAGCCGCGCGCGAGGCGGGCGTACCGGTCCACGGTCGTCAGGGTGAGAGTCATCGGGGCAAGCCTAGCGGGTGATCAGCTCCGGCCGTGCCGGAGTGCGGGGTGTTCGCCGGCCGCCACCAGGTCCGAGACCGCCGTCCTGGGGTCCTTGCCGGTGACGAGGGACTCGCCGACCAGGACCGCGTCGGCGCCGACGTTGGCGTAGGCGATGAGGTCGTGCGGGCCTCGGACACCGGACTCGGCGATCTTGATGATGTGGTCGGGGATCTCCGGTGCCACGCGCTCAAAGGTGCCGCGGTCGACCTCGAGGGTCTTGAGGTTGCGCGCGTTGACGCCGATCACACGGGCGCCGGCGTCGACCGCGCGCTCCACCTCGTCCTCGTCGTGCACCTCGACGAGCGGCGTGAGCCCGATGGACTCGGCGCGCTCGATGAGGGACTCCAGGGCGGGCTGGTCGAGGGCGGCGACGATCAGCAGCACGACGTCGGCGCCGTAGGCGCGAGCCTCCCACAGCTGGTACGACGTGACGATGAAGTCCTTGCGCAGCACGGGGATGTCCACCCGGGAGCGGACCGCCTCGAGGTCGGCGAGCGAGCCGCCGAAGCGGCGCTCCTCGGTGAGGACGGAGATGACGGCCGCGCCGCCCGCCTCGTAGTCCGCGGCGAGTCCGGCGGGGTCGGCGATCGCGGCCAGCGCGCCCTTGGACGGGCTGGAGCGCTTGACCTCGCAGATGACCTTGACGCCGTCGCCGCGCAGCGCGGCCGCGCCGTCCTTGGCCGCGGGAGCCTTCGCCGCGCGCTCCTTGAGCTCGTCGAGGCTGACGCGCGCCTGCCGCTCAGCGAGGTCGGCACGGACTCCGTCGATGATCTCGTCGAGCACACTCACGCGAGCGGCCCCCTTCCAGACTCTTGACAGTTCCAGCGACCGATCGAAAACCGATGGTCACTGCGATGGTATCCGCAGCGGGGCGTAGGCCTCACATCCGGTTGACGCCGGTCCCACTAGCTGGACATCCGCCCGTTGATCAAGGATGGAGCCAGCCACCGAAGGGCAGGTTCCGGACAACCGTGAAGACCAGCAGCAACGCTCCGAGGCTCCACACCAGCCCCGGGCGGGGGTCGATCCGCAGGGGGCGCCCGCGGAGCGCGTGGACCACCCATACGGTCCACAGCACGGCGAAGGCCAGATAGCCGAGGGTCGCGAGCGCGTTGGCGTGCAGAGCCGCCACGACGTCCCCGTGGACGAAGGCGTGCGCGCTGCGCAGGCCGCCGCAGCCGGGGCAGTAGAGGCCGGTGTAGTGCAGCAGCGGGCAGACGGGGTAGTGGCCGGGTTCGTTGGGGTCCACGGTGCCCACGTAGGCGAAGGCGGCGGCGACGGCCGCGAGCACGCCGGCGGGGACGGCAAGGCGGCTCGGGACGCTCGGCGTCACCCTTCGGCTCTCGGTGTTCACGGTATGCATTGTGCCCCGCACACGCGTGAGGGGCGGTCCCGGCACACGTGTGCCGGCCGCCCCTCACGTGAGGACGTGCTCCGCGGGTCGTGCCGCGGGGTCAGCTCCCGGCGCCGGCCGGCTCGCGGTCGCCCGTGGTCCGGTGCGGCTGGTGCGCCTCCTTGGGCTGGCCGAGGCCCATCATCCGCATGATGCCGCCGACGACACCGCCGAGCAGCACGACCACCATGCCCGCCCAGAAGCCCGCCGGCTGGTCCAACACCATGAACGCGCCCGAGACGCAGAAACCGATGAAGGCGATCGTGACACCGGTCCAGGCGGCCGGGGTGTGACCGTGGCTGCTGCCCGCCATTGCTTGCTCCTCGTTGCTGTGTGCGTGTCTGAGCAGGACGCTCGGGCTCATTGTCCCGCACGCCCGCCCGCGGGGTGAGCGGGGGTGCTCCCCCGGTCCCCCGTGTGGGCTCAGGCCCCGGTCGGGTCCTCGCCTCGGTCGAGCGCCTTCCACAGGTCCTCGGGGCGGTCGGGGTCGACGGCGGGGGTCTTGCGGCGCGGCTGGGGCGTGCCGCCCCGCTCGTAGCGGCCGGACATGGCGGGCCACAGTCGGCCGTAGCGCAGGGCGAGCAGCCCGGCCAGCAGGATCAGGACGCCGCCGACGGCCGCGACGTACGGCCAGGCGGTGTGGCTGAGGGCGTCGACGGAGGCCGAGGTGTCGCCGGAGGCCTGGGCGGCCTGCTCGTCGAGCGCGGAGCTGTCGGATGCGCCGAGCAGGGCCGCGACGACGATGCCGGCGCCGGAGAGCGCCAGCAGCGCGGCGACGACGAAGCGGCCGGCGCGGCGGACGGCGAAGACGGCGACGAGCGCGGCGAGGCCCACTATGGCGAGCGCCGCGGGAACGCCCGTGACGTCGCTGCCCTTGGCGGTCAGGGGGAAGGCGCCACCGGCCACCGTCGCGGTGCCCTCCGACCATCGCTGCCGGGTGGCGAGCAGCGCCACGGCCGCGCCGAGCGCGCCGCTCAGCAGCGCGACGGCGAGGCTCAGGCGGCCGGCCCGGGCCGGGCCGACCGCTTTGGAGCGTGGGTCAGGTACAGCAGTCATTACCCCACTATCGCCCCAACTGCCGGGCACCGAGACACCGGGGCTGCGCAACGAGCGCCACTGGCTGTGACACGGCGCGCGCATCCAGCTCCACACCAGTGGAGCAGGGGTGGCTCCGGGTCAGCTGCCCAACCGGTTCGCCGTGTGGACGGCCCGCAGCACCGCGGCCGCCTTGTTGCGGCACTCGGTGTCCTCGGCGACCGGGTCGGAGTCGGCGACGATGCCCGCGCCGGCCTGGACGTAGGCGGTGCCGTCCCGCAGGAGGGCCGTGCGGATGGCGATGGCGGTGTCGGAGTCGCCGGCGAAGTCGAGGTAGCCGACGCAGCCGCCGTACAGGCCGCGCCGGGACGGTTCGAGTTCGTCGATGATCTGCATGGCGCGGGGCTTCGGGGCGCCGGAGAGGGTGCCGGCCGGGAAGCAGGCGGTGAGGACGTCGAAGGCCGTGCGGCCCTGGGCGACGCGGCCCGTCACGGTCGAGACGATGTGCATGACGTGCGAGTACCGCTCGACGGACATGAAGTCGACGACCTCGACCGAGCCGGGTTCGCAGACCCGCCCCAGGTCGTTGCGGCCCAGGTCGACGAGCATGAGGTGCTCGGCGCGCTCCTTGGGGTCGGCGAGCAGCTCGTCGGCGAGGGCCTGGTCCTCCTGGGGGGTGGCGCCACGCCAGCGGGTGCCGGCGATGGGGTGCACCATGGCGCGGCCGTCCTCGACCTTGACCAGGGCCTCGGGGGACGAGCCGACGACATCGAACCCGTCGAAACGGAACAGGTACATGTACGGGGACGGGTTGGTGGCCCGCAGGACCCGGTAGACGTCCAGCGCGCTCGCCGTGCACGGGGTCTCGAAGCGCTGGGAGGGGACCACCTGGAAGGCCTCGCCGGCCCGGATGCGCTCCTTGATGTCCTCGACGGCCACCTGGAAGTCGGGGCCGCCCCACAGCGCGGTGTACTCGGGGAGCTCGGAGGGCGGGAGGACGGCCGGGGGCTGGGCGACCGCGCGGGAGAGGTCGGCCTCCATGGCGTCGAGGCGGGCGACGGCGTCGGCGTAGGCCTCGTCGACCCCCGTCTCCAGGTCGTTGTGGTTGATCGCGTTGGCGATCAGCAGGACCGAGCCCTCCCAGTGGTCCATGACGGCCAGGTCGCTGGTGAGGAGCATGGTCAGCTCGGGCAGCTTCAGGTCGTCGCGCTCGCCGGGGCCGATCTTCTCCAGGCGGCGGACGATGTCGTAGCCCAGGTAGCCGACCATGCCGCCGGTGAAGGGCGGCATGCCCTCATGGTGAGGCGTGTGCAGGGCGTCGATGGTGGCGCGCAGGGCGGCGAGGGGGTCGCCGTCCGTGGGGACGCCGACGGGCGGGGCGCCGAGCCAGTGGGCCTGCCCGTCGCGCGCGGTCAGCGTCGCCGCGGACCGCACGCCCACGAAGGAGTACCGGGACCACGAGCGGCCGTTCTCCGCGGACTCCAGCAGGAAGGTGCCGGTGCGCTCGGCGGCGAGCTTGCGGTAGAGCGCGACCGGGGTGTCTCCGTCGGCGAGGAGCTTGCGGGTGACGGGGATGACCCGCCGGTCGGTGGCGAGCTTGCGGAAGGTCTCGAGGTCCATGGCCGCTGACCTTACTGATCCGCGGCGGAGCCGTCGCAGCCGCCGTCCTTGAGCAGCACGTCGGTGTCGAAACACGTGCGCGCGCCGGTGTGGCAGGCGGCGCCGACCTGGTCGACCTTGACGAGCACGGTGTCGGCGTCGCAGTCCAGGGCGACGGACTTCACCCACTGGAAGTGGCCGGAGGTGTCGCCCTTGACCCAGTACTCCCGGCGGCTGCGCGACCAGTACGTGCAGCGGCCGGTGGTCAGGGTGCGATGCAGCGCCTCGTCGTCCATCCAGCCGAGCATCAGCACCTCTCCGGTGTCGTACTGCTGGGCGATGGCGGGCAGGAGGCCGTCGGGGCTGCGCTTGAGGCGCGCGGCGATCTCCGGGGCTAGGCGACTGGGCGTGCTGGTCATGCCGACCATTGTGCCGCGCGCCACCGACAGCCCAGGTGGAGTGTCCACTGGGCGGACCCGGCAGCCGGCCGTAGGCTGGGCCGTATGTCGACCCATGCCAAGCGTGAACGACTCCTCCTCGCCGATCTGTTGGAGACCGCGGGCCCGGACGCCTCCACCCTGTGCGAGGGCTGGACGACCCGGGACCTCGCCGCGCACGTGGTGGTGCGCGAGCGCCGTCCGGACGCCGCCGGCGGGATACTGATCAAGCAGCTCGCGCCGCGCCTGGACAGGGTGATGGCGGAGTACACCGACAAGCCGTACGAGGAGCTGATCCAGCTGATCCGTACGGGCCCGCCGCGTTTCTCGCCCTTCTCCCTCAAGCCGGTCGACGAGGCGTCGAACATCATCGAGTTCTACGTCCACGCCGAGGACGTCCGCCGCGCCCAGCCCGACTGGTCGCCGCGCGACCTCGACCCGGTCTTCCAGGACGCCCTGTGGTCCCGCCTGGAGCGCACCGCCCGCCTGATGGGCCGCGGTGTCCCGACGGGCCTGGTCCTGCGCCGCCCCGACGGCCAGACGGCGGTCGCCCACCGCGGCACCCCCGTGGTCACCGTGACCGGCGAACCGTCCGAACTGGTCCTGTTCTGCTACGGCCGCCAGAGCGCGGCCAAGGTCGACCTGGACGGCGACGAGAACGCGATCGCGAAACTGCACGAGACGAAGCAGCTCGGGATCTGACAGAGCCCCGGCCGCACCGCGCGGCCGGGGCTCTCTCAGCAGACGGGGCGTCACCGCACCGGGTGCCCCGCCTCCCGCAGCGTCTCCTTGACCTGGCCGATGCGCAGATCCCCGAAGTGGAACACCGAAGCCGCCAGCACCGCGTCCGCGCCCGCCTCGACGGCCGGGGGGAAGTCCATGAGCTTGCCGGCGCCGCCCGAGGCGATGACCGGGACCGTGACGTGCCCCCGCACCGCCCGGATCATCTCCAGGTCGTAGCCGTCCTTGGTGCCGTCCGCGTCCATCGAGTTGAGCAGGATCTCGCCCGCGCCGAGTTCCGCGGCCCGGTGGGCCCACTCGACGGCGTCGATGCCGGTGCCCTTGCGGCCTCCGTGGGTGGTGACCTCGAAGGAGCCGGACTCCGTGCGGCGGGCGTCGACCGACAGGACCAGGACCTGGCGGCCGAAGCGCTCGGCGATCTCGCGGATCAGATCGGGGCGGGCGATGGCGGCGGTGTTGACGCCGACCTTGTCCGCGCCGGCGCGCAGCAGCTTGTCCACGTCCTCGGTCGTGCGGACGCCGCCGCCGACCGTGAGTGGGATGAACACCTGCTCGGCCGTGCGGCGCACCACGTCGTACGTGGTCTCGCGGTTGCCCGACGAGGCGGTGATGTCCAGGAACGTCAGCTCGTCGGCGCCCTCGGCGTCGTACACCTTGGCCATCTCGACGGGGTCGCCCGCGTCGCGCAGGTTCTGGAAGTTGACGCCCTTGACGACCCGGCCGTTGTCCACGTCCAGGCAGGGGATGACTCGGACCGCCAGGGTCATGAATCCTGCTCCTCCACTGTCCCTCTGATTGCTTCCACTTCCACCGACACCAGGACCCGGGAGTCGATGAAGCCCTGTACGACCAGCAGGGTCGTGACCGGGCGTACGGTGTCGAACAGTTCCTTGTGGGCCCGGCCCACGGCGTCGACATCCCGGGCGTGTGCCAGGTACACACGGGTGCGGATCACCGACTCGGGTGCGAGCCCGAACTCGCCGATCGCCTCCAGGGCGGAGGTGAAGGCCACCTTGGCCTGCTCGTACGGGTCGCCGTCGCCGTAGAGCACATCGCCCTTGAAGGCGGTCGTGCCCGCGACCAGCACACGGTCGCCCGCCGCGACGGCGCGTGCAAAACCGAAGGACTCTTCCCAGGGACTTCCGCTCTGCACACGCCGCACGGTCATGACGACACAGCCTCCAAGGCCTCTTCCAGGGTGAACGCCTTCGCGTACAGCGCTTTCCCGACGATGGCGCCTTCGACACCGAGCGGGACGAGGTCGGCGATGGCCCGCAGGTCGTCGAGCGAGGAGACACCGCCGGAGGCCACGACCGGGCGGTCGGTGGCGGCGCACACGTTGCGCAGCAGTTCCAGGTTCGGGCCCTGGAGCGTGCCGTCCTTGGCGATGTCGGTGACGACGTACCGCGCACAGCCCTCCTTGTCGAGGCGCGCCAGCGTCTCGTAGAGGTCGCCGCCGTCGCGGGTCCAGCCGCGCCCGCGCAGGGTCGTGCCCCGGACGTCCAGTCCGACCGCGATCTGGTCGCCGTGCTCGGCGATGACCTTGGCGACCCACTCCGGGGTCTCCAGGGCTGCCGTGCCCAGGTTGACGCGCTTGCAGCCGGTGGCGAGGGCTGCGGCGAGGGTGTCGTCGTCGCGGATACCGCCGGACAGCTCCACCTTGATGTCCATGGCCTGGGCGACCTCGGCGATCAGCTCGCGGTTGTTCCCGGTGCCGAACGCGGCGTCCAGGTCGACCAGGTGCAGCCACTCGGCTCCGGAGCGCTGCCAGGCGAGGGCGGCCTCCAGCGGGGAGCCGTACGAGGTCTCCGTGCCGGACTCGCCGTGCACCAGGCGCACGGCCTGGCCGTCACGGACGTCGACGGCGGGGAGGAGTTCGAGCTTGCTCACAGGGTTCCGATCCAGTTGGTGAGGAGCTGGGCTCCGGCGTCGCCGGACTTCTCGGGGTGGAACTGCGTGGCCCACAGGGCGCCGTTCTCGACGGCCGCGACGAACGGCTTGCCGTGCGTGGACCAGGTGACCTTGGGGGCTTCCAGCGTCGGGTTGTGCGTCTCCAGCGACCAGTCGTGGACGGCGTAGGAGTGCACGAAGTAGAAGCGGGCGTCCGGGTCGAGGCCGGCGAACAGCTGCGAACCGGGCGCCGCCTCGACGGTGTTCCAGCCCATGTGGGGCACGACGTCGGCCTGGAGCGGCTCGACCGAGCCGGGCCACTCGTCCAGGCCCTCGCTCTCCACGCCGTGCTCGATGCCGCGCGCGAAGAGGATCTGCATGC
The DNA here is from genome assembly GCF_023184515.1 of Streptomyces sp. D2-8. Taxonomy (GTDB): domain Bacteria; phylum Actinomycetota; class Actinomycetes; order Streptomycetales; family Streptomycetaceae; genus Streptomyces. Next base: position 1,067,471 of record NZ_JAAHBP010000001.1, on the reverse strand, counting down.
CGACGCAGATGCCCATCACCGGGCGGCCGCCGGACAGCCGACGGTCGACGATCCAGTCGCCGCGCGCCTCGCGCAGGCCCGTCATGCAGGAGGCGAAGGCGCCGACGCCGGGCACCAGCAGGCCGTCGGCGTTCATGGCCTTGTCGTAGTCACGCGTGATCTCGACGTCGGCTCCCGCGCGCGCGAGGGCCCGCTCGGCGGAACGGACGTTGCCGAAGCCGTAGTCGAAGACGACGACCTTCTTCTGCGGGGCGCTCAATTCCACACCTCCAGCCTCACCACGCCGGCTGCCAGGCACATCGCGGCGCCGATCGACAGCAGGACGATCAGGCCCTTGGGCATCTGCTGCTTGGCGAAGGAGTAGATCCCGCCGACGAGGAACAGGCCGACGACGATCAGCATGGTCGAGATGCCGTTCACAGGGCGCCCTTCGTGGACGGGAGGATGCCGGCGGCGCGCGGGTCGCGCTCGGAGGCGTACCGCAGGGCCCGGGCGAGCGCCTTGAACTGGCATTCCACGATGTGGTGCGCGTTGCGCCCGTAGGGCACGTGCACGTGCAGCGCGATCTGTGCCTGGGCCACGAAGGACTCCAGGATGTGCCGGGTCATGGTGGTGTCGTACTCGCCGATCATCGGCGCCATCTTCTCGGGCTCGGTGTGCACGAGGTAGGGGCGGCCGGACAGGTCGACGGTGACCTGGGCGAGGGACTCGTCCAGCGGGACCGTGCAGTTGCCGAAGCGGTAGATGCCCACCTTGTCGCCGAGGGCCTGCTTGAAGGCGGCGCCCAGGGCGAGGGCGGTGTCCTCGATGGTGTGGTGCGAGTCGATGTGCAGATCGCCCTCGGTCTTCACGGTCAGGTCGAACAGACCGTGCCGGCCGAGCTGGTCGAGCATGTGGTCGTAGAAGCCGACGCCGGTGGAGATCTCCGTCTTGCCGGTGCCGTCGAGGTCGATCTCGACGAGAACCGAGGTCTCCTTGGTCGTCCGCTCCACGCGTCCGGTGCGGCTCATGAACTCTGCTCCTTCTTCAGTGCACGTACCGCGTCGAGGAACGCGTCGTTCTCTTCGGGGGTTCCGGCGGTGACCCGGAGCCAGCCGGGCACGCCGTTGTCCCGGACCAGGACGCCCCGGTCGAGGATCTTCCGCCAGGTCGCGTGGGAGTCCTCGAACCGGCCGAACTGCACGAAGTTCGCGTCCGAGGCGGTCACCTCGTAGCCGATCGCGAGCAGTTCGGTGACCAGGCGGTCCCGTTCGGTCTTGAGCTGCTCGACGTAGCCCAGCAGCGTGCCGGTGTGCTCCAGGGCGGCCAGGGCGGTCGCCTGGGTGACGGCCGACAGGTGGTAGGGCAGCCGGACCAGCTGGACGGCGTCGACGACGGCCGGGTGCGCCGCGAGGTAGCCGAGGCGCAGGCCCGCCGCGCCGAACGCCTTCGACATCGTGCGGGAGACGACGAGGTTCGGGCGGCCCTCCAGCAGCGGCAGCAGCGAGTCGCCGTGGCTGAACTCGATGTACGCCTCGTCGACCACCACCATCGACGGCTTCGCGGACTGTGCGGCCTCGTACAGCGCGAGGACCGTCTCGGGCGGGACGGCGGTGCCCGTGGGGTTGTTGGGGGTGGTGATGAAGACGACGTCCGGCTGGTTCTCGGCGATCGACTTCTCGGCGGCGGCGAGGTCGATCGTGAAGTCCTCGTTGCGGGGGCCGGAGATCCAGCCCGTGCCGGTGCCGCGCGAGATGAGGCCGTGCATCGAGTACGACGGCTCGAAGCCGATGGCCGTGCGGCCCGGTCCGCCGAAGGTCTGCAGCAGCTGCTGGATGACCTCGTTGGAGCCGTTGGCCGCCCAGACGTTGGCCGGACCGACCTCGTGGCCGGAGGTCTCCGTCAGGTACTCGGCGAGCTTCGTGCGCAGCTCGACCGCGTCCCGGTCCGGGTAGCGGTTGAGGTTCCTGGCAGCCTCACGGACCCGCTCGGCGATGCGCTCGACCAGCGCTTCGGGGAGGGGGTAGGGGTTCTCGTTGGTGTTCAGCCGTACGGGGACGTCCAGCTGGGGCGCGCCGTAGGGGGACTTGCCGCGCAGCTCGTCCCGTACGGGGAGATCGTCGATGCCTGTCACTTGCCCTGCGGAACCTTCCAGTCGAACCTTGCCTTGATCGCCGCGCCGTGCGCCGGCAGGTCCTCCGCCTCCGCCAGCGTCACCACGTGGTGCGCGACCTCGGCCAGGGCGTCCTGCGTGTAGTCGACGATGTGGATGCCGCGCAGGAAGGACTGGACGGACAGGCCGGAGGAGTGGCAGGCGCAGCCGCCGGTGGGCAGGACGTGGTTGGAGCCGGCCGCGTAGTCGCCGAGGGAGACCGGGGCCCAGGGGCCGATGAAGATCGCGCCGGCGTTCCTGACCCGGTCGGCCACGGCGGTGGCGTCGGCCGTCTGGATCTCCAGGTGCTCGGCGCCGTACGCGTCGACCACCTTGAGGCCCTCGTCGACTCCGTCGACCAGCACGATCGCGGACTGCCTGCCGGACAGGGCCGGGACGATCCGGTCGTCGACGTGCTTGGTGGCCGCGACCTGCGGCTCCAGCTCCTTCTCCACCGCGTCGGCGAGCTCGACGGAGTCCGTGACCAGGACGGCGGCGGCCAGCGGGTCGTGCTCGGCCTGGCTGATCAGGTCGGAGGCGACGTGCACCGCGTCGGCCGTGTCGTCGGCGAGGACCGCGATCTCGGTCGGGCCGGCCTCGGCGTCGATGCCGATCCTGCCGGTGAAGTAGCGCTTGGCGGCGGCGACCCAGATGTTGCCGGGGCCGGTGACCATGTTCGCGGGCGCGCAGGACTCGGTGCCGTAGGCGAACATCGCGACGGCCGTGGCGCCGCCGGCCGCGTACACCTCGTCGACGCCGAGCAGCGCGCAGGCGGCGAGGATCGTCGGGTGCGGCAGTCCGCCGAAGTCGGCCTGGGCGGGAGAGGCGAGCGCGACGGACTCGACGCCGGCCTCCTGCGCGGGCACCACGTTCATGATCACGGAGGACGGATACACGGACCGGCCGCCGGGCGCGTAGAGCCCGACGCGCTCGACCGGCACCCACTTCTCGGTCACGGTGCCGCCGGGGACGACCTGGGTGGTGTGCGTCTCACGGCGCTGCTCGCGGTGGACGATCCGGGCGCGGCGGATGGATTCCTCCAGGGCCGCGCGCACGGCCGGGTCGAGTTCCTCCAGCGCGCGCGTGAGCGCGGCGGCCGGCACCCGCACCTGGTCGAGCCTGACCCCGTCGAACCGCTCGGCTGCGTCGATCAGCGCCGCGTCGCCCCGATGATGCACGTCCTCGCAGATCGGACGCACCTTCTCGAGGGCGGCCGCAACGTCGAAGTCGGCTCGGGGCAGCAGGTCGCGCAGGGCGGGGCCCTCGGGAAGGGCGTCGCCGCGCAGATCGATTCGGGAGATCACGTGCTCAATTCTCTCAGACCCGGGTGAGGCACCGTCCGCGCGTATCAATGGCTGATACAGAACGCCGCAGGAACCCGGAAGATCACCTTCACTTCTTGTGTTCGGGGCGTCACACAGCGGGCATGAACTGGTGTACGAGGCAAGTGACCCGCGAGTACCTGGGGAGGACGGAAGAGCTGTGACCGAGGGGGCCGGCCACCGTGCCGGGGATCTGCCCGAAGAACTGACCGCGGCCGAGGCCGGCATGTGGCAGGCCTTCCGCAACGGCACCGTGTACGACCTGAGCAGCGGCGACGCCGTGGTGGACGATCCGCACGGCGGGCACCCCTGGGGCGAGGAGCGGACCGTGCGGGCCCGGATCGTGTGCTGGCTGCTCCTCGACGGCCCGCCCGCCCTGGCCGGCCGGGTGTCGTCGCTGAAGCTGATCGGCGTGCAGGTCAGCGGCTCGCTGGACATCGCGGGCGGCACGGTGGTGCCGTACGTCGAGATGCGCCGGTGCCGGTTCGAGCAGGACGTGCTGCTGCCGGAGGCCCGCTTCACCACCCTGCGGATGGTGGACTGCTCGATACCCCGGCTGGAGGCGGCCCGGGTGCACACCGAGGGCGATCTGCATCTGCCGCGCTGCCGCTTCCACCACGGCATCCGGCTCACGGACGCGCAGATCGGCACGGACCTGATGCTCAACCAGGCGATCGTGCACCGGGACCGCAGCGGCCGGTCGATCGCCGCGGACGGCCTGACCGTCGGACAGGACTTACAGGCGGAGCTGCTGGAGTCGCACGGCGAGCTGAGCCTGCGCGCCGCCACCATCGGCGTGTCCCTGAGTCTGCGCGGGGCGCGTCTGTCCAACCCCTTCGAGCGGCTGGCGCTGAACGCCCCGCAGCTGACCGTCGAGCGCAGCCTGTATCTCACCCCGGCGGGGGTCGGCGCCCAGGCGATGAGCGGGATGACCCCGGCGCAGGGGACCCGCATCCAGCGCTTCGCGTGCGAGGGCGGGATCCGGCTGGACGACGGCCGGTTCGGCGACGCCGCCGACTTCGAGCGGGCCCGGTTCACCCTCACCGACGACCAGGAGCTGTCGCTGCGCCGGGTGCAGACACCGGAGCTGCGGTTCCTCGGGGAGCAGCCGGTGCGCGGGCGGGTGGTGCTGTCCGGGGCGAAGGTCATCAACCTGATGGACCGGGCGGACGCCTGGCCGGGCCCGGGGCGGCTGCACATGGGCGGCTTCGCCTACGAGAACCTGGTGCCGCGCGGGCCGTTCCCGCTGGCCGAGCGGCTGGACTGGGTGGCCGCGGCGACCGCCGAGTACAACCCGGAGCCGTACGAGCGGCTCGCGGCCGTGCTGCGGTCCGGCGGGGAGGACCAAGACGCCCGCGAGGTGCTGCTCGCCAAGCAGCGCCGGCATCGCGAGAGCCTGCCGATGGCGGCCAAGCTGTGGGGCTACGTGCAGGACTGGACGGTCGCCTACGGATACCGGCCGGGGCGGGCCGCGGTGTGGATGGCGGTGCTGTGGGCGACGGGCTCGTTCGCCTTCGCGCAGGTCGGCCATCCGCCGATGAGGCGGGGCGAGCATCCGGAGTGGAACCCCACGCTGTTCACGCTCGATCTGCTGCTGCCGGTCATCGATCTGGGCCAGGTGGGTTTCTGGCAGTTGCGGGGGGCCTGGCAGTGGCTGGCGGCGGCGATGATCCTGCTGGGCTGGATCCTGGCTACGACGGTGGCGGCGGGGGCGACGCGGCTACTGCGGCGCAACTGATGGTGCTGGTGTGACCACAGTTATTGAACTGTCACGGTTTTACGTTCTCTTGACCATCGGATGTACAACTTTCCGTAGGTTCCATGAACGGTCTGGCGCCGTCATGACCAGCGGACTTTCAATGGTCGGCACCATGGCAATGCAGCTCCCGTTCATCCGCACGAGCCGGATGGCAAGGACCACCCCCCACCCCGTCGGTGCGCCGTGCGCCGACGACGAGGTGCTGCTCGACGCGCCCGACGCGCGGCTGAGTCCGGCGCTGGTCGCCGCCGCCCGTGGCGACCACGGGCCGGCCGCCGCCTTGCTCCTGGCCACCCGCGCGGCGTCCGAGTGGGAGCGGCGCGACCGGTACGTGACCCGGCTGGCCGCCTTCGCCCGCTCACGGCCCGAGTGGCTGGACGCCTGGCTCGCCACCGCCCCGCTGGACCCCGACGCGCTGCTGGTCGGGGCCCAGCTGGCGGTGGACCGCGCCTGGCAGTCACCGGCCCGGGCCGAGCTGCTGCGCGAGGTGAGCCCGCTGATCACGGCCGCGGCCCGGGGCGACCAGCGGGACCCGGTGCCGTGGCGGCTCGCGCTCGACCACGCCCGGGGCGCACAGGCCGGGCACACGTACTTCGAGGAACTGTGGGCGGCGGCCGTACGCCGTGCCCCGCACCACTACGGCTGCCATGTGGCGGCCCTGCGCTACCTGGCCACCTCCTGGCACGGTTCGCACCACGAGTGCTTCGACTTCGCCGACCGGGCCGCGCAGGACGCTCCGGCCGGCGCGCTCGTCCAGGCCCTGCCGCTGCGGGCGGCCTTCGGCTACCTCACCGACGACTGCGGGCCCGAGGTGCCGCGCGAGCGGCTGGACGCGGCCGCCGACCGGGCGATCGCGCTGTCCCCGCGGCTGCCGGCGGCCGACCCCTGGCCGGCCCGGATGCGGAACCTGCTGATCTTCGTCCTGGTGTGCCTGGAGCGCTGGCAGGACGCCACCGAACAGCTGCGCCTGAACGGCCCGTACGCCACCTCCTTCCCCTGGGACCAGGTGTCGGACGACCCGCTCGGCCACTTCCTGCGGGTACGCGAGGACATCCGTGCCGCGGCGGCCGGGGACCCGTCCTGGCATCCACGGAGTGAACGGGGCGGACGAGTCCGTCCCGGCGACCATTAGGCTTTTACGTCGTGACCACCGTCCGGCTCCCCCTCTTCCCCCTGAACTCGGTGCTGTTCCCGGGGCTCGTGCTCCCGCTCAACGTCTTCGAGGAGCGGTATCGCGCCATGATGCGCGAGCTGCTGAAGACGCCCGAGGACGAGCCGCGCCGGTTCGCCGTCGTGGCGATCCGCGACGGCCACGAGGTGGCCGCGACCGCACCCGGCATGCCCGACCCGACGGCCGTGCCCGAGCGGGGACCGTCGGCCGGTTTCGGCGCGGACCCGGCCAAGGCGTTCCACAAGGTGGGCTGTATCGCGGACGCGGCGACGATCCGGGAGCGCACCGACGGTTCCTTCGAGGTGCTGGCGACCGGCACGACCCGGGTGAAGCTGCTGTCGGTCGAGGCGTCCGGGCCCTTCCTGACGGCCGAGCTGGAGCCGCTGGCGGAGGAGCCGGGCGACGAGGCCGCGCCGCTGGCCGAGGGGGTGCTGCGGTCCTTCCGCCAGTACCAGAAGCGGCTGGCCGGGGCGCGGGAACGGTCCGTGGCGACGGGGGCCGACCTGCCGGACGAGCCGGGCGTGGTGTCGTACCTCGTGGCGGCCGCGATGATGCTGGACACCCCGGCCAGGCAGCGCCTGCTCCAGGCCCCCGACACGGCGTCCCGCCTGCGCGACGAGCTGAAACTCCTTCGCTCCGAGACGGCGATCATCCGTAGTCTGCCGTCATTGCCGGCGTCGGAGCTGACGCGCGGCCCGATGAGCCTCAACTGAGCGGATCCGCATGGCGAAGAAGTCGAAGAAGCAGCACCAGCCGGGCGGCACCCCGGCGACGGTGGCCCTCACGGCGGCGGGCGCGACGTACACGGTCCACACCTACGACCACGACCCCGGGCACCCCTCCTACGGCGAGGAGGCGGCCGAGGCCATGGGCGTCTCCCCCGACCGTGTCTTCAAGACCCTGGTCGCGGACGTCGACGGCGCCCTGACGGTCGCGGTGGTCCCGGTGGCGGGCCAACTGGACCTCAAGGCCCTGGCCGCGGCCGTGGGCGGCAAGCGGGCGGCGATGGCCGACCCGGCACTGGTGGAACGCACCACGGGCTACGTCCGGGGCGGCATCTCGCCCCTGGGCCAGCGCAAGAAGCTGCCGACGGTCCTCGACGCCTCGGCATCGGCGCACGCGACGATCTGCGTGTCGGCGGGCCGCAGGGGCCTGGAGGTGGAGCTCGCCCCGGAGGACCTGCAGAAGCTCACGGAGGCGGTCCTGGCGCCTATCGGCCGTTAGCTGCCAGGGGGCGGTGCCTCTATCGGCCGTTGGCGGCGGGCGTTCCGGACGCGCCCCCACGAGCCGCACAGCGCCCAGCGGCCGTTGGCGGCGGGCGGCCCCGGTTGCGCCCCGGCCACGAGCCGCACGGCGCCCAGCGGCCACTACCAGCAGCGGCCCCGGTTGCGGCCCGGCCGTGAGCCGGGCGGCGCCTATCGGCCGTTGGCGGCAGGCGGTTCCGCATACGGCCCCGGGCCGAACTCCGGCTCCGGGTCGCGAGGTCCGAACAGCGCCATGAGCCCGAGATGCAGCACCAGTGCGGCAAGCGGCCAGGCCAGCAACGCCCCCTTCGCGCCCAGCTGCAACGGCGCGGTGACCGTCACGCCCCGCCCGACCTCCCGGGCGTGCGCGATCACGTCCTCGGTGGGCCCGAGCCACACCCCGACCCGCCAGGCGAGCAGCGACCCGAGCAGCCCTCCGAGGGCCAGCCCCACCACCAGCGGCACACCCCCGCGCCGCCGCAGGAGGAAGACGACCAGCGCACTGACGGCACCGAAGCCCAGCCCGAGCAGCGTGAACGTGCCGTCGACACCGATGGCCTGCTCCCCCTCGGTGTCCTTGAGGTAGACCACCCAGCTCTTCTCCACCACGTCACCGACCAGCGGCACGTGCGGCGCGAGCCACCACCACAGCACTCCGAGCAGCACCCCGCCGAGCGCCACGGCCACCGCGATCACGGCGGCCTCCCGCAGTTCCGTCTTCATCCCGGGGCCGTCCTGTCCGTACCAGCCGTGCCCGGCGTACTCGGCGTGCTGGGACCCGGGAGCCGCAGGCCCGGCGTCCGGCGGCTGCCACGCCTCCTGAGCGGAGCGTTCATGCGGCGGCGGTGGCGGAGTCAGCGGTGCGGTCACCCTGCCATCGTGCCAGGCCCGCTTGTGTGCTGCGTCACCGGACGACCGCTGCGCGCTCAACGGACAGCCGCCCGGCGGTACGCCCAGGTCGCCACGGCCAGCGAGACGACGCCCACGACCCCGCACACGGCGAGGTCACCGAGCACGAAGGCCCAGTCGGGGCGCGGTCCGAACGTCCGCGCGAAGGCTTCCACGCCGTACGTCGACGGCAGCAGGTCCCGCGTGAAGCGCACGGCCTCCGGCATCCGGTCCGCCGGCAGCACGCCCAGCAGCAGCGCCGCCGACATGCCCAGCTGCCCGAGCAGCGTGGCCAGTTCCGGCCGGGGCGCGAGCAGCCCCAGCGCCGCACCGAGCCCGGCGAGCGCGGCGCCCGCGAGCGGGATCACGGCCATGAGGACCCACAGATGGGCCATCGGCAGCCCGAACAGTACGCAGCCGAACACCGCGGTCACGACGGTCCCGGGCACGGTGAACGACGCGTACGCGCCCGCCGCCCCCAGCACCACGGCCGCCGGCGGCACCGGCAGCGTCGCGTAGTGGTCGAGCCCGCCGCTGGCCCGCAGCTGCCCGAAGTACTGCGCGAGCAGGTTCAGCGCGACGAAGGCGACCACCAGGACCGACGACCCGGCCACGACGGCCTGCGCCTCCGTCCCGTCGTCCACGACGCCGCGCATCAGGATCATGATCCCGATCGACTGGAAGGTCGCCACGAACAGCAGCGGGATCCGCGCCACCCTCGCCCGGGACAGCTGGGCCCGGTACACGGCCGCCAGCGACGGCCACAGCCGCGCCCGAGGTCCGAGCTCGGCCGCACGCGCGGCGGGCTCCTCCACGGCCAGGGCACTGCCCGGCAGGACATCGGCGGGTACGACACTCACGTCGCGCTGCTCCCCTTCGCTCGGGTCCACTGCGGCAGTCGTCTGTTCGGTACGTATGCGGCGGCCGGTGTGCTCACACCTTCACCAGCCCCTGCTGCACGGCACCGCCGAGGGCGAGGTACACGTCCTCCAGGCTCGGCGTGGCCAGGGTGAAGTCGTCCAGGGCGGCGAAGGCGGCCCCGCCGGTGACGGTCGCGACGACCGCCCGGGCCTCCTCGGGCCCGAGCCGGAGCGTCCAGCGGCGGCCCGACTCCACGACGCGGTCCTTCAGCGCGGCCACCTCGGGCACGTGCAGCGGAGCCGCGTCCCGCCACACCAGGTCGACGCGCACCTCACCGGCGACCTGCTCCTTGAGCCCGGCGGGGGTGTCGCAGGCGATCACCCGCCCCCGGTCGAGGACGGCCACGCGGTCCAGCACCGTCTCGGCCTCGATGACGTTGTGGGTGACGAGCAGCACGGTCGTCCCGCGGTCGGCCCGGCGCCGGTCGACGGCCGACCACACGGCCCGCCGCGCCACCGGGTCCATGCCGGAGGTCGGCTCGTCCAGCACGAGCAGCGGCCGCTCCCCCACCAGGGCCGCGGCGAAGCACGCCAGGCGCCGCTGGCCCCCGGAGAGCTTCTTCAGCGGGCGTCCGGCGAGCGGCGCGAGCCCCAGCTCGTCGAGGACGGCGTCCCGCTCGGCCCGCGCCTTCCGTACGTCCAGACCGCGCAGCCGCCCGGTGGTCTCGGCGGCGAGCGACACGGTCAGCTCGTCGAGGGCGGTCGACTCCTGCCCGAGGTAGGCGAGGATCCGCGCGGCCCGCTCGGGGTGGCGCACGATGTCGTGCCCGAGGATCTCCACACTGCCGCAGTCGGGCCGCATCAGCCCGGTCAGCTGGCGCACGAGAGTGGACTTGCCGGCGCCGTTCGGGCCGAGCAGGCCGAAGATCTCGCCGCGGCGGATGTCCAGGGTCACGTCGTCCGTGGCCCGGACCTCGGGTGTGCCGGGGGCGCCGCGCCGGCCCCGGACCGCCGGATAGGTCTTGGTCAGCCCGCGCACCGCGCACACGACGTCACCGTCGTGCCGAAATGCCTGTGCCGCGCGCTTACTCACAAGGGACGAGACTACGGGGTCGGCGACCCCGGTCCACTCTCGGGTCGGTCCGTACCGGGAAATCCGCCGGCAAGGATCTCAGTCGTCGACGGGTGAGTGCTCCACGCCCGTGCGCACGCTGATCTCCCGCCAGAAGCCCGCCCGGATGGCGTACCGGTCCCGCTCGTCGATCTGGTCGTCCTTGTGGGCGAGCAGGCCGAAGCGGGCGGCGTAGCGCAGCAGCTCGCCGTCGACGCGATGCGGGATGCGCGGGTACATCCCGGACAGTTTCTGCAGGTGGTTCTGGTCGCCGAGGCGCTCGACCCAGCGCCGGGCGAAGACCTGCCCCACCTCGAAGGGGTCACCGCCGACGGTGGTGATGTCCTCCTCGCGGTCGGCCCACCGCTGCTCGGCCGTGGTCAGCTGGGCGAGCGTCGGCATCGAGGCGGCCTCGGGGGGCTCGGCTGTGGGCCGGTCGACCCAGCCTTTGTCGGAGGACCACCGGAGGGTGGCGGAGGCGGGGGGCTGGGCCGGCTGGGTGCCGGGGGCGCGCAGGGCGGCCAGGTCTTTGGGCGTGGGGACTCCTTTGGCGGCGGGCACCCGCTCCTCGGTGCCGTTCTGCCCGGGGCCGGCCGCCGGGTGCCGGTGCTGCGGGGCGGGCCGTTCGGTCGCGGCGCCGAGCGCGGACTCGGGCAGCGGCGCGGAGAGGATCGCGGCGATCTCGGGCCGGGGCGCGGGCTGCGGCGCGCACACCCCGGTGTAGTCCTTGGCGCGGACGGCCTTGGTGATCCACGTACGGTCCAGGACGCGCCGCTCGTCGGCCTCGGCGACCAGGTCCTCGGACTGGTTGTAGTCGCCGTCGGCGGCCTGGACGGCCCACAGGTGGACGGCGACGCCGTGCTCCTTGGCGGCCATCATGCCGGGCAGCAGATCGCCGTCGCCGGTGACGAGGACGACGTCGGAGCAGGCGCGGTTGCGGGCCAGTTCGGTGAGCTCGGCGTGCATCGCGGCGTCCACGCCCTTCTGCGCCCAGCGGCCGTCGCTGCGGGTCAGGGCGCCGAGCCGGACGGTGACCCGGGGCATCACGCGCAGCCTGCGGTGCTCGGGTTGCGGGACGCGGTCGGGGGCGCCGTCGAACCAGTAGATGCGCAGCAGCGGCTGCTGTGTGTCGGATTCGGCGCGCTCACGCAGCCCCTGGATGAGGGCGGTGTGGTCGACGGTGATGCGGGACCGCGAGGGCTCCCCGGCGAGGAGACTCGCCGCGGCTCCCAGCAGATACCCAGCGTCCACCAGGACGATGCAGCGGTCCACGCGACTCACCCTCTTCCCAGGAGGCTTGCTTCGGGCTTGCTTCGAGTCTGCCCGACGGCGCGGAGGTTAACGGCCGGAACTCGATCTTCGGCGTGGCGTTTCGGGACTTCCCGCTCCGACCAGCCCTGTCACGCACGGTAATTGTCCGACATGCGATCGTTGTCGGCCTGTGTGAATCTGGTCCCGGCCCTGGCCCCTAGTCCCCCACAGGAGGCATCACCATGGCCAAGAACAAGAACCGTGACCGTAAGCAGCAGCGTCCCACCGAGCGTGGCCAGCGGGCGGACCGCAGCCCCGCCTCGCAGACGGAGCCCCAGACCGAGGTCGAGGTGACCCCCGGCGAGATGGCCCCGTCCGGCAAGCGAAAGCGCAGCTTCGGCCACAACTGACATCTGCGTGACGGGTTGTTGAGCCCACGCACATGCACGAGGGGCGTACCCGCGACCGGGTGCGCCCCTCAAGCGCATCGAGATCCCCGCGTCACCCGGCCAGGCAGGACGGTCCGAGCAGCACCTTCAGGTCGCCGAAGAGCGCCGGGTCGGGCTTCACCCGGTGCCGGTCCAGCCGCAGCACGGTCGTCTTGGTCGGTCCCTGGAGCTTGATCCGGACCTCGCTGTCGCCCTTGTGGTGGCTGAGGACCTCACCGAGGCGGCTGACCAGCGGCGGGGTGACCCGGGTGGCCGGGATGGTGAGGACCACGGGCGCGTTGGTGCCCGCGTTCGACAGGTCCGGGACCATCAGCTCCATCGCGACGAGCCTCGGGATGTCCTCACGCTTGTCGAGGCGGCCCTTGACGAACACCACGGCGTCCTCGACCAGTTGGGTCGACACGAGCTGGTAGGTCGCGGGGAAGAACATGCACTCGATGGAGCCGGCGAGGTCCTCGACGGTGGCGATGGCCCAGGCGTTGCCCTGCTTGGTCATCTTGCGCTGCAGGCCCGAGATGATGCCGCCGATGGTGACGACCGCGCCGTCGGAGTGCTCGCCTCCGGTCAGCTGGGAGATGCCCGCGTCGGCCTTGTCGGACAGGATGTGCTCCAGGCCGAACAGCGGGTGGTCGGAGACGTACAGACCGAGCATCTCCCGCTCCTGGGCGAGCAGATAGGTCTTGTCCCACTCGTCGGGGGAGAACTCCACGTCGAGCCCGAAGCCCGGCTCGCTGGTCTCGGCCTCGCCCATGCCGCCGAAGAGGTCGAACTGGCCCTCGGCCTCCTTGCGCTTGACCGCGACCACGTTGTCGATCATCGGCTCGTAGTGCGCGGTGAGGCCCTTGCGGGTGTGGCCCATGGCGTCGAAGGCGCCGGCCTTGATCAGCGATTCGGTGGTGCGCTTGTTGCAGACCACCGCCTCCACCTTGTCGAGGTAGTCCGGGAAGGAGACGTACTTCCCCTTGGCCTTGCGGCACCTGATGATCGACTCGACCACGTTCGTACCGACGTTGCGGACGGCGGAGAGGCCGAAGAGGATCACGTCGTCGCCCTGGGCCGCGAAGTTGGACATCGACTCGTTGACGTCCGGCGGGAGCACCTTGATGCCCATGCGGCGGCACTCGTTGAGGTAGACGGCCGACTTGTCCTTGTCGTCCTTCACGGACGTGAGCAGCGCGGCCATGTACTCGGCGGGGTGGTTCGCCTTGAGGTACGCCGTCCAGTACGAGACGAGTCCGTAGGCGGCGGAGTGCGCCTTGTTGAACGCGTAGCCGGCGAAGGGGACCAGCACGTCCCACAGGGCCTGGATGGCCTCGTCGCTGAAGCCCTTCTTGCGGGCGCCCTCCTGGAAGAGGACGAAGTTCTTCGCCAGCTCCTCGGGCTTCTTCTTGCCCATCACGCGGCGGAGGATGTCGGCCTCGCCGAGCGAGTAGCCGGCGATGATCTGGGCGGCCTTCTGCACCTGCTCCTGGTAGACGATCAGGCCGTGGGTGACGTCCAGGACCTCCTTGAGCGGCTCCTCCAGCTCGGGGTGGATCGGCGTGATGTCCTGCTGGCCGTTCTTGCGCAGCGCGTAGTTCGTGTGGGAGTTCATTCCCATCGGGCCCGGGCGGTACAGGGCCGACACGGCGGAGATGTCTTCGAAGTTGTCCGGCTTCATCAGCCGGAGCAGGGAGCGCATGGGGCCGCCGTCGAACTGGAAGACGCCGAGGGTGTCGCCGCGCTGGAGCAGTTCGAAGGTCGTGGGGTCGTCGAGCGGGAGGCTCAGGAGGTCGATGTCGACCCCCTTGTTGGACTTCACCATCTTGACGGCGTCGTCCATGATCGTCAGGTTGCGCAGGCCCAGGAAGTCCATCTTCAGCAGGCCGAGCGACTCACAGCTCGGGTAGTCCCACTGCGTGATGGTGACCTTGTCCGTGTGCCTGACCCAGACCGGGACGTGGTCCGTGATGGTCTCGCTGGACATGATCACGCCGGCGGCGTGCACGCCCATCTGCCGGACCAGGCCCTCGACGCCCTTGGCGGTGTCGATGACCTTCTTCACGTCCGGCTCGTTCTCGTACATCGCCCGGATCTCGCCCGCCTCCGAGTAGCGGGGGTGCTCGGGGTTGGTGATGCCGTCGAGGTTGATGCCCTTGCCGAGGACGTCGGCGGGCATGGCCTTGGTGAGGCGGTCGCCCATCGCGTAGGGGTAGCCCAGCACGCGCGCGGAGTCCTTGATCGCGTTCTTGGCCTTGATGGTGCCGTACGTGCCGATCATGGCGACCTTGTCGGCGCCGTACTTCTCCGTCACGTACCGGATCACCTCGACGCGCCGGCGCTCGTCGAAGTCGATGTCGACATCGGGCATGGAGATGCGCTCGGGGTTGAGGAACCGCTCGAAGATCAGTCCGTGCGGGATGGGGTCGAGGTCGGTGATGCCGAGGGCGTAGGCGACGATCGAGCCGGCCGCGGAGCCTCGGCCGGGGCCGACCGCGATGCCCTGCTTCTTGGCCCACATGATGAAGTCGGCGACCACGAGGAAGTAGCCCGGGAAGCCCATCGAGATGATGGTGTCCATCTCGTACTCGACCTGCTTCATGCGGTCGTCCGGGATGCCGTCCGGGAAGCGGCGGTGCATGCCGCGCAGGGTCTCCTCGCGGAACCAGCTGACCTCCGTGTACCCCTCGGGGATGTCGAACTTGGGCATGAGGTCGCGCTTCTCGAACATGCCCGTGGTGTCGACCATCTCGGCGATCAGGCGGGTGTTGGCGCAGCCCTCCTGCCAGGCGTCCGAGGAGTCGATGGCGTACATCTCGTCGGTGGACTTCAGGTAGTAGCCGGTGCCGTCGAACCTGAAGCGGTCGGGGTCGGAGAGGTTCTTGCCGGTCTGGATGCACAGCAGGGCGTCGTGGGCGACCGACTCGTGCGCGTACGTGTAGTGCGAGTCGTTGGTGACCAGCGGGGGGATGCCGAGCTTCTTGCCGATCTCCAGGAGGCCGTCGCGGACCCGGTGCTCGATCTCGATGCCGTGGTCCATCAGCTCCAGGAAGTAGCGGTCCTTGCCGAAGATGTCCTGGTAGTCGGCGGCGGCCTTGAGGGCCTCGTCGAAGTGGCCGAGGCGCAGCCGGGTCTGGACCTCGCCGGAGGGGCAGCCGGTGGAGGCGACGATCCCCTCGGACCACTGGGCGATGGTCTCCTTGTCCATCCGGGGCCACTTCTGGAGCCAGCCCTCGGCGTAGGCGTCGGAGGACAGCCGGAAGAGGTTGTGCAGGCCGGTCGAGTTCACCGCCCACATCGTCTTGTGGGTGTAACCACCGGAACCGGAGACGTCGTCCCGCTTCTGGTGCGGCTGGCCCCACTGGATCTTGCGCTTGTTGCGCCGGGACTCGGGGGCGACGTAGGCCTCGATCCCGATGATCGGGGTCACACCGGCCTTCTGGGCCGTGTGGAAGAAGTCGTACGCGCCGTGGAGGTTGCCGTGGTCGGACATGGCGATGTGCGTCATGCCCATCTCGTTGCACGCGTTGAACATGTCCTTCAGCCGCGCGGCACCGTCCAGCAGCGAGTACTGGGTGTGGACGTGCAGGTGCGTGAACGGCGGCTTCGACATGCGGCGGCCTCCAGAGAAAACAGACGGCGAATGGGGCCCGGCAGGCTGCGGACAGTCTGGGGGACAGCGTCGAAGTCTATGCCTCGGCACTGACACCCGGAGGGCTGACCCGCGTACCTTCATGCGAGGGTTCGCGGGCACTCCCGCGGACCGCCGCACGTTAGGCAGAGGGCGGACCAGCCGCCCCGAAACGCATGCACCAGGAGGCACCCAGCGATGTCGTTCCCGCAGCTCGACGACGAGCACCGCGGTGAGGAGATCCTCGCCGTCTTCGACACCGCCTTCGGCCAGCTGCTGGCCGCCGACCCGGCCGCGTTCCGCGTGAAGTTCCGGAAGATGGCGACCTCGGCCTTCGCCTTCTACCGGGGCACGGCGTGCCTCTTCTACCACGACCTCGACGAGGAGAAGCGGGGCGGCCCGTACCTGGACGACCGCACCTCGCGCGTGTGGATCCACGGCGACCTGCACGCGGAGAACTTCGGCACGTACATGGACGCCAACGGCCGCCTGATCTTCAACGTCAACGACTTCGACGAGGCCTACGTCGGCCCCTTCACCTGGGACCTGAAGCGCTTCGCCGCGTCCATCGCGCTGATCGGCTACGCGAAGGCGCTCAGCGACGAGCAGATCTCGGAGCTGGTGACGATCTACGCGGTCGCGTACCGGGAGCGGATCCACGCCCTGGCCACGGGTGCGAAGAGCGACGAGGTGCCGCCGTTCACGCTGGACACGGCGCAGGGCCCGCTGCTGGACGCGCTGCGTGACGCCCGCTCGCTGACCCGCTTCGGCCTGCTGGACTCGATGACGGAGATCCGTGACTTCGAGCGCCGCTTCGCCCCGGGCGGCGGCTCCGTCGAGCTGGACGCGGCCACGCGCTACAAGGTCCTCGCCGCCTTCGACGGCTACCTGGAGACGCTCCCGGACAGCTCGCTGGCCCGCCCGGACTCCTACCGTGTGAAGGACGTCGTCGGACGGCGCGGCATCGGTATCGGCTCGGCCGGGCTGCCGTCGTACAACATCCTGCTGGAGGGGCACAGCGACGCCCTGGAGAACGATGTCGTGATCTACATCAAGCAGGCCCAGACCCCGGCCGTCTCCCGGCACATCGCGGACCAGGCGATCCGCGGGTACTTCCAGCACGAGGGGCACCGCACGGTGATCTCCCAGCGAGCCCTCCAGGCGCACGCCGATCCGTGGCTGGGCTGGACCGAGCTGGACGGCGCGGGCCAGCTGGTCGCCGAGGTCTCGCCGTACGCGGTGGACCTCGACTGGGGCGACATCGACGAACCGGAGGAGATCGCCCTGGTGGTGGCCGACCTCGGCCGGGCGACGGCCACGATGCACGCCGCGGCGGACGACCAGTCCGGCGAGTCCCTGGTGCCGTTCTCCACGGAGCGGGCCATCGACGCGGCGCTCGCGGCCGACGAGGAGGGCTTCGCCCCCGTGCTGGTCGACTTCGCGCACCGCTACGGCGCACGCGCGCGTGCCGACCACCAGACCTTCGTGGACCTGTTCCGCAACGGACGGATTCCGGGTCTGTAAGCGGCTTTGGCCATCCCGCTCACTCACAGGCATCCTTTAGGGGTCCCTTACAGGCCCCCATGACAGACTCTCCTTTCGCTATGGACATATCCGGGATCCAGCTCAGAGCCGTACGCGCGGCGCTGTTCACGACGGTGGTCGTGACGCTCAGCACCGCGTCGCACGTGCTGCTGTCCCGGGCCCCGCTGCCGGTGAGCACGGTGGCCGCGGTCGCCGCCACCGTGTTCGTGATCGCGTTCGCCCTGGCGGGCCGCGAGCGCTCCTTCGGGAGGATCGCGGCCCTGCTGATCCCGCTGGAACTGGCCGCCGACACGGTGTTCACCACGGGCCAGCACGCCTGTTACGGCCGGGCGGGCGGCCCGGTCACCGGTCCCCTGCGCTCGGTCGGCCTGGACGTGCTCTGCGGCGGCGGCGAGGTCGGCACGCCCCTGGCCCGGATGGCCGGGGCCACGGGCACCGACCGGCTCGCTGCCGCGGTCGCCCATGCCGACCCGGCCACCGCCTGGCTGCTGCTCGGCGCGCACATCGGCGTCGGGCTCCTCGCCGCCGCCTGGCTGCGCCGCGGCGAGCGCGCCCTGGCCCAGCTGCTGCGGGCGGTGACGGCGACCACCTTCCGGCCGCTGCTGCTGGCGGTCGCCGCGGTCGCGGTGGAGCGGCCCCCGGCCGGGCGGCGCCTGCCGGCGCGCGCCGCCGACCGCACGCCCACCGCCCGCGAGCGGATCCTCGCGTACTCGCTGGGACGGCGTGGACCGCCGTGCTCACCCGCCCTTGCGTAAGGCCCTCGCCTTCGCATGAGGCACCCGCCGTCGCGGGAGGCTCCTGCTTCCGCCTGCGGCACTTCGAGCACATGCAGTCCCCCATACGTATTCCGCACACGCAGGTGTGCGCGTCCCCCACGGAGAACATCACCATGAGCAAGCGGAACAGCCAGGCGGCGAAGACGGCGGCCCGCGAGCGGCTGCGCATCGAGCGCGAGCGCGAGGCCAAGCGCGCGAAGGTCAAGCGGCAGGTCATCGTGGCCTGCTCCATCGTCGGCGTCCTGGCGATAGCCGGCGGCATCGGCTACGCCGTCGTCCAGGCCAACAAGCCCACCTACTGGGAGGCGGTCAAGGACGAGAAGGTCGTCACCCCGGCCAACACCACGGGCACCGACGGCACCACGGTCGTCCTCGGCAAGGACTCGGCCAAGAAGACCCTGAAGATCTACGAGGACCCGCGCTGCCCCGTGTGCGCCCAGTTCGAGCAGACCGTCGGCCCGACCGTGAAGAAGGACATCGACGACGGCAAGTACAAGATGCAGTTCATCGGCGCCACGTTCATCGACAACAAGGACAACGGCGAGGGCTCCAAGAACGCCCTGAGCGCCATGGGCGCCGCGCTGAACGTCAGCGACAAGGCGTTCCTCGACTACAAGGCCGCGCTGTACTCGGCGAAGTACCACCCGGAGGAGACGACCGACAAGTTCAAGGACGACAGCTACCTCATCAAGGTCGCCGACACCGTCCCCGAGCTGAAGAACAACAAGAAGTTCCAGGACGCCGTCGAGAAGGGCACCTACGACGCCTGGGCGATGGCCATGTCGAAGACCTTCGACGACAACAAGGAAGGCGTCAAGGGCACCCCGGGCTTCGCCATGGACGGCAAGCAGCTCACCGCCGACAACCAGGGCACGCCGCTGATGACCGTGGCCGACTTCAACAGGGTCGTGGGCGAGGCACTCAAGAAGTGACGGCCGGCCGGGTACCGGCCACCACGTGAAGAGCGGGCGAACTTCGCGAGTTCGCCCGCTCTGGCGCGTACCGATCAGTAACCTGATCGGTCGTGACCAGTCGATACAGATCATCGAAGACGTCAGAGGGCCTCAACTCCCTCACCCCGCGCCGCCGTACGGTCGTCAAGGCCGCGGCGGCGAGCGCTGTCCTGGCCGGGCCGCTGACGGCAACCCTGCCCGCGCGCGCCGTCGACCAGGCTCCCGCCTTCCTGCACGGCGTCGCCTCGGGTGACCCGCTGCCGGACGGCATCCTGCTGTGGACCCGCGTCACCCCGGTCCCGGAGGCGATACCCGGCTCCGGAGTGGGCCCGGACACCGAGGTGAGCTGGGTCGTCGCCAGGGACAAGGCGTTCGCCGCCGTCGTCGCCAAGGGCTCCACCACCGCGACGGCCGCCTCCGACCACACCGTGAAGGCCGACATCCGCGGCCTGCAGCCGGGCACCGACTACTGGTTCCGCTTCTCCGCCGGCGGCACCGACTCCCCCGCCGCGCGCACCCGCACCGCCCCGGCGAACGACGCGGCCGTCACGGGCCTGCGCTTCGGCGTCGTCTCCTGCGCCAACTGGGAGGCCGGGTGGTTCTCCTCGTACCGCCATCTCGCGGCCCGCGGCGACCTGGACGCCTGGCTGCACCTCGGCGACTACATCTACGAGTACGGCACCGGCGAGTACGGCACCCGGGGCAAGGTCGTCCGCCCGCACGCCCCGGCCCACGAGATCGTCACTCTCGCCGACTACCGCATCCGGCACGCGCGGTACAAGACCGACCCGGACCTCCAGGCGCTGCACGCCACGGCCCCGGTCGTCGCGATCTGGGACGACCACGAGCTCGCCAACGACGCCTGGTCGGGCGGCGCGGAGAATCACACGGAGGGCGCGGAGGGCGCCTGGTCCGCCCGTCAGGCCGCCGCCAAGCAGGCCTACTTCGAGTGGATGCCGGTGCGCCCGGCGATCGCGGGCACCACCTACCGCCGGCTGCGCTTCGGCAAGCTGGCCGACCTCTCGCTGCTGGACTTGCGCTCCTTCCGCTCGCAGCAGGTCAAGGTGGGCAACGGCGAGGTCGACGACCCGGACCGCACGCTCACCGGCCGCGCCCAGCTCGACTGGCTCAAGGCGGGCCTGAAGGCCTCCGACACCACCTGGCGGCTGGTCGGCAACTCGGTGATGATCTCGCCGTTCGCCGTCGGCTCGCTCTCCGCCGACCTGCTGAAGCCCCTCGCCAAGCTGCTGGGCCTGCCGCAGGAGGGCCTCGCCCTCAACACCGACCAGTGGGACGGCTACACCGACGACCGCCGCGAGATCCTGGCGCACCTGCGGACCAACGCGATCCGCAACACGGTCTTCCTCACCGGCGACATCCACATGGCCTGGGCCAACGACGTGCCGGTGGACGCCGGTACGTATCCGCTGTCCCCGTCGGCCGCCACGGAGTTCGTCGTCACGTCGGTCACCTCCGACAACCTCGACGACATCGTCAAGGTCCCTGAGGGCACGGTCTCCGCGGTCGCCTCGCCCGTCATCCGAGCCGCCAACCGCCATGTCCACTGGGTCGACACCGACCGGCACGGCTTCGGCGTCCTGGACATCACGGCCGAGCGCGCGCAGATGGACTTCTACGTCCTCTCCGACCGTACGAAGCGCGACGCGACGGCCAAGTGGTCCCGCTCGTACCGCACCCGCAGCGGCACACAGAAGGTCGAGCGCGTTTACGCCCCGGTCTGAGCCGGCCCTCTCAGAGGGTGTCGAGGAAGCCGAGTGCCACCCGCCAGGTGGCCTCGGCGGCCTCCTCGTCGTAGTCCGGCAGGTCGGGGTCGGTGTAGAGGTGGCCGGCCCCGGCGTACCGGTACACCTCGACGTCGGCGCCGGTGCGGCCCATCTGGAGGTACCAGGCGTTGAGCCAGTCGTCCGTCTCGAAGGGGTCCGGCTCCGCCACGTGCAGCTGGACCGGCAGGTCCTGAGCCGTGACATCCGGCGCGATGTCCGACGTGCCGTGCAGGAGCAGCAGGCCGCGCGCCTTGTCGTCGCCGAGGGCGAGGGTCTGGGCGATGGAGGCGCCGAGCGAGAACCCGGCGTACACCAACCCTCGCTCGGAGTAGGGAGCGGCGGCCAGCACGGCCCGCTTCAGCAGCTCCTCCTTGCCGATCTTCTCCTTGTGCTCCATGCCCTCCTCGACCGACTCGAACGTGCGCCCCTCGAAGAGGTCGGGCGTCCACACCTCGTGTCCGGCCGAACGCAGCCGGTCAGCGGCCTGGAGCACCGCGGGCCGCCGTCCATGGGTCGAGTGAAAGAGCATGATGTTCATGAGGCCATGGTGCCAGCCGGGTGTGACAACCCGAGGTCACGGCACTACCCACGACGCAACGGAAGTCACATGTTCATGCCCCCCGCGAGCCGGTTAGGTTCGGGGGCATGGAGAACCTGCTACGACCGCTGATCGTGGTCGGTGGCTCGGTCATGCTCACGCTGGTGATCGGCTGGGCGACCGACTTCCTACTGCGCAAGGCCGACGAACGGCACCACGAGACCCCCTTGTGGGGTCTGCTCCGCCGTGGCCGCATTCCCTACATGCTCGTGCTGTGCGCGGCCCTGCTGAGAGGGTCGTACGACGAGGCACAACTGCTTCCGAGCCGCGACGAGGCCGTCGGCCGGGTGCTGACCCTGGTGCTGATCGGGTCGGCCGCCTGGCTGGTCATCCGGATCGCGGCGGCGATCGTCGAGACGTCGTACAGCCGGTACGCCAGTGCCCGGGCCCACCGCGACCCGGCCAGGGTCCGCCGGGTGCGCACCCAGGTGACGCTGATCATGCGGGTGGTGTCCGCGATCGTCGGCGTGGTGGCCGCGGCGAGCATGCTGCTGACGTTCCCGGCGTTCCGCGCGGCGGGCGCCTCGCTGCTGGCCTCGGCCGGAATCCTCGGCATCGTCGCCGGTGTCGCCGCGCAGTCCACGCTGAGCAACATGTTCGCGGGGTTCCAGATCGCCTTCGGCGACATGGTGCGCATGGGGGACACCGTGGTCGTGGACGGCGAGTGGGGCACGGTCGAGGAGATCACCCTGACGTACCTGACCGTCCACACCTGGGACGAGCGCCGGATCACCATGCCGGTGTCGTACTTCACGTCCCAGCCCTTCGAGAACTGGTCGCGCGGAGGCCCGCAGATGACCGGCACCGTCTTCTGGCACGTCGACCACACGGCTCCCCTGGACGCGATGCGCGAGAAGCTCCGCGACATCCTGCGCGAGTGCCCGGCCTGGGACGGCCGCGCCTACAACCTGTCGGTCACGGACACCACCCCGAACACCATGCAGGTACGGGCCCTGGTGACCGCCAAGGACGCGGACGACATCTGGACGGTGCGGGTCACGGTCCGCGAGCAGATGGTCGGCTGGCTGGCCGACGAGCACCCGTACGCCCTGCCCAGGGTCAACACGGCGGACGCGATCCTGCCGCCGTCCTTCGACGGCAACGGCCAACACCCCTCCTCCGAGGCCATACCGACCCAGCAGCGCCGCTACCACGGCAACGGCTCGGGACGGCCCGAGCGCTGACGACAGCACGCACGACAGGAGGGCTGCCCGCGGTGCGGGCAGCCCTCCTGTCGTCTCCCGGGTCAGTGGCCGCGCTCGGCGCCGCCGTTGACCTGGATGATCTGCGACGTGATGTGCCCGGCGCCCGGGGAGGCCAGCCAGTGCAGGGTCTCGGCGACGTCCCCCGGGGTCCCGGCCCGGCCGTTCGAGGTCTCGTCGATGAGCCGCGCCCGCCGCTCCTCGGCCATCGCGTCCCCGAAGAACTCGGTGTCCTCGATGTACCCGGGCGCGACCACGTTCACGGTGATGCCGCGCGGCCCCAGCTCCCGGGCCAGATCATGGGCGTACGGATGCAGCCCCGCCTTGGCCGCCGCGTACGCCCCGCTCCCGGACCCCCGGTAGGCGGCGATGGAGCTGAGGAACAGCACCCGTCCGCCGGGCTCGGCGAGCCGCGGCTTCAGCGCCTCGGTGAGCAGGACGGCGGTCAGGGTGTTGAGCCGGAAGTTCACGCTCCAGGTGTGCGCGACGGCCGCGAGCGGATCGTCACCCGGGGCATCCGGTTCGAGCAGCCCGCTGCCCCCGGCGCTGTGCACGAGCACGTCCACAGCGCCCAACTCCCGCTCCACGAAGGCGGCGACCGCGCGCACGTCCTCCGGCTCGGCGAGATCGGCCGCGTAGGTCAGCGCGCCGGGCACCTCGGCCTTCTCCAGCACCCCGGCCCGCCGCCCGAGCAGCAGCACCCGATCCCCGCCGGCGGCGAACACCCGGGCCGCCGCGAGCCCGATTCCCGTTCCTCCACCACTGATCACTACGTTCCGTGCCATACCGACGACCCTACGACGCCCCGGCCGCCCGCCGTCAAACCGGCAGCAGCAGCCGGCTCACCGCAGGCTACGGACGTCGAGGTGCCGCAGAATCCGGTCCACCACCTCGGGATCCGCCCCCGGCTCACTGCGCGCCGCCAGCACCTCGTGCCGCGCCGCACTCAGCATCTCCTGCTGGATCCGCCGCACCCGCTTCACCCGCCGGGCCCCCTCCCGGTAGGCCTCCCGCCGCTCGTCCTCCGCCAGTTCGGGACTGATCCGCACCCCGATGTCGTAGGCGCGCCGCAGCATCTGCTCGGACAGTTCCTCCGGCAGCTCCTCGTCCCCCTCGAGCTCCCGCAGCCTGCGCTTGGCGGCCTTGGCCGCCCGGATCGCCAGCGCCTTCGCGAACTCCTTCTCCCGGTCCGTGTCGGCCTTGACCCCGAGCCGCCGCACCAGCCACGGCAACGTCAGCCCCTGCAGCACCAGCGTCGTCATGATCACCCCGAACGCGATGAAGATGATCTCGTCCCGGCTGGGGAACGGCGCGCCCGCATCGGTCTCCAGCGGAATCGCCAGCACCAGCGCGACCGAGGCCACCCCGCGCATCCCCGACCACCACATCACCACGGTCTCGCGCCAGCTGACCGGGATGTCCTCGTCGTAGTCCCGCCGCGCGTGCAGCCGTTTGGTCAGCCAGGTCGCCGGCAGCAGCCACAGCAGCCGGGCGAACACGACGACGCCCACCACGACCGCCGCCCACCCGAGCAGTTCGCCCCACCGCCCGGACGCCGTGCGGATCGCGTTGTGCAACTCCAGCCCGACCAGCCCGAACGCGACGCCGGTGACGAGCGTGTCGACGATGTTCCAGAACGTGTGCCCGGCCAGCCGTGTCATGACGTCGTCGGCGTCGGAGCCGTACTCCGCGAGGAACAGCGCGGTGGTGAGCACGGCGAGCACGCCGGACCCGTGCAGTTCCTCGGCCATGACGTACGAGGCGTACGGCACCAGCAGGGTCAGCCCGATCTGCAGGGTCGCGTCGCCGAGCACGTCCATCAGCTTGTTCGCGCCCCAGCCCAGCGCGAGTCCCACGGCCACCGCCACGACGGCCGACAGCACCAGATCGAGCCCGGCCTGCCAGGGGGAGAACGTCCCGCTGACGGCGGCGGCGATCGCCACGTGGTAAAGGACGATGGCCGTCACGTCGTTGAAGAGCCCCTCGCCCTCCAGGATCGACACCAGGCGGCGCGGCAGCCCCAGCTGACCGGCCACGGCCGTCGCCGCGACCGGGTCCGGCGGTGCCACCAGCGCGCCCAGCGCGAACGCCGCGGCGAGCGGCAGCCCCGGCACGATCGCGTCGGCCGCGGCGGCCACGCAGGCCATGGTGACGAACACCAGCGCCACGGCCAGCAGGAAGATCGGCCGCTTGTTCGCCGCGAACTGCCGCCAGGACGTGCGCCGTACGGCGGCGTACAGCAGGGGCGGCAGCAGCAGCGGCAGGATCAGGTCCGGCGGGATCTCGACGTTCGGTACGAACGGGAGCAGCGCGAGGACTATCCCCAGGAGCGTCATCAGCACCGGCGCGGGCACCGCGAGCCGGTCGCCCACGGGGACACTGATCACGGCCCCGAGCAGCAGCACGAACAGCAGGGCCAACTGATCCACGGTCAGCGCTCCGGGAGGTCACATGTTCACACGACAGACCTCAAGCCTGCCACGCGACTCCAGGGACAAACCGTTTCGGCACCCGCCCTGAGGGGCTAGAGCGAGCGCCGCATCCCCTGGTGCGGAATGCCCGCCTCCAAGTACTCGGGCCCGTACGGCTCATAGCCGAGCCGCTGGTAGAAGCCGAGCGCGTGCGTCTGCGCGTGCAGGTCGACGGCCGCGAGCCCGCGCGCGCGTGCCGCGTCCTCGATGGCCCGCACCAGGGCGGCACCGACACCGAGCCCGCGCGCGGAGCCCGTCACGGCGAGCCGGCCGAGGGAGCCCACGGACGGGTCGGCGCCGGTCTGCGCCACGGCCGCCTCCCCGTGCAGCAGCCGCCCGGTGCCGAGCGGCACACCGTCCTCCCCGACCGCCAGCACATGGACCGCGCCGGCGTCGTACGCGTCGTACTCGAGGTCCTCCGGCACGCCCTGCTCGCCGACGAAGACCTCCTTGCGCACCGTGAAGCACGCCTCACGATCGGCAGGGTCCCCGGCGACCCGCACCACGTACGGAGTGCTCACGCGTAGGTCTCCTCGCGGACCTGGTCCAGGGCCTGCTGCAGGTCCTCCGGGTAGTCGCAGGAGAACTCCGCCCACTGCCCGTCCCCGGGGTGCTCGAAGCCGAGCCGCACCGCGTGCAGCCACTGCCGGGTCAGGCCGAGGCGCTTGGCGAGCGTCGGGTCGGCGCCATAGGTGAGGTCGCCGACGCAGGGGTGCCGGTGGGCGGCCATGTGGACGCGGATCTGGTGCGTGCGGCCGGTCTCCAGCTTCACGTCGAGCAGCGAGGCCGCGCGGAACGCCTCGATGAGGTCGTAGTGCGTGACGGACGGTTTGCCCTCGGCGGTGACGGCCCACTTGTAGTCGTGCTGCGGGTGCCGGCCGATGGGCGCGTCGATGGTGCCGCTGGTGGGGTCGGGGTGGCCCTGGACGAGCGTGTGGTACCGCTTGTCGACCGTGCGCTCCTTGAACTGGCGCTTGAGCGAGGTGTAGGCGCGCTCCGACTTGGCGACCACCATGAGCCCCGACGTGCCCACGTCGAGCCGGTGCACGATGCCCTGGCGCTCGGCGGCGCCGGAGGTGGAGATCCGGTACCCGGCGGCGGCCAGGCCCCCGATGACGGTCGGCCCGGTCCAGCCCGGCGACGGGTGCGCGGCCACGCCGACCGGCTTGACGATCACGACCACGTCATCGTCGTCGTGCACGATCTCCATGCCCTCGACCGGTTCGGCCACCACCTGCACGGGGGCGGGCGCCTGCGGCATCTCGACCTCCAGCCAGGCGCCGCCGTGCACGCGCTCCGACTTGCCGACCACCGACCCGTCGACCGTGACCTTCCCCGCGGCGGCGAGCTCGGCCGCCTTGGTCCGGGAGAAGCCGAACATGCGGGAGATGGCGGCGTCGACGCGCTCGCCCTCCAGGCCGTCGGGCACGGGCAGGGTACGGATCTCGGGAATCGTGCTCACCCGTCGAGTATGCCGGACGGCACTGACGGGTCTGTACGCGCGCTCAGTCCTTGTGGACGGTCCCGTCCGGGTCGAGGCCCCTGAACGACAGCAGCACGATCAGGATGCCGCCGCACACGATCGCCGAGTCGGCCAGGTTGAAGACGGCGAAGTGCTTGGGCGCGATGAAGTCCACGACCGCGCCCTCGAAGACGCCCGGCGCCCGGAAGATCCGGTCGGTGAGGTTGCCCAGCGCACCGCCGAGCAGCAGGCCGAGCGCGATCGCCCAGGGCAGGCTGTAGAGCTTGCGGGCGAGGCGGGCGATCACCAGGATCACCGCCGCCGCGATCATGGTGAAGATCACGGTGAAGGCCTCGCCGAAGCCGAAGGCCGCGCCCGCGTTGCGGATCGCCTCGAACTTCAGCCAGTCCCCGATGATCTCGATGGGCGGGTGGTGCTCCAGCTTGGCCACCACGAGCAACTTGCTGATCAGGTCGAGGGCGTACGCGAACGCGGCGACGGAGAACAGCACCGCGATCCGGCGCCTGCCGCGGGGCTGCCCGGCGGTGGCCTCCGGCTCGCCGGTGCCGGACGCTCCCGCCGCGGCCGCCGGGCCGGTGCCGGACTCCCCGGCCGGGGTGCCCTCGGAGTCGGGCCGCTCCTTGCCGCCCCCGGCCGCGTCCGGTGTGTCCGGCGTACCGATGATGCGCTCCGCCTCTGCCACGTGAGTCCCTCAACCTAGGTGCCTGACTGAGGACGAGGGTACGACACACCCCGCACGTCGCACGTGCTCAGGAGGCATTCGGCGGCCGGTCAGTACCGGCGCTCCTGCTTCTGCTTGCACTCCACGCAGAGCGTGGCCCGCGGGAAGGCCTGCATGCGGGCCTTGCCGATGGCGTTGCCGCAGTTCTCGCACAGGCCGTAGGTACCCGCGTGCAGGCGTTCCAGGGCGCGCTCGGTCTGGAGGAGCATCTCGCGCGCGTTGGCGGCCAGGGCCAGCTCGTGCTCGCGGGTGATGTTCTTGGTGCCGGTGTCCGCCTGGTCGTCGCCCGCGCCGTCCCCGGAGTCCCGCATCAGGCCGGCGAGCGACCGCTCCGACGACGTGATCTCCTCGCGCAGCCGGGTTTCCTCGGACGTCAGCTCGGACCGCGCCTCCTCGACCTCCTCCGCCGTCCAGGGGTCCTCGCCCGGGCGTACCGCGAGCTCATCGGGCTCCGCCGCGGCGACCCGTGCCTTCGGAAGGGCGGTCTTCGCCGCTGTGGCCGTGCCAGGCGTCTTCTTCGCAACCACCGTCGTCGCTCCCGTCTGCTGCGCGGCCTCGGCCGCACCCGCCTTTGTGGCCGTGCTGCTCGCGGCCGTGTCCTGTGTGACCGCGCCGGTCCGGGCAGCGCCCTTCCCGGTCGCGCTCTTGGTGGTGGTGCTCTTGCCGCCGGCGACCTTCTCGGCCGGGGCCTTCTTGGCGGCGGTCTTCTTCACGGCCGCCTTCCTGCCCGCCGTCTTCCTGACGGTGGCCTTCTCGACCGGGGCGGTCTTCCTGGCCGCCGCCTTCTTCCCTGCCGCCTTCCCGGCCGGTGCCTTCTCCGCCGTTGCCTCGGCCGGTGCCTTCTCCGCCGACGCCTCGGCCGTGGCCTTCCCGGCCGCTGCCGCCTTGGCCGGCGCCTTCCCTGCCGGTGACTTCCCGGCCGTCGCTGCCTTCGCCGGTGCCTTCTCCGCCGACGCCTCGGCCGTGGCCTTCCCGGCCGCTGCCGCCTTGGCCGGCGCCTTCCCGGCAGCTTCCTTGACCTCGGCTTCCTTGACCTCGGCTTCCTTGACCACGGCCTTCTTGGCCGTCGCCTTCTTGGCCGGCGCCTTCTTCTCGGCCGCCTTCGCCCCCTCGGCCGCCCTCCCCCTACCCTCCTTCGCCGCCCGCCCCGCCGAGCCCCCCTGCGTGGACTTCTTCCCGCTCACGTCCTTGGCCGCACCGCCGGAGGCCTCTGCGGACCTGCCGGACGCCGGCTGCTGTACGGCGGTCTTCTTCGCCACCATGGCCGCGGCCCCTTCACATATTGTGATCTTGCTCGCGAATCGTGCTGGGACGATAAATCGACTCGAGTCCCGCGGCAACGGGGCACACCGCCTGATTCGCCCGCCACGCGCACGCCGCGCGGCGAACCTGCATCCGTTGTGCCCAGCTCCCCGTCCGGTAATCCGTCGAGCCGGACGTCCCAGGATCCGAACACCTATACCGCGCTATTCGGGTCATCAAACCCATTTCGCACCCCATGGGGCTCCCCACCCCCGGCAGCCCCGAAATCCGGTCGGCCGCTGTCCGCCCGGCGCCGTACACTGGGCGGAGCGAAAAGCATGGATGGGGACGAGTAGCGGCGTACGCAGCCCAGAGCGACCCGGGGACGGTGGAAGCCCGGGGGCGAGCGCGACGCGAAGATCACCCCGGAGCCGCCGGAAGAACGTCCTGGACAGTGGGATCCGCCCACGGGCCGCAGGGGCCAGTAGAACCGGCATCGCGACCCCAATGAGGGGGCTCGCCGGCGCACACCCCGCGCTGGAGAGCCAAGGAGGGTGGTACCGCGGGAGCGCGCCGAAGGCGGCGCAGGCAGATGTAGCTCTCGTCCCTCCGGACGGAAGGCAGCAAGTCCGCCGGAGGAAGCCCGCTGATGACATCGCCGACGTACCGCCAGGTGCCCGCCCAGGTCGACCTGCCCGCCCTCGAGCACGCCGTGCTCGACTTCTGGCGCGAGCAGAAGATCTTCGCCAAGAGCCTGGAGCAGTCCGAGGGCCGCCCCGAGTGGGTGTTCTACGAGGGCCCGCCCACCGCCAACGGCATGCCCGGTGCCCACCACATCGAGGCGCGCGTCTTCAAGGACGTCTTCCCCCGCTTCCGCACCATGCGCGGCTACCACGTGGCCCGCAAGGCCGGCTGGGACTGCCACGGCCTCCCGGTGGAGCTCGCCGTCGAGAAGGAGCTCGGCTTCTCCGGCAAGCAGGACATCGAGGCGTACGGCATCGCGGAGTTCAACGCGAAGTGCCGCGAGTCGGTGACCCGGCACACGGACGCCTTCGAAGAGCTCACGACCCGCATGGGCTACTGGACCGACCTGACCGACCCGTACCGCACGATGGACCCCGAGTACATCGAGTCGGTCTGGTGGTCGCTGAAGGAGATCTTCAACAAGGGCCTGCTGGTCCAGGACCACCGGGTCGCCCCCTGGTGCCCCCGCTGCGGCACGGGCCTGTCGGACCACGAGCTGGCGCAGGGCTACGAGACGGTCGTCGACCCGTCGGTCTTCGTCCGCTTCCCGCTCACCTCCGGCCCGCTGGCCGGCGAGGCCGCGCTCCTGGTGTGGACGACCACGCCCTGGACCCTGGTCTCCAACACGGCGGTCGCCGCGCACCCCGAGGTCAGGTACGTCGTCGCGACCGACGGCGAGGAGAAGCTCGTCGTCGCCGAGCCCCTCGTCGCGAAGGCCCTCGGCGAGGGCTGGGAGACCACCGGCCAGTCCTTCACGGGCGCCGAGATGGAGCGCTGGACGTACCAGCGCCCGTTCGAACTCGTCGAGTTCCCGGCCGAGGCGCACTTCGTCGTCAACGCCGAGTACGTCACCACCGAGGACGGCACGGGTCTGGTCCACCAGTCCCCCGCCTTCGGTGAGGACGACCTCAAGGTCTGCCGCTCCTACGGCCTGCCGGTCGTGAACCCGGTCCGCCCGGACGGCACCTTCGAGGAGGACGTCCCCCTCGTCGGCGGCGTCTTCTTCAAGAAGGCCGACGAGAAGCTCACCGAGGACCTCGGCAGCCGCGGCCTGCTCTTCAAGCACATCCCGTACGAGCACAGCTACCCGCACTGCTGGCGCTGCCACACCGCGCTGCTCTACTACGCGCAGCCTTCCTGGTACATCCGCACCACGGCCCTCAAGGACCGCCTCCTCGCGGAGAACGAGGGCACCAACTGGTACCCGGACACCGTCAAGCACGGCCGGTACGGCGACTGGCTGAACAACAACATCGACTGGGCGCTGTCCCGCAACCGCTACTGGGGCACCCCGCTGCCCATCTGGCGCTGCGAGGACGACCACCTCACCTGTGCCGGCTCCCTCGCGGAACTGACCGAGCTGACCGGCACGGACCAGTCGGGCCTGGACCCGCACCGCCCGTTCATCGACGAGGTCACCTTCGCCTGCCCGCAGGACGGCTGCGGGAAGACGGCCACGCGCGTGCCCGAGGTGATCGACGCCTGGTACGACTCGGGTTCGATGCCGTTCGCGCAGTGGGGCTACCCCTACAAGAACAAGGAGCTGTTCGAGGCCCGTTACCCGGCGCAGTTCATCTGCGAGGCCATCGACCAGACCCGCGGCTGGTTCTACACGCTGATGGCCGTCGGCACCCTCGTCTTCGACAAGTCGTCGTACGAGAACGTGGTCTGCCTCGGTCACATCCTGGCCGAGGACGGCCGCAAGATGTCCAAGCACCTGGGCAACACCCTGGAGCCGATCCCGCTCATGGACCGGCACGGCGCCGACGCGGTCCGCTGGTTCATGGCGGCCGGCGGCTCCCCGTGGGCGGCCCGCCGCGTGGGCCACGGCACGATCCAGGAGGTCGTCCGCAAGACGCTCCTGACGTACTGGAACACGGTCGCCTTCCAGGCCCTCTACGCCCGTACGTCGAACTGGGCCCCGTCCGAGGCCGACCCGGCCCCCGCCGACCGCCCCGTCCTGGACCGCTGGCTGCTGTCCGAACTGCACGCGCTCACCGACCAGGTCACCCAGGCGCTGGACGCCTACGACACCCAGCGCGCCGGCAAGCTGCTGTCCGCGTTCGTCGACGACCTGTCCAACTGGTACGTGCGCCGCTCCCGTCGCCGCTTCTGGCAGGGCGACAAGGCGGCCCTGCGCACGCTGCACGAGGTCGTCGAGACGGTCACGCAGCTGATGGCCCCGCTGACCCCGTTCATCACCGAGCGGGTCTGGCAGGACCTGATCGCCCCGGTCACCCCGGGTGCTCCGGAGTCGGTCCATCTGTCGTCCTGGCCGAAGGCGGACCTGGGCGCCATCGACCCGGAGCTGTCGAGGCAGATGGTGCTGGTGCGTCGGCTGGTGGAGCTGGGCCGGGCCACGCGCGCGGAGTCGGGCGTCAAGACGCGTCAGCCGCTGTCCCGCGCGCTGATCGCGGCGACGGGCTTCGAGACGCTGGACTCCGAACTGCGCACGCAGATCACGGAGGAGCTGAACGTCGAGTCCCTGGCGACACTGAGCGAGGTCGGCGGCAGCCTGGTCGACACCACGGCGAAGGCCAACTTCCGTGCGCTGGGCAAGCGGTTCGGCAAGCGCGTCCAGGACGTGGCCAAGGCCGTCGCGAACGCGGACGCGGCCGCCCTGTCCCTCGCCCTGCGCGAGGGCACGGCGTCGGTCGAGGTCGACGGCGAGACCATCACGCTGGCTCCCGACGAGGTCATCATCACGGAGACTCCGCGCGAGGGCTGGTCGGTGGCGTCCGACTCGGGCGCGACGGTCGCCCTGGACCTGGAGATCACCGAGGAGCTCCGCCGGGCGGGCCTGGCCCGTGACGCGATCCGCCTGATCCAGGAAGCCCGCAAGAACAGCGGCCTCGACGTGGCCGACCGCATCGCGCTGCGCTGGACGGCCACGGACCAGGCGACGGTCGCCGCCCTGACCGACCACGCCGGCCTGATCGCCGACGAGGTCCTGGCTGCGTCCTTCCTGGATGAGCACAGCGCCCAAGGCGAGGAGGACGCCTACGGCGAGCCCTTCACCGACGAGGGTCTGTCCCTGACGTTCCGCCTGCGCAAGGCGTAACCCTCGGGCCGAAGGCCCGGACCCGCCAAAGATCTTGGCGGGTCCGGGCCTTCGGCGTTGCGTACGCACGAACGCGCGTGGCAAAAGGGCGAGGCCCCGGGTGGGAACCCGGGGCCTCGCCCTGAACGCTGCCGACGTCTATGCCGTACTACTGGCCATCAGGCCGTCAGTTGTCATCCTCGTCGATCAGGAAGCCCCGCATCGGCGAGGGCGCCTGACCCATCTGGGACGGGCCCTGCGGACGGACCGGCGCCATCGGCTGGGTCATCGCCGGCGACATCTGCTGCTGACCGCCGTAGGACGGAGCGGACGGCGACGGGGCGCCGCCCATCGTCTGGTTGCCGCCGCCGTACGACGGGGCGCTCGCGCCGGCCGGAGCCATGGAAGGCGCCGGGGACGGCGGGAGGGACGCGGTCGCCGGAGTGCGCGGCGGGGCCAGCGAGTCGTCGGCCTGGGTCTCCAGCTGACGCAGCTGCGACTCCAGGTACGACTTCAGGCGCGTGCGGTACTCGCGCTCGAAGCCGCGCAGGTCCTCGACCTTGCGCTCCAGCGTGGCGCGGGCGGACTCCAGGGAGCCCATCGCGACGCGGTGCTTCTCCTGCGCGTCCCGCTCCAGGGCGTCGGCCTTGGCACGGGCGTCACGCTCCAGACCCTCGGCACGCGAACGCGCCTCGCCGACGATCTTGTTGGCCTCGGAACGAGCCTCGGCGATCGCCTGGTCGGCGGTCTGCTGGGCCAGCGAGAGGACACGGGCGGCGCTGTCGCCACCGGGGCCTCCCTGACCGGGGCCGCCCATCGGACCGCCCATGGGGCCGGGGCCGCCCATCGGGCCGCCCATCTGCTGCTGCATCGGGGGCTGGCCCATCGGACCCGGACCCTGGCCCATCGGACCGGGACCCTGAGGTCCACCCTGACCGCCGGGACCGGCGGGCAGCTGCGGGGCACCGCTCGGCAGCTGGGGCGGGCCACCCATGGGGCCACCCATCTGCTGCTGCGGCGGGCCCGATATGCCGGCGGGTACGGGACCACCAGGACCGCGCATGCCCTGCTGCTGCTGTTGCTGCTGCTGATCCTGCTGCGGCTCCGGAGGCTTGCGCATGTTCTGCTGGTTCTGCGCAGCAGCGCGCGTGGCCGCGGCCAGTTTGGCGCGCAGGTCCTCGTTCTCACGGAGCAGGCGGGTCAGTTCGGCTTCGACCTCATCGAGGAAGGCATCGACCTCGTCCTCGTCATAGCCTTCTCGGAGGCGGACGGTCGTGAACTGCTTGTTCCGCACGTCCTCGGGGGTCAACGGCATCTCTTCACCTCAACGTAGTCGTCGGCATTCGGCAAGACGGTAGGTCACATCGCTCATCACAGCCGGCTCACGATCGAGATCAGGATGTAGACGATGATCATCAGTACGAAGAAGGACAGGTCGAGCGCCACGCCCCCGAGACGCAGCGGCGGAATGACCCGCCGCAGAAGCTTGAGCGGTGGATCAGTGACAGTGTAGGTGGCCTCCAGAACGACCACCATCGCCTTGCCGGGTTGCCATGAGCGGGCGAACTGGAAGACATAGTCCATGACCAACCGGAAGATGAGCACGATGAGGAAGCACATCAGCGCGATGTAGACGACATCCAAAACCACGCTCATGATCTCTTGCTTCCCTCTCCCCTGTGCCTTACTCGGTACTGCTGTTCCGGTGGTGCGTCTCAGCTCTGGTTGAAGAACCCGCCCTCTGCGATGCGGGCCTTGTCCTCCGCCGTGACATCGACGTTAGCAGGCGACAACAGGAACACCTTCTGCGTCACCCGCTCGATACTGCCGTGAAGACCAAACACCAAACCTGCCGCAAAGTCGACAAGTCGCTTCGCATCTGTGTCATCCATCTCAGTCAGATTCATGATCACCGGGGTGCCTTCACGGAAGTGTTCCCCGATGGTACGGGCCTCGTTGTAGGTCCGCGGGTGAAGCGTGGTGATCCGGTAAGGCTCTCGTTCGGACACGACCTTGGGCATGATCACCGGTGCGTTCTTCTCCAGACTTGCGCGTTCTTGTGTGATGGACGCCACGGGTGCGATGCGCGCCGGGCGGCTGGATTCCGCGGGTAGCGAAGCGGAGCGGGCGGCCGGTTCGCGAGGCGCGGGCGGCTGTACGACTCGTACCTCTTCGTCCCTTTGGGGCTGATGTGATACGTGCGGCTGGTGGGACGGCTCGTGCCGTCGGTGGTCCCGCTCGGGCTCCGGGTCCAGTTCGGGTTCGAAGTCGTCGTCGGGGTCGAATCCGCGGCCGTCGTACCCATCGTCCTCCACGAGGCCGAGGTAGACCGCCATCTTGCGCATCGCGCCGGCCATGCTCTGAGTCCTCCGCTCTGTGGTGGATCGGCTGACGACTGCCAAGTGCCCGCGATCCACGTGGTCCTTGAATCCGCCTATCGGCGGCAATGACCATATTTTCTGCTGTGGTCCGACTTCTTGGCGACGTTACCCGAGCCTGGGGCGGACTCCGAGTACCGCGCTGCCGACGCGCACATGTGTCGCTCCGACCGCCACGGCCTGTTCGAGGTCCGTACTCATCCCTGCCGAGACCATGGTGGCAGCCGGATGACTCCGGCGCAGGTCGGTCGACAAAACCATCAACCGCTCGAAGGCCGCCCGTTCGCGTCCCGCGTATTCGCCGGTGAGCGGTGCGACGGTCATCAGTCCGTCGAGCCGGAGCCCCGGTGCCCCGGCCACGAGATCAGCCAACTCCCCGATTCCGCCGGGCCCGACACCGCCCCGCTCGCCCCGGCCGCTCTCACCGGCGTCGAGTGCGACCTGGAGAAGGCATCCCAGTTCGCGCCCGGCCCGGACGGCCTCCTTCGACAGAGCGGTGACGAGCTTGGAACGATCGACGGACTGCACGAAATCCGCGTATCCGACCACCGACCGCACCTTGTTGGTCTGGAGTTGACCCACGAAGTGCCATGTCAGGGGCAGATCCGAGCAGGCCTCGGCCTTGGGGGCCGCGTCCTGGTCGCGGTTCTCGGCGACGTGCCGCACGCCGAGTTCCGCGAGGATCCGCACATCGCTCGCGGGGTAGGTCTTGGTGACCACGATCAGGGTCACCTCGTCGCGTGCCCGCCCCGCGGCCGCGCACGCGTCGGCGATGCGCCGTTCCACTTTCGCCAGATTCGCGGCGAGTTCGTCCTTACGGTCCGTCATGTCCTGTCAGTCCAGCCACACATAACCCGCGAGCCGACCCGTGGTGCGGTCGCGGCGGTACGAGAAGTGATCGCGCGACTCCAGCGTGCACACCGGCGACTGCTCCCGGTCGCGCACCCCGAGCCGTTCCAGCTGGGCGTGCACTCCGGCACTCACGTCGACCGCCGGTGTGCCCCAACTCGTCTCGGCGTACGCCGCCGGCTCGACGGCGGACACCTCGGCGCGCATCGCCTCGGGCACTTCGTAACACCGGCCGCAGACGGTGGGCCCGGTGCGGGCGATGATCCGGGAGGGCTCGGCGCCCAGTTCCGTCATCGCGCGTAGCGCGGCCGGGACGACTCCGGCGATCATGCCGGGCCGGCCCGCGTGGGCCGCGGCGGCGATCCCGGCGACGGGATCGGCGAGCAGCACCGGCACGCAGTCCGCGGTGAGCACGGCGAGGGCGAGCCCCCGGCGCGTGGTGACGATCGCGTCGACCGACGGGATCACGGTCGAAGATCCCCACGGTCCGTCCACCACCGCCACGTCGGCCCCGTGCACCTGGTTCATCCAGACGACCCGGTCCGGTTCGACGTCCAGGGCCTTGGCGGCCAGCTCCCTGTTGGTGCGTACGGCGCCGGGATCGTCGCCGACGGCTCCGCCGAGGTTGAGCTCCTCATACGGAGCGGCGCTCACCCCGCCCCACCGGTCGGTGAAGCCGAAGTGCGCGCCGCTCGCGCTTTCGCGCTGTCCTATCACGACTGAAGGATCACTTGAGGAAGTCCGGTACGTCCAGTTCCTCGGCCGCGCTGTCCGAGTAGGTCCGCGGCGCCGGCGGGACCGGCGGGGCGACCGGGATGTCCTTGACCGGCTCCGGCGCGGGCTCCGGGTCCTCCTTCGGGGTCACGCTGCCGAGCGATCCGAAGGACGGGCGGCTCTCCGCCTGCCGTACCGGGGTCGGCTCCTCG
Source organism: Streptomyces sp. D2-8 (assembly GCF_023184515.1). Lineage (GTDB taxonomy): Bacteria > Actinomycetota > Actinomycetes > Streptomycetales > Streptomycetaceae > Streptomyces. The sequence continues at coordinate 1,030,963 of NZ_JAAHBP010000001.1, read as the reverse complement.
CGCTTGGCCGAGGACGAGCCGAGGACGTTGTCCCGCTTGGCGGGGGGCTGGCCGCCGTCGAAGCCGGCCGCGATCACGGTGACCCTGACCTCGTCACCGAGGGCGTCGTCGATCACCGCGCCGAAGATGATGTTGGCCTCGGGGTGGGCGGCCTCGCTCACCAGCTGGGCCGCCTCGTTGATCTCGAACAGACCGAGGTCGGAGCCGCCGGAGATGGAGAGCAGCACACCGCGGGCGCCGTCGATGGACGCCTCCAGCAGCGGCGAGGAGATCGCCATCTCGGCGGCGGCCACCGCGCGGTCGTCGCCGCGGGCCGAGCCGATGCCCATCAGGGCCGAGCCGGCCTCGGACATGACCGACTTGACGTCGGCGAAGTCGAGGTTGATGAGGCCCGGGGTGGTGATGAGGTCGGTGATGCCCTGGACACCGGAGAGCAGGACCTGGTCGGCCGACTTGAAGGCGTCCAGCACCGAGACCTGGCGGTCCGAGATGGACAGCAGCCGGTCGTTGGGGATGACGATGAGGGTGTCGACCTCTTCGCGGAGTTCGGCGATGCCGTCCTCGGCCTGGTTCGCGCGGCGCCGTCCCTCGAAAGTGAACGGGCGCGTGACCACACCGATGGTGAGGGCACCGAGCGAGCGGGCGATGTTGGCCACGACGGGCGCGCCGCCGGTGCCGGTGCCGCCGCCTTCACCGGCTGTCACGAAGACCATGTCGGCCCCCTTGAGGACCTCCTCGATCTCCTCGCGGTGGTCCTCGGCGGCCTTGCGGCCCACGGCCGGGTTGGCTCCGGCGCCGAGTCCGCGGGTGAGTTCACGGCCGACGTCCAGCTTGACGTCGGCGTCGCTCATCAACAGAGCTTGCGCGTCGGTGTTGATGGCGATGAACTCGACGCCCTTGAGACCGACCTCGATCATCCGGTTGATGGCATTGACACCACCGCCGCCGACACCGATGACTTTGATGACTGCGAGGTAGTTCTGCGGTGCTGCCACGTCGAAGGCCTCTCGCCTCGAGTTACGTGTCGCCGAATCACCGTGACGCCCTGCGCCCCGCGACCCGACGACTGATGCCGAATGGGACGGTCCGTATCGCCGACCCGAACCCTAACCCTGAAGTTTAGGGTTACCAGTGTGTCTGTTCCTTGGAGTCTTCTGAACAGGACACTAAGTCGACAAGTGGCGCACGTTCAACGAACACGCCGAACCTCCCGTTTTTCTTTTCACCCTATGTGATCAGCCGTAGCACTGCCCAACCAGGGTGCTGGCCTGCGCGGATGTGCGTCAACTCCGCGATGACGCGGGCGCGGTGGGGACGCTCACGTCGAAGTACCGCGCGCCGGACGAGGCTTTCATCAGAGCGGTGAGCGTGCGGGCCTTCGCGGCACCCTTCTCGCTGCTTCCCCAGAGGACGGTGCGACCGTCCGTCAACTCCAGTGAGATGTCGTCGTAGGAACGGACCTTGACGGTCCGTGTCCCGCGCGCGACGGCGTCCGGAACCGCACGGGCGACGCCGACCGCCTCGCGCACCAGCCGGGACTCGCCGAAGCGGCGCAGGCTCGCGGCGGCGGAGCTGGACCGGGAGAGCGTCAATTCCAGTGCGGGGACGCCTTTCGGGGCTTCGGAAACCGTGGCGAAGCGGACACCTTCATCGTCCACTTCGACGAACTTTCCGCCCTTTTGGACAATCAGAACCGGAGTCCGTTCAACCACTTTCAGGTCGATTCCGCGAGGCCAGGAACGGACCACGTCAACCGCGTCAATTCGGGGCAATTTCCGGCGCAGTCGCGTCTCGATCTCATCGGTGTCGACGGAAATCAGCGGCTTCCCGAGCGGAACCTCGGCGGCGGCCTCGACCTGAGCTGGCGTCAGGACCCGGGTGCCGGACACGGAGACGTGCTCGGCGCGCAGCCAGTCGGAGCCGTAGAACAGCCAGACCGTCGGGATGCCGAGGAAGACCAGGGCGAGGCCCAGGAGGACGATCGCGCGGAGCCGGGCCCGCCGCGACCGCAGGCGGGGCGGCGGGCCGGACGACTCCTGCTGGCGTTCACCGCGCTCGGCGGTGGTCGATCCGGCCACGCTCCCTGCCTTCCGTCATACAGTCCTATCGGTGTGCACGGCTGGCGGCGATCGCCTCGTACACCATGCCGACGAGCAGGTCGTCGGCGTCCCGGCGGCCGAACTCGGCGGCGGAGCGGGACATCTGGTACAGCCGGTGCGGGTCGGCGAGCACGGGCAGGACGTTCTGCTGGACCCATTCGGGGGTCAGCTCCGCGTCGTCGACCAGCAGTCCGCCGCCGGCCTTGACCACCGGCTGGGCATTGAGCCGCTGTTCGCCGTTACCGATGGGCAGCGGGACGTAGGCGGCCGGAAGCCCGACGGCGGAGAGTTCGGCGACGGTCATCGCGCCGGCGCGGCAGAGCATCATGTCGGCCGCGGCGTACGCGAGGTCCATCCGGTCCAGGTAACTTACCGGGATGTAGGGGGGCATCCCCGGCATCTGGTGGACCTGCGGCAGTTCGTTCTTCGGGCCGACCGCGTGCAGGATCTGGATTCCGGCCTGCTGGAGCCAGGGCGCGACCTGCTGGACGACCTCGTTCAGCCGGCGGGCGCCCTGGGAGCCACCGGTGACCAGCAGCGTGGGCAGGTTCGGGTCGAGACCGAACGCGGCCCGGGCCTCGGGGCGTACGGCGGCCCGGTCGAGCGTGGCGATGGAACGGCGCAGCGGGATGCCGATGTAGCGGGCGCCCCGCAGCTTGCTGTCGGGCGTGGAGACGGCGACCTGGCTGGCGTAGCGCGAACCGATCTTGTTGGCCAGCCCCGGGCGGGCGTTGGCCTCGTGGATCACGATCGGCACCCCGAGGCGCTTGGCCGCGAGGTAGCCGGGCAGGGCGACATAGCCGCCGAAGCCCACCACGGCGTCCGCCTTGGTGCGCTCCAGGATCTGCTCCGTAGCCTTGATCGTGCCGCGCAGCCGGCCCGGGACGGTGATCAGCTCGGGGGTGGGCTTGCGCGGCAGCGGCACGGCGGGGATCAGCGCGAGTTCGTACCCACGCTCGGGGACGAGACGTGTCTCGAGGCCTCGCTCCGTGCCCAGGGCCGTGATGCCCACGCTCGGGTCCTGCCTGCGCAGGGCGTCCGCGAGGGCGAGCGCGGGCTCGATGTGGCCCGCGGTTCCCCCGCCGGCGAGTACGACATGCACCGAAATTCACCGCTCTCCGGACGAGCGCGCCGCCGAGGCGCGCCGTCGCATCGTGTTCCATCTCCGGGGACTCCGCTTGGAACCGGTGCCCCCAGCCCCCCGCTTTCTACCAAAGCGGGGTTGCCGCATCGCAAGCGCCGCCCGCGCAGCGGGCTCGTCGCGCGCGAAGGCGATCAGCAGCCCGATGGCGAACATGGTCGGCAGCAGGGCGGATCCTCCGTAGGAGAACAGCGGGAGGGGGACACCGGCGATCGGCAGCAGACCGAGCACCGCACCGATGTTGATCACGGCCTGGGCCGTGATCCAGGTGGTCACGCCTCCCGCGGCATACCTCACGAACGGGTCCTCCGTGCGTCCGGCCACGCGGATACCCGCATAGCCTAGAGCCGCGAAGAGGGCGAGTACCGACAGCGTCCCCGCCAGGCCCAGTTCCTCACCGGTGACGGCGAAGATGAAGTCGGTGTGGGCTTCGGGGAGTTGGCCCCATTTCTCCACACTCGCGCCCAGTCCGGAACCGAAGATTCCGCCCGAGGCCAGGGCGTAGATCCCGTGCACGGCCTGCCAGCAGTCGACGGGCCCCGACTGGGGTTCGGTGGCGCCCAGGCACTGCAGGCGGGCCATGCGGTTGGCGCTGGTCTTGATCAGGATCAGGCCGAGGACGGCGGCGATCGACAGCACCCCGGCGAACAGCCGCGTGGGGGCACCGGCCAGCCAGAGCAGGCCGAACAGGATGGCCGTGAGGATGATCGCGGTGCCCATGTCGCCGCCGATCATGATCAGACCGAGCAGCATGAAGGCGGCCGGGACCAGCGGCACGAGCATGTGCTTCCACTGGGTCAGCAGCTTCCTGTCCTGCTTGCGGGCGAGCAGGTCGGCGCCCCACAGCACGAGGGCGAGCTTGCCGAACTCGCTGGGCTGGATCTGGAAGGAGCCGCCGAGGGCGATCCAGTTCTGGTTGCCGTTGACCGACACCCCTATCCCGGGGACCTGCACCAGCACCATGAGGACGACGGCACCCGCGAGGATGGGATAGGCGAGCGCCCGGTGCAGTTTCACCGGCATCCGCGAGGCCGCGAGCAGCAGACCGGCGCCGATCCCCGCCGCGAGCAACTGCTTGCGGAAGAAGTACGAACCCGGCAGCGACATCTGCAGCGCGGTGATCTGGGAGGCCGAGTAGACCATCACCAGGCCCAGCACGGTGATCAGCAGACTGCCGCCGAGGATCAGGTAGTAGGCGGTCAGCGGCCGGTCCCAGCCCCTGCGCGCACGCATGTAGAGGCCCAGGACGCCGTTCTCACGCGCGAGCCGTGGCGCGACGGCGCGCTTGGGGGCGCGTGGGGTCGGAGGCCGTCCGGTGCGGCTGGTGGGCATCGCCGCTCACCCTGCCATGCCGGAGGGGACCGTTGCGCGGTGAACGCCCCCAGGCCGCTCGGGCACCAGCCACATCCGTGTCACGCGTCCCTCCCAGGTACGCCCGGCACCGCCGCCAGGGCGAGGCGGACCCGGGTCAGCCGTCGACGGAGCCGAGCTCACGAACGGCGTCCGCGAAAGCGTCCCCGCGCTTGTTGTAGTTGGCGAACATGTCCATGGAGGCACAGGCCGGGGCCAGCAGCACCGTGTCGCCGGGCTGTGCGAGCCGACGCGCCTCCTGGACCGCCGCGCGCATCGCCCCAGTGTCGGTCCGGTCGAGGTCGACGACGGGTACCTGCGGGGCGTGTCGCGCGAGGGCTTCCCGGATGAGCGCGCGGTCGGCGCCGATCAGCACGGCACCCCGCAGCCGCTGCGCCGACTTGGCGACCAGTTCGTCGAAGGTCGCGCCCTTCGCGAGCCCGCCCGCGATCCACACGATCGGCTCGTACGCCGCCAACGAGGCTTCCGCCGCATGCGTGTTGGTGGCCTTGGAGTCGTCGACGTAGGCGACCCCGTCCACGTCCGCCACGTGCGCGATGCGGTGCGCGTCCGGGGTGAACGCCCGCAGGCCGTCCCGTACGGCGCCGGCGGGCACGCCGTAGGCGCGGGCGAGGGCCGCCGCCGCGAGGGCGTTGGCGATGTTGTGCGGGGCCGGCGGGTTGACGTCGGCGACCTCGGCGAGTTCCTGGGCGTTCTTCTGCCGGTTCTCGACGAAGGCGCGGTCGACCAGGATGCCCTCCACGACGCCGAGTTGGGACGGCGCCGGGGTGCCCAGCGTGAAGCCGACGGCCCGGCAGCCCTCCTCGACGTCGGCCGCGCGGACCAGGTCCTCGGTGGCCTTGTCGGCGGCGTTGTAGACGCAGGCGACGCCATTGCCCTCGTAGATGCGGCCCTTGTCGGCGGCGTACGCCTCCATGGAGCCGTGCCAGTCGAGGTGGTCGGGGGCGAGGTTCAGCACGGCGGCGGAGTGGGCACGCAGGGACGGCGCCCAGTGCAGCTGGTAGCTGGAGAGCTCCACGGCCAGGACGTCGTACTGCTCTTCGCCGAGGACCGCGTCCAGCAGGGAGACTCCGATGTTGCCGACGGCGGCCGTGCGCAGGCCGGCCGCCTTCAGGATCGACGCCAGCATCTGGACGGTGGTGGTCTTGCCGTTGGTGCCGGTGACGGCGAGCCAGGGGGCGGCGTCGGGGCCGCGCAGGCGCCAGGCCAGTTCGACATCGCCCCAGACGGGAACGTCTGCCCGCGCCGCCGCCGCGAACAGCGGCTTGTCCGGCTTCCAGCCGGGCGCGGTGACGATCAGCTCGGTGCCCTCCGGCAGGGTGTCGCCGTCCCCGAGGCGCACGGTGACGCCGAGCGCCTCCAGGTCGGCCGCCTGCGCCCGCGCGCGCTCGTCGTCGCCGTCGTTGACGACCGTGACGAGGGCGCCGAGGCCGTGCAGCACCTTGGCCGCCGGGACGCCGGAGACGCCGAGCCCGGCGACGGTGACGTGCTTGCCCTGGAAGTCGAAGGGCTCCGAGGAGGTCACTTGTCCGCTGCCCATCCTGCGTAGAAGAGGCCAAGGCCGACGATCACACAAATGCCCTGGATGATCCAGAAGCGGACCACGACGAGCACTTCGGACCAGCCCTTGAGTTCGAAGTGGTGCTGGAGTGGCGCCATCCGGAAGACGCGCTTGCCCGTGAGCTTGAAGGAGCCGACCTGGATGACCACCGACATGGTGATCAGGACGAACAGGCCGCCGAGGAGGGCGATCAGCAGCTCGGTGCGGGAGCAGATCGCGAGGCCGGCGAGCACACCGCCGAGCGCGAGCGAACCGGTGTCACCCATGAAGATCTTGGCCGGCGAGGTGTTCCACCACAGGAACCCGAGGCAGGCGCCCATCAGCGCGGAGGCCACCACCGCGAGGTCGAGGGGGTCCCGCACCTCGAAGCAGGCGCCCGGGTTGGTCAGCGTCTGCGCGTTGGCGCAGGACTCCTGGAACTGCCAGACGCCGATGAAGGTGTAGGCACCGAAGACGAGCACCGAGGCGCCGGTGGCCAGACCGTCCAGACCGTCGGTCAGGTTCACGCCGTTCGACATCGCCAGAATCATGAACAGCGCCCAGACCACGAACAGCACGGGGCCGATCGTCCAGCCGAAGTCCGTGATGAACGACAGCTTCGTGGAGGCCGGGGTGTTGCCGCGGTTGTCCGCGAACTGCAGCGACAGCACCGCGAAAGTGATGCCGACGATCAGCTGGCCGGCCATCTTCGCCTTGGCGCGCAGGCCGAGCGAACGCCGCTTGACGATCTTGATGTAGTCGTCGAGGAAGCCGACCAGGCCCATGCCGACCATCAGGCCGAGCACCAGCAGGCCCGAGAAGGTCGGCGCCGCGTCGACGTCCGGGTCCAGATAGCCCGTGATCACCTTGGCCAGGAAGTACGCGGCGACGGTCGCCAGGATGAAGGCGATACCGCCCATGGTCGGCGTACCGCGCTTGCTGGCGTGCTCGCGCGGGCCGTCGTCGCGGATGTACTGGCCGTAGCCCTTGCGCGCGAGGAGCTTGATCAGCAGCGGGGTGCCGACCAGCGTCAGGAAGAGGCCAATGACTCCTGCGAACAGGATCTGCTTCATCATCGGGCGGAAACCTCACCCTCGGCACCGGTCTCGAGCAGCGCCTGGGCAACGCTCTCGAGGCCGACCGAACGGGACGCCTTCACGAGCACGACGTCCCCCGGGCGCAACTCGCTGCGCAACAGGTCGACCGCCGCCTGTGCGTCGGACACGTGCACCGACTCCTCACCCCACGAACCCTCGTTATATGCGCCCAGTTGCAGCCAGGCGGCTTCCCTGCCACCGACCGCGACGAGCTTGCTGACGTTGAGCCGGACGGCGAGCCGTCCGACCGCGTCGTGCTCGGCGAGAGCCTCGTCCCCGAGCTCGGCCATCTTGCCGAGCACCGCCCACGTACGACGCCCCCTGCCCATTGCCGCGAGCGCGCGCAGAGCGGCTCGCATGGACTCGGGGTTCGCGTTGTAGGCGTCGTTGACGACCGTCACGCCGTCCGGGCGCTCGGTGACCTCCATCCGCCAGCGGGAGAGGGAGCCCGCCTCGGAGAGCGCGACGGCGATCTCGTCAGCGGACATGCCCAACTCGTGGGCGACGGCGGCCGCGGCGAGCGCGTTCGACACGTGGTGCTCACCGTACAGGCGCATGGTCACATCGCTTGCACCGGAGGGTGTGTGAAGCCTGAACGAAGGCTGTCCGGTGTCCGTGAGTCGCACGTTCTCGGCGCGAACGTCCCCTTCGCCGGACTCTCCGAAAAGAAGCACCTTCGCCTTCGTACGGGAGGCCATGGCCCGTACGTAAGGGTCGTCCGCGTTGAGGATCGCGGTGCCGCCCTCGGCCTCGGACGGCAGGGACTCGACGAGTTCGCCCTTGGCCTGCGCGATCTGCTCGCGGCCGCCGAACTCGCCGATGTGGGCGCTGCCGACATTGAGGACGAGACCGACCTTCGGGGGCGTCAGGCCGGTGAGGTAGCGGATGTGCCCGATGCCGCGGGCGCCCATCTCCAGGACGAGGAACCTCGTCTCATCGGTGGCGCTGAGCGCGGTCAGCGGCAGCCCGATCTCGTTGTTGAGCGAGCCGGGCGTGAACACCGTGGGGGCCTTGCGCCGGAGCACCTGCGCGATGAGGTCCTTGGTGCTGGTCTTGCCCGCCGAGCCGGTGAGGGCGACGAGGGTGGCACCGAGACGCCGTACGACGTGGCGGGCGAGGGCGCCGAGGGCGGTCTGGACGTCGTCCACGACGATCGCGGGCACGCCGACGGGGCGGGTACCGAGCACGGCCACCGCTCCCGCCTCGATGACCGCCGCGGCGAAGTCGTGGCCGTCCACGCGCTCCCCGGCGAAGGCCACGAACAGGCTGCCCGGCCCCGCCTCCCTGGAGTCCCGGACGACCGGGCCGGTGACCTGGACGGACGGATCCGGTATGTCGTGCGTCTGCCCGCCGACGACTTCTGCGATCTCGGCGAGGGAGAGGGCGATCACAAGTTCATCCCCTGGGTCTTCTGGATTTTCATCCCTGGGTCTTCTGGATGGCTTCGCGGAGCACCTGGCGGTCGTCGAAGGGACGGACCACCCCGGCGATGTCCTGGCCCTGCTCGTGGCCCTTGCCCGCGACCAGCACGGTGTCGCCGGGTTCGGCGCGGGCGACGGCGGCGGCGATCGCGGCGGCCCGGTCCTCGAAGACCTGCACCTCGCCGCGCTCGTGGGCGGGCACGGACGCCGCGCCCTGGAGCATCGTGGCGAGGATCGCGAGGGGGTCCTCGCCGCGGGGGTTGTCGGAGGTCAGTGTGGCGGTGTCGGCGAGCCGGGCCGCCGCGGCGCCCATGGGCTGGCGCTTGGTCTTGTCCCGGTCGCCGCCGCAGCCGAGGACGATGTGCAGCTTGCCCTCGGTGACCTTGCGCAGGGCGCGCAGCACGGACTCGACGGCGTCGGTCTTGTGGGCGTAGTCGACGACCGCGAGATAGGCCTGTCCGGCGTCCACGCGCTCCAGGCGGCCCGGCACACCGGGGACGGCGGCGACCCCGTCGGCCGCGGACTGCGGGTCGAGGCCGGCGACGGCGAGGGCGACGATCGCGGCGAGGGTGTTGGCCACGTTGAAGGGCCCCGGCAGCGGCGACTTGGCGCTGATCCGCTCGCCCTTGGGGCCGATGACGGTGAACGTCGAGTCCAGCCGGCCGACCTCGACGTCCTCGGCGCGCCAGTCGGCGTCCGGGTGGCCCTCGGCGGAGTAGGTGACGACCGGGACGGTGGCTTCCTTCGCCAGCCTGCGGCCGTACTCGTCGTCGACGTTGACCACGCCGAGCTTGCCCCGTTTCGGGGTGAACAGCTGCGCCTTCGCCTGGAAGTAGTCCTCCATGCCGGAGTGGAACTCCATGTGTTCCGGGCTGAGGTTGGTGAAGACGCCGATGTCGAAGACGCAGCCGTCGACCCGGCCGAGGACCAGGGCGTGGCTGGAGACCTCCATGGCGACCGCGTCGACGCCGCGTTCGCGCATCACGGCGAACAGGGCCTGGAGGTCGGTGGCTTCGGGGGTGGTGCGCTCGGACTTGATGCGCTCGTCGCCGATGCGCATCTCGACCGTGCCGATCAGGCCGGTGGACCGAACCGTCTTCAGGCCGCCCTCGACGAGGTAGGCGGTGGTGGTCTTGCCGGAGGTGCCGGTGATGCCGATCTGGAGCAGGTCCCGGCCGGGGTGGCCGTAGATCGTGGCGGCCAGCTCGCCCATCTGTGCGCGGGGGTCGTCGACGACCAGGACCGGCAGCCCGGACGCGGCGGCGCGCTCGGCGCCGGTCGGGTCGGTCAGCACGGCGGCGGCGCCGAGGCCCGCGGCCTGGTTGACGAAGTCGGCGCCGTGCAGCCGGGCCCCGGGGAGGGCGGCGTACAGGTCACCGGGGCGTACGGCGCGCGAGTCATGGGTGATGCCCGTGACCTCGGCGGCGCTCTCCGGCGTGGAAGCACCCAGCTGATCGGCGAGTTCCGCGAGGGGTGTGGCGGAGACCTGCACCGGCCTGGGCGGCCCGGGGTATGTCACGGGGTGGCCCTTCTGGGTGATTTGGGACTGATCAGCGTGTGGCACGGCGGTGAGCGTACCGGGCGTACCCGCCTCCGGGCGAAGCGAGGGGCTGGAGCTGCTCTGATTCCCGGGGTCGGGGGTGATCGTTGTCACGGAGGCGGTCCTGGTGGCTCGGTGGGGCTGGGTGCTGATCAAGGCGTGTGGGCGCTGATCACTGCTTGAAGGAGACGGGCAGCTTCGCGGGCTTGGCGCCGGTCGGCGGGACCTGGAGGGACTTCAGTGCGAACTCCATGACCTTCTTGTAGACGGGTCCGCAGATCTGACCGCCGAAGTAGCTGCCCTGGGTGGCGTTCTGGATGGCGCAGTAGACGGTGACGCGGGGCTTGTCGGCGGGCGCGAACCCGGCGAACGACGAGGTGTAGCCGTGGTACTTGCCGGTGGCCGGATCCACGCGGTTGGCGGTACCCGTCTTGCCCGCGACGCGGTAGCCGGGGATGCGCGCCTTGGTGCCGGTGCCCTCCTCGTCGTCCACGACGGACTCCAGCATCTGGGCGAGGGTCTTCGCCGTCCTGTCGCTGACGACCCGGTTCTTCGCGGGCTTCGGGGCGGGTGTGAAGCGCCCGTCGGGGCCCTTGGTGCCCCGCACGAGGGTGGGTTCGACGCGGACGCCGCCGTTGGCGATGGTCGAGTACACGGAGGCCGCCTGCATGGCGTTGATGGAGACGCCCTGGCCGAAAGGGATCGTGTACTGCTGCGAGGTCGACCACTTGTCGGGCGGGGCGAGGATGCCCTTGGTCTCGCCGGGGAAGCCGAGCCCCGTGTAGCTGCCGAGGCCGAACTTGCGCAGGTAGTCGTAGAGGACCTTGTTGGCCTGGGCCTGGGTCCTGCCGAGCTGGCCGGTGGCGAGGATGGTGCCGATGTTGCTGGACTTGGCGAGGACGCCGTTGAGCGTCAGGTACCAGGTCGGGTGGTCGATGTCGTCCTTGAAGAGCCGGTCGCCGCGGTGCAGCCGGTTGGGCACGACCACGTGGGTCCCCGGTGTGGCCGCGTTCTCCTGGAGGACGGCGGCCATCGACATGACCTTGGCGGTGGAGCCGGGCTCGAAGGCGTCCTGGAGGGCGGCGTTCCCGAGGGCGGCCGGGTCGGCGTCCGACAGGTCGTTCGGATCGAAGCCGGGCGAGTTCGCCATGGCCAGGATCTGCCCGGTGCGGGTGTCCTGGACGATGACGTAGCCGCGGTCGGCCGCGGACTCCTTCACCTGCTCGCTGATGGCGTTCTGGGCGGCCCACTGGATGTCGCGGTCGATGGTGAGCTCGACGTCGCTGCCGGGGACGGCGGGGGTCTCGGTGGAGCCCGCCGTGGGCACGAGACGGCCGCCGGACTGGGCGTAGCGGATCTTGCCGTCCTTGCCGGCGAGCTGCTTGTTCAGCTGCAGCTCGATGCCGCCGCCGGGCTTGCCCTCGCCGTTGACCCAGCCCAGTATCCCGGCGGCGAGGTCCCCGCCCGGGTACACGCGCTTGCTGGTGGCCACGGAGAAGACGCCCGAGAGGACGTTGTGCGTGGACTTGTCCGTCTCCGCCTTCTTGGCCAGTGCCGACTTGAGGTCCTTGATCTGCTTCCAGACCTGCGGGGTCTGGCGGGAGGCCAGTTTGACGTAGCGCAGGGCCGTGTTCTTCGGCCGCAGCTTCTCGACCAGGTCTTCCTGCTCCTGGCCGAGGATCGGCGCGAGGAGGGCGGCCGCCTGCTCGGGCCCGTCCGCGATCTTCAGCATGTCGGGGGCGAACATGGTGGGGTCGGCGGTGATGTCGTAGGCGTCCTCGCTGGTCGCGAGGGCCACACCCGACCGGTCCGTGATCTCGCCGCGGTCCGCGGCCAGCACCTGCCCGACGTACCGGTTCTGTTCGGCCTTGGCGGCGTATGTGCTCGCGTCGACGGCCTGCACCTGGAAGAGCCGCACGACGAAGGCGGCCAGGACCAGGGTCAGCGCGAGTCCGACCAGGCGCAGGCGGGGGCGGGGGCTGCCGAGCCTCAGCGGTTTGGGTGCCGCGGGGCGGCCCTGTCCCGGCCGCCGGGCCGGACGGACCCCGGGGCCGGGACGGCGCCGGGCGTCGGGGCGGCGCCGGGCGTCGGGGCGGGCGGGCCTGGAGGGGCCGGGCACGCGGCGGCGTGGCGGTTGCCTGTCGGACACTTCCGTCACCTGCCGGGGGTCGGGGCGGGGCCGTTGGGCATGGCCTCGGGGGCGAGGACCAGGGGCGTGTGCGCGGAGGACTGCCGGACTCCGGGGGCGGCGCTGGGCACGCCCTTGACGGTGCCGTCGGGCTCGAGGAAGGCGGGGTCGCCGCCGGGCACCATGCCGAGCTCACGGGCGCGGCGCTGCAGGGCGTCGGGAGCGGAGTAGGCGTCGATGTCCCGCTGGAGGGCCTGCTCCTCGTCGGTGAGGTTCTTGGTTCCGCTCTGGAGGTCGTCGAGTTTGAACGCGCCTTCGCTGAGGGCCGAGTTCAGCACCAGGAGGGCGATGAGACCGCCGCCGAGGAGGAGGACGACCAGGAGGACGAAGGGCGTGCGGGCCGCCTGCCCGGGGCCGGTCGGGAGGAGGCGCGCGAGTCGGGCCGCCCTCCCCTTCAGTTCGGGTTTGCCGCTCACGCACGCTCCCTCGGTCCGGCCTGCTCACGCCTCACTCGACGTCCTCCCTGATGCGCTGGGCGCCGCGCAGCCGCGCCGGTGCCGCTCGCCGGTTCTCGGCGATCTCCTCTTCGGTGGGGAGTTCGGCACCGCGCGTGAGGAGCTTGAGCCGCGGCTGGTAGCGCTCGGGGACGACGGGCAGCCCGGCCGGCGCGGTGGTGGCGGCGCCCGCCGCGAAGACCTGCTTGACCAGCCGGTCCTCCAGCGAGTGGTACGACAGGACCGCGATCCGCCCGCCGACGTCGAGCGCCTTCACCGCGGCCGGGATCGCCCGCTCCAGGACGGAGAGCTCGCCGTTGACCTCGATGCGCAGGGCCTGGAAGGTGCGCTTGGCCGGGTTGCCGCCGGTGCGCTTGGCGGCCTGCGGCAGGGCGTCGCGGATCAGCTCGACCAGCCGCGCGCTGTTGCTGAACGGCTCCTTCTCCCGCTCGCGCACGATCGCGCTCACGATCCGCTTGGCCTGCTTCTCCTCGCCGTAGGCCCGCAGGATGCGCACGAGTTCGCCCGGCGGGTAGGTGTTGAGGACCTCTGCGGCGCTGACGCCGGTCGTCTGGTCCATGCGCATGTCGAGCGGGGCGTCCTGGGCGTAGGCGAAGCCGCGGTCGGCCTCGTCGAGCTGCATGGAGGAGACGCCCAGGTCGAACAGGACGCCCTGCACGCGCGCGATGCCGAGCCGGTGCAGCACCTCGGGGAGCTCGTCGTAGACGGCGTGGACGAGGGTGGCGCGCTCGCCGTAGGGCGCGAGGCGCTCGCCGGACAGCCGCAGGGCCTCCTTGTCGCGGTCGAGCGCGACGAGCCGGGTCTCGGGGAACCTCGCGAGGAGCGCCTCGCTGTGGCCGCCGAGGCCGAGGGTGCAGTCGACGACCACGGCGTCCGGGCCCTCCAGGGCGGGTGCCAGCAGATCCAGGCACCGCTGGAGCATCACCGGGACGTGTCGACTCTCTCCCTCCCGTCGCCCACCACCCTCATTCGAATGCGCTTCGCGCCCCATCGATCCCGGGCCCTCTCAGATCCGGCGCGGCCGTACGCACCGCCGGGTCCCCGCCCGCTCGTGAAGGGGAGGCCTGCCGGCGCCGGGAGCGTCAGCCGACCGGGAGCGGGAGGAGGCCGAGCCGTACGTACGCGCCGCGCACGCGGGGAGACCTCCGGTCGTCGCCGGGGTCTCCGAAGAATTCAGTCCAGCGGGGAGTCTCGCCTCCCGCTTCGCGTCACTTTAGTCCACCGTGTCGCCCGGTCAATCAACCGGCCTGCGCGTCGCCGCCGTTCGCACGGAGACCCGGGCGCCACTCTTGTGGGTTACCTCACAACCGTCCCTCGACGGCATTCTTTGTCCACTCTCACAGGAGGCCTGGACGGGGTGTGACCAGTAACGTCATACCTATGACGACTTCTGCATCGGTTCCCACAGGTTCGGAGAGCGCCATCGCGGCCGGCGACACGGTCACGGACCGCCTCGTCGAGTCCAACGCCCGGTACGCCGACGCCTTCACCGATCCGGGGATGGACGCCCGGCCCGTCCTGCACGTCGCCGTCGTGGCCTGCATGGACGCCCGTCTCGACCTGCACGCGGCACTCGGCCTGGAGCTCGGCGACTGCCACACGATCCGCAACGCGGGCGGTGTCGTCACCGACGACGTGATCCGCTCCCTCACCATCAGCCAGCGCAAGCTGGGCACCCGCAGCGTGGTCCTCATCCACCACACCGGCTGCGGCCTGGAGAGTCTCACCGAGGACTTCCGCAACGAGCTGGAGGCCGAGGTCGGCCAGCGCCCCGCGTGGGCCGTGGAGTCCTTCCGGGACGTCGACCAGGACGTGCGGCAGTCGATGCAGCGCGTGCGCACCTCGCCGTTCGTGCCGCACACCGACGACGTGCGCGGATTCGTGTTCGACGTGAAGACCGGCCTGCTGCGGGAGGTCGACCCGGCCTCCTGACCCGGCCTGCCGACCTGGGCGCCGCGGGCCTCCCGCCCCGGAAGGCCACCTGCTGTAGCTGTCGAAAACCTGTCAGTCACGCGTTCGAATGGCGGCAAGACCGACATATCGCGGCCAGTTGTCCACAGTCGAGTGACACGAAACGGTAACGGCAGCAAGAATGCGGGAGTGGCGTCGCGCGGAACTTTTCACGCGTGGTGTCCGTGGTTCGGGGTGGGCCGGCCTGCGTCATGCGGCGTCGGCCGGGAAATTGGGGTATCCCGCGCTTCCAGGGAGCAAGGGAAAGGCCGAGGAGGGCCGGGTGACGACCTATGACGATCGAGCGAGCCTCACTGATCTGACCGCCGTGGTGGAACGCGTGCGGGAGTCGGTGGAAGGCGTGATCGAGGGCAAGCCCGAGGTCGTACGGCTCTCGCTGACCGTACTGCTCGCCGAGGGACATCTGCTGATCGAGGATGTCCCGGGAGTCGGCAAGACGATGCTGGCCAAGGCGCTGGCGCGGTCCATCGACTGCTCGGTGCGGCGCATCCAGTTCACGCCCGACCTGCTGCCGTCGGACATCACCGGTGTGTCCATCTGGGACCAGCAGCGCCGCGACTTCGAGTTCAAGCCGGGCGCGATCTTCGCGCAGGTGGTGATCGGCGACGAGATCAACCGCGCCTCGCCCAAGACGCAGTCCGCGCTCCTGGAGTCGATGGAGGAGCGGCAGGTCACCATCGACGGCAAGACCTACGAGCTGCCCAGCCCCTTCATGGTGGTGGCGACGCAGAACCCGGTCGAGATGGAGGGCACCTACCCGCTGCCGGAGGCCCAGCGCGACCGTTTCATGGCCCGGGTGTCGGTCGGCTACCCGAGTGCGGAGGCCGAGCTGCAGATGCTGGACGTGCACGGCGGCGTCTCGCCGCTGGAGGACCTCCAGCCGGTGGCCCACGCGCACGAGATCCTCAAGCTCATCGAGGCGGTGCGCGGTGTGCACGTCGCCGAGCCGGTCCGGCGCTACGCGGTCGACCTGGTCGGCGCCACACGCACGCACCCCGACCTGAGACTCGGCGCCTCACCGCGCGCGACGCTGCACCTGCTGCGCGCGGCGAAGGCGTCCGCGGCCCTCAGCGGCCGGGAGTACGCGCTGCCGGACGACGTGCAGGCCCTCGCCGGGGCCGTCCTGGCCCACCGGCTGCTGCCCACCGCCCAGGCCCAGCTCAACCGGCGCACCGCCGAGCAGGTCGTCGAGGAGATCCTCCAGCGCACCCCGGTGCCGGCGGCGCCGCCGCAGCAGAGCGGCTTCGGCGGCCTGGGCCGTACGGCGCCGGCGTATCCCCAGCAGCCGCCGCGGAGGCTGTGATGACCACCGCGGGGGCGGGGCAGGCGGAAGCCGACCGGGGCGAGAAGGGCGGCATCCGCACCGCCCTGGCCGGTCTGACCACCCGCGGACGCTCCTTCCTGGCCGCCGGCGTCGCGGCCGCGATCTGCTCGTACGTACTCGGACAGAGCGACCTGCTGCGCGTGGGTCTGCTGCTGGCGGTGCTGCCGCTGGTGTGCGCGGCGGTGCTGTACCGCACGCGCTACCGGGTCGCCGGCAGCCGCCGGCTCTCCCCCGCGCGCGTGCCCGCCGGCAGCGAGGCCCGGGTCCACCTGCGGATGGACAACGTCTCGCGGCTGCCCACGGGCCTGCTGATGCTCCAGGACCGGGTGCCGTACGTGCTCGGCCCCCGGCCCCGCTTCGTGCTCGATCGGGTGGAGGCGGGCGGCCGCCGCGAGGTGTCCTACCGGGTGCGCTCCGACCTGCGCGGCCGCTACCCGCTGGGCCCGCTCCAGCTGCGCCTGACCGACCCGTTCGGCATGTGCGAGCTGACCCGGTCCTTCTCGACGTACGACACGCTCACGGTCATCCCGCGTGTGGAGCCGCTGGCGCCGGTGCGCCTCAGCGGCGAGGCGAAGGGCTACGGCGACGGGCGGCAGCGTTCGCTCGCCCTGGCCGGCGAGGACGATGTCATCCCGCGCGGCTACCGCTACGGCGACGACCTGCGCCGCGTGCACTGGCGCTCCACCGCCCGCTACGGCGAGCTGATGGTGCGCCGCGAGGAGCAGCCGCAGCGCGCCCGCTGCACGGTGCTGCTGGACACCCGGGGCATCGCCTACCAGGGCGCGGGACCGGACTCGGCCTTCGAGTGGGCCGTGTCGGGCGCCGCGTCCGTGCTGGTGCACATGCTCGAACGGGGCTATTCGGTACGGCTTCTGACGGACACCGGCAACGCGGTGCCCGGCGAGGGCGGTGACGGCTTCGCGGGCGCGAGCCAGGAGTCGGCGGACGCGGCCGGGCTGATGATGGACACCCTCGCGGTGATCGACCACTCCGACGGCGCGGGCCTGTCCCGGGCCTACGACGTGCTGCGCGGCGGGAACGAGGGGCTGCTGGTGGCCTTCCTCGGCGACCTGGACGAGGACCAGGCGGCCGTGCTGGGCCGGATGCGGCAGCGCAGCCCGGGCGCGGTCGCCTTCGTGCTGGACAGCGACACCTGGGTGCGGGAACCGAGCGATGTGCCCGGCCCGTTGGACGGGAGCGGGGAGCGGCTGCGCATGCTGCGCGAGGCGGGGTGGACGGCCCTGCGCGTGCCGCGGGGCGCCTCCGTGGACGAGCTGTGGCGGCAGGCCGACCGGGAGCGCAGGGGCGTGGCCGCCGCGAGCGGCGGGGAGGGACCGTGATGAGCGGGCGGGTACGACTGACGCTGAGTGCCTGGGCGGCCACGCTGATGGCCGCGTGCGCCCTGCTGCCCCTCGTCCAGCCGGCCACGTGGATCGTGCAGGCGGCCTTCCTGCTGGCCCTGCAGTCGGGCGTGGGGACCGCCGCCCGCAGGGTGCCACTGGCCCGGCCGCTGACGGTGGCGGCGCAGGCCGTGGTCACCGTCGTGCTGCTGACCTTCGTCTTCGCCCGTGAGCAGGCCCTGGCCGGGCTGATCCCCGGGCCGCGGGCCTTCGACCGCTTCGCGCTCCTGCTCCAGCAGGGCGGGGACGACGTCGCGCGGTACGCGATCCCGGCGCCCCTGGAGTCCGACGGCATCCGGCTGATGCTCATCGGCGGGGTCCTGATCATCGGCCTGCTGGTGGACGCCCTCGCGGTGACCTTCCGCAGCGCCGCCCCGGCCGGGCTGCCCCTGCTGGCGCTGTACTCCGTGGCCGCGGGGCTGTCCGACGGGGGCACGGACTGGCTGTGGTTCCTGGTGGCGGCGGCCGGCTATCTGATGCTGCTCCTGGCCGAAGGGCGGGACCGGCTCTCTCAGTGGGGGCGGGTCTTCGGCGGTGCCCCGCGCACGTCCGGCGGGGAGCCGAGCGGCGCGGTCGCCCCGGTCCGCACCGGCCGGCGCATCGGTGTGGTCGCGCTGGGCATCGCCCTGGTGGTGCCGCTCGGCCTGCCCGCGATGAACGGCGGCCTGCTGGACTCCGTGGGAGCGGGCGCGGGCGCCGGCCCCGGCGGCGGGGGCACGATCTCCGCCGTGAACCCGCTGGTGTCGCTGCGGGACAGCCTGAACGCGGACGAGGACCAGCAGGTGCTGTCCGTGCGGACCAAGATGGAAGACGTCTCGGACCTGTATCTGCGGATCGTGTCCCTGGACGACTTCGACGGCACCACGTGGAAACCGTCCCGCCGGTCCATCACCGCCGTCCCCGACGGCACCTTCCCGGACCCGGTCGGCCTCAGCCCGGACGTCAAGCGCACGAAGGTCGGCACCACGATCACGGCGGCCGACTGGTACGCCCAGGACTGGCTGCCGATGCCGTACCCGCCGAGCGGCGTGCGCATCAGCGGCAACTGGCGGTACGAGCCGCAGGGCATGACCCTGGTCGGTGACCACGGGCAGAACACGCGCGGCCTGACGTACCAGGTCACGAGCCTGGACGTGCGTCCGACGGCGGAGCAGCTCGCCTCGGCGGGGCCCGCGCCCGCGGACATCGAGCGCGACTTCACCGAGCTGCCCGACTCGCTTCCGTCGGTGGTGGCCCGCACCGCCCGCAAGGTCACCGCGGGCGCCGCCGACCCGTACGACCAGGCGGTCAAGCTCCAGGACTGGTTCGCCGTGACCGGCGGTTTCGAGTACGACACGCAGGTGCAGGTCGGCAGCGGCTCGCAGGCGATCGCCCGCTTCCTGAAGGACAAGCAGGGCTTCTGCGTGCACTTCTCCTTCGCGATGGCGGCGATGGCCCGCTCCCTGGGCATACCGGCCCGGGTCGCGGTGGGCTTCGCGCCCGGTTCCCCGCAGGCGGACGGCTCGGTTTCGGTGGGGCTGCGGGACGCGCACGCCTGGCCCGAGCTGTACTTCGAGGGCGTGGGCTGGACCCGCTTCGAGCCCACTCCCAACCGCGGCTCGGTTCCGTCGTACACCCTGCCGGACAGCCCCGACAGCTCGGCGCCCGACGCGGCGCGTCCGTCCCAGTCGACGTCCACCGCGCCCTCCACGGCGCCCTCTTCGAGCGAGAGCTGCACGCCGGAGCAGAAGAGGCTGGACGGCGGCTGCGCAAGCGAGTCGCCGCAGGCGGCGCTGCCCACGGACGACGACGGCCCGAAGTGGTACGCGTTCCTGGTGTGGGCCCTCGCCGGTCTCGCCGTCCTCGGCCTGCCCCTGGCTCCGATGCTGTGGCGGCAACGGACGCGCAGGGTACGGCTGGGGGCGCACGGCCGCAGCGAGGCGGACACGGCGCTGCACACGCTGGCCGTCTGGCAGGAGCTGACGGACACCGCGTGGGACTTCGGCGTCACGCCGGACGAGTCGCAGACACCGCGCAAGGCGGCCGCCCGGATCGTCCGCCTCGGCGACCTCGACGCGACGGCCGCGGCCTCGGTGCACCGGGTGGCGAACGCGGTGGAGCAGGTCCTGTACGCACCGCATCCCCGCCCGGTGGCGGGCCTCACGGACGACGTCCGCCGTGCGACGGCGGGCCTCGGCGCGGCGGTCAGCCGCCCGGCCAGGCTCCGCGCGCTGCTGGCTCCCCGTTCCACCGTGCGTGTGGTGTGGGAGGCGTCGGCCTGGTGGACGAGGGTCCGGGAACGCGCCGTGGCGCTGCGGCCCACATGGCGGAAGGCGTCGGGGCAGCAGAGCTGACGGGTACCTACGGCTGAGGGGTACGTACGGCTGAGGCCGGCCGGTGCGGATGCGCCGGCCGGCCGTGCTGTGTCCGGGGTCGGCCTGCCGTGCTGCGCCCGAGGCCCACAGGCCGTGCTGCGTCTGCGTTCGGCCTGCGATGCGAGGGCGCTCCGGCCACCGCTGTGTGCCCGGGGACCTCCCATGGCCTGCCTGACGGCTTGCACACGCATGCGTCAGGGGGCGACCACCTGGTCGGTGGTCACCCCCTGACGTACGTGTTCACGTAGTCCTGGAGAGCCTGGAGAGGCTGCGCGGAGGGCTAATGGCCGCCCTGCTCGTCGCGGCGCTTCTGCCAGCGCTGCTCGATGCGGTCCATCACGGAGCGGCGCTGTCTGCCCTGTCGGCGGGCCTGGGGCCCGGTGGCACCGGCCGCCTGTTCGCCCGGCTTGGGAGCCTTGCGCCAGCCGGTCACGGCGAGCACCGCACAGCCCAGCATGACGAGGAAGCCCACGACGCTGAGCCAGACCTGCTTGGCGACCATTCCAGCCATGAGGAGCGCGATACCTACGAGGAAGCCCGCGACCGCCTGGTAGACCCGTCGCCGGGTGTACGTGCGCAGCCCGCTTCCCTCAAGCGCTGTCGCGAACTTGGGATCTTCGGCGTACAGCGCTCGCTCCATCTGCTCGAGCATGCGCTGCTCGTGCTCCGAGAGCGGCACGGAGTCCTCCTCATCGTGCAGTCGCCGGGGCGACCCGGGGGGTCCCTTCAGGATAGGCAGGGAATCGCCCCCGTGAAACCCGCCCCTCTGCGCCAATTGACCAACCGGAACCCGCCATGGGCGTCCCGGCTCGCTGAGGCTTCCATTCCCCGGCGGCCGATCCGTCATGCCGGAACGGTCTCCCTCGATCATACGGCGCGGCGCACCCATTCGGGGGGCCTGTGGCGTACTCCATGCGCAGCCAAGGCGCTGATCAGCGGCGGTACCTCACGGAGCGGCTCAGGCCTCGACCGCCCCATCGGCCTCGCCGGCCCCACTCGTCTCACCGGTCCCACCGGTCTCACCCAGCACGTGCAGCTGGGTGGCCACCGAGTGGAAGGCGGGGAGCTCGGCCGCGGCCTCCTCCAGCTTCAGCAGCGCTTCCAGGGCTCCGGGCTCGGTGTCCACGAGGACGCCGGGCACGAGGTCGGCGAAGACCCGCACGCCGTGCACGGCGCCGACGCGCAGGCCCGCGCCCTCGACCAGTCCCGTGAGCTGCTCGGCGGTGAATCGGCGCGGTACGGGGTCACCCGTGCCCCATCGGCCGTTCGGGTCGTCGAGCGCTTGCCGGGCCTCCTTGAAGTGCCCGGCGAGGGCGCGGGACAGCACGGCACCGCCGAGGCCGGCCGCGAGCAGGCTGAGGACGCCCTCGGTGCGCAGGGCCGCCACCGCGTTGCGGACGCCCTCGGCCGGGTCGTCCACGTACTCCAGGACGCCGTGGCACAGCACCACGTCGTAGCCACCGCGCTCGGCCACGTCGAAGAGGCCGTGGGCGTCGCCCTGGACGCCCTTGACCCGGTCGGCGACGCCGGCCTCGGCGGCGCGGCGCTCCAGGGCGAACAGCGCGTTGGGGCTGGGGTCGACGACGGTGACCCGGTGTCCGAGGCGGGCGACGGGCACCGCGAAGTTGCCGCTGCCGCCTCCGGTGTCGAGGACGTCCAGCGACTCCCGACCCGTGGCCTTGACCCGGCGGTCCAGGGCGTCCTGGAGGACCTCCCAGACCACGGCGGTACGGAGTGAGGCGCGGGGGCGCATCGGGTCCGACACGGCAGTTGACTCCTCGGCGCGGCACCGCCTCTTGCACGACGGCGCTAACGGGGCGTCTCCCCCGGCCCCGGCCACGGGGAGGGAAGACTTCAGGCGTCCCCCACCCTATTGCCTCGGCCGCGGCGTCCGGATGACCCGGTCCCGAGATGCCCCACGGGTCAGGCCGGCCCGTGCTTCTGAACGGACCTGGACCGCCGGCGCCGGGCCGGCCCGATGCCCGGCCCGGCCCGGTCAGCCCGCGTCCGGCATGTCCCTCCCCGCGCCGGGGCCCGCCGGCTGGTCCTGGTCCGGGCGGGGCTGCGGGAGGACCGGCTGGAGGACCAGCATCCGCTCGACGAGGCGCAGGAACATCGCCACGTCCCGTATCAGGTCGTCGGCGTCCCGGCCGGTGGCCGCGCCCTGGATGCCGGCCTCGGCCCGGGCGCGGCGCCGGGCACCGGCGGCGAACAGCGCGCTCCACTCGGTCAGTTCGGGCGCGATCTCGGGGAGCACTTCCCAGGCGCTCCGGATCTTGGCCCGGGCCCGGGGCGAGGTCTCCGGGCGCCCCCGGGCGGCGAGCACCGCGGCGGCGGTGCGCAGGGCGGCGAGGTGGGCCGTCGCGTAGCGCTCGTTCGGTGCTTCCAGGGCGGTGGCCTCGTCGAGGCTGGCGCGGGCCTGGGCGAGCAGGTCGAGGGCGGCGGGCGGGGCCGTGGCCCGGCGCAGCACGGGGTGCACGTCGCTCGCCGGGCCGGTCAGTGAGGGGGCAGGGCCGGTGGCGCGGCGCCGACGGGCGGCGGCTGCGTGGTAGTTGGCCATGACGAACCTCCTGTCGTCTGGGTGACGGCGCGTCCGTTACGGAGTGCCGTATGTGACCCATCGTGAGGTATGGCACTGACAATCCGTTCTGACCTGCTGTTTTGCTTCGCTCGTAGGTTCGGAGTAGTTTTTGCACTGACCAGTCAGTTCAAATTTAGGGGAGACTCGTGGGGGAACAGGCGGGAGGGGTGCGGATCGCCGCCGACGGCCTCGGGGTCAAGGGGCCACGGGGGTGGGCGGTCCGCGGGATCACCGTCGACGCCGAGCCGGGTGCGCTCATCGCGGTCGAGGGCCCGTCCGGGTCCGGCCGTACGTGCCTGTTGCTCGCGCTGACGGGGCGGATGAAGGTCTCGGAGGGCGCGGCCGCCGTGGGCGGCGCGCGGCTGCCGAAGCAGATGACGGCGGTCCGCGGCATCAGCGCGCTGGCACATGTCCCGGGGGTCGCCGACCTCGACCCGGCGTTGACCGTCGGCGAGCACCTGCGGGAACGGGCGCTGCTCCAGCGGCGGTTCGGCGCATCGCTGCGCGGCCTCCTGCGGCCCCGCGGCGAGCGGGCGGCCGAGGCCCGGCAGCGCGTCGAGGCCGCGCTCGAAGCCGCCGGTCTCGACCTCGAGGCACTGCCCAAGGGGCTGCGCACGGCCGTACGGGATCTGGAGCGTCTGGAGGCGCTGCGGCTGTCGGTGGCGCTCGCCCTCGTCGGCGGGCCCCGGCTGCTCGGCGTCGACGACACCGATCTCAAGCTCTCGGACGGTGAGCGGGAGGAGGTCTGGGCACTGCTCAGGTCCCTGGCCGACGCCGGGACGACGGTCCTGGCGGTGTGCAGCGAGGCTCCCGAGGGGGCCGTCAAGGTCTCCACGGCGGAGAGCCCCGAAGATCCGGCAGCCGAGGACGCTCAGGCCGACCAGGGAGACCAGGCCGATCAGGCCGATCAGGCCGACAGGGGAGAGGAGAAGGCCGATGCGATCGCCGAAACTGGCCGCGCTTGAGCTGCGCCGCTTCGGGCGGGGGAAGCTGCCGCGCGCCGCGCTGGTCGCGCTGCTGGTGCTGCCACTGCTGTACGGCGCGCTGTACCTGTGGTCGTTCTGGGACCCCTACGGCCGCCTGGACCGGATCCCGGTGGCGCTCGTGAACGACGACAAGGGGGCGACCGCCGACGGGAAGAAGGTCACGGCGGGCGA
The DNA here is from genome assembly GCF_023184515.1 of Streptomyces sp. D2-8. Lineage (GTDB taxonomy): Bacteria > Actinomycetota > Actinomycetes > Streptomycetales > Streptomycetaceae > Streptomyces. Next base: position 1,007,324 of record NZ_JAAHBP010000001.1, on the reverse strand, counting down.
CGACATCACGAAGGGCCTGCGTGACAGCAAGACCTTCGACTGGCGGGAGGTGAGCGCCGCCGAGGCCCGCAGGGGCGTCGAGGACGGCAGCTACTACCTGTCGCTCACCATGCCCGCCGACTTCAGCGAGCGGATCGCCTCCAGCTCCGGGAACACCCCGGAGACCGGCGCCCTCCAGGTGCGCACGAACGACGCGAACAACTACATCGTCGGGCAGATCTCCCGGACGGTCTTCGGCGAGGTGCGGCAGGCGGCGTCCAAGAAGACGTCGCGGTCCTTCCTGGACAAGATCTTCGTGTCGTTCTCCGACATCCACGGCAAGACCGTCAAGGCGGCGAAGGGGGCCGACCGGCTCAAGGGCGGTATCGGCAAGGCCGAGAAGGGCTCCAAGGACCTCGCCGACGGCCTGAAGGACGCCGAGGACGGCAGCGGCAAGCTCTCCACGGGCCTGAAGAAGCTCCACACGGGCGCGGGTGACCTGGAGGACGGCTCGAAGCAGGTCGCGGAAGGCACGCAGAAGCTGGCCGACCGGGTCAACGACACCGCCGACAAGGTCGGTCCCTTCCTGAAGGGCAACGAGAAGACCATCGGCGACACCGCCCAGCTGGTCGCCGACACCTCCGGGGTGATCCGCAAGCACCTGGACACCCTGGTGAAGACGGCCCCGACCGCCGCCAAGGGCGCCCGCGCGGCGTCCGGCACGCTGAACGACGTGTACGCCAGGCGCTGCGACGATCCCGTCCTGCCCGACGCGGCCTGCTCCGACCTGAAGAAGGCCAAGGACGCGGCGGCCGACGTGACGCTCATCGCGGACGACCTCAACACGCTGATCGCGGACCAGGACGGCGACCTGGACAAGCTCGACAAGCACCTCGCCACCCTCCAGAAGCAGTCCCAGGCCCTGGCGAACCGCGCACCGCACCTCTCCGAGGACCTCGCCGACGCCGTCAAGAAGATCAACAAGCTGAACGACGGAGCGGCCGAGGTGGCCGCCGGCGCGAAGAAGCTGCACAAGGGGATCGGCACGGCCAAGACCGGTGCCGTCGACCTGGACAAGGGCGTCGGCAAACTGAAGACGGGCGCGGACGACCTCAACGGCGGCATCTTCAAGCTCGTCGACGGCTCCGGGAAGCTCGCCGGCGGCCTGCACGACGGGGCGGAGCGGATCCCCGACTACGACGAGCAGGACCGCGACCGGCGCACCGAGGTCATGGCCGACCCCGTGCGGCTCGCCTCCCATGACCTGCACAAGGCGCCCAATTACGGCACCGGGTTCGCCCCGTACTTCATCCCGCTGTCCCTGTGGGTGGGCGCGATGGTGGCGTACATGCTGATCACGCCCATGAACCGGCGGGCGCTCGCCGCGGGCGCCTCGGCGTGGCGGATCGCACTGGCGGGCTGGCTGCCGGTGGTGGCGATCGGCGTGCTCCAGACGGTGGCTCTGATGTCGGTGCTGCACTGGGCGGTCGGCCTGCAGATGGTGCGGGCGGCCGGGACGGTGGGCTTCCTGTTCCTGGTGACGGCGTGCTTCGCGGCGATCGTGCAGTGGCTGAACGCGCGCTTCGGGGCGGCGGGCCGGATCCTCGTCCTCGCGTTGCTGATGCTCCAGCTGACCTCGGCGGGCGGCACGTACCCCGTGCAGACCAGCCCCGGGTTCTTCAACGCGCTCCACCCGTTCCTGCCGATGAGCTACGTCGTCGAGGCCCTCAGGCGGCTCATCACCGGCGGTGGACTCGATCCGGTGTGGCAGGCGTGCGTGGTGCTGACGGCGTTCACCGCCGGCGCCCTCGCGCTGACCGCCGTGGCGGCCCGCCGGCGCCAGGTGTGGACGCTGGACCGGCTGCACCCGGAGCTGAGCCTGTGAGCCCCACCGGCACGTCTCCCGGAAAGGTTCCTGTGACAATCAGGACCATGGAAAGCAGCAGTGCCGCGTCGGGCGGCAGCACGCGCCGCGAGGCCACCCGGCAGAAGCTCTACGAGGCGGCCGTCACGCTCATCGCCGAGCAGGGGTTCTCCGCCACGACCGTGGACGAGATCGCCGAGCGAGCCGGGGTCGCGAAGGGCACGGTCTACTACAACTTCGCGAGCAAGTCCGTCCTCTTCGAGGAACTGCTGCGGCACGGAGTGGGTCTGCTGGCCGCCTCCCTGCGGGAAGCGGCCGAGCGGACCGCACGGGAGGACGGCAGCAAGGTCGACGCCCTGGACGCGATGATCCGAGCGGGGCTGGTCTTCATCGACCGCTACCCGGCCTTCACTCAGCTGTACGTGGCCGAGCTGTGGCGCACCAACCGGGCCTGGCAGTCCACGCTGATGGTGGTCCGGCAGCAGGTCGTCGCGGTCGTGGAGGACGTGCTGCGCGACGGCGTGGCGGGTGGCGAGTTCAGCGAGGAGATCGACGTCTCGCTGACGGCGTCCGCCCTGGTCGGCATGGTCCTGGTGGCGGCCCTCGACTGGAAGTCCTTCCAGCCGGAACGCTCCCTGGACGACGTCCACGCGGCGCTGTCCCGCCTGCTCCAGGGACGGGTGAGCGGCTGCCGCTGACCGCACGGGGGGGGGCTGGAGAGCTGCTGCCGCTGACCAGGCGCGGCGCGCGGGTGAGCGGCTCTCCCCGCCCGCTCGGGTCGGCGGTGTGAGCGGCTGCCGCCGACCCGTGCGGGCGGCGCGGAGGTGAAGGCGCCGGTCCGGTGTGGCCGCGCAGGCGCGGATGCGAAAGCGCCGGTCCGGTGTGGCCGCGTCCCCCGCGGGCCACCCCGAACCGGCGCCTTCCCTGCTTCCCCCGTACGTCCCCCCGCAGGACCCCCGTTCGGTCGTCCCCCGGTACTCCCCCGTGCCTCGCTCCCGCCGGCACCGCCGGCGGAAGGAGCGGATCGTGGGCCGGCCCCGTTCCGGCGCCCCGTGTCGCCGGTGCCGGAGCCGCGCCCCTTTCCGTGTCTCCACTCTCTCCTTCCGGCGGGTCCTCCCCCATCCGCGCGCGTACTCAACTCCTCGCCTAGGTACACGTACTCACCCCTGCGCGCGCGGCCCCAGGACGCTCCGTCGGCGCCTGGTCACGATCACGTCCGCGCGGGTACTCGGAGGTGGTCGGCGAAGTGCTGTCAGCGGGGGCCGATAAAGTCCCTGGCATGGCACGGATTGCGGTGATCGGCGCCGGGATGGGCGCGCTGACGGCTGCCGCCCGGCTGGCCGTCGCGGGCCACCGGGTGGCGGTGTACGAGCGGACGGACACCTACGGCGGGGCATTGCGCCGCTTCGAGCGCGACGGGTTCTCCTTCGACACCGGCCCCGCCCTGCTGACGCTGCCTGCCGTCTACCGCGACCTGTTCGTCAAGACCGGCAAGGAGCCGCTGGAGTCCCGCGTCGAGCTGGTCCAGGTCGACCCGTCGTCACGGCACGTGTTCGCGGACGGCACCGAGGTGTCACTGCGGAACGCCTCGCGCGCGGGCGTCGTCGCCGCCCTGGACGAGGGGCTCGGCGCGGGCGCCGGGAAGCGCTGGGGCGACTTCCTGGTCCGGGCCCGCGAGGCCTGGGACCGCACCCGCCGGCCGCTCCTGGAGGAGCCGCTGTGGCCGAACTGGCGGGTACTGGCCGAGCGTGAGCCCTACCCCTCGGTGCCCCACAAGCGGCTGCTGCGCACCCGCCGGGCCGGCACACTCGCCGAGATCGGCGCCTGGGAGCTGCGCGACCCCCGGCTGACGGCACTCCTGGAGAGCCATGCCCTCGGCCACGGCCTGGACCCCCGGGTCGCCCCGGCCAGCGCGGCCGTACTGCCGTACATGGAGCACGCCTTCGGCACCTGGTACGTGCGCGGCGGCCTGCGCGAGCTGGCGCGGGCGGTGTACGAGCGGTGCCTGGCCCGGAAGGTCGAGTTTCACTTCGGCGCCGACGTCACCGGTGTGCTGGAGAAGGACGGCCGGGCGTCGGGGGTGGAGCTGGCCGACGGGTCCCTCGTGGAGGCGGACTTCGTGGTCGCCGGCGTCGCGCCCGGCACCCTGGCCCGGCTGACGGCGGGCACCGTCGTACGGGGTGACGGCGAGGTGCCGCCGCAGCCGGCGGCGGCCGCCCGGCTGACCCTCCTGCTGGCCCTGCGTGGCGCCCGCCCCGAGGGCACGGCACACCGCACGGTGGTGCACACCCCCGACCGCGAGGCCGAGCTGGACGCCCTGTTCGGCACGGCGGCGGGGCAGCCCCGTCCCACGGTCACGGTGCTGCGGCCCGACGACCCGCGCCTGGCCCCCGCGGACCACGAGGCGGTCACCCTCACGACGGTGGTGCCCGCGCGGCCCGACCAGCCTCACGACGGCCTCGTCGACCAGATGCTCTCCGTCGCCGAACGCGCCGTACCCGGCCTGCGCGACCGCCTCCTCTGGCACCAGGTGCGCACCCCGGCCGACATCGCGGAGGCGACGGGCGCGGAGGGCGGGGCGGTGCCCGTGCCGGCCCTGGCGGCGGCCGGCGGACGGCTGCTGCATCCGTCCAACAGCACGCGGGTGCCGGGCCTGTTCACCGTGGGCGGCTGGGCCCATCCCGGCGGCGGACTGCCGCACGCGGGCATGTCGGGCGCGCTGGTCGCGGGACTGATCGTGGAGGGGCCGGAGTTCCGCGGCTCGCAGTGAGCACGCCGCCCCGGCAGGGCTCAGGCTTCAGAAACGGTACTGCTCGTCGAAGCCGTTCCCCTGCGGCTGCTGCCCGCCGCCCTGGTACGGGTACGGCTGCTCCGGCGGCAGCTCCTGCCCGTACTCGTCGGTGTTGCGCTGCTGCGGGACCCACACCCCGCCGGGCGGGGTCTCGCCGCCGTAGGTGCCCGCGTACTGGTCCTGGCCGTAACCCTGCTGGCCGTAGTACTGCTGGTCGCCGTACGTGCCGTCGTACGAGGCCTGGCCGTAGTTCGAGGAGCCGATGTACGGGTCGGAGTAGGAGGCGTACTGCTGCTGCCCGTTGGCGTCGTAGCCCTGCTGCTGGCCGTAGCCGGAGTAGTCGTAGGCGTAGGACTGGTCGGCGGCCTGGGCGGCGTACTGGTCATGGGCCTGCTGTCCCGCGGCCTGGTACCCGTTGTCGTAGACGCCGTAGGAGCCGGTGTCATCGGGCAAGGGCTGCGGCTCGTAGACGGACGTGGTCTCGGCGGACGTCGGCTGGTGGGCGGGGCGGGCCGGGGTGAAGACGTCGTCGCGGTCGTAGTCGTCGTCCTGGCCGAATGCGGCGGGGTCGCGGCGGTAGGCGCCGGCCTCGTCGTCGTAGCCGCCCTCGGCCTCCAGGCCGGAGACCTCCAGGGTCGGCTCACCGCGGCCGCGCTCACCGCGGCGCCGCTTGCTGCCGCCCAGCATGGGCGCGTTCATCGCCCAGCCGGCCGAGAAGCCGCTGCGGAACGAGAGGGTGACGTAGGTCTGTCCGACCGCGAAGGCGGCGGCGCCCAGGCCGATCACGACGACCTGCGAGATCAGGACACCGATGACGACGCCGAGGAAGCCGCCGAAGGCCAGCAGCCGCCAGCGCAGCCGGGCCTTGTACTGCAGCAGCACCTCGCCCAGCAGCCACAGCGCGACGATGCCGAACGCGATGTAGAGGACCGTCCAGCCCATGTACGCCCCTCTCCCAGTGGCCGCTACGCAGTGTGTCGTATACCGGTGCGAACGGTCTAGGCCTGCGGTGAGTGGTGCAGGCCCAGGTTCTCGTAGATTTCCAGTGTCGCGGTGGAGTTGTTGAGCGTGATGAAGTGCAAGCCGGGTACACCCTCGGCGAGCAGTTGCGCACAGAACTCCGTGGCGAATTCGATCCCAATGGAGCGTACAGCGGCCGGATCGTCTTTTGCTGTGAGGATCCGCTCTTTCAGGGCAGGCGGGAACGCGGCGTTGGTGAGGGACCCGATCCGCTCCAGCGTCTTCACGCTCGCGATCGGCATGACCTCGGGAATGATCGGGGTCTCGCAGCCGGCGGCCGCGACCCGGTCGCGCAGCCGGAGGTAGTCCTCCGGCTGGAAGAACATCTGCGTGATGGCGTAGTCCGCGCCCGCTCGGCACTTGTCGACGAAGTGGCGGACGTCGGTGTCCCAGTCGGCGGAGCGCGGGTGCATCGCCGGGAAGGCGGCGACGCCCACACAGAAGTCGCCGGACGCCTTGATCAGCTCGACGAGTTCGGCGGCGTAGGCGAGGCCCCGGGGGTGCGGCACCCAGTCGCCCATCGGGTCGCCGGGCGGGTCGCCGCGCAGGGCGAGCATGTTGCGGATCCCGGCGTCGGCGTACTGGCCGATGATGTTGCGCAGGTCGGCCACCGAGTGGTCGACCGCGGTGAGGTGGGCGATCGGGGTGAGGGTGGTGTCGGAGGCGATCGCCTCGGTCGCCTTGACCGTGCCCGCACGGGTGGAACCGCCCGCGCCGTAGGTGACGGAGACGAAGTCGGGCGCCACGGCCTCGACCCGGCGCAGCGCGTTCCACAGGTTCCGCTCGCCCTTCGGGGTCTTGGGGGCGTAGAACTCGAACGAGTACGTCGTCTTGCCTGCCGCGAGCATGTCGCGGACGGTGCGAGCGTGGTCCGACCTGATGGATGCGGTGCCGAGGGCCATACCGGCAGGTTAGCCAGGGGCGGTCGGTCCCCCAACCGGGGGCCGTTATTTGCCCGAATTGTCCACTTGTTGTCCATCCCTTGGACAAACCGTCGTAACTACGCCTCCCGGAGCCGCTTGGCGAACTCGGCCGCCGCGGCCCCCGGGTCGTCGGCCTCGGTGATCGCCCGTACGACGACGACGCGCCGGGCGCCCGCTTCCCGGATCTGGTCGAGGTTGCCCAGGTCGATGCCGCCGATGGCGAACCAGGGACGGTCGGTGCCGAGGGCGGCGGTGTACCGGACGAGGTCCAGGCCGGGGGCGTGTCGGCCGGGCTTGGTGGGGGTCGGCCAGCACGGGCCGGTGCAGAAGTAGTCCACGCCCTGCTGGACGGCGGCCGCGGCTGCCTCGGCCTCTGCGTGGGTGGAGCGGCCGATGAGGACGCCGTCGCCGAGGAGCGCGCGGGCCGCGGGGACCGGGAGGTCGCCCTGGCCGAGGTGCAGGACGTCGGAGCCGGCGGCGTGGGCGACGTCCGCCCGGTCGTTGACCGCGAGCAGCTTGCCGTGCCGGGCACAGGCGTCGGCGAAGACGGCCAGGTGCTCCAGCTCCTCACCGGCCTCCATGCCCTTGTCCCGCAACTGCACGATGTCGACCCCGCCGCTCAGCACGGCGTCGAGGAACTCCCCGAGGTCGTCCTGCCGCTTGCGCGCGTCGGTGCAGAGGTAGACCCGGGCGTCGGCGAGCTGGGCCCGTGCGGTAGCGGCTGCGGTGCCGGTCATGCGTGTCCCCCTGGGTGTCGTGGCGTGCGGGAGCGCCCCTGTCCCGCTACGAACCGCCTCGGGCACCTTACGCCTGCCCCCGCAACCCGCCACGGCGCACGGGGCGCCACCGGGCTCTCCATGGGGAAGCCCACGGCCCCGAACAGGCGCGAGCCGCCTGAACAGGCGCGAGCCACCCCGGGCCGTGACCCCTCGGGTCACGGCCCTCACATCGGGCGTTGTTCAGGTCCGGCCCCGCTCACACGGCACCGGACGGTTGTCCGGTCGAGGTCGGGTCAGACCGCGAGCGCCTGGGCGCGGCGCTTCACCTCCGTGCCGCGATTCTCGCTGAGCGCCTGCGCGGGGGTGCCGGGCAGGCTGGGGTCCGGGGTGAAGAGCCACTCCAGCATCTCTTCGTCCGTGAAGCCGTCGTCCCGCAGGAGCGTCAAGGTCCCGGACAGGCCCTTGACGACCTTGTCCCCGTCGATGAAGGCGGCGGGGACGTGCAGCGCGCGGTTCTCACCTCGGCGTACGGCGATGAGCTGGCCGTCCTTGACCAGCTGCCGCACACGCGTCACCTCGACGCCGAACTGTTCGGCGATGTCGGGGAGGGTGAGCCAGGCGGGGACGAGAGCATCGATCTTTGCGTCAATCTCGGTCACGGAAACCAGCCTGCCATTTGCCACTGACAGTCGGAAGTCGGCCCGGTCCACCCGGGCGCTCGCGCCGGGCCCGGCTCCTACGCCGTGGCCGCCTTCATGGGCCTGGCCGGATCCGTCAGCAGCACCGGATTCATCGGTGTGCCCGACTCGATCAGGCGGCGGCCCTGCGCAAGGTCCCGGGGCCTGCCCACCGCCAGCAGCGCGACCAGCCGCTCACCGCGCAGCCAGCACACCGTCCAGGCCGGTCCGGAGGCGTCACCCCGCCACAGGGTCGTGTCCGCGGCCGCGTGGTGCCCGGCGTACTGGACGAACCGCCCGAACTGCTCGGACCAGAAGTAGGGCACCGGGTCGTACACCGCCGGCGTCTCCCCCGTGGCCCGGCCGGCGATGTTCGCGGCGACCGTGCGTGGCCCCTGGAGGGCGTTGTCCCAGTGATGGACCAGCAGGCGCTCGCCGTAGCGCCCCGAGGGGAAGGAGGCACAGTCGCCGACCGCGTACACGTCCGGCACGGTCGTGCGCAGGTGCTCGTCGGCCACGATCTCGCCGTGGACGCCGAGCTCGATCCCGGAGCCGGCCAGCCAGGCCGTCGCGGGGCGGGCGCCGATACCGACGACGACCGCGCCCGCGGGCAGCCGCGAGCCGTCGTCGAGGAGCACGGCACCTGGCTCGACGCGCTCCACGCGCGCGTGCGTCCGCAGTACCGCGCCCGCGTCGGCGTACCAGCCGGCCATCGGGGCGGCGACCTCGGCGGGCAGTGCCCCGGCGAGCGGCCGTTCGGCGGCCTCGACGACGGTCACCGCGCAGCCCGCCTCGCGCGCGGCCGTGGCGAACTCCGCGCCGATCCAGCCCGCGCCGACGACCACGATGTCGTGCCGGCGGGCCAGCACGGGCCGCAGCCGCTCGGCGTCGTCCAGGGTGCGCAGCAGATGCACGCCGGGCACGCCCTCCGCGCCGGGCAGCCGGACCGGTTCGGCGCCGGTCGCGACGACCAGGACGTCGTACGGCACGGGCCCGTCCTCGGTGTCCAGCTCGTGGTCGGCGGGGCGCAGGCCCAGCACCTCGCAGCCGAGCCGCAGTTCGATGCCGAGGGCTTCGAAGTCGACGTCGAAGGCGGAGCCCTCGGACTTGCCGAGCAGGACGGCCTTGGACAACGGGGGCCGGTCGTAGGGCTGGTGGGGCTCGGCGCCGATCAGGATCACGTCACCGGTGAAGCCCCGCTCGCGCAGGGCGACCGCGGTCTGCACCCCGGCCATGCCCGCACCCGCCACGACGACGCGCCGCGGCGCGGACGAACCTGGTTCCTGCGTCTGCTCGCTCACCTGATCACCATAGACACCTGACGAAATGTCAGTCAGTGCTCATGCGCCGTGACCTGCTCCACAACGCTCGTGCCGTTGCCCCGCTGGGACTCCCACTCCCAGGTCTCCTCCAGCCGCACCCGCCCGTCGGGCAGTTCCACGACCGCCGAGACGCAGTGCCCCGAGGAAGTGGTCCCGTCCCGCTTGAGCTGGACGTACCGGAAGTCCAGCCGATCTCCTTCCCGGGTACCCACGAGATGCCCGCGTACGACGTCGCCGCCCGCGTACTCGGCCCAGATCTCGCCCTGCCGCTCGTGGTACGTGAACCGGGTGCGGGTGCCCACCTGGCCCGGTGCCTGGTCGGCGACCGGGGCGAGGACGAGACCGTCGAGGGATCGGGCCATGGACAGAGGCTCCCTTACTGCGGCATAGGGCATCGGGCTAGGGTGGCCAACGTAAAGCACTCGCGGGAGCCCGGACGCACCGGGCTGAGAGGGAGGCTGGCGGCCTCCGACCGTACGAACCTGATCCGGGTCATGCCGGCGAAGGGAGGGGCTGGACGCCCATGTCGCCTACGTCCACCACGTCAGACGTCCTTGTCATCGGGGGCGGGATCATCGGCCTGGTCACGGCCTGGCGGGCCGCGCAACGCGGGTTCGCCACGGCCGTCGTGGACCCCGAGCCGGGCGGCGGAGCCGCACAGGTGGCGGCCGGCATGCTGGCCGCCGTCACGGAACTGCACTACGGCGAGCAGACCCTGCTCGGCCTGAACCTCGCCTCCGCCCGGCGCTACCCGGACTTCGCGGCCGAGCTCACCGAGCTGACCGGCCAGGACCTCGGCTACCGCCGCTGCGGCACGCTCGCCGTGGCCCTGGACGCCGACGACCGGGCCCACCTGCGCGAACTGCACGCCCTGCAGCAGCAGTCGGGCCTGGAGTCGCAGTGGCTGTCGGGGCGCGAGTGCAGGCGCCTGGAGCCGATGCTCGCGCCGGGCGTGCGCGGCGGGCTGCGGGTCGACGGCGACCACCAGATCGACCCGCGGCGGCTGGCCGGGGCGCTGGTCGCCGCGTGCGAGCGGGCGGGCGTGGTCTTCCACCGGGCGTGGGCGGAGCGGCTGACCGTCGTACGGGACCGGGCCGCGGGCGTCGTCCTGGCCGACGGGACGGAGGCGACCGCCGGGCAGGTGGTGCTCGCCGGGGGGAGTCTCAGCGGACGGCTCGCGGGGGTCCCGGAGGACGTGCTGCCTCCCGTGCGGCCGGTGAAGGGGCAGGTCCTGCGGCTGACCATGCCCCAGCGGCACGGGCCGTTCCTGAGCCGGACCGTGCGCGCGGTGGTGCGCGGCAGCCACGTCTACCTGGTGCCGCGCGCGAGCGGCGAGCTGGTCATCGGGGCGACCAGCGAGGAACTGGGCTGGGACACCACCGTGACCGCGGGCGGCGTGTACGAGTTGCTGCGGGACGCGCACGAGCTGGTCCCGGGCATCACCGAGCTGCCGCTCACCGAGACCCGGGCCGGGCTGCGCCCCGGCTCCCCCGACAACGCGCCGCTGCTCGGCCCGACCGGCCTCGACGGGCTGCTGCTGGCCACCGGGCACTACCGCAACGGCATCCTGCTCACCCCGGTGACCGGCGACGCCATGGCGCACGTCCTGGCCACGGGTGAACTCCCCGCGGAGGCCCGCCCCTTCACCCCGAAGCGCTTCAGTCCCGCCACCGCACTCACGGAGCAGCCCGCATGAACATCTCCGTCAACGGGGAGCCCCGGGACGTCCGGCCCGGCACGGCTCTCGACGCCGTCGTGAAGTCGCTGACCGCATCACCCTCGGGCGTGGCCGCCGCCCTCAACGAAACCGTCGTCCCGCGCACGCGGTGGCCGTCCACGCCCCTCTGTGAGGGAGACCGCGTGGAAGTCCTCACGGCCGTCCAAGGAGGCTGACCATGGCCGACGATCCGTTTGTCCTCGGTGGTACGTCCTTCACCTCCCGCCTGATCATGGGCACGGGCGGGGCGCCCAGCCTCGACGTGCTGGAGCGGTCGCTGGTCGCGTCCGGGACGGAGCTGACGACGGTCGCGATGCGCCGGGTGAACGCCTCGGTGCACGGCTCGGTGCTGTCCGTCCTCGACAAGCTCGGCATCCGGGTGCTGCCCAACACGGCGGGCTGCTTCACCGCCGGTGAGGCCGTCCTCACGGCCCGCCTCGCGCGCGAGGCCCTCGGCACCGACCTGATCAAGCTGGAGGTCATCGCCGACGAGCGCACGCTGCTGCCGGACCCGATCGAGACACTGGAGGCGGCCGAGACACTGGTCGACGACGGGTTCACGGTGCTGCCGTACACCAACGACGACCCCGTGCTGGCGCGGAAGCTGGAAGACGTGGGCTGCGCGGCGATCATGCCGCTCGGCTCGCCGATCGGCTCCGGGCTCGGGATCCGCAACCCGCACAACTTCCAGCTGATCGTCGAGCACGCGCGCGTGCCGGTGATCCTGGACGCCGGCGCCGGTACGGCCTCGGACGCGGCGCTGGCGATGGAGCTGGGGTGTGCGGGTGTGATGCTCGCCTCGGCGGTGACGCGGGCGCAGGAACCCGTGCTGATGGCCGACGCCATGCGGCATGCCGTGGAGGCGGGACGGCTGGCCCACCGGGCCGGGCGGATTCCCCGGCGGCACTTCGCGGAGGCGTCGTCGCCGACGGAGGGCATGGCCGTACTGGATCCGGAGCGGCCCGCTTTCCGGTAGCGGGCAGGGCACACGTCACAGGTCGGCTGCAGTCCCGCCCCGGAAACAGCCGGGGGGACAGGGCTGTCGGTCGTGGCTCGTACACTCGCCTGCGTGGACACGACCCTTCAGGACCCCTTGGTCGGGCAGGTGCTCGACGGCCGATACCGCATCGACGCGCGGATCGCGGTCGGCGGGATGGCCACGGTCTACCGGGCCGTGGACACCCGGCTCGACCGGGTCCTCGCGCTCAAGGTGATGCACCCCTCGCTCGCGGTCGACGCCTCGTTCGTCGAGCGGTTCATCCGCGAGGCGAAGTCCGTGGCCCGGCTGGCCCACCCGAACGTGGTGCAGGTCTTCGACCAGGGCACGGACGGCTCATACGTGTACCTGGCGATGGAGTACGTCGCGGGCTGCACCCTGCGGGACGTACTGCGCGAGCGCGGCGCCCTGCAGCCGCGTGCCGCCCTGGACATCCTGGAGCCGGTGCTGGCCGCGCTGGGCGCCGCGCACCGCGCCGGGTTCGTGCACCGCGACATGAAGCCCGAGAACGTCCTGATAGGGGACGACGGCCGGGTCAAGGTCGCCGACTTCGGCCTCGTCCGGGCCGTGGACACGGTGACGAACACCACCGGCACCGTCCTCGGCACGGTCTCGTACCTCGCCCCCGAACAGATAGAGAACGGCACCGCCGACCCCCGCGTCGACGTGTACGCGTGCGGCGTGATGCTGTACGAGATGCTGACCGGCGACAGGCCGCACGACGGGGACTCCCCCGCCGTGATCCTCTACAAGCACCTGCACGAGGACGTCCCGCCGCCCTCGGCCGCCGTGCCCGGCCTGGCGTACGAGCTGGACGAGATGGTGGCCTCGGCGACGGCCCGCACCCCGGCCGTCCGCCCGCACGACGCGGTGGCGCTGCTCGCGCAGGTCCGCGACGGACGCGGCCGGCTGAGCGAGGACGAGCTGGACGCGGTGCCGCCGCAGGCGCTCTCGGTGGACCACGACAACGGCGACGACCGGACGACCGTGATCCCGCGCGCCCTGGCCACGCCGCGTCCGCTGCCGGTCAACGAGGACGACGAGGCCTCCGGGGCCGCCCTCAACCGCACCAGCCGCCTGGCGTCCCCGCCGCCGCCCCCGCCGTCCCGGCGCCGCTCGGGCTCCCGGCGCGGCCCGGTGGCGATCGTCGTCGCCGTCCTGCTCGTGCTCGGCCTCGGCGCCGGCGTCTGGTACATCAACTCCGGCCAGTTCACCAAGGTCCCCCCGTTGCTGTCGAAGACCGAGGCGCAGGCCCGGGACGAGCTGAAGGATGCCGGGCTCGAGGTGGGCGAGGTCAGCCACGCCCACAGCGACACCGTCAAGCGAGGCACGATCCTGGGCATGTACCCCGAGTCGGGCGCCCGTATCCGCCTCCACGACTCCGTGTCGTTCACCATCTCCGACGGCCCCGAGACCACGCGCGTGCCCGCCCTGGCGGGCCAGAAGCTCGACAAGGCCCGGGACCAGCTGAGGGAGGACGGGCTGGAGCCGGGCATGGTCACCCGCGAGTTCAGCGACGACGTGCCGCGCGGCTCGGTGATCTCCGCGCGCCCGGCCGACGGCACGAAGGTGCGCGCGGGCACGGCCGTCGCGCTGGTCGTCAGCAAGGGCAGCCCCATCGACATCCCCGACGTCACCGGCTCGGACGAGGCGGACGCGAAGGCCGAGCTGATCGAGGCCGGCCTCAAGGTGAAGATCGCCACCGAGCGGGTCAACTCCTCCGAGTACGACAAGGGCCAGGTCGTCCGGCAGACGCCGAAGCCCGGCGGCCGGGCGGCCGAGGGCGACACGGTGACGCTGACGCTGTCCAAGGGCCCGGAGATGATCGAGGTCCCGGACGTGGTCGGCGCCGGCGTCGACGACGCCAGGCAGGCGCTGGAGGGCGCCGGATTCGAGGTCGAGGAGGACCGCGGGCTGCTCGGCCTGTTCGGCGACGAGGTCAAGAGCCAGTCCGTCGAGGGCGGACAGCGGGCCCCCAAGGGGTCGACGATCACCATCAAGATCAGGTGACGGCGGCGGGCAGGGAGCCCGTGGACGGGGCAGGGCCGGACGCATGACACCCTGAACGGGTGAACAGTCAGCTGTCCGGCCCCTCCCGCAACCCGGTGGGCGGCCACGTCCCCGTGGCCGGTGGGCTCCATTCCGTAGGCCTGTCGTACGCCCGTGACCTGAAGGCGGAGACCGTCCAGGTCTTCGTCGCCAACCCGCGCGGCTGGGCCACGCCGACCGGAAACCCGAAGCAGGACGAGGCGTTCCGCGCGGCCTGCGCGGCCGAGTCGATCCCGGCCTACGTGCACGCCCCCTACCTGATCAACTTCGGCTCGCACACCGAGGCGACCGTGGAGCGGTCGGTGGAGTCGCTGCGGCACTCCCTGCGGCGCGGCCGGGAGATCGGGGCGCTGGGCGTGGTCGTGCACACGGGCAGCGCGACCGGCGGCCGGGAGCGGTCGGTGGCACTGAAGCAGGTACGGGAGCATCTGCTGCCGCTGCTGGACGAGCTGACCCACGAGGACGACCCGTTCCTGCTGCTGGAGTCGACGGCCGGCCAGGGCGCCTCCCTGTGCTCACGGACGTGGGACTTCGGCCCGTACTTCGAGGCGCTGGACGCCCACCCGATGCTCGGCGTGTGCCTGGACACCTGCCACATCTACGCCGCAGGCCACGACCTGACCGGCCCCAGCGGCATGCACCAGACGCTGGACCTGCTGGTGGACACGGTCGGCGAGGGCCGGTTGAAGCTGATCCACGCCAACGACTCCAAGGACGTGGTGGGCGCGCACAAGGACCGGCACGAGAACATCGGCGTCGGCCACATCGGCGAGGACCCGTTCCGGGCCCTGATGACACACCCCGCGACCGAGGGCGTGCCGCTGATCATCGAGACGCCGGGCGGCAAGCAGGGGCACGTGGCCGACGTGGAGCGGCTGAAGAAGCTGCGCGACGGCTGAGCCCGTCAGAGGCCGGGGCCGTCCGCGGGCCCCTCCTGGTACGAGTAGCGCTGCTCCTGCCAGGGGTCGCCGATGTTGTGGTAGCCGCGCTCTTCCCAGAAGCCCCGCCGGTCGGCGGTCATGTACTCCACGCCGCGCACCCACTTGGGGCCCTTCCAGGCGTAGAGGTGGGGCACGATCAGGCGCAGCGGGAAGCCGTGCTCGGCGGTGAGCAGCTCGCCGTCCTTGTGGGTGGCGAACACGACCTGCTCGTCGGCGAAGTCGGACAGCCGGAGGTTGGAGCTGAATCCGTACTCGGCCCACACCATCACATGGGTGACGTCGTCCGCGGGCGGCGCGAGGTCGAGGAGCGTGCGCGCGGGGATACCGCCCCACTCGGCGCCCAGCATGCTGAACTTCGTGACGCAGTGCAGATCGGCCACGACGGTGGTGTAGGGCAGGGCCGTGAACTCCTCGTGGGTCCAGCAGTGCTTGCCGCCGTCGGCGGTGGCACCGAAGACCCGGAACTCCCAGCGCTCGGGCCGGAACTTGGGGACGGGCCCGTAGTGCGTGACCGGCCAGCCGCGTTGCAACCGCTGCCCCGGGGGCAGCTCGGGCTGCGTCGCTCCTGCTGGATCGCGCCCTTCTCCCGATTCGTGTTCCAGCGGCTGACCCATGACTCCATCCTGACAGACCCCGGGTGATGCCCCTGACCGGGCCCACCCCGAAACAGGACAAAGTAAACTAAGCATGCCCTTACTTACTAAGTGCAGACTTACTGGACGATCTTCTTCACCAGTGGAATCATGCGGCGCAACTTGCCAGTTCCCACGCGTGGAAGGAGCCTCTGCGATGCAGGGCGACCCCGAGGTCCTCGAATTCCTCAACGAGCAGTTGACCGGCGAGCTGACGGCGGTCAATCAGTACTGGCTGCACTACCGGATCCAGGACAACAACGGCTGGACCAAGCTCGCCAAGTACACGCGTGAAGAGTCCATCGATGAGATGAAGCACGCGGACAAGATCACCGAGCGCATCCTCATGCTGGACGGCCTGCCCAACTACCAGCGGCTCTTCCACGTACGGGTCGGCCAGACGGTCACCGAGATGTTCCAGGCGGACCGGCAGGTCGAGGTCGAGGCGATCGACCGGCTCAAGCGCGGTATCGAGGTGATGCGCAGCAAGGGCGACATCACGTCCGCGAACCTCTTCGAGACGATCCTGGAGGACGAGGAGCACCACATCGACTATCTGGACACGCAGCTGGAGCTGATCGACAAGCTCGGTGAGGCGCTGTACATCGCGCAGCAGATCGAGCAGCCGAGCTAGTGCCGCGGCACTAGGGCCTGCCGTCAGGCGGCGTCTTCCAGGTCCGCGAGCACCGGCTCGTTCCGGTCGGCCAGATCACGGCGGGGGCAGGATCCCCTGCCCAGAATGGCCTGGATGCGGCGCACACAGGACCCGCAGTCCGTACCCGCCTTGCAGGCGGAGGCTATCTGGCGGGGGGTGCAGGCGCCGCCGTCCACGTGCTGCTTGACCTGCTGCTCGGTGATCCCGAAGCAACTGCAGACGTACACGCGGTTCACCTCCCGGACGGGTCGTTCTCGGATGCGCCGTCCCCGTTGATCGGTGAGGCTAACCTAACCTTACCCGCCGGGTCCGGAGCACAAAAGTGGAGAGGGGCGCGGATCGTGTGATCCGCGCCCCAGTCCATGCTCCGGTAACAGGCGGACCCGTTACTGGTCCCTGTACATCTCGGCCACGAGGAACGCCAGGTCGAGCGACTGGCTGCGGTTGAGCCGCGGGTCGCAGGCGGTCTCGTAGCGCTGGTGCAGATCGTCGACGAAGATCTCGTCACCGCCGCCCACGCACTCGGTGACGTCGTCGCCGGTGAGCTCCACGTGGATGCCGCCCGGGTGGGTGCCGAGGGCCTTGTGCACCTCGAAGAAGCCCTTGACCTCGTCGAGCACGTCGTCGAAGCGGCGGGTCTTGTGCCCGGAGGCCGCCTCGAAGGTGTTGCCGTGCATCGGGTCGGTCACCCAGGCCACGGTCGCGCCCGAGGCGGTGACCTTCTCGACCAGCTCGGGGAGCTTGTCGCGGACCTTGTCGGCGCCCATGCGGACGATGAAGGTCAGCCGGCCCGGCTCGCGCTCGGGGTCGAGGCGCTCGATGTACTGCAGCGCGTCCTCGGCGGTGGTCGTCGGACCGAGCTTGATGCCGATCGGGTTGCGGATCTTCGAGGCGAACTCGATGTGCGCGTGGTCCAGCTGCCGGGTGCGCTCACCGATCCACACCATGTGCCCGGAGACGTCGTACAGCTGGCCGGTGCGCGAGTCGACCCTGGTCAGCGCGGACTCGTAGTCGAGCAGCAGCGCCTCGTGCGAGGCGTAGAACTCGACCGTCTTGAACTCCTCCGGGTCGGCCCCGCAGGCGTGCATGAAGTTCAGCGCCTGGTCGATCTCGCGGGCGAGCTGCTCGTAGCGCTGGCCGGACGGGGACGACTTCACGAAGTCCTGGTTCCAGGCGTGCACCTGGCGCAGGTCGGCGTAGCCGCCGGTGGTGAAGGCGCGCACCAGGTTCAGCGTGGAGGCGGACGCGTGGTACATCCGCTTCAGCCGCTCGGGGTCCGGGACGCGCGCGGCCTCGGTGAAGTCGAAGCCGTTGACGGAGTCGCCGCGGTACGTCGGCAGCGTCACGCCGTCGCGGGTCTCGGTCGGCTTGGAGCGCGGCTTGGAGTACTGGCCGGCGATCCGGCCGACCTTCACGACCGGCACGGACGCGGCGTACGTGAGCACGGCGCCCATCTGGAGCAGCGTCTTCAGCTTGTTGCGGATGTGGTCGGCGGACACCGCGTCGAAGGCCTCGGCGCAGTCGCCGCCCTGGAGGAGGAACGCCTCTCCCTTGGCGACGGCCGCCATCCGGGCGCGCAGCTGGTCGCACTCGCCCGCGAAGACGAGCGGCGGATACGACTCGAGGTCCGCAACGACTGCGCGCAGAGCCTCGGTGTCGGGGTACTCGGGCTGCTGCGCCGCGGGCAGGTTTCGCCAGGTGTTGCCAGCACTCGCGCTGGTCTTAGCGTTCACGGTCACGACCTCAACATTACGGGGTCGTGTCGGACGTCCTGACCCATGCCCAGCAATTGAGACACCCCGTACGCCCCTCGGACGTGGGGTAGGGTGCGTCGCATGTTCGCGCATTCGACACAGACCTGGTGGTGGACCGCTCATCCGGCGGCCCGCTGACTGCGCGTACACACGACTTCGCGAAGGCCGCCCGAGGGGCGGCCTTCGGCGTTTCCCGGGGTCCGTTCCTCTCTCACCGAGATGGAGCACGGACCCATGAACCTGCTCGGCTTGCTGGACGACCCCCGTCCGTTCGCCCTGCTGCGCCGCCGCACCCCGGGCCACGACCACGACCTGGTCGAGGTCCTGATCGGCCCGGTCGCACCGCACGACCGCCTCGCCGACCTCCCCGACCAGAGCCTCGCGCTGGTGCCCTTCCGGCAGATCCGCGAGCGCGGCTTCGACGTCCGCGACGACGGCACGCCCCTGCTGGCCCTCACGCCCCAGGAGTCGTACGGCGTTCCGCTGGCCGAAGCCCTGGAGCAGCTCCCGGCGCACGACGTGCGGGTCGAGAACGGCGGCTTCGATGTCGCCGACGAGGAGTACGCGGAGATCGTCGGACGCGTGCTGCGGGAGGAGATCGGGAGGGGTGAGGGCGCCAACTTCGTGATCCGGCGGACGTACGAGGGCGAGATCCCCGGGTTCGGACGGGCCGACGCGCTGGCGCTGTTCCGGCGGCTGCTGGAGGGCGAGCGGGGGGCGTACTGGACGTTCGTCGTGCACACCGGAAATGAGAAAGGGCCCGAAGGGCCTTCCTCGGAAGGGCCGGGGCGGGAGACGGGTGGGCGCACGCTGGTCGGGGCCAGCCCCGAGGTGCATGTGCGGATGTCCGGCGGCACGGTCGTCATGAACCCGATCAGCGGCACCTACCGCTACCCCGCCGAGGGGCCCACGCCCGAGCATCTGCTCGGCTTCCTCGCCGACGGCAAGGAGATCGAGGAGCTGTCGATGGTCGTCGACGAGGAGCTCAAGATGATGTGCACCGTCGGCGACATGGGCGGGGTCGTGATCGGGCCCCGGCTGAAGGAGATGGCGCACCTCGCGCACACCGAGTACGAGCTGCGCGGGAAGTCCTCACTGGATGTGCGGGAGGTGCTGAAGGAGACCATGTTCGCGGCGACCGTCACCGGCTCGCCGGTGCAGAACGCCTGCCGGGTGATCGAGCGGCACGAGAGTGGCGGGCGGGGGTACTACGCCGGGGCGCTGGCCCTGATCGGCCGGGATTCGGGCGGTGCCCAGACCCTCGACTCGCCCATCCTGATCCGCACCGCCGACATCGACGCGGGCGGGCGACTGCGGGTGCCGGTCGGCGCGACCCTGGTGCGCGGCTCGGACCCGGCGAGCGAGGTGGCCGAGACCCACGCCAAGGCGGCGGGCGTGCTCGCGGCGCTGGGAGTACGGCCGTCACGGCCACGTGCGGAGCACACCCGCGCCCGCCTCGCCGACGATCCCCGCGTGCGTGCCGCGCTGGACGGACGCCGGGCTTCGCTGGCCCCCTTCTGGCTGCGCATGCAGGAGCCCGCGGCGGAACTGGCCGGACACGCCCTGGTCGTGGACGGCGAGGACACCTTCACGGCGATGCTCGCGCACGTGCTGCGCTCCAGCGGCCTGGAGGTGAGCGTGCGGCGGTACGACGAGCCGGGGCTGCGGGAGGCGGTGCTCGCACACGAGGGACCCGTCGTGCTCGGACCCGGTCCGGGCGACCCGTCCGACCTCGCCGATCCCAAGATGCGCTTCCTGCGCGACCTCACCGCCGAGTTGATCAGGGGCGGACGGCAGGGCGTGCTGGGCGTCTGCCTCGGACACGAGCTGATCGCGGCCGAGCTGGGGCTGGACATCGTGCGGAAGGACGTGCCGTACCAGGGGGCGCAGACGGAGATCGAGCTGTTCGGGCGGCGGGAGGTCGTGGGCTTCTACAACAGCTTCGTGGCGCGCTGCGAGGACGAGGCGTTCAGGGAGCTGGCCGCGCACGGTGTCGAGGTGAGCCGCGCCGCGAACGGGGAGGTCCACGCGCTGCGCGGGCCGGGGTTCGCCGGGGTGCAGTTCCACCCCGAGTCGGTGCTGACGCTGAACGGCGCGGCGGTGGTGCGGGATCTGGTGGGGCAGCTGCGGGGGACGAGCGCGCCCTCGGTGTAGTGCGGGCCCGGTCGGGGCCGTGCGGCCCCGACCGGCACCGGGCGCCGGGCCGTCAGCCGAAGAACACCCCGACCTCCTCGTACAGCGCCGGGTCCACCGTCTTCAGGCGGGCCGTGGCGTCCGCGATGGGGACGCGGACGATGTCCGTGCCGCGCAGGGCGACCATCCGGCCGAAGTCGCGGTCGCGGACGCAGTCGATGGCGTGCAGCCCGAAGCGGGTGGCGAGCCAGCGGTCGAAGGCGCTGGGGGTGCCGCCGCGCTGGACATGGCCCAGGACCGTCGTGCGGGCCTCCTTGCCCGTGCGCTTCTCGATCTCCTTGGCGAGCCACTCGCCGACCCCGGACAGCCGGACGTGCCCGAAGGAGTCCAGCGACTGGTCCTTGAGGACCATGTCGCCGTCCCTGGGCATCGCCCCCTCGGCGACGACCACGATCGGGGCGTACGACGCCCGGAAGCGGGAGGTCACCCAGGTGCACACCTGCTCGGTGTCGAAGCGCTGCTCGGGGATGAGGATGACGTTGGCGCCGCCGGCCAGGCCCGAGTGGAGGGCGATCCAGCCGGCGTGCCGGCCCATCACCTCGACGACCAGGACCCGCATATGGGACTCGGCGGTGGTGTGCAGCCGGTCGATGGCCTCGGTCGCGATGCCGACTGCGGTGTCGAAGCCGAAGGTGTAGTCGGTGGCGGACAGGTCGTTGTCGATCGTCTTGGGGACGCCCACGCAGGGCACGCCGTGTTCGTCGGACAGGCGGGCGGCCACGCCCAGGGTGTCCTCGCCGCCGATGACGACGAGCGCCTCGACCTCCAGCCCGGCGAGGGTCTCCTTGATCCGGCGGATGCCGTTCTCCACCTTCAGCGGGTTGGTCCGCGAGGAGCCGAGGATCGTGCCGCCGCGGGGCAGGATGCCGCGTACGGCGGGGATGTCGAGACGGACGGTGTCGCCTTCCAGGGGTCCTCGCCAGCCGTCCCGGAAGCCGGTGAAGTCATGGCCGTACTCCTGCACGCCCTTGCGGACGATGGCCCGGATGACGGCGTTGAGGCCTGGGCAGTCGCCGCCTCCGGTCAGTACTCCGACGCGCATGGAACAGTCCCTTCGCCGCAGGTGCCTGACGAAGGGTCAGTGTGACGTGCGCCTCACTCGTCGTCGAGGCCGCGCTCGATCGCGTACCTGACGAGCTCCACGCGGTTGTGCAACTGGAGCTTGCCCAGGGTGTTCTGGACGTGGTTCTGCACCGTGCGGTGGGAGATGACCAGGCGTTCGGCGATCTGCTTGTAGCTCAGGCCCTTGGCGACCAGGCGGAGCACCTCGGTCTCGCGGTCGGTGAGCCGGGGCGCCTTCGGTTCGTCGGTGTCGGGGGCGGGGCCCGGTTCGGAGGCCAGGCGGCGGTACTCGCCGAGGACCAGCCCGGCGAGGCCGGGGGTGAAGACCGGGTCGCCGACGGCCGTGCGACGGACCGCGTCCTGCAGCTCCCCGGTGGAGGCCGACTTCAGCAGATAGCCGGTCGCGCCGGACTTCACGGCCTCCAGGACGTCGGCGTGCTCACCGCTCGCGGACAGCACCAGGACCCGCAGTGCGGGGTTCGCGGCGACGACCTCCTTGCAGACCTGCACACCGGGCTTGCCGGGCAGGTTCAGGTCGAGCACGAGGACGTCGGGTGCGGCGGCCTTGGCGCGCCGCACGGCCTGGTCGCCGTCGCCCGCGGTGGCGACCACCTCGAAGCCCGACTCGGCCAGGTCGCGGGCGACGGCGTCGCGCCACATGGGGTGGTCGTCGACGACCATGACCTTGATCGGGTCCTGGAGGTCTTGGGTGGTCTCCGTCATCGCTGCTCCGCCTTCCCCCGAGTGTTCGCGTCCTTCGGTACCTTCAGCTCGACCTCCGTGCCCTGGCCCGGCACCGAGATCAGCTCCGCGCTGCCGCCGAGGTCGCGCAGCCGGCCGCGGATCGACAGGGCGACACCGAGCCGCCCCTCGCCCTCGGCCTGGACGAGCCGGCCCGCCGGGATGCCGGGCCCGTCGTCCCGTACGGTGACGATCACCTCGTCCGGCTCGTCCTCGACCAGGATCCAGGCACGCGCGTCCTGACCGGCATGCCGGCGGACGTTGTCCAGGGCGGCCCCGACGGCGGCGGCCACCTCCCGGGCGGCGACCGGCGCCAGCGGCACGGGCGCGCCCGGTTCGGCGAGGCTGACCATGGCCCCCGCGTACGGCGCGAGCAGGGCGCGCAGGTCGATGGGGCCGCCCGGCTCCGGCTCCTCGTCGTCGTCGTCGACGGCCCGGACGACCGCGCCCTCGGCGGCGTCCTCCGAGACCCGCGAGAGGGGGACGAGTCCGCCGGAGACCAGGGTGCGCAGCGCGACCTCCTGCTCGCCGGCCATCCGGCCCAGCTCGGCCGCCTCTCCCCCGATCACGGCCCCGCGGCGCTGCACCATCGCCAGCACCTGGAGCACGCTGTCGTGGATGTCGCGGGCGAGGCGTTCCCGCTCCCGCGTGGCGGCCTCGATCTCCAGGGCGCGGGCGAGGGTGCGCTCGGAGGCGCGGGCTACCTCGACGACGTAGCCGATGGCGACGGAGGCGATGCAGACCAGGATGACGTTGTGGACGGTGTCGCGGGCCGGGCTGCCGCGCTCGACCAGGTTGGCGACGGCCACGAGGGTGGAGGCGAGGGCCGCCCAGCGCCAGCCGCCCTTGATGGCGAAGGCGAGAACGGCACCGGCGGTCCATATCGACGGCAGGGTCGGGCCGCCCGCCTGGACCCGCTCGTGCGCGTCGGCGACGGGCGTGAGCAGGATGCCGGCGACGGCGACGGTGAGGTCGGCGGCGAGGAACCGCTTGGTGCAGCGGGCGGCGTTCGCGACCCGGGGCAGGGTGGCCAGGGTCCACCCGCACAGCACCGCGTAGTAGCCGACGGCGACCCAGGGGCGGACGAACTCGTCGTGGGCGGTGGCGAACAGGCCGACCGCGTACAGCATCGTGAGCACCCGGTAGGCGGTGAGCGCACGCCACAGCGGCTGCTCGACCGACATCCTCATCACACGCTCGCGCTTGGCCATCTCCCCCGCCCCCCGACCCCGGCCCCGCCTAGGGCTCGGTCCGCCGCTGCTCCGTCTGCTTTTCCTTCTCGGCCTTTTCCTTCTCGGCCTTTTCCTTCTCGGCCTGTTCCTTCTCGGCCCGCGCGAGAGCGGCCTTGGCCGCCTTCTCGGCTTCCTTCTCCGCCTTCGCCGCTTCCGTGAGCTGCCGCTTCATGGCCGTGGCGTACATGTCGACGTACTCCTGGCCGGAGAGCTTCATGATCTCGTACATGACCTCGTCGGTCACCGCGCGCAGCACGAACCGGTCGTGCTCCATGCCCTGGTAGCGGCTGAAGTCCAGGGGCTTGCCGATCCGGATGCCGGGCCGCATCAGCTTCGGCATGACCTTCCCGGGCGGCTGGATCTTCTCCGTGTCGATCATGGCGACGGGGATGACGGGCGCGCCGGTCGCGAGCGCCACGCGCGCGAGGCCGCCCGGCTTGCCCCGGTAGAGCCGTCCGTCGGGCGAGCGCGTGCCCTCCGGGTAGAGCCCGAACAGCTCACCGCGCTCCAGCACGTCTATGCCGCTCTTGATGGCGGCCTCACCCGCGCCGCGCGCACCCGAGCGGTCCACGGGGAGCTGCCCGACCCCCTTGAAGAAGGCGGCCGTCAGCCGGCCCTTCACACCGGGCGTGGTGAAGTACTCGGCCTTCGCGATGAAAGTGACCTTGCGGTCCAGGACCGCGGGCAGGAAGAACGAGTCGGAGAACGACAGGTGATTGCTCGCCAGGATCGCTGCGCCCTCGGCGGGTACGTTCTCCAGGCCCTCCACCCAGGGTCTGAAGGCGAGCTTCAGCGGACCCCCGATGGTGACCTTCATCGTGCCGTACAACAACCGAGTGCCTCCTGTATGTGTCGATCAGACCATAACCCGGAGCGCCGTCAAAGGCTCCGACGGCCCTGGTCGGTGTCAGTGCGGTCGCGTACGGTGAAGGTCCCGCGAACGCCGTGCGACCCCTTCCATGACGTTCCGTGACATTCCGTGATCGTGCCAGTCCCTTCTCACGACCAGGAGGCCGAAGGTGCCGGTCCTTGCCGGAGCCGAGCCGTTTCACCACGAGGGCGGAGAGGTGGCCGTGCTCCTCTGCCACGGCTTCACCGGATCACCGCAGTCGCTGCGCCCCTGGGCGGAGCACCTCGCCGAGCACGGCCTGACCGTCTCCCTGCCGCTGCTGCCCGGACACGGCACGCGCTGGGAGGACCTGCGGATCACCGGCTGGCAGGACTGGTACGCGGAGGTGGACCGCGCGCTGCGCCTGCTGTGCGAGCGCCGCGAGACGGTCTTCGTGGCCGGTCTGTCGATGGGCGGCGCGCTGGCCCTGCGGCTGGCCGCGAAGCACGGCGACGCCGTCCGCGGTGTCATGGTGGTCAACCCCGCGAACAAGGTGCACGGCCTGGCCGCGCACGCCCTGCCGGTGGTGCGCCACCTCGTCCCCGCGACGAAGGGCATCGCCAGCGACATCGCCAAGCCGGACGGCAAGGAGCTCGGCTACGACCGGGTGCCGCTGCACGCGGCGCATTCGCTGCGCCGGTTCTTCCAGGCCACCGACCGCGAGCTGCCGCAGGTCACCCAGCCGGTGCTGCTGATGCGCAGCCCGCAGGACCATGTGGTGCCGCCCGCCGACTCGGCCCGGATCCTCAGCCGCATCTCGTCGACGGACGTGAAAGAGGTCATCCTGGAACAGAGCTACCACGTCGCCACGTTGGACCATGACGCGGACCGGATCCACGAGGAGAGCCTCGCGTTCATCGGCCGCATCGCGTCCGGCCTCGGCAAGGAGCCCGGGCTCGGCAAGGAAGGGACGACCGCAGGTGGCTGAGCACGACTCCGACCGCGAGGGCCGGGAGCCGGACGAGAAGGGCGTCCCCTTCGACGAGGAGGCCGCCTGGGCTGCGATCGTCGCCGGGTACGGCGACGAGCCGCCGGACCCGCCGGGCGCCAAGCCGTTCAAGTCGATCGAGGACCTGGCCCTGCCGGCGACGGGGACCAACGACGCCGGGACCGGCGACAGGACCGACACGGCCGTGAAGTCCGGGGACACGGTCAAGCCCGCCGAGCCGCAGGAGGCCGAGGGGCCCGGGGACACGCCCGTGAAGCCCCTGGGCGGCTCGGTCTCCTTCGCGCCCGGCGTCGGCCCGCGCGACTACACGACGCCCGAGCCCACCGAGGACGACTTCGACGAGGACGACGAGGGCCACTTCGTGCCCCCGGAGCCGCCCCCGCTGCCCACCGCCGACCCGACCGCCAAGTTCGCCTGGCTCGGCGTGCTCGGCGGGCCGGTGCTGCTCCTGCTGGCCGTGCTGCTCGGCTGGGACATGACCTGGTGGCTGGCCACGCTGGGGATCGGCGGGTTCGTCGGCGGGTTCGCGACGCTGGTGATGCGCATGCGCACGGACGACGAGGACGACGACGACCCCGGGCGGGGGGCGGTCGTCTAGGGGCTTTCTCCTGCGGAGATCCGTCAGAAGGCCCCTGGGGAAGCCGGGACTCTGAGGGCGGCCAGGACCGGGAGGTGGTCCGTGGCCGCCCTCAGGTCTGCGTCGGACACTCCCGGCTGCCCGGACGGCACGCCGCAGCCCAGCACCTCGATGCCCTGCGTCGCGAAGATCGCGTCGATGCGCTGGTAGGGGTCGGTGGGCGTCCAGGTGTGTTCACCGCCCCAGGGGGCCGCGGCCCGGCAGTCGGTCAGACCGTCGGTCAGCCGGCGGAAGGCCGGGCCGTCGGGGCGTTCGTTGAGGTCGCCGCCGGCGATCGCGTGCTCCGCACCCAGGGCGGCGAGCCGGTCCAGGAGCATGCCGGACTGCTCGTAGCGCTCGTCCTTCCGGAGGGACAGGTGGCAGCTGAGCACGCCGAGGCGGGTGCCGGCGAACCGGACGACCGCGGTGGCGAAGCCACGGCGGTGCAGGCCGGGGGTGGGGGGCAAGAGGACGTCCTCCGTGCGTTCGACGCTCGCCCGGAGCGAGCTGAGGATCGCCGGGCCTGTGGTGGTGGCGCCGCCGGTGACGATCACCAGGTCGGAGGCGAGGGCCAGGCGGGCGAGTTTCTTGCGCCAGCGGAAGAAGCGGGGGGCTTCTTGGACCAGGACCAGGTCGGGTGCGCAGGCCTTGATGACGCGGGCCAGGGCGGCGGTGTCGTCACGCATGGAGCGGATGTTGTAGCTGAGGACCCTGATGACCGCGGAACCGTCGGGTTCGGTACGGGAGTTGGGGAGCAGGGGCATGTGATGAATTTACGCCCCATGGCTCGGGGCGCGGGGTTTGTACGCGAGTGCCGGTCGTATGTGGCTCATCGCGCAGTTCCCCGCGCCCCCGGAAGCGACAGGGCGTCACATGATCGGGTCGGGCTCCCGCGCCAGGTCGGCCGCTCCCACCAGGCCGGCCTTGTTGCCCAGCTCCGCGGCTCGGACCTCGGCCACCGGGCGCCAGTTGCCGCCGACCAGCCAGCGCTTGTAGGACTTCCGGATCGGGCCCAGGACCAGCTCGCCCTCGTCGGAGAGGCCGCCGCCGACGATGAACGCGGAGGGGTCGAAGAGGGAGGCCAGGTCGGCGAGGCCCGCGCCGACCCAGCGGGCCAGCTCGCGGTAGGAGTCGACGGCCACCCGGTCGCCCTGGCGGGCGGCCATGGAGATGTGCTTGCCCTCGATGCCGTCGTGGGTGCCGTCTCCGAGGCCGAGGAGGATCTCGGCGTTCTCGGGGGTGGCGTTGGCGCGCTGCTTGGCGTACCTCACCAGCGCCCGGCCCGACGCGTACTGCTCCCAGCAGCCCTGCGAGCCGCAGCCGCACAGCAGGCCGTCCGGCACCATACGGATGTGCCCGAACTCGGCGGCCACGCCGAAGTGCCCGCGGCGCAGCTTGTTGCCGATGATGATGCCGCCGCCGAGGCCGGTGCCCAGCGTGATGCAGATGACGTTGCGGTGGCCCTTGCCGGCACCGAACTTGTACTCGCCCCATGCCGCGGCGTTCGCGTCGTTCTCCACGACCACCGGGAGGCCCACGCGGGCCTCGACCTTCTCCTTGAGCGGCTCGTTGCGCCAGTGGATGTTGGGCGCGAAGTAGACCTCGGAGCGCTGCCGGTTCACGTAGCCGGCGGCACCGATGCCCACGCCGACGATGTCGTGACCGACGCGTGCGCCGTCCACCGCCGAGGCGATGGCGTCCACGATGCCCTCAGCCGTGCCCGGGGTCGGCACCTTGTGGGTCGAGAGGATGTTGCCTTCCTCATCGACCACGCCGGCCGCGATCTTCGTGCCGCCGATGTCGACGCCGATGGTGAGTCCCATGAATCCCTCAGTTTCGGTCGAGCCCCGCTGGGGCCAACGGTACCCGAGGCCCTGCCGTCGGTCCGCCGTCGTCCGCACGGTGGGCACCCCGGGCGGCCGCCCGGGGCCGCCGCTCGGCCGGGGCCGGGGACTCAGTCCAGGTCGATGCGCTCCCCGGGACCGGCGTCGTCGCCGCCGTCCCGGCGTTCGCCCCGGTCACCGGGGTCCGCCTGGTCGTCGCGGCCGGTCCAGCGCCGCTCCTGGGCCTGGACGGCGGAGCGGTAGGCGGCGAGCAGTTCGTTCCCGGCCGCGGCCAGGTGGTCGAAGACGTCCGGATTGCGCTCGATGACGGGTTCCACGGCGTCCTTGGCCTGCTGGACGACCTGCCGTACGACCTGCTGGGCGGCGGGCCCCGCGACCGCGCCGAGCAGCGGGGACTGCGCATCGGACAGTTTCTCGGCGACGGCGTCGACGAGCTTCTTCAGTTCCTCGGCCGCCGAGCCCGGGGGCGGGCCGTACTCGGTGCGGCGGCGGGCCTTCTCCGCCTGGAGGTCCTCGGCGCACGCGGTCGCCCAGGCGTCGGCGTCGCTCGCCCGTACCTCGTCCGCGGCCTTTTCGCGGGCGGCGTCGGACGGGGGGAGCTCTTCGCTCATGACGGACTCCTGACTACGGTTCGTCCCTACGACGTTACCCGAACGGGCGTACCGGGTTCACCGGCCGGGACCGGCCGGGTCCGTCCGATTCCGCCTGCCGGCTCACGGGGTCCGGGGCCACAGCTTCGGGTCGGGTGCGAAGCGGATGCGCAGCTCGCCCTCGCGCAGGGCGGCCCCGTCGACGGTGCAGCGGCGCAGCGCGGAGGGCAGCGGGACGAGCCGGCGGAACCGCCCCGCCGTGACGACGAGTTCGTCGCCGCGCCGTACGAGGTCCAGTTCCTCGCGTATGGCGCCGGGCAGCGGGATCTGCCAGACGAGTACCCCTTCCTCGCCGAGCCGGTCCGTCACGGACCAGTCGGCCGCGGGAGGCGCCTGCTCGACGCCGGGCACGGCGAGGGCGGTGAGGTCGTCGAGGCCGCGCGGGTCGCTTCCGAGGTGGGCGACGGTGCGGACGTCGTACGACTGGCGCCACTCCTCCAGCGTCTTGCGCTGCTGGGCGACCGGGCCGGCGAGCCAGGTGTCCGGGGACGCCTCGGGCAGGACGCGGTTGGCGACCACGACGTCGGTGCGCAGACCGCGCAGGGCGAGGCCGAGGCCGGCGGTGCGCAGCGCGTCGGCACCGGCCGGGCCGGGTTCGGCGACCAGGCGTACGACGGTGTCGCGGTCGGCGAGGACCGCCTCGACGGCGGCCAGTTCCAGGTCCCAGCGGGCTGACGTCCCGTAAAGCCACTCGGCGGGCATGGGGACGCCGGCGAGGCGGCCGAGGACGGGGCGCAGGGCGCGGGCGGCCTGCCGTTCGGGCGGGAGGAGGCGGCGCAGGTAGCGGCGGAGTTCCTCGGGCAGGGCGAGGAGGGCGAGGGCCTGCGGGGCCGGGGGGAGGTCGACGACGAGGGTGTCGTACTGCTCCGACAGCGCGGCATCGCGCAGGGCGCGCAGCAGGGCGAGTTCCTCGGCGCCGGGCAGGGCGGTGAGTTCCTCGGGGTCGAGGCGGGAGGCGCCGAGGAGGTCCAGGGCGGAGGAGGCGCGGTCCTGGAGGGCGGTGAGGTCCCTGCGGAAGTCCTGGGCGGCGTCGGGGCGCCAGGCGGTGAGGTGCGGGGCTGCCTGGACCGGGGCCGGGCCGGTCTTCACCCCCAGCGCGGCACCGAGGGTGTCCGTGCGGTCGGTGCCGAGGACGAGGGTGCGGGTGCCCTCGGACGCCGCGGCCAAGGCGGTCGCGGCCGCGAGGGTGGTACGACCGCTGCCGCCGGGGCCGGTGATCAGGATGGTGCGCATGGGGTTGACGGTACCGGGCGTTGCCGAGGCGCCCGGTGTCGCCGCTGGGGCCGGGTGGGTGTGCGGCCGGGGCTACTTGCCGGCTTCGACCCTCTTCTTGAGGCCGGCCAGCGCCCTGTCGATGATGACCTTCTCCGCCTTGCGCTTGATCATGCCGAGCATGGGGATCTTGACGTCCACGGTCAGCACGTACGTGACCTCGGTGCCGCCCGCGCCGGACGGCTTGAGGAGGTACGAGCCGTCCAGGGAACGCAGCATCTGGGACTTCA
The DNA here is from genome assembly GCF_023184515.1 of Streptomyces sp. D2-8. Taxonomy (GTDB): domain Bacteria; phylum Actinomycetota; class Actinomycetes; order Streptomycetales; family Streptomycetaceae; genus Streptomyces. Next base: position 977,606 of record NZ_JAAHBP010000001.1, on the reverse strand, counting down.
CGAGCGTCCAGGAGACCTCGTTCTCGCCCGTCCAGGTGTATGCGAGGACCTGGTCGTCCTTGATCGCGCCCGCGTCCATGACGAGGCGGACCTGCTCGGCGCGGCCCTGGGCGTCGGCCTTCAGGACCTCCGCCTCCTTCACCTCACCGGTCCAGTCCGGGTAGCGGGCGAAATCGGAGATGACCGCCATGACGTCGGCCGGGGCCGCCTCGATGGTGATGCTCGAGCTGGTGTGTTCCGCCATCGCCGTGGCTCCTCCAGATGCGGGCCGGTATGAGGTCGTGCGCACGCGTGTGCAGCGTGAAGGCTACCGCGCACCGGGCCCGGTGATCGCACCCGACCTGGGACGTCCTCACCACTCCAGCGCCCACGGGGTCCCGGTCGCCGCGAAGTGCCCCACGTTCACACACTCGGTTGCCCCGATCCGCATCCGCCGCACCAGCGGCTGGTGCACGTGCCCGAAGAGGGAGTACCGGGGCCGGGTGCGGCGAATGGCGTCCAGCAGCGCCCGGCTGCCGCGCTCGAAGCGGCGGGCGACGGTGTCGTAGACCAGTTCGGGCACCTCGGGCGGGATGTGGGTGCAGAGCACGTCCACCTCGCCCACGGCCTCGATCTTCGCCGCGTACTCCTCGTCGCTGATCTCGTACGGCGTCCGCATGGGTGTGCGCAGGCCGCCGCCGACGAAGCCGAAGACCAGGCCGCCGATCTCGACGCGCTCGCCGTCGAGGACGGTCGTGCCGGGGCCGGCGTACTCCCGCCACAGGGGCGGCATGTCGACGTTGCCGTAGGTGGCGTACGTAGGAGAGGGGAACGCGGCGAACATCTCGGCGTACTGCTTGCGCACCGCCTCCTCGATCACCGAGGCGCGGTCCTCGCCGACGCCGGCCCACAGCCGGGCACCGAACTCCCGGGCCTCCTCGAAGCGGCGGGCGGTGCGCAGCGCCACGATGCGGTCGGCGTTCTCGACGCCGAACAGGTCGGGGAAGATGCCGCGCGCGTGGTCGGCGTAGTCGAGGAAGAGGACGAGATCGCCCAGGCATATCAGGGCGTCGGCGCCCTCACCGGCCCTGGCCAGGTCGCGGGCGTTGCCGTGCACGTCGCTCACCACGTGTACGCGCGTCCGGTGGTATCCGGCTGGTGTGGGTGCCATGACGATCAAGCGTAAGCGTGTGCGGCACACGTGAACAGTGGCGGCCCTACCTGCGGTTACTGGCCAGTCAGTTAGTGCGTGGACTACTGTGCGCGAAGGAATACCCAACTGTGTGACGCAGCGAACATCTCGACGGGACCCCCTGTCGGAGAAGCCATACCGGCGGGTAACGTCCGGGCAGTCCAGTCGTGCTCTGCATTTCAACAAGTGAATGCCTGAGTACCTCCCCGAGCCTTGGACCGCACCGTCGCAGCACACACCGTCGTGGCGCCGGCGCCCTATGAGGAGCAGCAGTCTTGCGCGAGTTCAGCCTTCCGGCTTTGTACGAGGTCCCTGCGGACGGAAATCTGACCGACATCGTTCGCAGAAACGCCGCGCAGCACCCGGACGTCGCTGTCATCGCCCGCAAGATCGGCGGCAGCTGGCAGGACGTCACGGCCACCACGTTCCTCGCCGAGGTGCACACGGCGGCGAAGGGGCTGATCGCCGCCGGCGTCCAGCCGGGCGACCGGGTGGGCCTGATGTCCCGCACCCGCTACGAGTGGACGCTGCTGGACTTCGCGATCTGGAGCGCGGGCGCGGTGACCGTGCCGGTGTACGAGACCAGTTCGCCGGAGCAGGTGCAGTGGATCCTCGGTGACTCGGGCGCGACCGCCTGCGTCGTGGAGACGGACGCCCACTCGGCCGCGATCGAGTCGGTGCGCGACCGGCTGCCGGCGCTCAAGCACGTGTGGCAGATCGAGGGCGGCGGGCTCGACGAGCTGGGCCGGCTCGGCCAGGACGTCACCGACGAGACGGTCGAGGAGCGCGGCTCGATCGCCAAGGCCGACGACCCGGCGACCATCGTCTACACCTCCGGCACCACGGGCCGCCCCAAGGGCTGTGTCCTCACCCACCGCAACTTCTTCGCGGACTGCGGGAACGTCGTGGAGCGCCTGCGCCCCCTGTTCCGCACCGGCGAGTGCTCGGTCCTGCTCTTCCTGCCGCTGGCACACGTCTTCGGCCGGCTGGTGCAGATCGCCCCGATGATGGCGCCGATCAAGCTGGGCTGCGTCCCGGACATCAAGAACCTCACCGACGAGCTGGCCGCGTTCCGCCCGACGCTGATCCTCGGCGTGCCGCGGGTTTTCGAGAAGGTCTACAACTCGGCCCGAGCCAAGGCGCAGGCCGACGGCAAGGGGAAGATCTTCGACAAGGCGGCCGACACCGCGATCGCCTACAGCAAGGCGCTGGACACCCCGTCGGGCCCGTCCCTCGGCCTGAGGATCAAGCACAAGACGTTCGACAAGCTCGTCTACAGCAAGCTGCGCGCGGTCCTCGGCGGCCGGGGCGAGTACGCCATCTCGGGCGGCGCCCCGCTGGGCGAGCGCCTCGGGCACTTCTTCCGCGGCATCGGCTTCACGGTCCTGGAGGGCTACGGCCTGACCGAGTCCTGCGCCCCTACCGCGTTCAACCCCTGGGACCGGCAGAAGATCGGCACGGTCGGCCAGCCGCTGCCCGGCTCGGTGATCCGGATCGCCGACGACGGCGAGGTGCTGCTGCACGGCGAGCACATCTTCAAGGAGTACTGGAACAATCCGGGCGCGACTGCCGAGGCCCTGGCCGACGGCTGGTTCCACACCGGTGACATCGGCACCCTCGACGAGGACGGCTACCTCAGGATCACCGGCCGCAAGAAGGAGATCATCGTCACCGCGGGCGGCAAGAACGTCGCCCCGGCCGTGATCGAGGACCGCATCCGGGCGCACGCGCTGGTCGCGGAGTGCATGGTGGTGGGCGACGGGCGGCCGTTCGTGGGCGCGCTGGTCACCATCGACGAGGAGTTCCTGGGCCGTTGGTGCTCCGACCAGGGTAAGCCGGCGGGTTCCACCGCGGCGTCGCTGAGCGAGGACCCGGACCTGCTGGCCGCGATCCAGGCGGCGATCGACGACGGCAACGCCGCGGTGTCGAAGGCGGAATCGGTGCGGAAGTTCCGCATTCTGCCCTCCCAGTTCACGGAGGAGTCGGGCCACCTGACGCCCTCGCTGAAGCTGAAGCGGAACGTGGTGGCGAAGGACTACGCGCACGAGGTCGAGGCGATCTACGCGAAGTGACCCTCGATCGGGCCGGTCATGGCGCGGTGTCCTCGGCGAGGACCCGCGCCATCGTGCGTTCGGCGAGCGCGGTGATGGTCACGAAGGGGTTGACCCCGAGCGACCCGGGCACGAGCGAGCCGTCGGTGACGTACAGCCGGGAGTATCCCTTGACCCGCCCGTAGTCGTCCGTCGCCCGGCCCAGCACGCAGCCGCCCAGCGGGTGGTAGGTGAAGTCGTCGGCGAAGACCTTGCTCCTGGAACCGAACAGGTCGTACCGGTAGATCGTCGCGTTGGCCGCGTTGATCCGGTCGAACAGCTTCCTGGCCATGGCGACGGAGACCGCCGAATGGGCGGCCGTCCAGCCGAGCCGGAGCCGGCCCGAGCCGGTGTCGTAGGAGAAGGACGCCCGTTCCGGGTTCCTGGTGATCGCCAGGTAGAGGCTCACCCAGTGCTCCAGGCCCGTCGGCAGCGGGGCGATCTCGGCGAACACCGGGTTGGCGGTGTTCGCCCAGTCGTCGATGCCCATGACCGGCATGGTCGACTGGTTCGCGCCGACCGTGTCCCACAGGTGGTTGGCCCGGCCGAGCATCACGTTGCCGTTGGTGCCCCAGCCGGCGCCGACACTGGCGTCGAGGCCGGGCAGGGTGCCCGTCTCCCGGGCGCGCAGCAGCAGTTCGGTGGTGCCGAGGCTGCCGCCGCCGAGGAAGAGGTACGTGCAGCCGTACTCCTTGGTCTCGACGACCCGGCCGGTCTCGTCGATGCGGTCGGCGGTCAGGACGTAGCTCCCGTCCGGCGCGCGGCTGATCTCGCGCACCTTCTCCAGGGTGTGGACGGTGACGTTGCCGGTGCCGAGCGCGGCGGCGAGGTACGTCTTGTCGAGGCTGCGCTTGCCGTGGTTGTTGCCGTAGATGACCTCGCCGCCGAGCGCCGACCTGGGGGCGGTGCCGGCCGCCTCGCGCTGCATGTGGCCGAAGTCGTAGACGCTCGGCACGAAGGTGGTCCGCAGGCCGGTCTTCTCGGCGTGCTTGCGGGAGACGCGGGTGAAGCGGTACCACTCCGTCGACTCGAACCAGGCCGGGTCGACGGTGGTCACGCCGAGGGCGGCCCGGGCGCGCGGGAAGTACGTGCCGTACATCTCGTCGGCGTCGACGGTGGGGAACTGCTCGGCGAAGTACGACCGGGGCGGGGTGACCGCCATGCTGCCGTTGACCAGGGAGCCGCCGCCGACGCCCCGGCCGACGTACACGGACATGTGGTCGAAGTGCACGCGGTCCAGGACGCCGGGGTAGCGGCCGATGTCCCTGTTGACGACGTCCAGCCAGAGGAAGGTGCCGAGCGGGGCCTCGGTGCGGGTGCGGAACCACATGGAGCGGTGGTCGGGGGCGCTGGTGGTGCAGAAGACCTTGCCGTCGGGGCCGGTGGTGTTCCACAGGCGGCCCATCTCCAGGACGATCGTGCGGATGCCGGCCTGGCCGAGACGGAGGGCGGCGACCGCGCCGCCGTAGCCGGAGCCGACGACGATCGCCGGGGCGGTGTCGACTGCGTCGGGCTGGGCGGCTCGGGCGCTTTGGAGGCCGATGCGGGTGAAGCCGAGGGTGGCTGCGGTCTGCAGGGCTGCCACGCCGAGGATGTGACGTCTTGTCAGCTGACGCTGCATCAGTTTTACTGTCATGCGCGCAGCATCGGCGGAATTTACGGTTCCGCCTAGTGGGGTGCGACTTGATCCTTGACGGCGGGTGCAGGTTATCCGTGGTTCTTCGCGCAGTTCCCCGCGCCCCTGAAGGGCACCCGCACTACAGCAAATCTTTGAGGCGCTCCGCGAGCAGGTCCCAGCGCCACTTCTCCTCGACCCACTCCCTGCCCCGCTCGCCCATCCTGCGGCGCAGCTCGGCGTCGCCGAGGAGGACGGTGATGCGGTCGGCGGCTTCCTCCGGGGAGCCGCCCCGCACCACCCAGCCCGTCTCGCCGTCCAGGACCGCGTCCGGGGCACCGCCCGAGTCGCCGGCGACGACGGGCAGGCCCGTCGCGGAGGCCTCCAGGTAGACGATGCCGAGGCCCTCGACATCGAGGCCGCCCCGGCGGGTCCGGCAGGGCATCGCGAAGACGTCGCCGGCGCCGTAGTGCGCGGGCAGCTCGGACCAGGGCACCGCGCCGGTGAAGCGGACGGCGGAGGCGACGCCGGTCTCGTGCGCGAGCCGCCGCAGGTCCTGCTCGTAGGGGCCGCCGCCGACGAGCAGCAGGATGGTGTCCGGCTCGGCCGCCAGGATGCGGGGCATGGCCCGGATCAGGGTGTCCTGGCCCTTGCGCCGCACCAGCCGGGAGACGCACACCACCACCGGGCGGTCCGTCAGGCCCAGTCGTGCCCGGATCTCGTCGCCGCCCGAGCCGGGGTGGAAGGTCTTCTCGTCGACGCCGGGCGGCAGCTGCGTCATCCGGGCGGCCGCCTCGGGCGTCAGGGCGGAGGCGATGCGCGAGCGGGTGTACTCGCCGAGGTAGGTGACCGTGTCCGTGGCGTCGCCGATCCGGCGCAGCAGCTGCCGGGCGGCGGGCAGCTGCGCCCAGCCGGCCTCGTGGCCGTGCGTGGTGGCGACCAGCCGCTCGGCGCCCGCGCCGCGCAGGGCCGGGGCCATCAGGCCGAGCGGGGCCGCCGCCCCGAACCACACCGAGGTGCACCCGTGCTCCCGCAGCAGACCGACGGCCCGCCGGGTGGCGCCCGGAGTCGGCAGCAGCATGGTCGTACGGTCCCGTACGACGGTGAAGGGCTGCTCGGCGTCGAAGGCGCGGGTCGCCTCGACGCCCTCGCGGGTCCGCTTCCAGGTCGAGGCGTAGACGACCAGCTGCTGCGGGTCCAGCCGCAGCGCCATGTTGTGCAGGAAGGCCTGGATGCCCCCGGGCCGGGGCGGGAAGTCGTTCGTCACGATCAGGGTCTTGCGCACGCCGCCGACCCTACCGAACCGCCCTCACCGCACTGCGCGGCAGCATGTATGGCACGCTCACAGCCGAGGGGACCATCATGGCCCCATCAACACGGCGCGCGAACGGGCAGGGATCAGGTGAAGAGGACGGGCACGAGGCGGTCCCTGGCATGGCTGCCGGTGGTCTGGTGTCTCACGAGGCTGTTGCTGCTGCTGTTCGTCCTGAAGGTGTACGTCTTCCCGGGCCCGGACGTCACGAGCGACGTGCACGTGATCTACCAGGGCTGGTACGACGTCCTGCGCACCGGAACGTTCCCGCTGGAGGACGTCACCTGGCAGTACCCGCCCGCCGCCGCGCTGGCGATCCTCTCCCCCGGCCTGCTGCCCTTCCTGGACTACGCGACCGCGTTCTTCGTCCTGGTCTGCGTCACCGACCTGGCCGTGCTGGCCCTGATGACGTACGTGGGACGCCGCCCGGGCCGGTCGCTGCGCGGCGCCTGGGTGTGGGTGATCGGCGTGCCGCTGCTCGGCCCGACGGTGTACGCCCGCTACGACGTGATGGTCGCGGCGGTGGCCATGGCCGCGCTGCTCGCGGGTGCCCGGCACCCGAAGGCGATGGGGGCCCTGGCGGCCTTCGGCGCGCTGCTGAAGGTCTGGCCGGCGATGCTGCTTCTCGCCGCCCGCCGCCGCAGCGCCTGGGCGTCGGCGCTGGTGACCGGCATCGCGGTGACGGGCGTGTTCGCGCTGGCCATGCCGGGTGGGTTCGCGTTCCTGACCTTCCAGCGCGACCGGGGCACCGAGGTGGAGTCGCTGGGCGCACTGGTCTTCCATGTCGCCCGGCACTTCGGCTGGCGGGGCGAGGTGAAGCTGAACTACGGCTCGATCGAGTTCCTCGGGCCGTATGTGAGCGAGGTGAGCACGGGCGCGCTGTTCCTGACCGGGGCGGCGTTCGGCTGGCTGGTGCTGTGGCGGCTGCTGGCCCGGCGCTTCGAGGAGCACACCCTCGCCGACGCGGCCTTCGTGGCGGTGCTGATGTTCACCACCACCAGCCGGGTGATCAGCCCGCAGTACATGGTGTGGCTGGTCGGGCTGGCGGCGGTGTGCCTGTACTTCCCGGGCAGCCGGATGCGGCTGCCGGTCGCGCTGGTGCTGGTGGCGTGCCTCGTGACGGTGCTGGAGTTCCCGTACTACTTCGCCAACGTGGTGGCCAGTGACGGCCTCGGCCTCACCTTGCTGTTCCTGCGCAACGGCCTGCTGGTGGTCGCCGCACTGATCGCGGCCCGCGCCCTGTGGCGAGCGACCGTACCGCCCGTCACGCCCCCCGCTCCCGTGCCGCCTCAGCCGGCCCGTACGGACGAGACCCCGGTCTCCTCCTGAGCCGGGGCCCGCCGGAACAGCACCCCCGCCAGCCCACACTGCACCGCCGTCGCGAGCGCCAGCGCGAGACACACCCCGGGCAGCCCGAGCCCCGTCAGGACGTACGCCAGGGCCAGCTGGACCCCGGTCCCGAGCGCGGTCACCCGCAGCAGCAGCGGAGCGCCCCCGCTGCCCTCGAAGACGCCGCCGAGGGCTATGAGACAGGCCATCAGCAGCAGGTAGGGCCCGGCGCAGCGCAGGAACAGCACACCTTCGCGCGTGACCCCGGGCCCGGCGCCGAAGGCGGCCATGAGCCACGGGGCGGTGACGGCCAGCAGGACGGCCGCGGTGACGCCGAGCGCGCCGGAGACGAGCACGGCCTGCCGGCCGATCGCCCACCGTTCGTCGGCCCCGGCGCCGCGCGTGTGCGCGGTGTGGATGGAGGCCGCCTGCCGGACGGCGTAGAAGGCCATGGTCGCCACGTACATGACCTTGTAGGCGATCGCGTACGCGGCCACCGCCGTCACTCCGAGCCGCGCCACGATCCCGACCAGGACCAGGGCGCCCGTCTGCCGCACGGTGAAGTCGGCGGACATGGGCAGGCCCGTCGTCAGCGTCCGCCGCAGGGACACGGCCAGAGCCTCGCCCGGCTCCGTCCCGCGGGCCGTCCGCAGCAGGATGTCGCGCCGGATCGCGCCGAGTCCCACCCCGAGCGCCACGCACCGGGACAGCACTGTCGAGACGGCGGCGCCCCGGACGCCGTAGAGGTGGATGAAGAGCGGGTCGAGGGCCAGGATCAGGCCGTTGGACAGCAGGGCGAGCCGCATCGGTGTTCTCGTGTCGCCGGCGCCTTTGAGGATGCCGTCGACGAGTTGCTGGGCGAAGAAGACGGCCATGCCGGGTATGGAGAGCGTGAAGTAGGCGACGGCGAGCGGGAGGGCGGCGCTGTCGGCCCCGCCCAGCACCAGTCGCGCCAGCGGTTCGCGTCCCAGCAGGCCGCCCGCCACCACCAGCGGCGTCACGACCGCCCACAGGGCCCATCCGCCGCGCACGGCCGCCCGGACGGCCACGAGGTCGCCGGCACCGCGGGCGTGCGCGACCAGCACGGTCGTGCCGGAGCCGAAGACCAGGGCGACGCCGAGCAGCACGTTCTCCGTGTTGGTGGCCACGGCGACGGCGGCCACGGCCGGACTGCCCAGCCGGGCGACCCAGACGGTGTTGATGATCCCTGCGGCGACAGAGGCGAGGAGCGAGAAGTAGACGGGGCGGGCGAGCAGGACGAGCTGCGTGCGGTGGGCGTTCACGGTGACTGTTCCCCCTGGGTCCTGGCGAACCTCGATACGAGGTAACTCGATTCGAGGTAGCTCGTCAAGAGGTAGCATGCGGTCTCACCCACCCGCAAGGAGGGCCATGCTGGAGCTGTCGATCCTGGGCTTCCTGGCCGAGGAGCCGCTGCACGGCTACGAGCTGAAGGAGCGCATCAGAGCGCTCACCGGGCATGTCCGGCCGGTCAGCGACGGCGCGCTCTACCCGGCGATCACGCGCCTGGTCGGTGCGGGCCTGCTCGACCAGCACACCGAGCCGGGCGCGAGTGCGGCCCCGCGGCGGATCCTCGCCCTCACCGCCAAGGGCCGCGAGGAGCTGCTGGAGCGGCTGCGCCACCCGAAGCAGACCGAGATCACCGACCACGTCCGCTTCAACACGGTTCTGGCGTTCCTGCGCCACCTGCCCGACCGGCAGGAGCAGGCCGCGGTGTTGCGCCGCCGGCTGGACTTCCTCCAGACCCCGGCGAGCTTCTTCTACGAGTCCGGCAAGCCGGTCAGCGCCGAGGAGACGGACGACCTGTTCCGCCAGGGCATGCTCCGGGTCGCGAGAGCGACGGGCGCGGCGGAACGGGCCTGGCTCCGGGAGGCCGTCGCGCTGCTCGATCAGCCCAGCTGATCGAGCAGATACGCCCGCCACTTCTCCGTGAAGGCCTCGGGCGTCGTCCCCAGGACCTTGCGCATCGCGTCCTCTACCGCCCCGCTCCGCTCCCGGTGCTCCCCGACGGCCCGGTAGAACTCGCCCAGCCGGCCCTCGCCCCAGTGGTCGGCGATCAGCCGGCACGCCGTCCAGCCGCTCTCGTAGGAGCGGGCCAGACGGCTCGCGTCGCCGGTGAAGCCGAAGTCCTCGTCGTCCGGGAGCGCGGTGGGGACCCGGCCCTCACCGACCGCCCGGGACAGCTCGGGCGCGGCCTCGACAGGGGTGCGGCCGGCGGCGCGGTAGCCGACCCAGTCGGCGTACCCCTCCGACAGCCACAGGGGCGTTGCGGCCGTGGTGCGGGCGCGGGTGGCGACATGAGTGGTCTCGTGGGTGACGACGACCTGCTCGCCGAGGCCGCCGAGGAGCGCGAACGCGTCCGGGTTCACGATGATCCGGTCCGCCGGCGCCCCGGTCCGTGCACCCGTCTCGCCGGTGGTGACCGCCGCGATCCCGCGGTAGGAGGAGGCGGGCGAGCCGAGCAGCCCCGCCATCCCCTCCAGTGACTTCGGCACGAGCACGACGACCCGCCGGCTCCAGTCGGTGCCCCACGCGTCCGACACGGCGGGCACCGCACGGTCGGCCAGGTCCGCGAAGTCCCGCAGCGACCGCCCCGACTGCCCGACGCCGAGCACGAGACTGCGCTGCCCCCGGACGACTTGCACGGTCCCCTGGTCCCAGAGCTGCTGCGCGGCCTTCTTCGCGGGCCGGTCGGTGTCGACGGACCACTGCCCGTCCGCGTCCCGGCTCAGCCGCAGGGAGCGTCCGGCGGTCACCGGCGCCCGGTCGTACCCGGCGACGCGGTAGCGCAGTTCGGCGTCGGCGGTGGCCGTGTCGCCGGTGCGGCGCACCGCGGTCACCCGGTACGACCAGGCGGCCACGGGCACCGTGCGCAGCCTGGCGAAATCCGTCCCCGTGCCCGTCCGTTCGTAGGCCCGCTCGTCGCGGTCCAGGACCGCGGCGGCCCGCCGGTCCAGGAGCCGCTGGACGTCGGCCGTGGCACGGTCGGCCGCGGACCGCCCGCCGCACCCGGTCAGGGCGACGAGCAGCACGACGAGCGCCGGCAGCGCGGACCCCGACCTTCGACCAGCCACGTTCCCGATCGTACGGGCGCCGGGCCGCGCTGGTCAGACCCTGGTGACCGACGAGACGGGCATCATCCCGACCGGGTCGTAGCGCACGGGCGCGCCGGGGTAGGGCGCGTGGATGACCTGGCCGTTGCCCATGTACATCCCGACATGGCTGGCGTCGCCCCGGTAGATGACCAGGTCACCGGGGCGGGCCTCGGACAGCGGGACCTGCCGGCCGGCGTACCGCTGGGCCTGCGAGGTGCGCGGCAGGGAGACCCCGGCCTGCGCGTACGACCACTGCATCAGACCCGAACAGTCGAAGCCGGAGGGCCCGTTGGAGCCCCAGACGTAGGGCTTGCCGAGCGCGCTGCGGGCCGCGGCGACGGCGGCGGACCCGCGGCCCGAGGCGGCGGTGACACTGCCGAGGTCGGGCATGCCGGGGCGGCCGGAGCGGGAGGCCCGTTCGTAGGCGTCGCGCTCGGCGTCGGGCAGGGAGTTGAGCAACCGCCGGGCCGTGGCGAGCTTCTGCTCCACGGTCTTCTTGTGGGCGGCGACGGCCTTGCGGCTCCTGTCCAGTTCGCGGAGCTTGTCGGCGGCCTCCTCGCGGTCCTGGGCGAGTTCGCGCATGGCGCCCTGGAGTTCCTTCAGCTCACCGGCCTGGTGGGCGGTGAGGCGGTCGAGCCGGGACGCGTGGTCGAGGTAGTCGTCCGGGTCGTCGGAGAACAGCAGGGCGAGGGACGGGTCGATGCCGCCCGAGCGGTACTGGGCGCCGGCGAGCGAACCGAAGGACTCCCGCATGGAGTTGATGCGCTGCTGCTGGCGGGCGATGCGGTCCCGGACGGTGCCGACCTCGTCGCGCAGTTCGTCGGCGCGCTCGTCGGCCTCGTTGTACGCCTCGGTCGCCTTCTCGGCCTGCTCGTAGAGCCGGTCCACCCTGGCCCGGGTGTCGTCGAACGGTGCGGCGTCGGCCGGTGCCGCGCCCAGGGCGGCGGCCGCGACGGACAGGAAGCCGACCGCGGCACTGGCGCCCCGGTCGAACCCGGACGGTGCTGGGCGGCGATGGGACCCCACGGGAAGCCGCTCTCCTTCCGCTGGCGGACTTGGAACGCGGCAGACAGTAGCCCCGCGACAGGGGCCCGCCAACGACCATCCGTGGGTATCCAGCGCGACGCCCCGCCGCTGACGCAGGTCAATGGCGGGGCGTGGGCTCACTCGGGACTGTCGGGATTCGCCCGAACGGCGGACACGGTGTCCTGATCTTGAGGACGCCGGGGAGGCGCCGAGGGGGTGCCGGGGGCTGGGGTCAGACCCGGACGCCGAACATGAACGGGCCGCCGATGGTGTCCATCGACTCGTAGCGGACGACCGTGCCGGTGCGCGGGGCGTGGATGATCTGCCCGTTGCCGGCGTAGAGGCCGACGTGGTGCAGGTCGTTGAAGAAGAAGACCAGGTCGCCGACCTTGAGCTGGCTGACCGAGTAGATCTTGGTGCCGGCTCCGGTCTGCGCCTCGGAGGTGCGCGGGATCTGCACGCCGGCGGCGGCGTAGGCCCGGGAGGTGAGGCCGGAGCAGTCGTAGGAGCTCATGCCGGTGGCGCCGTAGACGTAGGGCTTGCCGAGCTGGCTCTGGGCGAAGGAGAAGGCGGCGGCGGCACGGCCCGAGCCGGGCGGGGCGTCGGCGGTGAGGGCGTCGCGCTCGGCGGCCCGGCTGGCGCGGTTCTCCTCCTCCTTGAGCTGTGCCTTCTGGGCAGCGGTGAGGGTGTTGAGCAGCTTCTGCGCGGAGGCGAGCTTGCCCTGGACTTCCTTCTTCTTCTTGCCGAGTTCGGTGCGGGTGGAGGCGAGGTCCTTGAGCTTCTCGGAGGCCTCGGCGCGCTGCTGTGCGAGTTCGCGCTGCTTCTCCTGGACCTTTTTCAGCGCCTCGACCTGCTGGCCGCTCAACTGGTCGAGTGTGGAGGCCTTGTCGAGGTAGTCGTCCGGGTCGGCGGAGAGGAAGAGCTGGACCGAGGGGTCGATGGAGCCGGTGCGGTACTGCGACGCGGCGGCGAGGCCCAGGCTGTCGCGCAGCTCGTTGAGCTCCTCCTGGCCGCGGGCGACGTTGTCCTGGATGGTGGAGATCTCCTTCTGGAGCTTCTCCTGCTTCTCCTTGGCCCCGTTGTACTTCTCGGTGGCGTGCTCGGCCTCTTCGTAGAGCTTGTCGACCTTGGCCTTGACCTCGTCCTTGCTCGGCTTCTCACTGGGGGCCGCGTTGGCGGCCTGCGAGCTGAAGGCGACGGCAGCGGCGGCGGCGGTGGTCAGCACGGTCACACGTGCGCGGCTGGGCTGCTTCGGACGACGGTGGGACGCCACGGGTGAAAAGCTCCTTCTGGCCCCTCCGCCGTCTCTCCCGATGAGTGATCACCCGAGCGGAGGTTCGGCCCGACCCTAGTGACCTTCCTGTGATCAGTTCAAATCCTCAGATGAAAAATCGCGTCACGGTAGGCCAACTTTTTCTCAGGACTCACGGGCGGTGAGACCCACTTGACGCAACGTGGCTCACAGGTCCCACCAATCCGGGCATCACGCCCGGACGTTACGCATGGGGCGTACGTCTCCTAGGCCCGTGAAAGCCGCTTGAGGAGCATGGCCGAGGCGACGGGGCGGGCACCGGCCCGGGCCACGCCGTCGGCGACCTCGCGGTCGGTGGACGCCACGATGACCGGGCGGCCCGGCGGTTCGGCGCGCACCAGCTGGCGGATGAGTTCGTCAGCGGTGACGCCCGGCTTCGAGAACAGCACGCGCACGCCGCGCGGCGGGGCCAGCAGCACCGGCGCGGCGAGCTCGGCGCCGTCGAAGACGCAGGTCACCTCGGCGCCGCTCTGCGCGGCCAGTTGGGAGAGCTGCCCGAGCAGCCGCAGGCGCTGCTTCTCCAGCGGCATCTGCGGATAGCCGGTCTTGGTGACGTTGTAGCCGTCGACGACCAGATGGGCCTGCGGCAGCGCCAGCAGCTGGTCGAGGACCTGCGGGTCGTGCTCGGACAGGGCGCGGGCGGCGATGTCCTTGGGGCTCATCCGGCCCGGCTCGACGGCGTCCACGGTCTCGGCGGGCCGCACCGAGACCGGCGGCAGGGCCAGTTCGCGGCGGAGCCCCTGGGTCGCGTCCAGCAGAGTGTCCAGCAGCAGCCGTACCCGCATGTCCTCGACGCTGCGGCCCTCGCGTGCGGCCCGGCGCGCGGCCTCCAGGGCGGCCTCGGTCTCGCCCAGCCGGGCCTTGACCCGCCGGGTCTCGCTCTCGGCGGCGGACACCTGAGCCTGCCCCTCGGCGCGGATGGCCTCGATCTCGCCGTGCGCCTTGCGCAGGGCGGCCTCGCCGCGCTTGACGTCGCTGAGGGCGGCGCGCAGCTTGCGGTGCAGTGACTCGGTTTCCTTCTTGGCCGATTCCAGCTCCGTGCGCAGTCGCTCGGTCTCGGCCCGGGTGTGGTCACGGGCCCGGTCGAGTTCGGCGCGCAGCCGCTCCAGTTCGGCCCGGCTCTCCTCGTCGGCGCGCTCGGCGTCGGCCCGCTGGGCCTCCTCGCCGGCGGCGGTCACCAGCTTCACCCAGCCGGGGGGTCGCAGTACGTAGGCCGCGGCCGCCACGTCGAGCGGGTCCGCGGCCGGGGGCGGGGAGCCTGAGTCGAGGGCGCCGGTCAGGTCCGGCTGGGCCTCTCTGAGCTTCTCCCCGACGCGCTGCCGGAACAGCGGGTCGGTCTCCAGCGCGGCCGCCATCGCGTTGCCGGCGAACTTCGCCCGGCGGTTCGGTGCGAACCGGGCGTACTGCCTGAGCTGCGCGGGCAGCTCGCCGACCGTCAGTGAGCCGAAGCCGTCGGAGACGATCTGCACGACCCTGCGGCGCACGCCGTCGGGCAGCGGACGGTCGAGCACCTCGGCGGCGCCGTCGCCCGGCCCCCCGCCTGTGGTCTCCACCATCCGTCACACCCCAATGCCTGTGCGGGCCTGCTCCCCTCAGGAGCCGGCGCCCGGCCTGTCCACGAGTTCCACCTGGTCCGCCGCGTTACACCAGCGGCAGCGCACCGACTCGATGGTCTCACTGAGCACCTCGCGCTCCTCGACCTTCGGCTCTCCGGCCAGGTCGAGGTGGACGTACTCGACGACCTTCGACGAGCGGGTCACGTCGAACCTCGTGAGGTTGCCGCAGAGGGTGCAGCGCCACCGCGTCTCGGCGGTCGGCAGGGGAACCGTCATCGTGACCTGTTCTCTTTCCTTCTAGTGTCCGTGACGCGACCGGCATCCCCGGTGCGTATGGCTCGTAACCCTACGGCCTGGCGGGTCCTCGCCGCCTGCGTGTCCATGGCGGCGAGGCGGTCTGGGCGGTTGCGTCCGGTTACGTCATGCTCTGTGTTCATGATCCGCAAGTGGAGTGCGTCGATCGTCCGGGCCGGCAGATCGGTCAGGGGGTCGTCGGCACCGGTGACGTACGCACTGATCGTCCTGTGCTGCCTGGCCTTCCTGGCCGGACCCGCCTCGGGCCTGAATCCGGCGTACGGCACGGGCGACGAGCTGCTCGCCGTGCAGCGGGCCTACTTCCGCCGCTGGGGCGTGATCCCCGCAGAACTGTTCGAAGGGTCCGGAGGGTCGGCCCTCACCCCCGCGACCGCGCTCTTCGTCCACGGCAGCTGGGTGCACCTGCTGGGCAACATGCTCTTCCTCTACGTCTTCGGAGCGATGACCGAGGAACGGATGGGCCGGGTGCAGTTCACCCTGTTCTACGTCGGCTGCGGCTACCTGGCCCTGCTGGGCTACGCCGTCGCCAACGCGGACTCCGAGCAGTCCCTGGTCGGCGCCTCGGGAGCGATCTCGGCGGTCCTCGGTGCGTTCCTGTACCTGTTCCCCCGGGCCCGGGTGACCAGTCTCCTGCCGTTCCTGTTCTTCCTGCCGGTGCGCTTCCCGGCCTGGGTCGTGCTGCCGTTCTGGGCGGCGCTGCAGTGGCTGGCGGCGGGGCGGGCCTCGGACGGGCCGGGGGTGGCCTACCTCGCCCACCTGGTCGGATTCGGTCTGGGCTTCGGCTATGCGTCGGTCCGCTACGGCCGCCCCACCAGCCCTACTAGAGTGAAGGCCGCCCCTGCTCCGGCCCCCGAGGGAGAGAACCAGCCGTGATCACCGCGATCGTCCTCATCAAGACCAGCGTGGACCGGATCCCCGAGATCGCCGAGTCGATCGCGGCGCTGGACAGCGTCAGCGAGGTCTTCTCCGTCACCGGCACCTACGACCTGATCGCGATGGTCCGGGTGAAGGAGCACGAGGACCTGGCGGAGGTCATCCCGGGCCGGATCAGCAAGATCCCCGGGGTGGAGGGGACGGACACGCACGTGGCGTTCCGTACGTACTCGCAGCACGACCTGGAGGCGGCGTTCTCGATCGGGCTGGACAACTGAGGACCACCCCGGCCTGAGTACACCGGCCTCCCGGCCGCCGGCTCAGGCGGAGGTGTCCGGCACGCAGCGCCCGTCCTCCGTGCGGTAGTTCCACTGGGCGCCGTCCGTCACGAGTTCCTTCACCGCCCGCACGAACCGCTCCACGTGCTCGTCCGGGGTGCCCGCGCCGAAGCTGACGCGGATGGCGTTGAGCGACTTCTCCCCGGGCGCGGCCTCCGGTGACCCGCACTCCCCCTGTGCCTGCGGGTCGCTGCCGAGCAGCGTGCGCAGCAGCGGGTGGGCGCAGAACAGCCCGTCCCGTACGCCGATGCCGTACTCCGCGGACAGGGCGGCGGCGAAGTGGGAGCTGTTCCAGCCCTCGACGACGAAGGAGAGCACGCCGACCCGCGGCGCGTCGTCCCCGAAGAGGGACAGGAACCGCACCTGGGGGACATCGGCGAGCCCCTCCCGCACCACGCGGACCAGGTGCTGTTCGCGGGCGACGACGGTGTCGAAGCCGGCCTCGGCCAGCGCCTTGCAGGCGGAGGCGACGGCGTAGGCGCCGATGACGTTGGGCGACCCGGCCTCGTGGCGGGCGGCGCTGTCGTGCCACTCCACGTCCACTCCCCCGTCCTCACGCCGGCTGACCTTGCGGCTGGCGCCGCCGCCCGCGAGGTACGGCTCGGCCGCGCGCAGCCAGTCGGCCCGCCCGGCCAGGACGCCCGAGCCGAAGGGGGCGTACAGCTTGTGGCCGGAGAAGGCGACCCAGTCGACGTCGAGGTCCGCGACGGACACCGGGTGGTGCGGGGCCAGTTGGGCGGCGTCCAGCACGATCCGCGCACCGTGGGCGTGCGCGGCGGCCGCGAGCTCCCGTACGGGCCACAGCTCGCCGGTGACGTTCGAGGCGCCGGTGACGCAGACCAGGGCCGGCCCGTAGGGGTCCCGGGCGGCGAGGGCGCGCTCCAGGGTCTCGACGGCCTCACGGGGGCTGCGCGGGGCGTCGAGGCAGGTGACGCGGGCGCTGCGCCAGGGCAGCAGGGAGGCGTGGTGCTCGGTCTCGAAGACGAAGACCTGGCAGTCGGCGGGGAGCGCGGCGGCGAGGAGGTTGAGGGAGTCGGTGGTCGACCGGGTGAACACGACCTGGTCGCCTTCGCGGCAGTCGAGGAACTCGGCGACGGTCCGGCGGGCGTTCTCGAACAGGTCGGTGGACAGCTGGGAGAGGTACCCGGCACCGCGGTGCACGCTGCCGTAGTACGGCGCGTAGGCGGCGACGTCGTCCCAGACCCGCTGGAGTGCCGGGGCGCTGGCGGCGTAGTCGAGCGCGGCGTAGGTGACCTCGCCGCCGGTCACGAGCGGCACGGTGACATCCCGGCCCAGAACGGGCAGCGGGGCACAAACGGACGGGGTGACGGCAGCGGTGGAGACAGACATGGCGGAACTCCCGTGAGAGACAGGGGGTGAGAGAAGAGGGGTGTGCGGAGGCGGGGCTCTGCGGCCCTATCGCATTCGCTTGCTCACGGAAGAACTCCTCGACGACCAGGACCCCTGGTATCGCGAGGGGTCCGCGCTTGCCGTAGACCTCGCTGCCTACGGCCTGGTCTTCACCCGGGGCACCCCGCCACGGACGGAGGGTTGCCGGACAGTCGGCCGGGGCCTCATGACTGTCACTCATGACCTGATCAGGAAAGTACGCGAAGAGATCGGCGTCCCGCAACCCGAGTCCGGATCACGGGACGCCGTACGGGCTCCGCTACGCGTTGCTCGCGGCCACCCAGCGCTCCAGCGTCCGCTTCGCCGCCCCGGAGTCGATCGACTCGGCCGCCTTCACCATCCCGGCGCGGATCTGCTCGGCCAGCGGCGCGGTGGTGGGCTCCAGGGCCACCAGTGCCGCCGCCGAGTTCAGCAGGACCGCGTCCCGGACCGGGC
This sequence comes from Streptomyces sp. D2-8, assembly GCF_023184515.1. Lineage (GTDB taxonomy): Bacteria > Actinomycetota > Actinomycetes > Streptomycetales > Streptomycetaceae > Streptomyces. The sequence goes on along the minus strand of NZ_JAAHBP010000001.1, from coordinate 959,711 downwards.
CGGTCTCGCCCTCCAGCAGACGGCGGGCGACCTCGGCGTTGTAGGAGGCGTCCGCGCCGCGCAGCGCCTCCACGGGGACCAGCTCGAGGCCCACGTCACGCGGGTCGAAGGTCTCCTCGGTGACCCCGCCGCCCCGGACGATCCACACCCGGGACGTGGCCGTCGTGGTCAGCTCGTCGAGGCCGTCGTCGCCCCGGAAGACCAGGGACGAGTTGCCGCGCTCGGCGAAGACGCCCGCGACGATGGGCGCCATGCGCGGATCCGCCACACCGACGGCCTGGGCGCGGACCCGGGCCGGGTTGGTGAGCGGACCGAGGGCGTTGAACACCGTGCGGATGCCCAACTGGCCGCGAGCCGCGCCCGCGTGCCGGAGCGCCGGGTGGAACTTCACCGCGAAGCAGAAGGTGATCCCGGCTTCCTCGGCGACCTCGGCGACACGGTGCAGCGGCAGCTCCAGGTTGACGCCGAGCTTCTCCAGCACGTCGGAGGCCCCGGACGCCGAGGACGCGGCCCGGTTGCCGTGCTTGACGACCTTCGCGCCGGTACCGGCGACGACGATCGAGGACATCGTGGAGATGTTGACCGTCTTGGCGCCGTCGCCGCCCGTGCCGACGATGTCGACCGTCGCCCCGGGCACCTCGATCACGTTGGCGTGCTCGTACATCGTGCGGACGAGACCGTTGATCTCCTCGACGGTCTCGCCCTTGGCGCGCAGGGCCACGACGAACCCGGCGATCTGCGCCTCGGTCGCCTCGCCGCGCATGATCCGGTCCATCGCCCAGGCGGTGTCGTCCGCGCCCAGGTGCCTGCCGTCCAGCAGGCCGTTCAACAGCAGGGGCCAGGAGCGGCCCGCCGCGGTGTCGCCTCCAGCGGGGGTCACAGCGCTCATAAGCCGCTCCAGGGGTCAGGCGTCCCGCACTACGGGACGAGAGTCTCAACGAGGTCCACCCTATCCAGCCCGGGGCAGCGCGAAGGGCCCCGTCCGGATGGGGGTACCCCCTGCTCTTTTGAGCTTGGGGGACGGACGGGGCCCTTCTGTGGCGTGGCGAAGCAGTGATCAGTGGTGGCCGTGGCCGCTCGTGATCTCCCGGTACTCCTCGGCGGTGGGCTTCGGAATCTGGGCACCCTCGCCGTAGTAGGCGTCGCTGAGCTTGGCGCGCAGCTTCTCGGAGCCCTTCACCTTGCGCTCGACACCGTTCTCGTCGACCGTCGGGCCGATCTCGGCCGGCTTGTACTGCTCGTGCGCCGTGAGCGTGTACATCTGCTCCTGGCTGAGCGGCTCGTGCACCTCGATGAACTCACCGTGCGGCAGGCGCTTGATGATGCCCGACTCGCGGCCGTGCAGCACCTTCTCCTTGTCCCGGCGCTGCAGGCCGAGGCAGATGCGCTTGGTGACGATGAAGGCGAGGACCGGTCCGAGGAAGAACCCGATCCGGACGAACCAGGTGACCGAGTTGATCGACAGATGGAAGTGCGTGGCGACGATGTCGTTGCCACCGCCGATCAGCATGATGATGTAGCCGGTGATCCACGCGACACCGACACCGGTGCGGGTCGGGGCGTTGCGCGGCCGGTCCAGGATGTGGTGCTCGCGCTTGTCCCCGGTGACCCACGACTCGATGAACGGGTAGAGGGCGATGATCCCGAGGAAGACACCGAAGAGCACCAGTGGGATGAACACACCCAGGACGAGGGTGTGGCCCCAGAGGTTGATCTCCCAGCCGGGCATCGCCCGGATCAGACCCTCGGCGAAGCCCATGTACCAGTCGGGCTGGGCACCGGTCGACACCATATCGGGACGGTAGGGGCCCAGGTTCCAGATCGGGTTGATCGTCGCGATCCCGGCGAGGGCCGCGGTGAAACCGAAGACCAGGAAGAAGAAGCCTCCGGCCTTGGCCATGTAGACCGGCAGCAGCGGCATGCCGACGACGTTCTTGTTGGTCCGGCCGGGACCCGCGAACTGGGTGTGCTTGTGGTAGAAGACCAGGATCAGGTGGCCGACCACGAGCCCGAGCATGATGCCCGGCAGCAGCAGGATGTGGATCGAGTAGAACCGGGCGACGAAGTCGGTCCCCGGGAACTCCCCGCCGAACAGGAACATCGAGATGTACGTGCCCACGATCGGCACGGACAGGATCGCGCCCTGCGTGAAGCGGACACCGGTGCCGGAGAGCAGGTCGTCCGGGAGCGAGTAGCCGGTGAAGCCGGTGAACATGCCCAGGACGAACAGCAGGAAGCCGAACATCCAGTTGATCTCACGCGGCTTGCGGAACGCGCCGGTGAAGAAGACGCGCATCATGTGCACGAACATGCCGGCGAGGAAGATGATCGCCGCCCAGTGGTGGATCTGCCGGATGAGCAGACCGCCGCGGACGTCGAAGCTGATGTCCAGCGTGGAGGCGAACGCCTCCGACATCAGCTGCCCCTGGAGCGGGACGTAACTGCCGTGGTACTCCACCTCGTTCATCGACGGGTGGAAGAACAGCGTCAGGTACACACCCGTCAGGATGATGATGATGAAGCTGTAGAGGCAGATCTCACCCAGCATGAAGGACCAGTGGTCCGGGAAGATCTTGCGCATGTTGGCCTTGGCCAGGGAGTAGATCCCCAGGCGGCCGTCGGCCCAGTCGGCGACCCGCTCTCCGGCGGGCGCCTTGCGGCGGTCGTCCTTGTTACTCATCCGCGCTCCCAGAAGGCAGGACCGACGGGCTCTTCGAAGTCGCCGAGCGCCTCGAGGTAGCCCTCGTCGTTCACGCCGATGCGCAGCTGCGGCAGGGCGTGACCGGCGGGACCGAAGATCACTCGGGCACCGTCGGACAGGTCGAAGGTGGACTGGTGGCAGGGGCAGAGCGCGTGGTGCGTCTGCTGCTCGTACAGGGAGATCGGGCAACCGACATGGGTGCAGATCTTCGAGTACGCGACGATGCCCTCGTGCGACCACTCGAGCTCGCGCTTGTCCTTGATGTCATCCGGCTGAATCCGGATGATCATCAGGGCGGCCTTGGCGATCTCGTTCTGGAACCCGTGGTCGTGCTCCTCCAGGCCCTCGGGCTTGGCGAAGGTCAGCGAACCGACCGCGACATCGGACGGACGCAGCGGCTCGTTCGTGTTCATGTTGACGAGCAGCTTGCCCTTGGACCACAGCGTGTGGCGGAGCTTGGTGCCGGGCAGCGGACCGAGGTCGCGCAGCAGCACGACGCCGGAGAGCGGCACCAGCGTCAGCGCGCCGAGCATCGTGTTGCGGATGAGCTTGCGGCGGCCGAGCGCCGACTCCTTGGCGCCCTGATTGAAGTCCGCGAAGACCTTCTCGCGGACCTCGGGCTCCGCCGCGATCGGGTGCCGCTCGTCGGCGATCTCCACGTCCGACATCAGGGTGCGGGCCCAGTGGACGGCGCCCGCGCCGATGCAGAACAGCGCGATGCCGAGCGTCAGGCCCAGCGCGAAGTTCAGCGCGCTGATGTGGCCGAGCGGGAAGATGAAGACCGACTTGTCGACCGGGATCGCCACGAAGGAGGCGATGAAGGCGACGGTGGCCAGCATCGACACCGTGAACATCAGGGCGACCGCGCGCTCGGACCGCTTGGCGGCCCGATCGTCGATGTCCTGGATCCGGTGCTCGTGCGGCGGCAGGCCCGGGTCGGCGAACGGGTGCTTGTCGTCCGCGACGCTCACCGCGCCGTGCCCGTGCTCGTCATGTCCTGCGGACTGCGCGGCGGGCAGGTTCTCTTCTGGAATGTCTTGGCTACTCATGACTTCTTGGCCTTTGCGGTCCGGGCGGCGACCCACACGGCGACGGCGATCAGCCCGCCGAGACCGAAGATCCAGCCGAACAGACCCTCGCTGACCGGCCCGAGGCCGCCGAGCTCGAGGCCGCCGGGGCTCTCGGACTTGCTGCTGTTGACCGCGTCCAGGTACGCGATGATGTCCTTCTTGTTCTTCTCCGACAGCGTGGTGTCGGGGAAGGACGGCATGTTCTGCGGGCCGGTCTGCATGGCCTCGTAGATGTGCTTCGGGTCGACATCCTCGAGGGACGGCGCGTACTTGCCGTGCGTCAGCGCACCGCCCTTGCCGGTGAAGTTGTGGCACTGCGCGCAGTTGTTGCGGAACAGCTCACCGCCCTTGGCGATGTCGGCACCCTCAGGGCCGTACTGCTCCTCCGTCGGGATGGACGGACCGGCGCCCAGCGAGGCGATGTAGGCCGCGAGCTGGTCGATCTCGGCCTGGCTGTAGATGTTCTTCTTCTTCGGGACCTGCGGGCCCTGGGAGGTGGCGGCCGGCATACGGCCGGTGGCCACCTGGAAGTCCACGGCCGCGGCGCCCACACCCACCAGGCTCGGCCCGTCGGAGGTGCCCTGACCGCCGGTGCCGTGGCAACTGGCGCAGCCGACGGCGTAGAGCTTCTTGCCCTCCTCGATGGTGAGGGACTGGGCGGTTTCGTCGGCCTGCGCCTGGTCCGCGGGCGCGAACACGGCGTACAGCCCCCCGGTGCATGCCAGCGCGAGGAGTAGGACGACGAGCGCCGCCAGCGGATGGCGTCGTCGTGCGGAGAGCTTTTTCACGGATTACCCCGGTGTCAGGATCTTCTGCGTCGATGCTTCTGGGATGCGCGCTTCGTCGAGCACGCGCGGATGCGGGCCCTGCTACTTGATCATGTAGATCGTGGCGAAGAGACCGATCCAGACGACATCGACGAAGTGCCAGTAATAGGACACGACGATCGCGGCCGTCGCCTGCTCGTGGGTGAACCTCCGCGCCGCATAGGTCCGGCCCAGGACCAGCAGGAAGGCGATGAGACCGCCCGTCACGTGCAGGCCGTGGAAGCCGGTGGTCAGGTAGAAGACCGAGCCGTACGGGTCGGAGGACAGGGACAGGCCCGCCTCCTTGACCAGCTCGGTGTACTCGAGGACCTGACCGCCGATGAAGATCGCACCCATCACGAACGTGACGATGAACCACATCCGCAGCTTCTTCACGTCACCGCGCTCGGCGGCGAAGACGCCGAGCTGGCAGGTGAGCGAGGAGAGCACCAGGATGGTGGTGTTCGCCGCCGAGAACGGGAAGTTGAGATGGCTCGCCATCTCCTTCCAGTGATCGGGACCCGTCACCGATCGCAGGGTGAAGTACATCGCGAAGAGGGCCGCGAAGAACATCAGCTCGGAACTCAGCCAGATGATCGTTCCGACGCTGGTGAGGTTCGGCCGATTGACCGACGGGTGCGCGTGCCCGGTTTCTACTGTCGTTGCTGTCGCCACGACCGACATTATGTCGGTCGCTTATCCCGCCCTCACTCCGGGGGGTGCCGTTCGGAGTGTCTAAGCCGGTCGTACCGGTGTTGACGTGGTGTTCAAGGGAGTAGCATCCGGCCCAACGGGCCTGTCCTTACGACGCTGACGTCACGGAGGAACAATGCAGCCGACCGCCACGGTGCTGGTCTACAGCGACGACTCCAACACCCGCGAGCAGGTGCGCCTCGCCACGGGACGGAGGCCGGCTCCGGACGTTCCCGTCGTGGAGTTCATGGAGTGCGCGACTCCCGCCGCGGTGCTCACGGAGCTGGACCGGGGCGGGATCGACGTCTGTGTGCTGGACGGTGAGGCCGTGCCGATGGGAGGCATGGGGCTCTGCCGGCAGATCAAGGACGAGGTGTTCGACTGTCCGCCGGTGCTGTTGCTGATCGGGCGGCCTCAGGACGCGTGGCTGGCGACCTGGAGCCGGGCCGAGTCCGCGGTGACGCTGCCGGTGGATCCGGTGGAGTTCGCGGCCGCGCTGGCTTCTCTGTTGCGGGACAAGGCGGCTTTGAACGCCTAGGGGCTCGGTTCGCCTTGTTCTTCGGCGGCTGCGGGCGCGTGGGGGCTGTTCGCGCCCACGCGGCGGAGCCGCATGTCGACACAGCCCCGCGCCCCTGAAGGACGTGCCCCTGAGGGCGTCTAGACGCTCTGGGGCCTCAGGCGGGCCCGGTCGGCGTCCGTGGGGCCGTCCGGGGTGCCGCCCAGGAGGGCGCTGCCGGTGCGCCACTTCGCCCAGTCGAGGTTCCAGTCGCCGAAGCCGTTGCCGAAGGGGGCCATCGTGTCGCCGCCGGAGTTGACGACCTTGACGATGTCGCCCTCGCGGACGGTGTCGTAGAACCAGGAGGCGTTCTCGGTGCTCATGCCGGTGCAGCCGTGGCTGACGTTGGCGGAGCCCTGGGAGCCGACCGACCAGGGGGCGGCGTGGACGTACTCGCCGCTGTTGGTGACCCGGACCGAGTGGTGCACGATCAGGTCGTAGAAGTCCGAGGCTCCGATGCTGGCGCTGGTCATGCGGACGGTGCCCTCCTTGGCCAGGACGACCTTGACGCCGTTGCGGGTCTCGTAGCCGGGCATACCCGTGGTGACCGGTATCTGCCGAACGATCTCGTCGTTCTTGTAGACGGTCATCTGGTGGGCGGCGGCGTCCGTGACGGCTATGAGCTTGTCCGCGGTGGTGAAGGTCAGCGGCTCGGCCTTGCCGCCCCACATCCGGTCGCCGATCTTGATGCCCTGCAGGTTGCTGCGGACCTGGACGGTGGCCTGGGCGGGCCAGTAGTCCTTCGGGCGGTAGTGGAGCTTCTTGTCGTCCACCCAGTGCCAGGCGCCGTCCGTGGAGGGCGTCGAGGAGACCTTGAGGGCGCGTTCCACGACGGCCCGCTGGGCCTTGTCCTTGACGGGCCGGCTCAGCTCGGCCGTGACGGGCTGGCCGACGCCGTAGGTGCCCGTCTTGGGTCCGAAGGTGACGTCCAGGCGCTTCTTGGTGGTGGGCTTGCCGGTGTCGAAGGTGACGACCTTGCGGCCGGGCGCCCCGTCCTCGTCCTCGGTGCTCACACGGACCGTGTAGCTGGCGTTGGCGGCCAGCGGGGTGGTGCTGTGCCAGCGGCTGCCGTCGGCGGCGAGTTCGCCCGCCACGTAGCGTCCTGAGGCGTCGTGGGCCGTGACGTCCGTGATGCGCCCGTCGGAGTCCTCGACGACTTCCAGGGGCTTGTCCGGGTCGGCCTTCTGGCGGCCCCCGTCGGGGGCGTTGAAGGAGATCTGGTCCGCCGCGTCGTAGGGACGGGCGGCGAGCGGGTTGCCGTCCGAGCCGCAGGCGGTGACGCCCGCGCAGAGGGTGATCACCAGCAGCGTGCAGCCGACGACGGTGCGGGGGCGGGATATCACTGTGTGGCTCATGACCTCACGCTAGGAAGCGACGTCAACAGCGGCACGCCGAGCGACTCGTACGAGTGACACGCATTACGGCAAAAGCAGGGGCCCGGACGCTCCTCTCGGAGTGTCCGGGCCCCTGTCAGGCACGGGTCGTGCTACTGGGTGCGGTTCTCACCGCGGTAGTACTCGAAGACCCAGCCCCAGACGCCGATCAGGATGATCGGCAGCGAGAAGTACATCAGCCACCAGCCGACGGCGACCGACAGGAAGGCGAGGGCACCACCGATGCCCAGGGAGAGCGGCTGCCAGCTGTGCGGGCTGAAGAACCCGACCTCGCCGGCGTCGTCCGCGACGTCCGCCTCCTTGTTGTCCTGCGCACCGACGTCCACCCGCTTGGCCGTGAAGCCGAGGTAGAAGCCGATCATGATGGACAGGCCGAAGGCCAGGAAGAGGGCCGTGGTACCGGCCGGCTCCTTCGACCACACGCCATAGACCACGGCCATGACGAGGAGGAAGACGCTCAACCACATGAACATCTTGCCCTGGATCTTCACTTGCCGGCCTCCTTGCCGCCAGCGAGGGCCTTGTCACCGTGGCCCGCGTTCTCGAGCTGGTCGAGAGCGGCGATCTCCGGGTGGTGCAGGTCGAACGCCGGGGATTCACTGCGGATCCGCGGCATGGTGATGAAGTTGTGCCGCGGCGGCGGGCAGGAGGTCGCCCACTCCAGGGAGCGACCGTAGCCCCACGGGTCGTCGACGCCGACCGGCTTGCCGTACTTGGCCGTCTTCCACACGTTGTAGAAGAACGGCAGGATCGACATGCCGAGCAGGAACGAGCTGATCGTCGAGACCGTGTTCAGCGCGGTGAAGCCGTCGGCCGCCAGGTAGTCGGCGTAACGGCGCGGCATGCCCTCGGCGCCCAGCCAGTGCTGGACCAGGAACGTGCCGTGGAAGCCGATGAACAGCGTCCAGAAGGTGATCTTGCCGAGGCGCTCGTCCAGCATCTTGCCGGTGAACTTGGGCCACCAGAAGTGGAAGCCGGAGAACATCGCGAACACCACGGTGCCGAAGACGACGTAGTGGAAGTGGGCCACCACGAAGTAGGAGTCGGAGACGTGGAAGTCCATCGGCGGCGAGGCCAGGATGACACCGGTCAGACCACCGAACGTGAAGGTGATCAGGAAGCCGGCCGCCCACAGCATCGGTGTCTCGAAGGACAACGAGCCCTTCCACATCGTGCCGATCCAGTTGAAGAACTTCACACCGGTGGGGACGGCGATCAGGAACGTCATGAAGGAGAAGAACGGCAGCAGCACACCGCCGGTGACGTACATGTGGTGCGCCCACACCGTCACGGACAGACCCGCGATCGCGATGGTCGCGCTGATCAGACCGAAGTAACCGAACATCGGCTTGCGGGAGAAGACCGGGATGACCTCGGAGATGATGCCGAAGAACGGCAACGCGATGATGTACACCTCTGGGTGGCCGAAGAACCAGAAGAGGTGTTGCCACAGCAACGCCCCGCCGTTGGCGGAGTCGAAGATGTGCGCGCCGAACTTGCGGTCCGCCTCCAGGGCGAACAGCGCGGCCGCGAGGACCGGGAAGGCGAGCAGGACCAGGACACCGGTCAGCAGCACGTTCCACACGAAGATCGGCATGCGGAACATCGTCATGCCGGGGGCGCGCATGCAGATGATCGTGGTGATGAAGTTGACCGAGCCGAGGATGGTGCCGAAGCCGGAGAAGGCCAGACCCATGATCCACATGTCGGCGCCGATGCCCGGGGAGCGGACGGCGTCCGAGAGCGGGCTGTAGGCGAACCAGCCGAAGTCGGCCGCACCCTGCGGGGTGAGGAAGCCGCCCACCGCGATGAGCGAGCCGAACAGGTACAGCCAGTAGGCGAACATGTTCAGCCGGGGGAAGGCCACGTCCGGCGCGCCGATCTGGAGCGGCATGATCCAGTTCGCGAAGCCGGCGAACAGCGGCGTCGCGAACATCAGCAGCATGATCGTGCCGTGCATCGTGAACGCCTGGTTGAACTGCTCGTTCGACATGATCTGCAGACCCGGCCGGGCCAGCTCGGCGCGCATGAGCAGCGCCATCACGCCACCGATGACGAAGAACGCGAACGACGTGACCAGGTACAGCGTGCCGATCGTCTTGTGGTCCGTCGTCGTCAGCCACTTGACCACGACACTGCCGCGGTTCTGGCGCCTGACCGGCAACTCGTCCTCGTAGTGGGACCCTGCTGCCGCGGCACCCTGGGGTTCGTTGAGGATGCTCACAGGTTGTTCGTCTCCCGGTTCTTCTCGTGGCTCGTCTGCGCGATGCCGGCAGGAACGTAACCGTTCTGCTGCTTGTCCACGAGGTCCTTGAGGTGCTGCTCGTAACGCTCCTGGGAGACGACCTTCACGTTGAAGAGCATCCGGGAGTGGTCGACACCGCAGAGCTCGGCGCACTTGCCCAGGAAGGTGCCCTCCTTGTTGGGGGTCACCTGGAAGGAGTTGGTGTGGCCCGGGATGACGTCCTGCTTCATGAGGAACGGCACCACCCAGAAGGAGTGGATGACGTCACGCGAGGTCAGGACGAAGCGGACCGTCTTGCCTTCGGGGAGCCAGAGCGTCGGGCCCGGGTTGTTGGTCTGCGGGTTCCGCGTACCGGGGGTGCCGCAGTCGTAGACACCGCCGGCGTCGGCCGGGAAGTCCTTCTTGAAGCGGTCCGGGATCGCGTCCAGGTCCTTCGAGGTCTTTGCGTCCCCGGTGGAACCGGCGACCGGCTCGATGTAGTTGAAGCACCAGCTCCACTGGAAGCCGACCACGTTGACCGTGACGTCGGGCTTCTTCTTGAGGCTGAGCAGCTCGGACTCGTCACGGGCTGTGAAGTAGAACAGCACCGAGACGATGATGAGCGGGACCACGGTGTACAGCGCCTCGATGGGCATGTTGTACCGGGTCTGCGGAGGAACCTCGACCTTGGTGCGGCTGCGCCGGTGGAAGAAAGCACTCCACAGGATCAGACCCCACACCAGCACGCCGACGGCGAGCGCAGCCGCCCAGGACCCCTGCCACAGGGAGAGGATCCGCGGAGCCTCTTCCGTGGTCGGGGTGGGCATACCAAGGCGGGGGAAGTCTTCCCAGTTGTACGAGCAACCGGTGGCTGTCGCCAAGACCAGGCCCGCGGTCAGTGCCTGCAGCAGCTTCCGCCGCATCGGGCGCCGCGGCGAGCGGTCGGAGCCGTTGGGACTCACGTAGCGCCTTCCCGAGAGTCTCGCCCGCGCGGATCGGCTGCGGCCTGGCCTTCTCGCTGGTCGGTCGCGGCCCTGCGTCGGGCAGGGGTTTGGATGTTTATGCGGACCAAACCCTAGCCGACGCCCTCCGGGGGTTCTCGGGGAGGGGTGCCTACTCACTCGGGTGGTTCGCTGAATTGGCGGCTGCGGGCTGTTTGTGGCTGTTCGCGCCCCGCGGCGGAGCCGCAGATGTCACCGCCCCGCGACCCTGAGAACCGCTGCCCCCCGGGACGTTCTAGCGTTGCTGTGTGCCCTACTTCGATGCTGCTTCCGGTGCTCCGCTCCATCCCGTCGCCCGGCAGGCTCTGCTGGCCTCGCTCGACGAGGGGTGGGCGGATCCCGCGCGTCTGTACCGGGAGGGGCGGCGTGCCCGGGTGCTGCTGGACGCGGCGCGGGAGGCCGCTGCCGAGGCGGTGGGATGCCGGCCGGACGAACTGGCCTTCACCTCGTCCGGAACCCGTGCCGTGCACACGGGGATTGCCGGGGCGCTGGCCGGGCGGAGGCGGATCGGGCGTCACCTGATCGTGTCAGCGGTCGAACACTCTTCTGTCCTCCATTCGGCCGAGCTGCACGAGGCGGACGGGGGGTCCGTCACCGAGGTGACCGTAGACCGGGGCGGGGCGGTGGATCCGGTCGCCTACGGGGATGCCCTGCGCGCGGACACCGCACTGGCGTGTCTCCAGTCCGCCAATCACGAGGTGGGGACCGAGCAGCCCGTCGCGGCGGTGGCCGAGGTGTGCCGGGAGGCCGGGGTGCCGCTGCTGGTGGACGCGGCGCAGTCGCTGGGGTGGGGGCCGGTGGACGGGGGCTGGTCGCTGCTGACGGCCAGTGCGCACAAGTGGGGCGGGCCGTCCGGGGTCGGGCTGCTCGTGGTCCGCAAGGGTGTGCGGTTCGCGGCGCAAGGGCCGGTGGACGAGCGGGAGTCGGGGCGGGCGCCCGGTTTCGAGAACATCCCGGCGATCGTGGCGGCGGCCGCGTCGCTGCGGGCCGTGCGGGCCGCCGCGGCCGAGGAGGCGGTGCGTCTGCGGGAGCTGACGGAGCGGATCCGGGCGCGGGTGCCGCAGCTGGTGCCCGACGTGGAGGTGGTGGGCGATCCGGTGCGCCGGCTTCCCGGGGTCGTCACCTTCTCCTGTCTCTACGTCGACGGCGAGGCGCTGCTGCACGAGCTGGACCGGGAGGGTTTCTCGGTCTCGTCCGGCTCGTCCTGCACGAGCAGCACGCTGACGCCCAGCCATGTACTGCGGGCGATGGGCGTGCTGAGTGAGGGGAACGTGCGGGTTTCCCTGCCGCCGGGGGTGGCGGAGGAGGATGTGGAGAGGTTCCTGGCCGTCCTTCCCGGGGCTGTGACGGCCGTGCGGGAGAAGCTGGGCGCGCCGGTCGCCTCCCCGGTCGCCCGCGAGGAGGACGTCCTGGTCGTGGACTCCCTCGGCAAGCGCTGCCCGATTCCGGTGATCGAGCTGGCGAAGGTCATCGGCGATGTGCCCGTGGGCGGGCTGGTCCGGGTCCTGTCGGACGACGAGGCGGCCCGCCTGGACATCCCGGCGTGGTGCGAGATGCGAAGCCAGGAGTACCTGGGCGAGGAGCCGGCGGAACAGGGGACGGCGTACCTGATCCGCCGGGCGAGCTGAGCGTCCCGGGGCGCGGGGCTGCGCCGATGTGCGGCTCCGCCGCGTGCGCGCGACCAGCCCCCACGCGCCCGCGGCCGGCGACGGTCAGGCGAGACGCCCTTGGACCTCCGTCGCCGCCTCGTCGCCGTACGCCTTGGTGAACCGCTCCATGAAGTGCCCCCGGCGCAGCTGGTACTCCTGCGTCCCCACCGTCTCGATGACGAGGGTCGCCAGCATGCAGCCGACCTGCGCGGCCCGCTCCAGGGAGACACCCCACGCCAGACCCGAGAGGAATCCGGCGCGGAAGGCGTCGCCGACGCCCGTGGGGTCGGCCTTGCGCTCCTCGTCGGGCGTGCCGACCTCGATCGGGTCCTCACCGGCCCGCTCGATGCGGACGCCGCGCGCGCCCAGGGTGGTCACGCGGTGGCCGACCCGGGAGAGGATCTCGGAGTCGCTCCAGCCGGTCTTGGTCTCGATGAGGCCCTTCTCGTACTCGTTGGAGAAGAGGTACGTCGCCCCGTCCAGAAGGATGCGGATCTCCTCGCCGTTCATCCGGGCGATCTGCTGGGAGAAGTCGGCGGCGAACGGGATGGACCGGGAGCGGCACTCCTCGGTGTGGCGGAGCATGGCCTCCGGGTCGTCGGCGCCGATGGAGACCAGGTCGAGGCCGCCGACGCGGTCGGCGACGGTCTTCAGCTCGATGAGGCGGGCCTCGCTCATGGCGCCGGTGTAGAAGGAGCCGATCTGGTTGTGGTCGGCGTCCGTCGTGCACACGAAGCGGGCGGTGTGCAGCGTGTCGGAGATGCGGACGGAGTCGGTGTCGACGCCGTGCCGCTCCAGCCAGGCCCGGTACTCGTCGAAGTCCGCGCCCGCGGCGCCGACCAGGATCGGCCGGGTGCCGAGCTGCCCCATGCCGAACGCGATGTTGGCGGCGACGCCGCCGCGGCGGACGTCGAGCTTGTCGACCAGGAACGACAGCGAGACCGTGTGCAGTTGGTCCGCTACGAGCTGGTCGGCGAAGCGGCCGGGGAAGGTCATGAGGTGGTCGGTGGCGATGGAGCCGGAGACTGCGATGCGCACGGCGTGGACTCTCCTGAGGGAGGCGGACCTTGACGGTTCACGCTATCGGGTGGGCGGGGCGGCTCTGAAGGCATCAAAACTACCCGATAGTAGATCTTTCTCCGTGAGCTCGACCGTGCCTACGGTGCCGCTATGACGAACCTCAAGGTCCACGCCCCCGCTCCGGTCGATCTGGAAGGCGAGCTGGCGTCGCTGCCGGGTGACGGGGCGCGGATGGCTCCGCACTGGGCGGTTCCCGACCGGGTCGCCTCGCGGCCGGTCTCCCCGGCCCTGATCCACGGCGTGTCCGTACCCCTGACGTCGGCGCGGCTGCTCGACGCCATGGAGGAGTACGGGGACTGAACGGCGCACTCGCGGGAACCGTGTGCTCCCCCGCTGCGTCCCATCGCTGTCCCCCGTAAAGGGGAGGCGGGATACGACCCACCAGCGGTCCGTGTGTGACCGGGCCGGGTCCCATGGGACAGCTGTGCAGCCGAAGGAGCGATGCGGTGAACACCGAGCGACCCGACAACGACGACGACGCCAGGGAAGCGGGCGGCGCCACCGCCGACGCCCCGGAGGTCGAGGAGCCGGGTACGGCGGACGCCGGGGCCTCGGCGGACGCCGGGACCTCGGCGGACGCCGGGACCTCGGCGGACGCCGAGGTGCCGGCGGAAGCCGGGGCGTCGCCGGGTGCCGCTGAGCCCGAAGAAGCCGCCGACGCCGCCGAGGCCGAAGACACCGCCGAGGCTTCCGAGACTTCCGAGGCTCAAGGTGAGACCGCGCGGGCAGCCGAGGGCGGTGCGGGCGAGACGGCGGCCCCCGCAGCCGAAGAGCCCGGTACGCCGGAGGCCGCCGAGACGGACGCGCCCGAAGACCGGGGTGCCGACGGCGAGCGGGCAGCCGCGACCGGGGCCCCCGAAGCCGCCGCGGATGGCGCGGGCGACGAGGAAGTCCACTCCGGCTCGGCACCGGCACCGGCACCGGCTGGCGACGTCACATCCGACGACACCGGCACCGAGAAGTCCCGCCCCGGTGCCACCCCGGCACCCGCCGGCGACCTCCCCCGCGACGAAGAGGACTTGGTCCGCCACGGCGGTGGCCGTCCCCGTACGCCCGCGATCATCGCCTCCGTCGCCGCCGCCGTGCTGCTGATCGGCGGCGGTGGGGCCTGGCTCGCCTCCAACGCCTCCAGTGGGCCGGGCGGCGGCCAGACGTCCGGTGCGCCCGGTGGGGACGACACTCCCCCGCCGCTCGCGCTCGACGGCTACTCGGAGTCCACGGCGGACGGCGGCAACGGCATCGCGCCCGGCGAGCCCAACCCCTACGGCGCCACCTACCGGGTCGACGGCCCCCTGCCGGACGGCCCTGGCAAGGCGCCGGTGTACCGGGCACGGGGCGAGGTCACCAAGCAGGAGGTGGCCCGGCTGGCGAAGGCCCTCGGGATCGAGGGGACGCCCGTGGCGCGGGGCGAGGCCTGGAAGATCGGGGGCCAGGACGGGTCGGGTCCGAGCCTCCAGGTGAACCAGCAGGCGCCGGGGGCCTGGACGTTCAGCCGGTACGCCCCGGGCACCGACAACTGCAAGGGCACCGACACCTGCACCGCCCCCCAGTCCGGTGGCACACCGGTGAGCGAGGACGTGGCCGAGAAGGCCGCCGCGCCCGTGCTGAAGGCGGTGGGTCAGGACGACGCGAAGCGCGACGCGAGCCAGGTCATGGGGGCCCAGCGGGTGGTGAACGCGGCTCCCGAGGTCGGCGGGCTGCCCACGCACGGCTGGACGACCGGGATCACGGTCGGTGCGGACGGCGAGGTCGTGGGCGGCAGCGGTCAGCTGAAGACTCCGGTGAAGGGCGACACGTACCCCGTGGTCAGCGCCGGGAAGGCGCTGGAGCTGATGAACGGGCAGCCGAAGAGCGATCACCGGATGGGCATCGGCGGCTGCGCCAGCCCCGTGCCGCTCAAGGACAAGCTGGAGCAGCCGTGCGAGCAGCCGGCGAGCGGTGCTCCCGAGCAGGACACGGTCACGGTCGAGAACGCGGTGTTCGGGCTGGCCGCGCACGTCGTCGACGGGCGGCAGGCGCTGGTGCCGTCGTGGCTGTTCGAGGTGACGGCGCCGGGCGCGAAGGACCCGTTCACCGTGACGTACCCGGCGGTGGAGCCGAAGTACCTGGCCTCCCCCGAGCCGAGTGAGCCGGGTGACCAGCCGACGTCGGCTCCCGGTCCGCGCGAGGTGAAGGTGGACGGGTACCGGGCCGAGGGCTCGGAGCTGACGGTGACCTTCACGGGCGGGGTGTGCGCCGACTACGACGTGAAGGCGAGCGAGAAGGGCGACGAGGTGACGGTCTCCGTGACGTCGACCCCGTGGCCGGACAAGGTCTGCGTCATGATCGCCAAGCAGTTCCAGGAGACCGTGCCGCTGGACGAGCCGCTCGGTGACCGGGCGGTCGTCGACACGGACGGCAAGGCGGTCCCGCTGGCCAAGGAGGGCGCGCGGCTGCCGGCTCCCCCCACGCAGGAGCGCTAGACACACAGGAGCGCCAGAGCCGTACAGCGCGAAGGCGGCGGCCCCGTCGGAGGGGGCCGCCGCCTTCGTCGTGTCCGCGGCCGCCGGTGGCGGCTCGGCAGGCTCAGCTGAACGAGTCGCCGCAGGCGCAGGAGCCCGTCGCGTTCGGGTTGTCGATCGTGAAGCCCTGCTTCTCGATGGTGTCCACGAAGTCGATCGTGGCACCGCCCAGGTACGGAGCACTCATGCGGTCGGTGACGACCTTCACACCGCCGAAGTCCTTCTCCACGTCGCCGTCGAGGGCGCGCTCGTCGAAGAAGAGCTGGTAGCGCAGGCCGGAGCAGCCGCCGGGCTGGACGGCGACGCGCAGCGCGAGGTCTTCGCGGCCTTCCTGGTCGAGCAGCGCCTTGACCTTGGACGCGGCGGCGTCGGTCAGGATGATGCCGTCGGTGACGGTGCTGGTCTCGTCCGATACGGACATCTACATCTCTCCCGGGTTGTACGGAGACTGCTTGCCGACGGTTGCAACCGGCGGGGCCGCGGATTCATTCCGGGCCGGGCGTCGATCCCGGCTCCTTTTCATGCTCGCACACGCACCGGGAACCGGAAAACGGCTCTTTCCGGGTCTTCCCGGGAATGAACGACGGCTCACCGGGATTCACGTCACACCGACGCTATGGACATCGTCAAAGTGACGTGAAGCGGTTATGATAGATAGCGTCAAATCGACGAAAAGTCGCAGAAACAGAAAGGGTGCGTGTCGTGACCACCGCCCAGACCCAGGAGCTCGACGTACAGCCGACGCCCCTCGCCCTGCTGCTCCTCGGCCGTGAGGCCGACCCGAAGAGCGAGCGCGGTGTGGAGTGTCCCGGCGACCTGCCCTCGCCGTCCGACCCGGACCTGGTGGAGCGCGCCCGCAAGGCGAAGGAGAAGCTCGGGGACAAGGTCTTCGTGCTCGGCCACCACTACCAGCGCGACGAGGTCATCCAGTTCGCCGACGTGACCGGTGACTCGTTCAAGCTGGCCCGGGACGCGGCCGCCCGCCCGGAGGCCGAGTACATCGTGTTCTGCGGCGTGCACTTCATGGCGGAGTCGGCGGACATCCTGACGTCCGACGACCAGAAGGTCGTCCTGCCCGACCTCGCCGCCGGCTGCTCGATGGCCGACATGGCGACGGCCGAGCAGGTCGCCGAGTGCTGGGACGTGCTGACCGAGGCCGGGATAGCCGAGCAGGTCGTGCCCGTCTCGTACATGAACTCCTCCGCCGACATCAAGGCGTTCACGGGCAAGCACGGTGGCACCATCTGCACCTCGTCCAACGCCAAGCGGGCCCTGGACTGGGCCTTCGAGCAGGGCGAGAAGGTGCTCTTCCTGCCGGACCAGCACCTGGGCCGCAACACCGCCGTGCGCGACATGGGCATGTCCCTGGAGGACTGCGTCCTCTACAACCCGCACAAGCCGAACGGCGGTCTGACGGCCGAGGAGCTGCGCGCGGCGAAGATGATCCTGTGGCGCGGCCACTGCTCGGTGCACGGCCGATTCAGCCTGGACTCGGTGAACGACGTGCGCGAGCGCATCCCGGGCGTGAACGTCCTGGTCCACCCCGAGTGCAAGCACGAGGTCGTGGCCGCGGCGGACTACGTCGGTTCGACGGAGTACATCATCAAGGCCCTGGAGGCCGCGCCGGCCGGCTCCAAGTGGGCCATCGGCACGGAGCTGAACCTGGTCCGCCGCCTGGCGAACCGTTTCGCGCCCGAGGGCAAGGAGATCGTCTTCCTCGACAAGACGGTCTGCTTCTGCTCGACCATGAACCGCATCGACCTCCCCCACCTGGTCTGGGCGCTGGAGTCCCTGGCCGAGGGCAACCTCGTCAACCGCATCGAGGTGGACAAGGAGACGGAGGCCTTCGCGAAGCTGGCCCTGGAGCGGATGCTGGCGCTGCCGTAATCCGCCCCCTGCCCGTCGTCACCCCGAGTGCGGTGTCCGCTCGGGGTGCGCGGGGTCGAGGCTGAAGACGGCGCCGCCGGGGGTGGTCGCGACCAGGGCGCCTTCGAGGAGCCGTACCCTGCCGGCACCCCAGTCGGTGCTGTTGCTCTGTTCCCGCGGCAGCGTCTCCCACAGCAGCGTGCCCTTCTTCGCGTCGAGCGCACCGACGCGGCCGCTGGCACTGGCGAGGTACAGGGCCCGGGTCCGCGGGTCGTACGTCGCCTCGCTCGGCTGTTCCAGGCTGGTCGGGGTCTGCCACAGCGGGCGGCCCGTGCGGGCCGACACGGCGGTGACCCGTCCGCTGGCGGTGGCGAACCACAGGGTGCCGTCCGCCGTCGTCACCTGTCCCTCGTACTCCTCGGCCAGCTTCGTCGTGCTGTGCGCACCGGTGCCGGGGTCCACCCATCGGATCCCCGCGTACGGCGCGTCCTGCCCGACGAGGGTGTTCCCGTCCTCGTCCTGGGTCAGGTCCAGGAACAGGAGCCGACCGTCGAAGGCGCCGAGCAGCCCGGCCTGGCCCGGTACGGTCAGCCGGCGTGCCGGGCCGTCGGCCCGGTGCAGTTCCATGACCAGGTTGGCCTCCGGCCCCTCCTCCGGGGTGCACTGCAGGTACAGCTTCCCGGCGGCCTCCACGATCCCGCAGAAGTGCTTCGCGGGCAGCCGTTCCGTCCAGCGCGGGTCGCCGGTGCGGGGCGAGCGGGCCGTCACCGAGGTGCCGTCGCCCTCCGGGATCACGACGAGGTCGCCGGAGACGACCACGTCCACCCGCTCGTCGTTCACCGCGCGGTCCCAGAGCCGGTCGCCGGTCCCGGTGTCGAAGGCGAAGACCCGGGTCGCCCCTTCGCCGGGGGGCTCCTGCTGGACCAGGACCGCGTCGTCCCGGATGCCGAGGATCTCGAACCTGGAGATGTCGTCGCCGGTGACGGACGCCGGCGGGCCGGCGCGCCAGACGGTCCCGCCCGTCCTCCCGTCCAGGCGTACGGGCAGGATCCCGTCGCCCGCGCAGTAGACGGCACCCTCGTACACCTGACACCCCGGCCCGCCCCGCAGCCCGCCGGTCTGCGGCTTCGGCGTCTTCCGCACGCCGCGCCCGGCCGTCTCGTACACCGTCGTCTGCCAGGGCTTCCAGCCGGTGGGCGGCGCCGCCCACCGGGAACCCGCGGAGGGTGAGGAACCGGACCGGTCCGCGCTCTGCGCCCAGCCGGGGCCGAGCGTCAGATAGGCCGTCAGGCCGAGGGCGACCGCGCCGACCGTGCCCGTCACGGCGAGCAGCGGGCGGATACGGCGGCGGGGGCGGACGGGGCCCGGCGGGTCCGCCACGGTCACGGGGCGGGTCACCTCGACGGCCGGGAGCCGCTCCGCGCGCAGGGCCAGGGTGGCCGGATCGCCGTGGGCCCGCTCGGGCAGGACCGTCGCGAACTCCCGGGCCAGCTCGTCGAGTCCGGGCCGGTCCGCGGGGTCCTTGGCCAGGCAGCGCTCCAGGAGCCCGCGCAGCGGCGGCGCGACCCCGTCCAGCACCGGTGCGTCGTGGACCACTCGGTAGGCCGTCAGATAGGGGCTGTCCATGTCGAAGGGGCCCCGGCCGGTGACCGCGTACACCAGCAGTGAGCCGAGTGAGAAGACGTCCGACGCCGGGCCGACCGTACGGGCGTCGACAAGCTGCTCCGGGGACATGAAGGGCGGTGTGCCGATCATCTGGCCGGTCTCGGTCAGCGTCTGGTGGTTCTCCGCCGCGCGGGAGATGCCGAAGTCGATGACGCGGGGCCCGTCCTCGGCCAGCAGGACGTTGGCGGGCTTCAGGTCCCGGTGCACCACCCCGGCCCGGTGGATCTCCCGAAGCGCCTCCACCAGGCCCAGGGCCAGTCGACCCAGTTCGGCGTCGGGAAGGGCGCCCCGGTCGCGGATCCGCCGGGCGAGCGAGGGCCCGGGCACGTACTGGGTCGCCATCCAGGGCCGCGCCGCCTCGGGGTCCGCGTCCAGGACCGGCGCGGTGAAGGCACCGCTGACCTTGCGGACAGCCTCGATCTCCTGCCGGAACCGGGCGCGGAAGACGGCGTCCGCGGCGTACTGGGCATGGACGACCTTGAGAGCCACGTCGCGGCCCGAACGCGCCCTGCCCCGGTAGACGACGCCCATGCCCCCGGCCCCGAGCCGGTCGAGCAGCCTGTAGCCGCCGACCGCCTTCGGGTCGTCGCTGTGCAGCGGCACGCCCGAATCCCCTTCCCCCGTAGAGCAGTTCGAGCCCACAGGATACGGAACGCACAGGACGGCGGCCGGGCACCGGCCCTGGAGGTCCGGTGCCCGGCCGCCGCCGGATCAGGCCGTCACACGCCCGCGGGCTCGGGCTCCTGCGCGGTCTTCTCCTGGGCCGGGAGGCCCTTCTTCGCCGCGCGCTTCTTCGCCCGGCGCTCCTTGCGGAGTTCGACCATCGCGTAGAGCGTCGGGACGAGCAGGAGGGTGAGCAGGGTCGACGTGACCAGACCGCCGATCACGACCACGGCCAGCGGCTGGGCGATGAAGCCACCCTCGCCGGTGATGCCGAGGGCCATGGGCAGCAGGGCGAAGATCGTCGCCAGGGCGGTCATGAGGATCGGGCGCAGCCGGTGCCGGCCGCCCTCGATCACGGCCTCGACGACGCCGTGGCCCTGCTTGCGGTACTGGTTGATCAGGTCGATCAGCACGATCGCGTTCGTCACCACGATGCCGATCAGCATCAGCATGCCGATCATGGCCGGGACGCCCATCGGGGTGCCGGTGGCGATCAGCAGGCCGATCGCGCCGGTGGCGGCGAACGGGATGGAGACGAGCAGGATCAGCGGCTGGACCAGGGACCGGAAGGTGCCGACCAGCAGCATGAAGACGATCGCGATGGCCGCCAGCATCGCCAGGCCCAGGTTGGCGAACGCCTCGTCCTGGTCCTCGGAGACACCGCCGATCGACGCCGTGGCGCCGTCCGGGAGCTTCAGCGCGTTGATCTCGGACTGGAGCTGGGTGCTGACCGCGCCGGTGTTGTCGCCGGTCGGCTTCGCGGTGATGGTGGCCGCGCGCTGGCCGTCGATGCGGGTCATGGAGACCGGGCCGTCGACCAGCTTGACCGTGGCGATGTCGCCGAGCTTCGCCGCGCCGCCCAGGCGCAGGTCCTGAAGCTGCTTCAGGGTCCTGGCGGGCTTCGCCGAGCGGATGACGATGTCACGCTCGGTGTCGTCCAGGACCGCCTTGGCCGCGGTGGTGCCGCGGACGGCCTGGGCGACGGCGGCACCGAGGGTCTGGTCGTTGAAGCCGGCCGCGGCGGCCTTGTCGTTGGCCTTGACCGAGATGCGCGGCACGCTCGTCGCCAGGTCGCTGGAGACGTCCGTGACGTCGTCGAGGGAGGCGACCGCCTTGCGGACCTCCTCGGACGCCGTGCGCAGGACGTCGGCGTCGGCGGCCTTCACGACCACGCTGAGGTTCTGGCTGCCGAAGCCGTCACCGGCGGCGACGGTGGTCGTGCCGATGCCCTTCAGACCGGCCAGGCCCTTCTCGATGCCGTCCTGGACGTCCTCGTAGGACGCCGAGTCGTCGAGCATCACCTGGTACGAGGCCTGGTTGCTGTCCGTGCCGCCGCCGAAGGCCGCCATGAAGCCGGACGAGCCGATCGTGACCTGGTAGTCCTTCACGCCCTCGGTGCCGGCGAGCAACTGCTCGACCTTCTTCGCCTGGGCGTTCGTCGCGGCCAGGCTGGTGCCGGGCTTCAGCTCCTGCTTGACGGTGAGGACTTCCTGCTCGCCCTGGTCGAAGAAGTTCGTCTTCAGCAGCGGCGCCATGCCGAACGTGCCGACCAGGACGACGATCGCGAGGGCCACACTGGTGAGCCGGCGGCGGGTCGCGAAGCGCAGCACCGGGACGTAGATGCGCTGCAGGCGGCTCCTGGCCTCCTTCTCCTCGGCGAGCCGACGGGCCTCGTCCGCGTCCTCGGGGGTGCCCTTCGGGGGCCGCAGGAACCAGTACGACAGCACCGGTACGACCGTCAGCGACACGAGCAGGGACGCCAGCAGCGCGGCCGTCACGGTGAGGCTGAACGAGCCGAACAGCTCGCCCACCATGCCGCCGACCAGGCCGATCGGCAGGAACACCGCGACGGTGGTCAGCGTCGAGGACGTCACCGCGCCCGCGACCTCGCGCACCGCGGTGAGGATGGCCGACTGGCGCTCCTCGCCGTAGCCGAGGTGACGCTTGATGTTCTCCAGGACCACGATCGAGTCGTCGACGACCCGGCCGATGGCGATGGTCAGGGCGCCCAGCGTCAGGACGTTCAGCGACAGGTCGCGCGTCCACAGCACGATCAGGGCGAGGACCACGGACAGCGGGATGGACACCGCCGTCACGAGGGTGGAGCGGATCGAGGCCAGGAAGACCAGGATCACCAGGACGGCGAAGAGCAGACCGAGGCCGCCCTCGGTGGTCAGGCCCTTGATGGACTTGGACACGGCCGGGCCCTGGTCGCTGACGACCGTGAGGGTCGCGCCTGACCCGAGGTCCTTACGCAGGTCCGGGAGCTTGTCCTGGACGGCGTCGGAGATGGCGACCGCGCTGCCGTCGCGGTCCATCGTCACGGCGACGGCGAGGCTGGGCCTGCCGTCGGTGCGGGTGATGGAGTCGGCCGGGGCCTCCTGCTGCTTCACCGTGGCGACGTCGCCGAGGCGCACCGGCTTGCCCTTGCCGGGCTCGCCCGTGACCATCAGGTCCTGGATCTGCTTCAGCGAGGTGAAGCCGCCGCCGACCTGGACCGTGCGGTTGGCGCCGCCCTCGTCGAAGGAGCCGGCCGGGACGGTCGCGCCGCCCGCCTGGAGCGCCTGGGAGAGGGACTGCGAGGTCAGGCTCGCCTTGGCCAGCTTGGCCTCGTCGGGCGTGACGGTGACCTGGAGGTCGCGCACACCGTCGACGGTGACCTGGCCGACGCCGTCGATGCTCTTCAGGTCCGGCACGACGGTCCTGTCGAGCTGGTCGGCCAGGGCCTGCTGGTCGCGGCCGGAGGTGACGGCGAGGACGACGGTCGGGATGTCGTCCGTGGAACCGGCGACGACCTGCGGGTCGACGTCGTCCGGGAGCTGGACACGGGCCCGGTTGACGGCCTGCTGGACGTCGGCGACCAGCTGCTTGGTGTCGTTGCCGTAGTCGAAGGACGCCATGATCACGGCGTTGCCCTCGCTGGCGGTGGAGGTGACGCCGCTGATGCCGTCGACGGCTTCGAGGGTGTCCTCGATGGGTTCGACGACCTGCTTCTCGACCACGTCCGGCGACGCGCCCTGGTACGGCGCCAGCACGGACACCACGGGCAGTTCGATGGTGGGCAGCAGCTGCTGCTTGAGCTGGGGTATCGCGATCGCCCCGAAGACGAGCGCGATGATCGATATCAGCCCGGTCAGGGCCCGTTGCGCGAGGCTGAATCTCGACAGCCAGGACATGGGTGAGGGTCTCTCTTCTGTGGAGCGGCAGAAGCGGCAGCGGACGCGCAGATGAGCGCCCGCCCCTACACCCTGAGCCACGGGGGGCGGGGGTTCCGTAGGCCCCAGGTCCCGTTCCTTATACGGCGCATACTCCCGGCGCAGTACACCCGGGTCGAGCTCACTCCACCCTTGGACGGACCAGGCCGGACTCGTACGCGGTGACCACGAGCTGGGCGCGGTCCCGGGCGCCCAGTTTGGCCATGGCCCGGTTGACGTGCGTCTTCACGGTCAGCGGGCTGACTTCGAGGCGCTCGGCGATCTCGTCGTTGGAGTGCCCGCCGGCCACCTGGACCAGGACCTCGCGCTCCCGGACGGTGAGCGAGCCGAGCCGTTCGCCGCGGGCCGGGTCGCGGTCGCCGTCGGCCGGGTCCTCCGTGGCGAGGAACCGGGCGATCAGGCCCGTGGTGGCCGCCGGGGAGAGCAGGGCCTGGCCGCCGGCCGCGATGCGGATGGCGTTCAGCAGTTCCTCGGGCTCGGAGCCCTTGCCGAGGAAGCCGGAGGCGCCGGCGCGCAGCGACTGCACGACGTAGTCGTCGACCTCGAACGTCGTCAGGATGACCACCCGGACGTCGGCGAGGCCGGGATCGGCGCTGATCATGCGGGTCGCGGCGAGACCGTCGGTGCCGGGCATGCGGATGTCCATGAGCACGACGTCGGCGTGCTGCTCCTTCGCCATCCGGACCGCTTCCGCGCCGTCGGAGGCCTCGCCGACCACCTCCATGTCGGGCTCGGAGTCGACGAGCACGCGAAAGGCGCTGCGGAGCAGCGCCTGGTCGTCGGCGAGCAGGACACGGATGGTCATGCGGGGCCCTCCCCGGTCGGTGTGCGGTTCTTGACCGGCAGGATCGCATGGACGCGGAAGCCGCCGCCGTAGCGGGGACCGGTGGTGAGGGTGCCGCGCAGGGCGGTGACGCGCTCGCGCATGCCGAGCAGTCCGTGGCCGCCGCCGGTGTCCTGGGTCTCGTGCTCGCCGCTGCCGTCGTCGAGCACGGTGATCTCGATGTGCGGTCCGACGCGTACGACGCTGACCTCCGCCTTGGCCTGCGGCCCGGCGTGCTTCTGCACGTTGGTGAGGGCCTCCTGGATGATCCGGTAGGCGGCCAGGTCGACGGCCGCGGGGAGGGTGGTGCCCTGGTCCGCGCGGGCGACCTCGATGTGCAGGCCGGCGTTGCGGAAGGTACCGCTGAGTTCGTCGAGGCGGTCCAGGCCCGGGGCGGGTTCGGTGGGGGCCTCCGGGTCGCCGGACTGCCGGAGCAGGCCGACGGTGGCGCGGAGCTCGTTGAGCGCGGAGCGGCTGGCCTCGCGGACGTGCGCGAGGGCCTCCTTGGCCTGGTCGGGGCGTTTGTCCATGACGTGGGCGGCGACACCGGCCTGCACGTTGACCAGGGCGATGTGGTGGGCGACGACGTCGTGCAGGTCCCGGGCGATCCGCAGGCGTTCCTCGGCGACCCGGCGGCGGGCCTCCTCCTCGCGGGTGCGCTCGGCCCGTTCGGCGCGTTCCCGGATCGCCTGGACGAAGGCGCGGCGGCTGCGGACGGCGTCACCGGCCGTGGCGCCGATGCCGGTCCAGGCGAAGATCGCGAGGTTCTCCTGGGCGTACCAGGGCAGGGAGCCGGCCGACATGGCGGCGCCGGTCAGCACGGTCATGGTGAGCAGGCCGACGCGCCAGGTGGTGGGGCGGTCGGTGGTGGAGGCGACGGTGTACAGGGCGACCACGGCGGACATGGCGACCGGGGCGCGGGGGTCGCCGGTGACGGACTCGATCACGGAGACCGTGCCGGTGAGGGCGAGAACCGTCATCGGGGCGCGGCGGCGGAAGACCAGGGCTGCGGCGCCGAGGGCCATGAGGACGAGACTGAGGGCGTCGGGGGTGCGCAGGGCCCAGCTGACGCTGTCGCGGTGCCGGGGCTCCACGAAGGAGCCGGCGACCATGCAGACCAGGACGGCCGCGGCCAGCACGGCGTCCATGGCCAGCGGGTGTGCTTCGGCCCGGCATCTGGCCCGCGCGAGGGTGCTCACGGCTGTTTACGGTATCCGGGCCGGGGGCCGGGCCCCCACGCCCGCGTCGGCCCGGGCATCGGCGTGGGCAGCATTCAGCCCGGGATCAGACCGTCGTCGCTCAGGAGCTCCCGGACGTCCTCCAGCGTCGCGTCCGGAGACGGCAGGATCAGTTCCGACGGTTCCAGGGAGTCGTCGGGGAGGGGGTCGCCCAGGTCGCGGACCCTGGTCAGGAGGGCTTGGAGGGTGCGGCGGAAGCCGGGGCTGTCGCCGTTCTCCATTTCCGCCAGGAGTTCGTCGTCCAGCTTGTTCAGCTCGGCGAGGTGGCTGTCGGCCAGGCTCACCTGGCCCTCCCCCATGATCCGTACGATCATGTCGCCCTCCTAGGCGTGGACCCCTACTGCTTGTCGAAGCGCGGAGTGTCCTGCGGCTGCTGGGACTGCTGCTGGCCCGTGCCACCTTCGAGGGCCTGCTGCCCGCTGCCCGAGCCTCCGGCCAGTTCGGCCTTCATGCGCTGCAGTTCCAGCTCTACATCCGTACCACCGGAGAGCCGGTCCAGCTCGGCTTGGAGGTCGTCCTTGTGCATGCCGGAGGGGTCCTCCAGGGCACCTGAGGCGAGCAGCTCGTCGATGGCCCCGGCGCGGGCCTGGAGCTGGGCCGTCTTGTCCTCGGCCCGCTGGATCGCCAGGCCGACGTCGCCCATCTCCTCGGAGATGCCGGAGAAGGCCTCGCCGATCCGGGTCTGCGCCTGCGCCGCCGTGTACGTCGCCTTGATCGTCTCCTTCTTGGTGCGGAAGGCGTCGACCTTGGCCTGGAGCCGCTGGGCCGCGAGGGTGAGCTTCTCCTCCTCGCCCTGGAGCGTCGCGTGCTGGGTCTCCAGGTCGGTCACCTGCTGCTGGAGCGCGGCCCGGCGGGAGAGCGCTTCCCGGGCCAGGTCCTCACGGCCCAGCGCGAGCGCCTTGCGGCCCTGGTCCTCCAGCTTGCCGGACTGCGACTGCAACTGGTTCAGCTGGAGTTCCAGACGCTTGCGGGAGGTCGCCACGTCGGCGACGCCGCGGCGGACCTTCTGCAGCAGCTCCAGCTGCTTCTGATACGAGTAATCGAGGGTCTCGCGCGGGTCCTCGGCCCGGTCAAGGGCCTTGTTCGCCTTCGCGCGGAAGATCATCCCCATACGCTTCATGACACCGCTCATGGGCTTCGCGCGCCCCCTTCTGACGACCTGGCTCCAGCTCCTGCGACAGAACCCACAGTACGGGCCCTGCATCCATTACCGCACTGTTCGGGGACGGATGCGCTCATCCCCAAGGACGACTGCGTGCGCTCCCGCTCCGGCGTAGGGAGTAGGTGGTCCCCGGGGTTACCGGAGCCGTACACCCCTGGGAACATCCGGAGGCGTACGCAACGTCCCCTCTGTCCCCTTACTGACGACTGGTGTTGCCGGATCGTTCCCCACAGGGCTGGGGTCCATGCCCAGAAGCCCTTACCCTTGGGTTTTGTGTTCCGTAGCCGTGCGAAGGATGAGAAGGCCCAGGACGCCGACAAGGCGCCGGTGACCGACTCCAGTCAGCCCCGTCACCCCGAGGCCCCCAAGGGCCGCCCCACGCCCAAGCGCAGCCAGGCCCAGTCCTCGCGCCGCAGCGTGGCCAACACGTCGATGACGCGCAAGGAGGCCGCCAAGCGACAGCGCGAGGAGCGCCGTACCGCGATGGAGCGGCAGCGCCAGGCGCTGGCGAGCGGCGACGAGCGGTATCTGCCCGCGCGTGACAAGGGACCGGTCCGCCGGTTCGCGCGCGACTTCGTCGACTCCCGCTTCAACATCGCGGAGTTCTTCCTGCCGATGGCCGTGGTCATCCTCGTGCTGAGCATGGTGCGGGTGGCCTCGCTGCAGAACGTCGCGCTGCTGCTGTGGCTCGTGGTGATCGTGCTGATCGTGCTCGACTCGTTCGTCACGGCCTTCCGTCTGAAGAAGCAGCTGCACGAGCGCTTCGCGGGTGAGAACAAGCGCGGCGCCGTCGCCTACGCCCTGATGCGCTCGCTCCAGATGCGCCGGCTCCGGCTGCCGAAGCCGCAGGTCAAGCGCGGAGAGCGGCCCTGACCACGACGCCGTTCTCCGGGGGTGCGGCGGATGCCTGGCTGGACAGGCTGGGCGGGCTGCGCGATGTCGTCCGGCAGGAGCTGGTGGCCCGCCAGCTGGACGAGCAGATAGTCGGCCGGTTCCCGGTGGGTCAGCGCCTGCGGGTGCTCGACGTGGGGATGGGCCAGGGCACGCAGGCGCTGCGGCTGGCCCGGGCCGGGCACCAGGTGACCGGTCTGGAGCAGGACTCGACGATGGTCGCCGTGGCCCGGGAGTCCCTCGCCGGGGAACCGCAGGGCATCCGGGCGCGTATGCGGATCATCGAGGGCGACGGCCGGGACACCGGCGTGCACTTCCTGCCGGGCAGTTTCGACGTGGTGCTGTGCCACGGCGTCCTGATGTACGTCGAGGAGCCCGACCCGCTGCTGGCGGGCCTCGCCCGGATGCTGGCGCCCGGCGGGCTGCTGTCGCTGCTCGTGCGCAACGGGGACGCGCTCGCGATCCGGCCGGGCCTGTCCGGTGACTGGTCCGGGGCGCTGGCGGCCTTCGACACCGTCTCCTACCGCAACCGGCTGGGGCTCGACGTACGGGCCGACCGGCTGAAGGACCTGACGTCGACGCTCGCCGGGATCGGGGCGCCGTTGCACGCCTGGTACGGGGTGCGGGTGTTCACCGACACGGCGGCGGACGGCGCCGAGGCCCCGGCCGACGTGGAGACGCTGCTCGCGGTGGAGGAGAAGGCCGGGCGGACCGATCCGTACCGCGGGGTGGCCGCGCTGCTGCACCTGTGCGGCGTGCGCGGCTGACCAGCGGAACAGGGGGTGTGGGCGAGAGCCGTCGGCCCCCGCCCACCGGGCTCACGCCTCGGCCGCGTGCAGGCTCATCGGCCCGTAGATCTCCGAGGCGTCCTCGAACAGCCGCACCTGATCGGCACCGCCCTCCTGCAGGGCCTTCCAGTGCTCCCCGATCCAGGACTCGGCGTCCCCCTGAGTGGGGAACTCCTCCGGCGGCACCGCGGGCTGGACCTCCGTCCCGTCGGTCTTCTCGAACCGCCACGTCCATGCCGCCATGTACGCCTCCCATGTGTGTGAGCACACTGCACAGCAAAAGCCGGATCGTGGTCCGGCTCCTTCCCAGAGCCTATGCGCTCCGCCGGGTGTGCCGTCATAGGACTGCGGGTGACCGGTTGCGCGCGGGTTGTCACCCACGAATCCCGGACGGGGGCCGCGCGCGGGGGCTCCATACGGGGTGCCAGGCGCGCAGGTGCCGGGTGGGCAGGCGAAAATCGGTGCGTGGAACTCACTCTGCTCGGCACCGGCGCCCCCGCGGGTCTCCCCCGCCCCGACTGTCCCTGCGCGGCCTGTGCGGCCGCCCTCGGCCCGGACGCGCGGGCGGCCACCGCGCTGCTCCTGGACGGGGCGCTGCTGCTCGACCTGACGCCGGGCGCGGCGTTCGCTGCGGCACGGGCGGGCCGTTCCCTGACCGGCGTACGGCAGGTCCTGCTGTCTCATCCGCACGACGGGCCGCCGGTCGAGGTGCCCGCGGGGCTGCCGCAGCCCGGGCGGGTGCCGGACGGGCGGGAGTTGACGCTGCTGACGGGGCACCGGGTGCGGGCGGTGGCGCTGGACACGCCGGGCACGGGGTACGCGGTGACCGGGCCGGAGGGGCAGCGGCTGCTGTATCTGCCGCCGGGCGGGGCGCCCGCGGGCCTGGAGGAGCCGGCCGAGTCGTACGACATGGTCCTCGCGGATGTCGTGGGGCGGCCGGACGCGCTGGCGAAGCTGCGGGCGGTGGGGGCGGTCGGGCCGACGACCGATGTCCTCGCCGTCCATCTGGACCACGACGTGCCGCCCGGCCCCGAGCTCGGTCGGCGGCTCGCGGCGGCCGGGGCGCGGGCGGTGCCGGACGGAGTGACGCTGATGGTGGGGGCGTACGAGGACGTGCCGGACGTGCCGCGGCGGACCCTGGTGCTGGGCGGGGCGCGGTCGGGCAAGTCGGTGGAGGCCGAACGGAGGCTGGAGGCCTTTCCGGACGTGCTGTACGTGGCGACGGGCGGGTCGCGCAACGGGGACACGGAGTGGTCCTCGCGGGTGGCGGCGCACCGGGAGCGGCGGCCGGGGTCGTGGCAGACGGTCGAGACCTGCGATCTGGTGCCGCTGCTGAAGCAGGAGGGACCGCCGCTGCTGGTCGACTGCCTGTCGTTGTGGCTGACGGACGCGATGGACTCGGTCGGGGCGTGGGACGACGCGGTGTGGGCGGAGCGCGGGGAGAAGGCTCTGCGGGAGCGGGTGCGGGAGCTCACGGAGGCGGTGCGGGTCACCCGGCGGACCGTGGTCGCCGTGTCGAACGAGGTGGGGTCGGGGATCGTGCCGTCGACGGCGTCGGGGCGGCGCTACCGGGACGAACTCGGGCGGCTGAACGCGGGGTTCGCGGGCGAGTGCGAGCACGTGCTGCTGGTGGTGGCGGGGCAGGCGGTGGTGCTGCGGGGCTGATCGGGGCCCGGCGGCACCAGCGCCCGCCCCGGGCTACGGAGCTTTGCGGGCGATCACCCGGTAGGTGTTCGCGAAGCGCGTGCGGCGGGTCACCGGGGCGATGAGGTGGTCCGCCAGCGCCGCCAGGGCCACCAGAGGGACGCCCGCGCGGAGCAGGGCCGTGCGGGTGTGCCGGTGGACGGGGGGCGGGGGGATCGCCCGCCAGGGGGTGTCCGGGGCCGGCAGGGCGTGGGAGAGGGCCAGGGACGTGGCACCCGCGAGGTCGTGGGGGACGTGGACCGGGCGGTGGTCGAGCGTCAGGATCGTGCAGTTCGCCGACTCCAGTTCCGCGCGGACGTTCTGCGGCGGGAGGAGGTGGAGGTGGCGCGGCTGGTCGTAGGGGAGCCACCAGCGGCCGAGCAGGGCCGCGAAGACGCTGCGGGGGCTCAGGGTCTCGATGAGCAGATGGCCGCCGGGGCGCAGGACGGCGAGGGCGGCCCGGAGTTCCGCCCGGGGGTCCGGCGTGCCCTCCAGGTGGTGGAGCATGCTGACCACGTCGTAGCGGGCGCGCAGCGGGCCGGCGATCCGGGGGTCCGTCAGACGGCCGACGTGGGCCTCCTCGACGCGGTCGGCGGTGCGGGCGCGGACCACGCGCGGGGTGGGGTCCAGGCCGTCGAAGGCGGTGTAGGGGAAGAACTGCCGGGCCGTGGCCGGGAATCGGGCGTGGCCCGTCCCGACGTCGAGCCAGCTCTCCGGCTCGCCGCAGCGCAGCATCGCGCGGGCCGCCGAGCGGTGGCGGCGCGGGCTGCCGCGCAGGGCGAGGAGGCCGTCGCTCGCCGGGTCCCTGGGCGCCCCGCGCGCGGTCCGGTGATAGAGGGCGAGTCCCTCCGGCGTGAGGCGGGGGTTCTGGAAGGTGTGGCCGCAGTCCCGGCACGCGTCGACGGTGAAGCTGCCCGGCTTGTACTGCCGCAGGTCACCGGTGCGCAGCCGGTTCCGCAGCCGGGCGGAGCCGCACCAGGGGCAGTCCTCCCGGCGCGGTTCATGGACCCGGGCGGTCGTCGCCTGGGGGGCGGGGGGTGCTGAGGAGGCGGGGTGTGCGGGCATGGGCGGCTCCCGGGCGCGACGGCGTACGGCAAGGACGTACGGCGGGGACATCGCACGAACGCGTACGACAATCCGCTGCAAAACGGAACGTATGGGATGCGGATCTTGGGTGCAACGACGTCGCCGTGACGGAGTGGTGATGTGGCGCCGTGCTGTTCGAGCGGGGCCGGTACTGTTCGGCGAATGAGCTCGCTTAATCTCGACGACTTCACCGATCTGATCGAGCGTCCGGACGGCGGGATCCGCCGCGACGCCGAGGCGCGCCGGGAGCGACAGATCGTGCCGCCCGGGTCGCTGGGCCGCCTCGACGAAATCGGTGAGTGGCTGGCGGCGGCGCAGTCCGCCGTGCCGGTGCGGCCGGTCGAACGGCCGCGGGTGGTGCTCTTCGCCGGTGACCACGGCATCGCCGAGCTGGGCGTCTCGGCCCGGTCGGCGGGCAGCGCCGCGGAGTTGGCGCGCGAGGTGCTTCAGGGCGGCCGGCCCGTCTCGGTGCTGGCACGGCGGCTGGGCGTGCCGGTGCGGATCGTCGACATGGCCCTGGACTGCGACCCCGAGACCCTGCCCGAGGACGTCGTACGGCACCGGGTGCGGCGCGGCAGCGGGCGGATCGACATCGAGGACGCGCTGACGCTGGAGGAGGCCGAGGCGGCGTTCCGGGCCGGGGTCGCGGTGGCCGACGAGGAGGCCGACTCCGGTACGGACCTGGTGGTGCTCGGCGATGTGAGCGTCGGCGGGACGACGGTGGCGGGTGTGCTGGTCGCGGCGCTGTGCGGGGTCGACGCGTCGGTCGTCACCGGGCGCGGCGGGCTGGCGATCGACGACCTGGCGTGGATGCGCAAGTGCGCGGCGATCCGGGACGCGCTGCGCCGGGCGCGGCCGGTGCTCGGGGACCAGTTGCAGTTGCTGGCGACGGTGGGCGGGGCCGACCTCGCCGCGATGACGGGCTTCCTGCTGCAGAGCGCGGTGCGCAAGCTGCCGGTGGTGCTCGACGGGGTCGTGACGGCCGCGTGCGCGCTGGTCGGGCAGCGGATCGCGTTCCGGGCGCCCGACTGGTGGCTGGCCGCGCACGACAGCGGGGAGCCCGGGCAGGCGAAGGCGCTGGACCGGATGGCCCTGGAGCCGCTGCTGACCCACGGGGTGACCGTCGGGGAGGGTGCGGGCGGCCTGCTGGCGCTGCCGCTCGTGCAGGCCGCGGCCGCACTGGCGGCGGAGCTGCCCGAGAAGCCGAAGGAGTCCGAGGAGCCGGCCGGGGCGGAGGTCTCGGAGACGCCCGACGAGCA
Organism: Streptomyces sp. D2-8; assembly: GCF_023184515.1. Lineage (GTDB taxonomy): Bacteria > Actinomycetota > Actinomycetes > Streptomycetales > Streptomycetaceae > Streptomyces. Next base: position 927,697 of record NZ_JAAHBP010000001.1, on the reverse strand, counting down.
GTAGCGGCCCTGAGATCCAGGTCACTCACGCCTGGCTCAACTTCGTCCCGTTCCGGTCGGTCTTGGAACGTGGTGTCGGTTCGACCGAGTCGCAGACACCCTCAGACGTAACCGCGCACGGACGAGGACGACCGCCGGATGACCACGCTCACCCGCTGGGCCCGCGCCGAATGGGGTCCGCTGTACGCCGCGATGCGCGGGCCGCTGGCCGAGCGGCGGTGGCGGGCCGCGCCGATGACGGTCGCGGCCGTGTGCCTCACGGCTGTGCTGCACTTCGTGCACCACCAGGCGTGGGGCTACCGGTTCGTGCAGAACGCCGGCGGCGTGCGGGCCGAGGACCCGTTGTGGCAGGCGCTGCTGCGGACGCCGCTGTCGCTGTTCGTGCCCGCGCTGGATCTGCCGGCGTGGGGCGCGCTGGCGCAGATCCTGCTGGTGTTCGGCATCGCCGAGCTGTGCCTGGGCCGGTGGCGGACGCTGGTCCTCGCCTACCTCGCGACGCTCGTGGGCACGCTGTACGCGCGCCTGGGCATCTGGCTGGGCCCGGACTCGTGGCCGGGTCTGCCCGCCTCGGACCGGTGGGTCGTGGACACCGGGCCGTCGGCGGCGGTGGTGGGCCTGGCCGTCTTCCTGGGCCTGCGCTACCGCGCGTACCTGACGGCCACGGTGGTGATCGTGGCGATGGTGGTCGAGGTCGTGGTCAAGGAGAACCTCGCGGGCAAGGAGCACCTCGCGGCGATCGTCGCGGTGCTGGTGCTGTGCGCGGTCGGCGAGCTGCGTCAGCGGTGTTCGAGGGAGCGGGCCGGCTCGGGGTCGGGCGTGCCGCCGATCCAGTCCTGAAACCTGCGCCGGGGGCCCACCCAGCGGCGGTCGTGGTGGTAGGCCCGCAGGCCGGATTTCGCACGGGCGCGGGGGCGGTTCCGGTAGAACCGCTTGGCCCACGGGGAGGTGGGGCGGGCCAGCCGTACGGCGCCGATCAGGGCGATGAGGGGGATGATCACGCCCAGCACGGCGATGCGGACCTTGCCCTTGAACAGGGCGACGAGGGCGAACGCGAAGTTCACGAGGACGTTCCCGAGGACGACGGCGCGGTTCTGCTGCTGGTCCTCGGAGAGGTCGTTGACGCCCAGCGGCGAGAAGCCGAGCAGGAGCAGGCCGACGAGGGAGGCGGTGAGGACGACCATCTCGACGCTCTTGCGGCCGTCCGGGGTCCAGTAGACGTCGGCGAGGTGCAGCACCAGGGCGAACTCGTCGAGGACGAGGCCCGCGCCGATGCCGAAGATCACCGCGGCCAGCGCCGAGCCGAAGCCGTACTGGCCGCCGGCGACCGCGCCGAAGCCGCCGATGATCGTCAGGATGACGCCGGGCACCACGTGGTGGACGTGGACACCATCGCCGGCGCTGATGTTGCGGAAGGGGCCCTTGCCCGCCCGGATGAGACGGGTGATGCCCCGGGTGATCACGAAGGTCAGGACGAAGGAGACGAGAGCGAGAAGCAACGGCAGCTTGCCGGGTTCCATGATGTTCCGCTCGAACCATCCCATATGCGCACTTTATCCTCGGCTGCCGTTCCCGCTCTCCCGACCGGCCGGTAGCCTGCGCCGGTGCCCAGAACCTCACCCCTCGACGGCCTCCGCTTCGCCTTCGGCACCCTCACGGTGATCCCCGTCCGGGTGACCCGGTGGGACCGGGAGGCCGCACGCGGCGGCATGCTGTGCGCTCCGCTGGCCGGACTCGCGGTCGGTGCCGCTGCCGCCGGGCTCGGGCTGGTGCTGCTGTTCCTGGGCGCCGGCGCCCCGCTCGCCGCCGTGGCGACCGTCGCCGTGCCGGCCGTCCTCACCCGGGGGCTGCATCTCGACGGGCTCGCGGACACCGCCGACGGGCTGGGCAGCGGGAAGCCCGCCGAGGACGCGCTGCGGATCATGAAGCAGTCGGACATCGGGCCGTTCGGGGTCATCACCCTCGTTCTCGCCCTGCTCGCGCAGGTCGCCGCGCTCGCCCAGGCGTACGACGCCTCCTGGGCCCGGGGCGCGTGCGCCGCCGTCGTCTCCGCGACCCTCGCCCGGCTGGCCCTGACCCTGGCGGCCCGGGCCGGGGTGCCGGCGGCGCGGCCGGAGGGGCTGGGGGCGGCGGTCGCGGGCGTGGTGCCGCCGCGGGGGGCGGTGTTCGCCGCCGTCGCCGTCGCCGGGCTCGCGGCGGCGGCCGGTGCCGCCCACGGGCCGTACGGCATGGTCCGCAACGTGCTCGCGGTCGTTCTCGCCCTGGCCGCCGCCGAGGCGCTGCTGCGCCACTGCACGCGCCGCTTCGGCGGGGTCACGGGGGATGTCTTCGGCGGTCTGGCGGAGACCGCGGCGACCACGGCCCTGGTCGTTCTGTCACTGGGCTGAAACGATCTCCTCGTCCCTCTCCTTCCCGGGCCGCTCAGCCGCTAGCTTCCTACCCCGACACACAAGTGATCGGGGGATGTTCATGCCGAAGCTGCGCCGCGCCATGGCCTGGTTCGTCGATTTCGCGCTGGTGGTGGCGCTGGCCTCGGCGCTCGCCGCGCTCACCTTCCACCGGGTCTCCGCGCTCGTCACCGACGTGCCCGAGCTGGCCACCCGCGGCGGTTTCGACCTGCTGACCTCGCGCGGTGACGTGCTCGACGCCTCCCAGGACCTGGGGGTCTCGCTGTGGAGCAAGTCGGTGTTGTACGTCGAGCAGGCCTTCGGGCTGCTGGTGCTGACGGTGTTCCTCTACCAGTGGGTGTGCCTGGCCGTGGCCGGGCGCACGGTCGGCAAGGCCCTGGCCGGGCTGAAGGTCACCCCGAACCACCCGCGCGGGGTCAGGGCGGCGCGGCGGGCCGCGGTCACCACCGCGGCGGACGTCGCCGTGTACGCCGTGGCCTGCGTGCTGCTGGTCGAGGGTCGGATCGTGCTGTCGGTACTGGTGTGGGCGGTCGCGGTGGTGCTGTTCCTGCTGAACGCGCTGCCGGTCCTCTCCCCCGGCCGCCGGTCCCTCGCCGACCGGGTCGCGGGCACCGCGGTCACCGGGATCGCGCTCAGCAGGCCCGTCGCCACGCCCCCAGTTCGTACTTCTTGAGCAGCGAACTGAGCTTCAGCCGGCGCGAGTCGGCGCAGAACCGGCCGGTGGGGATCTCGTACTCGGCGTGGAAGACGGCCTTGCCCGCGGCGACGAACGGCTTCAGGGCCGTGCACTCGCCGTACTGGGCGCACTGCTCGTTGACCGCGAAGTCGAAGTCCCCGACGAGTTCCGGGATCTGGTCCAGGTCGTTCTTCAGGCCGACGGCCAGGCCGCGGTCGTGGGCCAGCCGGGCGATGAGGCGGTTGTAGCGCAGCTGGTCGGCGGCCATGAGCGGGAAGCCCGTCTCGTTGCGGTAACCGTCCATGTTGTCGGGCTCCACCGCGTCGAAGCCCTTGTCGCGGCACATGTCGATGCGGGCGGCCATGAGCGGCTCCAGGACGTCGGTGCGGCGGATGTCGAGCCAGCGCTCGCCCTTCCAGCCGTTGCCGCGGCCCAGGACGGCCTTGGGGAACTTCCCCGCGTCCGGCCGGAACTCCTCCCAGGCACCGGTGGACAGGTAGCAGATGACCTTGCGTCCGTCGTCGTGCAGCCCGGCGACCGTGTCCTCGGAGTGGTCGAAGCCGTCGATGTCGTAGACCGGCACGTCGACGGAGGTGTCCAGGCGCCCGCTGAGCTGCCACTGCCAGGCGGTGCCGGGGCGGGGTTGCCAGCGGGGGCCGGGCTTGTCGTCGGAGGTCCGGGTGCAGCCCGCGAGCAGCACGAGGAGCAGAGCGACGAGCAGGGGCAGGCGTCTCACGGGGTGTTCTCCGGGTTGTGCAGGGTGTACGGCAGGGTGCCCCAAGGATGATCTCCGGTTCCGGGCACCGCGCACAGCAGCGCCGCACCCCGCGCCCGGGCAAGACCCTCCGGGTCGGCGTCGGGTGGGACGCCGTACACCAGGTGGCACAGCCGTACGTCCGGGCCGCCGGGCCACGTCTGCGGGGGCTGCGCGCGGTACGAGGCCCAGGTGCCCTCGAAGGTGACGAGGACGTCGGCGATGCGGGCGTAGCAGGGGTGCGGTGCCGCGCCGTGGTTGAGGACGAGGGTGCCGCAGCCGACGCCCCAGGCGGCCACCGCCAGCTTCTGGTAGTGCTCGAACCCCTCGGGCCCGGACGGGACCTGGTCGAGGAAGGCGCCGTCGGTGCCGTACCAGTCGCGGTGCCGGGTGAGGTCGCGGACGACGTTGTGGGCGGCGCGGCGGCCGTAGTCGGTGTCGGCGTACCCGAGGACCCGCACTCCCGCGGCCCGCAGCCGGGCGGCGACCTCGGCGAAGGCCGCGTCGGGGCGGTCGCCGGGGCCGCTGGCCGGGTTGAGGACGACTCCGTAGAGGCGGGGCGCCGCCGCGACGATCGCGTCCCATTCGGCGGGGCGGACGGACGGGTGCTCGTAGTACGGGACCAGGAGAGTGCTCATCGGTGGGCGGTTGCCCTCCCCAGCAGGACGCACACCAGGGCGGCCTGGACGGCGGCCGCCGTGCCGTACACGACCGCTCCCGCCAGGTGCGGATCGCCGGTGCGGGTGACGAGGAGCAGGGTCTGGACGAGGGCCGCGGCGCAGCACACCGCCGTCGCGCCGGTCACCGCGCCGAACGACTGGAGCAGCAGGCCCGTCCACAGGACCACGCCCAGCAGGAGCAGCCCGGCCAGTTGGGCACCGCCCGGGACCGGGGCGTGCGGCCACAGGGCGGAGACGGCGAGGCTCAGCGCGAGCAGGACGGCGAGGTAGGCGGCCAGGCACCGCACGACCGTCAGGAGCGTGGTCCGGCGGAAGTCCCGGGCGGTGCTGCTGGCGCGCAGTCCGGAGAGGCTGTCGCTGCGGAAGCGGTACAGCAGCCACTCGGCGGGGCCCATGCTGAGGGTGAGGGCCACGGCGGCGGGCGCGGCGACCGCGCTCGACGACTCGCCGGCGAGGACGTCGCCGAGTGCCGCGTACAGCACGAGGACGCCGGTGGCGAGCCCGAACAGGGCGTACGGCAGGGAGCCCGTGAGCCGGGGTGCGGCGGAGCGGCGGTGGGCGGGGAGGGTACCGAAGGCGCCGAACGGGAGCAGGGCGACGAGGCCGGCGGTCCAGCCGTGCTCGTCCTTGAGGGCGGGCGCCACCTCGCGCAGTGCGAGCACGGCGACGGCCGAGAGGGAGCCGAGCAGCAGGGCCGGGCCCGCGGCCTCGGGCAGCGGGTCGACGAGGGACAGGACCGCGCCCATCGCCATCGGTGCGAGGGCGGCCAGCAGGAGCCGTTCGCGGCCCATCACCAGCAGGACGGTCGCCGCGGCCAGATAGCAGGACTGCCCGGCGGCGAAGGCGGCCACGGCCGGGGCGGCGCCGCCCGCGCACAAGATTGCGACCAGGGAGCCGAGCAGCGCGCCCGCCGGGGCGCCGAGCAGCAGGGCGCGCCGGGCGGCCGGCCGGTCGCCCAGCCCCAGCCACGCGTACGCCCGGTGGGCGAGGCCCTGGTTCCAGGTCCAGCCGCACAGGGCGCCGGCGAGGAGCGACACCGTGCCCGCGGGGAGGCCGAAGTCGCCGGGGCCGGCGAACAGCGGCGCTCCGAGGACGTAGGCGAGGCCGGGCAGGGCGAAGACGACGCCGCGCAGCAGGCAGCCGAGCAGGCCGGTCCGCCAGGGGTCGGGGGCGGGGCCGTCGGGCTCGGGGTAGCGGCGTTCGACGCGTTCGTAGAGCGTCTCGGCGAGCGCGAAGGAGTTCGTCACGCCGTACCGCTCGCGTATCTGGTCGTCGGAGAGGCCGTCGGACTCCAGCAGGGCGGCTATCTCGTCCGGGTGGACGGCTGCGGCTATGAAGTCCTCCAGTCTGCCGACGAGTTCGTCGACCGGGTCGGGCCGGGCCCAGCTGGGGGTGCGCTGCCGGGGAATCGCCGGGAGGGTGTCCGGGCGGGAGCCCGGGGGGAGCCAGACGCTTCCGCTCACCAGCCGGCCCCGTCCGTCGCGGTGGACGCGTACCAGGGGTCGCGCAGTTCCAGCGTCCAGTCGGCGACGGTCTCCAGCGTCGGCTCGTACACCTCGTCCTCGCCCGCGAGTTCCTTGTAGATGGTGCGGAAGGCGTCCACCGAGCGGCGCAGCGTGAACCGGTCGATGACACGCTGGCGTGACAACTCGCCGAGCTCCAGGCGCCGTCGGTCGTCCTTCAGCAGGGTGAGCGCGGCGGCGGCCATCTTCTCCGGCTCGCGCGGGGGCACCACCAGGCCCGTGTCGCCGACGGCCTCGCGCACCCCGCCGACGTCCGTCGACACCGTCGTACGGCCGCAGGACATGGCCTCGATGATGGAGAACGGGAAGCCCTCGGAGATCGACGACAGCATGACGAGGTGCCCGGCCGCGTAGGCGCGCCAGACCTCGGTGATGCGGCCCTCGAAGGTCAGGCCGTCGGTGACGCCCAGTTCGGCGGCGAGCTTCTCCAGCCGGGTGCGGTAGGCCTCGCCGCCGGGCGGGACCGGGCCGAAGAGCCTCAGCCGGGTCGCCGGGATCTCGGCGCGCACCATGGCGTAGGCGCGGAGCAGGGTCTCCAGGTCCTTGATGGGGTCTATCCGGCCGCACCAGGACAGGGTGGGGACCTCGGGCTCGGGGCCGGCGTGCGGGAAGGCGGCCGGGTCGACGCCGTTGTAGACCGTGCGGATCTTGTCGGCGTCGGCGCCGCCGCGCTCCTCCCAGCGGCGGTTGTACTGGTTGCACGGCGTGATGAGGTCGGCGGCGCGGTAGCCGTAGGAGTTCAGCTCGCGGTAGAAGCCGAGCATGAAGGCCTTCACGGGCCAGCGCTGGGCGCCCTGGCGGTAGCCGAGGTAGCGCTCGCGCAGGTAGATGCCGTGCTCGGTGAGCAGGAACGGTACCCCGTCCAGATGGCGTGCGGCGAGCGCGGGCAGGGTCGCGAGGCCGCTGCTGACGGCGTGCGCCACGGAGTCCTCGGGGATGCGGACGCCCAGCGGGCGCAGGGCGTGCTCCAGCAGGTCGGTCGCGGTCAGCGCGTCGTGCACGGTGGGGCGGGCGGCGGCCGTCGGCAGATGCGGCATGGTCCAGATCCACATCAGCGACCGCAGCGCCGGCTCGGTGCGCAGTGCGGCCGACAGGCCTCCGTCCCGGGCGAGTTCGGCCAGCTCGTTCAGGGAGTCGCCGAAGTCGGCGTGCGAGCCGGGGTCCAGGAAGGAGAGCAGGAACCGCTCATAGCTCTCGGTGAAGCGGCGGCGGGCCCTGCCGTACGGGGGCCTCGCGCGGCCGGGGCGCGGGCCCCAGGTCGGTACGGAGGTGTGGCGGTAGACGTTGGGCGGCAGCTCCCAGGTGACGGGTTCACGGCCGCTGCCGGTGAGCGAGACGATGTGGAAGTCGACCTCCGGCATGCCCTTGACGAGCTGGTCGCACCAGGTGCTGACGCCGCCGTGGACGTGCGGGTAGGTGCCTTCCGTGAGCATGGTGACATGACGGCCTGTTCGCCTCATGCGGTGTTTCCCCCTGTGGTGCGGATGGTGTGCGGGGAACTGCTGCCGGATCCCGAGTGCGGGACCGTGGTGGCTGGTCGCGCAGTTCCCCGCGCCCCTTTAGGGGTCCTTTCACTATGCCCGCCCGGGTCGCGCGGTCTGGCACCGCGCCTCGCAGCGTTGCCAGACCACGCGACCTGATCGGACGCTCATAGTGGAATGACCCCCTAGGGCAACTTGAGCGTGAGAGCCGACTGGAGTGCCGCGGGGGTCGTCCAGGCCGAGCGGGCTCCCGCGTACGGGGTGCCGAAGGCGCTGGTCCCCAGCAGGAGTTGCTTCTTCGTGCCCTCGGGGGCGGTCACCGGGATCTGCGTCCCCGACGGGGCGGTGACCGTGACCGTGTTGCCGATGCGGTACGCCGTCACCCGGTTGTTCGCCAGGGCGGTCTGCCAGGCGGCGCGGCGCTGCACCTCGGTGCCGATGGCGCTCTGCCGGGGGTTCTCCAGCGGGGTACCGTCGGTGAACAGTGCCCGGTAGTCGGCGAGCACCTTCTCCACGACCGGGTAGAGCAGCCGGTCCTCGGCCAGGTTGGACTGGTGCGCGTAGTGCGGCCGGGGGTCGCCCGCGAGGACGTGCCCGAGGGCGATGCGCGCCTCCTGCGGGACGATGTGCCCGGCGTAGCCGGTGGCCGGGTCGAGCGGCTCGTCCAGACACGTCGACGTGGGGTTGTCCTCGCAGACACCGCTGCCGCCGTCGGCCCGCGAGGTGTAGACCCAGTTGTACTCGTCGGCCATCTCGGCCGCCGTGCCCACGTTGTAGTACACGTTCATCGGGTGGCGCGGGACGGTCAGCGCCTTGCCGACGGCCCGCTGCTCGGGCTCGCGGGAGTTGTCCGAGGCGATCCACTTGACGCCGGTGTCGGCGAGGGCGCCGGCCAGGTTGGGGTTGTCGTTCGGCTGCTGCGGCAGGGTCTTCAGGCCGGAGTGCTCACCGGTGACCAGCTCGGTGCGGTCGACGGGCAGGCCCTTGTTCACCGCCCAGTTGTGGTTGTCGCGGATCTGCGCGGCGATCTCGGAGCGGCTCATGTACTTCGTCGAGCCGTCGGCGTTCTTCGCGCAGCTCCACGGCACGCTGGAGGTGTCCTGGACACAGCCGAGGAACGGGTGCGTGTAGGTGTGGTTGACCCAGCGGTACTGGGCCTTGTCGGCGAGCAGCCGGGCGGCGAGGGCGTCGGTGCCGCCGTGCTCGGTCTTCCACTCCTCGCCGGAGCCGGCGTTGAAGACCATGTCCATGGTGAAGCCGTGCTCGCGCTGCCACTGGGCGGCGTAGGCGGCGTCGTCCGCGGTCATGCGGATCGGCGTGGTGCCCTCGCCGTCACCGCCCGCGCAGTCGAAGTCGCCCGGGGTGCAGTTGCGTTCGGTGTCCCAGCGGCTGTCCGGGGCGAACACGTCGTCGACGTGCACCGCGAAGGAGTTGCGGGTCTGCCCGAGGTGCACGCCCTGGGTGAGCCACTCGACGATGCCGCGGGCCAGCAGCCGGAACTGCTGCTGGCTGTTGTTGTAGTTGAAGGTCACCACGAGTTCGCGGCGGCCGTCGTGGGCGTACTCGCCGACGAGGCTGCCGCGGCCGGTGCCGCCGGGCACGGGGATGTCGACGTAGCTGGTGAAGCCGGGGCGGGGCCGGGCGGCATAGCCGTAACTCTCCTGCACGGCCGGGGCGTTGTCCTCGAAGCGGAACGCGCCGTCGAGGTAGCCGAACCAGCCGGCCTTCCCGGCCGCGGTGACGGATGCCTCGCGCCCGTCAAGAGTGCCTGCCCAGCCACCCTCGCTGGTGTAGTCGAGTCCGACGTCCGGGTGCGCCCAGGTGTAGGCGTCGACCTGCGGGATGCCGTAGGTCCGCTCGTAGGTCTCCAGCGCGGTCTGCTCCGCGGAGCCCGCGCCGAAGGGGGCCTCGTTCGGCAGGACGACGCCCTGGTACTTGGCGCGGGGCCGGCCGCTCACGGTGTCGCTCAGGAACGACGCCGTGATCCTCGGCCGTCCGGAGTCGTTCAGGTCGATGGTCGTGTACGGGATGCCCGTGCTCTTCAGCTGGGCGGTGACGGCCTTCACGGGGCTGTCGCCGTTGTCCACCACCAGCACCTTCAGATCGATGCGTGGTTCCGTCGCGGCCGCCGCCCCGGGCGCTGCCGCCCCGGCCGTGATCATGCCGGCCGCCGTCATCGCGGCAGCCGTGTTCTTCCATCTGCGCGCACGCTGCGCCATGGTTCCTCCCCCAGAAGATCCCAGGGATCCTCTTGCGGTCGAACAGAGGAGGACCCGTGGAAATCATGCAAAGCGGCGAGCAGGACACTCACCGGATCGCGACGAGTGTGACTCAGTTCACCGACATGGAGGATCAAGAAATGGCCACTACGCCATCGACAGGTGAACGTCCGCAGGAATGAGCGAACCGGACCACGCGCGTAGTCTCGTCGTCGAGTGTTCGCCGCACCGGGGAAGGCCCCGTGAGACCCAGACCCTCAGGTCGGAATAGGGTCGGCTGCCGGGCCCGGTCGACCCACACCGCTCGACCACAGCAACTTCACATCGGAAGCGAGATTTCACCACCGTGACTGCTCTCACTCTCAGCACCGCCGCGGCGACCGGTCTGCGGGCCGACGCGATCGTGATCGGTGTCGCCAAGGGTGCCAAGGGGCCGGTCGTCGCACCGGGCGCCGAGGCCGTGGACAAGGCGTACGACGGCAGGCTCGCCGGCGTTCTGGAGACTCTCGGCGCCTCCGGCGGCGAGGGCGAGGTGACGAAGCTGCCGGCGCCGTCCGGCTTCAAGGCACCGCTCGTCCTGGCGGTCGGCCTGGGCTCGGCCCCGGAGAAGGACGCCGAGTACGGCACCGAGGCCCTGCGCAAGGCCGCCGGTGTCGCCGCCCGCGCCCTGGCCGGGTCGAAGAAGGCCGCCTTCGCCCTGCCGCTGAGCGACGCCGCCGACGCCGGCGCGATCGGAGAGGGCGCGCTGCTCGGCGCGTACTCCTTCGACGCCTACAAGGACAACGGCAAGGACCCCAAGGCGAAGAACGGCAAGGCTCCCCTCGCCGAGATCGCCCTGCTGGGCGGCAAGCCCCGCGACAAGGCGTACAAGGCCGCGGTCGAGCGTGCCGCCGCCGTGTCCGAGGAGCTCAACCGCGCCCGCGACCTGGTCAACACCCCGCCGAACGACCTGAACCCCGAGTCGTTCGCCGCGGTCGCCCAGGCCGCGGCCAAGGAGCACGGCATCAAGGTGCAGGTGCTCGACGAGAAGGCCCTGACCAAGGGCGGCTACGGCGGCATCCTCGGCGTCGGGGCCGGCTCGGCGGCGGGACCGCGCCTGGTCAAGCTGTCGTACACCTCCTCCAAGGCGAAGAAGCACCTCGCCTTCGTCGGCAAGGGCATCACCTACGACTCGGGCGGCATCTCGCTGAAGCCGGCCGGTCACAACGAGACGATGAAGTGCGACATGAGCGGCGCGGCCTCGGTGTTCGCCGCGGTGGTCGCCGCCGCGCGTCTCGGCCTGGAGGTCAACGTCACCGGCTGGCTCGCCCTGGCCGAGAACATGCCCTCCGGATCCGCGACCCGTCCGGGTGACGTGCTGCGGATGTACAGCGGCAAGACGGTGGAGGTGCTCAACACCGACGCCGAGGGCCGCCTGGTGCTGGCCGACGCGCTGTGGGCGGCGTCGCAGGAGAAGCCCGACGCGATCGTGGACGTGGCGACGCTGACCGGGGCGATGGTGCTGGCGCTGGGCAACCGGACGTTCGGGATCATGGGCAACGACGACGCGTTCCGCGCCGCGCTGTGCGAGGCGGCCGAGGAGGTCGGGGAGCCGGCGTGGCCGATGCCGCTGCCGGAGCACCTGCGCAAGGGGATGGACTCCCCCACGGCCGACCTCGCGAACATGGGTGAGCGGATGGGCGGCGGCCTGGTCGCCGGTCTGTTCCTGCGCGAGTTCGTGGGCGAGGGCATCACCTGGGCGCACCTGGACATCGCCGGGCCGGCCTTCAACGAGGGCGGGCCTTTCGGGTACACGCCGAAGGGCGGCACGGGGACGGCGGTGCGGACGCTGGTGCGGCTGGCGGAGCTGACCGCCGCCGGGGATCTGGGCTGACCCGCGCCTGAGAGTTCGGTCTCGTCCGCTGTGTGGCGAGTGCGGGGGTGTGGGGGCTGCTCGCGCGGTTCCCCGCGCCCCTGCGGGCGCTCCTTCGGGCGTGGCTCATCTGAACGTGGGGCGTCTCACACCGCAGCCCGGCGTCTCCTTGTGTGCCGACAAGTGCGAAGATGGGGCTCGGCAGGACAGGGCCCCACCGAAGGGCCGAAGAACGAGCGGCCGGACACCAGCCGCCTGCCGGTCACTGAAGACCGGCTCACGGCGCACATGCATGGAGGACGTGACGTGGCGAACGACGCCAGCACCGTTTTCGACCTAGTGATCCTCGGCGGTGGCAGCGGTGGTTACGCCGCGGCCCTGCGCGGGGCGCAGCTGGGCCTGGACGTCGCCCTGATCGAGAAGGACAAGGTCGGCGGCACCTGCCTGCACCGGGGATGCATCCCCACCAAGGCCCTGCTGCACGCGGGCGAGATCGCCGACCAGGCCCGCGAGAGCGAGCAGTTCGGTGTGAAGGCCTCCTTCGAGGGCATCGACATCGCCGGGGTGCACAAGTACAAGGACGGCGTGATCGCCGGCCTGTACAAGGGCCTGCAGGGGCTCGTCGCCTCCCGGAAGGTGACGTACATCGAGGGTGAGGGACGACTGTCCTCCCCCACGTCCGTCGACGTGAACGGCCGTCGCGTCGAGGGCCGCCACGTCCTGCTCGCGACCGGCTCCGTACCGAAGTCGCTGCCCGGCCTGGACATCGACGGCAACCGGATCATCTCGTCCGACCACGCCCTCGTCCTGGACCGCGTGCCGAAGTCCGCGATCATCCTGGGCGGCGGTGTCATCGGCGTCGAGTTCGCCTCCGCGTGGAAGTCCTTCGGCACCGAGGTCACGATCGTCGAGGGCCTGAAGCACCTCGTCCCGGTCGAGGACGAGAACTCCTCCAAGCTCCTGGAGCGCTCGTTCCGCAAGCGCGGCATCAAGTTCAACCTGGGCACCTTCTTCCAGAAGGCCGAGTACACCCAGGACGGCGTCAAGGTCACCCTCGCCGACGGCAAGGAGTTCGAGGCCGAGGTCCTGCTGGTCGCCATCGGCCGCGGCCCGGTCTCCCAGGGCCTGGGCTACGAGGAGCAGGGCGTCGCGATGGACCGCGGCTACGTCCTGGTCGACGAGTACATGCGCACGAACGTGCCGACCGTCTCCGCCGTCGGTGACCTCGTCCCGACGCTCCAGCTCGCGCACGTCGGCTTCGCCGAGGGCATCCTGGTGGCGGAGCGCCTGGCCGGTCTGAAGACCGTTCCGATCGACTACGACGGTGTCCCGCGGGTGACGTACTGCCACCCCGAGGTCGCCTCCGTGGGCATCACCGAGGCCAAGGCCAAGGAGATCTACGGCGCGGACAAGGTCGTCGCTCTGAAGTACAACCTCGCGGGCAACGGCAGGAGCAAGATCCTGGGCACCGCGGGCGAGATCAAGCTCGTCCAGGTCAAGGACGGTGCCGTCGTCGGCGTCCACATGGTCGGCGACCGCATGGGCGAGCAGGTCGGCGAAGCCCAGCTGATCTACAACTGGGAGGCGCTGCCCGCCGAGGTCGCGCAGCTCATCCACGCCCACCCCACCCAGAGCGAGGCGCTCGGCGAGGCCCACCTGGCCCTGGCCGGCAAGCCTCTCCACGCGCACGACTGACCCCTCGGTCGACGAACGCGACGACACAGACTTCCGCACTTTCCGTAAGGAGCAACCGAAACCATGGCGGTTTCCGTAACCCTTCCGGCGCTCGGCGAGAGCGTCACCGAGGGCACTGTCACCCGCTGGCTGAAGGCCGAGGGCGAGCGCGTCGAGGCCGACGAGCCGCTGCTGGAGGTGTCGACCGACAAGGTCGACACCGAGATCCCCTCGCCCGCAGCCGGTGTCCTGTCCTCCATCAAGGTCGCCGAGGACGAGACGGTCGAGGTCGGCGCCGAGCTGGCCCTGATCGACGACGGCAGCGGCGCGCCCGCCGCCGCCCCGGCCCCCGCCGCGGAGGAGGTCGCCGAGCCGGCTCCCGAGCCGGCCGCGGCCGCCCCGTCCACCGAGCAGGCCGCCCCGGCTCCCGCTCCCTCCGCCGACGCCGCTGCCGGCGGCGGCTCCGCCGAGGGCACGGACGTGGTCCTGCCCGCGCTCGGCGAGTCCGTCACCGAAGGCACCGTCACCCGCTGGCTGAAGTCGGTCGGTGACAGCGTCGAGGCCGACGAGCCGCTGCTCGAGGTCTCCACCGACAAGGTCGACACCGAGATTCCGGCGCCCACCTCGGGCACCCTGCTGGAGATCGTGGTCGGCGAGGACGAGACCGCCGAGGTCGGCGCCAAGCTCGCCGTCATCGGCGAGGCGGGTGCCGCTCCGGCCGCCGCCCCCGCGCAGGAGGCCCCGGCCGCCCCGGCGCAGCCCGAGCCCGCTCCGGCCCCGGCTCCGCAGCAGGCCGCCCCGGCCCCGCAGGCTCCGTCGGCCCCGGCCCCGCAGCAGCAGGTCACCCCGGCTCCCGGGCCGGCTCCGGCCGCTCCTGCCCCCGCCCCGGCTCCGGCCCAGGCCCCGGCCGCTCCGGCCGCCGCGGGGCCGGCCGACGACGGCGCCTACGTCACCCCGCTGGTGCGCAAGCTCGCCGCCGAGAACGGCGTCGACCTGGCCGCCGTCAAGGGCACCGGCGTCGGCGGCCGCATCCGCAAGCAGGACGTCATCGCCGCCGCCGAGGCAGCGAAGGCCGCCACCGCCGCTCCGGCTCCCGCCGCCGCTCCGTCGGCCGCGAAGAAGGCCCCGGTGCTGGAGGCGTCCCCGCTGCGCGGCCAGACCATCAAGATGCCGCGGATCCGCAAGGTCATCGGCGACAACATGGTCAAGGCCCTGCACGAGCAGGCGCAGCTGTCCTCGGTCGTCGAGGTCGACGTCACGCGGCTGATGAAGCTGCGCGCCCGTGCCAAGGACGCGTTCGCGTCGCGTGAGGGCGTCAAGCTCTCCCCGATGCCGTTCTTCGTCAAGGCCGCGGCCCAGGCGCTGAAGGCGCACGCGCCCGTCAACGCCAAGATCAACGAGGCCGAGGGGACCATCACCTACTTCGACACCGAGAACGTCGGTATCGCGGTGGACTCCGAGAAGGGCCTGATGACCCCGGTCATCAAGAACGCCGGTGACCTCAACCTCGCCGGTATCGCCAAGGCCACGGCCGACCTGGCGGGCAAGGTCCGCGCCAACAAGATCACCCCGGACGAGCTGTCCGGCGCGACCTTCACCATCTCCAACACCGGGTCGCGCGGTGCGCTCTTCGACACGATCATCGTGCCGCCGGGCCAGGTCGCGATCCTCGGCATCGGTGCGACGGTCAAGCGCCCCGCCGTCATCGAGACGGAGGAGGGCACGGTCATCGGCGTCCGCGACATGACGTACCTGACCCTGTCCTACGACCACCGCCTGGTGGACGGCGCCGACGCCGCGCGTTACCTGACGGCGGTCAAGGCCATCCTGGAGGCCGGCGAGTTCGAGGTCGAGCTGGGTCTCTGACCTTCCTGCACGGCTGAGCGGTGCCCCTGTCCGGACATCTCCGGGCAGGGGCACTGTGCTGGGGGCGCGGGGAACCGCGCGACAGGCAACGACCGGCCCGCAGCCGCCCACAGACGCATCCGACCGAGCTCCACGGCGTGCCGGAAACACCGTGTGCGCCTCGTCTCACCTGCGTGACAGCACCCACGTCGGCCTCACCCGCGGAGCGAACCGGCCGTATTGTCTAAACGTCAATCCCGACTGAGGAGCCCTCATGACCGCGCCCGTCATCCACTCGCTCCGCGAGCAGATCCGCGAGCACATCCTGGAGGGGATCATCAGCGGACGCTGGCAGCCGGGCGAGCGGATCGTCGAGCGCCGGATCGCCACCGAGCTGGAGGTCAGCCAGACCCCGGTCCGCGAGGCCCTGCGCGAGCTGGAGTCCCTGCGCCTGATCGAGTCCGCTCCGAACAAGGGCGTGCGCGTCCGCAACCTCACGGCCGCCGACCTGGAGGAGAGCTACCCGGTCCGGGCCGGTCTGGAGGCCATCGCCGCGGAGCTGGCCTCCCCGGGCCTCGCGGAGGACTGCTCGGCACTGGAACCCCACGTCAGCGCCCTGTACGAGGCCGACCGCGTCTCCGACGGCACGGCCCAGGTCCGTCACACCGTCGCCTTCCACCGCGAACTGGTCCGTGCCGCGGGCAACTCCGTCCTGCTGCACACCTGGGAAGGCCTCGGCATCGAGGTGTTCACGGCCCTGTCGATCCGCTGGCTGGGCACCCAGCAGCAGTCGTACGCCGAGGAGCACGAGGAGCTCGTCGCCGCGTTCAAGCGCCGCGACCCCCGGATCGCGGAACTCGTGAAGGCGCACGTCCTGGGCTGCGCGCCCCGGGCGTGACACTCGAGCACATCCCCGCTCAAACGCCTCCGACCTGCGAAAACCATGCGAAATCCAGTCACCGCGTGCCACTGCCGGAGGCACCGCGTGCCTACTTTCTCGTGATCAAGAGGTTTTGCCTCTCAACCCTTTGATCGATCATCGATCAGCGAGTTACAGTCGCCGACGGGCTTGCCACCCAAGCCCCGCGCCCTGTCCTGCCAAAGACAAAGGGCACCCCCGAACCCTTACCGATGAGGGAACCCCCTTCGACTGAGGAAGGCGGCGACATGACCGACCCCAACGCCATCCAGCCGAGCGAGCTCGACCAGCTCCCGGACCGGGACCCGGAGGAGACCGCCGAATGGCAGGCCTCCCTGGACGCGGTCGCCGAGGCGGCCGGGCCGCACCGTGCCGCGTACTTGATGCGGCGCACGCTGGAGCGCGCCGAGGGCGCCGGCATCGCGCTGCCGAAGCTCCTCGAGACCGACTACGTCAACTCCATCCCCACCGCCGCCGAGCCCGGCGTGCCCGGTGACGAGGCGATGGAGCAGCGGATCACCGCGTGGAACCGCTGGAACGCGGCCGCCATGGTGACCCGGGGCAGCAAGTACGGCGTCGGCGGCCACATCGCCACCTTCGCCTCCGCCGCCTGGCTGTACGAGACCGGCTTCAACCACTTCTTCAAAGGCAAAGAGGCCGACGGCTCCGGCGACCAGCTCTACATCCAGGGCCACGCCTCCCCCGGCATCTACGCCCGCGCGTTCCTCGACGGTCGCCTGAACGAGGAGCAGCTCGACAACTTCCGCCGGGAGGCGGGCGGCAACGGCCTGCCCTCCTACCCGCACCCGCGCCGGCTGCCCTGGCTGTGGGAGTTCCCGACGGTCTCCATGGGCCTGGGCCCGCTGTCGGCGATCTACCAGGCGCGCTTCAACCGCTACCTGGCCAACCGCGGCATCAAGGACACCGCCGGTTCGCACGTGTGGGCGTTCCTCGGCGACGGCGAGATGGACGAGCCCGAGTCGACGGCGGCCCTCGCGCTGGCGGCCCGTGAGGAGCTGGACAACCTCACGTTCGTCATCAACTGCAACCTGCAGCGCCTCGACGGCCCGGTCCGCGCGAACTTCAAGATCGTGCAGGAGCTGGAGGCCCAGTTCCGCGGCGCCGGCTGGAACGTGATCAAGACACTGTGGGGCACGGCCTGGGACGAGCTGTTCCGGCTCGACACCACGGGCGCGCTCGTACGCCGCCTGCGCCAGGTACCGGACGCGCAGATCCAGACGTACCAGACCCGCGACGCGGCCTACATCCGCCAGGACTTCTTCGGCGCCGACCCGGCGCTCGGGGAGATGGCGAAGCTGCTGAGCGACGACAAGATCCTCGAGTGCTTCCACCTCTCGCGCGGTGGGCACGAGGCGCGCAAGGTCTTCGCCGCGTACAAGGCCGCCGTCGAGCACAAGGGCGCGCCGACCGTGATCCTGGCCCAGACGGTCAAGGGCCACACCCTCGGCAAGGGCTTCGCGTCGAAGAACGCCAACCACCAGATGAAGAAGCTGTCGGTGGACGAGTTCAAGAACATGCGCGACCTGCTCGAACTGCCGATCAAGGACAGCGACTTCGTCGACGGCGTGGTGCCCTACGGCCACCCGGGCGCCGACTCGCCCGAGGTGCGGTACCTCCAGGAGCGGCGTGCCGCCCTCGGCGGTCCGGCCCCGGCCCGCCGCGTCCACCCGGTCGCGCCGCTGCCCGCCCCGGCGGACAAGGCGTTCGCGTCCTTCGACAAGGGCTCCGGCTCGCAGAACGTGGCCACCACCATGGCGTTCGTCCGCCTGGTCAAGGACCTGGTCCGCGACAAGGAGACGGGCAAGCGCTGGGTGCCGATCGTCCCCGACGAGGCGCGCACCTTCGGTATGGAGTCGCTGTTCCCGTCGCTCGGCATCTACTCGCCGAAGGGCCAGACGTACGAGCCGGTCGACCGCGACCAGCTGATGTACTACAAGGAGGCCCAGAACGGCCAGATCCTCAACGAGGGGATCACCGAGGCCGGTTCGATGGCCGACTTCATCGCCGCTTCGACGTCGTACGCGACGCACGGCGAGACGATGATCCCGTTCTACATCTTCTACTCGATGTTCGGCTGGCAGCGCACGGCCGACCAGATGTGGCAGCTCGGCGACCAGCTCGGCCGCGGCTTCCTCGTCGGCGCCACGGCCGGCCGTACGACCCTGACGGGCGAGGGCCTGCAGCACGCCGACGGCCACTCCCCCGTCATCGCGGCGACGAACCCGGCGGCGCTGTCGTACGACCCGGCGTTCGCCTACGAGGTCGCGACGATCGTCAAGGACGGTCTGCGCCGGATGTACGGCGAGGCGGCCCCGGGTGAGGACCAGGACGTCTTCTACTACCTGACCGTCTACAACGAGCCGCTGCCGCAGCCCGCGAAGCCGTCCGTCGCCGGTGTCGACGAGGGCATCGTCAAGGGCCTGTACCGCTTCAACACGGCGGAGTCGGCGGGCATCACGCCCCCGGCGAACGCCCCGCGGATCCAGCTGCTCGGCTCCGGTACGGCGATCCACTGGGCGCTCAAGGCGCAGCGGCTGCTCGCCGAGGAGTGGGACGTGGCGGCCGACGTCTGGTCGGCGACGTCCTGGAGCGAGCTGCGCCGGGACGCCCTGGAGGCGGACGAGGCGCTGCTGCGCGGCGAGGAGCGGGTGCCGTTCGTGCGGCAGGCGCTCCAGGGTGCCGAGGGCCCGGTGCTGGCGGTCTCCGACTACATGCGCCAGGTCCCGGACCAGATCGCGCAGTGGGTCGAGCAGGACTGGTCCTCGCTGGGCGCCGACGGCTTCGGCCTCTCGGACACCCGCGAGGCGGCCCGCCGCCACTTCGGCGTCGACGCCGAGTCGATCGTCGTCGCGGCCCTGGCCCAGCTCGCGGGGCGCGGCGAGGTCAAGGCGACGGCCGTGAAGGAAGCGCGCGCGAAGTACGGTCTGTAGGAACGCCGAAGCGGTCGCCGGCCTCCCGTGATCCGGGGGTCGGCGGCCGCTTGCGTGGTACCGCCTGGACGCTACTCGGCGTGCGGGACGGTCGCCTCCTCGGCGGTCGGTCCCGGGTCGGGATGGCCGCGGAGCCGGATGATGGCCAGCCCCAGGCCTCCCCAGACGATGAGGATCGCGATGATCATCATGATGATGGCGCCGCCGGACATCAGCGGTCCTCCTCTCCATGCCGCTTACGGTGGGCCTCGGCCTCGTCGGGGGACTCCATGTCCAGGTCGCTCAGCCCGCCCTCGGCCGCCTTCCACGGGATCAGGGAGAGCAGCACGCCGACCAGCAGCGCCGCGATCGCCACGCTCCAGCCCGCTCCCAGCAGGAAGTCGGTGGAGTAGCCCTCGTAGTTCTCGTCGAACTCGGAGCGCAAGCTGTCGATCATCATCCAGCCCAGCACCACCGGGGTGATGATGCCGAGGCAGATGCGCCACCAGTGGCCGAGTCGCACGGCGGAGGTGGCGTCGGCGTCCCGTTGCAGTTCGGGCAGCTTGCGCATGAACCA
This sequence comes from Streptomyces sp. D2-8, assembly GCF_023184515.1. GTDB lineage: Bacteria > Actinomycetota > Actinomycetes > Streptomycetales > Streptomycetaceae > Streptomyces. Next base: position 908,162 of record NZ_JAAHBP010000001.1, on the reverse strand, counting down.
GGCCACCGCGATCACGCCGACCAGCGCGGCCATCGCGATGCCGTACTGGTTGATGAAGTGGTCGGAGGCGTCGAGCAGGAAGACGCCCTCATTGGTCGGGAACAGCAGGATGGAGGCCACCGCCACAGCGCCGCCCACGCCGAACACGGCGGGGATGCGGTGCATGCCGGTGCGGTCCTGCACCGCGGAGACCACCACCTGGACGATCGAGATCAACGAGGACAGACCCGCGATCACCAGGGACACGAAGAACAGCACGCCGAAGGCGCCGCCCAGCCACATCTCCGAGATGATCGTCGGGAAGGCGACGAACGCCAGTCCGAGCCCCGCGGTCGCCACGTCCCCGACCGGCACCCCCGCGGCCTGCGCCATGAAGCCCAGCGTGGCGAACACGCCGATGCCGGCGAGGATCTCGAAGGAACTGTTGGCGAACCCGGCGACCAGGGCGGAGCCGGTGAGATCGGCGCGGCGCCGCAGGTAGGACGCGTAGGTGACCATGATGCCGAAGCCGATCGACAGGGAGAAGAAGATCTGGCCGTAGGCGGCCACCCAGACGCTGCCGTTGGTCAGCTCCGACCAGTCGGGGCGGAAGAAGGCGTCCAGCCCCTGCGCCGCACCGTCCAAGGTGAGGGCCCGGATCACCAGGGCGACGAAGAAGACCACCAGCAGCGGGATGAAGATCTTGTTGGCCTTCTCGATGCCGCGCCGGATACCGAACGCCAGGATGCCCAGCACCACCACCCAGACGGCGATGAGCGGCCACAGCACCCCGGAGACGTAGCCGGAGACGAAGCCCGGCTCCTCGGACGCCTTGAGGAAGCTGCCGAAGAGGAAGCCCTCCGGGTCGTCGCCCCAGGCCTGGTCGGCGGAGAAGCCGATGTAACGCACCGCCCAGGCGATGATGACCGCGTAGTACGTGGCGATCACGAAGGAGATCGCCACCTGCCACCACCCGAGCACCTCCGCCGGGCGGGCCATCTGCCGCAGCGCCGCCGGGGGCGAGGTCCGGTATCTGCGCCCGATCGCGTATTCCATGATGAGCAGCGGGATACCGGCGGTGAGCAGGGCGATGAGATAGGGGAAGAGGAAGGCGCCGCCACCGTTCTCGTAGGCCACAGCAGGAAAGCGCCAGATGTTGCCGAGTCCGATGGCGGAGCCGATCGCCGCCAGCAGGAAACCCGTGCGTGTGGCCCATTGTTCGCGAGGCTGTTTCGTCATGTGTGTCCTCGTCGAGGGACGTACCGATTGATCAACCGAACCTCTGCACGCTGAACTCCGACCGACGTTAACAACGGTGACGGTGAGATCACAGGATCTGTACACCCAGGCAGGTGGCCGCGCCCGGCACAATGGCGGTCATGCGCGCTGCCCGGCTGATCAAGATGGTGCTGCTGCTCCAGTCCCGGCCCTCCATGACGGCCGCCGAGCTCGCCCGTGAGCTGGAGGTGTCGGAGCGGACGGTCACACGGGACGCGCAGGCGCTGTCGGAGGCGGGCGTGCCGGTGTACGCGGACCGGGGCCGGGCCGGTGGCTACCGGCTGGTCGGGGGGTACCGGACGCGGCTGACCGGGCTGCACCGCGGCGAGGCCGAGGCGCTGTTCCTGTCCGGGGTGCCGGGGGCGCTGCGCGAGATGGGCCTGGAGGACGCCGCCTCGGCGGCCCGGCTGAAGGTGTCGGCGGCGCTGCTGCCGTCCCTGCGGGACGCTTCCAGGACGGCCTCCCAGCGGTTCCATCTGGACGCGCCGAACTGGTTCAAGGAGCCGCAGACGCCCGCGCTGCTGCCGGCGGTCGCCGACGCCGTGTGGGACGACCGGCGGATCGGCGCCCGCTACCGGCGCGGGGAGGACGAGGTCGTCCGGGAGCTGGAGCCGTACGGGCTCGTGCTGAAGGCGGGCGTCTGGTACCTGTGCGCGCGGGTGGCCGGGAGCGCGTCCTTCCGGGTGTACCGGATCGACCGGTTCACGGCGGTGGACGCGGACGGTGAGCGCTTCGAGCGGGAACCGGACTTCGACCTGCCCGCGTTCTGGGAGGAGCGGGCGGAGCAGTTCGCGCGGTCCATCCTGCGGGCGCGGGTCGTGGTGCGGCTGTCCCCCGACGGTGTGCGCGGACTGCCGTACGCCCTCGATTCGCTGTCCGCCCGGGAGGCCCTGGCGGACGCGGACGCCCCGGACGAGGGCGGCTGGGTGACGGTGGCCCTGCCGGTGGAGTCGGAGGAGGTCGCCCACACCCAGCTGGCGGCGCTGGGCCCGGAGGTGGAGGTGCTGGCGCCGGAGAGCCTGCGTGAGCGGTTCGCCGCGGACGCGGCACGGCTGGCCCGGCTCTACCTGCCCTAGGGGGCTTCTGACGGATCTCCGTGGAAGAAGGAGCGGCGTTCGGTGCGTGCTCTCGGCGTGCCGGGCCTCGCGACACCGCGGAGATCCATCAGAAGCCCCCTAAGGGGTCCTTTCACTATGCCCGCCCGGGTCGCGTGGTCTGGCACCGCACCTCGCCGCGTTGCCAAAAGGCCCTAGTAGCTCCGCTACGAGGACCTTCCGGCGCCTTGCGATGCACGGCACCAGAGCACGCGACCTGATCGGACGCTCATAGTGAAAGGACCCCTAAGCCGGACACGGCCTCGGACGGCGCATAACGATCCCGCGCACTCCGGGTGCGCCCCTGTGTCCCAGGGCCGATGCTTGACCCGTGATGGACGAGACGGAGTTCTGGGAGCTGGTGGACGACGCCCGGGAGGCCGCCGAGGGCGACCCGGAGGAGCAGGCCGACCTGCTCGTGGACCGGCTCGCCCAGCTGGACCCGGACTCGGTCCTGGACTTCGCCCGGCACTTCGAGTCCCGCTACAACCGCGCCTACCGCTGGGATCTGTGGGGCGCCGCCTGGGTGCTGCTCGACGGGGCGAGCGACGACGCCTTCGACTTCTTCCGGTGCTGGCTGATCGGCCAGGGCCGCGAGGTGTTCGAGGGCGCCGTGCACGACCCGGACGCGCTCGCCGGTCTGCTGGGCGAGTTCGACGAGGAGATCGACGGCGACGGCGAGGAGCTCGGTTACGCGGCGGACGAGGCCTACGAGCAGCTCACCGGCGTGGTCGCCCCCGACCTGGCGATCGCGCCGCCGCCCCCGGAACCGGAGGGCACGCCGCTCGACTTCGAGAACGAGGGGCTGCTCGCCGAGCGCTACCCCCGGCTGTGGGAGCGCTTCAGGGGCTGATCAGACGACCCGGCGGCGGCTCGTGTCGGAGGGGAGGTACGCGTGCGTCTGATCGGCCCGCACCGCGTGGTGCATCGGAGCGGCGTTGGCCTGGTCGAGGGCGGACGCGGTGACCGCGGCCGGGCCCAGGACGACGGTCACGACCGCGCAGAGCACCGCCCAGGGGCCGCGCGCCGCCCCCGTCCGCGGTCCCGGGTCCCCCGCGTTCTCCGTGGCCTTCCTGCGACCGTTGTTCATGGTCCCCTCCTCCGGTCGGCTGTCTGTGGGGACGACCGTAGGGGGCGTTGATCTCAGGACGCTGCGCGTTCGCTGTGGCCTTCCTGTGCACCGTCCGGACGGCCCTGGAGCCGGGCCGCGAGCTGTCTGATCTCGGGCAGGCGGGCGTGCAGGGCGGCGCCGGGGCAGCTGGTCATGTAGCCGTCGTTGTGACCCGCGAGGGCGGGCAGCCTGGCGGTGGAGCCGGCCGCGTACCGGCTCAGGCCGTTGCTGGAGACCAGGCGGACGTCCGAGCGCGGGTCGGTGCCGGTCAGGCCCAGCTTCCAGGCGGACAGCGCGGCGATCGCGCGGATCATGGGCTGCGGGACGGGCATGCCCTCGGTGAAGGTGCCGAGGGCGGCGATGCCGGTGGTGCGGTGGTTGAAGCCCTGGGTGTGGGCGCCGGTGACGGCGCGCTCCACACCGCCGGCGCGGCCCTCGTAGATGGTGCCGCAGCGGTCGACGACGAAGTTGTAGCCGATGTCGTCCCAGTCGCGGGTGCCGGTCTGGCCGGTGTAGAGGTCCCGGATGATGCGGGGCGCGTCGGCGCAGTCGTAGCCGTTGGGCGAGTCGGTGTGGTGGACGAACACGGCGGCGACCCGGTCGTCGTAGCGCGGGCGGGGCTGCGCGCGGGCGGCGTCGCCCAGCCAGTGCGCTCTGGGCACGACGGGCGGGCGCGGGGCGGTGTAGGAGGCGGTCCGGGAGGACGGCGGGGCGGCGCGGGAGCCGGTCTCGGCGGCGTTCTCGACGCCGTGGGCGCACAGGACCAGCGCCACGACGGCGGCGACGCCCGGCAGGCAGCCGAGCACCACCCGGGCCGCGCGCGGCAGGCCGGCTATGCCGGGTGTCCCGTCGGCGGAGTGCCTGCGTGCGCCCCGCCGTCTTCGGAAGACACGCATGGTCCCACTGTCGGCCTGATCCGGTCCGTCCGCGATGTGTGATGTGCCACCCGGTGGAACCATCGTCACGGTCCGCGACGTTTTTCCGTGTGCACGCCCGCGCGGCCGATTCCGATCATCCCGTGCGCGTGTGACTGATCACCGGGCCCTCCCCCCGCGTATTAAGGGGTTCCGAGAGAAAGGCGGCGTGCGTGGACCTGCTCGACATCCTGCTGTTGCTTGTCGTCCTGGCCTACGCGGCGTCCGGGTACCGGCGCGGGCTGGTGGCCGGCTGTGTGTCGCTCGCGGGCTTCGTGGGCGGCGCGGTCGTCGGCGTGTGGATCCTGCCGTGGGTCATGGACCTGGTGGTACCGGGGACGACGCGGGCGACGGTGGCGGCGGTGTTCACGGTGCTGCTCCCGGCGGTGGTGGGGCACGAGCTGGCGGGGCGCCTCGCGCTGCGGCTGCGGCGGGAGCTGGACCGGGGGCCGCTCAGAGTGGCGGACGGGATCGGCGGGGCCGTGGCCAACTCGGTGGCCGTGCTGATCGTGGCGTGGGTGGCCGCGAGCGTCCTGGGCGCGTCCTCGTCTCCGCTGGTCACCTCGGCGATCCGGGACTCGCGGCTGCTCGGCGCGGTGCAGCGGACGATGCCGGACACGACGCCGGCCTGGTTCTCGGGGGCCACGTCCGCGCTGACGCAGGCGGGCTTCCCGCAGGTCTTCAACCCCTTCGAGAACGAGTCGACGGCCGAGGTCGCGAGGCCCACCGGCGACAGCGTCACGGCGGCGGCCACGGAGGCCGCCAAGCGGAGCACGGTGAAGGTCGAGGGCGTCGCGGGCACGCAGGGCCGCGAGGGCAGCGGGTTCGTGTACGCGCGGGAGCACGTGATGACCAACGCCCACGTGGTGGCGGGCATCGACGAGCCGACCGTGCAGATCGGCGGGGTCGGGCGGACGTACGAGGCGCGGGTGGTGCTCTTCGACCCGCAGAAGGACGTGGCCGTGCTCTACGTGCCGGGCCTCAGGGCGCCCGTGCTGCGGTTCGACGACAACGCCGAGCGCGGCGACTCGGCGGTCGTCGCGGGCTATCCGCAGGACGGCGACCTGAACCTCCAGGCGGCGACGGTCGCGAACCGGGTGCGGGCGAGGGGCCAGAACATCTACAACGACGGGACGGCCACCCGGGAGATCTACTCGATCCGCTCCACGGTCCGCCCCGGCAACTCCGGCGGCCCGCTGCTCACCACGGACGGCCGGGTGTTCGGCGTGGTCTTCGCCCGCTCCACCTCGGACGCCGAGACGGGCTACGTCCTGACGGCGGACGAGGTCGCCTCCGACGCCCGGCGCGCGTCGGCCGCGACGGCCCCGGTGGACACGGGCGAGCCGGCCCCGTCCTAGGCCTGCTCACAGGAGGCGCCCCTCACAGGAAGCGCCCCATGAACACGTCGTCGACGTACGTCCCGTCGAGCAGGAACTCCTCGGGCAGGATCCCCTCGACGACGAAGCCCTCGGCCTCGTAGAGCGCCCGGGCCGGGGTGTTGTGTCCGAGGACCCGCAGGCCGATGCGGCGGGCGCCGCGCCGGCGGGCCTCGTCGACGGCGGCCCGGACCAGGGCCCGCCCGACCCCCAGGCCACGCGCCTCCTCGGCGACGGCGAGGCCCTGGATCTGGCGGACGTGCCGGTTCGAGTCGAGCGGGGTGGGGAAACCGAGGTGGACATAGCCCGCGAGACGGCCGCCGAGCTCGGCGACCAGGCAGTCCTCGGGGGCGTGCCGCTCGCTGAAGAAGGGAGGGTACGGCGGCTGCGGCTCGGGCATCACCGCGTGCAGGTGCGACCAGGTGAGCCGGTCGAGCAGGGCCAGCTCCCCGTCGTCCTCGGGCCGGGCGGCGCGGATGCGCGGTGCGGGGAGCTCGGGCATGGGCGTCACCCTACGGCGAGCGGATCAAGGCCTTGCAAGGGTTTTACGGCGCCACCCGGCAGGATGGGTTTATGGAACATTCAAGAATTGCGGTGGCGGGTGCGTCCGGTCTCATCGGCAGCGCCCTGGTGCGGTCCCTGACCGCCGACGGTCACGAGGTGCACCGCCTGGTGCGCGGCACGCCCGGCACGGCCGGAGAGATCCGCTGGGACCCCGAGGGCGGGCACGTGGACGCGGCCGGGCTCGCCGGGTGCCACGCGGTGGTGAACGTGGCGGGGGCCGGCGTCGGCAACCGGCGCTGGACGGATGCCTACAAGCAGCGGATCCATGACAGCCGGGTGAAGGGTACGGCGGCCCTCGCCGAGGCGGTCGCCTCGCTGGACGCGAAGGACCGGCCGCGGGTCTTCGTGAACGGCAGCGCCATCGGCTACTACGGCGAGACCGGGGAGCGGACGGTCGACGAGAGCGCACCCGCGGGAGAGGGCTTCCTGCCGTCGCTGTGCGTGGAGTGGGAGGGGGCCGCCGCACCCGCCCAGGAGGCCGGTGTCCGCACGGTGTTCACGCGGACCGGGCTGGTCGTCTCCCGCAAGGGCGGCGCCTGGGGTCGGCTGTTCCCGCTGTTCCAGGCCGGGGCCGGCGGGCGGATGGGCGACGGGCGGCAGTACTGGTCGTTCGTCGCGCTGCACGACGAGGTCGCCGCGATCCGGCATCTGATCGAGACCGACGGCCTGTCCGGGCCGTTCAACCTCACCGCCCCGAACCCCGTGACGAACCGTGAGATCACGGCGGCGATGGGACGCGTGCTGCACCGCCCGACACTGTTCCCGGTGCCCGCGGCCGTGCTGCGGACCGTGCTCGGCGAGATGGCCGGGGACGTCCTCGGCAGCGCCCGGGTGCTGCCGACGCGCCTGCTGGAGTCGGGCTTCCGGTTCGCCTTCCCGGAGATCGAGGGGGCGATCCGGGCGGCGCTGTGACGGCTCCCGGCCCTGCCGGGCCGGGCCTCGGCGATGCACACCGGCCGCCTGTCCGGGATCCGACCGGCCGTTCCGAGACAGCTCCTCGAGGCGCGCACCAGCTCCCCAGTGACCACTTCATGCCCACCAGGCGTCCGTATGCGACCGCTGTGCGACCGTGCCCTGCCGATGCGCGACTCCCCATGACCGATCACGGTCCTACCCTCGACCAGAACTCGCGTATCCCTGCGGCCTGTTGAGGGCATGACGTCTCCAGCGCCCGCGCAACCTCGAGGAGGGGCACGTGCTTGAGCCCGCGTACCAGGCGGACGTGGTCGTCGTGGGGGCCGGGGTCGCCGGACTCTCGGCCGCGCACCGGCTGACCAGCGCAGGAGTGACGACCATGGTCCTGGAGGCCGCCCACGGGGTCGGTGGCCGCATGGCGACGGAGAAGGTCGACGGCTTCCGGCTCGACAGGGTCGGTCAGTTGCTGTCCACGGCGTATCCGGAACTACGTCTGACACCCGGTCTCGACGGGCTGGTGCTGCGGCCCTTCGCGCCGGGTGTCCTGCTGCACGGCGACGGACGCCACCACCGTGCCGGCGTCCAGCCGGGCGCAGGGGGCGCACGGGGCGCACTGCACGCGGTACGCGCGCTGGCGAGTGCTCCCCGGCCACCGTCCGCACCGAGGCCGCCCAGGAGGCCGGTGGCCGTGCCCGGCCGCCAGGTCTCCGTCCCCCGGAGCCGGTCCGGCGCGCCGCTCGGCACGGCCGTCGACCAGGCCCGGCTGGGTGCCGCCCTGACCCGACTGGCGGGCACACCGGCCGAACGGCTGCTGAGCCGCCCGGAGTTGCCCGCCGGCGAGGCCCTGGCGGCGCGCGGGCTGCCCGCCCGTACGATCGACGGCTTCCTGCGTCCGCTGCTCGCCGCGCTGCTGTGCGACCCGGGTCTGACGACGTCCAGCCGGTGCGCGGACCTCGCGCTGCGCGCCTTCGCACGGGGCCGGTTGTGTCTGCCGGAGGGCGGCGCGGAGGCCCTGCCGGAGCTGCTGGCGCGCACGCTGCCGCCGGGCACGGTGCACACCGGCGTGCGCGTCACCTCCGTCTCGACGACGTCGGTGACCACCGCGGAGCACGGTGAGATCCGGTGCCGGGCGGTTCTGGTGGCGACGGGTGCGCGCGCCGCCGCCGAACTGCTGCCCGGGTTGCGGGTGCCGGAGTTCCATCCGGTGACGGTGGTGCACCACACGACGGACGAGCCGCCGGGGACGGGGGCGTCCCTGCTGCTCGACGCGGACCTCGGCGGGCCGGTCGCGCACACGGCGGTGGTCAGTCATGTCGATCCGTCCCGGGCTCCGGCAGGACGGGCGCTGGTGTCGTCGACGGTTCTCGGGCGGCCGCCGGGGGATGTCGACACGGCGGTGCGGATGCATCTGGCCCGGCTGTACGGGGTGTCGACGGCCCGGTGGGAGACGCTGGCCGTGCATCGGACGGTGGAGGCGGTGCCGGCGATGCGGCCGCCGCATGATCTGCGGCGGCCGGTGCGGTTGATCGCCGGGCTGTATGTGTGCGGGGATCACCGCGACACGAGCACGGTCCAGGGCGCTCTGCACTCCGGGCATCGCGCGTCGGCGGCGATCGTGGCGGACCTGGGGGCGGGACGGTCGATGCATGTCGCTGATCCGCTGCCGTCTGTGCCCCGGGCTGCGTAGGTGGTCTGTCGGGTGCGGGCGCGCTGTGGCTGGTCGCGCCCACGCGGTCCAGCCGCACATCGACACAGCCCCGCGCCCCTGGAGCTCTCACCCCAAGGCCGCCACCTTGTCGCGGTAGGTCCGCACGGGCGCCGCGTCCTTGTACGGCTCCAGTCGCCGCTCGAAGTCCCGCACGTACTCCACCGCCCGCACCGAGCGCATCTCCGCCGCCTGGCCCGCCGCTTCCGCGGCGAGCTGGCAGGCCTGGTCGAGTTCGCCGAGGCCCAGGCGGGCGGTGGCGAGGACCACTCGGCAGAAGAGGCGGCTGCGGGCGTAGGAGGGGGCCCGGAGCTGGAGTGAGCGTTCCGCGTGCTGGGCGGCGGCGCGGAACTGCTGCAGATCACGGTGGCAGTGGCCGAACTCGTCGGCGAGCTGGGCCTCGTCGAAGAACTTCGCCCAGTGCGGGACGTCGTCCCCGGGCCGGGCCGTCTCCAGGGCGCGTTCGGCGCGGACCAGGGCCGCGGTGCAGGCCCGGACCTCGCCCAGCACCCCGTGCCCGCGCGCCTCCGAGGCGTGCAGCAGGGCCTGGACGACGGGCGGCCCGGAGGTGCCGGCACCCTGCTGCGCCACGCGGGCGAGCTGGACGGCCTCCCGCCCGTGCCCGAGGTAGACGGCCTGGCGGCTCATGGTGACCAGCACATAGGCCCCGTACGTCCGGTCCCCGGCCGCCTGGGCCAGCCGCAAAGCCTGCACGAAGTAGCGCTGGGCCAGTCCGTGCGCGGCGATGTCGTACGACGTCCAGCCCGCGAGCCGGGTCAGGTCGGCGGCGGCCGCGAACAGCCGGCGGCCGGTCTGCTCTCCGTAGGTGCCGCGCAGCATGGGCTCGCACTCGTGCTCCAGGTAGCGCACGAGGGCCTGGCGGGCGTGACCGCCGCCGTAGGCGTCGTCGAGGGTGCGGAACAGCTCGCCGACCGAGCGCAGGGCGGCGATGTCGCCGGCGGTGACCTTCTGGCCCGGTCCGCGCTCGGCCCCGCCGCGCTGGCGGGGCAGGGACGGCACGCCCTGCTCGGTCGTGGCCGTGGGGCGCAGCGCGGGGCGGCCCTGCACCGGGACGCGGGCGGCGGGCGGCTCGCCCCGGGCGACCTTCTCGTCGGCCCGGCCGATCAGCCAGTCGCGGCTGGGCACGACGAGCCCGGCCGGGGTGAAGGCGATCTTGCGGAGCTCGGCGTGACTGCCGGAGTCCTTGCGCCACAGGCCGCTGACGATGTCGACGGCCTCCTCGGGGGTGGCGGCGAACTCCAGCCCCGCGTAGACCGGGGCGCAGGCGTCCAGGCCGAGGTCCTGGGCGGTGAGGCGGCGGCCCAGACGCCGGGTGAAGACCTCGGCGATCAGGGCAGGCGTGGTACCCCTGGGCTGCTGACCGCGCAGCCACCGGGTGACGGATGTCTTGTCGTATCTCAGATCAAGCCCGTGTTCGAGACCGAGCTGGTCCACGCGACGGGCGAGTCCCGCGTTGGAGAACCCCGCTTCTGCGATGAGCGCGGCGAGCTGTCGGTTGGGGGTGCGCTGCGCGGGTCGTTCCGTCATGGTGCGGTGCGGTCTCCTGCCTTCCGGTGCTGGTGATGTGCCGGATTGCCTGTGAGCAGGCCTTTTGGCTTGCTGGACGGCGCGAATGTAGCGGAGAGTAAGCACCCCATCACACATTTTCACGGACATTCATCCGATCGTGTGAGGATTGACCCCGGGACTGACGTGTTCGGGCCGGACGTACAGTGGCTTGGGCGCGTTACGTGCCTGACACACCCGTCCGAGGGAGGCGCTTGCCGTGAGTGAGTTGCGGTTCGTCCGCATGGGGTTCGGTGACGAGGCCGTCGAGTACCAGGAGGCGTGGGACGAGCAGCGCCGGGTGCACGCGGCGCGCTTCGCCGACGAGATCCCCGACACCGTGCTGCTCCTGGAGCACCCCCCGGTCTACACGGCCGGACGGCGCACGGCGGACAACGAGCGGCCCCTCGACGGCACCCCGGTCATCGACGTGGACCGCGGCGGCAAGATCACCTGGCACGGCCCCGGCCAGCTGGTGGGCTACCCGATCCAGAAGCTCCCGCGCCCCGTGGACGTCGTGGCGCACGTACGCCGCCTCGAGGAGGCCCTGATCCGCGCCTGCGCGGAGTTCGGCCTGGAGACGAGCCGGGTCGAGGGCCGCAGCGGCGTGTGGATCCTGGGCGACCCGGTCGAGCAGCGCCCCGCGCCCGGCGGGCTGGCGCTGGACTTCGACCCCCGGCTGCACGACGAGGAGTTCGACCCGCGCATGAACGGCCCGGAGTACGCGCCGTCCAACGCGGGCCAGCGCCGGGAGGACCGAAAGATCGCCGCGATCGGCATCCGCGTGGCCAAGGGCGTCACCATGCACGGCTTCGCGCTCAACGTGAACCCCGACAACAAGTGGTTCGACCGGATCATCCCGTGCGGCATCCGCGACGCGGGCGTCGCCTCGCTGGCCGGCGAGCTCGGCCGGGACGTGACGATCGAGGAGGTCCTGCCGGTCGTCGAGCGGCATCTGCGGGAGGTCCTGGAGGGCGCGGAGCCGAAGCCGCGGGAGATCGAGAAGGCACCGGCGACCGTCAGCCCGTCCGGCGTGTAGGACGAGCCGCCGGGTTTCAAATCAACGGGCGTACCCTTGAGGACGCCGAAGAATCAATCGCTAGGGAGCCGGTCGTGTCCGCAGTCGCACCCGACGGACGCAAGATGCTGCGCCTGGAGGTCCGCAACAGCCAGACCCCCATCGAGCGCAAGCCCGAGTGGATCAAGACCCGGGCGAAAATGGGTCCCGAGTACACCGCGATGCAGAAGCTCGTGAAGAGCGAGGGCCTGCACACGGTCTGCCAGGAAGCCGGCTGCCCCAACATCTACGAGTGCTGGGAGGACCGCGAGGCGACCTTCCTCATCGGCGGTGACCAGTGCACCCGGCGCTGCGACTTCTGCCAGATCGACACCGGCAAGCCCGAGGCGCTCGACCGCGACGAGCCCCGCCGGGTCGGCGAGTCCGTGGTCACGATGGACCTGAACTACGCCACGATCACCGGCGTCGCCCGCGACGACCTGGAGGACGGCGGCGCCTGGCTGTACGCCGAGACCGTGCGCCAGATCCACCAGCAGACCTCCGGACGCGAGGCCGGCCGCACGAAGGTCGAGCTGCTGGCCCCCGACTTCAACGCGGTCCCCGAGCAGCTGGAGGAGGTCTTCTCCTCCCGGCCCGAGGTGTTCGCGCACAACGTCGAGACGGTCCCCCGGATCTTCAAGCGCATCCGCCCCGGCTTCCGCTACGAGCGCTCCCTGAAGGTGATCACCGAGGCCCGCGACTACGGCCTGGTCACCAAGTCGAACCTGATCCTCGGCATGGGCGAGACCCGCGAGGAGGTCAGCGACGCGCTCAAGCAGCTGCACGAGGCGGGCTGCGAGCTGGTCACCATCACGCAGTACCTGCGGCCCTCCGTGCGCCACCACCCGGTGGAGCGCTGGGTCAAGCCCCACGAGTTCGTCGAGCTGAAGGACGAGGCCGAGCAGATCGGCTTCTCCGGCGTGATGTCCGGGCCGCTGGTGCGCTCCTCGTACCGGGCCGGGCGGCTCTACGGGATGGCCATGGAGAAGCGGGACGGGCACATCGCGGCGCAGGCCGTCTGACGAACCGTCACCACCCCTGCCCATCGAGGGGCGGGACAAGCGTGTGAATTCGCGCACAAGAGACTACCCGCCGGTAGTGACCGATTTGACGCGGTCCTGACCGTCCTCGCAGATGAGGGCACATGTCAGGACCGCGTCGGCGTTCCACCACTCCCCGCCGGGGCTTCATGGGTGTTTGACCGGCCGGTCACGCCCTGGTAACACCAATCAGTGACGCTGAACTCACAGCACGTACACCACGTACCCGAGGGGGGACCTCACCCATGCAGGCCGCGCCGCCCGTCCGCGCCACCGCGATTCCGTCCTTCACGACCGCACTGCGTGCCGTCGAGTCGCTGCTGATGAGCAGCGGTCAGCGCACCGCTCGCCGCAACGCCTGGAACTCCGTGCTCGAGGACCGCCGTCGCGCCAAGGACCGGGTCGAGACGCAGCGCGTCATCGAGCAGTCCCTGTCCGTCCGTCCCTGATCCTCCGGCCCTCCCCCAGGGGCCCTCGCGGGCACTGCCGTCGTCGGCGCTTGCGGGGCCACGTAGACTTCGGGGCATGGCGAGGAAGGAACCTGCAGCGGACGCTGCGAACCCCGGGCGACTGAAGCAGATCGCTCTGACCTACAAGATGACCCGCAAGGCCGACAAGAAGATCGGTCTTGTACTCGCGGCAGTCGGAATCGTCACCTTCGGTGTCTTCCTCGCGATCGGTTTCTTGATCGGTCACCCCATCTATCTCGGCATCCTGGGCCTCCTGCTCGCCTTCCTCGCGTCGGCGATCGTGTTCGGGCGCCGGGCCGAGCGGGCCGCCTTCGGGCAGATGGAGGGACAGCCCGGCGCAGCGGCGGCGGTGCTCGACAACATCGGCCGGGGCTGGACGACGGCCCCCGCGGTGGCGATGAACCGCAGCCAGGACGTGGTACACCGGGCGGTCGGCAAGGCCGGCATCGTCCTGGTCGCCGAGGGCAACCCGAACCGGGTGAAGTCCCTGCTGGCCGCCGAGAAGAAGAAGATGAACCGCATCGTCGCGGACGTCCCGGTGCACGACCTGGTCGTGGGCACGGGCGAGGGCCAGGTCGAGCTGAAGAAGCTGCGGACGACCATGCTGAAGCTCCCGCGCGTGCTGACCGGCCCGCAGGTCACGGCCACCAACGACCGGCTGCGCGCCCTCGGTGACCTGATGAGCAACATGCCACTGCCGAAGGGGCCGATGCCGAAGGGCATGCGCCTGCCGAAGGGCGGGCCGAAGACTCGCTGACCCCGCACCCGACATGACCGAAGGGGCGCCCGGATCACTCCGGGCGCCCCTTCGGTCATGTCCGTCCGGGTCCGCCGGTCAGATGCGGACCTCGACCGTGCCCGCGAGCCGGTCGTGCAGGCCGCGGCCGTCGCGGTCCCAGATCAGGGCGGGGATCGCGAGGAAGAGCAGAACCGTGCGCAGGGCGGCGCGCCACGGACTGACCCGGCCGGTGTCAAGGGCGAGCACCCGCAGGCCGAGCAGGCGCTTGCCCGGGGTGAAGCCGACCGAACCGACCGTGAGGACCATCAGCGCGAACATGATGAGCGGCGCCCAGATCTGGGCCGCATCGTTGTAGCTCTGCGTGATGAGGCCGTATGCGATCAGGAGACACAGGCCCCAGTCGACGGCGAGGGCGCCGAGCCGGCGGCCCGGGCGGGCGATGGAGCCGGGTCCCTCCTCGGGCAGACCGAGCTGCTCGCCCCGGTATCCGAAGTCGACACCGGCCTCTTCCGCGGCCGCGCGGGGCCCGGAAAGCCACGATCCGAGTGCTTGCCTGTTGTCCACCCGTCCACGGTACTGCGCCCATAAATGACCAGAGCACGGCGGGGTGTGTCCGGGCTACGGTGGAGGGTGAGCCGGTTAACTTGTGCGAAACAAATGAGTCACGCCCGAGAAACCACCCGTCCCTAGGGTCGAGGTCAGCGTGTGCCACCCGCACTGGCCGCACGAACGAACTACCACCCCGGCGGGACGGTCGGGAGTAGGAGGAGCTGGATGTTCCAGAACGCCGACGAGGCCAAGAAGTTCATCGCGGACGAGGGCGTCAAGTTCATCGACGTCCGCTTCTGCGACCTGCCGGGCGTGATGCAGCACTTCACGATCCCTGCCGAGGCCTTCGACCCGGCCGAGGAGCTCGCCTTCGACGGCTCCTCGATCCGCGGCTTCCAGGCCATCCACGAGTCCGACATGGCGCTCCGCGCGGACCTGTCGACCGCCCGGGTCGACCCGTTCCGCCGCGACAAGACCGTCAACATCAACTTCTTCATCCACGACCCGATCACGGGCGAGCAGTACTCCCGTGACCCGCGCAACGTGGCGAAGAAGGCCGAGGCCTACCTCGCGTCGACCGGTATCGCGGACACCGCGTACTTCGGCCCCGAGGCCGAGTTCTACGTCTTCGACTCGGTCCGCTTCTCCACCTCGGCGAACGAGAGCTTCTACCACATCGACTCCGAGGCCGGCGCCTGGAACACCGGTGCGGTCGAGAACAACCGTGGTTACAAGGTCCGCTACAAGGGCGGCTACTTCCCGACGCCGCCGGTCGACCACTTCGCCGACCTGCGTGCCGAGATCTCCCTCCAGCTGGCCGCCTCCGGCCTCCAGGTCGAGCGCCAGCACCACGAGGTGGGCACCGCCGGCCAGGCGGAGATCAACTACAAGTTCAACACGCTGCTCGCCGCGGCCGACGACCTCCAGCTCTTCAAGTACATCGTGAAGAACGTGGCCTGGCAGAACGGCAAGACCGCGACCTTCATGCCGAAGCCGATCTTCGGTGACAACGGCTCGGGCATGCACGTGCACCAGTCGCTGTGGACCGGCGGCCAGCCGCTCTTCTACGACGAGGCCGGCTACGCGGGTCTGTCCGACACCGCCCGCTACTACATCGGCGGCATCCTCAAGCACGCCCCGTCGCTGCTGGCCTTCACCAACCCGACGGTGAACTCCTACCACCGTCTGGTCCCGGGCTTCGAGGCGCCGATCAACCTGGTGTACTCGCAGCGCAACCGCTCCGCGGCCATGCGTATCCCGATCACGGGCTCCAACCCGAAGGCGAAGCGCGTCGAGTTCCGCGCGCCCGACTCCTCCGGCAACCCGTACCTCGCCTTCTCGGCCCTCCTCCTCGCGGGCCTCGACGGCATCAAGAACAAGATCGAGCCGGCCGAGCCGATCGACAAGGACCTCTACGAGCTGGCTCCCGAGGAGCACGCGAGCGTCGCGCAGGTGCCGACCTCCCTCCCGGCCGTCCTCGACCGCCTGGAGGCCGACCACGAGTTCCTGCTCCAGGGTGACGTGTTCACCCCGGACCTGATCGAGACGTGGATCGACTACAAGCGCACGAACGAGATCGCGCCGCTTCAGCTGCGTCCGCACCCGCACGAGTTCGAGCTCTACTTCGACGTGTGATCGACGCCTGACCGAGGCATCACGCCCGCGCCCCCGCTGTTGTTCCGACAGCGGGGGCGCGGGCGTTTGTTCTATTCTTGGGGCAAGGACCACACGGGGGTGGAGTGGGAATGCCCGAGCACGAACAGGACGACCAGGATCGCGAGTTCGACCTCAGATGGGCGGACGGAGCCGAGCACAAGGAGCCCTCGGCCCGGGCCCGGATGCTCGCCGCGCGCTGGAAGCACGACCCGCCCGGGCCCGTGCCGTTCCGCGCCGACCCGGAGCACGCCGGTTCCCGCCGCCGCCGCTCCTCGTGGATCTCGACCGCCGTGGTGCTCGGGTGCGTGGCGGCGGTGATCGTGCTGCTCGGGTACATCAACTTCAGGGCGCCGTACTAAACGGCGTCGCGGCGTCGGTCCCGGATCTCGGGGAGTGGCGCGAAGCCGGCTGCCCGGTAGGTGGCGACGGCGGCGGCGTTGGAGCTCGGGGTGCAGACGAGCGCGCTCGACGAGCCCAGCTCCCGCAGGGAAGCCGCCGCGGCGACGGTGATCGCCCTGCCGTGGCCCCGGCCGCGATGATCCCGGTGCACGCCCATCGGTTCGAGCAGCCCGGGCCTGCCCGGACCGGCCGACCACACCGTCACCGTCGCCACCGCGTCGCCCCGGTCGTCGTACGCGACCAGACACCGGGCGTCGGCATACGGCGGACCGGCCGCCATCGCGTGCCAGTGCGCATCCGTGAACGTCGACTTGTCGAACGAAGCCCGCTGCACGGCCGCCCGGACATGCGCCTGCTCCGGCCCGATCACCTCGATCCGCACGCCCGGGTCCTCCACCGGCTCCCCGAGATCACGGCGCAGCGGCGTCCACGGCTCGTCGGTGTCCCAGCCGTCCTGGAACAGCAGATCCTGGACCGGTGTGCCGAGCGGCGCCTCGACGTACGCCTTCCCCTCTTTCAGCACGCCGCGCTCCGGCTCGGCCAGGTCGCCCACCAGCCGTTGTGCCAGCTCCTCGTCCTGCTGGGCGTCCGGGGCGATCGTCAGCCGCAGCAGCTCGGGGCCGTCCAGGAGCCCGACGGCGAGGATCCGTCCGTCACGGCTCCAGGTCCGCACCGCCGAGGCCGTCGCCCTCGCACCGAACCGCCAGAACCAGCCCACGTCTCCCGGATGCAGCTGCATCGGCGCCCCGTCGTACTGCCACTCCCGCAGCACGCCCACAGCCTCGCTCAAACCGTCGATGCCCGGCATGTTCAACACCATCGCCATAGCCCGATCTCACACCACCGCTCCGGCGGTACGCAGGGATATGGCCGCATGGGCCGGCTGCTAGTGCCCCGGCAGGCAACGTTCGCCCCGTCGCGACGCCCGGCACGCTCCCCCAAGCTCTTCGAGCAGGGGGGACCCCCACTCGCCGCACCGGCCGAAAGCCCAAGTACGTCCAGTACGAGGACTTCCGGCCGGCACGCCGAGAGCACGCACCGGACGCCGCTCCTTGACGGGCAAACGTTGCCTGCCGGGGCACTATCGTCCGGCCCCGTGAACGACAGTGTGTACGTGGGCAACGCCGGCAAGGACGCCGCTGTGGACCGGGGATGGATTCTCGGGCATTTCAAGGACGCCGGGGATCCGCGGCACAGCGACGCCGTGGAGATCAAGTGGGGGGTGCATCCTCGGGGGGACGAGCGGGCGGAATGGGTGCGCGGGGAGGAACGCACCGCGCTGCTGGTGCTGGTCAGCGGGCGGTTCCGGGTCGAACTGCCCGGGCGCAGCGTGCTGCTGGAGCGGCAGGGGGACTACGTCGTGTGGGGGCGCGGGGTCGATCACTCGTGGGTCGCGGAGGAGGAGTCGGTCGTGCTGACGGTGCGGTGGCCGTCCGTGCCGGGGTACGCGGTGACCCGGGGCGGCTGACGGCTTTGCCGGTCCTGGGACCGGTCACGACCCGCTCATGGGGAGCACCGGGTGCACACTGGCTGTGGGACGAGTGCGCGACTGCGGGGTGATGCAGATGCACAGCCGCTTCCGGAGCGATCGGCGGTTGACCACCCGTATGGGGATCACGCTGTTCCTGCTCGGATTGTTGTACGTGGGGTTCGTCGCCGCGTTGATCGTGCTGCTGAAGTCGTGGGTGCTGGTCGTGGTGATCGCGGCGGCGCTGCTCGGGGCGCAGTACTGGTTCTCCGACCGGATCGCGCTGTACGCCATGCGCGGGCGGGTCGTGGAGCGGGAGGAGTATCCCGAGCTGCACGCGGTGATCGACCGGCTGTGCGCCCTGGCCGACATGCCGAAGCCGGTGGTCGCCGTGTCCGCCATGGACATGCCGAATGCGTTCGCGACCGGGCGGAATCCCGATCACGCGGTGGTGTGTGTGACGACCGGGCTGCTGCGGCGGCTGCGGCCGGCCGAGCTGGAGGGCGTGCTCGCGCACGAGCTGTCGCACGTGGCGCACAAGGACGTCGCCGTGATCACCGTCGCGTCGTTCCTCGGGGTGATCGCGGGGCTGATCGTGCGGTTCGCCTTCTACTCACAGCTGTTCGGCGGGGGCAGGAGGGACCAGAACACGGCTGCCGTCTTCGCCGCGGTGATGGGGGTGGCGGCGGCCGTCTACGCGATCAGCTTCCTGCTGATCCGGGCCCTGTCCCGGTACCGGGAACTGGCCGCGGACCGTGCGGCCGCGCAGCTCACCGGCCGGCCGTCGGCGCTGGCCTCCGCGCTCACCAAGGTCACCGGCGACATCGCCCGCATCCCGACCAAGGACCTGCGCACGGCCCAGGCCTTCAACGCCTTCTACTTCACGCCGGCGCTGGGCCGCGAGCCCGGAATCGCACGGCTCTTCTCGACCCACCCGAGCCTGGAGCAGCGGCTCGACCAGCTGGGCCGGATCTCCGCCGAACTGGGCGAGGCGGCCGCACCCGGAGGGGCGTGATCGACGCATGGGGCTGCTGGACATCCTGCTCGGCCGGACCAAACCGGTGGGGGCGGATCTCGACCGGCTCTTCGCGCTGCCCTCGGCTGCCGTGACGCTGGAGGCCGCCACGGGCTTCACGCCGACCGGGCAGGGCGCGGTGTGCTTCGCCACCGTCGAGGGCGCGGCCTTCGAGCAGTCCCACCGCGAGGTGCAGGCCCTGCTGGACGCCGACACCGACCGCGAGGGCCCGCCGGTGGAGCTGCTGCGGGACGACTACGGCTACTCCTGGCTGGTCTCGCGCCGCTCCCCCGACCAGCTCTCCGCGCTCGTGAACGACCTGCACGCCGTGAACAGCCAGCTGGAGGTCACCGGGTTCGGCCCCCAGCTGCTGTGCTCCCTGGCCGGGTTCGAAGACCCCTCCGGCCGCCGGCTCGCGCTGGTCTACCTCTACAAACGCGGCACGTTCTACCCGTTCGCGCCCCTGCCGGACGGCACGCAACGGCGCGACAACGCACTCGAACTCCAGGTGCGGTCCGCGCTCCTCGGCGATCTGCGCATCGAGCAGGACCTGAGCCGCTGGTTCCCGGTGTGGGGAGCGCCGGGACTGTGAACGCCGCTCATGGGCCGGGGCCGCGTGAGTGAATGGCCGGATGAGTGAGCCGATCCCTTTCACGCATGTCATCGGAGACGAACGGCTGAGCGGGCTGTCCGCCGGCGGCGGTGAGCCGGACCGGGCGACGGTCGTGCTGCTGCACGGCGCGGGCAACGGCAGCAAGGAGCGACTGGTGCCGCTGCTGGCGGAGTTCGCCGCGCACGGCTGCCACGCCCTCGCCTTCGACTTCTCGGGGCACGGGGAGAGCACCGGACTGCTGCGGGACCTGAGCCTGCGCCGCCGCTTCGAACAGGCCGTCTCCGTCATCGACACCCGCGCGCGCGTGGACGGGCCGCTGGTCCTGGTCGGGTTCAGCATGAGCGGCCAGACGGTGGCGGATCTCGTGGGGCACTACGGGGAGCGGGTGGCGGCCCTGGGGCTGTGCGCGCCGGCGGTGTACGCGGGCGCGGCGTGGGACGTGCCGTTCGGCTCGGGCGACGGGCGGTTCAGCGAGATCATCCGCGCACCCGGGAGCTGGCGCGCGGCGCCCGCGCTCGACGTCCTGCGAGGGTTCGAGGGAAGGGCCGTGCTCGCGGTGCCGGGCACGGACGAGGTCATCCCGCTCGCCGTGACGGAGGCGTTCTCCCATGCGCTGGCCCGGCACGCGCAGTTCACCCTCTGGGAACTCCCCGACGCCGAACACCGGTTGGGCCTGTGGTTCCGTGACCATCCCGACGACCGGCGGGAGTTCGTCACCGCCGTCCTGACCGGACTCGGCGAGCAGGGCTGGACGGCGACCCGCGCGTGGGTGGCCAAACAGCTCCCGGAGGGCCGTACGGTCGACAAGTCGGCCTTTCTGACCGGTGGCTGGACCGCCCAGCTGCGGCGGCTCACCCTCGACGACGGCACCGAGCTGGCGCTGCGGACCTTCGTGAAGCCCTTCTTCCGGCGCCACGCGCCCGGGCTGCTGGCACGCGAGGCGGAGATGCTCACGCTGCTGGCGGAGCAGGAGGGCGTGCCGGCCGCCGAGCTGATCGGCGTGGACGCGACCGGCGAACACTGTGACCATCCGTCCCTGTTGATGTCCGTGCTGCCGGGGCGGGTCCGGGTCGACGAGGAGGAACTCGGCCCCCGGGTGGACCTGCTGGCGGATCAGCTGGCCCGGATCCACCGGATTGTCCCCCGGGAACGTCCGCGCGCGTACCAGGCGTGGACATCGCCGGCGGCGGTCCCGGCGGGGTGGGAGCGGGCCGTGGACGTCCTCCGCCGCGAACCCCCGCCCTACGACGGCTGCTTCCTGCACCGGGACTTCCACCCCGGGAACGTCCTGTTCACGGGTGCGGGGGCCGGTCTGCGGGTCAGTGGTGTCGTCGACTGGGTGGAGACCTCGTGGGGGCCGGCCGACCTGGACGTCGCCCACTGCTCCACGGCACTCGCGCTGCTGCACGGCCCCGAGTACGGCATCGGCTTCCGGGAGCGCTACGAGGCCTGCGGCGGGCGGCGCCTGGCCGACGGCCCGGAGCATCTGTACTGGCGGCTGCTCGATGCCCTGGCCTACGTCCCCGACGCGGCGAAACTGGCGGGGCCCTGGCGGGAGCTGGGACGGACCGATCTGACGCCAGAGGTGCTGGGCGGGCGGCTGGAGGCGTATGTGACGGAACTGCTGGAGCGGTACGCCTGAGGCGGCGGGCCGGTCACGGTCTCGAGCAGGTGGCCAAGCTCGACGCGGCGAGCCACGGCCCGGCGCCGTACCCCTACTTCCCCTACGAGCGCCAGGAGGGCTTCGCCCGCATGAACCCGCCGGTGATCACGGCACCCCGCCGGGCCGCATGAGCGAGCGCCGGGCACCCCGCGAAAGGGGTACCCGGCGCTCCGGTCGTGGGCTGCCTCGGCTCAGCGTGCGTACCGCATGAACGCGCGCACCATGTGGCACGTCGTGTCCGACGGCGGGTGGACGCCGATCAGTTCCGCCGTGTCGCGGATCGTCTCGTTGCGGGCCTGGTTCGGCATGTAGACGCCCGAGTCGAGCAGGGCGATGGCGAGGCGCATCGCCTTGAGGCGGCGGTTGTGCGTCACGTACCACTGGCGCGGCCGGCCCGGCGGCAGCGGCCGCTTCTCCACGGGCACGTACGGCAGGTCGAGCAGGACGGGACGCTTCGCGGTGGACTGGGTGGGCAACGGCTTCGACTTCAGGGCGGCAGCGGGCACAGGCATCCTCCTGTCGCGGTCGGGCGGCTCACCGAAGACGTCGGCATCCCCGGCGCCACCCTCGAACACTGTTTACAGTTTACCGCCCGGCACTGACAACGGGCAGTCCGCAGAGTCCGACAAACGCCCAGGTGGATAAGGGAATTGGCACCGTGTCACGGCAGGTCCGCGAGGTACGGATGAGGCGCCGAAAAATCGAACAAGCCGGTCGGCGCGTACCGTGTGCACATGGAGATCTGGATCAACCCCGCGTGCTCGAAGTGCCGCAGCGCCCTGACGCTGCTCGACGCCGAGGGCGCCGACTACACCGTCCGCCGCTACCTGGAGGACGTGCCGAGCGAGGACGAGATCCGCGGCGTGCTCGAGCGCCTCGGTCTCGAACCCTGGGACATCACCCGCACCCAGGAGGCCGACGCCAAGGAGCTCGGACTCAAGGAGTGGCCGCGGGACGCCGGTTCGCGCGACCGCTGGATCACGGCGCTCGCCGGGCATCCGAAGCTGATCCAGCGCCCGATCATCACCGCGGACGACGGCACGGCGGTGGTCGGCCGCACCGACGAGGCCGTACGGGAGGCCCTGTCGCGCTGACGCACCAGGGACCCCCAACCCGCTTGTGGCGCAGGTCACTTGAGTGACTCCTGTAACCGCTGAGTAACCTCGTTCGGTATCTCGTACATAGCGGCGTACGCTCCCCTACCTCTTCAGGAGGCGCGCATGTCGCGCAGGAGAACTCTCGGCACGAAGAAGAAGCTCGCACTGCTGGTGAGCGCGGCGACGGTGGCGGGAGGCGGGGCCTTCGTCATGGCGAGCACGTCGAACGCCGCCCAGACTCCCAAGTCGGCGTCGGAATCGACCGTCTGCCTGGGTCTCGCCACCGCCCTCGGCAACAACCAGAAGTTCATCGCGGACCAGCGGGCCAACCCCGACGCGCAGTCCGAGGCGCGGATCGCCAACCGTGAGGCGGTCGTCGCGGAGATCAAGCGGAAGCAGGAGGCGTCGGGGTGCGCTGTCGGGGAGTCGGCTCAGGACTCCCAGGCCGCGCAGCCGTCGCAGCCCGCCCAGTCGGCACAGCCCTCGGACCCCGCCGCATCGGCGCAGCCCTCGCAGCCCGCCGAGTCCGCCCCCGCCGCCGACCCAGGTGACGGTGCCGCGGCTTCGGGGCAGCAGGTGTGCAACGGCTCCACGGTCACGCTCTCCGGCGAGGGCGGTGCGCCTGCCGCGTCCAGCAACCAGTTCCCGGCCGGCACGAAGCTGAAGGTCACCAACCTGGACAACGACAAGTCCACGACGGTGGAGGTCAC
Source organism: Streptomyces sp. D2-8 (assembly GCF_023184515.1). Taxonomy (GTDB): domain Bacteria; phylum Actinomycetota; class Actinomycetes; order Streptomycetales; family Streptomycetaceae; genus Streptomyces. The sequence continues at coordinate 885,184 of NZ_JAAHBP010000001.1, read as the reverse complement.
TTCGGTCTCCGGCAGCTGTGCGCTGCTCAACAACGCGGCCTTCGAACAGGTCCGTGAGCCCGGCAAGTTCCTGATCCGCCGGGCCCTGATCGAGAAGGTGGGGTGAGGCCGTACGACCCGTTGAATCGATGAGGCGGCGGCCACCCCCTCGGCCGCCCCTCGTACGTGTCACCGGTCCTGCTGCCCCCGGCCGGGGGCAGCAGGACCGGCGCGTCCGGAACGTGCGGCGCCGGTCACCGGCTGGACGGAGGGGAGCCGGTGACCGGCGCCGCCTCCGGCAAAAACGCCCTCTCGGCGTGAAGTACGGCAGAGCATGACCAGGTAACACGGGGTTCACATTCGAGCAATGGCCGGGAAATCGCCTGTTGCGAGGCTGCCGGGCGGCAGCAGACGCGGCGCCTCGGTGCCGCGGCGCCGCAGCACCCGCGATACGCGCCCAGACACACCCCCGAAGGATGTGGCCCGTGACCTTCAAGGCTGAGTACATCTGGATCGACGGCACCGAGCCGACGGCCAAACTGCGCTCCAAGACCAAGATCATCGCGGGCGCCCCCGCCGGTCTCGACGCGCTGCCGATCTGGGGCTTCGACGGGTCCTCCACCAACCAGGCCGAGGGCCACGCCTCGGACTGTGTGCTCAAGCCGGTCTTCACCTGCCCGGACCCGATCCGCGGCGGCGACGACATCCTGGTGCTGTGCGAGGTCCTGAACATCGACCTCACCCCGCACGCCAGCAACACCCGTGCGGCGCTGGCCGAGGTCGCGGAGAAGTTCGCGGCGCAGGAGCCGGTCTTCGGCATCGAGCAGGAGTACACGTTCTTCAAGGACGGCTACCCGCTCGGCTTCCCCAAGGGCGGCTTCCCGGCCCCCCAGGGCGGCTACTACTGCGGTGTCGGCGCCGATGAGATCTTCGGCCGTGACGTCGTCGAGGCCCACCTCGACAACTGCCTGAAGGCCGGTCTGGCCATCTCCGGCATCAACGCCGAGGTCATGCCCGGCCAGTGGGAGTTCCAGGTCGGCCCGGTCTCCCCGCTGGAGGTCTCCGACCACCTGTGGGTGGCCCGCTGGCTGCTCTACCGCACCGCCGAGGACTTCGACGTCGCCGCCACCCTCGACCCCAAGCCGGTCAAGGGCGACTGGAACGGCGCCGGCGCGCACACCAACTTCTCGACCAAGGCGATGCGCGAGGGCTACGACGCGATCATCACCGCGGCCGAGTCCCTCGGCGAGGGCTCCAAGCCGCTCGACCACGTCAAGAACTACGGCGCCGGCATCGACGACCGCCTGACCGGTCTGCACGAGACCGCCCCGTGGAACGAGTACTCCTACGGCGTCTCCAACCGCGGCGCCTCGGTCCGTATCCCGTGGCAGGTCGAGAAGGACGGCAAGGGCTACATCGAGGACCGCCGTCCGAACGCCAACGTCGACCCGTACGTGGTGACACGTCTGCTCGTCGACACCTGCTGCTCGGCGCTGGAGAAGGCCGGCCAGGTCTGACTGACCGGCGCGCTGCACGGCTCCCGAGGGGGCGCTCACCGTTCGCGGTGGGCGCCCCCTCGCGCTGTCTGCACGCCGCCCGGCGGGTGTCCGAACAGTGAGAGAAGGCTCCCGGCGGGCGAGCGCCTCTGCTTCAATGGGCCCATGGCCAGCCTCCAGAAGCACACCGCGACGGGTCGCCATGACCTCGAGCCCTTCTGGCCGTCCCGCCAGGACCACGATTTCGACCGGGTGTGTTGCCGCGCGATGAACGCGCGGGCCCTCTAAAGCCGTACACCCCGGCCTTCGGCCAGCGCGAACCGCGTACGTCCCTCGGCGAGCCCGACCACGAATCGCGGCCGTCGATCTCTCCGACGAACTCCTCGCGCGAAAGAGCTGACCTCTCATGGCGACCACTCGTTCTCTGTCCACCGCCGCCCCTCTCAACGCCCCCGCGTCCCACGGCCCCCGGCATCGGTTGCGTGCCGTCGACCGGGACGAGGTGGTGACGGTCGCGGACCTGCTGCCGCCGGGTGCCACCTGGCTGCCGGCGCCGCAGCACACCGTGCCCACGCTGCCGGGGCAGCCGCCGATGATCGGCTACCTGGTGCTCGTCCCGGCCGACCAGCAGCCGCCGTTCCCGGTGACGGTGCCCGGCCTGCCGCAGAACGCCGGCCCGGAATCCGGTGCCGAGCCGGGCGGCGAGCCGCTGATCCGCGTCGACACCGTGCGGCGCACCGCCCGGGTGGCCGGGCAGCCGCTCGACCTCACGTACCTGGAGTTCGAGCTGCTGGCGCACCTCGTGGCGCACCCGGGCCGGGTGCACACCCGCGACCAGCTGGTCGGCACGGTGTGGGGCTACGGGCACGTGGGCGACGGCCGCACGGTCGACGTCCACATCGCCCGCCTGCGCCGCAAGCTGGGTGTGGAGCACCGCGACACGATCCGCACCGTGCGCCGCGTGGGCTACACGTACGTGCCGCCGACGGCGCACTGAGGCGCGCCCAAGTCCCGTCCCGGTCCCGTCCCGTCGTGTCCTGTCTGCTGACAGCAGATCCCCGTTCCCTCCCCTCGCCCCACCGGGCAGAGTCACCGGCATGAGGCTTCTGATGCTGGGTGGGACGGAGTTCGTGGGGCGGGCCGTCGTGGAGGCCGCGCTGGGGCGGGGCTGGGAGGTGACCGTCTTCCACCGGGGGCGGCACGACGCGCCGCCGGGCGTGCGGTCACTGCTCGGTGACCGCACCGCGCCCGGCGGACTGGCCGCCCTCGCCGACGACCCGGGCGAGTGGGACGTCGTCGTCGACACGTGGTCGGCGGCGCCCCGCGCGGTGCGGGACACGGCGCGGCTGCTGGAGAGCCGCGCCGGCCGCTATGTGTACGTGTCGAGCTGCTCGGTGTACGCGTGGGCCCCGCCCGCCGGCTACGACGAGGACGCGCCCGTGGTGGAGGGGGCGTCGGCCGACGCGGAGCAGACCGCGTACCCGCAGGACAAGCGGGGCGGTGAACTGGCCGTGCTGGACGCCTTCGGCGCGGACCGGTCGGTGCTCGTACGGTCCGGGCTGATCCTCGGCCCGTACGAGAACGTCGGCCGGCTGCCCTGGTGGCTGGGCCGGACGGCGCGCGGCGGTCCGGTGCTGGCGCCGGGCCCGCGTGAACTGCCCCTCCAGTACGTGGACGTCCGCGACCTGGCCGGGTGGATCCTGCACGCGGCCGAGCGGGAGCTGAGCGGGCCGTACAACCTGGTCAGTCCGCAGGGGCACACCACCATGGGCGAGTTGCTGGACACCTGTGTCCGGGTCACCGGCGGCGCCGCCGAGCTGCGCTGGACCGAGCCCGGGGAGATCCTTGAGGCGGGCATCGAGCCGTGGACCGAGCTGCCGGTGTGGGTGCCGCCGGGCAGCGACCTGCACGATGCCCTGCACAGCGCGGACGTCTCCCGGGCGGTCGGGGCCGGGCTGGTCTGCCGGCCCGTCGAGGAGACCGTGGCGGACACCTGGCGGTGGCTCCAGGACATCGGGGGCGTGGCGCCCCAGCGCCCGGACCGGACGCCGAAGGGCCTCGACCCGGAGGTGGAGGCGAAGGTGATCGCGTCCGGCACCGGTGGCTGAACCACCTCCCGCTTCCCCCGGGAGGTGTACGTAGCACCACCCCCCGACCGGGTGTCCCGGCCCCGTGACCCGGCACGCCCGCTCGGCGAGACTGACGCCATGACCATGGACACGAAGAACGGCAACGGGCGGACGACAGGGCGGGGCATCGGGCTCGCCGCGATGCGGGGGCTGGCGCTGGCCCTCGTCTCCCTGCCGGGGGCGGTGCTGTGCTTCTGCCTGTCCCTGCTCTCGATCGCGCTCATCCCGATCGGGGTCGGGATCATCACGACGCCGTACGTGCTGACGGGGGTGCGGGCGTTCGCGAACTCACGGCGGGTGCTCGCGGCGGAGTGGGGCGGGGTGCGGATCCCTCCGGCGTACCGGCCGCTGCCGGAGGATGCCAACCCCTGGGCACGCACCTTCGGGATGCTGCGCGACCCGGCGACCTGGCGGGACCTGCGGTGGCTGCCGGTCGACATGACCGCCGGGTTCGTCACCGCGCTGCTGCCGGCCGTGCTGCTGATCTATCCGCTGGAGGGATTCGCGCTCGCCATCGGGCTGTGGCGGGTCTTCCCCGACGGGTACTGGTACGGGTTCGTGCCGGTGACGGGTCAGGCGTCCGCCTTCGGTGCGGCGGCCCTGGCTCTGGTGCTGCTGTTCCTCGCGCACTTCCTCACCCCGCGCCTGCTGGACGTCCACTTCCGGCTCACCCGGGCCGTGCTCGGCAGCAACCAGGGCGAACTGGCCGAGCGGGTGCGGGTGCTGACCGAGACGCGGCGCGACGCCGTGGACACCTCCGCCGCGGAACTGCGGCGCATCGAGCGGGACCTGCACGACGGGGCCCAGGCCCGGCTGGTCGCCGTCGGCATGGACCTGGGCACCATCGAGGCGCTCCTCGACAAGGACCCGGCCCAGGCCAAGGAGCTGATCGCGCAGGCCCGCAGGTCCTCGGTCGAGGCGCTGTCCGAGCTGCGCGAGCTGGTGCGCGGCATCCACCCGCCGGTCCTCGCCGAGCGCGGCCTGGGCGACGCGGTACGGGCGCTGGCGCTGCGGCTGCCGGTGGCCACCGAGGTGAGCGTGGACCTGCCCGGGCGGGCTCAGGCGCCCGTGGAGTCGGCCGCGTACTTCGCCGTGAGCGAGGTGCTCACCAACGCCGTGAAGCACTCGGGCGCCGACCGGATCTGGGTCGACCTGCACCGGGCGGACGGCATGCTCCGGGCGACCGTCACGGACGACGGCAAGGGCGGAGCGGTGATCGGGGCCGGTTCGGGGCTGGCCGGGGTCGAGCGGCGACTGGGTACATTCGACGGCGTCCTGGCCGTCAGCAGCCCCGCGGGCGGCCCCACCATGGTCACCATGGAGATCCCTTGCGCGTAGTCCTGGCCGAAGACCTCTTCCTGCTGCGCGACGGACTCGTCCGGCTGCTGCGGGCGCACGGCTTCGAGATCGCGGCGGCCGTCGAGACCGGGCCCGAACTGGCCGCCGCGCTGGCCGAGCTGGACCCGGACGTCGCCGTGGTCGACGTACGCCTGCCGCCCACGCACACCGACGAGGGCCTGCAGTGCGCGCTCGACGCCCGCGGGAAACGGCCCGGACTGCCGGTGCTGGTGCTCTCCCAGCACGTGGAGCAGCTGTACGCGCGCGAGCTGCTCGCCGACGGCAGCGGTGGGGTCGGCTATCTGCTGAAGGACCGGGTGTTCGACGCCGAGCAGTTCGTGGACGCCGTACGGCGGGTCGCCGCCGGGGGCACGGCGATGGACCCGCAGGTCATCCAGCAGCTGCTGGCCCGCCGTTCGGGCGACGACCGGCCGCTGGCGCGGCTGACGCCCCGGGAGCGTGAGGTGCTGGAGCTGATGGCGCAGGGCCGGTCCAACGCGGCGATCGCCGGGAAACTGGTCGTGACGGAACGGGCGATCGCCAAGCACACCGCCAACATCTTCGCCAAACTGGGTCTTGAGGTCTCGGACGACGACAACCGTCGCGTGCTGGCGGTTCTCGCGTATCTCGACCACGGCCGGTGAAACCGGACCCGCCAGTTCACCCACCGTGGATGATCAACAACTCCCGGTGCTCCAGCGGCTGTTGAGAACACAGAGTCCTCACGAATCTCGCATCAATTTCCGGGACCCCTGAACACCCGTGGGACGCGCTCCGTATGGAAGGGCGCCGCTTCACTCCTGTCGGGCGCCTCGATGCCCCCGAAAAAGGAAGTCAGAGGAGTTCCATGGGACGCAACACAAGAAAACGCCGTACGCCGCTGGCCACCAAGGCCGTAGCCGCATCGGCGGCCCTAGCGCTCGGTGGGGGCGGGCTGATCTGGGCAAACTTCTACGCCTCGGCGCACGAGGAGAACTCGGCGAACCAGACGAAGTCCGCGGGCGCACAGATCGCCACGATCCAGTGCCCGGACGTAGGACAGAAGCTGACCGACGTGCCGGACGGTGCTCGCCAGGGGGTGGACAAGGAGCTGGCCAACCTGGACAAGCAGATCACCGAGGCCTACACCCGTCTCGCCTCCACGCGTCAGGCCCAGGCCGGTGACTCGGGCTTCGTCAACAACGCCATCCTCGGCCCGCTGAAGTCGAAGCGGACCGCCGTCATCGACCGGATCGGCATCAACATCCGGCGGGTGGGCGGACAGGCCCCGGGCAACCTCGAGCAGCTGGCCGCGTGCCAGGGCATGGCCGCCGACGCCAACACCAACGACGGCCAGGCCGGCGACGGCCAGAACAACGACGGCCAGAACAACGACGGCCAGAACAACGACGGTCAGAACAACGACGGTCAGGACCAGGGCCAGGACAACGGTCAGGGCCAGGTCGGCGACAACGGCAACGGGGCCGCGGGCCCGGTGGCTGCCGACTTCGTCAACATCAACGATGTCCAGCCCAACTCCCGTAACCTGCCGAACGGTCTCGCCGCGAACGGCGACGGCGGGTCCACCGGCTCGTTCACCGCGAAGTGCGGTGTCAACGAGAACGACCTGTTCAACAGCGACAACCTGATCGTCGCCCCGGGTGTCGACAACGGCGCGCACCACACGCACGACTACGTCGGCAACCAGGACAACGACGCCTTCTCCAGCGACGAGGACCTGGCCAACGCCGGCACCTCGTGCCAGAACCAGGGTGACAAGTCCACCTACTACTGGCCCGTGCTGCGCCTCCAGGACGGCACGCAGGAGTTCGACGCGGGTGACCTGGGCGGTGGCGCCGAGGGCAACGTCGGCAAGATCCTCAAGGCCAGCCAGGCGGACATGAAGTTCGTCGGCAACAAGGCGGGCGACGTCGTCGCGATGCCGAAGTTCCTGCGCATCATCACCGGTGACGCCAAGGCCTTCACCAACGGCCTCGCCAACGCCAACACCTCGTTCAGCTGCACCGGCTTCGAGGACCGGCAGGTGACGGACAAGTACGTGATCTGCCCCGAGGGCAGCCAGGTGGTGCGGACGTCCAACTTCCAGAGCTGCTGGGACGGACAGAACATCGACAGCGCCAACCACCGTGACCACGTGGCCTTCGTCCAGCAGGACGGCAGCTGCGCCAACGGCTTCAAGGCGATCCCGCAGCTCCAGGTCCGCCTGGTGTACGACGTTCCCGCCCCGACCATCGAGAACGGTCAGGTCAAGAGCCCGTACGCTGTGGACGGCTTCCCGGAGCAGCTGCACAAGCCGATCACCGACCACAACGACTTCATCAACGTCATGGACGAGAACCTGATGAACACGGTGGTTCAGTGCATCAACAGCGGCCAGGACTGCGAGTAACGGCCCGCTAGAAAAAGCCGGCGGTGGGAGATCCCACCGCCGGCTTTCTCATGCGTCCGGCGAAGCGACGCGGTCAGTTGTCGTGGTGACCGGAGTGCGCCGGCTTGTCGTCCTTGCCTCCGCCGGGGGCGTGACTCGCGTGGTTGAGCCCCACCTCCACGGTGCCGCCCAGCGTGCCGCGCAGCGCCTGCAGCACATCCTCGTGGCCGACGGCCACCCACTTGCGGCCAACCAGGTAGAAGCCGCCGTAGTCCTTGGCCGTGTTGATCCACTCGCGCTGGCCCCGGTCCGTGGAGAAGGTCGCGAGGACGTACTTCTCCTTGCCCTTCTTGCAGAGGGCCTGGCGGATGGTGTCGGCGTCGGTCTGCATGTTCGGCTTGCAGTCGGCCTCGGCCGCGATGTGCTCCAGGCTGCCGGTCACCGCCTCCGGAACGGCCGCCTCGTCCTTGTCGCCGGATCCGCCGCAGCCGGTCAGCGCCAGTATCGCCACCGCGCCGCTCAGCGCGAGCATCGGTCGGGTCACCCTCATCTGTTCCTCCGGTCCTTGGCGGCACGGTCCTTGTCACGGCACGATCCGGACGCATGCCGCACGGAGCCCCGGCAAGAGGCTCTCGCCTTCGATACGGGTGCGGCGCCCTCCGTGCTCAAATTCCCCTGCCCCGGTGTGCACTCCTGTGCGAGGGTGGCCCGGTGGATCAGGACTGGGAAGACCGTGTGGCCGCCCTGTGGGACCGTATCGACGACTACGCCGAGACGGAGGAGGACGAGGCCCGCTTCCGCGCCGACGTCGACGCCCTCGTCGCCGAGCTGCCCGAAGGCAGTCCGCACGCCCCGTTCGAGCAGGCCTGCGCCTGGGACTCCACGGGCCGCTCCGACAAGGCGGTCCCCCTCTACCAGGAGGCGCTCAGGCGTGGCCTCGCCGACGTCAGCCACTACAAGGCCCGCCGGACGAAGATCCAGCTGGCCAGCTCGCTGCGGAACATCGGCCGGGCCGAGGAGGGCGTCGCCCTGCTGACACCCGAACTGGTCGCGCCGTCCGACGAGCTGGACGACCCCGTACGCGCCTGCCTCGCCCTGTGTCTGTCGAGCCTCGGCCGCGACCGGGAGGCCCTGGCGCTGGCCCTGGGCGCCCTGGCCCCGCACCTGCCGCGCTACCAGCGGTCCATGGCGAACTACGCCCGGCTGCTCGTGGAGCCAGGGGAGCACCCGGGGGCGTGACGCTCCGCAGCCAGGTGACCATCCAACGATTCGCTCGTTCTGCTGAACGTGCAGTCACAGGATGTCGCCCAGCGCCCCGCGCCCTCCTCCGCCGGCCCGGTCGTCGACGTCGAGCAGGCCGAGGCCGCGCTCGTCGAGCACTACCCGCGGCTGGTCCGGCTGGCCTACCTGGTGCTGCCACCCGGGCTGGGCCGTAGCCGCCGCGTCCTGACCGCACATGCCCTCACCCAGCGGGCACTCCCCCGCAACCGCACCCCCGCCCCGGTGATCCCGGCCCAGTCCACCGGCCGGGACGGCGACCCGGGCTACGCCCTGGTCCGTCTCCAGGTGCTGCGCACGGCACTGGAGGCGGGGCTGCCGCTGAGGGCGAGGGCGTGGCCCAAGAGGTCCCAGCTGCCGCCGCTGCTGCCGCACGTGTGGGGCCTGAAGCTGTTCCCGCGCTCCGGCGGCGCCGACGAACTCGCCCTGGACCAGCGGCTGTCCACCCTGTCGGGCCCGGCCCGGGCCGCGTACGCGCTGCGCGGCCTGGAGCGGCTCACGGACGACGGGGTGTGCAAGGTCCTCGCGGCGGCGGGCGTCGCCGACCCGGAGGGTGCGGTACTGGAGGCCGGCGGGATCCCCGCCCAGTACGGGCTGCTCGACTCCCCCGAGTTCGACCCCTGCTCGCTCCAGGCCCGCCCCACCGACCTGATGCGCCGCCGCCAGCACCTGAAGGCCGCCCTGGCCGCCGGTGCCGCCCTGCTGGTGTGCGGGGCGCTGCTCGGCCTGCCCGGTGACGGCTGGGGCCCCGACGGCGCCGCGGCACCTCCGTACGCGCGCAACCCGGCCGCGCAGGCCGCTCTGGACCCGGCGAAGCTGACCCGGGTTCCCCCCGCCGCGTGGCGCAGCTCGGCGCGCACCGACTTCTCCGTGTGGCCGGCCCGCGGCGACCGCACCGGCGACCAAGCCCTGCTGCGCCGCGCCCTGGCCGTGTGGGCCCGTCCCGGCGAGAGCGTCCAGGTGTCGGCGACCCCCGGCACCCTCTCCGGGGGCCCGGCCGGACCGCCCCAGCTGCTGTACGCGGGGACGGTCGACGCGGCGCGCGTGGTGATCCTGTACGACGGTCTGCGCATCGCCCGGTACGCCGAACCGAAGGACGGCACGCAGGGCGCCGCCCTCGACTTCGCCCGGGTCGACGGGGCCGGCCGGGCCGAGGCGGGCGCGGTGGTCCTGGGCCGGTCCGACGGCAACGTCCGCTACCTGACGGCCCCCTGGGTGCGGAAGGCGGGCGAGCGGGACCTGATGAAGCCCGGCTCAGGGGCGATGGACCTCGCGCTCACCGGCGGGGTGACCGCACCGCTGGCCAGCCCGGCCCTGCGGTCCGGCCCCTGCACGTCGTGGAACGTGGTCCAGCTGACCGACGACACCGGGACACGGCTGCTGACCGACCTCGGCGAACTGGTCCCCGCCCGGCTCACCGCCGGACGGCCGGGCTCCCCGGGTGAGGTGTCCGGCGCCGCGGCGCTGCACATCTGGCAGCCGTTCGCCTGCTCGCTGGGGACGGTGCGTTCGGCGGGGGTGCGGAGCGTCAACGCCTGGGCGTTCAACGAACAGCCGCTGCCCGACGCGAGCGGCTCGGGAGCGTGGGTGTGCACGCGGGCCGAGACCTGGCGGGGCGGCGGGGCGCGGGTGCTGGCGCAGTTCCACACGCCGGGCGGGGCGTACGGGGCGGTGGCGGCCAAGGCCGAGAACGTCCCGTCGTGCGGACCGCGTGACCCGCATGTGCTGGCCGGGGTGCTGTGGAAGGCGAAGGCCGGCGACTGGTACCTGCTGGCCGCCGGCAGCCGTGAGACCGCGTCGATCCGGGCGACGGGCGGAGTGAACGGGGCGGCGCGGAGCAGCCGGCTGACCGTACCCGCCGAGCAGGGGGCGCAGGCGCAGCTCAAGGGCACCCTGAAGGACGGGCGTTCGCTCGGCGGGCTGCGCTGACGGGGGCGGATTTCGGGCCCGTCCGGTGAGGGCGGTCGAACCCCGCGATCGATCCGGCCCGTTCGAGGCCGGAATCAATCGGTAAGGTGTTCGTATGACTACCGGGGTTCGCCGCAGAATGGGAGTCGAGGAGCGGCGGCAGCAGTTGATCGGCGTCGCCCTCGAACTGTTCAGCCGCCGCTCGCCCGACGAGGTCTCCATCGACGAGATAGCGTCGGCCGCGGGCATTTCACGCCCGTTGGTCTACCACTACTTTCCCGGCAAACTCAGCCTGTACGAGGCCGCGTTGCAGCGTGCCTCGGACGACCTCGCGGCCCGGTTCGTGGAGCCTCACGAGGGTCCGCTGGGGGCGCGCCTGCTGCGCGTGATGCACCGCTACTTCGACTTCGTGGACGAGCACGGGCCCGGTTTCTCCGCCCTCATGCGCGGCGGACCCGCTGTGGGTTCCTCGACGACCAACGCGCTCGTCGACTCCGTACGGCAGGCCGCGTATGTCCAGATCCTTTCGCACCTGGGCGTGACCGATCCGCCCGCGCGCCTCGAACTGGTCGTCCGTTCCTGGATCTCGCTCGCCGAGTCGACGGCGCTGATCTGGCTGGACGGCCGGCGCATCCCGCGCGAGGAGCTGGAGCCCCAGCTCGTCAACGACTTCGCGGCCCTCGCCGCGGTCAGTGCCGCCTACGACGAGGAGATGGCCGCGCTGCTGCGCGGCATCGTCAAGGACGAGCCGGCCGACGGCCCGTTCGCGTACCTGGCCGGCCGGCTCGTCACCCTGGCGAGCTGAGCCCGCTCAGCTCTCGGACTTCGCGTACGACGGATCCAGGTCGCGGACCTCGGCGGAGGCGTGCAGCGCGAGCCCCTCGGCGGGCTTCAGGTGGGTTCGCAGCAGCTCCAGCGCGGCCTGGGTGAGCCGTGCCTTGGTCTCGTCGGTGCGGCCGGCGAGCAGGGCGATGTGGACGTGCACATGGGCGTGCCCCTCGGCTTCGGGGCCGACCACGATGTCCTCGGTCGGACGGAACCGGGTCTTGCACGCCGGGGGCTTGGCGGCCGCGATCTCGACGGTCGCCTCGTGCAGCGCCTTCGCGAAGCCGGGCCGGTCGAAGTCGTCCGCGAGGTCTGCGGAATAGTCGACGGTGATCTGCGGCATCAGTACTCCTGTTCTGGGCGGCCAACGGGCTCACCCTAACCGCAGGGCAAGCATCGCGATGTCGTCCTCGCGGTCGTGGCCGAAGCAGCCCAGCAGCACGTCGCAGAGGGTGTCGAGGCCGGGCGGGGCGTCGGCGGCGGCCGTGCGGAGCTGGTCCATGGAGGCGGACAGGGGAATGCCGCGGGTCTCGATGAGACCGTCGGTGACCATGAGCAGGCGGTCGGTGCGGTGCAGACGGCACTCGGTCGCCGGGGGCCGCTCCAGGCCCAGCCCGAGCAGCGGGCCCCAGGCGTCGGCGTACCGGGCGCCGCCCCCGTCGCGCAGGAGCAGCGGCGGGATGTGGCCGGCGTTGGCGATCCGTACCCGCCCGCTGCCGGGGTCGACCAGGGCCAGGCACACGGTGGCCGTGACGTCGGGGTGGTACTGCTGGAGCATCCGGTCGAGCCGCGCGGCCAGCACGACCGGGTCGCTCTCGTCGACGCAGTAGGCGCGCAGGGCATGGCGGATCTCGACCATGACGGTGGCCGCGTCCAGGGAGTGCCCGACCACGTCCCCGACGGCGGTGAGCACCCCGTCGCGGGTGCGCAGGGCGGCGTAGAAGTCGCCGCCGATCTCGGTCTGCTCACAGGCGGGCACGTAACGGACGACGATGTCGACGCCCGGCAGGTGCGGCAGCTTGTGCGGCCGGGGCAGGAAGCTGTGCTGGAGGGTGAGGGCGACATGCCGCTCCACCTGGTACATCAGCAGCGGTTCGGCGGCGAGCACGGTGGCCTGGGCGAGGCGGGCCCGCAGCCCGTCGTCCGCGGGGTCGCTGATCGCCGTACGCCGGACGGGCGTGGCGAGGCACACCGTCGTCCGGCCGTCCTGGGCCGTCGCCACGGTCAGGCGGGCGTCCTCCTCGACGCCGGGCCGGAAGATCCCGGCCGGCCAGAGCGGCGCGGGGACGACGGTGGTGTGCACGCCCGTGCGGCCCTCCGCGAGCCGGGTGACCAGCCGGGCCGCCGCCCGGTGGGCGTCGCCGTCCGCGGCGGCGGGGTGACATCTGGCCGTGCCGCGGTACGGCTCGTCGTCCGGGCCGACGACGAACACCACGGCGGGTGAGGCGGTGAGGCGTGCGGCGCCGTCGGCGGCCGCGGCGGCCAGTTCCCGCGGGCAGCGGGCCGCCTGCACGGTGATGACGGCCTCGGCCAGCAGCGTCAGCCGGTGGACGACGGTCTCGGCGCCCGTGGTGCGGCGGGCCCCGCGTAGGGCGGCCCGGACGACGGCCTGGATCTCCCGCGGTTCGGCGGGCACGGTCAGATAGGCGTCCCCGCCGGCGTCGAGTCCCCGGCACCGGTCGCCGGGTGCGGTCGCGGCGGCGGAGAAGTGCACGACGGGCAGCGCTGCCGTGCGCGGCTGGGCCCGGACCCGGCGGCACACTTCGAAGCCGCTCATGTCGGGCAGACCCACGTCGACGAGGGCCACGTCGGGCAGGGTGCCGTCCCGCAGCCGGACGTCGAGTTCGACGAGCGCCTCGGCGCCGCTGGCGACGGGCACGACCCGGTGGCCGGCCCGTTGCAGCACCGCACCCATGGCGTACCGGCTGGCCGCGACGTCGTCCACGACCAGCACGGTGGTGCCGGGGCTCTGCTGCGTGCCGCTGGCGTCCATCTCGACGGCCCTTCGGGGCGTATGGGGGTGGGGCAGACCGTAGGACACGGCCTGCCCCACCAACGTAGTGCGCTATCCGGCGGTCCGGGTGAAGACGGCGACGGTGCGCCCCGGAACGGCGAACGTGCCCGATTCGGCCGCGTAGGAGGAGGACTTGACGATAGAGTCCGCCCCCGCCGCCTGCACCGGATGCAGCCGGTAGCCGGCCCCGGCGAGTGCGGGGACGCGCTGCTCCTGGCGCTGAGGCGTGGCGTTGAAGACGACGACGAGGTCACCGAGCCGCATGGTGATCACGCCGGGTGTCTCGTCCGTGCCGGACAGCGGGAAGGAGAGCCGGGACTGCACCTGCCCGGCCGTGCCGAGGGAGAAGTCCTGCTCGGCACTCCGGATCCGCAGCAGGTCGCGGTACGCGGCCGAGGTGCCCTCGATCTGCTCGCAGCCCACCTCGACCTTGCTCAGCAGGGGCTTGGCGTACGGCCACTTGTCGGTGTTGTCGGCCGCCATGGGCAGTCCGCGGCCGAAGCCGTTGCCGTCCTCGCAGTTCCAGTGGACGGCGTTGAACCAGTCGCCGCTGTCGTAGGAGTTGCGGTCCAGGGACTTGGAGCGCAGCAGGTCGGTGCCCGCCTGGGAGAGGGCCGGGCCCTGCGAGAGGGTGGCCGTCGCCATGGCCAGGACCTGCATCCGGGCCCGGTCGGCCGCGTTCGTCGAAGCGGGCAGCTTGAAGGCGAGCGCGTCGAACAGGGACTCGTTGTCGTGGGCGTCGGCGTAGGCGAGGGCGTCACCGGGGGCGTCGGCGTAGCCGGCGGGGGCGCCGTTGTACTCGACCTCGGAGCCCTTGACCTCCTTGCCGCCGGTGTCGGTGAACCGGTAGCCGGCGAGGTTGCCGGAGAGCCCGACCTTGATGAGGTCCTGGTAGTGGAGCAGGCGGGCCTTCTGCTCGGCGCGAGTGCCGTTGTTCTTCGAGGAGTTGGGGTCGGTGTACAGGCCGGACGCGAAGCCCTGGACACCGGGGTCCTCGTCGAAGGGGCCGCCGCCGCGCACCGCGTCGCGGGCGCGGTCGGAGAAGGTGGCGATGCCGGTGCCGGCCATGTTCTTCTGCGTGGCCTGCGTGAACCGGGCGTCGTCCGCGACCTCGCCGAAGTTCCAGCCCTCCCCGTAGAGGATGATCTTCTTGCCGTCGACACCGTCCTTCGCGAGGGTCAGCGCGTCGAGGGCCTTCCTGACGGCGAGGATGTTGGCCTTCGGGTGGTGGCCCATGAGATCGAAGCGGAAGCCGTCGACCTTGTACTCCCTGGCCCAGGTGACGATCGAGTCGACGACGAGTTTGCCCATCATGGCGTTCTCGGTGGCGGTGTTGGCGCAGCAGGTGCTGTTCGCGACCGAGCCGTCGGCGAGGAGCCGCTGGTAGTAGCCGGGCACGATCCGGTCGAGGACGCTCGTCTTCTCCTGGCCGCTCGCCGCGGTGTGGTTGTAGACGACGTCCATGACGACCCGCATCCCGTCGTCGTTGAGCGCCTTCACCATCCTGCGGAACTCGACCGTGCGGGCCGTGCCGTCCGGGTCGGTGGCGTAGGAGCCCTCGGGGACCGTGTAGTGGTACGGGTCGTAGCCCCAGTTGTAGGCGTCCTTCGCGGCGATCTTCCCGACGCACTCCTGCTGCCGGTCGGAGTCGGCCGGGAAGGAGGCGAGGTCGCAGTCGGTCGTCGCCTGGTCGGCCTTCTTCTCCGGGATGGTGGCGATGTCGAACGCGGGCAGCAGATGCACGTACGAGGTGCCCGCCTTCGCCAGCTCGCGCAGGTGCCGGGAGCCGTCGCTCGCCGTGTCGGTGAAGGCCAGGTAGGTGCCGGGGTGCTTCGCCGTCCGGTCCTCCACGGAGAAGTCCCGGATGTGCAGCTCCTGGATCTGCGCGTCCCTCAGCGGTACGGCCTTGGGCTTGGTGTACGCCGACCAGCCGGAGGGCTTGAGGGCCTTGTCGTCCAGGTCGACGACGAGGCTGCGCTCCGAGTCGGCGGTGAGGGCGAGGGCGTAGGGGTCGGTGACCTTGTTGGTGACGATCTTGCGGACGCTGGGCGCCCAGACCTTCACGACGTACCGGTAGGGCTTGCCCTTCCAGGACGCCGGGCCGGTGACGGACCAGACGCCGGTGGTGGCGTGGCGCTTCATCGGGACGGTGGAGTCACCGATCTCCAGGGACACCTGCTGTGCGGTCGGCGCCCAGACGGTCAGGGTGGGGCGGCCCTTGGAGAACGTGGGCCCGAGGTCGGTCTCGGTCGCACTGGAGTACAGGTCGTCGAGGACTCCGGCGATCTGGACGCCGGTCGCCGCGAGCACGGCACCGTTGGCGGCGTGCTGGGTGGCGACGACCTGGCCGCGCAGGGCCTCGCGGACCCGGTCGCGGTCGCGCGGGTCGACGGTCCAGGCGTCGTACTCCTTCAGATGCGGGAACGTCGCCTTCTGGGCGTCGGTCAGCTCGCTCTTCGACAGGCGCAGCCACTTCGCGCTCCCGGTCAGGGCGCCGTCCCTCACCGCGAGGGAGCCGTCGCGTGCGTAGAGCAGCTGGGTGGAGGCGGCGGCGTCGGAACCGTTCCAGGCGAGGGTGTTCCGGTCGATCCAGACCGCCTTGGAGGTGGTCAGGTCGAGGGCGGCCGCGCTGCCCGCGGGCTGCGGGAGCAGGTACTTCTCCTGGCCGCTCACCAGCCACACCTCGTGGCCGTTCGCCTTGAGGTCGAGCGACTGGTCGGTGGGCAGGTCCTTCTCGTCGCCCTTGTGCAGGATGTAGCTGAGGCTGGTGGCACCGTCGGTGAGCGGTACCTCGAAGACTGCGCCATAGGAATCAGTCTTGACCGGCTTGAGCGGGTTCGACCAGTCGGTGGGATTCGCGGCGCCGGTCCAGACGTGCAGGCCCCAGCCGTCGTAGGTGCCGTCGGCCCGGTGGTAGTGCAGGACGGCCTTGCTCTTGTCGGGCGCCGGATACTCGGGGCGCTCGGTGGTGACGGTGTCCTTGCCCTGCTCGATCCAGACCTCGCCGGTCTTGGTGACGTCGATCGTGCGGTCGGTGGAGACGTCCTTGGTGCCGTCCTTGTCGATGACGAGGAAGCCGACGCTGGAGGCGCCCGGCTTGAGCTTGACGTAGGCGAAGGCGCCGTAGGCGTCACGGCCGATGAAGGCGTGGCTCTCGGGCCACTCGGTGGCCTCGCCCTCGGCGAGGTCGCCCCAGGCGTACAGGCCCCAGTCGGCGTAGTCCCCGTCGGCGCGCTTGTAGTGGACGATCGCGTAGTCGCGGGAGGACGCGGTGGGCGGCTCCTCGGCGGGCGGGGTGCCGGTGGTGGACGCGGCCAGGGCGCCCGCGGTGCGGCCGGCCGAGTCGATCACCACGGCCTTGTACCGCAGGGCCGTGCCGGGCGCCACGTTCTTCCCGATGGTGTGGGTGACCTTGTACGGGGCGTGGTCGGCGGAGCCGAGGACCCGCCACTTTCCGTTGCCGGTCTGGGCGGCGAAGACGACCCGGTTCAGCTGCCCGCCGTCGACGTCGGCGGTGACCTCGACGGTGCCGGTGGCGCCGGCCGCCGGGGCCTTCAGGGTGATCGTCGGCGCGGTGGCGGGCTTGGCGAGCCTGCCGGACGCCTTGAGGACGATCGCCGAGCCGGCCGGGACGGTGACGGTGAGCTTCTTGTCGCCGTCGCTCTTGGCGGAGGCGCCGGTGCCGTAGATGCCCTCGAAGGTCATGCCCGCCGAGCCGGTCGCGAAGGTCGCGGTCTTCTTCTCGGCGGCGTTGTTGAAGGCGACGACGTATTCGGTGCGGGTCTTGGCGTCCGTGCGGGAGAAGGCGTAGACGCCCGGGCCGTCGGCCGCGTACCGCTGCTGCTGGACGCCGTCGGTGAGGGCCGGGTTGGCCTTGCGGAGCCCCGCGAGCGCACTGATCTGCCGGTAGAGGGGCGCCTTGGTGTCGTAGGCGTCCTCGGCGTGGGTGTCGTCGGTGCCGATGCGGTCGTCGTCGAGGTAGTCGGCGGTACGCGAGGCGAACATGCTCTGCCGGGCGTCCTTGTCACCGCCCGGGCCGGTGAAGCCCTGCTCGTCGCCGTAGTAGACGACGGGGTTGCCGCGGCTGAGGAACATCAGCTCGTTGGCGAGCTTGTCCTTCCTCAGCAGCTCGGCGTCGGTGGCCTTCGGGTTGTCCTGGTTCAGGAAGGACCCGATCCGGCCCATGTCGTGGTTGCCGAGGAAGGTGACCTGCTCGTACGCGTTGGCCTTGCCGGTCGTGTACTTGTAGTCGTCGCCGAAGACGCCCGCGAGCTTCTGCGCGCTGCCGCCCTGCGAGGCGTACTGGCGGGCCGCCTCCTGGAAGGGGAAGTCGAGTGTGGCGTCGAGCCGGCCCTGGGTGACGTACGGGGAAGTGACGTCGGTGTCGGCGGAGTAGACCTCGCCGAACATGAAGAAGTCGTCGCGGCCCTTCTTGGCCGCATAGGAGTCGAGGGCCGTGGCCCACTGCGTCCAGAACTCCATGTTGACGTGCTTCACGGTGTCGATCCGGAAGCCGTCGATGTCGAAGTCGCGCACCCAGCGCTGGTAGATCTTCTCCATGCCCCGCACGACCTCGGGCCGCTCGGTCCACAGGTCGTCCAGGCCGGAGAAGTCGCCGTGCGCGGAGCTCTCACCGGCGAAGGTGGAGTCGCCACGGTTGTGGTACATCGTCGGGTCGTTGAGCCACGAGGGGACCTTGTTCTTCTTGGCCACCACGGGTGTGCGCGGGAAGGAGCCGCCGTCGACCTCCGGGAAGTCCCGTCGCCCGTCGGCGTAGTCCGCGTCGTCGAAGGGTTCGCCGTCCTTCGTCAGGTACGGGAAGGCGCCCTTGGAGAGGTAGTCGTACGACTTCTCCTTGTAGTCGACGACGTCCGCCGTGTGGTTGGTGATGACGTCGAAGAAGACCTTCATGCCCTTGGCGTGGGCCTTGTCGATGAGGGTCTCAAGGTCCTTGTTGGTGCCGAAGTGGGGGTCGACCTGGGTGAAGTCGGTGATCCAGTAACCGTGGTAGCCGGCCGAGGCGTTCGCCCCGGTGCCCTGCACGGGCTGGTTCTTGAAGATCGGGGCCATCCAGAGGGCGGTGGTACCCAGGCCCTTGATGTAGTCGAGCCGCTTGGTCAGGCCCTTGAGGTCGCCGCCCTGGTAGAAGCCCTTGTCGGCGGGGTCGTAACCGGTGGTGAGGCGGGAACCGGTCAGGCCGCCCTTGTCGTTGCGCGGGTCGCCGCCCGCGAAACGGTCCGGCAGGACGAAGTAGAACTGCTCACGGGTGGCGTCGTGGCGGGCGGGCTCTGCGGCGAGCTTCGCGTCGGACGGGGGCGCCGGCGGGGTGGCGGCCCCGGCGGCGAGCGGCTGGACGAGTGCTGCGGCCAGCGCGGTGGCGGTGACCGCGGCGACCCGTCCGGCACGGGCGGTTCGGCGCCTTGCGGGCGCACGCCATCTCGGTATCACTGACGTGGACTCCTTGCATTGCGGCTCTCTCGGGTCCGACCCCGCGCGACCGTATCGCCGCCGAAACGCTTACAGCAAGAGTCTTGAAACTGCTGGTAAGAATTTTCAGGACCCGGGCAGGTCGAGCGCAGCGTTCCGCAAGCGTCGATCCCGCCCGCACCCCAACGGGAGGCCCGGGCTCAGCAGGTGGGCTTGCCCGAGTGGAGGGCGAGGGCGGTGTTCGCGCCGAGCGTGGCGGTGAACTGCCCGCTGGAGTTCACCGTCACGGTCCTGTTGTTCTGCACATCGCAGTACGTCCCCGCCGGCAGCGACGTCTGGTACGTCCGGGTCAGCGACCCCGACTCGTGGTTGATGGCCACGAAACCCTTGCTGCCCCGGCCGAAGGCGATGGCGTCGGCGCCGTTGTCCCACCAGTTGGTGACCGCCTGGCCCCGGGTGGCGTTGCGGAAGCCGACCATGGACTTGATCTCCGGCCAGTTGTGCTGGCACTTCCAGCCGTCCTGCCAGCAGGCGCCGACCTGGCCGCCGTTCGGCGGGCCGGCGTCGTGGTCGGTGAACTCGTAGCCGGAATTGATGTCGGGGGCGCCGTACGGCCAGGCCAGCATGAAGACGTTGGCCAGGGTGTAGGTGGCGCCGTCCTTGTAGCTGAGGGTCGAGCCGTTGCGCTCGGTGTCGTGGTTGTCGACGAAGACACCGGAGACGCCGCTGTTCAGGTAGCCCCAGCCCTCGCCGTAGTTCTTCAGGTAGGCGAGGTTCTCGTTGTTGAAGACCCGCTTGAGGTCGTAGGCGTAGCGGAACTCCTGGACGTCGCCGTTGCCGGTGTACTCGGTGGGCTGGACGGCCTCGCCGGAACCGTGGATGACCTCCTGCTTCCAGTACACCGAAGGGTTGCTCAGCCGGGACTTGACGTCGGCGAGGTCGGCGGTGTCCATGTGCTTGGCGGCGTCGACGCGGAAGCCGTCGACGCCGAGGGAGAGCAGGTCGTTCAGGTAGCCGGCGATGGCGCCGCGGACGTGGTTCTCGCCCGTGTCGAGGTCGGAGAGGCCGACCAGTTCGCAGTGCTGGACGTTCCAGCGGTCCTGGTAGTTGCTGATCTGGCTCGTACAGTCGTCGAAGTCGGGCGCGGAGTACAGACCGGGGTAGGTGTACTTGCTGTACGACGAGCCCCCGGTGCCGGTGCCGCTGCCGGCCGACATGTGGTTGACGACGGCGTCGACGACGACCTTCACACCGGCCGCGTGGCAGGTGTTCACCATGTTCTGGAAGGCCGTGCGGTCGCCGAGCCGGCCGGCGATCTTGTAGCTGACCGGCTGGTACGAGGTCCACCACTGCGGGCCCTGTATGTGCTCGGCGGGCGGGGAGACCTGGACGAAGCCGTACCCGGCGGGCCCGAGGGTGTTGGTGCATTCGCGGGCGACCGAGGCGAAGTTCCACTCGAAGAGGACGGCGGTGACGTCCTTGGTGCCAGGTGGGGAGGCCTGCGCACTAGTCGGGTTCATGACAATCGAAACCGCGGCGAGCGCGACGGCGGTGGCGAGGAATCTGCGGGTCATGTGGGGCTTCCTTCTTCGTTGAAGGTTCTTGCTGCAAGGTTCAGAAACCTTGCGGTGACGCAGATATTAGAGGCCCGCCGCCCGAAAGGGCAGCGGGCCGTACGAAATTCAACGCAAAAATCAGGCGCGGGCCCCCGCGGTCGCGGTGGTCCACCACACCGTGGTGTCGGCCGGCACCTTCGCCTCGTCGTCGACCTCGACGATCTCCCCGCTCGCCACCAGCACCCGGCCGTACGCCGGCATCGCCACCGACTCGCCGGTGGTGTTCGCGACGCACACGAACTCCCCGCGCCGGAAGGCCAGCACGCCCTCGGGCGCCCGCAGCCACTCCACGGACGTGCCGGCACCCAGGTCGGCCTGCTCGCGGCGCACCGCGAGCGCGGCCCGGTACAGCTCCAGGGTCGAGCCGGGCTCGCCGGTCTGCGCCTCGATGCTCAGCTCACCCCACCCGTCGGGCTGCGGCAGCCAGCTGCCGCCGTCACCGAAGCCGTACGACGATCCCGTCCGGGTCCACGGGATCGGCACCCGGCAGCCGTCGCGGAAGCCGTCCTGGCCCGCGCCCCGGAAGTACGCCGGGTCCTGGCGCACCTCGTCCGGCAGGTCGACGACGTCGGGCAGGCCGAGCTCCTCGCCCTGGTAGATGTACGCCGAGCCGGGCAGCGCCAGCATCAGCAGGGTCGCGGCCCGGGCCCTGCGCAGCCCCAGCTCGCGGTCGCCGGCCAGGCGGATCTGGGTGCCGAGGCCGGGCGGGTTGGCGAAGCGGGTGGCGTGCCGGGTCACGTCGTGGTTGGACAGCACCCAGGTGGCGGGGGCGCCGACCGGGCGCATGGCATCCAGCGTGCGGTCGATGACCTCGCGCATCTCCTCGGCGTCCCAGTGGGTGCTGAGGTACTGGAAGTTGAAGGCCTGGTGCAGCTCGTCCGGGCGGACGTAGTGGGCGGTGCGCTCGATGGTCGGCGTCCACGCCTCGGCGACGAAGATGCGCTCACCCGAGTATTCGTCGAGGATCAGCCGCCACTGCCGGTAGATCTCGTGCACGCCCTCCTGGTCGAAGAACGGCATGACATCGTTGCCCAGCAGCTTCACCTGGTCGTGGGATCCGAGGTCGGGCAGCCCCTCCGCCTTCACCAGACCGTGGGCGACGTCGATACGGAAGCCGTCGACGCCGATGTCCAGCCAGAAGCGCAGGATGGAGCGGAACTCGTCGCCGACCGCCGGGTGCTCCCAGTTGAAGTCGGGCTGCTCGGGGGCGAAGAGGTGCAGGTACCACTCGCCGGGCGTGCCGTCGGGTTCGGTGACGCGGGTCCACGCCGGGCCGCCGAAGATCGACTCCCAGTCGTTGGGCGGCAGTTCGCCGTTCTCCCCCTTGCCGGGGCGGAAGTGGTAGCGCTCCCGCAGCGAGGAGCCCGGGCCCTCGGCGACGGCCCGCTTGAACCACTCGTGCTGGTCGGAGGAGTGGTTGGGGACCAGGTCGACGATGATCCTCAGGCTCAGCTCGTGGGCGTCGCGGATCAGCGCGTCGGCGTCCAGGAGGTTACCGAACATGGGGTCGACAGCGCGGTAGTCCGCGACGTCGTAGCCGGCGTCGGCCTGCGGCGAGGCGTAGAAGGGGCTGAGCCACACGGCGTCCACGCCGAGGTCGCGCAGGTACGGCAGACGGGTGCGGACACCCTCCAGGTCGCCCATGCCGTCACCGTTGCTGTCGGCGAAGCTGCGCGGGTACACCTGGTAGATGACCGCGTCCCGCCACCAGTCGCGGCACTTGGCGACGGCCACGGCGGACGTGGGGGTGGGGGCAGGTGCGGCTGAGTGCTGGCTCATGTCGTCCTTGATGCGTCACAGGATGTCGGTCATGGATGGCGTCGGTGGGGGTGACGAGGCGGCCGCGGTACAGCGGGGTCGGATGGGCACCGCGGCCGCCTCGGGCTGGTGGACTGCCGTTCGGCTGCGCCCCGAGGGGCGCCGGGGGTCAGCCCTTGGTGCCGCCGGCGGTGAGCCCGGTCACGAGGTTCTTCTGCACAAGGTAGAAGAACGCGGAGACGGGTATCGCGATGAGCACCGCGGTCGCCGCCATCAGGTTGCGCTGGGCGTCGTGCTCGCTGACGAAGCTCTGCAGACCGACGGCGAAGGTGTACTTCTCGTCGTCCAGCATGAACACGGTGGCGAAGGCGACCTCACCGAAGGCGGTGATGAAGCTGTAGAAGGCGGCCACCGCCAGACCCGGCCGGGCGAGCGGCAGGATCAGCCGGAAGAACGTACCGAAGGGCGTCAGTCCATCCACGCGGCCGGCCTCGTCGATCTCGAACGGGATGGTGTCGAAGTAACCCTTCAGCAGCCAGGCGCAGTAGGGCACCGCGGTCGAGCAGTAGACCAGGACCAGACCGAAGTAGGTGTCGACGAGCTGCAGGCTCGACAGGATCTGGTACATCGGCACGATCAGCACGGCGATGGGGAACATCTGTGTGCACAGGAGCACCCACATGAACTTCTTGTAGCCCGGGAAGCGCATGCGGGACACCGCGTAGCCGGTCGTGGCGGCGATGACCACTCCGATGACGGTGGTTCCCAGGGACACGATCAGCGTGCTCTGGAGCCAGTGGAAGAAGGCGGTCTCCTGGAGCACGAAGCTGTAGTTGTCCAGGGTCATCTTCGACCAGATGCGCCCGGGGTGCAGGTAGTCGTCCTTGTCCGGGCCGAGGGACAGGAAGACCAGCCAGACGATCGGGAAGAGCGCGATCAGGCTCGCGAGGATCAGCAGGCCGTGGGAGAGGAGGTTCCCGGCCGCGTTGCGCCGGCCGCGCCGGCGCGCGGGGGCGGACGCGGGGGCGATCGCGGGGACCGGAGCCTCGCCCGCGGACTGCTGGACGGTCGTGGTGCTCATGGGGACTCCTGCCTCAGATCGCGAGCTGCTGCTCATCGCGGTTCAGCCAGCGGCGGTAGAAGGAGGTGAAGACGATCAGGATGCCGAGCAGCAGGATGCCGTAGGCGGCCGACTGCGCGAAGTCGCGCGGCTGCTGTCCGAAGCCGAGCTGGTAGGCCCAGGTGACGAGGATCTGCGCGTCCGGCGCGGTGTTGCCGAACAGCAGGAAGATGATGGCGAACTGGTTGAACGTCCAGATCACGCCGAGCAGCACCACGGTGGAGCTGACCGACCTGAGGCCCGGCAGGGTGACGTAGCGGAACTGCTGCCAGCGGCTGGCGCCGTCCATCTCCGCGGCCTCGTAGAGGGAGGAGTCGATGGACTGCAGACCGCCGAGCAGGGAGACCATCATGAACGGCACACCGCACCAGGTGTTGACCATGATCGCGGCGAAGCGCTGCCAGAAGGTGTCCTCCAGCCACGCCGGGCTCGGCAGGTGCAGCATCTCCAGGGCGGAGTTGATGATGCCGGAGTCGGCGAGCATGAAGCGCCAGCCGAAGACGGTGACGAAGGTCGGCACGGCCCACGGCAGGATGAGGATCAGCCGGTAGAAGGTGCGTCCCCGCAGCTTCTGGTTGAGCAGCAGCGCGAGGCCCAGACCGATGGAGTAGTGCAGGGCGACGCACAGGGCCGTCCACACGATCGTCCAGATGAAGTGGGACCAGAAGCGCTCGTAGGCGGTCTCCCCCCACAGGATGTCGGCGTAGTTGTCGAAGCCGATGAACTTGTAGGTGGCCTCGATCTCGTTGACGCCGATCGTCCGGGCCGTGTTGAGGCTGGTCGCGTCGGTCAGCGTCAGATAGAGGCCGTAGGCCAGGGGGTACAGCACGAGGACGCCGAGCACGACGGCCACGGGCGCGATCATCACGTAGGCGTACCAGTGCTTCTGGTAGCTGTGCTTGAGGCGCCGGCCCAGCCCGGACCGGGGACCGCGGTCACCGCTCCGCCTGCCGGTCGCTCGGTCGATGGCGACTGTCATGTTCGACAACCTTCTTCGCGAACTGGAGATCAGCTGGAGATCAGGGGGTACGGCACACAGGCCGGTGGCCGCCGGATCCTTCCCCCCTCTGCGCTGGAGGATCCGGCGGCCACACGGGCCTACTTGCTGTAGTCCGGGAGCAGCTT
The DNA here is from genome assembly GCF_023184515.1 of Streptomyces sp. D2-8. Classification (GTDB taxonomy): domain Bacteria; phylum Actinomycetota; class Actinomycetes; order Streptomycetales; family Streptomycetaceae; genus Streptomyces. Next base: position 860,803 of record NZ_JAAHBP010000001.1, on the reverse strand, counting down.
GGCGATGGAGGTCTCGGCGCTGCTCAGCCCCTGGTCCAGGGACTTCTTGCCACCGGCGATGGCGAGCAGTTCGTCGTCCAGCGGCGTCCACAGCGAGCTGTACTCGGGCAGCTCCGGACGCGGCTGGGCGGCGGCGAGCACGCCCTGGTAGCCGGCGATGCCCGGGTCGGCCTTGACCTGGTCGGTGTAGGCGTCGTCGCGCGTCGGCAGCGTGTTGTTCTTCAGCGCGATGGTCTCCTGGGCCTTGGCCGAGGTCATGAACTTCACGAACTTCAGCGAGGCCTCCTGGTGGGCCTTGTCCGAGCCCGCGTACACCGAGAGGTTGTGGCCGCCGGTCGGGGCGCCCGCCTTGCCGGAGGAGCCGGCCGGGACGGTGGCGATGCCGAGGTTGGCCTTGTCCTTGAACGCCGAGCCCTTGTAGAAGTTCGTGATCTCCCACGGGCCCTGGATGATCGAGGCGACCTTGCCGCTGACGAACGCCTCCTGGATGTGGGCGTAGGCGTCGGCGGTGGTGTCGGCCTTGTGCAGGCCCTTGCCCTTGAACAGGTCCTGCCAGGTGCCGTAGGCCTTCTTGGCCGCGGGCGAGGTGACCGTGATCTTCTTGGCGTCGACGTCGACGGTGTCGGCGCCCTCGCCGTAGAGGAAGGAGTGGGCGTAGTAGGACTGGGTCGAGCCCCAGTAGCCGTCGACGCCGGTCTTGTCCTTGATCGTGGCCGCGGCCTTCTTCAGGTCGTCCCAGGTCTTGGGAGCCTCGACGCCGGCCTTCTCGAACAGGGCCTTGTTGTAGACCAGGGCCAGGGTGTCCGTGGTGAACGGCGCGCCGTAGGTCTTGCCCTCGTACTGGGCCTGCTTGATCAGGTTCGGCTTGAACTCGTCCTGCTCGGCCAGGGCGTCGGTGCCGTCCAGCGGCAGGAAGAAGCCCTTCTTGGCGAAGGCGGGGGTCCAGCCGACCTCGGAGCGCAGCACGTCCGGGGCGCCCTTGGAACCGGCGGCGGTGTCGAACTTGTTCTGCGCCTGGTCGAAGGGGACGTTGACGTACTTGACCTTGATGTCCTTGTTGGCGGCCTCGAACTCCTTGACCAGGGCCTTGTACGTCGGCGCCTCGTTGGTCGCGTTGGAGGTGTCCCACCAGGTGATGGTGACCGGGCCGCCGGCCTCGTCGCCGCTGTCGCTTCCGCCGCAGGCCGTCGCCGCCAGGGCGAGGGACGCCACCAGCGCGGTGGCCGCTATGCCACGCCGCATGAGTTCTCCTTGAGGGTGAAGCCCGTTCGTGCTGCCGACTGCGCCGTTGGCGGCCGGGCGTCGGTGACATTAACCGCGCAGCAAAAAGTTGCAAGCGATGCGGATGGTTACCCCGCCGTGACCTCCCCTCGACCCCTGTCACGCCCGGAGTTCCGGCTGTTCGACAGGCAGTCGGACGGCTGTGCAAGACTCTGCAAGCACTTGCTATCCGTTTCCGCCGGGGGAATCATCCGTTGCGGACCGGACGCCGACCACGACTCTTTTTGGGGACCGCGATGACCCAGCAACCCGCAGCGGGCCGTGCGACGGCACGCATCAGGCGTCCCGTCGGTGTGCAGGGAGAACCCCGGCCGCTACAGTCCAGTGCTGTGACCACACGGCTTGCCGACATCGCGTTGCAGGCGGGGGTGAGCGAAGCGACCGTCAGCCGCGTCCTCAACGGGAAGCCGGGCGTCGCCGCCACCACCCGCCAGTCCGTGCTGGCCGCTCTCGACGTGCTGGGCTACGAACGCCCGGTGCGCCTGCGCCAGCGCAGCGAGGGGCTGGTGGGGCTGATCACCCCGGAGCTGGAGAACCCGATCTTCCCGGCCCTGGCGCAGGTCATCGGCCAGGCGCTGACGCGGCAGGGCTACACGCCGGTACTGGCCACCCAGACCCCGGGCGGCTCGACCGAGGACGAGCTCACGGAGATGCTCGTGGACCGTGGGGTCGCCGGCATCATCTACGTCTCCGGACTGCACGCGGACACCACCGCCGACATGCAGCGCTACGACCGGCTGCGCGCCCAGGGCGTGCCCTACGTGCTGGTCGACGGCTTCTCGCCGAAGGTGCAGGCGCCGTTCATCTCCCCCGACGACCGCGCGGCGATGAGCCTCGCGGTCACGCACCTGGTGTCCCTGGGGCACACCCGGATCGGCCTGGCCCTCGGGCCCAAGCGGTTCGTGCCGGTGCAGCGCAAGATCGAGGGGTTCGTGCGAACAGTGCAGGACCAGTTGGGTCTGGGCGCCGAGACCGTCGAGGCGGAGCTGGTGCAGCACTCCCTGTACACCCTTGAGGGTGGTCAGGCGGCGACCACGGCGCTGATCGAGCGGAACTGCACGGCCGTGGTGTGCGCCAGCGACATGATGGCGCTGGGCGCGATCCGGGCGGCCCGGCAGCTCGGCCTGGACGTGCCGAAGGACTTCTCCGTGGTCGGCTTCGACGACTCCCCGCTGATCGCCTTCACCGACCCGCCCCTGACCACGATCCGCAAGCCCGTCCCGGCGATGGGGCAGGCGGCCGTGCGCACGCTGCTGGAGGAGATCGGCGGGACGCCCGCGCCGCACAGTGAGTTCGTGTTCATGCCGGAACTGGTGGTGCGCGGTTCGACCGCTTCGGCTCCCGGGGAACGCGGTCGTTCCTGAGGCCCGCGGCCTGATGTCGCCCTAGGACATGCGGCTCGGGCCGGGCCGCGGGATGATCGGTGGGGAAGTCCTTTTCTGGCAGACTTTGCGCCTATGGGTGAAACGACCGTAACGAAGCCGGAGGGCCTGGAAGCGGCCCTCCCGGACCCCGTTGCGGCCGATCCGGGGCGTGGTCCGCTGAACCGGCTGCGCACCCCGCGCCGGCCCCGGTTCTGGTTCGAGATCCTGCTGATCGCGGTGAGTTACTGGACGTACTCGCTCGTCCGCAACGCCGTACCAGAGCAGAAGGCCGAGGCGCTGCGCAACGCCGACTGGATCTGGCGGGTCGAGCACCATCTGGGCATCGCCGTCGAGGAGTCGGTCAACCACGCCGTGAACGCGGTGCATTGGCTCATCGTCGGAATGAACTACTACTACGCGACGCTCCACTTCATCGTCACGCTGGGTGTCCTGGTGTGGCTGTACCGTCGCCATCCCGGCCGTTACGCGGCAACCCGCCTGGTGCTGTTCGCGACCACGGCCGTCGCCCTGGTCGGTTACTACCTGTATCCGCTGGCGCCCCCGCGGCTGATGAACGGCGGCGACTTCATCGACACGGTCATGGTCCACCAGACCTGGGGTTCGATGGCGTCCGGCGATCTGAAGCACATGTCCAACCAGTACGCCGCGATGCCGTCGATGCACATCGGCTGGTCCGTGTGGTGCGGGCTGACGATCTTCGCCCTGGCGAGAATCCCCTGGGTGCGGGTGCTGGGCGCGCTGTACCCGGTGCTGACGCTGGTGGTCATCGTGGCCACGGCCAACCACTTCTGGCTGGACGCGGTCGGTGGCGTGCTGTGCCTGGCCTTCGGGTTCGCGGTGGCCGGGGTCTGCTACGGACGGCAGCCGTACGCGCTGCCGCAGACGGTGCCGGCGCGCGGACCGGACGCCTCCCGGAAGCGGAACGGGCCTGATCCGAACAGCCGCCGGCGTCAGCGCTCGGCCGCCCCGTAGAACAGCTCCTCCACCACGCCCCGCGCCCTGCGTGCGGTCCGCCGGTACCCGTCGAGCATGTCGCCGACATGACCGGGGCCGTAGCCCAAGTACCGTCCTACGGCGGCCAGTTCCCGGGGATCCGAGGGGAAGGTGTCGGCGGCCCGGCCGCGGACCAGCATCACCGCGTTGCGGACGCGGGTCGCGAGGACCCAGGCCTCGTCGAGGGTCGCCGCGTCCTCGTCCCGGATCAGCCCGGCGGTGCGGGCCGCGGCCAGGGCCTCGCGGGTGCGGGTGGTGCGCAGGCCCGGCTCCGTCGAGCCGTGCCGCAGCTGCATGAGCTGCACGGTCCACTCCACGTCGGACAGACCACCCGGCCCGAGCTTGGCGTGCAGCTTGGGGTCGGCGCCGCGCGGCAGCCGCTCGGACTCCATGCGGGCCTTCAGCCGCCGGATGTCGCGGACGGCCTCGTCGGCGAGCCCGTCGGCCGGGTAGCGCAGCGGGTCGACCAGCTCGATGAAGCGGCGGCCCAGGTCCTCGTCGCCTGCGACGGGCTCGGCCCGCAGCAGCGCGTGCGACTCCCACGTCAGGGCCCACCGGCGGTAGTACGCCGCGTACGAGGTGAGGGTGCGGACCAGCGGCCCGGACTTGCCCTCGGGGCGCAGGTCGGCGTCGATGAGCAGGGGCGGGTCGGCGCTGGGGATCTGCAGCAGGCGGCGCATCTCGGAGACGACCTTGTTCGCCGCCTCGGAGGCCTCCCGCTCGTCGACGCCGTCGCGCGGTTCGTGCACGAACAGCACGTCCGCGTCCGAGCCGTAGCCCAGCTCGTGGCCGCCGAACCGGCCCATGCCGATGATCGCGAACCGGGTGGGCAGGTCGTCCCCCCAGCCGTCCCGCACGACCGCGCGGAGCGTGCCGGCCAGGGTCGCGGACGTCAGGTCCGAGATCGCGCCGCCGACCCGGTCCACCAGCGCGCCCTGGTCGGCCTCGGCGGGCTGCTCCTCGGTGCCGTAGGAGCCGACGATGTCGGCGGCGGCCGTGCGGAACAGCTCGCGGCGGCGCACACCGCGGGCGGCCGTGACCGCCTGGGCGCCGCCCTCGGCGCGCTTCACCGCGGCGAGTATCTCCTGCTCCAGATGGGCGCGCGACCGTGGCTCCAGGCCGCCGCCGTCGCCGTCGCCGAGCAGCGCGACCGCCTCCGGGGCGCGCATGAGCAGGTCGGGCGCGAGCCGGCCGGCGGACAGCACACGGGCGAGGTTCTGCGCGGCGGCGCCCTCGTCCCGGAGCAGCCGCAGGTACCAGGGGGTCTTGCCGAGCGCGTCCGAGACCTTGCGGAAGCCCAGCAGGCCCGCGTCCGGGTCGGCCGAGTCGGCGAACCAGCCGAGCAGCACGGGCAGCAGGGTGCGCTGGATGGCGGCCTTGCGGGTGACGCCGGAGGCCAGTGCCTCCAGGTGGCGCAGGGCGGAGGCCGGGTCGGCGTACCCGAGGGCGACCATGCGTTCCCGGGCCGCTTCGGTACTGAGCCGGGCCTCGCCGGTGGCGAGCTGGGCCACCGCGTCGAGCAGCGGCCGGTAGAAGAGCTTCTCGTGCAGCCGGCGTACGACGCCCGCGTGCCGCCGCCACTCGCGGTGCAGGTCGGCGACCGGGTCCTTGCGCAGGCCCAGGGAGCGGCCGATGCGGCGCAGCTCGGCCTCGTCCTCGGGGACGAGGTGGGTGCGCCGCAGCCGGAACAGCTGGATGCGGTGCTCCATGGAGCGCAGGAAGCGGTAGGCCTCGTCGAGCTGGGCCGCGTCGGCCCGGCCGACGTAGCCGCCGGCGGCGAGGGCCCCCAGCGCGTCCAGGGTCGTACCGCTGCGCAGGGAGGTGTCGGCCCGGCCGTGCACCAGCTGGAGCAGCTGCACGGCGAACTCGACGTCCCGCAGGCCGCCCGGGCCCAGCTTCAGCTGGCGGTCGACCTCGGCGACGGGGATGTTCTCCACGACCCGGCGGCGCATCTTCTGCACGTCGGGGACGAAGTTCTCGCGCTCGGCGGCCTTCCACACCAGGGGCTGGACGGCGGCGACGTACTCCTCGCCGAGGTCGAGGTCGCCGGCCACCGGGCGGGCCTTGAGCAGCGCCTGGAACTCCCAGGTCTTGGCCCAGCGCTGGTAGTAGGCGAGATGGCTGGAGAGAGTCCGCACGAGCGGGCCGTTCCTGCCCTCGGGCCGGAGGTTGGCGTCGACGGGCCAGATGGAGCCCTCGACCGTCGTCTCGGAGCAGATCCGCATCATGTGCGAGGCGAGCCGGGTCGCGGCGCGCACGGCCTTGGTCTCGTCGGTCCCCTCGGTGGCCTCCCCGACGAAGATGACGTCCACGTCGGAGACGTAGTTCAGCTCGTGGCCGCCGCACTTGCCCATCGCGATGACCGCGAGCCGGCACAGGGCGGTGTCCTCGGGCGCCGCCGCCTCGGCGATGGCGAGGGCGGCGCGCAGGGTGGCGGTGGCGAGGTCGGCGAGCTCGGCGGCGGACTCGGCGACGCCCGTGGTGCCGCACACGTCCCGGGCGGCGATGGACAGCAGGCAGCGCCGGTAGGCGACGCGCAGGGAGACCGGGTCGGCGGCTTCCGCGAGGCCGGCCTCGAACTCCTCCACCCCGGGGTGCAGGTCGTACGCCTCGTACATGACGAGGGCCTGCCAGTCGTCCGGGTGCCGGGTGAGGTGGTCGGCGAGGGCGGTGGAGGCACCCAGGACGCCCAGCAGCCGGTCGCGCAGCGGCTTGGAGGAGATCAGGGTGTCCAGCAGTTCCCGGCGGGCGCCGGGGCTCCGCTGGGCCTCCAGCAGCCGGACGAGTCCGAGCAGCGCGAGATCGGGGTCGGCGGTGACGCCCAGCGCCTCCAGCAGCACCGGGTCGTCGCGCAGAGGCGCGAGCTCAGGGCTGTCCAGGAGCCGCTCGGCGGCGGACGCGTCGGTGAAGCCGTGCCGCAGCAGCCGTGTGAAGGTACTGCTCCTGCGCCCCGGCGCCGCCGTCATCCGGGCCTCCCTCGCACTGTTCCTCGGACATCCATCGGATCAAGGTCATACGGCTTTGAGCCTAACCGCACAGGCCGGGGGAAGCGCCGACGAGTTCGGCAGGCGGACGGGGCCGCGCGTGCTACGGGGACTGGCCGCGACGTGGGAGGCGACGTACGGCGCTTTCTGGCCACATGGGGTACGGGAAGGCCATTTCCGCCACGGCACGGGCCGTGGGGCCGTCCACTCGGTGGCGCCGCACACCGTTTTCGGCTTCGGTGAGGGGGAGCCGTTCAGCCGGACGAGCCGGCGGTTCGCACGAGGCCGGACGAAGGAGTCACGCCATGGACATCACCCTCGAAGTCATCCCGCTGCCCGTGACCGACATCGACCGCGCCCGGGACTTCTACCGGGACAAGGTCGGCTTCCACGTGGACATCGACCAGGAGGTCATGCCCGGGATGCGGATCATCCAGCTGACCCCTCCGGGTTCCGGCTGCTCGATCGCCCTGGGCGAGTCGATCTGGCAGATGACCCCCGGCCCCACCCCGGCCCCCGGCTCCTACCAGGGCCTGCAACTGTGCGTCGCCGACATCAAGGCGGCCCACGCGGAGCTGGTCGCCCGCGGCCTCGACATCTCGGAACCGGTCCAGTACTCCCCGGACGACGGCGCCACGTTCATGCACTTCCAGGACCCGGACGGCAACGGGTGGGCGGTGCAGGAGTACCGGCGGCGGGCCACGGAGCCGCTGCATCAGCTGCTGGCCGACCTGAAGCGGCAGCAGGCCTGACAACCCGGTCAGGAATCGAGAAGCACGGTTCCCGGAGCGCGATTAGCGTCGTTGTCATGACTTCCATCGCATCCGTCACTCTCGAGGTGGCCGACCCCGCCGCCGCCGGCCGCTTCTACTCCGCCGCCTTCGGGCTGGACGACCGGCTGCGCCTGCGGGCGTCGGAGGCACCGTCCTCCGGCTTCCGCGGGTTCACGCTGTCGCTCGTGGTCTCCCAGCCGGCCGATGTGGACGCCCTCGTCGACGCGGCCGTGCAGGCCGGCGCGACGACGCTGAAGCCCGCCGCCAAGTCGCTGTGGGGCTACGGGGGCGTCGTGCAGGCCCCGGACGGGACGATCTGGCAGATCGCGTCGTCGTCGAAGAAGAACACCGGCCCGGCGACCCGGCAGGTCGACGAGTTCGTCCTGCTGCTCGGCGTCGAGGACGTGAAGGCCAGCAAGCAGTTCTACGTCGATCACGGCCTGGCCGTGGGGAAGAGCTTCGGCGGCAAGTACGTCGAGTTCGCCACCGGACCGGGCCCGGTCAAGCTGGCCCTGTACAAGCGCCGCGGCCTCGCCAAGGTCGCCGGCGTCTCCCCCGACGGCACCGGCTCCCACCGCCTCGTCATCGGCGGCGACGCCGGGCCGTTCACCGACCCGGACGGATTCGCGTGGACGACGGCGTCGGAGAACGCGTCGGTGTGAGCGGTGCCGCGGGATGTCCGTCGGCCGAGGCCGGCGGGACCTACAGCGCCGGAAGGTTCTTCCGCAGTTCGAACGCGGTCACCTCGGACCGGTACTCCTCCCACTCCTGGCGCTTGTTGCGCAGGAAGAAGTCGAAGACGTGCTCGCCGAGGGTCTCGGCGACGAGGTCGCTGCGTTCCATGAGGGTCAGGGCCTCGCCGAGGTTCTGGGGAAGCGGCTCGATGCCCATGGCGCGGCGCTCCGCGTCGGAGAGGGCCCAGACGTCGTCCTCCGCGCCGGGCGGGAGCTCGTAGCCCTCCTCGATGCCCTTGAGGCCGGCGGCCAGCAGCAGCGCGTACGCCAGGTACGGGTTGGCGCCGGAGTCGAGGGAGCGGACCTCGACCCGCGCCGAGCCCGTCTTGCCGGGCTTGTACATGGGGACGCGGACGAGCGCCGAGCGGTTGTTGTGGCCCCAGCAGATGTACGAGGGGGCTTCGCCGCCCGCACCCGCGGTGCGCTCCGCGCCGCCCCAGATGCGCTTGTAGGAGTTCACCCACTGGTTGGTGACCGCGGAGATCTCCGCCGCGTGCCGCAGCAGGCCCGCGATGAAGGAGCGGCCGACCTTGGAGAGCTGGTACTCCGAGCCCGACTCGTAGAAGGCGTTGCGGTCGCCCTCGAAGAGGGAGAGGTGGGTGTGCATGCCGGAGCCCGGGTGCTCCGAGAACGGCTTCGGCATGAACGTCGCGTGCACGCCCTGCTCCAGGGCCACCTGCTTCATGACGAGGCGGAACGTCATGACGTTGTCGGCCGTGGACAGCGCGTCGGCGTAGCGGAGGTCGATCTCCTGCTGGCCGGGGGCGCCCTCGTGGTGGGAGAACTCCACCGAGATGCCCATCGACTCCAGCATCGTGATCGCCTGGCGGCGGAAGTCCATGCCGACGTTGGTCGGGGTGTGGTCGAAGTAGCCGGAGTTGTCGGCCGGGGTGGGGCGGGAGCCGTCCAGCGGGCGGTCCTTCAGCAGGAAGAACTCGATCTCCGGGTGGGTGTAGAAGGTGAAGCCCAGGTCGGAGGTGCGGGCCAGGGCGCGCTTGAGGACGTAGCGCGGGTCGGCGAAGGACGGGGAGCCGTCCGGCATGAGGATGTCGCAGAACATGCGGGCCGTGCCCGGGGCCTCCGCACGCCAGGGCAGGATCTGGAAGGTCGACGGGTCCGGCTTGGCGATCATGTCGGACTCGTAGACCCGGGCGAAGCCCTCGATCGCGGAGCCGTCGAAGCCGATGCCCTCGTCGAAGGCCTGCTCCAGCTCGGCCGGGGCCACGGCGACGGACTTGAGGAAGCCCAGCACGTCCGTGAACCACAGGCGTACGAACCGGATGTCGCGCTCCTCCAACGTCCGGAGCACGAACTCCTGCTGCTTGTCCATCTTCCGCTTCCCCATCCTTGCTGGTCAGGCCGCCTGTCTTCCGTACCACGGGAGGCGGTCGGGCACCTGAGCATCCCACCACACCACCATTTCGTACGCGTTGCGGACCATGATCGCCCGGGCGACCCGGGGCCGAACGCCTCACACACGGCAGGTGAACTGCTCTTCCGCCCATAGTGCCTGCTCGCACCGACATCCGTAACGGCCGGTTCCCCTCCCCGCGCCCCAGCTTAATTTGCATCTCAGATGCAAGTTTAAATATCGTGCGCACAGTCGAGCCCTGAGGAGCCCTGATGCTGTCCGACCAGTCCGCCGCCACCGTCCGCGCCACACTCCCCGCCGTCGGCGGGGCCCTCGGCGCGATCACCGAGCGCTTCTACGCCGGGCTGTTCGCGGCCCACCCGGAGCTGCTGCGGGACCTGTTCAACCGGGGCAACCAGGCCTCCGGCACCCAGCGGCAGGCGCTGGCCGGTTCCATCGCCGCCTTCGCCACGCACCTGCTGGACCGCCCCGGGCAGCGGCCGGACGCGATGCTGCAGCGCATCGCCCACAAGCACGCCTCGCTCGGCGTCACCCCGGAGCAGTACCGCATCGTCCACGAGCACCTCTTCGCCGCCATCGCCGAGGTGCTCGGCGACGCCGTCACGCCCGAGGTCGCCGCCGCCTGGGACGAGGTCTACTGGCTGATGACGAACGCCCTGATCGCCGTGGAGCAGCGGCTGCGCGAGGAGCGCGGCGGGCACACCTGGCGGGCCTGGGAGGTCGTGGAGCGGGTCGCCGAGACCGCGGACGTCGCCACGTTCCGGCTGCGGCCGACCGACGGCGGCCCGGTGCGGGACTTCCTCGCGGGCCAGTACGTCTCCGTCCGCGTCGCCCTCGCGGACGGTGCCCGGCAGATACGGCAGTACAGCCTGTCCGGGGCGCCCGCCCCGGACCTGCGGCAGATCAGCGTGAAGCGCGTGCGCGAGGCCGGCGCCCCCGACGGCGAGGTCTCGAACCACCTGCACGCGCGCGTACAGGTGGGCGACGTCCTGGAGCTGTCCGAGCCGTACGGCGACCTGGTCCTGGACGCCGGCCCCGACACGCCGCTGCTGCTGGCCTCGGCGGGCATCGGCGTGACCCCGATGACCGCGATGCTGGCGCACCTCGCCGACTCGGGGCACCGCGCCCCGGTCACCGTCGTGCACGCCGACCGCTCCCCCGCGGCCCACGCCCTGCGCACCGACCACGAGGCCTACGCGGCCAAGCTGCCGGACGCGGCCGTCCACCTCTGGTATGAGCAGGACGCCCCCTCAGGCGCCCACGCCGGCCTGGTCGACCTCACCGGCGTCCCCCTCGCCCCGGGCACGCGCGCGTACCTGTGCGGCCCGCTGCCGTTCATGCGGGCGGTACGGACCCAGCTGATCGCGAAGGGCGTGGCACCCGCCGACATCCACTACGAGGTGTTCGGCCCGGACCTGTGGCTGGCGGGCCGGGAATAGGGCCTGCCGTTCGGATCAGGCCCTAGCCGTCACGGGGGTCGGCGCCCCGCGAGATCCCCAGCAGCAGTGCCCCGGTCGGCTCCGCCACGATGTCCTCAACCGTGACCGGGTCCAGTGAGGTGAAGAACGCCTCCTGGGCCCGGCGCAGGGCGGTACGCAGGCGGCAGGCCGATTTGAGGGGGCAGGGGGTGGGGCCCTCGCAGTCGACGACGTCGCCGCTGCCCTCGAAGGCGCGGACCACGGCGCCCACCGAGGCCCTACGGCCCTGCTCGGTGAGGGTGAGTCCGCCGCCGCGGCCGCGGCGGGCCTCGAGCAGCCCCATGTGCTGGAGCTCGGCGACGACCTTCGCCAGGTGGGTGTACGGCACGTCCATGCCGTCCGCGACCTCCCGGGTCGTCGGAGTCGACTCGCCCGCGACGGCGAGCCGCATCAGGACCCGCAGGGCGAGGTCGGTGGAGCGCAGCAGCCGCATGCAGGCAGCGTAGGTAATGGGAATCCGTGGTTCAAATTATCCGGTGGGAGCGGGCCCCGGACCCCCGAAGCTGTCGCGCGGCTGTCGGTGCCGTATCGATTCGGCCCATTCCGGTGGCTGCTCTACGAGGCGCCACGCCTCCCCCATTACGATCAGCCCACCCGACCGTCACTTTTCCCACGAAGGACACCTCATGGGCTCCGCCAACAAGAGCAGCACGGACCGCAAGGCGCGAATAGAGCAGATGCGGCGCGCCGAGCAGTCCCGTGAGCGTCGCAACCGGGCCCTCACGATCGGGGCCAGCGTCGTGGTCGTGGTCGGACTCGTGGTCGGCGGCGTCGTGCTCGTGCGGTCCCAGGACGACAAGGGCAGCACCACCGCGGCGGCGAGCGACTCCTCGGGCAAGGGCAAGTTCGTGACGGGCAAGGACGGCGTGAAGACCTGGGAGGGGAAGCTGGCCCGCAACCACGTCACCAAGGCCGTGAAGTACGCCTCCGAGCCGCCGGTCGGCGGTGACCACAACCGGGTCTGGATGAACTGCAACGGCGACGTCTACACCGAGCAGCTCGACAACACCAACGCCGTGCACTCGCTGGAGCACGGCGCGGTGTGGGTGACGTACAACGCCGCGGCGAAGAAGGCCGACATCGACGCGCTCGCGGCGAAGGTGAAGAAGACGCCGTACACGCTGATGAGCCCGGTGGACGACCAGAAGGACCCGATCATGCTCTCGGCGTGGGGCCACCAGCGCACGGTGACGGGCGCGAGCGACCCGAACGTGGACACGTTCCTGGAGAGGTTCGTCCAGGGCGAGCAGACCCCCGAGCCGGGTGCCGCCTGCACGAACGGGCTGTCCAGGTGAGGCACGTCGGTCTGATCGCCGGGGCCGCGGCGGCGGCGCTCGTCTCCGCCGGTGCGATCACCTACGCCGTCGCCGGGGACGACGGCAGCGGCAGGACGCCGTCGGCCGAGTCCGCGGACGCCGGGTTCGCGCGGGACATGGCGGTGCACCACCAGCAGGCCGTGGAGATGTCGTACATCGTGCGCGACCGCACCGAGGACGAGGCGGTCCGGCGCCTGGCGTACGACATCGCGCAGACGCAGGCCAACCAGCGCGGCATGATGCTCGGCTGGCTCGACCTGTGGGGCCTGCCCAAGGTGTCCTCCGAACCGCCGATGACCTGGATGGACATGGGCGGCATGGCCTCCGGCAAGGACGGCGCGCTGATGCCGGGCATGGCGACCAACTCCGAGATGAAGAAGCTCGGCGAGCTCAGCGGGAAGCGGGCGGAGGTCTTCTTCCTCCAGCTGATGACGGACCATCACAAGGGCGGCGTCCACATGGCCGAGGGCTGTGCGGACAAGTGCGCGGTCGGCGTGGAGAAGCGGCTCGCGCAGGGCATGGTGGACGCGCAGCAGTCGGAGATCGGCCTGATGACGGACATGCTCAAGGAGCGGGGCGCGGCGCCGCGCTCGTAGGGACGGTGGGCGCGTAAGCCCCACATCGCCCCGCCCGGCTGCTTCTTGGGCTCTTCTTGGCCTCCGTGGAGCGCTTCTTGGGCTGCGCCATTCCCTGGCATGAACGGTTCATCGCGAGAGTGGCGACCGTCGAGTGATCCACTCGCGACGAACCGCACGGGGGGTTCCATGAGATCCAACCGCGCTGCCGCTTCAGTCGGCCCTGGCCAAGGGGGTGGTGGCAGTGGACATGAACGACGACCACCTCGCCGCCTGGCACCTCGACATCCACGGCAACCCCGTCGGCGAACCCAAGCGCTTCTTCTACGAACTGTCGGGCAGCACACAACACCGGGACGCCCAGATCCGCCACGCGCTGACCCGGCTGCTGCACCACACCCGCCGCCGCGCAGCCACGGCGATCGCGCTCGGGGACCTCGACTTCACCGACGGCAAGAGCCGGGAGAAGCGTGGCCGTAACAAGCGATTCCGCCGTCCGGTCTCCCGCTTCCCCACCGCGCGCCTCAAAGCCAGGCCGGTGTCGATGGCCGCTGAGCAGAACATCGCCATTGTCGCGGTCGACCCCGCCTACACCTCCCGGTGGGGTGCCCAGCACTGGCAGCAGCCGCTGACCACACCCACCCGCAAGACCACCCGCCGCGACGCGGCAGCCGTGGCGATCGGACGGCGCGCCCTGGGGCATCCGATCCGGCGACGGGCGGCACCGCCCCGTAACGACCAGAGCGATCGTTGCGGGCACCGGACCGTCCAGGCCGGACCGGGCACCCCGGGGCGTGAGGAACCCCGCCCCCGCATTCCCGGACCACGACCAGGAGTCGTGCCGCCCGCACGCCGAGCGAAGGCGGGCGACCAGCGTGCCCAACACCGTTCGGAGCACGCGGCTGAGCACGAGCCCTGGCACCAGGACTCACTCCCACTCAGTCTTCAGGAACGGTGACCCACACCACCCCATTGCGTCGCTCTGACGATTACACTGGGCGGCGTGCCTCAACTACGTCTCGCCCTGAACCAGATCGACGCCGGCGTCGGCGACCTCGCCGGGAACACCGAGTCGATCGTCCGCTGGACCCGGCACTCCGCCGAGCAGGGAGCGCATCTCGTGGCGTTCCCGGAGATGGTGCTGACCGGGTATCCCGTCGAGGACCTGGCGCTCAGGTCGTCCTTCGTGGAGGCCTCGCGCACGGCGCTGCGCTCGCTCGCCGCCCGCCTGGCCGAGGAGGGCTTCGGAGAGCTGCCGGTGATCGTCGGCTATCTCGACCGCAGTGCGACCGCCCAGCCGAAGTACGGCCAGCCGGCCGGCGCGCCGCAGAACGCGGGTGCGGTGCTGTACGGCGGCGAGGTGGTCCTGAACTACGCCAAGCACCACCTGCCGAACTACGGCGTGTTCGACGAGTTCCGCTACTTCGTGCCCGGCGACAGCATGCCGGTGCTGCGGGTGCACGGCGTGGATGTCGCCCTGGCCATCTGCGAGGACCTCTGGCAGGACGGCGGCCGTGTCCCCGCCGCCCGTTCGGCGCAGGCGGGCCTGCTGGTCTCGATCAACGCCTCCCCGTATGAGCGCAACAAGGACGACACGCGCCTGGAGCTGGTCCGCAAGCGGGCCCAGGAAGCCGGCTGCACCACGGCGTACCTGGCCATGATCGGCGGCCAGGACGAGCTGGTGTTCGACGGCGACTCGATCGTCGTCGACAGGGACGGCGAGGTCGTGGCCCGGGCGCCGCAGTTCTCCGAGGGCTGTGTGGTCCTGGACCTGGACCTGCCGGCGGCGTCGGCGGACGCGCCGACGGGCGTGGTCGACGACGGTCTGCGCATCGACCGGGTCGTCCTCTCGGAGGAGCCGCTCGCCCCGTACGAGCCCGAGCTCACGGGTGGTTACGCGGACCGTCTGGAGGACGACGAGGAAGTCTACTCGGCGCTGGTCGTGGGCCTGCGGGCGTACGTCGCGAAGAACGGCTTCACGTCGGTCCTGATCGGCCTGTCGGGCGGTATCGACTCGGCGCTGGTCGCGGCGATCGCGTGCGACGCGGTGGGCGCGCAGAACGTGTACGGCGTGTCGATGCCGTCGAAGTACTCCTCGGACCACTCCAAGGACGACGCGGCCGAACTGGCCCGCCGCACGGGCCTGAACTACCGCACGGTCGCGATCGAGCCCATGTTCGACGCGTACATGGGCTCGCTGGGCCTGACGGGCCTGGCGGAGGAGAACCTCCAGTCGCGTCTGCGCGGCACGCTGCTCATGGCGATCTCCAACCAGGAGGGCCACATCGTCCTGGCCCCCGGCAACAAGTCGGAGCTGGCGGTCGGCTACTCCACGCTCTACGGCGACTCGGTCGGGGCGTACGGCCCCATCAAGGACGTCTACAAGACGTCGGTCTTCCGCCTCGCCGAGTGGCGCAACCGGGCCGCCCTGGAGCGCGGCCAGACCCCGCCGATCCCCGAGAACTCCCTCACCAAGCCCCCGAGCGCGGAACTGCGCCCGGGCCAGGTCGACACGGACTCGCTGCCCGACTACCCGGTGCTGGACGCGATCCTGGAGCTGTACGTCGACCGGGACCGGGGCGCGGACGAGATCGTGGCGGCCGGTTTCGACGCGGAACTGGTCGCGAAGACGCTGCGCATGGTCGACACGGCCGAGTACAAGCGGCGCCAGTACCCGCCGGGTACGAAGATCTCGCCGAAGGGCTTCGGCAAGGACCGGCGGCTGCCGATCACGAACGGGTGGCGGGAGTCGCTCTGACGGGCAAGGGTCGGGAGGTACAAGCCTCGGCTCGGCATCCCGGGCCCGGCGGTCGCCCAGCGCCACACGGCGCTGGAGGCCGCCGGCCCCGTCGAGACCCGAGTTCCACCTGACCACGGGAGCCCGCCGTGAGGATCCATCTCACCAGCGTCTTCGTCGACGACCAGGCCGAAGCCCTCCGCTTCTACACCGAGGTCCTCGGCTTCGTGAAGAAGTACGACGTCCCGGTGGGCGGGAAGGACCGCTGGCTGACCGTCGTCTCCCCCGAGGAGCCCGGCGGCACGGAACTGCTGCTGGAGCCCGCCGGCCACCCGGCCGTCGAGCCCTACCGCGACGCGCTCGTCGGCGACGGCATCCCGGTCGCCCAGTTCGCCGTCGACGACGTCCGGGCCGAGCACGAGCGCCTGAGCGGCCTCGGCGTCCGCTTCACCCAGGAGCCCCTGGACATGGGCCCCGTCACCACGGCCGTCTTCGACGACACCTGCGGCAACCTGATCCAGATCGCCACCCGGCCGCAGCAGTGAGCCTGCGGCGCGCCGGGTCCCACGCACACCGCCACCACCGCGACCGGCAGCCGACCGGGATGCCCGTCAGGTAGCGTCGGGCCCGTCGTGAAGGGGGCCTGGTCATGAGTGAGCGTGCCGTTCCGGCGCGTGTGCTGACCGCCGAACGCCTCGCCGTCGAGGCGGGGTTCGCGAAGAGCTGCATCCCGGAGGTCGGCAGGCTGCTGAGGACGGCCGCCGCTGCCAAGCCCGGTGGGGTCGTCGCCGAGAGCGGCACGGGGTCGGGGGTGGGGACCGCCTGGCTGCACAGTGGTCTCGGGGTCGGTGCGCGGCTCGTCACCGTGGAGCGGGACGAGGAGCGGGCCCGGCGCGCTGCAAGGATCTTCGCCGACGACAGCCGCGTCAGCGTGCTGGCCGGCGACTGGCGGCTGCTCGAACGGCACGCCCCGTTCGACGTGTTCTTCTGTGACGGCGGCGGCAAACGCGACGATCCCCGGAGGGTCGTCGAACTGCTCGCTCCCGGGGGGATTCTCGTCCTGGACGACTTCACTCCGTCGGCCGAGTGGCCGCCCCGGTTCGGGGGTGAGGTGGACGAGCTGCGCCTGTTCTATCTGACCCATCCGGAGCTGGAGGCCTCCGAAGTCCTCACCACGCCCACGAGTTCAGCGGTCGTCGCGGCGCGGCGCCAGGCCCCCCGGTAGGCAGAAAGAACGGCAGCTCATGGGACCGGGTCCCACGGGCTGCCGCGTGCCGGAAGCCGTCAGTGGCGCACTGCTTCCGCCTCCTGCGGGACATGGCTCGCCACGATCCGCTCGCGTCCGGCGACCGGAGCCCGGCGCCGGTCCACCGCGTAGGCCAGCGACGCCACGGCCAGGCCGAGGACGGCCAGGGCCACGCCGGCCAGGGCCGGGGAGGTGACGCCGAAGCCCGCGGCCAGGGCGAGGCCGCCGATCCAGGCGCCGCCGGCGTTGGCCAGGTTGAAGGCGGCCTGGTTGGCCGAGGAGGCCAGGGACGGGGCCGAGGAGGCCTTCTCCATGACCATCAGCTGCAGCGGGGAGCCGGTGGCGAAGGCCGCCATGCCGAGCAGGATCACGGCCACGGCGGCGGTGATCTCCGTGCGCATCAGCAGCGGGAACAGCGCCAGGACCGCCACCAGCGAGGCCAGGCCGCCGAACAGCGTGCCGCGCAGGGAGTGGTCGGCCAGGCGGCCGCCCAGCAGGTTGCCGGCGGTCGCGCCGACGCCGAACAGCGCCAGCAGCAGGGTGACGCCGGCGCCCGCGTAGCCGGCGGCATCCGTGAGCATCGGCGTGATGTAGCTGTAGGCCGCGAAGAGGGCGCCGAAACCCGCGACGGTCGTGCCGAGCGACAGCCAGACCGGGAGGGAGTTCAGGGCGGCGAGTTCGCCGCGCAGGCCGTGGGCGGTGGTGTGCTCGTGGTCGTGCGGGATGAGGAGGGCGAGCGCGGCGATCGCCGCCAGGCCGATGGCGCTGACGCCGAGGAAGGTCGCCCTCCAGCCGAGGTGCTGGCCCATCAGGGTCGCGACCGGCACGCCCGCGACGTTCGCGACCGTCAGGCCGAGGAACATCAGGGAGACCGAGCGCGCCTTGCGTTCGGGGGCGACCATGCTCGTCGCGACGACGGCGCCCACGCCGAAGAAGGCGCCGTGCGGCAGACCGCTCAGGAAGCGGGCGGCCAGCAGCCAGCCGTTGTCGGGCGCGAGGGCCGACAGAGCGTTGCCCACGACGAACAGTCCCATCAGGCCGATCAGGACCGTGCGCCGGGACATCCTGGCGGTGACCGCGGCCAGCAGTGGGGCGCCGATGACGACGCCCAGCGCGTACGCCGACACCAGATGGCCGGCGCTGGGTATCGAGATGTTCAGGTCGTCCGCGACATCGGGCAGCAGCCCCATCATCACGAACTCGGTCGTGCCGATGCCGAAGGCGCCCACGGCAAGGGCGAGCAGGGCCAGGGGCATGAAGGAGCCTTTCGAGACTTGCTTGGAGATCCGTACGCGTATGTTCAAGTACGGAACAAAGTCTCGCAGGCGCGCTATTCCACGAGGTGACGCCGCAGCTGCGGATTTCTGTCGGAAATGCCCTGACCAGCGGGTTTCAGGAGCCGCTTGTGGTGACCCTCACACGGGCGGCGACGGGGAGATGGTCGCTGCCGGTCTGCGGGAGGGTCCACGAGCTCTCCGGCTTCAGGCCCCGGACCATGATCTGGTCGATGCGCGCCATCGGGAACGAGGCGGGCCAGCTGAAGCCGAAGCCGTTGCCGGCCGCGCCCTGCGTGGAGCGCATCTGGGACGTGACGGCGTTGAGCGCGCGGTCGTTCATGGTGCCGTTCAGGTCGCCGAGCAGGACGACGTTCTTCAGCGGCTCGTGGGCGATGGCCTCGCCGAGGTAGTCGGCGCTGCGGTCGCGCTGGCGGGCCGTGAAGCCGGCCTCCATCTTCACGCGCACCGACGGCAGATGGGCGATGTAGACCGCGAGCTGCCCGGACGGGGCGGTCACGGTGGCGCGCATCGCGCGCGTCCAGCCCATGTCGAGGTCGACGTCCCGCACGCCGGTCAGCGGGTACTTGCTCCACACGCCGACCGTGCCCTGCACCGAGTGGTAGCGGTAGGTCGACGCCAGCGCCTGCTCGTACGTCGGGACCTCGTCCGGCGTCAGCTCCTCCAGGGCCAGCACGTCCGCGCCGGAGGCGGCCACGTCACGGGCGGTGCCGGCCGGGTCCGGGTTGTCGGCGTTGACGTTGTGCGTGACCACCGTGAGGTCGCCGCCGGTCGCGGTCTTGTCGCTGAGCTGGCCGCCGAAGAGGTTCAGCCACACCACGGACGGCAGCACCAGTGCGATCAGCGCGGTCGCGGACCTGCGGACCAGGGCGAGGACGAGCAGCACCGGGACGAGGAGCCCCAGCCAGGGCAGGAACGTCTCGGTGAGGCTGCCCAGGTTGCCGATCGCGTTCGGGATGCGCGAGTGCAGCCCCATGACCAGGGCCAGCAGCGCCGCGCAGGCGGCGACGAACAGTCCGCGCCGCCAGATCCTCGGGTCGCCCCGCCAGGAGCCCGCCAGCCGGTCGAACAGGCGCCGAAGCCGGGTTCCCCGGTGCTCGGGCCCCGAGCCGCCGTTGTCCGTCTCCGTCATGTACGCCTGCTGGGCCATACCGTCGCCTCACTGCCTGCCGTGCACACCATCGCCCCCGTGTCTTTACGACCCTAGGGGATGATCCGTTCCGTTCCCGCCGTCCCTCGACGGCCGTACGGGGGCGATGACGTTCGACCCCCCGCGGTGAGTTCCGATCACGCCCGCCGAAAGCGCCCTCTGTGACGAAACGCGCACACTAGGAGCCGCGGGAGGCCGAACTGACAGAGGGTGAGCTGCCGGGGCGCAGTCCTTCGAGCAGGGTGTCGACGACCTGCTCGGCGAGGTCGTCGGGGAGGTCGGCGTCGGGGCGCAGCACGGCGCGTACCAGCACCGGGCCGACGAACAGGTCGTTCAGCAGTTCGAGGTCGAGGTCCGCGCGCAGTTCGCCGTTCTCCCGGCCGCGGCGCAGGACCTCCAGGCCGAGCCGGCGGCGCGGGGCGACGACGGTGGCGTGGTACGCCGCCCAGAGCTTCGGGCTGCTCTTCATCTGGGCCTGCACGCTGTGCAGGATCGCCGAGGAGCGGTTGGCCAGGCCGCGCCGGCGCACCTGCTCCAGCAGGACCACGAGGTCGTCGCGCATGGAGGTGCCGGGGAGCGGCGGGTCCGGGGGCTCGGCGGCGCGCACGACGTCGACGAAGAGCTCCTCCTTGCCGCTCCAGCGGCGGTAGATGGTGGCCTTGCCGACGCCGGCGGTGCGGGCGATGCGCTCGATGGACAGCTCGGCGAGGGGCACGCCCTCCTCCAGGAGCTTCATCACGCCCTCGATGATGGCGCGCTCGACGGCCTCGCTTCGGGGGCGGCCCCTGGTGGGACCGTCGTGCGGGGAGTGCCGTTCGGCGAGGCTCACGTCGCTGCGTCCTTTCCTGACGGGGCACATGCGTTCCCGGCTGCGGGAAAAGGGAATTCTCCCGCAGGTCTACGACCCTGTGTGCGACAACTCCGCTCCCTCGTCGGCCTGCTGGGACGCCGACGGCTTCCCCGGCAGGCACAGCACCACGACGACCGCTCCGGCCAGGGCGACGCCCGCACCGCACAGGGCGGTGACGTGCATCGCGTGCAGGTACGCGTCGTAGGCCGGGGTGACGAGGGACTCGCCCCGCGGGCCCAGCTCGGCCGCGACGCCGAGCGTGGCCTCGATGGACTCCCCCGCGGTGTGGCGCAGGGCCGGGGGCAGCGCACCGAGCTTGTCCTCGATGCCCGTGCGGTAGGCCGTGGACAGCACCGAGCCGAGGACGGCGATGCCGAGGGCGCCGCCGACCTGCCGGAAGGTGTTGCTGAGCGCGGAGGCGGAGCCGGCCTTCTCGCGGGGCAGGGCCTGCATGATGACGACGCTGACCGGCGTCATGATGTGCGCCGTGCCGGTGCCCATGAGGAAGAAGATCACTTCCAGGATCCAGATGGGGGTGCCGGCGTCCAGGGTGGTGAAGGCGGCCAGCGTGGCGGCGATGACGAGCAGGCCGGCCGTGGTCGTGGCCCGGTTGCCGAAGCGGTCGACCACCAGCCGGGCGCGCGGCGCGAAGATCAGCTGGGCGGCGGCCAGCGGCAGCATCAGCAGGCCGGTCTGCAGCGGCGAGTAGCCGCGCACGCTCTGCGTGTAGAAGACGGAGAAGAAGGTCACGCCCATCAGCGCGAAGAAGACCAGCGCGACGGCGGCGATGGCCGCCGAGAAGACCTTGCTCCTGAAGTACGTGACGTCGACGGACGGGTGGTCGCTGCGCTTCTCGAACACGACGAAGGCCACGAGCACGGCGAGCCCGGCGCCGATCGTCGCCAGCACGGTGGCGTCGGTGAAGTCGGCGAGCCGGCCGCCCTCGATGATGCCGTAGACGAGCAGCACCAGGCCGACGACGGACAGGACGACGCCGACGGGGTCGATGCGGCCGGGGGCCGGGTCGCGCGAGTCGGGCACCAGCCACAGCATCAGCGCGAGCGCGAGCAGCACGATCGGCACGTTGATGAGGAAGACCGAGCCCCACCAGAAGTGGTCGAGCAGCACGCCGCCGGTGATCGGGCCGATGGCGATGGCGAGGCCGACGCCACCCGACCAGATACCGATGGCCTTCGGCTGCTCCTCGCGCTCGAAGACGTTCATGAGGACGGCGAGGGTGGCGGGCATCACGAACGCGGCACCCAGGCCCATCACGGCCCGGAAGGTGATCAGCTCGCCCGGCGAGCCGGAGAACGCGGCGCACGCGGAGCCGATGCCGAACACGGCGAGACCGCCGAGCAGCACCCTCTTGCGGCCCAGCCGGTCGCCGAGCAGCCCGGCGGTGAACAGCAGGCCCGCGAAGACGAGGGTGTAGGCGTTGATCGCCCACTCCAGTTCGCTCTGCGTGGCGCCCAGGCCGGTGGGAGCCGGGGTGGAGATCGTCTTGATGGCGACGTTCAGGATGGAGTTGTCGAGCACCACGATCAGCAGGCTCATCATCAGCACGCCGAGGATCGCCCAGCGGCGCCGGTGCACCGCTTCCGGTACACGCGGGCCGGCGGGGGCGGCGGGGTCGGCAGGAGCAGTCATGCACGCAACCCTAGAACCATTTCGATACGAGACCGTCTCGTATTGGAATTCTCTTACCGGGATCTTACGCAACTTTCCGCTCGCGGGCTCCCGGGCGGAACTCACAGGGGCTCCCCAGGGGCTCCTCTAGCCCTCGGTGGCACGAGGTGCCACCATGGACGTGGTCCGGGGACGCCGTCAGGGCGCCTCGAGATGACGTGTTAGGAGCCGTGTAATGACGCAGCTTCCGGCTGCCCAGACTGCTCAGGCGAAGCCCTCCGACAGCGGCAAGGCGCTGTACGGGGGCAAGGGCACCCGCCGTATCACCGTGCGCGACATCGCCGCCGCCAAGGAGCGCGGCGAGAAGTGGCCGATGCTCACCGCGTACGACGCGATGACCGCGTCCGTCTTCGACGAGGCCGGGATCCCGGTGATGCTCGTCGGCGACTCGGCGGGCAACTGCCACCTGGGGTACGAGACGACCGTGCCCGTCACCCTCGACGAGATGACGATGCTGTCGGCGGCGGTGGTACGGGGCACCTCGCGTGCCCTGATCGTCGGCGACCTGCCCTTCGGCTCCTACCAGGAGGGTCCGGTGCAGGCGCTGCGCTCGGCGACCCGGCTGGTGAAAGAGGCGGGCGTGCAGGCCGTGAAGCTGGAGGGAGGCGAGCGGTCGCACGAACAGATCCGGCTGCTCGTCGAGTCCGGCATCCCGGTCATGGCGCACATCGGACTGACCCCGCAGTCGGTCAACGCGATGGGCTACCGCGTACAGGGGCGGGGCGAGGAGGCGGCCCAGCAGCTGCTGCGGGACGCGAAGGCCGTGCAGGACGCGGGGGCGTTCGCGGTGGTGCTGGAGCTGGTTCCGGCGGAGCTGGCCGCCGAGGTGACGCGGGTGCTGCACATCCCGACCGTCGGGATCGGGGCGGGCCCCGAGACCGACGCGCAGGTGCTGGTGTGGACCGACATGCTGGGTCTGACCGGCGGGCGGGTGCCGAAGTTCGTGAAGCAGTACGCGAACCTGCGTGAGGTCATGGGGAACGCGGCGAAGGCGTTCGCGGAGGATGTCGTCGGCGGAACGTTCCCGCAGGAGGAGAACTCCGTCCACTAGAGCCACAGCGGCACCACGGACAGCCCGTCGACCTTCCCCCAGTCGACGGGCTGTCCCCTTTTGCGCCTGAACCGGCGCCGCTCTCGCGGAGGTGGCCGGTCGCCGTCGTGGTTGCTCAATGTGAGGGTCGCGGTGGCCGTCGGTGGGGTGTCGGCGGCTTGTCGGTGTTTTGTCGGTGGGCCCTGAGACGGTCTGTCCCATGACGCGAATCGACACACGAACCGGCGGCGCCGCTGTGACCGTGCGGGGGCTGGTGAAGCACTACGGGGAGACCAAGGCTCTGGACGGGGTCGACCTGGAGGTGCGGGAGGGCACCGTGATGGGGGTGCTCGGGCCGAACGGGGCCGGGAAGACCACCCTCGTGCGGATCCTGTCCACGCTGCTCACGCCCGACTCGGGGCAGGCGACGGTGGCCGGGTACGACGTCGTACGGCAGCCTCGGCAGCTGCGGCGGGTGATAGGGCTCACCGGGCAGTACGCCTCCGTCGACGAGAAGCTGCCCGGCTGGGAGAACCTGTACATGATCGGCCGGCTGCTCGACCTGCCCCGCAAGCAGGCACGCGCGCGAGCCGACGAACTGCTGGAGCGGTTCTCGCTGACCGACGCCGCCAAGCGGCCCGCGAGCACCTACTCCGGCGGTATGCGGCGGCGGCTCGACCTGGCCGCCTCGATGATCGGCCGGCCCGCCGTCCTCTTCCTCGACGAACCGACCACCGGGCTCGACCCGCGCACCCGCAACGAGGTGTGGGACGAGGTGAAGGCCATGGTCGGCGGCGGTGTGACCGTGCTGCTGACCACGCAGTACATGGAGGAGGCCGAGCAGCTCGCCTCCGAGCTGACGGTCGTGGACAAGGGCAAGGTCGTCGCGGGCGGGGGCATCGAGGAGCTCAAGGCCAAGGTCGGCGGGCGGACCCTGCGGATCCGGCCGGCCGACGCCCTGCACCTGCGGCCGCTCGCCGGGTACCTGGACGATCTCGGCATCACCGGGCTCGCGACCACCACCGTGGACACCGACTCCGGCACCCTCCTCGTCCCGATCCTCAGCGACGAGCAACTGACCGCCGTCGTGGGCGCCGTCACGAGCCGCGGCATCACGCTCGCCGCCGTCAGCACCGAACTGCCCAGCCTGGACGAGGTGTTCCTGTCCCTCACCGGCCACCGTGCCAGTGCCCCGCAGGACACCGCGCCCGCCGAGGACCTTCAGGAGGCCGCCGTATGAGCGCCGTGACCGTCGACGACGCCAAGGTGGACGCCCGCATCTCGCTGCGCGGGCACCTGCGGCACACCAGTGCCCTCGTCCGCCGCAACCTGCTGTGGATCCGCCAGGACCCGGAGTCGATGGCCGACGCGCTGCTGATGCCGGTCATCTTCACCCTGCTGTTCGTGTTCGTGTTCGGCGGCTCGATCGGTCAGGCGCTGGGCGGCGGGCAGGATCAATATGTGCAGTACGTGATCCCCGGCATGATCGCGATGATGAGCATGACGCTGTCCCAGGGCGTCGGCACCGGCTTCAGCCAGGACTTCAACTCCGGTGTCATGGACCGCTTCCGGTCCCTGCCCATCGGGCGCGGCTCGGTGCTGTTCGCGAAGATCTCGGTGGAGCTGCTGCGGATGCTGTTCGCGACCGCCGTGCTGATGATCGTCTCCGTGGCGGTCGGTTTCGACATCACCAACTGGCCCGGGCTGTTCGCGGCCGTGGCCCTGTCCACCGCGTTCGCCTCGTCGATCATGTGGGTGTTCCTCACCCTGGGCGTGATCATGAAGAGCGCGCAGTCCGTACAGGCGATGGGCTTCCTGGTGCTGTTCCCGCTGCAGTTCGGCTCGTCGATCTTCGCGCCGACCACGTCGATGCCGGGCTGGCTCCAGGCCTTCACCGACTACAACCCGCTGTCCACGCTCGCGGACGCCGCGCGCGGCCTGATGGTGGGCGGGCCGGTCGCGCACGACCTGTGGGTGACGCTCGGCTGGTCGGTGGCGATCACGGCCGTGATGGCGCCCGTGGCGATCCACAAGTTCCGCACCAAGAGCTGACCCACGCGCCCGGTCCGCGTCAGAAGAGGGCGGCGGCCTCCTCGAGGGAGAGTCCGCCGCCCGCGGCGTACGCGGCCTCGTACGCCGCGTCGCCGAGTTGCGCCCGGGCCCGCCGCACCGCCTGCTCACGGGTCGCGCGCTCCTGCATCCGGGCGACGTGGCCGACCGGCAGCAGGGCGTCGAACGCACCCAGGCAACGGGCCGCGTCGACGGCGCGCCGACCCCTGTCGAGGGCGGCCAGGGCCCCGGCGCCGATGAGCAGGTACCCCGAGCGCATATGGGGCGCGACAGCCTCGGACAGCGGGTCGGCGGCGCGCTCCAGCGCCTTGCGGATGCGGTCCAGGCAGTCGTCGTAGCGCTCCTCCTCGGCGTCCAGCCAGGCCTCCGTGCCGAGGATGAAGGCGTCGAAGACGATGAAGTGGGCGATACGGAAGTCCTGGCGCAGCCGCCGCAGTTGCTCGCGGGCCTCGGCGACGCGGCCCGTCATGCCGAGCCGGCCGGCGAGGAACAGCCGGGCCGCGGGCATCGCCTCGCTGTGCGAATCCTCGCGCTGGGCGATCACCTCGCGCAGCAGCCGCTCGCCGCGTTCGCCCTCGCCGGCCTCCAGCAGCGCGCTGCCGAGCCGGGCGGCGAGGACGGCTGCCTGGGCGCGGGCACCGAGCTGCTCGGCGTGGGAGATGGCCGCCTCGTATTCGGCGGCGGCCCGGGCGTGGTCACCCTTGCGTTCGTGGGCCTCGGCGCGGGCGGAGAGGGCCTCGGCGATGCCCCAGGCGTCACCGAGACGCCGGTAGATCTCCAGCGACTCGTCGGCGTCCCGGGCGGCGTCGCCCGCCCAGTCGGTGCGGTTGGCGAGGAAGTTGGCCCGCATCTGGAGGCCGGAGGCCAGCTCCCAGTCGAAGCCGGGGGTCTGCCGGCAGGTCTGGACGGAGGCGTCGATGATGACGCGCAGCCGGTCCATGTCGCCGGTCAGCATCACGGCGAAGAACCAGAACAGGCCGGGGAGCCGGCAGTTCTGCGGCAGACCGGGCTCGTAGGTCCGGGCGATGGTGCGCAGCTTCCGCTGGGACCGCGGGTTCTGCCAGGCATCCAGTTCGGTGTCCATGCACGCGAGATGGGCGAGGTGGATGCCGCGCCGGGCCTCGGCGAGGACCTCGCCGGTCATCGGGGGCGGGGCGTCGGTGCAGCGCTGCCACACCGCGGTGGCGGGGCGGACGGGTTCGGTGAAGGGGTCGGGGCCGAGCGCGATGACGTCGCGGTACCAGTTGCGCGCCTCGCTGCGCAGGTCGCGCATCTGCCAGTACCAGACGAGGGACAGCGCCAGGCACAGCGCCTCCTGCTCGTCGCGCAGGGCGACGGCGTGGCGCAGCGCGGTGCGCAGGTTCTCGTACTCGCGCTCCAGCCGGTGGATGGCGGAGAGCTGGTCCGGACCGCGCAGCAACGGATCGGTGGTGCGGGCGAGTTCACGGAAGTACGTCAGATGGGCGCGCTCGGCGTCGGCGCGCCGCCCGGACTCGTCCAGCCGTTCACCGGCGTACTCGGCGACGGTCTCCAGGAGCCGGTAGCGCATCTCCCCGTCGGCCGGCTCACCGGGCGGGGCGGCCACCACCAGGGAGCGGTCGACGAGCGAGCCGAGCGTCTCCAGGGCGGCCGGCCCGCACACCGCCTCGGCGGCGGGCAGGTCGCAGCCGCCGGAGAAGACCGACAGCTGGCGCAGGACCTCCCGCTCGTCCTCGTCGAGGAGGTCCCAGGACCAGTCGACGACGGCTCTGAGGGTCTGCTGGCGGGGCAGGACGGTGCGGCTGCCGGAGGTGAGGAGACGGAAGCGGTCGTCGAGCCGGTCGGCGATCTGGCGGGGTGTGAGCATCCGCAGCCGGGCTGCGGCCAGTTCGATGGCCAGCGGCAGGCCGTCGAGGCGCCGGCAGATCTCCGCGCACGCCCCGGGATCGTCCTCGATCCGGAAGCCGGGCCGGGCCGCCGCGCCCCGGTCGGCCAGCAGCCGCAGCGCGACCGGCTCGGGCAGCGGCTCCACCGGGCGCAGCAACTCCCCGGGCACGCCGAGGGGTTCCCGGCTGGTGGCCAGGACGGTGAGGTCCGGGCAGCGCGCCAGCAGCTCCTCGGTGAGCCGGGCGGCGGCGTCGGCGACGTGCTCGCAGTTGTCGAGGATCAGCAGCATGCGGGGCCGGGAGCAGTGCTCGGCGAGCCGCTCGACGGGGTCGTCCAGCCGGTCCGCGACGGCGGCGCGGATGCCTTCGGCGCCGGCTCCGTACAGCACGGTCTCGCGGGCGCCGACGGCGGTGAGCACGGCCTCCGGTACGGCGTCGGGGTCGTCGACGGGGGCGAGTTCGGCGAGCCACACACCGCCGGTCATGGCCTCGCGCACGGTCTCGGCGGCCTCCTGCGACAGGCGGGTCTTCCCGGCGCCGCCGGGGCCGAGCAGGGTGACCAGCCGGGCCGCCGCGAGATCCCCGCGGAGGGTCTCGATGTCGGTTTCCCGGCCGATGAACGAGGTGAGGCGGGCGCGGAGGTTGCCGGCGGATCCGCCCGGCCCCCCGGCGGCGGGCGCGCCTGCGGGCATGTCCCCGAGGCGGAGCAACTCCGCGTGCAGGGAACGCAGTTGCGGCCCCGGGTCGGCGCCGAGACGGTCGGCGAGCAGCCGCCGGACATCCTCGTAGGCGTCCAGTGCCTCCGCCGCCCGGCCGGCGTCCCGCAGGGCCCGCAGGCGCAGGGTCTGGAGGGGCTCGTCCAGGGGGTGGCCGTCGCACAGGGCGGTCAGTTCCGGCAGGGACTGCTCGGCCTGGCCGAGGGCGAGGGCGGCGGTGTGGCGGGCGCGCAGCGCGTCCAGGCGGCGGGTGTCCCGGCGGGCCGCCTCGGCGGTGCGGTCGGGCAGGTCGGCGAGGGCCGGGCCGCGCCACAGGGCGAGAGCGTCGTCGAGGACCACGGCGGCCTTGGCGGGGTCGCCGTCGGCCAGCGCCCGCAGTCCCTCGCCGGCCAGCCGCTCGAACCGGTTCAGGTCGACGTCGTCGGGCGCGGCCGTGAGCCGGTACCCGCCCTCGACGGAGGCGACCGCGTCCGCCCCGAGCGCCCTGCGCAACCGCCCGACCAGTGCCTGTAGCGCCCCGTGCGCGTCGGCGGGCGGCCGCCCGCCCCACACCTCGTCGACGAGCAGCCCCGCGGGCACGGTCCGTCCGGCGCGCAGTGCGAGCACGGTCAGCAGCGCGCGCAACCGCGCCCCACCGACCGGAACGACCGTCCCGTCGGCGCGGAGCGCCTGTGTGGTGCCGAGGATGCGGTAGTGCACGGGGTCATTGTCTCCGGTGTACGGGGGCGGGTCACGGCGGTTGACGGCGCGGCGGGCCGGTCAGGGGCGGGTGTTGGGGCTGGGTCATCGGTGGCGCCGGTCCGGTGCGGGTGTGGGGGCCTCGGGGTCATCGGCGGCGCGGGCAGGGCGGGGCCGTGCACGGACCGGCACCGGCCGCCGGAGTCACAGCAGCCGGACACGGCTGAGCCCCTCACCCACCCGCGCGAGACGCCGAGGTCACAGCGGCCCCGCACGGCAGGGCCCCCAGGTCGGTGTGGGTGTGTCGGGGTCATCGCGGGGCCGTTCACGCACCCGCGTGGCGGCGCCGGGCCCGTCGCCGCGGGGGTGTCGCCGTGCTCAGCGTCTCCAGGAGGGCCGCCAGGTCCGCCGCCCCGATGCCCCGGGTCTCCGCGCCGGGCTCCGCGCCCTGCTCCGGGATGCCCCGGGCCTCGCGTACGGCGTGGGAGAGCCGGGAGTCCGTGCCCGGCACGTCCAGGGTCACCACCACGCCGGACTCGCGTGAGCGCCGTCCCCGCCCGTCAGCGGCCCGCTCCCCCTCGGTCTCGGTGAACCATCGCGGGCAGCGCTCCACCGCCCGCAGCCCGCGCTTGCCCGCCACCGGCTCGTAGGAGCGCGATCCGGGCGCGGTCTCGGCCCAGGCCTGGGTCAGCACCTGTACGGCCCGCACCCGGCCGCCGGCCTCGGGCCACTCGGCGCCGTGTCGCTCGACGGACAGCAGCCCGACCGCCCGGGTCCGCTCCCCCGGCTCCGGGCGCCGGTCCTCCTCGGCGTCCGGGTCCGCCCCCAGGGCCACCGGCAGGCCCGTCTCCTCCCGCACCATCCGCACGCCGCCCACGTCCTCCACCGGCCCGGCGACCTTGGTGAGCTGGTCGTGCCAGCCGCCGCCGAGCACGGTGTCCGAGTCCAGGAGCAGCAGCGGCCAGCTCACCTCGTCCCCCACCGAGAACGGCGTGCCGCAGCACTCCATCTGCCAGTCCTCGTAGTACACGTGCCACAGCCCCATGCCCCCACCCTCCCCGGAACCGACCACCCCGCGCGAGACGTTTTTCACCTGCGCCCGGTACCGTCGGGCCGTCCCACCCCGTGTCGATGAGTGCAGGGAGCCCCATGACCACCGCCATCACCCGCCACAGCGAGCGGCGGATCAGTCCCGTGTTCGTCGGGATCGTCGCCGTGACGGCGGTCACGGGCTGGGCGACCTGGACCGGGTTCGCCGAGCAGCCCGGTGTCGCCGTGTTCCTGTTCGTGACGGCGGCGTGGATCGTCTCGCTGTGTCTCCACGAGTACGCGCATGCGCGTACCGCCCTGCACAGCGGCGACATCTCGATCGGCGCGAAGGGCTATCTGACCCTGAACCCGCTGAAGTACACACACGCGCTGCTCAGCATCGTGCTCCCGGTGATCTTCGTGATCATGGGCGGGATCGGGCTGCCCGGCGGTGCCGTGTTCATCGAGCGGGGGCGGATCCAGGGGCGCTGGAAGCACAGTCTGATCTCGGCGGCGGGACCGCTGATGAACGTGCTGTTCGCCGTCGTCTGCACCGCCCCGTTCTGGCTGGACGCGCTGGACGGCGTGCCGAGCGACTTCCGGTTCGCCCTGGCCTTCCTCGCGCTGCTCCAGGTGACGGCCGCGCTGCTGAACTTCCTGCCGGTGCCGGGCCTGGACGGCTACGGCGTGATCGAGCCCTGGCTGTCGTACGGCATCCGGCGCCAGGTGGAGCCGTTCGCGCCGTTCGGCCTGCTGTTCGTGTTCGCGCTGCTGTGGCTGCCGGCGGTGAACGGCGTGTTCTTCGACGTGGTCGACACGATCCTGAAGTCCCTCGGGATCAGCGACTTCGAGACGTACTGCGGTCAGGAGCTGTACCGCTTCTGGCAGGGCTCGAACGAGTTCTGCTCGGCGGCCCCCTGACGGGCGCGGATCAGCCGGTGACGGACTTCTGCTGCCTGGCGCGCTTGACGTAGTACCAGCACATGTTGGACGACAGGCCCGCCAGCAGCACCCACACGATCCCCAGGAAGCTGCCCCGCGTGAACGAGACGACGGCGGCGGCCACCGAGAGGACGCAGACGATCAAAGCGTAGAGGCCGAGGCGGGGCATGAGGGTGACTCCTGTCAGGGGACACTGCGGCACTGCTGGTGCCGTCCAGTGTCCCCCATGGAGCTCACCGGCTCACACGTCGGTGACGCGGAGCCCGGCGTGCGCCTTGTACCGGCGGTTCACGGAGATCAGGTTCGCCACCAGCGACTCCACCTGGTGGGCGTTGCGCAGCCGCCCGGCGAAGATGCCGCGCATGCCGGGGATGCGGCCGGCCAGGGCCTGGACGATCTCCACATCCGCGCGGACCTCTCCGAGCACCATCACGTCGGTGTCGATCTCGTCGATCTCCGGGTCCTGGAGCAACACGGCCGACAGGTGGTGGAAGGCGGCCGTGACCCGGGAGTCCGGCAGCAGGGCGGCGGCCTGCTCGGCGGCGCTGCCCTCCTCCGGCTTGAGGGCGTAGGCGCCCTTCTTGTCGAAGCCGAGCGGGTTGACGCAGTCGACGACGAGCTTGCCGGCCAGTTCCTCGCGCAGGGATTCGAGGGTCTTGCCGTGGCCGTCCCACGGCACGGCGACGATCACGATGTCGCTGCGGCGCGCGGTCTCGGCGTTGTCGGCGCCCTCGACGCCGTGGCCGAGCTCCTCGGCGGCTGCCTGGGCACGGTCGGCGGCACGCGAGCCGATGATCACCTTCTGGCCGGCCTTGGCGAGCCGGTAGGCCAGGCCCTTGCCCTGCGGCCCGGTCCCGCCGAGCACCCCGACCACGAGTCCGGAGACGTCGGGCAGGTCCCAGGGGTCCTTGGCGGGTGCCTTCTGGGCGTTGGCGGTGGCAGCACTGTCGGTAGAGGTCATGGCCCCGACTCTACGACCGCGGCGGCGCCCCTACGGCTCAGGTCAGCTGGATCGGGTGGCTGGGGGTGGTGGCGTACCAGCGCCACTCGGGCCGCTCGGTCTCCTGGGTGATCTCCTTCGGGGCCGACCAGGTGCGGCCCTCGTCGTCGCTGTGCCGCACCCGGACGCGGCGCCCGTCCGCCGCGCTCACCTTGCCGCGCCGGATGGCGTCCTCGGTGGCGAGGGCCGCGTTGCGCACGTGCACGAGGAGGACGCGGCCGGTGTCGAGGACGGCCGGGGCGGGATTGCCGGCGAGGGCGTCGCCGTTGCGACCTGGAACGGCCCCCAGGTCGGCCGCCCCCCTCGCAGAAGGCGAGCAGGTCACCGGCGCCGGTGGCGACGACGGCGGGGGTGCGGAAGCCGGCGTACCCCTCCTGCCCGGCGCGGAAGGGGACGCCGGTCTCGGTCATCGGCGGGTTCCTCCGGTCGTTCGACGGCGGTACGGGTGAGCGGTCGGCCTCCCCAGGCCGGGCGAATGCGGGGTGAACTCCACGTCACGAGTGACCGTTTGGGGCAGGATGCGTTCCCATGGATGCGGTACGGGTCGCACTGCTGCGGGAAGTGCTCGCCGGGACGGAGTGGCTGGGGGCCACGCGGCGGTTCGCCGGGGCGCTGCGCGGCTCGGTGGTGTCGCACGGGGGCGGGCTGCTGCTCGTCGGCACGCCGGAGTACGAGCCGTGGCATCTCGCCGCGCACCTGGTGGACGAGGCCGCCTGGTCGGGCACGCCGGAGCTGGCCCCGACGCTGGTACGGCACGGCGCGCACCCCTCGGATCCGGCGCATCTGGCGGTCGGTCTGGGACGGCTGGAGGCGGCCCGGCGGGGCGAGACGCTGCTGGTGGTCGCTCCGGAGGGGCCTGCCGCACGGCTCCTGGAACGGGTGTCCGACGCGCGTCGGGCCGGCGCGACGGTCCTGGCGCTCGGCCCCGGCCAGGGCGAGCTGCCGTCCATGGCGCACGAGGCCCTGGCCGTCCCCGACGGCTC
The DNA here is from genome assembly GCF_023184515.1 of Streptomyces sp. D2-8. Lineage (GTDB taxonomy): Bacteria > Actinomycetota > Actinomycetes > Streptomycetales > Streptomycetaceae > Streptomyces. The sequence goes on along the minus strand of NZ_JAAHBP010000001.1, from coordinate 828,632 downwards.
GGAGCTGGACCTCGACACGGTGCAGCACCTGGTCAGCGCGGCGGCTGGGGAGAACGCCCTGCCGGCCCCGCGGGGGCGGCGTCGCCTCCGGGACCGGGTGGCGCGGCTGGCGGAACACCTGACGGCACCGCCACCGGCCCGCTGGTGACGTCGGGCCTCCCGCTGCCGACCTCGGGGGCACCCCGCACATCACGAACGCCCGGGGCCGCGGCCCCGGGCGTCGGTGGGATCAGTTCTCGTCGTCCCGGCCGCCCGCCGGGGCGTCGTGCCACTTGGGGTCGTTCTCCCACTGGAGGTTGCGCTCGCGGGCGGTCGCCATCGCGTGTTCGGCCTCCGTACGGGAGGCGTACGGCCCGAACCGGTCTTTGTTGGGGCATTCCGGCCCCTCCTCGACCTTCTTGTGCTCCAGGCAGTAGTACCACTCACCCGGCTTGCCGACCGTGCGCTTCTTGAACAGGGCCATGACCAGCTCCTCTCGCCATCGACATGTTCCCCCATGGCCGCTGGTTAGACTCGCTGGCATGTCTGGCCAGTCGCTGCTCGTACCAGGGGAGCTGTCCCCCACCCGTTCCGTGCCCGGAAACATCCGTCGTCCCGAATACGTCGGCAAACCCGCGCCGACGCCGTACACCGGACCGGAGGTGCAGACGCCCGAGACCATCGAGGCGATGCGCTTGGCCGGCCGGATCGCGGCCCGGGCGATGGCGGAGGCCGCGAAGCTGATCGCCCCCGGGGTGACCACGGACGAGCTGGACAAGGCGGCGCACGAGTACATGTGCGACCACGGCGCCTACCCCTCGACCCTGGGCTACCGCGGCTTCCCGAAGTCGCTCTGCACGAGCGTCAACGAGGTCATCTGCCACGGCATCCCGGACTCGACGGTCCTGCGCGACGGCGACATCGTCAATCTCGACGTGACGGCGTACATCGGCGGGGTGCACGGCGACAACAACGCCACGTACCTGGTGGGTGACGTCGACGAGCCGTCGCGGCTGCTGGTGGAGCGGACCCGGGAGTCCCTCGACCGGGCGATCAAGGCGGTCAAGCCGGGCCGGCAGATCAACATCATCGGCCGGGTCATCGAGTCGTACGCCAAGCGCTTCGGCTACGGAGTGGTCCGGGACTTCACCGGGCACGGCATCAACTCGTCGTTCCACTCGGGCCTGATCATCCCGCACTACGACAGCCCGCACGCGACGACGGTCATCCAGCCCGGCATGACGTTCACGATCGAGCCGATGCTGACGCTCGGCACACACGAGTACGACACGTGGGACGACGGCTGGACGGTCGTCACGAAGGACCGGAAGCGGACGGCCCAGTTCGAGCACACGCTGGTGGTGACGGACACGGGCGCGGAGATCCTCACGCTGCCCTAGCCCCCCCGGCCCACACACCGCGGAACGGCCCGCTCTCCCCGGAGGGCGGGCCGCTCTTTTCGGAGTGAGGTTTTTGCCGACAGGTCGTCGGGAAAAGTGTGGCCATGGATTCCTTTTCGACGCTCCTTCGGACCGCATCCCGTGAGCAGCACGAGCAGGTCAGGGGCTCGACCTTCATCGGTGACCTGCTGGGGCACAAACTGGGAGTCGATGCGTTCGCGCGCTACACGGAGCAGCTGTGGTTCGTGTACGGCGCACTGGAGTCCGGCGCCCGGCATCTGGCCGCGGACCCGGTGGCCGGTCCCTTCGTCCGTCCGGAGCTGTTCCGCATGACGGCGCTGGAGCGTGACCTGGAGTACCTGCGCGGTCCCGGCTGGCGGACGACGGCCGGCGCGCTGCCGGCCACCCTGGAGTACGCGGACCGGATCACGGCATGCGCCCGCACCTGGCCGGCCGGGTACGTCGCCCACCACTACACGCGCTACCTCGGCGACCTCTCCGGCGGGCAGATCATCCGCGACACGGCCGAGAAGACGTGGGGTTTCCCGAAGAAGGGCGACGGGGTCCGCTTCTACGTCTTCGAGGAGATCCCCAACCCGGCCGCCTTCAAGCGGACCTACTGCGAGCTGCTGGACGCGGTGCCCGGTGACGAGCTGGAGCGGCAGCGGATCGTGGCCGAGTGCAAGCGGGCGTACGAGCTGAACAACGCGATGTTCGAGGCACTGGGCGAGGAGTTCCCCCTGACGGCGTGAACGGACGGGCCCCCTCGCACGCGGCGAGGGGGCCCGGGTTCGGCTCGGGAGAGAGCCGGGGCTGTCCTGCTCAGATGTCGAACGGGCCGTTGTGGCAGACGGCCCCGCCCCACTCGATCTCGGCGGTCTCGGCCTCGAGCTCACCGAAGTACGGGCTGCACGCCACGTGGTGGCCGTCGCGGTACTCCGAGCCGTCGTCGTTGGCGGAGGCGGCCGCCGCACCGGTGGCGGACAGGGCGGCGGTCAGGGCGACGACGGCCAGAGCGGAACGAATGCGCATGAGAATCCTCTCGCGGTGGTGCTTGGCCGCGCCCAGAGGTCCCCGTTCACCGCCGCGCACACACGCTGTTCCACCCGCACGGACGCGCTCCGGCCGGGTCAGCGCTCCAGGTGGACCCGTCCGCCGACCTCGGTCCATCCGCCCGGCTGGGGTGCGGCCAGGATCTGGGAGCCCGCACCCTGGGTGATGTTGAGGGCCCGACCCAGCCGGTCGGTGAGCAGCAGGGCCGCGGCCCCGGTCGCCTCGTCCTCGTCGATGCCGTCACCCCGGCCGGGGAAGGCCCGGGCCCGGATCCGCCCGGCGGGCTCGTCCTCCCACGCCCAGGCGTAGATCCACTCCCCCGGCGGCGGCACGGCCAGGTCCTCGACCTCGGCGGCGCTGCCGTACTGCCGCAGCGTCCGCGGCGGCACCCACTCCGCCCGCGCCTCGATCCAGCAGAACTCCCCGTCCTGCCGGGCGCCGGTCACCCCCGCGGGCGTGACCAGCTCGGGCACGTCGAGCAGCCAGGCCGCCCCGACACAGGGATGCCCGGCGAAGGGCAGCCGTAGCGTGGGGGTGTAGATGTCGATCACTCCGCGCTCGGGATCGTCGACGAACACGGTCTCGCTGAACCCGACCTTCGCGGCGAACGCCTGCCGCTCACCCTGCTCGGGCATCACGGACCCCTCGCGCACGACACCGAGCTCGTTGCCGTACCCACCCTTCGGCCCGCAGAAGACGCGGAGCACGTCGTAGTCAGTCACGTGGTGCATTCAAACATCGCCCGGACGGTCGAGGCACCGCAGGCGAGGTGGGGCATCCACGAGATCCCGAGATACCACCTTTGACCTTCCTTTGACTCAACCATGACAGCGATTTTTGGCCACTTGGGCCATCCTTATGTGCCGTCTTAGGTGAGCCTCACCTTCCTCTCTCCTGGAGCCTTCATGCGACCCGCCCGCCCCGCTTCCGCCGTCCTCGCCGCCGCGGCGGCCCTGGCCGCCGTCACCGGCTGCACCGAGAAGAGCGACGCCAAGGACGGCGACCACGTGATCAACGTGACGGCGACGGACGACACGTGCCAGGTGTCGAAGAAGGAGTTCCCGGCCGGGCACGTCGAACTGGCCGTCGAGAACAAGGGCTCCAAGGTCACCGAGGTCTACGTCCTCTTCCCCGACGACCGCGTGGTCACCGAGCGGGAGAACATAGGCCCCGGCACCAAGCAGCGGGTCACCGCCGAGGTGAAGGCCGGCGACTACCAGATCGCCTGCAAGCCCGGCATGAAGGGCGACGGCATCCGCCAGGCCGTCAAGGCCACCGGCGGCAAGGCCGTCAAGCGCGACCCGCGCCTGGACAAGGCCGTCGCGGCCTACCGCGCCTACGTCCAGCAGCAGGCCGACGAGACGCTGCCGAAGGCCGAGGCGTTCGCCCGGGCCGTCAAGGACGGCGACCTCGAAGCGGCGAAGAAGGCGTACGCCCCCTCCCGCATCGGCTGGGAGCGCACCGAGCCGGTCGCCGAGTCGTTCGGCGACATCGACCCCAAGGTCGACGTCCGCGAGGACGGCCTGGAGGACGGCCAGGACCCGGCCACCGACTGGACGGGCTGGCACCGCCTGGAGAAGGCCCTGTGGCAGGACAAGAAGATCGGCGACCGCGAGAAGGACCTCGCCGACCTGCTGATCAAGGACCTGAAGGACTGGCAGGCCCGGGTCGGCAAGGCCGAGATCACCCCCACCTCCATGGCCAACGGCGCCAAGGAACTCCTCGACGAGGTCGCCACCGGCAAGGTCACCGGCGAGGAGGAGCGCTACTCGCACACCGACCTGGTCGACTTCAAGGCCAACGTCGAGGGCGCGCAGAAGTCGTACGACCTGCTGAAGCCGGTCGCGAAGGAGAACGACGCGGTCCTCGTCACCGAACTCGACGAGCAGTTCACGGCCCTGGACAAGCTGCTCGACCGGTACCGCCCGAACACGACGTCGTACGACTTCACCTCCTACGACAGGGTCGGCAAGACCGACCGCAAGGAGCTCTCGGACGCGGTCAACGCCTTGGCGGAGCCGCTGTCGAAGCTCGCCGCCGCCGTTGTGAAGTAGCGGGGGGCCACGATGACAAACACCAACTCCCCCTCTCCCAGCCGCCGTTCGCTGCTCGGCTGGGGCGGCGCGGGCCTGGCGATCGGCGCGGCCGCGGCCGGCGGCGCGGTGGCGATGGCCCGCACCGAGGACGACACCGAACCGGCCGGCTCGGCGATCGCCTTCCACGGCCCGCACCAGGCGGGCATCGCCACCCCGGTGCAGGACCGCCTGCACTTCGCTGCGTTCGACGTGACGACCGATGACCGGGACGCCTTCGTCCGGTTGCTGAAGGACTGGACGGAGGCCGCCCGGCGCATGACGGCCGGGCACGCCGTCGGCGAGGGCGCCTACGGCGGCCTGGCCGAGGCGCCCCCGGACGACACGGGCGAGGCGCTGGGCCTGAAGCCCTCCCGCCTGACCCTCACGATCGGCTTCGGCCCGTCCCTGTTCGAGAAGTTCGACCTCGCGGACCGCCGCCCGGAAGCCCTGGTCGACCTGCCGAAGTTCGCGGGCGACAACCTGGACAAGAACCGCAGCGGCGGCGACCTGTGCATCCAGGCCTGCGCCGACGACCCCCAGGTCGCGGTCCACGCGGTGCGCAACCTGGCCCGCATCGGCTTCGGCAAGGTCGTCATCCGCTGGTCCCAGCTCGGCTTCGGCAAGACGTCGTCGACGACGCCCGAGGCGCAGACGCCGCGCAACCTGATGGGCTTCAAGGACGGCACCCGCAACATCGCGGGCACGGAGACGGACCGCCTGAAGAAGTTCGTCTGGGTCGGCGAGAAGGACGACCCGGCCTGGATGCGGGGCGGTTCCTACCTCGTCGCCCGCCGCATCCGCATGCACATCGAGACCTGGGACCGCACCTCGCTGCAGGAGCAGGAGGACATCTTCGGCCGCGACAAGGGCGAGGGCGCCCCGGTCGGCAAGGCCAAGGAGCGCGACGAGCCGTTCCTGAAGGCGATGAAGCCCGACGCGCACGTCCGGCTCGCGCACCCCGACACCAACCACGGGGCGACGATCCTGCGCCGCGGCTACTCCTTCACCGACGGCACGGACGGCCTCGGCCGCCTGGACGCGGGCCTGTTCTTCCTGGCCTACCAGCGCGACGTCCGCAAGGGCTTCATCCCCATCCAGCGCAGCCTGGCCGCGGACGCGCTCAACGAGTACATCCAGCACGTGGGTTCGGCGCTCTTCGCCGTCCCGCCGGGCGTCCGCGACAAGGACGACTGGTGGGGCCGGGCGCTGTTCTCGAAGGAGGCCTGAGCCCGTGTTCTCCAACTACCTGATCGGTCTGCGCGAGGGCCTGGAGGCGAGCCTGGTCGTCTGCATCCTCATCGCCTACCTGGTCAAGACGGACCGCAGGGACGCCCTGAAGCCGATCTGGACCGGCATAACCGTCGCGATCGCCCTCGCACTCGGCTTCGGCTGCGCCCTCGAATTCGGCTCCCAGGAGCTGACGTTCCAGGCGCAGGAGGCCCTGGGCGGATCCCTCTCCATCCTCGCGGTCGGCCTGGTGACGTGGATGGTGTTCTGGATGCGCCGCACGGCCCGCCACCTCAAGTCGGAGCTGCACGGCAGGCTGGACGCGGCGCTGGCGATGGGCACGGGCGCGCTGGTCGCGACGGCGTTCCTCGCGGTGGGCCGCGAGGGCCTGGAGACGGCCCTGTTCGTCTGGGCCTCGGTCCACGCGGCGAGCGACGGCACGCCCCGCCCCCTGCTCGGCGTCGCCCTGGGCCTCCTGACGGCGGTCCTCCTGGGCTGGCTGTTCTACCGGGGCGCGCTGCGCATCAACCTGGCGAAGTTCTTCACGTGGACCGGCGGCATGCTGGTGGTCGTCGCGGCCGGCGTCCTGGCCTACGGCTTCCACGACGTCCAGGAGGCCGACTTCCTGCCCGGCCTCACCGACAAGGCCTTCGACATCTCCGGCACGATCCCCCCGGACAGCTGGTACGGCACGCTCCTGAAGGGCATCTTCAACTTCCAGCCCGACCCCACCACCCTTCAAGTGGCGGTATGGCTCCTGTACTTGATCCCGACCCTGGCCCTGTTCCTCGCCCCCGGCCGCACCACCACCACGACAACACCGGTGCGCGACAAGGTGTGACAACGCACGGCTGTCGGCCCCGATTGCCCGCAGCTGAGCGGGACTGCGCGCCCGCCCCCGCGGACCCGCACCCGCGTACGGCGAGAAGGGGCCGTGTCGGGGGGTGTCCGCCCGCAGCGGTTGGCGCGTCGACGACCAGTCAGTCGGCGTGAGACCCCATCGCGCCGTTCCGAGGACGGACACCCCCCGACGCGGCCCCGACCCACACCCGGCGCCAGGCTAAGCACGCGCACCCACCCACCCACCCCCGCCCAATCGCCGGAGGCACCCGGTAGGGTTCGCCTCCGGAAAGGGGAAGGTGAAGGTACCCGATGAGCAGGGATCGCGACCCTCGAACGCTCCGCAGGCCCGCCCGGAGCGCCCTCATAGCAACCTCGGCGACCGCTTTGTCGCTGACGGCCAGTGGATGCGTCGTCGTACACGGCGAACGGGAGATCCTCCCGTCCACGACCCGCGCCGAAGCCGCCGAGGCCCTCCAGGAGTTCACCACGGCGTACAACGAGGCCGACAAGGCCTACGACGGCACTCTGGACGCCGACCACACCACGGGCGCCCTCGCCGACATCGACTCGGCCCGTCTCAAGGCCGGGAAGGCGAACAACCCGGACGGCAACCCGAGCCACACCCCGCTGAAACTGACGGACGCGAAGTTCACGATCCCCAAGAAGGCCGGCTGGCCCCGCTGGTTCGTCGTCGACGCGGCCGGCAACAAGGGCGGCACCGCCCGCTGGCTGCTGGTGTTCACCCGCAGCAGTCTGGACGACCCGTTCCAGGTGGCGTACCTGACGCTCGTCGCCCCGGGCAAGGTCCCGCAGTTCAAGAAGGACGCCGACGGCTGGGCCGAGTCCGTCCCCGTGAACTCCACCGACCTGGCCACCGACCCCGGCGACCTGAGCCGGACGTACGCGACGTACCTGAAGAGCGGCGGAGAGGCCTTCACGGACGGCGCCCACACCAGCCAGTGGCGTGCCCTGCGCCAGAAGAACGGCAAGAAGCCGGGCATGGTCACCCAGTACATCGACGAGCCGCTGACGAACGGCGACTACGCACCGCTGGCGCTGCGCACGGCCGACGGCGGGGCGCTGGTGTTCTTCACCACTCGGCACTACGAGAAGCAGACGGCCCACGCGGGCACGTCCGTCCCCGAGCCGAACAAGGACGTCCTCGCCCTGACGAAGGGCGAGATCAAGCAGTCCCTCACGATGGAGTTCGTCTCCAACGAGGTGGCGCTGGACCCCAAGGGCCAGGGCAAGGTGACGATCCTGGGCAGGATCCAGGGCATGACGTCGGCGGAGGGCTCGTAGACCCGGTCCTCACGGCACGGTCGCCGACAGGCCTCAGTGCCGCAGAGGCCAGCCCGCCCCGCTGGCCTGGTCGGCATCCTCACCGGCATAGCGCCCGCCGACCTCCGTGAGCACCTCCAGCAGGCTCAGCGGATCCGGCAGCGCGTGCTCCGGCCCGCGCACCCACCGCACCGCCTGGCCCTCACCGGGCAGCCGCGCCGGCGGTACGAGGACGTAGGAGCCCCGGCAGTGCCAGCGCAGTCCGGGGTGCTCGTCCGCCGTCTCGGGGTGGCAGTCCAGTTCGCACGGCCACCACTCGTCCTCGTCCTCGGGCGTACCGCGGGTGAGGGTGAAGAAGAGGAGGCGGCCGTCGTCGCTCTCGGCGACCGGCCCGACCTCGACACCGGCGGCGAGCAGCCGCTCCAACGCGTCGCGACCGGCATCGAGGGGCACGTCGAGGACGTCGTGCACCATGCCGGTCGCGGTGATGAAGTTGGCCTGCGGCTGATGGCGGGCCCAGCGCTCGATCTGGGAGCGTTCGGTGGTCGACTGCGTCTGCCAGGCGAAGGACACCGGGTGCCGGGCGGGGGTGGGACAGCCGACGCGGTCGCAGGAGCAGCGGTACCCGGACGGGTGGGCCGCGGGCGCCAGGGGCAGTCCCGCGTCGGCGGCGGCGAGCAGCAGGGCCTCACGGCCGCCGTCCCCGGCGGTCTCCTTCGGCCGGCGCCCCGCGCGCAGCCACTGGGTGAGTTTGCCCTGCCGGCCGGTCCGGCCGCCGAACTGCGCGCTCATCTATCCCCTCGCCTCGCCGTCGTGCGGAACAGCATGCCTCATGGTCCCATCTTCCCGCACACCGGGGGGCCAGTGCCCACATCCGGGACAGGAAGGGCGCAACGTACACCGGGTGTCCGATGGGATGAGAAACGACGAGCCACCCTCTCCACCATGATCGGGTGTCATTGCCCGCTTTGCCGTGACATGGCGTCCTACCGTGGTCGCCATGGTCACATGGATCGCGCTGACGGGTCTGGCCTCCGTGGCTTCCATGGTCTCGCTGACCCTCACGGGCCCCGGCGGCCGCGCCCCGGCCCCGCTGGAGTGGGGCGCGGGTCCGCTGACCGTGGCGGCCCTGCCCCGGATCACCTACGTCGCGCACCGCGGCGGCGCCCGTGAGGTCCCCGAGAACAGCATGGCGGGGCTGACGGCCGCCTACGAGCGCGGGACGGCGCAGGTGCTGGACTTCGACACGCGGCTGCTGCGCGACGGCACGCCGGTGGTGTTCCACGACGAGACCCTGAACCGCACCACCTACCTGGGCGGTGAGGTGCGCGGCCTGGACGCCCGGGAGTGGCAGGGCGTCCGGCTGCGCCCGAAGGACCGGCTCCCGGGGAGCTGGCGGTCGGAGCGGCCGCCGACGGTCGCCGAGGTGCTGGATCGTTTCGGCGGGCGGATCGTGCTGATGCTGGAGGCGAAGGACCCGCGGAGCCTGGACCGGCTGGCCGCGCTGATCCGGGCCCGCGGCCTGACCCGCTCGGTGTTCGTGAACTCCAACGACCCCGAGGTGGCCCGGCGCGTCCACCGCCTGGGGCTGCTCGCGCAGTTGTGGCGCTCGGCGCGGCAGTTGCGCACGGACCGCCCGGAGCGCTGGCGGTCGTTCGTGGACCTGCTGGACGTGGACCACCGGGCGCGGGACGTGGATCTGGTGCGGGCGGTGAACTCGGGGATCGCGCGGGTGTGGGCGCACACCGTGGTGACGGACGCACAGCGGGACCGGGTGCTGGCGCTGGGCTGCGGCGGCGTGATCACGGACGCGCCGGGGCGCCTCGCCCGGGCCGCTCAGCGCGGGGCCAGGCCGTGAAGGGCATAGTCGACGAGGGTGTCGGTGTACTCGTGGGAGATCGGGCCCGTGCGCTGGAGCCAGCGCTGGGCGAGCGGGGAGATGAAGAGCTCCAGGGCGATGCGCGGGTCGATCTCGGGCCGTACCTGGCCGGCGTCCTGTGCGGCGCGCAGCCGGCCGATGTAGAGGTCGAGTGAGGGCTGCATCAGCTTGGCCACGAGCTCGCGCCCGAGCTGCTCGTTGACGACGCCCTCGGCGGCCAGGGCGCGGGAGGGCGCCTCGAACCTCGGGTCGCGCAGTTCGTCGACGGTGGCGCGCAGGACGGCCTTGAGGTCTGCGGCGAGGTCGCCGGTGTCCGGGAAGGTGTACGGCTCCGGCCCGGCCTCCGGCGCGGACTGCTCGGCCAGGTCGAGGAACGCCTCCATCAGGACGTCCGCCTTGGACGACCACCACCGGTAGATCGTCTGCTTGCCGACGCCGGCGCGGGCGGCGATGCCCTCGATGGTGGTCTTCGGGTAGCCGGCCTCGACGACGAGCGCGAGGGCGGCGTCGTAGATGGCGCGGCGGGACTTCTCGCTGCGCCGGGTGGAGTCGGGGGCGGGCTTGCCGGGGGCGGGCTGGGCGGAGTTCTGGACGGCCATGGGTCGAATTTACCAGGTTGACAAGACGGAGCGTCTCGCGGACAGTGGAGCAGTATGCACGAGACGAACCGTCTCGTCGCGGAAGATGTCAGGGAAGAAGTCAGGGAAGGAGCCCGGGATGACCCGAGGCGGAGCCGGAAACATGCTGGGTGTCGGCGGATCGCGCAGCAACCTCGGCCGCAGGGCGCTGCGCGGCGGCGGCCAGGGCGGCCGGATCGGCGGCGGTCTCGACCCGCAGGCCCAGAAGCGCGAACTGCTGCGCAAGCTCCAGGAGAAACGACAGCAGCGAGAAGCGCAGGAAGAGGGAGGCACGGCGGGCGAGGCGTCGTGAGCCTCCCCCGCGCGAGGGAGAGCGGACCCCCGCGCGCGGGATCCTCCCGAGCTGTCCGACGGATGTACTGAGGCGGTCGCGGCAAGCGACCGGCGGACGCCCGCCCCACGGACACCCGGGAGGACTCGGCTCATGACCGCATGGACCAGACGACGGCTGCTCACCTCGGCGGCCACGGCCGTCTCGGCGGCGGGCCTCGCCGCCACGGCGGCCCGACCCGCGCGAGCGGCGTCAGCGACCGCCCGCCCCGGGGACGCCGACGTGGCCGACGCCCTGCGGGCCCTGCCCGGACTGCGCCTGATCGAGGAGCGGCAGGACGCCGAGGCGGGGTACCGGCATTTCGTCCTGGGCCTGCGCCAGCCGGTCGACCACACGAACCCGGACGCCGGTACCTTCGAGCAGCGCCTCACCCTGCTCCACACCGCCGCCGACCGCCCCACCGTGCTGTTCAGCACCGGCTACCAGGCGGTCCTCACCCCACGGCGGACCGAACCGGCGGTCCTGCTCGGCGCCAACCAACTCCAGGTCGAACACCGCTACTTCGGGACCTCGCGCCCCTCGGACCCCGGCTACGCCCACCTCACCGTCCGCCAGGCCGCCGACGACCACCACCGTGTCGTCCGGCTCTTCCGCCGGCTCTACCCCGGCGCGTGGCTCTCCACCGGCGGCAGCAAGGGCGGGATGGCGAGTGTCTACCACCGCCGTTTCCATCCCCATGACGTGACCGGCACCGTGGTCTACTCGGCCCCGAACAACGTCGACGACCGCGACGACTCCGCGTATCTCCGCTTCCTGGAGACGGTCGGCACCCCCGACGCCCGGGAAGCCCTGAAGGCGGCCCAGCGGGCGATCCTGCTGCGCCGTACCGAGATGGTCGCCCGCTACGAGGGCTGGGCGGCCGCCACCGGCGACACCTTCCGGCTCGTCGGCAGCGCCGACAAGGCGCTCGAAATCGCCGTCCTGCGCGCGCCGTTCATGTTCTGGCAGCGCGGCACACCGGCCGACGTCGCCGCGATCCCCGGACCCGGGGCGACGGCCGACGAACTGTACACCTGGCTGGACGACACGGCGGGCCTGGCGCTGTACGCCGACACGACCGCCCGGCACTACATCCCGTACTGGTACCAGATCGGCACCCAGCTGGGGTACGTCAGTGTCCCCACCGCCCACCTCGCCGGCCTGCTCCGACACCCGGGCGCCATCGAGCCGCGCAGTTTCGTCCCCCGGGACATCCCCCTGCGCTTCGACCGGGGCGCCATGCCCGACATCGACCGCTGGGTCCGCCGCCGCGGCAGCCGGCTGCTGTTCGTCCACGGCACCCAGGACCCATCCGTGGCCGAGCACTTCCGCCCCGGGGGGCCGGACTCACGGGTGCTGTGGGTGCCGGGCGGGAATCACGGTGCCGACCTCGCGGACCTGTCCCCCGCCGACCGGAAGTCGGCGGAGGACACGCTGGTCCGCTGGGCGGGTCAGGAGTACCTCACGCACACGTTGGACACGTAGCCCACGGTGCCGCGGTAGTTGACCTTGCGCCGGTAGTGGTAGCTGTCGATCCCGCAGGTGTTCTTGTAAGAGCCACCGTCGACACCCTTGATGTCGCAGCCCTTGGTGCCCTTGTACCAGAGGCGCAGGCTGGTGGACTTGGTGCCGGCCGACCTGCGGACGTGGACGGTCGACAGGGCCGTGAGGCTCTGGCACTTCGCCGACGCCGCGACGGTGTCATGTCGTCGCTCCGGTCGGCCGCCGTGCCGGAGGCGCTCGGCACGAACCCGGCCAGGGCCAGGGCCGCCACCGCCGGCGGAGCGATCAGCGGCTTCTGAAGCTCAGGCAGGGGGCCAGGCGTCTCCCCAGTCGGCGTCCCGTGCGGCCTTGTACAGGTCGCCGTGGCGTTTGGTGACGGTCGTGCGGCGCAGGGACGGTTCCGTCTCGCACAGGTCGAGGAGGACCTGTCCCTTGCGGATCTGGGGGCGCCGGACGACCCGGGAGGGAGCCGGTTCGACGGGGAAGCGGGCGGCGGCGACGTAGGCGAACTTCTCGTCCTCATACGCGAGGGAGCCGCCCTTGACCTGGCGGTGCAGGGAGGAGCGGCTGACCCGGGCGGAGAAGTGGCACCAGTCCGTGCCGGGGGCGATGGGGCAGGCGGCGCTGTGCGGGCAGGGGGCGGCGATGCGGAAACCGGCGGTGATCAGCCGGTCGCGGGCCTCGATGAGGCGGGCGTAGCCGTCGGGGGTGCCGGGTTCGACGATCACGACGGCCCGGGCGGCGGCCGCGGCGGCGTCGACGAGGGCGGTGCGGTCGGCGGCGGTCAGCTCGTTGAGGACGTAGGAGACGGTGACGAGGTCCGTGCCGTCGAGGGTGAGCGCCGCTCCGATCCGGGAGCGCTGCCAGCGGACGTCCCTCAGCTCCGGGTTGGCCGCGGCGATCTCGCGCCCCAGGGCGAGCGCGGGCTCGGACCAGTCGAGCATGGTGACGGGCCGCTGCCCGCCCCACACCGCGCTCACGGCCCAGGCCGCCGCGCCCGTGCCCCCGCCGAGGTCGGTGTGCCCGCCCGGCACCCACTCGGGTGCGGCGTCCGCGAACGCCTCCAACGCGGAGCGCACGGCCTCGAAGGTCGCGGGCATCCGGTAGGCGGCGTAGGCGGCGACGTCGGCCCGGTCCCGGAGGATGGGAGCGTCGGTCGGGGTGGCCCCCCGGTAGCTGGCGATCAGCCGCTCGACCGCCTGCGAGGCCTGCCGGGGCGGCAGCCCGTCGAGCAGACCGGCGAGGGCGGCACGGAGGTTTTCGGCCGGGAGTGCGGGGGCGTTCACCCGGCGATTCTACGAGGCGGACCGGGGTGGGCGCCGCGCCCGCCCGGGGGCCCGCCCGGACCCCCGACCACCGGCCGACCGCACCGGCACCTCCCCTCCCCCTCCGCGCCCGGGACGGCAGGGCTCCCCCGGACCGACCGCGTCGGCCACCGCAAGAGGACGCGAACGCCCGGGCCGGGGCCCGACGAGGCCACCGCGAGAGGCCCGCAAACGCCCGGGCCGGGGCCCGCCGCGCTCGCCCGGGGAGACCCCCGGGCTCCCCGACCACCGACCGGACTGCACCGGCACCACCCGGCCCCGGGACCGGCAGGGCTCCCCCGGACCGTCCACGCCGGCCACCTCAAGAGGACGCGAACGCCCGGGCCAGGGCCCGACGAGCCCGCCGGGGCGGTCGCCGCGCACGCCCGGTGGGGGGATCCCCGCCCGGGACCGGCAGGGCTCCCCCGGACCGTCCACGCCGGCCACCTCAAGAGGACGCGAACGCCCGGGCCAGGGCTCGACGAGCCCGCCGGGGCGGTCGCCGCGCACGCCCGGTGGGGGGACCCCCGCCCGGGACCGGCAGGTCCCCCCGAGCCACCGTGAGAAAGCGCGACCACCCACCCACGGGGCCCGTCAAGGCCGTGAGGAGGTTCAGGACGTCACCCTTACCCGGAGCCCCCGGCGCACCCCTCGCCGAAGCCGGCCCCCGAAGAGATCACCGCACCGCCCGCGCCACCCGCGACGCCGCTGCCGCCCTCGGGGCGCTGTCCGGGCGGCGGCGGATCGGATGGACGGTGTTCGTGAGGAGGATCAGGAACGTGTCCGTGGCCGGGTCGAGGACGAGGGACGTGCCCGTGAAGCCCGTGTGGCCCGCCGCGCCGCGGCCCGCCAGGTCGCCCATGAACCACGGCTGGTCGAGGGAGAAGCCGAGGCCCGGCGGCGTGAAGAGGAGCTCGACGAAGTCGGGGCCGAGGATGCGGGCGGGGCCGTAGGAGCCGCCGGCGAGGAGGGCGCGGCAGAACACCGCGAGGTCCCGGCCGGTGGAGAACAGGCCCGCGTGCCCGGCCACGCCCCCGAGCGCCCAGGCGTTCTCGTCGTGGACCTCGCCCCGCAGCATCCCCCGGTCCGCCTTGGCCCACGGCCGGCGCTGGTCCTCCGTCGCCGCGGCGTCCGGGCACGGCCCGAAGTCCGTCGCGGCCATGCCCAGCGGCCGGGTGATGCCGTCGTGGATGAGGACGTCGAGCGTGCGGCCGGTGACGCGCTCCAGGACGTACTGGAGGAGGAGCATGTTGAGGTCGGAGTAGCAGTACGCGCCCGGCACCCCGACCGGCGGCTCCGCCTGGAGCGCCGCCAGCCGCTGCGCGTCGTCGGCGCAGTCGTACAGGGGGAGTTCGGGCCGCAGCCCGGAGGTGTGGGTGAGCAGCTGCCGTACGGTGATGCCGTGCCGGGCGGCCGCCGTGAAGTCGGGCAGATACGCCCCGACCTTCGCGTCGATGCCGAGCGTGCCGCGCTCGATCTGCTGCACGGCGGCCACGGCCGTGAACAGTTTCGTGAGGGACGCAAGGTCGAAGGGCGTGCCGACGGTCATCGGGACCCGGTCCTCGGGCGGCAGTTCCACCCCGGCGTCGGTGTCGGGGTCGTAGGCCGCGTAGCGGACGGCCCAGCCCGCCGCCTCCTCGACCGCGACCACCGGGCCGCGTCCCACGACCAGGACGGCGCCCGGCGCCCAGGGGCGCTGCCCGGTGGTGAGGACGTGCACCTCCCGGACAAGCTGGCGCAGTTCCGCGGGGTCGAGTCCGGCCCGTTCCGGCGTGCCGTCGCGCAGTCTGGCGCTCAGCTGACTGCTCCCTCCGCGCTCGGGCGGTTGCTCTCCTTCTTCCAGGGTCGGCACATTCCCATGAAGCAGGCCAGTGCCACCAGTGCGGCGGCCAGTTGGACGACGGCCATCGGGAGGGCGGTGTCCTCCCCGGCGACGCCGACGAGCGGGGAGGCGACCGCGCCGATGAAGAAGGAGGACGTGCCGAGCAGGGCCGACGCGGAGCCGGCGGCGTGCTTGGTGCGCATCAGGGCGAGGGCCTGGGTGTTGGGCAGGGTGATGCCCATCGCGGACATCAGCACGAACAGCGCGACGGCGACGGGCGTCAGGCCGACCTCCCCGAAGACGCCGAGGGACATCAGCAGCAACGCGGTCGCGGCGGTGATGACGATCGCGAGGCCGATGCCCAGCACCCGGTCCAGGCTGACCCGGCCGACCAGGACCTTGCCGTTGATCTGGCCGACGATGACCAGCCCGACGGAGTTGACGCCGAACAGCAGGCTGAACGTCTGCGGGGAGGCGCCGTAGATCTCCTGGATGACGAACGGGGAGGCCGCGATGTAGGCGAAGAGGGAGGCGAAGGCGAAGCCGCCGGTGAGGGTGTAGCCGGCGAAGGACCGGTCGGCGAGCAGGCCGCGCATCGAGCGCAGGGCCTCGCCGACGCCGCCGCTGTGCCGCTCGGCGGGTGCCAGGGTCTCGGGCAGCCGCATCCAGACCAGGGCCCCGATCAGCACGCCGATGACCGTGAGGACGGCGAACACGCCCCGCCAGTCCGTGACGCGCAGGACCTGCCCGCCGATGAGCGGCGCCACGATCGGGGCGACCCCGGAGATCAGCATGAGGGTGGAGAAGAAGCGGGCCATGGCCATGCCGTCGTAGAGGTCGCGGACGACGGCACGGGCGATGACGATGGCGGCGGCACCAGCGAGGCCCTGGGCCAGCCGGAAGGCCACCAGGAGCTCGACGGTGGGGGCGAGTGCGCACAGGACGGTGGCGACGACGAAGACGGCGAGCCCGGCCAGCAGCGGGCGGCGACGCCCCCACCGGTCGCTCATCGGCCCGACCACGAGCTGCCCGAGCGCCATGCCGGCCAGGCACGCGGTGAGCGTGAGCTGGACGGTCGCGGCGGGCGCGTGCAGGGAACGGGTGACCTCCGGCAGGGACGGGAGGTACATGTCCATCGCCAGCGGAGGCACGGCGGTCAGGCTGCCGAGGAGGAAGGTGACCAGGAGCCCGGTGCGGCGGTGCGGTGTGCGGTCGGGCCGCTCCGTCCCGGCTGCGGCCTCCTGCGCGGTGTTCGATATGGACGCCCCACCCTCGGGCATGAGTCCCTCCCTCTGCGAGTCGATCGCCACCTATGCTCTCAGCTCGTACGGACTGCTCGTACGACTGCTCATACGAACAGCTCGTACGGTCGGTTCGTACGGAATGCTCGGGGTCACGAGGTGGAGGCGGGGCGCGATGACGGCGGACACGGTGCGGTGGGGGATCCTGGCGACCGGCGGGATAGCGGGCGCGTTCACCGCGGATCTGATCGACCTGCCGGACGCGGAGGTCGTGGCGGTGGCGTCGCGTTCGGAGGCCTCGGCGAAGACGTTCGCGGAGCGGTTCGGGATACCCCGGGCCTACGGCGACTGGAACGCGCTCGCGCAGGACGAGGACATCGATGTCGTCTACGTCGCCACCCCGCACACGGCGCACCGGACCGCCGCCGGGCTGTGTCTCGCGGCCGGGCGGCACGTGCTGTGCGAGAAGCCCTTCACGCTGAACGTGCGCGAGGCGGAGGAACTCGTCGCGCTGGCGCGGGAGCACGGGCGCTTCCTGATGGAAGCGATGTGGATGTACTGCAACCCGCTGGTGCGGCGGCTGAAGGCGCTGGTCGACAACGGGGCGATCGGCGAGGTGCGCAGCGTCCAGGCCGACTTCGGGCTGGCCGGCCCGTTCCCGCCCTCGCACCGGCTGCGGAACCCGGAGCTGGGCGGCGGCGCGCTGCTCGACCTGGGCGTGTATCCGGTGTCGTTCGCGCAGCTGCTGCTCGGGGAGCCCTCGGACGTCGCGGCGCGGGCCGTGCTCTCCGAGGAGGGCGTCGATCTCCAGACGGCGGCGGTGCTCTCCTGGGACGGCGGCGCGCTCGGTTCGGTGCACTGCTCCCTCGTGGGCGGTACGGCGACCTCCGCCTCGGTCACCGGCTCGAAGGGCAGGATCGACATCCCGCACGGGTTCTTCTTCCCGGAGAGTTTCGTCCTGCACCGGGACGGCCGCGACACCGAGGAGTTCACGGCGGACCCGGCGGACGGGCCCCGCAACAGCCTGCGCCACGAGGCGGCCGAGGTGATGCGGGCCGTGCGCGCCGGTGAGACCGAGTCCCCGCTGGTCCCGCTCGACGGCACGCTGGCCGTGATGCGGACGCTCGACACGATCCGGGACCGCGTCGGGGTCCGCTACCCGGGCGAGACCCCGGACGAGGACCTGACGGCGGAGCTCACGCCGGCGTGAGCCGGCGGGCCCTCCCGTACGCTGCGGGCCCATGAATGCCAAGGACAATGCGATCGCGGTGGTGACCGGGGCGGGTTCCGGCATCGGCCGGGCGGTCGCCGTGGAACTGCTGCGCGCGGGCTGGTCGGTGGCACTGGCCGGCCGACGCGTCGAGACGCTGGAGGAGACGGCGGCCCTGGCGCCCGGGGCCGATTCTCTGGCGGTACGGACGGACGTCTCACGCCCCGAGGACGTGAGCGCCCTCTTCGCCGCCACCGTCGAGCGCTTCGGCCGGGTCGACCTGCTGTTCAACAACGCGGGCACGTTCGGGCCCGGCGGCGTGCCGGTCGAGGAACTGCCCTACGAGGCGTGGCGGCACGTGGTGGACACCAACCTCAACGGGGCGTTCCTGTGCGCGCAGGCGGCGTACCGGCAGATGAAGGAGCAGGACCCGCAGGGCGGCCGGATCATCAACAACGGCTCGATCTCCGCGCACACGCCCCGCCCGCTGTCGGTGGCCTACACGGCGACCAAGCACGCCCTGACCGGCCTGACGAAGTCCCTCTCCCTGGACGGGCGGCCGTACGGGATCGCGGTGGGGCAGATCGACATCGGCAACGCGGCCACCGACATGACGTCCCGTATGCAGACGGGAGCCCTGCAGGCAAACGGGGAGGTCGCCCCGGAACCCGTGATGGACGTCGCGGACGTGGCCCGCACGGTCCGGCACATGGCGGAGCTGCCGCTGGAGGCGAACGTGCAGTTCGCGACCGTACTGGCGACGGCGATGCCGTACGTCGGACGCGGCTGAGCTCGCGGCGGAGTTCGTCAACTCGTCAACCTGCACAACCGGAATAAGAACGTCCGCACCATTGCGGCCGGTAGGGAGCTTATGCTCAAATCTCCTACACGAAAGCTTCACAGTTGGAGCAGAGAGCTTCCGTCGGCCACATCCAGGGGGGGATGCGGCAGTCGTTCCACCGCACCGGGTGGGGGTGGATTCCGCGAGGGACCGCGGAGTACGCACCGGTGCGCGTGGAACGGCTGCCGCACACGTCAGGAGCCGGATGTGGGATCACCGCCCGAGCAGCCGGTCGACCTCTGCGAGTTGCCCGCTGGTCAGGGCCCCCTTCTCCAGCGCCCCCGCGTTCTCCTCCGCCTGGGCGACCGACCGGAAGCCGGGGATGGGAACCGTGCGCGGGCTGCGTGCCCACAACCAGGCCAGGCCGCCCTGGGCGAGCGTACGGCCCCCGCTGGTGAGGACGTCCCTGAGAGCATCGACGCGAGCGAGCCACTCCGGGTCGGCGCCGGACCCGTCACCGAAACCCTGCAGCCAGGCCGGGGGCCTGCTGCGGATGTCCCCGGCCTCCAACGGCTGCCGGTCCCGGCGCTTCCCCGCGAGCAGCCCCATGGCGAGCGGACTGCGGTTGATGCTCGCGAGGCCCGCCTCCTCACACAGCCGGAGCATCGCGGGCGCGTCCTGGAGGACGTTCAGCGCGTGCTGGACAGCGGCGCAGTGCCGACCCTCGGCGAACACGGCGGCGCGCACGGGGTCGTCCGTGCTCCACGCGTAGGCCCGTATCAGCCCCTCGCGGACCAGTTCCTCGCACGCGTCCCGGAGCAGGGCGGCCTGCTCGGTGTCCGCGTCGGAGAGATGGAACTGGTAGAGATCGACGTAGTCGGTGCCGAGCCGGGCCAGGGACGCGGTCAGGGCGCGGCGCAGATACGCCGGGGAGTCGTCGCTGCCGGTGAGGGTGCGGGTCTCCTCGTCGAACACGTTGCCCCACTTGGTGGCGACGACGACATCGGCCCTGCGCTTGCCCAGGGCCCGGCCCAGCACCCGTTCGCTGTGCCCGGCGCCGTAGGTGTCGGCGGTGTCGAAGAAGGTGACGCCCAGGTCGAGGGCGCGCCGCACCGCCCGTACCGACTCCTCGTCGTCGACCGTGCCCCAGCCGAGCGGCTGTCCGTCGGCGGCCTGCCATTCACCGCCGATCGCCCAGCAGCCGAAGCCGAGGGCGCTCACCTCGATGCCACTGCGTCCCAGCGGCCGTGTGGTCTCCATGCCGGGAGAGGCTAGAAGTTGGAGTGCACACGAGGACAAGCCCCTGCGGGAGACGGATTTCAGGCCTGCCCGGTCTCGAAGCGCGTGATCCTGCCGTCGTCGTCCACGGTGAAGCTCCACCGGGTGCGCATCTCGCCCCAGGTGTCGTTGCTGTAGCGGGCGAGGAGGGAACGGCCGCCGTTGGACTCGTTGTCGACCTCCATGTGGCCGTGGGAGGAGAAGATCTCCCGGTCCACCCAGTCGGCGAGGTCGCGGTCGGAGCCGTCGTCCGTCATGGTCGCGCCCGGGGCGAGGAGCTCCATGAAGCTCTCGCGGTCGTGGTTGTTCACGGCGGCCACGAAGGCACGGACGGCCGGATCGCTGAGGCGCGTGGTCTGGATCGTCATGCCAGCCAGCCTCGTACCGGCCACCGCCCCACGCCACCCGTGCCACCCGAACGGCGTCCCCGGCGGCTCCGCCAGGTGTAGCCCCGGGTCGCGGGTGCGACGGTGGAACCCGGCGAGAGACGCCCTTTCTGTTCCTACTGCTCTGTTCCTGCCGCTCTGTTCCTGCCGCTCTGTTCCTACTGCCCGCTCCGGGAGACGACGTGACGCGTAACGACCGACGTGATCTGGGCCTGCTGCTGCTCCGGCTGGGGGCGGGCGGCGCGCTGGCCGCCCACGGCGCGCAGAAGCTGTTCGGCTGGTTCGGCGGGCACGGCATCGAGGGGACCGGCCAGTTCATGGAGTCCGTCGGCTACGTGCCCGGCAAGGCCAGCGCGACGGCGGCGGGCCTCGCGGAGACCGGCGGCGGCACGCTGCTGGCCCTGGGCCTGGCGACCCCGGCCGCGGGCGCGGCGGCGGCCGGCGCGATGGCCGGAGCGGCGGCGGTGCACGCCCCGAACGGCTTCTTCAACCAGGGCGGCGGCTACGAGTACGCGGCGACGCTGGGCCTGACCGCCGCGGGCCTGGCCGTCACCGGCCCGGGCCGCCTCTCCCTGGACCACCTGCTCGGACACGCGGTGAACCGCGGCTGGATGATCCCGGCGGCCTTCGCGGCGACGGCGGCGGGCACGGCGGTGGTGGTGGGGGCTCGGGCGAGGCGGTTGCGGAAGGCGAAGGAGGGGGAGCAGGAGGCGTTGTTCGAGGAGGAGTACATGGAGTAGGGGGCCGGGGCCCGGGGCGTTGTCAGTCCCGCATGGCAGGCTGCGGCTCCATGAACGAACAGTCCTCCGCCCCTGAACTCTGGTCCACCATCGACGCCTTGTCGGAGTGGCTCGACACCAACCGCCCGGTCGAGGGCCGCGAGGGCCTCCTCCTGCGCATCCTGAAGCTCTCCGAGGAGGTCGGCGAGGTGTCGGAGGCGGTGATCGGGGCGACGGGGCAGAACCCGCGCAAGGGGGTCACGCATACGTGGGAGGACGTGGAGGCGGAGTTGTGTGATGTCGCCATCACGGCGTTGATGGCGTTGCGGACGCTTACGCCGGAGGCACGGGAGGTGTTCGGGGGCCATCTGGAGCGGGTCAGGGAGAGATCGCTGACGTCGACGCGCCCGTGACCGCTCCGTTGGTCCCGTCCGGGTTGACCAGAACTGCAGCCTGCTGAGCCGGGGACGTCCGCGAATCGGTGACTGGCTGGACAATCCTCGGATTCCGTACGCCCGGGCAGCTCCAGATCGCTACCGTGAGGGCCGGTACATAGGGAGGGAGCCCATGCGGGCAGACACGGTCGACTTGCGGCGGATTTTCGGCAGGGACGTTCGGTACACGGTGCCTCTGTTCCAGCGGCCCTATGTATGGGACCGCGACGACAACTGGTCCGCTCTCTGGGAGGACATTCGCCGCACGATCGAGCGCGCCGAGCAGGCTTCGCGCACCGGGGAGACGGTGGCGCCCCACTTCCTCGGCGCGCTGGTCTTCGATGAGACGCCCTACCTGTCGTCCAATTTGGAGACACGGCAGGTCATCGACGGCCAGCAGCGGTTGACCACGCTCCAGCTCTTCCTGTTCGCAGCCCGGCTCTCCGCCACGTCGCGCGACCATGAGCGTTCCGTGAGACTGTTGACCAAATTCCTGGAGAACGACGCCGATCTGTTCGATCAGCGGAAGCACCCCGATCATCTCTACAAGCTCTGGCCGACCAACGCCGACCGCAAGGAGTTCCGGGCGGTGATGCTCGGACAGGCGGGTAACGGGCGGCTCGCCGAGGCCGTCACGTACTTCCGGCAAGAGATCGACGCCTGGCTTGCCGAGTCGTCCGAACCTGACGATCGGCTCGAGACTCTGGTGCAGACGATGCGGGAGCACCTGCGTCTGGTTGTCATCGACCTGGAGAAACACGATGACGCACAGGTCGTCTTCGAGACACTCAACAGCCGCGGCACACCGCTGGAACATGCGGACCTGATCAAAAACCTGTTGTTCCGTAACGCTGAACACGCCAATGCCGACGTCGACCGGCTTTACACCACCTACTGGGCGCCTTTCGATCAAGACGAATGGCGGACCGAACAGACCACTGGTCGTATCACACGCAGCCGCCTCGACGTTTTCCTGACCTACTGGCTCACGATGCGCAGCCTGCGCGAGTTCACAGCGTCAACCCTGTTCAAGGAGTTCGAGCGCTGGCTGCTCGACTCGTGCGACCACACCGTCAGCACTGAGGACGTCTTCGGCGAGCTCGCCCGATACGCCCAGATCTACGACAGCATCGACCAGCACCCCTTAAACGGCGTCGAGGGCCGGTTCCTGTACCGGATGAAGGTCATGCAGACCTCGACGCCGATGCCCCTGCTGCTCTTCCTCTACGGGCTGGGGGAGGATGTGTTGCCCGTCGAGCGACGGCAACGGGCGATCCGTGCCATCGACAGTTACCTCGTGCGCCGGGCGATCCTCAACCTCAGCAACCGCGACTACAACCACGTCTTCCGCGAGCTCGTAGGGGCCGCGACGCAGCAACCCGAGTGCGCGGATGAAGCCGTCATGAAGGCTCTGTCCTCCTTGCAGGGCCATCACCGGCAGTGGCCCAGTGACGCCGAGTTCCGTGCGGCGCTCGAACAGGCTCCCCTCTACTCCCGTCTGTACCGCCACCGTGTCCGCGTCCTCCTTGAGGCCCTTGAGGACGAGCTGCGTACCGACCACACCGAACAACTCATCGCACCGGTCGGCGAGCATGTCGCCGCGAAACTGACCATCGAGCACGTCATGCCGCAGAGCTGGCGTGACAACTGGCCTCCCCTGGAGAACGATCCGCTTGAAGGTGCCGACCGCGACGAGCTGGTTCATACGCTCGGCAACCTGACTTTGGTCACGGCCCGCCTGAACCCAGCTCTGGGGAACATGCCTTGGCGCGAAAAGCGGCAGTGGCTCAGCGAGCACAGCCTCCTGCGTCTCACCCATGGATCCTTGCTCAATCCTCCGCCAGCCGTCGGCATCAGCGACTGGGCCTCGAACTGGGACGAGGATCGCATCCGCGCACGCGGGAAGTATCTGGCGTCCCTGGCCTTGAGTATGTGGCCGTCGGCAGACGCCTTGCTCGCACGCCCTCTCGACGCAAAGCCTGCCACCAAATAATCGTCTGGGTTCAGCCGGTCCGCTCGATGCGCTCAGGTTGTCGGCCGGATCGGCTAGCTTGTTGCTGAGCCGCTTCCCCAGCTCCAGCCCTGCGGACCCGACCGAAGGACAGACGTGCAGACCACGCCGCTCAGCCCCGAAGATCCGGCACGGATCGGCGGCTTCGAGCTGTTGGGCCGGATCGGCCAGGGCGGCATGGGACAGGTGTACCTGGGCGAGTCCCCAGGTGGTGAGCCGGCCGCAGTGAAGATCATCAAACCGTCGGTCGTCGATTCGACCGCCCGACTGCGCTTCGCGCAGGAGATCGAGATCCTGAAGACGGTCTGGGGCGCGCGGATCGCGCAGCTCCTCGACGCGGACGCGGAGGCGGAACAGCCCTGGCTGGCCACCGAGTACGTGGAGGGACCTGACCTCGGCAAGCATGTGGTGACGCACGGCCCGCTGCCCGCGCTCCTCGTCCTGTCGCTCGGCGCCACTCTCGCCGAGGGCCTGGGCTATGTACACAAGCAGGGACTGCTGCACCGGGATCTGAAGCCCGCGAACATCCTGCTCGGCCCTAACGGTCCCAAGATCATCGACTTCGGCCTGGCGGTCTTCGCCGAGTCGAGCGCCTCCCTCACCGCCGCCAACACCGTCGTAGGCACCCCGTCCTGCATGCCGCCCGAGCAGGCCAACGGTGTGAAGCCTCTGACGAGCGCCGTCGACGTGTACGCACTCGGTACGGTTCTGCTGTTCGCCGCGACCGGCCACCTGCCGTACCACGCGAACAACATCCACGTGCTGTTCCACATGGTGACCGATCCGGCGACCGCCCCCGATCTGACCGGGGCGCCGCCCGAGCTGGTCCCCCTCCTGACGGCCATGCTGTCCCACAATGCTCAGGACCGGCCCACGATCACCGAGGTCGTCCAGCAGTGCCGTGGCCTGGTCGAGGCGCAGGGGCTGAAGCTCGCCCAGGCACGTCGGCGTCTCACCACCTACACGGCGGCGCCACCCCAGGATTTCCCGACGCTGCTGTCGGTACCGGTACCGGAAAGCGCGACGCCTCCGCCCCTCCCCGTCGTATCCGATCCGGCAACCACGCAGCTCCATGACGAGCTGCCGACCGTACCCGGGGTCGCGGAGGAACCCGCTCCGGATACCGGGCCGACCATGCGTCTGGCCGCGCCACGGCAGGCAGCGCAGGCCGAGCCGCCCGCTCAACCGGCGCCTGCGGCGGCGGTGCCTCAGGACACAGAGGATCAGCAGAGCGCTCAGAACGCACAGGACATGCCACGGCGGCCCCGCCCCACCGGTCGGACCCCGGCCCGTTCCCTGCGCCATTCCGCCCAGGCCCGCCGCACCGCCCAGCAGCTGCGCGAGGCCTACGCGGCGCGCGCCGCGTTCTGAGCCACATCCCGCCCACCGTCCCGGGGGCCTCCCCGGCATCCCCGCCCGCGCATCATTGACCTGCGAGTCTGCCCCAGTGAGGGTGGTTCACGCGCTTTGCCGCCCATACGGCACAGTGGAGCGGTACAACAGCGTGAGCGACAGGTCTGCCCGAGCCGGGCGGCGACCGCGACAACAGCACAGCACGACGGACACGGGAGGCAGCGGGTGACCGCCCAGCAGAGCAGCACCGCACCGGTCGGCCCTCGCCCTGACGGGGAGGACCAGTTTCCGGCAGGCGCGCAGGTCTTCGTGCGCGACGAGGTGTGGCTCGTGCGGAACTCCGTGCGCACCGAGCACGACGGGGCCAAGGTCGACGTCGTGGGCGTGTCCGACTTCGTACGGGACCAGGAGGCCGTGTTCTTCACCGGCCTGGACACAATCGAGCTGATCGACCCCCGCCGGACGAGGCTGGTCCGGGACGAGTCGTCGAACTTCCGCCGCTCCCGTCTCTTCCTGGAGGCGGTTCTGCGCAAGACCGCGCTGCCGCAGTCCGAGCGCCGGCTGGCCCTCGCCGACTCGTTCCTCCTCGACTCCCTCCCCTACCAGCGCCGCCCCGCCGAGCTGGCCCTGTCGGGCCGCAACCTACGTCCGCGGCTGCTGATCGCCGACGTGGTCGGTCTGGGCAAGACCCTGGAGATCGGTCTGACGCTGGCCGAGCTGATCCGGCGGGGGCGTGGCGAGCGGATCCTGGTGGTCACCCCGCAGCATGTCCTGGAACAGTTCCAGCACGAGCTGTGGACCCGGTTCGCGATCCCTCTCGTGCGGCTGGACTCGATCGGCATCGAGCGGATCCAGCGGGAGATCCCCGCGGGCCGGAACCCGTTCACGTACTTCAAGCGGGTCATCGTCTCGATCGACACCCTGAAGAACACCGACCAGTACAAGCATCACCTGGAGCGGATCAACTGGGACGCGGTCGTCATCGACGAGTCCCACAACCTGATCAACCGCGGCTCCCTGCGCAACCAGCTCGCGCAGATCCTCGCTCCGCGCACGGACGCCCTGATCCTGGCCTCCGCGACCCCGCACAACGGTGACGCGAAGTCGTTCGCGGAGCTGATCGGCCTCCTCGACCCGGCGGCGATCCGCGATCCGGAGCACTATCGTGCCGAGGACATCGAGCACCTCTTCATCCGCCGTACGAAGATCAGCCCCGAGGTCCGCGAGCAGATGAAGGGCCAGTGGGCGGACCGCGGCCCCTCCCAGTCGGTACGGTGCGCGGCCACACCCGCCGAGGAGAAGATCTTCGAGGAGCTGGCGGCGGTCTGGCTGCCCGGGGAGAACGGCACCTCGGTGAGCGCCGTACCCCTCTTCCCGTACACCCTGCTGAAGTCGTTCCTGTCCTCGCCCGCCGCTTTGAAGGCGACGGTGGCCGCACGCATCAAAACGCTGGAGAAGAAGGACGAACCGACGGCGACCCGCGCCGAACTCGCCGCGCTGCGCACGCTCCAAGAGCTGGTGGCGCCGATGACGGAGACGGACTCGGCGAAGTTCACGGCGCTGGTCGAGCAGTTGAAGGCGATCGGTATCGGCCCGAAGTCGGACACGCGGGTGGTGATCTTCTCCGAGCGGGTACAGACCCTGGAGTGGCTGCGTACGGTGCTCCCGGTGGCGCTCGGTTTCCGGGGCCGGGCGGCCGAGGAGTCGACGCGGGTGATGCACGGCGGCCTGTCGGACGAGCAACAGATGCAGTGCGTGGAGGACTTCGGCCTCGCGGACGCGCCCGTGCGCATCCTGCTGACCGGCGATGTGGCGTCCGAGGGCGTCAACCTGCACCGCCAGTGCCACCAGCTGATCCACTACGACGTGCCATGGTCGCTGATCCGCATCGAGCAGCGCAACGGCCGTATCGACCGGTACGGGCAGGCGCACCAGCCGCAGTTCCGCGCGCTGATCCTCACCAGTGAGGTGGAGGGAGCGAAGGACGACACGGTGGTGGCGGAGCGACTGCTGGACCGGGAGGACCAGGCGCACCGGGCGCTGGGCACGGCCGAGGCGGTGACGGGCCTGTACCGGGCGGAGGCCGAGGAGAAGTCCCTCATCCAGGATCTGCTGCGCGGCCGTACGGTGGACGAGTCGCTGGACGCGCACCGGGCGGAGGCCGAGGCGGACGCGGCCATGGACGACTTCCTGGCGGACTTCTTCGGTTCGGTGGGCGACGCCGAACCAAGCATGGGGGACGGCGATCCGCAGGACGCGCAGGGAAGCGGCTCCGACGCGTTGGCACCGGGCGGCGCGGCTGCGGGCAACGCGGCGGTGCCGCGGCTGTTCACGTCGACAGCCGAGTTCCTCGACGAGGCACTGCGCGAGGTGTTCCCCGACGCGACCACCAGCCTGGACCTGCACCGGGACACCGAGTCGGGCCTGCTGTCCTTCCGCCCGCCCACCGACCTGGTGCACCGTCTCAAGGCACTCCCGCTGGACTACGTACGCGAACAGCGTCTGCGCGAGCGGCTGTTGGTGACCTTCAACCGCCGGCTCGCCGAGCACTCCCTGAAGCGGGCCCGCGAGTCGTCCACGTCCAGCTGGCCGGAGATCTCCCTGCTCACGGATCTGCATCCGGTGGTGGAGTGGCTGACGGACAAGGTCCTGGTACGCCTGGGCCGCCAGGAGGCCCTGATCATCACGGCGGACGTGCCCGAGCCCACCTATCTCGTCCAGGGTGTCTACTCCAACGCGTTGGGCCGTCCGACCGTCGTCAAGTGGATGGGCGTGACGCGGGGCGGCACGGTCGAGGACGACATGGTCGGGCTGCTGCACCGCTCCGGGGTCGGACCGACCATGGCCAACCCGATGCGCCACGGCGAACCGGTGACCGCGCTGGAGGCCGGCATCCCCGACGCGCTGGCCGCTGCCGAACGGTTCCTCGACCAACACCGTGACGCCTGGGACGAGCCGCTGCGCAAGCCGATCGACGACTACAAGGCACGCCTGGGCGACTGGGAGCAGCCCACCCTGGCCGGGGAGCGGACTAAGAAGTCGCTCGCCTCGCTCGCGGACTCGCTGCTGACCACCGGCCGCCCGCTGATGCGGGTCCTCGCCGTCCTGGTCCCCGATCCGGAAGCGCCCTCGTATCCGCCGTCCACGGCTTGAGCCCCGCGCCGCCCACCCACGGCCCGGCCCCGCCCGCCAGGCTTCCCGACCTGTGATTCCCTGAGAAGAGACCGGACATGACGTACGACTCCCTGGTCAACCGAGGAGACTACTTCTCGGCGCACTACCTCGCCGAAGTGCTGCCCAAGGACCTCAAGTCGGGACTGCTGGCCACCTGGAAGCAGCGCGAGGACGAGGCAAGGGCAGAGGCCGAGCGGGCGGCCACGGCGGGAGCCGACGCGACGTCCGAAGCGGCCCCGGGGGAACCGGACGCCGACGCCCTGCCGGTCACCCCGCGCGCAGGCCTGCGTGAGCTGCGTCGCCGCTACTTCCGGGCCCGTTCCTCCTTCGCCCTCCCCGAGGACGAGGACGGTACGGCCGCCGCCCAGGACACCGAGGACGACTCGGCGACGTACGACTCCCCCGCCTGGTGCGAGCGGGTCCGCACCCTGAACGCGGAGGTGCTGCGCGCGCTCGGCTACGACGCCAAGCCGCGCACGATGACGGTCACGCGCGCCGACCAGCCGTACGAGGTGCGGGTGGCCCACGCCGAGAAGGGCCTGGTCGCGGTCGACTGCGGCTGGGCCGCCGAACCGGACGCCGCCCTCGACCCGGAGGGCCCCGGCCGCCTCCTGGAGCCGGTACCGCTGGACGGCCGGAACACCGTACCGACGGGCTCGAAGCTCGCCTCGTTCCTCTTCGCCTGCGAGGACGCGCCCCGCTACATGCTGCTGCTGGTCGGCGGGGTCGTCGTCCTCGCGGACCGGATGGTGTGGGGCGAGGGACGCTACCTCGCGGTCTCCCTGGACGCGGCCCTGCAACGCAACGACACCAAGGCGGGCGGCGAACTCGACACGATCGCCGCCCTGTTCGGCGCGGACTCGCTGCGCACCCCGGAGGAGGGCGGCGAGAACCCCCTCTCCGAGCTCGTCGACAAGTCCACCAAGCACGCGGTCGGCGTCTCCAGCGAACTGCGCGACGGTCTGCGCCTGAGCGTCGAGCTGATCGCGAGCGAGGTCCTGGCCCGGCTGCGCGACCAGGACGTACGCCCCGAGGACATCGGCGAACTGCCCGATCTCGGCAAGCAGTTGACCCGCGAGTCACTCCGCTACCTCTACCGCGTCCTGTTCCTCCTCTACGCGGAGGCCCGCCCCGAGCTGGGCATCCTGCCCGCCGACTATCCCGAGTACCAGCAGGGCTACGGCCTCGGCCGCCTCGGCGAACTGATCGCCGAACGCGACCTGGTCGACGAGAAGTCCCGTCAGGGCACATACCTGTACGAGTCCCTGGACCTGCTGTTCCGCAAGGTGCAGGAGGGCTACCGTTCCCGCCGCACGCACGGGCCCGCAGCCTTGGAGACGGACGGCGTCGAGGCGGACGCCAAGACCAGCGAGGACGTGGGCCTGCGCTTCGAGCCGCTGCGCTCCAAGCTGTTCGAGCCGGAGTCGATCCGGCTGATCGGCCTGGGCGCGATCCCGCACCCCCACGACGACTCCGACGACGCCGACGGGTACGACGAGGAGGACGCCGAGGCCGGCCTTGAGGGCTCAGGCCGACTCCTGGACACCCGGCTGCGGAACGCCACCCTCTACAAGGTGCTGCGCCTGCTGATGATCACCCGCGGCAAGAAGGGCGAACGCGGCGGCTTCATCTCGTACGCCCAGCTCGGCATCAACCAGCTCGGGGCCGTGTACGAGGGTCTGATGTCGTACAGCGGATTCATCGCGGCCGACAACGAGGATCTGTACGAGGTCGCCAAGGGCGGCGATCCGAAGGACGGCTCCTGGCTGATCCCGAAGTCGAAGATCGACGACTATCCGAGCAACGTGTTCGTGTACCGCCGCGACGAGGAGACCGGCGAGGACGTCCGCGTCACCTACGAACCCGGCTCGTTCGTCTACCGCCTCTCCGGCCGCGACCGCCAGACCTCCGCCTCGTACTACACCCCCGAGTCCCTCACCAAGGTCACGGTCCAACTGGCCCTCCAACACCGCCTGGACCAGGACGGTACGACGACCGAGGCGCGCGAGCTGCTCGACTGGAAGATCTGCGAGCCGGCGCTCGGCTCGGGCGCGTTCCTCAACGAGGCCATCAACCAGGTCGCGTCGGAGTACCTGCGCCGCCGCCAGGAGGAGCTGGGCACGCCGATCGACACGGAGAAGTACGCGATCGAGCTCCAGAAGGCCAAGGCGTACATCGCCCTGCACAACTCCTACGGCGTCGACCTCAACGAGACCGCCGTGGAGCTGGCTGAGGTGTCCCTGTGGCTCAACACCATGCACCCCGGCATGGAGGCCCCGTGGTTCGGCCTGCACCTGCGGCGCGGCAACTCGCTGATCGGCGGCCGGCGTGAGGTCTACCCGGCGGAGAAGCTGAAGAAGGCGGCCTGGCTCGGGACGACGCCGGAACGCTTCCCCCTGACGGACGCGGCGAACGGCCTCCCGGTGACGGTGACCGAGCGCACGACCCGGAGCGGTTCGGTGCAGCGCGTCACCGAGAACGCCGTCCACCACTTCCTCCTCCCCGCGAAGGAGTGGGGCGCGGTCGCGGCCGAGAAGGAGGCGAAGGCGCTCGCCCCGGAGGCGGCGCGCACGCTCGGCAACTGGCGCAAGATGATCACCCGGACGCCCACCGCCAAACAGTCGGAACGGCTTCAGGCCCTGGCCCGGCGGGTCGAGTTCCTGTGGGAGCTGGTCGTACGGCGCCTGGAGATCTCGGAGCGGGACATCTCGCGCCGGATCGACGTGTGGGGCGCGGAGGACGGCTGGCTGCGGTCACCGGAGGTCGCGGTGCAGCGGGAGAAGGTCGTCGCTGACCTGACCGCTCCCGACACCCCGTACTGGCGCCTCAAGACGCTGATGGACGCGTGGTGCGCGTTGTGGTTCTGGCCGGTGCAGGAGGCTGGGCTGCTGGACGGTACGGCGGCGGTGTATGAGCGGGGGGCTGAGGAACTTCCTTCGGGTGCGGTGGCGGAGGGGTTGCGGGCGGCGGACGAGTCCGGGGTCCTGATGTCCTGGGAGACGACCGACCTGTTCGGCGAGGTGACTGGTGAGGGCGAGCTGACGGCGGCCTCGGTGGAGCGCCGGCGGACGGGGCGCCGCAAGGAGGCCATCGGGGGTGCGCGCAAGCGGGCGGTGGTTCCGCTGGCGGGGCTGGACGACTGGCTGGAGTTCGCGGAGGCACTGATCGGCACGGAGGATGTGCCGGCGGACTCGCTGGTGGCGGAGTTCGGGACGCTGGCGGAGCTGGAGCCTTATGAGGATGCGCTGCCGGATCTGATGGGCATGGAGCATTTCCAGCAGTTGGAGTTGCGGTTTCCATGGGCTTCGGTGGCGGGGGATGTGGCGCGGGCGCAGGGGTTCTTCCACTGGGAGTTGGACTTTGCGCAGGTGTTTGCTAAGGGTGGGTATGACTTGCAAGTTGGGAATCCGCCTTGGGTTCGGCCTCGGTGGCAGGAGGATCTGGTCCTTGCGGAGCTAGAACCATGGTTTGTACTGGCAGAGAAGCCAGGCGTGACTGAGTGGCAACTCCAGAAAGAAGACGTATTGGGAGAGGCAAACGCCGTCAACTCTCAATATTTCCTGATGGAGCTAGCTGCCAACACTGGCGTGGTTGCAATGCTGGGAGACCCTGCAACGTACCCACTGCTCACAAGTACGCAGCCGGACCTATATCGGGCTTTCATGTGTCGAGCATGGGGAAATCTAGGCCCTAACGGGATCGCCGGACTAATTCACCCCGACACACACTTTGGCGGCACCAAAGAGGGGAAGCTCAGAGAAACAGCCTACGCCCACCTGCGCCTCCACAGTCAGTTCATGAACAAGATGAAGCTTTTTTCTGAGATTAGCGACAATGCCCTCTTTGGCCTACACATCTACGGGCGACGCCAGCCGACGTCTTTCGCTCACGTGAGCTGGCTTTTCGCAGCAGAGACCCTAGTCGACTCCCTTAAGCATAGCGGAGAGGGCCGGACTCCCGGCATACGACACATGGGCGCATGGGATCTCCGCCCTCACCGTACGCGAATTATTTCGGTAGATGATGAGCGATTGGATAGCTGGCGACGGCTCTCAACCGATACCGCCGCACCACTCACCCAAACGCCCCTTCTGCACCCGGTGACCACCTTGGAAGAGGGAGCAATCTACGCACTGAGCGTGGTTAGAGATCGGGCCGTTGACCAAAGGCCACGAATCAGCAGCGGATATCACGAAGCCAACGGCAAGAAGGACGGCTACATCCGCTGGGTGAACAGGGAAGTCGCCACCCTGGACGACGTTGTACTTCAGGGTCCACATTTCGGCGGCGCACTTCCCTTCGCTAAGGAACCCAAGATCCCCTGCCGAAGCAATAATGACTGGCTCCCCGTAAAACTGTCGGACCTCGAACCCAACTTCATCCCCAAAACAAACTACACGCGCGCGTGCGCATTGAGCAGATATCAGGAAGCTCAAGATATCTGGGACGGTCGACGCTACACAGAGCATTTTCGCCTCGCCTGGCGACGCATGATCCCATTCAATAGCGAACGCAGCCTATTCTCAGCCCTCATTCCACCTGGACCCGCACACGTCAATGCCGTCCATTCCATGGCATTGGACAATAATCGACTCACTGCCCTTAGTGCAGGATTCTGGGCTTCTCTGCCGCTGGACTACCTACTGCGCATTACCGGGCGGGCGGATCTTCAGGTTGGAGGAGCACCTGACATGCCCGCCCCCACCCCGAATCATCCTCTAGCGCACCCTCTTCTTCTCCGAACTTTGCGCCTGAACTGCTTGACCGGCGCCTATGCACCTATTTGGCGAGAACTCTTCCATGCCACCTGGCTTGGATACGAAAACTGGGCTGCGAAATGGCCCAACCTTTCGCCTATTTCGGAGCATCTCGTATCCAACTGGACAAGCGAGACGCCTCTCCGTACCGAATACGAGCGCCGCGCAGCCCTCGTCGAAATCGATGCCCTCGTGTCTGTATGGCTTGGCATCACTGCCGATCAGATCACTGCAATCTATAAAACTCGCTTTCCCGTCCTTGCGGAACGCGAAGCTGAAATGTACTTCGACGCAAATGGGCGTAAGGTCGCCCGCGATTCATACGCCTATGGCCACAGCCAAACCAAGGAGACCTACCCCGCCCTTCTAGCGCACCTCGTATCACCCGACACCACCCCACCCCCCGAGGGATACCAAGCCCCCTTCTACAAAGCAGACCGTGAGGCCGAGATGCGGGGTGCTCATGCACACTTCCAAGCGCGCTTGGACGCCGAGATTGCCGCAGGGCGATGGACTCCACCCGAAACCTGCGGACGGTGGGACGAGGCGCCGGTAGATGACTGACCGTCAGTGGCGCGTGCCGACGCCACACCCGCCGTACCCCACCCCGCCCCACGCCTCCCGATAGGTTCCGTCCATGCCAGGACAGTTGCTCGAACTGCACGTGGAGAACTTCCGCAGTCTGCGGGACGTGACCATCCCCTTAGGGCCCCTCACGGTCCTCGTCGGTGCGAACGGTGTCGGCAAGTCGAACGTCCTCAAGGTCTTCGAGCTACTCGCCGACATCATCCGAACCGACCTCGAACCCGCCCTCGAAACCCGAGGCGGGTTCGACGAGGTCGCCTTCTGGGGCGGCCCCAAACGGCCGACCACCCTTCGCATTCGACTCAAGGCGACCTGGACCACCCACTCCAGCCCCAATGCCCCCGACGAGTACGACCTCAAGGTCCGGCGCTACTCAGCACCGAGCAACCGGGACTACGGCCGCTACCGCCTCACCCGCAGCGAGAGCTTCCAGTTCAAGCGGACGCGGGGGCGAGGACGCCGTATCACCGTGTCGGGCGAGCGCGCCACCGTGGTCGACACCCGGCCGAGCAGCGGTCTTGAGGACAGCAGCGAGTTCGGCATCCAGCGACTCAGCAGCGGCCTCTCCACCCTTCCCCGCCTGACCAGCACGGAAGGCGGCACTGAGGTCGCGCGGGTTGCGCACCAGCTTTCCTCGTTCCGGGTGTTCGATGTGAACGTGGACGCGGCGCGCCAGCCGTCCCGGGTCAACTACGACGCCCTGTCGTCCAACGCAGACAACCTGGCCGCCTTCTTGTACGTACTCCACATGGGCGACCACACCGGGGACGAAGATCTTTGGGACCGGCTGGTGGACGACGCGCGTTCCGTGCTCCCCCAGTTGCTGGACATCGAGTTCGTCCAGGTCGGAGGCGGGGCCGACCGAATCACGGTCTTCCTTCGCGAACGTGGTCTGCGGCGTCCCACTCCCCTTGCCGACGCCAGCTATGGAACCGTCCGCCTCCTCGGCCTCCTGGCTCTGCTCTACGACCCCTCGCCCCCCGCCCTCACATGCATCGAGGAGATCGACCACGGTCTTCATCCGCAGGCACTGCGGCTGATCGTGGAGCGGTTGCGTGAGGCCAGCGCGCTCACTCAGTTCATTGTCGCCACCCACTCCCCCGCCCTCACGGATCGCCTTCTGCCCGAGGAAATCGTGATCTGTGAGCGCGACGACGACGGCGCCTCCCTCATCCCCGCCATCACCACGGGCGACGTACGCGCGATCGTCGAGGAGAGCGGAGACCTACCGCTCGGCGAACTCTGGTTCTCCGGCGTCCTCGGAGGCGACCTCACCGGGGAGGAGCTGTGAAAGCCAGAAACAAAGGGCCGCAGGGGCGCGGTGTCATCGTGCTCGCCAGCGAGGACTCCAACGACTGCCGGATCGTCGCCGAGATCATCAAGCAGCATCACCCGGACCTTGGCAACGCCCGGCTCGTCGAGATCAGCGACAAGACTCGCCTCAAGACGGCCACCGGCTCCGAACTCGCCGCCCGCATCCGCACGATCATCGGTAAAGCGAAGGGCCGGGCGCTCCGGGCGAAGGGCCCGCTGGTCGGGCTGGTGATCCACGAAGACTTGGACGGCTACACGGACGCCGCGTACACCCGTGTCCGTGCGAACGTCGCCGGAGCTCTCACCCGTGAAGGCCCCTGCAACTCGGCGTTGGCGCTGGCCGCTTGGGAGTCGGAAGCCTGGCTCTTACTCTTCCCGGACGCCTTCCCTGCCGTCCGACCCAACTGGAAGATTCCCGCGCAACTCCAAGGCCGCGACACAGGAACCATCAAGAGCCCCAAGGAAGAACTCAAGCGCAGGCTGGGTTCCCCGGCCTTCCGGGAGAGTGACGGGCCCAAGGTAGCCGAGGAGGCCCGGTCGCTAGGCCTACTAGCCTCGGGCCCGAACGGTACCAACCGCTCCTACAAGGACTTCGTCCACGAACTCGGCCAGTGGTCCGCAGCCTCCGTTCCAAGTCCCCGCCGCAGGTGAGCCGTTCAAAGCCGCAGGGTGATACTCAGGTGGTCTGGTCGACGGCGTACCCGACGAACACCTGCCAGGCATCCGGGCCAACAGCCAGTCCAGGACGGGCAGTGTCCTTGGAGTCCCGCACATGGACAGCCTGAGAACAGGTGGCTACCTCGACACACTGACCACCCTCACCGCTGCTGTAGGTGCTCTTGGCCCAGGTCAGTTCCGTCGCGCCCTTCATAGCTCCCCCAGCAGTCCCTCGATGAAAGCCATCGACTCTCGTGGAGTGAGAGCCTGAGCCCGGATAATCCCATACTGCGCCTCAAGCTCCCGAACGGGCGTCCGCTCGGTATAGAGGTGGCTACTTTTCTGAACCTCTGCGTATGCGATCCGCTGCCCCGCCCTGGTCTCGATCAGAGTGAAAGGACCTGCAAGTCCCGCATGGTCCTCCCGCTGCAACGGCATGACTTGGATCTCGACGTTGCGGTTCTGCCCGGTGAGCATGATCTGCTCAAGTTGGCTGCGATGAACCTCAGTACCGCCGATGGGGCGGCGCAGTACAGCCTCCTCGATGACGAAGCTCATCAACGGTGCGGGCCATCGGGAGAAGATCTCTTGCCTGAGCATCCGGGCGGCCACCCTCTGCTCGATCGTCTCCTCGTCCAAGAGCGGTCGGCGCATCGCGAATACGGCGCGCGCGTACTCCTCTGTCTGTAGAAGCCCATTGATCAAGTGTGTGTCGTAGACATGCAGCTCAACCGCCTCCGCCTCCAACCGAGCCGCATCCCGGAAGAACGCCGGGAACTGCGCCCGCGCAACCTCCTCCTTCATCTCCTGCAAGACCCCGCCCGCGTCAAGCAGTTCGTCCGCCACGTCAATGAACCGAGGCGGCGGCACCCGCCTCCCCTGCTCGAACGCCGCGATCGTGGACGCCGAGTACCCGGTCCGCGACCCGAACTCGGCCCGCTCCAACCCCGCCCGCAGCCGGAACCGCTTCAGCTGCCGACCGAACACTCGGAGGATGCCCGACCCCGGCTCGGGCGACCTCGAAGCCTCCGTCTCGCCCTCCGAGGCCATGTCCGCAGCCATGGTTTCGTCCGGCTGCTGTACCAGTTCGCTCACCCGCCCGCTCACCTCCACCGCCCGTACCCACTGACGGCCACGCTAGAAAGCACACGGTCACTACACCGCCAAACCTCGAAAGTTCACCCGCACAAGTGCTCATGCCGCCGAGAGAAGCACTTCGGCCTTGTGACGACCATGCCGTTCCCGGCAAACCCGGCCGAGGGGCCGAGTCGCGGTCGAGGTGAACTGCTGCTCACATGGAGGGGGTTGATAGATTTGCGTGAGCGACGGAAGGCAGCTATTACACGGCTCGCCTAAGCATGACTGGCGACGGGACGGGGGGACCGAATTGGCTTGGGAAGAGTGGGAGAGGGCCAAGGCTGCGGCGTCGGAGGGCCAGGCTGCGCGGATGCGGCTGAATCAGGCCGGGGCGGCAGGTGCCGGCGACTCGGATCTCGTGGTGCACCAGGACGACCTCGGGGCCGTCGGTCACGAGGCGTTCATCCTCCACGGCGAGCTGAAGAAGAAGGCCGACGTCGCCGGTACGGGCGTGGACAAGAACGGATCGGGGTCCACCATGCAGGCGGCCGCCGCGCTCAAGAGCCACAACCTCGGGCTCGGTGCGGAACTGGAGTCGACGGTCGAGATCTGGACCTCGCAGGTGAAGCACGTCCTCCAAGCCTGCGCGCACATCTCCAACCACCTCGACTACAGCAAGAAGCTGTATGCGCGGGAGGACGCCGGGATCGCCGCCGAGATCCGGGGCCGTACTGGACCGTTGCCCGTCTCAGCGCTGAACGACTACTTCAAGTAGGTCGCGCCATGGGAGATTTTTCGTACTCGGACCTCATGGCCCTGGACCTCACCAAGCTGGGCACGGCTGCGTCCGACTGGAGAACGATGGCCGGCGATCTGGCCAAGCTCACGACCGACGTACGGGACGGCTTGACGAAGAAGTCCGACGGCGCCCGTTGGAAGGGCGTCAACGCCGGCGTGACCAAGGACTTCGTGCGCAAAACGGCCAAGGAATTCACGGACCTCCAGACAGAGGCCGAGAGCATCGCCAACGTCCTCGGCGACGCCCACGCCGAGCTGACGCGGTACCAGAAGCAGGCGCAGAGCCTCACCGATTCGGCGCGCAAGGGCGACCCGGCCCACGAACCGCCGGACCCAGGCCTCCTCGTCTTCGACGGTCCGGGCGGCACGGTTCGCGTCTCGGAGGCGATGTGCACTCCCGAAGGCCCCGACCAGCGCACCAAGGACCGGATCCAGTGGTACGCGGACACTCTCACCGGAATCGTCCAGCACGCTGCCGAGGTCGACGCGGCGGCAGTACGCGCGCTGCGCAAGAGCCACGGCAACGACCCGCACAACGCGGGCCATGCTAAGTACACCTCCCTTGACGAGGAACAACTGCCGCGTGCGAAGGAACTGGCCGCGCTCGGCGGGGACGCGAGCCCGAAGCAGCGGGCCGAACTGGGACGCCTGTGGGAGTCCCTGAGCCCCGAGGCACGGGCACAGCTCTGGCTGGCGCAGAAGGACGACCTGCTGGCAGCAGGCATTCTCAGCCCCACCATGCCGCAGATCGCGGCGGACGCGGGCTCGGGAAAACACGGGTCCGAATCACCAGGCTTCGACGAGTGGGCCACCAAGCAGAAGATGGAGTTGCTGACGGAGGGCGCCGACTGGAAGGGCATGACGGACGCGTCCCGTCATATGGCCCACTACCTGGGAAACAGCGGCAGCGTCATGAACCTGCCCGTGGACAAGATGATGACGGACGTCCCCGCCTTCAGGACGTACGTCGACGACATCGTCCGGCTGAACCAGGACGACTGGCGCAAGCAGGCTCTCGCGGAGTTCGAGAAGAACGGAGGAAGACCGGTCGCCTTCCCGGTCGAGGCGAAGCAACCCGAGGGCTTCTACTTCACTCAGCAGGTTGATCCCAACTGGTTCTACGCGGTGGGCGGCGCCAATACCAACGTCACCGGCGTGGTGACGGCCGTTCCGGATGTGAATGGCAACCCCAAGATCAGCATCGACTACCAGGCAAACGTCTGGGACCGCTACAACTGGGACGAGGGCAAGGGCGTCAACGTCGGCCCGCTGGACATTCCCGACGGAGAGATGGCCAAGCTGCACCGGGTAGGCCTCGCCCAGGAGTTCGACATGACGGGCAGTAGCAGCGTCAAGAACTACGATCTCGGCTCCTCGGAGCCCAACGACGACCCGCTACCGGGTCCCGACGACAGCAGGGACGGACGCTTGAATCCCGGCCGAGAGCAACAGCAGGACCGTACGACCGGCAGGGCGGCGGAGAGGGCGGACGGCCGATGAACGACGTCGACGCGTACCGGGCACCCGAGGAAGGCGGCGGCAACGGCGGTCGTGGTGGCCGCCGCTTGTGGCTCATCGCAGGCGT
Organism: Streptomyces sp. D2-8; assembly: GCF_023184515.1. Classification (GTDB taxonomy): domain Bacteria; phylum Actinomycetota; class Actinomycetes; order Streptomycetales; family Streptomycetaceae; genus Streptomyces. Next base: position 789,958 of record NZ_JAAHBP010000001.1, on the reverse strand, counting down.
GACCGCCGGCGTACTGGCCCTCTCGGGCGCCGTGACCACAGGGGCGTGGCTCCTCGCCGACCGGGGCGGTGACGGCGCCGACGACCGCGTGGCGGAACAGGCTGCGGACGCGAAGTGGGCCGAGGGAATCTCGTCGGAGTGGATGAGCGAGCAGATGGGCCTTGACGTCCCGGTCACAGCCCGGTCCCCACAGGCCGCGTACGAGGTCACCTCCCGTTTCGACACGGGCCTGCTCACCTTCACGCTGACGAGGTCCGAGGCGGAGACCTACCTGAAGGAGCATCCCGCGGAGGGCAAGTGGCTGGAGCCCTCGTCCGCGCAGGCCGACGTAACTCCCCATGACTTCGCCCACCTCGGGCTCCCGGAACCCGAGACGTTCAAGGACGGCATGCGCTACGGCTACGTCTGCCCCGACGCCGCCAAGGCCACCGAGGACCCCGGCACCTCCGGAACCCCCGACAACCCGTACGGCACGTCCGACGCGTACGACACGTCCGACAAGCGCTGCGTCCGTCTGTACGCACACGAGTACTCGCCGAAGCGCACCCGCATCTACCTCCGCGCCCACTTCGAACCTGGCATCAGCCCTCTTCCTGCGACCCCGTCCTCATCGGCATCGGCAGACTGAGGACCTCGTCGGTGACTGTCGCCGCGATCGTGGACGCCTGGTTCCCGGTCCGCGACCCGAAGTCAGCCCACTCCAGGTCTGTCCGCGGCCGAAACCGCTTCAGTTGCCGTCCGAACCATCGCCATCCAGGTGCGACGTGGCGCCGAGGTTCTCGGCTACGACCCCGAGCACCTCACCGATCAGCAGGGCGGCACAGTGGAAACAGCCTTGCAGGATCTTGCGCAGAACATCTTCATCGCTTCGGAGTACCTGGCCCAACTCAAGGCGGAGAGCGAGTTCGCCGATGTGCCGGCCGAGGAGATGACACCGGCCCAGTACCAGGAACTCGCCGCGCGTTACAACGGCGGGCCGTACTGGGAGACCGACGACGCCCAGGACTACGGGCGTGGGTGCGCGAACGATCTGGACGAGGCAAGGAACGCACTGCGCTGATGACCAGCCCTTCCCACGTGGACGACGACCGCGGCTGCCTCCGTGTGGTCCTCGCTGTACCCCTCACCCTGCTCACCCTCATCGCCGCGTACTTCTGCTGGACGGCACTGACCATCACGCCGTCCGGCACCTGGGACGACGACGCGTACGCCGGAATCGTTCTGTCGTGCGTCCTCACCATCGCTGCCGCCGGGGCCGCAGCGGCGCTGTGGCTGGTGCCTTCGGTGCGGAGGGCCATGCCGTGGTGGTGGATATTGCCGGCTCTGCTGTTGGGCGTGGTCGCAGGAGCGCGGTGGGCCGTGGGCGGATAGGCCAACCGCCCACCGTCGCACGCCACATCCGCCATGCCTTGCGAGGCCCATCGCGCATGGTCACGAAACGTACGAGGCCATACGGATTGTCAGATCCCGCGGATACCCTGTCGGGGTGTACGACATGACGGATCCGGTCGCCGCTCGTCAGGCAGCGAAAGCCGCTGAACAAGAGCGCCTGAAACGTGCGCGTGAACGCCGGGAGAGCCAGGGCTCCTCAAGCGTGAGCGGTTTCGTTCAGCGCAAGTGGCGTTGGCTCGGCGTCGGGGGCGGTGAAGCGGTCGAAGCCGTGCTGGCCATGCTCACGGAGGCAGCGGCAGCCACCGGAATGCCTGAAGCTGAGCGGGCGGTCCTCGCGCAAGCCCTCGAAGGTGATCCGGACCGTGAGAGCCTGCTACCCGCGGTGCGCGCGGGGTTGAATCTCCTTCCACCGGAGTCGGTGCTCGGCCATCTGCGGAACCTCTGGGCGACCGGTGTGCGATGGCTCAACGAGGCAGGCCTGGAGCGGTGCAGAGTGCTGTGTTCGACGGCGCCCAGCCTGGACCTGATCAGCAAACGTGCCCACGCGGTCTCAGGCGGCCCCGCCTTCAGCCTCTTCGCGACCGCGGCCACTCGCGGCGCAATTCCCGTGCCGAACCGCTTTCTCGACGAACTTCTCGCATGGGCGCCCCTGTCCGTCATCGACGATCTGATCGACCACGGCGGCCTCATGCCCGAGGACGCACCCTGGACGAGACGGGACGAGCGGGAGGGCTTGTATCTGCGGGCCCGTCTCGCCCCCACAACGGTCACCGGTGAGCAGGCCGAGCGCCTCACATGGCAGGCGTACCAGCGTCGGCAGTCCTTCCTCCTCGGCGAGACGCTCGTCCGAGAGGAACCGGACGATGTGTGGGACCTGCTGTACGACGTCGTCATCGAAGGCGACGTGACGGCCATGGACGCACTCGACATGGCTCTGCCCCGGCCTCAGCAGATCGAGTTTCGCGACCTCAAGTCGGGTGCGTTGTCCGGGCAGTGGCCGCCGAGCATGACCGACGACCGAGGACTTTGGCTGCTCATGGCCACCCTGTGGCGCCCAGGCAACCTTGTCGACGCCGGACGGAGTCCGTTCTACGCCCTCGTCGCCCTGAACCGTGCCTACGACCTCGTGAAGTTTGGTGACCTGGAAGCGGCGGCCCAGCAGGCTCGCTCCCTCACCCGTGACAGCGTGAGCAACCGCAAGGTTCCCGCGGACCTGGTACTGGAGGCCAACGTCCTCGCGGCGTACGTGGCCGTGGCACAGAGCGAGCAGCTCGATTCCCCCGCGGGACGGGACAAGCTTCTCGACTCCGCCGAGGAGTACGCCGGCAAGGCCGCCACGCAGGGAGGGGTCGTCGCCGAACGCAACCTCCGGCTCCTTCGCGGCTGGAGGGCGACGAGAAGGAACGACCGCGGTCGGTTCAGCAATCCCTTCCTCGACATCGGCCTCGATCACGGAGCCGACGGGTGGGAGGAACGCTGCCGGGAGATATTCCGGGAGCGCGAGGGCGACGCCAGGGGCCAGTCGGAACTGAACATGGCCGAGGAACGCATCCGAGGCGCGCTGCGCGGAGAGGCGGGCTGGGACGTCATCTACCAGCTGCCGCTCGACCGGTCGCGATACGACATGCCCTCTCAGGTGCCGAAGCATCTGGTGCCTCCGGTGGAGGCCCTGCCACGCCGGACCGCGGTGACGAGTGGCGGCGAGCTGGAGGCCATCCGCGCCCGGGCCGCCGTAGAACTCCTCGACGACTTCCGGACCACCGCGCCGCGCCTCGACCGCCACAGCTCCGCACGATGACCGCTTCGGCGCCGTCGTCCTGACCCACCGTCCGAGCCGAACGAAGTAGAGCAGCCTGATGCCTCCCAAGAAGAAGATTCCCAAGAGAGAGCGACCACACCGCCCGTGCCCCGCGTGCGGCCAGACGCAACCCGGGGCACAGGGCGCGCCGTCACCACACAAACCCGGAGGTCTGAAGCGCCGCCGGGGGCAGCACACGGATGCCCCGGTCAAGCCCACGGAGGCCCGTGCCGTCGAGGCTCCCCCTCGTCCCGATCCGATCGACGCGATGACGGTCATCAAAGGGGTGGCGGCCCGCGTACCGGAGGCACTGGAGGCTGCCGGGGCCGAAGCAGCGCCCCCGGCCGGCGCGCTCACCGCGGCGGTGCGCAGGGCGGTGCTCGACGAGTTCCGCACGCGCGCCCAGTTCGCCGGACGTCTCGCCGAGATCGACGCGCTGCTGTGGTCCCGGGCGGGAGACAGCCGCGAGACCGTCGAGGGCGCGATGACGGCGCACCTGCGGGAACTGCGGCTGCTGCGGGTTACGGAGCCGGAGGAGAGCGACCGGTTCGTGGTGACCGAGGGCGAGGGAGACGCCTTCGAGTTGCTGAGTCCGGCATACGTCGACGAGTTGACAGGGAAGGTCATTCTCGCGGGGCAACTCCGGCGCATCGCCGGGCCCGCGGGCATGAAGGCGGGGGAGGAAGCATGACGGCAGCCGGAATCGACTTCGGGACCACCAACTCGGTCGCCGCCCAGTGGAACGGCGAGTACGTCGAGTTGCTGGAGATCGGCGGGCAGGGCCTGGACGCGAACTGGAGGCGCGAGGGGTTCGAGCTGCTCTACCCGTCGGTCGTCGGCACGAGTTCCCTGCGGCCGGGCACCCTGTTCGGCTGGGAGGCGAAACTCCGTTCCGAGCAGGCCGTCGAGGCGTGCAAGCGGATGCTGCGCGAGGAGCCGTTCGTCAAGCTGGGCGGTGAACGCTTCGCCGCGACCACCGCCGCCGCCGGCGTCTTCCACGCCATCGCGGGGGCGGCGGAGGAGGAGGCCGCCACCGAGATCCGCGAGGCCGTCATCACCGTGCCCGCCAACGCGACCGGCGCGGCCCGGTTCCGGACCCGTGAGGCCGCCCGTGCCGCGGGCATCACGGTCCGTACCCTGCTGAACGAGCCGACGGCGGCGGCGATCGCGTACGCGCACGAGATGGAGATCGACGGCGAGTTTCTGGTCTTCGACTGGGGTGGCGGCACGATGGACGCCACCCTCCTCCTTCACGATGACGGGTTCTTCGACGAGAAGGCGAGCCGGGGCGTCAACCGCCTCGGCGGCCTGGAGATCGACGCCCGACTGCGCCGCATGGTCCTCGACCAGGCGCCTGCCCGCGGGCGCTGGAGCGACTCCGAGAAGCGGATGTTCGCCCTGGAGATCGAGCGGGCCAAAATCCTCCTCTCCCACCAGGAATCGGTCCGCATCCAAACGCCCGACGACGTCACCGTCGAGATCGGGCAGGACGAGTTCTCCGAGGCCATCCAGGACCTCATCAACCGGGCCCTCGACCCGGTTGAGGAATGCCTGGAGCAGGCTCGGATCGACCCGCAGGACCTCACCGCGGTACTGATGATCGGCGGCAGCAGCCAGATCCCGGCAGTGCGCGCCGCGGTCTCGGAGGCACTCGACTGCGAACTCGTGGACACCTCCCTGTGCGACCCGATGACCGCGGTCGCCGAGGGAGCGGCGATCAGCGCCGCCGCCATCGACGGCGAGCTGAAGAGCATCATCCGGGTGGTCAACACGCACGCCCTGGGCACGATCACCAAGGACCGTGGGGGCAGGCGGAAGTTCAGCGCCCTCATCGACCGTAACCAGCGCCTTCCGCAGCGGCGCGTGAAGTCGTACGAGCCGACGAAGGACAACGTCTCCCAGCTCAACGTCGAGGTCTGGGAAGGAGACCCGGACCGCGAGGTCAGCCACCCGGACAACGTCAAACTGACCGACCTCGTTCTGACCTACCCCCGACGCTGCACGGCCGAGGACGGTGTCTTCGACCTGGAGTACACCTACAGCAAGGAAGGCCTGCTGACCGTCCGGGCGACCCTCCAGAAGACCGGCGAGGTCGTCCTCGACGGCGAGGTGAAGGTGTTCGGGGACGGGAACGTCCTGCCGGAGGTGAAGAAGGAGCTCGACCGGCTGCTCGCCCTGGCGCCGGCCGCCCGGCCCGCGGCCACCCCGACCCATCCTCCGCAGGTCCGGCCCCAGGGCCAGGGCAACGGGGCGCCCAAACCCGCCCCGCCTCGCTCCGCGCCCCGGTCGGCCGACGCGAACACGGCCGCGCCGCCGCTCGTGATCGACGGATCCAACCTCGCCTGGAACGGACGCCCGCCGCGTGCTGCGGGCGGGAAGCCGAGCTTCGCGGCACTACAGGCGGCTGTCCGGTCGCTGCGGTTCAAGCACCCCGATTGCGACATCCATGTGGTGGTCGACGCCACCCTGCGCCACGACGTGTCCGCCGAGGAGAGGCCCCTCGTGGAGGCAGCCATCGCCGACGGCACCGTCGTACAGCCTCCGGCCGGGACCGAGGGGCGGGGCGACGCACTGGTGATCAGCATCGCCGAGGAGGTCAGCGGAGTCATCGTCTCGAACGACAACTTCGCGCCCTTCCAGAAGGCGAATCCGTGGCTGCGGGTCGCTGGACGGGTCATGGGGGCGACTCACTCACAGGGTGTGTGGGTGTTCAACCGACGCGTACCCAATCCGGCGCCGCCTGCCCAGCGAAGGTGACGCGCTGGGGGCGGATCCGTACGGACGAGAACACGCTGAGGCAGTCAGAGACATGGAAACCCGCGCCCTGGCGCCGACGTGCGCAATCGTCCTCCGGGGCGGCCGGACAGCGATGGGGGGGCCGCCAGTGGAGAGCGTGAGGTTGTCGGTCGTCTCGGTGGTCGCGGTGGTCGCGTTGCTTCTCGCCACCGGCTGCTCGGCTCGGCCGAGCACCGGTCAGGCGGAGAGCGACGTCTGTCCGCCCGTCGCGTCCGACGTCTCAGCCATTCCCACGCGCGCATCCGGGCCCGTACGTCAGGTCGAGTTGGGGGACGTGCGGTGCTCGGACGCGGACTCGGACATGAGCGCGGTGGACATTACGGTGAAGAACACCGGCACGGGCGAAGCCAACTACGACGTCACCGTCGAGTTCATCGACTCCGAGCAGCGCTCGCTCGCCACTGAGCACACCTACTTCGGCCACGTGAGCGCCTCGGCGACCATGTCGAGGACGGCCTACGCCGTACGGCCGGCCGATGGCCGCGGGCTGGCCGTCCGCCTCGTCGATGTGAAGCGTGAGGTCGTTCCGACGATAGCCCCGGCAAGTGCTCTGGATACGGCGGTGGACCTCTTCGTGGAACAGGGCCTCGTACCCGCCGGCACTCCGTACGGGGATTGCCCGGACGCCGCACCTCAGGCCTATTGGCTCGGTGACCGAGGAAACTGCTGGACCGCCGTCAACACCCTGCCACCACTGCCCGCCACGTCAACGCCGCCGCCCACCCTCACAGTTCCGACGCCCACGCCCGCGCTCCCCGGAACCGTGTGCCGCGACGGCTGGGTCTCCGGATCCACCGGCCGCGGCACCTGTTCCCACCATGGCGGCACCCGCCGCTGAGTCCGGCCGGGGACTGCCCCAACAGCGCGGCTTCTTCCGGGCGGAACGCAGGGCGCTGACCGTAGTCGATCAGCTACTGTACGGACACGTTCGATTCATCGGCGGTATATACGTATGCGGAGGGGCACATCTTGGTCGGCAGCGCTCCCGTGCCGGAGCCGAAACAGTCGTCACCGGGCCCCGCGTCCGCTGCGTCCTCGACGCAGCGGAACGACGAACCACTCGTCGAGCTGACCGACACCGGGCTCAGCGCCGGCATCGAAGCGGAGGATCTCGGTCCGAGCCACCGGGCGCCGTTCGACCCGGAGCTGATCGACGTCTATCCGCGCGCGACGACGATCGACCTGATGCTTCAGCGCCTCAAACGCGGGCTCATCGATCTGCAACCCGACTTCCAGCGGCGCTCCGGCATCTGGAACGAGACGGCCCAGAGCAGACTGATCGAGTCCCTCCTCCTGCGCATTGCGCTGCCCACGATCTACGTGGCGGAGGAGGCCGACGACTCCTGGACCGTTGTGGACGGGGTGCAGCGGCTCACCACCATCGTCCGGTTCGTCAAACCTGAGGCCGCCGGGCTGGAACCGCTTGTGCTCGGAAACTTGGAGTACCTCGACTACAACGGCAAGACGTTCGAGGACCTGCCGGGGCGCATGCAGACCCGCATTCTGGAGACCGAGCTGTCCTTGCTGCTCATCCGGAAGGGCACGCCCGAAGAGGCCCGGTTCAACATCTTCACGCGGATCAACACCGGAGGGCTGCCCCTCTCGCAGCAGGAGCTGCGGCACGCGCTCATTCCCGGTCAGGCGCGAGATCTCCTGGCCCGGCTCGCCGAGAGCCCCTTCTTCCTCACCGCGACCGCAGGCAGCGTCTCCCCCAGCCGCATGGCGGAGCGTGAACTGTGCCTGCGTTTTCTCGCGTTCTGGCTCACTCCACCAGGGCGATACGTCACCCAGGACTTCGACGGCTTCCTACGTGCGGCGATGCACCACATCAACAGGCTGACTCCCGCGGAGATGGAGGACCTGGAAGCCCGCTTCTGCCTCGCCATGCTCGACAGCGAGCGGGTCTTCGGCGACCAGGCGTTCCGCAAGCAGTTCGACACATCGGTACGGCGTTATCCGATCAACAAGGCACTCTTCGAGGTGCAGGCCGTGACCCTGGCCCAGTGCACACCGGAGGAAACCAAGGTGCTGTCCGAACGCGCGGACACCGTCGCGGTGAAGTTCCAGCGGCTGATGGAGGATCCGGCGTTCTACGACGCCATCTCCTCGGGCACTGGCGACGCCAACAAGGTCAACTACCGCTTCCAGTCCATGAAGGACCTGTTCCGCGAGGTGTTGGAGTCCACGAATGCTTGAGTCGCTCACTCTCACCAACTTCAAGGCGTTCGCCCACCAGGAACTCCGTCTGGCCCCCTTCACCCTGCTCACCGGGCTCAACTCCTCCGGCAAGAGTTCCGTACTCCAGTCCCTTGCACTGCTGCGGCAGTCGTACGAGTCGGGTGACCTTGCCCCGGTCGGCGGCGGCGAGGCCGGGCTGCTGCTCAACGAGGAGCTGGTGCAGCTCGGCATCGGACAGGACGTACGGCACGAGGCATACGACGAGACCGGTCCGCACATCTCGCTCGCGGTGCGCGGTGACGGAGCTTCCATCCGATGGAGCGCCCTCTACGAGCGGGAAGCCGACCATCTGAAGCTGCTGTCGGACACGGACGAGGACAGAGACAGCAAGGACCTTGCCGGTCTGATGCCGACCCTGTTCGGGCCGGGCTTCCAGTACCTGAAGGCCGACCGTGTCTCACCCCAGGTCAGCTATCCACGCTCGCACCACGCCGTGACCACGCGCGGGTTCCTCGGCGCGCATGGTGAGCACACCGTGAACTATCTGCGCGCTCACCAGGACGATCCCGTCGAGGCGTCAGCGCTCCTCGTCCCGGACGCGGCGTCCGTCACGCTCCTCGGCCAGACGGAAGCCTGGATGCAGAAACTGTGCCCCGGGGTGAGCCTGGAGGCGGCCGGCATCGACGGCACCGACTCCGTCCGGCTCAGCTACCGCTTCGGATCGGGTGTCTCCCAGTCAAACCGGTACCGCCCTACCAACGTCGGCTTCGGACTCACGTACGTCCTGCCGATCGTCGTGGCCTGCCTGTCGGCCAAGCCGGGGACACTGATCCTGCTGGAGAACCCGGAGGCGCACCTGCACCCGCAGGGCCAGACCTGGATGGCGTACCTGGCGAGCGCTGCGGCGGCCGGCGGGGCGCAGATCGTGATGGAGACGCACAGCGATCACGTACTCAACGGACTGCGGCTCCGCGTCAAGCAGGGGCTGCTGAGCGCGGACGCGACCGCCGTGCATTACTTCCGTCGCAAGGATCAGACCTCGGAGGTCGTCAGCCCGGTGATCGGGCCGGACGGCCGGCTCTCCGAATGGCCCGAGGGTTTCTTCGACGAGTGGGAGAACTCCCTCGATCAGCTGCTCGACTGAGCAGGCACACAGAGCCATTGAAGCGCCCCGGGGGGTCGGGGCCATCGGCGGGAACGAGAATGGGGTAGGGCGTGCCGCTGCTTGTGTTTCTCAACGAACAGTCCTGCGCGACGAAGTGCGGGCCCGACGAGGTCGCTTCGGGTATGCGCACCTTCGTGGACGTGCTCCGGGAGTTACGGCGCTGGCGGGACATCAGCCTCGCCACGCAGAGCCCGCTCGACCAGGCGGAACTCGCGGACGGCTACTACTACGCACAGTGGCGCAACGACGCCCGCAACAGGGACGAACACCGCTTCATCCAGCGGATGCGCGACCGCTGCACGACCTTCACGGCCGCTCTCCACGACGCTGCGGCGCCAGACCGGGACGACATCTGGCACCGGCACAACGGGGTCGACGTACACGGGCTCGGCGCGGCCCAGATGACGGACGGGCTCGCCGTGAGTCTGCCGCTCGCCCCGGACTGGGACACGGCCTGGCTGGAACTTCGCATCGAGGAACTGTCGGAGGACCCCGAGACCGGGGAGACCGTCGCCGATGAGTACCCGGAGACGATTCGGCATGCCTCCCAGAAGGCGCACCTCCGTGACCACGAGGAATGGGGGCGGCTGGAAGGACTGGACAGCGTCTCCAGCGGAGCTGAACTCTGGGCAGGACATACGGACTTCTTTCCCAACCTCCAGTTCCTCGACCGGGTGCAGGACGATCTGGAGAACCTCGACCCGAAGTGGTTCAAAGGCGCGCGCCGGTTGCTGCGCCAGCTTCAGGCGAGCGCGGAGGCATGGGACCCGGTCACCTCCCCCACCGGCCCGCACTGGGAAGCCCCGAACATCAGACCGGAACACGAAAGCGCCCGCAGAAACCGGTTCTGGGAGGACAAAGACGGCGAGAGCCGTTGCTTCGAGCTCCACGGGAACCTCAACCGCAACGCCGGCCGCATCTACTTCAGGCTCGTTCACGACGAGAAAGCCATCCGCATCGCTCACATCGGGCGCCACCTCTGAAGCAGACACCCACGGCCCGCTTCCACCAGCAAAGGCGCAGGTGACATGACTGATTCCACCGCCGTTCCCGCAGAGACACAGTCCCGCGCCCGCTACCTCCTGGACGGACGGCGGGTGACCCTCTCCGACCTGCTCAGCGCCGGGCTGCTCGTGGAGGGCGAACACCTGACGTTCGTACGGCCCCGGATGGGTGAGACGCACGAGGCCACGGTCACGTCGCGGGGATGGATCCGGCTGGCGGACGGGGAGGAGTTCCGCTCACCGTCCAAGGCGGCCATGGTCGCTGTCGGGTACGGGACGTTCGACGGGTGGGCGGCTTGGCAGGTGGACGACGGCAGATTCCTGATGCAGTTGCGCCAGGAGCTGCTGGACCGGGCCGCCGAGGAAGCCGACCCGACGGAGCCGGAGGAGCAGCAACAGACGTCGCTGTCGCCCAGCGAGCGGCACGCCCAGCTGAAGAAGGCCCGTGACTCGGCTGAGGCAGGAAGTCCGTTCACCCTCTCCGTGCAGGAACTGCTCGGCTGGTGGGGTGCGACAGGCCGAGGCCTTGTCAACGAGCAGATCGAGGCCGAACTCGCCAACCACAGCCTCGTCACCTCGCCCGAATTCGACAAGGTCCCCCTGACCGCCACGATACGCCTGGTCAAAGCCGCGGAAGAAGACACCGAGGACGTCTCCCTGACCGGGCCTCCTGCGCGCACCGCAGTGCCGTCCGGTACGTCCGAAGAACAGGAATCACGCGAGACCGGGCTCACTGTCGGCACCCTGCCGTCCGCCCTCGGCGGCGTCATCAGCGTCAAGCCGACGGCCACCTTCGAGGAGGTCATCACGCTGATGGTGCTCCACGACTTCTCCCAGCTGCCCGTCCTCGCCGGTCCGCACAACCTGCGAGGGTCCGTCTCGTGGAAATCCATAGCCCGCACCCGGCACGCCGATCCCGGCGCCCACCTCTCCCAGGCCATCGTGCACGCGCGGGACGTCCGCTACGACCACGACCTGATCGACGTCCTCCCCACGCTCGCCGAGCACGACTTCGTCCTCGTCAGGGACCAGCGGAACGCCATCGCCGGCATCGTCACCGCCGCCGACGTGGCCCAGGCCTACGGTGATCTGGCCGGACACTTCCTCCTGATCGGGGAGATGGACCGCCGCCTGCGACAGGTCATCGCGAGTGCCTTCACCCTGCCCGAAGTGACGAAACTCTGCGACGCCGAGGGCGAGCGCATCACTTCCTTCGGCGACATGACCGTCGGCGACTACCAGCGCGTACTGGAGAATCCAGGGCTGTGGGAGCAACTCGGCTGGCCGCTCGACCGCAAGGTGTTCATCGCGCGACTCGAAGAGATCCGGAAGATCCGCAACAACGTCATGCACTTCAACAGCAGCGATCCCCTGCCGAAGGCGGACGTGGACAAGATCCGAAACCTCAACAAGTTGCTGAGGGAGTACGGGGAGTAGTTCCAGAACTCACCGCCGCACACCGCCGCCTACAGGTAACACAACGACGCTTACGGCGCCTGGCTGTGTGCGCGTCGGACCTGGGCACATCTGGGTGCGCACCGGCAGCGTAGGTGCCATGAACAGCGAGCACTCAGTCACCTCCACAACATGTGACCCGGCTCAAGTACGCAGCACCACAGATGAGTTCACGATGCGCTTCAGCCCGACTCCTCGGGGCGCCCGCCTCGCCCGCCGCATGGTCGCCGACAGACTCGACGCGTGGGGCCATCCCCACACGTCCACGGCGAACGAGACGCTGACCCTCATCACGGCAGAGCTGGCCGCCAACGCAGTGCGCCACGGTCACGTACCGGGTCGTGACTTCGAGGTGCGGCTCATCGCCACCGGTGAGACGTTGCGTGTGGAGGTCTCCGATACGCGTACGGAGCGAGTTCCTGTGCTGTCCTCGCAGGAGGCTCCCGGCGACGCCGAGTCCGGTCGCGGGCTGATGCTGGTGGCCGCGCTGGCCGACCGGTGGGGCGTCGCGCCACGCGTAACGGCCCCCGGAAAGACGGTGTGGGCGGAGACGGGCTGCCCTCTCACCGGCCGCTCGCCCAACCACGGGATGCAACGATGATTCGCGTACTCTCCGTGCATGGTTTACGTCATAGCGCTCAGCGAGAAGGAACTCGACCGTATTGACATGGACTTACGGTTGAAGCAGTCCTTCACCAAGACTGTCGCCGCCGATGCCTTGCCCAGCGGTTCCGAGCCTCAGATCACTCTGCTCGTCACACGGTCGTCCACAGCCGGGCAGGCATCCCCACTGGTCTGGCTGGGAGTCGTGCGGCAGCCACGCGGAGAGAAGGTGGCCGCAGTCGACTCACGGGTCAACGTGGAACTGCTGCGAGAATGCCCCGTCCCCGTGTCGATGCAGGCCATCGAAGAGAAACTCCCGTTTCACTTCCGCAACGTGGTCGCTGCCGCTTCGGGCAGAGAAGTCACCATCCTGGACGACGCAGTATCCGACGCTCTTCTTTCGGCTATCGCCCAGCACCATGAGAAACTGCACCAACTGCTCGGCTTTCTTGGTGAGGCTGCCGCGCCAGAACGCCTCGATCCGCTGGGGCGGGTTGAGGACGCCTCTTGGCAGGAGCAACTCGAAGCAGCCCGTCTGGCAATGGTAACCGTAGGGATTCCGCCAGCTCGGCTTGCCGCGTGGCGACGCCCGGCCGATCGCCACGCGCCCGTTCTGGCTGGTTTGATCGCCGAACCCTATGAACCGTCGCTACTCGATTACGACATGCATCACTTCTTCGACGGAGACGACGTCTTCCAGTCCATGGGACCGCCGTACGTCGGCGGCTCTGTCGGCTCTACCTTTCGATGCGACATCCAGGTCTTCGAGCACCTCGGCCGCCGTATCGAAATCGCGAATGTCAACGCGTCACCGGTCGAAACTCGCCTCGGAACCGACTTGATTTTCTACCACGAGCCGACGCAGAGCTTCGCGCTGGTGCAGTACAAGCGCCTGCCGCACGAGGCCGGGAACCGCTGGATTCGCGTTGACAAGAAGCTGTTGAGTCAGCTGGACCGACTGGAGCGAGTGGCCGCCCTCAGCCGCCCGGCGGGCCATCCCCACGAGTGGCGCCTAGGCCCTGACCCATGCTTTGTGAAGCTTGCCTACTGGCCGCTGACGGAGACCATCGACCCGGGCCCCTCTCCGGGCATGTACCTGCCGGTACCGTACGTACGGCTGCTGCTGGAAGACGACGTCACACGGGGCCCCAACGGTGGACGGATGCTCGGGTACCCACAGGTCGACCGATATCTGACGAACACCGAGTTCACCACACTCATCAAGAACGGACTGGTGGGGACCGTCGGCACGACGATCGAGCAGCTCGCGGAAATCGGTGCGCAACGGGCCGAGGAAGACAAGATGTCCGTAGTCCTCGCCGTCGAGAGAGCCACCGGCCCACTGCGCGAGACGGTCAAGGAGCGGCACAGACGCAATCACGCTCAGGGGTACGACAAAGCGCTCGCCAACCGCTTGCGCAGGCAGCGACGTCCGACACCACCCATTCCCGGCCAACAGATGTTCCCCGAGACCTGAAATCGGCTCTGGTGGGCTGATAGAAGTCAGCCTCCGTCAATGCCCGAGACTTCGCGTCACGAACGTCATGTGCTGGACGTTTCCCTGCCGGTTCCAAGTGGAGTGGTTCCCTGTGGTCTCGACGCCCCGGACCCGGTCACAGAGCCACTCCTCGCCGGCACTCGCCGCCGCTCCCCGGAAGTCGCTGAGGCCCGTGAGCCACCTGGCGGCCTCCCGGTTGGCCTCGTCGTACTGCCTGCCGTGCGGCACCTTGGACAGGTGGTAGGAACGGGCGGTCGTGTAGCGCAGCACGCCCCAGGGTGGTCCCCCGCTGCGTGAGGGCGGGGGCTGGGTGACGTAGGTGGCCGGATGGATCCCGTAGTCGCCGTAGCGCAGTCAGGACAGGTACTGGCGTTCGCTGTGGCGGATTTCCTGCCAGGTCTCCCAGTCCGTGCGCGGGGCCTCGTACGGGACGCCCTCCCGGAAGTCGTCGGGCGGTTCGGGGAAACCGCCGACCGCGACGGTCACCGTGCGCCAGGAGGTGAGTGGGACCAGGGTGTCCAGCGCGCGCACGGCCTCCTTGGCGGCGTCGGGGCGGTCGGGCAGGACGGTGGCGAGGTCGAGGAACAGGTCGGCGGGGTGGCCCGAGGGCAGCCGGTCGAGCAGCACGGCCACGTCCGTGGCCGTGCGGTCGTTCCAGTCGCCGGGGAGTCGTACGCGGATACCGAGTCCGTCCTCCCGGTGTCGGGCCGCGGCGAGGGCGAGTGACTGCTGGGCGCCGGTGCGCCCGGGTCCGGTGACCGGTCGCAGGTTGCGGTGGTCCCACCACTCGGGGGTCAGGACGTCTGCCAGGACCGCTGCTTCGACGTCGTCTGCGAAGGGCGCGTCCAGCCACCCGGACCCGAGGCGCTGTGCGGCGGCGATGGCACCGGCCTCTTTGGCGACGCGTTCGGCCAATGGTTTCGGCAGCATGCCGGGGCGGGGAGGCAACGTCCACAGCGGGGCGACCTGGCGCTGTACGTCCGGCGCCAGCGCGCGGTAGGCGGCTGCCGCGTGCGGCCGGGTCGGCAGAACGGGAACGTACGGCGGTACGGACATGGCGTTCTCCCTCGGCGCTGCCCGTGTGCGGTGTTTCCTTCGCTTGCCCTCGCTTTCTTTCAGGGTGAAACCACTTGTGAATATCGGAAAGGGCGCCAATCGGCCACGCTCGGTGTCAACACCCGCCATCCGGCGCGGGAGCTCTCTGCGGAGGTCACGGGCCGCAGGTGTGGCCGTCCCCTCACACACTGTCCGACCTGCGCTATACGGTTGATCCGCACCACACGAACCGGCACCACACCGCACCACACGAGGCGACCGCTGCCACGCGAGCGCCCCGGGATCCGCAGACGTAAGGGGAGCGTCGTGAAACCCACTCTGGCCGCCGCGCAGCTGCGGGGCAGTCTGACGCAGTACCTCACGACGACCTACGCGCTGGCCGACGACGACACCCGCCGGGCCCTTGAGCGGTTTCTGGGGGATCCGGAGTCCGGGATCTTCCGGGGTCCGTATCTGCGGATCAGGACGCCGTTCCACAAGGCGGACGACGGGTGGGAGCGGCATCTGGAGTGGCAACCTGGGTTCACGCCGTGGCGGCACCAGGCCAAGGCGTGGCAGCGGCTCAGCACACTGGGCGGCAGGGAAGCCGAGCCGACGCTCGTGACGACCGGCACGGGTTCCGGAAAGACGGAGTCGTTCCTGGTGCCGGTGCTCGACCACTGCCGACGGCAGAAGGCTCTCGGGCGGCGTGGTGTGAAGGCCGTACTGCTGTACCCGATGAACGCGCTCGCCACCGACCAGGCGGGCCGCATCAGCGACTACCTGACCGCACCCGACCTCGCCCAGGTAACGGCGGGTCTGTACATCGGCGACCGGCCGGACACCGACTTCCGGCGGGTCATGACACGGCGCGAGGAGATGCGTGTCTCCCCGCCGGACGTGCTGATCACCAACTACAAGATGCTGGACCTGCTGCTGCAGCGTGGTGAGGACCGGGCACTGTGGGACGGCGCGGACGTCGCGTACGTGGTGCTGGACGAGTTCCACACCTACGACGGCGCGCAGGGCACCGACGTGGCCATGCTGCTGCGCCGGCTGGCGACGGCGGTCGACGCCGCGCGGCCGGACCGACCGCTGGGGCGGATCTGTCCCGTGGCGACCTCCGCGACGCTCGGGGCGGGACGGGCGGGTACGCCGGCCGGGGGCATTCTGGACGTGGCGGCGCAGGTGTTCGGCATGCCGTTCACGGCGGACGCGGTCATCGGCGAGGAAAGACTGACCGCCAAGGAGTTCACCGGCGAGGTCGACTACGCGCTTCCCGAGCCGCCCTCTCCGCAAGAGGTCATCGCGGCGTCGGGCGGCATCGGGGTGGAGGCGAAACCGGATCTGCTGGACCTGGACGGACTCGCCGCCCGCATGCTGGGGCGGCAGGGCCTCGACGCATTCCGTATCGGCCGCCTGCTGAAGCGGCACGACTTCACTCAGGGCGTGCTCGCGCTGCTCGACGGCGAGCCACTGGACGAGTGGGGCCTGCGGGACCGGCTCGCGCGCTTCGGATACGCCTGGGGGCGCACCGCCCGGGAGAATCCGCAGCTGGTGCTACAAGCCCTGGCCCGTTTCGTGGCCTTGCTGTCCGCCGCTCGGGATCCCGACTCCGACGAACGGCGTCCGCGTCCCCTGCTGCACGTGGAGGCTCATCTCTGGGTGCGGCCGGTGACGCGTGTGCTGCGCGGGGTCGGCCGGACACCGGAGTTCCGCTGGTACGAGGACGACCGCGCGCAGGCCAGACGCGCCGCCCTGGCCGCGTCTCCGCCGTCGGACGAGGAGGACGGCCCCTCCGCCGGCAGTGGGTCCTCTGCCGGGGCGAACCGGCCGCAGCCTCTAGCGGGCACGGATACGGCGGTGCGCCCCGCCCAGGTCCATCTGCCCGCCGTCTACTGCCGCGCCTGCGGACGCTCCGGCTGGGCCGCGCTGTCCCCGGAGGCCGATCCGCAGCAGCTCGTCATGGCGCAGGACCGGATCTGGCGAGCGGGTGTCGGCCGGGACAAGCGCCGCATCCGCTACTTCATCTCCGCGACCGAGCCGGAGCGGCGCCAGGCACTGGACGCGCTGGCCGGGCGACTGCCCGCGGGTAGCGGCGTCGATCCCCTCTCCGTGGTGGTACTCGACGGGGCACAGGGCACCTACCGGCTGCCGACGGCGGCAGACGACGGGGACCTGGTGGACGCCTGGTTCGCGCTCGCGCTGCTCGACAAGAAGACCGCCGACAAGGCGGCCAGGGACGACCGCTGCCCGGCGTGCAACACCGACAACAGCATCCGGTTCCTCGGTACGGCGCAGGCGGCACTGGCCTCGGCCACCGTCACCCAGCTCTTCACGGGCGGGGACATCGCGCTGGTACCGGAGGAACGCAAGACACTGCTGTTCAACGACTCCACGCAGGACGCCGCGCACCGCGCCGGATACGTCGCCAACGCCTCGTACAAGTTCTCGCTGAGGTCGCTGCTCGCGCACAACCTCGACGGCTCCGGGACGGCGACCGCGCTCAACGATCTGATCGGCAACGTACTCGACTCGGTGGACGACCCCGAGGCGCTGGCCGCCGTCGTTCCGCCGGATCTGCACGACGAGCCGGGTGTCGACCGGGTGCTGTCGGGGCGCGGCACCGGGGACGCCCGTACCTGGCGGCTGATCGGTGAACGGCTGGCGTTCGCCACGGTCATGGAGTTCGGGCTGCGGTCACGGCTGGGACGCACCCTGGAACTCACGCGGACCGCCGCCGCCGAGGTCGTGGTCGAGAACCCTGAGAGAGTCACCGATCTCGCCCGTGATCTGCACCTCGCGCTGCCGGGACAGATGGTGATGGCGGGTGGCCTCCCCACACCCGAGAGGTATTTCGCCTACGTGCGAGGCCTTCTGGAGCGGCTGCGGCTGCGCGGCGCGATCCGGCATCGGTGGCTAGAGCAGTGGATGCGGGAGGCCGGCGCCGACCGGTTCCTGATCAGCGGGCGGCGGCCCGACGGCATGCCCGCGTTCCCGGAGGGGATCGCCCCACCGCGGTTCCTGTTGGACGGGCAGAAGGACCGGTCCGAGTTCGACGTGGTCACCGGCCGTCTCGGCTGGTTCCAGGACTGGACCCGCCGCTGTCTCGGGCTGGACGCCCCCGGAGCGACCGAGTACCTCCGTCGGCTCCTGCCCGCCCTCGCCGACGAGCATGTGCTCAGCGTGCGGACGGCGAAAGACCGCACCACACGCGTCTACGGTCTTCAGCCCGGCCACATCCAGGTGCGGCTGCTGGACGACTCGATCGTCAACAAGTCGTTCGTGGCGTGCGAGGACTGCGGCTGGCAGCAGGTCGTGCCGCCGGAGCGGCGCACCCGCTGGTACGGCCATCCGTGCCCGCGCTATCGGTGCAAGGGATACCTGACGCCACCGCAACCGGGGATGCACCGCGTGACACCGCCTGAACCGCACAGCGGCAGCGGGGGCGTCACCGGCTCGGGCTTCGGCGCTCTCCAGGAACGCGACTACACGAACGACTACTACCGGCGGCTGTACCTGACCGGCGGCACCTTCCGCGTGGTCACAGCCGAGCACACCGGCATGCTGACCCGTGCGCAGCGTGAGCAGGTCGAGCGGACCTTCCGCGCCGGAACGCACTACACCGACCCCAACGTTCTGTCCTGCACGCCCACGCTGGAACTCGGCATCGACATCGGCGACCTCTCGGCCGTACTCATCGGCTCGCTGCCGAAGGGGCCCGCCAACTATGTGCAGCAGTCGGGCCGCGCGGGACGCAAGACCGGCAACTCGCTGGTCGTCGCCTTCGGCGGACGCCGGGCCCGGGACCTGTACTACCTGGACCAGCCGCGAGAGATGATCGCCGGCGACATCGTTCCACCGGGCTGCTATCTGTCGGCGGTGGAGATCCTGCGCCGCCAGTACACCGCATGGCTGCTGGACCTCGCCGCGCGAGGCGGGCTCAGGACCGCGGACGGCGAGCAGTTGCAGCCGGTGCCCCGGCTCGCCTCCGCTCTCTTCGGCACGACGGGTTGGTGCCAGGACCTCGCGGACGCCGCACAGACACACGGGGCGACCCTCGTCGAGCAGTTCCTGGCCCTGTTCCCCGAAGGCGGATCCCACGTACGAGGCCATGGCGAGTCCGCCGTGCGGGACGGTGACGACGCCGGGGTGTCCACGCACGCCGCCGACGCGCTCCGGGAGTACGCGACCGGCGGCATCGTACGTGCGCTCCAGGAGGCGGAGGAGAACTGGACGGGACGGCGGGAGGAGCTTCGGCGCAGGATCGCCGCGATCGACGAAGCCGTCGACTCACTGGCCCGCACGGACGAGGTCCAGGACCGGGAGCGGCGGGAACTGCTCGCCGAGCGCCGCAGCACCGGCGATCTGCTGCGGGACCTGAGCCGGACCAGCGCGCACGGCACCCTCGTCGAGCTGGGTCTCCTGCCGAACTACAGCCTGGCCGACACCACGACCCAGCTGGAGGCCTCCCTGTACTGGTCCGAGGTCCCCTCGGACACCGACGAGACCACCCAGACGCCCGGCGGAACCGACGCACCGAAAGAACACCGACCCCCCGCCGGTACGCCTCGCATCTACCGCAGCGAGACCCGCGACTACGAGCGCTCCCGCAAGATCGCCCTCACCGAACTCGCCCCGGGCAACAGCTTCTACGTCAACGGCTACAAGCACGTGGTACGCGCCCTCGACATCGGCAGCCCCGAACGCCGCGCCTGGTCGGTGTGGCGACTTTGTCCGTCCTGCGGATACGTGCGCACACGCGACGCCCAGACCGACACCTCGCCCTGTCCGCGCTGCGACGGGCGCGAGATCGCGGACGCGGGCTGTGTCCAGTACGTGCTCCAGCCGCGCCGGGTCGTAGCGCGCGACAAGCGGGACGACGCACGAGTGCGCGACGACCGCGACGAGCGCGCCCGCCGGCAGTACGCGGTCCTCACCACGGTGGACATCGACCCCGCGCACCTGGCAACTGGTTCCTGGCGGCATGACACGGCGACCTTCGGCGTGGACTTCTCCCGCCGAGCTGTCATCAGAACACTGAACCTGGGACTCGACCGGCAGGACGGCAGCTCCACGGTTCCGCTGGCGGGCGAGGACGTCCGGATCAACCCGTTCTACGTCTGCACGAGCTGCGGCGGCGCGACGGCAGACGGCCGACCGGTCGTCGACCAGTCGCAGCACGCGCTGACCGAATCGGGGGCCGCCACCACGAAGGGGAGCCTGCACCATCTGCTGTGGTGTCCCCGGCGGCGCACTCAGGGCTCCGGGCACGGCGAGAGGCAGGGAGTAGGCCAGGACGTACCGCTGCTCCTGGCCCATGAGTTGACCACAGAAGCCGTGCGGATCCTGCTGCCCGCCTCCGTGACACGAGCCCGAGAGCGGCTCGCCTCCTTCACCGCGGCGCTGTTCGCCGGTATCGCGGCGCGCTACGGCGGCGACCCCGACCACATCGAGATCGCCGCCGCCTCGATGCCGGACAGCCCGGAACAACTCGGCTCCGACTTCCCCCGGCGCTTCCTCGTCGTCTACGACCGGCTGCCCGGTGGCACCGGCTACCTGCACCGGCTGGCATCCGCGGCCGGGTTCCGTGAGGTGCTGCTGAAGGCGCGCGAGGTAATCGAGAACTGCCCATGCCAGCAAAAGGAGTTGGACGGCTGCCACCAGTGCCTCCTGCGCAGGGTGCCCCCGTCGGACTACGACCGGGTCTCCCGCCGCGAGGTGCAGTCCATGCTGGACGAACTCCTGGGCGCCGACGGCGAACGCTGGCAGACCTCACCGGTCTCGACGACCCGCCAGATTCCGCTGGAACAGCAGGCGGAGAGTGACCTGGAGGTCATGTTCGTCGACACGCTGGAGGAGTGGGCCAAGCAGCCGGAGTCCCGTGCGGCGGCGGACACGTACACCACCCCGGCGGGCACCCGGGCGCTGGATCTGCGGCTGACGACCGGCGACGGAGCCACGGTGAGCTGGCGGGTCTCGCAGCAGCGCGTCCTCGACGGAACCCGGCCCGACGTGCTCTTCGAGCGGCTCGACGCTCCCGGCCCACGGCTCGCCGTCTATCTGGACGGATACCGGTACCACGCGAGCCCCGAGCACAACCGTCTCGCGGACGACGCGACGAAACGCGCCCGGCTGCGGGCCGACGGGCTGCGGGTGTTCCAACTGACGTACTACGACGTCAAGGAATGGCGGCGCCGCGTCCGCGACACCGGCTATGCCGGAGTCGCCCCCGTCGATCCGGTATGGACGCCGTACGACTCGGCGGCACAGGACCGGGCCCGCTCCTACTACGCCCAGACCCGGGGCGGGCTGCCCGGCGAGTTGTCGGAAACCGTCTGGGTCAACCCGGCCGAACTGCTGCTCGCCTACCTCCGTGCCCCTGACGCGCAGCGGTGGCACCACCGCGCCGAAGCCACCGTGGCCGGCCTCATCGGAACCCCCGGCCTACGGGACGCACCGGTCGGGGCGGAAGCGGTCGGCCGAGCCGTCGAGGCGGCATTGCGCGACGAGGTCGTAAATGAACCGAAGGGGCCTCTGCGCGTCCTCGTGGCGACGGACCGGTCCGGATGCCGACTCGTCCTGGTCGCCGACGTGCGGCACCGGCCGCCGACATGGACGGGGTTGACACTCCTGGACGACAGTGCCCACGCCGTCACGGAGGAGAAGACCCACAAGCGGCGTTGGCAGGCCTGGCTGTACTGGAGCAACGTGCTGCAGTTCCTGGAGCACGGCGGGGGCGACAGCGCACAGCTCACCACCACCCTGCTCGACGGCTTCACCGCCGACGTGCTCACCGTGACCGGCGGACAGGGGTGGCTGTCCTCGACGCGGATCACGCCGGTCGTCAGTGGCGAGCCCCAACGGGAACCGGACAGCCTGCCACCGGTCGCCGTGACCGCCGGACTGCCCGCGGTACCGGCGAGAACAGAGGAGCCACCTTCCGGAACCCGGCCTGCGCGGGAGGGCGCCTGGGACGCGGTACTGGAGTACGTGGACCCCGACGAAGCCGGCCTGGCCGAACTGGCTCACGCACTCGCCGACCTGGGCGTACCCGCGCCTGAGGACGGCTTCGAACTCGACGAACACGGCTGGCAGGCCGAACTCGCCTGGCCCGACGCCCGGCTCGGCGTGGTACTGGCACCGCAGGGGACGCCCGAGGAGCCGGATCACGAGGCACAGGACCGTGACCGTGCCTTCGGCGCCGCCCATTGGGACGTACGTCCGGCAGGCGGGTGGACCGCGGAGGAGATCGCCGGACGCCTCGGCGTCGCTGCCGCGCGGACACCCGACCGCAGTCCTACAGACGCGGGTCGGCCTGACACCGGCACGACGAAGAACGACAAGAACGAGAACGAAGACGGGGAGCTGGCATGACGAGGACCGGGGGCGTGACGCTGCGCCTGCTCGACAAGGCGGACAAAGAGATCCTCCGGCTCCCGCGCACGGTCAAGGGCGCGCTGTTCGACTTCCAGCACAAGTTCAAGGAGAACCCTCGGACCCCGGGGCTCAAGCTCAAGCAGCTCAAGGGCGACAGCCGCATCTGGTCCGCTCGGATCAACGACGAGTACCGCGCCCTCCTGCTCAAACTGGCCGAGGACGACTGGCTCATCGTCTCGGTCAAGCACCGCAAGGAGGTCTACGACCGGCTGGCGTACGGAATCAACACCGTCACCGGCGGGATCGAGTACGTCGACCTTCAGGTGGTGGAGGACAGCGTGCTGCGGCGCATCCCGCCGCAACAGCCGTCGACCGCCACTCCGGCCGTCCCAGCACCGCCCGCTGAAGCCCGACCGCTCGCTCCCGAGCCGCTGTTCGCCGCCTGGACCGACGGGCAGCTGATGGAACTGGGCGTGGCCGAGCCCCTGGTTCCGGTCATCCGCTCCCTCACCACCGATGAGCAGCTCCTCGGCCTGATCGAGTACGCTCCGCAGCTCACCGGCGAGGTCCTGCTCGCGCTCTATGACGGAAAGCCGTTCGAAGAGGTACGGGACGAGGTCACCGCCCCCGTCGCCGCTCCGGAGCCCGTCGACACCGAGGACTTCCAGACGGCCGCCGAACGGCCGGCCACCGTTGTCACCACCTCCGACGACGCGCTGCGCGAGGCACTGGAGGCAGGAGACTTCGGCCGCTGGAAGGTCTTCCTCCACCCTGCTCAGTCCAAGTTGGTGGAGCGCCGCTACTCCGGACCCGCACGGGTCGGCGGCGGCCCAGGCACCGGGAAGACCATCGTCGCCCTGCACCGTGTCCGCCACCTCGTTTCCCAGCTGCCGCCCGGTCACAACAAGCCGGTGCTGCTGACCACCTACAACAAGAATCTCGCTGCCGACCTGCGCTCCCGCCTTCTGGAACTGGGCGGTGAGCAACTACTGTCGCGCGTGGAGGTAAGCCACGTCGACCAGCTCGCGCTACGCGTGGTGAGGGAAGCCGAGCCCGGCAGCCGCAAGCAGACCATCGACGACAGCCAGGCCGTACGGGAATGGCGGGCGATGCTCGACGAACTCGGCGAGAGCGACTGGGACGCGGAGTTCCTGCACGACGAGTGGACGCAGGTGATCCTCGGGCAGGCAGTCGGCACCCGCACCGACTACTTCCGGGCTCGCCGGGCCGGACGCGGCAAGAACATCGGCCGGGCGGACAGGGCCGCCATCTGGCAGCTCGCTGAACGCTTCACGCAGCGTCTGGACCGGCTCGGGCGCCAGACGTGGGATCAGGTCGCCGAACGGGCCGCCCGTCTGGAGATAGGGCGCGAGCAGCGCATCCGCGCCATCGAACGGCAGCGGGAGGAAGCGAGCGGCCTGGACAACATCCACCTCCAGGACGGCTCAGGCGGCTGGCTCCGCTACCGGTACCGGCACATCGTGGTCGACGAGGCTCAGGACCTGCGCCCCGCCCACTGGAAGATGTTGCGCGCCATGACGGCCCGTGACTCGGATGACCTGTTCCTCGTGGGCGACACCCACCAGCGCATCTACAAGAACCAGGTGACGCTAGGCAGCCTCGGTATCAACATCCGGGGCCGGTCCGCGAAGCTCAGCCTCAGCTACCGCACCACACGGCAGATCCTGCGCTCCGCGCTGGAGGTGCTGGGCGAGGAGACCTACGACGACCTCGACGGGAACTCGGAGACCCTCGCCGGATATCGTTCCGTGCTCAGCGGCAGCGCACCCGGCATGCACCCGTGCACGGACTGGCAGACGGAACGCGAGGCGATCGCCGCGCACATCCTGTCCTGGGACGCCCACCCGGACGAACGGATCGCCCACGAGCAGATCGCCATCTGCGTTCCCACTAATCTGATGGCGAGTGAGCTGGGGAGCACGCTCGGGGAACACGGCATCCGGGCCCTGGAGATCGGTGCCGACGGCGCGCGGGGCGAGCCCGGAGTTCACATCGGGACCATGTTCCGGTTCAAGGGGTTGGAGTACCAGCGCATGATCATCGCCGGGGTCAGCGACGGTCTGGTCCCCCGCCAGCAGGTCAACCAATTGCGTCAGGTGGACCCAGCCCGGTACCGGAGGGAGCTCCAGCGAGCGCGATCCCTGCTGTTCGTGGCGGTGACCCGGGCACGCGACAGCCTCGACATCTTCTGGCACGGCACCCCGAGCCCGTTCCTGCGCCGTCTGCCGTGAGCGGGACGCAGGAGCAGCGTATCTGCCCCTTCACAGGCAACGCAGGTAGCGACAGACGAGTCGGGCTGTCCGCCGAGGTCCTTTCCCCGGGGCTCCTCACGGAGCCCCGGGCGACGGCCATCCACGCACGAGATCACGCCACTTCGGCCTCTTCTGCGTTGCGCGTGCAACGCAAGGTACGGAAGGATGTTCGACGAACTGTGAGTCACGCGTGACGTGTGAGTAAGCTGCAGTGATCGCGCATCGTTACTGCGCAACACGCTTACGGGGGTAGGGGTATGAAGTTCGACATGGGATCGACGACCCTGTCGGAGCTCGGGAAGAGCACCGTCGGTTCGTCCGAGGACCTGGGCACGCTGATCACGTGGCTGATCCAGGCGGCGGAGCCGCTGGAGGGGAAGTTCAACGGGGCGGGCAAGGCCGCGTTCGACAGGTTCAAGTTGCATGCCGACGAGACCACGGATGCGCTGAACAGTTCGCTGGGGGCAATCCTGGGCGGTCAGTCCGGGATGGACACCGCGTTCGGGACCGGTGACGTGGAGTTGGAAGACAACGCCCATCAGAACATGGGTGCCGCCAACTTCGACGCGGCTCGCTTCGGCGCACGGTAGCCACGGAAGCGCGCAGGCGCCCGTCGGCCGTCGTCCGTCGGCCATAGCCACCTTCACCGTCACCGTTTTCAAGGGGGAACTGACCATGGGGCAGAACCAGGACCGCCGTTCGTACGACACCGGCGCATCCGGCGAGGTCCAGATCAGCCTGCACGCCGTCATCGGGCAGTTGGAGCGCGTCCTGGCCGACCGCGACCGCGCGGTGAAGGCCGCGATGGCCGACTTCACCGCGGACGGCGTCGCCGACGAGTACCACGGCAAGGAGAATCGCTGGCACCGCGCCGCCGGTGAGGTCCGCGAGATCATCCGGCTGGTGCGCACGACGATGGAGCAGAACGACGGGACCGCGCAGACGACCCTGGCCAAGGCACGGGCGGCCGTCGACAACATCGGCTGACACGGAACGCGGAGCGCTAGCAGGAGCAGGGAAACGGGGGCTGACGCATGCCGGCGTGGGACATCTCTCCGTCCGGGGTCCAAGGTGTGGTCTCGAACGTGGGCGACGTCATGAAGGTCCTGGACGAGATCGTCCAGGCGTACTCGGGTGACGTGCAGGGAGCGGCTACAACGGCCGGGACGCTCGCTCCGGGCGGGGCGGGCGGGGAGCACAAGGGGCAGACCGGGTTGGTCGCCGCAGCCCTAGCCGAGTTCATGGAAGGCACCGCGGACGAGCTGAAGTTCATCGGCGAGCGGGTCGGCAAGTCGGTCAACGGCGCGGTGGAGGCCACGGTGGCGTACCGGGACGGTGACCTGGAGATGGCTGCCGAGGTGCAGCGTCGGGCGGCCGGGCTGGTCAGGCCCGACATGCCTGACGGCTGGAAGGCCGGCCGCCTGTGATCAAGCCGGAGTCCATTCCGCTGTTCACCGGTGATCTCGATCAGCTGGAACAGCACACAGACGCCCTGCGGAAGGAAGCGGACGGCATCCGCCAAGCCGGCGGTGAGGCGCATCGGCAGTTCCAGGGCCTGTCGGCCTTCTACCAGGCGCCAGAAGCGGAGGACCTCTTCGCCTCCACCACGCCGGTACGCGACGCCGCCGACAGGTTCGGAGACAAGGTCGCCACGGTGGCCGACGCGCTGCGGACCTACGCGGCCGAAGTCGCACCGATCGCGGAGCGGTTGGAGCAGTTGCAGAGCCAGGCGACCACGTTCATGGCGGGGCTGAAGACCAGCAGCGGGGCGTTCGACGAGAACTGGACCGATGACGCCGACAAGGTCTCGGAGCACCGGGCTCTGATGCATGACGTGAACGTCGCGCAGGAGCAGTTCGCCGCTGCCGAGATCGCCTGCAACAACAAGATCACGGCACTGGTCGGCGGCACGCAGTACGTGATGAACACCGGCGCGAAGCAGTTCGTACCGCGCGGCGCGGAACTCTACGGCTACAGCGCGGAGGTGCTGGACCAGGCGAAGG
This sequence comes from Streptomyces sp. D2-8, assembly GCF_023184515.1. Taxonomy (GTDB): domain Bacteria; phylum Actinomycetota; class Actinomycetes; order Streptomycetales; family Streptomycetaceae; genus Streptomyces. The sequence goes on along the minus strand of NZ_JAAHBP010000001.1, from coordinate 763,378 downwards.
AACTCCCGTGGGGCACGCCGGTCACCCAGTCGCACGACTGGTGGGATCCGGACGACCTCGGCTATTACGCCAAGAGTTTCTTCTGGGACGGGATCATCGTCGACAACGTCTGGGGCACCATCGACGGCCTGGCGACCCTCACCGGATTCCACGGCTCGGACAGTGCCGGGCAGGCCTGGGAGGGCTTGGTCCGGGCTGTGGTCGGGGCGGAGACCTATCTCATGGAGTCCGGTGGCCCCGAGCCCACCGGCGTCTTCGCGTCCGACTTCGCCCAGGAGAGCAAGGGGTACGCCAAGGAGTTCGCGAAGGGCTTCGTCGCCTGGGACATGTGGGAGGAGAACCCGTCCCGCGCCGCGGCCACTGTCGTTTTCAACGGCCTCACCCTGGGCGTCGGCCCGCTCAAGGTCGCCTCGGCAGGGAAAGCAGGCGCGGCGGCCAAGACCGCTGCCACGGTCGCGAAGGTCGGCGAGGTCATCGACCCGATCAGCGCCGCGGTCAAGGTGACAGGGCATGCCATTCCCAGGATCGCCCAGGTGACGGAGAGCCTGCGCGGCGTCAACAACGTGCCTGCACTCCGTAGCCCGCACAGCGTCCTGGAGTTCTCCGACGCGTCCGGACGCTCCGTGCTCGTCGTCGAAGACGGGAGGTTCGTCGTCCTCAAGGACGGCGAGGTCGTCAGCGATGCTCCGCTGCGGGAACGTTCCCTCACGGCAGAGACATCGCCGGGTGAGATGGCGATGCAGGAGCGGGAACTCGTCGGCGTCGGTGCGACGTCGCGGGCGCCTGAGGCCAGTGCTCGCTCTGGGGGCAGTCTGCCGCCGAGGGCGGGGCATGAGCCACCAGCCGGGGGGCGTGACGGGGATACGCCGCGTGGGGCCGGGGAGATGGCCCACAGTGGTGGAGTCCCACGTGCCAGCGATTCCAGAGCGTCCGGTCCGGGTGCGGGGACGGTCGGCAACGGCCATGCCGTCAGTGGCTCCGGCGGTCTCGGGGGCGTCGGCCCTGATGACATCGGCCGGAGCGGAGGATCAGACGGTACGTCCGTGCCGGACAGTGACGCCACTGCCCAGCAGCCTCATGTCCCGGCTCGCCCCAGCTTCATGCGGGACGGAGACAACCCGTACGGACCAAGGGGTTCACTCACCCCCAGGCAGATCATGGAGATCCAGGTCTACCGTGCCAACCATGAGCCCGGATACCTCAAGCAGTACTTTGCGAAAGACGGGCGGCGTCTCGACGTCGACCTGCCTGACGAGAGTGGATTTCCGCCACCTCAGTTGGTGAAGGATCCCCAGAATCCGAAGGTCTGGATCTCGAAGGATGATTCTCCGCCTCCGCTACCGCCGAAGTACGTTCCTGATGGAGACGTTAAGCGCGGGCCGGACACGGTCACCACGCCTGATGCTGTCCGCGCACTGAACGACGCCGCCCAAAGGCGCCACGCCTCGATCACAGCCGACACCCCTTGGCACGACAAGGTCAAAGAAGCCAAGGCGAACTATAAGCAGGTGGCATCTCCTGAGAACCTTGACGCGCTGAAAAACGTAAAGGCCAGTCACGCTCCGTTCCACAACCGGATGAGGCTGGACGCCGAGGCATACGGCGAGGCAATAGCCGAGCATCATGTGATCCCGGAGCACTATCCGGGTGCCACCTGGGAGAAGCTCGACGGCCCGGGGAATGGCAATGACCAGTTCGATCAGCTCTGGCGGCGGAAAGACGGCGGCTTCGTCGTGGTCGAGGCCAAGAGCAATGTGGGTACGGAAATCGGCAAGAGGGACTTGCCAAACGGTTTCAGCGTCGCGCAAGGATCGAGAGAGTACTTCCTTGACATCTTGAATGAGATGAAGAAGCGCGGACTCAATGGAAACCGCAACGAAGCCAAACTGTACAAGGAACTGAAGGCCGCCCTCAAGCAAGGGAAGGTCGACTACATCCTTGTCAAGGGTAAGTCCAACGGTGGCGAGTACGCTGGATACTATATGCGTCGGTTCGATTTGGGGTGACGGGAGACTTTGGTGACCGTGACGGTGGAACGGCACAGCAGGCCGCAGCAGTTGGAACATGCCGCTGTGCAGGACCTCGCCGACGAGCTGAAGGACAGCATCCAGGATCTGGGGCAGTCGCCAACGCTGTTCGGCATGGCACTGAACGAGGCGCTCCTGCTGGTACAAGCGCGGGCTGAGACCAACCCTCGGGCCAATCTCCTCGAGACATGGGAGGCCACGGTCAGCGCCATGCAGGTAGGTGAAGCGGCTTTCGCTGCGGCAGCGGCCACGGAGGGCACCCTGCAGCGCCGCATCGTCGACGAGCTGCGCGCGATCCCCGCGACGGGACCTCAGTCCTACGCCAACGCAGGCAACTGGCTCACGTCGCTGTGGTTCGTGATCATCTGCCGCGACCAGGAACGCATGACACAGATGTGCAGAATCCCCATGGAGGTTCTTCGCGCTTCGGGGGGCCAGGGCGACGAGTTCGTCTATCGCTGGGTCGACGCACTGCAAACCTACTGGCTCGAAGAGCCTGGGCTGGTCGAGAAGTTGACGGCTGCCATCGAGGCGTCCCATCCAGACGTGGCGACCGTCGCCCCCAGGGATCTGCTCCAGAACGTCCTCTATCCGCCGATCAACCTGTTCCACCATTTTCTGCGCAAGGATCACGAAGGCTTCAATGGCGCATTGGCCGAGGCTCTGGAGCTGCACAAGGCCTACTGGACCGCGAGCGAGGATCGGGCGGCCGACTTGGCCGGCTCTCTCGCCCTCGGTCCGCTTGCCATGGCTTGTCTCGCCTACGATGCAGGTTTCCCCATCGAGGTCGAGTCTGACTACCTGCCTCATCACCTGCTGCGGCGGACTTGGGTGGGCGAGTTTCCGGTGTGAGGCGTGCGCCCTATCGAATGCCGAATTCCCCGTTGAAGAACAGGTGACCGAAGACTGTGACAGCCCAGGACTACGACAGTCAGCTCCTTGAATCGGTCTCCGTCCGCCGCCGTCGCCTCCGCGACGCTCTCCTCTTCGGCGCGCAGCGGCAGCGGCGGTCGCTCGATGAGCGGATGGGGAAGGTGTTCGCCGGCCTGGTCATCGCGGCGGTGGTGTGTGCCGGGTGTGTGGGGTGGTCTTTCGTGTCGCACAGGGTCATCGGGAAGAGCCCGTACGGCGCGTCTGTGCCGTCCTCGGGGCAGAACTCTCCCAGCACTGCCGCCCCTTCTGCCTCTTCTTCTCGATGATAGGTTCGAACGCGTGATGTCCACGGGGTCCTTGAGTCGTTCGGCGACCAGCAGCCGTACGGCGCTGAGCCGGGTCACACTGGTCGGCGAGCGACGTCGGGTCGACCTCGTACTGCCTTCGCGGGAGCCCGTCGGGGTTCTGCTACCGGAGATCATGCGGCTCTTGGACGACCGTGTGGGGGACCGGCCCGAGTTGCGGCATCTGGTCACCCCGGACGGGTCCGCCCTTGCGCACGACAGCACTCTGGAGTCGTCCGGTGTGGCCGACGGGGCCGTGTTGCGGCTTGTGCGGGTGGAGGATGCCCCTTCCGCTCCTGTCGTCCATGACGTAACCGACGAAGTCGCCGACGATCTCGACCTGCGGGTCTGGCGGTGGCGGCCTGTCGTGCGGCGCGTTGTCGCCGGGTGCGCAACCATCCTTTGGGCCTTGGCCGCCGGGCTCCTGGCCCGCGACCAGTTCACCCTTTCATCGGTCGGCGCGGGGCTTCTCGTCATTGCCGCGGCGTGTGCCCCGGCCGGTGCACTCCTCGGGCGGGCCCGGCGGCACACGCTCGCCGCCACCCTGATCGTCACGGCCGCGGCCCTGGCCGTCCTGGGCGCCTGGACCTGCGCCGACGCCCACGGCTGGGGCGGAGCGGCGCGGCTGGCGTGCATCGCGGGCGCCGTGACACTCGCACTGCTGCTCGCCGGGTGGTTCACGCCCATCGGACGTGGGGCGCTGATCGGTGCCGGGGCTGTCGCCGGTTGCCTTGTGGCGTGGGAAGCAGCTCTCGGGCTGCAGGGCGGGGCAGGCACAGCAGCCGAGCAAACCCGGGTGGGCGCGCTGCTCGCCGTCGTCTCCCTCGTCGTCCTCGGGATGCTGCCTCGGCTCGCGCTGATGGCGTCAGGACTGACCGGTCTGGACGACCGTCCCACGGGTGGGGTGTCGGTGAGCCGGTACCGAGTGAGCACGGCGCTCGCGGCCACCCACCGCGGGCTGGTGCTGGCCACCGTTGCTCTCGCCGCGTCCGCGGGCGCGGCCGGCGTGCTCGTCCTGGGCACCGTGTCGGTGTGGAGCGTGCCGCTCGGCATCACCGTCATGGTGGTGCTCGCGCTGCGGGCGCGTGCCTTTCCGCTCACCGCCGAGGTCGTGGTGCTGCTCGTCGCGGCGGCCGTCGTCGCCGTGCGTCTCGTCGTGGTGTGGGGTGAGCGCACCGCGGCCGCAGGTCCGGTCGCCGTGCTCGGGCTCCTCGCCGTCGCACCTCTGGTGGTGCTGGCCGTGGAGCCGGCCGAGCATGTGCGGGTGCGGCTACGGCGCGCCGGTGACCTGCTGGAGTCCGTCGCCGTGATCGCCCTGTTCCCGTTGGTGATCGGTGTGTTCGGGGTGTACGGGCGGCTGCTCGGCACCTTCGCGTAGGACAGGGTGACCGGTATGACAGGAGGCGGGGACTGGCAGCGCGACGTGCTGCGCGAACTCACCGACCAAGAGCCGATTGCCGTGCCCGAGCACCCGGCAGTCCAGGCTGCAGTCTCCGATACACCTGACTCCACACCTCCTTCGACACCGGCCCGCCGCCGAACGCACGCCCCTCAAGTCCCGGTCCCGGCCCCTGAATCCCACCCCACCGTCGACCCCCGCCTCGCCATCGCCCTGGGCAACCCGCAGCACGGCGACTCGGCCGCACGCCGCGCCGGCGCGTCCCTGCGCCGCCTTACCGCCTCCGCCACCCAGGAGGTCGCCGAACAGACCCGTTTCGCCCAGGAGTTGCCGCAGCCCGTCACCACCGGACGGGTCATCGCCGTTACCTCGATCCGCGGCGGCGTCGGCAAGTCCACGGTCTCCGCGCTGCTCGGCCGTACCTTCAACCACTACCGGCACGATCCGGTGCTCACCCTGGAGGCGGACGCTGCCCTCGGCACGCTCCCGGTGCGGATGGGTGCGGACACGGTGCGCTGGTGCTGCGCCGACCTGGCCCGGATCCTGACGCCCGCGATGCAGCTCACGGACGTCACGGGCTACCTGGTGCCCGTGACCGATGGTGGCTGGCTGCTGCCCGCGAGCCAGGGACGGGTCGGCGCCCCCATGGACATGCGCACCTACCGGACGGTGACGCTGGCCCTGCGCCGGTACTTCGCCGTAACGGTCGTGGACTGCGAGACGCTGCCCGGCGAGGTGGCACGTACGGCGATGGACACCGCCCACGCACGAGTCGTCGTCGCCCCGATGACCGCCGAGGGCATCCACGGCACCCGCCAGGTCCTCGACTGGCTGGGGCAGTTGCCGCATTCGGCTCTGGCCACCACCGTGGTCGCCCTCAGCGCGAACTCCCCCGACACCACCCTCGACCCGAAGACGGCCGCCGCGCACCTGCGCGAGCCCGGCGTGCCCGTCGTGCTGCTCCCCTACGACCGTCATCTCGCCCAAGGAGGCCCCATCCACACCGCCATGCTGGGCCGGAGCACCCGGGACGCGGCCGTCCGCCTGGCGGCCGAAGTGATGCAGCGGGCGGTGAGGGTGCGATGACCCAGCAGGTGATCCACCGGCCCGCCCGCAGCACCCGTCCTCTCGATCCAGCCACACCCCGCACCATCGAGGCGCCTCCGAACCTCCCGGAGGGCAAGGTCGGCAATGCCGCCACCGCACTGCTGCCCATGGCCGGTGTCGTCAGCTCGGTCGTGCTGATGACGGTCATCCGGAACAGCCAGTTCGCCGCGATCGGCGCGATCGTGCTGGTCGTCGCCCTGCTGGGAGCGGTGGCGCTGTTCTTGTCCCAGCGCGGCAAGGCACAGCGCACCCGGCGCGTGCAGCGCGAGCGATACCTGGAGTACCTGGAGGAACTGCGCGAGGAACTCGGCACCGCCGAGCGGGAACGACGGCAGGCGGCGCGCGAGCTGAACCCACCGCCCGAGGCCCTGTACGACCTCGTGCGGGACCCGGCCAGGTTGTGGGAGCGGCGGCGCCGGGACACTGACTTCCTCTCGGTGCGGGTTGGCACCGGCGACGTGCCGACACATGAGCTGAGCATCGCGCAGAACAGTACCGGCGGTGTCCTCACCCCACCGGACCCGTTCATGCTGAACGAGGCCCGCGCCCTGCAGGGCCGCTTCGGCACGGCCACCGACTTCCCGCTCACCGTGCCGCTGGACCGGGCAGGGAACGTCAGCATCATCGGCGACCGGGAAGACGTCCTGCGCGTCGCCCGCGCGCTGCTGCTGCAGACCGTCGTGACGCACGCGCCGGACGACGTCGCCGTCGCCCTCGGCACCAGCGACGAGCCGGAGTGGACGTGGGCCAAGTGGCTGCCTCACGTCCTCGACCCACAGATGTACGACGGCCCGGTCGCCGCCCGCCGCTTCGCCACCGACCTCACGGAGCTGGCGCGGCTGTGCGGCCCAGGCCTTCGGCAGCGTGCCGCGTACGCGGCCGAGGTACGCCGCGGACTGTCCGGCAGGACCCAGGAGGCGCTGCGCCTGACCTCCCGCATGCTCATGGTCAGCGACTCGTACGGCGACACCGCAGCCGAACTCCCGTGCGCCGACTCGGCGATCGGGCTGCCGGAGATGGGCGTCACCGTGCTCCACCTGCTTCAGCGGCAGGTGCACGAGCCCGATCAGGTCAGCGTGCGCATCACCGTCGACGGCGACCGGATCGCCGTCGACGACCTGCGCGCCCCGGACACGCCCTCCGCCCACGGCACGGTCGACGCGGTGACCACTGCCGGAGCCGAGGGCATCGCCCGCATGCTCGCCCCACTGCGTCTGTCGGCCGAGTCAGCGGCCGAGGGCACACCCGTGTCCGGCCCGGTCGACTTCCCCGCCCTCCTGGGTATCGACGACCCGGCCGCCCTCGACCTGCACCGCCTGTGGGCGCCCCGCGGCGAGCGTGACTTCCTGCGCGTCCCCATCGGCCTCACCGACCGCCACGAGCCGGTGCTGCTGGACCTGAAGGAGTCCTCGCAGCTCGGCATGGGCCCGCACGGACTGTGCGTGGGCGCCACCGGCTCCGGCAAGAGCGAACTGCTGCGCACCCTCGTCCTCGCCCTCGCCGCCACCCACTCCCCGGAAGACCTGGCCCTCGTCCTGGTCGACTACAAGGGCGGCGCCACCTTCGCCCCTTTCGCGGAACTCCCCCACGTGGCCGGCGTGATCACCAACCTGGAGAACCAGGCCGGGCTCGTCGAACGCGTCCACTCCAGCCTCGCCGGCGAGGTCAAACGCCGCCAGCGAGTACTCAAAGACGCCGGGAACGTCGCCGACATCGGCCACTACGCCACCCTGCGCGCGACGGCCCGCCCCGACCTGGAACCTCTCCCCCACCTGTTCATCGTTATCGACGAGTTCGGCGAACTCATCACCGCCAAGCCGGACTTCATCGACCTGTTCCTGTCCATCGGCCGCATCGGCCGCTCCATCGGCGTCCATCTGCTGCTGTCGAGCCAGCGCATCGAGGGCGGCAAGCTCAAGGGCCTGGACACCTACCTGTCCTACCGGCTCGGCCTGCGCACCTTCTCCGCCGACGAGTCCCGCACCGTCCTCGACACCACCGACGCCTTCCACCTGCCGCCTCTGCCCGGCTTCGGCTACCTCAAGGTCGACACCTCCACCTACGAGCGCTTCAAGGCCGGATACGTCTCGGGTCCCTACCGCGGACCGGCCCAGCGCGACCAACGCGACGAAGAGCCACTCGCCCGCCCCTACCCGGCGTACAACACCCCTCTGGAATCCGAGGCGGTGGAGGAGCCCGTCGCCACCCAGCGGGAAACCGGCCCGACCGTCCTGTCCGTCATGGTCGGCCAACTGGCCACGGCAGCACCGCCGGTACGGCGCATCTGGCTGCCCCCACTGCCCGACGCCACCACCCTCGACGCGGCCGCAGGCCCCCTCCGAGCCGACACGGACGGGGTGCGCCTCACCCACACGAGCGGTCCGATGACCGTCCCGCTCGGCATCCTGGACGACCCCGCCCGGCAACGGCAGCAGCCGTGGCAGCTGGACCTGACCGTCGCGGGCGGGCACGCAGCCGTCATCGGCGGCCCGCAGTCCGGCAAGACCACCCTCCTGCGCACCCTCGCCCTCTCCCTGGCCCTCACCCACACCCCGTCCGACGTCGCCGTCTACGGCCTCGACCTCGCAGGCGGCGGCCTGTCCGCCCTCGCCGGACTACCGCACGTCGGCGGCATCGCCTCCCGCGCCGACCACGAGCGGGCCGCCCGCACAGTCGCCGAGGTGCGCGGCATGCTGGCGATCCGCGAGGAACTGTTCCGCGAGCACGGCATCGACTCCGTCGACCAGCTGCGCCACCTGCGGGCCACGGGGCGGCTGCCGGAGCTGGCCGCTACCGACATCGTGCTGATCATCGACGGATACGGCGCCCTGCGCGACGAGTTCGCCGACCTCGACGACCCGGTGGCCGACCTGCTCAAGCGCGGCGGCGGCTACGGCATCCACGTCGTCGCCGGCATGCTGCGCTGGAACGACGTCCGCATCGCCACCCAGTCGATGTTCGGCACCCGCGTCGAACTGCGCCTGAACGACCCGGCCGACTCCTCCATCGACCGCAAACTGTCCGAGACCCTCGCCCCGGACACCCCCGGCCGCGTCCTGACCGACGGCAAGCTCTTCGCGCAGGTCGCACTGCCCCGCATCGACAACCGGCCGGAGACCGGCGATCTGGGCCCGGCCCTCGAACGCACCGCCCGCACCATCCGTGCCTCCTGGCACGGCGAACTCGCCCCGCCTGTACGAGTACTGCCCACCCGCCTGCCCGCTGCCAAGCTGCCGTCACCGGCCACCGAACCGGCGGCGATCCCCGTGGGTGTCGACCAGGAGACCCTCGCGCCGGTCCTGCTCGACCTGTTCGGCATGGACCAGCACCTGTTGATCCTCGGCGACAACGAATGCGGCAAGACGAACCTGCTCAAGCTCATCGCCACCCAACTCGTCGAACGGTACGGCGACAAAGAACTCGTCTTCGGCGTCTACGACCCCCGCCGCGGCCTGCGCGGCGTGGTCCCCGAGCCCTACCGCGGCGGCTACGCCCACAACGCCAAGCTCGCGAACGCGCTGTCCACGGGCATCTCCACGGAGCTGGAGAAACGCCTGCCGGAGACGGCGGACCCCGACGCCCCGCTGACCGGCGAGCCCGCCTTCACCGGGCCCCGCATCGTGATCCTGGTCGACGACTACGACATCCTCACCACGGCGGGTCAACAGCCCCTGGCACCCTTCCTGCCCTACGTCTCCTCCGCGCAGGACATCGGCCTGCACTTCGTCATCGCCCGCCGCGCCGCCGGCTCCTCCCGCGCACTCTACGAACCCCTTCTGACCACCCTCCGCGAAACCGGCACAACCGCACTCGTCATGACCGGCGATCGCACCGAAGGCCAGTTGTTCCCCGGCCTGTACGCGTCCCAGCAGCCGCCGGGCCGGGGCACACTCGTCCGCCGCGGTCGCCCCCACCAGCTCATCCAGACCGCCCTCGCAGATGAAGAAGGCCCGTGACCAAGGACGTCATCGCCCTCACCCCCAAGATGCCGGACCTGCCCACCCTGCTCGCGGGCCTCTACGCCGGCGGCCCCGACCTCGGCGTGAACACGACGACCGAGGGCGCGGTCGTCCAGCTCTGCGGCCCCGACGGCCATCCCCTTGTCTCGGTGGAGGCGCCCATCCTCGTCCAGGTCCCCGGCGAGACCACGCGTCTGCTGGACCACGCGGTCGAGGACGGGCCGGTGTGGTGGACCGAGGCCCGCGCCTCGACCGCCGTAGCCGAAGCCGGACGGCTCGCGGGCTCCTTCGCCGGACGCCTGGCCTCCGTGCTGGGCGGAACGGTATGGCCGCCGGAGGCCGCCACCACCGACGTAGTCCCCCTCACCACCGACGTCTCCGCGCTCCCCGTGCCGGCCATCACCGCTCCCGCCGTGGACGTCCTCACCGACACCACAGCCGTGGTCATCCAGGACCGCCCCCTGATCGCCATGACCAGCTGGCTCTCCGACGCCCTGCGCACCGCGGCCACCGCCGAGCGCGCCCTGCAGATCGTCACCCCGCCCACCGCGCGCCTCACCCTCCCCACCCGCACCGCTCTGCGGGGTCTGCCCAACCGATGGGTGGTACAGGACCCCGAGCACGGCTATTACGACGGGCTGTCCGGCGCCATACTCCACTGGAAGAACGGCACCTTCACCCCCGCACACGACAAGCAAGGCGCCACCAGGGTCGCCGAGGCCTTCGCCCCCACCCCGGACACCGGTGACCGCCAGCTGATCCTCACGCTGCGCACCCGCCACCCCGCCGACGAGAACGTCATCCTCGGCCGCGCCATCGAAACCGCCTTCCGGCACCTGACCGGCGCACCGCCAGCGGGATGGAGCACCGCCGAACCGGTCAACCTGCCCTGGTCCACACGCCAGTTGACCGACCTGGCCCGCACTCGCGCGCCCCGGCCCACCTGGCTCGTCGCCGTCGGACACCCCGACCGGCCCGCTCTCGCCACCGTCCGTGTGTTCCGTACACCGGCGGGAGTCGAGGAGGACATTACTCTCGCGCTCGGCTACGGCGGTGACGAGACGCCGCCCATGGACGCGGTCGAGGAACTCGCGACCGCACTCGACGCCGAAGACGGTCTCGTCACCCTGCTCACGTCGCTGCGTGCGGCGCGCCGCGACCTCACGGTCCCGCCGCTCTTGGAAGCCCCGCCAGTTCCCGTCGCGTTCACCCTCGGCAGTGCCGAGGCCGACGCCGTCGGTCACGCCCGTGCCGGGCATCCGCCCCTCGGCCCCGTGCCCAGGCGGCTCGGCCTCGCTGCCAGGCCCGCCCTTCACTACCCCCTGGGAGACGGAACCGACCCCGGCACCTGGAGCGTGTTCCAGCGGCTCATCCATCATCTGAGAGGCGGATGAAGCCCTGATAAGCGGCAGACGAGTCGGGCTGTACGCCGGGTTCTGTTCCCGGGGTTCCTCGCGGAGCCCCGGGCGACGGCCATCCATCTAGGGCCGGCGTTGCCGCCGGCCTCGTGCGGTCTACCCGCGGACTCGGGCGGGCAGCCCTCGATCGTCCGCGCAGGGTCACCTTCGAAAAGGCGGCCCCTCTTGACCTTGCTCCGGGTGGGGTTTACCTAGCTGCCTGAGTCACCTCAAGCACTGGTGGTCTCTTACACCACCGTTTCACCCTTACCGAGGACCGAGGTCCCCGGCGGTTTGCTTTCTGTGGCACTGTCCCGCGGGTCACCCCGGGTGGCCGTTAGCCACCACCCTGCCCTGTGGAGCCCGGACGTTCCTCGGGAAGCTCCCCGTCAGGGGGACTCCACGCGGCCGTCCGCCCGGCTCGTCTGCCGTGTCGACCATGGTACCCGGCGGACGTCCCGCTTCGGCGCCGCGGCCGTCGCCAGCACCGAGCCCGCCAGGATCAGAGTGAAGGCGACGCCGATGCCGAGGGTCAGCTCCTCGTCCAGGAACAGCGCGCCCGCGGCGACCGCCACCGCCGGGTTGACGTACGTGATCACGCCAGCCCGGGTCGGGCCGATCTCCTTGATCAGCTCCAGGAAGGCCACGAACGCGACCGCGGTGCAGATGACGCCGAGACCGGTGAGGGCTGCCAGGACCTCGCCCGACGGCATGGTGGCGGGCCTGGTCAGGAAGGCCGCGGGGGCGTAGACGACGGCGGCGAGCGTGAGGCAGGGGGTGATCAGCTGGAGGGTCGGGACGTCCTTGAGGTACCGGGCCGCTATCAGCGGGGCCGTGGCATAGCCGACGACCGTCACCAGCACCTCGGCCATCGACAGGGCGTCGCCGCCGGTGAGGTGCGGCAGAGTCAGGACGGTGACCCCCGCGAGGCCGAGGGCCAGGCCCGCGATGCGGCGGGCGCCCACCCGCTCCCCCGCGCCGAAGAAGCGGGCCAGGAGGAGGGCGACGATCGGCACTCCCGCGATCAGGAGTCCGGCGGTCGAGCTGGACAGATGGCGTTCGGCGTCGGTCAAGGTCCACCACGGGCCGATGATCTCGATGACGGCGAAGGCCAGCATCGGCTTCCAGTGGGTCCGGACCGTGCGGCCGTAGCCGCCCTGGCGCAGGGCGAAGGGGAGCAGGAGCGCGGCGCCGAGGGCGCAGCGCGTGAACACCACCATGGACGGGGACAGGTCGTCCACCGCCACCTTGATCATCAGGTAGGGGACGCCCCAGATCACTCCCATGAGGGAGAACAGGAACCAGCCGCGTGCAGTCATGCGGTGAGTCTCGGGCGCCTCACCCCGCGGTGTCTTGAACGCTGTTGCGGTACGCCGCCGGGGTCACCCCCAGCACCCGGCGGAACCAGCGGGTGAGGTGCGCCTGGTCGGCGAAGCCGACGAGGCCGGCGACCTCGGCGGGGCGCAGTCCGGCTTCCAGGAGGCCGCGGGCCCTGGCGACCCGGTGCTGGGCGAGCCAGGCGTACGGCGGTAGGCCCATCGTCGTGCGGAAGGCGCGCAGGAGTTGGTAGCGGGAGAGGCCCAGGTCGGTGGCGAGGGCGGCCAGGGACGGGGGGTCCAGCAGTTCGTCCGCCAGGCGGTCGCGTACCGACCTGGCGATGTGGCCGGCGCCGGGCACGGTGTCGTCGGTCGCCCGGGCCGTGGAGTGGCGGCGGGCCAGGGCCGTCAGCAGCCAGGGCAGCCGGGACTCGGCCTCCAGCGGGTCGGGGCAGGTGCTGATGTCGGTGTGGGCTGCGCGGAGGGCTGCCGCCAGTTCCGGGTCGTGGAGGACGGGGTTCCAGAAGTGCGGGAGGCCGCCGAGGGTGCCGTCGGTGAGGAGGGCCGGTTCGGCGTAGAGGGCCTGGTAGGCGTAGCCGTCGCAGGCGGCCGGGCCGCCGGTGTGCATCTCGCCGGGTTCCAGGACGACGATCGAGCCGGGGTAGGAGTGGATGTGACCGCCCCGGTACGCGATGACCTCCGAGCCGCCGACCGTGACGCCGATGGTGAACTCGTCGTGGGCGTGGGGCGCGTAGACGTGGCTGTCGAAGTGGGCGGTGAGGAGGTCGAGGGGCGGGCCGGCACGCCCCAGGCGTGCCCTGGTCCAGCGGGCCTGTTCTCGTATCCCCATGTCGCACCCCCGCCCACAGGGGATCAGAGGAGGTCGGCCGTGTCCAGGTCGAAGGCGAACGGTTCCGGAAGAGCGATGGGCTTGCCGAAGGGGCGGGCGCAGTGCTCGCGGTAGTCGTCATCCTTCGGCTCGCTGAACACCGTGACTTGCGCCGTGTCCCGGTCGACGAGCAGATAGAGCGGGATGCCCGCGCGGGCATAGCAACGGCGTTTGGCCTCGCGGTCGGCCTGCGGCTTGGTGGAGGTCACCTCCATCACCATCGCGACGCCGTCGCAGGGCATCCACGAGTCGGCTCCGGCGAACAAGTCGCGTTCGATGGGGCCGAAGGCGACGTCCGGAACCAGGTGGTTCTTGGGGCAGGAGCCTCCGCTGCGCACCTTCAGCCCCTTGTTGCCCGAGAAGTCCATGTCGGTCCGCGAGTGCCTGATCACTTGCCTCACGATCCGGCTGATGTACTTCTCGTGATCCCCGTCCGGCGGCGGCGTCACAACGATCTCCCCCTCGATCAGCTCGGCCCGGAAACCCTCCGGGGTGTCCAGGGCGAGAAAGCCCTCCAGCAGGACGTCTTCCTGCGAGAGCGGCTCGTGGGCCATGGCAGTCATGTCACGCCCCTCCTTCGGTCGCTCGCCAGACTGGGACATCGGCTGATCACCTGTCCGTGAGATCGGGATCCCTTCCCTCGATCGTGGCACACGATCAACGCCGCCGTCAGGCACCGAGCCGCTCGCTTGACCTTGCCTCAGCGTCAACGTCTTCACTGGTGGCATGCGGATCGGAGAACTCGCCGTCACCGTCGGCGTCACCACGCGGGCCGTGCGGCACTACCACCATCTGGGGCTGTTGCCCGAGCCCGAGCGGCGGGCCAACGGGTACCGGGAGTACGGGTTGCGGCATGCCGTCGTGCTGGCGCGGATCAGGCGGCTGACCGAGCTGGGGCTGGGGCTCGCGGAGGTGCGGGACGTGCTCGCGGACGATGCCGGGAAGGACCTCGTCGAGGTGCTCACCGAGCTGGACGAGGATCTGGCGCGGCAGGAGGAGGCCCTCCGGGAGCGGCGGGCGCGGTTGCGGGCATTGCTGGACGCGGAGGGCGGGGTGCCCGCCGAGGGGCCGGTATCGCCCGAGCTGGCCGCGCTGTTCGCCGGGACCGCGCATCTGTCGGACTCGCGCATGGCCGCCAAGGACCGCGAGATCATCGCGTTCCTGGAGACCGCCATGCCGGCCGAGGACCGGGAGCGGTTGGTGTCGTCGGTGGGTGAGGCGCTGGGGAGTCCGGGGGCCGTGGCGCGGGCCGGTGAGGCCTACGCGCTGCTCGACGCGCTCGCCGGCGCCGAGCCCGATGACCCGCGCGTCGCCGAGGCGGCCCGGGCGCTCGCCGGCTGCATTCCCCCGACGCTGTTCCCGGAGGCCGGTGAGCTCGATCAGCACGACGGCGTTCTGCGCGCGTTCTACGACGACCTCGCCCCGGCCCAGGCGGAGGCCGTCCGCCGTACGCTGCGGATCCTCACCGAGGAGCGGCGATGAGGGTCGGAGGGCTGCTGGTCCGGCACGAGGTGCGGTTGCTCGCGAGTCTCTGCCTGTGGGTGGCGCGGCGTACGCACGGGACGAGGAGCGGGTCGGCCTTCGGGTACGCGCGCGGGCAGGGCGCGATGATGGCCGGGTTCGCGTTCGTGTGCCTGGTCGAGACGGTCGCGCTGTCCGTGCTGCTGCGGGACTGGCCGGCCGTGCACGCGGTGTTCCTCTTCCTGGACGTGTACACGATCGTGTTCGTCGTCGCGCTGCACGCCTCGTCCGTCGTACGGCCGCATGTGCTGGATGCGGACGGCGGCTCGCTGCGGATACGGCGGTACGTCCATGTCGATCTGCTGGTGCCGCTGGAGCGGATCGGCTCCGTGCGGCGTGAGCTGCGGATGACGCACGAACCGGCCGACGGCGAGCTGAACGTCGAGGTCGGCTCGCAGACCACCGTCACGCTCGAACTGACGACACCGGTCACGCACGTCACCTTCTTCGGGCGGCGCCGCGAGGTGCGGCTCGTCCGCTTCCACGCCGACGACGCCGACGGCCTGGTCCGCGCCCTCGGCCGGGCGCGCGTCTGAGCTCCCTGTACGCCCCCCGTACGCTGTCGGCGGAGTTCGATCGAAGGAGTACGCGTGCTTGTCCTGCTGCCGCCGTCCGAAGGCAAGGCCTCCTCCGGCCGCGGTGCCCCGCTGAAGCCGGAGTCGCTGTCGCTGCCGGGGCTGACCGCCGCCCGGGAGGCCGTTCTCACCGAGTTGGTCGAGCTGTGCGCCGGCGACGAGGACAAGGCGCGTGAGGTGCTGGGGCTCAGCGAGGGGCTGCGGGGCGAGGTCGCGAAGAACGCGGAGTTGCGCACGGCGGGGACGCGGACGGCCGGGGAGATCTACACCGGCGTGCTCTACGACGCCCTCGGCCTGGCGTCCCTCGACACGGCCGCCAAGCGGCGTGCGGCGCGGTCGCTGCTCGTGTTCTCCGGGCTGTGGGGTGCCGTGCGGGTGACGGACCGGATTCCGTCCTACCGCTGCTCGATGGGCGTGAAGCTGCCGGGGCTCGGGGCGCTGGGCGCGCACTGGCGGACGCCGATGGCGTCGGTGCTGCCCGAGGTGGCCGGGAGCGGGCTGGTGCTGGATCTGCGGTCCGCCGCGTACGCCGCCGCCTGGAAGCCGAAGGGCGAGGTCGCCGGGCGCACGGCGTCCGTGCGGGTGCTGCACGCGCCCACGCGGAAGGTGGTCAGCCACTTCAACAAGGCGACGAAGGGGCGGATCGTGCGCGGTCTGCTGACCTCCGGGGCCGACCCGAAGGGACCGGCCGAGCTGGTGGAGGCGCTCCGGGATCTCGGGTACGTCGTGGAGGCGCAGGCTCCGGCGAAGTCGGGGCAGGCGTGGTCGCTGGATGTGCTGGTGGACGAGGTCCACTAGCCAGCATTGCAGTGTGCGCAATGACCTTTGCGCACTGTGCTCGGGCGACGGCAGGATGACGCCATGGCCTCCTCTCCCCTGCCCGCCTCCGTGCTGGACCTGGCGCCCGTCGTCCCTGTCGTCGTCATCGAGGATGCCGGCGACGCGGTACCGCTGGCGCGGGCGCTGGTCGCGGGCGGGCTGCCCGCCATCGAGGTGACGTTGCGGACGCCCGTGGCCCTGGCGGCGATCCGGGAGATCGCCCGGGAGGTGCCCGGGGCGGTCGTCGGGGCCGGGACGGTGATCAGCCCCGAGCAGGTCACGGCGGCGGTGGCCGCGGGCTCCCGTTTTCTGGTCAGCCCCGGCTGGACCGACGTCCTGCTGGAGGCGATGCGGGCGTCCGGGGTGCCGTTCCTGCCGGGGGTGTCGACGGCGTCAGAGGTCGTGGCGCTGCTGGAGCGCGGGGTGTGGGAGATGAAGTTCTTCCCGGCGCAGGCAGCGGGCGGCACGGCGTATCTGAAGTCGCTGTCGGGGCCGCTCCCCCAGGCCCGTTTCTGCCCCACGGGCGGGATCGGCCCGGCCACCGCCGCGGACTATCTGGCGCTGCCCAACGTCGGCTGCGTGGGCGGGAGCTGGATGCTGCCGCGGGATGCCGTGGCGGCTCGCGACTGGGGCCGCGTCGAGGCGCTGGCCCGGGCCGCGGCGGCGCTCAGCGCAGGTGGGACGTGTCGTTGAGGAGGCGGACGCTGGCGTTGCCGTCCGCGTAGTACGCGACCACCGACAGGGACGCGGCCGACAGTTCCATGCGGAACAGCGACTCCGGCGGAGCGCCCAGGGCGAGCCGGACGAGCGTCTTGATCGGCGTCACGTGGGTGACGAGCAGGACCGTGCGGCCCGCGTGGGCCGCGACCAGCTTGTCGCGGGTGGCGGCGAGCCGGGTGGCCGTCGCCGCGAAGCTCTCGCCACCGCCGGTGGGTTCGGCGTCCGGGGAGGCCAGCCAGGCGTTCAGGTCGTCGGGGTGGCGCTCGCGCACCTCGGCGAAGGTGAGTCCCTCCCAGGCGCCGAAGTCGGTCTCGCGCAGCCCGTCGTCGATGCCTACGTCGAGTCCGAGCCGGGCGGCGACGATCCCGGCGGTCTCCCGCGTACGGGCGAGCGGCGACGACACGACGGCCTGGATGGTGCCCCGCCGGGCCAGCATCGCAGCGGCCCGTTCGGCCTGTTCCCGGCCGGTGTCGGAGAGGGAGGGATCGGTTCCGCCGCTCCCGGAGAACCGCTTCTGCGGAGTGAGCAGCGTCTCGCCATGCCGCAGCAGCACGAAGGTGGCAGGGGTTCCCATGTCGGCGGGGGCCCAGCCGGGGCTGGCGACGGCCTTGGCGGCACGGGCGTCGGCGTCGGCCTTGGCGATGCGGGCGTCGGCGTCGACCTTGGCGATGCGGGCGTCGGCATCGGCCTCGGTGCCACGGGCGTCGGCACCCCCGTCGGCCTCGGCGGCACGGGCGTCGGCACCGGCAGCACCGGCAGCACCGGCAGCACCGGCAGCACCGGCAGCACCGGCGTCAGCGTCCGCCCTCACTGCACGGGCGTCGGCGTCGGTCTTCGCGGCGCGAGAAGCGCCCCCGGCAACCGTGTCCAGCTCAGCCGTGGACTCCGACTCCGACCACCGCTCGCCCCTGGCCCCCGCGTCCATCGCCTCGTTGGCCAGCCGGTCGGCGTGCTTGTTCCGTTCCCGCGGAATCCACTCGTACGTGACCCTCCCGGGCGGGAAGACCCGGGCCGCCTGCGCCGCCAGTGGCTTCATGTCGGGGTGCTTGATCTTCCAGCGGCCCGACATCTGCTCGACGACGAGCTTGGAGTCCATCCGGACGTGGACCGTCGCGGCCGGGTCCAGCGCGTGGGCGGCGCGCAGGCCGGCGAGGAGGCCGCGGTACTCGGCGACGTTGTTCGTGGCGACGCCGATGTACTCGGCGGCCTCACGCAGGGTCTCCCCCGTTTCCGCGTCGCTGACCACGGCCCCGTAACCGGCGGGCCCCGGGTTGCCCCGCGAGCCGCCGTCGGCCTCGACGATGAACTCCCGCACCGGAAGGGCTCCCTGAAGGCCTAGATACCGGACTCGGACGTGCGCACCAGGATGCGGCGGCAGTTCTCGCAGCGGATCACCGTGTCGGGCGCCGCCTTGCGGATCTCCGCCAGCTCGGTGATGGCGAGTTCCTGCCGGCAGCCCTGGCAGCTGCGCGCGTACAGCTTCGCCGCGCCGACGCCGCCCTGCTGCTCGCGCAGCTTGTCGTAGAGCTTGAGCAGATCGGCCGGAATCGAGCCGGCGATGACCTCGCGCTCCTTGGTGACGGTGGCGACCTCGCCGTCGATCTGCTCGAAGGACGCGTCGCGGCGCGCGGTCGCGTCGTCGATCTTCGACTGGACGGAGGTGTCGCGCTCGGTCAGCTCGGCGACCCGCTCCTGCGCGGACTCGCGGCGCTCCATGACCTCCAGCACCACGTCCTCCAGGTCACCCTGCCGCTTGGCGAGGGAGGCGATCTCGCGCTGGAGGTTCTCCAGGTCCTTGGGGGAGGTGACGGCGCCGGAGTCGAGGCGCTGCTGGTCGCGGGTGGCGCGCTGGCGCACCTGGTCCACGTCCTGCTCGGCCTTGGTCTGCTCGCGGGCGGTGTCGCTCTCCTCGGTCTGCGCGGCGACGAGCAGGTCGCGCAGCTGGGTGTGGTCCTTGGTCAGCGACTCGATCTCGGCGTGCTCGGGCAGCGACTTGCGCTTGTGCGCCAGCTGCTGGAGGCGGACGTCGAGGTCCTGGAGGTCGAGGAGTCGGATCTGGTCGGCGGGCGCGGCGTTCAGTTCGGGGCTCCAAGGGGGTCAGAAGTGGTCGAGGCCGCGTGCGCGGTCCAGGGGTCGGTGACCGTCTTCGAGACGTGGACGCGCAGGTCCCATCCGTTCCGGTCGGAGATCTCGTCGAGCTGGCTCGCGGCCAGCTCGCACCAGGGCCACTCGGTGGCCCAGTGCGCCGCGTCGAGCAGCGCGAGGGGGCTGTGGGCGCGATCCGCCAGGAACTCGGCCGCGGGGTGGTGGCGCAGGTCCGCGGTGAGGAATGCGTCGACCCCGGCCGCGCGGACGTGGTCGAAGAGGCTGTCGCCGGAGCCGCCGCTGACGGCGACCGTGCGCACGGGCGCCTCGGGGTCGCCGGCGACGCGGATGCCCTGCGCGGTGGCGGGCAGCCGCTGGGCGGCGCGGGCGGCGAACTCGCGGACGGTCACCGGGTGGTCCAGGGCGCAGAGGCGGCCGAGGCCCCGGCGGCCCTCGGGGTCGGTGGGGTCGGGCACGAGCGGCCCGGTGACCCTGAGGTCCAGCGCGGCCGCGAGGGCGTCGGAGACACCCGGGTCGGCGGTGTCGGCGTTGGTGTGGGCGACGTGCAGCGCGATGTCGTTCTTGATGAGGGTGTGCACGACACGGCCCTTGAAGTGCGTCGCCGCGACCGTCGTCGTGCCGCGCAGATAGAGCGGGTGGTGGGTCACGAGCAGGCCGGCGCCCAGTTTCACCGCCTCGTCGACGATCTCCTGGACCGGGTCGACGGCGAACAGGACCCGCGTGACCTCCTGGTCCGGGTCGCCCGCGACGGTGCCGACCGCGTCCCAGGACTCGGCCCGCTCGGCGGGCCACAGGGTCTCCAGCGCGGCGATGACTTCAGACAGACGGGGCACGGGGCCAAGGCTACCCGCCTGATCTGTGGCGTTGCACCGCCACCGCCCGCTCCTGGCACCCATGGCCCCGCTCAGCACAATCACCCCCTTCTCCTCAGGCGAATCGTTCCTGGAACACCCTTATGTGTGAAGTCTGCGCCCGTGGAATTCCCCGCCCGCGCGTGCGACCTACGTTCGTCACTGGAGGTGACCGAACGATGACGGTCTGTGTGATCGAATCTTCGGCGGGACACGAGGACGAGCACGTGACCGCGCCGACAGGCTGCACGCTCACCGCGGACGGTGCCTACGGCGCGCGCCTCGCGTCGGCCGGCGACTCCTGGTTCCCGGAGCGCTGGACCCTGGACGGCCCCGAGCCGTACGCGGTGCCCCTGCCCCGCAACCAGCCGGAGGAGCCCGGCACCGAGGTGCAGCCGATGGGCGACGGGCGGGTCCTCATCCACCGGGTGGTGGCCGGGCGGCACGCCTTCTCGCTGCTGTACCCGACCGGGCCCGGTACCGGCGAGCTGCCCCTGGGCGCGGTCGAGTGCCCGGACGGGACCGCCCGGTTGCGGCTGCTGCCGCCCGCCCCGGGCGGCGAACGGGCCTACGCGCTCGCTGTCGGGCCGCGTGCGACATCGGTGTGGCTGGTGGCGGGCGGCGCCTTCGGGCCCGAGCTGCTGGCCGAGCTGCCCGGCCGCTGCTCGGGCGGGGTCTGGCTGGACCGGACGGAACGGCTGCTGGCGCTGGACCGGGAGACCGGCGGTCGCGTCAAGGCCGTTGTCGTGGACCTGGAGTGCGGGGGCGAGGTGTCGCCGCTGCTGCAGATCGCCGCCGGGAGCGACGACCGGCTGCTGCTCGCCGACCACGACAGCGGGCTGCTGATCGTCCGCTCGGACGCGCCCTCGCCGGGGCAGGGCCGGATCGGCTGGGGCGTCCTGGGCAGCACGCTGCCGGTGCGCTTCCCGGAGTGCCTGCGGGTGCGGGACTGCTCCGTCACGCCGTTCGCGATCCAGCCGGGGCAGGTGCTGACGCCGGAGAGCTGTGCGGTGGCGCTGCGGGTGGACGGACCGACGGGCAGCTGGGTCGGTGTCTGGCGGCCCGCCGAGCGGCGGGTGCACCATCTCCCCGCTCCCGAGGGGTGGTTGGCGGGGACGGGCCTGTGGACGCCGGAGGGGGTGCTACGGCTGCCGTACGCGACGGAGGCCGTGCCGTGCGGGGTGGCGCAGGTGAGCCCGCCCGGGGCCGTGCTCGCCCCGGCGCCGGAGCCGGACCCGGCACCCCCGCTTCCGGAAGACCCGGGGCACCCCGGGCACCCCGGGCACCCCGGGCACCCCGGGCACCCCGGGCACCCCGAGGAGCCCGAATCACCCGCCTCACCAGCGCAGTCCGCCCCGCCCCCGACCCCTGCGGCGGCACGCCCTGTGCCCCTCCAGGAGGCGCCGTTGGGACGCCTTGTAACGAACTAGTGCCGGTTGGCGTGGCTGGCTGGATCCGAGGTCAGGGGTGCCGGTTAAACTCACCCGGCTGTAAAAAAGATCATGTTGACGGGGTGAATTCCATCCGATGAGCGACGCCAGCACGACCCAGCCGCGTACTGCCGACGTCCAGCAGACCTCCTCCGGCCACGGCCGGCACCGTGGTGAGGTCTCCACGCAGGACGGCGAGACGGCTCCGCGCGGACGCCACCGCAAGCCGGTGGCGGAGACCGAGCAAGCCGTGACTGCGGCCTGACGGCACGTCAGTCACCAGACAGCGAACGGCCCTTCCCGCTGAGCGGGGAGGGCCGTTCCGTGTCTCTCACCCGCGTCCCAGGCCCAGCACCTCCGCCGCCGCGAAGGTCTCCCCGACCGGCCGGTCCGCGTAGTACGGCCCGAGGACGGCCTCCAGCTCGTCGTAGGTGAAGGCGTCCTGCTTGCTGTCGAACTTGGCGGCGACCCGCGGCCGTTCGACGACGGCGACCATCCCGCCGTGCACCACGAGGAGCTGCCCGTTGACGTGGGCGGCGGCGGGTGAGGCCAGATAGCCGACGAGCGGGGCGACGTGCTCGGGGGCGAGCGGGTCGAGGCCGGCGCCGGAGGGCTGTCCGATGCCCGCGAAGACGTCCTCGGTCATCCGGGTGCGGGCGCGCGGGCAGATGGCGTTGGCCGTGACGCCGTACCTGCCGAGGGCGAGGGCGGTGGAGGTGGTGAGGCCGACGATTCCGCCCTTGGCCGCCGCGTAGTTGGGCTGCCCGGCGGAACCGGCGAGGAACGCCTCCGAGGAGGTGTTCACGATCCGCCCGAACACCGGCTCCCCGGCCCGCTTGGACCGCTCCCGCCAGTGTGCGGCGGCGAACCGGGTGGTGTTGAAGTGGCCCTTGAGGTGCACGCGGAGGACGGAGTCCCACTCCTCCTCGGCCATCGAGAACACCATGCGGTCGCGCAGGATGCCCGCGTTGTTGACGAGGATGTCGAGCCTGCCGAACGCGGCGACGGCCGACTCGACGAGGGTGCGCGCCTGCGCGAAGTCGGAGACGTCGCCGGTGTGCGCGAGCGCGGTCCCGCCCGCTGCCCGGATCTCGGCGGCGACCTCCTCGGCGGGCCCCGCGGACGCCTCGCCCGTGCCGTCGCGGCCGGGCTGCCCGTAGTCGTTGACGACGACGGCGGCGCCGAGCCGGGCGAGTTCCAGCGCCTCGGCCCGGCCGAGCCCGCGGCCCGCGCCGGTGACGATCGCGGACAGTCCCTGGAGCGGCAGCGGCATGGTGGGGGTCCTCACATCTCGATGCACGTACGCAGGGCGGTCCCGGTCCGCATCTGGTCCAGGGCCTCGTTGATGTCGGCGAACGGGACCCGGTGGGTGATCAGGCCCGCCAGGTCGACCCGGCCGGAGCGCCACAGGGCGATGGTGCGTTCGTAGGAGCGCAGGACGTCTCCGCCGCCGTACATGGACGGCAGGATCCGCTTCTCGTCGAAGAACAGCTCGAACATGTTGAGCTGGAGGAAGTCGTCCATGGCGCCGGCGCCGACCACGACGAGGGTGCCGCCGCGCCGGGTGTTCTCGTACGCGGTGCGTGCCGTGGCCGACCTGCCGACGACCTCGAAGACGTAGTCGAAGCCCTCGCCGGCGGTGATCTGCTGTTTCGCGTCGGGCAGTTCGTCGGGCGAGACGGCCCGGGTGGCCCCGAACTTCAGCGCGGACTCGCGGCGCGCGGCGATCGGGTCGACGGCGACGATCTCGGCGGCTCCCTTGAGCCGGGCGCCCTGGATCACGGAGATGCCGACGCCACCGCAGCCGATGACCGCCACCGACGAACCGGCCTCCAGGTCGGCCGTGTTGAGCGCGGCGCCGAGGCCGGTGGTCACTCCGCAGCCGATGAGGGCGGCGATGTCGAAGGGCACGTCGTCGGGTATCGGCACCGCGCAGCCGGCGTCGACGACGACCTCCTCGGTGAAGGTGCCGGTGCCGGCGAAGCCGAAGACGTCCCCGCCCGGACGCTTGAAGTTGGGGGTGCCGGCGTTCATGAAGCCGGCGAGGCACAGCTCGGTCTGGCCGCGCTTGCAGGCGGGGCAGGCGCCGCAGGCGGGCAGCCAGCACACCACGACCCGGTCGCCGGCCTTCAGGTGGCTGACGCCCTCGCCGACTTCGAGGATCTCCCCCGCGCCCTCGTGCCCGGGCACGAACGGCGCGGGCTGCGGCAGCACTCCGCTCATCGCGGACAGGTCCGAGTGGCACAGCCCCGTGGCGCGCACCCGGATCCGCACCTTTCCGGGTCCGAACCCCACCGCCTCGACGTCGTCGAGGACCTCCAGCTTGTCCTGGCCGATCTCGTGCAGTACGGCTGCGCGCATGGTGCGGGCTCCCCTCGTACGGCGGTGTGGACTCAGGTGTGTTCGACGATGGTGTCGGCGAGGACGGGCGCGTCGTCCCTCTCGACGGCGCTGACGGCGACCCGGGTGGACTCCGGCGTGGGCCACATGCGGATCCGCAGGGTCTCCCCCGGGTACACGACCCCGGCGAAGCGGGTGGTGTAGGACCGCACCCGGCTCACGTCCCCGCCGAGCAGCGTGTCGACGACCGCCTTGAGCGTCATGCCGTAGGTGCACAGGCCGTGCAGGATGGGCCGCTCGAATCCGGCGACCTTGGCGAACTCCGGGTCGGCGTGCAGCGGGTTCCAGTCGCCGGAGAGGCGGTAGAGCAGGGCCTGGTCGTCGCGGATCGGCCGTTCGACGGTCCGGTCGGGTTCGCCCACGGGCGGCTCGAGTCGGGCCGAGGGGCCGCGGTCGCCGCCCCAGCCGCCCTCGCCGCGGATGAAGATCTGGGCGTCGTTGGTCCACAACGGGCCGTCGGCGTCGGCGACTTCGGTGCGCAGGACGAGGACGGCCGCCGTGCCCTTGTCGTACACGGCGGCGATCCGGTTGGTCGCGGTGGCGGTGCCCGTCGCCGGGAGGGGCCGGTGGATGACGAGGCTCTGGCCGCCGTGCAGGACGCGGGCCAGCTCGACCTCGATGCCGGGCATGGACAGACCGCTGGTCACGCCGGGCTTTCCGGCGCCCGCGACGGTGGCGAAGCTCGGCAGGACGTGCAGCCGGGACTCCAGGGTGTAGCGCAGTTCGTCGGGGTCGGTGGCGGGGCTGCCCGCGCCGATGCCGAGGTGGTAGAGCTGCACGTCCTTGTGGTCCCAGGAGAGCTCGCCGGTCCGGGGTCCGGCGGCGAGCGCCTTGGCTGCGTCGATGGGCATGGGGCTCCTGATCGCCGGAGGAAGGACCTCGGTACGGCCGTCCGCACCGTCGGCCGCACCGAGGCCGTCTGGGACCGGACCGGGACGCGAACTGAAACGCGTTCCAGTCCCGCGCCCTCTGTATAGCCGAGGCCCCGGCACTTGTGAAGACTACTGACGCCGCGTCAGAACGGCGTGGCGATGACATGTGTCCTGCCGGAGTGTCGGCGGGGTCGCGGGCCGTGGGCGGGTTCGCGCTGACGGCGGAACTTCCGCCGGACCCGGCGGAGGAGCGACCGGCGGGGGCGGGACGTTTTCGCAGCGAAGCGGACGTGTACGTTGACCGGTGGTCCGCGCCACCACACGCCTGGGTCGTGTCCGCAAAGTCCCGTCGTTCGCCCGGAGGGCGGGCCCCGCGGCGTCTGGTGCGTGCTCTCGACGTGCCGGGCGGAGACCCTCGTACTGGATCGTACTTGGGGCTTCGCCCGGTGCGGCGAGAGTGCGTGCCAGGCGTCGCGGGGCAGGCGGGACTTTGCGGACACGACCCAGGGCGTCGGCAACTGCTAGGGGAACTGGAGCACATGGGACGCGTCGCCGTCATCACCGCGCCGAACATCGGGTACCGCAACACGGGCATGCTGACCGTGGACTTGGCGTTCGAGTCCCTGCGGCGGCGGATGGACACCGCCGTCGACGCCACCTGGTACACGCTGCACACGCCGGAGACCGTGCCGCTGCGCGACGGTGCGCGCGGTACCGGGTTCCCGTTCCGTTTCCTTCCGCTGGCCGAGCACCTCGACACGCTGCGCGACCATGACGCGGTCGTCTTCTGGGGCGACTTCCTGCATACCCGGCACTACCTGGCGCAGGACGCGACGAACCGCCTGCTCGACTTCGGCTTCGCCGCGGACCGGGACGACGCCCGGGCACAGCTGAACCGGGCCCTGCTGTTCGCGGACCAGCCGGACGAGCTCCTCGCACGGACCCTCAGCTACGGCGGGACGATCCTGCACAACACGCAGTCCGACTACGAGGACAAGGAGTACGGCCCGCTGTTCTCCCGCCTCGTCACACGCAGCCACCGGATGTGGGTGCGTGATCCGCTCTCGGCGGCGAAGATCGCGCATCTGCGGGGGGACCGTACGACCGACCACTTCGGTGCGGACGCGGCCCTGCTGTCCCGCCCCGGCGACCTCGGCCACCTCCCGACCACGCAGTGGTCCCGGTCGGTGCCCGACGGCGGTGCGATCGGCGTCTTCCTCGGCGCCCGTACGCCGATCCCCGACTGGCTGCCCGCCTTCTGCCAGGGCCTGTCCGACCGCCTGGGCGCCCCGCTGGAGTGGCTGCCCTGGTTCGACCGGGACGTGCCCGCCCGGGTGAGCCACATCGCGGCCCGCCCGGGGGACCCCACCGTCGGCGACCTGGTCGGGGTCCTGCCCCGCTACCGGCTGGTCATCACGGACACGTACCACCTGGCCGTCAACGCATGGGGCGCCGGTACCCCGGCGGTGTGTGTCGGAGCGCCCGAGCCGACCCCCAAGACGCACGACGACTACCTGACGCTGAGTGATGTGAAGAAGCACGTCTTCCACATGGCGTACGACGCGACGGACTTCTACCTGACCACCCAGGAGGGGCACGGGCAGGACCTCGACCGGCTCGTCCGCCTCCTGGAGGGCGGCGGCGCCGACACGGTCGCGGCGCGCATCCGCGACCACGCGGACTGTTCGGCGAGGGCGTTCACGCGGACGCTGACCTCGCTGCTGGACACCGGCCGCCCCACCCTGAGCCCGTGACCGACCGACCCATCCGCGTGCTGCTCGCCGAGGACCAGGGTCCGCCGCGAGGACTGCCTCTGACGCTCTGCGTCCGCCTGTGCCCTATGCCCGCCTGAAGAACGCGGTCCACAGGAAGGACTCGCCGAAGCACTCCGACTCCTCCGGCTCGTCGCGCATCCGCCGCAGTTCGAGCTCGGTCAGGCCGGAGAAGATCCCGCGCAACGCCTCGGGAGTGTAGGCCAGTCCGCCCCTCAGCCCCGCCCCCTCGCGGTAGAAGTCGCCGTCGGGCAGCTCCGACCCCATCCCTCCGGCCCCGGCGGCGAAACACGTGAGGCCGAACAGGCCACCGGGTGCCAGGAGTTGCTCCAGCAGGGCGAGGTAGCCGACCCGGCGGTGCGGAGGGAGATGGTGGAAGCAGCCGGAGTCGTAGACGAGGTCGTACGGTCCGGTGAGTTCCGTGGCGGCGAGCGCGAAGGCGTCCCCGCGGTGGAACCGTACGCCCTCGGCTCCCGCCTCGCGGGCGCGTTCCCGGGCCCAGTCCAGGGCTGCCGGGGACAGGTCGACCGCGTCGACCTCGAACCCCCGCGCGGCCAGATACAGCGCGTTGCGCCCCGGCCCGCATCCGAGGTCGAGCGCCCGTCTCCCGCCGGCCTGCCTCCGCTCCACGGCGGCCACCAGGCTCTCATCCGGCTTCGCCACGAAGAACGGCACCGTCCGCGACCGGTCGGCGTAGAAGCGGTCCCACCAGTCGGCACCGCGCCCCGTCCATCGGTCGGCCTCGGGTGCGAACAGCCCGTCGAGCAGGGCGAGTACGTCGTCGACAGTGCGTATGTTCCGGTCCATCCGGCCCCCTTCCGCGTCCGCCCACAGTAGGTCCGGACCTCACGAAAGGCCAGGTCAGGGCGGTCTTCTGGCGTAACCGGGAGGCCCTGCACCGCCCTTGGGGAGACGTGGAGGCACCCCGCGGACGGACCACTGCGGCCCCGGACCGAAACAGCGCCGGCGCGCCCGGGGAGGGCCGTCACGCCCCCGTTCCGGGCCACGCCACCCGTGGTTTCTCAGGCGCCCTGCCGCTCGCCCGCCCGCCGCGGCAGCCACACCCACATCAGCACGACCCCGGCCGCCAGCACCACGGCCCCCACGCGGAACGCGAGTGCGTAGCCCTCGGTCAGGGCCTGCGGGGTCGTGCTGCCCGCCGACTCGGACGCAGCCAGGGTGGACAGGACCGCCAGGCCCAGCGAACCGCCCATTGTGCGGGACGTGTTGACCAGGCCGGAGACCAGGCCCGCCTCCTCGGGGGCAGCGCCGGACGTGGCAAGGGAGGCGAGGGGGGTCGCCGCCAGGCCCGCGCCGAGCATCATGAGGATGCCGGGGACGAGGATGGCCGTGAGGTAGGGGGCGTCGGGGGTCATCGTGGACTGCCAGGCGAAGCCGGCCACGGCGACCAGGGTGCCCAGCGCGGCGACGTTGCGCGGGCCGATCGGCCGCATCAAGCGGGGTGCGAGCTTGGAGCCGAGGATGACGGCGAGGGAGCTCGGGACCAGGGCGAGGCCGGCTTCGAGCGGGGTGTAGCCGAGGACGTTCTGCGCGTAGAGGGTCATGAAGAACCACATGCAGAACATCGCGGAGCCGCACAGGAACATCGAGACGTTCGCCGAGGAGACCGAGCGGATGCGCAGGAGGCCGAGCGGCATCAGCGGGCTCGCCGTACGGGCCTCGACCGCGAGGAACGCCCCGAGCAGGGCCGGCCCGGCGAGCAGCGGCAGCAGGGTGGCCGGTGCCGTCCAGCCTTCCGCCTCCGTCTGGGAGATGCCATAGGCCAGCGTGCCCAGACCGGCCGTGACGAGCAGCGCGCCCGGCAGGTCGAGGCGCCGACCGTCCCCGGCCCGGCCCTCGGTGAGGAACCAGGCGGCGGCGCACAGCACCACGGCTCCGACAGGCACGTTGATCAGCAGGACCCAGCGCCAGGAGAGCGTCTCCACCAGCAGCCCGCCGACCAGACCGCCCGCCGCGCCGCCGCCGGCCCCGACCGCCGTCCAGGTCCCGATGGCCCGGGCCCTCCCCCAAGCTCTCGGCTCCGCTCGAGCAGGGGGAACCCCCATGGCGCCCTCCGGCACCGACGCCGTGAGGATCGTCAGCGTCGAGGGCGCCAGCACCGCCGCGCCCAGCCCCTGCACGGCCCGCGCCACCAGCAGCTGCCAGTCGTCCTGTGCCAGCCCGCCGGCCGCCGAGGCCAGGGTGAACAGGCCGAGCCCGACGAGGAACATGCGCTTGCGGCCGTAGAGGTCACCGGCGCGCCCGCCGAGCAGCATGAACCCGGCGAAGGCGATGGCGTAGGCGTTCACCACCCACTGCAGGCCCTGCTCGCTGAGCCCCAGCCCGGTCCGCATCGACGGCAGCGCCACGTTGACGACGGACACGTCCAGCACGACGAGGAACTGCCCGGCGCACGTGAGCGCCACGACGAGCCAGGTGGGAGGTGCGGTACGGCGTGGCGTACGGGTCGTTTCGGCGGCGTCGAGCATGGGTGTCATGCTCTCAACCGCTCCACATCCCCTGCATCGGGATTTCGACCTAGGGCTTTGTCCGGGCAGCCCAGGGCCCGGCGCCCTTCCCCAAGAGGAGGTCAAGTTTTCGTTAGGGTGCCAAAGCAACGGAATAGTTGCCTGGACATACAAGGTTCAGAGTCCACGTAACCCGACGCTCCCCGGCCTGGAGGCCCCTCTCAATGACGCAGACGACGACAGACCGCCCGGCCGGCAGAGCGAGCGGGGCCGTGGTCCCGGTGCTCGCCTTCGCGGGCATCGTTGTCGCGGTGATGCAGACCCTGCTCGTTCCGGTGATCAAGGATCTTCCGCAGCTGCTGGACACCGCCCCCAGCAACGCCACCTGGGTCCTCACCTCGACCCTCCTCTCGGGCGCGGTCGCCACCCCCATCATGGGCCGCCTCGGCGACCTCTACGGCAAGCGCCGCATGCTGATCCTGAGCCTGGCCGTGATGGTCGTCGGCGCCCTGGTCAGCGCGCTCACCAGCGATCTGCTGCTCATGATCACCGGTCGTACGCTCCAGGGCTTCGCGATGGGCGCGATCCCGCTCGGCATCGGCCTGATGCGCGACATGCTGCCCCGCGAGAAGCTCGGCTCGGCGATGGCCCTGATGAGCTCCTCCATAGGCGTCGGCGGCGGCCTCGCCCTGCCCGCCGCCGCCCTGGTCGCCCAGCACAGCGACTGGCACGCCCTCTACTACGGCGCCGCCGGCCTCGGGGTGCTCGCCATCGCCCTCACCCTCCTCGTCGTACCGGAGTCCCCGATGCGCGCCGAGGGCACCTTCGACCTGCCGGGCGCGCTCGGCCTCTCCGCCGGTCTCGTCCTGTTCCTGCTGCCGATCACCAAGGGCAGCGACTGGGGCTGGGCCTCCGGCACCACGCTCGGCCTGTTCGCCGCCTCGGCGGTCGTGCTCGTGCTGTGGGGCGTGATGGAGCTGCGCGTGAAGGCCCCGCTGGTCGACCTGCGCACCACGGCCCGCCCGGCCGTGCTCTTCACCAACCTCGCCTCGATCATGGTCGGCGTCTCCTTCTACGTCGTCTCCCTGGTCCTGCCCCAGCTGCTCCAGCTGCCGGAGTCCACCGGCTACGGCCTCGGCCAGTCGATGGTCGTCGCGGGTCTGCTCGTCGCGCCGCTCGGCCTGACGATGATGTTCACGGCGCCCGTCTACGCCCGGCTGTCCGCGAAGTACGGCCCCAAGTTCACCCTGATCCTCGGCCTGCTGATCATCGCGATCGGCTACGGCGCCGGCCTCGGCCTGATGAGCGCCGCCTGGCAGAGCCTGGTCATCTCGGTCCTCCTGGGCGCGGGCATCGGCCTCGCCTACTCCTCGCTGCCCGCGCTGATCGTGGGCGCGGTCCCGGCGTCGGAGACGGGTGCGGCGAACGGGCTCAACACCCTGATGCGGTCCATCGGCACCTCGGTGTCGAGCGCCGTGATCGGCATGGTGCTGGCGAACACCGCGAACAACGTCGGCGGCGTCGAGATCCCGACCATGCACGGCTTCCGGGTCTCCTTCCTGATCGCGACGGGCGCGGTGGCCGTGGGCCTGCTCCTGGCGCTGTTCCTGCCGGGCCGACGGCCGACGGACAAGCCGCAGTTGCGCGCCAGCAGCGAGGACGCGGCGCTGGAGCGCGCCGAGCAGGTCCTGCGCGGCTTCCGCGGCCGGGTGCTGGGCGCCGACGGCTCTCCGGTCGCCCGCGCCAAGGTCACGCTGATCGACCGCCGCGGCCGCCGGGCCGGCGCGACGCTCTCCGCCGAGGACGGCAGCTACGCGCTCACCGTCCCGGCCCAGGGCTCCTACGTCGTGGCCGCCCGGGCCACGGGTCACGGCCCGCTCGCCTCGTCCGCGACCCACGCGGGCGACGAGCGCCCGGTCGACCTGGACCTGTCGCTGCCGGGCGAGACGGTCTCCGCCTGACCCCGCCCGACCCTCCTACTCACCGGTATCCCCTGTCGTCCCCCGCGGCAGGGGATACGGCACGATGGGCGCGCTGACCGTCGTACGACCGAGAGGAACCCCATGCACGCGGCCCCGAAGCCCGAGATCCTGGCCGCCTTCGAGGCGGCGAAGGGGTTCATGCCCGCCGGCGAGGGTCTGGCGTTGTACGCGGCGGCCGTGGAGGCCGGGCGGCTCGGGCTGCCGCTGCTGGAGGTCGGCACCTACTGCGGCCGGTCCACGATCCTGCTCGCCGACGCGGCCCGCGAGGCCGGGGTCAGCGCGCTCACCGTCGACCACCACCGCGGGAGCGAGGAGCAGCAGCCGGGCTGGGAGTACCACGACCCGGAGACGGTCGACCCCGAGATCGGCCTGATGGACACGCTGCCCACGTTCCGCCGCACGCTCCACCGGGCGGGTCTGGAGGAGCACGTGGTCGCGCTGGTCGGGCGTTCCCCGCGGATCGCCGCGTTCTGGCGGACGCCGCTGGGGTTCGTCTTCATCGACGGCGGCCACACCGACGAGCACGCCACCGCCGACTACGAGGGCTGGGCCCCGCACGTCGCCGAGGGCGGCCTGCTGCTCATCCACGACGTCTTCCCCGACCCGCAGGACGAGTTCACCGGCCAGGCCCCCTACCGCGTCTACCTCCGGGCCCTCGCCTCCGGCGCGTTCACCGAGGTCTCGGCGACGGACTCGCTGCGGGTCCTGCGGCGCACGGGGCCGGGCATCTGACGCACTGCCACGCCCTCCGGCGGCTGGGCGGGTGAACTGCACCCCCCGCACCCCCTCACGGTCGGCCCAGGGGCGGCGTGGCGAGTCGGCGGGCGACCGGCGCTGCCCAAGGATCCGGGCGCGTGGCAGACACCTTCGAAGAGCTCGTGGAGAAGCAGCGCGCGGCGGACGAGGCGTACGCCCGCGTGCGTCACCTCCAGGACGCGTACGGGCCGCCCACCCAGACCAAGTGGAGCGACCAGCAGACCACCACGTGGGAGACGGCCTGGCGCGCCTGGCGTGATCTCGCCCGGGACGTCCAGGCGGCGGTGACCGGGTACGCGAAGCAGGAGGGCACCCCGCGCCAGGAGGTGGAGGCGCGGGTGAAGGAGGCGGTACGGCACGGGGACGGCGGCGGGAACGGGGGGTAGCGCGCGCCCTGTCGGGCCGTCCTCGGCCCGCTGCCCTCACGTACGGCCGCTAGGGTGGCAGCCGTGTCGTACGCAG
Organism: Streptomyces sp. D2-8; assembly: GCF_023184515.1. Classification (GTDB taxonomy): domain Bacteria; phylum Actinomycetota; class Actinomycetes; order Streptomycetales; family Streptomycetaceae; genus Streptomyces. The sequence goes on along the minus strand of NZ_JAAHBP010000001.1, from coordinate 731,333 downwards.
GCCCGGACTTCGAACCTCCCCAGCCCCGCCGCCCCCGCCGCGGCCCCCTGACCGTCGCGCTCGCCGCGCTGGTGCCGGGGGCGCTGCTCGGCTGGCTGGTGTACGAGACGGTGGGCGGCTCGGGGGACGGCGGGGGTCCGGGGCAGGCGACCGTACGGTCCTCCCCGCCCGCCGCGTCGAGCGCGCCGTCCGACGACGCCAAGGAGCCGAGCGCCTCCCCGAAGCCCACGGACACGTCCTCGGCCTCCGCGCCCGCCGCCTCCGGCCCGCTCAAGGGCAAGGTCGTCGTCATCGACCCGGGGCACAACCCGGGCAACTTCCAGCACGCGTCCGAGATCAACCGCACGGTGGACATCGGGACGAACCGGAAGGAGTGCGACACCACGGGCACATCCACCAACGACGGTTACACCGAGGCCAAGTTCACGCTGGACGTGGCGCACCGGATGCGCACGCTCCTTCAGGAGCAGGGCGCCACGGTGAAGCTGACGCAGGACGGCGACCGGCCGTACGGGCCGTGCGTGGACGAGCGGGCCCGGATCGGCAACGAGGCGAAGGCAGATGCCGTGGTCTCGATCCACGCGGACGGCTCGGGCTCCGGCAACCGCGGCTTCCACGTGATCCTGCCCGGCGCGGTCGAGGCGGGCGCCGCGGACACCCGGGCGATCGTCGCTCCCTCCCGCGACCTCGGCGACCACATCGTGGGCCGCTTCGTGGCCGTCACCGGCAGCGCGCCCTCCAACTACATCGGCGACGGCGGCGGTCTCGTCACGCGTAAGGACCTGGGCGGTCTCAATCTGTCAACGGTTCCCAAGGTGTTCATCGAGTGCGGCAACATGCGCGATAGCAAGGACGCGGCGTTGCTCACCAGCGGCGCGTGGCGACAGAAGGCGGCGCGAGGGATCTCTGAGGGAATCGTGAGTTTCCTGCGCGGGTAGTCCCGGACCGGCAGATCCCGGCGGACACCCTGATCGGGCGGACGATAGGGTCCTCCTTACGATGAGGGGCCACCCCCGCGCTTCACACCGAGTCCGGACGGCGGCATGGTGACAGCGACGCCTCTACCGACGATGAGACGACCTACGAAGGACCTGAAGTGAATATCCGCTCCCTCACTCGGGGCGACGGCGTGGTGATCGGAGCAGCGGTATTGCTGTTGATCGCGTCGTTCCTCGACCTCTACTCGTTCGACAATGTCCCCGACAGCGTCGACCTCCCCATGCTGTGGGGCAGCGGCCCGGTCGTGTTCAGCGTCGTGCTGGCCGGGATCATCGGCGCCGCGCTCGTCGTCGTCTCCCGGGGCCTGCCGCAGGCCCCGAAGGTCGCGGGGATCGAGCTGGGCCAGTTCGGCGCCGCCTTCACGGTGTTCGCCGCGTGGAGCGCGCTCGGCAACATCTTCGACGTGCCCGGTGGCTACGACAACATCGAGGGGACCAACTCCGACTTTGTCCCGAGCCCCGGCGTCGGCATGATCCTCGCCCTCGTCGCCACGCTGCTGATGGCCGCCGCCGCCCTCGCCACCCCCCTCGTCCCGGCCCTCAAGGGCGCCCTCCTCCCGGCCCCCCGTCCGGCCGCCCCGCAGCCCTACGGCGCCCAGCCTCCCGGTGGGTACGGCTACCCGGGCGCGCAGCAGCCCGGCGGCTACGGCCAGCCGCAGCCGGGGCAGCCGTACGGCGGTCAGCCGCAGCCCCAGCAGGCGCAGGCGCAGGCTCCGCAGCCGCCGGCCGGGGACTTCTCGCCGTTCTGGTTCGCGGTGCCGGTGCCGCGGCCGCTGTTCGCGGAGGACGGTTCGCCCACGCCGATCGCCGAACTCGCCCCGGGTACCTGGTACCTGGCCGTCGAGCAGCGCGGAGCGGCCCTGGTCGCCCAGACGCAGGACGGCCGCCGCGGTGTCCTTCAGGACACCTCGGGCATCCAGCGCGGCTGAGCCCCGCAGCAACGCACGGCCCCTCGCCCTTCCGGGCGGGGGGCCGTTGTCGTACAGTCGGCGTCCCGCTCCGAACTGACGGACCGTCAAGGAGTAGAGATGCGCCTCGGTCTCGCGCTCGGCTACTGGGGCCGCGGCCCCTCCCCCGGCCATGTGCCCCTCGCGCAGGAGGCGGAGCGGCTCGGCTACGACTCCGTCTGGACGGCGGAGTCCTGGGGCTCGGACGCGTTCACCCCGCTCACCTGGATCGCGGCCCACACGTCCCGCGTCCGTCTCGGCACCGCGGTCGCGCAGATGGCGGCCCGGTCACCGACCACGACCGCGATGCACGCCCTCACCCTGGACCACCTCTCCGGCGGCCGCATGATGCTGGGCCTCGGCCTCTCCGGCCCGCAGGTCGTCGAGGGCTGGTACGGCCGCCCGTTCCCCGCCTCGCCGCTCACCGCGACCCGGGAGTACGTCGACGTCCTGCGGCAGGTGCTGCGCCGCGAGGCACCCGTCGAACTGGCGGGCCGCTTCCACTCCCACCCGTACCGGGGCCCGGACGCCACGGGCCTCGGCAAACACCTCAAGCCGATCACGCACCCGCTCCGCCCGGACCTGCCGATCCTGCTCGGCGCGGAGGGCCCGAAGAACGTCGCCCAGACGATCCGGATCGCCGACGGCTGGCTGCCGCTGTACTGGTCGCCGACCCGGCCGGAGGTCTACGGCCCGGCCCTGGCCGAGCTGCCCGAAGGGTTCCTGGTCGCGCCGATGGCCCAGGCCCGGGTCTGCGACGACGTCGCCGAGGGCCTGCTGCCCGTCAAGGCGATGCTCGGCTTCTACATCGGCGGGATGGGCCACGCGGCCCGCAACTTCCACGCCGACCTGATGGCCCGCATGGGCTTCGAGGCCGAGGCCCGCCGCATCCAGGAGCTGTTCCTCTCCGGCCGCCGGGAGGAGGCCGTCCTGGCGGTCCCCGACGCCTTCGCCGACGAGATCTCCCTGGTCGGCCCGCGCGAACGGATCGCACAGCGACTGGAGTCGTGGCGCAAGGGCCCGGTGACGGACCTCCTCGTGCTCAGCCCCGACCCTCATACCCTGCGCGTACTCGCGGAGTTGAACTCCTGAGCGAATCCCCGGGTTTCATCCGGAGTTCAAGGGCAATCCGGAAGGTATGTCCCCTCGATATCGCAACGGTGCGAATCAAGCCGGCACGATCGTCGCGGTCGTGGCCGACATCATGGCCCTCATCCTGGGTCTTTGGATCCTGATGTACCTGCTGGACGCCAACCCCGGCAACTCGTTCGTCCAGTTCATCCACGACGCGGCCCGCTGGCTCGCAGGCTGGTCGCACGACCTGTTCACGTTCGACGAGGCGTGGGCCCGAGTGGTCTGCGGCTACGGCCTGGCAGCAGTGGTGTACCTGTTCATCGGACACGCGATAGCCAGTCGCGCACACCGGCACTGAGAACGCCTTCAGGGCTTCGCCCTCAGGGGCGCGGGGCTGTGTTCGACATGCGGCTCCGCCGCGTGGGCGCGATCAACCACACACAACTCGCGCCCCGCCATCCGGCAGCAACTCCCGAGTTCCTAGGCGCAGCAGTCCGACTCGAGCCCGACAGGCAAGTCCGTACCACCGAACACCTGGCACGTGGCCTCGTGACCCCCCAGCGCGGCCACGGCCAGCAACAACGACCCCGCGGTCCACGTGGTCAACTCCCGCGGCCAGACCGCCTCGTCGTCGAAGACGTACCCGGTCCAGTACAGCCCGCTCTCCGGATCGCGCAGGTGCTGGATCGACTGCAGGATCTCCAGCGCGCGGTCCGATTCGCCCATCGCCCACAGCGCGAGCGCGAGTTCGGCGGACTCACCTCCCGTGACCCACGGGTTGGGAACCACGCACCGCACGCCCAGTCCGGGGACGACGAACCGGTCCCAGTCCTCCTCGATGCGGGCCTTGGCCTCCGCACCGGTCAGCGCACCGCCGAGCACCGGGTAGTACCAGTCCATCGAGTACCGGTTCTTGTCGAGGAACCGCTCGGGGTGGTGCCGTATGGCATGCCGCAGGGCGCCTGCGGCCAACTCCCAGTCCGGTTGGGCCTCTTCCCGCTGCTCGGCGATGGCCAGGGCGCAGCGCAGCGCGTGGTGGATGGAGGAACTCCCCGTCAGCAGGGCGTCCGTCGTCTCCGTGCCGTCGTCGTCGCGCCGCCAGCCGATCTGACCGCCGGGCTGCTGGAGGCGGAGCACGAACTCCACCGCCGCGTACACCGTCGGCCACATCCGGTCCAGGAACGCGTCGTCGCCGGTGGAGAGGTGGTGGTGCCAGACGCCCACGGCTATGTAGGCGACGAAGTTGGTCTCCCGGCCCCGGTCGGTGACCGCGCCGGAGTCGCCGTCGGCGTAGGCCGCGTACCAGGAGCCGTCCTCGTTCTGGTGCCGGGCCAGCCACAGGTAGGCCCGCTCGGCGGCCTCGTGCTCGCCGGCCGTGTCGAGGGCCATGGCCGCCTCGACGTGGTCCCACGGGTCGAGGTGGTGCCCCCGGAACCACGGGATCGCACCGTCCTCGCGCTGCACGGCGAGGATGCCGGCGACGGTCGCGGCGGCCTCCCCCGCGGTGAGGACCCCGGGCAGGACCAGATGTTCCGTCCGGGGAGTGGTCACGTGGCGTCCGCCCCGTTGTCGGCCAGACGCGGCAGGTGCGGCTTGGTCGCGTACGCCACGAAGCTCTTGCCGATCAGCGGGTTCAGCGCCTGCTCGGCGACCCGGGTGGCCAGCGGCTTCTTCATGATGTCCCAGACGAGCAGCTTGTGGTACGCGCGCACCGGCAGCGCCTTGTCGTTGTCGACGCCGAACGCGCACTTGAGCCACCAGTAGGGCGAGTGCAGGGCGTGGGCGTGGTGGGTGCCGTAGGGCTTGAGCCCGGCCTCGCGGATCTTCGCGAGCAGTTCGTCCGCCTTGTAGATGCGGATGTGGCCGCCCTCGACCTCGTGGTAGGCGTCGGAGAGGGTCCAGCAGACCTTCTCGGGGCCGTAGCGCGGGACGGTGACGGCGATGCGCCCGCCGGGCTTCAGCACCCGCACCATCTCCGCGAGGACGCCCTTGTCGTCCGGGATGTGCTCCATCACCTCGGAGATGATCACGACGTCGAAGGACTCGTCGGGGAAGGGCAGCGCGAGGGCGTCGCCCTCCATGGCCGTGGCGGTGGCGCCCTCGGGGGCCTCGCCGGCCTCCTTCATCGCCGCGAACCACTTCGCGACCTCGCGGATCTCCTCGGCGTTCTGGTCCAGCGCCACGACCTGCGCGCCTCGCCGGTAACACTCGAACGCGTGCCGCCCGGCCCCGCAGCCGAGGTCCAGGACCCGGTCCCCCGGGGCGAGCGGGAACCGGGAGAAGTCGACGGTCAGCACGTGGCCCTGCTTTCGGAGTTGACGCCTTCTACATCTGTGGGAGCCGCGGACACGGCCCCCGCCGAGGTGACGCCCCCGGCACCCGCCGAAGCGACACCCCCGGCCCCTGCGCCGGCCACAGCACCGGCACCCGCCGACGCCGCCGAGTCGGCACCCGCCTCCCCGGCGGAGCCGGCCTCCGTCGAGGCCGCGGAGCGGCTCGGAGACCGGGGCGCGGAGCGGTCGAGAACACCCGTCGCGGAGCGACCGGAGGCCTCCGGCGCGGAGCCCGCACGTGCCGTCGCGGAACGGCCGGAAATCCCCGGCGTGGAGTGGTCGGCGGCGGCACCGGACCGGTCGATCGCTTCGCGGTATCGAGCCACCGTGCCCTCCGCCGCCCTGGCCCAGGTGAAGTGCCGCAGGACCCGTTCGCGTCCGGCCGCGCCGAGGCGGGCGCGCAGGTCCGCGTCGCCCAGCAGTCGGCCCAGGCCGGCGGCCAGCGCGCCCGCGTCGCCTGGCGGTACCGCCAGGCACGTCTCCCCGTCGCGGCCGGCGACCTCGGGTAGGGCGCCGCCGGTCGTGGCGAGCAGGGGCGTGCCCGTCGCCATGGCCTCGGCGGCCGGGAGCGAGAAGCCCTCGTAGAGCGACGGCACGCACGCGACCTGCGCCGAGCGCACAAGGTCGACGAGTTCCGCGTCGGAGATGCCCTTGACGAACTCGACGGCCCCGGCGAGGCCGTACCGCTCCATCGCCTGGGCGACCGGCCCCTCGGTGGGCCGCTTGCCGACGACGACGAGATGGGCGCCGGGGTGCTCGGTCCGCACCTTGGCCAGCGCCTCGACGAGATGCACCAGGCCCTTCAGCGGCACGTCCGCGCTGGACGTCGTCACGATCCGGCCCGGCACGACCGGCACCGAGGGATCCGGCGAGAACAGGTCGGTGTCGGCGCCGATGTGGACCACGTGGATGCGGTCGCGCCGGACACCGAGGTGGTCGATGATCTCCTGCTGCGACGTGCCGGACACGGTGAGCACGGACGGCAGCCGGCGCGCGACGCGTTTCTGCATGCGCGTGAAGGCGTACCAGCGCCGCACCGACAGGCGTCGCTGCCGGCCTTCCGCCGCATCCAGCTCCAACTGCCGGTCGACGGTGATGGGGTGGTGGATGGTCGTCACCAGGGGCGCGCCGACGTCGCCCAGCAGGCCGTAGCCGAGGGTCTGGTTGTCGTGCACGACGTCGAACTCGCCGCGGCGGGCACGCAGATGGCGGCGGGCGCGCAGCGAGAACGTCAGCGGTTCCGGGAAGCCGCCGGTCCACATCGTCGCGACTTCCAGCGCGTCGATCCAGTCGCGGTACTCGCCGCGCCCCGGTGTGCGGAAGGGATCCGGCTGGCGGTACAGGTCGAGGCTGGGCAGCTCGGTGAGGCTCAGCCCGTCGTAGCCCTCGTCGAGGACGGGGTACGGCTGGGCGCCGATGACCTCGACCCGGTGGCCGAGGCGGGCCAGTTCGCGCGAGAGGTGCCGGACATAGACACCCTGCCCGCCGCAGAACGGGTTCCCTTTATAGGTGAGGAGCGCGATATTGAGCGGTCGCAAGCCGTCGGCAGCGGGGTCCTCCGGAGCCCCGGCCTCCCTGGCCTCAGCGGTCACTCCGAGCCCCCTTCTCCCTGCACTGTCCCGCGAGACTACGCCGGGACGCTAATCTAGAACAAGTTTCAGACTTGATCGTTCGGAGGCTCTGAATCTACCGGCAGGTAGGGGCACTGTGAGCAGTGGATCAGGTGATTCACGCCACGACCGGCGCCGTGCCATGCTGTGTGATCACTCGTCCTCACGGACGGTCACGGAACGGGACCGAACCATGCCCGCAGAAGCCAAGGTGAGCGCCAAGGTGAACAAGCCGGCCAAGGTGGAAGCCAGAGCGGCAGCCCCCGCCTCCCCGCCCCTCACGGAGCGGCAGGAGGCCCGCCGCCGCCGCATCCTGCACGCGAGTGCGCAGCTGGCCAGCCGGGGCGGCTTCGACGCCGTGCAGATGCGCGAGGTCGCGGAGTCCTCCCAGGTGGCGCTCGGCACGCTGTACCGCTACTTCCCTTCCAAGATCCACCTGCTGGTCGCCACGATGCAGGACCAGTTGGAGCACATGCACGGCACACTGCGGAAGAAGCCCCCGCAGGGCGAGACGGCGGCCGAGCGGGTCGCGGAGACGCTGATGCGGGCCTTCCGGGCGCTGCAGCGCGAGCCGCATCTGGCCGATGCGATGGTCCGCGCGCTGACGTTCGCCGACCGCAGCGTGAGTCCGGAGGTCGACCAGGTCTCCCGTCAGACGACGGCGATCATCCTGGACGCGATGGGCCAGGAGAACCCGACCCCGGAGCAGCTCTCGGCGGTCCGGGTCATCGAGCACACCTGGCACTCGGCGCTGATCACCTGGCTGTCGGGCCGCGCCTCCATCGCCCAGGTGAAGATCGACATCGAGACGGTGTGCCGCCTGATCGACCTGACCGCGCCGACCTCCTGACATGCGAAGGACCTACGAGACGGGTTCCCTTCGCCGGTATGGTCCGGATCAGGTGATGGGGGTCGCCTCAGGGTGCCGGTTTTCGGCCCGGCTCCCTTCGGCCTCTCAGCCCTACCGTCTCAGTCGGCACCGGCGGAGACTGCAGCCTCCAGCCGACGTCGGCCACTCCGGTCGGACTCCCTCACTCGCCTCGTAGGCCTGCTTCCAGGATAGAACTCCCCTCCAGGAATGAAACCCCCTGAAGGGGAACTTTTCGGGCGCTACTCCTCCGGCGGGAACACGACCTCGCCGCTGTCCCCCAGGGTGATCGTGATCGCCTCCGTCGGACAGCTCTCCGCCGCCTCCAGCACCCGTTCGTTCGCGTCCATGTCCGGGGCGGCCGGACGGGACTGGCGGGCGGTGTCCAGGCGGAAGCCCTCCGGCGCGTGGTGGAGGCACTGCGCGGAGCCGATGCACAGGGAGCGGTCGACCTCGACGTGCCAGCGGTCGCCCATCGCTACGCCTGCGCCGGGAGGTGGATCATCTTGTGCTCCAGGTACTCGCCGTACCCCTCGGGCCCGAACTCCCGCCCCAGGCCCGAGTTCTTGTAGCCGCCGAAGGGCCCCAGCATGTCCAGGCTGAAGGTGTTGACGGAGTACGTGCCCGTACGGACCTGGCGGGCGATGTCGATGCCGTGCTCGACGTCAGCGGTCCAGACGCTGCCGCTCAGCCCGTAGTCGGAGTCGTTCGCGATCTTCACGGCGTCGGACTCGTCGTCGTAGGGCAGCAGGCAGATCACCGGGCCGAAGATCTCCTCGCGGGCGATGCGCATGGAGTTGTCGACGTCGCCGAAGAGGGTGGGCTCGACGTACCAGCCGCGGTCGAGGCCGGCCGGGCGTCCGCCGCCGGTGAGGATCTTGGCGCCCTCCTCCTGCCCGATGCGGATGTAGTCGAGGTTGCGCTGCTGCTGCCGCCGGGCCACCAGCGGGCCCACCTGGGTGGCCGGGTCCAGCGGGTCGCCGACCGTCAGGGCGCCCGCCGCGGCCGCGAGGGCGTCGGCGAACTCGTCGTAGCGGGAGCGCGGCAGGAGGATGCGCGTCTGGGCGACGCAGGCCTGCCCGTTGTTCATCCAGGCCGCGGGGGCGATGCCCGCCACGGCCGTCTCGACGTCCGCGTCCGGCAGCACGACGGCCGCGGACTTGCCGCCGAGTTCGAGCGTGACGCGCGTGAGATTGCGGGCGGCCACCTCCATCACGCGCTTGCCGGCCGCGACCGACCCGGTGAAGGAGACCTTGTCGATCCCCGGGTGCCCGACCAGGTACTCGCTCACCTCCCGGTCGGCGGGCAGGATCGACAGCACGCCCTCCGGCAGCCCGGCCTCGCGGGCGATCTCGCCGAGCAGATAGGCGTCGAGCGGCGACTCGGGCGAGGGCTTGAGCACGACCGTGCAGCCGGTGAGCAGCGCGGGGGCGAGCTTGGCGGCGGCGACGAACTGCGGGACGTTCCAGGGGGCCACGGCGGCCACGACCCCGACGGGCTCACGCCGTACGAGGATCCTGCCCAGTACGCCGTCGCGCCGCTCCTCGTGGGTGAAGTTCCGTGCGACGGTGATCGCCGAGTCCCAGACCATCACCGCGCCGAGCGCCTGGGCGAGGACGCTCCAGGAGTACGGCGAGCCGTTCTGGGCGGAGATCACGCGGGCGATCTCGTCGTGCCGGACGGTGACGGCGTCCTTGATCCGGCTCACGACCTCGATCCGCTCGTCGAGGCTCATGCGCGGCCAGGGCCCCTCGTCGAACGCCCGCCGCGCCGCCGCCACGGCCCGGTCCACATCCGCCGTCGAGGCGTGCGGGACGCGTCCGATGACCTCCTCGGTGTGCGGTGAGATCACCTCGATGACGTCCTGGCCCAGGGGGTCGGTCAACTCCCCGCCGATGAACAGCTGTCCGTGTTCCACGAGCTCGGTCATGGCCGACTGCCTCCCCGGGAGCGTGCTCTGACGGTGCATCAGATACGCCCACTGATACCAGCCCCGCCCGAAGGAGTCCACGGACCGCACAGCACGGGACGCCTCCCATTGGAACCCGTTCTAGTTATAGTGACGGGGAGCCGGCGACAGGGGAGCCCATGACACAGGTGACCGACCACGGCGGAGGCGTCCGGTCCCTCCGGGTCCCCATCCCGGACAACCCGCTCGGCCACACGCTGGTGTACGTCGTCGACACCGACCGCGGCCCGGTCCTGATCGACACCGGCTGGGACGACCCGGAGTCCTGGGACACCCTCACGCGGGGCCTCACGGCCTGCGGCACCTCGGTCGCCGACCTCCACGGCGTGGTCATCACCCACCACCACCCGGACCACCACGGCCTGTCCGGCCGGGTCCGGGAGGCGTCGGGCGCCTGGATCGCGATGCACGCGGCGGACACCGCGGTCGTACGGCGGACCCGGCAGGCCCGTCCCGAGCGCTGGTTCTCGTACATGGCGGCCAAGCTCGCCGCGGCGGGCGCGCCCGAGGAGCACATCGCGCCCCTGCGGCAGCCCCGCCACCGCACCCTGCCCGGTCTCTCCCCGGCCCTGCCGGACCGCGACATCGTCCCCGGCGAGCTCCTGGAACTGCCCGGCCGCCGGCTGCGCGCGATCTGGACCCCGGGGCACACACCCGGCCACGTATGCCTCCACCTGGAGGAGACCCACCCGGCGCAACTCCCGGGCCGGGGACGCCTGTTCTCCGGCGACCACCTGCTGCCCGGGATCACCCCGCACATCGGCCTCTACGAGGATCCCGAGGACACCACCGTCACCGACCCCCTGGGCGACTACCTCGACTCCCTGGAACGTGTCGGCCGGCTGGCCCCCGCCGAGGTCCTCCCGGCCCACCAGCACCCGTTCTCCGACGCCGCCGCCCGCGTCGGCGAGTTGCTCACCCACCACGAGTCCCGCCTGACCGCCCTGCTGGCCCTGCTCGCCGAGCCCCTCACCCCCTGGCAGCTCGCCGAGCGCATGGAGTGGAACCGCCCCTGGGAGCAGATCCCCTACGGCTCCCGCACCATCGCCGTATCTGAGGCCGAGGCGCATCTGCGGCGGCTGGTGAAGCTGGGGCGGGCGGAGGCGGTGCCGGGGAGCGAGCCGGTGACGTACGCGGCGGTGTGAAGGCGGCGCAGGCTAGGTGCGACGTGAGGTGAAACCGCGTCGCCGGGTGGCCCGCCGGGCTGCTACGAAACTCCCATGGACCCCATGGAACGCCTCCTCGCCGAACGCGCCTGCGAGCGCCTCATCCTCGACTTCGTCCACCGGCTGGACCTCGGCGAACCCTCGTCCGTCGCCGGGCTGTTCACCGAGGACGGCGTCTGGCAGTGGCCGCATGACGGGCGGCTGGTCGAGGGCCGCGACGCGTTGCGCACGTACTTCGGCTCCCGCCCGGCCGACCGGCTCTCCCGCCGCATGATGTCCAACGTCCTGGTCACGGTGACATCACCGGACACGGCCGGTGCGGTCTCCTACTTCACGACGTACCGCGTCGACGGCTATGAGGGTGGTGTCGTCCCGGCCGGACCGCCGGTCCAGATCGGGCACTACGAGGACACGTTCCGCCGGGCCGACGGGACCTGGCTGCTCGCCTCACGGACCCTGCACCTTCCCTTCGGCGGACCCACCCCTCGTCCGAACGTGCACGCGTCATACGGCTCTTGACGTTGCGGAGCGCCCCCTAGGATGGTCGGACGCAACGCTCGCACCGGGAGAGATGCCCATGGGCACCGAAGAGGCCGCACGCACCACGACCGGCAGCGGGGCCCTGGACGGCGGGTGTGCCGGGCCCATGGTGCCGCGCCTCGCCCTCGGCGCCCGGCTGCGCGGGCTGCGGGAGGAGCGGGGCATCAACCGGGCGGACGCGGGGCACGTCATCCGCGCCTCCTCCTCCAAGATCAGCCGGATGGAGGCCGGCCGCCACGGCTTCAAACTGCGTGACGTCGCCGATCTGCTCACCCTCTACGGCGTCACGGACGAGGCCGAGCGCGCCACCCTGCTGGCGCTGGCCGAGCAGGCCAACACCCCTGCCTGGTGGCGGTCCTACAGCGATGTGGTGCCCGCCTGGAGGCAGACCTACCTCGGGGCCGAGCAGGCGGCGAGCCTCATCCGCTGCTTCCGGGTCCAGCGCGTCCCCGGCCTGCTGCAGACCGCCGACTACGCCCGGGCCGCCGTCCGGCTCACGCACCCGGACGCCGGTGCGGCGGAGATCGACCGCCGGGTCGCGCTGCGGATGGCCCGCCAGCGGATCCTGCACCGGCAGCCGGCGACCCAGCTGTGGGCCGTGATCGACGAGGCGGCGCTGCGCCGCCCGGTGGGCGGCATCCGTGTGATGCGGGAGCAGCTCAGGCATCTCATCGAGATCTGCCGGCTCCCGCACGTCACGGTACAGATCCTGCCGTTCCTCGCGGGGGCTCACGCCGCGGAGGGCGGTCCGGTCACCATTCTGCGGCTGCCCGGCGGGCAGTTGCCCGACGTGGTCTACCTGGAGCAGCTCACCGGCGCCCTCTACCCCGACCGGCCGGCCGAGATCGAGTGCTACTGGGACGCCATGAACCGGCTGGTGGTCGAAGCCGAGTCGCCGGACGAGACTCCGACCATCCTGCACCGCGTCCTTCAGGAGACCTGACGGCTCAGCGTTTGAGGGCGACGCCGCCGTACTGGTGGACCTCCGCCGGGAGGCCCAGGGCCGCCGCGTCGGGACGCCAGCGCGAGCAGGACGCCACGCCCGGTTCGAGCAGCTCCAGACCGTCGAAGTAGCGCGCGATCTGCTCGGGGCTGCGCAGGATGTACGGGATCGAGCCGCCGTCGTTGTACTGCTGGATGGCGCGGACGTAGTCCTCGCTGGTGTCGGTGGAGTCGTACTGCACCAGGAAGCTGCCGGGAGGCAGGGCGTCCACCAGCTGCCGCACGATCGAGCGGGCCTCGTCGTGGTCCTCGACATGGCCCAGGATGCCCATCAGCATGAGGGCGACGGGCCGGTCGAAGTCGAGCGTCTTCCCGGCCTCCCGGACGATCGTGTCCGGCTCGCGCAGGTTGGCGTCGACGTAGTTGGTGACGCCTTCGGGGGTGCTGGTGAGCAGCGCGCGGGCGTGGGCCAGGACCAGGGGGTCGTTGTCGACGTAGACGATCCGGCTCTCCGGGGCCACCCGCTGGGCGATCTGGTGGGTGTTGTCCACGTTGGGCAGGCCGGTGCCGATGTCCAGGAACTGGCGGATGCCCTCTTCGGCGGCCAGGTGGCGCACGGCGCGGGCGAGGAAGTAGCGGGCGGCGCGGGCGCCGGTCTCGATCCCGGGGAAGATCTCACGGAACGCGTCACCGGCCACCCGGTCGACTTCGTAGTTGTCCTTCCCGCCCAGCCAGTAGTTCCAGATCCGGGCCGAGTGCGGCACCGAGGTGTCGATCTTGGGGAACGGCTCCTGCTCGGAGTTCTCCACCTGGTCGGTCATGGACGCTCCTGCGTGTGTGGTCGGGGAGCCCCACGTTAGCCGTTCTGAGCCCTGGAGAGGATCAACTCCGCTGCGGAGAAGAGGAGTTCACTGCCACCTGACTCACCCCCGACGTCACGCACGCGGCGCGGCACCCACACCTCGTCGATCTCGTACACCGGCGCGGTCCTGCCGATGGACGGCGGTCTGGGCATGGGGCACCGAGACCGCCGCGCCGGGAAGGACGGGTGGAGTCCGGTGCTCAGTGGTGTTCGGAGACGAGTACCGCGTGGGTGCCGGGTTCCAGTGCCTGGAAGACGTGCGGGACGTCGGCCGGGTAGCAGATGTAGTCGCCCGGGTGGAGTTCGACCGGGTCTTCGGTGGTGCCGACCAGTGCTCGGCCCGCGCTCAGCACGACGTGTTCTACGACGCCGGGCATGTGCGGGGCGGAGGAGCGTTGCGGTCCGGGCTCGGCGGTGACGCGGTAGACGTCCCGCCGCGCCGCGGGCGGGGAGGCGGCGAGCAGGGTGGCCCGGTAGTGGCTCTGGGTGGATCCGACGGCCGGCCCTTCCCCCGCGCGGATCACCTGCACCTGCGGCCGGGGCGCGGCCAGCAGCCGGGAGAAGGGGATGTCCAGGGCCACACAGAGCGCCCACAGTGTCTCCAGGCTGGGGTTCCCTGCGCCGGTCTCCAGCTGGGAGAGCGTGGATTTGGCGAGCCCGGCCCGGCGGGCGACCTCGGTGAGGGAGAGTCCCGCCCGGACGCGTTCCGCCCGCAAGGAGGCGGCGATCACTTCGATCGGCGGCTTGAGGGCGGGGTCGGTGTCGGTGTCGGTGTCGGACACTGTGTTCGCTCCAATGGTCAATCGTTCATCTTGACGAACGCTGTGCGTTGTGTTCAGCATAAACAACATGCGTTCGTTTTGGAGAACACTGGACAAGGCTCTGCTGCGTGACATCGCGCTGGTGTGTCTGGCTGTCGGTGTGATCGGCGTGTCGTACGGCGCCATCGCGGTGACCTCCGGGTTTCCCTGGTGGTTTCCGGTGCTGACGGGGGCGCTCGTCCTGGCCGCCTCCTCCGAGTTCCTGTTCGTGGGGATCATCGCCGCCGGGGGCAGCCCGATCGCCGCACTGCTGGCCGGACTCCTGGTCAACACCCGCCACCTGCCGTTCGGTCTGGCGGTACCCGACGTCCTGGGCCGGGGCCGACGCGGCGCACTGGGTACGCACCTGATGAACGACGAGACGGTCGTCTTCGCCCTCGCCCAGGACGAGCCCGAACGCAGACGGTCCGCCTACTGGGCCTGCGGCCTGGGCATCCTGGTCTGCTGGCCCGTCGGTGCCGCGCTGGGCGCGCTGCTCGGCAGCATCGTCCGGGACACCGGCGCCCTCGGTCTGGACGCCATGTTCCCCGCAGTGATCCTCGCGCTGATCCTGCCTGCGATGAAGGAACGCTCCCTCCCACGGAGCGCGCTGGCCGGCGCGGCGCTGGCCCTGGCCGCCACCCCGATCCTGCCCGCCGGTCTGCCGGTCCTGGCCGCCCTGGCCGCGCTGCCGCTGTTCACCGTCCAAGCGCAGCACACCGTCGGGGCGAAGGAAGGAGCCACACGGTGAGCGACGCCGTACCGATGCTGCCCGCACTGGCGGCGATGTTCACCCTGGCGGCCGGGACCTTCCTGCTGCGCCTCTCGGGGCCACTGTTGCGGGCCAAGGTCAGCTTCCCGCAGCGCGCCGAGAAGCTGCTGGAGGTCTCGGCGGTCCTGCTGCTCGCCGCCCTGGCCGCCACGTCCGCCCTCACAGAGGGACACGCCTTCGCCGGTCCCGCCCGGCCGATCGGGGTCCTGGTCGGCGGAGTGCTCGCCTGGCGCAGAGCGCCGTTCCTCGTGGTCGTGCTGGCAGCCGCCGGCACGGCGGCACTGCTACGGCTCGCCGGCGTTCCGTGACACGAGCCGTTGGCCCCGTTGCTGATCGTGGTGAACGGGTGCTGCTTGCCATCGATGTATCCGACGGAACCCCGAACGCCCAGCCACACCCAAGCCGCCCCCTCGGCCCGTTTTCTACGTGCGGGTACAGTAAGCGGGTCGTCATCACACCGTACGGGGGGAAGCCGGTGCAATTCCGGCGCTGACCCGCAACCGTGAACCGCCCACGCGGCGGTGAGCCGGATCGCTTCGTACGGTTCGTGACCGGCTCACGTGCCCGGCAGCCCGCCGGTGCACGGCACCGTCGAGGTATACGGAGCCGAGCCGCCCGGGGGTGCCCCGTGCTGCCCGGCTCCCCCACAGGGAGAGGCACCCGCCGATCATGAACGTCCGCAGCAGCGCCGCGGTCCTGGCCGCCGTCGCCGTGATCGGCGCCGCCACCCCGGCCGCCGCCGACCCGTCCCCCTCGCCGTCACAGGCGTTCCCCTCCGCCCTGTACGGCGGCAAGGACCCGAAGTTCGACGGCGTCTGGCGCCAGTCGCTCGCGCTGCTCGCGCAGGACACGGTGGGTGTGAAGCCGGCGGCGAAGTCGGTGGAGTGGCTGGCACGGCAGCAGTGCGAGGACGGCGGCTTCGCCTCCTACCGCGCCGACCCCGCCGCCGCGTGCGACGCCAAGACGATGCTGGACACCAACGCCACGTCCGCCGCCGTGCAGGCCCTCACCGCGCTCGGCGGGCACGACGACGTCACCGGCAAGGCCGTCGGCTGGCTGAAGTCCGTCCAGAACGAGGACGGCGGCTGGGGCTACTCGCCCGGCGGTGCCAGCGACACCAACTCGACGTCGATCGTCATAGGCGCGCTCGCCGCCGCGGGCGAGAAGCCGGACCAGGTCGAGAAGGGCGGCAAGTCCCCCTACGACGCGCTGCTGAAGCTCGCGCTGCCCTGCGGCGGGGACGGCGACGGCGCCTTCGCGTTCCAGCCGGACAAGAAGGGCAAGCTCGCCGCCAACGCCGATGCCACGGCGGCCGGTGTGCTCGGCGCGCTGGGCCAGGGCATGGTCGTCGAGCCCGGCAAGAAGTCCGACGCGACCTGCGAGAAGGCCGAGACGCCCGAGCAGGCGGCGGCGAACGGCGCGAGCTACCTCACCGCCGCCCTGGCCAAGGACGACAACCACCTGATGTCCGCCCTGGCCGGTGCCGAGCCCCAGCCCGACCACGGCAACACCGCCGACGCGGTCGTCGCGCTCGCCGCGCGGGGTGACACCGCGCAGGCGGAGAAGTCCGTGCGGTGGCTGGAGAAGAACTCCGCCTCCTGGGCCGCGCAGAGCGGTCCGGCCGCCTACGCCCAGCTGATCTTCGCCGCCCGCGCGACGGGCACGAACCCGCGCGACTTCGGCGGCGCGGACCTCGTCAAGCAGCTCAACGCGACGGGCCCGGCCCCGCAGACCGCCGGGAAGGCCGAGACCAAGGCCTCGGACGAGAAGGAGGACTCCGGCTCGGACTTCTTCGGGGTCTGGTGGTACGTCGGTATCTTCCTCGTCGCCGGAATCGGCATCGGGTTCCTGTTCACCGGCCGCAAGAAGCAGCAGCAGCCGTGATCCGCCGGGCCGTTCTCCTGCTCCTGGCCTCGCTCCTGCTGTGCGCGGGGGCCGGCCAGGCCCAGGCCGCCGGTTACCGGTACTGGTCGTTCTGGCAGCGCGACGCCGGTCACTGGGTCTACGCCACCCAGGGCCCGTCCCTGGCCCGCCCCTCGGACGGCGACGTCCAGGGCTTCCGCTTCGCGGTGAGCGAGGACTCCGCGAACGCGTCCCGGCCGCGCGGCACCGCCGACTTCGCGACGATCTGCGCGAAGACGCCCGCACAGGACGGCAGGAAGCGGGTGGCCCTGGTCATCGACTTCGGCACACCGTCGGACGCCCCCGACGGCGAAACCCCGCCCGCCGCCCGCACGGCCTGCGCCCGGGTCTCCCCCGACGCGACCACGGCCGAGGCCCTGGCGGCGGTGGCCAAGCCGCTGCGCTACGACACCAACGCCCTGCTGTGCGCGATCTCGGGCTATCCGGAGACGGGCTGCGGCGAACAGGTCTCCCAGAAGGAACAGAAGCGGAAGCCGGTGGCGGAGCAGAGCTCCCCGTCGGACGACGGCCCGTCCCTGGGCCTGGTGGCGGGCATCGCCGTGGTGGTGGTCCTGGGCGGGGCGGCGATCTGGCAGGTACGACGGCGTGGGTAGCAGCCCCCGGCACCCGCACCTGGCCGCCCTGCACCCCGGCGCCTGGTGGCTCTGGTCCCTTTCCCTGGGCACTGCGGCCACCCGCACCACCAACCCCCTGCTCCTCGCCCTCCTCATCGCGGTCTCCGCCTACGTCGTGGCCACCCGCCGGCCCGACACCCCCTGGTCCCGCTCCTACGGCGCCTTCGTCAAACTCGCCCTCGCCGTGATCCTCGTCCGCCTGCTCTTCGCGACCGTCCTCGGCTCCCCCATCCCGGGCACGCACACCCTCCTCACCCTCCCCGAGCTCCCCCTCCCCGCCTGGGCCCAGGGCATCCGCCTCGGCGGCGAGGTGACCGCGGAAGCCCTCACCTTCGCCCTGTACGACGGCCTGAGACTGGCCACCCTCCTCATCTGCGTCGGCGCCGCGAACGCCCTCGCCAGCCCCTCCCGCCTGCTCAAGTCCCTCCCGGGCGCCCTGTACGAGATGGGTGTCGCGGTCGTCGTGGCCCTCACCTTCGCCCCGAACCTCATCGCCGACGTCCGGCGCCTGCGTGCCGCCCGCCGTCTGCGCGGGCGCCCGGACAAGGGCGTCAGGGGCCTGTTGCAGGTGGGTCTCCCGGTCCTGGAGGGCGCGCTGGAGCGCTCCGTCTCGCTCGCCGCCGCGATGGACGCCCGCGGCTACGGCCGTACCGCCCAGGTCCCGCCCGCCGTACGCCGTACCACCGCCGCCCTCACCCTCGGCGGTCTGCTCGGCGTCTGCGCGGGAACGTACGGCCTCCTCACGGCCGAGGGCGCCGGCTACGGCTTCCCCCTGCTCCTCGCGGGTCTCACCGCAGCCCTCGCGGGTCTCAGACTGGGCGGACGCCGCACTGTCCGCACCCGCTACCGCCCGGACCGCTGGGACGTGCGCGCCTGGCTGGTCACGGCCTCCGGCGTCGCGGTGGCGGCCCTGCTCGCCCTCGCCGCGGCCCGCGACCCCGCGGCCCTGCACCCGGGCGTGGTCCCCCTGGTCGCCCCCACCCTCCCCCTCTGGCCGGCCGCGGCCGTACTCCTCGGTCTGCTTCCCGCGTTCGTCGCCCCCGATCCCAAGGAGCCGTCGTGATCCGCTTCGAGGATGTCTCCGTGACCTACGACGGGGCCGCCGAACCCACCGTGCGGGGCATCGACTTCGAGGTCCCGGAAGGCGAACTCGTCCTGCTGGCCGGCCCGTCCGGGGTCGGCAAGTCGACCGTCCTGGGCGCCGTCAGCGGACTCGTCCCGCACTTCACCGGCGGCACCCTGCGCGGCCGGGTCACGGTCGCGGGCCGCGACACCCGCACGCACAAGCCGCGCGAACTGGCCGACGTCGTGGGCACGGTCGGCCAGGACCCGCTCTCCCACTTCGTCACCGACACCGTCGAGGACGAGCTCGCCTACGGCATGGAGTCGCTGGGCCTCGCCCCGGACGTGATGCGCCGCCGCGTCGAGGAGACGCTCGACCTGCTCGGCCTCGCCGACCTGCGCGACCGGCCGATCGCCACGCTCTCCGGCGGCCAGCGGCAGCGCGTCGCGATCGGCTCGGTCCTCACCCCGCACCCGAGCGTCCTCGTCCTGGACGAGCCGACCTCCGCGCTCGACCCGGCAGCCGCCGAGGAGGTACTGGCCGTCCTCCAGCGGCTCGTCCACGACCTCGGCACGACGGTCCTCATGGCCGAACACCGCCTGGAACGCGTCATCCAGTACGCCGACCAGGTCGTCCTGCTTCCGGCCCCGGGCGCACCCCCGGTCCTGGGCGACCCGGCCGAGGTGATGGCCGTGTCCCCGGTGTACCCCCCGGTGGTGGCCCTGGGCCGCCTGGCGGGCTGGACCCCGCTCCCCCTGACGGTCCGCGACGCCCGCCGCAAGGCAGGAGACCTGAGGCAGCAGCTGGAAAGCGCCGCCCCCAAGGGGCGCGGGGAACCGCGCGATCAACCACATGCGGCCCGCACCCGCCAACGACCCCCACAACCCACCCCCGTAGGCGCCGCCCACATCCAAGCCCTCTCGGTCACCCGCTCCCGCATCCAAGCCCTGCGCACCATCGACCTCACCATCACCCCCGGCGAGACCATCGCCCTCATGGGCCGCAACGGCGCCGGAAAATCCACCCTGCTCAACTCACTCGTAGGCCTCGTCACGCCCAGCTCCGGAACCGTCCGCGTCGGCGAAGCCGCACCCCACCGCACCGCGCCGAAGGACCTCGTCCGCACGGTCGGCCTGGTCCCCCAGGAGCCTCGCGACCTGCTCTACGCCGACACCGTCGCCGCCGAGTGCGCGGCGGCCGACCAGGACGCGGGCGCGGAACCCGGCACCTGCCGGGCCCTGGTCCGCGAGCTGCTGCCCGGCGTCACCGACGACGCCCACCCCCGGGACCTCTCGGAGGGGCAGCGGCTCGCGCTCGCCCTGGCCGTCGTGCTGACCGCCCGGCCCCCGCTGCTCCTGCTGGACGAGCCGACCCGGGGCCTGGACTACGCGGCGAAGGCCCGGCTGGTCACGGTGCTGCGCGCGCTGGCCGCCGAGGGGCACGCCATCGTCCTGGCCACGCACGACGTGGAACTCGCGGCCGAGATCGCCCACCGGGTGGTGCTGCTGGCCGAGGGCGAGGTGATCGCGGACGGCCCGATGGCGGACGTCGTGGTCTCCTCGCCGTCCTTCGCGCCGCAGGTCACCAAGATCCTGGCGCCCCAGCACTGGCTCACGGTGTCCCAGGTCCGCGCGGCCCTGGAGGAGACCGGCCGATGAGTCTGAGGGAGACCACCCGCACGCACCCCCAGCGGCAGGCCCGGGCGGTCCGTCTCGGGCCCCGCTCCCTCGCCGCCCTGGCCCTGGTCAGCGCGGTGGGCGTGGCCGGCTTCACGTGGCCCTTCCTCGCCCCGCCCACCTCGCAGCTCAGCGCGCACGCGCAGGACGCGCCCTGGCTCTTCGCGGGCCTGCTGGTGCTGCTGGTGGCGGTCGTGGCCGCGGCGATCTCGGAGTCCGGGCTCGGTCCGAAGGCGGTCGCGATGCTCGGCGTGCTGGCCGCCACCGGAGCGGCTCTGCGGCCGATCGGTGCCGGTACCGCGGGCATCGAGCCGATGTTCTTCCTGATGGTGCTGAGCGGCCGGGTGCTCGGCCCGGGCTTCGGGTTCGTCCTCGGCTCGGTGACCATGTTCGCCTCAGCGCTGCTCACGGGCGGGGTCGGGCCATGGCTGCCGTTCCAGATGCTGGCGATGGGCTGGTTCGCGATGGGCGCGGGCCTGCTGCCCGGACCGGACCGGCTGCGCGGCCGGGCCGAGCTCGCGATGCTCGCCGGCTACGGCTTCCTCGCCGCGTTCGCCTACGGCACGGTGATGAACATGGCGGGCTGGCCCTTCATGAGCGCCCTCGCCTCGAACGTGGCCTTCGATCCGCACGCGCCGGTCGCCGCGAACCTGGCCCGTTTCGTCGCGTACTGCGTCGCCACCTCGCTCGGCTGGGACCTGGGCCGGGCGGTCGTCACGGTCGTCCTGACGCTCACCCTCGGCCCGGCGGTCCTCAGGGCGCTGCGCCGGGCCACGCGCCGGGCGGCCTTCGAGACGCCGGTCACGTTCGAGGCGCCCCGGCAGTGAGGCCCCCCACATGACCCGCGTCACGTACGAAGCGCGTTCGTAGGCACCCGGTCCCGGTCACAGGGCCGGTGCCGCGCCGGACATGCGGCCCGGCCTAGTAAGACAGGGTTTTGCCGGTAGGGGCGGGGCCCTGTTTCCTGGACGACCAGGCGACGGCCCCCTGATCCCCGGGGCCGTCGCCTGTGCCATGTCCGGACCGGTACGTCAGCCCCGGTACGTCAGCCCGTGCTCACCGGAAGCTCCTTCACCCCGTTGATCCACGCCGACCGCAGCCGGCGCGGATCCCCGACCAGCTTCAGCCCGGGCATGGCGTCGGCGATCGCGTTGAAGATGAGGTTGATCTCCAGCACGGCGAGGGACTTGCCCAGGCAGTAGTGCGGACCGCCGCCGCCGAAACCGAGGTGCGGGTTGGGGTCGCGGGTGACGTCGAAGGTGTCCGGGTCGTCGAAGACCTCGGGGTCGTGGTTGGCGGAGGCGTAGAACAACCCCAGCCGGTCGCCCTCGCGGATGCGCTTGCCGCCGAGTTCGGTGTCCTGGGTGGCCGTGCGCTGGAAGGCGGCGACCGGGGTCGCCCAGCGCACGATCTCCTCCGCCGCCGTCTGGGGCCGGTCGCTCTTGTACAGCTCCCACTGCTCGGGGTGGGTGAGGAAGGCGTGCATGCCGTGGGTGATGGCGTTGCGGGTGGTCTCGTTGCCCGCGACGGCCAGCATCAGCACGAAGAAGCCGAACTCGTCGGAGCTGAGATTGCCCTCGTCCTCCGCCGCGACCAGCTGCGTGACGATGTCGTGGGCGGGGCACCGCTTGCGGTCGGCGGCCATGTTCATCGCGTAGGCGATGATCTCCGTGGCCGACTCGGCGCCGACCTCCTCGGTGATGGCGTACTCGGGATCGTCGTACGCGATCATCTTGTTGGACCAGTCGAAGATCTTGTCCCGGTCCTCCTGCGGCACACCCATCAGCTCGGCGATGGCCTGGAGGGGCAGTTCGCAGGCGACCTGGGTGACGAAGTCGAACGGCCCGGTGTGCGCGCGGGCGGAGTCGACGATGGAGTGGGCCCGCGCCCGGAGCCGGTCCTCCAGCGCCCGGATCGACCGGGGCGTGAACCCGCGCTGCACGATCTGCCGGACCCGGGTGTGCTCCGGCGGGTCCATGTTCAGCAGGATCAGCCGCTGTGCGTCGATGGCGTCGCGCTCGATGTGCTCGTTGAAGCGGATGATCGCCGTGTTGAGGGACGACGAGAACAACTCCGGGTGCGTGGAGACGTACTTGACGTCGGTGTGCCGGGTGACGGCCCAGTAGCCCTCGTCCTGGAAGCCGGCGAGACCGGCCGGCTGCGCCACCCAGCAGACCGGTTCGACCCGGCGCAGCTCGGCGAACTCCGGCAGGGGCACGCGATGATGCAGCAGGTCGGGGTCGGTGAAGTCGAACCCGTCGGGCAGCGCGGGACAGGGCATGGGCGGCTCCCACCACTCGTACCGACTCTGAGGTCTGACGGCCCATCAGCTGTGCGGAGTTGCGGTGACGGTAGTAACGGGTTCTACAAGTAGCAAGAGGCACGGGCCCGCCAATTGCCCGCACGACCCTTGCGGTCACCGAGCGCCCCTCAGCACACTGCTTGCAGAACTAGAACGCGTACTAGTTCCGCTGAGCCTCCCGGAGAGGACCCGCACCCATGGCTGCCGAACCCGTGATCGTCGAAGCCGTACGCACCCCCATCGGCAAGCGCGGCGGCGCGCTCGCCAATCTGCACCCCGCCTATCTCCTGGGCGAGACCTACCGCGAACTCCTCGGCCGTACCGGCATCCCCGCCGACTGCGTCGAGCAGATCGTCGGCGGTACGGTCACCCACGCCGGCGAGCAGTCCATGAACCCCGCGCGCACGGCCTGGCTGACGATGGGGCTCCCCTACGAGACGGCCGCGACGACCGTCGACGCGCAGTGCGGGTCCTCCCAGCAGGCCTCGCACATGGTGGCCAACATGGTCGCGGCGGGCGTGATCGACGTCGGCATCTCCTGCGGCGTGGAGTCGATGTCGCGCGTACCGCTGGGGTCGGGCTCGAAGCACGGGCCCGGCAAGCCGTTCCCGGACGAGTGGAACGTGGACCTGCCCAACCAGTTCGAGGCGGCCGAGCGGATCGCCCGGCACCGGGGGCTGACCCGCGAGGACGTCGACGCCCTGGGCCTCGCCTCGCAGGAACGGGCCGCTCACGCCTGGGCGGAGGAGCGTTTCAAACGGGAGACGTTCGCGGTCCAGGTCCCCACGACCGAGGAGGAGCAGCATGCCGGCCAGGGCATGTGGCGCCTGGTCGACAAGGACGAGGGCCTGCGCGACACGACGGCGGAGGCGCTGGCCGCGCTGAAGCCGATCATGCCGACGGCGGTGCACACGGCGGGCAACTCTTCCCAGATCTCCGACGGGGCGGCGGCGATCATGTGGGCGTCGAAGCGGACGACGCGGGCGCTGAAGCTGCGCCCCCGGGCCCGGATCGTGGCCCAGGCGCTGGTGGGTTCCGACCCCCACTTCCACCTCGACGGCCCGATCGACGCGACCAAGGCGGTCCTGGGCAAGGCCGGAATGTCCCTCAAGGACATCGACGTGGTGGAGATCAACGAGGCGTTCGCGTCCGTGGTGCTGAGCTGGGCGCGGGTCTTCGACCAGGACCTGTCGAAGGTGAACGTCAACGGAGGCGCCATCGCGCTCGGGCACCCGGTGGGAGCGACCGGGGCCCGGCTCATCACGACGGCACTTCATGAACTGGAGCGCGCGGACAAGGAGTTCGCGCTGATCACGATGTGCGCGGGGGGCGGTTTGGCCACCGGCACGATCATTCAGCGGTTGTAGAGGTCCAGTTGACGAAGGTGGTGAACGTGGCGGGATCGAGGGTGAGCATCGGTCCCGCCGGGTTCTTGGAGTCGCGTATCGCGACGGTGGTGTGCGGGGTTTCGGCGACTTCGAGGCACTGGCCGCCCTGGTCGCCGCTATACGTCGACTTACGCCACTGCATCTCCATAGCGATCCTCCATTACGCGCCGGATGAGCTCCGCCGAGTCGGTGAGGGAAAGCGCGGCGGCCCGGAGGTGATCGTAACGGAGCGAACACTCCCTGACCGTGTCCGGGTTCGCGGTCGGATGCCCGCTGCCGTACCCCTCCGTGTAGACGATGGTGGGGTCGGTCGAAAAGCGGTAGACGTCGAACGAGCCTTGCAGCCCCGGGTGCGCACCCGTCGAGAACGGCAGCACCTGGATGTTGATCCGAGGGTTGCTCTCGAAGGACAACAAGTGGGCGAGTTGTCCCCGCATGACCTCCGGGCCGCCGATCTCCAGGCCCAGCGCGGCCTCACTGAGGACCGCCCAGAAGACCGGCGGCTCCCCCTTCTCGAATACGCGCTGCCGAGCCAGGCGCACTGCCGTGCGGTCTTCGAGGTCCGTCCGGTCGAAAGCGCCGAGCACCGCCTGGGCGTACCCCTGGGTCTGGAGGAGGCCGAGAACCATGTGCGTCTGGAAGGAGCAGACCTCCGTGGCCCGCATCTCCAGCTCCGCCACCTGCTGGAACCAGGCCGGAAGCCGACTCCGCAGCACCAGTTCGACGAGCCGGGAGAACATGCCGTCCGTGCCCAGCGCCGCATCCGCCCGTTCACTGAACTCCGGCGTCGGAACCTTGCGGGCTGTCTCGATCTGCCCCACCAGCGAGCCGGTGTAGTTGAGGATTCCCCCGAGTTGCTTCAGCGTCAGCCCGGCCGCCTCCCTGTGGCGTCGTAGCTCGAAGCCGTAGTAGTCGAGCGGGGACGCACCCGGGTCAAGGGCGTTGATGTTGGTCACGCAGAGCCCCTCTCACGCAACCCCGTCCACCACGGGACGGGTTGTATCCGTTCCGTAGCCGAGGGTAGTCACCGCACGTCAGCCTCGTCCCGTGAACGAATACATTCCCGCCCAGTACGCGATGCGCCTCACCGTCGGTGAACACGCCCCCCGGCACATCCGCCGTATCGTCAGCTCGTTCCTCGGCGAGTGGGGGATGCCCGAGCTGTCGGACGCCGTGGAGCTGGGCGTGACGGAACTGCTCGCCAACGTCGTACGGCACGTCCCGGACCGCCGCTGCGCGCTGCTGTTGCTGCGGCAGCGCACGGGCGTACGGGTGGAGGTCACGGACGGCAGTGACGAACTGCCCCGCACACCAATCTCGTTGGACACGGACGCCGAGAACGGCCGAGGCTTGCTCCTGCTCGACGCGATGGTCGACAAGTGGGGCGTGTCGCTGTGGTCCGGAGGCGGGAAGACCGTGTGGTTCGAATGCGGGGGCGACTCATGCAAGCGTTCATGATGTGTCCATGCGGCGGGACTGCCGGCCGCGAAGCCCCCGGGGCCCGTCCGACGCCGGACCCCGACGACGAGGAGGAAGGTGCCGTCATGCTGGGAGTGGAGAACCTGCCCACCTACGCTCTGGGCGCGCTGCTGATCATCCTGCTGCCGGGCCCCAGCTCCCTGTTCACGCTGTCGGTCGCAGCACAGCGGGGGATCAGGGCCGGATATCGCGCCGCCGCCGGGGTGTTCCTGGGCGAGACCCTGCTCATGATGGCGACGGCGGCCGGACTCGCCTCGCTGCTCCAGGCCAACGAGCTGCTGTTCGCCCTCGTGAAGTACGCCGGGGCCGGCTATCTGACCTGGATCGCCGTGGGCATGATCCGGGGGGCATGGGCGATGTGGCGCCGCCGCGACGAGAGGAACGCGAAGGACGGCGCGGCCCCGGAGCCGTCGACGGGTGGGCGGTTGTTCCGGCGCTCGTTGGTGATCACCGTGCTGAACCCGAAGGCGATCCTGTTCTTCATCTCGTTCTTCGTGCAGTTCGTCGACCCCGGCTACGCGTACCCCGGGTTGTCCTTCGCCCTGCTCGCGCTCGTCTACCAGATCATCAGCATCGCGTACGTGACGGCGCTGATCCTCGGCGGCACCTGTCTCGCCGCGCAGTTCCGCCGCCGCCGGAAGCTGTCGGCGGGCCTGTCGACGGGGGCGGGAGCTCTGTTCCTCGGTTTCGCGGCGAAGCTGGCCACGACCACCAACTGAATTCGCCCATGGAGCGGAAGCGACCGCGCAGCATGCGGCGAGCGCACCAGGGGCTGCGTGTACAACTGACAGTGCGGGGCGGGCCGACGGAAGGCGGGGACAGTGGGTGCAGGGCAACGGCGGTGGGCAGAAAGGCCAGTTCATCCGGCCTCCGAGGGGAGCGCCATATGACCGTTCTCCGGCACTCCGTATCCGTCCTCGCCCTGGAACCCGACCGGCTCCGGATGCTCACCGAGCTGATCTTCGATCTCGCCGAATCCACCCGGGCCCGGGGAGGGGAGATCGTCCTGGAAGACGGACGGCCGGTCGCGGACCTGCGGCTGGCCAAGGGGCGGCATCTGCGGCCCGGCGCGCGGTACGAGCTCTCGGAGGACGGTGCCACGGAACAGGTGGCCGTGCTGGTACGTGAGTGGCAACGCCGCAGCGCGATCGCCGTGGAACAGCTACTGGTCGCGGACGATGTGACGGTGTGGACGGCTCTGCGACTGCGCGCCCCCGACCGGCCGCGGCTGCTGGAGGCCGAAGGACGGGTGCGGGGCCCCGAGGGGTCGGGAGCGCTACGCCGGGGGACGGGAAGGGCGCGGCTCGACCTGACCGCATGGTGGGCGGCGGCCGACCTCGCGCCCGGTGCCCCGTCGGCGACGCGTGCCCCGGCGACGGCACGGCTGAAGCACCGGCTGGTCAAGGCGCATCTGAATCTGCGGCCGTGGCGGGCCGACGCCGGACGGTGGCAGGTGGACGTCGCGGTCACCGTGCGTGGGCGGTGGCTGTTGCGGCCGGTCGTCGCTGTCGCCCTGATGGTGGCCGGGGGCCCGGTGCGGCGAGGCTTCCGGACCGCGGTGGAACAGGCGGCTGACGCATGGAACCGGTCGATCGGCGAACTGCTGGCGCTCACCCCGGACGACCTCCGGGCCGAGCTGACGAGGAACGCCACCGAGCGGATTCGGGAGGAGTTGATGGACGCTCGGCCCCCCGAGTCCCATGGGTCGGCTTCCTGATTCCCCGCTTCCCGCACGGCCCACTCGAACACCCGCCGGTCACTTGAAGCGCCGAGTCACAAGACCTTGTACCGGATCAGCGCCGAGCGCGGTCCTTCCGCGGATCCGCGATCCCACCGCTGAGCCCGGCCGTAGCCGCCACCGTGCGTGCCCGCGGGCCCTGGAGGAGGTGGGTGAGGCCGAAGCCCACCGCGACCACCAGCGCTCCCCCGGCCGCGTCGAGCACCCAGTGGTTCGCCGTCGCGACGATCGAGGCGAAGGTGAACAGCGGATGCAGCAGGCCCAGCGCCTTCATCCACCACCGTGTCGCCAGCACGGCGATCACGACACCGCACCACAGCGACCAGCCGAAGTGCAGCGACGGCATGGCCGCGTACTGGTTGGTGAGGGCCGTGAGCGTGCCGTAGTCGGGCTGGGAGAAGTCCTGGGTGCCGTGCACGGTGTCGATGAAGCCGAGCGTCGGCATCAGGCGGGGTGGGGCAAGGGGGTAGAGCCAGAAGCCGACCAGGGCGAGCAGGGTGGCGAAGCCGAGGGCGGAGCGGGCCCAGCGGTAGTCGCCGGGGCGGCGCCGGTAGAGGACCGCGAGGACGGCCAGCGGGACGGCGAAGTGGAACGACGTGTAGTAGTGGTCGAAGAAGTCCCGCAGCCAGCCGATCCCGACGACGGTGTGGTTGGCCCAGCGCTCGATGTCGAGGTGCAGGACGCGCTCGACGTCGTAGATCTGCATGCCGTTCTCCTCGGCCTCGGCGCGCCCGGCCGAGTTGCTGCCGCCGGTGGCGGCGAGGCGGACCTGGGAGTAGGCGGCGTAGGTGACCCGGATGAGGAGCAGTTCGAGGAGGAGGTTCGGCCGGGTGAGGACCCGGCGCAGGAACGGCACCACCGGCACGTGCCGGAAGCGGGCCGCTCCTGCGGGTGCGTAGGCGGTCGGTGTCGGCGACCGGTAGAAGGGCGAGGCGCGGGACAGGAACGGCACGGCGGTGGCGGCGGCGAGCGCGGCCAGCAGGACGACGTTGTCGCGCACGGGGTTCAGGGACGCCATGTTCGGCAGGATCATCTTGGCCGGCAAGGTCATGACCACGACGACGGTGACCGGCCACACGTACCGGTCGCGGGCGCGGGTGCCGACCCGGCCCACGACCGCGAGCAGCACCCACAGCAGCTGGTGCTGCCAGGCCGTGGGCGAGACGACGATCGCGGCGCAGCCGGTGATCGCGACGGCGAGGAGCAGCTGGCCGTCGTCGAAGTAGTGCACGGCGCGGCGCAGGGCCAGGACGGCGACGGCCGCGCCGAGCGACAGGAAGAGCGCGACCTCCAGGGGGCCGTTCAGGCCGAACCGGAGCAGGGCGCCGTGCAGGGACTGGTTGGCGAGGTCGTCGGCCCGGCCGCCGAGGCCGGCGCCGGCCATGTGGTGGACCCAGTAGGTATACGTGTCGTGC
The DNA here is from genome assembly GCF_023184515.1 of Streptomyces sp. D2-8. Lineage (GTDB taxonomy): Bacteria > Actinomycetota > Actinomycetes > Streptomycetales > Streptomycetaceae > Streptomyces. The sequence goes on along the minus strand of NZ_JAAHBP010000001.1, from coordinate 702,854 downwards.
GGCATCGCGGCCCAGGCGAGCGCGGTGCAGGCGGCGAAGGTGACGCCGGTGGCGAGCGCGGCGCGTCTGCGGCCGGTGAACCACAGCAGGGGCGTGAACAGCAGCAGGGTGGGCTGGAGCGCCGCCGCGACGCCGATGAGCAGGCCGCTGGTCCGCTGGCCGTGGGCGGCGAAGCAGCCGAGCAGGACGAGCAGGACCGGGATGATGCTCGTCTGGCCGAGCCACAGGGTGTTGCGGACGGGCAGGGACAGCATCAGCAGGCTGATGGCGACCGGCGCGGCCAGCAGGGCCGTGCGGCGGCTGACCGGCTGGGGCAGGGCCCGGGCGGCGATCAGGCCGAGGGCGGCCACGAGCAGCAGCGTGCCGAAGGTCCAGCCCCAGCCGAGGGCCTGTTCGGCCGAACGGGTGAGGGGCTTGAGGACGAGGCCGTTGAAGGGGGTGCCGGTGAAGCGGGTCGAGTCGTAGAGGGAGCCGTTCACGTGCAGGACGCCGTTCGGCCCGACCCAGGTCTCCAGATCCGTCAGCCGCTCGCCCCTCGGCGTGCCGAGCACGACGGTCACCTGTCGTGCGGCGAGGGCGGCGACGATCAGCCACAGCGCGAGACAGGCCATGCGCAGGGGCGTGCGGGAGGGTGTGCGGGTCCTGCCACCGGCTGTCGCTCCGAAGGCTTCCGCCGGCCGTCCGCTGCGCTCCGCATTCGCCACGCCTCGTCGACCTTCTACCCGGTATGCCCCCCTTCGCCCGGTTGACGATAGTGCGCGAGGCGCGTGGTTGCCTCTCGTGACGCGAGAAGGATCACATCAAGATCGCGCGGGAACCACCGCGCCAGGGCAGAAGCGCCTGCACAGCAATGATTTACGTGCAGTATGCAGCTAATTGTGCACGGCCCGTGATCGGGGCAAATCCGCCTATCGTCGCCCTTTCGGCCCGTACGACAGCGCCGCCGCGCGGGACCGCCTCCCCGTCCCCGTCGAAAGGTAGGCGAGCGAGTCTTGTCGACTGCCTCAGTCGTCGCCCCCGTGTCCCTCGCGAAGGACCGCACAGCGAAGACCCCCGACCCCACCGTCACCGACCCCGCGCTCGTCAAGCGCGCCGTGAAGGCGGCGGCGCTGGGCAACGCGATGGAATGGTTCGACTTCGGCGTCTACAGCTACATCGCGGTCACGCTGGGCAAGGTCTTCTTCCCCTCGGGCAACCCCACCGCCCAGCTGCTGTCCACGTTCGGCGCCTTCGCCGCGGCCTTCCTGGTCCGCCCCCTCGGCGGCATGGTCTTCGGCCCGCTCGGCGACCGCGTCGGCCGCCAGAAGGTTCTCGCCCTCACCATGATCATGATGGCGGCGGGCACCTTCGCGATCGGTCTGATCCCGTCGTACGCGACGATCGGTGTCGGCGCGCCGATCCTGCTCCTGGCGGCCCGTCTGGTGCAGGGCTTCTCCACCGGCGGCGAGTACGCGGGCGCCTCCACGTTCATCGCGGAGTACGCCCCCGACAAGCGGCGCGGCTTCCTCGGCAGCTGGCTGGAGTTCGGCACGCTCGCCGGCTACATCGCCGGCGCGGGCCTGGTCACGATCATGACCGCCCTGCTCTCCGCCGACGACCTGACCTCCTGGGGCTGGCGCATCCCGTTCCTGGTCGCGGGCCCGATGGGCATCATCGGCCTCTACCTGCGGCTGCGTCTGGAGGAGACCCCGGCGTTCGCGGCCGAGGCGGAGAAGGCCGAGAACAACCGCCCGAAGACGCCGCTGCGCGAGACGGTCACCGGCCAGTGGCGCGCGCTGCTGCTCTGCGTCGGCCTGGTGCTGGTCTTCAACGTCACCGACTACATGCTGCTGTCGTACATGCCGAGCTACCTGACCGGTCAGCTCCACTACGACGAGACGCACGGCCTGCTGGTCGTCCTCGGCGTGATGGCCGTGATGATGATCGCCCAGCCGTTCGTCGGCGCGCTGACCGACCGGGTCGGCCGCCGCCCGGTGATCGCCACCGGCTGCGCGGGCTTCCTGCTGCTGTCCGTCCCGGCCCTGCTGCTGATCCGCGAGGGCAGCCTGCTCGCGGTCGCGCTCGGCATGGGCGCCCTCGGCCTGCTGCTGGTCTGCTTCACCGCCGCGATGCCCTCGGCGCTGCCGGCGCTGTTCCCGACGAAGGTCCGCTACGGCTCGCTGTCGATCGGCTTCAACGTCTCGGTGTCCCTGTTCGGCGGTACGACCCCGCTGGTGGTCACGGCCCTGATCGGCGCGACCGGGAACATGATGATGCCCGCGTACTACATGATGGCCGCGGCCGTGATCGGCGGTTTCGCGGTGTGGCGCATGGCGGAGTCGGCGGGGCGCCCGCTGCCCGGCTCGGCGCCCTCGGTGGCGGGTCGACACGCCGGGTGAAATCCCGCTGACAGCGACGCACGCACCAACTATCTTCGTCAGCGCCAGTAGTTAGGGATGCTAACTATGCTGACGAAAGGTAGAGGTGCATGAGCGAGTCGCACGTCTGGGACGAGGTCGACACCTATTTCACCGCCCACCTCGCCCCGGACGACGAAGCCCTGGCGGCCGCCCTGCGCGACAGCGACGCCGCCGGGCTTCCGCACATCAACGTCGCCGGAAACCAGGGCAAGCTCCTCCAGCTCCTCGCCCAGATCCAGGGCGCCCGCCACATCCTGGAGATCGGCACGCTCGGCGGCTACAGCACCATCTGGCTGGGCCGCGCCCTGCCCGCCGACGGGCGGCTGGTCTCCCTGGAGTACGACCCCCGGCACGCCGAGGTCGCCGCCCGCAACATCGCCCGCGCCGGCCTGGACAAGCAGGTCGAGGTGCGGGTGGGCCCGGCCCTGGAGTCGCTGCCCAAGCTGGCCGACGAGAACCCGCCCCCGTTCGACCTGGTCTTCATCGACGCCGACAAGGCCAACAACCCGCACTACGTGGAGTGGGCGATCAGACTCACCAGCACGGGCAGCCTGATCGTCCTCGACAACGTCGTACGGGGCGGCCGGGTCGTCGACGCGGAAAGCACCGCCCCGGACGTGACGGGCACCCGCACCGCGATCGAGCTGATCGCCGGCCATCCGAGGCTCAGCGGCACGGCGATCCAGACGGTGGGCATGAAGGGCTACGACGGGTTCGCGCTGGCGCGCGTGCTGGCGTGAGGCCCCGCGTGCCGACGTGGGGCCCCGCTGTCACACCTCGTGGTAGAAGCCCACGTTGACGCTGCGCGGGGCGGTGCGGTCCTGGATGATGATCTCGCCGCTGCCGCCCCTGGGCAGCGGGACGGTGCCGCCGTAGCCGAGGGGCTGGACGTACTCCCCCATGGTCAGCCGCACTTCGGAGGACGGGTCGGGCTGGGAGCCGCGCAGCCAGGTGAGCTGCCAGGTCCCCTCCGGCCCGCACAGGAACTCCAGGTGGACGCGCGAGACGAACAGCCAGTCGTCCGGCGTGCTCAGTCGGCACACGGACTTGTCGCGGCCCACCCGCAGTACCGCGCCCGGCTCGCTGGGCGCTTCGGCCATGAGCATGCCGGCCGTGGCGCCCGCCTCCGCCTCCGCGACGGTGGCCATGGTGAGTTCGAGCACGTGCGCTCCTTCTGAGACGTCCTAGTAGACCGCCGCATGATAGAACGCCAGGCCGCGCGGTGTCCGGCACAATGGCCTCATGACCGAGCGAAAGCCACCAGGCGTCGACTTCGAGTCCTGGGTCGACAAGCAGATCCGTGACGCGGAGGCGCGCGGGGAGTTCGAACGGCTGCCGGGAGCGGGCGCACCGCTCCCGCCCGACGTCGAGAGCACCTACGACGAACTGTGGTGGGTCAAACAGAAGATGGCCCGCGAGGGCTTCTCCGTCCTCCCGCCGGCGCTGGCCCTGCGCAAGGAGGCGGAGGACGCGCTGGAGGCCGCGCTCGCGGCCCCCTCGGAGCGGATCGTCCGGAAGATCATCGGCGAGGTCAACGACAAGATCCGCGACATGATGTTCAAGCCGCCGCCCGGCCCCCCGCTGGGAAAGAAGCCGTACGACGTCGAGGACGTCGTACGGCAGTGGCGGGAGCGCCGGGCGGATCGGTGACCGGGGGTTTCCTCCCGGGTCAGACGTGCAGCAGCCGTTCGGCCAGCTCGCGGTAGTCCTTCAGGGCCAGCCGGAGCTGCTCGGTGTCGGCCGACGAGACGGACCTGCTCTCGCCGCCCTCGACGGACTGCCAGGAGTGGCGCAGGGTGCGACGGCGCTGTGTCACGGCCTCGGTGAAGCGGGCCGCGATCTCCTCCAGCACGTGGTCGGCCTCCTCGACGGCGGCCCGGGGCCCGTCGACGAACCCGGCGACGGCGTGCTGCAACTGCGAGCCGAGCTTGTCGGACTCGTCGTGGGCGAGCAGGTGGGACCGGTTCTTGGCGGATCCGGCCTTGTCCGGGCCGGAGCCGTAGTCACCGCGGGGCGCGCCGGTGCCGGGCGCATCGGTCCCGTGCCGGTCGGTGCCGGGCACATCGGTGCCGTGCGTCGCGGCGCGGTCCGCGTCGGTGCCGTGCCTGGCCCCGCGGTCCGTTTCGGTGCCGTGCGGGGTGCCGCGGTCCGCGTCTGTGCCGCGCGTGGCGCCGCGGTCCGCGTCTGTGCCGTGCGTGGCGCCGCGGTCCGTTTCCAGGCCTCGGGCCGTGTCGTGGTCCGTGCCCGGTGCGGTCGGGCGGCGGCCGGTACCCAGGGCGCTCTCGCCACGGGCGTCCGGGGCGGCCGGCGTGTGGTCGCCGGGCGGTCGGGTCATGTCGGTCATTGCCTCAACTCTCCTTCGCCTGACGTCGGTTGATCGCCCACGGCATGTGCCCGCCACGGGCCGGAGCCTTGCGGCCGCCGTTCAGTCCGGCACGGTCGCGTCCGTCGTGCCGTCCCTCCTCATGACGTCCGTGGGTGTGGCCGCCGCCGTCGTGGCGGGCCGGCTTCACCAGCTCCTCGAACAGGGCGCGGGCCGCCACCATGGCCTCACGCATGTCTTCCGTACCCTGGCCGCCGTCGCGGGCGTCCTCCGCGCGCAGGTGCGCCGCGCGGTGCACGCGCCGGTAGCCGTCCACGTGGTGGGCGTGGTGCACGGACAGCGCGGCCAGCTGTTCCTCGTACTGCCCGCCGTCCGGGAAGCCCCGGGCGCCGGCGAGCTCGGCGAGCAGCCGGTCCGCCTCGGAGACCGCCTCGCGCGGCGAGTCGACGAACCGCTCCTGTGCGGCCGTCCAGCGCGCCTCGTACTGCTCGCGCTGCGCCGGCTCCAGCGACCGCTCGCGCAGGTCGCCGTGGCGCTGCACGCGCTCGGTCAGTTCGCGCTCGGCCGCTTTGGCGTCACCGTCGTGCCGGGCGACGGCCCGGTCGTACTCGGGTCCGAAGCGCCGCTTCAGGCTCGGGCCCCGCCGAGGCCCGCGGGCGCGCAGGGTCATGACGGCCGCGATGATGACGACCGCCGCGATCACGATCAGAGCAATGATCAGGCCAGTGGACATGAATGCCTTCCGGGTTCTCGGCCCAACCGGCTCTCCTCGCGAGCCGGTTCGCCCGTCGGGTTGCCCCAAAGCCCGTATCCAAACGGCGCCCGGGCGCATCGAGGCGCGAACACCCGGCCGGAACTATTCGCTTGCGTGTCCGGTGGGGCGCCTGTGAAGAATGCGCTTCATGACCTGGACCGTGGACCCGGAACCGTACGACTCCCCCGTCGCCGCCGCTCTGTGGCGGGCGTACTACACCGAGGTCAGCGACCGTTGGTACCTGCTGCACGAGGGGCGCCGGACCGACCCGGCCGAGCTGGAGCGGGCGATCGCCGCCCAGCCGGGCGCCGACCTCGCGCCCCCGCGCGGCCGGCTGCTGGTCGCCCGGTACGGCGGTGAGCCGGCCGGCACCGCGGGCGTACGGCTGCTGGACGGCACGACCGCCGAGCTCAAGCGGGTGTTCCTGCACGAGCCGATGCGCGGCCGGGGCGGCGCCCCGCTTCTGGTCCGGGCCGCCGAGGACACCGCACGCGCGCTCGGCGCCACCCGGATGATCCTCGACACCCGCGGCGACCTCGTCGAGGCCCGCGGCCTCTACGCCCGCCTCGGCTACGCGGAGACCGGACCTCACAACGACGAGCGCTACGCGGAACACTGGTTCAGCAAGGAGCTGACCTGAACTCAGGCGCTCTGCTCCGTGGAGCGCAGGGAGTACGGCCGCTCGCGCCGCGATCCGCACAGTTCGGTGCTCAACTCCCGCACGAGCAGCACCAGGTCGGTCGGCCGGTCCGGCCCCCACCAGTCGCCGAGCAGCTCGGCGAGGGACTCCTCGCGTGACTCGGCCAGCCGGCCGGCGACCTCGCGTCCCTCGTCGGTCAGGACCATGTCGACGCCCCGGCGCACGGCGAGGTGACGCTCCTCGGCCTGCCGGGCGGCCTCCATGACCACGGTCAGGGGCACGGGCATGGCATCGGCGAGCACGCCCGGCTCCACGGAGCCGTAGCGCCGCATCCGCAGCAGCAGCCAGCTCGTCGCGGGCAGCAGGTCGTAGCCCGCCCGGGCGGTGATCTTCCGGTAGATCTCGCGGCGTCCCGCACGGGTGCCGAGCACCGACAGCGCCCGGCACACCTCGTCGTACGAGGTCCGCTCGACGGGGTTGCTGGCCAGGGTCTCGGTGACGTCGGGCGCGGTGACCGAGCCGCGCAGCCGGTCCTCCTTCAGGAACCAGGCCAGCACGAAGCCGAGCAGCGCGACGGGGGCGGCGTACAGGAAGACGTCCGTGATGGAGACGGCGTAGGCGTGCAGGGCCGGCGGGCGCAGGCCGGACGGCAGGGCGGCGATGCCGCGCGGGTCGGCCTCCAGCGATTCCACGGAGATGCCGGGCGGGAGCCGGGCGCCCCGCAAGGCGTCCGTGAGCTGGTCGCCGAGCCGGCCCGCGAAGATCGTGCCGAAGACGGCGACGCCGAACGAGGCGCCGATGGAGCGGAAGAAGGTCGCGCCGGAGGTGGCGACGCCCAGGTCCTCGTAGGGGACGGCGTTCTGCACGATGAGCACGAGGACCTGCATCACCAGGCCGAGACCGAGCCCGAAGACGAAGAAGAAGCCGCTCAACTCGGCGGTGGAGCTGTGCTCGTCGAGCTGGTGGAGCAGGAGCAGCCCGAGCGTGGTGATGCCGGTGCCGGCGATGGGGAACACCTTCCAGCGGCCGGTCCGGCTGACGATCTGCCCGGAGGCCGTCGAGGCCAGCAGCAGGCCCACCACCATCGGCAGCATGTGCACACCGGACATGGTCGGGCTGATGCCCTGCACGACCTGGAGGAAGGTCGGCAGATACGTCATGGCGCCGAACATGGCGAACCCGACGACGAAACTGATCACGGCGGCGAGCGTGAAGGTGCGCACGCGGAACAGCTTGAGCGGCAGAACGGGTTCGGCGGCCCGGCGTTCGACGGCCACGAAGGCGACGGCGAGGACGACGCCCAGGACCGCGAGGCCGACGATCCGCCAGGAACCCCAAGCCCAGGTCGTCCCGCCGAGCGAGGCGACCAGCACCAGGCAGGTGGCGACGGCGGCGATGAGGAAGGTGCCGAGGTAGTCGATGACGTGCCGCTGCGCCTTGCGCGGGAGGTGCAGGACGGTCGCGATCACGGCGAGCGCGACGACGCCGACGGGCAGGTTGACGTAGAACACCCAGCGCCAGCTCAGATGCTGGGTGAACAGCCCGCCGAGCAGGGGCCCGAGCACGCTGGTGGCGCCGAAGACGGCACCGAACAGTCCCTGGTATCGGCCGCGTTCGCGAGGCGACACCAGATCGCCGACGATCGCCATCGACAGCACGATCAGTCCGCCGCCGCCGAGCCCCTGCAGGGCCCGGAAGGCGATCAGCTGGCCCATGTCCTGGGCGGCGCCGCACAGCGCGGACCCGATCAGGAAGATCACGATGGCCGTCTGGAACAGCCTCTTGCGCCCGTACTGGTCGCCGAGCTTGCCCCACAGGGGGGTGGCGGCGGTCGCGGCGAGCAGATACGCGGTGACCACCCAGGACAGGTGATCCAGACCGCCGAGATCGCTGACGATCGTGGGCAGCGCGGTCGACACGATGGTCTGGTCGAGGGCGGCGAGCAGCATGCCGAGGAGCAGGGCGCCGATGGAGACCAGGACGCTCCCGGGCACCTGCTCATGGGGGTCCGCGCCCTGGGGCGTCAGTGTGATGGCGTTCCCGTCCCCGGCCATGAGACCTCCCGTGTCTCCTGTGACATTTTCCATCGTGACCGCTGTGGCCTGTTATGGCCCGCTGGGCCCTTTTGGAAGCTGTGGTTCCGGGGGCTCGTCGACCGCACTGTGGAGAAGATCTGGATAATCTCTGGAGTTCGCGAGGGGAGGGAGGAACGCGTGGAACCGCCTAACGGCCACCCGTGCCCGGAGTGCGGCGCACCCAGACAGCGGGACAACACCCCCGCCTGCGCCTGCACCCACCGCGCCTCCGAGGCCCTCCGCGACGCCCGCACGGCCCAGGCGGCGGCAGCGGAGGACTTCGACCCGCTGCGGATACGCCCGTACGTGGAGATCCCGGGCGAGGAGCCCTCCGGGCCGGGCGAGGAAGCACACCGGCAGCACGCGTCCCGTACGGCCGACGAGGAGCAGCCCCCCTCACCGGCCGGGCCGACCACGCCCAGGCGCCCGGGGGGACCCACGGGCGCGTCCGAGGCAGCCCCGGCCACGCTCTCCCCCACCGCCACACCCCCGCAGGCGCCTGGCGACGCGTCCCGGCGGCCTGCCGTCGGCACCACGGAGCCACCGCGCGCCGAGGGCTCCGGGCCCACGACCGAAGCCACACCGGGCGAAGCCGCGACGGACACCAGCACCACGCCCTCACCCCGGTCCGCCCCGCAGACACCCGGAAACGCCCCCCGGCAGCCTGGGACCCAGCCCGCTCAGGCAGCACACGCACAGGACCCCGGCCCCACGGCCCAAAGCACGCCGGGCCAAACCGCAACGGGCGCCACCGCAAGGGCCTCAGACCGGGCCGCACCGCAGGCATCCGGAAACGCCCCCCGGCGCCCTCGGACCCACCCCGCGCAGGCACCACACGCCCCGGGCCTCGGACCCGCAGCCCACGGCACACCGGGCGAAGCCGCGACGGACACCAGCACCACGCCCTCACCCCGGTCCGCCCCGCAGACACCCGGAAACGCCCCCCGGCGGCCTGGGACCAGCCCCGCGCAGGCATCACGCGCTCAGGAGCCCGGGCCCACGGTCCACAGCACGCCGGGTCGAGTCGCCGCGGACGCCACCGCCGCGTCCCCGCACCGGGGAACCCCTCAGGCCCCCGGAGACGCCGCAGGCGCTCCGGGCCGGGCCGCGGCAGCCGGGGGCGGCGGCGCGCTGCCGCCCACGGAGGCCTCGCCCCCCGGGCGTGCCGTCCCGCCGCCCCCTCCCGCCGACGCCACCATGCCCCTGCGCCCGGTCGACCCGGACGCCACCGCCGTGTTGCCGGCCGCTCCCGTCACCTCGGTGATTCCGACGCCCCTGGCCCCTGCCGCGTCGGAGCCGAGCGTCACCGATCTGCGCATGTTCGACGGAACGGCGGGGGCGGACCGCGGCGCTCCGGAAGCGGGCCGGTCTCGCCCGCGGAGGTCCGGGCGACGGCGCCGGACGACCCTCCTGGTCGCCGCCGCCGGAGCCTGTGTCGCCGTCGTCGCGGCGGCGGGGTACGCGAGCGGGCTGTTCTCCTACGAGAGTCCGTCCCGGGACACCGCCCTGCCGGACGACATCCGCGCGAGCGTGCCGGACGCCCCGTCGAGCAGCCCGGCGTCCACACCCCCGGAGGGCACCGCCTCGGCGGCTCCCCCGGCCCCGGCCGCACCGCGGCCGTCGCCGTCCCGCAGCGGGAGCCCGTCCGCCTCGCCGTCGCCGTCCGCACCGAGCGCCTCGGCGAGCCCGTCGAAGTCGCCCTCCCCGTCGGCACCACAGTCGTCCGCCACGGCGACCGGCCCCGGCCAGGCGCCCCCGGACAACTCCCGCCAGAACGGCGGCCCCACCGTCCTGCGCCTCGGCGACCGCGGCCCGGAGGTCACCGAACTCCAGCTCCGCCTGCGCCAGTTGTACCTGTACGACGACGACACCGACGGCACCTTCGACGACCGGCTCGAGGACGCGGTCCGCACCTACCAGTGGTCACGCGGCATCCAGGTCGACGACCTGGGCGTCTACGACCAGGAGACGAGGGCGAAGCTGGAGTCGGAAACCCGGGAGCCATGACCGGCCCGGCCGCCCTACTGTGACGCCGTGACCACTCAAGTGATCGTCCTCAACGGCGGTTCGAGCTCGGGGAAGTCCGGGATCGTCCGGTGCCTGCAACAGGTCCTGCCCGATCCATGGCTGGCCTACGGCGTCGACTCGTTCGTCGACGCGCTGCCCGCGAAGCTGCGGGACTCGGACGGCGGGATCACCTTCACGGCGGACGGCGGCGTCAGCGTGGGCGCGGAGTTCCGGGCCCTGGACGCGGCCTGGACCGAGGGCATCGCCGCCATGGCACGCGCCGGCGCCGGGATCATCGTCGACGACGTCTTCCTCGGCGGCCCGGCGTCCCGGCAGCGATGGGAGAAGACCCTGTCCGGCCTCGGCGTGCTGTGGGTCGGCGTCCGGTGTGACAGCGCGGTCGCCGCGGGCCGCGAGACCGCCCGGGGAGACCGGGTCCGCGGCATGGCCGCGTCCCAGGCCGAGGTCGTCCACGAGGGCGTGAGCTATGACGTGGAGGTGGACACGACGCACACCGAGTCCCTGGAGTGCGCGCGCGTCATCGCCGCCCACGTGACGCGCGCACCCTCGCGTTCCACGTGACTCACGCCCCCTCGCCGCCCCGGTGACCCGGGCGACCGGAGATGAGCCGATGTGCAACCGACCGGAGATCAGCCGATGTGCAGGCGGATCGTCCCGTCGCCCACGGCCTCCACGCGCACCTTCGTGAGATCCTCCACCACCACGTCCGGCTCATGGAACGCGGCCCGCGGCCCGATCCCGACGACCGTCATCCCCGCGGCGCGCCCGGCCGCTATCCCGGCTCCGGAGTCCTCGAACACCACACAGTCCGCGGGGGCGATCCCCAGCTCGGCGGCGCCCTTCAGGAAGCCCTCCGGGTCGGGCTTGCTCGCCCCGACGGACTCCGCGGTCACCCGCACCTCGGGCAGTCCCAGACCGGCCGCCGCCATCCGCGCCGTCGAGAGCGGCACGTCGGCGGAGGTCACCAGCGCGTGCGGCAGCCCCCGCAGCGAGGCCAGGAACTCCGGCGCCCCGGGGATCGCGACGACTCCGTCGGTGTCGGCGGTCTCCTCGGCGAGCATCCGGGCGTTGTCGGCGTGGTTGTGCTCCATCGGCCGGTCGGGCAGCAGCAGCGCCATGGAGGCGTAGCCCTGCCGGCCGTGGACGACCTTCATGACCTCGTCCCCGTCGAGTCCATGACCCTCGGCCCAGCGCCGCCAGACGCGTTCGACCGAGGCGTCCGAGTTGACGAGGGTGCCGTCCATGTCCAGCAGGAGGGCGCGGGCGGTGAGCACGGCGGTGGCCGTCATCGGCAGCTCCAAGGCTCAGGGCGCGTTCCAGCGCGGGAGAGGGGCGGACGACGGATCGCGACCGGCACGCCCCGGGGAGACAAGGCGGCCCCGCCCGCCGGTCAGGGAAAACGGGCGGAGGCCACTTTGTTCCTCCACGGTACAAAACAATCCCGGCTTCGCGCCAGGGGCCCCCACCGGACGTTCACCCACTGTTCAGCTCGCCCGGCTCATCCGGTCACGGCCTCCCACAGGCTCCACAGCCCGAGCGCCAGCATGACCAGCGCCGCGATCTGCGTGATCAGCCGCAGCGGCACCTTCTTCATCAGCGCCTTGCCGCCGACGATGCCGAGCCCGGCCACGGCCCACAGCGCGAGCACCGCCCCGAGCCCGACGGAGAGCGGGTCGTCGTAGCGGGCGGCCAGGTTCGCGGTCATGATCTGGGTGAGATCGCCGAACTCGGCGACCAGGATGAGCATGAAGCCGGCGCCCGAGACCTTCCAGAAGGACTGATTCTCCGGCCGCCGGATCTCCTCCTCGTCCTCGCCCTTCTTCAGCAGCAGCACCGCGGCCCCGCCGAGGAAGAGCACCCCGGTGAGGGCCTGCACGATCTGCTGCGGCAGCAGCGTCAGCACGCTGCCGGCCGCGACGGCGAGCGCGACATGCAGCGCGAAGGCGGCGGCGACACCGGCGAAGACGTAGGAGGCGCGGTAGCGGGTGCCGAGGACGAGACCGGCGAGGGCGGTCTTGTCCGGCAGTTCTGCGAGGAAGACGACACCGAAGACGACGGCCGTCACGGTCAGGCTGATCAAGGGTTCCTCAATCGGTCGGGGCCACCCCACCGAGAGTGCTGACTCTTCGCACAGGACACCTCGGCACGGCAGCACACTCGTCACCCGCGCCAGGGGGCACGGGCGTGCACTGCTTTGCCGAAGGTCTCGCTGGCAGGTCCACGAAAGGACCGGCCTCCGGGCGCCGGCTCAGGCGGGCTGAGCAGTATGTCGACGGTCCGGCGAAGAGCTACTCCCCTTCTGCGCCGTCCATGCTACGCGACGACTCCGACGTGAAAACTTTCCGCGTGAACCTTGTCATGTCATGCACGTGTCACTAACTTCTCACCGGGCGCACATCTGTGCGCAACACGGCACCGCGAGCATTCCCCTCGCTCGCTAGCCAACACCCCCCTCTCCCCAGGGAGTTCGCATGCCCAGGTTCTACGCGCGTCGACGGCTGAGCTTGGCCGCGGCGGCCACCGCGCTCATATCCGCCGCGACCCTCTTCAACGCTCCCGCGGCCTCCGCCGCCCTCCCTACCCCCGTGAGCGCCGCCACCGCCCGCACCTACCTCGCCTCGCTCACCGTGGCCACCGAGGACCGCACCGGCTACAACCGCGACCTCTTCCCGCACTGGATCACCCAGTCCGGCACCTGCAACACCCGCGAGGTCGTCCTCAAGCGCGACGGCACGAACGTCCAGCAGAACTCCTCCTGCGCCGCCACCAGCGGCAGCTGGTACTCCGTCTACGACGGCGCCACCTGGTCCGCCGCCTCCGACGTCGACATCGACCACCTGATACCGCTGGCCGAGGCCTGGGACTCCGGCGCCGACTCCTGGACGACGTCCCGCCGCCAGTCGTTCGCCAACGACCTGACCCGCCCGCAGCTCATCGCGGTCACCGACAACGTCAACCAGGCCAAGGGCGACCAGGACCCGGCCACCTGGATGCCCTCCCGGACGGCGTACCGCTGCACCTACGTCCGCGCCTGGGTGCAGGTGAAGTACTACTACGGCCTCTCGGTCGACTCGGCCGAGAAGTCCGCGCTCCAGAACTACCTCGCGAGCTGCTGACACGCGCATTTCGTGTCGGGAGCTCCCCGCCGGCCTCCGTCGTTCCGTACCGTACGGGGCGACGGAGAGGGGAACGACATGAGCGCACTGCGCCTCGGACCGCTGCTGAGGTACACCGACGGCTCGTCCGCGACCGTGTGGGTCGAGACGAGCGGTCCGTGCACCGCCGAGGTGCGCTGCGCCGACGGCGCCGGCGGCACGGCCCGCAGCTTCCAGATCGCGGGCCACCACTACGCGCTGGTCCCGGTGACCGGCCTCACGGCCGGCACGACCACGACGTACGAGGTGCTCCTCGACGGCGCCCGGGTGTGGCCGCTGCCCGGCTCCCCCTTCCCGCCCTCGGCGATCCACTCGCCAGGCCGGGAGGACGACTTCAACGTCGCCTTCGGCTCCTGCCGCTGGGCCTCCCCGCCGGCGGGCGGGGACGACCCCGTCGGCCCGGACGCCCTGGACGCCCTCGCCACCCGCCTCGCGGCCGACCCCGAGGGCGAGCGGCCGCACGTGTTGCTGCTGCTCGGCGACCAGGTGTACGCCGACGAGACCTCCGACTCCACACAGCGCTGGCTGGCGGGTCGCCGCGACGTGAAGGAGGGGCCCGGCAGCGGGGTCGCGGACTACGAGGAATACACGCACCTCTACTACGAGTCGTGGCTCGACCCGCGCATCCGCTGGCTGCTGTCCACCGTGCCCAGTTTCATGATCTTCGACGACCACGACGTGATCGACGACTGGAACACCTCCGCCGCCTGGCTCACCGACATGCGGGCCACCGACTGGTGGCAGGAGCGGCTGCTGAGCGGCCTGATGTCGTACTGGGTCCACCAGCACCTGGGCAACCTGTCCCTCGACGAGCTGGCGGCCGACCCGGTGTACAAGGCGGTCGGCGAGGCTCCCGACGGCACCGATGTGCTGCGCGGCTTCGCCGCCCGGGCCGACGACGACGCGACCGCGGCCCGCTGGAGCTACCGGCGCGACTTCGGGCGGGTGCGCCTGGTGATGGTGGACAGCCGGGCCGCCCGGGTCCTCGCCGAGGACGAGCGCGCGATGCTCGACCCGAGCGAGGAGGCCTGGCTGCGCGAGCAGGTGCTGGACACACCCGGGGCGTACGACCACCTCCTGATCGGCACCTCGCTGCCCTGGCTGCTGCCGCACCTGGTGCACGACGCCGAGGGGTGGAACGCGGCACTGTGCGGCGGCGAACGCGGAGCCCGCTGGGCGCGGTTCGGGGAGAAGGTGCGGCGCGCCGCCGACCTGGAGCACTGGTCGGCGTTCCCCGAGTCCTTCGCGGGGCTGGCCGAGCTGATCGCCGAGGCGGGCTCGGGACAGGAGGCGCCTGCGACGGTGTGCGTGCTGTCCGGGGATGTGCACCACGCCTACATCGCCGAGCCCTCGTGGCCCGGCCCGGGCCCGGACGCCCGGGTGGTGCAGCTCGTCTGCTCCCCGGTCCACAACTCCGTGCCGCTGTCGATGCGGCTGGCCTTCCGGATCGGCTGGAGCGCGATGGCGCGGGGGCTCGGCCGCGGCCTCGCCCGGCACGGGCGCCTCGCGGACCCGCCGGTCGGCTGGCGCAAGACGGGCGGCCCCTGGTTCGGCAACCAGCTCATGACGCTGACCCTGCGCGGCCGCTCGGCCCGCCTGCGTCTGGAGCACGCCAAGGCCCGCGAGGGAACGGGTCCACGCCTGACGACCCTCCTGGACTCCGAGCTTGCCCCGTAACCCTCCCGTTCCGCCCGTTTATTGCCGCTGCGTTCCGGGATGCCCCGTGATGCTAGTGAGGCATCCCACAGCGACCGTCAATCCTTCCCCACGAGACTCGGCTACCGCTCCCGGCGACGGCATGATGAGGCGGACCGTCCGCTTCCTGCACGGCGGACCGCCGACACGCGCCCCACACGCCCGGGAGTTCCACCCTTGTCTGCGTCGCCCGAGGAAACCGAGGAATCCGTACCGGCCGAGGGTCCCGGACCGGCCGCGAGACCCGCGCGAGTCTCGGTCGCCGTGGTCGGCGCCGGACCGCGCGGCACCAGCGTCCTGGAACGCCTGTGCGCCTCCGCCCCGGAACTCCTCCCGCCCGGTGCCCGGCTGACGGTCCATGTGATCGACCCGGACCCGCCGGGTCCCGGCCGCGTCTGGCGCACCGCCCAGTCGTCCGAGCTGCTGATGAACACCGTGGCCTGCCAGGTGACCCTGTTCACCGACGACAGCGTGGACTGCTCGGGGCCGATCCGCCCGGGTCCGAGCCTGCACGAGTGGGCGGGCGGCAGGCTGGGCCCGGACGAGTACCCGACCCGGGCCGACTACGGCCGCTACCTGGAGTGGGTGTTCGCCGAGGTCGTGCGGCAAGCGCCGCCCGCCGTACGGATCGAGACGCACCGGGCCCGCGCGGTACGGCTCGACGACACCCCCGGGGGCCGCCAGACCCTCACCCTCGACGACGGCCGCACCCTGACCGGCCTGTCCGCGGTGGTCCTGGCCCAGGGGCACCTGCCGAGGACCGCCGACCCGGACCGGCTGCGGCTGGCGGCCCACGCCGCGCGGCACGGCCTGCGCCACGTCCCGCCCGCCAACCCGGCCGATGTCGACCTGTCCTCCGTGCCCCCGGGCGAACCCGTCCTGCTGCGCGGCCTCGGTCTCAACTTCTTCGACCACACGGCCCTGCTGACGACCGGCCGCGGCGGCCGTTTCGTCCGGGACGCCGGGGGCCTGCGCTACCTCCCCTCCGGCCGTGAGCCGCGGCTCTTCGCCGGTTCGCGGCGCGGCGTCCCGTACCAGGCGCGCGGCGACAACGCGAAGGGGGCCTACGGCCGGCACGTCCCGCTCGTCCTCACCCCGGAGGTGATCGCCGGGTTCCGCAAGCGCGCGGACTCCGGGGAGGCGCCCGATTTCCTCATGGAGATATGGCCGTTGGTGGCGAAGGAGGTGGAGACGGTCTACTACGGCGCGCTGATCCGGCGGACCGCGGCCTCCGCCGGGCGGGCGCGGGAGTTCGCCGGCCGCTTCCTCGCCGTCCCGCACGGTGACCCTCTGGAGGCGTCGCTGCTGGACGAGTTCGGGGTGCCGGACGCCGACCGCTGGTGCTGGGAGCGGATCTCCCGCCCGTACGCCGGACGGGACTTCGCGCATCCCGGCGAGTGGCGCGACTGGCTGCTGTCGTATCTGCGCGAGGACGCCGCGCAGGCCGCCCTGGGCAATGTGCACGGCCCGCTGAAGGCGGCCCTGGACGTGCTGCGCGACCTGCGCAACGAACTCCGGCTGATCGTCGACCACGGCGGCCTCGCCGGCGCCTCCCGCCGGGACCACCTGGACCGCTGGTACACCCCGCTCAACGCGTTCCTGTCCATCGGCCCGCCGCGGCGCCGCATCGAGGAACTCGCGGCCCTGATGGAGGCGGGGGTCGTGCAGGTGCTCGGGCCGCGGCTGCGGGTGACGGACGAGGACGGGGCCTGGGCCGCGCACTCCCCCGACGTGCCGGGTTCGGCCGTGCGTGTGAGGACCCTCATAGAGGCCCGCCTGCCGGAGCCCGACCTGCGGCACACCGCCGACGCCCTCCTGGCCGGCCTGCTGCGAAGCGGGCAGTGCCGCCCGCACACCGTCGACGGTTACGAGACAGGGGGGTTGGACGTCACGGCGCGCCCCTATCGCCTGATGGATC
Organism: Streptomyces sp. D2-8; assembly: GCF_023184515.1. Lineage (GTDB taxonomy): Bacteria > Actinomycetota > Actinomycetes > Streptomycetales > Streptomycetaceae > Streptomyces. Next base: position 685,867 of record NZ_JAAHBP010000001.1, on the reverse strand, counting down.
GTCAAGGAGTTGCACACACAAGGCGGTTCGCGTTCGGCGTGCCGACAGAAGGCGTGCACTGGGTGACCGCCGCGGGAGCTCGCCCAGGGGTGGATTCGGTCACACTTTCGGACGCGGACGCGGTGGCGAGAGCCGTTCTACGTGCGGCTGAGCCCGGAACCGAGCCCCAACGGGAGGCAAAGCCGTGGCCAAATGTTGAACTTGCAAGCATCAATTAGGCACACCTAACGTGGGCTACTCCGCGGTATCCGTCCCCGACCGGCCTCCCCAGGGCCGGCCAACCGAAGGAGAGACCCCCCGCATGACCGCTCGCCTCAACGGCGCCCAGCCGTACGCGCTCGGACTGTTCCGGATCGTCACCGGCCTGCTGTTCGCCTGCCACGGCGCCGTCGCGCTCTTCGGCGTCCTCGGCGGCGTGGACGGCAAGGGCGGCACCGCCGCGACCGGCGCCTGGCCGAACTGGTACGCGGCCGTCATCGAACTCGTCGGCGGCACCCTGGTGCTGCTGGGCCTCGGCACCCGCATCGCGGCGTTCATCTCCTCCGGCGCGATGGCGTACGCGTACTTCAAGGTCCACCAGCCCCAGGGCCTGTGGCCGATCGAGAACAGCGGCGAGGGCGCGGCCATGTACTGCTGGGCCATGTTCCTGCTGATCTTCACGGGCTCCGGCGCGTTCGGCCTGGACCGGCTGCTGACCAAGCGCACCTCGACCCAGGAGCAGCGCTCCGCGGACCAGACGCCGGTGGCCGCCTGAGCCGCCCGGCCCGCCGGACACACAGCGGCGCCTTCCCCCCCGGGGGAGGCGCCGTTCTGTCTGCACCCGCACACATCCCGACAATTCGGGATGAGCCAAGACGAGGTGAACAGTCCGCACCGAACGTATGAGCCCCCCGTGAACCGCCCGTCACACCCCAGGCGTACGCTCTATGGCTGTCATGGCCACTCCTGCCGCTCCCCCCGCGCCACCGCGGCACGGTCTGGCCCACGGGGGAGTCACGGGGAGTTGCGGTGCTTGAGCAAGTGGGGTTGCCGATCGGCAGTCCATGGATCTACGCGGTGGTGGCCTTGTCCGTCCTGCTCGACGTGTTCCTGCCGGTGCTGCCCAGCGGCATCCTGGTGATCACGGCGGCCACGGCGGCGGCAGCGGGCACGGCGACCGACGTGCCCGACATCCTCGCCCTGATCTTCTGCGCGGCCACCGCCTCCGTCCTGGGCGACCTGGTCGCCTACCGCCTCGCCTGGCGCGGCGGCGCCCGCCTGAACCGGGCGATCTCCCGCTCCCGGCGGCTGACCACCGCACAGGAACGGCTCGGCGCGGCCCTCGCCCGGGGCGGCGGCGCCCTCGTCGTCCTCGCCCGTTTCGCACCCGCCGGCCGCTCGGTGGTCTCCCTCGGCGCGGGCGCCGCCCACCGACGCGCCCGCGACTTCCTGCCCTGGTCGGCCCTGGCCGGCTTCACCTGGGCCGTGTACAGCGTCGCCCTCGGCTACTTCGGCGCCCACTGGCTGGGCGCGAGCTGGCTGGCGACGGCGGTGTCGGTGGGGGCGCTGTTCGGCGCCGGGGCAGGGGCGGTGTACGTGATGCGGCGCGAGCCGCGGACGTCGTAGACCGGCTCCGACCCACCACCACGACCACCCAGACCTGGAAGCGGCTGAGACATTGATCACGACGGCGTCGCGGAAAGCCTCTCGGACACGACGGATCGTCCTCGCCGCGAGGCGGCACCCACGGGCCATGCTGTGGGCGGCGGCAGGCGTGATCACGCTCGGATTCCTCGTGGCGCTCCAGATCGCCGCACACCACCTCGGCATACCGGGGCCGATCACCACGCAGGCACGCGAGGTGATCTACGCCCCCAAGTCCGGCTTCCTGCTGTACGCCAGCCTGGCACTGACGATGGTGGTGCTCACCTGGCGGCAACGGCTCATCGCCCTCGGCACCGCGATCGGCATCGACCTCGTCTTCCTGCTGGTGCGGTGGGCGATCGGCGCCTACCCCGCCGAAGGCCATCCGTTCGGCAACGGCGCGCTGTGGGTGATCCTGGGCTGTGCGGTCTTCGCCCTCGCGCGCCGCACCGGCCCGGAACGCGTCCTGATACTGAAGGGCGTGGGGCTCGGACTGCTGCTGGTGACGGGCCGCAAGACCGGTGACACCTGGCTGCTGATCACGTCGCAGACCCGCCCGGTCATACTCGACCCGTACATCGCCATGGCCGATCACGCGCTGGGCAACCCGTCATGGCTGGCGGGCCGGCTCCTCAGGGCGAGCGGCCCGGTGGGCGAGCACGCCCTGGACTACGTCTACGCCCAGCTCGCGGTGGCCGCGGTCTGTGTGGCGCTGTACCAGCTGCGCAACGTGGCGGCCGAACAGCGCTTCCCGCGCCACCACCTGGTGCGCACCTTCCTGCTGATAGGCCTGCTCGGACCGGCCATCTACATGATCTACCCCGTGGTCGGGCCGATGTTCGCCTACGGCCCCGAGGGCGGGCACTGGGCGGCGGCCGACCTGTGGCCGGACACCCTGCCGCCGATCACCACCCCGTACGCGATGCCGTTCGACGAGATCACCCCGCGCAACTGCATGCCCAGCCTGCACACGGCATGGGCCACCACGATCTTCATCCACTCCCGCAAGGGACCGCGCGCTCTACGTCTCGCCGGCACGTTCTGGCTGGTCGGCACCCTCGCCGCGACCCTGGGATTCGGCTGGCACTACGGCGTGGACCTCGTCGCCGGCGTGGTGTTCGCGTACACGGTCGAGGCGGCGCTGCGCACGTACGACCGCGGCTGGGACCGCGCGGGAACCCAGCTGATCGTCTACGGGACGACCGTCTTCGCGGTGCTGCTGGCGTCCTACCGCTTCCTGCCGCTGGAGATGGCCGCATACCCGTGGCTGTCCGGCCCCCTCTGCCTGCTGGCGATGGCCTCGGTCGTCTACGGCTACCAGCGGACCGTCAGGCTGTGGGAAGCGCAGCCCACCGCCGCGCCGCAACCCGAACCGCGGCCCGAACTGGCGGTCTGAGGCTCTTGCTCGCGCCTTCCGCGCCCCGGCCCTAGCTCGCCTTCCGCGCCCCGGCCCCGCGGACCTCGAGGCCGTCCAGCAACTCGGCCGTGGCCTGCGCGATGGCCTCCACGGCGCGGTCGAACACCTCCTGGTTGTGAGCGGCGGGGGCGCGGAATCCCGAAACCTTCCGCACGTACTGCAGGGCGGCAGCGCGCACATCCGCCTCGGTGGCCTCTTCGGGCATGGCGGGCGGACGCAGCGTCTTGATACTCCGGCACATGCCCCCAGTCTCACCCTTTCGGCCCTCGCAGGACAGCGACGCCTGCCATGATCGCTCCGAGGCGGCCACCGTCCCGGGGCCGACCGACGAGAGGAACTCCTCGTGGCGAACGAACTCACCGTGGCCGTCCTGGGCCCCGGCGGCGTGGGCGGCCTGCTCGCCGCCCTGCTCTCCCGCACCGGCCACCGCGTGATCTGCCTGTCCGGCGAGAAGACCGCCGAGGCCCTGCGCACCGACGGCATCCAGGTCCGCAGCGCCGCATTCGGCGACTTCACGGCCCCCGTCGAGGCGGACACCGAGCTGCGGGAACCGGTCGACGCGTGTCTGGTCACCGTCAAGCACACCACCCTCGACGCCGCCCTGGCGCGAGTCCCCGCCCCGGTGCTGTCCGGCGGCCTTCTCGTGCCGTTCCTGAACGGCCTCGAACACCCGGCGGCCCTGCGCGCCCGACACCGGCCCGACCGCGTGGCCCCCGCCGTGATCCGCGTGGAGTCCACCCGTGTCGCGCCGGGCGTCATCGAACACGGCAGCCCCTTCGCGGAGATCGACCTGACCGGCACGGACGTGCCGCGGCCCCGCCTCGACGCCCTCGCCGAGGCCTTCGCCGCCGCCGGTCCGGCCACCCGCGTGCTGGAGGACGAGACGGCGGCCCTGTGGGCGAAGATGTCGTTCCTGGCACCGTTCGCCCTGCTGACCACGCGCTACGGCCTCCCCCTCGGCGATGTCCGCACCCACCACCGCGACGAACTCACCGCCCTGGTCGAGGAGACGGCCGCGATCAGCCGGGCGTGCGGCGGCCCGGCGGACCCGGCCCGGGCCCTCGCCCGCTACGACGCCTTCCCGCCGTCGACGAAGTCCTCGATGCAGCGCGACGCCGAGGCCGGCCGGCCCCTCGAACTGGACGCCATCGGCGGCGCGTTGCTCCGCGCGGCCGAGCGCCACGGCGTACCGGCTCCGGTGGCGGCCCGGGTGGTGGGCGAGCTGACGGACAGGTCCGGGGGCTGAGGACGGGCGCCGACGCGGCGCCCTTGCGGTGGGTACACCCGTTCGCATGAACCACAGGAAGGAACTCGCCTGCCAAATTCGAACAGGCGTATCATTGGGCCGTGGCTACGACCTATGACTTTCCGAGTGATCTCCTGGCCGGTCAGGAGGAACTCCATCAGGTCCGGGCCGAGCTGTCGGCCCTGCTGAAGCGGCTCCCCTGGTCGGTGGAGCCGCTGGACGGCTTCAGCGACGACAACGGCTGGCGCAAGGTGGAACGGCCCGCCTCCCCCGGCTGGACCGCCGACGAACAGGCCGAAGTGGAGAAGCTCCGGCAGCGGGAGCACGAACTCGCGGTGTTCGTCAGCACCCACCGCTACTGGTCCGAACTCGCAGGCCCCGAGCGGGTGGCGGCCCGCTCGGAGCTGAAGCACGCGCACGAGGCGCCGCCGGAGGAGACCGGCGACGCCTCGTGACACCTCGCCGTCAGGTCAGCCAGTGCTCTGGCTCTTGCCGAGGAGCTTGTTCATCTCGCTGATCTCGGCGTTCTGGGCGGTGACGATGTCGTCGGCCATGGCCTTGGCAGGGCTGTGGCGGCCCTTGCTCTGCTCGGTCCGGGCCATCTCCACGGCCCCTTCGTGGTGCTCGACCATCAGGGTCAGGAACTGGACGTCGAAGGCCTTGCCCGTCAGCTTCTCCAGCGCGGCCATGTCCTCGCCGCTCATCATGCCGGGCATGCCGGAGTGGCCCGACGCGGAGTGGTCCATACCGCCGCCCGAGGCCCCGGGGACGTCCTCGCCCCAGGTCTTCAGCCAGCCGGTCATGGTCCGGATCTCCGGGTCCTGCGCCTTCTCGATCCGCCGGGCGAGGTCCTTGACCGCCCCGGAGGAGGCCCGGTCGCCGGCCAGCCGCGCCATCTCCAGCGCCTGCTGGTGATGCGGGATCATGCCCTGCGCGAAGGCGACGTCCTGGGGGTTGTGGGCGCCGGCGGGCGACGGGGTCGCGGTGGCGCTGTGGCTTCCGGCGTCGCCGTGACCGGCACCGCCGGCGGCACGGTCGGCACCGTCACCGCCGCAGGCGGTGAGGACGACCGCCGCGGCACCCGTCGCCGCCACCAGGGCAGCACGGCGCGCCACGGTACGAATGCTGTTGCTCATGCGTGAACTCCTGCTTCTGCAAGGAAGGAACTGAGGTTTCCGGACACGACGGGACATCACGCCGCCACCGGTCGGTGCCGGCCGGCGTGATGCGTGTGTCTAGATCCGCAGAAGCTGGAGCTCGGCCAGGGAAGGCGGGGCCCGCGCACCATCCGTATCCACGACCGCGTACGCCCGAACGGCGCTCTCCCCCACACCCACGGGGACCGGGTCCTGAACCAGCGGAGGCAACACCGGCCCACCGCCCACGGCACCCGACGCACAGCTCGCGTCGGCGTGCTGGAGATGCCCGTCACCGCAGTGCCCGTAGGGCATGACTTGGGCCTGGGGCATGGGAGTCAGGGGCGTATGGGCCTGGGGCGCATGGCCCTGGAAGGCGGCCGCGTGCTGCGTGTGCATCCGGTGAGGGAGACCGCCGCCGGGCGCCAGCCCGTGCATGCCCAGCAACCCCGCCAACAGCCCCAGCACGCACAGCACATGCCACCGCCGCACGGCGGGTCGGGGAGCGCGCTGCTCGGGGCTGTTCACGGGCTCATCGTAGAGACAGTTCTGAGCCGACGCCGCCCCGGGGCGGCGGACGGGCGTACGAGCCACTGCCGGACGTGCGAAGGACCGCCCTCCCATCAGGTGAACTCATTCAACCCTCTACAACCACACGGCGTCCCCGGCGGGTCGTACACCCGCACCACACGAATGATCCCGAGGGGGACCCATGAGCCAGCAGTACCCACAGCAGCCGAACCAGCCCCACCCGCAGCAGCCCGGTTACGGCGCCCCGGCTCCCCAGCCGCCGAAGAAGCGCGGCGTGGGCAAGATCGCGGGCCTCGGCTGCGCGGGCATCCTCGCCCTCTTCGTCATCGCCGCCGTGGCCACGGGCGGCGGGGGCGACGACAGCAGCGACACCTCGAACAAGGACAAGGCCGTCGCCGCCGAAGGCAAGCCGGGGGGCGACAGCCCCAAGAAGGCCGAGTCGGCCGACGAGAAGCCCCAGGCCGAGCAGTTCAGGAGCTGCGTCGCCGAGAACGGCACGGCGACGGAGAAGGCCGCCGTCGAACACGTCACGAAGGTGACCGGCGCGGACAAGCGCAACGACATCCTCGACGCGGCGGAGGTCTTCACCGACTTCAGCGGCGGCATGATGGGCCCCCACCAGGGCGAGGGCAAACTCATCGCCTCCGCGTTCACCTCCTGCTACGAGTCCGAGAACGGCCTCGTCACGGTGTACGACGAGGACGGCGAACTCCTCGCCAACGCGAACTACTGACCCCTGCCGCCGGGGGCACGCCCACAGGAGAGGCCCTCCAGGAGCATTCCTGGAGGGCCTCGGACCCGAAACTCGGTGCGGTGGGCGCGGACGGTTTCGAACCGCCGACATCCTGCTTGTAAGGCAGGCGCTCTACCCCTGAGCTACGCACCCGGCTCCCGGGCCACGCCCAGGACGAGTCGACAGCCTACATTGCCCGGGGCACGGTCCCGCAAACCCGTATCGCGGGACCGTACCGGGTCCCGCACCTGGGGATAACCCCACTCCTGATCCGGGAGCGGCCCGGATCCCCCGGTGAGCCCCGGATCCCTACGGTCGTAGAGCGCCCCAGAGCGCCGTCGTTAGTCCAGGGGGAGATCGTCATGACCACACGCACCGCCACCGTCCGCGCCGCCCTCGCCGGTGCCGTCGTGGTGCTCGTCGCCGGGCTCAGCGCCTGCGCGGCGTCCGCCGGGGACGACACGGACCCCGACCACCGGTCCTTCGCCCTCCAGGGCCGCACCCTCACCGTCGACTCCGACGACTCGGCCCTCGAGATCGTCGCCTCCGACGAGAACCCCGCGGGCAGGATCGGTGTCACCCGCTGGTTCCAGGGCTCGGTCGTCGTCGGCAAGGACCCCGAGGTCACCTGGGACATGCGGGACGACCGCCTGGTGCTGCGCCTGGCGTGCTCCGGCGTCGTCGCCGACTGCTCGGCCAAGCACCGCATCGAGGTGCCGCGCGGCATCACCGTCAAGGTCGAGGACGGCGACGGCAGTGTCCGCGCCCGGGGCTTCCGGGACCCCCTCAGCATCCGCACGGGCGACGGCTCCGTCCGGGTCACCGACACCACCGGCCCCCTGGAGCTGCGCACCGGCGACGGTTCCATCCGGGCGAACGTCGCCTCCCGTGACGTCCGCACCCACACCGGTGACGGCTCGGTCCGCCTCGAACTCGGCGTCGTACCGGACCGCGTGGAGTCCCGCAGCGGGGACGGCTCCGTGAACTCGCCCTGCCCCGAGCCACCTACCGCGTGACCACCGAGACCGGTGACGGCGGCGTCGATGTGTCGGTGCCCCGGGACGAGACCAGCTCCCATGTGGTGTCCGCCCGCACCGGCGACGGCAAAGTGACGGTCCGGACAGCGAACTGACCGGCCCGTGTGTTCGTCCTTAACCGGTGGGAGAATGACACCGGGCAGGGTGGACCACAGCACGGGAGAGGGATGTGACGGCGACACCAGGACAGCCGGAATCGCCGTCGGTGCCGCGCGCACACAGCCCGCGCCGCCGCACCCCCCGCACCCCCGGCCTGCTCACCTTGATCGTGCTCCCCCTGCTGGCCGTGCCGGCCCTGCCCGCCGCCTTCGCGGGCGGGGGCACCCGCCGCTGGTTCGGCGGCCGGGCCGAGAACCAGCGGGCCGAGGCCCAGGCCGCGAAGGACGCCGCCGCGGCCGCCTTCTACGAGCTCGACACCGCCCAGCGCGACCTGCGCATCTCGATCGAGACGATCACCGCCGTCGACGACTCCCCCGCCGCCCGGCGCGCCGTCGCCGACTTCGACGCCCTCGGCAACCGCATCGACGAGGCCAGCCACCGCTACATCAACGCCGTCGACGCCCACGACCTCGACCGCGACGACCTGGAGGCCGCCGCCGCCTCCCGCGCCCGCACCGAGCTGACCGCCGCCAAGGAGGAACTCGGCCGGGTCAAGCAGGAGCTGGACCGCTTCACCGACGGCCTCGGCCCGCTCCTCGGCAAGGCCGAGACCCAGCTGGCCCGCCTCGCCCCGGCCGTCGAGCGCGCCCGCCAGGCCCTGCTCGCCGCCTCCAACGCCCTGGACTCCGTACGCGCGTCCGGTCTCAAGGCGGACGACCTCGCCGCCCGGCTCGCCGTCCTGTCCCCGGAGCTCACCAAGCTGAACCAGGGCGCCGGACAGCACGGCGTCCCGGACACCCTGGTGCGGGCCGAGCGGGTCACCCGGGAGGCCGAAGCGGTCCGTGTCGAGGCCGAGCGGCTGCCGGACCGCGCCGCCGAGATCGACCACCGCCTCGTCTCCCTGCGCACCCGCGCCCAGGCCCTCACCACCCGCTCCGAGCAGGTCGAACCGACCCTGAGCGAGCTCCGCCGCCGCTTCACCGCGGCCTGCTGGCAGGACCTGCAGCAGGTCCCCGACGCCGCCGCCGAGAACGTCCGCCAGGCCGAGGCCAGACTGGCCGAGGCCCGCACCGCCCGCGGCGAACAGCGCTGGGCCGACGCGACGGCCCTGCTGTCGACCGTACGAGCCCTCCTGAACAACACCGACGAGGCCGTCTCGGCCGCCGGCGACCGCCTGCGCCGCCTGAACGCCGTGCAGAAGGACCCCGAGCAGGAGATCGACCGCACCCGCTTCGCCATCCGCGACGCCCAGCGCCTCGCCATGGCGGGCCGCAACACCCCCGACCCGCGCCACGCCCGCCCCCTGGACGACGCCGTGTCCCGCCTGGACCGCGCCGTCGCCACGCTCGAGGGCCGCCACCCCGACTACTGGCACTTCCTCACGGAGACGGAAGCGGTCCGCCGGGCAGTGGCCCACGTGGTCTCCGAGATCCGCGAGGAACGCGGGGCCGGCCAGTGACCGTGCCGGTTAACCTGTGCGCATGCCTCGCTACGAGTACCGCTGCCGGACCTGCGGCGACACCTTCGAACTCAGCCGTCCCATGGCCGAGTCCTCCGACCCCGCGGCCTGCCCCTCGGGGCACGACGACACGGTGAAGCTCCTCTCCACGGTCGCGGTCGGCGGCTCCGCCTCCGCCCCGGCCCCGGCACCCCGCGCGGGCGGCGGCGGTGGGGGCGGCTGCTGCGGAGGCGGCTGCTGCGGCTGACGCACTTCCCCAGGGGTTCTTCCTCAGGAGTTCTTCAGCTTCGGTTTCCTAGCGTGGCGGCATGACAGCCATCGCAGCGGACGCCGGACCGCAGTGGGTCAACGACCTGATGGACGCCCTGGGCGCGCCGGGTGCCGGTCTCGCCATCGCCCTGGAGAACCTGTTCCCGCCGCTGCCCAGCGAGGTGATCCTGCCCCTCGCCGGGTTCGCCGCGAGCAGCGGCCGGATGAGCCTGCTCGCCGCCCTGCTGTGGACGACGGCCGGCTCGGTGATCGGCGCCCTCGCGCTGTACGGAGTCGGTGCGCTGCTCGGCCGTGACCGGACGGTGGCGATGGCGGCCCGGCTGCCGCTGGTGAAGGTCTCGGACATCGAGCGCACGGAGGCATGGTTCCTGCGGCACGGCACCAAGGCGGTGTTCTTCGGCCGGATGATCCCGATCTTCCGCAGCCTGATCTCCGTGCCGGCGGGTGTCGAGCGCATGCGGCTGCCGGTGTTCCTGGGGCTGACCACGCTGGGCAGCGCGATCTGGAACGCGGCGTTCGTGCTCGCGGGCTACTTCCTCGGTGCGAACTGGCACCAGGTGACGGACCTCGTCTCCACCTACTCGAAGGTGGTCCTCGCCGTGGCGGCCGTGGCGGTGGCGGCGTTCATCACCGTACGGCTGCTACGACGCCCAGAAAGGGGCGCGGGGAACTGCGCGACGAGCCACGACGAGCCCGTACACGCACAACCACCGCACCCCTCGAACTCCTAGGCGAACCGGCCGGACCCGGCGGCGGCGAGAAGCTCCCGCAGGATCCGCTCCCCCGCAAGAACACCCCGTTCGGGAAGCGCCCTGAGCGCGGGGGCCGTCCAGCCTGTGTCGGCCAGCTCGCCGTGGCCGGGGCGCCAGCCCTGGTCGGCCGCGAGGAGCAGGTCGGCGTCGAGCAGGGAGTCACCGGCGGCGAGGGTGAGATCGGCACCGGTCCGGCGGGCGACCTCGCGCATCGCCGCGCTCTTGGTGAGCGGCTTGGGAACGGCGTAGATCTTGCGGCCCTGGAGGGACACCGTCCAGCCGCGGTTCTCCGCCCAGACCGCGAGTTCCTTCACCCAGTCCTCGTTCAGCAGTTCACGCTCGACGACGAGGTAGGCGAAGAGGTCGTCGGCGACGCGGTGCTTGCGCACCCAGACCGGGTCGGCGGCCCTCAGCAGGTGTTCCTGCACCTCGCTGAGGGGCGCGCACTGGTCGGCCAGCCGTGCGGTGACCTGCGCGTGCCAGTCGGGGTCGGAGACGCCGTCCACCAGGAGGTGTCCGCCGTTCGCGCAGATCGCGTACGTGGGCTCCGGGCCCGGCAGGTTGATGCGCTGGTACTGCTTGCGCGTCCGGGTCGTCGTCGGCACGAACACGGCCGCGTCGCCCAGGTCGGTGAGGAGCCGGGCCGCGGTCTCCGTCATGTACGACAGCGGCTTGCTCTCGTGCACCTCCACGCACAGCAGCCGGGGCGCCCGTGCGTCCGGCATGGTCAGCGCCAGAGCCGCGGAGGAGTAGATCAGGGTGCGGTCGAGGTCGCTCGCGACGAGTGCGGGCATCAGATCGTCACCGCCTTGCCGTCGGCGCCGGTCGCGCCCCGGGTGTACTTGGGGTGGATCAGGCCGACGCAGGTGTAGGGCAGTCCGTCGACCTCCTCGACGGGCACGCCGCGGTGTTCGGCCAGCAGGCGCACGTGGTCGAGATCGCTGCCCGCCCCGGCCCGCGCGAGGACCTTCCAGGGCACGCGGCGCAGCATGACCCGGGTGGTCTCTCCGACGCCGGGCTTGACGAGGTTCACGTCGTGGATGGCGTACTCCTCGCTGATGCGCTCGACGGCGGCCCAGCCCTCCCAGGTGGGCGAGCGGTCGGTCGCGAGCAGCTCCTTGGCCTGCGCGCAGGCGGCGTCGGCGACCTCGGGGAAGCGGGCGGACACGGCGTCGAGGAAGGCCACCGAGACGTCGGTGCCGGCGAGTTCGCGGTAGAACTTCGCGCCGTGGAAGTCGTCCGGGCCGACCAGGTCCGCGCGGAGCACGGTGCGCGAGATCAGGCCGGAGACGGTGGAGTTGAGGCAGGCCGAGGGGATGAGGAAGTCCTCGCGGGTGCCGTAGGTCCGCACGCAGGAGCCCGGGTCGGCCAGCACCGCGATCTCGGGGCTGAAGCCGCTGATGCCGTCGGACTTCTCGAACTCCTCCAGGGCCTGGGCGAGTTCGCGGGTGATGGCGCCCTTGCCGGTCCAGCCGTCGACGAAGACGACGTCCCGGGGGTCGTGGTGCCGGGCGAGCCAGCGCAGCGCGTTGGCGTCGATGCCGCGGCCGCGGACGATCGACACGGCGTAGTGCGGCAGGTCGAGGCCGTGCCGGTGCTCGGCCCAGCGGCGCATGAGGATGCCGACGGGCGTTCCGGCGCGGGCCAGGGAGACCAGGACCGGCCGCGGGGACCGCTCGGCGAGGACCGTCTCGGTGACGACGCCGACCGCCTGGGCGATACGGGCCGCCGACTCCTCCAGCGCGGCGTGGAACAGCTCCTGGTACTGCTCGCTCGGCTGGTACTCCACGGGCAGCGACTCCGCGTAGTGCGCGCCGCCGCTCTGGATCGCCTCCTCGCGCTCCTCGGTCGGCGCCTCCAGCGTCACGTCCGAGAGGTTCTGGAGCAGCCAGCCGACCTCCTCGGGCGCGTACGAGGAGAAGGCGGGGCCGCGCAGGGGCTCGGGCAGCATGGAGGGCCTTTCGGGGGCGTGCGACGGTATGACGGCGAGGAGGACCCGCGGCGTGTGCGCGGCGAGCCGGGCCAGCAGACCGTCGGGCGCGTGCAGCGCGGGAGTGTCTCCGGCCGAGTCGACCACCGCGACGACGGCGTCGCATCCGGCGCCGGCGACGTTGTAGGCGTACCGCTCGCCCGGGCCGTCGGCGGGGTCGTCGTGGGCGGGGAAGGCGAGGCGGGTGCGTATCGCGTAGCCGGGGTCGTCGACGGCCAGGACGGGTGAGCGGGTGGTGGTCGAGTAACGGACCTCGGCGTCGGCGGTCCGCTCCAGCTCGTGGGCGAGCCGGAGGGGGGCGTACATCAGCTCTTCGAAGCCCAGTATGTGTACGCGCCGGGCGCCCTCGGGCAGCGCGTCGGCGATCCGGGCCGCCATGCCGGGCAAGGCGGCCTCCAGCCGGCCGCGGTGCTCGGGGGTGAAGCCGTGCCGCCCGCCGTCGGGGAGGCCGGCAGGCCAGCGGAGGTCTACGCGGGTGGTGTGAGGGTGGGTTCGCTCGTCTTCCGGCTGTGGGCCGGTGGGGGTTGCTCGCGCAGTTCCCCGCGCCCCTGAGAGGGGCGTGTCGGCAGCGCCCTCAAGGGGCGCGGGGAACTGCGCGTCCGGCCCAGACGGCGCCGCAGCCGACGACGAACCCTCCGTCGCACTCTCCGACTCGTACCGCGCCACCAGCTCCTGCCCCTTCTCCAGCACCCCCTCGGGGAGCCGTACCGTGCCGGAAGCCGCTGCCACGAGGTCCACCCGCGCGCCGATCTCGCGGGCGAACTCCTCCAGCCGGCCGGCGTCGGCCGGTGACCGCATGTCCACCAGCGCCACCACGACGTACCGCCGCCGCGGATACCGCTCGTGGAGGTCCCGGACGGTGTTCAGCACCGTGTTGCCCGTGGAGAACTCGTCGTCGACCAGGACCAGCGGCCCGTCGCCGGTGAGCAGCGCGGGGTCCTCCGGCAGCAGCAGATGCGAGGTCGCGTGGGAGTGGGACTCCTCGAAGCCGCCGGCCGGGTCGAGACCGGCGACCGGGCGACGGGTGGAGTGCAGGTAGGGCGCGAGGCCCAGCCCGTCGGCGACGGAGTGGCCGAGGCCGGTCGCGGTCTCCGCGTAGCCGAGGACGACGGCCCTGCGGGCCTCGTCGTCGCCCAGCAGGTCACGCACCCGGCGGCCGAGTTCCCGTCCGTAGCCGTACACCACGGACGGCGACTGCGGCACGTGCTTGCCGAGCACGTTCGACACGAGCAGGTGAGCCCGCTTGGGGTTGCGGCGCAGCGCCAGCCCCAGCAGGCCCGCCAGCCGGTCCTCGCCGACGAGCTCGACACCGAGCCGCTCGGCGACCCAGGTGCCGGACCAGACGCCGTCGGTCGCGTCGGCCGGCCCGGCCGGCGCGTCGGCGCGCACCTCGCGGTGCTCCCCCTCGTTCACTGCTCTCTCCGCCTTCTCCATGCGATTCAGCCCGGCAGTCCCGCCGCCAGCAGTTCCACGAAGCCGATGTCCTGGTTCGCCACGCCGAAAACCTCGGCACGCAGCAGGGTCCGCTCGGCCCAGGCCCGATGCGGTTTCACCTCGTTCATCTTGTTCGTGTACGACGATCTCAGCACACCCCCGCCGCCGCGCTCGGGGCGGAGGATGTCCTGGGCGTCCGAGAACTCCTCGTGGCTGACGACCGACAGGGCGTGCACCGGCAGCACGTGCGAGGGGTGGATGCAGGTCTTGCCCAGCAGGCCGTTGGCCTGGTCCAGGGAGATCTCCCTCAGCAGGCCGTCCATGGCGTGCTCAATCAGCTTCTCGCGCAGTTCCGCGGCCTGCACCTCCAGGAAGGGGCTCTGCCGCAGCAGCGGCTTGAACATGCGCTCCTGGACCCGGAAGTACTCCCACACCGGCCCGGTCACGGTGAAACCGGTCCCGTCGGCGCGGCCCAGCATGTTCACCACGTCGGCGATCACGGAGGCGACGACCTGCACGTCGTAGGCCGTCATGTCGGGGCCTCGGCGCAGTCCGTAGGAGGAGCAGAAGTCCGTCACGCCGAGGCGCAGGGCGAGCACGCGGTCGCGGTACTTGTCGATCGCCCGGAAGATGCCCTCCAGGGTGTCCACGCGCGACTCCCGGTAGAGCAGGTCCGGGGACTCCAGCACGGGCATGGCGAACAGGCGACGGCCGCTTTCTGCCTCGGCGGTGGCCAGGGCCTCCAGGAACGGAATGCCGCGTTCCTCGGTGAATTTGGGCAGGACGAATCCGGACAGCAGCCGGACGGCGGGGCCGAGACGTCGCACCAGGTCGGGTATCTGCCCGGGGGCGCGGACCCGGATGAACAGCAGCGGCAGGTCGGCGTCCGGGAGGTCGTCGAGGGCCGCGAACTGACGGACGAGGTTCTCCTCGCCGGGGCCGACGTCCGCGTCGTCGATCGAGTCCTCCAGGCACAGCACCATCGAGACCACACCGCGCCCTGCCTGCTTGAGGACGTCGTCGGCCAGGCGGGGCCGGGTGGCCGGGCTGTACAGCGTGGCACCCAGGGCGGCCGAGAGCAGCCGGGCAGGAGATTCCGGGGTGAACACGCACGGCTCGCGGAAGAAGAGACGCTTCCGCACCTCAGGGGCGATGTGCCCGAAATGACGCATGGAACTCCCCCGTGGTGGTGATGCGGCCTGCGAATCGATGAAAGGTGGCCGGTAATAGTACGTAGAAGTCCATGGCAGAGGTTCCCATCAGGCATGAATTTCAGGTAACGCGGGCAAGCACAGCCAGGCCCGACCATGACGACGGTAGTCCGCGACGGCCGTGGGCGCCGTTCGTGACCGCGGCCCCCGCGTTGTCGTGAGCAGGACCGAGAAGGCAGGATGACCGCATGACGCACGCGATGCTGAAGGGGTCGAACGTCCCGCTGGAAGCCACCACGGTGCGCGCCGTGCTGCGCTGGACACCCGGGCAGGGGGTTCCGGACGTCGACGCCTCCGCGCTGCTCCTCGGCCCCGACGGTCGTGTGCGCTCCGACGAGGACTTCGTCTTCTACAACCAGCCCCGGCATCCGGCCGGAAAGGTGTGGCGGCTCGGCAAGAAGCGGGTCGCCGAGGGCCTGACCGACACGATCCAGACAGAGCTCACCGGTGTCGAGTCGGAAGTCAGCCGGATTCTGCTGGTCGCGTCCGCGGACGGCATGACGTTCGACCGCGTACAGGAACTGCGCATTCTGCTGTACGACGCGGCGGGCACCGGCACCGAGGCGCTGGCGTACTTCGACGTCAAGCCGGAGACGGGCGAGGAGACCGCGCTGATCTGCGGCGAGCTGTACCGGCGCGGCGAGGGCTGGAAGTTCCGGGCACTGGGCGAGGGCTATTCGAACGGGCTGAAGGGCCTCGCGACCGACTTCGGCATCTCGGTGGACGAGTCGGAGGTGATGGAGGAGCCGACCACCACGGTCCCCGCGCCCGCGACCACGAACACGCCCGCGCAGCCGACGACCGCCGGCCCCGCCCAGCAGTCCCCCGAGGTCTCCCTGCCGCTGCCGCCGGAACAGTATCCGCAGCAGCCGCCGCCGACCCAGCCGGCCTACGGCTACCCGCAGCCCACCGGCCGGCCCGCGTACGGCTACCCCCAGGCACCGGCCGCGGCGGGTGCCGCGGGGGCGCAGGCCGGCTACGACTACCCCCCGCCGGTGACGGCGGTCCCCGCCCCGGACTTCCGGCTGCCCCCGCAGGGCCCGCAGTTCATCGGACGCTGAGCAGAGCCCCGGGGTGGGGCTCACCAGGGCTCCGCGGTCAGCGGTCGACCTTGGACTTGTAGCCCCGCCCCCACTGCAGTCCCCACCCGTACAACCGGTCGAGCTCGGCCTGGAAGCCGTAGACGAACTTCGCCTCGCGGCGGACGATGATCTCGTTCTTCACCTTCTCGATCATGACGATGGCGCAGGAGCGGGCCTGCGGCTGGCGTTCGTCGAGGTGGATCTCGACGCGGGGGCCGTTGCTCGGGTAGAGGGTGACGATGGCTTGGGCGCGGTCGAAGGCGGGCGTCTGGTCGTAGATGTAGACGAAGACCAGGAGCCGCTTGATGTCGTCGCGGTGGTCGAGGTTGATGTACATCGTCTCGCCGGACGCGGAGCCGAACCGGTCGTCGCCGCTGAGCTTGACGTACGGCGGGGCGTTGACGTCGCCGAAGTAGCCGCCGAGGGGCTGGACGACGCCCTTGCTGCCGTCCTGGAGTTCGTAGAGACAGCCGAGGTCGAGGTCCACGTTGACCATGCTCTGGCTGTGGCCGACGACCTCGGGGGGCTTGAGGGCCCGGAAGGGGTGGCGCAGCAGGCTCTCGCGCTGGGAGCCGCCGATGTCGGACGTGCGCATCCGCCAGCTGAGGTTGACGCGCAGATGGCCGGTGGCCGCGCCCTGCTTGGTGAGCGATATCTGCGTCCGTCGCTTGGTCAGTTCGATCGCGTTGGTCGACGCGTCGCCCGAGTCGAACTGCACCTCGCCGCGCCGGAGTCCGTCGAACAGGCCCATTCCGCCCCCCACGTTCACTTGGAGACCGCGGGTCATCGCCGTACCCACGGCCCTTGACGACCGAACGGGGCGGCCTGCCGAGGAGTCCTCGGTGGCCGCCCCGCTCAGAGCGTTCCTCACCCGGAGGGGTGTCACACCCCGGACGAGACCTCAGTCTTCTCGTCCGAGCCGGCTTTTCCCTCGGCCGCCGCCAGTGCCTTGTTGCGGCGGACGGAGGACCAGAAGGAGGCACCGATGAGGACGACGCCGATGAGGCCGGTGACGATCTCGTTGATCTGGTACTGGATGGTGACCAGCAGGATCATGGCGAGCGCGCCGATGGCGTAGTGCGCGCCGTGCTCCAGGTAGACGTAGTCGTCGAGGGTGCCCTGGCGGACCAGGTAGACCGTCAGCGACCGGACGTACATGGCGCCGATGCCGAGGCCGAGAGCCATCAGGACGATGTCGTTGGTGATGGCGAAGGCGCCGATCACGCCGTCGAAGGAGAACGACGCGTCCAGGACCTCGAGGTAGAGGAACATGAAGAACGCGGCCTTGCCGGCCAGCTGCACCGCCGAGCGGGGCTTGCCGCTGCGCTCGGCTGCTTCCTCCGCCTCGTGCTCGCGCTCCTCCTCCTCTTCGAGCTTGTCCTCGAAGTAGCCGGAGAGCCCGCCGACGATCATGTAGGTGATCAGGCCGCCGATACCGGCGAGCAGGACCGTCTCCGCCTTGTCGACGTGGGTGCCGCCGTGCTGGTGGGCGTGGGTGGCGAAGGTCATCGCCGAGATCAGCAGGACGATCAGCGCGATGCAGACCGACAGCATGTCGACCTTGCCGAGCTTGGACAGCGGGCGCTCCAGCCAGCCGAGCCACTTGATGTCCCGGTCCTCGAAGACGAAGTCCAGGAAGATCATCAGCAAGAACATGCCACCGAAGGCGGCGATCGACGGGTGGGCGTCGGTCACCAGCTGCTGGTACTGGTCCTTGTCGTTCAGGGCGAGGTTGACGGCCTCGATCGGGCCCAGCTGGGCGCTGACCGCGACGATCACGACGGGGAAGACCAGCCGCATGCCGAAGACGGCGATCAGAATGCCGATCGTGAGGAAGATCTTCTGCCAGAAGGCATTCATCTTCTTCAGGATCCCGGCGTTGACCACCGCGTTGTCGAAGGACAGCGAGATCTCCAGGACGGACAGGATCGCGACGACGCCGAGCGCGGTCCACCCGCCGAACAGGAGCGCCGCGACCAGGCCGAGCGCGGTGACCGCGAACGACCACCCGAAGGTTTTCAAAACCACTGGCTACCCAATCGTGTGTGTACGGGGCTCCCCCGCGCCGTACCCGGCTTTACGAACTTTTGAAGCCGAAGTCTAGTCGTCCGCCCTCCGCGCCCCACTGGGCCCCGGATTTTGCTCATAACGCGTTATGAGACGTTGACCCCGAAGTCCAGCGCGATGCCCCGCAGCCCCGACGCGTACCCCTGTCCCACGGCCCTGAACTTCCATTCGCCCTGGTAGCGGTAGAGCTCGCCGAAGATCATCGCGGTCTCCGTGGAGGCGTCCTCGCTCAGGTCGTAGCGGGCGAGCTCCTGGCCGTCGGCCTGGTTGACCACACGGATGAAGGCGTTGCTGACCTGGCCGAAGGTCTGGCCGCGCTCGTCGGCCATGTGGATGGAGACGGGGAACACGATCTTGTCGCACTGCTGCGGGACCGTGGGGAGGTCGATCAGGAGCGACTCGTCGTCGCCGTCGCCCTCGCCGGTGAGGTTGTCGCCGGTGTGCTCGACCGAGCCGTCCGGGCTCTTGAGCTGGTTGTAGAAGACGAAGTACTCGTCCCCGAGCACGCGCCCGCTGCTGCACATCAGGGCGCTGGCGTCGAGGTCGAAGGGCGCTCCGGTGGTGGAGCGCGCGTCCCAGCCGAGCCCGACCAGCACCTGAGTGAGGTTGGGTGCGGCCTTGGACAGGGAGACGTTGCCCCCTTTGGCGAGCGTGACGCCCATGTTGCTGTCCCTCCCCTTGGGGCCACAGGCCCGGTGGTGTTTCTGAGGTGGTCCTGCACGTCCGGCGCCGCACGTAAACCGTGCGGCGCCGGACAAGTGACGCTTCGGACCCTTTCGTCAGGGCCTTCAGGTGGTTCAGACGTTCACGCCGAAGTCCTGCGCGATGCCGCGCAGGCCCGAGGCGTAGCCCTGGCCGATGGCGCGGAACTTCCACTCCGCGCCGTGCCGGTAGAGCTCACCGAAGACCATGGCGGTCTCGGTGGAGGCGTCCTCGCTCAGGTCGTACCGGGCGATCTCGGCGCCGCCCGCCTGGTTCACGACGCGGATGAACGCGTTGCGCACCTGGCCGAAGGACTGCTGGCGGGTCTCGGCGTCGTAGATCGAGACCGGGAAGACGATCTTTTCCACGTCGGCCGGGACGGTGGCGAGGTTGACCTTGATCTGCTCGTCGTCGCCCTCGCCCTCACCGGTGAGGTTGTCACCGGTGTGCTCGACCGAGCCGTCCGGGGTCTTGAGGTTGTTGAAGAAGATGAAGTGCTGGTCGTTGCCGACCTTGCCGGAGTTGTTCAGCAGCAGCGCGCTGGCATCCAGGTCGAAGTCCGTGCCGGTCGTGGTGCGGACGTCCCACCCCAGACCGATGATGACCGCGGTCAGGCCCGGCGCCTCCTTGCTCAGCGATACGTTGCCGCCCTTGCTGAGGCTGACTCCCACGAGTCCTCCATTGGTGTCCAGGGGCGGGATGCCCCGTTGTGCTCGGATGTCGGATCAACGATTCGATCCTAGTGACGGGTTCCCGCCCCTCGCAGGCCCTGAAGCCGACAATTCAGCGGGTGTCGAGCGCATGCCGCCCGACCGGCGTCACAGGGAGTCGAGCGCCTTCACGTAGTCGTTCAGGTCGCGCGCGTCCGGCAGACCGTTGACGACGGTCCACCGCACGACGCCCTCCTTGTCGATGACGAAGGTGCCGCGCACGGCGCAGCCCTTGTCCTCGTCGAAGACGCCGTAGGCCCGCGAGACGTTGCCGTGCGGCCAGAAGTCCGACAGCAGCGGGTACTCCAGGTTCTCCTGCTCGGCGAAGACGCGCAGGGTGTGGATGGAGTCGTTGGAGACGGCGAGCAGCTGGGTGTCGCGGTCCGAGAACTGCGGCAGGTGGTCGCGCAGCTCGCACAGCTCACCGGTGCACACGCCGGTGAAGGCGAAGGGGTAGAAGAGCAGCACCACGTTCTTCCGGCCCCGGAAGTCGGACAGCCGCACGGCCCTGCCGTGGTTGTCCTTGAGCTCGAAGTCGGGGGCCTTCTCGCCGACCTGGATCGCCATCGCTGTGGGTGTCCCTTCGTGGGGCTTTTCGGGTGGGACCACCCTACGCAGGCACCGGCACAGGCCGGTGGGCGGGCCGACGGCTTGCGCCGGCCCGCCCCGCCGTACGACTAACGCTTGGACTTGGCGGCCTTGGGCGTGGCCAGCCGGCTGCCGCTCCAGTCCTTTCCGACGCTGACGCTCTTGGACGCCGTCAGACCCGCCGTGGTGGCGGCCTCCGAGATCTCGCTCGGCTCCACGTACCCCGAACGGCCGGTCTTCGGCGTCAGGAGCAGGATCGCGCCGCCCTCTTCGATGTACGTGGTGGCATCCACCAGCGCATCCGTCAGGTCGCCGTCGTCGTCACGGAACCACAGCACAACGGCATCGGCCACGTCGTCGTAGTCCTCGTCCACCAGGTCGGCCTCGATGATGCCCTCGATGGCCTTGCGGAGCTCCTGGTCCACGTCGTCGTCGTAGCCGATCTCCTGGACCACCTGCCCGGGCTGGAACCCCAGCCTGGCGGCAGGGTTCGTCCGCTCCTCCGCGTGGTCCGCGGTCGCGCTCACGGGTTGCCTCCTGATCATGTTTTGGGAATAACTCAGCCACGCGCGTGCGCGAAGCATTGGCCGTAGTCCACACGGGCGGGACCGATCGCGCAAGTACCCGGCCGTTCAGACCGCCGAAACGGTGACGATCCTGGCGCTGCCACCGCAACTCCAGGCACACCATCATGGTCCGTGGTGACGTACACCACACCTTTCTGCCCTGTTTGGGCGTTTGGGAATCGTCTGTGGGTACGAGACTCGAAGGTATTCGCCCCATACGTCGCGGAGTCGATCTCACGTCTGGGTTACCGCCGGGTAGAGATGACGATTCCCGGCCCCGAGGTGGACCATGGGAGCGGCGCGCCCCCCAGCGACGACGCCCCGGCGACGAAAGCGAAACAGCGGCCCTCGCAGGCCCTCTGACAGGTAAGGAACAGCGTGGCTTCCGCATCCGATCGCAACCCGATCATCATTGGCGGCCTTCCGAGTCAGGTTCCTGACTTCGATCCCGAAGAGACTCAGGAGTGGCTCGACTCCCTCGACGCCGCAGTCGACGAGCGCGGCCGGGAGCGGGCGCGCTACCTGATGCTGCGGCTGATCGAGCGGGCCCGCGAGAAGCGCGTGGCCGTGCCGGAGATGCGCAGCACGGACTACGTCAACACCATTCCCACCAAGAGCGAGCCGTTCTTCCCGGGCAACGAGGACATCGAGCGCAAGGTCCTCAACGCCACCCGCTGGAACGCGGCCGTGATGGTCTCCCGGGCCCAGCGCCCCGGCATCGGCGTCGGCGGCCACATCGCCACGTTCGCGTCCTCCGCCTCCCTGTACGACGTCGGCTTCAACCACTTCTTCCGCGGCAAGGACGAGGGCGACGGCGGCGACCAGGTCTTCTTCCAGGGCCATGCCTCGCCGGGCATCTACGCCCGCGCCTTCCTGCTGGACCGGCTCAGCGAGCAGCACCTGGACGGGTTCCGCCAGGAGAAGTCGAAGGCACCGTACGGCCTGTCGTCGTACCCGCACCCGCGGCTGATGCCGGACTTCTGGGAGTTCCCGACGGTGTCGATGGGCCTCGGCCCGATCGGCGCGATCTACCAGGCGCGCATGAACCGCTACATGCACGCGCGCGGGATCGCCGACACCTCGAAGTCGCAGGTGTGGGCGTTCCTCGGCGACGGCGAGATGGACGAGCCGGAGTCGCTGGGCCAGCTGTCCATCGCCGCCCGCGAGGGCCTGGACAACCTCACGTTCGTCGTCAACTGCAACCTGCAGCGCCTCGACGGGCCCGTGCGCGGCAACGGCAAGATCATCCAGGAGCTGGAGTCGATCTTCCGCGGCGCCGGCTGGAACGTGATCAAGCTGGTCTGGGACCGCAGCTGGGACCCGCTGCTGGCCCAGGACCGCGACGGTGTGCTGGTCAACAGGATGAACACCACGCCGGACGGACAGTTCCAGACGTACGCCACGGAGACCGGCGCCTACATCCGCGACCACTTCTTCGGCGACGACCACCGGCTGCGGGCGATGGTCGAGGGCATGACCGACGACCAGATCCTGCACCTCGGGCGCGGTGGTCACGACCACAAGAAGATCTTCGCGGCGTACAAGGCGGCCGCGGAGCACAAGGGCCAGCCGACGGTGATCCTGGCCAAGACGATCAAGGGCTGGACGCTGGGCCCGAACTTCGAGGGCCGCAACGCCACGCACCAGATGAAGAAGCTGACGGTCGACGACCTCAAGCGCTTCCGCGACCGTCTGCACCTGCCGATCCCGGACAAGGAGCTGGAGTCCGGCGTGCCGCCGTACTACCACCCGGGCCGGGACTCGGAGGAGATCCAGTACATGCACGACCGCCGCAAGGGTCTCGGCGGTTACGTCCCCACGCGCGTGGTCCGCTCCAAGCCGCTGGCGCTGCCCGAGGAGAAGACGTACGCGACCGTGAAGAAGGGCTCGGGTCAGCAGTCCATCGCGACGACCATGGCCTTCGTCCGACTCCTGAAGGACCTCATGCGGGACAAGGAGATCGGCAAGCGGTTCGTGCTGATCGCGCCGGACGAGTACCGCACGTTCGGCATGGACTCGTTCTTCCCGAGCGCGAAGATCTACAACCCGCTCGGGCAGCAGTACGAGTCGGTCGACCGCGACCTGCTGCTCGCCTACAAGGAGTCGCCGAACGGCCAGATGCTGCACGACGGCATCTCCGAGGCGGGCTGTACGGCGTCGCTGATCGCCGCCGGCTCGGCGTACGCGACCCACGGCGAGCCGCTCATCCCGGTCTACGTCTTCTACTCGATGTTCGGTTTCCAGCGCACCGGCGACCAGTTCTGGCAGATGTCCGACCAGCTGGCGCGCGGTTTCGTCCTGGGGGCGACCGCCGGCCGTACGACCCTGACCGGTGAGGGCCTCCAGCACGCGGACGGCCACTCGCAGCTGCTGGCCTCCACGAACCCGGGCTGCGTCGCGTACGACCCGGCGTTCGGCTTCGAGATCGCGCACATCGTCAAGGACGGCCTGCGCCGGATGTACGGCGGCTCCGAGGAGCACCCGCACGGCGAGGACGTCTTCTACTACCTGACCGTCTACAACGAGCCCATCCAGCACCCGGCCGAGCCTGCGAGCGTGGACGTCGACGGCATCCTCAAGGGCCTCCACCGGTTCAGCGAGGGCACGGGCGGCTCGATTCCGGCCCAGATCATGGCGTCGGGTGTCGCGGTGCCGTGGGCGGTCGAGGCGCAGAAGATCCTGGCCGAGGACTGGAACGTCAAGGCGGACGTCTGGTCGGCGACCTCCTGGAACGAGCTGCGGCGCGAGGCCGTGGACTGTGAGGAGCACAACCTGCTGCACCCCGAGGAGGAGCAGCGGGTGCCGTACGTGACGCGGAAGCTGGCGGACGCGCAGGGGCCGGTGGTGGCCGTGTCCGACTGGATGCGCTCGGTTCCGGACCAGATCGCGCGCTGGGTGCCGCAGACGTACCAGTCGCTCGGCGCCGACGGCTTCGGCTTCGCCGACACACGGGGTGCGGCCCGCCGCTTCTTCCACATCGACGCGCAGTCGATCGTGGTGGGGGTGCTGACCGAGCTGGCCCGTGCGGGCAAGGTGGACCGCTCCGTGCTCAAGCAGGCCATCGACCGGTACCAGCTGCTCGACGTGTCGGCGGCGGACCCGGGGGCCGCGGGCGGCGACGCGTAGGACGCCGGCGTCGCACGCCGTTCCTTGGGGCGGCACCCCGACCGGGTGCCGCCCTCCGCGTTTCCTACCATGCTCCCCATGACGCTCCCGATGACAGAACAGACCGCTCTGGCCCGTTGGGAGCGGCGCACTCAAGGCCCCCTGCTGGCGCTGGCCGTACTCTTCGCGATCGCCTACGCCCTCCCGATCGTGACTCCCGAGGCCCGGGAGGAGCTGCTCACGGCGTGCCACGTCACCAACTGGGCGGTGTGGGCCGCTTTCGCCGTCGACTATCTGGTCCGGCTGCTGCTGGCCGAGGACCGGCTGCGGTTCGTCCGCGGAAATCCGCTGGCTCTGCTGGCCGTGGTGCTGCCGCTGGTACAGCCGCTGCGGCTGCTGAAACTGGTGTCGATGCTGTTCCTGGCCGGGCAGCGGGCACGGATGGCGTCGCAGGTACGGGTCACCACGTATGTCGCCGGGTCGTGTCTGGGACTGCTCGTGTTCGGCGCGCTGGCCGTGCTGGAAGTGGAACGGGACAACCCCGGGGCTTCCATCCAGACGCTCGGGGACGCCGTCTGGTGGGCCTTCACCACGATGACCACCGTGGGGTACGGGGACATGGCACCGACCACGGGGCTCGGGCGGATCCTCGCGGTCGGGCTGATGCTGTCCGGAATCGCGCTGCTCGGTGTGGTGACGGCGAACATCGCGGCCTGGTTCATCGCGCGGTTCGAGAAGGACGACGCCGAGGAGCAGCGGCAGACCGAGGCGATACAGGAGCTGACCGAGGAGGTGCGGGCGCTGCGGGGGGAGTTGGCGGCGCTCAAGGGGGCACCGGTCGAGTAGGAGTGGGCCAGGGCACATGGGTGGGCCCCCGGTCGCATCGCCGGAGGCCCTTCCCTCGTCCCACCCGGGTCAGAACATGCCCATGCCCGGTGTGGCCGCCCCGGACAGCCAGATGATGGCCAGGAGCGTGTCGATGGCGCCCAGGACCAGGGCGATCACGGCCGCGGTGGGGCGCGAGCCCGACCACGCGCGGCCCATGGCGAGCCAGCCGCAGACCATGGCGGCGGGACCGAGAACGATCCCCAGCACGAAGAAGCCTGCAACGGCGCAGATGACTCCGATGAGTCCGAGTGTCGCGCGATCCGTCCCGGTCCGTGACCACGTCCGGCCACGTGAGCGGGGGTGCCTGCGCGTACCGTGTCCGAAGCTCGCCATCATCAACTCCCGTAAACCCTCGATCGGTTGGGGTTCGGTTCGGGTATGACACGGCGAGTACCCCGTCAGCGGGCTTCAATCCCCGCCGCCTGCGCGCCGCCCCCCCTCCGGCAGCGCGCCGCAGCGCCCGTCCTCCATGCCCTGCGGAGGACTTGACCCACTGTGACCTGCGGCGCGTGCCGGAGGGAGAGTTCGGCGGCTCGTTCACACGGATAGGCGAACGAGCCGCCGGGGAGCGTCAGATGTGTGCCGCGCCCGCACCGGCCTCCGCGTTCGCACCGCGCTTGGTGAGGAACGCGACGAACACGGCGACGGCCGCCACGCCCGCAGCGGTCAGGGAGGCCAGGCTCATGCCGTCGATGAACGTGGTGTGCGCGACCTCGG
This sequence comes from Streptomyces sp. D2-8, assembly GCF_023184515.1. GTDB lineage: Bacteria > Actinomycetota > Actinomycetes > Streptomycetales > Streptomycetaceae > Streptomyces. The sequence continues at coordinate 660,504 of NZ_JAAHBP010000001.1, read as the reverse complement.
TGATCTTCGCGGCGATCTGCTCGGGGGTGCCCTCCGGCACCGGGGCGCTGCCCTGCTGAACGGCCAGCGCGGCCTGCTCGGACTGGGCCGGGGTGAGCGGCGGCAGCCCCGCGTCCGCCCAGTTGCCGGCGAACTCGTTGTCGACCTTGGAGGCCATCACGGCGCCCAGCACGGCCGTACCGAGACTGCCGCCGATCTGCATGGCGGCCTGCTGGAGACCGCCCGCGACGCCCGAGAGCTCCATCGGGGCGTTGCCGACGATTACTTCGGTGGCGCCCACCATGACCGGCGCGAGGCCGAGGCCCAGCAGGGCGAACCAGACGGACATGACGCCGCTGCCCGTGTGCGCGTCCAGCGTGGACATGCCGTACATGGCGATCGCGGTGAACGCCATGCCGCCGGCCAGCGGGATGCGCGGGCCGAACTTGGTGATCATCACGCCGGCGAGCGGGGAGCCGACGATCATCATGCCGGTGAGCGGCAGCAGGTGCAGACCGGCGTCGATCGGGCTCATGCCGTGCACGTTCTGGAGGTAGAACGTCACGAAGAACAGGCCGCCCATGAAGGCGATGGCCATCAGGACCATGAGCACGACACCCGCCGACAGCGGGACGGAGCGGAACAGCCCCAGCGGGATCAGCGGCTCCTTCACCTTCGTCTCCCAGACGGCGAAGAGCCCGAAGCCGACCACCGAGGCGACGATGAACGCCCAGGTCTGCAGATCGCCCCAGCCCCACTCCGGTGCCTTGATCAGAGCCCAGACGAGGCAGAACATCGCGGCGGACAGCAGGAAGATGCCGAGGAGATCGAAGGAGCGCGGGGCGTTCTCGGCGCGGTGGTCGAGCAGGATCAGCACGCCGAGGACGACGGCGAGGACACCGACCGGCACGTTGATGAAGAACACCGACTGCCAGTTGACGTGCTCGACGAGCACGCCGCCGAGGATCGGGCCGCCCGCGGTGGACGCGCCGATGACCATGCCCCAGATGCCGATGGCCATGTTCAGCTTCTCGGCCGGGAAGGTGGCCCGCAGCAGGCCGAGCGCGGCCGGCATCAGCAGGGCGCCGAAGAGCCCCTGGAAGACGCGGAAGACGATGACCGCCGTGATGCCCTTGGACAGCCCGATGGCGGCCGAGGAGGCGGCGAAGCCCGCCACGCCGATGAGGAAGGTCTGCCGGTGACCGAATCGGTCACCGAGTTTGCCGGCGGTGATCAGGGACACCGCGAGAGCGAGGAAGTAGGCGTTGGTGATCCACTGGAGATCGGACCATGAGGCCCCCAGGTCCTTGCCGATCGCCGGGTTGGCTATGGCCACGATGGTGCCGTCGAGGGCCACCATCATGACCCCCACAGCGACGGTGATGAGGGTGAGCCAGGGGTGCCCTCGCAGCCCCTTGCCCGGCGTCGCGTCCGACGGCGCCGCCGGTGCCTTGCCCCCCGACCCCGTCGTGTCGATGGTGGTCTGACTAGTCATACGCCGAGGCTAATGACAGCCGCTGACAGTTGACAAACCAATTCACTAGTCGGTAACTGACACGACATCCCCGTATAGCCTGAACTGGGAGAACACGTCAGACGAGAGGCATGCCTTGAACCTGCGCGAACGCAAGAAGCGGCGCACCCGGGACGCACTGCTGCGGGCCGCGCTGGAACTGTTCGCCACGCGCGGGTACGAGGAGACGACCGTCGACGACATCGCCGCCGCCGTGGACGTCTCGCAGCGCACCTTCTTCCGCTACTTCGCCGGCAAGGAGGAGACGGCGTTCTTCGTGCCGCGCCTCGCGGAGACGCTCGTCGTGGAGGCCCTGCGCACGCGCCCGCCGGACGAGGTGCCGCTGGAGGCGCTGCGCCGGGCCGTGCTGGAGAGCTGGGACGCCATCAACGAGGCGGTCGAGGAGCTGGTGCCGATCGAGCTCCACATGCGCGTCTACCGGGTGATCGAGTCGACGCCCGCGCTGCTCGCCGCCCATCTGCGGCGGTCGGCGGAGCTGGAGGAGCAGCTCGCGGGGATCATCGCCGAGCGCGAGGGACTCGACGTGGACGCGGACCCCCGGCCGAGGATCGTCGTCGCCCTCTTCGGAGGGGTGATTCGCGTCACCGAACGACTGTGGTCCGCGGGGGACGACCTCAGCATGGAGGGAATGCGCCAACTCACCACCACATACCTGGACGAGGTGGGTCCCGCACTGGCCGGGAACTGGCGTGCGGAGCAGTCCCCTTAGCACATCCACCGAAACGTGATCCCGGTCACTTGGTTAACGCGAGACCCTCTCGTTCTCCTAGTGTGTCCTTTCAGTGACTTCCTTCGGCACCTCCCCGCAACTGAACGTCTGGCGCGCACTGCTCGCTCTGGCCGTCGTGTTCGTGATGCTGGCGACCACCGGCTGGACGGCCCTGCGCAACCAGCGGGGCGCCACACCGCTCCAAGCCTCGCTCTCCGCCTGGGAGCACGGCCGGATCGGCGGGCACCGGTTGCCGGACCCGCAGTCCGAGCCGACGAAGCTGGCCCGCTTCTTCACCTCGCTCACCGAGCAGGACCGTACGACCCTGGTCCGCAAGTACTCGCTCGCCGTGGGCAACATGAACGGCGCGCCGGTCGAGCTGCGCTACCGCGCCAACCACCTCGCGCTCGCCAAGGCGCGCAAGGTCGAGCGCGAACGCATGCACGACCAGCGCCTCACCCCGGCCGGGCAGCACGAGGCGGGCCGCAGGATGCACCGCTTCGAGGACCTCATGGAGAAGGGCCGGCACATCCTGGCCTTCGACCCGGACGGCTCGGGCCGGGTGGCGGAGGTCTTCGGCAACCTGCGCAGGGCGGAGCGGGTCTCGGTCGTCGTCCCCGGTGTCGACACCGACCTGCTCACCTTCCAGCGCACCAAGCGCGAGTACTCCGCGCCCGTCGGGATGGCCAAGTCCCTGTACGCGGCCGAGCGGAAGGTGAGCCCCTCGACCCGTACGGCCGTGATCGCCTGGGCCGACTACACGGCGCCCAGCGGACTCGGCATCGACTCGGCCACGGCGATGCGCGCCAAGGAGGGTGCCGTACGGCTCGACGCGCTGGTGCGGTCGCTGCCGGGCAGCTCGCCGGTCTCGCTGTTCTGCCACAGCTACGGCTCCGTGGTGTGCGGCGTCGCCGCGCGCTCGCTGCCGGGCCGGGTGTCCGACATCGCGGTGGCCGGCAGCCCCGGCATGCGTGTCGAGAAGGCCGCCCAGTTGCACACCACCGCCCGGGTGTGGGCGATGCGGGACTCCGACGACTGGATCCAGGACGTGCCCTACCTGGAGGTCGGCGGACTCGGCCACGGCGCCGATCCGGTCTCCGCAGGGTTCGGGGCGCGGGTGCTGTCGGCGGCGGGTGCGAAGGGTCACGCGGGTTACTTCGAGCCGGGAACGGCAAGTCTGTTCAATTTCGCAGAGATCGGCGTTGGCGCATACCGCTCGGTGCACTGCGCGCACGAAGACGGCGTCTGCCGTACCGGTTTGTCCGGCACGGCGGCGGCCTGACGCGCGTAGAGGCGAAGAAGTTGCGGTCTGCTCGGGAGGGGGACGGAGGAGCGCGTGCCGCATACGATGAGCCGCATGGGTGACGTACTGGCCGGATTTCATGCCGCCTGGGAGTTCGAGTCCGACTCCGTGCTCATCCGCTACGAACGAGGGATTCGAACACCCAAGCTCTTCCAGGCCCTCGGGGAACGTCGTGTGCCCCTGGAGGCGATCGCCGGGGTGACGCTGACCCGCGGGAAACGCGGCACGGTCGTGCTGCGTGTCGAACCGCGGCCCGGGGCGGACCCGTTGATGGAGGCGGCCGCCGGGCAGCTGAAGGAGAGCGGCGACCCCTACCGGCTGGTGCTGCCCGCCGACCGGGAGGTCCTCGCGGAGTACTACGCCGACGAGCTGCGGACCCTGCTGACCGAGTCCGGGCCGGCGGACCGCTTCCTCGTGGACCCGCCCGAGGGGCCGCTGTCGTTCAAGGCGTACGACGGGAAGGCGACCTTCGACGGACGGACCGTGAACTTCCGGTGGTTCTGGACGGGGGCGTCGTCGGCGAAGTGGAAGGCCGGCGACCAGAGCTTCTCCGTCGGGGAGCTGAACGGGGTGGAGTGGCGGTCGCCGGAGGTGTTCGAGGGGCATCTGCGGCTTTTGCAGCGGGATGCGGGAGCGCCCGGGGCGCAGGCCGATCAGGATCCGGCCGCGGTGGTGTTCGGGCTGGGGTACGGGCCGGTGCACGAGTCGCTGCCGTTCGCCGCCGCGGTGTTGGCGGCGGTGCGGACGTCGAGTCCGGTGGCCGCCGTGCCCGCGCCGCGGCGTGATCCCGCGGACATCGCCGAGCGGATTCGTCACCTGGGTGAGCTGCATCAGGCCGGACTGGTGACGGATGAGGAGTTTTCGGTCAAAAAGGCCGAGTTGCTGGCGGAGCTTTAGCGTCTGCGGGGTGCTGCGCGCCGGCGGGTGCGGGCCGGATGTGGCCGGTCGCGCAGTTCCCCGCGCCCCTGAAGGGGCGCTTCGCTACTCCCGGCCCGCTGACGTGAAGGTCATGTCCGCGTAGCGCGTGCCCGCCACCTGGGCCGCTATGCCGTCCAGCAGGTCCAGTTCCTCGTCGGTCAGGACGATCCCGGTCGCCGCCGTGTTCTCCTCCACCCTGCCGGGCTTGCGGGTGCCCGGGATCGGGATGACCGGGAGGTCGTGGACCGTCGCCTGCTGCTGGGCCCAGGCCAGGGCTGTCTGACCGAGCGTCGCGTCGTGCGCCTTGGCCACCGTGCGGATCAGCTCCAGCAGGGTCGCGTTCGCCGTGGCGTTGTCGCCCGTGAAGCGGGGCTGCTGACGGCGGAAGTCACCGGCGCTCAGGTCCTGGTCGGCGTTGGTGAAGGAGCCGGTGAGGAAGCCCCGGCCGAGGGGTGAGTAGGAGACGAGGGCCACACCCAGCTCACGGGCCGCCGGGACGACGTGCGCCTCGATGTCACGGCTGAACAGCGACCACTCCGACTGCACGGCGGCGATGGGGTGGACGGCGTGGGCGGCACGCAGTTCACCGGCCGTGACCTCGCTCAGGCCGAGGTGCTTGACCTTGCCCTCGCGGACCAGGTCGGCCATGGTGCCGACGCTCTCCTCGATCGGCACGTTCACATCGCGCCGGTGCATGTAGTAGAGGTCGATGGCGTCGACGTCCAGGCGCTTCAGGCTCGCCTCGACGGCCTGGCGGATGTAGGGCGGATCGTTGCGGATGACCCGGCGCGTCGGGTCGTCCGGGGGGATCGACAGGGCGAACTTGGTCGCGATGACGACCTCGTCGCGGTGGGCCTTGAAGAAGGGCGACAGGAACCGCTCGTTCTCGCCGGCGCCGTACGCGTCGGCCGTGTCGTAGAAGGTGACGCCCAGTTCGAGCGCCCGCTCCAGCGTGGCCCGGGACGCGTCCGCGTCCGCGGGGCCGTAGCCGAAGCTCATCCCCATGCAGCCGAGGCCCTGGACGCTCACCTCGGGACCGTGGTCGCCGAGCTTCGCCGTCGTGATCTTGCCGTCCGTCATCGGGACCTCTCCGACGCCGGGGCACGCCCGGCGTCCGCGTAGAAACTGATCTTCCGGTCGAGCACGGCGAGCGTGCCCCGGAGTTCGTCGATCCTGGCCAGGACGTCCTCACGGGTCGTCTTCAGCAGCTCGAAGCGCTCGCCGTAGGTGTGGTCGCCCTCGCGCACCAGTTCCGCGTACCGCACCATGTCCGCGACCGGCATGCCCGTCAGGCGGAGCTTGCCGACGAGGTCGAGCCAGTCGAGGTCGCGGTTGGTGTAGCGGCGCTGGCCGGTGTGGGACCGGTCGATGTGCGGCATGAGTCCGATGCGCTCGTACCAGCGCAGGGTGTGGGCCGTCAGGCCGGTCAAGGCGACGACCTCGCTGATCGTGTAGCGGTCCTGGCCGTCCGGGCGCCGGTTCTGCTGCGGCGGGCCGGCGCAGGTGTCGGCCCCGGTCCCCGTGGTCTCCATCACCGTCATGACCCCAACGCTAGAACCTTGGAGCGCACTCCAAGCAAGCGCCGACGGTAAGAAATCGGCAGGACGTTTCGTGTTCGGTGTGGACGTCTCCCTCGGCTTCCGGCCCAAGCCCGACCCTTTGCCGGAGCTCGCGCTCTGAGCGCATAGGCTCGAACGCATGTCGCTGAAGAGCCTCGCGTTGATCGAGAACTGGCCGGTTCCCACCGCTGCGGCGGGCGCCGTACGAGCGGACGGCACCGTCCTCGGCACCCACGGGCCGGCCGGCCGGCGGTTCCCGCTGGCGTCGGTGACCAAGCCGCTGGCCGCCTACGCGGTGCTCGTGGCGTACGAGGAGGGGGCCGTCGAGTTCGACGAGCCCGCGGGTCCCTCCGGGTCGACGGTCCGGCACCTGCTCGCGCACACCTCGGGCCTCGCCTTCGACGAGCACAAGGTCACGGCCCCGCCCGGGGAGCGGCGGCTGTACTCCAACGCCGGTTTCGAGCAGTTGGGCGACCATGTCGCGAAGGCCACCGACATCCCGTTCGGGGAGTACCTGCGCCAGGCCGTGCTGGAGCCGCTGGGCATGACCTCGACGACCCTGGAGGGCTCCCCGGCCAAGGACGGGGTGTCGACGGTCGAGGACCTGCTGCGGTTCGCGGCCGAGGTGCAGGCGCCGCGGCTGCTGGATCCGCGTACGGTCGCCGGGGCGATGACCGTGCACTACCCGGGCACCAAGGGCGTCCTACCGGGGTACGGCCACCAGAACCCCAACGACTGGGGGCTGGGCTTCGAGATCCGCGACTCCAAGTCGCCGCACTGGACGGGCTCCTCGTCCTCGCCGCGCACGTTCGGGCATTTCGGGCAGTCGGGTACGTTCCTGTGGATCGACCCGGACGCGGGCGCGGCCTGCGTGGCGCTGACGGACCGGGCGTTCGGGTCCTGGGCGATCGAGGCGTGGCCGGCGTTCACGGACGCGGTGCTCGCGGAGCTCTAGCGAAGCCCCCTAGGCCATCTCCCAGATCAGCAGCTCCGCCTCGGTCACGCCCTCGGCCTCCAGGCCTTTGGCGTCCGTGATCCGGGCCGCGTCACCGGCGCCCAGTTCCTCGCCGTCCAGGCGGACGTCGCCGCGCACGACGTGCACGTACGCGTACGCCCCGTCCGGCACCGCCGTCCGCTCCCCGGGCCCGAGGCGCCGCACGTGCAGCATCGCGCCCGCCTCCGGGAGGGCGTAGGGCGTCGAGTCGGCGATGCCGTGGACGACCTCGTAGAACGGGTCACCGCCGGGTCGGAGCGGGGCCAGCCACATCTGGATGAAGGTCAGGGACTCCGGGCCGTCGTTGCGCTCCACGTGCCGCACCCCGCCCGCCGAGCTGAGCCGCTGCACGTCGCCGTGGCGCACCACCGACTCCTGCCCGGTGGAGTCCCGGTGGGTCAGCTCGCCCGCCACCACCCACGTCACGATCTCGGTGTGGCTGTGCGGATGCTCGTCGAAGCCGGCACCGGGCGCCAGCCGCTCCTCGTTGCACGCGAGCACCGCACCGAAACGGAGGTTGCCCGGGTCGTAGTGGGAGCCGAAGGAGAAGGCGTGCCACGACTCGATCCCGGCCGCCGGGTCGCCGCCCTGGTAGCGCTCACCGGCGCGCCGAATGTCCATCACGGAGTCCACCGTAGACCCGGCGGCCCACCCTCCCGTCCGGATAAGGCAGTCTTGTCCCCGTGCCCGAACCCGAAACCAGCAAGAACGAAGCCGCAGCCCACGACGTCCATCCGCATGCCGCGACGCTGAAGCGGCTGGAGAAGTCGTCCGGATCGCTCGCCGCGCAGGCCATCGCGCGGATGGACGAGACGCTGCCCTGGTACCGGGCCATGCCCCCGGAGAACCGTTCCTGGATCGGTCTGGTCGCGCAGGCGGGTATCGCCGCGTTCACCGAGTGGTTCCGGCGCCCGGACGCCCCGCAGGCCATCTCCACCGACGTGTTCGGCACCGCGCCGCGCGAGCTGACCCGGGCGATCACGCTGCGCCAGACGGTGGAGATGGTGCGCACCACCATCGAGGTCATGGAGAGCGCGATCGACGAGGTCGCGGCCCCCGGCGACGAGCGGGTGCTGCGCGAGGCGCTGCTCGTCTACGCCCGGGAGATCGCCTTCGCCACGGCCCAGGTGTACGCGCAGGCCGCCGAGGCGCGCGGCGCCTGGGACGCCCGGCTGGAGTCCCTGGTCGTGAACGCCGTGCTCAGCGGCGAGGCCGACGAGGGAGCCGTGTCCCGGGCCGCCGCCCTCGGGTGGAACTCGCCCGAGCACGTGTGCGTGGTGCTCGGCACGGCGCCCGACGGTGACAGCGAACTGACCGTCGAGGCCATACGGCGCGCGGCCCGGCACGCCAAGCTCCAGGTGCTCACCGGGGTGCTCGGCGACCGACTGGTCGTCATCGCGGGCGGCAGCGACAACCCGCTGGCCGTGGCCAAGTCGCTGATCGGCCCGTTCGCGGCCGGGCCGGTCGTGGCGGGCCCGGTGGTGCCGGACCTGCTGGCCGCGACCCGGTCCGCGCAGGCCGCCGCGGCCGGGCTGAAGGCGTGTTCCGCCTGGCAGGACGCCCCGCGCCCGGTCCTGGCGGACGATCTGCTCCCGGAGCGGGCGATGGCCGGGGACCCCTCGGCCCGCGAGCAACTGGTGGAGGAGATCTACAGACCACTGGAGGAGGCCGGGGCCGCGCTCCTGGAGACCCTCAGCGTCTACCTCGAACAGGCGAGCAGCCTCGAGGGCGCCGCCCGGATGCTGTTCGTCCATCCCAACACCGTCCGCTACCGGCTTCGACGTGTGACAGACGTCACCGGTTGGTCACCCTCCGATGTACGCTCTGCGTTCACACTGCGGATAGCGCTGATCCTGGGGCGTCTGGTCGATGGAGATCTCCAGCCCTAAGGTTTTGTCGGGGCTCGACAAAACCCCCTCGTGTTCTTCGTCCTTGTCCCCACGGGCGGCCGTGCCCGTCCCCAAGAGAGAGTGTGAGAGTGCTCGTACTCGTGGCTCCCGGCCAGGGCGCTCAGACGCCCGGCTTCCTGACTGAATGGCTCGACCTCCCCGGTGTTCGCGGTGCCCTTGAGGCCTGGTCCGACGCCGTGGGACTCGACCTGATCCGTTACGGCACCGAGGCCGACGCGGAGGAGATCCGCGACACCGCGGTGGCGCAGCCGCTGCTGGTCGCGGCCGGACTGGCGTCCGCGCGACTGCTCTTCGACGATCCGGCCGACCTGCCCGCGAAGGTCGGCGCGATCGCCGGTCACAGCGTCGGCGAGATCACGGCCGCCTCGCTCGCCGGGGTGCTCCCCCACGAGGAGGCCCTGCGTCTGGTCCGCACCCGCGGGCTCGCCATGGCCGAGGCCGCCGCCGTCACCGAGACCGGTATGGCCGCGCTGCTGGGCGGCGACCCCGCCGTGACGGTTCCGCACCTGGAGAAGCTGGGCCTGACCCCGGCGAACATCAACGGCGCGGGCCAGATCGTCGCGGCCGGCACCAAGGAGCAGCTCGCCGCGCTGGAGGCCGACAAGCCCGAGGGCGTGCGCAAGGTCGTCGCGCTGAAGGTCGCCGGCGCGTTCCACACGCACCACATGGCCCCCGCGGTCGACACGCTGGCGAAGGCCGCCGAGGCCCTGGCGCCCGGCGACCCGAAGCTCACTTACGTCTCCAACGCCGACGGGCAGGCCGTCGCCGGCGGCGCCGAGGTGCTGGACCGTCTCGTCGGCCAGGTCGCCAACCCGGTCCGCTGGGACCTGTGCATGGAGACCTTCAAGGAGCTCGGCGTCACGGCCCTGATCGAGCTGTGCCCCGGCGGCACCCTCACCGGCCTGGCCAAGCGGGCCCTGCCCGGGGTGAAGACGCTGGCCCTGAAGTCCCCCGCCGACCTCGACACGGCTCGCGAGCTCATCGCCGAGCACAGTGCCTGACAAGGAGCCGGAGAGCATGGCGAAGATCAAGCCCAGCAAGGGCGCCCCGTACGCGCGCATCCTCGGCGTCGGCGGTTACCGCCCGACCCGGGTCGTGCCGAACGAGGTGATCCTCGAGACGATCGACTCGTCCGACGAGTGGATCCGCTCGCGCTCCGGCATCGAGACCCGGCACTGGGCGAACGACGAGGAGACCGTCGCCGCGATGTCCATCATGGCGTCCGGCAAGGCGATCGCGGACGCCGGGATCTCCGCCGAGCAGATCGGCGGCGTGATCGTCTCGACGGTCTCGCACTTCAAGCAGACCCCGGCCGTCGCCACCGAGATCGCCGACAAGCTCGGCACCGCCAAGGCCGCCGCGTTCGACATCTCGGCCGGCTGCGCGGGCTTCGGCTACGGCCTGACGCTCGCCAAGGGCATGATCGTCGAAGGTTCCGCCGAGTACGTCCTGGTGATCGGCGTGGAGCGGCTGAGCGACCTGACCGACCTGGAGGACCGGGCGACGGCCTTCCTGTTCGGCGACGGTGCCGGCGCGGTCGTCGTCGGCCCGGCCCAGGAGCCCGCGATCGGCCCCACCGTGTGGGGCTCCGAGGGCGACAAGTCCGAGACCATCAAGCAGACCGTGCCGTGGACGGACTACCGTTCGGGCGAGGTCGCCAAGTTCCCCGCCATCACGCAGGAGGGCCAGGCGGTTTTCCGCTGGGCCGTGTTCGAGATGGCGAAGGTCGCCAAGGAGGCGCTGGACGCCGCCGGCATCACCGCGGACGACCTGGACGTCTTCATCCCGCACCAGGCCAACGAGCGGATCATCGACTCGATGGTGAAGACACTCAAGCTGCCGGAGTCCGTCACGGTCGCACGTGACGTACGCACCACCGGCAACACCTCGGCCGCCTCGATCCCGCTCGCGATGGAGCGGCTCCTGGCGACCGGAGAAGCGAAGAGCGGCGACACCGCGCTCGTCATCGGCTTCGGGGCGGGTCTCGTCTACGCCGCGACTGTCGTTACCCTCCCCTAGGCACTCCGTGCCGGATCATGCGGTCCGGTGCGGGAAGAAACACCTGCCACACCCTCTGGATATCTACGAAGGAGCGCCAACATGGCCGCCACTCAGGAAGAGATCGTCGCCGGTCTCGCCGAGATCGTGAACGAGATCGCCGGCATCCCGGTTGAGGACGTCCAGCTGGACAAGTCCTTCACCGACGACCTGGACGTCGACTCGCTGTCCATGGTCGAGGTCGTCGTCGCCGCCGAAGAGCGTTTCGACGTCAAGATCCCGGACGAGGACGTCAAGAACCTCAAGACCGTCGGTGACGCGACCGACTACATCCTCAAGCACCAGGGCTGACCGGCCGATCAGGCCGTCTGTCTGACTGCCCCGCCACCCGGCGGTGGCGCCGCTTAATCCTCGGATCCGTTGGAGAAAGAATTCCCGTGAACTCGACCAATCGCACCGTGGTCGTCACCGGTATCGGCGCAACCACACCGCTGGGTGGCGACGCAGCCTCTACCTGGGAGGGCCTGATCGCCGGCAAGTCCGGCGTCAAGCCCCTGGAGCAGGAGTGGGCCGCCGACCAGGCGGTCCGTATCGCGGCCCCGGTCGCCGTGGAGCCGACCGAGGTCATCCCGCGGCCACAGGCCCGCCGCCTGGACCGATCGGCGCAGTTCGCGCTGGTCGCGGCCAAGGAGGCCTGGGCCGACGCCGGTTTCGAAGCGAAGGCCGGCGAGGACCCGAACATCGACCCCGACCGGCTCGGCGCGGTCATCGCCTCCGGTATCGGCGGCGTGACGACGCTGCTCGACCAGTACGACGTGCTGAAGGAGAGGGGCGTACGCCGCGTCTCCCCGCACACCGTGCCCATGCTGATGCCCAACAGCCCGTCGGCCAACGTGGGCTTGGCCGTGGGCGCCCGGGCGGGCGTGCACACGCCGGTCTCCGCCTGCGCCTCGGGCGCCGAGGCGATCGGCTACGCCATCGAGATGATCCGCACCGGCCGTGCCGACGTCGTCGTCGCGGGTGGCACGGAGGCGGCGATCCACCCGCTGCCCATCGCCGCGTTCGGCAACATGATGGCGATGTCGAAGAACAACGACGACCCGCAGGGCGCGTCGCGTCCCTACGACACGGCCCGCGACGGCTTCGTCCTCGGTGAGGGCGCCGGTGTCGTCGTCCTGGAGTCCGCCGAGCACGCCGCGAAGCGCGGTGCCCGGGTGTACGCCGAGGCGGTCGGGCAGGGCATCTCCGCCGACGCGCACGACATCGTGCAGCCGGAACCGGAGGGGCGGGGCATCTCGCACGCCCTGCAGAACCTGCTGGACCGCAACGACCTGGACCCGGCGGAGATCGTGCACGTCAACGCGCACGCGACCTCCACGCCGGCCGGGGACATCGCCGAGCTGAAGGCGCTGCGGAAGGTGTTCGGCGACGACGCCGACCACTTCGCGGTGTCCGCGACGAAGTCGATGACCGGGCATCTGCTGGGTGGTGCCGGTGGTGTGGAGACCGTTGCCACGGTGCTCGCGCTGTACCACCGGGTGGCTCCGCCGACCATCAACGTCGAGAACCTGGACCCGGAGGCCGAGGCGAACGCCGACGTCGTCCGCGGTGAGGCTCGCAAGCTGCCCGTCGAGGGCCGTATCGCCGCGCTGAACGACTCGTTCGGCTTCGGCGGGCACAACGTGGTGCTGGCGTTCCGGACGGTTTGATTCGCTGAACGGTGGTTGGCCCGGACTCCCTGAGTGGAGTTCGGGCCAATCGCCGTTTTGTGTCGCGTTGTCTGCCGGGTGCGGGCGGGTGGGGGCTGATCGCGCAGTTCCCCGCGCCCCTAAAAGAATGGCGTCACACCACCTGGTGGAGCCAGCGGACCGGGGCGCCCTCGCCCGCGTAGCGGAAGGGTTCCAGCTCGTCGTCCCAGGGCTTGCCCAGGAGTTTGCTGAGCTCGGCCTCCAGGTCGGTCTCGCCGCGCTGGCTGCGTTGCAGCGCCGCGCGCAGCCGGTCCTCGGGGATGAGGATGTCGCCGTGGATGCCGGTGACGGCGTGGTAGATGCCCAGGTCGGGGGTGCAGCTGTAGCGCTCGCCCTCGGCGGTGGGGCAGGGTTCCGCGGTGACCTCGAAGCGCAGGAGGCGCCAGCCGCGGAGCGCCGAGGCCAGCTTGGACGCCGTACCCGCCTGGCCCTGCCAGGAGAACTCCGAGCGCCAGGTGCCCGGTGCGGCCGGCTGACGGATCCAGTCCAGGCTGACGCGTGTGCCGAGCACCCCGGCGACGGCCCACTCGACGTGCGGGCACAGCGCGCGCGGCGCGGAGTGCACGTACAGAACTCCACGTGTCGTCACCGGAACCTCCGGGCAGAGCGGGACATGGTGCTAACGGGCGGAACGGCTGTGACCGGGCGGGTCACGTTGATGGCGAGGCTACCGTGCGGTGGCGCAAGGAGTGTGACGTACGGTCGGTCCAGGTGCCGGGAAACGCCTGCCATTCACCCAGGGGGACGCTTGTACGGGTGTGAGCCGTTGCACCTGATCGGTCGGGAACCCTCGTGCGTTGTTATTGGTTGGGGAGACAGGCACGGCGTGGCGAGGGGATGGACCAGGGATGCGGAAGCGAGGCCGTCGCACACGGAGTGTTCTGGCCGTGGTCGCGGCGGCCGTGCTGGGTGTCGCGGGGTGTGATGCCGTGGGGGGCGATTCCGCCGCCCCGTCCGAGAGCCCGAAGCCGTCTGTGAAGCCCACGCCCCTGTGGGACCGCAGCCCGGGCTCCGTCGCGGCCGTCGGTGATTCCATCACCCGGGGGTTCGACGCCTGTGACGTGCTGTCGGACTGTCCGGAGGCGTCCTGGGCGACCGGCGCCAGCCCCGAGGTCGACTCGCTCGCGGTGCGGCTGCTGGGCAGGACCGGGGCCGCCCGGCGGAGCTGGAACTACGCCGTGACCGGGGCGCGGATGGCCGATCTGCCCGGGCAGATGGCACAGGCGGTACGGCGGAAACCGCAGCTGGTGACGGTGATGGTGGGGGCGAACGACGCCTGCCGCTCCACCCCTTCGGCGATGACGCCGGTCTCCGCCTTCCGCGCCGACTTCGAGGACTCGCTGCGCAGCCTGCGCAAGTCCCTGCCCAAGGCGCAGGTGTTCGTGGCGAGCGTGCCGAACCTGAAGCGGCTGTGGTCGCAGGGGCGGAACAGCCCGATGGGCAAGCAGGTGTGGAAGCTGGGCATCTGCCCGTCGATGCTGGGCGACGCGGACGCCCTGGACTCGGCGGCGACGCTGCGGCGGGGCACGGTGCAGAAGCGGGTGGAGGACTACAACAAGGTCCTGGGGGAGGTCTGCGCCGAGGACAAGCGGTGCCGCTACGACGGGGGCGCGGTGTACGACTACCGCTTCGGCACCGCCCAGTTGAGCCGCTGGGACTACTTCCACCCCAGCGTGAACGGACAGGCCCGGTTGGCGGAGATCGCGTACCGCACCGTCACCGCGAAGAAGCCCTGACCCGGGCCCTGGCCTAGAGTTCCGCACATGAACGAACTCTTCGGAACACTTTCCGACGGGACCCCGGTGCACCGCTGGACCCTGGAGCGGGCGGGCGTGCGGGTGCGAGTCCTGTCGTACGGCGGGATCGTGCAGTCCGTGGAGGTGCCGGACCGGGAGGGCCGGGCCGGGGACGTGGTGCTGGGGTTCCCGGATCTCGACGGGTATCTCGCCCATCCGGAGCCGTACCTCGGTGCCCTGGTCGGGCGGTACGCCAACCGGATCGCCGGGGGCCGGTTCACCCTGGACGGGCGGACGTACGCGCTGGAACCGAACAACGCGCCGAACTCGTTGCACGGCGGAGCGCGCGGCTTCGACAAGCGGGGGTGGGACGCGGAGCCCGTCGAGCACGGGGTGCGGCTGACGCGGGTCAGTCCGCACGGCGAGGAGGGGTTCCCCGGGCGGCTGGAGGTCTCGGCGACGTACACGCTCCAGGAGAGCGGCGCGCTGCGGATCGCGTACGAGGCGGTGACGGACGCGCCGACCGTGGTGAACCTGACGAACCACAGCTACTTCAACCTGGCCGGTTCCGGTGACGCCGGCGGCCATGAGCTGCGGCTGGCCGCCTCCCGGTACACGCCGGTCGACGCGGACCTGATCCCGGCCGGCGACCCCGACGAGGTGTCCGGCACGCGGTTCGACTTCCGGGAGGCCCGCAAGACCGGGTCCGGCTACGACCACAACTTCGTGCTCGACAAGGGTGTGACGGACACTCCGGTGGAGGTCGCCGAGCTGCATGACCCGGCGTCCGGACGGGTGCTGACGGTGGCGACCACCGAGCCCGGCCTCCAGCTGTACACCGCCGACCACCTGGGCGAGCCGTTCGCGCCCGGCGACGGCATCGCGCTGGAGACCCAGCACTTCCCCGACTCGCCGAACCGGCCGGAGTTCCCGACGACCGTGCTGCGGCCGGGCGAGGTGTTCCGCTCGGAGACGGTGTACGGGTTCGGCACCCGCTGAGGGACCCCGTGACAGACCACGAGCCCCGGTCCGGAGGTCAGGTCCCGGGCCGGGGCTGCATGGTGGGGAACCCGTCCCGGATCAGACGTTAATCGTCGCGGTGATCCTGCGGTCCGTGATCGAGCGTCCGACCTGGATCTCGTACGAACCCTTCACAAACGACCACGAGCCGGTCGCGTCGTCCCAGATCTCGAAGGCGCGGCGCGGCAGTTCGACGGTGGCCTCGACGCTGTCGCCGGGTGCGGCCCGGACGCCCGCGAAGCCGGCCAGCCAGCGGGCCGGGCGGGTGGGGTCGGGGTCGCCCGGGGCGAGGTAGAGCTGGACGACCTCGCGGCCGGGGCGGTCGCCGGTGTTGCGGAGGCGGACCGTCGCGGTGGTGGTCTCGGCGGTCTCCTCCACCTCGACCGAGTCGTAGGTCCAGTCGGTGTAGCCGAGGCCGTGGCCGAAGGGGTAGGCGGGGCTGCGGCCGTGCTTCTCCCAGGCGCGGTAGCCGATGAAGACGCCCTCGTCGTAGGGCAGTTCGCCGTTCTCCGGGACGACCTGGGTGACCGGGGCGTCGGCGAGGGTGCCCCAGGTGGTGGGGAGGCGGCCGCCGGGTTCGTGGGCGCCGATGAGGACGTCCGCGAGGGCCGCGCCGCCCTCCTGGCCGGGGAACCAGGACAGGAGCACGGCGGCGACCTCGTCCCGCCACGGCAGTTCCACCGGGGAGCCGGAGTTGACGACCACGACGGTGTTCGGGTTGGCGGCGGCGACGGCGCGGACCAGGTCGTCCTGGCGGCCGGGCAGGCGCAGGTCGGTGCGGTCGAAGCCCTCGGACTCGACGCGGTCGGTGGTGGCGACCACGACGACGGCCGTGTCGGCGGCCCGGGCGACCGCGGCGGCCTCGGCGATCAGCTCGTCGGCGTCGCGCTGCGGGTCCTGGTGGGCGAGGGTGAAGCCGATGACCCGCATGGGGTGATCGCCGAGCGGCGGGACCGTGTAGGTGAGGGATACCTCGACCGGTTCGCCCGCGGTGAGTTCGAGCCGGGCGTGGGGCACCGGGGCGCCGAAGAAGGCGGCGAAGGGGTCGCCGTCCTCCGCGGGCCGCTGCACGTCGTCGAAGTAGGTGGTGCCGGCGACGGTCAGCCGGAAGGGGCCGAGGCCCTTGAAGCCGAAGGTGTGCGTGCCGCTCTCGCGCGGGGTGAAGGTGCCGGTCAGTTCGACGCTGTGCAGGGTGTCGTGGGTGACGCCGTCGGGGAGGTCGGCGCCCATCCACTGGATGTGGCCGCTGGGCGCCGAGCGCGTGCCGATGACCTGGCCGGTCGCGTCCCGGCAGACCGCGCGCAGCTCGAAGCCCCGGTCGGCGACGGGGAGTTCGGTGTTGGGGTCGGCGCCGAGGGCGTAGGTGAGGGTGCCGTCGGGGAGGGCGGCGGTGAGGCCGTCGAGCGGGGAGACGACCCGGGCGGGGAAGACGGTGGCGGAGCCGCCGCCGAGGACGCGGGCGTCGCGGGCGGCGGCGCCGATCAGCGCGATGCGGCCGGGCTTCAGCGGCAGCGCGCCCCTCTCGTTGCGGACGAGGACGAAGGAGCGGCGGGCGATCTCGCGGGCGAGCGCCCCGCCGTCGACGGTGGCGGGCGGATCGGTGACGGCCGGTTCGGCGCCGTCCAGGATGCCGACCCGGGCGGCGAGGCGCAGCACGCGGCGGACGGCCTCGTCGACCAGTGCCTCGTCGGCCTCGCCGTCCCGCACGGCCCGGGCGAGGGCTTCGCCGTAGACGGTGCCGGGGCCGGGCATGGCGATGTCGAGGCCGCCGGTGAGGGCGCCGGTGGTGGAGCGGGCGGCGGTCCAGTCGGAGACGTTGACGCCGTCGAAGCCCCACTCGCCGCGCAGGACCTCGTTGACCAGGTGGTGGTGCTCGGTCATGGTCGGGCCGTTGACGGAGTTGTAGGCGGTCATGATGCCCCAGGGGTGGGCGTTCTCGACGATCGCCTCGAAGGGGGCCAGGTACAGCTCGCGCAGGGCGCGTTCGCCGACGCGGTTGTTCACGGTGAGGCGGTCGGTCTCGGCGTCGTTGGCGACGAAGTGCTTGACGGTGGTGCCGACGCCGCCGGACTGGACGCCGCGGACGTACGCGGTGCCGATCCGCCCGGTGAGGTACGGGTCCTCGCTGTAGGCCTCGAAGTGGCGGCCGCCGAGCGGGGAGCGGTGCAGGTTGACCGTGGGGGCGAGCAGGACGTGGACGCCCTTGCGGCGGGCCTCCTGGGCCAGCAGGACACCGGCCCGGTGGGCGAGGGCGGGGTCCCAGGTGGCGGCGAGGGCGGTCGGGGAGGGCAGGGCGACGGACGGGTCGTCGGCGCTCCAGTGCACTCCGCGGACCCCGATCGGGCCGTCGGACATGACCAGTGAGGCCAGTCCGGCCTCCGGCAGCGCGGGCAGGCTCCACATGTCCTGGCCGGCCAGGAGCCGCGTCTTGGCGTCCAGGTCGAGCTTGCCGAGGGCCGCCTCGACGGCCGCCTCGCGCCGTACCTCTGCTGTCTCCGCCACGTCGGCACCTCCACGTCGAAAGCCGCTGGATGTCACCATCGTGCCCGGACCACCTGTGACGCGGTAGGTTTCGTTACTTCCTCGTGATGATCGGTGGTTCGACATGTCGTACGGTGACGCCATGACGGCCAGGACGAGAAGCGAGGAACGGCGCGCGGAGATCGTGCGGGCCGCTCTGGAGGTGATCGCCGAGCGCGGTTACCGGGGGGCGAGCCTGGCCGCCGTCGCCGAACGGGTCGGGCTCACCCAGCAGGGGCTGCTGCACCACTTCCCGACGAAGGAGGCGCTGCTGGTGGCGGTGCTCCAGGAGCGGGACCGCTGGGACGCGCTGCCCGCCGGGCGGCTGCGGCTCGACCTGCTGGCGTCGCTCGTCGAGTACAACGCCATGCGGCCCGCCATCGTCCAGACCTTCTCGGCGCTGCTCGGCGAGAGCGTCACCGAGGAGCATCCGGCCCGGGCGTACTTCACGGAGCGCTATGTCGGGGTGCGGGCCGGCATGGCCGGGATCCTGCGCGCCGAGTACGGCGACCGGCTGCCGAGCGGCCTCACCCCCGAGCGGGCCGCGCCGCTCCTCGTGGCGGTCCTGGACGGGCTGCAGTACCAGTGGCTGCTGGACCCGGAATCGGTGGACATGGCGTCCGCGTTCCGGGACTTCCTGACGCTGCTCGGCGAGAACGAGAACGGGACCGAGAACGAGAACGACGGCTGAACTGGCGGGCCGCCTCGAAGGTCTGTCTGCTCGGTGAGCGGGGCGCCCTCGGCGATCTGCCCGGAGACGAACAACAGGGCGCTGCCGTCCGCCTGAGCGCGGTGCGGGAGGCGACGGCGAAGATCCCCGCCTGAGCCCCGCCCATGGCGTGGACCGCATCCGTCACGCGATACTGCGGCCGTCCGGCACCGACCCCCCACCGCGACGGAAGGCCTGAACACCCTTGAACTCCCTACGCGTTCGCCTCGGCGTCCTCGGCCTCGCCCTGCTCACCGGCTTCACCACCCCGACGGCCGCGAGCGCCGCCCGGGCGGCCCCCTCCCCCACCGTCGAGGAGCAGCGGCTGGGCGGAGCCGCCCCCCAGGAGATCCTGCGCCGCTCCGGATTCGACACCGTGGCCCCGAGGTTCGCCGAAGCGCTGGAGGCGGCCCGCTCCTACGGGGAGGCCCGCCGGGCGGTGGCGCGCGAGGGCTCGCGGCTGTGGCGGCGTGCGGTCGACCGGGCGCAGGGGCGGGGACCGGCCGGCGGGGACATCAGCCGGGACGACGACCGGCCGTTGTACTGGGCGCGGCTCGGCATGACGCGTGAGGTGCGCACCTGGGAGCCGGAGTTCGGCCTGACAGGCGGGCAGCGGGCCACGCTGCTGGACGAACTGGAGCGCACCTCGCGCGGCCAGGACGCCATCCGCTATCCACACGGCCATGGCCTGAAGCGGATCCTGCTCACCGGCTTCGACCCGTTCACCCTGGACCGGGACATCCGCATCTCCAACCCGTCCGGCGCCACCGCGCTGGCCTTCGACGGCACGGTGATCGAGACGGCGGACGGCCCGGCCCGGATCGAGACGGCCGTGTTCCCGGTGCGCTGGAAGGACTTCACCGACGGAACGGTGGAGCGGACCCTGCAGCCGTACCTGCCGAAGGTCGACCTGTTCACGACGGTGAGCCAGGGCCGGGTCGGGCGGTTCGACATCGAGCGGACCAACGGGGCCTGGCGGGGCGGCTTCGGGGACAACGACAACATCGGCCGCACCGAGACCGTGCCGGTGTCCGACCCGGCCTCGCAGCCGCAGTGGACGACGACCACGCTGCCCCACGCGGCGATCGTCGCCGCGCCGACCGGCCGTTTCCCGGTGTACGACAACACCGGTGTCACCGAGATCCCGGCCGGCGGCACCGAGCCCGTCGTACGCCCCGACGGGCCGACGCCCGGCTCGACCGCCCGCGCGGGCGGGGGCGGGGACTACCTGTCCAACGAGATCGCCTACCGGGCGACGCTGCTGCGGGACCGGCTGGGGCTGCACGGCACGCTGCCGGGCGGGCATGTGCACACGCCGGTGCTGCGGTTCGGCGCGGGGAACACCACCGAGGTCACCGACCCGGAGTTCGTGCGGAACCGGCTGGACATCATCGCGCAGGTGAGGACGATCCTGAGGGTGGCTGCGGAAGGGTCGTGACGTCCCCGCCGCCCTCCTTGCCGCCCGCGCCGCCCTCGTCGGTCTCCTCGCCCAGCAGGTCGCGGGCCATGAGGGTGGCGCCCGCGACCGCGCCCGGCATCAGGAACACCGCGACGAACGGCACCAGAAAGGCCACGGCGAGCGGTGTGCCGAAGCCCCAGACGAGGGTCTTGCGGGAGCGCAGCAGGGTGAGGCGGGTGCGCAGTTCGACGCTGCGGCGCTGGAGGGCGACGGCGGTCAGTTCCTCGGTGAGGAAGAACCCGGTGACGAAGAACCCGATCACCGGGACGGCCGTCTGCCCGACGACCGGGATGAAGCCGCACGCGAACAGCAGCACGCCCCACAGGGCGGCCCGCACCACGATCCGGAGGCTGTCCCGGGCGGAGATCCACAGTTCGCGCCAGAGCGGCAGCCCCGACTCGGGGGCGTACCCGTCCGGGGACACGTCCCGGTCGACCCTCTCGGAGAGGTTCTCGTAGAAGGGCTGCCCGATCAGCAGGGTCACCGCGGTGAACGTCACGACGGACAGGAGCAGGGCGAGGACGAACAGCACGGCGGTCAGGAAACCGCGGAAGAGCCCGAGCCACGGGCTCGACCAGCCGTCGGCGAACGGCGTCGCCCAGGCCACGGCGTCCTCGCCCCACAGCGCCAGCGCGACGAGCGCCGCCGCGTACAGGACGAGGGTGATCAGACCCGGGAGCAGCCCGAGGCCGTAACTCCTTCCATGCCGGGCCACCCATCGCTGGCCCTTCAGGAGATACCGGAAACCCGTCCCTAGATCGCGCATGGGGAAACCCTATCCGGGCCCGTGTCGCGCTCTTGACGCTCTCCGGTCACACCGCTGTCACAGGTCGCCCAGGTCAGGCGAGGCGCGGCGGGAGAGCCATCCGGGTCAACGGTGACACCAACGCGCCCTTGTTGCCGTTGAGTCGAACCGGTACACCTCGCCGTACCGATCTCAGGAAGCTCAGGAGGAGGTACGCGTGCGCACCACGAGAACCGTTCCTGCGAGACCCGTACTGATCGTCGCCCTCACCCTCGCCGCGGCGGGTTCACTCCTGCTCGCCCCCGGCGCCGCCGGCGCGGACCCGAAGCCCGTCACCCGGGAGGGTGCCGCCGTGGACGACCGGGCGGCCCGGGCTCCCGCGAGCGCGGCCCGGCGGGCCCTGGCCGCTCCGGAGGCGACGTCCACCGCGACGGCCGCCCGCGCCTACCCCCGCCGCCAGACCCTCTCCCCCGACCCGGAGAACCCCGGCGACAAGTCCCTGAAGCTGGGCCTCACGCCGTACCACGCGATCGCGCCAAAGCTGAACGCCCTGCAGCGCCTCGGCGACCGGGTGAGCGTGGAGGTGGCGGGCCGCTCGGCCGGCGGCAACCGCCTCTACCTCGTCACCGTCACCGCCCCGGAGACCACCCGGCAGGCCCGCGCCCAGGAGCGGATGCGCGAGCTGATCGGCAACGCGCCCGCGGCGGCGGCCAAGTCCCGTGAGATCAAGCGTGATTACAAGACCCCGGTCTTCGTCAACAACAACATCCACGGCAACGAGTGGGAGGGCACGGACGCCTCCCTGGAGGTCATCGAGCAGCTCGCGACGGCGAAGGACGCCAGGACCAGGGACCTCCTCGCGCACAGCCGTCTGTACTTCAACATCACGGCCAACCCGGACGGCCGCATCGCCGGCACCCGCGCCAACGCCAACGGCTTCGACCTGAACCGCGACTTCGTCACGGCTTCCCAGCCCGAGACGCGGGCGATGCGCCGGATCGAGCTCGACAAGCAGCCGGCCGTCCTGCTCGACCTGCACGGCTACGTCAACGGCACCCTCATCGAGCCCACCACTCCCCCGCACGGCGAGAACTACGAGTACGACCTCTTCCTGAAGAACACCTACGCCAACGCCCTCGGCATGGAGTCCGCGGTCAACGCCCTCGGCTACACACCCGCGAAGGACGGCGTGGAGGCGGCCCAGATCCCGTTCCGCGACCAGGAGGAGGGCTGGGACGACTGGCCGCCGATCTTCACCCCGCAGTACGCGGCCTTCCACGGCACGGTGGCCGCGCACACGGTGGAGATCCCGCTGGCGGTGAACAACGAGGAGTACGACGACCTGCCCGTCCCGGAACTGCGCCGCCGTTCGGCGGTCAACACGGCCGTGGCGCGCGCGGCGATCCGCGCGACCCTGGACCATGTCCGCGAGCACCGCGCCACCCTGCTCACCGACCAGATCGAGGTCTTCCGCCGCGGCGCGACGGGCGCCGCGCAGGTGCCGGTGTCCCCGGAGACGGTCCCCGGCGTGCCCGGCATCGGCCCGGAGGACGTCTACACGACCACGTTCCCGCGCGCCTACGTCATCCCGCCCGGCGACGCCCGCACCCAGCGCTCGGGTCCCGCCGCAGCCCGCCTGGTCGACCACCTCCTCGCCAACGACGTCCGTGTCACCCGTGCCACCCGCCCCTTCCGGCTCGCCGGACGGACGTACCCCGGCGGCTCGTACGTCGTCGACATGCACCAGCCCAAGCGCGGCATGGCGAACGTGCTGCTGGCCGACGGCCGGGACATCAGCGGCAAGGTGTCGGTGATGTACGACATCTCCGGCTGGAGCCTGGGCAGTCTGTGGGGCGCCACGGTCGAGCGGGTGCCGTCGGGCAGCCTGCGGGGCGCACCCCTGCGCGCGATCGGCGAGGCCGCACCCCTCGCCCGCGTGCCCGCGCACGGCAACCTCCGGCTGCGCCTGACCGACCCGCGCGAGATCGCCGCGCTCAACTCCCTGCTCCGGCAGGGCGTCCGGGTCCGGCAGGCGGCGGACGGCAGCGCGATCGTCCCGGCGTCGGCCCGCCGCGAGGCGCGCACGGCCGCCCGCGCCCACGACGTCTCCTTCACGGCCACTCGGCAGACCGGCACGGCACCGCTGCACCGCCTTCGCGTCGCCGCCGCCGTCACGCCGGGCGAGCTGTTCGCCCTGCGGGAGATGAACTTCGACGTCACACCGGTCTCGACGGCCGTCCTGAACGCGGGCTTCGACTGGTCCGGCACGGACGTGCTGTTCGTGTCCGCGGGCCTGGACCACGCGGACCTGACCGCCCCCGCCCGCCGGGCCCTGGACGGCTTCCTGGACGGGCACGGCCTGGTCGGCCGGGGGGCGACGGGAGCGGCGCTGAACGCGGCGGCGGGCCTGCTGGCCGTCAAGCCGGTGGAGGGCAACGCAGACGCGAACGGTGTGGTGCGGGTGGTGAATTCGGGCTCCGTCACGCGCGACGCCCCGGGCCACGGCTTCGTCTACGCTCCGCTCTGGTTCACCGACCCGGGCCCCGGCGTCCGCGTGGAGCAGTCGTACGCGACCGGGAACCCGCTGGTCTCCGGGCACTGGCGGCCGCTGCCCGGCGGCACCGGCGGTCCCGCCGCTGCCGCCGGGCAGGCCTCGGTCGTCAGCGGCGGCCACACGGTCCTGTTCGGCACCGAACCACTCTTCCGGGACCACCCCAAGGGGGAATTCCCGCAGGTGGCGAGGGCATTGTTCACAGTGGCACACAGCGCTTCAGTTGAGGAGAGCGGATGACGCAGGAGATCCACGGCACCGTGGCGGACGGCTTCGAGACGGTGCGCGAGGAGTTCACCGCGTTCGTCGCCGGGGAGCGAGCCGACTACGAGGGGCAGCTGTGCGCCTACGTCCACGGCCGGAAGGTCGTCGACCTGTGGGCGGGGACCGACGCGGACGCCCTCTACGGTGTGTTCTCGTCCACCAAGGGCGCCGCCTACCTGGTCGTGGCTCTGCTCGTCCAGGACGGCACGCTCGAACTGGACCGCAAGGTGACGTACTACTGGCCGGAGTTCGCGGCCGAGGGCAAGGGCGCCCTGACACTGCGGGACCTGCTGGCGCACCGGGCGGGCGTGGTCGGCACGGACACCGGCTTCACGCTCGCGGAGCTGGCCGACGACCGCCAGCTCGCCGAACGCCTCGCCGACCAGCGGCCGTTCTGGCGCCCCGGCACGGCGTTCGGCTATCACGCGCTGGTCGCCGGCGCCCTGGCCGGCGAGGTGGTACGCCGCGCGACGGGCCGCACGCTCCAGGAGGTCTACCAGGAGCGGATCAGGATCCCGTACGGGCTGGACGTCCACCTGGGTCTGCCCGCGCCCCAGGAGCCCCGCTTCCGCACCACCCAGCCGATGGCCCCGACCCCGGACCAGCAGGCCCTCCTGGACGCGGCGTCCACGGGCCCGCACTCGCTCACCTCGATCGCCTTCAACCGCAACGCCACGGAGCCGACCGACCTCGTCTCCCTTCCGAACATGCCGCTGATCCGGGCGAAGGGCCCGGCCTCGGTGGGCGGGGTGGCGTCCGCGCGGGGCCTGGCGGGGATGTACGCGGCGGCGATCAGCGAGGTGGGCGAGCAGCCGGCCCTGCTGAAGCCGGACACGGTGGCGGAGTTCGGGCAGTTCCACTCGGCCGGCTACGACCTGGTGGCCCGGGCGCACAAATCGTTCGGGCTCGGCTTCCAGATGACGGCTGACACGTGGCACCCGTTCCTCGGCGCCGGGACGATCGGGCACAGCGGCGCGGGCGGCTCCCAGGCCTTCGCGGACCCGTGGAGCGGCCTCTCCTACGGCTACACGCGCCGCCGGTTCGCCTTCCCGGGCGGGGCGGCCCGGGAGAACGACCGGCTCGCGCGGGCGGTCCACGCGGCGGCGCTCGCCCTCTGAGCCCGGGCACGGGCGAAGGCCGCACCCCACGTCCAAGGGTGCGGCCTCCGCGTACGCAACGACTGTCGTCAGACCAGCGTCACGGTGATGTCGCCACGGGTCGCCTTCGAGTACGGGCAGACCGCGTGGGCCTTCTCGATCAGTGACCGGGCGGCCCCCCGGTCCACCTTCGGGATGTCGGCCGATATCTCGACGATGATCCCGAAGCCGTCCCCGTTCTTGCCGAGGCCGACCTTGGCGGTGACGGTCGAACCGGTGAGGTCGGCGCCCTCCTCACGGGCGACGACGCCGAGGGCCCCCTGGAAGCAGGCGCTGTACCCGGCGGCGAACAGCTGCTCCGGGTTGGTTCCGGCGCCGCTCCCGCCCATCTCCTTCGGAGGGTTGACGACGACGTCGAGCTTGCCGTCATCGGTGGCGACCCGGCCGTCGCGCCCGTTCTCTGCGGTGGCGACGGCGGTGTACAGGACGTCGGACTGCTGGATCGGCATGCGGTGGTGTTCCTTCGGTCGTCCGCCGCGGCTCGCGCCCGGGCCGGACGGATTCGGAAACAAGTTACCGCATGTCGGAATCCTGAAGGAAGGTGTCAGAGCTTGACGATCATCTTCCCGGTGTTGTCGCCGCGCAGAACACCCAGGAACGCCTCCAGGTTGTTCTCGATGCCCTCGACGACGGTCTCCCGGTACTTCAGCTCACCGGAGGCGACCCAGGGGGCGACCTCCTGCACGAACTGCGGCTGCAGGTCGTAGTGGTCCCCGACCAGGAAGCCCTCGATGCGGCCGCGGGTCGCGATCAGGCGCGCGAGGTTCTTCGGGCCCGGGGCGGGCTCGGTGTTGTTGTAAACGGAGATCATGCCGCAGACGGCGATCCGGCCGCCCTGGTTGAGGGAGCCGATGGCCGCCTCCAGGTGGTCACCGCCGACGTTGTCGAAGTAGACGTCGATCCCGTCGGGGGCGGCGGCGCGCAGCTGCTTGGCGACGGGCCCGTCCTTGTAGTTGAAGGCGGCGTCGAAGCCGTACTCCTCCACGAGGAGCTTCACCTTCTCGTCCGACCCGGCGGAGCCGATGACCCGCGAGGCACCCTTCAGCTTGGCGATCTGCCCGACCTGGCCGCCCACGGCACCGGCGGCACCGGACACGAAGACGGTGTCGCCCTCCTTGAAGGCGGCGGTCCGCAGCAGACCCGCGTAGGCGGTGAGGCCGGTCATGCCCAGCACACCGAGGTACGTCGACAGCGGCGCGGCCTCCGGGTCCACCTTCACGGCGTTCTTCGCGCCGACGACCGCGTACTCACGCCACCCGAAGAAGTGCAGGACGTGATCCCTGACGGACAGCCCCTCGGCGTTCGAGGCCACGACCTCGCCGACGGCGCCGCCCTGCATGACCTTGCCGAGCTCGAAGGGGGCGACGTAGGACTTCGCGTCACTCATGCGGCCACGCATGTACGGGTCCACGGAGAGGTACTTGTTCCGGACGAGAACCTGTCCTTCACCCGGCTGCGGAACCTCGGCCTCGACGAAGGCGAAGTCCTCGGGCTTCGGCCAGCCGACGGGGCGGCTCGCCAGGTGCCACTCTCGGCTGACGGCGGGGAGGGTGGGGGTGTCGGTCATGGTGCGCCTTACCTCACTGGCTCGATGCGGATGTTTCAGTACCTGAAACAACCATGCTCCTGAAAATTTCAGGTTGTCAAATAACCGGGTACCCTCGATCGCATGGCCTCCACCACACCGACGCCCCAGAACGTGAGCAACCGCCCGGACCCGCTGACCATCGAGGTCGTCGAGCTGATCGGGGAGGTCGTGGCGCGGTTCCACGAGGACTACGAGTCGGCGGCGGCGCAGCACTCCCTGACCGGTGCGCAGGCGCGGCTGCTCAGCCTGCTGTGCCTCGAGCCGCTGCCGATGCGGAGGCTGGCCCAGCAGCTGAAGTGCGAGCCGTCCAATGTGACGGGGATCGTGGACCGGCTCGAGGCGCGGGGGCTGGTCGAGCGGCAGCCGGACCCTGCCGACCGCCGGGTGAAGGTGGCGGCGGCGACGGCGGAGGGGCGGCGGGTGGCCCGGAGCCTGCGGGAGTCACTGCGGTTCGCCCGGGAGCCCCTGGCCGGGCTCTCCGAGGAGGAGCGGGTGGCGTTGCGGGACACGCTGCGGCGGATGCTGGCCTGAGACCGGCTGACGCTGGTGAAGGCAGCCGGCCGGCGGCTGCCGGGCACCCGACGACCGGGGTCAAGTGGCTTGCACAGAAGGGCTCTTGGCGCGTTTGCCCCGTCATCGCGGCGACCACCTGGTCAAGGTTGGCACGCGCGTCGCAGGCGTCGGGAGCGAGCACGACCACCTCTTCCAGCGCCTCCCGGGCGGCGGGCAGGTCTCCGGCGGCCGTTCCCGCTGCTCCGGCGAAGTCGGCCGGGCGGGCGCTACGTGCACCACCAGAGGAACCGCGTGCACGGCTGCGCCTCGGACGGTTCCGGTTCCGGTTCCGGTTCCGGGGCCTGGGTGGTCGGGCCCGAGGTCGGGGCCGGGTCCTGGGCCGGCGGGGCGGCCGTGGGCTCGGCGGCCGGGCGGCTGGGGGCGCCTCCCCCCGTCGCCGACTCGGGGTCCCTCGAGGCTTCGTCGCCCTTCGGGGACTCCGACTTCTCGCCCTTCGGGGATTCGGAAGCGGACGGCGAGCCGGATGCCTCCGGCGAGGCGGAGCCTGACGAGCCTTCAGCTCCGGCCCTCTTCCCGTCCGGACCGCGGCCCGGCTCCCCCGCCTCCCCCGAGGCGTCCCCGTCCGCCGACTCGCCTCCGGCCGCGGCCGGCTTCGGCGTCGACCTGGGGGCGTCCATGCCGAGCTCCGCGAGGCTCAGACCGCCCGCGGCCAGCACGAACCCGGCCGCGACGAACAGGGTCCGGCGCCGCCGGCGGCGGTGTGCGGCGGCCTTGCGGTCCCGCCGGCTCGACCCGCCCGGGCCGTCGGCGGCCGGGCCGTGCCCGCGTCCACGCCGTCGGGCGGCGCGCCCCACGGGCTCGCCGTCGTCATCGCCGTGCGGGTCGTCACCGTCGTGCGGGTCGTCACCGTCGTCGTATCCGTCGTCGTATCCGTCGTCGGAAGCGCCCGACGCGTCCGACACGTCCGGCGCGTTCGGCTCCTCCGGCCAGTCCGGCCCGCCCGACCCCGCCGGCCTCTCCGGCGCACCGTCGGCGTGCCCGGACGCCGTGGCGCCGTACTCGCCATTCCCGCCATACCCGCCATACCCGCCGTACTCCGGCTCGCGCCGGCGCAGCGTTTCGGCTGAGGTGCCGCACCCCGGGCAGGCAAGGGCGCCGTTGAGGTGCCGTCGGCACGGGTCGCAGTAGTCCATGACGCGGGAAGATTAAGTTCCGCGCAGGTCACGTTCCTAGATCCAGCTGTGAAGGTTCTGTAGGGACACGGCTCCTCCCTGGTTTCGAAACTGTCGAAACCGTTATGCGCGCGACCCATTGACACCCCCGCCGCCCGATCCTTACTGTCACGCCAGCATTTCGAACGTGTGCCGAAATCTCGAACAGACCGAGTCGCCGGGCCGCGAGCGAGACGCTGACGGAACACACTGACGGAACTGAACCGACGAAGCTGCGAGGGACAACCGCCGTGCGCATCACCGGAATCAGCACTCACGTGGTCGGGACGCCGTGGCGCAACCTGACCTACGTCCAGGTGCACACCGACGAGGGGATCACCGGAGTCGGCGAGACCCGGATGCTGGGACACACCGACGCCCTTCTCGGTTACCTGAGGGAGGCCGAGGCCAACCACATTCTCGGCTCGGACCCGTTCGCTGTCGAGGACCTCGTCAAGCGCATGAAGTACGGCGACTACGGCCGCGCGGGCGAGATCGTCATGTCCGGCATCGCCGTGATCGAGATGGCCTGCTGGGACATCAAGGGCAAGGCCCTCGGCGTCCCCGTCTGGCAGCTGCTGGGCGGCAAGGTCACCGACAAGGTCAAGGCGTACGCCAACGGCTGGTACACCACCGAGCGGACCCCGGAGGCCTACCACAAGGCCGCCCAGGGCGTGATGGAGCGCGGCTACCGGGCGCTCAAGATCGACCCCTTCGGCACCGGCCACTTCGAGCTGGACCACCAGCAGACCCTGTACGCCGTCTCCCTGATCGAGGCGGTCCGCGACGCCATCGGCCCCGAGGCCGAGCTGATGCTGGAGATGCACGGCCGCTTCTCCCCCGCCACGGCCGTGCGCCTGGCCAAGGAGCTGGCCCCGTTCAAGCCGGCGTGGCTGGAGGAGCCGGTCCCGCCGGAGAACCTGAAGGCGCTGGAGAAGGTCGCCGCCAAGGTGGACATGCCGGTCGCCACCGGTGAGCGCATCCACGACCGGATCGAGTTCCGGGAGCTGTTCGAGAGCCAGGCCGTCGACATCATCCAGCCGGACGTCGGCCACATCGGTGGCATCTGGGAGACCAGGAAGCTCGCCGCGACCGCCGAGACCCACTACATGCTGGTGGCTCCGCACAACGTGGGCGGCTCGGTCCTGACCGCCGCGTCCCTCCAGGTCGGCTTCACCTCGCCGAACTTCAAGATCCTGGAGCACTTCAACGACTTCGCCGACGCGGAGATCAAGAAGGTCGTCAAGGGCGCCCCGCAGGTGAACCCGGAGGACGGCTGCTTCCACCTCTCCGACGCGCCGGGCCTCGGTGTGGAGCTGGACGTCGACGCCGCCGCCGAGTTCCCCCAGCAGCAGGCCCGTTTCGACCTCTGGGCGGAGGGCTGGGAACAGCGCAAGCCGAAGGGCGCGCAGTGAGTACCGCGGTCGTCGTCGACGCCCCGGGCGAGCACCGTCTCGTCCCGCACGAGCCCCGGCAGCCCGAGCCGGGCGAGGCCCTGGTGCGCGTGCACGCCTCCGGGATCTGCGGCAGCGACCGCGAGGTCTACCAGGGCAACCGCCCCGAGGGCTTTGTGCGCTATCCGCTGACCCCGGGCCACGAGTGGTCCGGGACGGTTCAGGCCGTGGGCGCCGGTGTCCCGGAGTCCCTCGTCGGCCGCAAGGTCGTCGGTGAGGGCTTTCGAAACTGTCAGGTCTGCGACCGCTGCCACGCGGGCGACACGACCCTGTGCACGGCCGGCTACGAGGAGACCGGGTTCACCCAGCCGGGCGCGATGGCGGCCACGCTGACCCTCCCCGCCCGTCTCCTGCACGCCCTCCCGGACGACTGCGACCTCACGGCCGCGGCCCTCCTGGAGCCCGCCGCGTGCATCGCGGCCGCCGCGCTGAAGGGCAACGCACAGCCCGGCGAGCGCGTCGCCGTGGTCGGCACCGGCACCCTCGGCATGTTCGCCGTGCAGTTCCTCAAGGCGAACTCGCCGTCCGAGCTGCTGGTCGTCGGCACCCGCCGGGACCGCGAGGCGCTGTCGCGGCAGTACGGCGCGACGGACTTCCGGACCAAGGACCAGGAACTCCCGGACGACTTCGACGTGGTGATCGAGACGGCCGGGTCCGCGGACGCCGCCCGGATCTCGGCCGGCCTGCTCAGGCGGGGCGGCCGGCTGGTCCTGACCGGCATCCCGGCGCCGCACGCCGACGGTCTCGACCCGACCGACCTCGTCGTACGGCAGCTGGAGGTGCACACCGTCTTCGGTGCGCCGCCGGACGCCTGGGCGCACACGGTGCGGGTGTTCGCCGCCGGTCTGCTCGATCCGCTGCCGCTGGTGACGCACGAGCTGCCGCTCACCGAGTTCTCGCAGGCCATCGAGCTGGTCGGGGCCGGCGATCCGAAGGTGGGCAAGGTCCTGCTCCGCCCCTAGACGTACGCCGGCACGGGGGCAACCTGACGGCTCCCGTACCGGCGTACACCCAGCCTTGCCATACCCAGAGCCGCGAACCTCGTCCGAAATATCGAACCGAAGGACATTCCTGTGACCGACGCTTCCGCCACGGCAGCCCGCAGGCCCGGTGAGCAGGCGCTCACCGCCCTGGGCCTGAGCGCGCCCGCCCCCGATCCCGCCGACGCCTCTGCGCACTCCTTCCCCGGCGGCGGCCGCTGGCGCACCGAGATCCCCTCCTGCGAGGGTCCCGAGGCGCTCGCGGTGGTGCTGAAGGAGGCCTCGCGGCTGGACGTGCCGATCCACCGGATCAGCCAGGGCAGCGGCGTGTGGATGCTGACCGACGCCGAGATCACCGAGATGGTCGAGGCGACGGCCGAACGCGACATCGAGCTCTGCCTGTTCACCGGCCCGCGCGGCACCTGGGACATCGGCGGGTCCACCCGCACCGACTCGCGGGGGGCCGGACTGCGCGCCCGCGGCCACGACGCCGTCGCCGGCTGTGTCGAAGACGCCGTCAGGGCGACGGAGTTGGGTGTCCAGTGCCTGCTCGTCGCCGACGAGGGCGTGCTGTGGACGCTGCACCGGGCGAGAGCCGCCGGAATCATCCCGGCCGACACGACGCTCAAGGTCTCCGCGCTCATCGGCCCCGTCAACCCGGCCGCGTACGCGGTCTACGAGCGCCTCGGCGCCGACTCGGTCAATGTGCCGAGCGACCTGACGCTCGATCACCTCACGGAGATACGCCGGGCGTCCGGCGCTCCGATGGACATGTACATCGAGGCCCCCGACGACCTCGGCGGCTATGTGCGGATGTACGAGGTCGCCGAGCTGATCCGGCGCGGCGCACCGCTCTACCTGAAGTTCGGCCTGTCCAAGGCGCCCGGGATCTACCCCTACGGGCACCACATGCGGGAGCTGACCCTGGCCACCGCCAAGGAACGCGTGCGGCGTGGCCGGCTCGCCCTGGACCTCCTGGCCCGCCATGGAGCGGACGGCGACATGGCGCCGCTCGGCTCGCGGCTGCCGGGCGATCTCCAGCGTTTCGAAATCTCGTCATAACGTTCCGGAAACTCACCTTACAAAAGACGACACAGCCGCGCACAATCCCACACATCTCCTCTCGGTCTTTCCGGCACGACCACCCGGAGCGACTTCGCGCCCTCCAGACCGAGCCCTGCACACAGATCAAGGATGATCATCATGCGTAACCGCAGAGCCGCTCTCGCCGCCATAGCCGGAGCCGCGTCCCTCGCCCTGACCCTGTCCGCCTGCGGCCAGAACAGCGAGGGCGGCAGCAACGAGGGCGACGGTGACACCAAGGGCGGGACCATCGGCATCGCGATGCCGACCAAGTCCTCCGAGCGCTGGATCGCCGACGGCAAGAACGTCGTGACGGAGCTGGAGTCCAAGGGCTACAAGACCAAGCTGGTCTACGGCGAGGACGACCCGGACCAGCAGGTCTCACAGGTCGAGAACCTGATCACACAGGGCGTCAAGGCACTGATCATCGCCGCCATCGACAACAAGTCGATGAACAACGTGCTCCAGCAGGCCAAGGACGCGAACATCCCGGTCATCTCCTACGACCGCCTGATCCTCGGCTCGCAGAACGTCGACTACTACGCGTCGTTCGACAACGAGAAGGTCGGCGAGCTCCAGGGCACCTACATCGTCGAGAAGCTCGGCCTGAAGGACGGCAGCAAGAAGGGCCCCTTCAACATCGAGCTCTTCGCCGGCTCCAACGACGACAACAACACCCGCTACTTCTTCGGCGGCGCGATGAAGGTCCTGCAGCCCTACATCGACAAGAAGCAGCTCGTCGTCCGCTCCGGCCAGACCAAGCTCAACCAGGTCACCACCCTGCGCTGGGACGGCGGCACCGCCCAGAAGCGCATGGACGACATCCTGACCTCGGCCTACAAGCGCGAGCGCGTCGACGCGGTCCTCTCCCCCTACGACGGCATCTCCATCGGCATCCTGTCGGCGCTGAAGTCGGACGACTACGGCTCCAAGAGCAAGCCGCTGCCGGTCGTCACCGGCCAGGACGCCGAGGTCGCCTCGGTGAAGTCGATCATCGCCGGCCAGCAGTCGATGAGCGTCTTCAAGGACCTCCGAAAGCTCGCCAAGGTGTCCTCGAACATGGTCGACGCGCTGCTGAAGGACAAGAAGCCCGAGGTCAACGACACCAAGACCTACGACAACGGCTCGAAGGTCGTCCCGGCCTACCTGCTGGAGCCGGTCGCCGTCGACAAGAGCAACTACCAGAAGGAGCTCGTCGACTCCGGCTACCTCAAGGAGAGCGACCTCAAGTAGTCCCCGCCACCGACCGACGATTCACCACTGATTGGAAGGCACGACCATGGCGGGACCCGTCCTGGAAATGCGCTCGATCGTCAAGACCTTTCCCGGCGTCAAGGCGCTGTCGGACGTCACACTGACCGTCCGGCAAGGCGAGGTCCACGCCATCTGCGGGGAGAACGGCGCCGGCAAGTCGACCTTGATGAAGGTCCTCTCCGGCGTCCACCCGCACGGCACGTACGAGGGCGACATCCTCTTCGAGGGAGGGGTCTGCCAGTTCAAGGACATCCGGGCCAGCGAAGAACGCGGCATCGTGATCATCCACCAGGAACTGGCCCTGGTGCCCTACCTCTCCCTCGCGGAGAACATCTTCCTCGGCAACGAGCACGCCACCCGGGGGATCATCAGCTGGACCGAGACCCTGCGGCACGCCACCGAACTGCTGCGCCGGGTCGGTCTCTCCGACCACCCGGACACCCGAGTCGCCGACATCGGCGTGGGCAAGCAGCAGCTCGTGGAGATCGCGAAGGCCCTGTCGAAGAGGGTGAAGCTGCTCATCCTGGATGAGCCGACCGCCGCGCTGAACGACGAGGACAGCGGCAAACTCCTGGATCTCATCCTGGAGTTGAAGAAGCAGGGCATCACCTCGATCATCATCTCCCACAAGCTCAACGAGATCCGCAAGGTCGCCGACTCGGTGACGATCCTCCGCGACGGCCAGACCATCGAGACCCTCGATGTGAAGGCCCCGGAGACCACCGAGGACCGGATCATCAGCGGCATGGTCGGCCGGGACCTGGAGCACCGCTTCCCGGAGCGGTCGCCGCACGAGCCCGAGGAGGGCGCGGCCCCGGCCCTGGAGATCCGGGGCTGGACCGTGCACCACCCGATCGACCAGCAGCGCAAGGTGTGTGACGACGTGTCGCTCCACGTGCGGCGCGGGGAGATCGTCGGGATCGCCGGTCTCATGGGTGCCGGGCGCACCGAACTCGCGATGAGCGTCTTCGGCCGCACCTACGGCCGGTACGCCGGCGGCACGGTCCTGAAGGACGGCAAGGAGATCCGTACGAAATCCGTCCCCGAGGCGGTCAAGCACGGCATCGCGTACGTCACCGAGGACCGCAAGCACTACGGACTGAACCTCATCGACACCATCAACCGGAACATCTCGCTGAGCGCCCTGGGCAAGGTCGCCAAGCGCGGTGTGGTGGACGAGCACGAGGAGCGGCAGGTCGCCGAGGGCTTCCGCAAGTCCATGAACATCAAGGCGCCGACGGTGTTCGAGCCGGTGGGCAAGCTGTCGGGCGGCAACCAGCAGAAGGTCGTCCTCAGCAAGTGGATCTTCTCCGGTCCGGACGTGCTGATCCTGGACGAGCCGACGCGCGGCATCGACGTCGGTGCCAAGTACGAGATCTACACGGTCATCGACCAGCTGGCCGCCCAGGGCAAGGCGGTCGTCTTCATCTCCTCCGAGCTGCCCGAACTGCTCGGCATGTGCGACCGCATCTACACGATGGCCGCGGGGCGGCTGACGGGTGAGTTCTCGCGGGCCGAGGCCTCCCAGGAATCGCTGATGCGTCAGATGACGAAGGACAAAGAGGTATCCCGATGAGCACGGACGTGACCGCCAAGAGCCCGGCCCCCGCGCCGCCGGGCAAGAGCGGCGGAGTCGCGGGCGGCGGCCTGCTGCAGCTGGTGATGGACGGCATGCGCCGCAACATGCGGCAGTACGGCATGCTGATCGCGCTGGGCCTGATCGTGGCCCTGTTCGCCGTGTGGACCGACGGCGACCTGCTGCTGCCGCGCAACGTCTCCAACCTGGTGCTGCAGAACAGCTACATCCTCATCCTCGCGATGGGCATGATGCTGGTGATCATCGCCGGTCACATCGACCTGTCGGTCGGATCGCTGACGGCGTTCATCGGGTCGATGGCCGCCGTGTTCATGGTCAAACAGGACCTGCCGTGGCCCGTCGCCGTGGTGCTGTGCCTGGCCGTGGGCGCGGTCGCGGGTGCCGTACAAGGGTTCTTCATCGCCTACGGCGGGATACCGTCGTTCATCGTGACCCTCGCAGGCATGCTGATCTTCCGGGGTCTCACGGAGATCTTCCTGGAGGGCCAGACCCTCGGCCCGTTCCCGGAGGGGCTGCAGAAGGTCGCCAACGGGTTCCTGCCCGAGGTCGGCCCGACCACGAACTACCACAACCTCACCCTGCTGCTGGGCTTCGCGATGATCGCCTTCGTGATCTTCCAGGAGGTCCGTGACCGCAAGCGGCAGCAGGAGTTCAATCTGGACGTCCCGCCCGCCAAGCTGTTCCTGCTGAAGCTGGTCGCGATCGGCGCCGCGGTGCTGACGCTCACCATGCTGCTGGCCAGCTACAAGGGCGCCCCGATCGTGCTGCTCGTCCTGGGCGTGCTGCTCGTCGGCTTCGGCTACGTGATGCGCAACGCGATCATCGGCCGCCACGTCTACGCGATCGGCGGCAACCTCCCGGCGGCCAAACTGTCGGGTGTGAAGGACAAGAAGGTCACCTTCCTGGTCTTCCTGAACATGGGCATGCTCGCGGCCCTGGCGGGTCTGGTCTTCGCCGCCCGCTTCAACGCGGCCTCCCCCAAGGCCGGCCTCAACTTCGAGCTGGAGGCGATCGCGGCCTCGTTCATCGGCGGTGCGTCGATGAGCGGCGGTGTCGGCACCGTCCTCGGCGCGATCATCGGCGGCCTGGTCCTGGGCGTGCTGAACAACGGTATGAACCTCGTCGGCATCGGCACCGACTGGCAGCAGGTCATCAAGGGCATGGTGCTGCTGGCGGCGGTCGGGTTCGACGTGTGGAACAAGCGCAAGGTCGGTTCGTAAGTCAGATCGGGGCCCCGCCGGGAGGCGGGGCCCCAGTTCTTTCCCACGCAGTTTCCCAATGAAGCGGAGCCGCACATGGAACTGAACAGACGCACGGTCATCGCGGGAGCAGCGGCGGCGGGCATAGCCGCCACCACGCTCGGCGGCACGGCGCACGCCACGGGAGGCAGGAAGCCGGTGAAGACGCTCTTCGGCAAGCTCGCCGACGGCACGAAGGTCTACAGCTGGTCGCTGGAGAACGGCGGCACCCGCCTGAAGGTCCTCTCCTGGGGCGGTGTCGTCCAGTCACTGGAGATCCCCGACCGCCGCGGCCGGTACGCCAACGTCTCCGCGGGCTTCGACAACCTCGAGGACTACGTCGCGAAGACCCCGTACTTCGGCGCGCTGATCGGCCGCTACGGAAACCGCATCGGCAAGGGCAAGTTCACCCTGGACGGCAAGGACTACCAGCTGTCCGTCAACGACGGTGAGCAGAGCCTGCACGGCGGCGCGCAGGGCTTCGACAAGCGCGTGTGGGACGTCGAGCCGTTCGCCAAGGGATCCGACGTCGGCCTGCACCTGTACTACACGAGCGTCGACGGCGAGATGGGCTACCCGGGCACGCTCAAGACGAAGGTGACGTACACGCTCACCCGGCACGGCGACTGGCGCGTCGACTACGAGGCCACCACGGACAAGGCCACCGTCGTCAACCTCACCAGCCACGTCTACTTCAACCTCGCCGGCGAGGGCAGCGGCACGATCGAGGACCACGAGCTCCAGATCGCTGCCTCCCGCTACACCCCCACCGATTCGGGCCTGATCCCCACGGGCGAGTTGGCCAAGGTCGCGGGCACCCCCTTCGACTTCCGCCGCGCCAAGCCGATCGGCCGGGACATCCGCGTCTCGCACCCGCAGCTGGTGACCGCCAAGGGCTTCGACCACAACTGGGTCCTCGACAAGGGCATCACCGCCCGGCCCGAGCACGTCGCCACCCTGCGCGACCCGGCCTCCGGCCGCACGATGAAGATCGCCACGAACGAGCCGGGCCTGCAGTTCTACTCCGGCAACTTCCTCGACGGCACGCTCACCGGCCCGTCCGGCCGCACCTACCGGCAGGGCGACGCGCTGTGCCTGGAGACGCAGCACTTCCCGGACTCGCCGAACAAGCCGAAGTTCCCGTCGACGGTGCTGCGACCGGGGCAGACGTACCGGACCACGACGATCCACACGTTCGGCTGCTGAGGCCACTGA
The DNA here is from genome assembly GCF_023184515.1 of Streptomyces sp. D2-8. Taxonomy (GTDB): domain Bacteria; phylum Actinomycetota; class Actinomycetes; order Streptomycetales; family Streptomycetaceae; genus Streptomyces. Next base: position 623,558 of record NZ_JAAHBP010000001.1, on the reverse strand, counting down.
CAGGCCTTCACAGATTGAGCACAAGTTCTGACCGTTCTCGCGACGGTTGAACGGTGCCACTGTGGTCTCCGTATGAATGGGCGGCCCGCGCTCCCCCGCGCGGGCCGCCCTTAAACGTCGGGTCCGGCCGTCCCCAACGGGCCCGCCTCATACGGAGGTTCCATGGCCGACAACGTCACGTCGCTGTTCCGCAGTACCGCGGCACACAGCCCGTCGATGGCGGCTCTGACACGTGAGGGCGGCGAGGGAGCCGGCCCCGTGGACTTCTGTATCCCCTGCAACCCGTACTTCCCGACCCCGGCCATGTTCGAGGACATGGCGGGCCGGCTGCGCGACATCATCACGTACTACCCGAGCAGCGCCGACACGATCACGGCCGAGCTGTGCAGCCTGCTCCAGCTGCCGCCGCAGTGTGTGGCCATGGGCAACGGCTCGACCGAGCTCATCACCTGGATCGACCACCTGCTGGTCCGCGAGTCCCTCGCCGTCCCCGTCCCCACCTTCGGCCGCTGGACCGACCAGCCCATGGAGACCGGCAAGCGGGTCGACATGTTCCCGCTCCAGGAGTCCAGCGGCTTCGCCCTCGACCTCGCGCAGTACGCCGAGTTCATCCGGGCCCGGGGCACGCGCGTCGCGGTGATCTGCAACCCGAACAACCCCGACGGCGGCTTCCTGCACAAGCACGCCATCGTGCAGTTCATGGACGCCATGGCCGACCTCGACCTGATCGTCATCGACGAGTCCTTCCTGGAGTTCGCGGACGCCGAGGCCGAGCCGTCGGTCGTCCAGGAGGCGATGCTGCGGCCCAACGTCGTCGTGCTGCGCAGCCTCGGCAAGAACTTCGGCCTGCACGGCATCCGTTTCGGCTACCTCGTCTCCAACCCGGCGCTCGCGGGCCGGATCCGCTCGATGCTGCCGAAGTGGAACCTCAACTCCTTCGCCGAGCACGTCGTCTTCATGCTCAAGGAGCACGGCGCCGAGTACGCGCAGAGCCTCCAGCAGGTGCGCCGCGACCGCCTCGACATGGCCGGCCAGCTCTCCTCCCTGCCCGGGCTGACGGTCTACCCGTCGCAGGGCAACTTCCTCTTCGTGCGCCTCCCCGTGGGCGCCGAGGGCACCGTGGTCCGGGACCGGATGCTCACCGAGCACAGGATCCTGGTCCGCGAGTGCGGCAACAAGATCGGTTCGTCCAGTCGCTTCCTGCGTCTCGTGGTGCGCCCCCAGGTGGACGTGCGTCGCCTGGTGTCCGGCCTGGAACAGGTGCTCTACGGGACGTCCAGGAGGGGAGCCGCCGTACCCGAGCTGGGCAATGGGACCAGCTACAGCTCGGGTACGGCGGCCGTGGACCGTCTGGTGAGCGAGACGAACGGGTCGGGTATGCGGGGGCTCGCGGCGCAGGCGGTGGGGATGGCCGCGGCGCCGGCAGCCGCTGCGGGGGCCGGTGGGCCCGGGCTCGCCCCGGCGGCCGCGAGTACGGGTGGGGTACGGCTCGCCCCCGCCGCGGCGGCCGCGAGTACGGGTGGGCAGGGACTCGCCGCTGCCCCGGCGCCCGCACCGGCTCCCGTCCCGGCGCCCGCACCGGCTCCCGTCCCGGCGCCCGCACCGGCCACCGGCATCGGCATGCCGCTCCCCGCCGCCGCGTCCGCCGTACCGGCGGGCACGGGCGGTGGGATGCCGATGCCGGCTGCGGCCCAGATGCCGCAGCCGCAGATACCGCAGCCCCAGATGCCGCAGCCGCACATGCCGCAGCCCCAGATGCCGCAGTCGGTGCCGCAGCCCGCTCCCCAGCCGGTGGCCGCCCCGGCCCCGCCCCTGGCGCCCGCGGCCCAGGCGCCGGTGCCGACCCCGGCTCCCATGCCCGCGCCGACGCCCGTGTCCGCCCCGTTCACCGGGCCCACGCCGCCCGGCGTCCCGGCCCGTGGGGGCCTTACGGCCGCGCAGGTGCGGGGCACGAACGGGCTGACGCCCGCGCCCGCCACGGGGTGGCCCGCCGCGCAGAGCTGGCCCAACGCGGCGGGGATGGGGCAGGCCGGGTAGTTCGGCGGGGCCACTGCAGGGTCAGTAGGCGACGGGCCAGCCGCTGCTCCAGTTCAGGAGGTTGATGCCGAGCTTGGGCGTGCCGTTCGCGTTGCCGTCGTAGTAGTGGTAGACGATCAGGTCGCCGTCGGCGTCTTTCAGGATCGACTGGCCGCCGGGGCCGATGACGTTGCCGTGCGACTCCAGGACGGGGGTGCCGCCGTTCTTCATCAGGTCGACGCCGTTCTTGTCGCGGTACGGCCCGGTGATGCTGGAGGCGCGCCCGACCTTGACCTTGTACGTCGAACTCGTCCCGCTGCAGCAGGTGTCGTAGGAGGCGAAGAGGTAGTAGTAGCCGCCCCGCTTGACGATGAAGGGAGCCTCGACGGCCTTGGTCCCGGTGGGGCGGGAGGCCAGTGAGTACCGCGCGGTGTTGGAGCCGAGCTGCTTTCCGGTGGACGGGTTGATCTGGATCATCTTGATCCCGGTCCACCAGCTGCCGAACGACAGCCACCACTTGCCGTCGTCGTTCACGAAGAGGTTCGGGTCGATGGCGTTGAAGTCGCTGCCGGAGTTCGACGTGTAGACGGTGCCCTGGTCGGTCCAGCTACCCGGCTGGCCGGTGCTGGAGGTCGCGAGGCCGATGGCGGAGGTGTTCGAGCCGAACTTCGAGACGGAGTAGTACATCAGGTACTTGCCGCCGTGGTACGAGATGTCCGGCGCCCAGGCCTCCGGCACGGAGGAGTAGTTCCGCCACCAGCCGGGCCTGGAGCCGAAGGCGTCAGCGCTGTTCCGGAACGCGGTGCGGTCGCCGGACGCCTTGCCCGCGATACCGCCGCCGGTGGCGTACAGCAGGTACTGGCCGGACGAGGTCCGGATCATCGACGGGTCGTGCGTGACGACGTCGCCGGTGACGCGGCCGGGGTTGGGGTACGCGGACGCCGTGCTCGGAATCAGTGCCAGGAGAGCGGCGGCAGGGAGGGCGAGCAGGGCGGTTCGACTGCGGAGCGTACGGGGATTGCTGAGCGTACGGGGACTGCGGCTCATGCGGGTCCTCTCCTTGCGGTGGGGGTGAAGAGCTGCTCGACATTTCGAACAACATTCGCAAGTTCGAACGGACCGTAGAATCGAACACCTTGCGCGTCAACGGTCCGCGCAGCAACAGCTGCGCGGACCATGGAAGTTCGACTGAGGTGCGAGGGCCGGGCGCGGCCCTGCCGTGGACGTGTCAGCCGGTCGGGAGGCCCAGCCCGTAGTACGTGACGTGGTAACCGTCCACGTACTCGGCCTCGCCTCCGACGATCAGACCGGTCGGCTCGCTCACCCCCGCCGCCCTGGCCGTCGCCACGAGCATCTCCGCGAGGGCGCGGCCCTTGGGTTCGCCGGGGCCTCCCGCGTCCACGCGCCACACCGGATCGTCGTCGCGCCAGACCGAGGCCGTGGCCGGGTGTTCGGCGACGGTGCCCCAGCCGAGCGCGGCCGCGTCGACGCCGTCCGGGGCGAAGCAGCCGATCGACAGCCGGTCGCCGCACGCCACGTCGAAGAGGAGGGGCGCACTGCCGCCGGTCCGCCCGTAGAACGGCATCCCGAAACCGATACCGAGGGCGGTCGCCTCCGCGGGCAGGGCGTCGAGGAAGTCGCCCAGCGTCCGGGTGACGGTCTCCCAGCTGCGGGCGGTCCAGCCGCCGGGGAAGCCGAGGCCGGCGTTGGCCGGATCGCGGTTGCTGCCGAAGAAGCCGCTGATCGCATGCTCTTCGCCGCTGCCCTGGCGCCAGAACCAGTTCTCGGCCGGGCCGGTGGGCTGCAGGACCAGCTCCGGCCCCGACTTCCCGGCGCGCAGCTCCAGGGTGTCCGGGCTGCCGCGCCAGCGCATGAAGGGGGCGCCCCACGGCGGCCCGCTGTCGTAGAAGGGACCCATGTCGCCGTGCGAACCCATGACGGACGGCCGGCCCAGGGCCGCGGTCAGTTCCTCGCCGGCCGCACGGAAGGCGGCGGCCTGTGCCGCGGCGTCGGGAGCGGCGGTCGCCACCGGCACCGCGAGCTCCACGTACGACTCGCCGTCGGTGTAACGCTCTTCGTAGGTCCCGACGGGACGCAGGCGGGCGTCACCCGAGAACCGGCCGGTGACCAGGACGGGATGGTCCACTGTGCCGCCCCGGGCCCAGCCGAGCCCGTCCGCCAGGGCGTTCACCCCGTCCGGCGTCCAGCCGCCGGTGTCCGCCGCGAGAAGTCGCCGGGCGAGGTCCGCGAGGGATGGTTCTTCAGTGCTGCCCCGTTGTCCGTTCATGCGCTCATCGTGCCGCAGCCCTATCCCTCGACATCGAGCGCGGTCCCGTACAGCCGGTCCACCTTCAGCCGGATGACGAGGCGCCGCTCGTCGACCAGTTGCCGGAGGAAGGCGTCCTCGTCCTCCGGTTCGGCGCCCGCCGGGATCATCGCGAGCAGTTCCCGGCCGACCGTGTCGCCGGGGACCGTCGTGACGTCGGAGACCTCGGCGTCGCCCTCCGCGACGGCGAACGACCAGACGTCCGCGCCCTGCACGTGCAGCGCGGCACGCGGTTCACGGCGCAGGTGCCGGACCTTGACCCGGTCGGCCGTCGTCGAGAACCGCACCGTGCGGGACTCGGCGTCCCAGCTGTACAGCATGGTGGTCAGGTGGGGGTGGCCACTGCGCTTGACGGTGGCCAGCGTGCCGAACTGCTGCGCACCGAGCAGGTCGGAGAGGGCCGCGTCGGACAGGAGGCGAGGTGCCGGTCTCTGAGTCATGACATCGCCAACGCCGGTGCGGGGCGAATCATTTCAGGGTGCCGGCAGGAGTCCGACCTCGGCGCGTACGGTCTTGCCGGGCGCCGGCTTCCGCTCCAGGACCTCCCACCGGTCGGCGAGCGCGGCGACCAGGAGCAGTCCCCTGCCGTGCTCGTCGAGGGAGCCCGGCCGCTCCACGCCGCGCGGCCCTGGCGGGTTCAGCGGTCCGCTGTGCGTGTCGGTCACCTCGACACGGACACTGCCGCTGACAAGCGACAGCCGCAACTCGAAGTCCCTGCCCGGCACGCGCCCGTGCGTCACGGCATTGGCGGCCAGCTCGGAGACGATCAGGGCGACGGCGTCGGAGGCGTCCGTGCCGTGGGGGATGCCCCAGCTGTGCAACCGTCCGACGGCCAGGTGCCGGGCCAGGCGGGCGCCGCGGGGAGTGGCGCTCAGGCGCTGCACGAACACACGGACGGTGACGCCGGGTTGGGGAGTGGCAGGTGCTGTCATGCGGCCAATGTCCCGCGCCGGAACCCCTCTGTGCGAGGTCGGAGCCGCGTACGCCGGTGCGGCGTACGCGGTCACGGACTGGACGGTACCGGTGACGTGCCGTAACCATGACGCGCGGGAGGTGATCGACGGTGGTCGATGGCGCGGTGGGGGCGGGAACGGGCGGCGAGCCGGAGTCGTCGGACAGCCTGCGGACGTTCGGAGCGGTGGTCCAGGGGTTGCGCGAGCACGCGGGGCTGAGCCGGGAGGAGTTCGGCGAACTGGTGCGGTTCTCCAAACACACGGTGGCGTCCGTGGAGTTGGGGAGGCGGATGCCGGATCCGGTGTTCGTGGAGCGGGCGGAGGAGGTGTTCGGCAGGACGGGGGCGTTGCAGAAGGCCGCGGGGTGCCTGGAGCGGCAGCCGGGGTTGGCGGCTTGGTTTCGGCGGTGGGCTCGGTTGGAGGCCATGGCGATCACGCTGTACACGTACGAGTGCCGCATGATTCCTGGCTTGTTGCAGACAGAGGCGTATGCGCGGGCGCTCTTCGCCAATCAGCTACCGCCGTTGGACGACGGACAGATCGAGGAACGGTGGGCCGCTCGGGCTGAACGGCAGAGGCTGCTGAGGGAGCGACCGAACACCGCGTTCAGCTTCATCCTGGAGGAGCACCTGTTCCTGCGGCGCCTAGGTGGGGGTGAAGTCACCCGTGAGCTCATCGGTCACCTGCTGGAGATCGCGGAGCTGCGGAACGTCGAGGTCCAGATCATGCCGACGACGCAAGCGGCACACGCGGGGTTGGCGGGTCCCATGCAGTTGCTGGAAACACCCGAGAACCGGTGGCTCGCCTACAACGAAGGCCAGCGCGGAGGCCAGTTCATCTCTGACCCGAAAGAGATCAGCGTGCTTCACAGGCGGTATGCCAGGATGCGTTCGCAGGCTCTCTCCCTCGAAGACTCCTTGAGCCTGTTGCAGCGGATGCGAGGAAACCTATGAGCACCGTCGAACTGGCATGGTTCAAGTCCAGCTACAGCAGCAGTGGCGACGGCGATTGCGTCGAAGTGGCCGTGACCTCATACCCCGACACCATCCACATCCGCGACTCGAAGAACAAACAGGGCCCCCAGCTCACCCTCTCCCCCACCGCCTGGTCCGCCTTCCTCACAGACGCCTGCAAGTAACGGTCGGGGCCGCCCGCTTCCTGGCCGGTGCCGTGCTTCCACGGCACACGGCCCCGGCCCCAACCTTCTCTCAGTGTGCTCCGGGGCCCCTCGTCACCGCCGCCCGCCGAACTCCCACGCGTGCACCTCGATGCCTGCGTACCGCCCCTGGTGGGTCAGCACGGCACGCGCCGCCTCCGCGTCCGGGGCCCGCACCAGCGCTGCCGTCCCCACCCACACGGCACCATCGTCGGACAGCAGCGGCCCGTAGGCGATCAGCTCGTCCCGGTCGTACGGCACGTCGAGGTCGACGGCCGTTCCCGAGCCGAAGCCGAGCACGAGGAATCGGTCCCCACCACTCGGTCCACCGGGGAACTCCCACATGGTGCGCCCCAGCAGATTGCGCCACCGCCGCAGCAGCACGTCCCGGTACGCCCCGGCCTGGTAGTTGGGCTCGTCGAAGGCGAAGGCCCGGGCGGCGGCGACATCCGGCAGGTCGACGATGTGCACACTGCCCGTGGGCGTCTCACCGTCATCAGCGAAAGTCGGCCCACGGGCGATCAACTCCGCCTCGTACCTGTCCATATAGGCCCAGTGCGCTTCCCCCAGCTCCTCGCGCAAGGGCAGGGAGCCGGGCCGGTCGCGGTGGTAGCAGAAAAACTCCATGGCTCATCCAACCTCGGTGGCTACTCTCGTGTCTCCCGTCGTCACGACCGCAGGAGAGCAGACCGTGCGCAGCGCCGCCGTAACACCCGAGGGCGACCGAATCCGCTGGGTCGAACTGCCGGGGCAGGAACCGCCGCGCGTCTACGTGCACGGGCTGGGCGCCACATCGCCCGCCTACTTCACATCCGTCGCGGTCGACCAGAAGCTGTCCGGGCACCGCTCACTGCTCCTGGACCTCCTGGGCCACGGCATCAGCGACCGCCCGGCGCACTTCGACTACACCCTGGAGTCCCACGCCGACGCCCTCGCCAACGCTCTGACGACAGCGGGCGTCTCGGCCGCCGAAGTGATCGCCCACAGCATGGGCGGCTCGGTGGCCATCGTCCTGGCGGCCCGCCACCCCCACCTGGTCTCCCGGCTGGTCCTGATCGACGCCAACCTCGACCCGGTCCCGCGCACGCCCGGCTCCTCGGGCAGCAGCGGCATCGCCGCCTACTCCGAGGAGGAGTTCGTGACGGGCGGCGGCTGGAAGGAGGTCCGCGACCGGGTCGGCGCCCACTGGTGGTCCACAATGCGGCTGGCCAGCCGGGAGGCCCTGCACCGCAGCGCGGTCCATCTCACCCGCGGCACCGTCCCCACCATGCGTGAGCTCCTGGTGGAACTGAAAATCCCCCGCGCCTTCCTGCTTCCCGAGTCCGACGGCCCACTTCCGGGCACCGCGGCCCTCATCGAGGCCGGGGTGTCCGTCGTCGCGATCCCCGACTGCGGCCACAACATCATGCTGGACAACCCGGAGGCCTTCGTGGCCGTCACGTCCGCCGCCCTCACACCCCCAGCCGAGAATTGAGCCAGGTCCCGCGCCCTGCAACCTGAGAACGAGGCAGGGGCTCGGCTTCTTGGGCGAAGTGCACGGGCTCCGCGAGGGTCTGGTCCAGTTGTCCCGTAGCCTGAGGCGAACGTGTGCGCACTTGAGCGCATTCTCAACCTGGTGGCTGCGGCGCTTCACCATCCGGCGCCGCACAGCCCGCTACCTACTTGCGGATGAGACGTCAAGCGGACGAGATGCCGACTGACTGTTGCCTCTCCCAGATCTCAGGTGGAACCAACAAAGGTCCCACTACGGATTGGGCACCGCTGAGGTAGCAGATCCACCTCAACTCGTCGCATGCAAACACAGGCTCTCCGTGGGAATCCATCCAGACCTGGACCACATTCCCGCCAGCCTGATTCGCATCCCACCATTCCCAACCAGGCCGCCAGCCGAAGGCGGAAGGGCCTTGGGCGCGAAGGTCGCGAAAAGGCCGACGAAGATCCAGACGAAGAAGCGCAGCCCCACTTTCTCCAGGCCGCTGGGGTCGCACCCTCGGCGATGATCCCTGCGCATCTGCGGCGTTGTCATCGGTCACGGCCTGCTGAAGCGAGGGGGCGTCAGCCTGGCTGGCGCCCCCTCGGTCCATCCGTAGTTCGGTCACTCAGCTTCTCTGACGGCCTCCACGATGCAGCGCTTCTGGAAGCGAACCACTTCAACGCATCTGGCGTTCTGCTGTTCTTCCTCGATGCTCAATGTGGGCAGGTCCTCCCGTTCGAGCAGTCCTTCATAGCAGAAGGACAGAACGCCGTAGAGCACATCTCCCGTCAGCCCTTCCGGCGCATCAGCGCACGCAAGAAGGGCTGACAAGACATGCGAAGTGCCGGGCTCATACGCCTCGTCGTCGACCTCGACATACTTGTCGAGTGTCTCCTCGGGGAGTGTGATCTTCTCGAGGCCGGACTGAACGGCTTCCCGTCCCGCCCTTATTCCTTCCTCGATGTAGCTTCTGACGACCTCTACTTCGATGGGTCCGATCGACTCAAGAGTCCATTCCATGACCCTCATGGCCAGCACCAGACGCTGAGCGGGCGGGATTTCCCGCAAGCTATTCCGCAGAGGACTCATCTCTTGGTCCCACAGAAGCACTGTCAATCTCCCCTTCTTCTAACCGGTCCCTGCGCCACACCTGCCTACGACTCGGATATTCGGGTATCTTCCACTTCCGATTCGCCCGCCGCAATCCTGGCGACGAGGGCCACACGGTACTCGCGAGATGGCCATGCGCCCCGAAGAGCCGGCCTCTCCGCGGTCGACCGCATTGAGCAAGATCTGCTCCGCATCGGTCTGGCCGGGACCCTTGAGACGAGCACCGAACACTCGCCGGTACCCGAGTGACTCCGCCGGGGCACGCGCATCTTCTTTCATCTTGTTCTGGTTGGTTGCGTAGACCAGTTCGCCGTCAAGTACGGCGGTGGTTACAGTCGTTCCGTTATGTTATGAACCGTCGCCCTCGCGGCAGTCCAAGCCTTCACCGCTCCGACCTGCACCCACGTCCCCGAGGACGTCTGGAGCCACTGCCCCGGCTTGAGTTCGCCGGCGTCGATCCACTCCCGCAGGGACGGGACCCAGAAGGGGTGGCCCGCGGTGGCTGTGATCGTCGTCTTCGTTCCAGACTTGGACGAGCCGTCGTGGATCGACAGCGTCACCTTCACCAAGTGCTTGGCGCCCTTGCTGAGGATCGTCGCCGTGGCCGTCTGAACCGACGTACGACCCGTCTTCGGGTCCGTGGCGATGACCTTGTCACCGGCGTCGACCTTCTCGATCGGCTTGACGCGCAGCCGACGCTCCCACCTAGGGCGGGTCCATGAGGCGGCTCCCCAGATGTCTCTCGTGGGGAGCCGCCCGTGGTGGGGAGGTCAGAGCGCCCAGATCAAACGGCCTCGTCACTCGTCAGGCGTACAAGTACCTCAGTGGCATCATGCACTGCGGCTTTCAATGCCTTGCGGCGACCGCGCAGTTGCGTGACCCTTCCGCCAGCCGCGCGGTGTGCCGCTTCGTACTCCACCCACGCTTCGTAGGCGACTCGCAGAGCATCGGAGCCGGCGCGCCCCCGTTCGAACTGCTGCCGCATCGTGAGGGGCGGTTCGTGGCCGCCCATCCACAGTTCGAGTCGGGCATGCGCAGCCATGTATTCCGCGACCAGCTCGACCAGATCGTTCCCGATGATGTTGCTTCCGATCATCTGGACACCGAGATTCAGATGCGCGGAGGCGGTGGGCGATTGGAGAACTGGAGGGGCTTCCCGAGCCTGCGGCTGGCCCTTGAGCCATTCCCAGCCTTCCGGTGTCATTACTAGAGCCTCCTCTGCCGGTATCTGGAGTTGAGGAGCCAGCCTGCGATGTTCTGTGATTCGGTTGCCGGCACGTCCACTCCTCCGGCCTTGAGTATCCTCGCGCAGTACGTGACGCAGTTGTTCCTGTCATTGTCGTGCGGACCGAGGTCCATGTCTTCCATGGCGTACTGCGCCAGTTGTGCGTTTCGAGCGTTCTGTAGAGGAACTCTGACGACGATGGTTCCCGGAGAATGCGGCTTGCTCCGAACCCCGGGGATGGAGGCCTCTCCCGGCCGCGACCGCGCCTCGGTGTGCAAGGTCGTGTCACCGTGGGTCACGGAAATGGAAGCGTGCCTCTGCTCGTCGTCCAAATAGACGTCGGCGTACCCTTCACCACAATTATGGGTGAGCAGCGGAGTGGTCCCCGCCAAGGCGTAGTACGTATGCGCATCCGTGACGGTCAGGTTGTGAACCGTCGCCTTCGCGGCAGTCCACGCCTTCACCGCCCCGACCTACACCCAGGTCCCCGATAAAGTCTGGAGCCACTGCCCCGGCTTCAGTGCGCCGGCGTCGATCCACTCCCGGAGGCTCGGCACCCAGAAGGGTGGCCCGCGGTGGCTGTGACTGTCGTGGCCTTCGTTCCCGACTTGGACGAGGACGCGCCGTCGTGCATCGACAGCGTCACCTTCATCAAGCGCTTGGCGCCCTTGCCGAGGATCGTCGCCGTGGCCGTCTGAACCGACGTACGACTCGTCTACGGGTCCGTTGCGATGACCTTGTCACCGACGTCGACCTTCTCGATCGGCTTGGTCGAGCCGGCGGCCATCAGGACCCGCGTGCCGGGCACGAAGCTGTTCGGCGACTCGCAGCCTATGCTCCTCACCGAGGCGCACGCGGTGGCCCGCTGCAGAGGAGCGGGCCACCGTGCGGAGACGTTGGACCGTCAGTCCTCGTCCAGCAATCCAATGTCCTCAGGAAGGGTACGCATCGATCGCTGCCTTACTGGGTCGGCCTCCGAATCGGCAGCTGTTCGGATGAGAGAAGCGAGCTCCGCCCGCTCTGCGCGCCCTAGGTCTCGGGCCATCGCAGCAACGGGCTCCACGATGTCCGAGGCGACGTCAGGATCAAGGTCGCCATCATCCGTCAGGTCGATGGAAACCAGAAGGCTCGAGAAAGCCTTCACCAGGAATTGCTCGGTGTTCATCTCGGTACAACCTTTACTCTGATGTTTGTGATCAGGAGCGAGCCAAGAACTCGACGTGCTCTCCTGGCTTCGCCTTCTGTCGGTACTTCCCATCGGCCCGAGTACCCGTTTTGCTCGAGCGCCACAGACTGTCGGATGGCCTGCAGGTACGTCTTGTTCCGCGTCGTGACAGCCAACTTACGGTCGATCAGAACCCCATTTGACGCGTCGAAACCATCGAACTTGACCTGCGAAAGGCTGCTGCGCCCTGGCAGGTAGTACTGCAGTGCGGGCGCGAGACCTGCTCTAGAACCTGCCGCTCCGTCGTCGTAGGCACGGGCCTCCGGGCTCATATGCGCATTTTCGTTGACCCAGTAAACGGTGCCATCACAGTTGTGCGTGAGGAGGGGCTCTGCCCCCGCCAGCACATAGAACGTATGCGCATCTGTAACGGTCAGGTTGTGAACCGTCGCCCCAGCGGCAGTCCAAGCCTTCACCGCCCCGACCTGCACCCACGTCCCCGAGGACGTCTGGAGCCACTGCCCCGGCTTCAGTTCGCCGGCGTCGATCCACTCCCGCAGGGACGGGACCCAGAAGGGGTGGCCCGCGGTGGCTGTGATCGTGGTCGTCTTGATGGAGGACTTTGACGAGCCGTCGTGTATCGACAACGTCACCTTCACCAACTGCTTGGTGCCCTTGCCGGTGATCGTCGCCGTCGCCGTCTGGACCGACGTACGGCCCGTCTTCGGGTCCGTGGCCACGACCTTGTCACCGACCTTGACCTTCTCGATCGGATTGGTCGAGCCGTCCGCCATCAGGACCCGGGTGCCGGGCACGAAGCTGTTCGCCTCGCAGGCGGCGCCCTGGGCCACGTCCTTGGCGGTTTCCTTGGCCTCGTCGCGCACTTCTCGCGCGAACTTCTTCACCGCCCGCTTCACCTGCGACGGCTTCGGACGCGTCGCCGCACGTGCCTCGTCTGACGGGGTAGCCGTCAACGACGGCCACCACCCCATGCAGAAGCCCCGCCAGGACGACCTGACGGGTCAGGTATCGCAGGGGCCGCTCGTCCAACGGGCGGCCCCTGTCGCAGGGCGAGGCACCCAGGCCCTTGGAACTGATCCGGCAACGCCGAGATCGGCGCGAATGGCGAGCAGGCCCTGTCAGGCTCACCCCCATCCCCCGAAGCGAGGCTCCAAGTATTCACCGAACAGCGAGTCGTACGCTTGCCCGTCCGCATCGGTCACTCCGTAGTCGGGCTCGGTCCTCGAAGCGGCCGCGTGCAGCCGGATGACAAGCTCGGCAACGGGCACGACGCGCAACGACAGGATTGCGGCAACGAGAGCACGTTCCTTGGCGATCTCGGGGTTGTCTCTCACCAAGTGCCGCTCGAGGTGCTGGGCAGAGGCTTGCATGACATCCAAATTCCCTCCGCCGGAAAACCCCAGGCAGTCCTGCCACGCCATCCCAATGATGATCTCCAATGCGTCCGCCAGGTTATCGGCGATCAGTCCGCCCTCCCCCTCGGAGCTCGCGAACACCACCGGCCGACGACGGTCCCCCTCAACACACAAGAGATACGCCCCTCCGGCGAACTCCCCAGCGATTGGCTCCAGCGACGCACCCGAGGCAAGCCCCAAGCCGTCGCCGCACCACTTCCTACCGACGTCGAAGCTGAAGGATGACCGTAATAAGCCTTGAATCTCCGGGGTCTCAGATATCAGACCGAGCAGTTGATCATTTGAGGTCACAGCACCGAGGCTATCAAGTGCCTCCGGCATGCGAGGCCCGCCTGATGGCGCTTGGTCTTGCTCGTGCCTGTTCTCGCGCACACGTCCTCATGAACTGAACGAGATCGCGGTCTTGGGGATACTCCCCCTTGATTTATACGGCTTCACTACGCCGGTGTTTCGCTCTGGGTTTACCCCGAGCGAAACACCGGCGTTCACCTGGTGAGTATCAGCGTCCCAAGCGACTCCGGACGTCCTCGAGCCGCTTTCGACCAGCAGCCCGGTCTCGTTCCCTGAAACGCGAGAACGAGGAAGGGTTCGGCGCCTCTGCCAGAGGCGTCACAACAGCTTGCCGTTGAAAGTCGGCTTCTTGCGTGAAGTGCACGGGCTCCTGGAGGTTCTGGTCCAGTTGCCCCATAGCCGTGAGACACGCGTGTGCGCACTTTAGCGCATCGTCAACCTGGCGGCTGCAGCGATACAGGGCCGCGTAGCGCAGCGAGAGCACTGCGTAGAAGGAATAGATTCCCGCTACGTCGGCAAGCTCTTCGTCGGACGGCAGGAGTTCTTGGAAGCTCTCCAGGCAGTCGACGTACCTCCGGAAATGCTCGGCCGGAGTATCGAGGTTCCACAGATCTTCCTGGAGTCGGACGGCGGTGTCGACGTCACTGACTCGCATGGGGTCAGGGCCGGACAATCCCGTGAAGAGCTGCACCATCCGCTCCGCACAGCCCGCCACGAAGATTTCCACCTGACTCTGCGACAGCTCTCCCAGAGCCGCAGCAACAGCTTCGTCGACTACCACTCAAAGCTCCTTTGGCGAGTCGTGGTGTTCCCATTTCCGGGATACACCGTACCCATCATCCTACCGCCCGTACCTCGGATGAGTGGCGCGCAAATACCCCGGCAGACGTTTCGAGAAGTCCCTCCCGCGACCGGCGTCCACCCCATTCTATTAATGAAGAGCAAAGCGTTCTGCTCCGCATGAGTTCCCGGGACATTATCAGCCACAATCTCGCCTCTGCGGATTGCAGACATCTGAGCGGGCGTTAGACCATCGCCGGAGCCGGCAACAACGTTGACCTGCCCCCGGGGCGTATTCGCCCGGACTACCGCGACGGTGCTCACATTCTTGCGAATGAATGCATCCGGCTCAGCCGCATGTATTTCACCCGCCCGCGCGGATAGGTCGCAATTGTGCGCGAGCACTGCCGAAGTGCCGGCAAGAACGTAGAACGTATGCGCATCCGTGACAGTGAGGTTGTGAACCGTCGCCCCAGCGGCCGTCCAAGCCTCCACCGCCCCGACCTGCACCCACGTCCCCGAGGACGTCTGGAGCCACTGCCCCGGCTTCAGTTCGCCGGCGTCGATCCACTCCCGGAGGGACGGCACCCAGAAGGGGTGGCCCGCGGTGGCTGTGACTGTCGTGGTCTTCGTTCCCGACTTGGACGAGGACGCGCCGTCGTGTATCGACAGCGTCACCTTCACCAACCGCTTGGTGCCCTTGCCGAGGATCGTCGCCGTGGCCGTCTGGACCGACGTACGGCCCGTCTTCGGGTCCGTGGCGATGACCTTGTCGCCGACCTTGACCTTCTCGATCGGCTTGGTCGAGCCATCCGCCATCAGGACCCGGGTGCCGGGGACGAAGCTGTTCGCCGACTCGCAGCCGATGTTCTGAGCCTCGTCCTTGGCCGTTTCCTTGGCCTCGTCCCGTACTTCCCGTGCGACCTTCTTCACCGCCCGCTTCACCTGCGACGGCTTCGGACGCGCCTTCGGCTGTGAACGCGGTTTGGCGCGCGGTTTCGGGCGGGCCGCCGCCTTGCGGGCCGCCGCTCGGCGAGCTGCCGCCTTGCGGGCCGCCGCACGTGCCGCGCGGGCACGAGCCTGCGCCGCCGCGCGACGGGCTGCCGCGCGTTTCGCGGCAGCACGGGCCGCCGCTCTCTTCGCCGCCGCCCGCTTCGCCGCGGCCGCCTTCCTCGCCGCTTCCCTGCGGGCCTTCGCCGCCGCGCGCTTCGCGGCCTCGAGCGCCCGCTTGCGTGCGAGTGCCGCCGCCCGCCGGGCTGCCGCCTGGGCCGCCTTGCGCGCCGCGATGATCGCGGCCCGTCGAGCGGCCGCGCGGATCGCGGCCTGGATGGCGATGCGGGCCGCGATGCCGATCAGGATCGGGAAGAACTCGCCCGTGGGGTCGGAGAAGGTCGCCGGTGCGTTGTTGCTGTAGGCGTACGGGTTCATCGTGGCCGGCTGGCCGTAGTCGACCATCGGGTCGACCGAGATGAACCTGCCCGTCACCGGGTCGTAGTCACGGGCGCCCAGACGGGTCAGGCCCGTGTCCGGGTCGACCGTGCCACCGACGAAGCCCCGTTGTCCCGGCCAGTCGGTGGGCTGTTGCCCCCGTGCCTCACCGAACGGCATCGACTTGCGGCGCGTGACACCCATGGCCGGGTCCACCATGTCCACGACCGTGTGGGACGTGCCGTGATGGTCGGAGATCATGAGCTCGCGAATGCCGCCGGTCGCACGAACCGTGGTCATGCCGTCGGGGTGTGCGTAGAAGCGTTCCGCCTTCGCCGTCATGTTGTCGGCACTGACCGTCAGCTCCGCCTCACCGAGGTACAGCGTGCGGCTGCCGTCCGCGCCGGTGCGGATGAGGCGTTCGCCGTCCGCGCCGTACAGGTACGACGTGGTCTTCGTTCCGCCGCCCTCGACCGGCTCGGTCACCTTGCGCAGCTGGCCCTCGACGTCCCATTCGAGGGACTGTTGGGTGCCGCCGTGCTGGCGCTTGGTGGTGTTGCCGGCCTTGTCGTAGGAGAACGTGTTCAGGCGTTCGCCCTGCGGGCCCGCCGACTTGATCTCCGCCAGCGCGTTGGGGCCGCCGACGCCCGGCTTGCCGTAGGTGTAGGTGCGCTTGACGTCCTTCGCCGTGTCCCCGGTCGGGTCGTGCTCGACGAGTTCCTTGCGGTTGCCCGCCTCGTCGTAGGTGTACGACTGCCAGTACGCCTCCGGGCCGCCGACCGTGCTCTTGGACGGGCCGGCCGCGCAGTCGTCCGCCTTCGCCGACCAGGCCGAGGTCATCTGCCGCAGCTGGTCGTAGACGAAGCACTGCGTGTCCCTGCCGCCCGCGTCGCCTGCCGCGGTGCCGGGCACATCCGTGATCTTGGTGACGTTTCCGGCCTGGTCGTAGCCGTACCGGGTCTCGCTGATACGGGCAGGAGCGAGGGAGCGGTCGAAGGTCGCCGTCTGGAGGCGGCGGGTGAACTCGTCGTAGGTGTAGGTACCGTGGACCCGTTTGGCTGCCGGGCCCGCGTCCGTGCGCAGGATCTCGCCGAAGGCGGAGTACTCGACGTCGGCGAGGTACGTGGACGCCCCGCCGATGGCGATGGGCAGGTCGTCGGAGTTGTAGCGGAAGACGACCTTCTCGGTCACCAGGCCGCCCATCCCCGGGACTTCGGCCCAGAACAGGTTGCCGGTCGGCGTGTAGTCGTAGCGGTAGGTGTACGTGCCGGCCACACCGATCTCGGCTTCGGGGATCACCGTCTTCGACGACTTCACGCGGTAGGCCTTGTCGTACTCGGTGACCTCCTCCCGGTACTCGCGTCCGCCGTCGTAGCGGATCGCCGCCGTGGGCAGGCCCTTGGCAAGCGTGTCGTACGTCCACTCGACGCGCTTGGGACCGGTCTCGCTGTCTTCGCGCAGAGTGGTCGGCCGGCCGCCTTCGTCGTACGTGGTGACCAGCGTCCGCTCGAGCGGGTCTGTGGTCGCGACCACGTTGTCGGTGGCGTCGTACCGCATCTTGGTGCGGCCACCGTCGGGGTCGATGACCACGGTCTGACGGCCCCGCTTGTCGTACTCGAAGGAAGTGGCCGCACCGCCGGGTGCGGTGACTTTCCTCAGGTCGTCGAGGTCGTCGTACTCGTAGACCGTGTCGCGCCACTTGGTGCGTTCGGTGTTCGTGTACTCGCGCAGCCGCTCGGTGCGGCCCTCGGCGTCCTCGAAGACGGTCGTGACCGTGTCGCCCTTGGGCGGGATGGTCGTGGTCGCGTCGCCGTTCCGTTCACCCTTCGGTGTCCAGTACTGCGGGAAGCAGCGCATGGTGTTGGACTCGGGCGCCGCCGGCATCTTCCTCGGCTCCAGTGCCTGGCACTCGCGCGGCGAGTAGGTGACGCCGATGCGTCCGCCGCTCTCGGTGTCGATGGCGTGGATGCGCAGGCGGGAGAAGGGCGGCAGGCCCTCCACGCCGTCGACGCGGTTGTCCATCTGGGTGCCGGCGAAGGTGACCTTGGGCATGGCGGCGGTGCCGTCCGCCCCGTGTCCCGTACGGGTGATGGACTTCAGCCACAAGGCCGGTGAGGTGCCGTCACCGGTGGGCGGGTAGGACTGTTCCAGCGTCCAGGAGTCGACGGTGTTCAGCGCGCCGCCGGAGAGCACCTGGGTAGTGATCTTCTCCAGGCGCTTGGTGGTCCAGAACGTCGGGGAGTACTTGTCGGTGCACTTGGCGCCGGAGGCGCAGGCCTGGTCCAGCGGTACGTCCGGCCAGTGCTTGGCGTTGGCGGTGGTGCGCTTGGACTCGGCGCAGTCGAAGGTGCTGGTGGGTACGCAGCGCTCGGTCGTCTTGAAGGCGACGCGTCCCGCAGGCTGGACGCCGAAGAGCTTGTCGGAGCGCAGGCCGTAGTCGATGCGGTCGAGCTGGGCGGAACGGTCGTAGGAGATCTGCTGGTCGGCCTTCATGTTCTGGCCGTAGTAGTTCTTCCACTTGGCCCACCACAGGGTCATGGCGTCGCCGAGCGGGTCGACGACGTAATCCAGGTTCCAGCGGTAGCCCTGGGCACAGTCCGAGTCCATGAAGGCGGTGGCGTGGCACGGCTCGGTCGGGTGGTTGCCGAACACCGGGACGGTGAGGGCCGAGTTCGTGACGGTGCCGTCGGGGGCGCCGGGCAGTTTGTTCAGACCGAAGTGGTACCGGGTGCCGTCGGTCGTGGTCAGGACCCAGTACTCGCCGTCCTTGGTGCCGTTCGCGGCGCCCTTCTTGTGCTCCAGGCGCGAGCCGTCGTCGTCGGCGGGGCGCCACTCGTCGGTGCCGTCCTTCTTGACGAGTTCGGTGGTGTTGCCGCCGAGGGACATCACGACATGGTCGGATCCCCAGCAGAGGTCGCCGCTGTCGCTAGTGTTGTTGGGCTTGTGCTCCTTGCCGCTCTCGTCCTTGATCGGCGCCTTGTCGTCGGAGCAGGAGCGATAGCGGCGCTCGATGAAGCCGGGTTCGTAGTCCCATCCCTCGGCGATCCAGGATGACTGCCCGTTGGTGGAGGCGGTGCGGCCGTCGACGGACTGAGAGGAGTAGGAGAGCTCGACCTCCGGCTGCGGGCCGCCGGGCACCTCGGGTGCCTCGATCGGGTACGTCCACGAGAAGCCTCCGGACGAGGAGCCGGCCATCCAGGAACCGGACGGGGACAGCGAGGTGGCCTCGTGGCTGCCACCGGGCCCGGAGGCGGCGGCGGTCGCGGCGAGCACGGTGGGTGCGGCGCTCGCGGTGGCGAGGTCGACCGTGGCGGTCACCTTCTGCTCCGCCGGGTCGTTGGCCCCGGTCAGTTCGGTGCGGTCACGGCAGCCGTCCTTCTCCGGCGTGGTCAGCGCACAGGAAGGGAGCTGCACGAGGCGGAGCCGGGAGCCCCAGTCGCCGCCGTAGGTGTCCTTGAACGACGAGTAGTCCAGCTCGATCTCGACCGAGCCGGAGGCGCACCACGCTGATGGTCGGCGGCGGACTGCTCTGGGCGTTGCTCTCGCTGTCCATGGTCGACGAGATCGACGGCCCGGGCCGGTCCATGCCGCTGCCCTTCCTCGCCTTCTACGTACTGGCCGGGACGGGACTGGCCGGGGCCGGGGGCGGTACGGGACGCCGGGGCTAGGGGTGTCCGGAACACCTTGTGAGGGGCGACCCGCCGGTCGGCGGGCCGCCCCTCACCCCGTCACGACTTCTTCGGGCACTGCTTCCACGCCAGGTGGTACACCGTGCTGATGTCCCCGTCCGTGGAGTCCATCGTCATGAAGCTGACCTTGTCGGCCGACTGGGTGCCGGCGTTGACCCGGAGCTCGGTGTTGATGTTGAAGTTGCGCTGGACTCCGCAGGGTGCGTAGACCAGTTGGGCCCAGTCCGTCTCGTCGGTGGCCGACCAGTTGTCGTTGAGGGGGCCGCTGAAGGGGTGGTTCTTGTAGACCGTGCTGGGCGAGCCCTGGAAGTAGTACGAGGCCCGCTGGGTGCCGCTCGCGCCGCGCTGGAGGGCGGCGAAGCCCCGGTAGTCCGCGCTCGCGATGGCGTAGGTGAAGCCGCCGGGGACGTGGACGACCAGGCTCAGCTGGCAGTTCCTGCGGAACGCGGTCGGGTCGGAGTTCCCGCCGGCCTGGGCGAGGTAGTCGCTGTAGGTGACCGTGAACGCCGTGTTGTCCTCGGAGACGGCGACCGCCGCCGTGCCCTGCGGGCAGCCGGAGCCGTTCACCGTGGCGACCTTGATGATGATCTTGTCCGGGGGCGGGTCGTCGAACCCGGAGGACGGGGATTGTGCGGGAAGTGCGCTGGTGAGCAGCGCGGCGATCGCGCCGCTCAGGAGCAGGCCACCGGCCATGTTTCTCCCATCCGTGCGTGGGGGGTGGATCGTGGCGATTGACGAGCATGCGCATGTCAAAGCGACAGGCGTACGCACCCCCGACCTGTGACCTTCCCATGAAGGAGATGTGAAGAGCGGGAGCGGTCGCATCGTACGCAGCCCCGCAGAGGTCGGCCAGGTCGCTGTCCGGCCATTCACACTGGCGGGAATTCACCCGGGTACCGGCAGGCGCATAAGGTGCGTTGCACCAGTGCGTCAGACCGAGGACATCCCGAGGACATCCCGAGGACGGAATGAGGATCACGCAGAGCGCCCCGCACGGCCGCCGATCAACGGCTCCACGACCGCTCGTACCGCGCAGAGTCCGCACGTGCAGAGATCCTCACAGGACCATGGTCGCCGTCACCCTGTAGACATTGAGCACACTCAGCACGCAACACAGCGAGCACACGCACGCACCCACCGCCGCACCGACGCAGTACGCACCACGCACCGCAAGGCACAACAGGAGGCGCTCCCTTGGAGCTCAGCAGGCGTACCTTCCACGCTCTGGCCGGCACGGCGGCGCTCGGCTTCGCGCTGACCGGCAGCGGGTCGCCGACCTCCGCCAACCCGGCACGCACCGCGCCCACCGGCCCGCCGCCACCGGTGCCGAGCGCGGACGGCAGACGGCACGAGATCGGCTTCGACCACTACTCGCTGCTGGTCGACGGCCGTCGCCTGGTGCTCTGGTCGGGCGAGTTGAACCCCTTCCGGCTGCCGAGCCCGTCGCTGTGGCGGGACGTGCTGGAGAAGATGCGTGCCCACGGCTACAACGCCGTCAGCGTGTACGTCGCCTGGAACTACCACTCCCCCGCGCCCGGCCGGTACGACTTCACCGGCGTGCGCGACCTGGACCTGTTCCTGCGGACGGCCGCCGAGACGGGGATGTACGTGATCCTGCGGCCCGGGCCGTACATCAACGCGGAGGTCGACGCCGGCGGCTTCCCGGGCTGGCTGACCGCCACCGAGGGCCGGGCCCGGACCTCCGACCCGACGTATCTGCGCTATGTCGACGAGTGGCTGAGCGCCGTCAACGCCATCGCGGCCAAGCGTCTGTTCACGCGGGGCACGGGCACGGTCCTGCTCTACCAGATCGAGAACGAGTACGACGCGCACGTCGACGAGCCGTCCGGGCGCGCCTACATGTCGTACCTGTACGAGAAGGTCCGCGCCGACGGCATCGACGTACCGCTGTTCCACAACGACAAGGGGCCGGGCGGCCACTGGACGCCGGGGTCGTTCGGGACCGGCGGCGAGAAGGGGCGCTGGCTGTACGGGTTCGACGGGTATCCGGAGCCGGACGAGGTGCCGCCGGACTGGGGGTCGTTCGGGACCGGCGGCAGGAAGGGCGGGGCGACGGCCAGTCCGCGGACGCCCGGGTTCGTGCCCGAGTCCGGCGGGGGCTGGTTCGACCCGTGGGGCGGGTCCTGGTTCGACGGCAAGGGGTACGCCGAGGCGCGCCGGACCCGGGACGCGGCGTACGAGCGGCGCTTCTACCTCACCAACCTCGCCAACGGCATCACCCTGCACAACGTCTACATGACGTACGGCGGCACCTCCTGGGGCTGGCTGCCCGCACCGGCCGTCTACACCTCGTACGACTACGGCGCCGCGTTCGACGAGGCCCGCAACGCCACCCCGAAGCTCGCCCCGATGCACCAGATCGGGCAGTTGCTGCGGTCCGTGCCCGACCTCGCCAGGCTGAACCGGGCGAAGTCCCTGCGGGCGGCCGACGAGCGGATCAAGGTCTACCCCCTGACCAACCCCGACACCGGGGCCCACTTCTACGTCCTGCGCAACGACACCGATGAGGCGGTCTCCTCGACGCTGCCGGACGCCGGGATCGACGTGCCGGTCACCGTCCCGGCCCGGGACGCCAAGCTGATCGCCGCCCATCTCAGGCTCGGGAAGCGGACGCTGGTGCACTCCACCGTGCAGCCCATGGTGAGCCTGACCGCCGGGCGGCAGGACATCGCCGTGTTCGCGGGCCGCCGGGGCGAGATGGCGCAGGTCGTGCTGGACTGCGCGGACGAGCCGACGCCCATGCGGCTGGACGCGGAACCCGCCTGGGCCTACAACCTCGGCAAGCTGCACGTCACCGCCCCGCTCGGCGCCGGCGGGCTGAGCCGGGTGCGGGTCGAGGGCGACGGCGTGGACACGCCGATGCTGCTGCTGTTCGCCGACGACGCCACCGCCCTGCGGCTGTGGCCCTACGAGACCCCGTCCGGCCAGCTCCTCGTCTACGGCCCCGCCCTGCTGCGGTCGGCCACCCTGCGCGGCTCCACGGTCCACCTCACCGGCGACACCACCGGGCAGACCGGCCTGGAGGTGTGGGGGCCGCGCGGCATCACCCACGTCACCTGGAACGGGCGGCCGGTCCCCACGCGGATCAGTGCCTCCGGCAGCCTGCTGGCGCTGCGGCCGCTGCCCGGTGTGACCCGGCCGGCCCTGCCCGCACTGGACGGCTGGCGGCGGCGGACCGGGAACCCGGAGGCCGATCCGGACTTCGACGACTCGGACTGGACGACGGCCGACAAGGAGACGACCTTCAGCACCACGCCCGTGCCCGACGGGCAGCCCGTCCTGTTCGCCGACGACTACGGCTTCCACTACGGCGACGTCTGGTACCGGGGCGAGTGGACCGGGGCGAACGGCATCGAGTCCGTGTCCCTCGCCTACAGCTCGGGCACCCAGGGCCTGCTGATGGCCTGGCTGGACGGCGAGCCGCTGGGCACGCACCGGATGCCGGTCCCGGACAAGGACCGGGCGCGGCAGGGGACATGGACCGCGAAGGCCGCCTTCGACCTGCCGGAGAAACTGCGGGAGACGTTCCGTGAGGAGCGGGAGAAGGAGCGGGAGCAGGGCGGGAAGCGCGACCGGCACGTGCTCTCCGTGCTCGTGCGGCGGATGCAGCACGACATGGACGGCAAGGCGCTCGACACGCACAAGGCCGCACGGGGACTGACCGCCGTCACCTTCGAGGGCGACTCCCCCGAGGTCGCATGGCGGATCCAGGGCACCGCCATGCCCGACCCCGTGCGCGGCCCGATGAACACCGGCGGGCTGCACGGGGAGCGCGAGGGCTGGCATCTGCCGGAGTACGACGACGGGGACTGGAAGGACGCCGAACTCCCGCGGTCGGACCGGCGGCAGGGCGTCACCTGGTACCGGACGGACTTCCGGCTGGACGTCGCCCCGGGCGTCGACGCCTCGATCGGGCTCGTCCTCGACGATGATCCGGACCGGGCCTACCGCGTCCAGATCTTCCTCAACGGCTGGAACATGGGCCAGTACATCAACGACGTAGGCCCGCAGCACACGTTCGTGCTGCCGAACGGGATCCTGCGCACACGTGGTGCCAACACACTGGCGTTGGCGGTGTTGTCCGACGGGACCACACCGTCCGGGCCGGGGGAGGTGCGGCTGACGCTGCTGGGCGCCGCCGCCGGAGGGGTGCCCGTCAAGCAGGTGTGACCGGATCGAGCCGTCCCCGTGCATTGCCTTCTCCGGCACGCTGGTTCACCGTGTTGACCCTTCAGACCGGCGACCGGGAGGGGACTCTGGTGCGAAGAAGGCGATTCATCAGCGGATTAGTCGGTGCCGGGGCGGGTCTTGGACTCGTCCCGGCGGGCGGGGGGCCGGTCGCGGCGGCGGCTGCCCGGGCGACCGGCGCGGCCCGCGAGTGGCGGGCCGCGCCCGCACCGGACGGCACAGCGGCCGCCCAGTTGCGGGACGTCGCCGCCGCCGGGGACGGCCTGGCGTGGACCGTGGGCGAGGAGGGCCGCAGCGGAAGCACCCTCGGCTCCCCACTGGCCCTGGTGTGGGACGGCACGGCCTGGTCGCGGACCGGCCTCGGCCATCTGGGCTTCCGCGGCTACCTGCACTCCGTCGCCGGGACGTGCGCCCGCTCGGCGTGGGCGATCGGCACCGACACGGCCGGCGTCACCCATCTGCTCGCGTGGGACGGAGGCACCTGGCGGGAGACCGACTTCCCCGGCCGCGGCCGGTCCGGCACCTCCCTCACCGGCGTCGCGGTCGACCCGGGCGGCGGAGCCTGGTTCTCCGGGCGCACCTCCGACGGCCAGTTGCTCCTGCACCACGACGGCACCACCTGGACCTGGCTCCCCGCGCCGCCGAGCGCGCCCACGGCCACCCCGTCGGGTGTCCAGCTCACCCCGCGCGGCGACGTCTGGCTGTACGGCGTCGGCATCGTCGCCCGCTGGGACGGCTCGGCCTGGACCGAACTGCCCGCCTACCAGGGCCTGCGCGCGAGCATCACCGGGCTGCTGCCGGTCTCCGACGACGACCTGTGGCTCGTCGGCTACGACTACGGGGTGGGCGGCCCGGTCGGCAAGCCTCCGGGCGTCCTGCTCCTGCACGGCGACGGCAGCACCTGGCAGGGCGTCACCGAACCGTTCGGTGTCGGCATGCTCAACGGGATCGTCGCCGACGCGCAGGGGCGGCCCGACCGGATCGCCGGCTGGGACTTCTGGGACCAGACCCGGGCCCACTACCTGCGCTGGGACGGCACGGCCTGGGTGAGCGAGCGGGGGCCGGTCGCCACGACCCCCGTCGTCATGAACGCCCTGGCGAAGGTGCCGGGTTCGGCCGGCTACTGGGCGGTCGGGACGACCTCGACCGCGGCGTCCTCGACCGCCCGGCTGCACATCGAACGCTGACCGGCGGCTGTCACGCCAGCCGGATCACGTTCCAGGACAGCGGCTCCAGGACGGCGCTCAGCGTGCCGTCCCTCAGAGCCGTGCCGTCGACCGGGTGGGGGGCGACCCGCTCGGGTTCGTCGAGGGTGTTGCGGGCGTCGGGGTCGGCGTCCGCGAGGGCGCTGTGCTCGACGACCCGCGTCAGGTCGAGGCCGCTCAGGGCGACTTCGAGCGGCAGGGCGTCGGTGCGGCCGCGGTTGACCGCGAAGACGGCGACGGTGCCGTCCTCGGCGCGCACGGCGGTGGCGTGCAGCAGGTCGGTCTCGCCGTACCTCTTCGTCTCGTACGTCGGCGAGTCCACGCGGACGTCCAGGACCTGGCCGCGGCCGTACCGCGCCGCCTGCGCGAACGGGAAGAACGTGGTCTGCCGCCAGGCCGGGCCGCCGGGCTCGGTCATGATCGGCGCGATGACGTTGACGAGCTGGGCGAGGCAGGCGACCGTGACACGGTCGGCGTGCCGGAGCAGGGCGATGAGGAGCGAGCCGAAGACGACCGCGTCCGTCACGCTGTAGTTGTCCTCCAGCAGGCGCGGGGCCTCGGGCCAGTCGTCCTGCTCGAAGGTCTTGGCGCGGGCCTCCCACTCGGGCAGGTACCAGACGTTCCACTCGTCGAAGGAGAGGTTGATCTTCTTCTTCGACTTCAGCCGGGCGCCCACGTGGTCGGCGGTCGCGACGACGTTGTCGATGAAGGACTCCATGTCGACGGCGGAGGCGAGGAAGGAGTCGAGGTCGCCGTTCTCGGGCCAGTAGTAGGCGTGCAGCGAGATGTAGTCGACGAGGTCGTACGTCTCCTTCAGGACCGTCGCCTCCCACTCGGCGAAGGTCGGCATGGACTGGCTGGAGGAGCCGCAGGCGACGAGCTCGACGCCGGGGTCCAGCTGGCGCATGGCCCGGGCCGTCTCGGCGGCGACCCGGCCGTACTCCTCCGCCGTCTTGTGGCCGGTCTGCCAGGGGCCGTCCATCTCGTTGCCGAGGCACCACAGGCGGATGCCGAAGGGGTCCTTGTCGCCGTGGGAGACGCGCAGGTCGGACAGGGCGGTGCCCGCGGTGTGGTTGGCGTACTCCTGGAGTTCGAGGGCCTCGGCGACCCCGCGCGTGCCGAGGTTGACGGCCGTCATCGGCTCGGCCTGGGGGCCGATCTTGCGCAGGAAGTCGATGTACTCGGAGAGGCCGAAGCGGTTGGACTCCGTCGAGTGCCAGGCGAGGTCGAGGCGGCGGGGGCGGTCCTCGGCGGGGCCGACGGAGTCCTCCCACTTGTAGCCGGAGACGAAGTTGCCGCCGGGGTAGCGGACGGCGGTGACGCCGAGTTCCCGGACGAGGGCGAGGACGTCCTGGCGCAGGCCCTTGTCGTCGGCGGTGGGGTGGTCGGGTTCGAAGATGCCGGTGTAGACGCAGCGGCCGAGGTGTTCCACGAAGCTGCCGAAGAGGCGAGGGTTGACCTCGCCGACCGTGAAAGCGGGGTCGAGGGTGAAGCGGGCGGTGTGCATGCTTGCCTTTCGAGGTTCAGTTTCGTCTGCGGGTGTGTGGTGGCCGGTCGCGCAGTTCCCCGCGCCCCTTGGGGGTCTCCTACTGGCCTGCCAGGCCTGTGTGGGCGACGCCCGCCACTATCTGCTTCTGGAAGAACACGAACACGATGATCAGCGGCAGGCCCGCCATCAGGCCGCCGGCCATGAGCTGGGCCCACTGGATGCCGTAGGAGTTCATGACGGTCGCGATGCCGTTCGGCATGGTCATCAGGTCGGGGTTGTTGGTCACCATGTACGGCCAGAGGAAGTTGTTCCACGAGGCGATGAACGTGAAGATGCCGACCGCGGCGAGGGAGGGGCGGGAGAGCGGCAGGACGATGGTGAAGAAGACCCGCCAGCGGCCCGCGCCGTCGATGAAGGCGGCCTCCTCCAGTTCGCGCGGGATGCCCTGGAAGAACTTGTAGAGGATGTAGACCATCGCGGCGGGCGCGCACTGCGGCAGGATCATCCCCCAGTAGGTGTCGACCATCCCCATCTGCTGGACCGTGGTGAACAGCGGCACGCCCAGCACCGCGGGCGAGATCATCAGGCCCGCCATGACCAGGCCCATCAGGACGCCCTTGCCGCGGAACTCGGTGCGGGCGAAGCCGTAGCCCGCGAGGGCGCTCACCAGCAGGACGACGGACGTCACGCAGACCGAGACGACCAGGGAGTTCACGAACCAGTTGGTGATGTTGCCGGACTCGAACAGGGCCCTCCAGGCCTGGCCCGTCCAGTCCTCGGGGAGCCAGTGCGGCGGGACCTCCACCGCCTCGGTCTCGGACTTGAGCGAGGTGAACAGGCCCCAGGCGAAGGGGGCGAGGAAGACGATCGACACGGCCGTACCGAGGAGGGTGAGCAGGATCTGGCCGGGCGTCCACGCCTTGGTGGTCATCGGGCGCTCTCCTCACGGTTGCGCAGCAGCCACATCCGGGCGAGGGCGACGGCCGCGATGATCACGAAGAAGATGACGGAGATCGCGGAGGCGTAGCCCACGCGGTAGCTGGTGAAGCCCTCTTCGAGGGTGTACTGCACGAAGGTGCGGGTCGACCCCTCGGGTCCGGGGAGGAAGTCCATCATCACGACGGCCTGGTCGAAGATCTGGAGCGAGGCGAGGACCTGGAGGGCGATGACCAGGCCGGTGATGTTGCGCAGCATCGGCAGGGTGATGTGGACCATGCGGTGCCAGGCGTTCGCACCGTCCAGTTCGGCGGCCTCGTAGAGGTGGTCCGGGATGCCCTGGAGGGCGGCGAGGTAGAGCAGGAAGCTGAAGCCGACGGTCCACCACAGGGTCGTGATGACGATGGCGAGCATCGCGTAGGACGTGTCGGTCAGCCAGGGCGTCTCGATGCCGAAGACGTAGTTGATCATTCCGGTGCCGGGGTTGAACAGCCACTGCCACAGGTTGGCCGCGACGGTGGACGGCAGCAGGAACGGGGCGAAGAAGCAGAGCCGCCACAGCCACTTGCCGCGTTCGATGTGGTGGGCGAGCATCGCGAGGAGGAACGCGAGGACGGTGATGCAGGGGACGATCAGGAGCGTGAAGTACGCGCTGTGGCCGAGGGACTCCCACACCAGGGGGTCGTCGAGGGCCTCGCGGTAGTTGTCGAGGCCGACGAAGCTCGCGCCCTCGCCCGTGATGTTGGCGTCGGTGAAGCTGAGGTAGACGCCGCGCAGCAGCGGCCAGATCACGAACAGGGCGAAGAGCAGGAGGAACGGGGCGACGAACCAGCCGCCGTGCTGGAAGCCCTGCCTGCGGCGGAGGGTGGCGCTGCCGGCGGCGGTCTTCGCGCGTGCGGGTGCGGCGACGGTGTGGGCGCTGGTCGCCATCAGGCGGCACCTCCTTCTGCGGCTGTCTTCCCGTCCATGGGGTTCTTCGTGGCGAGGAGCCGGGTGAGCGCCTTCCTCATGCGGTCGGCCGCGGCCTCCGGCTTGGCGGAGCCCGTCGTCGAGGAGACGACGATCGGGCCGACGCGCTGGGCGAGGATGCCGGTGGAACCCGCGAACCACACCTTCGGCTCGGTGGCCTGGTGGTCCATGGCGGAGACGTACTCGCTCTGTGGGTCCAGCTTCTTGTACGCCGCCGTGGACAGGGTCGGTGTGTACGCGGGGATGTGGCCGCCCGCCGCCCACTGCTGGGCGTGCTGGACGACGTAGGCGGCGAGCTGGTGGGCGGCCTCGTCGGTGGCGCCGCCGCGGTCGGACTGGTGGGGCAGGACGAAGGAGTGCGACTCGGCGTGGGTGGCCTGCCGGCCGAAGACGGGCGGCAGCGGGGTCGCTCCGTAGTCGAGCTTCGCTCCGGAGTAGACCGGGACCGACCAGTTGCCCTCCCAGACGAAGGGGGAGCCGTTGAGGAACTGTTCGGCGCTCGCGAGGCCTCCGAAGCCCGGGTCGGAGTATCCGTCGGTGACGTGCCGGCGCAGGAACTCCAGCACCTGGACGGCCTTGTCGGTGTCGAAGGTGACCTCGGTGTTCGCGGCGTTGAACCAGGTGCCGCCGAGCTGGGTGTAGAACGCGACGAAGAACCACCACTGGAAGTTCTGGTCGCTGTTCCACATACCGATGGTCTGGAGCCCCTTCTTCGTGGCCCGCTTTGCCTCCTTCAGCACGTCGAACCACTCGTCGGTGGAGGTGACCGGCACGATCCGGCCGTCGTCGCCGAGCAGCCCGGCCTTCTTCAGCACGTCCTTGCGGTAGAAGCAGAGCTGGACGTGGATGTCGAGCGGGAGGGCGTAGAGCTTGCCGTCGATGACGCCGCGCTTCCACAGGGTGGGGTTGTAGTCCTGCTCCCGCACGCCGTACTTGGCGAGCAGGCCGACGTCCCAGGGGTCGAGGAGGCGGCCGGGTGAGAAGCCGGTGACGCGGCCGAGGTGCATGACGCCGAGGTCGGGGGCGCGGTTGCCCGCGGCCGCCATGGCGAGTTTGGTGTAGAAGGGGCTGCCCCACTGGAGCGTGGAGTCCTTCACCGCGATGTCCGGGTTCGCCTTACGGAAGGCGTCCAGCATCGCGATCATGTTGGCGCCGTCGCCGCCGCTGAAGAGGTTCCAGTAGCGCACGCGCGTGTCGGCGCCGGCGGCGAGTGCGTCGGCTCCGGTGCCGAGCGCGGCGAAGCCGAAGCTGCTCGCGACGAAGAGTCCGCCGAGCCCGCCGAGAAGCTGCCTGCGATTCAGGTCAGGTCGTCCCATGCCCTGCCCTTACGATCGATGACCAGTATCCGTTCGATATTTCGGATGACGCTCGCCACTTCGAACGGGACCGTAAGTTCGAAGCGCTTGCGCGTCAATGGTCCGGCTCGACTTCGGTCAGGACTTTCCGGGCAGAAACGGTCGTTCTCCGTTGAACATCGGACGTCGGATCGCATGACGCGCACACTTTCGGGCGCGTAGTCTCGGACGCGCCGCAAGGCCGTCGGCCGGTGCTGAGAAGGGGGAGCGATGGACATCGCGGGCGCGCGGATCAGGGCCGCCCGAGTCACCGCCGCGCTCAGGCGCTCACGCAGTGGCTCAGCCATGCGCGGCCTGGCCGCCGAGCTCGCCACCGCGGTGCGGGAAAGACCCCGGTACCCCACCGACATACGGGAGTTGTGCCGGGCGCTGTGCGAGGAGATGAGCACCCGGCGCGGCGGACGGCCCGTCGAGCTGCGCTTCGAGCGCTTCCCGGACGAGATCGAAGTGACGGGCCTGTGGGTGGAGTTCCAGGACTTCGACCTCGTCATCGTCGAGGAACGGGCCGAGGCCGTGCAGCAACTGGTCATCCTCGGGCACGAGCTGTGGCATCTGCACGCCGGGCACGGACATCACCACGGGGCGGGTGCGGCGGCGGCCCACGCGTTCGCCGACCGGCCGGGGTGGGAGGACGTCGCGCTGGCGGTGGCCGCCCGCAACGGCTCCCGGGAACGGGACGAGGCCGATGCCGATGCCTTCGGACATCGGCTGGCCGCGGGGTGCCGGGCGCTGCTGCCGGGTGAGCGCGCGCCGGACGTACCCCTCGAACCCGTGCAGCGGTCGCTGGGCTACCGGGGCCCGCGAGGAGGTGCGGCACCGTGACGACGGTCGCGCTGACCCCGGCCGAGTTCGTCAACCAGTTCTACCCGAACTTCTGGTGGATCCCCGCGGGGGTCCTGGCCGCCGCCCTGGCCATCAAGCTGCCGAGCATCATCCGGCTCTGGAAGGACCCGATGCTGCGCGCGGTCGGCGGGCTGCTGCTGCTCGCCTGCGCGGTGTTCGTCTTCGTGGCGCCGTCGACGATCGCCCGGGTCAACCGGCTCACCGGAGTGGCGAACTTCTCCGGCCCCTGGGTCTACTCGCTGCTCACCGCGTTCTGCGCCTTCTGCCTGCTGCTGATCATCTCCTGGCGCAACGGCCTGTCCGACCGCTCGGACCGCACCCGGCGCGCGATGCGCGGGGTCGTGGCGGTCTACTCGAGTGTGATCGTCGCGATGTGGGTGCTGTTCGCCCTCGCGGACGTGCCGGTGGAGCGGCTGCGGGATCTCGACACGTACTACGCCAACACCCCGTACATGCGCGAAGTGATCGTGCTCTACCTGCTCGCGCACACCGTGGCCGCGCTGGTCACCAACGGGCTGATCTGGAACTGGGTCCGCACCGACGGGCTCGACTCGCTGCTGCGCTGGGGGCTGAAGTTCCTCGGCGTGGGCTACGCGGCGCAGTTGCTCTTCGACGCCGCCAAGATCAGCGCCGTGGTGGCCCGTTGGTCCGGGCGGAATGTGGACTGGCTGAGCACGGCCGTCGCCCCGCCGCTCGCCTGCCTGTCCGCCGTGCTCATCGCGGTCGGCTTCATCTTCCCGCACGCCGGGCAGTACCTGCACGGCCGCTGGCACGTCCGGCTCGCCCATCACGAACTGCGGCCGCTGTACCTGCTGATGAAGACGGTCAACGGCGCGGGAGTCCCGTTCCTGCTGCGCGCGACGCCGGAGCTGCGACTGGTCCGCCGGGAGACGTTCATCCGCGACGTGCTGCTGCCGCTCGCCCGGCACCTCGACGAGGACCGGCGCGAACGGTTCCACGACGCCGCCCTCGCCCTCGGCCATCCGCCCGACCTGGCGAAGGCACTCGCCGCCACCGCGGCGATCCTGGACGCGGCCGACGCCAGGAACCGGACACGGGAGGACGACGGCACCGGTGCCCGTGACACCACGGATCTGCTGCGCGAGATCGGCGCCGTGTCCCGGGCCCTGCGCCGCACGGAGGACCTTCGGGCGATCCGCACCCTGGCGCATACGGACGGCAAGTCGCTCACCGGCTGACCACGCCCCGGGGTTGCCCCCGGCGGCCACGGGTGCCGTGTCCGGCCACGGCCGGTGCCCGCCGTGCCCGGCCGGATTCGCGGACGAGACCCGCACGGGGGGCCACGGGCACGGTACGTGAAGGTACGGTGAGAGCCGTCCGGGACAAGGCCCGCATGGCTCGAAACCGTTGCTCGCGGCCGGTGTTGGGCGCTGCACGGCTGTGGCCGGACATCGGGGAATGCCCTCAGGGCAAAGGAGCCTTCATGGCTGAGTGCGGGGAGTCGCATGTCGCGTAGAGCTGTCGTCATCGGTGCGGGTCTGGCCGGCATGCTGGCCGCGGCGGCCCTGTCCGCCGTCGCGGACGAGGTGGTCGTGCTCGACCGCGACGATCTGCCCGAGGGGCCGGAGCACCGCAAGGGCCTGCCGCAGGGTCGCCACGCGCATCTCCTCATGGCCGGCGGTCTGGCCTCCATGGAGGACCTGGTGCCGGGCGTGAGCATGCGCAAGCACCTGCTCGCCGCCGGTGCGCACGAGATTCCGCTCGGCTCGGGCATGGTCGCCCTCACGCCCGAGGGCTGGTTCCGGCGCTGGCGTCACCCCGGACCGCGGATGCTGACCTGCACCCGGGCCCTGCTCGACTGGGCGGTGCGGGGCGCTGTGCTGGACAACACCGGGGTGGTGATCCGCACGGCGCGGGTGCTGGAGCTGACGGGGTCGCGGGAGCGTGTGACCGGGGTTCGCCTCTCGACCGCCGCCGGGGAGGAGGATCTCGCCGCCGACTTCGTGGTGGACGCGAGCGGACGTGGCTCGCGGATCGTGACCTGGCTGGCGCGGCTGGGCGTCGACGACGTGCGCGAGAAGACGGTGGACGCCGGCCTGGTGAACGCCACCCGCCTCTTCCGCACGCCCGAGGGGGCCGGGCGTTTCCCCCTGACCATGGTGCAGGCCGATCCGTATCAGGGACGGCCCGGCCGCAGCGGCATGGTGCTGCCGATCGAGGGCGACCGCTGGATGGTCAGCCTCGCCGGCACACGGGGCGGCGGCGAACCGCCGTCCGACCCGGACGCGTTCCTCCGGTACACCCTGGACCTGCCCGACCCCATCGTGGGCCGGCTGATCTCCGGCGCGGAACCGCTCACCGAGGTCCATGTCAGCCGCAGCACCAGCAATCACCGCCGTTACCTGGAGAGGGTTCGCTCCTGGCCCGACCGCCTCGTCGTCCTCGGTGACGCGCTGGCCACGTTCAACCCCGCCTACGGAC
The DNA here is from genome assembly GCF_023184515.1 of Streptomyces sp. D2-8. GTDB lineage: Bacteria > Actinomycetota > Actinomycetes > Streptomycetales > Streptomycetaceae > Streptomyces. The sequence continues at coordinate 591,061 of NZ_JAAHBP010000001.1, read as the reverse complement.
AGGGCATGTCGGTGGCCGCGCTGGGCGTCCGGGAGCTGGACCGCGAGCTGCGGCGGTCCGGCCTCGGCGAGCCCGGGCTCGCCCGGCGTGTGCAGCGGCGGGCGGCCCGGCCGGTGGAGGCCGCGTGGACGATGGCGGTGAGCCAGGACGTCTGGTACCCCGGGACGCGTGGGGGCTCGCCCGGGGTCGCCGACCGCCTGGTCACCGCCTACACCCGCCGCATGATCCGCACGGCGACCGGCTCGTACACGGCGGCGTCGGCTGTCTGGGACGTGATGAGCATGACGACGGGGCCGACGCGGCTGCTACGGCCCTCGACGGTACTGGCGACGCTGAGCGGGCCGCCGTTGCCGGCGGCGGTGGGGGCGCCGCTGACGGAGGACGAGCGGTCGGTCCTGCGGCGACTGGACCGGACGGGACGCTGAGACAGGGGCGTTCCGGTCGGGTCCGCGCCCCGTCGGCGTACCCACGCGCGGGCGTCTCGGGGAGCCGGCCGCCCTGCCGCGCCCCCCTGGCGCTCGTCAGCCGGCGAACGCGGGCTGCGCCAGCCCCTTCCCCGCCCCGGGTACCACGAACAGGGACCCCGCCAGCGCGGGCGGATCGGTCAGCCCCGCACGAGCGGTCGTCACGTACAGGTCGGTCAGCCCGTCCCCGCCGAACGCACAGGCCGTCACCAGCGGCACCGGCAGCTCGATCACCCGGTCCAGCTCACCGTCGGGTGTGTACCGCCGCACCGCCGACCCCTGCCACAGGGCGACCCACACACACCCCTCGGCATCCACGGTCAGCCCGTCCGGGAAGCCCGCGCCGGACTCGATCTCCGCGAGGGTCCGCCGCCCGGAGATCCGGCCGTCCGCGTGGTCGAAGACGTCGACCCGCCGGGTCGGGGAATCGATGTAGTACATGAGCCGCCCGTCGGGGCTCCACCCCGTGCCGTTGCTGACGGCCACGTCGTCGAGCACGACCTCGACCGTGCCGTCCGCGGCGACGCGGGACAGCGATCCGCCCCCCGGCGCCTCGTCGTAGCGCATCGTGCCCGCCCACAGCGCGCCGTCGGGCGCGACGGCGGCGTCGTTGGCGCGGTGGCCGGGGACCGGCTCGTGGTGGAGCCAGCGGAAGCCGCCGTCGGGGTCGAGGAGGCCGATGCCGTCGCGCAGGTTCAGCACGAGCCCGCCGCCGGCGCGCGGCTTGACGGCGCCGATGTGCTGTTCCGTGCGGCGCACGCCGCGGCGCCCGGTGGCCGGGTCGTACGTGTGCAGGCGGGAGCCGAGGATGTCGATCCACAGCAGCCGGCCGGCCGCCGCGTCCCAGGTGGGCCCCTCGCCGAGCTCGGCCTCGGCCCGCACCGCGACCTCGTACGGCGTCGTCACGCCATGCCCCGGTGACCGAGGTGCTCGGACAGCTCGGCGGCGCCCTTGGCGGCGAGCTGCTCCAGCTCGGCGCGGCGCTCCTCGCTCCAGCGGATCATGGGCACGGAGATCGACAGGGCGGCGACGACCTGCCCGGTACGGTCGCGGACCGGCGCGGCCACGCAGGACACGTCCGGGTTGGACTCGCGGTTCTCCACGGCGAGGCCCCGCTCACGGATCTCGGCCAGGGCCTCGCGCAGGGCGCCCGGGTCGGTGATGCTGTTGGGGGTCATCGCGACCAGCTCGGCGCCGTCGGGGATGCGCGCGGTGAGCTCCGGCTCGGGAAGGGAGGCCAGCAGCATCTTGCCGACGGAGGTGCAGTGGGCGGGCAGCCTGCGGCCGGCCGCCGACACCATCCGCACGGCGTGCGTGGAGTCGACCTTGGCGATGTAGATGACGTCCGTGTCCTCGAGGATCGCCACGTGCACCGTCTCGTCGCAGGTCTCGGCGACGGACCGGGCGACCTGCTGCCCCTCGGCCGCGAGGTCGAGCTGCTCGGAGTAGCGGGCGCCGAGCTGGTACGGGCGTACGCCGAGCCGGTAGCGTCCGGGCTGACCGGGCAGCGGAACGATGTACTTCCGGGCGGCGAGCGTGGTCACCAGCTCGTGCACGGTGGTGCGCGGCAGCTGGAGCCGGCGCACGATGTCGGGGGCGGAGAGCGTCCCGTCCCCGTCGAGAAAGAGCTCGAGAATGTCGAGAGCCCGGGTCACGGCTGGTACGAGGCGTCCCACGACCGGCACCCTCCCTATATATCTCAGGCGCCTGCGTTCGAGATTTCAACAGGCGATCGGCATGACGAACACAGGCTAGCCATAGAGGTATGCCCGGGCAATGGGCAGAGTCCCGGCGGGTGGAATCCCACGAGCAAGCCGGCTCACCGCCGCCCCCGCGACACCCCCAGCTCCCCTCGCAGCCGCTGCGCCCGCAGCACCAGTTCGAGTTCGAAGCGGCGGTCGGGGTCGTCGATCTCGTCGCCCCACAGTTCGCGGATCTGGCGCAGGCGGTAGCGGACCGTCTGGGGGTGGACGCCGAGGCGGGCGGCGACCTCCGGGGCGCCGCCTCGGGTTTCCAGCCAGGCCAGGAGGGTTTCGGCGAGGCGGCGGCCGTGGGTGGGGCCGCAGTGGGTCAGGGGGGCCAGGCATCTCAGGGCCAGGTCGTCGATGAGTTCCTCGGGCTGGAGGAGGACCAGGGCCTCGGTGTGTTCGGTGCAGTAGAGGACCTCGCCGGAAGGGAGGAGGTCCCGCTCCATCAGGCGGACCGCGGCCTCCGCCCAGCGCAGGGACTTGGCCGCGTCGGTGAGCGGGACCGGTGGACCGATGGCGCCGGACCAGCCGGCCAGCGCGCGGTGCATGAGCTCGGAGCGGCCCGCCGCGTCCGGCTCGGGCACGACCATGCGGGGCTGCTCGTACTCCATGTCGAGCAGGACGCCCTGGCCGACCGCGGGGGCCATCGCCTCGCGGGCCGGGCGGAGCAGGACGCCCACCGCGACCTTCGCCGGCAACGGCCAGCCGATGCGGGCGGCCCGTTCGGTCAGGGCCTCGGCGGGGTCGCCGCGGTGGTGCTCGGCGAGGAGGAGTTCCATGAGGCGGCGTTGCAGGCGCAGGCGTTCGCCGGCCTGGCGGGCGGCGGCCTCGGCGTAGCCGCGTACGGACTGGTCGACCAGGCCGTCGAGGTACTCGTAGCCCGCGTCGACGAGTTCGTACATCGCCGGGGGCGGGATCTCCACGCGCTGGCCGATGTCGGCGAAGCGGCGCCAGGCCAGGCGTACGCCCATGCGGTAGATGGCCTGGAGGGAGTCGAGGGAGCGGCCGTTCAGCCCCTCGCCGCGGCCGAAGTCCTGGAAGACGCCGGGCGGGACGGTCGGACGTCCCTCCGAGTGCTCCAGGTGCTGCACGAAGACCTCGATGGCGCGGCGGATGCCGACCAGGGCCATCGGCTCGCCGGAGTCGTCGAGGACGACGGGCAGATGCGGGTACTCGCGCTGGATCTCACAGAGGATCTCCTCGGCGAGTGCGGGCGCCTCGGCCATGGCGATCGCGGCGAACCGGCGCACCTGGAAGCGCGGTACGTCGTGCCACGCCGAGCGCGTCGTGAGGGCTGCGGTGCGGGCGGCCGTCACGGTCAACTCCCCTGACCGTCTTGCTCGTACGTGATCAGGGGGGTGTTCGGTTGGTCGGGTGTGGCTTCGAGCAGCGCGACCACGCCCAGCGCGGCGCCCACGGCGAGGGCGGCGGCGAGCGCGACGGTCAGCGCGGCAGCGAGCAGTCTGGACATCGCAGGGTCAGCCTCTCTGTCCGGAATCGTCCGGAGATCATCCGGAGGTCGCCCCCACCCCGGGCGTCCCGTCCCTGCCTGTCGCGCCCCAGTCTCGACAAGCATTGACACCCCGTCAAGAGCGGCCTACGGTTCCCGGCCCAACCGCACGTGCGCATTCCGCCGCCGTGCCGGCCCTCTCGTACGTCGAGCCGTCCCAAGCCACTGGAGTGCCCGGATGCGCCGTACAACCTCCCCCTTTTCCCTGGTCCTGCTGGGTCTCGGCACGTTCCTGCTGGTGCTGGCGCCCCTGCTCGCCTGGTACGTGGAGCCGCGTGCCGCGGTGAACCCGATCGACATCGACACGACCGCCGTCTACACGGGCCGGGGCAGCGTCTTCGACACTGACCGGATCGAGACGGTCCCCGACCGGAAGATCACCGTGACCCAGCGGGTGCGGGGCAACGTCGAGGACAGCGAACGCACCGGCAACGCCGTCTGGGACGTGACGACCACGGTCGACACCGACAAGTCGCTGCCGGCCGCCGATCCGCACGACGCGCTGGACTTCGTGCCGCACCGCTGGGTGATGGACCGGAAGACCACGCGGCCGGTGCACTGCTGCGGGGAGAAGCCGTACATCGAGGGCGAGGCGTACCTGAAGTTCCCCTTCGACGTGCAGAAACGCTCCTACCAGTGGTGGGACAACACCCTCGGCGACACGGTCGTGCTGCGCTACCGGGGCACCGCCAAGATCCAGGGCTACACGGGCTACCGGTTCACCGGCTCCGTGCCGCCGACGAGGACCGGCACGCGCATGGTGCCCGGCAGCCTCGTCGACCAGCCGAACCGGCCGCAGGTGCTGGCCGAGGAGTGGTACTCCAACCACGGCTTCGAGCTGGTCGTGGACCAGGCGACGGGCCGCGTGATCTACGCGCAGACCGGCCCGAAGCGGACCCTGCGGGCGCCGGGCGGGAAGAAGGACGCGGCGGTGCTGCTGGACAGCCGGAAGGTCTCGTTCACGACCGGGACGCAGAAGGAAGCGGTGCGGCTGGCGAAGCGGGACAGCGGGCAACTGCGGATGGTGGGCACGACGCTGCCGATCGGGGCGGCGGTGGGCGGCTTCGTGCTTGCGGTGGTGGGTGGCGTTCTCGTGGCGCGTGGGCGGAAGGAGCCGGAGAGCCCCGTTCCGGCCGATACGTCCGGTACGCCCCAGCCCACCCTCACGATGTGATGTGACGTCAGTTCTAACAAAGCCCGAAATTGTCACGTCGGTGAGTAGCCGTGGAGAACGTCCGGGCGAAAACTGTCCAACCCCACCCCGAGCACAACCCGTCCACACTCCCCTCCCAGGAAGAGCTCAGGCCCCCCACAGGCAGACTCCCGCCAGGGACGAACCCCACGCTTTCCCACGCTGAGTTCCGCACCCCGAGACGAGTTGGAGCACCCATGCCCCAGCACGTACCGTCCGCGCTGCGCGCCGTGTCCCCCCGCGCGCCGCAGCACCCTCCGGCGCTCCCCCCACAGCCGCGCCGGATCGTCTTCCTCGCCCACCGTGATCTGGACAACCCGTCGGCCGGCGGCTCCGAGCTGCTGGTCGACAAACTCGCCGACGGCCTGACCCGCCTGGGCCACCAGGTGACCCTGCTGTGCGGGGGGCCCGCGGCCTTCCGCGACTACCGGGTCGTGTCGGCGGGCGGCCCGTACGGGCACTACCTGCGCGCACGGTCGGCCTTCACCCGCCGGGTCGGCGACTGCGACCTGCTGGTCGAGGTGTGCAACGGCATGCCGTACCTGGCGCCGCTGTGGCATCAGGGGCCCACGCTGACCCTGGTCAACCACGTCCACACCGACCTGTGGAAGATGCGCTTCGGCGGGCCGCTGGCGCCGGCGGCGCGGATCGGCCGAAGACTCGAACACTGGGCGCTGACCGGGGCGCAGCAGCGGAACCTGCTCGTCGCCGTGTCCTCCTCGACCGCGCACGCCCTGCGGGCGATCGGGGTCGAGCGGGACCGGATCAGGGTCGTGCACAACGGGGTCGAGGAGCCGGGCCCGCGGGCCGACCGCTCGGCCGAGCCGTTGTTCGTCGCCGTCGGGCGGCTGGTCGAGTACAAGCGGATCGATCTGCTGCTGCGGCTCTGGGAGCGGGTGCGGCCGGTGACCGGTGGCCGGCTGGTGATCGTCGGTGACGGGCCCGAGCGAGAGCGTCTCGAGCGGCTCGCCGGTCCCGGAGTGGAGTTCACCGGCTATGTGACGGAAGCCGAGAAGCACCGGCTGCTGTGCGCCGCCTGGCTGTTGCTGCATCCCTCCGCCGTCGAGGGGTGGGGTCTGGTCGTGACGGAGGCCGCGGCCCGGGAGACGCCGAGTGTGGCCTTCGACGTGCCGGGGCTCAAGGACTCCGTGGTGGACGGCGAGACCGGAATCCTCGCGCGCGGCGAGTCCTCGTTCGCCGCGGCGTGGTGTGCGCTCGCCCTGTCCGGGCGGCAGCGGGAGCTGATGGGGAAGGCGGCCCGGGAGCGGGCGGCGCAGTTCCGGTGGGACCGTACGGTCCGGCAGTTCAGGGCTGTCGCCACGGAGGCGGTGAAGGGCTGGGCCCCGTGAGACCACCCCTGCGCCCGCGCGGCGGAGTCACGCCTGTCACAGCCCCGCGCCCCCGGGAAGGCACCTCCCCGCGCCCCGGTTTCAAGGATCCGTCCCTTCGGCGCTCGGTCGCCCTGTTCCGTGCCTTCCGCCACGAGCAGGACGACCCCGAGGCCTGCTACTCGCTGCTCGCCCGCGACGCCGTCGACCAGGTCGAGGCCTACGACGGGTCCGTCGCCGGGCGTACCGTCCTGGACGTCGGCGGAGGCGGCGGGTACTTCACCGAGGAGTTCCGGCGGCGCGGGGCGAACGCGTTCCTCTTCGAGCCCGACATGGCCGAACTCGGCGGGACACCCCCGGCCGCGGCCGTCGTCGCCGACGGGTATCTGCTGCCCCTGCGGGACGGCGTCGCGGACGTCACCTTCTCCTCCAACGTGCTGGAGCACGTGGCGGATCCGGAGACGTTCCTCAGCGAGCTGGCCCGGGTGACGCGGCCGGGCGGGCTGATCTACGTGTCGTTCACCAACTGGCTGTCGCCGTGGGGCGGGCACGAGTGGGCCCCGTGGCACTACTTCGGTGCCGAGCGGGCCCGGGCCCGCTATCTGCGGCGGACCGGCAGGCCCGCCAAGCACACGCTCGGCGAGAACCTGTTCGCGGTGCACATCGGCTCCACCCTCAGGCAGGTGCGCGCCCGGGACGACGTCACGGTCGTCTCGGCGCGCTCCCGCTACTGGCCGTTCCTCGCGGAGACCGTCGTCAAGGCGCCCGGCATCCGCGAGTTCGCCACCTGGAACCTCCTCCTCATTCTGCGGCGGTGCCCTACATGACAACCACGGTCCAGGCTCCTCCCCCGGCAGCCGTCCCCACCACCGCGACCACCTCGGGCCCGCCCGACGGCCCGCGGTCGCGGCGCTGGCTGCTGGGTTTCTGGGCCGTGGCGTTCGTGCTGTTCCTCGCGGTGCAGCCGGGGCGGCAGACCTTCGACACCAAGCTCGGTGTCACGGTCGACCCGGGGCAGTTCCTCGCCGATCTCGGCCAGTTGTGGCACGACCGGGCCGGATTCGGCGGGATCCAGGACCAGTACGTCGGCTATCTGTGGCCGATGCTGCCGTTCTACTGGCTGTGCGACCTGCTGCGGCTGCCGGTGTGGCTGGCGGAGCGGCTGTGGCTGTCGCTGATCGTGTCCGTCGCCTTCTGGGGGGCGCTGCGGCTGGCGGAGCGGCTGCGGGTGGGGAACGGGGCGTCCCGGCTGCTGGGGGCCGTGGCCTATGCGCTGTGGCCGCTGTTCACGACCGTCATCGGCTCGACGTCGGCCGCCGCGCTGCCCGGGGCGTTCCTGCCGTGGGTGCTGCTGCCGCTGACGAACGAACGGTACGCCGCCCGGGTCGCTGCCCTGCGGTCGGCGCTGCTCGTGCCGTTCATGGGCGGGGTGAACGCGTCGGCGACCCTCGCCTCGCTGCTGCCGGTCGGGCTGTACCTGCTGTCCCGGCCGCCCGGGCCACGGCAGCGCAAGCTGATCGCCTGGTGGGCGCCTGCCGTGATCGTGGTGACCGCCTGGTGGTGGGTGCCGCTGCTGCTGCTCGGGGTCTACGGCGAGAACTTCCTCCCCTATATAGAGACGTCGCAGACGACCACCGACACCATGTCGGCGACCGAGGCGCTGCGCGGCGCCGGGAACTGGGTCGCCTATCTGCACCTCGGTGAGGCGTGGCTGCCGGCCGGCTGGGCCGTGGCCTCCTCCGTCGTCGTGATCCTGTGCTCGGCACTGGCGGCCGGACTCGGGCTGGCCGGGCTCGCCCGGCGGGACATGCCCGAGCGGCGGTGGCTGGTGCTGACGGTGCTCGTGGCGATGCTGGTGCTGCTCGCCGGGTACGGCGGGGCGTTCGGGGCGCCGTTCCACGGGGTCGTGCAGGGCTGGCTGGACGGGTGGCTGTCGCCGTTCCGGAACATCTACAAGTTCCAGACGGGCGTGGCGCTGGCGCTCGTGCTGGGGCTGACGCATCTGGTGGGTGTGGCCGCCGAGCCGCGCGGGGCCCGGCAGGTGCGCGGCCGGCGCTTCGCCCCGCTGATCGCGGCGGTGCTGATCCTGCCGGGGCTCATGTGGCCGTACCTCAACGGCTCGATCCTCAACCCGGGTTCGTTCCAGAAGCTCCCCACCTACTGGCAGGCCACGGCCGACTGGCTGGAGAAGTACTCGCCCGACTCGCGGGCCCTGGTCGTCCCGGCGACCGCGCACGGCGTCTACTCCTGGGGCTCCCCCATCGACCAGCCCCTCGACGTGCTCGCCGAGTCGCGGTGGGCGCAGCGCGACTACGTGCCGTTCGGCACGCCCGGCAACCGGCGGGCGATGGACGCCGTCGAGCAGGCGCTGATGTCCGGTGCCGAAGTGCCGGGCCTGGCCGACTACCTGAGCCGGGCCGGGCTGTTCTACGTCGTCGTACGCAATGACCTCGACCCCGACCAGATCGGCCATGTGCCCACCACGACCGTCAAGCGCACCCTGGAACAGTCGGGGTACGAGCGGGTGACGGGGCTCGGGCCGGTGATGACCGGCGGCCGCATCGCGCAGGACGCGCCGCTCCAGGTCGAGGGGCTGTACCCGCGGCAGCGGGCCGTGGAGATCTACCGGCCGACGGGTGAGGACGTGATCCGGCCCGGGCAGGCGGGGCTCGCCCCGGTCGCCGACACGGCCGTGGTGTCCGGCGGGCCGGAGGCACTGCTGCCGCTGGCGGAGCGGCTGCGCGGCCGGGCGACCGTCCTGACCGGCGACAACCATCCCGGGCTCGGCACCCCGGCCGTGCAGGTGACGGGCGACGGGCTGCGGCGGGCGGACACCCGGTTCGGGCTGGTCAACGCCGGTACGTCGTACACGTACACGCGCGACGAGCGCAACGCGCCGGACGCCCAGCAGGACCCGGGCGAGAAGCCGCGCCAGATCCTGCCCGCCGAGGGCACCGAGCACCAGACGGTGGCCGAACTGCGAGGCGCCCGCTCGGTGTCGGCGTCCTCGTACGGCAACTGGCTGTTCCACCTCCCGCAGTACGACCCGGTGAACGCCTTCGACGGCAACCCGGACACCGCGTGGGCGGAGGGCGCGCCGGACACGCCGGACGGGCAGTGGCTGCGCATCGGCTTCACCGGCTCCTACGACATGCCGTCCTCCTTCAAGGTCACGCCGCTGCCGCAGGAGAGCGTGCGCGCGGCTGCGACGAAGGTGCGGGTGGAGACCGAGAAGGGCGCGAAGACCAGTTTCCTCCAGCCGAACGGCATGACCCAGCGGATCAAGGCGCCCGAGGGCGCGACGGATTGGCTGAAGCTGACGATCGTGGACTCCGTGGAGCGCAGGGCCGGTCTGACCGGCGCGGGCTTCTCCGAGATCGACCTGCCGGACGTGCAGGTGACACGGCTGCTGCGGCTCCCGGTGGACGCCGAGGACGCCACGTCGGCCGCGACCGTCGTCTCCCTGCACCGCGCCTCCGACCCCACGGGTCTCTCCGCGACCGGCACCGAGGCGGGCCTGCACCGCCGCTTCACGACCCAGGCCGCCGGGACGTACGAGGTGAAGGCGAGCGCGGTGCCGGTGCCGGGCGCGGAACTCGACGAGCTGCTCTACGAGGTCGCGCCCGAGCAGCAGGCCCGGATCGTCGCCACCGCCGATTCCACGGCGCGCCTCGGCGCGGGCCTCGGGGCACGCAACCTCACCGACGGCGATCTGACGACGGCGTGGATCGCGGGTGACCGGCCGACGCTCCACCTGCGCTGGGAGGGCAAACAGCCGGTCGGCGAACTGGTGCTGGCCCCCGCGGGCGGCCTGTCCGCCCGGGCCTCCGAGGTGCACATCAGCTCCCCGGACGGCGCCGCCACCGCCGGTGTCGACAAGAACGGCTGGGTCCGTTTCCCGGCCATCACCACCGACCGCCTCGACATCACGATCACCGAGACGGCCCCCCTGACCCTGCACAACCCGGTCGCCGACGAGGACCTGCGCCTCCCGGTGGGCCTCACGGAGGCGTACCTCCCGTCCCTCGACCAGTACCGCACCCCGCAGCCGGACGGCACCCGGAAGTTCTCCCTGCCGTGCGGCAAGGGCCCGGACGTGGCGCTGGACGGCGAGCTGTACCAGACGAGCGCGAAGGGGACCGTACGGGACCTGGTGGAGCGGCGGGGCGTACAGGTGACGCTCTGCCAGGACGGCCGGAGCGACACCGAGGTGCAGCTCGGCACAGGCGACCACCGGCTGGAGGGCGGAGACGCCGGCCCGCTCGCGCTGACGGACGTGACCCTGACCCGCGGCACGGTCCCCGAGGCCGCGGCGGCCGGGCGCGACCTGCGGATCCGGGACTGGCTGGGCGACCGGCGCGAGGTGACGGTCGGCTCGGGCGCGGCCTCGTACCTCACGACGTACGAGAACTTCAACGACGGCTGGCGGGCCACCCTGAACGGCAAGGAGCTGACCCCGGTGCGGCTGGACGGCTGGCAGCAGGGCTGGCGGGTCCCGGCCGGGGCGGGCGGCGCGGTCAAGCTGTCCTACGAGCCGGCCACGACCTACGACGCCGCCCTGATCGGCAGCGGCGTCGGCACGGCGGCCCTGCTGGGTCTCGCGCTGTGGCGCCGCCGCGCCGCCAACCCCGACGCACCCCAGCCGGTCCCGCCGCTGCCCGGTCTGTGGCTCGGCACGGTGGCGCTGACGCTGGCCGGGGTGGTGATCGCGGGCTGGTTCGCGCTGCTGGTCCCGGCGCTGGCGCTGCTCGCCGCGCGGCGGCACGCCCTGCTGGTGCCGATCGCCTTCGCCGCCCTGGCCGCAGCCGGGATCGTCGCGGCCTTCGGGGCCGGGGAGCCGGTGGGCGCGGGCGCGGGAGCGTTCGGGCATCTGGCCCAACTGCTGGCGCTGATCGGCCTGTTCGCGGGGCTGGTGAGCCTGCGCGAGAGGCCGGCTCCGGAGGCGTCGACGCAACAGCTGCCGAGGACGGACCCGGGGGAGGGCAAGCCCGCATGACGGCACCGGTACGCATCCCGTTCCCGGTGGTGGACGAGGTCTCCCGGCACTGCCTCCAGGAGGCGGAACCGGAAACGGTCCACATCGAGGTCCACCTCCCGGGCCCCCTCGACCAGGCGCGTCTGCGCAAGGCGTTCCTGGAGGCCCTGCACCGGCATCCGCGGATCCTGATGCGGGAGGCGAGAGGGCCGTGGTACCGGCGGCAGTACGAGTGGGAGCTGACGCCGGAGCCCGATGTGGAGGTGGTGACCTTCGCCGCGCCGGGCCCACGAGCCCTGCGGGACGCCCGGACCCGGGCCCTCACGGACGCCCCGCCGTTGTCGCTGTCGCCGCCGGTACGACTCGACGTGGTGGACTCGGTCCTCCTCCTCACCATCAACCACACCGCCCTGGACGGCCCGGCCTGCCTGCGCGTCCTTGCCACGGCCGCCGAGCTGTACGGAGGCCGGGACAACTCCCCGGCAGCGCCCCCGGCCCGCCCCGCCGAAGCCCGGCGGGAAGTCCCGGACACCCCGGCCACCTGGTCACCTCCCGCGCGGGTGGCGCACGGCACGCCCGATCCCTCCCCCGGCAACGGCCTGCTCGTCACCGAGCTCCCCCTCCCGCACCGCCCCAAGGGCTCCCCGTACACCGTCAACGACCAGCTCATGGTCACCACGGCCCTGACCATCGCCCACTGGAACAGGGAGCACGGCGCCCGCCCCCGGCCCCTGCGCATCACGATGCCGGTGGACGACCGCCCCCGCGACACCACGATGCCCATCGGCAACGGCACCCGCCTGGTCGAGGTCCCCTTCGCACCGGCCGAGCTGGACCACCCGGACATGTCCGTCCTCCTCCGCCGCACCGCGGAGCGGACCCGCGCCCTGAAGTCCCTCCCCCGCCCTCAACTCGGCCACGGCGCCGCCCTCCTGACCGCGCCCTGGGCGCCCGTCACCGCACGCGCCGCCCTCACCCGCACCCTGCGCAGGGCCGCCGCACCCTGGACGTCGACGACCCTGCTCAGCAACATCGGCCGTATTCCGTACCCGCTGGACTTCGGCGAGGAGGCGGGCCGCGCGCACGCGGTGTGGTTCTCGGCGCCGGCCCGGATGCCGCGGGGCCTGACCGTGACCACCGCCTCCACGGCCGGCCGTCTCCATCTGGCCCTGCGCTGGTCGAAGGCCCTGCTCAGCCACGGCGACGGCGCCCACCTCCGCGACCTCTTCGAGCACTATCTGCACACCACGGAGGTGACCGCGTGACGGCACCGACCACCACCGAACCCCCACCCCGGGACCTGCGCGACTTCTACGAGAACCCCGCCGTGCCGGTCGCCTCCGGCACCCCGCGCAGCCTCCGCCAGGCCCGCATGCTGGCCCGGGCCCTCGGACCGGCGGCCCACACCCCCCGGACCGTTCTCGACATCGGCTGCGGGGACGGCACGGCAGCCGCCACCGCCGCCCCGCTCCTGACCGGCCACCGCGTCATCGGCGTCGACTGGTCCCAGGACGCCCTGCGCCGCGCCCGCACCCGCATCCCCTACGCGGTGCGCGGCGAACTCACCGGCGGCGGACTGCCGTTCGCCGCCGGATCCGCCGACGCCGTGCTGTTCAGCGAGGTCATCGAGCATCTCGTCGACCCGGACGCCGCCCTGGACGAGATCCGGCGGATCCTGCGCCCCGGCGGGCATCTGATGCTGTCCACGCCGAACCTCGCCGCCTGGTACAACCGCGGCCTGCTGCTGGCCGGTGTGCAGCCCGTGTTCTCGGAGGTCAGCCTGCGCGGCATCCACGGCCGCCCGGGCAAGGAGGTCGTGGGGCATCTGCGGCTCTACACCGCCCGCGCGCTCAGGGAGTTCGTCGCCGCGTCCGGGTTCACCGTCGAACGGCTCGAAGGGGCCCCCTTCCACGGCGTGCCGCGCCCGCTGCGCCCGCTGGACCGGCTGGCCTGCGCCCGGCCGCAGCTCGCGTCGATCCTGCTGCTGCACGCCAGGAGGACGTAGCCCATGTGGTGGGGAGTGGCCGCCGCCCTGCTGGCGAACACCCTGTACAGCCTGGGCTTCGTGCTGGAGAAACGGGCGCTCACCTCCCTGCCCGAGGTGACGATCCGGCAGCCGGCCCGGCTGCTGCGCCTCGTCCTCGGCAGCCCCCTGTGGATCGGCGGTTCGCTCTCCCTGGCCGCCGGGTTCGCCGCGCAGCTCGTCGTCTACCGCACCCTGCCGATCGCCGCCGCCCAGGGCATCTTCGTCTCCGGCCTGGTGCTGCTCGTGCTGTTGTCGGCGCGGCTGCTCGGGGAGGAGACGTCCGGCCGGGAACGGTACGCGCTGGGCGCGATCCTGCTGGCGCTGCTGATGGTGGTGCTGTCGCTGCGGGAGGGTTCGGACACCGTCAGCCAGGACGCGCCCTACCAGCTGATCCTGCTGGTGTGCGTGCCGTCGCTGGCCGCCGGGGTGTGGCTGTACGGCTCCGCCGAGCGGCGCACCCGCAACCGGCACCGGCGTCCCACGACCGGAGTCGAGTACGGCGTGGCCGTGGGCCTGCTGTACGGCGTCAGCTCGCTGGCCATCAAGGGCGTCTCCAGCCATCTGACGACCCACGGGATCGGCGGCGCCGTGCTGGACCTGCTGAGCTCGCCCTATCCGTATCTGCTGCTGTTCACCGGTGTGTTCGGCCTGGTGATGTCGCAGGCGGCGCTCCAGCGCTGCCGGGCCTCGCTGATCGTGCCGGTGTGCACGACCGTGACGAGCCTGTTCACGGCGGTGCTCGGCACGCTGTCGTTCGGCGAGGCCCTGCCGGACGAGCCGCTGCGGCTCGCGCTGCGGGTGGCGGGCACGGCCCTGGCGGTGGCCGTGCTGCTGACCATGCCGAAGCACGACACCACTCCCCAACCCTCCCCACCCGCCAAGGAGCTGGCATCCCCATGAAGCCCGACGACCCGCTGCTGAAGATCCTGGCCTGCCCGCTCGACAAGGGCCCGCTGCATCTGCTGGCCGAGGAGGCCGGGCGGGAGGAGGCGCTGTACAACCCGCGCCTGCACCGCCGTTACCCGATCACCGACGGCATTCCGCAGCTGCTGCCGTCCTCGGGCGAGCAGGTGCCGGACGCCGAGCACGAGGAACTCCTCAAGAGGATGGCACCGTGACCAGCCTGGCAGCCCGCGTCGCCCCCCTTCTGCCCACCCGCCTGGTGGCCGCGACGGCCCGGGCCCTCTACCCCCGGTTCGAACCGGAGCTGGCCCGGCTCGCCGAGCTGTGCCCGCCGGGCTGCGGTACGGCGGTGGACGTCGGCGGCTGGTACGGGCCCTGGACGCACCGCCTGTCCGGCCTGGCCGAGCAGGTCGTGACGGTCGAGCCGGTGCCCCATCTGGCCCGGCTGCTGGTCGCCGCGGCCCCGCCGAACGTCCGCGTGATCCGCGCCGCGGCCTCGGACCGGCCGGGCATCGCCCGCCTGTGGCTGCCGCCGGACGACTCGGGCGACCGGGGCGTGTCCTCCCTGGTGCGGCGCGACATCCACGGCCGCGCGCTGGACGTCCCCTGCGTCACGCTGGACGAGCTGGGCCTGCGCGACGTCGGCTTCATCAAGATCGACGTGGACGGCAACGAGCTCGCGGTGCTGCGCGGCGCGACGGGCCTGCTGGCCCGCGACCGGCCGGCCCTGTTCGTGGAACTGGAGTCCCGCATCCAGCCGATCGCGCCGGTGGTGACCTACCTGTCCCTGCTCGGTTACGACGGCTGGGTCCTGCCCGGCGACACCTGGGTGCCGCTGGCCAGGTTCCCGCTGGAGAACCACCAGGCGGACGCCTCGTACGTCGTCTCCCACGGCCTGCTCCGCCGGGTCCTGCCCTCCCCGCTCCTCAGGGGCCCGCGCTACGTCAACTCCGTCCTGTTCCTGCCCGACGGCCGCCGCCCCGGCAGGACCCCGGTGGGCGACGATGGGTCCCATGCCCTCCGGAAAGCACCCCGCTAGCCCCTTCACCCCGCTCGACTTCCAGCTGGTGCTGCTGCGTCGCATGGCCGACCACAACCCCCGGCTGGTGGAGGGCGCCCGCCATGAGCTGGGGGTGTCGATCGCGGACATGCGCGAGGCCAACCGGCGGTGGCAGGCGATGGTCCGCTCCCCGCGTTCGCGCGCTCCCCTGTCCCGCTACCGTCAGGTGCTGGGCGAGCCGGAGTCCCGCACGCCGCGCCGGATCGGCGATCTGGACTGCGAGGCCTGGCTGTGGCCGGTCCCGCTCTGGCCGTCCTTGCGCTTCGAAGTGCTGACCGCCGCGAACCGCGCGGTGTGGAACGAGTGGCTGGTCCGCGCCCCGGGCGCGAACGGCCCCGCCCTGCGCACGCTGGACGACCTCACCCCCTGGTCCTGCACCGTCGACGAGGCGGCCCGTGCCTTCGCCCCGGCGCGTCCCCTGGAGGGCACGGCCCCGACCCGGTGGGGTCTGGCGTTCACCGCGCCCGACGCGCAGGGGGTGCGGCGGGAGGCCGTCGCGGAGTTCACCTGGGGGCTGGTGCAGCGGGTGTCCGTCACCGGCCGTCAGGACTGAGGGGCACCGACCCGGTCCGGGGCCGGCCGGAACCGGTCGTAGAAGGCGGCCCTGAGGGGCGGGGCCCGCCCGCTCCTCGGTCTCCGGCGCGGGGCCCGCCCGCCCTGCGTTCTCCGGAAGGCGCCGGCGGAGCCCTGTCGATCAGCCGGCGGCGGCCAGCACCGCCCGCACGACGTGCCGCACGGAGTCCGGGTGCAGATCGAGGAACAGGTTCGGCTCGATCAGCTCCAGCTCCATCACACACGGCTTCCCGTCCGGTCCGGTGACGAGGTCCACGCGCGCGTACAGCGGCTCCGCGTCCCCGGGCACGGCGGCCAGGGCCCGCTCGGCGACGTCCAGTTCGGCGCCGGTCGGCTCCCAGGGGCGCAGGTCGGGATGGGCGACCTTGTCGGCGTCGTAGGGCATGCCGGGCGCGAGGACGGCGCCCTTGACGCTCGCGTGCAGCAGGCGTCCGCCGAAGAACTGCAGGGCCCGCTCGCCGTGTGTGTCGATGCCGGCCAGATAGGGCTGCACCATCACGGTGAACCCTTCGGCGTGCATCCGCTCGACCTGGCGTGCGGCGGCGTCCCGTTCCCCGGCCGGGTAACGGGCGGCGTACCGGGCACCGGCCCCGGAGGCGGGCTTGACGACGTACTCGCGGTCGGCGGACAGGTCCACAGGGTCGCCGGGCGCGAAGTACCGGGTGGGCACGGCAGGCACTCCGGCCTCGGCGAGCTGCCCGAGGTAGCGCTTGTCGGCGTTCCACCGCACGACGTCGGCCGGATTGGCGAGCCGCGTCGCCTTCCCGCACCGCTCGGCCCACGCCGTGAACTCCCCGGCACGCCAACTGTAGTCCCAGGTGGACCGGATGAGGACGAGATCGAACCCGGCCCAGTCCACCGCGGGGTCGTCCCAGTACACGGCGACGGCCCCGGCCCCCGCCTCCCGCAGCGCCTCCACCAGCACCGGGAGATCCCGGTCCTTGCTCTCGGCGCCACCGGGGTCGTAAGTGACGAGCGCGATACGCGGACTGCCGGCCACGGCGACTCCATCCTCGGGCAGCAGATCGAACGATGTCCGCCGCAGGCTAACAATCCCCTCCGGAACCACGACACCCGATTTGACCTTCACCTTCTGTGAAGCCACGGCATCGGTGGCGGAACGGACGAGCCCGGGGGACCGCGGGAGGACGCATGGCCATGCCCGAAACCGTTCGGGCGCCGGCCGCGGCGGCCGGCGAGGTGGGCGGCCCGGGCGACGTCAGCTGGCGGACGTGGTGGAGCCCTGACCCGGACGGCCCAGGGCCGCGGGCCTCGGACAACGTGGACCCGCACAGCGACTGAGCCAGTGATGAACTCCACAAGGAGTCCATGCCTATTGCTCCGATTTGCACAGCTTCCATCGTGATCATTCGATCCGATCTTCTCCCTATAGTTACCTGGCCATCACCAAGGGGTGGGGCATGTGCACATAAAGGGGGGGAGTGAAGAAGCGTCTTGTAGCGACGACCGCGTCGCTGGCACTTTGCTTGTCACTCACCGTTCAGTCGGCCGAAGCGGCCCTGGACGACGGCAGAGCCGACGGGCTACAGCAGCTCGCTTCGGACCAGGGGGGCGCGGGCGATCGCGCGCAGAGCACCAAAGCGCCCGACGAGACGGCGGCCAGACTGGCCGCCGTCCTCCAGGGCAACCGCGTCGAGGTGCTGTCAGCACGGACTGAAGACTCGACGAGCTGGGCCAATCCCGACGGCACGATGACCACCGACGTTGCTTCGGGAACCATCCGGGTCAAGGAGAACGGCCGGTGGCGTCCCATCGACACCGAGCTGGTCGATGCGGGAAGCCGACTGGAGCCCAAGACCGCAGCCGCCGACGTCGAGTTGTCTGACGGCGGCAGCGAGGACTTCGCACAGGTCAGTAGCGGCGACCGCACGTTCGGACTGCACTGGGGCAGCTCACTGCCTGCTCCCCGGATCGACGGTGACACCGCCGTCTACTCCTCCGTGGTGCCGAACGGGGACCTCCACGTCACCGCGCTGCCGCACGGTTTCACCGAGTCGCTGATTCTCAACAAGCGGCCGACTGGTCCTGTGGAGCTCCGCCTCCCTGTGACTCTCAAGGGGGTGAGGCTGGAGAAGACCGCTGAGCGGCACCTTCGGCTTGAGGACGCCCGTGGCTCGCTTGTGGCGAGTGCGCCTGCCCCCCGGATGTGGGGTACGGGCCTCGACCCCCGCTCGGGCGACCCGGCCAAAGCCGCGGAGATCGCCACGACGGTCGAAGAGACGCCCGAGGGAACCGTGCTCGTGCTGAAGCCGAGCAATGATTTCCTCAGCGATCCGGAGGTGACCTACCCGGTCACCATAGATCCGACGACCACTCTCGCCGCCTCGACCGACACCTGGGTCGCCACGAACTACCCCGACTCCCAGCGTGGTTCTACGGAGCTGAAAGCGGGGACGTACGACGGAGGCACCACGAAGGCCCGGTCGTACGTCAAGTTCGACGTCGCGAAGTACGCGGGCAAGCACATCCTGAACGCAAGCCTCCGGCTGCATTCGTACTGGGCGTCCACCTGCGCCACGGACGGCTCTGGGGTCGAGGTCCGGCGGATCACGGGGAGCTGGGACCCCAGCAAGGTCGCATGGGGCGGTCAGCCTGCCACCACGACCGCCGGCGGCGCGGTGTCCAAAGCCGCCTACGGCCACAGCTCGGGCTGCCCTGCCAACTTCATGCGCTGGAACGTCACAGACATCGCACAGGCCTGGGCGGACGGTACTCCCAACCACGGCCTGCAAATCAAGGCGGTGGACGAACTGGACTCCAAGAGCTGGCGCCGCTTCCGCTCCGCCAACTACGTCGACGGATCCCAGGGCCCCACCGAGCCCGCCCTGTCCGTCACGTACAACACCAAGCCCGGCGTCGCCTCACCGGTGAGCCCTGCCGCTGACGCGGCCACCGCCGACACCACGCCGACACTCCAGGCCAAGGCCACGGACGCCGACGGCAACCCGGTGCGCCTGACCTTCGAGGTATGGGACTCGACCGGCACCAGCAGGGTCGCCTCCGGCACGTCGGCGTACGTCGCATCCGGAACGCCGGGCAACTGGACCTCGCCCGCTCTGGCAGTCGGTACCTACAAGTGGCGGGTCGCCACTTACGACGGGACCGACTGGAACGGCAACTGGTCGGCCTGGCGCACCCTGAGCGTGGACCCGTCCGTCCCCGCCGCTCCCACCGTATCCTCGTCGACCTACCCGGCTGATGGACTCTGGCACGGGGACGCGGGCACTGCAGGAACGTTCAATCTGGTGGATCCCGCCGGCAAGGCGGTCGTGGCGGAGTACGCCCTCGACGGCGGGGCGACGCAGACCGCCGTCCTCACCGGCGGCAAGACCACCGTCACCGTCAATCCCCCCACCCGCGGCACCCACACTCTGACAGCCCGGGTCAAGAGCGCCGCGGGTATCTGGTCCGACCGGGCCGAGTACACCTTCCGCGCGGGCGCCATCACCGGCGAACTCCCCACGACGTTCGTGAACGAGATCGCCGAGGCACACTTCGCGGACCTTCTCCACCCCCACGAAGGACTGGAGGAAACCGAGGAGCTGGAGGATGAGATCGCGGAGGAAGACGACACACCTCCCGGCTACGTCGAGGAGATCGACCCGGAGAAGCCGGAAACCGAAGACTCCGCAGCCCAGACGGCGACGACCCAGCTGCCCCTGTCCTCCGACGGCTCGCTGGCCGGCAACAGCGCAGACGGTGCGGGCCAGACTCTGATCAATCTCCCGGTTGCCTCCGCCACACCCGCACAACTGAGCGGCACCGGACTGGTGATATACCCGAACACCCAGCGTGACGCCGACACCATCGCCGTCCGCGACAGCGAGAATCGAGTGGAAGTCTTCCACCAGCTGCGCAGCAGCGCGGCACCGCAGACGTTCAGCTACCAGATCAACCTGCAAGCAGGGCAGGAGATCTCCGGCGTCTCCAACAACACGGTGATGATCGCGGACGGACAGAGCAATCTGGTCACCTTCCTCAGCGCCCCCGTGGCCGTCGACGCGAAGGGGACCGAAGTTCCGGTGACGATGAAGGCGGCCGGGGCGAGCATCGAGGTTTCCCTCGCCCCCGCCGCCGGGCAGACCCTCGCGTTCCCAGTGCTGCTCGATCCGAGCGGAGCAAGCTACGACGTGACTCCCTCCGAGCGCAGATACTGCATGTGGAACCCCTATGACTGTTCCAAGGCCCGAGACATGGCAGAGGTCGCGGTCAAGTACGCCAAGGACTACTACGCCGACAGCTCCCTCTGGCTGGGAAAGGGTGACGCTTTCCGGCACTGCTACTGGAACGCACTGATGGAGATCTACATCGACCACGAGACGGCCTACGAGGTAGCCACTCGGCACGAATCGCAGTCGAGAGGCAACGACAAGGAGATGGATCTCAGGAACAACAAAAAGGGACGCGCGATAGGCAGGTACTACAACGAGAGACACTCGAACGGAGAAGCCTCCAAGAAGGCCAGGGCCTCGTGCAAGAGCAACTTGTCCAGGGGCAACCTGTGGATCGTCAAGAGCGGCCGACTCGTCAGGAGCAACGCGTGAAGAAGGCACTGACCCATCGAGTAGCACCGATCCTCCTGCTGGTACAGGCCGCATACCTCGCCCTGCTCGAGTTCGCATTCGCTTTCCTGGCCCCGGAAACCGGGGAACTCGACCACACCGAGCCTGCTGGAAGCAGCGCCATCTTCTACGCCCTCGTGGTCGGCGCGGCGTTCCTGGGCCTGATCGGGGGAGCCGCGCTGCTGGGCTCGGCTCAGCTTCGGGCGAAGACGGCCGGCCACCCTCTGCGTGTCGTGTGGCTCGCGCTGCTCGGGCTCGGTGAGCTCGCTGTGGCCGCAATGTTCTTGAAGTCGATCGTCGCCGAATCGGTCGGCCCGGATACGGTGATCGGCATGCTGGCCATCGTCATCAGTTGCGGTGTAGGCCTCTGCTGCTTCGACGAATCCAGAAAGGCGATCCGCCGCACACCACGCGCCTCGGCCTGAATGCCGGCGGGCGGAGCCGGGAAAGCGATCCTCGGCTCCGCCCGCGGCGCGTATCACCGGTGCGAACGCCGCACCGGGCACCCGACATCCTCCGGGTCGTGGGAGCGGAAGCCCGCCGAGTCCCTCGGGGTCACCCCGCCGGCGAAGTCCGGGCCCGCGGCATCCATGTGGGCCCCCCAGACCCTGGTAGCCGGCATCGCCGAGAGTCTGCGCGGCCGGGCCGTGGACCAGGAACCCGTCCTCGCCGTCGTCCTGCTCTGCCAGATCGGCGCACCGGTCTCGGCGTTCGCCTCGTCCGCGGGCACCATGGGCGCCCTGCTCCCCCTGGCCGTCCCGTTCCCGGAACAAGGCGGGATCGGCGTGATCGGCATGGTCGCCGCGCTCACCGTGTCGGCGACCGTCGAGGACCTCAGCCCGTTCTCCACGAACGGCGCGCTCGTCCTGGTCTCCGTCCCCGACGTGGCCGCGAGCGTTTCTTCCGGCAGCCGATGGTGTACGGAGGGATCGTGGTGGCGGTCGTACCTGCGGCGGCCTGGCTGGTGATGGTCGTCCCCGGCTGGGGATAGCAGGCCGATGCCCCATGGAACAGACAGACAGGCAAACAGCTAAGGAGACGGACGCGTGACCCCTCTCTTCCCGGCCCTGACCGAAGCCCCGGCCGACCGCCCCGCCCTCCGGTTCGGCGAGCGCTCCCTGACCTACGCGCAGCTCGCCGCCGCGGCCGGAGCGCTGACGGGCCGCATCGGCGAGGCCACGCGGGTCGCCGTCTGGGCGACGCCCACGATGGAGACGGCCGTCGCGGTCGTCGCCGCGCTGCTGGCCGGAGTGCCCGCCGTACCGCTCAACCCCAAGTCCGGCGAGAAGGAGCTCGGTCACATCCTGTCCGACAGCGCCCCCGACCTGGTGCTCACGGCCCCGGGCGACCAACTCCCTTCGCCTGTACGAGACCTGCCCCGCCTCGACGTCGACGTCCACGGCACCGGCACCGCCCCCGAGGACCACGCCGACGACGAGGCCCCGGCCCTGATCGTCTACACCTCCGGCACCACCGGCCCGCCCAAGGGCGCCGTCATCCCGCGCCGGGCGATCGCCTCGACCCTGGACGCGCTGGCCGACGCCTGGCAGTGGACCGGCGACGACGTCCTCGTCCACGGACTGCCGCTGTTCCACGTGCACGGCCTGGTCCTGGGCACGCTCGGCCCGCTGCGGCGCGGCGCTTCGGTGCGGCACCTGGGCCGCTTCAGCACCCAGGGCGTGGCCCGCGAGCTGACCGGCGGCGCGACCATGCTGTTCGGCGTGCCGACGATGTACCACCGCATCGCGGAGGCGGTGACGAGCGACCCGGAACTGGTGAAGGCGCTGACCGGGGCGCGGCTGCTGGTCTCCGGTTCGGCCGCGCTGCCCGTGCACGACCACGGCCGGATCGCGACCGCGACCGGGCGGCGGGTGATCGAGCGGTACGGCATGACGGAGACGCTGATGAACACCAGCGTCCGTGCCGACGGCGAGGCCCGCCCGGGCACGGTCGGCGTGCCCCTGCCGGGCGTGGAACTGCGGCTGGTCGAGGAGGACGGCTCGGAGGTCACCGCGCACGACGGGGAGACGGTGGGCGAGATCCAGGTGCGCGGCCCGAACCTGTTCACCGAGTACCTCAACCGCCCCGACGCCACCGCCGCCGCCTTCACCGCCGACGGCTGGTTCCGCACCGGCGACATGGCGGTGCGCGACCCCGACGGCTACGTCCGGATCGTCGGCCGCAAGGCCACCGACCTGATCAAGAGCGGCGGATACAAGATCGGGGCCGGTGAGATCGAGAACGCGCTCCTCGAACACCCCGGGGTGCGGGAGGCGGCCGTCACCGGGGAGCCGGACCCCGATCTCGGTGAGCGGATCGTGGCGTGGATCGTGCCGGCGGATCCCCAGTCGCCGCCCGGGCTGGAGGAGTTGGCCGACCATGTGGCGCAGCGGCTCGCCCCGCACAAGCGGCCCCGGGTCCTCCACCACCTCGACGCACTGCCCCGCAACGACATGGGGAAGATCATGAAGCGGGCGCTGGCCCATGGCTGAGCGCCTCTCCGCCCGCGCGGTCGTCACCGCCCTCGCCGACGACGGCACCTTCGCCGAACTACCCGCCCCCACACGGCAGTCGCGGCCCGACGGCCCGCTCGCCTGGCCGGGCTACGACGCCTCCCGCGCCCGGGCCGCCGAACGCACCGGCGAGCAGGAGTCCGTGGTCTGCGGCACCGCCCGCGTCGGCGGCATCCGGGCCGTGCTGATCGCGTTCGAGTTCGGCTTCCTCGGCGGCTCCCTGGGCGAGCGCACCGGCGACCGGCTGGAGGCGGCGTACGCGTACGCCCGCGAACGCCGCTTCCCGGTCGTGCCGCTGGTGGCGACGGGCGGCAGCCGCATGCAGGAGGGCATGCTCGCGCTGACCCAACTCCAGCGGGTGGCACGTCAGTCGGCGCTCACCCGGGAGGCCGGTCTCGCGCAGGTCGCGGTCCTGCGCGACCCGACGACCGGGGGCGGCTGGGCCACTCTCGGCGCGGGCGCCGACGTGGTGCTCGCGCTGCCCGGCGCCCAGGTCGGCTTCGCAGGCTCCCGGGTGCGGCCGGCGGACGCGGACCCGGCGGCGTACACGGCGGAGGCGCAGGTCGCGTCGGGGGCGGCGGACGCGGTCGTTCGGCCGGAGGAGCTGCGCGAGACGCTCGGGCGGTGGCTGCGGTTGCTGACCCGCCCGTCCACCACGCCCGCCCCGCCGCCCGAACCGCTGGGCGGGTCCGCGGTCCTGCCCGCCACGGGCTGGGACGCCGTCCGCCGCGCCCGTTCCCCGCAACGACCGCGCGCGGCAGCCTACTTGGACGCCTACTTCACCGACCGGGCCGCGATCAGCGGGGACCGCTGCGGCGGCACGGACCCGGACGGCATGCTGTGCGGCTTCGGCACGCACGAGGGCCGTACGGTCGCGTACGCCGCGCAGACCGGGACCGCGACCCGCCCCGCCGGCTATCGCACCGCGGCCCGGCTGATCCGCCTCGCGGACCGGCTGGGCCTCCCGGTGCTGACCCTCGTGGACACCCCGGGCGCGGCCAACGACGCGGAGGCGGAGCGGCAGGGCGCGGGCGCGGCGATCGCCGACCTGTTCGGCGCGGTCGCAGGGGCCCGCACCCCGGTGACCACGCTGGTGATCGGCGAGGGCGGCTCCGGCGGCGCACTGGCCCTGGCCGCACCCGGCAACACCTGGGCCACCCCCGACAGCTACTTCTCCGTGATCACCCCCGAACTCGCGGCGGCCATCCTCAAACGGCCCCCACGCGAGGTGGAGGCGACGGCGGACCAGCTCCGCATCCGGCCCCAGGACCTGGTGGAGCTGGGGGTGATCCGGGGGACCGTCGGACCGTGACCCGGGTGAATGCCCGATGCGTCATCAAGTACCTTCCGTCACAATGGGAATGCCCAACGCAACGAACGACGGGGGTTCCGTGGACGGGTTGGTCGAGTTCAGAACCGGTGACGGTGCCGTGGTCGCGGTCGAGGCGGTGGAGGAGCGGTCCGGCTCCCGCCTGGTCGCCCGCGGCGACGGTACGGTCCAGGCGGCCCGCACCTTCGAGGGTGCCCTGGACGGCGTGCGGGCGGCGGCCGAGTCCGCGCTGCGCGTCTTCCGGGACGGCTCGCTGAGGCCCGACGGGGTGGAGATCGAGTTCGGGGTGAAACTGGCCGCCGAGACGGGCGCGTTCATCGCCAAGGGCACCGCCGAGGGCCATCTGGTGGTCAAACTGACCTGGTCCCCGTCCTCGCCGGAGGCCCCGTCCTCGCCGGAGGCCGGCGCCGCCTCATGAACAGCGCCGTGGACAGCACACCGGCGAGCGCTCCGCACAGCGCCGAGTGGCACGCCCGGATCGAGTTACGGGGCCGGGTGGCCGGAGCGGGTTTCCTTCTCACCCCGAGCACGGTGCTGACGTGCGCTCATGTCGTCGGCGACGGCGAGGACCTGGCCGTGACCTTCACGGAGCGGCCCGGCACCCCGGCCGTACCCGCCCGGGTCGTCGCGCACGGCGGCTGGAGCGGCGGCGTCACCGACCCCGGCGACCTGGCCGTGCTGGAGCTGGACCGGGAGATGCCGATCGCCCCGGCCGCGCTGGCCCCGGTCGACGCGGCGCACGGCCCGACGGCCCGCAAGCTCGTCGTCTACGGCTTCCCGGACGGCTTCGACGAGGGCACCCTCGCCGAATGCCGTGTCACCGCACCGCAGTTGATCAGACGGGAGTGGCTCCAGCTGGAGGCCTGGCACCAGGGCGGCCAGCCCCTGGCCCCCGGCTTCAGCGGGGCCGCCGTCACGTTGGCCGACACCGGCGAGGTCGTCGGCATGGTCACGGCGGACGCCGGCAGCGGGGAGGTCCGCACCGGCCGGATGATGCCCACCCAGGTCATGGCCCGCTACTGGCCGGACCTGCAGAGCCTGGTCCCCACCTCCGACCACACCACCGCCGACCGGGCCCGGCTACGCGCCCTGGTCGAGAAGGCGGCCCGCGCGGGCGTCGACTGCGACCCGGTGCGGCTGTACACGGCGGCGGCCGACCCGTTCGATCCCCCGCCGCCCGAGGAGGGGTTCGACTCGCTGTGGTCGGCGGCCCTGTTCGTGCTGTGCGAACTCGACGGCCCGGGCGCCGCGCGGACCGTCGCCCGGTTCGCCGACCGGATTCAGGACCTGCTGCACCCCCCGGCCGTGGAGCCGTCGGCGCCCGACTGGTCGCCGATCCTCGTCGAGCTCGGGCACAGCGGAGCGGGCGACGACCTGGTCCGCGTGGAGGTGTCCGCGTACAGCGAGGGGCGGCGGCACCCGGTCGACTCCGGCACGGTCGAGCAGCACCGGCTGCACGCGTACGTGCAGGAGGGGATCGAGGCGGCCTTCCGGTATCTGACGCCCGGCGCGGACGAGTTGGTCGCGTTCGCGCTGCCCCGTGACTGGCTGGACTGGCCGGTCGACCGCTGGGAGAGCGCCCCGGACGACGACACGCCGCTCGGCTGCGTCTACCCGCTGGTCGTCACCGACCACGCCCGCCGCAAGGCCAGCACCCGACACGTGCTGACCCGGGCGTGGAAGCGCCTCGACTCCTGGCCGGGCGCGCGGATGCACCGGGTGGAGTGCGGCGGGCCGGAGGAGCCCGGGCGGCTGCGGTTGCGGCTGCGGCAGCACGACGCCTGCCTCGCCGGGTTCGGCACCGCCCCGGCCACCGCCCGCACCCGGCGGCACTTCGACACCTCGCTCGCCGCGCCGGCCCCGCTGATCGTGTGGTCGCGGGGCGGCTGCGGCTCCGGGCAGGAGGAGTGCGCCGGAGCGGACGGCTGCACCGGAAAGGCGTTCCTCGACGCGCTCGACACCCACGTCATGGCCGTACCGCCCGCCGAACTCCCGCGCCACGTCCTCGCCCTGCGCGAGGAGGCGCTCGCGGAGGAGGACCACTGGGCCCGCGGCATCCAGCTGCTCTGGGACGACCCGCGGGTCTTCACCGACCCGCACGCCGTCGCCGCCGCGCACGCGAGGTCGCCGGTGGCCTGACCCACCCGCCCGCGACGCGCCTGAGAGACACCCGCACGAAAACGGAGAGCGGAGACCACTCCCCATGCCGCACTGGTCCGTCTACACCGGCCGCAACGAGCCGCACGACGGCATCGACGACCTGCCCGCCCCGCCGCCCTGGCGTGCCTTCGACGGCGGGCCCGCCCTGCCGCCGCCGCACGACGGTGACGACGTGACGGCCGTCTCCCCCGACCGTGTGCACCGGGCGAAGTCGTATGTCGCCACCGAGGAGAGCGTCCGGCTCGTCAACGCCGCGCTGTGCCTGCGCCGCCCCCTGCTCGTCACCGGCCCGCCCGGCACCGGCAAGTCGTCCCTCGCCTACGCGGTGGCGCGTGAGCTGCGGCTCGGCCCGGTGCTGCGCTGGAACATCACCAGCCGCAGTTCGCTGGCCGACGGCCTCTACCAGTACGACCCGCTGTCCCGGCTGTACGCGGCCCGGGAGGGGCAGGACAAGCCGGGCGGTGTCGAGGACCACCTGCGCCTCGGCCCGCTCGGCACGGCCCTGCTGCCCTACGGCCGGCCCCGCGCGCTGCTCGTCGACGAGATCGACAAGAGCGACCTCGACCTGCCGAACGACCTGCTGAACGTCCTGGAGGAGGGCCAGTACGAGATCCCCGAACTGGTCCGTGCCGCCCGGCACTCCGGCGACGGCGCGGCCGAGGTCCTCGCCGACGGGACGGACACCCCGGTCACCGTGCGGCGCGGCCGGGTCCGCTGCCGCGCCTTTCCGTTCGTCGTGCTGACCAGCAACGGGGAGCGTGAGTTCCCGCCGGCCTTCCTGCGCCGCTGCGTCCGGCTGAAGCTGCGCCGCCCCGGCCGGGACCAGCTCACCCGCATCGTCCGGGCCCACCTCGACACACCGAGCGGCGACGCGGACCGCCTGATCAACCGCTTCCTGGAGCGGGCCTCCGGCGGCGAACTGGCCACCGACCAGCTGCTGAACGCCCTCTACCTCACGGGAGTGGCGGGCCTGGACGCCGAGTCCCGCGACGACCTCGCCGAGCAGCTGATGCCGTACCTCAGTGCGACGGCCGACGGCGATGGCTTCTGAGGGTCCCGAGCCGTCCCCGGTCGGCCGGCTGGCGGCGGCACTGTCGGCGGCCGGCGCTGCGCCGACACCGCGGGAGATCGCCGAACTGCTGTGGGTGGCAGGCCAGTTGGAGCCGCCGACCGGGGAGCCCGAGAGCGGCCGGCCGATCGTTCCCGAAGCTCCCGCCACCGGCGCGGAGGCTCCCGGCCCCGAGGAGCCGGCCCCCGCCGCCCCCGTACCGCCGCCCACCGCCGAGCCTCCTGACCGGGCCGCCCCCGACCGAGTCCCCCTCCGTCTCCCCACCCCACGGTCCCCGGACCGCCCGCACCACCACCCCGGCGGCGGATCACCCCTCCTCGCGCCCGCGCCGCCGATGCTGCCCCATCCCCTCGCGCTGCAGCGCGCCCTGCGTCCGCTGCAGCGCAAGGTGCCCTCCCCGCATCTGCGCCTGCTGGACGAGCGCGCGACGGCCGACCGGATCGCCCGGCTCGGCGCCCACCCGGACGTGTGGTTCCCCGTGCTGCGCCCGGCACCCGACCGCTGGCTGCGCCTGAACCTCGTGCACGACACCGGCCCCACCATGCCGGTCTGGCACCCCCTGGTGAGCGAACTGCACACGGCGCTCGCCCAGTCGGGCATCTTCCGCACGGTCACCCTGCACCCGGCCACGCCCGACGGCCGGGCCCGCCATGTCCCCGTCCTCGACGACGGCCGCACGGTCACCCTCGTCGTCAGCGACTGCATGGGACCGCAGTGGCGCCCGGGCGAGGCGGGCGACCGCTGGTACCGCACCCTGCGGCACTGGGCCCACCACATGCCGCTCGCCGTGGTCCAGCCCCTCCCCGAACACCTGTGGTCCACCACGGCGTTGCCCGCCGAGCCCGGCCTGCTGACGTCACCGGCCACCGCGGCCCCCACGGCGACCCTCGCGTTCACCCCGTACGACGCGTCACCGCCCCCGGAGGGGGCCGTCCCGCTGCCGGTCCTGGAACCGGGCGCCCCCTGGCTCGCGCACTGGGCGACCCTGCTCGCCGACCCGGGCGGTGCCCGGACACCCGGCGCGGTGGCCTGGCTGCCGCCCGTTCCCGCGCCCCCCGCCGAGCCCACCCCCGACATCACCACCTCCTCCCCCGAGGACCTGGTCCTGCGCTTTCGCGCCACCGCCTCCCCGGAGGCCTTCCGCCTCGCCGGGCACCTCGCGCTGGCGGTCCCCTCGGTCCCGGTGATGCGCCTCGTCCAGCGGACCCTGGAACGCGACCCACGCCCCCAGCACCTGGCCGAGGTGATCCTCAGCGGCATGCTCACCTCCGCCCCCGGCCCGCCCGGCTCCTACGAGTTCCGGCCCGGCGTACGGGAGTTGCTGCTGCGCTCCCTCCCCCGCACGGCCCGCGGCCGGACACGGGAGTTCCTCGAACAGGTCGGGGGCCTGATCGACGAGCGCGCGGGGCTCGCGGCCGGGGAGTTCCGGGCCGAGACGGACGGCGGCCGGGGCGAGGCGGGCCCGGCGTTCGCGACGGTCAGCGAGGAGACCGTGCGGCGGCTGGGCGGGGAGGTGCTGTTCGCGGGGCGGTACCGGCTGACCGGGCGGCGCGACTGGGAAGGGCGCGTGTCCCGGGCCGTGGACGTCCGCACCGACCGGCAGGTGATCGTGCGCCGGTACCGTGAGCAGCCCGCCCCGCAGGAACGGTTCCTGAGCCAGGCGCGGGCGCTGGCCGGGATCGACGATCCGCATGTGGTGAAGGTGCTCGACTTCGGGGTGGAGGGCGACGCGCCCTACCTGGTGACGGAGTTCGTGGACGGCCTGACGGTCTCCGAAGTGCTCTCGGGCATCACCTTCCCGGCCTTCGCCCGCCTGGTGTGCCAGGGCATGGCAGGGATGGAGGCCCTGCACGCGCGCGGCCTGGTGCGCGGGGAGCGCGGGCCGGCCGGTCTGCTGCTGCGCCCCGACGGCACGGTGCTGCTCAGCCGCATCACCCTGGGCGAGGAGTCCCGGGAC
Organism: Streptomyces sp. D2-8; assembly: GCF_023184515.1. Taxonomy (GTDB): domain Bacteria; phylum Actinomycetota; class Actinomycetes; order Streptomycetales; family Streptomycetaceae; genus Streptomyces. The sequence continues at coordinate 561,670 of NZ_JAAHBP010000001.1, read as the reverse complement.
AAGGCCCCCGAGGCGGACGTCGCGGAGTTCCGGTGGCTGCTCAAGCAGTTGGCCGCCGGCGCCCAGGTGCCCGCCGAGCACCGGGAACTGCTCGATCTGATCGACCGGCACGAACTGCCCGAAGCCGCCGCCTACGCCGCCCGCCTGCCCGCCGAGTGGCCACCGCCGCGCTCCTTCACCCTGCTCGGTCCCCTGCGCATCAGCGCGGGCACGGAGCCCGTGGAACCGCCCTCCCCGAAGGCCCAGGCGCTGCTGTGCATGCTGCTCCTCCGGCACGGCGTGCGCGTGCCCCACTCCGAACTGGCCCGCGGGCTGTGGGAGGAACCCCTGCCGGAGAGCGAGGCCGCCCAGCGCCTCGACGCCCTGGCGGCGGAGGTCCGGCAGGTACTGCCGGACGGCGGCCTCGTCGCCCTCTCCCACTCGTACGCCCTGCACGTACCCGACGTGTACGTCGACGTGCTGCACTGCGAGCGGCTCCTCGCGGGTGACCCCGCCGACCCCCGGCGCGCCCTCGGCCTCTGGTACGGCGACCCCCTCGACGGCGTCCCGGGCCCCGCCGCCGCGGCCACCCGGGACCGGCTGCGCGCCCTCAGGGCGGATCTGCGGTCCGGGCCGGAGGCCTCCGCCCCCACGATCCTCTTCGAGGCCGACGACCTCACCGGCCACCCCGAGGCCCGCATCACCCTCGAGTACGCGGTGCACGAGATGCTCTCCCGCGGCGCGCTCGCCCCCCACCGGTTCGACGTACGCGTCCGCGGCAGCGGCTACGAGGTCCACACCGAACCCGGCACCTACCTCCTCCCCGTCCTGGTCGCCGTGCTGCGCGGCCTGCCCGAGGTCCTCACCGGGCTCGTGGACCCGCCGCCCCTGACCGTCACGTTCTGGGACCGGCCCGCGCCGCCCCCCGAGCCACCGCCCGTGCCCGCCGACATCCAGGTGATCGTCTCCCCGGCCGTCTACGAGCAGTTCGCCGCCAGCTCGGCCGCCCAGGGCCCCCAGCGCTTCCAGCCCCTCTACCAGGACGGCGCCACGGACACCCCGCCCGTCGCCTGGTACTGCCCGCTGTCTCCCGCCACGACCCCCGAACCCGAGGCCCGTGACCTGGTGCAGGGCCCCTTCATCACACGCGACCTGCGCCGGCTCGGCATACCGGCACCGGGCCGCACGGCCGTCGTCCACACCCGGCCCGACGGCCCGCTGATCCTCCTCAACCCCGCCCGGCCGCACGGCGAGGGGACGCCGCGGCTCGTGACGTACTACGAGGTGGACCTGACCACGCACCAGGCCCACCACCGGGTCTCCCTGCCGAGTTCCGGCAAGGCCGCCTTCGCCGCCGCGGTCGAGCTGTCCTGGCACGTGGAGGACCCGGTCGCCTTCGTGCGTGCCGACGTCGGCCGGGTGTCCGAGCCGCTGCTCGGTCATCTGCTGGAGGAGGCCGCCCGTATCACCCGCCGGCATCCGCTGCGCCGGGCCGGTGCCGCCCAGCGCGCGGTCAACGCCGGGCTGCGCCACTGGCCGGTGCCCGGGCTGTCGGTGACGGCGTCGGTGCAGCTCGGCCCCGAGGGGGCGGCCCTGCCCGGACCACAGGGGACCGCTCCCGCGCAGCGCCCGCTGCCGCGGCTCCTCGGCGAGGCCGAGACCGTGCTGCTCGGCTTCGACGGCCCGATGGCCCGCCTGTTCTCGGCGAGCACCGCACGCGAGGCCGTGCGCGACCTGCTCGCCCTCGTCGACGAGCACCGCGACCCGCGGCACGCCCTGCCCGGCGCGGTGCGGGAGACGTTCGCCCATCCGCTGGACGTGCTCCGGGCGTTCGCGCAGGACCCGCTCGGGCCGCTGCTGCGGGAGCGTCTGGACGAGCTCGAACTCCTGGCGGTGCCGCACGCGCCGGCGACGCACAACTCCGCGCCCCTGATTCGTACCCTGCATGCCTCCGGCCGCCGCGTCGGTGTGATCACGGACGTCTGCGCCGAGGCCGTACCCCGCTATCTGCGGCCCTACGGAAACCTGCCCCTGGCCGGCGTCCACGGACGCGCCGAGGACCTCTCTCTGCTCACCCCGCACCCGGACTGCATGCTGCGTGCACTGGAGGCCTGTGACGGGTCCGCAGCGACGGGCCTGGTGATCGGTTCCACGGTCGCCGAGCTCGCCGCCGCCCAGCGGGCCGGGCTGCGCTTCGTCGGCCTCGCCCGGAACACCACCACCGACCGGCAGCTGCGCGAGGCCGGCTGCGAGACCACCGTGACCTCCCTCGCGCCCCTGCTGGAGGCCGCGCACTCCCTGTGACGGAACGTCGAACCCCCCGTTCGGCGGCACCCCGCCCGGCCCCCCACGAAAGGCGCCCCGGCCCGCTCCCGCGCACGATGCGAAGGAGGCCCGCCACCCGGCGGACCCACGTCTGCGAGGCCCGCCACCTGGCGGCCCCCCACGGTCTGTGCTCTCGGGAGGACCTGCCATGACCGCCAGTCTGGAGCAGCTGCGCCGCTGCCATTTCGCCGTCGACCTGGGGGCGGCCCGCACACGCGTCTACGTCAAGGGCGCCGGGCTCGTCGTCGACCAACCGTCCGCCGCCGCCGTGAACACCCGTACCGGCGCGCTGATCGCGGTCGGCGAGCTCGCCGAGAAGATGACCGGCCGCACCCCGCACTACATCCGGGTGGTACGGCCGGTCTCCGGCGGCACCGTCGTCGACATCGAGATGGCGCAGCGCATGCTGCGGCACCTGCTCGGCGACAAGATGCGCCGCAGTCTGCGCCGCAAGCCGATCCTGCGCGCCGCGGCCTGCATCCCGCACGACGCCGACCCGCTGGCCCAGCGTGCCGCGATCGAGACCCTCGTCGGCCTGGGGGTGCGCCGCGTGGAACTGGTCGACACGCTCATCGCCGCGGCCGTCGGCTGCGGGCTGCCCGTGGAGCAGCCCGAAGCCACGATGATCATGGTGTGCGGTGCGGCGGCCACGCAGGTGGCCGTGCTGTCCCTCGGCTCGATCGTCACCGCCGAGCGCATGGCGGTGGGCGGCGAGGCCGTCGATCACGCGATCGTGCAGCACCTGCGCCACGAGCACGAGCTGATGCTGCCGAGCCAGTCGGTCCGGCCGTTGCAGCTGGCCCTGTCCGGCAACGGCCTCACCGCGCAGGGCCCGGCCTCCACGGAGATCCACGGCCGGGACGTCGCCACGGGCCTGGCCCGCTCCGTCCAGGTCGACACCGCGGCCGTACGGGACGCCATCCAGGCGCCGCTCACCGCGATCCTCGACGGCATCGGCAAGGTGCTGCGGGACTGCCCGCCCGACCTGGTCGCCGACCTCGCCGACCGCGGGATCATGATGGTCGGCGGCAGTGCCCTGCTGCCGGGCCTGGACCAGATGCTGCGGCAGGCGACCGGCATGCCGGTGCACATCGCCGAGCGCCCGGACGTGTGTGCCGTGCAGGGTCTCGGGGCGATGCTGGAGGGCAGGATCGCGCCGCTGGCGCTGGACCCGCTGGGCACCTGAGCGTCAGGCGCCGGTCAGCAGGCGAACCAGCAGCGCACGGTCGTCCCGCTGTCGCCGCGGTGCACCCGCACCAGGTCGGCGATCAGGTTGACCAGCAGGATCCCGCGCCCGCCGCGCTGCTCGCGGGGCACGGGCCGGCGTCCGGCCAGGAGGTCCGCGAGGTGCCCCTCGTCGCGGACCTCGCACACCACGTAGCCGTCCTCGGCCCACACCCGCAGCACGCCCGAACCGCCGCCGTGCACCACGCTGTTGGTGGTGAGCTCGGCCGTGGCGAGGGCCATGTCGTCCAGCTTCACGCCGACGAGGCCGAGCCGCGCGCCCTCCCCGACGGCCACGTGCCGGGCGTGGGAGAGCGAGTCGGAGTGGAAGGCGAACGTCAACGCCTCCCGCACGGGCGGCAGCGGCTCGTTGTAGCGGACGACGACGTCCTCGGGGGCGTACGCGTCGCTGTCCTGCTCCGCCCGGGAGCCGGGGTGGAGGACGGTGGGGTGGGTCGCGTACGCGTCGGCGACGATGTGCTCGGGCAGCCGCGCGACGTCGTACGGGCACATGATCGTCGCCGTACGGCCCCGGAAGGCGGCGTTGATGAGCGCCTCGTGCTGGGCGCAGGCCGGGTACTCGGTCTCGGAGCGGCCCGCCCAGACGGGCTCGCCGATGATCCGCACCCGGCGGCCGGGGGGCTGGGCGTCGGCGAAGGCGCGCAGCACGCCGGGGATGATCCGCCCGGGGTTGCGTCCGGCCTCGCGCATGTCGAGGAGCCGCACGGCGTCGGCGGCGTCCCCCAGCGCGTCCCTGATCAGGGCGAGGTTCTTGCCGGGCACGGCGACGGCGACCGGCTCGCCGGCGTCCAGGCCGGCGTGCACGAAGGGCAGGGTGCCGTCGAGGTACTCCTGCTCGTCCCGGTAGAAGAGCGCGGGGTGGGCGAAGGGGTCGAGGGGTCCGAAGGGCTCGGTGACGGCGGCGGTCATGACGTCGACACCTCGATTCCCGGCTGGCCCGGCCACAGCAGGTCCAGCGTGCGCCGCAGCGCGGGCGGCGGCCGGCGCACCACGAACCGCCGGCCGTCCCGGAGCTGCCCTGCGGCGGCCGCGAGCGCACCGGCGCCCGCGACGTCGACGAACGTCACGCCGGACAGCTCGAGGTAGTACACGTCCTCGTCCTCGCGAACAGCCCGTTCCAGTACGCCTTCCCAGATCGCACGTGTCGTCAGGCCGACTTCTCCCGCCGCCCTCACGCCCTGCTGACCGGCCAGCGGGAACACCGCAAGGCCCGGCACGGGGCCGCGGGGGCCGGTCGCCGACAGGTGATGCCGAGTGTTCAAGCCCCTCTCCCCACGCTTGTGGACCACTGGCGCTCGTACCCGTACGGGAGAAGCTCATTCCCCCGAAACGTGTGTAGTACGCCGTACGGCGGGCAGGCGCACCTCACACCGACGTCCACGGGGGTGAGTGACGTCGTGCAGTCCGGCGAGACGAACAGGACCGACGAGGACCGACAAGGCGGTGACATGACCTCAGCGGCATCACCACATCTCACAGGAGGGCTGGACACCCTGGTCATCTGTGGCCGCGTCGACGCGGACCGCGCCGAGTTCACTCCGCGGGGTGAGCTCGTCCACGGCTGTGCGGAAATCCTGGCCAGAACCCTGGCCGGCCTGCCGGCCACCGTCACCCGGGTCGATCTGGACATGGCGGGCGTGCACTTCATGGACACGGCCGGTCTGCGGTTCCTGGAGGTGCTGGCCGACCACGGCCGGCAGCAGTACGTGACGGTGACGACGACGAACTGGAACGGCCAGCCGCGCCGGATCCTGGAGCTGGCTGGCCTGGACACGACCGACCCGCTGACCGGCCTGGACATCACGGGCCCGGTTCCCGACGTGCCGCCGGCCGCCCCCGCCTCCTCGGCGGTCGCCCTGGAACGGGCCGAGTGCCTGCACGTCCTCCAGGAGGAGGTCGAGCAGCTCCGCCAGGCCATCGCCTCCCGCCCCGTCATCGACCAGGCTCGGGGCATCCTCATGGCCACGCACGGCTGCACGTCCTACGAGGCGTGGCACATCCTGCGGGAGACGTCCCAGCTGTCGAACACGAAGCTGCGGGATGTCGCGGCGGCGGTGACGGCGAGTGCGGAAGCGGACGGCCCGCCGCCGTCGGCCGAGCTGCGCACGGCGCTCCAGCGGGCTGTCGAGAGGCGCCGCCGGCTCTGAGGAGCCCGGGGCGTCCGGTTGTCTGCCGGAGGCCCCGCTCCCCGTCCCGGGCGGAGGGCGAAAGAGACGGAACCCGGGGCACCGGCACCGAGAAGGCCACATGGATGGAGGGGACGCGACGGGGCACCCGTATCTCCCGACCAGTCAAGGGAGTTACTTGTGATCATCGCCGTCGTCATCGCCGGGTGCGTGCTCCTGGCCGTGCTCGCCTTCCTCGTCCCCCGCCTCTCGCACCACCCCGAGCGCGGTACCCAGCGTTCGCTCGGCGCCGGCGCCCGGGCCGGCAGCAAGGCCCCCGGCGTCCTGGGCAGGCTCTTCAGTAAGCCCTTCCACTCGAGTTCCCGCGCGGTGAGCCGCAGCGGTTCGGCCGGCCGCCGCACCCGGGGCCGCATGCCCTTCTGACCCGCCACGCGGCCGTGCCGCCCGGCATGCTGGTCCGGTACGCAGGGCAGGCAGAAGGAGACCTTCTCGATGGGCACCGCAGTGCACGTCCCGCAGACGCGGGACATGATCGGGGAGGAACTCTCCGGAGACGAGGCGTTCACCGCGCTGCGGCGCTACGGTGGCCGCCGGCTGTTCCTCGACGCGTTCACCCGGTTCCGCTACGCGGACGGCTTCAGCAGCTCCCGCTCCCTGGCCTTCCAGGTGGTCCTGGGCATGGTGCCGTTCACCATCGCCCTGGTCGGCGTGGCCACCACCGTGCACACGGAGAGCGTGGGGCGGATCATCGAACTCACCCTCGGCCGGATCGTGCCCGGCGCCAGCGCGAAGCTGATCGAGGACGCTCTCGACAGCACCGAGCGCAGCGCCGGTTCCGGCGTGTGGGGCGCCGTCGCCATGTGGCTGGGCCTGGCCTTCGCGGTGCTCAACCTGACCTCGGCGATGGCCCAGGTCGAACGCGGCGCCAACCGCATCTACGGCATCGAGCGCGACCGGCCCTTCCTGGCCAAGTACGGCCGTTCCCTGCTCCTCGCCCTCGGCGCGGGCATGCCGATGGTGCTGGGGTTCCTCGTGCTCGTGGCCGGTGACGCCGTCGGCAGCGCGGTGGTGCAGGCCCTCGGCTGGTCCCGCACCTGGCTCGACTGGTGGAGCGCGCTCGACGTGCCGATCGGCGTGCTGCTCGCGTGGGTCGCCTCGTCGGTGATCTTCCGCTGGGCGCCGCGCCGGGACCAACCGGGCTACACCTGGCTGGCGTTCGGCTCCGCGGTCCATCTGGTGCTGTGGATCACGGCCACCTGGCTGCTGGCCCTCTACGTCGCCGAGAGCGGCTCCTTCGGCGCCGTCTACGGGCCGCTGACGGCCTTCGTCGCCCTGCTGCTGTGGGCCAACCTGACCGGGGTGGCCCTGTTCCTCGGCATCGCGTTCGCCGCTCAGCTCGAGGCGGCCCGGGCCGGCATCACCGAGGCCGTACGGCCCGATCCGGGACCGGGGCCGTGACGTACCCGGCACCGGCGGGGACGCGCGAGCGGGCCGGGGCGGATCGCTGACGCGTACCCAGGCCCTGTGATCACCGCGCTGAACCAGGACGTATCGTCCTCGGTGTGAGCGATGTGCCCCCCGCGACCACAGCACCGGCAGAGCGAGAAGCGGCCTCCGGATCCCCCGGACCAGCCGGACGCCCGGTGACCGGCGACGATCCGGCCCTGCGGGCGGCCTACCGACTGTGCCGGCGCCGGACGAAGGACCAGGACCCGGCGGAGTACGCGCTGATCCAGCTGGTGCCCGCGGCCCTGCGCCCGGCGCTCCACGCCCTGTGGGCGGCCGCCAACGCCCTCGACGACTTGGGCGACGACCGCACCGCACCCGCCGCCGAGCGGGCCGCCCGGGTCGCGGCCTGGATCGCCGCCCTGCACCGCGAACTGCCCACCGGAGCAAGCCCGGACCCGGTCCGTCACGCCCTGGTGGACACCGCGAACCGCTGGCGCCTGGACCTGTCCGAGCTGCGGGACGCCATGACCCAGGTCCAGGACGACACCCGCGGCAGGCACTTCGCCGACTGGGCGCAGTGGCGCACCTGGGGCCGGGACAACCTCCTGCCCTGGTTCGGCCTGGTCCGCACGGTCTTCGACCGGGCCGGCGTCCCCGTGGCACTGCGTCTGGACACCCGGGAGACCTACGAGGAGTTCCTCGACGGCGTCCGGCTCACCGACATCCTCACCGACCTGGCCGCCGACCTCGCCCAGGGCGACCTCCTCCTGCCCGCCGAGGCCCTCGACCTCCACCCCGGGTCGGCGGCCGACCTGGCGCAGCGCCGCTGGAGCCCCGCCGTCGCCGCCCTGATCGCGCATCTGACCGGCCTGGCCCGCCAGTGGGTGACCCAGGAGGCCCTCACCCGCGGCATGCACCCCGGTCCCGCCACGGTCCTGCACACGATGGCCGCCCTGCTGCACGCCCAGCTCGACGCCGTCGACGCGGCCGGCCCGGCCCTGCTGAACTCCCCGCCCCGGCCGGCGCTCCGCACCCGGGCCCGCGTCCTCGCCCCCGCCCGGGCCCGCGCGGCCCTGGCCTGGAGCCTGACCCCGCTGACGGTGCCGCCGCCGCACCACCCCGGCAGCCCCGGGCCACCGGCACCCGCCCGGCCGGCGCCCACCAGCACCTTCCGGCGTCCGCCGCCCCACCCGAGCGGCGAGCAGCCCCCCGCGATCCCGCCCGGCCGGCTGCCCGCCCACGTCGCCGTGATCATGGACGGCAACGGCCGCTGGGCCCAGCAGCGCGGCCTGCCCCGGCACGAGGGCCACCGCGCCGGTGCCGGCGCCGTCCGCGAGGTGGTCCACGGCGCCCTGGACATCGGCCTGCGCCACCTGACGCTCTACACCTTCTCCACGGAGAACTGGCACCGCGACCCGGAGGAGGTCGACGCGATCCTCGGCCTGCTGCGCGGCGAACTGGCCGAGGACCCCTTCCGCGACCTGGACGTCCGGCTGCGCTGGCACGGCCGCGCCGGCCGCCTGCCACCCGACCTGGCCGACCTTCTCCATCTGCGGGAGCGCACCACCCGCGCCCGCACCGGCCTGACGCTGACGATGTGCATCGACTACGGCGGCCGGGACGAACTCACCCGCACGGCCGCCGCCCTGGCCGGCCGGGCGCGGGCCGGCCATCTGGATCCCGCCCTCATCGCCGAGGACGACTTCGCACGGCACCTGCCCCTGGCGGACATGCCGGACGTGGACCTGCTCTGGCGGACCGGCGGCGAACAGCGCGTCTCCAACTTCCTGCCCTGGCACACGGCCTACGCCGAGCTGCACTTCACCCCGGGCCTGTGGCCCGACACCGACCGCCGCGACCTCTGGCAGGCGCTCACCACCTACACCCACCGCCAGCGCCACCACGGCGCGACCCCGGCCGCAGCGGCTCAACTCACCCCGGGCGTCACCAAGTGACACTCGGGCCGTCGCCTCCGGGGGCCGTCGGCGACGGTGGCCGTGACCAGTGTGCTTGGCCAGGACTGAAACGAGGGGACGGGGTCGGGATCTCGCGGCCGGTGCCGCTTCGGATCGCTCTCATCGAATGCGCATGGCCGCTGACACCGCCTTGGCTCGGGGCGGGGCCCACGTGGACCGCGTACATGCCGAAGACGGCCAGGCCGCGGGCCAGGTCCAGCCCGATCAGCCGGCCCACGCCCGGCGCGCCCATCAAGGGCTCACCGCGCTCGCGTGCAGGGGACGGTGCGTCAGCCGGTGGGGAGTCCGCATGCTGTGTCATGCCCCTCAGGCTGGAGACCGGGTCGATCATGGACTATCCGGCAGAAGGCTGTGCTGTCCCTGCCGACTGGTGGGAGCCACCCCGCCGTGTGGCTGGAGCTGCCGCTCGTCGGGCCGCCGGGGCTCTGTATGGCTCTAGGGTCGAGGCGGCATGGGTTGGACGGCGTGGATGAAGATGAGGCGGAGCGCGTGATCCGGGTAGTGGTGGTGGACGACGAGGCACTGGTCCGCTCGGGCTTCGAACTCATTCTGGGCACGTCCGAGGACATCGAGGTCGTCGCGACGGCGCGCGGGGGCGATGCCGTCGAGACCGTCCGCCGGGAGCGGCCGGACGTGGTGCTGCTGGACATCCGGATGCCGGACGTCGACGGGCTGACCGTCCTGCGCGAGTTGCGGACGACGCCGGACGCTCCGGTGGTGGCGATGCTGACGACGTTCGACGCCGACGAGTACATCCTGACCGCGTTGCACTGCGGTGCGGCCGGTTTCCTGCTCAAGGACACCGAGCCGGAGCAGCTCGTTCAGCTGGTGCGCACCCTGGCCGCGGGCGGTGTGGTGCTGTCCCCCAAGGCGTCGCGGACGCTGCTGCACAGCCACCCCGGCACCGGTACGGCCGTCGATGAGGAGGCGGCCCGGGTCCGGCTGCTCACCGCCCGCGAGCGCGATGTGCTCGTGCTGGTGGCGGAGGGGCTGTCGAACGCCGACATCGGGGCGCGCCTCCACCTGGGCGCCGGCACGGTGAAGGACCATGTCAGCGCGATCCTCACGAAACTGCGGGTGACGAGCCGGGTGCAGGCCGCGCTGCTGGCGCAGCGGGCCGGGTTGCTCGACGAGCGTCCGTGGTCGGAGGCGGGACGATGAGCCGTGCACGCGCTGTGTGGAAACGTGTTCCCGCTCCGGTCGTCGACATCGTCCTGGTGACTGTGGCGGCCGTGGACGTATGGCTGAACATGTGGGACCACACGCTCCTCGGTGTCGCGCTGGCCGCGGTGGGCTGCGCCGCGTTGGTCTTCCGGCGCAGGTTCCCGCTCGGCGTGTTCCTGCTCACCCTGCCCATCGCGCTGATGCAGGATGTCGCCGTCGCTGTGCTCGTGGCGCTGTTCACTCTGGCCGAACACTCCCGCAACCGCCGTCTCCTCGCGGTGTGCGTCGCCCTGTCCGCCATCGCGAGCAGCACGCCGTGGCCCCTGGCCGAGGTCGACCGGACCATGACGCTGGTCTTCTTCGTGTACGGCCTGGCGACCGCTGCCGCCCCTGTTCTCTTCGGACAACTGCTCCAGGCGCAACGGGACTTGGCGCGGCGGCTGGCCGAGATCGAGGAGGCCAGGGAGCACGAGCGGGCCCTGCACGCGCAGGCCGTACTGGCCCGCGAACGCGCCCAACTGGCCCGCGAGATGCACGACGTCGTCTCCCATCAGGTCAGCCTGATCGCCGTACGGGCCGGAGCCCTGCAAGTCGCCACCAAGGACGCGGACGCCAAAGAGGCCGCCCGCACGATCCGTTCGCTGAGCGTCACCACGCTCGACGAACTGCGCACCATGGTCACGCTACTGCGCGCCTCCGGCGGCGACGCCACGGAGCTGACGCCTCAGCCCACCCTGGCCGACCTGCACAAGCTGGTGGAATCAAGCGGCATTCACGCGGAGTTGACGGGTGAGCTGCCGCCCACCGTGGGCACACCCTCGCAACGGGCCCTCTACCGCACGGTCCAGGAGGCGTTGACCAACGTCCGTAAGCACGCCCCCGGCGCCACGGGCTGCGTCGAGCTGTGGCAGGACGGCGACGACGTCGGAGTGACCGTCACCAACACCCCGCCCACGCGTCCCTCCCTGGCCCTGCCCGGTTCCCAGCAGGGCCTGATCGGTCTGCGGGAACGGGCCGAGATCCTGCACGGCACCCTGGAGTCGGGCCCGACCGCGGAGGGCGGGTACCGGGTACGGCTGCGGATTCCGCTCAGCGCGGAGTGACCGCCCCCTCATACTGTTCCGTCGGCCTGCGGCTCACGAGATCCACTCGGGGGCCGCGGTCGGCCTTTCACGGTTTCGGTTTCTGTGGGTGTCGGTGCGTGGGGTCGTCCGGCCGGGAGTGGGGCCGTGGACGGCCGGACAACCCCGCGTGCGGTGGGTCATCGCGCGAGGGCCAGGAGCTGGGTGGCCGCCAGCTGCGCGTACAGCCGGTCCTGGGCCACCAGTTCCTCATGGGTGCCCACCGAGCGAACCCGGCCGGCCTCCATGACGACGATCCGGTCGGCGCCGATGACCGTCGACAGGCGGTGGGCCACCACCAGCACGGTGGCCTCGCGGGCCACGTCCGTGATGACGTCCCGCAGCGCCAGCTCGTTGTCGGCGTCGAGCTGTGAGGTCGCCTCGTCAAGGAGCAGCAGCCGGGGCTTGCGCTGCAGGGCGCGGGCGATGGCGATGCGCTGCCGCTCGCCGCCCGACAGCTTCGAGCCGCGGTGTCCGAGGTACAGCAGGAAGGCGATGAGGGTGGACACGGGAATCGCCCCGGACGCCACCCGCGCCCCGCCGAGCCCGCCACGGCCTCCCACTTCGCGCTCTTCACCCCGTGCCGCCACGCCCGGCGTGCCGCCGTCTCCACCCGGGCGGTCTCCCGCTCCTCGGCACCGGACGCCTTCACCGTGCGAAACGCCCCGAGAACCCGCTCCAGCGCGACGGAGATCTCCCCGACCGCCTCCTGCGACCGCTCGGTGGCGCGGGCGATCCTCGGCATCACCAGCGCGACGGCCCCGCCGACCAGCACGACCGCCCCGAGCGTCACACCCAGCAGCACGACGTCCAGGTACGCCATCATCACGATCGCCGCCACGAAGGCCACCGCGCCGGTGGCCGCGGAGACGACCGCCTGGGTGCTGACCGCCCGCAGCAGCGTGGTGTCCGAGGTGACCCGGGACATCAGATCCCCCGGCGGGATCCGCTCCCACTCCGCGATCCGCAGCCGCAGCAGCCGTCCCACCAGGGTGCGCCGCGCGGCCAGGACCACCGACTCCGCCGTCCGCTCCAGCACATACGCGCCGAACGCCTCGACCGCCGTGCCCAGCAGCACCAGTGCGGTGAGCGCGATCAGGATCCCGGCGATGGTCTCACCTGTCGCGAGCCGGTCCACCAGTGTCTTCGTGGCCAGCGGCTGCAACAGTCCCCCGGCGGCCCCGACCAGGGCGCACAGCAGGCCGAGGGCGACGGCCCACCGGTGCGGTCGGACGTACGCGCCCAGTGCCTTGACCGTCTCTCGGGCGGACACGGAAGGTTCATCCGTCGTGGGGGCGGATGCGGTGTTCACGAAGTTCCTTTCTTCTGCGGTGTGCGCTCATGCGTCAAGCCGAGGAACTCCAGAAGCTCGCCCCTGCCGGGGACGGCGTCACGGCCCGGTCCTTCGGCCGATGACCGAGGGAAGTGCCGGTCGCCATGTGTCGCGCACGGTGTGTCATGCCTCCAGCCTGGAGGCCCGGCCGCCCGGCGCCCATCCGGCAACCGTCGGGTTCACCCCGCCGAGTGGCTGACGACGACCGCCGTCCGGTCGCGCCGGACCGGTCGGGGCGAGCCTCCGCCGGTCGGCGGGGCGGTACCCGCCGACCGGCGGGGCCGTTACCGAAGCCTGCCGGATGGTCCGCCGCCTGACGTCCACGCGAGATTCTCCGTATGACACAGACACAGCCGCCGCAGGAGACGTCGGCTCCGCAGGAGAACTCGCCCAACTCGCCTCCGCAGCCCCGAATTTCCCCCGAATCCGCCGTGCCCGCCTCGCGCGGTCCTTCGATGGGACGCCTCGTCGGGGTGGACCTGGCCCGCGCGCTGGCGGTGTTCGGCATGTACGTCGTGCACATCGGTCCCCCGCTGTCGGCCACGGACGGCGTCGCCAGCTGGGTCCGGTACATGGCGGACGGTCACTCGTCGGTCCTGTTCGCCACCCTCGCCGGGTTCTCACTGATGCTGCTCGCCGGTCGCCGGGAGCCGAAGACCGGCCTGGCGGGCCGGCAGGCGAAGGCCCGGATCGCGATCCGCGCCGTGGTCCTGCTGGCGCTGGGCACCGCGATGGCCATGGAGTACGGGGGAGTGATCATCCTCGGCTTCTACGGGGTCTACTTCCTGCTCGCCCTGCCCTTGGTGCGACTGCGGGCCAAGACCCTCGCGATCACCGCGGCCGTACTGGCCCTCGTCACACCGCAGCTGCTGTTCGCCCTGAACTCGGTGCTGAACGAGCCGGTCCAGCAGAGCATCAACGCCTACGACCCGCTTCGCCGGCTCAGCGACGTGGGAGTGCTCGATCTGCTGTTCACCGGCTTCTACCCTACGATCACATGGATATCGTTCGTGATCGCCGGTATGGCGCTGGCCCGCCTCGACCTGTCCCGGACCGCCGTCCAGTGGCGCCTGGCCGCACTCGGCGCCGCCCTCACCGTGGCCGCGTACGGCATGTCCTTGCTGCTGGCCGGCAAGACCGCGTTGAACAGCTTGGCGGAAGACGGGCCCTCGTCCGGTGGCTCCGGGTCGATGTCCGGTGGCTCCGGTTCGATGCCCCCCGGCGGCGGGTCCTTCGAGCCCGAGGCATCGATGCTCCTGACGGCCGGGCCCCACAGCGGCACCACGTTCGACATCATCGGCAGCGTGGGAATCGCCATCCTCGTGATCGTGGGCGCGACGGTGGCGATGGACCGCCTCCGGCGACTGCGCCGCCTGGCCACACCGATCATCGCGGTGGGCACCATGTCCCTGACCGCCTACGTCGGCCACTTCGTCGCACAGTCCGTGCTGTCCGGGTCCGGCGGGTCCAGCGGCCCCGGCAGCACCCAGCAGTCCTGGGTGCCGCTGCTCATGTACGTCCTCGGGGCGATCGTGTTCGCCGCGGTCTGGTCCCGCTTCTTCCGCCGCGGCCCCCTGGAGTACCTGCTCAACGCAGCCACCACGCCGGCGAAGTACATCCGATGAGACTTACAGCTCGGCCCGCCCTGCGGTCACAGCTCCCGCACGTACGTGTCCTGGTACGCCGCCCTCCCCCCGAACACGTTCAGGCCGACGTGTCCGCTCCTGTACGTCGTGTCCGTCACGTCCATGATCCGGGTGCCGTTGAGGAACACCTGGATGCGGTCGCCCTCGGTGAGGACGCGGACGGGGTACGTCGTGCCGCGGCGGACCAGGGCTGGGACGCGGGCGAGGGCTTTGACGTCGTCGAAGTAGCCGTCGGTCTTGGCGACCAGGCGGATCACTCGCAGGTCGGGGTCGATGTTGAGGCAGTAGGCGTCGGCGCCGTCAAAGGAGGCGCGCCAGAGGAGGGAGAGGGCGCCGCCGGTGTCCGGGTCGGGGCTGCCGAGTCGGACCAGGGTGGTGAGGTCCAGATCGGTCGCCGTGCGGACCGAGATGGCGTTGGAGTCCTTGTCGAAGGTCGCGGCGCGGCCCGCGCCGTCCGTCGACCAGCGGCCGGCGGGAGTGATGGTCAGCTTGCCGAGGTCCGAGCGGAATTCGCCGCCGATCGGGGCGGTCGGTAGCGGTTTCACTCGGTCCACGAGGCGGTAGGTGCTGTCCAGCTTGTGCACCTTGAGCGACTCGATGTGTGCGGTGCCGCCCTTGGCGTAGAAGGCCATGCCGTCGGAGTCCGGCGTTGGGAAGATCAGGCTGGTCACGGCGGCCTGTCCGTCGGCGCCGAATGCCTCGACCGATGAGGAGTCGATGTACACGCGCAGGGTGACGCGGCCGTCGGTCGGCTTCATCGGGGCGGTCGTGCGGCCCGTGAAGTGCTGGGTGAAGTCGCTCAGGCCCGAGGCCGAACGATCGACGAACAGCATTTTCGCCTCGGCGTCGTATCCGACCGTCGTGTGCTGGTCGTTGTCGGTCCGGAGGCGGAAGCCGATCTCCGTGGCGGTGCCCAGTGTGACTTCGGCCTCGATCTCGTAGGCGGTGCCCGTGACACGTGTGAGCGGGTTCGTGGAGTCGGGGCCGACGGAAAGGTTTTTGCGGGTCGTGGTGGAGGTGCGCAGTGCGGTCAGTTCGCGGACCGGGCGCTGGACCATGCGTACGCCGTCGGCGGTGTCCGTGAGGGTCAGTTCGCGGGGAGTGCTCAGCTGGCCCTTCCAGGTGCCGGTCGGGGCGCTGAACGGGTAGTCCCAGTTGCTCATCCAGCCGAGCCAGACGCGGCGGTCGTCGGGCAGGCCGTAGAAGGACATGGCGGCGTAGTAGTCGCGGCCGGAGTCGGCGCGCAGGACCGTGCCGGCCTTCTGATCGGGAGTGAAACCGGTGCCGTTCCACTCACCCGTGAAGTACTGGGCGGCCGAGCCGTTCGTGGCGCGTACGGCACCGGTGCTCAGGGTGAGGACCCACTTCACCCTGTCCTTGTCGCCGTCGACGGGGAGCGGGAAGAAGTCGGGGCACTCCCAGACGCCGGGTGTGGCCCAGTCGCCGTAGCCGAAGGAGCTGACCTGGGTCCAGGTGAGGAGGTCGGTGGAGGTGAAGAAGCGGATGTGGTCGCCGCCGGAGACGACCATCAGCCACTGGTCGTGGGCCTCGTCGCGGATGACCTTCGGGTCTCGGAAGGTCCAGCCGGCGTCTGGGCCGCCCGGGTTCTGCACGGCCGGACTCGAGCCGCCGTGCAGCTGCCAGGAGCGGCCCTTGTCCTTGCTGTACGCGATGCGCACGCCGGCGTTCCCGCCCGGCTTGTCCGGGTGGTAGCTCGTGTAATAGGCGATCAGGCCCGAGCCGCCGTCGAAGAGACCGGAGGTGTCGTCGGCGTCCACGACCGCGCAGCCGGTCCAGCAGTGACCATAGGTGTTCCAGGGCAGGGCGATCGGCAGGGGCTGCCAGTGGACGAGGTCGGTGCTGACCGCGTGCGCCCAGCGGCCCTCGTCCTGGTGGAAGAGGTGGTACTCGCCGTCGTGGTGCAGCAGGCCGCAGGGGTCGCTGGTGGAGCCGGTGAGCTGGGAGTAGTGGTACATGGGGCGATACGGCTCGGTGAAGTAGTCCGCGGTGCTGTGGACTTCGACGTTCTGGAAGTACGACGTCCCGTGCGCGGCCGCGGTGCCGAAGGCGGCGCCCTTGGTGCGGGACACGCGGGTCTTGAGCGCCCGTACGCCGTCCACGTACACCTCGATGGTTCTGCCCGTCGCACGGGCCTCGACGCGGTAGGTGCCGCCTGACGCGATGCGCCGGACCGGGCCGGAGGCGGAGGCGAGGCAGATGCCGGAGGAGCGGTCCAGCAGGACGACGGCGTCGCGGCCGGCTTCCAGGCGGGCTTCGTAGCCGCCGGAGCCGTTCGCGGACGCGCGCAGAACGAGGCCGGGCGAGGAGGAGCGGTCGCCGGGTGTGATGTCGGCCCTCGCCACCAGATCGCCGTCGGTGCAGGGGGCCGTGCGCAGGCCGTTCTCGCCGCGGATGCCGCGCAGGTCGGGCGTCCAGGTGCCGGAGCGGGCCGTCCAGCCCTGGAGGCCGGTGGCGAGGTCGGCCGCGGCGATGTTCTCGAAGGACACCGCTCCGGCCGAAGCCGTGACGGCGAGTCGGCCCTTCGTGTGGGCGGAGTCCTGGGCGGTGATGACGGGGCTGTAGCCGTCGGGAGAGAGGAAGTCGGTCTGCCAGTGCACGCGCAGTTCGTCGTGTTCGGCTTCGACGCGCAGACGGTAGACCGTGTCAGCCTCGATGGTGGTCGCGTAGGTGCCGAGGGTGACGTCGCCGTCGATGCGGTAGAGCCTCAGCCTGCCCTGGTCCGCGTCGACTTGGACGCCGTAGCCGCGCGTGGCCTTGGCGTCGGTGCGCACCAGCAGTGCGGCGCAGGCGGAAGCGTCGTGCAGGAGCAGGTCGGCCTGGAGCGCGGTGTCGTACGTCGTGGTCGTGGTGATGGCGCGGGCGGTGGCTCCCTGGGTCGGTGCCGCGCGCCAGCCCAGCGGACTCGCGGTCCAGATGCCGCCGCTCGTGGCCCAGCCGGTGAGGTTGGTGGTGACCGAGGAGAGGGAGGGCGGGCCGAAGGTGACCTTGCCGCCCTGGGCGAGCAGGCCCACCGAGCCGGTGTCGTGGCGGTGGTCCTCGATGTGGAGGAGCCGCTTGCCGTCGACATGAACCGTCAGCTCGGGTCCGTCGACTGCCACTTCGAGGTCGTAGGGCTTTCCGGCCTGCGCGCCCGGGAGTGGAGCGGCGGCGAGTGTGTCGCCGCGAGCCAGGTCGTAGAGCCGTATGCGGGCGCGGCCGGGGTCGAGGGCGACCGCGTATCCGGTCGAGCCGTCGAGGGCTGTTCGGAACACCAACGCGCCTACGGAAGAGGAGGATTGGGGCGTGACGTGGGCCGCGTACGTACCCTTGGCCGCGAGTTGCTGCTCGGACAGGGCGAGGGCGGGCCCGCGACGGCCGGCGGTCGCCTTCTGGCCGCCGTCGGAGGTGCGGGTCCAAGTGCCGGCGACGGGGATGGGGTCGGGAATCGGGGTGGCGGCGGGGGTCGCTCCGGCGGCGCTCGGGGCGGCGGCCTGTGCTGCGGGGAGGATGCCTCCGAGAGGCACCAGGGTGGCGGCGGTTCCTCCGGCGAGCAGGAGGGTACGGCGGGACACGCTCATGGCGGCTCCTGAGGGAGAACAGGGGGAGGGTGGGCCACGGCCCGCGGGGACGTCCGCCCCGCGGGCCGTGGTCGTGTGTAAGTCCGTCACGGCCACAGCGGCCGGGGCCCGTCGGTGAAGGCCGACGCCATCTGCCAGGCGTCGAACCGCTCCAGGGCCACGTCGCCGTCGGCACCGATACCGACGCCGACGGCCTCGTCCGGGCGGGTGGGGTAGATGCGGGCGGTCAGGGCACGCCCGCCTGCGAAGATCTCCAGTGCGGAGTGGTCGACGAGGACGCGCAGGTCGACCCGCCCGTCGGGGTCCAACGGCAGTTCGCCGTACCGGGGTTCGGTGTCGACCGTCGGGTCGAGGCTGCTGGTATCGCGGTGCAGCCGGAGGGTGCCGCTCGCTCCGTCGTGCGACCGGCTCACCTCCACGACCGTGCGTTCCGCGCCGTCCGGTGTCTCGCGGAGCACGAGCCGGGCGGTCGCTCCGGGAGCGAGCCGCAGGGTTGCCTCGATGTCCAGCTGGTCCCCGCGCACGGCGGGCAGCCGGGTGTACGGGTCGGCAAGCCTGCCCGGAGCCGCCTCTACGCGCTCCCGCCGCAGCTCGGTCAGCTCCGGCACCGGGGCCTGATGCAGGCCGCCGTCCGTGGCGAGCGTGACGACCCTCGGCAGGGACATCACACCGCACCAGCCGGCCTGCGCGTTCGCCTCGTCCGTCCGGCCCTCCTGGAGCCAGCCGAACATGATGCGGCGGCCGTGCTCGTCACGGGTGGACTGGGGGGCGTAGAAGTAGCGGCCGCCGTAGTCGAGCCGGTGGAGGCCGGTCGGGGTGAAGGTGTCGCCCTGGTAGCGGCCGGTCCAGTACAGGGGGTGGTGGGTGATGCCCTCGTCCCAGGCGGAGAAGACCAGGGCGTCGGTGCTGCCGGACTCCCCGCCGAGCCGGAAGAGGTCGACGCACTCCCACATCGTGCCGGTCCAGTCGAGCTCGCCCTGGTTATGCGAGGCGTCGCCGGTCAGCAGGGGGCCGACGTAGCGCCAGCTGCGCAGGTCGTCGGATTCGTACAGGAAGGCCGTTCCGCCGACGCCCCGGATTCCCGAGCCCACCAGCTGACGCCACACCGTGTTCTCGCCGGAGCCCTCCCGCCAGACGCAGTGGTCGCGGAAGGCGGTGGTGTCGAGGCCCTCGGGCGGGGCTGTGATGACCGGGTTGGCCGCGTCCTTGGTCCAGTACCTCAGATCCGCCGATCCCCTGGCCACGCACGGGAGTTCATGCTCGCCGTGTCTGCCCGAGTAGACGAGCGTGGGCACCCCCCCGTCGTCGACGAGGACTCCGGACCAGCAGCCGTCGCGGTCCGGGCCAGTGGTGCCGGGGACGAGGGCGACCGGTTCGTCGGTCCAGTGGACGAGGTCGGTGGTGGTGGCGTGGCCCCAGTGGATGCGGTGGTGGGCGGCGGCGAGCGGGTTGTACTGGTAGAAGAGGTGGTAGACGCCGTTCCAGTGGGTCAGCCCATTGGGGTCGTTGAGCCAGCCGCCGGGCGAGGTGAAGTGGAACCGGGGGCGGTGAGGGTCGCGCAGAGCGCGCTCTGCCAGCCCCTCGGCGGTGTGGCTGCCGGAGGAAAGCGTGAGGTCGTGGGTCATGCGGCGGTGGTCTCCGCTTTCTCGGTGTCGTCGGTGGCCTCGCCGTCCGGCCGGTCTGTGGCCTTGAGGACGCGGCGGGCGATGTCGGAGGCGGGTGCGCGCAGATGGCAGCGCACCCAGTGGGGCTGTCCGTCGTTCTCGCCGAGGATGTGGCGGACGGGCTCGGTGCGGCTGCACGTGCCGTCGTCGCCGTAGGGGCAGGACGTGGGGTCGAGGATCGCCTCGCGCAGGCGTGCGCGCTCGACGGGGTCGTAGCTGCCGGCCCGTTCGGGGTCGGGTACGGCGGACAGGAGAAGGCGGGTGTAGGGGTGGGCGGGGGTGTCCATCACCGCCAACGCGTCGCCGCCCTCGACGAGTTCGCCGGCGAACATGACCATCGTGGTGTCCGCGAGGTAGCGGGCGGAGCCCAGGTCGTGGGTGATGTAGAGCATGGCGATGTTCCGCTCGTCGCGCAGGCGCCGCATCAGGTTGAGCACGCCGACGCGCACGGAGACGTCCAGCATCGACGTCGGTTCGTCGGCCAGGATGAGGCGCGGTTCCACCGCCAACGCGCGAGCGATGGAGACGCGCTGGCGCTGGCCGCCGGAGAGTTCGTGCGGGTAGGACTGGAGCATGTCCTCGGTCAGGCCGACCGTTTCTATCAGCTCGCGCAGCGCCTGTGGTGTGGCGGAGCGGCCGTGCAGGACGAGGGCGCGGGTGAGGAAGTGCTCGATGCGGTGGACGGGGTTGAGAGAGCCGAAGGGGTCCTGGAACACCATCTGGACCTTGCGGCGGTACGCCCGTGATACCCGGCGCCGTTCGGTGCGCAGGACATCCTCGCCGTCGAGCAGCACCTGTCCGGCGGAGGGGTGTTCGAGGCGGGCGAGACAGCGGGCGATGGTGGACTTGCCGCTGCCGGACTCGCCGACCAGGGCGGTGATCCGACCGGCAGGGAGATCGAAGGAGACGTCGTTGACGGCTCGGACGCGGCGCCGGGAGAAGACGGTGCCGACCTGGAAGTCCTTGGTCAGACCGCGTACGGACAGCAGGGGCTGGGTCATCGCGGGGCTCCCTGGGCACTCTGGGCCGCCCACCGGCCGGGGGCGATCTCGCGCAGGTCGGGGATGTTCGTGGAGCAGTCCGAGCGGTCCTCGGGACAGCGGACGTGGAAGCCGCAGCTGTCGGCGGTGCGCGGGGCGTCGAAGAGGCCGGTGAGTTCTTGGCGTGGGCCGGTCAGCGGCGGGAAGGCGTTCATCAGCGCCTCGGTGTAGGGGTGGAGCGGATTGGCGAACAGGTCCTTGGCGTCGGCGAGTTCGACGATCCGTCCGCCGTACATCACGCCCATGCGGTCCGAGAGCTCGACCATCAGGGACATGTCGTGGGTGATGAAGAGGATGGAGAAGCCCAGCTCCCGCTGGAGATCGCGGATCTGCGCCATGATCTCCTGCTGCACGACCACGTCGAGCGCGGTGGTCGGCTCGTCCATGATCAGCAGCCGGGGGCGGAGCGCGACGGCCATGGCGATGACCACGCGCTGGCGCATGCCGCCGGAGAGCTGGTGCGGGTACGCCTTCAGCCTTCCCGGGTCGATGCCGACCAGCTGAAGCAGCTCGCCGGCCCGCTCCCGCGCGTCCCGCTTCTTCATCCGCTCATGGGTGGTGAAGATGTCGACGATCTGCTCGCCGATGGTCAGGACGGGGTTGAGCGAGTTCATCGCCGACTGGAAGACCATGGCGATCTCCCGCCACCGGAAGGCGCGCAGCTCCCGTGCGTCCAGGGCGAGGACGTCCCTGCCCTGGAAGCGGATGCTGCCCGCGGTGATCTCCGCCGGGGGCTTCAGCAGCCGCATCACCGCGTTGGCGATGGTCGACTTGCCGCAACCGGATTCTCCGGCGAGGCCGAAGACCTCTCCGGCGCCGATGGAGAAGGAGACGTCGTCGGCGCCAACGACTGATCGTCCGTCACTGCGGTATTCGACGCGCAGGCCGGTCACCTCAAGTACGGGTTCCATGGCTCAGCCCCTCCTCTCACGGCGGGCACGGCGGTTGCGCAGCCTGGGGTTGGTGATCTCGTCGACGGCGTAGTTGACCAGCGCGAGCGCGAACGCGACGAGCGCGATGCACAGTCCGGAGGGGACGAAGGCCCACCACGTGCCGGTCATCAGCGCGCCGTCGTTGCTGGCCCAGTACAGGTTGGTGCCCCAGCTGACGACGCTGCTGTCGCCGAGGCCGAGGAACTCCAGGCCGGCCTGGGCGCCGATACCGAAGATCACGCAGCCGAGCAGTGTGGTCATCACCACGGACGCCATGTTGGGGAGGATCTCGCGGAACATGATCCGCAGCGGGCGCTCCCCCGTGACGACGGCCGCGGCCACGAAGTCCTTACCGCGGATCGACTTGGCCTGTGCGCGCAGGACCCGGGCCGAGCCCGCCCAGCCGGTGACGACGAGGACCAGGATCACGGTGGAGGTCCCGGGCGGCAGGAACGCGGCCAGGATGATGAGCAGGGGCAGGCCGGGCAGCAGCAGGAAGATGTTGGTGACCAGGGTCAGCGCGTCGTCCACCATGCGGCCGAAGTACGCGGACGCCAGGCCGACGACGATGGCGACCGCGGTTGCCACGAGCCCCACGGTGAACCCGACGAAGAGAGAGCTGCGCGCGCCCCACAGGGTGAGGGCGAGCACGTCCTGTCCCTTGGCGGTCGTACCGAACCAGTGTGCGGCCGAGGGGGCCTGGCTGCCCGTGGAGTTGATGAGCGACGGGTCGCCCGGTGCCAGGACGGGCGCGAGCAGGGCCAGCAGCACGAAGAGAGCGAGCAGGACCAGCCCGGTCAACGCCTTCTTGCTGTCGGTGAGCTGGCGCAGCAGTCCGCGCCTGCGGGACGTGCGCGCGGGGGCTGTCGGCGTGGTGGCCGTCGCGATCTCGATGGCGGTCATGTCGGCAACCTCCTCAGCGGACGCGGACGCGCGGGTCGAGGCGGACGTAGACGAGGTCGACGAGCAAGTTCGCGAGCAGCACCGCCGCCGTGATCGTCAGGAAGATGCCCTGCATCAGCGGGTAGTCCAGGCCCTGAACGGCCATCAGCAGCTGGTAGCCGATGCCGGGGTAGGCGAACACGACCTCGGTGAGCAGCGCGCCGCCGACGACGAAACCGAGTGCCATGCCGAAGTTGGTGACGGAGGGCAGCAGGGCGTTGCGGGCTGCGTAGCGGAACATGATCCGCGAGGGGCTGAGCCCCTTCGCCTCGGCCATCGTGATGTAGTCCTCGGCCGCCGTGGCGATCATGGTGTTGCGCATGCCGAGCATCCAGCCGCCGATGGAGACCAGCACGATGGTCAGCGCCGGCAGCACCAGGTGGGTGGCGACGTTGGAGAGGAACTCGCCGTTGAAGCCGGGGGTCAGTCCGACGTCGTAGGCGTGCCGCAGCGGGAACCAGTTCAGGCTCACCCCGAACAGGTACAGCGCGCCCATGGCCAGCCAGAAGTACGGGAACGAGCCGACGAAGATCAGCAGGGGCGGGAAGGCGGAGTCGAGGACGCCGCCGCGCCGCCAGGCGGCGACGATGCCGAGCAGGTTGCCGACGACGGCCGCGATGACGAGCGCGACGCCGCCGAGCAGCAGGGTCCAGCCGATCTGTGAGCCGATCACCTCGGAGACCGGGGTGGGGAAGCGGGTGATGGAGATGCCGAGGTCGCCGGTGAAGACGCTCTTGACGTAGGAGACGTACTGCTCCCAGAGGGGGCGGTCGTCGAGGCCGAAGAGTTTTCGCAACTGGGCTATCTGGTCGGGCTGCATCGTGCCCTGGGCCTGCGCGAACATCCGGGAGACCGGGTCGCCCGGCATGAAGCGCGGGAGAACGAAGTTCAGGGTGATGGAGGCCCAGAAGGCGAGCAGATAGAACCCCAGGTTGCGCAGGATCAGACGCACGGGTCGTGCTCCCTGTCGGTGGGGGTGAACGTGGGTGGCGGTGCGCGGGGAGGGGGCGGCCGTCCGGGGAGGAGGGCGGCCGCCGGTCCGCGGGCGGCGTCAGCCCTTGACGGGCTTCAGCGACGTGAGCACGAGAACCGTGCTGCCGTTGCGGTTGCCGAGGGTGGCGTACGGGTTCTCTTCGGTGGGCCAGCCGGTGAAGCGGGCGTCCGTGTACGCGCCCCACTCGGGACCGGTGAAGAGCGGGACGACGGGCGCGTCCTTGTCGTACAGCTCCTGCAGACCGTCGATCTGCTCACGCTGCGCACTCTCGTTCGCGGCGGCGGCGAAAGCGTCGATGAGCTTGTCGGCCTTCTTGTCACCGAAGCGGTGGTAGTTCTCCGTGGCCTGCTTGCCGACCGGCCGCACCATCTTGGTCGACATCACGCCGCGGAAGTACTCGTACGGCGTGGCGCCGTTGTTGCTCCACACGATGCCGGTGTCGAAGGTGCCGGTGTTGTACGAGGACTGGACGGCCGACCAGTCGGGCGTCTTCACGGTGGCGGTGATGCCGACCTTCGCCAGGTCCTGCTTGATGATGTTGGCGACCGAGATCCAGTCGGAGGAGGCGGAGCCGACGGAGATGTCGAGCGTGAAGTTCTTGCCGTTCTTCAGCTTCCGCTTGCCGCCGCTCTCCTTGTAGCCGGCCGCGTCGAGGGCCTTGGCCGCCGCGTCGGTGTCGTACTTCGTCCAGGCGCAGGACGCGGCGAGGTCCTTGTCGCGCCACTTGTCGTACGTGCGGGCCAGGCCCGTGCAGTCGGCGGGCTCGGCGTAGCCGCTCATCGCGACCTCGGTGATCTGGTCGCGGTCGACGGCCATGCTGAGCGCCTTGCGCACGGCCGGGTCGTCGAAGGGGGCCCTGGTGGTGTTCAGCTGCCAGTTGATCATGGCGCCGGTGGCCGGGAACCAGTAGTGGTTGTGCTTCTTGTCCTTGGCGACGAAGGACTTCTCGATGTCCGGGATGAACGACTGCGTCCAGTCCACCTCGCCGTTGGTGAAGGCGATGTTGGCGCTGTCGTTGCCGGAGAAGGCGAGCATCCGGATGCCGGCGATCCGCTGCTTGGCGGGCTGCCAGTAGTCGGGGTTCTTGCGCAGCTCGTACGACTGGCTCTGGAACTTCTCGATCTTGGTGTACGGGCCGGTGCCGACCGGGTTCGGGTTGGTGAACTTCGCCGCGTCCTTCACCTTGGACCAGATGTGCTTCGGCACGATGTAGTGGCCGCTGATCTCGTAGAAGGCGGGCGAGAACGCCTTGTTGAAGGAGAACTTCACGGTGTGGGCGTCGACCGCGGTGACCTTGTCGAGGTAGTCGTAGCCGCCCAGCACCTTCTTCTGGAGCTCGAAGGTGTAGACGACGTCGTCGGCGGTGAGTGCCTGGCCGTCCGACCACTTGACGCCCTCGCGCAGCGTGAAGGTGAGGGACTTGCCGTCCTTCGCCTCTTCCCACTTGGTGGCCAGCCACGGGGTGTCCTTGGCGTCCGCCATGCTGTGCACGACCAGCGGCTCGTAGACGGCCTCCTTGGTCATCGGGGCGGCCTGCGGGGAGAGCGGGTTGAAGTTGCGCGTGAACGTCGCCAGATCCTCGCGCGGGATGGTGAGCAGCTGGTTGCCCGAGGTGTCACCGGCGCCGGAGGCGCCCGAGCCACCCGTACAGGCGGACAGGACCAGGGCTGCGGCGGCGGCCGCGGTGACCGCTCTCAGGACGACCCGGGGCCGCCGAGAAGGTATGCGGGAGGGTGCCATAATGGAGACTCTTTCCTCTCTTCAACACACAGGACGAAGACGGGATGGGATAACTCGGCGGAATGATTCGCAGTCAGACCGACGAGCGTTCGAGCAGCGGGCAGTCGATCGTCACCCGGCGGGTGTCGAGCGGCTGCCCCGCTGCGAGAGCGGCGAGCATGTCGACGCCCTTGGTGCCCATGGCCTCGAAGGGCAGGGCGAGCGTCGTCAGCTTCGGCCGCAGATAGGCGGCGATGAGTTCCTGGTTGTCGAACCCCACCACGGCCACGTCGTGCGGGATGCGCAGCCCACGTTCCTTGATCGCGTCGTACGCGCCCATCGCCATCCGGTCGTTTCCGCAGAACAGCGCGGTCGGCCGGTCGGCGGCCGGGCGGTCCAGCAGTTCGCAGGCGGCGGTGTAGGCGCCGTCGGCGGTGGCCCAGCCGGGGATGACGAGGGCAGGGTCGGGCGTGATCCCGGCCTCGCGCAGAGCACGTTCGTACCCCTCGCGCCTGCCGATGGCGGCCGGGATCGCCGGGTCGAGGTTGATGAACCCGATGCGAGTATGACCGGCGTCGAGGAGCCGTCGGGTCGCCCGGTGCCCCCCCGACTCCTCGTCGGGCAGGATGCACGGCAGCTCCCCTTCCGCGTCGTAGCAGTTGACCAGCACTGTCGGCACCTCGCGGACGGCTTTGGGGAGCATGACGGCCCGGTGCCAGGTCGTGGCGTACAACAGCCCTTCCACCCGGTGCTCCAGCATCTGGTCGAGCGCGGCAGCCTCCTGGGCGGGGTCGCCCTCGCTCGCGGCGATCAGCAGGAACCTCCGGTCACCCCAGGCGCGGCTCTGCGCGCCCGTGATCACCTCGGCCGCGAAGGGGCCGGTCACGATCTCGGTGATCAGTCCGTACCACCCGCTGCGGTTCGCGGCCAGCGCCCGCGCCCCGGCGTTGGGCCGGTAGCCGAGCTCGTCGATCGCCTCCAGGATCCGCCGACGGGTCTCCTCGGGGATGGCGGCACCGGGCTTGTCGTTGAGGACGAAGGAGACCGTGGTCCGCGAGACGCCCGCGTGGCGCGCCACATCGCTCATGGTGACGCGCTGCGACTTGTTCGTGGCCACTTCCAGTCCCTTTCGCCCGACCGGGGGCGAGATACCGCCTCCGGTTTCGCGCTTTAATAACGCGCGTTACTTCCGTGTGGCAGGGAAGTTACGTCCGTCTTGAGCGGCATGTCAATACCTATGTATGGGCTGCATCTGGCCACCGGCCCGTTGCCGGGCAGCCCCGCGCCGTTTCGAGAGAGGCAAGCAGTCGCCATGGCCCGACCCCAGGCCACCTACACCTTCTACGCCGACAGCGCCGCCGGCTGAGGGTCGACCGACGAGGAACTCGCCGCCACGAGGTCGGACGGCGCGGCTTGCCTGCACACAGGCTCCCTGGCGCTGATACGCCAGCCCGGTCGCTCGGCGGACGCGGCTCCCTCGCCTCCCTCGACGGCCTCCGCGTCACCGTCCCTCCTCGGACGCCTCGGTGACCGACGCGGACGAAGCGGTACTGGAGACCGACCTCGAACGACTCCTGCCACATGCCTGAACGCGGCATGCCCGTTCCCGCGACGTCGACTGCCGAGCTGAGGGGCAAAGACGCAAGGCTTCGCCGAAACGGAAGACGCGCGTCATGCGGAGTGCAGGAGCGGGGAGCGGACGGTTCATCCATGGATCGCCCCCAGCCGGGAGAGTTCGGATCACCGGCCGTCACGCAGAACCAGCATCGACGCGGTGCCGGAGCGGACGAGCCCGGTCAGTCTGACCCGTTTCAGTACGAGCGGCTTCGCCGACGCTTCCAGCTCGGGCCGCGACGGCAGCCCAGCGATCGAGAGGTCGCCCAGTATCCCGGTGCGCACCACCACTCACCGCACCGGACCCAGCCGCTCAAGCCAGGCAGCGCAGGCGAAGGCCCCCAGGCAACCAACCATGATGACAACGCGGTTGAACTCACGAGCAGCGGATTCAGTCCGTTGGCCCAAAGTCCTGAATCCGTACGCCCGCTGAGACGTTTCCGCAGGTCACAGACGTGCATGGTGGGGCGGGTGGGACTCGAACCCACGGCCGACGGATTATGAGTCCTTTGAGGATCTTGGCGGTCCTTGTCAGTGTGTGTCGATTCACGGCGTTCTTGCAGGTCAGGCGCGTGCATCTCTGTCAGCCTTGCGCGGTTTTTGTCGGTCGGTTCCTGTCCTTGCGGTCCCTCTCTGGTCCCTGACGCTCCCTGAGAGACTTGCCCGATACGGAATTCTGGACGTCGCTCCAGCTCAGCGGACGCGACTCGAACCACAGCGCAGCGGATTTCCCTTCCAACGCGCAGAGGCTCCGCCCCGGTACTCGGGGCGGAGCCTCTGCGGCCGTAGTCGCAGGCCAGGAGATCTACGTGCAGGCTACCGACCAGCCACGTACTGCACCAGGGCGAGCTGCCTGCCCCTGCTCGATGCGAGGGCTATCCCAACGGACACAAGTGGACTCCTGGTGTCGCGCGTCATAGCCGATAGGAGAAGCGCAGGGCGCCGCCCTCCTCGCGGTAGCGGCCGCGTCCTTGCTTACCGAAGGGGTTCGGGAGCATGTGGATGTCCACCCGTTCCGGGTCAAGGACGGAGGTGACCACGAGAAGCCGCCAGCGTTCATTGCCTGCGTGCTGCTGCGCCGCGCGTACCTCGCTCTCCCCCAGTTCGATCTGGCCACCGTCGCCTCGAGTCGCCTTCACCTCGAACATCATGGGCCGCTTACCAGAGCCGACCTTGAAATCAAACCCGAGGCCGTCGTCTCCGGACGGCCCGGGGAATGCCTTTCGGCGATTGCTCGACACCCAGCTGGTCTCGTCCATACCGGCGGAGTAGCGCCCGCGGAGCCAGTGGTACGCGTACCACTCCCCCATGTATCCGAGGGCTTCGCGCTGGGCGGGCGACAGCCCAGCGTCCGAGGCGCCGCCGTACCGCCTTCCGCGCCTGCGATCGGTCGCGGGTGTCCGACTTGCGGGTTCCATTGGCTGGAGCCGGGTGAAGATAGCGCGGCCACTTGAGAGTCCGGGGACTGCGCCGTTGTCGAGGGCCCGCTGGAGCTCGACAGTCAGTTCGGTGAAGTCGCCCGACTGCACGTCGAATTCCCGGCCGCCGACGGAGAGTATTCTCCGTCGGCGCTCCCGCTCGCGACGCTCGTGTTCCGCCGCGTTCCGCACCCGGTCCAGGTCAACCGTGGTCAGCCCGTGCTGGCCGGGATCGGTCGTCGCTGGCATCCCGTCCGGCCAATGGCCGAGAACGGCCAGCCAGGCAACGACGTCGTCTGGGGTGAGGAGGCGGAAGTCCAGCGCGCCGGCCTCGTCAAGGTGCGCGGTGATGCTCTCCGCCGGATTGGCACCGGCCAGCGCCGCAGGTAGCGGGCGCCCCGCTGCATTGACTAGAACGACGAGGCCTGCGGCCGTGGCGGCGATCACTCGGTTATTTCCGCTCCGCACCTGGTCGATCGCCGGAAGAGTGTCGCCCTTGCGGGGAGCTGGTTCGCCCAGCCGCAGCGTTAGCTGCTCTTCGACGTGCCGCTCCAGCAGCTCGCTGCTGGCCGTGTCCACGGTGTACGCCCATGCCGCCGGGGCTGTGATCCAGTCCAGTGAGCGCAACGACGGCCAGTCCGCCAGCGGGCGCCGTGCGTCGAAGTCGTTCTTGGCTGTCCAGCGCAGCCGGTTCACAAGCTCCTTCTTGTGTAGGTCGAGGTAGCCGCGTACTGCCTCCTCGTGGGCCTCCGCATGGCTGATCGGATCATGGTGTGGCGCCAGAGTCTGCAGTGTGTCATTCAGAGCGGCGAAGTCGATCCCGAGGACGAGCCGCAGTTCGTCGATGCTCCGGGCAGTGCGAGCCCGAGCGATGAACTGCTCCGGCGGCAGCGGTAGTTCGTCTGCGTATTTCACGAGCGCGGCCTGGAACTCCCTGGTGTCGCGCGGCGGCGGCACGGTCAGCATGTCCGCTGTGTCGGCGCCCAGGATGTGGACGAGGAAGGGATGGCATCGCTTCAGCACCACGCCGATGGCTCCGTCGATGCGCCGGCTGGTCTCCTCAATCTGATGGACCATGACTCCGAGGGCTTCTGCGAGTTCGTCTTGCGCGGGTGAGCGCAGATCGGCGTGGCAGGACGCGAGCTGGAGGGCGGCGAGGCGCAGCCGGATGCCGAATTCCCGGTGTCCGAGCAGATCGGCGAGCGCCTCCGAAAGCCGGGCTACCTCCGCCCAGTCCGGGTCCGCTTGCCGGGCCAGCAGAAGGGGATGCTTGGGATCGACGAGGGGCAGAATCCCGGCGAGTCGGTCCGGCATCGTCACGGTACGACCGTCAAGTTTGATCTCCCAGGAGCCGTAGCGGTGCAGCCGGATACGGCGGACGGCAGACGTCAGGTCGGTCAGTTCCGCCTCGCTCGGTCGAGGGCCGTCCGCCACGTGGTCGGCGAGAACGCCTACGGCCAGGGTGAGCCAGGGCAGACAGTCGACGAGCGGCTCGCCCATGGTGGCGGGATTCACCTCCTCACCGTCGACGGTCACTGAGAACGTCGCGTCATCGACGTGCCGGACCGCGTTCGGACGGCCGAGCCTGAGGCGTTCGGCGACCTGCGCGGCGACGCCAGGAACCACCAGCAGCGGACACTCCATCTCGCGTACCAGCCGGCCGGTCAGGCCGTCGCGCTCGCCACTGACGTACAACACGGATTCTGTGCCCTTCAGTTCGGACAGCGGCACGGCTACCAGCCGCTGCCCCGATTCGGCGAGCAGGACTGCGTCCTCAGGCAGCACGCCGTATGGCTGCTGCACAAGGTGCTTCCACGCGCGCTCGTTGGTGCGCTGCGCGGCGGGCCGGTCCTCGCCGCTGACCGCGCCCTCCGCCACGAAACGCCCCAACGCGGAGACGAGGCGTGCGCTGTCCCGTGCGTGATCCCAGGTGGGCAGCCCCATGGAGCGCAGCCGGGTGCTGACCTTCTCCGGTTGGAGCAGATGGCGTATGCGGTGGTCGACGGTCGGCGCGTAGGCAGGTTCGTCCTCCAGCCCGGGCGGGCAGTGCCAGGCATCGGCCGGCCGTACGAACCGTACGGCCCGGCTGCGGTCCCGTACCGGAAGCCATGGTTGCTCCCTGATGAAGGCGGCCAGGGGTGTCAGCACCAGCTCCTGGTCGTCCCTTCGGCTTCCTGCACTAGTCCATGTGCTGGTGAAATACGCGTCCCTCCAGTAGGCGAGAGCGTGTAGGACGAGCCTCGCATACGCCAGCCGGGCACTTTCGCCGAGCCGGCTGACAATGTCCTGGCCCGGGATCCGGTAAGCAGGGGTGCCGGTGTACGGCGTTTGGGGATAGCGCGCGTTGGACCGCCGACGGTCGATGTGCGGCTCCCACTGCGCCACTACCTCGGCGGGCACGTTCGCCATGCGGACCAGCGGGCGGGTGGTCAGTTCATGGCCGTCCGCGCGTGTCGTAGCCCCCCTGGTGGAGATCGGGATCAACCCGTCGGTCACCCCCACTTCGCTCAGGAACGCCCGCCACTCGTCGGCCGTCTCCCCTCGCTTGACGAACGCGTCCGGTGCCGCGATCAGTCGCTTGGCGATCCATCTGAGGCTCTGGGACGCCTCCTGTCCAGCGGTGACAACTGCAGCCAGATCGTCCCCGGTGGTGCCGTCCCACCCTCGGCCGAAGGCCGCGCCGTTCGCCTCGATCAAGGCTCCGTCCGCGGACGGCACGTACAGTCCCAGCGACGAGGCCGCAAATCCGCCCGGTGACCGCCGCGACCGCCACAGCCGAAATACGAACCGGAGGGCTTGGAGGCGCAGCTTGTGGTCCTTGCTTTCCACAAGGGCACGGCTCACATGTTCCAGCAGGCCCTTCATATCGAAGGGCCGGACGAGCCCGGCGCTCTCAAGGAAAGTGCGGGCGGGCAGGCGCCGTACGTGCCCCGTGCCATCGGTCCAGGTAAGGCCTGGGTGCAGGTAGAAGAGCCGCTTGCCGAGCAGTGCGGGAACCGACAGCGCCTCCGAGTCGTCTGTCTCCCCTCGCACGGGCTGGAAGAACGCGTCACGCCGAGCCCGACGTGCGGTCCGCTTGCCTTGCGAACCGCTGTGCCCTGCGCCCCCGTTGGCGTGTCGCAGAGTTCCGTCGTCGGCCAGGAGCAGCCTCTTGCCGCGCAACACGCGGCCGTCTTCCTCGAAGAGAGCGGCCAAGTCGTCGTACACGGCGTTCCATACGCCGACGGGCTCGCCAACCCCGGACTTGGGCAAGGGGAGCGTAGCGGCCATCCGCTCCACGTGATCAGCGAGCGCCTCCGGTGTCGGCTCCCAGGGGCACTTCAGCCCCTTGCACATCACGGCAAGTCGCCTGAGACGATCGGTGCCGAGCTCCGGGTCGGCAACCACGGCACCGGCCTCGTGCGCGCGCTGTGCCGTGAGCACGGACAAGTTGAGATCGGGCCAGAGGACCGCACGCCGGGGCGATGCCCAGGTCAGGTGGGGTGCCGCGCCATCGCTGGCGAGGACGGGCACGAGCGGTACGTCGGCCAGCTCGCAGCCGTGCACATGCCGGGCCGCTGTGACCAGCAGCCCAGCGGACCGGTGCCCGTTCTCCCAGCTCACCAGGTCTACCGCCACCTGCCGAAGCCGCAGATGCTGCATCGTGCGCAGCCGCGCGGAGGCGGCCAGACAGGTCTCGGCGAGGGCGTCAAACAGCATGGCGTTCAGCGGATGTTCGCGGTCGAGGTCGGTCCGGTCCATCTTGGTGAAGAACGGGGCGTTAACGTGCCCGGCGAAGGGTGTCGTCACACCCTCACCCAGCGGCAGGAAGGTATAGGTCTGTCCGCGCCGTGTTTTCCCCGCGACGGCGAGCGGTGCAGCGATCTCGATCACAGCAGATTCGGCCCACTCCCGCCACTTGTCATCGAGGAGGCCGAGGTCGACGGCTTCCACGAGCGTCTGGTCAAGTCGCTCCGGCGCCACCCTGCCACGCGCGACGAGGAACGCCCCGGCCGGTCCCAAATCCACTTCCGCGAAGAAGAGCGCGGCGGTCGAGGCGTCCTCATCCTCGGGAGCGAACGAGCTTTCCACGCGGGTGAGTTCATGGATATCGCGCACCTCGCCCTCAACCCTGCGCTCGAGTGTCAGACGAGAGAGACGGTCCAGAAACAGCATGATCGGCGCCTTGGCCTCAGCGAGCTCCTCGAGCCGGAGGCGAGCCTCGGCGCGGGCGGCCTCGCTCTGCAAGGGGATCCGGACAACGGTGACGTGGCCCAGCTTGGCCAGCTCGGCGCAGACCGGCGGCACTTGCTCAACCGGAAATGGAATCTGGAACGGTGGAAATTCAGCGACCGCTCTGCGCGCCGTGTCCGCGTCCCCGAGGAGCTCCTCTACGTCGCTCTCCCGAGCAAACCGAAAGCAGTAGCCGTCCAGTTCCGAACCGCCCGGTCCGTCCGGATCAGAGCTGTAGATTTCGGGCCCCTTGCTGATCAGCAGGACGCTCCGGAATCCCACGCCCTTATTGCCGATCCCCTCTCCGATGACCTTCGAGCTCTGGGCGATCTTGCACACGTCCTCAACGTTCTGCCAGGTGAACGGTGTACCGCCGTTGGCGACGTATAGAGTTCCCCACTCGCCTTCGTCCTCGTCGAGCAGCACATGCACCTGGCCGTCATGGCGCTCCCTGGGGTGCGCGTCATGACCGTTCTGCAGCAGTTCCAACAGGAAGCGTCCGGCGTAGTCCCGGGCGCTGCTAAAGGACAAAGCACGCAGTTGAAGGGCCGGCCGCCATCTCGTCGGCCGCCGCCAGTCTTCTAGCACTCCGAGCGCGTACTCCCGGAGTTGCTGCGCACACACGTCACCAGTCATAGTCCCCCCTCGCCTCAACGTCGGAACGGACCGTATCCCGCACCTCTGACACCTATCGTTCACAGACCACGATCGGGTGAAGATCACCAGATCAGCTTGACCAAGGCTCTGTCCGTCCGGGCCCGCGGCACCCGCGCGGAGGCGGTGATGTCGCTCCCACATGCATAGAGCGAAAACCATCGTGCCGCCGTGGGAATTGGTCCGCCCTCGTCACTCAAGGGCTGAGGCGAGGCACGAGGTCGTCGGCCTTGGCGAACTCGAAGGCGCACCCTCAGAGCAATGGCGTACTGCGGCCCGCGCTAACAGCTATCTCTTCGGCAGCAAGGTCGGACTAACGAGTCTGTGGCCTACCCAGGGATCATGTTTGCGGCACACAACCATGAGATTCGTGGGTGTCAATGCTCCCTTGGTGTTACGGGGGGCCACGAACAGCTCGTCGGTCTCAAGTTTCGCTCCACAGCCATCGGGCGTCTCACATCTCGCGCGCGTAGCAACTATGCGCAGCATCCATAGGGGCTGGGGTACTGAGACATGACCGAGTGATGGATGCTCTATCACTCCACTCGACCAAGCCTTGGCGTCATACAAACTCCAGAGGCTACTCTTTGCAATGTTGCACCAGCCGCACGCTAGCCTGAGGTTTTCTTCGTCTGTCGCACCACCTTCCGCGACGGGAATAACGTGATCGAGTTCCACCGTCAAATGTCGCGGCTTCACGCCTCTTGGGCGAGTGAAATCCACGAGCTTGTGAGGCTCCAACGGCACCCTCGTCCGCTGCAGAAATAGATCCCTGGCGTGCGAGGAAAATTTATATCCACAGAGATAGCAACGCTGCAACGGTTCGTCCCTAAACCAGACTGCGTCACGTAGTGCGCGATCAATTCGCTCACGCCCCGCGTTCCGCCTCGCCGCCACTTCCCGCCACGCGAAGGTCGCGAGCTGACGCGATACGGCCCGAATTTCATCATTTGGCACCGTTGGGTCAAGCTCGCGCAAGCATGCGGAGATCTCCAGGAAGAGATGACCGATATTATCGGAATTTCTCGCATATCTCCCAAGGTCGACGATACCTTCGATGAACCATCGACCGACAGTCATCGAATAATCAGCACGAAGAATCCACCCGTTCTTACCCAGCAAATCCCCAGGAATACTCAGCTGCGCAATTTCCCTCAACCCGTCTTCCGACCACCTATTCGGAAGGGTATCGCCGAGCACACGGTAGAAATTGCGAACCCCATGTGTATCCATATCGCGTTACGGCTTGAACGAGTGCGGCAGCTTCGTGGGGACCTTTCGATACTCATGCCAATTCTGTGACCACAATTCTTTAACCACCCGTTGATCCTTCTTGGTTCTCTCCAGACGCCAATTCCTGTTAAAGTAAGACGAACTCACCCGCCCATTCTTCAACCACTCATCGAGTGTCCGGGAGAAGTCCGCCATGTTTTCAAGCGGCTCAGCCTGGGTGTAAATGTAGTCGAAGTAGTCGGTGGCGAGGATTGTCAAAGAAATCTTGTTGAACAAGTTACTTGTCGCCGTGCTGCCCCATCCATTAAATGTGTCGACATCGACTGGATCACCAAAATAGTCGCGAATACGGGTATAGAACTGGATAAAAACGTCGCGCCACGGGCCGTCAGGGCGAGACCACTCTTCTAGCCGCTCGGTTTCCGACTCCCCAGAGACCAATCCACACTGGGGGAAGTATTCCTTTTTCCATTCGCGCGCGTAGTCAACTTTCGCGTGATACGGCTTGCCGCCTTGGAGCTTCCGAAAGATCGACACAAGCCCTTGAAGTACACTCCACTGCAACAGGTCGGTACGGTCTCCGCCCATGCCTGTTTGGACCAAGCCTCGGAACGGGCTTCCTTCGGCCCTTGTGAGATAGGCGACTGCCTGTGAGTCCTCGAGCTTGATGCCTGCCTTTTGAAGGCGCTCAGCTACGGGCTCCAGCTCTTCACGACTCAGACTGGTGGAGACAATCGTCCCGAGTAGCGCCTTCCCCATGGGAATAGCTTTCTGATTTACGACGACAAACTGAAATACGTGTTCACTCGGGCTGTCATCCATTAGGAGAGAAAACGGTAGCTGACGAGACTCCCTGAGGATTAGCTGCCGTTCCGCGTCCGCGGGATTCATTCCTTCCGCAGTCGCAGTGAGGATATAAGCCTGGCCCTCAGGAGTCTTCGGAGCGTGACTTGCGGAAACGACAGCGCCGCGCAGCCGGTGCTGTCCGTCAACGAGCACTACTGGCTTTAGATAGCCAAGCAATGCCGACTTTGTGAATCCTTGAACAGAGTCGGCATCCTGAATCCCTAGATGCTCCAAAACACGGATTCTACCCTTAAGTTCAGTATAAAAATCTACAAGATGGGTCTCTTCGGCGAGCATGATAGTCCCGGCGTCGTCGCTGTCCTCACCGATCGCCTCAGCAACGGTCACCGTTTCGTCGTTTTGGCCTTCACTCTCGTCGTCTTCATCGGAGCCTGACGAGGATTCATTCCGAAGGTTTTCACGCTCAAGGAGAACGGCTACACGATTCTCGTCCACAACACTGTCGTCGAGTATGCTGACACGCGCTTCAAGGCGGGCGACCAGACGCCTCAGGAGGTCAATCATGGGGACTTGCGAGTAATCTTCGTATGTGATCCTCAGAGTCCCGAAAGGGGAGCCCGACTTGAGCTCCTTGAACTCAATTCTTTCATGATCCTGCAATGCGCCCAGCAATGGGTTCTGAGCAACGTTACGATGATTGCTGAAGAATTTTGTCAGTTCACGAACCCGTGTCGGATCTTCTTCTCGCTGGAAGCCAGAGGTCTCTTCCTCATCTAGCCTGCGCCGCTGTGGGACACCCGCCCACTTCTCGATATCCACGGCTGGGGCGGAAAATAGAATCAGTGGCTTACTTTCCGGGGTCTGCCACGTGCGAAATGCCTCATAGGTGCGAATAACCTCGCTCACCCGTTCCTCCTTCATGTCAATGACCCCGACACCCGCGTGCGAAGGGATAGCCAGCCCCTCAAACCGGAGGCCGATGCTAGCAGTCTGCCCATGCCCAACGGTTCCAATTCGTATGAGAGTTGTCTGCCCATCACCTCGGCCGCGCCCTCATAACTATCTCGCGGCTGCTGCCCTGGAGCGCGTCTGCATCACGTCTGCGGGTGCCAGACTGTTGCCGGCGCCGGTAGGCCACAAGTGCAGTCCGTGCCTCGTGATGACGAGCTCACTTCACCAAACCGAGTTGTGTCAGCCACCGGAGCACCAACGCGGCCTGGGTGGAGCTCAGTCCGGCCGGCGGATCCTCTCGAACTAGCTGCCGCCGCGCGCTCTCACCCACCACGTCACTGACGAGGTCTCGTACCTCTACTGCCCCTGCAATTCGTGACAAAAAAGCGTCACCAAGCAGACGAGGATCTCGATCGTCGAGAAATCGCCGGCCCTTGAACGTGAGGGTGACATGGTCGCTCTCAATCTCAGCGAGGCCGAGAGAGAGGAGAACTCGCATCCGCCGTCGCGCTTCGTCCGCTCTTGTGATGCTGGGAAACTGCTTCTGGAACAGGGCGATGTAGTCGTCCAGGCTAGGCTGCGCCTCCGCCAACCGAGCCATGGCTGCCAGCGTGGATAGGTAGTCGGCGCTGCGTCCTCCTGGTAGCTGTGCCAGGAAGAACTTCTGCCCTCCCTGCCTGGCAGCAGGCGAGACCTGATCGTCATCCGTCGCGGACGGGGTAGCGTGCAGCCCGCCAGTCAGAAGCTGCTCATCCAGGGAGAAGAATGCGACTCGAGATGTCTGGACTCCGAAGCCATGCTCTGCCATCAGGTCTGCAAGCATGCGGCCATCAATGAGATGGACGGGGTTCCCGTCCTGACGAGCTGCATCCTTGATCGCCGGACCTGCAAAGTGGCTGGTTGTCACGATCACCCCCTGTTGGGTGGATTTCAGGGATCCTCGAAGCCGTTGAACCTCCGGCCGCCCCACGGGCTTTCGCCACCGCTTCACTTGCAGCGCGGTGGGCACGCGCGTCACGCCGCGGGCGGACAGAATCGCATGCACATCGATGCCCCCGTCGTTCGATCGTTT
Source organism: Streptomyces sp. D2-8 (assembly GCF_023184515.1). Taxonomy (GTDB): domain Bacteria; phylum Actinomycetota; class Actinomycetes; order Streptomycetales; family Streptomycetaceae; genus Streptomyces. The sequence continues at coordinate 524,476 of NZ_JAAHBP010000001.1, read as the reverse complement.
GGTTACTCGGACCTCTTCGTACCCGATGGCAATGAGCAACTGGGCCACGATGTGTTCGAACACGATCGGGTCGCACTCTCTGAGCTGCTCAAGGAGGTCCTGCTTGACCTTTTCGTTCCATTGCTCGACTGCTGCTTCTGCTGGATTACCCGGAGGACGGAGACGCACTGACTCACCGTCAGTGATGCCGAAACGTGGGCGCTTGCCACGAGCTGTCCGGCGTAGCTCGTCTTCCCTGAGCGCCTGCACCAATTGATGCTCCGCTGCCAGCGTCGTTGCGGAAGCATCTTCATCTGGAGCAAGCTCCTTGATTAATTCTGTGACCGATAGCGGCCCCAACTGGCGTTTGCGCAGGACACGTTCAACCCGATCGGCAAGCGTCTCACCAGACTGCGCCACGTCGGTCATTCCTTCTCTCCCCCAGGGACGGATTTAGCCGGTCGACCGCCGACGCACTGTGCGCCCTGATCGGCCCTACGACTGATCGAAAGACCCACCTCACACGAGCGGATCAATGTTCTTCAGGTGGGTCTGCCATGCGCCGGCACGGCTGGCGCTCATCCTCGGCGAAGGAAGCGTGGGCAGCCAGCGGTCCGCGCTCGACGCCCAAGCCTCCACCGAAACGACTCCTCGCTAGTGCATCCCGCCTACCTGTCCGCCTCTGCCCGAGCATCATCCAGGTCGAGCTCTCCCTGCTTGCTGCGGCGAATCGGCTGGCTCAACCACGCGTCGAAGTCGTCGTCCGACACAGCAAACCAGTCCTTAAGGGCTTTCTTGAGCGCAGCATGCGCTTGCTTCTCTGCAACTGGTCGGAGATCGCTTTCCTGTGCAGTGGGCTGGTTCGTCTTGAGAGCCTTGAGTTGCTGTTTGATACACAGGTCCAGGTACATCCGCCGGGCTTCGCCGAGCTTGATGTCGAACTCTTCGCGGTCTGGCAGCCACTGGGCTACGTGGGGCCACGCCGTGGGGACAGCCACAGCCTGCAGCCAGAAGTAGCGGAAGTAGACGGCCTGCGCTGATTCCATGTTCCCGATCTGGTTGATCGGGTTCGTGACCCCGGCTTTGTTGAAGGCGACCTTCCTGTCACGAGCCCGCCCGTGCTCGATCTGGAAGAATGCGTTCCAGGCATCGACCAGTGCTTCCGCGAAGGCCGGAAGGTCTTTGAGATCGACACCGCCTGGCTGTGTCTTTCGAACCTCCCATAGCGAGCCCATAGTCATGACGAGGCCGAGCTGGCAGGCATGGGTGTTGAGCACGCTGTAGGCGTCCTTGCAACGCTTGACGCGCTCAGGGCGAGTCGACCCTAGGTACTCCTGAGCGCGGTACTGGTCGAAGTCTTCCTCTTTGCCTTTGAGGGCTTCCCAAGCTCGGATGACGTCCGACTTGGGCAGTCGGCGGTCCGCGTTGTCCCTCTGATCCATGTAGTGGTCATAGCTGTCACGCAGCGTCCAGAAGACACCCACTCCACCGAAGAGAGCATCGTGGGCCAGGGCCGCGAATGTGTCGGCAACATGCCAGTCGTCCTTGAGCTTGGTCAGCGCGCTGGCGTGGGCTGCGTACGGCGCGGTCCTCGACAGCAGCGTCAGAATTGCCCTCCCCCACGTCTCCTTGAACCTCGCGCTGATCGTCTCCATCTTTCCTAGCGGGAATTGCTTGTCTCCGAGGGTGTCCCGATCAAAGGGGATGCCCCCGTCTTCGAAATACCTCTCCAGGAGAGTCCCTACGTCGAGCTGTTCGCGCATGAACTCGTCACGCTGCAGGTCACCCTCCTTTCCGGAGATCCCCTGCGCGACATTGGTGAGGTACTTCGACGGTCCAAAGATGCAGCGGTTCACGGCCATCTTGAGGAGGTTGATGTTCGTGAGTACCGACCACCGCGCGGGGCGGTGACTGTTTACTTCGGGGTTGTCGTACTCCACCGCATACAGGGGCAGATAGGAGTCATCCTTCCTGCTCCGCAGCTCACTAAGCATGCTCCGCGTCAGGACGTTGGAGAGTTCGGCGTCCGAGAGCAGGATGATGCGGGACTCGCTCGGGGGGCGTGCCTCCTTGTTGACATCAACGAACAGCTTCCGGGCCGCTTCGTGAGGCCGCGATCCGTCCCCGGTCTGTTCCGGGAACCAGCACACGGTGACCGGCACTTCGACCTTCGACAGGTCGGGTTCGCCGGCACCGTGCTGCTCCAGCACACGGCGTACCTGGTGCTCATAGAAGGAGCGGTACTTGACCGCGGAAGTGTCCTGCCATGAGTTGGTCAGAGTGCGCTCAATCGCGAGGAGCGCCATTGCGCGATGCTGGCCGTCAAGAACAACCAGGCTTGCTTCGGAACGGTTCCACCAGAGCTTGCCCACATTGGCTCCGTGCGGCTGTCCATCGGAGGCGAGGAGGCGATGGACCTGGAAGGCGCTGCCAGCGCGTTGTTCCTGCCAGTTGGCTTCGTCGGCGCTGATGGAAGTCACCTCCCCCAGTACGGGAAAGGCGGTGGGGCGCTTGTTCCGGAAGGGAAGCACGACGGCCACGATCGGTGGGAAGAAGGCAGGCCCTGTCGTCTGTGGTTTGAGCAGATAGGGGATCAGATTGACAGCCACACGGTGATCATCGAGGTCGCGTTGCAGAAGCTGGTTAAAGTCGAGGTCGCCGGCATCCATGACTTCACGAACCGGAGCCAGGTTCTTGGTGAGCTGCCGCTCGGGCGTGTTGGCGTCACCACCGAGTCGGGCCTTTGTCATGATGTAGTCGACCCTCCCCGCCGGGGTGTCGAAGCTCCCCCACGTTCCCTGCACGTAGTCGCGGAACGTGAGCCCACTGCCCGAGCCGAACATCCTTCACTGCCTTCCCACGCTGCTTCGGTTGTGACGCCGACGCCTAAGTCGCCAGCGCACGGTGCCTTACTTGCTGAGTCTTCTCACGACATCCTGCAGGTCACGCGCTGACTGCGTGTCCCATTGAAGGAAATGACGCAGCTTCACCCACAGAACGCGCCACGGTGGGCACCCCTACGCGCCACGGTGGGCACCCCTAGGACGGTGCCGGTCGGGCCCATCGTCCGCCTCCGGAGGCTCACTCGTCCTTCAGTTCCTCCTTGAGCATGACCCCCGTGAACAGACCCCAGTAGGTGCGAAGCTGACTGAACTGTTCGTCCGGGTTCTCGTGCATGGCTTCCGCACGCGCATAGCCCATGAACAGCAGGTCGATCGCGGCCTCGGCCCGGCGCGCGAGATCCAGGACGTCCTCAGGGCTCATCCCCTCGGCACCATCGTCAGCGATCTTCTTGAGTGGACCGTAGACGTCCCGGAAGAACGAGTGCCGGTGGTTGAACTTCACGACGGACTTGCCGTTGAGGTGATGAACCTCGAGGAACTCCTTGCCGGGCCAGCTTCCGTCGAGCAGGGTGATGGGCTTGGTGCGAATCTGTTCGCGAAGCGTCTCGATCTTGGCGCTGTCGGTCTCCACGTCCAAGCCCATGTCCTCGGCAGCGTGCTGGACGACCTCCTCTTCCTGTTCCGCAGTGGCAGTCCTGCCGGCGACGCCCCGAGGGAGGCTCGGATCGGTCCGTTCAGCGGTGGCCATGCTGCTGCTGTGCTCGCCCTTGGCGAGACGCTCCCGGGTCTCAACTTCCCCCCAGTACTCGCGGATCGCCTTCCGAGCCCGCAGGACAGGGAGCTTCAGCCAGTCGCGCAGCTCGTTTCGAAGCCTCGTCACAGGCTCTGCTCCGCGCTTCACGTTGCGCACCTGGAAGTACTCATCCAGTTCCGCTGTAAAGCTCACTTCGATGGCGACGTACCGGATGACCTTGTCGGTACGGCTGGTGTCGAGGAGGTGAGGAACCACGTCGTAGTAGATCTCGCGCCCGTTACGAAGGATGCTGATCCTTGCCGCGTTCTCACGGCTGATCTGGTATTCCCTGATGTCCTCGCCTCGGTGGTCAACGTCGCCGCCGGCTCCCTTCCACGGGCGAAACTCGGCGGGTACCAGCGCCACGGCAACGTGGACTTTGTGGCCGTCGACTTCCAGGTCCCCCTCTTCGATGAGTTGGCCTCGCGGGTCCAGCTTCTGAGGCTTGTACCTGGCGATGATCCGGGGGTTGTCTCGCAGGAAGAGCGGGTCGTGGAGCGATACCGTTTTGCCGTCGAGCTCGAATGTGCGGCCCGTGTCGATGTAGGTACGGTATGCGCGAGCGATGAACTTGCGCAGGTCCGCGATCTTCTCTTCCAAGGAGGTCCCATACGCGCCCCCGCTGGCGAGGCGGTCGATCTTGCCGATCACGACTACGGTGCCGGAGGTAAGAGGGCGTCCGTCGCGCCCGACCATGAGCGCGACCGCGTCTTCGGGCCAGGCTGCGACCTCATCGGTGGTGATGTACTGCTGCTTGCCCTCCCTGATCTCTTCGAGATCGATGTAGCTGTGGTAGATCTCGGGTCCGCTGGCTCGCTTGCTGTAGATGTCGATCCGCTCTCCCAGGCTCAACCCGGCGAGCTTCAGCCCCATTCCGAAACGCCCGAGACCTTGGCGCTGGTTGTAGCGGGCGCTGTATCCCATCGACAGGACGTTGTGCATGATCGCTGGGTCAATGCCCACGCCGTTGTCAGCGATGATGAAGGCATCGATGGACTTCTTCTTCGGCCCGTAGATCGGGAGCACACGCATCAGCGTTGCCTCGGCCTGGATGGAGTTGTCCAGCGGCTCGCCAATCGCTGCCGTGAGGTCGAAGCCGGCATCGCGCATCGATTCCAGAGCACGGTCGAGTTGAATGATGCTGGCGCGCTGGCTGTCTGCCGACAGGAACAAGGGGTTCGTCATGACAGGACCTCACTGTTGGGGGCGGAAGGCTGGTGCAGATGGCGAAACTGTCGGGCTGCTTGTTGCTCTGACTGGCAGAACACGCAAGCGGTCTCGTGGAAGTCCGGCCGATCTGGGTGGATGCGGTTGGTCAGTTGAGGAGAGAGTGCGTGGAACAGGGCACACTCCATCTCGAAGGCATTGGCCGGGCTGTTGTGTACGTCGTACGTGAAGTACGCGCCACGCTGGTCGCTGCAGTGACGTAGCAGTCGCCGGCGGATGTCGGTGTCGCTGCGTCCGACGTATCGGGGCACGCCTGCGGGCGTATAGAGCACGTAGCTGCCGACTACTTGAGGTGGGATGAGTGCCCGTATGAGCCAGGGCCTCAGGCGGAGAAGTCGTGGTCTCATGCGGCTTGGACCGATGCCGCCCAGAGTTGGCGAGCCTGCTTGCGTGCCCGGGAGACGCGCTCCCGGGCACGGAGCAGGGGGAGCCCCTGTCGGGTGGCCAGGGTCTCGGCATCGTCTCCGCGCGCCAGGGCTTGCAGTACGACGCGTTGGGACTGCGGGATGCCTGGCTCTGCACGGAGCCATTCGTGGATTTCGATGAGTGGGTAGCCCTGGTCCACGGCCCCGTGCTCGGAGGAGAGCACTCCGAGGGAGATGCTGGGGGCGATCATTTTGCGACGCTCCAGCACCTCGTAGGCATGCCCCATCGCTGACCGCGCGCGGTGCTCCGCTGGTGTGGAGTCGTCGCAGGGGTTCCGCAGAAGTTCGTCGAGGGCGCGATCGATCCTGTCGAGCTGATAGGTGTCGCAGGTGTCCAGGGCGCGCTTTTGCAGCGCGAGGATTGCCCCCTCGACCGGGTGGCTGATCATGTTCGCTCCGTCTTGTCTGGCGGCGAGCCCCATGCGGTGGCTCGCGTCCGAAGGGTGAAGCGTTGCTATGTGGTTGTCCTGCGAGGGTACTAGATGGCGCTGACAGTCGGAGGTGAATCTCCTTGCTTGACACGGCGCCTGACTGACCCTCACCTATATAGGTCGGGTGAGGCCGTTCATTGTTGCAGGGGTTGTGGAGGAAGCTCTGGCCCATGGTGCTGGAGCGAGCGAAGCTGCTGGTGTCAATCCCCTCGAACCGTGGAGACCTTCCTATGCAGCCAGCCCCTCGCCGAAGCTGGCCCAGTAGTCGTGTTCGTAGTCGATCGGGCTCTTGAAGCCACACACGCTGTGTAGCCGTCGAGCGTTGTAGAAGTCGGTGATCCAGGTCGCGATCCGGATCCGTGCCTCGGCGCGGGTGGCAAAGGCGCGCCGATGGACGTACTCGACCTTCAGGACGCTGTTGAACGCCTCGCTGACGGCGTTGTCGAAACAAGATCCGACCCGGCCCATGGACTGGAAAACCCCCAGCTTGCGGCAGGCCCGGCGGAACTTCCGCGAGGCGTACTCGCTGCCGCGGTCCGTGTGGAAGATGACGCCCCGCACGTTTTCGCCGCGGGTGGCCGCAGCCATGTGCAGGGCGGCCACGACCAGGCCGGCGTCGTGGTGGGCGCCCATCGCGTAGCCGAGCAGACGACGGGAGAACAGGTCGATGACCGTGGCCAGATACAACTTGCCCTCACCGGTCTCGATCTCCGTCATGTCCCCGCACCACACCAGGTCGGGCGCTTCGGCGGTGAAGTCCCGGCTGACGAAGTCCGGGGCGGCCGGTCGCCTCCCCGGCCGGGTCAGCCCGCGCCGGTGGCGGACCTTGCGGGCGACCAGGCCGAGTTCGGCCATGAGCTTGGCGATGGTGTTCACCGAGACCCGCCAGCCCTGCCGCACCAGCTGGATCCAGATCTTCGGCGAGCCGTAGGTGCCACCGGAATCGATGAACTCCTCCCGCACCGCCTCGGCCAGCTGCCGGCGGCGTACTTCACGCTGGGTCGGCCGACGGGCGCGGTGCTTGTAGAACCACGACTCGCTCACGCCCAGGGCTCGGCACGAGACGCGGTGCGAAATGCCGTGCTCGGTCCTGAAGTCGCTGATCACCCCGACCACTTGGGACGGGTCCGCCACGGCTACTTCACCCACAGAACCATGCAGCGTTTGAGGACATCACGCTCCATGACCAGTTCATTGTTGTCCCGCTTGAGCTGGGCTTTCTCCCGCCGCAACCGCTCCAGCTCGTCACTCTCACCAGCTGGCGCCGTCCCGGCCCGGCGAGCGCGCGAGACCCAGCTGGCCAGCGTGGTCTCGTTGATGCCCAGGTCCTTCGCGACCTCGGCGATCGGCTTCCCGGTCTCCGTCACGATCCGTACCGCACCTTCACGGAACTCGGGATCGAACCTCCGTCGCTTCTCCGCCATGACTCCCAACTTCCCCTGCAGTCATGGTCTTCACGCTACGAGGGGAGGGACACTGGCAATGCGTCAGGGCCCGCCCTCCGGAAGGAGAAGCGGGCCCTGATGAGACGTAGTAGAGGGTTACCCCGTGGCGGTGGAAACAAGTTGCTCGATGGACCGGAGGTCGCTTCCCCCACCGTGCAGGTAGCCGATGCCGCGGTGCAGGTGGACGGTCAGCGTCCGAGCGACAGCCTCATCGGAGAGCTCCTCGCCGTCCATGAGGCACCGTTGTTTGAGCAGGGCAAGGTAGATGTCCCCGTACGGACTGGTGAATGTCTTCCACGACATCTCGACGTTGGAATCAGTCACGACGTCCTTCACCAGAGGCGTGGAGGAGTCCCGGAGCGACAGGGCCAGCGCCCACCGGCACAGCTCGTTCCACTGAGTCAGACCAGTGTTGCGCTTCAACCAAATGAGCTGCTCCTTCGCCGTCTGCGAGAGGCGAACTGTCTCAAGCGACATGCGGGGCTCCTGCAGTCCACCAGTACCCAGCCTCGACGGTGGTGGTGAACTGGGTGTCGTCGTGAACAAGGGTGTACGTATGTGCAAGGGATGGCTTCAAGCGAGCGAGCAGGCTCTCGTCGATCTCTTCGTCTGTGGACAGCAGGAGAACTTGTCGACCAGCCTTCGGGAAGTAGCGATCGACCAAGTGCTGACGGTGCCGGCTGTCGAGGCGCCCCAGAGGCGTATCGATCACGCTGGGCAGTCGATTGCCAGCAACCTTGGCAAGACCCCAGAGCAGCGAGATGGCTAGTAGCTGCCGTTCGCCTGCGCTGAGCCGTCCTGGATCGATGGGTTCCCCATCGGAGTCCGCGAGGGTCAGGGTGGAATTGGCAGTGTCGATCCGCAAATCGTGGATGAGGCCGCTCTTACGCATCAATGCCTTGAAGCTCTGGAGGACAGCGACTTCTAGACGACTGATGTGTCGCCGGAGCAAGGCTTCACCGAACTTCTCCAGGGTGCCGCGTGCCCTCTCCGCGTACTCGACGATTCGATTGAGCTCCTCGATTTCAATCAGCGTCTTGACTCGCTTCTTCTGTGCCCGCTCCAGGTCGGCGCCGATGCGAAGGTGGCGGCTCTTGGCCTCCTCCCATTGCACCTCACAGCGCCTAAGTTCATCCTTGGCAACGGCGAGTGCATCCATCGCCTCGTTGCGCTCCTCAACAAGGTCCTTGATCAGTTTCTCATCCGGGACACCAGCAAGGAGGCGGTCGGCGTCATCGAGGCGGTCAGCCGTCTCCGCAGACTCTTTGAGTAGCTCACGAGCGCGGGATGCATCCCGCGCCAGAGCTTCATCGAGCGCAGAGAATTGCTGAAGCGCGTCAAGCGGAAGACTCAGGCTTTGCTTGAGTTCTGCCGCGCTCTCGCGCTTCTGGCGGTCCGTGGCCAGCTTCTTCTTCAAAGCCGTGCGCACGGCAGCCGTTACCGACGCAGGCAGTTGGTCGAGGAGCCACGCGTCACGCTCCTCTAGGACACCGACCACACGTGTGGCATCGTCAGCATCCTTTTCCCGAACTGCCTGTTCACGGAGGGTTGCCAGTTGCTGAGGGAGCATGAGGAGAGGAAGCGGACCCGACGCTAGGGAACGCAGTGCCGTACGCTGTGCCGCCAAGCGTTCGGCGATGGCTTCCCGATTGGCCTCAAGTTCCTTCAGGCGTTCAAAGAGCTTTCCGCCGGCTCGCTCGAATTCTTTCTCTTTCTTTTCGAGTTTCGCCTGGAGACGGTCACACCTCGACCGGATGCTGCCCAATTCCTGGTGGCGGTCCGCGGCTTCCTGCCTTGCCGCTTCATGCTCGGCTTCCTGAGCGCGGATGTGGTCGATGATGGCCTGGTCTTCATTGGACAGCCGCTGTCGCCGCGCTAGCGCAAGAAGGTCGGTGCGGAGCTGCTCCACCGTGCTCACACCCAGGAGCGAGTGGACTGCGGACTCGATGACGCTGGCTGCCCGCTCGGGGTCCGCAAGCGACTCGATCTTTTCGCCATCGAAGAAGAAGAGTGAGGCTACTTCGAGCGGAAGGATGTCCTCTACGTGATCGGGCCAGCCGTCGCTGAGGATCCGATCGAACTGGCCGTCCACTAGGACGTTCAGGAACTCTTTGAGCTGCTTGCCGCTGGTATGCCAGCTTCGGATCACTCGGTAGTGCCGCTCCTGGTCATCGACGACGATTGAGAATTCTAGCGCGATCTCAGCACCGTCGGACTTGTTGGCCTTGCGGTTGATGCTCTCACGGAGGTAGGAGTCATATGACCGGTTACCCCGCCCGCTGCACCGCGCCCGCGGGCCGTACAGGACTAGTTGGATGGCATCCAGCAGAGTGGTCTTGCCACATCCGTTGAGGCCTCCGATCAAAACAATCGGCCGCCCGGGCTCAACGCTCAGATCGAGTGACTGCTTGCCGCGGTAGGCGCCAAAGTCGTGGAGTTCAAGCTTATGAAGGTGCATCGGTGGTCTCTTCGTCCAGCGTCACGTAGGTGGGAGCGGCGTCGCGGATGGCCTGCTTACGCTTCGCGAACTGAAGGGCGTCGTCTTCGTTCTCGTAGAAGCCCTTCTTGATCGCCTTCTCCAGCTCCTTGAAGAGGCCGGAGCGCCTCGTCATGGTGCGATGCTGCCGTTCGACCGCGAGGAGCTCACGCGTCATCGTGAAGTGAATTTCGTCGCCGTCACACACTTCCTTGAGGAGATCCATCTCTTCAGCCCCGAGGACCAGCTGCTCATCAAGAGGCCGGCCCGGGAACTCCTCGCCCGTGGCTGCCTCATAGATCGCCGGCAGTGTGTCCTCGACTTCATGCTTGTCGAACACCCAGATACGGCGGATCTCGTGCAGTTCCGCCTCCGTGATCAGCTCAATGCCCCGCACGCTCTCGGGCGCCGTCCGCCTCACGAGACTCTGCGCTTCCAACAGCTTCGTCAGCCACTTCTGACGCGCTTCTTGCGTGTACGGGCCCTGGATGACGCCGTCGTGGAAGAGCTGGACATTGCCGTTCATCCGCCGGAAGTCGCGGGTTTCCTTCTCCTGCGACACGTCGTCGAGCTCATTGCGGAGCTCGAGGAGGGGCCGCATCCACTCCTTCTCCTCATCGTTGCGGATCATGGCGGTCATGGACTTGTCCTTGTCCACAAGGGTGCAAGTCCAGCATCCGAAGCGACTGTCACCGCAGGACGGCGTGGTGTCGTCCACCACCAAAGGGCACTCGGAATCTTCGGATGCCCCCTGGTACATGGTCAGCAGATCCTTATTGCGATGCCCCCATGCGTTGGAGTACTGCATCAGGAACATCCAGACCTCATCGGTGCCCCACGCTTCAATGGGGCTGTAGACGAGGGAGTTCGGCAGGTTTCCGTTGGGAGAGAGACGGTCTCGGACACGGCGCTTCTCGTGCTTCGCCATGGCCCGGGCACGCGCCTGACTCTCGGTCTTTCGAATGCCGAGAACGAGGATTGCCTCACCGTGCCGGCGCACGACTCGCCGGATGAACGCGTTCGACGGCTTGATCTTCAACCGCTCTGTGCACCAGCGGAACTTGGGGCGAGGCGCTGGGTAACCCTTACCAATGAGGTTGACCCAGAAGGTGTCCTTAACTTCAGGGATGAGGCGGTGCGGCTCGATAGGCAGTCCCTGCTCCTTCGCCGCCTTCCCCATCGTGTCAAGTGACTGAGTGACCCAAGCCGCAACCACTGGATTTTCAACCAGTGTGTCCGTGCTGATGACGTGCACTGGCTTGGTGCGCTGCTCGTCCGGCAGCCCTTGGAGCGCAAGCCAGACGAGTTGGAGTACGGCGGTGGAGTCCTTGCCGCCGCTGTAACCGATGACCCAAGGCACCTCGTCAGCTGTGTAGAGCTCGCGGATCTCCTCCGTGAGCTCACCGACTACCTCGGCGAGGGCCCTCCCCTGGAAGGGGGCCGACGACTTCGGGGTGCTCATGCATCTCCTCGCAGGTATGCGTCCTCTACACGCTGCTCTTCCGGACTGAGTTGCAGCTTCATGTGACGACGCAGGTAGTTCACGGTCAGAGTCAAGTTTTGGTGGCTCTTCGACACACGCCCGCCGATCAGCGCGCGCCCCTCCCAATCCGGGTTGGTTCGGGACCAGTCAACCGAAGTCAGACACTTGAGCTTTGAGTGCCACTCCTCCGGTGACTCGGAGTCCCGCAGGAGCGAGTTTCCGATCCGCCCGAGAGCGTGCAGGGCGATACCGTGACTGTGGATGTAGTCCTTGCGTACCTCGGGGGCTGCGAGCTCGCGCTTGCGCACCATTCCCCACTCAGGAACCACAAGGTCGACGGCCTCCCAGTATGCCTCTGCCAGCTCCTGGGCCTTGTCCTTCTTGATCTCCAGCCCTTGCAGTAGCGACTGCGTGGCGTAGTAGACAGCACTCAGGGTGAAGAGCTTGCGGGACCGTTGAGCCAGAGTGCTGTTCTCCATCTCGACATGCCCCTTGAAGACAGGGGACTTCATCGCCAAGAGTCGAGCCATGATCGCCAGATCATCACGGTGGTCGTAGAGCACGCCGATGGAACGTGGTGGCCGGACTGCGTGTCGGTTGAGGTCTGCGAACATCTGCTGGCAGCGGGCCAGCCCAGCGTCATGGAAGAAGACGACGGCGATCGTTTCCTCGCCGAGGTCGGGGTTCTCCTTGAGGGCTTGCTCAATCGCCGCCCGCCGATGCTGACCATCGTTGATCAAGAATCGGGCAGCCATGGGAATCCGGATCTGGCCAGCGCGCATCCCCATGCCGGAGTCCGCGATGCTCTCGAAGTACATCTCGCCGTCGACCGATGCAGTGAGCGCACTGAAGACGTAATCGTCCGGGTTGTCGACAATGTACCGAGTGAGCGCCGGAAGCCGTCCCTTGTTCAGGACGCGCTGGGCTCGCACCTCTGGCGCCAGCTCATCCTCGTCGAACAGGAAGATCTTCGGGATGAGCCGCAGAGGGCACATGGACACGTAGAACTCACGGCCCGCCTGAACGCCCCGGATGGCTGGAAAGATGTAGTCAAAACCGGCGGACGTGGCAGTGTCGGCAAGTTGCGAAGATGGCGATGATCCCACCTGCGTAACGCTATCGTACGTCAGGTAAAAGACGTACAGGACGTGCTGGATTGACGCTCAAAGGTGTGGTGGGGCTAGTGGTGACGTATCTCGATGCTGCGGCTACGACGCGCGTGGACCCACGCGTGGCCGATGTGGTGATGCACTGGATGACCGAGGACTTCGGGAACGCCGGCTCTCGGACGCACGAGTACGGGACCCGCGCGAAGCGTGCGGTGCAGCAGGCACGCGAGTACCTCGCCAGCACCGTCGGCGCCGAATCCGATGAGTTGATCTTCACTAGCGGTGCCACTGAGAGCAACAACATCGCCTTGCTCGGCCTTGCTCCCCACGGAGAGCAGAGTGATCGACGCCACATCATTACCTCGGCGATCGAGCACAAGGCAGTGATCGAGCCCCTAGAGCACTTGCAGACTCGCGGCTTCGAAGTGGACTTCATCAAGCCCGGCTCATCCGGCAGGGTCTCCGTCGAGGCAGTGTTGGAGCGGCTACGCCCGGACACACTCCTCGTCTCCCTGATGCACGTAAACAATGAGACGGGTGTCATCCAGCCCGTGGCTGAGCTCGCTGGACATCTGCGAGAGACGCCGACGTACCTGCACGTCGATGCCGCGCAGGGATATGGGAAGGTTCCTGAGGATCTGAGTGCCCCAATCGACATGATCAGCATCAGCGGCCACAAGGTTGGCGCTCCGAAGGGTGTTGGGATGCTCGTCACCCGCCGGCGGCGCTGGGACAGGCTCCCGCTGCAGCCGATCATGTTTGGTGGCGGTCAGGAGCGAAAGCTACGCCCGGGGACATTGCCAGTACCGCTGATCATGGGGCTGGCTGAGGCGGCGAAGATCTTCCAAAAGGAACACAAGCAGTGGAGCAGGAGCGCGGCGGAACTTCGGTCCCGACTCTTGAACGCACTGACTAAGACTCGATTCCAGATCAACGGCGACCAGGACCACGCCGTCCCGCACATCCTCAACCTGTCCTTCGACGGTGTGGACGCCGAGGCACTCATCGTCCGCCTCAAGCAACACGTCGCCGTCGCGACGGGTTCTGCGTGCACGAGCGCCTCGTACACCCCCAGTCACGTGCTCACCGCCATGGGCTTGCCCGAGGACGCCGCAGAGAACGGGCTCCGTCTGTCCTGGTTCCCGAGCCAGGCCGCGGATCTTGATGTTGAGGAGTTGGCGGAGATGATCGCGGAGATGCAGCCCGACTCCGCGTGATCGCTCAGCCCGTGGTACGGCGCACCAGTCGATGTCCGCGAAGGGCCCGATCGCAGCGAATGAGCTCGGCCTCCCAGCCGTTCTCTGTGCCGATGAGGTGAGGGTGCTCGTACAGACCTGCCCTCACCTCTGCTGCCGTCAGCCGCTGGTACTTCTCGGTGTCCGGGTCGTCCGGGGCCAGGAACTCATGCTTGCGGTGCAATAGCGGCCGGTTCTGGGAGTCGGCGTACGACGTATGGGCGGTCTCCAGCGTCTTGAGATCCACCTGATAGGACGTCAGGATCCGTGGGTGCGGGTCCCTGTCGAAGTCGGGGTAGTCCAGCCAGCTCACCGCCCTCCCCTGGTGACGCAGCTTAGCCACGGTCCACTCCTGGGGCCGGCCTGCCGCAATCGAAGCACAGTGCTCGTACAGGCGCAGAACCGTAGGCATGCGATCAACGGCACGCTGGTGCACGTACAGGGCAGTCGGGGTAAGTTTCCCAACGGTCGAGGAGTTCATGGCTCCGCGGACGTACGTGTCATCGCGCAGCTTGAGGAGCAGCCGGTCGGACCTCTGGCACGCCTCCTTGTAGGAGGAAAAGAATGCGCGCACATCGAGCTGAACGCTGAGCGGAAGGCTGTTGAAAGGGCCGCGGCCGTTGAAGAGCTCGACGGCTAGGAAGAGCAGGGTGTTGAGCGTGGATCGCTTGGCCCCCTCTTCGACCTTGGCCTGATCGGCAGAGTCCCGAACCAGGCGACTCAGATCGCTCGGGCGTAGGTGGCTGAGGAGTTGGGCCATCGGTTGGGGCACTTCTTCCATGCGGGGCATGCGTCCGCGGCGTTCCGCATGATCGACGACGGCGGCGATCGCCGAGGTTGTGTCTTCGGAGGCAAGCCACTGGGCGTCCGGGACGATCCGCTGAGCGAGGTAGCTCAGCCGGGCGGTCTCGTCCTTGAAGGCGTAAACGACGCCTGGGGCGGCCGAGACGGTCCGTACGCCTGTGACCACCTCGACGTAGTTGCGTAGTTCGCTCGCTTTGAAAAGGTGTTGGAAGGTCTGCCGGCTGGTGAGGAGTCCGTCACCGAAGGCCTCGCCCTTGACCTTCGACTTCTCCCACGTCAACCGTGCTGAGGCAACGAGCACGGTAGTCGCCAGATCCCATGCCCTCTTCAGCGTCTTTCGGCGCTCGTGAGGGTCTTCGATGACATTAAGTACGTAGGTGAGAAGGACAACTTCCGCAGGCTCCAGCTGCCCGTCGGGTTGGAAGAACGGGTCCCAACCGACGGCTTGGCAGTCCAGTTGCTTCAGTGCGCGTACGTCGTCGCCCCGGCCGCAGCCATAATCCAGAACGCTGCGCCCCGGGACGACTTGGCTGTCGATGACGGCCTGTCGGGCGGGCACGGAGAGGCCCGCGCGGCTAATCGCGGTCAGCCTGCGATCGCTGCTCCATGTCCGCTGCACCATGATCACGCCCTCACACAACCGAACGACAAGCGGAGGGTAGCGGCGGATACTCCTCGCGAAGGCACGAAGGGAAGACGCCGACCGGACTGATTGGGCTCTGCGCCCCATGGCCTACCACGAAAACGTCTCCGTCCAATGTTGTCGATCACGGTCCGTGTCTCGCTTTCGACATGCCCGGGACGGCTGCTGTGGCGGCCGTCCCGGGTGCCAATCCGAAACTAGTGCCGGTTGCAGACCCAGGTCTTTGGCTCTCCCTGGGTGACGAGGTCGAGGGCCGTCGTAGTGTCCGTGCCGCACAGCTGGCACGTGACCTGGACGGTGCGTGGCATGCTCACGGGCTCAACGGGCTCGTCGACGTGCAGCGTGAACTGGGTCGTCTCGTCGGTCGGAATGATGATCAGTCGTGAGCCGAGTTCCGGATGGGGCGCAATGGTCTCAATCTTCAGGTGCTCGTTGGGGTTCTCTGGGAGTGCGAAGACGTCACCTCGGCGGAGGCGAGCTGCTATGACCAGGGACGGCAGGCTGACGGTGACGAGGAAGCCGTTGGACTGACGGGGGTTGGGCATCGGCGGGTTTGAGGCGGCGCTCATGGCTGAACTTTCATGTCTGGTGTGGAGCCCACAAGGCGGCTGAATTGCGGCGGCCTCGGAGGCGAGGTTTCGTGGACCTTGCCGGCGTCGTGGAGCAAGTCGGCCACTGCGCACTGGGCATCGATGGCCACTGCCTCTTGAGCTCATAGCGGATGGCGCTCGGGGAAGGGCGCGACGTATGGCCGCGCCCCTCGATCGAGTCAGGACGTTGACTCGGTGGCGGTGGCCGTCGTGCGGCGCTTCGGGTTTCGCTTGCGGGGACGACGGCTGGTGGCGGGGTTCGGCTCAGAAACGGGCTGGTCAGTCGTGTCGTTGCCGTTGCTGGTGCCGTCGGACGTTGATTCTGGGGCGGCTTCGGGCTCGGTGTCCGGTTCGGGGCTCGGAACCTCCTCGAATGCCTGCTTCAGCAGCGCCGACTCCTCAGCCGCCACCTCTTCACCGCCCCCATCCGGCTCCACGTAGGCGTTCGAGTCAGCATCGGCGTTGGGCTCGACACCGTCCTGCGGGGGCGGCTCGACCTCGGCCTCGTGGTCATGGCCGTGGTCATCGACGACCGACGGGGCTTCCCGTTCGGCGGTCGCCGCGGCAAGGGCGTTGTCGAAGAGGTCTATCCACGGCCGGTGGCCGACGTAGCGGGGTTTGCACTCGAAGGCAGGGAGAAGGGCGTCTTCGAGGGTGCTCAGGATGATGTGTTCGGGGTTCTCATCGGTCTCGGTAACGAGGGTGGTCGACTGGTTGTAGCGGTGCCCCTCAGGAAGGCGCGCGGCGACCTGCGCTTCGTAGACGGCTCGCTCGGCAAGGGTGGCGTCGTCGGGAAGCGGGGGTGCGGCGCTGCCGGTGATCCAGAGCTGGACGGTGGTTCCGCCGAAGATGGGGCGGAAGCTGATGCCTCGTCCGTCGCTGTAGACGAGGTGGGCTGCGCCGTCGGCGGGCGCTGCGGTGTCGACCGCCCAGTCGCCGCCGAGGCTTTGGGCGAGGTTGGCCGCGGCTTCTCGGACTGCGGCGTCGGTAATGAGCATGTGTCGTTCTCCAAGAGGTCTGCGGGTGAAGCGGGGCCCGCCCCTGCCGGGGCGGGCCCGGTGTGGCTACGCGGGACGTACTTCGTCGCCGTCGTCGAGGAGCATCGAGAGGGTGGAGCCGCTGTCCCAGGTCACGGAGAGGATGGAGAGGTTGGCGTCGAACCGGTGGACGGTGCCTTCGTCGCCGGGCTTGAGTTCGGTGTGCGAGTCGGTGGTGTGTACGAGGGCGATGCGGTCGCCCTTCTTGTAGGTCATCTGCGCTCCAGTCGTGGTGTTGTGGAAGTCGTGGTCGGCCGACCGCTAGGCGTCGTGGTCGCACGCCTCGGTGGGGCAGGCTCCGCAGTCGAAGCAGTGGTCGCAGCCGCAGGCGTCGCAACCCAGTTCCTGGCACCGGACGTCGTGACTGCGGCAGTACGGGAATGTGAACGGTGGCTCTTCCATGACTCCCCTCCCCTTCTGGTTCTATTCTATATGCATTCAGGGGGGGGTTCAAGATCGACTAAGACAGTTTTCGCAGGTCAGGCCGCTACATCGCGCATCAGAGCTTCGACCTTCTGGATCGCCGCGAGGAAGACGGCCTGCGAGTGCAGTCGATCGCGCCGTTCCAGGGACTCCAATGCCTCCCGGGCAGCCCTGGCGGGCACGTTGCCTTCGTGCAGGGTGTCGCCGCACCCGATGAGTACGTGCGGGCCGAGGTCCCAGAGGATCGCGTTGACGGCGGCACCCGCCGCCGCGAGGGGATCGATGTCCGTCAGCGACCATCCGAACTGGTGCGGGTCGATGCCGCGTTCACGCATGACCTGTACGGCGGCGCGGTACATGCCACCGGTCCCGCCCGCGGGCTCGTCGAACTTCATGCCGGGCTCAAGCGGCATGTCGTCGAGCAGCATCCTGGCCATCAGGTAGGCGACGTCCGGCGGCGTGTGTATCTCCGCGAGTGCATCGTGAGCGCCCTCGGAGCGCATGACGGCAAGTAGGGTTCCGATCACGTCGGTGGTGGAGCGGAGATCGGGGTCACCGCTTGCGGTCAGGTGCAGCAGCCCGTTGGTGAGCGCGGCCTCAACGACGGCTCGTACGGCGGTGGCTCGCCGAGCATCGGGCTTCTCGTCGTCGACCCACTTGTGGAGAGGTGTGGCTCGGTCGATGAGGTCGGGTCGCATGATCCACATGCGGGCCCAGCACTCGCGAAAGGCGGCCAGCAGCTCGGTGTCGTCGAGGCTGAGCCACCAGTCGGCGGCGAGGTAGGCGTCCGGGCCGCGCAGGGGCCACAGTGCGAGCGCAGCGACCGCACCGATGGGGATTTCGATGCTGCTCCCCCCGTGCGCGTGGTGCCAGGCGTAGCTGACGGCTTCCGCGATCTCGAACGCGTGCGCGTGCGGGTTGCTCTGCGCCGGGCGGTAGTGACCCAGCTTGGGCTTGACGACCGCCAGGGAAGGGCGAGGCCTGGCAGCGGGCATGGTCACGGGCGCGGGGGCCGGCGGTAGGTCGGTGAGGTACTCGCGGGTCGGCGCGGCAGGGGCGGGCGGCGCGGGTGGCTGGTCTGGCTCATCAGGGACGGCGAACAAGTCGAGTTGGCTCATGCTGGTCCTCCTGGCTCGTAGGTCTGCGTGCGGCGTCATGTGTCGGCCTGCGGGGGTGCAGGCCGACACGCGTCGCCGTCAGGGGGCGTGCTGGATGCGGCGCAGCAGGACGGCGGCTTCCTCGGCGCGTCCGGCGTCGACGAGCGCGGCGTGCTGAAGCAGTTCCGTCAGGTCCTCTGCGGTGAGCTGTGCGAGGACGTCAGTGAGACTGAGGTGCCGCATGCCTGCGGAGCGGTAGGGGTAGCCGGTCGCGATGGTGAAGACCAGTCCAGGTATGAGCCGGTCGGTGTGCTCGTCGGCGAGGCCGAGTTGGCGGCCAACGCGGTGGATGGCGTCCGGGTCGCCGAGGATGGCGTTCGCCGGTACGGCCTGGTGGGCGCGCCTGGCGGTCTCCATCTCCCGGTCGAGATAGGCAGTCCAGGTGAGGCTGGCGTCGGCGTCCCGGCCAGCGGCCGTCAAGGTGGCGGCGATGAGCAGGGCCTTGAATCTGTCGCTTTTCAGCGCGAGGCCGAGGTATTCGGCGGGCGTGATGCCGGCGTTGGTGATCGCGGGGTGGTGGGCCTGGGCGCGGAAGAGGCCGAGGGCGGCGCGCAGCGCGCGAGCGGCGGCGTCCGGGTGAACACCCAGTTCCTCGGCGACGCGGACGGACACGGTGTGCAGAGTGGTCGTACTCATGTGGTCTCCAGGGCTCTAGTCGGTGGGCTGGTTGAGGGAGGCGAGGTAGGCGTCTGCAGCCGCCAGCCGTGTCGGGCTGTTGACGAGTTCTTCCGACCAGACCCGCAGAGCGATGTCGCCTGCCACGTCCTCGTCGGGTGCGGTGACGACGTAGGCGGCCTGGCCGGATGCCTCCAGTTCGGCGCACCGTTTGTCATGGGCGGCGTCGTCCTCGGGAGGGGTCTCGACGGCAACGACGTCTATCTGTGCGGGGTTCGGCTCCCGGTAGATGACCCACCACTGCCGTGCGGATGGACTGGTCATAGGTCTCCTTGATGCTCAGGGGCGGGCGTCAGACCTGGGGGTCTGGCGCGGAGTAGTGGGTGAGAAGTTCCGCGATCTCTCGGCCGATGTGGTCCATGAGCGTGCGGATGTGCTTCCTGTCGCCGCGCAGATAGAGGGCGAGGTCGAGAACTTCGGAAGCGGCGGCGTAGGTGAGCAACTCCCGGTACTGCTCGACGGTGAGGGGTTCGAGGTCGTCCGGGCGCAGCGCCCAGGAAGCGACCACCGCGCTGTCGGCGAGGCGCGTGGCGGCGCTGAGCGTGGCGGTGTCGGGCGCGCGGGAGAGAAGGATGAGGAACATCGCAGCGAAGTGGTGGTCCGGCGTGTGGATGACCGGTACCGAGGGGCGAGCGGGCACGGATGCCTCCTTGAGGATGAAGGGACCCCCGGATGCTTCTTTTCTATATGCATCCAGGGGATATTGCGGCCCTGCTGCGAGCGAGCACGGAGGGGTCAGTCCGGACTGATGCCGACCACGAGCGCCGCACCGTTGACGGAGCGGCCACCCTGTCCGACGGCTACCACCGAAGGGGGCCGATCTCGCGAGGAGGGAGGCCGCGGGGATTGGCGGGGAGAGCGACGGCGATGTCGCGCTCATCGGTCAACGGGTGGACGAAGTAGTAGCCGGGCGGGTGCGTGCGCAGGTCCGCGAGCCGAGCGAGGAGGCACAGATCGGTGGTGAGCTTGCCCCAGATCGGGTCCGGCTGTTTTTGCAGGTCGAACCGGAGAAGGAGTCGCCCGTCGTCGCCGTGCAGACTCCATAGGGCATAGCTGAGGTCGTCGCGGGTGGCGACGAGAGTCCTGATGCGTGGCTCGATCGCTACCGCCGTCACGGCCATGCGCCTCAGTACGGCGCGAGCGAGGTTGCGGGTGGCCTCACACACCCGCCGGTCCGCGAGCGGGCAGGGGTCTTGCACTTCACGTGCCTCCTTGACACAAGGCCGCCCGGCGGCCGGGATGCGATGGTCGCCGGACGGAGTCGTTGACGGCGTCAGCCGACGGGGATGGGACGGTTCTGCAGATCCAGGAAGATGCAGGTGGCTGCGGCGGTGGGCCTGTAGTCGGCCACGATTTGACCGCCCTCGTCCCAGGTGAGGAGTTGGACCAGGACGTCGAGCAGCGGTTCGGGGAGCATCTGCCGCCAGTTGTCATAGTCGGTCCCGGGGAACCACTCCTTGCAGGTCCGCCGGAGGGATTCCGCGATGGCCTCGGCCAGCCGGTCCGCCTGGGCGGGGCTGATCTGCTCGACGCTCAGGCGCTGGCGGATGCGGTCGGGACTGAAGGGGTCTGTCACGGTCTCTCCTGACGGTTCAAGAAGGGGACCACTCCCCCTTCTTTCTGGTTCTATTCTATATGCATTCGGGAGGGGGGCAAGATTTCCGGTGGATTTTCTTGATCACCGGAGGGCTTTATTTCCGCAGGTCAGCTGCCATGTCTGCAGGGATGAGGTCGCGTATGTGCAGGACGAGCCGCGCGCCCTCGACCACGTGCCCCATGCGCATGTCCGGGCCGACGACGCGCGTGTGGTCGTCGTCGTCCAGGACGCCTTGGTCCACCAGCCCGTCAACGCACGCCTTGAAGCTGGGGTACCAGTTGGCCGGGTCTCTCCTCTGCCCGTCCTCGGGGTGCAGGACGCCGATGATGTGGACCCGTTCCAGGTGTGGCACTGCGCGTGAGGCGGCCCAGGCCGCGCGCCGCAGCACCCTGGTGATCTCCGCGCGTTTGTGGTGGTGGAGCCGCTGGTTGGCGTTCAGGAGCGTCAACCGGGGCGGCAGCGCGACCCTGAACTGGCGGCCGGGCATTCCCTCGAACCAGTCCGGTTCCTCCTCGCCCGGAACTCCGACCGGGGGAACTGCTGTGGGCGGTGCCAACTCTGTTGCGTCGGGGGCGTATCCGCTCCGACGTGGCACGCCGGCGTTGGTGAAGGCCGACGCGTGCAAGGCGGAGATCAGCATGAGGCGGCGCCTGCGGCCAGTCGCGGCGTCTGCGACCAGGGCGCGCATGTCCCCCGGCTTGTACTGCTCGATCCGTATGCGGATGCTGTCCCGCGGGTCGCAGGCCACGAAGATCCGTCCCGGCTTGATATGGGTCACCTGCGGCCCCGGTCGAAGAGATCCGACAGAGCTTTCGCCGCCACCGCCGCCGGCCACGCGACGATGACCACCGCGAGGTACAAGGCGACGGCGGCCGGCCGCAGTTGGCACACCAGTCGCAGGGTCGGGTCGTGGGCGAGCAGCTTCCGGGAGGCGCCCGCCAGGACCACGGCTCCCGCTGCCCACGCGAGGAGGACAAGCAGGGCGAGCGCGCTGGTCACGACTTCACCTTTCTGGTGTCGACGTGAACCCAGACGGTACGAAGGACGCGGGCTCGGGCCAGGCGCAGGGAGAGGGAAGCGGCACGGCCGTTCTGGTGCGCGGGGAAGCCCGCGCAGATGGCGGGGGCATCCGTGCCGAGCGTGGCGTGGCAGACGATGTGCCCCTCCTCGGCGATGGCGTTGGCGATCATCTCTGCCACGCGCCCCTCTTCCAAGCGCATCAGGTTGCCCGGCCGGAAGATGCACGTGCCGCATCGCCCCGCGCAGATCCGGACGCTCCATGTCGCCGGGTCGGCAACGTCGTAGCGCAGACCGTCGGACGAGTAGGTGGCAGAGCTGGTCATCGATCAGCCCCCGGAGTGGCGGCGCGCACTGCCTCACCCGTCGCCGCCAGCAGCATCTCCAGGCAGTGGGAGAACAGTTCGGGGTCCGGCGCGGTGAAAGCGGCCCCGTAGAGGGCGAGCGTGGTCGCGGTGTCCCCGTTGGCGAACGCGGTGATGAAGCGTGCTGCGAAGAGGTGTGGCTGCGGGACGATGTCCTCGGGACGGCTGCCGTCGGAAGTCAGAATGATCCAGTACGCCGTGTCGGCATCGAGTCCCTGCATCTTCGCCAAGGCTGCCTTCGCGATAACTGCGAGTCCCGTCGCGACTCCGTACATCAGCGAGGGCGTCCCGTTCCGTGCGAGGTCCGCCAGGATCTCCTGGGCCTCGTCGTGGCGGCCTTCCGTCCAGTGGACGACCGCCTCGACGAGGCGCTCGCTGAGCATCGGGGGCGTCACTGGGTCGCCCCCGTTCGTCGGCATGACTGGCGCGGACCAGGTTCCGGACTGGCCCGGGACCTCTCTCCAGCCGTTCACCGCGTCCTGGGTTCGGGCGTCGGGTCGGATCATGTAACCGTGCTCGATCAGCCGGTGCCCGGCGCTGGCCGGGCGGAAGCTGTCCCAGTCGAAGACGAGGTCCACCAAGTCGTCGTGGTCCTCGGCCAGAACTCGAATCCGGTAGCCGTCCGGCGTTCCGGTGCATATTGCGGTCAGGTGCTTCACTGCGATTCCTCTCGGTTGGTCAGGGAGCGTCTGGGAGTTCGAGCTGCTGCGCGGCCTGCTCCTCCGCGTCCAGTGGGTTCGGTCCGGGGCGGTAGTGGGGCAGGCACCGGGGGCACTGCTGCTCTACCGCCCGGCGGTGAGCGCGCGATCCGGCGGCCGTGCCGCACGATTTGCGGATGACCGGGACTGGCAGCTCGCTGGGGTCGGCGTCGGGCAGCTCGTGGATGATCACGCCGTTGAGCCAGATCCGGCCGCCGCAGATGCCGGTGAACAGGCTTTTGGCTGGGAGGACTTGCCGGATGCAGGCGGCCCGGAAGGGGCATCCTCCGCAGACGTAGAGAACGGGTTCGCAGATGGCGACCAGTTCGACGCCGTTCTTCCATCTGTCGTCGGCAACGGCGAAGTCCTCGTCGCCGAAGCATGGGGCGTGGGAGGTGACGTGGGTGCCGATCAGGGTTCGTGATCCGGTCACAGGATGGGCTCCAATCGCTGGCCTATCCACCGGGCGACATTGACCGAGACCGCGTTGCCTGCCTGCGCGGTCTGCTCGGCCTGGTTGCCGTAGACGACGTACTTCTTGGGGAACCGCTGCCCTTCGAGCTGTTCGCGGGGCTTGAGCATCCGGAAGTAGCAGTCGTTGATGTCCGGGGCGTTTTGCACCAAGGCGGCTGAGTCGCGGGTGGAGAGGGTGTGGACGGGTTCGGCGGCCGTCTTCACCGCGGCCTTGCGGTACGGCACGACGAGGGTGTTGCGCGCATGCTCGGGGGTGGTGCCGGCGTGCGTGACGAGGCCGTGGTGGTTGCCCTGAGCGGTGACGACACTGAGCGGGTCGCTCACGGGGCTGGCGGTGGCGTGGTTGCGGTACTCGATGATGAACGGGTCCATCGTCAGCAGGGCTTCGCTCTCGCGGGTGGTGCGAGTACGCATCGGCACGTCGAGGGGGACGGCGTCGGTGTTCCACGAGCCGCCGGTCGGCACCAGGAGCGCGTCTCCCTGCTTCACCGTCCGGGCGGGCATCGGCCGGTCCTCGACGGCGTACGCCCTGTCCCCGCCGTCCTTGCCGTGGGTGAGCGAGATCGAGTACGGGCGCCAGGGGAACTTGCGGCGCCCTGCGCGGATTCGGTCCATGGTGGTATCGGCGAGCGGTTTCTTGCGGTCGCCGATGCGCTTCCCGAGGTCGCTGAAGTCGATGATGTCGCTGGCCGGGCGAACGTACGGCTCGACCATGGCGTGGCGGCAACGGGTGTTGGGGCAGCGATAGATGTAGTCGCGCCGGTACTTACCGATACGCAGGCCATCGGTCTTGGTCCACGACTGGACGGCGTGCACGTCTTCACCGCAGTCGACACAGGGAGCGAGCGGCCTGGGCTCCAGGTCGGGCTTGCGCATGGTCTTGAGGGTGAAGACCACGTACATCCGGTCACGCCACTGCGGGGCGCGCAGGTTGACGTCATCACCAACGTGGGCGCTGCTGACGCACACGATCTGGTACTGGTATCCGAGCAATTCCATGGCTTGGAGCCAGGTCGCGAACAGGATCCAGTCCAGGCCGAATTCGACGACGTTCTCTACGACGATGGCCTTGAACCGCTTCGCTTCAGCGGCTCGCACCACGCACCACGCGGTAACCCGGGTCGCCTCGAAGGCGTCCTTGGTCAGGGACTCCCACTCGTCGCGTTCTTCTTCGAGCAGGTCGAGGAGATCAAGTTGGTTGGCTTCCCGGGGCTTGCCGCCCGCGGGGCTGATCTCGGTGCAGATGACGGATGCCCACAGTCCATCGGCCTTGGGCAGCATGCGCATGGGGAAGCCGTCGCTGAGCGTCATGACGGCGTGCTCACAGTTGGGATGGTTGGCGGCGTGCGTCTCGATTGCGAGCCGCCAGTGGTTGATGCCGAGCAACAGCTCGTGCCCGGCTTCGACAAGTCCGGTGCTACTGCCGCCCGCGCCACACAAAAGGTCAATCCAGGTGGCCATGCTGGTAGTTGTTCTCCAAGAGGTCTTGCGTGCCCGGCCCCGCTACGCGGGGCCGGGCGACGGCCGAGATCAGTGAGTGCGGAGACCGCCGTGCGCCTGCGCGTGGCGCAGGAAGGAGATCCAGATCCCCCATGTCGGGTCACCCACGGGCATCTCTGCGATGGCCACGCCCGGGTGGGCGTCATAGGTGGCGAGGGCGACGCTGATCTCGGCGACCGTCACGAGGAAGCCGTCGTTCGAGTCGATCTTGTACCTGGGTATGCCGGTCGGTACCGTCTCGGAAGCGTTCTTGACAGCCTGGTAGGCGGTCCGAAATGCGGCGACGCGGTTCGCCGTGCTCTCGTCGTACTTGGTGCCGGGCCGGAGATCCACGCCCGCCAGCCCGTAGGCGGACAGCTCCGGGTAGGACGGGACGGGCAGCTCGACGAGCATTCCGAAGTTCTTCATCGCGTCGAGGGTGCGCGGCAGTGCGGTGAAGGCGAACCGGAAGCAGTTCCCGCTCGCTTCGGCTCTTTTGCCGTCAGAGGTCTGGATGTAGATGTCGTGTCCCACGGGACGTTCTCCAAGAGGTCTGCGGCTGCCCGGCCCGGAGTCGGGCCGGGCAGCGCGATCAGCGGTGGGCGGCGTGGCGGCGGTGGACTTCGCCGTAGGTCATGCGGCGCGGGGCCCGGCTGCGGGCCTCCCAGCGGCGCTCTTCGATAACGATCGCGGTGAGGCCGGCACCGACGCCGAGGGCGAGCACGAGCAGCGCGTACAGGACGGTCATCGCGCCACCACCTCGTAGCGGGCCGGGCAGGGCTGAAGGAGCTGCATGCACGCGACGAACACCCCGTGGGCGTCGTTGGTCGCGAGTCCGTTGTCCAACGCGGCCTGGGCCCGGGCGCGTTCGGCGTCGTCCTGCGGGTGGGTGATGATGCAGGTGCAGCGGCGCTTGCTGGTCTCCTCCGCCGGATTCGGCGGGGCCGCTTCGGTGTCCGCCATCAGACGATCACCTGTCCGGCGGACGCGAGGTAGATGGTGGCGACCTCGTCGTTCAGCTCCCACACGGTGAGCGGCCAGTCCGTGCCGCCTTGCGCGTGGACGCACGTCCAGCCCTGCTCCGCCATGGCGCGCACGGCGTTGCCGTACTCCTTGATGGCCGCGTCGTTGTCAGCGAGGGGGCCATGGAGCAGCTTGGACAGCGGCTGGCGCTGCGCTGTCACGCCCTGAAATCGGACGGAGACCAGGTGGGTGACGCGTGGCGCGAGGCGTCGCTCGGTGACGAAGGCCGTGATGGCCTGGATGAGCGGGACGACGTTGTTGCCGTGCTCCGACTGCTCTCCGCTGTCGGTGGAGTCGTAGAACACCTCGTCGATGTTCGGGTTGTCGTCGTGGAGGCGCTTGACCTGGAAGCCTCCGAGCGCGGCCGGGTCCATGGGCAGGTCCTCGACCGAGGAGATCCACAGGTACGAGCCGTCGGTGAGCTCGGCGGTGATGGCGAACATGTTCCCGGACTCGACGTTGGTCACGAGCGGGATGCGGCGCAGCGCGGTGATGACCGGCTCGTACGCGCCCCACAGGGCCAGCCACAGCGGGTCTTCGGTGTTGTTGTGTACGGGCATCGGGGCCAGCGGCGCCAGGTCGTTGCTCACAGTTCCTTCTCCAAGAGGTCGTGTGCCAGCCAACAGTACAGAGTTGGGATCTATCTCAGCCCAAATTGATGAACGTGAACGCGCTCACCACAGGCGGGTGACGAACACCAAGCGCGGGGCCTTGCGCCGTTCCTCTCGCGCCTGGCGGCCGAGGGCGGTCGAAGCCTCCAGCTCATCGGCACGCTGGATGGCGACATCGGCGATGTCCAGCGCCTGGTGGGCGAGGTCACGGGCCTGCATAAGCGCCCGGTGATTCTCACGGTGGTCGAGGTGGATCTCGGCGCCGCCGATGTCGTCGAGGAGTTCGCCGACGACCTCGTCCCGCACCAGCTTGGCGCGCCCGAGCCCGCCGAGGTGGCGCTCACAGTCGAGCACATCCTTGAGGTCGGCGATCTGGATGAGCATGTCGCCGACACCCTTGGGGTCTTGGCGGTAGAGGTCGGCGAGTCCGTGGATCTGCTCACGGGCGGCAGCGCCGCTGTCGAGCACGAGCGCGCCCTTGTGGCAGCGGCGAAGGATGGGCAGGTAGTTCATGTCGTCCTTCCGATCAAGAGGGGGCTCCTCCCCCTCTTTCTGGTTCTACTCTATATGCATTGTCAGGGATGTCCATATTTCTGGTGCAACTTTCTTTCGGGTGCCTAAGTTTTTCGCTGACTGTCGCCCTTCCGTGCTCGTACGGCCTCGCGCACAGCTCTGCGCGCCTCTTCGGTCGCTTCCGGGTGCTCCTCGACCCGTCGGCGGCGCCTGGCGGCGTCCTCGTGCCACTCATCCCAGAAGCGCCCGTGCTCCCGATGTTCCTCGTCCTTGGCCTCCTCCTGCTCCCTCCGGCGCCCTGCACGCGGGTTGGTGCCGCACCCACGACAGGAGGCGGCAGGGCGCCCCCGGTGCTTCGTGCAGCCCCTTGGCGGCTGCCCGCGCTCCAGGGCGGAGCTGTCTGATGGAGCGGATGCGGGCTCCCCTGCGGCGTCAGCCGTGGGGGTAAGGGGGGAAGGAAGGACAGAGGAAGAACCAGGAAAGGAAGGGGTTCCACCTCTGGAACCCAGTGGGTTCCCCCCGTGAGACTCACCGGGTTCCACGGATGGAACCCGGCTGTCCTGCCCGTCCGGGTTCCCCCCGTGGAACCCTGCCTCCTCGCCTGGGTTCCCCGCGTGGAACCCAGCTTCGACCTGCGGCGATTCGGCCTTCTCTTGGCGAGCGGCCTCGCGGTCTTCGACGTCCTGATAGGTCATCGCAGGCTTTGCGGGGGCCGAACGCGCGACTCCGGAGCGGGCCTTGTTGGCGTTCTTCGGAGCAGCCTTGCGAGCCTCCAGGCGCTCCTTGAGCTCGGGCGTGGTCGGTGTGGGCGGTACCCCGAGGGGGAAGACCCGGTAGACCGCCGCGCGGCCCGCCTTGCCGGTCTGCACGCGCTCGACAAGCCCTTTGGCTATCAGCTCCGTGACGATGGTGATGGCGCGTTTGTCGGTCACGCCGACCCATGCCGCGAGACGGGTGAGGCCGGGGCGTGCGAGGCGCGTCTCGTCGTCGGCACTGTCCGCGATCTTCATGAGGGCGAGTTTCTGGCTCTGGCTGAGCACGTCAGGCGGCAAGTAGGCCGCAGCAATCATCAGTTGGATGGACACGGTTCCCCTTGGGCGGTACAGGCACGGCGGCAGGACGGGGTGCCCCGCCCGGTCGCTCCCGGGCGGGGCTGAGACTCATCGGAGTCGGGTCAGGCCGGCGCGATGTTGATGACCGCGCGCGTCTTCTTGCCGGTCTTCCGCCGGGGGATCGCCAGTCCTGCGTCCTTGAGGTTCTTGACCATGCGGTTGACGTCCGGCGTCATCGGGACCGGGATTCCGGCGACCTCATGCAGGTCGACCATCGCCTCCACGTCGTCCCTCTCCTCGTCGTTGCCTCCGCGCCAGGACAGCTTGTTGGGGCCGTAGATCCCCTCGGGGGATTGGTCGAGCTTCTTGCGTGCGAACTTCTTGACCCTGTCGCCCTCGCTGGCGAGTTCGTGTCCCTTCACGTAGTCGATGAGCGCCTGTTCGCGGTCGGCGTCGTTGCGGATGAGAGCGGTCTGCTCGGGCACGCCCGGCGCTGTCCCGGGCCAGCACAGGGAGCGGAACGGGCAGTAGTCGCAGATGGCGTCCAGACCGGGGCCGTTGAAGTCGCGGGGCATCTCCTCGGGGTCGCCGGTCTCGCGCACGCGTTCCACCCACCACTGGGCCTCCGCTGCGCGCTGCGGGTCGAAGTCGATCTCCTGGACGTGCTCCGCGCCGGAGTCCCGGTTGATGAACCGAAAGCGAATACGGCCGATGTCCAGTGGCCCCAGGCGGGACAGGTACCGCTGGCCGGGAACGTCCTCGAACCCGACCTCGAACAGCGCGCCCGCGTACAGCTGGACCTGCCGCAGCTCGGCGGCCGTGGCACCGTAGCGAAGAACGCGGTCCCACAGATACGTGGACTTGGTCTTCACGTCCTCCACGGTGAGGACGTCGGCGGGTATCGCTGGCCGGTGACGAGCGGGCAGGCGAGCGGCGGTAGCCGCGTCGAGCTGCACGATGTCGACATGCCCTCGGATCAGGTCGTCCTGGACACTGCGTTCCACCAACCATCTGTACTCCGTGCGCGCGGACTCAAGCAGCCCGTGGTGAATGAACGTTCCGAGGATCGCCGCTCGCTTGTCGGGGTGATCAGTCGGTGTGGTGCCGTGCAGGATGTAGGCCGCGCGTCGGCCGCA
This sequence comes from Streptomyces sp. D2-8, assembly GCF_023184515.1. Taxonomy (GTDB): domain Bacteria; phylum Actinomycetota; class Actinomycetes; order Streptomycetales; family Streptomycetaceae; genus Streptomyces. Next base: position 495,736 of record NZ_JAAHBP010000001.1, on the reverse strand, counting down.
CACGGTGTCGGACGCGCCGAGCTGTGTCTGACGAGAGCGGGGACGACGGGCGTCCACGTCGTGTGCGGCATCCCAGATAGAAGGCGCGATGCCGTCAACTGTGGCTACGGTCATGGGGAGGTCTCCAAGAGGTCAGCGTTGGCGGTCACTGCTCGGCGTCCGCGTCCTGCTCGTCGGCCTTGCGCTGGGCGGCGGCACGGAGCTTGTCGGCGTCGGACAGTGGGCCCTCCCCCATCTCCCGCCGGGGGCTGTCGAGTTCGGCGGCGCGCTGCTCGGCGGCGGCCCGGATGGTGAGGATTTCGTCGTGGCTCAGGCGGTTCACCGGATCTGGGACGGCCCGCCACAGCGCCTCAAGGAGCCTCTTGTCCGTCAGGCCGGCGATGCGGGCGAGCCAGGGCTGTACGAGATCGCCGACGAGCGCGGGCATGATGCGCGGCTGGGACTCGACGGAGCAGCCCAGCTTGTTGAAGACCAGGTCCTCGATGCTGAAGTCCCGCAGCGGCAGCGGCTTGTTCTTCTCGACACGCATCCGCAGTGATCGGACCTTGATGACCTGCGGGTCGGCATTGCGCTTCATGCGCACCCAGCACGACGAGTCGAAGCCAAGGTCTTTCTGGGCCGAGACCTTCCACTCGCTCTTGTTGTGGATCGGCTGGCCGTTGTCGTCCGTGGCGCTGACCTGCTTGCCGCGGGCCAGCACGATGGCGATGCCGGGCAGTGTGCGCAGCAGGTAGATGATCCTGTTCCACCGCTCCGTGGCGTCGTTCCAGAGGTTCCGGCCGATGTCGAACGCGGCGTCCGGGTCCTCCTGGAGCAGCGCACGGTTCTTGCGTGTCCGGCGACCGCGTTCGTAGGTCCAGTTGGTGAGCATCCGCCACAGCGCGGATCCCGAGTCGATAGTCAGGACGACCGGGGGCTCTCCGGCCGCCGCCGCGCGCCTGGCCTCGGCGTGCACGGCCTCAACCTGTTCGAGAATGTCGCGGTAGGTGCCGTCGTGCTCGATGATCAGATAGTTGGCGCCCTCGATGGCCGCGTACTCGTCGGCCGATCCCTCGTCGAGATCGATCCAGTACATCTGGCCGATGCGGTCGCTGCTGGAGAATTGTGCGGCCGAGTAGGTCTTGCCCGCGCCCTCTTCGCCCTCGATGAGGAGGAGGGGCCAGGGGACGATCCCCGTCGGCTTGCGTGTTTTCAGTTGGACTGCGGGCGGCTTTGCGGTGCCCGCCGGTGCGTTCACGATCTGGCTCCAAGAGGTCGTGGTCAGTCCGTGCGCAGGGCCCGGACTTCGAAGAGGGCTGACCACTCCGGGTGTTCGGCCAGCAGGAGCCGTACGTACCGGGAGCGGTAGTCGTTGTTCAGCGCGAACTCGTCGCCTCGGGTCGCCGCGCCGTACTGGTAGCGCAGGAGCTCGAAGAGCATCCCGATGCCGATGCGGCCGAACCCCTTCTCCGCACAGTCGGCGGTCATCCGGATCAGCGCCCTGAGAACCCAGGGGTTGAGCGCATGGAACGCCTCGAATCGCTGCTGGATGGTCAGGCTGCGGACATCGGCGGGGTGGCGAACGGGCTGGATGGTGCCGAACAACGGCGGCTGTTCGATCAGCAAGGCTCCCCTCTCAGAGATAGACCCAACACGCTGAAGTGTTGGAATCTATCCCTGGACAGGGGGATTGTCGATCGACAACACCGCCGACCACCCCCGGCGGCCCCCTGGATCGCTGCACGATCCCCCCCTTGAACGAATGAAGCGCACCCCTTTGGATGTGCTTCCATTCTATATGCATTCAGGAGTTAGATCAAGGCATTCAAGCCTCTGACCTGGACCTATTCGGCGGTCTTGTTCGCCGCCTTACCTCGCGGCACGATCCTGGATCCGGGCCCGTCGTAACTGCCGTCACGCAGGGCCGCCAAGACTTCCTCGTCGATCACCCAGTCCACTCCACGCGCACCCGCCTGTAGCGCGGGGGCGTCTGCGACTACCGGTCCCAGGAGCCAGATCGGTGATCCGGACAGGGTGTAGTCAGCGGGCCGGAACCGGCCTGTACTCATGGCCTTCCGCAGGAGCGCGCCGGACGGGAGTCGGAACAGGGCCACCAGCTCGGCCTGACCTACCAGCGGGGGCAGTTGTTCAACGTCCCTCACCCAGTAGCCCGGGTCCTGCTCCTTGACCAGCCGCTCAAGCACCGTCTGATTGAGGTGCTTCGGACGGGGGGTCGTCTCTCCGAAGCCCTTTACGAACTGGAGGAGCCAGTACGGCGACCCGCTGATGATCTTGGCGTAGCGGTAGTCGAGGGTGTGATCCCGGCTGATCCACTGGCTGACCTGGAGTGGCCTCACGTCGTACAGCGCGGCGAACTCGACCCTGCCGGCCAGGTACGGCTTCCTTCCCGCCGGCGCCTTGTCCTCTGCCACTCCATCGCCTCCAGCTCACGTCACGTCTGCATATAGATTGTAACCAACGTGGAAGCAGAGTCCGACCCCGCCAAAGAGGCGATAGGGTGGAGTCTCCAAGAGGTCGAAGACCCCCGTCGCGAGACGGGGGTCTTCTTCCATACTGGGCTCTCTGGCCGCTCGACGTCACCTCATCGTCGGTCAGGTACGCGGCAGGGTGAGCGACGTGTTCTCGTACTTCGGCGGACGGGCGTAGCCGAGCAGCCAGCCGAACCGAGGCGACAGATGCTCCTCGGCGAGCCGGAAGACGCCGTAGTAGGAGAAGGTAGCGACCGGGGTCAGGACTCCCGTGACGGTCGCGGCGTCGAGATCGAGTCCATGTCGGAGGGCCACCGCGACGAGCCAGCCGACCGCGGCCGGGACTCCCGTACGCAGCAGCGAGGCGTAGAGATTCATGGGGATGTGCTCCTTGAGCTGGTCAGGGGGTCAGGCGAAGAGACGGCGCCAGGTCTCCGGGCCGGGGTAGCCGTCGGCGTCGGAGCCGCTCCACTTCTGGGCGTGCTGGAAGTCGACGACGTTGAGGCGGTCCGCCTCACCCCAGTCGCGGGACGGGCCGACGCGGTAGTGCTTGCCGTAGCCCTTGCGCACGAGCTGCTGACCCAGCAGAAGGATCGAGGCGTTCGACTTGCCGGGCCCGAAGGCGCTTCGGCCGGGGAACGCCGGCGGGCCCGGCTTGGGCGATGTCGGCGTGCTGGTCGGCCACTTCGGCATAGGGCCCGGGTCGGTGTGCGTGTTCTCGGGCGTTTGGCCGTGGCCGTAGTGCCCGCCCTCCGTCTCCCAGGTGTGCTCGCTGCGGTTCGCCTTCCAGGTCGGGGCGCCCATCGGCCAGACGTCCGGCACTCCCCAACTCCGGGCCCAGGCCAAAATCTTGCCGAGACCCTTGGCCGGGGTGTCCCGGACGGTCGCGTACGACTTCCCGTTCACGCGGCAGTACGGGAAGAACAGCGTCTCAACTTGGAGACACACCTTCCCCGTGCGGTTGGTCCGGGTGCCACCGGTGGTGTCGACGACCGACTTGGACCGGCTGTTCGCCGGATAGAACTGGGCGGTCCTGCCCGTGAAGGGATCCCAGAGCAGATGCGGCGCGACTCCCTTGCCGCCGCCGGTGAAGTACTGCACGAGCTTGTCGAAAGCCACGAGATCGGCAGGGTTGGCCGCCGTGGCGTTCTTGTCCCATGTGATGTGCCAGATGACCCGTGGGTCGTACTGCGTGTCGGTGGGTGCGGTGTCGCTGAGCGGGTGCCGCTCGGCTCCAGGTAGCCAGAGATCAGGCATGGCGCGTTCCTAGTTCTCCCCCGCGCCTGCTGTTCTGAGCCTACAGTCCGAGCTTGCCGGTCACGATCGCGACGATCACTCCCACCACCACGGGGGCGGCCAAGGCAGTGAGGGCCAACCGTCTTACGCTGCGGGCCTCTTGACGCTCCGTCTCACGCTCTCGCTTCATGGTCGTGACGTCGTCCTCGACGGCCTTGATCCTGAGTTCGTCCGCGCGCCGATCGGCCTCGTACTGGACCTGTGTCACCATCTCGGCGAGCCTCGCGCCGAGTGCGGCGAAGTCAGCGCGCAGGTCGTCACGCATCTGCTGCATGGTCCGAAGCAGTTCCCATGGTGTGGGGTCCTGGCCCTGCGGCTCGGTCACGGCGTTTTCCTCCATCGGGGCCCCGCGCCGGCACCTCATGCTACGGGACCTCGGCGTTCCTCGGCCTCTGCGCTACACCTCGGTGAACTCCGCCTGAGGCTCTGATGTTGTACTAGTCTCAAACCCGTGACGAGCCTGTCGATCTCGCCGTACGAGTCGCGCCGATGGCGCGAACTCAACGCGCACTGGGGCAAGAAGGCGAAGCGCCGTGAGTTGGTGCCGCCCAAGGCCCGTGCCGCCTTGGACGCAGCTGGCGAGAAGACGAAGGGGCTTGCTGTCCGCGCCGGTACTGCCGTTGCTGAGGCTACGCCGGAGCCCCTCAAGGAGTTCGGCACGAAGGCCGCCGGCGCGGCCCTTGCGCCAACGGTCCACGGAATCGTGCGAACGATAGACCTCGTCAACGACTGGGTCGTCGAGCTCACTGACCCGCAGAAGGTGATTGATTTCCATCGCCGAAAGGGCCGGGATGTCGCATCGCTGGCGGACCTTCGCGAGCTCGACCTTGCCGATCTAGACGAGGTCGTGAGGCGGCTTGTGTTGCAGTGGCGGTCCTTCGGCGCGGCAGAGGGAGCTGCTTTGGGTGCCTTGGCGATGGTTCCCTTCGCCGGAGGAGCGGTGGCGATTGCCACCGATCTACTGGTGATGCAGATCTTGATGAACGCGATTGTGACCAGGGTCTGTTATGCCTACGGATTCGATGCCAAGGCCCCTGAACTCCAACACGTCGTTCGCCGGATGGTCACCCGATCCTTCGGTGAGCAGGTCCCAAAGGCCGCGACAGCGCGAAGTGCCAATCTCGCTGCTGCTGCGGCGAAGGGTCGGAAGAACTGGAGCAAGAAGCTTCGCAACGACCATCGGATCCTCGCTGCGCTAGAGAAACTGATGAAGCAGTGGAACGGCGTACCCCACGTGTCCGTGGGCAAAGCCGCCAAAGGTCTCCCCGTCGTTGCCCTCGTGGCCTCAACTGGCACCAACGCCTACGTGATCGGGGATGTTGCGAAGCAAGCGCGCCTATACGCGCAGACGCTCTACCTCTCAGAGAAATACGACCTCCCATTGCCCCCGAACCTCAAGAACTTCGCCGACTTGGATGAGCCCGGCGACGACGAGGGCGAAGCGTCGTTGGGAATCAGCTGAGACAACGTACGGTCATGACAGCGCCGGCGAAATCGTCGATCGTTGATAGTTGGGCCCACACAGCGTGACCTCATACCCGTTGCCCGCGACTGGACACTCATCGGTACGGCACACCACAATGCGCAGCACAGAAGGCTGCATTCTTCACCTTCGGTAGGGTATTCCATCAGCTTCCAATCACGATCCAGTCCACAGCTGTACTCGTCGTATTCGTCCTTGTCACCCAGACGGTCAAGCCAGTAGCGGACACGTTGGTAACCCCGACACCCGTAACCGCTGTACCGGGAACAGCCGTTGACGGCGTTGCAACAGCCCGGAACGTTGTCCCTTTCACGCTCAATCCGGTGATCGTGACAGATGTCGGTGTATTTGCCGCGCTCGGCGTGATGGTCACGCGACCGGTGGCGATATTCCCGGCCTTGAACACTCCCGCGACGCTGAAGCCGCTGGATGTGAGCTTGGCAGAGGATTCCGCCGAGCTGGACGGGGCATCGCGGACATGCAACTCGATGGATGACCCGGCGGCCGACGTATCAGCTCCGTATCCGTTGATGTAGGCAACTCCGTTGCCACTCAGATCGTTTGCGTAGACGTTGAAGACTGCCCCCGAATAGCCCGGAACGTGGCTTTGCAGGAACAGCCCTGTCTCCTGGCTTGAGCCGGTCACCTGGGGGGCGCTCAGAGAAACGCTGGGGACTTCGTAAGTGCCGGAGGAATCTGAGCCGTACGCGATGGCGGTATTGAGTTCTGCCGGTGCCGATTCATCGGCACTGCCGGAATAGAACTCAATCGATCCGGTCTCCGGATTGGTGTTTCCGGGGGAGATGACGACTCGTTGTCCGCTCGCAGCCGTTTGAAGGGTGCTGCTGGTGAGGACGGCACCGTTGATCGTCTTGCCGTTGATGGCGTCGGCGTCGAGCTTGTCCGCCGTGATTGCCCCCGCCTTGATGTGGGGCGCCTCAACTGAGCCCGCCGCGAGCTTCGTTGCAGTCACGGCGTTGGCCGCGATCTTGTCTGAGGTGACGGTCAGTGCATTCAGCTTGTCCGTGGTAACGGACAGCGCCGCGATCTTCTCAGCCGTGATGGCCAGGGCCGCGATCTTCTCTGCGGTCACCGCTCCCGCGAGGATCTTGGGCGCGGTGACCGCGCCGTCGGCGATCTGCACGCCCGGGACCACCGGACGGACGACTGCGTTGTCCCACAGCACGGCTCCGGCGGTCGACTGGTACGTCTCCACCCAGACGGTGGCCGCGGTGGTGTTCGCCGGCGCCGTGACCGTGGCTGCAAGGCGCTGCCACGAGCCACGAACCGGGACGTCCACCTGGGCGACACCGAAGCCGACGGTCGCGCCTGTGCCGTCCAACCACCGGGCGTAGAACTTGAGCGCGCCTCCCGCCCAGTCGCCGGACGCATTGGCGTCGATGGCGAGGTAGAGCTGCTCTCCGCTCAGGATCGGCATCGACGTGAGGTTCAGGGACCGTGTCGTGGCGATCGTCGCCGCGGCGTCGACGCGGAGCGCCTTCGCGGAGCCGTTGCCGCCGGAGACGACGGACCATACGGTCGTGGCGATCGCCGCGGTGTAGGCGCCCTCGAACGAGGGGTCGCTGAGCACGTTCGTACCGCCCGCGACCACCAGTTTGTCCGTGGAGATCGAGGCTGCCGCGATCTCGGTCGCCGTGACCGAATTCGCTGCGATCTCACGGCCCGTGATGACATCGGCCGCCACCTTCCCGGCGATCACCGAGTCAGCCGCGAGCGCGGCGGCGGTCACCGAACCGCTCACGAGGTTGGTCGCGTCGACGATCCCGGTCTTCAGCGCCTCGATGGCAACGGCGTCGACCTGCATGACGGCCGGGGAGCCGGAGACACCCATCGAGGCGTAGTTGAGCCACAAGTAGGGGGTGATGTATCGGACGGCGTCGTGCACGGTGCCGGGTGAGCGCGGGTCGTTGTTGGGGCCGGCGGAGCCCGCGGCCGCGCGGTCCTTGAGGTAGCCGACGACCGTGACCCAGCCGTCCATGGTCGGCAGCGATCGATACGACGCTGCGATGTAGTAGTGGCTGTTCGGGGTGTTCGCTCCGGCGCGGTTGACCAGGGTGGTCTGATCTGCGCCCACGCCGAGCACGCCGACGTAGAACGCGTCCGGGCCGGTGGCGAGTTGGGCTGTGGACCGGATCCGGGCGCTGATCCGGTACAGGACACCGGGCTCGTACGGGACGAGGGTCGTGCCACGAAGCCGGATGAAGCCGCGCGCCTCACCGACGTTCCGGCCGGTGGGCGCGTCCGGTACGCCGGTGAGGTGCGCCCACGTGGCGCCGCTGCCCTGATCGGTGGTCTGCCAGGCGGCGGCCTCGCCCATCGTGTCGACGAGGCGCTGGCTGGTGGCGTCCGCGAGCGCGCCGCCGAGTGAGCTGAGGGTGATCGCGCCGCTCGCGACCTTGCCCAGCGTCACGGAGTTGGCGGCGAGCTTCTCTTCGAGCACTGCGCCGTCCGCGAGCGCCGTGGAGTTGACGGCCCCGAGGGCGAGCGCCGCGTCGGTGACCGCGCCGCGTGCGAGCTTGGTTTCGTCGATGATCGCGTTGACGAGGTCGTCGGGGGCGGCCTTGCGGGCCAGGCCCTGCACAGCGGTCGAGGGCTCTCCGGCCGTGCCGGAGGTGTTGACCGCGATCAGGCGCACCCACAGCGGGGTGTAGGTGTCGGTGGCGAGGGTGACGCTTCCGCCGACGGCCGCGTGGAAGGCGGCCACGGGGCTGGTGGTGTCCGGCTCGGCGCCGACGGTTGTCGACAGGTGGACTTGGACCTCGGCCAGATCGAGCGGAGCGGTCTCGGCGTCCGTCCACGTTCCCGGCCAGGTCACGGTGAGCCCGGACAGCGCGGACTCCACGACGGGCGGCGTGGGGGTGGGAGGCGGCGGCCCGTTGTGGGCGACGAAGCCGACGGTGCCGTCGTCCTGGAGACCCATGCTGCCGCGCAGAGTGCCGTCCTGGTCGTAGACCTCGATCGCGCCGTCCTCGACGGATGAGTACGCCATGCGGGCGGTGCGGGTCGTGCGGGCCAGCTGCCGTTCCAAGACGGCGACGCGGGCGGCCAGTCGGGCGATGTCGCTGCTCACGCGGTGCCTCCCCCGTAGGTGAAGCGGTCTGCGCGCTGGAGTTGGATGACGGCCTGCTCGGGGGTGTCGCCGGAGGCGGGCCGGATCTGCCAGCCGACGATGCGGGACCAGGCGTCGAAGTCGGTCCACTGGTCGTGGACCCGGGCCCGTACGTCGTCGCCGATCTGCCAGGAGCCGAAGCGGGCCGCAGGATGGTCGCGGACGGTGATCTCGGTGACTTCGCCGATGACCTGGCGGGAGATGCGTTCCGTGCGGGCGCGTGCGGCCAGCCGGTCGTTCGCCTTCTCCTCTGGTACTTCTAGGAGGTGCTCCAGGCGCAGCCGACCGTCCCGTACGGCGTCGACGGCTCGACGCCGGTTGCGGCCCTCGCCGGCGCCGAGCGCGATGACGACCTGGGCCAGGTTGTCGGCGTCGTACTCAACAGGTACCGCCTTGACGACGTTCACGCCGGACTCGAAGTGGATGTCCGTGCGGCGGCGGCCGAGGCGGGGCCAGCCGATTCGGACGCGGCCCTGCGGCGTGCCGTTCTGCCAGGTGGCCTCTTCGGTCCACTCGGGGCCGCCTTCGACGGCGACCATGTCCGAGATGACGTCACCGAGCGACGGGGTGTCCCACCAGTCGATCCGGTAGGGGTCCTCCGGAGTCCCGACGGTGACCTTCGAAGTGGTGTCGTCGACCTGGATACCGAGCTGGCCGTCCGGCGTCTCCTGGCAGTACGCCCACACGTCGCGAATGACCTTGCAAGGGTCCGCGTAGGTGTAGGGACCGCGCGCGTTGAGCTGGCCATGGAGGTCGTAGCGCCGGTAGGGGTAGGAACCCCATCCGGATGCCTCGATGTTGAGCTGTTGGCCCTGCGGGTCGGCTCGCCAGATCAGGCCGCCCCAGAGCAGCCGCCCGTCACGCTCGGCGTAGATCTTGGTGTTGCCGGGGTCGAGTTGGGAGCGGACGAGGTGGGCCAGGCGGGGTTCGACCGCGCCGGTGAGGCTGCCGGTCGCGGACAGTGCGGGCCCGAACTCCACGCCGGTCAAGGGCAGGTCCCAGGCGAGGACCTTGTTGGTGAGTGCGTCGGTGGTGAGGTAGCGGTACGACGGCGACGCCATCAGGCGCGTTCCTGCTTCTCCCCCGCGCCGTGGTGTGGTGGTGCCGGTGTCGTGTCAGGCGACGCCTTCGGTGAACTCCACATCGGCGATCAGGGAAGTCGCGGCGTCGACGCCGAGGTTGCCCCACTCGGATTTGGAGGGCTGGGTGCGCACGAAGAGGTCCTGGGTGGTGCCGCGCAGGGCCGCAGCAAGGGTGATGGTGTCGGCGAGGACGACGGTGTTGCGGCGGATGTTGGCACCCTGGTCGTCGTCGATGGAGGTGGTCTGCCCCGTGTCGGTGCCCAAGGACGTCTGCATGTTGGCGTACACGTCGGATTCCGAAAGACGCAGGCCCGCGAGTGTCACCAGCAGTTTGGCGCTCGTCGCCCAGCTCGGGATCGGGACCTTCCAGCGGGCGGCGGCGGGCCAGTTGTACCACTGGCCGTTTTGTGCGACCAGCCGGTTCAGCGCGCTGGGGTAGGCGGTGTACAGCCTCCGCTCGCGTCGGGGGTTCGCGATCAGCCGCAGGTCCGTGACCATGGCGTTGGTGATGGTGGCCGTGTTCGCCGGGATGTCGACGCGTGCCAGTGGGATTGCCGTCATCCCGGACGGGACTGCCTTCGCGGTGACGGAGACGCCGGACACAACGTGGAAGTAGCCGATCTCGTCGGCCGCCGGATCGCGGTTGCCCTCGTACTCCGGGTCCTCAACTCGCAGGCAGATGAGATCGGATCGCGCCGAGGAGCCCGTGGGGGCGATCGGCACGATGGCGTCGCCCACGTTGTACTGCGTGTAGGAGCCCTGCCCCCACGCGGCGCCGCGGACCACGGCGGAGCCGTCGCCGACGCGGACGCCGGCGCCAGGGGTGGACCACTCTCTGACCTTCAAGTCGTTGCCTTCGGTCACGCCCTGGTTGCCGGACGCGAGATCGCGCACCATCATCCGGAAGGCGCGTGCGGGGTGGGTGCCGCCGTGGGTCAGCATGGGCGGCTGGATCAGTGCCATCTGAGAGTGCTCTCCTTACAGGGCGGTGTACGCGTCGCGCCAAGACACCGCGAGACGGGTGGAGTTGGTGTAGTCCGCGCCGGTCCAGCGGACTTCGCTCGTTCCGGGAGGGATCTGGAACAGGTCCAGGCGGGACACAGCAGAAAGGGCGTACGCGGCGTTGGCGCCGTTGCGCAGCACCCAGCGCGTACCAGGACGCGTGTCGATCTGGAGGGTGTCGTTCTCGCCGACGGTCAGCGACAGGTCGAGGACGCGACCTGTCTCGGTGATCCAGATGCGAGGGTTCACGACCGGGCCCTTGATCTTCAGGGAGGGCCAGGCGGGAAGGTCCCCGGCGTTGGTGACCCAGCCGGGCCGCTCCTCGGGGTTTGCCACGCCGGTCGTGATAGGCGCGGTCACAGGAGCGGTGAAACCTTCCTCATCGTCGTCGCGCGCCAGAGGAATCGTGGTCTGCTGTTCCAGCTCTCCGTGCCATCGCGGGTCGGTGGCCGCGAATTCCAGGGTCACGGGGATCCAGCCGTAGACGGCCTGGGCCATGGACACGGCCTCGACTCGGCGGACCCTGCCGTAGAGCTGCTTGGCGCTGCCACGTCCGGGCCACAGCAGCCGTAGTGTCTGTAAGGCACCTGCTGTCTTCCGCACGGCCGGGTCGGCGGCGGCCTGGTCGAGCGCGGCGAGCGCGTCGGCAGCGGCCTGCGGGTCACCCGGGGTCCGGATGCCGGCCTCGATCGTCACCGTGCGAGGGCCGTAGTAGTCCACGCCGGGGAATGAGCCGTCCTCGGTGGGCAACTCGACGTCCTGGATGCGGACTTCGGGCGTGCCCAGTCCGGTGATCTCGCTGATCGGGTACGGCGTTCCGGGGCCCATGAGGACACCGGCGAAGTCGACTTGCCACTCCTGAGTGATCGTGGCCATCAGATGCGGCCTCCTCTCTGGGCGTTCCGCAGCCGCCGCATGATCTCCGTGCCGACCTGGTCGGCCGCTTTGGCGTCGGCGCCGCCGTTGACGGTCACGGGCATGGACCCGACGAGCGCGGCGGGTCGCTCTTCCCGGACGACGACGACCTGGACCGGGACAGGCCGGGCGTCGACGAGTCGTACGAGGCCGCTGTCGCCCGCGGGGGTGAGTTGGTAGCCGAACCTGTTCGCCACGTCCGACAGGACGGCCGTCGCCGATCGCCGCTTGTTCACGCCGAGCGGCACGTACGCCTCTCCCCCGGTGGATGGCTCGGCGAAGCGGATGATCCCGTTACTGGTGGCGTACAGGCCGGTACGGATGCCGCCGTCCTCGTACGCGATTTGCTTGTTGGCCTTGTCCAGGTCGGACAGGAAGCGCGTGGCCTTCTTCCCCAGCGCATCCTTGATCCGGGTCCGGCCGAGCGTGGCGATCTCAATGATTCGGTCCTCGCCGAGCTCTGTCTTCTCGGCGACATCGTGGATGCCGGTCTTGCTGGAGGTGATCGCGGAGATGATCGCCACGAGGTCCGGAAGGTCGTCGTCCGGGATGGCCTTCGAGGCGGCCTTGGCCTGGGTGTTGGCCTTCTTGGCCTTGCTCGGGGACTTGGCGGCCTCGGCGGCGACGTCCTCCGCGTCCTTGTCTCCCTGCTCGGCGAGCATCGTCGCGAGGTCGCCGTAGCCCATGGCCGCGAGCTTGGAGAGGTTCCTCTCGAACGCGGCCTGGTCCTTGATGGCCTGCTTGAGCTGGGTGGTGTAGTCGGACAGCGTGGCGCGCGCGACCACGCCCAGCTTCTCCAGGTCCTTGGTCATCTCCGTGACGTACTTGGAGCTGCCGGTGGCCATCTTGTGGGTGAGCTCCACACCGTCCTCGCCCATGTCCTCCAGGGCATCGGCGACATCCTGGCCAGCGCGCCGGGCGACGGTGGCGAGGTCCTTGCGCCACCGCTGGGCTCGCTTCACCGCCTTGTCGAGATTCTTCTCGAAGAGCTTGAGGTCGAAGACCTCGGTCTCCTTGCCGCCCTTCTTCACGGTGCGCATGGAGTCCGAGCGGACAGACGAGACGGAGATCAGCTCCGTCGAGCCGGAGGGGCTGTAGGACCAGCCGCTCAGCCCTCCGTCGGCGTGCCATTCGACGCCCCTGCCGCCCAGACGTCGTACGACTTCCTCGGTGATGGCGCGGGAGCGGGCGCGCTTGTTGTGGGCCAGGGGTACATAGGCCTCCCCACCTGTGGCTTCCTCCGCCCATACCCTCCAGGTTCCGGCCTTCGCGATCTCCGCCATGTGGTCTTCTCGCCTGGCGGTGACCCCTCCGTCTGCGAAGAACGACAGGATGCCTCCGTCCTTCCACTGCGGCTTGTTCGCCCACGGCAGGTCGGTGCCGGGCGCCACGCGCGGAATCACGGAGACCGACACGGGAGCCGGAGGGGTCACGGAGATCGCGATGCTCTTGGAGCCGGGGATGTTCGTGACGCTGATGCCGATGGCGTCCAGCTGTGTCTGCACCGCGGCCATGTCGCCAGACAGGAGTGCGGAGGTGAGCGCGCTCGCTGCTTCCATGCCCTTGGACTGTGCCACCTGCCGGATCAGGTCGAGGGCGCCTGACCATTCGGCGTTCGCGTCCTTCCCTGCCTGGGAGAACGCGGACACGACGTTCGCCAGGTCGGGGGCAGTGATCGGTACGTCGGCTCCCCAGATGCTCTTGAGGGAGTCCATTGCACGCTCCACGTCGCCGGACAGCAACGCGTCCTGAAACGCGCCGGCGGCATCCTTCCCCTTCCTCTTGGCGACCTCTGCGAGGAGGCCCATGCCGCGGTCGAACTCGCTGCGCGCGTCGCCGACGGACTTCTTCACGGCCTTGCGCAGGTCGACCATGGCCATCTGCTCGGTGACCTTCTGGAAGGCGGCCGGGTCGTTCCGCTCCGATGCCTTGGCCCAGGCGCGGCCGATCTCCTTGCCGTACTTCTCGGTGATCTCGGCGGTCTTCTGAAGGCCGAGCCGGTACGCCTCCGTGGACCGTTCCGCGTCCTCGGTCACGATGTCGCGCAGTTCGTCGGCGACCTTCGTCTTGCCCTTCTTCAACTGGCCGACGAGTTCGTTGAGCATCGGTGCGGCGTCCACGCCGAGCTCCGAGAAGTGATCGGCGAGGTCGTCGTAGCCAAACACCGCGAGCTCGGACAGGTTTCCCTGGAAGCCGCGTTGCGCCTGAAGCTGTTTGTGCAGCTCCTTCATGTAGTCGGACAGCTTCACCTTGGCGGTGTCGGCGTCCTTTCCAGCTTTGCGCATCGCCTCGCTCGCGGCGGTCTGTGCGTCCCTGAAGGCTCGGGACGGGTCGACAGCGGCACCGACGGCCTCGGCGAGAGCCTTCATCTCGTCGGTGATCTCGGGCGCACCGGTTCGGTCGATGTCCGCGAGGGAGAACAGGTCGAAGATGCCGCCGCTGGACTTGGCCTGCTGTTTGATCTTCGCCTCGACGATCGCCTTCTGTTGGGCGATCTCGGCTTCTTTCTTGACTGCCTCGGACCACATCTTGTGGCGCTCTTTGAGGGTCTTCTCCGCTTTGGAGTACTGGGTGATGCTCTCGTAATCGCCAGACACCTCACCGGCTTTGGCCTTACCGGCGTACTCGTAGGCGTCCTGCTGAAGGCGGTTCTGGAGGATGGCGAGCTTCGCCCCGCCGGAGGTGATCGCGTCGATGGCCTCCGTCGTGCCGATGCCGACCTTCTCAAGGTCCTTCAGTGCGCCGTCAGCGGTGAGTTGGTCGTACAGCTTGTTGATGCTGGCCCCGGTCGTCGTCTCCTCGCGTTCCTGCTGCAAGGCTTGGACCAGCTCATTGGTGGCGTCCTTCGCCTTCTGCTTGGAGGCGGTGTAGGCGGCGTATCCGGCGATGCCGAGGGTGAGGACCGCGGCAAGGCCGGTGACCGCGAGGCTGGTGCCGGCCAGCACGGCGGGCATCACAGCGCCTCCGGCCTGGGTGGCGGCAAGGGCGGTACGGAACGCGGCGATCTGTACGGTGACCTTCGTGTAGGCAGCTCGGAGCAGGAGCAGTCCCGCAACGGACGCGGCGACCATCGCGATGACGGACTTCATCGGTCCGGGCAGGTCCTCGATGGTGCCGACGAAGGTATGGACGGCGGATCCGACGGTCATCAGTACCGGCAGCAGGGCTCGGCCGACGTCGATGGCGAGGGCGCGGGCCTGGTTGGAGGCCAGCTGCCACTGGCCGGTGACGGTGCCGGTCTGGAGGGCGTACGCCTTCTGCGTGGCTTCGGCGCGCGCCACTTCGTTGGCAATGCCTGCGTAGGTGTTGGCGTAGTTCTGTCCGCCGGCGGAGGCCAAGGCAAGAGCGGCACGTGTGGCGCGGATGTCCTTCCACATGTTCGAGATGCCCTCTGCGGTGTTTCCCGCCGCTCCGTTGAGCTTGTTGACGACCACGTACAGGCCGTCCTGTTCGACGGCGGAGGCGGCCGACTCGTAGCCCAGGTCCTTGACGGCCTGCTTGAGGTCCTGCGTCGGCTTCATGACGCGGGTGAGGAGCATGTTCAGTGCGGTCACGGCTTCAGCCGCGGGGATGCCGGTGAGGGTGATCGCGGCGAGCGCGGCACTCATGTCGTCGAACTCGACGCCGGCCGCCGCAGCCATCGGTACGACGTCGCCGAGCTGCTGCGCGAGTTCCTCGAACGAGATGACGCCGTAGTTGACGGTCTGGAACATCACGTCCATGACGTCGCTGGCGTCCGACGCCGACAATCCGTACGCGTTCAGCACTCCAAGCAGCGCGCGCGCTGAGGTCTCCGACGTGGTCAGGCCCGCTGCCGCCCCCTGAGCCGCGACCTCGAGGATCTGCATGGCGTCCGCGCCGTCGAAGCCGGACGAGACGATCTGATACAGGCCGTCGGCGAGCTCGTCGGCGGTCTGCGGCAGGCGGGTGGACAGCTCGACGATCTGATCGGTGAAGGCTCCGACGTTCTCGGACGTGATCTGTTGCGAGATCGTCAGCACGTTGGCCATTGCCCGCTCCAACGAAATCGCCTGAGCCACTCCGACGCCGAGTGCGGCACCGATGAGCAGACCGTTCTTGGCGGTCCGCGCAGCCTGGGCGGTCCGTGCAGCGGCTAACTGGGCCTCAGCCCGAGCGATTTGCTGTGCCTGTCGCTGCGCGTTGCGTGCGGCCGTGGTCTGCGCCTCGTCCCGCATCCGCACTGCGGACACGGCACGAGCCTGGGCCGATACGGCGAGACCGGTGGCGCGCGTCGCCGTAGCCTGGGCCGCTGCCGCCCGCCGCTGCGCTTCGGCGTGCTCCTGGGCGGCGCGAGCGGCAGCCGACTGGGCCGCAGCGGAGGTGCGCGCGGCAGCTGCGGCCCCGGCTCCGGCCGTGCCCTGGGCACGCGCGTTCATCGTCTGCGCCAGGGCCTCCGCCCGTGCGGCTCGCGCTCCCGTCGCCGTCACGGCGGCCTGTTCCGCTGCCGCGCGGCGGGCTGCTGTCGCTGCCACCGTCTGTGCACGGCCTGCGCGTTCCTGGAGCGCGGTGGTCCGCTGCACGGCTTGAGCCACCTGTGCCTGGGAACGAACCATCTGCGCCGACGCGGCGGCTTGAGCACGGGCCAGATTGTCGCTGGCCACGCGCACCTGGTTCAGCCGTGTCGCCGTCCCATCCAACTGACCATCAAATGCGCGTAATTGAGCTGCTCCCTGCCGCAGACCGGTGGACAGCCCGCCGGTTGAGGCGAGGAGGTTGACGTACAGGGTGTAGGCACCGGCCACGTCAGGATGCCTCTCTGGGCCTCAGCCCGATTTTGAGCCCCCGCGCATCTGGTCCATCAGGAATGTGTTCGCGTTCCATCTCGATGACCTCACAGCCCACACAGCGGTGGGGCTCGGCCACGTACGCGAAGCGGTCGCCCCCCTGGCTCTCGTCCCACTCCGCGGCCCGTGTCCCGCAGGTCTCGCAGACGCTGCGTTGATACGCGAGGTAGGCTGTCGCCTTCGCCCGGTCCAAAGCCGTCCATCGGCCGTCCCCCGCGCCCGTGAACTGCGAGTGCGGGAGTCCGTAGGCGTGGCACAGCTCCATCTCGGCCCTGAACTGGGCGTCGGCGATCAGCCTTTTCCCAGGTCAGCCCTCATGGTCTGGTTGACCAGCAGCGCGGCCGTGAACAGTGCCTTGGCGTCCGCGTCGCTCCAGCTGTCGAGGAGTTCCTGCGCCTCCGCCTCGCTCATGCCGTCCACCGAGGAGGCTGAGACGAGAGCAGCGGGGAAGGTCTCGACGTTGTACTCGTGGCCGACGTC
This sequence comes from Streptomyces sp. D2-8, assembly GCF_023184515.1. GTDB lineage: Bacteria > Actinomycetota > Actinomycetes > Streptomycetales > Streptomycetaceae > Streptomyces. Next base: position 479,075 of record NZ_JAAHBP010000001.1, on the reverse strand, counting down.
GGCCTGCTCCTCCGTGGGGGCGTGCTCGCGAAGCAGCTGCTCCCAGGCGGGTCGCGGCAGAGCCCGGAAGGTGAGCGTGAGGGTCCCGGCTGCCAGGGCTCGCCGGGCCTCGTCCAGCGCGGCTTGGGCGGCCAGCACTTCCGGCTGAGCGAGCGCCCAGCTCTCACGCTCGTCGGCTGGTACCTCCATCTCGGAGGCCCGGCCAACGGCGCTGGTGCGTGCCTTGGCCATGTCGAGCGCCGCATCGGTCACGCGCTGCTTCAGGTCCTGGTCGTCGAGGAAGGACACGGCGCGCTCGGGAAGTCGACGAGCTCGCAGACGGGCCATCTTGGCCGCCCAGTGCGGATCGCGGGCGACGGCATCGGCCGGCGGTTCAACGAAGGTCGTGGTCATGCAGCACCCCGCCGATCAGGCCGCGGCCGGGATGGCCACGTCCTGGACGGGCTTGCCGGTCACGTTGAAGCTGACCTTGAACTTCGCCGGCTCGGAGGCCGTCGTGTAGGTGCTCGACCGGGAGCCGACGCGCACCGGGAAGATGTCCATGGACTTGGACGCCGGGATGTCGCCCTTGCGGAGGATGACCACGTACCCCTCGACGCCCTTGGCGAGGAGCGTCTCCAGGGCGTTGTCGACCTTGTCCTCGTAGAAGGTGAGGCTGGAGTTGTCGGCCTTGTCCTCACCGGGGATGTTGCCGGTGAACTCGGTTGCCAAGTCCGGTGTGTCGATGGGGGTGTTCTCGACGGCGAAGCCTTCGATGTCGCTGATGGCTGGGGACAGATCGGTCCCGTTGCTCCCGCCGAGCTCCGGACGGATCGGGATCAGTTCCTTCGAGACGATGTCCTTCAGGAAGAAGAACTTCGTGGTGCCGCGACGGGTGAACCGCTGCTGTGACACTGATTCTCGCTCTCCGGGAACCGGTGTTCCGGAGCGCGCACACGCCGGGCCGGCCCCCATGAAGGGGGAATCGGCCCGTGCCGGGTGGCCGGGCGTCCGCGAGATGCCTCCGCGGTGAGGTAGCTGGAACGTCAGGACCCGAGAGTGGTCACAGTGAGGACGTACCGCTGCACATAACTGTATACGCCACCGCTGACAGACATCCCTTCCTCCTTGTCCAGCTCGCGGTCGATCACGACGTATCCGGTGATGGTGATGGTGTTGACGTAGGCCCCGCTCAAGCGCGCGAGGAGCGCGGTGCGGACCTTGTCCGCCATCCACTCGACCTGTTCGGCGGATGAGGCGACCGAGGTGACCTGGACGAGCACGCGGGCGTCAGCGTCACCGTCACCGTACGGCGGGCCGCTCGTAGTCACGCCCAGCGGGTAGAGAACGCTGTAGGGAATCGTGGCGCCGGTGGGCGTACTTGATGCCGTGGGGGCAGTCCCGTACCCGCAACTTCGGGCGGTTGCTGTGGCCAGTGTCTTCTGGATCGCAAGGGACACTTCTCTGCCGGAGACGGGCACTACTCCTCCTCTACTCCGGGGGTGGTGAACTGTCGCCCGGCGGCGCGGCGGTCACTCACGACTCGTCGTCGATCGTCTCGCCGAGCGCAGCGATGAACAGCGGCCGGATCTCCTCGACAGCTGGCCCGACGTGCGGGTAGGGCGGCTGATTGTAGATGCGCCCCAGGCTGTCGGCGCCAACGAAGCCATACTCCAGGCGTCGCGCCTGGGGCTTGTTCGTGCCGACAACCGCCGTGACGGAGAACCCGTCCGTGTACACCTCGTGCGTCCAGGAGCGCCTGTAGTCGCCCGTGGGCGCGTTGGGGCCCGGCCTGCCGCTGGCCTTGGCCTTGATCCTGGTCTCCAGCAGCATCGCGTAGTGCTGGACGGTGGCCGTGACCTCGGGCAGAGTGCGCGCAGCCCTGGCGTCGAGCTGCGCGGCGATCTGGAACGCGTTGGAGTAGGCGCCCGCCAGAGGGTGGGCGTTGGGGTGCGGATTCAGCGAGGACGCCACTGGCTCACTGCCCGTCTTCCGGTTCCGGCTCGCCCCACTGGCCAAGGGCCCATTCCCGCAACAGGGCGAGCATGGCGCGGGTCAGCTCGTGCGGGCGGCCGTCCATCAGGTCGTGACGGTCGAGCGCAGCCTTCTCCAGCTCGGCGGGGCTGATCGCGGAGAGGAAGGCAGCCGCTGCCGGGCCAGGTTCCGGCGGGTCGCCGATGACGACGTGCGCCAGGCCCTCGAACACACCGGTCGCCGTGGATCTCGGGGAGAGTTCGATGACCATCCGCGGTACGTCGCCCGCGCGGTGGGCCAGCGAATAGGCAGAGAGGTCTCGGGAGACGTCGTGACCGCCGATCTCCACGACGGCGGTATGCCCCTGCCCGGTGACGCGCACCGACAGGGGCTCGCCCTTGGGAGACATAGGTTCATTACTCTGACGTGTTGGCACCTATCTGAGCTTACGGGTATCTGGTCACAGCCCAGTTCGCCAGCCGTCTACGGAGGGGTGATCTCGTCGAGACGGGTCACCCGAACGATCTCGACCGTGGACGCCTCCGACGGATCAAGGACCTGCCACACCCGATTCGCTGTCGCCGCGTGCTCGCCAGCTGCGGCCACGACCTCCACGCGGTCATACCGCACGGGAACGGGCGCCGAAATCGGCGTGAGGAGGCGATACCAGCTGACCGTGTCGTCCAGCCATTCCCGCCCGAGAACATGCTGTGCGGTGACCTGGCCATGGCCGGACAGGACAGCTCCCGGCCCCTCGTAGACCGATTCCGCCGGCACGGACCCCAGAAGGCCGGTCGAGGGATCAAGTTGGGGAGTTCCCGTTGGGCGGGTGATCCGTACCGTATCCACCAGCAGCGTCGACTCCAGCCTCTCCCGTTCCGCGTCGGTGTCGATCGGCGTGCTCACGAGGTGCTGCCCGAAGTGCTGGACTGGGTGTTCTGGTCCAGGAACGTCGTGCGGACCACGGCCAGAGTGGAGGTCTGCCCGACATCGAGGACGCGCCACGTACGGCCGATCGCTGCCGGGTCGGCGGCGTTGACGACGCTCACCGTGTCCTCGCGCGAAGCCACCGGGGCATCCAGAGGCGTGATCAGTTTGTACTTCGACGTGGAGTCGTCGACGTACGCCTGGCCTTCCAGGTGCAGGACGATCCCGGGATCTCCATTCGGGAAGACCCCGCCGCGCCCTTCGTAGATGATGACTGGCGGGCCTGGCTCGTACTGGCCTGTGTCCGGGTTGAAGACCGGCTCGCCCGCTCTGCTGATACGTACGATGTCGGTGAGGATCTTGCGTTCAATCAGGGCGCTGACGGCCCCGAGGGTCAATCCTTCAGTGTGAGTGCTCATATGTTCGAGCGTAGCCACGTCAGCTGACGGCCCGGATTCCTCCTGACTGCCGTCCCGTGCCATTGGAGGTTGATCGTTGTCATCGAAATTTGATGATCAGCAATTTCGTGCCACTGAAGCCTGAGCAGCGCAGGCGTGCCGGCAGTGCTCGCCGCGCTGCTTGCCCGTCCTACGGCACGCTCGCCCGTAGGCGAGGGCCGCAGATGGCAGTCCTGAACTAACGCCCGAGTTGTGTCGATCATTACTTGCATGTAGCTTTGGACCGGTTCGCCCCGTCGGGGGGCGGCAGGCCGTCCGATAGGAGGACAACATGGCCCTGAGCAAGCTTGCTCAACAGTTCGCGGACGAGATCAGCCTTCAAGACTGGTCCGACGCCCACATTCGGATCGACCGTGCAGGTCACGACCGCAAGACCGACACGAAGAGTAGCCCCAACGATCCGATTCTGAACGCTGACGAGGTGCGTCGCGTCAAGATCAACGTCATGTGGGTCACTGCCCAAGTGTTGGGCTACAACGACCCCAACTTTGACGTCTACGAGTTCGCTGAGGCGTGTGGCATCAACACTCAGAACAGCCGAGGCGGCAGGGACGGCACGTACCGTGCGGGGCTTCGTAGCATGGACGGCCTGTACCAGCAGCCCGGCACTTTCAAGTATGACCCCCTGACCGAGGTTGTCACCACGGACACCAGCGACGCCTACCACGCCAACATCAACTGCTCGCTGTTCCAACGCGGTTACCAGAACATGCCGATCCGCAAGTTCCCTCTTGGCGGCGTGCCGGGCAAGTGGAAGCCATGCCAGTGCATCTCCCTTAGCCAGGGCTGACACAAGAAGGCCCCGCCGTCCCGTGACAGCGGGGCCTTGCACGGCTCTTAACCGAGTTGTCTCACTGTCCTCGGACAGGTGATCTTGACCGTTCGCCAGGTGAGTTTGACCGTCCGGTTCAGTGGGTTCATGGTCCGGACCTCGTCGGCGGGAGCGAAGGATGATGATCATTCCCTCCCCTCGCCGGGTGCCTGGCCCTGATCTGAAGTGCTGGGGTCGGACTCGGGTGCGGATTGAACGCGGCCGCGAGCACTGCGTCTGGATCCGTTCACCTCGTGATCAACGGTCTCGATGAGCTCGTCGCGTGCGAGGTACATGACCCCGACCCCCGCTTCGTCAGATCCTCGCTCCACCTCACCGCAGTGGCCTTCATGACGTTGTCGGCAGCCTCCTTGATCGCGGGGCCAGCCACAAGTCTGATCGAGTCTCTAGCAGAGATGAGGGCCGCCTGATCTCCCGGTCCGCCAAGTTCGTCATCTGAGTTCATCCGTGCTTCCATGATCCGCGCTGATGCGCCGAGGAAGTCTGTCACCGCTCGGTTCAGCTCGACGCGCTTACGCTCTTTCGCGTCACGGCGTCCACGGAGCCAGTCTCCGGCAGCCCAGCCGACGAGTGCAGCCACAGATGCGAACCACCACGGGGCCGTAGAGGAGGTTAGAAAGTCCATGACAAACATCGTTGCCTCAACCCTCCGGCGATATCGCCGTGCGAGGTCAGTCAAGAGCCCAGTTCCACCCGTTCAGACCGTGCTCCGACCAGGGGAAGGAAGGATGGGGGCCGTTATCTCTCCCTCCCCACGCGGCGAGATCTGGACCGAACTGCTCTCTGAACCGGGCGGTCAAACTCACCTGGCAAACGGTCAAGATGGCCTGTCAGAGGACACTCACTGTCGTGCCACCTTCGTGCCCCGAGGCAGGTCTCGAAACACTGGGGTTAGGAGGTAACGCGGAGCGTCAGTTCGCGAAGCCGGCGGCCGGTGGTAGTGATGTCGTATCGGCGCGCGTTATCGAGAGCCGCCTTGTTCAGGGCCTTGCGCTGGTGGAAGTCCCGGCCCATCTCTTCTAGGGCCACAGCCAGCGAGCGCGGGTCACCAGGAGTATAGGGAACGCCAGCGCGCCCGAGGATTTCCCTCACACCGGGAAGATCGGAGTAGGCAACCGGAAGTCCGTGGGCTTGAGCCTCAATGAGGACGAGCCCGAAAGCCTCCAGACCCCTGGTTGTGAAGACGAAGGCGTCGAAGCTCGGCAGGCGGCGCCACAGTTCGGCGCGGGGCAGGAACGGATCAAAATGAACCCGGTCCCGGAGCCCGAGTTCGATAGCCCGCTGTTCCAGATGCTCCCGTAGGATCCCTTCGCCGATCACGGTCAAGTGGTGCGGCTGATCGGTTAAAGCCAGGGCTTCGACTGCGGTGATCGTGGATTTGTTGTCGTCCAGACGACCAGCGTGCACCAACGATAGCGGTCCGGTTCCAGTAAGCGGTTGATCGCGTACCCGGGCATCGCTCAAAGGGATGCCCCAAGGGATGACGGTGAGTCGACCGGTGAACCGGCGTCCGGTGAGACGGTCGATGCGGTCGGCGAGGGCGGAGGTCGGAGCCACGATCGCGATGCTTGCAGCAGCAACTTCATTCAGGACCTCGCGTTCCGATGCGCTGCGCTCGGCAACCATCACGTCGGGGCCGTGGGCGATGGCGATGATCGGTATGTTGCCAGCAGTTCGGGTGAACGCCAGGCTGAGAGCGAACCCGAGGTACTGGGCGTGAATGACATTCGGCTGGATCTTCTCGACGAGCGCACCGACCTCACGCGTCAACTCGTCAACGTAGGGGTCGAAGTCCGGGCCGTGGGGGCGTTTCGTCGTGGAGAGGGTGATCAGCTGATCAAACGCAGCCTCCCAAGCCTGATCGACCGGCGCCCTGCCCAGAAACGTCGTGTGGATTTCAGGCATCGCGCCGTAGAGATCGTTGACGAGGATCATGCTCCCGGACGAAGGCGCGGCAGTGCGGTTGATGCCAGTCATGATGTTCAAAGGCTGGGCGGACATGCGGAAACTCCATTCATGGATGACCGTTGGGGTGGAACCGGAGATCGGGCTCCCAGGGCCTCGAATCGTGAATCGTCGGAAGCGTGTTGCATCTCGCGCTCACGGGGTGGCGCCCACCACGACGCCAGGTGCGGCGTGAAGACGGCCGTGACCTCAGCGGCCGGATGTAAATAGCCCTTGCCGTCCAGTTCTGCCGTCCATACTCTGACTGCCGATCGGGGGTATACGGGATTTATCCCTATCTCCCCCTTGGGGAGGACTCCGTTGAACGGGGTGGGTATTCCCTCGTTGTTCCAGTAGTCCCATGCCTCCAGCGCCTTGGCTTTCTCGAAGCAGTGGTACAACTGCCGATAGCGAGCCATGTACCGGATCTCACGGAAGATCATCTGGCCGATCAGTCCGGGCGCGGCTTTCCGGAGCGTGCTGAGATCGACGCCCTGGAAGGTGACCGATGCCGCGTCCTGGGACGGGTGCAGCGCGGTCCGGGCGAACAGGTGGGACAGTCGTCGCCGGACGTACTCGGAGACTCCCGGGCCGAGAGCTGGTTCCATGCCTTCGATGAGCTGGACGAGCCGGTGATGGCGCGGATTGAAACGGGCCAGGTCGAACAACTGGTCCATGCCGTCCACGGCGGCGAAGGCGAGTCGTTTGTAGAGCCAGTTGTTCAGTTCTCCTGCCTGGGCGTAGGTCTTGGTCTCCGGAGTAGCAGAGTGGAGCATCAGGTATTCGGACAGAACCTCGAAGTACAGGTAGCCGAGAAACGGCACATGGGCAACGGCGGCGGACAACTGGTCGATGAACTCGGGTGCCGGAGTGGCATGGCCGGCGGCGTTGCGCAGGGCGGTGTCGAGGAACACGGCCGCGGCGCGCAGCCCGGCCAGTACGGCGCGGTCGAGCTGGTCGTTCTCGGCCGGGGTGAGGAAGCTCTGGTAGCGCAGGTAGGTCCGCAGGTGGATGGCACCGAGATGCAGGTAGTCGACGCCCTTGGGCCGGATCGGGGCATCCGGGGTGACCTCGAAGATCATGGGCGTGGTGGAGGGTTTCGTCCGCATCAGGTAGGCGCCGAGGTTGTGTGGGCGCAGTCCCTCACGCTGACTGGCGAGAGGCGAGCAGTACAGGGCCCCGACCAGGCATCCGGTGGAGACGTGCAACTGCCGGCTAGTGCGGATGGCGTTGATGTCCTTGGTGGTGTGCAACAGGTACATCGGCTTTCCGCTGACGAACGCTTCGGTCATGGCGTTGTGTCGCATCAGCCAGCCGTTGGGGGTTGAGCGTTCCAGGTGGTGGCGCCAGTCGCCCTCGCTTTCGGCCAGCGAGGCAGGAATTTGACGCTGCGCGGGCATGGTGTAGTCCGTGTGGGCGTGTTCCCATTCGTCGCGCAAGGCAACTCCCGAAGATGGAGGATTGGCCGCGGGCCCGGGGGGATCTCGAGGACCTAAAGAGTCTCGACGTTGACTCCGGAAAGACGGTTTCGGCAGTCCAGAACATAGGTTGCGCATTTCTCGATCATCGGTAGGTCGAATCTCGGGTGATCCATGAGAAGAATGACTGCATCCGCGGCGGCCACCTCGTCCGGAGTCGCATCGACCCGAGGCACGCTGAGCTTTGCGTCGTCGCCGTCCGGGATATTGGGTTCGGCACCGCGAACCTCAGCACCGAGTCCGATGAGAAGTTCGGCAACACGTGCCGAAGGGGAATTGCGAAGGTCGGTGGCGTTGTACTTGTAGGTCAGGCCGAGCAGCAGAATCCGAGATCGGCTGATGGCCATGCCGCGCTTGTCGAGTGCGTCCACGAGACGCCGGACGACGTAGTCGGGCATGTGCCGGTTCACGTCAGCGGCGAGTTCCGCGAACCGGAAAGGCACGCCGAGGTCCTGCTGGGCCTTCCACGAGAGGAACATCGGGTCAACGGGCAGGCAGTGCCCGCCGACTCCCGGCCCTGGGGTGAACCGCGTGAATCCGAAGGGCTTGGTCGCGGCGGCGTCGATCGCCTCCCAGATGTTCACGCCGAGGGAAGCGGCCAGCATCGCCATCTCGTTGACCATGGAAATGTTGACGAACCGGAAGGTGTTCTCGATCAGCTTGGCCAGCTCGGCGACCTTCGTCCCGGACACCGGTACCGTGGTCTGAAAGATGCCGTCGTAGAAACCCTTGATCACATCGAGTGATTTGGCGTCGATTCCGGACACCAATTTCGGCGTCCCGTCGAACGACCATCGCTTGTTTCCGATCCGCTCGGGACTGAATCCGGCCAGGAAGTCCACCCCGCCCTTGAGGCCCGACGCCTCCTCCAGGATCGGCAGCAGCAGTTCCTCGGTGGTGCCGGGATAGGTCGTGGACTCCAGGACCACCGTCGCACCGGGGCGAAGGTGCTCGGCCAGCGTCCGGGCGCAGGACTCGATGTAGGTCAGGTCGGGCACCCCGTCCCGCAGCGGGGTCGGCACGGTGATCACCGCGATGTCGAAGCCGACCAGCGCGGCAGCGTCGGCGGTCGCGGAGTAGGCTCCGGAATCCAGCACTGCGCGCAGCCGCGAGGAGTCCACGTCCCTCACGTAGGACTGGCCGGCGGCGAGCTGCTGGACGCGGTGCGTGTCCACGTCGTAGCCGACGACACGGTGACCCACCTCGGCAGCGCGTACGGCCAAGGGAAGCCCTACATAGCCCTGACCAGCGACAACTATCTGCATGGCAGCTCCTACTTGATTGCGGTGCTTGAATGGACCGTCGTTCCTGGTCTGGCAAGGAGAAGTGCTGTGCCCCTGGTGTCTGTCGTGATGCCCGTGTACAACTCGGCAGCGACCCTCGGCGCAGCCGTCCGATCGGTGCTCACGCAGACCCACAGCGACCTGGAGCTGCTGGTCACCGACGACCAGTCCTCCGATGGCTCCATGGACCTGCTCCGCGAGTTCGCCGAGCAGGACGAGCGCGTTCTGCCGGAGTCGGCACCCGAACGGGGCGGTGCGGGCCGGGCACGCAACCTGGCGATTCAGCGGGCCCGCGGGGACTACATCGCCTTTCTCGACAGCGACGACATGTGGCTTCCGGAGAAGACCGAGAAGCAGCTCGCCTTCGCCGCGGAAGGTGATGCGCCGCTGACGTTCACCTCGTACTTCAAGATGGACGCCGACTACGACGGCGAGAGCACCGACTGGGTCCCGAACGGGCGGATGATCCGTGCGCGGGAGCGCGTGGACTACCGCGCGATGCTGGTCCGAGACCACATCGGTGCCCTCACCGCCATGTACGACCGCAATGTCCTGGGCACGAGGCTGATGCCGGAGATGCGCAAACGGCAGGACTACGCCCTCTGGCTGTCGATCATGCGGGACGGCGCTGACGCCCGGGGCCTGGATGAGCCGCTTGCGGTGTACAGGGCGCACCAGGCGGGATCGTTGTCCTCCAACAAACTGTCGCTCGTGCAATACAACTGGGCCCTGTACCGCGAGCACGAGCGTCTGTCGGTCCCGCGGGCGACGCGGGCGCTGGCCGGCGCCGTGTGGCAGTCGCTGTACAACTCGCGCATATAGGTCCGTGCGCCGGGAGCCCGTTGCGCGACCGTTTCCGGGGGTGCCCGACCGGGCCCCGCCCCGTGGCCCTGCCACGTGCTCGGGGGCTGGACCCGAGGGCGGGACTCGGTGGGTCACCGGTGCTGTCGGCCGGCTACGCGGCCGAGCCATCGCCGGCCCTCGCGCGCAGGAACAACTGGAGGAGCAGCCGCCGGTCGGAGACCGGGACGGTTTCCTGACCGTTGTGGAGCGCCTCCCGACCGTGCAGGAAGCGGCGCTGGTTCACGATGAGGTAGTCCCCGGGCTGAAGCATGAAGGAGACCTGACCCCGGACGAGCTCCTCGGCGAGTTCCTTGGCGGCGTCGGCGTGCGCCTGGCCGAGCTCGGACCTCTCCAGCATCTTGGCGGTGAACCGGACGAACCCCTCGCCCGGGTCGGAGCCGTCCAGGATCGGAAACGGCTTGTACTCCTCGCCCACGCCGAACAGGTCGAAGAAGGTCCCGTAGTGGTAGGCCGACTCGGCCAGCAGAGCGCGGCTGTCCTCCGACAGCCGCGCCACCGCCGCGTGGGCGTCGGAGAGGATGCTGGGGCCGCCGCCGAGTGGGTCGCGGCGAACGCACAGGAGCGTGGTGTAGTCCGGGGGCAGGGTCCCGTTCACCAGGTCCATGTGGAACGCGTTGTACCCGATGCCGCTGGACTTGCCGGGGTCCTTGTCGACCTTGACCCCGATGTCCTTCCAAAGGGGCCACCGCGGGAAGGGCGAGAAGGGGACAGCCACCTCGGCCGCGAAGCCCGTCACCAGCCGCAGGAACCGGTCATCGTCGATCCCCAGTGCCTTGGCGAGGTTTCCCAGGCGCAGGACGGCGTATCCGCCACCCTCTCCGGTCAGCGCGTGGCGCAGCGTCGCGGCGGTCTCCTCGACCTGCGGCGTTGCCGTCAGCTCGGTCCGGTACCGCTCCATGGTGGACCGCGCCAGGAACGAACCGTCCACTTCCCAGGGTGGGAGAGAACGGTCGATCAGAGCGGCTTCGAGTTCACTCGGGATGTCGATGAACACGCGGAGCTTCCTTCTCTCTTGGGGTCTGGGGGTGTCGCTCTGGTGCTGCTGCCGCCCTGGGGTGCCGGCGGTCCGACAGCGGGTGGGTCTCGTGAGGCCGTGAGGCCTCGGGGGCAGCGATCAACTGTCGAATCGCGTGCCAAGTGGGCCGGCGGTGGGGCCCAGGAGGTATAGCCCCAGCGCCGCGTCTCCGCCCGCACCGAATGCCGTCTGTCGTACGGGCAGAGCTTGTTACCGCCGGGCGGCCAGGGTGGGCATCCGTCCCACCGAGCGGCAGTCTCAGGGGGCGACCAGCGACTCGAGCGCGCTCGGCTGCTGGTTGAGGATGTCCGAAAGGCGGTCGCCGTCGAGCGCGACCCGAACGATGTGGTGGTCCGAAACCTCCTCGGGGACCTCCATCACATCCACGCCAGTCACCGCGTCCAACAAGTCGGTGGTGGCGTAAAGGCGGTCGATGCGAGAGTCCGGCCCGTGCGTCTCGCAGGCGTTGACCGTTCGGGAGACTGCTGCCTTGTCTCCGTGCTTGGCAGACCAGTGGCGGGCCACGTCCTCCAGGCCGGCGGTGCGCAGCGCCTCATCCGGGCGGGTATCCATTACCCGGGCACCGTCCGGGCCTATGAACGAGCGGTGTAGGCGGTGCGGCCTATCTTTGATCTCGTTCAGCACCGGCAGCGCGGGGTCGCCCTCGATGCCGGGGACTGGATAGCTGTTGTTGTCGCCAGCGACGAGACACGGCATCCGTACGGTCTCGCCCTGTGGGGTGGTCCACTTCTTGTCGGCCCACGTCGACAGCCATTCCGCCTCGGCAGCACGGTTGGTGCTCGATGCGTAGTTGAGGTGGTACGAGGCCAGGGCGAGCGGTGTGGCTTCGGTGCCTGCGGGCAGGTAGCGCATGGTCAGCCCTGTGGGCGGCAGCACCCACATGGGGCCAGGCTTGGGCCACTCACGCACCGGGTGGAAGAAGCGCGGGTCGGCGAAGATCGCAGTGCACGATTCCGGGCCGAGCCAGCCGCGCATACCGAGAACGCCCTCCAGCTCATACAGGATCGCGTTGCCGTCGGCGTCCGCGCGCCACATCTCCTGACGAAGCACCAGGTGCGGGCTAAGGGACACCAGCAGCTCGTGCGCCTGAAGGCGCTTGGCGGAGTCTCCACCACCGTTGTTCTCAAAGTTCCAGGACAGCACGGTGATTCGGGTGCTCATGCTGCAACCGCCTTCTCACCAGGGGTCCCAGACAGGGCACGGCGCAGCTTGGCGAGGCTGAAGGTGGCGACAACAGGGGCGTGGTCGGATACCTCGCGAACGTCGTCGATGACGATGACCTCCAGCCTGGTCAGGGCCTCGGCTACCTGCGGGGTCGCATAGATGCGGTCGATCCGCCGCATCGGGCCTTGGTCCGTGCGCCACAGCGATGCCGTGGGGTCGAGCGCATCCGGCTGGCCGAGCACGGTCGCGGCGTGGTGCCCCAGGTCCTTGAAGACCGGCGGTCGCCCGTCGTGCTCGCCAGCGAGGATCTCGTCCGGCCGGGTGTCGGAGACGCGTTCGCCTCCCCGCTCGATCGTGCGGGCCTCAAAGTGCGACCGGTCAGTGATCTTGTCCCAATCGGGTAACGCGGCTGTCTCGTCGTCGGATCGGTGTGGATAGGAGTTGCAGTCGCCGCCGATGATCGCCGCCATGCCCGGTTGCCCCAACATGGCAAGACGCTTCGCTTCGCTCGCCCGTTGGGCTGGGTCGAAGGAACACAAGTGGAATGAGGCCAGGCTCAGCGTCGACGGCGCGCCCTTGAGCCGTACGACCGGATTGCAGATCGGATGCCACATGCTGGTGACGTGCTCGAAGTATTGGACGGGCGTACACAGAGACGGGTCTGTGTAGACACCGGTCGGATTGGCTGACTCAGGGGTGGCAGTAGCGAGGAACGCAGTGTGCGCCGGGCCGTTGCCGCCGAGACGAGCAGCCTCCGCCCATATCGCTCGCCCGCCGAACATGTCCCCGCGGGTGATCTCCTGGCGGAGGAGTACGTGCGGCTGGAGTTCAACGAGGACGTCCATGGCCAGGTGCCATTTGGCATCATCACCACTGTTGCTGATGCCGTTGTGCTCGACGTTCCACGAAACGACGCGGAACTCATCGGTCGAGTTCAACAGGTTCCTCTCCTTCGGGGTCTTGAGGTGTCTTCGGATGCCGTTCTAAACGTCCGGCTGGCGCTGGGGCCTATGGGGGACGTGGGCCCCAGCGCCGTTCCTCCGCCCGCGCCGAATGCCGTTGTCGTACGGGCGGAGCTTGCTGCCTGCCTGATGGCCACAGAGCCGGTCGTGTGGTCACCGGGCAGGGGTCTATGCGGCGGCGGGCGCCGCCAGGTCCTCGAGCAGCTCGTCGAGGCCGACGGCGCGGAACGACTGGAGGCGGCGAACCAACTGCGAGGCGAGAAACGTCCCGATGTTCGCGTGGCCGTACGGCAAGGGCGCGTCCGGCTGGGCGACGACCTTCACGCCTCCGTCGTCGAGGCCGTACAGGGTGCCGTGCACGCCGTATAGGGGCGCGCTCCTGGCCAGGAACACCATCGGGTTGTCCTCCAGGTGCGGACAGAGCTTCGCGGCTGCACGGGCGTGCTTCCGGCACACGGGCGGCTGATTCGTGAGAATGCTCGCCTGAGTCGGGTCGTGGTCCCTGGGGCCGGCGAGAAAGATGAAGCCGAGCGGCGTCCGGGCGGGGAGCGAGCAGATCTGACAGAGCATCGTCTGCATGCACACCATCTGCCGGTGGGGGTGCATCAACTTCCATTGCGGTTCGCCGGTGATTCGGCCTTGCGCGTCGACGGGATTCCAGCCGCACCGCGCCCACAGGGCGCCTCGCGGGTCTCGATCCCTGGGGTCCTCGTCTCGGTAGTACAGCCGCGGACCGGACGAGTGCCGGATGATGAAGAGGTTTTCTGGCGCAGCGTCTTCCCCGCCCCTCTGGGTGATGTAGGGCACTAGGGACAGGCGTGGGTCCCGAGGGTCTATGGCCCGCGGGTTGTACGCGAGTCTGAGGGACGGGAAGGTCACGGCTCCTCCGTAAGGCACTGGTTCTCCACCAGCAGTTCGAGGAGTTCGTTGAGCGTCCACGCCATCTGTCGGACGTGTCCGACGGCCCGGCGGTGGTCGCTGGGTACTTCCTCGGATCGGATGGTGCGGCCCCGCTCGACGAGGTCGGCTATTCGCTGGTCCTTCTGGTCCATCTGGGAGGTGAGGGCGAGGTTGACGAGTCGCATCAGGTGGCCGCGGAGCCGCTGCGCGTGCTCCTCGGCCTCGTCCTCGGAGGGCGTGTAGTCGTCCAGGACGGCCGCGACGTCGTCGAGTAAGGAGCCGTCGACGTACGGGGCCCACCGCTGCACCTTCTCCAGGACCCTTTTCAGTCCGGCCTCGGTGAAGGGCGGCACGGCCGCACGCACGGGATGGGCCCAACCGGAGGCCAGAGCGGGGATGGCCGTCACTGGGACTCCTTCGGCACGGCCTTCGGGTCCTCCGGAACGGCGAGGCGGCACCAGGTCTTCGCGCCGGCGTCGCTCGTCCCCCAGGTCCCGCCGCACTCTTTGACCACTGCTTCGACCAGGGCGAGGCCACGCCCCGACTCGGCGTTGGCGCTCACCCGTCTGGGCGCCCCGTGACCTGCCATGCCGTCGATGACGTCGATGTGCAGGAAGCCGTCTCGTACGGCCATCACCAGGCCGACTCTGACGGTTCCGCTGTGCAGTACCGCGTTGGTCACCAACTCGGAGACGAGGAGCGTCACCTCGTCGATCAGGTCTTCCAAGCCGCAGTACCGGACTTGGGCGGCGGCGATCCTGCGAAGGACGCGTACGCCGTGGGCGTCTGCCTTGCGGAGCGGGCCGTTACCGCGGTGGGGCGCGACGTCGATCCACTGGTCCATCAGGTCCGTGTCGCGGAGGGGGACTGCGCGGGACGGTCGTACGGCTGTCGTCGTCATCACGTCCTCTTGGGGGATGGCAGGGCCGACGGGGATGGCAGGACCGACCTGACTGCTGACACAGCCCTGCTGAGGGGAGTCCGCTCTACGGGCGCGAGGAGAGCACCCGCCTCGGAGAGGCATCGTGCGAGCGGGACGGGGCTGGTGAGCAGCGGCGCTCCGCCGACGGACTGCTCGCCGTCGGGCGGCACCAGCCAGCGCACGAGCCCAGCCGTCGGCCGGGGCACGAGCGCGGGCACGAGAATCGCGTGCCCCTCGCCAAGGCAGGCCGGCCGGGGGAGCCGTTCGGGCCACTGCGAGGCCGCCATCAGGCCGTACCAGCCCACCCCTGTACCGCGCGGTACCAACACGGCTGCGGAGCGAAGGTTGGAGAACAGCACGGCCGGCCCGAGCGGCTGCTCGTACTGGTCGAGGAGCCGATACGCCGCCTCGACCAGGGATCGGTCAGACAGCACGATGTCGAAGGTCACGCCGCACCCGAGGCGCCGCGGCAGGTAACGGTTCTCGCGCCAGCGGGCAGTGGCCATCTCCGGGTGCGCTGTCGCCGCGGAGAGCCACGCGGACACGGTCTCGTGCTCGGCGATCTCGCGGGTCTTCATGAGCCCTCCCGGCACCACGACGGCACACGCGGTGTGTGCGGCGTGACCCAGTGCAGCGAAGACGCCAGGCGGTGAACAGGTCTTTTCGCCGGAACTCTGTCCGCCTCCTACCCGCCCTTTGCCCGCCCTTTCGCCCGCCCTTTCCTCCTGACCAGGGCTTTCAGTTGACGAACCCTCACGCACCGCCACGGGAGTCGCTACCGTGAGGCGGACCAGATGGCGATGGGGGCGGTGGAGATGCGTGAACTCAAGCGATTACGCGAGCACGCGAACCTGACGCAAGAGGAGATGGTCGACCACCTCACCACCCTTGCCAAGCGCCTCTTCGCCGAGCGGCGGATAGGCAAGCTCCCGACCTTCACCGTCCGCCAACTCTCGAAGTGGGAGAGCAAGGAGCCTCCACCGTGGCCGCACCCCGACGCCCGCGCGGTGCTGGCCGCCTACTGGAAGCGCCCCGTCGAGGAGCTAGGTCTGCGGCCACGGAGCGTCAAGAGCGACGGTGGCCCCATCGTCCTCACCCCAGTGCCCCTGATCGCCCAAGAGCCCGCAGTCGGCCCCCTGCTGGTCGCCACCAGCCCGGCCCCCCTCACCGACGAGGCGCCGCCGTGGCTGGCCGAGACCGCCACCGGCACCGACCGGCCCGGCGAGTGGCGGATCGTCCCGGAAGAGGTGTCATTCCTTTCGGCCGCCGCGGATGACAACTACGCGATCGACCAGCAGTTCGGCGCCAACAGGCTGTGGCGGCCGACCCGGGCGCACCTGCTCTGGACTCACCACATGATCGACCGAGGTATCTACGATGACGCCCTGGGCCAGCAGCTCCATGCTCTGGCGGGCAAGCTCACCACATCGCTCGGATGGTTCTGCTACGACGCCGGCCTCCAGGACAAGGCCCGCCAATACTTCTCCGAGGCCCTGAACGCGGCCAACTACACCAGCGACGACAAGCTGGCCAGTCGCACGCTGAGCAACATGTCCCGACAGGCCGTCGACCTGAACAAGGGCCGTGAGGCCGTGCGCTTCGCCAAGCTCGGACAGCGGCATGCGGAACTGTGGGACGCGCCCACCCGCGTCATAGCTCTCCTCGCGATCCGAGAGGCACAGGGTTACGCCCGCCTCGGTGACACTCTCAACTGCGAGGCTGCCATCAAGCGGGCCTGGAAGGAGTGGGAGCGCGGTGGCGACGAGCGAGACCCGGACTGGGCCCTGTTCCTCAACCTCGCAGAGCTGACCTGTCTTGAAGGCATGTGCCGCCTCGACCTCGGCCAAACGGCCCGCGCGCAGGCGCTACTGGCCCGGTCTGAGGCGATGCAGGATGCCGCCCATTCCCGAAACCGCGGGATGTGCCTCGGTCGGCTCTCGGTCGCGGCGGTGGAGAACGGTGACGTCGACCATGGCCTTGCGGCTGCCACCGAAGCCCTACGGCTCGTCGAGAGCGGCATGTCCTCGACCCGGACCGCCGCGCAGTTGAAGATCGTCCATAACGGGATGCTCCCCCATCAGCGCGCCCGCGGGGTGGGGGACTTGCTCGAACAGATCCGGGCTCACGTCGCGTGAGTGAGAAAAGGAGAGTGCACACAGTGGCACCGCAGTTCCAGCGGCACGATGCGAAGTCGGCGAAGGGCATAACCTCCGAGCTGGTCGACGTCTACGCCCACGTGTACGACGTCCCGCCGTACATCGGAGACCCCTTCTTCTCCGCCGATTCCTTCCGGGAGCGATTGGAGGCGGCGTACGACACCCCCGGGTTCGAGACCGTGACCGCCTGGCAGGACGGCCAAATCATCGGGTACGTACACGGCGCGACCTTGCCCGCAGACAAGCCCTGGTGGACGTCACTCGGCAACAGGCGGCCGAACGACCTCGTCGTCCTGGCCGACGCCGGCGGAATCTTCTGGCTCCGGGAACTGATGGTGCTCCCCGAGTTCCAGAACAAGGGGCTCGGCCGCCAGATCCACGACACGGTCATTGCTGGCCGCGCGGAGACCGCCACGGCACTGACGTGCATCGTCGATAACCAACCTGCCCACGATGCATACCTGCGGTGGGGGTACACGATTATGGGACAGATCAAGCACGCCCCAGAGTCGCCCGTCTATGACGCGATGTACCTGCCCTCTCCCTGAGACCGGAACGCCAATGATGCAGACGATAACCAGCCCCGCCCCGGTCCCGGAGACCTCTGGTCGCCGGGACCGACTCGCGCAACACCCCGACGTGCTGTTCTGCTACGGCACGCTGCAGTTCGACGCCGTCCTCAAGGCCCTGTTGGGGCGGATACCCGAGCAGGCCCCAGCGGCTGCTCCCGGGTACCGCGCGGCCGCGCTCGTGGACCGCCTCTATCCCGGGCTCGTCGTGCGCGCTCTCGGCGGCTCCGCTTCCGGAGTGCTCCTGACCGACCTGAGCAACGAGGAGTGGCGCATCCTCGACGCGTTCGAGGACGAGCGGTACGACCTTCGTGAAGTGACCCTGTCCACCGGTGCGACCGGGTGGGCCTACATCTGGCCGGGCGGCGACGTCCTCGACGAGGATTGGAACGCCGCGGAGTTCGAGGCCAAGCACCTGTCCGCGTACGCCGCGCGGTGTGCCCGGCTCGCCCCCGGGCTAGCCGCGGGAAAGCCAAAGGACGAGTAGGCCGGCGGCATCCGGCGGGCCCCGGCCGCGCGCGGATGCCGCTTCGTTTCTGCTACTTGATCGGGTTCTCGTCGAGCCAGTCGGACAGGTCGTGCGCGGACCCAAGCACCTTCGGCCGGTTCGTGCCGTACGCCGTGGCGCCCTGGTCCTCACCCACAGAGATGCCGTCCTCCATGGTGTCGATCAGGGCGTACGCGTCCGTCCAGAAGTCGGCGCCCACGGACTTCTCCGAGTTCATCGCCTTCCGCAGGTCGCGCGCGGGCTTCATGAGCGCCTGCATCTGATCCCAGCACGTAGCTGGCTCCTGCTCGAGACAGCCGCCGTCCGTGTCGAACTTCGTCACCGCATCCTGGAACGTGGTGGTCGCGGCTTCCACGCTCACCGTCTTCGCCTTCGCGGCCGGCTTGGCGTCGTCCTGGTCGTCCGAGCTGCTGCAGCCACTCACGGCCGCCACGGTCGCGGCCAGGAACAGCCCGGCGACAGTCTTCCCCCATGTGTGTCTCCCCATGACGGAGGATCATCCCACGAGCTACCGACACGGACACGACAAGGAATTGCCAACCGCCAGGGCCCTCCCCCGAAGTGTCCCGCACTACGGCTCCTTGCCCCCACCTCCCTTGCACCGCGCAGAGCCTTGCGGCCACGGCCATACACAGCGCGCACGCCCCGCCTGCGATCAGCATGGCCACGATGCTGGCAAAGACCACGAGGCCAATGCTCGCCCCGCCGAATCACCGCCGCCGCCAGCGGCTGCCAGGCTGCCCTCGACGCCGAGCGGTATCTCGCTGCCCGGGCAGCAGGCGAGACGGACAGGAACTGGTCGTCGCCGTCAGCGCATAGAAATAGAAGCAGGGCGCTGCCCCGTCCAGACACCCCTCCGGACACGTCAGACCTACATCAGATCCGGACGTGGGCCGAACCCCCGCCGACAGCGCGGATGGGAGATCGGCCACTCCGCAGCGTCCTCGATGGTCCGCACTGTGCGGTTGGCCTTGTCGGTGTCCTGATGTGTGGTCCAGCCGCAGTCGAGCCCATCGAAGACTTCAACCATCGTGACGCCCGCCTGGCGGGTCCGGTTGAGGGTGCCGGCGTTGTAGGCGACGGCCGACTTGGCGAGGGTAGCGGCCTCGGCCCAGGCGCGGACTGGGACGCGAGCGCCGTTGCGGTAGACGACGTGGGTCAGGTCGTGCTCGGCGGCGAGTCTGACCGCCAGTTTCGTCGCGGACTGCTTCGCCGTCATGTTGCCCGCCGCGAGCAGCGGGACCTCTCGGCGGGCCGCCTCTCGCGCCGCTCGATAGAACTGGTTCGCCATTCGCTCGGCTTCCTGGGAGCGGCGCAGGAAATCGGCGTAGGAGTCGGACGCAAGCGACTGGAGGGCGTCGCGGTGGAAGGTGGTCCAGGTGAAGGTCACGTCGAGGGCCTCAGCGGCGGCTTGAGCGCCGGCGGCGTACAGCTGGGGCAGCTGCCGCTGGACGAACTGCCGGGCCTCTTGGTCGACGCGCTGGCGAAAGGCGCGGATCGCTTGCTTGAACTCTTCCAACGTCGCCACGGTGTGCGACGTCCTCGGGTTGTCGGCAAACTGGGTGAGGACGGCGCGCTGTTTGGCGGCAAGTCGCTGCCAAGCGTCCTCGAGTACGACCGCGACACGGCGGGCGATCTCGTCCGGTTCTCCGGGCACCAGCGGGGACCACTCGTACGGCACGCTGGTCTACCTGCACCGGCGAGCGCGCAACAGCGGCGCGGTCACGAGGTCAGTGTTTTCCTCTCCCTCGGCCAGTTCGTCCGGTGCGACCAGGTCCATGAGTGCGGTGATTTGGCGTTCGAGTCCTGCGAGGTTGTTGCTCTGGTCGATGGTGACCACGCCATCCACGGTCATGCGGAGCGGGTCGGTGAGTAGCTTCGCGCGTCGCTCGGCCAAGACCTCGTTCGCGACAGCGCGAGCGGAGGCCAGCCGCGCGTAGCGTGCGTCGAGGTCGGAGGTGTCAGTGGTGGGGCCGAGCTGAGCCAGCAGCCAGGCCCGTACAGCGACGTCCACGAGTTGCTCCTGTCGTACAGCGTGAGGCTCGGCGCCGTGGCGGTGCCGAGCCTCACCGGTGATGTGCCGCTACCTACGCACCTGTGCCAGCCGTCTTCGCGGCGCGTCGCCTTGGAGTCTTGGCGGGCTCCGGCTCCGGCTCCGGCTCCGGCTCCGGCTCCGGCTCCGGCTCCGGCTCCGGCTCCGGCTCCGGCTCCGGCTCCGGCTCCGGCTCCGGCTCCGGCTCCGGCTCCGAGGCAGGATCCGCCACGGTTGGCGCTTCTCCCGCCTCACCGCCTGCACCGATCTGGTTCGGGATGTCCTCCTCCGCTGAGGGAGCCTCCTCTGACCACGCGGCCGGGTTCGAGATGAGTAGGGCGAGCCGCTCGGGAACCTCCTCCCCCGCTTCCAGTCGGATCGGGCCCTGCTCGGGGTCTCGCAGGAATACCGTGCGCGCCAACTTCGGCATGGCCAACTCCCTTTAGAAGACCGTCGCGGCGATGTGGATGTCCGGCACGTACAGCACGGGCATTGCGGCAGCAGCGGAGATCGTGGACAGCTGGACGGGGGTACGGGTCTGCACGTGGGTGGTGATCACGATGCCGGGTGCCTCCTCAGCAGTGATGACTCCCTTGCCGCGCAGCTCGATCGCCTCGGCGGTCAGACCGTACTGGGTCTCGCCCCACTGTTCGCGGCGTGGCGGGATCATCGCCCACAGGGACTCCGGGGTCGTGCGCACCAGGTTGTCGCTGCTGTCGTACGCCTGCACGTCGTAGGTGGTTACAGGGGGCAGGTTGTACTTGGCGCGGACCCGGTTGACCTCCTCCGGAGCGAGCATCCCTGTCGGGATCTGCTCGGTGGACGGCGAGTTATGGAACGCGGCCCGGTACTCCGCCGTGGACCCGAGCAACGACAACGCCTTCTCCGAGCTGATGACCCGCTCGGGGCGCGGCGCACCGATGCTCTTCAGGTACTGAATCCACGCCAACTCGTCGGTGATCGGGGTGGCCGCATCCGACTGGGACCACGGCACCGCCACCATCGGCCGGTTGGCGGCCGGCACCTTCCAGTCCACGTCGAGGGCGACACCGGGCAGGGACACCACACCGGTGGACAGCATCTGTCCAGCGGCGATCTCCATGGCGGCCTTCGTGGCCTCCACATGCTGTTCCAGGTCGTCGTACAGCAGATCGAGGAACTCGCTGGTGTCGTGGCCGCGGTCGACAGCGGCCAGGATGATCTGGAGTTCGGAGAAGGGCAGTTCCTGACCGACCCAGGGCAGCATGCCTTCGTTAATGACCTGCTCGGCGCGCCGCTTGGCCAGCGCCGGCGCGGCTTCCCACGCGCGGAACTTCGCCGCGTTAACACGCCGCTTGCTGCTTTTCGTACGGAACTTGACGTTGTCGATGTTCCGTTCGGCGAACACCTCACGGGTGAGGAGGTAGTCCTCCGGCGTAGTGATCGCTCGGATGAACGCCTGGATGTCTTCGGGGACGATCGCCTCAAGAAGCTTCTCAAGTGCCATGGGGCTGCCTCCTTACCGGTAGTGGATGAACGCGGTCGTGTTCGCAGCGGCCGGGGGCGCGAACACGACGGGCAACTTCGACGCGTACACCTCGCCGCGCCACAGCAGTGCCCCCGCGGTCTTCGCAGAACCGGGCGTGAACGCAGTCTCAGCAACGAGAAATCCGGTGAGGACCTGCGTGCCGTCACTGGCCGAAGCATTGTAGGGCGCGTAGAGGCCAGATACGGTGAGCCGCCCAAGTGGTATGCCGGACTTGATGATGTGGCGGGGCTGCTTCTGCGTGCCCGCGATGTAGTGGGTGCCAGCCGTCAGCTTGCTGGTGTCGATAGTGATCGTGTGGGCTTCGTGGACGCCGTCCAGTGAAGCGAGCCAAGTCCGGTCGTCGGTGACCGTCGTGGCAGTGGTGAGGACCTGGTAGTCGCTCACGGTCTCTCCCTCGTGGGTACGGATCGGATTCCTCCCGCACCCGGCGCGAACTGCGAGGGGCGGTGTCCACGAAGTGACGACGGTCGAGCCGCGTCAGGGCGTGGTCCCTGATCAGCCCGACCAGGTCCCGGAAGGGCTTCCACGGTTTGAAGGGCGTGGTCCCAAGGCCATGTCTTGTTGACGTGGTCAGTCGCTGATGAGCCCTCGCCGCCGCGCCATTTCGAGCCCCGCCGCTCCGCGCTGGGGTGGAATGCCTCCGCGCTTCGGCGGGCCGCCGGCGGGAGATCCGCCCGGAGCGGGCGGCACGGTCTCCCGGACGGGCCCGAACAACTCGGGTCGTCGCTCCTTGAGTTGTTCAGCGGCAGCGGCGACAGCCGTCTCGTCGGCGTCGGGCTGGTCGTGGAGGGCACGGTCGATCAGGAGCACTGCGTCGTCAAGGTCGTCCCCGGCCGCGCCGAGTCCCCCGATAGCAGCGCGCCGAATGGCGGCGCGCTCCCTGGTCAGGGCCTGCGCCTCGCGGGCCTCGGCTGCCTTCAGCTTCTCTTCGGCGGCCTGCTCGCGGCGCTCGACCTCGGTCATCGCGGCCTGGTCGGCGTCACGCTTCGTGGTGATGAACTCGGTCAGTGCCTCGGAAGTGTCGAAGCCGAGGTCGCCGAGCAGCTTCTTCACGGCAGCCCGGCCACCCTGGGTCTTCTCTCGGGCCAGCAGCCGCGACAAGTCGTCCTGGGTGACGCCGCCGCTCGGGGGGCTGCCCTCGTCACCCGGCTTGTTGGAGTCGTCTTCCGGCGAGGCACCGAGGATGGGATAGATCGGCCGCCCATCACGGCGGTGCCCGACCGGGTCGAGCGGGTTGGGGAGCGAGGGGCGCGTCATGCGTGAACCATCCACAGGTCTCCAGCGCCCCCGCGCCGTTGATCAGTGTAGCGGCGAGCTGCTTCTAGCCAGTAGTTCGTCCTCTGCTCGTCGACGCGCCTCCGGTCGCTCGGACCAGCCATTCGACGTAGCGTTGACAGTACAGCGGATAGCTGCAGCATCTTGGTCGTGTAGCTTTGTTGGCTGTGGTCGACGGCCTGCAATTCGGCGCGTTTATCTATCCGCAGTGCGAATCCATTCCGGAACCCGCCCACAGTGGAGCACCTTCCAAGAGGAATGCACCATGAGGAATTTTGCCGACGATTACGACCCTCCCCTGGCAACCGATCGAGCCTACGAAGGAAGGCAGGGGCAGGAAGACAAATACGGGCGCAGACCTTTCGAGAAAGACAAGGATCGAATTCTCTACTCCTCGGCATTTCGCCGACTGGCTGGGGTAACCCAAACCTCCGCCGTCAACGAGCGCCGCCTTCTTCACAATCGCCTTACGCACAGCCTAAAAGTAGCCCAGATCGGAAAGAGGATCGCTAATCGACTCTCGCGCCAAGACCCGCAGAGCGCAAGAGAAATCG
Organism: Streptomyces sp. D2-8; assembly: GCF_023184515.1. Taxonomy (GTDB): domain Bacteria; phylum Actinomycetota; class Actinomycetes; order Streptomycetales; family Streptomycetaceae; genus Streptomyces. The sequence continues at coordinate 455,730 of NZ_JAAHBP010000001.1, read as the reverse complement.
GCTTGGACGCCGATATTGTGGAAGCCGCCGGACTTTCCCACGATCTAGGACACCCGCCCTTCGGCCACACGGCAGAGAAGGTTCTCAATTCTCTCCTGGAGGGCCACGGCGGATTTGAGGGCAATGCCCAAACATTCCGCATCCTGACTAAGCTATCGGTGCGACGTCGACCGAAGGCGCGGGGTCTAGATTTGACCCGCGCAATGCTTAACGGGGTCCTCAAGTACCCGCAAAAGAGGGACGAGGAAGAAGACGGGCAGGAAGCGGTGCCCTGGACGGATCGGAGTGTCGGCAGGAAGTGGGGCGCCTACGAAACCGAGGCAGACGATCTCGAATTTGCGCGCCGAGGAAGCACCGGGAAAATACGACACGCTAATGCCATAGTGATGGATTGGGCGGATGATATAGCATTCGCGACACACGACCTCGATGACTACTTCCGCGCTGGCATGATACCGATGCAAAGCATCAGTAGAGACGTGGGAGCCATCATGGGCCACGCAGCTCGACGCCTTCACGACTATCCGGAATTCAATACAGACGAACTCTCAAACGCTTTCGACAGGGTCGCTAAGGGATACCCTGGAGGCCCATTCACCGGCACACGAACCGACCGATACGAGATACATCATTTCATCTCCAACGTGATCAAACGCTGCGTTGACCACGTAAGCATGGGAACAGGAACACCACAAATTACGATCGATCCTGACGTGCAATATGAGGTCGAGGTCCTTAAAGAGCTGACTTGGTTCTACGTGATCGAGAGTCCCTCACTGGCCACTCTCCAAGAAGGGCAGCGAAGACTGATTGCAGATCTGTACTGGATGCTGAACAACTGGCTCAATACTGCTGACAAGCGCACCGTAGCGCCTGGCATGACTGTACAAGTCGACAGGAGCCCCAGTTTCAGAACTCCCGCAGCTTTGGAATCGCTCACAAGAGGTCTTGACGAAGACCTCAGTGCCAATTCGATGCGCCGAGAGACAAAGCGCGCAAGGGCCGTGTGTGACTACATCTGCACACTAACAGAAGACCAGGCGTTTGACATGCATGAGCGGTTCACCGGCACGTATCGTGGATCACTGTTTGGAGCCTGGTTTTAGACTCATAACGGATCAAATTCCAGCGTCATCGCGACTCAGATATGCGGGATACCGGAGTCGGTCTTCGGCAGGCCGAGGTAGGTGCGAACGGCATCGTTATCTCCGGTGGCGTCGGCGAGGCGAGCCGCCGCGTCGAAGGCGCGGGACTGGATACGCTCGATTTCCGCCTGTGCGTCGTCAATTGGATATCCGGCGTCGATGAGCATGCGGACGCCGGTCTCGATGGACAACACATCGGCGCCCACGCCCTTTACCACCTCGTCGAGCACGGCGGCCCGGTCGGTCGGGGTGTGCGGCCCCCACATCAGACCTGCGGGCAGCGACTCCCCCGCGGGCCAGCCCGCGGCCTGCCCGGCTTGGTGGAGGCGCTGCACCATGCGCAGCAGGACGACGTACTTGTGGTTGCGGGCCAGGCGCATAGCGGCGACGAGCGAGTCGAGCGGTCCGAGCGCGAGCTGTAGGGCGTAGCCGGACGGCAGGGCGGTTGGGTCGAGGGTGCCAAGGCCGGCGGCGGTGAGGCGGCTATTCGCGGCGATACGGTCGAGGATGTGGTCGACGCGGGCCCGCAGTTCGGCGAGCTGCGCCGCGGTGTTGAGGACGTCCATGCGCCCGTTGTCGTTGAGCTGCCACACCGTCCCGGCCCGGACCTTGATCGGGAGCGGCTGGCCGGTGGCGCGGTCGATGGGCAGTCGGGCCCCGGCCAGACCGATGATCGGCGAGCCGGTGGTAGCCGAAGCGCCAGAGCTGTCGGTGTCCGTGGCGGACAGTTCGTCGAGGGCCTGGAGGACGGTGGCCACGGTGGGCTTGCCCCAGTGCTCTCCGCTGGCGGGGATGCTGTTCGTGATATGGATGACGGGGATGAAGTCCGCCATCAGGTCGAGCCTGTCGAGGACTTCCCCGTCCGAGCGGACTCGGTACCGGGCCTTATGCATCGGCAGGTCGTACAGCAGGTCGGCGTACTTAAGGTCGTCCAGGTCCCATTCCGCGTCAGTCAGGTAGCACGTCCACGGGGAGCGCCGGGTGGGTGCCCACGGGTAGGTACGGGTGATGAGTCCTGTGTCGGCGTCACGCGCATCGCCCGTGACCAGGACCGGGTCGCCGCTGTCGGTGTACAGGTACTCGCGTGCCGGACTGCCGTCCTTTGCCGCGCCGCGCCGACTGGCCGGTCCGATCGCTCCGAGTTCGTAGGTGACCCGCCGAAGCCTCGCCTTGAGCCCGCGCCGTTTGTCCTCAGGCAGTTCCCAGGCCAGGTGAACGCGCAGTGGGAACTCGGCACCGTCCTGCTCGCCGTCCTCCGGCCACTCCGGGAAGTACAGGCCCGGGTCCCAAGTGCGCAGCAGGACCCGGCCCTTCCCCGGGTCCCAGGCCAGGGTGTAGACGGCATCACCCAGCAGGATCGCGGTTCTCTCGGCCTGCTGAAGGCGCAGCGGCAGCATTTCCTTCTCCGCCCAGGCCCTCAGCTTGTCCTGTACGGCCAGCGCCGCGGCTGCCTCGGCGGTCGGCTCGTCGTCTGTGTGCTCCGCACCCCCCACGCTGATGACCTGCTGGGAGCCGAGGAGGTAGCCGAGCGCGGTGTCGACCAGCTTGGAGGCGTCGCCGAGTTCCCTCCGTTCGATGCCTGCCTCGTCATCGCCTGTCACGGCGGCGACTTGGCCGGCCTGGTTGGAGTCGTACGCGGCCAGGAGCCGGTAAGCGGCCAGGCGTCGCAGGTCCTCGTCGGGCACCCAGGATCGGGTCAGTTCCGCCCAGGTGTTACGGCCTGGTCGGCGCGGGTCGGCCATGGCTGGCTTGTAGTCCAGCCAGCTCCAGACGTCGGTGATCAGCTCGCGCAGGCCCACAGTGCCCCTCCAGGCAGTCGGCCCCGCGCCGCAAGATCAGGTTACGGGGTCCCGGCAGCCTGAGCAGCCTGGGTGTTGAGCTCGTCCTCTGCATGGTCGAGCCGTCGCATGAGAAGGCTCGCGAAGGCGAGCATTTCCTGTGCTTCTTCAGGGTCGTCGGCGTAGTGAGGGCCGTGCGCCCTCGGGTTCCGCAGTCCCGTCATCGCTCCCTTGAACAGGTCCCGGAAGCCTTCCCGCTCGCTTGGCAGCGACGGGCCTGCGGCCCGCGTAACCACGAGCATCGGCGTCGCTGACCCAAGTGCCAGCCCCATGAGCCGCGCCCCGACTTCGGGCAATCCGCTCAGGGATTGCACTCGGTGCTCCACAGCTTGGAAGGCCCGCATCACTGCGTCGGCGTGCTGCCCGTTCTCGAAGCGTTCAGCCGCTACAGCAGCCACTTCGGGGTGGAGAGGGATTGATACGGCGAACGGAGGTGTGCGCGACATCCGGAGCTGGGGTGGAGCAGCGAAGACCGGATCCGGGGGTGTCGGCGCAAGCAGCCCCTGCCGGGTGGTCCAGTACGCGAGCGCCGTGTCTGCAACACCGACAAACGCCCTGATCCGGCGATCGAAGTTCAGCGACCACCTGTAGTCGGCAATGTTAGTGCTCGAACCGCTGAACGCCGGCTCCACACCAGCCAAGAGGACGGCGCGATAGATGACGCGTGGATCCCCGGGAAGGGAGTTCTGTCCCAGCAGGTCGGGCAAGGTTTCCGCGTCGAGCGTACGGGCTGTGAATGGCGCACGGATGCCGCATTCGATCTCGGTAGCCAGATCAACCAGCCGAAGGTACATGTGCGTCTCGGGCTCAGAGTTCGAGCAGTTGAAGGCGCCCGCGAACGTGAGCTCAAACGTCTGGCCGGTGTTCACGCTCACGGGCATGTTCCAGTTGACGCCGTGCACCAGGTCGCTGGACAGCTCGGCCAGGGCCTCTTCCAGGTGAACGCCCTCTCGGAAGAGAAGAGTGTCGATGTGATCGACGGAGGGCCAGGCATCGGCGGCCTTGAACGCCTCCCACACCTTTTCGAGGAGTGCCCTGCCCTTGTCGCCGCTCGGCTCAGACACTCCTACCGCGGTCGAACTCGTCTGGCTCATGTGCACTCCCACCGCTGATCACCACGGTTTGCAGATTAGCGGTTGACTGGACTGGCGGCCCACCGAATAGGGGCTTGGAGCGACCCGAGCAACGGCGGACGCGGTCCAGTCGGGCGGGGAGGGGCATCCCTGCTGGGCAGTTACCTGTACGGGCTGTTTCCTTCGGTCAGCGGCGGCCGTCGAAACGGTCGTCATCCGTGTCGGTGGGCAGGGTGTCGAGCTGGTCGGGGTCGGCCAGTTCGGTCAGTCCGTGCACAGCAGCGTCCATGCGATCAGGGCTGTCCATCCCCTCGACCCAGGTGACCATCTGGCCTTCCAGGTCGGGGTATTCGCCGACATGGTGTACGAGCTGCTGTTCGTAGAGCTGGGCCACGGGAGCAGCGCGCAGGCGTTTGCCGACCTTGGCGGTGACCTCCAGGATCATGGGCATGAGGAGCCCCTTGGTGACGTCCTCGCGGCGCAGCTGCTCCCATGCCTGGGTGACGATCTGCCGCGCCATGTCGCCGCCGTAATTCTTCTCGACCACGATCGCGTCGGCCTTGAGTTCGAGGGCGAGACGGCAGGCCGCTAGGCCCCAGTCGTTGGCGCCCATCGAGCCGGACCTGTCCGCCAGTACGTACAGCTGCCGGTCGAAGTCGCGGCCGACGCCGATGACGCCCGTTTCGTCGCCGACCGTGGACTCTCCACCGGCGGGGTCGACGGCGACGACGATGCGCGCCATGTCGAGACCGGAGAACTGGACGGCGTTGAGGCGGGCGGTCTCGATCCACTCCCGCTTCCAGACGCCTCCCTCCGGCGGCCGGGGCTTCTGCAAGTAGAGGGCGGCCCAGACGCGTTCGCCGACACGCTTGCGGGTCTTGGCGTGGTGGGAGACGTCGAAGCGTTCGGGCCACAGCGCCTGACCCGGAGCGCGGCCGAGCGGGTCGTCGGGGCTGTCGGCGATGGCGGGCAGGTCAATGACCCGCCAGGCGTCGCGCTCGGTGGCGAGGATGCGTCCGGCGAGGTCGTCTTCGTGCCACCGGGTCTGAATGAGGCAGATAGCGCCGACGGGTTCGAGGCGGGTCTGCAGGACAGAAGTCCACCAGTCCCAGGCACGCTTACGCATGGTGGGGCTGTCGGCGTCGGCCATGTCCTTGACCGGGTCATCGACGATGGCGATGTGTGCGCCGCGTCCGGTCAGGCCGCCGCCGATGCCGGCCGCGAGGAGACCGCCTTCGCCACCGACGATGTCGAAGCGGTTGGCGGCCTGACTTCCTGGCTTGAGCTGGATGCCGAGGTCGTCGCCCCAGGTGTTGATGGCGTCCCTGATCCACCGGCCGTGGTCGTCAGCCAGATCGGCGGAGTAGCTGGCGATCATCATGCGGTGGCCGGGGTTGCGCCGCAGGTACCAGAGGGGTGCCCATCGGGATGCTCGTCGACTCTTGCCGTGCCGTGGGGGCATGGTCAGCATGACGCGGTCGCATCTGCCCGCGGCCATGTCGATGAACGCCTGGTCGATGAGATCCAGGTGCGGCGCCTGCATCTCGCGTCCACCGGTGAGGACGGCGGCGAGAGCACCTGGCGAGCGGTCCATGGCGAGTTGGCGTTCGGCTCGTGCCAGCTCGGCGCGCAGCGTGGGAGACGCGGCCCGTGCGATGGTGCGGCGCTGCGCCGGGGGAAGGGTCTTGTAGTGGGCGATGACGCTCTCGTGGTCGCGCGGTGTCATTCGCTGTCCGGATCGGTGAGCGCGATCAGGGTGTCGAGTTCGTTGACGGTCACGTTCTCGACCTGGACTGGTCCGCCGTCCGTGCCGGACAGTTCCGCACGGACGGGCATGTCGAGGCCGAGCAGTCGTGCGCGGCGCTCCATGATCCGCAGGGTGCGGTCGATGGCGGCGAGGTCCTGGTCGCGGACGGCCTTCTTGTAGGCGACGAAGAACAGCCGGTCGAGTCGGTCAGCTTCCAGTGCGCGCAACTCGTCGACGTCGTCGTTGAGTTCGGCGCGGCGGTCGGCGAGTGCGGTGCGGACGTCCCGGCAGGCGGCATGAATCAGGGCCTCGTTGGTGGGCGGGTCCTGGTTTTTGCGGTGCCGCTCGACGCCGTACCCCTGCGGGTAGGCGATGCCGTCTGAGTTGACGGTCGGGTCGGCGGCGAGCTTGCGGGCGATCGTCAGCCAGTCGACACCGGCGAGGCGTAGATCGATGGCGTCCGAGCGGCGGCGCGCGATGGCCGCACGCGCGGCTTTGTCGGGGCGTCCCACGGCGGGGGTCCTTCACAGCTCGGGTGCGCCCCCGCGCCCGTCCTATGATCGCCCATAGCGGCGACGGTCTGCAGTCTTGCTTGTCCCACTGGGCCGCAGAAGGCCAACCATGCGCCGCGCGAACGTCGCAGACGACCGACCTCGGCAGCCAAAGCAATGCGCAGCGAGACGAGTCCCAGCCCCCGAAAGCACCCGAGCACATTCACCGCAAGCCTCGAAGCGTTTTCGCGATTTGACGCCAGGGGCGGAACAGCCACAGCAAGTCATCCTTTTTGCGCAGCCAGCGCATCTGGACACGCACGATACCTCTATTAGGCGTGAATGAAATGCCGTCCGCTTCCGATAGGGGGACAAAGCGCGGTCGCGGGTACCGTGCTCTCTCCGGGTCCTCTAGGGCATCCCCCAGTGCGTCCGCCATCTCCGCTACAGCCGAGGGAAGCCTGCCCTTCGCGCTCTCGCGCACATGCTCAGGAACGTCGAGCGTCAGACCGCCCACCACGTGCGCCTCAAAAGCCACAAGGTCAGCGAAATCTACAAGCCAACGCGGCCCCACGAGACGTACTTCGTGCACGAGACGATCAAAGTCCTTAGCAAGAGATGCGAAGGACTCACCGTCTTCCATTGAGGTCACAAGCTGTTGCGCATGGCGGCTGACCTCTTTAAACACATCGACACGACGATCCCGAAGCCACTTCGCATGATCGGTTCGCGCAGCCTCACGAGCAGCCTTACGGGTTCCTCGTGTCGTGATGAGAGTGCCGGCAACGCCAAGTAGGCCACCGCCCAGAGTGCCCGCCAAGCCAGTGAGCGCGACAGAGTCCACAAAGCCCCCTCGTCTGCCAGTTCTGGCAGACGAGGGTACTGGCACAGATGGCAAGCAAGGGACAGAACCGGCAGGGCCGAGAGCTCGCACCTGGCCCCACCTGGATCAGATCAATGCCATCTGCTCGCCTTCGCCCGGCCTCTTCGGCGGCACGTACTCTGGCGGGGCATCCGGCGCGTCGCGCTCCGCCCGCAGCCACCAGGCGAACTGGTAGTTACGGCAGGTCCGGAAACGGACCGACTTTCGGCGCGGCTCGTTCTCGGGAATGTTGTGCTCGCCCCATCCGGTGATGGGGCGAGCGTTGTCCAGGCGCACGTACAGGCCCGGCACCAGGGCCGGTCCGTCCCAGTGCTCCCCGGGTGCGCCTTCGAAGGCAAGGTGCGCGTTGTCGCTCCACTTCCAGGGGTTGGGCAGCGCGCAGAGGTACCAGGCCAGGGGTGGGTTGCGCTCGGGGAGTTCGAGGGTCTGGTGCCGGCGGCTGATGTCCAGCCGGGGGCGGTCGGGCTGGCCGAAGGTGCGCAGGCAGTGCTGGTCGAGGGCTACGTGCCGCACGCCTGCCAGCCACATGATGTGGTACGGAGTTCGTGATTCAATTTGGACCTGTATTCGCTGCGACATCCGCTCCCCATTTACCCGTTCAATTGGCGAGAGATTCATTTCTCTCTACTACCAATTTTATCAAATTTCCCACCAATTCCAGATGCCTGTCATGCCGGAAGCCATTCGGATAGGGCATGTTGAATTCCTCTTCGAATGCCTTCTCGTATTCCTCCTTGGGGAGGGCGATGGGGCGGCGGCAGGTGGCCTTGATGTTGGAGCCGCTGAGGTCGGTGACCTGTACGTCCTCGAAGTAGCGGCGGAGCAGCGGCTCCAGGGTTTCGGGGGTGTGGAAACGCAGCTTCTGCCACTTCCCTTTGACGAAGTTCATCTCCACGTTGTCCTCGTCGAGGAAGCTCATCTTGGTGGTGGCGGTCTGGGAGGTGACCCGCTTGGCCTGCTCGTCCCGGAGTTCGCGGGCGAGGTTGCGGGTGCCGAGGCACACGACTCCGTCCGCCGAGCAGAGGGCGTTGACGGTGGTCATCACCCAGTGCTGGTAGTCGAGGGATGTGGTGGCGTTGATGACGGAGTCGAGGACCACCACGTCGTAGAGGCCGTTGGCCTGGATGTCCTTGTCGATGTCGCGGATCATGCCGACGACGGCGCGGATGTCGACGGCGTACGAGCCGTCCCGGCAGCGGTAGGGCTCGTAGTCGTGGATGTTGAAGCCCTTGGCGCGCAGGTGCTTGGCGTAGTCGCCGTAGCCGGCGCCGAAGTCCACGACCCGGTGGGTGGGCTTGAGCCAGGGCGTGACCAGCTGGTCCCAGGTCTCGGAGCCGTAGGCGAGCTTTCCGGCCTTGGCCTTGGAGGAGAACTTGCGGAGCCTCTTGGGCTGCACGATGTGCTGGTTCCACACTGGGGCCTTGCTCTCGATGGCGGTCCAGTCGTAGACGCCGTACTCGCCGGTGAGGTCTGCGTGGAGCTGGGCGGCGTCGGCGGACGTGACGGTCCAGGCGAGGAGGTCGAAGCGGTTGATGGAGGCGACGACGGCGTATTCGGCGTTGAGGACGATGCGGCCCTGGTCGTCGATGACGACGCTGCCCCAGGGGCCGTGGCCGGTGGTCATGTGCCCGATGGCGTTGACGAAGGAGAGGTTCTTTCGTTCGGCGACCCGGATGGACTGCCATGGAATCCACGACCAGGCGCCGATGACGCCGGGCTCGGCGTAGACGATGCTGGCCTCGGTCTCGACCCGGTTGTGCAGCAGGTTGAATTGGATCTCGTCCTGCAACCTGACCTTCGTGCCGAGCATGACCGCGGGGGTGTGCGTCAGGCCGATGGCCTGGAGGCCCTTGGTTCTCTGGTGGCCTGCGACCAGTGTGCCGTCGGCGTTGAGGATGACGGGTTTCACGACACCGTGGCGGCGCAGTGACGCCTGGAGCCTGATGAACGCCTCCTCGCTGAGGCGGCGCGGGTTGTAGTCGGCGGGGCGAAGCCGGTCGAGCGGGTACGCCTCGTAGAACGTCGTGGTGGGGGCGTTGCTCATGCCGCCTCGCCCTCCTCGTAGGCTTGCTGCAAGACGTGCCAGCCGAAGCCGAGGTCGCTGTTGGTGTCGTCCACGAACTTCGTGTAGATGGCGTTGAGGGCTTCGACCTCTTCGGAGGTGATCCGAACTCGCTTGGACTCCCACTGGAGGTAGCCCCACTGGAGGTAGTCGACGGTGGCTGCGGCTCCGGTGCCCGCGCCGTCGGAGGTGAGCTCCAGTGTCTCGGGAAGGGAGGTGTCGTCGAGGAGCCGGTCTACGCTCTCGCGGTCGTAGCCGGTACCGGACAGGTCCGGGATCTCGGAGAGGATCTCGGCCAGGAGCACGCTGTCGTATCCGGCGAGGTCGTTGGTCCGGTTGTCGACGATGACGATCCGGGCTGCGGCGTCGTCGTCGACGTCGACCCAGGTGACGGCGATCTGCTCCCAGCCGAGCTGCTGGGCGGCCGCGTAGGTGTGGTTGCCCGCCAGGATCTCGTTGTGCCGGCCGGTGAGCGAACCCTTGTTGACGACGATCGCGCGGTACTGGCCGTTGACGGTCAGCGATTCGGCGATCGAGGGCAGGTCGCCGTTGCGGGGGTTCCGGTAGTACGGCGTGAGGTCCCCGGTGGGGACGGCGAGCGGCAGGAGCAGTTCGGGGATGTTGGCGGGCGTCGGGGTCACTGGGCGTCCCTTGTGTAGGCCGTTCCCCGCGCCCTACAGCTAGTCAGACTAGACGATCACGTCCGGCCGCGGCTGTTGCGGGAGCGGGGGTGGAGCTGGTGCGGGGGTGGAGCTGGTGCGGGGGTGGAGTTGGTGCGCCGGCTGCCGACCGTGCACCCTTCGCTGAATGTGGTGGATGGTGGCGGCCACCAGCCCGCAGCCGGGGAAGGCCAAGAGGCTGGCGAGAAGGACCCCTCCACCGCCGAGCTGCACAATGACCCAGTCGACGACAGCGATGGCCGCCATGAGCAGGACGGCCATCGTGTCTGCGGCGAGGCGAAGAAGCGTTCGCATCACCGGTTGTTGCAGCGGCAGATGCCGGACGGCAGGCACCAGGAGTCGCAGGACCGGCACCACACCGCCCCGGGTACGGGAGGCGTCCGGCGCTCCGGCTCTGCGGGCGGTGTCTGCTCGGCGGTCATGCTCTGTGTCGCTTTCGTCGTCGGGGGGTTGCGGCCGCTTCGAGTTCCGTGAGGTGCCGGGTCGCGTCCGGATCCGGGCCTCCTGGGACTTCGAGGCCCGGGTCCCGTTCGGCGAGGGCCTTGATCGGCGCCCCGTCCCGCTCGATGAGGAGACGTTCGTACAGCTCGCGATCCTCTGGGTCTCCGGCGAAGCCCTCTGTGTTCATGGCGCTCCTGAGTGCACGGGGACCCGCCCCCGGCGTGAGGCGGGGGCGGGTCCGGTCGTGATCGTGGATCTTGGCGACGCTCCGGTGGCTCCGCTCAGGTGCGGAGCCGATGCCTGGCGGGTAGGGCGCGGGGGATTGGCCACCCGCCAGGCACCGAAGGGGAATGCCGCATGCCACGGCACGTTGGTGAGCCGGTTCCTCGACTGAGGCCGCCCTCACCAACGAGATAGAACGTATCACGCATCAGTGTTGGGATCTATTTTGAGTCGTGGCGCGGCCCCGTACTCGAACCCATCGAGGGTCCGTGTGCCGTGGGCTGTCGGTGCGTCCGTGAAGAACAGACCTTGCTGGACCGCTGCCGGCCTTGCAGTGAAGTCCTCAGGTCTGGGCGCCTGAGGGTTGAAGGGACGGGGCGGCGCGGGCTCACGGACCGGGATGACGGCAACCACCGTGCTCACGCCGACCGCGGGAAACGCGTCGTCGGGCAGTTCCGTGATGGTTCCGCGCGCTTCCTGCACCCGGGCCCGGAAATCCTTCGCCTTGCGGTCAGTCCGAAAGGGGAGGCTGCCGTACATGACCGCCACGAGCAGGCCGCCCGGCTGGAGGAAGCGCAACGCCCGCTGGACGTGCCGGATGTCCTGCCGGTCAGCGAACGGCGGGTTCATGATGACCCGCTGGTATCGGCGCTGCACCTTCACGCTGAAGAAGTCGGCCGCCGTGACCTCGCGGGCGTATCCGCCGGCGCGGATGTGCTCGGCGCGAGCAGTGTCGAGTTCGACGCAGTCGACAACGACACCACGGGCAGCTGCGGCCTTAGCGATGGCGCCGCGTCCGGCCGACGGCTCCAACACCTCACAACCGACTTCGAGTTCCGCCAGGTCCAGGAGCTGTTCGACAACGGGCTTCGGCGTGGGGTAGTACCCGCGGTCGACGTCGGTGATGACCTCACCCGTGGCGAGCAGGCCCGCGATGGCGTCGGCAGCGGCGAAGGGGAACGTGTGGGCGCGCTCGTAGCGGTTCCAGGTGCCGCCGACCGCGTGAAGGGCCAGGTTGACCCGCTCGTACAGTTTGCGCTCGAGCTTGCCGTTGAGACGGAGCGTCAGGCCCTCGACCGTGGCAGAGCGGATGACCTTGAGAACGTCGGGATCTATCTTCACGGCTGCCTCCTCACTCGCTGGCGGTCTTGGCCTCGGCGGCGAGCAGCGCCGCTTCGAGCTCAACGAGTCGGGCCGTGACCATGAGGTGGGTGCGCACGTACACCGAACTACCGGCACCCTTCATGAGGTCGGAGGCGGCGAGCAGGGTGAGGTTGTACGCCTCATTCAGGGCGGCCCCGTCGTTGTGGCGCGCCTTGAACAGGTGCGCCGCAGCCTCGCGGACGAGTTCGGCCACGTCGCAGTCGTACTCCTCAAGGGCGTTGGCCGAGGCCGGCACGTCGAACAGGTTGTGGTTGATGTTGCGCATGGCGCGGATGTCGTTCATCACTGCGGGGCTCCATAGAGATGGGGGCGGCCCGCTGGGGACCGCCCCGGGATGGACAGGTCAGGCCGCGATGGCGACCGGCTCGGCCGCCGCCTCGGCCTCGGTGTCGTCCCCCTCCGGATCCACCGGGCTCTCGGTCTGCGCGTCGGCGGCCGAGGTGGCCTCGGTCTCCGCGTCGGCGGCCTCCGGCTCCGGGGTGGGCTCCGCCTGCGTCTCCGGCTCGGCGTCGCCCGCAGCCGGGTCCAACTGAGCAAGTACGGCGTCGGCCTCGGCCACCAGGTCGGGCGCTGCGGCGGCGGGGTTGACCATGATCTCGCTGGCGTCGGCGTGAGCCTTCGCCTGGCGGAGCTGGAACCGGGCCTTCTGTACGACGTCTGCGACCCGGTCCATCTGCTCAAGCCGCTTGCCGACCTCCCCCGCCAGAGCGCGGGCCAGCTCCATGGGGTCCGCCTTGCCGATGCTGTCCAGCAGCGCCCACATCCCCTCGATCGCGTCGAGGTCGCTCTTGGTCTTGGCCTGCGCGCGGCTCCGCTCGGCCTTCTCCTCGGGGGTCATCTCGTCGACGTCGACCATGGAGTCCTGCGTGGCCGCCTTCTCCTGCTTGCGCATGGCGTAGGCGATGTGGACGAGCTGGTTGTCGTTCTTGTCGCCCTTCTTCCAGTCCTGGAAGACCGCCTTCTGGTTGTCCTTCGAGAGTGCGGCGATCTGGACGGCGGCCTGGGTGCCGATGTGCCCGAGGTCGACGGCGGCCTGGATCTCGGGGCGCAAGGCGAGCAGGGCCAGGCGCTGGTTGACGAACTGGACCGACTTGGAGAACGCCTTGGCGACGCTCGCGGGCGTGGCGTCCTCCTCCTCGTCCAGGACCTTCTTGAAGCCGCGCGCCTCCTCCAGCGGGAGCATGTCCTCGCGGTTCAGATTCTCGGCCATCGCCTTCTTGAAGGAGTCCATGTCGGTAATCTCGGACTCGCCCTCGGGCAGGAGAATCTTCGCCTCGATGGTGATGTTGTCCGCGAGTTCGTTGGCGCGGAAGCGGCGCTCGCCAGCGACCAACTCGTAGCCCTCCTCCACCTTCCGGACGACGATCGGCTGGAGGAGGCCGTGCTCCTTGATCGACTCGGCCAGCTCGTTCAGCGCGTCCTCGGCGAAGGTCTTGCGGGGCTGGTTCGGGTTGCGGTGGATCTGGCGCATCTTCAGGGTGGCGTACTTGTGCGACATTTCGAGCTCCAAGAGGTCAGTGGGGGCTTCTCCTTCCCCCTTCCTTCTGGTTCTATTCTATATGCATTCAGGTTGAGGGTCCACAATTGTCGATAAGTTTTTGCAGGTCAGGCGTGTGAGAGCGGACCCCTGACGGGGCCCGCTCCCGACTACTCGCGTAGATCAACTCGTAGTAGCACCGCTCACACGCTCCACGTCACAACCGACCCGTTTCGGGTCGACGACCGCCAGAGCCCCCAGTAAGCCGAGCGCCGCTTCGTCATCCAGAATGACGTTTTCCGTGCCATCCGACTCCTCCAGTCGGGCCAGCACCCGATCCAGCTCGATCCCCACCCGCGTCCTCCCGGCGTTGCAGCGTTCCGCCCCCGTAACGAACCGCAGCTCACTTAGATCCCCACACAAGCGAGTTAGCGGCACACATCGAGGCCCATCTGGGCGCCTGTCGCAATCCTGCACGGTAGGAGGCGAAGTGGGGTGGCGCCCCCGCATGCCGAGCACGCGCTTACTACGCTTTACGTTATAGATCTTGCTTCGAGCGTTACCTATTGTCAACCAACATAGACATTGCACTGCACCACCAGCCACTGCCGTCCCATAGCGATACTGAGTGCGCACGACGTCCACCGTCCACCGCCAGGTCGGGCCTGCCCGCATCACGAGGAGTAGCCAGCACAATGCCGCTCGGCCCGGACACCCCCCTCTCCAGCAAGCTCGCCGTACTCCTCAGCAGGAAACGCGGCGCGGACGGGAAGACCCCCAGCACGCGCGCCATCGCCGCCGCCACGGCCGAGACCCCCGGCGGCAAGCCAGCGATGACCCACCAGGTCGTGAACGACCTCCTGAACGGGGTCAAGACGAACCCATCGAGCGCCCAACTGGCCGGGCTCGCAAGGGCATTCGACTGTCCGGTAGCTTACCTACTCCCCGGTTACAACGGACTGACGTCCCTATCGGTCTACGAGGAGTACCAAGACGCACGCGAGGCACTTCGGCTCATCCACGACCTGGGCGAAGCCGGGGCTGCCGAACTTCTGGAGGCCGCCCGTGAGATCCGTCTGCGACACGGACACAGCGATCTCACTGTCCCGGAAGTACCCGAGCCTCTTCCCCCGGCCGCGGAACCACCGCGGCCCGGCCGGCGGAGACGACTCAGCTTCACCGAAGCAGCCGAGCGCGCCGTCTCCGACCTGGAAGGAACCTGAACCAAATGGACGGCCTAGTCTTCGGCCTGTGCGCTCTGATCGGCCTGGTGGGCACCGTGCTCTCCGCTCGGGAAGCCTGGCGTCAGCGTGACCGAAGCGACTACCGCGTAGCCCGTTTCACCCGAGCTGTGGCTATCGGCATCTGCACTTTAGGCGTCACCCTCGCCGTCCCGGCGGTAGAGGACATGATCGAGTCTGCTACCGGCATGAACAATGCCGCCAAGCTCGGGGCGCACATCTGCGCCGTCGTGTGGTGCGGCAGTCTTCAGCTCATGCTCGTGGACTGGTCATACAACCATGAGGTGTTGAAGGCCAGCCTGTTCGCACGTGCCGCTCTGGCAGCGTGCGTCCTCCTCGCGATGCTGCCACTGTTCGTCAGCACCACCGACGAGACCGTGGAATTCACGACCGAGTACGCAACAGTGCCAGGCGTCACCGTCTACCTCATGGTCTACCTGGGCTACGTGGCAATCACGTGCGGCGAGATCGCGTTTCTGTGCACCGGAATGGCTCTCGTTGCCCGACGCGGAGGACACGCCTGGTCGGCTCGCGGCCTCGCCCTGTCGTCGGTCTCCGCGGTCCTTGGAGTGGCCTACGCCGCCAGTAAGGGGTCATATCTGGTGACCCATTACCTGGGCCATCCGTGGCCCCTGCGGTACGAGGAGGTCGTCTCGCCGCTCTTGGCGGGGCTCGCCGTGATCTCACTGATCACGGGGCTGACCATGGCGATGGTGGGCAGGCGGCTCGCATCGCGGGTGGCGACCTCAGCCGCCTGACATGCTGGACAGCTTGCGCCAGTGGAGGACGACTCGCCCCGGCTCAATGGTCCGAACACCGCGGGCGCTCGCCGGAAACACCTCGACCTTCTCCAAGAGCAGCACCACAAGACCTCGCTTCGACGCGGTGGGCGCAGTGTTCCACCACTTCACCAGGTCCTTGGCATGGCCCAGTGAGAAGTTCGCCATCTGCTCCGCGTAGCGAAGACGCGGACGGATGTCCTTGAGGTTGGCCGCGATCTCCCGTTCCCCGGCTACGAGCGCCTCGCTGCTGATCTCGCGGTTGCCGTAGAGCCTCCCGAGCTCGGCTTGGCGGCCCTCCAGATCCTTGATCTCCTGCTTGAGGTCGTCAGCCTTCTTGCGCACGGCGTCTTGGGCCTTGGTGATCTGGGCTCGGATGCCGGGCTTGAGGAGTTCCGCCACGACGTTCTCTCCGACGTAGCCCTCCAACAGCTCGGCATCGATCCGGACCTCGCCACAGCCGCCGTTCCCTCTCTTGTCCTTCGGGCGACAGCGGTATCCGGGCGTGCCGACGTTGGTACGGGCGCCCCCGAGGTCCTGTGTGCACTTGCCGCAGGTGCTGCCCCCGCCGGTCAGGAGATAGTCGTATGCCGGCTCCGCGTCCTTCGTGCTGCGAGCCTTCTCCCGCTCGAGAAGGGCCTCGAACTCATCGCGCGTGATGGCTCCGGGGTGGCCCGCGTCGACGAGTTTGCCGTCATCGTCGTAGCGCAGTCCGGCGATCGCGGGGTTACGGAAGAGCCGTCCAACCGACGCGTCCTTCCACTCCCCGCCGAGCGTTCCCCGGTAGCCCTCACCGTTCGCCCATACCGCAATGTCCTGGTTGGACTGATTGCTCAGCGCCCGGCTCACCATCTGGCGGAGCGGGTCCACTTCGTCGTCACGTAGCCGACGACGTGAGGCGTCATCGAAACCGTAGAGCCGTGGCATGCGGTGGTCCGTTCTCGTCTCGTGCGCCCGTAGCCGCCTGATCCTAGGCCACGGCCCATGTGCGAGCTATGGCCCAGCGAGACCGACAGGCGGGCTACACAGATCACTGCACCAGGGGCGTCACCCCAAGCACTTGCCAGAGTGCAGCAGTGGGGACTCTCACCGTGCCGCCCAGGGGGAGCGTCTGCACGGGGAAAGACCCCTCCTTGATCAAGTTGTAAGCCTTGTGCGTGCCGATCCCCAGCGCCCGCGCAGCCGTCACAACGTTCACGGTCGGTGGCAGCGCGAGTAGTTCCTCCAGGGTCATCGAACTGACCCCGGCGTCCGTAGCTACAGAGGCGTCCTTCGTTGTCATTCCCGTTGTCGCGTTCTCCCCCACGCCAACGTGCCATAAGGATACTCCAACACTGGAGTGTTGGGGCAAGATAGGGCATCGGTCGACAAGGACCGACACAAAAGATCCACACGCCATCGCAAAGGGGAGAGCGTGTCAGAGGCGAGCTACTTCCGCCGCTGCCAGTGCAAGGCGCCGGCGACAGACGACTCCGGGGAGGCAATATTCAACGACGACGGCTCAGCGAAGCTCAGAGACATCGGGCTGACGTGTCCTGACCTCAAGCGCAAGGGGCACGGTACGTGGTACTTCTCGATCGACTTGGAGCCTGGCGAGAACGGCAAGCGACGCCGCGTCAAACGGGGCGGATTCGCCACCAAGGAGGAGGCCAAGGCCGAGGCGAAGAAGGTCGCTCGTGACTCCGACCGCGGCACCGACGTACTCAGCAATGCGACAGTCGGCGAGGACCTCACAGCGTGGCTCAAGCGAAAGAAGGCTCTGGCCCGCACAACGCGGCACAGCTACGAGGAGCACGTCGCGAACTACCTCGCACCGCGCCTGGGCCACGTCAAGCGGCGAGACTTCAAGCTCCGCCATGTCGAGGCCATGTTCGACGCCATCGAGAAGGAGAACGCCGAACGGTTGCTGCACCACGCCCGCGTGGTTGAGCTCCAGAACGCCCGTGACACGGCCTACACGGCGTGGGTACGCGCGGCAGGGAAGAGAGATGAGCGGCGCGTCACCCGCCGAGCCTGGCTTGATGCCAACGCCGCCCTGAAGGCGGGCCGCAAGGGCGTGCGCAAGATCACCAGTGCCGCGACGATGCATCGCATCAACGCCACCCTCAGTTCGTTTCTCAACACCGGGATCAAGCGAGGCGAGTACACGACCAACTGGGCACAGATGGTCGAACTTCCAGCCGCGAAGCGGCCCAAGCCGCTGGTGTGGACGCCAGAGAGAGTCGAACAGTGGAGGCGGACGGGTGCCAAACCGGGTCCGGTCATGGTCTGGACTCCCGAACAGACCGGACAGTTCCTGGACTTTGTCAGCGATGACCGGCTGTATCCCCTATGGCACACCTTTACCTTCCTAGGACCCCGCCGCGGTGAGATGTGCGCCCTGCCGTGGCCGGAAGTGAGCTTGACCTCTCCATGGATGCGCATCTCTGCACAGATCGTCGAGGTCGCTTACCGCCTGTACGGGGAAGATCCAAAGGCAGACAGTGTCCGCACCATCTCGCTCAGTGCGGAATCAGTCGAGGTGCTGCGCGCCTGGCAGGTCGCTCAGGCGAAGGAACGCGACCAGTGGTCCGGCCAGGAAGCCTGGGTCGAATCGGACCGCGTTTTCACGCAGGAGAACGGAGAGCCTTACCACCCTGACTGGGTCAGTCGACGCTTCAAACGGCTGGTCGAGTTGTCTGGACTTCCGCCGGTCCGCCTCCACGATCTCCGGCACATTTCAGCCACCCTGTCTCTTCTCGCGAAGAACGACATCAAGGTGGTCCAAGAGCGTCTGGGGCACAGCTCACGTCAGATCACGTCCGACACGTACACCAGCGTGCTGCCGCAGCTCATGCGGGCAGAAGCCGAATCGACTCTCTCTGTAGTGCCTCGCGAGACAGCTCTCGCCTACGAGGTGGTGCGGCCCTTGAAGATTCCGGCGAAGATCTTCAACCACGACATGGCCGTGCTCTTCGTCCACGGCGCCAGCAGCGGCGGCCTCTGGACCATCGGGCTGAAGGCCCGCGCGAAGGGGATCGCGCTCGGAGTGATCCGGGCTACAGTCCGCACACCGGAGCAGGCGGCTGCGGCGACGGAGAAGTGGTTGCGGGAATGCTGCGCGAGCTCCGGTTTCGAGATCGTCCATGTAGAGAACTGGAACGATCGTCTCTCGGAGGAGCAACGGCCGCACGCGATGCTCAGCCGAGTCGTGATCGACCGAGCGGCGGGGCCGAACGCCGTCGGCTGGGTTCCGCCGCAGCCATCCGCGCCAGACTCCAGCGGCCAGACCGACTCAGCAGAGAGGCCGCCCGAGAAGGTGGTGTGACCCACAGATCCGGGTTTCACAACCCGCCTGTGGTCCCCCAGTGGCCCCTGGAGCACCGACGAATGACCTTGTGGTCCCTCTGTGGTCCCTGGGACACCAACGAGTGACAGGTAAGGACCGCCGAGACCCCTCAAGTTCCCCGCTCTGCCAGCGAAGTTGCTGGTCAGAAGGTTTCTCCTCGCGTAGCGAAGAGTGGGGCGGGTGGGACTCGAACCCACGGCCGACGGATTATGAGTCCGCTGCTCTAACCGGCTGAGCTACCGCCCCATAACGGCGTGTCGCGTACATGTGTGCGCGCCGTCTGCCGCAGCATAGCCGCTCATACGATCTCCTGCTTCGGCTGGGCGGCTTCGCACGGCCTACGTGACCTTGAGGACTGCGCCGGGTGCCGCGCGGTTCCCGGGACAGCGGATCGGACATGAAAAAGGACCCCTGAGAGGGGTCCTCGTTCATCCTGCTCCCCCGACTGGACTCGAACCAGTAACCTGCCGGTTAACAGCCGGCTGCTCTGCCAATTGAGCTACGGAGGACCGAGCTCCCCGGACTGGACTCGAACCAGTAACCTGCCGGTTAACAGCCGGCTGCTCTGCCAATTGAGCTACCGAGGAAGGTCTCGTATTGCATCGAACGTACCTACCTGGGTATCCGCCAGGGGGCGCGCGTTCGCTGCGACACATACATTAGCGCAAGCAGGGGGGTGCTCCGCCAATCGGTACTCCCCGGCACCGACGCCGCACCGGAGACCTACGGAAGGAAAGGGTGGCCGCCATGCGTTACCGGCTCACGTTCGTCGCCGGAGTCGTCCTGGGTTACGTGCTGGGCACGAGGGCCGGACGCGAGCGCTACGAGCAGCTGAAGAAATCAGCCCGGCAGTTCGCTCAGAACCCCGCCGTCCGCAACACCGCCGAGACGGCGGCGCACCAGGGCCGCGAGTTCGCGGGCAAGGCGTACCACGTCGTCAGCGACAAGGTCGGCGACCGCATGCCCGACTCAGTGGCCGACCGGGTCCGCCATCTCCGGGAGCGGGCCACCCACAACGGCGGCGAGGACGACTGGGGCACGACCAACACGTAACAGTTCGTTCTCGGGCCGGGTACGGCCACGTCCCTCAGAGGGCGCGGGGAACTGCGCGACCAGCCACGACGGCACCCGCACCCGCGCCCCGGCGCCAAGATCCACGGCGCCCACGGCCCGACCCGAGCGGAGCGTACGGCAGAATTTTGGCCATGGGGATAGTCGCCGGGTTGGACAGTTCACCCGATTTCACTCGTATCGTCGTCTGTGACACGGACTCCGGAGCCGTGCTCAGGCAGGGATATGCACCGCATCCGGTGGAGAGCCCCGAGGGCGGCGGCCGGCCGTCGGACGTCGATCCGCAGGCCTGGCTGCTCTCCCTGGGAGAGGCCGCGGGCGGCGGGCTGCTGGAGGGCGTGCAGGCGATCGGCGTCTCGGCGCAGCAGAACGCCGTCGTGCCGCTGGACGCGCAGGGCAACACCGTGCGGCCGGCGATGGTCGGCGGCGACAAGCGGACGCAGGTCGCCGCGGCCGATCTGGTCGACGCGCTCGGCGGGCGCGAGGCGTGGGCGCAGGCGGTGGGCTGTGTGCCGCAGGCCGCGCAGCCGATCACGAAGCTGCGCTGGCTGGCCCGGACCGAGCCGGAGAACGCGCAGCGCACCGCGGTCCTCCTCCAGGCGCACGACTGGCTGGTGTGGCAGCTGCTGGGCCGGCCGGTGCGCAGAACCACCGACCGGGGCGGGGCCTCCGGCACCGGCTACTGGTCGGCGGCGACCGGTGGCTACCGGCCCGACCTCGTCGAGCTGGCGCTCGGGCACCAGGTGATGCTGCCGGAGGTGATCGGCCCGGCGGACGCGGCCGGGACGACGCCGGAGGGGCTGCTGATCTCCGTGGGCACCGGCGAGACCATGGCGGCGGCGTTCGGGCTGGGCATCGGCCTCGGCGACGCGGTGGTGTCCCTGGGTGCTTCCGGGTCCGTGATGGCCGTGCACCCCGAGGCGCTGGTCGACGGGTCCGGGATGATCACCGCGCTCGCGGACGCGACCGGCATGCACCTGCCCGTCGTCACCACGCTGAACGCCGTCCGGACGCTGCGCGGGGCCGCCGAGCTGCTGGGGCTGCCCGATCTGGAGAGCCTGTCCGACCTGGCGATGAAGTCGACGCCGGGGTCGCACGGGCTGGTGCTGCTGCCCTATCTGGAGGGTGAGCGGACACCGAATCTGCCGCACACCGCCGGGACCCTGGCGGGGCTCCGGCGCGAGTCGATGAAGGCGGAGCACCTGGCGCGGGCCGCGTTCGAGGGGATGCTGTGCGGGCTCGCGGACGCGCTGGACGTGCTGCGCGGCCGGGGTGTGGAGGTGCGCCGGGTGTTCCTGCTCGGGCCGGCCGCCGAACTGCCCGCCGTACAGGCGGCGGCACCCATGCTGTTCGGGACGCAGGTCGTGGTGCCGCAGCCCGCGGACTACGCGGCGATCGGGGCCGCCCGCCAGGCGGCCTGGGCGCTCGGGGCGTCGCAGGGCACGCTCGACGTGCGGACCCCGCCGACCTGGCAGGGCGCGGTGGCGCAGGTGCTGGAGCCCGGGGACGAGTTGGCCGTGGGGCAGGCGGTGCGCCAGCAGTTCGTGGCGGTGCGGGAGCAGACGCATCCCGGCGCCCTCTGACCTTTTGACCGCTTGTTGGGTTAATTCGGTTGAGGTAACGCCGGTGGAGTGTTCGACGATAGGGGCCAGGGGCAACCACTCGCCCCCGTCGCCCACTCCGAGAGAAGCAGCGTGCTCATACGACTTCTGCGGACCTATCTCAGGCCCTACAAGAGACCCATCGCTCTGCTGGTGCTGCTGCAGTTCCTGCAGACCTGCGCCACGCTCTACCTGCCCACGCTGAACGCGGACATCATCGACCAGGGTGTCGTGAACGGCGACAGCGGTTACATCCTGGGTTACGGCGGCGTGATGATCGCCATCTCGCTCGTCCAGGTCGTGTGCAACATCGGCGCCGTGTACTACGGGGCCCGTACGGCGGCGGCGGTCGGCCGGGACCTGCGGGCGTCCGTGTTCGACCGGGTGCAGTCGTTCTCCGCGCGTGAGGTCGGTCACTTCGGGGCGCCGTCGCTGATCACCCGGACGACGAACGACGTCCAGCAGGTGCAGATGCTGACGCTGATGACCTTCACGCTGCTGGTCTCGGCACCGATCATGTGCGTGGGCGGCATCGTGCTGGCACTCGGTCTGGACGTGCCGCTGTCCGGGGTGCTGGTGGCGGTCGTGCCGGTGCTGGGCATCTGCGTGACGCTGATCGTGCGGCGGCTGCGGCCGCTGTTCCGGGCGATGCAGGAGCGGCTGGACTCGGTGAACCGGGTGCTGCGCGAGCAGATCACCGGCAACCGCGTGATCCGCGCCTTCGTCCGGGACGAGTACGAGCAGCAGCGCTTCCGGAAGGCCAACACCGATCTCACCGACTTCGCGCTGGGCACCGGCAACCTGCTCGCGCTGATGTTCCCGATCGTCATGACGGTGGTGAACCTGTCGTCGATCGCCGTGGTGTGGTTCGGCGCGCACCGGATCGACAGCGGCGGGATGCAGATCGGTGACCTGACGGCGTTCCTCGCCTATCTGATGCAGATCGTCATGTCCGTGATGATGGCCACCTTCATGTTCATGATGGTGCCGCGCGCGGAGGTGTGTGCCGAGCGCATCCAGGAGGTGCTGGACACCTCCTCGAGCGTCGTGCCGCCGTCGGCGCCGGTGCGGGAGCTGCGCCGGCACGGGCATCTGGAGATCCGCGGGGCGGGCTTCCGCTATCCGGGGGCCGAGGAGCCGGTGCTGCGGGCCGTGGACCTGGTGGCCCGGCCGGGTGAGACGACCGCCGTCATCGGCTCGACCGGCAGCGGCAAGTCCACGCTGCTCGGGCTGGTGCCGCGGCTGTTCGACGCGACCGACGGGCAGGTGCTCGTGGACGGTGTCGACGTCGCGGAGATCGATCCGGTGCTGCTCGCGAAGACCGTCGGGATGGTGCCGCAGAAGCCGTACCTGTTCGCGGGGACCGTGGCGACCAACCTGCGCTACGGCAATCCGGACGCCACCGACGAGGAGCTGTGGCAGGCGCTGGAGGTGGCGCAGGCCAAGGACTTCGTGGAGCGGCTGGAGGGCGGGCTGGGCGCGCCGATCGCGCAGGGCGGGACGAACGTCTCCGGTGGTCAGCGGCAGCGGCTCGCGATCGCCCGGACGCTGGTGCAGCGGCCCGAGATCTACCTCTTCGACGACTCCTTCTCCGCGCTCGACTACGCCACGGACGCCGCCCTGCGGGCCGCGCTGGGGCGGGAGACCGCCGAGGCGACCGTGGTGATCGTGGCGCAGCGGGTGGCGACCATCCGGGACGCCGACCGGATCGTCGTCCTCGACGAGGGCCGGGTCGTCGGCACCGGACGGCACCACGAGCTGATGGCGGACAACGAGACCTACCGGGAGATCGTGCTCTCCCAGCTGACGGAAGCGGAGGCTGCCTGATGGCGGGGCCCATGGGGCGGATGATGGCCGGGGGCGGCCCCGACCAGCGCTCGCTCGACTTCAAGGGGTCGGGCAAACGGCTCGTCGCGCAGTTCCGGCCGGAGCGGATCACCCTCTACGTGCTGTTGCTGTGCGTGGTGCTGAGCGTCGGTCTCAGCGTCGTCGGGCCGAAGATCCTCGGAAAGGCGACCGACCTGGTCTTCGCGGGCATCGTCGGGCGGGGCATGCCGGAGGGGGCGAGCAAGGAGCAGGTCCTCGACTCCATGCGGCAGCGCGGGGACGGTGACGTCGCCGACATGCTGCGCAGCACCGACTTCACCCCGGGCGAGGGCATCGACTTCACGGCCGTCGGGCATGTGCTGCTGCTGGCGCTGGGCGTGTTCACGGTGGCCGGGCTGCTGATGGCGGTGGCGACGCGGCTGGTGAACCGGGCCGTGAACCGCACCATGTTCCGGATGCGCGAGGACGTGCAGACGAAGCTGTCGCGGCTGCCGCTGTCGTACTTCGACAAGCGCCAGCGCGGTGAGGTGCTGTCCCGGGCGACGAACGACATCGACAACATCGGGCAGACCCTTCAGCAGTCGATGGGGCAGCTCATCAACTCGGTGCTGACCATCATCGGTGTGCTCGCGATGATGTTCTACGTCTCTTGGATCCTGGCGCTGGTCGCGCTGGTGACCGTGCCGCTGTCGTTCGTCGTGGCCACGCGCGTGGGCAAGCGGTCGCAGCCGCACTTCGTGCAGCAGTGGCGCTCGACGGGCCGGCTGAACGCGCACATCGAGGAGATGTACACCGGACACACCCTGGTGAAGGTGTTCGGGCGCCAGGAGGAGTCGGCGCAGCAGTTCGCCGAGCAGAACGACGCGTTGTACGAGGCGGGGTTCAAGGCGCAGTTCAACAGCGGGGTCATGCAGCCGCTGATGATGTTCGTGTCGAACCTCAACTACGTGCTGGTCGCGGTCGTCGGCGGGCTGCGGGTGGCCTCCGGCGCCCTGTCGATCGGTGATGTCCAGGCCTTCATCCAGTACTCGCGGCAGTTCTCCATGCCGCTGACGCAGGTCGCGTCCATGGCGAACCTGGTGCAGTCGGGTGTCGCCTCGGCGGAGCGGGTCTTCGAACTGCTCGACGCGGAGGAGCAGGGCGCCGAACCGGTGCCGGGCGTACGCCCCGAGGAGCTGCGCGGGCAGGTGGCGCTGGAGCGGGTGTCGTTCCGCTACGCCCCCGAGAAGCCGCTGATCGAGGACCTGTCGCTGAAGGTCGAGCCCGGGCACACGGTGGCCATCGTCGGCCCGACCGGCGCCGGCAAGACGACGCTGGTGAACCTGCTGATGCGGTTCTACGACGTCACCGGCGGGCGCATCACCCTCGACGGCGTCGACATCGCGCGGATGTCCCGGGACGAACTGCGGGCCGGGATCGGCATGGTGCTGCAGGACACCTGGCTGTTCGGCGGCACGATCGCGGAGAACATCGCGTACGGCGCCTCCCGGGAGGTCACCCGCGGGGAGATCGAGGAGGCGGCCCGGGCGGCGCACGCGGACCGGTTCATCCGGACGCTGCCGGACGGGTACGACACCGTGATCGACGACGAGGGAAGCGGCGTCAGCGCCGGCGAGAAGCAGCTGATCACCATCGCCCGGGCGTTCCTGTCCGACCCGGTGATCCTGGTGCTGGACGAGGCGACCAGCTCGGTCGACACCCGCACCGAGGTGCTGATCCAGAAGGCGATGGCCAAACTGGCGCACGGGCGTACGTCGTTCGTCATCGCCCACCGGCTCTCCACGATCCGGGACGCCGACGCGATCCTCGTGATGGAGAACGGGTCCATCGTGGAGCAGGGGACGCACGAGGAGCTGCTCGCGGCGGACGGGGCCTACGCGCGGCTGTACAAGGCGCAGTTCGCGCAGGCGGTGGCCGAGGTCGACTGAGCGCGGCGCCGTCGCGGCTGGTCGCGCAGTTCCCACCGGCCCTTCAGGGGCGCGGGGAACTGCGCGACCAGCCACCACCGGCCCGCGGACGGCGTCAGTCCAGATAGCCCCTCAGCTGGTCCGCAAATGCATGATCCCGCAGCTTGTTGAGGGTCTTGGACTCGATCTGCCTTATGCGTTCCCGCGTCACGCCGAAGATGCGGCCTATCTCCTCCAGCGTGCGGGGGCGGCCGTCCGCCAGCCCGTAGCGGAGTTGGACCACCTTGCGCTCCCGCTCCCCCAGGGTCGACAACACCGCCTCCAAATGCTCCCTGAGCAGCAGGAACGCCGCCGACTCCACCGGAGAGGCCGCGTCGCCGTCCTCGATGAGATCGCCGAGGGCGACGTCGTCCTCCTCACCCACGGGCGCGTGCAGCGACACCGGCTCCTGGGCGAGGCGCAGGACCTCGCTGACCCGCTCCGGCGGCAGCTCCAGATGGGCGGCGACCTCCTCGGGCGTCGGCTCGTAGCCCCGCTCCTGGAGCATCCGGCGCTGGACGCGGACGACCCGGTTGATGAGCTCCACGACGTGGACCGGCACCCGTATCGTGCGGGCCTGGTCGGCCAGGGCGCGGGACATGGCCTGGCGGATCCACCAGGTGGCGTACGTGGAGAACTTGTAGCCGCGGGCGTAGTCGAACTTCTCGACCGCCCGGATCAGGCCGAGGTTGCCCTCCTGGACGAGGTCGAGCATGGTCAGGCCGCGGCCGACGTAGCGCTTGGCGACCGAGACGACCAGGCGCAGGTTCGCCTCGATCAGGCGGCGCTTGGCCATGCGGCCCATGACGACGAGCCGGTCCAGGTCCAGGGCGAGTTGGCTGTCCAGGTCGGGGGCGAGCCGCAGCTTCTCCTCCGCGAACAGGCCGGCCTCGACGCGGCGGGCGAGCTCGACCTCCTCGGCGGCGGTGAGCAGGGGGATGCGGCCGATCTCCCGCAGGTACTGGCGGAACAGGTCCGAGGAGGGGCTGCCGGACTCGGTGCGGACCGGCGGGGGTTCGACGGCCTCGGGAGGCTCGGCCGTCTCGACGGCCTCGGCGGGCGGCTCCTCCGTTTCCGGTTCCGACTCCGGGTGGTGCACGGCGCGGCTCTGCGCCGGAACGGCGGACAGGGCGTCGGCCTCCGCGTCCGGCACGGTGCCGTCCGCGCCGGGGGCGGCACCGGCGCCGGTCTGGGTGAGGGTCTGGGTCTGCACGGGGGCGACCTCCAGGATGATCGCTGCCAGGGGGGACGGCAGCGGTACTTCGGGGGCGGAGTCGACGGCCTCGCCGCTTTCCGTCCCGTACGCGATGAGCGGAACCGCGGGGGTCTGGGACCCGTCGGTGACGGATCGGCCGCGCTCCGAGGACTCAGGCACCGGAACCCAGTGTGGGGTAAGACACATCGTCGCCACGAGGGGCGTGCGATGACTTTTTGCTTCCGGTCCGTGACCGCGCGGTGACCTCAGAGCGCGGCGGCGCCGTGCTCCCGGAGGGTCTGGTCGTACTGCTGGAGGACCCATAGCTCGTTCTGCACGGCGGCGAGCTGGGCCGGGTCGCCGTGGGTGCCGAGGCGGGTGAGCTGGCCCGTGATGTCGCGGATCCGGCGCTCGACGGCCCGGCGGCGGACCGTCACCAACTGGGCGCCCGCGTACACCTCGTCGGCCCCCTTCACGCCCTTGTGCAGCATGATCGCCTCGACGGCCAGCTCCGTGACCATCGCGCGGACCGCGTCGTCCGGGGCGGCCTCGCGGACCTTGACCAGGTAGTCCTGGGGGTCGGCGACGCCCAGTTCGGCGCCGCCCGCGTCCTGGATGGCCTGGCGGACGGCGGCGTAGGGCGGCGCGGTGAACTCGTCCAGGCCGTAGGCGTCGAAGGCCGGGGAGACCAGCTCGGGGCGCTGGAGGGCGAGTTTGAGGAGTTCCCGCTCGGTGGCGAAGACGGGGTTGCGGAGGTTGAGGGCCGGGCCGCGAGAGGCGGCGGGCTGGGGCGGGCCGGCGTACTGCTGCCCCTGGTGGTGCCGCTCCGGGGCGGGGCCCTTGCCGCCGCGGTCGCGGGCCCAGCGGGCCAGCTGGGCCACGCGCTTGACCACGAACTGGGTGTCGAGGATGCCGAGCATGCCGGCGAGCTGGACGGCGACCTCGTGCTGGGCGCCGCTGTTCTTGATGCGCGCGACGATCGGGGCGGCCTCGTCCAGCGCGGACGCGCGGCCCGCCGGGGTGTCGAGGTCGTAGCGGCTCACGATCTGGCGCAGCGCGAACTCGAAGAGCGGGGTGCGGGGTTCGACGAGGTCGGCGACGGCCTCGTCACCCTTGGCCAGACGCAGGTCGCAGGGGTCCATGCCGTCCGGGGCGATGGCGATGTACGTCTCGGCGGCGAACTTCTGGTCGTCCTCGAAGGCGCGCAGGGCCGCCTTCTGGCCGGCGGCGTCGCCGTCGAAGGTGAAGATGACCCGGGCCGAGCCGTTGTCCATGAGCAGCCGGCGGAGGATCTTGATGTGGTCGCCGCCGAAGGCGGTGCCGCAGGTGGCGATGGCCGTCGTCACACCGGCGAGGTGGCAGGCCATGACGTCCGTGTAGCCCTCGACGACGACCGCGCGGGACGCCTTGGCGATGTCCTTCTTCGCCAGGTCGATGCCGTAGAGGACCTGGGACTTCCGGTAGATCGCCGTGTCGGGCGTGTTGAGGTACTTCGGGCCGTTGTCCGCCTCGTAGAGCTTGCGGGCGCCGAAGCCGACGACGTCGCCGCCGATGTCGCGGATGGGCCACATCAGGCGGCCACGGAAGCGGTCGATGGGGCCGCGGCGGCCTTCCTGGGCGAGGCCGGAGAGGATCAGCTCCTTGTCGGTGAAGCCCTTGCCGCGCAGATAGCGCGTGAGGTGGTCCCAGCCCTGGGGGCTGTAGCCGACGGAGAAGTGCTGGGCGGCGGCCTGGTCGAAGCCGCGCTCGGCGAGGAACTGGCGGCCGGTGTCGGCCTCCGGGCTGGTCGCGAGCTGTTCCACGTACCAGTCGGCGGCGATCTTGTGGGCCTCGACCAGGCGGATCCGCTCACCGCGCTGGTGGGAGGGGTTGTAGCCGCCCTCCTCGTAGCGCAGGGTGATGCCCGCCTGGCCGGCCAGGCGCTCGACCGCCTCCGAGAAGGTGAGGTGGTCGATCTTCATCACGAACGTGATGGTGTCGCCGCCCTCCTGGCAGCCGAAGCAGTGGAAGAACCCCTTGCTCGGGCTGACCTGGAAGGACGGGGACTTCTCGTCGTGGAACGGGCACAGACCCTTCAGGTTTCCGCCGCCCGCGTTGCGCAGCTGGAGGTACTCGGACACCACGGCGTCGATCGGGACCGCGTCCCGTACCGCCTTCACGTCCTCGTCGTTGATCCGTCCTGCCACGCGTGAATTCTACGGTGGTGGTGTGACAGCTACGGTGCGAGGCTTTCCAGCGGAACGCGCGGGTCCGCCAGCGACTCCGTGTTCACCTGGGCCCTCGACCGGATCAGGCGCTGGATCTGGTCCGTGACGTCCCACACATTCACGTTCATCCCGGCCAGCACCCGGCCGTCCTTCACCCAGAACGCGATGAACTCACGCTTCCCGGCATCCCCGCGGATCGCCACCTGGTCGTAGCTGCCCGGGGGCGCCCAGCCGGAGTACTCCATGCCCAGGTCGTACTGGTCGGAGAAGAAGTAGGGCACCCGGTCGTACGTCACGTCGTGGCCCAGCATGGAGCGCGCGGCCGCCGGGCCGCCGTTGAGGGCGTTGGCCCAGTGCTCGACGCGCACGCGGGTGCCGAAGAGGGCGTGCGGGAAGGAGACGACGTCGCCGGTCGCGTAGATGTCCGGGTCGGAGGTGCGCAGCCGCTCGTCGACGACGATGCCGCCGCCGTGGGCCCGGTCGGCGATCTCCAGGCCGGCCGCCTCCGCCAGGTGGGTGCGCGGGGCCGCGCCGATCGCCGCGAGCACGTCGTGCGCCGGGTGCTCCTCGCCGTCGTCCGTGCGGGCCGCGAGGACCATGCCGTCCTGGCCGACGATCTCCGTCAACCGCCTGCCGAAGTGGAAACGCACCCCGTGCTCACGGTGCAGCTCGGCGAAGAGCGCGCCGAGTTCCGGGCCCAGCACGCCGTGCAGCGGGGTCGGCCCGTGCTCGACGACCGTGACCTCCGCGCCGTACTCGCGGGCGGCCGCCGCGACCTCCAGGCCGATCCAGCCGCCACCGGCGAT
Source organism: Streptomyces sp. D2-8 (assembly GCF_023184515.1). GTDB lineage: Bacteria > Actinomycetota > Actinomycetes > Streptomycetales > Streptomycetaceae > Streptomyces. Next base: position 426,506 of record NZ_JAAHBP010000001.1, on the reverse strand, counting down.
GACGAGGTGGCCGTTGTCCCGGCCGAGGTTGGTCAGGACGTGCTTGAGGCGCTCGGCGTGGGCGAGGCGGCGCAGGTGGTGCACGCCGGCCAGGTCGGTGCCCGGGATGTCGAGGCGGCGGGGCTCGGCACCGGTCGCCAGGAGCAGCTTGTCGTAGCGGACGACGGTGCCGTCCTCGCCGAAGCGGACCGCCTTCGCCGTGCGGTCGATCGCGTCGACGGTCTGGCCGAGGTGGAGCTCGATGTCGTTGCGCGCGTACCAGGCGGGCTCGTGCACGAAGACGCTGTCGCGTTCCTCCTTGCCGAGGAGGTAGCCCTTGGACAGGGGCGGGCGCTCGTAGGGGTGGTCGCGTTCGTCGCAGATCAGTATCACGCGGCCGGTGAAGCCCTCCGTCCGGAGCGTCTCGGCCGCCTTCGCGCCGGCCAGTCCGCCTCCGACGATGACGAATGTCTGATCCGCGTCGACCACTTGATGCCTCCTACGGGGGTCTGGGGGGTGTCTCCCCAGTAAACACAGCCGGTGTCGCCACTTGCGAGCGTCCCGCACGGAGCGTGATGCGGGAAGAGGGAGTGACCCGATCAGGCCACGGAGGGTCACATTCGGGGGTGCTCGCGTCCGGCCCGTCGCGTCAGTGTCGTCCCTGCCCCGTCAGACGGGCGTGAAGCGAACGGGCGGAGGGGTCGGTGAGGGAGGCGATCTGGTCGACGATCACCCGCTTGCGCGCCCGGTCGTCCGCCGCCTGGTCGTACAGGGCGCGGAACTGCGGGTCCAGGCCGTCGGGGGCGCGGACGGTGAGCGCCTCGGCCAGTTCGGCGACGACGATCCGCTGGTCGGCGCGCAGCCGCTCCTGCTCGGCGCGCTGCATGACGTAGAGGTCGGCGACGGCCTTGAGGACGGCGCACTCCATCCGGGTCTCGCGCGGGACGACCAGCTCGGCGGCGTACCGGGTGAGCCGTCCGGCGCCGTAGGCGGTGCGGGTCGCCGTCTCGGCGGCCAGGCAGAAGCGGCCGATGAGCTGGCTGGTGGCGTCCTTGAGGCGGGCCTGGGCGACGGCGGTGCCGTCGTAGCCGTGCGGCCACCACTCCTGGGCGAGGAGCCGGTCCAGGGCCTCGGCGAGCTCGGCGGGGTCGGTGTCGGCGGGCACGTACCGGCCGCGGGCGACCTCGAAGACGTCCCGGCGTTCGGGGTCGGCGTGCAGGCAGTTCGGGTCGATGTGCCCGGCGTGCAGGCCGTCCTCCACGTCGTGCACCGAGTAGGCCACGTCGTCGGACCAGTCCATGACCTGCGCCTCGAAGCAGGTGCGGGTGCCGGGGGCGTCCTTGCGGAGCCAGTCGAAGACCGGGCGGTCGTCGTCGTAGACGCCGAACTTGCTGGAGGCCGGATCGGTGGGGTGGGCGCCGCGGGGCCAGGGGTACTTCGTGGCGGCGTCGAGGGCCGCGCGGGTGAGGTTGAGGCCGACGGAGCCCTCCGGGGTGAACCGTTTGGGCTCGATGCGGGTGAGGAGTCTGAGGGACTGGGCGTTGCCCTCGAAGCCGCCGCAGTCCGACGCGAACTCGTTGAGGGCCTGTTCGCCGTTGTGGCCGAAGGGCGGGTGGCCCAGGTCGTGGGAGAGGCAGGCCGCTTCCACGAGGTCCGGGTCGCAGCCGAGGGCCGCGCCCAGTTCCCGGCCGACCTGGGCGCATTCGAGGGAGTGAGTCAGGCGGGTGCGGGGGCTGGCGTCCCAGGCGGGGCCCCTGGTGCCGGGCGTCACCACCTGGGTCTTGCCGGCGAGGCGACGCAGGGCGGACGAGTGGAGGACTCGGGCCCGGTCTCGCTGGAAGGCGGTGCGGCCGGGGCGTTTGTCCGGTTCGGGGGCCCAGCGGTCGACTGACGTCGGGTCGTAGGCGGGGGGGTGTTGTGCGGTGCCGTCCATGGCTCGACAGTAAGCGCCAACGCGTGTGCCGGGTTCTGTTGCGGGGCGTGTGCGGGTGGTCTTTGGCTGGTCGCGCCCACGCGGCGGAGCCGCACATCGATACAGTCCCGCGCCCCTGGGGGCATGGCCCCGCTCCCCCGATATCAGGCTGAGGCCAATTCCCTGGAGGCCGCGCGTGCCAGAGCCTCGTCGTAGCGGTGGAGGAGGAGCTGGGCCATCGACGGGTGGGTGCCCAGGGGGGCCGCCGCTATCCAGGGGGCCTTCTGGGCGCACTCCGTGGCGAAGCGGCCGGGGGCCGTGAAGTAGGAGGCCAGGGCGATCTTGTGGCGGCCTCGTGCGAGGAGGGTGCGGACAGCCGCCTCGACCGTCGGGGTCGCCGCCGAGGCGTAGGCCGGGATGACGGGGACGCCGAGGCGGGCCGCCAGGAGGTGGGCCGTGCGGGCGGTGTCCGTTTTCGCGTCCGGGTCGCGCGAGCCCGCTGCGGCGAGGACGACCGCGCTGGTACGGCGGGGAGTCCCGCCCCAGCCGGCCTCCAGCAGACGGGCCTGGAGGGCGTCCACCAGGAGGGGGTGGGGGCCCAGGGGTGCCGCCAGGTGGGTGTGGGCCCGGGCGGCCGCGGCCATCTCGGGGATGTCCTGCTTGACGTGATAGCCGCGGCTGAGGAGCAGGGGGACGAGGACCGCCTCCGTGTCTCCGAGGGCGGCGAGCGTGTCGGGGAGCAGGGGGGCGTTGAGTTCGATGTGGCCCAGGTGCACCGGCACGTCGGGGCGCAGGGTCCGGACCCGGTCGAGGAGCGCGTTCACCGTGCTCAGCGCGCGGGGGTCGCGGCTGCCGTGGGCCACGACCACCAGGGCGGGCGGGGCCGCGCGGCGCGGGGCGGGCGGCGGGACGAGGCTCAGCTGACGGGGCATGCACCGATGGTCGCGGCGCCACGTTGCCTTCCCGTTGCATGGGCGTCACGGGTGTTTTCCGGCGGTTCACGATGCGGTACGGGGGGTGTGTGAGGTGGCGTGACCTGCCGTTTCCGGGAACCGAGTGAAGCTGGTCACGCTCCTGCGGATGAACCGGGCGGCCCGGGAGGACGTCCCTGACTGTCGAGGGGCCGACCTGGGGAGGGACCGTCCGATGCGTCGTGTGACGTTCCGCGGACCGCGGCTGCCACGTACCCGGCGGGGGCAGCGACGGCTGGTGCAGGCCGTGATGGCCGGGTGCGTGCTCGCGCTGCTTCCGGCGACGTGGATGTACACCGTGGCGGGTGACCGGCTGCGTACGGCGGCGGATGTGCCGCGTACCGATGTGGCCGTGGTGTTCGGTGCCGGGCTGTGGGACGGCGAGCCCTCGCCGTATCTCGCGCACCGGCTGGACGCGGCGGCGACGCTGTACCGGGAGGGGCGGGTGAAGGTGGTGCTCGTCACCGGGGACAACAGCCGCGAGGACTACGACGAGCCGGACGCGATGCGCGGGTATCTGACGCGGCACGGGGTGCCCGACGGGCGGATCGTCAGCGACTACGCGGGGTTCGACACCTGGGACTCCTGCGTGCGCGCGAAGAAGATCTTCGGGGTGGACGAGGCCGTGCTGATCAGCCAGGGCTTCCACATCCGGCGGGCGGTGGCCCTGTGCCAGGCGGCCGGGGTCGCGTCGTACGGGGTCGGGGTGGACGCCGTGCACGACGCGACCTGGTACTACGGGGGCGCCCGCGAGATCCTCGCCGCCGGGAAGGCCGCGCTGGACGCGGCCTTCCGGCCGGATCCGCGGTTCCTCGGGCCGCGGGAGCCGGGTGTGGAGAGGGCCTTGGCGACGGCCGAAGACCCTCTCCCGTAACCGGGTCCGCGTCAGCGTCCCTGGAAGCGCGGGGGGCGTTTCTCCAGGAACGCCGTCATCCCCTCCTTCTGGTCGGCGGTGGCGAACAGGGCGTGGAAGACGCGGCGTTCGAAGCGGACGCCGTCGCGCAGGCCGGTTTCCAGGGCCCGGTCGACACATTCGCGGGCGGCCCTGACCGCCGCGCGGCCGTAGGAGGCGATCGCGGCCGCCGCTTCGAGGGCCTCGGGCAGGACCCGGTCGTCCGGGACCACGCGGGAGACGAGACCGCAGCGTCCCGCCTCCTGTGCGTCCATCGTGCGGCCGGTGAGCACCAGGTCCATGGCCTTGGCCCGGCCGACGAGGCGGGTCAGCCGCTGGGTGCCGCCGATGCCGGGGATCACACCCAGCTTGATCTCGGGCTGGCCGAAGACCGCCGACTCCCCCGCGACGACCAGGTCGCACATCATCGCCAGCTCGCAACCACCGCCCAGGGCCATGCCGTTGACGGCGGCGATCTTCGGGGTGCGGAGGTCGGCGAACTCCTCCCAGGCGGCGAAGTAGTCCTCGGCCGCCATGTCGACGGCCGACTTCCCGGCCATCTCCTTGATGTCGGCACCCGCCGCGAAGACCGTGTCCGAGCCGGTGACGACGAAACAGCCCACCTCGGGGTCCGTGTCCAACGGGCGCAGAATGTCAAGGAGTTCGGACAGCAGCTCCGAGCTGAGCGCGTTGCGTACGTGCGGGCGGTGCAGACGTACGGTCACCACCCGGCCGTCCCGCTCCAGCTTCAGGTTGTTCATCGACATCCCCTTCTACGAGTCCCAGATCGCGCCGTACGCGGGAATCCCCCGCCGCTCCAGGCCGTGGACCACCTGCCAGGTCAGCTTCTTGTTGGAGATGCAGATGACCGCCTCGGCGCCGAAGTCGCGGTAGGCGTCGTGGGCGAGACGCACCATGTCGGGCTTGCCGTGCCGGGAGGTGTCCCAGATCAGGGCGTGCGGCTGGACGGCGAGGATCTCGTCGACCAGGGCGTCGCCGTAGGTCGCGCGGGGGTCGCGGGTCGCCCAGACCAACCGGGAGGGCACCTGGGCGGCGAGCAGGTGGGGCAGGCAGGGGCCGATGCCGCTGCCGGTGGCGACGTAGACCACCTTGGTGAACAGGACCTCGATGTTGGCGACGCCGGCGGTGGTGATGCCCTTGACCCACACCTGGCCGGGCAGGTCGTCGATGAAGGAGCCGGTCCAGTCGCCGGCCCGGGAGACGGTGAGCCGGAAGCCGGGCTCGCCGGGGGAGGGGACGTTGGCGAAGGAGTGCCATTCCTTCAGCGGGCTGCGGCTGATCGCGGTGGACGAGCCCGCGAAAGGGGTCTCGCCGTGGTCGAAGCGGGCCAGCACGACGTGGGAGGAGGGGCGTTCGAGGCGGACGTCCACCTTGCGCAGCCGCAGCCAGGGCAGGGCGACGCTGAAGGTGACCACCGTGAGCACGCCGACCTCCCAGGGTCCCGGCGACGACAGCAGCGTGTGCGTCCAGAACAGGGCCAGGGCCGCCCAGCCGCCGAAGCGGTGGATCTTCTCGAAGTGGTCGTGGTGGCGGGAGCGGAAGGGGGGCAGTGCGGTGGCGATGACGAGCGCGAGGAGGGCGATCAGGGCCCAGCCGACGGCCATCGGAGGGCCGCTCGGTGTCGTGATCGTCAGTGCCAGGAACCAGGCCGTGCCCGCCAGCGCCCCGCCGACGTGCAGTCCGCCGAAGTGGTAGACCTTGCCGAGCGTCCAGCGGACCCTCAGCGGCCAGCTCGTCGGCGCCGAAGTCGCCAGCCGGAAGAGCAAGTTGATCACGTACTGCTGGCGTACGACGACGGCGAGGGCGAGGTTGGCGAGGGCCGCGTGCCCGAGGGTGGGTGTGGCCAGGGGCCAACAGGCCCGGGCGAAGACCACGTTGGCCAGCAGGACCAGGGCCGCCAGCCGGTTGTAGTGCATCAGGCGGGGGTGCTTGAGCAGGCGGCGGGGGCCCGGGAGAAGCGGCGGGAGTCCGCCGGTCGCCTGATGGCTGCGGGGAGGGGACGTGGTCATCGCGCCACCGCCACGCGCTCCTCGATCATGTGCAGCAGCGCCTGTTTGTCGACCTTGCCGCGGTCGGTCTCGGGGAGGAAGGCCAGCGGCAGGATCCGCTCGGGGACGCAGTAGTACGGCAGGGCGTCCGCGACCGCCCGGCGGGCCGCGTCCGGGTCGACGTCCGCCGGGCAGACGAAGGAGACCAGGGTGCGGGCGTCGCGTTTCAGGGTGACGGCCCGGGCGCAGCCGGCGGCCGACTCCAGGACCGAGGAGACGGAGTCCAGCTCGACGCGGAAGCCGCGCACCTTGACCTGGTCGTCGGTGCGGCCGAGGTGCTCCAGCTCGCCGCCGGGGGTCCAGCGGCCTAGGTCGCGGGTGCGGAACATGCGGTGGCCGCCGCCCAGGAACGGGTCGGGGGCGTAGCGCTCGGCGTTGAGGGCGTCGTCGCCGAGGTAGCCGGCGGAGACGCAGTCGCCGCCGGCCCACATCTCGCCCACCTCGCCGATCGGCAGGGGGCGGCGGTCGGCGTCGAGGACGTAGACCGTGTTGTTGGGGGTGGGGCGGCCGATGGTGAGCAGCGGGGCGGACGGCTCGTGGCGGCTCATCGTGTTGACGATCGTCGTCTCCGTCGGGCCGCAGCAGTTGAAGAAGGCGGCCTGCCGGGCCCACCGGTCGGCCAGCGGGCGCGGGCAGGGCTCCCCCGCGACGGCGACCGTGCGCACCCGCGGGCAGGCGGCCGGGTCGAGGCCGGACAGCACGGTCGGGGTCGCCACGAGCACGTCCGCCGTGCGGGCCGCCGCGGCGAGGTCCTTGCCGCGGATGACGAGCGTGCCGCCCTGGGCGAGGCAGCCGAGGATCTCCCAGGCGGCCATGTCGAAGGCGATGTTGAGGAGCTGGGCGACACGGTCGCCGGGCCGGACGCCGAGACCGCCCGGCGCGGTGAGCAGGAGGTTGGCGACGTTGCGGTGGGTGACCTTCACGCCGTTGGGGCGGCCGGTGGTGCCGGAGGTGAACAGGACGTAAGCGCCGTCGTCGCCGGTGACGCGGACGCGCGGGGCCGGGGCGTACGGCAGCGGCTCGTCGAGCGGGAGCAGCAGATGGCCGTCCGGCAGGGGCACGCGGTGGGCGTGCTCGGCGACCGTGAGGACGATCCGGGTCCGGGCGGTGCGGATGACGTGGGTGAGCTGGGCCGGGGGCGCGAGGCCGATGTCCTGCGGGACGTAGGCGGCGCCGGCCTTCAGGATGCCGAGCAGGCCGACCAGCATCGGGATCGAGCGGCGGACGAACAGGCCGACGTGGTCGCCGGGGCGTACGCCCTCGCGGACCAGGCGGGCGGCGAGGGCGCCGGCGTACCGGTCGAGCTCGCCGTAGGTGATGCGGGCGCCCTGGTGTTCGGCGGCCACGGCGTGCGGGGTGGCCGCGGCGTGCCGGGCGACGGCGTGGTGCAGGAGCGGGTCGGGGACGGGGACGGTGGGGCCTCGGCCGTACTGCCGGAAGAGCTGCTGGTCGTGGGGGGTCAAGTGGCGCAGAGGCATGATCGGGTGGCCTCCTGGCTGTTTCGAGGTCGGATTGCCACCCGCGGTGGAGCCGCGGGTGGATGCAGCCGTGAGTGGCGGGCATGCCCGGGGGTCGAACGCCGTGCGGAGTCGTGCGAGCGCTGCGCGTAGCGAGAGCGTAGTGCTGTTGCTTCAACACTCAACGAGGCCTGATCGGCCAAGAAAGGTACGCAATGAGCCACATGTGGCGTCTCTCGTCCCACAGGCAACGTCTGTGCCGGTCGGCGACGACCTGTAGGAGGGCAAGCCTGTGCCTCACAGGGCAGCGGGCTCCTGCCTCACGCGGGCGGGAGCGTGGCGGGGAGGTTGCCGTCCCGGCCGCGTAACAGGGAACCGTCCCGGGCGTAACACGGCCGACGCACGCTGAACGGTATGCAGAGCACCGTGACGCCCACGCACTGTCCGTACTGCGCCCTGCAGTGCGGGATGAACCTGACGCCCGCCCCGGACGGGACCGTCGAGGTGAGCGAGCGCGCGGACTTCCCGGTGAACCGGGGCGCCCTGTGCGGCAAGGGCCGTACGGCCGCTGCGGTGCTCGCGCCGGACGTCCGTCTGACCTCCCCGTTGGTGCGCGACGAGAGCGGCACGCTGGTGCCCGCCTCCTGGGACGAGGCGCTGGACCGGATCGCCGCGGGCCTGGGCCGCACGCGCGCGGAGCACGGCCCGGACGCGGTCGGGGTGTTCGGCGGGGGCGGGCTGACGAACGAGAAGGCGTACACGCTCGGCAAGTTCGCGCGGGTCGTGCTCGGCACCTCCCAGATCGACTACAACGGGCGTTTCTGCATGTCGTCGGCGGCGGCCGCCGGCATCAAGGCGTTCGGTCTCGACCGCGGGCTGCCGTTCCCGCTGGAGGACATCCCGAAATCCGGCTGCGTGATCCTCGTCGGGTCGAACCTCGCGGAGACCATGCCGCCGTCGCTGCGGTTCTTCACCGAGCTGAAGGAGAACGGCGGCACGCTCGTCGTCATCGACCCGCGCCGCACGAAGACCGCCGAGCAGGCGGACCTGCACCTGGCGCCCCGGCCGGGCACGGATCTGGCCCTCGCCCTGGGCCTGCTGCACCTGGTGATCGCCGAGGGCCGGGTGGACGAGGAGTACATCCGGGAGCGCACGTCCGGCTGGGAGGACGCCCGGGCCGCGGCGATGGCGCACTGGCCGGAGTACGTGGAGCGGATCACGGGGGTGTCCGTTCCTCAACTCCGCGAGACCGTGCGGCTGTTCTGCGAGCCGGAGTCGGCGATGGTGCTCACCGCCCGGGGGCCCGAGCAGCAGTCCAAGGGCACGGACACGGTGGGTGCGTGGATCAACCTGTGCCTGGCGACCGGCCGGGCGGGCCGCCCGCGGTCCGGGTACGGCTGCCTGACCGGGCAGGGCAACGGGCAGGGCGGGCGCGAACACGGGCAGAAGGCCGACCAGTTGCCGGGCTACCGCAAGCTGGACGACCCGGCCGCGCGGGCGCACGTCGCCGAGGTGTGGGGGGTCGACCCGGACAGCCTGCCCGGCCCGGGGCGCAGTGCGTACGAGCTGCTGGACGCGCTGGGCACCGACATCAGGTCGCTGCTGCTGATGGCGTCCAACCCGGTGGTGTCGGCGCCGCGTGCCGCGCACATCGAGGAGCGCATCAGGTCGCTGGACTTCCTGGCGGTCTGTGACGTGGTGCTGTCGGAGACGGCGGCACTCGCGGACGTGGTCCTGCCGGTCACCCAGTGGGCCGAGGAGACGGGCACGACGACGAACCTGGAGGGCAGGGTCCTGCTGCGGCGCCGGGCGATCACCCCGCCCGAGGGCATCCGCAGCGACCTGGAGGTGCTGCACGAACTCGCCGCCCGGCTGGGCGTGGAGAAGGGCTTCCCGACGGACCCGGAGGAGGTCTTCGAGGAACTGCGCCGGGCGTCGGCGGGCGGGGCGGCGGACTACTCGGGCATCACCTACCGGAGGCTGGCGGAGGAGAACGGGGTGTTCTGGCCGTGTCCGGCGGCGGTGGAGGCGGTCGACGAGGGTGAGGACGCCCTGCTCGACCCGCCGCTGCCCGGCGGCCCCGCCCCGGAGACACCGGACGCACACCCGGGCACGCCCCGCCTCTTCCTCGACCGCTTCGCCACTCCCGACGGCCGGGCCCGGTTCGTCCCCGTCTCCCACCGTGCGATCGCCGAGGAACCCGACGACGAGTACCCCGTGCTGCTGACCACCGGCCGGGTCGTGGCGCAGTACCAGTCCGGGGCGCAGACCCGGCGCGTGGCGGAGCTGAACGCCGCCGCGCCCGGGCCCTTCGTGGAACTGCACCCGAGGCTGGCGGCCCGGCTCGGGGCCACCGAGGGTGATCCGGTGGCCGTCGTGTCCCGGCGGGGCCGGGCCGTGGCGCCCGCGAGGATCACGAACGCCATCCGGCCCGACACCGTCTTCATGCCCTTCCACTGGCCCGGCGAGGGTCGCGCCAACACCCTCACCAACCCCGCGCTCGACCCGACCTCCCGGATGCCGGAGTTCAAGGCGTGCGCGGTGCGGCTGGAGGCGGTCCGGCCGTAGCGGTCAGCTCACCGCCACCGCGTTCCAGGCCGCCGCCACCGCCTTCTGCTCGGTGCTGCCGCTGCCGTAGAGGTCCTTCGCCGCGCTCAGGGTCGCCGTGCGCGCGGCCGCGTAGTCCGTCGAGGACGTCATGTAGACCGTCAGCGCGCGGTACCAGATCTTGCCCAGCTTGGCCCGGCCGATGCCGGTCACCGTGGAGCCGTCGCAGGTCGGGGAGTTGTAGCCGACGCCGTTGAGGGTCTTCTTGCCACTGCCCTCCGCGAGCAGGTAGGCGAAGTGGTTGCCGACGCCGGAGGAGTAGTGCACGTCGAGGTCGCCGAGCTTCTCGTTCCAGCAGTCCGCCGACTTCCCGTCCCTGGACGGCTTGTCCATGAAGCGCAGGGCCTCCCGTCCGAGGCCGGAGCGGACGACCTTCTCGCCGATGAGCCAGTCGCCCCGGTCCTCGGCGTTGGCCGCGTGGAACTCCACCAGCGTGCCGAAGATGTCCGAGGTGGCCTCGTTCAGGCCGCCGGACTCGCCCGAGTAGGTCAGCGCCGCCGTCTTGGACGTGACGCCGTGGGACATCTCGTGCCCGGCGACGTCCAGCGACACCAGCGGGCCCATGAGCGTGCCGTCACCGTCGCCGTACGTCATGCAGAAGCAGTTGTCGTCCCAGAAGGCGTTGTTGTAGTCCTTGCCGTAGTGGACGCGGTTGAAGGCGCCCTTGCCGTCGCCGGCGATGCCGCTGCGGCCGTGGACCTTCTTGTAGTAGTCCCAGGTGACGTCCGTGCCGTACTGGGCGTCCACCGCCACCGTGGACCGGTCGGCGGCCGTGCCCGTCCCCCACTGGTTGTCGGCGTCCGTGAAGAGCGTCGCGGGCGCGCGGGTCAGGCAGACGGTCAGCAGGCACTTGTCCGTCTTGTTCTCGGCGTCGCCGGTGTACGTGCCGCCGCGGGTCGCGTCCTTGAGCTGGTACGACGAGCCGGACGCCGTCGTCTCCAGCGGGACCGTGCCGCCGTAGAGGGACTTGCCGTCACCCGAGGCCGATTCCATGGAGTCCCAGGCGTCGATCCGGGCGCCGGTCGTCGCGTCGGTCAGCACGGTGCGCCCGACCGGGTTGCCGCGTTCGTCGTGCGCCACCGCGTCGGTCTGCCAGGCCAGCTTCGGGGCGCCGTGCAGGGCGTCGACGACCAGCCGGGGCTTTGCGGTCAGCTTCTTCAGGGTCTCGCCGAGGTGCGCGGCGCGCAGCAGGTTCGCCGCGAGGTCGGCGGCCTTGGGAGCGGACACCTTCGGGGTGACGCTCGCCAGGGAGAGCGCGGACTTCGTCGCGCGGCTCGTGCCGCGGTACGTGCCGTCCGGGTTCAGATGGAGTACGAAGTCGCCGCCGAGGACCGGGAGCCGGTGGTAGGCGCGGTCGTAGCGGACGTGCCGGGTGCCGTCCTCGTCGACGACGACGTCCCGGACCTTCGTCTCCTGGGCCGGGGTGAGGCCCAGGGCGCCGGCCCGGTCCGCGAGCACCGCCTCCGCGTCCTCGATCGCGCCCGACCTGGTCGGCCGGTCCGCCGCGCCGGCGGCCGGGGAGAGAACGGCGGCCAGCAGGGCGGTGGTGCCGGTGACGGCCACACCGGCGAGGGCGAGACGGGAACCGCGGACATGACGTATCCGACTCATCGGTCTCCTCATACGGGCGCACCCGGTCGCGTGGGGTCGACCGGGGGCGGCGTTGATGTTGACCGCGAGTTAAAGCGGCGCGGACATGGCATGTCCATAGCCCCGCTGTGGAGGTGTGTGAGGGTGCAGAATCGTTCCTGTGACCCTCCCTTTCTTCGTCTACGGCACCCTCCGTCCCGGGGAGGTCAACCACGACCTCTTCCTGCGCGGCCGCACCCGTTCCGAGGAGCCGGGGAGGCTCGCGGACGCGGTGCTGTACGAGGGGCCGGGCTACCCGTACGCGGTCGAGGAGCCGGACGGCGGCGTGATCAGCGGGGAGCTGGTCACCGCACCGCCGGAGGCGTACGAGGGGCTGCTCGCCGAGCTCGACCGGCTGGAGGAGTACGTGCCGGGGGATCCGCGCAGTCTGTATCTGCGCGTCGAGCGGAAGGTCGTACGGGAGGCCGACGGGGCGTCCGTCCGGGCGTGGGTGTACGTGGCCGCGCCCGCCGTCGCCACACAGCTGCGGGCCCGGGGGCGGGCGATCGCGGGCGGGGACTGGCGGGCGCGGGTGTGAGGGGTGCGGTGCGAGGAGCCCGGCGCGAGGAGCCCGGCGCGAGGAGCCCGGCGCGAGGGTGTGCGGCGCGAGGGTGTGCGGCGCGAGGGTGTGCGGCGCGAGGGTGTGCGGCGCGAGGGTGTGCGGCGCGAGGGTGTGCGGCGCGAGGGTGTGCGGCTGATGCGGGGTCAGCCCGCGTACGGCCACCTCCCCCTGGCCTCCCGCAACGCACGCCCCCACCACACCACTTGGTCCAGCATGGTCTTCGCGGCCGCGTCCGGGCCCGACGGGTCGCGCAGGACGCCCCGGTCGTCGAAGGAGGCGCCGGCGTTGTGGAAGGAGACGGTGTCGCGGACCGTCACGGCGTGCAGCTCCGCGAAGACCTGACGCAGGTGCTCCGCGGCGCGCAGGCCGCCGGACATGCCGCCGTAGGAGACGAGGCCGACGGGCTTGGCCTGCCACTCGGTGAAGTGCCAGTCGACGAGGTTCTTCAAGCCCGCCGGGAAGGAGTGGTTGTACTCGGGGGTGAGGACCACGAAGGCGTCCGCGCGGGCCAGCTTCGGGGTGATGCCGGACAGTGCGGCGGTCGCTTCCGGGGTCGGTTCGAGGGACATGGGCAGCGCGGTCTCGGCGACGTCCACGACCTCGGCGACCAGGTCGTCCCGGTCCCGGATGCGGCCGAGGAGCCAGTCGGCGACGACGGGGCCGAAGCGGCCGTGCCGGTTGCTGCCCACGACGAGGGTCAGGCGGAGCGGGCCGGTCGCGGTCTGCTGCGGGGCGGCCGGTTCGGTAGCGGTTGTGTTCATGCGGCACAGCCTCGTACCTCAACCATTGTTGAGGTCAAGCGCCGGCGCGCACCCTCGGGTCACCCGTTCACACGCGCGCCCCGCGCTTTTCCCCGGCCCGCCCGCCGAACGCCCGTGACCTGCCGAAACGGCCACGGGAAACCGCCGGTTCACCCCTGCCTGACACCCATTCACCCCAATCCTGACGCCCCCTCAGCAAGCGCGGTCGTCCCGCTGCCCGTTACCTCGGAAGGGCAGGCGCACGACCGAACCGCTCGAAGGAGCACCGATGCGACGTACCGCCCGGCCGCTGACCGGTACCGCGCTGGCTGTCGCCGCCGCGGCGCTCGCCACCGCCCCCGCGTACGGCGCGTCCGCCGGTGGCCTGGAGGTGTCTCCGGCCCCGGTCGTGCCCGGCGGTCAGGTCACGGTGCGCACGGCGGCCTGCGGCGAGCGCGGCTCGGCGACGGGTGACGCCAGCGCGGTCGGGGCCGGTTCCCTCAGCCTGGCGCCGGACGCGCACGGGCAGGGCGCGACCGGGCGGTTCAGGGTGCCGCCGAGCGCGCAGCCGGGAACGTACGAGATCACCGCCACCTGCCACGGCAGCGGTCGGCGGGTCACCGGGGACCTGGTGGTCACGCTGACGTCGATGCGCGGGCAGGTGCATCCCCGGGGGAGTGTGAAGACGGGGGTCGGCGGCGCCCTGGGCCCCGACCCCGTGCAGACCGCGGCCGGTGTGGCGGCCCTCGCCGTCGCCGCCGCGGGCGGTACCTGGCTCCTGCATCGCCGGGCGAGAGGCGACGGGATCTGACGGACACCCTCCGCTGTCCGTCGCCGGTACCGCATGTCCCCTCCCCCTCCGGGTCCGACGCCCCTCGCGGCCCGGAGGGGGGCACGGGGTGGGGCCCCGTCACGGAGGGAGATCAGGAAAGGGTCGGGTATGCGCAGGTTCCCCAGGTACGGCACCGGGTTCGGCAACCCGGCCAACGCCGCCATGGCGGCCGTGACGGTGTTCGCCCTGTGCTCCGGGGCGTGGCTGCTGCGCAACGGCGCCGAGACACACGCCCCGCCGCAGCCGTCCGCCACGCAGGCCCGGGCAGGGCTGGACGGCCGCGCCGATGAGCGGCCCGCCGTGCCCGCGCTGCCGCCCTCGCCGCCCCACCGCATCCGCATCCCGGCGATCCGGGTCAGCGCCCCGCTGACCGGGCTCGGGCTGACGAAGACCGGCAGCCTCGACGTGCCGCCCGCCGCGGACGAGAACCTCGCCGGCTGGTACGAGGCCGGCACCACCCCCGGTGAACGGGGCACGGCGATCGTCGCCGGACATGTCGACAACGCCGACGGCCCCGCCGTCTTCTACGACCTCGGCGCCCTGGCCAAGGGCAGCACGATCGAGGTGGACCGGCGGGACGGCGGTGTCGCGGTGTTCACCGTGGACGCCGTCGAGGTGTACGCCGCGAAGGACTTCCCCGACGAGAAGGTCTACGGCGCCGCCCGCCGCCCCGAACTGCGGGTCATCACCTGCGGCGGCGGCTACTCACGCGGCACCGGTTACCAGGGGAACGTCGTCGTCTTCGCGCACCTGACCGGCAGCCGGTGACCCGCTCAGCACGTGGACCCTCCCCCAGGCCCCGAGCGGTTCCAGTGCCTCGTTCAGGGACACGCCCCGGGGCGTCAGCGAGTACTCCACGCGCGGCGGCACCTCGTCGTAGGCCTCGCGGTGCACCAGGCCGTCGGCCTCCATCTCCCTGAGGTGCGAGGCCAGCACCTTCTCGGTGACGCCCGGCAGTGCGCGGCGCAGTTCGCCGAAGCGGCAGGGCCGTTCGTTCAGCGCCCAGAGGATCAGCACCTTCCACTTGCCGCCGATCAGATCCATCGCCGCGTCGATCCCGCAGACGTACGCCCCCGGCCGCCGCCCCGTCGTCCCCATGCCCGAGCTCCTCCCTGCCGCTGCCTGGACACCTTGTTGGTTCCCAGCGCGTGCGCGGCGGGTGTGTTCGCCGGCAGCCCGAGCAGCAGCACCGGCAGCAGCAGGAGGCCGCCCCCGCCGACCACGGCGTCGATCCAGCCGGCGGCGAGGGCCGCGACGCAGAGCAGGACGATCATGGTCAGCGATATGTCGGGCATGATCGCGACCCTATGCGAGGCCGGTGCGACGCCCCTCACAGCCGCCGTCGCCGCACGTCAGGAACCCTCACACCCACAGCCCCGCCCCGCTGAGGGCAGCGTTCCCCGCGGGAAACAGAGGCGATGCTGCCGGGTAACACCGGCATCGCACGCTCGAGTGCATGACCTCGAATGAGCGTGTGGTGGTGATCGGCACCGGCCTCGCGGGCGTACGGCTCGCCCGGCGGCTCGGTGAGCTCGGCACGCCCGCGCTGCTGATCGGCGAGGAGGAGCACCGGCCCTACAACCGGGTGCTGCTCGCCGAGGTGCTGGCCGGACGGTACAGCCCCGAGGTGATCGCCCTGCCGGCGCCCGCGCAGGCCACGCGCGGCCGGGTCGTCGGCATCGACCGCGACGGGCGGACCGTCGAGTGCGCCGACGGCACGGTGATCGCATACGACCGGCTCGTCCTCGCCACCGGCTCCAACCCCGTACTGCCGCCCCTGCGCGGGCTGTTCACGGGGACCGACGAGCAGCACGCACTCCCCGAGGGCGTCCACGCGTTCCGCACCATGGACGACTGCCTGGCCCTGTCCAAGGCGGTCCGGCCGGGCGCGAAGGCGGTCGTCATCGGCGGCGGGCTCCTGGGGGTCTCCGCAGCCCGGGCGCTCGCCCTGCGCGGCGCCCAGGTGGTGCTCGCCCAGCAGTCCGAGCGGCTGATGGAGCGCCAGCTCGACCCGGCCGCGTCCAAGCTCGTCAAGCGGCACCTGACCGACCTGGGCGTCGAGGTGCACACCGAGTGCCGGGTCCGGGACGTGCGCTGCGTCGGCGGCGCGGTCCGCTCGGTGGAGATGGCCGACGGCTACGCGCTCGACGCCGATCTGGTGGTCGTCGCCTGCGGTGTCCGCCCCCGGGTCGGTCTCGCGCAGGCCGCCGGGCTCGACGTCCGCAAGGGCGTCGTCGTCGACGACGAGCTGCGCACCTCCGACCCGCACATCCACGCGATCGGCGACTGCGCCCAGCACGCGGGCGTCCTCTACGGACTCGCCACTCCCGCGCTGGAACAGGCCGACGCACTCGCGGAACTGCTGGCCGGCGACGGGGCCGCCCGGTACACCGGCACGCGCTCCCTGACCCGGCTCACGCTGAACGGGCACGACAGCCCCTTCGACCTCGCCGCGTTCGGCGAGACCGAGGCGCTCCCGGGCGACGACGTCGTCCAGCTCGCCGACGCCACCCGCGGCACCTACCGCAAGGTCGTCGTCCGCGACGACCGCCTGGTCGGCGGGGTCCTCGTCGGCGAACTCGGCACCGTCGGCGCGCTCGCCCGCGCCTGGGAGGGAGCAGAGCCGCTCCCCTCCGACGGCGGCCCGCTGCTCCACCTGCTTACCAACGATGGAGGCTCCTAATGACCGCCACCGAGGGGGCCACCCCCACGATCGTGCTCGTCGGCCACGGCATGGTCGGCCAGCGCTTCCTCGAAGCGCTCGCCGAGCGCGGCCTGACCGCCACGCACCGAGTGGTCGTGCTCTGTGAGGAGCCGCGCCCGGCGTACGACCGCGTCCAGCTCACCTCGTACTTCTCGGGCACGACGCCCGAGGACCTGTCCATGACGGACATGGAGTTCATCAAGGACCACGGCATCGAGCTGTACGTGGGCGACCCGGCGGAGAGCGTCGACCGGGAGGCCCGCCGGGTCACCGCCCGCTCCGGTCTCGTCGTCGACTACGACGTGCTGGTCCTGGCCACCGGCTCGTACCCCTTCGTGCCGCCGGTCCCGGGCAAGGACGCCGAGGGCTGTTTCGTCTACCGCACGATCGAGGACCTGCTCGCGATCGAGGAGTACGCGAAGAAGGCCCAGGTGGGTGCCGTGGTCGGCGGCGGTCTGCTCGGGCTGGAGGCGGCCGGCGCCCTCAAGGGTCTCGGACTCACCTCCCACATCGTGGAGTTCGCGCCGCGCCTGATGCCGGTGCAGGTCGACGACGGCGGCGGCGCCGCCCTGCTGCGCACCATCGAGGAGATGGGCCTGAGCGTCCACACGGGTGTGGGCACGCAGGAGGTGGTGGTCGGCGAAGACGGCTCGGTCACCGGCATGAAGCTGTCCGACGGTTCCGAACTCGCCACCGACCTGGTGGTGTTCTCCGCCGGTGTCCGTCCCCGCGACCAGCTGGCCCGCGACTGCGGTCTGACGGTCGGCGAGCGCGGCGGCATCACGGTCGACGAGCAGTGCCGTACGGTCGCCGACCCGCACGTCTTCGCGATCGGCGAGTGCGCGCTGGCCTCCGACGGCCGGGTGTACGGCCTGGTGGCCCCGGGCTACGAGCAGGCCGAGACGGCGGCGGCCACGATCGCCTCGGACGAGGCGTCCTTCACCGGTGCCGACCTCTCCACCAAGCTGAAGCTGCTCGGCGTGGACGTGGCGTCCTTCGGTGACGCGCACGGCACCGCCGAGGACTGCCTGGACGTCGTCTACTCCGACTCCCGCGCGGGCCTGTACAAGAAGCTGGTCATCGGCCGCGACGGCACGCTGCTCGGCGGCATCCTGGTCGGCGACGCAGAGGCGTACGGCACACTGAAGGCGTTCACCGGCTCGGTCCCGCCGGTCGCCCCCGAGTCGCTCGTGCTGCCGGCCGGCGCCGGGGAGTCCGTCCAGCTCGGCCCGTCCGCGCTGCCGGACGACGCGATCGTCTGCTCCTGCCACAACGTCTCCAAGGGCACGATCCGCGGCGCGGTCACCGACCACCAGTGCACGACCGTGCCCGAGGTCAAGAAGTGCACCAAGGCCGGCACCGGCTGCGGTTCCTGCGTCAAGGTCCTCGGCCAGCTCGTCAACGCCGAACTGGAGGCCAGCGGCGTCGAGGTCGACAAGGGCCTGTGCGGCTGCTTCTCGCAGACCCGCGAGGAGCTCTACGAGATCGTCCTCGCGCTGCGCATCAACACCTACCAGGACCTGCTGGACCGCCACGGCCGCGAGGAGGCCCGGGGCGGTGACGGCTGCGAGACCTGCAAGCCGACGGTCGGCTCGATCATCGCCTCCCTCGCCCCGACGATCGGCGCGAGCGGCTACGTCCTGGACGGCGAGCAGGCCTCGCTGCAGGACACCAACGACCACTTCCTGGCCAACCTGCAGAAGAACGGCTCGTACTCGGTCGTGCCGCGGATCCCCGGGGGCGAGATCGCCCCGGAGAAGCTGATCGTGATCGGCGAGATCGCCCGCGACTTCGGCCTCTACACGAAGATCACCGGCGGTCAGCGGATCGACATGTTCGGCGCCCGCGTCGAGCAACTGCCGCTGATCTGGGCCCGCCTGGTGGACGCCGGCTTCGAGTCCGGCCACGCCTACGGCAAGTCGCTGCGCACGGTGAAGTCCTGTGTCGGCCAGACCTGGTGCCGCTACGGCGTCCAGGACTCGGTGAAGATGGCGATCGACCTGGAGCTGCGCTACCGGGGTCTGCGCTCCCCGCACAAGCTGAAGTCGGCGGTCTCCGGCTGCCAGCGCGAGTGCGCCGAGGCCCAGTCGAAGGACTTCGGCGTGATCGCCACCGCCAACGGCTGGAACCTCTACGTCGGCGGCAACGGCGGTGCGACGCCGCGTCACGCGGACCTGCTCGCGCAGGACCTGTCGGACGCCGAACTGGTGCGGCTGATCGACCGGTTCCTGATGTTCTACATCCGCACGGCCGACCGCCTGGAGCGCACCTCGACCTGGCTGGAGCGGATCCCGGGCGGCCTGGACCACGTACGGGACGTGGTGGTGCACGACTCGCTCGGCATCTGCGACGAGCTGGAGCAGCTGATGCAGGCGCACGTCGCGCACTACCGCGACGAATGGGCCGAGACCATCAACGACCCCGAGAAGCTCTCCCGGTTCGTGTCCTTCGTGAACGCACCGGACACCCCGGACCCGGTCGTCGCCTTCGTGCCCGAGCGCGACCAGATGAAGCCCGACCTGCCGCTGCTGTCCATCGGCATGCGACCCGCCGCTGACGTACTGGAAGGAAGCGCCCAGCGATGACCCTGGCACCCGAGACCACCGACCTCAAGATCGAACTCGCCCTGGACGGCGACTGGTTCACGGTCTGTGACCTGAGCACGCTGCTCCCGGGCCGCGGGGTGGCGGCGCTGCTGCCCGACGGCCGGCAGGCCGCGATCTTCCGCGACCGCTGCGGTGACCTGTTCGCCATCGACAACCGCGACCCCTTCACCGGCGCCGCGGTCCTCTCCCGGGGCCTCACGGGCACCCACCGGGGCCGCCCCTTCGTCGCCTCCCCCCTCCTGAAGCAGCGCTTCGACCTGACGTCCGGCGAGTGCCTGGACGACGAGACGGTACGGGTGACGGCGTACCAGGTGCGGATCGCGTAGTCGGCCGCCTCTGAGAACACCCCTCCTTGCGGAGGGGTGTTTTCCGTGCGCGAGCGGGCTCCGCCGCACACCTGCGCGATACCGAGGCGCCGGGCACAACGTTCATGCTGGGTCCGTGCCCGCCGTGGGCGAGTGCGTCGGTGTCGGGGACCGGGGTGCGTCGGCGGCGCGTTCGCAGTGCGGCCAGTCGCCGAAGTCGCGGTCCCTGCTCCACAGCTTCCGGGCCGCCTGGATGTTCCACTCCGGGTCGAGGGCCTCACGCGGCGTGCCGCCCAGTTCGCGCAGCCGGGCGTCGGAGATCTGGAACAGGCCCCAGTTCCGGGTGCCGTTGGTGTTGGGGAGGATGTGCAGCGGGTCGAGGAAGGACTGGCAGTCGGCGATGGCCACCGCCTTGTCCGGCACTTCGGGGAACACCTCCCGGACCCGCTGCCGCACCTTCTGCGGCGACCACACCCCCATCCGGACAGGCGAGGTGTAGAGCGCCTTCTTCGTCGGCTCCGCGACGACCCCGTTGGGCTGCAGTCCGGCGAGCACCTGGAAGGCCGTGACCCGGCGCAGGGTCTGCGGGCCGAAGTCCCCGTCCACGCCGATGTCCGCGCCCTTGGCGTGCAACAGGCGCTGCACCTCCCGCACGCACTCGTCGTGCTCGCCCATCGCGATCACGGGCGGGCAGTTGGCCGAGAACAACGGCCGGACCGCCTCGCCGGTACTCCGGCCACCGCCGTCACCGTCGCCTGAGGGCGACCGGCCGCTCGACAGCACCCAGGCCGAGACCGTGACGGCGGCGATGACCGCGGCGATGACGACGGTGGCGCGCAGCCGGTGCCGGCGCGGCTGCCGCGCGGGCCGGGGTGCCGCACCGGGGGCGGGCTGCTCCGGTGCCCGGTCGCCGTCCGGGGCCGGGGCCGGGCCCCGGACCGGGGTTGAGGCCGGGCCCCCGTCCGGGGTCGGGGCCTTGGTGGGCGCCTCTGCTTTCGGTTCGGCTTTCGGCTCGGCTTTCGGTTCGGTCTTCGGCTCGGTCTTCGGCTCGGTCTTCGGCTCGGTCTTCGGCTCGGTCTTCGGCTCGGCTTCCTGCGTCGCCTCCGGTTCCGTCCTCGCTGCCGCTTCCGACACCGCTCCCTGTTCCGCGGCGGCACGTGCCGCGTCCGCCAGTGCCCACAGGCGGTGCAAGGTGCGCAGTTCGTCCGGGGTCGCGCCGCAGACCGTGGCCAGCCGGTGCACGCTCCCGTAGTCCTGGGGCACCGACGCGCCCCGGCAGTAGCGGTGCAAGGTCGAGCCGGCCAGTCCGGACTTCCTGGCGAGGGCCTCGTAACTCAGGCCGGACCGGCTCTTCAACGAACGCAACAGCGCGGCGAACCGCTCCGTTTCCGGGCATGCGGACAAGGCCGTTCCCCCCTCGGGAATCCCCACAGGACGCTGGTCGGGCGTCTCGTGCCGACACTGTGCCACCAAAGGCGTCCCATGGCCGTCCCAACGGTTCCGGAACGCGCCAGGTGCGCGGCCTCCCGCCGTCCCGGCATCCCAGCGGGCCCCGCCGTCCTTGCCCGGCCCGGTCGTGCCTTGCCAGCGTCGGGCCGTCCGCACCACCGTCCCCCGACCTCCGAGGAGACCAGGGCCATGCGCCTTTCCCTTCGCCGGCACACTCGTACGAACCCGCTGATCGCGGTTCTCGCCGTCAGCGCCGCCGCCGTCACCGCCCTGGCCGTGCCGAACTCCGCGTCGGCGGCCCCGGCCGCTCCGGCCGCGGTGGACTGCGCGTCCGGGCACATCTGCTTCTGGACCGGCGCCAACTTCACCGGCAGCAAGTGCGCCTGGGACGTGGCCGACCCCGACTGGCAGAGCGGTGCCATCAGGTGTTCCTGGGCCGCCACGACCAACGTGAAGTCGGTGTGGAACGCCGGCACCAGCAGCTCCAGCGGTGTCGCGTACTACCGCGGCGCCAACTACTCCGACCGGGTCGGCTGCACCCGGCAGCAGCACGGCGGCAACCTGGCCGGTACGTACAAGGTCCGCTCCCACAGGTGGATCTCGGGCAGCTGCGGCTGACCCGGCCCCCGGCACGAACGCGGTGGCGTGCACGCCTGCTCGGGCGTGCACGCCACCGCGGTATGTCCCCCTGGAGTGGGTCAGCCCACGAGGGGCGAGCGCGCGTGCTCCTCCGGGAGGGGCCGTGTGTCGAGGTAGAACCACTCGGCGTCGGCGGTGGGCCAGGGCGGCGCTTCCACGGTCTCCTGGGCGGTGGTGGTGACCGGGCGCCTGGGCAGCGGCGCCGTCGCCGGAGCCTCGAAGGCGGGCGTCGCGGAACCGGCCGGCTGCGCCTCCCCCGGCATCAGCAGCTCCACCCGCAGCCCCAGTCCCCGCTGCTGGGCGGTGAACTCCTCGACCTGGTTGCGGCAGGCGTGGTCCAGGTGGGTCACGCCGGTCAGGTCGAGGCGGATCCTCGGCTTCCCGGACGCGGCGGCCGCCTCCAGCGCGTCGATCACCTTCGGCAGCCGCAGGAACGTGGCGTTGCCCGCCATGACGACCTTCGCCGTGTCCTGCTCGACGTGCCGGCTGATCACGGTCTGCGACATGCGCAGCGCGGCCAGCACGATCCCCGCGGCGAGACCGAAGAGCACACCCTCCAGCAGCGCGGTCGCCACGATGACCAGCATGGTCAGCGTCATCACCGCGAACTCGCCCCGGTCCTGCCGCCACATCTTGGGGAACTCGGCGGGCCCGAACAGCTTCCAGCCGCTGTGCACGAGGACGCCGGCGAGTACGGAGATCGGGATCAGCGCGAGCACCTGCGGCAGCAGCAGCGCGAACAGCAGCAGCCACAGGCCGTGCAGGGTGCGGGAGAGCCGGGTCTTGGCCCCGGCCTGGACGTTGGCGGAACTGCGGGCCACGACCGCGGTGATGGGGAGCGCGCCGAGGATGCCCGCGACGGTGTTGCCGGCGCCCTGGGCGATCAGCTCGGTGTTGTAGCGGGTGCGTGGGCCGTTGTGCATACGGTCCACGGCGGCGGCCGTGAACAGGCTCTCCGCGGACGCGATGACCGTGAAGGTGAGGATCGCGGTGATGATCGTCCCGTCGGCGAGTCCGGCGAACTGCTCCGCGCCCGGCACCTGCACGGAGTTGAGCAGGTTGCCCACCTGGAGCGTCTTCACGTTCACGCCGGGCAGCGCGGCGACGACCATGCCGATGCCCACGGCGACCAGGGCGGCGGGGATCTTCCCGGCCGGCCCGGGCACCTTCTTCCACACGAAGCTGAGCACGACCGTGACGGCGCCGAGCAGGGTGGCGATCATCGCCTGCGGGTCGGTCAGGACGCCGGCCAGCAGCCCGGGGATCCCGGCCATGTTCTCGAGCGCGGTGCCGGGGGCCTCGGCGTCGGCCATCGGGTAGGCCTGGCTGAACATCAGCGGCACGCCGATGCCGGCGAGCATCCCCTGGACGACGGCGACCGAGATGGCCTGGAACATCCGGCCCAGCCGTACCAGTCCCAGGACGATCTGGAGGATGCCGGAGAACAGCACGATCACGCCGAGCATGGCCACGCCGACCTGGGCGACGGTCTCCGCGACCAGCGCGGCGAGCCCGGCGGCCGGGCCGCTGACCTGGAGCGTGCTGCCCCGGACCGCGCCCACGACGAGACCGCCGATCACCCCGGAGATGATCCCGAGCTCGGCGGGCACGCCGGAGGCGACGGCGACACCGATGCACAGCGGCAGGGCGACGAGGAAGACGACGAGGGAGGCGATGATGTCGGTGGCGATGTCTCCCTTCGCTCCGCCCTTGCCGCCGGTGGCCTTGGCACGGCTCATCGCTCCGCGGATCAGCCCGCCCAGCGCACCACCGCCCACCATGCCTGCGCCCCCACCACCGGCCGGGCGCCCCCCTGAACCGCCCCCGGACCGGCCTCCGGAACCCCCCGGCCGGGCTTCTGCCGGCCCGCCGATCCCCCAGCCACCTGACCCGCCGGCCACGCCTTCCCCGGTGCCGCCTCCGGGATCAACCGGTGCGCCTCCCGGCGCCCCGCCCCACGCGGCACCACCCACCGGCCAGACTCCGGTGTCCCCCGCGGAACCCCCCGTCGGCCGGCCCCCCGTGTCCCCCTCGGAACCAGTCCGCCACTCCGCGCCGCCTCCCGACGACGGCCCTCCCCCCGAACCACCGCCCGCCGGATCTCCCGCCGACCAGCCCCCCGTGCCTGCCGCCGCACCGGCCCTCCCCCAGCCTCCGGTCCCTGCCGCGGGTCCTGGTCCCCAACCCGCGGCGCCTGCCGCGGAATCGGCCGCCCCCCAGTCCGCCGTACCCCCCGCCGCCCCAGCAGACCACCGGTCAGCCGTGCCCTCCCCCGCTCCACCCGGCCGCCCGCCCCCCGGGCCGCCCCGCGTCCTCCCCCGCGCGTGCGCCCCGCTCACGCGGCGTGCACCCGGAAGTCGCCCTCGCCGCCGAGTTCGTAGACGAAGCCCGTGTCGACCTCGTAGTACCAGCCGTGCAGCCGGAGCCGGCCCGAGTCGAGGCGCTGCCGCACGACGGGGTAACTCCGCAGCGCGGCCAGCTGGTTGACGACGTTGCCCTGGGACACCTCCGGCAGGGACGGGTCGTCCGGGGCCGTCTCCAGAACCGAGGTCAGCTCCGGGCGGGCGAGGCGGAGCCAGGCGTCCACACCGGGAAGGGCGGACAGGTCGTCGCCGGACTTCAGCGCACCCATCGCACCGCAGTGTGAGTGACCGCACACCACGATGTCCTGAACCCCGAGCACCTCCAGTGCGTACTCGACGGTGGCCGCCTCTCCACAGGCCCCGGGCCGTCCGTAGGGCGGCACGATATTGCCCGCGTTCCGTAGCTCGAATATCTCCCCGGGCCGTGCGCCTGTGATCATCGCGGGTATGACCCGCGAGTCCGAGCAGGTAATGAACAGGGCCTCCGGATATTGCCCTTCAGCCAGTTTCCGATATTCGCCGCTGTCGAAATCGACGCGCGTCCTGAACGTGCGGGCACGGTCCAGCAAAGCCTTCAACACACTCTCCTGAGCTGGGAGTTCATCCTGTGATCCCACCGTAGACCGCCGACCTACAGAGGAAGGTTAAGCAAAGTCCAGAGCCCGGACAGCAATTGAACATTCTTTGTCGGATTCCCAGATGCAGCGTCATCTTGTAGCGTGTGAACTCCGTGGCAGGGAATGTGAATTGACGCTGCCCGGATTCATACCGGCTTCACGGAGAGACAGGACGTATGGGCCTACGAGTGCTGCTCATCGAAGACGACGAGACGATCGCCGAGCCGCTCACCGAAGGGCTCGGCCACTTCGGGCTGACGGTCGACCACGTCGCCACCGGGACGGACGGTCTGAGAGGCCCGTACAACGACGTCGTCCTGCTCGACCTGGGGCTGCCGGACATGGACGGCATCGACGTCTGCCGCGGCATCCGGCAGGTCTCGGACGTGCCCATCGTCATCCTCAGCGCCCGCGGCGAGGAGGCCGACCGTGTGCTGGGCCTGGAGCTGGGCGCCGACGACTATCTGGCGAAACCATTCAGCGTGCGGGAACTGGTCGCCCGGGTCCGTGCGGTGACCCGCCGCACGCAACGCACCCACCAGGCGTTTCCCGAGACCGTGGGCCCCCGGGGCACCCCCGAGCCGCCGTCGTACGAGCCGGCTCCCGCCCCCGCGTACGAACCGGCCCCGCCCCTCTCCTGTGAACCTCCCGCGGCCACCTCCTACGACCCCGCCCCCGACCCGCCGCACGACCCGGGACCGCTCGTCGTGGACCGCCGTACCCGCCAGGTCTGGGTGGGCGACGCCCCCGTCCTGCTCACGCCCAAGGAGTTCGACCTGCTGGCGCTGCTCAGCGAGGACCCGGGCGCGGTCTACTCGCGGCAGCAGATCCTCGACCGCGTCTGGGACCCGCACTACGACGGCCCGACCAAGACCCTGGACGTCCATGTGGCCGCGCTGCGCCGCAAGTTGGGGCACCCGGCGTGGATCAGAACGCTGCGGGGCGTCGGGTTCCGGCTGGCGGTGCACACCGGGCCGACCGCGCAGGTGGCCTCTCCGTGACCCGCCGGCTGCTGCTCAGCTACCTCAGCCTCGCGGCGCTGGTGCTGCTCTGCCTGGAGATCCCGCTGGGCTTCGTGTACTCGCGCGGTGAGCGGGAGCGGGTCGTCAGCGCGGCGAAGGACGAGGCCGAGTCGGTCTCCGCGTACGCCGCGCTGTCCCTCGCGGCGGGGCGGGCCGAGCGGGATCTGCCCGAGCGGGTGGCGCACTGTGCGCGGCGCATCGGCGGGAAGGTGGTGATCGTCGGCGCCTCGGGCGCGCCGCTCGCCACCTCGCACCCGATGGATGCCGACATGTCCGGCGACCTGGCGGCGCGGCCGGGCATCGCGGCAGCGCTGCGGGGCACGTCGACCGTGGACGTCCGGACCTCCACGATCGGCGGGGTCGAGTACCTGTCGGTGGCCGCGCCGGTGGGCCAGGAGGCGCGGCCGACGGGCGCGGTGTGGCTGACGGTGCCCACCCGGACGGTGCACGAGCGGGTCCACCATGTGTGGCTGCTGCTGGCGCTGGGCGGACTGGCCGTGCTGACGGCGGTCGCCGTGGTCGGTTTCGCCTTCGCCCGCTGGGCGGGCCGTCCCATCCGTGAGCTGGAGCAGGCCACCCACGACTTGGCCGACGGCGGCCGGTTCGCGCCGGTGACGGTCACGAAGGGGCCGCCGGAAGTACGCAGCCTGGCCGCCGCGTTCAACCACACCGCGGCGCGGCTCGCGCATCTGCTGGCGTCCCAGCGGGCGTTCGCGGGCGAGGCCTCGCACCAGCTGAAGACACCGCTGGCGGCGCTGCGGCTGCGCCTGGAGAACCTGGAGCCGGACATCGCCGCCCGGGCCCGGGGCAGCCTCACCGCGGCCGTCACGGAGACGGACCGGCTGGCCCGGATGGTCGAGCACCTGCTGGCCATGGCCCGGCTGGAGGAGCACGCGGCCATCCCCGGCACCGTCGACCTGGGCGCGGTCTGCGCGGAGCGGCACCGTACCTGGCAGGCCCTGTTCGCGCGGGAGGGCGTCTCCCTCGTGCTCTTCGCGGGGAGCGTGGGCCCGGTGCTCGCGGTGCCGGGGGCCGTCGAGCAGATCATGGACAACCTGCTGTCCAACGCCCTGCGGGCGTCCCCGGCGGGCAGCACCGTCACGATCGAGCTGCGGCTGCACGCCCCGCCCCGGCGGGCGTTGCGCGACAGCCGGCCCCGCTGGGTCGACCTGCACGTCACCGACGAGGGCCCGGGCATGACGGAGGAGCAGCGGGCCCGCGCCTTCGACCGCTTCTGGCGCGCCCCGGGCGCCCCCAAGGGCGGTACGGGACTCGGTCTCGCCCTGGTGCAGCGCCTGGCCCATGCCAGCGGCGGCGAGGCGACGCTGCGCGCGGCGGCGACCGGCGGCCTGGACGTGGTGATCCGGCTGCCGTCCGCGCGGCCGACGGGCGAGGGCGGCCCCGGGCCGGGCGGCGACCGCCCGAGAAGGCCGAGACGGGAGGTTCCGGCGCTGCCGGCGTAGACCGGCAGTCGCAGGGCACGGGCGGCACACAGCATGCCGCCCCACGGCCATGAGTTGTCCATGCCCCGTCAACCCGGCCCCCCTAACGTCCTTTCTGCCTCCCCCACGCACGACCCTGCCGTCGACCGGCGGCAGGGCGGTACGGCACCTCTTGGAGTGAGAGTGGAACGTCGTAGCCTCCTGCGTGCGGCCGTCCTCGGCGGCACATCGGCCGCTCTGGGCGGAACCCTGTGGCGCGGCGCCGCGTACGCGGCCCCGGCCCAGCCCGGCACCGGCCCCTACGGGCCGCTGGGTTCCCCGGACGCCAACGGCATCAGACTCCCCAGCGGCTTCACCAGCCGGGTGATCGCCCGGTCGGGCCAGCGGGTCGGGAGCACGTCGTACACCTGGCACAACGCCCCGGACGGCGGCGCCTGTTACGCCGACGGCACGGGCTGGATCTACGTGTCCAACTCCGAGATCAACCCCTCGGGCGGCGCGAGCGCGGTGACGTTCTCGTCGGCCGGCGCGATCACGGGTGCGTACCGCATCCTGTCGAACACCCGGCAGAACTGCGCAGGTGGCAAGACGCCGTGGAACACCTGGCTGTCCTGCGAGGAGGTGTCCCTCGGCTACGTCTACGAGACCGACCCGTGGGGCACGAACGCGGCGGTGCAGCGTGCGGCGATGGGCCGCTTCAAGCACGAAGCGGCGGCCGCCGACCCGGTGCGCAAGGTGATCTACCTGACCGAGGACGAGACGAACGGCCGCTTCTACCGCTTCGTCCCGACGACCTGGGGCAACCTGTCGTCCGGCACGCTCCAGGTGATGGTCGCGGGCAGCGCCACGAGCGGCTCCTTCACCTGGACCAACATCCCCGACCCGGACGGCTCCCCCACCGCGACCCGCTCCCAGGTCGCCGGGTCGAAGTCCTTCAACGGCGGCGAAGGGTGCCACTACGCCGACGACACCGTCTGGTTCACCACCAAGGGCGACAACCGCGTCTGGCAGCTCAACCTCCTCACCAACACGTACGAACTGGCCTACGACGACTCCCTCGTCAACGGCACGGCCCCCCTCACCGGCGTCGACAACATCACCGGCGCCGCCTCCGGCGACCTCTTCGTCGCCGAGGACGGCGGCACCATGGAGATCTGCGTCATCACCCCGGGCGACGTCGTCGCCTCGTTCCTGCGCATCGACGGCCAGTCGAGCTCGGAGATCACGGGCCCGGCCTTCTCCCCCGACGGCTCCCGCCTCTACTTCTCCAGCCAGCGCGGCACCAGCGGCAGCTCCTCGGGCGGCATCACCTACGAGGTGACGGGCCCGTTCCGCTCGTGACGGGGGTCGCGTGCGGCACCTGAGCCCGAGCCGCCGGTGACCATCGGCGGGTCCGGCCGTTCCACCGGTTGGGCAGCTCGTAGCGGGCTGCCCGGCCGACGGAAGGAACACCACCGTGGACACGACCGTGCCCGTCCCGAACGCGCCGGGTGTGCTGCCCCGTGCCGAGTGGGTCAAGACGCTGCCGCAGACCATCGTCGCGTCCTGCGTCCTGCTGCTCGACGCCCAGGAGCGGATCCTGCTGCTGCGCTACGCCGGGGGCCTGCCCGCCGCGGGGCTCTGGGGGCTGCCGGGCGGCATGCTCGACCACGGCGAGGACCCCGCCGGCGCCGCGCGCCGGGAGCTGCACGAGGAGACCGGCATCGTCCTGGAAGAGGACCCGCGGTTCATCGGGTACGACCACCGGGCGGATGTGCTGGGCACGGGGCCGGTGATCGACTTCTACTTCCACGGTGGCCGGCTCCCGGCCGGGCAGCCCGTCCGGCGCAGCTCGGAGCACGACGCCCACGGCCTCTTCGCCCTCGCCGAATTGGAGTCCGTGCCGCTGGCGACCGGGTTGCCCACCCTCACCGCGCTGCTGGCGGCGGCCCGGACGGGCACCGTCGTGTGCCTGCGGGAAGGGCTCCCCGGATAAGCGGGAACCCGAAGGGGCGGCACCTCCGCACAGGTGCCGCCCCTTCGTCTCGTGCACCGGAGCCGCCGCGATCGGTGAGGGTCGGGGACCGTCGACGGCTCCGGGTTCCGTGGCCCGGGCTAGCGGTGGTCGCTGCCCTGGGACTGGACCGCCGCCCGGCCCGCTTCCAGGCGGGCCACCGGGATGCGGAACGGGGAGCAGGAGACGTAGTCGAGTCCGACCTCGTGGAAGAAGTGGACCGACTCGGGGTCGCCGCCGTGCTCGCCGCAGACGCCGAGCTTGAGGTCGGGGCGGGTCTCGCGGCCGGCCTTGGCGGCCAGCTTCACGAGGGAGCCGACGCCGTCCTTGTCGATCGTCTCGAACGGGGAGACTCCGAAGATGCCCTTCTCCAGGTACGCCGTGAAGAAGCTCGCCTCCACGTCGTCCCGGGAGAAGCCCCACACCGTCTGGGTCAGGTCGTTCGTGCCGAAGGAGAAGAACTGCGCGGCCTCGGCGATCTGACCGGCGGTGAGCGCGGCGCGCGGCAGCTCGATCATCGTGCCGATGGACAGCTTCAGCTGCGTGCCCGAGGCCGCCTCGACCTCGGCGATGACCTGGTCGGCCTCCTCGCGCACGATCTCCAGCTCCTGCACCGTGCCGACCAGCGGGATCATGATCTCGGCGCGCGGGTCGCCCTTGGCGGCCTTGCGCTCGGCCGCGGCCTCGGCGATCGCCCGGACCTGCATGGTGAACAGGCCGGGGATGACCAGGCCGAGGCGCACACCGCGCAGGCCCAGCATCGGGTTCTGCTCGTGCAGCCGGTGCACGGCCTGGAGCAGGCGCAGTTCGTTCTCGTGCGGCTCCTGGCGGGACTCGGCGAGGGCCACGCGGACGGACAGCTCGGTGATGTCCGGGAGGAACTCGTGCAGCGGCGGGTCCAGCAGGCGGACGGTGACCGGGAGGCCGTCCATCGACTCGAAGAGCTGGACGAAGTCCTGCTTCTGGAGCGGGAGCAGCTGCTTGAGGGACTCCTCGCGCTCGGTGTCCGTGTCGGCCAGGATCAGCCGCTCCACCAGCTCGCGCCGGTCGCCGAGGAACATGTGCTCGGTGCGGCACAGGCCGATGCCCTGGGCGCCGAAGCGGCGGGCGCGCAGCGCGTCCTCGGCGTTGTCGGCGTTGGCGCGCACCCGCAGGCGGCGCTTGCGGTCGGCGAAGGCCATCATCCGGTGGACGGCCTCGACGAGCTCGTCGGCGTCGTCGGCACCCGGGTGCATCCGGCCCTCGAAGTACTCCACGACCGGCGACGGCACGACGGGTACCTCACCGAGGTAGACCTTGCCCGAGGAGCCGTCGATGGAGACGACGTCGCCCTCCTCGACGACGTGCCCGCCCGGCACGGTCATCCGGCGGCGCTTGGTGTCGACCTCCAGCTCCTCGGCACCGCAGACACAGGTCTTGCCCATGCCGCGCGCGACCACGGCCGCGTGGGAGGTCTTGCCGCCGCGCGAGGTCAGGATGCCCTCGGCGGCGATCATGCCGTCCAGGTCGTCGGGGTTGGTCTCACGGCGGATCAGGATGACCTTCTCGCCCGAACGCGACCACTTCACGGCCGTGTAGGAGTCGAAGACGGCCTTGCCGACGGCCGCGCCCGGGGAGGCGGCGATGCCTCGGCCGACCTGCGAGACCTTCGCGTCCTCGTCGAAGCGGGGGAACATCAGCTGCGCGAGCTGGGCGCCGTTGACGCGGGTGAGCGCCTCGGCCTCGTCGATCAGGCCCTGGTCCACCAGCTGGGTCGCGATGCGGAAGGCCGCGCCCGCGGTGCGCTTGCCGACGCGGGTCTGGAGCATCCACAGCACACCGCGCTCGATGGTGAACTCGATGTCGCAGAGATCCTTGTAGTGGTTCTCCAGCGTCTCCATGATCTGCATGAGCTGGTCGTACGACTTCTTGTCGATCTGCTCCAGATCGGCGAGCGGCACGGTGTTGCGGATGCCCGCGACGACGTCCTCGCCCTGCGCGTTCTGGAGGTAGTCGCCGTAGACGCCCTGGTGGCCGGAGGCGGGGTCGCGGGTGAAGGCGACGCCGGTGCCGGAGTCGGGGCCGAGGTTGCCGAAGACCATGGAGCAGACGTTGACGGCCGTGCCCAGGTCGTGCGGGATGCGCTCCTGGCGGCGGTAGAGCTTGGCCCGGTCGGTGTTCCAGGAGTCGAAGACCGCGTGGATGGCGAGGTCCATCTGCTCGCGCGGGTCCTGCGGGAAGTCCCGGCCGGCCTCGGTCTTGACGATCTTCTTGAACTTGGTGACGAGCTTCTTGAGGTCGGCGGCCTCCAGCTCGGTGTCGACCGTGACCTTCTTGGCCGCCTTGGCCGCCTCCAGCGCGTCCTCGAACAGCTCGCCGTCGACGCCCAGGACGGTCTTGCCGAACATCTGGATGAGGCGGCGGTAGGAGTCCCACGCGAACCGGTCGTCGCCGGCCTGCTTGGCCAGGCCCTGCACCGACTTGTCGGAGAGGCCGATGTTGAGGACGGTGTCCATCATGCCGGGCATGGAGAACTTGGCGCCCGAGCGCACCGACACCAGCAGCGGGTCGTCGGCCTGGCCGAGCTTCTTGCCCATGCGGGCCTCGAGCGCGTCGAGGTGTGCACTCACCTCGTCACGCAGTGCCGCCGGCTCCTCGCCGCTGTCCAGGTAGACCTTGCAGGCCTCGGTGGTGATGGTGAACCCGGGCGGGACCGGAAGGCCCAGGTTCGTCATCTCCGCGAGGTTCGCGCCCTTGCCACCGAGGAGGTCCTTGAGGTCCTTGTTGCCCTCGGTGAAGTCGTAAACGAACTTCACGCCCTCAACGCTGGTGCCGCGCTCAGCTACCTGGGGATCTTTGTTTTCCGACACGGGTCTCGACTCCTCGAGGACGCGGTGGCTGCCCTGACGGCGAGGAACATACCCAGATCAAAGGCGTCTGGGTACGTCCACGCGTGCGTCATGTGCCTGTAACCACTCGTCCGCCAGCGGATCGAAAGTCAAGGCTCGGCAAGCGATCACGGGCTCGTGTTTTCATTTCTTGAACGCAAGAACCTCCCTCAACCCCCCTGAGTGCTCATGTGAGCGAGGTTTCCGCACATTTGATTTCGCTCGATGAACGATCAAAGGGTGGCACTCAGTGCCACCCTTTGGAGAAGTGCAGTCGCCCATGATCCGCTCATCTGAGCGCGACCCTTATCAGGGGTGGCGAGAATCACGCTGCCACAGCCGCCGGGATTTCACCATGCGGACGCGTCCCGGGACCGAAACACGGGCGTCACACCCCGAGTGCGCGCAGCCGCTCCTCGACCCGCTCGGGCGCGTAGAGGTGCTCCACGACCATCGCACCGGCCCCGACCAGCGCGGCCTGCTCCCCCAGCCGTGCGGTCACCACGTCCAGGTGAGCGGTGGAGCGGGGCAGCGCCCGCTGGTACAGCAGTTCGCGCACGCCCGTCAGGAAGGCGGTTCCGGCCAGATCCCCGGCGATCATCAGGACGCCGGGGTTGAGCAGCGTCACGACGGTCGCGAGGACGTCCCCGACCCGGCGCCCGGCCTCCCGGGCGAGTCCGACCGCCTCGGGGTGCCCGGACGCCAGCAGATCCCGGACGTCCGAGCCGGAGGCCGCCGGCACCCCGGCCTCCGCCAGCCGCCGCGCCACCGCGCCACCGCTCGCGACGGCGGCCAGACAGCCGTACGAGCCGCAGCGGCACAGCGCTCCGGCGCCCTCCGGGACCCGGATGTGCCCGATGTCGCCGGCGCCGCCGTCGATGCCGCGGAACACCGAGCCGTCCACCACGACCCCGGCGCCGATGCCGGTGGAGACCTTGAGCAGCACGAAGGCGGAGCAGCCGGGGTAGCCGGTGCGCTGTTCGCCGTACGCCATGAGGTTGGCGTCGTTGTCCACCAGCACGGGCGCCCCGGCGGCGCCCGTGTGCTCGGTGAGCGCCCGGGACAGCCGGCCCCGTATGTCGTAGCCGTCCCAGCCGGGCATGATCGGCGGCTGGACGACACGGCCGGTCTCGGTGTCGACCGGGCCGGGCACCGCGAGCCCGACCCCGCAGAGCGCCTCGGCCCCGTGTCCGGTCTTCTCCAGCAACTCGGCGAACCAGCCGCCGAGTTCGCCGAGCACGACGTCCGGGCCGTCCTCGACGACCAGGGTGCCGGAGTGCTCGGCGAGGATCTCGCCGCTCAGTGACAGCACGGCCGCCCGCGCGTGCCGCGTGTCGAGGTCGGCGGCCAGGACCACCGCGTGCTCGTCGTCGAACTCCAGGGTGATGGAGGGCCGTCCGCCCAGCGGGGAGTCCACCGGCCCCCCGGCGCCCTCGCGCAGCCAGCCCGCCCGGAAGAGCCGGTCCAGCCGCTGCCCGACGGTCGCCCGGGACAGTCCGGTCGCCTGCTGCAGCGCACCCCGGGTCACGGCACGGCGACTGCGCACCAGTTCGAGCAGATCGCCGGCGCTCCCCTGGCCCGCACCTCGTCCGGTTCTCCCGGGCCGTCCGGTCATGCACACCCCCTTGTGTTTCCCAACCTTGCCTTACATAGTTGGTTTTGCGTGTTAAATAGACGTAACCCTACGGTAGCCGCAGCCGAACCGGCCGGCCGGACGTCTTTTCGGAGAGCCCCGAGTGGACCGCACCGCCCAACGTGCCCCGCGTCCCCCAGGACGCACCGTTGCATACGATCCGTCCAGCGCCGCGCCTCCTCTGCATGTGCGGGCCGCCGCCGTGCTGGAGGCAGGCTGGACGGGGACGTCCACGGTGCCCTCGCGCGGTCTGTATCCGCACCAGTGGTCGTGGGACTCGGCGTTCATCGCCATCGGCCTCAGGCACATCTCGCCGTTACGGGCCCAGACGGAACTGGAGACGCTGCTGGCGGCCCAGTGGGCGGACGGGCGGATCCCGCACATCGTCTTCAACCCCTCCGTCCCCCTCGACGCGTACTTCCCGAGCCCCGACTTCTGGCGCTCGTCGACCGCGGGGAGCGCCGCCGGCGCCCCGCGCACCGTACAGACCTCCGGGATCGTGCAGCCGCCGGTCCACGCCCTGGCCGCGTGGCTGGTGCACCTCGCCGACCCGGGCCTGTCCAGGGCGCGCGGCTTCCTCACCCGGGCGTACCCCCGGCTGGCCGCCTGGCACGGCTACCTCCTGCACCGGCGCGACCTCGGCGGGGGCGGGCTGGTGTCCGTCGTGCACCCCTGGGAGCAGGGTATGGACAACAGCCCCTGCTGGGACCGCCCGTTGTCCCGGGTCACCCCGGCCCCGGCCCGCTCC
Source organism: Streptomyces sp. D2-8 (assembly GCF_023184515.1). Lineage (GTDB taxonomy): Bacteria > Actinomycetota > Actinomycetes > Streptomycetales > Streptomycetaceae > Streptomyces. Next base: position 392,468 of record NZ_JAAHBP010000001.1, on the reverse strand, counting down.
TTCCGGCGCGCCGACCTCGACCACGGCGCCCCCGAGGACCGGCCGACGGATCTGGACTACGGGCGGTACGTGCGGCTGGCGGCCGACTACCGGGACCGCGGATACGCCGACGGCCCCGACGAAGGGACGGCCCCCAGGGCCACGGTCGAGAGTGGCGGCGGGAGAGGGGCGGGCGGGTTCGCCGTGGAGGACCCGGCGTTCAACGCCCTGCTCGTCGCCTCCGAGTACGCCCTGGCCCGAATCGCCCACGAGCTGGGCGCGGCCGGCTCCGCACCGCGGGTCCGCGCCGAGCGGCTGACGGCGGCCCTGGTGGAGCGGCTGTGGGAACCGGCGGCGGGGATGTTCCTGTGCCGGGACGTGCGCGCCGGGGAGCTGATCCCCGAGCGCGGTGTCTCCGGGCTGATCCCCCTGCTGCTGCCGGCCCTGCCGCGCGACCTCGCGGCCACCCTGGTCCGCACGATGTGCGGCCCGCACTTCGGCCTCGGCGGCACGACCCGCCTGGTCCCGAGCTACGACCTGCTCGGCGAGGCCTTCGACCCGCACCGCTACTGGCGCGGCCCGGCCTGGTTCAACACCAACTGGCTGCTGGAGCGCGGGCTGCGGCTGCACGGCGAGCACGGCCGGGCCGACGCCCTGCGCAAGGGCATGCTGCACACCGCCGGAGCCTCCGGCTTCGCGGAGTACGTCGACCCGTACACGGCACAGGCCTGCGGCGTCACCGGCTTCGGCTGGACCGCCGCGCTCACGCTCGACCTTCTGCACGACAGGCCCGCACGGGGCAGGAACGGCCTCACGGCGATCAAGGGAGGGGACCGGGAATGACGGACCGGCATCATCTGCTCGTGCACGGACGGACGTTCGCCGCCGTCGGCGACCGCGGCGACATCAGCGGCTACCGGGGCGGCAGCGCCCCGGACGGCATGTTCGTACGGGACGCCCGGCATCTGAGCCGGTGGCAGCTCACCGTCGACGGGGCGGTGCCCGACACGCTGACGCCGGTGGCCGACGGGGACACCGCGCGCTGTGTGCTCGTGCCGCGCGGCGGCCGCGACGAACCGCCCGCGTACACGCTCTTCCGCGAACAGGCCGTAGGGGACTCCGCGTTCGTGGAGTCGCTGCGCGTCACCAGCAACCGCCCGGTGCCGACGACGGTCCACCTCGCGGTCACCGCCGACGCCGACTTCACCGACCAGTTCGAGCTGCGCTCCGACCACCGCACCTACACGAAGGCCGGGGCCGTCCGCTCCCGCCGTGTGCTCGGCCACGGCGTGGAGTTCGCCTACCGGCGCGGCGAATGGCATTCCGTCACGACCGTGACGGCCGACCCCCAGCCGGACGCCGTGGAGGAGACCGGCACCGGCGCCCGCCGCCTGGCGTGGAGCCTGGACCTCGCACCGCACGGCACCGCCGAGCTGACCCTGCGGGTCATCGCCCGCCCGCACGGCGACCGGCGCGCCCTGCGCGTACCTCGCTCCCCCTCCGCCGTCCAGGAGCAACTCCGCGCCCGGGAGGGCGATTTCGTCCAGGACCTGGCCTTCCCGGCCGACTGGCCCGAGCTGGCCGCGGCCTGCACCCGGGGTCTCGCCGACCTCGCCGCCCTGCAGGTCCCGGCGACCGGCCCGGACGGCGAGGAGCTGCGCGTCCCGGCCGCCGGCGCCCCCTGGTTCCTGACCCTGCTGGGCCGGGACGCCCTGCTGACCTCGCTGTTCGCTCTGCCCTACCGGCCGCGGCCGGCCGCCGCCACCCTGGCCGCGCTCGCCGCGACCCAGGCCACCGGGACCCGTGCCGACGAGATCGCCCAGCCCGGCAAGATCGTGCACGAGGTACGGCACGGCGAACTGGCCCACTTCGGCCAGGTTCCGTACGGCCGCTACTACGGCTCGGTCGACGCCACCCCGCTGTTCCTCGTCCTGCTCGGCGCGTACACCGAGCACACCGGCGACACCGGCCTGGCCCGCCGCCTCGAACCCCACGCCCGGGCCGCGATCACCTGGATGCTCGACCACGGCGGCCTCACCTCGCGCGGCTACCTCGTCTACCGCGCCGACCAGGGCGGCCTCGCCAACCAGAACTGGAAGGACTCGCCCGGCGCCATCTGCTCGGCCGAAGGCACCCGCCCCCACGGCCCGGTGACGGCCGCGGGCGCCCAGGGCTACGCCTACGACGCCCTGCGCCGTACGGCGGGCCTCGCCCGCACGGTGTGGCAGGACGCCACGTACGCGCACCTGCTGGAGCAGGCGGCCGGCGACCTGCGCGACCGTTTCCAGCGGGACTTCTGGATGCCGGAGCAGTCCTTCCCGGCCCTCGCTCTCGACGGCCGGGGCGAGCAGGTCGACGCGCTGGCCTCCGACGCCGGGCACCTGCTGTGGTCGGGGCTGCTGGACAAGGAGTACGGCGAACTCGTCGGCCGGCGGCTTCTCGAACCGGACTTCTTCTCCGGCTGGGGCGTCCGCACCCTCGCCGCGGGGCAGCCGGCGTACCACCCGCTCTCCTACCACCGCGGGTCGGTCTGGCCGCACGACAACGCGCTGATCGCACTGGGCCTGGCCCGCTACGGGCTGCACGACGAGGCCCGTGCGATCGCCCGCGGCCTGGTCGACGCGGCGGGTGCGACCGGCCACCGGCTCCCGGAGGTCCTCGCGGGCTACGGCCGCGACACCCACCCGGAGCCGGTGCCGTACCCGCACGCGTGCGTGCGTGAATCCCGCTCCGCGTCCGCCCCGTTGGCGCTGCTCACGGCGGTCGGCGTGGTCTGAGGGTCGATTGGCCCAGGGCCTGTCGTTCGGGTCGGGTCGCAGGGAACCGGCGGCATCTCGTCACGCCGTTGAGCGGGGTCTGGTGCGTGCAGCTGCAAGGCGGAGGAGGGCGTCGATGCGATGGGGGTCCCTCCCGCGCGAGCGCAGCCGAGCGTGGGGGAATCGGCAACCGACGACAACGCCGCAGATGCGCGTGCCAGACCCCGCGTCTGCGACCTGACCCGAACGACGGGCCCTAGTGTTTGCCGGGTGTTTGCCGAGCGCTGGCCCGGCGGGCTGAACACACCCGAGGAACATCCCGTACGGAACGGCGGCGGACCCGCACCCCCACCCGGGTCCGCCACCTCACCGGGTTTTGAACGGGAAGGACCTCCGGGTGCCTGGCTTCACACACGTCCAGAAGGCCGTCGCAGAGGAGGCCGACCCCGAGAAGAGGGAGGGCGCCGGCGTCAGATCCCGCTTCGCGCGCCTCACCCGCCTCCGCACCTGGCGCACCCGCCACCCCCGGGCCGCCCGCGCCCTTCACCTGGCCACCACCGCCCTCGCCGCCCTCGTGGTCCTCGGGGCCCTGCTGCTGCCCAACACCCTCCCCGCCCTCGAACCGGACAGCTTCGCGCGGATCCCGGCCGAGGCGGTCATCGGGGCCGTCGTCGTGCTGGCGCTGCCGCCCCGGCCCCGGCTGGCGGCGGCGGTGCTGTACGGGCTCGGCCTCACCGCCCTGACCACGGTGAACCTGCTCGACATGGGGTTCAACGAGTACCTGGGCCGGGGCTTCAACGCCGCGCTCGACTGGGACCTGCTGCCCGACGCCCAGGCGTACGTCGGGGACACGCTCGGCGGGGGCGTCGCGACCGCGGCCGCCGTCGGCGCCGTGGTGCTCGTGCTGCTCGTGGCGGCCGCCATGGTCGCGGCGACGATCCGGCTCGCGGATGTGCTGGCCCGCCACCGGGTGCGGGCGACCAAGGGCGCCCTGATCGCCGGCACCGTCTGGGTCACCTGCTCCGCGCTGGGCCTGACCCTGTTCGGCGGGCCGATCGCCTCCGAGCGCGGGGCCGGGGCCCTCCGGGTGCACGCGCAGCGGACGGTGGAATCGCTGCGGGACGAGGCGGCGTTCGTGAAGCAGTCGAAGGCGGACATCTTCGGCAACACCCCGCCCGGCGAACTGCTGCCGGATCTGCGCGGCAAGGACGTGATCTTCACGTTCATCGAGAGCTACGGCCGCAGCGCCGTCGAGGACCCGATCATGGCCCCCGGCGTCGACCGGACCCTCGACACCAGTACCCGGGCCCTGGAGAAGGCCGGTTTCGCGGCCCGCAGCGGCTGGCTGACCTCGGCGACCTACGGCGGCAGCAGCTGGCTCGGCCACTCCACGACCATGTCCGGCCTGTGGATCGACAACCAGCGGCGCTACCGCACGGTCAGCGCCGGCGACCACCTCACCCTCACCAAGGCCTTCCAGAAGACCGGCGCCTGGGACACGGTCGGTGTCATGCCGGGCGTGCAGAAGGGCTGGCCGGAGGAGAAGTGGTACGGCCTCGACAAGCTCTACGACTCCCGTGACCTGGGCTACCGGGGCCCGAAGTTCAGCTGGTCGACGATGCCCGACCAGTACGCGCTGGAGGCGTTCCAGCGGCAGGTGCACGGCAAGAAGCGGGACAAGCCGCTGATGTCGTTCGTCATCCTGACCTCCAGCCACCAGCCCTGGGCGCCCATACCGAAGATGGTCGGCTGGGACGAACTCGGCGACGGCTCGGTCTTCGACGCGATCCAGAAGGCCGGCAACAAGGCGTCGGACGTCATCACCGACACCACCAAGTCCCGCCAGGAGTACGGCAAGTCCATCCAGTACTCGATCACCAGCCTCACCCAGTGGCTGGAGCGCTACGGCACCGACGACACCGTCCTGGTCTTCCTCGGTGACCACCAGCCCATCGCCCGGGTCAGCGGCACCCGCGCCAGCCGGGACGTGCCGGTGTCGATCGTCGCGAAGGACCCGAAGGTCCTGGACAAGGTCGCCGACTGGAACTGGACGGAGGGCCTCAAGCCCGGCCGCGACGCGCCCGTGTGGAAGATGAGCTCCTTCCGCGACCGCTTCCTGAAGGCGTACGGCTCCACACCGCACCCCTCCAACGGCTGATCAGCCGCCGGAGGTGTCGAGCTCGGCGTCCTCGCCGACCCCGGCGCAGTCGTAGGGGTCCTTCAGCCAGCCGTCCGGCAGCACCACCCGGTTGTTGCCGGAGGTACGGCCCCGGGGCCCGTCGGCGCCGGCGGGCCAGGGCTGGTCGAGGTCGAGCTCGTCCAGGCCGGACCGCAGCTCCTGGAGCGAGGAGGTGATCGCGAGGCGCCCCCGCATCTCGGAGCCGACCGCGAAGCCCTTCAGGTACCAGGCGACGTGCTTGCGGAAGTCGATCACGCCCCGGGCCTCGTCGCCGATCCACTCCCCGAGCAGGGTGGCGTGCCGGACCATGACGTCGGCGACCTCGCGCAGGGCGGGGCGGGCGATGTCCTGGGTGCGGCCCTCGAAGGCGGCGACCAGGTCGGCGAACAGCCATGGCCGCCCGAGGCAGCCGCGGCCCACCACGACACCGTCGCAGCCGGTCTCGCGGACCATCCGCAGGGCGTCCTCGGCCGACCAGATGTCGCCGTTGCCGAGCACCGGGATCTCCGGCACGTGCTCCTTCAGCCGGGCGATGGCCTCCCAGTCGGCGGTGCCGCCGTAGTGCTGGGCGGCGGTGCGGCCGTGCAGGGCGATGGCGGTGACGCCCTCCTCGACGGCGATCCGGCCGGCGTCGAGATAGGTGATGTGGTCGTCGTCGATGCCCTTGCGCATCTTCATCGTCACGGGCAGATCACCGGCGCCGCTGACGGCCTCGCGCAGGATGGCCCGCAGCAGGTTCCGCTTGTACGGCAGCGCGGAGCCGCCGCCCTTGCGTGTGACCTTCGGCACCGGGCAGCCGAAGTTCAGGTCGATGTGGTCGGCGAGGTCCTCCTCCGCGATCATGCGGACGGCCTTGCCGACGGTCGCGGGGTCCACGCCGTACAGCTGGATGGAGCGGGGGCGCTCACTCGCGTCGAAGTGAATGAGCTGCATGGTCTTCTCGTTGCGCTCGACCAGTGCCCTGGTGGTGATCATCTCGCTGACGAACAGGCCCTTGCCACCGCTGAACTCCCTGCACAGGGTGCGGAAGGGCGCGTTGGTGATCCCGGCCATGGGGGCCAGGACGACGGGGGGCTGGACGGTGTGCGGACCGATCTGGAGGGGCGTGGACATGCCTCCATTGTGCCGTGCAATGAGAGGGCAAAATTCATTAGTTAGCCACACTATCGAAGTCGGCGTACGATGGCGCGCATGCCCGAGCTCAGTCACCGCCGCCGCACGCTGGTGCTCGCGATCTGCTGCATGAGCCTGCTGATCGTGAGCCTCGACAACACGGTCCTGAACGTGGCCCTGCCGTCCATGCAGCAGGACCTGCACGCGAGCACGTCGGGCCTGCAGTGGACGATCGACGCGTACACGCTGGTCCTGGCCTCGCTGCTGATGCTCGCGGGCTCCACGGCCGACCGGATCGGCCGCAAGCGGGTCTTCATGGCGGGCCTGGTCGTCTTCACCATCGGCTCGGTGCTGTGCTCCCTCGCGGGGGATCTTCAGGCGCTGGTCGCCTTCCGGATGGTGCAGGCGGTGGGCGGCTCGATGCTGAACCCGGTCGCCATGTCGATCATCACCAACACCTTCACGAACCCGCGCGAGCGAGCCCGGGCGATCGGCGTCTGGGGCGCGGTCGTCGGCATATCGATGGCCGCCGGCCCCCTGGTCGGTGGCCTCCTTGTGGACTCCGTCGGCTGGCGCTCCATCTTCTGGATCAACCTGCCGGTGGGCCTCGCGGCGCTGCTGCTCACCCTGCGGTTCGTCCCCGAGTCCCGCGCGCCGCGCGCCCGCCGTCCCGACCCCGTCGGGCAGGTGCTGGTGATCGCGCTGTTCGGCTCGCTCACGTACGCGATCATCGAGGCGCCGAGCACCCCGTTCGGGTCGATCGCGCCGCTGGCCGTCGTCGCCCTCGCGGCCCTGGTGGGACTGCTCCTCTACGAGCCCCGCCGCGAGGAGCCGCTGATCGACCTGCGCTTCTTCCGCTCGGCGCCGTTCAGCGGCGCGACGCTCATCGCGATCAGCGCGTTCGCCGCGCTCGGCGGCTTCCTGTTCCTGTCGACGCTGTATCTGCAGAACGTGCGCGGTCTGACCGCCCTGGAGGCGGGCCTGTGGATGCTGCCGATGGCGGTCCCGACGTTCCTGTGCGCACCGCTGTCGGGCCGCCTGGTCGGCACGCGCGGCCCCCGTCTGCCGCTGCTGATCGCGGGCTTCGCGATGACGACGAGCGGTGTCCTCTTCGCCGCGTTCGAGGCGGAGACCTCCAACGTCGCACTCTTCGCCGGCTACGTCCTCTTCGGCATCGGCTTCGGTTTCGTCAACGCGCCCATCACCAACACGGCGGTCTCCGGCATGCCGCGCGCCCAGGCGGGCGTGGCGGCGGCGGTCGCCTCGACCAGCCGGCAGCTCGGGCAGACGCTGGGGGTGGCCGTGGTGGGCGCGGTGCTCGCCTCGGGTGTCGGCAACTCCTCGTACCGGGAGGTGTTCGTGTCCGCGGCACGGCCCGGGTGGTGGATCCTCGCGGTCTGCGGATGCGCGGTGCTGGCGCTGGGGGCGGTGACGAACGGGCGGTGGGCCCGGGGGACCGCGGAGCGGACGGCCGAGCGGCTGGAGTCGGCGGAAGTGCGGGACGCCGCCGGCGTGAGCGCCTGACCCGGCGGCCGGTCTCACCGCCGGTCGACGACTTGGTGCAGACCGACGAGAGCGCCGCCGGCGAACCCCAGCACGGCCATCAGCGCCTGAGGCCAGGAGCGGCACTCGGCGTGGCGGCACTCGGCACGCAGTTCCTGTCCCCGGTCCCGGAGGTGGCATGCGGGACGCCCTGGTCACGGCCCTGCTGGTGCAGCTCGGCGGCGTCGTACCGACCCGGCCTGGTGAGCCTCCGGCCGCCCCGCACCGTCGGCTGAGGTGTTTCACGGCCTGATAACTCGGTTCCGGGGAAACCCTGTTGATGTTGGTCTTGCTGCACACTCCTTGCTGCGAGCAGACCGGAACGCCGGATTTCTCGACGCGGGAGGCGCCATGACGCAGATCGACACGAGCAAGGTCAGCCGATGGGACCAGCACGGCCGGGAGCACGTGGTGCGGGTGCACCGGACGGGCGTGCAGCGCACGATCCGATGCGACACCTGCGGCTGGCGCAGGGGCGCCCAGTTCCTGCCCTGGCTGAAGGCGGAGGAGCACCTGGCGGAGGCCCACCAGGCCACCGTGGATCCGACGGCGGCCAAAGGGACCGGGCGGCCCGGGCCCCTGACGCCCCGGGGCACCACGGGGTGCGCGCCCTAGAACGACCGCCGCAGCCCCTGCACCAGCAGGTCGACGACCGCCGTGAAGTCCCCCTCGGCCCCCGGCTCTTCCCACTCCCTGGCGTAACAGGGGTCGTGGAAGCGGCCCGTGGCCTGGAAGACCGCGCGGGCCGATGCCTCCGGGTCCGTGGCGGTGAAGTCGCCGGTCTCGACGCCGGCCTGGATGATGCGGGTCAGCTGAGTCTCCAGGTCGGTGATGTGCTCGCCGACCGCTGTGCCGTTCTCGTCGGTGAGGACCATGTAGGTGGCGAACAGCTCCGGGTCCTCGCCCGCCTTGCGGCGCTTCGCGGCGAACAGCGCGGCGAGCCAGTCCCGCAGCCGGTCCTCCGGGACGCGGTCGTCCGCGGCGACGATCCCGGACAGCTGCCCGGACGTGCGGTCCAGCCAGCGCTTGGTGACCGCCTCGCGCAGCGCCGCCTTCGTCCGGAAGTGGCGGTAGACGCTGCCGTGGCTGACGCCGAGCGCACGCGCCACGTCCACCACGGTGGCCTTGGCCGGGCCGTGGCGGCGCAGCACCTCCTCGGTGGCCTCGAGGATGCGCTCGGCGGTCAGAGTCTCGCTGGTCGGTGCCATGCCCCTGACCGTACCCAAAGGGCGGTTCAGCTCTCGAGGTGCGCCATCTGGGCCGCCGGGTAGCGGTCGCCGGCGGCGGCACCGGCCGGTACGGCCTCCTCTATCGCGGCCAGGTCGGCCGGCTCCAGCGTCACGTCCAGCGCGCCCAGCGCCTCCGTGAGCCGGTCGCGGCGGCGGGCGCCGACCAGGGGCACGATGTCTTCTCCGCGGGAGAGCACCCAGGCGATGGCGATCTGCGCGACGCTGACGCCCTTCTGCTCGGCGATCTTCCGCAGCGCCTCGACGAGGTTCAGGTTGTGCCGGAGGTTGTCGCCCTGGAAGCGCGGCGACATCGCCCGGAAGTCGCCCGCGCCGAGCTGCCGGTCCGCGGTGAAGTGGCCGGAGATCAGGCCCCGGGAGAGCACCCCGTACGCCGTGATTCCGATGCCCAGCTCGCGGGTGGTGGGCAGGATCTCGTCCTCGATGCCGCGGGAGATGAGGGAGTACTCGATCTGGAGGTCGGATACGGGTGCCGTGGCCGCCGCCCGGCGGATCGTCCCGGCGCCGACCTCGCTGAGGCCGATGTGCCGGACGTAGCCCTTCTCGACGAGTTCCGATATCGCGCCGACCGTCTCCTCGATGGGCACGTCCGGGTCGAGGCGGGCGATGCGGTAGACGTCGATGTGGTCGACGCCGAGGCGCTGGAGGGAGTGGGCGGCGAAGTTCTTCACGGCGGCGGGCCGGCCGTCGTAGCCCAGCCAGCTGCCGTCCGGGCCGCGCAGGGCGCCGAACTTCACGCTGACCAGGGCCTGTTCGCGCCGGGCGGCGGGAGCGGCGCGCAGGGCCTCGCCGATCAGCATCTCGTTGTGACCCATGCCGTAGAAGTCGCCGGTGTCGAGCAGGGTGACGCCCGCTTCGAGCGCCGCGTGGAGGGTCGCGATGGATTCGGCCCGGTCCGCCTCGCCGTACAGCGCGGACATGCCCATGCAGCCGAGACCGAGGGCGGAGACCTGGGGGCCGGTGGTTCCGAGGGGGCGAGTACGCATCGTCATGCCCCCACCATGCCATGACAGATGACAGATTTCAATATCTGTCATCTGATACTTGTCAGCCCCTCTCCCGACCCGCGGCTAGCGCGCCGTGAACGCCAGCTTCGCCCCCAGCGCGACGAACGACCCCGCGAAGCCCCGCCGCAGCCAGGCCATCACCCGCGGCCGGCCCACGACATGCCGACGCACCGACGCGGCCAGCACCCCGTACGCGGCGAACACCACGAAGGTCGCCAGCATGAAGACCCCGCCGAGTCCCGCCATCCGCACCACCGCGTGCGGCTCCACGGGGCTCACGAACTGCGGCAGGAACGCGAAGAAGAAGATCGTCAGCTTCGGGTTGAGGATGTTGATCAGCACCCCGCGCACGATCACCCGCCGTGCCGAAACCTCCGGAGCCGCTCCCCGCTCCTCCCGCTCCTCCACCACGAGCGCCTCCTTGTCCCGCACCGTCGCCCACGCCATGTACAGCAGGTAGGCGACGCCCGCGTACTTCAGCACCTGGAACGCGGTCGCGCTCGCGTGCAGCAGCGCGGCGACGCCGGTGACCGTGGCCAGCAGATGCGGCACGATCCCGAGCGTGCAGCCGACGGCCGCGACGACACTCGCGCGGTGCCCCCGGGAGAGCGCGGCGGCCAGGGTGTAGACGACGCCGGTGCCCGGCGTGGCGACGACGACGAGGGTGGTCAGCAGGAACGCGATGCTCATGCCGTCACCCTGGCGCGGGCCCCCGCACCGGAGACAGGACCAATCGGCCCCGGCGCTACGGGACCAATCCCCCGCACCCCAGAAACCTCAAAGACCCCACCGTTCGACACACTTCACACCGGCTCCGACAATGGAAGTGCCGGCGAGCGGTCTCCCCGGCGGCGCCTGCCCACCGGTCGCGCGGAACTCCTGCGCCGCCCGAGGGAGCGCGTCATGACGATCCGCATCGCCACCTTCAACACGGAGAACCTCTTCCGCCGCCCCAAGGTCTTCCGCCTCCCGGGCGACAAGAAGCGCCGCGAGATCCTCGACGACTACGCCGAGCTGGTCTCCCTCCTGGAGGAGAAGACCTACGACGACGCCATCAAGACCCGGGCCGCCGAACTCCTCAAGAAGCACCGGGTGCACGACTCGCGCAAGGACAGGCCGTTCTTCGTCAACGAGACGCGCGGCCAGGGCACGCTGTTCAGGACGAAGGGCAGCGGCGAGCACATCACCTTCGAGATCGTGGCCAAGGGCCGCTCGGGGTGGACGGGCTGGGTGGAACTGGTCCGTGACGACCTCGACTGGGAGGCCGTGCACAACACCGGCCGGGTGATCGCCGAGGTCGACGCCGACATCCTGCTCACGGTGGAGGTGGAGGACCGCACGACCCTGCGCCGCTTCAACGAGCAGGTGCTGGGCGCCGACCTGAAGAAGACGCCGTACCCGTACGACCTGGTGATCGACGGCAACGACCCGCGCGGCATCGACGTGGGAATCCTCAGCCGCCACCCGATCACGTCCATGCGATCGCATCTGTTCGACCCGGACCCGGACCGCCCGGGCGCGTACCTCTTCAGCCGGGACTGCCCCGAGTACGAGATCCAGATCGGCGCCACGCCGCTGTGGCTGCTCGGCAACCACCTCAAGAGCCGGAGCGGCGACGACCCGGAGCTGCGGATCGCCCAGGCCCGGCGGGTGGCGTCGATCTACCAGACCGCCCTGGAACGCTCCCCGTACGTCGTGGTCGCCGGCGACCTCAACGACGAGCCGTCCAGCGAGGCGATCCGGGCCCTGCTGGGCACCGGCCTGCGGGACGTGATGAGTCACCCGTCCTACCGGGGCGCCCCGGGCACCCACGGCACGGGCAACTCCGAGGGCCAGAAGCTCGACTACGTGATGCTGCCGCCGCCGCTGTGGGAGCAGGTGCAGCACGTGGAGGTCGAACGGCGCGGCGTCTGGGCGCCGTCCACCATCAAGTCCTTCGACACCGTCACCTCGATGTGGAACCGCGCCTCGGACCACGCGGCCGTCTACGTCGACCTGGACCTGTGAAACGCGGCGGCGCCGGGCCCCTCCGAGGAGGAACCCGGCACCGCGGCGCAGCGAAAGGCGATCAGCAGCCGATCAGGCGGGCCGCCAGGTAGCCCTCGATCTGGTCGAGGGAGACGCGCTCCTGCTTCATCGTGTCGCGCTCGCGGACGGTGACCGCGTTGTCCTCGAGCGTGTCGAAGTCGACGGTCACGCAGAACGGCGTACCGATCTCGTCCTGGCGGCGGTAACGGCGGCCGATGGCGCCGGCGTCGTCGAACTCGATGTTCCAGTTCTGGCGGAGCGCCTGGGCCAGGCCCTTGGCCTTCGGGGACAGCTCCGGGTTGCGGGACAGCGGCAGCACCGCGACCTTCACCGGGGCGAGGCGCTGGTCGAGGCGCAGCACGGTGCGCTTCTCCATCTTGCCCTTGGCGTTGGGGGCCTCGTCCTCGATGTAGGCGTCCAGGAGGAACGCCAGCATCGCGCGGCCGACACCGGCCGCGGGCTCGATGACGTACGGGGTCCAGCGCTCGCCGGCCTCCTGGTCGAAGTAGGTGAGGTCCTGGCCGGAGGCCTTGGAGTGGGCGCCGAGGTCGTAGTCGGTGCGGTTGGCGACACCTTCGAGCTCGCCCCACTCACTGCCGCCGAACTGGAAGCGGTACTCGATGTCGGCGGTGCGCTTGGAGTAGTGGGAGAGCTTCTCCTTCGGGTGCTCGTACCACCGCATGTTCTCCTCGCGCAGGCCGAGACCGGTGTACCAGTTCCAGCGCTGCTCCATCCAGTACTCCTGCCACGTCTCGTCCTCGCCCGGCTTGACGAAGAACTCCATCTCCATCTGCTCGAACTCGCGGGTGCGGAAGATGAAGTTGCCGGGCGTGATCTCGTTGCGGAAGGACTTGCCCATCTGGGCGATGCCGAACGGCGGCTTGCGTCGCGAGGTGGTCTGAACCTGGGAGAAGTTGGTGAAGATGCCCTGCGCGGTCTCGGGGCGCAGGTAGGCGATGGAGCCGGAGTCCTGCGTCGGGCCGAGGTGGGTGGACAGCAGGCCCGAGAACTGCTTGGGCTCGGTGAACTGGCCCTTGTTGCCGCAGTTGGGGCAGTTGAGGTCCGCGAGTCCGTTCTCCGGGGCGCGGCCCTTCTTCTCCTCGTAGGCCTCCTCAAGGTGGTCCGCGCGGAACCGCTTGTGGCAGGAGGTGCACTCGGTCAACGGGTCCGTGAAGGTGGCGACGTGGCCGGAGGCGACCCAGACCTCGGGGGCCAGGATCACGGACGAGTCGATCCCCACGACGTCCTCGCGCGACGTGACCATGTAGCGCCACCACTGGCGCTTGAGGTTCTCCTTGAGCTCGACACCCAGGGGGCCATAGTCCCAGGCGGCGCGCTGACCGCCGTAGATCTCACTACAGGGGAATACGAAGCCACGGCGCTTGCTCAGGCTGACGATGGTGTCGATCTTGTCGGCGGCCACGGTGCTCTCTTCATTACGACGACGGGCGACGAAGCGAGTTGCTTCCAGCGAATGATTCAGGTTACCGGCGGGGACGCCCCTTCAATCAAATCGCTCCCCCCTGGGCGGCCGCCACCCCCCTCCCGTCCCGCCCCTCGGACCGTTTGTTGACAACGGTTTCCATATTTGTTGAAAATGAGTGTCATGAACGTACGACGACGCCTCATACCCGCCGCCCTGGCCTCCGCTCTCGGCCTCGGCGCCCTGACGGCCTGCTCCAGCGACAGCGCGGCCACGGGCAACACGGACAAGTTCGACGTCGTCGCGTCGTTCTACCCGATGGCGTTCCTCGCCCAGCAGATCGGCGGCGACCACGCGAACGTCACCAGCCTGACCGAGCCCGGCCAGGAGCCGCACGACCTGGAGATCAGCACCAAGCAGCGCGCGCAGCTGGAGGAGGCCGACGCGGCGCTCTACCTCAAGGGCCTCCAGCCCGCCGTCGACGAGGCCGTCGGCCAGACCGGCATCAAGACCAAGATCGACGCGGCCACGCTGACCCACCTCGAGGACCACGGCACCGGCGGCCACAGCCACGAGGGCGAGGAAGGTCACTCCGAAGAGTCCGAGGAGGAGGAGCACGGCCGCGACCCGCACGTCTGGCTCGACCCGGTGAAGTACGCCGAGATCGCCCAGGGCGTCGGCAAGGCCTTCGAGAAGGCCGACCCGGACCACGCGGCGGACTACAAGAAGAACACCGAGGCCCTGGTCACGAAGCTGAAGGACCTGAACGGCGACTTCGAGAACGGCCTGAAGAACACCAAGACCAAGGTCTTCTTCACCAACCACGCCGCCTTCGGCTACCTCGCCGAGCGCTACGGCCTCACCCAGGAGGCCATCTCCGGTATGGACCCCGAGAGCGAGCCCAGCGGCGCCCGGGTCCGCGAGCTCCAGCAGGAGGCCAAGGCCGACGGCGTCACCACCGTCTTCTACGAGACACTGGTCTCCGACAAGACCGCGAAGACCCTGGCCCGGGACGCGAACCTGAAGACGGACGTCCTCGACCCGATCGAGGGCATCACCGACAAGTCCCGCGGCGACGACTACTTCCAGGTCATGGAAGCCAACCTCAAGGCCCTGCGGACGGCCCTGGGAGCGAAGTGACCGACCCATCGGAGGACGGCATGACCGAGCCCGTCGTATCCCTGCGCGGCGTCCGCGCGGACCTGGGCTCGCGCCCCGTGCTGCGCGGCATCGACCTCACCGTGCAGCGCGGTGAGGTCGTCGCCCTGCTCGGCGCGAACGGCTCGGGCAAGTCGACGGCCGTGCGCAGCATCATCGGCCAGGTGCAGACCGGCGCCGGCGAGATCGAGCTGTTCGGCACGGACCGCAGGCGCTTCCGCGACTGGCACCGCGTGGGCTACGTCCCGCAGCGCACCACGGCCGCCGGCGGCGTGCCCGCCACGGTGACCGAGGTGGTCTCCTCCGGCCGCCTGTCCCGGGCCCGCTACGGCGTGCTGCGCAAGGCCGACCGCGCGGCCGTGGGACGCGCCCTGGAGCTCGTCGGCATGGCCGACCGGGCCAAGGACTCGGTCGACGCCCTCTCCGGCGGCCAGCACCAGCGCGTGCTGATCGCCCGCGCGCTGGCCTCCGAACCCGAGCTGCTGATCATGGACGAGCCGATGGCCGGCGTCGACCTGGCCAGCCAGGAGGTCCTCGCGCACACCCTCACCGAGCAGGTCTCCCAGGGCAGCACCGTGCTGCTCGTGCTGCACGAACTGGGCCCCCTGGAGCCGCTGATCGACCGGGCGGTCGTCCTGCGTGACGGCTGTGTCGTCCACGACGGCCCGCCCCCGAAGGCCGTCGGACAGCACGCGCTGCCCGGGCACGACCACGTACACCCGCACGCGCCGGCGGGCGCCGAACCGATCCGCACGGGACTGCTGAGCTGATGGACCTCCTCGACTACGCCTTCATGCAGCGGGCCCTGCTCGCCGCCGTCCTGGTCGGCATCACGGCCCCCGCGGTGGGCATCTACCTGGTCCAGCGCCGCCAGGCCCTGATGGGCGACGGCATCGGCCACGTCGCGATGACCGGCGTCGGCCTCGGCTTCCTGCTGACCTGGTCCCCGGTGTGGATGGCGACCCTCGTCTCCGTCCTCGGCGCGGTCCTCATGGAGCTGATCCGCTGGTACGGCAAGACCCGCGGCGACATCGCCCTCGCGATGCTGTTCTACGGCGGCATGGCCGGCGGTGTGATGTTCATCAACCTCGCGCCGACGGGCTCCAACGCCAACCTGACGTCGTACCTGTTCGGCTCCCTGTCGACGGTGTCCGATTCGGACGTCACGGCGATCTGCGTCCTGGCCGCCTTCGTCGTCCTGGTCACCCTCGGCCTGCGGCGGCAGCTGTTCGCGGTCAGCCAGGACGAGGAGTTCGCCCGGGTGACGGGCCTGCCGGTGCGCGTCCTGAACCTGCTGACGGCGGTCACCGCGGCCGTCACGGTGACGGTGGCGATGCGGGTGGTCGGGCTGCTGCTGGTCAGTGCGCTGATGGTGGTGCCGGTCGCGGCCGCCCAGCAGATCGGCCGCAGTTTCGCCGCCACCTTCGCGATCGCCGTGGCCATCGGCGTGAGCGTGACGATCGGCGGCACCGTCACCTCGTACTACCAGGACGTGCCGCCCGGCGCGACGATCGTGCTGCTGACCATCGGCGCGTTCATCGTGCTGACGGGGCTCGCGGCCCCGCTGGCCCGCCGCCGCGCCCGCGCGGCGGCGGCGGCGGCGAGCACGACGGGCGACCCCGCCGAGTGCGCGATCCCGGGCCGCCGGGAGCCGGCCGACGAAGTCGGCGTCTGACCGCCCCCACCCCGGGCTGGCACAATGACCCGGGCAAGGCAGACGTGAGGAGGCAACGGTGACGACCGCTGGACCGTCCGTGAAGGGCCGCGCCACCAGGCAGCGGGCCGCCGTGTCGGCGGCCCTGCAGGAGGTCGACGAGTTCCGCAGCGCGCAGGAACTGCACGACATGCTCAAGCACAAGGGCGACTCGGTCGGGCTCACCACGGTCTACCGCACCCTGCAGTCCCTCGCCGACGCCGGTGAGGTCGACGTCCTGCGCACCGCCGACGGCGAGTCCGTCTACCGCCGCTGCTCCACCGACGACCATCACCACCACCTCGTGTGCCGCGGCTGCGGCAAGGCCGTCGAGGTCGAGGGCCCGGCCGTGGAGAAGTGGGCCGAGTCCATCGCCGCGGAGCATGGATATGTGAACGTGGCTCATACGGTGGAGATCTTCGGGACGTGCGCCGACTGTGCGGGGGCCTCCGGCGGTTGAGCCGGTTCGCTGCCCGCCGTGGGGTGAGGTTGCGTAGCCGGATGCGGCTGTGCGGGGGTTGTTCGCGCAGTTCCCCGCGCCCCTGAGGTCAGAAAACTCCTGCGCACGAGCAGCGACAGGGCGGTGGAGGCCAGGATCACTGCGCCGCCGACGCGCAGGACGACGCCCGAGGCCTCTCCGGCGCGGGCGGGCGAGACGACCTGCTGGGGTGGCCACGCTGGCGAACCCCGGCCAGGGCCATGACGCTGGTGGACCGAGGCTCGGCGCGAGTGCGCAGCCGGCGGCGAACAGCCCGGTGCCGGCCAGCAGGATCGGACGCCGGCCGAGGAGATCACCCAGCCGCGGCCCGGCTGCCACCGGAGGGGCGGCCGGGCGCCGGCGTGTTACTGCTGGTTGCCCTCCATGGCCTGCAGTTCCTCGTTCGGGATGGCCCCGCCGAAGCGCCGGTCCCGCGAGGCGAACTCCAGGCAGGCCCGCCAGAGGTCACGCCGGTCGAAGTCCGGCCACAGCACGTCCTGGAAGACCATCTCGGCGTAGGCGCTCTGCCAGATCAGGTAGTTGGAGGTGCGCTGCTCGCCGCTGGGCCGCAGGAACAGGTCCACGTCCGGCATGTCCGGGTAGTACAGGTACTTCGCGAAGGTCTTCTCGTTGACCTTGGACGGGTCGAGCCTGCCGCTCTTCACGTCCTCGGCCAGCGCCTGCGCCGCGTCCGCGATCTCGGCCCGCCCGCCGTAGTTCATGCAGAAGTACAGCGTGAGCTTGTCGTTCCCCTTGGTCTGCTCCTGGGCGACCTGGAGTTCCTTGGCGACCGAGCGCCACAGCTTGGGCATACGGCCCACCCAGCGCACCCGGATGCCCAGCTCGTCGAGCTGGTCCCGGGTCTTGCGGATGAAGTCCCGGTTGAAGTTCATCAGGAAGCGCACCTCGTCCGGAGACCGCTTCCAGTTCTCGGTGGAGAAGGCGTACAGGGAGATCGCGCCCACGCCCATCTCGATGGCCCCCTGGAGCACGTCCAGCACGCGCTCGGCACCGACCTTGTGCCCTTCGGTACGCGGCAGCCCCCGGTCCTTGGCCCAGCGACCGTTGCCGTCCATGACGATCGCCACATGCCGCGGTACGAGCTCCCCGGGGAGCTTCGGGGGCCGCGCGCCGGACGGGTGCGGCTCCGGCGTCCTGTACTCCCGGCGCTGGCGCCCCAGGATCCGGCGTACGGCCATGTGTTTCTCGTCTCCTCGTGCTCGCTTGCTTGCTTCTCGGCTGCTCTGCCGTCGCGCTACTTCTCGACGTAACGCAGGGAACGCAGCCCGCGCTCCATGTGCCAGTGCAGATACGCGGACACCAGCCCGCTGCCCTCGCGGACGTACCGCGCCTCGCACGCGTCCGCGGTCTCCCAGTCTCCCGTAAGCAGGGCGCCGAGGAGTTCCAGGGCCTGGGGCGAGGGTACGACGCTGCCGGGCACGCGGCAGTCCACGCAGACGGAACCGCCCGACGCGACCGAGAAGAACCGGTTGGGCCCGGGCATCCCGCACTTCGCGCAGTCGGTGAAGCTCGGGGCGTAGCCGTTGACGGCGAGGGAGCGCAGCAGGAAGGCGTCGAGCACGAGGTGCGGGGCGTGCTCTCCCCGGGCGAGGGTCCGCAGCCCGCCCACGAGCAGCAGATACTGCTGCACGGCCGGCTCCCCCTCGTGATCGGTGAACCGCTCGGCGGTCTCCAGCATGACGGTCCCGGCCGTGTACCGGGTGTAGTCACTGACGATCCCGCCGCCGTACGGCGCGATGGTCTCGCTCTGGGTGCACAGCGGCAGCCCGCGCCCGACCAGCTCGCTGCCCTTGGCGAAGAACTGCACGTCGACGTGGGAGAACGGCTCGAGACGGGCACCGAACTTCGACTTCGTCCGGCGCACGCCCCGGGCCACCGCGCGTACCCGCCCGTGACCGCGTGTGAGCAGCGTGATGATCCGGTCCGCCTCACCCAGTTTCTGGGTGCGCAGCACGATGCCGTCGTCGCGGAACAGACTCATGGAGCCATTCTGGCAGGGTCACCCGGTCGCCCGGGTCAAGGGACCTCACCCCTGCTGCGGGCGTTGGCGTACGCCGTCGCCGCGCTCAGCCGCTCGGCCGGGGTGGCGTGCCGGACGGCACCGGGGTCCACGTCCCATTCCTTCCCGCCCCCGTACGGCCGCAGCTGCACGTAGGGCCCCTCATGCCCCATGACGATGCCGATGCGTCCGTTACGGGTGTCCACGACATACGCGCCGACCGGGGGCTTCATCGCGGCACCGCCGCGAGCCGCCGGGCGGTCCGCACGGAACACCGGGCCGATTCGACGAGCGGGCAGGGCGCTTCCCGCGCAAGACTTACCGGATCAAGCCCCAGTGAGAGCTGGATAATTCCGGCCTTGGCGAGTTCTGCCCGCAATTCTTTCACCGCGTCCTCCACTTCTTCGACGCAGAGCGCCGAGTGTCGTGCCTCCACCGTGCTCCCCTTCCTTTCGCGGTTTCACTCTTCGCGTCTCCGTGGTGACGCTCCGCGACTACCCTTCGGAGGGGTCTGTGCCCTACAACTGCGTTGCGGCACAAAGGGGTTCGGCACGGGATGCCGTAAACCGGGGGTATTTTCGAGCGGTTGCGCAGGAAGCAGTCCGGCGAAATACGGGATGCCGCCGGTGTATGGGATGAGCGGGTCGGCCCGGCGGCTTCCTGGGGTAATCCCCCTGCGATATAGGGCGGTTACCCGGATGTGGCCGTCCGCCGACGTCGACCAGGCTGCTCGGCATGAAGCAGATCACGACATACGCGGCACTGGTCGCCGCCGCCGGTGCGGTGCTCGGATTCGCCGGGCCCGGTGGGGCGTCCGCCGCCACACCCGAGCGCCTCCACTGGACGAAGTGCACCGCCTCCGGCCTCGACCCCAGACAGCAATGCGCCACGCTCGACGTCCCCATGGACTATTCCGACCCGGACAGCCCGGAGATCCAGATCGCCGTCTCCCGGATTCCCAGTGAGAAGCCGTCCGCGCGGCGGGGTGCGCTGTTACTCATTCCGGGCGGCCCCGGCGGGGACAGTCTCGCCGACCCCTCCGGCAAGGGGCAGAAGCTGCCGCAGCGGGTCCGGGACGCCTACGACCTCGTCGGGTTCGCGCCGCGCGGGATGGCGCCCTCCACCGCCGTCGACTGCGCACTCGACCCCGCCGACCTCGGCATGACCAAGCTCCTGCCCTGGCCGGCCCCGGACGGTTCCATCGGCGAGAGCATGGCCACCGCGCGGCGCACCGCCGAGGCCTGTGCCCGTAACGGCGGCGAGCTGATCCGGCACCTCAGCACCGCCAACGAGGCACGCGACCTGGACCGTGTCCGGGCCGCCCTCGGCGAGGAGAAGATCTCCGCGTGGGGCGTCTCGTACGGCACCTACGTCGGCGCCGTCTACGGCCAGTTGTTCCCGCACCGCACCGACCGCATCGTGCTGGACAGCAACAACGACCCCGACCACACCCGTGTGACCCGCAACTGGCTCGCCGCCTTCGAGGTCGGTGTCGAGGACAACTTCCCCGAGTTCGCCCGGTGGGCCTCCCGGCCCGGCCATCCGTACCGGGTCGCCCGTACGCCCGCCGAGGTACGGTCCGGCTTCCTGCGGCTCGCCGCTCGGCTGGACCGCGAGCCCCTCCCCTGGCCCGGCGCCGTCCCCCCGCGGTTCGACGGCAACGCCCTCCGCCAGACCATGCTGTCCAGCCTCTACGACCCCGACGACTACCCGACCCTGGCCAAGGCCATCCGGGCCGCCCGCAAGGGCACCGTGCCGCCCGTGCCCGAGGCGCCGCCCGAGCCGGTCCTGCAGAACGTCGCCGCGGTCGCTGTCGGCACGAACTGCAACGACGTCGACTGGCCCGGATCCGCCGCCGAGTACCACAAGGGCGTCGACGAGAGCCGGGCGACGTACCCGCTGACCGCAGGCATGCCGCGCGGGCCGATGGTGTGTGCCGCCTGGCCGTTCGAGCCGAAGGAGCCGACCGTTCGGGTCACCGGCCGCGGACCGTCCAACGTCCTGCTCGTGCAGAACCAGCGGGATGTCTCCACCCCGCTCAGCGGCGCCCTCAAGCTCCGCCAAGCTCTCGGCGACCGGGCCGTCATGGTCACCGTGAACTCCACCGGCCATGGTGCCTATCTGGACAACGGCAACGCCTGCGGCGACCGGACCGTCTCCCGTTTCCTGGCCACCGGCACACGGCCCGCCTCCGACCTCTACTGCGAGTGAACGGTGCGGTGCCGAAGGAGAGGCTCATCCCTCGCCGAACCGGCGCACGTACCGCCGCTGCCACGGTGTCTCCACCGCCCGCCGGTCGTAATGCCGCCGGACGTACGCCACCGCCTCCTCCCCCGGCACCCCGTCCAGCACCGCCAGGCAGGCCAGGGCCGTGCCCGTGCGGCCGCGGCCGCCTCCGCAGGCGATCTCCACCCGCTCCCCGGCGGCCCGTTCCCACGCCCCGGTCAGCAGGGCGCGGGCGGCCGCCGGATCCGCCGGAAGGCGGAAGTCGGGCCAGCGGATCCAGGCGGAGTCCCAGGGGACCTCGGGCGGCCGCCTGCCGAGGAGGTGGACGGCGTAGGAGGGTTGGGGCTTGCCGGGGTCCAGGGGGTGGCGCAGGCCCCGGCCCCGGATCAGCCGGCCGGACGGCAGTCGCAGGACGCCGGCGTCGCTCTCGCTCCACAGCTCGCTCACGCCCTCATCATGCTCCGCGTCCGCTCGGCAGGGGGCCGGTTCAGCCCACTCCCCGCGGCTCCTGCCCCGCCCGCGCCTCGACGCCCCGGAAGTGCACCGCCATCGCCCGCCGCGCCCCCTCCACGTCCCGCGCACGCAAGGCCGTGACGATGTCGCGGTGGCGGCGGACCGTGATCTCGGGGGGCGGGTCGTCGGGCCGGCCGCGGGCTCCGGTGACCGGGCGGCAGACCGTCCAGAACGCGGCGAGGAGCTGGAGGACGAGGTCGTTGCCCAGGGACGCGTACAGGACCTCGTGGAACTCGCGGTCGAGTTCGGGGAAGGAGCGACCCGTGCCGCGCGCGGCCTCCATGCGCGTCACCACGTCCTCCAGCTTGTCCGGTTCCGCTTCGGTGGCCGTCGTGGCGACCCGGCGGATCAGGCCCTCCTCCAGCGCCTCGCGGACCTGGAGGATCTCGGCGAGGGCGCAGGTGTCGTCGTCGTGGCGGGCCAGGGTGCAGAAGGCCAGGCCGTCGTCGTGGCGGGCCAGGGTGCGGAAGGCCAGGCCGTCGACGAGCGGGGTGAGGGAGGCCTGGCCGACATACGTGCCGTAGCCGTGTCCGACCTCGAGGATGTCGAGGGCCTGGAGGGCCTTGAGGGCCTCGCGGACGGAGTTGCGGCTGACGCCGAGGCCCAGTGCCGGACCTGCCCTGATCGGCCGTCAACTCACGCCCTTCACGACACCATTGGTCCGACCTCCGGCGGATACGCCATTCGTGTGCGATCCCTTGACCGCCCTCACGGCCCCTCCTATGGTCGCGCTGACCGCAGGACGTAGGACGTCGTATCTCCTCTGCCAGTCCTTTCCCCCCAGACCTCGCTGGAGGACCCGTGCGCGACGTGACCCCCGACGTGCCGGCGCTGCACCGCCGGTCGTTCCTGAAGTACACGGGCGCGCTGGGCGCGGCAGCCGCCGTCTCCGCGTCGCTGTCGGCCTGCTCGTCCGGGCCGGACTCCACCAACGACACCGGCACCGGCGGTGGCCCGGGCCGGACCCTCACCGCGGTGATCGGCTACGGCAACGACGGCAGCTGGGATCCGACGCAGACGGCGTCCGCGTTCTGTATGGCCGCCAACCACCACATCTACGAGGGCCTGCTGGACACGGACCCGATCTCCCGGGAGCCGTACGCGGCGCTGGCGACCGAGGTGCCGGAGGATCCGGACAGCACGTCCTGGAGGTTCGCGCTGCGGCCGGGCGCCACGTTCCATGACGGCAAGCCCGTCACCGCCGATGACGTGGTGTTCGTCTTCCGGCGGATCCTCGACCCGGACACCCAGACCCTCGCCAAGGGCTTCTTCGCGAGCTGGCTGAAGGAGGTCCGGAGGATCGACGCGCAGAACGTCGAGCTGGTGCTCAAGTTCCCGTTCCCGGACGGTCTTTCACGGCTGACGCTCGCCAAGATCATGCCGAGGCACGTGTTCTCCCGGCCGGGGGGCTGGGACGACGCCATCAAGGGCAAGGCGATCGGCTCGGGACCGTACCGGCAGACCGCGCACCACCCGAAGTCGAACACGACCTTCGAGGCGTTCGACGGCTACAACGGCCCCCGCGAGCCCGCCTTCCGGAAGATGAACTGGCTGACGATCGTGGACGCGGCACCCCGCGTCGCCAGGATCTCGGGGTCGAGCGCCGGCGCGCAGATCGCGGACAACATCCCGTACGCCAACATCGGGCAGTTGGAGAGCGGCGGCATGACGGTCGCCGGCGGGGCCGGGATGAACAACCTGTTCCTGATGTTCAACACCAAGCACAAGCCGTTCGACGACGTGCGCGTGCGCCAGGCCCTGCACTACGCCATCGACACCGAGAAGATGGTGGAGGTCGCGCTCAAGGGCCACGGCAAGCCCTCCAGTTCCTTCCTCGACGAGGCCAACCCGTCCTACCGCCGGGCGAGGACCGTGTACGACCACGACCCCGACAAGGCGAAGGCGCTGCTGAAGGAGGCCGGGGTCGAAGGGCTGAGCATCGAGATCCTCGCCGTGAACGTCAGCTGGATCGTCGACTGCCTGCCGACCGTCAAGGCGTCCTGGGACGCGATCGGTGTGCGGACGACCCTGTCCCCGCAGGAGACCACGGCCGTCTTCACGAAGATGGACCAGAAGCAGGACTACCAGGTCGTGGCCGCCGCCTCGAACCCCAACCAGTTCGGCCTCGACGCCGACCTGATCATGCATTACAACTACGGCCCCGAGAACCTCTGGATGCAGTACACCCGCTGGGCCGCCGACCCGGTCGCCAGGCAGCTCTTCAAGGACATGGACCGGGCCACCCGGGAGCCCGACCCGGCGAAGAAGAAGGCGATCGTCCAGGACTACATCGACGTCGTCGCCGAGCAGGCCGTGCTCTACCCGGTCGTCCACAACGAGCTGATGACGGCCTGGGACCCGGCGCGGCTCAGCGGGATAAGGGCACAGCCGTACCCGGGCATCAACCTCCTGACGGCCAAGTGGGCCTAGCGCCATGACGGCCGTCGCGCGGATCCTGCTCCGCCGTGTCGCCCTGCTCGTGCCGCTGACGCTCGGCATCGTGCTGTTCGTGTTCCTGGTGATGCGGTTCTCGGACGTCGACCCGGCGTCCGCGTTCTTCCAGGGCGCCAACCCGACACCGCGGCAACTGCACGACTTCCGTGCGGAACACGGCCTGCTGGATCCGCTGCCGGTGCGCTACGCCGGCTTCGTCGCCGATCTGCTGCACGGCGACCTGGGCACCAGCGCGCTGACCCGGGCGCCGGTGATCGACCAGGTCACCACCGCGCTGCCGCTCACCCTCCAGCTGACGTTCCTCGGCCTGGGCATCGCGGTCGTGCTGTCCCTGGTGGGCGGCGTGACCGCGGCGATCTACCGGGACCGGCTGCCCGACCAGATCATCCGGATCGTGTCGCTGACCGGTGTCGCGGCGCCCGGCTTCTGGCTGGCGCTGCTGATGATCCAGTATCTGGCGGTCGACCGGGGCTGGTTCCCGACGGGCGGCTACATCAACCCGGCGGACTCCCTCACCGGCTGGCTGAAGACCATGACCCTGCCGGCCTTCGCGCTGTCGCTGCCGGTGGCGGCGCAACTGACCCGGATCGTACGGACGGCCGTGGTGGAGGAACTGGACAAGGACTACGTGCGCACGGCCATCGGGAGCGGGCTGCCGCCGCGGGTGGTGGTCGGGCGGAACGTCCTGCGCAACGCCCTCATCAACCCGCTCACCGTGCTCGGACTGCGCGTCGGCTATCTGCTGGGCGGCGCGGTCGTCATCGAGACGATCTTCTCGCTGCCCGGCATGGGCAAG
Source organism: Streptomyces sp. D2-8 (assembly GCF_023184515.1). Taxonomy (GTDB): domain Bacteria; phylum Actinomycetota; class Actinomycetes; order Streptomycetales; family Streptomycetaceae; genus Streptomyces. The sequence continues at coordinate 367,856 of NZ_JAAHBP010000001.1, read as the reverse complement.
CTGATGATCGACGCCGTGAAGAACGGCGACCCGGCCGTGGTCCAGGGCGTCGTCCTGACCACGGCGGCCGGGTTCGTCGTCGTGAACCTCGTCATCGACGTCCTGTACCTGCTGGTCAACCCGCGACTGAGGGATGCGACCTCATGATGGCCCGCATGACGACCCGGAAGGGCCTCGCCGAGGCGCTGTCCCGGCCCGGCGTCCGGCTGCGCGGCAGGCGCAGGCTGCCGCTGCTGTCGAGGATCGCCGTCTGCTTCCTGGCGGTCGTCGTCCTGATGGCGCTGCTCGCGCCGCTCCTCGCCCCGCACGACCCGCTCGACCAGCAGCCGCCCGTCGACGGCACCGGGCATCCGTCCGCCGGGCACTGGATGGGCCAGGACAGCCTCGGCCGGGACATCCTCAGCCGGCTGATGTACGGGGCGCGCTGGTCGCTCGCGATCGGGCTCGGCGCGACCGGCCTCGCCCTGGTGGCCGGCGCGCTGCTCGGGGCGATCGCGGCCACCTCGCGCAAGGCGGTCGACGAGACGCTGATGCGCTGCCTGGACGTCGTGATGGCGTTCCCGGGCATCGCGCTCGCCGCCGTGCTGGTGGCGGTGTTCGGCGGCGGCATCACGGTGCTGATCTGCGCGATCGCGTTCCTGTTCACCCCGCCGGTGGCGCGGGTGGTCCGGGCGAACGTCCTCGACCAGTACGGCGAGGACTATGTGACGGCGGAACGGGTGATCGGCGCGCGGACACCGCACATCGTGCTGCGGCACGTGGCGATCAACTGTGCCGCGCCGGTGCTGGTGTTCTGCACGGTCCAGGTCGCCGAGGCGGTCGTCTTCGAGGCGTCGCTGTCCTTCATCGGGGCGGGCGTACGGCCGCCCGACCCGTCCTGGGGCAGTGTCATCGCGGACGGCAAGAACATGGTGCTGACCGGCGGCTGGTGGGCGACGGTGTTCCCCGGGCTGCTGATGCTGATAACGGTACTGGCGCTGAACATTCTGTCCGAGGGGGTGTCCGACGCGTGGGCGGCCCCGTCGGCGCGGGAGGTGGACGCACCCGACGAGGACCGGCTTCAGACGCCGGAGCCCGGCAGTGGGGACATCGTGCCGCTGCCCGGTCTGGCGGAGGCGGCGCGGCGGTTGCGGGCCCGGGCCCGCCGGCTGCCCCGGGACGGGCAGCCGGTGCTCGCGGTGGAGAACCTCGCCGTCGGCTTCGACCAGCGGCACGACGGCGTGGACATCGTGGACGGCATCAGCTTCGAGGTCCATCCCGGTGAGGTGCTGGGGCTGGTCGGCGAGTCGGGCTGCGGCAAGTCGCTCACCGCGCTGGCGGTCATGGGATTGCAGCCGAAGGGGGCGCGGATCCGCGGCCAGGTCCGTTTCCGCCAGCGGGACCTGCTCGCCGAGCCGATGCGCGTACGCCGCAGGCTGCTCGGCCACGAGATGGCGATGGTCTACCAGGACGCGCTGTCGTCGCTGAACCCGGCGATGACGATCCGCGCCCAGCTGAGGCAGGTCGTCCGGCGCGGCGGGCACCGCAGTCCCGCCGAGCTGCTGACGATGGTCGGACTCGACGCCGAACGCACCCTGCGCAGCTACCCGCACGAGCTGTCCGGCGGGCAGCGGCAGCGCGTCCTGATCGCCATGGCGCTGTCCCGCGACCCGAAGCTGATCGTCGCCGACGAGCCGACGACCGCCCTCGACGTGACCGTGCAGGCGCAGGTCATAGAGCTGCTGCTGCGGCTGCGCGAGGAGCTCGGCTTCGCGCTGATCCTCGTCTCGCACGATCTGGCGCTGGTCGCGGACGTCACCGACCGGGTGGTGGTGATGTACGGCGGGCAGATCGTGGAGAGCGGGGTGACCGCCGACCTGGTGGAGCACCCGGCCCACCACTACACCCGCGGGCTGCTCGGCAGCGTGCTGTCGCTGGAGTCGGCGCAGGAGCGGATGACACAGATCAGGGGCGTCGTGCCGTCCCCGGCCGACTTCCCGGCGGGGTGCCGCTTCGCCGACCGGTGCCCGCGCGTGAGCGGGGTCTGCCGTACGACACCCCCCGGCCTGCTGGGCACGCCGACGCACACGGCGGCCTGCCACCACCCCGCGATCGACCTGGTCACCTCGGAGGTCGTGACATGAACGCCCTGGTGGAGCTCTCCGGCACACACGTCGTCCACAAGGCCCGCAGCGGCGGCCTCTTCACCCGTGACCGCGTGTACGCCCTGACCGGTGCGGACCTGGCGATCGCGCCCGGCGAGACCGTCGGCGTGGTCGGCGAGTCCGGCTGCGGCAAGTCGACGCTGGCGAAGGTGCTGGTCGGGGTGCAGGCGCCGACCCGGGGGACGGTGTCGTTCCGGGGCAGGGACCTGTGGGCGATGCCGCCCGCCGCACGCCGCCGGGCCGTCGGCGGCAGCACCGGCATGATCTTCCAGGACCCGTCGACGGCCCTGAACCGCCGCCTGACCGTCCGGCAGATCCTGCGGGACCCGCTGGACGTGCACGACCGGGGTACGAAGGCCCAACGTGAGGACAGGGTGCGCGAGTTGATGTCCCTCGTAGGTCTCCCCCGGGCCCTCGCCGACGCCGTGCCGGCCCAGCTGTCGGGCGGGCAGCGCCAGCGGGTCGCGATCGCCCGGGCGTTGGCGCTGGACCCGGACCTGGTCGTGGCGGACGAGCCGACCAGCGCCCTGGACGTGTCGGTCCGGGCCCAGATCCTCAATCTGCTGCTGGATCTGAGGGAACGCCTCGGCCTGGCCCTGGTGTTCGTCTCGCACGACATCCAGACGGTGCGGCGGATGAGCGACCGTGTGATCACCATGTACCTGGGCCGGATCGTGGAGGAGTCCCCGGCCGCTCTGGTCACCGACCGGGCCCGGCACCCGTACACCCGCGCCCTGTTCTCCGCCACGCCCGGCCTGCTCGACCCGATCGACCCGATCCCGCTGGTCGGCCCGGTGCCGTCGGCGACCCGCCCGCCGAGCGGCTGCCCGTTCCGCACCCGCTGCTGGAAGGCGGACGCGACGTGTGCGCAGGAGATGCCGGACTTCTCCGCCGCGTCGGCGCCCGCGCACCGCTTCCGCTGCCACCATCCTGTCCAGGAGGACGAGTCGACCCGCGACCTCGTCCGCCGACGCGACCCGATGGAGGCTCCATGACCTTCGCCCCGCTGACCGGTGTCATCCCGCCCGTCTGCACGCCCCTGACACCGGACGGCGAGGTGGACGTCCCGTCGTTGCTCAGGCTCGTCGACCATCTGGTGGCCGGCGGGGTGCACGGACTGTTCGTGCTCGGCTCGACCTCGGAGGCCGCCCATCTGCCGGACCGGCAGCGCAGGCTGGTCGTCGAGTCGGTCGCGGGCCATGTGGGCGGGCAGCTCCCGGTGCTGGCCGGGGCGATCGACATGACGACGCCCCGGGTCCTGGACCATGTCGCGTCGGTGACGGCGGCGGGTGCGGACGCGGTCGTCGTCACCGCCCCGTTCTACACCCGCACCCACCCGGCGGAGATCGCCCGCCACTACCGCGCGGTCGCCGCCGCGAGCCCGGTCCCGGTCATCGCCTACGACCTTCCCGTCGCCGTCCACACGAAGCTGCCGGCCGACGTGGTCCTGGAGCTGGCCGCCGACGGTGTCCTGGCCGGGCTCAAGGACTCCAGCGGCGACCTCGCCGCCTTCCGCCAGGTCGTGACCGGCGCCCGGGAGCGCCGGGGCATCACCGGCTTCAGCGTGCTGACCGGCTCCGAGCTGATCGTCGACGCGGCCCTCGCGATCGGCGCGGACGGCACGGTGCCGGGCCTCGGCAACGTCGACCCGCACGGCTACGTCCGCCTGGACCGCCTGTGCCGCGCCGGGGACTGGGACGAGGCCCGCGCCGAACAGGAGCGCCTGTGCGCGCTGTTCGGCATGGTGACCGTCGGCGACCCGGCCCGGATGGGCCCGAACTCCTCGGCGATCGGCGCCTTCAAGGCCGCCCTGCACCTGCGCGGCGTGATCGACCGCCCGGCGACGGCACAGCCGCAGATCCCGCTGTCGCCGGACGAGGTGGAGCAGGTCGGCAAGTACCTGGCGGCGGCTGGGCTGCTCTGAAGCCCACCCGCCCTTCAGGCGCTCCCCGGCGTCACCATCCCCGACTCGTAGGCGACGATGACCAGTTGCGCCCGGTCCCGTGCCGCCAGCTTGCCCATGATGCGGCTGACGTGGGTCTTGGCGGTGAGCGGGCTCAGGCCCAACGCGTCGGCGATCTCCGTGTTGTTGAGGCCGCGCGCGACCAGCGCGAGCACCTCCCGCTCCCGGCCGGACAGGCACTCGGGCCCGCCCGTCTCCGGGGCGGTGGGGCTGCGCAGGAACCGCTCGATCAGCCGTGCCGTGGGCCCGGGCGACAGCAGGGCCTCGCCGGCCGCGACCGTGCGGATGGCGTCGAGGAGTTCGGCCGGCCTGGTGTCCTTCACCAGGAACCCGGAGGCACCGGCGCGCAGGGCGTCGACGATGTTCTCGTCGGTGTCGTACGTGGTGAGAACGAGCACCCGTACGCCCGCGAGATCCTCGTCGGCCGCGATGAGCCGGGTCGCCTCGATGCCGTCCAGGTCGGGCATGCGGATGTCCATCACCACGAGGTCGGCGCGTGCGCTGCGGGCCAGTTCGACGGCTTGCCGGCCGGTGGCGGCCTGGCCGACGACCTCCATGTCCCGGGCCGACTCCACGAGCATCGCGAACGCCTCCCGCACCAGGGTCTGGTCGTCCGCGAGCAGCACCCGTACGGTCATCCGGTCCTCTCCCCCGTCGTGGTCAGCGGCAGAGCCGCGGTCACCTCGAATCCGCCCCCGGTGCGCGGTCCGGCGTCGAGTGTGCCACCGACGCTGCGGGCCCGCTCACGCATCCCGACGAGCCCGAAGCCCGGAGTGCCGCCCGGGGCCGGACCGGTGCCGTCGTCGCGGACCGACAGGTGCAGGACGCCCTGCCGCTCCTCCAGCTCCACCCGCACGGCGGGCTCGGGCCCGGCGTGCCGTACCGCGTTCGTCAGGGCCTCCTGCACGATGCGGTAGGCGGCGGCGCCGACGGCGGGCGGTGCCTGCCGTATCCGTACGGTCTGCTCGACCCGGGCTCCGGCCAGGCGCGCGGCCTCGGTCAGGTCGGGCAGCCCGTCGAGGCCGGGCAGCGGTCCGCGGGCCTCCGGCGGGCCGTGCTCGCGCAGCACCTCCAGGGTCGTACGGAGTTCGCCGCGGGCGCTGCGGCAGGTCTCGGCGATGTCGTCGAGGGCCTTGGCCACCGCCTCCCGGTCGAGCCGCTCCGGGTCGGCGGACAGCACATGGGCGGCGACGGAGGTCTGCACGCCGATGAGGGTGATGCTGTGGGCGAGCAGGTCGTGCAGGTCCCGGGCGATCCGCAGCCGCTCCTCGGCGACCCGCCGCCGGGCCTCCTCCTCGCGGGTGCGTTCGGCGCGTTCGGCGCGCTCCACGATCGAGGCGACGTACCGGCGGTAGACGCGCACGTCGACGCCGAGGAAGAGCACGGCGACGACCCAGCCGGATGCCCTCAGCAGCCCCAGCGCCTCGTGGGCGCTGATGGTGAGCATCACGCCCACCGCCAGGGTGATGACGCCGATGCCGACCAGGACGGTGCGCAGCGCCCGGCCGGTGACGGCGACGGTGTAGAGGGCGACGTAGGCGGCCTGGGTGGCCGCGGTGTGCGTGTAGCCGAGGAAGTGGTAGGGGAAGACGCAGGCCACCACGGCGAGCAGGACGAGCACCGGACGGCGGCGGCGCCACACCAGCGGCACGTGGGAGACGAGCAGCAGGACCCAGCCGAGCGCGTCGGGCCTGCGCCCGTCGCCGACGAGCAGCGCGAGCGCGACGGCGAGCGCGGCCGTCACAACGGCGAGCAGCGCGTCGTTGCGGAGGGCGTGCGGGGCGGTCAAGGGGTCCCGATTGATCACGGCCATGACCCGCTCAGCGGGCCGCGACCATGTCGCCGATGGTGTGGTGGGTGCCTGCACGGGCATCATCCTCGGCCAGGAAGGCGCCCCTCCGGGAGGGGAGGGGCGCCGTCGGTCGGTCAGGGGGCGTTCGCGGCGACGGGCTCCCGCTCCTCCGGCGGGAGCGTCCGCTCGGGCGCCCGCGAGAGCTTCCCCGGCCACCACACCCGGCGCCGCAACAGCACACTCGCCGTGGTCACCAGGTACGTCCGCACCAGGAACGTATCGAGCAGCACCCCGACCGCGATCACGAACCCGAGCTCGACCAGCCCCACCATGGGCAGCGTGGTCAGCACCGCGAACGTCGCCGCGAGCACCACTCCCGCCGAGGCGATGACCCCGCCGGTCGTCCGCAGCGCGGTGAGCGCCGCCGCCTCCGGCTCGGCGCCGCGCACGGACTCCTCGCGCATCCGGTGCATCAGGAAGATGCCGTAGTCGACACCGAGGGCGACCAGGAACACGAAGGACAGCAGCCCGAGCCCCGGATCGTTCCCGGCGAACCCGAACACCGGCTCGAACACCAGCCCGCCGATCCCGAGCGCGGCGCACCAGACCGCCACCACCGCCGCCAGCAACAGCAGCGGCGCGACGAGGCTGCGCAACAGCCCGACCAGGATGACGAACACGGCCCCGAGCACCAGCGGCACGATCACCTTCCGGTCCCGCGACTCGCTGTCGGCCAGATCGATCTGCTGGGCACTGGGCCCACCGACGTACGCGCCCGCGGAATCGAGCCCGGTCCGCAGCGCCTCGATGGTGCGGGTCTCGGCCGGGGACTCGGGGGCCGCGGTGGTGAAGACGGCGATCTCGGTCCAGCCCGAGCCACTGCGTCCGGACGCCACCTCGGCCACGCCCTCGGTCCTGCGGGCCCGCTCGGCAGCCGCCTCGGCCCGCTCCTCGGGCGCGATGACCGTCACGGGCCGGCTGCTCCGCTCGGGATACTCCCGCGCCAGCGTCTGCATCGCCGTGATGGACTCGGGCCGCTCGGTGAAGAAGTCCTCCTGCTTCAGGCTGCCGGACAGGTTGAGCGTGCCGAGCGCGAGGGCGCCGAGCAGCACGGCCCCGCCCGCGAGCACGGTGGCGGGGCGCCGCGTCGCCGAGGTGCCCATGGCGGCGAACAGCGACCGCCGGGCCTTCGGCTCGCTCCCGAACGCCGGGATCAGCGGCCAGAAGACCCGCCGCCCCAGCAGCACCAGAACCGCCGGCAGCAGCGTCGTCATGGCGACCAAGGCGGCGAGCACCCCGACCATGCCGACCGGTCCCATGCCCCGGCTGCTGTTGAGGTCCGCGGCGAGCAGGCACAGCAGCCCGGCCGCGACGGTCCCCGAGGAGGCGAGGACGGCCGGTCCGCAGCCGCGCAGCGCGGTGCGCATGGCGTCGTACGGCCGCTCGTGGCGCCGCAGTTCCTCGCGGTAGCGGGAGACGATCAGCAGGGCGTAGTCGGTGCCGGCGCCGAGGACCAGCACGGTCATCACGCCGCCGCTCTGCCCGGTGACGGTGACGTCGAACAGTTCGTGCAGCCCGTACCCGGCGGCCATCGACACGGTGGCGGCGACCCCCGCCACGGCGAGCGGCACCAGCCACAGGAAGGGGCTGCGGTAGATGAGGATGAGCAGCACGGTGACGACGCCGAGCGTGGCGAGCAGCAGCGTGGCGTCGAGCGTCCCGAACACCTTGTTCATGTCGGTGTTCAGCGCCCCGGGCCCGCCGACCTCGACGCTGAGCCCGCCGCCGCCGTCGGCGATGTCCCGGACCCCGTCGACGAAGGCGTCCCGGGCCTCCTCGTCCTGGCCCGGCTGGGTGCTGGAGACCGGGTACATCAGGGTGGAGCCGTCCTTCGACGGGATGCCCCGTGGCTCCCCCGCCAGGTCCCAGGCGCCGCTCACCTCGGTGATCTGCTCGTCGGCGGTGCGCCGGTCGGCGTCGGTCAGGCGGCCGTCCCGGTGGTAGACGAGCACCAGGTCGGTCGACTCACCGCCCGGCAACTCGTCCTGGATCCGTGCCACCTGGGTCGAGTCGGCGCCCTCGGGCAGGTAGTCGACCGCGCGGTTCTGCTGGATGTCGGCGAACTTGCCCGCGAGCGGCCCGACCAGCACGAGCGCGGCGAGCCACAGCCCGACCACCACCCAGGGCACGGCCCGCTTCCGCCCGGTACGCGTCCTTACGGCCCCCATGTGTCCGGCTCCCTCCGGTCGGGTGTCTGGAACGGTCTCCAGACTCCCGCCGGGCGGGGGCCGGTTCGTCGGGCGTGAGGGCGAGTCGGAGGCTACTGCGGGGGGCGGTCCGGGCCCCGCAGTACTCCCCGGGGAGTAGCGCGGGGGTGTGCCCTACGACGGCGTGCGCGCCGCCGCCAGCAGCCGGGTCACGTCGTCGGAGCAGATCGTGAGCGCCGCCCCCACCGTCGCCAGCACATCCCGCTCGGCCGGGGTGTAGGGCCCGTCCGCCAGGGCGATGCGGGCCCCTTGCAGCAGGATCGATTCGCGGCCGACGGTGGCGAGGTGCGGGGCGAGCGGGTCCAGCGCCTCGTGCAGCTCTATGGCCAGCCCCGCGCCGCAGGGTTCGCCGGTGATCCGGCCGGTGTCCGCCTCCAGCGCCTCGACGAGGGCGGCCAGCTGCTCCTCGGTGCAGTCGTCGAAGCCGGCCGCGCGCACGGCGAGCACGGCGGCCTCCAGGGCCGAACGGGACCCGGCGCCGCCGGCCGCCAGCACCGCGAGTGCGACGGTGTGCACGGCGTCGCGGAGCATCGCGGAGAAGCGGGTGGTGGTCGGGTGGTCGAGGACGTCCGTGCCGAAGTGGCGGCGGCAGGCCGCGCACTCCACGACCGGGCCGGTCTCGCCGCGCGGCAGCACGGGCAGGCCGAGCAGGGTGAAGCGGCGTTGTCCCGTCAGCCGCTGGTAGTTGCGGTCGCCGCCGCAGCCGGGGCAGAAGAACTCCCCGTCACCGGCGGCCGTCCACGCGGTACGGGTGCCCAGGATGCGAGAAAGCCTGGCGGCATGGCCCTTTCGTCCCCGTCCTGGCAGCACGTCGCACCTCCGTCACGCCGCACGGCAACGTCGCCGCGCTTGCGTGATGTTAGCCACATCAGAGACGAGGAGTCAGCACCCCGGAGGAGACCTTTCCGTGACCTCCACAGCAAATGGCCGGTATACGACGGGGCTCCACCCGCCGGACATCGGCGGACGGAGCCCCTGTGGCATCTCTGAGCGGCCCGTGGCCGCAGACCCGTACGGCTGGTCAGCGAGCCGCGCGGTTGACGGCCGAGACGACCGCCTTCAGCGAGGCCCGCGTCGTGTTCGCGTCGATTCCGATCCCCCACAGGACCTTGTCGTCGATCGCGCATTCGATGTAGGAGGCGGCCTGTGCAGAGGCGCCCTCGCTCATCGTGTGCTCCTGGTAGTCCAGCAGGCGTACGTCGATGCCGACGGACTGCAGGGCGTCGAAGAAGGCCGAGATCGGACCGTTGCCCGAACCGGTCAGGACGGTGTCCTGGCCGTCGACGGTGGCCTCCACCTTCAGCGTGTCCACGCCGTCGGTGTCGGTCGTCGACTGGTTGTTCTTGACCTGGATCCGGCCCCACGGGTTCTCGGGGTTGGGCAGGTACTCGTCCTCGAAGGCCCCCCAGATGTCCTTCGGCGTGACCTCGCCGCCCTCGGCGTCCGTCTTGGCCTGGATGATCTTCGAGAACTCGATCTGCATCCGGCGCGGCAGTTCCAGCTTGTGGTCGTTCTTCAGGACGTAGGCGATACCGCCCTTGCCGGACTGCGAGTTGACCCGGATGACCGCCTCGTAGGAGCGGCCGACGTCCTTGGGGTCGATCGGCAGGTAGGGGACGGCCCACTCGATGTCGTCGACGGTGACGCCCTTGGCGGCCGCGTCGGCCTCCATGGCGTCGAAGCCCTTCTTGATGGCGTCCTGGTGGGAGCCGGAGAAGGACGTGTAGACCAGGTCGCCCACGTACGGGTGGCGCGGGTGGACGTCCATCTGGTTGCAGTACTCCCACGTACGACGGATCTCGTCGATGTCGGAGAAGTCGATCTGCGGGTCGACGCCCTGGGAGAAGAGGTTCATGCCCAGGGTGACCAGGTCGACGTTGCCGGTGCGCTCGCCCTGCCCGAACAGGCAGCCCTCGACGCGGTCGGCGCCGGCCATCAGGGCCAGCTCGGCGGCGGCGACGGCGGTGCCGCGGTCGTTGTGGGGGTGGATCGACAGGCAGACGTGCTCGCGGCGGGAGAGGTTGCGGCCCATCCACTCGAAGCGGTCGGCGTGCGTGGAGGGCGTGGAGCGCTCGACGGTCGCCGGCAGGTTCAGGATGATCTCGCGGCCCGGGCCGGGCTGCCAGACGTCCATGACCGCCTCGCAGACCTCCAGCGCGAAGTCCAGCTCGGTGTCGGTGAAGATCTCGGGCGAGTACTGGTAGCCGAATTCCGTCTCCGGGCCCAGCAGCTTCTCCGCGTACTCCATGACCAGCTGCGTGCCGTCGACGGCGATCTGCTTGATGTCGTCCTTGGAGCCGCGGAAGACGACCCGGCGGAAGACCGGGGCCGTGGCGTTGTACAGGTGGACCGTGGCGCGCTTGGCGCCCTTCAGGGACTCCACCGTGCGCTCGATCAGGTCCTCGCGGGCCTGGGTCAGTACGGAGATGGTGACGTCGTCGGGGATGGCCCCGGGCTCCTCGATGATGGAGCGTACGAAGTCGAAGTCGGTCTGGCCGGAGGCCGGGAAGCCGACCTCGATCTCCTTGTAGCCCATCGTGACCAGCAGGTCGAACATGGCGCGCTTGCGAGCCGGCGACATGGGGTCGATCAGGGCCTGGTTGCCGTCACGCAGGTCGGTGGAGAGCCAGCGGGGGGCGGTGGTGACGCGGTTCCGCGGCCAGGTGCGGTCCGGGATGTCGACCTGCTCGTAGCGGCCGTACTTGTGGATCGGCATGGAACTGGGCTGCTGGCGGTTCGCCATGATGCGGGGGCTCCTCAGAGGGTGTCCGGAAGGACGGCCGACGACGCAGCACCAAGCTCCGCGGGGAGGGAGTCGGCCTCGACTACAGGCCCTCGCCGCGGCAGCTAAGGAGAAGCAGCCCGAAACGCATGATGCGCAGCATGCTAGCCGAGCCTCTCCCGGCGCGTGGGGTCGTATCAGTATGCGGGATTCGACGCACATACGGGACAAAAAGTGCGCTATACCACTTCGCCACGGAGCGTGAGGGCGCTTGTCCCCGTATTTCACCAATCATGGTGGCTACTAGTGACAGTTTCGTCACGCAGTGCAAGGGTGCCGGGCATGACGACTCACGGGGGCTTCGAGCCCGTCTTCTGCACCATCGTTCCGCCTCATGTCCTCGACAAGCTCGCCCAGGCCGAGGACCCCGCGCTCGCCGGTCCCGCCCGCCGCACCCTGCAGCGCGACGCCTTCGAGCGCACCCAGCGCCGCCTCACCACGGTCATCGGCGCGACCGCCGCCGCCGCGGGCGCCGACGGCAAGCCGCTGCGCACCGTCCACGACGCCCGGCACGGTACCGACCTGCCCGGCCACAAGGCCCGCGGGGAGGGCGACAAGCCCGGCAAGGACGCCACCGTCAACCGCGCCTACGCGGGTCTCGGCGCCACCTTCGAGCTGTTCCTCCACGCCTACCGGCGCGACTCGATCGACGGGAACGGCCTCCCGCTGAACGCGACGGTGCACTACGACCGCGACTACAACAACGCCTTCTGGAACGGCGAGCAGATGGTCTTCGGCGACGGGGACGGCGAGATCTTCCTCGACTTCACCATCCCGATCGACGTCATCGGCCACGAACTCGCGCACGGCGTCACGCAGTACACGGCCAACCTCACCTACTTCGGCCAGCCCGGCGCGCTCAACGAGTCCCTGTCGGACGTCTTCGGCGCCCTGATCAAGCAGTACACCCTCGGCCAGACCGCCGCCGAGGCCGACTGGCTGATCGGCGCGGGCCTGCTCGCCCCACGGGTGACGGGCACGGCGCTGCGCTCCATGAAGGAGCCGGGCACGGCGTACGACGACGACGTCCTCGGCAAGGACCCGCAGCCGGCGACGATGGACGACTTCGTCCGCACCGGCCGCGACAACGGTGGTGTCCACATCAACTCGGGCATCCCGAACCACGCCTTCTACCTCGCGGCCAAGGCCCTCGGCGGCCACGCCTGGGAGCGGGCCGGGCAGGTCTGGTACGACGTGCTGACCGGGGGCGAGCTGGGGCAGCAGGCGATGTTCACCGACTTCGCGACGCTCACCGTCAAGGCCGCCCGGGAGCGGTTCGGCGAGGGGGAGGAGCTGGACGCCGTGTCGAAGGCCTGGGAGCAGGTCGGGGTGCGGACCCTGTAGTTCCGTACTAGACAGGTGCCATGCGTATTCAGGTGCGGCGTACGGGCGGGTTCGCGGGCATCGAGCGGCATGCCGAGGTGGACACCTCGGGCCGACCCGACGCCCCCGAATGGCACACCCTGGCCGAGCAGGCCCTGGCCGCCGGCCGGAGCACGCCTCCGGTCGGGGTCCCGGACGGATTCGTCTACCAGCTCACGGTGGACGGGAGGACCGTGTACTGCGCGGATCCCCGGCTGACGGAGGAGCAGCGGAAGCTGATCTCGCGGGTGCTGAAGGAAGGGGCCTGACGGGTCCGCGTCACCGGCCGGGCAACAGCTCCTTCCCGCCCGGCCGTTGACTTCCGTTACCGCCGGTACGGATGATCCAGCACATGGCGACTGACGCAGGCAATCCGATCCCCCGCTTCCCGGCCGGCTTCCTCTGGGGCGTGTCCACCTCGGCGCACCAGATCGAGGGCGCCGCGGACGAGCGCGAGCCGTCCGTGTGGGACGCCTTCACGGCGGAGCCGGGGCGGGTGAAGGACGGCTCGACGGCGGCGGTGTCCTGCGATCACGTCCACCGCCACCGCGAGGACGTGGCCCTCCTGGCCGGTCTGGGCGTGGACGCCTACCGCTTCTCGGTCTCCTGGCCGCGGGTCCGGTCCGAGAAGGGCCTGGACTTCTACGACCGGCTGGTCGACGACCTGTGCGCGGTCGGCGTCCGCCCGGTGCCGACGCTGTTCCACTGGGACCTGCCCGCGGACCTGGACTGGCTGGAGCGGGACACGGCCGAGCGCTTCGCCGAGCACGTGTCGCTGGTCGCAGGCCGCCTCGGCGACCGCGTGACGAAGTGGATCACCCTGAACGAGCCCGCCGAGCACACCCTGCTGGGCCACGCCCTGGGCGTGCACGCACCGGGCAGGAAGCTGCTGTTCGACGCGCTGCCGGTCGCCCACCACCAGCTGCTGGCCCACGGCCTGGCCGTACGGGCCCTGCGCGCCTCGGGCGCCGCCGACATCGGCATCGCCAACTCGCACGGCCCGACCTGGGCGGCGTCGACCGAGGCGGCGGACGTGGACGCGGCCGAGTTCTACGACCTGCTGCTGAACCGCCTGTTCGCGGACCCGCTGCTGCTGGGCCGGTACCCGGACGGCATCGGCGAGCTGATGCCGGGGGACGTCGAGGCGGACCTGAAGGTGATCGCCGAGCCGCTCGACTGGTACGGGATCAACTACTACGCCCCGACCAGGGTGGGTGCGCCGCAGGGTGCGGAGATCGAGTTCGGCGGCGTCACCATGCCCGCCGAACTGCCCTTCTCCGTCCGGGAGATCAAGGGCCACCCGGTCACGGACTTCGGCTGGCCGGTCGTCCCCGAGGGCCTCACCGAACTCCTCACCGCCTTCCGCGACCGCTACGGCGACCGGCTCCCGCCCGTCGTCATCACCGAGAACGGCTGCTCGTACCCGGGCGTCGACGACCAGGACCGCATCGCCTACCTGGACGGCCATGTCCGGGCCCTGCACCGGGCGGTGGAGGCGGGCGTCGACGTGCGCGGCTACTTCGTGTGGTCCCTGCTCGACAACTTCGAGTGGGCGGAGGGCTACGCACGCCGCTTCGGCCTGGTCCACGTCGACTTCGACACCCTGGAGCGGACCCCGAAGGCGTCGTACCACTGGTACCGGGAGCTGCTGAGGGCGCAGGGAGGACCTACGGCTTGATGCCGACCCCGGTCCACAGGCTGACCTCGGCATCCGTCGGGGCGTCGCCCTCGGCGGGGTCGGGCCGCCAGCGGTGGCCCACGCTGACGCCCGGCTCCAGCAGGTCCAGGCCGTCGAAGAAGCGGGCGACCTCCTGCTGCGAGCGGAACCGCACCGGCGTGCCGGCCGAGGTGTAGATGTCGGTGACCTTCTGCCAGGTCGACGGGTCGAAGTCGGGCGTGCAGTGGCTCAGGGCCAGGGCGCTGCCCGAGGGCAGCACGTCGAGCAGGCGGCGCACGATGCCGTAGGGGTCCTGGGCGTCGGTGACGAAGTGCATCAGGGCGTTGAGGGACAGCGCGACCGGGCGGTTCAGGTCCAGGATCTCGGCCAGCTCGGGCGCGTCCAGCAGCGTCTGGGGGTCGTTGACGTCCGCCTCGATGTACGTGGTGCGGCCCTCGGACGTGCTGCGCATCAGACGCTCGGCGTACTTGAGGACGAGCGGGTCGTTGTCGGCGTAGACCACCCGGGCGTCCGGCACCACGGACTGAGCGACCTGGTGCAGGTTGGGCTCGGTGGGGATACCGGTGCCGATGTCCAGCCACTGGCGGATGCCGTGCTCACGGGCGAGGACACGGGTGGCGCGGTGCATGAAGGCCCGGTTCTCGCGGGCGCACACGAAGATGGCGGGGTAGGCCTCGGCGACCCTCTCGGCCGCCAGCTTGTCGACCTCGAAGTGGTCCTTGCCGCCGAGGTAGTAGTCGTACATGCGGGCCGAGTGCGGCCTGCTGGTGTCGATGTCCCGCGCGGCCTGCGAGGTGCTCATGGGGGGTGCCTCTCGGTGGGGGGTGGTGGTGCGAGTCGGTCCGGTGGGGTTCAGCGGGCCGTCAGGTGGTCGGCGAGGCCCTGCTTGACCCCCGTGACGAACGCGGTGATCTCCTCGGGCGTGTAGATCAGCGCGGGACCGGCGGGATCGGCCGACTGGCGCACCGCCACGCGGCCGTCGGCGAGCTGCTTCGTCTCCACGCACTGGCCCCCGTTGGGGCCGCTCCACGGACGCTCCCAGCCCTGCTCGCCGAGGTCCGACGCGGGCATCCCGTTGTAGACGGCGCCCTCGGTCACGGTCATGCGTACTCCTTCCGCATGCGGTTCAACAGCGCCTTGCTGTCCGCGGACGAGGTCTTCAGCGACAGCCGGTTGTGCGCCTCCAGATGGGCCACCACGTCCGCGCGCTGGTCGAGGTAGACGGAGGCGGAGAGGATCTCGCTGTAGACGATGTCGGGCAGCTCCCGCTCCTCGAACCGGAAGTAGGTGAAGGGCGCGCACGCCCCGACGTGGGCGCCCGCGCCGAACGGCACGATGTCGACGCTGACGTGATCCAGCTCGGACGCCTCCAGCAGCCGGTCGATCTGGTCCCGCATCACCTCCGGGCCGCCCACCACCCGGTGCAGCACGGCCTCCTCCATCACCACCCACAGCGTGGGCGCGTCCTGCCTGGTGAGCAGGCTCTGCCGGCGCAGCCGCAGCTCCACGCGCCGGTCGAGGTCGTCCTCGCCGTCGTTCGGGCAGCCGCCGCGCAGCACGGCACGCGCGTACCCGGGGGTCTGGAGCAGGCCCGTGACGTACTGCGGCTCATAGGTGCGCAGCGTCCGGGCGCCGGTCTCCAGGCTGACGTAGGCCGTGAACCAGGACGGCATCACGTCGCGGTAGGGGTGCCACCAGCCGGGCTCGTTGGCCCGCTCGGCGAGGGCGACGAACTCGTCGATCTCCTGCCGGCCCGCCCCGTAGGTCTCCAGCAGCTTCTCGACGTAGAGGATCTTCAGGCCGACCTCGGCCTTCTCCAGGCGGCGGATGGTCAGCGGCGTGACGCGCAGGGCCTTGGCGGCGTCGTCGAGGGACAGGCCCGCGCCCTGCCGGGCCTCCTGGAGCCGGCGGCCCAGGATCATGCGGAGAACGGTCGGGGCGCCGGCGCCGGTCCCTGATCGCGCGTCGCTCACGCCGTGCCTCCTGAGGGGTGGTCACTGCCGTTGATCCGGCGGGGACTTGAACGTGTCACCGGATCGTTTCGCCCGGGCGATACCGTCGTTCTGAAATTATCAGGGAGATGGTTGCAGCGTGAACTGCTCTACGAGCATAGTTACTTGTGTGACCAGGGTGCCGGAAGCATCAACTCCCCCCACCGGCCGTCCCCTTGCCCGCTCGCCCCTTCCTTGATTGCGCCCACCCCCCACGGAAGGCGATCGCCGTGTCCCCCCACACGACATCCACCCCCCGGTTCCTGGACGCGGTGCGCCCGGACCGCACCGACTGGCTGGAGCTGCCGCCGCAGCGGACCAGCGTCAGAGCCGCCCGTCACGCCCTGCGCACGCGGCTGGCCTCGTGGCAGGTGCCCGAAGAGGTGTGCGCGAACGCCGTGCTGCTCGTGTCCGAGCTGGTGACCAACGCCGTGCTGCACACGCTCAGCCAACGGATCCTGTGCGGCGTCCAGCTGATGACCGACGCGCGCTTCCGGCTGGAGGTCCACGACGGCGACCTCACGGGCCGCGGCATCCCCGAGCGCCACCCCGGCCTCGACGACGAGGGCGGCCGCGGCCTGCTGCTCGTACGGGAGATAGCCGACAGCTGGGGCATCACCCGCTCGGCCCTCACGGGCGGCAACGCGGTGTGGGCAAGCCTCGGGACGGCGTCCTAGCGCGGGGAGGGACCTCAGAACCCCAGCTTGCGCAACTGCCGCGGATCCCGCTGCCAGTCCTTCGCCACCTTGACATGCAGGTCGAGGAAGACCGGCGTGCCCAGCAGCGCCTCGATCTGCTTGCGGGACTTGATGCCGACCTCCTTCAGACGCTTGCCCTTGGGGCCGATGATGATGCCCTTCTGGCTGGGGCGCTCGATGTAGACGAAGGCGTGGATGTCGAGGAGGGGCTTGTCGGCGGGGCGGTCCTCGCGCGGGAGCATCTCCTCGACGACCACGGCGATGGAGTGCGGCAGCTCGTCGCGGACGCCCTCCAGGGCCGCCTCGCGGATCAGCTCGGCGATCATGACCTGCTCAGGCTCGTCGGTGAGGTCGCCCTCGGGGTAGAGGGCGGGACCCTCCGGGAGGAGCGGGACGAGCAGGTCGGCCAGCAGGTCCACCTGCTTGTCGGCGACCGCCGAGACGGGCACGATCTCGGCCCACTCGAAGCCCAGCTCCTTGCCGAGCTGGTCGATGGCGATCAGCTGTTCGGCGAGCACCTTGCTGTCGACGAGGTCGGTCTTGGTGACGATCGCGATCTTCGGCGTCTTCTTGATGGACGCCAGTTCCTTCGCGATGAAGCGATCACCCGGGCCGAGCTTCTCGTTCGCCGGCAGACAGAAACCGATCACGTCGACCTCGGCCCACGTCGTACGCACGACGTCGTTGAGCCGCTCGCCCAGCAGCGTGCGCGGCTTGTGCAGCCCCGGGGTGTCGACCAGGATCAGCTGCGCGTCCGGGCGGTGCACGATGCCCCGCACGGTGTGCCGCGTCGTCTGCGGCTGATTCGCCGTGATCGCCACCTTCTGGCCGACCAGAGCATTCGTGAGGGTGGACTTGCCCGCGTTGGGACGGCCCACGAAGCAGGCGAAGCCAGCCCTGTGGACAGCTCCGGCCGGCTCTTCGGATGACTGGGTACGAACGCTCATGCCGCCCATTCTCCCTGATCCCCGGAGCCGCCCCGCACCGGACGTCTCTGGTGAGCTTCTCGAAACCGTTCCTAGAGGCTGAGCGGGAGTGGGCCCTGCTGCCAGGGCTCATGCTCAGCCGGACGCCCCGAACGGTGTTGGGCGTCCTGGTCTCCCGCTTTCGCTTCGCGTCCGGCGCGCACGGATCGTGTCCGTGGTCCGGGGACGCGCGGGCGGGGTTCCTCACGTCCCGGGATACCGGATCTGGCCTGGACGGTCCGATGCCCCTGCTCATCACTCCGGTGAGCAGGGGGCGGCGCCGTCCTCCCCCAGTGCCTTAAGGGCCTGGGAGGTACCCCCAGCCGGATCGGGTGCCCCAGGGCGCGCCTGCCGATCGCCACGGCTGCCGCGTCGTGGCGAGTAGTCGTGCGGTTGTGGGTAGTA
This sequence comes from Streptomyces sp. D2-8, assembly GCF_023184515.1. Classification (GTDB taxonomy): domain Bacteria; phylum Actinomycetota; class Actinomycetes; order Streptomycetales; family Streptomycetaceae; genus Streptomyces. The sequence goes on along the minus strand of NZ_JAAHBP010000001.1, from coordinate 349,809 downwards.
AGAGGTTTCTGCCAGTGCTGGGCGCCCCACCTGGAGGTGTAGGCGGGGTCGACGGCGACGACGGTGATGCCTAGCTCGGCCGCCATCGACACCAGCCGGGCCCGCAGCCTGGAGGTGGGCATGCCGGAGATCAGCTTGCGGAACTGCTTGCGGCGGCCGTGCTTCTCGCGGGTGGTCTCGGCGGTGAAGTCGAGGTCTTCGATCGAGGTGTACCGCGGCGCCGAGTACCAGGTCGACCTGGTACCGAAGGTCCGCATCGAGGTCGTCGTCGAGGACGCGGTCGCCGAGGACGTCATCGACGCGGTCGTGAAGGCCGCGCACACCGGCAAGATCGGCGACGGCAAGGTGTGGGCGGTGCCCGTCGACACGGTCGTGCGGGTGCGGACGGGCGAGCGCGGCCCCGACGCGCTCTGACACCGGGGCCGCGTCGCTGTCGGTCTCAGTCGAACACGAACGGGCCCGGCGACTGCGGCCCGGTCGCCGTGCAGGTGATGGTGATGCCGAAGACGGTCATCTTCAGCGAGCCGCCGAAGGCCTCCAGGCTGTCGCCGGAGGCCACGGTGCCGCTGAGGGGGCCGACCTCGACGGGGGCGCCGGCGGCCATCGCCGGGTTCTCCGTGCCGGCGAAGTCGACGGTGCCGCCGCCGCTCTTCACCAGGGTGAGGGTGGACGAGATCGAGTCCTCTCCCAGCGCGATGGGCGCCGTGATCGCGGAGGACTTGACGGTGAGGGTGGCGGCGGTGCCGTCCTGCGTGGCCGTGAGCGTGGCCTCGCCACTGCCGAAGGTGCCGCAGTCCGCGCTGATCGTCGCTGCCTGGGGGGTGACGGCGAGGGCTGCGGGGGCGAAGGCGAGGCCCGCGGCCGCGAGGGCCCCGGCCGCCAGTGCCGCACCTGCTCCGATTCGCTTGCATCTCATGGGATTCCGGCTCCCTTTCCGTGTGGGGGGACCGCTCGGCAGGTGAGTGCGGGCACGCTGCGCGAGAGCCGAACCTGACGGTCCGTCGGAACTTACGGTTCCATTGATGCGCGTGGGGCAGAGTGCGGCAAGGTTGAAAACCGGCCTAATTACCGGCGGTTACAGCGAAGTTCGGCCAGCGGTGACCGTGGTCCGGACCGTTCCGTCGGGACCGGCCACCAGCACCGGCGTCTCGGCACTGCCGAGGTCCCGCACCGCCGCCAGGTCCTCCGCGGACGCGGTCTCCGCCTCCGTCACGACCGCCGCCGCCTCCAGCGACCGTGCGCCCGAGGCCACCGCCATCGCCACCGCCGTCCGCAGAGCACTGAGCTTCAGGGAGTCGAGGGCCACGGTGCCCGCGACATAGGTGCGTCCGGTCTCGTCCCGTACGGCCGCGCCCTCCGGCACGCCGTTGCGGGCCCGCGCGGAACGGGCCAGGGTGACGATCTTGCGGTCCTCGGGGTCGAGCGCGCTGCTGTCGGTCATGATCCGAGCATACGTAAGCGTCAGGGGCGGTCGAGGCGGAGGCGGTCCGCTCGCGGCAGGCCCGCGACGACCAGGTCGTAGGAGTCCTCGATGAGCTCCCGGACCAGCTGGTCCGGGAGCTCGCCGTCGGCCGTGACCGTGTTCCAGTGGCGCTTGTTCATGTGCCAGCCGGGGACCACGAGGCCCTCGTGCTCGCCGCGGAGGCGGACCGCCTCGTCCGGGTCGCACTTGAGGTTGACCTTCAGGGGGCGCGCGTCGAGGTGCGACAGGGCGAACAGCTTGCCCTGCACCTTGAAGACCGAGATCTCCGGGCTGAACGGAAAGTCCTCCACCGCTGCGTTGAAGGACAGGCAGAACGCGCGCAGTTCCTGCGGGGTCATTCCGGCTTCTCCTCCTCGGCCGGGTCCGCCGGGCCCACCGGCTCCGCCAGCACCGTCACGATCTTGTTCCGGCGACCGGCCGCCGCCTCCGCGGTCAGGCGCAGCTCCCGGCCGTCGGGCAGGCCGACGACGGACGAGGCACCCGCGATGGGGACCCGCCCCAGCGCCTTCGCCAGCAGGCCGCCGACCGTCTCGACGTCCTCGTCGTCGAACTCCTCCAGGCCGTACAGCTCGCCCAGGTCTGAGATGTCGAGGCGGGCGGTGACGCGGAAGCGGTCCCCGCCCAGCTCCTCGATCGGCGGCAGTTCACGGTCGTACTCGTCGGTGATCTCGCCGACGATCTCCTCGAGGATGTCCTCGATGGTGACGATGCCGGCCGTGCCGCCGTACTCGTCGATGACGACGGCGACGTGGTTGCGTTCCTTCTGCATCTCGCGCAGCAGGTCGCCGGCGTTCTTGGTGTCGGGCACGAAGAACGCGGGGCGCATGGCCGTCGACACCTGCTCGGACTCGGCGTCGCGGCTGATGTGCGTCTTGCGGACCAGGTCCTTCAGATACACGATGCCGACGATGTCGTCCTCGCTCTCACCGGTCACCGGAATGCGCGAGAAGCCGGAGCGCAGGGCGAGGGTGAGGGCCTGTCGGATGGTCTTGAAGCGCTCGATCACCACCAGGTCCGTGCGCGGCACCATGACCTCGCGGACGAGGGTGTCGCCCAGCTCGAAGACGGAGTGCACCATGCGGCGCTCGTCGTCCTCGATGAGCGACTCCTTCTCGGCGAGGTCGACCAGTGCGCGCAGCTCCGCCTCGGAGGCGAAGGGGCCGCGGCGGAAGCCCTTGCCGGGGGTGAGCGCGTTGCCGATGAGGATCAGCAGCGACGGGATCGGGCCCATGATCCGGGCCAGCGGCACCAGGACGTACGCCGAGACCGTCGCGGTGTTCAGAGGGTGCTGGCGGCCGATGGTGCGCGGGGAGACGCCGACGGCGACGTACGACACGAGGACCATGACCGCGATGGCGACCAGGAGGGCCTCGGTGGTGCCGTCGAACTCCTTGAGGCAGCCGTAGGTGATCAGCGCGGCGGCGGCCATCTCGCAGGCGACGCGGACCAGCAGCGCCACGTTGAGGTAGCGGGTCGGGTCGGCGGCGACCTGGGAGAGCTTGGCGCCGCCGCGGCGGCCGGAGCGCACGGCCTCCTCGGCGCGGAAGCTGGAGACGCGCGCGAGGCCCGCCTCCGCGCAGGCGGCGAGCCAGGCCACGACGACCAGGGCGATGGCGCCCAGGACGAGTTGCGGACTCATCGGCGGCGCTACGAGACCGTCGGCGCCGGGGAGGGGCCGGTCAGGCCCCGCTCCGAGCGCCAGCCGTCCACGATGGCCGCCTGGAGGCCGAACATCTCGGCCTTCTCGTCCGGTTCCTCGTGGTCGTAGCCCAGCAGGTGCAGCACGCCATGGACGGTGAGGAGCTGGAGCTCCTCGTCCATGGAGTGCTGCGTGTCGGCCTCGGCCCCCTGCTTGGTGGCCACTTCGGGGCACAGCACGATGTCGCCGAGCAGCCCCTGCGGCGGCTCGTCGTCGTCCTTGGAGGGCGGCCGCAGCTCGTCCATCGGGAAGGACATGACATCCGTGGGACCCGGGAGGTCCATCCACTGGATGTGGAGCTGCTCCATGGCGTCGGCGTCCACGACGATCACCGAGAGCTCGGAGAGCGGGTGGATGCGCATCCGAGCGAGCGCATAGCGGGCGATGTCGAGGATCGCCTGCTCGTCGACCTCGGTGCCGGACTCGTTGTTGACGTCGATCGACATGGTGTTGTGCTTGCTACTTCCCCTTGTGGCCGGACTTGCCGCGGCTCTTGTGCGCGCCGTTCTGGGTGCCGTGCGTGGTGTCGTACTTCTCGTACGCGTCGACGATACGGCCCACCAGCTTGTGCCGGACGACGTCCTGGGACGACAGCCGGGAGAAGTGGACGTCGTCCACGCCCTCCAGGATCTCCTGCACCTGCCGCAGACCGCTCTTCGTCCCGTCCGGGAGGTCGACCTGCGTCACGTCACCCGTGATCACGATCTTCGACTCGAAGCCGAGGCGGGTGAGGAACATCTTCATCTGCTCGGGGGAGGTGTTCTGAGCCTCGTCGAGGATGATGAAAGCGTCATTGAGGGTCCTGCCACGCATGTACGCCAGCGGCGCGACCTCGATGGTGCCCGCCGCCATCAGCCGCGGGATCGAGTCCGGGTCGAGCATGTCGTGCAGCGCGTCGTAGAGCGGGCGCAGGTACGGGTCGATCTTCTCGTAGAGCGTGCCCGGGAGGAAGCCGAGGCGCTCTCCGGCCTCGACCGCGGGGCGGGTCAGGATGATGCGGTTGACCTGCTTGGACTGCAGGGCCTGCACCGCCTTGGCCATCGCCAGGTACGTCTTGCCGGTGCCCGCGGGGCCGATGCCGAAGACGATCGTGTGCTTGTCGATCGCGTCCACGTAGCGCTTCTGGTTGAGCGTCTTGGGGCGGATCGTGCGGCCGCGCGAGGACAGGATGTTCTGCGTGAGCACCTCGGCCGGGGTCTCCTGGCCGTCGCTCTCGCCGTTGTCGCTCGCCTTCAGCATGGCGATCGAGCGTTCCACTGCGTCCTCCGTCATCGGCTGCCCGGTGCGGAGCACCAGCATCATCTCGTCGAACACGCGCGAAATGAGGGCGACGTCCTTCGGGTCGCCGACCGCGCTGATCTCGTTGCCCCGGACGTGGATGTCGGCCGCCGGGAAGGCCTTCTCGATCACGCGCAGGAGGCTGTCGCCGGACCCCAGCACGGTCACCATGGGGTGCTGGGCGGGGACGGTGAGCTGCGCTCTCGCCTGCTCCTGCGCGGGGGTGTGAGCTGTCGATGATTGAGTCATGGGCCGGCGCTTAAGGCCTGCGTTTCCTCCTCGTCACGGCCGCACAGCTGAGGGCGGCCTCGCGATTCCCAGGGTACGACGGGGAAGTGACAACGCCGTAGGGGTTTTGGGGGGCGGGGTTTCCGCAAGGCCTCACGCCGAGCGGCGGAAGCCGATGGTGGGGACGGCCCGCCGCAGCGGCCAGGGCCTGTCCAGCTCCTCCGACACGAGCCCCGCCAGGAACCCGTATCGCTCCAGTGCCACCGGCGACTGCCCCTCGACCGACTGGACCTTCCGCCACCACGCCGCGATCTCCGACCACCCCGGCGCCGACAGCGACCCGCCGAACTCCTGCACCGACAGCGCCGCCGTCAGACCGGCGAAGGCCAGCCGGTCGGCCAGCGGCCAGTCCGCCAGGGTCCCGGCCACGAACCCGGCGACGAACACGTCTCCGGCCCCGGTCGGATCGAGCGCCTCGACCGCGATGGCCGGAACCTCCGCCGTCTCCCCCGTTCGCCGGTCCACCGCATACGCCCCGTCCGCCCCCAGGGTGACCACCGCGAGCGGCACGTAGTCGGTCAGGGCGTGCGCGGCGGCCCGGGGGCAGTCCTCGCCCGTGTACCGCATCGCCTCCTGCGCGTTCGGCAGGAACGCCTCGCAGTGCCGCAGGTCGGGCAGGGCCGCCAGATCCCACGCCCCGGTGTCGTCCCAGCCGACGTCGCCGAACACCCGGGTGCCGTTGCTCGCGGCCTGGGCGATCCAGGGCGCGCGCACGCCGGGCGCGAGGGAGGCGACGGCGGCACGCGCGCGTGAGGGGCAGGCGGGCGCGGGCTTCTCGGGCGGCGGTTCGTGGCCGTGCGAGACCATCGTGCGCTCGCCCTCGTAGGCCATGGAGACGGTCACCGGGGAGTGCCAGCCGGGCACCGTGCGCGACGGGGAGAGGTCGATGCCCTCGCCGTGCTCCAGGGCGTCCCAGCAGTAGTCGCCGTAGTGGTCGTCGCCGAAGGCGGCCGCGAGGGAGGTGCGCAGGCCGAGGCGGGCCAGGGCGGTCGCCATGTTGGCGACGCCGCCGGGGCTCGACCCCATCCCGCGGGCCCAGGACTCCGTCCCGCGCACCGGGGCGGAGTCGAGCCCGGTGAAGATGATGTCGAGGAAGACGGTGCCGGTGAGGTAGACGTCCCAGGGCGGGTCGTCCGGTGTGCGCAGCGGGGCGAGGGGATCGACCTGGCTCTGGCGGTGCGATCCCTTTCCGGCCGGGCCCTTTCCTGCCGGGGCGGTGGACGCGATCACGATGCGCTCCCTGACGTGGTGCGGATCAGGCCAGTCTGCACCACATCACTGACAAGGTGACGCCGATCACGCCGGACCCGTCGGTCCCGTCAGCTCGCGGCAGGCCCTCGCGCGCCCCCCGTCCCGGCGGACGCGGGCACTACCAGCGGGGCATCGCGGGTGTCACCCACTCCGGGTCGGCGATCCGCATCGCGGCCGCGTCGTCGCGGTCCCGCAGAGTGCCGTCGTCGTCCAGCCACCGCTGGTGCAGTGCGGCCAGCCGCTCGCGGTCGAGCTCCACACCGAGGCCGGGCGCGTCGGACACGGCGACCTCGCCGCCCTCGAAGGTGAGCCGCTCGGTGAGGACGTCCTCCGACTGCCAGGGGTAGTGGGAGTCGCAGGCGTGGTGGAGGTTCGGGACGGTGGCCGCCACGTGGGTCATCGCGGCCAGCGAGATGCCCAGGTGGGTGTTGGAGTGCATGGACACACCGACGCCGAAGGTGCGGCAGACGGCGGCGAGCTGCTGGGTGTTGCGCAGGCCGCCCCAGTAGTGGTGATCGGAGAGCACTACCTGTACAGCGCCCCGGGTGAAGGCCTCCTGGATCTCGGCGAAGGTCGTCACGCACATGTTGGTGGCGAGCGGCACCCCGGCCCGCTCGGCGACCTCGGCCATGGCGGGCGTGCCGAGCGCCGGGTCCTCCAGGTACTCCAGGACGTCCCCGAGCTCCCGGGCCACCTTCACGGACGTCTCCACGGACCAGGCGCCGTTCGGGTCGAGCCGCAGCGGATGCCCCGGGAAGGCCTCGGCGAGCGCCCGTACGGCCGCGATCTCCTCGTCGGGCGGGAAGACGCCGCCCTTGAGCTTGAAGGAGGTGAAGCCGTAGCGCTCCGTGAACCGCCGGGCCTGTTCCACCACCCCCGCCGGGTCGACCGCTGCGCCCCAGTCGTCCTTCTCGGCCTGCACGCCCTCGGGGTGGTGGGCCCACTTGTAGAACAGGTACGCGCTGTACTCGACGGCGTCGCGGACCTTGCCGCCGAGCAGGGTGTGCACGGGCAGTCCGAGCGCCTTGCCGAGGGCGTCGAGGCAAGCGACCTCGAAGCCGGAGACGACGGACAGCCGCAGCTTGTCGGCGGTCTGGACACCGCGCAGCCCGCCGACGTCGACGGCGTTCTCCACGCGGGAGGCGTCGACCGCGACCTGGTCCGCCACCGTGAACAGGCCGTTCAGATCGCTGACCTGGCGCCCCTTCAGCCGCTCGGCGAAGGGCCGGGCCAGGTCCAGGTACTTGGCGTCGCCGTAGGTCTCCCCCACGCCGGTGATGCCGTCGGCCGTGACGACCTCGACGATCAACCGGGGGGTGTACGGCTGGTGCACGCCCTGGGTGTTCAGCAGCGGCGGGTCCGCGACCAGGATCGGCGTCAGCCGTACGTCGGTGATGGTGAGGTTCACGGGGCGGCTCCTACGAGGTCGAGTCCGGTGGTGAGGACGGCGGCGAGGTGTCGCAGCGCGGCCACCATCGATCCGGCGCGGCCGGCTCCCCATGCAGACGTCATCTACATACGAGAATGATGATTGAGCATGTGAACGTCAACCGCCGTGATGCGGGAGATCCGGACGAAGGCCGAGGCGACCGTTCCGACGGGGTACGGATCGGTGCACCGGCGCTGGCGAAAGCACCGTGGACGCCTGACGAAAGGCGCTTGTTTACCCGGGCTTCACCACCCCAAACGCAACGTGCTCCAGATCACACGCCCCGGGTTCCCGTGTCCGACTACGTGCTTGATACAAATTGCTCGCGCGTTCCTGTCCGTCGACGGTCGTCGCCCCATCCCCCCTTTCCCCCGCTCCTTTCGCATGCCCTGGGAACGCCCGTGTTCGCCCCCCGCACCACTCCCTGGCCCCTCGTCGCCCTTTTCACGGCCGGGTACCTCGCTCCGTATCTGCTGCCCACCACCGTCGGCAGACTCGACTCGGACCTTCCGCTCTCCGCCACGCAGGCCGGTGCCGTCGGCAGCGCCCTGCTGCTGAGTTCGGCCGCCGCCGGATTCGTCCTGGCCTCCCGGGTCGAACGGGTCGGAGCCCGCACCCTCGCCCGGCTCGGCCTCGCCCTGGCCCTGCTCGGCTACGGCGGTGCCGCCCTGACCACCGCGATTCCCGCTGTCGTCGCCGGCGCGATCGTCGGCGGGTTCGGCTCCGGCACTGCCACCACCGTCGCCGCGACCCTCATCGCCGGGCAAAAGGATCCGCACCGGGCCTCCACGGCCGGACTGCTCACCGTCTCCGCCCTCGCGGGCGCCGTGTATCTGACGGTGCCGCACCTCGGCCCGGGGCACGGTCTGCCCCTGGCCGCGATCGCCCTCACGGCCCTGGCGGTCTGGCCGCTCACCGGCCGCCTCCCCGTCGCCACGCCCGTCGCGCCCACCCGGCAGCACAAGGCCCGGCTGCCGCACGCCCGTTCGGGGCTGGTGCTGGCCGCCGCCATGGTGTGCTGGTCGCTCGCCCAGAACTCCCTGTGGGGCGTGAGCGGACGCATCGGCCTGGAGCAGGCGCACCTCGGCGAGGCCACCGTCGGCGCCGTCTTCGCCCTCGGACTGGGCGCCGGCCTGACCGGAGTCCTCGCGGCGGGCGCCCTCGGGGCCCGCCTCGGACGCGCCGTGCCCATCGGCGGCGGCACGGTCCTCATCGCCGCCTGCATCGCGCTCAGCGCCTCCGCGACCGACCTGGGGAGCTTCGCGGCCGGCGAGATCGCCTGGAACACGCTCTACCCGGTGGTGCTGTCGTACCTCATCGGGCTCGCCGCCTCGCTCGATCCGCGCGGCCGCTGGGCGGTGCTGGTCGGCTCGGCCTCCTCGCTGGGCACGGCCGCCGGGCCGCTGACCGGCAGTGTGCTGTCGGCGCAGGCCGGGTTCCCGGTCATGGGCGCGGTCCTCGGCGCCGGACTGCTGGTGATCGCCCTGCCGATGACCGCCGTCGCCCTGCACACCGGCGGACGCCCGCTGCTGCCCGGCGCGATCCGCCGCCGCGGCGGTCACCCGGCCGCCCTGGTCGCCGCCGCCACGGGCACGCCCAGCGGCGCTATCCCCGAGATCGGCGCCCCGGAGCAGCCGGTGGTGGAGATCTCCGTGGAGGCCGCCGCCGTCCCCGCCCAGCGTGCCTACGACAAGGCGGGGTCGGAGTTCTTCTGAGGTCTGCGAAGAGGCCTACGCGAAGGTGTAGGCCTCGACCTCGGCGAGATACCGCGCCCGCAGCTCCTCGTCGTCCTCCAGGAAGGAGGCCAGGAAGGAGTTGCGGGCGAGCTCCCGCAGCCGCTCGTCGGTGAGGCCGAGGGTGGCGCGCACGGCGTCGAAGTTGTCGCCGGCGTAACCGCCGAAGTAGGCCGGGTCGTCGGAGTTGACCGTGCACATGAGGCCGGCGTCCAGCATGGCGGGCAGAGGGTGGTCGGCGAGGGTGTCGACCGTGCGCAGCCGGACGTTGGACAGCGGGCACAGCGTCAGCGGCACCCGGTCGCGCACCAGCCGCTCCACCAGCGCGGGATCCTCCACGCAGCGCAGCCCGTGGTCGACCCGCTCGACGCCGAGGACGTCCAGCGCCTCGGTGATGTACTCCGGCGGGCCCTCCTCACCGGCGTGGGCGACCCGCCGCAGACCGAGCGCGGCGGCCGCCTCGTAGACCTCGCGGAACTTCACCGGAGGGTGCCCGACCTCGGCGGAGTCGAGGCCGACACCGGTGATCCGGTCCAGGTACGGCTTGGCCGCGTCCAGCGTGGCCAGGGCCGACTCGGCGGACTCGTCGCGCAGGAAGCACAGGATCAGCCGGGTCGAGACGCCGTGGTTGGCCTCGCTGCTCCCCAGCGCGCGCCACAGCCCCTCGACCACCGTGCCGATCTCCAGCCCGCGGCCGGTGTGGGCCTGCGGGTCGAAGAAGATCTCCGCGTGCCGCACGCCCTGCGCGGCGGCCCGGGCGAGATAGGCGTTCGCCAGGTCCTCGAAGTCCCGCTCGGTGCGCAGGACGGCCATGAGTTCGTAGTACAGGTTCAGGAAGGACTGCAGGTCCTCGAACCGGTAGGCCTCGCGCAGCTCGTCGGTGTCGGCGTACGGCAGCGTGACGCCGTTGCGCGCGGCAAGCTCGAAAGCGAGTTCCGGTTCCAGGGTGCCTTCGATGTGAAGGTGCAGTTCGGCTTTGGGGAGGGACATCAATTCATCGTACGGCCGTTTCACCGACGCTTCGGAACCGGCACTCTCAGTAGATCGTGGGCGACGGTCAGCTCACCGTCGTACCCTGCGGCCCGTGCCTGCCGCTCGAACTCTCCCCCACGGTCGGTGTAGCGCTGGCTGAAGTGGGTCAGCACGAGGTGCCGCACCCCGCCGTCCCGGGCCACCCGCGCGGCCTGACCTGCTGTCAGATGTCCGTGCTCGACGGCGAGTTCCTCGTCCTCGTCGAGGAACGTCGACTCGATGACGAGCATGTCGCAGCCCTCGGCGAGCGCGTCCACGCCGTCGCACAGCCGGGTGTCCATGACGAACGCGAAGCGCTGCCCGCGCCGCGTCTCGCTGACGGCGTCGAGGGGAACCCCGCCGAGCGAGCCCTCGCGCTGGATCCGGCCGACGTCCGGGCCCTTGATGCCGTGCGCGGCGAGCCGCTCGGGCAGCATGCGGCGGCCGTCGGGCTCGACGATCCGGTACCCGTACGACTCCACCGGGTGCGACAGCTTCCGGGCCTGAAGCGTGTAGCCGCCGGTGCGGGCGAGGGGCCCGTCGGCGTCGACCGGGGCCTCCGTGATGCCGACGGTCTCGCGGTAGGCGGTGGCGTACCGGAGCCGGTCGAAGAAGCGCTGCCCGGAGCGGGGGTAGTGGGCGGTGATCTCGTGCGGGACCCGGTCGAGGTTGATGCGCTGGATCACACCGGCGAGGCCGAGGGAGTGGTCGCCGTGGAAGTGTGTGACGCAGATCCGGTTCAGGTCGTGCGCGGCGACCCCGGCGCGCAGCATCTGGCGCTGCGTGCCCTCGCCGGGGTCGAACAGGATGCCCTCGCCGTCCCAGCGCAGCAGGTAGCCGTTGTGGTTGCGGTGCCGGGTCGGGACCTGGCTGGCGGTGCCGAGGACCACGAGTTCACGTACGGACAAGGCGGATTACCCCGGGGGCCAGTCGAGGCCGCGGCCGCCGAGCACGTGGGCGTGCACGTGCCAGACCGTCTGGCCGGCGCCGCTGCCGGTGTTGAAGACGAGGCGGAAGCTCTCCAGCTTCTCCTCGTCGGCGACGGCCTGGGCCTCGCGGAGCACGTCGGCGGTGAGGGCCGGGTCGGCGGCGGCGAGGGCGGCGGCGTTCTCGTAGTGCGCCTTGGGGATGACCAGGACGTGGGTGGGGGCCTGCGGGTTGATGTCGCGAAACGCGATGGTCGTCTCCGTCTGGCGGACGATGGTCGCCGGGATGGTGCCTGCGACGATCTTGCAGAACAGGCAGTCTTCCTGGGGCTCCCCTGCCATGTTTCCTCCGGGGGTTGGCCGAATTCGGTCCGACTCGGGCATCGTATCGTCGTCGGGTGCGGGTGCGTTGTGGCTGGTCGCGCCCCGCGGCGGAGCCGCACATCGACACAGCCCCGCGCCCCTCAAGAGGTCGGCACAGCCGGGGGCGTTTTCGCCGGTGCTGCCTCCAGCGCTTCCAGTGCCAGTCGGATTGCTTCATCCAGCTGGGTGTCCCTGCCCGCCGCGTAGTCCTGGGGGCGTTGGACGATCTCCACGTCCGGGTCCACGCCGTGGTTCTCGACGCCCCACTCGTAGCCCTCCAGCCAGAAGGCGTACTTGGGCTGGGTGACGAGGGTGCCGTCGACGAGACGGTAGCGGCTGTCGATGCCGATGACGCCGCCCCACGTGCGGGTGCCGACGACCGGGCCGAGGCCCAGGGCCTTGACGGCCGCGTTGACGATGTCGCCGTCGGAGCCGGAGAACTCGTTGGCGACGGCTACGACGGGGCCGCGCGGGGCGTCCTCCGGGTAGCTGTAGGGACGCATACCGCGCGGGACGGCCCAGCCGACGATGCGGCGGGCCAGCTTCTCGACGACCAGCTGCGAGGTGTGGCCGCCCCGGTTCTCGCGGACGTCGACGACCAGACCCTCCCGGGCGACCTCGACGCGCAGGTCGCGGTGGATCTGGGCCCAGCCGGGCGCCTGCATGTCCGGGACGTGGAGATAGCCGAGGCGGCCGCCGGACTTCTCGTGGACGTAGGCGCGGCGGTCGGCGACCCAGGCGTGGTAGCGCAGGGGTTCCTCGTCGGCGACCGGGACGACGACGGCGTGCCGGGGGTCGCCGCCGCCGGACGGGGAGATGGTCAGCTCCACCGGCTTGTTCGCCGTGCCGATCAGCAGCGGGCCGGGCCCGGCGAGGGGATCGACGGGCTGCCCCGCGACCGCGACGATGGCGTCCCCCGGGCGCACCGCGACACCCGGCGCGGCCAGCGGGCTGCGGGCGTCCGGGTCGGAGGTCTCGGAGGGCAGGATGCGGTCGACGCGCCAACTGCCGTCCTCGTGGCGGGAGATGTCGGCGCCGAGCAGGCCCTGGCGGGGGCCGTGGCCGTGTCCGCCGCGCGGGATGACGTAGGCGTGCGAGGTGCCCAGTTCGCCCTGCACCTCCCACAGCAGGTCGACCAGGTCGTCATGGGTGGCGAGCCGCTCCACGACCGGGCGGTAGCGGTCGAGGACGCCGTCCCAGTCGACGCCGCTCATGTCGGGCCGCCAGAAGTGGTCCCGCATGATGCGGCCGTTCTCGTCGAACATCTGGCGCCACTCGGCCGCCGGGTCGACGAACTGGCGTACGCGGCCCAGGTCGACGGTGATGTTGGTGTCGCTGTCGTCGTCGCTCGAGGCGCGCCGGTCGCTGGGGACGACCTTCAGCCGCCCGTCGGTCCACAGCAGCACCCGCTTGCCGTCGCCGCTGACCGCGAAGTGGTCGGCGTCGACGGCGAGATGCTCGATGCGCTGCTGGGCGAGGTCGTAGCGCTCCAGCTCGGACTTGGGTTCGGGGTCGTCCGGGGCGGCCCGGGACGCGCCGAGCACCCCGGCGACCGGGTGGCGCAGCCACAGGACGCCGTCCTTGGCGGCGCGCAGGTTGGTGTAGCGCGCCGCCTCGACCGGGAAGGGCACGATGCGGTCGGCGAGGCCTTCGAGGTCGATGCGGGTGGTGGGGGTGCCCTCGCTGTCGGGGGTCTCCTCCCGGTCGGGCGTCTCGAAGGACCGGCCGTGCCGCTGCGGCCCGAACGGGGAGGGCGTGGTGGCCGCGAGGGTGATCAGATGCGGCCGGGCGCCCTCCACGAAGGCCAGGTCGAAGACGTGCTCGTCGTAGACCGGGTCGAAGGAGCGGGTCGACAGGAACGCGAGGTGCTTGCCGTCCATCGTGAACGCGGGCGCGTAGTCCTGGAAGCGCAGCGGGGTGGCCTCGGTGACCGACAGGTCGGTGGTGTTGGCGAGTTTCAGCTGACAGAGGGGCCGGGGGCCCGGGTGGGACCAGGCCAGCCAGGACGAGTCGGGCGAGAAGACGAGGCCCGACACATCACCGTCCTCGCTGCGGTCGACCTCCCGCACCTCGCCCGTCTCGCGCTCCACCAGCAGCAGGCGCCCGTCGTGGCAGGACACGGCGGCTCGGCTGCCGTCGGGCGCCATGGCGAGGTCCAGCACCCGGCCGAGCTGCCCGGCGGCGAGCCGGCGGGGTGTGGCCCCCGGGGCGAGTCCGGTGGCGGGCGCGAACTCCAGGGCGTCGTCGCCCTCGGCGTCCGTCACCCACACCACCCACTGCTCGCCGTCCGCGCGGAACGTCCGCGGCAGCCGGGCCCGTACACCGGGCGTCGCGGCCAGCGCGCGGGCCGGGCCGGAGCGGTGGGTGACCCAGTGCACGGAGCCGCGTACGGCGACCGCGCTGCCGCGCGCGGTGTGGTCCGGGGACGCCGACCCGAACCACCGGGAGGCGTTCACCGGGAACGGCTGAAGATCGACGCGCTGTCCGCCCAGCCGCACCTCCAGCCGCCGCGGCTCGGCCCCCTCCAGGTCGTCCAGCACCCACAGCTCACCGGCGCTGGAGTAGACGACGCGGATGCCGTCGCTCGCGGCGTGCCGGGCGTAGAAGCCGTCGAGTGGCGTGTGGCGGCGCAGGTCGGACCCGTCGGCGAGGGAGGAGTAGAGCGCTCCGGTGCCCTCGTGGTCGGAGAGGAAGGCGATCCGGTCCCCCACCCACAACGGGTACTCGATGTTGCCGTCGATGTCCTCGTGCAGCCGCACGAACTCCCCGTTGTCCTCGGGGTCGATCCACAGCTTGCCCGCCGTACCGCCGCGGTACCGCTTCCACCAGGCCGCCTCCCGGCCCATCGGCGCGGACAGCAGCACCGTGTGCGGGCCGTGGGCGACGTCGCCGACGGGCCCGTACGGCAGGGTGGTGGCCGGGCCGCCGTCCAGCGGGACGGCACGCGCCCAGGTGCGGCGCAGACTCGCCTGCCCCTGGGTGCTGATCGCCAGGACCTCGCCGTCCGGGGTCCAGCCGCGCACCTGTGTCTTGGCACTCCCCCAGTACGTCAGCCGCTTGGCCGGGCCGCCGTCGGCCGGGGCGATGAGCACCTCGGGGGCGCCGTCGCGGGTGGAGGTCCAGGCGATGGTGGTGCCGTCGGGTGAGATACGGGGCTGGGTCACCGGCACGTTGTCGGCACTGACCCGCCAGGCCCGGCCGCCGTCGAGTGGAGCGAGCCACACGTCGTCCTCGGCGGTGAAGGCGACCAGGTCGCCGTGCACATGGGGGAACCGGAGGTAAGCAGGCAATGTCACCTGATCACCCTATGCAGGGACGACCGCGCGCGGACAGAGTTCGGATCACTTGCCCTCGACGGGACGGCAGTCCGGATACTGCTCGCACCAGATGGTCTGGGTGACGGTCACGGTGACGGTCGGCCCGGGCTGCCCGTTCGGGGGCCCGCCGACGGGGGGCGGGCTGGTGGAGTCGCAGTCGCCGAGCCCGTCGACCTCGAACCACACCTTGCCGTCCACCTTGGCGGTGATCTTCCCGCGCACACATGCCCCGTCCACCGCGTGGGTGACCTTGCCGTCGACGGTGATGTCCTTGCCGTCGTCGGTCTCGCCCTCGCAGTCGACGGTCGCGACGGTCCGCTCCCGCGCCGAGGGTGACGACTTCCCGCCGTTCTCCCCGTAGGAGGCGGTGCACGTGAGCCAACGCACGCCCGCCTTCTGCCGGTTGAGCTCCTTGGTCACCGTCTCGTCGGTGGTGTACGCGACGGACGCGGAGCTGATGCTGCCGGGTTCGCAGGCGACGGCGCCGCCCACCGCCAGCGCGGCGAACGTCGCCGCGACCGCCACGCGCCGACCGCGCGGCCCCGGTCGGTTCCTCGTCGAAGCCACCATGGAGGGGAGCCTGCCACTGACGGGGGCCGCGCGGTAGGGCGCAAAGGCGTCAGCCGCGCAGCAGCAGCCACTCCTGGAGCTCCACCACGTTGTCCTCGGGGTCCTTGAGATGCGCCACCCGCATGCGGTCCGTCATGGGCACGGGGCCGTGCAGCACCGTGGCGCCGCGCGTCGTGATCTCCTCGCAGCAACAGGACTCACTCCCGCTCAGTCCCTGGGAACGGTCAGGACCAGCGTCCGGTGCGTGCCAGGAGCACGGCCGCGGCGGCCGTCCCGGCAGTCGATGTGCGCAGCACACTGCGCCCGAGGCGGTAGGCCGCGGCCCCTGCCTCCTCGAACAGCGCCAGCTCCTCCGGCGCCACGCCCCCCTCGGGCCCCACGACCAGCACGATCTCGCCGGTGGACGGCAGTTCGGCCGTGGCGAGCGGCGCATCCCCGCTCTCGTGCAGCACGGCGGCGAACTCCGCCCCCGCCAGCAGGGAGGCGACCTGCTTGGTCGTAGCCGCGTCCGCGACCTCCGGGAAGCGCACCCGGCGGGACTGCTTGCCGGCCTCCCGGGCCGTCGCCCGCCACTTGCCCAGCGCCTTGGCCCCGCGTTCGCCCTTCCACTGCGTGATGCAACGCGCCGCCGCCCACGGCACGATCACGTCGACGCCGACCTCGGTCATGGTCTCGACGGCGAGTTCCCCCCGGTCGCCCTTGGGCAGCGCCTGGACGACGGTGACCCGGGGCTGCTCCGGGGACTCCTCGTGCACCGAGTCCAGCCGGAGGATCAGCCGGTCCTTGCCTTCCGTGTCGAGTACGACGCAGTCCGCCCAGCGGCCCGCCCCGTCCGTGAGGACGACGTCCTCTCCGGCCCGCAGCCGCTTCACGGAGACGGCGTGCCGTCCCTCCGGCCCGTCGAGGACGTACCGGCCGCCGCCGCCCGCGTCGAAATGCTCGACCACGAACACCGGCGCGGTCACAGCACGCCCCCGCCCGTCAACGAAGCCCTGGCGGTGGCCAGTTCACCGGCCAGCACCTCCACGAGCTGTCCGGCGGGCAGCTCCCGCGCCATCCGGTGCCCCTGTCCGGCCCACAGCGCCATGCCCTGCGCGTCACCGGCCTTGGCGGCGGCCTTGCGCAGCGGCGAGGTGAGGTGGTGGATCTCGGGGTAGGCGGCGGGCGCGTACGGGCCGTGCTCGCGCAGGAAGCGGTTGACGAGGCCGCGTGCGGGCCGGCCGGAGAACGCCCGGGTCAACTCCGTGCGGACGAACAGGGGGTTGGTCAGCGCCTGCTTGTGCAGGGCGTTCGCGCCGGACTCGTGGGTGGCGAGGAAGGCGGTGCCCAGCTGGGCGGCGCTCGCGCCGGCCGCGAGGACCGCGGCGATCTGGCCGCCGCGCATGATGCCGCCGGCGGCGACGATCGGGATGCTCACGGCTTCGCGGACCTGGGCGACCAGCGACAGCAGCCCGATGCCGGAACCGTCCGTCTCGGGGATGTCCCGGTGCGTGCCCTGATGGCCGCCGGCCTCGACGCCCTGGGCGATGACCCCGTCCGCGCCCGCCCGCTCGACGGCCCGGGCCTCGTCGGGAGTCGTCGCGGCGGCCAGGACGAAGGTGCCGCCGCGGTGCAGGGCGTCGACGACCTCACGGCTCGGCACTCCGAAGTGGAACGACACCACCGGCACGGGGTTGTCGCGCAGCACCACGAGCTTGGCCTCGAAGCCGTCGTCGCGTCCGCTGTCCGGATCGCCGAGCTCGGCCTCGTACCAGGTGGCCTCGCCGGCCAGCTGGTGGGCGTAGACGTCGACGGCGGCGGGGTCGGCGTACTCCGGCTGCGGCATGAAGACATTGACGCCGAAGGGCCTGGCGGTGAGGCTCCGGAGCTGCTTGATCTCCTGGTACATCCCGTCGGCGGTCTTGTACCCGGCGGCGAGGAAACCGAGCCCACCCGCTTCGCACACGGCGGCGGCGAGCTGCGGCACGGAGACGCCGCCCGCCATGGGGGCCTGCACGATCGGGAGGGGGAAGAGATCGGTCAGTGCGGAGGACATGACCGCATGTTGTCACGTCCTCCGAACAACTCCGAAACCGGCCTGCCGACTGGCATAGACCAGAAGCACGCTCGGTCTCAGCGCCCGTTGAAGGCGTCCTTCAACCGCGAGAACAGCCCTTGCTGCCCAGGCTGACTGTGCCTGCCCGGGGGACGACCCCCGGACCCCCGGCAGCAGCCGGACCACCCGCGTCAGCGCCCGTTGAAGGCGTCCTTCAACCGCGAGAACAGCCCTTGCTGCCCAGGCTGGAACTGCCCCGTGGGGCGCTCCTCGCCGCGGAGCTTGGAGAGCTCGCGCAGCAGGCGTTCCTGCTCGGGATCGAGCTTGGTCGGGGTGGTGACCTCGACGTGGACGATGAGGTCGCCGCGTCCGCCGCCCCGCAGGTGCGTGACGCCCCGGCCGTGCAGCGGGATCGACTGGCCGGACTGGGTGCCCGGGCGGATGTCGACCTCCTCCATGCCGTCGAGCGTCTCCAGCGGCACCTTCGTGCCGAGGGACGCCGCCGTCATGGGGATCGTCACCGTGCAGTGCAGGTCGTCGCCGCGCCGCTGGAACGTGCTGTGCGGCAGCTCGTGGATCTCGACGTAGAGGTCACCGGCCGGACCGCCGCCGGGACCGACCTCGCCCTCGCCGGCGAGCTGGATCCGGGTGCCGTTGTCGACACCGGCCGGGATCTTGACCGTGAGCGTGCGGCGGGACCGGACGCGGCCGTCGCCCGCGCACTCCGGGCACGGAGTCGGGACGACCGTGCCGAACCCCTGGCACTGCGGGCAGGGGCGGGACGTCATGACCTGGCCCAGGAAGGACCGGGTGACCTGCGAGACCTCACCGCGGCCGCGGCACATGTCACACGTCTGGGCGGAGGTGCCCGGGGCCGCGCCCTCACCGTTACAGGTGTTGCAGACGACGGCCGTGTCGACCTGGATGTCCTTCGTGGTGCCGAAGGCGGCCTCGTCGAGCTCGACCTCGATGCGGATCATCGCGTCCTGGCCGCGGCGGGTGCGCGAGCGCGGTCCGCGCTGCGACGCCGTGCCGAAGAACGCGTCCATGATGTCCGAGAAGTTCCCGAAGCCGCCGGCTCCGAAGCCGCCCGCGCCGCCGCCACCGGCCTGCGAGAGCGGGTCGCCGCCGAGGTCGTAGACCTGCTTCTTCTGCGGGTCCGACAGCACCTCGTAAGCGGCGTTGATCTCCTTGAACCGCTCCTGGGTCTTCGGATCCGGGTTGACGTCCGGGTGCAGCTCGCGGGCGAGCCGCCGGAAGGCCTTCTTGATCTCTTCCTGCGACGCGTCGCGGCGCACGCCGAGTACGGCGTAGTAGTCCGTGGCCACTACGACTCCGCCAGGATCTGTCCGACGTACCGTGCCACTGCGCGTACCGCTCCCATCGTTCCCGGGTAGTCCATGCGGGTCGGTCCGACCACGCCGAGCTTGGCGACTGCCTCGCCGCCCGAACCGTAGCCGACCGACACGACAGACGTGGAGTTGAGTCCTGCGTGGGCGTTCTCATGACCGATCCGTACGGTCACGCCCGGATCCTTCGCCTCGCCGAGCAGCTTGAGGAGCACCACCTGCTCCTCCAGCGCCTCCAGCACCGGCCGGATCGTGAGGGGGAAGTCATGCCCGAAGCGGGTCAGATTGGCGGTGCCGCCGATCATCAGCCGCTCCTCGTTCTCCTCGACGAGCGTCTCCAGAAGTGTGGAGAGCACCGTGGAGACCGTACCCCGGTCCTCGTGCTCGAACGCCTCGGGGAGATCCTCCACGAGACTGGGCACATCCGCGAAACGGCGGTTCGCCACCCGGCTGTTGAGCCGCGCGCGCAGATCCGCGAGCGAGGCGTCGCCGAAGGGCGCCGGGCAGTCGACCATCCGCTGCTCGACCCGCCCGGTGTCCGTGATCAGCACGAGCATCACGCGCGCGGGCGCCAGGGAGAGCAACTCCACATGCCGCACGGTCGACCGGGTCAGCGACGGGTACTGCACGACGGCGACCTGACGCGTGAGCTGCGCGAGCAGCCGTACCGTACGCGCCACGACGTCGTCGAGGTCGACGGCACCCTCGAGGAAGTTCTGGATCGCGCGCCGCTCGGGCGCGGTCATCGGCTTGACGCCGGCCAGCTTGTCGACGAACAGCCGGTAGCCCTTGTCGGTGGGGATGCGCCCGGCACTGGTGTGAGGCTGGGCGATGTACCCCTCGTCCTCGAGGGCCGCCATGTCGTTGCGGACGGTGGCCGGGGAGACGCCGAGGCTGTGCCGTTCGGTGAGGGCCTTGGAGCCCACCGGCTCCTCGGTGCCGACGTAGTCCTGGACGATGGCGCGCAGCACCTGAAGCCTGCGTTCACTGAGCATCGCGCACACCTCCAGAAGTCGTCCGCCCGTGGTCCTGCCTGTCGAGCCTGGCACTCTGCGCGTGCGAGTGCCAGCATTCCCCGGCCCAGTGTACGGCGGTGGGGTACATCCCCGGCAAGGCTGGTCATGCGGCGCCGTGCGCCGAGCGGGGCGCACCGCTAGCGTCGCCGTATGACGGTGACTTGGGAAGACCTCGGATGGGAGCGCGTGGCCGCCGGGGTGGGGCGGTGCCGGATGCCGGTGTGGGACTGCACGATCGGGCTGGTCGCCGGCGAGGGGGCGGTCCTCATGATCGACGCGGGGTCGAGCCTCGCCGAGGGTGCGAAGCTGGGCGCGCAGGCGCGGGCGCTCACCGGTCACCGTGTGACACATCTCGCGCTGACCCACCCGCACTTCGACCATGTCTTCGGCGCCGCGGCGCTCCTGGACACCGAGGTGTTCGGCGCGGTGGGCGTGGACGCGCTGCTGACGCGGGTGCGGGACCGCGAGGAACTGCGCGAGGACGCGGTGCGCCAGGGCCTGGCGGCGCCCGCGGCCGAGGAGGCGGCGGAGCGGCTGGCCCCGCCCGGCCATCTGGTCTCCGGCGAGTGGACGCTCGACCTGGGCGGCGGCCGGCAGGTGCTGCTGGCGAACGTCGGCCCGGGGCACACCGCGCACGACCTGGCGGTGCTGGTGCCCGGTGATCCGGAGGTGGTGTTCTGCGGTGACCTGGTCGAGGAGTCCGGCGAGCCGCAGGCGGGCCCCGACGCGGTTCCGTCGCACTGGCCGGCCGCCCTGGACCGGCTGCTCGACCTGGGCGGCGAGGACGCGGTGTACGTGCCCGGTCACGGAGCGGTGGTGGACGCGGCGTTCGTGCGGGCGCAACGGGACGCCCTGGCGGCGCGTTTCGGCGTGTCTCCGTGATCGTCCACCGGCTTCTCCTATCGTCATTCGAATGCGCCAGTACTCCGCCGATCTGACCCCGCCGTGGAAGAAGCCGAAGCCGGTGCCCGAGGTTCCGGCGGAGCCGGGCCTGGTGGTGGAGGAGCCGGGGACCGGGTTCTGCGGCGCGGTGATCCGCTGCGAGGCGGGCACGGTGACGCTGGAGGACCGCTTCGGCAAGCACCGGGTGTTCCCGATGGAGCCGCGCGGCTTCCTCCTGGAGGGCAGGGTGGTGACCCTCGTCCGCCCCGCGCCGGGCGGCCCCGCACGTCCCACCCGCACGGCCTCCGGTTCGGTCGCCGTCCCCGGGGCACGCGCGCGTGTCGCCCGCGCCGGCCGCATCTACGTCGAGGGCCGCCACGACGCCGAGCTGGTCGAAAGGGTGTGGGGCGACGACCTGCGCATCGAGGGCGTGGTCGTGGAGTACCTGGAGGGCGTCGACGATCTGCCGTCGATCGTCTCCGAGTTCGCCCCCGGCGCGGACGCGCGGCTGGGCGTCCTGGTGGACCACCTCGTACCGGGCTCGAAGGAGTGGCGCATCGCACAGTCGGTGACGAGCGAGCACGCGCTGGTCGTGGGCCACCCGTACATCGACATCTGGGAGGCGGTGAAACCGTCGTCCCTGGGCATCGAGGCGTGGCCCCGGGTCCCGCGCGGCCAGGACTGGAAGACGGGCGTGTGCAGGGCTCTGGGCTGGCCGGAGAACACCGGGGCGGCCTGGCAGCGGATCCTGTCGGGGGTCCACTCGTACAAGGACCTGGAGCCGGAACTGCTGGGCAGAGTGGAAGAGCTGATCGACTTCGTGACGGCCCCCTAGCCGCACTCAGCTGCGGGCATGCGTGCCGCCAGGGGCGGCACGGGTGGGCGCTGGGGGTACCCCCAGCTCGAAGAGCTTGGGGGAGGCACCCCGCTACGCCGGGCTGCGGACCCACCAGGCGTCAGCACCCACGCCGAACACCTCAGTCCACGAGGTCCCGAACAACCCCGTCCGCCAGCAACCGCCCTCGCAACGTAAGCACCGCCCGCCCCTCCCCATACATCCCGGCGTCCAGAAGCCCATCCGCCAACGCCCTGCGCGAGGCCGCGAGCCCCTCCTGCCTGAGCAGGGAAAGCGGCACCCCCTCCCGCAGCCGCAGCTCCAGCAGAATCCGCTCGACCCGCCGGTCCTCCTCCGACAGCACCTCACGCCCGGCCCCCGGCGACCTCCCCGCCGCCAGCGCCGCCGCGTACGCCCCGGGATGCTTCACGTTCCACCACCGCACCCCGCCCACATGACTGTGCGCACCGGGCCCGGCCCCCCACCAGTCGGCCCCCCGCCAGTACAGCTCGTTGTGCAGGCACCGCCCGGCCCGCGAGGTCGCCCAGTTCGACACCTCGTACCACTCGAAGCCCGCACCCGAGAGCACCTCGTCCGCGATCAGGTACCGGTCGGCATGCACGTCGTCGTCGGTCATCGGCACCTCGCCGCGACGGATCCGCCGCGCGAGCTGCGTCCCCTCCTCGACGATCAACGCGTACGCACTGACGTGATCAGGCCCGGCTCCCAGCACCGAGTCCAGCGACGCCCGCCAGTCGTCGTCGGACTCGCCCGGCGTGCCGTAGATCAGGTCGAGATTCACATGCTCGAAGCCGGCCGCCCGGGCCTCCGCCACACATGCCTCGGGCCGCCCCGGCGTATGCGTACGGTCCAGCACCTTCAGCACATGCTGCCGCGCGCTCTGCATCCCGAAGGAGATCCGGTTGAAGCCCCCCTCGCGCAGTGCCGCCAGGTACGCGGGATCGACCGACTCGGGATTCGCCTCCGTCGTGACCTCGGCATCCTCCGCCAGCCCGAACTCGTCGCGGACGGCCCGCAGCATCCGTACGAGATCCCCGGCGTCCAGCAGCGTGGGCGTGCCCCCGCCCACGAACACCGTGCGGACCGGCCGCGGGTCGTCGCCCAGCACCTTGCGTGCCAGCCGGATCTCGTCGGCCAGCGTCTCGGCGTAGTTGTCGCGCGACGCGAGCACCCCGCCGGTGCCGCGCAGCTCGGTCGCGGTGTACGTGTTGAAGTCGCAGTAGCCGCAGCGGGTCGCGCAGTACGGAACGTGCAGGTAGAAACCGAGCGGACGATCGGCGGCCCCGGCGAGCGCGGATGCGGGCAGCGCGCCGTCGTCGGGGACGGGCTCGCCGTCGGGGAGTGCGGAAGGCATGCCTTCCATTGTCCAGCACCCGCGCGGTCAGTCCGCCTGGAGCACCAGCAGCGCCAGATCGTCCGCCGGCGGCCGCGCCCCGAACTCGTGCACCAGCCGGTTGATCCGCTCGGCTATCAGCTCGGCGTCCAGCCCCGCGCACCCGGCCAGCGCCGCCGCGAGGCCGTCCCCGTCGTCGAACTGGCGCGAGCCCGAGCGGCGCTCGGTCACACCGTCGGTCACACACAGCAGGGTGTCGCCGGACCGCAGCTCGAAGGTCTCGCTGGTGTAGGTGGCGTCCTCGACGACGCCGAGGAGGGTCTGGGGCCGGGCGGCCGTGTGGACCTCGCCACCGGCCCCGAGCAGCAGGGGCAGCGGGTGCCCGGCGGAGGCGACGGTGCAGCGGACACCGCCGTCGAAGGGGACGAGTTCCCCGTACAGCAGGGACAGGAAACGCGTCTGGGGACCGTCGCCGGGCGGGGTCGGCCGCGCCCCCGCGGCCACCAGCGCCCGGGCCGCCGCGTCGGCGGCCTCCGTGGCGTCGTCGAGCAGCAGCTGGTTGAGGCGGTCGAGGACGTCGGCGACCCGGTAGCCCTCGCGGGCCAGCAGCCGCAGCCAGGGCCGGGCCAGGCCGATGACGACGGCCGCCTCGGGCCCCTTGCCCTGGACGTCGCCGACGGCGAAGCACCAGCGGCCGTCGCCGGCCGGGAACAGGTCGTAGAAGTCGCCGCTGGGACCGCCCTTGTCGCACGGCTCGTAGACGAGGGCGCTGCGCACGCCGGGAATCTCGGCCACGGCGCCGGGCAGCAGTCCGCGCTGGAGGACGGCGCTGATGGTGGCCTGGCGGGCGTACTGGCGGGCCGCGCCGATGGCGAGGGCGACCCGGCGGCCGAGGTCCTCGACGAGGCCGGTGATCTCGTCGGGGAAGCCGGCCGTCCCGGAGCGTCCGATGACGAGGGTGCCCAGCGGGCGTCCCCCGGCGACCAGCCGGTATGCGAGGGCCGAGCCGGGCTCGCCGTCACCGAGCGCCTCACCCGGCCAGGGGTACGCGGCGGGCCCGGACCTGCCCTGCTCCCGGCCGCGTTCGAACGGGGAGGCCCCCACCGGGTCGAACGGCTGCGGCGGGTCCTTCTCCAGGACGCGGCGCAGCTCCTCGATGCGGTTCTCGCTGCCGTGCCAGACCCGGGCGAGGCGCGGGGCCCCGCCGCTCCAGCCGCCGCCGGTGGCCTCGTCCTCCAGCCACACCGCGCACCAGTCGGCCAGCCGGGGCACGATCAGCTGCCCGGCGAGGGCCGCGACCAGGTCCTCGTCGAGCTGCCCGGCGAGCAGGTCGGAGGCCTCGGCGAGGAAGGAGAGGGCGCCGCGGCCCAGCCAGGCGCCGTCGGGCCCGTTCCGTCCGTCGCGACTCTCGTGCCGGTCCCGCCAGTCCCGCAGGTCGTTCCAGTCACGAAGGCCACGAGCCTCCCGTAAGTCTGGCCAGTCCCGTGCCTCTCCGCCCTCCCGTGAGTCCCATGTCTCTCCTCCGCCACACAGATCCCAGGGCTCACCCGCGCCACGCAGGTCCCACTGCTCACCCGCGCCACGCCAGGCGCGTACGGCCTCCCCCACCTCGTCGCCCGGGCGCGGTTCGGGCGCCAGGATCTCCGCCACCCGCAGGCCACGCGCCAGCGCGTGCTCCCCGGCGTACGCCTCGATCTGTTCGCCCGCCGCGCACCCCCCGGCGGGCAGCCGCGCCCACACGGTCTTCCGGCCCGTGCGGTACGTGATCCCCCACGCCTCGGAGAGCGCGCCGACGAGCCGCAGGCCACGCCCGTACTCGGGGGTGTCGTGCGGCGTCTCCGGCTCGCTGCCGCGCGGCGCGCGCGAGGGGTGGTGGTCGGAGACCTCGACGACGAGCGCGGCCGTGTCCGGGGCGTCGCCTTCCAGCCGGCACTCCATCTCGACGTCGGTTCCGGCGTGCACGACGGCGTTCGTGACGAGTTCGCTGACGACGAGCGTCGCGTCGTCGGCGAGGCGGTCGGTGAGGTGCTCGGCGCCGGGCAGGCCGAGCCCGGTCCACTCGGCGAGCGCCGCGCGCACCAGGGCGCGGGCGGCGCCCGGTGCGTGGGAACTGCCGGACAGGGTCGCGTGCGCCCGCGCGCGCTCCTGCGTGGGCGCCTCGGAGGCAGACCCGGGCGCCGCGCAGGCCGGCGCGCGCGTATCGGGGGCGAGCGCCCCGGCGGACGGTGTGATCACCTCCGCGGACGGTGCGGGCTCCTCGGAAACGGGCCCCTCCTGGACGGGCACGGGCGTCTCCCAAGCGTGTGCAGGCGCCTGCGAGGCACGGGAAGCGGTCTCCCGTTGCGTCGGAATGGCCCCCATGGACAGCTCCCCGGGCAGTTCGTACGAATACGCCACAGTCGATGCCGACAGAGTGACAGACTGACCACGCCCATAAGCGCCGAGTTACCGAAGTGGGCCGCCATGAGTGAGAACAGTGCTACTCCTGTGGTCGAAGACCGGCACGAAGACGGTCAGATTCGTGCATCTGATCTACGTCCCCTGCTCGCCGCCATGACAGCGGCACGCGACGGCGACTTCATGAGGGTGCCGGAATCCGGCCACGGGATGGTGGCCGAACTCACCGCGGTCTTCAACCAGATCATGGACCGCAGCGTCCATTTCACCTCCGAGGTGCAGCGCGTCAGACGGGAACTGGTGCGGCACGGCCGGCTCGACGAGCGACTCTCGGCCAGCCCGGGCCAGGGCCTGTGGACGTCCCGGGTCAACGACGTGAACCAGCTGCTCGACGCCCTGGTCGCCCCGGCGGCGAACGCCACGCGCGTGCTGGACGCGGTGGCCGGCGGCGATCTGACCCAGCGGGTCGACCTGCACGACGGGACGCGGCAGTTACGCGGCGATCTGCGGCGTCTGGGCCGGGCCGTGAACAAGATGGTGGACCAGCTCTCCCTGTTCACCGGCGAGGTGACGCGGGTCGCCCGCGAGGTCGGCACCGAGGGCCGGCTCGGCGGCCGGGCCAAGGTGCGGGGGCTGTCGGGCAGCTGGCGGGACGTGACGGAGGCCGTCAACACGATGGCGTCCCGGCTGACGGCCCAGGTGCGGGACATCGCGGCGGTGACGACGGCGGTGGCCCGCGGCGACCTGACCCGCACGGTCACGGTGGAGGCGACCGGCGAGCTGCTGGAGCTGAAGCTGACCGTCAACACGATGGTCGACCAGCTGTCCGCCTTCGCCGACGAGGTGACCAGGGTCGCCCGCGAGGTCGGCACCGAGGGCCAGTTGGGCGGCCGGGCGCAGGTGCGGGGCGTGTCGGGGGTGTGGAAGGACCTCACCGACAACGTCAACTTCATGGCGTCGAACCTCACCTCCCAGGTCCGCAACATCGCCCAGGTGACGACGGCCGTGGCCAACGGCGACCTGTCCCAGAAGATCACGGTCGCCGCGCAGGGCGAGATCCTGGAGCTGAAGTCCACGATCAACACGATGGTCGACCAGCTCTCCGCCTTCGCCGACGAGGTGACCCGCGTCGCCCGCGAGGTCGGCACCGAGGGCAACCTCGGCGGCCGGGCGCAGGTCCGGGGCGTGTCGGGCGTCTGGAAGGACCTCACCGACAACGTCAACTTCATGGCCGACAACCTCACCTCCCAGGTGCGCAACATCGCCCTCGTCTCCACCGCCGTCGCCCAGGGCGATCTCGGCAAGAAGATCACGGTGGAGGCCAAGGGCGAGATCCTGGAGCTGAAGTCCACGATCAACACGATGGTCGACCAGCTCTCCGCCTTCGCCGACGAGGTGACCCGCGTCGCCCGCGAGGTCGGCACCGAGGGCAACCTCGGCGGCCAGGCGCAGGTCCGGGGCGTCTCCGGCGTCTGGAAGGACCTCACCGACAACGTCAACTTCATGGCGCTGAACCTGACGTCGCAGGTCCGCAACATCGCCCAGGTGACGACGGCCGTCGCCAACGGCGACCTGTCGAAGAAGATCACGGTCGACGCGCGCGGCGAGATCCTCGAACTGAAGGACACCGTCAACACGATGGTGGAGCAGCTGCGCGCCTTCGCCGACGAGGTGACCCGCGTGGCCCGCGAGGTCGGCACCGACGGCCGGCTCGGCGGCCGGGCCCAGGTGCTGGGCGTCTCCGGCGTCTGGCGGGACCTGACGGACAACGTCAACTACATGGCGGACAACCTCACCTCCCAGGTGCGCAACATCGCCCAGGTCGCGACGGCCGTGGCGCAGGGCGACCTGTCCCGCAAGATCGACGTCGACGCGCGCGGCGAGATCCTGGAGCTGAAGACCACCATCAACACGATGGTCGACACGCTGTCCTCCTTCGCCTCCGAGGTCACGCGGGTCGCCCGCGAGGTGGGCTCCGAGGGCCAACTCGGCGGCCAGGCCCGGGTCGAGGGCGTCTACGGCACCTGGAAGCGCCTGACGACCAACGTCAACGAACTCGCCCTCAATCTCACCACCCAGGTCCGCGCGATCGCCGAGGTCGCCTCCGCCGTGGCCCAGGGCGACATGTCCCGCTCGATCACCGTGGAGGCCCGCGGGGAGGTCGCCGAGCTGAAGGACAACATCAACCTGATGGTGGCCAACCTGCGCGAGACGACCCGCGCGAAGGACTGGCTGGAGTCCAACCTGGCCCGGCTGGCCGCCCTGATGCAGGGCCATCGGGACCTGATGGAGGTCGCCGACCTGATACTCCGCGAGCTGACCCCGCTGGTGAACGCCCAGTACGGCGCGTTCTACCTGGCCGACCCGGAGGAGGACGGGGCGACGGTTCCCACCAAGGGACTCGCCTTCATCGCCGGGTACGGCGCCGCCCAGGACGCGACCGTCGAGACCGGGGGCCTGCCGGTGCACGGCCTGGTCGCGCAGGCGGCCCGGGAGAAGAAGCGGATCCTGGTGGAGGGCGCCCCGCCCGACTACATCAAGATCAACAGCGGTCTCGGCGAGGCGGCCCCGACCACGATCGTCATCATCCCGATCCTCTTCGAGGACAAGCTCCTCGGCGTCATCGAACTCGCCTCGTTCTCCCGCTTCTCCGATGTGCATCTCGCGTTCTTCGACCAGTTCGTCAACACCATCGGCGTCGCCATCAACACGATCATCGCCAACTCCCGCACGGAGTCTCTGCTCGGCGAGTCCCAGCGCCTCGCCATGCAGCTCCAGGAGCGCTCGGACGAACTCCAGAAGCAGCAGGGCGAACTCCAGCGCTCCAACGCCGAACTGGAGGAGAAGGCCGCCCTGCTGGCCACGTCCTCCCAGTACAAGTCGGAGTTCCTGGCCAACATGTCGCACGAGCTGCGCACCCCGCTCAACTCCCTGCTGATCCTGGCCCGGCTGCTCTCCGACAACCCGGACGGCCATCTCTCCGACCAGGAGGTGCAGTTCGCCACGACGATCCACCGCTCGGGCTCGGACCTGCTCCAGCTGATCAACGACATCCTGGACCTGTCGAAGATCGAGGCCGGCCGAATGGACGTACGCCCCAAGCGGCTCCCGCTCATCAAGCTGCTCGACTACGTCCACGCCACCTTCCGCCCCCTCACGATCGACCGGGGACTGGCCTTCGAGATCGCGGTCGGCGAGGACGTACCGCGCGAGATGTACTCGGACGAGCAACGGCTCCAGCAGATCCTGCGCAACCTGCTCTCCAACGCGATCAAGTTCACCGCGAGCGGCAAGGTCGAGCTGCGGGTGGACCGGATGCAGGACGCCGAGAGCCGCTACGTCCGGGACACCGACGACGTCATCGCGTTCGCCGTGTCCGACACCGGCATCGGGATCGCGCCGGAGAAACTCCCGGTGATCTTCGAGGCGTTCCAGCAGGCCGACGGCACCACCAACCGCAAGTACGGCGGCACCGGCCTCGGCCTGTCCATCAGCCGGGAGATCGCGGGCCTGCTCGGCGGCCGGATCGTCGCCGAGAGCGAACCCGGCAAAGGCTCCACGTTCACCCTCTACGTCCCGGTCGTCAGCCCCGGTCACACGGCTCCCGCGCCGCTCCCCGAGGACCGCACCGACCTGCCCCTGCCGCTCCGGCCGACCACCGGCCCCTTCCCGGTCGCGCACGACACGGACGACGCCTGGCCGTCGCCGACGAAACTGGAGGCGTGGACGTCCGGCAGGCCGGGCCGGATCCTGGCCGGGCGGCGGGTGCTGATCGTCGACGACGACATCCGCAACGTCTTCGCCCTCACCCATGTCCTGGGCCGGGTCGGCATGACCGTGCTGTATGCGGAGAACGGCCGGGAGGGCATCGAGACACTGGAGCGCGGCGCGGACGTCGAACTGGTCCTGATGGACATCATGATGCCGGAGATGGACGGCTACGAGACCATCTCCGCGATCCGCCGCACACCCCGCTGGGCAGGCCTGCCGATCGTGGCCCTGACCGCCAAGGCGATGCCCGGCGACCGGGAGAAGTCCATCGCCCGCGGCGCCAACGACTACGTACCCAAGCCGGTGGACATCGACGGCCTGCTGACGGTCGTGTGCGAACTTCTCGACCCCGAGGGCACGGAAGAAGAGGCATGAGCAGCACGGCCACTCACCCCGAACGCGCCGGAATCCTCCTGGTCGACGACATGGAGGACAACCTGACCGCCCTGGAGGCGGTCCTCGCCTCCCTCAGCGAACCGCTGGTACGCGCCCGTTCGGGCGAGGAGGCGATGAAGGCCCTGCTGCGGCAGCCGATCGCCCTGGTCCTGCTCGACGTCCGCATGCCCGGCATGGACGGCTTCGAGACGGCCGCCCACATCAAGCGCCTCGACCAGACCCGGGACGTCCCGATCATCTTCCTGACCGGCGCGGACGACGACTCGGGCTACGCCTTCCGCGGCTACGCGACCGGCGCCGCCGACTACGTGACCAAGCCCTTCGACCCCTGGGTCCTCAGGGCCAAGGTCAGCGTCTTCCTGGACCTCTACCGCAAGGGCAGAGAGGTGGAGCGCCTCCGCGCAGAGGTCCAGGAGCTGAGACGCCGGGTGGGTGATGCACCTTAGGGGCGCGGGGCTGGGTCGATGTGCGGCTCCGCCGCGTGGGCGCGACCGACCACACCGGACCCGCAGCCGCCACACGGCCCCGCCACCCCTTACGCCTCGCGAGACCCGTCGTACATCTCCTCGATCAGGTGCTTGTACTCCCGCTCCACAACGGGCCGCTTCAGCTTCAGACTCGGCGTGATCTCACCGTGCTCGACATCGAGATCCCGGGGCAGCAACCGGAACTTCTTGATGGTCTGCCAGCGCTGAAGCCCCTCGTTGAGCTGCTTCACATACCCGTCGACCATCTCGACGGTCACCGGCGCGGCGACGATCTCCGCGTACGACTTGCCCTCGAGCCCGTTCGTCTTGGCCCACTCGGTGATGGCGGCCTCGTCGAGCGCGATGAGCGCCGTGCAGAAGTTCCGGTCGGCCCCGTGCACCAGGATGTTGGACACGTACGGGCACACCGCCTTGAACTGCCCCTCGACCTCCGCCGGGGCGATGTACTTGCCGCCCGAGGTCTTGATGAGGTCCTTCTTGCGGTCGGTGATCCGCAGGTACCCGTCGGGCGACAGCTCCCCGATGTCCCCGGTGTGGAACCAGCCGTCCGGCTCCAGCACCTCCGCGGTCTTCTCGGGCAGCTTGTGGTAGCCCTCCATGACGCCGGGGCCCCGCAGCAGGATCTCCCCGTCGTCGGCGATCCGCACCTCCGTGCCGGGCAGCGGCTTGCCGACCGTGCCGGTGCGGTAGGCCTCGCCCGGGTTCACGAAGGACGCGGCCGAGGACTCGGTCAGGCCGTAGCCCTCCAGGATGTGGATGCCGGCGCCCGAGAAGAAGTAGCCGATCTCCGGCGCGAGGGCGGCGGACCCGGAGACACAGGCCCGCAGGTTCCCGCCGAAGGCCTCGCGGATCTTGGCGAACACCAGCGCGTCGGCGACCTTGTGCTTCGCGCCCAGCCCGAACGGCACGGACGCGGTCCCGGTCCGGCGGAAGTTGTCCTGCGAGACCTTGGCGTACTCGCGGGCCACCTCGGCCGCCCACTGGAAGATCTTGTACTTGGCCCCGCCGCCCGCGCGGGCCTTCGCGGCCACGCCGTTGTAGACCTTCTCGAAGATGCGCGGCACGGCCGCCATGTACGTCGGCTGCACCACCGGCAGATTCTCGATGATCTTGTCGACCCGGCCGTCCACGGCGGTGACGTGCCCGACCTCGATCTGCCCGGAGGTCAGCACCTTGCCGAAGACGTGCGCGAGCGGCAGCCACAGGTACTGCACGTCCTCCGTGCTGACCAGCCCGGTCGCGGCGATCGCCTTCGCCATGTACGACCAGTTGTCGTGCGGCAGGCGCACCCCCTTGGGGCGGCCCGTGGTGCCGGAGGTGTAGATCAGGGTGGCCAGCTGGTCCTTGGTGATCGCGCCGACCCGCTCCTTGATCAGGTCCGGGTCCTTCCCCAGCCTGGCGGCGCCGCGCTTCTCCAGCTCGTCCAGGGTGAGGATCCAGTCGGCGGTCTCGACACCGGCCGCGTCGATCACCACGACATGGGTCAGCTCGGGCAGCTCGGCGCGCTTCTCCTTGGCCTTGGCCAGCTGCTCGGCGTTCTCCGCGATCAGCACCCGGCTCTCGGAGTCCGACAGGATGTACGCGGACTCGTCGGCGTTGGTCTGCGGATACACCGTGGTCGTGGCCGCGCCGGCGCACATGATGCCGAGGTCGGCGAGGATCCACTCGATCCGGGTGCCGGCGGCCAGCGCGACGCGCTGTTCCGGCTGCACGCCCAGCTCGATGAGTCCCGCCGCGATGGCGTAGACGCGCTCGGCGGCCTGCGCCCAGCTCAGCGACTTCCACTCGTCAGGCCGGCCCGCGGACGATGGGACCGGATACCGATAGGCCTCGGCGTCCGGCGTGGCCGCCACGCGCTCCAGGAAGAGGCCCGCCACGGACGGCGGACGGTTCTCGATCAGGGTCTGTGTGTCGCTCAAGACATCCTCCGGGGCCCGCGACGATGCGGCTGGCTCAGGTGCGGCTGGGTTCACTCACGAGCCCTTGTTTAACTCGTGAGTAACTATCGAGCAGGGATCAGAGTAAAGGGCGACCGGCCCCTGCGTAAGGGTCCGCGGCCTGTCACTTCGTACAGAGAGCTACCCCGCACACGCACAAGGGCCCGCCGCACTTTCGCGCGACGAGCCCCAGTTCAACCCGGATTGCGGTGTAACCCACGGTAATCCGTGATTACTTCTTGCCCTTGCCCGACCCCGCGCTGTCATCGCTCGACAGGACGGCGATGAAGGCCTCCTGCGGAACCTCTACGGAACCCACCATCTTCATCCGCTTCTTGCCCTCCTTCTGCTTCTCCAGCAGCTTCCGCTTACGGGAGATGTCACCGCCGTAGCACTTGGCGAGGACGTCCTTGCGGATGGCGCGGATGGTCTCGCGGGCGATGACCCGGGAGCCGATGGCCGCCTGCACGGGGATCTCGAAGGCCTGGCGCGGGATCAGCTCGCGCAGCTTGGCGACGAGCCGCACTCCGTACGCGTACGCGGCGTCCTTGTGGGTGACGGCGGAGAAGGCGTCGACACGGTCGCCGTGCAGCAGGATGTCGACCTTCACCAGCTGGGCGTCCTGCTCACCGGTGGGCTCGTAGTCCAGGGAGGCGTAGCCGCGGGTCTTGGACTTCAGGTTGTCGAAGAAGTCGAAGACGATCTCCGCGAGGGGGAGCGTGTAGCGGATCTCGACGCGGTCCTCGGAGAGGTAGTCCATGCCGAGGAGCGTGCCGCGACGGGTCTGGCAGAGCTCCATGATCGAGCCGATGAACTCGCTGGGGGCGAGGATCGTGGCCCGGACGACCGGCTCGAAGACCTTGTCGATCTTGCCCTCGGGGAACTCGCTCGGGTTGGTGACCGTGTGCTCCTTCCCGTCCTCCATGATCACGCGATAGACCACGTTGGGCGCGGTGGCGATGAGTTCGAGGTTGAACTCCCGCTCCAGGCGCTCACGGACGACGTCCAGGTGCAGCAGGCCGAGGAAGCCGACGCGGAAGCCGAAGCCGAGGGCCGCGGAGGTCTCGGGCTCGTAGACCAGGGCGGCGTCGTTGAGCTGGAGCTTGTCCAGCGCCTCGCGGAGGTCGGGGTAGTCCGAGCCGTCCAGCGGATAGAGGCCGGAGAAGACCATCGGCTTCGGGTCCTTGTACCCGCCGAGGGCTTCGGTGGCGCCCTTGTCCTTGCTGGTGATGGTGTCACCGACCTTGGACTGACGGACGTCCTTCACGCCGGTGATGATGTAGCCCACCTCGCCGACGCCGATGCCGTCGGCCGGCGTCATCTCGGGCGACGAGACGCCGATCTCCAGGAGCTCGTGCGTGGCGCCGGTCGACATCATCTTGATGCGCTCGCGCTTGTTGAGCTGCCCGTCGACGACACGGACGTAGGTGACCACGCCACGGTAGGAGTCATAGACCGAGTCGAAGATCATCGCGCGGGCGGGGGCGTCCTTGACGCCGACCGGGGCCGGGACGTCGCGGACGACCCGGTCCAGGAGCGCGTCCACACCGATGCCGGTCTTCGCCGAGACCTTGAGCACATCCTCGGGCTGACAGCCGATGAGGTTGGCGAGCTCCTCCGAGAACTTCTCCGGCTGGGCCGCCGGCAGGTCGATCTTGTTCAGAACGGGGATGATCTTGAGGTCGTTCTCCATCGCCAGGTACAGGTTGGCGAGGGTCTGCGCCTCGATGCCCTGGGCGGCGTCGACCAGGAGGATGGTGCCCTCGCACGCGGCGAGCGACCGTGAGACCTCGTAGGTGAAGTCGACGTGCCCCGGGGTGTCGATCATGTTGAGGATGTGCGTGTCGTTCTTGTCGTGGGTGGGGGCCCACGGCAGACGCACCGCCTGTGACTTGATCGTGATGCCACGCTCGCGCTCGATGTCCATGCGGTCGAGGTACTGGGCGCGCATCTGCCGCTGCTCGACCACTCCGGTCAGCTGGAGCATCCGGTCGGCGAGCGTGGACTTGCCGTGGTCGATGTGCGCGATGATGCAGAAGTTGCGGATCAGAGCCGGATCGGTACGGCTCGGCTCGGGCACGTGGCTGGGGATCGCGGGCACGCAGGGTCCTGATTCTTGAGGCGTCCGCAGTGTCTGCGGTCTCGGGTCGGATCGATACGTAGCCTCCATGGTCCCACGGGTGGGGACCATGGACGGGTTTGGGCCGCGGAAGGGGCCGCTGGTAGCCTGGGTGGCTGTGCCTCATGCCCTCTCGCAGGAGGCGCGACCTCAAGAAATCACCCGGTACGGGAATCGTGCGGTATCCGTGCGGCCTCGTGCCAGAACCTGAGAAGGCTCATTCGTGGCGAACATCAAGTCCCAGATCAAGCGGATCAAGACCAACGAGAAGGCGCGGCTGCGCAACAAGGCCGTCAAGTCCTCCCTCAAGACCGCGATCCGCAAGGCCCGTGAGGCTGCTGCCGCGGGTGACGCCGAGAAGGCCACCGAGTACCAGCGCGTCGCCGCGCGTCAGCTCGACAAGGCCGTCTCGAAGGGCGTCATCCACAAGAACCAGGCTGCCAACAAGAAGTCTGCGCTGGCTCAGAAGGTCGCCGCGCTCAAGGGCTGACATCTGATGTGACGCCGGAGGGAATCGAGCGGGCCCTCTCTCATCCGCTCCCGTCCGGCACCCCTCGGATCCGCGCGCGGCCTGCGTTCGCCACGCGGGCGCGGATCCCGCAGCTTGAACCGAAGGCCGGTTGCCCTCCTGTTCCCCATGGGAAGGCATCCGGCCTTCGCTCTGTTCAGGACCAGAACTCGTTGTTCTTCTCGATGTCCTCGACGCATTCGTCGAGGTCGGTGACCTTGTCTCCGACGATCCGGAAGATGATGCAGCCGGTGTCGTCGAGCTGCTTGCCGTTGCGCTCCGCCGTGAAGCGGGTCATGCCGACGGCATGACCGCGGCCGTCGACACAGATGCCGATCAGGTCGGCACGCGCCGTTCCATTGGTCTCCGCGCCGAGCCGCTCGTACATCTCGATGATCGCGTCCACCCCTTTGAAGTCGCCCGACAACGGGTGATCTCCGGGTACGTGGTGCGCTGCGTCCCCCGCCATCAGTCCACGCAGGGTGTCCATGTCCCCGCGCGAGAACGCCTCGAATCCCTTGCGGACCAGTGCTGCGTGCGGGTGTTCAGCCATGACCCTCGCCACCTCTCCGTCACTCGGCGACGTACGGCTGACCCTTCCGATTCTCCCCCCGGCCGGCTCCGGCGGCACCGTGGAGAGATGGACACCGACGACACGGAGGTACTGGCCGGGGCTCGCGTGGCGCCGAGCCCCGGGGCCGGCTCGTCCGGGGCGCGAGCCTGCCCGACGCTCTGAGGCAAGCACCCGAGCCCGAGCCCGACTGGCCGCCGAGCCCTCGGGCCGCCTGGTCCGGGGCGCGCTGGCCCGACCTCTGGGTCGAGCATCCAGACCCGGGCCCTTGAAGTGAGCCGCCCAGGTCCGGGGCCTGCTAGCCGCGTCCCCTGGAGCGGGCCGCCCGGGCGATGGTGACCACTGCCTTCTCCAGGGCGTACTCGGGGTCGTCGCCCCCGCCCTTCACGCCCGCGTCCGCCTCGGCCACGGCTCGCAGCGCGACCGACACCCCGTCCGGAGTCCAGCCCCGCATCTGCTGCCGCACCCGGTCGATCTTCCACGGCGGCATTCCCAGCTCCCGCGCGAGATCGGCCGGCCGGCCCCCGCGCGCGGACGACAGCTTCCCGATCGCCCGGACGCCCTGCGCGAGCGCGCTCGTGATCAGCACCGGCGCCACCCCGGTCGCCAGCGACCAGCGCAACGCCTCCAGGGCCTCCGCCGCACGCCCCTCGACCGCCCGGTCGGCGACCGTGAAGCTCGACGCCTCGGCGCGCCCGGTGTAGTACCGCCCGACGACCGCTTCGTCGATCGTCCCCTCGACGTCCGCGACCAGCTGCGACACCGCAGAGGCCAGCTCCCGCAGATCGCTGCCGATCGCGTCGACGAGCGTCTGGCACGCCTCCGGCGTGGCGGATCGCCCCGTCGCCCGGAACTCTCCCCGCACGAACGCCAGCCGGTCCGCCGGCTTCGTCATCTTCGGGCAGGCCACCTCACGCGCCCCGGCCTTGCGCGCCGCGTCGAGCAGCCCCTTGCCCTTGGCCCCGCCGGCGTGCAGCAGCACGAGGGTGATCTCCTCGGCGGGGGCTCCGAGGTACCCCTTCACGTCCTTGATCGTGTCGGCCGACAGATCCTGCGCGTTGCGTACGACCACGACCTTGCGCTCCGCGAAGAGCGACGGGCTCGTCAGCTCGGCGAGCGTGCCGGGCTGCAACTGGTCCGGAGTCAGGTCCCGTACGTCCGTGTCGGCGTCGGCGGCCTTCGCGGCGGCCACCACCTCCTGCACCGCACGGTCGAGGAGCAGGTCCTCCTGGCCCACGGCGAGCGTCACCGGGGCGAGAGGGTCGTCATTCGCAGTCTTCCTGGCCATCGCGACAAGCATCCCACGCGCCACTGACAGCGGGACCCGACGGACCGGGAGGTGCGCCCACGGAAGACCGGGTGCCTACGGTTCCTCCCGCCAGCCCTCCCACTCGCCGGCCAGCCGGTCCAGCTCCCCGGGGTCCAGCCGCTCGTCCTCGTCCCGCAGGACGACCAGCCACTGCGCGTCCTCGGCATCGTCCTCGCCGGCCAGCGCGTCCCGCACCAGCTGCGGCTCCTCGACGACCCCGAACCGCTCCCGCAGCGCCTCCACCACCTCTTCCGCGGCATCACGGTCGGGCAGCACCAGCACATGTCGCACATCACTCACGCCGGACATTGTCCGACACCGCCTCGCGCCCCGGCCGCTCAGCCCTTGCGGACGACCTGCACATCGAGATCGACCCTGATGCTCGGCCCCACCACCGCGATGCCCCGCGCCAGCATGGTCTGCCAGCTCACGGTGAAGTCGTCCCGGTGCAGCTCGGTCGTGGCCCGGCAGGCCGCCCGCACCTCGCCCTCCAGGCCGTTGCCCAGCCCCAGGTACTCCGTGTCCAGCGTGACCGTCCGCGTCACGCCGTGCAGCGACAGCGCCCCCGTGACGGCCCACCGGTTCCCGCCCTTGTGCACGAACCGTTCGCTGTAGAACTCCAGCGTCGGGAACCTCTCGACGTCCAGGAAGTCCGCCGACCGCAGATGGTCGTCGCGCATCCTCATGTTGGTGTCGATGGACGCCGCGTCGATCACCACGTGCATCGCCGACCGCTCCACCGGGTCGGCGACGCGTATGACCCCCGCGAACGACTTGAACTGCCCGTGGATCCGGGCCAGTCCGATGTGCCGCGCGGTGAAGGCGATCGAGGAGTGCGCCGACTCGATCTCCCAGTCACCGGCATCCGGAAGCTCCGGCGGCCGGGCCACCTGCAGCGTCACGTCCCCGAGCGACGCGAGCGTGTTCTCCGCGACCTGCGTCGTCGCCCGGTACGGCGTGTATCCCTCCGCCGACACCGCGAGCCGGTACTCCCCCGCGGGCACCGTCGTCACGAACGACCCGTACGGATCCGCTCCCCCGTTGACCACCGGACGCCCCACGGCGTCCGTGACCGCGAACTCCGCGTGCCTGACCGGCTCGTTGACCGGGTCCAGTACCCGGCAGGCCAGCACCCCCGCGCTCGGCGGGGTCGGCACCGCCGCCAGGGGACTCGTCCGTTGCACCCGGTCGGTGCGGCTTCCCCGCCAGCGGCCGATCATCCACGACTCCTCTGAGTGACTCGAAATCGCCTGTTGATCACTGTTGATCACACATTGCCGAAGACGCATTCGACCACCAGTGAGGCTTTCGAGGCAACACGGGACCACATCACGGGAATCCAGCAGATGTGCTGGTACTACGCACGAGTAGCCCCGTGTGGCCCGAATTGACCTCTACACGGGATTTCGCAACGTCGGCACCTCGTCGAGCGCGATCCCGAACCGCTCCCGGTACACCCCGAGCACCTCCTCGTCCGTCTCCAGCTCCCGCTCCTCCCGCGTCCCGTCGGCCGCCGTCACCGTGAGCCTGCGCCCGCTGAGCGTGATCCGTCCTCCCTCGTCCGTCACCCGCGAACAGACCAGCGACCGCGTGAAATGCGACACCGACGACGTGCTGTGCCACCACGCCCCGGCCACGAAGTCGCCGAGCGCCCGCGGCCGCACCTCCAGGCGGTACTGCGCTCTGCCGTCCCGGAACACGTCCAGGTCCGCCGCCTCCACCGTGCCGTGCCCGCCGCGCACCCCGGCCGCGTCCGGCCCCGCCTCGACGATCCGGAACGTGCCCCCCGGATCCTCCTGCTCCCCCCGGTCCCCGAACGCCAGCGGAAGATGGCTGTGCGCCCCGAACCCGACATCGGCCAGCCAGTCGCCCCCGTCCACCGTCCGCACCCGCAGCGCGAGATGGTCGTACGGGATCCCCAGCCGCTCCTCGTCCCCGTACACCCGCGCCGCCAGCAGCGCCACGTCGTACCCCAACGCGGCGAGCAACGCCCCGAAGGAACCGTTGAGTTCGTAGCAGAACCCGCCTCGCCGCGCGCCCACCACCTTGTCCAGCAGCCGCTTCTCCTCCAGCACGATCTCCTCGCCCAGATGGATCGAGAGGTTCTCGAACGGCACGGTCTGCAGGTGCCGCAGGTGCAGCTCGCGCAGCGCGTCGACGGTGGGCCACGCCGGGTGCTCGACTCCCAGTCGGCGGAGATAGGCATCAACCTGTGCTGAGTTCATCCCCTCAGTCTCGCGCCACCCTCAGCTCTCCGCCGCCTCCCAGGACCGCGAGCGCGCCGTCCCGGTCCGTCCGCAGCACCGCCGCGCCCCCGGCGCGCAGGGCCGCGACCGTGCCGGGCGCCGGGTGCCCGTACGTGTTGTCCTCGCCGCAGGAGATGAGGGCCAGCCGCGGGGCCGCCCGGCGTATGAGGCCCGGGTCCTGGTAGGCCGAGCCGTGGTGGGCGACCTTCAGCACGTCCACACCCTCCAGCGCCTCGGCCGCCGGTGAACGCGCCAGCGCCCGCTGCGCCGGGGGCTCCAGGTCTCCGAGGAGCAGCAGGCGCAGTCCGGCCGAACGGACCAGCATGGCGACGCTGGCGTCGTTCGGCCCCTCCGGCGCCGGGTGGGCCACAAGCAACCCCGCAGGCGCCCCCGCAGGAGGGTCCGGCGGCGGGCTCGGGGGCGGCCACACCACCTGCCAGGACAACTCCCCCGTGCGCCGCTGCTCCCCGGCCGCTGCCCGCGTCACGGGAATCCGCCGCGCCGCCGCCAGCCTCCGTACGAACGCGGCCTGGTCCGCGGGCTCTTCGAAGCCCGTCGTCTCGATCGCGCCCACCGCCCGTCCGCGCAGCACCCCGGGCAGGCCCGCCACGTGATCGGCGTGGAAGTGGGTGAGCACGACCAGCGGGATCCTGCTGATGCCCAGTGAGCGCAGGCAGTGGTCGACGAGCTGCGGGTCGGGCCCCGCGTCCACCACCACGCCGGTTCCCCCGCCCGCCGCGAGCACCAGGGCGTCGCCCTGCCCCACGTCACACATCACCAGCCGCCAGCCCGGCGGCGGCCAGCCCGTGACCACCCGGGTCAGCGGCGGCGGCTGCACCACCACCAGCGCCAGCACCACCCCGCAGACCGCGCACCACCAGGGATGCCCGAGCAGCCGCCGTCCGACGAGCACCACGACCAGGGTCACGGCCAGGAGCAGCACCGCGCCCGTCCAACTGCCCGGCCAGTCCACTCCCCCGCCCGGCAGTGCCGCCCCGGTCCGGGCGATCTGCGCGATCCACTCGGCGGGCCAGTGCGCGCACCACGCGAGGGACTTGGCCAGCGGCATCGCCACCGGTGCCGTGGCCAGCGCCGCGAACCCCAGTACGGTCGCCGGCGCGATCGCGAACTCCGCGAGCAGATTGCACGGCACCGCCACCAGACTCACCCGCGCCGACAGCACGGCGACAATGGGCGCGCACAGGGCCTGTGCGGCCGCGGCGGCGCCCAGCGCCTCAGCCGCCCTCGGCGGCACCCCGCGCCGCCGCAGCCCGGCGCTCCAGCGCGGCGCGAGGGTGAGCAGGGCGCCGGTCGCCACGACGGACAGCAGGAACCCGTAACTCCGCGCCAGCCACGGGTCGTACAGCACCAGCAGCAGAACCGCCGTCGCCAGCGCCGGGATCATCGACCTCCGGCGGCCGGTCGCCAGGGCGAGCAGTGCCACGGCTCCGCAGGCCGCGGCGCGCACCACGCTCGGATCCGGTCTGCACACGACGACGAACCCGAGCGAGAGCACACCCCCGAGCACCGCCGTCCCGCGCAGGGAGATACCGAGCCGAGGCGCGAGCCCCCGCCGCTCGACGTGCTGTGCCAGCCCCGGAGGCCCGAGCAGCAGCGCGAGGAGGATCGTGAAGTTGGCTCCGGACACGGCCAGCGTGTGCGTGAGATCGGTCTCCTTGAACGCCTCCTCCAGCTCCGGAGTGATCCGCGAGGTGTCGCCGACCACCAGGCCCGGCAGCAGCGCCCGAGCGTCCGCCGGCAGTCCGCCGGTCGCCTCCCGCAGCCCGGCACGCAGCCGCCCGGCGAGCCGCTGCGGCCCCGAGGGTTCTCCCACCACCTCCGGTTCACCCTGGTCCCGCACGCGCAGCACCGCCGCGACCCGGTCGCCGCCGGTCATCGCGGGCGCCAGCCGCGCACCGACCCGCAGCCGCGTCGACGGCAGCAGGCCGAGCCACGGTGACCGCCCGCGCCCACCGACGGCCCGGCCGGGAGGGGCCGCGTCCACGTCCACGATCAGCAGCACCGGCGCCCGTGTGGTCACCGCCGTGCCACCCGCCGCATGGACGCGCCGCACGTCGGCGTCGATCAGCACCGCCGTCGGAGC
The DNA here is from genome assembly GCF_023184515.1 of Streptomyces sp. D2-8. Classification (GTDB taxonomy): domain Bacteria; phylum Actinomycetota; class Actinomycetes; order Streptomycetales; family Streptomycetaceae; genus Streptomyces. The sequence goes on along the minus strand of NZ_JAAHBP010000001.1, from coordinate 309,144 downwards.
CACGTGAGCGCCCCGGACCTTCGGCCGGGTGAGCCGCGGGTCGGACGTGAGCTCGACCTCGGCGGTCACCGTCGCGTACTCCCGCGCCAGGCCGGGCACGGGCCCCCGGCGCAGATCCGCCCCGTGCAGCCCGGCCGATGCGGCAGCCGCGGCGACGCACAGCAGCAGGGCGGCGGCCGAGGCGCGCGGCCATGACGCCGTCCGGTGCCGGCGGGCCAGCGGCAGCAGTCCGACGGCTGCCAGTGCGCCGATCACGATGCCGAGCACCCATTCCGGGGATGCGTCCAGCACCAGCGCCGCCGTGCCCCAGGCCGCGAGGGCGGGTGGTACGAGCCGCAGGTCCGTCGGGCCTTCCTGGCGTGGACGGGCAGTACCGAGACGTGTGCCGGAGGAAGCGTGCACGGACGACCGGGTGGGAGGGAGCCCGGTAGCGGTCTCGTCCCGCGGCGCCGCCGGGGCGGGGCGGCTCCTCATGGCCGTACGAGATTGCGCAGGTCGGCGAAACGGCGGTCGCCGATGCCGTTCACCTCGCGCAGCTCGTCCACGGAACGGAAACCGCCGTGCTGCGTGCGGTAGTCGATGATGTGCTGCGCCAGCACGGGGCCGACGCCCGGCAAGGTGTCGAGCTGGTCCGCGGTCGCCGTGTTGAGGGAGACCGGGGCCGCCGGAGCGGCCGCTCCACCCGCCGCAGCACCGGCCGGGCCACCGGGAGCCGCACCGCCCGCCCCGGGTCCCGCGGCGGGAGCCGGTCCCCCGACGATCACCTGCTCGCCGTCCACGAGGAACCGGGCACGGTTGAGCCCGTCGGTGTTCGTGCCCGGCTTCACCCCGCCCGCCGCGTGCAGCGCGTCCGCCACCCGCGAGCCGGCCGGCAGCCGGTGGATCCCTGGTTCCCGGACCTTGCCGCTGACGTCCACGACGATCTCGGCCGCCCCCGCCTTCACCGACCCGGACGAAGCACCGGCAGGCACCCCGGCAGCGCCCGGGCCTCGCTCCTGCCCGGCGCCTCGCGCGCTCTCCTGCCGCTCCCCGTAGGGCACCGCCGCCCGCACCACCTCCGGCGGCCGCACGGACTGGGTCCGGCCTGTCCAGAAGTGCTGCACGGCGAAGGCCGCGGCGGCGACGAGCACCACCGTCAGAGCCAGCACACTCCGCCGCTCCAGACCGCACCTGGCCTGCAACCACAGCGGCACACGCTCCCGCAGCGCGAGCCCGGCCCGCTCCCGCCAGGCTCCCTCCGCTGCGCGCCCGTCCCCGCCCGCGAGCTCGGGGGGAACGCCGACGGGCTCCATGACCGCTTCCCGGCCAGCAGGCCCCCGCCTGGTCTCCTGGACGTCGGCGGGACCCGGCGGCCCCTGCCCCGACTCCCGCCGCTCCCCGGCCGGTTCGGCCGGTTCGGCACGCCCTGGAGGCCCGGCCGGCCCGGCGTGCTCGCCGAACAACACCCCCGCGCGGCGCCGAACCGCCTCCGCCGAAGCGTGACGCTGCCTGGCCCGCCCGCGCGCGACAGGCGGGCGTCGGTGATGACGAACGCGCCCGTCGGACGCCGGCCCCCGGCCCGGCCCGCTGGTCGCGGTCGCTGTCTGTGAAGGTGATCGAAGTGCCATGCGACGAGGATCGGCCACCTCGCCCCACCCGCGATGATCATGGTCAATTCCCGGGGACAAGCCCCCGGTTGTGGACAACTCCGCCACTCACACGGGCGGCCGGAGCCCCACAGCAACGTTCACCGGGGCGAAACCACAACTCCCAGCAGCCCGGGCCCCGTATGCGCCCCGATCACCGCCCCTACCTCGCTGACATGCAGATCGGCCAGCCCGGGCACCCGGGTCCGCAACCGGTCGGCGAGGGCCGACGCCCGGTCCGGGGCGGCCAGATGGTGGACGGCGACATCCACCTGGGCGCTTCCCGCACGGTCGGCCGCGATCTCCTCGAGGCGGGCGATCGCCTTGGACGCGGTCCGCACCTTCTCCAGCGGTTCGATACGCCCGTCGGCCAGTTGCAGCAGTGGTTTCACCGCGAGCGCCGAGCCCAGCAGGGCCTGCGTAGCGCCGATCCGGCCGCCGCGCCGCAGGTAGTCGAGGGTGTCGACGTAGAAGTAGGCGGAGGTGCCCGCGGCCCGCTTCTCGGCGGCTGCGACGGCCTCGTCCACCGTCCCGCCCGACTCCGCGACCTTCGCCGCGGCGAGCGCGCAGAACCCGAGCGCCATCGCGATCATGCCGGTGTCCACCACCCGCACCGGCACCGGCGCATGGCGTGCGGCCACGACGGCCGCGTCGTAGGTACCGGAGAGTTCCGCGGAGAGGTGGAGGGAGACGATGCCGGTGGCGCCGGACTCGGCGACCTTGCGGTACGTCTCCTCGAAGACCGCGGGACCGGGCCGCGAGGTCGTCACGGGGCGCCGCTTCTGCAAAGCCTGGGCGAGGGCGCGGGTGGAGATCTCGGTACCCTCCTCCAGCGCCCGGTCACCGAGGACCACGGTCAGGGGTACCGCTGTGATGCCGTGACGCTCCATCGTCCGGGCCGGCAGGTAGGCCGTTGAATCGGTGACGATCGCGACATGGCGGGACATGAGCTGGAGGTTACCTGCCGTAGCGCCCGTGCGGCAGCCCGGACCCCGCGCCCCGCGGCGCGAGTGGCCGGATCAAGTGGTGCTCTCGGGGCGGGGCTTCTTCTGCCAGGGGTAGGTCGGGCGGGGCCCCGGCGGCGTGATGGCGGGCCGTGCCGGCTCCTGCGCCGGGTCCGACTGCGCGGTGTCCGGCCAGGTCTGCCCGGCCGTGGCGGCATCGGCGGCGGGCGCCTCGGGCCACGGCGGCGGCGCGGACGGAGACGGCGAGCTGGGCTTCGGTGAGGACGCGGACTGCTGCGAGGACTCGGGCTGCGGCTCCGGGGCCGTCCAGTGCCGCAGCGCCCCGGACTCCAGGTCGATCTGGGCACCGAGGGAGTCCAGGTCGTCGTCCGCGAAGCGGCGGGCGCGGTCGCGGGCCGCCCAGCGCAGCGAGTCCGCCGAGTGCGTGATGCGCTCGGTGCGCTCGCGCAGCCCGGGGAGCCGCTCGGTGAGCGCGGCGCGGTCCGGCTCGGACTCCAGGCGCTTCAGCTCGTCGTCCAGCTCGTGCCCGTGCGCGCTGAGCCGCTCGAAGAGGCCGAGGGACTCCTTCAGGGTCTCGTCCTCGGCGACGGCCGCGCTCAGCGCCTCCTGCGTGGCGCGCATCGAACTGCGCAGCTTCAGCCGGAGCTGGGCGAGTTCGCCCGCGGCTCCGGGCTGGGCGAAGGACTTGGCGCGCAGTGTGTGGTCCTCGACCGTGCGGCGGGCCTGGGTGATGCCACGGTCCACGCCGCGCTTGGCGGCGCCGACCGCCTTCACCGTGGCGTACACCCCGAGCCCGAGAAAGATCACGAAGAGCAGGGCGAAGACTGCGATCACTGCTTCCACAAGGGCTCCTCCTCAGGACGTCACGGCGCCTCGCGTCGCTCTTCAACGGTAAACGCAACGGGCAGGTCCGGAGTTCCACAAGAACCCCGAACCTGCCCGTAGGGGACCACCCCGAGAGGAGCCCGCAGTGCCTGGCGGCTAGGCCGGAACGATGTTCACCAGCTTCGGCGCGCGCACGATCACCTTCCGGATCCCGGCGCCGCCCAGCGCGGCGACGACCTTCTCGTCCGCCAGCGCGACCTTCTCCAGCTCGTCGTCGGAGATCGACGGCGACACCTCCAGCCGCGCCTTGACCTTGCCCTTGACCTGCACGACACAGGTCACGGTCTCGTCGACGACGTACGCCGGGTCGGCCACCGGGAAGTCCTCGTGGACCACCGAGTCGGTGTGCCCCAGCCGGCGCCACAGCTCCTCGGAGATGTGCGGGGCCAGCGGCGCGACCATCAGCACCAGGGCCTCGGCGACCGGGCGGGACACGGGCCCGCCCACCTTGGTCAGGTGGTTGTTCAGCTCGGTGACCTTGGCGATGGCGGTGTTGAACCGCATGCCCTCCAGGTCGCCGCGGACCCCGTCGATCGCCTTGTGCAGGGCGCGCAGCGTCTCTTCGTCGGGCTCGGCGTCGACCACGGTGACCTCGCCGGTCGCCTCGTCGACGATGTTGCGCCACAGCCGCTGCAGCAGGCGGAACTGGCCGACCACCGCGCGCGTGTCCCACGGCCGGGAGACGTCCAGTGGACCCATGGCCATCTCGTACAGGCGCAGCGTGTCGGCTCCGTACTCGGCGCAGATCTCGTCCGGAGTGACCGCGTTCTTCAGGGACTTGCCCATCTTGCCCAGCAGCCGGGAGACCTTCTCGCCCTGGTAGTAGTACGCGCCGTCGCGCTCCTCCACCTCGGCGGCCGGCACCGCGATGCCCCGGCTGTCGCGGTAGACGTAGGCCTGGATCATGCCCTGGTTGAACAGCTTGTGGAACGGCTCGGCGGACGAGACGTGCCCCAGGTCGTACAGGACCTTGGACCAGAAGCGCGCGTACAGCAGGTGCAGCACGGCGTGCTCGGCGCCGCCGACGTACAGGTCGACACCGCCGTGCGGCATGCCCTCGCGCGGGCCCATCCAGTACTGCTCGATCTCGGGGTCGACCAGCTTCTCGGAGTTGTGCGGGTCCAGGTAGCGCAGCTCGTACCAGCAGGAACCGGCCCAGTTGGGCATGGTGTTGGTCTCGCGCCGGTACGGGCGCGGACCGCGGCCGTCGCCCAGGTCCAGCGTGACGTTCACCCAGTCCTCGTTGCGCGACAGCGGCGTCTCGGGCTGGGTGTCGGCGTCGTCCGGGTCGAAGGTGCGCGGCGAGTAGTCCTCGACCTCGGGCAGCTCCAGGGGCAGCATCGACTCGGGCAGCGCGTGGGCGATGCCGTCCTCGTCGTAGACGATCGGGAAGGGCTCACCCCAGTAGCGCTGGCGGCTGAACAGCCAGTCGCGCAGGCGGAAGTTGACGGTGCCCTCGCCGACGCCGGACCGCTCCAGCCACTCGGTGATGCGGGCCTTGGCCTCGGCGACGCCCAGGCCGTCCAGGCTGACCTGGTCGTTGGACGAGTTGATGATCTTCGCGTCGTACGACGCGAAGGCGTTCTCCCAGGTCGAGGTGTCCGTGCCGCGGCCGTCGGTCGGCTCGACGATGCAGTGGATCGGCAGCTCGAAGGCGCGCGCGAACTCGAAGTCGCGCTGGTCGCCGGCCGGGACGGCCATGATCGCGCCGGTGCCGTAGCCCATCAGCACATAGTCGGCGATGAAGACCGGGACCTGCTCGCCGTTGACCGGGTTGGTGGCGTACGCGCCGATGAAGACGCCGGTCTTGTCCTTGGCCTCGGCCTGCCGCTCGACGTCGGACTTCGAGGCGGCCTGGGCGCGGTAGGCGGCGACGGCCTCACCGGGGGTCGCGTGGCCGCCGGTCCACACCTCGTGGGTGCCCTCCGGCCAGGCGGCCGGGGTGAACTTCTCGACCAGCGGGTGCTCGGGCGCCAGCACCATGTAGGTGGCGCCGAACAGGGTGTCCGGGCGGGTGGTGAAGACGGTGATGCGCTCGCCGTCGATGGGGAAGTCGACGCGGGCGCCCTCGGAGCGGCCGATCCAGTTGCGCTGCTGCAGCTTGATGGCGTCGGGCCAGTCCAGCTCCTCCAGGTCCTCCAGCAGCCGGTCGGCGTAGGCGGTGATGCGCATGTTCCACTGGCGCAGCTTGGCCTTGAAGACCGGGAAGTTGCCGCGCTCGGAGCGGCCCTCGGCGGTGACCTCCTCGTTGGCCAGCACGGTGCCCAGGCCGGGGCACCAGTTGACCGGCGCGTCGGAGGCGTAGGCCAGCCGGAAGTCGCCCAGGACGTCGGCCTTCTCGGCGGCGCTCAGTTCGCTCCACGCGCGCGTGTGGCCCGGTACGGGCCGCTCACCGGACTCGAACGCGGCGACCAGCTCGGCGATCGGGCGGGCACGCCGGGCGTCGTGGTCGTACCAGGAGTTGAAGATCTGCAGGAAGATCCACTGGGTCCACTTGTAGTACTCCGGGTCGATCGTGGCGAACGACCGGCGCTTGTCGTGGCCCAGGCCCAGCCGGCGCAGCTGGGACTTCATGTTCTCCATGTTGGCTTCGGTGGACACGCGCGGGTGCGTGCCGGTCTGCACCGCGTACTGCTCGGCGGGCAGGCCGAAGGCGTCGAAGCCCAGGGTGTGCAGGACGTTGTGGCCGGTCATCCGCTGGAAGCGGGCGAAGACGTCGGTGGCGATGTAGCCCAGGGGGTGGCCGACGTGCAGGCCCGCACCGGAGGGGTACGGGAACATGTCCATGATGAACTTCTTGGGGCGGGTGACGATCCCCTGGTCACCCGCCAGGTCGCCCTTGGGGTTGGGCGCGGCGTAGGTGCCGTCGGCGTCCCAGAAGTCCTGCCAGCGTGCCTCGATCTCGGCGGCCATGGCGGCCGTGTAGCGGTGCGGCGCCGCCACCTCGGAGGTGGCGGCGGGGTTCGTCTCGCTCATGATCCTCAAAGCTCCATCGATCGTCTCTGCCTGCGGCGTCTGGTTCGAGAAACGAAAAATCCCCTCACACAGGAGGGGACGCCGCGCCGATGCCGGCCACTCGACTCGTCCGGTGGCCGGGACTGATCAGCGCGGCCCGCTAAGCAGAAGGCGTACGGCACGCATGGCGCTAGGGTACCGCAGGCCCTCCGCGTGCCGCGACGCGCTTCCGAGGGCCGTCCCGGTGCCCGAAAAGCTGAACCAAGGTCAATAGTTACTTCGCGTAACAGTCACTAAGGGGACATCGCAGCAACCGCATTGTCCTTTGATAACAACGCAATAACTCAAACCTCGTACCCATCGGTATGGCTCCGCTTAGAGTTCGGCAGCGGGACCGCTGCTTTCCCGAACCGCTCGGAGTTGCCCCCATGAACCCTCATCGCAGTAACACCTCGCCACCCCCGGACACCGGGACGTGGGGAGGCAGGTCGTGAACCCCTACGACTCCACGGCAGACGACTCCTTCGCCGAGTTCCTCAACTTCGGTGCGGGCGTGCTGTCCCTCGTGTGCCTCACCTGCTCGGTGATCTGGGGCCTGGTCGCGCAGGACCGGATCCTCCTGGACGCCCGCAGGCGCATCCTGGCGCAGGCCGTGCACCGGACCACGGCCGTCGCCTCGATCGTCTTCCTGCTGGTGCACATCGGGGTCAAACTGGCGCTCGACCACACCTCCTGGATCGCCGCGGTGATCCCCTTCGGGCTGCTGCTCACCGACGAAGAGGTGGTGGGGGGCAGGTCGTTCCTGATCGGCCTGGGCACCCTGGCAGGCATGCTCATGATCTTCGTGGGCATCACCGGCGTGCTGCGCAACCGCTTCGCGTCCCCCGCGCCCGTCGCGGCCCGCTGGCGGGCCATGCACATGCTGGCCTACCCGGCCTGGTGCGCCGCCCTGGTCCACGGCCTCTACGCGGGTCGCTCGGCCAAGCCGATCTTCATCATCCTGTACTGCCTGTCCCTGGCCGGAGTGGCCGGCGCCCTCGCCCTGCGCGCGGCCCCGCGCCAGGTCAAGCGCCGGGTCGCCGACAAGATCGCCTCGCTCATCGGCCCTGGCGAGGGCCAGGGCCGCAGGGACCTGGAGGAGAGCCGGGCCCGGGCGGGCGGCGGCTCCACGATGCCCGGCTTCGAGCGCCGGGAGGCCCCCGCACGCGCCGCGGCGTCCCCGTCGGGACCGCTGTACGAGAAGGCGGAACGCCCCGCGGCTCCGGAGCCGGCGAACGGCTTCGCCGCCGCCTACCGGGCCGTCACGGGCCCTCCCCAGGGCCAGCAGCCGTTCGCGCCGGGGTCGACCACCCGCATGCAGCTGCCGCTGGACATGCAGCCCACCGAGACCATCCCGACCGTGGACGGCCCCTCCAGCACCTCGGGCAACTGGCCGATACCGTCCCCGCCGCCGGTCGGCGAGGCCCCGCAGTCGGTCTACGACCCGCTCCAGGACACGGGCTTCAACATCCCGCCCTACGACCCCCAGCAGGACACCGGACAAAGCATGCCGGCCTATGGCAATCCAGGCGCCTCTGGCTACGGATCGAGTGATGTGTACGACACGGGTGAGACGAATGCCGTCTACGACACGTACTACCCGAACGACACGTACAACAGCGGTCCCGCCACTGAAACATCGCCCGGTGCGTCCTATGACTTCGACGCACCGGGATCGGGCGAACCTTGGAACACGCCTTCCGGAGGCTTTAAGTGAACGAGGCCCTGCCCGACGTACCCGAAGTCCGCGTAGTCGGCCTTCCCCAGCTCACGTCGGGCTTCGACCTTGTCGATCGACTCGATCTGCCCATGCACCTCAAGGTGCACGGGCCGCTCGAGCCGATGGGCGGCGAGCAGCTCGCGCAACTCGCTGAAGGCATCAACCTGAAGGGCCGCGGCGGCGCGGGCTTCCCCTTCCACAAGAAGCTGCGCTCGGTCGCCGAGGCGGCGATCAAGCGCGGCGTCCGGCCGGTCGTCGTCGTGAACGGAAGCGAGGACGAGCCGGCCTGCCGCAAGGACACGGTGCTGATCAACCGTGCCCCTCATCTGATCCTGGACGGCGCGCTGCTGTGCGCCGAGGCTCTGGGTGCCCGCACGCTCGTGGTGGGGGTCACCCGTGAGTCGACCCAGCGCTCCATGGAGGCCGCGCTCGCCGAACGCGGCCTCAGCAACGGCCGTCGCTCGGCACTCCGCGCACGGGTCCAGCGCAATCCGGTCCGTATGGTCACCGGTGCCGCCGCGTCGCTGATCCGCTCGATCGACGGCGGTCCGGCCGTCCCGCCCGGCCGCAAGGTCAGCGCCTCGCAGAACGGCGTCGGCGGCGCGCCCACCCTGCTGTCCAACGCCGAGACCTTCGCCCAGCTGGCGATCGCCGCCCGCATCGGCCCGGAGCGCTACGGCAACACCGGCCTGTACGACGAGCCGGGCACCGTCATGCTCACGGTCTCCGGCGCGGTCGCCCGCCCCATGGTGATCGAGGTCCCGACGGGCGTGCCCCTGCGGTACGTCCTGCAGCTCGCCGGCGCCCCGCCGGTACCGCAGGGCGTGCTCACCGGCGGCTACCACGGCAAGTGGATCGACGCGGCGACCGTCAACGAGGCGATCGTCTCCCGCAACTCCCTGGACGCGGTGGGCGGCGCGCTCGGCGCCGGCGCGATCCTGCCGATCACTCAGGACACCTGCCCGCTGGGCGAGTCGCTGCGGGTGGCGCAGTGGCTGGCCGAGGAGAGCGCGGGCCAGTGCGGCCCCTGCTACCTCGGCCTGCCGGCCGCCGCGCGCGGTCTGGAGGACATCCTCAACGGCGGCGGACCGGCCGCCCTGGAGGCTCTCAAGCAGGTCGCCAAGAACGTGAAGCGGCGCGGGGCGTGCTCGCACCCGGACGGCTCCGCGATGTTCCTGGAGTCGACCATCAAGGCGTTCACGGACGACCTGGCCGCCCATGTCCTCGGCAACGGCTGCGGACGGCCCGTGGAGGGCGTTCTGCCGCTCTTCGAGGGCGGCAGGGCCCCCACGGGCATCCCGGGCGGCGAGTCCGAGGAGAACGGCCCCAGCCGCCAGAAGATCTTCGTCGACTGGACGCTGTGCCGGGGCCACGGGCTGTGCGCGGACATCCTCCCCGAGGTGTTCCAGCTGGGCGCCGACGGCTTCCCGACCGTGGCGCAGGCGCAGGTGCCGCGGTACGCCGAGGCCAAGGCTCTACGCGCGGTGCGCCGCTGCCCGGCGCTGGCGCTGCGCCTCGAGGAGGGGCGCCCGCAGGGCGCGCCGTCCCGCAACCTCCCTGTCCTCTCCCAGGGCCGCGGCCGCCGCGCTCTCGGCCGCTGAGCACCCGTACGGCGGGCTCCCCTCCAGGGGGCCCGCCGTACTCATACTCACGACAAGAAGGCGGGCCATCCGATCGGATGGCCCGCCTTCTCAACTTCTGTGGAGCTAAGGAGAATTGAACTCCTGACCTCCTGCATGCCATGCAGGCGCTCTACCAACTGAGCTATAGCCCCTTGCCAGTGCTCCTCCGGGTTTCCCCGGCGGCGAAGCCAACATTACTGGCCCATCAGGTCCAACACCAAATCGGTTTCGCTTCGCCCGAAATGCCCGTTATGCCGTGACAAACGAGTAGAACCGCTTGAGCGTGCAGTGCTCCTCCAGAAGCCGGCCGTAGATCGGCTCGCCCTCCAACTCGCGGTACGTCTCGATGGGGTCGCCTTTTATGATCAGCGCCTGCGCGCATTCCTCGCACCAGTACTGGTAGTCGGGATTGATCGGTTCCATGTCACGGACGATCGGAGTCCCGCTGCCGCACCAGTCGCACTTCCGCCTGTGTGCACCCATCGATCAGCTCCAGCTGTGGCCGCAGGCCGTGCACACGTAGGAAATCCCGCCGTTGTCGCCGAGCATCTGGGCCACGTGCGCGGAACCGCAGGAAGGGCAGCTGAGGCGGGTGGACATGTCCCGTGTGAACGCTGCTTCGAGGAGGTGGTCGACCTCCTCGATGATGCTCGCAGGCATCACTACTCCTCCCGTCGGGCCGCGCCCCCTTCCGGCCGTTTGATTCTGCCACGGCCGGAGCAATACGGTCAGCGACGCCTCAGTACCAGTCCGGACACGGCACCCTGCGGGGCCGTAGAGGTATACGCCTCAGCAAGCCCGAGTGACTCAAGCCGGAGCATGAAAAATCCCGCCCCCTGGCCGGGAACGGGATCTTGACGTGGAGCTAAGGAGAATTGAACTCCTGACCTCCTGCATGCCATGCAGGCGCTCTACCAACTGAGCTATAGCCCCTCGCGTCCGTCCCCGCTGGCGGGGCGAACAAGAAGAACTTTAGCCTGCGACCTGCCGGAAAGTGAAATCCGGGGTCAGTCGTCGTCGCCGAGCACCGGTTCCGGCAGGGTGCCGGCGTTGTGCTCCAGCAGGCGCCAGCCGCGGGCGCCTTCGCCGAGCGCGGACCAGCAGCAGTTGGAGAGTCCGCCGAGGCTCTCCCAGTGGCGGGGGTCGAGACCCAGCAGGCGGCCGAGGGTGGTGCGGATCGTGCCGCCGTGGCTGACCACGACGAGCGTGCCGTCCTCGGGGAGCTTCTCGGCGTGCCGCAGCACCACCGGGGCGGCGCGGTCGGCGACCTCGGTCTCCAGTTCGCCGCCACCACGGCGCACGGGCTCGCCCCGCTTCCACGCGGCGTACTCGTCGCCGAACCGGGCGATGATCTCCTCGTGCGTCAGGCCCTGCCAGACGCCCGCGTAGGTCTCGCGCAGCGCCTCGTCGTGGGTGACGTCGAGGCCTGTGAGCATGGCCAGCTCGGCGGCCGTGGCGGCGGCGCGGCGGAGGTCGGAGGCGACCACCGCGTCCGGCCTCAGGGAGGCGAGCAGCCGGGCGGCGCGGCGGGCCTGGGCGACGCCGGTCTCGGTCAGCTCGACGTCCGTGCTGCCCTGGAAGCGGCGCTCCACGTTCCACGAGGTCTGGCCGTGCCGCCAGAGGATGATGCGACGGCCCCGGCCCTTCCCGGCGGACGCCTCACTGGATGAGGTCACGCCCAGTCACCGTCCAGTTCCGCCGCCTCCTCGGCCGCGCGCAGCTTGGCGTGCTCCTCGGCCTTGCCACGGGTGGCCTTGGCCTCCTCGGGCAGCTCGAGCTCGGGGCAGTCCTTCCACAGCCGCTCCAGGGCGTAGAAGACGCGCTCCTCGCTGTGCTGGACGTGGACGACGATGTCGACGTAGTCGAGCAGCACCCAGCGGGCCTCGCGGTCGCCCTCGCGGCGCACCGGCTTGGCGCCGAGTTCCTTCGAGAGGCGCTCCTCGATCTCGTCGACGATCGACTTGACCTGGCGGTCGTTGGGCGCGGAGGCCAGCAGGAAGGCGTCCGTGATGGACAGCACGTCACTGACGTCGTAGGCGACGATGTCGTGGGCCAGCTTGTCGGCGGCCGCCTGGGCGGCGGTGTTGATCAGCTCGTGAGAGCGGTCGGTCACGGTCACTACAAGGCTTTCGGTCGGCGGACACTTGCCACCAAGGGTCTCACGGACCGCCGTGGGCCCCCCACGCGATGACGGGGATCACGTGGGGAGCATCCTCCCGCCGTCCGGTGGGACTACGGCTTGTAGTCCTGGCCGAGGATCACGGAGACGTCGGCGCTCGCGGAGGTCTTGCCCTTGGTGACGGAGCCCGCGGGCAGACCCAGGGTCTTGGCGACCTCGGCGGCGTTCGCCTTGGCGGCGGCATCGGAGTAGACGACCTTGGAAGCGGCCTGGGCGGTGCCGGTGCCGCTCTCCAGGAAGGTGAAGCCGCCGTTGAGGAGCACGACGCGGGCCTTCTCGGTGTTGTCCTTGACGCCGGTGGCGTTCTGGACGGAGACGCTGACGGCGGCGTCCTTGTCGGGGCTCTTGGCGGTGCCGCCGAGGACGTTCTTGACCACACCCGCGCTCGCCTGGGCGCTGAGCGTGCCGTCGTTCTGGACGGGCAGCAGGTCGGTCCTGACGTCGCCGCCCTTGGCGAGGTCGGAGAGCCCGGCGAGGAAGGTGCCGAGGTCCTTGTCGGTGAGGGACGGGTCGAGGATCTGCGCCAGGGTCTGGATGGTCGTCGTCGCGGCCTGCGGGTCGGAGGACATCTTGCGCAGGACGCCCTGCATGACCTGCCCGAAGCGCTCCAGCTGGGCGTTCTGGGCCTCGCCGGGAGCGCGGTAGGTGGCGTAGGCGACCGCCATCTTGCCGCTGAGGGTCTGGTCCTGGCCCTTGTTGACCAGGGGGGCCTCGCCCTTCTTCTTGGCGGCGGGGTCGGGGACGTCGGCGTCGGTGTCGACGTCGATGTTGCCGACGAGGTCGACGAGGTTCTGCAGGTAGGGGGTGTCCAGGCGCCAGGTGCCCTCGATGTCGGTGCCGAGGACCGTGTCGAGCGCGTCGCGGGTGCCGTCGGAGCCGTCGTCCTCGACCGACTTGGCGAGCGTCGTCGTGGTGCCGTCGTCGCTGGTCAGGGCGAGGGAGTTGGGCAGCAGGACGGTGGTGCCCCGCTTGGTGGTGGTGTTGTCGACGAGGAGGGCCGTGGAGGTGCCGCCGCCCTTGGTGTCGTGCAGGTGGACGACGATCACGTCGCGCTTCTGGGCGCCCGCGGCCGTCGCGGTGCCCGCCTTGGAGTCCTCGGAGGACAGGCCGGGCAGCTTCCCCGCGTACCAGAGGTAGCCGACGCCGCCGGCCGCGACGAGCGCGAGGACGACCGCCAGGGCGACGATCCGGCTGCGGGCCCGGCGCCGGGCCTCCTCGCGGCGTTCGGTGCGGTTCTCGGTGAACTTCAGCCAGTCGATGACGTCTTCGGAGTTGGCGTCCGGTTCCTCGACGAAGGCGAACTGCTCGGTGTGGTGGTCCCGTTGCGGCTCGGCGGCGGCCGCCTGGTCGTGGGCCGGGCCGGCCTGCTGCGGGATGTGGGCGGTCTGCCGGGCGGTCTGTTCGGCGACCCGGGGCTGCCGGCCGGTGGCCCCGGCGGCGCCCTGGCCGTAGGGGTCGTGCGGGGCGCCCTGCGCGGGGCCGCCCTGGTGCGGGGCGGTGCCGTACGGGTCGTAGGAGCCGTAGTCGGAGGCGGGCTGCCCGCCCGTGCCGTAGTCGTACGCGGGCGGGGACTGCTGCTGGAACTGCTGCCCCTGCTGCGCGTAGGGGTCGTAGCCGTAGCCCTGCTGGTGCTGCTGCCCGGGCTGCCCCTGCTGGGTGTACGGGTCGTAGGTCTGCTGCTGGGTCTGCTGCGTCCGGACCTGCCGGTAGACAGGCTGGCCGTACTCGTCGTAGCCGACGAGCTCGTACTGGTCGCCCCCGTACCCCGGGTCGTATCGGTCGTTCACCGGTGCCCCTCTCGGCTCACTCGCCGCGGTACAGCTCGCGCTTGTCGATATAGCGCACAACACCGTCCGGCACCAGGTACCAGATGGGATCGCCCTTGGCGACTCTCGCACGGCAGTCCGTGGAGGAGATGGCCAGGGCGGGAACCTCCACGAGCGAGACACCGCCCTCCGGGAGTCCGGAGTCGTCCAGCTGGTGGCCCGGCCGGGTGGCTCCGATGAAGTGCGCCAGGGAGAACAGCTCCTCGCTGTCCCGCCAGGTCAGGATCTGGGCGAGCGCGTCGGCGCCGGTGATGAAGAACAGATCCGTGTCGGGGTTGAGCGCCCTCAGGTCGCGCAGGGTGTCCACGGTGTAGGTGGGGCCGCCGCGGTCGATGTCGATGCGGCTCACGGAGAACTGCGGGTTCTCGGCGGTCGCGATGACCGTCATCAGATAGCGGTCCTCGGCCGGGGAGACGCTGCGGTGGGTCTTCTGCCAGGGCTGGCCGGTCGGGACGAAGACCACCTCGTCGAGGTGGAAGGCCGCGGCGACCTCGCTGGCCGCCACCAGGTGCCCGTGGTGGATCGGGTCGAAGGTGCCGCCCATGACGCCGAGACGGCGCTTGCCCGGGCTCGAAGGGCTCTCTCCGGGGCCGGTCCGGTGGGCCACCGCGGAGGCACGGCGGGGCTCCGAGTGTCGCTCGGTTCCGCTCGCCGTGTCCTGTGCCGGGTCGTGCGGCGTCTCGTTCGCCGGACCGGTAGGCATGTCCTGCTCTCCCATGCGTGCAGACCCTACCGGCCCTGCCTGAGGGCTCCGGCCGCCCCCGTGGTCCCCCGGGCATCCTCCGCGGGATGCCCCGCCGGTCTCAGCGGTCGCGGTTGAAGCGGGTGGTGATCCACAGCAGGAGGAGCAGGATGAAGAGTGCGGCACCACCCGTGAGGTAGGGGTTGAGGCTCTCGTGGTTTCCGCCGTGCTCCTCGCCCTCGGCGGCGAGGGTGACCAACTGGGCAGCGGTGCTGTGGAAGCTCATCTTCGGCAGGACCTATCGCGTGTGGGCGGGATAAAGACGTCGGCTCATCGTAAGCGGGCGCCCGTTCCGCGATCACCCCGACTCCGCCTGTTCGTGCCCCGGGCGGTCACACGTGCCGCCGCCGGGCCCGGCCCCGCAGCGCGGCGGGGAACCTTCGCCCGGCCTCAGTCGTCCTTCCGTCTGTAGCCACGCAGCAGGAGCCACGCGGTCAGCGCACAGCCGAGGATCATCACGATCAGCACGATCCGCAGCCACCCCGGCCCCTGCCGCTCGGCGGCGCTCGCGGCCTCGGCGAACCAGGCGGACACGCGGTGGTGCTCCATGGCGGTGGTCTCCTTCGCTGTACTGCCCGACCACCGTAACTCCGCCTAGGCTGGGCCCTGCCTCGGGGAAAGCAAAAGGCCGCACAAGGGGCCGCAAAGGTCACACCAGACGCATGGGGGAAGACATGTCCGACGGCCACGAGCACAACGGGCACGAGCACGTGCCCAGCAGGCAGCGCAGGCGCTTCCCCGGGATCTCCTCGCGCACGTACGAGCACCCCGCCGACCGCTCCGCCCTGGTGGCCCTGCGCAAGCTGAGCGGCTTCGACACGGTGTTCAAGGCGCTCAGCGGTCTGCTGCCCGAGCGCAGTCTGCGGCTGCTGTTCCTGTCCGACTCGGTGCGGGTCTCGGACCAGCAGTTCGCCCATCTGAACGTGATGCTGCGGGACGCCTGCTACATCCTGGACCTGGAGAAGGTCCCGCCGATGTACGTGAACCAGGACCCGCAGCCCAACGCGATGTGCATCGGCCTGGACGAGCCGATCATCGTCGTCACGACGGGCCTCGTCGAGCTGCTCGACGAGGAGGAGATGCGGGCGGTCGTCGGGCACGAGGTGGGGCACGCGCTGTCCGGCCACTCCGTCTACCGGACCATCCTGCTGTTCCTGACGAGCCTCGCCGTCCGGGTCGCCTGGATCCCTCTGGGCAACCTCGCGATCATGGCGATCGTGACCGGGCTGCGCGAGTGGTTCCGCAAGTCGGAGCTGTCCGCGGACCGGGCCGGGCTGCTGGTCGGGCAGGATCTGCAGGCCTCCATGCGGGGTCTGATGAAGATCGCGGGCGGCAACCACCTGCACGAGATGAACGTGGACGCGTTCCTCGCCCAGGCCGAGGAGTACGAGGCGGGCGGCGACCTGCGCGACTCCGTGCTGAAGATCCTGAACGTGATGCCCCGCTCCCACCCCTTCACCACCGTGCGGGCGGCCGAGCTGAAGAAGTGGGCCGAGTCGCGGGACTACCAGCGGATCATGGACGGCCACTACCCGCGGCGCGACGAGGACAAGGACACCTCGGTCCGGGACTCCTGGCGGGAATCGGCGAACCACTACACCACCCACGTGAAGGGCTCCAAGGACCCGCTGATGAAGCTGGTGACGGACCTCGCGGGCGGCGCCGGCGACCTGGGCGACCGGGTCCGCCGCGGCTTCGGCGGCTTCACGGGCGCGTCCCCGAAGCCGCCCCAGGGGCCGGAGACGGGCACACCGGACTCCTCGGGGGACGACAGGCCTCCGCACGACAAGGACTAGGCACGGCAAGGGCTGGGCGCGACAAGGGCTGGGCGCGACAAGGGCGCCCATGCCGCCCACAAGGCCCTGGCAGGCCCGGCTCACACCTTCGCCCGGGCTCACACCTTCGGCTGGGCGCTCGTCGCCAGAGAGCCGCACAGGGCCGTCGCGCTGCCCGTGGCGTAGGGGTCGGTGCCCGCGGGGCCGCCCTCCTTGGCCGTCTGGCCGGCCAGGAGGGGCCGGAGATGGTTCGTGGAGTCCTCGGCGCAGGAGAGCGGGCCGGCCTGGACGTAGGAGACGACGAGCTGGGCCTGGTGCAGCCGCAGGTCGTCGCGGTCGAAGCGGAAGTGCAGCTCGCGCCGGAGGGTGAACAGGGACACCTTCTCCTTGTCGCCGGCCCCGTTCGGCCGCAGCGCGTACACGAACGTGTGGTCGGCGGTGACCTCGAGTGTGGACGAGTCGGCCTCGGCGGCCTGCAGCGTGCCCTGGACCCGGACCTTGGGGTCGGCGAGCTCGGCGCGCGAGGGGTCGAAGCGGACCAGCCAGCCGGTGGGCGCGTGGCGTCCGTCGGCGGTGGGGCGGGCGAAGCTCTGGTCGAACTGGTCCAGTTGGTCGGGGTCGAGCAGCACGCGGACGGCGCGGACCTCACCGCCCGTGAGCACCTCCGGGTCGAGGGCCGACCGCACGATGTAGTCCTTGGCGGTGGTCAGGGCGCTCACGACCTGGCTGTCCGAGAAGTGCGCGGTGCGCCGCGAGGCGGGCAGCGGCACGCCCTCCGCGCCGGTCCGGAACTGTGCGGCGGGGCTGCGCTCGTACAGGTAGGCCAGGTCGGCCGTGCCGGGCACCTTGCCCTCGGGGGCGAGCGGGATGACGGTCATCCGCAGGGGCTCGATGGGCTCCCGGGCGGCAGGGGCCTCGTAGGGGTGCCGCACGCCCATGTAGATCGCGGTGCCGAAGGCGACGGCGATCAGCAGGACCAGGACCAGAGCCTGCCGGGACAGGCCCCGGCGCAGGGGCGGCCGACGCCGTACGGCGGGCGCGTGGTCGGCGATGCGCTCCTGCGCGGAGAACTCCTGGAGGCGGGCAGCACGGACGAACGACTCGTCGAAAACGACGGATCGGTACTCGTCCTCTCCACCTCCGGGGGCGCCCTCGGGAGTCCCCTCAGGTGGGTTTCCAGGCCCGCCCATATCTTCAGGGTAGGTCGCCTGAAGCTCGGGTAAACGCCCCGCTGCTCCACAACTTCTGACAGGTTCTCACCAAGATGGGCGGGTTCAGGTCAGGGGCTGCGGGGGATCACCGAGACGGCCGGCGGGGAGGAGTCGGCGGAAGCCGAGGGGGCCGCTCCGCTGCTCTGTTCCAGCCCGGTCGAGGCGGGCGGCGGAGCGGGCTCCTCCCGGTTGGAGGAGGCGCCCCGGTAGACCGCCGTGAAGGCCAGGGCGACCATTCCGATGCCCATCACGAGGGCGAGCAGCCAGGCGACGGGGCGGTGCCAGCGGACCTGTTTGGAGTACGGCCCCGTGCTGCCGTAGTGGTCTTCGAGGACGTCGGGGTCGTCGAGCTCGTCGGAGTCCGGATCATGGCCGAAATCGCCACGCCGGTCCGGGCCGTACCCGTCGTCGTAGCGTTCGCCTCTGGTGTGGGCGCGGCGCGCCTCGGCCTCGGAGGCCTCGGCTCTCGCCTGTGCCGCGGCCAGGAGGCGCTCCACCGCGGTCGGCTCGTGCACCACGGCCGCGCGTACGAAGGCCTCGTCGAAGACCACGGAGGCGAACTCTTCGTCCGACACCCCGCGGTCGTGGTCGTCGTCGGGCTCCCGGCCGTCCGGAAACGGCGTGCCCCCCACGTCCTCCGGCACGGATCCAGAGTAGACCTGGGGGGTCAATTTGGGCAGACGGTATGGAAATTCATCCGCCGGATGAGACGGCTTCCACGGGGTTCAGGACGGCGCACGCCCGCCCGGGCACTCCGCCGCGCGCACCTGCGCCACCCGGGTGACCCGGCACGGACCATGCGTTCTCGCGCATGGTCCGGTACCCGGGGAAGCGCGGCTCAGCGCCGTACGTGCCCGTCCCCGGTGACGATGTACTTCGTGCTGGTCAGCTCCGGCAGGCCCATGGGGCCGCGGGCGTGCAGCTTCTGCGTGGAGATGCCGATCTCCGCGCCGAAGCCGAACTGGCCGCCGTCGGTGAAGCGGGTGGAGGCGTTCACGGCGACGGTGGTGGAGTCGACCAGTTGGGTGAAGCGGCGGGCCGCCTGCTGGGAGGTCGTCACGATCGCCTCGGTGTGGCCGGAGGTCCACAGCCGGATGTGCTCGACGGCCTTGTCCAGCGAGTCCACGACCGCGGCGGCGATGTCGTACGACAGGTACTCGGTCTCCCAGTCCTCGGCCGTCGCCTCGACGACGGTGGCCTTGGAGTCCTTGGCGTAGGCCTGCACGCGCTCGTCGGCGTGCACGGTGACCCCGGCCTCCGCGAGGGCGTCCAGGGCGCGGGGCAGGAACGCGGCGGCGATGTCCTGGTGGACCAGCAGGGTCTCGGCGGCGTTGCAGACGCCGACCCGCTGGGCCTTGGAGTTGATCAGGATCTCGACGGCCATGTCGAGGTCGGCCTGCGCGTCGACGTAGACGTGGCAGTTGCCGGTGCCGGTCTCGATCACCGGGACGACGGACTCCTGGACGACCGTGTTGATCAGGGAGGCTCCGCCGCGCGGGATGAGCACGTCGACCAGGCCCCGGGCGCGCATCAGCTCGCGCACGCTGTCGCGGCTCTCTCCGGGCACCAGCTGGATGGCGTCGGCGGGCAGCCCGGCCCCGCCCACGGCGTCGCGCAGGACGCGCACCAGGGCGGTGTTCGACTGGTACGCCGAGGAGGAGCCGCGCAGCAGGACCGCGTTGCCGGACTTCAGGCAGAGGGCGGCGGCGTCGACGGTGACGTTCGGCCGGCCCTCGTAGATGATCCCGACGACGCCGAGCGGCACGCGGACCTGGCGCAGGTCGATGCCGTTGGGCAGCGTGGAGCCGCGGACGACCTCGCCGACCGGGTCGGGCAGCGCGGCCACGTCGCGCACGTCGGAGGCGATGGCGCGGATCCGCTCGGGGGTGAGCGTGAGCCGGTCGATCATGCCCTCGCTGATGCCGGCCTCGCGGGCCTTGGCGACGTCCTTGGCGTTGGCCTCGACGATCTCGCTCGCACGGACCTCCAGCGCGTCCGCGATGGCCAGCAGCGCGTCGTCCTTCTCGGCCCGGGGCAGCGGCGCGAGGGTCGCGGCGGCGGCCTTGGCGCGGTAGGCGGCCTCGGTGACCGGGGACATGGAGTCGTACGGCGAAAGCGTGGTCATGAGGGAAGGGTAGTGCGCCGGGCGGATCCGTTCATCGCGCGTTTCACACCCCGAGACGATTCCCGGACCGGGTCAAAACGGGTGAACTCCGACCGGCGAGGCCGGGGGCGGCCCGTACCCCTCCGCGATGCGCTGGTGGTACGTCGCGCGGTCGATGACCTCCAGGCCGACGATCTCCCAGGGCGGCAGCCCGGCGGTCTGCCGATGCTCGCCCCACAGGCGCAGGGCGACGGCGGCCGCGTCGTGCAGGTCGCGGGCCTCCTCCCAGTAGCGGATCTCCGCGTGGTCGACGGCGTATCTGCTGGTCAGGAAGAAGGGGTGGTCGTGGGCCAGCTGCTCCAGGGCGCGCCGGACCTCCGGGAGCGGGGCCTCCTTGCCGGAGACGCTGAGGGTGACGTGCCACAGTCGCGGGGTGTCGCCGGGTTCCTCGCCCTGGAACCGGTCCCCGGCCGCCACGCTCGCCAGGGCACGCTCCTCACCGGCCGCGCGGGAGCCGGCACCACCGCGGGACGCCTGAGTCCCAGGGCGCACTCGTCTCACGACGGCCTCCTTTGCACAGTGGCGCTGCTGCTAGGTCCCTGGGACAAAGTTGAGCAGGCCGCAAGGGATCGCGTGGCGGTTTTGCGGAACGTCCACCACCGGGGGCGGACGTTTCGGCCCATTACGGGTGCAGGACCACCAGGTCGTCCCTGTGTACGACCTCGCGTTCGTACGCGGGTCCGAGTTCGCGGGCCAGTTCCCGGGTCGAGCGGCCGAGCAGCCGGGGGATCTCCTTGGCGTCGAAGTTGACGAGCCCGCGGGCCACGGCGTGCCCCGTGCGGTCCCGCAGCTCGACCGGGTCGCCGGCGTTGAACTCGCCCTCGACGGCGGCGATCCCGGCCGGCAGCAGCGACTTGCGGCGGTCCACGACGGCCTGCACGGCACCGTCGTCCAGGGTCAGCGCGCCCTGCGGGGTGGAGGCGTGCTGGAGCCACAGCAGCCGGTCGGCGGAGCGCTTGCCGGTGGGGTGGAAGAAGGTGCCGGTGTCCTGGCCGGTCAGGGCGTCGGCCGCGTGGATGGCGCTGGTGAGGACGACGGGGACACCGGCGGCGGCCGCGATCCGGGCGGCCTCGACCTTGGTGACCATGCCGCCGGTGCCGACACCGGCCTTGCCCGAGCTGCCGATCTCGACGTCCGCGAGGTCGGCAGGGGCGCGCACCTCGCCGATACGGGAGGTGCCGGGCCGCGCGGGGTCTCCGTCGTAGACGCCGTCCACGTCGGACAGCAGGACCAGCAGGTCGGCGTGGACGAGGTGGGCGACGAGGGCGGCGAGGCGGTCGTTGTCGCCGAAGCGGATCTCGTCCGTGGCGACGGTGTCGTTCTCGTTGACGATCGGGAAGGCGCCCATCGCCAGCAGCTTGTCGAGGGTGCGCGAGGCGTTGCGGTGGTGCGAGCGGCGGCTCATGTCGTCGGAGGTCAGCAGGACCTGGCCGACGCGGACGCCGTAGCGGGCGAAGGAGGCGGTGTACCGGGCGACCAGCAGGCCCTGGCCGACGCTGGCGGCGGCCTGCTGCCGGGCAAGATCCTTGGGGCGGCGGCGCAGGCCCAGCGGGGCGAGGCCGGCGGCGATGGCGCCCGAGGAGACCAGGACGATCTCGCGTTCCCCGCCGCTGCGGACCTTGGCGAGGACGTCGACCAGCGCGTCCACGCGGTCCGCGTCCAGGCCGCCCGAGGCGGTGGTCAGCGAGGAGGACCCGACCTTGACGACGATCCTGCGGGCCTCGCCCACGGCCTGCCTTGCCCCTGCCACGTCGCCGTCCGTCCCCTCGCGTCGATTCGGTCCCTCACCAGGAAATCTACGGGACGCCCGGACGGGGTGCGGCGCCGGTCCACGCTACGGACGGTGCCGCCCGCGTCACGGGAGCGCTGCCGCCCTCCTTCGCCCCCACTCCACGGCCTGTCGCCCTTCCTCGACCCCACCCCGCGACAGGAACACGATCTTCCGCTACGGTCCGACCACACGTGCGACGGCAGCCGCCCCCACGCCCCGACGACACGCGCGTGTCGTCGGGAGGTCGCCGCGCGTTAACCCGGACGGCCGACCTGCGCCGACCCGACGCTCCTGGAGTGACCGCAGTGCCCGTACCTCTCCCCCGTCCACAGGCCCTCCTCAAGGGGCTGGTCACCGTCGTCCTGGCCGCCGCGTTCGCCGCACAGGCGGTCGCGGCGCTGCTGCCCCACGTCCCGCTGCTGCTCGCCGCGACGGCCGTCTCCCTGGCCACCGAGGGCGCCCTGTACCGGTGGCAGCGCGGGGTCCTGTCGCTGTTCGCCAAGTCGCACGCGGACATCACCGTGCGGCACGTCCTGCGGGACCTGCTGCTGGTCGTGGCCCTGCTGCGGCTGGGCGAGCAGGACCGGGAGACGGTGTACGCCCCGCTGGTGGCCGGGCTGCTCGTCTTCTACGTGCTGCACTGCGCGATCCAGGCGGTCTCCGTGCTGGTGCGCCGCACCCGCACCCTGCCGGTGGTGACCCGGAACATCGACGCCTCGGCGCTGCGGCTGACCCCGGCCCCGTCCGTGCTGCTGTGCCGCCCCGGACAGCGGCTGCTGGTGTTCGGCCTGCCGGCGACGGCCGGGCTGCTGGCCAGCGCGGCGGGAGACCGGCCGGTGTACGCGGCCGCCGGCATCGCACTCTCCCTGGCCCTCGGGCTGACCGGCCTCGGGGCGCTGCTTCTGCGGCTGCTGCCGGGCCGTCGCCCGGCGGGCGAGCAGGAGGTGCTCGACTGGTTCGACGCGTGGCTGGCCTCGTACCGGCCGACCGTCGGCCTGTACTTCTCGGGCGGCGCCGCCTCGGCCTACCAGGCGAACATGTGGCTGGAGCCGCTCGCCGGGCTGGACGGCAGGCCGGTGATCATACTGCGCGAGCGGTTCATGGTGCAGAAGATCGCGGCGACGGACATCCCGATCGTGTGCCTGCCGAAGGTGTCGACGCTGATGCGCCTGGAGCACTCCGCGCTGCAGGTCCTCATCCACCCGTCGAACTCCGGCAAGACCTCCCAGGTGCTGCGCATCCCCACGATCAAGCACACCTTCGTCAACCACGGCGAGAGCGACAAGCTGTCCTCGTGCAACCCGGACGCGAAGGCGTACGACGAGGTGTGGGTGGCCGGGCCCGCCGCGCGCGAGCGGTACGCGCTGGCCGAGGTCGGGGTCGAGGACAAGGACGTGGTGGAGACGGGCCGCCCGCAGCTGGACGGCGTGCTGCCGTACGCGGGACCGCCGGCCGGGGCGTGCACGACCGTGCTGTACGCGCCGACCTGGGAGGGCTGGGACGGCAACCCCGGCAACACGTCGGTGATCGCGGCCGGCGAGAACCTGGTGCGGGCGCTGCTCGCCGACCCGGGCGTGCGGCTGCTGTACAAGCCGCACCCGCTGACGGGCTCGGTGGACCCGCGCGCGGGCGCGGCCGATCTGCGCATCCGGGAGCTGATCCGGGCGGCCAACCGGGAGCGGACGGGGGCGCGCCCCGCCGACAGCGCGGAACTCACCCGCTGCACCGCCGAGCTGGACCGGCTGACCACGTCGGCCTTCCGGTCCGGGGCCGACACCGTGGAGCGGATGCTGGTGCAGTCGGCGCCCGAGCCGGGCCGCGCGGAGGCGGTGGCGCGGGCGACGGCCGAGTGGGAGGAGGCGTACTGGGCCTCGCTGCCGGAGGGCGAGCACCAGATCATCACGGACGTCCGGCCCACGCTGTACTCCTGCTTCAACGTGGCCGACCTGCTGATCAGCGATGTGTCGAGCGTGATCAGCGACTTCCTCGCGAGTGCGAAGCCGTACGCCGTGGCCAACACCAGCGGGCTGCCCGAGGACGCCTTCCGTGCGGCGTTCCCGACGGTCGTGGCGGCGACGGTGCTGACGCCGGACGCGGCCGGTGTGCCGGGCCTGCTGGACGCCGTCCGGAACCCGGAGCGCGACGAACTGGCCGAGGCGCGCGCCGAGTTGAAGCTGCGGCTGCTCGGCCCGGCGGAGCCGTCGTCACAGGAGCGCTTCAACGACGCCGTCCGGGCGCTGTGCGGGGCGGCCCGGGACCACCGGGTACGGGTGGCGGAGCGCCTGGCCGCGGTGCCCGGTCAGCGCACCGCGGCCGAGGTCCCGACCGCGCCGCGGTGAGCGGCAGGCGCGCAGTGGCGCCGTGTTGAGCGGCGGCGCGCGCGGTCACGCCGCCTGCCGTACCTCCCGCGACGTCAGCACCCGCCGCGCCTTGCGCACGGCCCGGCGTACGAACGTGTCGACGCCGCCCTCGCGGTAGCCCGGGAAGGCGCGGGCCTCCCGGGGCTCGGCAAGGTAGACCGAGTCCGGGACGCCGGCGGCGCGGTCCCGGAAGTGCGGGTAGGCCAGGTACACACGGCGGCCCTTCCGCTCCAGGAGGGCCGCCGCCTGCTTCTTGGCCTTGACGAACTTCACCACGTCCAGGAGCAGTTCGGGACGCTGTTCGGCGACCAGGTGCAGCCGCAGCCGCTCGTGGACCTTGAGGCGCCGGGCGACGCCCTCGGTCCAGTAGGTGTCCATCAGCGGCTCGGCTAGCTCGAACTTGTGCCGGCGTATCTCCTCGCTGTCCGTCAGGTACTTGGGCCCGAACTGCGGCAACAGCGTGACGAGGAAGGGCCGGACCATCAGCTGGTCGCGCCGGCCGCCCGCCGGGACGAGGTCGGCGATGAGGTCCATCAGGGCCCGCGCGGAGTCGAAGCGCAGCGTGTAACTGCCGCTCTTCGTCACGTGCTTGCCGTCGTCGCGGCCGACCAGGTAGTAGCAGGTGTGGTCCGCGACCACGGAGACGCCGTCCGCCCGCAGATACGCCTCCATGGTGAACAGCGCGTCCTCGCCGGTGAACAGCGACTCGTCGAAGCGCATGCCGTGCCGGTCCAGCAGCGCGCGGCGGAACAGCTTCTGCGCGCTGAGGGTGAACTTGATGTTGGAGGAGAAGACGTCCGTCCGCTCCACCGTCTTGCCCCACATGGACTTCGGCGCCGAGCGGTTGACGCCCTCGACCTTGCCGAGCACCACGTCCGTGCCGGCGCGGTCGGCCATGGCGACCATGCGCTCCAGGGCCTCGGGGCCCAGCCGGTCGTCCGCGTCGAGGAAGAACACGTAGCGCCCGGTGGCCTTGCCCAGGCCCACGTTGCGCGGGCCGCTGGGGCCGCCGGAGTTCTCCTGCCGGATCACCAGGACGTGCATGGGAGCTCGCGCGGCGAACTCCTCCAGGTACTCCCCCGTTCCGTCCGTCGAACCGTCGTCCACCGCGATGACCTCGAGGCGCATCGGATCGATGGTCTGTGCCTCGACGGACGCGAGGCACTCGATCAGATACGGCATCGCTTCGTACGCGCCGATGATCACACTCACATCAGGCTGCGCGGTCACTTTTCCCCCTAGTCAATGGGATATTCCCCCCGTATCGCCTCATTCGCTACTTGGTAGACGGGTGATCGAGGCAAGCGGTTGCCTCCCGCATGCATGTTCGTGAGTCACCTCACACGGATTACTCACAGGGAGCGGGAAAGCGAAAGAGTTCGGCCCCGAGGAGAATCTCCTCGGGGCCGAACTCTTCAGTCAGCGGCGGCCGTTCAGCCCGTGCCGACACCGTCGGTGTCACCGGCGGCGGACACCCGCTGCCCGGGCACGGCGTTCGCCAGCTCGGCCTCGGCGCCGGCGGCCGCCACCCGTGACTCCTGGCCGACGTTGCGCGTCTCGGCCTTGAGGGCGAGGTTCGCGACGGCGGTGTTGAACTGGTCGAGGGAGGTCGGCTCGTCCGGGCCCAGCAGGTACTGCTTGAGCTCCTTGCGGTCCTCGGCCAGCGGGTCGGCGTCCGGGGCGCGGACCGCGCCGAGCAACTCGCCCAGCTCGGCGGCGCTGTTGGACAGGATCACCGCGGCACGCACCGCCGTGTTGTTCCGCTTGAACTCCTCGACGCCCACCTCGGCGGAGTCCGTCACCGCGTACGGCTTGCCGCTCGCGATGAAGTCGGAGACCACGCTGGAGATGTCGGAGACCATCGCGTCGGAGACGTTGAAGCAGTCGTACAGCCGCGGCTCGGCGCCCGTGATGACGCGGTGCTCCCAGGACGGGAAGGAACGCCAGTAGGCGTCGTTCCACTCGGCGCGCAGCCGGGCGGCCTCCTCGTGCCGGGCGACGTCGACCAGCCCGTCGCGGGTGGCCTCGGCCTCGTCGCCGCGGTCGCCGCCGGAGCCGGACAGCTGCGCGAGCCGGGCCTGGATCCGGTCCAGCTCGGCCTTGGCCTGCGCCTGGGCGGCGGTGTCGGCGATGAACCGCGTGTTGATGGCGCGCTCCGCGGCGGCCTTCTGCACCAGCGCGGTGATCCGCCGGTGCGCGGCGTCGGCCTCCTTGCTGACGGTGCCGGTGAAGGGGTGCGGCTTGTACAGGACGCGGACCGGCGGGTCGGCCGCGACCAGCTTCTCCACGATGCTCTCGCCGGCCAGCACGATCGAGGTGTTGCCCGGGTTGCCGTCCCAGCCCTCCCAGGTGGGGGCGTACAGCACGGTCGGGATGCGATCCTCGGGCACGCCCTGCCAGGTCTGGATCGGGGCGAGCTGCGGGCGGCCGACCTCGACGATGTCGTCGTCGCGGACACCGACGTCGGCGATGGCGTAGCGGTCGCGGCCCGCGCGCCCGGCCGTCCACACCTCGTCGTAGACCTTGCTGTACGGGTTGACGCTGGCGAGCTTGTCGCTGTCGCCGTGGCCGATGAAGACGTGCTTGACGGTGGGCACGCGCAGCATGTGGATGTTCTTGCCGACGTTGGCCGCGTAGAGCGCGACGCGCACCGTGGACAGGTCCAGGTTCATCAGGTGCACCCCTCCGGGCACGCAGATGACGGGGACCGTGGTGGGCGCCAGATTGTTCAGGATGGCCCGCTCACGCAGGATGATCAGCGGCTTGGACTCCAGCTTCTCCATGGTGTCGAGCCACATGTTGACCTGGTAGGCGGAGTCCTTCGAGCCGGAGAA
The DNA here is from genome assembly GCF_023184515.1 of Streptomyces sp. D2-8. GTDB lineage: Bacteria > Actinomycetota > Actinomycetes > Streptomycetales > Streptomycetaceae > Streptomyces. The sequence goes on along the minus strand of NZ_JAAHBP010000001.1, from coordinate 282,471 downwards.
GTACAGGACCGTCTCCGGCTTGTACTCGCCCAGCCAGTCGTCGACGGCGGCCAGGACCTTCTCGGCGTTCGGCGGAATCCTCCGGCCGCGCACGTACGGCACGAGCGCCAGGACGTACAGGGTGGCCAGGGCCACCGTGATGCCGATGCCGATGAAGCCGATCAGGGCCGACTTCACCTGCGCGGCGACCAGGATGCCGACGACCGCCGCGAGGTCGAGGTGGAGCATCTTCTCGGCGGAGCGGTGCAGCAGCCCCCGCGGCGGGGCGTCCGGGATGCGGATGCGCGAGGCCAGGTCGACGTTGCGGGTGGCGACCGGCATGCGGCGGCGGTTGCGGATCAGCTGGACCAGCGCGCCGTGCGGTGCCTGCAGACCGTAGAAGGCGATGAAGCAGGCGATCGCCCCGTAGTAGATCAGGTTGTCCGCGAGGGACAGCCGGGCCAGCAGCAGGACGAGGAGCAGCTGCCTTATCAGGAAGCGGATCGACAGGCCGGCCCGCACCTTGCTGAGGCGGTTGATCAGGTAGCTGCCCTTGCGGTGCAGATAGTGGTCCGCCAGGTACGTCACGGCGGCCGCTGCCGCGAAGGCGGGAACGCTCGGGACGAGCGCGGCCAGCATGAGGGCGGGGAAGCCCGCCACCATGAGGAACGCCGCGGCCAGCTCGGCCGCGCTGCCCACCCGGGCGACGCGAATAGCGGTGGATATCACGGAGAAACCTGCTCTTGGGAGGGGTGTGCCGGTCTTGGTTCGAGAATGCGGCTGGTCTGTGAATATTCGCGAGACTGGATGGATTCAGGCCCCTGCGAACACTCCTGTCGACGAAACCCGTTAACAGGAGGGCGCAGAGGCCTGAATTACTGAAGTCTATTTGGCGCCAATTATTACACGCCGTCCTGCCGGTCCAGCACCGTGGCCAGTGCCTGCTCGAAGCCGGTGGCCCGGGCCGCGCCGGCCGTCGGGTCCTGCTGGCGGACGTCGATGACGTGGCCGGTCAGCTCGGAGAGCAGCACGTCGAGCGAGGTGCGGGCCACGGCCTCGGAGGACAGCAGGGAACCCGAGGGCTCCTGGCCGAACGCCTTGGTGCGCATGGGGGTGGCGGTGCGCTCGGGGTTGATGCAGTTGACGCGGACGCCGTCGCCGGCCCACTCGTCGGACAGCGCCTGGGTGAGGTTCACCATGGCGGCCTTGGTGGAGGAGTACAGGCTGTACTCGGCACGGCCCCGGGTGTAGCTGCTGGAGGTGTAGAGCAACAGCTGGCCCTTTGTCTCGGACAGGTACTTGTACGACGACCGGGCGATCTGCACCGGGGCCAGGTAGTTGACCTTCAGCGCCTCCTCGATGGTGGCGTTGTCGGTCTCGGCGAGCTTGCCTATGCGCAGCACGCCGGCGGTGTTGACCACGTAGTCGATGCGGCCGGTCTCGGCGTACGCCTTGGACAGGGCGTCGTCGACCTCCTCCGGGTTCTCCACGTGGGTGCCGGTGGTGGAGCGGCCGAGGGCGTAGACCTTGGCGCCGTAGGACTCGGCGAGCTCGGCGATGTCCTTGCCGATGCCGTAGCTGCCGCCGAAGACGACCATGGTCTTGCCGGTCAGCAGCTCGCGGTAGGCCTCCTCGGAGACCTGCTCGGGCGCGGCCGTGGAGGCCAGCTGGAAGAGCTTGTCGGCGATGAAGACGTCGACGGGCTGAGTGACCTTCATGTTGTACTCGTCACCCGCGACGACGTGGATCGGCACGTCCGGCAGGTACTTGAGCACGACGGAGCAGTCGTCGGTGGCCTGGAAGTTGGGGTCACCGGCGGCGACCTCGTAGGCCCGCTTGATCGTGGACAGCTTGAAGGCCTGCGGCGTCTGGCCGCGGCGCAGCCGGGAGCGGTCCGGGATCTCGGTGATGAACTCGCCGTCCTCGCCGTGCGTGCGCGTGACGATGATGGTGTCCGCGGACGGGATGGCCACGTCGACGGCCTGGTAGCGCTCCAGGGCGACGACACAGTCGTCGATGACGCGCTGCGAGAGCAGGGGGCGCACGGCGTCGTGGAAGAGGACGTTGGCGTCCTCGCCCTCGGCCAGGCCCTCGCCCAGCGCGGCGATGGCGCGCTCGGTGGTCTCGTTCCGCGTGGAGCCGCCCTCGATGACCTTCGAGACCTTCTTGAATCCGGCCTTCGCGACGATCTTCTCGATGTCGGGCACGTAACCCGGCGCCATCAGCACGATGATGTCGTCGATCGAGTCGGCGTTCTCGAAGGTGGTCAGCGTGTGCTCGATGACTGCCTTGCCGGCGATCTTCAGCAGCTGCTTGGGGATCGACAGACCCACGCGCTGGCCGGTGCCACCGGCCAGGATCACTGCGGTGGTACGGGGCTTGGCTATGTGCTGGGACACAGGTGACCTACCTTGGGGCGACAGGGAACTTGGAAATGGTCCCACTTGTGGTTACCGCAATGCAAGGTGAGCGACCTCCACCGCATATGTGCGCGCAACCTCTCATTCACCTGGCGACGCCGGTGATTGGCGAGACGGTTCCGCCGGTGATGCAGGTGCCTCAGGAATTGCTGTGAGTAACTCCACAGGAGCTCAGCGGCGCCGAAGGGGCTTGAGCCGGCGGGGACCGAGGACCTTCACGAGTTCTTTGGACGATGTCTGGTGCACGGTACGCGCTTTGACGGTGCGCACCGCACCACGGCGAGCGCGGCGCGGCTCCGCGGCCCGATCGCCGCGGGCCCGCGCCACGGCCGGCAGCGGCGCCGGATCATCGACGCCCCGGGGCCGGGCCCGTCCGCCGGTGTGCCGGCCTTCACGCCCCGGCCGGCGGACCGCACGTCTTCTCCACCAGGATGACCGCACCGTTGCGGACAAGTCGCGAATACGGCTCGTCCGGGCGCTCATTGCCGCGGAATTCCCGGCCAAGATTCCGCAGCATTTCGGTCTCGGCAAGAGCAATACGCCGCAAACCCGGGTCGGACTTGTCACCCGGCTCACCCGCCCCGTACGACGAAGAGCCCGGGACTCCGAGGAGTCCCGGGCTCCTGGGGTGACGGACCAGGTCAAACGACCTCGACGCCCGGCCGGCCCGCCTGGACCCTCAGCCGGGCCAGTGTGCTCGGGGTCGCCGTGGGCCGCCGGACGGTGTCGACCACTCTGACCTGCGCGTCGATACGGTCGCGGCGGACGTCGAAGAGGTGGTAGCCGCGGTGCGCGTCGAGCAGCTTCCAGTGCGGGTTGTCCGGGCGCCGCGGGTCCCACTCCCTGCGGAAGGCCTCCTGGTCCTGGTCTCCGTTGCTGGAGATGGAGGTGCCGACGAACTCGGCGCCGACCACCTCGGAGTCCGGGTCGGCGTAGTCCTCCTTGAGGTCGCTGATCATCGTCAGGTGCCGGTCGCCGGAGAGCACCACCGGGTTGCGGACCTGCTGGAACTCCTGGAGGAACCGGTTGCGTTCGGCCTGGTAGCCGTCCCAGGCGTCGTAGAACCAGAGCTTGCCCTCGCCGACCTTGAGGTCCGTCTCGGCCATCATGATCTGGGAGGCGATGAGGTTCCAGCGGGCGGGCGAGTCCTGCAGCCCGTTCAGCAGCCACTGCTTCTGCCGCGCGCCGAGCATGGTCAGCGACGGGTCCTGGGCTCCGGCCTGGCTGGTGGCCTGGTCGCTGCGGTACTGGCGGGTGTCCAGGACGTTGAGCCGGGCCAGGCGGCCGAACTCCAGGCGGCGGTACATCCGGATGTGCGGGCCGTTCGGCACGGCGGTGGCGCGGACCGGCATGTGCTCGTAGAACGCCTGGTAGGCCGCGGTCAGCCGGGCCACGAACGCGTCGTGCGGCTGCTTGTCGGGGTCCTGCGGGATCTCCCCGGCGAAGTCGTTGTCCACCTCGTGGTCGTCGAAGGTCACCACGAAGGGCGCGTTCGCGTGCATCGCCGCGAGATCCGGGTCGGTGCGGTACTGCGCGTACCGGTTGCGGTACTGGACCAGGCTGAAGGGCTCCCCCGTCCCCTCGTGCCGCCGCAGCGCCGTCGCCGAGGGCGTGGATTCGTAGATGTAGTCGCCGACGAACACCACGACGTCCGGGTCCTGGTCGAGCATGTCTGCGTATGGCGTGAAATAGCCGTGCTGCCAGTTCTGGCAGGAGGCGAGGGCCATGCGCAGGGAGCCACCGGAGCTGTAGGGGTGGGGCGCGGTACGGGTGCGGCCGACGGGTGAGAGCTGCCCGCTGGTGCGGAAGCGGTACCAGTACGTACGGCCCGCACGCAGGCCCCGTACGTCCACGTGAACGCTGTGCCCGTACTCGGGCCGAGCCTGGGCGGTGCCCTGCCGGACGAGCTTTCTGAACCGGTGGTCCTCCGCCAGCTGCCACTCCACCGGCACCACCCGGTCGGGCATGCCGCCGCCGTTCAGCGGGTCCGGGGCGAGCCTGGTCCACAGCACGATGCCGTCGGGCAGCGGGTCGCCCGAGGAGACGCCGAGACTGAACACCCCGTCCGGCAGCGGCGTCTCGGCCGCGCGGGCGGCGGCCGGCAGCCACAGCTGGGCGGAGGCCGCGGCGCCGAGCACCGCGGCACCTGCGGTCAGAAAGCGGCGTCGGTCGGGGGATACTGCTCCGGTCATCGGCTGACTCCCTTACCTCGCTGGCCACTTGGACACTGGGAAGCTTCACGCTCGCGGGCGGTCCGCCCGCTGAACGCCGGGGTTCACGTACATGACAACTAAGCAGACAAAGAGAGACTCGCCGCCAGCACCGGAACAAGCCGTTGACGGGGCGAGTCTGACAGGCGATCAGCCGGCGATACCGGAGCCGAGCCGGGCGCCTGTGGCAGGCGGGGGCCCTGCTGTCAGCGGGCGAAGGCCGCACCGAGGGCGGAGCCGTCCGCCACGGTGCCGAGGGTGCCCGCGCCGAAGCTGACCGAGCCGACGGGCGCGTTGACCGGGTTGCGGAGCGCCCAGATGGCGCCGTCCCGGTTCTCGCCGACGGCACCGGCGAACAGCTCGGCCCGGCCGTCGCCGTTGACGTCGAGCAGCTTGGTGTCGGCGCCGAAGAAGTCGTTCTGCTCCGCCGTGCCCGGGACGTTCGCGGTGTTCCGGTCCATGGAGTACGCGCCATGGGCGGTCAGCCCGGACTTCCCGCCCTTCAGGACGGTGATCTGCCCGGCCGCGTACACCTCCCCGATGCTCTCGCCGCCGCTTCCGGTGCTGACGTCCGCGTAGCCGTCGTCGTTGATGTCGCCGACGGAGATGCCGCCGCCGAAGCCGTCGCCCCCACTCCGAGCCACCGGGCACATAGGGGGTGTCCTGCGTGATGACCGTCGTCCGGGATGGTGTCGGGACCGTCGGCCGAGCCGTGGACGACACCGACCTGACCACCTTTCAGCAGCGGGTCCTCGAGCGGGACTTCGCCCGAGCCGTCGAGGCGGCGGCCGATGACGAGGTCGGCGTACCCGGCCTTGTCCACGTCGCCGATGCCGAGGCTCTCGCCGCCGCGCATCCGCGTGCCGTCGGGGTTCCTCACCGGGGCCGGGGCGCTCAGGCCGTCCGGGGTGCCGCGCAGGTAGACGGCACGGCGGTGCTCGGCGTCCGGGTCGTGCAGGTCGTCGTCGCTGCGGTCGTGGATGAGCCCGACCAGGTCGGTGATCCCGTCGTGGTCGATGTCGCCGGCGGCCACGTCGTCCGTGAGGTAGTCGGCCTCCAGGGCGAGCTTCCGGCTGCTCGCGGCGCCGGTGGTGCGGTCGAACGGCCCGTACAGCAGGCGGTTGCCGGTGGCGAGGTCGAGATGGCCGTCGCCGTTGAAGTCGCCGAGCGCCTGCTGGAGCGGGTCGACACGGTCGTCCTCGGTGCCGGTGGCCACGGCCGTGCCGCCGGACAGGCGCTGCGGCCCGCCCCACAGCACCGCGAGGGTGCCGGCGCTGACGACCTCCCCGAGGTCCTCGCCCTGTACGCCCACGACCAGGTCGGCATAGCCGTCCCCGTCCAGGTCACCGGCCGCGAGACCCTCACCGTAGGAGTCCTCGGCCTCCGCGGCACCGGGTATGCCCGGGGTGTCCTGGCTGATGACCTGCTTGTGGGCGAGGTCGATGCCCTTGGCCGAGCCGTACACGACGGCCACGTAGCCGGCGCGGGCCTTGCCGCCCACCTTCCCGCGCGGGGCGGCGACGGCCAGGTCCTGCTAGCCGTCACCGTTGAAGTCGTCCTGGAGCTTCGCCGCGGACGCCAGGGCGGCGGGTGCCTCGGCGGCGTTCGCGACCGCAGGGGCGGTGACGGCCACGACGACGCCGATGGCCGCTGCGACTCCTCGGCCGATCCTGCGCTGGGCTGTGGACTGCGGCACGTCAACTCCGGTGATCGGCTGGGCAGTTGCAACGCGGAGGGGAACAAGATCCTCATCCGCACTGCCCAGTACGACCCACCTCAGAGCGACTTGGTTGCGTCGGGATCCGTTGCGAATGCCCTTTCCGCTAACCGACGATCCGCAACGGATCAGCCCAAAAGACGCTACCCCGGCCCGCTCAGAACGGCTCGAAGTCGTCGAACTCCTGCTGCGCCTCGTCCCGCTGGGCCTGCCGGTCCTTGCGGCGCTGCGCGGCCGGCCGCTCCCCCTCGAGCCGGTGGTCCTCACCGCGTCGGCCGAGCATCTCGGCCCCGGCCGTCATGGACGGCTCCCAGTCGAAGACGACCGCGTTCTCCTCGGGGCCGATGGCGACGCCGTCGCCGCCCCGGGCGCCCGCCTTCATCAGCTCCTGCTCGACACCGAGCCGGTTCAGCCGGTCCGCGAGGTATCCGACGGCCTCGTCGTTGTTGAAGTCGGTCTGCCGCACCCAACGTTCGGGCTTCTCGCCGCGCACCCGGAACAGGCTGTCGGCCTCGCGCGTCACGGTGAAGCCGGTGTCGTCCACGGCCTTGGGCCGGATCACGATCCGGGTGGCCTCTTCCTTCGGCTTCGTGGCCCGCGACTGCGCCACGAGCTCCGCGAGCGCGAACGACAGTTCCTTCAGGCCCATGTGCGCCACGGCCGACGCCTCGAACACGCGGTAGCCGCGCGCCTCCAGGTCGGGCCGCACCATCTCGGCCAGATCCTTGCCGTCCGGTACGTCGATCTTGTTCAGGACGACGATCCGCGGCCGGTTGTCCAGCCCGCCGTACTGCCGCAGCTCCTCCTCGATGATGTCGAGGTCGGAGGCCGGGTCGCGGTCCGACTCCAGCGTCGCGGTGTCCAGGACGTGCACGAGCACACTGCACCGCTCCACGTGCCGCAGGAACTCCAGTCCCAGGCCCTTGCCCTGGCTGGCCCCCGGGATCAGCCCGGGCACGTCGGCGATCGTGTACACCGTCGAACCGGCCGTGACGACACCGAGGTTCGGCACGAGGGTGGTGAAGGGGTAGTCGGCGATCTTCGGCTTGGCCGCGCTCAGCACCGAGATCAGCGACGACTTGCCGGCACTCGGGTACCCGACGAGCGCCACGTCGGCGACGGTCTTCAGCTCCAGGACGACGTCCCGCAGGTCCCCCGGCTCGCCGAGCAGCGCGAACCCGGGCGCCTTGCGCCGCGCGGAGGCCAGCGCCGCGTTGCCGAGCCCGCCCCGGCCGCCCTGCGCGGCGACGTACGACGTGCCGTGCCCGACCAGGTCGGCGAGGACGTTGCCCGCCTTGTCCAGCACCACGGTGCCGTCCGGCACCGGCAGGATCAGGTCCTGCCCGTCCTTGCCGGAACGGTTGCCGCCCTCGCCGGGCTTGCCGTTGGTGGCCTTGCGGTGCGGGGAGTGGTGGTAGTCGAGCAGCGTGGTGATCGACTGGTCGACGGTGAGGATCACGTCCCCGCCGCGCCCGCCGTTGCCGCCGTCCGGCCCGCCGAGGGGCTTGAACTTCTCACGGTGGACGGAGGCACAGCCGTGGCCCCCGCTACCCGCGGCGACGTGCAGCTCGACGCGGTCCACGAAGGTGGTCATGGGATGTGCCTCCAGTTACTGCGGGAATGTCTTTGGGTAACACGCGAAAGGCGGACCCGCTTCCCGTGAGGGAAGTGAGGCCCGCCTCGCGAAAGTTTCCGATCAGGCGACCGGAACGATGTTCACGACCTTGCGGCCACGGTGGGTGCCGAACTGCACCGCACCCGCCGAGAGCGCGAACAGCGTGTCGTCGCCACCACGGCCGACGCCGGAGCCCGGGTGGAAGTGGGTGCCACGCTGACGAACCAGGATCTCACCCGCGTTGACGACCTGACCGCCGAAGCGCTTCACGCCGAGCCGCTGGGCATTGGAGTCGCGACCGTTCCGGGTGGACGATGCGCCCTTCTTGTGTGCCATTTCTCCTCAGTCCCTTACTTCGCAGCCGTGGGGATCTCAGTGACCTTGATCGCCGTGTACTGCTGGCGGTGGCCCTGGCGACGGCGGTAACCGGTCTTGTTCTTGTAGCGCAGAATGTCGATCTTCTGCCCCTTGTGGTGGTCCACGACCTCGGCCTGGACCTTGATGCCGGCCAGCACCCACGGGTCGCTGGTCACGGCGTCGCCGTCGACAACGAGCAGGGTCGAGAGCTCGACCGAGTCGCCAACCTTGGCAGTGGAAATCTTGTCAACCTCAACGATGTCGCCGACAGCAACCTTGTGCTGGCGACCACCGCTGCGCACGATGGCGTACACGCGGGACTCACTCTCTAGCTCGGGAAACGGCACCCCCGCAGGCCAGCCGCCCGACTCAGCGAGCAGCCTCTCCTGGCGCCCGGCGCCCGGAGGATGAGGTTTACGGGGATGTGACGCGTCAGTCGACACGCCGACGGTCAAGGTTACGGGGCCGCGGCCGAAGGGGTCAAACCGAGCCGGGCCCGCCACCTGTGCGACCGGTCACGCCGGTCGCGTCCGCCGGGGCGTACGCGGGGTTCGCGCACGCCCCGGGGGACGTCGAGGCCGGTCAGCCCTCGTCGGTGGAGGCCGAGACGGAGGACGCGGAGGACACGGACTGCTCCGCCGCCACGGTCTTCTTCGACGCGGTCTTCTTGGCGGCGGTCTTGGTGGTCTTCGCCGCCTTCTTGGCCGTCGTCTTCTTGGCGGCGGTCTTCTTCGCCGCCGTCTTCTTGGTGGTGGCGGCCTTCTTCGCCGTGGCCTTCTTGGCCGTCTTGCGGGCCGTCTTCTTGGCGGGGGCCGACTCCTCGGCGGCCTCCTCCGGGGCGGCACCGTCGGACGCGGGCGCTGCCGGGACGTCCTCGGACGCGGCCGACGGGACGACCACGACGGCCGTCTCCTCGGACGCCGTGGACACCGTGGGCTTGCGCACGGCACGGCGCCGCGGACGGGCCGGGGCGGCGCTCGCGACGGGCGCCTCGGCGGCCGGCTCGACACCGGTCTCGGGCTGTCCGCCCTGCTCCGGCGCCTCAGTGGCCTCGGCCACCGCGGGCACGGTCTCGGCGACCGTCACCACGGCCGCCTCGGCACCCGCCGGAGAACCGGCCGGAGCGGACACCTTGCGGGTGGCCCGCCGCCGGGTACGGCCCTTGGGCGCGGCCTCCTCGGCCGGAGCGGCCTGCGCGGCCTCGACCACCGGGTCCTCCACGGCCATCGGCTCGGCCTGCGCCTCGGCGGCCGGCTCCGGCTGCACCGGACGGGCGACCTCCTGCTCGGCGGTCACGTCCTGAGCCGTCGGCACCTCGGCCTCGGCCTGCTCGGCCCTGCCCCTGCCGCGCCGGGCCTTGCCCCTGCCCTGCTCGGCCTGCGGCTCCGCCGTCTCACCCCGCGGGGAGCCCGCCGGAGCCGACGCCCGCCGGCTCGCCCGGCGTCGCGACCGGCCACGGCCGGCCGCGGCCTCCGCCTCGGCGACGCTGCCGTAGAGCTCCTCGTCGGGCTCGAAGGCCGGCTCGGGCAGCGCGATGGGCTCGGCGACCTCGGCTCCGACCTCGGCCTCGGTCTCCGCCTCCTGCTCGGCGGTCTCGACGGCACCCTCGTGCACGTGCGGCTGCTCGGCGGCACCGGCACGCGCGCGCTTCTTGCGCTTGCCGCCGCCTCCGGGGGCCGTCGGCTGCTCCATGTGCACGATGACACCGCGCCCGTTGCAGTGGACACAGGTCTCGGAGAAGGACTCCAGCAGACCCTGCCCGACCCGCTTGCGGGTCATCTGCACGAGCCCCAGCGAGGTCACTTCCGCGACCTGGTGCTTCGTACGGTCCCGGCCCAGGCACTCCAGCAGGCGCCGCAGCACCAGGTCCCGGTTGGACTCCAGCACCATGTCGATGAAGTCGATGACGATGATGCCGCCGAGGTCGCGCAGCCGCAGCTGACGCACGATCTCCTCGGCCGCCTCCAGGTTGTTCCTGGTGACGGTCTCCTCGAGGTTGCCGCCCTGGCCGGTGAACTTGCCGGTGTTGACGTCGACGACGACCATCGCCTCGGTCCGGTCGATCACCAGCGAACCGCCGCTGGGCAGCCACACCTTGCGGTCGAGGGCCTTGGCGAGCTGCTCGTCGATCCGGTAGGTGGCGAAGACGTCGACCTCGGAGGTCCACTTCGACAGCCGCTCGGCGAGGTCCGGCGCGACATGCGCGACGTACCCGTGGATGGTCGACCACGCCTCGTCGCCGCTGACGACGACCTTGGAGAAGTCCTCGTTGAAGATGTCGCGCACGACCCGGACGGTCATGTCCGGCTCGCCGTACAGCAGCGTCGGCGCGTTGCCGTTCTTGGCCTTCTTCTGGATGTCCTCCCACTGCTGCTGCAGCCGCTCGACGTCCCGGCGCAGCTCGTCCTCGCTCGCGCCCTCGGCGGCGGTGCGCACGATGACGCCCGCGTCCTCGGGGACGATCTTCTTGAGGATGGTCTTCAGCCGGGCCCGCTCGGTGTCGGGCAGCTTGCGGCTGATGCCGGTCATGGAGCCCTCGGGCACGTACACGAGGTAGCGGCCCGGCAGGGAGACCTGGCTGGTGAGGCGGGCGCCCTTGTGACCGATGGGGTCCTTCGTCACCTGGACGAGCACGGACTGGCCGGACTTCAGGGCGGACTCGATACGCCGCGGCCCGTTGGCCATGCCGAGCGCCTCGAAGTTGACCTCACCGGCGTACAGGACGGCGTTGCGGCCCTTGCCGATGTCGATGAAGGCGGCCTCCATCGACGGCAGCACGTTCTGCACCTTGCCGAGGTAGACGTTGCCGACGTACGAGGTCGACTGCTCCTTGTTGACGTAGTGCTCGACGAGCACGTTGTCCTCGAGGACGCCGATCTGCGTGCGGTCGCCGTGCTGGCGGACGACCATCACGCGCTCGACGGCCTCGCGGCGGGCCAGGAACTCGGCCTCGGTGATGATCGGGACGCGCCGACGGCCCTGCTCGCGGCCTTCGCGGCGGCGCTGCTTCTTGGCCTCCAGACGGGTCGAGCCCTTGATGGACTGCACCTCGTCGGACGGCTCGGCCTTGGGGCGGGGCTCGCGGACCTTGACGACCGTACGCTCCGGGTCGTCGTCGGAGGTCTCGGGCTCGGTCCCGGAGTCGCCGGCACGACGACGGCGGCGACGACGGCGACGGCTGCTGCTGGAGCCGCCTCCACCGGACTCGTCGCGGTCGGTGGCGTCCTCGGAGTCCTCGTCGTCCTCCTCGGAGGCGTCCTCGGCGGTCTGCTCGGACTCGCCGTCCGGGCCCTCGGCGCCCTCGCCGTCGGAGTCGGCGGACTCGCCACGCCGGCGGCGGCGACCGCCCCGGCGACGGCGGCGGCGCGAGCCGCTGCCCTCGGACTCCTCCTGCTCGTCACCGTCGGCCTGGTCCTCGGCGGACTCGTCGGCGTCCTCCGCCTCGTCGGCGGGGGCGTCGGCGGCGACGGCGGTCTCGGGGGCCTGGGCCTCGGGATCGTCGCCGGCACCCCGGCGACGGCGACGGCGACGCGAGCCGCCGCTCTGCTCCTCGCGCGGGGCCTCGGCCGACGCGGACTCCTCGGCCTCCTGGGGCTCCTCGGCCCCGACCGCCTCGGCGGCGGCTGCGGCAGCGGCCCGCTCGGGCGTCTGGAACTGGGGCTCGGTGAAGACGGGCGCCTGGAAGAGCGCGACGGCGGGCCGCGCCGGACGCGACGGCGACTCGCTGTCGCTGTCGGCCGCGGCGGCACGAGCGGCGGCCTTCGAGGCCCTCGTGCCCTTGGCGGGCTGGGCAGGCTCGGCGAAGCCGCCGGCGGCCCGGCGCACGACCCGGCGACGGCGACGCGGACCGGTCTCTTCGGCCGACTCGGCCGACTCGTCGGCGGCGACGGTTTCGGCGGGGGCCTCGGCAGCGCGGGCGGGCTCGGCGGCAGCGGTCTCGGAGGCGGTGGCCTCGGACGCGCGGGCGGGCTCGGCGGCGGGGTTCTCGGTCACGGGTGCCTTCGCCTCCTCGGCGTTCCCCTCCACCGCGTCCGCGGCGGAAGGCGCCCCGACAGGCGCGGACGCCCGCCGCGAGGCACGCCGGCGAGTCCGACGCGGAGCAGCCTCTTCAGCGGCCTCGGCGCCTTCGGCGGCGCCGTCGGCCACGACCGCCGGCTCCGGGCGGCCGTCCGCCTCGGCCGGTGCCGCGACCGTCTCGGCCGCTTCCGCCGGAGCGGCGGTGGGCGAGGTGACGGTGCGCGTGGCACGACGCCGGGTGCGCTTGGGAGCGGCGTCCTCGGTCACTTCGGCGGACGCGGCGGGCGTGGCGGCCTCGGCCGGCTCGGCGACGGCGGTCGCCGGGACCACGGTCTCGGCGGCCTCCGCGGCGGCCGCCGGAGCACCGACGGGCGCGGAAGCACGGCGAACGGCGCGACGCCGCTTGCGCCCGGCGGGCGCGGCCTCCTCGTCGCCCTCGACAGCCTCGGGAGCCTCGACGGCTTCGGGCGTCTCTTCGGCCTCGTCGGCCGCTACGGCATCGGCCTCTGCGGCATCAGCCGCGAGGTCGTCGGCATCGGCGAGCTGTATGGCCGGCGCGACGGTCTCCACCGGCGCGTCGGAGGCACCGGTGGGCGGGCCCGCCGGGCGCGACGCGGCACGCCGCCGCCGGCGGGGCGGCAGGGTGTCGCTGGGAGTGTTCTGTTCGGAACCCTCTGTGGGTTCGGTCGGTTCGAGCATGCGGGCTTATCTCCCGTCAGGCTCCCGGGCGCCGCGCCTGGTCCGGCGATGCCGGTGACGTCCGCGGCGCGCGCTGTGCGCGTTCGCCGCCGTCCGGGGCGCGGGCGCCGCACGGGAGCTCTCTGTGTCCTGTCTCGCCGGTTCCGTACGCCGAATGCGTACGGCCTGGCGAAAGTCTTCTGGTCGGTGCGCTGCCCGACCCAGGTGGCTCCCGAGTCCGAGGGCGGCGCTACGACGTCCGTCCCTACGCGGAACCTTCCTTACGCCGGCGCCGTCGCGGCGGCAGTCGGTTCGGCCGTTGAGGGGGCCTCGACTGCCTCGCGGTCGGGCGCGAGCGGGTCGGTCACCGTGCCGGTCTCTTCATCGAACAGCCCCTGCGCCAGCCTGGTCACCGCTGCGGGGACCGGCGGCGCCAGGTCGGCCACGGCGCGGAGACCGGACAGGACGTCGTCGGGTCGTACGGCAGGCGTCACGTGCCGAACAACCAGCCGCAGTATCGCACAGGGCTGGTCGGTCGGCCTATCAGCCTGCGAACTGTGCGTTTCCGCGAGGTCGCGCACCTCCAGGCTCGCGACGGCGGAGCGGGCGTCGAACGTACGGACGCCGTTCTTGGCGAGGCGCTGGACCTCGACGGTCTCGGCCGCGTTGAAGGCGTCCGCCGCTCGGCGGGCCTCCTCCAGCGGCACTCCGTCCAGCCGGAGCTCCCAGACGGAAGCCGTCAGCCGGTCGGCGAATCCCGAGGTGCGGGCCTCGACCGCGTCGGTGATGTCGAGCCCGGCGGGCAGCGACTCGTCGAGAAGGGCCCTGAGCTGCTCCGGGTCGCGGGGCGCGGTGAGCGCGATCTCCAGGTACTCCGCCTCACTGCCCGTGCCGGTGGGTGCGGCATTGGCGTACGACACCTTCGGGTGCGGTGTGAAGCCGGCCGAGTAGGCCATCGGCACCTCGGCACGGCGCAACGCACGCTCGAAGGCGCGCTGGAAGTCACGGTGGCTGGTGAACCGGAGGCGGCCGCGCTTGGTGTAGCGCAGTCGGATGCGCTGCACCGCGGGTGCGGGCGGCGGGCCTTCGGGCTGTCGCTTGCCCAGTGTCGTTCAGTCCTTCGTGAGAGCGGTCGTACTGCTACCAAGACTACGTGTCTCACGCGCCGAAGGTTCCCTCCGGTCGACCGGCTGCGGCCGCCGCGGCTCGCCGAGGAGCATCCGCCGGAAGTCGGCGCGGGCCTGACGCACGGACTCCCGGGCGGCGGCCAGCGCCTGCCGGGTGGCCCGGCCCACACTGCGGGCGGCCTCGGCGGCGGGCCGCCAGACGGTGTCCCGTACGACGTGCCCGACGGGCGTCAGCACGCTGCGGTACACCCACCGCACCGGTTCGACGAAGATCCACCGGAAGAGGGTGCCGAGGAAACGCCCGACGGCGAGCGAGATGTGCCCGGCGATACGCCAGGCGTGGCCCAGGGCGTCCCACACCTCCCGCCCGATGACGGCGAGGACGCGTCCGACCGGGGTGAGGATCCAGCGCCACAGGGCGAGCGCGGGCAGGACGAGCAGGATGCGGGCGATCCAGTAGAGGGCCGCGCCGATGCCGGTGACGGCCATGCTCGCCAGCCACACGAGGCCCTTGCCGCACCAGACGATCGCGCGGCCGACGGGCGCGAGCACCCAGGTGTACAGCCAGACGGCGGGTACGGCGACGAGGTACTTCGCGAGCCAGGCCAGGACCGTCCAGACGCCGATGCCGAGCGCGGCGAGCACGGCGCCGAGTCCCTTCAGGACCCACGTCACGGCACGCCCGACGGGGGTGAGCAGGTACGCGTACACCCAGCCGAGCGCGGCCCCCACGCCCCCGGCGATCCAGCCGAGCGCCGCCCCGATGCCCCGGGCCACCCATGCGATCGCGTGCCCCACCGGGGTCAGGACGTAGCGGTAGAGCCAGACCAGCGGCACGACGACGAGGACCTTCCCGAGCCATCCGAGGGCCTTGCCCACCGGGACGACGACGTAGCGCCACAGCCCGACGAGCGGCCAGACGAACACCGCCCGCCCGAGCCACAGCAGCGCCCGCCCGAGCGGCCGGAGCAGCGCGTCGTTCAGGAACCGCCCGGCCACGACGAGCGCGTCCCACAGCATCCGCACGGGGACGACCAGGACGAGCACGACGATCCGCACGGGAATCCGGATCGCGACGGCGAGACACCCCTCGGGCGCCTCCGGCTCGCGCCGGACGGGCGGCTCGGCAGTCCGTTTGTGCAGATCGACCCGCGCCTCGGAACCCTCGCGGGGATGCTTCTCCAGATCCATACCGTCGTAGACGCCTTCAGTGCCCCGTCCGGATCCAGCACCGCACAGTCCCGCCCCGTTCTCCCGCGATTCCTCCACTCGGCCGCAAGATCATACGGCTCACGCGCGGGCGATCCGCGCCTGCAGCAGCCGGGGCGACTCCTGGAAGCCGTTGCGGGCGTACGCGGGGATCGCCCGCGTACCGGAGTGGACGGTCACGCGCTCCAGCCCGAGCTCACGGGCTCCGTCCAGGACGGCCCGGATGAGCCGCCCGCCCAGTCCGCCGTCGCGCGCCTCGGGTACGACGTAGACGCACTGCAGATCGCCGGAGGCCCGCCGCGGCGCCCGGGGCGTGGGCACCCGCCGCACCACCGCGAGCCAGGCCATGCCGATGACCCGGTCGTCCCGGACGAGCACCGTGCAGCGGTGGGAGCCGGCGTTCTCCCCCGCCCAGGCGACGAAGTGCCGTACGAAGTCCTCGCGTTCACCGAGATCCTCCGAGCCGGTCTCTACGAGCCACTCCCACCGGAGGGCGGCCACGGCCGAGAGTTCGGCGGGCCGGGCCGGGCGGATGCTGATGTTCTCCATCAGGGCATTGTCGGGTCGGCCGCCCCGTCCGACTCCCAGCGCAGCAGATCTCCCGGCTGGCACTCCAGAACCTCGCACAGCGCGGCGAGGGTGGAGAAGCGGACCGCCTTGGCGCGGCCGTTCTTGAGGACCGCCAGGTTGGCGGGGGTGATGCCGACGCGTTCCGCCAGTTCGCCCACGGACATCTTGCGTTTGGCCAGCATCACGTCGATGTCGACGGCGATCGCCATCAGATGACCTCTTCCAGCTCGGCCTGCATCTGGGCCGCCTCGATGTCGCGTGCGACGGCCTGCGCGAGCAGCATCCGCAGCACGAGCACGATCAGCGCGACGCCCAGCACGGCCACCACGACCCCGCACAGCAGAAGGACCACCCAGGGAGCGACGGCCTCGCCCGGCGCGAGCACGACCGCGAGCGCGAAGACCAGCAGGGCGGCCGCAACGAACGCGCCGATCACGATGTGCACACAGCGGAAGGCGGCGGTGGAGAACACCGTCCCGCGTCGCACCATCGTCACCAGGCGCCACACGCAGACCACGACGACCTGGGCCGTCACGATAGATACCCAGGATCGTGATCACGAGGATCGGGGTGCGCAGATACGCGTACTCGGGCTTGAGCCCGTTCATGTCGACGGCCAGCAGCGGAACCATCACCGCCTGCACGAACAACGACCCGGCGAGCAGCACCACGAGCCCCCCACGCAACGCCGCCACGGCCAGCTTCCCCATCGCCACTCCTTCGATCGAACTGCGATCGATCGAACTGCGATGGAAATCTATCGATATTCGATAGATGACGCAAGGAGCACCCCCTGTACGGCGACCGCGGTGTGCGACTGCCCACCGGCGTGCGCGGTACGTGACACCGTGGCAGGGGTACGCATGCCCGGCACTCGGACCGAGGAGGACGACAGTGGACTGGCGCGTGTTCGCACGGGAGATGGCCTCCATGGCGCGTGACCTGCTCGCCCAGGACTCGGTCGGCGCCACGCTCGAGCACATCACCGGAGCGGCCACGGAACGCGTGGCGGGGTGCGACGCGGCCGGCATCCTCCTCCTGCACGGCGACCGCGTGGAGACGCTGGCACCCACGCACGACCTGGTCGTCGAGAGCGACCGGCTCCAGGAGCACCTCGCGGCAGGCCCCTGCTTCGACGCGGCCCGCACCAGCACCGGGGAGCGCGTGTTCCGCATCGCCGACTTCACCGCCGAGCAGCCCCGCTGGCCCACCTACGCCGCGGGGGCCCGCGAACTGGGCGTGGGCAGCATGATGGGCTTCCTGCTGTACACCGAGGACGAGGATTTCGGCGCGCTCAATCTGTACGCGCACCGGCCGGGGGCCTTCACGGACGACAGCGAGACCGCCGGCTGGCTCCTGGCCTCGCACGCGGCCGTGGCCTTCTCCAGCGCCCGCAGCCACGCCCAGATGGAACAGGCCATGGCCACGCGCCACGTCATCGGCGAGGCCATGGGCATCCTCATGGGCAGCCACCGCCTCACCGAGGAGCAGGCCTTCGACGTGCTGCGCCGCTTCTCCCAGGAGAAGAACATCAAGCTCCGCGAGGTCGCCCGGCGGGTCTGCGAAGAGGGCCGCCTGGCCTGACGGTTCCCCCAGCACACATTCTGAACTGGGGGAACCTGGCCGAATCGGCCCCCAGGGGAGCGTCACCAACCCGGCCTACCCAGCGGGTCCCCCTCAGAACGGCCCTCTCACCTCCCAGGTCCGCACGCAGGGGTCGCGACGCCGGCCGAGGGACCTCTGTTGCTCCGTTGTCCGGTTGAGCCGTGGGAGCGGATTCGGCAATTCCCGAGGACCCCTCGAACAGAAGTAACTCATGCGAGTGAATACATCGATCACACGTCCAGATAAACCGGATCGGTGTTTCATTCCTTCCCACTCATCCCGTGCATCTCTTCAGAGTTGACGGCGTCGGCGCGGAGCCGTGATGCATAGTGACACCTGGCAAAAATCCGCGTAGCCTTGCGACGCTGGTCGTCTTGAATACGGTCGGAGTGCCTGGCGGCGGTACGACCTGTGGCACCAGAAGGAGTTCATTCATGCCCGATGCCGACCCGATGTTCTACCGACACCTGCTGAGCTCACAGCTCCAGGAGGCACGCAAAAAGGCGGGGTACTCACAGCCTGACGTTGCGCGAGAGACGGGATGGTCTCTTTCGAAAGTCATGCGCCTGGAGTCGGGCAGGGTGAAGATCTCCATGACCGACCTCAAGGCATTGATCAGCTTCTACGGGCTCGCACCCGAGAATGCGACGGAATTGCGTCGCGCCGCAGAAGAAGCGCGCCGTCAGCCCTGGTGGTACGACTACCGCTCCCTGCTGTCGGAGGGTTTCCAGTCCTACCTGGGCTACGAGGCGTCGGCATCCGTGATCCGCAATTTCGAGGCACTGTTCGTCCCCGGCCTGTTGCAGACCGAGGCGTATGCCCGCGTCGCCCTCCAGCAGTCCGTGGTCCCGGAGAAGGAGGAGCTGCTCGACCTGCGCGTGAAGCGTCAGGAACGCATGCTGAGCGAATCGTCCAACACCGAGCTGCGCTTCCTGATCGACGAGGCCGCGCTCCGACGCGTCGTGGGCGACAGCGATTTGATGGAAGCCCAGATCCGCCATCTGCAAGAGGTCAGCACACTGGATCACGTGAGCGTCGGGGTGGTGCCTTTCAGTAGTGGACTGTATCCACTACTGCGCTCACCGTATGTCATCTTCGAGTTCGCCAAAGTCGATCAGGAACGGGTGGTGTATCTCGAGAACCCCGACGGGAGCGTCATCCTCAACAACAAGGCGATCGTCGGTGTGCAACGCAGCGTCGAAGACTATCTGGAAGCCTTTTGGGAGGTCGAGAACCGTTACGCCCAGCCCATCACCGAGTGGAGCGAGAATCTTCCTCAGCTCGCGGCATAGCGGCGGGAAAGGGAATCCAGAAAGAACGCCCAGGCTTCGGAACCGACCGCCAGGCGGGGCCCCTCGGACATCTTCGAATCCCTGACCATGACGGGACTGCCCAAAGAGACTTCGACACAGTTTTCCGGCCCACTGGCGGAACTCTTCCGCCACTTCGATGCCGGATCCGGAAACGTCACGACTCCCCCATTCCCGCACTGTAGTACCGATGGCACGGTCAGGCCCCTGGCCGTCAGTATGACGGCAGGAGCCATGACTGCCAAGGCCGCCGAATAGCGCTGATCTCGACATCGAAGAAGGAGACGGTCATGGAAAGGTGACCAGCCACATGGCACCCCGCGAAGCGGCAAGCGTCTTTTCGGCCAAGAATGCGGAGAGTTTTTCACAGCAGGAAACAGCAGGAAGGGGAGCGCTCGGTCAGCCGGCAAGCATCGTCCGAGTACTCCCCCACCGCGAAGCGCCCTCGTCCACTCAACTCAACCAGGAAGCCTCATGGCAGATAGTAACGCGAGTTGTGTCACCAGCCAGACCCACGGCTGGGCATTCCCCGTCGGCCCGCTGCCCCACCGCACCGCCGACCGCCGAGGCACCCGTCAAGGGCCTGCGCGGATAGCGAGCTCAGAGGGAGGCATGTCATGACTCAGTTGCCGCCTCCCGCCGGAGGGCAATCGCAGCGAGCCCTGCTCATCGTCATCGCCTTACTGATCGGCCTTCTCACCGGCCTCGCAGCGGGCGTGCTGGCCGTACTGCTGCACGCGACGATCCTCCACGCGGCGACATGGGCAGGGGGCACCTTCATCGCCATCACGATGCTGCTGTTCAAGATCTGCGAACTCCTGCGGTGACCCACCCCCGCCTGCTGTCGGTTGCCGACGAGCGACCGACAGCAGGACCGGTGACTCCCCTCAGTGCCCGTGCCCGCTGGGAGCCGGCGCCGCGTTCGTGACCGTCAGGGGGAGCAGCTTCTTGCCCGTCGGGCCGATCTGGATCTGGGTGTCCATCTGCGGCGTCGTGCCTACGGAAAACCTTTCGAGCCAGTCCGACTCGCACGGGTCTTCGATGGGCTCAACGCCCTGCTCAGTAGCTGACAGTGCGGTTGAAGCTGGTGATGTTGAGTTTGATGCCCTCTACGGTCTTGAGCGTCGTGGGGAACTCACCCTCGGCGGTCTGGCCAGGTTGCACGTCGGTCTCCACTTGCGAGCCGTTCGCCACGCGAGTGCCGTCGGCGTCGACCGCCTCCCACTCCCATGAGTAGTTGGACTTCTCGCTGCTGCTGTTCTTGATCGTCCAAACCAGCCAGATATTGGTGATACCGGCTTCCGAGCGGTCCTCCAGTTCGAAACTGGTGAGGTCGGCCCGTTCATCCTGGGGTGCCCGCGTCTGCTCCTGCGCCGTCTTCGTGGTGGGGGTCCGTGTGGGCGCAGGAGCCGTGCTCTCATCGTCATCGCCCAGCGCGACCACCAGCACGACAATGAGGATGACGATCACGGCCGCCAAGGCGCCGACACACCCCCAAAGACAGCCACGGCTCCGCTGCTTCTTCTGCGGCGGCCCCGGCGGAGATGTCCACTGCCCGGAAGGGGGAGAACCATCGCCCGGACTTCCCCACCGAGGCCCGCTAGCAGGCGGCCCACTTGCTGCCATGTCGCCTCCTCCGTAGCGGATACCGCCACGCTAGGAAGCTGTGAGCCACCCCGCGAACGGAGCGCAGCCACTCAGGCGACAGCCGTCGGTCCAGCCCTCCGCGGAGCAATGGCGCTCAGACCCACTCCACCTCGGACTGAATCCCGGAAGAGCCTCCAGGAAGCGGCAGAGGCGTTCTCGGGGTGTCCCGAGCGAGCCCCTGCCGCCTGCCCGCAGCGCCGAGCGCCCTCAGCACCGCCGTCCTGTCGTCCTCGCCGATGTCCGACAAGGCGTCGACGGTGCGCCGCAACGCGTCGCTCACCTTAGTGCGAGTGCCCGCTAGGCGCCGGCGCGGCATTCTTGACCGTGAGAGGCAGCAGCTTCTTCCCGGTCGGACCGATTTGTATGGCCGTGTCCATCTGCGGGCACACCCCGCAGTCGAAGCACGGCGTCCAGCGGCAGTCGTCGACCTCTGTCTCGTCGAGGGCGTCCTGCCAGTCCTCCCAGAGCCAGTCCTTGTCCAGGCCGGAGTCGAGGTGGTCCCAGGGGAGGACCTCCTCGTAGGTGCGCTCGCGGGTGGTGTACCAGTCGACGTCGACGCCGAACGGGGCGAGGGCCTTGTCGGCGCAGGCCATCCAGCGATCGTACGAGAAGTGCTCGCGCCAGCCGTCGAAGCGGCCGCCGTCGTCGTAGACCGCGCGGATGACCGCGCCGATGCGGCGGTCGCCCCGGGACAGGAGACCTTCGACGATGCCGGGCTTGCCGTCGTGGTAGCGGAAGCCGATGGAACGGCCGTACTTCTTGTCGCCGCGGATCTTGTCCCGCAGCTTCTGCAGACGGGCGTCCGTCTCCTCGGCGGAGAGCTGCGGGGCCCACTGGAACGGCGTGTGCGGCTTGGGGACGAAACCGCCGATCGAGACCGTGCAGCGGATGTCGTTGGACCTCGACACCTCACGGCCCTTGGCGATGACCTTCGTCGCCATGTCGGCGATCTGCAGGACGTCGTCGTCGGTCTCCGTCGGCAGGCCGCACATGAAGTACAGCTTCACCTGGCGCCAGCCGTTGCCGTACGCCGTCGAGACCGTGCGGATGAGGTCGTCCTCCGAGACCATCTTGTTGATGACCTTGCGGATGCGCTCCGAGCCGCCCTCGGGGGCGAAGGTGAGGCCCGAGCGCCGGCCGTTCCTGGTCAGCTCGTTCGCCAGGTCGATGTTGAAGGCGTCCACGCGGGTGGAGGGGAGCGACAGGCCGATCTTGTCTTCCTCGTAGCGGTCGGCGAGTCCCTTGGCGATGTCGCCGATCTCCGTGTGGTCGGCGGAGGAGAGGGACAGCAGGCCGACCTCCTCGAAGCCCGTCGCCTTCAGGCCCTGCTCGACCATGTCGCCGATGCCCGTGATGGACCGCTCGCGCACCGGGCGCGTGATCATGCCGGCCTGGCAGAAGCGGCAGCCGCGGGTGCAGCCGCGGAAGATCTCCACCGACATGCGCTCGTGGACCGTCTCGGCCAGCGGGACGAGGGGCTGCTTGGGGTACGGCCACTCGTCGAGGTCCATGACGGTGTGCTTGGAGACCCGCCACGGGACCCCACTGCGCTTCGGCACGACACGGGCGATACGGCCGTCCGGCAGGTACTCGACGTCGTAGAAGCCGGGGACGTACACCCCGCCCGTCTTCGCCAGGCGGAAGAGGAGCTCCTCGCGGCCGCCGGGGCGGCCCTCGGCCTTCCAGGCGCGGACGATCGCGGTGATCTCCAGGACCGCCTGCTCGCCGTCGCCGATCACGGCGCAGTCGATGAAGTCGGCGATCGGCTCGGGGTTGAACGCCGCGTGCCCGCCGGCCAGGACGATCGGGTCGTCCAGACCGCGGTCCTTGGCCTCCAGGGGGATGCCGGCCAGGTCGAGGGCGGCCAGCATGTTGGTGTAGCCGAGCTCCGTGGAGAAGGACAGGCCGAACACGTCGAAGGCCTTCACGGGCCGGTGGCTGTCCACCGTGAACTGCGGGACGTGGTGCTCCCGCATGAGCTCCTCGAGGTCCGGCCACACGCTGTAGGTGCGCTCGGCGAGGACGCCCTGCTGCTCGTTGAGCACCTCGTAGAGGATCATGACGCCCTGGTTGGGCAGACCGACCTCGTAGGCGTCCGGGTACATGAGCGCCCAGCGGACGTCACAGGAGTCCCAGTCCTTGACCGTGGAGTTGAGCTCTCCGCCGACGTACTGGATCGGCTTCTGCACGTGCGGGAGCAGAGCTTCGAGCTGCGGGAAGACCGACGCAGCGACTTCGGCAGGCATGTCGCGCACCTTCGTGAGCTGGACTGAACTGACAGGGGTGACCATCCAGACTAACGCGAGAGCGGGGCGCCTCCGTACGCCGGAAGGTCAGAGGTCCGCCGCACCGCCCTTGATCCCGTCCCAGAACCCGGGCAGTTCGGCCTCCACGCGCACCGCCCGCTGCTCCTCGCGCTCATGGAGGATGCCGTAGGTGAAGGCGCTCTCTCCTGCCGCGTGGGCGACCGCCGACAGCTCGCGCAGGGCCTGCCGGGCCATCACGCTGTCCTGGTGCTCGCCGAGCAGGTTCTGCAGCGACTTCATGGACTTGACCATGGTCTTGGCGGGCTTGCCGAGGACGGGCTTGGCCGCCTCCGCCGCGTAGCGGGTGCGCTTGGCCTTCTTGCGGGCCTCGTGCAGCGCGATGTCCCGCTCGGTGCCGGGCTCCAGGTCCGCCGCCCGCTCGATCAGCACGGACACCTTGCGGAAGTCCTTGCGCACGGCCTTGGCGATCGGCTTGCGGGGCTCCTTGCCGGCCGCCTTCAGCAGCGGCGGGTCGGCGATCAGCGCGTCCAGGGTGTCGAGCAGGGTCAGGTAGCGGCGGGAGTCCAGGACACCGAGGAGGCGGCCGCGGGCCCCGCCGTGCTCGGCGCGGGACCAGGAGTGCAGGCGCTCCGCGACCGGGCCGCGGACCAGGCCTGCGGGCACCTCGTCGACGGCCGCGGTGAGCCGTTCGGTCAGCACCTCGCGGTCCCGGTCCAGGCCCAGCTCCGCGGCGAGCCACTTCAGCTCTTCGGCGACGGGGGCGGTGACGGCCCGGTCGAGGATCTTGCCGAACGACTTGAAGGTGCTGCGCAGCCGGCGGGTGGCCACGCGCATGCTGTGCACGGAGTCCTCGGCGTCCCGGCGGACGGCGGGATCGAGCTCGACGATCGCGTCCCGCTGGGTGCGTACGTAGGCCAGCACATGGTCTCCGGCGGTCACCGGCTTCCGGGCGGGCGCGGACCTGCGCCGCTTCCCCGGTGCCGTCTCCTCGAGGGCGCGGGCCAGCTTCGACGACGACGCCGACGGCCGTACGCCCGCCTTGCGCAGCCGCTTCTCCACCTTGTCGAGCAGGGCCGGGTCTCCCCCGTCGGCGAGTTCCACCTCGATCTCGGTCCACTGCGTTTCGCCGCCGCGCCCGGTGAGCCGCTCGGCGTGCACGGTGTCCACGCTCACCTCGGCGAGCAGCCGGCCGTCGGCGTCGAGCAGATGGCGTACGTCGCGGTCGGAGCGCAGCCGGACCACCGGAAGCAGCTCGCTGCCGCGGACCCGGGAGCGGACCAGTGCGCCGAGGTCGTCGGGGAGGGTGTCGGAGAGCGGGGCGTGGATTTCCTCGCGGACGTCCGGCGCGATCGGGAACTTCAGGTGCCAGCCCGCGTCGGAGCCGCCGGTGCGGCGGCGCAGGGTGACGGACGACGCGGCGAGGCGTTCGTCGCCGGTGTCGTAGTAGGTGGCGTCGAGGTGGGCCACGCCCTTGTCGGCCACGGCCGCGACCCCGGCGACTCCGGTCAGGTCGGGAAGCCCGCCGTCCGCCGACTCGTACTTCCGCTCGATCTCGCGCTTGCTGTCCGCCATGAACCGAATCTAGTCGGCCGGGGCGCGGGGCGGCAGAGGGCCACCCCGCGCGGTGTCATGCCGACATCGGCCGTTGCACCCGGATCGACTGCAACAACCCCACCGCTATCCACACGGCGAACATCGACGATCCGCCGTACGACACGAAGGGCAGCGGCAGTCCGGTGACCGGCATGATGCCGAGTGTCATGCCGACGTTCTCGAACGTCTGGAAGGCGAACCAGGCGACGATGCCCGCGGCCACGATCGTGCCGTACAGGTCCGTGGTCTCCCGGGCGATACGGCAGGCCCGCCACAGGACGATGCCGAGGAGCACGATGATCAGGCCGCCGCCGAGGAAGCCCAGTTCCTCCCCCGCCACGGTGAAGACGAAGTCCGTCTGCTGCTCGGGCACGAACTGGCCGGTGGTCTGCGAGCCTTGGAAGAGGCCGGAGCCGGTCAGGCCGCCCGAACCGATGGCGATGCGGGCCTGGTTGGTGTTGTAGCCGACGCCGGCCGGGTCGAGCTCGGGGTTGGCGAAGGCGGCGAAGCGGGCGATCTGGTAGTCGTCGAGCACCCCGATCTGCCAGACGGTGACCGCGCCGAGGGTGCCGGCGCCGAGGAGGCCGAACACCCACCGGTTGGACGCCCCGGAGGCCAGCAGCACACCGAGCACGATGATGACCATCACCATGACCGACCCGAGGTCGGGCATCAGCATCACGATCAGCATCGGCACGGTGGCCAGGCCGAGGGCCTGCACGACCGTGCGGTGGTCGGGGTACTGCTTGTCGCCTGCGTCGACCCGGGCCGCCAGCAGCATCGCCATGCCCAGGATGATCGTGACCTTCACGAACTCCGAGGGCTGGAGCGAGAAGCCGCCGGGCAGCTTGATCCAGGAGTGGGCGCCGTTGATCGTGGAGCCGAGCGGGGTCAGCACCAGAAGGATCAGCAGCACCGAGAAGCCGTACAGGACCGGCACGGCCGTGCGCAGGGCGCGGTGGCCGAGCCAGATCGTGCCGGCCATCAGGGCGAGGCCGATGCCGGTGTTCAGCAGGTGCCGGACGAGGAAGTAGTACTGGTCGCCCTGGTTGAGTTCCGTGCGGTTGCGGGTCGCCGAGTAGACGAGGAGCGTGCCGAGCAGCGACAGGGCCACCGCCGACAGCAGGATCGGCCAGTCGAGCCGCCGCACCATCGAGTCACGGGCCAGCAGCCGCGTCCAGCCGGAGCGCTCGGGCCCGTAGCCGGAGACCTGGAAGCTGTTCACACCGCCGGTCATGCTGGCAACCTCCGGCTTCCCCGGCGGCGGCGCCGCCTTCGGGTGTCACGGTTCTCCGGCGTCGGCGGGGCCGTCGTCGCCGGCTGGAGCGGGTCGGCCGGGGCGTTCGGGTCCTTCTTGTCGGCCTGCTGGTCCTTGGCCGGGTCCTTGGGGACCTTCGGGGAGGTGATGGTGCCGTCCGTCTTGACCTTCGGCAGGGTCTTCTGCGGGGTCGGCAGCAGCGCCTTCTTCGGGTCGATGGCGCCGTCCTCGGAGACGCCGTACAGCGCGTTGTAGATGTTGCGGACGGCGGGGCCCGAGGCGCCGGAGCCGGTACCACCCTGGGAGATCGTCATGACGATCGAGTAGTCCTTGGTGTACGTGGCGAACCAGGAGGTCGTCTGCTTGCCGTAGACCTCCGCCGTACCCGTCTTGGCGTGCATCGGGATCTTGTCCTGCGGCCAGCCGCCGAACCTCCAGGCGGCCGTACCGCGGGTGGCGACTCCCGCGAGGGCTTCGTGTATCTCGTCGCGCGTCTTCTGCGTCATCGGCAGCTTGCCGTGGGGCTCGGGCTTGATCGGCGTGACGGTCCTGCCGTCGGCGCTGATGACGGCCTTGCCGACGGAGGGGTTGTAGAGGGTGCCGCCGTTGGAGATGGCCGAGTAGATGGTGGCCATCTGGATGGGCGTGACGAGTGTGTCGCCCTGGCCGATGGAGTAGTTGACGGAGTCACCGGCGCGCATGCGGTTGCCTTCGAGGCAGTTCTCGTAGGCGATCTTCTCGGCGTAGCTGCCGTTGCGCTTGCCGGTGCGGCACCAGGCGTCCTTGTTGGCCTTCCAGTAGTTCAGCTTCCACTGGCGGTCGGGGACGCGGCCGGTGACCTCGTTGGGCAGGTCGATGCCGGTTTCCTTGCCGAGGCCGAACTGGTGGGCGGTCTTGTAGAACCAGTCGCCTGCGTTCTTCTTCGGCTTGGTGCCGCCGTCGCGCTTCCACTCCTCGTGGGAGAGGCGGTAGAAGACCGTGTCGCAGGAGACCTCCAGGGCGCGGCCGAGGCTGATCGGGCCGTACCCCTTGGACTCGAAGTTCTTGAAGACCTGGCCGCCGATGGAGTACGAGCTGGAGCACTGGTACGGGCCGTTGAAGGAGTAGCCCGCGTTGACCGCGGCGGCCGTCGGGATGACCTTGAAGATCGAGCCGGGTGCCGACTGGCCCTGGATCGCGCGGTTGAGCAGCGGGTAGTTGGAGCTCTTGCCGGTGAGCCGCGCGTAGTCCTTGGCGGAGATGCCGCCCACCCAGGCGTTCGGGTCGTAGGTGGGGTTCGAGGCCATGGCGACGACGCGGCCGGTCTTGGCCTCCATCACCACGACGGCGCCGGAGTCGGCCTTGTAGTTGGTGCCGGTGTTCCGGTCGTGCTGTTTGCGGGCTTCCTTCATGGCCTCGTTCAGCTGGTACTCGGCGACCCGCTGGACCCGGGAGTCGATGCTGGTGACGAGGTTGTCGCCGGGGTGGGCCGGGTCGGCCTCGGCCTGGCCGATGACCCGGCCGAGGTTGTCGACCTCGTAGCGGGTGACGCCGGCCTTGCCGCGCAGTGCCTTGTCGTACTGGCGCTCCAGGCCCGAGCGGCCGACCTGGTCGGAGCGCAGATACGGCGAGTTGGTGTTCTGCGCCTTCTTGATCTCCTCGTCGGTGACCGGCGAGAGGTAGCCGAGGACCTGGGCGGAGTTGGCCTTGCCCGGGCTCGGGTAGCGGCGCACGGCCTCCGGCTCGGCGGTGATGCCGGGGAAGTCCTCGGCGCGCTCGCGGATCTGCAGGGCCTGCTTGGCGGTGGCCTCGTCGGTGATCGGGATGGGCTGGTACGGCGAGCCGTTCCAGCAGGGCTGCGGCGTCTTGGCGTCGCACAGCCGGACCTTCTCCTGGACCTCCTTGGGCGTCATGCCCAGGACCCCGGCGAGTTTGGTGAGGACTTCCTTGCCGTCGTCCTTCATCTTCAGCAGGTCGGTGCGGGACGCGGAGACCACCAGTCGCGTCTCGTTGTCCGCGAGGGCCACGCCGCGCGCGTCCAGGATCGAGCCGCGGACGGCCGGCTGGACGACCTGCTGGACGTGGTTGCCCGAGGCCTCCTTGGCGTAGGCGGCGCCCTCGCGGATCTGGAGGTACCAGAGGCGGCCGCCGAGGGTGAGCAGGAGGGAGAGGACGAGGACCTGGATGACGACGAGCCGGATCTGGACCCGTGAGTTCCTGCCGGTCTCGGGAATGTTGGTCACTGCGGCTGCCTCCTCCTCTCGGTGTGCGTACGGATGTGCGGGTACGAGTGATGAACGCCCGCCCACGAACCGGCGTTCCTACTGGATCGCCCCGTTCGGGTGAACTTCGCCGCGTTCACAGCCGCTTGACCCCCTTGATGCGTCCGGCGCGTGCCATGCGCGCGCGGGCCGCCTTCACGCGCAGCCCGTTGCGCTGGCTGCCGATCTTCAGCCCGGTGCCGCCGGAGAGCCAGCCGGAGGAGATGTCCGTGGCCTTGGTGGCGGAGCCGGTCTCGGCGAGCGGATCGTTGTCGGCGCGCCGGGCCAGGGCCATGATCCCCGGCACGACGAAGGGGGCGAGCAGCAGGTCGTACAGGGCGGACGTGAACAGCAGGCCGCCGAGGCCCACATGGCGGGCGGCGGTGTCGCCGACGAGGGCGCCGACCCCGGCGTACAGCAGGGTGGAGCCGACCGCGGCGGCGACCACCACGGCCATGGGGCCGGTCGCGGACTTCAGCTGGCCCGTCTCGGGTTTCACCAGGCCCGCGAGGTAGCCGATGACGCACAGCACCAGGGCGTAGCGCCCGGCGGCATGGTCGGCGGGCGGGGCCAGGTCGGCGAGCAGACCCGCGCCGAAGCCGACGAGGGCGCCGCCCACATGTCCGTACACCAGCGCGAGGCCGAGCACGGTAAGCAGCAGCAGGTCGGGCACGGCGCCCGGCAGATGGAGGCGGGCGAGGACGCTCACCTGGATCACCAGGGCGACGACGACCAGGGCGGAGGAGAGCAGGATCCGGTTGACGCGCATGGGGTGACAGCTCCTACTGCTCTTGCTGGTTCTGGCCGTCCACGGGGGCCTCGGCGGACGGCGTCACGGTCACGGTCACCGTCGGCCTCGGGGTGGGCTTGGGCTTGGGCGGGAGCACCGTGTCGCGCGGGTCCTTCTTCGGGGCCG
Source organism: Streptomyces sp. D2-8 (assembly GCF_023184515.1). Classification (GTDB taxonomy): domain Bacteria; phylum Actinomycetota; class Actinomycetes; order Streptomycetales; family Streptomycetaceae; genus Streptomyces. The sequence continues at coordinate 253,736 of NZ_JAAHBP010000001.1, read as the reverse complement.
TGACGACGACACCGACGATGTCGAGCTTGGTGAAGCCGGCGTACGGCGTGACGTACAGCGTGCGGGTCAGGCCGCCGCCGGAGGGGTCGACGCGGGAGACCACGCCGACGGGCACGCCGGGCACGAACGGCCGGTCGGCCTGCGAGCCGAAGGTGACCAGGCGGTCGCCCTTCTTCACCTCCGCCTTGCCGTTGAGGAGTTCGACGCGCAGCGGGCGGTCGCCCTGGCCGGAGGCGAAGCCGAGCTCGTCGCCGGACTCCATCCGGGTGCCGACCGTGAAGTCGGGGTCGCTGGCCAGCAGCACCGTGGCGGTGTTGGGCCCGACGGTGGTGACCCGGCCGACCAGCCCTTCCCCGTTCAGGACGGTCATGTCGCGCTTGATGCCGTCCTTGGCGCCGACGTCGACGGTGATGGTCCAGGAGAAGCCCTGCGCGGCTCCGATGGCGATGACCTGGGCGCCCTTGATGCCGTACTGGCCCTGGCCGGCGAGCTTCAGCATCTTGTCGAGCTGCTTGAGGCGGCTGCGGCTGCGGTCGTCACTGCCGAGGCGCGCCTTCAGGGCCGCGTTCTCCTGTTCCAGCGCGGCGAGCCGGTCGTGCCGTTCCCCGGAGTCGCGGATGGCGGAGACCGCGTTGCCGACCGGGTCGACCGCGGCCGAGACGCCGCTCTCGATCGGGCCGAAGACCGTCGCCGCGCCCTGCCGGGCACCGTCGACGGGCGAGTCCTCCCCGCCGCGGATGTCCACCGTGATCAACGCGAACGCGACGGCGATCAGCAGCACCAGGAGCAGCCGGCTCTCTCGTGTGTCCCTCACGTGCGGCGGCCGTGCCCTTCCTCATAGGAATTCGGGAAGCCCCAGGGAAACCCGAGGGGCTGCTTTGTGGGAGCTTATGCATCTATATCAACGATCCGCCGTACGAGAGGAGATCGTCCCGTACGGCGGAATCGAAGAGTTATGTCATCTGCGCGGCTGGGCGTCCAGCACCTGCTGGAGCGCCTCGAACTCCTCGACGCACTTTCCGGATCCGAGCGCCACGCTGTCCAGCGGGTCCTCGGCGATGTGGATCGGCATACCGGTCTCCCGGCGCAGCCGCTCGTCGAGACCCCGCAGCAGCGCTCCGCCGCCGGTCAGAACGATTCCTCGGTCCATGATGTCGCCGGACAGCTCCGGCGGACACTTGTCGAGGGTCGTCTTGACGGCGTCGACGATCGCGTTGACCGGCTCCTCGATCGCCTTGCGGACTTCGGCGGCGGAGATGACCACGGTCTTCGGCAGCCCGGAGACGAGGTCCCGGCCGCGGATTTCGGTGTGCTCGTCGGAGTCGAGGTCGTACGCCGAACCGATCGTGATCTTGATCTGCTCGGCCGTGCGCTCACCCAGCAGGAGGGAGTACTCCTTCTTGATGTGCTGGATGATCGCGTTGTCCAGTTCGTCGCCCGCGACACGGATGGACTGGGCGGTGACGATGCCGCCGAGGGAGATGACCGCGACCTCCGTGGTGCCGCCGCCGATGTCGACCACCATGTTGCCCGTGGCCTCGTGGACCGGCAGGCCGGAGCCGATGGCCGCGGCCATGGGCTCCTCGATGATGTGCACCTGACGAGCGCCGGCCTGGGACGACGCCTCGATGACGGCGCGGCGCTCGACGCCCGTGATGCCCGAGGGCACACACACGACGACCCGCGGACGAGCCAGATACCGCCGCTTGTGGATCTTCAGAATGAAGTAGCGGAGCATCCGCTCGGTGATCTCGAAGTCGGCGATCACGCCGTCCTTCAGCGGACGAACGGCAACGATGTTGCCGGGCGTGCGCCCGATCATCTTCTTCGCTTCGGCACCGACCGCGAGGATGCCACCGGTGTTGGTGTTGATCGCGACGACGGACGGCTCGTTGAGTACGATCCCGCGACCCCTGACGTACACCAGCGTGTTGGCGGTCCCGAGGTCGACAGCCATGTCACGGCCGATGAACGACATTGAGTTCCCCATCAGGATTCGTCTGGCCTTCCCACTGGCTTTTGAGGGCTTTTCAGGTAGGCAAAGGTGGGTGCTGTGACGTGAAGGCTTCCATCGTAGACGCGCCTTCGCGAACACTGCGGGAGGGTCTCCGCCATTGTCAGCAGATGGCGCCTGCATTCGCTTCTGGAGACGGGCGTTCGGGGCTCATCGTTCCCTCGATCGCCACGCATATGCCGCAAAGCCCGGGGGCCTCGGCCCCCAGACCCCGCAGAGTGTGCTGGTGAGGTGCGGACGCTACGCCCGACCGGGGAAGAAAATCTTCACCTCGCGCTCGGCGGACTCCTCGGAGTCGGAGGCGTGGATCAGGTTCTCCCGGACGATCACACCGAAGTCGCCGCGGATGGAACCGGGCGCCGCGGCGATCGGGTCGGTCGGGCCGGCGAGCGCGCGCAGCCCTTCGATGACCCGCTCACCCTCGACGATCAGCGCCACGACCGGGCCGGAGGCCATGAACTCCACCAGCGGCTCGTAAAAGGGCTTGCCCTTGTGCTCGCCGTAGTGCTGCTCCAGCGTGTCCTGGTCCAGGGTGCGCAGCTCCAGCGCGGTGATCGTCCAGCCCGCCTTGCGCTCGATGCGGCTGATGATCTCGCCGGTCAGGCCGCGACGGACGGCGTCGGGCTTGAGGAGGACGAGGGTGCGCTGGCTCACGACGGGCTCCTTGTACGTAAAGGTTTAGCGGTGGGACGAGGTTACCCGGCGTGTCGGGGCGGCTGTTACGCAGCGTCAGGTGTGGAGGAGCTCGCCTGGGCCGCGAATCTCGCCTTCGCCTCGTCCACCTTCTTGCCGTAGTGCACCGACGCCCACCACAGGGCCGCGAAGATCGCGCCCAGGAAGTACATGATCGGCACGATGAACCCCGACGCGATGAGCGCGATCTGCAGCGCCCAGCCGAGGGCCACCCCGCCCGGGCGCGTCACCAGGCCGCACAGCACCAGGCACAGGAACATCGCGATGCCGCTGACCGTCCACACCGTCGCCATGGACAGGTCGGGGTCCTTCATGGCGACCAGAGCGGCGAATCCGATGACGAAGAACTCGCCGATCAGCGTCGAAGAACAGAGCACGCGCACGGGACTCAGCCTCTCCCCAGGAGCAGTCGGGCCTCGCCGACGGTGATGACGGAACCGGTGACGAGCACACCGCCGCCGGCGAACTCGCCCTCCTCCTCGGCCAGGGTGATGGCGGCCTCCAGCGCGTCGGGCAGCCTCGGCTCGACCTGGACGCGCTCCTCGCCGAAGACCTCCACCGCGATACCGGCGAGCTCGTCGGCGTCCATCGCACGGTGGCTGGAGTTCTGCGTGACCACGACCTCGGCGAACACCGGCTCGAAAGCCTCCAGCAGCCCCCGGACGTTCTTGTCGCCGCTCGCGCCGACCACGCCGATGAGACGGCTGAACTGGAACGCCTCCCCGATCGCCTCGGCGGCCGCCCGGCCACCCGCCGGGTTGTGGGCGGCGTCCAGCACGACCGTCGGCGACCGGCGCACGACCTCCAGCCGGCCCGGCGAAGCCACGGCGGCGAAGGCCTTGCGGACCGTGTCCAGATCGAGCGCGTCGGCCCGCTGCGCACCGACGCCGAAGAACGCCTCGACGGCGGCGAGCGCGACGGCCGCGTTGTGCGCCTGGTGCGCGCCGTGCAGCGGCAGGTACACCTCGGGGTACTCGCCGCCCAGCCCGCGCAGCGTCACCAGCTGCCCGCCGACGGCCACCTGCCGCTCGACGACACCGAACTCCAGCCCCTCCCGGGCCACGGTCGCGTCCACCTCGACGGCCTTCTTCAGCAGCACCTGCGCCGCGTCGACCGGCTGCTGCGCCATGATGACCGTCGCACCCTGCTTGATGATGCCGGCCTTCTCCGTGGCGATCTCGGCGTGCGTTTCGCCGAGCCGGTCGGTGTGGTCGAGGTCTATGGGCGTGACGACGGCGACGTCCCCGTCGATCACGTTCGTGGCGTCCCAGGAGCCGCCCATGCCGACCTCGACGACGGCCACGTCCGCGGGGGCGTCGGCGAACGCCGCGTACGCCATGCCGGTGAGCACCTCGAAGAACGACAGCCGGTACTCCTGCGCGGCGTCGACCATCTCCACGTACGGCTTGATGTCCTGGTACGTCTCGATGAACCGCTCGGGCGAGATGGGGGCGCCGTCGAGGCTGATGCGCTCGGTGACCGACTGCACGTGCGGCGAGGTGTAGCGGCCGGTGCGCAGCTCGAAGGCGCCGAGCAGGGCCTCGATCATGCGGGCCGTGGAGGTCTTGCCGTTCGTCCCCGTGATGTGGATCGACGGGTACGACCGCTGCGGTTCCCCCAGCACGTCCATCAGCGCGGCGATACGGCTGACGGAGGGCTCCAGCTTGGTCTCACCCCAGCGGGTGGCCAGCTCCGTCTCGACCTCGCGCAGGGCCTTGTCGACCTCGGGGTCGGCGGGGCGCGTGGGGATGTCGGCCTCCGGGGGGCCGCCCTGGGTACGGAGGGTCCGGCTGCCGGCTTCGATGACGGCGAGGTCGGGGTCGCGGGTGGTTTCCTCCGCGATGATCTCGTCGAAGGTGTTGAGGGGGTCGGGCAGGTCGTCGGCGTTGTGGTCTGGAGGGAGCTCGCTCACGGGGCCCAGTCTACGGAGACCGACTGACATTGCTTGCGGTGGCTTGTGCCCGTGGCGGCTGCGGGTCCGTGGGGGTCGCTCGCGCAGTTCCCCGCGCCCCTGAACGGCGTGCAGGCCCCGGCGCTGACCAGCACCGGGGCCTGCACGACCGTACGAACCCTTACGCCTGCGGCAGCCTCTCCAGCTGGGACTGGATCCGCGCGATGTCCTCCTCCGCCTTGGCGAGGCGGGTGCGGATCTTGTCCACGACGTGGTCGGGGGCCTTCGCCAGGAACGCCTCGTTGCCGAGCTTGGCGTTCGCCTGGGCCTTCTCCTTCTCCGCCGCGGCGAGGTCCTTGGCCAGGCGCTTGCGCTCAGCCCCGACGTCGATCGTGCCGGAGAGGTCCAGGGCGACCTCGGCGCCGGCGACCGGGAGGGTCGCCGTGGCCGTGAAGGCGTCGCCCTCCGGCTGGAGGCGGAGCAGCTGGCGGATGGCCGCCTCGTGGGGCGCGAACCGCGTGCCGTCCAGGGTCAGCCGGGCCGGGACCCGCTGGCCGGGCTGGAGGCCCTGGTCGGCGCGGAAGCGGCGGACCTCGGTGATGACCGACTGGAGGCTCTCGATCTCGCGCTCGGCGTCGGCGTCCCGGAAGCCGCCCGGTGCGTCAGCACCAGGAACGGACACAGCCTCGGGCCAGTCGGCGATGACGACCGACTCGCCGCCGGTGAGCGTGGTCCACAGGGTCTCGGTGACGAACGGGACCACCGGGTGCAGCAGCTTCAGCGTGACGTCGAGGACCTCGCCGAGGACGCGCTGGGAGACCTCGGCCGCCTCGCCGCCCGCCTGGAACGTCGTCTTGGACAGCTCGACGTACCAGTCGAAGACCTCGTCCCACGCGAAGTGGAACAGGGCGTCGGAGAGCTTCGCGAACTGGTAGTCCTCGTAGAACGCGTCGACCTCGGCGACCACGGAGTTGAGGCGGGAGAGGATCCAGCGGTCCGTCGACGACAGCTTCGACGCCTCCGGGAGCGGGCCGTCGACCGTCGCGCCGTTCATCAGCGCGAAGCGCGTCGCGTTCCAGATCTTGTTGGCGAAGTTGCGGGAGCCCTGGACCCAGTCCTCACCGATCGGGACGTCGACGCCCGGGTTGGCGCCGCGGGCGAGGGTGAAGCGCAGGGCGTCCGAGCCGTACTTGTCCATCCAGTCCAGCGGGTTGACCGCGTTGCCGAAGGACTTCGACATCTTCTTGCCGAACTGGTCGCGGACCATGCCGTGCAGGGCGATGGTGTGGAACGGCGGGGTGCCGTCCATCGCGTACAGGCCGAACATCATCATCCGGGCGACCCAGAAGAAGAGGATGTCGTAGCCGGTGACCAGGACCGAGTTCGGGTAGAACTTCGCGAGCGACTCGGTCTCTTCGGGCCAGCCGAGCGTGGAGAACGGCCACAGGCCGGAGGAGAACCAGGTGTCGAGGACGTCGGTGTCCTGACGCCAGCCCTCGGCCTCGGTCCCGGGCGGCTCCTCGTCGGGACCGACGCAGACGACCTCGCCGTTCGGCCCGTACCAGACCGGGATGCGGTGTCCCCACCACAACTGCCGCGAGATGCACCAGTCGTGGAGGTTGTCGACCCAGTCGAAGTAGCGCTTCTCCATCTCCTGCGGATGGATCTTGACGCGCCCGTCGCGGACGGCGTCACCGGCGGCCTTCGCGAGGGGGCCGACCTTGACCCACCACTGCATGGACAGACGCGGCTCGATGGTGGTCTTGCAGCGCGAGCAGTGGCCGACGGAGTGGACGTACGGCCGCTTCTCGGCGACGATCCGGCCCTCGGCGCGCAGCGCGGCGACGATCGCCGAGCGGGCCTCCAGCCGGTCCAGGCCCTGGAAGGGGCCGTGGGCGGTGATGACCGCGTGCTCGTCCATGACCGTCAGGGCCGGGAGGTCGTGACGCTGGCCGATCTCGAAGTCGTTCGGGTCGTGCGCCGGGGTCACCTTGACGGCGCCCGTGCCGAACTCGGGGTCGACGTGCTCGTCCGCGACGACCGGGATGGAGCGGTCGGTCAGCGGCAGCTTGACCAGCTTGCCGATCAGGTGCTGGTACCGCTCGTCCTCGGGGTGGACGGCGACGGCCGTGTCACCGAGCATCGTCTCGGCGCGGGTGGTGGCGACGACGATGGTGTCGTCCCCGTCGCCGTACTTCATGGAGACGAGCTCGCCGTCGTCGTCCTGGTACTCGACCTCGATGTCCGAGATGGCCGTCAGACAGCGGGGGCACCAGTTGATGATGCGCTCGGCGCGGTAGATCAGCTCGTCGTCGTAGAGCCGCTTGAAGATGGTCTGGACGGCCTGGGACAGGCCCTCGTCCATCGTGAAGCGCTCGCGCGACCAGGCGACACCGTCGCCCAACCGCCGCATCTGGCCGCTGATCTGCCCGCCGGACTCGCCCTTCCACTGCCAGACGCGCTCGACGAACGTCTCACGGCCCAGGTCGTGGCGGGACTTGCCCTCCTTGGCGAGCTCCCGCTCGACGACGTTCTGCGTGGCGATACCGGCGTGGTCCATGCCGGGCTGCCACAGCGTCTCGTACCCCTGCATGCGCTTGCGGCGGGTCAGGGCGTCGATGAGCGTGTGCTCGAAGGCGTGCCCCAGGTGGAGCGAGCCCGTGACGTTCGGCGGCGGGATGACGATGGTGTACGGCGGCTTGTCGCTCTTCTCGTCCGCCTCGAAGTAACCACGCTCTACCCAGCGCTCGTACAGCGGCCCCTCCACGTCGGCCGGCGCGTACTGGGTCGGCAGGTCGGTGCTGGGCGCTGGTGGCTGCTGCTGAGCGTTCTCGGTCACGGGGGTCAGTTTAGAGGTGTCACCGCCCCGTCCCGAAACGCGATTCCTTTGTAACGGCAAGGGCCCCGATGCCATGGACACGGCGGGTCTGCGCCAGGATGTCTGGAACACATAAGCATCTGGAGGGGAACCCAGAACATGAGTTATAACCAGCCGGGCCCGTACGGCGGGCAGCCCCAGCAGCCCGGTCCGTACGGCCAGCCAGGGCAGCCAGGGCAGCCGGGCCCGTACGGCCAGCCGCCGCAGGCGCCCCAGCCCGGCTACGGATACCCCCAGCAGGCCCCTCCGCCCCAGCCCGGTTACGGCTACCCGCAGCAGGCCCCACAGGGCGTCCCGCCCCAGCAGGGTTACGGCCAGCAGCCCCCGTACGGCCAGCAGCCGCCCTACGGCCAGGCTCCCTACGGCGTTCCGCAGCCCCCGGCCCCGGGCGGCGGCAACAAGAAGACCGGCCTCATCCTCGGCGCGGTGGCGGTCGTGGTGGCCATCGGCGTGGGCGCGTACTTCGTGATCGGCGGAGGCGGCGGCGCGGGTGCCCTGGAGGACGACGGGCCGCACAAGCTGGCGACGCCGGCGAAGGTGCTCGGCGAGTACAACCGTGGCACGAAGGACGGTCAGACCGTCGGCGACGACTCCGCCAAGGAGCTGGAGAAGAGCGGCATCGAGAATGCCAAGTCCGTGCTGGGCTTTTACTCCACGGAGGACATGAGCAGCTACGACCCTGACGACCCGTCCTCCGCCGCCCAGATGGCAACGGCCAAGGGCGTCACGTTCATCGGCGTCTACGGCAAGGTCTCCGACCCCGAGGCGGCGCTGGACGCCTTTTTCGCCAACTACAAGAAGTCGGCCGAGAAGAGCTCCTCCGACAGCGGCGGCAAGTCCGAGGTCCTCGGCGGGCCCGAGGAAGCCGATCTCGACGGCGCGGTCATGAAGTGCCAGGCGGTCAAGGGTCAGAACGCGCTGACCAAGAAGGAGAAAACCGACTGGTTCTGCGCGTGGGCCGACTACAGCACGATCACCATGGTCTCGCCGGGTCAGGCGAGCGCGGGCATCACCAAGGACGTCGCGATCGACATCACGACCAAGCTCCGCCCGGAGATCCGCGTCAAGGCCTGACGACGCACAGCGGACAACAGGAAGGGCCCCGGTCGTCGACCGGGGCCCTTCCTGTTCAAGCCTGCTGTGTCACGCCGTCTTCTGCTCGCCCGGGCCGCGTCCGTTGCGCGCGTCCCGCGGAATCAGCGTCGGGTTGACGTTCGACTGGACGACGTCCGCCGTGATGACGACCCGGGCCACGTCCTTGCGGGACGGGACCTCGTACATCACGCCCTGGAGGACTTCCTCCATGATGGCGCGCAGCCCGCGCGCGCCGGTCTGGCGGAGGATGGCCTGGTCGGCGATGGCTTCCAGGGCCTCGCGCTCGAAGTCCAGCTCCACACCGTCGAGTTCGAAGAGGCGCTCGTACTGCTTGACGAGCGCGTTGCGCGGCTCGACGAGGATCTGGAGCAGGGCCTCGCGGTCGAGGTTGTGGACCGAGGTGATGACCGGGAGACGGCCGATGAACTCGGGGATCATGCCGAACTTGACCAGGTCCTCCGGCATGACCTCCTGGAACTGGTCCTTGGACTCCATCTCGCGCTTGGAGCGGATCTGCGCGCCGAAGCCGATGCCCTTGGCGCCGGCCCGGGACTCGATGATCTTCTCCAGTCCGGCGAAGGCACCGCCCACGATGAACAGCACGTTCGTCGTGTCGATCTGGATGAACTCCTGGTGGGGGTGCTTGCGGCCGCCCTGCGGCGGGACCGAGGCCGTGGTGCCCTCCAGGATCTTCAGCAGGGCCTGCTGGACGCCCTCGCCCGAGACGTCGCGTGTGATCGAGGGGTTTTCACTCTTCCTCGCGACCTTGTCGATCTCATCGATGTAGATGATCCCGGTCTCGGCCTTCTTGACGTCGTAGTCGGCCGCCTGGATCAGCTTGAGCAGGATGTTCTCGACGTCCTCGCCGACGTATCCCGCCTCGGTGAGGGCCGTGGCGTCGGCGATCGCGAAGGGGACGTTGAGCATGCGCGCGAGGGTCTGCGCGAGGAGGGTCTTGCCGGAGCCCGTGGGGCCGAGGAGCAGGATGTTGGACTTCGCCAACTCGATGGCGTCGTCACGGCCGTTCGCCCCGCCGTTCTCGCCGGCCTGGACTCGCTTGTAGTGGTTGTAGACCGCTACGGAGAGGGCCTTCTTGGCGGCCTCCTGGCCGACCACATAGCCCTCGAGGAACTCGTAGATCTCGCGGGGCTTCGGGAGTTCCTCCCAGCGGACCTCGCTGGTCTCCGCGAGCTCTTCCTCGATGATCTCGTTGCAGAGGTCGATGCACTCGTCGCAGATGTACACACCGGGCCCTGCGATGAGCTTCTTGACCTGCTTCTGGCTCTTGCCGCAGAACGAGCACTTGAGCAGATCGCCGCCGTCACCGATGCGTGCCACGGTGTGCTTCCCCTTCGCCTGGGAGACTCCTGGACGTCAACGTCCAGCGGACTCCTGGTGCTGCCTTATGTCCGACGGTACCTTGCCGGGCCCCTCGTTCGGGCCCCCCTTGGCGCGGTTCGCTTTGACGTGAACCAGGCCAAACCGTGCCAAGGGGCGGCAGACGTTACAGCCTCTCGCCTCAACGCAGGCTCGAGTTGTCCATCTTCCGGGTGGTGATGATCTGGTCGATCAGGCCGTAGCTCAGCGCGTCCTCGGCCGTGAGGATCTTGTCGCGCTCGATGTCCTCGCGGATCTTCTCGACCGGCGTGGTGGAGTGCTTGGCCAGCATCTCCTCCAGCTGCGAGCGCATCCGCAGGATCTCGTTCGCGGCGATCTCCAGGTCGGAGACCTGCCCGCGGCCGGTCTCGCTGTACGGCTGGTGGATCAGAATGCGCGCGTTCGGCAGCGCCATGCGCTTGCCCGGCGTGCCGGCGGCGAGCAGGACGGCGGCGGCGGAGGCGGCCTGGCCCATGCAGACCGTCTGGATGTCCGGCTTCACGTACTGCATCGTGTCGTAGATCGCAGTGAGCGCCGTGAAGGAGCCGCCGGGGCTGTTGATGTAGACCGAGATGTCGCGGTCGGGGTCCATCGACTCCAGGCACAGCAGCTGCGCCATGACGTCGTTGGCGGAGGCGTCGTCGATCTGGACGCCGAGGAAGATCACGCGCTCCTCGAAGAGCTTCGCGTACGGGTCGTACTCGCGGATGCCCTGGGAGGTGCGCTCGACGAAGCGCGGAATGACGTACCGGGACTCGGCCTGCGGGCCGGTGTAGCGGCCCTGCGAGGCGCTCATGTCCTGCACGGCGTTCATACGGTCGTAGATCCCGCTGCCGGGGAACTGGTTCACGGTGTCTCCTGAAAAGGGCTGAGGCGGTCGGCTGGGGCTGTCGGGGGTCGCTGGGGCCCGGGAGGGCTCCGTGGGCCTCACGGGGCGCGACAGGCCCCGTGGGGACCGCTCAGGCCCCGGTGCCGCCGCCGCCCGGCATACCGGCGGCCGTCGTCATCACGTCGTCGATGAGGCCGTAATCCTTGGCCTCGAAGGCGTCGAACCAGCGGTCGCGGTCCGAGTCGCGGGTGATCTGCTCGATCGTCTGGCCGGTGTGCTGCGAGGTCAGCTCGGCCATGCGCTTCTTGGTGTGCAGCAGCCGCTCGGCGTGGATCTTGATGTCCGAGGCCGAGCCGGCGAGGCCGGCGGAGGGCTGGTGGATCAGGATCTCGGCGTTCGGCAGCGCGAAGCGCTTGCCGGGGGTGCCGGCGCTGAGCAGGAACTGGCCCATCGAGGCCGCGAGACCCATGGCGATGGTCACCACGTCGTTCTTGATGTACTGCATGGTGTCGTAGATCGCCATGCCGGCCGTGATGGAACCGCCGGGGCTGTTGATGTACAGGTAGATGTCCTTGTCCGGGTCGGAGGCAAGGAGCAGCAGCTGCGCGGTGATCTTGTTCGCGATGTCGTCGTCGACCGGCTGGCCGAGGAAGATGATCCGCTCGTTGAGCAGCCGGTTGTAGACCTGGTCGCCGAGGCCACCACCGATGGAAGGGTCGCCGGCGGCTGAGGGCATCAGATTCGTCACGTATCCACCTGCTCGTCTTACGACGGCGCCGGGCCGTCTCACGTTTCCCTAGGGGCTAGGAGCCGTTCGGGGACTCCACTGCCCTCGTATTCATGGACCCTAACGCGCGGGTCCCTTCGGGGAATCCCGGAGATGGGAGTGTTCGCCGGGGGCGTAGCGACTCGGGGGCTTGTACGACAGGAGGGCCCGGGGTTCACACCCCGGGCCCTCCCCACGATTCAACCGGTGCCGAGGGCTCAGCCCTCGGTCTTCTCCTCGGCCGGGGCGTCCTCGGCCGGGGTCTCCTCGGCGGAGGCCTCGGTGGTCTCCTCGTCCTCGTCGTCGAGGTCGATGATCTCGCCGTTGGTGTCCTTGACCGTGGCCTTCTCGACCACGACGGCCAGGGCCTTGCCGCGGGCGACCTCGCCGACCAGGAGCGGAACCTGGCCGCCCTCGACGACCGCCTGCGCGAACTGGTCGGGGGACATGCCGGAGGAGGCCGCACGGCGCATGAGGTGCTCGGTGAGCTCCTCCTGGTTGACGTTCAGCTTCTCCTGCTTGACGAGCTCGTCGAGCACGAACTGCGTCTTGATGCCCTTGACCGCGGCTTCCTTGGTCTCGGCGTCGAACTCCTCCTCGCTCTTGCCCTGGATCTCCAGGTACTTCGCGAGGTCGAGGCCCATCTGGCCGAGCTGGTGGTGCTCGAGGTTGTGCTTGCGGGTGTTGACCTCGTCCTCGAGCAGCTTCTCGGGGACCGGGACCTCGACCAGCTCGAGCAGCTTCTCCAGGACGCGCTCCTGGGCCTGCGTGGCCTGGTCGTACTGCTTCATGTTCTCGAGGCGCTTGCGGCTGTCCGCGCGCAGCTCCTCGATGGTGTCGAACTCGGAGGCGAGCTGCGCGAACTCGTCGTCCAGCTCGGGCAGTTCACGCTTGGCGACCTGGGTGACCTTGACGGTGACCTCGGCCTCCTTGCCGGCGGCGGAGCCGCCCTTGAGCTCGGAGGCGAAGGTGGCCTCGCCACCGGCCTCCAGGCCCTTCACGGCGTCGTCGATGCCTTCCAGCAGTTCGCCGGACCCGATGGTGTAGGAGACGCCGTCGGCGACCCCGTCCTCGAGGACCTCGCCGTCGACCTTGGCCTGCAGGTCGATGGTCAGGACGTCGCCGTCCTCGGCGGCACGCTCGACCGGGGCGGTGGAGGCGAAGCGCTCGCGCAGCTCCTCGACGGCCTTGTCGACGTCCTCGTCGGTGACCTCGACCGCGTCCACCTCGACCTCGATGCCGGAGAAGTCCGGGATCTCGATGGAGGGGCGGATGTCGACCTCGGCGGTGAAGTTCAGCGTCTCGCCGTCCTTCAGCTCCGTGATGTCGACCTCGGGCTGGCCCAGCACGCTGAGCTCGGCCTCGTTGACCGCGTCGGTGTAGAACTTCGGAAGCGCGTCGTTGACCGCCTCCTCCAGAACCGCACCGCGGCCGAACCGCTGGTCGATGACCCGGGCCGGGACCTTGCCCTTGCGGAAGCCCTTCACCGTGACCTGCTGGTTGATCTTCTTGTACGCCGCGTCGAGGCTGTCCTTGAGCTCCTCGAAGGGCACCTCGACAGTCAGCCGAACCCGGGTCGGGTTCAGGGTCTCCACGGCGCTCTTCACGGTTCGGTCTCCTTGTGGCTGACTTCTTGGTTTCTGCCGGGGCCAGAACGGCCCGGCGGATTTCGCCGCCCGGAGACTTCAGACGCTGAGACACACGGGCGTGCAGCTTGCATAGTAACGGCAGCGCCTACACCGCCCAAAAGCCGATCACGCGAGTGATCGGATGGGCGATCACGCGAGTGATCGGATAGGCGATCACGCGAGGTGATCGGGTGGCTGGTCGGGGTGGCGGGATTTGAACCCACGGCCTTCCGCTCCCAAAGCGGACGCGCTACCAAGCTGCGCCACACCCCGTCTGGTGCGAGACGTAGGGTACATGCCGACAGGCGGTGCGGCCGCCGCATTTCCCCAGGGTCCGTGCCGCCTCCGCTCCGGCGGGAATGCGGTGTGCGACGGAGGGGGCCGACCCGCTACGATGCCTTCAGTGCCGCGGTCACCCGACCTGCGGCGCGTGCTGTGCGGGCGTAGCTCAATGGTAGAGCCCTAGTCTTCCAAACTAGCTACGCGGGTTCGATTCCCGTCGCCCGCTCCATACAGCTCAGGGCCAGGCCAGAGGATCACTCCTCCGCCTGGCCCTGAGTGTTTCCGGGGGCCGCGTTCGGTCCGGCGTGTCCCCCGCGTGCCCCCGCGGCCAGGCGCACGAGCCGGGAGGGCGCACCACGCGTCTCCAGACACCGTGCGCCGTTCCAGCCCAGAGGCCATCGCGGGTCGCCTGTCAGCTGGCCCCGTACCGCCTGGCGACCCCGCATATCTCCCGCGCGGCGCTCGGCTGTTCCAGCAGCATCGTCCCGGCCTCGCGCCCGTCATGGTGGATGCGCAGTCGCGGACCCTCGGCGATCACACGCAATTCCGGCAGCGGATGCCGCCACAGCAAGGCGGTGCGTTCCCACATCTCCATGCTGCGGGTGGTCATGCGGAGTTGATATTGCGGGCCCTCATGGGCTGCCGGCGGGGTGTGCTCGGTGTACGGGGGCCGGACGGTGTAGGTGCCGAGCACCGTCTCCCCCGGCTCCAGGACCTCGTTTCGGATGCCGTGCTGACGGCCGATCTGCGCCCCGGTCCAGCCGGCGAGTCCCCCCGTCGGCAAAGCCCCGGCCACGACCGCCCACCACGGCAGGCCGGCCCTGATTCCGAAGCCGACCACCGCTGTCACCGCGAGGAATGCCGTCACGGCAGCGCCGAACAGCCTCGCGAGCCGGATCCGCCGGTCCCGCACTCGGTTCACGTCCCGTATCCCCCTCGGAGCTGCCGGTGTACCGCAACACTATGGGGTGCGAGGCAGGGCCGTACCCGCCCCGTGCCCGGCCGGAGAGGGAGCAGGGCGCGTCGCCCACTACGAGCATGAGGGCGGCCTCGTCACCGGTCAGAGGTCCCGGACGTCCACGGTGTAGACGGACCGGACGCCGTACGGGACGTACAGGGCATCACCGACGAGCAGGAGCGGTGCCCCGGAGGTGACGAGGATGCTGTCGACCCGGCCGCCGTCGTCGCGCCCGACCCGGGTGTCCTCGACTTTTCCGCTGTGCGCGTTCAGGGCCGCCAGGCGCCCGCTGGGCGAGGCGAAGTAGACGTGGGTGGCGGAGGCGGTCGGCGGCCCCTGCCGCTCCAGGGTGGAGTTGGATTCCCACAGCGTCCGCCCGGTGAGCGGAGAGACGGCGCGAACGCCTCCGCTGCTGCGCGTGAAGTAGACGGTGCCGCGGACCAGGTACGCCCTCGACGCCTCGGGCCGGGGCTTTGCCAGTCGGCGCACGGTGAGCTCGTGCGAGGAGACGTCGATCAGGGTGAGGCCGCGGGCCGTGGACATGCCGTCCGTGAACACCAGGCGCCCCTCCTGCAGGCCGAGCATCTGCAGGGCGCCCTCGGCCTCGACGGTCCAGCGGGCCTTCCCGGTGGCCGGGTCGATCTGGGAGACGGTGGTTTCGGCTGCTTTCTCGTCGTTCGCCTGGGTCGTGCAGATCAGGTAGGCACGGTCGGCCGCCGAGTCCAGCGTGCAGTCACCCTGGTCACCCGGCTCCGGCTGCCGCCAGCGGACCCTGCCGGTCTGCGCGTCGAGCAGGGCGTACTGGTCGCCCTGTGATCCGTAGAAGGTGACGACACCCTCGGACACGGCCGTCGCGGAGCCCCGGGGCCCCTCGGGGGCTCTCGCCATCTCGCCGCTGCCGGTCCCGGTCCGCCAGAGCTCCTTGCCGGTGCCGGCGGCCAGGGCGTAGATCGTGTACCTGGACCCCACGCCGCTCACGCCTTGCGCGTCCTCCGCCCCGTAGACGTAGACGCGACCGTCGCCGGTGCCGATGAGCGCGCCCTCGTCGCCGGAGGCACCGTCGGGTGTGGTGTCGACGGGCCGGCTCCAGGTGTTGCGGCCGTCGGCGAGACCGAAGCGGGTCGCCATGAGGTCGGATCCCGCGCACACGAGGGAGGCGTCGACGACGGAGCAGCTCTTGAAGGATGTGTCGGCCCCTCCCGGGCCGCCCTCGCTGTCCGCAGGAGACTTCGCCGTGGCGACCCACGGCTGCCAGCCCTCGGGGAGGTCGGCCGCCTTGGCGGTGGACGAGGGCGGGCGGTCGGTGTCGCGGATCAGGGTGACGGTGGCGGTGCCGAGTGCGGCGAGTGCGACGGCCGCCGCGGCCGAGACCAGCAGCAGTCCGCGTCTGCGGCGGCCGCGGGTGCGCTCGGCCTCGGGGGCCGGGGCCTCTGCCGGGTCGCGTGACGGCTGGTGCTGTTCCGTCGGGGTTCTGTCGGGCCGGGGGCGCCGTTCCTCGTCCCGCCCGGCGTCCGCCTCCTCGGGCAGCTGATGCGGCGTTTCGCCCCGCTCCGTGCGGGCCGCGTCGGGCCATGCCGTGCCGGCCGGCTCGGTCGGCCGTGCGCCCGGCCACGGACGTACGGGGCGCGCCGCGCCGGTGCCGGGCACGGGGAGCGGGCCTGGGGTGCCGCCTGTGCGGAGCAGTGTGAACAGTTCGTCCGCGGCGGGGCGGGACTTCTGGTGCTTCTCCAGGCAGAGGCGGATGAACGGAAGCAGTTCGTCCGGGACGCCGGTGAGGTCCGGCTCGCCCTCGACGACCCGCAGGGCCGTTTCGTAGGGGCTGGGGCTGTCGAAGGGGCCGCGGCAGGTGGCGGCGTAGGTGAGGACCGAGCCGAGGGAGAACATGTCGGCGGCCGGGCCGACGTCCTGGGGGGAGGCGAACTGCTCCGGGGACATGAAGGGCGGGGTGCCCATGACGCGTCCGGTCTGGGTGAGGACGTCGGAGGCGGCGAACTCGGCGGCGCGGGAGATGCCGAAGTCGATGACGCGGGGGCCGTCCTCGGCGAGCATCACATTCGCCGGCTTCAGATCGCGGTGGACGACTCCGGCGCGGTGGATGTCGCGGAGCGCCTCGGCGAGGCCGGCGGCGAGGTCGCGCAGGCGGGGCAGCGGGAGCGGGCCGTGTTCGCGGACGTGGGTGCCGAGGTCCGCGCCCGGTATGTAGAGCGTGGCCATCCAGGGGTGCGTGGCGTCGGCGTCGGCGTCCACGACGGGGGCCGTGAAGGCGCCGCTGACCTGGCGGGCTGCGGCCACCTCGCGGCGGAAACGGGTGCGGAACTCGTCGTCGTCGGCGTACTGGCTGTGCACGACCTTGATCGCGAGACGCCGGCCGGAGGCCGAGCGGGCCAGGTAGACCACACCCATGCCGCCGGAGCCGAGGCGGTCCTCGATGCGGTAGCCGCCCACCTCCGCCGGGTCAGAATCGCGCAGCGCCATCCCCGTACGTTCCCCCCGTCAGGCACCGTCCTGTGATCGGGGCGAGCGTAACCCGCCCCCGCACCGGGTCCGCAGCGCGGGGCTCGGGAGGGGTCGCTCCCGCCCGCCGGTCAGAAGCTGATGGAGTTGATGGTCGCCGCTATCGAGTTGAGGAACCGCTGGATGTCGTCGGCCATGCCGGTCGAGGCGAGGAAGAAGCCGAAGAGGACCGCCACGATCGCGGGACCTGCTTTGAGGGAGCCGCCTCTCAGCAACACCACAAGGATGATCGCCAACAGCAGCACCACAGACAGTGAAATGGCCACAACTGATCACACCCTCGGTCGGTCCGCTCTCCCGGCCCGGGGACGCGACCCCGCGCACCCCCGCCAGAACCATCGTGCCACCAACGTGGCCCGGCTATGCGGCCGGTGACGCATCGACCACACCCGTGTTGTCCCCACGCGCGCGTGGCGCCTGTGCGCAGGGCCCCGACACCGAGGAGTCGCACGGCAATTCGACGAGCCACCCCCACAGGAAATTCGATCGAATCGTTTCCGTCTCCACACAACGCGTTCGCCGCTAATTCGAATTGCCGCCACAAGCTCCCCAACAGCCTTGCCGGACAGCGGCCGAAGAGGGCGGAAGCGGACATTCCACTGGAGTCGCCTGCTGGTCTTATGCATCACTTAGTCCGGAAGTATCACGACAAGCCGGGCCTGGTCTGTGCCCACAATCCGCCCCGGACGATGTGTTCGCCATCACGCCGATGTGACGTCAACTCCACGTAATCCGGGGGTACCCGCAGCGAATAGCCAGGAATCACGTCCGGCGTTTTACGAATAGCTGCAGGGAACGCTAGGGTGCCTCAGATGTTCCACGCTGCCTCGTCCCCCGTACGCGCAGCGAGGTCCCGGATCGTCTCCCCGAGCACCTGGTGGGAGGGTCTGTGACGAACTCGCTGCGACCGAACGGCGACCGCAGGGCGCCACTTCCCCCGGCACAGTCGCCGGCCGACGGAGTGCCGAGCCCGCGCTCGCCGCAGAGCACGCAGAAGAAGCAGAACGGCAAGCAGCGCGACGCGTTCTTCGACAACGCCAAGTACCTCGCGATCGTGCTGGTGGCCATGGGCCACGCCTGGGAGCCGCTCAAGGGCGACAGCCGGATCCTCGAGGCGGCGTACCAGCTCGTCTACGCGTTCCACATGCCGGCGTTCATCCTCATCTCCGGCTACTTCTCGCGCAGTTTCGACATGCGGCCCGACCGGCTGAAGCGCCTGATCACCGGCGTGGCCGTGCCGTACATCATCTTCGAGACGGCCTATCCGCTCTTCAAGCGGGTCATCGACAACGACCCGCATCAGGAGATCAGCCTTCTCGACCCCTGGTACCTGACCTGGTTCCTGGTCGCGCTGTTCGTCTGGCGGCTGACCACCCCCATCTGGAACCTGGTGCGCTGGCCGCTGCCGCTCGCGCTGGGGCTGGCCATGCTGGCGACCGTCACCCCGGAGATCGGTGACGACCTGGATCTGCAGCGCGTCCTGCAGTTCCTGCCGTTCTTCGTGCTGGGCCTGGTCATGAAGCCCGAGCACTTCCACATGGTGCGCCGCCGTTCGGTGCGGATCGCCTCGGTGCCGGTGTTCGCCGTCGCGCTGGCCTTCAGCTGGTGGGCGGTGCCGCGCATGAACACCGCGTGGTTCTACCACCGTGACGCCGCGCAGGAGCTGGGCGCCCCCTGGTGGACCGGGCCGGTCATGGTGCTCGCGATGTTCGGCTGCTCCCTGGTGCTGACCGCCTGCTTCTTCGCCTGGGTGCCGCGCCGCCACATGTGGTTCACCGCCCTCGGCGCCGGCACGCTCTACGGCTACCTGCTGCACGGCTTCCTGGTGAAGGCCGGCGACTACCAGGGCTGGTTCGAGGCGTCCTGGATGCACCGGCCCGCCGGTGAGATCCTCGTGACCGCCCTCGCGGCCGCCGTGGTGACGGTGCTGTGCACCAGGCCGGTGCAGCGCGTCTTCCGCTTCGCCATGGAGCCGAAGATGGAATGGGCCTTCAAGCGGGACGCGGCCGAACTGGCCCGCGAACGCCAGAGCGCCGAGCGGCGCGAGCGCGAGCGCGAGACGGTCAACGCCTGACCCCCACAGCAGAATTCATCCGACGAGACCGAGAAGTACGCGCATCCGTGTGTACTTCTCGGTCAGTCGTTCACGGGTCCCCTCGTCGAGCACCGCGAGCCGGGCCGGGTCCGCGTTGTGCGCCAGGTCCGACTCCTTCACCAGCAGCGCGCCGGGCGTGGCGAGGATCCGCGCGGCGTACGCCTCCGGCGACTCCCCCGCCCGCTTGGTGACCGCCAGGACGATGTCCTTCGTACGGCTGCTCAGCGCCGCCTCGCGCAGCCACTGCGCGGAGAGAGCGTCGTCCTCGACGGCGTCGTGCAGCCAGGCCGCCGCGATCTGCTCCTCGTCGCCGCCCCGCGCCCGCACGCCCTCGGCAACGGCCTGGAGGTGTTCGGCGTAGGGCCGTCCCGCCTTGTCTGTCCGACCCGTGTGCGCGGCACGGGCGGCGGTCTCGACCTGGGCCAGGGTCATACGGGATGTCTCGGTCACCGCTCCAGTGTCCACCCGCCTCAGCGGGTCGCGGCAGCCGTCGGTCCCTCGCGGCAGATCAGCAGCAGGGCCCGGTCGTCGTTGACGTCCTTGGCCACGGACTCGATGAGATGCCAGGCGGCGCCGTGGAAGCCGCCGGCCACATAGCGGTCGGCCTCGCCGGTGAGGCGGTCGATGCCCTCGACGATGTCGCGGTCGGAGGTCTCCACCAGGCCGTCCGTGAACAGCATCAGCACGTCCCCGGGCCGCAGTGAGCCCTTCACCGGGTCGAACTGGGCACCGTCGTACACCCCGAGCAGCGGGCCCTCGGCCGTCTTCTCCTCCCAGCGGCCGCTGCCGGCGCTGAGCTGGAGGCCCGGCGGGTGGCCCGCGGAGTAGAGCTCGTAGTCGCCGGAGTCCAGGTCGAGGACCAGGTGGATGGAGGTGGCGAAGCCCTCGTCCCAGTCCTGGCGCAGCAGGTAGCCGTTCGCGGCCGGGAGGAACGCGTGCGGCGGGAGGGAGCCGAGCAGGCCGCCGAACGCACCGGACAGCAGCAGGGCGCGGGAGCCCGCGTCCATGCCCTTGCCGGAGACGTCGGTGAGGACGACCTCGAGCGTACGGCCGCCGTTGGTGCGCGCCGCCACCACGAAGTCGCCCGAGAAGGACTGGCCGCCCGCCGGGCGCAGCGCCATCTCCCGGTGCCAGCCGTCCGGCAGACCGGGCAGCTTGCTCTGCACCCGGATGCGCTCACGCAGGTCGAACAGCATGGTGCCGCCGCGCCGCCAGGGCACGCCCACCCGGCTGCGGAACTGCGCCAGCAGCAGTCCGAAGAACCCGCAGGCCGCGACCACCAGCACGACACCCGGGGTGACCCGGGACGGGCCCTCCGTGTACGGGCCGAGCTGCACCGCCTCCACGATCAGCGCCGTGGCCGCCGCCGCGTACAGGCCGAGCAGGCTCGCCGGGCGCAGCAGCAGCCCGCCCACGACGACGGGCAGCACCAGCGCGGCCGGTGAGAACCACACCGAGTTCGTCAGCGTCGCCGCCGCGATCAGGGGAACCATCAGGAGCAGACCGGCCAGGGCGATCCAGTCCGAGCCGTTGCCGCGGAAGTAGTCCACGGCGGCCCGGCGCACGCCGACGCGGACCCGGTGCCACTGCTTCTTCAACCGGGCCGTGAACGTCTCGGCTTCCGCGCGCCGCTCTCGTCCTGATGCCATTAGTTCGGGACCCTATCCATCGGACCAGCCGCTTGGCACCTGAGGTCCCACTTGTCCCCCGTCCGAGGGCCGACATCACAGTGAACTTCACAGCGAGCCGCCCTGCCGCCACCCGGGAGAAATTCCCTCGCTCGTCCCGCATTGCCCTGGTAGGCATGACTCATGGCAACTGACGCGAACGGCCTTTCGCCCGGCTTGCGGGTCCTTCGGAAGGACGATTGGGGCAAGTGGTACGACACCCTGGTCCGGGGCTTCGGAGGGGTGCCGGAGTCCACTGCGGAGCGGGAGTTGTGGAACTCGCTGACCGAGTTCGACCGTTCACTCGGTGTCTGGGACGGGGACGAGTGCGTGGGGACGGCCGGGGCGTTCAGCTTCCGGCTGACCGTGCCCGGCGGCGCGTCACTGCCGGTCGCGGGCGTCACGATGGTCAGCGTGGCCGCCACGCATCGCCGGCGCGGCCTGCTGACGTCGATGATGCGGCGACAGCTGGACGATGTGCGTGCGTGGGGCGAGCCGCTGGCCGTGCTCACCGCGTCCGAGCCGGCGATCTACGGGCGGTTCGGATACGGCAACGCGACCGTCTCGTTGACCGCTGAGATCGACACGACCCAGGTACGGCTGTCGGTGCCGGACGGTACGGATGACGTACGGGTGCGGTACGCGGCGCCGGCCGATGTGCTCGACGTGTGCGAGGCGGTGTACGCCCGGCTGGTTCCGGCGCGGCCCGGCATGCTGGCCCGGCGGCCCGGCTGGGAGCGGCTCGGGGTGCTCGATCCGGAGAGCGAGCGAGAGGGGGCGTCGCCCCTGCAGTGCGTGCTCGCCGAGCGGGGCGGGGAGACGGCCGGGTACGCGCGGTACCGCGTCAAGCCCGAGTGGGGGCCGTCCGGGCCCAACGGCACGGTCCTCGTCGAGGACTTGGCGGCGCTGGATCCCGCGGCTGACGCGGCGCTGTGGCGGTTCCTGTTCGGGATCGACCTGACGACGAAGGTGACCATGCGGGGGCGTCCGGTGGACGACGCGTGGCAGTACCTGGTGTCCGACCAGCGGCGGTGTCAGCCGCGGTTGCGGGACTCGCTGTACGTGCGCCCGGTGGAGGTGGGGGCCGCGCTGGAGGCGCGGACGTATCAGGCGCCGGTGGATGTGGTGTTCGAGGTGGAGGACGCCTTCTGCCCCTGGAACGCCGGGCGTTGGCGGTTGAGCGGGGACGCGAAGGGGGCGTCCTGCGAGCGTACGGCGGATGCGGCTGATGTCGCCCTGTCGGTACGGGAGTTGGGCGCGGCCTATCTCGGGGGTGTGTCGCTGGCCTCGCTGGCGGCGGCGGGACGGGTGCGGGAGGTCCGACCGGGGGCGTTGGCGGAGGCGTCCCTCGGCTTCGGGGTGGATGTGCCGCCGTGGCTGCCGCACGGGTTCTGACGCCCGGGCGGTTTCAGGGGCGTTGGCAGGCCGGGCACCAGAAGAGGTTGCGGGCGGCGAGGCCGGCGGTGCGGATCTCGCCGCCGCAGATGTGGCAGGGCAGGTCGGCCCTGCGGTAGACGTACACCTCGCCGCCGTGATCGTCCACGCGGGGCGGGCGGCCCATCGCCTCCGGCGTGTGCTCCGGGCGGACGGTGTCGATGCGGTTGTTGCGGACGCCCTCGCGCATGAGGTCGACGAGGTCGGTCCAGATCGCGTGCCACTCGGTGGGGGTGATGTCCTTGCCGGCGCGGTACGGGTCGATGCGGTGCCGGAAGAGGACCTCCGCGCGGTAGACGTTTCCGACGCCGGCGATGACCTTCTGGTCCATGAGGAGTGCGGCGATCGTCGTACGGCTGCGGGTGACGCGGCGGTACGCGGTGTCCGGGTCGGCGTCGTCGCGGAGGGGGTCGGGGCCCAGGCGGTCGTGTATCGCCTGCTTCTCCGGGGGCGTGATGAGGGCGCAGGTGGTGGGGCCCCGCAGGTCCACGTAGGTGGTGTCGTTCGCCAGGCGGAGACGGACGGTGTCGGTGGGGGGCGGTTCGGGGGCCGGGCCGAAGGTGACCTTGCCGAAGAGGCCGAGGTGGATGTGGATCCAGTCGGTGTCGCGGAAGCCGAGGAAGAGGTGCTTGCCGTGGGCTTCCGTGCGGGTGAGTTCCGTGCCGGTGAGGAGCTCGGCGGCGGCGGTGAACTTGCCCTGGGGGCTGGTGGTGCGGGGTTCTGTGCCGAGGAAGGCGGCGGCGTAGTCCTGGGCCAGGCGGTGGATGGTGTGGCCTTCCGGCACGGGTGCTCCCTGTGATCGTTGCCTGCGCCCACCACCCGCCCGACTCGGTTCGTCAAGACGCTGAGGCCGACCTGCCCCGGGGCCCGCCCCGAATCCCCGGCGGGACTCCGTCCCCTGCACCCCTCGCGGGCTGCGCCCCGGCCCTCCGTGCACGTCCGTGCCACCCCCGCCGCCCGGGCCCGGGCCCCGAGTTCGGGTCGGACGCCGCACCCTCGCGCCTCAGCCGGACCCGCTTGGACTCGGGGCCGACCCGGTGCCGGGTTCGTGCCTGAGGCTCCGGCGCGGCCTTCGCACCGGGTGCCGGTGCCGGCCCCGCATGGGGCTCGGCGACGGAAACCCCGGGCGGGTCCGGGCGGCGGGCTCCGCGGGGCGCCCGCCCCGTGCGGTGCTCAGCACGCCGCGTCCCGGCCCGCGCGCAGAGCTCGGAAACCGAGCCCTGCGGCCGAGGCACCGCCCGTCCGACGTGGATCGGGCGTGGGTCCTGCCGGTCGGCCCGACCGGCAGCTCGGGTTACTGCTGCGGGTGGTGCGGCGGGATCGGGGGCAGGTCGCCGGTCGTTTCGTAGGCGGACAGCATGTCGATCCGGCGGATATGACGTTCGTCACCGGAGAACGGCGTGCCGAGGAAGGTCTCCACGAACTTCGTCGCCTCGTCCTGCGAGTGCATGCGCGCGCCCACCGCGACGACGTTCGCGTTGTTGTGCTGGCGGCCCAGGGACGCCGTCTCCTCGCTCCAGGCGAGGGCGGCTCGGACGCCCTTGACCTTGTTCGCCGCGATCTGCTCGCCGTTGCCCGAGCCGCCGATGACGACGCCGAGGGCGTCGGGGTCCGCGGCCGTGCGCTCCGCTGCGCGGAGGCAGAAGGGCGGGTAGTCGTCCTGGGCGTCGTAGATGTGCGGGCCGCAGTCGACGGGGTCGTGACCCGCCTCCTTCAGCCACTCGACGAGATGGTTCTTGAGTTCGTAGCCCGCATGGTCCGAGCCGAGGTACACGCGCATGGGACGAGTGTGACACGGGTGTTTCGGGGAAAGTGCGCGGGGTGGCGCTCACGAAAACCCGAGGCGCGTGTGAGCCACATTACTGAACATCAGGAAAACCTCAAGTAACAATCTTGATTCAAAGGTTCTCTTGCTCATTCACCTCCGATTCACTGGTCCAACTCGTACATCGCTCGTACGGGGCCCCCGTGCACCGTCATGCCGCGACACACCCTCGTTCGTGCGGCTTGTGCGGTTCGTACGGAAGTACAGCTCCCCGGCGCAAAGGAAAACCGTTCCATGACCTCGCAGCCGACTCTGAACCAGACCGGAAACGACCCCGGAGGGCCCGGAGAACCCGGAGCCGAGGGCTCCGGGCTGCAGGCCGGGCTCAAGAATCGTCATCTTTCGATGATCGCCATCGGCGGTGTCATCGGCGCCGGACTCTTCGTGGGGTCCAGCTCCGGTATCGCCACCGCCGGGCCCGGCATCCTGCTGTCGTACGCCCTCGTCGGCACGCTCGTGGTGCTGGTGATGCGGATGCTCGGTGAGATGTCGGCCGCCAACCCGACCTCGGGTTCCTTCTCCGCGCACGCCGACCGGGCCCTCGGGTCGTGGGCCGGTTTCTCCATCGGCTGGCTGTACTGGTTCTTCTGGGTCGTCGTGCTGGCGGTCGAGGCGACCGCCGGAGCCGTGATCCTCGAGGGGTGGATACCGGCCGTGCCCCAGTGGGGCTGGGCCCTGATCGTGATGGTGGTGCTGACCGCCACCAACCTCGTCTCCGTCGCCTCCTACGGCGAGTTCGAGTTCTGGTTCGCGGGCATCAAGGTCGTCGCCATCGCCGCGTTCATCGTCATCGGCGGGCTGGCCGTCTTCGGGCTGCTGCCGGGCGTGGACAGTGAGCAGGCCGGGCTGAGCAACCTCACCCAGCACGGCGGCTTCCTGCCCAACGGGGCCGGCGCCATCCTCACCGGTGTGCTGCTCGTCGTGTTCTCCTTCATGGGCAGCGAGATCGCCACCCTGGCCGCCGGTGAGTCCGAGAACCCGCGGCAGGCCGTCACCAAGGCCACCAACAGCATCATCTGGCGTGTCGCCGTCTTCTACCTCGGCTCGATCGCCGTCGTCGTGTGCCTGCTGCCGTGGGACAGCAAGTCCATCACCAAGGACGGCTCCTACGTCGCCGCGCTCGACTCCCTCGGCATCGCGCACGCCGGTCAGATCATGAACTTCATCGTGCTGACCTCGGTGCTGTCCTGTCTCAACTCCGGCCTCTACACGGCCTCCCGCATGGCCTTCTCCCTCGGTCAGCGCGGCGACGCGCCGAAGGCCTTCGCCCGCACGACCTCCAACGGCGTGCCGCGCACGGCGATCCTCGCCTCCGTCGCCTTCGGCTTCGTCGCCGTCTTCTTCAACTACAAGTTCCCGGACTCCGTCTTCCTCTTCCTCGTGAACTCCAGCGGCGCGGTCGCCCTGTTCGTGTGGCTGGTGATCTGCTTCTCCCAGCTGCGCATGCGGAAGATCATCAAGGCCGAGGCGCCCGAGAAGCTCGTGGTGAAGATGTGGCTGTACCCGTATCTGACCTGGGCGACCGCCGCGCTGATCGTGTTCATCCTCGGCTACATGCTCACCGACACCGAGCACGACGGGCGCCAGACCATCCTGCTGTCGCTGCTCGTCGCGGCGGTGGTGCTCGCCATCGCCTTCGTGAAGAAGGGACTGCGTGGGGGACGGCCGGCCGCCGACGCCTCGCAGGTTCCGACTGAGGAGCGCAACAAGGTGTCGGCCGGCTGATCCTCCGGCCGCTCGCCGTTCGTCGTGAACGGGGGCCCGTGGTGCGTGCTGCCGCACGCGCCGCAGACCCCTTACGTCTGCCTACAGCACCGTGAAACCGTCCTTGACCTCCTCGTAGACGGCGAGAGCCTCCTGCTCGATCCCGGCCTGGTACCACGTGTTCACCTGGTACGACTTGCCGGTCACGTTGAAGCCGAGCAGGCGGGCGTGCCAGTGCACGCCCTTCAGCGTGAACGTGTACTCCCAGACCACCGCCGGGTGGCCGCGGAACGTCGTCTCCTCCAGGCGGACCTTGCGGTAGTCCTGGCCCTGGTGGGCGTTGCGCTCCGAGGTCTGCCAGGTCTCCAGCAGGTCGCCGCGGGCCAGGGAGGACTTGCCGACCAGCTCCTGGGCTCCGTCCGGGGAGGTGTAGTGCACCTCCGCGCCCGTCTTCACGTCCCGCCGCCAGCCTTCGGGCGTCGCCCAGGCGAACCCGCCGGCCTCCCGGTGCGTACCGGGCGGCAGCGTCTGCGGCCTGGTGGTGCCCTCGACGGTGGGCGAGGGGGTGGTACCGCCGGTGGTGGCCGGCGCGGACGCCGAGGATCCGGCGCGGGGGGTGTCGTCACCGCCCGGAGAGCCTGATGACGTCGCCAGCAGGATTCCGGCGACGGTCCCGGCGAGGGCGAGGGCGGCTGCCGCGGCGGCGAGCACGTAGCGGCGACGCCCTGCGCCGGTACGGGAACGGGGGCGGCGGCGAGGGGTGACCGGGGCGGCGGGGCCTGGGAGTTCGCCCGGCGGCATCGGCACGGGTCTGGGGCGGGGGCGGCGCTCGGTCTCCGCTTGTGCGCGGGTGAGGGAGACGGGGCTCCGGCGGTGGGTGGCGCCGCCGGCTCGGCTTTCCGAAACGGCCGCCACCGGCTGGGCCTTCGCGGCGGCTTCCGTGGGTGTGAGTGCAGGTGTGGCGTGGTGGTGCCGGCGGGGGTCCCGTGGATCGGCGGGACCGGGAGCCGGGAGGCAGGCGGGAGTGGGTGACTCCCGTGGGGGTGCGGGGAGGGGTGTCCGCGACTGCCCTTCCGGAGCTGGTTGTTGCCCTCCAAGGGGTTCCGGGTCCGGGGCGGACGCGAGGTCCGGACCCGGCGCGGGCTCATGGGCGGACGCGAGGTCCGGGGTGGACGCGAGGTCCGGACTCGGCGCGGGCTCATGGGCCGACGCGAACTCCGGTTCCGGCTCCCGTGCTCGCTCCGGTTCCGCCTCCCGCAGCCCCACCGCGACCGTCGGGGTCGGGGCCGGAAACGCCACCGGTTCCAGCGCCGACTCCAGTGCCTCCAGGTCCGGGCGAGCCGTCGGCTCCTTGGCCAGCAGGGACGTCAGGATGTCCCGCAACGGGCCCGAAGCGGCGGGGAGTTCCGGTTCCTCGTACAGGACCGCGTGCAGGGTCGCCAGCGTGGTGTCGCGGGAGAACGGGGAGCGACCGCCCAGGGCCGCGCAGAGGGTCGCGCCGAGGGACCAGATGTCGGAGGGTGGGCCCTGGGGGCGGCCGGAGATGCGCTCGGGGGCCATGTAGTCGGGCGAGCCGACCAGCATGCCGACCATCGTGAGCGCCTTGGCGTCCTGGATCGCGGCGATGCCGAAGTCCGTGAGGACGACGCGCCGTCCGGGGCCGGAACCGGTGCCGTTGCCGCGTCCCGATCCGGCCACCCCGTACGCGTGCTCCACGAGCACGTTTCCGGGCTTGATGTCGCGGTGCAGTACGCCCCGTTCATGCACCTGCCGCAGCGCCGCGACCAGACCGAGTCCGACGCGGGCCGTCTCGCCGGGGCCCAGGGGGCCCGTCTCCGCGAGGATCCGTTCGAGGGAGCGGCCCGCCACCAACTCCATGACGATCCACAGGCGTTCACCTTCGTCGACCACGTCGTACACCCGTACGACGTTGGGGTGGTCGATCCGGGCCGTGGCCCTCGCCTCGCGCAGGGTGCGTTCGCGGCGGGTCCTGCTGTCCTCCGCGTCGAGACCGTCGATACGCATTTCCTTGACGGCGACCGGCCGGTCGAGTATTTCGTCGGCGGCTCGCCACACCCGCCCCATTCCCCCCTGGCCGATACTTTCGACCAACCGATAGCGTCCCGTCACCAATATCCCTGGAACACCGCCGCTGTTCGCATTCCCCGGCAATCCGCTGCACCCCCTCCACGACGCCGCGACCGACTCCAGTGAAACACAACGGTCACACTTCGCGCCGTACCAGGATAGTGCGGCGAAAACTTGTGGTACCTCTTTCAGTGCTGCGAATTCAGGCGCAGCCCAGGGGGACGCGAGGGGGGACGAACATGAGTTCTCGTCGTACGACAGCGGTCACGGGATCGCTGGTCATGGCATCTTTCTCGGCGATGATGATCCTTTCCGGCACGGCCGGCGCAGAGGACGAGGGACCCGCAAGCAGCAAGGGGGGAAAGGTAGTCGGCGAGGCGCCCGCGGGCGTGAAGCTCACCACGCTGCTGCCCGAGAAGATCTCGGTCGACAACGGTTCGGAAAAGACGGCTATTACCGCCACGGTGAAGAACGAGGGGAGCAAGGACAGCGGGAAGATCAGGCTGTTGGTCGTCGGTTTCGACGGGCTTGTCGTCAAGGGTGTCGAGGGATGTTCGGCGATACCCGAGAACGGACTTCCGGAGGGTTCGAACAGCGGATTCGCATGCCCGATCGACAATCTCGCGGCCGGTAAGTCGAAGTCGTACGCCGTCGACGCGACGTTCGACCTCGGCAAGACCGGGAAGATCTGCCTGCCGGTGCAGGCGAGCGACGGGAAGAGGACGTTCTGGCAGCAGGGCCCGGTGCCGTTCGGCACGAGCAACCCGTCGCCGGACGCTCCGGCCACTCCCCTGCTGCTCGGCACGGACAACGAGCCGGCGGGCCCGGGCGGCAAGGAGCTGCCGAAGACCGGTCCGGCCCGTGACGTGCTGCCGCTGGGTGCGGTCGGCGCGTCGCTGCTCGCGGCGGGCGTGGCCGGAATGTGGTGGTCGCAGCGGCGGCGGCCGGGGGCTCAGGAGGACTGAACCGGCCCCCTGTCGCGCCGTGCGGACGACAAACCGTGCGGACGACAAGAGGCCCGCCGGGGGACGTCGCGCCCCCGGCGGGCCTCTCGGCAACGCCTGCGGTGTCAGCGCTTGTTCGCGAACTTCCAGGCCGTCGGCAGGGCGCCCATCGCCAGCGCGGCCTTCACCGCGTCGCCGATGAGGAACGGCGTGAGGCCGGCCGCGATCGCGGCGGTGGCGGACATGCCGGCGGCGAGGGCCAGGTAGGGCACGCCGATCGCGTAGATGATGGCCTCGCCCACGAGCATCGTGCCGGCCATGCGCAGCATCGAGCGGTCGGCGCCGCGGCGGGCCAGGGCGCCCACGACGGTGGCGGCGAGGATCATGCCGAGGATGTAGCCGAAGGAGGGGGCGACACCGGAAGTGCCGCTCGCGAACCACGGCACGCCGGCGATGCCCGCCACGGCGTACAGCGCGAGCGCGAGGAAGCCGCGGCCGGCGCCGAGGGACGTGCCCACGAGCAGCGCGGCGAAGGTCTGGCCGGTCACCGGTACCGGGGAGCCCGGCACGGGCACGGAGAGCTGGGCGGCGAGGCCGGTGAGCGCGGCGCCGCCGAGCACGAGGGCCGCGTCCCGGACTCGGGAGGCGGGGAGCAGGTCGGCGAGGACCTGTCCGGCGCGGGCGGGTGTGGCGGCAGCGGTGCTCATGGGGACTCCGCGGGAGTGAGGGCCGGTCGGGACACCGCGACGCTATCCCAGCGCCCTCGCGCCGATCACCGTCAGCGCTCGACAAAGGCGTGGACCGGCGCTTGGTCGACTTCGAACAAAGGATGCGGGTTACAGCGAGTACGGCGTGATGCCGGTCACGGTGATGGGGTGCCATGCGACACGGAAGCGGGAATCGAGGCGTCTGTAGGTTTCCGCCAAAGGCAGCGAGTCCACCGTCTCGCCCGTCGGTCGCCGTCCGGGCAGCCCCGGGCCACTTTTCCGGCGGCGCGAACATGGTTGCCCAGGCCCGGCGCACTACGCCGTCACCGGGGACATCCCCGTGGGCATCGAGGGCGACGCCTCGCACTACACGCCGGTCGCCGCCCGGCCACACAGAGCGACGCGACCGTCCGCATAGTGGGATGCCTCTCCGTGTGAGCGGAGAGGCATCCGAGACTGGCGGCGTTTTTGCTCTCGTACGCCTCTCACGCATAGGACGAGCCGCGCCCATGCCCAGCACCACCACGGGGACGCCGCCCACCACGGACGACGCCTCCCTCTCCCATGGCCTGAAGCAGCGCCACCTGTCGATGATCGCCCTCGGCGGGGTGATCGGAGCCGGTCTGTTCGTCGGCTCCGGTGCCGGTATCGCCGCGGCCGGTCCGTCGATCGTGGTCGCCTACGCCCTCTCCGGTGTCCTCGTGATGCTGGTGATGCGGATGCTCGGCGAGATGTCGGCCGCGTATCCGTCGTCGGGGTCGTTCTCGGCGCACGCCGAGCGGGCGATCGGCCCCTGGGCCGGATTCACCGCCGGCTGGTCCTTCTGGGTGCTGCTCTGCACGGCCGTCGGCCTGGAGGGCATCGGCGCCGCGAAGATCGTCAGCGGCTGGCTGCCGGGTACGCCGGAGTGGGCGTGGGTGGCGCTGTTCATGGTCGTCTTCTGCGCCACGAACCTCGCGGCCGTGAAGAACTTCGGCGAGTTCGAGTTCTGGTTCGCGGCGCTGAAGGTCGGCGCGATCACCCTGTTCCTGGTGCTGGGTGTCCTGGCGATCCTCGGGATCCTGCCCGGCACGGACTCGCCGGGCGCGAGTCACCTCACGGACTTCCTGCCGAACGGCGGCGAGGGCCTGGTCATCGGCCTGCTCGCGTCGGTCTTCGCCTACGGCGGCCTGGAGACGGTCACCATCGCGGCGGCCGAGTCGGAGAACCCCGTCAAGGGCGTCGCGAGCGCGGTCCGTACGGCGATGTGGCGCATCGCGCTGTTCTACATCGGCTCGATGGCGGTCATCGTCACCCTGGTGCCGTGGGACTCCAAGGCGGTCGTCGAGAAGGGCCCGTACGTCGCCGCCCTCGACGAGCTCGGCATCCCGGGCGCCGGCCAGCTGATGAACGTGGTCGTCCTCGTGGCCCTGCTGTCCGCCATGAACGCCAACATCTACGGTGCCTCCCGCATCGCCTACTCGCTGGTGGAGCGCGGCCAGGGCCCGAAGGGGCTGGGCCGTGTCTCGGGCGGGGTGCCGCGGATCGCCGTCCTGGCGTCCTCGGTCTTCGGGTTCCTGTGCGTGCTGCTGAGCTACTGGCGGCCGAACGACGTCTTCCCCTGGCTGCTGAACATGATCGGCGCGGTGATCCTGGTCGTCTGGATCTTCATCGCCGTCTCGCAGCTGCGCCTGCGCCGCCGCCTGGAACGCGAGGCACCCGACAAGCTGGCCGTACGCATGTGGGCGTTCCCCTACCTGACCTGGGCCGCCCTGGCCGGCATGGCCGCGGTCTTCGTGCTGATGGCCCGGGAGCCGGACACGCGGGTGCAGTTGTACTCGACGGGCGGGATGGTCCTGGCCCTGGCGGCGGTCGGGTACGGCTGGCAGAAGGCCCGCGCCAAGCAGTAGCGCCCCCCCACCCCGGTGAAAGGCCCCCGCGACACACGCGGGGGCCATTTGCGTGCCCTGACCACCCGTTCCCGCCTTCCTGCTGCTAGCGTGCAGTTGCAAGTCTATTGCAACAAGAGGTCCGGAGGGGAACCCGCCCATGCCCGTCTACACGCTGCCTGAACTGCCCTACGACTACTCCGCACTCGCCCCCGTGATCAGCCCCGAGATCATCGAGCTGCACCACGACAAGCACCACGCCGCCTATGTGAAAGGTGCCAACGACACGCTGGAGCAGCTTGCGGAGGCGCGGGACAAGGAGACGTGGGGGGCGGTCAACGGGCTGGAGAAGAACCTCGCCTT
Source organism: Streptomyces sp. D2-8 (assembly GCF_023184515.1). Classification (GTDB taxonomy): domain Bacteria; phylum Actinomycetota; class Actinomycetes; order Streptomycetales; family Streptomycetaceae; genus Streptomyces. The sequence continues at coordinate 222,116 of NZ_JAAHBP010000001.1, read as the reverse complement.
CCACCTGTCCGGGCACATCCTGCACAGCATCTACTGGCAGAACATGACCGGCCCCAAGGACGGTGGCGGCGAGCCGCTGGCGCAGGACGGGGTGGGTGAGCTCGCGGACGCGATCACCGAGTCCTTCGGTTCCTTCGCCCGCTTCAAGGCGCAGTTGTCCAAGGCGTCGGCCACCACGCAGGGTTCGGGCTGGGGCGTACTCGCCCACGAGCCGCTGAGCGGGCGGCTGATCGTGGAGCAGGTCTACGACCACCAGGGCAACGTCGGCCAGGGCGCCACCCCCATCCTCGTCTTCGACGCCTGGGAGCACGCCTTCTACCTCCAGTACCGCAACCAGAAGGTCGACTTCATCGAAGCGATGTGGCAGGTCGTCAACTGGCAGGACGTGGCCCGGCGTTACGAGGCCGCCAGGTCCCGGGCGGACGTGCTGCTGCTGGCCCCCTGAGGCCGTGAAGCGTCCTGCCTCGTGATCGTCTTCTCACCCTCACGAACGGCAGGCGGAGAGAAGGGGACCCCCGCGAGGACGTGACTCGCGGGGGTTTCCCGTTGGGCGCGCTACGGCTTGCGGCCCAGACCGCCGTGCTGGCCGATCGGCTCGGTCGGCGCGCCCGGCTCCGGGTGCCACAGCGGCACCGACACCACGCCCGGTTCCACCAGCTCCAGGCCCTCGAAGTACGCCTCGATCTGCTCGGCCGGCCGCAGGAAGTACGGGACCGCGCCCGTCTCGTTGTAGGCGTCCTGGGCCTGCTCGTAGGCCGGATCCGTGCCGCGGGAGCCCTCGTTGAGGGAGAGGTAGCTGCCCGGCGGCAGACCGGCCAGGAGGCGGCGGACCAGGTCGCGGGCCTGCTCGTAGTCGGCCACGTGGCCCAGGATGCCGCTGAGGATCAGGGCCGTGGGCCGGGTGAGGTCGAGGGTCTTCCCGGCGGCCTCGACGATCTGCTCCGGCTCGTGGAGGTTGATGGGCTCGTACGCCGTCGCGCCCTGAGGGGTGGAGGTGAGCAGGGCGCGGGCGTGGGCGAGGACCAGCGGGTCGTTGTCGACGTAGACGATCCGCGCCTCGGGGGCCAGACGCTGGGCGACCTCGTGGGTGTTGTCGACGGTCGGCAGGCCGGTGCCGACGTCGAGGAACTGCCGTACACCGGCCTCCTCGACGAGGTACCGGATGCTGCGGCCGAGGAAGGCACGGCTGCTGCGGGCGATGGTGACGATGCCGGGGAAGACGGCGGTGTACGCGTCACCGGCCGCCTCGTCCACCGGGTAGTTGTCCTTGCCGCCCAGCCAGTAGTTCCAGATCCGGGCCGAATGCGGCACCGACGTGTCGATCTGCGTCATGTGCTCATAGTGCTACGGGGACATCCGTCTCGCACGGCACATTGAGTGAGAGGAGTGCGGCGGAACCGTCGGGGTTCATGCGCAGCTCGCTGATCGCCGCGTTCCGCAACCGCGGGAGCACTCTGCGGTACTCGCCGACCGGAATCGACAGCAGGGTGCACAACACCAGGCGCAGCAGGGTGTTGTGGGCGACGACCAGGACGCGTTCACCGGGGTGGGAGGCGGCGATGTCCCGCAGGGCGCGCACACCGCGGGCCGCCGCGGCCAGCGGGTCCTCGGCGCCGGGGAAGGAGTGCTCCACCGGGTCGGCCCGGTAGGCCGCGGCCCACTCCGGGTCCTCGGCCTCGAACTCGGCGAGCGTACGGCCTTCGAGCACGCCGAAGTCGCATTCGCGCAGGTGGGGTTCGCTCTGGGAGGTGAGGCCGAGGGCCTGGCAGGCGGGCTCGGCGGTGGCGACGGCGCGGGACAGCGGGGACGTCCAGATCGCGTCGACGGGATGGGCGGCGGCCCACCGGCCGAGGGCCTCGGCCTGGGTGCGGCCGGTGTCGGTGAGGTCGATGTCGCTGATGCCGGCGTAGCGGTTCTCGGCGTGCCAGACGGTCTGTCCATGGCGGACCAGCAGGAGGGTCGTACTCATGACCCGGAAGTATCCCTGCTCAGACGGCTGTGTGCGTGCGCGGCGACCGGACCGGGCAGCCAGTCGCGGTCCCGCAGGGCGTCGACCAGACGCGCGTACGGCTCGGCGAAGACGGCCGTGCGGCCGGGGCGGGGTTCGACGACGGTCCGGACGCGGACCATGCGCTCGGCGACGTCCGCGAGTGCACCGGCCCCCGAGGCCCCGTACGCGGCCAGCGCCGCCATACCCAGGGCCGGTTCCGTCTGCTCGGGGACGCGGGCCGGGCGGCCCAGGATGTCGGCGCGCAGCTGATTCCAGTACGGGCTGCGGGCGCCGCCGCCCGTGAAGGTGAGCGGGCCGTCGAGGGGCGCGCCGAGGTGGTGCAGATAGTCCAGGCACAGGCGTTCGGCGAAGCCGACGCCCTGGAGCAGCGCGGCCCACAGGTCGGCGTCGTCCGCAGGGTCGCCCAGGACGAACGGAGTCGCCTCCGGTGCCCGGAACGGGAACCGCTCCCCCGGCGAGACGAGGGGGTAGGCGACCGCACTCGACGGTTCGAACGCCATGGCCGGTGCGTCCATCTCGGACGGGTCGGCCTCCGGGAAGTGCGCCGCCAGTGCCCCGGCCCCGACACTCGACGCCCCGCCGGGCAGCCATGTGCCGTCCGGGGCACGGTGGTTGTAGACCACGCCGGTGGGGTCGCGGACCGGGTCGCGGGCGGCGCCCTTCAGCACGAGCGTGGTGCCGAGCACGGAGTTCCAGGAGCCGGGCCGCAGCGCACCCGACGCGATCTGGGCCGCGCAGCCGTCGGTCATCCCGGCGAGCACCGGTGTGCCGGCGGGGATGCCGGTGGCGTCGGCGGCGGCCGGACCGACCTCGCCGAGGCGCGTCCCCGGGGGGACGACACCGGGGAACAGGCCGTCGGGGACGCCGAGTCGAGCCAGCTCGGCCTCCGGCCAGCGGTCGCCCTCCAGGTCGTAGCCCGTCTTCAGAGCATGGCTGGAATCGGCCGGGGGCGGCTCACCCGTGAGCCGGGAGACGATCAGGTCGGGCTGGTGCGCCAGGCGCAGCGAGGCGCCGCCGTACTCCCCCAGCAGCCACAGCGCCTTCGGCAGCGCCCACGTGTCCTGGACCGCGAGCCCGGCCTCCCGGGCCCGAGCGGCCTCGGTCTTCGCCCGTCCGTCGTCGTACATCAGCGCGGGGCTCACCGGACGGCCCGAGCCGTCCGTCAGCAGGACCGTGCCGGACGTGCCGCACACCGCGAGTCCGCCGATCGGCAGGCCCCCGGGCGCGGAGCCGAGGGCCGCCCGGGACGCCGTGCACAGCGCCGCCCACCACCGCAGCGGGTCCTGCTCGTGCCGCACCCCGTCCCGCCGGCCCGTCAGCGGGGCCGAGCCGCTGCCGAGGACCGTGCCGTCGGCGGTCACGAGCAGCACGCGGACGCTCTGCGTGCCCAGGTCGACGCCCAGCCAGCCCGCACCCTCGTCCACCATCCGGAACCTCCCACGCCGTCGCAGCCGGATCTGTGAACTTCTCACTGTGCCCCGATATTTTCCCGTGCGCGAGGGATTGACGCCCAACTTCAGCCGTTCCACCCTCTGTTAACGAGTCGACTCGACGTGTTAACCAGGCTCCACGCGGAGGTACGGATGGACACGCACGTGCACGACCGCCGGCGCTTCCTCGCCCTCGCCGCCGGGGCGGCGACGGCCCCGTTACTCGCGGCCTGCGGCGCGGGTTTCGGCGGGAACGACGACAAGAGCGACGGCTCCGCCGCGGACGACGTCACCGGTTCCTTCGACTGGAAGCGGGAGAAGGGCACCACCGTCAAGGCGCTGCTCAACAAGCATCCGTACACGGACGCCCTCATCGCCGACCTCAAGTCGTTCACGGCGAAGACCGGCATCAAGGTCGAGTACGACGTCTTCCCCGAGGACAACTACTTCGACAAGCTCACCGTGGACCTGTCCAGCGGGCGTGCCTCCTACGACGTCTTCATGCTCGGCGCGTACATGGTGTGGCAGTACGGGCCGCCGAACTGGCTGGAGGATCTCGGCCCCTGGATGCGCAACTCCTCGGCGACGGGCGCCGAATGGGACCAGGCGGACTTCTTCCCCAACCTGCTCCAGGCCGACCAGTGGTCGCTGAAGGCGGGGGCGCCGCTCGGCCAGGGCGGGCAGTACGCGCTGCCGTGGGGCTGGGAGACGAACGTCGTCGCGTACAACACCGAGGTGTTCCGCAAGCTCGGCGTGAAACCGGCCGAGACGTTCGACGAGCTGACCGAACTCGCCGGCACCATCAAGCGGAAGGCACCGGGCGCCGGGTTCGACGGGATGTACGGGATCGCCGTGCGCGGGTCCAGGAGCTGGGCGACGATCCACCCGGGTTTCATGACGATGTACGCCCGCAACGGGCTGAAGGACTTCACGGTCGACGGCGGGAAGCTCACGCCCGCGATGAACAGCCCCGAGGCCGTCGCCTTCACCGAGGACTGGGCCCGCATGGTCAAGCGGGGCGGACCGCCGTCCTGGACGTCGTACACCTGGTACCAGTGCTCCAGCGACCTCGGCGCGAAGAAGGCAGGGATGCTCTTCGACGCCGACACCGCCGCCTACTTCCAGGCGGTGAAGGGCGCCAGCCCCGCCTCCGGGAAGATCGCCTTCCACCCCGGGCCGAAGGGGCCGGACGGGTCGCTCGCCACCAACATGTGGATCTGGTCGCTCGGCATGAACGCCAAGAGCAAGAAGAAGAGCGCCAGTTGGCTGTTCCTGCAGTGGGCGACCGGCAAGGAGCACCTGCGCAAGAGCGCGATCACGCACAACCACATCGACCCGGTGCGCAAGTCAGTCGCCGACGACGCCGCGTACAAGGACAAGATGCGGCATCTGCCGGGCTTCCTGGAGACCTTCGAGACGGTCGTCGACCAGACGAAGATCCAGTTCACCCCGCAGGCGCAGTTCTTCGACGCGACGACCAGCTGGGCCGCGGCCCTCCAGGAGATCTACGGCGGCCAGGGCGCGAAGTCGGTCCTGGACGGGCTGGCGGACGACCTCGCCGGCAAGGTGGGCTAGCCGATGGGGTGGCGGCTCACCCTGCGCCCGTACCTCCTCATCGTCCCGGCACTGCTGCTGACCTGCGGGATCCTCTATCCCTTCGGGCTCGGGCTGTACTACACGCTGTTCGACTTCTCGGCGAGCAAACCGCAGCCGGACATGGTGCGGTTCGAGAACTACAGAGCCGTCTTCACGCAGGAGGCGTTCTGGAACTCGGCGTGGGTGACGGTGCTGTACGCGGTCGGGGCGGCCCTCGTGGAGACCGTGCTCGGGGTGACCGTCGCCCTGCTGCTGCACCGCTCGACCCTGCTGGGCCGGATCCTGGAGAAGATCCTGATCCTGCCGCTGATGATCGCCCCGGTGATCGCGGCGATCATCTGGAAGCTGATGCTCCAGCCGTCGGTCGGGGTGGTCAACCACCTGCTGAGGCCCTTCGGCCTCGGCGGCGTGCAGTGGACCGACACCCCGACGGGTGCGCTGCTGTCGTCGATCGCCGTGGACGTGTGGGTCTACACCCCGTTCGTGGCGATCCTCGCCCTGGCCGGTCTGCGGTCGCTGCCCACCTCCCCGTTCGAGGCGGCGGCCGTGGACGGCGCGGGGTGGTGGTACACCTTCCGCCGGCTGACCCTGCCGATGCTGTGGCCGTACGTGCTGGTCGCGGTGATCTTCCGGTTCATGGACTCGCTGAAGGTGTTCGACATCATCTACGCCCTGACGGAAGGCGGGCCGGGTGACTCGACCGTCGTCCTGCAGATCCGGGCGTATCTGGAGGCCATCCGCTTCCAGCGCTACTCCTTCGGGATCAGCTACACGATCGTGCTGTGGGCCGTGGTGTACCTGGCCGCGATGGTGCTGGTGAAGCACCTGGGGAAGATCCAGCGGAAGGCCGCGGAGGTGACCACATGAGGAAGCGCCTGGTGGGGTGGCTGTGCGACGCCGCCCTGATCCTCTACTTCGTCTTCGCGCTGTTTCCGATCGCCTGGATGGTGATCCTGTCGCTGAAGCCGACCGACCAGCTCTTCTCCACCTATTTCTCCTTCTCCCCCACCCTCGACGGCTACCGGACGGTCCTCGGCGACAGCGAGGGCATCCCGTTCGTGCGGTTCTTCGTCAACAGCCTGGTGGTGTCGGTCGGGGCGGTCGTGCTGTCGCTGGTGGTGGGGCTGCCGGCGGCGTACGCCTCGGCGCGGTGGCGGTTCAAGGGCTCGGAGAACCTGATGTTCACGCTGCTGTCGTTCCGCTTCGCGCCCGAACTCACCGTCATCATCCCGCTGTTCGTGCTGTACCAGAAGCTCGGGCTGTTCGACACGTACGTCGGCATGGTGTGGGTGCTGCAACTCGTCACGCTGCCGCTGATCGTGTGGATCATGCGGTCGTACTTCGCCGATCTGACCCCGGAGCTGGAGCAGGCGGCCCTGCTGGACGGCTACACCCGCAAGCAGGCGTTCTTCAAGGTGGCCCTGCCGCTGGTGAAGCCGGGCATCGCGGCCGTGTCGCTGCTGGCGTTCATCTTCGCCTGGAACAACTTCGTCTTCCCCCTGATCCTCACCTCCAACGCGGCCCAGACGGTGACCGTGGGCGCGCTGTCCTTCCTCGGCGGGGACCGGCCCAAGTACAACCTCACGGCCGCCGCCGCGCTGGTCTCCGTCGTACCGCCGCTGCTGCTGGCCCTGACCATCCAGCGGTATCTGGTGCGGGGCCTGTCGTTCGGGGCGGTGAAGTCATGATCCGGCTGAGCGCGATACGCAAGGCGTACGGGAAGACGCTCGCGCTCGACGAGCTCGAACTGGACGTGCGGGAGGGCGAGTTCTTCTGCCTGCTCGGGCCGTCCGGCGCGGGCAAGACCACCACGCTGAAGACCGTCGCCGGGCTCGAGCAGCCCGACTCGGGCACGGTCGTGCTCGACGCCAAGGACATGCGGGGTGTCGAGCCGTACGACCGGGGCGTGGCGATGTGCTTCGAGAGCTACGCCCTCTACCCGCACCGCTCGGCCTACGACAACCTGGCCTCGCCGCTGCGCTCGCCCCGGCACCGGCTGCCCGCCGCCGAGGCCCGGCAGCGGATCGGCGCGATCGCCGAACTGCTCGGCATCTCGGGGCTGCTGGACCGGCCCGTCGGCCAGTTGTCCAACGGCCAGCGGCAGCGCGTCGCCCTCGGCCGGGTCCTGGTCCGCCCCGCCCGGGCCTTCCTGCTCGACGAGCCGCTCTCCCACCTGGATGCCAAACTCCGCCAGCAGATGCGGGCCGAACTGAAGGCCATCGGGGCCGTGCAGCACACCACCACCCTCTACGTCACCCACGACTCGGTCGAGGCGCTGGCGCTCGGCGACCGGATCGGGGTCATCCGTCAGGGCCGGATCGTGCAGACGGGCACCCGGGAGGAGATCTGGTACCGGCCCCACGACACCGAGGTCGCGCGGGCCTTCGGCCGGCCCCGGATCAACCTGCTGCCGGGCGTCGTGACGGAGAGCGGCGTGCGGTCGGACGGCGAGGTCGAGCTGCCGGTCCGGGCACGGGCCGCGCCGGGCACGGACGTCCTGGTCGGCCTGCGTCCCCGGGACATCGCCCTGCACGGCGAGGGCCACGAGCTGACCGGGACCGTGTACGTGACCGAGGTGCTCGGGCGGTCCGTCGAGATCACCGTCCGGCTCGGGAGCGGGGAGCAGCGGGTGTCGCTGGTGGCCCCCCGGGCCGACGCGGCGCGCCTTCGTCCGGACGATCCGGTACGGCTCGTGGTCCGGCCTGAGAACCTGCTGCTGTTCGAGGCCGACCGGCCGGAGCGACCGGGACGACGGATAGAGACACAGCCATGAGCAGCAACAGCAGTGGTGGACAGCAGGGGCCCGCGGCACGCCAGGCCGCCATGGCCGAGCAGGTGCTGGCCGACGGCTCGGCGACGGCGGCGGATCTCGCCGAACGGTTCGGGGTGAGCCTGATGACCATCCACCGGGACCTCGACGAGCTCGAACGGCAGGGCATCGTCAGGAAGTTCCGGGGCGGGGTGACCGCGCAGCCGTCGGGGGTCTTCGAGTCGAACGTGCAGTACCGGCTGAAGAGCATGCGGGCCGAGAAGGCCGCCGTCGCCGAGCACGCGCTGCGGATGGTGGAGCCCGGGATGGCGATCCTGCTGGACGACTCCACGTCCACGCTGGAGATAGCCAGGCGGCTGCGCACGGCCGAGGTCACACCGCTGACGGTCGTCACCAACTTCCTGGAGGCCATCAACCTCCTCTCCGACCAGCGGGGCATCCACCTGATGGCGCTCGGCGGCGACTACGACCCGCTGCACTCCTCGTTCCTCGGGGTGTCGTGCGTGGAGGCGGTCGAGCAGCTCCGGGTGGATGTGTGCTTCGCGTCGACGTCGGCCGTGCACGGGGGCTACGCCTACCACCAGGAGCAGCACATCGTGTCCGTGAAGCGGGCGATGCTCGACGCGGCGGCACGCAACGTCCTGCTGGTCGACCACACCAAGCTCGGCCGGGTCGCCCTGCACCGGGTCGTCCCGCTGTCCCGCTTCGACACGCTCCTCGTGGACGACGGGGCGTCGCCGGAGGCACTGCGGGATCTGGACGAGCACAAGGTCCGTTACGAGGTTTGCGGGACGAAGGGCGGCCATGACGGGACTGGAGCTACGTGAGCTGCGCAAGACCTACCGGTCGCGGGGGCGGCCCTCGGTGGACGCCGTACGCGGCATCGATCTGAACCTGCGGTCCGGCGAGCTGCTCGGACTGCTCGGGCCCTCCGGGTGCGGCAAGTCCACGACCCTGCGCATGATCGCCGGGCTGGAGCCGGTCACCGGCGGGGACATCCTGGTCGGAGGGGCGTCGGTCGTCGACCGGCCCGCCCAGCAGCGCAACATCGGGGTCGCGTTCGAGAACTACGCGCTGTATCCGCCGCTGTCGGTCGCGGAGAACCTGGCGTTCGGCCTGAAGGCCCGGCGCAAGGCCGCCCGCGGGGACGTCGACCGCAAGGTGAAGGAGATCGCCGAGCGGGTCGGCCTGACCGGCCTCCTCGGCGCCCGCCCGGCCGGCCTGTCCAGCGGCCAGAAGCAGCGCGTCTCCCTGGCCCGGGCCCTGATCCGCGAGCCCGACGTGCTGCTCCTCGACGAGCCCCTCTCGCATCTGGACGCGGCCCAGCGCGACTCCACCCGCCGGGAACTCAAGCGCATCCAGAAGGACCTGGGCCACACCACGATCCTGGTCACCCACGACCAGGAGGAGGCCCTCTCCCTCGCCGACCGGATCGCCGTGATGAAGGACGGCGTCATCCAGCAGCTCGGCACGCCCTACGAGATCTACGACAGTCCGGCCGACGTGTTCGTCGCGGACTTCGTCGGCGAACCGGCGATCACCCTGCTGCCCGGCCTCGCCGACGACGGGCACGCCCGTCTCTCCGACACGGTGCGCGTCGCGCTGCCCGTGCCGGTGGACGAGGGCCGTGAGGTGGTGGTCGGGATCCGCCCCGAGGACGTCCGGCTCACCGCCGAAGGCGGCCTGCCCGCCCGGGTCGTCGCCCACGAACCGCTGCTGGAGTCGGGCCTGGCGACCCTCGCCCTGGACGGTGTCGAACGGCATCTGGTCGTCCTCACCGACCCCGAGGTACGGCTCGCCCACGACGAGCGGGTCCGGGTCACCGCCGACCCCCGGCACACCCATGTCTTCGACGCCGAGACAGGAGCCTCACTGCGATGACCGACGGAAACAGCGTGCGTGTCCTGGCCGCCGGCGACCACTTCGTCCTGCCGTCGCTGATCACGCGGGCGGTGGAGCACGAGGTGGGGCGGGCGGACGTCAGGGAACTGAAACTCGGCTGGCCCCTGGAGCCGTTCGGGCCGGTCGCCGAGGTGCAGGAGGCCAGTGACGCGGAGGACGCGATGATCGAGGCACTGGCCGGGGCGCAGGTCCTGGTCACGCAGATGGGCCCAGTCACCGAGAAGGTCCTCGCCGCCTGCCCGGATCTGAAGCTGGTCGTGGTCTGCCGGGGCGGGCCGGTCAACGTCAACCTGGACGCGGCCGGGAACCGTGACGTGCGGGTGTGCTTCGCGCCGGGCCGCAACGCCGCCGCCACCGCCGAGTTCACCGTCGGCATGATGCTGGCGGCGCTGCGCCGCATCCCCCAGGCCCATACCCCGCTCGCCGGGCAGGGCAGTTGGGAGGGGGCGACGTACTACACGTACGAGCAGAGCGGACTGGAGCTGGAGGACCTGCCCGTCGGGCTGGTCGGGTACGGGGCCGTCGGCAGCCGGGTCGCGCGCGTGCTGTGCGCGTTCGGGGCACGGGTGATGGTCTACGACCCGTATGTGCACGGCGAGATCCACGGCCTGCGCGTGACCTCGCTCGACGACCTCCTGCGCCGCTCCCGGGTGATCACCCTGCACGCCCGGCTCACCCCCGAGACGCGGGGGCTGATCGGCGCCCGGGAGCTGGGGCTGCTGCCGTCCGGCGCCGTGGTGGTGAACGTGGCCCGGGGCCCGCTGCTGGACGAGGGCGCGCTGTGCGACGCCCTGGAGAGCGGTCAGGTGTCGGCGGCGGCGCTCGACACCTACGAGCGGGAGCCGCTGCCGGCGGATTCCCGGCTGCTGGGGCCGGCCGACCGGGTGGTGCTGACCCCGCACCTGGGCGGTGCGTCGCGGGCCGTGGCGGAGAAGGCGGCGCGGATCGCCGCCGAAGAGGTGGGCCGCTGGGTGCGCGGGGAGCCGCTCGCGCACTGTCTGACCTGAGGACCGGGAGGAGAGCCGCATGTACGTCGGTATCGATGTGGGCACGTCCATGGTCAAGGCGGCGGCCTTCGACGCCACGGGCCGTGAACTCGCCGTGGCCTCCCGCCCGGTGGACCTCTCCCTGCACGGCGGGGTCGTCGAGCAGGACATGGAGGAGGTGTACGGGGCGGTCGTCGCCGTGCTCGGTGAGATCACCGAACGGGTCCCGGAGCCGGTCGAGCTGGCCGGGCTCACGGGGCAGGGCGACGGGGTGTGGCTGGTCGACGGCGAGGGCCGGCCGGTGCGCCGCGCCGCCTCGTGGATGGACGGGCGGGCGCACGAACTGGTCGACCGGTGGCTGGCGGACGGCACGTTCGAGACGGTGTTCCGGCTGACGGGCAGCGCGATGTTCCCGGGGTGTCCGGGGCCGCTGCTGGCGTGGCTGGACCGTCGCGAACCGAAGGCGCTGGACGCCGCGAAGGCCGCCCTGTACTGCAAGGACATGGTGTTCCAGCGGCTGACGGGCACCGGACCCACGACGGATGTGTCGGACGCGTCGATGCCGTTCCTGGACCCGCGGACCCGGGCGTACGACAACCGGGTCGTCGAGCTGCTGGGGCTGACGCACCGCCGGGGTCTGCTCGCCCCGGTCAGCGACCCGGTGGCGACGGCCGAGGCACGGGGCGAGGGCCTGCCGTCCGGGACCCGGACGGCGAACGGGCCGTACGATCTGCCGGCCTGCGCGCTGGGCGCCGGGGTGACGTCCCCGGGGGACGGTCTGCTGATCGTGGGCACCTGTCTGGCCAGTCTGGTGGCCACGACCGAGCTCGACCTGACCGGCGAACCGGCGGGCCTGTACATCTCCACGGACCGGCCCGGGCACTGGCTGCGCGCCATGCCCGCGATGGTCGGGACGGCGGCGCTGGACTGGGTGCTGTCGACGACCGGGGTGCGGCACGACGAGGTGGACGGCCTGCTGGCCGAGACGCCGCCGGGCGCGCACGGCGTCCGCGTGCTGCCGTACTTCGCGCCCTCCGGCGAACGCGCCCCCTTCGTCGAACCGCGGCTGCGCGCCGAACTCACCGGTGTCTCCCTGGAGTCGACCCGGGGCGATCTGGTCCGCGCCACCTGTGAGGGCATCGGGTACGCGGCCCGGCACTGCCTGGAGGCGGCCGGCCTCACCGGGAACCTGGCGGTGTGCGGCGGCGGCACCCGCAGCTCCGCCTGGATGCGGCTGCTGGCCGATGTGCTGGGCCGGCCACTGCGGGTCGTCGAGGGCGAGGTGGGAGCGCGGGGGGCGGTCCTGGCGGCGGCCGAGCGGTACGGGGTGCCGCTGGACGCGACGGCGTGGACGAAACCGACGGCGGTCGTCGAGCCGGACCCGGACCGGGCGGCGTTCTACACCCGGGGCTACGCGGAGCACCTGGACCGGCTGGCCGGGGCACGGGCCCGCGCGAGGGCATGAACACACCTGCGGAGAAAGGGATTTGGATGCACCTGAGACGCCGATCTCTCCTGCTCGCGGCGGCCGCGGGAACGGCCACGGCGGCCACGGCCGCTCCGGCGGCGGCCGAACCCGGCAAGGGCGGCGGCCCGGTCGTCATCGGTCACCGTGGAGCGGCCGGCTGGCGCCCGGAGCACACGGCGCCCTCGTACACGTACGCCGTGCAGACCGGGGCCGACTGGATCGAACCGGACCTGGTGCCGACGAAGGACCACGTGCTGGTGGTCCGGCACGAGAACGAGATCTCCCAGACCACCGATGTGGCCCGCCACCCGGAGTTCGCGGACCGCCGCACGACGAAGACGGTCGACGGGCGGCCGGTCACCGGCTGGTTCACGGAGGACTTCACGCTGGCCGAGCTGAAGACGCTGCGGGCGGTGGAGCGGCTGCCCGCGGTCCGCAACCGCAACACCGTCTTCGACGGGCGCGAGGAGGTCATGACCTTCCAGGAGGTCGTGGACCTGGCCAGGCGGCTGTCACGGGAGCACGGCCGGACGATCGCGGTCTTCCCGGAGACCAAGCACCCCACGTACTTCCGTTCCCTCGGCCTGCCGTTGGAGCCGAAGCTGGCGGCCGCGATCCGTCGGAACCGGCTCGGCCGGCGCGAGTGCGTGGTGCAGTCGTTCGAGCCGACGAGCCTGAAGCGGATCGCGGCGCAGCGGCTGGGCGTGCCGCTGTGGCAGGCGCTGGGGACGACGGGCGGGCCGTACGACCTGGTCGCGGCCGGTGATCCGACGACGTACCAGGACATGATGAGCCCGGCGGGACTGGCGCGGATCGCCGCGTACGCGGACTGGATCGGCCCGGACAAGTCCTCGGTCGCCGGCACGTCGCTCGTCGCGGACGCGCACGCGGCGGGGCTGCGGATCGGGCCGTACACCTTCCGCGCGGAGAACCAGTTCCTGCCGGCGGAATTCCGACACGGGAGCGGAGCGAACGATTTCGGGGACGCGTTCGCCGAATACGCGCTGTACTACCGCATGGGGGTCGATGCGGTAGTAACCGACTTCCCGGACTTGGCGGTGATCGCGAGGAGGAGCTGATGACGGTGAGCCGGGCGTGCCGGACCTGCGGCACCATGCAGGAGTTCCGGATGTTCAACGCCGCCGAGCGGGCGGCCGTCCGGGCGGAGAAGGGGGCCGGGCACTTCGTGGACGACTACTGGCGCTGCACCGCGGCCGGCTGCCGGTGGTACCAGCGCTATCTCAACCGTGGCGAGGACGGGCTGCTCCCGGAGGAGCTCAGGATCCAGCCCGCCCCCGCCGGGTGAGTCCTACAGGTTGGAGAAGTCCGGGCCCTTGGTGCGGGTGCGCTTGATCTCGTAGAAGCCGGGGACCGAGGCCACGGCGAGGGTGCCGTCCCAGAGGCGGCCGGCCTCCTCGCCCTGGGGGGCCGGGGTGACGACCGGGCCGAAGAAGGCGATCTGCTCGCCGTCGGAGCCGGGCACGGCGATGACCGGGGTGCCGACGTCCTGGCCGACCTTGTCGATGCCCTCCTTGTGGGAGGCGCGCAGCTCCGGCTCGTACGGGGTGGAGTCCCAGTGCTCCAGGAGGGACTCGGGCAGACCCACGTCCTTCAGGGCGGCGGCGACGGTCTCCTTGCCGGGGCCCTCGCCCTGGTTGTGGATGCGGGTGCCGAGCGCGGTGTAGAAGTCGCCGAGGACCTCGGGGCCCTGCTCCTGCTGTGCGGCTATGACGACCCGGACGGGGCCCCACGCCTTGGTCTCCAGCAGCTCGCGGTACTCCTCGGGAAGGTCGTCCAGCTTGTCCTCGTTGAGGACGGCGAGGCTCATGACATGCCAGCGGACCTCGATGTCCCTGACCTTCTCCACCTCCAGCACCCAGCGGGAGGTCATCCAGGCCCAGGGGCACAGCGGGTCGAACCAGAAGTCGACGGGGGTCTTGTCCGACATGTCTCTCCTCAGCAGGAAACCGTTTCTCCGGCAACGCCGTTGCGCGTTCCCGTCATTCCCGGCTGCCCCGTGTCAGGTGCACGTGGCAGGATCGGCCCTGTTCAGCCCTGCCCCACGACCTTGAGGAGTGCCGCCCGTGCCCGGTGAGAATCTGTCCCGCGACGAGGCCCGGGAGCGGGCCGCCCTGCTGCGCGTCGACGGGTACGAGGTGTCCCTCGACCTGCGGTCCGCGGTCGGTGAGGACCGGGGGGACGGGCCGCGCACCTTCCGCTCCGTCACCACGGTCCGGTTCCGGTGCAACGAGCCCGGGGCGAGCACCTTCGCCGATCTGATCGCGCCAAATGTGACGGCCGTCTCACTCAACGGCCGTGATCTGGACCCCGGCGAGGTCTTCGACGGTTCCCGGATCACGCTGGAGGACCTGGCCGCGGACAACGAGCTCGTCGTCGACGCCCGGTGCGCCTACTCCCGCACCGGCGAGGGCCTGCACCGCTTCGTCGACCCCGAGGACGGCGAGGTGTACCTGTACACGCAGTACGAGCCGGCCGACTCGCGCCGGGTCTTCGCGAACTTCGAGCAGCCCGATCTGAAGGCCCCCTACCGCTTCGAGGTGCGGGCGCCCGAGGGCTGGACGGTGTGGAGCAACGGGGCCGGCGAGCAGGCCGACGGGGTGTGGCGGTTCGCCGAGACCAAGCCGATCTCGACGTACATCACGTGTGTGGTGGCGGGCCCGTACCACTACGTGACGGACTCCTACTCGCGCACCTTCGACGACGGCACGACGCTGGAGATCCCGCTCGGCGCCCTGTGCCGCAAGGGCCTCGCGCCCCACTTCGACGCCGACGACGTGTTCCTGGTCACCAAGCAGGGCCTGGACTTCTTCCACGACCACTTCGACTACCCGTACCCGTTCGGGAAGTACGACCAGGCGTTCGTGCCCGAGTACAACCTGGGCGCGATGGAGAACCCGGGCCTGGTGACGTTCCGGGAGGAGTTCATCTTCCGCGGGAAGGTGACGCAGGCGTCCTACGAGGGCCGGGCCAACGTCGTCCTGCACGAGATGGCGCACATGTGGTTCGGCGACCTGGTCACCATGGAGTGGTGGGACGACCTGTGGCTGAAGGAGTCCTTCGCGGACTTCATGGGCGAGTTCTCGCTCGTCGGCGCGACCCGCTTCGTCAACGGCTGGATCACCTTCGCCAACCGCCGCAAGGCCTGGGCATACCGCGCCGACCAGCTGCCCTCCACGCACCCGGTCACCGCGGACATCCGCGACCTGCAGGACGCCAAGCTGAACTTCGACGGCATCACGTACGCCAAGGGCGCGTCGGTGCTGAAGCAGCTCGTGGCGTACGTCGGCGAGGACGCGTTCCTGGAGGGCGCCCGGCGCTACTTCAAGCGGCACGCGTACGGCAACACGCGCCTGGGCGACCTGCTCTCGGTGCTGGAGGAGACCAGCGGCCGGGACATGAGCGCCTGGTCGCGGTCCTGGCTTCAGACGGCCGGGGTGAACTCGCTGACCCCGCAGGTGCTGCTGGGCGCGGACGGCCGTGTCGAGGAGCTGGCGGTGCTGCAGGAGGCCGCCGAGTCCCACCCCGAACTGCGCCCGCACCGGGTGGCGGTGGGCCTGTACCGGGTGACGGACGGCGGGGCGCTGGAGCGGTACGCGCGCGTGGAGACCGACGTCGACGGGGCGCGGACGGTCGTGGCGGACCTGGCCGGCGCCGACGCCCCCGACCTGGTCCTGGTCAACGACGACGACCTGACGTACTGCAAGATCCGCTTCGACGCGACCTCGCTGGCGACCCTGCGCGAGCACCTGGGCGCGGTCACCGACCCGCTCGCGCGCGCCCTGTGCTGGTCGGCACTGTGGAACATGACGCGGGACGCGCTGCTCCCCTCGCGGGACTTCGTGGACCTGGTGCTGCGGTTCGCCGGGCGCGAGTCCGAGATCGGTGTCGTGCAGATGCTGCACGCGTGGGCCGAGTCGGCGGTCACGCACTACGCGGCGCCCGCCCGGCGGGAGACGGCCGCCCGGCTGCTCGCCGAGGGCGCCCGGCGCGAGCTGTACGCGGCGGTGCCGGGCAGCGAGCACCAGCTGGCCTGGGCGCGCTTCTTCGCCCGGACGGCCACCGCCGAGGCCGACTTCGAACTGCTGCGGGACCTGCTCGCGGGCACGGCGACGGTCGAGGGCCTCGACCTGGACCAGGAGCTGCGCTGGGTGTTCCTGGAACCGCTGGCCGCGCACGGGGCCGTGGACGAGAAGGTGCTGGCCGAGGAGCTGACCCGGGACGCCACCGCCTCCGGCAAGCGCCACCAGGTGCGCTGTCTGGCCGCCCGCCCGTCCGAGGCGGTCAAGGCGCAGGCGTGGGCGCAGGTCGTGGAGTCGGACGCGCTGTCCAACGCCATGGTCGAGGCGACCATCGCGGGCTTCTCCCAGGGCTCGCAGCGGGAGCTGATCGCGCCGTACGCGGAGAAGTACTTCGCGGTGATCGAGCGGGTGTGGGCCGAGCGGTCCATCCAGATCGGCATGCACGTGGTGCAGGGCCTGTTCCCGTCGCTCCAGCAGTCCCAGGAGACGCTGGACGCCACGGACGCGTGGCTGGACGCCCACAAGGAGGCGGCCCCGGCGCTGCGCCGGCTGGTGCTGGAGTCCCGTGACGATCTGGCACGGGCGTTGCGCGGACAGGCGTGCGACGAGACCTCCGACCAGTAGCTTTGGCCTGAGATTTGGGCGTTCCTCATTCGTTACGAGATGAGTGCCCCGTGAGCCGTAACCCCTGGTCCGCACCCGAACGGACCAGGGGCTTTCGGCATCCGAACATGCGTCCTTTAGTACTGCGTTGTCCGTGTTTGTCGACGGACCTGTAACAGCGGTTCAAGGGGGGCCTGAGCGCGGGAAATTGCGGGTCATGACCCACAACACCCCCCTCTCCCCCCGCCCCCTGCACGACGTGTCCGGCGGTGGCCGCCCCCGTGTGATGACGACGGCCCAGCTCCGCTCGCACGGTGTCTCCACAGCCGAGACGAACGAGCAGTGCCGCGCGGGCGGCCCCTGGCAGCAGTTCCTCCCGGGCGTCGTCCTGCTCCACCCGGGCCCGCCGACCAGCGAGGAGCGGCTGCACGCGGTGCTGATGTACGCGGCGCGGGAGCGCGGCACCGGGGTACCGGCCCAGCCCGACGCGGGCCGGCCGCACGCCCCCGCCCACCCCGAGGCGGTGATCACGGGCCTGGCCGCGCTGACGCTGTACGGCTTCTCCTCCACTCCCCCGCTGCCGTCCCTGGACGCCATCGACGTCCTGGTCCCACGGCTGCGGCGGCTGCGCTCCACGGGCTGCGCGCGCATCGTCCGCACGCCCGTCATGCCCGCCCCCGAGCAGGTCACGGGGGTACCGGTGGCTCCGGTCGCCCGCGCGCTGGCCGACGCGGTGGCCGGACTCGCGGACGCCGGCATCGTCCGCCGTCTGCTCACGGAGGCGGTGCGCGGCGCCCACTGCGACCCGACGGCGGTGGTCCGCGAACTGAACCAGGCCCGGCTGCTGAGCCGCCCCCACGTCGTGGACGCGGTGGAGTCCCTGCTCGCCGAGGGCCGGGCACGCGCGGAGGACCGCCTGTACCGGATGGTCCACGCGTACGACCTGCCCGACCCGGTCTGGAACGTCGACCTGCGCCTGCCCGGCGGCCCCTACCTCGGCGGCCTCGACGCGTACTGGCCCGACCATGCGGTGGCGGTGGAACTCGACACCCGGGCGCCCCGGCAGGACGACGACGCCCTGTGGTCCGAGTACGCCCGCAAGCGCGAGCACTTGGAGCGCCTCGGCATCACGGTCGTCCACATCACGCCCCGCAAGCTCCGCGACTCCCCGGAGCAGCAGGCGACGGTGATCCGCACGGCCCTGATGGCCGCGGCCGACCGCGAACCGGCCGCGTACGTCGCGGTTCTGCCCCGGTAGTGGCGGACCCGGAGGGGGCGGACCAGGAGGGAGGTGGAGGGGCTGCCGGGTTCTCATCACCGGCGGCGGCCCCTCCTCGTGTCGCGGAGCCGCTACCGGCCGCAGAACTCGGCTTCGACGACCGCCGCTGTGTCCCCCGACCAGTCGCCGTTGAAATTGAAGGCGAGGGACCGGCGGCCGTCCTTCGTCGTGACCGCCTCGGAGACGGAGCCGTGGATGCCGCCGCCATGGCCCCAGACGGTCACTCCACAGGTCAGCTTCGTCTTCATCAGGCCGAGGCCGTAGGCGTTGGTCTTGTCCATCGGGACCGTGTCGGTCATCGCCTTCAGCTGCTTCGGCGGGAGAAGCCTGCCTCGGAGCAGGGCCGTGTAGAAGCGGTTCAGGTCGGCCGAGTCGGAGATCATCTCGCCGGCCGCGTAGGCGAGGGACGGGTTGAGCTTCGTGACGTCGTACGTCGGACCCGTCGCCGTCTCGGCGAGTTTGCCGTACGCGCGGCTGCTGGGCCGCGGGACGGTCGCCTTCGTACCGGGGACCGACGTGGCGGTCAGGTGCAGCGGCTTGACGACGCGGTCGCGGATCTCCGCGCCGTACGGGCGGCCCGTGGCCTTCTCGATCACCATCCCGGCCAGGACGTAGTTGGTGTTGGAGTAGTTCCAGGATGTTCCCGGCTCGAAGTCCGGCTTGTGGGCCATGGCGACAGCCACCAGCTCTTGGGGTGTCAGCGTGTCGTAGCGGTGCTCGAAGAAGCCGTCCTTCAGGAAGTACGTACGGCCGAAGTCGTCGTCCGCCGTGTAGTTGAAGACGCCGCTGGTGTGGTTGAGGAGTTGGCGCAGGGTGACGCGCGTGCCGTCGTGGCCGTTGCCCTCGACCACGCCCGGCAGCCACGTGTCCACCGTGTCGTCCAGCGACAGCCGCCCCTCCGCCTCCAGTTGGAGCAGTACCGTGGCCACGAAGGTCTTGGTGATACTGCCCACGCGGTAGCGGTCCTGCTCCGAGCGCGGCTTCCCCGTCTTGAGGTTGCCGACTCCCGCGGTGGCCGACCAACTGCCGTGCCCGTCCTTCACGGTCGCCGTCACGCCGGGGACACCGGCCTCGACCGCGGCCCGCATGGCTTTGCGGGTGGCCTCGTGACCGGCCCTGTCGGGCGCGGCGACCGCTGGTGCCGCCAGAGCCACCGTCAGCGCTGCCGCGGTCGCCGCGATCACGGTCGCACGTATGGTCATTTCTTCCCCCATCTCGCTCGGGCTTGAGCTCGTCGGGGGGACAGACCCGGAGTGCGGACGAGAAGGTTGATGCAGCTTGCGGCAGTTGAGTGCGATTCAGCCCTTCTTGAGCACCAGCTCCGTGTTGCGGTCCTTCCGGTCGCCGGCCAGGGTCGTGCGTGCGCCGGGGGCGTTGAGGGACAGCTCGCGGTAGAGGGCGGCGAGGCCGGTCTGGGAGAGGTCGGAGAAGTCCGTGCGGTGCGGGGCCGAGGACTCCACCAGGGTCGTGAACAGGGAGATCGTGCCGTCCTTGTTGTCGGTCAGCTCGATCACCCGGGCCAGCTGCGGGAAGTCGACGTGGGAGGCGGTGGAGATCTCCCAGAAGGAGCCGCCGCTCGCCATGGCGTGCGGGGTGATGACGTTCTTGTGGATGTGGCCGTTCACCCAGGCGAGCACCCTGGGGTGGTTGCCGAGCAGGGCGAGGACCTCCTGGCCGTTGTGGCGGCGCTCGCCGGGCCTCGCCGGGTCGCTGCGGAGGTTCGTCATCGTCTTGCTGGTGTGATGGCTGAAGATCACCGCGTAGGAGTCCTTGTTGTCCCGCAGCGTCTTGTCGAGCCACTTCAGCTGGGCCGTGCCGATGGACCCCTCGTAGTGGCCGCCGGCGTCGGTGGTGTCCAGGCTGATGCCGATGACGTCGTCGGAGATGCGGAAGGCGTAGTACTGGGTGCCCGCGTCCAGGTTGGCGGCGGAGTAGCCGTGGCCTGCCGGGCCGACGCCGCGGTGGGCCGGGTCCAGGTGCGCCCGGAGGTACTCGGCCTGCGTGAAGGGCGCGCGCTTCTCGTCGGGGGTGACCGAACGCATGGAGCGGGCGTGGGACTTGAGGAAGTCGTGGTAGCCGACGCCCTGGGGGTCGCGGGCCTTCTTGATCTGTGCCTGCAGCTGCTGCGCCTCGGCCGCGGTCACGTTCATCAGCTTCTTGCCGCCGACGGCCAGTTCGGTGAGGTACGAGTCGCCGTGCGAGGCGTAGCAGCCCATCGGCAGGGAGTCGTGGTTGCCGACGGTCGAGTACCAGGGCAGGTTGAGGCCGGGGCTGCGGACCTCCCGGATGGCGGCCTTCAGGAAGCCGTCGAGGTGCGGGAAGCCGGCCTGCTTGTCGCTGTCGCGGACGGCGGCGTCGGGCTGCCAGTACTGCTTGAGGCCGCTGTTCTGGACGCCCTCGTACCGGCGCGGGTCGCCGGTGTTGGGGGTGATGCGCCCGCCGCTCATGATCTTCAGATACCACTCCAGCTCGGACTTGGCGTTGTTGTCCGTGTTGTCGCCGGTGGTCATGGCGAAGTGCAGCGGGGTGCCGGTGACGGGGGCGCCGCGCAGTGCGTTGATCCGCTCCACGAGCGCGATCGCGCCCTGCACGGTCAGAGCCTCGTGCGGCCGCCAGGCGTGGATGTCGGCCGAGCGCAGGTACTCCAGGCGCAGCGGGTGCTGGGCGTCGATGATGTGCAGGTCGGTGAGCTGCACGAAGGCGGCGAGCGCGGTACGGCGGCCGGCGCGGCCGGACTTGGGCGCGGCCAGCTCGGAGCGGACGACCCGCTGCCAGCCGGGCCCGTCGCCCAGGCGCCGGTAGCCGGAGCCGCCGCGCGGGGCGGCGACGGACGCCACGGTGGTGCCCTTGGTGTACGGGGCCAGCGGCGCGGCCGGGGCCCGGCGGGAGGAGGCGGCCACGGCCTGCGTGGTCTCCTCGGCCGTGGCGGCCTGGCTGTCGCTGGGCCGCAGGGCGTAGCCGACGCCCCCGGAGAGGGCGACCGCGCCGGTGGCGGCGAGGACGGAACGACGGTGGATGCCCTGGCCGGAGCCGGCGACTGAGCGTGTGCGCGACATGCGCTTCTCTCCCCGAGTGCGAACGCGTCGGCAGTGGTCGCGGGGCGTTCACGTCGTGAACACCCCGCTCGTACTGGATCGTTGGCACCGGGGATGACCTGTGCGTGAACGAGGCGGCAACGCGCAGCGCCGATCACCGAACGTGGATCTTGGACTACCCTGCGCGTCGCCGCCTGCTCCGGATACCGCCCGGAGCCGGTCACGCGGCGTTCATCTTCCGGGGTAGTGCACCTACTCCAGGGCGTCGGCCAGCCGTCCGGTGACCGGGCGTTCGCGCCACATCCGCAGGGCGATGTCCACCATCGAGATCCGCACCAGCCCGGGCACCGTGTCCAGGTCCTGCCAGGCGGCGAGGTCGGTGGAGCCGTTCACCTCGTTGCGCAGTTCACCGCCGATGATCCGGCCCTCGTAGACGAACCGGACGCCGTGATGGTCGACGGGGCGTCTGAAGCCGTCGCGGAAGACGCGCTGCGAGGAGTTCACACCGAGCAGCCCGGTCACCTCGATGCGGTACCCGGTCTCCTCCTCCACCTCCCGCACCACGGTGTCGTAGGGATCCTCGCCGTGCTCCATGCCGCCGCCCGGCAGGACCCACTCGGGCGTGCCGTCCCGGGCGGGCGAGCGGGCGAGGAGGATCTGTCCGTCCCGGACGCATATGGCGTAGGCCGCCACCCTCAACTTCCTTCGCACTCCGGGACGTTAACCGATTTCTTCGTCACCTTCGGGACTGATGCTCACAAATCGCATCGCGGGTTTTCCCCATACATCCATTTCGTTTCGGTCAACCCTCCCCAAAGAACTTCCCCTTGCGTAAGGCTGTGCGATCGTCCGGGCTTGCCGTTCGGACCGTCTGCTACCAGGACCGATCAGTCCCGGTCGCTTCCCGCTCGTTCCTTTACCTACAAGGGATGCCGATGACCCCTCCCACCCCGCGCGATCAGATATCGGGCCCGAGACGTGTGGCACGCATCGCCGTGGCTGCCGGTCTCGTCGCCGCGCTCTCCGCGGCCGGTCCGATCCCGATGGCCTTCTCCGCCGACGGTCCGGGCGCGGACGCCCCGGCCGACCCGGGCGTCAAGTCCGCGCACGCCAAGCTCGGTTCGGACGACGCGGAGCTGCTCGCGGAGGCCAAGGCCGACGGCGACAAGTCCGTCACGATGATGATCGCCACCGCGCCCGGGAAGACCGAGCAGGTGGCCGGGCAGCTGGACGCGGTCGGCGGCGCGCTCGTCGGCAAGAGCATCGACCGGCTCGGCTATGTTCGGGTCACCGTCCCCACCAGCCGGGCCGACAAGGCCATCGAGTCGACACAGAAGCTCCCCTCCGTCCAGGCTATCGACCTCAAGGAAGAGATCGCACTGGACGACCCGGCCCCGGGCGGCAAGAACTCCGGCGGTACCGCGGCGGCGGGAGCGGGATACGCGGCACCCGACAAGAACACCCCGGCCACCAACCCGTACAACCCGTCCTTCGAGACGGGTGCCGTCTCCTTCGTGGAGGACCACCCGAAGTACGACGGACGCGGCGTGACCATCGGCATCCTGGACTCCGGTGTCGACATCGCCCATCCCGCGCTGCAGAAGACCACCACCGGCGAGCGCAAGATCGTCGACTGGGTGACGGCCACCGACCCGGTGTCCGACCGGGACGGAACGTGGCTTCAGATGACCGGCTCGGTGACCGGTCCGGTGTTCACCACCGGGGGGCGCACCTGGAAGGCACCCGCGGGCTCGTTCCAGTTCCGGACGTTCGCGGAATCGGCGGCCGCGGGCGGCGACGTGGCCGGCGACCTGAACAGGGACGGCGACAAGACGGACGCCTGGGGCGTGCTGTACGACCAGGCCGCCGGCACGGTCCGGGTGGACCTCGACAACGACGGTGACTTCACCGACAACGAGGCGATGAAGCCGTACAAGGACGGCTACCAGATCGGCTACTTCGGCACGGACGACCCGAACACGCCGATCGCCGAACGCATCCCCTTCGTGGTCGAGATCCGCAAGGACGTCACCTTCAACCCGGCCGGTGACAAGGCGGACTACGTCAGCATCGGCGTCATCACCGGCCGGCACGGCACGCACGTCGCCGGTATCGCCGCCGCCCGCAGTCTGTTCGGCGGGAAGATGAACGGCGCCGCCCCCGGCGCGAAGCTCGTCTCGTCCCGCGCCTGCTCCTGGACCGGCGGCTGCACCAACGTCGCACTCACCGAGGGCATGATCGACCTCGTCACCAAGCGCGGCGTCGACATCGTCAACATGTCCATCGGCGGGCTTCCGCCGCTGAACGACGGCAACAACGCCCGGGCCCGCCTCTACACGCGGCTCATCGACGAGTACGGCGTCCAGCTGGTGATCTCCGCGGGCAACTCCGGCCCCGGCACCAACACCATCGGCGACCCCGCCCTCGCGGACAAGGTCATCTCCGTCGGCGCCGCCGCTTCCAGGGAGACCTGGGCGGCCAACTACGGCTCGGTGGTGGACAAGAAGTACGCGATGATGCCGTTCTCCTCGCGCGGCCCGCGCGAGGACGGCGGCTTCGCCCCGACCATCACGGCGCCGGGTGCGGCCGTCAACACCATCCAGACCTGGGCGCCCGGCGCCCCGGTTGCCGAGGCCGGCTACTCCCTGCCGCCCGGCTACGGCATGCTCCAGGGCACCTCGATGTCCTCCCCGCAGGCCGCCGGCGCCAGCGCACTGCTGTTGTCCGCCGCCAAGCAGCGGAAGATCGACCTGTCCCCGCTCACCCTGCGCACCGCGCTCACCAGCACCGCCCGTCAGATCAAGGGCGTGCAGGCGCACGAGCAGGGCGCCGGTCTGATCCGCATCGTGCAGGCCTGGGACGCCATCAAGGACGGCGCCACCGCCCACGGCTACACGGTGAAGGCCCCGGTCGACACCGCGCTCGACGGTTCCCTGAAGGAGCCCGGCTTCGGCACCGGCCTCTACGACCGCGAGGGCGGTCTCAAGGCCGGCCAGAGGAAGACATACGAGGTGACCATCACCCGTACCACCGGCCCCGACCGCCCGCTGCGGCACGAGCTGGAGTGGAAGAACAACGACGGCACCTTCCGGCTCCCCGGCGACGACGACGTCGTGCTGCCGCTGAACAAGCCGGTCACCGTCAAGGTCCAGGCCCGGGCGAAGACCGGGGGCGTGCACAGCGCCATCCTCGAGGTGGACGACGAGCGCACCGAGGGCGTGGACCAGCAGATCCTCACCACCGTCGTCGTGGCGCACCAACTGGCGAAGCCCTCCTACTCGTTCAGCGCCTCCTCCTCGGTGCAGCGCAACAGCAACGTGTCGTACTTCGTCACGGTCCCCCAGGGTGCGAAGACGCTGGAGGTGGCGCTCGGCGGTCTGAAGGAGAAGAGCCAGACGCGGTTCATCTCCCTGCAGCCGGCGGGCCTTCCCGTCGAGGACTCGGCGACGATCTACTGCTACCCGCACTACTCGCTGCCGTCCGACCCCAACACCTGCCGTCCCGACCTGCGGACCTACACCGATCCGCAGCCGGGCGTCTGGGAGATCGAGATCGAGTCGCGGCGCACCTCCCCCGAGCTCGACAACCCCTTCAAGCTGGACGTGTCGGTTCTCGGCACCGCCTTCGACCCGGCGGTGACCACCGTTCCCGAGGCTAAGCCCGGCACTCCGGCCGCCGCCACGTGGACCGTGACCAACGACTTCGCGGCCCTGGAGGGCAAGCTGGAGGGCGGCTCGCTGGGTTCGGCCGCGCTCGGCACGCCGAGCATCGGCCACCAGCAGGTGCGGACGACGACGGTCGAGGTGCCGGCGGGCGCGGAACGGCTGGACGTCTCCATCGGCAAGGTCTCCGACCAGGGAGCGGACCTCGACCTGTTCGTGGTCAAGGACGGGGTGACGGTCGGTCAGTCCGCGGACGGGGACTCGGAGGAGTCCGTCCGTCTGGACAAGCCCGCCGCCGGCACCTACACGATCCGGGTGGAGGGCTACAGCGTGCCGTCCGGTTCGACGGAGTACGCCTACAAGGACGTCTACTTCACCTCCGCCCTGGGCTCGGTGAACGTCGCCCCCGGCACCACGGTCGCCCTGCCCAGCGGCACCTCCGCCAAGGTCACCGCCGACGTGCTGGTCAAGACGGCCGGTCCGGCGGGCCGTCAGTTCTTCGGCGAGGTCAGGCTGGTCAACGCCCGCGGCAGCGCGGCGGGCCTGGGCACGGTCGTCATCGAGAAGGTCACCGGCTGACGGCGACCCCTGCCACGCGATGAGGGGCGGGTGCTCCCCTGCGGCACCCGCCCCTCACCTGTCCCCGCGCCCCCCTGTGCGCGCGGGGACGCTTCGCGCAGGCGCCCTGCTCACTGCCCGACGGACAGCGCCCACCGGACCCCGGAACCCGCGGTCACCTGAAGCACGGCATCCTTGCGCCCCTTCTTCAGGGCAATCTGGTTGTAGGTACTGCTCACCTCACCGGCGACGCACTCCAGCGGGAAGTTCAGCCCCACCGGCTTCAGTTCCACCTTCAGCGTGCCCTTGCCCTGGCAGTTCACGGCGATGGAGACCGGCCCGCTTCGCACCCCGCCGTCCAGCGGCACGGCCCGGTTCCCGCGGGCGTCCGCCACCGAGGTGATCACTTCGCCGTCGACGACCTGCGGCGCCTTGGTCACCGTCTCGCCGTCGATGTGCTCGGCCCGGTCCGTGGGGGCTCCGGACTGTGCGGACGGCGTGCTCTGCCGGGCCGTGGCACCAGCCGAGTTCGCCCGCGGTGAGTCGTCCGCCGTGCAGCCACTGCTCAAGGCCACCGCCAGGCAGACCGCCACGAGCGCGGCGGCCCGGCCGGAGTTGGCCTTGCTCAGTTCTCCCACAGGTACCAGCCGACCTTCAGCGGCGTGTAGCTGGTGACGGTCTTCTTCGCCGACGTCTGGCAGTTGTCGTAGATGATGTAGCTGACGCCGGTGTTCTTCAGGCGGTAGACGCCGTACTTGGCGTTGGTGGTCGTCTTCGACGGCGTGTTCACACTGATCTTGTTGCCGAGCTTGGCCGTGAGCGAGGCCGACAGATTGACGTCGTACTTCCCCTCGATCTTGCCGATCATCGCGTTGACGCTGACCGTGAGACCGGCCGAGACACTCACGCCCACCGTACCGCTGACCTCGGAGGTGAAGGTCGACTTGGCGGTGCGTGAGGTTCCGTTGTAGTTGGACAAGGTCGGGCCCACGCCCTTGTGGTACTGCTTGCCCTTGCTCTGCGGGATGTAGACGTTGGAGCGGTCGCAGTACTCGCGGTCGGGCCGGTCCGTCGGCTTGCTCGGGGCGGGCAGCTGGATGTCCTCGCCCGGCTCCACACCGGGCTCCTGGGTGACCTGGTCCGCGGGCACGTCGACGACGTCCTCCTCCGGCTCCGCCGGCGGCTCCGTGCCGATGACGATCTCGTCGCCGGCCGGGTCCGTCCCGTCCGCGTAGGCGGTGACCGGTGCGACGGCGGCCAGTGTGGTGGCCGCGGCGACCGTGACGGCGATCCGGGTGGCCTTGCGCCAGGCGGATCTGTGCGGGCGGTGAGACATGGGCGAACTCCTGCGGAAGAAAAGGTGGTGGAAACCGGGGATGAAGCGGAACTTGCTGTTCGCTTCCCGGCGCCTCCGACACTAGGCCCGCCCGGATCACTCGGGAGTCCCATTCACCTGGCACACGGAGGCCATGACCGGGGGCTGCCAGCCCGGTGATCCCGACGGATTCGCACAGAAGATCGGGTACCGTCGGCCCATCTGACCTGACCAGTCACCGACCCAGCCAGGGGGAAACCATGCTGGAGACCGTCGGCATCGACACACTCGCCCACGACGTCTACCGGGCCCTGCTGCTGCATCCGTCCTGGACGCTGGAGGACATCGCCCGCGAAACCGGCCTCACCGACACCGAGGTGCGCTCCGCTCTCGACCAGCTCACCCAGCTGTCGCTGCTGCACGAGGCGGCCGGGCACCAGTTCATACCGGCGAGCCCCGAGGTCGTCCTGTCGCCTCTGCTGCAGCGCAAGGAGGCCGAACTGGACGAGCAACGAGCCCGGCTGTCCCGGGAGCGAGCCGTGCTGGCCGCCCTCAACTCCGAGTACGCCGCACGTGCCGCAGGCCGCGGCGACAGCGGTGTGGAGAGGCTCGAAGGCGTCGAGGCGGTGCGGGTGCGGCTGATGGAACTGGCGCACCGGGCCGACACGGAGGTCTGCACTTTCGTACCCGGCGGGGCGCTCAGCGCCGCGGCTCTCGAGGCAGGCAAGCCGCTCGACGAGCAGAACCTCGGACGCGGCGTGCGGATGCGGACCGTCTACCTGGACAGCGTCCGCAACGACTCGGCGACCGTCGACTACGCCACGTGGCTCGCCTCCGTCGGCGGAGAAACCCGTACGGCGCCCACAGTGCCCATGCGCATGATTCTGTGCGACCACAATGCGGCCGTGATTCCCCTCGACGCCGACGACAGCAGAAAGGGCGCTCTGCTGATCCGCTACCCCAGCATGGTCCGCGCGTTGGAGGAACTCTTCGACTTGGTGTGGGAAAACGCGCGGCCGCTCGGCACAGCGCCGCGGGACGCATCCGAGAACGCCCCGACTGATCGGGAGGCGGCCCTGCTCAAGATGCTGGCCGCGGGACTGACCGACGAGGGGATCGCCCGCAAGATGGGTGTCTCGCTGCGCACGATCCGCCGCAACACGGCGGATCTCCAGAAGCGCCTGGGGGTCCAGAGCCGTTTCCAGGCAGGTGCCGAGGCCGTCCGGCGCGGCTGGATGTGACGGCACGGGGCGTGTCGGCTGGGGCGCTCGCCCGGTGTGCTGGCCGCTCTTTGCCATGACAGGGGGCGGTCAGCCCGCGAGCGTCGGCGCAGCCGGGTCTCGTGCCTAAGGTCGGGCGGTGTACGCAGTCAAGGTCGTTCTCCTGCCTTCGCCCGAACCCGTCGGATCGGACGGGCCCGACCCGCCCGTGGGCATGCCCGGTGATCGACGGCTCGGCGAAATCGCCGACCGCGCCCGGATCGATCCCCAGCCGGGCATCGCCCATGTGTCGCTTGCCCGATGGGGCGGGCGTCTCGTGGGCATGACCTTCGTCGAGGCCGCGGACCTCGACGAGGCTGTGCTCCGGGCCCGGAGCGGCTGGGACCGCTGGCTGAACCTGCCGGGCCTGCTGCCCGGCTGGGTGCTCGGAGACTGTATGGCCGACCGCTATCTGACCGCCGGTCACCGTGCCCCGCCCGCGCCACGTGGCTGGCATGACGGTGCCATGTCCACCTGAGGCCAGCCCGGACCTGCTGACACCGGCAGGTGTGATCCGCATGATCGGATTCGGCGCACGCTCGCCGACCAGCTACCAACGAAGACAGAGGCACAGGATGAGACACATCACCGGGCGAGTCCGGACCGTCGTCAGCACCACGGCAGCTATCACCGCCCTGGCACTGCCGGTGGTACTCGGAAGCACCTGCCTCACGAACCCGGACAGCGTCGGCGTCGTCCGGGCCGGGCAGGCGGCGGCCGTCGACGGCACCGATCCGGGAGAGTCCGGGGAGCTTGTGGTCCCGAAGCCGAAGGACCCCATCGACGGCAAGGGCAGCTGGGTGTGGGACAAGGAGAAGCCGTAGGGGCGGAGCCGGATCAGCCGGCGGAACGGCGAGGGGGCGGGTGTCCGAAAGACACCCGCCCCCTCGCCGTTCCGCCAGCGGGGTGCCGCGGACTCTGATGCGGCGCGGACAGGGCGGCGCCTACTCGCAGCTCGGCTCTCTCACCATCGGCAGCTCCCTCAGGATCCACGCCCGCTCGCGGGCGATCTCCTTCTCCCCCGTCGTCCACAGGTCGGGCTCGGCCTGTACGCCGGAGATGCCGACGAGAGCGTGGTCACCGGCCCGGAGCCGGGGCTCGACGCCGGTCTCCATGGGGAAGGTGATCCGCTTCCGGCCCTTGTCGGGCTTGTAGTAACGCGTCACATCGAGGGTGACGCGGTCCTGGCCGTTACCGGCAACGGTCTCGACCTTTGCAACGGTGCCCTCGACGACGATCCGGGCGCAGGCGAGATACCCGGCATTGCTGAGCTTGGCGTCCTCCTCGGCGTGCTCCCGCCCGGCGGAACGGTCGGCGGCGGACGACGCGCCCTGATCGCCCCCGGCGCTCATGCCGCCGCTCTGGACGACGAGCCAGCCCATACCGATCACGAGACCGGCACCGACGGCCGCGACGAGGCCCTTCAGGGCCACGTCCAGGGGCTTGCGACGGTCGCGGCGCGCGGACAGCGGGGTCACGGAGGCGCCGCCTCCTGCCCCCGGTCCGGGCTCGGGGTCCTGCTCAGGGACCGGTTCGGAAATCCGTTCGGGCCCGGCGAGTGCCTGCCCGATGAGGTCCAGCTGCTCGCGCAGCAACGCCACATCCGCGGTCGCGGACCGGTACTCGGCCATGAAGGCGTCGTCCGCGAGGGCGTCGTCCGGTGGCGCCTCGCCGGTGATCACTGCCATCAGCGCCGCCTCGTCGCGCCCGTCCTTGTCATGCTCGGCGGTCACGTCACACCACCTCGTCCTCGTGCAGGCGGGCGCGCAGGGCCCGTACCGCCGTGTGCAGCCGGCTCTTGACCGTGCCCTCCGGAACGCCCAGCTGCTCGGCGATGGACCGGACCGGCAGGTCGGCGTAGAAACGCAGGACGACGACCTGCCGCTGGGCGTCGGGCAGCTCGTCCAGGCCCTGGGCGACGGCGACGGACAGCACGCTGCTGTCCTCGCCGGAGGGATGCGCCGGCTGGCGCAGGGCGGCCAGCCGCTCCCCGAGCCGCTCCTGGCGGCGCTTGGCCCGGTGCCAGTCCATGGCGAGGTTGGAGGCGACGACCGCCGCCCACGCCGAGACGTCCCGCGGCGCCTCCCGGCCGCTCGCGGCCCGCTCCAGCAGCCGCAGGCGGACCTGCTGTACCCCGTCCGGCAGGTCCGCCTGCGGCACCCCGCCGAGCGCGAGCACCGCCCGCACCCGGCGCTCCTGTGCCGCGTCCAGCGGGTCGGCCTCGCTCAGCGGATCGGCCCCGCTCAGCGGATCAGCCGCGTCCAGCGGATCGTCGCCGGTCCCGGCGTGCGCCTCCCGGGCGCGCCGGGCCCTTCCGCGCAGCAGCACAAGCCACCCCCCTCACCGTGTTTCCCCTACGACGCCGGGACGGCCCGGAACGTTCGGTCACCTGCCGAAAAGTTCCGGCGACTTCCGCCGAGGCGTACATCACACTTCCGTGTGGCCGAGACCGACAGGGGCAGGCGAGCTTGCGGCGCACGACCCCTGCCGGACGAATTCCTCCAGCTCAGCGGGGTCGACACCGCAGGTCCGCAACCATGGGGCGGGACAGGCCGTCCCACTCTCCGGGCAGACCGGGGAAAGAAGTGGACAGGCGGGCCGTGGTCGGCCGCATGATGGAAAAGCCTCGGCCAAGCAACGAGTACGTGAAGAGACGCAGGAGAGGGAGTCACCGTGAGGGTCGGAATCGTCGGAGCCACCGGACAGGTGGGCACGGTCATGCGCAGGATCCTCACGGAGCGGAACTTCCCGGTCACGGAGCTGCGCCTGTTCGCCTCGGCCCGCTCGGCGGGCTCGGAGCTGGACGGCGTGACGGTGGAGGACGCGGCGACCGCCGACTACACCGGCCTGGACATCGTGCTGTTCTCCGCGGGCGGTGCCACGTCCAAGGCGCTGGCCGAAAAGGTCGCCTCCCAGGGCGCGGTCGTGATCGACAACTCCTCGGCGTGGCGCAAGCACCCGGAGGTGCCCCTGGTCGTCTCCGAGGTCAACCCGCACGCGATCAAGAACCGCCCCAAGGGCATCATCGCCAACCCGAACTGCACGACCATGGCCGCGATGCCGGTCCTGCGTCCGCTGCACGACGAGGCGGGCCTGGAAGCCCTGGTCGTCGCCACGTACCAGGCGGTCTCCGGCTCCGGCCTCGCGGGCGTGGCCGAGCTGCACGGCCAGACGCAGAAGGTCGTCGCCGAGGCCGAGAAGCTCACCCACGACGGTGAGGCGGTCGACTTCCCGGAGCCGGGCGTCTACAAGCGCCCCATCGCCTTCAACGTGCTGCCGCTGGCGGGCTCGATCGTCGACGACGGTCTGAACGAGACCGACGAGGAGCAGAAGCTCCGCAACGAGTCCCGCAAGATCCTGGAGATCCCCGAGCTGAAGGTCTCCGGCACCTGTGTGCGCGTCCCGGTCTTCTCCGGCCACTCCCTCCAGGTCAACGCCCGCTTCGCGCGTCCCCTGAGCCCGGAGCGCGCCACGGAGCTCCTGAAGGACGCCCCGGGCGTCGTCGTCACGGACATCCCCACCCCCCTCCAGGCCGCGGGCAAGGACCCGTCCTACGTCGGCCGCATCCGCCGCGACGAGACGGTGGACAACGGCCTGGCGCTCTTCGTCTCCAACGACAACCTCCGCAAGGGCGCCGCCCTGAACGCGATCCAGATCGCGGAGCTGGTGGCGGCGGAGCTGAAGGGCTAGTCCCTGCGCACCTCGTAGAGGAAACAGCCGTACTCGACGGCCCGGACGTGGACGAGTGCCACGGCCGGGTCGTCGAACGCTTCCAGGAGGGCCTGCTGGAAAGCGCCGGGTTCCTGGACGAGACGGCCGCCCAGGATGCGGCCCTCGGCCGAGTAACGGCGGACCGTGCGGTGGGAGCCGGTGAAGGGGAGGCCGTCGCCGGCCGGGCCCTCGCACTCCTCGGCGTGGATGAAGACCGGGCCCTGTTCGTCGTAGGCGCCCGGGGTGGCGCCCGTTTGCGAGGCCCAGCGGCGCAGCGGGGCGTAGGAGACCAGGGCGATGCGTTCGCCCGGCTCGCTGCGGCGCAGGCAGCAGCGCAGTGGGTTGCCGCCCTCGGTGTCGGTGAAGGCGCTCGTGGGGCGGCCCGCGTCGTCCGTCGTGCGCAGTTCCTTCAGGGCGCGCGGGGCGATGGGGCGTGCGGTGTACGGGATCGTCGTCATGCTCATCAGACTCGCTCGCGCGGGGCCGTGTCACCGGCGGGATCCGGACGCCGTGTTCGCACGCCGAGTCCCACGGCCGCGTCCCACGGCGCGAGGACGTGGCGTTCGTGCCGGTGGAGGGCGTGCCCGGGTCGGCGCTCGGCCTGGTCCGGCACCACGACGAGGGGTCGGCGGCCGTGCACGCGTTCGCCGGTGCCCTCACCAGCCGAGGGGTATCCCTAGAGACGTCCCGGTCGTCGCCCGACGCCGAGCCGCCGTGGAAAGATGGCGCAACCCACCCATAACGAGGAGATGACCGCGTGCCTGGCACAAACCTGACCCGCGAAGAGGCGCAGCAGCGGGCGCAGCTGCTCGCCGTTGACTCGTACGAGATCGAACTCGATCTCTCCGGCGCGCAGGAGGGCGGCACCTACCGGTCCGTGACCACGGTGCGCTTCGATGTGACGGCCGAGAACGGCGCGGAGTCGTTCATCGACCTGGTGGCGCCGGCCGTGCACGAGGTGACCCTGAACGGGGACTCCCTCGACCCGGCCGAGGTCTTCGCGGACTCCCGGATCGCCCTGCCCGGCCTGCTGCAGGGCCGCAACATCCTCCGGGTGGTCGCCGACTGTGCGTACACCAACACCGGTGAGGGTCTGCACCGGTTCGTCGACCCGGTCGACGACCAGGCCTACCTCTACACCCAGTTCGAGGTCCCGGATGCCCGCCGGGTGTTCGCGAGCTTCGAGCAGCCCGACCTGAAGGCGACCTTCCAGTTCACCGTGAAGGCACCCGAGGGCTGGACGGTCATCTCCAACTCGCCCACCCCCGAACCGCAGGACAGCGTCTGGGAGTTCGAGCCGACCCCGCGCATCTCGTCGTACATCACGGCGCTGATCGTCGGCCCGTACCACTCGGTGCACAGCGTGTACGAGAAGGACGGCCAGTCCGTGCCGCTCGGCATCTACTGCCGGCCCTCCCTCGCCGAGTACCTCGACTCGGACGCCATCTTCGAGGTGACCCGGCAGGGCTTCGACTGGTTCCAGGAGAAGTTCGACTACGCGTACCCGTTCAAGAAGTACGACCAGCTGTTCGTGCCGGAGTTCAACGCGGGCGCGATGGAGAACGCCGGCGCGGTGACCATCCGCGACCAGTACGTCTTCCGCTCGAAGGTGACGGACGCGGCGTACGAGGTGCGCGCGGAGACCATCCTGCACGAGCTGGCCCACATGTGGTTCGGCGACCTCGTGACCATGGAGTGGTGGAACGACCTGTGGCTGAACGAGTCGTTCGCCACGTACACCTCCATCGCCTGCCAGGCGCACGCTCCCGGGAGCCGGTGGCCGCACGCGTGGACGACCTTCGCCAACTCCATGAAGACCTGGGCGTACCGTCAGGACCAGCTGCCGTCCACCCACCCGATCATGGCGGAGATCCGCGACCTGGACGACGTCCTGGTCAACTTCGACGGCATCACCTACGCCAAGGGCGCCAGCGTCCTGAAGCAGCTCGTCGCCTACGTCGGCATGGACGAGTTCTTCCAGGGCGTGCAGGCCTACTTCAAGCGCCACGCCTACGGCAACACGCAGCTGTCGGACCTGCTGGGCGCGCTGGAGGAGACCTCCGGCCGTGACCTGAAGACCTGGTCGGAGAAGTGGCTCCAGGCGGCCGGCATCAACGTGCTGCGTCCGGAGATCGAGACGGACGCCGACGGTGTCGTCACGTCCTTCGCCATCCGCCAGGAGGCCCCGGCGCTGCCCGCCGGCGCCAAGGGCGAGCCGACGCTGCGCCCGCACCGGATCGCCGTCGGCCTGTACGACCTCGACGAGGCGAGCGGCAAGCTGGTCCGCGGGGAGCGGATCGAGCTGGACGTGGACGGCGAGCTGACCGCCGTACCGCAGCTGGTGGGCAAGCGCCGCCCGGCCGTGATCCTGCTCAACGACGACGACCTGTCGTACGCGAAGGTCCGCCTGGACGAGCAGTCCCTGGCCTTCGTCACGGAGCACCTGGGCGACTTCGAGTCCTCCCTGCCGCGTGCCCTGTGCTGGGCGTCGGCCTGGGACATGACCCGCGACGCCCAGCTCGCGGCCCGCGACTACCTGTCCCTGGTGCTGTCCGGCATCGGCAAGGAGTCGGACATCGGCGTGGTGCAGTCGCTCCAGCGCCAGGTGAAGCTGGCGATCGACCTGTACGCCGACCCGGCGGCCCGCGAGGCGCTGCTGGCCCGCTGGACCGACGCGACGCTGGCGCACCTGCGGGCGGCGGCTCCGGGCAGCGACCACCAGCTGGCGTGGGCGCGCGCGTTCGCCGCGACGGCCCGCACGCCGGAGCAGCTGGACGTGCTGGACGCGCTGCTGGACGGCTCGCAGACCGTCGAGGGCCTGGTCGTCGACACGGAGCTGCGGTGGGCGTTCGTGCAGCGGCTCGCCGCGGTCGGCCGGTTCGACGAGGCGGAGATCGCGGGCGAGTACGAGCGTGACCGCACGGCCGCCGGTGAGCGCCACGCGGCCACGGCGCGCGCGGCCCGTCCGACGCCGGAGGCCAAGGCGGAGGCGTGGGCGTCGGTCGTCGACTCCGACAAGCTGCCGAACGCCGTGCAGGAGGCGGTCATCGGTGGCTTCGTCCAGACCGACCAGCGCGAGGTGCTCGCCCCGTACGCGGACCGGTACTTCGAGGTGGTCAGGGACATCTGGGAGTCCCGCTCCCACGAGATGGCCCAGCAGATCGCCGTCGGCCTCTACCCGACCGTCCAGGTCTCCCAGGCGACCCTGGACAAGACGGACGCCTGGCTGACCGCCGCCGAGCCGAACGCGGCCCTGCGGCGTCTGGTCTCGGAGTCCCGGGCGGGCGTGGAGCGCGCCCTGCGGGCCCA
Organism: Streptomyces sp. D2-8; assembly: GCF_023184515.1. Classification (GTDB taxonomy): domain Bacteria; phylum Actinomycetota; class Actinomycetes; order Streptomycetales; family Streptomycetaceae; genus Streptomyces. The sequence continues at coordinate 187,182 of NZ_JAAHBP010000001.1, read as the reverse complement.
GCGGGCGGACGCGGCGGCCGGGGAGTAACCGGCCACGGCAAGCAGTGGGGGCGTCCGGCGCGTGCCGGGCGCCCCTTCGCTTGCCCTCGGCCCAGCCGTGGGCGGGCGGGGCCGTTGCGCCCGCGCGGCCCGCCTCTACCGTCGCAACGCCCCGTCCCGCGCGTCCGCCGCGTCGGTGCGGACGTTCCTCCCGGTCGAACCGGGGGTCCGCGACGGCCGGGTGACGAACTGCCCCGCCACCGTCGCCCCGAACGCCAGCCCCATGCCGACCAGTTGCACGGGCGTCAGCGCCTGCCCGAGCGCTGCCCAGCCGACGACGGCCGCGGTCAGCGGGGAGAGCGGGCCGAGGAAGGTGACCTGGGTGGCGGTGAGGCGGCCGATGCCGCGGAACCACAGCCAGTACGCGAGTGCCGTGTTCGCGACGGCGAGGTAGAGGTAGCCGCCGGCCGCCCGGCCGTCCAGCGCCGGCGGAGCGCCCTCGGCCAGGAAGGTGAGCGGCGCGATGAGCAGGCCTCCGGCGGTCAGCTGCCAGCCGGTCAGCGCCAGCGGTCCGACGCCCTCGGGGCGTCCCCAGCGCTGGGTGAGCACGGTGCCGGTGGACATCGAGGCCGTGGCGGCGACGGCCGCCAGCAGGCCGAGCGTGTCCAGCGCCCCCGCGGCCCGCAGGACGACGAGGCTGACGCCGAACGCGGCCACGGCCCCGGTCACCAGCGTGCGCGCCGACGGCCGCTGTCCGAGCAGGAACACCGAGAGACCCGCCACGAACAGCGGACCGGCCGAGCCGACGACCGCCGCCAGACCGCCGGGCAGCCGGTACGCGGAGAGGAACAGCAAGGGGAAGAAGGCGCCGATGTTCAGCGCGCCGAGCACCGCGGCCTTCCACCACCAGGCACCGCGCGGCAGCACCCGGGCGAGGGCGAGCAGCAGCAGACCGGCGGGCAGGGCGCGCACCAGGGCGGTGAACAGGGGGCGGTCGGGCGGGAGGAACTCGGTGGTGACGGCGTAGGTGGTGCCCCAGGAGACCGGCGCGAGGGCGGTGAGGGTGATGAGGGCCGGGCGGGAGAGGGCCATGGGAGACACCCTTCGAAGTAGGTCGGCGGAAAGTAGCTTACTGTTAAGCAACTTTCAGTCAAGCTACTTTCTTGCGGGTGACCGAGGGGCGGCCGATACTCGTGGCATGAGCGAACACCCGGAGCAGCGCAAGGACCCCGTCGACGCGATCATCGGCCAGTGGGCGACGGTCCGGCCCGACCTCGACACCGCCGCCATGGAGGTCTTCGGCCGGGTCAACCGCCTCTCACACGCGATCGGCGAGCGGGTGGGGAAGGCGTACGCGACGTTCGGGATCTCCCGCGGGGAGTTCGACGTCCTGGCGACCCTGCGCCGCTCCGGCGAGCCCTACACGCTCTCACCCCGGCAGCTCTCCGCGACGCTGATGCTCACCACCGGCGGCATGACGGGACGCCTGGACAAGCTGGAGCGGGCGGGGCTGCTGCGCCGCTCCCCCGATCCGCACGACCGGCGCGGGCTGCACGTCACGCTCACCGACGAGGGCCTCGGACTGGTCGACGAGGCGGTCGCGGCGGGGCTGGCGGTCCAGACGGAGGCGCTGTCCGCCCTGGGCGCGCAGCGGGCCGGGCAGCTGGCCGATCTGCTGCGGGACCTGCTGGCGGGGACGGACAGGCCCTGACACGACGAGGGCGCCGTCGCGGTCGTCGCGACGGCGCCCTCGAAGAGGAACGCGCTGGTCAGGCCTTGACTTCGCTCTTCGCGTCGGCCTTGGTGGCAATGTTGGAGCTGGTCGGGTCCTTCTTCTTGTGCGTCTTGTCGCCGATCACCACCAGTGCGTGGATGACCAGATACAGCACGATCGGAGCCGCGACGAAGAGGCCCAGCGTCTCGATGACGCTCAGGCCCGGGCCGGGGTCGTCACCGTCGTCGCGGGCAAGCGCGCTCGCGGGGGACGACATGAGCAGCATCATCAGCGTCGTACCGGCTGCCAGGGCGCCGGCGCGCAGGGCGTTCTTCTTGTCCACGGTGTCAAAGTATCCAACGCCGACCGGGGCCGCGCGCCCGGGGTGCCGTAAGGGGCCCGCACCTCATGCGCCGCCCTCTCTGAGCACCTCCATCAGCGCGTGCAGCCGCGGCGAGGCCGCCAGGTCCTCCAGCGTCACCGGCCGCCCCTGCGCGTCCGCGATCGGCAGGCGCCAGTTCGGGTACTGGTCCCAGGTCCCCGGGAGGTTCTGCGGGCGGCGGTCGCCGACGCAGTCGGGGAGCCAGACACCGACCATGCGGGCCGGGGTGCGCAGCAGGAAGCGGTGGACGGCCTGGATCTCGGCCTCCTCCGACGACCTGTCGCTGCCGCCGCCCGTGCCGTGCAGCAGGCCGAGCCGGGAGAGCAGGGACAGCCACTCCCCCGCGTCCGCGGCGGCCTCGGCGCGCTCCTCTTCCAGCGGGCGGGTCAGCAGGCCCAGGCTGTCGCGGAGCTCGACGTGCTCGCCGGTGAGGCGGGCGGCCGTGGAGGGCAGATCGTGGGTGGTGGCGGTGGCCAGACAGTCGGCGCGCCAGCCATCGGGGGGCAGGGGGCGGCCGTCGCCCTCCCAGTCGCGCTCGAACCACAGCACGGACGTGCCGAGCACGCCGCGCTCGCGCAGCGCCTCGCGGACGCCGGGCTCGACGGTGCCGAGGTCCTCGCCGATCACCAGCGCCCCGGCCCGGGAGGCCTCCAGGACGAGGACGGCGAGCATGGCCTCGGCGTCGTAGCGGACGTAGGTGCCCTCGGTGGGCGGGTGGCCCTGCGGGACCCACCAGAGGCGGAACAGGCCCATGACGTGGTCGATGCGCAGGGCTCCGGCGTAGCGGAACAGGGCGCGCAGCAGCTCGCGGAACGGGGCGTAGCCGGACGCGGCCAGGCGGTCGGGGCGCCAGGGCGGCAGGCCCCAGTCCTGGCCGCGGGCGTTGAAGGCGTCCGGCGGGGCGCCCACCGACATGCCGGCGGCGAAGTACTCCTGCTGCGCCCAGGCGTCGGCGCCGCCGGGGTGCACGCCGACCGCGAGGTCGTGCACGATCCCGACGGGCATCCCCGCCTCGCGCCCGGCGCGCTGCGCGGCGGTCAGCTGGGTGTCGGTGAGCCAGGCGAGCCGGGACCAGAAGTCGACCCGGTCCATCAGGCCGTTGCGGGCCTGCACGGTCTCGGCCGAACGCGGGTCGCGCAGGCCGGTCGGCCAGCGGTGCCAGTCGGAGCCGTGCACCTCGGCGAGCGCGCACCAGGTGGCGTGGTCCTCCAGGGCCTGGCCCTGCTCGGCGAGGAAGTCGCAGTAGGCGGCGCGCCGGCCGGGACCGAGCGGGACCTCGCCGAGCAGCTCCAGCGCCTCCCGCTTGAGCTCCCACACGGCGTCCCGGTCGATCAACGCGCCCTCGCGCAGCACCGCCTCGCGCAGCCGGCCGGATCTCTCCAGCAGGCCGCGCAGGCGTTCGGGGTCCTCGACGTACGCGGTCTCGGGGACGTCCTCGATGCGCAGGTGCACGGGGTCGGGGAAGCGGCGTGAGGAGGGGCGGTACGGGGAGGGGTCGGTGGGGGCTCCGGGCACGGCCGCGTGCAGCGGGTTGACCTGGACGAACCCGGCGCCGAGCGACCGCCCGGCCCAGCCGGCCAGCTCGGCGAGGTCGCCGAGGTCGCCCATGCCCCAGGAGCGGCGGGACAGCAGGGAGTAGAGCTGGACGAGGAGCCCGTAGGAGCGGCCGGCGGGGGTGGGCAGCCGGGGCGGGGCGACGATCAGGTGGGCCGTGGCGGTGCGGCCGTCGGGGGTGGTGGCGGTCAGCCGGTGGACGCCGGGTGGGAGGGCGTCCGCCGAGGCGCGGCTCTCGCCCTGCTCGGTGTCGATCCGCAGCCGGGTTCCCTCGGGGAGCGCCGCCAGGGCGGCCGGGGGGCTGCCGCTCCAGCCGACCACGGTCGGCGGCAGCAGCCGTTCGCCCACTTCCCGCTCGCGGGCCGCGAGCGCGGCGCGTACGGCGCCGGGCGTGCTCGCGTCCACGTCGAGGGCGGCCAGGGCCAGGGTGACCGCGGTGGCCGAGGCCGCGACCGCGCGGTCCGGGGACGGACTGTAGGAAGTGGCGACGCCGTGCAGGACGGCGAGGCGGGACAGGTCCTCGGATGGCGGGTCGGCCGGCCGGGGTGCGGTCATCTACATCCTCGAGTAGTCCGGGACGAAGGCCGGGGGCTCGCTGGTCAGAGGTGCGGCTTCGGCGAGCGGCGGCTCACTGGTGAGGGGCTCGGCGTCGGGAAGCGGGGGCTCGCTGGTCAGCGGCAGTTCGGTGTGGGTGCTCTCGGAGCTGAAGACGCAGTAGCGGGGGCCTGCGTAGTGGGGGTCGTCGAGGTCGGCGGACTGGTCCGCCACGGGTTTGGACTGGGCCGGGAGCGGAAGGAAAGTCATCGCAGCCACGGGGGCCTCCTTGTCGAGTACGGCTTTCAATGGGTCATCGCAGCCCTACCCAGTCGACGCGAAGGCAGACGCCCCAGACCGAAGATCGTGCTTCTGCTCACATTCCGCTCGCCCTCCACACAGTCCAGATTCCGGCATTTCGCCCACAACGGCCACTCTCGTTGACACCTTCCCCGGGCGGGTGGTGGGCTCGTTCTGCCGGTCGAACACATCTGGAGGGGGCCTGTGGGACTGCGGCGTGGGAAGCGGGCCGCGGCCCTCGCGGTCGCCGTCGTCGCCGGGAGCCTCGTCGTCCCGCCCGCCGCGCTCGCGGCTCCGCCCTCCCCCGGCACGACCACGACACCGGCCCCCGACACCGCCGGACCGGACCTCTCCGTCTGGCCGCGCCCGCAGTCGCTGCGCGCGAACGGCGCCCCGGTCGTGGTGCCGGACGAGGTCGCGCTGATCACCGGCCCCCAGGCGGACCCCCACGCCGTCGAAACCCTGCGCGAGCTGCTGCGGCAGGCCGGGGCCCGCCGGATCACGGACACGGCCGGACCGGGCGCCCTGGTCGTGCGGGCGCGGACGGAGCCCGTGCGCCCGGGTGACCGGCACGCCCTTCCCGCCGGGGGGTACGAGCTGTCCGCGGGCCAGGGCGGCGTCTCCCTCACCGGCACCGGCGAGGACGGCCTCTTCCACGCCGTGCAGACACTGCGGCAGCTCCTGCGCCCCGGCAGAACGATCGCGGCGGCCGTCGTCCGCGACTGGCCCGGCACCGCCGTACGCGGCATCACCGAGGGCTTCTACGGCACCGCCTGGACGCACCGGCAGCGGCTGGCGCAGCTGGACTTCATGGGGCGCACCAAGCAGAACCGCTACCTCTACGCCCCCGGGGACGACCTCTACCGGCAGGCCCGGTGGCGTGAGCCCTACCCGGCGCAGCAGCGGGCCCGGTTCCGGGAGCTGGCCGAGCGGGCGCGCCGCAACCACGTCTCGCTGGGCTGGGCGGTGGCCCCGGGCCAGGCGATGTGCTTCGCGTCGGACGCCGATGTGCGGGCGCTGACGCGCAAGCTGGACGCGATGTGGGCGCTGGGCTTCCGGGCGTTCCAGCTCCAGTTCCAGGACGTCAGCTACAGCGAGTGGCACTGCGGGGCGGACGCCGACCGGTTCGGCTCCGGCCCCGAGGCGGCGGCGCGGGCGCAGGCCCGGGTGGCGAACATCGTGGCCCGGCACCTGGCGCAGCGGCACCCCGGCGCCGCCGGTCTGTCCCTGATGCCGACCGAGTACTACGAGGACGGCACGACCGACTACCGGCGGGCGCTGGCGAAGGAGCTGGCCGCGGGCGTCGAGGTGGCGTGGACGGGCGTCGGGGTGGTGCCCCGCACCATCACGGGCGGCGAACTGGCCGACGCGCGCGAGGCGTTCGGGCATCCGCTGGTCACGATGGACAACTACCCGGTCAACGACTACGACCCCGGCCGCATCTTCCTCGGCCCCTACCGGGGGCGTGAGCCGGCCGTCGCGACCGGCTCGGCCGCCCTGCTCGCCAACGCGATGCAGCAGCCGGAGGCGTCGCGCATCCCGCTGTTCACCGCCGCCGACTACGCCTGGAACCCGCGCGCCTACCGCCCCGCGCGGTCCTGGCGCGCCGCGATCGCCGACCTCGCGGGCGGGGACCGGCGCCGCGAACAGGCCCTGGCCGCGCTGGCCGGCAACGACGCGTCGTCGGTCCTGGACGACGAGGAGTCGGCGTATCTGCGCCCGCTGACCGAGGCGTACTGGACGTCCCGCACGGCCGGCGGAGCCGGCAGCGACGGCGACGCCGCGCGGCGGCTGCGCGAGGCCTTCACCGTGCTGCGCGAGCTGCCCCGGCGACTGTCCGGAACCGGCCTCGGCTCCGAGGTCGCCCCCTGGTCGGAGCAGCTGGCGGACTACGGCGAGGCGGGCACGGCGGCGCTGGGCATGCTGGACGCGCAGCGCGCCGGGGACGCGGCGGCGGCCTGGGAGGCGTACCGCAGGCTCGGCGTCCTGCGGGCCCGGCTGGAGTCGGCGCCGGTCGAGGTCGGCAAGGACGTGCTGGACCCGTTCCTGCAGCGGGCCCAGAAGTCGTACGCGGCCTGGTCGGGCATCGACCACGAGCCGCCCCGCAACCCCGGCGGCGGCCGCACCCTGCGCTTTCCGCAGCCCCGGGCGCTGACCGCCGTGTCGGCCCTGACCGAGCCGGGCACCGAGGGCGGCGTCGAGGTGCATGTGCCGGGGCAGGGCTGGCGGGAGGCCGGCCGGCTGGACGAGTCCGGGGCGACCGAGGTGCGGCTCGCGACGCGAGTCGACGCCCTGCGGATCACCGGCCCCGCCCCCTCCCGTGTCCAGCACCTCATCCCCTGGTTCACCGACTCCCCCGCCACCTCCCTCGGCCTGCCCCGCGACCGGGCGGACGTCGAGACCGGCCGGACCGAGCGGCTGACCGTCCGGCTCGGGTCGCTGCGCCCCGCCGACGCCCGCGGCCGGCTCACCGCCGAGGCGCCCGAGGGCGTCCGGGTGCGGGTGCCCAAGGGCGAGCTGACCGTGCGGCGCGGCACGACGGTCGAGGTCCCGGTCGAGGTGACCGTGGAGCGTGGCGCCCCGATGCGGTCGTACGGCGTCCGGCTGGGGTTCGCGGGAGCGGGCCGCACGCTCACCGTCCGCGCCGTCCCGCCCACCGGCGGCCCCGACCTGGCCCGTACCGGCACCGCCCGTTCCTCGGGCGACGAGACACCCGACTTCCCCGCGTCGGCGGCGAACGACGGCGACCCGCGGACCCGCTGGTCGTCCCCGGTCGACGACGGCGCCTGGTGGCAGGTCGAGTTGGCCCGCCCGGCGCGGCTCGGCCGGGTCGCGCTGCACTGGCAGGACGCCCACCCCTCGTCCTATCGCGTGCAGGTCTCCCCGGACGGCCGCCGCTGGCGCACCGCCGCCGTGGTGCGGGACGGCCGGGGCGGCCGGGAGAGCGTCCCGATGGACGAACGGGACGTGCGCTTCGTGCGTGTGCAGGGCGACAAGCGGGCGACCGCGTACGGGTATTCGCTGTGGTCGGCGGAGGCGTACGCCGTCTCGGAGTGAACCCTTCGGAGGTTCGGCGGCGGACTTCTCCACCGCTCACTATTCACTCAGTACATGTACTCAGTGCATAATGATCGGCATGAGCACCCGCCACATCCTGCTGGGCCTGCTCGCGACGGGTCCGAGTCATGGCTACGACCTCAAGCGACGCCACGACGAACGCTTCCCGCAGGCCCGCCCGCTGGCCTACGGGCAGGTCTACACGACCCTGCAGCGCCTCGTGCGGGACGGCCTGGCCGAGGTCGACGGCACCGACTCGGACGGCGGCCCGGAGCGCACGACGTACCGGGCGACGGGCGAGGGGACCCACGAACTGGCCCGGTGGGCCGGGGAGATCGCGCCGCCCGCGCCCTTCGTGGCGAACGAGATCTTCGCCAAGGTCGTGGTCGCGATCCTCTCGGGCGGCGACCCGGCCGGGTACCTGAGCGCCCAGCGCGCCGCGCATATGGAACGGATGCGGGAGCTCACGACGGTCAAGGCCGCCAAGGGCGCGGACCTCGCGACCGTGCTCTCGGCGGACTACGCCCTCAACCACCTCGACGCCGACCTCCGCTGGATGAGCACCACGGCGGCCCGGCTCACCACCCTGACCGCGGAGGTCGACGCAGCATGAGCAGACCCGTGCCCCTTCTCACGGCCGGTGGCCTCACCAAGGCGCACGGCCGTACGGCCGCCCTGCGCGGCGCGTCGGTCGAGCTGCACGCCGGCGAGATCCTCGCCGTGACCGGCGCGAGCGGCAGCGGGAAGTCGACGCTGCTGCACTGCCTGGCCGGCATCGTCCGCCCGGACGCGGGTTCGGTGACGTACGACGGAAGGCGGCTGGAGAACCTGCCCGAGAAGCGGCTGAGCGAGCTGCGGCGCACCGAGTTCGGCGTGGTGTTCCAGTTCGGGCAGCTCATCCCCGAGCTGACGGTCCTGGACAACGTCGCCCTGCCCCTGCTGCTGGCCGGCACCGCCCGGGCCGACGCCCGGGCCCGGGCCGGGGAGTGGCTGGAGCGGTTCGGGGTGCGGGGCCAGGAGGACCTGCGGCCGGGCGAGCTGAGCGGCGGCCAGGCGCAACGGGCCGCGCTGGCCCGGGCCCTGGTCACCGGCCCGCGGGTGGTCTTCGCCGACGAGCCGACGGGTGCGCTGGACTCCCTGGCCGGTGAGCAGGTCATGACGGCCCTCGTCCACACCGCCCGCGAGTCGGGCACGGCCGTCCTGCTGATCACGCACGACGCCCAGGTGGCCGCGTACGCGGACCGGGAAGTCCAGCTGCGGGACGGGGCCGTGGCGGCGCTGGGGGTGACGGCGTGACGTCGCTCCGGGCCGATCTGCGCCTCGCCTGGGAGCTCACCCGGGGTTCCGACCGCGGCGAGTGGTGGCGGGTGACCCTCACGGCGACGGGGGCGGCGCTCGCGACCGGCTTCGCGCTGGCCGCCGTCGCCCTGGCGTCACTGCGCGGCAGCCACCACGTGCCCGTCGCCGCCGGCCTGCTGAACGAGCCCGGCACGCGGTCCGGTGTGATCGTCGGCCTGCTGCTCCTGCTCGTGCCGGTGCTCGGGTTCCTCGGGCAGTGCGCCCGGATCGGGGCGGTGCACCGCGACCGCCGGCTGGCCGGGCTGCGGCTGGCCGGGGCGACGCCCTGGCAGGTGCGGCGGATCGCCGCGCTGGAGACCGGACTGGCCTGTCTGCTGGGCTCGGCGGTCGCCACCGTCCTCTGCGTGCTGCTCCTGCTGCGCCTGTGGGACCGGCCCACCTCCCTGACCTGGGCGGGGGTCGCCCTGGTCGCCGTCGCCGTACCGCTGCTGGGCGCGACGGCGGGGGCGCTTTCGCTGCGCCGGGTGGTGGCCTCTCCGCTCGGCTGGGTACGCCGGGTCGGCCCGCGCGACGGCCGGGGGCCCGGGCTGCTGTTCCTGGCCGGGTTCCTGCTCGTCACGGTGCTGGCCCTGCTGACGGCGGCCACCGCGACGCCCGCCGCCAACCGGCCGGGCGGCGGGTTGCCGCTGACGCTGGCGGGCGTGATCCTCGCGGTCGGCGCGGGCGCGGTGTGGCTCTCCGGGGCCACCGCGAAGGCGACCGGGCGGATCCTCGCCGTCCGGGCCCGTTCGGCGACGACGCTGATCGCGGCGGAACGGCTGCGCGACGACCCCTGGTCGGCCGCCCGCACCCATGCGGCGGTGCTGCTGGTGACGGTCGTCGGGACCGGCTTCATGGGCATCCGGCAGGTCCTGAGCGAGGTGGTGCGCACCCAGAAGTTCTCCGCACCCGCGTCCTACTACCTCACCGGCCTCGACCTCACCGGCGCCGCCATCGCCATCGCCTTCGCGATCACCCTGTCCGGCCTCGCCGTCGGCACCGCCGAGTCCCTGGCCACCCGCCGCCGGGGCCTCGCCGCACAGGCCGCCGCCGGGGTGCCGCACGCGGTGCTCGGCCGGGCCCTGCTGCTGGAGACGGCGCTGCCGCTGGCCCCCGCGGTGCTGCTCGCCGGCCTCGGCGGGACGGCCATCGGCACGTGGTACGCCCTGCTCAGCGGCCGGCCGGTCCCCTGGGCGATCGTCCTGGTCCCCGCTGCCGTCTACGCCACCTGCCTGCTGGCCGCGGCCACCGCACTGCCCCTGCTGCGCCGATCGGTGCGCCCGGGGGAGCTGCGGTACGCGTAGGCGCGCACCCCATGGCGGGCCGGCCCGGGGGAACGGGGGTTCCCCGGGCCGGCCGACGGGCCGCACGCGGCAATACGAAGGCCCGGATCGTCAGGCGGAAATGCCGTCGATCCGGGCCATGGCGTCCTCCGCGCCGTACGGCTGCAAGTACGGCATCCAGCGCGGATCCCTGTGGCCGGTCCCGATGATGCGCCAGGCCAGGCCGGACGGCGGGGCGGGTTTGTGGCGCAGCCGCCAGCCGATCTCGAAGAGGTGCCGGTCGGCCTTCACGTGGTTGCAGCGACGGCAGGACGCCACCACGTTGTCCCAGACGTGCTTGCCCCCGCGGCTGCGCGGGATGACGTGGTCGACGCTGGTTGCGACGCCACCGCAGTACATGCACCGGCCCCCGTCACGGGCGAACAGCGCCCGGCGGGTCAGTGGAACGGGCCCCCGATAGGGAACCCGGACGAATCGCTTGAGCCGGACCACGCTGGGTGCGGGGACTGTGACGGTCGCGCTGTGCAGATAGGCGCCGGACTCCTCGAGGCAGACTGCCTTGTTCTCGAGGACGAGGACGAGCGCGCGGCGGAGCGGTACGACACCTAGCGGCTCGTACGACGCGTTGAGGACCAGGACATGCGGCACGGATGCCTCCTTGGACGCCGGCGGCGCGTGGCTCGCGCCGGGACGATTCGTAGCCAGTCTCCCCTCATGCCTGGTGGAAGCGCCACCATGTCCCCGTAACGGGCTGAGAGTGTTTTCGACCACATCCCATTCATCCCCCGGATCATGGCCCGTTCAAGCCCAGGTGAGCACGGTCTCTCCTTCACACATCCCGCGGTAGCACACACAATGCCCCGATAGTGTGGTGGTTCTGCCCCTTCGGTGACCCAGTCGTGACCTTGACCCCCCTGAACCACCGCGCCGGGGCAGACCGCTGCACCTGGAGGTACCTGCCGTGTCCTTGTCCGTTGCGGACGCCGTCCCGTTGGCCGCCGACCCGTCACCGTCGCCGACCCCCTCGGAGACCCAGTCCCCGAGAGTGCCTTCGCTCCAGGACGCCCAGGAGAGCGCGACGAACGCCGCCGGCTGGGTCGAGCAGAACTGGTCGACGTGGCTGGCGATCGGCCTCAGGGTCCTGCTCATCGTGGTGATAGCCGCGGTGCTGAGGGTCTTCGTGCGACGGGCGATCACCAAGCTGATCGACCGCATGAACCGGAACGCCCAGACCGGGGAGAGCAGCGCGATCGGCGGGCTGCTGGTCAATGTCGAACGCCGTCGCCAGCGCTCGCAGGCCATCGGTTCCGTGCTGCGCTCGGTGGCGTCGTTCCTGATCATCGGCACCGCCGCGCTGATGGTCCTGGGCACCTTCCAGATCAACCTCGCCCCGCTGCTGGCCTCGGCCGGTGTCGCCGGTGTGGCGATCGGTTTCGGCGCCCGCAACCTGGTCACCGACTTCCTCTCGGGCGTCTTCATGATCCTGGAGGACCAGTACGGCGTCGGCGACTCGATCGACGCGGGCGTCGCCTCCGGCGAGGTGATCGAGGTGGGCCTGCGCGTGACCAAGCTGCGCGGCGACGGCGGCGAGATCTGGTACGTCCGCAACGGCGAGGTCAAGCGCATCGGCAACCTCTCCCAGGGCTGGGCCACGGCCAACGTCGACGTCACCGTCCACGTCGGCGAGGACCTGGACAAGGTCAAGGCCAGCCTGGACGAGGTCGCCGAGAAGATGGGCGCCGAGGAGCCCTGGAACGAGCTGCTGTGGGGCCCGATCGAGGTCCTCGGCCTGGACAGCGTGCTGCTGGACTCCATGGTCGTGCGCGTCACGGCCAAGACGATGCCCGGCAAGTCCCTGACCGTGGAGCGCGAGCTGCGCTGGCGCATCAAGCGGGCCTTCGACGCGGCGGACATCCGCATCGTCGGCGGCGCCACGGCCCCGGTGGAGGAGCAGGCCGCCGACCCGACGGCGGGGATGGCCGCCCCGTCGGTGTACGCGAACACGGCGTCCCCGCAGTCGGCGGCGGCGTCCCCGCTCGCCCCGCACGCCCCGCACGCCCCGACGAGCACTACGAAGTAGCCGCCCCACCTCGGGAAGAGGGCGGCATCCGGTCCGGCCGGGTGCCGCCCTCTTCGCATGCCCGGATGACGACAGGCCGCCCCCACCGACAGGCAGCCCCTGCCGGCAGGCCGTCCCCTATTGACGCCCGCCCGGCGCCGGGCCTACCTTCCTCGCACCGATAGGAAACTTTCCTAACAGTGATCCGAAGGAACGGCCGCCCGATGGACTTCCCCTCCTGATCACTGAGAAGCTGAGCAGCCGAAGGGCAGGTGTGGACACGCATGGCAGGAACCGCCGGCACGCCGGGCACCCCGCGCGTCCTGCGCGCCATGAACGACCGGGCCGCCCTGGACCTGCTGCTGGAACACGGACCGCTGTCCCGCACCCGGATCGGCAAGCTCACCGGCCTGTCCAAGCCGACCGCCTCGCAGCTCCTGGCCCGTCTGGAGGCGGCGGGCCTCGTCCTGGCCACCGGCACCACCGAAGGCCGGCCCGGCCCGGGCGCCCAGCTCTACGAGGTCAACCCGGCGGCCGGTCACGCCGCCGGACTCGACGTCACCCCCCAGCGGATCCTCGCCGCGGTCGCCGACATCACCGGCCGCACCGTCGGCCGTCACGAGCTGCCCACCCCCGGCAGGCGCACCGGCACCCCGGTCGTCCAGCAGGTCACCGACGCCCTGGACGGCGCGGTGAAGGCGGCCGGTCTCGCCCGGGGCGACATCCACCGGCTCGTCATCGGCACCCCGGGCGCCTTCGACCCCACGACCGGCCGGCTGCGCTACGCCTCGCACCTCCCCGGCTGGCACTCCCCCACCCTGCTGGACGAGCTCGCCGCGGCCCTGCCGATGCCGTTCGAATACGAGAACGACGTCAACCTGGTCGCGCTCGCCGAGCAGCGCCTCGGCGCGGCCCGGGGCCACGCGGACTTCGTACTGCTGTGGAACCAGGAGGGCCTGGGCGCCGCCCTGGTGCTCGGCGGCCGGTTGCACCGCGGCTGGACCGGCGGTGCCGGCGAGGTCGGCTTCCTGCCGGTACCGGGCACGCCTCTGGTCCGCCAGGTCACCAAGGCCAACAGCGGCGGCTACCAGGCGCTGGCCGGCTCCCAGGCCGTCCCGCGTCTGGCCCGCGACCTCGGCATCGAGGACATCCCGCCCGGCCCGTACACCGAGGCCGCCGCCGAGCTGGTGGCCAGGGCGGCACAGGCCGGCGACGACGCCCACCGGCACCTCCTCCAGACCTACGCGACCCGGCTGGCCACCGGTCTGGCCTCGCTGGTCTCGGTCCTCGACCCCGAGCTCGTCGTGCTGAGCGGCGCGTCCCTCACCTCGGGCGGCGAGCCCCTGCGCGCCCTCGTCCAGGCCGAACTGGAAGAGCTGGCCGCCTCCCGCCCGCGCCTGGTCGTGGGCGACGTCCGTGAACACCCCGTGCTGCGCGGCGCGCTGGAGAGCGCGCTCAAGACCACGCGCGACGAGGTCTTCGACACCTCCCGCTGACCCACCCCCCTCCCCCGGTATTTCCCTTCTTCCCCCGTGCCTCAGGGAGCTCTGCCATGCCCGGAACATCCAGAAAAGCCGCCCTCGCGCTCGCCGCCTCCGCCTCCCTCGCCCTCCTCGCCACCGCGTGCACCGGCCAGTCCGAGGCGGGCGCGAGCGACGACGCGTCCAAGGAGACGACCATCAACTTCTGGCACGCCTGGAGCGCGCCGTCGGAGGTGAAGGCCGTCGAGGACCTGGTCGCCGGATTCGAGAAGGCGCACCCCGGCATCCACGTCGACGTCGTCGGCAACATGACGGACGACAAGATGAACCAGGCCCTGCGCACCGGCGGCGGCAAGGCCCCGGACGTGATCTCGTCGTTCACCACGAACAGCGTCGGAAAGTTCTGCTCCTCGGGCGCCCTGGTGGATCTCAACCCCTTCTTCGAGAAGTCGGGCGTCGACCCGCGGCAGACCTTCCCGAAGGCGATGAACGAGTACACCCAGTTCGACGGAAACCGCTGCGCGGTGCCCCTGCTGGGCGACGCCTACGGCCTCTACTACAACAAGACGGCGTTCAAGAAGGCCGGTATCGCCGCCCCGCCGAAGACCTGGTCGGAATTCGAGCGGGTCGCCAAGAAGCTGACGATCCCCCAGGGCGACACGTACAAGCAGCTCGGCTTCATGCCGAACTACCACGGCTGGGAGACCACCACCGAGCACTACCTCGGCCAGTTCTCCCCCACGTACTTCGACAAGGACGGCAAGTCGAACGTCGGCAAGGACCCGGCCTTCGAGCAGGCGTTCACCACGCAGAAGAAGCTGGTCGACGCACTCGGCGGCTACCGCAGGCTGGAGACCTACCGCTCCGGGCTCGGCGACGAATGGGGCCCCAAGCACCCCTTCCACACCGGCCAGGTCGCCATGCAGCTCGACGGCGAGTGGCGCCTGGGCATGGCCCTGGACACCAAGCCGAAGTTCGACATCGGCGTGGCACCGCTGCCCGTGCCCGACGACCAGGCCGACCAGTACGGCAAGGGCTACATCACCGGCACCATCGCCGGTATCGCCGCGACCAGCACGAAGCAGAACGCGGCCTGGGAGCTGGTGAAGTACATCACCACGGACACGGACGCGGTGGTGGACTTCTCCAACGCCATCCACAACGTGCCCTCGACGCTGGCGGCCCTGAAGTCCCCGAAGCTGACGTACGACCCGCGCTTCAAGACGTTCCTGGAGATCGCCGCGAACCCGGCCTCCACCACGGCTCCCGCCTCGGTCAACGGCGGTGTCTACCTCACCACGATCCAGGAGTTCGGCTACGCCTACGAAAGCGGCAAGGCCACCGATCTCAAGGCCGGTTTGAAGAAGACGGCCGCGCAGATCGACACGGACATCGCGCAGGCGAAGTAGGCCATGAGCACCTCTGCCCTGCGGGCGAAACACCGCCGCTCGACCCTGCGCACCCTCGCCTTCCTCTCCCCCTGGCTGATCGGCTTCACGGGCTTCTTCGCCTACCCCCTGATCTCCACCGTCTACTTCTCCTTCATGCGCTACGACGGCTTCAGGCCGCCCGCGTGGAGCGGCCCGAAGAACTGGACGTACGTCTTCGCGCACTACCCCCTCTTCTGGCCCGCCCTGCGCAACACCCTGTGGCTGGTCGCCGTCATGGTCACGCTCCGGGTCGCCTTCGGCCTGGGCGTGGGCCTGCTGATCACCAAGATCAAGACGGCCACCGGTGTCTTCCGCACCCTCTTCTACCTGCCCTACCTCGCCCCGCCGGTGGCGGCCACGATGGCCTTCGCCTTCCTCCTCAACCCCGGCACGGGCCCGGTCAACTCCCTCCTCGGGAAGACCGGACTGCCGGCCCCGGGCTGGTTCAGCGACCCCGCCTGGTCGAAGCCGGCCCTCACCCTCCTGGCCCTCTGGGGCATCGGCGACCTGATGGTCATCTTCATGGCCGCCCTGCTCGACGTGCCGAAGGAGCAGTACGAGGCGGCGGAACTGGACGGCGCGACGCCCTGGCAGCGCTTCCGCTACGTAACGCTGCCGAACATCTCGCCGATCGTCATGTTCGCGGTCGTCACGGGCGTGATCCAGACGATGCAGTACTACACGCAGCCGCTGATCGCCGGGAAGGTCGCGTCGGGCGTGATCCAGGGCGCAGGCACGCAGTTCGAGCCCGGCTACCCGGACAAGTCCACCCTCACGCTCCCCCAGCTCGTCTACAACCTGGGCTTCCAACGCTTCGACTACGGCTCGGCCTGCGTCGTCGCCCTGGTCCTCTTCGCCCTCTCCATGGCCTTCACGGGACTTCTGATGCGCCGCAGGGGCGGCCTGATCCAGGCAGGTGAACGATGACGCAGGTACTCGACACACCCCTGGATTCGAAGGCGCCGCCCTCACCGGCGGAGCGCACGGCCCGTCGCAGGGGCCTCCTGGAATGGGTGGCGATCCACTCCCTCGGCATCGCGGCGGCCCTCTTCTTCGTCCTCCCGTTCGTCTTCGTCCTCCTCACCTCCCTCATGAGCGACAGCCAGGCGCTCAGCCGCGACCTGATCCCCCGCACCTGGGAGTGGGGCAACTACACCAAGGTCTTCGACACCCCCGGCTTCCTCACCTGGTGGAGGAACACCCTGGTCTACGCGGGCCTGGGCACGGTCCTCACGGTCGTCTCCTCGATCCCCGTGGCCTACGCCCTGGCCAAGTTCCGCTTCCGCGGCCGCAGTCTGGCCCTGATGCTGGTCATCTCGATGATGATGCTGCCGCCGCAGGTGATCATCATCCCGATGTACCTGTTCTGGGCGAAGCAGCTGGACCTGTCCGGCACGCTCTGGCCGCTGATCATCCCCATGGCGTTCGGCGACGCGTTCTCGATCTTCCTGCTGCGCCAGTTCCTGACGACGATCCCCGACGAGTACGTGGACGCGGCCAAGGTGGACGGCTGCGGCGACCTGCGCACGCTCCTGAAGGTCGTTCTCCCGATGGCCAGACCGGGCATCGCCGCGGTGGCGCTCTTCCAGTTCTTCTACGCGTGGAACGACTACTTCGGCCCCCAGATCTACGCCTCGGAGAACCCGGGCGCCTGGACCCTCTCCTACGGCCTGGAGTCGTTCAAGGGCGCCCACCACACCGACTGGAACCTCACCATGGCCGCCACCGTGCTGGTCATGGCCCCCGTGATCCTCGTGTTCTTCTTCGCCCAGAAGGCGTTCGTGGAGGGTGTCACGCTCACCGGAGTAAAGGGTTAGACCTGTATGAAACTCACCGTGGTCGGCGGAGGCTCGACCTACACCCCCGAACTCGTGGACGGCTTCGCCCGCCTGAGGGGCACCCTGCCCGTCGAGGAACTGGTCCTGATGGATCCCGCGCAGGACCGCCTGGACCTGGTCGGCGGCCTGGCCCGCCGCATCTTCGCCCGCCAGGACCACCCGGGCCGCATCACCACGACCAGCGACCTCGACGAGGCGGTGGACGGCGCGGACGCGGTCCTGCTGCAACTGCGCGTAGGCGGCCAGGCGGCCCGCGAGCAGGACGAGACCTGGCCCCTGGAATGCGGCTGCGTGGGCCAGGAGACGACCGGCGCCGGCGGCCTGGCGAAGGCCCTGCGCACGGTCCCGGTGGTCCTGGACATCGCGGACCGGGTCCGCCGCACCAACCCCCGGGCCTGGATCATCGACTTCACCAACCCGGTCGGCATCGTGACCCGCGCCCTGCTCCAGGCGGGCCACAAGGCGGTGGGCCTGTGCAACGTGGCGATCGGCCTGCAGCGCACGTTCGCGGCCCTGCTGTCCGTGGAGCCCTCCGAGATCCACCTGGACCACGTGGGCCTCAACCACCTCACTTGGGAGACGGCGGTACGCCTGGGCGGCCCGGAGGGCGAGGACGTCCTGCCGACCCTGCTGGGCGAGCACGGCGACACGATCGCGGCCGGCCTCCGCCTGCCCCGCCCTCTGCTCGACACCCTGGGCGTGGTCCCCTCCTACTACCTGCGCTACTACTACGCACACGACGAGGTCGTACGGGAACTCGGGACCAAGCCGTCCCGTGCGGCCGAAGTGGCCCAGATGGAACGGCGGTTGCTCGCGCTGTACGCCGACCCGGCCCTGGACGGGAAGCCGGAGCTGCTCGCCGAGCGGGGCGGTGCCTTCTACTCGGAGGCGGCGGTGGACCTGGCGGCGGCCCTGCTGGGCGGCGGCGGCTCGCCGTACCAGGTGGTGAACACGTACAACCGGGGCACGCTTCCGTTCCTCCCCGACGACGCGGTGATCGAGGTCCAGGCGGCGGTGGGCGCCAAGGGCGCGTCCCCCCTCCCCGTACAGCCCGTGAACCCGCTCTACGCGGGCCTGATGGCCAACGTCACGGCCTACGAGGACCTGGCCCTCCAGGCCGCCCTGCACGGCGGCCGGGAACGCGTCTTCCGCGCCCTCCTCTCCCACCCGCTCATCGGCCAGCACGCGTACGCCGAGACGCTCACCGACCGGCTGATCGCACACAACCGGGAGCACCTCGCGTGGGCCTGACCGTCCTCGCCATCGACGCGGGCAACAGCAAGACGGACGTCGCGATCGTGACGGCGGCCGGGGAGGTCCTCGCCACGGCACGCGGGGGCGGCTTCCGCCCACCGGCCGTGGGCGTGGACACGGCGATGGACGGCCTGGCCGAAACGGTGGCGCAGGCCCTCACCGCCGCGGGGCTCACCTCGGTCACCCACGTCTCGGCATGCCTCGCCAACGCCGACTTCCCCGTCGAGGAGGAACAACTGGCCGCGGCGCTGCGGGCGCGCGCCTGGGGCACGACGGTGACGGTCCGCAACGACACCTTCGCGATCCTGCGGGCCGGTGTCACCGAACCCCGGGGTGTCGCGGTCGTCTGCGGCGCGGGCATCAACTGCGTGGGCATGCGACCCGACGGCCGCACGGTCCGCTTCCCCGCGCTCGGCCGGGTCTCGGGCGACTGGGGCGGCGGCTGGGGCCTGTCCGAGGAGGCCCTCTGGCACGCGTCCCGGGCGGAGGACGGCCGCGGCGCCCCCACCGCCCTGTCCCGCACCCTCCCCGCCCACTTCGGCCTGCCCTCCGTGTACGCCCTCGTCGAGGCGCTGCACCTGGAGCGCCTCCCGGCCCTCCGGCGCCACGAGCTGACCCCGGTCCTCTTCGCGACGGCCTCCGGCGGTGACCCGGTAGCCCGGTCGATCGTGGAGCGCCAGGCCGAAGAGGTGGTCGCCATGGCCGTCGTCGCCCTGACCCGCCTGGGCCTCCTGTCCGAGGAGACCCCGGTCCTCCTGGGCGGCGGCGTCCTGGCGGCCCGTCATCCCCAGCTGAACGACCGCGTCGCCCACTTGCTCACGGAACGTGCCCCCAAGGCGGCACCGCAGGTGGTGACGGCGAGCCCGGTGCTCGGCGCGGCGCTGCTGGGCCTGGACAGAGTCGGCTCGTGTGAAGGGGCGCAGGGGCGGTTGCGGAGGTACTACGAGGTGTGAATCGCAGGGCTGTTGCCCCTCAGGCCGGGTGGGCGCGCAACTCGGCGTGACGAGGTGCCGCCTGCGCCCACCCTCCCCCAAGCTCTCGGCTTCGCTCGAGCAGGGGGACCCCCATCGCCCCAGGCGGCACACATGCCCGCAGCCAGGGCGGCCCGCACCCGCCGTACGACGCAAGGGGACGTGTCGGGGGTGTCCGCCCGCAGCGGTTGGCGCGTCAACGGACAGTCAGTCGGCGTGAGACCCCATCGCGCCGTTCCGAGGACGGACACCCCCCGACGCGGCCCCGACCCACCCCCGGCGGCAGGCGAAGCCGCGCACCCCCACCCACGGGAACCGAACCCCCTCCCCGTACGTGTTCCTGAGCGAGGGGTGGTACGAGGGGGCGCGAGGCACGCTCCACGCTGCGATCCGATCAAGATCGAGGCAAGGCCGGTGCGGATGTCAGTCCCGGCAGCGATACTTGCGGGCGACGGATGACCACGGGGGAGGTCACAGTGACGTACACGCCGAAGAGCAGCCCGCCACCACCCGGCCCGGGCCTGCCCGTCCTGCCGGCGGTACCGGCACAGGCGGCACCCCCGGCCCGGCCCCCCGACAACACCCCGGCGCCCTCGGCACCCCCGGCGGGCCCCCGCCGCACCGCGTTCGCCGAGGGCCTCGACCAGCTCCGCGCCGCCGCCACCACGGAACCCGGCCGGCTCCGCATCATCGGCGCTCTCCTGGCCCTCCTCGTCATCGGCTTCGGCGCCGTCGCCTCCTGGCAGATGACCGGCCGCGCGGCCGCCGCCGACGACGTCCTCACCCGCAGCCAGCCCCTCAGTTCGGACGCCGCCGACATCTACCGCTCCCTCGCGGACGCCAACACCGCCGCCTCCAGCGGTTTCCTCGCCGGCGGCCAGGAGTCGTCCACCACCCGCGACCGCTACGAGCGGGACATCCGCACAGCCGCCGAGAAGCTCGTCAACGCCGCCGCCAACGCCGACCCGGACTCCCCGTCCACGGCGACGATCGCGAAGCTCAACAGGCTCCTCCCGGAGTACAAGGGCCTGGTGGAGCGCGCCCGCACGTACAACCGCCAGGGCTTCCCCGTCGGCGGCGCCTACCTCCGCTACGCCAACGAGAAGATGCAACAGCAGATGCTCCCGGCGGCGGAGGACCTCTACAAGAAGGAGAACCAGCGCCTCAGCGCGGACTACGCCGCCGCCACGCCCTACCCCTGGGCGGCCATCGCCCTCGGCATCGCCGCCCTGGCCGCCCTCGCCTGGGCCCAGCACCGCAACTACCAGCGGACGAACAGGGTTCTGAACCACGGCCTGGTGGCCGCCACAGCGACGGCGACGGTCGTCCTCCTGTGGCTGGTCGTGGGCCACACCGTCGCCCGCGCGGGACTGGACGACTCCTACGACCACGGCGTCCGCTCCCTGAACGTGCTGCACGACGCGCGCATCGCCTCCCTGAAGGCCAGGGGCAACGAGAACCTCACCCTGGTGGCCCGCGGCGCGGAGACGAAGAAGGTCGGCGAAGAGACCTACGACGCCTACGACTACGACTTCGGCACGGACATCAAGGCCCTCGCCGCCCACCTGGCGGCAGCGGAGAAGCTCGCCGACGACTCCTCGGGCGAACGCCCCGTCACCGCCGCCGTGGGCAACATGACGGAGTGGAAGAAGCGCCACACCGCGGCCCGCGAGCAGGACGAGAACGGCAACTACCAGCAGGCGCTGGACAAGGTCATCGGCACCAAGGGCGCGACGGGCGAGTGCTTCGACAGCGTCGACGACAACCTGCGCACGGCACTCGCGCACGAGGAGACGGAGTTCAGGCGCGCGGCGGGCGACGGCCGTGACGCGCTGACGGGCATGCCGGCCGGTGCGGCCGTCCTCGCGGTGCTGGGCGCCGCGGGCGCGGTCCTGGGCATCGGCCGCAGGCTGTCGGAGTACCGATGAACGGGCCAGGGGCGAAGGGAGGAACGACCGTGCGAGACGCGCTCAGGGGCTGGGGCGGAGTGACCGCGATGGCAGTCGTCTGCGCCCTGGTGGCGCTGGTGGCCCTCTGCCTACCGCTCACCACGGCCACCACGGCCACCCAGAGCACCACCGCGACCCGGACAGCCCAGACCATGGCGGAGGAAGACTGCGAGGCCCCCGAGAAGCAGACCCTCTCCCCCTCCTCCGCCGACGGCGACACCATCCGGGCGATCAAGAACCGCGAGGGCGAGAAGCGCAAACTGATCGTCGGCGTCGACCAGAACAGCTACCGCTGGGGCTACCGCAACCCCAACAGCGGCAAGACCGCGGAGCTCGAGGGCTTCGACATCGACCTGGTCCACCGCATCGCCGAGGACATACTCGGCGACCCGGACGCCGTCCAGTTCAAGGCGATCCCCACCGACCAGCGCATCCCGGCGATCCAGGACGGCCGCGTGGACATGGTCGTCCGCACGATGACGATCAACTGCGCCCGCATCGCCGACGTCGCCTTCTCCGCGCCCTACTTCAAGACGGGCCAGCAGGTCCTGGCCCCGAAGTCCTCCCCCGTCAAGGGCTACGACGACACGCTCGCGGACCGCAAGATCTGCACGGCGGCCGGCTCCACGGCGTACTCCACGCTGGAGGCGGACCAGAAGGCGGGCGAACTCCCCGCCGGCACCGACATCTCCACCACCGTCCCCAACCAACTCGACTGCCTGGTGCGGCTCCAGCTCGGCGAGGTCGACGCCGTGGTGACCGACGGCGCGCTCGCGGCGAGCCAGGCGGCACAGGACCCGACGGTCCAGCTCAAGGGGGACGCCTTCACTGCCGAGTACTACGGCGTGGCGATGAAGAAGGACGCGGACGATCTGGTACGCCGGGTCAACCAGATCCTGGTGGACTACCGCAAGGACACCGCGAACGGCTGGCAGGCGTCGTACGACCAATGGCTGTCGGCAACACTGGGCAAGGATGCGAAGAAGTCGGAACCACCGGCACCGCAGTACCTCCGCACCACCTGACACCCTGCTGAACCCGCGCACATCGCACACCAGAAGACGACAGACGACACGCGACACACAACCGCAGCGAGAGGTGATCGATGGGCGTCACGGGACCCACCGGGCCGGTGATGGACCGGGACGAGGTGGACCGTGCGCTGGCGCGGCTCGGGGCGGAGCACGAGGCGATCGAGACCTCGCTCCTCGCCCTGCAGGACCACGCGGGCCGCAGACTCCTGGAAGGCGCCGAGCTCACCGGCGTCACCCAGGAGCGCTGGACGTCCACGGAGGCGTCGATCACGCTGCTGTGGACGTACTTCGACGCGTACACCGACGCGCTGCGCTCCGCCCGCGACATCCGGGCCCGCCGCCGCTGGTCCAGCCGCGAGGACCTGGTGGAGCTGACGGAACTGCTGAACGGCGACTCGGTCACCGTGGCGGGCAGTGCCACGGCGACGGCCAACGCCCCCACCCTGCACGGCAGTCCGACGAAACTCAGCGAGCGCTTCTCGCTCACCACCCTCGTCGACCGGATGAACGAGCTGTACGCGACGAGTCTGGACATGGTGGTCGCCGCGGACGCGGTCTGGTCGGCCCTGCCGGCCCGGATCGATCTGCTGGCGGCGGAACTCCAGCGCACCCGGCGGCTCGCGCACTCGGTCGGTGTGCGCCCCGGCGAGCACCCGGCGGGCGACGACCTGGAGCGCATCACGCGGATACTGACGAAGCTGCGCGAGCAGGTGGTCTCGGACCCGCTGGCGTTCTGGCTGGCCGCGGAGGGCAGCTCGGCGCCCGGCGGCGGCAGACCGGACACGACGGTGTACGACCGCGAGGCACGCGCGCTGGAGGACGTACGCCGTGAGATCGACGCCGTACTGACGGTTCGCCAGGACGCCGAGAAGCGGATCGTGCAGCTGCGGGACATCCTCAGCCGCGCGGACCGCACGCTCGCCGAGGCGCGCACGGCACGCGGCGAGGTCCTCGCGAAGATCGCGGCGACGGAGGTGCCGGTCGTCAGCGGCCCGCCCACCGTGCTGCAGGAGCAGGTGGCGGCGGCCGCCGAGTACCGCAGGCAGGCGCAGTGGCACCGGCTGTCCCCGCTGCTGGAGTCGCTGGAGCAGAAGGCCGAGGACGAACTGCTGCGCGCCCGCGAGTCCTTGACGGCGGTCACCGCCCCGCTGGCGGTCCGCGCCGAGCTGCGCGGCCGTCTCGACGCGTACAAGGCGAAGGTGGCCCGGCACGGCTTCGCCGAGGACACGTTGCTGGTGGAGCGGTACGAGAAGGCGCGCCGCATGCTGTGGAGCGCGCCCTGCGACCTGCGCGCCGCCGAGCAGGCGGTGCTGCGCTACCAGCACGCGGCCGCGGAGCTGCTCGGCGGCCCGCGGGTGCCGGGGCAGGGCGTGCCCGAGGACGACCGGAGGGGGCCGGGCGCATGAGCGACGAGGGTGAGTCCATGAGTCAGGCACCGCACGAGCCGGCCGGCACGCCTCCGCGCACCTGCCAGCGCCCCACCTGCGGCGGCACCTACGAGGACGTGGGCGGCGGCGAGCTGTACTGCGACACCTGCGGTCTCGCCCCGGTCGTCGCGGCGAGCGGCCTGGTCGGTTCGCCTCCCACCGGCATCACCGCCGGAGGCAGGGGCGGCTCCCGCGGGTCGGCCGGCAGCGGCAGTTCCCGCTCCAGCAACCGCAGTTCGCGGACGTCGTCCCAGTCCTCGAAGTCCCGCCGCTCGGTGTCGGGGCGCCTGTCGCGGTCCCTGTCGGGCAGGTCGACGGGCCGCTCGGTGTCGGTGCGCAGCTCCGGCTCGACCGCCGGTTCCGGGTCCCGGGGCCGGCTGGGCGCCGGGCTGGTGCAGGTGCCGCCGATCCCGCGGCCCGACCCGCGCGCGATGGTCCTGGACAACCCCGAGGTTCCCGAGCGGAAGCGATTCTGCTCGCGCTCCGACTGCGGCGCCCCGGTGGGCCGGGCGCGCGGCGACCGGCCGGGCCGTACCGAGGGCTTCTGCACCAAGTGCGGGCACCCGTACTCGTTCGTGCCGAAGCTGAGGGCCGGGGACGTGGTACACGGCCAGTACGAGGTGGTCGGCTGCCTCGCGCACGGCGGGCTCGGCTGGATCTACCTCGCCGTCGACCGGGCCGTCTCGGACCGCTGGGTGGTCCTCAAGGGCCTGCTGGACACGGGCGACCAGGACGCCATGGCGGCGGCGATCTCCGAGCGGCGCTTCCTCGCGGAGATCGAGCACGCCAACATCGTGCGGATCTACAACTTCGTGGAGCATCTGGACCAGCGCACGGGTTCGCTCGACGGCTACATCGTCATGGAGTACGTCGGCGGCAAGTCCCTCAAGGAGATCGCCAACGCCCGCCGCACCGCACAGGGCAGGCGCGACCCGCTGCCGGTGGAGCAGGCCTGCGCGTACGGCATCGAGGCGCTGGAGGCGCTCGGGCATCTGCACAGCCGGAACCTGCTGTACTGCGACTTCAAGGTCGACAACGCCATCCAGACCGAGGACCAGCTCAAGCTGATCGACATGGGCGCCGTGCGCAGGACGGACGACGAGGAGTCGGCCATCTACGGCACGGTCGGCTACCAGGCGCCCGAGGTCGCCGAGGCCGGCCCGTCGGTGGCGAGCGACCTCTACACCGTCGCCCGCACCCTGGCCGTCCTGACCTTCGACTTCCAGGGCTACACGAACGTCTACGTCGACTCCCTGCCCGACCCGGACCACATCGAGGTGTTCCGGCAGTACGAGTCGTTCTACCGGCTCCTGGTCCGCGCCACGGACCCCGACGCGGCCCGCCGGTTCGCCTCCGCGCAGGAGATGACCGAGCAGCTGACGGGCGTCCTGCGGGAGGTCGTCTCCCTCCAGACGGGCCGCGCCCGCCCTGCCCTGTCCACGCTGTTCGGACCGGAACTGCGGGTCACGGACACGGAGTTGTTCCCCAAGCCGGCCGGCGAGGTGTCCCGCCTGGGGGCCCGGGCGGTGCGGGCCCGGACGCGCGCCGGCGCTCCTGCCGCCCTGCCGCATCCGCAGCGGCCCGAGGGCCCGCACAGCCTCGTCAAGCCCGTCGATGCGCCCGCTGCCGCCTTCGCCCTGCCCGTCCCCCGCGTCGACCCGACCGACCCCAACGCCGGTTTCCTCGCGGGCCTGATGACCTCCGCCCCGGCCGAACTGCTCGGCGCCCTGGCAGCCGCCCCGGCCCCGTCGATCGAGACGCGGCTCCGGCAGATCCGGGCCTGGCTGGAGACCGGCGAGCCGGGCGCCGCGCTGCAGGCCCTGGTCGCGCTGGAGGGCGAGCGGCCCGACGACTGGCGGGTGGTCTGGTACCGGGGCGTGGCCGCGCTGGTGACGGGCGACGACGAGGGCGCCGCACTCGCCTTCGACGCGATCTACGACGCCTTCCCTGGCGAGATCGCGCCCAAGCTGGCGCTGGGCCTGTGCGCGGAGGTGCTGGGCCAGCTCGACAACGCCGCCGAGTACTACCGGCTGGTGTGGTCGACCGACCCCAGCTATGTGAGCGCGGCGTTCGGCCTGGCCCGGGTCCAGCTGGCGACCGGGGACCGGCGCGGTGCCGTACGGACGCTGGAGTCGGTCCCGGAGTCCTCCATCCACTACACGCCCGCGCGGGTGGCGGCCGTCCGGGCGCGGCTGCGGCAGCGCACCGCGACCGCGTCCGACGCGCCGTTCCTGGGGGATCTGACGGCCGCCGCGGCGCAGGTCGAGGCGCTGGAGGCGTACGGTCTGGATCCGGCGCGCCGGGAGCAGTTGTCGGCCGAAGTCCTCGGTTGCGCGCTGGACTGGGTACTCTCCGGGGGCCAGGGTTCCGCCCCTCCCGCCGCCGGGGGACGGACGCTGCTCGGCAGCGGCCTGGACGAGCGGGGCCTGCGTTTCGGCCTGGAGCGCTCGTACCGCACGCTGGCCCGGCTGGCGCGGGGCGGCGAGGAGAGGATCGACCTGGTGGAACGTGCCAATCGTTACCGCCCCCGGACGTGGGTGTAGTTGATGTCGCAGATGCCCCAGTTGTCCGCCTGCCCGAGCTGCGAGGAACCCCTCGAGTCGGGTGACCGTTTCTGCGGCGCGTGCGGATACGACCTGTCCGCCGTGCCGGCACGGCCTCAGGACAACCCGACCATCACCATGAACGGCTCGGTGCCCGCCCAGGGCGCCCCGGCCGGTGCGTATCCCGAGCCCCCGCCGGCGCCACCCGCCGGCGCGGCCTGGCCCGCACCGGGGCCGGACGGCGCCGGTGCCCCGGACGCGGTGCACCTGCCGGCGGACCTCCCGGGCACGGACTCGGGCGGCTCCGCCCTGCCGCCTCAGGCGCCCCCGCCGCCGAGCGCCCCGCCGGCCGCGGCCGCGGGTGTGCGCTTCGACCGGCCGCCGCAGCCCGACGGGTCTGCCGCGTCGCCGGAGATCTACCAGACACAGCCCGACGAGTACCTCCTCCAGGCACCGGACCCACGGGCGTCCGCCGAGCCGGCGGCCCAGGCCGCGGGCGCCGGCGGCAAGGTCTGCGTCGCCTGCCGGGCCGGCCGCGTGGACGACGACGGCTACTGCGAGAACTGCGGCCACGCCCAGCCGCGCGAACGGGACCACATGGAGCAGGAGTCCGGCCCGGTGGCCGCGGTCAGCGACCGCGGCCTGCGCCACCACCGCAACGAGGACGCGTTCGCCATCGGCACCACCGCGCTGCCCGACGGCTCCCCGGCCTCCGTCGCGATCGTCTGCGACGGCGTCTCCTCGGCGACCCGCCCCGACGACGCCTCCGCGGCCGCGTCGAAGGCGGCGGGCGAGACGCTGCTGGCGGCCCTGCCGCGCGGCACGCACCCGCAGCAGGCGATGCACGACGCGATCCTCGCCGCCTCGCGCGCCGTCAACTCGCTCGCCGCGGAGCCCGCCACGGCCCTCGAGCAGGCACCTCACCAGAACGCCCCCGCCTGCACCATCGTCGGCGCCGTGGTGACGTCGGGCCTGCTGATCGTCGGCTGGGTCGGCGACAGCCGCGCCTACTGGGTGCCGGTCGACCGCGGCGCTCCCCCCGCCCGGCTCACCGAGGACGACTCGTGGGCCGCGCAGATGGTCGCCGCGGGCCTGATGAACGAGGCCGAGGCCTACGCCGACGAGCGCGCCCACGCGATCACCGGCTGGCTCGGCGCGGACGCCTACGAACTCGAACCGCACACCGCCGCGTTCAAGCCGGACCGGCCCGGCGTGGTGGTGGTCTGCACGGACGGCCTGTGGAACTACGCGGAGGCGGCCGACGAGATGGCCAGGGTCCTCCCGCTCGACGCGGCCGGTCATCCGCTGCACAGCGCCCGGGTGCTCGTCGGCCACGCCCTGGACGGCGGGGGCCACGACAACGTAACAGTGGCGCTCGTGCCGTTCCCGGCCGTGCCCCAGGGGGCAGGATCGGCCTGAGGCCACGTACGGGGACGCCTCGGCGGACCGGAGGGGACCGGTCCGCCTACCGTCATCACCCCGCTGAAGGTGGGGGCTTTCGAGGGGGATCGAAGCAGGCATGGCCATTTTCTCGAAGTCGAACGTGCCCCAGTTCACGGTGGACGTGTACCAGAACGAGTACCTGCCGGAGGGCGCCGGCGAGGTCAACGCCATCGTCACGGTGACGGCGACCGGCGGCGGCACGATCGGCAGCGCGGTCGCGGCGCCCCACCTCTACTCGCCCGGCCAGGGCCCGTCCGCGGCCGTGGCGGTCATGGTCGACTGCTCGGGGTCGATGGACTACCCGCCGACGAAGATGCGCAACGCCCGCGACGCCACGGCCGCGGCGATCGACACCCTGCGCGACGGCGTGCACTTCGCGGTGATCGGCGGGACGCACGTGGCGAAGGAGGTCTACCCGGGCGGCGGGCGCGTCGCGGTCGCCGACGCCACCACCCGCGGGCAGGCCAAGCAGGCACTGCGCTCGTTCAGCGCGGGCGGCGGTACGGCCATCGGCACCTGGCTGAAACTGGCCGACCGCCTGCTGTCGTCCGCGGACGTCGCGATCCGGCACGGCATCCTGCTCACCGACGGCCGCAACGAACACGAGTCGCCCCAGGACCTGAAGGCGGCGCTCGACGCGTGCGCCGGGCGCTTCACGTGTGACGCACGCGGCGTGGGCACCGACTGGGAAGTGAAAGAAGTCACAGGGATCGCCTCCGCCCTGCTCGGCACCGCCGACATCGTCGCCGATCCCGCCGCGCTCGCCGCCGACTTCACACAGATGATGGAGACGGCGATGGGCAAGGAGGTCGCGGACGTCTCCCTGCGGCTGTGGACCCCCGTCGACACGACCGTGAAGTTCGTCAAGCAGGTCGCGCCGACGGTCGAGGACCTGACCGGCCGGCGCACCGAGGCGAGTCCGCGCGCCGGCGACTATCCCCTTGGTTCCTGGGGAGATGAGTCCCGTGACTACCACGTCTGCGTCGAGGTCCCGGTCGCGAACATCGGCCAGGAGATGCTGGCGGCCCGGCTCTCACTGGTCATTCCGCAACCCGACGGCAGCGTCCAGAACCTGGGCGCGCAGGGTCTGGTGCGGGCCGTGTGGACGGACGACATGGTCGCGTCGACGTCGATCAACCCTCAGGTCGCCCACTACACCGGGCAGGCCGAACTGGCGCAAGTCATCCGACAAGGGCTGGATCTTCGCAAGTCGGGCGATATGGATGGAGCAACGGCCAAACTGGGCCGGGCCGTTCAGCTCGCGAGTGCCTCCGGGAACGCCGATACTGCGAAACTGCTTGCGAAGGTGGTGGACGTGGTCGATGCCGCGACCGGTACTGTGCGACTGAAGGCGAAGGTCGCGGAGGCTGACGAGATGACGCTCGAAACCCGTTCCACCAAGACTGTTCGCGTGAAGAAGTGACCTGAAGAGATCGAAGGAGGGACGCGCCGACATGCCGACCTGCCCGAACGGACACCAGTCGGGTTCCGACGACTGGTGCGAGGTCTGCGGTCACCGCATGGCGGGTGCCGTGCCTCCGCCTCCTCCCCCGCCGCCGCCCGGCGGCTACGGCTTCCCGCCCCCCGCCGGCGGCCCGGGTGGCCCCCAGGGCCCCGGTGGCCAGCCCGGCGGACGCCCGCCGCACCTGTCCTCCGTGCCGAACGCCGAGCCGGAGCTCTGCCCGCAGTGCCGTACGCCGCGTGAGGGCGGCGCGCCGTTCTGCGAGGAGTGCCGGTGGAACTTCCTGACGAACACGGCGACGTCGTACACCCCCGCGGCCCCGCCGCCCGGCCCCGGTGTGCGTTTCCAGCCACCGGGCCAGCAGGGCGGCCCGCCCCCCGGCCCGTCGTACGGCGGCGGTGACTCCTACGAGTACCAGGGCTCCCGCCCGTCGCAGGTGAACCGCCCGGCCGAGCCGATCCCGCCGTTCGGCGGCGACCCGTCCGGCCGCCCCGGCCCGGGCGGCCCCGGCGGCCCTCAGGGCGGTGGCTACGGCTACCCGCAGCCCGGCCCTGCCCCGACCTCGCCCGGCCCGGGCGGCCCCGGTGGCTTCGGCGGCCCTCCCGGCCCGGGTGGTCCCGGTGGCTTCGGCGGCCCTCCCGGCCCGGGTGGTCCCGGTGGCTTCGGTGCCGACCCCTCCCGGCCGGTCCCGCCCCCGCCCGGACCCGGTGGTCCCGGTGGACCCGGTGGTCCCGGTGGACCCGGTGGTCCCGGCGGTGCTCCGCAGGCCTTCCACCAGTCCGGCCCCCCGGCCCCGCCCGGATTCCCGCAGGAGACCCAGCGGCCCGGGCAGCAGGGCGGTCCGTCCTTCGGCGGTGACGACGACTGGGTGATCTCCCCACCGACATCCGGCCCGGGCGGCCATGGCGGTCCCGGCGGTCCCGGCCAGGGCGGCTACGGCTACCCGCAGCCCGGCGCGACCCAGGCCCCGCCCGGCCCCGGTGGCTTCCCGCAGCAGCCGCAGGGACCCGCGACGTGGACGGCGACCATCGGCCCGGACCGCGACTACTTCATGGCGATGATGCAGCGCTCCGGCCCGGAGGCCACCGGCCTGAACCTGCCCGCGTACTCGCCCGAGCAGCAGCGCACGCTCACCGGCAACCAGCTCACGATCGGCCGCCGCCGGCACTCCACCGGCGACACCCCCGACATCGACCTGTCGACGCCACCGGAGGACCCGGGCGTCTCGCACCAGCACGCGGTGCTGGTCCAGCAGCCGGACGGCAGCTGGGCGGTCGTCGACCAGAACTCGACGAACGGCACGACGGTCAACGGCTCGGAGGAACCGATCCAGCCGTTCGTCCCCGTACCGCTGCAGGACGGCGACCGGGTGCACGTGGGCGCCTGGACGACCATCACCATCCGGCGCGGCTGAGACCCGTCACGACGGGAGGGGCCAGGCGTACGGCCCCTCCGGGTCGTCCAGCCAGGCCCACTCCCGCTCACCGCTGACCGTGATGCCGTAGCGCTCGCGCTGCGGCCTGCCCTCCTGCTCCCACAGCGCGTGCGCCTCCTGGGGGTCGAGGCTGCCGCGGGTCAGGGCCAGCAGGAACCGGAACAGGTCGTCCTCCCGGGCCCGGCGCGGCACCCCGCCCAGCTGGACCGGCTCGCCCCCGGGCCGGCCGGCGCCGCGCAGCGGCACGAAGTAGGCGGGCGTGTGCAGGAAGGGTCCCTCGGCATGCCCCGCACCGGTCACCGTGAGCACGATCAGGCCGGTGGCGAGCGGCATGAGGATCCGGCCGCCGGGGCGGCTCTGGGCCACCCAGGCGCGTGGCACGCCGCTCAGGGCGCAGGTGGCGATGATCCGGTCGAACGGCGCGCGCTCCGGCACGCCCCGGGCGCCGTCGCCGGTGACGACGACCGGGTGGTACCCGGCCGCGGCCAGGTGCCGGCGGGCCGACTCGGTGATCTCCGGGTCGAGGTCGACGGTGGTGACCTTGTCGTCG
The DNA here is from genome assembly GCF_023184515.1 of Streptomyces sp. D2-8. Lineage (GTDB taxonomy): Bacteria > Actinomycetota > Actinomycetes > Streptomycetales > Streptomycetaceae > Streptomyces. The sequence continues at coordinate 156,165 of NZ_JAAHBP010000001.1, read as the reverse complement.
CCCAGCCGATGGGCCAGCAGCGCCGCGTTGTAGCCGGTGCCGGCGCCGATCTCCAGGACCGTATGGCCGTCCGCGACGCCCAGCGCGGCCAGCATGCCCGCCATCAGGGACGGCTGGCTGCTGGAGGACAGCAGCTCGCCGTCGCGCAGCCGGGTGGCCAGCGGGGTGTCCTCGTAGGCGCCCCGCAGCCACCGCTCGCGCGCCGCGGGGTCGGTGCTCTCGCCCCAGCGGCGTTCGTAGCCGCCGGCGACACCGACGTAGTAGTACGGCACGAAGAGGTGCCGCGGGACCGCCGCGAAGGCCTCCCGCCAGCCCGGATCGGCCGCCCAGGCCCCGCTCTCCTCGATCCGCCGCACCAGCGCCGCCCGCGCGGCGGCGGCGAGATCGTCGAGCTTCCTGCCGGGTGCGTAACCGCCCATGTCTCCACAGTAGGGGCGGGCAGGGTCCTAGGTCTTGAGTCCTATGCCGGGGCGTCTGAGACCATGGATCGCGTGAATGAGATTCGGCGCGGCACGCTTCAGGAGCAGACCTTCTACGAGCAGGTCGGCGGGGAGGAGACCTTCCGTCGGCTCGTCCACCGTTTCTACGAGGGAGTCGCCGAGGACCCGCTGCTGCGGCCCATGTACCCCGAGGAGGACCTGGGCCCGGCCGAGGAGCGCTTCACGCTGTTCCTCATCCAGTACTGGGGCGGCCCCACGACGTACAGCGAGAACCGCGGCCACCCGCGGCTGCGGATGCGGCACGCGCCCTTCGCGGTCGACCGGGCGGCGCACGACGCGTGGCTGAAGCACATGCGGGTCGCCGTCGAGGAACTCGGCCTGTCCGAGGAGCACGAGCACACGCTGTGGAACTACCTGACGTACGCGGCGGCCTCGATGGTCAACACCGAGGGCTGACGGACTTCGAGGGCCAGGTCAGCGGACGCTGACGTCCAGCGCCCCGAGCCCGGCACGTCGTACGGCGATGGACCCGTACGGCGTGCGCAGCCTCAGCCACGCGCCCGACGAGAACAGCGCCGGCGGCACCCCGGGCCGCAGGAAGCCGAGGGACTGCGCCGCGTGCACGGCCCGGACGGGGAGCCGGGTGTCCCCGACCGTACGGGACCAGATGTCCCGCCCGATGCGGTCCAGCTCGGCCCGTGTCCGCTGCTCGGAGGGCAGCTCCTGGGTACGGGAGCGGAACTCGGCGACCACGGCGGCGACCAGGGACCGCAGGTCGTCCGGCGCCGGCAGCCCCGGCTCGGCGCGCCAGCCTCCGCGGGGTGGCAGCACACCCGCCCATGGCGGCCCGGTCACCGCGCCCGGCACGACGGCCGTCGCGGCCTTCTCGTCCACCGACTCCAGGAACTCACCGGCGGACACGGTCACGTCCAGCGTGGCCTCGAGCCCCTTCTCGTACGGCTTGGCCAGCCGCACCGCCCGCACGGCGAGCACCTCGAAGGACGGCGGCCGCCCGAAGACGGCCAGTGCGGTGCCCGCCGCCTGCAGACGCACCGCGGCTCCACGGTCGTAGTGGAGCAGCCGGGAGAGGAAGGCCGCGAGATCCGCCGCCTCCCCCTCGTCGGCGAGGTGGAGCACCGTCATGCGGCGACGGCCTCCTCCTCGGCGTCATCCCTGTACTCGCGGAGGAACTCGCGTTCCTCCGCGGTGATCCGGCGCGGGCGCTGCGCTTCGAAGTCGAACGGCACGATCACCGTCGAGGCCCGCACATAGACCTGGTCGTCGTCCTTCACCTCGTAGGTGAGGGTGAAGGACGCGGCCCTGATCTCGGTGACCCACAGCTCGATGTCCACCGGGTGGTGCCGGTGGACGAGCTGCCGCTTGTAGTCGATCTCATGGCGTGCCACCACGGACCCCTGCTTGAAGTCCTTCTCCGGGCGGAACAGGAAGTCGATACGGGCTTCCTCCAGGTAGCGGAGGAACACCACGTTGTTGACGTGGCCGTACGCGTCCATGTCCGCCCAGCGCAGTGGGCAGCGGTAGATGTGCCGCAAGATCGATCAGCCCCGGGTCAGCTTCTTGTAGGTGGCGCGGTGCGGACGGGCGGCGTCCGGACCGAGCCGCTCGATCTTGTTCTTCTCGTACGACTCGAAGTTGCCCTCGAACCAGAACCACTTGGACTCGCCCTCGTAGGCGAGGATGTGCGTGGCGACCCGGTCGAGGAACCACCGGTCGTGGGAGACGACCACGGCCGCACCCGGGAACTCCAGCAGCGCGTTCTCGAGGCTGCTGAGGGTCTCGACGTCGAGGTCGTTCGTCGGCTCGTCGAGGAGCAGCAGGTTCCCGCCCTGCTTGAGGGTGAGCGCGAGGTTCAGGCGGTTGCGCTCACCGCCGGAGAGCACGCCGGCCGGCTTCTGCTGGTCCGGCCCCTTGAACCCGAAGGCCGAGACGTAGGCACGCGACGGCATCTCGACCTGGCCCACGTTGATGTAGTCCAGCTCGTCGGAGACGACGGCCCACAGGGACTTCTTCGGGTCGATGTTCTCGCGGCTCTGGTCGACGTAGGAGATCTTGACGGTGTCGCCGACCTTGATGGCGCCGGAGTCCGGCTCCTCGATGCCCTGGATCATCTTGAACAGGGTGGTCTTACCGGCACCGTTCGGGCCGATGATCCCGACGATCCCGTTCCGCGGAAGCGTGAAGCTGAGGTCGTCGATGAGCAGCTTGTCGCCGAAGCCCTTGCTGAGGTTGTTGACCTCGACGACGACGTTGCCCAGACGCGGGCCCGGCGGGATCTGGATCTCCTCGAAGTCCAGCTTCCGCATCTTGTCGGCCTCGGCGGCCATCTCCTCGTAGCGGGCCAGACGCGCCTTGGACTTGGCCTGGCGCCCCTTGGCGTTGGAGCGCACCCACTCCAGCTCTTCCTTGAGCCGCTTCTGCCGCTTGGCGTCCTTCTGGCCCTCGACCTTGAGGCGGGCGGCCTTGGTCTCCAGGTACTTGGAGTAGTTGCCCTCGTAGGGGTAGAGGCGACCGCGGTCGACCTCGCAGATCCACTGGGCGACGTTGTCGAGGAAGTACCGGTCGTGGGTGACCGCGACGACGGTGCCCGGGTACTTGGCCAGGTGCTGCTCCAGCCAGTTCACCGACTCGGCGTCGAGGTGGTTGGTGGGCTCGTCGAGCAGCAGCAGGTCGGGCTGCTCCAGCAGCAGCTTGCACAGCGCGACGCGGCGGCGCTCACCACCGGACAGGTTGGTGACGGGCCAATCGCCGGGCGGGCAGCCCAGGGCGTCCATGGCCTGCTCCAGTTGCGCGTCCAGGTCCCACGCGTTGGCGTGGTCCAGATCCTCCTGGAGCTTGCCCATCTCGGTCATGAGCTCGTCGGTGTAATCGGTCGCCATCTGCTCGGCGATCTCGTTGAACCGGTCGAGCTTGCCCTTGATCCCGGCGACACCCTCCTGGACGTTCTCCAGGACGGTCTTGTCCTCGGTCAGCGGGGGCTCCTGGAGCAGGATGCCGACCGTGTAACCGGGAGTGAGGAAGGCGTCACCGTTGGACGGCTGCTCGATCCCGGCCATGATCTTCAGGATCGTCGACTTTCCGGCGCCGTTCGGGCCGACGACGCCGATCTTCGCCCCCGGAAGGAAGCTGGTCGTCACGTCGTCGAGGATCACCTTGTCGCCGTGCGCTTTGCGCGCCTTGCGCATGGTGTAAATGAACTCAGCCAAGAGAAACCGTCCGGCAGCTTGAAACTGGCAGTGGGCAGATACACCCCATCTTGCCGTACCGCTACCCCTGGGTGGAAACGCGTATGGGTGGGGGGCTGTGACCTGGGGGTTCGTGGTGGCGACCGGGGGACTCGACCGTCGTTGACGGTCGCCGCCGGTACCGCGCCGGGCTATGGTGCCGCCGTGACAAGCGCGGAGCGCACCCTTCTCTTCCTTGACGTCGATGGTCCGCTCATCCCCTTCGGCTCGTCGTGCGGTCACCCGCAGGCCGCCCCTGTCGGCGCCCCGACGTCCGCAGATCAAGGCAACCCGCTGTTGAGGCGGCTCGACGCCGAGGTCGGGGCGCGTCTCATGGCGCTGGACTGCCGTCTCGTCTGGGCCACGACCTGGATGGAGGAGGCCAACGAGGTCGTCGCCCACTACCGGATCCCGGAAAGGGCGAGCAGGTCCCTCTCGCAGCCTGACCCCGATCCCGGGGCGGCCGGTGCAAGGCGCCGTCTCACCGGGTAGCGTGGCGGTCTTCGGCCGGCGGAAGCCGTACGGAGTCCACGAAGGCCGGGCCTCTCATGCCTCTCGCCCCAAGTCCGGCACGCCGCCGCCTCAGCGCCGCCCTGGAGAACCTCTCCGTCACCTTCCGCGGCATGACCGCGCACCCGGACGAGCACAACTGCGAATGCCACTGGGGCAGCCCGGAAGAACTCTCCCTTCTGAAGACGCCGGATGTGGAGCTGGAGCCGGACCTTCTGCGCCGGACCTGGCAGGCCATCGACTGGACCGATCACGCGGCCGTGCTGCGCCGCGTCCTGCCGCAGTTCGCCACGGTCCTGGTCGCGGGTCGGGCGGAACCCCTGTTCGGCTTGGAAGAGGCCGGATTCTCGTTCGCCCGCGGCCGCTGGCAGCAATGGCCCGAAGAACAGGCCGCTTCGGTACGCGAGTTTTTGCATGCCTGGTGGGTACAGACCCTCACCGATCCCGATGCGGCCGTCCCGGCGCACCAGGTCTTCGCAATGTGTGCCGAGGCGTCCGGAACGCTCGGACCTTGGCTTGCCGACTGGGAAGAGCAGACCGGGTACCTCAGCGGCCGACGTCTCGTCGAGGCGGCCTCGGAATGGGAGTGCGAGCTCCTGGGAGAGCGGCTGCCGTGGGGCGTCGGCTGGTACGAGCACGACGCGGAGGAGCTGCGCGCCGAACTGGTCGCCTGGCTCCTCGGCCACGCTGCGGTGCGGCTCCGCGAGTCGGGCGCATCGGCGGATCTGCGGCACCGGGTACGGCTGCTCGGGCTCACCGGTGAGGACCGCTGGGCCGATCCGCACTGGCCCGGCTACCGGTGACTGACGGCCGGCGGGCGCGAGGGCTCCCGTGGCCGCACGCCCCGTTCCGGCTGGCCTCTGGTCGGCCGTGGACCCGAAGGCGTGTGTGTCTGGAGGGGTCATAGGCTCCGGACCATGATTCGTCCGGGGCCTTGGCCGACGCCCGCCCCTTGCCGTACGGCTGCCCATGGGTGGTCATTCGCAGGGAGCGGGGGCTGTTGGCTGGGGTTTCGCGGCTGAGGGGGAGGCCGCTCGCGCGGGGCGGCCGCCGGCGCTCAGTCACCTCGAATGCCGGACGCACCCGCCCCTGCGCGAGCAGCACCACCTCGGCGCCCGAGGGCCGATGCGGCGTTCGCCGCGAGTCACTCCCCCGCCGTCGCCTCCCGGCGCCGCAGCACGATCAGTGTCGCCCCGCCGATCAGGACGAAGCCGATGGCGACGCCCGCGATCAGGGGAGTCATGCCGGAGCTGCCCGTTTCGGCGAGGTTGGTGTCCGTGGCCGTGCCGCCCACCGTCGCCGGGCTCGGTTCGCTGAGGGTCTGGGTGGTGGTGCCGGTGTCGCTGCCGCGGGTCCGGCAGTCCAGCATGCCGGTGAAGCGCTTCTCGAAGCCGCCGGGGCCGTGGATCGTGAAGTCGTAGGCCTGGTCCTCCTGGAGCGGGACCGTCACCGTGCGGGACTCGCCCGCGGCGATGGTGTGCTCCAGGCCGGCCAGCTCGAAGGTGAACGGCTCGTCGCCCTTGTTGGACGCGATGACGTCGACACCGCCCCCGGCGCAGTTCTTCGCCGCCGACAGCGCCGGGATCGGTCCCTGCTTCGCCCAGGTCGCCCCGGCCGTCGCGGACACCGTCGACTCGCTCGAGCCGGCCAGGATCTGCGTCTGGCTGCGACTCTCGGAGGCGAAGGCACGGCCGACCGGCACGGTGGTGGAGGCCTGCACGGCCAGTTCCGCCGTGCCCGCCGCCGCGTCCTCGGGCACGTCGAAGAACACCTGCCCGCCGTCGGACGTGGAGGTGACGGCCTTGCCCTGCTCGTCGACGATCCGCACCCCGCTCGTCGCAGCGTCCGCGGGCGGGGTGACCGTCGCGCTGCCGGCGTTGGTGCGCACCGTCACCGGTCCGAGCCGCTCCCCCGGCCGGCCGGAGACCGCGGCGGGCTCGAGGGTGAGCGAGGCCCGGGGCTCGGGCAGATTGCGGGCGCTCTTCTCCAGGTGGTCCGCGAGCTGCTCGGCCTGCGGGTCGAGGGCGTCGACGGCCACGTCGTCCGAGTAGCGCCAGATCGCCACCTGTGTACCGGCCGCCGCGTCCTGCTCGGTCAGCGCACCGCGCACCCCCGCCTTGCGCGCCAGCGTCGCGAGGTCGTTCACCTGCGGGTAGGAGTTCTGCAGGATCCAGCGGATCTTGCCGGCGTCCTTGTTGGCGCCCAGGGACGTGCCGCTCCAAGGCGTCTCGTGGTACTTGGCGTCCCGCTGCGTGGGGTTGTGGAGGTCGACGCAGTACGTCTGCAGCATGCCGCCGCCGTCGACGGACATCTCGAACAGGCCCGCCGAGATCTCCTGGTCACCGGTGCCGGCGTGTATGACGGCCGCGCCGTACGTCTTGAGGCCGTCTATCGTCGCGGCCGCTCCGCCCTGTCTCTGCGTCGTCTCGTCGGCGGCCGCCCGGCCGGCACCGGCAAGCCCGCCCGCGGCGACAAGCCCGGACACCACCGTGGCGGTGGCGAGGCGAGCCGCCCCTCGCCTGCGTACGAACAGCTCAGAGAACGAAGCAAACACCAAATTCCCCTTCGAGCAGGACCCGTTGACGTGGGGGGACGGTCCCACCAGCAGAATCAGAAGCCTCACAGGACACAAGAGTCCCGAGAACCATGTCCGGCATCCTAGGGACGTGGGAGACGCCGCCCGCCGGTCAGACGGTCGGACGAGAGATCCGACTCGGAATCGTTATCGCCAAGATCCCCTGCGAGCAGGGCTTATCGACAAATCCACCGCTGGTCGTTGGGTGCACATTCGTCGATAAGCCGCGGTTCGGACGGGCGTCCCGGTGATTGACGTCACGTCAAGGCTGCTGTCTCCAACTGGTGTTGAGTCCCTGCGTCCGCAGGTTCTGCGGAACCCTCCTGTGGTGTCTCCCAGTTGGGCTCCGGTGACGTCGGCGAGGGCACGGTCTCCGCCTTGCCCGCGCGCCTGAAGGCCGAGGTGCCCCAGGCCAGATCGTGGCCGATCGCCACGGCGTCGATGTCCGCCGAGGTCCAGCTCTGCCCCTCGCGTACATCGGTCCGCACCTTCAGCCTGCCCTGCACGATCACCGGCTCGCCAACCGTCAGCGACGCCGCCGTGTTCGTGGCCAGCTGGCGGTTGGCCCACACCGTGAAGAAGTTGGTGTGCCCGTCCGTCCACGCGTTCTTCTCGCGGTCCCAGTAGCGCGCGGTCACCGCCAGCCGGAACCTCGCCGACGGGCCGGACGCCATCTCCCGGTACACCGGCTGCGTCGCCACCCTGCCGACCGCGCAGACCATCGTCTCGTTCATCGCGAACCCTCCCTCGCCCGGACCACGGCACCCGCACCGGGCAGACACGCGTACGGGCCCGTCCCGTACGGCTGCGTCTGCCAGACTGCCGCCGCCGGGCCGGGCCCGCTGAGCGCTGTGGAGCACCGCCCGCCTGTGGACAACGCCGCCACGCGAGGGGGTGACGCCGGGTGGGTGCCCCGTCGCCCCCGAGGGAGACGCCGAGCGCGGGTGGCGGGTATCGGGTGGCGGGTATCGGATGGCGGGTGGCGCGCCGGAGCCACGGCGGCACCGCCTGCGGCCCGTCACAGCCGCCTCGCCCCAAAGTCGCCGCCCCGCCCCGCGTCTCACCGCCGTAGCGGCCCCACCGCCCCGCCCCCGCACCTCACCGCCGTAGCGTCACCGCCCCGCCCCCACCACCCTCCCGTACTGCTCCCGGACCTCCCGGTACCGCAGCAGTTCCGCCGCCACCGGATCCAGTACCCGGGCCCTGCCGCATCCGGCCGCCGCCTCCCGCAATCGGCGTTCCGCCTCCAGGCCGTAGCGCCGGGCCGGGCCGCGGGCCGCCATCCGGCAGCTCCACTCGATGAGCGGGCCGCCGACGATGCCGATCACCATCAGCAGCACCGGCACCCCCAGGTTGGGCGACATGACCCCGATGATCTGACCCAGCAGCCACAGCCCGCCCAGGAACTGCAGGATCGTCATGGACGCCTGAGTGAGGACGGCCACCGGCCACCACCCGGGGCGCGGCGGCCGCCCCGTCGGTGCGCCCGCGCGCACGGTCAGCTCGTCCAGCGCCTCGGGCAACCCCTGCGAGCCGCGAGCGGCAGCCTCGCGCACCGCCTGCGCCCAGGGGGCGGGCAGCCCGGCCGACGCCCGGTCGGCCACGGTCCGCACCGCCTGCTCGACCCGCTGCCGTGCGGTGGCCTCCTCGTCGGCCTGCGTGCGCGAGGGGAGCCGGCCCGTGGTGGGCTCACCGCGGTCCTGGTACCAGCGCCACAGCCGCAGCCAGGGCGTCCCGCAGGCCCGGTTGGCGTTGCGCAGCCACGCCCGCTCGGCCGCCTCGCCCGCCGCCGTGGCGCCCACCGCGTCCGCGAGCCGGTCGGAGAACTCCTCCCGGGCCTGTTCGCTGAGCCCGGTCCGCCGCTGGGTGGCGTAGACGGGCCACAGCCGGGCCGCGGCGATGTCCACGTCGGCCGAGATACGGCGGTTCGCCGCCCCCCGGTCCGAGACGAACTGGCCGAGTGCCTCGCGCAGTTCGCCGACGCCGTCCCCGGTGAGCGCGGACAGCGCGAGCACGGTCGCGCCCGGCTCGCCGTACTCGCCGAGGGCGATGCCGTCCTCGTCGAGGAGCCGCCGCAGATCGTCGAGGACCTGCTCGGCGGCCTCCCCGGGCAGCCGGTCGATCTGGTTGAGGACGACGAACATGACCTCGGCGTGGGCGGCCATCGGCCGCAGATAGCGCTCGTGGAGGACGGCGTCGGCGTACTTCTCCGGGTCGACGACCCAGATGACCGCGTCGACGAGCGCCAGGATGCGGTCCACGTGCCTGCGGTGCTGTACGGCCGCGGAGTCGTGGTCGGGCAGGTCGATCAGGACGAGTCCGCGCAGCGGCGACTCGCCGTCGGCGCTCGGCAGCGGCCGGCGGCGGAGCCGGGGCGGGATGCCGAGCCGTTCGATGAGGCCGGCGCCCCCGTCGCTCCAACTGCACGCGATGGGCGCTGCGGTGGTGGGACGGCGTACGCCGGTCTCCGAGATGGTCACCCCGGCGAGCGCGTTGAACAGCTGCGACTTGCCGCTGCCGGTGGCGCCCGCGATGGCGACGACGGTGTGCTGCCCGGAGAGTCTGCGCCGCGCGGACGCCTCGTCGAGCACCCGGCCGGCCTCCGACAGGGTCCGGCTGTCGAGCCGGGTGCGGGAGAGCCCCACGAGTTCGCGCAGGGCCTCGAGCCGGGAGCGCAGCGGCCCCTCGTACACCAGTGGGGTCACCGTCGGCGGGACGGCGGAGCGGTTGTCCGTCATGGGGAACCGGTCTCCTTCGGCTGTCTCGTTGACCCGGCGCGCGATGAGCCCGTCGTCCCAGGCCTCGGCGGAGTCGGTGCGCGCCGCGCGCTCGCCGTCCGAGGCGCCGCGGAAGGGGCTGCCGGCGGTCCTCGCCTTGTGGGCGCCGTCGTCCGGCTGATCGGCGTGCTCGGTGGGGTCCTGGTCAGTGACGGCGGTCACCGGTCACCTCTCCTTCTGCAGTACGGACAGCGCGGCGATGAGTTCGGCCTGGGGCTCGGGGTGGACGTCGAGCGCGTCGAGCGGGGCGAGCCGGCGCTCGCGTTCGGCGTGCAGGACGCGGTCCACGTGCTCGGTGAGCAGCCGCCCGGCCCGGTCGCGCAGCCGCAGTGCGCCGTGGGCGCCGATCCGCTCGGCGAGTCCCTCCCCGGCCATCCGGCCCCGGCGGCCGCCCAGCAGGGAGGTGGCGACCAGGGCGGCGACCAGCTCGGGGTCGGGCGCGAGGTTGCGGTCGAGTTCGCGCACCTCGTCCTCGGCGTGTTCCTCGAGCTCCCGCCGCCACCGCCGGACGGCGAGTCCGATGCGGTGCTCGGCGCTGTCCGCGCCGGTGTCGCGTGCGGCGAGTTCCGGGGCGGCCGAGGCCGGTTCGCGCCGCCAGGCGTCGTCGACGCGCTCGTCGGCGGCGGTGACGGCGCACAGCAACAGCGCACTGAGGCTCTCCACGAGCGCGTCGAGGAGTTCACCGGCGGTGCAGTCCAGGGGGAAGGCACGCCACCGCTTGAGCGCGTCCCCGGCGAGGACCGCCCCGCTCTGCAACCGGCCCCGCACGCGCGTGTGCTCGCTGTCGTACGCCCCCTCGACGGCGGAGGTGAGCCGCAGTGCGGCGGCGTACTGCGCGGCGGCGGCGCCGGCCAGCTCGGGCATCCGGGATTTCAGGGAGTCGAGGACGCCGTACGCCGTGCGGGCGAGGACGTGCTGCCGGGCCGCGGGATCCTGGGCCTGGTGGATCAGCCAGGTGCGCAACTGGGCGACGGCGGAGGCCGGCAGAAGCCCGCCGCCCCAGGCGGACTCGGGCAGCTCGGGCACGGTGAAGCGCGGCACTTCGCCGAGTCCGGCCTTGGTGAGCAAGGCCCCGTACTGCCGCGACACCTCGTTCACCACCTGGTGAGGCACGCGGTCGAGCACGGTCACGAGGGTGACGTCGAGCTCCTTGGCGGTGCGCAGCATGTGCCAGGGGACGGCGTCGGCGTAGCGGGCGGCGGTGGTGACCATGACCCAGATGTCGGCGGCGCAGATGAGTTCGGCGGCCAGGACGCGGTTGTCGGAGACCAGGGAGTCGATGTCGGGCGCGTCGAGCAGGGCGAGGCCGGGCGGGAGGGTCTCGGTGGTCTCGACGCGCAGCACGCGCGCGGGGTTCTCGCCGGGAAGCAGCAGGTCGTCGGTGGAGTCCTGCTGGGGCACCCACACGCGGGTGAGATCGGGCAGCACCCTCATCCCGCTGAACCAGTGGTGGTCCTCCGGATGGCACACCAGCACGGGGGTGCGTGTCGTCGGCCGCAGCACGCCCGCCTCACTGACCCGCCGTCCCACGAGGGAGTTCACCAGCGTCGATTTCCCGGCTCCGGTCGACCCGCCCACGACGGCCAGAAGCGGCGCTTCGGGGTCCCGCAACCGGGGCACCAAGTAGTCGTCGAGCTGCGCGAGGAGTTCGTCGCGGTTGGCACGCGCGCGTGGGGCCCCCGCCAGGGGCAGCGGGAAGCGTGCGGCGGCGACACGGTCGCGCAGGGCGGAGAGTGCGTCGAGCAGCTGAGGCCGTACGTCCAAGGTCACCACATGTGAAGAATGCCCAATTTTAGGGGAATTCTGAAGCATATGAGCATGTCTGCGCGCCGACAGAACACAAGGGATGGAAGGGACGACTGGGACACCGGCGCACTCCAGGCATAACGAGTGCACAACACCCGATGTCTCTGACGCCAAAAGCGGTGCACGATTCGTACCTGCCTGCGATTATCAGGACCGCTTCACCGAACCTCCACATCGAGCCACGGAGGCGAAGCAACAGGGGCAAGGACGCGGGAGCCCTATCCTTGTCTCCGGCAACGTCACGGATCGGCCCACACCAGGGCACCACGACAGAGGCCACCACACCCGGCCCCCGTAGCTCAGTGGATAGAGCAGGCGCCTTCTAAGCGCTTGGCCGCAGGTTCGAGTCCTGCCGGGGGCGCAAGTCTCCGCCCTCCCGCTTGGGAGGGCGTTTTTCGTGTACGGGCTTCCTTCGCCGTGAAGCCGCCTTGTGGCCGGTTTGCTTCTTGCTCGCCTGTTCGACGTCACATGTCATTGGTTCGAACGTGACGCGACCAACGGGGGGTCTCATCGTGCTGCAGGAGAAAACGGGCCACGGCAGATCCGGAGGCGCCCGCCGTATTCGTGTGCTCCTGGCCGAGGACGCTCCGCTGATCCGTCAGGCGCTGACCGCGTTGTTGTCCCAGGAATCCGACCTGGAGATCGTCGCGGCGGTCGACCACGGTGACCTCATCGTCCCCACCGCCCTGCGCACCCCGCCGGACGTGGCGGTCCTCGACATCGACCTGCCCGGCACCGACGGGATCACGGCTGCCGTGGAGCTGCAAGCCCGGCTGCCCTCCTGTCGCGCCCTGCTGCTGACCAGCGTCGCGCGGCCGGAACACGTACGCCGCGCCCTCTCGGCCAGGGTCGTCGGCTTCGTTCGCAAGGACGCCCCGACCGCGCGGCTCGCGGAGGACATCCGGCAAGTGGCGCAAGGCCGTCGGGTGGTCGATCCCGAGCTGGCCCTCGCGGCCGCGACGGCGACCGAGAATCCACTGACGCCGCGTGAGGTGTCGGTGTTGCGGCTGACGGCGCAGGGGGCGTCGACCCGGGACGTGGCCGCGCAGCTCTACATCTCCGTCGGGACCGTGCGCAATCATCTGTCCTCCGCCGTGGCGAAGACCCAGGCCCGCAGCCGCGTGGACGCGATCAGGATCGCGACCGAGGCGGGCTGGCTCTGACACCGCGTCGGGCCATCGCGTCCGCCTCGTCAGGCCCCGTCCGCGGCACCAGCCCGTCTCCGCTCCAGTGCCCCACCAAGTCCCGGTAGAGCACCGACTGTTCGAGGACCTCTTCGTGCGCGCCGCTCACCACCGTGCCGCCGTCCAGGACGAGTACTTGCCGGGCGCGCAGCGCGGAGCTGATGCGGTGGGCGATCACGAGCAGGGAGCCGGGGCGCCTGACGAATGCCTCCTCCGCCCTGGCCTCTGCGGCCGGGTCGAGGTGGCAGGTCGCCTCGTCGAGGAGCACCAGGGGCGCCGGCGACAGATACGCCCGCACCAGCGCGATCTGCTGGCGCTCGCCCGAAGAGAGCGCGGCGGGGTCGATCACGGTGCCGATCCCCCCGAGCCGCGAAACGAGCGACCCGGCCCCGACGGCCTCGACCGCCGCCCTCACGTCCTCGTCGGACGCGTCGGGCCGCAGGTAGCGCAGGTTCTCGGCGAGGTCGCCGGAGAAGACGTAGGCCTCCTGGGGCACGAGGACGCGCAGGGCGGACAGGGCGGCGGGAGGCAGGGCACCGGGCCGCCGGCCACCGAGCCGGACCAGGCCGCTGTCCGGCTCCAGGGTGCCGCCGATCAGTCCGGCCAGTGTCGACTTGCCGATACCGCTCGGACCGACGACCGCGAGATGCCCGCCCTCCGGAAGCGTGAGGTCGAGGTCCCGGAACACCGGGTCCGCCTGCGGGCCGTAGGCGAAGGTGACGGCGGTCAGTTCGACGTCGTAGGCGGTCGCGATCACAGCCGGTCCGACGTCATGGGCGGTGGCGATCACGGCCGGTTCGGCCTCGTAGGCGGTGGCGATCACGGCCGGTTCGACATCATGAGCAGCGGCGACAGCCGCCGCCCCGTCCCCACTAGCAGACGCAACAGCCCCCGACCCGTCCCCACAGGCAGACGCAACAGCCACCGCCCCACCCCCACGGACAGACGCAGCAACCCCCGCCCCGGCATCCCATGCAGAGTCCCCCGTCCCCCGAGGTGCGCCCGACCCCCACCCCCCAGCCACCCCGCCTCCCGACGGATACGCCTCATGGATCCGCCGCAACGCCACCACCAGACGCAGCCCGCTCCCGCCCAGGCCCTGGATGAGGGACCGGACCGCCGGTTGCAGTCCGCCCGTCACATACGTCGCCGCTCCCAGCACGGCACCGGCGGACAGCCCTTCGGCGCGCAGCCCCGGGGCGGCGACCAGCAGCAGGAGCAGGGGGAGCCAGCCGGCGACGGCCAGGCACAGTACGCGGGCCGGCATCAGGGCGGCGAGGCGGCGGGCGGCGGCCGCCTGGGCGTCGATGTGTGTCACGAGGTCCGCCCGTACGCCGTCCTCCGCACCGCAGGCCACGATGTCCCGGTCGGCCGCGGTCGCGGCACCGGCCGCTTCCGCGACCCGCTCGTCCGCGACGATGGCGTCGCGCTGCGCGCCGGCCATCCGGCGCAGCAGCATCAGGAACAGCCCGATCCCCGCCAGCAGCGGCGGCACGACGAGCAGCAGGATCAGCGGCGCGAGGAAGAGCATGCCGAGCAGAGCCCCGCCCACGGTGAGGAGGAACCCGCGGACGACCATCAGCACGCCGGCGTAGGCCTCGCGCACCATTTCGACCTGGAGGGTCAGCCGGGACACGCCCGAGGCGTCGACGGCCCGGCCCGCCACCGCCTGCCGCAGGGAGCCCTCGGCCACGGTGCGCACGAGGTCGTCCCGGAAGGGCTCGACCACCGCGGCGAGCAGCGGATAGGCCTGCCGTGTCCCCCATGCCCCGGCGAAGACGCCGAGGCCCATCAGGGCGAGCCAGCCCAGCCCGGTGAGGGGCCGGCCGGCCGCGAAACCGTCGTCCACCGCCCGGGCCACGAGCTGGCCCGCGAGCAGGGCGGGAACGGCCTCCACCAAGGACCACAGAACCAGCGCGAGCAGGCGGCCCGGTCGGGCCCGCAGCGGGGCGGCGAGCAGGGGGAGGATCCGGGGTTCAGCCCTCACGACAGCTCCTTACCGGGAGCATCCGCGCTGTCCGCGCTGCGGAATACCTGCCGGTACTCCGGTTCGCCGCCCCACAGTTCGTGATGGGGGCCGACGCGGCGCACTCGTCCGCGGTCGAGCCATACGACGCCGTCCGCGCGGGCGGCGGTGGCCGCGCGGTGGGCGACGATGATCCGGGTCCGGTCGCGCAGGGCGCCGGTGAGGACCTCGCTGATGCGGTGTTCGGTGACGGTATCCAGGCTGGACGTGGCGTCGTCGAGGATCAGCACCCGGCCGGTGTGCGCGAAGGCCCGGGCCAGGCCGATGCGCTGCACCTCTCCCCCGGACAGGGACGCCTCCGCCAGCGGGGTCCGGTACTCGTCCGGGAGCCGCCGGACGAATCCGTCGACGTCGGCGGCGCGTGCCGCCCGCTCGATCCGCTCGGCCGGTACGTGCCGGGCCGCCCGTCCGGTGCCGCGGGCGATGGCGTCGCCCAGCGTCTCGCCGAAGAGCACCGGCCGTTCGAAGGCGTAGCCGACGGCGGCCCGCAGGTCGCGGTGGGTCAGCCCGCGCAGGGGCGCGCCGTCGAGGGTGACGTCCCCGGCCTCCGGGTCCGTCAGCCGTCCGGCGACGGCGGCCAGCAGCGACTTCCCGGAGCCGGACGTGCCCACGACGGCCATGCAGGTGCCTCCGGGGACCGTCAGATCGACGCCGTCGAGGACGCGTTCGCCTCCGGCGCTGACCGATACGCCCCGCAGTTCCAGGCGGCCCGGTCCGGGCGGCAGCCGGTGATCGCCGTACTCCAGGACAGGCTGGGCCAGGACGCCGCGGACCCGCTCGGCCCCCGCCCGCGCCCTGGCCAGCCGGCCCAGCAGCATGGTCGTCATCCCGAGGCCGCTGCCGATGGCGACGTACTGGGCAGCGGCGAGCATCTCGCCCACGGTGATGCGGCCGTCGGCAAGTGCGAATCCAGCCACCGACAGGACCGCGATCTCCAGGAGCGGGGTGATGAGGGCGGTCCGGCCGGCGGCCTGGGTCTGCGCCTGCCACATGCCGTGTCCCAGCCGGTTGAGCTCGGGCAGTTCGCGCAGCACCCGCCGGACTTCGGCGTCCGCCGTGCCCGCGGCGGCGATGGTACGGCGCCCGCCGATGGCCTCCAGCAGCGCGGCCGCCAGACGGCCTTGGGTCTCCTGGTACCGGGTGGAGACGTCGGAGATGCGGCGGGTGAACGCGCGCAGGAGGAGGACGACGGCCGGAAGGCCCAGCAGGAAGGTGCCGGCGAGCCAGGGATCGATGAACCACAGGGCGACGACGCTGCCCGCGGCGGGTACGACCGACAGCGCCGCCCGGACCAGGACGGCCGCGACACCACCGGCCTCGGCGGCGGCCCCGACCATGCGGCTCACCAGGTCGCCGCCGGTGGTGCGGGGTGTGCCCGGCCCGGTCCACGAGACCAGGGTCCCGAGCATCGAGCGCCGCAGCAGGGCGGTTCCGCGGGCGGCTCCGGCCCCGGCGGCAAGCTCGAACAGGGCGTCGGCCGCGGCCATGGCGACGACGGCCGCCAGGCAGCCGATCACCCACCCGCTGATGCCCGCGCCGCCGTCGAGTGCGGAGTCCAGGGCCTTGCCGAGGAAGGCCGGGAACAGGATCTGGGCCGTGGTCGAGAAGACGGCAGTAATGACCAGTACGGCTGTCCAGACGCCGCCCTCGCGCGTGGTACACAGAAGTATCCGGTCCGCCGCACGGCCCGGGAGCCGGGCCGTGCTCTCCAGCGGCTGACGCACGGTCAAAGGACTGCTCCCTGCACGAGGTCCGACGGGCGGCCGGGACGAAAGACGGACCGGCCGGCGGGTGATTGCCCCACCCGCCGACCGGGTCCGCTCACGGCGTGGATGCCGTATCAGGCGACTTCAGCCTGCTGTCGTGCGCAGGCCCGGTGCGCTGGGTTCAGCAGAAGACCCAGCTGGCGTCGGAGCAGTGCTGGCTCCGGCCGCTGCCGAGCACCGTTTCCTCCGAGGACTCGGTGGGCAGCTCCATCTCCTGGAGTTCGAGCAGAGACATGCTGTTTCCTCTCGTCGATGTGTACAGGCCGTCGGTGGGCCGGTTCACCGGCCCGGGGCGGGTCAGCAGAAGACCCAGCTGGCGTCGGAGCAGTGCTGGCTCCGGCCGCTGCCGAGCACCGTTTCCTCCGAGGACTCGGTGGGCAGCTCCATCTCCTGGAGTTCGAGCAGAGACATGGGAATCACCTCCTTCGGGCGCGGATGCGCGTGCCCGCGGTGCGGGCGCCCGCCGTGGTCGGCGGACAGGTCGTGGGGTCCGGGCGCGTCAGCGGCCCAGGAAGGGCAGGTGCACCGGCTCGGTGTGCAGGGCGGAGCCGAGTGCCAGCAGTACACCGGCGGATCCGGTCGCCAGGTCCATCGAGAGCCTCAGCAACTGTTCGCCCGGGAAGGCCAGATGCCCCTGGTACTCCAGTGCGTGCCAGGACAGGGCGTCGATCTGCGCGGCGACGAGCGGGTCGTGGGACGGCGTTCGCTCGGGTGAGACGGCCGCGAGGTGGCTGATGATGCCGGCCCGTCCGTTGAACAGCCCGGACTGGACGTAGAACTGGGAGCTCGACGAGATCAGGGCGCCGGCCGCCGCCGTCCGGAGGCGGTCGTCGTCCCGGTGCCCGCGGAGCAGGTCCAGGACCAGGGCCACACCGGCGCTGCCCTCGGCCAGGTACGGCAGCGAGCGCCAGCCCTCGTTGACGTGGAGGGCGCCGTCGGCCCGGGTGACGCAGCGCCGCAGGTCCTGGCCGAGGGCCGTCGCCGCGAGGTCCAGGAAGACCTCGTCGCCGGTGGCCTCGTAGCAGCGGATGAAGAGCAGGGCCGGGCCCGACGAACCGTGCATGAGGCCCGCGCGGGGATGCCTCCCGCCGCTCAGTTCCGGTACGTCGGTCTCGGAGCCGAGCCGTTCCGCGACGGTGCCGGCCACGTCGAGGGCCGCGACGCGCAGGACGCTGTCACCGGTCGTCCCCGCGAAGTGCAGCAGGTTGAGGCCGACTCCGGCCAGGCCGCTGTACAGGTCCGTGCCGAGGCGCTGCCACTGCTCGCCCATGCAGCGGTCGAGGATCTGCCGGGCGGCGTCGTGATGCCCCAGGTGGCCGAGGGCGTACGCCACTCCGTGCAGCCCGTCGTAGAAGCCGAGCCGGGCCCGCTGCTCCTGCCGTGACGCGCGCTCCAGCAGCCACTGCTCGTACGGCGGGTAGTGGCCCGCGCCCGTGACGTCCAGGGCGTACAGGACGCCCGCGGCGCCGTGGGCGAGGTTGAGCGCGCCGGTGCTGAACTGGGCGATGTCGCCGGGGAACAGCCGGTCGTCGCGGTCGGGAGTCGCGCTGGCCAGGATCGCGCCGGCCAGTGAGGCGCGCACGGAGGGCCAGCCGCGGTCGTCGGCCCGGGGGCGGGGCGGCCGGCCGGCCCGCCCCCGGAGTCTGTCGTGCGAGTCCGGTTGCCGGTCGGCCCCGACGATCTCCCGCACCGCCGAGTCCAGGAACTCCCGCGGCACCGGGAACCGTGCGGCGATCTCGTCGGCCAGTTCCGCCGCCTTGTGCAGGTCCAGCCTCAGCAGTGCGGTCAGCGGCAGGAACACCGCGAGTTTGATGCAGGCCAGGGCGTAGGTGTCGGCGGCGAAGCCCTCGCGGTCCCGGGGCGCGGCGTAGGCGGGATGGCCCAGCATGCGGGCCGCCCCGGACTCGGCCGGTGCCGCGACCTCGAAGTCGATCAGCCCGACCCGGCCGTCGTCCGCGACCAGGATGTTGTAGGGGTGCAGGTCGCCGAAGACGATCCCGCGGGCGTGCACCGAGGCGACGGCGTCCTCCACGGCACGGCAGACGCCCATCGCCCAGTCCGTGTAGTCGGCGATCTCGGCCGGGTCGGCCCGGGGGCCGGTCTCGGGGTACTTGAGGCCGAAGAACTTGCTGAGCGGCTGCCCTTCGACGAGTTCCTGGGCGAGGAAGTGGTGGTCTCCCACGGTGAAGTAGTCGACCACGGCGGGAACCGCGTCGACGCCGGCGAGCCGTTGAAGGACGTCCCGCTCCCACTGGAGCCGGCTGACGGCGTCTCTCCCGTCGGCGGTCAGTCCCGCGTACGGGCGGGCCTCCTTGAGGATGACCTCCTTGCCGGTGCGGGTGTCCTCGGCGATGTACACGCCCCCGCCGTTGGAGAAGTGCACCGGGCGGCGGACGGTGTACGGCAGGCCGGCCAGGGACGCGGCGCGGCGCGCCTCGGCGTGCGGCCGGAGGAACTCCGGAAGCGTCACCCACTCGGGGACGTGGAAGCCGGGCAGGCGGCGATCGGGGACGAGTGTGCCGTCGGGCCGCTCGATGGCGGGCTCCAGCACCCCTTTCTCCGAGACGACGTGCCGCTCGACGAAACCGCCGTAGCGCACGTACAACGGGCCCTGCTGCCACCGCAGATCGCTGAGAATGTACGGTCCGGGCTCGCCGCCGACGAGGCCTTCGACGCCTTCGAGCACCTCGCGCAGTTCCCGCTCGTCCGCCGGGTAGATGGTGACGAGTTTGCCGCTGGCGCCCCGGGAGGCGTACTTCATGTTCCGCAGCTGATGGATGTGCTGGCCGCGCAGGAACTTGAACGGGATTCCCCGCGGGACGCAGAAGGTGTGGACCGCGTCGAGGATCTTCTCGGCGTTGTCCTGGCACCCGGAGGCGTGGACCTTCCAGCCCTGGGCCGGCCGGCGTGTGCCCTCGGGGGTGCAGACCAGCCAGTCGTCCTGGCGGACCTTGCGCCATCCCTCGGGCAGCTCCCGGCCGGCGGCGGCGAAGGCGTACTCCTCGTCCTGTGCTTCCCCCGGTGCGTCGAAGAACGTTCGATCGACCATGCAATACGCGTCGTACCGCATCCCTGCGTCCCCCCGCTTTTCAACACTCTCTCGTTCGATTTCCTCGAACTGATGGGAAACATTTCACACGCCGGAAGAAGCGCACCAGTACACAACGCACAAGTCGACCCGTGAAAAACACATGGTTCCAGGTATTCAAATCGGCCAAATCCTCGGCCTGACACGGTATTTGGCGTTCGATCGCAGGGGTTTCGATAAGCTTTCAGCGCCCACTGCAAGGGAATCCCGCCCGCTCCGAAAGGCACCCGTGATACGACTCGCATGGCGGACCCTTTCGGGCCGCAGGGCCAGCTGGGCAGCCAGTTTCGTGGCGCTCGTGCTCGCACTCGTCATGACAACCGCGTGCGCCGTTCTGCTGGAGTCGAGCACGCGCGCCGACTCCCCTGCCGAGCGGTACGCGGCAGCGGACGTGGTCGTCGGCGGGCAGCCGTTCGTGCCCCGGGCCGAGGAACTCCGTACGACGCTGGACCGGCTGCCGTCCGTCGAGCGGGCCGTGCCCGAACTGTCCTTTCCCACCACGGCGGTGGACGCGTCGGGCAGGACCGTCGAGGCGCCCTGGGACGGGCCGTCCCTGGGGCACTCCTGGGAGAGCGCCGTCCTCGGGCCGTTCGCACTGCGGGCGGGCCGCGCCCCCGGCGGCGACCGGGAGGTCGTGCTGGACAGCGCCCTGGCCGGGCGCCTCGGCGCCCGGGTGGGCGGCACCGTACGCCTGACCGGTCCGGACGGGCTGCGCCCCTACCAGGTCTCCGGCATCGCCGACCCGCCCCGGAAGCCGGCGCGCCAGTACGCCGTGTTCCACACCCCGCGGGAGGCGGAGCGGCTCGCGGCCTCGGCGCAGCCGGTGCGGGCGTTGGGCGTGCTGGCGAAGGGCGGGGCGGACCCCCTGGCGCTCCGGCGGCAGGTCGAGACGGCCGTCGACGGCCTGTACGGGGACGACTCCGGGACCGTCGTGGTCGCCTCCGGCGCCGGGCGGGCGGACGCGGAGTTCTGGGATGTGCCGTCGCCCGCGTCGGTGCTCTCCTCCCTCGTCGGGACGTTCGGAGCGCTGTCGCTGTTCGTGGCGGGGTTCGTCGTCTCCGGCACGCTGACGCTGGCGGTCGCCGGGCGGTTGACCGAGATCGGCCTGCTGCGGGCCGTCGCGGCGACCAAGGGCCAGATCCGCCGGATGATCGCGGTGGAGATCCTCCTGGTGACCGCGGCGGCGGCGCTGCTCGGTGTGCCGGGCGGGGTCGGGGTGGCGGCGCTGCTGCACCGGGTCCTGGTGAACGGTGAGGTGCTGCCCCCGTCGTTCCCGCTGTCCGTGGGGCCCCTCGCGCCCTGGGCGACGGTCGTCCTGGCCTCGGTCGTGGCGCAGCTCGCGGCGTTCGCGGCCGCGCGGCGGGCGTCGCGGGTGCGGCCGGTGGAGGTGCTGCGCGAGTCGGCCGCGCCGGCGCCGAGGCTGGGGTGGCGGCGGGTGCTGCTCGGGGTGTGCGTGCTGGCCGGGGCGGGCGGCTGTCTCGGCGCGGTGGCGGCGGGCCGTCTGGACGGTGGCGGTGGCACGGCCGAGAGCATGGTGCTGGTCCTGATGGTCGGGGTGGCGCTGCTGGCACCGCTGATCTGCCGGGTCGCCGGTGCCGTGCTGCTGATTCCGGTGCGTCCGCTCCTGCCCCGGGACGGCGCGCTGGCGGTCCGCAACCTCCTGCGCCAGCACGTACGGCTGGCCGCCACCGTGACACCGCTCGTGCTGTCCGTCTCCCTCACCGGCACGCTGCTCTGCGTACCGCTGGTCACCTCTCAGGGTGCGCAACAGGCGGAGCACGAACGGCTGGTGGCCGACCACGTGGTGTCCGCGGCCGGGCCGGGCATCGCGCCGGGGTTCGCGGAGCGGGCCGCCCGGCTGCCCGGCGTGGCGGCGGCCTCCGGGCAACTGTCCGTGGGCGGCGAGCTGAGCCGCGCGGACGCCGGTGGGGGTGACGCCGCCTCCGTCATCGGCGGCAGCCTGGTCGCGATGCGGGAGGAGGCCGTGCCCCGCCTCCTGGACCTCGGCGTCCACGACGGCTCGCTCGACCGCCTCGGCGGCACGTCCGTGGCCCTCGGCGACAGCGCGGCCGCGAGCCTGGGGGTCACCGTCGGCGACCGCGTCCGGGTCGACTGGGACGACGGCGGCCGGGACACGTACCGCGTCGCGGCCGTCTACGCCCGCGACCGCGGCTTCGCCGACGCGCTGCTGCCCCGCTCCTCGGCGGCCCGGCACGCGGCCTCCCCGCTGGACGACACCGTCCTCGTACGGACCGCTCCGGGAGCCGATCGGAGCGCGGTCGAGCGGGAACTCCAGGCCCTGGCGGCGGACTTCCCGGGCGCGCGGGTCGGTGACGGGGACACCGGGAGCGCCTCGGGATCCGGCGCCAACCTGTTCGTGCTGCTGCTCCTGATCATGATCAACCTGTTCACCGCCGTCTCCGTGGTGAACACCCTGAGCATGGCGACGGCCGGCCGGCGCCGGGAGTTCGCCCTGCTGCGGCTGGCCGGCGCGCAGTCCGCGCAGGTCCTGCGGATGCTGGCCTGGGAGGCCGTGCTGACCTGCGCGGTCGCGCTGCTGCTGGCCGCCCTGGTCTGCGGGTCCGTACTGGTCCCGCTCAGCATCGCGCTCACCGGCTCGGCCGTCCCGGCCCTGGCAGGCGGCCCGTTGACGGCACTGGCCGCCGGGGCACCCGTGATCACGGTCGCGACGGTCACCCTCGCCGGCCTGCTGGCCCTGCGGAGCTCCGCGGCCACGCCCGGGGGCCTGGCGAGGGCCGTCTCATGACCACCGCCGCACCCCCGGGATCTCACACCTGGCCGGAGGCCCCGTCCGCCACGGTGCCCCGACTCGCGCACGGCAGCGCCACCGCGAGCCGGAACCCGCCCTCACCGTCCGGCCCGGCACTCAGCACACCACCCCGCTCCGCGACCCGCTCCCGGAGATTGCGCAGACCGCTGCCGCCGGATTCCGGACGCGACCTGCCCGGCCCCTCCGCAAGGTGTGACCGAGCCGGTTCCTCGCCCGGAGCGACCCCGTCATTCGTCACCTCCAGGCGCGCCCACACACCGTCCGCCCGCCCGCTGTCCATGGTGAGGCGGATGGCGCAGTGGCGGGCCTTGCTGTGCCGCAGCGCGTTGGTGACGCCCTCCCGGACCACGATGGCCAGCGTTTCGTCGACCGGCCCCGGCAGCGGGCTCCCGGCCAGTTCGACATCGGCACCGACGTGGAGGGACTCCAGCAGCCCGGCGGCCGCCCGCGCCTCCCGCTCCAGGCTCAGCATGCGGTACCCGGCGGACACCGCCCGTACCTCCGACAGCGCATGCCGGGCCAGGGCCTGGGTGCGTGCCAGCTCCTCCTCGGCGCGCTGCGGGTCGCTGCGGACCAGCCATTGGATCTGCTCGCTCTGCAACGCCACGGCCGTCAGCGAGTAGCCGCACAGATCGTGCAGGTCACGCGCGAAGCGCAGCCGTTCACGGTCGACCGCCTGCCGCGCCAGTTCGGTCCGGGCCGCCTGCAGTTCCTCGGCCAGGTCCGCGAGCCGCACCACACCGAACAGGGCCAGGCCGCCCACCACGTGGGACACCGCCGAGTTGAGGCCCTGCCATGCCGTCTCGCCCAGAGCGGCGACGAGCGGCACCTGCAGTGCGGACAGCACGACGAACGCCGTCCACGCGTGCGGCACGGGGCTCGTCAGCAGCACCGCGGCGGCGAGGGACCCCGGGATGCCGACCCAGGTGTCCTGGAAGAAGCAGTACGGCGCATAGGTCACCGCTCCGTGCGCGACCAGCGACCACGGCCACCACGGCTTGCGGCGGCGCACCGCGGCACGTGTGGAGTGCAGCAGATGAAGGCCCAGCGTCACGGCCAGCACGGCCGTCGCCACCACGAGATGGCCGACCCCGTCGCGGTTGGCCGCCGTCGCCCCGACCGAGGCCACGAAGAAGCCGACCGGCACCAGAAACACAATGGCCCGCGCGACGCGCGGACTTCCCCCGTCCCGCCCCATGTCCCCCCTTGTGGAAGTGTTTTGAAGCGTTTCACGAATCCCCCACACGCGAGGATACGCCGCAGCCGACCGATTGGTCGGGTGACAGGGGCAGGCTTCCCGCGCCACCGCCCACGCGCGATCATGACCCCTGGAACCGAACCGTGGGCCGGACCACGGGCCGTGAAAGGGGCACGACGTGCGGCTGCGCTGCGCTGTACTGGACGACTTTCAGCAGGTGGCGACCGAGGTCGCCGACTGGTCGGTGGTCGCGGACAACGTGGAGGTCGTGGCCTTCGACCGCCACATCGAAGGTGAGGACGACCTGGCCGCGGCCCTGGCCGGGTTCGACATCGTGGTGACCCTGCGCGAACGCGTGCCGTTCCCCGGGTCGCTGATCGCCCGGCTGCCCCGGCTGAAACTGATCGTCGCCTCCGGCATGCGGAACTCCGTGATCGACTACGCGGCCGCCGAGGCGCACGGCGTCACGGTGTGCGGCACGGCCAGTTCCTCAACCCCGCCCGTGGAACTGACCTGGGCACTGCTGCTCGGCCTCGCCCGCGGCATCGTCGAGGAGAACACCGCCCTGCGCTCCGGCGGCCCCTGGCAGGGCACGGTCGGCGCCGACCTGCACGGCCGCCACCTCGGGCTCCTCGGCCTGGGGAAGATCGGCAGCCGCGTCGCCCAGGTCGGTCTCGCATTCGGTATGCGGGTCAGTGCCTGGAGCCAGAACCTCACCCGTGAGCGCGCCGACGAGGGCGGTGTGGGACTCGCCTCCTCCAAGGAAGAGCTGCTCGGGAACAGCGACTTCGTGTCGGTCCACCTCGCGCTCGGCGACCGCACCCGCGGTCTGCTCGGCCCCGCCGAACTCGCCCTCCTCAAGCCGACCGCCTACCTGATCAACACCTCGCGCGCCGCGATCGTCGATCAGGACGCCCTCCTCGACGCCCTGTACGAGGGCCGGATCGCCGGTGCCGGCGTCGACGTCTTCGACATCGAGCCCCTGCCCGCCGACCACCCGATGCGCACGGCCCCGCGCCTGCTCGCCACCCCGCACCTCGGTTACGTCTCCCGGGCCAACTACGTGACGTACTACGGCCAGGCGGTCGAGGACATCCAGGCTTTTCTGGCCGGTTCGCCCATACGTCTCCTGGCCCCCCGCTGAGGCGTGCCGACCGGTGACGCCCCGCCAGGCGGTCACGGCGCTCGGGACGTCGGCGGCTGCGACCGGCACGTCCCGCGATACACCCTCAGGCCTCGCCGTGCCCGTTCGCGTGCCGCGCGTACGCACCCGGCTCGTACGGACTACGCGTACCGGTAGATCTGACTGTGGTCCTCCAACTGGTCCGGTGTGACGTTCCACGGCGGCATCCTCTGGTGCCGCGCGAGGACCCGGCCGTGTTGCGCGTCCCCCCGGGCGAGCGGCTTCGCGGGAAGGTAGCGGGCGCCCGGGTGCCGCCGCTGCCAGCGGGACCAGAGAAGGTCCACGAAGGCGTGGTGGAACCAGAAGACGGGGTCGTTGACAGATGCGCCGCCCACCATGTGGCCGCCGACCCAACGGTGGACCCGGTTGTGGGTCCGCCACGAAGCGGCGCCCCGCCCGGGCCCCCACCCTTCCAGCTTGTTGCGGAACCCTTTGCCCGATCCGGAGTTCCAGGGTGCCGTGTCGTAGACGGGATCGTTGAGGACCCCCTCCAGATCCTGGGCCGTGGGCAGCGCGATCGGGTCCCGGGGACGGCCCAGGTCCCGCGTGAGGAACTCCGTGTCGGTGATCCCCACCTTGATCGTCCACATGCCCTGGCGATGGGCGAAGGGGCCGGACATCACCCGCCGGTCGGAACGCCGCCCAGTGCCGCCCAGCAGGTCATCGGTCCACGGTACGGCCGTCGGCGTGCGGTTGCGTGTCCAGTCCCAGTACGGCACGGTCACGGACTCGTCCACGCGACGCAACGCGTTCTCCAGGTCCAACAGGAACCTGCGGTGCCAGGGCAGGAAGGAGGGCGCCATGTGGGCGGCACGCAGGCCGTCCTCACCGTCGGGGGTGTAGTACTCGATGTGCGTACGTACGAACGAATCGTACTCGCCGCGTCGTTTGAGCTCCAGCAGCGCGTTGACGAGCCGGCGTCGTTCGGACCGGGTGAGCGTGCTGACGTCCTTACGCGTGTACACCATGGCCATGCTCCCCCTCGGGGCCCTTGGTCCCGTTCTCCGTGCGGCTGTCCCGCTCACCCGGTGTGCCGAGCCGTGCGCCGGGACCGAGTTCGTCGACGGCGGCGCGCGCGGCGGCGAGCGGGGTCGCGTAGGACTGGTAGTGGTCGACCATGCTCATCCAGCTGCCGTCCGCACGGCGCATCAGATGCAGCGGCCGCCCGTCCACGGTGACGTGCCATGCGCTCGGGCCGTCCTCCCCGGGTCGCCCGGCGTCGGACCTGACACCTGCGATGCGGCGCCCGCGATACGTCTCGTCGAACCGTTCCGCGTCTCCTGTCGGTCCCGGCGCCTTCCCCTCCGGTCCCGGCGCCTTCGGGGTCGTCCCCGACGCCACCAGAACCGGGGCGAGAGCCACCGTGAACGCCGATGCGAACAGCCCCCACAGCGCCCGGCGCCGCACCGTGGCCCTGGCGCGGTGCGCGGCGGGCGACTTCACCGCAGTGCGTGCGGAGTCAGTAGCCGCGAGCGTGGGCGCCGCGGGGCGCTCTGGTTGTGGGTGCAGTGGTTTACCGGTTCGCAATGCCTGCTTCCTCCTCGCCCTGACAGACGGTCGCGTGACACACACTCGACGAGCCGATCCCCTGCGTGGGGAATGGGCCCGCGGGATACTGCTCAGCCCTGCGCCTGCAGTCCGGGAGCCAGTCGAGCGCTCTCGCGGTCGACGGCCTTCTTCGTCTCCTTGGCGGTGCCGGGCAGGAATTCCCTGATCTCCGTGTCGAGCGCCTCCGGCTGGTGGCCCGCCGACCGCTGGTCGACATGCTTCGTGACCTTGTCCGCCTCTTCGGCGAGGTCGGCGGCCTGGACCTTCGACACCTCGAGAGCGACAGCGGGGGTGGCGGCGCCGGTCATGACCAGGGACCCGACAACGAGGGCGGCAGCCTTCAGGCGCTTCATCATGTTCCTTTCTGCGGCAACTCTAAAGTCACGAGTTACTCCATCCCCTTCAACGAGGCCCGGACCGAGCGGAAACCCCGCACGCAGAACTTTCGGCGGCTCACACGGAAGGTCACCCGAATGAAGGCCATGTCTGGTCTCGGCGAGCATGGAAGTTCCTTTCACCGGAGCCCCGCCGGGGGTGGCCTGCACACCTGACGCAGGGTCAGAACGTGCGAACTCGCATGTCTTGCCCTATATGTCCCGAATATCGGTCTAGAGTGACGCGTCGAACCAACCGACAACCTGAAGTTCCCCGTGAAGGAGCAACGCCGGTCATGCGTCACTCCCAAGACCTCTACACCGCGGCACACAGCGGGATTCGCCTGCCTGACGGCCCCTCACAGCAGGACGGCCGTCTTCAAGACTGTCCCGCACGGTGATGACCGGCTGGCCTTCCGGATCGTCACGCGACGCGATGCGGCTGGAAACCTCACCCCGCGTCCTCCACGTCACCCAGCCGGTGGGCGGCGGCGTCGCCGGAGTGGTCACCGAACTGGTGCGCGCCCAGCGGGCGGCCGGTTTCGACGTCTCGGTCGCGTGCCCCGACAGCAGTCTGCGACGGGTGCTGCGGGAACTGGGCGCGGACGTACGGCACTGGCCCGCCGTGCAGGCGCCGGGACCATCGCTTGTCGGTGAGGTGCTCCGGCTCGCCCGCGTCGTCGAAGAGGTTCGGCCCGATGTGCTGCACGCGCACAGCGCCAAGGCCGGACTCGCGGCCCGGATGGCGGTGCGGGGGCGGATCCCGACGGTGTTCCAGCCGCACGCCTGGTCGTTCGAGGCAGTCGGCGGCGGCACCGCGGCAGCCGCCACGGCGTGGGAACGTTGGGCGGCGCGCTGGACCGCCCGCGTGGTGTGCGTCAGTAAGGCCGAACGCGCGCGAGGCCAACGCGCCGGGGTGCGCGCCCACTGGCGGGTGATCCCCAACGGCATCGATCCGGTGCGTTTCCACCCCGCCGCCGTCGCCACCGTACGCCCGGCCCTCGCACCGCTCGCCGGACTGGATCCGGCCGCTTTGCTGGTGGTCTGTGTGGGGCGGCTGTGTCGGCAGAAAGGGCAGGACGTGCTGCTCGATGCGTGGCCCTCGGTGCTGCGACGGGTGCCCGGAGCCCGGCTGGCGCTCGTCGGGGACGGGCCGCAGGAGCGGCCGCTGCGGTACCGCGCGCCCGAGAGTGTGCTGTTCACCGGGGCCGTCACCGATGCCGTCCCCTGGTACCAGGCCGCCGACCTCGTGGTGCTGCCGTCCCGTTGGGAAGGCATGGCGCTCGCCCCTCTGGAGGCGATGGCGTGTGAGCGTCCCACGGTGGTCACGGACGTGGCCGGAGCACGCGAGAGCCTGCCGCCCGGTCACACAACGCACTGTTTGGTGCCCCCGGGCCGGCCGGGACCGTTGGCCGACGCGCTCACCAGGGCGCTGCTCGACCCGCAACTGCGCGCGTCGCTCGGAGCCCAGGGGCGCCGCCATGTACTGGCCGCGCACGACGTGCGGCGCTCGTCCGAGGCGATCGCGGATCTCTACCGCGAACTACTCGGCGTCCGGCGCACGGCGGCCCACCGCGCGGAACCCACCGAGTGCAGGGAGCCGATCCGCTCGTGACCGCCGAACGTACCGTCCCTCCCCCCGGTGGTCCGCCCCCGGAGCGGGGATTCCCTCCCGTCTCGGTCATCCACCCGCGCGGCACCGTCGGCGACCTGCGGCTTCCCGCCGAGCGGCGCACCGCAAGGCGGCGCACCACCGCGCTGCCTCTGCTCGCCGCTGACGCGGCCGCAGCGCTCACCACCGCTCCCGCGCTCCCGCATTACCTGGTGGCCGCGCCCCTGCTGCTCGCCGTCCTCCTGCTGAACGCCCGGGCGGCTTTGTACCGCCCCGCCGCCGTACCCGCCGTCCTCGACGAACTCCCCGCCGTCTGCGCACGGGTCGCGATGAGTTGGTGCGCACTCGCGGCCGCGGTCGCGGCGCTCTCCCCCACACACGCCCTGTCCGTCCGTACGCTGCTGACCGGCAGCGTCCTGCAGTCGGCGGCGAGTTGGGCGGGCCGCGGCGCGGTGCACTGGCACCGGCGCCGGGCGCTCGCCCGCCATCCCGCTGCGGCCCTCGTCGTCGGCCCGGCCGCCACCGCCCCGCGCGTGGCCGCCGCCTTCCTGCGCCACCCCGCCTCCGGCCTCAGGCCGGTCGGTGTCCTGTCCGACGGCGGGGCCGACGGCGGGGGGCTGCCGGTGCTCAGCACGGATGAGGAGGCGCTGCGGGCCGTTGTCCAGAACAGCGTGCGGGCCGTTCTCATCGTGGGCCCTGCAGGCGAACGCACCGCGCTGCTGCGGAAGTTGGCCGATGCGGGCTGCGATCTCTGGGAGGTCGACATGCACCTGCCGGCACCCGGCCGGGCCGGGGACACGGCGTACGACGAGGCCGGAGACCCTCCCCGCCGCCGGTCCCGGCGGGAGCGGATCGCGGGCTTCTCCTGCTGTCGCTTGGAGGTCGACCGACGCCCCGACAGTCCCGCCAAGAGAGGCCTCGACGTCCTTGTCTCCGGGATCCTGCTCGTCCTCGCCGGCCCGGTGCTGATGGTCTGCGCGGTCGTGCTGCGGGTCAGCGACGGGCCCCGGGTCCTCTTCCGTCAGGAGCGTGTCGGCAGGGGCGGCCGCCCCTTCACGCTGCTGAAGTTCCGCACCCATCGCCCGGCCGACCCGCACGAGGCGGCGACCCGCTGGAGCGTGGCGGGCGATCGGAACATGAGCCGCTTCTGCAGCTTCCTGCGCCGCACCTCGCTCGACGAGCTGCCCCAGCTGTGGAACGTCTTCCGGGGCGACATGACCCTGGTCGGCCCCCGCCCCGAACGGCCCTACTTCGTCGCCGTGTTCAGCCATACCTACCCCGGTTACGCCGCTCGCCACCGCATGCGGACCGGCCTCACCGGACTCGCCCAGATCCATGGGCTGCGCGGAGACACCTCCATCGAGGACCGCGCCCGGTTCGACAACGCGTACATCGACAACTGGTCGCTGTGGCAGGACGTGTGCATCCTGCTGCGCACCGTCGCCGCGCTGGTCCGTCCAACAGGGAGCTGAACACCGGTGAGCCACGCCTACGCCCTGCCCGCCGCGCGCGTGCTGACACCCGTCCTGCCGGTGGTCGCGGTGATCGCCCTGCTGGCGCTGCCCGTCGCGCAGGGCGGGCAGGGCGGGCAGGGCGGCGCGACCCTCGCCGACGCCGCGTCCGGTGCCGTCGTACTGTGCTGCGCCGTGCGTCTTCTGTACCTCCGGCGACGCCCCCTGTCGCCCACCGCCGCCGTGGTCCTGGGCCTGCCCGTGGTGGGGCTCGCGGTCGCGGCGGCGGGAGCCGAAGTGCCGGGCACGGCGGTCACGGGCTTTGCGCGATATCTGCAGATCTTCGTCGTCGTACCGGCGGCCGTCGTGCTGCTCGTCCGCGACCGGCGCGACGTCCGGCTGCTGGCCTGGTCGGTGGTGGGGCTCGCGGTGTGGCAGGGAGCCATCGGGGTGCACCAGTACGTGACCGGGACCGGCGCCTCGTACATGGGCCGGGAGATCCGTGCCGTCGGCACCTTCGGCCCCGGCGACATCATGGGGATGGCGACCGTGGTCGCCTTCGGGCTGGTGTGCGCGGTGGGGCTGGCGCTGGGCTCCGCACCGGTACGCAGGGGGCACCTCCCTGCCCGAGCGGAGCCGAGAGCCTGGGAGCGGGGGTGGGCCCTGGTGTGCGCACTGCTGCTGGTGGTGCCGCTGGCGGTGTCCTTCAGCCGGGGCGCATGGATCGCGACGGCCCTCGCATGTACGGTGCAACTGGTCCTGGCGGGCCTGCGACGCGCGGTCAGGGTGGGCGTGGTCGTGGCCGCCGTCGCCGTGATTCTCGTCGGCGGGTTCGGTGTCGGCTCCGCGCTGCTTCACGAGAGGCTCGGCAGCATCGGGCAGGTCGCGGACGCTCCCGACCACTCGGTCTCCGACCGCTACGCCCTGTGGGCGGCAGCCGCCGGCATGTGGCGCGAGCGGCCACTGACGGGCGTCGGCCTCAAGGGCTTCCCCGAGCACCGCGACGGGCATGCCACGCTGGCGCTGTCCTCAGGAAGTGACACGGAGGGCGCGGGCGCGGCGTACCGGAAGCAGCCGCTGCTCTCACCCCACAGCATGTACCTGCTGGTGCTGGGCGAGCAGGGGCTGATCGGGCTTCTGACCCTGGCGGGGAGCTGGCTGGCGCTGCTGGTGCTGGGGCTGCGCAGGCTGGCGCAGGCCCGGCGAGCGAGGAACCCCGGGCTCGACTGCGGGCTCATCGCCTTTGGCCTGCTGGTCTGGCACCTGGTCAACTTCACGTACGCCGACATCGGCGGCCCCTCGACCGTGCTCACCGCCGTCTGCCTCGGTCTGTCGGCGTGGTGGGCGCTGGCCGGTCCCGACGGGACCGTCGCCGAGGAGGCTGCGGCACGATGACCCTCACCCCGCCACGGGCCGAGGACACCACCGACTCCCTGGCGCGCGCCGACGCCCAAGGCCCGGAGACCAGCGGCGTCAGGCCCGTCTCGGAGGGTTTCCTCGCCAGAGCCGCCCTCGTCACCGTCGTTCTCTCCCTGGCAGGTGCTCTGCTCGGCCTCGGCCGGGACCAGGTGCTGGCCCACCTCTTCGGGGCGGGGCGTGAGACGGACGCCTTCCTGGTCGCCTGGACCGTGCCGGAGTTCGCGGCGACACTGCTGATCGAGGACGGGCTGGCCTTCGCACTCGTGCCGGCGTTCAGCGCGGTCCTGGCCCGCCGCGGCCAGGACGACACGGGCGACCCGGTGCGTGCCCTGGTCCGCGGCACGCTGCCTCGTCTGGCACTGGCGTTCTCCGTGGTGTCGGCCCTGGTCGTATGGGGGGCGCCGTACCTGGTCCAGGTGCTGGCGCCAGGGCTCCCGGACCCCGGGCTCGCCGTGGACTGCACCCGGCTGACCGGCACCTGTGTCCTGACCTTCGGCCTCGCCGGCTATTGCAGCGCGGCCCTGCGCGCGCACCGCCGGTTCGTCGCGCCCGCGGCCATCTACGTCGCCTACAACGCCGCCATCATCACGGCGATGTTCGTCCTCGGCGCCCGTTGGGGCGTACGGGCGACCGCTGTCGGAGTCTCGGTGGGCGGCGCACTCATGGTGGTCACCCAACTTCCGTCGCTGCTACGGCGCTTGCACCGCGTGCCGACCGCCGCGGAGACAACCGCGGCAGCCAGGGCAGCATCACGGCACTCCGTGAATCTCGCTCTCATCGTCACGGTCCTGCTCTTCGCCCTGTGCCGCCAGTCCCAGGTCCTCATCGAGCGTTTCCTGGCCTCCTCGCTTCCCGCCGGGGCCATCTCGCATCTGAACTACGCCCAGAAGGTGGCCCAGATGCCGATGGTGCTCGCCCTGATGCTGTGCACGGTCACCTTCCCGGTCGTGTCGCAGGCGCTGGCCCAGGGCAACACCGAGCGGGCCCGCGACCGCGTCGAGCGCGACCTCCGGGCGGTGTCGTCCTTCGTGCTGCTCGGCACCGCGGCCGTCGTCGCCTGCGCCCCGCAGCTCGTCCAGGTCCTGTTCCAGCGAGGCGCGTTCACCGCGCAGGACGCCACGGCGACCGCCGCCGTCATGCGCGTGTACGCGCTCGGGCTGCTCGGCCACGCCCTGGTGGGCGCGCTCGTCCGGTCGTATTTCGCGGCGGGGCGGCCCACCTGGTACCCGGTGGGCGCGATGGCCGCCGGGATCGTCGCCACCTCGTGGATCGGCGCGGTGACGGCCGGCTCGTGGGGCGTCCTGGGAATCGCCGCGGCCAACGCGGCCGGTATCACCCTCACCGCCCTGATCCTGCTGTACGGCATGGATGCGCACGGCGTGCCGATCCGCATCCGGCCACTGCTGGCCGCGATGGGCAGGCCGCTGCGCGCGGCCGTAGTGGCCTGCGGGGCGGGCGGGTTCTGCGCGAGCCTCGTCGACTCCCCCATCGTCGGGTTCGCGGCCGGCTGCACGGTCGTGACCGTCGTCTTCTTCCTGCTCGCCCGGATGCCGGGCGAGCAGCGCCTCGCATCCGCACTCCGCACCGTCACCGGGAGGCTCCCGCATGCTCGTTTCCGCTGACCAAGCGCCTTCCACCGCCCCCCGTCCCGACAGGCTCCGGCCCGGACCGGGCCCGTCCCCCTGGGTAGCGATGTACCACTCCGTCGGCGACTGCTCCGACGACCCGTACCGCGTCACCGTCTCCCCCGGCCGCCTGGACCGGCAGCTCGGCTGGCTCCGCCGCCGGGGCCTGCGCGGCGTCGGTGTGCAGGAGCTGCTCGCCGCGCGCGCCCGGGGCGGGGGACAGGATCTGGTGGGGCTGACCTTCGACGACGGGTACGCCGACTTCCTCACGCACGCCCTGCCGCTGCTGCGCCGCCACGGCTGCGACGCCACCCTGTTCGTGCTGCCGGGCAGGCTGGGCGGCGAGAACGCCTGGGACCCGGACGGTCCGCGCAAGCCACTGCTGTCAGCGGAGGGCATCCGGCACGCCGCCGCCGAGGGTGTCGAGATCGGTTCGCACGGCCTCACGCACGTGGACCTGACCCGGGCCGACGACGCCCTGCTCCGTGCCGAGGTGAGGGACAGCAGAGCAGCGCTCCGCGAGGTGACCGGGGCAGACGTCCACGGGTTCTGCTACCCGTACGGACGGGTGGACCGCCGCGCCGTCGGCGCCGTACGGGACGCGGGCTACGGCTATGCCTGCGCCACCGGCCCCGGTGACCTGTCCGGCCTTCTCGCCATCCCCCGCGTCCACATCGGCGAACGGGACACGGCCTGGCGCCTGCGCCTCAAGCGCGTGCTGCGCCGCCGCCCCGTCGAGGGAGTGTGAGCCTTGGCCATGTCCGGGCTGAAGGTTCTGCACATCATCACCGGCCTCGGCGTCGGCGGTGCCGAACAGCAACTCCGGCTGCTGCTGCGCCACCTGCCCGTCGACTGCGACGTCGTGACGCTCACCAACCCCGGCCCGGTCGCAGAGAGACTGACGGAGGACGGTGTCCGCGTCATCCACCTCGGCATGTCCGGGAACCGTGACCTGTCCGCCCTGCCCCGGCTGGTCCGCCTGATCCGGTCCGGCCGCTACGACCTCGTACACACCCACCTTTACCGAGCCTGTGTGTACGGCAGAATCGCCGCGCGCCTGGCGGGTGTCCGGGCCGTGGTGGCCACCGAACACTCCCTCGGCGCCACACAACTGGAGGGCCGCGCCCTGACCGCCGGCGTGCGCGCGCTGTACCTGGCCGGCGAGCGGCTGGGCCGCACCACGGTCGCGGTCTCGCCCACGGTGGCCGACCGGCTCCGGCGCTGGGGCGTGCCCGAGCCACGCATCGAGGTCGTGCCCAACGGCATCGACGTGGCCCGCTTCCGCTTCGACCCGGTCAGCCGCGAGCACACCCGGCGCCGTCTCGGCCTGCCTCCGGACGCGTATGTCGTCGGCGGCATCGGTCGGCTGACCGCGGGCAAGCGGTTCGGTGTCCTGATCGGCGCTCTGGCTCGGCTCCCCCGCGACTGCCGGCTCCTGCTGGTCGGCGGTGGCCCGGACGAGAACGCGCTGCGGCGCACCGCCCAGCGGGCCGGAGTGACCGACCGGATGCTGTTCACCGGCGAACGGCCGTACGATGCCGACGGCGCCCGAAGCCTCGATCTGCCGTCGCTGACCTCGGCGATGGACGTGCTGGCCTCACCGAGCCCGGAGGAGGCCTTCGGGCTCGCCGTCGTGGAGGGCCTGGCGGCGGGGCTGCCGGTGCTGTACGCCTCCTGCCCGGCGATCGACGACCTGCCGCCCGACTTCACCACCGTCACCCGCCGGGTGACGGGTGGCCCGGACGCGTTCGCCCGCGCCCTGACCGAGACCCGCGCCCTGATCGGGGCCGAGCGGTCGCACCCACCGACCCGTCCGGTGTCCGCCGCCGCCCGCCATTACTGCATCACGCGCAGCGCCGCACAGCTCATGAACGTGTACGCCGCCGCAGTCTCCTGCTCGCCCCCGTCCCCACCCCTGGGAGTGACCGACCGATGACCTCGATGACCTCCACGACCGAATGTCCGGCTCCCCCGGCACCCACACCCCGGAAGCGTCCGCTGCTGAGGCGGCTGAAAGCACTGCCGCCGTGGTCCCTGATCGCGGTAGGCACCGTCACCGGAGGCCTCGCCGGGGGCGCCTACGGCGTCCTCACACCGCCCGCCTACTCGGCCACCTCCTACGTCGTCGTCGTACCGAGCGCCGAGTCGGACCCGCAGTCCGCACTCGGCTTCGCCCAGGCGTACGGCCGGGTCGCCACGCAGCTGGCAGTCCTCGGGGACGCCCAGGTGTGGGCGGGCGTACCGGTGAAGACGCTGCGCGACAGCGTACGGTCGGCGACCTCGCCGGACGCCCCGATGGTCTCCCTGACGGCCACATCGGCGCGCGCCGGTCTCGCCACCGACATGGCCAACGCCGTCTCCCGCTCGCTGATCGAGTACGCCAAGGACACCAAGGGCGCCACGCACGTCGAACTCCTGCAGCTCTCCAGGGCCGTCAAGCCCACGGAGCCGTCCTCGGCACCCCCGGCGCTGACGGGCCTGGTGGGCGCCGGTGCGGGCGTCCTGCTGGGGGGCCTCGCGTTGCTGGTCCGCCCCCGGCCCACCGCCGCCGACGCTGCCCGCACCGTCGCCGTGCCCGGCCCGGCCACCGCCGCCGACGCCCAAGGGCAGCCGTGAGCGGCGCACTACGGGCGGAGGCTGCGGCCCTGCCGACCGGCATCGGCTCCCTGAGGGCCGAACTGTGCACTGACGAGCGGGCGTTCGCCGCCCTGGGACCCGCCTGGGAGCATCTGTACCGCAACTGCGAGGCGGCAACGCCGTTCCAGAGTCACGCCTGGCTCCACTCGTGGTGGACGTCGTACGGGAGGCCGGGCCGGCTGCGGCTGGTACTGGTGCACGACGCCGCAGGCGGCGAGCTCCGCGCGGCTGCGCCGCTGATGTGGACCGGGCACCCGCTGCCCCGGCTCGTTCCGCTCGGCGGGGCGATCTCCGACTACGGGGACGTACTGCTCGACGACGAACACGCGGACCGAGCGGCAACCGCACTCGCCGAGGCCCTCTCGGCCGCTGCCCGCACCGCACTGATCGACTTGCGTGAGGTCCGACCGGGCGGCGCCGCGGAGCGGGTGTACGAGCGCTGGCGCGGCCCCCGGCGGCGGTTGACCGACTCGGTGTGCCTGGAGCTGCCGGCCCGCCCGATGGACGAGTTGCTCAGCCGGCTGCCGACCGGGCGGGCGCAGCGGGTCCGCACCAAGATCCGCAAGCTCGACAAGCTCGGAGTCGAGCACCGCCTCGTCCGGTACGACGAGGTGGACTCTGCCGTGCGTACCATGCTGGAACTGCACCGCCTCCAGTGGCAGGACCGCAAGGTGACCGCCGAGCACCTCCGCCCCCGCTTCCATGAGCACCTGGCCCGCTCGCTCGGCCCGATGGTCCGGTCCGGGGACGCCCTCGTGAGCGAGTTCCGGGTCGGCGGCGAGGTGCTCGCCGTCGACGTGACCCTGCTGTCGCGAAGGCTGGCGGGCGCCTATCTGTGTGGCGCCCATCCGTGGCTGCGGGAGCGGAAGGCGGACGTCGCCACCATGCTGCTGCGCGCCTGCGCCGACCAGGTGGCCGGCGGCGAGCGCCAGGTGCTCAGCCTGCTGCGCGGGGCCGAGCCGTACAAGTCCCGCTGGCGCCCGGACGCCGTGGTCAACCAGAGGCTGCTGCTGGCCCGACGGCGCACCGCCCCGCTGCTGTCGGCGGTCGCCTGCGATGTCGGCACGCGCAGCCGGGGCAGGGCGCTGGTGCGCGGCCGGTGGGAAGCGGTAGCGGCAGCATCTGATCGGCCGCTACCACCGTGAGGCCGATGCATCATCGGCCCCAGGGGGACCACCACGTCGACGACCACCAGTCGCGGCGGATACAGACCCGCCAACCGAGCCAGTGCTCGGCCCAGTCTCCCAGGTCCACCGGCGAGCAGTCCTGGGAAGGCAGTGGCGCCGGGGTGGTCTCGGGCACAGGCGTCGGTGCCGGTGCGGGAGTCGGCGCGGGCTCGGTCCGCCCGTAGAGCGCGGACCGGTACACCGCGGCCGCCTTCGAGTTCTGACGGCACTGCCACACACCGTGCGGGCAGTAGTCGGTGAGAGTGTTGTACAGCGGCTTGTGCTCGTCGATCCAGGCGAGCATGCGCCGCATGTACTCCGGGTTGTCGCCGTTGCGGAACAGGCCCCACTCCGGATACGAAAGGGGCTTGCCGTGCGCCTTCGCGAAGTCCACGTGCGCCCGCAGCCCGTACGGCTCCGCCACCTGCCCGTCGAACGACGTCCCCCGCGGCTGGTCGTAGGCGTCCATACCGATGATGTCGACCGTGTCGTCCCCCGGGTAGCACTCCGTCCAGGGAACCGCGTCGCGCCCACGGCTGGGCGTGAAGTCGAACCGGAACCTCTGGCCCGGCACCGAGCGCATCGCGCCGACGATCCTGTTCCAGTACGCCTTCCACGCCTCCGGGTCCGGTCCGCACCGATGCGTGTACGTCGTGCCGTTCATCTCCCAGCCGAGCACGAGGACGGTGTCCGGCACCTTCAACCCGATCAGCCGCTCCGCCAGGCGGCGGTAGTGCGCGTCGAATTCCCCGGCCGCGCCCCGGCGCAGCAGCGCCCGCACCTCGTCATCGGAGACGCCCTCCTCGTTGCGCTCCAGCATGGGCACGTTGAGCACGAGAATCCGGTCGTCCCTCTCCCGGCGCCAGTCCGCCCAGGCATCGAGGAAGCGGGGGGCACCTTCGATGTTGGTCCAGAGGTCGCCGGGCAGGTAGGTGTGCCCCACACGCAGGTCGGCACCGCCCAGCCACCGACTGAGCAAGGCCATCCGGGCCACGCCTCGGGGGCCGTAGTCGAGGTAGGCGCCGGTGGCGGGTAGCGGGGCAGGTTCGGCGGGAAGGGCAGGCGGTACAAGTGAAGGAGACGATTCGCCGCCGGTAGCCGCTGTCGGCACCGGCCTCTTGGCGGCCCCCTCCGCCCCGGTACCCACCGCGTGCCCCGGACCCGGCAGCAGGGCGGCCGAAACGGCGATACCGGCCACGAGGTGCACGAGCCGTCTGCTGTGGAGCCGTTGCTTCGCGGCCATGGCTGCTCCTTCGTCCGCTCATCGGCAGCAGCAGCGCGCCGCCCGGTTAAGTCGTGTCCACTCCACTGATCAGTCATATGTATGGCCGCTGTGCTCACTGGGTTCTCGGACTGCGTCCAGCCCGACCAGTCCGACCACTCTCATGGGTGAGGGGGGGCGTAGCCACACACTCGTGTGCCGGACGCTGTGCGTCCGGCACACGGAGGAAGTGGGGCCACTACCGACGGGAGGCCGCGCGGCCTCTTCGGAACAGGACGACGCCGCTCGCCGTGAGGATCGCGGCGAGCCCCGTGGCCATCACTGTCTGCTCCCCACTACCGGTTTCAGCGAGGGAGGGCGGCTCAGCCGGGGGCTCTTCGTCGGGCGTGGATGACGTCGGAGGGCTTGCCGGTGGGGTCTCGGGCGTTGACGTCGGCGGCTGGGTCTTCACCGGCGGGTGGGTGTTCGGTGGCTGGGTGGTCGGCGGCTGGGTGGTCGGCGGCTGCGTCGTCGGCGGCTGCGTCGTCGGAGTGTCGCCGTAGCCGGACTCGCCGTCCCCGTAGCCGGACTCGCCGTCCCCGTAGCCGGACTCGCCGTCCCCGTAGCCGGACTCGCCGTCCCCGTAGCCGGACTCGCCGTCCCCGTAACCGGCCTCGTCGCCATAGCCGGCCTCGTCGCCATAGCCGGCCTCGTCGCCATAGCCGGCCTCGTCGCCATAGCCGGCCTCGTCGCCATAGCCGGCCTCGTCGCCGTAGCCGGCGTCATCACCGACGCGATTTCCGCCGTGGCGCATGAGGTTTCCGCTGGGGTCGAAGTCGCGGGCGGCAGCATGCGGGTTCGGGCCGGCGTCGCAGTGTTTCTCGAAGGACGGGGCCACTGAGGCACGCGTGTCACTGGAACTACCGCAGGCATTCGCGGGAACGCCGGACGGGGAGTCCGCGAACGCAGGGGCGCCGTACAGGGGCAGGATGCTTGTCGCGGCGGCGGCCACAAACAATGCCCTGCTCAGGTTCTGTCGCAATGTCGTCGTCTTCCTGCTCGAAGAACTGGTGAAGTCGGTCGTGGAGCCCGAGGTGCGGGATCAGGGCCGGCCATCCACCGTCAATCGGCCGCTGTGCCGACGGTGGTCGGCCGTGTCCGGACGGTAGGTGCTGTGGAAACCCATGCATGTCGCACACCGGGATCAAGGAACGTGCCTGCTGCGGCAGCCGTACCGTCGAAAGCCGCGTCACGGCTCCGCCGGCTCTCGCTTGTCAGGTCTTCCCCCGTCTCCCACGACTGCGCCGGGAAGCGGCTTCACGCCGACCATAGTTTCGCCGCCACCTGATTTTCTCGCTTGTCAGATGATGCGATCCACTGAAATGCCAGTACCGGCAGCAAGGGCACCGATAGATCCGGTCCGGAATCCGCTCCAGCGGCGGCTGTCTGACCAGCCATGCGCGAGCCCCGCCTTCAGTGCGGAACGAGGCCTTGCCCGTTTCCGGACAACGCGGCAGGATGACCGTGTCACGCATTTCCCCTCCGATGCGCGCTCCTGACCCAATCGCCAGAGACGCGGCGATTCGGCGTTTGACCCCCGTGAACCGAAGGCGCCCCTCCCGCGACGGACCAGGCTGCTGCCTGATCCGTCGGCCAGGGAGAGACGCCTTCGGTTTTGGTCACGAATCCTCGGGACACGATTCCTCAGGAATCGAGAATGGCTGCCCATGACCGGCGGACGGGACGTGAACGGTCACCATCCGGGGTTGGGGAGCTCCCTTGGTTGCGCAGGTGTCACTCACACACCGAGAATATCGCCGAGGGTCACCGAGAGCTCGAGACCAGCCTCGGCGTCGGACTCGGCCTCGGCCTCGGCCTCGGCCTCGGCCTCGTTCTCGTTGGTGTTCGTGTTCGTGTTGAAGATGTTGATCTGACCGAACTGGCAGTTCGGAACCGAGCCGTCGCCGGTGACGTCGTCGCCCGCCTCCGCCTCGGTGTTGCCGCAGACGTACGGGTCGTCCACCGGGTGGCCAGTACCCGCGCTGGCAGCCGAGGCGGAACCGGCGACGATGGCCACCGCAGCGAGGGCCGAGGCGGCGCCCAACTTCATGCTCTTACGCATTGAATCTCTCCGTTTCGGTCCTTCTCCGTTGGAAGAACGCAACAGATATTGCCCCAACTCCGAACCGCACACCACTTGAGAGGGCTCTGGCCCATCAACTTCATCCGGATGGCCCCGCATCGCGGGTGATATGAATTACATAAGGCGCAGGTCACGGTACATTGGTCAGCCATTGGAGCGATGCTGCCCTGCTCGTAAACCGAGTCGAATAGGCGCCTGATTCTCCATTCATCAGCGGTGTTCAGCGCTGGACGGTTCGGTGGTCCTCCCGTATTTCCCTCTGCTGTTCGAGGACGGGCCGCGCGTGACGCAGCAGGGTGCGCCGGGTTCCGTGGGTCCGGGGTTGCGGTCCCCCTCTGTGGTCCTCGTTGGAGCGTGAGCCCGTCGCCAGGTGGCGTCCGGACGTTGCGTGTGCCTGTTCCAGCTGGGCGTGAACGCCGCCGCCCAAGGCCAGGTCCGCTTTGTACGCGGGATGCGACGGCGGGCGTGACGGGTCGGACGGGCCGGAAGGTGGAGGAGCGGGCGTATCGCCGGCTCGGCCTCTTCGAGGCCTTCCTGGTCGTGCAGGGTGAGGAGCCACAGCCAAGTGTCGAGACCGCCGGCGGGGTTTGCGGTGAGCATCCAGCCTGTGCTGATCCGCCACACCGGTGCGGGCAGGTTCGCCGGCCCCACGGCGTTGTTGGCGCCGACGCGATCTTCGACCTCGGCGGGGTCGCGGTGCGGGGCGTCGAGGACCTGGATCTGGGTGGGGGGAGCCCGATGATGGCCCCCCCGTGCCGGATACTCGTCGCCGTGATCGAGTAGCGCCAGACCCGTCTTCTGCTC
This sequence comes from Streptomyces sp. D2-8, assembly GCF_023184515.1. GTDB lineage: Bacteria > Actinomycetota > Actinomycetes > Streptomycetales > Streptomycetaceae > Streptomyces. The sequence goes on along the minus strand of NZ_JAAHBP010000001.1, from coordinate 115,599 downwards.
GAAGGCAGGCAGCTTTTCATGTGCCGCCGGGGCGGGTGCGCGTGGCGGACGATCAGCCGCATGCCCTCCGGCCGGCCATCGCGGGCGTTCCGCCCCGTCGACTCCACGGCCCCGCGTCCCGCTTGGAGGCCGCCGTCCCACTTCAGGACATGGGTCGGAGAGCCCGCGCCGTCGACCCGAACCAGGATCTTCGACTGGGAGGAGTGCGGTAGCTGATCCAGCGCGGAGCCAGGGACGCGGCCATGGTGGCCGGGTGCTCGCCCCTGCGGTGCCCGCCCGCAGTTCCATCGCGAAGCTCTCGCCGATGGCCGCCGGCCTGCCGCTTGAACGCGGTGGCGGGAGGGCGCCTTCACCCGCCCGCAGCGTCTCAAGTTCGCGGAGAGCGAGGCAGTCGCCTGGACGTGAACCGGTGAGCGACCGTATCGGGCAGGGAGCGGCCGGGCGGCTCAGGCGCCCTGGGGCCAGGCAATCACAGCGTCTGGACGACGATCACCGCCCGCTGCGGCACCTGTGGGTGGTGGCCCTCCCGGGGGCAGTGAATGGCTGCCGCCGTCCGGTCCTCGCGGAGTGCGGAACGGGCGGCAGCCGCGTCTCTCAGGTGGACGCCGCCGGGGGATGCCGGCGAGGGTGTACCGTCAGCCGCTGCAGATCGTGATGCTCTTCCCCCCGGTCTGCAGGGTGGCGCAGGCCTGCTCGACCTTCGGCACGGTGACACTGACGGCGCGCCGCACACCAGCCTTGACGTCAAGTGTGACGTTCGCGAACTGGGTGTCGCCGGCGGAGATCCTCACCTCGACGGTCCGCGCCTCGGCGCACGTGGCGCTGACGTCGATCGTGCTGGTCGCATCGTTGCTGATCTTCTGAAGCCCGACATCACAGGGGAAGTCCTGCTGCACGGCGGCCTGAGCGGGCGCGGCGGTCCACAGCGGTGCGGAGACAAGGAGCGCGGTGGCCGCCGAACGGAACATGAGGTGAGGCATGGGTCCTTCCACGTTTCACTGGGACAGGCCACCACAGGGACCTGCCCTCGACGAAGGCGCCCGGGGATCCGTTATGCGCCTTTCGGGGTGATGCGACCACGGGTCCATGAGCCCCGCAACCCGCCACGCCCGGATCCCTCCCGGCTCCGCCCCGCGGGTGAACCGGTCTTCTTTCTTCTCGCTTGTCTGTGCGGGGCGTCGGTCGCCTTACAGGGCCGCGATCTCCTTCGCGTACGCCGTCGTCACCTCCTGTCGTGATGAGTCCCTTCGCGGCTGCGGTGCCCTCGCGGGCAAATTCGGCGCCCGAAGCCCGGCGCGAGGAGGACCACGGCCGGAGCCTCGGTCGCGTTTGCTGTAGAGCGTTACGCGCACTTCTCTTCAGCGAACTGCCGGGGCAGGCGGCTCCGGAGTCGTGGGGTCTGCCAGGTCCTCGACCGGCGAACAGCGCACCCCTGGCGCAACCCGGCGGATATTGTCGGCCCGGATGCCGGCGGAGTCCTCGGTGATGTCGAAGAGCACCCGCTCGCCCGCGAGTGGCGTGCGGTCCACACGACCGTGGACCGCGGAACGGCAGGCGACAACATCCGGTGCTCCGTCGTCCCGTGAGATGAGGCCCACTCCCCGGTCAGGATCGAACCACTTCACGGCACCACTCGGCACAGCACCCTCCGATATCCAGCGACAAGGGCGGAGAGTTCACGCACCATCCGCGCACACCTACTCGCCCTCAGCCCGCACACATCTGGCACGCGAGACTTCCAGGTCCGATAAACCCATGCCCACGAACGAGTGACGCGGCCTCCACCGATGCGGGCTATGGCGGGGAATAGCCATCCCTCCCGGCTGCACACGGGCATTGACGGAAACGTGAAGTGCACTGTCGTCTCATGAGGCCTCCTCCGCGAAGGCGGGGCCGCCCAGCGCCGCAGGGCGCACCTTCCAGAGCGGCCCTTGGTGCCCGCACGCCGAAGGCGTGCCGCACCCGGGCCCCGTCGCGCCCACTGAGCGGCGTCGGTGGCGGCGACCAGAGCCGTGGTCGTCATCTGGACCGGCCGCCACTTGGAGGGCGGGTTCCAGCGGTCCGCACTCCGCACACGCGACACGGCCGCCCCGTGCCGGCCTTGGCCGCGAGGGTGCCCAGGGCCTGCTGGAGAGCCGCTTCCATGGCAGTGGGAACAAACAGCGTTCCCACACCGTCGGGCGGAACCAACCAGCGAAGACGCCCTGAGTTCCGGTGCGGCGCTGGTGTCGTGACCCAAGCGCCATGGCCCAGGTACCGGACATCCGTGCCGACCCAGCGGCCTGCGGGATCCGGTGGCAGGAAGAAGCCAACTCTGCGAGCGACTGCATCCGCCAGTACGGGACCGGGTGCCTGCGGCATGCGTAAGAGGGCATCCAGGGCCAGTGCGCCCACATCCACCGGCACACTCAGCACATCCCAGAACCGTCCACAGGCCAGCACCGCGACGCCGCTTTCTCCATGCCACTGCCGTTTGCAGTCGCCAGGATCAGTCGCGGCGGCGGCGAGCCACTCCGTGGCCTGCCTCCTGATGGTTCGCATGAGGTTCCTCCGGATCCATCGAAAACGGCTTTCCCCCTTGCCACCACGGCTGGTCAGGCCCGGCCCGTTCATGATGATGGATTGCTCGATTCCACGGAAGGGGTGGCGCACCATGGCGAATTCCCTCTGACGTGCTCGATACCGGGCCACGCATTCCCCTGGCTTCTGAAAATCTCCCAAGAATATGAATTCATACGTGACCGGGGACTTGCAGGCCTGTTCCTACCAGGGTTTCACCTGAACTTGACGCCCAGTCACCAACACGCACCGCAACCGCCACGTTGCCGAGGTGGCCTCACTGCATCACCCCCCGGCCGGGCCCGCTGCACGGTCACCTCAGTCGGTTCGCTTCAGTCGCCTCGCCATGTCGATCGCCTCCGCGAGGCGGCGCGTCTCGCCGTCCTTCGCGCGGTCCGCCAAGTCGCCTGCTCTCTCGAAGAGTTCGTCGAGACTGAGGGCTCCCGGCAGGGAGGGTCCGGAGGTGCCGAGGGCGTCGGCGAAGTAGGCGGCCGTGGCGGTGGTCCGCAGGCCGCGGTTCGCGCTCCAGACGGAGTCGTCGAGGGCGTCGGCCTCCAGGTCGCCGGTCTCCTCGTGAGGGGCGCGGGTGCCGGGGTCGAGCCAGCGGACGGTGGCCGTGGCGAGGTGGCCCTCGGCGCCGGGCTTGGTGCGCACGGCGTACAGGGCGGTGACGGTGTGGCCGGGGCCGACCTCACCGCCGTCGACGCGGTCGTCGCGGAAGTCCTCGTCGGCGACGCGGCGGTTGTCGTAGCCGACGAGGCGGAACTCCTCGACCGTCTCGGGGTCGAAGGCGACCTGGGCCTTGGCGTCGCGGGCGGTCAGGTCGATGTTGCGCGGGAGCTGCTCGGAGAAGACCTTGCGGGCCTCGTCGGAGTCGGACACGTAGACGGTGTGGCCGTCGCCCTTGTCGGCGAGGTCTTCCATGAGGGCGTCTCCGTAGTCGCTGCCGACGCCGACGCCGAAGAGGGTGATGCCGTGCTCGCGGCGTTCGCCGGCGATGCGCTCCAGGATGGTGTCCGCGTCGGTGTCCCCGGTGTTGGCGAGTGCGTCGGAGACGAGGACGACGCGGTTGGTGGCGCCCTTGCGCAGGCCCTCGACGGCGGTCTCGTAGCCGGTCTCGACGCCGGCGCCCAGGTTCGTGGAGTCCTGGGTGTCCAGGTCGGAGATGGCGTCCTGGATCTCGTCGCGGTTGCCGTCGAGGCGGGTCATGGGCAGGACGGTCTCGGCCTCGTCGCTGAAGGTGACGAGCGCGACCGAGTCGTTGTCGCGCAGCCGGTCCGTCATCACGGAGAGGGACTCCTGGGCGAGGTCCAGGCGGCCCGGTTCGGCCATGGAGCCCGAGACGTCGATGACGAAGGTGAGGGCGGCGGGCGGGCGTTCGCCGGTGCGCTCCGCGGTGCGGGTGGCGAGGCCGACGCGGACCAGGGACCAGTCCTCGTCGTCGGTGCGGGCGCCGTCGACGGTGACCGAGAAGCCGTCGCCGTCGGGGCGGTCGTAGTCCTGGCGGAAGCTGTTGACGAACTCCTCGGGGCGGACGGTCGACGGGTCGGGCAGCCGGCCGTCGGCGAGGGCGCGGCGGGCGTAGTCGTAGGAGGCGGTGTCGACGTCGAGGGCGAAGGTGGAGAGATGGTCGGGGTCTTCCCGGCGGTCGTCCCGCTCCTCGGCGCCCCGGCTCTGGGCGGGTGCGGGCTGGCCCGCGCTGTAGTCGTGACGGTCGGCGGCCTTGCTGCCCTCGCCGGAGTCGGCGCCCCCGCTGCACGCGGTGAGCAGCAGGCCGCTCACGGCCGTGAGGGCGAGCAGCGCTGTTCGTGTCCGGAACCGTTCCATCGTCCGTACCCCCTGCATCCGTTGGCGTCGGCTACTTGTGACTGTGACGGCGCAGGGGGCCCGAACGTGCGGTACGGGGCGTTGCGGAAGCGTCTCGAAGCGGCCACGGGGACCGCCTTTCGAGACCGGTGGGTGATCCTCCGTTGACCTAGGAGACGACGTCCTTGCGGGCGAAACCGCGGAAGGCCAGGGCGAACAGCACGAGCGCGTACGTTACGGAAATCGACGTGCCCTGGATCATGTCCGACCACTCCAGCTGCGGCCGGACGGCGTCGAGCCAGGCGTACTGCCAGTGCGCGGGCAGGAAGTGGCGCCAGTCGCCGAGGGCCGTCACCTCGTCGAGGACGCTGCCGATGATGGTGAGGAACACCGCACCGCCGACCGCGCCGAGCGGTGCGTCCGTGCGGGTCGACAGCCAGAACGCGAGGGCCGCGGTGACCAGTTGGGACACCATGATGTAGGCGACGACGATCAGCAGGCGCTGGGCGGCGGTGCCGGTGGGCAGGGTGCCGCCGGTGGGCAGTTCGAGCGGACCCCAGCCGTAGGCGGCCGTGCCGACGACGAGGGCGACGATCGGCAGCAGGACCATCGCGGCCAGGCTCAGGCTGAGTCCGACGGCGAGCTTGGACCACAGCAGCCGGGCCCGGGGCACGGGGGCCGCGAGCAGATAGCGCAGGGAGGACCAGCTGGCCTCCGAGGCGACGGTGTCGCCGCAGAACAGGGCGACGGGGATGACGAGCAGGAAGCCGGCGGCGGAGAAGAGGTTGACGGCGGCGAAGTTGGCTCCGGACGCGGTCGCCGTGTCCATGAGGTTCACGCGGTTGTTGTTGCCGCCCGGGTCGCCGCCGACCTGGAAGGCGATGAGCAGGACGAGCGGCAGGGCGAACAGGACGCCGCCCATGACCATCGTGCGGCGCCGCTTCAGCTGCCGGACCAGCTCGACGCGGAACGGCAGGGTGCGGCCCGCGCGGTAGCCGTCGGCGACCTCGACGGGCGGCTCGGCGAGCTTGCTCATGCTTCGGCTCCGATCAGGGTGAGGAAGGCGTCCTCCAGGCGGCGGTGGGGGCCGACCGACCGCACCGCCACGTCGAGCCGTACGAGGTCGGCGACCAGGCGCTGCGGGGTGCCGTCGGCGTCGAGCTGGACGAGGAGGCCCTCGTCGGTGCGCACGGCCGAGGCGACGCCCGGCAGGGCGGTGACCTTCTCCATGACGGGCTCGTCCACGGGTGTGGCCGTGCCGACGAGGAGGGTGTCGCCCGAGCCGACGATGTCCTCCACCGGGCCCGCCTGGACGAGCTGTCCGTGGTCCATCACGACCAGGTGGGTGCAGGTCTGCTCGACCTCCGAGAGGAGGTGGCTGGAGACGATGACCGTGCGTCCCGCGGCGGCGTAGCGGATCATCACCTCGCGCATCTCGCGGATCTGGGGCGGGTCCAGGCCGTTGGTCGGTTCGTCGAGGATGAGCAGGTCCGGCAGGCCGAGCATGGCCTGGGCGATGGCGAGGCGCTGGCGCATGCCCTGGGAGTAGGTGCGCACCGCGCGGGCGAGCGCGTCGCCCAGGCCCGCGATCTCCAGGGCCTCCTCCAGGTGCGCGTCCTCGGGCGGACGGCCGGTGGCGCGCCAGTACAGGTCCAGGTTCTCGCGGCCGGACAGGTGGGGCAGGAAGCCCGCGCCCTCGACGAAGGCGCCGACCCGGGAGAGGACCGGGGCGCCGGGGCTGATGGCGTGGCCGAAGACGCGGATCTCGCCGCCGTCGGGCTTGATCAGGCCCATCAGCATGCGCAGGGTGGTCGTCTTGCCCGCTCCGTTGGGGCCGAGGAGGCCCAGCACCTGGCCCTTCTCCACGCGGAAGGACAGGTCCTTGACGGCGTACCGGTCGGAGGACTTGGCGTAGCGCTTGGTCAGGTCCGTGATCTGGAGCGGGACTTCGGCGAGCTCCGGGGCGGGCGGGGCGGGGGCGGCGGTGCGGCGGCGTCCCGTGATGATCAGGGCCAGGGCGATCACGGTGCCGGCGATCGGCATCCACCACACCCAGGCGGGCAGCCCGCCCTGCATGTCGCGCTGCCCCAGCGCCGACGGGACCTTCAGGTCACCCTTGAGGGAGACGGTGTACGTCGCCGGGGAGGCCGGGGAGGCGTAGCCGAGGTCCGTCGAGGCGAGGACCAGGCGCAGCCGGTGGCCGTCGTCGATCTCGTGGTCGATCGCCGGGAGGGTGATCGTGACGTCCTTGCCGGCCTTGGCGCCCTCGACCCTGAGGGGCGTGACGAGCTGGGAGGGCAGGACCGGCTGGGAGCCGCCGCCCGGGCCGACGTCGTAGACCTTGGCGAAGAGCACGGCGTCGTCGCTGGTGGACTTCACGTGGACGGTGGCGGTGGGCGAGCCGGTGATCTGGACGTCTTCGCTGAAGGGCGCCGACTCGAACGCGGCGAACTGGCCGGGGAAGTCGAGCGAGATGCCGATGCCGAGGGTGGAGAGCTGGCTGAGGCCGCCGGCGCCGCCGAGGCCGGGCAGGGCGGAGACGCCGGGCGGGCTGGCGCCCGGCGGATTGTCGAAGCTCTGCTCGCGGCCGGCCAGGGCGATGGAGCGATGCTTGGCCTCCAGGCCGGGGTAGCGGTCCGAGGTCACGCCGGTCAGGCGGGGTTCGCCGTCGCCGGAGCCCAGGCCGAGGGTGCGGGTGACGCGGAAGGCGGGGCCGGTGTCGGCGGCCTTGTCCTGCTTCAGGTAGCGGTCGAACCAGGTCGTGACCCGGTCCTGGACGCGGCCGGTCTCCATGTCGCCCCCGTCGTGGCCGCCCGCGATCCAGTCGACGTCGACGGGGGCGCCGTTGGCGCGGATGGCCTTCGCGGCCTGGTCGGCCTGGCCGAGCGGGAAGAGGGAGTCCGACTGGCCCTGCATCAGCAGGGTCGGCACGTCGATGTCCTTCCCCACGGCGGACGGCGAGCGCGCCTCGAGCAGCTTGCGCGCCTCGGCGTCCGGCGTGCCCGACTCGGCGACCCGCTCGTACATCCGGCACAGCGCGGGCTCGAACTTCTCGCAGCCGCCGCCGGAGTTGACGAAGATGCCGGCCCAGAGCTTCTTGAACACGCCGTTCGGGAAGAGGGCGTCGGCGAGGTTCCAGTAGGTGATCGCCGGGGCGATGGCGTCGACGCGGTCGTCGTGGCCGGCCGTGAGCAGCGCGATCGCGCCGCCGTAGGAGGCGCCGGCCATGCCGACGCGGGGGTCGCCCTTCTTGTCGAGCTCGACCTGGGGCTGCACGGCCAGCCAGTCGATGAGCTTCGAGACGTCGGCGACCTCGCCCTCGGGGTCGTTCAGCCCGATCTTGCCGTTCGACGTGCCGAAGCCGCGGGCCGACCAGGTCAGGACCGCGTAGCCGTCCCGGGCGAGGTCCTCGGCCTGCTGCCGTACGTCGTTCTTGCTGCCGCCGAAGCCGTGCCCGAGCAGGACGGCGGGGCGGCGGCCGGCTCCGCCGGAGGTGAAGTACGAGGTGTCGATGCGGACGCCGTCGCCGGTGGGCAGGGTCCGGTCTTCACGGTGGACCGGGGGCACTTCGTCGTTCGCGACGGCGGTCCACGTGCCCGCGCCCGCGAGGACGACGACGGCGGCCCCGGCGGCGAGGAGCCTCCGGGGCCTCCGAAGCAGCCCGTTCAGCCCGGGCAGTCGAAGATCCATGCATCAACGGTACGGGGTGAACCTGTCGAACAGTTGTCGACCGGAGGCCGAGGTAAGGGCCGTTCCAGGGGTGTACACGGGGTTGCGGCGTACTGCGGGTGGTGTACGGCTCCGAGCTCGGTGCGGCCTCCGCGTTGCCGGGTACGGGTGCGTTGTGGCTATTCGCGCAGTTCCCCGCGCCCCTGAGAAGCCTGCTCGTCCGCCGGGATCGAGATGCGGTGGATGCCTCAGTGGTTGCGCGGGAAGCCCAGGTCCACGCCCGCCGGGGCGTCGGCCGGGTCCGGCCAGCGGGTGGTGACGACCTTGCCGCGGGTGTAGAAGTGCGTGCCGTCGTTGCCGTAGATGTGGTGGTCGCCGAAGAGCGAGTCCTTCCAGCCGCCGAAGGAGTGGTAGCCGACGGGGACCGGGATCGGGACGTTCACGCCGACCATGCCGGCCTCGACCTCCAGCTGGAAGCGGCGGGCCGCGCCGCCGTCCCGGGTGAAGATCGCGGTGCCGTTGCCGAACGGCGAGCCGTTGACGAGGTCCAGGGCCTCCTCGTAGGTCTCCGTGCGCAGCACGCACAGGACCGGGCCGAAGATCTCGTCCTGGTAGGCCTTGGCGGAGGTGGGCACCTTGTCGAGCAGCGAGATGCCGATCCAGTGGCCGTCCTCGAAGCCGTCGACGGTGAGGCCGGTGCCGTCCAGGACGACCTCGCAGCCCTCGCCCGCCGCGCCCTCAACGTAGGAGGCCACCTTGTCGCGGTGGACCTTGGTGATGAGCGGGCCCATCTCGGACGCCGGGTCGTCACCGGGGCCGATCTTGATCTTCTCGGCGCGCTCGCGGATCTTCTCCACCAGCTCGTCGCCGATCGCGCCGACCGCGACGACCGCGGAGATGGCCATGCAGCGCTCGCCGGCGGAGCCGTAGGCGGCCGACACGGCGGCGTCGGCGGCCGCGTCGAGGTCGGCGTCGGGGAGGACCAGCATGTGGTTCTTGGCGCCGCCGAGGGCCTGGACGCGCTTGCCGTTGGCGGAGGCGGTGGTGTGGATGTAGCGGGCGATCGGGGTCGAGCCGACGAAGGAGACGGCCTTGACGTCCGGGTGCTCCAGGAGGCGGTCGACGGCCACCTTGTCGCCGTGGACGACGTTGAAGACGCCGTCCGGCAGGCCCGCCTCCGACAGCAGCTCGGCGATCTTCAGCGAGGCCGACGGGTCCTTCTCGGACGGCTTCAGCACGAAGGTGTTGCCGCAGGCGATGGCGATGGGGAACATCCACATGGGCACCATCGCCGGGAAGTTGAACGGCGTGATGCCCGCGACGACGCCGAGCGGCTGGCGGATGGACGAGACGTCCACGCGGCTCGCCACCTGCGTCGACAGCTCGCCCTTCAGCTGCACGCTGATGCCGCAGGCCAGGTCGACGATCTCCAGGCCGCGGGCCACCTCGCCGAGGGCGTCGCTGTGCACCTTGCCGTGCTCGGCGGTGATCAGCTCGGCGATCGCGTCCCGGTTGGCGTCCAGCAGCGCGCGGAACGTGAACAGGATCGAGGTGCGCTGGGCCAGCGAGGACTGGCCCCAGGTCAGGTAGGCCTCCTTGGCGGCGGCCACCGCCGCGTCCACCTCGTCGACCGAGGCGAACGCGACCTGCGTCGTCACCTCGCCGGTCGCCGGGTTGGTCACCGGCCCGTGCGTGCCCGAGGCGCCTTCGACGGTCTTGCCGCCGATCCAGTGGTTGACGATCTTCGTCATGGCCGGGAACTCCTTCACAGATGGCGGCGTCGGGTGGAGACGTGCCGTTCGTACAGCTCACGTGCCTTGACCGCCGACGGGCGCGTCGCGGTCTCGGCCACGGGTACATCCCACCAGGCCTGCGCGGGAGGCGCGCCCGACACTGTGTCTGCCGTTTGGGTCTCGACGTAGACACATGTGGGAGTGTCGGCCGCCCGGGCCTCGGCGAGGGCCTCCCGCAGGTCCCGGACGGTCTTCGCGCGCAGGACGCGCATGCCGAGGCTGGCCGCGTTGGCGGCGAGGTCCACGGGCAGCGGCGGCCCCGTGTACGAGCCGTCCTCGGCCGGGTAGCGGTAGGCGGTGCCGAACCGCTCGCCGCCCACCGAATCCGACAGGCCGCCGATGGACGCGTAGCCGTGGTTCTGGATGATCAGGACCTTGATCGCGATGCCTTCCTGCACGGCCGTCACGAGCTCCGTCGGCATCATCAGATAGGTGCCGTCACCGACCAGCGCCCACACCGGCCGGTCGGGAGCGGCCATCTTCACGCCGATGGCGGCCGGGATCTCGTAGCCCATGCAGGAGTAGCCGTACTCCAGGTGGTACTGGTCGGGCGACCGCGTCCGCCACAGTTTGTGCAGGTCGCCGGGGAGGGATCCGGCGGCGTTGATCAGGATGTCCGACTCGTCGGCGATCTCGTCCAGGGCGCCGAGGACCTGGGGCTGAGTCGGGCGGGTGTCCGGTTCGGCCACCTCGTAGCAGGCGTCGACGCGCTGCTCCCAGCGCTCCTTGTCCTCGGTGTACTCGGTGGCGTAGGTGCCGGCGACCCGGTGCGCGTGCATCCGGAGGGCCTCGGTGAGCTCCTGCAGGCCGCTGCGGGCGTCCGCGACCAGGGGCTGCCCGGCGAGCTTGTGACCGTCGAAGGGGGCGATGTTGAGGTTGAGGAACCGGACGTCCGGGTTGCTGAACAGGGTGCCGGAGGCGGTGGTGAAGTCGGTGTAGCGGGTGCCGACACCGATCACCAGGTCGGCGGTGCGGGCGAGTTCGTCGGCCGTGGCCGTTCCCGTGTGGCCGACGCCGCCGACGTCCTGGGGGTGGTCGTGGCGCAGGGAGCCCTTGCCCGCCTGGGTGGAGGCGACCGGGATGCCGGTGGCTTCCGCGAACTCGGCGAGGGCCCCCTCGGCACGGCTGTGGTGGACGCCGCCGCCCGCGATGACCAGGGGCCGCTTCGCCGCCCGGATCGTCCGCACGGCCTCGGCGTGTTCGGTCGGGTCGGCGCCGGGACGCCGTACGGTCCAGACGCGCTCGGCGAAGAACTCCTCGGGCCAGTCGTACGCCTCGGCCTGCACGTCCTGGGGCAGGGCGAGGGTGACGGCGCCGGTCTCGACGGGGTCGGTGAGCACCCGCATCGCGCTGAGCGCCGAGGGGATCAGGGCTTCGGGGCGGGTGATCCGGTCGAAGTACTTCGACACCGGGCGCAGGCAGTCGTTGACCGACACATCGCCCGCGTACGGCACTTCGAGCTGCTGGAGGACCGGGTCGGCGGGGCGGGTGGCGAAGGTGTCGCCGGGCAGGAGCAGCACCGGAAGGTGGTTGATGGTCGCGAGGGCGGCACCGGTGACGAGGTTGGTGGCGCCCGGGCCGATGGAGGTCGTCACCGCGTGGGTGGACAGGCGGCCCGACTGGCGGGCGTAGCCGACCGCCGCGTGCACCATGGCCTGTTCGTTGCGGCCCTGGTGGTACGGCATCTCCTCGGCGTGCTCCACGAGCGCCTGGCCGATGCCGGCGACGTTGCCGTGGCCGAAGATGCCCCAGGTGGCGCCGATGAGCCGCCGCCGGACGCCGTCGCGTTCGGTGTACTGGGCGGCGAGGAAGCGGACGAGGGCCTGGGCCACCGTCAGCCTGGTCGTCTGCACGGTCATCGGTACCCCTTTGTGCCTGCTGCGTGGGCCGGATGGAAGCAGATCCGCCACTCCCTCGTGTCGCCCGGGCCCGCCATGACGTTCAGGTAGTACATGTCGTGGCCGGGCTGGGCGATCGACGGGCCGTGCCAGCCGTCGGGGACGAGGACGGCGTCGCCGGAACGGACCTCCGTGAGGACGTCGGAGCCGCCCTCACGCGAGGGGAATACGCGCTGATAGCCGAACCCGTTCGGGCCGTCGATCTCGAAGTAGTAGATCTCCTCCAGCTCCGACTCCTCGCCCGGCCGGTGCTCGTCGTGTTTGTGCGGCGGGTACGAGGACCAGTTTCCGCCGGGCGTGATCACCTCGACCGCGATGAGCTTGTCGCAGTCGAAGGCGTCGGCCGAGGCGAAGTTGCGGACGCGGCGCGTGCAGGTGCCGCTGCCGCGCTCTTCGACGGGGACCTCCGGCGCGGGGCCGTAGCGGGCGGGGAGTTGTCGCTCGCACTTCGCTCCTGCCAAAGCAAAGCGGCCTCCCGCGCCGGAGGCGATCTGGACCCGGGCGTCACGGGGCACGTACGCGAAGTCGGTGACCGACGCGAACACGCTCTCCCTGCCCGAGAGGTGGAACTCATCGTCTTCGACGCGCACGGTGCACGCGCCGTTCAGGGGCAGCACGATCCACTCGCTGTCCCCGGTGGTGAAGGTGTGGGTGCCGTCCGGTGACAGCTCCACGATCCGCAGGCTGCTGTGCGTCCAGCCGGCCCGCTCGGGGTCGATGTCCAGGACGTGGTTCACGTCGGTGGTGGTGCCCTTGGGGACGTACAGCTCACTGGTCATGCCACGGCCCTCACAGCAGTCCGACGGCGGTGTCCACGGCGGCGGCCACGTCGCCGTCCGCCGGGTACAGCAGCGAACGCCCCACGACCAGCCCGCACACGGTGGGCAGTTGGAGCGCGCCGCGCCACTTCTCGTACGCCCCGGCCTGCTCCTCGGCGGAGCCGCCCACCTCGCCGCCGAGCAGCACGGCGGGCAGCGTGGAGGTCGCCATGACCTCGGCCATGTCGTCGGGGTTGTCGGTGACCGGCACCTTGAGCCAGGTGTAGGCGGAACTGCCGCCGAGCCCCGAGGCGATCGCGATCGACTTGGTCACGGCCTCCGCGGAGAGGTCGTTGCGGAGCCGGCCCTGCTCGTCGCGGCGGCTGATGAACGGCTCGACGAAGACGGGGAGTTTCCGGGCGGCCATGGCGTCGACGGCCCGGGCGGTGGACTCCAGGGTGGTCAGCGAACCGGGGTCGTCGTAGTCGATGCGCAGGAGCAGCTTGCCCGCGTCGAAGCCGAGGCGCTCGATGTCCTCGGGGCGGTGGCCGGTGAAGCGATCGTCGAGTTCGAAGCTGGCGCCCTGGAGGCCGCCGCGGTTCATCGACCCCAGGACGACCTTGCCGTCGAGGGCGCCGAGCAGGAGCAGGTCGTCGAGGATGTCGGCGGTGGCGAGGACGCCGTCCACGCCCGGGCGGGACAGAGCCAGGCACAGGCGTTCGAGGAGGTCGGCGCGGTTGGCCATGGCCATGCTGCGCCCGCCGACGCCGAGGGCGCCGCGGGCCGGGTGGTCGGCGGCGACGATCATCAGACGGCCGCTCGAGTTCAGCAGCGGCCGGCGGGGGCGACGGGCCGCGGCCTCGGCGATCGCCTCCGGGTGCCGGCTGCGCAGGCGGACGAGTTCGGAGATGTCGACGGTCACTGGACGGCCCCCGCGGTGACGGCCGCCTCGATCTCGTCCGGCGTGGGCATCGCGGAGGAGCACTCCAGGCGGGAGGCGACGATGGCACCGGCGGCGTTGGCGTGCCGCAGGGTCTTCTCCAGGTCCCAGCCGGCCAGCAGGCCGTGGACGAGACAGCCGCCGAAGGCGTCGCCGGCACCGAGGCCGTTGAGGACGTGCACCGGCAGCGGCGGGACCTCGGCGCTCTCGCCGGCGCTGTTCACCGCGAGGACGCCCTTGGGTCCCTGCTTGACGACGGCCAGTTCGACACCGGCGTCCAGGAGGGCGCGGGCGGCGGCGTGGGGTTCGCGCACGCCCGTGGCGACCTCCACCTCGTCGAGGTTGCCGACCGCGACGGTCGTGTGGCGCAGGGCCTCCGTGTAGAAGGGGCGGGCCGCGTCGGGCCCGCGGCGGGAGCCGCTGATGTCACGGGTCCAGAACATCGGGCGCCAGTCGAGGTCGAACACCGTCGTGCCGGCCTTGGCGCGGTGGGCGAGGGCCGCGAGGGTCGCCGTCCGGCTGGGTTCCTCGCTCAGGCCCGTGCCCGTGACCCAGAAGACCCGGGCGTCCCGGATGGCGTCGAGGTCGAGCTCGTGGGCGTCGATCTCCAGGTCCGGGGCCTTGGGCTGCCGGTAGAAGTACAGCGGGAAGTCATCCGGCGGGAAGATCTCGCAGAAGGTGACCGGGGTGGGCAGGCCGGGGACCGGGGTGACCCAGCGGTCGTCCACGCCGAAGCCGGTCAGGGCCTCGTGGAGGTAGGTGCCGAAGGGGTCGTCGCCGGTGCGGGTGATCACTGCCGTCCGGCGTCCCAGGCGGGCCGCGGCGACCGCGACGTTGCTCGCCGAGCCGCCGAGGAACTTGCCGAAGGACGTGACCTGCGGCAGCGGGACGCCGGTCTGGAGCGGATACAGATCCACTCCGATCCGCCCCATGGTGATCAGGTCGTACGCCATCGGTGTCCCCTCGATGCTCGGCTCTCCCCGGTTTTGTAGCCCCCTCTCGAAGCCCTGTCAATGTTTTGTCCGGACATTCGGACCAGATCATGACAGCGCTTTCCGTATGTCTACGTCCGCGTCCTCACAGTTCCGTAGTCTTCAGCCCCACCTGCCGCCCCGCCTCTCCGGACGGCTGCCGACCGGGCCCGGGTGCCGCGTCAAGGCGCCCCGCCGACACTCCGGCGCGCGTCTTTGCCCCGGGTGTGTCACAAACGCCCCCTCCGTGTCACACATGTCGCGTGTACGCGGGTCTTCCGTCACACCCGGCCCACAGGCCCTGCCCCGTATCACCGGGCGTCGTTGACCGGGCACAGGCTTGTTGATCGCCAGCGCAGCGCCCGGCTCCCCCGGACGGCCGTCCACGGCCGCCGCCGTGGTGCGCGCGGGGAGGTGCACGTCATGACCGACCGAAGGCTCTGGTCCTACAAGGAGATCGCGGCGCACATCCGTGTGCAGCCGGACACTGTGCGGTCCTACCGCAAGCACGGGCTGCTGCCCCCGCCCGACCACGTCGAGAGCGGCAAGCCCTACTGGTACGCCGACACGGTCCGAGCGTGGGTCGCCTCCAGGCCCGGCAACCGCGGCCGAAGAGCCGACTGACCCCGTCGCCCTGTCTCGGCCTCGTGCCCCACCCTCGCGTGGGGCACCGTCGTCGGCCGGTGCGTCAGCTCCACGGCTCGATGACCGTCGCCCCCGCTCCCGGCGCCGTCCCCATCGCGGCCAGCGCGGACGGGACCTCCTCCAGCGTGATCGTCGACGTCACCAGCAGGTCGGGGCGCAGCACGCCGCTGCGGACCAGTTCCAGCATCGGCGGGTAGCTGTGGGCTGCCATGCCGTGGCTGCCGAGGAGTTCGAGCTCCAGGGCGATCGCGCGGGCCATCGGTACGGGTGTCGTGCCGGCCGGCGAGGGCAGCAGGCCGACCTGGACGTGCCGGCCGCGGCGGCGCAGGCCGTTCACGGAGGCGGCGCATGTGCCGGGTGAGCCCAGCGCGTCGAGGGAGAGGTGGGCACCGCCGCCCGTCAGCTCACGGACCGCGGCCGCGGTGTCCGGCACGGCCGCCGCGTCGACACACCGCGCCGCCCCGAACGTCCGCGCCAGGTTCAGGGCGCCGGGCGACACGTCGACGGCCACGACCCGGGCACCCGCGGCGGCCGCGATCATCACGGCCGAGAGCCCGACCCCGCCGCAGCCGTGCACCGCGACCCACTCCCCCGCCGCGACCCGGCCCTGCTGCACCACCGCCCGGTACGCCGTGGCGAACCGGCAGCCGAGCGAGGCCGCCGTCGCGAAGGACAACTCGTCGGGCAGCGCCACGAGGTTCACATCGGCATGGTCCAGCGCCACGTACTGGGCGAAGGAGCCCCAGTGGGTGAAGCCGGGCTGGGTCTGGCGCTCGCACACCTGATGGTCGCCCGCCGCGCAGGACGGGCAGGTGCCGCAGGCGCAGATGAACGGCACGGTGACCCGGTCGCCGGGCCGCCACCGGGTCACCCGGGCGCCCACCGCCTCGACGACCCCGGCGAGTTCGTGCCCGGGCACGTGCGGCAGCGCGATGTCCGGGTCGTGGCCCTGCCAGCCGTGCCAGTCGCTGCGGCACAGCCCGGTGGCCTCGACCCGCACGACGACCCCGTGCTCCGCGGGCTGCGGGTCCGCGACGTCCCGCACCTCGGCCGCTTCCCCGTACCGCTCGAACACCACGGCCCGCATGGACCCACCCGCCTTTCGTTCTGCCGCGCCCGGAGCTCCCGGGGGCGCCGGGTGCCCTCGCGCCCTCGCGTTCAGCACCTCGGGGAACGCTAGCGGTGCACCGAGGGACACCGCGGACCGGGCTCGGCGCCGCTCCGGTCAGCCGGCCGACGCCCCGACCTTGTCCCGGGCCGGTTCCGTTTCTCCCGTCGGCCGTTCCGCCTCCGTCTCGCTCAGGCCGAAGCGCTCGTGGAAACGGCGCAGGGGTCGCGGGGCCCACCACGTGGCGCGGCCGGTGAGGCGCATGACCGCGGGGACCAGGAGACTGCGGACGATCATCGCGTCCATCAGGACCGCCAGGGCGATGCCCAGGCCGAGCATCTTGGTGTTGGTGACCCGGGACGTGCCGATCGCGACCATGACCACGGCCAGGATGACCGCCGCCGCGGTGATCAGCCCGCCGGTGCGTGCCAGGCCGTGGCGGACGGCCTGGTCGTGGTCGCCGGTGCGGTCGTACTCCTCCTTGATGCGGGAGAGCAGGAACACGCCGTAGTCCATGGAGAGGCCGAAGGCCACGCAGAACATCAGGACCGGGAGGGTCGTCTCTATGGAGCCGGGGCTGGTGAAGCCGAGCAGGCCGGACAGGTGGCCGTCCTGGAAGACCCAGACGACCGCGCCGAACATGGCCGTCAGGCTGAGCGCGTTGAGGACGACCGCCTGGATCGGTATGAGCACGCTGCCCGTGAGGAGGAAGACCAGGAGCAGTGTGACGATCGTGATGAAGACCGCCGCGAGCGGCAGGCGCTCCCCTATGGCGTCCTTGGAGTCGACCAGGACGGCCGCCGTGCCGGTCACCTTGGTGTCGAAGGGGGCCCGGGTCTCGCGCAGGTCGCCGACGAGACGCTGGGCCGCGTCGTCCACCGCCTCGCCCTTCGGCAGCACCGTGAAGTACGCCGAGTCGCCCTTCACCAGCGGTCCCTCGACCCGCAGCACGTCGGGCAGTGCGGCGACGCGCTCCTTGTAGGCGCCGTACTGCGCCTCGCTCGCGCGCCCCTCTGCGAGCACTTCGAGGCCGCCGCCGGGGCTGCCCGGGAAGCCCTCCCGGATGTGCTGCTGCACGGTGTGGGACTCGGAGGTCGACGGCAGCTGGCGGTCGTCGGCGGTGCCGAACCGCACGCCCAGGAAGGGCAGTCCGAGCAGGACGAGGACGACGGTGGTGCCGAGGGCGAAGAACGGGGCGCGGCGCATGACGAGCGTCGCCGTGCGGGCCCAGGCCCGGCCCTGCCGGTCGGCGGGCTCCGACCGGTGTCCGCGCCGGATCAGGCGGCGCAGGTCCAGGGCATCGACCCGGTGGCCCAGCAGGATCAGCGCCGCCGGGAGCAGGATCAGCGCGGACGCGGCCGCCAGCAGCACCACGGCGATCCCGGCGTAGGCGAAGGAGCGCAGGAAGTACTGCGGGAAGACCAGCATCGCCGCCAGGGAGACCGCGACCGTGAGGGCGGAGAACAGCACGGTGCGGCCGGCTGTGCGCAGGGTCGTGCCGATCGCGGTCAGGGGTTCGGCGCCCGCGGCCAGTTCCTCGCGGAAGCGGCGGACGATGAAGAGCGCGTAGTCGATGGCGAGGCCCAGGCCGAGGGCCGTGGTGAGGTTGATCGCGAACACGGAGACGTCGGTCAGCTCGGTGAGGCCGCGCAGGATGGCGTTCGTCCCGAGGATGGCGACGATGCCGATGCCGAGCGGCAGCAGGGCCGCGACGGCGCTGCCGAAGACCATCACGAGCAGCACCAGCGTCACGGGCAGGGCGATGAGCTCGGCCCGGGTGAGGTCCTCCTGGATGACCGTCTGCATCTCGTGCCGTACGGCGACCGGGCCGCCGATGGTGACCTCCACCGGGCCGTGCGTGCCGCGGTAGTGGGGCGCGAGGCGCTCCAGGGTCTCGCCGGCGGTCTTCTCGTCGCCGGTGATGCGGGCGGCTATCAGCGCCTCGTGCCCGTCCTCGGCGCGCAGGGCCGGGGCACTGGACTGCCAGTAGGAGCCGACGCCGGTGACGCCCCGCTCGCCCGCCAGACGCTGGGTGAGCCGCTCGGCCTCGGCGGCGACGGCCGGGGCGTCTACCGAGGCGTCGCCCGCGTCGAGCAGGAGCAGCAGGTTGGGCTGGGAGCCGGGGAACTCGCGCTCCAGGGCCTTGGTCGCGTACGTGGACTCGGCGGCCGGGTCCTCCCAGCCGCCCGCGCCGAGCCGGTCGGCGACACCGCTGCCGGCCAGCACCGCGAGGGCGGTGAGCACCAGCGCCACCAGCAGCGACAGTCTGGGCCGGGCGGTGACGAAACGGGTCCAGCCTCCGACGCGCGGCGGTGTGTTGACTTCGGTCATCGTGCGGTGTCCCCTTCACCGTGACCCGTGTCCAGGCGCAGCCTGACAGCGCGGGGCTGCCATAGACTGGCAAACACGAGAGATCGCTCGCATTCCTGCCGACCCCAGAATGCGAGCGACCACTCGCGTTTGTCAATCGCGTTCCGAGACCTGGGGATGACGCGTGCCCGAGAAGACCGAGAAAGCCGGAGCCGGGACGGCCGGAACCGAGACGGCGGCGGCCGAGGACCGGCCGCGCCGCCGCCAGGCCCGCGGCGAGCGCCGGATCGCGCAACTGCTCGAAGCCGCCGCCCGGGTCTTCTCCACGACCGGCTACACGGCCGCCAGCACCAACGCCATCGCCCGCGAGGCGGGCGTCTCCCCGGGGACGCTGTACCAGTTCTTCCCGAACAAGGAAGCGATCGCGATCGAGCTGGGCAGCCGGCTCATGCACGAGATGCGGCAGTCGTACGACGAGGTCCTCACCCCGATCGACCCCGCCGCGACCCCGCTCGAGGAGGTGATCGCCGGGACCGTCGACCGCTTCATCGAGTTCAACTGCCGGCACCCGGCCTTCTTCGCGCTGATGCACGGCCCCGACATCCCGGGCCGCATCGCCGAGGAGCACGACGCGTTGCACACCACGCTGGTCGCCCGGGTCGAGACGATCCTCGCCCCGTTCGCACCCGACGCGCCCCCGGCGGCCGTCACCCGCACCGCCCAGATGTGCGTCGGCATCTACAAGGCCGGCCTGGAGCTGATCCTGGCCCACGAGGACGACGAGCGGGAGGCATACGCCCAGGAGCTGAAGAGCGCCCTCCTGTGCTATCTGCGGCCCCTGGTGGGGACGTCGTGAACCGATACCCCCTAGGGGTACAGTTGGGTGTGCGGATCCCCCAGCGGACCCCACGGCCCCACACGCCTCGACGAGGAGTAACGACATGACCGCCCAGACCGACACCACGGGCCCCGTCACCACCGTCTTCAAGGTGAGCGGCATGAGCTGCGGACACTGCGAGGGCGCGGTCTCCGGCGAGATCTCCCAGATCTCCGGCGTGAGCTCGGTGACGGCCGTCGCCAAGACCGGCGAGGTCACCGTCGTCTCCGCGGCCCCGCTCGACGACGAGGCCGTACGCGCCGCCGTCGACGAGGCCGGCTTCGAACTGGCCGGCCGCGCCTGAGAACCCCGGGCGCGAGCCCCGGCACGACCCGGGCCCGAGAGCCCGGTCAACCCGCCAGGCCTGAGACGTACCAGACTTGGCACTCGTACCCGTGTACGGGCCGTACGGCCGCCGCCCCGGCCCGTACGGCCCGTTCCGCTTCCCGGGCGCCCCGCATCTCCTGGAGTCGAGGACATGACCAGCACCACCGCCCAGGCACCGGCCGACCACGAGCCGGCCCTCGCCGAGGTCGAGCTGCTCATCGGCGGGATGACCTGCGCTTCCTGCGCGGCCCGTGTCGAGAAGAAGCTCAACCGCATGGACGGCGTCACGGCCACGGTGAACTACGCGACGGAGAAGGCCCGGATCACCTGCCCCGAGGGCACCGAGGTCGCCGATCTGATCGCCACGGTGGTGAAGACCGGGTACACCGCCGAGGAGCCCGCGCCCCCGCGGGAGGAGACCGCCGCCGAGGAGGAGGACCCCGAGCTGTCGGCCCTGCGCCGGCGTCTGGCCGTCTCCGCCGCCCTCGCGGTGCCTGTCGTCCTGCTGGCGATGATCCCCGGCCTGCAGTTCGACAACTGGCAGTGGCTCTCGCTCACCCTCGCCGCACCGGTCGTCGTCTGGGGCGGGCTGCCCTTCCACCGGGCGGCCTGGACCAATGCCCGGCACGGCGCCGCCACCATGGACACACTGGTCTCCCTCGGCACCCTGGCCGCGTTCGGCTGGTCCCTGTGGGCGCTGTTCCTCGGTGACGCGGGCATGCCGGGCATGCGGCATCCCTTCGAGCTCACGGTCTCGCGCGGCGACGGCTCCTCCTCGATCTACCTGGAGGTCGCCTCCGGCGTCACGGCGTTCATCCTGCTGGGCCGCTATCTGGAGGCACGCTCCAAGCGCCGTGCGGGGGCGGCCCTCAGGGCGCTGATGGAGCTGGGCGCCAAGGACGTGGCCGTGCTGCGGGACGGGCGCGAGGTGCGGATCCCGGCACAGCGGCTGGCCGTCGGCGACCGGTTCGTCGTGAGGCCCGGCGAGAAGATCGCCACCGACGGCACGGTCGTCGAGGGCGCCTGCGCGCTGGACGCCTCGATGCTGACCGGCGAGTCGGTGCCGGTGGACGTGACGGCCGGGGACCCGGTCACCGGCGCGACGGTCAACGCGGGCGGCCGGCTGGTCGTCGAGGCCACCCGGGTCGGTGCGGACACGCAGCTCGCGCGGATGGCGAAGCTGGTGGAGGACGCGCAGAACGGCAAGGCCGAGGTGCAGCGGCTCGCCGACCGGATCTCCGGGATCTTCGTGCCGGTGGTGCTGCTGATCGCCGTCGCCACGGCCGGGGTGTGGCTCGGACTGAACGGTGACAGCGTCGCCGCGTTCACCGCTGCCGTCGCCGTCCTGATCATCGCCTGCCCGTGCGCCCTGGGCCTGGCCACCCCGACCGCGCTGATGGTCGGCACGGGCCGCGGCGCCCAGCTCGGCATCCTCATCAAGGGCCCGGAGGTCCTGGAGTCCACGCGCCGGATCGACACGGTCGTCCTGGACAAGACCGGCACCGTCACCACGGGCCGGATGACTCTCCAGGAGGTCCACATCGCCGAGGGCACCGACGAGAAGGAGGTGCTGCGGCTCGCGGGCGCCGTCGAGCACGCCTCCGAGCATCCCGTCGCCCGTGCGATCGCGCTGGGCGCCGAGGAGAGCGCGGGGCGGCTCCCGGAGGCCGAAGGGTTCGAGAACGTCCCCGGGCGGGGCGTACGCGGGCGTGTGGAGGGCCGTGACGTCGCCGTGGGGCGGCTCTTCGACGACGTACCGCCGGAGCTGGCCCGCGCGCGGGACGAGGCCGAGCGGGCCGGGCGCACGGCCGTCGTGGCCGGCTGGGACGGGACGGCGCGGGCCGTGCTGGCCGTGGCGGACGCGGTCAAGGAGACCAGCGCCGAGGCCGTGCGCGACCTGCGTGCACTGGGGCTCACGCCGGTGCTGCTGACCGGGGACAACCGTGCGGTGGCGGAGACGGTGGCGGCGGCCGTGGGGATCGAGAAGGTGGTGGCCGAGGTGCTGCCCGAGGACAAGGTCGACGCGGTGCGGCGGCTGCAGGCCGAGGGGCGGGTCGTGGCCATGGTGGGCGACGGCGTCAACGACGCGGCCGCACTCGCCGCCGCCGATCTGGGCCTGGCCATGGGCACCGGCACGGACGCGGCGATCGAGGCGGGTGATCTGACGCTGGTGCGCGGCGATCTGCGGGTGGCCGCGGACGCGATCCGGCTGTCCCGCCGGACACTGGCCACGATCAAGGGCAATCTGGTGTGGGCCTTCGGCTACAACGTGGCCGCGCTGCCGCTGGCCGCCGCGGGCCTGCTGAACCCGATGATCGCCGGGGCCGCGATGGCCTTCTCGTCGGTCTTCGTCGTCACGAACAGTCTGCGGCTGCGGACATTCCGGTGAAGTCCCCCGAATTCCCCGTAAGTTCACGGCGAACGCGATTTGAGTCCCTCTGGAGTCCCGGGCCCGGCTCACATAAGCTCTTCACAAGGCTCACGCATCTTCCTTACGCTTGGGTCCCGGACGGCATATCCGGGTTCTTGCGCATCTAGCGGACATACGCAAGAGACGCAGATCACAGTGATGTGAACGTAACCATCGAAGGGGTTCGAAGGTCTAAGTTGACGATGTCAGGGAGCGTCTTGGGGGGCGCGACCTGCCGTCTGGGGATGTCTTGGGGGACTTCTCCAGAGATGCGTTGCCGGGGCACGTACACCGGGAAGCTTTGAGCGGCCCTCCCGGGCGTGCGCTGTCCCGGCAGATCGCACACCCCAGCAGTACGGCGAGTTTTGCCCGTTCTGCTCAACAGCGATTCAGGCGCTGTCCTCACAGACGCCCGGCCGGATCCCGTGGGGGGAATCCGTACCGGGACTGGGAAGGCGCCCTGGTCGTCGGCCCGTGGGGGGACCGGCGCCGGGGCGCCTTCTTCATTGCGTAAGAAATCCCGTGAGAGATCCCGTGATCTCTCACGGGAGGCCACGCGAAAGCCCCCGTACCCGGCAGGCGGGTACGGGGGCCGAAGCGGTACTGCGCCTCAGCGCTCCTCGACGGGAACGAAGTCGCGCTCGACCACGCCCGTGTAGATCTGGCGCGGGCGGCCGATGCGGGAGCCGGGCTCCTTGATCATCTCGTGCCACTGGGCGATCCAGCCCGGCAGCCGGCCGAGGGCGAACAGGACCGTGAACATCTCGGTCGGGAAGCCCATGGCCCGGTAGATCAGGCCGGTGTAGAAGTCGACGTTCGGGTAGAGGCTGCGCTCGACGAAGTAGTCGTCGGAGAGTGCGTGCTCCTCCAGCTTCAGCGCGATGTCCAGCAGCTCGTCGGACTTGCCGAGCGCGGACAGCACGTCGTGCGCGGCGGCCTTGATGATCTTGGCGCGCGGGTCGAAGTTCTTGTAGACCCGGTGGCCGAAGCCCATCAGGCGGACGCCGTCCTCCTTGTTCTTCACCTTGCGGATGAAGGAGTCGACGTCACCGCCGGCGTCGCGGATGCCCTCCAGCATCTCCAGCACGGACTGGTTGGCGCCGCCGTGCAGCGGGCCCCACAGGGCGTTGATGCCGGCGGAGATCGAGGCGAACATGTTCGCCTGCGAGGAGCCCACCAGGCGGACCGTGGAGGTCGAGCAGTTCTGCTCGTGGTCCGCGTGCAGGATCAGCAGCTTGTCGAGCGCGGAGACCACGGTCGGGTCCGGCACGTACTCCTGCGCGGGGACCGAGAAGGTCATGCGGAGGAAGTTCTCGACGTAGCCGAGGTCGTTGCGCGGGTAGACGAACGGGTGACCGATCGACTTCTTGTACGCGTACGCCGCGATCGTCGGAAGCTTGGCGAGCAGCCGGATCGTGGAGAGGTTGCGCTGGCGCTCGTCGAACGGGTTGTGGCTGTCCTGGTAGAACGTGGACAGCGCCGAGACGACCGAGGACAGCATGGCCATCGGGTGGGCGTCGCGCGGGAAGCCCTTGTAGAAGTTCTTGACGTCCTCGTGCAGCAGGGTGTGCTGCGTGATGTCGTTCTTGAACGTCGAGAGCTCGTCGACCGTCGGCAGCTCGCCGTTGATCAGCAGGTAGGCGACCTCCAGGAAGGTGGAGCGCTCGGCCAGCTGTTCGATCGGGTAGCCGCGATACCGCAGGATGCCCGCTTCGCCGTCCAGGTAGGTGACGGCGGATTTGTACGCGGCGGTGTTGCCGTAACCGCTGTCCAGCGTCACCAGACCGGTCTGGGCGCGGAGCTTTCCGATGTCGAAGCCCTTGTCACCGACGGTGCTGTCGATCACCGGGTAGGTGTACTCGCCGTCGCCGTACCGCAGTACTACAGAGTTGTCGCTCACGTCTTCCCTCACCGACGTTGTGCCTCATCTTCGAGGTTGCCCTGACTGTCTCTACCATCCCCCACTTGGCTCAGGAGAGTGCACTCGGGGTCGACCATCGGGCCTATTGACGGCACTGAGTGCCGCCAACTTGCTCATCCTGCCCCCTGAGTTCCCCTTCTGGAAGTGCCTTGTGACCTTCACGACTCATTTGATCGATCATTTTTTGCTGAACCGAGCCGAAAGTCGAGTGCCGTGCACCGCCGGCCCGCCGAAACGGTGCGCACCGCCTGGCCGATCGCCTTGCGCGAACCGACGAGGACGACCAGCTGCTTGGCCCGGGTGACCGCCGTGTAGAGCAGGTTCCGCTGGAGCATCATCCAGGCGCCCGTGGTGACCGGGATGACGACCGCCGGGTACTCGCTGCCCTGGGACCGGTGGATCGTCACGGCGTACGCGTGGGCCAGCTCGTCGAGCTCGTCGAACTCGTACGGCACCTCCTCGTCCTCGTCGGTGAGCACCGTCAGGCGCTGGTCGACCGGGTCGAGCGAGGTGACCACACCGACGGTGCCGTTGAAGACACCGTTCTCGCCCTTCTCGTAATTGTTGCGAATCTGGGTGACCTTGTCGCCGACGCGGAACACCCGTCCGCCGAATCTCTTCTCGGGCAGGTCGGGGCGGCCCGGGGTGACGGCCTGTTGCAGCAGGCCGTTGAGGGTGCCCGCGCCGGCCGGGCCGCGGTGCATGGGGGCGAGGACCTGGACGTCCCGGCGCGGGTCCAGCCCGAACTTGGCCGGAATGCGACGGGCGGCCACATCGACGGTGAGCCGCCCGGCGGCCTCGGTGTCGTCCTCGACGAAGAGGAAGAAGTCCTTCATGCCGTCGGTGACCGGGTGTTGGCCGGCGTTGATCCGGTGTGCGTTCGTCACCACGCCCGACTGCTGGGCCTGCCGGAAGACCCGGGTGAGACGGACCGCGGGGACCGGGCCGCCGTCGGCCAGGAGGTCCCGGAGGACCTCGCCCGCGCCGACGCTGGGCAGTTGGTCGACGTCCCCGACGAAGAGCAGATGCGCGCCCGGCGGGACCGCCTTCACCAGCTTGTTGGCGAGGAGCAGGTCCAGCATGGAGGCCTCGTCGACCACGACCAGGTCGGCGTCCAGCGGGCGGTCCCGGTCGTAGGCCGCGTCTCCGCCGGGCTTGAGCTCCAGCAGGCGGTGGACGGTGGAGGCCTCGGCGCCGGTGAGCTCGGACAGGCGCTTGGCGGCCCGGCCCGTGGGGGCGGCGAGTACGACCTTCGCCTTCCTGGCGCGGGCCAGCTCCACGATCGAGCGGACCGTGAAGGACTTGCCGCAGCCAGGGCCGCCCGTGAGGACGGCGACCTTCTCGGTCAGCGCCAGCTTGACGGCGGCCTCCTGCTCCGGGGCGAGATCGGTGCCCGTACGCCCCTTCAACCAGCTCAGCGCCTTGTCCCAGGCCACGGACCGGAAGCCCGGCATCCGGTCCTCGTCGGTGCGCAGCAGACGCAGCAGCTGGGCGGAGAGGGAGAGTTCGGCGCGGTGGAAGGGGACGAGGTAGATCGCGGTGACGGGCTCCCCGCCGCCGGGGCCCGGCACCTTCTCCCGCACGACGCCGGGGTCCTCGCCGTCCTGAGGGGGTTCGGCCAGCTCGGCCAGGCATTCGATGACCAGGCCGGTGTCGACCTGGAGGAGCTTCACCGCGTCCTTGATCAGCTGCTCCTCCGGGAGGAAGCAGTGGCCCTGGTCGGTGGACTGGGACAGCGCGTACTGCAGTCCCGCCTTGACGCGCTCGGGGCTGTCGTGCGGAATGCCGACGGACCGGGCGATCTTGTCGGCGGTGAGGAAGCCGATGCCCCAGACGTCGGACGCGAGCCGGTACGGCTGGTTCTTCACGACCGAGATGGAGGCGTCGCCGTACTTCTTGTAGATGCGCACCGCGATGGACGTGGACACCTCGACGGTCTGGAGGAAGAGCATGACCTCCTTGATGGCCTTCTGCTCCTCCCAGGCGTCCGCGATCTTCTTGGTCCGCTTGGGGCCGAGCCCGGGGACCTCGATAAGCCGCTTGGGCTCCTCCTCGATGATCGTGAGGGTGTCCATGCCGAAGTGCTGGGTGATGCGGTCGGCGAAGACCGGGCCGATGCCCTTGACCAGTCCTGAGCCGAGGTAGCGGCGGATGCCCTGGACGGTGGCCGGCAGGACGGTCGTGTAGTTCTCGACGTGAAATTGTTTTCCGTACTGCGGGTGGGAGCCCCAGCGGCCCTCCATGCGCAGGGACTCGCCGACCTGCGCGCCGAGCAGCGCGCCCACGACCGTGAGCAGGTCGCCGGCGCCTCTGCCGGTGTCGACCCGGGCGACCGTGTAGCCGTTCTCCTCGTTGGCGTACGTGATGCGCTCGAGTACGCCCTCCAGCGTGGCCAGTCGCCGCTCGCCCGCCTGGGCGGCCCCCGCCTGATCGGTCATGATCCGAAGGTACCGCCCGGGTACGACAGCGCGGCGGTGCCTGAGCCCCGGCGGCTCTCGCATCAAGCGACCGATCAGTATGCGGGCCGGGGTTCACCTTTCACCGCGGATTCACAAGAGGGCCCGAAGCTTTACAGTTCAAGCATCCGGATGGCCCCTTTTGCGATTCTTTCCCGTGGAAGAATTCAGGGGTTCAGTGAAAAGGGGGCGGACTCGATTCCGGAGCGACCGTGATGCCGATGCGTCCCCCAGGCCCGAGCGCCCCTCGGCGCGTGCACACCGCGGGCACGCTTCTCGTCGGCCTGTGCGCCGTCGGCACGTTGGCACTGCTCGTGACCTCTCCGGCGATTTCCGGGAACCACTCGATCGTGGCCCCGGGGCCTTCCGCGCCGAATCAGGCACCCGTGCCGGAATTCCGACCTCGTCCCAGCCCGGGACCGGGCTGATTCGCCCCGCCTTCCGTCCCACCCATTGCCTTCTCCCAGGCACCCCGAATGACGACGAGGAACGATGTCACCCCAGGCCCAGAGCGTCGCCCTGTGGATCATGTCCCTGGCCGTCAACATCACGGCGGCGTGCGCGGGGATCGTATGGGGCTGGGAGGCCTTCGCACAGTTCCTGCTGCCGGCGTTCGGGTCGGTGGTGGGGGCGTCGATGGTGAGCTACAGCCTGCGGCGGTGAGGGCGCCTGCGGCTGTCCTGGCGGCGCGAAACCCGATTGCCGCTCTGCCTCCCGCCTGGCTAGCGTCCGTCCCATGCCCCCGACCCTGCATACCGCGCGCCTGCTCCTGGACCCTTACACCCCGGACGACGAAGAGGGTTTCGTCGCCCTGTTCCAGGACGTCAGGGTGTCCCGGTGGATGGGTGACGGGCCCTCTTCCGAGGAGGACGACCGGGCCCTGTTCGGGCGGATCTTCAGCAAGGTCTACGCGCGGGACCTGTTCGACGTATGGGCGGTCCGGCGCGACGGGCGGCTGATCGGGCATGCGGAGATCAAGCGGACCGACGCGGTGGACGGGTACGAGATCGTCTACGCGCTGGCTCCCGAGGCCTGGGGAAGCGGACTGGGGACCGAACTCGCCGAGGCACTCCTGGCCTACGGCTTCGGGACGCTCGGGCTCGCCGGGGTGCACGCCACCGTCGCCGCGGTGAACGAGGTCCGCTGCGCCTGCTCGGGCGGATCGGATTCGAGCACGTGCGCGACATCGAGGAGGACGACGGGGGCCTCACCCGCGTGCTCACAGCCCGCCGACGGCGACTCGGCACCGGGTCCGGTCCGCGGTGAGCACGCCGTCGGGGGCTCTCGAGAATCCGGCAAGAATTTCTTACTCCGCCGTGCAACCCTTTCTGTCCCTTGCGGGTCGTACTGGGCGTCAGGGCTTCTGGAGGGGGATCCGGGGGGATCGCGGGGGTTCCTGACGGGAGGGGAAAGGCCGGGGGGGCCGGGTCGACGGACCGGGCCCCCTCGAAACCGTTCACAGGCCTCTCGCGGGCGTCAGAAGAAGACGCCGCACCTCAGCAGGACGTTCGCGTACGGCCGTGCCTCGCCCGTGCGGACGACGAGCCGGGCTCCCGCGGACAGCTCCTTGAGACGTTCGTGCGCCACGAGGTCCAGCCCGGGGAAGTGCCCTTCCAGCAGCGACGACGCCTCCGGATTGGCTTCGCGCAGCTCCTGCGCCGCCGTCGCCCCCTCGACCACCAGCTCGGCCAGCAGCCCGTCCAGCACCTCGGCGAACGCCGGCACCCCGGCCCGGAAGGCCAGGTCCACCACCCGGGGCCCGTCGGGGATGGGCATGCCCGCGTCGCACACCAGCACCCCGTCGCCGTGGCCGAGTTCGGCCAGCGCACCGGCGAGGTGACGGTTCAGTATTCCGGTCTTCTTCACGGTGCGGCGACCTCCGCCGCCGTCGGGAAGGACGCCTGCGCGCCCTCCTTCGTCACGGTCGCGGCACCCACCCGCGCCGCGTACGCCGCCGCCCGGTCCAGGGACTCGCCCGCCCCCAGCCGGCAGGCCAGCGCGGCGGTGAAGGAGTCGCCCGCTCCCGTCGTGTCCACCGCGTCCACCCGTACGGCGGCCACGCGCGAGACACCCGCCCCCGACGCCACCAGCGCGCCCTCCGCGCCCAGCGTCACCACCACCGACTTCGGGCCCTTGGCGAGGAGGATCCGCGCCCAGTCCTCGGGGGTGTCCCCGACGGCGGAGTCGCCCAGGATCACCTTCGCCTCGTGCTCGTTCACGATCAGCGGGTCGCAGGCCGCCAGCACCTCCGTCGGAAGGGGCCGCGGCGGCGAGGGGTTCAGCACGAAACGGCTCCCCGGAGCCAGGTTCCGTACGACCTCCACCACCGTCTCCAGCGGGATCTCCAGCTGCGCCGACACCACCCGCGAGCCCTGGAAGAGGCACCCGGCGGCGCTCACGTCCTCCGGGGTGAGGCGGCCGTTGGCGCCGGGCGAGACGACGATGCTGTTGTCCCCGGACGGGTCGACCGTGATCAGCGCGACGCCGGTCGGTGCGCCGCCCACCAGGACACCCACCGTGTCGACGCCCGCCTCGCGCTGCGAGTCCAGCAGCAGCCGGCCGTGCGCGTCGTCGCCGACCCGGGCCAGCAGCGCCGTACGGGCGCCGAGCCGGGCGGCGGCGACCGCCTGGTTCGCGCCCTTGCCGCCCGGGTGGACGGCCAGATCGGAGCCGAGCACGGTCTCGCCGGCACCGGGCCGGCGCTCCACTCCGATCACCAGGTCGGCGTTGGCCGACCCCACGACCAGGAGGTCGTAGTCGTACATGAGTTGTCTCCCCACGTGAGTGACATGGGCGGGCGGTCCCACACGCCGTGTGACCGCCCGCCGTTCCCCGATGTCAGCCGCTGAAGCCGGCCACGTTCTCCTTGGTGACCACCTTCACCGGCACCTTCACCGTCTCCTCGACCTTCTCGCCCTTCAGGGCCCGCAGGGCGTTGTCCACGGCGATCTTCCCGAGCTGGGACGGCTGCTGCGCCACGGACGCGTACAGCGTGCCGCCCTCGACCGCCTTGAGTCCGTCAGGCGTGCCGTCGAAGCCGACCACCGAGACCGACGTGCCGGCCTTGGAACCCAGCGCCTTGATCGCGCCGAGCGCCATCTCGTCGTTGGCGGCGATGACGCCCTGGACGTCCGGGTGGGCCTGGAGCAGGTTCGACATGACGTCGAGGCCCTTGGTGCGGTCGAAGTCGGCGGGCTGCTGGGCCACGACCTGGATGCCCGGGAAGGCCTTGAGGCCGTTCGCGAAGCCCTGCGCACGCTCCCGGGCCGCGGACGTTCCGGCCTGGCCCTGGAGGATCACGATCTTGCCCTTGCCGCCCAGCTTGTCGGCGACGGTCTTGGCGGCGAGTTCACCGCCGGCGACGTTGTCGGAGGCGACCAGGGCGTCCACCGACGCCTTGTTGACGCCCCGGTCGACCGCGATGACCGGGATCTTCGCCTTGTCGGCGGCCTTCACGGAGTTGCTCGCGGCGTCCGAGTCCACCGGGTTGACGATGATCGCGCCGAGGCCGGAACTGGTGAAGTTCTGCAGCTGGTTGGCCTGCTGGGAGGCGTCGTTCTGGGCGTCGGTGACGGTCAGGTCCACGCCCCGCTTCTTCGCCTCGGCCTGGGCGCCCGCCCGGATCTGCACGAAGAAGGGGTTGTTGAGGGTGGACAGCGACAGGCCCACCTTCGGGCTGCTCGTGGCGGAGGAGCCGTTGTGCAGGAAGGACGTGGCGCCGACGATCGCGACGGTGACGACGGCCGCGAGACCGTACGTCGCCGCCTGCTTGCCCTTCGGGCCGCCTGCGCCGGACGCCGCCGGGGTCGCCCCCGCCTTGCGCCGCAGCGTGTCGAACAGCACCGCGAGCGCGATGACGACACCGATGACGACCTGCTGCCAGAACGCGGAGACGTTCAGCAGGTTCAGCCCGTTGCGCAGCACGGCCAGGATCAGTGCGCCGATGAGCGTGCCGGACGCCTTGCCGGTGCCGCCCGCGAGGGAGGCGCCGCCGATGACGACGGCGGCGATCGCGTCCAGCTCGTAGCCGTCGGCGGCCTGGGGCTGCGCGGAGGAGAGCCGGGCGGCGAGGACGACACCGGCGACGGCGGCGAAGACACCCGAGAAGGCGTAGATGGCGAGCTTCTGCTTCTTCACGCGCAGGCCGGACAGCCGCGCGGCCTCCTCGTTGCCGCCGATCGCGTACATGGAGCGGCCGATGTAGGTCCGGCCGAGCACGAAGGCGGCGATCAGGCCCATCACGACCATCACCAGGACCGGCACCGGCAGCCAGCCGCCGAGCGTGTCCCCGAGGTGGGAGACGGAGTCGGGGAGGGCGATCGGGGAGCCCTCGGAGATCACGAGGGACAGGCCGCGGGCCACGGACAGCATGGCCAGGGTGGCGATGAACGGCGGGAGCTTGCCGTAGGAGATCAGGATGCCGTTGACCAGGCCGCAGGCGATACCCGTCGCTATGGCGAGGAGGACGGCGAGGAAGACCGGGGCCCCTGCCGACGTGGCGCTCCAGGCGAGGACCGTGGCGGAGAGCGCGGCGACCGAGCCGACCGACAGGTCGATGCCCGCGGAGACGATCACGAAGGTCACGCCGAAGGCCAGGATGGCCGTCACGGCCGCCTGCACACCGACGTTGAGGAGGTTGTCCGTCGTCAGGAAGTCGCCCGAGAGGGCCGACATGGCGATGACGAGGACGATGAGCGCGGTGAGCGCTCCGTTGTCGAGCAGGAGGCGGCGCAGGCCCCCCGAGGCGCCACCCGCGCCCGTCGTGCTCTTGAGCGTGTCAGTGGCCACGGGAGGCCTCCGTTCCGTTCGTGGTCGTGGTCGTGGGGGTGCTGACGGCGAGTGCCATCACGGCGTCCTG
Source organism: Streptomyces sp. D2-8 (assembly GCF_023184515.1). Lineage (GTDB taxonomy): Bacteria > Actinomycetota > Actinomycetes > Streptomycetales > Streptomycetaceae > Streptomyces. Next base: position 84,293 of record NZ_JAAHBP010000001.1, on the reverse strand, counting down.
GGTCGCCTCGTCGGCGGAGAGTTCACCGGCGATCCGGCCCTGCGCCATCACCAGCACCCGGTCGCTCATGCCGAGCACCTCGGGCAGATCGCTGGAGATCATCAGGACGGCCGCGCCGGCGGCGGTGAGTTCGTTGACCAGCTGGTAGATCTCGACCTTGGCGCCGACGTCGATGCCGCGCGTCGGCTCGTCGAGGATCAGCACCTTGGTGTCGGCGAGCAGCCACTTGCCGATGACGACCTTCTGCTGGTTGCCGCCGGAGAGTGTGCGCACCTGCTGGCCGAGTCCGGCCATCCGCACGCCGAGCTGCCCGGCGACCCGCTCGGCCGCCTCGCGCTGGCCCTTGAGGTCGACGAGGCCCGCACGCGTGGCGGACCGCAGCGTCACCAGGCCGAGGTTCTCCTCGACCGACGCGTCCAGCACCAGGCCCTGGCCCTTGCGGTCCTCGGGGACGAGTCCGATGCCCGCGGTCATCGCCGCGTTGACGTCGTACTTGGCGATCGGGGCGCCGGAGACCTTCACGGTGCCGTGGTCGTACGCGTCGGCCCCGAAGACCGCCCGTACGACCTCGGTACGGCCCGCGCCGACCAGTCCCGCGATGCCGACGACCTCACCGGCGTGCACCTCGAAGCCGACGTCGTGGAAGACGCCGTCGCGGGTGAGGCCCTCGACGGACAGCAGGGCGGCGCCGCGGTCGGCCCGCTCCCGCGGGTACTGCTGCTCGATGGAGCGCCCCACCATGAGCCGTACGAGTTCGTCCTCGGGCGTGGCGGCGGGGACCTGGCCGACGCTCCTGCCGTCCCGGATGACCGTCACCCGGTCGCCGAGCGCGGCGATCTCCTCGAGGTGGTGGGTGATGAAGACGATCCCGACGCCGTCCTCGCGCAGTGTGCGCACGATCGCGAAGAGCTTGTCGACCTCCTCGGAGGTGAGCACGGCCGTCGGCTCGTCCATGATCAGCACACGGGCGTTCAGGCTGAGCGCCTTGGCGATCTCGACCATCTGCAGGCGTGCGATGCCGAGGTCGCGGACCCGCGCACGGGGCGAGACGTTCACGCCGACCCGTCGCAGCAGGACCTCGGCGTCGGCCTCCATCTTCTTCCGGTCGATCATCCCGAACCGGCGCGGCTGACGCCCGAGGAAGATGTTCTCGGCGACCGTCAGATCGGGTACCAGGTTGAACTCCTGGTAGATCGTGGCGATCCCGAGCCGCTCGGAGTCCTGCGCACCCTGGATGCGCGTCTCCTCGCCGCCGACCAGGATCCGACCGGCGTCGGGGGTGTAGGCGCCGGAGAGCATCTTGATGAGAGTGCTCTTGCCAGCACCGTTCTCACCGAGCAGCACGTGCACCTCGCCCCGGCGCAGGTCGAAGTCGACGCCGTCCAGCGCGACCACGCCCGGGAAGGTCTTCCGTATGCCCTCGATGCGCAGCAACTCGTCCGCGTTGCTCACGTCGTGCTCCTTTGCACTGGGGTGGGGATCTCGCCGCACGAGCGGCGTACGACGAGCCGGGCGGGGAGGGTGACGGACTCGCCGGGCCGCCCCTCGATGCGGTCGACCAGGGCCCTTACGGCGGCCCGGCCCAGCTCGCCCGTGGGCTGGGCGATCGCGGTGATCGGCGGATCGGTGTGCACGAACCACCGGATGTCGTCGAACGCGGCCAGCGCGAGGTCGTCCGGTACGCGCAGGCCACGCGCGCGTACCGCGTCCAGCGCGCCGAGCGCCATCAGGTTGTCGGCCGCGAAGACGACCTCGGGCGGCTCGGTCAGGTCGAGGAATCCCTCGGTGACCAGACGGCCGCTCTCGGCCTGGAAGTCGCCCTGCCCTATGTAGGCGTCGGGCAGTTCGAGCCCGTACGCGCCGAGCGCCTTCCGGAAGGCCTCGACGCGCTCGCGGCCGGTCGTGGTCGCCGCCGGGCCCGCGATGATGGCGAGCCTGCGGTGCCCCAGCCCGTGCAGATGCGCCACGAGGTCCCGTACGGCGGCCTGCCCGTCGGCCCGCACCACCGGCACGTCCACACCCGGGATCCACCGGTCCACGAAGACCATGGGCGTCCCGGCCCGCGCGGCGTCCAGCATCAGCGGCGAGCCGCCGTCCGTGGGAGAGACGAGCAGGCCGTCGATGCGGCGGTCGAGGAGGGTGCGTACGTGGTGGTCCTGGAGGTCCGGCCGCTCGTCGGCGTTGCCGATGATGACGCTGTAGCCGAGCGCGCGGGCCTCCTCCTCGACGGAGCGGGCCAGTTCGGTGAAGTACGGGTTCATCACGTCGCTGATGACCAGGCCGAGGGTGTGGGTCTGGTCGGTGCGCAGCGAGCGGGCGACGGCGTTCGGGCGGTAGCCCAGGGTCTCGACGGCGGCCAGCACGCGGGTGCGTGCGTCGGCGCTGACCGACGGGTGGTCGTTCAGGACGCGCGAGACCGTGGCGACGGAGACGCCGGCCTCGGCAGCGACGTCCTTGATGCTGGCCACCGCCGCTCCACCTCCTTGTGGATCAGTCGTGGGAGCGCTGGTGAGCGCTCATGGAATCGATTACATCGACGGGTGGATGGAATCGATTACACGCCGGTAAATCAAGACCCCCCGGGCACCTCTTGACCGGATCGTGATGTCGCGGGGCGCGGCCGGGCGTCCCAGGCTGGGAGGAAAGGGGTTCTTCGAGGGATGCCCCGAGACCCGGTCGGGCCGGAGCGGAGGAGCCATGACGGCGACCACTCGTGACGACGTACCCGTAGCGCTCGAGGGCGACGGCGTGGAGCTGCGCATCACGCCGCTCGGGGGGCGGCCTGTCGGTGGGCTACATCGGCCTGCCCCGGGGCACGGACATGGGCCCGGCCCTCAAGGGCCTGCCCGACGACGCGTGCCAGTGCCCCCACTGGGGCTACATGCTCAAGGGCCGGATCAGGATGCGTACGGCCTCGGGCGAGGAGGAGTACGAGGCGGGGCAGGCGTACTACTGGGGTCCGGGCCATGTGCCGCCGGCGCTGGAAGACAGCGAAATGGTGGAGTTCTCGCCGAGCGAGGACTTCCGGCAGGTGATCGACCACGTGGTGGCGCAGGCCGGGTGAGCCGCGGAGAAACCCGGGCCGCCTCCGCCGTCCGCCGATGAGTTTTGCCCGCCCGGGCGGTCTGCCCCTCATCGACCACAGGAGGAGCGCCGTGTCCCAACTGCTGCGCGTACAGAACTTCACCGTCTCGAGTGACGGCTTCGGTGCCGGTGAGGGCCAGAGCCTGGAGCGGCCGTTCGGCCACGCCAACCCCGGCACGATGTTCGCCTGGGCCGGGGCCACGGCCAGCTGGCCCAACCGCACCGACCCGGGCGGGAGCCGGGGCCTCGACGACTACTTGGTGCGCGACTTCCACCACAACATCGGCGCCGAGATCATGGGCCGCAACAAGTTCAGCCCGCAGCGCGGCCCGTGGGACAACTACGAGTGGCAGGGCTGGTGGGGCGACGAACCTCCGTTCCACACGCCGGTGTTCGTGATGACCCACCACGAGCGCCCCTCGTTCACCCTCTCCGATACGACGTTCCACTTCGTCGGCGGGGATCCGGCCGAGGTCCTCGCCCAGGCGCGCAAGGCGGCCGGGGGCAAGGACGTACGGCTCGGCGGCGGGGCGGAGACCATCCGGCAATTCTTGGACGCCGACCTGGTGGACACGCTGCACGTGGCGGTCTCGCCCGGCGTGGTGCTCGGGTCCGGCTCACGGCTGTGGGAGTCGCCCGAGGAACTGCTCGACCGCTTCCACCGCGATGTCGTGCCGAGTCCGAGCGGGGTGGTTCATCACCTGTTCTGGAGGAGGTGACGGCAGGTCAGGCGCCCTTGCCCCAGTCCAGACGGTCGGCGAGCCCGGCGGCGGTGAAGGCTGCCGCCAGTTCGTCGCGGCCCTCGGTGAAGTGGGCCCAGCTGTCGTAGTGGACGGGGACCACGCGGCGGGCGCCGAGGACCTGCGCGGCCTCGGCGGCCATCGCGCTGTCCAGGACGATGACCTGGTTGTCGAAGAGCACCGGGAAGCGGGGAGCGCCGGCGAAGAGCACGGCGGTGTCGACGGGCCCGAAGCGGCCCGCGATCTCGCGGACGGCGTCGAGTGAGGCGTTGTCGCCGCTGACGTAGACGGTGGGCAGGCCCTCGCCGGTCAGGACGAAGCCGACGACCTGGCCGGTGAACGGCTCGACCTGCTCGCGGGGGCCGGGGCCGTGCAGGGCGGGGACGCCGGTCACGGTGACCGTGCCGCCGCCGGGCCGCTCCAGTGCGACGGACTCCCAGTCGGCCAGACCCCGGACCCTGCCCCCGAGGCTCTCCCCCAGGCGCTTGCCGCCGCCGGGCGTGGTCAGGGTCAGAGGTATGCCGTCCAGCAGAGCCCGGCCTGAGGTGTCGAGGTTGTCGGGGTGCTCGTCGTGGGAGAGCAGCACCACGTCGATGCGGCCGAGGTCGCCGGGGCCACCGGCGGAAGGCGCGGTCTTGGTCAGGAGCGGGCCCCCGGGCCGGCCGTAGTCGCCGGGGGCGTCGAAGGTCGGGTCGGTCAGGAAGCGCAGGCCGCCGTACTCGAAGAAGGCGGTCGGGCCACCGAGGACGCGGACGGGGAAATCGGTCGTCACGGGAACAGAAGACATGCAGCACCTCACGGATAGACGCGGTCGAACCGTGAGATGACCGTAGCTGCTTCTCACGGATGCAGGCAAGCCGTACCATGAGAAGCATGGAGGAGCCCGTGACAGAACAGCCCGCCCCGCCGCCCGCACAGGGCGAGGAGGAGCACCCCTCCCTGGCCCTCGCCAACACCGCGATCGCCCTGCCCGGCGGGCGCACACTCGATCTCGTGGGCACCCCCGCGCAGGCGAACCACTGGCTCACACAGCGCGGTCTCGCCCCGGTCGACGCCGGCATGTTGGAGATGTGCGCGGCCCAGCTGCGGTCGCTGCGCGAACAGATCAGGTCGCTGTTCGCCGCCCGGGCCGACGGCGTGCCCGCCCTGCCTGCGGCGATTGCGGCCGTCAACGACGCGATGACCAGGGTCCCCACGGCCCCGCTGCTGCGCTGGGACGACAAGACCGGCCCCTACCGCACGGCCCCCCACCCCACCACCGCGATCGTCGACCTCGCCCTGGCCACCCTCGCCGCCGACGCCGCCGACCTGCTCACCTCCCCCGCGGCCGAGCGCCTCACCGCCTGCGGTTCCCCGCCCTGCAACCGCTACCTGCTCCGCCACGGCCGCCGCCACTGGTGCTCCACCCGCTGCGGCGACCGCGCCCGCGCGGCCCGCGCGTACGCCCGCCGCAGCGAGCAGCGCTGAGTCCGTCATGGTCATGGCGGGGGCCTGCGGGTGAGCCGCGCCCCTCTGCTCTCCGCGACCCTCTTGACGTCCCGCAGGGACTCGCTGAGCCGCCGGGCCAGGTAGTGCAGTTCCGCGCCGGCCACCCGGTGCTCCGCGAGGAGTTCGGCGGCGTGTCCGAGCAGATGGTCCGCCATGTCGATCTGCACGTCCTCGATCTCGTCGGCGAGCCGTGAGACGTAGCCGGTTCCGTCGCCGACGAGATAGCACGGCCCCCCGTCGGCCCTGCTCCACGGCAGCAGCCGTCCGGCCACCGCGTGGTCGCGCGCTCCGCCGGTCATGCGTTCACCTCCGCCAACAGGTAGGGGCGCACCAGTCGGTTGTCCTCTCCCCGGAGCGGACACTCATCGGGGCGGCAGCGGACCGCCGGACGCGCGTACGGGCACGGGAGTGGTGCCGCCGATCGCCGTCGCCTCCCCCGGGGCGGGAGGAGGAAGCGGAGAAGTGGTTCGAGGAGCCGGGCGATGAGGTCTGTCACGTCTGTCTGCCTGTCTTCTCACCTGTGGTGACTGCGTTCTGTGGCGAATCACTCACAGAGTGAGGTCGGCTCTGGCTACGCTGCCAGGGGGTGGAGCTTGACATCGGGCTTGTCAAGAAGAGGAGTTGGCCGATGGACGAACGTCGCGTGCTTCGAACGCCGCGTGAGAAGTACGGGGAGGAGATGCGGCTGAGGCGGACCGCCGCTCGCCTCACCCAGGAGGAACTGGGCGAGCAGGTGGTGTGCTCGCCCACGCTGATCAGTCATTTCGAGGCGGGCAGACGCCTCCCCAAGCCGGATGACGCGCAGCGGATCGACCGGGCACTGGGGACGGACGGGTTCTTCGCGCGGTGGCTGGAGGACCTGGAGTCGCACTACACCGACCATTTCGCGGCGGTGGCCGAGCTGGAGCAACTGGCGACTCAGATCCAGCAGTTCGCCCTCTCCCTGGTTCCCGGAGTGCTTCAGACCGACGACTACGCACGCGCCCTCTTCGGGGCCTACCGTCCGAACCACACGACCGAGGAACTTGACGAGCTCGTTGTCATTCGAACGCAACGCCGCCGAATCCTCGACGGGCCTAAACAACCCGTCGTCTGGACACTGCTCGACGAGGCAGTCCTCCGTCGCCGCGTCGGCGGGCCGCGGGTCATGGCAGAGCAGCTGCACAAGGTGGCGAACATGGCCGAGTCGGGACGGTTGCGCCTGCATGTGCTCCCCTACGGCGTGGGGGCGCACGCACTCATGCAGAGTCTGCTCACGCTCATGACCTTCGAGGACTCGGCCCCCGTGGCCTACGTCGAGGGCTTCCAGACCGGCAACTTGATGGACGATCCGGCTCTGGTGAGTGCCTGTCATACCGCCTACGCTCTGGCTCTGAGCGACGCGTTGTCGCAGCAGGAGTCACTGGCCCTCGTCAGGGCGGCAGCGGAGGAACATGCGCATGATCAGTGAGCACATCGCCCTCACCGGTTGGTACAAGTCCAGCTACAGCGGTGGGGATCAAGGCGAGTGCCTCGAAGTCGCCCCCGGCCGCCCCGACGTCCCCGTGCGGGACAGCAAGACCGCCCACGGCCCCGCCCTGGTCTTCTCGCAGCGCGGCTGGGCGGCGTTCGTCACCGCCGTCAAGGACGGGCACGTCAGGGGCTAAGCAGGCAGCGTGAGACCCAAGGGCGGGTAGCTCTCGCCGCCCACGCGTTCGGCCGCCTCGATGTAGTCGGCCAGGGCGTCCCGGGACTGGGCGAGGCTCGCCAGCTGGTCGTCCAGCCGCCGCAGCCGCGACCTCATCGCGGCCAGCAACTCGGGGCATCCGACCAGCGCCGGGGCCTCCCCGGTCGCACAGGGCAGCAGGTACGCGATGTCCTCCGAGGACAATCCGGCGCCGAGCAGGTGGCGGATCTGCTTCACCCGCAGCAGGGCGCTCTCGTCGTACTCGCGGTAGCCGTTCGCTCCGCGGGCCGGCTCCAGCAGGCCCTGGGACTCGTAGTACCGCAGCTGATGGGCGTTGACGCCCGTCCGTCGGCTCAGTTCCCCGATCCGCATCGACAACCTCACTTGACCTTCACACCGGTATCAACGTTGACGATGCTGCCATGGACGAAATCACCCCAACACCCGTGACAGTCATCGGACTCGGCTTGATGGGCCGGGCACTCGCCGGGGCGTTCCTGAAGGCAGGGCACCCCACGACCGTGTGGAACCGTACGGCCGGCAAGGCCGACCGGCTGGTGGCCGAGGGCGCGCGGCCGGCCCCGACCGTCGGCGACGCGATCGAGTCCGGTCGCCTGACGATCATCTGTGTCACCGACTACCGAGCCGTGCGCGAGGTGCTCGGCACGAGCGATGTCGAACTGGACGGCACGACGCTGATCAACCTGACCTCGGGCGACTCGGGCCAGGCCCGGGAGACCGCCCGGTGGGCGCAAGCGCGAGGCGCCCACTACCTCGACGGCGCCGTCATGGCCATCCCCTCGGCCATCGGGACTCCTGACGCGGTGATCCTGCAGAGCGGGGCGCGCCCGGACTTCGACGCGCACGAGTCGGCACTCGGCGCGCTCGGCACCGTCACCTACCTCGGTACGGACCACGGTCTGGCGTCGCTGTACGACGCGGCCGGACTGGCCATGATGTGGTGCGTGCTGAACGCCTGGCTCCAGGGCACGGCCCTGCTCAGGACGGCGGGGGTCGACGCCGGGACGTACGCGCCGTTCGCGCGGCACATCGCCGCCGGTGTCGCCGACTGGCTGCCGGGGTACGCCGAGCAGATCGACAGAGGCTCGTTCCCGGCCGAGGTGTCGGCGCTGGAGACCGACGCGCGGGCGATGGCGCATCTGATCGAGGAGAGCGAGGCGGTGGGCGTCAACGCCGAGCTGCCCAGGCTGATCAAGGCGATGGCCGATCGTGCGATCGCCGCCGGGCACGGCAAGGAGCAGTATCCGGTGCTGATCGAGGAGTTCGGCAAGCCCGGCGCCGCTGACCGGGGCTGACGCGTCACGCCGAGTCGTTCAGCAGCCTGCTCAGGTGCTCGCTCCCCGGCCCCAGGAGGTCGGGCAGGGGCGGTGCCTCCTCGTACCAGCGCTTCTCGTACTCCCAGCACAGCCAGCCGTCCCAGCCGTGGCGGGAGAGGATCTCCACGCATTCGGCCAGGGGCAGGACGCCCTCGCCGAGGGGCAGGGGGGTGGTGTCGTCGGCGGAGCGGATGTCCTTGACCTGGACGTAGCCGAGGTGCGGGGAGAGTGCCGCGTAGGTCTCGGAGGGCTGTTCGCCGCCGAGCCAGGTGTGCATCACGTCCCAGAGGGCGCCGACCTGGCGGTGCCCGACAAGGCCGAGGATCCGCATCGCGTCGGCGGCGGTGCGGTGCGAGTCATGGGTTTCGAGGAGGATGCGTACGCCCAGGTCATTGGCGTACTCGGCGGCCGTGCCCAGGCGTCGGGCGGCCGTCGCGTCGGCCTCTTCGGGGGTCTGCACGTCGAGGTCGCCGCCGGGGAAGACCCGGATGTACGGGGCACCCAGATCGTGGGCCAGGTCCAGGAGGGCGCGGATCTCGGCCAGGACGGGCTCGTCGTCGCCCGGCGCGGCGACCCGTACGCAGCCCGCCAGGCCCAGGAGCTCTACGCCCGACCCTTTGAACTCGGCCGCGACGTCCGCCCGTTCGGCGGGGCCGAGGCCGGTGTGGACCGGTTCCTCGGGGTGGGTGCGCAGTTCCACGCCGTGATAGCCGTGGGCGGTCGCGAGCCGCAGGACGTCGGGCAGGGGCAGGCCGGGGACACCGAGGGTGGAGAACGCCAGCTTCATGTTGACGGACCCTACCCGGGACTCCCGCGGGCGACTCTCCTTCGTCACTCGGGTGTTGCGTGAAGATCCAGTCGCCGGTCCTGGCCGGTCAGCTCCTGACCGAAGGAACGGTGCGGTTTCTCCGCGACCAGCACGAAACCGTGGCGCTGGTAGATGCGGCGGGCCGCGCCGAGGATGTCGTTCGTCCACAGGACGACCTCGCGGTGGCCGGCCTCGCGCGCGAAGTCGACGAGCGTCCCGACCAGGCGGTCGCCGATGCCGAGGCCGCGCGCGTCCGGCTCGACGAGCAAGAGCCGCAGACGGGCGGCGCCGGGCGCGTCGTCCCGTACGCACATCACGCAGCCCACCGGGCGGCCGTCCAGCTCGGCGATCCAGGTCCGCTCCAGATGCGGGTCGTGGTCCTCGGCGTAGTCGGCGACGATCCTCGCCACCAGTCCCTCGTAGTCGACGTCGAAGCCGTACTCGGCCGCGTACAGCGCGGCGTTGCGCTGCACGATCCAGCCGAGGTCGCCGGGGGCGGGCTCGCGCAGGACGACGTCCTCGGGGCGGGGGGCCGGGGCCCGGCCGTCGCCCAGGAGCGTCCGGACGGTCCGCATGGCTTCCGCCGGCCGCGGCCGGTCCTCGGCCCGGACCGTGTCCAGCATCGCCCCGACCGTCGAGCCTAGACGTCCAGGGCATCCGGGACCAGACACGAGGTGATCCCGACGGGCGGCCGGCAAAAGGAACCGGCGATGGCCGATGAGTTCTTCCTTGTTCCCCAGTCAGAAGAGGTGTTCGTGCGTCGCAGCCACGAGTGCTGTGGAAGCGTGCACCGACGGAAGCTGCCGAGAACCCGACATGAGATACCGAGGAACCCCGGATGCGTACTCTGATCAGCACCGCTTTCGTCTCGCTCGACGGCGTCGTGGAGGCCCCGGGCGGCGAGCCCGGTTACCGGAACTCCGGGTGGACCTTCAAGGACGTCGAGTTCCTTCCCGAGGCGTTCGAGATCAAGGGCCGGGAGCAGAAGGAAGCCACCGCGATGATGCTGGGTCGCACCAGCTATGAGGCATTCAGTCAGGTGTGGCCCGACATGGAGGATTTCGCCGACTACAAGGTGATGCCGAAGTACGTCGTCTCCACCACCCTCACCGAGGACGACCTGGTGTCGAACTGGGGCGAGACCACGATCCTGCGCTCGCTCGACGACGTCGCCGCGCTGAAGGAGACCGAGGGCGGCCCGATCATCATCCACGGCAGCGCCTCCCTCAACCGGGCCCTGTCGGACGCCGGCCTGATCGATCGCTACCACCTGCTCGTCTTCCCCCTCCTGCTCGGGGCGGGCAAGCGGCTCTTCAGCGCCACGGACAAGGACACCCAGAAGCTGCGGCTCGTCGAGCACGAGGCCTACGCCAACGGGCTGCAGAAGAACGTCTTCGACGTCGTTCGCTGACGAGGCCCCCGCACGCGTCCCGCCGCCGCGTTCCCGGACGTGACACTCGCACGCGTCCCGCCGCCGCGTTCCCGGACGTGACACTCGCCGGAGGGCCGACCCGGCGGGTGTGGGATCACGTGAGGACGAGGCCGTTCAGGCCGAGGCGGGCGGTGCGGGCCGAGGCGGGCGCGGGCCGACCGAAGCGGGGCGCGTTCAGGCCGAGGCCGGGCGCGTTCAGGCCGAAGCCGAGCGCGTACCGGCCGAAGCCGAGCGCGTACCGGCCGAAGCAGGGCGCGTTCAGGCCGAAGCCGAGCGCGTGCCGACCGAAGCCGGGGCGGGGCGCGCCCGCGGGGCGCCGACTCCATGCCCTCAAAGCCCAGCGCCCGCACCCCAGCAGCCAGCACCAGCCACGAGCCCCCTCAAACCCCAGCACCCGCACCCCGGCACCGACCCCGAGCCCTCTCAAGACACAGCACCTCAAGAAGTCCGCGGCACCCCGGAGGACCCCCGCACCATCAGCTCCCCCCGGACCGACGCGATCCCCCCGGGCGGCGCCTCCTCACGCCCCATCGCGATCCGCCCGGCCCGGGCCCCGGCCTCGCCCAGCGGCAGCCGCACCGTCGTCAGCGAAGGCACCGCGTCGATGCTGAACGGCAGATCGTCGAACCCCGCCACCGACACGTCCTCCGGAATCCGCAGGCCCGAGTCCCGCAGCGCGGCGCACGCCCCCAGGGCGACGGAGTCGTTCGCCGCGACGACCGCCGTCAGCGACGGATCACGCCGCAGCAGCTCCAGCGTCGCCTCGTAGCCGGACCGCCGGTCGTAGCGCCCGTGCACCGTCCACCGCGGGTCCTCCTCGATGCCGTGCGCGGCCAGCGCGGCCCGGTGCCCTTCCAGCCGGTGCCGTGTGGTCGTCCGCTCCTCCGGGCCCGCGATGTAGCCGAGCCGGCGGTGCCCGAGCCCGATGAGGTGCTCGGTGAGCTCCTGCCCGCCGCCGCGGTTGTCGAAGGTCAGCGCGATCGCCCCGGTCTCCGGCGCCGGCGGCCGCCCGCACAGCACGACCCGCGTCCCGGCCTCCGTCAGCTTCCGCACCTTCGCGTCCATCGCGGCCTGGTGCGCCGCGTCCTCGATCGCCCCGCCGGTCAGCACCACGGCCGCGGCACGCTGCCGTTGCAGCAGCGTGAGGTACGTCAGTTCCCGCTCCGGGGAGCCGCCCGTGTTGCAGACCACGGCGAGTCTCTCCCCGCCCGCCCGGCCGCCCGGCCCGCCGATCTCGGCCTGGATCGCGCTCGCCATGATCCCGAAGAACGGGTCGGCGATGTCGTTCACCAGGATCCCGACCAGGTCGGAGGTGGCGGCGGCCAGGGCGCTGGCGGGCCCGTTGAGCACGTAGTCCAGCTCGTCCACGGCCTTCAGCACCCGCTCGCGGGTGGAGGCCGCCACGGGGTAGTTCCCGTTCAGCACGCGCGACACCGTCGCGGGCGAGACCTGCGCGCGGGCCGCCACGTCCGCCAGGGTCACCGTCATCTCGTCGTCCTCCGGTCGCGCATCTCGTCTCCGCCCTCGTACACACCCAGACCACTGGCCATGGTTCCGAGCGGAACAGCAGGTCGACCGCCGCTGCCCCGACGAACCCATGGCCATGGTTCCGAGCAGACCTTAAGCCCCCGACCCCGGGTTGTTCGCCCCCTCGAACAACTCGTCCTGGTCACGGTCTTGTCCGGACCGCGGTTCAGAGGCTAGCTTCTCTGCATGTAGAAAGCGCTTGCTGCAACGCTCACCAGTCCACGGGTGGCCCACCGGGCCGCCCGTGACGGGTGGGGCGTACGCGGCGCGACGACCGCGTACGAAGGGAACGACGTGACACGCAAGACGGTGCGTATCGCCATGAACGGCGTGACCGGGCGCATGGGCTACCGCCAGCACCTGGTCCGCTCCATCCTGGCCCTGCGCGAGCAGGGCGGCCTCGACCTCGGCGACGGCACCGCGCTGTGGCCCGAGCCGATCCTGGTCGGCCGCCGTGAGCACGCGCTGAAGGCGCTGGCCGAGCGGCACGGGCTGGAGCACTGGTCGACGGACCTCGACGCGGTCCTCGCCGACGAGACGGTGGACATCTACTTCGACGCGCAGGTCACCTCCGCCCGCGAGGAGGCGCTGAAGAAGGCCATCGCGGCCGGCAAGCACCTCTACACCGAGAAGCCGACCGCCACCGGCCTCGACGGCGCCCTGGACCTCGCCCGGCTGGCGAACGCGGCCGGCATCAAGCACGGCGTCGTCCAGGACAAGCTCTTCCTCCCGGGCCTGCTGAAGCTGAAGCGCCTGATCGACGGCGGCTTCTTCGGCCGGATCCTGTCCGTGCGCGGCGAGTTCGGCTACTGGGTCTTCGAGGGCGACTGGCAGACCGCCCAGCGCCCGTCGTGGAACTACCGCGCCGAGGACGGCGGCGGCATCGTCGTCGACATGTTCCCGCACTGGGAGTACGTGCTGCACGAGCTGTTCGGCCGGGTGAGGTCCGTCCAGGCGCTCACCGCCACGCACATCCCGCAGCGCTGGGACGAGAACGACAAGCCGTACGACGCGACCGCCGACGACGCCGCGTACGGCGTCTTCGAGCTGGAGGGCGGCGCGATCGCCCAGATCAACTCCTCCTGGGCCGTGCGCGTCAACCGCGACGAGCTGGTGGAGTTCCAGGTGGACGGCACGGAGGGCTCGGCTGTCGCGGGCCTGCGCAACTGCCGCGTCCAGCACCGCAGCGCCACCCCCAAGCCGGTCTGGAACCCGGACATCCCCGCCACGGAGGTCTTCCGCGACCAGTGGCAGGAGGTCCCGGACAACACCGAGTTCGACAACGGCTTCAAGGCCCAGTGGGAGCTGTTCCTCAGGCACGTCTACGCCGACGCCCCCTACCACTGGGACCTGCTGGCCGGTGCCCGCGGTGTCCAGCTCGCCGAGCTGGGCCTGAAGTCCTCGGCCGAGGGCCGCCGTCTCGACGTCCCGGAGATCGCGCTGTGACCATCCGACTCCCCGGTGCCGACGGGGCGTTGCGGACCTACGAGCCGCGCACCGAGCCCCTGGCCGTGACCCCCGGCACGCCCTTCACCTCCCGCACGGTCTTCTCGGCGGCACATGTCGTCGCCGACCCGTTCGCGGACGTCTCCCCCGACTCGCCCGCCGCGGTCGACTGGGACGCCACCCTCGCCTTCCGCCGCCACCTGTGGTCCCACGGGCTGGGCGTCGCCGAGGCCATGGACACCGCCCAGCGCGGCATGGGTCTGGACTGGGCGGGCGCGGCGGAACTGATCCGCCGGTCGGCGGCCGAGGCCAGGTCGGTCGGCGGCCGTATCGCCTGCGGCGTGGGCACCGACCAGATCGCCTCCGGCTCGCCGGCGGAGGTCCGCGCGGCCTACGAGGAGCAGCTCGCTCTCGTCGAGGAGTCCGGCGCGCAGGCCATCCTGATGGCGTCCCGGGCGCTCGCGGCGGCGGCCTCCGGCCCCGAGGACTACCTGGAGATCTACGGCCACCTGCTGCGGCAGGCCGCCGAGCCGGTGGTGCTGCACTGGCTGGGCCCGATGTTCGACCCGGCGCTGGCGGGCTACTGGGGGTCGGCCGACCTGGAGGCGGCGACGGACACGTTCCTGGACGTGATCGCCGCCCACCCCGACAAGGTCGACGGCATCAAGGTCTCCCTGCTGGACGCCCAGCGCGAGATCGACATCCGGCGCCGCCTCCCGCAGGGCGTGCGCTGCTACACGGGTGACGACTTCAACTACCCCGAGCTGATCGCGGGTGACGAGCAGGGCTTCAGCCACGCGCTGCTCGGCATCTTCGACCCGCTGGGCCCGCTGGCGGCTCAGGCGGTCCGGGTCCTGGACACCGGCAACGTGCGGGGCTTCCGCGATCTGCTGGACCCCACGGTCGAACTCTCCCGGCACCTCTTCCAGACCCCGACCCGCTTCTACAAGACGGGTGTGGTGTTCCTGGCCTGGCTGGCGGGCCACCAGTCGCACTTCACGATGGTCGGCGGCCTGCAGTCGGCCCGGTCGCTGCCGCACTTCGCGACGGCGTACGAACTGGCCGACGGGCTGGGGCTGTTCCCCGACCCGAAGCTGGCGGAGGAACGGATGAAGACGCTGCTGAGCGTGTACGGGGTGAACCAGTGAGCGCGTCGCCGGCACGCTTCTCCATCAACCAGATGACGGTGAAGCAGCTGTCGCTGCCGGAACTCGTCGACGGCTGCGCCCTGCTGGGCATCCGCAACGTGGGGCTCTGGCGCGAGCCGGTGCAGGCGCACGGCCTGGAGGCCACGGCCAAGCTGGTCCGGGACGCGGGGCTGACGGTGACGACGTTGTGCCGGGGCGGCTTCTTCACGGCGATCGACCCGCGCGAGCGGGCCGAGGCCCTGGCCGACAACCGCCGCGCGATCGACGAGGCGGCGACGCTGGGCACGGACACCCTGGTCCTGGTCTCGGGCGGTCTCCCCGCGGGCTCGAAGGACCTGCACGGCGCCCGTGAACGCATCGCGGACGCCCTGTCGGAACTGGGCCCGTACGCGGAGCGGCACGGCGTCCGCCTGGCCATCGAGCCGCTGCACCCCATGTACGCCTCGGACCGCTGCGTGGTGTCGACCCTGGCCCAGGCCCTGGACCTCGCCGAACGCTTCCCGGCGCACCAGGTCGGAGTCGCGGTCGACACCTACCACGTCTGGTGGGACGACACCGCGCCCGCGCAGATCGCCCGGGCGGGAGCGGGTGGCCGCATCCACACCTTCCAGCTCGCCGACTGGACGACTCCCCTCCCGGAGGGCGTCCTCACCGGCCGCGGCCAGATCGGCGACGGGTCGATCGACATGCGGGAGTGGCAGGGCCACGTGGAGGCGGCCGGCTACACCGGGGCCATCGAGGTGGAGCTGTTCAACGACGCCCTCTGGGCCCGGGACGGCCAGGAGGTCCTGGCCGAAACGGTGGAGAGGTTCGCCGCGCACACCCGCTGACCCCACCCCGGCCCCCACCCACTGCCCTGCCCCACGGACCCCGGGGGCGGGGCGGCGGTGTGTCCGGGGCCGTCCTGCCGCTCCGGCGTACGGGCCCGCACCGGCCTGGACGCCCGGCTCTGCGAGGTCGACCCGCATCTGTCGGTCGACCTGGTGGCGAAGGGCGTGGGGCGCGGGCCGCTGCCCGCCGGGGTGGTGGAGGTGCCGCTCGATCCGATGCCGGTGCGGCGGCTGTACGCGCTGTGGCCGACGGGGGCGGCCCGCCATCGCGGAGTTCGTGCGGGTGCTCGGTGAGCAGTGGCCGAACGTGGCGGCTCATCCGCCCCGTTGAGCCCCTGGTTCACCTCGCGTCCCGACTTGCGGAAATCCGGGCCGAGCGGGGAACCCGGGCCGGACCGTCCCCGTCCAATCGCAGGCCGCCGGAGAGTCACCACGGTGCGGTGTCGGCCCTCGCCACTGGCTGCGATCGCTGACCACCCTCTCCGCCGTACCGCGGCCGGCGGCACCGCCGCCATCGGCGCGTCCCCCTCCAACCGCGCCGGTGGCGGCCCCCGTGCGGTTACTGTGCATTCCCTTGACTGGCAGAAACTTCCCCGTTATTGCTGGCAGCTTGGAAGTTTCCTTCAGCGGATCCGAGCGGATCACCCTCCGGAAGGAGCGCACGTGCACGACACCGGCACGGGAAGCACGGGAAACACGGCACAGCCCTCCAGACGTACCGTCCTCGCCGCCACGGCCGGCGTCACCGCCGCCCTCGCGGCCGCCGGGCCCGCGCACGCCGCCGCCCCGGACGACAGCCGGCTGCGCGCCCTCATCTCCCGCATGACGCTCCAGGAGAAGGTCGGCCAGCTCTTCGTGATGCGGGTCTACGGCCACTCCGCCACCGCCCCCGACCAGGCCGACATCGACGCCAACCTCAGGGAGATCGGGGTCCGTACGGCCGCAGAGCTGGTGGCGAAGTACCGGGTCGGCGGCATCATCTACTTCACCTGGGCGCACAACACCCGCGACCCGCACCAGATCGCCGACCTGTCCAACGGCATCCAACGGGCCTCCCTGGGACTGCCGCGCGGGCTGCCCGTGCTCATCTCCACCGACCAGGAGCACGGGATCGTCGCCCGGGTGGGCAAGCCGGCGACGCTGTTCCCGGGGGCCATGGCCGTCGGCGCGGGCGGGTCGCGGTCCGACGCCCGTGCGCTCGGGCGGATCGCGGGCGCCGAGCTGCGCGCGATGGGGATCCGGCAGGACTACTCCCCCGTGGCCGACGTGAACGTCAACCCGGCCAACCCGGTCATCGGCGTGCGGTCCTTCGGCGCCGACCCGCGGGCCGTGTCCGCCCTGGTGGCCGCCGAGGTGGCCGGGTACCAGGGGTCGGGGGTCGCCGCGACCGCGAAGCACTTCCCCGGGCACGGGGACACCAACGTCGACAGCCACACCGGCTTCCCCACCATCACGCACAGCCGGGAGCTGTGGGAGAAGCTGGACGCGCCGCCGTTCCGGGCCGCGATCGCCGCGGGCATCGACTCGATCATGACCGCGCACCTGATGGTCCCGGCCCTCGACGACTCCGGCGACCCGGCCACCCTCTCCCGCCCGATCCTCACCGGCATCCTGCGCGAACAGCTCGGCTACGACGGGGTCGTCGTCACCGACTCCCTCGGCATGGAGGGCGTACGGACCAAGTACGGCGACGCCCGCGTGCCGGTGCTCGCGCTGAAGGCGGGCGTGGACCAGCTGCTCAACCCGCCCGACCTCGACCTCGCCTGGAACGCCGTCCTGACCGCCGTGCGCGAGGGCGAGCTCACCGAGGCCCGGCTCGACGAATCGATCCTGCGGGTGCTGCGGCTGAAGTCCGGACTGGGGCTGTTCCGTTCGCCGTACGTCAGCCAGGGCGGTGTGGACCGGACCGTCGGCACCCGTTCGCATCTGGCGGCGGCCGGTCGGATCGCCGAGCGGACCACCACGCTGCTCGTCAACGAGGGGCGGCTGCTGCCTCTGCCGCGGCGCCGGTACCCCAAGGTGCTCGTGGTCGGCGCGGATCCGGCCTCGCCGTCCGGCACGACGGGACCGCCCACGGGCGTGCTCGCCGGCGCGCTGGGCGAACTGGGCTTCACCGCCACCGCCCTGTCGACCGGCACGGCCCCTTCCGCGGTGGCCGTCGCGAAGGCGGTCGCGGCGGCCCGGGACGCGGACGCGGTGGTGGCCGCCACCTACAACGTCACCGCGAGCAGCAGCCAGAAGGCGCTGGTGGAGCAGCTCGTGGCGACCGGGAGGCCGGTCGTGGCGGTGGCGATCCGCAATCCGTACGACGTGGCCCAGCTGCCGTCCGTGCCGGCCTGCCTGGCCGCCTACTCCTGGACCGACGTCGAACTGCGGGCCGTCGCACGGGTGATCGCCGGGCGGGTGAAGCCGCGCGGGAAGCTGCCGGTGGTGGTGCGGCGGGCGGATGATCCGGAGCAGGTGCTGTACCCCATCGGCTACGGGCTGTCGTACTAGACGTACGCCACGGACCGGGCGCACCACCCCCAACGTGCGCAAACCGCCCCATGTGCCTGGCGTGCGCCCGCAACGGCGGGTCACGCTGGGCGAGCACACTCGGGGGGTCGGCGATGCGTGAGCGAAGTGCTGTGGGGGTGGTCTGCGGGCTCCTGGTCCTGCTGGGCGCGCTGCTGACCGGCTGCCAGAGCCCGTCGGGCGGCGTGGCCGAGGACGGCCGGCTGGGCGAGCCGGCGACCGGGAGGACCGCCACGGTGTCGCCGGTGCCGACCCGGCCGTCCGGGTTCGGGGCGGTGTTCCTCGCGGTCGGCGAGTGCAGTTCGTTCGGAACGACGAGCTTCACCGAGGTGCCGTGCACCGGTGAACGGGCGGCGGCCCGGGTCGCCGCGCGGCACGACGGCACCGTGCGGGACGGTCCGCGCTGCCCGGAGACCACCGACTTCGTGCTGCACATCAGCGAGCAGCGGTCCGCGTCCGACGAGGACGGCGACGGGGCGGTCCCGCGGGGCTACGCCTGTATGCGCAACCTCCAGCCCCCGCATCCCGGTGACCCGGGCGGCGGGGGCGGGCCCCGCACGATCGTCGGCGACTGCGTCTACGGTTCCGGCGACGGGCAGGTCCGCGAGACCGCCTGCGACGGCACGGGCAGGCACGAGCCTCAGTACGAGGTGACCCGGGCGGTCGCCGAGCGGGCCGACTGCCCCCGCCCGACGGCCCTGTACGTCCGGCTGGGCGGGAAGCGGCCCGTGGGGTGCGCCCGGCCGCTGTGAGGCGGCCGGGCGCGACGGCGACGTGCTTACGGACGCAGCGTCATCTCACGCCGGGTGTCCCGCTTGTCGAGCTTGGCGTCGAACTTCGCCAGCGGCTTCGCCGCCTGCGGGTCCGCCTGCACCGCGCTCGGGGCGACACCGGCCCAGTCGAGGATGCGGGCGGTGGCCAGGGCCTTCTGCTCGGGCACGAGACCCGCGACGTTGGCGCCGTGGTTCATGCCGGGGGCGGTCATGACGTAGGAGTCCTTCGCGCCCTTGCCGACGCGGAAGGGCTCCGCGCTCCACGGGTCGTTCTGTCCGTTGACGAACAGCATGTGGCGGGCGTTGTGGCGGACCCAGGTGTCGATGTCCCGCATCGCCGACGGCTGGAACTTCATGGGGATGTCCCGGGGGACGAAGTTGCGCGGCGGCTGGTAGCCGTAGCGGATGTACTGCTTCTCGACGTGCGGGAAGCGGATGGTCGGCGCGCCGAGCTGGGTGCCGGCCTGGTAGTAGTACGGCGTGTAGGTCGCAAGGCCCTGGTCGGCGTAGGCGGAGAAGCCGGCGATCGTGTCGACGGAGTCCCAGATCTCGTCGTCCGTGGCGTTCTTGGCGTCGGCCGGGATCTGATCGCAGTCGGACAGCAGGCTGTACTGCCAGAAGCCCCACACGTAGTCGAGGACGGTCGCCTCGTAGGCCTTGTCCAGGCTGCCGATGGTCGTGAAGGTGAGGCCGTTGTCCTGCGCGAAGGCCGCGTACTTCTTCTCCAGCGGCTCGCGGCGCACCAGCGCCTCGCGCTGCACGCCGTTCAGCCGGTCGCGGCACTCCTTGGTGCCGACGCGGGCGAAGAAGCGGTCGTAGGCCGAGTCCTCCTTGTTCACCACGTCGTTGGGGGCGACGTAGGCGACGACGCCGTCCATGTCCCGCGGGTAGAAGCGCTCGTAGTAGGTGGCGGTCATGCCGCCCTTCGAACCGCCCGTGGAGATCCACTTCTTGCTGTAGACGCTCTTCAGGGCCTTGAAGACGCGGTGCTGGTCGCTGGCCGCCTGCCAGATGTCCAGCTTGGACCAGTCGGCCGGGGCGGGCCGGGACGGGGTGAAGAAGCGGTACTCCAGGGAGACCTGGTTGCCGTCCACGATCTGGGTGGGCTCGCTGCGGCGGGGCGTCGTGGAGACGTTGTAGCCGCTGGTGAAGAACACCGTCGGGCGGGAGACGTCCTTGTGCAGCACGGTGATGCGCTGCTGGAACGTGCCCTTCGACGGCTTGTGGTGGTCGACCGGCTGCGTGTAGTTCAGGACGAAGAAGCGGTAGCCGGTGTACGGCTTCTCCTCGACCAGGCTCATGCCCGGTATGGAGAGCAGCCTCTCCTTGATGTCGGTGGTGCCGGCGGCGTCGGCGGCGGTGGCCGCTCCCGCCGTGCCCAGTGTGCCTATGAGCACCGTGAGCGCCAGCAGCCATCTGAGCGCCTTGCGCATGCGCACTCCCCTGTGAGACAGATGTGCGCCGGAAGGTAGCGGACCAACTCACCGGAGCACCAGGGGACATGGGGAAAACCCTGTGCGCGGGGGGCGTGTTGCCGGGTGCGGTGCGGCGTCAGCAGAGGATCCAGCCGGAGCTGAACTTCCCCCTGCCGACCTGGCCCTTGAGCCAGACGCAGCGACGCCCGGCGTGCACGGTCACCGGGCCCGCGTGGTAGGCGTACTTGCCCTCGTCGACGACGGGCCGGTTGCCGCGCGCCTGCACGCTCACCGACATCTTGCGCTTGGCGCCGGGCTTCTTGGTGCGGGTGACGGCGCAGACGTAGCCGCCGCGCTTGTAGACGAGCACGGTCCCGGTGGAGAACGGCAGGGTGCGGACCTTGCGCCCGGGGCAGAACGCGGAGGTGGCGGCCTGCGCGTCGCCGGGCGCCGCGACGGCGAGCAGCCCGGAGGCGGTCAGCACGGCCAGCCCGAGCGCGAGCCGCCGGCGTATCGCTCCACTGTGCACTGTCGTCCTCCCGTACCGCGTCGTCCGCGACCATCGGCGTACGCCTGTACGGACGCATGACGTATGTCGGATGGTTGCACGAGCGTTACGAAAGCGCCGCCGGCCGCCGCCGTCAGCGGGACGCGCCGACCGGCTCCTCCGGCTCGGCGGCACCGATGAACGTCCGCCACAGCTCCGCGTACCGGCCGCCGCGTGCGAGCAGCTCCTCGTGCGTGCCGTCCTCGATGACCCCGCCGCGGTCCATGACGACGACCCGGTCGGCGCGGGCGGCGGTGGTGAGGCGGTGGGCCACGACGAGAGTCGTGCGGCGGCCCGCGAGGCGGTCGGTGGCCTGGTTGACCTGGGCCTCCGTGGCCAGGTCCAGGGCGGCCGTGGCCTCGTCGAGCAGCAGGACGTCCGGGTCGACCAGCTCGGCGCGGGCCAGGGCGATCAGCTGGCGCTGCCCGGCGGACAGGTTGCGGCCGCGCTCGGCGACCTCGTGGAGGTAGCCGCCCGTAAGCCGGGCGATCATGTCGTGCGCGCCGACCGCGCGGGCCGCCGCCTCGACCTCGGCGTCGGTGGCGTCCGGACGGCCGTAGGCGATGGCGTCGCGGACCGTGCCCTGGAAGAGGTACGCCTCCTGCGGGACCACCCCGAGACGGTGCCGGTACGAGGTGAGGTCGAGGGCCCGCAGATCGGTGCCGTCGACGGTGACCCGGCCGCCGGTGGGGTCGTAGAAGCGGGCCACGAGCTTCACCAGGGTCGACTTGCCCGCGCCGGTCTCGCCGACGAAGGCGACGGTCTGCCCGGCGGGGATGCGCAGGTCGACTCCGTCCAGGGCCTCTTCGTCGTCACCGTAGGCGAAGTGCACGTCCTCGAAGGCGATCTCGCCCCGCAGGGACGGGACGTCCAGGGGTTCGTCGGCGGACTTCGTCGACGTCGGCTCCTGGAGCAGCTCCCGGATGCGGCCCAGCGAGACGGACGCCTGCTGGTAGCCGTCGAAGACCTGGGACAGCTGCTGCACGGGCGCGAAGAACAGGTCGATGTAGAGCAGGTACGCCACCAGCGAGCCGATCGCCAGCGTGCCGTTGTCGACCCGGGCACCGCCCACGATCAGCACGGCCGCCGCGGCCACCGACGACAGGAACTGCACGAACGGGAAGTAGACCGAGATCAGCCACTGGCCCCGGATGCGCGCCTGGCGGTAGCTGTCGCTGCGCTCGGCGAACCGCCGCCCGCCGTCCCGCTCGCGCCGGAAGGCCTGCACGATCCGCAGCCCGGACACCGACTCCTGCAGGTCGGCGTTGACCGCCGAGACCCGCTCTCGGGCCAGTTCGTACGCCTTCACGCTCGCCCGGCGGAAGAAGTACGTGGCGATGATCAGCGGCGGCAGCGTCGCGAAGACGACCAGCGCGAGCTCCACGTCGATCACCAGCAGGGCGACCATGATGCCGAAGAAGGTGACGACCGAGACGAAGGCCGTGACCAGGCCCGTCTGGAGGAACGTCGACAGCGCGTCGACGTCGGTCGTCATCCGGGTCATGATCCGCCCGGTCAGCTCACGCTCGTAGTAGTCGAGCCCCAGGCGCTGGAGCTGGGAGAAGATCTTCAGCCGGAGCGAGTACAGGACCCGCTCGCCGGTGCGCCCGGTCATCCGGGTCTCGCCGATCTGGGCAGCCCACTGCACGGCCACCGTCAGCAGCCCGAGCAGGGCCGCCGCCCACACGGCGCCGAGCGCGGCCTGGGTGACGCCCGAGTCGATGCCGTGCCGGATCAGCACGGGCAGCAGCAGGCCCATGCCCGCGTCGGTGGCGACCAGGGCGAGGCTGACCAGCAGCGGCAGCCCGAAGCCGCGCAGCAGCCGGCGCAGGCCGTAGGACTCCTCCGGCTGGACGGCCTTCGACTCGTCGACGTCCGGCACGTCGGTCGCCGGGGGCAGCGCCTCGACCTGGGCGAGCAGCTCGGGGGTCGCGGGGCTCTCGGCGAGGGCGGCGTCCTTGCGCTCGCGGTCGCCGGTCCACAGCCGCGGGGTGACCCCGCGCTCGGCGTCGTACTCCGCGTCGAGCTCGTCCCGTACGGAGGTGTCCTCCTGGGGGCAGGCCGGCTGGGTGTGGCCCGGGGAGACCGCGCCCAGCTCGTCCGGGTCGGTGAGCAGGCGCCGGTAGAGGGCGGAGCGCCGCTGGAGTTCCTCGTGGGTGCCGATGTCGGCGAGGCGGCCGCCGTCCAGGACGGCGATGCGGTCGGCGAGGTTCAGGGTGGAGCGGCGGTGGGCGATCAGCAGGGTCGTGCGGCCCCGCATGACGCCCTTGAGGGCCTCGTGGATCTCGTGCTCGACCCTCGCGTCCACGGCGGAGGTGGCGTCGTCCAGGACCAGCAGGCGCGGGTCGCTGAGGATGGCGCGGGCGAGGGCGACGCGCTGGCGCTGGCCGCCGGAGAGGGTGAGGCCGTGCTCGCCGACCGTGGTGTCGTAGCCCTCGGGCAGCTCGCTGATGAAACGGTCCGCCTGGGCGGCGCGGGCGGCCTTCTCGATCTCCTCCTGGGTCGCGTCCGGGCGGCCGTAGGCGATGTTGCTGCGGACCGTGTCGGAGAAGAGGAACGAGTCCTCCGGGACCAGCCCGATCGCCGCCCGCAGCGACTGAAGGGTCAGCTCCCGTACGTCGTGCCCGCCGACCAGGACGGCCCCGCGGGTGACGTCGTAGAAGCGCGGCAGGAGGAGGGACACGGTGGACTTGCCGGAGCCGGAGGAACCGACGACGGCGAGGGTCTCGCCGGGACGGATCTCGAAGGACAGGCCGTCGAGGACGGTGCGGTCGTCGTCGTAGCCGAAGGAGACGTCGTCGAACTCGACCGTCGCGGGGGCGTCGGCGGGCAGGTCCTTGCGGCCGTCCTCGATCGACGGCTCGGTGTCGATCAGCTCCAGGACGCGCTCGGTGCCGGCGCGGGCCTGCTGGCCCACGGTGAGGACCACGGCGAGCATGCGGACCGGGCCGACGAGCTGGGCGAGGTAGGTGGAGAAGGCGACGAACGTGCCGAGCGTGATGTGCCCGCGTACCGCGAGCCAGCCGCCGAGGGCCAGCATCGCGACCTGGCCGAGGGCGGGGACGGCCTGGAGGGCCGGGGTGTAGACCGAGTTCAGGCGAATGGTGCGCAGCCGGCCGGCGAACAGCCGGCGACCGACCTCCCGGAGCTTGCCGGTCTCCTGCTCCTCCTGCCCGAAGCCCTTCACCACGCGTACGCCGCTGACGGCGCCGTCGACCACGCCCGCGACGGCGGCGGCCTGGGCCTGGGCGTACCAGGTGGAGGGGTGCAGCCGGGTGCGGCTGCGCTTGGCGATCCACCAGATGCTGGGCGCGACGGCCAGGGCGACCAGGGTGAGCGGCCAGGACAGCGACGCCATGATCACCAGGGAGATCAGGAACAGCAGGAAGTTCCCGATCGTCATCGGGAGCATGAAGA
Organism: Streptomyces sp. D2-8; assembly: GCF_023184515.1. GTDB lineage: Bacteria > Actinomycetota > Actinomycetes > Streptomycetales > Streptomycetaceae > Streptomyces. The sequence continues at coordinate 60,121 of NZ_JAAHBP010000001.1, read as the reverse complement.
GCAGGCCCTGGATCAGCTGGAGGTCGCTGGTCGCCCGGCCGATCACCTGGCCGGTGGACAGCTCGTCCTGGCGGCGGCCGTCGAGCCGGGTGATCGCGCCGTACATCTCCGTCCGCAGGTCGTGCTGGACGTCGAGGGCGAGGCGGCCGCCGTAGTAGCGGCGGATGTAGGTGAGGACGTAGACGACCAGCGCGGCGGCGACGAGGAGGCCGGCCCAGGTGGTCATGTCCCTGGTGTGGTCGCTGATGACGTCGTCGATGATCACCTTGGTGACCAGCGGGACGAGAGCCATCACGGCCATGCCGGCCAGTGAGGAGCCGAGGGCGAGTACGACGTCCTTCGGGTGGCGCCACGCGTAGGCCCACAGTCGTCGTGCCCATCCCCGTTTCGGTGTCACGCCGGTGCCTTCCAGTCGTCGTCCTGAGCTGCCGGAAGGCATCAACGCGGAACGCACCCGTTTTCATCCCCCGGCGCCGCTTGCCCGACCAGGGGACGAGGCACACCCGACCGAGGGCCTAGGCCGTGTCCGCAAAGTCCCGCCTGCCCCGCGACGCCTGGCACGCACTCTCGCCGCACCGGGCGAAGCCTCAAGTACGTCCAGTACGAGGGGCTCCTCCCGGCACGCCGAGAGCACGCACCAGACGCCGCGGGGCCCGCCCTCCGGGCGGACGGCGGGACTTTGCGGACACGGCCTAGGACTAAGGTTGCCGGTCATGATGTCCTCACTCGCCCAGGTGTGGCGGCGACCGCGCTTCGCGCGCGCCGAGACCGTGGTGGCCCTGTGCGCCGCCCTGTGCTGGCGGGGGCTCGCCTTCGCCATGTACGCGGAGGGCTACGACCTCGACCCGAGCGCACCGCGCCAGATGTCCGGGCACACGGAGGTCGCGAGCCTGGCCGTGCTCCTCGCGGTCTCGGTAGCGGTGACCTGGTCGCTGCGTCTGCTGCCCTGGCCGCCGCTGCGCACCGCGGTGGACGCACTCGCCGTCGTGCGGCTCGCCGCGGTGCTGCTGCTGTCCGCGGTGATGGTCCTGGCCCTGCTCACCGGGGTCCGCGTCCCGCTGCTGGGCTGGGAGATGTGATCGGACCTCCCGTTCGGTGAGACCTGTTCGCGCGGGAAGTGACGGTCAGGCTCACCAGGCGGTCGGCCGGGCGAACGTCGGCCGTTCCGGTGAGTCGGCCACTCGGGCAGCCATCCGCCCGACTTGAGGTCGTTTGCCCGGATATGGAAAACATCCTTTCCCCGTGCTCTTCACCCTCCTCGCCTTCGTCAGGAGGTTCCTGGACCTCGGCTGGATAAGGCCGTCAGCTCGCCGCCAGATCCTTGTGGATGACCTTGGCCACGGCCTGGATGGTGGCGATGCCGTAGTTCATCGTGCTGTTGCCGTGGGACAGCACCGTCATCACGTAGTCGTGGCCGCCGCCCTTGAACGCGCCGACGCTGTGCACCCGCCATCCGTTCGTGGAGCGTTGCAGCCAGCCGTTCTTGACGGCCACGCTGACGCCTGAGGGCACTCCGTACGGGGTGCCCCAGCGCTGGGACGAGACGACCTGGCCCATCAGCTTGAGGATGTAGGCGCGGGAGTTGTCGCTCAGGACCGCGTTCTTGGCGGTGAGGAGCTTCAGCAGCTTCTGCTCGTCGGTGACGGTGATCTGGGTGAGGCCCCAGTAGCCGTTCGCGCCGGGCTTGGTCTGCGTCATGCCGGCGGCCTTGAGGAAGTTCTTGATCTTCGTCATGCCGAGCTGCTTCCACAGGGTGGAGGTCGCCGCGTTGTCCGACTTGGTGATCATCGCCTTGGCGAGGGTGTTCTCGCGGTCGGTGAGATACCGGTGCGTCTTCTTCGCGTCCCACAGCAGCGTGGCGAGGACGGCGACCTTGACGACGCTGGCCGAGTCGTAGGCGGAACTCGCGCGCAGGGTGCAGGTCGTGTTGGTGCTGCGGTCGTAGAGGCCGACGGCGACCGTGCCCTTGCGGGTGGCGAGCGCGGCGGTGATGTCCTTCTTCAGCTTGGCGGCGAGCCCGGCCTTGGCGGACGTACACGTCACGGCCGGAGCGGCAGCGGCGGCGGGCGTGGCGGCGACGACGAGCGGCACGAGGACGCCCGTACCCACGGCCGCCGCCAGCACTCTCGCGCGGCGGGATATCCCAGAAGTCATGCACCCCTTGACTCCCGGGCACGGGCGAAAGGTTGCACGAGTGGTGAAGGCTTGTACGAGTCGTTATCGGGGGCCGCCCGCTTTCACAGGCGGCGGCCAGCTTCGGCACAGCGGCCTCCAACCGGGGCTGTCCACCATGCTCGGGTGACATCTGCCACCGAAACCCAGCTCCGCGCCGCCGAGCCGCCTCCGGCCCCGCCGCAGGACGCCGCCACCGCGCCGCGTTGGTCCCTGCCCGCGCTGCTCGCGACCCTCGCCCTGGCGGCGGTGCTCTACTCCTGGAACCTGTCCGGCTCCGGCCTCAACAGCTTCTACAGCGCTGCCGTGCTGAGCGGCACCGAGAGCTGGAAGGCCTGGTTCTTCGGCTCGTTGGACGCCGGGAACTTCCTCACCGTCGACAAGCCGCCGCTCGCGCTGATGGTCATGGGCCTGTCCTGCCGGGTCTTCGGCTACGGCACCTGGCAGATGATGGCGCCGATGATCGCGGCGGCGCTGGCCACGATCTGGATCCTGCACTCCTCCGTGAAGCGGGTGTTCGGGCACGCGGCGGCGGCCGTGGCGGCCCTCGTCCTGGCCCTCACCCCGATCACGGTCGCCATCAACCGGGACAACAACCCCGACACCCTGCTGGTGTTCCTGATGGTGGCCGGCGCGGCACTCGCCCTGCGCGCGACGCGCAACGGCCGCCTGCTGCCGCTGCTCGGCTCGGCGGCCTGCTTCGGACTCGCCTTCAACACCAAGATGCTGCAGGGCTACATCGCGCTGCCGGCCGTGTTCGTGGTCTATCTGTACGCGGCGAAGCCGGCGGTGGTGAAGCGGATCGTCCATCCGGTCCTCGCCGGAGTGGCACTGGCCGTCTCCAGCTTCTGGTGGGCCGCGGCCGTGTCGCTGGTCCCGGCCTCGGAGCGGCCGTACATCGGCGGGTCGACGGACGGCACCGCCTGGAACCTGATCATGGGCTACAACGGCCTCGGCCGGATCCTCGGCGGCGAGGGCAACGGCGGTGGCGGCGGGGGCGGAGGCGGCGGCTTCTCCGGCACCGCGGGCCTCGGCCGGATGTTCAACGACACCCTCGGCGGCCAGATCTCCTGGCTGCTCCCCTTCGCGGGCATCGCGCTCGTCGGCGGCCTGGTGCTGTGCGGCCGTGCCGCGCGCACGGACCTCACCCGGGCCGCGCTCGTGCTGTGGGGCGGCTGGACCGTGCTGCACTACCTGACCTTCGCCCTGGCCGAGGGCACCATGCACCCGTACTACACGACCGCGCTCGCCCCGGGCATCGCGGCGCTGTGCGGAGGCGGCGGGGTACTGCTGCTGCGGGCCTTCCGCGCGGACCGGCGGTGGGTGTGGGTGCTGCCGCTGGCGCTGGGCGTCACGGCGGTCTGGGCCGCGGTGCTGCTGCGGCGGGCGTCGGGCTGGAACACCTGGCTGTGGCCTGCCGTCCTGGTCGTCATGGCACTGGCCGTGGTGGGCCTGTTCGTCTTCCGTTCCGGCACCTCGGGGCTGCGGCTGCGGCTGCTGGCGGTGTCGGTGGCGGCCGCGGTCGTCGCGGCGGTGGCGGGTCCGGCGGCGTACGCCTGGTCGGTTCCGTCGTCGGCAGCGAGTGGCGGCATGGGCGGGACGAACCCGACGGCAGGGCCGACCACCGGCAGCGGCTTCGGCGGGCCCGGCGGCGGAGGCGGTGGTGGCCGGGGGTTCCCGGGCGGGGGCTCGGGTGGTCCCGGTGAGGGAGGCGTGCAGGGCGGCAACGCCCAGGCGGGGGGCGGCATCCCCGGCGGCGGGACGCCCTCCGGCGGGCAGAGCGGGCAGGCTCCCGAAGGGACGGGCACCCCTGGGGGCACGCCCCCGAACGGCAGCGGCACGTCCTCCCAGGACGGCTCCGGCACCGACCGGTCCGGTGGTACGGGCAGCCAGCCCGGCGGCATGCAGGGCGGTGGCGGCATGGGCGGCGCGAGCAGCGAGCTGATCGCGTACCTGAAGAAGCACCAGGACGGCGCCAAGTGGCTGCTGGCGGTGTCGAGTTCGCAGGGTGCCGCCCAGCTCATCCTGAGCAGCGGGGAGCCCGTCATCTCCATGTGGGGCTGGTCCGGCAGCGACAAGGCGATGACGCTCGACAGGCTCAAGGAGCTGGTGAAGAACGGCGAACTGCACTACGTCCAGCTCGGCGGCGGCATGGGCGGCGGCCCCGGCGGCGGCTCCACCGTCAGCTCCGAGGTCACGGCGTGGGTGCAGAAGCAGGGCACGGCGGTGAAGGAGAGCGACTACAGCAACAGTACGAGTGCGGACTCCGCCTCCGGCTCCGGCTCCTCGACGCAGTCCGGTCAGTCGGCCGTCTACCGACTGGACGCCTCCGACGTCAGCTGACCCGACCCGACCGCGCACCGGCGAACGGCCCCGACCCCTCGGTCCGGGGCCGTTCCCGCGTCCCCGATCATGGAGACCGGTGTCCGGCGAACGGGTGAAGGGAAACGCAGCGGTGGGCTACTGCCTCGAGATGAGCACCGGCGACATGAGAACGGTGGTGCGGCTGCTCACGGCGGTGGAGCGGACCGAGCAGCAGGAGCGCACGCTCACCCGGGTGCGCACGGAGTGCGAGCGGACCGACGCCCGCTTCCAGGAGCAGGGCATCGACCTCGACGTCTCCATCAGCCAGGCCTTGGACGAGCTGATCGACGGCGCCCCGAGCACCGACCTCTGCCCCTCGTACAGCTACGCCTTCTACCAGGCCGTCGCGGCGCACTTCTCGGACCCCACGGACCTCGGCGCCTGGCGCCGGCCGACGTGGTTCCACGCCATGGACGACGAACTGGCCCGGCACGGCGTACCGTCCGACCTGCTCCCGGGCACGTTCCTGTTCAGCGGCCCGCCGCTGCGGCTGCCCCACCCCGGCGACGCGGTGCCCGCGATCGGCACCCTGCCGGCCCACCGGGCCGCCGCCCTGGCCGATGCCTACGAGGCCGCACTCGACCGTCTGGATCCCGAATTCCGCGGCCCGGCCCGCCGGTTCACCGAGGTCATGCGGTTCGAGGCGGAGGAGTGGGCGAGCGCCCGCGAGCTCGGGAGGAATCCGGACACGCTGCTCTTCTGGTTCCACTGACACCTGCCGGAACTCTTGACGCCGCCTTTCCCGCCGGGATACTTGCGTCGACAGCGCGCCAACTGCCGTGTCGTTCAAGGACGTTGTGCGGACGGCGGTGCCGATTGTCCGAGATCCCGAACGTCGTACGAAGTTTCGCAAATTTCGTGACGGCCACCCCCACCGGAGGATCCGCACATGAACCCACGCAAGGCACTCGTGGCCGCCCTGACCGCCGCGCTGCTGGCCGGCCCCGGCGTCGCCCAGGCCGCCACCCCCCAGGCCCCGCCCGCCCCCGCCCGGGAACGCGCCGCGGCGGCCACCATCACCTGGTCCCTCGTCCGCGCGAGCAACCCCACCGCGGACCAGCGCTCGGCCTACGACCTCATCACCCGGGCCATGAACGCGGCGGTGGCCCGCTACAACAACCTCAGCGACCTGGGCAAGACCCTCACCGTCCGCTACGAGCCGGGCGTCCCCACCGCCGACGGCAACATCAACGGCACCATCCGCTTCGGCAGCAACCGCAGCTACATGAACGAGCGGACGGCCCTGCACGAGATCTCCCACACCATCGGCGTGGGACTGAGCGGGGGCTGGTCCCGCCTCGGCGGCAGCGGCACCTGGACCGGCGCGCAAGCCACCGCCCTCGTCAGGCAGTACGACGGCTCCGGCGCCAAGATCTCCACCGGCGGCGGTCACTTCTGGCCCTACGGCCTGAACTACGACAACGAGTGGTCGGGCACGGCGGCCGACCGCCACGTCCGCATAGTCGCCGCGATGGTCCGCGACGGTCTCTGACCGGTCCGGCCGGCGCTCACCCCAGGTGCGTCGGCGCGAACATCCGCAGCACGGCCGGGAGCAGGACCACCGAGGGCCCGGGCGCCTGAAGCGCCTTCGCGAGGTCCCGCTCCAGGTTCTCCGGGGTCGTCCGGACCCCGGGGACGCCGAAGGACTCCGCCAGGGCCACGTAGTCGGGCCGGGTCAGTTCCGTCCCGGTCGCCTCGCCGAACGTGTCGGTCATGTACTCGCGCAGGATGCCGTAGCCGCCGTCGTCCACGATCAGCCAGGTGACGTTCAGGCCGTACTGGCGGGCCGTCGCCAGCTCGGCGATGGAGTACAGGGCCCCGCCGTCGCCGGAGACGGCGAGGACCGGCTGCGTCGGGTCGGCCGCCGCCGCGCCGAGTGCCGCGGGGAAGGCGTAGCCGAGGCCGCCGGCGCCCTGGGCGGAGTGCATGTGGTTGGGGCCCTTGGCGTCGAAGGCCGACCAGGCCCAGTAGGCCAGGATCGTCATGTCCCAGAAGGACGGGGAGCCGGCCGGGAGCGCCCTGCGGACGGACGCCAGCACGTCCTGTTCCAGGGTGAGTTCCTGCGCGGCGATGCGGTCGGCGACCTTCGCGAGCAGGTCCCGGACCCGGTCCGCGGCCGTCGCGTCCTCGCGGGCCGGCACCGTCTCCAGCAGGGCCTGCAACGCGAGGCGGGCGTCCGCGTGGATGCCCAGCGCCGGGTGGTTGGACTCCAGCTTGCCGAGGTCGGCCTCGATCTGGACGACCCGGCCGCGGGGCTTGAACGTGTGGTAGTTGGAGGACAGTTCGCCGAGGCCCGAGCCGACGACCAGGAGGACGTCGGCGTCCTCCAGGAAGTCGGTGGTGTGCCGGTCCTCGATCCACGACTGGAGCGACAGCGGGTGCGTCCAGGGGAACGCGCCCTTGCCGCCGGGCGTGGTGACGACCGGTGCCTGGAGCCTGACCGCCAGCTGCTTCAGCTTGCCGGAGGCGTCCGCCCGGACCACTCCCCCGCCCGCGATGATCGCCGGGCGGGCCGCCTTCGCCAGCAGATCGGCGGCCACGGCGGTCAGCTCGGGGCGCGGCGGCAGCTCCTCGGGGAAGGCGTCGCCGCCCGTCACCACCGGGATCGACGTCCCGGCGAGCAGCACGTCCTGCGGGATCTCCACCCACACCGGACCGTGCGGGGCGGTCAGCGCCGATTTCCAGGCCGCCTCGATGGCGGAGGGGATCTGTGACTGGGTGCGGACGGTGTGGACGGACTTGACCACGCCCCGGAACGAGGCGGCCTGGTCCGGGAGTTCATGGAGGTAGCCGTGCCGGCCGCCGCCGAGGCCCGCGGTCGGGACCTGACTGCTGATCGCGAGCACGGGCGCGGAGGCCGCCGCCGCCTCATGGAGCGCGGCCAGCGAGGTCAGGGCGCCCGGCCCCGTCGACAGCAGCAGCGGAGCGGCCTCACCGGTGATCCGGCCGTAGGCGTCCGCCGCGAACCCGGCGTTGTTCTCCACCCGCAGGCCGATGTACCGCAGGTCCGAGCGGCGCAGCGCGTCGAACATGCCGAGCGCGTGCTGGCCGGGCAGACCGAAGACGGTCGTCGCGCCCAGCCCGGCCAGCGTCTCCACGACCAGGTCTCCGCCGCTGCGGCCGTCAGGCGGGTTCAGGGCGGCCTCCGTCTGGGCGGGCGTCGGACGGAGCACCAGGTCGTGGTCGTGAGTCACTTCGCGCGGGCCTCGGCAATCTGGCGGGACATGATCGTGGTCAGTTCGTACGCGGTGTGGGAGGCCGCCACCGACGTGATCTCCGCGTGGTCGTACGCGGGGGCCACCTCGACGACATCGGCCGACACCAGGTTGCAGGATGCCAGGCCGCGCAGGATCTCCAGCAGTTCGCGGGAGGTCATGCCGCCGGCCTCGGGGGTGCCGGTGCCGGGGGCGTGGGCCGGGTCGAGGCAGTCGATGTCGATGGAGATGTACAGCGGCCGGTCGCCGATGCGCTGGCGGAGCTGGTCGGCTACCTCGTCGGCACCGCGCCGGTAGACGTCGGCCGAGGTGACGATGCCGAAGCCCATCTTCTCGTCGTCGGTCAGGTCCTGCTTGCCGTAGAGCGGGCCGCGGGTGCCGACGTGGGACAGGGCGGAGGTGTCGAGGATGCCCTCCTCGACCGCGCGGCGGAACGGCGTGCCGTGCGTGTACTCGGCGCCGAAGTAGGTGTCCCAGGTGTCGAGGTGGGCGTCGAAGTGCAGCAGGGCCACCGGGCCGTGCTTCTTCGCGACCGACCGCAGCAGGGGCAGCGCGATGGTGTGGTCGCCGCCGAGGGTCATCAGGCGGGCGCCCGTGCCGAGCAGGTCGTCCGCGGCGGCCTCGACGGTCTCCACGGCCTCGTTGATGTTGAACGGGTTCACGGCGATGTCGCCGCCGTCCGCGACCTGGGCGAGAGCGAAGGGCGAGGCGTCCTGCGCCGGGTTGTACGGGCGCAGCAGCCGGGACGCCTCACGGATCGCGTTGCCGCCGAAGCGGGCGCCCGGCCGGTACGAGACGCCCGAGTCGAACGGCACGCCCACCACCGCGACATCGGCCCGGCCGACCTCGTCCAGCCGGGGCAGCCGGGCGAAGGTCGCCGGTCCCGCGTACCGCGGAACGCGGGAGGAGTCGACGGGCCCGCGCGGAGTCTCGTTGCTGCTCATGAAGAAATGCCTTCTTTCCTACGCTTCATCGCGTATGTACTGCTTGCTCTACGACTCTACTGGGGAGCCGGGACCGGTTCGGACGCGCGTTCGGGGGATCGTCGGGCCGTGGTCGACGGCCCTGGGGCCCTCATCGATCGGTGTCGCCGACGGGTGACGAGGACTGACCTTAGGTGGCCGCAAAGCGACTGCGAAGTGTACGTTTCATCCATTCGAGCCGGCCCCGAATGGAGGGAACGCACACCATGCCCGACCCGGCGGTCCCGCCCACTCCGCCGGTAGGGCTGCCCGCCCTGCTGGCCCGGGAGGACCTGGCCCTGCGGCAGCTCGCGGGGCCGTCCGCCCCCGGCGTCGTCGTCCACTGGGTGCACACCTCCGAGATGGCCGACCCGTACCCGTATCTGCTGGGCGGGGAGCTGCTGCTCACGGCGGGCGTGCACGTCCCGCAGGCGGCGGGCCCGGACTACTTCGACGCCTACGTGTCCCGGATCGTGGCGGCGGGCGGCGCGGCCCTCGGCTTCGGAGTGGCGCCCGTGCACGACACGGTGCCGGAGGCGCTGGCCGCCGCCTGCGACCGGCACGGGCTGCCGCTGCTGGAGGTGCCGCCCCGGACCACGTTCTCGGGCGTGGCCCGCGCGGTCTGGCAGCTGATGGCCCAGGCCCGCCTCTCCGAACTCCGCCGCGTGACGGAGGCCCAGCAGAGCCTCGCCTCCGCCGCGTCCCGGCCCGACCCGGTCCCCTCCGTGCTTCGCCGGCTCGCCCAGCGGCTGGGCGGGTGGGCGGTGCTGTACGGACCGGAGGGCTCGGAGATCGCGACGGCGGGGCGGGAGCCCGGGGAGGGGCCGCGGGGGGCGCTGGCGCGGTTGGCGGGGGTGGTACGGCCGGAACGTCCGGGGGCGGGGGCGGGTGCCGAGCAGCAGAGCGCCACCGCCTCACGTACGGGCGCGCCCCCGCAAGCCGACCCCGCGCCGCGAACCGGCGCGGCCGGGGGGCGGGCGGCCGAGGACGGGGCGGTCCGCTCCCACGCCGCCCAGCGGCCGGACGCCCCACCCGATCCCTCCGCCCAGGCCTCACCCGCCGACCCCGGCCGCCCCGCCCCCACCTCCGCCACCGACACCAGCGCCGGCCTCCACCTCGCCGCCTACGGCCTGGGCGCCGGGCACGGGTTCGTGCTCGGGGTCGCCACGCCGCAGCGGACGCCCGGGGACCACACCGTCGCCAGCGTCGCCTCCGTACTGCTCTCCCTGCTCACCGGCGAGCAGCAGAGCGGCACCGGCGCGGCCCGTTCCTCCGCCCTGGTCCGGCTGCTGCTGGGCGCCGCGCCCGAGGAGGTCGCGCCGCTGCTCGGCGACGGGCCGTGGGCCGTCGTGCACGCGCGGCCCGAGACGGAGGGCGCCCCCGGCCCCGTCGCGGCCTCCGCGCTGGGCGCCGCGCTCGGTTCCGCCCTGGTCGACCCGGCCGGCGAGACCGTACGCGTCCTCGTCCCGGCCGACCGGGCACCGGCCGTCCCGCTGCCCGGCTGGACCCTGGGCGTCAGCGCCGCCGTCGCCCCGCACGACTGGCCCGCCGCCGACACCCAGGCCGCCCGCGCCCTGGCCCGGGCCCGCGCCACCCGCGCCCCGCTGCTGAGGCACAGCGCACGCCCCGCCCTCGCCGGCCTGGTCCCGCCCGGCGAGGCGACGGCCCACGCCCGCACGCTCCTCGCCCCCGTCACGGACCACCCGTCCCTCACCGAGACCCTGCGCACCTGGCTCTCCCTGCACGGCAGTTGGGACCGCACGGCCGTCGCCCTGTCCGTGCACCGCAACACCGTGCGGCAGCGCATCGCCCGCTGCGCGACGCTGCTGGAGACGGACCTGGACGACCCGGACGTACGGATGGAGCTGTGGTTCGCGCTGCGGCACATCTGAGTACGTGAGCGGTGCAGCTCTGAGTACGTGACGCACATCCCAGCGTTCGATACGCCAGGGACGCCCACAGTCGGCTGCCTCACAATGGATGCCATGCCGATATCCGGGACACCCAGCCGCGCCGAACTCGTCGAGCACCTCGTCAGGACGCGCATCGCGGGCGACGTCGCCACCCCCCGCGAGAACAACCTCTCCCACTACCGCAAGCTGGCGAACAGCGACCGTCACTACTGGCTCGGGCTGGAACTCGGCGACCGCTGGAGCGACGAGCAGGACGTCCTCGCGGTGATGGCGGAACGGGTCGGCGTGAACGACGACCCCGAATACCGGTACGGCCAGGACACCATCGACCCGGAGCTGACCGTCGACGGCCTGGAGCGGATGGCCGGGCGGCTGCGCAAGGCGGCGGACGGGCAGCAGCGCGTCCTCTTCGCCACCGGCCACCCGGGCGGCCTCCTCGACGTGCACCGCGCGACCGCGGCGGCGCTGCGCGCGGCCGGCTGCGAGATCGTCGTCATCCCGGACGGGCTGACGACGGAGGAGGGCTACGTCATGCAGTTCGCGGACGTGGCGGTGCTGGAGCACGGCGCCACCCTGTGGCACACCCACTCGGGCGAACCCATGAAGGCCATCCTGAAGACCCTGGAGCGCGAGGGCCGCCCGCTGCCCGACCTGGTCGTCGCCGACCACGGCTGGGCGGGCTACGCGGGGCAGCACGGCGTCGACTCCGTCGGCTACGCCGACTGCAACGACCCGGCCCTCTTCATCGCCGAGGCCGAGGGCACCGTGCAGGTGACGGTGCCCCTCGACGACCACGTGGTCAGCCCCCGCCACTACGACCCGATGACGGCGTACCTGCTGGCGGAGGCGGGCCTCAGCCAGTGACCGGCTCGCGCGGGACGCGGACCACGCCCTCCTGGATCACGGTGATGGCCAGCCGCCCGTCCTGCGTGTAGATCCGGGCCTGCCCCAGTCCCCGGCCGCCGTACGCGGACGGGGACTCCTGGTCGTACAGCAGCCACTCGTCGGCGCGGAACGGCCGGTGGAACCACATCGCGTGGTCGAGCGAGGCCCCTACGACGTCCCCGACGGCCCAGCCGCCGCGCCCGTGCGCGAGCAGCACGGAGTCGAGCAGCGTCATGTCGGAGACGTAGGTGGCGAGGACGACGTGCAGCAGCGGGTCGTCAGCGAGCTTGCCGTTGGTCCGGAACCACACCTGCGAGTGCGGCTCGCGCGGCTCGCCGAACGTGCCGTACGGCGGCTCGTCGACGTACCGCAGATCGACGGCGGCGCGGGCCTCGATGAACTTCTCCACCACGGCCGGGTCGAGATGCGCGTACCCGCGCAGCCGCTCCGCACCGGTGGGGAGGCTCTCGGGGTCGGGCGAGGCGGGCATCGGTTCCTGGTGATCCAGTCCGTCCTCGTACGTCTGGAAGGACGCCGAGAGATGGAAGATCGGCTTGCCGTGCTGGACGGCGACCACCCGGCGGGTGGTGAAGGAGCGGCCGTCGCGGATCCGGTCGACGGTGTAGACGATGGGCGCGCCGGGGTCGCCGGGGCGCAGGAAGTACGCGTGCAGCGAGTGCGCGGGCCGGTCCTCGGGGACCGTGCGCCCGGCGGCGACGAGCGCCTGGGCCGCGACCTGGCCGCCGAAGACCCGGGGGACGACGGCGGACCGGGACCGGCCGCGGAAGATGTCCTCCTCGATCTGTTCGAGGTCGAGCAGATCGAGGAGGTCCTGTAGTGCCTGACTCATGGGGTAGTTGTACCGGCCAGTGATCGCGTGCCGGTGTCGGGGGCCTTACAGCCCCATGTCCTTCGCGATGATCGACTTCATGATCTCGCTGGTGCCGCCGTAGATGCGGTTGACGCGGTTGTCCGCGTACAGGCGGGCGATCGGGTACTCGTTCATGTAGCCGTAGCCGCCGTGCAGCTGGAGGCAGCGGTCGATGACGCGGTGGGCGACCTCGGTGCAGAACAGCTTCGCGGAGGCGGCCTCGGCGGGGGTGAGCTCACCGGCGTCCAGGGCCTCGGTCGCGCGGTCGGCGACGGCCTCGGCGGCGTCCACCTCGGCCTGGCAGGCGGCCAGCTCAAACTTGGTGTTCTGGAAGTGCGCGACGGGCTTGCCGAAGACGGTGCGCTCCTGCACGTACTGCTTGGCGAACCGGACCGCGGCCTTGGCCTGGGCGTAGGCGCCGAAGGCGATGCCCCAGCGCTCGGAGGCCAGGTTGTGGCCCAGGTAGGAGAAGCCCTTGTTCTCCTCGCCGAGGAGGTCCTCGACGGGCACCTTGACGTCGACGAACGCCAGCTCGGCGGTGTCGGAGGTCTTCAGGCCGAGCTTGTCGAGCTTGCGGCCGACGGAGTAGCCCTCGGACTTGGTGTCCACGGCGAAGAGGGAGATGCCGTGGCGGCGGTCCTCGGCGGTCGGGGCGGCGGTGCGGGCGCAGACGATCACGCGGTCGGCGTGCACGCCGCCGGTGATGAAGGTCTTGGCGCCGTTGAGGACGTAGTGCGTGCCGTCCTCGGAGAGCTTGGCGGTGGACTTCATGCCCGCGAGGTCGGAACCGGTGCCCGGCTCCGTCATCGCGATGGCCCACATCTCCTCGCCGGAGACGAACTTGGGCAGGAACCGCTTCTTCTGCTCGTCGGTGGCGAGCATCTTGATGTAGGGCAGGGCGAGCAGCACGTGCACGCCGGAGCCGCCGAACTGGACGCCGGCACGAGCGGTCTCCTCGTACAGCACGGCCTCGAACTTGTGGCTCTCCAGGCCCGCGCCGCCGAACTCCTCGGGGACGTTGATGCCGAAGATGCCCAGCTCACCGAGCTTGTAGTAGAAGTCGCGGGGCGCCTGGCCGGCCGCGAACCACTCGTCGTACACGGGTACGACCTCGGCCTCGATGAAGGCGCGGATGGTCTCCCGGAACGCCTCGTGATCCTCGTTGAACACCGTACGGCGCACGCCGCCACCTCCACGACTTCGCATGTCTAAGCGCTTGCTCAGTCAAGATACCGGCGAGTATCGAGACGCGTCCAGGGTGGGGGCGGGGTAACGCTCGTCACGCCGGTCACGCCCGGCGGGCGCGGGGACCCCGCGCGTCAGCCTTCCGCCGCCGCAAACGCCCCCCTGGCCATCCGGTGCAGCAGCTCCGCCATGGCCCCCCGGCCGGGCAGCGACCCCGCCCTCCCCAGATGCGGCGTCGAGTTCAGCAGCCCGAACACCGAGTGCACGGCCGACCGCGCCGCGGGCTCCCCGAGCTCCGGGTACACCTCCCGCACCACCCCGACCCACAACTCCACGTACTGCCGCTGCAACTGCCGCACCATCTTCCGGTCGGTGTCCCGGAGGCGGTCCAGCTCCCGGTCGTGCAGGGTGATCAGAGGCCGGTCGTCGAGCGCGAAGTCGATATGTCCCTCGATCAGCGAGTCGAGGACCGCCTCCGCGCCACCCCCGTCCGCCTCCGCCAGCCTCCGCTTCGCCCCGGTCAGCAACTGCCCGCTGATCCCCACCAGCAGCTCCGCGAGCATCGCGTCCTTGCCCGCGAAGTGCCGGTACAGCCCGGGCCCGCTGATCCCGACCGCGGCACCTATCTCGTCGACTCCGACCCCGTGGAAGCCCCGCTCGGCGAACAGCCGCGCGGCTTCCTTGAGGATCTGCTCACGGCGGGTGGGGGCGTCGGTTCTGGTGGCCATGAAAACAATTCTAGACAGGGAGGTTAGCGGTCGTTAACCTGAAGGAAATGCGTTAACGCTCATTAACAAGGTGAGGGGACCCGCAGGATGCACGAGGCACCGGAGCTCACGAGCGCGGCAGACCCCGCGTCGGAGGCCTTTCGGGCCAACGAGGAGGCGCACCACACCCTCGTCGAGGAGCTGCGCAGCAAGCTCGCCGCGGCCGCGCAGGGCGGCGGCGACAAGGCCCGCGCCCGCCACACCGCGCGCGGCAAGCTGCTCCCCCGCGACCGCGTGGACACCCTCCTCGACCCGGGCTCGCCGTTCCTGGAGCTGGCCCCGCTCGCGGCCGACGGGATGTACGAGGGCCAGGCCCCGGCCGCCGGCGTCATCGCCGGCATCGGCCGGGTCAGCGGCCGCGAGACGGTGGTCATCGCCAACGACGCCACGGTCAAGGGCGGCACCTACTACCCGATGACGGTCAAGAAGCACCTCCGCGCCCAGGAGGTCGCCCTCGACAACCGCCTCCCCTGTGTCTACCTGGTGGACTCCGGCGGCGCCTTCCTCCCCATGCAGGACGAGGTCTTCCCGGACCGCGACCACTTCGGCCGCATCTTCTACAACCAGGCCCGCATGTCCGGAGCCGGCATCCCCCAGATCGCCGCCGTCCTCGGCTCGTGCACGGCCGGCGGGGCGTACGTCCCGGCGATGAGCGACGAGGCGGTGATCGTCCGCAACCAGGGCACGATCTTCCTGGGCGGCCCGCCCCTGGTGAAGGCGGCCACCGGCGAGGTCGTCACGGCGGAGGAACTGGGCGGCGGCGAGGTCCACTCCCGCGTCTCGGGCGTCACGGACCACCTCGCGGAGAACGACGCCCACGCCCTGCGCATCGTCCGCACCATCGTCTCCACCCTCCCCGCGCGCGGGACGCTCCCCTGGGAGGTCACCGAGGCGACCGAACCCAAGGTCGACCCGCACAGCCTCTACGGCGCGGTCCCGGTCGACTCCCGCACCCCCTACGACGTACGCGAGATCATCGCCCGGGTCGTCGACGGCTCCCGCTTCGCCGAGTTCAAGTCCGAGTTCGGCCAGACCCTGGTCACGGGCTTCGCCCGGATCCACGGCCACCCGGTGGGCATCGTCGCCAACAACGGCATCCTGTTCTCCGAGTCCGCGCAGAAGGGCGCCCACTTCATCGAGCTGTGCGACCAGCGCGGCATCCCGCTGGTGTTCCTGCAGAACATCTCGGGCTTCATGGTCGGCAAGGACTACGAGGCGGGCGGCATCGCCAAGCACGGCGCCAAGATGGTCACGGCGGTGGCCTGCACCCGCGTGCCGAAGCTGACGGTCGTGGTCGGCGGCTCGTACGGCGCGGGCAACTACTCCATGTGCGGCAGGGCGTACTCCCCCCGCTTCCTGTGGATGTGGCCGAACGCCAAGATCTCGGTCATGGGCGGCGAGCAGGCCGCCTCGGTCCTCGCGACCGTCAAGCGGGACCAGCTGGAGGGCCGCGGCGAGTCCTGGCCCGCGGAGGACGAGGACGCCTTCAAGGCCCCGATCCGCGCCCAGTACGAGCGCCAGGGCAACGCCTACTACGCGTCGGCCCGCCTCTGGGACGACGGTGTGATCGACCCGCTGGACACCCGTCAGGTCCTGGGCCTGGCCCTGACCGCGTGCGCCAACGCGCCCCTGGGTGACCCCCAGTTCGGCGTCTTCCGGATGTGAGGGGACGGACGACGATGTTCGAGACAGTGCTGGTGGCCAACCGCGGCGAGATCGCCGTACGGGTGATCCGTACGCTGCGGTCGATGGGCGTGCGCTCGGTGGCCGTCTTCTCCGACGCGGACGCCGACGCCCGGCATGTCCGCGAGGCGGACACGGCGGTCCGGATCGGCCCGGCTCCCGCGTCGATGAGCTACCTGTCGGCGGAGCGACTGCTGGAGGCGGCGTCCCGTACGGGCGCGCAGGCCGTCCACCCCGGCTACGGCTTCCTCGCGGAGAACGCCGCCTTCGCGCGCGCCTGCGCCGAGGCGGGCCTGGTCTTCATCGGCCCTCCGGCGGACGCGATCGCGCTGATGGGCGACAAGATCCGCGCCAAGGAGACAGTCCAGGGGGCCGGGGTACCGGTCGTGCCCGGCGGGCGCGACCCGGATCTGGCCGAGGCGGCCCGCGAGCTGGGCGCGCCGGTGCTGCTGAAACCCAGCGCGGGCGGCGGCGGCAAGGGCATGCGCCTGGTGCGGGACCTGACCCGGCTGGAGGACGAGATCGCCTCGGCCCGCCGTGAGGCCCGGGCCTCCTTCGGCGACGACACGCTCCTCGTGGAGCGCTGGATCGACCGCCCCCGTCACATCGAGATCCAGGTCCTGGCCGACGGCCATGGGAACGTGGTCCACCTCGGGGAGCGCGAGTGCTCCCTCCAACGCCGCCACCAGAAGATCATCGAGGAGGCGCCGAGCGTCCTCCTCGACGAGGAGACCCGGTCCGCGATGGGCGAGGCGGCGGTCCAGGCGGCCCGTTCCTGCGGCTACCGGGGCGCGGGCACGGTGGAGTTCATCGTCCCCGGCAACGACCCGTCGTCGTACTACTTCATGGAGATGAACACCCGCCTCCAGGTGGAGCACCCGGTCACCGAGCTGATCACCGGGCTGGACCTGGTGGAGTGGCAGCTGCGGGTGGCGGCCGGGGAGCCCCTGGCCTTCGCCCAGGAGGACGTACGGCTGACCGGTCACGCGGTGGAGGCCCGCATCTGCGCCGAGGACCCGGCCCGCGGCTTCCTCCCCTCCGGGGGCACGGTCCTGCGACTGCGCGAGCCGCAGGGCGACGGTATCCGCACCGACTCGGGCCTCACCGAGGGCACGGAGGTCGGCAGCCTCTACGACCCGATGCTCTCCAAGGTCATCGCCTACGGCCCCGACCGCGCGACCGCCCTGCGCAAACTCCGTGCCGCCCTGGCGGAGACGGTCACGCTCGGCGTGCACACGAACGCCGGGTTCCTGCGCCGGCTGCTCGCCCACCCTGCCGTGGTCTCCGGCGACATGGACACGGGCCTGGTCGAGCGGGAGGCCGAGGGACTGGTCCCCACGGACGTACCCGAGGAGGTGTACGAGGCGGCGGCGGCCGTACGCCTGGAAGCCCTGAAGCCGGAACCGGGCGGCTGGACGGACCCCTTCTCGGTGCCGAGCGGCTGGCGCCTGGGCGGCGAACCGAAGCCGGCCGCCTTCCACCTACGGGTGCAGGAGGCCCTGGAGTACACCCCGCGCGGCACGGCCACGGTCACCGGCGACCGGGTCGCGGTGACGCTGGACGGCGTCCGCCACACCTTCCACCGCGCCGCCGACTGGCTCGGCCGCGACGGCGACGCCTGGCACGTGCGCGACCACGACCCGGTGGCCGCGTCCCTGACCGGGGCGGCGCAGGCGGGCGTCGATTCCCTCACCGCGCCGATGCCCGGCACGGTGACGGTCGTCAAGGTCACCGTCGGCGACGAGGTGAGCGCCGGTCAGAGCCTGCTGGTGGTGGAGGCGATGAAGATGGAGCACGTCATCTCCGCGCCGCACGCCGGCAAGGTCACCGAGCTGGACGTGGCGCCCGGCTCCACGGTCGCCATGGACCAGGTGCTGGCGGTCATCGCACCGCACGAGGAGGTGGCGGAATGACAGTCCCGGGGCTCCCGATGGTCGTCCCGAGCAGGGAACTGCCCACCCGCGTCCGCATCCACGAGGTCGGCGCGCGCGACGGCCTGCAGAACGAGAAGGCGACGGTCCCCACGGAGGTCAAGGCGGCGTTCATCCGCCGGCTGGCCGACGCGGGCCTGACCACGATCGAGGCGACGAGCTTCGTCCACCCGAAGTGGGTTCCCCAACTGGCGGACGCGGAAGCGCTGTTCCCGATGGTCGGCGATCTCCCGGCGGCCCTCCCCGTCCTGGTCCCGAACGAACGCGGCCTGGACCGCGCCCTGGCGCTGGGCGCCCGTCGGGTTGCGGTCTTCGCCAGCGCCACGGAGTCCTTCGCCAAGGCCAACCTCAACCGCACGGTGGACGAGGCACTGGCGATGTTCGAGCCGGTGGTGACACGGGCGAAGACCGAAGACGTCCACGTCCGCGGCTATCTCTCCATGTGCTTCGGCGACCCGTGGGAGGGCGCGGTCCCGATCCCCCAGGTGGTGAAGGTCTGCCGGGCCCTGCTGGACATGGGCTGCGACGAACTGAGCCTGGGCGACACGATCGGCGTGGCGACCCCCGGCCATGTCGTCGCGCTCCTCGCCGCCCTGGACGAGGCGGGCGTCCCGCCCACCGCCCTCGGCGTCCACTTCCACGACACCTACGGCCAGGCCCTCGCCAACACGCTCGCGGCGCTCCAGCAGGGCGTCACCACGGTCGACGCCTCGGCGGGCGGCCTGGGCGGCTGCCCGTACGCGAAGTCGGCGACCGGCAACCTGGCCACCGAAGACCTCGTGTGGATGCTGCGGGGCCTCGGCATCGACACCGGAATCGACCTCGGCCGCCTCGTCGCCACGAGCACGTGGATGGCCGCCCACCTGGGCCGACCCAGCCCGTCCCGCACCGTCCGAGCTCTGTCCCACGAGGACACCGAGGAGCAGTGATCACCATGGACTACCGTCTCTCCCCCGAACTGGAGGAACTCCGCCGTACGGTCGAGGAGTTCGCGCACGAGGTGGTGGCGCCGAAGATCGGCGACTTCTACGAGCGGCACGAGTTCCCGTACGAGATCGTCCGGGAGATGGGCCGCATGGGCCTGTTCGGCCTGCCGTTCCCCGAGGAGTACGGCGGCATGGGCGGCGACTACCTGGCCCTCGGCGTGGCCCTGGAGGAACTGGCGAGGGTCGATTCCTCGGTAGCCATCACGCTCGAAGCCGGCGTCTCGCTCGGCGCGATGCCGATCTTCCGCTACGGCACCGAGGCCCAGAAGCGGGAGTGGCTCCCCCGCCTCTGCTCGGGCGAACTCCTGGGCGCGTTCGGCCTGACGGAGCCGGACGGCGGCAGCGACGCGGGCGCGACCCGTACGACGGCGCGTCTGGACTCCTCGACGAACGAGTGGGTCATCAACGGCACGAAGTGCTTCATCACCAACTCGGGCACGGACATCACCGGGTTGGTGACGGTCACGGCGGTCACCGGCCGCACCCCGGAGGGCAAGCCGCACATCTCCTCGATCATCGTCCCGTCCGGCACCCCCGGCTTCGCGGTCGCGGCCCCGTACTCGAAGGTCGGCTGGAACGCGTCGGACACCCGCGAGTTGTCCTTCACCGACGTCCGCGTCCCGGCGGCGAACCTCCTGGGCGAGGAGGGGCGCGGCTACGCCCAGTTCCTCCGCATCCTCGACGAGGGCCGCATCGCGATCGCGGCCCTGGGGACGGGCCTGGCGCAGGGCTGCGTCGACGAGTCGGTCAAGTACGCCCGGGAACGCCACGCCTTCGGCAAGCCGATCGCCGCGAACCAGGCCATCCAGTTCAAGATCGCCGACATGGAGATGAAGGCCCACACGTCCCGCCTCGCCTGGCGCGACGCGGCGGCCCGCCTGGTCGCGGGCGACCCCTTCAAGAAGGAAGCGGCCCTGGCCAAGCTCTACTCCTCCACGGTGGCGGTCGACAACGCCCGCGAGGCCACCCAGATCCACGGCGGCTACGGCTTCATGAACGAGTACCCGGTCGCCCGCATGTGGCGCGACTCCAAGATCCTCGAAATCGGCGAGGGCACGAGCGAGGTTCAGCGGATGCTGATCGCAAGGGAGTTGGGGTTGGTCGGCTGAGCGACGGACCGGGGCCGTAGCCCCCGGCCATACGGGCGCGGTGACTCGGATCACCGCGCCCGTCCGCATTCGCGCTCCCACCCCCGGGCACACCCCCCAGGGCCCCCCTGGACACATCTTGAGGTTAGGCTAACCTAAGTCTCATTCCAGCCAAGCGGCTGTCGGCCGTGCCCGCAGTGGCTCCGTACGCACGAAAGCAGACCCCGTCATGTCGAACGCCAGCACCGCCCGTTTCTCCCGCCGCGGCCTGCTCGCCGCCGGTGGTGCACTCGGGCTCGGCGCCCTCGTGACCGCGTGTGGCAGTGAAGACTCCAAGGACGACGGCTCGGACTCGAAGGGTGCCGCCAAGTCCGGCCCCTGGTCCTTCAAGGACGACCGCGGCAAGACCGTGAGCCTGGACCACGTCCCCACGAAGATCGTCGCCTTCACCGGCGTCGCCGCCGCTCTGTACGACTACGGCATCGACGTCAAGGGCGTCTTCGGCCCGACCAAGACCAAGGACGGCAAGGCCGACGTCCAGGCCGGCGACCTGGACGTCAGCAAGCTGACCGTCTTCGGCAACAGGTTCGACCAGTTCAACGTCGAGCAGTACGCGGCCTTCCAGCCCGAGGTGCTCATCACCACGACCTTCGACGCCGCCGGCACCCTCTGGTACGTCCCGGAGGCCTCCAAGGACAAGATCGCCAAGCTCGCCCCGAGCGTGGCCGTCTCGGTCTTCGACCGGCAGATGCCGAAGCCGCTGCAGCGCATGGCCGAGCTCGCCGAGTCGCTCGGTGCCGACCTGAAGGCCGCGAAGGCCGTCGAGGCGAAGAAGCGCTTCGAGGCCGCCTCCGAGCGGCTGCGCAAGGCCGCCAAGTCCCGCCCCGAGATCAAGGTGCTGGCCGGCTCCGCCTCGGACGCGATCTTCTACGTCTCCGGCTCCAACTTCTCCATCGACCTGGAGTACTTCAAGGCCCTCGGCGTGAACCTCGTCGAGCCGCCGAAGAAGGCCATGGAGGCCAACGGCGGCTGGTTCGAGAACCTCAGCTGGGAGAACGTCGACAAGTACCCGGCGGACGTCATCATGATGGACGACCGCGCCTCGACCATCCAGCCGGCCGACATCAACGAGGCGACCTGGAAGAAGCTGCCCGCCGTCAAGGCCGGTCAGGTCATCTCGCGTTCGCCCGAGCCGATCCTGTCGTACGACAAGTGCACGCCTCTGGTGGAGAACCTCGCGAAGGCCATCGAGTCGGCCGAGAAGGTCGCCTGACACCCCCTCCCTTCCTGACGCCCAGGAGCCGCACGTGACTACCGCCGTAGCCGCCCCGTTCCGCTTCTTCTCCCTCCAGGTCGTGCGGACGAGGCGGCTCGGCCCGTCCCTGGTCCGTGTCACCTTCGGCGGGCCCGACCTGCACGCCTTCCACTCCGACGGGCGCGACCAGTCCCTGTCGCTGTTCCTGCCGCATCCCGGGCAGCCCGAGCCGGTCGTCCCGCTCGAGCTCGGGGACGGCTGGTGGCAGGGCTGGCGTGAACTCCCGGACGACGTACGGGCCGTGATGCGGTCGTACACCCTGCGCGGTCTGCGCCGCGACCCGGACGAGATCGACATCGACTTCGCCCTGCACGGCATCGAGCCGGGCGCCTGCGTCCAGGCGGGTCCGGCCTCCCGCTGGGCCGCCCGGGCCGCCGCCGGGGACCGGGTCCTGCTGCTCGGCCCGGCCGTCGCCGACAACCGGGCGATCCGCTTCCGGCCGCCGCAGGACACCGACCTCGTCGTCGTCTGGGGCGACGAGACCGCCGTACCGGCCGCCTCGGCCATCGTCGAGGCGCTGCCGGCCGGCACCCGCGCCCGGGTCTGGCTGGAGGTCCCGCACGCCGGCGACATCCAGGATCTGGTGACCGAGGCCGACGCCGAGATCACCTGGCTGGTCAGGGAGGAGAGGAACGCCGAGGGGTCCCCCATGGCCCTCGACGCCCTCCGCGACGCCCACCTGCCGTCCGCCGAGCGGCCCTACGTCTGGATCGCCGGCGAGTCCGGGTGCGTGAAGGAGCTGCGCCGGCACTTCGTACGCGAGCGCGGGATCGACCGCCGCCGGGTGACGTTCGTCGGCTACTGGCGCCGCGGCGTGAGCGAGGAGCAGCTGCGGGCGGAGGGGTAGCCGCAGCCTCACCAGGACCGCAGTGACACGAGTGATCACAGTCACGGCAGGGCCCGCCCTCCCGTCAAGTAACTTAGATTAGGCTTACCTAAGTTGGACCGGAGATCAGCCCACCCTGTCCCGCACCGGACTGTCCCACCCGGAGGACCCCCACATGCGTTCGCACCTGCTCAACGACACCACCGCGGAGCAGTACCGCCGCTCCGTGACCGACGGAGTCGAGCGGGTGGCCGCCAAACTCGCCGCCACCGACCGGCCGTTCACCGGCATCACCGTCGACGCCCTCTCCCCGCGCATCGACGAGATCGACCTCGACCGGCCGCTGCACGACACCACCGCGGTGCTCGACGAACTGGAGGACGTCTACCTCCGGGACGCGATCTACTTCCACCACCCCCGCTACCTGGCGCACCTCAACTGCCCGGTCGTCATCCCGGCCGTGCTCGGCGAGGCCGTCCTGTCCGCCGTGAACTCCTCGCTGGACACCTGGGACCAGTCGGCCGGCGGCACACTCATCGAGCGGAAACTGATCGACTGGACGACCGGCCGTATCGGCCTCGGCCCCGCCGCCGACGGCGTGTTCACCTCCGGCGGCACCCAGTCCAACCTCCAGGCCCTGCTGCTGGCCCGCGAGGAAGCCAAGACGGACTCCCTCGCCAAACTGCGCATCTTCGCCTCCGAGGTCAGCCACTTCAGCGTGAAGAAGTCCGCGAAGCTGCTCGGGCTCGGCCAGGACGCCGTGGTCTCCATACCCGTCGACCACGACAAGCGCATGCAGACCGTCGCGCTCGCCCGCGAGCTGGAGCGCTGCACGAAGGACGGCCTCGTCCCCATGGCCGTCGTCGCCACCGCCGGCACCACAGACTTCGGCTCCATCGACCCGCTCCCCGAGATCGCCGAGCTGTGCGAGCAGTTCGGCACCTGGATGCACGTCGACGCCGCCTACGGCTGCGGCCTGCTCGCCTCCCTGAAGCACCGGGACCGCATCAGCGGCATCGAGCGCGCCGACTCGGTCACCGTCGACTACCACAAGTCCTTCTTCCAGCCGGTGAGTTCCTCGGCCGTGCTGGTGCGGGACGCCGCCACGCTCCGGCACGCCACCTACCACGCCGAGTACCTCAACCCGCGCCGCATGGTGGAGGAGCGCATCCCCAACCAGGTGGACAAGTCGCTGCAGACCACCCGGCGCTTCGACGCCCTCAAGCTGTGGATGACCCTGCGGACCATGGGCGCCGACGGCATCGGGCAGCTCTTCGACGAGGTCTGCGACCTGGCCCGGGAGGGCTGGCGGCTGATCGCCGCCGACCCGCGGTTCGACGTCGTCGTGGAGCCGAGCCTGTCCACCCTCGTCTTCCGTTACATCCCGGCGGCCGTCACCGACCCCGCCGAGATCGACCGCGCCAACCTCCACGCCCGCAAGGCCCTGTTCGCCTCCGGTGACGCCATCGTCGCGGGCACCAAGGTCGGCGGCCGCCACTACCTGAAGTTCACCCTGCTCAACCCCGAGACACAGGCGTCCGACATCGCCGCCGTCCTCGATCTGATCGCCGGCCACGCCGAGCAGTACCTGGGAGAGTCCCTTGACCGCGCGTCCTGAAAACCCGACCAGAATCCACGACTTCGTGGGGATCGGGCTCGGCCCCTTCAACCTCGGCCTCGCCTGCCTGACCGAGCCGATCGACGAACTCGACGGCGTCTTCCTGGAGTCGAAGCCCGACTTCGAGTGGCATGCGGGCATGTTCCTGGACGGCGCCCACCTCCAGACACCGTTCATGTCGGACCTGGTCACCCTCGCCGACCCGACGTCCCCGTACTCCTTCCTGAACTACCTGAAGGAGAAGGGCCGGCTGTACTCGTTCTACATCCGCGAGAACTTCTACCCGCTGCGGGTCGAGTACGACGACTACTGCCGCTGGGCCGCGGGCAAACTGAGCAGCGTCCGCTTCGGCACGACGGTCGCCGAGGTGACGTACGAGGACGAGCTCTACGTCGTGAAGACCACCGCCGGTGACACCTACCGGGCCCGTCACCTGGTCCTCGGCACCGGCACCCCGCCCCACATACCCGAGGCCTGCCAGGGCCTGGGCGGCGACTTCCTCCACAACTCCCGCTACCTGGACAACAAGGCGGAGCTGCAGAAGAAGGACTCGATCACGCTGGTCGGCTCGGGCCAGTCGGCCGCCGAGATCTACTACGACCTGCTCAGCGAGATCGACGTCCACGGCTACCGGCTGAACTGGGTCACCCGCTCCCCGCGCTTCTTCCCGCTGGAGTACACCAAGCTCACGCTGGAGATGACGTCCCCGGAGTACGTCGACTACTTCCGCGAGCTGCCGGAGGCGACCCGCTACCGCCTCACGGCCGAGCAGAAGGGCCTGTTCAAGGGCATCGACGGCGACCTCATCAACGAGATCTTCGACCTGCTCTACCAGAAGAACCTCGGCGGCCCGGTCCCCACCCGGCTGCTCACCAACTCCTCCCTGAACAGCGCGCGGTACGAGAACGGCACGTACACGCTCGGCTTCCGCCAGGAGGAGCAGGGCAAGGAGTTCGAGCTGGACTCGCAGGGCCTGGTCCTGGCCACGGGCTACAAGTACGCCGAGCCGGAGTTCCTGGCCCCCGTCAAGGACCGCCTGGTCTACGACTCCCAGGGCAACTTCGACGTCGCCCGCAACTACGCCGTCGACGTCACGGGCCGCGGCATCTTCCTGCAGAACGCCGGCGTCCACACGCACAGCATCACCAGCCCGGACCTGGGCATGGGCCCGTACCGGAACGCGTACATCATCCGCGAGCTGCTCGGCAGCGAGTACTACCCGGTGGAAAAGACCATCGCGTTCCAGGAGTTCGCCGTATGAGCGCCGCCACCGGCATCGGAACGCTCACCGTCCGCCCCCTCGACCCCCTGAAGGACGCCGAGCTGCTGCACTCCTGGGTCACCCACCCCAAGGCGGCCTACTGGATGATGCAGGACGCGAAACTCCAGGACGTCGAGCGCGAGTACATGCGGATCGCGGCGCACGAGCACCACGACGCCTACATCGGTCTGCACGAGGGCCGGCCGGCGTTCCTGATGGAGAAGTACGACCCCCGGTACGTCGAGCTGACCGGGCTGTACGACCCGGAGCCCGGCGACGTCGGCATGCACTTCCTGGTCGCGCCGACCGACCGGCCGATCCACGGCTTCACCAAGGCCGTCATCACCGCCGTGATGGACGAGCTGTTCGCCGACCCGCGCACCCGCCGGGTCGTGGTGGAGCCCGACGTCAGCAACAAGGCAGTACACGCGCTCAACGAGGCCGTCGGCTTCGTGGCCGAGCGCGAGATCGACAAGCCGGAGAAGCGCGCGCTGCTGAGCTTCTGCACGCGTGCACAGTTCCTGGCTGCCCGAGGAGTGGCGATATGACCCTGTCCGACGCCGTGGCACACCTGTCCCCCGAGCGCTGGGACCAGGCCAACCGCCTGCTGGTCCGCAAGGCGCTCGCCGAGTTCACGCACGAGCGGCTGATCACCCCCGAGGAGGACGGGGAGCAGTACGTCGTCCGCAGTGACGACGGCCTGACGAGCTACCGCTTCTCCGCGGCCCGCCGCGCCCTGGACCACTGGCAGGTGGACGCCGACTCGATCACCCGCCACCGGAACGGCACCGAAGTCCCGCTCGCCGCGCTGGACTTCTTCATCGAACTGCAGAAGTCCCTGGGCCTGAGCGACGACGTCCTGCCGGTCTACCTGGAGGAGATCTCCTCCACCCTCTCCGGCACCTGCTACAAGCTCACCAAGCCGAAGAGCACGGCGGCCGAGCTCGCCCGCGGCGGCTTCCAGGCCATCGAGACCGGCATGACCGAGGGCCACCCCTGCTTCGTCGCCAACAACGGGCGGCTCGGCTTCGGCATCCACGAGTACCTGTCGTACGCGCCGGAGACGGCGAGCCCGGTCCGCCTGGTGTGGCTGGCCGCGCACAGGTCGCGCGCCGCGTTCACGGCCGGTGTCGGCATCGAGTACGAGTCGTTCCTGCGCGAGGAGCTGGGCGGCGAGACCGTCGAGCGCTTCCACGGCGTCCTGCGCGACCAGGGCCTCGACCCCGCCGACTACCTGTTCATCCCGGTCCACCCCTGGCAGTGGTGGAACAAGCTCACCGTCACCTTCGCGGCCGAGGTCGCCCGGAAACACCTGGTGTGCCTGGGCGAGGGCGACGACGAGTACCTGGCCCAGCAGTCCATCCGGACCTTCTTCAACAAGACCAGCCCGGAGAAGCACTACGTCAAAACGGCCCTGTCGGTCATCAACATGGGCTTCATGCGCGGTCTGTCGGCGGCCTACATGGAGGCCACCCCGGCGATCAACGACTGGCTGGCCCAGCTCATCGAGGGCGACCCGGTGCTGAGCTCCACGGGCCTGTCGATCATCCGGGAGCGCGCGGCGGTCGGCTACCGGCACCTGGAGTACGAGCAGGCGACGGACCGCTACTCGCCCTACCGCAAGATGCTCGCCGCGCTGTGGCGGGAGAGCCCGGTGCCGTCCCTGGCGGAGGGCGAATCCCTGGCCACCATGGCGTCCCTGGTCCACGTCGACCACCAGGGGGCGTCGGTCGCGGGCGCGCTGATCGAGCAGTCGGGCCTCGCCCCGAAGGAGTGGCTGCGCCGCTACCTCCAGGCCTACTTCACGCCGCTCCTCCACAGCTTCTACGCCTACGACCTGGTGTTCATGCCGCACGGCGAGAACGTCATCCTCGTGCTGAAGGACGGGGTGGTGCAGCGCGCGATCTACAAGGACATCGCCGAGGAGATCGCCGTCATGGACCCGGACGCGGTGCTGCCGCCGACGGTGGAGCGGCTGCGCGTGGAGGTCCCGGAGGACAAGAAGCTCCTGTCGATCTTCACGGACGTCTTCGACTGCTTCTTCCGCTTCCTCGCGGCGAACCTCGCCACCGAGGGCGTCCTGGAGGAGGACGACTTCTGGCGCACGGTCGCGGAGGTCACCCGCGCCTACCAGGACTCGATGCCCTCACTCGCCGACAAGTTCCAGCAGTACGACATGTTCGCCCCCGAGTTCGCGCTGTCCTGCCTCAACCGCCTCCAGCTCCGCAACAACGAGCAGATGGTCGACCTCGCGGACCCGTCCGGCGCCCTCCAGCTGGTCGGCACCCTGAGGAACCCCATAGCGGACCTCTGACCTCACAGACAGACGCGCACCCCCGGTGTACGGTCCACCGGGGGTGCGCGTCTTTGGGGGCGCGGGGAACTGCGCAATCTTTCAGGGGCGCGGGGAACCGCGCGACCAGCCCCCACGCACCCGCAGCCGAATCACCGACCGTCGGACGCGCCCCACGGAACCTGCGGCGACCGATACCACTCGATCCCCAGCGCATCCCACCGCTCAGCCTGCGCAGCAAGCCGCCCCTTGTACCGCTCCCAGTCAAGAGAAGCCGCCGACGACCACCCCAACTCGGCAACACCGGGCAACCGCGGAAACGCCATGTACTCGATGTGCTCGGAGTTCTCCAGCGTCTCCGACCACATCGGCGCCTCGACACCCCGTACGGCCCCGCCCGGCACCCCTGGCAGATACGCCCCGGGATCCCAGTCGTAAGACCGCTTCACCTCGACATACCCCGCCCAGGACAGCCCCAGCGGCGTCTCCTTCGTGTACTTCATGTCGAGATAGGCCCGGTCGGCCGGGGACAGGATCAGGCCCGTCCCGTTCTGCGCGGCCTTCGCGACCCGCGCCTTCTCCTCGGCACCGGTGCTGTCCAGACCCCAGTACTGGGCGAGGGCCCCCTTCGCCGGGGTCGCCCCGGTCAGCTGGTGCCAGCCGACGACCGTCTTGCCGTACTTCGCGACGATCGGCTGCACCCGGTCCATGAACGTCACGTAGTCCTCATGGCTGGTGGAGTGCGCCTCGTCGCCCCCGATGTGGAGGTACCTGCCCGGCGTGAGCGCGGCCAGCTCGCGGATCACGTCGTCCACGAAGTCGTACGTGATCTCCTTGCCGACGCACAGCGAGCTGAAGCCGACCTCGGTGCCGGTGTAGAGCGGGGGTGCCACTCCGTCGCAGTTCAGGCCGGCGTAGGAGGCGAGGGCGGCGTTGGTGTGGCCGGGCATGTCGATCTCGGGGACGACCTCCAGATAGCGGGAGGCGGCGTACCGCACGATCTCCTTGTAGTCGGCCTTGGTGTAGAAGCCGCCGGGACCGCCGCCGACCTCCGTCGAACCGCCGTAGGACGCGAGGCGCGGCCAGGAGTCGATGGCGATGCGCCAGCCCTGGTCGTCGCTGAGGTGCAGATGGAGCTTGTTGATCTTGTAGAGGGCGAGCTGGTCGATGTAGCGCTTGACCTGCCCGACGGTGAAGAAGTGCCGGGATACGTCGAGCATGGCGCCGCGCCAGCCGTAGCGCGGGGTGTCCGTGATCGTGCCGCCGGCGACCAGCCAGGGGCCGGGCTGGACGGAGTCCTTCTCGACGGCGGCGGGCAGGAGCTGGCGCAGGGTCTGCACGCCGTGGAAGAGACCGGCGGGCTCGGCGGCGGTGATGGTGACGCCGCCCCGGCCGCTGTCGAGCCGGTACCCCTCGGCGCCGAAGGGGCCCTCGGTGAGGCGCAGCCGGATGCCCCCGGCGCCCTGGGCGGTGACGGGGAGGCGGTAGCCGGTCGAGGGGCGCAGGATCCTCGCGAGGTACCCGCCGATGCCCCGGGTCTCACGGGACCCGTCGACGCGGATGTGGGTGCCGCGGGTGATCCGGTACGGGGATCCGCCCGGGTCGACCGAGGCGGGCGCGGGGACCACCCGGTCGAGCGGGGTGGGCGATGCCGCCGGCGTGGGAGCGGCCCCGGTCACCGAGGCGGTCATCGCGACCAGCAGCAGGGAACCGAGAAGGCGGAGCATTCTGCGGTGCCGTCTCACACGGCCATCTCTCACAAGCGTGTCCCTTCACGAGCCGTTGAGCTCCAAGAGGTCTGGACCACTCTCTCGTGAGACGGGTGGAACAATCCACCCCATGGCGGAAATCATCCAGAGGGACGGTACGTGGGCCTTCGACGGGGACGCGTTACGGCTGACTCCGGGACGGGACAAGAACGTCAGTCTGCTGCGCAGGGAGCTGGGTGAACTGGTCGTCCCGCTGGGGGCGTTGGCCGGTATCTCCCTGGAGCAGGGCAAGAAGTCGGGGCGGCTCAGGCTCCGGCTGCGCGACGGCGCCGACCCCCTCCTGCACGCCACCGGCGGCCGGCTCACCGAGCCCCACGACCCGTACCAGCTGATCGTGGAGTCCGACCGCTACGGCGTCGCCGAGTACTTCGTGGACGAGGTGCGCGGTGCCCTGCTCCTCGACCAGGTCCCCGCCGGGCCGGTCGACACGTACCTGCTGCCGGGTCCCTCCGTCCCCCTGTCGGTCTCCGCCGGGGACGGCACCGCCGGCTTCGACGGAGAGCGCATACGTCTGGAGTGGAACTGGAAGACGGAGGACGCCAAGGCCGCCGCCGGCGCCCGCACGCTCGCGCTCACCGACATCACGGGCGTGGAGTGGCACCCGGCGGCCGGCCTGGAGAACGGCCACCTGCGCTTCACCGTGCGGCACGCGCCCACCAAGACCCCGCCCAAGTACGACCCCAACGCCGTGGAGCTGTGGGGCTTCAAGAAGGACCCGCTGATGGCGCTGGTCGCGGCGGCGGTCCAGGCCAGGCTTCCGCACCCGGCCCAGGCCGCCGCCCACCCGGTGGACGCCCGACCGGAGCCGCCTTCTCCCCCGGTCGCGCCCACCGAGGACGACCACGACGCCCTGCTGCGCCGCCTGCGCGAGCTCGGTGAACTGCACCGCACGGGCGTGCTGACGGACGAGGAGTTCGCCCTGGCCAAGCAGGCGGTCCTCAAGCGGATGTGACACCCGGGACCGGGGCGCTCCTTGGCCCGGCGGACGACCGTGAAGTGGTCGACCTGGTCCCCGCTCTGCCCGAATCCGGGCAGAATTCTTGCGAAAGCGCCGCCGGTACCCCAGGATCTAGCGAGTGCACGACGAACTCGTAGATCATCTGACGCGGTCCACCGCCCTCGGCCGGGGCGAGGCGCTGCGGGTGATCCAGGACGTGCTCGCCTACTTCGACGAGACGACCGAGGAGTACGTCCGTCGCCGCCACCGCGAGCTCCAGGCCCAGGGCCTGGTCAACGCGGCGATCTTCGAGCGGATCGAGGCGGATCTCAAATACCGCGCGGTGGCCCCGCCGGAGCTCTCGCTCCGGCAGCTGCGGCGCATCGTCTACGGCTAGGAATACGTATACATGTGCGGAATCGTCGGTTACATCGGGAAGCGTGACGTCGCGCCCCTCCTCCTGGAGGGCCTCCAGCGCCTGGAGTACCGCGGCTACGACTCCGCGGGCATCGTCGTCACCACCCCTTCGAGCGGCCGCCTGAAGATGGTCAAGGCCAAGGGCCGCGTCCGTGACCTGGAGGCCAAGGTCCCGGCCCGCTTCAAGGGCACGACCGGTATCGCCCACACCCGCTGGGCCACCCACGGCGCCCCGTCCGACGTCAACGCGCACCCGCATCTGGACGCCGAGGGCAAGGTCGCCGTCGTCCACAACGGCATCATCGACAACGCCTCCGACCTGCGCCGCAAGCTGGAGGCGGACGGCGTCGAGTTCCTCTCCGAGACCGACACCGAGGTCCTCACCCACCTCATCGCCCGCTCGCAGGCGACCAAGCTGGAGGACAAGGTCCGCGAGACCCTCCGGCTCATCGAGGGCACGTACGGCATCGCCGTCATGCACGCCGACTTCCCCGACCGGATCGTGGTCGCCCGCAACGGCTCCCCGGTCGTCCTCGGCATCGGCGAGAAGGAGATGTTCGTCGCCTCCGACATAGCGGCCCTGGTCGCCCACACCCGCCAGATCGTCACCCTCGACGACGGCGAGATGGCCACCCTGAAGGCCGACGACTTCCGCACCTACACCACGGAGGGCACCCGCACCACGGCGGAGCCCACCACGGTCGAGTGGGAGGCCGCCTCCTACGACATGGGCGGCCACGACACCTACATGCACAAGGAGATCCACGAGCAGGCCGACGCCGTGGACCGCGTGCTGCGCGGCCGCATCGACGACCGCTTCTCCACCGTGCACCTGGGCGGCCTGAACCTGGACGCCCGCGAGGCCCGGCGGATCCGCCGCGTGAAGATCCTCGGCTGCGGCACCTCGTACCACGCGGGCATGATCGGCGCCCAGATGATCGAGGAGCTGGCCCGCATCCCCGCCGACGCCGAGCCCGCCTCGGAGTTCCGCTACCGCAACGCGGTCGTCGACCCCGACACCCTCTACGTCGCGGTCTCCCAGTCCGGCGAGACCTACGACGTCCTGGCCGCCGTGCAGGAGCTGAAGCGCAAGGGCGCCCGCGTCCTGGGCGTGGTGAACGTGGTCGGCTCGGCGATCGCCCGTGAGGCGGACGGCGGCATCTACGTGCACGCCGGTCCGGAGGTCTGCGTCGTCTCCACCAAGTGCTTCACCAACACCACGGTCGCCTTCGCCCTCCTCGCCCTCCACCTGGGCCGCACCCGCGACCTGTCGGTCCGGGACGGCAAGCGGATCATCGAGGGCCTGCGCAAGCTGCCCGCCCAGATCGCCGAGATCATGGAGCAGGAGGAGGACGTCAAGAAGCTGGCCCTGCAGTTCGCCGAGGCCCGCTCGATGCTCTTCATCGGCCGCGTCCGGGGCTACCCGGTGGCCCGCGAGGCCTCCCTGAAGCTCAAGGAGGTCTCCTACATCCACGCCGAGGCCTACCCCGCCTCGGAGCTCAAGCACGGCCCGCTGGCCCTGATCGAGCCGGCCCTCCCGACGGTCGCGATCGTCCCCGACGACGACCTCCTGGAGAAGAACCGCGCCGCCATGGAGGAGATCAAGGCCCGCAGCGGCAAGATCCTCGCGGTGGCCCACCAGCACCAGGAGAAGGCCGACGAGACGATCGTCGTCCCGAAGAACGAGGACGAGCTGGACCCGATCCTGATGGGCATCCCGCTGCAACTCCTGGCGTACCACACGGCATTGGCCCTGGGCCGGGACATCGACAAGCCCCGCAACCTCGCCAAGTCGGTGACGGTCGAGTAAGTGACCTTCTTCTAGGGGCGCGGGGAACTGCGCGAACAACCCCCACGCACCCGCACAGGCCACTCAAAGAAGACGGACCCCCATGTGCTGCCACGCAGCACAGGGGGTCCGTTTTCATCGCCGGGAAGCCGCCCAACTCCCCGGCCTGCGCAGCTAACCGGTGGCCGTCACTCCCCGGCCGGCAGCGCGTCGCGGGAGTGCCGTGGGCCAGTGCGCCAACGCGGCAGTCGCCGCGTACCAAGCCACCGCACCCGCGGCGACGGCGAACCAGCCCCCGACCTTCGCCAGCCCGTCGTTCTCCGCGAACACGGCGATCGCGAGCAGCACCAGCGACACGAAGAACAACCCGTACACGCCCTGCCCGAGTTGGTCCCCGCCCGCGAGCGTGAGAGACAGCGCCACGAGGGCGAACAACAGCAGGAACAGCCCTGTCGCGTCGCCGGAGGCACCCTCGGACACGGCCCACGTGAACCACAGCGCCCCGAGCACCGAGAACGCCGTACCACCGGCGGCGTCACCCTCCCGCAGGGCCACCAGCCCGGCGACGAAGAGCGCAATGCCACCCACGTACTGGGCGATTGACACGGCGTCAGCGGCAGACACGCCGTCGATCAGAGCGGTATGCCCCAGCCCGAAGGCCAACAGGGTGATTCCCAGGGCGAGTCGACCGACCACGGTCGTGATTCCGCTTCCCGCGGAGACGTCTTTGTCCACGGCGGGCTCCCTTCGTGCATGTGCAGTTGTGCGGTGTCCCGTATATGCCCTTCACAAGGGCACAAACACCTCTACGCGTGAGTAGATTTATGCGGCACGCAAGGGAGTTGCTCGTACGCGAACGTCAGGGAATGACGATGACGGGGCGCTGCGCCCGCTTGGCGAGGCGCCCGGCGACCGAGCCGAAGAGGCGGCCCACGATGCCGTGGGTGGAGCCGACGACGATCGCGTCGGCCTCGTACTCCCGGCCGACCTCTTCGAGTTCGTGGCAGATGTCGCCGCCGCGCTCGACCAGGATCCAGGGCACCTCGGCGAGATACTCCGCACAGGCCAGCTCGAGACCGAGCACCTCGGTGCGGTGATCCGGCACGTCCACGAAGACCGGCGGCTCGCAGCCGGCCCACACCGTGGTCGGCAGCCGGTTGGCGACGTGGACGATGATCAGGCCCGACCCGGAGCGATGGGCCATGCCGATCGCGTACGCCAGGGCGCGCTCACTGGACGTGGAGCCGTCGAAGCCGACGACGACCCCGTGCTTGAAGGCGGGATCGCAGGAATGGCGTGGCTCTTCCGCCGCCAGAGGCTCGGCCGCCGTGGGATCGGCGACGGGCCGCTTGCGGTCCGCTGGTTCGAAGAATTCGTGACCGGCCATGACTGTCTCGGCGTTGTGATCCTTATACGGGAGGGACAACATGTGCGGCGGAGCTGTGTCCGGGAATGGTCTTCCCAACCCCATACCCCCAAGGGTACGGCGGCACGCCTCCTTAGCCCAGATCCCGCTCACGGTGCGTGCGGGTTCCAGGGAGCATGCACGAGGCACCGCCCGTAACGCAATGGTTGCTGCGCTGTACAGGCGGTGTGCACAGGATTCACTTACCTGCGGGCCGATCCGGGCAGCCAGTGACCGACGCACCGGCCACGCGTTGAACTCCGTGAGTCACGCCACAGGGAGCACGCATGTCCGGACCCCGCGCCGCCGCCGAGGCGGACCGCGCGACCCCGCCGCCGCGGGACACCGCGACGGATGTGGTTCGCTGGGCCGCCTTCAGCTGCCTGCTCGTCCCGGTGGTACTCCTCGGCTACGGCGCCTCTCTGGCCGGCGCCGCCGGCACGGCCCTCGGGCTCGCGGCCGTCACGGGCGCCTGCCGGGTCCTGCTGCGCCAGTCCGAGCGCGGCGCGGCCCGGCTCGCGGCCGAGGACCGGGCACCCCACCGGGGCCGGCGCCACCGCACCGGAACGGGGTCGCACCGTGGCGGACGGCACACCGGAGGAGATACACCGGTCGGCTGACCGGTTTCCGCGCACGCGCACGCTGCTTTTCAGCCAACTTCTCGTACCTGCGCATCACCCGGTCCAACCACCCCCCAACCCCCGTTCGACCTGCACGGAAAGGGCCTCCGGGGACCTGCGCACCCTACGTGGATTGGCCACCGCGACAAGGCGCACTTCCCTGCACGCCCCACGAGTGCAACGCTTCGTGATCGAATGCTTCACGCCAAGTTGCCAAGTCGACAATGTGCCGAGTGACGAACCGGCCACTTCGGCACGACGGGACACAGTAGATTCGATCTTGACTGTCTACGGCGGGGGACTCGTGCAGGACCGAGGGGAAACGTGCAGGAGCGACACAACCGAGGAGCCGCGACCACCGAGGGGGGCTTAGCAGTATGAGCCACGACTCCACTGCCGCGCCGGAAGCCGCGGCCCGGAAACTTTCCGGGCGACGCCGCAAGGAGATCGTCGCGGTGCTGCTGTTCAGCGGCGGCCCCATCTTCGAGAGTTCCATACCGTTGTCGGTGTTCGGGGTTGACCGCCAGGACGCCGGCGTACCGCGCTACCGACTACTGGTGTGCGGGGGCGAGGACGGTCCGCTACGGACCACAGGGGGACTCGAACTCACCTCACCACATGGCCTGGAAGCGATCTCACGCGCGGGCACGGTCGTCGTACCGGCCTGGCGTTCGATCACTTCTCCGCCACCGGAGGAGGCGCTCGACGCGCTGCGCCGCGCCCACGAGGAGGGCGCCCGCATCGTCGGGCTGTGCACCGGTGCCTTCGTCCTCGCGGCGGCGGGCCTGCTGGACGGCCGCCCCGCGACGACACACTGGATGTACGCACCGACGCTGGCCAAGCGCTATCCGTCGGTGCATGTGGACCCGCGTGAGCTGTTCGTCGACGACGGCGACGTGCTGACATCGGCGGGCACCGCCGCGGGCATCGACCTGTGCCTGCACATCGTGCGCACGGACCACGGCAACGAGGCGGCCGGGGCCCTGGCCAGGCGGCTCGTCGTGCCGCCGCGCCGCAGCGGCGGGCAGGAGCGCTACCTCGACAGGTCTTTACCCGAGGAGATCGGCGCCGACCCGCTGGCCGAGGTCGTCGCCTGGGCGCTGGAGCACCTCCACGAACAGTTCGACGTGGAGACACTGGCGGCACGCGCGTACATGAGCCGGCGTACGTTCGACCGCCGCTTCCGCTCGCTGACCGGGAGCGCTCCGCTTCAGTGGCTGATCACGCAGCGAGTGCTCCAGGCGCAGCGCCTGCTGGAGACATCGGACTACTCGGTGGACGAGGTGGCGGGGCGCTGCGGCTTCCGGTCGCCGGTCGCCCTGCGCGGGCACTTCCGCCGCCAGCTGGGGTCGTCCCCGGCCGCGTACCGGGCGGCGTACCGCGCCCGGCGCCCGCAGGGCGAGCGGCCGCAGGACACCGAGAGCGCGCCGGGCGGCCCCGGGTCCGGCATGCAGGGCCATCCGGGCCACGCGGGGCATCCGGGCCAGCCCGGTCACGCGCCGACGCCGCTGCACCCGGAGCACCCGGTCCCGCTGCAGTCCCGCCGTACGGCGGCGGCGAGCGCGGTCGGCCAGTCCCCGGCCCTGTCGGCGAGCCTGCCCGGGCAGCGCAGCGCGCCGTGATCCGGTAGCGGGGCCCGCGAGGAGCACGTCTCCTCGCGGGCCCCGCGCCTTTCCCGGCACGCGCGGCTCAGCCGGTGGCAGCGGGCCGTAAGGTTAGACACATGAACGATCGCATGGTGTGGATCGACTGCGAGATGACCGGCCTCTCGCTGTCGGACGACGCGCTCATCGAGGTGGCCGCCCTCGTGACCGACTCCGAGCTGAACGTGCTCGGTGAGGGCGTGGACATCGTCATCCGGCCGCCGGAGCAGGCGCTGGAGACGATGCCGGATGTGGTGCGTCAGATGCACACCGCCTCCGGGCTGCTCTCCGAGCTGGCGCAGGGCACGACGCTGAAGGACGCCGAGGACCAGGTCCTGACGTACGTGAGGGAGTTCGTCAAGGAGCCGGGCAAGGCCCCGCTGTGCGGGAACTCCGTCGGTACGGACCGCGGCTTCCTGCTGCGTGACATGCCGACGCTGGAGGGCTACCTCCACTACCGGATCGTCGACGTGTCGTCGATCAAGGAGCTGTCCCGCCGCTGGTACCCGCGGGCGTACTTCAACAGCCCGCAGAAGAACGGCAACCACCGTGCGCTCGCCGACATCCGCGAGTCGATCGCGGAGCTGAGGTACTACCGCGAGGCCGTGTTCGTCCCGCAGCCAGGGCCCGACTCGGACACCGCGAAGAAGATCGCCGCGAAGCACGTTCTGCCTGCTCAGTAGGCAGATCAGGGGCCCGTCGGGGGGCGCCGCGAAAGCCGGGCGCGAGCACCCCTTCGGACCCTGTACACTTTTACTCGGCCGGTCGGGGACAGCACTGATCTCCAAGCCGGTCATGGTGGGTGTAGCTCAGCTGGTAGAGCACCTGGTTGTGGTCCAGGATGCCGCGGGTTCAAGTCCCGTCACTCACCCTGAGTATTCAGCCGGTGGCCTCGAAAGAGGCCACCGGCTGAAGCGTTTTCAGCGCGCCGCTCAAGGGGGCGTCCGCGGGCCGGGGCTACCGTCGGCGGCATGGACGGTGGACGCCGGGGATGGCGCGCGTGTGTGTTCGGCGGGGCGGTGTTCGCCGTCTGTATGGCCGGCACCACGCTGCCCACTCCCCTCTACCCCCTCTACCAGGACAAGTTCGGCTTCTCCGAGCTGACGGTCACCGTGGTGTACGCCCTGTACGCCTTCGCCGTGATCGGAGTGCTGCTACTGGTCGGCAACGCCTCGGACGCCGTGGGCAGGCGCCCGGTGCTGCTGTGCGGGCTGGGCTTCGCGGCGTTGAGCGCGGTCTGCTTCCTGTGCGCCACCGGGCTCGGCTGGCTGTACGCGGGGCGGCTGCTGTCGGGACTGTCCGCCGGGCTGTTCACCGGGGCCGCCACGGCGTACGTGATGGAACTGGCGCCGCAGGGCGGTGCCTCCCGGGCCACGTTCGTGGCGACGGCCGCCAACATGGGCGGACTGGGCTGCGGTCCGCTGCTCTCCGGGCTTCTCGCGCAGTACGCCCCCTGGCCGCTGTACCTGCCGTTCGTCACCCACCTCGCCCTGGTGGCCGCCTCGGCCGCCGTCCTGCTGCGGCTCGCGGAGACGGTACGGGAACGGCAGCCGCTGCGCACCGTACGCCCGCAGCGGCCCGCACTTCCCCCGCAGGTGCGTGCGGTGTTCGGCCCCGCAGCCACCGCCTCCTTTGTCGGGTTCGCCCTGTTCGGGGTGTTCACCTCGGTCAGCCCGGCGTTCCTCGCGGAGTCCCTGGACGTCGACAATCACGCCGTGAGCGGGCTGATCGTCGCGCTGGCCTTCTTCGCGTCCACCGCCGGGCAACTGGCCGTCGGCCGGGTCGGCGTACGGCGCTCCCTCCCGCTGGGCTGCGCCGGGCTCCTCGCCGGGCTGGCGCTGCTCGCCGGCGCGCTGCGGTGGGACCAGATGTCCCTGCTGATCGCCAGCGCGCTCGTCGGCGGAATCGGCCAGGGCCTGGCGTTCCGCGGAGCCCTGACCGACGTGGCCGAGGCCTCTCCGGAGCACCGGCGCGCGGCGGTGATCTCGACGCTGTTCGTGGTCGCCTACGCGGGCATCTCCCTCCCCGTGATCGGCGTCGGCCTCCTGACCGGCCCGATCGGCCTGGAGGGCGCGGGACTGGTGTTCATCGCCTGCATGGCCGTCCTGGTCGTGACGGCAGCGGCGTATCTCCTGCGGCGGCTGGTACCGGCCCGGGTGTGAGGGCGGGCGCGGCCGATCGGCTCAGCCCGTACGGGTTGGCCGACCGCGGCCCACCGACCCCCGCCACGCCCTCGTCAACTCCCCCACTCCCGCGAACCGTTCGCCCGGGCCGGATGGGCGGCCCGTTCCACCACCGCCAGTTGCCCGGCCCTGCCCCGCCAGGCGCGTTCCCCGTCACCCGCCTCACGACGACGACCGGGACACCAGCTCCGTGGCCAGGACCATCTGCCGGCGCTCCAGGCCCCGGGACGCGAGCGGGCGGCGGTCGGCGACCTCCGTGAGCAGGAGGTCTATCATCCGGCGGCCCATCTCCTCGATGGGCTGGCGGACGCTGGTCAGCGGCGGTTCCATGTGGCGGGCGATGGCGGAGTCGTCGTAGCCGACGAGCGCCACGTCCTCCGGGATGCGGCGGCCCGCCTCGCGCAGCGCCCGGCGGGCGCCGGCCGCGGTGACGTCGGAGGCGGCGAAGACCGCGTCGATGTCCGGGCGGCGCTCCAGCAGGGCCGCCATGGCCCGGTATCCGCCCTCCTCCGTGAAGTCCCCCGCCTCGATCAACCCCTCGTCCGCCCCGAGGCCGGCGTCGCTCATGGCCTCGCGGTAGCCGTCGACACGGCGCTGGGCACCGTAGACGTCGAGGCGGCCGGTGATGTGGGCCACCCGGCTGCGGC
The DNA here is from genome assembly GCF_023184515.1 of Streptomyces sp. D2-8. Classification (GTDB taxonomy): domain Bacteria; phylum Actinomycetota; class Actinomycetes; order Streptomycetales; family Streptomycetaceae; genus Streptomyces. The sequence continues at coordinate 21,376 of NZ_JAAHBP010000001.1, read as the reverse complement.
CCCGGGACAGCAGATGCTCGACGGCCTGGCGGGCGCCGCCGTAGTTGTCCGAGTCGACCGACGGCAGGGTCTCCGCCGACGAGCGCGGGCCGCTGATCACCGCCGGGATCTCCAGCTGGGCCAGCAGGTCGGGCAGCGGATCGTCCGCGTGCACCGAGACCAGCAGGACACCGTCCACGCGGTGGGCCGCCAGGTACTGGGCGAGGCGGGCACGTTCGCGGTCGCTGCCCGCGAAGATCAGCAGCAGCTGCATCTCCGTGTCGGACAGCGCCGCCCCGACGCCCTTCAGCATGTCCGAGAAGTACGGCTCCGCGAAGAACCGGGTCTCCGGCTCGGGTACGACCAGCGCGATCGCGTCCGTACGGTTGGCGGCCAGGGCGCGGGCCGCGGTGTTGGGGACGTAGCCGAGCTCCGCGACCGCCGCCTCGACGGCCGCGCGGGTCGCGTCGCTGACCCGGGGCGAGCCGTTGATCACCCGCGAGACGGTGCCGCGGCCGACACCGGCGCGCGCCGCCACCTCTTCGAGGGTGGGCCGGCCACCACTTCGGCCCCGCGCTCCGTGGGTTGCCATGGGCTCCGCCTTCCCGTCCACACCCGCACTCTGCGACTGGCCTGGAATTTAACAGGCTTGTCAGCCGTCTGACCGCTGCCGAGGGCCCGCCGCCCCCGGCCCTCCGCTTCGGCCGGGCGAACCGCTGCGACCGGCGCCCCGGCTGGCTTGATACCACCGGCCCGGGCCCCAACCGATCCCGACCCCGGTCCAGCTAACAGCCCGGTAACTGAACGCATCTCTCCCTGTCCGGTCCCTTGACACCCCCGCCGCGACCGGGGACTCTTCAACACATCACTGGTGGGAGCGCTCCCACAGTACCTGACACATACACAACCCGCACGTTCCCCACCCGAGCCTTAAGCGCGTAAAACGGTCCGACAATGCAGTTGGCCGGGGGGTCGGCACGTCAGGGCAACAGGAGGACGACATGCGAGCACGCATCCGAACCGCCCGCAAGGCGATGGTCGTCGCGGCCGTCGCGTCGCTGGGCGCCGGGCTGCTGGCCGGCTGTGCCGACGATGGCGACGGCGGTGGCAGTTCGTCGTCGGGTGGCGGCAGCGGCAAGACCAAGATCACCCTGGGGCTCTTCGGCACCTTCGGGTTCGAGGAGGCCGGCCTCTACAAGGAGTACGAGAAGCTCCACCCGGACATCGACATCCAGCAGACGGTCGTCGAGCGGAACGAGAACTACTACCCCACCCTGGTCAACCACCTGACCACCAACAGCGGCCTTCAGGACATCCAGGGCGTCGAAGTCGGCAACATCGCCGAGGTCGTCAAGACCCAGTCCGACAAGCTGCTGGACCTCTCCAAGTACGGCAAGAAGAGCGATTACCTGGAGTGGAAGTGGCAGCAGGCCACTGCCGAGGGCGGCCAGACCGTCGGCCTGGGCACGGACGTCGGCCCGATGGCCATCTGCTACCGCAAGGACCTCTTCAAGAAGGCCGGTCTGCCCACCGACCGCGAGGAGGTGTCCAAGCTGTGGGCCGGCGACTGGAACAAGCTGGTCGAGGTCGGCGAAGACTACAAGAAGAAGGCCCCGGAGGGCACCACCTTCCTGGACTCCCCCGGCGGCCTGCTCCAGGCGATCCTCAGCAGTGAGAAGGACCGCTTCTACGACTCCTCCGGCAAGGTCATCTACAAGTCGAACCCGGCCGTGAAGGACGCGTTCGACCTCACCGCGAAGGCCGCCAAGGACGGGCTGATCGGAAACCAGACACAGTTCCAGCCCGCCTGGGACACCACGATCGCCAACAGCAAGTTCGCCGCGATGTCCTGCCCGCCGTGGATGCTCGGCTACATCAAGGGCAAGTCGAAGCCGGATGCCAAGGGCAAGTGGGACGTGGCCGCGTCGCCGAAGTCCGGCAACTGGGGCGGTTCCTTCCTGACGGTTCCCAAGTCGGGCAAGAACACCGAGGAGGCCGCGAAGCTGGCCGCCTGGCTGACAGCGCCCGAGCAGCAGGCCAAGCTCTTCGCCGTGCAGGGCAGTTTCCCGAGCACCCCGGCGGCCTACGAGTCGGACGCGGTGAAGAACGCCAAGAACGAGATGACCGGTGACACGCCGATCGGCACCATATTCGCCGCGGCCGCCCAGAGCAGCCCGGTGCAGACGATCGGCCCCAAGGACCAGATCATCCAGCAGGGTCTGACTGACAACGGCGTCATTCTCGTCACCCAGGGCAAGTCGCCCGAGGAGGCGTGGAACACGGCCGTCAAGACCATCGACAACAACCTGGACCAGTGACCGGAATGGCAACCAGGCACGACACCGCCGCGCCCCCCGTGAAGGAGGGGGGCGCGGCCCCGGGCCGCCCTCCGGCCGACGCGGCCGAGGAGGCGGCGAGGAAGAAGCGCGCCCGGCTCTCACGCCGCTGGCAGCGCGACATGCGCTGGAGCCCGTACGCCTTCGTCTCGCCGTTCTTCCTGCTCTTCCTCGCGTTCGGCCTGTTCCCGCTGCTGTACACCGGCTGGGCATCGCTGCACCAGGTGGAGCTGACCGCGCCCACGGACATGTCCTGGGTGGGCCTGCGCAACTACACCCGTATCTTCGACGACGACTTCTTCTGGAACGCGGCCAAGAACACCCTGACCATCGGCGTCATCTCCACGGTTCCGCAGCTGCTGATGGCGATGGGCATCGCCCACATCCTCAACTACAAGCTGCGCGGCTCCACCTTCTACCGCGTGGTGATGCTGGCCCCGTACGCCACGTCGATCGCCGCCGCCTCGCTGGTCTTCGTGCTGCTCTTCGGCCGTGACTACGGCATGATCAACTGGGTGCTGAACACCATCGGCATCGACAACGTCGACTGGCAGAACGACAAGTGGCCGTCCCAGATCGCCGTGTCGACGATCATCATCTGGCGCTGGACGGGCTACAACGCGCTGATCTACCTGGCCGCGATGCAGGCGATCCCGCAGGACCTGTACGAGTCGGCGGCGCTGGACGGAGCCAGCCGCTGGCGGCAGTTCCTCCACGTCACGCTGCCCTCATTGCGTCCGACGATCCTGTTCACGGTCGTGGTGTCGACCATCGGCGCCTCGCAGGTGTTCGGCGAGCCGCTGCTGTTCGACGCGAACAAGGGCGCCTCCGGCGGTTCCCAGCACCAGTTCCAGACGCTCGGCCTGTATCTGTACGAGCAGGGCTGGGTCAACCAGCACCTGGGCCGCGCTTCCGCCATCGCCTGGACGATGTTCCTGATCCTCATCGTGATCGGGGTCGTCAACTACGTCATCTCGCGCCGGCTGCGCGCCAGTAGCTAAGGAGAACCGGCCGTGACGACGACCCTGACAAAACCCCCGGCCGACGCGGTCCCCGAGCCGCCGAAGCGGTCACGTGGCATGAAGGCGGCACGCGCGGGCGGGCAGCTGCACGCCGGCCCGGTGGCGTACGTCATCCTCGCCCTGTTCACCCTCGTCTCACTGTTCCCGTTGGTGTGGACGGCGATCGCCGCCTCGCGCGACAACCAGCGCTTGGCGCAGACCCCGCCGCCGTTCTGGTTCGGCTCCGGCCTGTTCGACAAGCTCGAAGTGGCCTGGACGGACGCCAACCTGGGCGAGGCGTTCCTCAACACCACGCTGGTGGCGGGTATTTCGGCGTTCACTATCGTCTTCCTGTCGACGATCGCCGGGTTCGCCTTCGCCAAGCTGCGGTTCAAGGGCCGCAACGCGGCGATGCTGGTGGTGATCGGCACGATGATGGTGCCGCCGCAACTCAGCATCATCCCGCTGTACATGATGGTCGCCAAGCTCGACTGGACCGACCAGCTCCAGGCGGTGATCTTCCCGTCGTTGGTGAGCGCGTTCGGGGTGTTCTTCATGCGGCAGTACCTGATCCAGGCGCTCCCGGACGAGATCATCGAGGCGGCCCGGGTGGACGGCGCGAGCAGCTGGCGCGTGGTGTGGCACGTGGTGTTCCCGACGGCGCGGCCTGCGATGGCCGTCCTGGGCATGCTGATGTTCGTGCAGACCTGGAATGACTTCCTGTGGCCCTTCCTGGTCCTGACCCAGACCGGCAACCCGACCGTGCAGGTGGCGGTCGCGGGCCTGGGTCGCGGTTACACCCCGGACCAGTCGCTGATCATGGCCGGCGCCCTGCTGGGCACGTTGCCGTTGCTGATCGTCTTCGCGATCTTCGGCAAGCAGATCGTCGGCGGCATCATGCAGGGGGCCGTCAAGGGCTGAGCCTCTCTGCTTTCCCAGGGGCCGAGCCACCGCCGCCTCGGCCCCTTTCCTCCCCTCCCCCCACCCACTCGTCGGTCCACACGACCCCCTTTGGGAGCGTTTCCATGCCTGACTCCGAGAACCCGGCCACTCCGGTGACCTTCCCGCCCGCCTTCCTGTGGGGCGCGGCGACGTCCGCGTACCAGATCGAGGGTGCGGTGCGGGAGGACGGCCGTACGCCGTCGATCTGGGACACCTTCAGCCATACGCCGGGCAAGACGGCCGGTGGCGACACCGGTGACATCGCTGTCGACCACTACCACCGCTACCGCGACGACGTGGCGCTGATGGCGGAGCTGGGCCTGGGTGCCTACCGTTTCTCCATCTCGTGGTCGCGGGTGCAGCCGACCGGCCGGGGCCCGGCCGTGCAGAAGGGCCTGGACTTCTACCGGCGGCTGGCGGACGAGCTGCTGGCCAAGAACATCAAGCCGGCCGTCACCCTCTACCACTGGGACCTGCCGCAGGAGCTGGAGGACGCGGGCGGCTGGCCGGAGCGCGACACGGCGTACCGGTTCGCGGAGTACGCGCAGATCGTCGGTGAGGCGCTGGGCGACCGGGTGGAGCAGTGGATCACGCTCAACGAGCCGTGGTGCAGCGCGTTCCTGGGCTATGCCTCCGGGGTGCACGCCCCGGGCCGTACGGACCCGGCGGCCTCGCTGCGTGCCGCGCACCATCTGAACCTGGCGCACGGGCTGGGCGCGTCCGCGCTGCGGTCGGTGATGCCGGCCCGCAACACCGTCGCGATCAGTCTCAACTCCTCGGTGGTGAGGCCGCTTTCGCAGGACCCGGCGGATCTTGCGGCGGCCCGCAGGATCGACGACCTGGCCAACGGCGTGTTCCACGGACCGATCCTGCACGGTGCCTACCCGGAGTCGCTGTACGTGGCGACGGCGAGCCTCACGGACTGGGACCACGTCCTCGACGGCGACCTGGAGCTGATCAACCAGCCGCTGGACGCGCTGGGCCTCAACTACTACACGCCCGCGCTGGTTTCGGCGGCGGACGCGTCGGCTCAGGCGCCGCGCGCCGACGGCCACGGGGCGAGCGACCACTCGCCGTGGCCGGCCGCAAACGACGTCGCCTTCCACCAGACGCCCGGTGACCGCACGGAGATGGGCTGGACGATCGACCCGACCGGCCTGCACGAGCTGATCATGCGCTACACCCGGGAGGCGCCGGGCCTGCCGCTCTACATCACGGAGAACGGCGCGGCCTACGACGACAAGATCGACTCCGACGGCCGCGTGCACGACCCGGAGCGGGTCGCCTACTTGCACGGCCACCTGTCGGCGGTCCGCCGGGCGATCGCCGACGGCGCGGACGTCCGCGGCTACTACCTGTGGTCCCTGATGGACAACTTCGAGTGGGCGTACGGCTACGGCAAGCGCTTCGGCGCGGTCTACGTGGACTACGCGACGCTGGAGCGCACCCCGAAGACGAGCGCCCAGTGGTACAGCCGGGCGGCGCGGACCGGGGCACTGCCCGAGGTCGAGGCGGTCTGACCGGCGGGGGACGCGGGCGCGGCACGACGAGGGGGAGTGCCGCGCCCGGCTCCGCCTCAGCCGGGTCCTGGCCGGGTTGGCTGTACTCATCGGCCTCGGGGCGGCGGTGGTCAGCCCTTGTTGGCTCCGAGCGTCAGGCCGCTGACGAACTGGCGCTGGAGCGCGAAGTACACGATCAGGGTCGGGATCGCGGTGAGCAGGGCGCCGGCGGCGACCAGGTTGGGGTCGGTGAAGTACTGGCCGGAGAGGTTGTTCAGCGCCGAGGTGATCGGCATGTTCTCGCCGGTGGAGATGAGGACGATGGCCCAGAAGAAGTCGTTGTAGATCCAGATGGAGAGCAGGGTGGCGAGGGCGGCCATCGCGGGCTTGCACAGCGGCAGCACGATCTGCCAGTACAGCCGCCAGACGGAGGCGCCGTCGACCAGGGCGGCCTCGGTGAGCTCGTGCGGCAGCGAGCGCATGTAGTTGCTGAGCACGAAGGCGCAGAAGCCGGACTGGAACGCCACGTGGATCAGCACCAGGCCGAGCGCGGAGTCGTAGAGCTTGCCGCTCATGGTGATGCCGGGCAGGTCGATCAGCAGGTACAGCCGGTACAGCGGGGTGATGATGACCTGCTGGGGCAGCAGGTTGCCGGCCGTGAAGACCAGGAGGAGGAACAGGTTGAGCCGGAAGTCGAAGCGGCTGACGTAGAAGGCGACCATCGACGACAGCAGCAGTGTCAGCAGCACGGCCGGGACCGCGATCAGCAGCGTGGTGCCGAAGTAGTGCAGCATGTCCGACTGCTGGAAGGCGTTCGTGAAGTTGGCGAAGGTGAGCTTGTCGGGCCAGGAGACGTAGCCCTTGTCGCTGGTCTCCGCGTACGGCCGCATCGCCGCGAGCAGTGCCCACAGCAGGGGCGCGAGCCAGGCCAGCGCCGTGACGACGAGGAAGGTGTGCAGCAGGACCCGGGCGGGGCGGATCGGGGTGCGCTGCGCCCGCGGGCCACTCAGGGTGCTCATGCGCGCCGCTCCTTCCGGAAGGTGGCGATCAGATACGGGATGATCACCGCGAGCGAGATCACCAGCAGGACGACGGCGATCGCGGAGCCGTAGCCGATGCGGCTGGACTCGCCGATGATGTTGTTGGTCACCAGGATCGACAGCAGTTCGGTGCCCTGGGCGCCCTTGTTGAAGACGAAGACCAGGTCGAAGGCGCGCAGCGCCTCGATGATCGTGACGACCAGGACGACGGTGTTGGTGGGCCGCAGGGTCGGGAAGATGACGTTCTTGAACGTCTGCCATTCACTGGCGCCGTCCAGGGCGGAGGCCTCGCGCAGGGCGGGGTCGACGCTCTTCAGGCCGGCCAGGTACAGGATCATCATGTAGCCGGCGTGCCGCCAGGAGGCTGCGACGAGCACGGCCCACAGGTTGAGGTCCGGGTCGCCGATCCAGTCGATGTAGTGGCCGGGCTTGTTGGCGCCGATGATGCTGTTGATCAGGCCCGTGTCCGGGTTGTAGATCAGCTGCCAGACGAACCCGATGACCGCCAGCGACATCACGACCGGCAGGAAGAACGCGGTCTGGTAGACGCGGCTGAAGCGGATCTTCTTGTCCAGCTGCACGGCGAGGAACAGGCCGAAGGGCGTGGGCAGCAGGATCAGCGCCACGAACCAGATCACGTTGTGCTCGACGGCGGGCCAGAACTGCGGGTTGCTGGAGAACAGTTCCCTGAAGTTCTGCAGTCCGACCCACGTGATGGCGTCGAAGCCGATGCCGTCCCAGGTGGTGAAGGCCAGCGCGATCGAGGCGAGGGCCGTCAGCCACACCAGGGTGACGTGCAGGATCGTGGGCACGCCCGCCATCAGGCCGAGCGTGAGGCGGTCGCGGCGGGTGAGCAGACGCCGGTGGCCCTGGGGCGCCTTGGCGGACGGGGGCGTGGGGCCGGGCCCCGGAGCCGGCGGGGTGGCCGACTCCGGAGCCTTCGCGGGGGTGGCGGTCATGTCGGATCCGAGTCGTCGAGTCTCCGTTTCTGCGGTCAGGAGGAGGCGAAGATCGTCTTCTTCTGGCGGTCGATCGACGAGAGGATGCCGTCGATGTTCTTCGGGTTGCGGATGAAGTTCTGCAGCGCGGGCTGCATCACCGTGGACGTGAAGTCCGGGCGGGAGTCGCGGTCCATGAACTGGGTGAGGCTCTTCGCGCCGGAGATCATCTCGTAGGACTTCTTCTGCAGCGCGGTGTAGGAGGAGGTGTCGGCCTTGGTGGAGGCGGCCACCACGCTGGAATCGGCCTTGAGGTAGATCTCCTCGGCCTCGGGCGTGCCCAGGTACTCGAGGAGCTTGACGGCGCCCGCGCGGTTCTTCGGGGCCTTGGAGAGCATGAAGCCGTCGGTCGGCGCCTCGACGGTGTCCTGCCCGAACTGCGGGTCGATCTCCGGGAAGGCGAAGAAGTCCAGGTCGTCCAGGTCGGCCTTGTCGGTGAACTGCTGGCCGACGAAGGTGCCCAGCAGATACATGCCGGCCTTCTTCGCCACCAGCGTCTGCGCCGCGTCCTGCCAGGTGCGGCCCACCGCGCCCTCCTGGTGGTAGGGCAGGATCTCCGTCCAGTGGTCGAAGACCTTGCGCACCTTGGCGTCGGTCCAGGAGGCCTTGCCGGCCATCAGCTCGACGTGGAAGTCGTAGCCGTTGGTGCGGAAGTTGATCTGGTCGAAGGTGCCCATCGCCGGCCAGGCGTCCTTGTCGCCGAAGGCGATCGGGACGAGCCCGTCCTTCTGCATCCGCTTGCACAGGGCGACGAAGTCGTCCCAGGTGGCGGGGACCTCGTAGCCGTGCTGGGCGAAGACGCTCTTGCGGTAGAAGACCGCCCACGGGTACGTGTACAGCGGCACGAAGTAGTACTTGCCGTCCTCGCCCTTGCTGAGCTTCTTCATCGCCTCGGGGAAGTTCCCGCCGATCTTCTGCCACACGTCGTCGATCGGGGTGGCGAGCTTCTTCGACGCGAAGAACTGCATGCGGTAGCCGGCGAACCAGGTGAACACGTCGTCGGGCGTGCCCTGCAGATAGGAGTTGATCTGCTCCTGGAACGTGTTGTGGTCCTTGGTGTTGACGTCGACCTTGATGCCGGACTTCTTGGTGAAGGCGGCGTAGATCTCGGCGAACGCCTTCTTCGGCACGGCGTCGGACGAGTTGGAGCCGAGACTGACCGTCTTCGGGTCGGCGGACGAGCCGCTGCCGCCGCAGGCGCTCAGCAGGGGTATGCCGGCACCGAGCAGGGCCGCGCCGCCCATTCCGCGCAGCAGGGTGCGGCGGCTGGTAGCGGGGAGGGAGAGACCGGAGGGAGAGAGGTCGCGCATGAACGGCTCCTGAGGGCAGGGTTCGGCCACGAGGGTGTGGCATGAAATCCAGTCGTAATCGACCAGAAACCAACTTGACCGAACACGGTGGCGCAATGACAGCCGCATGTCCGGTCATGCGTCAAGAGCCGGTCCGTGCATTTGTCGAAACGTGACCGTCCCGTGAAGGCGGCGATCCGGGAGCGCTCAGTGGGACCGGGAGCGGCTGTAGACGGCAGCGAACCTGCCGGGACGGCGACGCCGCATCTGCCGGTGCCCGCCGCTCGCGGGGGCGCGGCCGTCCAGCTGGATCCAGATCCGCACCTCGGTGCCGCCGAGCACCGAGGAGCCGATCCGTACGTCCCCGCCGGTGGACTCCGCGAGCCGGCGCACGATGTCCAGGCCGAGCCCGGTCGAGCCGTCGCTCCCGGAGCCGCGGCCCCGCGCGATGGCGACCTCGGGGTCGGGTATGCCGGGGCCCGCGTCGGAGACGAGGACGATCACCGCGTCCTCGCCGTTGTGCACGTCGACCGCGAAGGCGGTGCCCTCCGCGGTGTGCCGGAAGACGTTCCCGAGCAGCGCGTCGAGCGCGGCGGCCAGGTCGGCGCGGGCCACGGGTATGCGCACGGGCCGGTCGGCCCCGGCCACCCGCCACTTGCGCCCCTCGTCCTCCGCGAGCGCCGACCAGAAGGCCATCCGCTCCCGGACCACCTCGGCCGCGTCGCATCCGGCGCCCGGACCGGCCGCGGCCGTCTGCGGCTTGGCCTCCCGGGCCGTACGGATGATGGTGTCGACCTCGCGCTCCAGCTGCTCCACCGCGGTCCGGGTCTGGTCGGCGGCCGGTCCCTCGCCGAGCGAGGCGGTGTTGAGCCGCAGCACGGTCAGGGGCGTGCGCAGCCGGTGGGACAGGTCGGCCGCCAGCTCCCGCTCGTTCGCCAGGAGCTGGACCACCTGGTCCGCCATCGAGTTGAACGCGACCGCCGCGAGCCGCAGTTCGGTCGGGCCCTCCTCGGGCACGCGGGCGCCCAGCCGGCCCTCCCCCAGGTCGTGCGCCCCCTCGACCAGACGCCGGGCGGGCCGGACCATACGGACACCCAGCCGGTCGGCGACCGCGACCGAGCCGAGGATCAGCGCCACCCCGACCGCGGCGAGCACCGCCCAGGCCGTGCCCACGCCGTTGGTGACGTCGGACTCCGGCACGTACACCTCGACCACCGCGATCTTGCCGGTGCTGAGCGCGACCGGCTGGAGCAGCGTCGAGCCGCCGCCGACGCCGGTGGTGGAGGCGCGGCCCAGCCTCCGCACGGCCGCGATGTCCTCGTCGGCGGCGCGCTGCCGCCCGAGCTCCAGGGCCTCCTGGCCGTCGCCCGCCGGTATGTGCACGGCCATCCCGGCGTCGGAGCCGGCCGAGGCGACGACCCGTTCGAGCTGGTCGCGGTCGGTGGTGATGGACAGGGCGGGGGCGACGGCCGCGGCCTCCCGCTCGGCGTTGGAGAAGGCCCGGTCGCGGGCCATCTCGCGGATGACGAGTCCGAGCGGCACGGCGAAGGCGAGCACGACCATGGTGGTCACCGCCAGCGACACCTTGACCAGGGCCCACCTCATCGCGGCGCCTCCGCCCCCGGTGGTTCGAGCTTCACGCCGACGCCCCGGAGAGTGTGCAGATAGCGCGGGCTGGCCGCCGTCTCGCCCAGTTTCCTGCGCAGCCAGGACAGATGGACGTCGATGGTCTGGTCGTCGCCGTAGGACTGCTGCCACACCTCGGCGAGCAGCTCCTTGCGGGGGACGACGACGCCGGGCCGGCGGGCGAGGAAGGCGAGCAGGTCGAACTCGCGGCGGGTGAGGTCGAGCCGGGCGCCGTCCAGCTCGGCCTGGCGGCGCAGCGGGTCGACGGTCAGGCCGCCGACCCGGATGACGGGGGACGGCTCCCCTTCGCCGGCGCCGGAGCGGGCGCGGCGCAGCACGGCCGCCATGCGGGCCGAGAGGTGCTCGACCGAGAAGGGCTTGGTCAGGTAGTCGTCCGCCCCGGCGTTCAGCAGCCGGACGACCTCCGTCTCGTCGTCCCGGGCCGTGGCGACGATCACCGGCACGTCCGTGATCCCGCGCAGCATCTTCAGGGCCTCGGACCCGTCGAGATCGGGCAGTCCGAGGTCCAGGATCACCACGTCGAAGCGGACATGGGCGACCTCGCGCAGCGCCTCCAGTGCCGTCCCGACACTGCGCACGGTGTGCGCGGCGTCGGTCAGGTGCCGGATCAGCGCCGAGCGTACGAACTGGTCGTCCTCGACCACGAGCACACTTGCCATGCGCCGCACCGTACGCCATCTCGAACAGCCGGGTGCGGGCCTGTGGACAACTCCCCGCATGCGGACAACGGGCCCCCGTACACCCTCGTTTGTGGACAACGCGTGGGACGCGTGAGGCAGTATGGCCCGCGATGCGCAGAGGACTCGTACACGTACTGGCCTGGCTGCTCGCCACGGGCGCGGCGGTCACGCTGTCGTGGTGGGGTGTCCACACGGTGATGGCGGGCACGGCCTACGACCCGCCGCGCGCCCTGCCCATCAAGGCCGCCGACACGTCCACACAGGAGCCGAAGGCGCTGTCCACGCCGTCGCTGCGGACGCCTCCGCCGAAGCGGCGCGAGCCGAGCACGCCGGCGGCGTCCCCGTCCGGGAAACCGAGCCCCTCCCCCACGCCCTCGTCCTCGCCCGGCACCGCCCCCGCCGCCTCCGGCCGGGTCAGGAGCTACGACACCGACGGCGGCCGGGCGGTCTTCGACCTCGGGAAGACCTCCGCCTCCCTCGTCTCGGCAACGCCCGGGGCGGGCTGGTCGATGCAGGTGTGGAAGACGGAGTCGTGGATCCGCGTGGAGTTCTCCTCGGGCGCGGACCGGGTGTCGGTGTTCTGCACATGGCACGACGGGCCGCCCCGGGTGGAGATCGGGACCTACTGACTGCCGTACGCGGTCATCGGGACCTACCGAGTGCCGCACGCGGTCATCTGAACACCGACGCGGGCGGTGCGGGCGACGCCACCGCCGCGAGGTCCGTGACGGGCGCGGCCCCACCGGTGAAGTCCGTGAGCGTCCTGCCGTGCTCGACCCGGGCGGGATGCGGGTCGGAGGCGGCGAGGCGGGTCAGCTCCGCGACGGGCAGCGGGTGGTCGGAGGCGACCAGCACGGCGTTCCCGAAGCGCTTGCCGCGCAGCACCGCCGGATCCGCGGCCAGCGCGAGGTGCTCGAAGCGGGCGGCGGCGGTGGCGATCTGGCCGCGCAGGTGGGCGAGCGGCGGCCCGTCGGCGAGGTTGGCGGCGTAGACACCGCCGGGCTTGAGGGCCCCGCGCACGTCGTCGAGGAACTCGGTCGAGGTCAGATGGGCCGGTGTCCGGGCCCCGCTGAACACGTCGGTGATGACGAGGTCGGCCCAGCCGTCGGGCACCTTGGCGAGACCCTCGCGAGCGTCGGCGGAGCGCACCCGTATCCGCGCGTTCGGATCCAACGGCAGTTCACGGCGGACCAGTTGGACGAGGGCGCCGTCCCGTTCGACGACCTGCTGGGTGGAGCGGGGCCGGGTGGCGGCGACGTAGCGGGCGAGGGTGAGGGCGCCACCGCCGAGGTGCACGGCGTGCAGGGGCCGACCGGGCGGGGCGACGAGGTCGATCACATGCCCGAGGCGACGCTGATACTCGAAGGACAGGTACGCCGGGTCGTCCAGGTCGACGTGCGACTGCGGGGCCCCGTCGATCACCAGGGTCCAGGCCCGGGCCCGCTCGCGGTCGGGGATCAGCTCGGCGAGCCCGCCGTCGACGCTCTCGACGACGGCCTCCGCACCGGCCTGTCTGCGCCGGCCGCCCTTGGACTTTCCCATGGGGTCATTATCGGGGTGGGCTGTTAAGCAGGGCGTACGCTCCGGCCGCCCGGCGTCCGAGGGCGCCTCAGCGGCAGCTGTCCGCCGCCTTGATCATCCGGGCGGCCTCCCCCAGGGCCTCGCGCAGCACCGCGGGGTCGGTGGCGAGGTCCGCGTCGCCGGGCGGCAGCAGCCAGTCCGAGCCCGCCACGGGAGGCTCGGGCGCCAGGGTGAGTCCGCGTCCGTCCGTCTCCGTGCACGTGCTCCCCGGCACGTCCCACGCGGCGGCCGTCCCCGGCGGCACCAGGAAGCCCAGGGTGTCACCGCCGTCGTCGTGCAGTACGGGTCCCACCGTGTCCCCTGGTCCGCGCCGCAGGATGTCGACCGCCTCCAGCCCCTGCCGCGCCGGCACCGTCACCACATCGCAGCCGGCCGCGGGTGTACTCGGCGGCGTACGAGGATCGTTGATCCGGCTGGTGTCCATCCCGGCCTCCACCACGAAAACCCCTGTTTGGACGAGCGGTCGGGAGTCGGGGGCCTCCCGGTCCGCGAGGTTCAACGCGGCAGACCGTCAACGGCTACGGCGGAAGTCAGCCGCAAAGGATGGCACTTCATGGCAGATCACGGATGAGATATCCGGTTTGTAGCCAAACCCAGCGTGGTGACTTCATCACAGCAGGTACGTTCTTGCCCGCCGGACACGGGGCGGACCATGCGGACAACTCGCACCAGGTCGCCCTCGATCCGGCATGGTTCGACGGTTCGCACGGGAGGACCCGGCCATGGCGTCGTCATCGGTGACCTCGTCTCAACCCAACCGGCCGCCACGGCCGAACCTCGTCTTCCGGCGCCTGCGCGGACAGCGCTCACCGGCCGAGTTCGCCGCGGCGATCCGCCGGGCGGGGCTCGAGATCGGCGAGCAGGTGAGCTGTGACGCGAGGTACATCGGCCGGGTCGAGGCGGGCGAGATCCGCTGCCCCAACTACGCATACGAACGGGTGTTCCTGAACATGTTCCCAGGCCGCACGCTCACCGATCTGGGGTTCGCGCCCCGCTCGTCGGTACGCGGACGCCGGGCGCGCGACACCGAGGACGCGCCCCTGACGCGCACCGCGAACCCGGCGAACGCCACGAGTGAGACCAGCGGGGCGTGCGAGCCGTATGAAAGGCAGAACCCGTACGACCCGCACCACCCGCACGACACCTACGAGGAGAGCGACGTGCTACGTCGCGCGTTCATGACCGGCGGAGGCGCCACGGTGGCCGCCGCCTCGATGGGGCCTGTCGGCCTCGCCCTCGACGCGGCGGCGGCACAGCGCCCCGTGCACCGCGCCGGGGCGAGCGACGCGGGTGCCCTGGAAGAAGCCGTCCGCCGGATCCGGCTGCTCGACGACCGGCACGGGGCCGACGGCCTCTACCGTCGCGCCGCCGCCCCGCTGCGCGCCGCCTACGCCCTGCTGGACGCCGGCGCGACCCGGCAGACGACCGCCGACCGGCTCTACTCCGGCGCCGGTGAACTGGCCATCTCCGTGGGCTGGCTGGCCCACGACTCGGGGCGCTTCGACGACGCCCGCTCCCATTACGCGGAGGCCCTGGCGACCGCCCGGATGACCGGGGACCCGGGCCTGGAGGCGCACGCCTTCTGCAACACGGCGTTCCTCGCGCGCGACGCCGGCCGGCCGCGCGAGGCGGTCCGGGCCGCCCAGGCCGCGCAGCGCGTCGCCCGGCCCGTGGGCTCGGCCCGGCTGATGTCGCTGCTCGCGCTGCGCGAGGCGGGCGGCTGGGCGGGGCTCGCCGACCGCGTCGGCTGCGAGCAGGCACTGGCCCGGGCGCAGGCCTACTTCGAACGCGGCCCCTCGGACGCCGACCCCGAGTGGATGAGCTTCTACGGGGAGGCCGAACTCGAGGGCCTGGAGGCGCAGTGCTGGTCCACGCTCGGCGACTGGCCCCGGGCCGCACGGCACGCACGCCGGGCCGCCGAGCTGCAGGATCCGCACTTCACCCGGAACATCGCCCTGTACACGGCGGAGCTGGCGGACGACCTCGCGCGCGGTGGCCGGCCGGACGAGGCGGCGGTGGCGGGGATGCGGGTGCTGGATCTGCTGGAGGAGGTCCAGTCGTCCCGCGTCCAGACCATGCTGGCGGCGACGGCGCGGGTGCTGCTGCCGCATCGCAGGGCGTCCGGGGTGTCGGCGTTCCTGGAGAGGCACGCCTCGTCGCCGCGCATGGCCTAGGGAGGCGTCCCGGGACAGCACGCCCAGGGACTGTCGCGAACGTCACGCCCGCCGTGTGGCGTCCGGCCCTCCCTGGTCGAGGTGCCCCAGGTCGTTCCAGCTCTCGATCGCCGGCTCCCCATAGGCCCAGCCCAGCACCGACAGCGAGGTCGGGTTCAGCCGTATCCGGGCCGCGAAGTCGATCGGGAGGCCGAGCCAGCGCGCCCCGATGGAGCGCAGGATGTGCCCGTGAGCGAAGACGAGGACGTCGCGGTCCTCGGAGCGGGCCCAGGAGACCACCTCGTCGGCCCGGGCCGTGACCTCGGCGAGCGGCTCCCCGCCCGGGACCCCGTCGCGCCAGATCAGCCAGCCGGGCCGGACGGCCTGGATGTCCGCGGGGGTCATGCCCTCGTACGTCCCGTAGTCCCACTCCAGCAACGCGTCCCAGGTTCGCGCGCGGTCGCCGAAGCCGGCCAGTTCGCAGGTCTCACGCGCGCGTGCCAGCGGGCTGGTGCGCACCTCGACGCCGGCCAGGCCGTCGTACGGCGCCCGGTGCAGGCGCTCGCCGAGCAGCTTCGCGCCGCGCCGGCCTTCCTCCAGGAGCGGCACGTCGGTCCTGCCCGTGTGCTTGCCGGACAGGGACCACTCGGTCTGTCCGTGGCGGGCCAGCAGGATGCGCGCAGCCATAGGGCACCTTTCCGGAAGAACAACGCAAGGGGAACTCCTCCATCATCGCGCACGCCCGCCGCGGGCAACCCGGGGGGCGATCTCTGCGTCTTTGAGGGCCGGAGGCGCCCCCCCGGGGCGCGCGCCCACGCCGTAAAGTGGCACGGCCGACCGGGCTACGCGTGATGACGAAGGGGGAGGACGATCGGATGCCGCACACCGTGACACCGGGCACCGAGGCGGCCCCCGCGCCCAGGCTGCGCTGGTGGACCGAGCTGCCGCTGATCCTGCTGGTGTACGCGTTCTACTCGGCCGGCCGGCTCCTCGCCCGCGGCGACGTCTCCGGCGCCGTCGACCACGGTCTGACGATCCTGCGCTTCGAGAAGGCGCTGTATCTCAACTTCGAGCACCCGCTCAACCGCCTCTTCACGCGCGAGGCCTGGATAGGCATACCCGCCGACTTCTGGTACGCGTCGCTGCACTACCTGGTCACGCCGGCCGTCCTGGTGTGGCTCTTCCGCTCCCGGGCCGTGCGGTACCGCGCCGCGCGCACCTGGCTGATGACGTCCACCCTCATCGGCCTGATCGGCTTCACACTGCTGCCCACCTGCCCGCCCCGGCTCCTCGACGCGAGCCACGGCTTCGTGGACACGATGGCGCAGTACAGCTCCTACGGCTGGTGGGGCGGCGCGGCGAGCGCACCGCGCGGCATGGGGGACATGACCAACCAGTACGCGGCCATGCCGAGTCTGCACGTGGGCTGGGCCCTGTGGTGCGGAGTGATGCTGTGGCGCCATGGCGGTACGCGCGCGGCGAAGGCGGCCGGTGTCGCCTACCCCCTGATCACGACGATCGTGGTCATGGGCACCGCCAACCACTACTTCCTCGACGCGGCCGCGGGCGCGGCCGTCATGGGCGTCGGACTGCTGCTGGCACCGGGCGTGATGCGCACCGCGGACCGGGTCAAGGCACGGTTCGTGCCGGCGGCCACACCGGTCGCGGCGGACTCTTCCGCCGCGGGTTCCTCGATTGTCAGTGCCGGATGCCAGACTTCCGCGGGTGAGCGAATTCCACGGCAGCGCGAGTCGCGGTTCGGAGCGGGAGCCGAGCCGGGTGCCTCTCCCCAGGACGCGGGGGACGAGGCTCCGGCAGCGGCTCGCTGAGCTGCGCGGTCCCGACGTACCCGCGAAGGCACTGGACGCGCGCGCTCTGGCGGCGCTGGCCGCCAACCCCGGTTGTGCGCGGCGGGCGATCCTCGACGGCGCCGGGGTGAACAAGGCGGCGCTGGCGAGTGCGCTGGGCTCGCCGTCGGCCTTCGGGCAGTCGCAGTTCGCACTCACCAGAGGCAACGCCTTCGAGGCGAAGGTCAAGGCCGACGGCGGCGCGGAGCTGCTGCGGCTGGTGCACGAGACGCTCGACCGGTCCGCCGAGCCGCCCGCCGACGCGCGCGTGCCCGACCTGACGGCGACCGGCCCCCAGGGGCGCACGGCCCGTACGGCGCTGGAGCTGCGGGAGGTCGCCGCGCACCCGGGCGCGTGGACACTGCTCGACCATCCCATGCTCGCGCTGGACGTCGCGGGCTCCGCCGCGTTCCTGGAGCCGGACGCGGTGGTGGTGCATCCGGACGGCAGCTGGACCGTGGTGGAGATCAAGTCCTTCCCGCTGCTGGACGGTTCGGCGGATCCGGCGAAGGTCGGGGCGGCGGCCCGGCAGGCGGCGGTGTATGTGCTGGCGCTGGAGGAGCTCGCGGCCCGGCTCGATCCGGCTCCGCGCGTGCGGCACCGGGTGCTGCTCGTCTGCCCCAGGGACTTCTCCAATCTGCCGGCCGCTTCGGCCGTCGACATCCGCAAGCAGCGGGCGGTGACGGCCCGACAGCTGGCGAGGCTGACCCGTATCGAGGACATCGCCGACGCGCTCCCCGAGGCCACGTGCTTCTCGCCCGAGCTGCCCGCCGAGGAGCTGACGGCGGCCGTGGAATCCGTCCCGGCGGCCTACGCGCCCGAGTGCCTGTCCGCGTGCGAGCTGGCGTTCCACTGCCGGACCCGGTCCCGCCAGGCGGGAGCGGTGACCTCGCTCGGGCGTCCGGTACGGGCGGAGCTGGGCGGCCTGACGACCGTGGAGGAGGTCCTCGCGGCCGCCCGTGGCGAGGCGGGCGATCCCGACGACCCGGCCGTGGCGGCCCTGCGGCGGGCGGCTGCCCTGCGCGCCGAGGCGTTGGAGGCGGCGTGTCGCTGATCTCCACCCTGGCCCGCCTGGAAGCCGTCAGCTCGGGCCGCGCCCAGCCCGCCGCCACCGTCCGGCACCGCCATCTCGGCGACCGTCCACTGGTGTTCGTGCCGCTGACCACCGCCGGTGAGGCCGGCGCCCCGCTCGGCGCGCTGGTCGGCACCGACCGGGACGCGCCGCGTCTGCTGGCCGTACCGCAGCCCCGCGACCGGGACCTCAGGTTCGCGTTCCTGGCGGAACTGGCCGGCATCGTGCTGCCGTACGTCGACTCGTTCGCCGAGGTCGTGGAGGCCGCCGAGCGCACCGAGACCGACCCGGAGACCGGCAAGCGCGTCAAGGTCGAGGTCGACCTGTGCGCGGACGCGCCGCAGCTGATCGTGCCGAGCCGCGCGGGCATCGACCTCGTGCGGCTCCTCGGGCGCTCGATGCGGTTCCGGCGCACGGCGGAGCAGGATCCGGAGACCCCCTATCCGGCGCCGCCGCGGGTGCCGCTGCTCGGGCGATGGCTGACGCACTTCGGGGAGCGGGCCCGGGTGCCCGGCTCCTCGCTGCTGCTGGCGATGACCGACGTCCTGGGCCGGCACTGGGTGACCGGGCAGTCCACCCTGGAGGACCAGCATCTGGGCGCGCTGCTCGCCTGGATCGACCCGCCGCAGGGCGTCACCGGCGCCGAGGCCGCGCTGCGCGCCGAGCTGGAGCGGGACGAGCGGGGCCAGCTGACGTGTCCGCCGGCCGGTCCGGCCACCGACCCGGCGTTCGACAACAAGCTGCTCGCCCCGGCCATCGAGCGCTACGACCGTGCCCGCACCGCCCTCGCCGCCGCCGAGGACGGGCTGGAGGCCGACGACCGGCTCGGTACGCTGACCGCCGCCGAGCGGGAGATCCGCGATCTGGTGCTCAGCCGCACCCGGCCCACCTGGGACGCGGTCTGGCGGGGCCTCGACCTGCTGCGGGAGCTGCCCGAGGGGGCGCGGGTCGAGGAGCGGTGGACCCGTGACCGCTGGTCGTTCACCGGCCACCGGGACCGGGTGCTGGCCGGTGAGCCTCCGCAGCCGCGCCGCGACGACGCGGTCACCGCGGCGAACAAGCTCGCCACGCGCGAGCGCGAACAGGCCCGGCTGGAGGCGCAGGAGGCCCTCGACGACCCGCTGGTGATGGCGGGCCGGCGGCTGTCCGGGGAGGCGTTCGCGGGTGAGGTCACCGACGTCGTGATGGCGTACAGCGAGGGCAAGCGGCCCAGCCCGCGCCCCCTGGTCACGGTGCGCACGGACGACCGGCCGCATCTCGGCGAGCGGGCGAAGGTGTACCGGTCGCTGGGCGGGAAGCCGCAGTCGGCGGAGTTCGTCGCGGCCGAGGAGGACGGCGCGTACGTGGTGCTGCGGGTCCTCGACAAGATGGGCCGCGGCAAGGAGCCCGAGCCGGGTTCGGTGCCGGAGAAGGGCGACCGGGTCTGCTTCACGCTCTTCGAGCACGAGCAGCGGGGCGGTGCGAAGCTGCCCGACCCGGAGGAGACGCCGTGGACGCACGGCGGGCCGCCCGGCGAGCTGACTCTGGAGGCGGCCGACCCGGTGACCGAGGAGGATGTGCTGTGACGACGGTCTTCGATCCCGCTGCCGCCGCGGCACAGGCCACCGACGCGATCCTGCGCGACACACTGCACGGCACCGCGCGCGGTGTCGTCGTGGACTCCCCGCCGGGCGCGGGCAAGTCCACGCTGGTGGTCCGCGCGGCCCTGGAACTGGCCGAGGCGGGCCACCCGTTGATGGTGGTCGCGCAGACCAACGCCCAGGTCGACGACCTGGTCCTCAGGCTCGCCGAGAAGAACCCCGGGCTGCCGGTGGGCCGGCTGCACAGCAGCGACTCCGACCCGTACGACAAGGCGCTCGACGACCTGCCGAATGTACGCAAGTCGGCCAAGGCGGGTGACCTCGCCGGGCTGGCCGTGGTGATCTCGACCGCGGCGAAGTGGGCGCACGTCAAGGTCGACGAGCCGTGGCGGCACGCGATCGTCGACGAGGCGTACCAGATGCGTTCGGACGCGCTGCTGGCCGTGGCCGGGCTGTTCGAGCGGGCGCTGTTCGTGGGCGACCCGGGGCAGCTCGACCCGTTCGCGATCGTGGGCAGCGAGCAGTGGGCGGGCCTGGCGTACGACCCGTCGGCCTCGGCGGTGACGACCCTGCTCGCGCACAACCCGGACCTGCCCCAGCACCGTCTGCCGGTCTCCTGGCGGCTTCCGGCCTCCGCGGCGCCCCTGGTCTCGGACGCGTTCTACCCGTACACGCCGTTCCGCAGCGGTACCGGCCCCGGCGACCGGACCCTGGCCTTCGGCGTGCCGTCGGACGGCTCGGGCCCCGACCGGGTGATCGACGAGGCGGCCGAGTCGGGCTGGGGCCTGCTGGAACTGCCCGCCCGGCACACTCCGCGCACGGACCCGGAGGCGGTCCGGGCGGTGGCGACGATCGTCCGGCGCCTGCTGGACCGGGCGGGCGCGGCGACCTCGGAGCGCTCCCCGGCGCCCTCTCCCCTCACCGCCGACCGGATCGCCGTCGGCACGGCCCACCGGGACCAGGCGGCCGCGGTCCGCGCGGCCCTGGCCGGCCTCGGCGTCACCGACGTGGTCGTGGACACGGCGAACCGGCTACAAGGCCGCGAGTACGACGTCACGGTGGTCCTCCACCCCCTTTCGGGCCGCCCCGACGCGACGGCCTTCCACCTGGAGACGGGCCGCCTCTGCGTCCTGACCTCCCGCCACCGGCACGCCTGCATCGTGGTCTGCCGAGCGGGGGTGACCGACCTGCTGGACGACTATCCGTCGACGGAGCCGGTGCAGCTGGGGACGGTGGTGAAGTTCCCGGACGGGTGGGACGCGATGTTCACCACACACCTTCACCTCCTGGAGCACCGTGTGTCCTGCCGTCCCTGACGTCCTACGGCGCCTTGTGCTTGCGGTGGCTGGCTCATGCGCCCGGAAAGTGCCGGGGCGAACGTTGCCTGTCGGGCCACCGGGTGCGGGACCGCCCGCTGGTGGCGGTCCCGGGTCTGCTGAGCCGGGACGTCAACGGGCCACTTTAGACGGTGTCCTATGTGGTGAGGCGGAGGAGTCGCTTGTAGCAGCACAGGGCGGCGGCGAGACCGAGAAAGGCCAGGTAGTTGCGGGGATTTCGTTCGTAGCGGGGGCTGAGCCGACGGTAGCCGGACAGCCAGGAGATGGTCCGCTCGATGACCCACCGGCGGCGGCCCAATCGTTCGCTGGACTCGATGCCTTTGCGGGCGATGCGCACGCCGATGCGCTTGCCGCGTAACCATTTCCGCAGCTGAGGCACATCGTATGCCTTGTCT